>CAVRAJ010000016.1:0-115762 GCA_963718945.1 uncultured Acidobacteriota bacterium | reverse complement strand
TCGCTTTCCCTTCGCGCAGAGCCTTCACTTCGGTGCCATGGAGAACCAAACCGGCCTCAAACCTTTCCAGTAAATGAAAATTGTAAGAGGCGGCACGGTTCTGAGCAACCATCTGCTCGCCGCTTTTGCCGCCTTTCTCCGATTTTTTTGCGGGCTTCGGCACAATCTTCCATTTTAGCTGGAGTGTTAAACGTTGGCTATGGCCTTGAGAAAGCGGCCTAATAAAACACCATATTATCGGATGTAGGACAGCCAACCTTCCGCGTCTTGCCGGTGCTCTAAACCGGATGTTAGACTGCAAAGGCTTCGAGTCGAGGCCCCGGAGAGTCCATGCGACGTTGTTGTAGTGTCATTCTATGTGCCGTAATAGGTCTGTTCGCAGCGGGCTGCCCAAAGGGGCAAACGGAGTATAGCAAAGGGCGCAAAGCGGAGACGATCCAGGATTATGACGCGGCGCTGGAGTTTTACCAGAAAGCGCTGAAATCCGACCCGAACAATGCGACGTACAAAATCCGGCTGAATCAGACACGCTTCGAAGCCGGTGAATTGCACATAAAACTGGGCCTGAAACAGAGAGAAAACGGAGACCTGCAGGGCGCAGCAGCGCAATTCCAGCGCGCGCAAATCGACGATCCTTCCAGCGCGATCGCAGAGCAAGAATTGAAAAAAACGCTGGCGATGATCGTGGAGCAAACCCATGCTTCGGATGGCACGCCGCCGGCCGCGGAGGACCAGACGCAGCAATACATGTCGGGCCCGCCGGAGCTCAAACCCATTTCAAATGTAGCGATCACGTACAAGGCATCCGGCGATGCGAAGGTTCTTTTCGACACGATCGGGAAACTGGCGGGAGTAACGATGATTTACGACCCGGACTTTCCGGCGCGGCGAATTTCGGTGGATTTGAATAACCTGACACTGGAGCAGGCGCTGGAAGTTGTTTGCATAGAGAGCAAGGCATTCTGGAAGCCAGTTACGGAGAACATCATTCTGATTGCTCCGGACCAGCCGCAGAAGCGGCGGGATTTTGAGCAGGAATCGCTGAAGACGTTTTATCTGGCCAATACGGTGACGCCGCAGGATTTGACGGAAATCGTAACAGGGCTGCGGTCATTACTGGACGTGAAGCGCGTCCAGCAACTCAACTCACAGAATGCCATCATCGTCCGGGCGACACCGGACGTATTGACCCTTGTAGGCAAGGTGCTGCAAGACGTGGATAAAGCGAAACCAGAGGTGGTGGTTCAAGTGGAAGTGCTGGAGGCGCGCACGGACCGTTTGCGGAATTTGGGAGTGTCGCCGGGACAAAGCGCGTCCATTGCCATCAATCCGAATACCACGACGAGCAGCAGCACGACGACAACGACGACGAACAACACGACACTGGACACACTGAGGCACCTGAACGGCAGCGATTACAGCGTGACGTTGCCGAACTTCACCGCTAACGCGGTGCTGACCGACACGGACACGAAGATCATTCAAGATCCCGAGATTCGCTCGGTAGAGGGGCAAGAGGCGACGCTCAAAATCGGCGACCGCATCCCGATAGCGACGGGAAGTTTTCAAGCCGGCGTCGGCGTGGGCGCGGTGGGCGCAGCGGGCCTGGTGAACCCGCTGGTCAACACACAGTTCCAATACCAAGATGTCGGCGTGAATATTCACATGACGCCGCGAGTGCACCCGGGCCATGACGTCAGCCTGAAAATGAAGATCGAAGTGTCATCCGTCACAGGCACATCCACTATCGGCGGAATCAGCCAGCCGATTATCAGCCAGAGAGTCATCGAGAATGACATTCGATTGGGAGATGGCCAGGCTTATATTCTGGGTGGCCTCATCCAGAGGACGGACACAAGGACACTTAACGGTTGGCCCGGCTTGGCGAAGATCCCGATCATCCGTTACCTGTTCTCGAGCGACAACGTGGACCATCAGGAAGACGAAGTTTTAATTATGCTGATTCCGCATATCGTGCGGCTACCGGATTGGACTAAGGAGAATTTGCGGGCGATCTACACAGGATCGGATCAGGAAATACAAGTGAGGCGCGAAAATGAAGTTCGCACTCCTGCCCAGGAAAAGAGCAAGTCCGCAGCCCAAGCGCCGGCGGGTGTGGTACCCGGAACGGGCGCGCCGGCGGCGGGCACAACCGCAGGTGTAAGCGCGCCGGGAGTAAATCCGCCGCAAGGGCAGCCAGGCAAGCTGAGATTCGAGCCGCAGGGGATCACGCTGAAAGTAGGAGAGACGAAGACGATAGCCGTCGTGGTGGACAACGTAAGCGATCTGTTCTCGATACCGATGCTGCTGCAATACAATCCTGCAGTGATCAGCGTCGAAGAGGTGCAGCACGCGGTGGGCGAAGGGCAGCACGGAGGCTTTCTTTCCGGGGGCACCCAGGAGATCGCGATCGTATCCAACGTCAACAAGGAGAAGGGCCAGGCGATCATTTCCGCTACTCGGCAGCCGAATACGCAGGGAGTGAGCGGAAGCGGAACATTGATGGGCATCGTGATCAAAGGGATTGCACCAGGTTCTTCGAACCTGTCGATCGTGCAGCAGAACGCCAAAGATTCACAGCAGAGACCGATTCCACTGGTCACGAGCGAGGCAACTGTGCAGGTTCAGCCATAGTCAGGCAAGAGGAAAGCGGCGATGTTGAGGCGCGAGGATCAAGCGGAGAAAGTTTATCGTCGGCGGCGCCTTTCCCCAGCGACAGGAATGACGCTTTTGGAGTTGATCATCGCCTGCTCCATCCTTCTGGTTCTCTCTTCGATGGCGCTCCCGGTTTTTCGGTATACGGTGGTCCGGCAAAAAGAGTCGGACCTTCGCTATGATCTGCGGACAATGAAGGACGCCATCGACCGGTACAAAGACCTTGCGGATCAGCACAAGTTCCGGACAGAAGTGGGAAGCGAAAATTATCCGCCGGATTTGGACACGCTGGTCAAAGGCGTGCAGCTGGGAGCAGGGGACGACAAGAGACTGCGATTTCTGCGGAAGATTCCCGTGGATCCGATGACCGGACAAACAGACTGGGGATTGCGGTGTGTATCGGACGATCCCGATGCTACAAGCTGGTGCGGAAACAATGTATTCGATGTGTACTCGAAATCGACGGGCACGGCGCTCGATGGAACCAAATATAGCGACTGGTAGCTGGCTCGAGGTATTGAAATGAATTGGCTGTCACAGTTCAGGGAAGGCCGGGTGGCACGAAGGAAGCGGGAGACGATTTCCTTGCACGAAGGATTTACGCTACTCGAGTTGATGATCGTCATCTCGATCATCCTCATACTTATCGGCATGGCGGCACAGCGATATGATAAAGCCGTGGAGCGCTCGCGAGAAGCGGTGTTGAGACATGATTTGCAGGTAATGCGGCAAGCGATAGACAATTACACGCTCGATAAGCAAGCCGCGCCGCAATCGTTGGACGACCTTCAGCAGGCGGGATACCTTCGGGAAGTTCCCGTCGACCCCATCACCCGCGCAAAAGACTGGGCGCCACAATTCGATAACGTCGTGATGAGTCCGGATCAAGTGACCACGGGAATGGTCGATGTGCATTCGAACTCCGGGCGGACTTCACCGTTCGAAGGAACGCCGTACAATACCTGGTAGGATTTTCCCGCAGCGCGCATGCGATGCTGCGCTCATTCTTGATCTCCCGTTTGCGAGGCGCTATCCGCGAATCCGGGTTCCCACGCCGGCCGGCTTTGCCAGGTTGGTTTTACGAGGCAGGGTCTTTCGTTTTCTCATTCCTTCTTTCCCTTTAATTCTCCCTTTTGACTGTCGGCGGAGACAGCGATACTTGGATCGCAGAATGTCTCGTGCTGGGCGACTTTCTCCAACGCAGTAAAAAGATTTTTCGAGTCCGACGACTTTACAACATATCCCAGGGCACCTGCGCGGAACGCCTGCATGGCCATTTGAGGCGTTTCGTGCTGACTCAGGATGACCACCTCGGTTTGCGGAAGTATGCGGCGGATTTCCCGGGTGGCATCAAACCCGTTCAAATTCGGCATGCTGAAATCCATGAGAACGAGATCGGGCATCAATAGTTTTGCCTTCTCTATTGCATCGCGACCGTCAACGGCTTCGCCACACACTTCAAGGTCTCTTTGCATCAGCAGGAGGGACCGCACACCTCTTCGTACCACTTCGTGGTCATCCACTATCAGAACTCGCACTTAGACCCCCGGTCTAGCGTACAAGACGCTAGCCTAACGCATCACTGTCCGGCCAGATGGCGCGCTGCTTGGGCTGTTCGCGCAGCATGGAGAATATGATGCCAGGACGCATCTAAGACCCAAAACTAACATCCATCGCACCAACAGCATATACAGGATTTATGGTATGCCGGAATCGAAACAGCATCTGCTTTCCTTCTCGAGCAGATCCTTGTAGGACTTCCTCTTCCTAGGGTTTTGCTGGTATTCCCTGCTCTTGGGCGGGGACGTATAAAGAGATTGCGAACCCGAGTTCCCATGGACCTGCGAATCCTCATCGTGGATGACTCCCAAAGGATGAGGCGAATTATCGCGACCATTTTGAGTTCGCATTCCGGTTGGGAGATTTGCGGCGAAGCGGAGAATGGGCTGGCCGGAATTCAAATGTTTCAGGAACTAAAGCCTGATCTGGTACTGCTGGATTTTGGAATGCCTGACATCAACGGAATTGAAGCAGCATCACAGATGTCGACGGCCAATCCGACGGTACCGCTTATCTTATTCACGATATGGAATATAGAAGGCTTTGAACGGGAGGCAGCCAAGGCGGGTATCTGTGCAGTGGTGCGCAAGAGCGAGGCTTGGAAGCTGATAGCCCAAATCGAAACTTTTTTTGCGCAGCGGTCGAACCAGCGAATTCAGTAGGAGGGCGATCCTTGGAATTGCGAGTGTTAGTCGTGGACGATTCAGAGACTATGAGGCGCTTATTGCGCTCCATCATCGACTCTCGCCAATGGATTCTTTGCGGCGAAGCAGAAGATGGATCGACGGGGGTTAAACAGTTCCAGGAATTAAAGCCGGACTTGGTGCTCATTGATTTGGCTTTGCCAGACATGAACGGCATCGAGGTTGCGCAGCGAATGTCCTCACTGGACCGCAGCGTGCCGCTAGTTCTCTTTACAGTACTAGACATGGAGGGACTGGAACCGGCTGCTCGCAAGGCCGGAATCTGTCAGGTCGTCTCCAAGGCGCAGGTTTGGGATCTTATCAAGAGCATCGAAATCGCGGTAACTCAGTATCTACGGCCGAAGGAGCAAGGACCCGAAATCACCGGCTGAGGCCCCAAGCCGCTAAATGCTCCGCGAATCGAGGTGCCGCCGATTTAATGGGAATGACCGCCTCAAGAAGTGTCCCTGGATTGCCATTTCGCAGATGCAATTCTCCGCCTAATTCTTTTACGCGCTGCCTCATTCCCGAGATGCCAATGCCAATCTTGTCCGCCTCAAAATCCGCGACGGAGTCCGGGATTCCCTTTCCATCATCAAGCACCTTTATGACTATTTTTCCTTCTCTTATCGCCAGATTAAGGGAGACTCTCCGAGCCTCGGCGTGGCGAAAAACATTGGTAAGAGCCTCTTGGACGACTCGGAATACGGTAGTTTCCAATTCTGACCCGAAACGGGGAAAATCTTCCGGTTGTACTTCCAGTGAAGTTTCAAGGCCACTTCGTTTCGTCAGGCCATCCAAATACCACCGGAGTGAACACTGGAGGCCGATTTCGTCGAGCATAGGGGGATGCAGGAGATGCGAAATACTGCGAATTTGCTGGATGGCCTGGTCGATCAGGGCACTGGCCTCGGCGGCAGCCTTCTCTTTCCATTCCATGGTTTGATTCGGCATCTTGATGCAATCAATCATCATCTTAGCGCCGCTCAGCTCTTGTCCCAGACCATCGTGGAGATCCCGGGCAATCCTGCGCCGCTCCTGATCCTGCGCTGCGATGAGACTGCTGGAAAGGCGGCGCAACTCGAGGTTCAGCATCTCCAATTGCCGCGTTTTGCGATGCAAATCCACAAAAACACTGACCTTGGCTCGCAATAATTCGGGCACAACGGGGACGGAAATATAATCCACGGCGCCTCGTTCGTAACCCTTGAGACGATCGACGTCCGTCAGAAGCACAGCGGAGATGAAAATGATCGGGATTCTGTGGAAGCGGGGATGCTGACGGATCATTTCAGCGAGGTCAAAACCATCCAGTTCAGGCATGCTGACGTCCAGAAGGATTACGGCAATGTCCGACTTCAAGAGGTGATCGAGAGCCTCTTTCCCCGAGTAGGCTCTGATCAGACTCTCACCGAGACCAGCAAGAATGACTTCATAGCTGAGCAGCTTGCCAACCTGATCGTCCACCATGAGAATGTTCACTTTTTCGTGCCCGGCCATAGACTAGCCCTCGCAGACGACGAGCTTACCGTTCGACGCGCTCATTCGACATTTACGCTTCCAATTCACTTTTACCGATGGAGCCACATCCGTAGTCCCGAAAGCAATTGTTCCGTGTTGACCGGCTTCGCCAGATATTCAGATGCGCCTGCTTCCAGACATTTCTCCCGATCCCCTTTCATTGCCTTTGCCGTGAGGGCAATGATCGGAAGACGCCGGAAGGCCGGATTCTGCCTGATGACCTGCATGGTCTCATAACCATCCATCTCCGGCATCATGATGTCCATGAGTACGATCGCCACATCAGGAGTTGAACTAAGGATATCAATGGTTTCGCGGCCCGTGCCCGCAGTCAGGACCGTCATTCCACGACGCTCGAGCACGCTGCTCAGAGCAAAAATGTTGCGGACATCATCATCCACGACGAGAACCTTCTTTCCTATGAGCGCGTCATCCGAGCGGTGCAAGCGGTCCAGCATTTGCTGCTTCTCGAACGGGAGGTCGGCGACGACGCGATGCAAGAAAAGGGCGGTCTCGTCCAAAAGCCGTTCCGGGGATTCCACGCCTTTCACCACTACACTGCGGGCCAGAGTGTGCAAACGGGCATCTTCTTCTGGGGACAAATCCTTGCCCGTGAACACGACGACCGGCAAGTCACCGAGAGTGGGTGAATCGCGCAGGCGCTCCAAAACATCAAAGCCGGACATATCGGGCAAACGGAGGTCGAGTACCATACAGTCGAACGGCTGTTCTGCAATGGCGGTAAGCGCCTCTTCGCCAGTCGTAGCGACAGAAACGTGGATATCGTGATGACCAAGCAGCTCGCGAATACTCAACTGCTCACCTGGGTTGTCTTCTACGACCAATAGACGCTTCGGGTGTGGCGAAGCGTATTCCTTGATGCGTGAAAACGCGTTCTTGAGTTCATCGGGAGTTGTGGGTTTTTGAACAAATGCAAAAGCTCCGCGAGAGAGGCCGTGCTGGCGGTCTTCGTCCAATGTCAGGATTTGGACCGGAATGTGGCGCAGGGAGGGATCCTGCTTTAGGTGATTGAGCACGGTCCAACCCAGCATGTCCGGAAGGAAGACATCGAGGGAAACGGCCATCGGATGGAACTCACGCGCCAAAGCGAGCGCCTCAGCGCCCCGGGTGGCAACCAGAACCTTGAATCCCTTGTCACGCGCTAAATCGCGAAGCACGCGTGCATAATGGTGGTCATCCTCGACAACTATCAATATGGCATCGCTCTCCTGCAGGTTTGCACGATCATCGTCAATAGGCTCGATGCTGTGTTCGATTGCGACTGCAGGAGCCAATTGCGGCGCCCTAATGGGAGCAATTCTCATTTTCAAGACATTGACGCCTGTCGATGGACCCACATAGGTCTGCGGAACATAGAGGGTGAACGTGCTGCCCGTTCCAACCTCGCTGCGTAGTTGGATTTCGCCACCGAGCAAACTGGCCAACTCGCGACTGATGGCCAGTCCAAGTCCTGTGCCACCATATTTGCGGCTAGTCCCTGCGTCGGCCTGCTGGAAAGCTTCGAAAATGATGCGCTGTTTTTCCGGTGGAATGCCAATGCCAGTGTCCTGGACCTGGAAAGCGATGACGGCCGGCGCCGCGCATAGAAGGGCATGGTCCTCACTCCAACCGCGCTCGGCCAGAAACACGGACAGTCGCACATTGCCTTGTTCGGTGAATTTAAATGCATTGGAGAGAAGATTCTTGAGTACCTGCTGCAACCGTTTGGCATCTGTGACAAGGCTGCGGCTCAATCGCGGATCGGTCGTCAACTCGAATGTAAACCGGCGGTTCTCTGCCTCATGGCGGAAGGGGCGAGCCATCATGTCCAGCAAACTTGCAAAGAAAACTTCTTCAGGCTGAACGGAAACGGTTCCCGACTCAATCTTGGAGAGATCGAGAATGTCGGTAATGAGATTCAGCAAGTCCGTGCCGGCTCCGTGAATGGTGCGGGCAAACTCGACTTGTTTGCCCGTCAAGTTACCGTCGGGATTATCGGTAAGCTGCTGGCCCAAGACGAGAATGCTGTTGAGCGGAGTGCGCAGCTCATGGGACATGTTGGCGAGGAATTCTGACTTGTACCTGGAGGTGAGGGCCAGTTCTCTTGCCTTTTCTTCGACGGCGCGGCGAGCCTGGTCAATTTCCTGGTTCTTACGTTCCACTTCCACGTTTTGCTCGGCAAGTTGCTGGGCTTTTTGAGCAAGCTGCTCGTTGGTCTGCTGCAATTCTTTCTGCTGCGTTTGAAGCTCGGTAGCCAATTGCTGAGATTGTTTTAGGAGGCCTTCGGTTTGCATCGTGGCTTCGATACTGTTGAGCACAATGCCGATGCTGGCGGTCAACTGTTCTAGAAAAGCGAGATGTGGGGCTGTGAATGTGCTCAGCGAAGCCAGCTCGATGACCGCTTTAACTCGATCTTCGAAAAGAACGGGAAGCACGATTACGTTTAGAGGCACGGCCTTGAATAATCCGGAACGGATGGGGACAGCGTGCGGCGGGACTTCGGTAATGAGCAGGCGGCGCTTCTCCGCGGCGCACTGGCCTACGAGGCCCTCGCCCACACGCAACTGACGTGAGTGTCCGTTCGGGGCATCGTCGGCATACGCCGACAGGAGCATCATTTCGGCGGATTCGTCCGTCTCCATTTGATAGATCACGCCTTGCTGGGCGTTGACGAGCGGTGCGAGTTCAGACAACAGCATGCGCCCTACGGTGGAGAGATCGCGCTGGCCCTGTAACATGCCCGTGAAGCGCGCGAGATTGGTTTTCAACCAGTCTTGCTCCTTGTTACGGTCCGTGGTGAGCCGCAAGTTGTCGATCATGGTGTTGATGTAGTCTTTGAGTTCGGCTACTTCGCCGCTTGCCTCCACCTGAATGGAACGTGTTAGATCGCCTTTGGTTACCGCGGTTGTTACTTCCGCGATGGCGCGAACCTGGTTGGTCAGGTTGTCTGCAAGCAGATTTACGTTGCCTGTGAGATCTTTCCATGTGCCCGCAGCTCCAGGCACGTTGGCCTGGCCGCCAAGGCGCCCCTCTACACCCACCTCGCGGGCGACCGTTGTCACCTGATCAGCAAAAGTGGCAAGCGTATCGGTCATGTTGTTGATCGTTTCCGCCAGTGCCGCAACCTCGCCCTTGGCGTTAACGGTGAGTTTTTTGGTCAGCTCGCCGTTCGCAACAGCTGTCACCACTTTGACGATACCTCGCACCTGTTCGGTGAGGTTGGCAGCCATGACGTTGACGTTGTCGGTCAAATCTTTCCATGTGCCGGCCACGCCGGAGACTTGGGCTTGACCGCCGAGTTTGCCGTCCGTGCCAACTTCGCGGGCCACGCGGGTGACTTCGCCGGCGAAGGCGTTCAGTTGGTCCACCATCGTGTTGATGGTGTCTTTTAATTCGAGTATCTCGCCTTTCACGTCCACGGTGATTTTGCGGGACAAGTCGCCGCGAGCAACCGCGGTTGTGACTTCGGCGATGTTGCGTACTTGTCCGGTCAGATTTCCCGCCATCGAGTTGACCGAGTCGGTCAAGTCTTTCCAAGTTCCGGCAACACCGGGGACGTTTGCCTGTCCACCGAGGCGGCCTTCGCTGCCTACTTCGCGAGCTACGCGCGTCACTTCGCCGGCGAAGGCGTTCAGTTGGTCCACCATCGTGTTGATGGTCTCTTTGAGGAGCAGGATCTCTCCGCTCACGTTGACCGTGATTTTCTTTGAGAGGTCGCCGCTGGCGATCGCCGTTGCGACTTCGGCGATATTCCGCACCTGGCCCGTCAAGTTGCTGGCCATGGAATTGACGGAGTCCGTGAGGTCTTTCCAGGTACCCGCAACACCGGGAACTTGCGCCTGGCCGCCAAGTTTTCCGTCGGTACCAACCTCGCGAGCGACGCGGGTCACTTCAGAGGCAAAGGCGCGCAACTGGTCCACCATGGTGTTGAGCGTGTCTTTCAGTTCGAGTATTTCGCCCCTGACGTCCACGGTTATCTTGCGTGAGAGGTCGCCGCGCGCAACGGCGGTGGCAACCTCGGCGATGTTGCGAACTTGGCCCGTCAAGTTGCTGGCCATGAAGTTCACGTTGTCGGTGAGGTCTTTCCATGTGCCCCCGACGCCGGGAACCTGAGCCTGGCCTCCCAACTTCCCTTCGGTGCCGACTTCGCGAGCGACGCGAGTAACTTCTGCGGCGAAGGCGTTGAGCTGGTCCACCATAGTGTTAATGGTGTTCTTCAGTTCGAGAATTTCGCCTTTCACGTCCACCATGATTTTGCGAGACAAGTCGCCGCGAGCAACCGCCGTCGTGACTTCTGCAATGTTGCGCACTTGTCCGGTCAGATTTCCCGCCATGGAATTGACGGAGTCCGTGAGGTCTTTCCAAGTACCTGCGACTCCGGGCACGTTCGCTTGTCCGCCGAGCCGGCCTTCGCTGCCTACTTCGCGAGCTACGCGCGTCACTTCGCCGGCGAACCGGTTGAGCTGGTCCACCATCGTGTTGAGAGTCTCTTTCAACTGCAGGATTTCTCCGCGCACGTTGACCGTAATCTTGCGAGAGAGATCGCCGCTAGCGATCGCCGATGCGACCTCGGCAATGTTGCGCACTTGTCCGGTCAAGTTGCTGGCCATGAAGTTCACGTTGTCGGTGAGGTCTTTCCATGTACCGCCGACGCCCGGAACCTGCGCTTGGCCTCCCAATTTGCCTTCAGTGCCTACTTCGCGAGCCACGCGCGTCACTTCTCCAGCGAAAGCGTTGAGCTGGTCCACCATCGTATTGATGGTGTCTTTTAATTCGAGAATCTCGCCCTTCACGTCCACAGTGATCTTGCGTGACAAATCGCCTCTCGCGACAGCGGTCGTGACTTCCGCGATGTTGCGTACCTGCGCCGTGAGGTTGCCGGCCATCGCGTTGACGGAGTCCGTAAGATCTTTCCAGGTTCCCGCCACGCCTGGCACAACCGCCTGGCCGCCGAGCTTGCCGTCCGTGCCAACTTCGCGAGCAACACGCGTGACTTCGGAAGCAAAGGACCGCAGTTGATCCACCATCGTGTTGATGGCTTCCTTGAGCTGTAAAATTTCTCCACGGACATCCACTGTGATCTTGCGGGAGAGGTCGCCGCTGGCAACTGCCGTAGCTACTTCGGCGATGTTACGCACTTGGCCGGTCAAGTTGCTGGCCATGGAATTAACGGAGTCTGTTAAGTCTTTCCAAGTACCCGCCACCCCAGGCACCTGCGCCTGGCCTCCGAGTTTTCCGTCCGTGCCAACTTCACGAGCGACACGAGTCACCTCTGCAGTAAAAACGCCGAGCTGCTGAATCATGGTGTTGACGATGGTGGCGGAACGCAGAAATTCTCCTTCGAGAGGTCGTCCGTCCACATCCAGCCGAACGGTTTGCGTTAGGTTGCCTTGCGCTACGGCTGCAATCGCCCGAGTGACTTCTGTGTTTGGCTGGAGTAAATCATCGACGAGCGTATTGATCGATACTTCCATCTCGCCCCAAGCGCCTCGGGGCTGATGAAATTGTGTTCGCTCGCGCGTTTTGCCTTCCTTCCCCACAACCTGGCCTACCCGTCTCAGCTCACGCGCGATTTGCTGATTCGAAGACACAATCTCATTGAAAGTATCCGCAAGTTTTCCGGGCAGGCCTGTCCACGTTCCGGGGAGGCGAACGGAGAAGTCACCTTCACGCATGGTCTGCAAACACGAAAGCAAAAGGCTCAGTTCGGGCGCTGATATTTCAGCGACATGGTCTTTCCCATTGTTGCCAGGTGCCGCACTGGGAATCGGCCTTGCGCTGGAGCCCGATGAATCGCGGTCAACTCTTTTCATGCTGATCTCCAAATTGGCGCTGGGAGAAACTTGCTCTGGTCGAACCTTCTGGCTTCACACACCACTGAGATTTCCTTCCCCTTCATGGCTGATGGACTTATTCAACGTCGAGCCTACAGCTACTGATCATCCTTCTTAGAATTCTGGAGAATGCTTAATTAACATAAGAACTGTAGGTATGCTCTACAGTATTTCCTGTATAGCGCCTGGAGGGTGAACTTGCTGATACTAGGGTCAATGCTGTATGTCAACGCAGCGGAGAAATGTCCGGTTTTCTGCCATATTGAAATGTCCGCCCTAGATGGTTCGGAGGGGCGCTTTTGTTCTTTCTTGAAAGGGGATTTGCGGCAAGACCTGCAGGCCGTAGGCCGGAAGGACTTGCCGCGCGCGGCGCCGGTTCCAGGGAGTGCCGGAGCCGCAGATAGCGGCCACGGAAGCGGAGCCAGTGCGAGCCATCCAGACGCCGTTCGATTTCCACTTGCGCTCCGCGCAGCCCAGCGCAGACTTATTCGCGGGGCACACTCCAATGGGTTTCCTCCCAGCTGACGGTGTGATCCTGAACCGCCTTGCGGGCCACGCGCACGCTCAGAATTTCTTCCAGGCGCTGTTCTATTCCCAGTCGTCGATGGGCGTTGCGCTGATTGGACGACGTTGTCGGCTCCTTCGACCGAGTAGACTTGGTAGCTGTAGAACGACCAAGGCTCGGAAAGAGGAGCCGAGCAATGCTAATTATAGGTTGTGATTTCCACACACGCTATCAGCAGATTGCCATGGCCAGAGAAGAAACCGCAGAGATCTATGTTGAACGCCGCTTGGACCACGAAAGCGGCGAGGCTCACGCGTTCTACCGGAGCTTGCAGAATTTGCAGGAACCAGTCCGCGTGGGCATCGAAGCGACCGGCCCCATTCACTGGTTCGAGCGTTTGCTCACCGAGCTCGGCCACGAACTGTGGATCGGGGACTCCGCGAAAATTCGCGCCAGTGAAGTGCGCAAGCAGAAGACCGATGAGCGCGACGCCCGGCTCATTCTCGATCTGCTGTTAGCGAAGCGCTTCCCGAAAATCTGGGTTCCCACACCGGCCGAGCGCGACCTCCGGCAGTTGCTTTGGCACCGCCACAAGCTCGTGTGTATGCGCACCATGCTGGGCAACCAACTGCACGCGCTGGCCATGAGCCAGGGGCTGTGCCGCAAGCAAAAGCTGTTCACTAAGAAAGGCCGCGTGGAACTCGGGAGCCTTACTCTCGGTCCGTGGGCCGGCCGGCGGCGCGAAGAACTTCTGAAACTGCTCGAACAACTCGAAGCACCGATCGCGGAGTTGGATCGCGCCGTTCTGGAAGAAGCCCAGCGCCGCGAAGATGCCCTTTCCTTGATGACCCATCCCGGCATCGGACCGGTTACGTCTCTGGCGTTTGTTCTGGCCATCGGTCCAATAACTCGTTTTTCTTGCAGCAGAAAGATTGCGAGTTATCTGGGGTTGAATCCCACGGAGGACTCCAGCGGCGGCTCGGAGGCATCAGCAAACAGGGCAACACCTGTTGCCGTAGGAGCTGCGGTTGCGGGGAATCACCGCGGTGGAAGAAGCCAACCGCTTTCTACGCGAGCACTACATCGCGGAGCTAAACCGGAAATTTTCTGTGCCCGCAGCGCAACCGGAAAGCGCGTTTGTGCCTGCCACGGGGAAAGATTTGGATCGTATTTTCTCGGTGCAGCAGGAACGCGTGGTGAACCAGGACAACACGGTGCGCATAGCGAACCGCACGTTGCAGATCGAGAGGACGAAATGGCGGGGCACGCTGGCGAAATGCCGGATGCTGGCATGCGAACACCTGGACGGCAGCTGGAGCGTGTTTTACGGCCCGCACCTGGTCGGCCGTTACGCTCCGGATGGCTCGCGCTACCGCGGCACGGAAAGGTCTCTTCCGGAGCGCGGGAATCCCGCACCCCCCGCCACGGCGGAAGAAAGTTCAGAAAAGAACCAAAGCGGACACATCATGTGCTAATAGACCCGGATATCTCGATGTGCTAACAATATGGCGCGATACGCGGAGCGCGTCAAGCCATCTAAGAATGTAACCGTGGGTTGCGTTGTCGAGCCATTTGAAATGTAACCGAAGGCTTGTTGTTGTTGCGGCTGTGGGAAAGTGGAAATCGGGTTTTGATTTCCAAGGGCGGTTTCTGCCCGTCTTTTCCACAGCCGTTCGCCGGGTGCGCTCGTTGGGGTGGGGTGGCGGAGTCTTTTGGCGCCTGCGGGCTCCAGCGGAGATTGGCGCGTTTGAAAATCTGCTGCAGTTTGCGCTCGATCGTCTGGCCGAGTTGAAACGGGTCGAGCCTCTTTCTCAGTTCCTCAAGATGGGCCAGTTTCTCTCGGTCTGCTTGCGGGCAAGCTTGCACGCGCTCCAGCGGCGTCCGTGGCTGGTCATATACGCGTCGCACTTTCGACCCTACGCGCATCTTTTTCACCAGCTTCACCGAGGGAAGAAACAGGTTCAGCCACAAGCGCAGTTCCTGCCCGTAGAGATCGTTTATCGCCGTCACCCCTTCGTGCGTGTCGTAGCGTTCCCAGCCCAGCAACTTCCGCACATGCGTCCAGTTCTTCTGCTCCACATGCGCATTATCGTCTTTTTTGTACGGCCGTCCCCGCGTCAGCTGAATGCCCTGCTGCTCGCACCACGTCTTCAGATGCCAGTTAATGAACTCCGATCCGTTGTCCGAATCCACTCCCCGCAGTGCGAACGGCAGCACTCCGCGAATCTCCTGTAAAGCCCGCTGTACGGCCTCTTCGCCGCGTCCCAGCACGGCTCGCGATTCCGTCCACGCGGTGTGAATATCCGTCACGTTCAGAGTGTGTGCGAAGTCTCCCGCGGCGGAATTGCCAGAGTGCGAAACCAAATCCACTTCCGTGAAACCCGGGACGCGCACATCCCAACTGTCAGTCTTCACCGGAATTTGGTGCTTCAGCAAGTACCCCGGCTTGGTGCGTCCGTAGATGCGCCGCCGCCGTTGCGTCTTCTGCCCTGCCAGCCGCCGGTCCATCTGCCGCGCACTGATCTTCACCAACTGCTCCGCGATCTCTGGACGCACCCCAAAGCGTTTGCGAATCCATGGCATCCACGCCGGCAACAATGCCTTCAGCCGCACCGACCACGGATAGCCCGCCGCTTCCCACACCGCCGTCAAAATGGCCAACGTCTCCGGGCCGTAACTCACCCTGCGCCGCCGCTCTTGGGATCTCCGCCGTCTCTCCGGTCGCGGCCCGTTCAGCAATCGAATCGCGTACTTCCGGTGATAGCCGGTGTTGGCGCAAAATTCACTCAGAATCACGTTCTTACCCTCGCGTCCCGCCAACCGATAGCGCTCATAAATGGCCCGCAAGTACTCCCATCTCCCTTTGTTCCCCAACCTGATCCTCCCCATTCCCTGTTTTGGTTGGGTTACATCTTAAATGGCGCGACGTTGTCCCCTTCGGTTACATTTTAGACGGCGCGATACGCGGAGTTGCAGAAGAGCGGCAAGTCGCGTAGTATCAATGACGCGGGGTGGAGCAGCCTGGTAGCTCGTCGGGCTCATAACCCGAAGGTCGTCAGTTCAAATCTGACCCCCGCAACCAATTGTTAATTTATATCGAACGGCTTAGGAGACTCCACTCCTGAGCCGTTTTCTTTTCAGGGTCCAACTGTAGTCCAAAACTCCCCAAAGTGCCGTGCCAAGTTGCGCGGCGATCCGACTTCCGTCTTCGCTAATCACGTAGGTATAGATTGTCTCCGTGACTGGCGATCCTTCTGCGTGACCGAGCCTCTGTTAACGCAATTTCTGGGATGTTCCGAAACTGTTCATCCGAGTCGCATTCGCATGACGGACGGCGTGGAAGCCGTTGCCGCGGGGCGCCTGAATACTTGGCGACCAAAGCAATGGACTGAACTTACGTTTCGGCAACAAGTTCTGATCGTGCGGCGATCTGTGGCAAGTGGCGGAGAGGGTGGGATTCGAACCCACGGTAGGGGTTAACCTACACACGCTTTCCAAGCGTGCGCCTTAAACCGCTCGGCCACCTCTCCCGCGATGGACACAACCTTTACAATTTAACAGAAACTCGCGTTGCGCGCACAATTCGCGGATTCCGTGGCATTGGGAGGGTACATCGCGGGTCTTTGGCGGAATTGAAATTTGCGCGTCCGAAGCCGCAGTGGGAAAGCGCCGGTTTCGCACATTCTTTTAGCTCTGATAAACTGTTGGCTGCGGTTCCGGGATCGTCTAATCGGTAGGACATCAGCCTTTGAAGCTGAGTATCGTGGTTCGAGTCCACGTCCCGGAACCAAACTCTTCACTGCCTCGCCGCAGTATGTCGCCGGTTCGCAATCAGCAAACAAGAACACTCGGTTAGGCCGATTGCTGAATCCGAATCCTAATGGACGATCCGCCGCAATCAGTTGGTCGCGGCACTCCGCATGATCTTCCGGATGAAATCGGCTTCGGCTTGACTGTAGGGTTGACCGTTGGTACGGAAAATTTCGTGGAACCAAACAGTTGGTTGACGATCCGTATAGGGGTGCTTCCAGGAGTCCCACGGCAGGTAAGTCTGCGTTTTGCCGGCCACTAGCCCCCAATTGATCGCAGCCACATGGTATTTCTTTGCGACGGGTAGCGTCCCTTGAAACGTGCTGCCGTTTCCACGGGCCATATATTCCGTGCAGAAAATGGGCCGTTGATATTGCTGCAGTGAGAGCACGCGCTTTTCAAATACATCCGGGCTCTCGTAGCTGTGGAAGGAAACAACGTCGGAATAGGCCAGCTGAATTCTCTCCATCGGTCCGAGCGCTTCTGGGTTCGACCAGTCGCCATTCCAAACGCCGCTTGTGAGCGGCTGCGTCGCGCCCGCTTCGCGGGCCCATTCAAACACTCTGGGCAGGAGCGCGAGGACGAGTTCCACTTTGTTAGGCGGCTCCAAGCTGGCATAGCTGCCGTCATTCGTATTGTCCGGTTCGTTCCAAACGTCCCAGGCGAGAATTCTCTTGTCGTGGGCGAAGGCTCCGACCACGCCTTTGACGTAAGCCTCGAGTCGCGGATATTCAGCCGCGTCTTTGAGAGCGTCAGCCCCGGGGCTTTGCACCCAGCCGGAATTGTGTACGCCCGGTCGTGGAGCACGCTGCTTTCCGAGTTCAGGATTCGGATCCCAGCAGGAATCGAAGAGCACAAAAATCGGCCTGATTTTGTGCTTCCGCGCTATGTTCAGAAAAATATCGATGCGTTTCTTGAAACTTATTGGATCTTGTTTCCAAAGCAAGTCGTGCAAAAAAACGCGCATGGTATTCAAGCCGAGCGATTGCGCCCAGCCGAGTTCTTGGTCGATGCGCTTTGGATCGAATGTATCTGCCTGCCACATTTCGAGCTCGTTGATCGCCGTAGAAGGAATGTAGTTGCTGCCCACGAGCCACGGCTGCCGTGCGTACCAGTCGCTCGCCTGTTGCTCCGTCCAGCGGGAGGTCTGCGCGTTGCAGCACGGTGCGTTTCCCAGGCTAACTAGCAAACTCAATATGACGAGAAATTTCTTCATCTTAGAATGCCCCTGCCTTTTGCAAGTCAGCCTTCATTCCGGCCCAGCTTTGCCTGCTGGACTCCTCAGCCGTACCAGCGCCGCGCCAGTGCGTTTCCAAACTAACGGCAAAATGGTAACCGTCGCGTTTGAGCGCGCCAAACTGGCCTGTCCAATCGATAAGGCCTCGGCCCATCGCGGCCCACTCGTAACCCTTTCCATCCGGCTTTTTTGCAACGTCTTTGCAGTGGCAGTGGCCGATGCGTTTCTTCGGCAGCAGCGCATATCCATCGGGATAAGCCTTTTCTCCGCGCGATGCCGCGTTTCCCGGATCCCAGTTCAGCATAAAGGAAGGAGATTTCACCTCGGCAAGAAGTTTGGCCGCTTCGGCTCCTGTCGCGGTGTTACATGCCGGTTCGTTTTCGAGCAGCAGAATCACGCCCTTCTTCCCTGCCACTTCCGCGGCGGCAAGCAATTTTTCGTTCATCGCCGCGCGATAGGGCGCCTGATCCTCGAGCCGCCAAAAATCAAAGCAGCGCACGCGATCGGTTTGGAAAACCTTTGCAAGCTCGATGCTGCGTTCGAGGACTTCGTCCTGCTGCTCGTAAGCAAAATCGGCGTTGAATTGAGCACCCTTGGGACTAAATTCAGATTTCGGCGCCCCGGGCCAATCCACTTTAAAGAGCGGGCTGGCGATATCCGTGACTCGTAATTTATATTTTTCGAGAATGCGGCGCGATTCCGCCACCTCTTTGGCATCGAGATTGAGGATGTTTTTGTTCCACATCCCGCGGAGCTCGATCCATTCGAGGCCAAACTCGCGCGAAATCACCTCGCAAGCGCGGGCAAAGTCCTGGTTCACCTCGTCATTGATTACGGCAACGCGAAAGGGCGAGGTCATACGGTCAGCCCCAGCTTTTCTTCGACGTATTTCTTGTTGATGATGGCCGATTCCTTTGGGGTTCGCGCCTTGTCCGGCACGGCATCCAGCTCAACAATGCCCCATCCGCGAAAGTCTATTTTGCGAAGAGCATCGATGACGGCCGGAAGATCCACAAGGCCGCGCCCGAGTTCCACGAAGCGATAGGATTCCTTGCCTTCCGCAGCTGACGGAAGATGCTCCACATCCTTGAGGTGCAAAAACAGCAGCCGGTCGCGGTATTTCTCGATGGCCTTTACCGGGTCGCCACCGCCTTGAAAATAATGCGCAACATCCAACTCGAGCTTTGCGTAGCGCGGATCGACGGCGTCCATGATTTGGTCGACGCCTTCTGGAGTCTGTCCCATGGCTCCCATGTGGTTGTGGTAGCCGAGTTGCAGGCCAAGATCGACGACGCGCTTGCCCAATTCCGTCAAGAGACGGCCCAGGCGTTTGTAATCAGCGGCTACGACCGCGCGGCCTTTAGGCCGCTCGTCGATAATCTGGAGATACAAGCCCCCTGCATCGCGGAGAAAAATCGCGTTGGCCACGTGCCTGGCAATTTCCGAAGATTCGACGGCGGGATCGAGGCTGATGTTTCCGCTTGAGAAAGCAATCATCTTGAGACGATATTTATCCAAAACTTCGCGCACGGCTGATCCGCTGCCGAATTCCTTCACCGCATTGGAACGTATTTGAATTCCCGGATACCCTACGGCAGAAATGTCTTCGATGGCCTGGCGATCGTTGCCGCCCCAAGTGATGGATGCGTAACCGATGTGCAGTTCGAACGGCGCCGGAGCAATCGGCGTATCGAAGTAGGACAGATCGGCCGGAGGATAAAGCCGCTCTCTTGCGAACAGAAGCACGTGAGGAAAAGATGCTGCTGCGGCCAAAGCGCCCATGCCTGCGAGAAAATCGCGGCGAGGTTTGCGAGACTCCATCGACGCTCCTTTCCATTCTTTGTATGCGGACAAGATACCGCAAGCCATTGCATCTGGACAGCATTCTCCACATAAAAATTTGGGGTGGACACCCGGGGCGGTATGAGAGTTTGCCATCGCCGCGATCAGACCGTATGATTTTATTGGAGCAGAGCTGAGCGTTGCTAAACGAGCGGCTCGAGGTCTTGATGTCCCAGGAAACGACGCAAAGTCCTCAACACATCAACCCCTGGATTATCGCCGTGGCGGTCATGCTCAGCACTTTTATGGAAGTGCTGGACACGACGGTCGTAAACGTTTCGCTCCCGCACATCGCCGGCAGCCTTTCGGCAACTGTGGAAGAAGCCACCTGGACGCTGACTTCCTATCTGGTGGCCAATGCAATCATTTTGCCGTTGACGGGCTGGCTCTCTAATTTTTTCGGCCGGAAGCGCATGCTGATGCTTTCCGTCACCGGCTTTACGATTGCGTCTTTCTTGTGCGGTCTGGCCCCCAGCCTGCCCTTCTTGATTGTCTGCCGAATCATTCAGGGTGCGTGCGGAGGAGGTTTGCAGCCCATCTCGCAAGCCATCCTTCTGGAATCGTTCAAGCCCGAAGACCGCGGCAAAGCCATGGGCTTCTGGGGACTCGGCATCGTCGTCGCGCCGATGCTTGGCCCGGTCCTCGGCGGCTGGCTCACCGATAGCTACTCTTGGCGCTGGGTCTTCTACATCAACATTCCCATTGGCATCGTTTCCATTGTGATGACGTCGCTGTTTATCTTCGATCCATCCTATATCCGGCGCGCTTCGCAAAAAATCGACTACTGGGGCATCGGCATGCTCGCCGTCGGAATTGCCACGCTGCAGATTGTTCTCGATAAGGGGCAGGAAAAGGACTGGTTCGGCACCGATTGGATCACCACACTCGCCATTATTTCTGGCGTCGTTCTCCTGACATTCCTGGTGTATGAACTCCACATCAAGGATCCGGTCGTCAATCTTCGCGTCTTCACCAACCGCACTTATTCGACGGGTGTGTTTCTCATGGCCCTGCTCGGCGTCGGCCTGTACGGCACGACCGTGCTCATTCCGCTCGTCCTGCAGACGCTCCTTGGCTACCCTGCCCTGCAGGCCGGGTTTGCGATGGCGCCTCGAGGTCTCGGCTCCTTCATTGGAATGCCGCTCGTCGGCCTAATGATGGTGAAGTTCGACCCGCGAAAGATGCTGACTGTGGGCATGGTCGTTTGCGGAATCACCCTGTGGCAACTTTCCCGCCTGAACCTTGATGCAGGTTTCTGGGATTTTTGCTGGCCGCAGTTCTATATGGGGCTTGCGCTTGGGCTCATCTTCGTGCCGCTGACCACCGTCAGTATGGCTCCCATTCGAAAGGAAAACATGGGCAACGCCACGAGCCTTTTCAATCTGGTCCGCAATCTGGGAGGCAGCATCGGGATTTCCGCCGTGAGCACCATGCAAACTCGATTCCAGCAAAGAAACGTCAGCGTTCTCGGCGCGCACGTTAATCCGTACAGCCTCAGTGCCCGGACAATGATGAATTCGCTCCAACACATGTTTATGTCCAAAGGATCTGACGTGGCCACTGCCGCCAACCAGGCGCGCGCGGTAATGTTTGGAACGGTCGAGCGGCAAGCCAGCATGCTCGCCTATAACAGGATCTTCCTGATCCTGGCGGGGTTGTTCGTTTTGATGCTTCCGTTTATCTTTTTGATGCGCCGCCCGCAAGGCAAGAGCGGCCCGCTAGCGCTGCATTGAGGCATCGCAACTTTCGCGCGCTAAACAAAGATCTCCGCACGATTCTCGCAGAGTCTGGATCGATTCAATTTAACTTGTCGCAAGGCGCTGCTGAACGCCGGGCTTCGGCGGTTTCCTGTTACTGCTCCGGATCAAACGGAATGGGCCCGGTAAGGGGTTCCATAATCTCTTCGGTTACTGTTCCCGATTCTTTTTCCGCGGTCTTATCCAGCTTCCGCTGCACGCGACGCTCTTCCTTCATTTTTCTTTTTTCCATGCGCTTCATTTCTTTTTGCCGCTTCTGAAATGTCGTTGTCATAGCTTCTCCTCATAAGCGGTGTGCGGCGTACGCCGCCGCCGTCAAGCTACATCGCCTTACTTTACCAGCGCGGTTCGCGCGGTTGGCGCGCTGATTCGCGGTAGTCCTCGTTCGAAAAACGGTCGCGTCCGCCACCCCCGCCCTTGCCTCGGCCGCCGCCACTCCCGCTCCCGCCGCCGCCCGGCCTTCCAAAACTCTTTGGCCCGCGGGGCGGTCCGCCCTCGCCTTTTGGCCGCGCTTCATTCACTTTGAGGTTGCGCCCTCCTAATTCCTTGCCGTCGAGTCCTGCCATGGCCTTGGCCGCTTCCTCATCGTTGGGCATTTCCACAAATGCAAACCCCCGCGCGCGCCCGGTTTCCCGGTCCATGGCCATATGCACGCGCGTGACCTGTCCGAACGGCGTGAACAAATCGCGCAACTCCGCTTCCGTAGTCTGAAAACTCATGTTGCCGACAAACAAACTCTTCATCTTGATTCTCCCTGTACTCTTCGAAGCACCATGAGTGCAGGATCTCGGCAAGCTTCCGCTTCCGGGACACTACTATACACTGGCCTAAAATTGGCTGAAATCAGTGGAGGGAGGGCCGAAAAGCGCGCCCTTCAGGGAGTTCAGGCAACCCTACTTCGGGAGTCTACACGAAGACAATAGCACATTTGGCGGCAAACCCTTCACGCTCATTTTGGTGCAGGAAAGAGGCGTTTGCCTCGCGGCGTGCGCTAGCTTTTCAGAATCTCGCCGACGGCGCGCCAGGCCTGATCGATAGCTTCATTTGTATAGGCGTTCGCACCCGCGTCTGAATTTGCAATCGCAATTTTGCCAAAAGGTTTCCGGCCGATTACCCAGGGCTTTTCTTCTTCTTTCCAGCCGGGATCGAACAGCGTGTTTGGAGTATACGCGTAGCCGTGCGCCCAGCGATTCACGGTGATGCCTTCGATGTCTTGCGCGGGATCGAATCCTTCTGCGCCGAGCATTCTCCCAAGCTGATCTCGCACGTTGCGTTCAAATCTTGAAAAGGAAGTGACCATCAATTCCATGCGGCCGGCGCGGAACTGATCGCGCATTGGGAGTCCCGGCTTGCACGGAGTGCGGAGCATGAAAAGCACCATCGGCTCTTCGGGCTTGCTCGGAAAAGCGTATTTCCCGATGCTCACGGGAAAATCGAGCGCCGTGTACGTGTGATATCCGCCAGGAGCCACGATGTGATGCACGCCAAGCTTTGCGAAGGAAGTCCAATTGCGCAGCGCGACGTGCGTATACACCAGCGGCGTCTTCACGAGATAAGAGAGCGCTTCCCGCTGCTTCTGCGGCAGCTCGGGACAGATGTAGGGGATCATCATGTTGTAACAGGCCAGAACACAATTTGTTGTCTGCACTGTTTGCAACTTCTTCCCGCGCATGTACGCGATGTTTACCGTTTTCTGCGACTCGCCTGTCGCGCTGTGCTGTACGTGCATCACCGTGGTGTTGAGCCTGACGCGCACCGGCGCGCCATCGACGTCCAACTTGGTGTAATCCGCGCGCGCCGTCACCACGTCGTCCATCGTGTGGCCCGGCATCGCCGCTGGAATCAGCGCTCGCACCAGTAGCCGGGCAATCGAGGCGTTGCCGTCCGGAAAATGAAAAATGTAGGGTTCTTCTTTCTCGTGTCCGCCGATCCCCAAACCGTCGAAGCCCGGATAAGTGAATGAATTGTAGTCGTCGCCGGATTCGAAACAGCCCAGCGCGGGAACCGCGTCAATTCCCAAGCCGTACAAATCGTGGGGAAATGTCTGAAAAAATCGCAGCGCTTCGGGACGGACCTTACAATACTTCGTCAAATAATCCGCATAGCTGATTTTCGAGAGTTTCTCGAGCTTCTCTTCCTTCGAAAGCCCTGCGAGGTAGTCTACGTTCTCCGTATAGACTCGTGCGATGTCTTGCTTTGCCGTATCTGGCAGCGGCGCCTTCGCCAGGAATTCAGGCCACGGCTTCACATTCATGCCTGTGATCAACCGATCTTCGCCAAAAGTCTCTTTATCGAAGAAAGCCGCAGTCCCCATCTTGGCGTAGAGATTCTGATCGTAGTCCTTGTAGAAGCGTTCCGTTTCGACGCCGATCTCTCTAATCAGGTCTTTGGCAACATCGCTGTATTTCCCCGGGCTCTCGATGGATTGCGTTCCACCGTAACTCAACACCATGCGGTTTCCTGCGCGAAATTCGTTGCGCTTGGCGTGGCCGCCAAAGTCATCGTGATTATCCAGAATCAGAATCCGCGCATCTTTTCCTGCGCTCTTGCGATAGAAGTACGCAGCCGCAAGCCCGCTGATGCCGCCGCCTACAACCACCAAATCGTAGGTTTCGCCTGTCTTTACTCCCGGGCCACCCGCAGCCCAGTTTTCACCGTCGCGCAGCCGGTGCGCATACGTAAATGTTCCGTCGTGATTGCCGCGCATGCCCATCAGCGCCGGCGGATAGTAATTCGGCCCTTTTTCCGGCGCATAGTCATCGAGTACCGCTGCGTCCAGCAGTGTCTCTGTTCCAAGCGCACAACCCGTCAGCGCTCCGCCGACACCGACAGCCACGCCGTTCAGAAAATCGCGCCGCGTAATCGCGCGATCCATTCCAAGCTCGCGGTCCTTTTTGTCTGCACCCATTTTCAGGCCACTCCCCGGTCTGACGAACGGACAGAATTATAGCTCGCTGTTTAGTTCCCCGCGCGACCTGCATCCGGCGGGCCGTTTTTTCATATTCGGAAGAGTGTTGTTACTAGAGTTCCCGCAGCGCCGTTGCAATGGGCCGCTGAGCAGCGCGCAGTGCCGGCGGCAGGCCCCCGAGAACGCCCATGGCCAGCGCGAAGATCAAGCCGCTCAGAAGCAATATCGGGGTGACCTTGAAGGCAAACTCCATGTGCGCGAACGTCTGCCAGTTCATCGCACCGGTGGTCAGCCCGTTCAAAGGCAGCACCGCGACGGCGCCAAGCGCCCCGCCCACGAACGAAATCAGCAGCGCTTCGATCACAAACGAAATGACCACGGCCGCGGCGCCGAATCCGAGCGCGCGCATCGTGGCGATTTCCCGGCCACGTTCGGCCACGGCAGAGTACATCGTGTTCAGCGCACCAAAGATCGCTCCAATCGCCATTACTCCCGCAACCAGGCCGCCTAGAATGCTGATCAGTTGTGTCATGCGCGTCGATTGCTTCGCGTAGTAGTCGATCTCGCGGGTTACGTCCACATTCAGCCGTGGGTCGGAGGTCACGTAGTCCTTTAATTGCTGAAACGCGGCCGCCGAAGTCAGGTGCACGGTGACCGACTGAAAAGTATCTTCTGGGCGCTTGAAAGCCCCGTTCAAGAGGTGCGCATCGCACCAAACCTCGGAATCGAACGCGCTGCCGCCGGCATCGAACACGCCCACGACGTTCCAACTTTGGCCGCCCATGGTCATTGTCCCTCCGACGATTAAGCCCTGATAAGCCGTATTGGCATTCTTGCCGACAATGACCTCGGCAAGCCCGGAGCGGAACATGCGTCCCTGGACAATCTTGATGTTCTTGCGGATCTCAAAGACGTTGGGCGATACCCCGCGAACCTGAACGTTAGCGTCGGTACCTGTCGAGACCAACGGAATCGGCGTGACCAGCACCGCCTCGGTTGTGATCAGGGGGCCATCGGCGCCGCGTGCAACGCCTGGAGCGTCTTGCACGACCTTTGCGCTCTCGAGCGAGACAGCGCCCGTCATTTCCGACGTCGACCCCGCGCGCATGACGAGGGCGTTATCAGCAGAGCCAGATGAAACGAGCGTCGCTCGGAAGCCGCGGGCAAGGGAGAGCATCGCGATAAAAACGCCTACTGTGCCGGCAATACCGAGCACCGCGACAATCGCGGACGTCCAACGAGCCTTCACACTGCGAAAGTTGTAAATAACCGGAATCGCCATTTCACACCCTCCGAAGCGCGTTCACTACGCGCATGCGCATCGCGCCGATTCCGGGGATAATCCCGCTGACGGCTCCCACGAGCAGCGCCACCAACAGGCCTAGCGACAAAATCGCGGGCGACAGAATAAGCGAGGGCAGCAAGCCGTTCAGAGCGGCGCCGAGCACTGGAATCGCCAAAAGGGCCAGACCAAGCCCCAAAATCCCTCCGAGAAGCGCGATGGAGAGCGACTCCGCCAGCACAAAAAATAGAACGATGCGGTCGCTGTACCCGATGGCCTTCAGAACGGCGAGTTCTCCAATGCGCTCGCGCACGGAAGTGGCCATGGTGTTGCCCGTAACCAAAAGCAGGGTAAAGAACACCACCATACCGACGATCTCGATCAGCAATTCGATGTTGCCGAACTGCTTGATAAATCCGGCGGCGAAAGCCGATTCGGTTTCCGTCTTGGTTTCATAGGAAGAATTGGCAAACATCGTATCGATGGCCTTGGACACTCGCGCCGCGTCATCGGGGGTATCCAGTTTGAGCACGTACCATCCTGCCGTGCTCTTGACGAAATCCGGGACGTTCTCGTCGAAATATTTCCACTGGATCCAAAACTGAGTTTCGTCGCCGCCGGGATGATCGTTGTGATAAATTCCGTCGAGATTGAAATCCCACGTTTTCGTGGGCCCGTAAAGGGAGTTAATGATGGGGATGCGGTCGCCGACTTTCCAGCCGAAACGCTTCGCCGTTTTCGCTCCCACGATGGCTCCCTGCTGATCCTTCAAGAAATTCGCCCACTGGTCAGGCGGCACTTTGAATTCGGTCATGACCTTAAGCATGTTGTCCGGGTCGATCACGAACTGCACGAAGAAATTCTTCTCGTCCTGGTAGACGCCTCCGAACCAATGGTTTTGGGTAACCGCCTTCACACCGGGGATGGTCAGGATTTTGTCCTGGTAGGATATCGGCAGGGTCTGAATCAGCCCGATTCGGTTGGTGACCACCAGGCGGTCCGCCCCAGCCACCTCAGCGCCGCGGCTGAAAGCGCTCTTCACCACCGCGAGAAACGCGAAAAGAAACAGCGCGACGGCAAAGGAGCCAATCGTCAACATCAAACGGATTTTCTTCCGAAAAAGATTGGCGAAGATTAGCCCGCGGAATTTCAAGCCACACCTCCCGCGGCGACTTCCTGGCGCGTTCCCCCTTCAACCAAGAGGCCCTTCTCGAGATGCAGCGTCAGGTCTGCCTGTTTGGCTACCACCGGATCGTGGGTAACCATCAAGACCGTCTTGCCGTACTCCTTCACCAGCCGGTGAATCAGGTCCATGATTTCATCCGCGCTCTTGCGGTCCAGGTCGCCCGTGGGCTCGTCGCACAGCAGAAACGTCGGGTCGGCCACGATCGCCCGCGCAATCGCCACGCGCTGCTCTTGTCCGCCGGAGAGTTGCCGCGGGTAATGATTCATCCGGTCAGAAAGACCCACGACGCTCAGCGCTGTCTCGACGTGCTTTCGCCGCTCGGACTTCGAAAGCTTGGTCAGCAATAGCGGCAGTTCCACATTCTGGAAAGCCGTAAGCACCGGAATCAGGTTGTACATCTGGAAAATGAAACCGACGTGCCGCGCGCGCCACTGCGTCAGCTTGCTCCCGGACATGTTTGTAATTTCGTCTCCTGCAACGGTGATGCTGCCGTGCGTCGGCACGTCCAGACCGCCGAGCAAATTCAGCAGCGTAGTTTTCCCCGAGCCGCTCGGCCCCATGAATCCCACGAAATCTCCCTTATCCACATCCAGGTTGAGCCGTTGCAGCACCTGAATCTCTTCTCCGCCGCGCCGGTAGGTTTTGTCCAGCCCGCGCACTCGAATCAAGCTGTTTCCGTTTCCTTGGCCATCAACTCGAATCATCTTCTGCGCTCCTATTTCTTAATCTGCACAGCCTGGCCGTCTTGCAGATTGCCAGGCCCACCAACGACCACCGCATCTCCAGCCACTAGCCCGGACAAAATCTCCGTCTGTGTCCCTTGGATGTTTCCGACGGATACTGCACGCCGCTCGAGGTGATCGTTCTTCACAAGAAAAACTATCTTTTTCCCGTTGTCGTCGCGAATGGCTTCATTCGGAAGCACGGCCGCCACTGCCGGTGCCGCCGCACCGCCCTTTTTCACCGGCTTATCCTCGAGGAAAGTCACCTTTACGCCCATGTCCGGCAGAATCCTCGGATCAAGCTTGTCAAACGATATGCGCACCTTGACGGTTGCCTTCTGGCGGTCCGCCGTTGGAATTACCGTGCGCACGTGGGATGGAATTTGCCAATTGGGATAGGCGTCCAGTATCGCCGTCACCGGTTGTTTGTCCTTCACTCGCGCGATGTAGGACTCATTGACGTCCACTTCGATTTCGTTGGAGTTCATGTCCACGATCGTGGCGATGCCCGTGCGCGTGAATCCGCCGCCCGCGGAGATGGGCGACACCATTTCTCCCACCTGCGCATCCTTCGAGACCACGATGCCGTCATATGGCGCGGTGATCACGCAATTGTCCACGGCTTGCTGCGCTTCGTTAATCCGGGCGTCGGAGGCAAGCACCTGCTCCTTCGCCAATTCGATCTTGGCCCTCAGGCTGTCCGCGGCGGAACTTGAAGTGTCCAGTTGCTCTTGGGACTGCACGCCGGCCGTGCGCAGTTCCTGGGCGCGCCGCAGCTCGATCTGCGCGAGCCGGAGCTGCACCTGCAAGTCCGCGATGGCTGCCTGCGATGCGTTCCGGTCCGCCTTGGCCGATTCCAGCGCCCGCTTCGCATCCGACTCATCCAGGGTGGCCAGCAACTGCCCCTTGTGCACGTGCGTACCTTCATCGAAGAACACGGCTGTAACGCGCCCCGTAATCTTGGCTGCAATCGTGGCCCTTCGCCGCGGCGTAACGTAACCGCTCGCGTTCAAAATCGCTTCGCGGCCTCCCGCCTCTGGCTTCTGCGCCGTCACTACTTCCACGACCGGTGTCTGATTTCGAAACGCAAACGCCAAACCGCCGACAATGACGATTAACCCGAGCGCAGCGGACGCATATCCCAGCCGCTTCCCAGTTTGGCCACCCGAACGGTGGGTGTCATGGATCCGCAGCGAATCCAGATCCGCCTTTGCATGAATTTCCGGCGCCGCCATCAAGGTCTTTTTCTCCGCACAACACGGCCTACACAAACATCTACGCAGGTGCAATTCGAAAGATTACAGGTCATACAAGACTTTCTGCTCTTCATTCTACCTTGCTTCTCTGCACTTCGCCCGGTTCCACCGGACGGCCTTCACTGTTTTCCGTACGTTTATGCTCTTGTGGCCGAACATGCCGCTCGGCGCTTTACGGCGAACCTGCTGTCGAATATACTTTGCCTGTCGCCAAATATCTTAGTTCGTGAGATACTTAGCTGTCAAGATAAAATGAGCCTTTCTACTCCGCTGCGCAAGCGCAAGGAATTGGTGAAACGGGTCGGCATGGATCTCGGCCGCGAGATTAGCACTGTGTCCGTTTTTCTCCACCAGGCCATCGCCGGCAAGCTCGGCCTCAACGTTACTGATACAAGATGCTTCGAGCTCATGTCCCGTTATTCGCGGCCACCCATTACCGCCGGAGACCTGTCCCGCGCAACGGGTTTAACGACCGGCGCCGTCACCGGGATTCTGGATCGTCTCGAAAAAGCCGGCCTCGTCGAACGCTTTCGCGATCCCGGCGACCGCCGCAAAGTTTTTGTCCGTCCTCGCCCGCAGGCCCTCAAGCGCGTTGGCCGTCTCTACGAAGGCCTCGCCGCTGCCTCATTGAGGTTGGTTTCCCGTTATTCGACGAAAGAGCTGGAACTGATCCACGATTATCTGGAAGGCACGCTCCAGATTCTCCGCAGGCAGACCGGAAAATTCACATAGCCCCTGGACGTTCGCAAATAGCGGTTGGACAAGACTCCGAATAGCCGTCTTTAGCCATCTGGTTAAGTGCGGCTGACCAAGTGGAAAGTCGCCAAGCAATCCACCTGTTCGCAACTGAGACGAAGAATCCCATAATCGAACATTCAGGGATCTCTCGACACACGAACAAGGGACCTAAACTCCTTTCATCGAATGACTTAAAATCATGTGCCGACAGGCACTCGAGATGCGCCGCTATCCCGCGCAAACCGAGCGAGGCCTCATATCATGCTGGATTTCTGGAAAGATGTGCGGCACGCCTTTCGGGCACTGGGGAAGAACCCTGGCTTCGCCATCATCGGCATCGCGACCCTCGCCCTCGGCATGGCCGTCAACACTACCCTGTTTAGTGTCATTAACGGCTTTCTCCTCCGGCCCCTCCCTGTGCCTCATCCGGAACAGATTACGGTTCTCGCGCTGCAACAGTCCGCACTACCCGGAACTCACCGCTTTTCCTATCCCGATTACGAGAACCTGCGCGACCAGACCGATTCCTTCAGTGACCTCCTCGCTTACCGCGTCACCCTGGCATCCGTTGCCGTCGATCAAAGCACCGACCATTGCATCATCAGCCGTGTCTCCAGCAACTACTTTTCTGCCCTCGGCATTCGGCCCGCTTATGGACGTCTCATTCTCCCAACCGAAGGCCTAACTCCTGGCACTGATCCCATCATGGTCTTGGGATATTCCTACTGGCGTAGGAAATTTGACGGCGATCCGAATGTCGCCGGCAAGAAAGTGGAAGTGAACGGCCTGCCCTTCACCGTTGTCGGCGTTGCCCCTCCCGACTTTCACGGTACGTACTCCGTCCTCGATATGGACGCGTACATCCCATTTAGCGCGGAACCGGATGAAGATCCCGACGCTCCTATCCAAAAAATTTGGACTAGCCGCGGCTCTCGTACCCTCACACTAATGGGAAGGCTCAAGCCCAGCGTGAGCATCAAACAGGCCCAAGCGAGTCTCAACGTCGTCGCGCAGCGCATCGCTGAACAGCACCCGGATACAGAGAAAGGCATCACCGTTCAGATATATCCGGAAAAGATGGCGCGACCCGATCCCGACCCGGAGAATCCCGTTCCTCTTGCGGCCATCGCTTTCATGGCCATGGCTGGACTTGTACTGCTCGTTGCATGCTTCAATATCGCCAATGTCCTCTTGGTCCGCGCCACGATTCGTCGGCGTGAGATGGCTATCCGCGCCGCACTGGGCGCCGGACATGGCCGTCTCGTTCGCCAATATCTTACGGAGAGTCTTTTGCTCGCATTTCTGGGAGGTGGCGCTGGCCTGCTTTTCGGTTCCTGGGCGGCTGGTATCTTGGGATCTCTCCGGCTCGGCACCGATCTACCCGTCCAGTTCGATTTTCGTCCTGACACCCGTGTGTACCTGTTCGCTCTTGCCACGGTTTTGTTCACCGGTTTGATTGTCGGGATTATGCCGGCCCTGCGTGCCGCGCGTACTGATGTCATAAGCGTACTGCATGAGGGCGGCCGCGGCTCATCTTCCGGTCCGCGACGTCAACTGGCAAGAAATGCCCTGGTCGCGGCACAAGTGGCGGGCTCTATGGTATTGCTCATCGTTGCCGGGCTTTTCGTTCGCAGTCTCGAAAAAGCTCAAAAAATCAACCTGGGCTTCAATCCCGATCATGTCCTCGATCTTTCCGTGGACGTTGACCAAATCGGCTACAAGGAACAGCGCGGCCGTGAGTTCTACCAGGAAATCGACAATCGTTTGCGGGCGCTGCCGGGCGTGAAATCAGCGGCTCAAGCCTTCCTTGTTCCGATGGGCGTCGTCAGCTCCAACGATCGCATCTGGATCGAAGATCACCCTCTCGAGGCCGGGCAGCAGCCTGCGGAACTCGAATACAATATGGTGACCCCCGGTTATTTCGACACTTTGGAAATTCCCTTGCTCCGCGGGCGCAAATTCACGCGTGCCGACGGCGAAAAAACGCTGCCCGTCGCCATCGTCAATCAATATATGGCCAAGAAATTCTGGCCAAACGAGGACGCCCTCGGCAAGCGCTTTGGCACCAAAGGCGCCGGAGGACCGTTCATGGAAGTTGTCGGAATCGTCCGGGATGGGAAATACCAAAACGTCACTGAAGATCCCCAGCCTTTCTTCTATCTGCCTATCGATCAGAGTTATGTGTCCATTCGCACCATCCACGTCCGCACTTCCGCGCTTCCGGAAACTCTGGCTCTGCAGATCGAATCTCAAATTCACGAACTTGCTCCCGGCCTTCCCATCACCCAGGTGCAAACCATGACGCAATCACTGCAGGGCGCGAACGGCTTTTTCTTTTTTCGTTTTGGCGCACAATTGACGGCCATCATGGGATTGCTCGGTCTGATTCTCGCGGTCGTTGGAATTTATAGCGTGGTTTCCTACGCTGCCGTTCAACGAACGCAGGAAATCGGCATACGCATGGCCATGGGCGCTGCTCCTCGCGATATTTTGAGAATGGTCTTGCGGCAAGGACTCGGCGTGGTCGGAATCGGCCTGGCTCTTGGCTTGGTTGTTGCCTTGGCGGGCACGCGTGTGATGAGCAGCCTCTTCCTGGGCATCAAACCCACTGACCCGCTCACGTTCATCGTCGTGGTCATTTTGCTCGCGGCGGTTGCTCTCTTCGCTTGCTGGATTCCGGCGTACCGCGCCACGCGCATCGATCCGCTCGCCGCACTGCGCTACGAGTAAACACATTCTGGGAGTCTTGCACGCCAAACAGCGCTAACGCTTCGTGCCGAGTGCACTTTCTAACCCAGCGCTGGCCTTTACGACCGAGCCTTTCATGAACGTACCGTCTGTTCTCGTCGGTAGCCAAGAGGGCACTGCGCTCATAAAAACGAATCGCATCGGCGCTCAGGCCTGTCCGTCTTGCTACAGTTCCAACTTGCATCGGGTGTGCTCCTTTACAAAATCTACACCCTTGAGTGTAGTCCAGAGTCAAGCGGTGAGAACCCTTCCCATCTCAACGGGCTCCATGACGGCCTCTCACGAAACGGCAGATGCCTGATTCGATGCCCCCTCTTGCGACGGTGGAACCAGTACCCCACTTTGTATGCCTCACGTACGCAATTCCAGTTAACCTTGCTCTTAGCTGTGCTTCCCTCGAAGAGTGGACATCGTGTCCTACGAACACCTCCGCCGCAGCAGCCGTATTCCCAAGGAGCTCGCTATCCTTTTGACCGGCAGCGACATGGATGGCAAAGGCTTTTCGGAAATGACCAAGACCGTCCTGCTCAGCCGTCACGGCGCCGGCATCATTTCGACGTATAAACTCTCCGCCGAGCAAGAGATCATCGTCCGCTATCTCGACACCAATAAAGAAGCCCTCGTGCGCGTTGTCGGCCGTATCGGGTCCGAAGACGAGATTTATACTTACGGCGTCGCCTTTGTGGACCCCTCCCATATCGACTTTTGGGGCATTGACTTCGCGCCCGTTTCCGAAAAAGAGAAGCAGGCTCGCCGGATGATTCTCGAATGCGGCAACTGCAAGCAGAGCGAATCCGTGGAACAGAGCGATGTGGAGTCGGACGTCTTTCTTATCAACGAGGGCATTGTCCGATTTTGCAAACAGTGTGGGGACTCAACCCTATGGAAGCGCTCCACCGAGGTTCCTTCCGAGCATCCGGCTGAGAAGCCCGTTCTGGTAGCCGCTGGTGGAGAAAACTTGGCGTCCTCTTCCGCGGAGGCTAGGCACACACCGAGCACTCCGAAAAACCAAGCTCCTCCAAGCCCGCTGACAGCGGCTATATCGCAACCGGCTTCGTCCTATGCTTCGCCTACGGACCGCAAACTCGCGGTGCCTCTGGACAACCGGCGCAGACACCCGCGCACCAAGGTCGGCTACAAAGCCTGCATTCGCCGTTCGGGTTTCTCGGACGACGTCGTGACCTGCGAGGACATGTCCAAGGGCGGCCTGTGTTTCAGGAGCCGAAAGCAGTATTTTGAGCGGACCAGCATCGAAGTCGCCGTCCCCTATTCACCTGGCGGCAACGCCATTTTTGTCCCTGCGGAGATTGCCTGGGTCGTAGAGATCACCAAAGATAAGCTCTATAAGTGCGGCGCTGCCTACCGCCGCACCCCCCGCGCCTCTTAAATTCCTTTGACCTCTAAGGAAAGCGCTCGCCCGTATTTTTTCTCTCGCAAGCCCGAATCAACAGGATGCCCTTATCCAACCCTTGTACAATGGGATGACTCACAGTCAGCCTATACTCGGAACGGCTGCCGATAGTTTTTGAGAACAATGGCCCGGTTCAAATATTCGCGAAACACCGCCCGATTATTGGCTCTCATCGTTTTTCTTGTCTTAGCCCTCCAAGACACTCTTCGAGCGCAGGACCAGGACCAGAGTGTGATTCGCGTCGGCGTGAACCTGGTCCTGCTCGACGCTACCGTCAAAACCAAATCCGGCCAGATCATGGCTGACCTGAAAAAGGAAGATTTCGAGGTTCGCGAAGATGGCGTGGCCCAAAAAATCGACGTGTTCAGCCGCGACGCGTTGCCCATCAATGTCGCGCTTGTCTTGGACCTGAGCGATTCGATAGGACCATTTCTGGGCCCACTGCGTGATGCGGCAAATACCGCGCTCGCCGCTCTTAAGCCGGACGACGAGGTCGCTCTCTTTACTTTTTCCACCGAAGCCCAACTGCGCGTCCCCTTCACGACGGACAAAACGGACATCGCCAATCAGATCAATTCTTTCCACGCGGGCGGCGCGACAAATATCAACGACGGCATTTTTCTGGCCTCGCAGTATCTTCTGAAGTTGCCCCCCAAGGGCCGCCGGGTCATCATCCTGATCAGCGATGACGTGGGCACTGATGCAGGCGGACAAGGCACGCACGACATCGTTACCGAAGCCATCGCCGCCGACGCGGTACTCTATAACCTCAAGATTCCTGGCTACAACCCGCCGCAAACTCTTCTCGCCGCCAGCATGATTCCCGGGCTCGTCAACATTCGCAAAGTGACCGACCAGACGGGCGGCGAAATCTTCAGCGTGCAGGATGTAGCCCATCTCGACGCCGTTTTCCGAGCTCTGATTGAGCGCATCAAAACGCGCTATACGCTCGGCTACTACACGAACGCCTCGGCCGCTCTCGGGAAACCTCACAAACTTGACGTCCGCCTGGCCACTTCCTTCGGCAAGAAGAATAAGGACTATGTCCTCCTCTCCAAATCCGGCTTCTACGTCCATTGAAAAGCGAGCGCAGGCCCCACACGGCAAACTTCCTCACCGTCTGCCAAGCGGACAATGAGGGAGCAGGCATTCTCCTGTTGACATTCCACAGGTCTCTTGCGATATTCATGTGGGCACTCCACAGGAGGTCGCATGGCGGGCGAGAAATCAGAAATACTTCAGGGCACTCTCGATTTGATGGTTTTGAAGACGCTGGCATCCATGGGGCCGTTGCACGGCTATGGGATCGCGCGCCGCATTGAACAAATCAGCGAAGAAGCTTTGCAGATCAATCAGGGCACAATTTATGCCTCGCTGGTTCGCCTGATGCACAAGGGCTGGATTGCAGCGGCGTGGGGCACGTCGGACAACAACCGAAGAGCTAAATTTTATTCCATCACGAAGAGCGGACGTAAGCAGCTCTCCGCTGAAGCGCAGAATTGGGAGCGTATTTCCGGCGTAATTGGCCGCGTCCTGCGAATCGCTGAGAAGGTGTAACCCGATGTTTGCCTGGATCAGAACGCTCGCATCCCGAACTCGCATGCTGCTTTCGCCCCGCCAGACGGAGCAAGAGTTCGAGAATGAGCTCGAGACTCATCTCGATTTGCTCACGGAGGAAAATGTCCGCCGAGGCATGGAGCCGAAAGAAGCCCGGCGCGCCGCTAGAATCCGGCTGGGAGGAAACACACAACTCAAAGACAGCAACCGGGAGCTCCGCGGCTTGCCCATCATCGAAACATTGCTGCAAGATGTGCGCTATGCATTCCGCATGCTGCGCAAGAATCCAGGCTTCACCGCCGTTGCCGTGCTCACGCTTGCTCTCGGCATCGGCGCGAACACGGCTATTTTCAGCGTCGTTTATGCAGTGCTGTTGAAGCCGCTACCTTTTACGAATCCCGATCAGTTGTTCACTGCGTTTCAGGCGAACAAGCAACAAGGGATAGAGGAGACGGGCTGTTCGTATCCGAATTTCGAAGAGTGGCGAGCGCAGAATCATGTTTTCAGCGAACTGGCAGGAATCCTAGCGCACCAGCTCACGCTGACGGGCCGCGGCGCGCCTTCCGTTGTGAACACGTCCGTCGTGACTCCGGAGTTGTTTGCACTTCTGGATGTTAAGCCTTTGGCGGGACGCATTTTTTTCCCCCAGGACGGCAAACAGGGTGCGCCGCCAGTGGTTCTCGTAAGCGAAGAATTGTGGCGGGGCCGGTTCGGTGCGGATCCCAAGATCATGGGAAGTTCGATTAACCTGGACCAACGTCCGTTCACCGTGATTGGAATCATACCCAGCGCTTTTCGCACTCCTTTTTTCAACACCAAGCAGGAAGTGTGGATCCCGCTCGTTCAGGATCCTGTCTTTAGCATCTTCATGCCTAAGCGGGGAGTACACCTTCTACCCGCCTTGGGAAGGCTCAAGCCGGGCGTTTCTGTGGCGCAGGCTCAGGCGGAAATGGACGCCATCAGCGGGAGGCTGGCCAGGGAATTTCCGGCGGAGAACAATGGTTGGACAATCCGGCTTGTCCCGCTGCAGAAAGAAATTGTGGGAGACGTAAGAACCGAGTTGCTTGTGCTCCTGGGCGCCGTAGGCCTGGTGCTCCTGATCGCTTGCGCCAATATCGCCAACTTGCTTCTTACGCGCGCGACCGCCCGCTCGAAAGAGATTGCTGTTCGGACTGCGCTGGGCGCCGGGCGCGCTCGAATCATCCGCCAGTTGCTCAGTGAGACCGCGGTGCTCGGTCTGCTTGGCGGAGCGGTAGGAATAGCTCTGGCTTACTGGGGCGTTAAAGCCTTGAGCTCACTGCTGCCCTCGAATTTGCCGCAGATGAACCCCGTTCGCGTCGACTATTTTGTCTTGGGTTTTGCGCTTCTCCTTTCCGCGATCGCAGGCGTGGCTTTTGGGTTGGTTCCCGCTATGTTCGCGGCAAATGCCGATATACAGCACACGCTTCGCGAGGGCGCCCGCTCCGGCGAGAGCCGCAAACGCCGCCGCGCGCGCAGTTTCCTGGCTGTCGCTGAAATTTCGCTCGCCATGGTCTTGCTGGTGACGGCGGGTTTGCTTTTGCGCAGCTTTGCCAGGCTCACCTCGGTCAGTCCGGGGTTTGATGCCCAGCACATCGTAAAAGTAGATATCTCCCTTCCACAATTTCAGTATTCCACGCCGCGGCAGTGGGCCGCATTTTCCGAAGAATTGCTTGCTCGGATCCAATCAGACCCGGGGTTGCAGGATTCGGCGGTGGTGGTTCCACGACCGATCGCTGACCAAAGCGTCAATCTGCCGTTCGATATCGTCGGTAACCCACGTTTGTCCCCAGGCGCATCCAGGACTGCGAACTATGTTTCGATAAGTCCGGATTATTTTCGCGTCATGAGGATTCCGCTGCTGGCGGGACGAGTCTTCAATCAGCACGACATCTCATCGGCGCCCCGCGTTTCGATTATCAGCGAGGCAATGGCGCGGCTTTACTTCCCAAATCAAGACCCCCTCGGAAAGCAGATTACCTTTGGTTTTCCTCGCGGGAGTGGCGGAACCATGCGCGAAATCGTCGGAATCGTCGGTAACGTGCGCGACGTTGCCTTAGCTCAGAATCCCGGGGCGATAATGTACGTTCCATTTGCCCAAGCTCCTTTTTGGGGCGCGAATCTGGTCGTAAAGAGCGCTTTGAGCACCTCGAGCGTCGCCGCGGCGATTCGCCAGGAAGTACAGAGAATAGATAAAGATCTTCCCGTGACCGATGTCGCAAGGATGCCAGACCTTATCGACGCTTCGGTCGCGGCGCCCAGATTTCGCATGTTCTTGCTTGGCCTCTTTGCCGCTATGGCGCTGGTGCTTGCGGCTACCGGGATTTTTGGCGTGATTTCCTATTCGGTCTCGCGCCGGACGAACGAGATCGGCATCCGCGTCGCGCTCGGCGCGTCGCGTAAGACAATTCTGGGAATGATCCTGCGTGAAACTCTTCTCCTGACGTTTGCGGGCCTGGCCGTTGGACTTCCGTGCGCACTCGCGGCCTCTCACCTGCTCGGCCACATGCTCTTCAGCGTCTCGGCGAATGACCCTGCCACGCTCGCCGCCGTTGCATTTTGTCTCGCCGGTGTAGCAGGGCTAGCCGGATATATCCCCGCACGCCGCGCCATGCGCGTGGACCCCATGGTTGCCCTGCGCTACGAATAAACCATTCTTTTGAACTCACGCAGGGCGGCGCAATAGCCTTCGCAGCCCTGGGCATTCACCTCGCCGTGACCTGCACGTTCCGGCGCAGCCTTCCTGAAAACCGCACTGCGACGAAAATGGTTTCTGCAGGATCTCGACAGCGGAGCACAAAATCTTACAAGCCTCGGTCGCCGCGAATTGCTGGCTCGCTTCGCCCTGCAACTTTGAGAAACGCGGCACATCGTCAGATTGTGCGGAGTATCGTGTTGCGGACGAGCGGCGCAGCCTCGGCAGCGGCCCTTGCTTGCGTGATTCCGCTCGATAAGCAGGCCAGTGGGCGCCAGCCCCACGCTTCATTCCACGAGTAACAAGTCGCCGTACTCAACTCACTGGTATTTCGCGACGACCTCTCCATTCTCAATCTTCAAATCCGAAATGTCCGATGGCAGCTTCAGCTTCTCTCGGTTCTCCGGCGATTCCATCATTTTCCGCACAGCCGCTTCCAGTGTGGCTTGCGGAATCGGGAGGGCTCCTATATGACCACTTACCGGCACAAACTGGAGGAAGCCATTGTCTGCGCCCAGCTTGCCCTCGAGTTGCAGAGTCATATCCTTGCCATGGACATTGAACACCACATACGCCCGTACATGGTCGTCGATCAACTGCACTTTCACGTCCTTCACATTCGAGCGCATCTGCTCGACATCGTCGGCAGTCGGCTGGTCCGCGACCGGCGTTGCGTCAGAAGTATCGCCAGGCACCGGATTGACCGTCGCGCCGGCTGCCTTGCTCCCCGGAAGATCCAAGTGCGATGCCAAGTACGAATTCAACTCGGTCTCGTTCATCCGAAGCGTGGCCGGCTGGCCTTGAGCCGCTGCTTGCTGGACATCTTGTACCTTTTGTTCCGCGCGCGCCGCCGCCTCGGGAGTCGTCGCAACAGGAGGCGGGGTCGCTTTATGCAGCAGTAGAATCAGTAAAACGAGGGCACAGCCATAGACCGTCCAGCGCACGATACGGAAAATCAGTACCAAGGTGCTCATTCTCGACGCGTGGGGATCAGCCGCGGGATACCCGCCGGGAAGGTTAGTTCTGTTTGGCATGACTTGCTCCTTACTCTTATGCCCGACAAATTGGAAGTTGGTTCCCAGCTATAAGGTCTCCGTTTTGAGCACTTTAGCTGGTCAACGGAGGGGATCCTCCGTGCGGCGGGCAGGTAGGGGTATTTCATCCCGTCTACTATTAACCCTACTCTTCTCGAATGGTTGTGGCAAGAGAACCAACGTACTCCCTACGTGTAAACGCACCTGCCCCTTGGCCCCTTGTCCCTGTGCAGTAAGAGGCTTACGCTCACCCCATCAGGAGCTGGATGAAAAAAACGAGAAACAGCGCGATGGCGGGCGCGTCTAGTTACTATATCGACTGGCGATATAGTATGACGGAAGGCGATAGATAGAACGATTGGGCTCTTTCCTGCTAAACAACCAGGCTGGTTAGAGCTTGACGGGAGGCTCAGGATGCAAAAGGCATTGGTTCTTGTGTTCGCGGGCTTGTTAGCGGGAGCGGTTGCCATGCGTGTAGGCCGTGGCCAGGCCGCGGCCGAGGCTTCGGTATCGCAATATCGCGCGCAATTCACTTCGGAAGGCAAACTCGTCCGGCCGGAGGGCTATCGCAGGTGGGTGTACGTCTCCTCCGGCTTCGGGATGAGCTACAACCCGGACGCTGGAGGAAACGGCGCGCCTGCTTTTACGAACGTGTTCGTCTCCCCCGAAGCCTACGACTTCTTCCGGACCAACGGAACGTGGCCGGACAAAACGGTATTCGTTCTGGAAATATACGGCTCAGCTTCACGCGGTTCGATCAATCAGAAAGGGAGCTACCAGGAATCGCTGGTGGGCTTGGACGCCGAAGTTAAAGATGAGTCTCGCTTCCCCGATAAATGGGCCTATTTCGGTTTCAATGATTCCGCGAAAACGGCAAGCGCAATGACGCCCAGCAAGAACGCTTGCTGGAATTGTCACGAACAAAACGCCGCTGTCGAACATTCCTTCGTTCAGTTCTATCCGGAATTGCTGGAAGTGGCGCGCGAAAAAGGAACTATCAAGCCAACAGTGCATCTCGAATACAGGAAATAGTTGCGCGAGCCGTCGCAAATGGTTCTTCCAGTTCGGGCGGGTGTTCTGAAACATCAGACGAGGGGGCATTTTGGGATAGTAGGCCTCACTCCAGCCGCGCGACCTCTCAAGATTCTGTCTGCCGGTCGGGACCCCTGCCGACGAAAATCGTTTCGCTATGCCGGGAACGTGGGAGGCGGGTGTAAACTGGATGTCGTATCTGAAGCCAAAAAGGAAATTCCTTGTGAAACGAATTGCTGTTTTCGCTCTGCTGGTGGCCTTCAGTATTGCATGGTCGATGCCGGCTAAGGCTCAAGAGGGCATGACTGGCGCAGAATATGGACGCCGGACCCAGATAGAAGCCAAAAAGGCCGCCAAGGAACAGCGCAGGGTGTTCAAGAAGGCCGCCAAAAAACAGCGGAAGGCAATGAAGAAATACGTCAAGGCGCAACGCAAGGCGGCCAGGAAGGCCAACCGCCGCGTCGGATAGGTTTTCGCGCGCGTGAGGAAATTAGATGTTCGGTTTGGCGCAGTTTGTCAGAAATGCTAGTCAGAGGGGCCGCAGCTACTGTCAATCCCATCGGCAGAGCAGAACTGGCGAAAACATCCGCTGCGATGAACGGAAAGGCTTCAACTGCTACTCGCGCTGCCAGAGCGCCCTGTGGCTACGGCCGGGTGCCGGACAACTTCTCACAACGCCGCTATTTTTTCACGGAGTATTGGCCGTCGGCCGCTGCGCGATAATCCGAATAAGTGAGAATCCTGTCGAGTTCGAGACTCTTTAGGAAGAAGATTCTGGCGCTGGCGCGCACTTCAAGCCGTTTCGGCACCCAGACCCCCTCACCGAGACAGGTTTGCTCCAGAAGTATGTGCGAGCCACGCTGCACGCGAGCCACGAACAATCCCATCGAGAATGACTGCGTTACCTCGCCGTCGACCTTGACCCAGCCGAAGTCCTGCTTGTCGACCCAAAGCTTGCCCTGCACTCTGGAGAGCAGTTTGCCGTACTTGCCGGTGGCGTGATAGCCCGGATGCGGCGTGGCCTCAAGTACGTAAGCTGGCCTGTCGGCTATGGTCTCTTCGCCGATGAGACGGAAGTCAAAGGCCTCGAGCAGCACGTGCAGAAAAGATCTGTTTTCCTGGTCCTTGCGGAGCCGCGCGGCCCGCTCCGGCGGAGTTTCATGCTTCAATTTCTCGATTTCCCGGTCGCGTTTTTTCTGTTCCTCGGCTGATGGAAGCTGACCGTTATGCTCCATGAGCTGCTCATAGCGAATGCCGTTGACCAGGGTCATTCTGGTGACGTTGACATTTTCCGATTGCACCTTCCCAGTCGGGTCCAGGCGGCGATCCTCATCACGCTCAATGTAGATATATTCATCGCGCGCCTGCCAACTGTGCTCGGCCACCACGAGTGATCGACTAACGATCTGACGGGCGTCCAGTGCAGTTGTTTGATTCTGAGACTTGTCCGGTTCCTTATTCTGTGCGAAGAGCGCAGACGAGGCCGCAACTGCAATCAGGAGTGCCCCGATTCGGGATTTGGTCAAGATTTCCATTTTGACTCGGGTACCGCGGGGATCGAAGCCCCTGAGAATCAGTATCCACAGATATGCTAACGCGTAAAGAGTTGCGCGTCTGTGCCAATAAGAACAGGTCTAGCAGGGGGCCGCGCTAGGGCAGACCTTCGAGCCCAGAGGCCTGCAAGCTTGCCGGGCAAGCCGCTCACATCGAGCGCGAAGCTAACCCTAACGCGCCGCGCAAGACCGGCGCGAGCCACACTCAGAAACTACCTGGCATTCATAGTCCGCTCTGCAAGGATTCGGCTCCATACTCGAAGTCAATCACCCTTGGTTGATCCGAGGGCCGCCCCGTTGGAGAGAAGCACCCTATCAATAGCATTTGCGCGAAACTGTATAAAAGTGTACAGCGCGGAACATTAACAATCCCTTAATGTGCCTTACTGTACGGCGAGAAAGAGCGACATCGGCCGAGAAGCAGGGCTGAGCGGACGCTATCCCTCTTCTCGCCGTTCTCCTTTATAACCCTGAAAAACATACAAACCGCGGAAGTGGAATCGACTCGCGTAGTTCGCTACTGTGCGAAATGGGACTGCACGGATTCCATCTCGAAGCCAGGATGAATGCATGGGGAAGAAGAAAGCCACGAAAGAACCTGAAGACGCGACGCGCGCCAGCGTCCAGAAGGAAATGGCGAGGCCCCGGATGGCCAAGTCCGCAAGAATCACGGAACGGAATCTAGATACGGACCGAATTCTAGAACAGTCAAGTGCCATCCTGCCGGGGACGGTCGATAAAATCATCCCGCCTCGGACCCGGAGAATGCCGGAAAAGGCCCAGATCGGTGTTGAGGGGGCCGCGCGCCGGTATCGAAATCTTCGCATAGAAAATGCGTTGACTGACGAAAACGGCGATGAAGTGAAACTCAAGAAGGGTGCTCACGTTGAAGTTACCATCGCAGCCAAAAGCAAGACGTCAACAACGAGCGTTAAGAAAGGGAGTTAACAGGCTCCCGGTGAAAGTATCGGACTTGGCCCTGGTGGTTTGAATTGAGGGGATCTCTTCGGCACGTCCCTGGGCGACGAAAATCATGGATGTGGCCCGCCACACTGCTGGTTATGGGTGGGCCCGCAAGGCACGAGCCGAGAACCAATCCAACCTCTTTAGAGTGCCTGCGGAGTTGGGACAATGCCTGACGAAGAGTGGATCAAGACATTTGCGGACGGGCGAAAAGTGAAATTCATCTACCAAGAACTGCCGGAAGATGGGGCATTTATCACCGCGCAGATTGCGGGGAATGAAGTCGTCTATTCAGTCGTATTGACCAAGGCAGGAAATCCGCTTAGCCGGGAAGATGTTGAAGGCCACTTCAACGCCGAGCTTGCAAAGAAGTAGCAATATGAACTTTGCGGCAATATTGGCGAACCAGTTCTCTTCCCCGTGTAATGCCATCCATCCATCAAAAATTTCTTGACTAGATTGAGGGGTTGCGGTAGAAACAAAGGTAGGTGTCTATATGCGGACAACGCATGCCACCAAGAAGAGCAAATCCCCTTCAAAACTGAAGCAGAACCGCGCTTTCGATGCCGAAGCTTTTCTCGACTCGTCCGGCATCGCCAGGAAAGTTAGAGAGCACAAGAAAGCGGACGCCATTTATGCTCAAGGTGAAGCTGCCGCTACCGTATTGTACTTACAAAACGGCGGCGTAAAGCTCACGGTCGTTAATGAAGTCGGCAAAGAGGCGGTTGTGGCGATTCTGGGGCCGGGAGACTTTTTTGGTGAAGGTTGTCTTGCAGGCCAGTCCGTCCGTATGGGAACGGCCACCGCGATTACGCCTAGCACTGTGCTTGTGATTGAGAAGAGCGAAATGTTCAAGGTGCTTCACGAGGAACATGCCCTCTCCGACCGGTTTATCAGGTTCATGCTGGCACGGAATATCCGAATCGAAGAAGACTTGATCGACCAGCTATTCAATTCGAGCGAGAAGCGGCTCGCCCGCACTCTTCTATTGCTTGCGCGTTACGGCAAAGAGGACCAACCCCACGGAGTACTGCCCAAGATGTCCCAAGAAACGCTGGCCGAGATGGTCGGCACGACACGTTCTCGTGTCAATTTCTTCATGAACAAGTTCAGGAAATTAGGGTTCATCAAGTATAACGGCGGCCTGCAGATTAACACTTCTCTCTTGAGCGTCGTGCTGCACGAGTAAGCCGCCTTTCGCGATTTCTTGTGGCAGACGCCGGTATTCTCATACAATCAAGGCGCGTGGACTTACGGTCCGAATGCGTTTCCATGCCATCACACGCGGGGAAGGTTATGCTTAAACACATGACTGTCATAATTACGACTGGCGCCGTCGCACTCGGCACCATGTTTACGCCGGCCACCGGCGCTGATACAAAGTTCGGCCCGTCCAACCCGTTTTATGCGCCGAGCACACTGCCGTTCCACGCACCTCCGTTCGACAAGATCAAGGATGAGGACTTTCAGCCGGCCATCGAGGCGGGTATGGCCGAGGAGCTTTCGGAAATACAGGCGATCGCGGACAATCCCGCGCCGCCAACCTTTGAGAATACGCTCGTCGCCATGGAGAAGACCGGCCAACTATTTCAACGAGCGATGGGCGCGTTCAGCGCAGTCACCGGTGCGAATACGGATGACGTCCTACAGAAAGTCCAGGCCGAAGAAGCGCCGAAACTGGCGGCTCACTTCGATGCTGTCTATCTAAACGCGAAGCTTTTTGCCCGCGTGTCGGCCGTCTATAAGGAGCGCGAGTCCCTCAAGCTCGATCCGGAATCGCTGCGGCTGCTCGAGATCGGATACGACAATTTCGTCCGCGCCGGCGCGAAGCTCTCGGACGCCGATAAAGGCGAGCTAAAGAAGCTGAATGAGGAAATCTCGACACTCTCGAATGACTTCTCGACAAAGCTTCTCGCCGCCACGAAAGATGCGGCCTACTTCACGACGGAGAAAAGCGCCCTGGACGGCCTGAGCGACTCACAGTTGGCCGCGGCCGCGCAAGCCGCCCAAGGCCGCAAGCAAGAAGGCTATTTGCTTCCGCTGCAGAACACCACGCAGCAGCCGGATCTTGCCGCGCTCAGCGTCCGCGCCACACGTGAAGCGATCTTTGATAAATCCTGGAACCGCGCCGAGCACGGCGATGCCAGCGATACGCGTGACATCATCTCGCACATGGCACAACTTCGCGCACGTCGAGCGCAACTGCTTGGCTATCCAAATCATGCGGCCTGGAAGCTGGGAGACCAGATGGCGAAAACTCCGGAGGCCGCCATAAAGTTCATGGATGCGTTGGTGCCCGGCGCAACCGCGAAGGCCGCGCGCGAGGCCAAAGATATTCAGGACGTCATCGATGCGCAGAAGCGCGGCTTCACGCTCCAGCCCTGGGATTGGAATTTCTACTCCGAACAGGTGCGCAAGGCGAAATACGATCTGAACGATGCGGAGGTCAAGCCGTACTTCGAGCTGAACAACGTTCTCGAAAATGGCGTCTTCTACGCAGCCCATCAGCTCTATGGAATTACCTTCAAGGAGCGCAAGGACATCCCGGTCTATCAGCCGGATGTTCGCGTCTTCGAGGTTTCGGACGTGGACGGCAAACCGCTGGCGCTCTTCTATTGCGACTACTTCAAACGCGACAACAAGAACGGCGGCGCATGGATGGATAGTTTCGTGAGCCAGTCCAAACTTCTGGGCATGCTTCCGGTGGTCTACAACGTGGCGAATCTGCCGAAGCCCGCCGCGGGCGATCCGGCGCTGATCAGCTTTACCGATGTGTCGACCATGTTCCACGAGTTTGGCCACGCCCTGAACGGCATGTTCGCGGACACCGAGTATCCGAGCCTCTCGGGCACCGCAACCTCGCGAGACTTTGTCGAGTTTCCTTCCCAATTCAACGAGCACTGGGCCCTCTACCCCACGGTCTTCGCGCACTACGCCAAACATTACAAGACGGGCGCTGCTATGCCCGCCGAGTTGATGGCCAAGATCAGAAAAGCTGCGACCTTCAATCAAGGGTACGCGTTAACCGAGTTGGTGGCAGCCGCCGAGTTGGACATGCAATGGCACACGCTTCCGGCCAGCGCACCGCTGCAACAGCCGGATGAGTTCGAGAAGCAAGCTCTGGAGAAGAAGCATCTGCTGCTTGCTGCCGTGCCACCCCGCTATCGCTCCAGCTACTTCAGCCACATCTGGAGCAACGACTATTCCGCTGGCTACTACGCTTATCTGTGGGCGGAGATGCTTGATGACGACGCGTATCAGTGGTTTGAGGATCATGGCGGCCTGACGCGCGCCAACGGCGACCGCTTCCGCCAGATGGTGCTGTCACGCGGAAATACGGCGGACCTGGAAAAGATGTACGAAGCCTGGCGCGGCAAGGCGCCGAGCGTCGAGCCGATGTTGAAAGACCGCGGATTGCAGGACTCCGTACACTAATCCGCGGAATCGCACAGGCTGGGCGGGCATTAACTCCGCGCAGTGACTATTCCGGCGCGATGGTAGTTAAGGCCTCGGCGCCTGAGCGGCCGTCTCAGAAACCACAAGGTATTCGTATTTCTTGCCGTTTGCCCGGAACTTCATCTTATCTTTGTCCAGGGTGAACTCGACGCTGGTGTTCACGGGGATCAGTTCCTGATCCGCATGCTTTTCTTGCCGGATGTGGTACTCGGTCGTTTCCGTTCGAACCACGTATTCCTGGCAAAGCACCTGCGCGGTTTCTTTCTTGTTCTTTACGCGCGATCCGCAGTCCACCGAGCTCTCGGAGACGATCGTTCCCGTCTGAGGCACTTTGGCCGCGGTGGGAATTCCCATCAACATCGCCGCTGCGGCCAGCATATATGTCTTTCTCATGGCAACTCCTTGAGATCTCTCACGACTTTGATCACCTCACGCAGACCGCATGGGCCGTTTCAAGCTTCAATTCACTTGTAGCTAATTCGCCAGTTTGCTTCCAGCTTCTTCTCTCCTGCTGTTTCGCAAGAGTAGCCAGCGAACTGCCCGCCCCTGGTGCGATTCCAAGGCTTATAATTGCTGCCAGTCGCGAAATGCCCGGTATCGCGGCAGCTTGATTAGACACCGATCGGTCCAAGAGGAAAGACTGCGAACATTCGCGGAGGAACAATGAACGCAAGTACGGCGCGTGCCGAGCAAGAGATGTGGCCCGAACTCCCCCTTGCAGCCTGGCAAGACACCTACGCTACCCTGCACATGTGGACGCAAATTGTCGGCAAAGTCCGCCTGGCACTGAGCCCGAATATCAATCATTGGTGGGGAGTGCCGCTTTACGTGAATGCTTTTGGGCTAACCACCTCGGCCATTCCGTATGCAGGCAGAAATTTCGAGATCCAATTCGACTTCATCCATCACCAGCTCGTCATTCGAACCAGCAACGACGCGATCCTCTCGCTTGCCCTGACGCCGCGCTCCGTGGCCGATTTTTACCGGGAGTTTATGAGAGCTTTGTCTTCGCTTGGGATTGCGGTGAATATCTGGAAGATGCCTGTCGAGATTCCAAATCCGATCCCATTCGATCAGGACACACTGCACGCGGCATACGATCCCGAATACGCCAGCCGTTTTTGGCGAATTCTGGTGTGCTGCAATGCGGTTTTCAATGAGTTCCGCGCCGGGTTCATCGGGAAAGCCAGTCCAGTGCATTTTTTCTGGGGCAGTTTCGATCTGGCGGCGACGCGCTTCTCGGGGCGGCGCGCTCCGAAGCGAGAGGGGGTGGACTCCATCACACGGGAAGCGTATTCGCACGAGGTGATTAGCGCGGGATTCTGGCCGGGAGGCGGTGACGTCAAAGGCGCGGCGTTCTACGCCTATGCGGCGCCCGAGCCGGCGGGCTTTGCGGAGCAGCCGGTGCGACCCGCGCAGGCGTTTTATCATCCGCAACTGAAGGAGTTCATTCTCATGTATGACGACGTGCGTCGAACGCCTTCGCCCAGAGAATCGTTGCTGGCGTTTTTGCAAAGCACGTATGACGCGGGAGCGGACCTGGGAAAGTGGAACCGCCAGGAATTGGAACGCCGGGCCGGCTAGGAAGTGATTTCCGATTCCGCGAGCTCAGGAGCCGGTGGAACAGGCTCTGGAAAAAACCGTCGAGCGCGAAGCGTGCCAATCAGCAAGGCGAGATTGGTGATCACGATGACGGCAAAAGCCAGGGAGGGAAGAAACGCAAAGTCGGCGCCGCGAGCATCCACAACATCGATGCCTAGCACGGCGGTGATCAGACCGCGGGGCAAAAACCAGGTCATGAGTTCGCGCTCGTGAGACGTGAAGGCGCGCCAAGCGAAGCGGCCGGTCTGCACAGCGAGCCAGCGGGCGATAAAGAGCGCTCCAAAACACTCAAGCGCGAGAGCGGCGTGCTCGCGTAAGCCTTTGAATTCAACGAGCGCACCGAGCAAAACAAAGAAAAAAGTGCGAATCAAGAAAGCCAGTTCACCGTGGAACGTGAGCATCTGGCCGTGTTGTTGCGAGGGCGAGTGGCCGAGTTCCTGCTTGACGGGCATTTCCGAAAACCAATCAACGCTTTCGGTGGTGTCGCCGAGGCGGAAACGTTTTTGCGCCCCCGGGTAATTGGAAAGCATGAGGCCAAATACCAGGACTGCGACGAGGTCGTTGCCATGCAAGGCGTGAACGCCGGAGTAGACGAGTAAGACGGCGGCGAATGTCAGAACATGCCAGAAGCGCTCTTCGGAGAGAAATGGGAGCAGATAGGACCACAGGATGCCGACGAGGACGCCAGACGCGACGGCGAGGATGATGCTGGAGAGGAGGCTCCAGGCGGCAACTCGTGCCGAGGCCGTGCCGCCGGCTGCTATGTCGAGAAGAGTGGTGACGGCCAGGACTCCGAGGGCGTCTCCAAAGGAGGCTTCCACGAGCAGCGTGACTTTAAGTTCGCGGCGAAGATTGACCTGCTGAAGTACGGGGAGAACGATCGAACTGCTGATGCAACCGAACACGGCTCCGACAAGAAGAGCGGGAATCCAAGTGAAATGAAGGGCGTGGCGGCAGACGAGAGTGACGGCAAAAAAGCTGAGAACATAACTGAAAAGGGCAAGAAAGAAACCGCCCGCGAAGTGATTGAGGATTTCGCGAAGTTTTAGCTCAAGGCCGCCTTCGAAGAGGATGAGAATGAGCGCCAGGGAACCAAAACCCTGGGTGACGCCGCGAAAAACATCGGGATTGACCCAGTGAAGGACAGGCCCAATGAGGACACCAGTGGCCATGAGGATGATGACATCCGGCACCCCCGTGAAGCGCACGAGGCGGTTGGCGACAAAGGCTAGAACAAGCAAGCCGCCGAGCAGCGCGAAAAAGAGATTCAAGCCCATGGAAGCGTCCGGCCTGCCCGGGGTAGAGAAATAGTCGCGGAAATGGGAAGACGAAGCAAATCAAAAATTGGCATGGAAGAGACGGCGTCGCGGCTGGAACAAGTAGCGCGGACCCTTTTGTGCTACGAAGGAAAACTATTGACTTTCGCTTTTTGTTCGCCTATAGTGCGGGGCGGTAGAGGAAACGGGAAACGGGTGGCGTTCGGCTCCATTGCCTTTCATGGCTCTCACGAACTGGGCGCCGCCCGTTGAAAATTCCGAGCCCTAAGCGGGGTGAGGGGTCCGCTCGAAAAAGCGATCCCTCAATCCCGAGAACCATCCGGGACGCAAAGAACGCGCTCCGGCCTGGATCGCTCGGATGACAGTTTAGATGATTCCCTTCCCTGCCAGGAGCCCGTTATGGATGTCTGTATCGAAAACGTATTCCCCGCAGTGGCGATGCCCTTCCCTCCTTTTCACGAAGACGCGCGCGAAGAAAAAGGCCGCGGAGCAGACGCGCCACGCTACAACTCGTGTAATGGGGCGATTCCGAACATCGTGCATGTGGATGTGGACGCGTTTTTTGCTTCGGTCGAGCAAGTGCTCGACCCGAAGTTGCGCGGAAAGCCCGTGCTGGTCGGGCGCGGCGTGGTGGCGTCGGCCAGCTACGAAGCAAAAGCGTGCGGAGTGAAAACAGCCATGACATTCCGCGAGGCGCTGCGAATTTGCCCCAAGGCAATGGTCGTGCCGGGGCAATACGAGCACTACGCCGATTATGCGGAGCGCGTGCGGCGCATTCTGGAGACGTACACGCCCGCGGTCGAAACGGCGGCGCTCGACGATTTTTATCTGGACTTCGCGGGCACGGAGCGGCTGTACCCGGATTACGAGGCGGCGCTGCGGCGCGTGCAGACGGAAGTGCTGGAGCAAACAGGACTGAGCGTGAGCGTGGGCGCGGCGCGCACAAAAGTCGTGGCGTCGATTGCCTCGCGTCTCGAACGGCCGCGAGGCTTCCGCATGATTGCGCCGGGAACGGAAGAAGGTTTTTTGACGCCGCTGCCGGTCGAAAAACTCCACGGCATTGGACATGTCCATGCAGGGATGCTGGCGGAACGCGGGATTGCGACGATCGGAGAGTTGCGGCAGGTGCCGCGGGTTGCGCTGGAAGCGGCGTTTGGCGAAGTGATTGGAGGACAGATATGGGAGCGAGCGCGCGGGCTCGACGGGCGCGAGGTGATGATGCCCTCGACGCCGAAGTCGGTGTCGCGCGAGACAACTATTGAAGGCGGAACGATCGACACGGAGTTTCTCGGCGGATTAATCGAATATCTGAGCGAACGCATCGGTTCGACGCTGCGCGAATACGGCCGCCAGGCGCGCACGATCGGTCTGCGCATCCGCTACGTGGACCATTTTTCAGCGCACCAGACCGTGCGATTGACGCGCCCGAGCAATGACGAGCGCGAACTCCTCGCCGAAGCCAAGGAGCTTTTTGCAAAACTATTCACGAGGCGCGTGGCCGTGCGTCTGGTAGGCGTAAATGTGACGAATCTAGAAGCCGACCGCCGCCAACACGAACTGTTCGACACAGACGCCAACCGTCGCTGGTACCTGAACCGCGGCCTCGATTCCGTCCGCGGCCGCTACGGCTGGAACGCTGTTTTCTACGGCAATGGCCTCGAACTCCGCGAGCATTACGCCACCAAGCCCGGCGGCCTGGTCCTCTCCACGCCCTGCTTGTCGCGATGAAGAAAGCCCCCAGGCTGAAGGCATGAGCTATACAGAGTTATGACGTTGTGCAAGTAGGGGCGCAGCATGCTGCACCCCTACAAAGAACAAATGTTGCTGAGTTTTCCTTCCTGTTCCCTGCCCTGATTTGAAGATACAAAACGCCTGCCTTGCGGCGGGCATCGGCTTTTCCCTCTCGAATCGAGGGCGCTTGTGTTCGTACATTTGCATTGCCACAGCCACTATTCGTTTTTGCGGGGCGTGGCGTCGCCGGAAGAGATGATTGCGGCGGCTGTCGCGCAGAAGATGCCTGCCGTGGCGCTGACGGATACGAATGGGTTGTATGCGGCGGTGCCGTTTTATCAGGCGGCGAAAGCGGCAGGAATCAAGCCAATTGTGGGAGCGGTGATTGACGTCGAATTTCGCGTTTCGCATTTCGAGGATCGACACTCGAAAGGCGAAAACCGAAATTCGCAAAGTGTGGCGTTGGTGCTGCTGGCGGCGGATATGGAGGGGTACAGCAATTTGTGCCGGTTGGCGACGCTGCGCCATTTGGGGACGACGGAATTGACGAAGAGTAAAGGCTCCGGCAATGACGACGGGCGACCTGTGGAGAATCAAGAGCGGCCGGTGACGTTCAGGGAATTAGCGGAGCATTCGAGAGGCGTGATTGCATTGTGTCCCTTGCCAGCGCGAATGCACGACGCCGGCGATTGTAGGGGCACGATATATCGTGCCCCTGCAGAATACATCGCGACATTGAAGGAGATTTTTGGCGACCGGCTGTGGATCGAGGTGCAGCATTTGTCTCCGGGCGACGGGCGCATGCTGCGCGAGGCGGAACGGATTGGGCGCGCGCTGAGCGTGCCCCTGGTGGCGACGAATAATGTTTATTTTTTGCGGCCGGAAGAGCATTTGCATCACCGCGCCGTGAATGCAGTGCGCACCGGCGGGCTGCTGACGACGGTCGCGGCGCCCGACATCACGACTGGCGAAGCGTGGTTCAAACCGGCTGCCGAAATGCAAAAACTGTTCCCGGATCATCTGGAGCTGCTGCGGGCCACTCTCGAAATCGCGGATCGCTGCAATCTGGAGCTTGCGCTGAACAAAACAATTTTCCCGGAATTTCCGGTGCCGGAAGGCGAGTCCGCGTTTTCGTATTTGTGGAAGCTGTGCTTTGACGGCGCGCAGCGGCGTTACCGCCCGCTGCGGCCCGAAGTGCTCTCGCGGCTGACGCATGAATTGGGCGTGATCGAAAAGCTGCATCTCGCGCCGTATTTTTTGCTGGTACGGGAAATTGTGGAGGAGGCCAAACGGCGCGGAATTCCGGCGGTGGCCCGCGGCTCGGCGGCAAGCTCGATGGTGACGTATTGCCTGGGAATTTCCTGCGTGTGCCCGCTGCGCTGGGGATTGTACTTTGAAAGATTTTTGAACGAGCAGCGCGGCGATTGCCCCGACATTGACATTGATATCTGCGGCGCGCGGCGCGATGAATTGCTCGATTACGTGTACGCGCGCTGGGGCGAAGAGCACGTGGCGATGATTGGAAGCTTTGTAACCATGCACGCACGGCTGGCCATCCGCGAAATCGCAAAAGTGTTTGGCGTGCCGCCGGGCGAAGTGAACCATTTTACGAAGCGGCTGCCGCACCGGCCGGTGCGCGAGATCTTGCAGGCCATTCGCGACTTGCCGGAATGCCGCAACCTTCCTGTTGACGAAGAACCCTGGAAAACAATTCTGCAAGTGGCGTTGAGACTTGATGACGCTCCGCGGCACATGGGGATTCATCCGTGTGGAACAGTGATTTCCGCGCGGCCGCTCACCCGGCTGACGCCGCTGGAACGCGCGACGAAAGGAATTGTGGTGACGCAATACGACATGAATGCCATCGAAGCCCTCGGCCTGATCAAGATGGACTTGCTGGGGCAGCGCGGGTTCACGACGATGTCGCTGGCGCTGGATAACATCGAGAAGGCGGTAGAGGAAGTAAAGGAGGTAAAGGTAAAGAGAGATTTCTCGCCGGATCGACAAACGGGCGCTTCTCGGAATGACGATAAAGGACAAGTTGCGCCGGATGGAGTAACGCCATGCCCGAAGCCGCGGGAGATTGATTTTGACGCGATACCGGAGAATGATCCGGCGACGTGCGATGTGATTGCCGCAGGAAGAACGATGGGCGTATTTCAGATCGAGTCGCCGGCCATGCGCGGATTGTTGCACGCGCAGAAAGCGCGGACTCTCGAAGAGATGGCGGCCGCGCTGGCGCTGATCCGGCCGGGCGCAGCGGAATACGGGTCAAAAGAATTGTACTTGAAACGGCTGCGCGGGCAGGAGCTGGTGGTGTATGCGCATCCGGCGCTCGAGGCAATTCTGGGAGACACGCTGGGCGTGTGCATTTTCCAGGAACAGGTGATGCAAATCGCGCAGGCGGTGGGAAACATGCCGCTGTCGGAGGCGGATATTGTGCGCAGGTCAGCGGCGAAATATTCTGGACAACGGGAGCACGACCGGCTGCGCGGAAAATTCTTGAAAGCGGCGGAATTGATGGGACTGTCCGGCCCCGAATGCGAAGAAACCTGGATGATGGTAGAGAAATTCGCGGGATTCGGTTTCTGCAAGGCACATGCGGCGACGTATGCGGACATTTCCTACCGAATGGCGTATTTGAAGACGCATCACCCGGCGGAGTTTCTGGCGGCGATGTGCAGCGCCGGTGCAGGGTTTTACCACGTATCGGCGTATGTGGAAGAAGCGAAGCGCTGGGGAATCGAGGTGCGGCTGCCGTCGGTGAATCATTCGCGAATGGAGTACACGGCGGAGGCGAAGTATACGGCGGAGGCGGAGTACGCGAAAAGCCGACAGACAAGAATGTCTGTACCACGTTTGCCTGCGGATGGGGAGCGGGCGCTGCGCGTTGGGCTGATGCAGATGAAAGGACTGCGTGTAGGGACGATGATGGCGATTGTGCGGGCTCGTGAAGAGGGCGGGGCGTTTCGGTCGCTGGAGGATTTTCTGCGGCGCGTGCCGGTGGAGAGTGCTGAGATCGAGGCGCTGATCAAATGCGGGGCGTTTGATGGAATAGGTGATCAAGTGGGTGAGGAGGCGCGCGGAATGACGCGGCCGGAGATGCTGTGGCGATGGAATTTGTTGCAGGCAAAAGTGGGAAGTGCACAGCCAAGATTGGCTGTGCCACCAGGAGCGTCGAAAACATTGTTTGCTGACGTGAAAACTGATGAGGCGATTGCTTCGGCGCTTGCGGGGGTGCCAGCGGCAGAGTACACACAAGAACAGAAGTTGCGATACGAGCGGGAGATTTTGGAGGTGTGCGTGAGCGGGCACCCGCTGGACTTTCTGCCGCGCAATGGCGAAGTGTGGAGCGACGAACTGGACGGATTGCATGGAAAGCGCGTGACACTGTGCGGATGGGTGGTGACATACCGGCATGTGGGCACGAAGAATTACCGGAACATGATGTTTGTAACATTGGAGGACCAGCGCGGGTTGTATGAAGTGGTGCTTTTCCCCGATGCCTATGACCGCTATGGCGGACTGGTGTTTGAAACGCGGGCGATGCGCGTGACGGGGCGCGTGGAGATGGGCTGCCAAATCAATGGGGAAAGAATGGAAGCATTGAAGAAGAATTAACACAGAGGACGCAGAGCAGACAGAGGAAAAAAGAAACGGCCAGAACACGGGGATGAGGAGTTGCAAAGAGTGCTTTTTCGGATAAACAAACCAAATACGACGGCAACCACTTCGACGGAGCCCGAAGCGGGGCGACCGGCGGGGACGGGTGAGGAATGGCTGGGCCGGAACCGGAGCGCGAAGCGGCGGCTTTGGGAGCGGCTGAATCCACGCCACAAGAAAGAGTTGCGCATGATCGCGGAAGCCTTGGCGATGCAGCAGACGCACGCGAACTTGCCGGAACCCCTGCGTGCGCGGCTGAGCGAGTCCATCGAACAAGTGGAGCGCCTCGCGAGACGCATAGCGGCATTGCTGGCCGAGGTAACACGGCGGACACCACCGCGCGCGTGAAGGTTGCGAGGCCATGGCGACGACCGCATACTGAAAATATGGCTGTCCCCAAAATGCGCGGCTCCCTGTACGTTGCAGCGTTGGCTGTGGCCCTGTGCGCCGTGGCCAATTCGGCACGAGCGGATGAAATTCGGCTGAAAGACGGCAAGAAACTTTATGGCGTGATCGTGGCATACGAAGACAATATGTTCAAAGTCAAAACTGACTATGGATATGTGCTGGTAGAGAAAGACAAGATCGCTTCGATTGTTCCATCCACTTCGGCCAGCGCGACGGCGAAAACCGAAAAAACACCCGCAGCGAAAAAGGAGCCGGCTACGGAGGCGCAACCCAAAACAGAATCGGCGGCGGCGGCGTCCGCGGATGAATCGACGGCGGCGACGGATGGCAGCGCAAAATCCACAGAACCAGCGGCCGCAAAGCACGAAAAGACGCCTGAAAGAATCAACAATGCCGACGTGAAACCCTCAGCTCCGGCGAACAAGAGGACAAATGTAGCGGCGCCAACCATCGCGGCGCCCGCAATAGCGCAGGTTTCAACGTTGGCAGCGTCCGCAGCGCAGCCCTCGGCGCCAAAAGATCCGGAACCTCCGGCGATGCACGAAGATATCCGGGGCAATCTCTACACGAACTACACACACGGCTTCAAAATGTATAAAGCACCGAGCTGGGAATTGATCGAAGATGCGCGCAAGGCGCTGCCGAATGCGATCGTGGCTCTGGGCACGTACAACGAGTTGACACTGATGGTTATCGGCCAGGAACAAACGAAAGCTGCGCTGGAACCGGCAGCGACAGCAGTTGAAAAACGACTAAGCGAAATCTACGACAACTACCGGAGAATTTCACAGCGGAAGACGGTGGTTGGCGGGTTGCCGGCTGTAGAATATCACTACCGCGGGATGGCGGACGGCCACGATTGGTCGGGCACGCTGATGGTGATCGCGCGAGGGAGCGATGTTCTCACGGTGCTCGGCATGACCTACGCCGACGACGACCTCATTCAAATCCAGGAAAACGTGATCGCAAGATCGATTGCGAGCCTGGACTTCAACGTTCATTAGAAATAGTGTGTGGTGGTTAGCGGACAGTGAGCAGTCAGGGGCCGCAGGCGCGGGCATATAGAGGCAGCACGTTAGTCTTGCGGTCTAGTTAACAATAACCACCCCTTCCCCCCTAGATTTTTCGTAAACGTTCATTCTAGAGGAAATCAAGTCACGTGTTTTCATACACTTTTGCAAGTATTGATTTTAATGAATTTACGGATTGCACCAGAATTGTGCAGCATCAGGCTGTCTCGGCCGGCTTAGGTCCGACAAAATTCATTGCGGGCGGCCCAGGGACATCACCAAAAAAGAAAAACGGCAGCCAGGGCTGCCGCTGAATAGGAATCTTCCTGTTGTTAATAATAATCGTGAAAGAGCGCGAGTTCAAGTGCCACATTGGCAGGCTATTTATTTCGTATGAGCGTTCGATTTTAGCCGACCAAAGGGCTTAGTCGGAAGCGGCGGCGGCGAGGTCGGGGAATTTTTTGTGTTCGCGGATGACGGCGATGAGAGCCTGGGCGGCGCGAGGAAGGCTGCGGTCGCGGCGATACACGAGACCGAGCTCGCGCCAGAGATCAACGCCTTCGACATTGAGCAGCTTCACTTCGCCAGCCTTCACCTGGTCGCGGGCAAAACCTTCGCTAATGAAAGAGACGCCGGCGTCCGCGGCGACAAAGCGCTTAATCATGCCGATGCTGGGGAGCTCCATGGCGACGCGGAGGCGGGCACGGTAGGGGCGGAAGAGCTTGTCGAGAACCTGGCGGGTGAAGCCGGTGCGGGGGAAAATCAGCGGCTGCGAGGCGACTTCCTCGAGCGTGATCTTGGAGCGGTGTGCCAGAGGATTACGGCTGCTGACCATGAAACGCAGGCGATCACGCGAGATGTGGTGAACTTTAAGCGTAGGCGATTTGATAGGCAGCGTTACGATGCCGACATCGACCGAACCGTCCTCGACGCGCTGCAAAATCTTGTGGCTGAAATTGCGGTAAATGCTGATGCGGACCTGTGGATAGCGGCGCTGAAATTCCGCGAAGATGTCCGGAAGAAGATAAAGGCAGGTGGCTTCGTTGGCGCCAAAAACGAGCGGGCCCTGAACGACGTCGCCACGGTCTGCAACAACTTGAATGGATTCATCGCGGAGACGAAGAAGGCGCTCGGCATATTCGAAGAGAACTTCGCCCGCGGGAGTGAGTTCGACGGATTTCGCGGAGCGGTCCAGGAGTTTGGCGCGATAGGCTTGTTCGAGCTGGCGAATCTGCGCGCTCACGGCGGATTGCGAACGGAAAACCTTCTGTCCGGCGCGCGAAAAACTCTTCAGCTTGGCAACGTAAACGAAAGTGGCGAGTTGGTCAAAGTCCATAGGCGGGCCGCTGGGCAAAGATTATAGCGAGTTGCCGCTAAATAAGCGCAGAATCCTGCTCCTTTCAAACCGGCAGAGGCGCCTGAGCAAGCGCGGCAATGGGCGGCGGATTGAAAACCATCTGGCGTTGCTTCAAACGTGCAAGCACCGGCTCCCAGGTTGCTTCGAGAGTACCCTGGAAATGGAGCGGCTGAACGCGAAGCATTGAAAGCGCGCCGCGGCGCGAAAGAAGGCGCGAGGCGCGGGGGCTGGCGGTGAAATGCAAGTGCTCTTCCAGAACGCCGCGCAGCCAGGATTCTTCCCGCTGATCAATTTCCGAGAGCGCTACGAAATCGCGGTGAATCACTTCGTCGGCTTCTCCTCGCAGAACGTAGGAAAGACCACCGGTCATACCCGATCCGAAATTTAATCCGAGAGAGCCGAGGACGAGCACAACGCCGCCGGTCATGTATTCGCAGCCGTGCTGGCCGACTCCTTCGACAACCGCGAGCGCGCCGCTATTGCGAACGGCAAAACGTTCGCCAGCGCGGCCCGCGACGAAGAGCCGGCCCGAGGTGGCGCCGTAAAGAACCGTGTTTCCGGCGAGGACATCGCCGCGTCGAGAAGCGGCGGAACTGGCGGATATCGCGATGGTTCCACCGGAGAGACCTTTGCCGACATAATCATTGGCCTCGCCGGAAAGCAGCAAAGTAATTCCATCGGCGAGGAACGCGCCAAAGCTTTGCCCTGCGCAGCCGTGGAACTCTTGCGTGAAATCCTGGGAAGGCGCATGAGGCTGGCTGCCAGGCCGGCGCCTGCGCATCAATTCCCCGCTCATGCCGGCGCCAACGCTGCGGTCGGAATTCTGAATGGGCTGAGATCCGGTTTGGAGTTCGAAGGAGGCGCTAAAGTGCAGCGAGTCCTCTCGCGCGGCGGCATGCAGCGCGGGAGATTGCTGAGGCGCGACGCGGCTGGAAGGGGAAATAGGAACAATCAACAGAGGATCCATGCCCGAGCGAGCGCTGAGCCGGTCGTACCAGCCGGTAAGATCACTGAGAGAGCGAGCGCCAAGTTGCGCGAGGCGATTGCGGACTTCTTCGGCGAGGGAGCGAAAATAAGCAGCGACCATCTCCGGCTTTCCCGCAAAGCGGGTGCGCAGTTTTTCGTCTTGCGTGGCGATGCCGACGGGGCAGGTATTGAGATGGCACTGGCGCGCCATCACGCAGCCAATCGCAAGGAGAGCGGCAGTGCCGAAACCGAACTCATCTGCGCCGAAGAGGGCGGCGACGATGATATCGCGCGCAAACTTCAAACCACCGTCGACGCGAAGAGCAACGCGAGAGCGAAGCCCCGCACGAACCAGCGTGTCGTGCGTTTCGCGCAAGCCGATTTCCCAAGGCAATCCGGTGTTTTTGATGGAAGTAAGCGGCGAAGAGCCGGTGCCGCCGTTGTGGCCACTGATGGTGATGACGTCCGCGCCTGCTTTCGCCACGCCTGCCGCGATAATTCCGACGCCTGCCCCGGAGACGAGCTTCACGCCGATGCGCGCACTGGGATTCACGGCGCGCAGGTCGTGGATCAACTGGGCGAGATCCTCGATGCTGTAAATGTCATGATGAGGCGGCGGCGAAATCAGCGGCGTGCCGGGAGTCGCGTGACGAATGCGCGCGATGTATTCGGTAACTTTGCGCGCGGGGAGCTGGCCTCCTTCGCCGGGCTTGGAGCCCTGGGCCATCTTGATCTCGAGTTCTTCCGCGTGGACGAGGTAGTCCGCAGTGACGCCGAAGCGGCCAGAGGCGACCTGCTTAATTTTATTCGCGGCAGCGGGCTCGAAGCGGTAAGTGTTGGGATCCTCGCCGCCTTCGCCGGTATTGCTGCGGCCACCGATCAAATTCATGCCCAGCGCAAGCGTGCGATGCGCTTCCGGGCCAAGCGAGCCGAGAGACATGGCCTGCGTGCTGAAACGGCGAAGAATCGCGTTAGCGGATTCCACTTCTTCGAGAGGAATAGGCGTAGCTGGAACAGTCTCGAGCAAATCGCGAAGAAAGACGTGGCCCTGGTGCTCGGCCAATTCCTCGAATGCGGAATATTTGCCGGCCTCCGGCGCACGCACGTGGGCGTGCATGCGGCGAACCACTTCAGGCGAAGTCGCGTGAAGTTCCGCGCCTTTGCGGAAGCGGTATAAACCGGCGTCGCCAAGCTCCGCGGATTCGCCAGAGAAGGCTGCGGTGTGCATGCGGACGTAATCGGCGAAGAGATCGTCCAGTGTTTTGGAGCCTGGATAATCGGCTGCGTCTTCAAACAAATTGGCGCAGAGATCCTCGGAAAGGCCGACGATTTCAAAAAGATGGCTGTTGCGATAGCTCGCGAGCGTGGAAACCCCCATGCGCGCGAGAACTTTTCGGAGGCCGGCGGTGATTGCAGTGCGCATGCGGCCAGCGCCGCCCGATTCGAGCGATTCCGCAAATTCGTCCGCAAGATAAGGCACGACGGCGCTGGCACCGGCAGCGACCAGGAGCGCAACATGATGGGTATCGAACACCTGAGCGGACTCAACGATGAGCGGCAAGTCCCAAAGGCCCTGGCGAACCATGACTTTCCAAACGGCGGCGGTGGCCAGCAGCGCTGGAAGCGCGCCATTTTCCGCGTTGATGCCACGATCGGAAAGGAGGAGGAGGCCCGGACGACCGCTGCTACTCAGAGGGGTAGAAGATAGCTGAGCAAAACTGCAGCGCGCGCCCGGGACTCCCAGGGCGGAAGAGAAAGTCATGTCGATGCGATGAACGGGAGCGAAGAATTCGGAAAGCTCCGCAAGCTGTCCAGCGTTGAGCAAAGGGCCGGGCAAGGTGACGCCGTCCTTGAGATGCACGTCGAGAGACATGACGTGGGTCTCGCGTAGCGGATCGATCGGGGGATTCGTCACTTGGGCAAAGCGTTGCTTGCAATAATCCCAGAGCGTGCGCGGAAGCGCGGAGAGAAAAGCAGGTGGTGCGTCGTCGCCCATGCTCCAGTCCGCTTCTTTTCCGTGAGTCAATGCGGAGAAAAGCGTTTTGAATTGGTCTTCGGTCCATCCAGCGGCTATGGCAATGCGTTTGGGAACACCGGCGACAGGAGGATTCGTGGCGGCGGAAAACGCAAGATGCCGCACAGGCGGAATAGCGTGTCTGGCCTGATGCATCGCTAAGCGCTTCAAAATTTCGCGCCAGCGCAGGAACAAGCCGGTCTCGGGATTGGCAAGGATCATTTCGCCGGGGCCAAGCCGCTGGCGTTCCGCGATGCGCGATTCTTCGAGATCGATCAGGCCGGTTTCAGAGCCGGCAATCAGCAGGCCGTCGTGCGTGAGGGTGTACCGAAGGGGGCGAAGACCATTGCGGTCGAGCTTTGCGCCGACGTACTGGCCGTCGGAGAAGATCAAGGCCGCGGGGCCGTCCCACGGCTCGCTTTGCTGCGAAAGCGAAGTGAGTGCGGAACGAATGTCTTGAGAGAGAAGCGGATCATTTTCGAAAGCGGGGGGAACCATGGTGAGCATCGCTTCGTCCGGCGCAAGACCTTCGAGGAGTTTTAGCTCGAACGCATTGTCGAAACTGGCAGAATCGCTGACGTTTGCCTCGAGAGGAGTGAACCAGGAACCGACGGCCAGGCGCGCGCGAAGTTCGAGGCTCTTGGCGCGGAGCCAGCGGCGGTTGGAGACGATGGTATTGATCTCGCCATTGTGAGCAGAATACCGAAATGGCTGCGCAAGGTGCCAGGAAGGCTGCGTATTCGTCGAATAGCGCTGGTGGAAGATAGCGAAGGACGTAACGAAGGATGCGTCGCGAAGATCTTCGTAAAACTGGGGGAATTGCCAGGGTGTGAGCAGACCTTTGTAGACCACGGTCCGCGAGGAGAGCGAGCAGAGGTAGCAGCGCTCCGGCAGAAGCGATTCGGCGCGCTTGCGAAGCAAAGCAAGTTTCCACTCGAAACGAGCAACGCCGCGCGAGGCGTGAAAAGGGGCCACGAAAAACTGCCAGATCTCCGGCATCGTTTCGAGAGCGCGGCTGCCGAGGGAATTCGTGTTGGTGGGTACGGGCCGCCAGCCGAGGATGCGAAGACGTTCCGTGTCGGCAGCGGCTTCCAGAGCGGCGCGAGCCTCTGGCGCGGCAGTAGTTGGAAAAAAGGCGAACCCCAGGCCAAAGATTTCCGGGAGGTCGATACCTTGATCTTGCGCGCGCGCACGGAAGAACTGATCTGGGAGAGAAGTTAGCAAACCCGCTCCGTCGCCGCTTGCGCCGTCGGCATCCACGCCACCGCGATGAGTCAGGCGTTCAAGCGCTGTGAGGGCAATGTCCACAATGTCATGACTGGCGGGGCCTGCGAGGCGCGCGACAAAACCGGTGCCACAGGCGTCGTGATCGGGATGGCCCCAGTTTGGGTGCCGATCACTCCGGGCTGGCGCACACCGTTGGTGCATACCAACTTATTAAACTGGGGCGCCGAAGAAGTACAACGCAGAATTTGCATTTATCAAATCGGTTTTGTGGGGGAGGAGATTCTAAACCCCGGATTATTAAAACTTTGTGACTTCCGAAAAGTAGAAATCGCGGACCTTCATAGGAGGAACCACCATTTCGAAGGACTCCTCACCCGTGGCGCGTACAGCAGGACCGAGGAGATCGACGTTGCGTAACATCTCGAGGATGGACTGATTAAAGCGGAAATTGCGGACGGCCGACTTGACTTTGCCCTTTTCGACCAAAAAAAGGCCGTCGCGAGTCATGCCGGTCATGGCTTTTTCGTAGGGATCGACTTCGCGGATGTACCAGAGGCGGGTCACAAGGAGGCCGCGGTCCGTCGAGGCGATCATTTTTTCGAGCGAGGAATCGCCTCCCGCGAAGACAAGATTCATCGGAGCTTCACCGTATTCGTTGGGAAGCGAGAAGCCGTGACCGGTGGGCTTTGTGCGGGCGGCTTTGGCGCTGCTGCGCGCATAGACGAGATTCTTCGGCACGCCACGATCGACAAGGAGAATGCGCTGGCGCGGCATGCCTTCGCCATCGAAGTGAGCGCCGAGCTGCAGCGGATGGTAGGCATCATCGCGAATAGTGATGTTCTTGCCAAAGATTTGTTTGCCCATGCGTTCATTGAGGCAGGAGCGCTTGTCTTCGAGAGCGGTGGCGGCAAAATCGTAAAAGAGAAAGCCCACAAGATCGAGGACGGCGGAGGGTTCGAGAATGACAGTGTAACGGCCGGGCGGGAGTTCGCGAGCATCAACGGCCAGGTGCGCCTTTACGCTTGCGCGCAGGGCGAGCTTTTGCGGATCAAAGTCACGGACACTTGCCGCGTTTGCCTTGGCCCAGCTTGCCGCGGAATTTTCCTGCATGGTGATGGAGAATTCCGCGTGCGTCTCGCGGTACGCCGCGAAGAGCCCGCGCGAATTGCCCATCGCGGACTGCTGCAGGCCGCTGGCGAAAATACCGGCGGCAACCTGTCCGTTTTGGATGGCCAGATCGCAAGCGCGGCGGACAGCACGTGCGCGATCCTCGGGCGTGAGCGCGGCGGTATCTTTCACGAAGCGGTTGACTTTGCGATAGCGCTGTTTGCCTGGCAGCGGAAGCAGATGGGGATCTTTCGGCTGGCTGTGCGCAAGGGAGAGCGAGGCTTCAATCGCGGCGCGGAGCGAGTCCTCGTCAGTGCGATTCGTCGTGGCGCGCGCGGTCCGGCTCTCGAGGACCGTGCGTACCGAAACATTCAAGCCACGTTCCGCCACGTTTTGGTGGATGGCATTGTTGGCAAAGCGCGTAAGCGATTCGGCCGTTTCGTCGACATATACTTCTGTTTCCTTCGCGCCAGTGGACTTCGCGAGGCGCAGAACCGTTTCGATGATTCGCCGCAGTTCGCGCTCGGGAAGCAGTTCCCCAGAAGATGCAGGGACCTTCCGCGCCAAAGATTTCCCAGACACGCGCCGGTTGCTCATTGGTTTGAAAACGCCGAGCCGATCTTGACGTTGCGGAATCGGGCCGGCGCCGCGCCGTGACCGGTGCCCATGGTTTGCATGGGCTGGCCTTTGCCGCAGTTCGGAGTACCCCACAGCGTCCAATGATCGCGCGAGCAGATCGCGTCGCACGAGTTCCAGAATTCCGTCGTGATCCCGCTGTAGCTAGGATTTTTCACCATACGGGACTTCTTGCCGCCCTTGATCTCCCAGCCCATCTCTGTCGAAAACTGAAACTGATAACGGCGGTCGTCGATGGACCACGAGCGATTTGTTTCCATGAGGATTGCGTCGTCGGTGTCAGCGAGTAGATCCATGAAGTTCCATGTGCCTGGATTGAGGCTGATATTGGTCATGCGAATAATCGGCAGACGATTCCAGCTTTCCGTGCGCATGGTGCCAGAAGAGCGCTTCAGACCGATGAGGTGCGCAGTTTCGCGATTGGATAGATAACCTCGAAACTGCCCATCCTTGATAACGTCCGTGCACTGCGCGGGTACGCCTTCATCGTCATAGGCAAACGTTCCAAGACCAGGCCCATGCTTGAGCCTTGCGTCGGCGACGACGTTCACAATCTCCGACCCGTAGCGCAGGTTGTTGAGCCGATCGAGGGTGAGAAAACTTGTGCCTGCAAAATTGGCTTCCTGACCGAGCACGCGATCGAGCTCGATCGGATGGCCGACGGATTCGTGAATTTGCAGGCCGAGCTGGCTGCCGTCAAGAATCAGCGTCCCCGTGCTCTCCGGACATTGCGCCGCGGAGTGCAGCGCGGCAGCTTCTTCGCCCACGCGCGCAGCGTGTTTCAAGAGCTCGAGCGATTCGACAAGTTCATAACCCTCCAGCGCATGCTGGCCTCCGAAACTGTTGGGATACGAGCGCTTCTGAATTTCGCCGCCCTGAAAGGAAGTGGCGGCAATTCCACAGCCGGTGATCATTTTGCTTTGATGAATGCGGGAGCCGATGCTGGAAGCGAACCAGGAATCAATCCTGCGAAATTGCATTCCGGTTTCGGTGAGAGTGACCCCTTTAATGCGGCGCATCTCCGCATCCGCGGCGAGCAACAGCGCTAGCTGGGTTTCCAGGGGAATCTCGAACGGGTCCTTGCGAAATGGGCTCTGCCAGCTATCGACGTAGGAGTCTTCCTCGACCATCACGACATCGCCGCGTTTTGCAAGCGCAGAAGCTTTGGCGATGGAGACAGCTTGCGCGGCACATGCGGAAACGCCATCGCGTGTGAGCCGGTCGGTCGAGGCAAATCCCCACGCGCCGTTCGACAACGCGCGGACTCCGATGCCGATGGATTCGGATTGCGCGAGAGTCCCGACCTGGCCATTTTTTGTGGTCAGATCGCGCTGACGCAAATGCATCAGGCGAACGTCGGCATACGTCGCTCCGCGGAGGCGGGCCGTGTCGAGTGCGTTGGTACAGAAATCCCACATAAGCGTGACCTGGATGAGGCTGAATCAAGTTTACAAGGAAATGGGGCGCGGTTTATTGCACCCCATCGTGAAAGACAAGAGCACAGACATGAGTGTCTGCGCTACTTATGTGCCTTCTTGCCAGGAAGCCAGATAATGCTCCTGCTCGGCGGTAAGCTTGTCCAGTTTATGGCCCATAGTGTCGAGCTTGAGGCGCGCGATCTCTTTGTCGAGGTTTTCGGGGACGACGTAGACCTGCGGCTTCAACTGCTTGTAGTTCTGGCGCAGGTATTCGGCGGAAAGCGCCTGATTTGCGAAGCTCATGTCCATCACGGCGGCCGGATGACCTTCCGCAGTCGCCAGATTGACGAGGCGGCCTTCGCCGAGGAGATAAACCTTCCGGCCATCCTTCAGCAGGTATTCATCCACGAGCGGACGCACTTCGCGCTTGCCGGAAGACAATCGTTCGAGAGATGGAATGTCGATTTCGACGTTGAAGTGGCCGGAGTTGCAAACCACCGCGCCGCTCTTCATCGCCTCAAAATGTTCCGCACGAATCACGTTCTTGTTGCCCGTGACGGTGATAAAGATATCGCCCTGCTTGGCGGCTTCCGCCATCGGCATTACCCGGAATCCATCCATCACGGCTTCGATGCCCTTGGTCGGATCGATCTCCGTGATGATCACGTCAGCGCCATGGCCCTTGGCGCGCATCGCGATGCCGCGACCGCACCAGCCATAGCCGGCGACGACGACTTTGAGCCCGGCGATAAGCAGATTGGTCGCCCGAATCACGCCATCTAGCGTGGACTGTCCAGTGCCGTAGCGGTTGTCAAAGAAATGCTTGGTCTGCGCGTCGTTGACGGCAATGATTGGATACTTGAGCGTGCCGTCCTTGGCCATCGCGCGCAGGCGAATGACGCCGGTCGTGGTCTCTTCGGTGCCGGCAATGACGTTGGCGACCAAGTCGGTGCGCTTAGAGAGCAGCATAGTGACCAAGTCCGCGCCGTCGTCCATGGTGAACTGCGGCTTGTGTTCAAGGGCCGCGCGCAAGTGCGAGTAATACGTTTCGTTGTCCTCGCCTTTGATCGCGTACGTCGGAATGTTGTAGTCGCGATTCAGGGAAGCAGCGACTTCATCTTGTGTTGAGAGCGGATTCGAGGCGCAAAGGACCGCATCCGCGCCACCGTCGCGCAAGGCAATCATCAGGTTCGCGGTTTCGCTGGTCACGTGCAGACAAGCGGAAACGCGCAATCCTTTGAGAGGTTGCTCTTTTACAAAGCGCTTGCGGATCGATTCGAGAACGGGCATTTGTTGATGCGCCCACTCGATTTTGCGCTTGCCGGCGTCGGCTAGCCCGATATCCTTCACATCACCTTTTTTCAGTTCTGCTGTGGCCACACTCATTCTCCTTAATTCGACTTTTTGCGCAGCGAAGGGACTTCGCGCTGGAAGAAACAAAATGCCGGCGCGCAAGCCGGCGTTTCCTGCAAAGCTTAATGGCGCGCGACGGCTTCCGCCGTGGCCGCAATTCCCAGCCCGGCTGCCTTGCGCAAGGCATCCGCGCGATCGGTGCGTTCCCAAGTGAAGCTCGGTCCGCTCCGCCCAAAATGGCCGTAAGCGGCGGTGTCCTTGTAAATTGGACGGCGAAGATCGAGCGTTTCGATGATGCCCTTGGGCGTCAGCGAGAAGTATTCGCGGATGAGGCCGGTGATTTTTTCATCGGAAGCGGTCGCTGTGCCAAAAGTATCGGCCATGACGGAAACAGGCTCGGCCACTCCGATGGCGTAAGCGAGCTGAACCTCCACTTTGCGCGCCAGTCCCGCAGCAACGAGGTTCTTGGCGATGTAGCGCGCCATGTAACAAGCGGAGCGGTCTACCTTCGAGGGATCCTTGCCGGAGAAGGCGCCGCCACCGTGACGGCTGTAGCCGCCGTAGGTGTTGACGATAATTTTGCGGCCGGTCAAACCGGCGTCGCCCATCGGTCCGCCGATGACAAAGCGTCCCGTTGGATTGATGTGATACTTGGTCTTGCTGTCGAGCATCGCCGCCGGAATGATCGGACGGATCACATGCTCGGTGATGGCATCGCGAAGATCGGCGTTAGAAACCTTTTCGCTGTGCTGCGAGGAGATAACCACGGTATCGACTCGGACGGGACGGCTGTCGCGATATTCGATGGTGATTTGGGACTTACCGTCGGGCCGTAGAAAATCAACTTTACTGGACTTGCGAACATCGGTGAGGCGCTGCGTGAGGCGGTGGGCGAATTGGATGGGCATGGGCATCAGTTCTTCGGTCTCATCGCAAGCGAAACCGAACATCAGGCCTTGATCTCCCGCGCCGCCAGCATCGACGCCCATGGCGATGTCCGGCGATTGGCGCTTGACGGTGCACATGACGGCGCATGTCTCGGCATCGTAACCATATTTCGCCCGATCGTATCCAACGCCCCGGATGGTGTCTCGAACCAGCTTGTCGTACTCGAGATGCGCGGTTGTCGTGATTTCGCCGGCGACAACGGCGAGGCCGGTGGTGACCAGGGTTTCGCAGGCAACCCGTCCCTTTGAGTCCTGCTTGATTACTTCGTCGAGAACCGCATCGGAGATTTGGTCAGCAATCTTGTCTGGGTGACCTTCAGTGACAGACTCCGACGTGAACAGAAAATTGCGCAAGGCTTCGCTCAAAAGACATTCTCCTTCGTGAACCGCAGCGGCTCAAGTCGCCGGGACAGCGTATTCAACAGTGTATTCGATTAACTCTACAAAGCTAACATCGCCGCGTGCAAGAATCAACGCATTGAACCTAAATGGGTTATAACAGCAGCGAACGGTCGAATTTACAGGGTGAACGGCGCCAGGGTGCATTGATTGAGAACGAATTTAGGCGGCATCCTCGTCATCATCCGGCTGAACGTCCAGCTTCCCTTTGGTCTTTTTCGCCATCAGGTAGGAGCGAATGAAAGGGTCGATGTCGCCATCCAGAACCCGGTCCACGTCACCGGCGCTGAACTTGGTGCGGTGGTCTTTGATCATGCGGTAGGGCTGCATGACATAGGAGCGAATCTGGCTGCCGAAAGAGATCTTGAGTTTGCTCTCATCCAATTTGTCCGTGTGGGCCTGACGCTTTTGCACCTCGAGATCGTAAAGTCGGGAGCGCAACATTTTCATGGCCATTTCGCGGTTTTTGCCCTGGCTGCGCTGGGCTTGGCAGCCGACGACGATGTTGGTCGGGATGTGGGTGATGCGGACGGCGGTTTCGACCTTGTTGACATTCTGGCCACCTTTGCCGCCGGAGCGGAACGTATCCACGCGCAGGTCTTCCGGACGAATGTTGATTTCGATGCGGTCGTCAATTTCCGGGATCACAAAAACGGAGGCAAACGAAGTGTGGCGCCGGGCGGCCTGATCGAAGGGCGAGATTCGAACGAGGCGGTGTACGCCCGTCTCTCCCGTAAGCAAACCATAGGCATTCTCTCCGGCGAATTGGACGGTGGCGGATTTGATGCCCGCTTCTTCGCCGGGCGTCTCATCCAGGACGATGGCGCTCATGCTTTTGCGTTCCGCCCAGCGGAGATACATGCGCAGCAGCATCGAAGCCCAATCCTGCGACTCGGTACCGCCGGCTCCGGGCTTAATGGTCATGATGGCGTTCAGATGATCCGTATCGCCAGAGAGAAGAGTCCTGGTTTCCAGCTCGCCGACATAGCTTTCCGCAGCCGCCAACTCGCGGTCGAGGTCTTTCAGCAGATCGTTGCGCTGCTCGGCGTTAGTTTCTTCCCGCGTAAGACTGACATACGTCTCGATATCGCCGGAGATGGAGGTTAGCTTCTCGTCCGCGGTAATTTGTTCTTCGGCGCGCTTGCGATCGCGTAGAACGGCTTGCGCTGCTTCCTGGTTGTTCCAGAACTCGGGGTGAGCGACGCGGGCTTCGAGTGATTTCAGGCGTTCGCGGTATTGCGGCGCGTCAAAGATAGCTCCGAACGAGCGAAATACGCGGTTTGAGGCTTTCGTAACGATACTGAAGGTCTTCGAGAATCATTGGATGTCCTGCGAGATTCCGCTGTTCGCCCGAGAGCGATATGCGGCCTTTCTAAAAGTTAACGCTAACAGAATAGCGGAAACCAGCACGCAGAGCCAGGCGAACCAATCGCCGAACCGCGTGTAAATGGTCTCGTTGGTACTGAAGTCATACGGCAAATCGGCCGCGGCACGCACGTCTCGCGGCAGCGGACGGAAAATCCTCCCATAAGGGTCGATCGAGACAGTGATGCCGCTGTTCGTCGCGCGCACGATCCAGCGCCGGTTTTCTACCGCGCGAACACGTGCCATGCGCAGGTGTTGCTCGGCGGCAGCGGAATGGCCAAACCAACCGTCATTCGAGATATTCACAAAGAGCTGCGCGCCATTCGCGGCAAAGCGGCGAATCTCGCCGGGATAAATAGCTTCGTAGCAAATGAACACTCCGAACGTATAGCCGTTCGAAAAGCGTCCCACCGAGTACGAAGTACCTTTGCGAAAACCGCCGACTTCGCTCGAAACATTGGACACCACGCGATGGATCAGCGGAAATGGCTCGTATTCGCCGAAGGGGACGAGATGCACTTTGTCGTAGGAAAAAACGCGACGTCCTTGCGCGTTAAACATCAGCGCGCTGTTATAGGGAGCCATAATCGCGTGGCTCGTTCCTCCCACGGAGACGGTTTCGGGCTTCCATTCCACCACGCCGACGATGAACGGATGTCCAAAGCGAATAGCCATAGACGAAGCCAAGTGTGCGAATTGCGAATCCTGATACGAAAAAGGCGCAGGAGCCTCCGGCCACACCAGCAGATCAGGATGATGGGTCGAAGGCGCAAGGCTCAAGCGCAGTATCTCGTCCAAGTCCGAAGCATGCACCGTGAACCAATCAGGCGGATATTCCTCCGCCTCGGGAAAATTGACTTGCACTGCCCGCGCCGTATGGTTAGCCGCCGCGCTTGGCACGAATCGCGGACCGGCGATCATCGCCACAAGCACCAACACCGTGGCGCCGGCCAGAATTGCGAACCGCTGGCGCGGAGGCCGCTTGGTATCCGCGTCGCACCAAGCAATCAGTGCATTGAACGCCGCCACCACAAACGATAAACCGTAAATACCTGTGATGGTCGTGAGCTGCACAAGCGCCACATTCGCCGCGGCCGGATACCCCAGCAAGTTCCACGGAAAGCTAATCTCCGGCAGCCGGGTACGAAACATTTCCAGCGAAACCCACAAAAAAGGAGTGCCGATGCAAGCAAGCGTGACACTCCGCAGCGAAAGACGGTGGATCGCCCAGGTGACCACTCCGTTCGCCGCGCCCCAAACCGCCGCGATCAGCAGCAAAACCCCCCACCCGCCCGCGCGCGAAAGCCCGCCATGAGCGGCGAGCACTTCCGCGATCCACGGAACGGACGTGAGCACAAAAACAATGCCATGCAGAAATCCACACCCATACGCCACAAGAGGGCGCGCGCCGAACAGCGCGATCACCAAAACTCCCACGCAAACCCAGGAATAAATGCTGAGGTAAAATCCTGTGAAGGAAAACGAGAGCGCCGCGCCGGAAACCGCGGCGATCAAAAGTCTCATCCATGAGGGAGTTTCGCTTCCGGGATGCGGACGAAAATAGCCCAGCCAGGAATGCCCAGGCATTAGTGCTTCACGATGGCCCTAAACCCGGCCACCTCGAGGCCTTTCCTGGCATTCTCAACGGCTTTCTGATCGGTATAAGGCCCAACCAGCACGTGATAATACTTGTCTCCTTGGGGCGTCTGCACAAATGTTGGGAAGTTTTTCTTCCGCAAAGTGTTTGCAAGCGCCAAAGCATCGGATTTCTTCGTAAGGGCGGCGACCTGCAAGTTAATGCCTGCGCCCGCGTTAAGGGGCGCACCAATACTTGTCTTTGAGGACGCATTCACCTGCTTCGTGAGATTGGTGTTTTTCCCCGCGACAGGCACCGCCGCCGGGCTCGCCACGGGCCTCAGGCGATCATCCGCCTTACTGGAATCGCCTGCGTGATAAAACTCCCAATCGGAACTTGGGGGCGTTCCTGCATCCGCTTGGGACTCGGCACCAGATTTTTTCCTGGAAGGTTTCGCCGCAACCTCGGCTTTCGGTAAAACGTCGGCATCCGGCAAGCCTCGCAGGTTCGTCGACGCCCGCACTTGCCCATCATACTGGTTGCGCCCCATGACGAAGCCGAGCGTAAAAAACAAACCCGAAAACAGCAGCATCAGCATGAACAAGCCGATGACGTGCCGCCCTTCGAGCACTCGCTCTCCGGCGCTCCCTCTTTTTCCCCCAGAAGCCATTCTTACTTTTTCGATCCCCCTAACGCTTGTACCCAGCTATTAATGATATCGATGGGCAGGGGGAAAACAATCGTTGTGTTCTTCTCGACACCTATCTCCGTCAAAGTCTGCAGGTAGCGCAACTGAATGGCCGACGATTGCGTCTCCAGAACTTTAGCGGCATCGGCAAGTTTTTGCGACGCCTCGAATTCGCCCTGGGCATGAATTACCTTCGCGCGGCGCTCGCGTTCCGCTTCCGCTTGCTTGGCGATCGCCCGCTGCATCTGCTCCGGAATATCCACCTGTTTCACTTCCACCTTGGAAACCTTGATACCCCATGGCTCTGTATCCTGATCGAGGATTACCTGCAGCTTGCCGTTCACTTTGTCGCGCTGCGATAAAATTTCATCGAGATCAAACTGGCCCACAATGCTGCGGAGCGTGGTTTGCGCAAGCTGCGACGTCGCGTATTGATAGTTTTGTACTTGAGACATCGCGAGGTTGGCGTCCACTACGCGAAAATAACAAACGGCGTTCACCTTCACGGAAACGTTGTCGCGTGTGATGATGTCCTGCGGGGGAACGTCCAGCGTCTCCAGCCTCAGGTTGATTCGATACAAAGTCTCAATCGGCCAGAACACCAAGTTGATGCCGGCCCCTTTGGCCTCTGGCAACAATCGCCCCAGCCTCAGCACCACGCCGCGCTCCCATTCCTTGATGATGTAGATCGAATTCCAAATCCAAATCAGAAAGAACCCGGCGATTACCGCTAACCCAAGAAGACTGATCTCCATCTCTACCCTCCTCTGCGCCAACGCATTCTACTTGTTTTCCGCGCCCGGCGCTTCCACCGGATCGACATGCAGCCTCAAGCCCTCCATGCGGCGCACGCGCACAGGCTTCCCTTCCGCCACAGCCCTTGGAGAGATCGCGCCCCACAGTTCTCCGTGAACACGGATCATTCCCTCTTGTCCCGGAGCCAACGCGGAGGTGGCTACGCCCACTTCGCCGATCAGCTCTTCCCTGCCCGTCGCCGGCTTCCACGAGCGCGAGCGCAAAACGAGGCGCATCAGAAATATGGTAATGAACGCAAAGGGCAAGGTCGCGGCCAGTGCCACTCCCAGGCTCACTCCTCCTGAAGTCAGGGGCGAGCGAATCAGAAACATCGCGCCCAGCATCATCGCCACGATCCCGCCAAAGGCAAGCACCCCGTGGCTCGTGAACTTTGCCTCCAGGATAAATAGCGCGAGCGCGAGCAGAATCAGAAGAACGCCCGCGAAATTCACCGGCAAAAAATGCATCGCGTAAAGCGCCAGAACCGCGCAGATGCCCCCAATCACTCCCGGAGCGATCATCCCCGGATGCGTGAATTCCGTGTACAACCCGAGCACGCCCACCAGCAAAAGTACAAAGAAAACATCCGGTTCCACGATGCGCGCGAGAAATTTTTGGCGCGCCGAAAGCTCGAAAGGAACGATCGGCGCGTTCCTAAGCACCAAGACCGTCTTCGTGCCGTCAAAACGCGTAATCGTGCGGCCATCCAGCTGATGCAAGAGATCTTCGGGCGACGAAGCGATCAAATCGACGAGCTTTCCATCCAGCGCCTCTTTATCCGTGAACGCTTTCGCATCCGTCACCGCGGTTTCCGCAAGCGTTGCGTTGCGGCCCCGCTTTTGCGCGTAACTGCGCAAAAAAGCCAGCGCGTCATTCAGAATTTTCTTGTGCATGGTCTCGTCAACTTGCAATTCCCATCCGCCGATCGCCACCACGGGAGACGCGGCCCCCGTATGCGTACCGGGAGCCATAGCCGCGATGTCCGCCGAGAGAAGTATGAAAAAACCCGCCGAAGCGCCGCGCGCGCCGGTGGGCGATACGTAAACGGCCACCGGCACGGGAGAGGACAAAATATGCTGGATGATGTCCGTCATGGAATCGCTCAGACCGCCCGGCGTGTTCATGGTAATCAGAACGAGCGCCGCATGCCGGCTCGCTGCGCCGGAGATTCCTTCCTCGATATACGTGGCCAGCACCGGTTCGACTTCGCCATCGAGATCGAGCCGCAGCACTTGCGGATTTCCGGAATGCTCGTCGGCTGTTGCGGAAGGAAGCACAAGAAACGTGGCGGCCGCCCACAACGCAAACAGACAGGAGATCGCGCCGACCGTGAAACGCTTTGAACCAAAAAGCCGGTATACCAAACGACGAGCTCTCATTGCGCGCCTCCCGCGGGCTTCACTTTCTGGAGACTCTCCAGCAATTCTTTCGCATCGGAATACTTGGGCGCAAGCTTCAGTGCGCGCTCCACTTCCGTCCGCGCAAGATCCGGTTTCTTCTGCTCGAGATAAACGCGCGCAAGCGTTGTGCGCACCACCGCTGAGTCGTGGATATCCAGCGAAGCCTGAAGTTCCTTTGCGGACTCGTCCAGCTTGCCGCGGCGCCGATAGACTTCCGCAAGCCCGTTGTGGGCGGATGCGTTCGTCCCATCGCCGGCCAGCGCGGTGCGAAATTCGCTTTCTGCCGCATCTGCGCGCCCCGCCGAGAGTTCTTGCCGGCCGCGCCGGATGTGCGCCGCCGGTGTGTCGGCCACTGCCGCCGCATTCGCGGCGCTCGCGGAAGCCTCAGCCGACACAATTTCCAATCGTAGCGCCGTGGTGTCCAGTTCCGCGCGCACACGTTCAAGGTGAGCCGAGGAATCTTTTCCGCCGTCCAGATGCGTCACTGGAAGCGCGTTCGGACCAAACGTCTCCGCCGCGGTTTCGCGCTCCTGGTCCGCTTCCGCTTTGTTACCTGCCTTCTCGAGCGACAGTATCAGCAGCGCACGGTCTTCGGGGTTGTCGGGCTCGCGGTCCGAGGCGTCGCGAAAATATTCCGCGGCTCCGGCAAAATCCTTCGATCCAAAGGCCAGCAAACCCAGGTTGAACGGGTAATCGTCTTCGTCGGGGTCGAGTTCGGCCGCCCGGCGCAGATCGGCTATCGCTGCCGGCGTTTTACCCTCGCGGCCCAAAGCCAGCGCCAGATTGTTCAAGATTTCTGGCAGGTCCGCGCCGGAAACCATATTGTTGTGTAAGTATTCCTGCAACGCGGCGAAAACTTCATCGGCCTGCTCCGGCTGATTCATCAACAAGCGGCAAACGCCTGTCGCGAACACGGCTTCCACGTAACGGTCATGCGATTTCGGAACTTTGGCAAACCAAGGCAACGCCGAGTCGCAATCCCTGCGGGAATAATAGACGTCGCCAATCGCAAAATCCGGATCGGGCCATCCGGGCTCGAGACGCGCTGCTTCCCGAAGTTCGCGCAGCCGCGGATCATCCTCGCTCGCCAGCAGCCCGCGAATGTAGTGTTCGAACGCGTCGAGCCGCAGCGGCCGCTGCGCTTTCGCAAAATCTTCAAGACTTTGCCGGTACGCGTGATCGTTAACGCCCAGCAATCGCCACAGCATCTTGAGATGCAAGTCCATAAGTGAATCGAGCGGGCCGGTCTCTCGAATCGCCGGAAGCAGCCGTATGGGGCTTATGCGCAGAATTCGAGACTCAACCGTAAGGGACTTGCCGTCGGACGCAAATCCTCCAAAAATCACGAAGTCGGCGTCCATGTTCTGGGCGATACGCAGCATCGAAGCCCGGCTCAATTTCGCGGTGGGCGGAAGCCCAGAGCGGTCCAGCTCCTCCGTCCGTCCGTCATGGGAATACACCTGCTGCCCGGCCGCAGAAAGCCGCTGAATCGTGAGCTCTTCCAGACCTTCGCCAAGCCAGTCCAGACTCGGCGATGCACCGTCATTTTCGAACGGAAAAACAAGATAAATCCCTTGTTGGGAAGACGCAGGCGCAGCTCCCCGAGCTGCCGTGGACGTACTTGAATCGGCGGAAAGTTGCCGGGCAAAAAGGGTGGGAGCGGCCGCGACAAAAACGGTAATCGTGCTGCAAAGAATCAACGAATGCGCGCTGAAAACGGACCGCTTCATGCTCATCTCATTGTAGCAGAGCCGCCCGGCCGGATTGCCGCAGAAGCTCCGCGGTGTCGATGAACTATACACCGCGCAAATCGCCGCGGTAGGAACAGGAAATGCCTGCTGTGGCACAAATTACAGGAAAATGCACCCCGGCGGTATCGAGGGATTGGAAGGATTCGCCCTGGAAATTCGTGGAGATTGTTTCTCTGCCGGCGTTTCGATGGAAAGCCGCGCAGCCGGCGCGCTGGTTTCGACGCGCGCGAATTCCGTCTGCACGCTCATGCCAGCCACCTCGGAAGGTGAGCTTCGTTATTTGTTAAAGCTGCGCGGGTTGCGAAGGTTTCGGAACGAGCAGTTCCTGGATCTCAGGGCTCTTCAGCGCCGCTCCAAAGGCCGGATCTTTCTTTATATCCGCAAAGTCTTTGTAGCCTTCGTCCTTGGCCTTGCGAAGGTAGTGGACGCAGCGATCGAGGTCGCCGGCCTCGGCAAAGGACTTCGCGAGCATGAAATAAAATTTACCGCGGTCATCCACACTGCGGTCTTGCAGGATCGAGCCACTACGCGAACCGTTATGCTCGAAGAGCAATGGATCGAGCACCAAGCCCTGTCGAAAAGCGCCAATGGCTTCCGCATACTTTCGCTCTCCAAAATAAGCGTAACCCAAATTGCTATAGAGAACGGCCATATCGCTGCGCATCTTAATTGCTTTTTCGTAGGCTTTTATGGCTCTGCTGTATTTCTTGCGCTGATACCAAATCGTGCCGACATTATTCTCGGCGTCGGCGTACTGTGGATCTACTTTAACGGCCTTCTCATAGTATTTGAGTGCCAGCCCGAGGGCCTCTTGCTGGTGCAAAGCGATGCCCAGCTTGTTCAAATACACGGGATTTCTCGGGTTCTCATCCGAGAGCTTCTTGAAGAGACCAGCGGCCTCGCGATACTGCTTGCGGACCATATATAAATCGCCCATCTGCTCGTCAGATATTTGCGGATGCACTACGCTCGGCGGGTCCTGTGGCGAAGGCACCTGTGCCACTCCCGGCGCCATCACCATCGACCGGGCAGCTTCCAGCGTTTGTCCTTTTGCGGGAATTGACAGACTTAGGAGGAGAATACTGCCTGAAACCGCCACTCGTAATAGAGTCATGGCGAGTCTCCCTTCTCCGGCTGAGGCTTATCGGGTTGAGGCTTAGCCTTGTCGGGATCCTTCTTCTTGCCCCCAAAGATACCAAAAATCTTCTGTAAAGGGTTCTTTTTCTTTGCCTCAGGTTGGGCGTTGGGGTCCGTGGTCGCGGCCGGAGTCGAGCCAAGGGCGCCTTGGCCGGTCGCGTCTGGCGGGCGGTTCGAATCATAAGGGGTTATGGGTTTTCCCTCGGCGTCGGTTTGCGGTTGCTTGGGCTGACCACCGCCAAAAATGTGCGACAGCCACGAACCCGTCGAGGAAACCGCGCCGCTCCCGCCGTGCAACTCGCAGAATTGTGTCGGGGCTGACCCGGCAATATAAATCTCTTCCCGTGTGGTCGGGCAGTTTGGCGTGGCAAGTTCCAGAGATTCCGGATCGATCAGAACCGACTGCACACCATCCGGCACGACGAAGTCCTTGACATCGCGGTACGGAGGGAGCTTCGTAGCGCGAAGCATGAAGTCTGCCCAGACCGGCGCGTCCGCCGCGCCGCCCGTCAAACCGAGGTCGCGATTGTCGTCAAATCCAATCCAAATCACGGTGAGCAGATTCGAGGTGTAGCCGGCAAACCAACCATCACGCGAAGTTCCCGTTTTTCCGGCCGCGGGAAGCGCAAAACCTCTTGCGCGAACTCCCGCGCCCGTGCCCTTGTTCAAAACGTCTTCGAGGAGGCTCGTGACCAGATACGCCACGCGAGGATCCAGGACAAGATGTGTCTGCGGAACAAACTTCTCAAGCACGTTTCCGTCCGCGCTCACCACGCTGTGAAGGAATTCCGGCTCGGCGCGCACGCCGCCGTTGGCGAACGCCGTGTATCCCGCGGCTACTTCGATTGGCGTCATCTCGTATGCTCCGAGCGCAACCGCCGGCGTTGCCTGGATGTTGGCTCCCAGCCCCATCTGGCGCGCGATCTGCACCACGCGGCCGTAGCCGATCAGTTCGGCAACCTTCACGGTGGCCACGTTCAGCGAATTCGTCAGCGCTTCCCGCACCGTCACATGCCCCATGAATTTCTCGCCGTAATTGTTCGGCGTGTACTCTTTGCCGTCGAATTCGAACGTTGTGGGCTCGTCATCGACCGTCGTCGCGGGCGTGATAACCGGCTGTACTCCGTCGACCGCGTTGTCGAACGCCGCGGCATACACGAACGGCTTGAAGACCGACCCAGGCTGACGGCGGGCCAGCGCATGATTGAGCTGGCTTTGCCCATAATCGCGCCCTCCGACGACCGCCTTGATTTCACCTGTCTTGGGATCGATAGCCACCAGCGCTATCTGCACCTGCGGAATTGGCTCGATGCTTCCCTTCTTCGCTGCTTCGCGCCGCCACCTTTCATATTTTTTCGCCAACAGCACGTCCACGTTCTTTACTCCGGCATCCACCGCGGCCGCCGCGGCTCTCTGTAGCGCCGGGTCGAGCGTCGTGTACACCCGGAAGTTCTGGCTCAAGAGCTCGCTTTCGGAAAATTTGTCGAGAAGATGGTCCTTGACCATGTCCACGAAATACGGAGCTTCGCTGCCGGACCCCTCCGTGTGCACTAATTTCAATGGCGCGCGCTTGGCGTCTGCCAGCTCCTCCGCCGTGATGTACTTGTTTTCCAGCATCTGCGTCAGCACGCGGTCTCGCGCTTGCGCTCCGCGTTCCGGGCGCCGGTCCGCCGAGGAATAATAATTTGGCGCGCGGATGATCCCCGCGAGGTACGCGCACTCGCCGAGCGAGAGCTGCCGCATGTCCTTCCCAAAATACGCCACGCTCGCTTCGGAGAATCCGCGAATTCCAAAGCTTCCGCGGTTTCCGAGATACACTTCATTCGCGTAAAGCTCGAAGATTTGCTGTTTGTTGAAGCGCTGCTCCAGCTCCATCGAGACCATCGCCTCGGCCAGCTTGCGCCGCCAGGTCCGTTCGTTCGAAAAGAAAAACGTCCGCGCCACTTGCATGGTAATGGTGCTCGCACCCTGGTAATGCGTCGAGCTGTGCCGGATGTCGGCCCACGCCGCTCCGGCGATTCGAATAAAGTCGAATCCGCCGTGATCGAAAAATCGCTTGTCCTCCGCGGAAAGAATTGCGTGCACCAGTTCGGGGGGCAAATCCTCATATCGCACGGGCCGCCGTTTTTCCCGCGCGCTATCGAATAAATTCGTAATCAGCTCCGGTTCGATCTGCGCGGTATCCAGTTCCGCGCCGCCGGCCAGCGGGCGGATCGAGCGGATCGCTTTCGCGCTGAATTTCACCGCCAGCGCGTTCGTTCCGCCGAAGTAGGACAATTTCGAAGGCCGAATGTCGACCGTGTCGCGCTCCACGGTGTACTCCCCGAGCGCGTTTTCGTCCTGTTCGGGACGGTACCCGATGCGCGTCAAATACGTCGTCAGATCTTCCAGGCTCCAAGCCTGCCCGACGGAAATGTACTCCGGTGCGGAAAAAATCTGAGTCGTGTTTTGAAAAACTTTTCCCGAGAGCCGCGCGTCGATCATGCGCGAGTATTTGATGTGGTAATAGGTGAAAATTCCGCCGGCAGTCAGAAACGCGGCGAAGACAATACCCAGGATCGTCAATCCTGCCGCGGACGTGAAAAATCCTTTTCGAATTCGAATGCGCAAACGATGGCTCCCCGGGGCTGAAGCTTTATTGTCTCGCAACACCAGCCACTAAGAAAGACGGAGTTCGCCGCGCACAAGTTGCCCGCACAGGACGATGCAACCGCCTTGCGCCGTCAATTCTCAGCACGAACGTTCTCTCGGCTAGAGTGAACGGAGTCGAAGAGACGAGCTTGGATTCAGCCATTCGAACGGAGGACGCAAAGCCGCTACATGATGGATTTGTTTTCACTGGAAGGTGAAAAGTGGAGACTCGTGCTGTAAACGAGGAGATCGACGGGAACGGTGTAATCCAAGGAAATCTTGACGACTTGCTGTGTCGCGCTAACTTTGATGTCCTCGCGCTTCGCCGGTATATCCAGATCCTGAATCACTTTATAAATGTTATCGCGAATCTGATCTTCCGAATACCTGTTGACCACCGCAAACCGCGCCTGCTCATCCATCTTGTCGCTCAACTGATATTCGGATACGTACGGCGGCACCACCTTGAACGCCACGAACACCGCAAACACCAGAAAGACAGTGTAGGCGATGGCCTTTACCCCGCCGCCGCCGCGCTGCGCTCTCCTGCGTTTGCTCGAAATCCCTCCAGGGGTGCGTACGAATTTCACGAAACTCTTCTCCGGGCGCCGCCAACGCCGCAGCCAATGCACGGCATCGCGCGGCAGGATTCAACCGCTATCTTTCAATTAACGCTAGCACTCTGTGTGCGGGGTGTCGAGAAGTTGCCGCATCGCGTGTTCCGGAAAAGCCACGGGGCATTTGTAAAGGTAGGAGGGGCTTTCAGCCGGGAGTTTCAGTAGGCTCGCGCAAAAATCGCCCGTTCCGCCGCGGCGTTCCCGCAATAAACGCATGTGCCGGAGCCGCTGCCCCGCGCGTGTCCTTCGCCCAGGCTTTGATCGATCGGAATGCACCGCATCGTCGCGCGCGTCTCCTCCTTAATCTTCGCTTCGCACTCCGGGCTCCCGCACCATCCTGAATATGCGAAGCCCATCTCGACGGCCTTCTTCAAATCATCGTATGTCCTCGCATCGTGCGTGTTTGCTTTGCGGAAGGCCAGCGCCTTGTCGTGCAGCGCCTGCTGAATTTCCACCAGCAACTTCTCGATCGTCTGCGGCATTCCCGCGAGCGGGGCGCTAACCTTCCCTTCTCTTCCGGGACGATCACGCCGCGCCAGCACCGCCGCCGCCTTCGCCACATCCTTGGGCCCCAACTCCACGCGCACTGGCACGCCGCGCATCTCCCAATCGTTAAATTTCCATCCCGCGCTCGGCCCCTCGCGCTCGTCCAGCGTCACGCGCACGTTCGCCGCAACCAGTTCCGCCTTCAACTTGCACGCCGCCTCCATCACCGAACTCTTTTCTTCGTCGGTCTTATGAATCGGCACAATCACCACCTGATACGGCGCGAGCTTCGGCGGCAAGATCAGCCCCTGATCGTCGCCATGCACCATGATGATCGCGCCGATCACGCGCGTCGAAAGTCCCCACGACGTGGTCCAGCAGTGCTGCAATTGCCCGCCCCGGTCGAGATAGCGCACCTCGAATGCCTGAGCGAAGTTTTGCCCCAGGAAATGCGACGTCCCGGACTGCAGCGCCTTGCCATCGCCCATCATGCCCTCTATCGAATACGTCACGTCCGCGCCCGCGAACTTCTCCGCGTCAGATTTTTTCCCCGCAATCACGGGAATTGCCGCATCGTTCACGGCAAAATCCGTATAGATATCCAGCATCTGCCGCGTCTCGATTTCAGCTTCTCCGCGCGTCGCGTGCGCCGTATGGCCTTCCTGCCAGTAAAACTCAAGTGTGCGCAGAAAAAGTTTCGTGCGCAATTCCCAGCGCACCACGCTATTCCACTGGTTCATCAAAACCGGCAAGTCACGATACGACTGGATCCACTTCGACCACATGTGCCCGATAATCGTCTCGGATGTCGGCCGGATCACCAGCGGCTCCGCCAGCTTCTCGCCCCCGCCGATGGTCACCACCGCCAACTCAGGCGAAAATCCCTCGACGTGATGCTTCTCCTTGTCGATAAAGCTGCGCGGGATGAGTAGCGGAAAAGCCACGTTCTGGTGGCCGGTGGCCTTGAACCGCCGGTCCAACGCCGCCTGCATGTTCTCCCACAGCGCCCACCCATACGGCCGCACAATCATGCAGCCGCGTACTGGCGCGTAGTCGGCAAGCTGCGCCTTCAAAACAAGTTGGTTGTACCACTCGGAAAAGTCCTGTGCGCGTGTAGGAAGTTTTTCTTCAGCCATGCAGCGGTGTCGTCCACTCCTTCAGTCAGTGCAAGTCGAATGATGCAGCAAGGAATTGAGCGTAGCGGACGCTTTGCAGCGTGTCAACGAATCGAAAGAGGCAGAGAGCTCACGGTCAGCCGGCAATCGCACCTGTTCAGAGATTTACGGAATCATGGGGATTTCTACGGCATCGTTGAAGATTACTTGCCCGATGCCGGCTCGCGCGATGAAAGTTTGGCCACGCCGGAAACATGGTACAAAGTTCGGGATGGCCCAGTTGACGCAGATGCAACCAGAAACGGCCTCAGAGAACGTTCCAAAAAAGCCACAAGCTGCGGCGGAGAACGCCACGTCTGGCTGGCGCGCATACGTGAATGCGTTTCTTGCGGCAGAAATCTCATCGCTGACGCGATACTACGACTGCGTCATCCAATGGCTGCCGCGCGAGGACGACAAGGGCGGGCTCCTCGCTGCGATTGACGCGCCCCGCAAGGATACCGTTGCAAATGACGAACCATTCCCCGACCTGACCCACGAACGCGACAAACGCACCGCGATTCTGATCAACGGAACGTTTAATCACGACTTCGATATTCAAGCGCTCTTGATACAACTCAAATCGAAGCTCGCGCGAACCTCGCGCCTTGTCGTCGTTCTCTACAATCCATATCTCCGCTGGGCGTACTACCTCACGAACCGTTTGGGCATTCGCAAAGGCGACCTGCCGAGCACCTTTGTCACCCGCGTCGATCTTGAAAATATCGCGAAAGTGGCCGGCTTCGAGATCGTCCGCCAGCGGCTGGCCGTTTATTGTCCCTGGCGCATGTTCGGCCTCGGCACCGCCATCAATCGCTTCATGCCCCTGGTTCCCCTGGCGCGATGGCTGAGCCTGACTTCCGTTGTGGTGCTGCGGCCGCTGGTCCCATCGTCGCGGCAGGGACTCTCTTGCGTGATTCCTGCGCGCAACGAACGCGGCAACATCGAAAATGCCCTAAAACGTTTCCCCGACCTGGGCCGGGAGGCGGAAGTTATTTTTGTCGAGGGCCACTCGACCGACCAAACCTGGGAGGAAATTCTGCGCGTCTCGACCGTCTACCGCGATCAATTTCGCATTCTGGCCGTGCAACAGCCCGGCAAAGGCAAAGCCGACGCGGTGCGCCTCGGCTTTTCCCACGCTCGCGAAGACTTGTTGGTCATTCTCGATGCCGATCTCACGATGCCGCCGGAGATGCTCACGCGCTTCTGCTACGCCTACGATCAGGGCCACGGGGACTTCATCAACGGATCACGTCTCGTCTATCCAATGGAAGGCGCGGCGATGCGTTTCTTGAACCGCATGGGAAACATCTTTTTCGCGAAAATGCTGAGCGCGGTTCTGGACGTGCGCCTTGGCGATTCCTTGTGTGGCACGAAGCTTCTCACACGGCACGATTATGACCGCATGGTGGCCTGGCGAAAAGATTTTGGCGAGTTTGATCCGTTCGGCGATTTCGAGCTGCTGTTTCCGGCGGCGGAGCTGGGGCTGGAAATCGTGGATGTGCCCGTGCGTTATCTCGCGCGGACCTATGGAGAAACAAACATTCAGCGCTTCCGCCATGGGCTGCAACTCCTGAAGATGACCTGGGTGGGTCTCGTACGCATCAAGATGGGCATCAGGAAGAAGAAGCCGCCTGCCACGGACAACGTAGCAAGTTAGCCGCGCCTCTCAGCTCCTCATGTTGCCTTCGCAATGTTCCTATCTTTCAGATTTGGGCGCTAGGCTTGAGAGCGGGTCTTTGGAGCAGAGTAGATCGACGTAACCGGTATTTTCCGCAGCAACCTCAATCGCGTGATTGTCCCGAACAAGTGTCGTGGCCGCGCGCGTCAGAATGTGGAGCTGATAACCAGCGGAACGAAAAAAATCGAGCACCGCCGACGGCTCGAAACCAAGTTCGCGCATCGCCTCCGGAGCGTATTCGAATGCAACACAGAGTGCTGGGAATTTTTCGAGAGTGGCGCGCATGCCTTCGCAAACGGCCGGTTCGTAGCCTTGCACATCGATCTTGATGAAAGAGATGCCTTGCAAATTGCGCGCCGCGACAAAGTTATCCACGCTAGTCACAGCGACAGTCGTAATTTGTTCACCGGCGGGCCGCGAGCTTTTGAACTGCTCCGTAACCACGCGATGATCGGCTGAGTGCTCTTCGTTGTGCCAAAACTCGAGAGAGCCATGGGCGCTGCCGACAGCCAGGTTGAAAACCTCCACCGCATCGTCGAGTCTTTTGCGGCGAATGATTTCTTCCAGCGTCGCAAAGCTGGCGAGGTCGGGTTCGAAGGCATAGACCTTGCCCGGCGCCTCGGCATTTGCCTTGAGCGCCGCCGCAAAAACGCACGCCGTATAACCAATGTTCGCGCCTATGTCGAGAACATCTCCCCCCGCGAAAAGCTCCGGGCTGCGTTGCGAGAGCGCCCAGAACGGATCTTCATGCCAGCGCTTGTACAGAAAATAAGAAAAAAGAAAAACACGTTTGAATGCTGGGATTTCCAAAAGTTTTGTGGCGCGCGCCAGGTTATAGGCACGAGTGAAAAAGTTTGCGGACGATTTGCTGCTCATACGCTCGGCCACTTTCAATCAGAAATATGCCCATGGCTTGGCACACGATCCTGGCCGGCTTTCTCCAGCACGAGCAGGACCCTCAGCGCCGCGATGCGGCGCCACAATGGCAGCGTCGCCTGCTCAAATTTTGCGAGCGCGGGATAAATAGATTCCGGCAAAAGATTCATCGGCTTGAATCCGCCACTGAACAGATAGGCAAAGAGGCAAAAAGGATCGAGGACCAGGAGCTTGAATTCGGGCAAGGAATTCATGGTGTTCACACAGTGGCGCGGCCCGAAAAGCAAGTATGGGATTGCCTGGTTGCCATCGAAGGCCATTTTCTCGGTAGCTGTGCCGGGCTGGTTTGAAAGCCAGGGAGTCTCGGAAAGAACGCAACGCTCCTGATGTAGAAAGCGAAAAATAAAATAAGAGAATGGTGTGATCCAGGGCTCGACAAGAATCAAACGGCCGCCGGGAACCAGGATGCGTGCGGCCTCGTGAAGAAAAGCCATGGGCGTGGCCAGATGATGCACCACGTCCAGGCCGAATATGTTAGCGATGCAAGCGTTCGGAAACGGCATCTGTTGCGCATCGGCGACGGCGTCCAGCCACGAGCACCAGACGAGGTCGGTTGACAGAATGTCCGGCGCGAGTTGCTTTAAGAAACCCGGACCGGCGCCGACTTCAAGAGAGAGACCCTTTGGCTTACGAAACGCAAGGAGGCGCGCGAAAAACTCCTGGTTGTAGACGCGGCGCAAAATGGGCTTTTGCTCCCAGACACGGCGGTGCCGGAGAAGCTGGTCCTGAGCATGGGTATCGATGGCCACTGTGCGTAGTGCGATTGTACTTAGTTCCGCGACACGGGAGCGTGGGAAGCTGGGGGAGATTGTTTCGACGGGTAACTAATGATGCTGGCCGCTCATAGGGATGCGATTTAACGCCCTGGAATTTTGATACGCTGATCTGACGATGGATTCATTTTCAAAATGGAATGAAATTCCCGCAGTTGACTTTGCACCGGGCAACCCGGCTGGCCCGGCTACGTCAGCCCCCTCGGAACGGGTGCCGAACTGGCGGCTCGTGGCATTTCTAGCAGTGTTGCTTGCACTGGGAACGGCGGCGGTGTATGCGCCGGCGATGCGCAACGGATTTGTAAATTTGGACGATCCCGATTATGTAACGCGAAATCCGTATGTTTTGCACGGGCTGACTCGGGCGGATATCCGCTGGGCGATGGGCTCGACCTATCCTTCCTCAAACTGGCATCCGCTGACGTGGATCTCGCACATGACCGATGTGCAATTGTACGGGCAAAATCCCGCGGGGCATCACTTCACGAGCGTGCTGCTGCACATCCTGGACGTGCTGTTGCTGTTTCTCCTGATTGAATGGGCAACGGGGCGTGCGCTGCGCAGCGCCGCGGTAGCGGCGCTATTCGCGGTGCAGCCGCTGAACGTGGAAGCGGTCGCGTGGATCTCCGAGCGGAAATCGGTGCTCTGCGTTTTGTTTTTTCTGCTGGGTATCATCGCGTACGGCTGGTACGTCAAAAAACGGAGCGTTGGCCGCTACTTCTGGGTCGCGTTTTGTTTCGGACTGGGAATTACGGCGAAAGTCATGGTCATTCCCTTTCCGTTCGCTCTGCTGTTGCTGGATTATTGGCCGCTGGCGCGGCTTCCAGGAACGGACGCGGAGGGAAAGCCTCGCGCGTTTTTCCCAGCGCTCGGCGCGCTGGTGATCGAGAAGATTCCGTTATTCGTGATGGCGGCGGCGGGCGGGGCCGTGACTGTTTATGTGCATTCGCGCGAACACGCGCTGACCGCGTCGATGCCTTTTAGCTGGCGATTCAAGAACGCGATTTTTTCTTACCTGGCGTATCTCGGGAAGGCCATCTGGCCGGTCCGGCTGGCGCCTTTCTATCCGCATCCGGAAAATACGCTGAAGTGGATCACTGTAATTCTAGCTGGACTCGCGCTCATCGCGATCAGCCTGATGGTTTGGCGTTTTCGGGAACGCAAGTACATTGTGATGGGCTGGCTTTGGTATTTGGGAACGATGTTTCCGATGATCGGGTTTGTGCAGACAGGACGGCAAGGAATGGCCGACCGATTTATGCACATTCCAATGATGGGCCTGCTCGTTGCGGCGGTTTGGCTGATTGGAGATTTGGCGGCGGGAAGAAAATGGCAAAAAGAAATCGCCGTCGTTATTTTCCTGCTGGCGGCCGCCCCGTTTACGGCGGTGACGATCAAGCAGATCGGCTACTGGCACGATAGCTACACCCTCTTTGCTCACACGCTCGAAGTGACCCGGAACAATGGGATGGCGGAAAACAATTTCGGCGTGGCGCTGGTGGAGCGTGGAGAGCCGGGACTGGCGGCGCAGCACTTTGCAGCAGCGGTGCGCGATAGCCCTGATCTGGCATCGGGGCATTACAATCTCGCCGTCGCTTTGCAAAGACAGAACCGGCTGGATGATGCGGAGCACGAGTATCGCACGGCGCTGGCCCTATCGACGGACCAGACGGAAATCGTGCAGTCGCATAATAATCTGGGAATCCTTTACATGGGACAACGCAAAAATGCAGTGGCGCTGGCGGAACTAAACGCAGCCATTACCTTGGATCCGAGCCAGCAGAACAGTTACATCGGCCGAGGAACGATTGAGATGCAGACAATGAATTTGGATGCGGCGATTTCGGACTTCTCCAAGGCCGCGCAGATTGCGCCATCGCCGCTAGCGCTCTATTGGCTGGGGCGTGCGCTGGAAGACAAGGGCGAAACGCAAAAGGCCGAGGCGGCATACGCCGCCGCTCTGCGCCTCGCACCGGGAATGGCCGAGGCACGAACGCGTTTGCAAGCATTGCAGGCAAGGCGCGAATAATCGCGAATGACGGCTCAAAATCGAGTCAAAATCGGAATCGATTCACATGCTACGCAAAGAATGAACTCAGTGTTGTTCGTCTTTTCTTTTTGAAAACCACCAATAATGGTCGAAAAGAGCCATGAAACCGGAATCCATGTCAGAGAAGTTGTCCATGGCATTTCTCTCGTTTGCTTCATCCGCCTGACAGCCGCGAATTCGGAAGGCCGGCGCGCTTGAGGAGGGAGAGGAAGCGGGGGTCGGCACGGAGAGAATCCCACTTGGGGTCGATGGGGAGAAAGATGACATGGACGTCGTGAACGTCGAAGGAACGCTCGAGCCACTCAAAGGAATCGCCCGGCTCGCCGAGGCCGGCGTGCACGAGGGCCATGGCGTAGGGAGGGATATAGCGCTCGCGTGCGATTGCTTCTAAAGTGCGAAGAACTTCGCGGGCTTCATCCGCGCGTCCCACCTTTGCGAAGATATAGCCGCGAAGAGCCAGCACTTTGCTGTTGCCGCCGGAGAAGCGGCCGGCGCTGATCAGGGCGTCCAGAGCTTGATCGTTCTGGCCGAGCTGTTCAAGAGCTTGCGCCAACTGAAGGTGTCCAACCCAAAATTCGGGGTCGACGACAATGGCTTGCCGCGCGAATTGCACTGCGTCCGCGTATTCGCGTCCGCAGAAAGCAACCTGGGAGGAGAGCGCCTGGTACACGGCGAGGAGCGGATCCAGCTCGCGCGCGCGGCGAATCGCGGGACGCGCCTCATCCCGACGGCCCAGGTGCGCGAGGACTATGCCGAGCATGCGATGGGAGAGGGGATAATTTGGGTCCAGAGAGATTGCTTTGCGGAAAGCCGCCTCCGCGCCTGGCCAATCCCACTCGAGCCAGAATTTCAAGAAACCGAGGCTGGTTTGCACTTCGGCGAGTTCAGGTTCGGCTTTGATGGCATTGGCGGCGGCTTCTTTGGCGCGGGGCCACACAGTTTGTGGAGGCGCATCGCCATTGATTGGGCCGGCGGAATAAGAGTCGGCGAGGCCGGACCAGGCCAACGCGTAGTTCGGGTCTAGTTCGGTGGCACTAGCGAAATATTCTATGGCGCGGCGCGTGGCGGGAGGCGTGAGTTGGTTCCAGAAGTGGCGGCCTCGAAGATAGAGGTCGTAGGCTGCGGCGTTTCTGGAGTGGCGCCGGGCCAGAGCGCTGAGACGGTCAGGAGAAAGGCGGAGGTGGACTTGCTCCGCGATGGCGGCGCTGAGCTCGCGCTGGAAGGCGAGCATGCTGCTGGGCTCGCTGTCGTAAGAGGCGGACCATATCTGCACTTGGTCGCGAACACGGATTAGTTTTGAGGTGATGCGAAGGCGGCCACCTTCGGCGCGGATGGAACTTTCAACGAGATATGCGGCGGCCAGCTCACGGCCGATTTCGGCGAGCGGCTTGGTGGTGCGCTTATAGGCCATCACGGAGGTGCGGCCGATGACGTTGAGATGGTCCGGATCGATTTGGCCGAGCGTGGCGATGGCTTCCTCGGTGAGACCGTCAGCAAGGTATTCGCGGTCGGGATCAGCGCCGATGTTTTCGAAGGGGAGGACGGCCACGGTGACGCCGGCGGTTGCGGGCTGTTCCTGGGATGCGGGGGCAGTAGGCTCGACGCTGCCAACGACTGCGACATCAGCGATAAAGCGATAGCCTTTGCCGGGGACGGTCAGGATGTAGCGATTCTCGTTTTGAGTCTGGCCAAGAACGCGGCGCAGGGTCGAGATGTTCTGGTTGAGATTGTTCTCCTCGACGACTGTGTCCGGCCAGATGGCGCGCATTAACTCGTCTTTTTCAACGACTCTGCCCCGGTACTCGATGAGATAGAGCAGGGTGTCAAAGACTTTGGGAGTGAGTGGCAGGATCTCGCCCTTGTGAAGGAGCCGGCGCTTGCCGGCTTCGACTCGGAACTCGCCGAATTCGAAGATGTCAGGTACGGGGGTGCTCATCTGTAGGAGCCTATCTCTTCAGAAGTTTTCAGAATTTTTCAGGGGCATTCTAAAGACTTTCATCGCGGGTGGGAACGAGTATATGCCCGGCGCGCTCCAGAGAGAAATCGGAGAGCCGCGCTAAACGAGGAGAAAAGTCATGAGATCAAGGTATTGGAAAGCGTTGGCTGTAGTAGCAGTGGGAGTAGGGTTGCTATTGATCGTCGAACGGGGAGCGGCAGCGCATTCGGACGATTGGGACCGCGATGGGCGGACGCTTGAGGGGACCTGGGTAGTGACAGTGACCCAGCATGCTTGTCCGAACGGGCCAGCGATTGCACCTCCATTTCAATCGCTGCTGACATTCAACGAAGGAGGAACGATGACGGAGACAACGGACAACTCGATGTTTTTCCCAGCGTTGCGCGGACCGGGTCATGGCGTGTGGAGTCGCACCGGCCGTCACACGTATAGCGCGGACTCACTGGCTTTTGTGACCGTGAACGGGGCGCTCGTCAAGACCCAGAAAATCACCCAGACCATCGAGATCGGAGACAATGCGAACCAGTTCTCGACAACTGAAGCCTCCGTCCAATTCTTCGATCCCGCAGGCAATCTCCTCGTAAGTGGCTGCGCAACAGCCACTGGCCAGCGTTTCGAGTGATGGGCGGCAGGGCGTGAGTCCTTCGGGCAGGATCAGTGCGAGGGAGAGTCTCCAGACTCAGCTCGGTTCGCAAGCCGGCGGCCCTCCCATTCTGCAAGCGGGACTCACGCCAAACTGCTTCTGTGGCACGAGCAAGCAGAGGCGGTCAATTTGTGGTCTTTGCAAAGGATATGTTTCGGACGCGGCCCGCGAAGAGCTCGCAGCCGGTGATGTGGCCAGCGGCATCGCGGCGAAAAACGATGGAAACACCGTCGGGACCCTGGAATTCGTCGAGAACGGTTGATTCGAGGACGGAAGGATCCTGCCAGTTCATCGCGAGAGTGAGCTTGCCGTCCTTGACGGCAAAGCGGTAGGTAGCTTGGAGTTCGGCGCTCGTGTATTCGCCGGCATACTGCCCGAAATTCTCCGTGGAAGCCTTGAGCGGTTCATACCTTTCAAAAATTTGCGGCACAGTGTCTCTGAAATTCACCGTGAGGCGCATACCAGAGTTCGGCTGGCGGTCGAAGGCGATTTCAGGACCCGAGGTGGCGACGAAATGGGTCGCGTCGCGAGGTTTGAGAAGTGTGCCGAACGCCCCTACGCCTTCCTTTGACGCGGTAATTTCAAGGACGGAGTGAGATTCCAAGTTGCGATACCAGCCAGCGAAAGGCTGGGCGTCCATGTTTGCCGCGGCGGAAGCCAGAGGTTCAGGCGAGAGTTGGCTGGCGAGGTAAAGGTCCGCGACCTGATACGAAAGGTGGCCAGGATTGCTTGTGCCGACATTGCAGAGGGTGATGACAGAAAATTTCTGCTGAGGGAACCGCAAGAGCTCGGTGCGATAGCCAAAAAGAGCTCCGCCATGTTCGACGATTGGCTGTCCACGATAAGTGCTAATGATCAAGCCAAGAGCGTATTGGATTTGCTGGCCGTTGTTGAGCACACCGCGAGTTTGGAGCTCCTTGAGGAGAGTGCCTTTGCCGAGCTTGTTGTCGTAGAAATTGCGGTCCCAGAGAAGAAGATCGTCGACGCTGCTCATCAGGCCACCGTCGCCGACCTTGTCAAAATTGGTGGACCAATCCACGCGGTAACCGCCGGTGGCGCGGGGCTCGTAGGCGGGAACACGGCCGGGGACGACGACGGTGTGATCGTCATAAAAACGCGTGTGGGTCATGCCGAGTGGTTTGAAGATATTTTCCTCTGCAAATTGAGAGAGCGGCTTGCCCGTGGCGCGATGGATAACCACGCTCATCAGAAAAAAATTGGTGTTGCTATAGAGATATTCTTCGCCGGGCATATAGTTGAGGGCTTTTTGGCGAGAGAGCAGGTCAAGCAGTTCCGGCGTCGGATGGATATCCTCGAAATTGCGGCCGGCGAGAAGCAGCAAGCCAAGTACGTCGCGGAAGCCGCTGGTGTGATGGAGCATTTCGCGGAGAGTGATGGTTTTTCCGTAAGAAGGAAGCTCGGGAACGTACTTGCGGATGTCGTCATCGAGCGAGAGATAGCCTTGCTCAGCAGCGAGCACGACGCTGGCAGCGGTAAATTGCTTTGAGACGCTGCCCATGTAGAAGACGGATTCTGGCGTAAGCGGGACACCCAGTTCGAGGCTGGCCTCGCCATAGCCTCTCTTATAGATGAACTCACCATCACGGACGACGCCGAGCGCACATCCCGGGGAATCGGGCTTGTCGAAGGCGGCAAAGACCTGATCGACCTTGCGTTCCAGGCCGCCTGTGTCCATCGCCGCCTTCTGCGCGGAGGAAGCAACTGCAACCAGCGCTCCAGCAATGAGGAGCAGAATGGATGCACGGCGCAAATAGGTCATGTGAGAAGCTCCTTGAAATTGAGGGAACCAGCGAAAGAGACTATATCCAGGCCGGATGCAAAGCAAAAACAATTGGCATCAGGTAACCCTGGGCAGTTAGCGCATTTAACAGGAATTAACATACAGCAGGGCCATCTGGCATGTTAGATTGACGCACCCAGACGTTGCTGAGTTTTGACGAAGGAAAGCCGCCGAGATCGCAATCCTCGAGAACCTCGCGGCCGAGACCGCGCAGCGCCGTTCTTCCGGGTTTTATCTGGAGCTATTGAGGAGGGCAAAAAATGAGCCCGACGGGCTTGCTATTTTCGTTTTTCTTTTTATTGGTGGTGATTTTTGGTTTGAGCGTGGTCTTTGGTTCGTTCTTCACCGTAGAGACGGCGCAGGTCGCCATCGTGCAGCGTCTGGGAAAGTTCGCGCGGGTTGCCGGTCCGGGACTCAATTGGAAAACGCCGTGGATCGAGACGGTAGTGCGTCGGATGAGCATGAAGGTACAGCAGTTTGACGTAAAAGTGGAAACGAAGACACAGGACAATGTGTTCGTGCAAATCCCCGTCTCGATCCAATACAAAGTGATACCCGATGCGGTGGAAGCGGCATTTTACAAACTAACGGATCCCGTCAAGCAGATCGAATCCATGGTCTATAACGTGGTGCTTGGGCACGTTCCGAAAATGAAGCTGGACGATACTTTCCTGAACCAGGCAGCTATCGCCAATGATTTGCGCGACAACCTGGACGCCTCGATGAAGGAGTACGGCTACTCGATCGTGAAGGTGCTTATCTCGGACATCGTGCCTGACCAAAAGGTGAAAGCCGCGATGAACGATATCAACGCGGCGCAACGGGAGCGCGAAGCCACGGTATCGCGCGCGGAAACGAACAAGCTGCTGCTCGTAAAGCAGGCGGAAGCGGAAGCGGAATCCAAGCGGCTGCAAGGCGAAGGCATCGCCAACCAACGCAAAGCCATCATTTCAGGGCTAAAGGATTCCGTGGAAGACTTCGCGAAAACCGTCCCCGGCTCCACACCTCAGGACGTCATGCAACTTGTATTGATGACGCAGTATTTCGACACTCTGAAAGACATCGCGGCCAACGATCACAGCAACACCATCTTGATCCCGCACACGCCTAACACCTTGACTGATCTATTTAGCCAGATCCGCAGCGCTATAATCACCGGAACGGAAATGACCAAGCGCGAGGTACCTGCGTCACTATCCCCGAGCGGGACAAAAACGTGAGCAGGATCCCCATAACCGTCGCCAACCCCGCCCCTATGTTTTCTGTAAGCGTTGATTCTAAATAGCTTAGCTAACCTGCAAATGCGAGAGAAGAGCACAGCCAGGATTGGCTGTGCCACTAAGCTGTAAAATGTAAAAGCGGCAGGGCCGCTGCCGCTATTGGAAACCGCGGAACTTTCTGAACCTAGTTATAACATTTTGAGCTTCCTTGTCCACGGGCAGTCTCTTCGCAGAAACGGGGCGGGCGGAGTAAGATAGTCCACTCTTGAATTAATGAAGTGATAGGACAACGCGAATGACTACCGAAGCGAACGAACGGATGCAGAGGCCGCTGGAAGCGGTCGACCCGCGGATTGCTGAATTGTTGCGCGAAGAAGCGCAACGGCAGGCTACGGGGCTGGAACTGATTCCATCGGAGAACCTTGTGTCGGAGGCAGTGTTGGAGGCGATGGGGTCGATTTTCACCAACAAGTACGCTGAGGGCTATCCCGGCAAGCGGTACTACGGCGGGTGCGAGTACGCGGACAAAGTGGAACAGTTGGCAATCGACCGCGCGAAAGAGCTTTTTGGCGCGGAGCATGCCAACGTGCAGGCGCATTCGGGAACTTCGGCCAACATCGCGGTGTATATGGCCACACTGCAAAAAGATGATGTGGTTTTGGGGATGAATCTCTCGCATGGCGGGCACTTGACCCATGGACACCCGTTGAATTTTTCCGGGCGGATGTACAAGTTCATTGCATACGGAGTGCGGAAGGAAGATGAGCGGATCGATTACGAGGAAATCGAGAGGCTGGCGAACGAACACAAGCCGAAGATGATTGTAGCCGGTGCGAGCGCCTATTCGAGGATTATCGATTTCGAACGAATTGCCAAGGCTGCAAGGGCCGTGGGGGCGCTGTTTTTTGTGGACATGGCGCACATTGCAGGGCTGGTTGCAGCGGGAGTGCATCCGAGCCCGGTGCCGCACGCGGATATCGTCTCAACGACGACGCACAAAACATTGCGGGGGCCACGCGGCGGTTTGGTGCTGTGCAAAGCGGCGTTTGCAAAGGAGTTGGACAAGCTGACTTTTCCAGGGACGCAAGGCGGACCGCTGGTGCACACGATTGCTGCGAAGGCCGTGTGTTTGAAGGAAGCGATGGAGCCGAGCTTTAAGGGATACCAGAAGCAGGTGGTAGCCAATGCCAAAGCGCTGGCCGCGGCCATTGCGACGAGCGGGTTCCGAATCATAACGGGCGGGACGGACAATCACGTATTCCTGGTGGAAGTGCATTCGCGCGGGATTACCGGGAACGACGCGGAAAAGGCGCTGGACCGGGCGGGCATCACGGTGAACAAGAATTCGATTCCGTTCGATCCCCTGCCCCCGATGAAGGGAGGCGGAATCCGGCTGGGAAGTCCTTCGGTGACGACGCGGGGAATGCGGGAGGCGGAGATGGAGCAAATCGGCGGCTGGATTGGAGAGATTCTCCTCCATATAGGAGACGCGGAAACAGAACAGAGGGTGCGCAAGCAGGTGGCGGAATTTGCGGCGCGCTTCCCGATCTACGAATCGCGCGTCCGCGGAACATCTCGCGCCGAACACGCGCGGCTGTGAATATGGAATGAAGCCCGGCATTCTTGAAGCGACGCTGGAATTCGAGAAGTGGCTGGCCGCGCAGCTCCCGATCATCAAGCAGGATCTGCGGCTCAAGCATCAGTTCATGGCCGAGGCGGAGTTCCCTTTCTTTCGCGCGACATTCTATCGGTGGCTGCAGATATGGCCGGAGGTGTGTGCAGACCTCGCGAAGGCGCCCAGGGTTCTTGCGGTGGGCGACTTGCACATCGAAAATTTTGGGACGTGGCGGGACCTGGAAGGCCGGCTCATCTGGGGCGTGAACGATCTTGATGAGGTTTTTCCTTCGTCGTATGCGATCGACCTGGTGCGGCTGACGACCAGCGCTTATCTGGCGATCAAGGGAGAGCACCTGTGCATGCCGCGACGCGAAGCGTCTGAAGCGATCGAGGCAGGCTATCGCGACGCGCTGGCCGCGGGCGGCAAACCGTTCATTCTTGCCGAGGATCACCAGTGGCTGAGGCTGATGGCGCTGAGCAAGCTGCGCGACCCTGTTCATTTTTGGAACAAGATGACGCATTTGCCGCCTTTTACCGCGAAGGCCCCGGCGGAGGTGCGCGATTTGCTGGAAGAATCGCTGCCGCCGAAGAGCCTTTACCGGTTGAAGAAGCGCATTGCCGGGCTTGGAAGTCTGGGACATCCGCGGATTTTGGCGCTCTCCAGCTCTGGAGGCGCTTTCATTGCGCGCGAGGCCAAAGCAATTAGGCCTTCAGCATCTGCGTGGCATAAAAAGGCGCCCTCGGCGGTCATCCACGGACCAAAGCTGGTGACGCGCTGTTTGCGCGTGCAGGATCCGTTCGTGCGCTTTCATAGCCGGTGGCTGGTGCGGCGCCTGGCTCCAGACTGCTCGAGGATTGAATTAGCTTCCCTTATGGCAGAACGAGATGAAACGCGGCTGCTGTATTCGATGGGGTGGGAAACCGCGAACATGCACTTTGGTTCGCCACAGGCAATTCCGCGGATCAAACGCGATCTAGAGGAAAGAAAAAACCATTGGCTGCATAAAGCGGCCAAAGCGATGTGCAAAGCCACGACGAGGGATTGGGAAGATTGGCGCAAAGGCTGGAAGAAATTGACGAAATAGAGTGGCGGCGAAGCCTTCGCAAGTATACCTGCCGGTCTCTCGAGTGAACCTTCCCGTAAGCAAGAAGCGGCCAAATGAGCGCGGATTTCGACCACTGTACCGATCGACCTCACTCCTACTTCAGTGCGGCTGCCCCAAGACTGTCCCATGGGTCAGTAGATTCCTGCGCAAAGAGCGCGTAGGTTCAAGTAGAACTGGGATGGAAACCGCAACCGCAAAGCTGCTCCTCGCTGAATTGAACACCACCTGGGTGAACGCAACATTTTCATGGGCGACCGCGAATGGGCGGCCCGGCCGAGCCCTGCAAACGGGCGGAATGTGTCCACCTTTATCGCTGCGCGGGGCGAGTTTCCTGCTTCTCGGGGAGTCCTATTCCTAACCCATCCTGAGAAGGCTGGGACTAACGAGGTGAGGCAATGATGGATACAGAAGCCTTCCGCGAGTTCAAGACGGGGTTGACGCTGCTGCGAGACAACTACGCCGTCAAGGCACTGCCGCACATGAAGCGCGCGGTGGACCTCGATAGAAACAATCCGTACTACATGTCGTATCTGGGAGTGGTTCTGGCGCGCTCCGAACAGAAGTGGGGCGAAGCAGAGCGACTGTGCGACGCGGCGGTGCGGATGAAGCGGAATCAAGCACAACTGTACTTGAACCTGGCGGAAGTGTATGCGACGGCGGGGCGGCGGGATGAAGCTGTGGAAGCGTTACAGTCCGGCCTGAAATTCGCGCGGCGAGATGTGCGGTTGACGATCGCGATGAATCGTTTGGTCGAGCGGCGGCAGCCGGTGCTGACGTTCCTGACGCGGAGACATCCACTGAACCGGCAATTGGGGATGCTACGACACAAAACAATGCAAATCTTCGGACATGATTAGATAAGTACCAAGTTCTCTCCAACCCCCAAAAACAAGAAAGGGCGGGTGGCTGATAGCCATCCGCCCTTTTTTGCTTCCAAAATGAGTGGAGCCGCGCGGAACGCCGGATCTACCAGCGCACTCCGTAGGCGGCAGGCTGCTGCATGCCCATTTCCATGAGGATCTTCAGGCCGATGCCGAACATACCAGTTGGAAGAGGATCTCGCCGCACAACTTCGGCGAGATATTCGCGATTCATGGCCATAGGATCCTGGGAGTACGGCAGAGTCACGAATAGGCGCATGCCGATTTCGTAGCCAGGCTCGCTGGACTGAAAGTAAACGCCGCTCCGAGAAACGCTGAGGGTCCCGCGCAAATCCTCGAAGTGCTCTTTCTCTGGATCGGAAGGACGGATGCGCATTAGCTGAGTGATCTTACAGCGGCGGGTGCTGCGACGTTCCTTGGTCGCGGACTTCGAAGTGGCCGCGCCACCAGTGCCGGATGTCTTCGCCATAATGCCTTGCTGGGTCTCCATGAGTGCCTTGCCTCTCGCAGAAAACACGCTTCAAGAGAGAGTGTAGGGCTTAGCCAACACAAAACCTATAGAGGAGACGTACCTACACAGAAGTAGGACGCTCTGAAGGGATGATAGTACGGAAGTACTGCGAAAGGAAGAGACGGAGAGGGTGATTCCTTACTAAAAAGAATAATAAGAAGGGCCTAATGGAAGAGTTCCGAACTGACCTGGCGGATCGGGATTGGTACCAAAGTGGGACCGGTAGGAAGAGAGTCCTAAAATTGACTGACCCTAAGACATAGGTACAGTGGGAGATAAATCGGGACTCAAGGGCTGACGTGAATTGAAACTGCGGCTGCAAGATTGCAGAAGTGGAGATGAGGCTCGCGGGCGTGAACCCCAAATGAGAAATGAAACCGCGGCAGCGCAACAACGAGAGTCGGAGGGAAGCCCCATGGATACAGCAGTGCGCCGAAGTCCAGTTTCGCCAGGAGAGGGTCAACGCAATGAACTCCTCCGGATAGAACGACGGGGAAATTTGATCCCGACGGAAGCAGCGCCGCGACGAGTAGCAGACACGGGAGGGGAGCGGAGCGCTCGAGTGTATATCGCAGCTGAAAACCGGCTGCTGCGCGAGGCACTTTCGAGGATGTTGATGAAGCAGGAAGACATAGATGTCGTGGGATTGAATTGTACGGGGCCGTTCCGGGTGGAAGGGCTGGTCGAGGAAACGCCGGACATCCTGCTTCTGACGTCGCGCGGGAGTTTTGCGGAGGACGTACACGTGATTCGCCAAGTGCGATTGATGGCTCCGGCAGTGCAAATCTTGCTGGTGGGAATGACGGAAGATGAAACGGAGTTTATTCAATACGTGAGGGCGGGGATCAAAGGGTATCTGCCGCGGGGCGCCTCCTCGGAGGACGTATTGGAGGCCATGCACGCGGTGCAGAGCGGCGAGGCGGTATGCCCAGGGGGCCTGTGCGCATTGCTTTTCGGGTTCTTTGAACGCGAAGCCACGTCGTTACGCTCCTCAGCCATCCAGCCGAGGCTGGGCTTGACGCGGCGCGAACAGCAGATCGTTCCGCTGATCGCGCTGGGACTGACGAACAAGGAGATTGCGAATAAATTCTGTCTGTCGGAGCAGACGGTAAAGAACCATCTGTATCGAATGAAGCACAAAGTCGGTGCGGGAGACCGATTCGGAATTGTGCATCTTTGCCGCGCGCAAGGGTTTCTGGTTTAGCGGTTCGAACCCCGTGGAGGGCAGATCCTTTACGCAGATTCTTCGTCCCAGGCCGAAGTAAAGTGTCAGAAAAATCCCGCCAATACTTATTTCCTACGTTTAGATGACTTCTTTCCATCGTTTGTGCGATTCTCTTCCTCAATAAAACTCGAGGAAGTGCCAATGCTCAAGAAATTCAAAGAATTGACCGAAAAAGAGATCCTGGCGCTGGCCATTGCGTCGGAGGAAGAAGACGGCCGCATCTACGGCGAATTTGCGGATGCCTTGCGGGAGACTTACCCGGCTACCGCGAAAATGTTCGAAGAGATGCGAGAAGAAGAAGTTGTGCACCGGGACCGGCTACTGGCGACGTTTCGGGAGCGATTTGGAGACCACATCCCGCTGATTCGCCGGGAAAATGTAAAGGGCTTTCTGCAGCGACGACCAACATGGCTGGTGAGGCCGCTGGGCGTGAACGTAGCCAGAAAACAGGCCAAGATCATGGAAATGGAGGCGGCGCGCTTTTACACGCGAGCGGTCAGCCGCGTGACGGATGCCCCCACGCGAGAGTTGCTGAATAAGCTCGCAGACGAAGAGCGGAAACACTCGGCGACGGCGGAAGGGCTCGAAGAGAAACATCTGACAGAACCAGCACGTACGCAAGAAGAGGAATCGCACCGCAAGCTATTTCTTCTCCAGATTGTTCAGCCAGGACTTCTGGGGTTGATAGACGGGTCGATCTCAACACTGGCGCCACTCTTTGCAACGGCATTTGCAACACACAAGAGCGGTTATGCATTTTCGGTGGGTCTTGCGGCGTCCATAGGTGCGGGGATTTCGATGGGCTTTTCGGAATCGCAATCAGACGACGGCTCGTTGACGGGACGCGGTTCGCCGTGGCTGCGCGGAACAATCACCGGACTAATGACAACGGCCGGCGGACTCGGGCACACCTTGCCATTTCTCATCGACAACTTCCACGTAGCAATGATTGTGGCGTTAATTGTGGTGGCGTGCGAGCTTATGGTGATTAGCTATATTCGGCACAAGTATATGGACACGACCTTCTTGCAGGCGGCGTTTCAAGTGGTGGTGGGAGGCGTGCTGGTCTTCCTCACAGGATACCTGATTGGTCAATTTGTAAGGGTAGAGTGAACGCAGTAGTGCGCTACCGCCACGAGAAAGACCCCGGGAAAATCCAGAGGATTGGCGAATCAGTCCGCTTGCGCGCCGGCGGGAGCGGGGGCGCGTCCGTGTTTGCGAACGCCTTGCAGCCAGGATTGCAGGCGATCCATATAGATGTAAACGATCGGCGTAGTGAAAAGAGTGAGCATCTGGCTAACAATCAGGCCGCCGATGATGGTGATGCCCAGGGGACGGCGGAGCTCTGAGCCGACACCGGTGCCCAAGGCCAGAGGCAGAGCGCCAAAAAGTGCAGCCATGGTGGTCATCAGGATCGGCCGGAAGCGCAACAGGCAAGCCTTGTAGATGGCTTCCAGGGGTGGGATGTGCTCCTCACGCTCAACCTGGACAGCAAAATCAATCATGAGAATAGCGTTTTTCTTGACGATGCCAATCAGCAATATGATGCCGATTAGGGCAATCATGTTGAGATCGGAACCAGCGGCCTTGATGGCGAGAATTGCACCAATGCCGGCGGACGGAATCGTGGAGAGAATGGTGATGGGGTGAATAAAACTTTCATACAAAATGCCCAGGACGATATAGACGGCGACGAGAGCCGTGATGATCAGAAAGAGCTGCGAAGCGCGGGAATCCTGATAGGCCTGCGCGGTGCCCTGGAATGTGGCGTGGACGGTGGGAGGCATACCAATCTCTCGAGTGGCTTCCTGGATGTGCTGCACGGCCGGACCGAGAGAGGCACCAGGCGCAAGATTGAAAGAAAGAGTGATGGCGGGAAAGATGCCCTGGTGATTGACGGAAAGAGCCGTGTTGGAGGGCTCGTAATGGGAGAAGGCGCTGAGAGGCACGAGCTTGCCGGCAGCGGCGGGAACATAGATGGACTTGAGAGCAGCGGGATCTTGCTGAGCGCTCGGCATGACTTCCAAGACGACGTGATACTGATTTAGCCCTTTGTAGATGGTGGACACTTGGCGCTGACCGAAAGCGTCGCTAAGGGTGTTGTCGATCGATTGCATGGAAACACCGAGGCGGGCAGCGGTGTCGCGGTCAATGACCAGGGAACTCTCCAGACCATTCATATGCTGGTCGGAGTTGACGTCGCGGAGTTCGGGAACCTTGGCCAATCTTTGTTGAAGCAGCGGAGCCCAGTGAGTGAGGTCACCGAGATTGTCCGCCTGCAAGGTGTATTGGTATTGCGCCGCGCTGCTGCGGCCGCCAACGCTAAGGTCTTGCACCGCCTGGAGATAGAGAACAGCGCCGGGAACCTTGGAAGTGGCTTTACGCAGGCGGGCAATAACTTGGTCAACACTAATCTTGCGCTCGCTGAGAGGCTTGAGCTGGCCAAACATGCGTGCGGTGCTGCCACCGCTGCCACCGCCGGTGAAAGAAGTGATGGTATCAACGGCAGGATCCTTCAATACGATATCAGTGAAAGCGCGCATTTTCTGCGACATGGAGGCGAAGGACAGATCCTGGTCGCCCTGGATGAGGCCGCTGACGCGGCCGGTATCCTGTTGCGGGAAAAAGCCGGAATTGACGTGGAAAAACAGGTAAGCGCAAAGGATCGCCGTAAGGAAGGTCGCGCCAAGGATCAGCAACTGGCGGCGGAGAACCCATTTGAGAGAGATATCGTAGAGGTGAAGAAGACGATTGAAGGCGGCTTCAAAAAAATTATAGATCCAGTTATGGCGACCGGATTCATGTTTGAGGAAACGCGCGCACATCATAGGCGTTGTGGTGAGGGAAACGAAAAGAGAGACGGCAATGGCCACGCTGAGGACCACGGCAAATTCGCGGAAGAGGCGGCCAACAATGCCTGGCATCATCAAAATGGGGATGAAAACGGCAACGAGAGAGGTGCTCATGGAGAGCACGGTAAAACCGATTTCGCTGGCGCCTTTCATGGCGGCGTCAAAAGGCTTCATTCCGTTTTCGATGTGGCGGGTGATGTTCTCGATGACGACGATGGCATCGTCCACGACGAAACCGGTACAGATGGTCAGAGCCATGAGAGAAAGATTGTCCAGGCTGTAACCGCAAAGATACATGATGCCGAAAGTGCCGATGAGAGAGAGCGGAACGGCGACGCTCGGGATGATGGTGGCCCAGGTACTGCGGAGAAAAGCGAAAACCACCAGAATGACGAGCATGATGGAAATGATCAGGGTGATCTCGACGTCGTGAACAGAAGCGCGAATGGTGGTGCTGCGATCGACCGCGACGGTCAGATGGAGCGAGGGAGAGATAGAGGCGCGAAGCAATGGAAGAATGGCGTTAATGCGATCGACGGTATCGATCATGTTCGCGGCGGGCTGGCGAAAGATAGCCAGAAGCACGGAACGCTTTCCGCCAGAGAGGCCCAAGTTACGGGTGTCCGCGACGGAATCGATCACCTGGCCGATATCCTGGAGCCGCACAGGAGCGCCGGCATGTCCGGCGACGATAAGCGGCTGATACTCGTAAGCTTTGAAGAGCTGGTCGGAGTCCGCTATATCCCAGGTCTTCTGGCCATTGGAAAGGGTGCCTTTGGCCAGATTGGCGTTGGCGGATTGAAGCGAAGCGCGAACCGTCTCAAGGCTGATGCCGTAGCTATTCAGTTCGTATGGATTGGCCTCCACGCGGACGGCAGGGCTCGCACTTCCCCAAGTAAAGACCTGACCGACACCTTCCACTTGGGCGAGTTTCTGGGCGAGGATGGAATCGGCCGCGTCGTAGATCTCAGCGGGCGGAATATTGTCCGAAGTAAGAGCGAGGATCAGGATCGGCGCGTCCGCCGGGTTGACCTTGCGATAGCTGGGCTGGCCGGGAAGATCAGCGGGGAGTTGGCTGCGAGCGGCGTTGATGCAGGCCTGAACGTCGCGAGCCGCGGCGTTGATATCGCGATTGAGATCGAATTGCAGTGTGATATTGGTGGAACCGAGGCCGCTCGAGGAAGTCATCTGCGTAACGCCTGCGATGCGGCCGAATTGGCGCTCCAGAGGGGTAGCAACAGCGGAGGCCATCGTTTCGGGGCTGGCGCCGGGCAGGCTGGCCCCCACGGAGATGGTGGGAAAATCGACTTGGGGGAGAGGGGATACGGGAAGAAAACGAAAGGCAACCGCGCCGGAAAGGAAGATCGCTATCGTAATGAGAGTGGTAGCGACAGGGCGACGGATAAAAGGTGCGGAGAAATTGGTTGAAGAAGTCATAGGCTAATCGCCGTGAGCAGGCTCCTCGATGGCATTGCCGACGTGAAAAGCGAAGCGGTGGGCCAGCCAATCGAAAGCGAGATAGACCACCGGGGTGGTGTAAAGAGTGAGCAATTGGCTGAGCAGAAGCCCGCCGACGATGGTGATGCCGAGAGGACGGCGCAATTCGGAACCGACACCGCTGCCGATAGCAAGAGGCAAAGCGCCCAGGAGAGCAGCCATGGTAGTCATCATGATGGGACGGAAACGAAGCAGGCAAGCTTCATAGATGGCGTCGAGCGGGCTCTTGCCTTCCTTGCGCTCGGCCTCCAGAGCGAAGTCGATCATCATAATGGCGTTTTTCTGAACGATACCAATGAGAAGAATAATGCCAATGAGCGAGACGACGCTGAACTCCATGTGAAACAGGAGCAAGGCAAGAATGGCGCCAACGCCCGCGGATGGAAGCGTGGAGAGAATGGTAATGGGGTGGATGTAGCTCTCGTACAAAACGCCGAGAACAATATAAACGGTGATAAGCGCGGCAAGAATAAGAAGGGGTTCGTTGGCAAGCGAGTTGAGGAAGGCTGCCGCGGTGCCTTGGAAGGTCGCCTGGATACTGGGAGGCATGTTCAAGTCCTGTTTGGCTTTGTTGATGCCATTAACGGCATCCCCGAGCGCGGCACCGGGAGCGAGATTGAACGAAATGGTGACGACCGGAAATTGTGCCTGATGGTTGATAGCCAGTGCGTTGGCGCCGGGCTCAAAGCGCGTGAAAGCGCTGAGCGGTACTTGCCGGTTAGGGGCGGAGGTAATGTTTGCCTGTGCGGAGGTCGAGATATTGGCAGTGGAACCGGCGGAAGCTTGCAGAGTTCCGGAAGATCTCACGTAAATGTTCTTGAGAGAGTCGGGGTTTTGCTGGAACTGGGGGTCCACTTCCAGGACGACGCGATATTGATTGAGCTGGGTGAAGATGGTCGAGACCTGACGCTGGCCAAAAGCGTCGTAGAGGGTGTTGTCAATATCGGAAGGGAGAATGCCGAGGCGGGAAGCGGTGTCGCGGTCGATGACCAGGGTGGCCAAGAGACCCTGGTTTAGCTCGTCGCTGGCGACGTCGCGGACATCCGGAAGGGAACGTAGTTTGTCCATGAAACGAGGCGTCCAGTAAGCAAGCTCTTTGGGGTCAACGTCTTCGAGACTGTACTGGAATTCGGTGCGGCTGACACGATCTTCGACGCTAAGATCCTGGACAGGTTGCATGAAGAGCGAGATGCCGTCGACTTTTGCGAGCTGAGGCTGGAGCCTGCGAATGACGTCGGAGGCGCTGATCTTGCGATCCGCCAAAGGCTTCAGATTGATTTGAATGCGGCCGGTATTGAGCGTGGTGTTGGTGCCGTCGATGCCGATGAAGGAGGAGAGACTTTCGACTGCCGGATCTCTAAGAATGACGGCAGAGAGAGCTTGCTGGTGACTGGCCATGGAAGCGAAGGAAGTGTCTTGCGCGGATTCCGAAACGCCCTGAATGAGTCCGGTATCTTGCACCGGGAAGAAGCCTTTTGGAACGTAAATGTAGAGGAGGATAGTACAGACCAAGGTGGCGAAAGTAACGAAGAGAGTGATCTTGCGATATTGGAGGACAAACCTCAGTGTGCGTCCGTAGTAGGCGATGATGGAATTAAAGGCCAGCTCGGATTTGTGGTAGAACCACGTCTGGTCTTCTTCCTTCTGATGGCGAAGCAGTTTGGCGCACATCATAGGAGTCAGGGTGAGAGAGACGAAAGCAGAAATGAGAATGGTGATCGCGAGGGTGATGGCGAATTCGCGGAACAGGCGACCGACGATGTCTCCCATAAACAGCAGAGGGATAAGCACAGCGATGAGTGAAACCGTGAGCGAGATAATCGTAAAGCCGATCTGGTCGGAGCCCTTGAGCGCGGCCTCAACGGGGGTATCACCGTCTTCTATGTAACGGCTGATATTCTCGATCATGACGATGGCGTCATCGACCACGAAACCAGTGGAGATGGTGAGAGCCATGAGAGAAAGATTATTGAGGGTGTAGCCACAGAGATACATCACGCCAAAAGTGCCCACAATGGAGAGAGGAACAGCCAGCGCTGGAATTACCGTGGCGCGGATGCTGCGCAAGAAAAGGAAAATGACCATGACCACGAGCGCAATGGTCAGCATGAGGGTGAATTGGACGTCCTGCACGGAGGCGCGAATAGTAGTGGTGCGGTCGGTGAGAATTTCGATCTTTACCGAGGCGGGGAGCGAGGCCGCAAGCTGGGGAAGCAGGGCTTTAACACGATCCACGACGGAGATGATGTTGGCGCCCGGCTGACGCTGAATGTTTAGAATGACCGCCGGCGTCAAGCCGGCCCAAGCGGCTTCTTGGACGTTTTCCGTGCCGTCAAAAACGGTGGCGACATCGGACAGACGCACCGGAGCGCCGTTGCGATACGCAACGATGATGGGGCCGTAACTTGCGCTGGAGATGAGCTGGTCGTTGGCGCCGATGGTGTAGGCCTGATGAGCGCCATCGAAGGTGCCCTTGGCTTGATCGACGTTGGCGGCACTGAGCGCGGTACGAATATCCTCCAAACTGAGGCTGTAAGAAGCGAGGGCAGTGGGATTGGCCTGGATGCGCACAGCCGGACGCTGGCCACCACTGATACTTACCAGCCCCACGCCGGGGAGCTGGGCCATTTTCTGCGCGAGCATGGTGTCCGTAAGGTCTTCGACCTTGGAAAGTGGAAGTGAGTCCGAGGTGAGCGAAAGGGTGAGGATGGGAGCGTCGGCCGGATTGATTTTGCTATAGATGGGAGGATTCGGAAGCCCCTGAGGAAGAAGATTGGAAGCGGCGTTGATGGAGGCCTGGACCTCTTGTTCGGCAATGTCAATGTTGAGATCGAGGTTGAATTGCAGGGTGATGATGGAGCTGCCGAAAGAGCTCGTCGAAGTCATCTGGTTCAGACCGGGGATCTGGCCAAACTGACGCTCGAGCGGGGCGGTGACGGAAGAAGCCATAACATCCGGACTGGCACCCGGGTAGAAGGTCTGAATCTCGATCGTGGGATAGTCGACCTCAGGAAGCGCGGACACAGGTAACTGGCGGTAGGCAACGAAGCCGACCAGCAGCACACCGACCATCAGGAGAGTGGTCGCGACAGGCCGCAGAATGAACGGCCGGGACGGACTCATCGAGATTTTCCTCCCGACGCGGTTCGAGCAGGACGGCCAGGTTGCGAAGATTTTTGCGCGGCGGGCTGCGCAACAGGTGCGGGAGCCGTGCCAGTCGGAGAAGTGCTGGTAAGAACCTTGCTGCCATCCTGAAGTTTGTCCTGGCCGTCAATCACAACCACATCGTTCCCATTCAGACCGGAACTGATGCCAATGTTGTTGCCGGTGGTCTGAGCGATGGTGACGACGCGAATGTTCGCGGTATCGCCCCCCGAAACAGCATAGACATACGTTCCCTGTGGCCCGCGCTGAATGGCCGCGGCGGGAACGATAACTAGATTTCGTTTGACGTCCACGAGCATGTGGACGTTGACGAATTGATTCGGGAAAAGAGCGTTGTTCCCGTTGGAAAAAATAGATTTGAGTTTGTAGGTACCCGTGGTGGGATCAATTTGATTGTCGATGGTGGCGAGCTTTCCGTCGGCGATCTTGCTGATGTCATCGCGATCATAAGCCTCGACGGGAAGCTGGCCGCCTCCACGGAGCTTGACTAAGACTTGCTGAAGCTGGTCCTGCGGCAGTGTAAAGATCACGGAAATCGGTTGGAGTTGGGTGATGACCAGCAAGCCGGTCGTATCGGAAGAGTGGACGATGTTTCCGATGTCGACTAGACGCAGCCCTACACGCCCGCTAATGGGGGACGTGATGTGGGCGTAGACTAGCTGCAACTTTGCGTTATCGATGGTGGCTTGGTCTGCCTTAATCGCGCCTTGGTATTGCCCGACCTGTGCTTGCTGCGTATCCACCTGTTGCTTGGGGACGACGCCTTCGTTGAAGAGAAGCTGGTAGCGCTCGAAGTCGACTTGCACATCGCGAAGCTGAGCCTGGTCTTTAGCGAGCTGGCCTTCGGCCTGTTCCAGCATTACCTGGTAAGGGCGTGGATCGATTTCAATGAGGGCGTCCCCTTGGTGCACATATTGGCCCTCGGTAAAGTTGACCTTGACGATTTGGCCATCCACGCGGCTTCGGACGGTTACGGTATTGAAAGCGGTGACGGTACCCAAACCAATGAGATAGACAGGGAGGTCGCCCTTTGTGGCCGTGGCAACAACCACCGGCACGGTCAAGCCCCCGGCACCGGCGCCTTTTTTCCCACTGCCGGCGGCGCCTGCGGCGGCCTTGCCGCCTGCTTCGCTCGTGGAGCGAGTACCGCGGTAATACCAAATGCCAATGACGACGACGGCCAGGATAAGAATCCAGAGCCACCAGCGGCGCTTGGTCGGCGATGCCGCGGAAGAATCACGCGCGCCCGGTTCGGAAACGTCCATGGAATTGAGATGGCCCATCCGTTCTCTCCTGTCAACAAAAGCTGTGGTGCGAGTGAGTCTCCCGGGGCAAGACAGCCGCGGGTATACGTCGAGGGGTTCCCGCCCAACCTTTGAGCCTACCGGAAAAGTCAGTCCGCGCATAGGTAGGACGGATTTTAGGAGGAAATGGTTACTTAGCGATGGCCTGGGACAGATGGTTTCTGGTGACTTGAACTTAAGGCGGAAGCAGCGGCCAAAGAACTCGTTCCCAGAGGAAGTTTTTAATGTGGGCAGCAGCACGGAGGAAAGATTACACTAGCGCACCGCAAGTCTTGCGCCACGAGGAAACGGCGGCGGACATTCTCCAAAAGGTGGGTAAAAAAAGACATGCTAAAGGGCTTGATTGTCGGCTTTTTGCTAGGAATATTGCTGATTGCGTGCGGGGGTTACCTCTATTTCTCAACTGGCCGCGCGCCCGCGGCCGTGACCGACCCGCCGATGCCATTTGAAAAGAAATTTGCGCATATGGCCTTGAATGCGCATATTGCCAAAGAGAAGATCCCGGAATCGCCGGTGATTGCAGACGAAAAAAGCTATCTGGGCGGTGCAGAGGTCTACAAACAGAACTGCGCGGCATGCCATGGTCTGCCCGGTCAGCCAAAGACAACGATTGCGCAGGGCATGTACCCTCCGCCACCGCAACTTTTCAACGGAGTTGGGGTGTCGGATGATCCGGCGTCAGAAACCTATTGGAAAGCCGAGAATGGGATCCGGCTGACTGGAATGCCGGGCTTCAAGGGCCGTTTGACGGAAACACAGATTTGGCAGGTCACGGTGCTGCTGGCAAATTCGGACAAAATACCCGCTTCGGTGAAGGCGGCTTTGACTAGCGTGCCAGCCACTCCGGATGCTGCTCCGCCGAGCGCAGCAGCAACAACAAACGGCGCAGCGCCCGCAAAAACAAAACCTTGACGCAGCAAAGATGCGCCTACTCGGCCGGCTGCCCCTGGTTGTCGACTAGCGTGATTCCTGCGGCCCACAATTCCGCGGAGTTCACGCCGCGCGAGTGGGTAACGAGTGGACCTGCTCGACTTTTCTCAGCTCTGGGAAGCGCCACGCCCAGATCGCGGTCACAACTATAGTTCCAATTCCTCCCAGCACCACGGCTGGTACCGTTCCGAGCCACTGTGCCGTCAGTCCAGACTCGAATTCGCCGAACTCGTTTGAGGCACCGATGAATACCATGTCAACGGCGTTGACGCGGCCGCGCATCTCATCGGGGGTCGCGACCTGGATTAGGATGCCGCGAACGATCACGCTGACCATGTCCGTGGCGCCAACGAAAATCAATGCGAACAAAGAAAAAATCAGACTGTGGGAAAGGCCAAACAAAATGGTGAACAAACCAAATCCAGCGACGCACCATAGCATGATTGCACCGACTTTGCGCCGGAAAGGCCGGTGCGCAAGGAAAACGGCCATCGCAGCCGCGCCCACTCCGGGAGCGGTACGGAGCAGACCGAGCCCCCACGGACCGGTCAGAAGAATTTCTCGCGCATAGACGGGTAAGAGGGCAACCGCTCCGCCGAGGAAGACGGCGAACAAGTCCAGGGAAATGGAACCGAGAATCAGCTTTTCGCGCCAGATGTAGCGAAGGCCGGCCAAGACCGTGCGCGAATTTATCGGTTCTCGCGTGCGTGATTTTGCCTGCAGTTTGATTTGAATCACGCAGAAGATCGCCACGACCGCCATGCCGGCCGCCAATGCATAAACGGCCGCGGGACCATGAAAAAGTGCGTAGATAATGCCGCCTAGAGCAGGGCCGAGAATTGCCGCACCCTGGAAAGTAGTGGAAGCCCAGGCCACGGCGTTAGGGAAATGCTCCTCGGGAACCAATTGCGGAAGGAGCGCCCGGCTGACGGGGCCATTGAACGAACGCACGATCCCTAGAAGAACGAGAACGGCAAAGATGTAAGAAACAGCGCGAACATCGCGGACCGCCGTAAGGAGCAACAACGCGCAGCATACGGCGAATCCGGCGTAGCACACAATGATGACCTTACGGCGATCATAGCGATCAGCTACGTGGCCCGAGACTAGAAAGAGGAGGATTCCGGGGAGGAATTGAGCCAATCCCACAAGCCCGAGATCCAGAGGCCGCTTGGTGATCTCGTAGACTTGCCAACCGACGGCAACGGATTGCATCTCCGTGGCGAGGACAATGCTGAAACGAGCCGTTTGGAAAAGTACAAAACTCGGATACTGGAACGCGGCGCGGCCGGAGACTCTGGAGTTTTCGGATTCGGCCATCAGGCATTACTCTGCCATAAAAACAACGTGGGAACGAGTTCAGGGAATGCAAGTGGCTTGCTGTCTGACTACTCTTTCGCCGGCGCGGGACGAAGATCATCTTCGGCTGGGTTAACGGTTGCCGCTAGCGATTTGCGCCGAATCATCCAATAGGCCAGCGAAATGAACAGAAGGAAGGGCGCGAAGGCTGGCACGGTATATTGCAATCCATCGACATAGAAAGTGCTGGCCGCGATTCCCAGGAGTGCGGCGATGCCCAAAGCATTCGAATAGGGAAAAAAACGCAGGCGCATCGGAAGGTGAGACACACGCTCTGGGCCAAGAGCTCGTCGAAACGCGATGTGCGTCAGAAGAATGATAATCCAGACGAAAAACATTCCGGCAACGGCCACGCCATAGAGCATCAGGAAAGCGCGGCCAGGAGCATAAATCGCAAGCAAAATTGCGGCGACCATGCCTCCCGTGGAAACCGCGAGGGCCCGCCGCGGAACGCCGTTCCGGCTGAGACGTCCGAGCCAATGTGGCGCGTAACGGCCTCGTGCCAGGGAGAAAAGCATCCTTGTCGTGAGATAGAGGTTGGTATTGGAACTGGAGAGCGCGGCCGTGATGACCACCAGATTCATAATCCCCGCGGCATACCGGATGCCTACCGAGGAGAGAGCAAGAACAAAAGGACTCGCCCTAAGGCTGCTGCCGGTTTCATTCCAGGGCGTCATGGCCAGCATGATGGCGATGGCAAAAACGTAAAAAATGACCAGGCGAAAGACGATCGTGCGCATCGCTCGAGGAATGGTCTCGCGCGGATTTTGCGCTTCGCCTGCCGTAACGGCGATGACCTCGACGCCCATATAACTTGTAATCGCAAGCGTGAGCGCAAGCCACACTCCCTTCCACCCGAAAGGAAGAAACCCGCCGTGTTCGGTGAGATTGGAAAGGCCAATCGCGGGCTTCGGTCCCAAGCCGAAGATCAAAGCTGCGCCAAGAACGATGAATACGATGATGGCCACAACCTTAATCAATGCAAACCAGTATTCAAACTCGCCGAAACGCCCTACTTGCAGGGTGTTAACGGCGATCAGACAGATCGAGACCGCTGCCACCCACACCCATTGCGGGACCGACGGAAACCAAAACGCAAAATAGATGGCCACGGCGGTCACTTCAGCGCCGATGGCAATGATTTGTACCAGAGCGTAGGTGGCTCGGACGGAGAAACCGGCCCACGGGCTGAGATAAGTCTGCGCATAGACGCCGAAAGAACCGGCCACGGGCTGCACGACGGCCATTTCCGCCAGCGAGTACGCGACAATCATGGCTATGACAGCGCCGATGAGGTAGGTGACGATGACGCCGGGGCCAGCGAGGCGGATGGTTACGCTGCTGCCGAGGAAGAGCCCTACTCCAATCGCGCCGCCAATGGCCAGCATCGTGAGCTGCCGCTGGCTGAGTCTGCGATGTAGCTCATCGTTTTCCGGAGGAGTAGCGGATGATTCGTTGCTGGCGGATTGCGGTCTTCGCGCGTGAAGAGAATCGGAAGTTTCAGCCATGCAAGGTCAGATCGAGCAAGATGTTGCCGAAACGATGGATTTCATTCACGGTGTTGTAGTGAACAAGAGAAGCGCGGACGACGCCGCTTTCCATTCGCACACCGAGCCGCTTCATCAACCGGGGGGCGTACATGTGGCCATCGCGAATGCCAATGCCGGCGCTGGCCATGGCTTCTGTGACCTTTGCCGGAGCCACGTTCGGCAGATTGAAACAGAATGTCGGTACGCGCTCGTGGACACGGTCTTTTCCGGATAAGCCGTATACCGTCGCTCCGCATTCGCGAAGGACTTGCAGCATTTCGAGGGAGAGTGATTCCTCGTAGGCTCGAATGTTCGTCATGGTGCGAGCTAGATTTGCGCGCCTTGAATCTTTTTTGCCGTCATCGCCCTCGGTTTGCGTTTGCTTGCCAAGTGATTCCAGATAGGAAATGGCGGCATCCATGCCTGCGACATTTTCATAGATAAAGGTGCCCGCTTCGATTTTTCCCGGCGGCTCGTCTGGAATGAAATCCTCGCGAAAAGTAGAAAGTCTTTGCAGCAGTTCGCGCCGTCCCCAAAGAAATCCCATGTGCGGGCCGAATATTTTGTAACCGGAGCAGACGAGGTAGTCGCAATCCAGTGCCTGCACGTCCATTTGGCCGTGAGGGCCATAATGCACACAATCCAGAAAAATCTCCGCACCAGCCGCGTGAGCAATCTTGGCCGCGGCTGCGACGTCCACGACGGAACCAAGAGAATTGGATGCGGCGGCGCACGCGATCAGGCGAGTCTTCGAGGTAACAAGGGGTTTCAGGTCGTCAGCATGCAAGTTGCCGTCCTCGCCCATTTTCCACCACAGAAATTTGGCGCCCTCTTTTTCCAGTGCCAGCCAGGTGGCGACGTTGGCTTCATGATCCATGTCGGTGACGATAATTTCGTTGCGCTGGCCGAGCGTTTGCCCGATCGCGAGACTCACCAAACGAATGAAGGAAGTGCCGTTCATCCCAAATGCGATTTCGCTGGGATCGCGCGCGTTCAAGAAATCGGCGACGCTCTGACGGGCTCGGGCAATCATGGCATCAACTTCCCGGCTTTTCGCGTAACGCCCGCCGCGTTGAACGTTGCATTCAAGGAGATGGTGATTGACGGCATCCAGAACGATCTGCGGAACCTGCGCGCCTGCGGCGTTATCGAAGAATGTGAAGGGTGGCGGGCGATGCAGCGCCGGAAAGAGCGAGCGAATGGTCTCGACCGGGAAATTCACATGGGGTTCAGAGTCGAGTTCTGCCCCGAGAACACTTTGCGATTTGGCCTGCAAGTTTTTGCTCCTGGTTGAACCCAAAAAACGGAAAAGGAAGGCTTGTGAAATGAACAACGCGAAAGCTATACCCCGCTTGCAGGGCCTGTCAAGTGAGGGTTTGCCGTTGTCGCTGCAAAGTAGAAATGTCCGGTTTTCCGGACGCTTTCCGCTTTCGCAGGCTAGAATATGCCGCGCTCGATTTTGAGGGCGAGGTGAACTGACGGTATGACCAAAGCCATTGCAGAGCTTTTCTCAGAGCTTCGGCGGCAATTCCGAGGCGATTTGCTGCGTCCCGGAGACGATGAATATGCCGGTGCACGGAGCATTTGGAACGGAATGGCGGCTCGCAATCCCGGCTTGATTGCGCGTTGCGCAAATGTGGCGGACGTGCAGAGAGCGGTGCGAGCGGCTGCGGTGGCAGGGGTGCTAACGGCGATTCGCTGCGGCGGCCACAGCCTCGCGGGGTTCGGCACGTGTGACGGCGGTTTGGTGATCGATCTTTCGCGCTTGCGGGCGGTGAATGTTGACGGGCGGAATCGGCGTGCTCAATTTGACGGCGGGTGTCTCCTCGGCAACATCGATAACGCCACGCAAAAGGTCGGGCTCGCCTTTCCAGCGGGCGTGGTCTCACACACTGGAGCGGCGGGCCTTGTCTTGGGAGGCGGGACCGGCTGGCTGAACCGTTTGCACGGACTTTCTTGCGATAACGTTGTGGGATTCACAGCTGTCGTCGCGGATGGATCGGTTGTTCATGCAAATGCGAAGGAGAATGCCGAGCTTTTTTGGGCTCTGCGCGGAGGAGGCGGAAATTTTGGCGTGGTGACGGAGTTCGAAGTAAATCTTCATCCAGTCACTTCTGTTCTCTATGGTGGAGGCTTGTGCTTCGGAGATGACATTCCAGCCATCGTGCAGCACTGGCGGGATTCCATGCCCCAAGCGCCGGACAATTTGCGGTGGGGAATTTCTTTGACGATTGCTCCGCACACGGACAACATTCCCGCACACTTGCGCGGACGACCGGCCGCGAGCCACGGCCTACTTTGGGTTGGCGATCTGGAAGAGGGGCATCGCTGCTTGGATCATGGGCTTTCTCTCTGTAACACAGCGGCTGCGGGTAAGAGCGAACTTTCGTTCCTCAACTTGCAGACCATGGCGGACCACGAATTCCCGCACGGGCGGCGCTATTACACAAAGTCCGGCTACTTCAAATCCTTGAACGATGCGGACATTCAGCGGATGGTGCGAGCGCTCGAGACGATTCCCTCCCCCGCGAGCCAGATTGAGCTCTCCTATCTAGGCGGGGCGGCAGCGCGTGTTCCTGCAAGCGAGACGGCCTTTGGCGATCGAAGTTCTCCGTTCATTGTGAATTTGCTGGGGAACTGGTCCGATCCCGCGGATGACGCCGCAAACGTTGCGTGGATACGTGGGCTGTTCGCCGAACTACGGCCTTCCATGACGCCGGGCGTTTACGTGAACTTCATGAGCGGAGATGAGCAGGATCGCGTGCCCGAGGCCTACCGCGAACGGTGGGACCGGTTAGTTGACGTCAAAACGCACTACGACCCGAATAACGTTTTCCGCTTGAACCAAAATGTTCCGCCGCGGAAGATTGGATGAGTTTTCAACAGCGGCTCGCGGTTCATGCAGTCATTGTTTGTCGACGTTGATGTAATAAAGATCGGTCGCCACATCGAACTGGTCTTTTGTGAGTGGCGTCTTCATCGTTTGCCATTCGATCGTGGCTTGGATGATCTCCCAGTTGTCCTTCTTTCCCACGCGCACCGGCATGGCAAAGCCCGGCTCATCGACTTTCCAGCGATATCCAACCGTCCCATCCGTTTCGTTGAATTTCAGCTCCAGCGTGGGAATCGCCGTGTGACGAAGATACTGGTTGAAGATCGGTGTCAAGTTCATCCCAGTCTTTTGGTTGAAATACTGCACGACATCTTCGGTCATGATGTTCTTGTATTTGAAATGCTGATAGAAATCGTGAATCAGCCTCCACCAGCGGGGATCATCGTTCACTACGCTGCGCAGAGTGTTGATAAATAACGCCCCCTTGAAATACATATCTTGCGGAGGCTCGGCGTTGACGCCGCGTTGCGCAATGATTGGCACGGCGTTTTTCACTTTGGATTTGTAGGCGTTGACGTACTTGAGAGAGTCGCCGTGCTCGTACATGTATTCGACATAGAGACATTCGAGATACGTGGCCCAGCCTTCGTGGATCCACATATCGGATGGGTCGGCCGCCGTAATGGAGTTTCCGAACCACTCGTGCGCGCTCTCGTGGATGATGATGAAATCGAACTTCAGGCTGATGCCGACGCCCGTCCAATCACGCCCCAAATAACCGTTCGTAAAGCGATTGCCGTAGGTGACGGCGCTCTGATGCTCCATCCCGGAATATGGCACTTCGATGAGCTTGTAGCCGTCCTTCTTGAATGGATACTCGCCGAAATAATGCTGGAAAGCTTCGAGCATGCCCTTGGCCTGACCGAATTGTTTTTTTGCTTTGTCCAAGTCCTCGGGAAGCGCGTAGAAATCGAGCGGAAGATCGCCGAGCCGGTCGGAGAAGTGCTGATAGTTGCCGATGTTCAGCGAAACGTCGTAGTTGTTGATGGGATAGTGGACGAGCCAGTCCCATCGTGTGTAGCCGTCGCCGAGGTCGGTCTTGCCCATGAACTTTCCGTTGGAGACATCGACCAAGCCGTTCGGAATCGACACGCTGATCCCCATGCTCTCGACCTCGTCGCGCCACTGGTCCTTGTTCGGCCACCAGATGCTCGCTCCGATTCCTTCGCAAGCGGTGTTGATCCAGGGATGCCCGGACGGATCTTTGCGAAAGGCGATACCGCCGAACCGGCCCGTCTCGACGGGATTCCCGGAATAATAGAAATCGATCGAGTAGACACGCCCGGCGCGGAGCGTTTCTGGAAAGTCCACAAAAACAGCGCCAAACTCGCGCTCGTACTTGAGTTCGGTGGTGCCAAAAAGAATCTTGTCGACTTGGAGCGGTTGCTGAAGATCGAGTTGGATGCGCGTGCCGTCCTGGAGCATCTTGAAGCGAGTGCTGACCTTGCCGCTGATAAATTTCTTGTCCGGGTCGACGCGCACGTCGAGGTGATAGTAGAGAAGATCGTTGTTGGCTCGGTAGGGACCGTAGGCGCCACGAAGAATGTCGGCTTGCGTGGGCGCGTGGGGGGTCTGAGGCGGCTGCGCTGGTGCTGTTTGTCGAGAATTTGGAGTTGCAGCCGGCGACGCTGTTTGGCCCGCGACGCCGGACGTGACAATGGTTAATGCCGCAAAAGCAGGAAACACGCGCAGAAACGCAGCTCGTCCGGACATGCTCAACCTCACTGGTGAAAGTCTGGTTCCGCGTGCAAGGTAACACAGACGTAGCGCAACAGCCGCAGAAACTCGTGAAGCGGATAATCTACTTGGTGGAAAGGGCCACATTTGAGCAATCTTTGAACCTCTACCGGAATTCCTAAGCTTTCTCTTCAGAGAGGCCAAGGATTGCACGCAGCGCTTTTTGATCGGCTCCCGAACTGGCAAAATCGTCAAACGAAGTCTTCGCCGCCTCGATAATATGCCGCCGGATGAAAGGCGCTCCTTCTCTCGCTCCTTGCTCGCTGCTCTTGATGCAGCACTCCCATTCGAGAATCGCCCAGCCGGGGAAATCGTATTGGGTGAGTTTGGAAAATATGGCGGGAAAATTGACCTGGCCGTCTCCTGTCGACCGAAACCGCCCGGCGCGCTTCAGCCACGGCTGGTAACCGCCATAGACACCTTGCTGGCCGGTGGAATGGAACTCCGCGTCCTTTACATGGAACATTTTGATCCGGGAGTGATAGAGATCAATGAATTGCAGGTAGTCGAGCTGCTGCAGCACAAAATGACTGGGATCGAAGAGAATGTTGCAGCGGGGATGCTCGCGCACGCGGTCCAGAAACATCTCGAAAGTGGCACCATCGTGCAGATCTTCTCCGGGATGAATCTCAAAACAGAGATCGACGCCGGCTTGATCAAACGCATTGAGGATGGGGAGCCAGCGTTTCGCGAGTTCCTCGAAGGCGGTTTCGACGAGGCCGGCGGGACGCTGCGGCCAGGGATAGATAAAGGGCCAGGCCAGCGCGCCTGAGAACGTGACATGGGCTCTCATGCCAAAATTCGCCGAGGCGCGCGCCGCCTGATGCAACTGCTCGACGGCCCAAGCCTGCCGGGCCTTTGGATTGCCGCGCAGGTTTTTTGGCGCGAACCCGTCAAACATCGCATCGTAGGCAGGATGGCAAGCCACCAACTGTCCTTGCAGATGCGTCGAGAGGTCTGAAATCACAAGGTTATGCCGCGCAGCAACGGCGCGAAGTTCGTCGCAGTACGCTTTGCTTTCAGCCGCGCGTTTCAAATCGAACAAGCGGGCATCCCAGGACGGAATTTGCACCGCCGCGTAACCGAGACCTGCCGCCCAAGCGCAGATCGCGTCGAATGTGTTGAACGGCGGCGTATCGGAAGCGAACTGCGCGAGAAAAATGCCAGGACCCTGAATCGTTTTCATCCGTACGCTCCCATTGCGTTCTTAACCAATCCGTTTATGACACAGGTCGGTCAACGAGTTGTACTAGCTTCCGTGCGGGAATTCAATCGTCACGCAGACCAAAATTTGCGCTCAGATAGTCCGGCGCGCAAATTCTATCAACCATAAGTGAGCGGCAACAGGTCAGTGGACCGCGTGGATTGAGATGAAAATGGCCAGGTCGTCGCTGCTGGAGGGAGAAGTGAATACAAA
>CAVRAJ010000015.1:0-38030 GCA_963718945.1 uncultured Acidobacteriota bacterium | reverse complement strand
TATATATGTAGACTTTAGTTGTGGCCATGAAGACTCCTCGCCTATCCCCGCAAACCCTCCTCGTCCTCGAACGCTTCATCGAGCGCCCCACCGCCTGGCGCTACGGCTACGAGCTCAGCCGCGAAACCGGCCTCAAATCCGGCACGCTCTATCCGATTCTCATGCGCCTCGCCAAATTCTCCCTGCTCGAAACCAAGTGGGTCACGACCGAAGACGGCGTCCCTCCGCGCCACACTTACCGCCTCACTCCCAAGGGCGCCGAACTGGCCCGCGCCCAGCAGGCAACTTCGCCCTCCGCCGCGCGCGCGGCAGGTCGCGCTCGCCGAGCAGCCTTCAGCGGAGGCAAAGCATGATGCCCGTCGCCTTTCCGCGCAGCCTTGCGATTTTGCTGCTGCGTTTCGCGATTTGGATCGCGCCTCACGACACCCTCGACTGGGGCCGCGGCATGCTCAGCGAGCTAAATCACGTGGAAGGGAATTGGTCGGCCCTCATCTGGTCGCTCGGCGGAGCGGGCGTCCTCGCGAAGCACGCCATGCTCGCCGTAATTCTTCCCGGTAGCCATCGCCGCACCGTCTCCACCGCCAGCGAACTTTTCGACAAGGAGCTTCCCATGCGCAAAGCCACTCTAACCGCCACCGTTGCATGCCTCGCCGCTTCTCTGCTTTTTTTCCTCGCGCCAGTATTCCGCCAAGCCTTCCAAGTTTCTCTCGCGCAATGGCACGACATCCTGCATATAAATCAGCGCTGGCGTGGCCACGGACCCGATCCAGAGTTGCAATCGCTCGCTCGAAAAGCTGAACAAAATCACGACGCCGAAGCGTTAGCCTTCGTCGCCGTCCGCACTGCGAATCAAGGCAATCAGTCCGAGGCCGTCCGCCTCGCCGACGAAGCCATTCATCTCGACTCAAACCTCACCTGGGTCTACGCCGTTGCTGGCACACCATGCCGGACTTCCGCTGAGATCGACCGTTGGGTTCCCGCCCTTCAACAATGGGATCCTCAAAATGCCCTCCCGCATCTCATGGTGGCCGAGAAGATTGACTGCGATGAGGTTGAACATGGCCTGAGCGCGCTAAGGCCTCCGGAAAAATCGGCTGCTTGGCAAGAGGCCATGGCCGCCGCGTTCCAATCTCCGAAACTCGACATGTATTTCAGCCGCCAGAAGGAGCTTGATCGCCGCGTCTTGCTCCGTTATCAACTTCATGATCCCTTTCAAGCGATATCGGACGGAGTCAGCTTTGGCTATGGCCTCCCAAGCTATGCCGTCGGAGACTCGTATGAGTATGCGAAGTCGCTTCTCGAATCTGGCCAGGCTCTCGAGTCTCGTGGCGACCGCAAAGGAGCGTTCGAAAAATATTGGACCGTGGCCCGCTTCGGCCAAATGATGGGCTCGGCAACGAGCGAATTGTTCGTACAGCGATACCTGGCAGACGCCTACCAGCGTCTTGCAGGGCTATCGGAATCGGAAGGAAATCATCCGGAAGCTGCGTTTTATACCTCTCTGGGAGAGCAGGAAGCTCAAGCGACGCAAAAAGCCCTTGCTGCCCTGCGCGCCAACTCCAGAGGCAGTGACCTTTCCCACTGGAGCGCTTTCCTTGTGAGGCTGTCAGGCCTCGTGATACTTGCCTGCGGCAGTCTCTTGTTGCTTTGCGCGCTCGGCGTCATCATACGTGGCAAATCCTTCCGGCTAACTGCGCTTCAACCCAGCTCCTTGTCCCTTGCAATCGGTCTCTTCGCTGCGATCGGCGCGCTGCTCTCTAGCGCGACGCTTTATGCAGGCTACCGTCCCTACTCGGAAATTCTCCAGCGATTCGTCACCAAGGGCGACGAAGCCAGCCTTTCCGATCTCTCCAATTTTCTCTTCGCCACGCAAGTCCCCCTCGGCGCGCACGGTTTCCTCGGTGTGTATGAGGCTGTGTTCCAATTCTGGGGCATCGTGACCTTGCTATGCGTCCTCGCACTCCTGTTCGCCGTTCTCCGCCACTTCCTAACGCGCCGCCCGGACGCCGCAACCGTTTAGCCCGCAACGCCATACATCGCCGCCCCGCTGCCCGGCATCTATCCAATCTGCCAGTCGATCCATCCTCCCCACCAATGGACCGGGTGAATTTCGCTAAGCCACGGTATACTCCAGAACTCTATGTCTCTAGGCCAGGTCAATGGCGGATATAACCTCTTGGGACAAAACGGCGCAGCCACAGCTGCGCGCATGGCTCCCATCCCTGAGCCTCCGCCCACGCCGGAGGTGATTGCCGTCGAGCCCAAGCTCGACGTCTGTTGGGGCGACTTCCATCAAGGCCTCGCGAGCAACGTCCGCACCCTCTTGTCCTGGCCCCTCGTCCCAAAGAATCTCCTCGGCACCGGCTATTTCAAAGAGTGCTGGATCGAGCGCCGCATCCCCTGGCGCGCCGTAGTCGCTGCCGCCCTCTGGCACGTCGTCTTTTTCGTTTCTCCGTTTTCGCTTTTCAACACCACCCTTCCCCACAACTCCGCCTTCGACAATGCCGAGCTCACTTGGTCTGGGCCCATCGAAGATTTCCCGGCTCTCGAAATCGCCGCGGCAAAACCAAAGCCGAAACCAATCTCCCGCACTGAAGCCGCGAAGCCTCTCGCTCCCGAGGGCGCCGACGCCTTCCATCCCCGCCAGCGCATCATCACTGATCCCGTCCATCCTAATCATCCGCGCCAAACTCTCGTCAATCCCGTTGCACCAAAGCTTGCGCCTAAGAGCCTTCCCGATCTCCCGAATATCGTCCAATTGCAAGGTGTCGCAGCTCCTCCTCGGCCGCATCTGCAAATCAGCGCGGACGCCCTCGCCAAGCTCCATCCACGCCAGCACCGCGTGGCAACGACAACAGCCGCTCCGCTTCCCGATGTTCCCGCCTTTGAACAAAAGCCCGCGGACATAACGTTTGCCACATCGCCCAACGCCCCCGCCCGGCCCAAACTCGATTTGAACGCTGCCGCAGCGCCGCGCGTCGCACAACACAGGCAAACGGGAGACTCGCTCCCCGCGCCGGAAATCGGCGCGGCTCAAGCCGCGGCCGCCAATGGAAGTCCCACAACCCTGATTGCGCTCTCCGCTGCGCCTGCTCCTCCCAAGCCGGACGTTCAGCCGCCGCAGGGCAATCTCGCCGCGCGCATTTCCATGTCGCCGGAAGGCAAGAAATCCGGCGTGCCCGGCGGCTCGCCGAGCGAATCCGCGAATACTGGCGGCGGAAAAAGTTCGGTTGGTATCAGCATCACCGGCGGAAAACCCAAGCCGAACGCCGGAGCTTCTGGCTTAGGCGGTTCTCGCCTGAAACTTAGCCTGCCATCCTCGATCACGCTTGCCGTGCCGCCCAATGCTGACAGCAAAACGGAGGATGCCCCCGCTCGAACCGGCCCTCCCAACTTCGCCATCCTTCCGCCCGGTGCCAAACCCGAACAGATTTTCGCCGACAAGCGCGTTTACACCCTCAACGTCCAGATGGCCAATCTCAACAGCGCCAGCGGAAGCTGGATTTTACATTTCTCGGAGCTTGACGCGAGCCAGAACGGCCCGCGAACCACTTCTCCGGACTTGACGGGCCTCGCTCCCATCCGCAAGGTCGATCCAAAGTACCCGCCCGACCTGATCGATCAGAATGTGGAAGGCGAGGTCGTCCTCTACGCTGTTATCCGCCCCGACGGCTCCGTCGACAGCATTCAGTTGGTCCGCAGCGTCGATCCGCAGCTCGATGCCAACGCCAAAAGCGCCTTCAGCCAATGGAAATTCCGCCCCGCCATGAAAGATGGCGTCCCCGTAGCCCTCGAAGCCATCATCCACGTCCCCTTCCACATCGCCGACAATCGCTAACCTTCCCTCCTCTCAAGCTCTGCCGCCAAATCTAAGGAGTGGCTTCAACCGTCAGTCGCAGTCCGACGGCGAACCATCGCCCCATCATGCGAAATACTTGTTTTTCGCTTCATAAGTTACGAAGCGTCAATCAGGCGAGGCCTGCTATGTCCCGCACAATACTGCGTAGAAGCAATTTGGAGTGCGGCAGCTCTGCTGCCGCTTTTTTTCAGTAGCACGCACGTCTCTATATTTAGTAAGGCTCAATAAACGGAAGAGGCCGACTGTGATTCGAGGTCATGCGGTGATTACCGAAATCAGCCGATCGATGTCGCGCTCCGTATTGTAGAGATGAGGCGAAACGCGAATATTCCCTTCGCGCAGGCTCACGATAATATTTTCTTTGCGCAATTTCTGATAAAGCTCGGTCGTCTTTTCCGGCGTCCGTGCCGCGAAGCACCCGTACGCGCCGCGCCGTGCCGAGTCCAGCGGGCTTGTTGGTATGCAGCGGTCTTTCGGCAGCCGCTCGTACATGAATTCGATCAGCGCGCGGTTGTGCTCCGCCACTGTTTCAGGCCCCACGCGCACTACAAAATCTGCCGAAACGTCCATCGCCACCAGATTGAAATTGAAATAACTTGCCGGCTCTGCGCTGTCCCAGCGCTTAGCCGCTGCTGCAGGTTTCGGATTATCGAAGTTGAGGGAAGCAAAATTGTCCGAGCCGGCTACCGCCATCCAGTAAAACGGCCCGGGGCGCATATTGGCGATGTGCTCGCTCTTGGCCCAGAAAAATCCCGTGCCAAACGGACCTAGCAGTCCCTTGTATCCCGCGCACACGATAAAATCCGCGCCCAGTTTTTCAACATTCATCGGCAGCGTGCCGCAGCACTGGCTGGCGTCCAGCAACAGCAGCGCTCTTTGCGCATGGCAAGCCGCGGCCACACGCGCCGCATCGAGCAGCGAGCCGTCATCGAATCGCACCATGCTCACGGACACGACGCGAGTTCCTGGCGTTATCGCCGCAATCAAATCATCCGCGGTGATGAATCTTTCGCGCGGCGCAACAATTTTCAGCTTCACGCCTTCGCGCTCTTCCATCGGCTTCCATGATGTGTATTGCAGAGGGAATTCCCCCTTCGCGGTAATCACTTCGTCGCCGGGCTTCCACGACAGTCCGTACGCGACCGCTGCCACGCCAGTGCTCGCGCCCGAGGTAATCGCAATCTCCTCCGGTTTGCCGCAGATAAGCTTTGCAATCGAAGCACGAATGCGGTTCGGCACCTCAAAAAAAGTCGCGTCCGGCTTGCGGTGGGGAAATTTCTTCCACTCCTGTGCCGCCTGCAGCGCGCGCAGAGAAACCTTTGGCATTGGCGATTGTCCTGCAAGGTTCAGGTACGTTGCGTCCTCAAACTCAAACCATTCTTGCCGCCAGTCAATGCGAACTGAGGTGCTGGGTGTCGCCATACAAATCTCCTTTACGCGGTCGAGAGAAGAATAGCCTCGCGCGAGGCGCAATCTTATCCAACATCCAATTTGGAATCGCCGGAGCGCGATATGGAGTGCGGCAGCTCTGCTGCCGCTTTTCTCGGCGACGAGCACGGCTCTATATTTGGCCAGTCTCCAAGGGTCAAACTAAAAGTGGCCGCGCAACTCGCGAAACGCCGGGACGATGACAAGCTTGCCGGCGCCGGCCATGACGGGCTCGTGCTCCAGCTGCCAAGTGTGCTGGTGCGGGATGTAGACGGCGTTGAGCCCGATCTTCATGGCCGGGTTGATGTCGCTGCGCGGGCTGTTGCCGATCATCCAGCCTTGGGATTTTACGATCTTATATTTGCGCACCAGGCTGCCGTACGTTTCCGGATCTTTTTCGCTCACGATCTCGATGAACTCGAAAAAGCCCTGCAGCCCCGAACGCTCTACCTTCGCGGCTTGCTCCGCGGGTTCGCCTTTAGTGAACAAGATCAGACGGTGCCGTTCGGTCAGATAGGCCAGCGTTTCCGGGACGCCATCGAGAATTTGCGGCGGCGTGCGTTCCAGTTCCATGACGCGGCCGTGAATTTGCGCGAGCGTTTCGCGGCGGACCATTTGATCCGCGAGCTTCAGGTAAGTTTCCTCGAGCGACCTGCCGAAACTGCGCACGCCGTAGCCGTACTGGCGGATGTTTTTCCGTTCCGTCTCATTCAGGATGTGCCGGATGTAGGCGCGCGTATAGCCGCAAGGCTCGGTGAGGGTGATGAAATCCTCGATCAATTTCTCGAAGAACACGTTGTTCTCCCACAACGTGTCGTCCGCATCGATCAAAAGTGTGTTGCGTCGCATGGGGACTCGTGTTCAGCAACCCCTTGGAAGCTAAAGATAATTCGTACGTTGCTTCAGCGCTACGTCAGTCTACCAGTCTCAGAGCGTCTTCGGCGATAACGGCGGCCGCGCCAGCCTTGGCCATGCCTCGTGCGGCGTCCCGCATTTTAGCGAGGCGCGTCGTGTCGTCCAGCAATCCTGCTATTTTCCACGCGGCAGCGGGCAAATTGTTGCATCGAATCGCAGCGCCGGCTTCCAGCAAATGATCGGCGTTGCGCTCTTCCTGCCCGGGAATTGGCTCGATCAGAGCCATTGGTAATTGCCGCGCCAGAGCTTCCGAAGTAGTGAGACCGCCCGCTTTGCCGACGAGCAAATCGGCCGCGGCCATGTATTTATCCATGTCTGTAGTAAAACCTACGGCGACGAGCCTGGAGGTGCCGCCGGCCAGCTTGCCCGCATGGTGCGAAATTTCCTCCAGCCGCTTGCGAACTTTCTCAGCCTTGCCCGCGATGGCGACGATTTGCCAGGGCCGCTGCAATGCCAACAAATCATTCACGAGTTGTTCAACCGGCCCGATGCCGTAACCACCTGCGGAAACCAAAATCACCGACGCAGACGGGTCGAGGCCCAGCGTCCGCCGCGCTTCCATGCGATCCACCGGTTCGGCAAAGAGCGGATCGATCGGAATCCCCGTGATGCGCAGCTTTTCGCGTGGTACGCCTATGCGCGCCAAGTATTCGGAGGCTTCGTCAATGGCCACGTAATAGCGGTCGACAGTGCGGCAAAGCCACATGGCATGCACGTCGTAGTCGGTCACGACGATTGCATTGCGCGCGCGCAGTTTTCCTTTGGCAATTAGCCACGCGATGATTTCGGCGGGAAGGAAATGAGTGGCGACGCAAAGATCCGGCTGCACGCGTTTGAGCAGACGAATCATCGGAGCGGTATTCAGGCGATCCAGCGCCAGTCGCCGCCGCGGATGATGCCACGGCTTGTCCGTGCGTTCGTATAGCACGCCCATAACCTCTGGCGCGCGCCGCACCATGGAAATGTAAGCCTTGTCGTAAACGCGCTGGAAAAGTTTGCTGACGTACTGAATCGCGTCGATGTGTTCCACCGTGCAATCGCTGCGAGACGCGAAAGCTTTTTGGAGTGCCTGCGCGGCGCGAACGTGCCCTGCGCCGGAAGATGCGGACAGCAAAAGTACACGCGGTTTCGATTTCATCCGCGATGCGCTCCGGTTTCGGCGATTTGGATCACGAACTCTTGCGGCGTCCCGCGGCAATTTGTTGGAGGATGCTGCGCGCCACTCCTTGCAATTCGCCGAAGCGCGTCAGATATTCCTGGAACTCGTGGTTCAGCGTTTTCGCCTCTTCCGGGCCAAGCTGCGTGCGCAGAATCATATCCCGCAGCTTGACGGGATGCGGCAAAAGCGCGTCCTCTTGCAATTCTTCGAGCGCAAGGCTCGCGTCGTAGTGATACATGATTTCCCTCGCGGAGAAACGGGCCGTTTCCATTTAGATGCGGCAGGGAAGGCCCAAACCATTCTACCCGCCTGATGCGTGCGCGCGCGAGCGTCACGGAATGTCTTGAATGGACACTTGGAACGAGCACAGCGCCCGCGGATGAACGTAAACCGAAAGTGTTTATGCTGCGTTAGCCGCGGCGGGCATGAATTCGTAATGTTCTATTTTTGCGGCGACGCCCATGCGCCCGTTGGAGGTGTGCTCAACCCGCACGATTTGCCCGAGACAGCGGATATTCACATCGCTGGATTGTGTCACGTGTTCGGGCAGGGTGATGACGAATTCGATCTCGCTGCCGATGTCGAAATTCGTCTCAGCAAGAAAGTACAGTCCGCGGTAACTGACGTCCCGCGTTTGCGCCGTGAGTTGGGATCCATGCGGTTCGTGCGAAAGCACGCGCAGCGGCAGCGTCATGTTGAAACGCCGTGCTTCGCGGCGGTCGGCTCCGTCGCTCATCGCTCCTCCCACTGGGGCTGGAATTTCAGGGAAAGCTAACATTAGCACCAGTAAACTGCAATGCGAAAGTCAGGAAATTATGTCCTAGTACCAGGTTTTGGGCTCAAATCATGTGCTTTGAGGTATCCGATACTTCGAGAAGTACTGTTACTCCTGCCGACAGACCTGGCGTCAAAAGAAGCTTCACCGTATAAATCCGTTTCCAATTTGAAACATCACGCGTTCACGTGCATCGTGCTGCGCATCCACTTAATCGATTAACAAGATACGCTGCGCCTCTGCTGAGGTGCTGGGTCTTTTCCCTTTGTTGCGGTACACTCCCATTTCTTTGACAAGCTCTATGAGTACATCACACGAATCCCGCAATCTCTTTCTCAGTGGGCCAGCAGGGCGCCTGGAAGCCATTTTATGGAGTCCCAGCGGTGGATCGCCGCCGATGGCCGCGCTCGTTTGCCATCCGCATCCGCTTTTCGGCGGAACGATGCACAACAAAGTGGTCTATCAAACAGCGAAATCGCTGGGTGCGCTTGGACTTTCTGTTCTTCGATTTAATTTTCGCGGAACGGGCATGAGCGAAGGAAAGCACGATCGCGGCGAAGGTGAACGGGATGATGTCCGCGCCGCGCTGGATTTCCTGGCCGCGGAGTTCCCAAACATTGCGCTGCTCCTCTGCGGATTCAGTTTCGGATGCTGGGTCGGGCTTCGCGTTGGTTGCGAAGATGCGCGCGTCACTTCTCTGATCGGTCTGGGAGCGCCGGTGAACAACGCGGACTTCTCGTATTTGGCGAAGTGCGCGAAGCCGAAGCTCTTCGTGCACGGAGCCAACGATATTTATGGAGCCAAGGAAAAGATAAAGAGTTTGGTCGCATCTCTGCCGGGAGAAAACAAGTTGATTGTTGTCGAAGACGCCGACCATTTTTTTGTGGGCAAACTCGGTCAGGTGGACGCCGCGATTCAGGATTGGATGAACGAGAGGTCTTCGGAGTCGTGACCGTAAAGTTGAAAACAATGTTGAAATCGAAGAGAGATTCCTCGCTGCGCAGCTAGACACGTCCGCAGGAGCGAACGTGAAAAGAAAAAGCGCCGGCCTGCTCCGCTCGGAATGACGGTTCGGCGCCTCCCACACTAAGCTCCCTCGCCACGAGCGAAGAGTTCGGTGAACTGATCCACCGTGGCGGGTGCGACGCCTACTAGTTTCGCATTCGCGTGGACATGCTCGACGCGCGACATGCCAACCAGGGCCGTGGTGATTCCCGGCGACGACCTTACAAATTGCAAAGCGCGTTCCGCATCATCTTCAAGGCCCAGAGCCTGGCCGACGAAAGCCGGTAGGTTGCGCGCGACCTGGCCTTGCAGCAGCGAGGCGCTGGCTACGAGCGTGATTCCCAATTCGCTGGCGGTTTCCATGACGGTACGGACTTGCCCGCCGATGGATTGATTGCCGAGCGTCAGCGCTTCCGTCATTCCCAGGTTGAAGGGAAGCTGGACGAAACGGAAGCGGTGCTTTTCGCCGGCGATATCCGCGGCGATTTGCGCAAATTCGGGGAGCTGCATGGCATCGTGCGCTTTGGCTTCCTGGCGGAAGCCGTTCCAGGTGGCCATGCCATAGAACTGGATTTTGCCCACGTCAGCGGCGGACTCCAGATAAATGAATGCATCGCGCACGCGCTCGAGAAAATCGGGGCGGGAAACTTCGCTGAGCTGCGTTTCGGGATTGTGTAGGTAGTAGACGTTGACGCAATCGAGCTCGAGATTACTCAGGCTGCGGCCGAGCTGATTCTCAAGAAAACGCGGCGTCATGCAGTGGCTGCCCGCGACGATGTCTTTCGCGGTGAAGATGCCGGGCTGGAGATATTCGCGGAAAAAATATTCATTCGGATCCTCGGGCATGGAGCCGTCAGGAGTCAGATAGCCGCCTTTGGTACAAACGATGAGCTCGTCGCGGGAGAAGCCTTTTGTGGCGAGTTGTTTGATGGCCGCGCCGATGTTGCGTTCGCTGCGCTGGAAGCGATAGTTGATGGCGGCGTCGAAAAAATTGATGCCAGCTTCTGCTGCTGCCACGACCGACGCGGTGTAACTCGCATCTACCTTTGAGTCGGGCTGGCCGAGATAAGTGCCGATGCCGAGCGACGAAATCACGAGGCCGTGGGCTTCTCGAAAGTGGCCATCGGCGGCGTGTCCGGCAAATCGATTGGCGTAGCGCTTTGTGGCTTCGAGAGTGGCGGATTTGGTCATGTTGTCCCTAAAGTTGCGATCACATTCACAGCCGGCGCTCCGGCGCTATAGGGGCACGATATATCGTGCCCCTACACCAGCGATTACACTGGCGAGGGCCTCTCACCTTCGACGGGTTCGGCGGCCTTTGGAGAGAGAAGCCGCGAACAGGCTCGAAGAATCTTACGGTACGGCCAGTCTTTTTCGCGAAAGAAAATCTCGCCGGCGCGGGGATTGCTGTAGAACCAACGGGAGATTAGGGCGAGATGTTCGCTCAGTTCTTCGCGTGCCGCGGTTGGGGATCGTACGGCGGGAGTTTCGCCGCTTGGTGCCGGGGCATTCGTTGAGATTGCAGCGACTGGAGTTTCGCCGTTTTGCGGCGACGCTGCGGCGTTGCCTTCGAGATAGTCCTTGAAAATGTGTTCGGCGGAGCGCGGCTGGCTGGCGATTTCGGCGAAGCGCAGGAAGAACGGCTCCGCGAGGCGGCCGCCGTGAATGCCGAAGACGCCGATGGTTTGCTCTTCGGCGGCGCGCTGGAGAATTACGGCGTTGAGATCTTCGATGCGGCGGGCAAGCTCGGGGCGGAAGCGCAGCGCGTCGTCAAGTTTTTCGAGGCGCTTGTGCAGCAGCGCGGCGCGCTCGAAATCGAGGTCGGTGCTGGCGCGCTCGCGGTCGGCTTCAATGGTGGCGCGCAGCGAATTGCCGTTGGTGTCGAGGAACTGCACCAGCCGCTGAACCTCGGCGTCGTATTCCTCTTTGGTGCAGCCCGCGAAGCACGGGGCGAGGCACATTTTCATTTCCGAATAGATGCATCCGGGAAAAGTGGGATCGCGGCGGATTTTGATCTGGCAGCGGCGGACTTTGAAGAGGTCGAGCGCCTGCTCGGAAAAAGCGAGCGCGGATTTTCGGGAAGGGAACGGGCCGTAATAAGCGCCGCCTGTGGGTAAACCGGTTTCGTCCACGGCGATGCGGCGCGTGACGTAGCAGCGTGGATAGGCGTTGCGCAGGCTGATTTTCAGGACGGCGGGCGGACGCAGCCGCGTGAGTTTGCGATAGCGCTGCGGGAAGAAATGCTTGGCGTGCTGATAGTAGGTGAGGATCTGTTCGAGCGCTGAGCCGGTAAGGCGATAGCGAATGCCGCGCGCGAGTTCGCGGAGGTTTAGTCGCTTACTCGCTGGGTCGGGAGGCCCGAGGAGGCGTTGCAAGCGACGGCGCAAATCCTGCGTGCGAATCAGAAATGGTTCGGCATTTTCCGCGTGCGATTCGATGAGGCAAACCGCAGGGCGAGGGGGAAGAGCGGCGAAGAAGTCTTCGTCGCGAACGGGATCGAAGTCCTGGCCGCAGTCGAGTTCGAGCACGGTGACAGGATATAACGGAAGTGTGCCTACGGACGCCGAAGTGACGAGTGGTGAGTTACGAGTGGCGAGAGGCCTCCTCAGGTTGTGACCCTCCCCCCGGTTTTTTGTAAACGTTGCATCTAAAGGATTTAAGTCTGGCGTAAGCTCTGGGGATGCAATAGTTGAGGACGGTTTAGTTGGCATGGATTCTAAAGCGGATGTGGGCGGGCAGTGCGGGGTGTTGAACGGATCGTCCGGGGCGGAGGCGCGGGTTGATTTTAACGCCCCGACCGGGCCGGAGCAGGCGCCGTACACAGAGGTCGCAGAGAGGGACGGACCCCCTACCCCGGGGTATGCGCGAGTTATGAAGTAACCGCATGAGGGGAAAGAGTTTGCGGCGTTTCCTGCGTGTACGCGGAGAAAGATAGTGAAGTGGGCGGTGGTGAATCGTGAGTGGAAGGAATGGTGGGGCGTAGAGCGGCGCCGAATCATAGAGAATGGTAGCATTGATGTTGATTACTGTCAATATATAGTACTGTAGTTTTATCATTCGAACGTGAGACGCGGAAGTGGAGCGGTTGGAAGGAGTTGACGGGAATTTTGTAGTTTGGTGAGACGGGAAGAGGCAGAACGGCAGGCGGGGGCAGTCCCAGTTCAAAATCTGTACCCGCAAAACCGGCGAGTGCGGCACCCATAAGCGTTAACTTAACGGTTGACGGGAGCGCGGTTGGCGCCTATGCTGCGTGCATGATGCGGAAGCAGAAAGACTCGCCAATCGATAATTGGGCGGTGCTGCGCTCGTTTTTGCCTGCGGGGTGGGAAGCGAAGGCGCGGCAAAGCGGGGCGTTGCGGCGGGCACGCGATTTTCCGGATGCGGAGAGTTTGTTGCGTGTTCTGCTGCTTCATGTCGGGGAGGGATGTTCGCTGGCGGAGACTGCGGTTCGTGCGCGGCAACTGGGCGTCACGGTTAGCGCGGTGGCGGTGTTCAAGCGCCTGCGGGCTTCCGAGCAATGGTTGCGATGGCTCGCCGAACAGTTGCGTGGCCAGCCACGGTTGGCGTTGCCTTCGCAAGGTCGTGTGGTGCGCCTGGTGGATGGCACTTCCGTTTCCGAGCCTGGCAGCACGGGCACGGATTGGCGCGTGCATTATGCCCTCAACCTGGCCAATCTGCAGTGCGACCATTTTGAACTGACGGATGTGAAAAGCGGAGAGAGTTTGCGGCGCATTCCGGTTCACGCCGGAGACATTCTGATTGGTGACCGCCTGTACGCCAATGCGGCCGCTGCGGCGCATGTGGTGCAGGCCGGCGGGGATTTACTCGTGCGCCTCCATCGCCGTGCGCTGCCCTTATTTGACGCGGCGAACAGGCCGATCAAACCGTTGTACCTTTTCCGTCCGTTGCGCGTTGGCCAGATTCAAGAATGGCTCACGCGCACCCCTGTCACCGATGGCCGCTGGATTCCGGGCCGGCTTCTGGCCGTGCGGCGCAGCGCCCAAGCTACCCGCGCGGTGCGCGCGCGTATGCAACGCTATGCCAAAAAACATCGCAAGGTCATCAGCGAAGAAAGCTGGAAAGCCGCCGCTTACTTCGCCGTGTGGACGACGCTGCCGGAAACGTTTTCCGCCGCCGCCGTCATGGAGCTGTACCGCCAGCGCTGGCAAATTGAACTGGCCATCAAACGGCTGAAATCCCTGCTCGGCTTGGGGCACCTCCCGAAAAAGGATCCTCCCAGCGCGCGGGCGTGGCTGCATGGGAAACTGTTTGTCAGCTTGCTGGTCGAGCGACTGGTGGAAGCAGCCAACGCTTTTTCCCCCTGGGGCTATGAACTCGGCGTTACGCCGTAGCCGCTGGAGGGAAACCGGCTTCCTGTTGCGAGAACTGCGTCACGCCATTTTGCCACCCCAGCACCTGACCGACATCTTCCGCGACTGGAAAACCATCGTCGCGCAACTCGCGGAACCTCCGCGTCATCGTCGACGCCACGTCTATTGTTAAGTTAACGCTTATGAGTGCGGCACCCCATCGGCACTCTGCGCCACACGTCCGAAGGTCTTTCCGCGACGGCGAGAGCGGGTGTATACTCCCTCCAAAATTTGGGCACACGAATTTAGTCACAGGGGGGATTCCTGTGCTGCCGAAAGATCCGGTTCCCGCTTCCAGCCACGACGAACGCACGACAGAACTCGCCGCTGATCTATCCGCGTCTGAGACCGGAAAGATTATTGGCCACTATCACCTGCTTCAGAAAATCGGAGAAGGGGGCATGGGCGAGGTCTGGCTGGCCGAGCAGAAAGAGCCGGTGCGGCGGCGAGTGGCGCTGAAGTTGGTGAAGGCCGGGATGAACACGCGAGAGGTGATGTCGCGATTTGAGTCCGAGCGGCAAGCACTGGCGTTGATGGAACACCCTGCGATTGCCAAGGTGTTCGATGCAGGCTCAACGCCGGAGGGCGCGCCGTACTTCGCCATGGAGTATGTCGCAGGCATTCCCATCACCGAATATTGCGACAACCACCGTCTTTCGATCCAAGAACGATTGGAACTGTTTACGCAAGTTTGTGAAGGAGTGCGGCATGCGCATCAGAAAGCGGTCATCCACCGTGACTTGAAACCGTCGAACATTCTGGCGGCGGAGGTGGACGGCAAGCCGGTCGCCAAGATCATTGACTTCGGAGTGGCTAAGGCGCTAAGCCAAAAACTGACGGCGCACACCATGTTTACGCGGGTGGGAGCCCTGATCGGCACTCCCGAGTACATGAGCCCGGAGCAGGCGCTTTCCTCGGGCGAAGATATTGATATACGCACGGATGTCTACTCGCTGGGGATTATTTTTTATGAATTGCTGGCAGGCGCGCCACCGATCGAGCTGCGCAGACTGGCGTTTGACGAATTTCTGCAAAGGTTGCGCGAAGAAGATCCGCAGAAACCAAGCACCAAGATACGCACGCGAGACGCGGCCACATCGTCAGAATTAGCGCGGAAGCGCCAGACGGAGCCGCGAGCACTGGCGAAGCTGATTGGCGGAGATTTGGATGCGATCGCGCTGAAAGCTTTGGAAAAAGACCGCGCGCGGAGGTACGGTTCGGTCTCGGATTTCGCGGCGGATATTGGGCGATATTTGAATCATGAAGCGGTGCTGGCAGTAGCGCCGTCGGCGGCGTACCGGGCGCGGAAGTTTGCCAGGCGTCATCGTGGAGCGCTGGTGACGGCGTGCGCGTTTGCGGCGGTGTTGGTTGCGGCGGCGGTGGTGAGCATACGACAGAGCCTGCGCGCGAACCGGGAAGCGGCGGTGGCGGAGGCGGTCAGCAATTTTCTGAGAAACGACGTGCTGGCGCAGGCTGGCGCGTCGGCACAATCGGGGCCGAAGACGAAACCTGATCCAGACCTGAAAGTGCGAACGGCGCTGGATCGCGCAGCGACGCGAATTGCGGGAAAGTTCGAGCGGCAACCGGAAGTGGAAGCTGCCATCCGGGAAACCATCGGAGAAACGTATCAAGACCTGGGGTTGTACCCCGAGGCGCGAACACAACTAGAGCGGGCTCTGGAGTTGGAGCGGCAAGTGCTGGGAGCCGAAGATCAAAAAACGCTGACAACCGCGAGGAGCCTTGGATATCTGGCCTTTCGACAGGGGAAGGATGCGGAGGCCGAGAACATCCTAACGGATACGGCTGAGATCCAACGCCGGGTGCTGGGTCCGGAGCATGCGGAAACGCTGGCATCCATGCTGAGGCTGGAATCGGTGTACGAGCACGAGACAAAGTATGCGAAGGCGGAGGCACTCGCTTCGCAGTTGGTGGAACTTCGGCGCCGAAAGTTGGGTCCAGAGAGTCCTTCCACACTGGCGTCCATGATGAGCTTAGGCCAAGTCTACGACGATGAGGGTAAGTACGAGCAGGCGGAAAAGCTCGAGAACCAGGTCGTAGACGGTTTCCGACGCGTTTTGGGGCCCGAGCATCCCAACACGCTAGGAGCCATGAACAATCTGGCGCTGGTCTACATTGGTGAGAGCAAGTACTCTGAGGCCGAGACTCTGATGGGACAGACCTTGGATATAAAGCGCCGTGTGTTAGGTCCAGACCATCCTGACACGCTGATCACCATGAATAATCTAGCCGGGGTCTATCAAGATGACGGCAAGTTTGCCAAATCCGAGACGGTCATAAGCGAGTCACTGGAAATACGCCGGCGCGTACTGGGGCCGGAGCATCCCGATACGTTGGAATCCATGCACAACCTGGCGCGAGCAAATTTTCTGCAAGGCAAATATGAGCAAGCCGAAGCGCAATTTAGCCAAACGGTGGAGATCCGGCGGCGCCTGCTCGGCGGCGAACACGGTAAAACTCTGCTTTCGATGTGGATGCTCGCGGCTGTCTACACTGCGGAGAGTAAATATGCGCGGGCCGAACCGCTGTTCAAGGAGACTCTGGAGACCAGCCAGCGCGTGCTGGGCCCGGAGCATCCGTACACAATTGGAGAGCTTGAAGGTTTGGAGTTTATGTACCAACGAAAGGAGGACTATGCGAAGGCGGAGAGTGTTGCTGCAGACGTCTTATCGAGGCAGCGGCACCGCTTCTCGGGAGTGAAGAACGAGCATACAGTTTCGTCGGCACTTGATCTGGGGCTGGCCTATGCCTCGGAAGAAAAGTTCGCGGAGAGCGAGCCGCTAGCGCGCGAGGCCCTAGAGTTCTACCAGAAGCAACTACCTGATGATTGGCAACGATATCGCGCTGAGAGCCTACTGGGGGCGAGCCTGGCCGGGGAGAAGAAATATGGAGAGGCAGAACCGCTGCTCACAGAAGGATATCAGGGGATGATGGCGCGGAGAGACAAGATAGCAAGTCCGGATCGATACCACCTGGATCGTGCGAGGGAATGGCTGGTCCAATTGTATGTGGCGTGGGGCAAGCCGGAGAGAGCGGCGGAGTGGAGAAAGAAACAAAACAGGTGAAAAATGGAGCGCTACACATGCTGGAGAGGAGGACGCCCTAAAGGGCGTCGCCACGACTGGAGGCTATGCGGAGGACGAAAGAAAGCGGCAGCAGAGCTGCCGCACTCCAGGTTAGCGGGCGGTCCAGCCGCCGTCGATTAGGATGGTGTGGCCGGTGATGAGTGAGGCGGCGGGGGAGGCGAGGAAGACGACAGCGCCGGCGACTTCGACGGGTTCACCGATGCGGTGGAGGGCGGCGATGCGCTCGATGACGTCGGCGCGAAACGCGGGGTCGGAGAGCGCTTCGTCGGTGCCGGGAGTGGCGATGAACGTGGGAGCGACGGCGTTCACCGTGATGTTGTGCGGGCCCCACTCGACGGCGAGACATTTTGTCAGGTGCGAAACCGCGGCTTTGCTGGCGCAGTAGACGGATTCGGTGGGCAAGGCGGCGAATGCGGCTTGCGAACTCATATTGATGATGCGGCCACCCTTTTGGCGCATCATGAGTTTTGCGGCGGCCTGACTGGCGAAGAAAGTGGACTTCAAATTTAGAGCGAGAGTGAAGTCGAAGTCGCGTTCGTTGACGTCGAGCGCGAGGCCACTGATTCCGTTGCCAGCGTTGTTGACGAGAATGTCCAGCCTTCCGAAATGATCCGCGGCTTTTTGAATGGCGCCCGAGATTTGAGCGAGATCGGTGACGTCCATTTGAAGAGGCAAAGCTTTGCGGCCCATGGATTGAATCTCGCGGACGAGGGTGGACGCGCCGCTGACGTCGCGTAAGCCGAGAGCGATGTCGGAGCCGGCGTTGGCCAAGGCGAGAGAAATGGCGCGGCCGAGTCCGCGAGCTGCTCCGGTGACGAGGGAGACTTGGCCGGAGAGATCGAAGCTGGGAAATTGAGACATGGTGGCTCCCTGAGCTGGAAGGATGGCGGCTGAATTCTGCGAGAAAGATGGTGCTTAGAATTGAGGGGAACGTCAACTGGAGCGGGGAGGCGGATGCCGGGCTTACGGTGTTCGGACGAGGTGAGTTATTCCTGGGGTGAGCCGAGTGCTTCGGCTTGTTCTTTGAGGAAGATTTCGACGCGACTTGTGGTCCAGACGGCGACGCCGGTGCCGAAGAAGTCGGCGTCTTCGGTCCAGATGGAGCAGGCCAGGGCGAGAGCGGAGGCGAGGACGGGCCAGTCGCTTTCATCGCGGCCGCGCAATCGCTGGCGGGCTTCGGCTTCGAAGACGCCATAAAGTTCCGGGGTAACCGTTTCTATGAAGTTTCGCAGGTCGTCTAGCGACGGTGAGAGGTCAGCATGAGGTTTGCCGCGTCTTTTGAAGATAATAGGCAAATACTTCTTCGCATCGCGGAAGGCAACGTCAGGCGCGAAGAATCGGGTACCCTGGTTTTGGTAAAACTCGATGAGCTGCCGGACACGCCGCCCGAGAATGGCACGGATGAGGATATTTGCGTCGAGAACGATCATGTCAGCGGGCAGTGCGATTCCCGCGGCGACGGAGCTCCTTGAACTCGGCCACGAACTCTTCTTCGTTGACGTCCGCCAGGGCTTCGGCGAGGCGCTTCGATGCGGCCTTGAGCTCGGAAAGATCGGCGGTTTTTGGGCGTTTGCGGCGCGTGGGAACGTAGACGCCTAGAGTCTCGCCGCGGCGGGTGACGGCAACCGGGGTGTCTGATTCGAGGAAACTGGCGATACGCTCGCGGAACTCGCGCACGCCGACTTTGATGGTGGCCATGATTTGTGCTCCTACGTACATATAGTGTACACGTAAGCGTACACATGAGCAAGGGACCTGTCAGGTGCAGCACGCACTGAAGGGCGGCTCTACAGATACTCCGGCTATTCCGGAAACGGCCGTCGAAATCTGCGCGCGGTCGAGCGGATGGCACCGACCAAGAGCAACAAGAAACCGCATAGGAACATGATTACGGGCACGATGAGGAGCGTGAACGTCCAATAGTGGACGTTCACTAACGGAAGCAGACTCATCCAAGTGACAACGGCAGTGGCCAATACAACTACCCCCATCAACAGGGCCACTGGAGGGCGAAGTTTGCGCGACAGAATTGCAGATAAGGCGAACAAAAGCACGAAGGCTACGAAGAGCAGAAAAAGAGCGAAGCCGGGGATGTAAGAGTAGATGCCGCCGCGGGACATCTGATCGGAGTCGAACTTCAGCAGCCGGAATGCAACAACCGCGAGGGCGATGCTGGCCAACGGCATGTAAATAAATTTGCGCATCACCGGTTTCCTAGGAGCGGAGGAGCCAGGAGGAGATGACGAGGCGCTGGATTTCGGAGGTGCCTTCGTAGATTTCGGTGATGCGGGCGTCGCGGTAGTTGCGTTCGACAGGATATTCGCGGGAGTAGCCGTTGCCGCCGTGGATTTGGATGGCTTTGTGGGTGACGCGAGTGGCCATTTCGCTGGCGAAAAGTTTGGCGATGGCGGCGTCCATGCTGAAACGGGCGCCGGTGTCTTGCTTCCAGGCGGCTTTGCGGACGAGGAGGCGGGCGGCGTCGAGGTCGGTGGCCATGTCGGCGAGCATGAATTGGATGGCTTGGAATTGCGAGATGGGATGGCCGAAGGCGAGGCGTTCCTGGGCGTAGGTGCGTGCGGCTTCAAAAGCGCCTTGGGCGATGCCGGTGGCTTGCGCGGCGATGCCGATGCGGCCGCCGTCGAGCGTGGAGAGCGCGACTTTGTAGCCTTCGCCTTCGTTGCCGATGCGATTGGCGGCGGGGACTTCGCAGTCGGTGAAAATTAATTCGCAGCAGGCAGTGGCGCTGATGCCAAGTTTTTTTTCTTCCTTGCCGTTTTTGAAGCCAGGCGTGCCTTTTTCGACGACGAGCGCGGTGATGCCTTTTTCGCCTTTTTCGGGATGCGTGTTGACGTAAACGATGGCGGCGTCGGCGGCACCGCCGTTGGTGATCCAGGCTTTGGTGCCGTTGAGGATATATTTGTCGCCGCGAAGGACGGCTTTGGTTTGCAGTGCGGCGGCGTTGGAGCCGGCTTGGGGCTCAGTGAGCGCGTAGCAGCCGATTTTTTCGCCGCGGGCGTAGGGCTCGAGAAATTGCTTTTTTTGGTCGGCGGTGCCGTAGCGGTGGATGGGATCGCAGTAGAGAGAATTTTGGACGGAGAGAATGACGCCGGTGGAAGCGCAGCAGCGAGAAATTTCTTCGATGACGATGGTGTAGGCGACGTGGTCGAAGCCGGCGCCGCCTTCGGATTCGGGGATGGCGATGCCGGTGAGGCCGAGTTCGGCGGCTTTTTGGAAGGTGGCGCGGGGAAAGTGGCCGGATTCGTCGAGTTCCTTGGCTAGGGGGCGGACTTCGGATTCGGCGAATTCGCGGACGGTTTTTTGGAGGAGGGATTGTTCTTCGGTGAGGTCGAGATTCATGGATAGGAGTAGTTTAGCGCAGAAGATGGAAAAAGATTTACACAGAGGGCGCAGAGGACACAGAGGGCACGGAGAAGAGAAAAGCAGATTCCTTCCGACAGGGTCGGAACCTTCGGTCGCTTCGCTCGGAATGACAATGTTGCAGGTTAGGATGATCCAGACGGAGATACACAGAGACTAGGTGGCTAGAGCTTTGCGGAGGCGATCATAGGTTACGGACAATTCTTCGGGGTGGACGCGGGTTTCGCCGGTGACGGTCATGAAATTGGAATCGCCGAACCAGCGCGGCAAGACGTGAAGGTGTAAGTGTCCGGCTACGCCGGCTCCGGCGGCGCGGCCCAGGTTCATGCCGAGATTCATGCCGTCCGGTTTGTAATTTAATTGGAAGGATTTTTCGACGCGCTGCGCGAGCTGCATCATTTCGGCGAGAGCCTCCGCGTCGCACAAGTTCAATTCGGCGACGTGCGCGTAGGGGACGATCATGACGTGGCCCGAGGTGTACGGGAAACGGTTGAGGATGATGAAAGATTTCGCGCCGCGAAAGGCGATGAGTGTTTCGTCGTCCTTGTTGCGCGCGAGGGCCTCGCAAAAAATGCAATCGGGCTGCTTGCCGGCGGTCACTTGCTCCATGTACTGGTAGCGCCATGGGGTCCAGAGATAGTCCATCGCGAGGCGTCCTCAGAAACAGAAGTTGCGCGGACAGCATAACGCAAAACGCGGCGCGCGGCGCACGGGCTTCGGCTAGAACGCAAGACGAACACGCGCTGCGAAATTCAATTTTGTTTGGAAGAGCCGAGTGGCCTAAGGATGCTTTGCGTCGCCGGCAGCGGGCGCGCCAGCGGGCGTTGCTCCCGCGGATGCTGCCGCTTCCGAACTGTTCACAAAATCCTTGAGTTCTTTGCTGGGCTTGAAGAAAGGAATCTTCTTCGGAGGCACTTCAACTTTCGCACCCGTCTTGGGATTGCGGCCGATGCGGCCGCGGCGCTGGCGCGTGCGGAAGCTGCCGAAACCGCGAATTTCGATTTTGTCGCCCTTCTGGAGAGATTCAATAATGCTGTCGAAGATGGTCTCGACGATGGTCTCGGAGTCGGAGCGCTTGAGCTCCGTGATGCGCTCGACCTCTTGGATGAGGTCGGCCTTCGTCAGCGTGAGTGGCTTGGTCATCGTGCCTTTGCCTCGTTGCAGAGCCAGAATATCAGCGCCCGCAGGTTCTTGGTGCGAAACGGCTTAGCAGGGCGAAACGCACCCGGTTGCCCTTCTTCCTATCACTAAATTGACCCGCAGGTAAATGAAATTGTGCTGCCCTACTGCCTTGCCGCCGGGGCCCCTGGGAAGTGCAGCCCGGTTTGCCACAAGAGAAATGTGCCGCCTGCCCTCGATTCAGATTACCGGGCCGACAATTTCGACTTGAGCGCGTCGCCGATCGTCGCGGTCGAGGAAGACTTCGACGTGGACGTGGAGCGATATTGCTCGATCTCCTTGCGCTCGATCTGCTTGGCGGCGGCGCGATAACTCAAACCGATGCGGCGCGTCTCGGGGCTGATCTTGATGATCTTGAAATCGTACTCTTTGCCGGGCTCGAGAGGACCGGCACTCTTCAGCGGGCCGGTGCTGGTGCGGTGCATGGGAGAGTGGCCTTCGTCGCGGCGCTTGCGCTCCTCGATCTCGGTGTTGTGGCAGAGAGCTTCGATGTTGTCGCCGAGTTCGACGAAAGCGCCGAAAGTGGCGATGCGCGAAACTTTGCCTTTGACGATCTGGCCGACTCTGTGCTGCTTGAACCACTCGCCCCAAATGTCGTTCACCTGCTTGATGCCGAGAGAGACGCGGCGATTATCCGGATCGATCTTAAGAACCTTGGCGGTGACCGGTTCGCCCTTTTTGAAAACTTCGTGAGGATTCTTGATGCGCTCCGTCCAGCTAACGTCGCCGACGTGGACGAGTCCGTCAAAGCCCTCTTCGATTTCAACAAAAGCGCCGAACTCCGCGATGTTGCGGACTTTTCCGGTGACGATGGTGCCGACGGGGTACTTATCCGCAACGAGCAGCCAGGGATCGGGGAGCGCTTGCTTGATACCGAGAGAGACGCGGCGGTCGCTAGGCTTGATGTCCAAGACGATGACGTCAACTTCGTCGCCGACTTTGGCGACCTTCGAAGGATGCTGGACTTTTTTCGACCAGCTTAGCTCGGTGACGTGGACGAGGCCTTCGATGCCTTGCTCGAGCTCGACGAAGACGCCGTAGTCCACGACGCCAACAACTTTGCCCCTGACTTTGCCGCCGGCGGGATATTTTTCCGCGGCATTCACCCAGGGATCGGGCATCAATTGCTTCAAGCCGAGCGAGACGCGCTGCTTTTCCTTGTCGAATTTGAGGATGATGACGTCGAGCTCCTGCTCCGGCTTCACCAGGTCGGAGGGATGTTTAACACGGCCCCAGCTGAGGTCGGTGAGATGAAGCAGGCCGTCGATACCGCCGAGGTCGACGAAGGCGCCGTATTCGGTGACGTTTTTCACGTGGCCATGGACGACTTGTCCTTCGGTGAGCGTGTCCATCAACTGGGCGCGCTTGGCGTGGAGTTCTTCCTCGAGGATGGCGCGGCGGCTAACGACCACGTTGCCGCGGCGGCGATTCAGCTTGGTGACGCGCACTTGCACGTCGGTGCCCGTGAGGTCGTCGAGGTTCTGCGTGGGGCGAAGATCAAACTGCGAGCCGGGCAGGAACGCGCGAACACCGATGTCCACGACGAGGCCGCCCTTGATGCGGTCCACCACTTTGCCGGTGATGGTTTCCTTGGCCTTGTAAGCGGCTTCGATTTTTTCCCAAGTGCGGCGGCGGAGAACTTTTTGATAGGAGAGAATCGTGAATCCGTCTTTGTGCTCGCCGGTGCGCTGTACTTCGATGGTGGCGTTCGGCTCGGGACGCGGGATTTCCGTTTCGGAGAATTCAGCTGCGGGGATCAGGCCTTCGGTTTTTCCGCCGAGGTCCACGACGACACCATGCTCGGTGTAGGCGACAACCTTTACTTCGATGATTTCGCTTTGCGAGGCAGCTTCGTGCTGCTCGTCGTACTGCTCCATCAGCTTGCTCATCTCTTCCGAGCCGGCGGCTTCTTCGGCGGCGGCAGTGGCTTCGGCGTCGGCGGGAGCAGGAGCTGGGTGAGATTCCGCTGCCGCGGGAGCTTCCGCAGCTTTCGCGTGTTCCTGTGCAGCGTCGCTCGCGGGTGCGGGAGGCTCCGGGGCGCTGTCGTGTGCCACAGGCTCGGGCGCACTTGCTTGCGCCGCGTTTACTTCCTCGGTGGTGCCGTTCGGAGTTGGTTCTGAATCAGGTGCGGGTGCAGCTGCTGCGGCTGAGGACTGGTTGTCGTGGTCGGGTAACATGGTTGTTGGCCTCCGGAAGATAACTTCTATTCTGTCCACCCCGGGTATCCCGGGATAACGCAAAACGTCGATAAGATTCCTTGCGAATTCCCTGACAGGGTTTCTACAAGGAGGTTAACCGCCGAGCGGTCATTCGGGACAATGCTGCGAGCGTTTCGAGGCGCACTGCAACTTTAAAAGGATACTCGCGGCGTCCGCTTTGTGTCAATGAACAGGAGCTCCTGACAGAGGATCCGATGGAGCGCTAGGCCGCAAGACCCAGTCATCAACGGACTCGTCGCCACCATTCATTCTATCTTGGCGATTCCGAGAAACAGTAGCGCGGAACTACAAATCAATCCCCAGTGTCTTGAGGAGTTTCTTGGCACGCTTAGGCTCCCCGAGCAAATTTTCCCCGCGCTCGGAGCAGCATTTTAGAAAAAGCTCGCACATAGGATTCGGCTGGCCGAATTCGGCGCGGATGCTCGTAATTTCTTCCGCTAATTCCGATAGTCGCGCCGCCTCCGTCCAGCGTAGAAACCTGGCGGCTTCGGGATTTTGATTCTGACCAAACAAGCCCCAGCGCCCGTTTGCGCATTCTTTCAGGCACGGTATCAGTAGGGAATCGAATTCTGTTTCCAGTGCGCTTAGTCGTTGCTCGATTGGCGATCCTCGCATGGCAACATACTAAGCGCGGGCGTGGCCGGCTTGGGTACTTTCGCGCCGGAAATCCGGGGCGACCATTTCGATGGTTCGGCACATTTCGAAAAGGCGAGAGCGCATGCGGGTGCCGATTCTTTGGTCGAGGGAATCTTCGCGGGTGGGCATGACTAGTTTTCCGCTGGGGAGGCGGGTGGCTTCGCCTTCTTGAGCGGGATTGTCGTAGTAGTTTGTGGTGATGATGGTGGTGCGGCGTTCGTTGTAGCGGGCATTCAGCACGATGCCGACGATGTCGCGGACCCAATCGGAAGGTTTGCTTGCGCCGAGATCGTCAAGTACGAGAATTTCGACCGTGCGGATGGGTTCGAGAATACCCATTTCAGTGGATTCGCTGGCCGGGTTGTAGCTGGCTTGGATTTCTTTCAGGAGTTCGCGGTAATCGCAAAAGAGACCGGCGTGTCCGCGGCGAATTAGATCCTTCAATGCAGCGACGGCGAGATGAGTCTTGCCTACGCCAGAGGGACCCATCAGCAGCAGGCCTTTTTCCGCGGCGCCCGGATAATCGCGAACAAAACCCTGCGTCAGGAGCTTTGCTTTTTTCAGCGAATCCGTTTGTTGCGGTGTTGCGCCTACGTCAGTGCTGTAGCTTTCAAAATCGCAATGTTCGTAGCGTTTGGGGATGTGGGCGCGTTCGATGACGCGTTCGGCGCGGTCTTGCATACCACAGTCGCAGGCGACGGCTACTCTGCCGACGGCTCCGTCCGAGCGGGGGACGAGCTTCCAGCCGGTGCCTTTGCAGAGCGTGCAGTTCTCGAGCGGCATGCGGACAGCATACGTTTGCGGGGGCGGAACGGCAAGGTGTGAGATGTGGGAATTCGAGGATCGATTGGCGATGGTGTGGCGGGTTTTCTCAACACAGAGTTCACAGAGGAGACAGAGCGAATCGAGAAAAGATAAGGCAGCGGCGCAGAGTTAGCAGAGGTTTCGCAAAGAAGAGCGAGGAGAATAGAGAAGACGGAGCTAAGAGGTGCGCGAGATGCGCGGAGTAGCGCGCACGATGGCGTGGCGGGGTTCTCTATTTTGGGAATGCGAAGACGCCACGCGGGAGAGTTCCTGCTGGACTACGGTGGCGAACTCGGTCATTTGGCGTTCCATTTCGACCATTTTTTCGCGCATGTTCAGGATGATTTCGATGCCGGCGAGATTTACGCCCATGTCGCGCGCGAGGGTTAGGATTACGTCGAGGCGCTCGAGGTCGGAATCGGTGTACAGGCGGGTGTTGCCTTGCGAACGCGAGGGCTTGAGGAGGCCGACGCGCTCGTAGAGACGCAGGGTTTGCGGGTGTAATTTATAGAGCTCGGCTACGGCGCTGATCATGTAGCCGGCTTTGGCCGTTTTCTGGTCGCTGGCTTTTGTTTCCTCCGGCACGACTTCGCGCCCTACTCTAATTCCGTTGCTCGGCCTCGTTTTCTGGCTCGTTGCGGCATTTGGTGCTCTTTCTACCAGAGGGCACGATGTATCGTGCCCTACATTCAAATTTCCGTTAGACTCCGGCTTTGCTGAACAAATCCTTGCGAGGATCCTCGGGCGCGACCGTCTCAAGTTCTTTCATCAGGTTGCGCACGCGCTCATCAGTCGGCTGCGGAACGACGACTTGAATCTCGACGTATTGATCGCCACGTGTGCCGGTGCGGGCGCTTGGCACGCCCTTTTCTTTCAGGCGCAAAGTTTTGCCGCTGTTGGTTCCGGGCGGAATGCGGACCAGCGAGCGGCCGTCAATCGTGGGCACTTCGACTTTCGCGCCTAATGTGGCTTCCGTCACCGTTACGGGGACTTCGGTGTACAAATCGTCGCCGCGGCGTTCGAAAAAGGAGTGCGATTTCACGTCCACGCGCAGATACAAATCGCCTGGAGGCGCGCCCATCGTGCCCGCGTTGCCCTTGGCAGGAACGCGCACGCGCGAACCGCTGGCCACACCTGCGGGAATGCGGACGTCGATGGTTTCCGTACGGCGCAGGCGGCCTTCGCCACTGCACGTTGGGCAGACCTTGCGGATTTTGCCTGTGCCGCCGCAGCGCGTGCAGGGAACGTTGAATTTCATTTTGCCTGCGGCTTGCTGGATGGTGCCCGAGCCGTGGCAAGTTGGGCAGGTCTGCGCGGAGCCGATCGCGCCCGTGCCGTGGCAGGTGTCGCAAGTATCGAGGCGCGTGATGGTCAGTTTCTTGACGGCGCCGCGGACGGCGTCCCAAAAGTCGATCTCGATCTGATATTCGAGGTCACCGCCGGGCTCGTGCTCGGGTTCCGCGCTAACGCCGCGGCCCCCGCGGAAAAACTGGCTGAAGAGATCGCGGAAACTGGCGTTGCCGCCTTGCGCGCCCGACCCGCCGCCAAAATCAAAGCCGTTAAAATCGAAATTGACGCCTTCGCCGTCCTGCTGCGGTCCGCCGCCTGGCCCGCCGGCAGGAATGTTGTCGCTGTAAAAGCCGTACTGGTCGTACATCTGGCGTTTTTTCGTGTCGGAAAGAACGTCGTAGGCTTCCTGCAATTGCTTAAATTTTTCTTCCGAGGATTTATCGCCAGGATTCAGGTCAGGATGGTATTTGCGCGCGAGTTTGCGGAAAGCCGTGCGAATGTCCTTTGCGCTGGCTTTTTTCGCGACGCCTAAGAGGTCGTAATAGTCTTGTTTGCTTGTCGTTGCCATGATTGGGATTGTTGCCGCAACAAAAGTCGTAGGGGCACGATATATCGTGCCCCTACGATTACAGCCTTAGTTAGTTCGGCCGCTTGGTTTCGTCGACGTCCACGTATTCGGCGTCAATCACGTCGCCGGGTTTTTTGTCCTGCGGTGCGCCGCTCGAACCAGAGCCTGGGGCACCGCTGGCACCAGCACCTGCGCTAGCCGCGCCGGCTTGCTGTGCGCCTGCCGCTTCATTGGCCTTGTAGAGGATCTCGGCAATCTTGTGCAAAGACTTCTCGAGGTTCTCCGTGGCGGAGCGCAAGCGAGCCGTGCCGCCTTCGGCGATGGCTTTCTTGGCTTCTTCGATGGCGTCTTCGGCCGTCTTGACGTCCGACTCCGCAATCTTCTCGCGGTTTTCGCGGATCATCTTCTCCGCTTGATAAAGGATGCCATCGAGCCGGTTGCGCGCTTCGACTTCTTCCATGCGTCGGCGGTCATCTTCCGAGTGGGATTCGGCCTCGGTCCTCATTTTTTCGGCTTCTTCCTTGGTCAAGCCGCTCGAAGCAGTAATGGTGATTTTCTGCTCCTTGTTGGTGGCCTTGTCCTTCGCGCTGACGTTCAAGATGCCATTGGCGTCGATGTCAAAGGTCACTTCGATTTGCGGAGTGCCGCGCGGCGCCGGCGGAATGCCGTCCAGCTTGAACTTGCCAAGCGAGCGGTTGTCCGTGGCGAACTTGCGCTCGCCTTGCAGCACCTGGATTTCCACGCCGGGTTGATTGTCCGCAGCCGTCGAATACGTTTCGACTTTGCGCGTCGGGATCGTGGTGTTGCGCGGGATTTGCACGGTCATCACGCCGCCGAGCGTTTCGACGCCAAGAGAAAGCGGCGTCACGTCGAGCAGCAGGATGTCCTTCACTTCGCCCGCCAATACCGCGCCCTGGATCGCGGCGCCTACCGCGACGACTTCGTCGGGGTTCACGCCCTTGTGCAGCTCTTTCTCCCCGAAGAAGGTGCGCACGATCGATTGCACCTTGGGGATGCGCGTCGAGCCGCCGACCATCACGACTTCCTGAATGTCGTTCGGCGACATCTTCGCGTCTTCCAGAGCTTGCTTGACCGGCTTCATCGACTTGTCAAGCAAATCGCCCATCAACTGCTCGAGGCGCGTGCGCGTCAGCTTCTGCTGCATGTGAATGGGGCCGTTCGCACCCGCCGTGATGAACGGCAGATTGATCTCCGTCTCCATCATTTGCGAGAGTTCGATCTTGGCCTTTTCCGCGGCTTCCTTCAGGCGTTGTAGCGCCATTTTGTCTTTGCCGAGGTCGATGCTGTTCTCTTTCTTGAACTCGTCAATCAACCAGTCCACGATGCGCTGGTCGATGTCGTCGCCGCCAAGGTGGGTATCGCCGTTGGTGGACTTCACTTCGACGACGCCCGCGCCAACTTCCAGCACGGAAATATCGAACGTCCCGCCGCCGAGATCGTATACGGCGATGGTTTCGTCGCTCTTCTTTTCGAGGCCGTAGGCCAATGCCGCGGCTGTGGGCTCGTTGATAATGCGAACTACTTCTAGTCCGGCGATTTCGCCTGCTTGCTTGGTGGCTTGGCGCTGCGCGTCATTGAAGTAGGCGGGCACCGTGATCACCGCTTTGCCGACTTTTTCGCCGAGAAAATCTTCCGCGGCGGACTTCAATTTGCCCAGGATCATCGCGGAAATCTGCGGCGGGCTGTATACCTTGCCGAAAATCTCGACGCGCGCATCGTCATGCTCACCCTTGACGACTTTGTAGGGAATCCGCTTCATCTCTTCGCCCACTTCATCATAGCGGCGACCCATGAAGCGCTTGATCGAATAAACCGTATTTTCGGGATTCGTAACCGCCTGGCGTTTCGCTACTTGTCCCACGAGGCGCTCTCCGCCCTTGGTGATGGCGACAACCGAAGGGGTGGTGCGCGCGCCTTCCTGGTTCGGGATCACTACCGGTTCTCCACCTTGCATTACGGCTACGACCGAGTTTGTGGTCCCCAGGTCAATTCCTATAATCTTGCTCATCGGTGCTATTCCTTTCAGAACCCGTCTGCATCACTGGCCACCCGTAGGCTGGGAATCCGGGATGGGCCGAGGTCAATGGCGTGCTCCTGGTCCAGTTCGAGGGCAAGTGTACAACTTGAGTGTGTCTTTGTCAAGTTTTCTTATATTATAGATAACTAATGCATTTTCAATGGCATGCGAGAATGAATCCGCCCTGACTCATCATTCCCGCCAAGAATAGCGCGTTCAAGCCTTGCCTATTTCGAAAACGAACGAAGCCTTCGAGGGATTTATCTGTAGAAACCTGTGATAGGCTGGCGGAGAGATTGCATCTCACATTCTTAGGCATTTGCAGGAGGGTCGCGTGAGTCGTCGCGCTGTCTTTACCGTGGCTGTGGTTTTTGCCTTTATCGGGGCGCGTTTGCTTGTGAATCGAGGCATTCATCCCGTTTCGGCGGCGCGTTACAGCCCCAAAGCGGATACCGTTGCTGTGCCCGAGGCAAAGCTCGCGGCACCTGCGAGCGAAGTCAGCACTGCTCCCATCACTGGCAACGAGGGCCCAAACAACGAACTGAGTTCGACGGCAACGCCAGTGAGGGCGCCGGAATCGAGTAATGCTGTGCCGCGAACTGTGGCCACGGAGTCTGTGGATGGCGTGAATGACATCGATCCCCACAAAGCCTTCGGCTCGAAGAACGCGCCTGTGGTGATGGAAGTTTTCAGCGATTACCAATGCCCTTCGTGCCGGGCGTTCTACCTGAGCACCAACCGGCAGCTGATGGACAGCTACGTGAGCACCGGCAAAGTTTTTCTGATTCATCGCGATTTTCCTCTGCCCATGCACGCGTATTCGCGGGTGGCGGCGCGTTATGCAAGGGCGGCCGCGGAGATCGGAAAGATTGAGCCCGTCGAACAGACGCTATACGAGAATCAGGAGAAATGGGAGCAGACCGGGGACATCGATGGCACGGTTGCCGCCGCGCTTACGTCCGCAGAAATGAACAAAGTCCGCGCGTTGGTCAAGGGGGGAAACCTGGAGCCGCTTATCAATAAGGACTACGAACTTGGGCAAATGTACCGCGTGAACTCGACGCCGACATCGGTCTTTCATTGCAAGGGGCAGACGTATCCTTACGCCGGCATGATGAACTACGAGACCCTGAGCCAATTTTTGAATCAGTTATTGAGCCAGAAGTAGGAAAGCTTTACGTCCCGGCGCATGAGACGTTTTCCATGATGCAATCGAGCCCGCTCAATTATCGCCGCGCGGTTATCTGGATCGGCCGGCTCGTTCTGGGCGGCATCTTCATTTACGCGGGCTACTCGAAGGCTTTTCTTCCGAACACGAACCTGTGGCCTTTTTTCATTTTGAAATTTTCCATATCCATGAACATCTCGAATTTCGCCGCACAGGTAGCGGCTTTCAAGTTGCTGCCGGCTTGGGGAGTACAGTTCGTCGCCCACACGCTGCCCTTCACGGAAATCATTCTCGGTCTGCTCCTCCTAATTGGCTGGCGCCTGCGCATCTGGGCTGCGCTGCTCACGCTCATCATGCTGGGCTTCTTCAGTGTTGTGCTGTGGGCGTATCTGCTGCATATGGACATCAATTGCGGTTGCTTCGCGGTGCCCGAACCGATCAATCTCAAGAAAGTTTTGGAGGACGCGGCGCTCTCTGGGCTCGCCGTGATAATGACCATTTTCGCATTTATAGAAGCCCGTCAGCCGCATCCGTGGGCGGCAAAAGAAACGAGCCAGGCGCAAGCGTAGTTCCCCAAGGGCGAGGAAGTCCTGCGTAGTAGACTGAACCGATGAAGACTCTGGATGAGTACTTAGAGCTTGCAGCAATCGCGCACGGGCACCTCTGCGCGGGGCAGGTGCTGGGAGTGCGGCTGGCGATGGTCGGGTTGCTCGAGCTGGGGATTGAAGACCCGGTTGCCGAACGAAAGCGCATCGTCACTTACGTCGAGATAGACCGCTGCGTTACGGACGCCGTCGCGCTGGTCGCCAATTGCAGGCTGGGAAAGCGCGCGCTGAAATTTCGCGATTGGGGCAAAGTGGCAGCGACATTTGTTGATATGCAGACGGGCCGCGCCGTGCGCATCGCCGCAAAGGAATCCTCGAAGCAAGCCGCGCGCGAAATGTTTCCGGAAATGGCAAAAGACGCAGGGCAGCAGAAGGCTTACGCCTCGCTAGCTGACGACGTTCTATTCGACAAACAGTGGGTAAAGGTCGTGGTGTTGCCCGAGGACCTGCCTGGGTTCAAAGGCCCGCGCGTGGTATGCGCCGAGTGTGGCGAAGGCATCAATTTCAAGCGCGAAGTCATGGCAGGCAATCGGATTCTCTGCCGTTCCTGCGCTGGCGAAAGATATTATGAGCCGGCTGGTGATTCCTGAAAGGCGACCTATCTCCTGCAAAACACATTCCTGCAAATCGTTCTGCGATAGAATTAACTTTCGATGCTGAGTTTGCCTCCGATCACGTTGCGGCTGCGCGGCTGGAAACTGATTGACCGCGTCGCGCTGGCCTTTCTTTTGCTTTGTTCCATTGCGCTGGGAGCAGCGTGCGGATTGTTGTTTGTGTATGCGAGCGATTTGCCGGAAATACGCGCGCTGGAAACGTACCGCCCTACCGTTGTCACCGAGGTGTATGCCGATGACGGGCAGCTCGTTGGCAGCTTCGCGCTACAGCGGCGCATTCTGATGACCTACGAGCAGTGCCCCAAAGTTCTCTACAACGCGGTAACCGCCATCGAGGACCAGCACTTTGAAGAGCACTGGGGCATCGACTTTCCGCGCATCGCCGGAGCCGTTTGGCGCAAGATTCTGAAGGGCGGCAAGGCGCAAGGCGCCAGCACCATCACCATGCAGCTGGCCGGCAATCTATTTCTGGACCGCAGCGAGATCAGTTTCCGCCGCAAAATGCAGGAGATTCTGCTGGCCCTGCAAATCGAACGGCACTACACGAAGCCGCAAATTTTTACGATGTACGCAAATCAGGTGTATTTGGCGCACGGCAATTACGGGTTCGCCGCAGCCGCGCAGTTTTATTTTGGAAAGTCCGTCTCCGACTTGAAGCTGCAGGAGGCTGCGCTGCTCGCTGGGATGATTCGCGGGCCGATCTATTCGCCGCTGTCTGACCCCGCGCGCGCTCTTGCGCGCCGCAACCTGGTGCTTCGCCGCATGGAGGAAGAAGGGAAGATCACTCCCGCCGAGGAAGTGGCCGCACAGAAAACGCCGCTCGGCCTGCACCTGCAGTTCCCGCGCAACGACCTGGCGCCGTATTTCTTCGAAGAAATCCGCAAGTATCTCGAGTTTGACATACGGAACGGAAGCAGTCCATGAGCGCGGCCTTCGTGTTTACACCACGCTCAACGTGAAAATGCAGCTGGCTGCCAATCAAGCGCTGCGCGATGGCCTGCACAGCTATGACCGGCGCCACGGCTGGCGCGGCAATCTTCCAAATATCCTGCACGACAATTTGGGGATGCTGGATACCTACGAGGACGAAGACTGGCATCATCCCATCGAAAAAGGCTCGTACGTCACGGGGCTGGTCCTTGCGGTAGACGATCGCTATGCCACGATTAAAATCGGGACCTATCGCGCGATTCTTTCGCCGCCGGATTTTACCTGGACTGGCCGCAAAAAGCCCACAGACCTGCTAAAGGCCGGTGATCTCGCCCAGTTCTCGATTCAGGAACTTCATGAAGCAACGGCTCGCGTGCAACTCGAGCAGCAGCCCGGCCCGCAAGCCGCGCTTCTGACGATCGACAACGCCACGGGCGAAATTAAAGCCATGGTCGGCGGCTACAGCTTCGAAGACTCGAAGTTCAACCGTGCGACGCAGGCCTACCGGCAGGTGGGCAGCTCATTCAAGGTTTATCTCTACGCGGACGCACTTGAAAAAGGCGCCTCTCCGTTTGACACCATCTCGGACACGCCTTTTACAGCTATCAGCGGCGGCCAGCCATATTCGCCGCACAATTATGACGAGAAATACGAAGGCACGATTACATTGCGCCGGGCTCTCGCAGGTTCCCGCAACGTTCCGGCCGTCAAGCTCGCGGAAAAAGTCGGCATCAATTCCGTGGTGGACATGGCGCGCCGATTCGGCATTACCACGCCGCTGCCTCCTTATCTCCCGCTGGTGCTTGGAGCAGCGGATATGAAACTCCTCGAACATGTCTCAGCGTTCACGGTCTTCCCGGATGACGGAATACGCATCGACCCGCACATGATTCGCCGCGTGACTAGCTACGATGGCGCGCTGCTCGAAGAAGCGCATCCCGAAGTGCACGATGTCATTTCACCCGAAGTTGCACGAACGATGACGGCCATGCTCGAGGAGGTCATTCAATTCGGCACTGGCATTCAGGCCAAAGCGTTGAGCCGTCCCGCGGGTGGAAAAACCGGAACGACGCAGGATTACACGGACGCCTGGTTCATGGGCTTTACTCCGCAGCTTACCTGCGGCGTGTGGGTCGGCTTTGATGACAAGCAAATTTCTCTAGGAAAAAAGGAAACCGGGGCGCGGGCGGCTCTTCCGATTTGGCTGGAGTTCATGAAGGACGCGCTCGATGGCCAGCCGGTGCTCGATTTCGCCAACGTCGTCCCGCTCGAGCAGCAAGCACTCGAACACAAAGTTAACGTAGACACGCCGGACACGGCGCCGGAAGAAGAAGAACCAGCCGCTCCAAAAGCAAAGTCCCCGGCCGTCACGCCGCCAACCAAAACTACAGCCCCGCCGGCCCCGTCCGGTATTTCGCCGCAGTTATAGTGCTGGCCTGCATTGCGCGTCGCTATATTTTTTGAATGATCACGTTCAGCGCAGAGCTTTGCACCCCGCCAAGATTCACCTGCGCGGGATTCATCCCCAGACTCATTTGCCAAAGGATATGCCCGGCGGTATCCATCAGGCTCAGGCTTACCTGAAACTGCGCGCTGATGCCCATGGAGCTGGGGTTCGCGAAGAGCTGGCACTGCGCGACGCCGTTGACGAGCGCCTGGCTGCCCTGAAAGCTGAGCAGGGAAGACGCGACCGTATAATTCAAAGTCCCAACCACCGGAGTGCCGTCGGGGTAAGTAAAGTTTAACTTCAGTGCGGGCCCTATCGTCACATTGCTGGCCGGCAAGACCTCGATCGCGCTGATCTCGGGGACTATGCCGGCAACGTGTGTAAAGCCTATTGTGAGCGAGCCATTGGTGACGGAAACGTTCGCGGACTTGATGAGAGCGGCATTGGCCCCGGCAGAGGCGAAAATATCCAACTCAGGAAAAACGACAGCACCCTGAACGCTCACGTTGAAAACGCGGGCACTAATTTTCTCGCCTCTGACGTTTGCTTCATCGAAGTACAAGTTCAATTGATACTGCCCATTCGGCACCTTAAAGGAATAGCTCGCCGGATCCTTGCGAGAGTCGTCGTAAAGGATAGGATCGGACGTTCCGGCAACCGCGGCAGTGGTCGATACCTCAGTACCTCCGCTGAAACCGAAGTCCGCCTGCCATAGCTGACCCTTGGAATCGGTGTAACTTGGGCCGCCGCAATTCACCCGGATGGGTGTTTGCGCCGCCGCCGTTAAAGACGCAGCCAACGCCAAGACGAAAAGACATAGGATTTTCTGCACGATCCCTCCTCGGAACGGTTCTGATGATTTCGTTGCAAGTCAAGCGAGGAGGGCCGGGGGAGCAAGGGTCCCGCTTACATTTCGAGTTTCAAGTTAGAAGTATTATGAGCTCGTAGCAACTGCTCGAAGGAACGGAATTGGGTCAGCAACGGAGACAGGTTTTTAAGTGGCCATGGGACTGCACCATTCTGAACCCTGCGAAAGATTGGCTGCCCCTGGCTATATCGAGAGACGCTCAAGAGCGCCGCGCGAGCGGAATCGTGCTTTATCGAGGATCGCGGAAAGAGTCCCAGCCGCGGTTTGGAAGAGGGACTGAGCGCCCCGTCCCATCGACAAGCAGCAGCGATCGCTTGCTGGTGATTTCACCTATAGCTGTCAAGGGGAGTCCATGGAAAGCGTGAGGAATGTGCTTCCACTTTCTTCGAGGCACCGTGAAGAGTAATTCGTAATCGTCGCCACCGTGCAATGCCATGAGCAATGGATCGATTCCGCGTTGCTGCTCAATCTTCGGCACTCGCACTGTTGGAATCCTTGACGCTTCGAGGCGCGCCCCCACTCCGCTTGCCTCGCAAAGCCGAGGGAGATCGGTGGAAAGACCGTCAGAGATATCCATCATCGCCGACGCCAGGCGCTTTTCGCCCAGCCAACTGCCCAAAGCCAAGCGCGGTTCAGGATAAAAATGCTTCGTCAGGACTCGATCGCGGCTGTTGACTCGCCCTCTGCTCTTGCGGATCAGCCTGAGGCCCAGTTCAGCCTCTCCAAGCCGGCCGCTTGCAAATAGAACATCGCCCGGACGCGCTCGAGAACGTAAGACCGCTTGGCCCTCCCGCACCTCGCCGACCACGGTAACATTTATGAGGATCTCGCGTCTCCGAGTCGTATCGCCGCCCACCAGCACGCAGCCAAATCGTTTGGATGCACGCCGCAATCCGCCCAGAAACTGATCGAGCCATGCGCCAACATGATCGCTAGGCAGGGCTAGGCTCAACAGGAAACAACGAGCCACGCCCCCCATCGCCGCCACATCGCTCACGGCCCGTGCAAGGCATTTCCAACCGACAGCATCGGCGGGATGCTTGTCTCGAAAGAAGTGCGTGCCTTCCAGAAACCAGTCGCAAGTTAGAATTTCATCGTAGCCTTTGGTGGTTTTGATGAGCGCCGCATCATCCCCCATTCCAAGGCCCAGTCCTGAGTTGCGAATCCCGGTATCAGTGGGGATTCGTTTGATCCGTTCGAGAATGGCAGACTCTCCAGGGCTCTGGCGTTTGCCAAATACGTGCTTTGTTTCCTGCATGATCGACGTTGAGTATAGCTCCTGACACTCTTTTCGTGGGCTGAGAGGATGCAATTGGCGAAATCAGCCGATGAGTTGGATGGGCTGGAGCATTCGACACCCTGTACTTCCGGACAGGTAGCCGGTTTTTAACAGCCTGTTCTCCGAACTGCAAAATACAGGGTTGACGGACACCTCTACAGAATTTAGTATGAGCAAGGTCGCGGACCGAGGCTTACGGTTCAGATTTGGATTCATGCAGTTTCAAAGTGGTTCTCTTACGCGGGCTCCGGGACACATAGCCCGTTTTTGACCAGCTTGCAGGCCTGAGAGGCCAAGTAAGTGATTACGAGCAAGAACTATACATTTTATATTGCGACGACGCCTGGCAAGCTGCAAAAGCTTGTCGTGCCGTCCTATGTGCTGCACGGCCTCGCCGTTCTGGCCATCATTGGCGCGATTACGGTGGCTGCGGCTGTTGGTTCATACTCCCGGATGCTGTGGAAGGTCGGCAACTACAATGCCCTCCGCCACGATCAGGAAACTCTCAAGAAGCAGTATCAGCAACTCCAGAGCACGGTCACCGACACCAACCAGCGCCTCGATTCTCTCCAGTCTTTGGCTACCGAAGTGGCCATGACGTATGGCGTACTTCGTTATCACCCCGCGGCTTTTGATACGACCGATAGCGAAGCGACACCGGAAGATGTCTTCGACCGCTCGATTGAGCAGTACACGTTCTTGAAGAGGAATGCGGCGGTCATCGCCGTCTCGTCAGGCGGGTTGCGCCTGATGCCGGCGATGAGCTTTGCCGATTCGAGCTATACGCCTTCGATTTGGCCGGTGATGGGGCGCATCACGGACAGCTTCGGAGAACGGTTGGACCCGTTCAGCGGTGAGGGGGCGTTTCACACGGGCGTCGATGTGGCGACGGATTATGGCGCGCCGGTTCATGCCACTGCGGACGGCATCGTGACCATCGCGGAAAATCACGCCGGCTATGGCCGCCTCGTGGTGCTTGACCATGGTTTTGGGATCACCACCTGGTATGCGCATCTTTCGTCGTTCTCGGCAGTGCCCGGCACGCGCATTAAACGCGGCGAGGTGATCGGCTATACCGGCATCAGCGGGCGCTCCACCGGCCCGCACGTGCATTATGAAGTTCGCGTAAACAATGCGCCGGTTAATCCCTGGCGCTACATGAAGGGAAGTATGGTGGGCGACTAAGCCGACGAGCCTCTTCTGTTTCTTGCATGAATTTCTCGCGCCCCGGTTTTTAGGGGCATTTTTTATGCGTTAACTCAATTCCGGATGGCTCTCTTGTTTGGCAGGGCCTTGTTTTGCGGAGCCGCCGGCGCGGCAGGCATTGCGGCGTGGGCGGCCTCGAGGAATTTGGGCGTCAAGTCAAAGATGAGCCGGACTGATTTCGTCTGGCCGCGGTCAATCTGCGAGACATCCGCGCTCTTAAGCATCTCCAGATACGCTTCACGCACGTCTGGCTGCAATTGTTGCCGCATTTTTGGATCGCTGAGCCCCGCCTGGGCCAGTACAAGCAGCCCGTTGATCACGTCGGACAACTGTCGCGTGGGTGCGTCCGCCTTGCCTTCACCCTCCAGCACAACGCGCAGGCCGTCGGCTTCTGGCTTTCCCGCGACGGTAATCCACTCAAGCTGATTGACGAGAGCCGAAAGCTGCTGTGACCGGAATCCGCCGGGCGCCTGTGCGCTCAATGCCGCGGCGACCGCGGCATCCTGCCGCACCACGGCAAATACAGGGGAACCGGCGAGCCTGCGGAATCGTTCGCGCCAAGCCCGTGCGTCCGAATCAGCCTGGGGCCGAGACAAAAAGGATTCGATGTTCGAGCCGTTCGTCAACGCGATGTGGTCGTTGCGCAAGAAAGTGAATGTGATTCGCCCTGTGCTGCCGGTGAGCGGCATGGAGAAAATCTCCTTGCCGGCTCGATTTTCCCGCGTTCCTGTTTGCAAGGCGTACGCGGAAATCTTTTTTCGGTCGAATCGCCCGTCGGCTAGGGCAAAAAGAGTTGTCTCCTTGCCGCGATTCAAAACTGCGATGCCTACATGGTTTAGATCGCTCTCGTAGTTGAATCCCGTGGATTTCAGGAATTGCGCGTAATCGGCATCCGCCTTGGTTTGTGGAGCCCACTTGTAGAGTTCCGCTAGAAATGGCGATTGCCTGAGCGTGTCGAGGTCTATAAAGAGAACCGCGCTGGCATCCACAGGCATCTGTGTGAGCACATCATTGCGTGGATTGTATTCGGAGCCGCTCCAGCGATGGTAGGCATAGAACAGACTACGCCAATCACGACTGCAGCCGCGATTGTTCGAGCGAGCCTCTGTTTGTTCATTCCGTTGGCGCCCATTTCACAAACCGTCGGCAATCGACCCTGAATGGTTTTCTACCAGAAATAATGTAC
>CAVRAJ010000014.1:0-132984 GCA_963718945.1 uncultured Acidobacteriota bacterium | reverse complement strand
GGCTCTACCCGCCGTTGTTCCGTCACGTTGGGCCTCTTCGAACTACGCAGTAAACAGTGCTCAAGCTTTGATACTCCCACGCAGAATGTACTTCACTTGAAGAAGAACGCAGGTGAATTCTACGTTCCGACTTTAGCCACCCTTGCGGATTTGCCCGTGGTTGCCGATAGCAGGCTGTGGAACCTCGGGCAATAATCTATCACGGCAGCGATTAATGTATGATGACCCGGTTGTGAGACCAAAGGCCATTCGCCGTTTCAGATCCATTTTCGAACGACCGGAAAGTGAACATCTAAATTGAGGACGGCGGGAGATGGCTGGTATGTGGAGGTTGATCTCTGCCTAAAAAAGAAAGTTGTCTCCGCCACAAGCGCAATCACTTAGGTGAATCCGCGCGGCCCACATGCTTAGCTTCTTAGTTACCGTCCACGCCTTTAAACCGAAACTGATTTCATGTTATTGCGTGAGTGCCCTCCTGGGGAGGGCTTCATAAAACAAACGGGTGCGGCGCGCCGTCGGGCGGCGGCACTTCGAAGGCGTTGATGGTCATCGAGACCAGGCTATAGTAGCCGAGGATTCCGACGAGCTCGACCACGGCCGTCAGGCCGACCTCCGCGACCGCGCGCTCGTAGGTCGCAGCGGAGACCTTGCGGGAATCGAGGAGCTCCTTGGCGAAGGCATACACGGCAGCCTCGTCGCTTTTCGTCAGGTTGGGCGGCCTGCCGACACGAATCGCCTCGATCGTGCCGGCGTCGAGCCCGGCGTTGAGCCCGATGGGCGCATGTTCGTGCCACTCGAAGGCCGCCTGCCAGTGCGCGCCGGTCACCAGAATGGCGAGCTCAGAAAGCCGCGGCGGCAGGCTCGTGTCGAAGCGACAAAACGCGCCTAAAGCCTGCGCGCGGTCGGCAAGCCCGGGACTCGACAGCCAGACCAGCAATGGGCCGACGACGCGGCCACGCGGACCTGCCACGATGGCGTCATAGACCTTGCGCTGCTCGGGCGCGAGTTTCTCGGGATCAGGATGGGGCACGCGTGACATATGACTCCTCCGTGGTCGGCTTCGAGAACAGAGATTAACACCAGAGACCCGCGTGGGCTTGGAGGACACCACCTCCGGAAGCTACGACCCTCTCCACGGGCTACAAACTGTGACCATCCTTGCCGGCAAGATCTAGGCTGGAGGGCACACTGGCATGCCGGTTGCGGAAAAGGCCTCGATCAAGGAACTATTTGCCGCGACCAAGAAGGCCCCAGTGTGGATCGAAGTGTACGGCATTGGTCGCACCGTTAAAATCCAGAAAGATCATTGGATTTTGGATTTGGCCGGTGAGGGACGGCATCTGTCGGTAACCGTGCACGAGGCTGTGCCCCTTGTCCCAGACTCCGTGATCGATCTAAATCACAGCGAAAGAATAGGTCGTCGGTTTAGCGCGAATTCCTAGCCGCCCAGGAGAGCCGGCGCGATTTCCCGCCACTCTGCTAACGGAAGTGACCGCGGGTTTGCTGAAAGAACTTGGACGCAAACGTGGTCCGCGCCGGCGGAGTGATGGGCGCGAATGCGGTTGCGGATTGCGTTCAGATCGCCCCAGGCGATAATGCTATCGATCAGGCGGTCACTTCCACCATTCTTGATGTCCGACTCGTCGAAGCCCAACCGGAGGAAGTTGTTCGTATAGTTCGGTAAGGCGAGATAAATGCCGAGGAAATCCCTGGCAATCTTCCGTGCCTTCGCCGGATCTGTCTCCAACACGACCGCTTGCTCTGGACACAAGTATGGACCCTGCCCCAGTATCGCGCGGGCCTGAGCAGTGTGCTCCGGGTTCACGTTGTAGGGATGTGCGCCGTCAGCTCGTTCCGCGGCAAGCTTCAGCATTTTTGGTCCGAGTGCCGCCAGAAGTCGGATTGGCTTGATGGACGGAGGCACCGCCTGGTAAGGAGCTTGATCCATGGCATCCAGATACGCCCGCATGGTGGAGACGGGCTTCTCATAACGATGTCCGCGTAATTTCTCGACCAATGGAACATGGCTAACGCCAAGTCCAAGGACGAATCGTCCGGGATAGGCCTCGGCTAATGTTTTCTGGCCGGCCGCCATCGCGACAGGATCGCGAGCATAGATATTCGCAATTCCAGTGGCGATTACGGTTCGTTTTGTTCCTGCCAACAGGACACTCGCATGGGTGAGCGCTTCACGTCCTGCGGCTTCGCCAAACCAAATGGCCCCGAAGCCGAGGTGCTCCAGTTCCGCAGCCGCTTCTCGCGCCTTGGCAGCCGGGCAGTGCTCGAATTGGAATGTCCAGATGCCGATGGATCCGAGTTGTATCGATGTTTGCGTCAACGTTCAGTCCGCTGTGCCCAAGATGGAGTTTGTTCTCGGCGCTGTTTAGTATAGACGACTCCACGCCTCCTCATGCGAATGGTGAGAAACCATGCGAAAAAGTGAACAAAAGAGGAAACGAGAAGGAAAATTCAGCCAATCAGATTTTGATCAGAACTTGCCTATTTCCCTCGATTAAGCTCGACTCCGGCAACTTGTGATTGAATTAAATTCATGGCTGTTAATCGAATTCCTCGGGCGCGTTCGACTGTGCACCAACTGTGCAAGAATCCATCGTTTTCAATCCATTTGGGTTATCTTTGAGCGAAAAGCAGATTCCCCGATTTGTTGGAAACGTTAGTAGTTAGAAGAAATGGACGGAGTTATTGGAGTCGGTTTTCGTGCGCCCAAGGCAGGCGCGCTACCAAAGCTCCGCTGTCCCCTACACGAAAACAATTGCGAACTGGCGGACCAACGATACAAGACCTGAGTAGCATACCTGAACTCGTTCGCGGTTCAAGAATAGAGGGTGCCAACCCGCATTCCGCGTGGGACCAACTGTAGGACCATTAAGTGTTTCTGACCGCTCTAAACGCTACTTATTGCTCCTGAATATGCCTCGTAAGTCGTTGACACTCCGTTCCCAGCAGACTTGCCAAGGTTCAGGTGTCGGTTCGATTCCGATAGGCCGCTCCATTCCGTTCATCCCTAACTACAATTGATTTTCGAGCTTGAAACGCGGGGAAAGACTCCCGATAACCTAAGTGTGCTCGGCGGATGCGGAGGAATCGCTGGGGGATTTGCGCCAGCGGTAGAAGAATGGGATGCCTGCCAAAATGACAGCGAGGCCAAGCGAGGAACGCACGGGGCGAGTCATCCAAAGATTCAGAGTAAGCGCAATCGCGGCGAGCAAGAAGATGAGTGGCGTCCAGGGATACCCCCAGGCGCGGTAAGGCCGGCAGAGACTTGGCTCCTTCTTGCGCAAACGGAGCAGTGCAATTGCAGTTAGGGCGAAGAATATCCATACGGCAAAGACAAAGAGTGAATAGAGTTCTTCGTACGTCCCGCTGAGTGCGAGGATCGCCGCGATGGAGCCAAGAAAAAGCAACGAGCCACTGGGCGTGTGAAAAGTTGGATGAATGCGGGCAGTGAATTGGAAGAACGCGCCGTCGCGAGCCATGGCGTAGGGGATGCGCGCGCCTGTCAAGACGACAACGTGAAGTGCCCCGAGAGCAGAAATAGCCATGGCGATCGTCAGCCAGGTTGCTCCGCGAGAGCCGGCGAACGACTGTACAACATCCGACGCGACGCGCTGGGATTGCGCGAGCACCGCAAACGGCAGAACGCGGAAATAAATGACATTTGCAAGCAGGTACAGACCGCCGACGGTGAGCAGCCCCAGGATAATTGCTCGAGGGATATTTCTCTCTGGATGCTGAATTTCTTCGCCCAGATCGCCGAGGTCGTTGAAGCCGTTATAGGCCCACATGGCGGGAACGAGAGCGGCTAGCACAGCACCGATCGTTGCCCAACCAAACGATCCCCAGCCATGCGGGCTCACACTCGTCCAAGTGGCCGCGTGTGCCGCTGCCATCGCATGCGGTTTCCCGAGGAGCGCACCGGCGACGACAATTACCAGAATCGTGCCCATCTTCAGGGAAGTTAACAACACCTGTATTGCGCCGCCCAAACGCACACTCAAATAATTGATGGCGGTGACCGCCACTACCACGAGCGCGGCGAGGGGCTGGGCTGCGGTGAAGGTAAAGTCGTACCGGCCAAGATGCCAAGTGAACAGAGGAGTGGCCACGACCGGGAAGAGGAATCCGATGAATCGCAGAAACCCCGCGGCCAGCGTCGCCATCGCCACGGGCCGTTCGAGGAACGAACTCATCCAGCCGAAAAGAAATCCCCAAAGAGGCCCGAGCCCGCAGCTGAGGTAAACGTAGGGGCCGCCTGCTTTGGGGTAGGCCGCGCCAAGTTCGGCATAACAGAAGGCCCCGAAAAGGACGATGACTCCGCCGATAAGCCACGCGGCAAACACCAACGTGGCCGAGCCGACGGCGCGGGCCATGTCGCTGGTGACGAGAAATATGCCCGTGCCGATGGTATCGCCAATGACGATTGCCGCCGCCGACCACAAACCGAGGCTGCGAATCAAGTCGGTTGGGTGCAGGCGCGCGGCTAGCTCGGGATCTTTCAAGCTCATCGAAGTTCAGGGAGCCTACTATCCCGGAATGAGATGGTCAATCGCTCCGCAGCGTGATCCTTCGGGGCCTTTCAGCGCGGCATAACGGGACAAGATGGGAATGACAAGCTCTGTGTGAGTGGAAGCAATTACGCGTTATCATCGGAACCACAATGGCTACGCAGAAATCCGCGCTCAACGAATTCGCATGGGATCCGCAGTATGAAGTGTCGGCCGTCGCAGATATTATGACCCCAGCGTTGGTGATTTACCCGGAAGTCGTCGCTTCAAATATACAGCGCACGCTGGAGTTGCTGGATGGCGATGCGGATCGCTGGCGCGCGCACATTAAGACGGCCAAGCTGGGCTACACCGTGCGGATGTTGGTCGAGCGCGGGATCCGCAATTTCAAGTGCGCAACTACGCTGGAGCTGCTGGTGGCCTGCCAGTCGGGAGCGGCGGATGTCCTCTTGGCCTATCCCTCGATGGGTGCAAACGCGCGCCGCGTGAGGGAAATCGCGGAGCAGTTCCGCGAGGTGCGCATTTCCGTTTTGGCCGAAAACGAAGATCAAGCAATGCAATGGCGAAGCAGCCGGCTAGGGATTTTTCTCGACGTAAATCCCGGAATGAACCGCACGGGGATCGAACAGAGCCACGCGGACCAGGTCGTCAAGCTGGCGCGCTCGATCGGCGCCAACGGCCTGGAGTTCCGCGGACTCCATTACTACGACGGCCAGTATGGGGCGATCGAGGAGCCTGCACGAACCGCGGCGGCGCACGCAGGCTACGCTCAATTACTGAATGTTGTTAGAGAGGTTGAACGTGCCGGAACGCGAGTGATGGAAGTCGTCACGGCGGGAACGCCGACATTCCCATGCTCGCTTTCTTACGATCGCTTCCGCAAGGCAGAGTTCATTCACCGGATTTCGCCCGGCACGGTTGTTTATTGTGATGCGACCAGCCTGACGCAGCTCCCCACAGCGTACGGCTATCGGCCGGGGGCATTGGTGCTGGCCCGCGTTGTGAGCCGTCCGCGCGACGGAATGGTCACCTGCGACGCGGGGCACAAGGCAGTCTCGGCAGATGCGGGTGTTCCCACCTGCGTTGTCGTTGGACATGCGGAATTAACGCCCCTTTCACCCAGCGAAGAGCATCTCCCTATGTCCGTGGAGGAAGGCGCGGCAATCCCGCAAGTGGGAGAAGTGATCTACCTTCTTCCGCGGCACGTTTGTCCCACCGTCAATAATTTCGATGATGCATTGCTGGTACGGAATGGAGTGATTGAGTCAGTGGAAAAAGTGTCAGCGCGCGGGCGCGAGACCCCCTTGCTCCGATCGATCGGCAAAGCCGTTTCGGCCATCGATCGGATCGGATGAAGCAAAGGTGGCTGGACGCAGAGAAGCGAGATGGAAGGTGTGCCCCCCAGTCGGTGTTGACGTGTTGGGGGCACCCCCGCTCTATTCACTCCCTTAATTATCAACATGGTATATTCGCCTGATGACCCTCCTCAAACGAAAACCAATTTCGGAAAGGCGTGTGGGCCACCCGCCGATGGCGTTTTTATTATGCGGGTCGCCATGTTGGGATAGGAGTGGCAAATGGGTTCGCAGACGTTATAAACGAGTATGACAGCAAGGCCGGATTTACCGGCGGAATGCTCATCGAGGCAGGAACCGGTGAAGTCATAGAAGGTGGTGGAGAATCGATTGTTCCGGTAACGATCAGGCGGTCTCGGCACTGCGGTCTTCGCTACGGTGGATTGCCGTGGAAATGAGTGGCTTCGGCCTTCGTCGTCCACTTGGGATTTGAGTTCAGGCGCTGGCCTTTACGCCATGTTCACTGTTTGGCCGTGATCTGCTTGTGGTATACAATTAGTAATCACCCCTCGGGTTCTCCTCCAGAGCACACGCCAGACAGTGGCCGGTTTCAGGTGCCGCGGCGGTGGATCGTAATCCCTTGTTTTCGATTGGATCGGAGTTTTTTTATTACCTCGCGACTCACTGGGTAGACCCGAAGACACGAAATCACGTTCAGTTCCACTAGGAGCGCTTCCTAGGAGGGACAACATTTGCTTCATTTTCATCGCTACTGGTATTGGGATACCGGTCGATGAGACGGACGTTGAGCAGTGGGAAACCCATCACGCGAGATGATTTTGTTTTATTCTGGGGGCGACAGACAGAATGACGTTTTCGGATCTTTTGACTGTGTAACTTGGCACGGTGCGTCGACCGGCTCGGGTGAAGCCGCCTTACATGGCGGGTGGGACACCCTCAGCACTCCGAAACGATTTTGACTTTGTCTTTTTTTCTCGGGGTGACCCACCCATAAGCGTTAACTTAACAATAGACGTGGCGTCGACGATGACGCGGAGGTTCCGCGAGTTGCGCGACGATGGTTTTCCAGTCGCGGAAGATGTCGGTCAGGTGCTGGGGTGGCAAAATGGCGTGACGCAGTTCTCGCAACAGGAAGCCGGTTTCCCTCCAGCGGCTACGGCGTAACGCCGAGTTCATAGCCCCAGGGGGAAAAAGCGTTGGCTGCTTCCACCAGTCGCTCGACCAGCAAGCTGACAAACAGTTTCCCATGCAGCCACGCCCGCGCGCTGGGAGGATCCTTTTTCGGGAGGTGCCCCAAGCCGAGCAGGGATTTCAGCCGTTTGATGGCCAGTTCAATTTGCCAGCGCTGGCGGTACAGCTCCATGACGGCGGCGGCGGAAAACGTTTCCGGCAGCGTCGTCCACACGGCGAAGTAAGCGGCGGCTTTCCAGCTTTCTTCGCTGATGACCTTGCGATGTTTTTTGGCATAGCGTTGCATACGCGCGCGCACCGCGCGGGTAGCTTGGGCGCTGCGCCGCACGGCCAGAAGCCGGCCCGGAATCCAGCGGCCATCGGTGACAGGGGTGCGCGTGAGCCATTCTTGAATCTGGCCAACGCGCAACGGACGGAAAAGGTACAACGGTTTGATCGGCCTGTTCGCCGCGTCAAATAAGGGCAGCGCACGGCGATGGAGGCGCACGAGTAAATCCCCGCCGGCCTGCACCACATGCGCCGCAGCGGCCGCATTGGCGTACAGGCGGTCACCAATCAGAATGTCTCCGGCGTGAACCGGAATGCGCCGCAAACTCTCTCCGCTTTTCACATCCGTCAGTTCAAAATGGTCGCACTGCAGATTGGCCAGGTTGAGGGCATAATGCACGCGCCAATCCGTGCCCGTGCTGCCAGGCTCGGAAACGGAAGTGCCATCCACCAGGCGCACCACACGACCTTGCGAAGGCAACGCCAACCGTGGCTGGCCACGCAACTGTTCGGCGAGCCATCGCAACCATTGCTCGGAAGCCCGCAGGCGCTTGAACACCGCCACCGCGCTAACCGTGACGCCCAGTTGCCGCGCACGAACCGCAGTCTCCGCCAGCGAACATCCCTCCCCCACATGAAGCAGCAGAACACGCAACAAACTCTCCGCATCCGGAAAATCGCGTGCCCGCCGCAACGCCCCGCTTTGCCGCGCCTTCGCTTCCCACCCCGCAGGCAAAAACGAGCGCAGCACCGCCCAATTATCGATTGGCGAGTCTTTCTGCTTCCGCATCATGCACGCAGCATAGGCGCCAACCGCGCTCCCGTCAACCGTTAAGTTAACGCTTATGGGTGACCCACCCTTTCGTTTTTGGTTCTTGAAAGGGTGGGCTTTCTCTTCCTCTTTTTTCCGGTCGCTGCTCAAGGCGATAACGTGCAGGTCACCTTTTCGGGAATGTCGCTTCAGATTTCTAGGCATCGGAAAAGAACAGCCCACCCTTTCTTACAGCAAGGGTGGGGCACCCTCGTCTCTTCACGCCACGGTGAATTGAGAAAGTGGTATCCTCTCCTCGTGCTGATTCGTCAAGCAGAAACTTTCGGAAAATCGAGTGACCCACCCGCCTTGAAATGCTGTGGGACGCTTCCATGACGGACTGGGTGTCGATAGTCGCGCCAGACGAGCGACACACATTAACGCCGAGAGCGGTCGATGCGCGATTTTCAGTACTCTGGGTGTTTCAGGACTCGGCGAGAGCCCTACGATACAGAGCCAATGAAAAGATTTGATGCGAGATTCAGAATTGCGCTTGCGTTTTTGGTGACGCTTGGCGTTCTTGTTCTCTGCTTTGAACTCGGACTGTTCCTTTGGCAAGACCACCTCACGGATAAATTCTCGAGACTCGACTTGGTCCTGACACCGATCGGTCTGATTTTGGGGCTCGTTATTGGGATTGTGACCGGGCACTGGCGATTCCAGGCCCTACAAGGATTAGCACCGCGATTGTCGGGCAAACTTCTGTGGCGTGAAAAAACGGTCCTTTCTCGCTCGGAATTAGGCCAAAAGGCTCTGAACGTAGAACAGAATTCGTATGCTGCTCTATTTTATCTGTTTCTTGCAGTATGGGGGCTCACGAAGGCTGAGTTTATGTCCGGTCTGCGCTCGGCCTTCTTCGTCCTGGGCCTATGTTGCAGCCAAACATTCCCGTATTTCCGCTTTCTATGGCAACGCTTCTCCGGCGCTGAGGAAAGCTTGGAGGTCCCAGGCGAGCAGATCGTCCTGCAGGCGGAAGCGGCAGGGGAACAGGATGAGGATGCGTTGAAGGATCAGGAAGAGAGTGATTCGAAGAAACGATTCGACCCGAGACTTAGAATTGCTTTTATCTTGATCAGCGTGATTTTGTGTTTAGTAATCGGCTGGTCGCTTCCCAAAGAGCGGTCGCTCGGCACCCCTGGCCTGCTCGGTGTTGCCCTGATTCTAGCGGATGTTGTGGCGGGGTTAGCCGTTGGCGCGGTAATTGGTCGCTGGCGACTCCTAGGGTTGAAGAAAGTATCCTCTCAGCTTGGGGGCCGGATTGTCTTTCTTGAGCCGAACATTCTTTCTGGTTCGGCTTATGGCAAGAGAGCCATAATGACAGAAAGAATTGTGATTGGTATTGCAAGTTTGGCTTGTATCGTGTGGGGGGCTTTGTCGAAGCTCTTTCTTTCTACCGATAGATGTTCTAATTTACTTCCTCTTCGGTCTGCTGCTAACTAGCCAAGCGACCCCTTACACCCTCTTGTGGCTGACCATGAGAGGGAACGCTTCATAGTCTCGCTCGTAGAGACGGTGCCAGGAAGGGCGGCCCGGAGTTAGTTTCCGTTCATTATTCCGTGTGTGATCTGGCTGATTGGATGACGTTGTCTGCTCCTTCGACCGAGTACACTTGGTAGCTGTTGAACGACCAAGGCTGGGAAAAAGGAGCCGAGCGATGTTAATAATTAGGTTGTGATTTCCATACACGCTATCAGCAGATTGCCACGCCAGAGAACAAACCGACGGTTGCCGCGACGTTAACTCCCCCCGTTGTCGCAGGGTGGATCTACGACACCAAGCTTTTCTGAACTCACGACTTCTGCCTTTTTCCGTTCCTCGCATTGCCGCGCGCAGGAGCCGTAGTCGACAGAGCGCTTCCGGCGCTCCACGCTCTGCCACCATCTTCTTCAGCTCCCGCCTATCCCAACCCGAACAAGAGTTTTCGTTTCGTCGTCGTACAAATCCGACCATAAGTAAAGTTCATAACTGGGGAACAGCTTGCCTTAAGCTGCTAAAGAATCTTGGACTTGACTTTAGGGCGTCAGCAGAACAGAATCTGCAACGGTCGGTCGGTGCGTGGCGTGTCCCCCTCGTCTCTCTTAGCGCTGGCCAGTTTGTGATTTATCTTGGCTAACCCCGCAGAGGAGCCTGTACGTTCAGGGCTGCAACTTTTGCTTCGAAATACTACTGATGCTAGGAGCATTACGATGAGATTGTCCGTTCGTGTGCTGGTTGGCGTGTTGGGATTGGTTTCGGCTGCAGGTTTATGGGGTCTGCCCGTAGCGGAAGCTCAGGTGGCTGGCCAGAACGTCAACATGGTCTCGGGAACCAAGTGGCCCACGGGCGATCCGTTCCTACAGCGGCAGAACGAGCCGTCCATGGCGGTCTCGACGCGCAATCCACTGCACATTCTCTCGGGCGCAAATGACTACCGCTCCGTGGACCTGGAGCAGGTGCTGAGTGGCGGAGCGGAAACGGGCGACGCGTGGCTCGGGCTGTTCAAGTCGTTCGACGGCGGATTCACATGGCAAAGTAATCTTTTGCCGGGCTGTCCTTATGCCGTGTCGCAGTGCAAGGACAGTGGAGCTTTGAGCGGACGTTATCAGGCTGCGGCAGACCCAGTGGTCCGCGCGGGCACGAACGGAATGTTCTACTACGCGGGGTTGGCCTTCGATCGCGCAACAAGCTCGACTACAGCGAGTTCGGTAAGCACTATCTTTGTCGCGCGCTACAACGACTTGAACAACAACGAGCAAATCGATCCCATCACGTACATTGACACGCATATCGTCGCGACGGGCAACAGCGCGCAGTTCCTGGACAAGCCCTCCATGGCTGTGGACATTCCGCGCGCGGGAGCTTCCACTTGTTCCTTCACTGCGAATGAGCCCGGCGTAGGACCGAGTGGCGGAACACTGGCGGTGAGGCAATCCTTTGCCGCCGGAAATGTTTATATCGCGTACACGGATTTTCTGACAGCCACGAAAGCCAACAGCACACCCACGCATCTGATGTTTACGCACTCGACCGATTGCGGAGTGACGTGGAGCACGCCTGTGCAGATCAATACGGGAACCACGACTAGTCAGGGGAGCGCGATTGCCGTCAATCCCATCACGGGCGCAGTGTACGTGGCGTGGCGCCAGTTCGCTTCCGCGGGAATTTCCAACGCGATTTTGATCGCGCAGTCGACAAACGCCGGGAAGTCTTTCAGTAAGCCAGTTCAGATTTCCACGTTCCAACCTTTCGATCAGGGAACAACGGGCACGTCGTTTCGCACCAACGCCTATCCCGCCCTCACCACGGACATGTTCGGTTTCGTCTATGTGGCGTTTTCGGCGCGCGGTGTGAGCTCGAGCGGGGACGCACGCGTTGTCGCGGCGGGTTCCCTCGATGGCACGCACTGGACGCCGGCGATCATGGTTGACAACCCGTCCAAAAATGCACAGACCAATCCCTCCGGACGCGGCCATCAGATCATGCCGGCGATTACCTTCGCTAACGGAAGATTGACGCTCCTCTATTACGATCTTCGGCTGGATCACTATGCGGGTACCTATACGCCGAACCCCGCGAGCCTCGGCAATTACTCGGAAATGCTGGAGCCGGAAGGTGAACTTGGTCCGCCAAGCCCGATGCCCAATGAGGTATTCACGCCTTTTATCGATGATGCGGGCCTGACGCTCCGCCGCCATACGCTGGACCTTCGGGTTCTTGAACTCGGTATCTTTCCGACCATAACTTTGGGTCCGTCGGTGCTTGTCTCTCAGTACGAGTTTGGATGCTGCGTGAACCCGGAAACAGAGGACATTGAACAGTTCAAGTTCAACGTGCCAAACCTCCCGCTATTTGATTCGGGGCAGGAAGCCTTTCTGGGAGATTACATCGACGTCGTCCCGTCACCCATGTTCGTTCCCAGCGGGAATTCCTGGACATACAATTTCGCGCCCAGCGTGAATCCGCTCTTCCACGCGACTTGGACCGACAATCGCGACGTTGTGCCTCCGCCTCCCGGTGGAAGCTGGGAAAATTACACGGCGCCGGTCGTTGCAGGAGCCTTGAGTGTCGAGAACGGCCAGCTACTTCCGGCCTGCGTGTCTGGCGAAGAGGGCATGCGCAATCAAAATATCTATACAGCGCAAATTACGGGCGGGCTCGTTGTCGGAGCGCCGGGAAATGCCAAGCCGCTCGGGACCACCACATTTAACGGCAAGACCGTGCCGTTCCAACGCGCGTTTCCCGTGGAAGCACAGAACTCGACAGCTCAGCCGATCAATGTGCGCTTTACAATCGCCAGCCAGCCGACGGGCGGTACCGCGTCCTTTTTGCAGTTCTCCAAGTTGACGACGCTGGACGTCACGATTCCCCCCTACTCGTCCGTCTCGCGCAGCGTCTTTGCCACTTCCACCAGCGCTGCGGCCAGCATTACGGTGAACGTCGTTCAGATCACAGCCATCGGCGGTTCAGTCGTGAACAACGGCCTTTCATCGTCGGCGGTTCTGAATCCGGACATCACCAATCCGAATATCACCAATCCCAACATTACAAATCCCAACATTACGAACGCTGAAGTCACGAATCCGAATATCACCAACCCGAACATCACCAATCCCAATATCACGAATCCGAACATCACGAACCCCAACATTACCAACACTTCCTACCTCAATCCGAACATCACGAATCCCAACATCACCAATCTGGACGTCACCAACGTAAGCGCGACGAACCCCAACATCACGAATCCGAATATCACAAACCCTAACATTACTAACCCTAACATTACCAACCCGAATATCACGAATCCCAACATCACGAATCCGGACATCACCAACGGTTCGATTCAAGACGTCACTTATCCCATCACGAACAACGGGAACACCACGGCTTCTTACACGGTCAAGACGGCAACGACCGCAACGCCGCCAGGCGGAATCGTACTGCAATTGATCATCAATAAGCTGTATCAGACGCCAGTCGCGGTTAATTGTCAGCTTGGCGTGCAGACGCACTGGGTCACGGTCGCCAACATCGCGAATCCGAAGCTGTTCACAGTGGCAGATCCGAATATCACCAATCCTGACATCACGAACGCAACGCCGAATGAGGCGTCGGTCACGCTGGCTCCGGGCGAGACGGCTTTCATCACAATCCGCGTGGTAAATCCCACGCCTGCGCTGACTCCCTTCAATCCGCTCACGGGGATCATTCCAGTGACCGTACCTCAGGCGGTGAACACGACCACTGTATTGTCGAATCCCGGAAACACAAACCTCACGGCTCCTCCAGTTTATCCGCCGGTCACCATTCTCACAGCGGCATTGCCCGCAACGGATCGCAATGACCCCGGTTACTCGGTGCAGTTGCAAGCGAGCGGCGGCAAGCCCGGTGCAGATACGTGGTCCATTATCGCCGGTGCGTTGCCTCCCGGTATCAATCTGAGTGCGTCCGGTTTGGTTTCAGGCACAGCAACGACGCCCGGTAGTTTTCCTTTCACGATTCAGGCGGCGGACAGCAACTCGCCATCGGACGTCGGTGTGCAGAACTACACTTTGAACGTGAGCGTGACGCCGCTGACGGAACAGTTTGTACTACCACCACCGGACGGTGTAATGGGGCAGCCGTACTCGATTGCATCGCCGCTGGCAGTGAACGGCGGGACTACGCCGTACACCTGGACAGCAACGGGTCTGCCGCCGGGATTGTCTATCAGTGCGAGCAGCGGGCAGATTGCCGGCACACCAACGGTCGCGAATCCGACAGGGTCAACCGTAACGGTCACGGCGACCGACGCCGCGACGCCGCCGGAGTCCGTGCCGTTTACAACGACGATTCGCGTGGGCAGTCCCATCGTGATTTCACCCGCCACATTGCCGCCTGGCACAATCGGCGCGCCTTACGCGTTCCAGTTGAACGCAACCGGCGGCATCGGCACGCTCGTGTTTGGGCCTTCGTCACCAGCGGCGGGAGTGTTGCTAGACAGCAACGGCGCGCTCACGATTGCCAACCCGCAAGCGAGCACGATCAGTTTCAGCGTTACTGTTCATGACCAGTCGAATTTGGGAACCGCGCCCGGCTTTCAGTTAGTGGGTGCCAATTACACCATCACGTTTGCAGGACAAGTGGGTTCTAATATCACGTTTACCACCCAGCCCACCAATTCGGTCGCTGGCCAGCTCATCGGAAGCAGCCCGATCGTGGTGCACGTCCAGGACAACACTGGCGCAGCTATCGCCGGAGCCAACGTAATCCTGGCTTTTGCAAGTCAGCCGTGCGCCGCTGCAACACTTGGCGGCAACAATGTGGTGGTGACAGGTGCCGACGGCAACGCATCCTTCGGGAATCTCACCATCGACCACGGCCAGAACGGCTTCGCCTTACTGGCAACGGTTGTAAACCAGACGGCCGCATCCAATGCCTTCAATGTTTCTGGATTCTGCGCCACGGGCAATCTCAACACGGCCCGATCCAACCATGTGGCCGTAGCTCTTCCTAACAGCGACGTCCTCGTCGCAGGTGGAACTCCGTCGCCGTCGATAAATGCGACAGCTACGGCAGAGATCTTTACCGGAAGCCAGTTCACGCTTTTGACGGCGCCGATGAACAGCGCCCGGTCGAGCTTCACTGGAACACTCCTCGGCAACGGATCAGTGTTGCTTGCTGGCGGCATCAATGCGGGAGGGGACAGCGTCAATTCGGTTGAGACATACATCAACGGTGTCTTCTTTGCCGATTCCAATACGATGAGCGTTCCGCGCGACTCGCACACCGCGACCCTGCTACCGAGCGGCGATGTGCTGATCGCAGGCGGTGAGAACGGGGCCGGCAACGTCCTGAACACCGCGGAGATCTATCATGTCGCGGATGGCACCTTCTCCGCGCCCATCACGATGAGCAGCGCTCACGTCAACCATACGGCCACGCTGTTTACCAGGGGGCCTTTGCAAGGCAAAGTGCTCATCGTTGGTGGCTTCGTCCGGCCACTAGACGCCATAGTGCCCACAACCGCTGCGGAAATTTACGACCCCGTTGCCAATACCTTCACGGCGACAGGCTCGTTGAACGTGGCGCGAGCCGACCACGTCGCGGTTTTGCTGCCGAATGGCAAAGTACTCATCGCCGGTGGCACCAACGCCAGCAGTCAGGCGGAAGCTAGCGCAGAACTCTACGATCCGGTTGCGCAAACGTTCAGCCTTACTGGTCCGCTAGGATTTGCCGAGAGCAATCCCACTGCGACTCTCCTCCCTAATGGCCAAGTACTCGTATTCGGCGGTACGGGTACGGCCGGCCAAAGCAATCAGGCGCAGATGTATAACCCGGGCACCGGAACTTTCAGCACGATCCTGGGAATGGTCTCGACGCGAGCCGACTTCCCGGTCGTTACCCTGAGCGACGGCACACTGCTGATCACCGGCGGTTTTACCGCTCCGTCATCGCTGACCAACGCCGAAATCTACTATCCCGGCACTGCACCAATCCAGATCACCACGACCACACTGCCTAACGCGCCCACCAACGCTGGCAGTCCGCCAATTCCGTACTCCGCGCAGATTCAAACCCTTGGAGGAACTGGAGCGACGACATTCTCGCTGACGGGCGGCGCGTTGCCGCCGACCTTCAGCTTGAGCCAGGCGACAGGCGTCCTTTCGTCCGCTGCCGTGACGGATGCCGCAGGAACTTACAACTTCACGATCCAAGCTGCGTCCGCAGGACCGCCATCGTCCAGCGCGTCACAGTCCTACACGCTAACTCTCGTCCCCTTCTTCGTGGGCATCACGCCGAACACGTTGCCGTCGGGAACGGAAGGAGCCGCGTACTCGCACTCGATTTCGTCCACGGGCGGCGTAACTCCATTCAGTTATCAGGAGTCCGGTTCATTGCCGCCCGGAATTTCTTTCAATAACGGGTCACCCAGCGCATCCGTTTCCGGGACGCCGGGCGCCGCTGGAACGTTTGTCTTCAACGTCCAAGCGACGGACAGCTCGGTTCCCCCTCAGGGGTACACCGAGCAGTTGACGCTGAGCATTCTTCCCCAGCCGCCGACGACCTTGGCCGTCCAGGACACGTCACAGACGAGCGTTGCGCTAAGTTGGAACGCCAGTCCCGCAGCGGATGTGGCCGGTTATAACATTCATTACGGAACCACCTCCGGCGTTTACACAACGACGGTCTCCGCGCAGAACGTCACTGCCACATCGATTAACGGACTGGCTGCGGGCACGACCTACTTCATCGTGGTGGATGCCGTCAGCACTTCGGGAGTGGAGAGCGTCTTCTCGAATGAAGTTTCAGCTACAACTACGCCGCAGCCGTAAGGGTCCTGCGGCCTTCATACAGCCGTCTCGCCGGTCGCACGGCTAGTGCGAGCCAATTCGGCGCTGGGCATCCGCCACAAGCGGATCCCCGGCGCCGTTTTGTTTGATGGCGAGAAAAGCTTTGTAGGACTCGGCGGCGCCGGGGCTGTTGAGGCCTTCGCGCGCGCGGCCTTGGTAGTAATAAACGACTGGGAGGACGTGATAGCTGGGAACATCGTCGAGGAAGACGGAAGTGGCTTCGCCGCGGCGCTGCATGCACACATCGAATTCTGAAGAAGCTTCGGTAAACGCTCCAGCATCAAGGTAGGCGCGTCCCAGATCAAAATGGCCGAGCCAGGTATCCGCCATTTTCTGGGCTTCCTGGAAGGCATTGAGTGCATCGCGCGCGTTGCCTTTTTTGAGCTGCGCTTCGCCTGTAATTAATTTCGCATAAACTTGTGGTTCCGCTTCGAGCCTCTGTGAAAGCGGCGCCACCAATTGCAAAGCTTTCTCCTCTTGTCCAGCGGCGACATAAACTCGCGCTCCGCGAAAAAGCACGGCCGGATTTTTGCTGTCCGAGGAGGCTTTGGCCGCATAAGAAACGGCTTCCTGCGTTTTTCCCAGCGTGGTTTGTATCAGGGCGAGAGCCGCCATACTGCCGGCGGCGGATTCCATGTCCTTCGCCGCCAGATCCACGGCGATGGTTTTCTCGAGCAGGCTCGCCGCGTCCGCGAGCTTGCCTTCGTATTGTGCCAGGTCTGCAAGACCGGTGGCCGCTAGGGAAGCGCCATACGGGCTCACCGCCTGGAGTTTCACGTAATCCGCTTGCGCCTCCGCCGTGTGGCCGAGCCCCAATTCCGCAAGCGCGGACGTGCGCAACGCCTGCTCAAACTTTGGATTTTCCCCCAGAATCGATTGTGCTTCCTTCAGCGCAGTATCAAAATCTCCGGCGTACAGCGCATACATCGAATAGTTGTTTCGTTGCAGAATGCTGTGGGGAGAAATCTCCAGCGCGCGCTTTTCCTCTGCGAGGGCTTTGTTCATATCCCTGCTGTAGAAATATGCGAGCGCGAGGTTTGCGTGCCCCGCTGTATCGGCGGGATATTGGCTGACCAGCGCTGTCAATTCCTCCATGGCTTTCGGCTGATTGCGCATGAGGAGGTAGTAGCCGCTTCGTGTGCGGTACTTCTCGCGGTCCGTCATACGGTCAATATGCGACATCGCCAGGCCGTAGTACTTCTCGGCCTCCTGGAGCTTTCCGAGGGCCTGATAAATTGCCGCGGTGCCGGCGTACGCCCGGCCCAGGCCCGTATCCAGCTTCTCCGCCTCCGCGTATGCGTTCAGCGCGTCGTCCCACTTTGCGGCTTGCTGAAAGTCCTGGCCCACGGCATACGCATGCGCCGCTTCGAGCGAACTCGCACTGAACGTTTCGGCGGCCGCCTGTTGCGCGGACTCAGGCGTGGTATCACCAAGTCCCTTGCGGATGCTCTCCGCGAGTTTTCCCGCGGCGGCCAGCACGTCTTGTTTACTCGATGCGTCCCGCGCTTCCTTGAGAATCGTTTTGTCCGTCGCCGGGTCCACAGCGGCCACGGAGACCTCATAGCCGCTTCCTTCCTGGGCGATGGAGCCGGTAACAATAACGTTGACGCCTTCTCGCAGGGCAACGAGCTTGGATAGACCGGCGTCCATGCGCGACGCTCCGGGCTGAAGTTGCGCGGCTTCCTTCTTCGCCTGGCCGCGGCTAAAAGAGGAAATAAACGGCGCGCCCTCAAGAGCGATGCCCAGCATCGGTTCAAGAGTCCCGTCAAACACCGGGTCGCCCGTTTTGTTGTCGAAATCGGCGATCAGTAGCGTCACTGGCGCGTGAGGAGCAGCAGGATGGGAAATCATTCTCGTGCGAAGCCACAATCCGCCGGCAATCAGTGCGATTCCCAGTCCGACCGCTAACCATTTTGCGTACGCGGGCAAACCGCCGGCGAGCGGAGCGACGATTCGTGTGCCCGCTGCAGGCCCCCGCCAAATTTCAATGCGCTGGAGCAATTCCGCCGCGCTGGCAAACCGCTTCTGGGGATCAATTTCGAGGCATTTACGGACAATGTCGCTCAGAGGACGCGGAATCGCCTTGTCCAGTTCGTCGAGGGGCCGGGCAGGTTCGTTGGTCCGCTTCCAGAGCTTCCCCATCGTGGTGTCCGCGTCAAAGGGCACCTTGCCGCTCAGTATTTCGTAAAAAATGATGCCCACGCTGAAGAGGTCCGAGCGGGCATCCAGCGTCTGCCCTTTCGCTTGTTCGGGAGACATATAGTCCGGCGTGCCGATCAACGCGCCGGTCTGCGTCATGCCGGTTCCAAGCATCGAGCGCGCGATGCCGAAGTCCATCACGTATGCTCGGCCGCTTTTGTCCATCATGATGTTTTGAGGTTTCAGGTCGCGATGGATCACGCCTTCGGCGTGCGCCGCTTCCAGCGCTCGGCACACCTGCGCGATGATGTTGGCTGCTTCGGCCGGCTCGATCTTTTTCTTTTGGCGAAGAACGCTCTGCAGGTTATCGCCTTCGATGTACTCCATGGTGATGAACTTGATCCCCTCGGCCTGCCCAAGATCAAAAATGCGGATAACGTTCTTGTGCGTAATTTGCCGAGCGAGGATGAGTTCCTGCTTGAAGCGCCGCAGAATTTCGGGATTAGCCGCCATGTCGGCACGAATCACCTTTATGGCTACCTGGCGCTCCAACTCTCGATCGTGGGCCTGGTAGACGGCGCCCATTCCGCCTTGTCCCAGCAGGCGCACGATTTCATAGCGTCCGCCTATCGAGCTGCCCGGGCTCAATTGAATGAGGGGGGTTGAGGAAGTGATTCCATCGGCGGCGGGCACAGACCAGCCTTGCCCTCCCGTGGCCAGGGTCTGGTCATTGAGGGGCAACGGCGTAGTGCACTTTGCGCACTGCACCGAGGATTCTGGGTTATCGTAACTGCATTGTGGACAGACCATCACATTCGCGACGTGGTCGCGTGAACGCGTTTATTATGTAGCCTTTGCGAAGGAAAGCAAACACACAAAGGGTATCTGTGTTCCCAAAGTTCACTCGAAACGTGGTGGTGCGGCGAATTTCCGGTTTTGCATGCACGAAGTTCGATGTCAACGAGGTACCGTGCCAACCCCTTGTTCGCTGAGGGAAAAGAGGCCCGACTCCCTTGCCCAGGGCCATTTGCCAGCCTCCCAAAGATTTCCTCAGGCTTGCGAATTCAGCGTGATATGTTGACCTCTTTCCCGTTAGAATCAGCGCAATCGATTTGTGGCCTGAATGAAGAAGATCATCGTCGCCGTCGGCAGCACTCGCAAGCCAAAGCTCCAGGCTGTGACACGAGCTCTGGACGCTTTCGCGCCCAAGCTCGTACCGGATGGCGATTTTGAAATCGTCGGCGTCGAAATCGAGAGTGGAGTGAGCCCCACCCCTTCTTCCTGTGAAGAACTCATGCGCGGTGCTCGCCAGCGTGTGGATGCGCTTCAGTTGCTTGCCCGCGAAACTGGCAAACCGTGGCGCTATTTTGTCGGCCTCGAAGGAGGCCTAGAAGTCTTGCAGGATGAGAGAAGCAGGCGCGTGTTCCTCGAAAGTTGGGCTTACGTGAGCGATGGCACCCGAGGTTTTTATGGCCGTTCCGGGGGCATCGAGCTTCCGGACGAGCTCGCCCACGAGGTTCTTGAGCGCGGATTCGACTTGTCGGACGCGATCGACCGGTATGCCGGCGCGGTTGGCATCCGCGACGGGCAGGGAGCTTGGGGCGTGCTTTCGGCGGATTTGATCCAGCGAGAGGAATCGTTTCGTCTCGCTCTCATCGCGGCTTTCGCTCCGTTCTACAATGCGAAGATGTACGGCCGAGCGGTGAAGACCGCCTGCTAGAGTTTCTGTTAGTTCAGCGAGCTAGGATTTATCAGCAGCCCATGTGGTTCGCGGTGATAGCACGCCGTGGGCAGAGTACAATTAGAGAGTTAAGCGGGGAGAAGAAGAGAGTGGACATAGTCAAAGGCAACATGGGCTGGATCGAAGTTGTGGTCGGACCGATGTTTTCCGGCAAAAGCGAAGAGCTGATTCGCCGCCTTCGCCGCGCTGAAATTGCGCGGCAGCGTGTGCAGATCTTCAAGCCCGCGATTGACGAACGCTACGCTGCCAACGAAATCGTTTCGCATTCGGGGCTGGGCATTCCTTCGGATAACGTCACCAAAGCCTCCGAAATCATGGAGAAGCTTTCGCCGCGAACCGAAGTCGTGGGCATCGACGAAGCACAATTCCTCGGCGAAGAGATCGTTGATGTTTGCACCAGGCTGGCCAACCTCGGCAAGCGCGTAATCGTTGCCGGCCTGGACACCGACTATCGCGGCCGCCCGTTCGAACCCATGCCCCGGCTGCTCGCCATTGCCGAAGAGATTACCAAGCTGCTTGCGATTTGCATGCGTTGCGGCAACCCCGCTGTGCATACGCAACGGCTGGTGGAGAGCGAAGAGTTGATCGTGGTCGGAGCCGGGGGGATGTATGAGGCTCGATGCCGACGCTGCTTCGAGCCTAATCCCGCCCTCGCTCAGGAGAAAAAAGACGCGGGGCCACAGCTCATGATTCGCAATCGTGCAGCCTCGGCCGGAAGCGCGGGGAAGTAAAAGCGCGCGCAAAACCCGTGTCAGTTTGTTCCTTCGAACTGTCTTCTTCACTTGAGCTTGCTGGTTGATTCCTGCAAACTGGCTCGACGGACGGCACTGTAATCCATTCAGCAGGTACTCATGATTATCGAATCCAAGGCACCGACGCGCGTTGATTTTGCCGGTAGCACTCTCGACATCTGGCCGCTCTATCTGTTCCATCCCGGCGCAGTCACTTTGAATGCGGCGATTTCGCGCTACGCCTCTTGCGTGATTCAAACTCATGCGCCGTGGGATGAGCGCATCAGGCTCGTCTCCCGCGACATCAAGCGCGAAGAAGGTTTCGCGTCCTTGGCTGCGCTGCGGAAAACCAAGCGCTATAAGCTGCCTCTACTTGCCGAAATCGTCAAATTTTTTCAGCCGCAGGGCGGGTTCACGCTTACAACCGATTCTGAAGCTCCCAACGGCGCAGGTATCGGCGGCTCAAGCGCCATGGCCGTCGCCATCTGCGCGGCGCTGGACCGCTACACGGGGGCAGGGAAGAGCAAAGTCGATTGGATTCACATCAGCCGCGATGCGGAAGCTATTGTGATCAACGTCCCTACCGGAACTCAGGATCATTACCCGCCGGCGTTCGGAGGCGCCGCGGCCATCGAGCTTCCGCCCGGAGGCGAGCACCGCGTCGAGCTCCGCGTAAATCTAGACGAACTGGAACGCCGCATCGTGGTGTGCTACACGGGCAAGCCCCGCCAGCATGGGATCAACAATTGGGAAGTTTTCAAAGCGCAGATTGGCGGCAACCGCGCTGTGCAGAATAGCCTTGAGCGCATCTCCGATGTTGCCCAGAAAATGCGCTTTGCGCTGGAAAAGCCGGATTGGCACGAGGCCGGGCGATTGATGCGAGAGGAGTGGTCGTTCCGCAAGAGGAACCTGCCGACCATTTCGACCAAAACGATAGATAAGGTTATTTCTGGTGCGCGGCGGAGCGGCGCCCTGGCTGGCAAGGTTTGCGGAGCGGGTGGCGGCGGTTGCGTTGTCCTTTTGATTGAGCCTGATGCCCGCAGCCGCGTGGAAGCCGCAATCGTCGAAGCCGGAGGCGAAGTGCTCCCCGTGACCATCGACCGCCAAGGCGTCCAGGTCATCTCCCGCTAGGATATTAGACTGTGCGTCTCTCGGCGCGAACCATCCTGATCGCAGATGAATCCTTTTAGATTTTCCGCTGGCAGGCAAGCCGACGGCCCATCCGGGAGGGCCGCGGTAGCTGTTTTTCCCATTTCGCGCATCATAGAATCTGGACGATAATTCCGTAATAGAATAGGCTGGCTTGTCCGACGGGCGGGTAGCCCAAATTTGCCATGGCGATTCGGCTCATTTTTAGTTTGACTCTCTTTCTCCTTGCTGGCGCGGACGTTCCGCGCGTCAACAGCCTTCTTCCGCCCGCCCGGCCTATCGCTGTTTTCCCGCCGGGAGAAGATATTCCACTGTTCCCGGAAGCTGTTTCCGCGTCCCCCGATGGACAGAACGGCTCTCAGACGACTGCCAAGCCAAGGGCCGCGACGCTTCAGGAATCCTCCAAGCTCGAACTCATTCGTTATGTTTCCGGCGAGTTCGCCAAGGCCACAAAATCCCTGCCTGCCGGTAAAGAGGGCTTCATCGTCTATGTCGGCAAGCCTTTGAATGGCGAGATGCTGGACCGCGCCCTCGCTACTCACGGCGCTGCAGTTAACAATGGCGATAAGGTCCAGATCACCAAGCTGGATTTTCGCGACAATCAGATTATCGTGGACTTAAATGGCGGTGGCCGCGGGAAGAAACGTCTGCGTGACCGCTTTCACATCGAAATGAGCGGGATTCCGACGGCTCAAAGCACCACGGAAGAGCAACAACAAGGCCCCCCGGGACTGCAGCCTGGAATGGGCAGCACGATTTATCTTGATTTCAACAAATCTGTTCCCGATCTGAGCCCGAAAGACCTGAAACAGCTTCTCTCACCGTTTCTCGATTTCTCCAGGGAGCGTTCCGCTTCCGTCCAGTGGGTGGATACGCTACCCCCAGCGATGAAGAAGGCCATCCAGGAACGGCGTCCGATGGTGGGCATGGACCGCGAAGAAGTGATCGCCGCCGTCGGCAAGCCCGACCACAAAGTTCGCGAACGCGACACCGCAGGAAATGACATGGAGGACTGGATTTATGGTGAGCCTCCATCGAAAACGGTGTTCGTCTGCTTCACCGGCGACCGCGTGACCACCATCCGACAATACCCGGAATAGACTCTCGTCATGCTCGCGCGTGCGTGACAACAAGCTAGGCCGTGGAATTTCCATTCGTTGCTTCGCGTTGACTTTTCCCCACGCAGCCCATAGCATTTTGGGTTCGGCTTTGCGGCCATTTCTCGACAGAGGAGTTGCCGCTGCTTCACAAAATCCAACGGAGGAAGTAATGACCATCAAGGTCGGCATCAACGGATTCGGCCGCATCGGACGGAACATCATGCGCACCGCGCTCGACGAAACGGACATCCAGTTCGTCGCCGTCAACGACATCACCGACGCAAAGACTCTCGCGCACCTGCTGAAATACGATTCCATCCTCGGCAATCTCCCGCACAAGGTCACGCACACGGACGATTCGATCTCCGTTGAAGGCAAAGCTTTCAAGGTTTTCAAGGTAAAGGATCCCGCCGAAATCGACTGGGCCAGCGCCGGCGCGGACATCGTCATCGAATCCACCGGTCTCTTCACCAAGGGCGCCGACGCAAGGAAACATCTGCGCGGCCCGGTCAAAAAGGTCATCATCACCGCGCCTTCCGACGGTCCGGATGCGACCTTTGTCCTCGGCGTCAACGACAAGACTTACGATCCCACGAAACATAACGTCGTCTCCAACGCATCTTGCACGACGAATTGCCTCGCTCCCGTCGCCAAAGTCCTGCAAGACACCTTCGGCATCCACAGCGGCACCATGACCACGATCCACTCCTACACAAACGACCAGAAGCTTCTCGACCTGCCCCACAAGGATCTCCGCCGCGCGCGCGCCGCCGCCATCAACCTGATTCCCAGTTCGACTGGCGCCGCAAAAGCCCTGCATCTCGTCATTCCCGAGCTGAAGGGCAAACTCGATGGTTACGCCATGCGCGTCCCAACGCCGAATGTTAGCGTTGTGGACCTGACCGTTTTCGTTGACAAGCCCGCCACGGTCGAGTCCGTCAACGCCGCTCTCAAAGCCGCCGCTAACGGCCCCATGAAAGGCATTCTTGCCTACACCGAAGAAGAACTCGTCTCCGCCGATTTCAAAGGCAATTCGAACTCTTCCATCGTTGATTCCGGCTACACCAAGGTCGTCGGCGACCGCTGCGTAAAAGTCCTGGCCTGGTACGACAACGAGTGGGGCTATTCCTGCCGCTGCCGCGATCTCGTCAAATTCATGGCTGCAAAGTTCTAGGCCATCTCTCTTGGGGCGGGACTTGTCCCGCCCGTGCATCTGACGAACCAGAAACCATGAATCACGGGTCATAAATCCATGAACAAACTCACCATCAATGATGTCGAGCTTCGCGGGAAGCGTGTTTTCATCCGCGTGGACTTCAATGTTCCTCTAAAGGATGGCGTCGTCACCGACGACACGCGCATCCGCGAAACGATCCCCACTCTACGCCTCGCCATGCAAAAGGGCGGCCGCCTGATTCTTGCTTCTCATCTCGGGCGGCCCAAGGGCGGTCCCGACTCCAAGTTTTCTCTTTTTCCCGTGGCGAAAAAACTCGAATCGCTTATCGGCAAACCCGTCCGTTTTGCCTCGGATTGCGTCGGCCCCGTCCCGGAATCCAAGAGCAAGACGCTCGGCGACGGCGAAATCCTCCTTCTCGAAAATGTGCGCTTCCATCCCGAGGAAGAGAAGAACGACGAAGCCTTCTCGAAGCAGCTCGCGTCGCTCTGCGACGGCGTCTTCATTTGCGACGCCTTCGGCTCCGCGCATCGCGCTCACGCTTCTGTCGTCGGCATTACTCGTTTTGTGAATCAATGCGCCGCCGGCCTGCTGATGGAAAAAGAGCTCAACTATCTCGGCAAAGCCCTGACCAACCCCACGCGTCCTTTCGTCGCGATCCTCGGCGGAGCAAAGGTCAGCGACAAAATCGAAGTCGTCGAAAACCTGATGAAAATCGCCGACGCCATGCTTATCGGTGGCGGTATGGCCTACACCTTCTTCAAAGCGCAAGGACTGCCCATCGGGAAGTCGCTCGTCGAAGACGACAAGCTCGATCTCGCCCGCAAGATTCTCGCCGACGCCAGTCAAAAAAACTTCAAGTTGCTGCTCCCCGTCGATCACGTCATCGCCCCTGAATTCAAGGCCACGGCGCCGGCAACCACTGTCGACGTTTCGGCCACTCCCCCCGACCAGATGGGGCTTGATATCGGACCAAAAACCGTCGCGGCCTTTGCCGCCGAAATTGCCCAAGCCAAGACCATCGTATGGAATGGCCCCATGGGCGTTTTCGAGATGCCCTCTTTCGCGAACGGCACGCTCGAAGTTGCCAGAGCCGTTGCCGCCGCCACCAGCGCAGGCGCCATTTCCATCGTCGGCGGAGGCGATTCCGTTGCCGCGGTCCATCAATCCGGCGTCGCTCACAGGATCTCTCATATCTCGACCGGAGGCGGAGCTTCTCTTGAGTTTCTCGCGGGCGCCAAGCTTCCCGGTGTTGAAGCGTTGAGCGATAAACCGGTGGAGAAGATCGCAGCCGCTCTGGTGCAGGCCAGGCGCCGCGGCGTCATCGCCGGAAACTGGAAAATGTTCAAGACGCAGATGGAAACCGAGGTATTTTTCTCCTCGTTTTCCATGCTTGTTTCAGGCATCACCCAGTGCGACATCGTGATCGCCCCTCCCTTCACGGCCCTTCATGCCGCCGTCGAAGCCGCTCGCGGCTCGCAGATCGCCATCGCCGCACAGAACGTCTTTTGGGAAAAGGAAGGCGCTTTCACCGGCGAAATCTCTCCTCAGATGCTTGTCGATGCCGGTTGCCGCTACGTCATTATCGGCCATTCGGAACGGCGCCAATTCTTTGGCGAAACCGACGAAACTGTCGCCAAGAAAACAAAATCCGCCCTCGCTGCCGGCCTCATTCCCATCGTTTGCGTCGGAGAAATGCTCCAGCATCGCGAGGGAGGCCAGACCGAAGCCGTATGCAGAGCACAGTTCCTGGGCGGCCCGGGTTCGTTGACCCCTGATGAATTCTCCCGTATTCTCATAGCGTACGAGCCAGTGTGGGCCATAGGCACGGGCAGAACGGCCACTCCGCAGATAGCCGCGGAGGCTCACCGGTTCATCCGGCAATGCACCGCGGAGAAGTTTTCCCCTAAACACGCCTCCGCGTTGCGGATTCTCTATGGCGGCAGCGTCAAGCCTGACAATATTCAGGGATTGATGGCGCAAGAAGAATTAGACGGCGCGCTCGTGGGCGGAGCGAGCCTCGACGCGAAGTCGTTCGCAAGCATCGTCCGAGATTGCGCAGGGAGATAGAAATGCCAAGTTGGATGAAGTGGACCATTGCCCTTTTGATCGGGTTCTTGATTATTGTCGTAGGCTTCAGGTGGTTTGGCTGGTTGCTAACCGCTTTTTTTGTGATGAACAGCTTCGTCCTGATGGTTGTGATCATGCTACAAAGCGGAAAGGCCGCCGACCTCGCCGGCGCCTTCGGCGGCGCTGGAAGCCAGACGGCCTTCGGGCCACGTGGAGCCGCGTCGGTTCTTTCGCTGGCCACCACCTGGTGTGCCGTCATGTTCATGGTTTGCGCCTTCGCCATGGTGCTACGCACGGACAAAGCGGTCGAGCAAGGGGGTGGCTCTGTTTTGCAACAAATCTCCAAGCCCGCTCCTGCGAAGACGCCTGGCAAGGCTCCAGCCACGCCAACTCCTGCTCCACTGAGTTCCGCGCCGCAAGGCAATCCGCCGGCGTCCGGTGGCGCGCCTGCTTCATCACAACCCGCTCCGGCGCAGCCCAAGAAACCGTAGCTCTCGCGATTGGGGCGCGCCTGGTCATTCTGCGCTCGTGAGTTTTGCGTTGCTGTTGTCCCTCCTCATAGCCTGATTGACTTTGCGAAATTTCGGCATGACTCTCCCCGCCAAATCTGGCAACTCCCAGAACTCATTTCAAAGAGGGTTGCATGAGCAGTGATTCTCGTGTTCGTTATCTCCGCGTCGCCCTGATCCTCTCGGGCTTGATATTCATCTTCGGCGTCTACCCGTTGATGATGTCGTTGTGGCCTTCGGGCTGGCGGTGGCAACCCAGTCAGCCCGAGTACGAGCAAATGATTCTCGGCGTTTATGCCACCCTGGGAATATTCCTTCTGATTGCATCTCGAAATCCGCTAAAACATCTCAGCCTGATTTGGTTCACAGTCTGGTCGAGCCTCGTTCATGCAGGAATCATGGCCGTCCAGGCGTTCAAAGCTCCGTCCGAACACGGGCATCTATTTGGTGATATACCAGCCTTGGCAATCGTCGCCATCGTATTTGCGGTTCTCACTCCTCGCGGAGCGGGAGCCTTGGAATCAAGCACTCGTTCCTAATTTGTTTTAACGCGCTTGGTGAACCAGCCGACTGCCCTCCTAACGTGCCGGGCTTGCAGCCTTTCCTAGGGGCAGTTAAACTGTCTTTGTCACCGACGTGCGGTCGTGGCGGAACTGGCAGACGCACCAGCTTGAGGGGCTGGCGGTAGCAATACCGTGGTGGTTCGAATCCACTCGGCCGCACCAAATTTTCCCCTTGGTTGTATTTATTCTTTTCCGATGCGGTCAATCTGTGTCTGGATCGCCAGCTTATCGAGGCTTGCGAGAGGCAGGCAAAGCAGCAGGCCAATCCGCCGGTCAAGAGTTAGAAAAGCTTCGCGAAAGGCCCGCTCGATTTGTTCGGACGTCCCCTTAACCTCTGCAGGATCGGCGACTCCCCAATGAGCCGTGATCGGCTGTCCAGGCCAGACCGGGCACACTTCTTTAGCCGCGTTGTCGCAGACTGTGAACACAAAGTTCATCTTTGGCGTTCCGGGCTTTGCAAACTCGTCCCAGTTTTTGCTGCGAAGGCCGCTCGTAGGTAATCGCGCCAGATCGAGCTGCTTTAGCGCCTCGGGTCGGACTTTTCCAGTGGGGTGGCTGCCTGCGCTATATGCCCTGAAAGTTGGCCCGCCCTTATGACTGAGAATGGCTTCGGCCATGATGGAACGGGCCGAATTTCCCGTGCAAAGAAAAAGCACGTTGTAGCGCCCTTGCATCAGCAGCACCTCTGAGATTGGTTCGAATTGTGAAATTTAAGACGTCATTTGCAACACGCCGGCCCACAGCAAGCCTCTGTCGTTTTCGCCGGCACGGGTTTTGTGGCTCTAACGAACGCACTTAAAAACTTCCCATCCACCTGTGGCGCAAGCGTGTCCACGTCCAACCCTTTTTCCGACAGGAACTCGCGCGCATCTTCGACGCGGTAAATTCGGGTAGGCTCTACCTCGATTCCCTCGAAGCCCGCCGACGTAAGCTTGCGGCGGTATTCGTCCTCTTCGAGCGCTCCCGCGATGCATCCAACCCACAGCAGAATGCTTTGCCGAATCGCCGGAGAGATCTCGCCTCGCGTGACAACATCCGACACGGCAAACCTCCCGCCCGGCTTCAGCACTCGAAACGCCTCTCGCAGCACGCTGTCCTTGTCCGCGGAGAGATTGATCACGCAATTCGATATGATCACGTTGACCGAATTGTCAGGCAAAGGAATATGTTCGATCTCTCCCCGCAAGAACTCGACATTTTCAGCTCCCGCCTTGCGCTTATTCTCGTTGGCCAGCGTGAGCATCTCGTCCGTCATGTCCAAGCCATAGGCTTTCCCCGCCGGTCCCACTCGTTTCGCCGAAAGCAAAACGTCAATCCCGCCTCCCGAGCCAAGGTCGAGCACCACCTCACCTGCATTCAATTTCGCCAGCGCCGTCGGATTGCCGCAACCCAGTGAGGCTTGAAGTGCTTTCTCCGGGACCTGTTCCATCTGCGCCGAGTCATACAAATTCGAAGTAATCGGATCGCAGGCGCCTCCGCTCGTCTGCGCCGCTCCGCAGCACGAACTTCCGCCCGTCTCCGCACGCAGCGCAGCCTGCCCGTATTTCTCCCGCACCACTTCCTTGATATCCACATTCTCGGCATTCACGTTATCCATCGCTTCCTCCTGGGTTAGTGTTCGCAAAAAACTCCATGCAATCGCGCGCAGCAAAAATCTTGTATCTGCAGCGTTCATAAGACTTCGCGAGGGCATGGCTTGCACCGCCCCCCGCCGGCTACCGGCAAATTTCAATAATATCTCTCGGCCGCAATGCCTTGTTCCGCGTGCAACATTCCGAATAAAGAAACTGCATCAATTCCTGCAGCGCTTCCGTATTTGCCGTATACCGCAGAAACGTGCTCTCGCGCTTCACCTGCACGAGATTTTCATTCTTGAGCTTGTCCAGATGGTGAGAAAGCGTGGAATTCGGAATTTCCAGTTCTTCCTGAATATCCCCGACAACCAGTCCTTCGGGATGTGCCGATAGCAGCAACTGCATGATGCGCAGCCGCGGTTCCGTTCCCATGGCCGACAGCATGTCGGCAAACTTGGCCACCAGTTCCGTGCTCTTCCTGTTCTGCCCGCTTATCATATTTCGATATTTGCAGAAATACAGCTACATGTCAATCGTTCCATTCCCAACTCCCCTGACTGCCGTTGATTCACCACGCAGTGGTATCATCGCGGACGCCATGAAAACAAAATTCCGCCTTCTCGCGTTGTCCTCCTTCTTTGCGCTGTTTCTATCAAGCTTTCTCTCGCCGCCCGCGACCGCGCAGTCCGCGTCGCCAGCACCCAAACACGTCATTGTTCTGCACGCTGCGCGCCTTCTCGATATCGAAACCGGCAAAATAATGGCTCCCGGTGAAATCCTGGTCCAAGACGATCGCATCGCAGAAGTTGGTTCGGCCGTCAAACATGCGCAAGGAGCCGAAGTCATCGATCTCGGCGACACAACTCTCTTGCCGGGCCTCATTGATGCCCACGTCCATCTCTTTCTCCATCCTGGCGCCGAAGATTTGCAGACCGTCGAAGAATCCGTCCCCCAGCGCACCATCACCGCAACTCTGGCAGCACGAGATGACTTGATGGCCGGCTTCACCGCGGAGCGCGACATGGGCACCGAAGGCGCGGGCTCAGCCGACACCGCCGTCCGCAACGCAATTAATCACGGCGAAATTCCCGGACCTCGCCTGCGCATCAGCGGCAATGCCATTGACATTCTCGGAGGCCATGAAGACGCCAACCATTTCAATCCCGCCCAGCACGTCCTTTCAAACGCCACCTACGCCAACAATGCCGTTGAACTCGTCACCGCAATCCGCCAGGAGGTAAAGGAAGGAGCCGATTTCATCAAAGTTTACGAAACGGGCCCCGATTCGCTGCGCGAGGGCCGTTTTTTCACTCCCTTTCAGTACACCGAAGCCGAGCTCCGCGCCGCTGTCGAAGAAGCTGCCCGCACCGGCAGGCGCATTGCGGTTCATGACACGGGCGAACCAGGCACTCTCTATGCTGCGCAGGCGGGCGTCGTCTCCATCGATCACGCTTACTACCTTGGCGACGAAACCATGCGCCTCATGCGCGAAAAACAAATCTTCGCGGTTCCAACTTTCGCGATCGCCGAATATTTTGCCGAGCACGCCGCCTCTCCCGCGGCCGCCGAACGCGAACACCGCATGCAGGATTTTCACGCCGAGCAATTTCGAAAACAATGCGCTGCAGGCGTCCCTATGGCTGTCGGTTCCGATGTCGGTCCATTTCCTCATGGCACGCAAGCTCGGGAACTCATCCTCATGGTCCAATACGGGATGAGCCCGCTCGCCGCGCTGCAAGCGGATATGCTCAATGGCGCAAAACTACTCGGCTGGCAAGATCAAATTGGCGCGCTCAAACCCGGCTATCTTGCCGACATCATCGCCGTCCCAGGCAATCCGCTCACCGACATCACGGCCGTCCAAAAAGTCAGCTTCGTGATGAAAGGCGGCGTAGTCTACCGGTCCGACCACCCTTAAACGCGGGAGCTTCCACGGATTCTCAACCGCCACTGGCTTTCTTCCTCGCACTCGTGGGAGACTTTTGTCATGTCTGATCCTTCTTCCATTCACGCGCCAAGGCAGACTTTAGGGATGAGCCAGATCGTCTCGCTGCCCGAAGAAAACAGCAGCTCGCCCAGTTCGCCAGCCGATCTCACTTCTCGCGGACGCTGGCATTGCGCCCAACTTGAATCCGGCAACATCCTCTTTTTCCCTAATCCGCCCTTTGCCATCGCACCGGACGATCGCGATTTTCTCCTCGGCCGCACCCAAACGTCTTCCGCTCTGCACAAAAATATCGCCTATCGCCCTTCGGAAGACCGCATCACCGGCCTTGCCAAGTCCGAAAGTCTCGAAGCCGCTCATCTTCGTCTCATCCTAAAAAATTATTCGCAAAGCGCCGCAAAATTCCTCTCCGAACTCCTCACGCCTTACGCCGGAAAATGGAAGCTCGATTTCGCCAGCTTCCGCCCTCTCGAAGAGCGTGGCCGCCCCGCGCGTCTCCACGCTCGCAACGATCTCCCGCATTTCGACTCTTTCCCCACCCGCCCCACAAACGGTGACCGCATTCTCCGCTTCTTCAGCAACATCAATCCCAGCCAGAGCCGCGTCTGGAACACGTCGCAAACTTTTGAAGCTATCGGTCCGCAATTTGCCCAGAGCATCGGCTTGCCCCGCCCACTTGGTGCCAATCCACTTGCTCGCGGTTTGCGTAAACTGGCCGGCGCCTTGCATCTTCCCGGTTCACACCGTTCGCCATACGACGATTTCATGCACCGTTGCCACAACGCCATGAAAGAAGATGCAGACTTCCGCGAAACCTGCCCCAAACAACGCTGGGAATTCCCTCCCAATTCCACTTGGATAGTTTTTACCGACAGCGTCAGCCACGCCGTCCTCGAAGGCCAATATGCCCTCGAGCAAACCTTTATCATCTCTCGCGCAGCCATGGTCGAGCCGCAGCGCTCCCCCATCGCCATTCTCGAACGCATCGCCGGCTATCCGCTCTCAAACTGACCGCTCGCCAAACTCTCCGAGTCCTCATCAGAGCTGAAATCCGCCGCCTAGCCGAAACGACTCCTTCCTGTTCCGCTCCACGCGAAGTCCACTCGCAAGAATCCCAAAACGGTACACTCTTAATAAAATTCTCCCTCCTCGCACCAGTGCGTCAAAAATTGTCCTAACATATGACCGGTGGTCCGCCGGTATCAGCGTAGACTGAGGACACCATGGAAAAACTCAAGGCATTTCAAGATGTCGCCCGGAAAAATGGCTTTGTGGACGCGGAAGAAACGGACGACGGAACGGTATTGTGGTTGAAGAAAACCACTGCGAATGCGGAAGACCGCATCTGCGTTGACAGCCAGACAAACAGTGTGACCGTCTTTTGGGCCTCGATTCCTTGGAAGATAAACTCCAAAACCTTCCGCGCGGCGTCCGCTCTCGAGGAGTGGTTCATCCTGACAGCCAAACAGGCTGCCACAATGTCGAACCGCGAAGCCCTGTTGCGCCTCGCTGCGGACAAGAACGACGCTCCTGCCACTGCGGCGCTCTGCGGTAACAACGCTGACTCGATTCGCGCAGCCATCGCCCGTTTTTTCGCGACGGGCCCCGTCTCCGCGAAAGCCGAGCCTGTGGTTATGCAACGTGTCGCTGAACACGCCCACTCCTACCGGCCGGACCAGGACGCCGACGCATGGCTGGCGAAATCACTCAATTCCGAATGCGACCGCCTCCGCAACGAAGGCATCCGAGAAAGAGCCAACAAAGCCTGATTCCGCGTTCTCGCCTCCGTGCTCGTCCACAAGATCGAGTGTCCTTCAATTCCGCGTCAACTCCTGCATGGGACGTGCAGATTCTCTTTCCCATAAGTGGGTCTTGTTTCGCATCCTCACTCCAATGAGTGATGACTCCCCTCCAATTTCTCATCCAAGCTTGCCTCAGGTACTGCACCGCTCTCTTCCAAATCAAAGCAAGCACAAGGCAACACCCGCGATCAGTCTTCCTCTTCCACCAGTCCCGGGTCACGAGTGATCAGTTACGGACCAAAACTGGCCACACGCCGTCTCTCCGTGCCGCTTCCAGCCTCAACCCAGCAGGCGTATAGTGACACTCGGAATGGTCTCCTACGACAGTGGCGACATGACCCCGGAAGCTCCCGTTCCCGGTTTTCTCGGCCGCACCATCTTCAACACCGATCACAAAGTGATCGGTCTGCGCTACCTCTGGCTTGCCCTTGGCAGCGTTCTTCTCGGAATGCTTCTCTCTTTGCTCATGCGCATTCACCTCCTTTGGCCCGCGGCGCAAATTCCATTTCTCTCCGGATTCGGAGGCATTCCGGAGCGCTACGCCGCTCTCACTATGCTTCACGGCTCATTAATGGTCTTCCTTGTGCTCACCACCGCGCCCCAAGCTGGCTTCGGCAATTATTTCCTGCCTCTCCAAATTGGCGCGCGCGAGATGGCCTTCCCGGTATTGAATCTGTTTTCGTTTTGGACCACGGTGGCCTCGCTCGCCGGCATCATCGCCGCCTTTTTTATTCGTCCAGGTGCAGGCCTCACGCTTTGGACAACCGGCGTCGCTCTTTTCTGCCTCGCGGAGCTGCTTACCTCGATCAATTTCACCGTCACGACAATCGACTATCGCGCCAAAGGCATGACCTTGCCCCGCATGCCCCTCACTGTTTGGGCCTGGTTTGTCAACGCGATCCTCGGCATGTTGATTTTCAGCATTTTGCTCGCCGCTTGCGTTCTTCTTCTTTCGGATCGCCTCCTCGCTTCGCATTTTTTCTCGCCGCTAACCTTTCTCGCTCAACAGCCGGCCGCCGTCGCGCAATCCACGTTGCTTTCGCTTTGGCAGCGCCTCTTCTGGTTTTTCGCGCAAGCGGAAGTTTATGTCGCTATTCTCCCGTGTTTCGGAATCGTCTCGCATCTGCTATCCACCTTCTCGCGCAAGCCCGTCTGGGCGGAGCGCGCCGCGGTTCTCGCACTTTGCGGCGTCGGCGTCTTCGGTTTTTGCATCTGGGGTCAACACATGTTTTCGAGCGGATTGAATCCCTGGTCTCCCCTTGTTTTTTCTCTGCTGGCTTCCTCCCTCGGCTTGCCCGCCTGTGTTCTTATCCTCAGTTGGCTCGGCACTCTCTGGAACGCCACGATCCGGCTCAATACCGCGATGCTTTTTGCGCTTGGATTCGTTTCTCTCTTTCTGTCGGGCGGCGTTTCTGGGCTTTTCCTTGCGCGCAATGATCTCGCGGCCGCTTCAGTCGGCGACGATTTCGTCACCGGTCACTTCCATTTGGTGATGGGCGTCGCTGCCACGTTCGCGATTCTCGGCGCGCTTTTTTTCTGGTTCCCAAAAATATTTGCGCGCCGCCTGAACGAAACGCTCGGCAGACTCCATTTCTGGCTTACCTTTGCCGGAGTCTATTGCGTCTTCATGCCCATGCACTGGCTCGGCCTGATGGCTCGCTTGCGCGCACTCAGTGGCGGTCTGGCGGCAAACGCACCGATTGCCACATCATTTAGCGCATCTCCGGGTGCGCCGCTTCGCGCGTTTATCACTGCCGCCGCCATTCTCACGGTCGCTGCGCAGGCTCTCTTTCTTTTCAATTTTGTCTGGACATTGTGGCGCGGCGAAAAAACCGAAGACCGTAATCCCTGGCGAGCCACAACTCTCGAGTGGAGTGTTCCATCGCCTCCACCGCCTGCCAACTTTGGTGCAAGCGAGCCAGTGATCTATCGCGGTGCGTACGAGTTCCGCGCTCAAGCAAGCGCGGACGATTTCGTCTCGCAAAATATCCCTTCTGCTACTTCTGAGCTTGCGGCACGTAGGAAGCTGGCTAACACGGCCGGCGCAAACGAAAATTAGGAAAGGGTTCATGCCGGGCACAAGCATCGTCGAAGATATTGAGCTCATCATCGAGGATATCGGTGGTGGTGGCGGAGGAGGCAAAACTCCGCCCGCGGGTGGGGACGACGGCGGCGACGCTGGTAATCGACGAGGGCCGGATGTGCCTCCCTCGCGCCGCTACGCCACGGCAATCGTTCTCGGCATGATTTCCATCGTCATGTTTTTCATGGCCATGGCCAGCGCCTTCATTTTTCTTCGGGCTACCAATGCGGAGTGGGTGCCGCTGCATCTGCCATCCATCATTTGGTTCAACACCGCGGTCCTTCTTTCGAGCAGTCTGGTCATGGAAATGGCCCGAAGGCGTCTCGGGCACGGGGATGTCCAACAGTTTCGCAAACTGTGGCTTGCGGCCACGGCTCTCGGCGTGACCTTTCTGATCGGCCAACTCGTCGCATGGCGTCAGTTGGTATTAGCGGGTTTCTACGTGGCCACGAATCAGGCTAGTAGTTTTTTCTATATTTTTACGGGGCTGCACGGCTTGCATCTTTTCGGAGGAATTTGCGCGCTGCTGTATGTGTGCTTCCGCAAATTTGAAAGAGCGAAAGTATCGCGTTCCGCTGCGGCGGAGATTACGTCTTACTATTGGCACTTCATGGATGGGCTTTGGATTTTCTTGTTCGCCCTTCTTTATTTCGGCAAATGAATGGACGGTTCGGATCGATGAGCGGGCAGACCCAAACCACACCCTCGTTGGCAGCAGTACCGCAACTTGATCTTGCGGCGCAGCATGCCGCCATCGGCCAGGAAATTCGCACGGCGATAGAAACGGTCCTGGCATCGCAACAATTTATTTTGGGCAGCGAAGGCGCCGCGCTCGAAACAGAGATCGCTCAACTCTGCGGCACCGCTCACGGAGTCGGCGTGGCCTCCGGAACCGACGCTCTGATGCTCGCGTTGCGCGCGTGCGACGTTCATGCCGGCGACGAAGTCATCATACCGCCCTTCACCTTTGTCGCCACCGCCAGCGCCGTCAACGCCATTGGCGCAAAGCCCGTTTTCGCCGACATTCGTCCAGACACCTATAACGTCGATCCTTCGGATCTGGCGCGGCGCGTAACGCGGAAAACGAAAGCGATCATCGCGGTGCATTTGTACGGACTCTCAGCCGACATGGACCCGATTCTGAATTTCGCACGCGAGAACAGCTTGCGAGTGATTGAGGACAACGCGCAATCCATCGGCGCGAGCTATAAGGGACGCCGGACCGGCTCGATGAGCGATGCTGCATGCATGAGTTTTTACCCGACGAAAAATCTGGGGGCCTGCGGCGACGCTGGAATGATCGTCACGAATTCGAGCGAGCTTGCGGCGCGGCTGCGAACGCTGCGCAATCATGGGCAATCCGAGAAGTACGTGAGCAACGAAGCGGGATGGAACAGCCGGCTCGATGAAATTCAAGCTGCGATTCTTCGGGTAAAGTTGCGGCACTTGCCGGAGTGGCAGCATGCGCGTCGGGCGCATGCGGCGGCGTATTCAAGATTGCTCCTGGGAATTCCGGGAATTGCGCCGCCGCTCATTCCGGAAAATTACGAACATGTCTTTCATCAGTATACGATTCGTGTGGAGCAGCGCGACGCGCTACAGCAAGCTCTTAGATCGCGAAATATTGGCAGCGCGATTTACTATCCGGTGCCGCTCCACCTGCAGCCGCTTTACTCCTCGCTCGGCCACAAAGCCGGGGATTTTCCCCACGCGGAGCACGCTGCGAAGGAAGTGATTTCGTTGCCGATGTATCCGGAACTTCGTCCCGAGCAAATCACTCGAGTCGCGGAAGCCGTCGCCGAATTCGTCACTCTTGCTGATCACCGCGACGGGCCTCGAAATAGCCCTTCCTCCTGACGCCGCGAAACGAATGTTTGCGAAACGGACAAATTGGAATCTCGAAACGAACCGCTTGAGCGCGGCACTCGCGGCGCACCGCGCGGCGGGCAAGCCGCTGGTCGACTTGACCGTTTCGAATCCGACGGAGTGCGGATTTCAGCATGATGAAGACGCTGTTCTAAACGCGCTGGGAAATCCCGCGGCGCTGAAATATGACCCGAATCCGCGCGGCCTCGCAGTGGCGCGAAGCGCGGTGGCGCAGTACTACGCGGCGCACGACGCGGCCATTTCGATTGACGATATTTTTCTGACAACGAGCACAAGCGAAGCGTACTCTTTCGCGTTTCGGCTCTTGTGCGATCCGGGCGACGAGGTGCTTATCCCGTCGCCGAGTTATCCGCTGTTTGAGTTCCTCGCGGATATCCAAGATGTGACACTAGTCCGCTATCCGCTGCTCTACGATCACGGGTGGCAGATTGATTTTCACGCGCTAGAGCAGGCGATCACACCGCGAACGCGAGGAGTGATCGTGGTCCACCCCAACAATCCAACGGGGCATTTTTGCAAGCCGGCGGAAATGCGCAAGTTGAACGAGATCTGTGCCGCGCGCGAGGTGGCCATTATTGCCGATGAGGTTTTTTTGGATTACTCTCTGAAAGAAAGACATCTGGCCACGTTCGCCGCAAATTGCGGAGTACTGACGTTCACCACGAGCGGTCTATCGAAGATTTCTGGACTTCCGCAAATGAAAGCGGCCTGGCTGGTCATAAGAGGACCGGAACCGCGCAAATCGGAAGCACTGGCGCGCCTGGAAGTGATCGCCGACACCTATCTCTCGATGAACGCACCGATTCAGTGGGCGCTGCCGACTCTGATGGGGCAGCGTCACACGTTTCAGAAGCAATTGCTGGCTCGGGTGCGCGAAAATCTCTCCGAATTGGACAAGCAATTAGCGGGACAGCCATCCTGCAGCCGGCTGGAAGTGGAGGGCGGCTGGAGCGCCGTGATCCGAGTGCCAGCGACGTGCTCCGACGAAGAGCTTGCGCTCGAACTGCTTGCTACCAAGGGAGCGTATGCTCATCCTGGCCACTTTTATGAATTTCCGAGCGAAGGAATCGTGGTGGTCAGTCTGATCTTGCCTGAAAATCAGTTCTCAGATGGGCTGAGGCAACTGCTTTCCCTCTTCTGACCTCGCACGATGTTCGTTAGTCTCTCTGGACATGACCTCCCAACCACAGTCCGATATTTCAATTCTTAGGTAGAGCATTAATTCAAAGTGCCTTAGGGAATATTGTTCCGACCGCTCGAATGAAATGACTAGGTGGGTTCAGGCGACCTGTGTGAATGGACTCGCTGAATGTCAGGCAAGCCAGGTGTCTGAGGGGCACGACCTCCCATAAAGTACTAAGCCTGATATGTACTAGATTCACTTTAGCGGAGAGAAGTGACTCGTACCTACATAAAATGGAAGGTCTCTGAACAAAGCATTTTCAAAAAGTACTAGTACAATGATGGAACTAAAAGAGTTAGCTAAAGTTCATGGGGATTTAATGTAAAGCAAAGATTGGAGAGCGCCGTGCCTAATAATGGCAAGTCTTGTGGTGGATCTCGACCGTTGAGCATGACAAAGACTATTGTGGGGGAATGTAATGAATAAGCGGCGTGTCCTTACGGCAAAGTGTGTTTTGTCTTTTCTTCTGTCAACTGCGGTGGTGTTGGGGTTAGCTGGTCTCTTGGCGCAGAGCACGTATGCTGATGCCAACGGCCGCATACGTGGCATTGTAGTCGATGCCCAGGGTGCAGCAGTTTCTGCAGCTACCATAAAGATCGTCAATAGCGACACGAGTTATGAGCGGACCCTGACCAGCAGCGATGTGGGGTCTTTTGACGCTCCGGATCTTGCTCCCGGCACATACTCGGTTACTGTGACGAAAGACGGATTTCGGACCTTCAGGCAGACAGCAATAAAGGTGGAAGCAACAGCAACTTATGCGTTTACCGCGACACTGGAAGTGGGCGAGATGTCCGCAACGATTGAGGTAGTCGCAGAAAAATTGCAGGCGGATACAACGACAATGCAGCTCGGCGGCGATCTGGCGGGAGCAGACTTGAAGGACTTTCCCCTGCTGAACCGCGCCTGGATCAACCTGCAAACGTCGTTGCCTGGCGTAGTAGCGTCATCCGACAGATTCAGCACCAATTTCTCTACAAATGGAAGCCGCACACAGTCGAACAATTACCTTGTAAATGGAACAGATTCCAACGATTTGCCGTTGAACACGCCCATCGCTAACGCGATAAACCCGGACGCGATCGCGGAAGTTAAGGTGGTGGATAGCACGCTTAATCCGGAGTATGGCCGGAACTCCGGAGCCACGCTTATGGTGACGACGAAATCCGGAAGCAACGTATTGCATGGCAGTGCTTTCGAGTTTTACCGCGACACCTTTATGAACGCGAAGAATTTTTTCAGTACGACAGTGCCCCCTTTCCACCAGAACCAGTTTGGCGGCAGTGTGGGCGGACCAATTATAAAGAACAAGCTCTTCTTCTTCTTTGCTTATCAAGGCACAAGGGCATTTTCCGGCGTTGCGGACAATACGCCGGTATTCAGCGACGCACAGCGAAACGGTGATCTTAGTGGATCAAATGACACGCTATCAGCCTCAACGGGCGCGTCTCCCTTTCCGCTCTTCGGCGACGCCGCGTCTCCTTGCCCTGTTGGAGGAGCCCAGTGTCCGGCGGGAACTACATACAGCACCCTGTTTAGCACTGGCGTGATACCAACTCAGGACATTAATCCGATCTCAGCTAAACTGTTGACCAATTTTGTTCCCCACTCGAACGCACCGAACAATTTCTTTGAGTTTTCCAACAACACGCTGACCTCGCCTGACCAGTACATTGGAAAGCTGGATTTCAACGTGAGTTCCAAGGACACAATAGGTTTCTATCTCTTCTGGACCAAGAGCGCAACTACCGCGACTCTGCCCTTCACGGGCGCGACGTTGCCCGGAACTCCAGAAACAGACACGTCGAAGATTTATCAATATACGGTGAACGAAACTCACGTTTTCAACCAGCAATGGGTAAACGAAATCCGGTTCGGCTATAACCGCTTCAATTTCAATGCTGTTCAGCCGACTAATCCAGTTGCGCCATCGAGCCTTGGTTTCACGGGGATAAATCCCCAGAACACGACGGGCCAGAGCGTTCCGTTTGTCGGCGTCACGAGTTACTTTTCGCTTGGTTTCTCGACAAACGGTCCACAACCGCGCATTGACGATACAGGAGAACTGATCGACAGCATTTCCTATGTTACCGGGAAGCATGCATTTAAATGGGGGATTGACTTCCGGCGTGGGCATGTTTCAAATCCCTTTAACTTCCTAAATAATGGCTCGTTTAGTTTCGCGGGAAACGGCAGCTTCACGACTGGCGATACTGCCGCTGATTTCCTATTGGGGATTCCGGACGGGTATAATCAGTCGAGCGGGAATTTCATCGATGCTCGATCGTGGGAGTTTTACTCGTTTATTCAGGATCAATGGAAGATCAAGCCCAATCTAACTTTCACGTATGGAATTGGATGGCAGGTCGATACACCACTGACGGATCATTTTAACAATGGGCTGGCGATTAATTCATTCAACGTAGGTCAGCAGTCCACGGTTTTCCCAACGGCGCCGACAGGGCTTTTGTTTCCCGGCGACCAAGGCGTGAGCGCTTCGGGATACTCTACGCACCTCAATAATTTTGCACCGAGACTGGGAATTGCGTGGCACCCGATATCCAAGCTGACGATTCGAGCCGGCTTTGGAATGTACTATGACAACTCCGAAGAAGAACTCACCCTTCAAAACTTGCTGGCTCCCCCCTTCGCGTTGATAGACGCTGGAATTGGTGATAACGGCGGCTCGCCGAGCTTCGCGGCTCCATTCACCGATATTGCGGGACGGCCTGTCGGAACCGGTGGAACTGCTACTCTGACGAACAAGTATCCATTCGTAGCTCCAGCGGCGGGGTCCTCCGTCGACTTCTCGTTCTTCGAACCGATGGGAATAAACGTAGTGGATCATAGGTTCAACACCCCCTATGTTATGAACAGGCAATTGACGGTACAATACCAGTTCACGCCGACAATTCTAGGCACATTCAGCTATGTGGGATCTGCCGGCAAGCGGCTCGAAGGTGTCGTAGAACAGGTTCCCTACAATGAGGCCGCCTGCTTGGCATCGTTGACGGGACCCTTTGGGCTTGGTCCATGCACGGTGAACAGGACGCTAGAGCCATTCTACGCGCTGACTAATCCGGCGATCTCGGCCTTTTCAGAGGCCCCTGCTTCTACATTCGCGTCCGTCGGGTTGCAATGCACTTGCCTACACTCGAGCTACAACTCGTTCCAGGCGACAGTTGAAAAGTCACTTTCTCATGGCTTGAATCTGAGAGCAGCGTACACCTATGCGCACTCTCTCGATAACGCCTCAAGCTTTGAAAATGCTCAAGGGTCCGTAATCCCCGGAAACTTCGGCGCGACCTATGGCAACTCGTCGTTCGACGCACGCCAACGTTTGGTCGTACAGTACCTGTACCAGATACCGGACTGGGGCTTCCATCACCTGCCCAGCAAGCTAACGAAGGGATGGACGCTCGCTGGTATAACTTCGTTTCAAGGCGGATTCCCAGTGGCGCTAAGCGAATCTGATGCCCGGACCCTGCAGTGCTCTCCGAGTTTCACGTTTTACGGATGCTGGGACCGGCCGAATATCGTTGGTCCGATAAAACTAGAGGCACCGCGCACAGTCCAGACACTGCTAGGGTCGACTGGGGTTAACCGCAAGGGTAATTTCTTCTTCGATCCGTCCAGTTTTGCTCGGGAAGGATGCAGTGCTCCTACGGAGCTCCTTGCCAATTGCGGTTGGGGACTTGGCAATGCGGGACGTAATCTCTTCCATGGGCCGGGAATCGACGACACTGACATTTCTTTTTACAAGGACACCCTGATCACGGAGCGGTATACTCTTCAACTTCGCGTTGATCTGTTTAATGCATTCAACCATGCGCAGTTCAGCAATCCATCAGGCAATGTGGCAAGCTCTCTGTTCGGACAAATTACAACAACACGCATCCCGGCACGCATCACGCAATTGAGCGCGAGCTTCAACTTCTAATTCAAGGCGCCGGGCGTTTCAAAAAGGGCCGGCCCGTATCTCAGGCCGGCTCTTTCCTTTTGCGCTTAAGAGCAGCAGTCGGAAAAATAAGTTGTGAGGTTCATTTCGTTGGACGGCGCAAGGTCAGTACATCGAAGACTATCGAAGACCAGTCGTTCAGTCGCTAAACAGCGGTGCGAATGTCCGTTAGGGATTGCTTCTAAGACCTTAAGTCCATATCGGTTCCTAAGTTCGCATCACTCACGCGAGTCTTAATTCGGCTGCTCGGAAGTTTTAGGCTTGCCGATATTCTGCTGGTCATCGACCGCAAATAGCATGTAATCATGAAAATCGTGCCGCCGGTGTATCCGATGTCCACCGGTTTGAAAGTAGAAGTCTGCTTGGACAGGCAGCCACAGATCTATATTGTCTTTGCGGAAGTGCACTGGGCCATAGTCGATGTCTGTGTGCTGCGCGTAGAGCGCAGCTGCCTTGATTTGTTCGCGTAGATCCGACTCCAGACGGATAACCTGATAATTTGAAGCGTCGATCCAAGCGCGTCCCTTTAGGGCAACAGGATATCTCCGCCCGTTCAAATAGTGGACTTGCATGCGGCTGGGGGTGTCTTTCTTCTGCTCGAACCGAACTTGCCAAGCGAAGCCTGTGCCGTGCCGAGCGAGGCCCTCACATTTCATGTCGAAATCGCCCTGGTAATAGGGATGGAAGACAAATACTTGCGATGGCAGCCCGTGAGTCGCAAAGTGGTCTGGGAAGATGGAATCATCGTCCTTGCCGTTGCGATATTCCTCAACGTCTAAAGCTCCATGGCGAGTTTCGTGAATAGAAACAACATAGGCGAAGGATATACTCTGGGATTTTGAGGCTAGACCATCCGCATTAACTTCCTGGTTTTCAATGGTTTCCGTAGCGGAAAAGCGATCGAGAGTTTGCGGCAAACGTTCGAGTTGGGCACCCGCTTTGGCCAGCACGTCGTTCAGATCGCACGCAGCTCCGGGCTCCACGGGGGGGACGCTCTCATCAATGTTCGCGGGAACCCAGTCTTCAACGAGGGGAGAAGCGTCGGACGGCGCTATATTGACCGGAGTCTCTTCAGCGGCGGAACTTTCGATCACGAAACGGTCGGCCTTGCTCTGCACGCGGGCCAGGATGGTTCTGGCTTTCTCGGCATTAGCACCATCCGGATTCGTTGCAAGATACTGATTTAACACAATAGCAGCCTCGCCCACGCGGCCTTGAACAGCAAGCGCCTGTGACAGCACGATGGCGATACTCCCTGCTTTTTGTTTGCCAATTTCCAAGGCCCGCTCGCCGTGCGAAACCGCATCTGCATAGTTTCCCTGCCGGAACGCGACCGAGGCCAGCAGGATATGGCCTTGCCAAGAGTTTGGGTCCACCTCAAGGGACTTCTGTCCCATCTCAGCGGCTTCAGAGTAACTCTCCTCCCGCAAATAGGATTGTCCCAAGGCGTAGACCGCGAGCAGATAGTTGGGCTGGATGCCAATGGCCCTCTTCCACAGCCCTTGTGCGTCAGAGATATTCCCCTTTTCCTCGGCGAGCATGCCAAGCACGTACAGAACGACAGGGTGGTTTGGGGCTTTTTTGGACACGAATCTGAGAGACTTTTGCGCTGCGGTTAGGTTGCCGGACTCTAGAGCTTGGACGCCTTTCTTCAGTTCTTTTTGTACGTCGGGGGCGAGAAGAGGAGCGACGGAATAGATAGGGGGAGCAGATCTACCTGCGACGACCGGGGCTAGTGCCACCGAGACGACGCTTTCTGCCATCGTGCCTTGGATGAGGGCATCCTCACGTGCTTTCCAATAACCTGGAGCCTCGACCTCAACATAATAGGACCCGGGCGCTAATTGCGTAAAGAGAGCGGTAGTGCCTTTGGTTGTAGCAGTCGAGATAGGTAATCCCGCTTGAGAGAAGAGGGTCACCACCGTTAGGGCTTTCAAAGGCATCCCGTCAGGGCCGTGGATTTGCACGTCCAGGTTAAGAACGAAATCCGGACTCACAAAAGTGCCTTGGCCAAGCCTGCCTCCAAGAGATGGTTGCGGACCAGCCTGGGGTGTTTGGCCGAAGCAGTCTGTTGGCGGCAGTAGCAGTGAAGCGCAGAAAAAGCAAGCCGACAGAAGAGTGAACTGGCTAAAAGCAACTGATGAATTTAGTCTCATGTTTTTTAGTGTCGCACATATGCCAATCATTCAAACCTGTTGCTCACTGCCGGTCAATTGCGATCTCGACCCTAGTTGCAGAGATTTTCGCGCACAGTAAAGCGGCAGTCAATATCCCTTCGGTTGGACATTCCGCATCTTCTAGCTTTCTGAACCAAGTAAGGGTTCGAGCTTCAGCTTTTTGGCGGGTCAGTAAGAGGTGGGTTTGGCCGGAATTCGGATTCAGGATGTCAACGCAAAGTAGAAATGTCCGGTTTTCTGCCATATTGAGATGTCCGCCATGGATGGTTCGGAGGGGCGCTTTTGTCCTTTCTTGAAAGGGGACTTGTCGCGCGGGGCGGCACTTCCGGGCGGTGCCGCAGCTGCAGGTCCGCAGCGACCCTGCGGTGCGCCATACCGCCGCGTTCTTCGTTTTCGTGTACGGCCTCCTGCTGCTGGCGCTAGAAAACAGCCATGTCACGCATAGCCCATAGCCGTGTCTGCGCTGTGGCAGCATTTGCGACCGCAACGCCCTCGTCCCCTCGTTGTAATGCTCCAAGCCATCTCCCTGTTGCGGGCCGACCAGTGGGCCTCCGCGTTGGGCTCGCAAAATAAAAGTGGCTTCGTCGCGCGAAATTCCTCGGCAACAAAGCCCCTCTCCATCCAAGATCACCTGCAATCCATGGTTCTCTACGCCTCCGGATAGCCAAACACGAGAGGCCGCCATTGCGGCCTCTCTTTTTTTAGGATGCCCTTCTTTCTCGGAACTGCAATCACGCGCCGACGCAGCCATTCTCCCACGCGAAGCGGAGTGGGGATGCGGCTGTAAGCCCAAGAGCAGCCGACCGGCTATTTTAGGTCTGACCAGCCGACGCTAAAGATTTTTTAAGTGGGCCAACCGGAAGGGCGATCCGAGGTGTTCGCGAAGGTCGATCCAGTGTTGTTCGGGGATGGTGAGGAAGACTTCGACGACTTTGGGATCGAACTGGGTATTGGAGCAGCGGCGGATTTCCTGGCAGGCATGGGACATGGGCAGGGCCCGGCGGTAGGGGCGGTCGCTAATCATGGCGTCGAGCGAATCGGCGATCGTGAAGATGCGGGCCCCGAGTGGGATTTGATCGCCCTTGAGGCCGCGCGGGTAGCCGGTGCCGTCATAGAACTCCTGGTGGGCCAGGACGATTTCGGCTGCATCGCGAAGGAACGGGATGCGAATGAGCATGTCGTAGCCGATTTGGCAATGTTTGCGCATGATCTGCTTTTCGTCGTCGGTGAGAGGGCCGGGCTTGCGAAGAATGCCATCCGGGATGGCCATCTTGCCGATGTCATGGAGGAAAGCGGCCCGCGCGAGGATGGCCAGGTAGTGATTGGGAACGGGCATGGCTTTGGCGATCGAGATAGTGAAGGCCGTGACTCGCTGGCAATGCCCCTCGGTTTCAGCGTCCTTCAAGTCGAGGGCGCTACCGAGGGCTTCGAGGGTGTCGTCATAGGATTGTTCGAGCTGTGCCAGCGATTGGTTCAGCTGCGCGGTACGCTCCTCAACCTGTTGTTCGAGCTTGAGCTGATAGCTGCGATTTTCCGCCACGAGGCGGCGGTGCTGTAACGCGCGGCCGACGCCAAGGAAAAGCTGGTCTTTCTCAAAGGGCTTGAGGATGTAATCGTAGGCGCCGCGGCGAATGGCTTCCAGGGCCGTGGAAATGTCGTGGATAGCTGTGACCATGATCACAGGGACTTCCGGGTCGTATTCGCGGAGCCAATCGAGCAGTTTAATGCCATCCATTTCGGGCATGATCATGTCGCTCAGCACGAGATCTGGCGTGGATTTTTTAACTTGTTCCTGAGCAGCGCGGCCATTGCTGACGGCTGTGCACCGATAACCTTTCGATTCGAGCATGGTGGAAACAACTTCTCGAATCGCCTCCTCGTCGTCGACCACCAGTATCCGTTCTAGCTCCACGAGTATTTGCCCCCATCGCCATTATACGGGACAGCACAGCAGTACTGTGGTGCTCTTGCCCATTAAGAAAACAGCGTGCTAGCGTCGGAGGAAGCTCGAGAGAAGGCTTTGTGCCGTCCATAGCAAGAGATCACGGGAAATTTATACCGCAGCGACGGCAATTCAGGCCGGGAGGCGGCGCATCGTGTTGGTAAACCAGGGCCTGCTCGGAATCGCTTTCTTCGAAGCGACAGCGTTTATCGTTCTGCTGGTCCTCTTCCTGATTTTTCAGCGCGATCATATCAACAGGTATTTCCGATTGTGGGTAGCCGGCTGGCTTGTCTTCACTGCGGCCTCGTTCAGTGAAGTAACGATGTTGAGCCGCAATCTTCCCGAGTTGTGGCTGGCCGTGGTGATGGGAAAAGTGGCGGCAATGTTGTTGTTCTCGGCCGCGGTCGTGCGATTTACGACGGGCCCGGGGAAGCGCGGATGGCCCATTCTGCCCCTGGCTGGAGTCGTGTTATTCGGCGTGTACTCTTTTCAGCACAGCGTTACGCCTGCCTATGGAAACGTACCATGGGGAACAACCATGCTGATGAGCGCGGTAAGCTTTTGGGCAGGCATGGTGCTTTGGAGATCGCCGAAGTTGCAAGTCGGGCACGGGGTACGATTGCTGGGCGGCATATTTCTGCTGAGCGGCCTGCACGGAATGGATCGGCATCTATGGACGCAGCAACCGTATTTCTTGCTGCGGGTGGCGTTCGACCACTTGCTGGGTGTCGCCCTGGGCATTGCCATGGTGGTGGTGGTGCTGGAAGGGGCCCGCTCACGAACAGTAGAGCTCAATGAGAAATTGCGGCGGCTAACGCTGCTGACGACCGCCAGCACGCAGACGTTGTCCGTACAGGAAGTGCTGGACCGGGTGCTGGCGCATCTGGTGGAAAGCCTCGGAGCGACTCACGGTCTTGTGCGGCTACTGGAGGGCGAGGGAGACAAAGCGCAACTTGTGGTGCACGCTTCGGTGGGTTTCGGGCAGGAATACCTGAAGAAATATGGAAGTTTGGCGGCCAAGGCGACTTGGTCCCAGCAGGTGTTGCACAAAGACTGCGAGTTCCTGAGGTTGGAAGACGAACCGGATCCGGCAGTGCGGCAAAGAATGGCGGAAAGCGGGATCGGCAATATCATCACCATGGCGCTGCCGGGAAAAGACGGGCCGCTCGGAATCATCGCGGTAGGCTCGACGCAAAGCGAGCAGTTTCTGGCGGATGAGATTTCGTACCTGATCAACATCAGCAATTTGCTTGGGTTGACCCTGCAAAATGTGCGGCTCTTCGAGCAAGTGGCGACGGTGCAGCAGCAGTGGGCATACACGTTTGATTCCATCGGCGACCCGATATTGGTTCACGACCGGCAAGGGCGAATTCTGCGGTGTAATGTCCGCTTGGGGCATTTGCTGAGCAGGGACTCGCAAGCGCTCGCGGGGCGCGGCGTGACGGACTTGCTCTCGCGGAAGAATCTATCTTATGAGATGTGTCCATATTGCGAGGGCGTTGCCGGGGAAGGCGACGTGCCGGACCCGTGGCTGCAGGGATATTTTCTGGCGTCGAATTCCACGTTCACCGATCCGGCGGGAAACCTGTTGGGAACAGTGCACGTCCTGAAGGACATTACCGAAAGAAAGCGCGCCGAGGAGAAATACCGCACGCTTGTCTCGAGCGTGCAGGAAGGCGTGTTTATTTCCACTCCGCAAGGACGATTCCTGGATTTCAACGATGCGATGATGCGCATGACTGGTTTTGAGAACCGTGAGGAATTGCTGGGGGCCGATATTCCGGGTTCGATGTATGCCAATCCGGCAGATCGCGAACGGCTCAAGAAGCTGCTCCAGGAGCACGGCACGGTGGCGGATTTCGAGTTCGAGATGAGGCGCAACGACGGCGAGATTCGCACGGTGCTGGAGTCCTCCATTGCCGTGAAAGACGCAGCCGGAAATGTCACAGCGTATCAGGGATTTTTACTGGATATCACCGAAAGGAAACGCGCGGAGCAGGAGATCCGGCGGCGAAACCGCGAACTTTTGGTATTGAACTCCATTGGGCAAACTCTGATGGAGTCGATGGACTTGGGCGATTCGCTGCACCGGACGTTGCGGCAAATGGCCGAGCTGTTCAGTCTGGATGCATGCGCGCTGTACCTCTTCGATGAAGAGGGAACAAAGATCCGGCGCGCGGCAGCGGTGGGGCATCGCTCCGAGTTTGCCAGGAATTTTCCTCCGGTTATTGTGAAGCCGGAGCTGCTCCAGCATATCAAAGCCGTACACGCGACATTTCTTTCCGTGCAGGGATTGCCGCTGCCCGCCATATTTCGCGAGGCACAGCGAAAGGAAGAACTTCTCTCTGCGTATATCGTGGTTCTCTGGTCGAAGGACCGGGTTATCGGCGGGCTGACGGTGGGGAGCCGCACACCCAAGGAGTTCTCGCCGGCCGATATTAACTTGCTGATCGCGGTCGGCAGCCAGCTCTCAAGCGCCATCGAACGCACAACGCTTTACGAAGAGGCCCGGCAGGCCTACGAGAACCTGCGGCGAACGCAGGAACAGCTATTGCACAGCGAGAAGATGGCGGCCGTGGGGCAATTGATTTCAGGCGTGGCGCACGAGTTGAACAATCCGCTCACCGCAATTCTCGGCTACAGCCAGTTGCTCACTTCGAGCGGACAGATGGGGCCCCAAGGGATCGAATATTCGGAGAAGCTTTACAAGCAGGCGCAGCGCACGCACCGCATCGTTCAGAACCTGTTGAGCTTCGCGCGGCAGCACAAACCGGAGCGCGTCCCGGTGCAGCTCAATTTGATTTTGGAGGAAACTCTCGCGCTGCGTGACTACGACTTGCGCATGAATCACATCCGCGTCCACCTCGAACTTGCCGCTGACCTGCCTTTGACTTCGGCCGATCCACATCAATTGCAGCAGGTGTTCCTAAATATGGTCAACAACGCCGTGGACGCCATGCTGGAGCATTCCAACGAGGGAGATCTCTGGGTGCAAACGGGAGCGAAGGGGGACAAGCTGTTCATCGAGTTTACCGACAGCGGCCCGGGCGTAAAGGATGCGTCCAGAGTTTTCGATCCGTTTTACACGACCAAGCCGGTCGGCAAGGGTACCGGACTGGGTCTCAGCATCTGCTATGGCATTGTCACGGAACATGGAGGATCAATCCGGGTGCGCAATGTTCCTCCACGAGGAGCATTGTTTACGATTGAGGTGCCCTATCAGCCTTCAAAGCCGGTGAAGCAAGCGAATGCTCCCGACTCCGGCCAAGCCCTCGAGCAGCTAAGGGAGGGGCGCATCCTTTTAATCGATCAGGATGAATCCGTGCTGGAAGAGGTTCGAGCCATCTTGCGCGAACGCGAGCATGAAGTGGAGACGGCCAAGAGCGCCGCGGATGCAATGGCGCTGCTCGAAAAGCAGGAATTCGATTTGATTTTGGCGGATCTGGATCTCTCAGGAACGGCTGGGCGAAACATCCTTCATGATTGGATCGTTGCGCGCAAGCCTGGCCTGGCAACGCGCTGTGTTTGGATGCGTGCAATCACTCCCGTGGGACGGCCGCCGGACGAATTGCCCCGCAATGGCAATAGCATTCTGCAGAAGCCGTTTAAGGCGGCCGAGCTGCTTGCCGCTGTCGATGGAGCTCTAGGGAGTGTTCAGATTTCGCCCGTCGAGAGATGAAGCCAGCTTTGTTGCCAAGGCCGCACGTTCCCCAAGGTCGTTCATTGCTGTTTCCAACCGCACAGCCAGTTTACTAACAGCCTCACTCAAAGACCCAAGCTCCGGAAGCGGCGAGAAGCCGAGGAGGAATTTGACGCGGACAACCTCGTAGCGCAAAGAGAAGACCAGTCCCAGGCGCAACCGTGCAAATTCTTGCGCCATACCCACTTGCGGCGATAACGAGGCTATGACGCGCGCCAAGCGCCATAATCTCAAAAAATCGCCGCGCAGGCAGGACAGATAGGTCAATACGATCCTTTGCCGCTCTCTTCGTACGATCCTGCTCAGCCCACGAGATCCTTGTGAGGAAAGAAAAGCGAAGTCTTCCGCGGCCATGGCCTGTCGCACTTGCGGGAAGTAGGTGACGTGTCGCCGCTCCGATTCCTCCGAGAAGCTCGGAGTGGCATCAGGTTTAGCGAGCCTCCGAGGATCACGCAGAACCCAGACAAGCAGAATCAGGAGGATAGCTGCGAAACTAGCTAGGAATAAGAGAGCGAAGCTCAATGCGGACGCGCCTCCAATTTCCAGAGTTGCAGAAGTTTTTCATTGAGCTGGCCCAACTGCTCATTGATCTCTGGAGACATCTGCCGATAATGAGAATCCGAGGCCGACGCCGTTTGCCGGGTCTCGACCGGCAGGGGCTTCCGGAGAGCGGCAGTCCAGACGATTTGCACGATGATAAAAGAAATCATTCTCGCCGATTGCCAGATTGGCTGATAGATGTAAAAGCTCTGGCTAAGAAACGCTTGAAGGATGGTATTGATCAAAATTTCGGTGCAGGAATAAAAACAGAATCCTCCGAGGATCATCTTGTAGGCGGCTGGGACCGGAATGGAATAGTAGCGGACGAGCAGCAGACAAGCGATGACCGCTGAAGCAAAAGTAAGATGATAGCCTCGGTTGAGTTCGAACCATTGGGCATAGGCCCAGTGGCTGTAGGTTGCCAGTGTCACGAGAATAACGACGATACATGAGACCAGGGTCAAGGCGCGCCATCCAAGGCCCCAGATGCCTTTGTAGGGTCTAAGGGTGATTCCAAGAATTTCAAAAGTGGCCAGGGCCTGTGCGAGGAGGGTAAGGCTTTCTGAAGCCCAAGCGAGCCCGAGAGTGGTGCGAGATTCGGGCCCCAAAGGTGAATATAAAAACAAGACAAAACCGGCTTGACAAATATTAAGTGCTACGTACGCGGTGAAATAGGGTATCTTGCGAAGATTCCCTTTTGCGAATAGGAAATAGAGCAAGAACACTTGGACGAGAAAACTGCAAGCCCATAAGCATTTTACGTACAAAGGCAAGCTGCTCATAACTGTCGAATCCTAGCATGTCTTGACATGCCAGTAAACAATCGAGTTACATTGACAGTTATAGACAGTTGGTACTGGAACCGTTCAGCGGGTGCGTCACGATTGTAGAAATAGTTTACTTTGCTAGGATGTAAGTTCCTGACGTTCGATCAAGAATCTCACAGACGTGTCAAGTCCTATCGACGCGCTTCTTTGAGTGGATCGAGGGAGGCAAGGCAGTATTAGGGATTACTTAAAGATAGGCCGCCGCAACTCGCTGTCTTTTCGTCAGCCGAGTTGCGGCGGCAAGCAGATTCTACTGCTTTATACCATCTGCCCAGGCGGGCGTGGAGCTGGAATAGGTGAACCGCTTGCAGTGAGGACGAGGAAAGCCGGGGGACGCGGAGCGGGGATCGGCGACCCGCTGGCAGCGAGGAAGCTGAAGCCCGGCGGGCGTGGAGCTGGAATAGGTGAACCACTCGCAGTGAGGATGAGGAAAGCTGGGGGACGCGGAGCGGGGATCGGCGACCCGCTGGCAGCGAGGAAGCTGAAGCCCGGTGGGCGTGGAGCTGGAATAGGTGAACCACTCGCAGTGAGGATGAGTAAAGCCGGGGGACGCGGAGCTGGTATCGGGGAACCGCTTAGAGTAGCGACGGAAACGGCAAGCGCGCGATTACTGGATAAGTTTTTGACCGAGGCGTTAACAGGGAGTACGATCAAAATCGCGCATACAAGCAATGCAAAGCGAACCAGGATGTTTTTTGTCATGGATGAACCCCTCCTGGCTCAACCATGAAGGACAGTGGCAAGTACTGATGGTAATGATATAAAACGTTCCGTCTTCGGAACGACTCAGCGGATGAAAATGATTACCCAACTACAGCAAAACCGCCGGATTATTCAAGATTTCACCCTGACCACCCTCGCAGGCATCCCAGGGGAATTCGGCAGGCTTACGTATATGGCTTCGTTGCGCGATCTCTCAAGCGGAAGATACGAGCATGCTGGACTGGCGGCCCTCTATCCAGACGAAGCGATGCAACAGGCTCTGCAACTTTGCCATGAGCAAATATTCGAGCGAGTCTTGGAAGCTCCATTGGAGCGTCAAGAAGCTGACTTAAAGGAATGTCTGGCGCGAATGCCCGGCGGACTCCGTGCGACGCTGGCGCATTGGCGCCGGATGGAAGTCTTCCGAGTATTGATGCCGGAGCGCTCTCCTGACTACCTCAAGGAGCTTTTCTGCTCGAATCTCCGCGCGCTGCTGGAGATTCTCCAGGAAGAAGGTTCCACGGCTCATTCAGTCGAGTAACCACGCCCACCACGCGGCCCACCACTTCGGCTTCTTCCGGAAAGCGCCAAGCCTCCGGCATGCAGCGAGAAAGTGGATGCGGCTGCATCAGTACACGCGCGCCGTCCTGATGAAACCATCCGCATCTGTAGCCGTCATGCACCTCGACAAAATATATGGGCCGATCGTACTCATTGGCCCAATTGTCGTCTTCGATGCGGCGCACGCTCACGTCCACGAGAACTACGCTGCCCGGACGAAGAAGGGGCACCATGCGCCGGTCCGATGAGCCGATATAGCCGTAACGCTGGTGGGAATTGCCGTTCGTAAGCACGCCCTCAAGGCTGCCCCACTGTTCGACCATTCTCGAGAGCAATTCCGTTCGTTTTGGATCGAATGCCGGGTCGAATCGAAGGGGAGTCTTGAGAGAGATGGGTGGGGCGGCAAGATGCGTGTGGGGCGCATGAAACGCACCGCCGTCTGGGAAACAATCCTCAATCGGGACGTCGTACCACCGGAAGATTTCGAGAGGGTTTAGATGGTAGACGACCGCGAGCGTATACAGTTTATGAAGACCCGGGGTTACGCCGCGGTTTTCGATATCCGCCAGACGGCTAATGTGAAGAATCAATTCGGGACGGCCGCGACGCGCTGCCAGTTCAAAGCTGGCGCGTTCGACTTCCCGATATGTTAAACCAAGTCGTTCACGGGCTTGCCGCAGACGCAGTCCGGGGAGCATGTTTTCCTCGGGAGAGAGCTGGATGCCAACGGAGCAGAGTATAACAGAATTACCATTCTGTTAAGGATTCAGAACGGCGACCTGTGGATTTCTTCGGATGGATTTCTCACCTCACCTCCAGTGATAGCATGCATGCTTGATTTGTGGGGGCACGGGCTATCTTCATTGCTCTTAGCTTCTCGCGCACAGTTGGCGTTTCTTGAGACGCCTCCGGATTCTGCCGCCCTGATGGAGAGGCTTAAGACGCCGAGGTAGGATAGCGGTTCCTATCAGCCATCACACGGTTCCTCCGCCCACGGCTCCCTCCAATCATTTTCTGTTATCCTGCAACAATTATGCCGCTATCGACCAAAAGGGCTGCTAACTCTCTCTGGGCATTTTTGCTGACCGCTGCATGGCTTCTTGGGGGAGGCGTTCTTCGCGCACAACAAATTGCGACGGCGCCTCCCGCGCCGGCTCAACCGAAGCTGGATAATGCTGAGTTTTCCGCAATCGCTGATGAAGTTCTCCAGCAAGTAAGCGAGATCACCGGGCTGAAACAGCTTACTCCTCTGAAAAAGACGTTGCGCTCCCGGGATGAGATTCGCGCCTACGTCATCCGAGAAATGGATGACGAGAAAAACCCATCGGAACGCTACGGCGAGGAACGGAGCGCCGAGGCTTTTGGCCTGATTCCCAAAGGATTTGATTTGGATCACTTCATGATTGATTTGCTGACGGAACAGATCGCCGGCCTATACGACCCAAAAGCGCGGGAGTTCTACGTCGCGGATTGGATTCCGCTGAAAGATCAGCGCATGGTCATGGCTCATGAGTTGACCCACGCGTTGCAAGATCAGCATTTCCAGATCGAGACGTGGGTTAAAGCGGCGCGGCCGAACGACGACGCGGAGCTGGCACGCGAGGCGGTGCTGGAAGGCAGCGCCATGGCCGCCATGATTGACTACCTCTTGAAGGGAACGGGGCGTTCGGTCGAGGATTTGCCGGCTTTCGACCCTTCTGCTTTTGCCGGCGATTTGTCCAAGACGCCAAAACTCCAGGCAGCGCCGCAGTTCTTGAAGGATGCGCTTATCTTTCCGTATTTGGGGGGGTTGACCTTTTCGGCGGCGATTCTGAGGACTTCGCAGTGGAGCGGTGTGTCGGCGGTTTTCGCCAAGCCGCCGCTTTCGACGCAGCAGATCATGCATCCGGCTCTCTACAAATCGGGGAAAATTCCCGCTTCCGTCACGATACCTTCGTTCGAGAAACTGCTTGGCTCGGACTGGACGAAAATTGATGAGAATGTCATGGGCGAGTTTGGCTGGAAGGAAATTCTGAAGCAATTTCTGGATGAAGAGAGAGCTGCGCCGCTTGCCGCGGCTTGGGACGGAGACCGGTACGTTCTTTATGAGCAGAAACAAAGCAAACGGCTAATCCTGGTGGCGCGCTTGCGGCTGGACAGCGGAGATCAGGTGAGGAGCTTTTATGAAATGTATTCGGAAGCTCTCCAGAAAAAGTATGGTGTGCGCGTGAATGCGTCCGCTCAGCCCAGTTTCTTTTCCATTGATGCGCCGGACGGCGGAGTGTTCTTGCGGTGCGTGGCGACGGAGTGTTTCTCGGTGGAGGGCACGAGCCGGGCTGTGTTTGACGGCATCAATGGGTTGATCGGCTGGCCTGTCGTGGCCGCAGCGCCCAATACCATACCCACTATTCCAAAACAGATGCGCTAAACCCTATTGTTTTCATGGAGAAGCAAGAATCCCGTCCAAGTACTGAATGCTGAAACTGGGCAATGAGATGAAGCCACGGGAACAATCGCAAGGGGCGGCTTATTTAACCAATCGATTGAGTACGGATAGGGTCGCCGTCTGATGTCCTGATTTTGCCTTACCTTCCAGTCGATGGATGCGACTCGATAATTTTTCCGCAAGGCGCGACGCGCGAAGAGCAGCGTAAGGATCGTGCGAGTGGCTGCACATGCGCTGAAGCTTGGCGAGGCCGAGGCGGGCAAATTCCGTCGCGCGAGCAGGATCTTTTGCCCGGCGCTCATAATGGATAGCAAGCTGCTCACAAGCCAAAACCCCGTCATGCGAATCGCCAACGAGTTCGAGCCAAAGCGCGGCTGCGGCGCCATGGTCGCCTCGGCGTTTCGCGAGAAGAGCAAGCTCGCGACGGGCTCGCGGACGGAATTCGGCGGGAAGGCCGAAGTCGAGTGCCTGCGAGCAAGCGGCTTGAGCGCGCTCGGAATCGCCGCGCCGCTCGAGGAAACGCGAGAGGCCGAAGAGATCGAGACTGTCAACTCCTTCGCGGTCTTTATCCGCAGAAGTGAGCAGTGAATTGATTTTGCCGAAGAGAGCGGCGAGGCCGCGCAAGTCCATTTGGTTGTGACGAACGATGCCCGCGATCGGATGGCAGGAGCCGCCGCGCAGGTAGTCGAAGTAATACTGTGGAATGAAGGCGGAGGCGATGTCGTCCTCGCGATGCCAGCCGAGACGCGGAGCATCGAGGACGTGGCGTTCAAGCTCGACGAGGCGCACGGAGCCGAGACGCAGTTTCCAAAGCGCGCGTGCGGGATGAAGAAGATCGAGATGAGCCGAGAGGCTTGGCGTGGAGATGGCGCGCGTCATGGTGAAGCGATTTTCGAGCAGCGGCCAATCGAAGGATTTGCCGTTGAAAGTGACGAGAACGGGGCGGTCCACGAGACGCGCGGCGAGTTCATGAAGGAGCGAGTGCTCTTCCGAAAAATCCCGCATGAAAAATTGTTCGACTTGGAGGCCGCAGGCGTCCCACCACGCGATGCCCACGAGGAATGGATAAGTGCCCGTGCCGCCGGCCAGGCCTGTAGTTTCCGTATCGAGGAAAAGCCACTTGGCGGGATCTTCGAGAGCAGCGCGCGTTCGGCGGGAAACAGCGGCGTCGCCGGTACGGGAGAGAAGTTCAAGAGCGATCGCGGATGGTTCGGAAAATTCAGGCGTGGGAAACCAGTTTCGGATGGCGAGGTGCTCGCCGAAATGATTTTTCGCCACGCCTGCGCCGAGAAGATGCGCGAGAGCATCTTCTTGATCCGGCGCGCGCAGAGTCGCTGGACGCGATGGGCCCAAGCGGGCGGGCTTAAGCGCGGCTAGTCGAGAAAATTTGTCGGCTGATGCTGACATCTAGCCACGCAACCTGTCGAGGATAGCGAGAGCGGCTTCTTTCGCCTGCGGGGCGAGTTCGCCTGCGGGTCCGACGCAGGATGGGCAGCCCTGGTCGCAAGTACATGCGGCGATCAGGTCGCGAGTCTTTTGCATGAGCAGATCATGCGCGCAAAAGAGCGGCCCGGAAAAGCCGATGCCGCCGGGATAAGCGTCATAAAGATAGAGGTTCGGCTCGAAGAATTCTTTTGCATTCGTCGCGGAGGCGTCTCTGCGGCGCGATGGCGTGAAATCCTCCATCGCGCCAGGGTCCGGGCTTTGTAGGGGCGCAGCATGCTGCGCCTCAATCGAGGCGGCGTCTAGATCCGGAACAGGTGGCCGCTCGCCGATGGCGGTCCCTAGATCGCGGGCGTCGCACATCAAGAGCAGTGTAGCGACGGACGCAAGCGCGTGCAGCAATCCGAACATCCCGCTCTGGCGCGCGCTCACGCTGTAGGGAAGCGATTCGAGCAGCGCTCTCTCCAGGGTGATCCAATACGAGGTCGTGTGCATTTCATTCTCTGGAAGCTCGAGCTTCCCGTCGCCGATATTTTCATTCGTGAAGAATTTTATTTTCTTGAAGCCCACGACTTGCGAACGCACCAGAACATCGCCGTGGGAATGCGAGTTTGCGGAAGCCCCGGACGCGGAGGCTGTTTCGGCCGCTTCGAGCACGCGGACTTGCGTGTAGCGCACGGCGTCCGTGTAGTAATCGACGTCCACTTGCTTGACGTACGCCTTTCGTTCTTTGAAATCGAGATGCTCGACGTGGAATTGCTGCCCGCCATGAATATAAATAGCCTTTTCGTGCAGAAAAACCAACGCGCTGGGAAAATCCACTTCGCCGATCACGCTGGGCGCGCCCGTGATGTCGATGATGATGAAGTTATCGCTGGTGATCGAGCGAAGACTGATCGTGTCGGCGGGATACGCTTCGTGCGTCCAGTGATAGTGATCGCCGGCAAGATGAAGGTACCCAGCTTCGGCTAGGCGCGCGCAAATGTCCGGCACGTCAACTTCGCCGAATCGTTCGCCGGGCGCGATCGGCAATTCGAACGCAGCGCATTTCAAATGATTAATCAGGATTTCGAGGTTGTCCGGCTGGATAAAGGCATGCTCCGGCGTATTCCCAAAGAAATAGTCCGGATGTCGCACAATGAACTGATCCAGCGGGGAGGAAGAAGCGACCATCACAGTGCAGGAGCTGCCACTGCGCCGTCCGGCGCGTCCAGCACGCTGCCAGGTTCCGGCAATCGAGCCGGGATAGCCCGCCATCACTACAGTATCGAGCGAACCCACATCAATCCCCAGCTCCAGCGCGCTCGTGCTCACCACGCCGCGGATGCGGCCATCGCGCAAGCCGCGCTCGATTTCTCGCCGCTCGTTGGGCAAGTAGCCGCCGCGATAGCCGCGAATCGTCTCTTGTTTGCCGGGTGGATGAGGATTGGCTTGTTGAAGATACGTGAGCAGAATCTCCGTCTGCAGCCGCGAGTTGGCAAAGACCATGGTCTGTAGATCGCGCTTCAAAAACTCCTGCGCGACCCGCGAAGTTTCATTGATATAGCCACGGCGAATGCCGAGCGCGCGATTCACTACCGGCGGATTGTAGAAGACGAAGGTTTTTTCGCCCGCCGGAGCGCCGTTGGCGTCAAGCACCTCCACTTCATTTTCGAGCAACCTGCCCGCCAGCTCGCCGGGATTTGCAATCGTCGCCGAGCAGCAAATAAATTGCGGATCGCGGCCGTAAAAATTCGCAATGCGTCGCAGACGCCGCAGCACATTGCAGAGATGGCTGCCAAAAACTCCGCGGTAAGTGTGAAGCTCATCGATCACGATGTAGCGAAGGTTTTCGAAAAGGCGCGTCCATCGTGTATGGTGCGGAAGAATGCCTGTGTGCAGCATGTCCGGGTTCGTGAGCACCACATGGCCCTTCTCGCGAATGGCCCGGCGTGCATCGGCGGGCGTGTCGCCGTCATAAGTGAAAACTCCGAAGCGGTTGTCGAGGCGCTGATTCAGGTCGTAAAGCTCCGCCAACTGATCCTGAGCCAAAGCCTTGGTGGGGAAGAGATACAGTGCCCGCGTGTCCGGGTTCTCAAGAATGGAGTTTAGGATCGGCAGGTTGTAGCAAAGCGTTTTTCCGGAAGCGGTCGGCGTGACGACCACGACATTCTTGCCCGAGTATACTGCTTCGGCGGCGATAGCCTGATGCGTGTAAAGCCGGCCAATGCTCTTAGCCGTGTAAGCTGCAGTGAGATCCGCATGGACCCACGCCGGGAAATCTGCCCATTGCGCTTTGCGCGCGGGAAAATAGCGAATGGCCGTGAGCACTTCCCCGTTGACGTCTCGTGACGCGAAAGCGTCCAGCACCTCGCGCACGCGCGTCAGCGACGATCCCGCTGCCGGTTCGAGCGAGCCAAGAGCCGCAGCCCGCACGGCGAGAGAATGGGACATAAGGAAAGCCTCCTGCAATTCGCCTTTTGTTCGCCAAGGCTAGCACGCGACGATAGCGCCTGCAATAGAGAAGTGTCTTTTGTTCTCAAAAACTGTGGACCACAATGGAAAACAGAACTTCCTGTTCAAGCGGGCCACGGCCAAATCGCGGCATTCACGGTTTGCTTGCTAGAATGAATATTGCGTTGATTTGCGCGGCAGCCGCGTGACTGTTGCTGCGCAGGCGCGCGCAAGGGGAACCGTGGCCACGCTGACAGTCCTTTACGATGGAGCCTGTAACTTGTGCCGCGTCAGTATGGCTCGTGTCAGACGCTTGGACCGGCACAGCCGCATCGAACTCGTTGACCTTCACGATGCGAGCGTGCCAGTGCGTTTTCCCCTGGTAAATGTCGAAGAGGCGATGCGCTTGATGCAGGCCGTTGACCCCGCCGGCCACGTTTACTCCGGCGCAGACGCCTGGGCGCGCATCGGACTAGCTCTGCCAGGCTGGAATTTATTGTCGTGGCTGCTTCTGGTGCCGGGGATTCACTTCCTCGCGCAGCATCTCTACGGCTGGGTGGCGCGGAATCGTTATCGCTGGAACCGCGAGATCTGCGAGGACGGCACCTGCGCCTTGCATGTCCAGCCTCACTCCGCCCAGCACAAACAGCACCGACAATAAATCTTCAAACAATCTGTCGCCTCGTCACCCCGGTATAATGTCCCGCGACCATGGATTGGACTCCCGCGTCCTTCATTCGCTGGCTCTTTGATTCGCGAAACGGTCCTTCGGATCGCTTCCTGGCACGCTGGATTTTCCTGCGCGCTCTCGGCGTGATTTATTTCTCCGCCTTTTTCTCGCTCGTCTTTCAAATTCGCGGGCTCATCGGTCCTGAAGGAATTCTCCCCGCTGGCGAATACCTGAAAAATATCGCTGGCCAAGTTGGTTTCGCGCGTTATTGGTACGCGCCGAGCCTTCTGTGGTTTTCGAGCGGCTCGCACATGCTGATGGCTCTGTGCTGGGTGGGCCTTGCCGCAGCTGCACTGCTTATCATCAACATTTGGCCGCGTGGGATGCTTGTCGTCTGTTTTGTTTGTTTTCTTTCGTTTGTCGGTGCCGCCGGAGATTTCTCGGGATACCAGTCCGACGGCATGTTGCTCGAGGCAGGATTCCTCGCCCTATTCTTTGCGCCGGTTGGACTCCGGCCACGCTTGGGAGAGATGACGCCTCCGGCGCGGGCCGCGCTCTATCTGCTCCTTTGGGAGTGGTTCCGCATCTACTTCGAATCCGGCGTAGCGAAGATCATGGGTGGTGATCCGGAATGGCGAAACTTCACGGCCCTCGATGAGTATTATCAAAACGGGCCGCTGCCCACCTGGATCGGTTGGTACGTCCAGCATTTGCCCCACTGGTTTCACGCCACAACGGCTCTCTTCACGCTGGCCCTCGAGTTGGTGTTGATCTGGGCGGCGTTCCTTCCGAGGCGTATTCGAATCGCACTTTTTCTTGTTGTGACGCCATGGCAGATCGGCATCATTCTGACTGCCAACTACACGTTTCTGAACTATCTGGTCCTGATTCTGGCATTTCTTTTGCTTGACGACTGTTTTCTTGGGCGATTTTTTCCAGCGAACTGGAAAAGGCCGCTTCTCAATCGAGCGGCTATGCCTGCAACTGAGTCGAACTCACTCGGTGCCGATCCATTGTCGATTCTGACGAGGTCTTCGAGTCCATCCACGGACAAGGCTGCGGCCCAGAGCGAAGGCCTTCATGCCAGGTGGGAAATACTCCGGTCTCGCCTTTCGCCGTCGCGCGTAGCCATCGTCGCGGTTTTGCTGACGTGGATTTTCTACGCCACCACCGTGCAAATGATCTGGATGATCTCGCCGGTGCCGCTTCCCACCACGCCGGTATCTTTGCTCGATCCATTCCGCATCGCCAACCGCTACGGTCTTTTCGGCATGATGACGCGCGGCCGCTACGATATCGAATTCCAAGGCTCGAACGACGGCAAAACCTGGATAGCGTATCCCTTCCGCCACAAGCCTCAGGAGCTAGATAAAGCACCCCGCATCTATGCGCCGTATCAGCCGCGATTCGACTGGAACCTGTGGTTCGCGTCGCTCGGCGAGTGGCGCGACAACCCGCTCGTCTTACGCACGGAACGAAGGTTGCTCTCAAACGACCCTGACGTGCTCGATCTCTTTGCCGGGAATCCTTTTCCGCAGGCTCCGCCCCGGCAGGTCCGCGCGGTCCTCTGGCAATACTGGTTTACGTCCCTGGCGGAAAAACGAAAACACGGATTATGGTGGCGGCGCCAGTTTCTTGGGCTATACGCTCCAGCGATTGAGCTGGCACCTGGAGGCGGGATCGGCGTGACCGAGTGGCCCGTGCAGATGTCTCCTCACGAATAAATCGCGCGCCTTCGCTCAATCTCTTGGAACGATTCCTTAGCGACGAAGCCGAAGAATCAAAAATGCCCCCGCGAAAGACAGAAGCGCGGAAGCCGCGAAAGCCGCTTGCACGGAGACAGCGCTCCAAAGAAATCCCACCAGAAGGCTCGACATAAAGTCACCGACGGCGTTGACCGCGGCGAGTGTACCGAACGCCATGCCGTGCTGTTCTTTCGGGACGATCTCGGCCGCAACGGAATCTTCGAGAGCTTCTTCCGTACCCACATAGAGCCCTGCTGAAACAAAAATCACGCCGAGCAGCCAAAGTGCATGTGTACCCGTGCAAAGCAGAATTGCGGTGATTCCTGCCAAACTGTAGCCGGCTGCTAGCACGATCTTGCGTTGGGGAACGTGGTCGCTCAACCAACCGCTTGCGTAGGCCGATCCGGCGTAAAACACGTTGTGCAAACTATAGAGTATGACCGCGACGCTGGTTGCGCGCGCCAGCCCGTACCTAGGAGTGAGCATGCGCGAAGCGTACAGAATCAGAAGTGTATGAGAAAAATCGCCTGCGCCAAACACGCCCACGCCAAGAAGAAAACGCTTGAATGGGATGGGCAAATCGCGGATGCCTGCCAGGAACGACCGCTTCGGCTTCGCAACGATCGGTCGTTCCCGCACCAGCAGCCAGAAGCAAGCAACGGCAACCAGTCCTGGGAGAAGCGTCCACAGAAAAACTCTCTGGTAGTTGTGTCCCGTTTTTTCCAGCAGCCACAGCGCCGTGAGCGGTCCAACGATCGCCCCGACCGTATCCATCAAGCGCTCAAGCCCGAATGCCCGCCCATAAGCACTCGGCGAAACTTCCGCAGCAAGAAGTGCCTTCTTGGCCGGTGAACGAATGCCGCGGCCAAGCCAGGCCGATGAGCGGCCAATGAGCACTTGGTATGCGTGCGTGGCAAATGCAAACGAGGCCGTCGAAAGTGCCGTTACCGCGTAGCCAAATACCGCGAGCGGCTTGCGATGCTTCAAGCGGTCCGTGAAGTGTCCGGCGGCAAGCTTCGTGAGACTTGAAAGCCCGTCCGCGACTCCCTCGATAACGCCGAGCCAGGCCGGCCCCGCTCCGATCGCGGCAAGAAATGCCGGCAGAACCGCCGTGGCGGTTTCATGGCTCCAGTCGCTGAAGAGGCTGGTCAGGCCCACTCCCAGGACCGTGCGATTAAGCCAGGAGCTTTTTTGCGGAGCCTCGGCCATGGAAGGAAAGTTTACAGTCAAGAGCTCTCAACGCGGAGAAAAATGCTTCCGCGCGGGCGCCGCGCCGAATCCAACGAAGCTTATTTACTGCCGGTTAGCCGTCTGCACGCTCTTGCCCTGGAACAGTACAGCGCGCACCTTTTCGAGCGCATGAATGTCGCTCAGCGGATCGCCTTCCACCGCTACGAGGTCGCCTTCCTTTCCGGTTTCAAGAGTCCCTAGCTGATCGAGGCCAAGCAGTTCCGCGCTCGTTTTTGTCCCGGATACAAGCGCCTCTTGTGGAGTCATTCCATACTTCACTTCGGCCATCATTTCATCGCGCACCGTTCCGGTTCCCGGCGCGTAGGAATGATCCGAGCCGGCCGCAATGGTCACGCCGGAATGCAAAGCAAGCTGGAAGCTTGGGAAATGCGTTCTTGCGAGCGCATTCACCTTCGTGATTACGTATTCCGGAAAATGCATTTTCACTCCGTTATCCACGCTCTCTTCGACCACGAACACCGTGGGAACCATCACGACCCCGTGGCTCTTCATGAAGTCCGCCGCGGCCTGATCGAGCTCCGACCCGTGCTCGATCGAGTCCACGCCGGCCTCCAGCGCCGAGCGAATGCTGCGAATGTTCTCCGCATGCGCCGCCACTTTGACGTGCGCCATGTGCGCCTGCTGGACGATCGCGCGCAATTCCTCTAGCGAAACCTGTTCCGAAGTCGGCGAATCGAGCGGCGAAAGCACGCCGCCCGAAGCTAGGACTTTAATTACGCGCGCTCCATATTTAATTTGTAGATGAACCGCTTTCTCCGCGTCCGCTGGCGAATTGATGAATCCGTTCATCGGCGTATAGAAATCATCCATCGGCAAAAAAGGCGGTGCGGGAAAGAAATCGCCGTGGCCGCCTGGGATAGTCAGCGCGTGGGCGGCGGGAACCAGGTGCGGTCCCAGAATCGTTCCATCTTCAATTGCAGTTTTGAGTGCCACGTCGATGAAGCCCTCCGTCCCCAGAACGCGCGCGCCAACGACTCCGGAAGAAAGCGCGTAGCTCATGGCCCGGCCGCCGCGCAAAGCGGCCAGCGGATTAGAGACGTTTTGCCCAAACGGTCCCGACCAAATATGGATGTGCGCATCCACGAATCCCGGTAAAACCGTGTAGTTCGATAGATCGATTTTCTCCGCACCCGCAGGCTCAGGAATGTCCTTGCCAACCGCAGTCACTTTCCCGTCGGTGATCAGCACGATCCCTGGCGCGATGGGTGGCTTTGCCGCGTCGTAGATCAGCTTGCCGCAACGCACGTAAACAATCTTTGGCGGCGGCGCCGCAAATGCCGCGAGCGAACCGAGCAGGCACACCATCGCAGCCATAAAGAGTTTCCGCATCAAATTCTCCTTTTGGGCGTTGCAAACGGCAAGCTTCGCCGTCGCCGATGAATTCACCGCGCGCCAGCGTAAATCGCAGCGAGGCCGAAGTCAAATTGCGACTGCTGATTGTGCACGATCGTCGCAGAGCCGTGCGGGTGGGCGGCTATTTTCCGCTGTTCTCCAGTGCAGCTCGCATCGGCTAATAGTGGAAATGAAAGCGCAGTTGCACGAAAATTTCGCGTGGATTCAGATAGTGCGTTCCACCAAACGTAAAACTGTTGTCCAGCAGTACGCGCCGGTTGGCCACATTGATGCCTTGCACGCTGGCGGAAAACCGCTCGCCGAAACTCTTGCCAAGCGAAAGGTCAAATGTCGTGTGTGGCTCGAGGTGATCGTTCAGGTCTGGCGGAGAATTGCCGTTCGTAAAGCCGGACGCGTAGGAAACGTCGGTCGAGGCGTAGGAATCCCATGGCAGCGTGTATTGCGCGCCGATGTGCAACGTGTTCCGCTGGTCGTGATCCAGCAATCCGAATCCGTTGCCGAAGGAAAAATCCGTCAACCCGCCATTGATGTTGCCAAAGCCGAGCGCCAGTTGATTTGAATACGTCAAATAAACCTGTGCGCGATTGCGAATGCGCGGCGAGCGCACGGTAAGTTCCCAGCCGTTGATGCGCGCGCCCTGGATAGTGACGGGGAAGAACAGGTCCGAGTCGTTGAAATTATTGTGATCGAAAAAATTCTTCGCTCGAGTCAGGAAGTTGTCGGCGTCGATGGTCCAGCCGTGCAAGGGAATCGTCACGCCGAATTGATGTTCTTCGTCGCGTTCCCCATGCAGCGGCGCAAAGCCGAGATTCTGGTTGGTTGCCGCATCCAATAGCGGTCCCGTGAGCGTTAGCAGGGGCGGCGCTTGATAAAAGTGGCCGTAAAATCCCCGGAAAACCCAGTTAAGCTTGGGAATGCGCACGGACGCTCCGACGCGCGGACTGGTCGCGCTTTCCACGACGTTTCCGGAAAAATGTGTTTGCCGGAGTCCCGCGTTCAACATAAGCCATGATGTAACTTGGAACTCATCTTCGGCGTAGAGTGCTGTCAGGCTTCCCGCTGGATTCCCCGGAGTAGCACTCAGATTTGACGCGCTAGTCTCCGGACATCCCGGAACCGCAGGTGTCGGGCAGTTGAAAATCAAACTGAAGACTTGCGAGTCCTGCTGAGCAAAGGCGTAAAGACCCGCGCGCAAATTGTTGTGCTTCTCGACCCACGTCACCGTGGCTTGGCCGCCTTCATACTTCGAGGCTCGGTTTTCGGTCGCGGAACTTGGCACATCCAGCGGGCTGCTTTCGTAATTCGCGCTGTTGTAGTGGTAGAAAGGTGAAACGGTCATCACCAGTCCGGCGCTGAACGTGCGCACCCATGTGAGTGCGGCGAAAGCATCGTTCTCGCGGTTGGCGTCCTTTAGAAATTGCGGTGGAGTGGAAGCCGGAAGACTGGGATCGTTCGGATCGAAAGGCACCTGATAAGAGTCGCGGCGCACCTGCGCCACCACGCGCAACTGGTCCTTCGAATCCACGTTGTACATCAACGATGTGAATCCGCCGAAACCGTTCGCCGCATCATGAACCACCGCCGATGTCGGTGTCTGCAATCCAAGATTTGTGCGGTTGCCATTGACGCTCGCGTAATACGCAAAGCGATTCGTATGCCCGCCGAAGTTGAGCTGGTCATCTGTCTGGTAGAAATTCCCGGCAGTCATCACCAGTTCCGCTTCGTTGTTGCGTTCGAAACCCGTGCGTGGCACGGCATCGAACACGCCGTACGTGCGATCTCCAAAATCCGCGGCGTAACTGCCGCGCTGCATCTCGAGCGTATCGACATCGTTGGGGTCGATTTGTGGACCCAGGTTACTGGCGATGTTCGTGTTCGGAATGGCCACGCCGTCGATCAGCCAGCTCACCTGATGTCCGCCTCGAACGTGAAGCTGATCGTGCGTAACGTATGAGCCGGGCATGTAGTTCGTGATCATGGCCACGCTATTCGTGCGCGCTGCGCCTGGTGTCTGCTCGATCTCCTGCCGGCTGACGAGCGTCGTTGGTGTCACCGACTCAGTCTGGCCCGGCGCGGCCTCGGCGGAAACCGTGACGGATTGGCTCTGCGACGCGATCAGCAGCTCGAAATGCAGGATCGGTGCCGCTCCCGATAGCACGGTCACGCTTTGCTCTTCCCCCGTAAAAGATGCGTGCGTCACCGTAATGGTGTATGTCCCCACAGGAACCGCGTCGAAATGAAATTCGCCGTCTGCATCGGTTTGCGTTTTTTGTGTATAGTCTGACGACTGGTCTTTTAGAACGACTTCGGCGCCCGGAACCGGCCGATGCTGTGGATCGTGGACGATCCCCCGCACGGTTCCAAACACGGTCGCAAACGCCGCAACTGCAAACAACAGGAATACTGCCACTGTATGCGCAACTCTTCGCATAATGACTTCTCTCTCCTCGTGAAATAGTTCTCGCGCGGCGTTCAAGCCGCGGCGTAGGTGTATAGGCGTGCGTGGAGTGCGCGCAGTCCTTTAGAGGGCCGCAACAGCGAATCGTGGCGGAGGAGAGAGAGGCTGGACGAAACGCGAAAGCTCGAGGGAATTCTTTACCTGCACCGGCCGCGACACTTCCTCAGAAACCAGAGCAACGCTCGCCGGAGGAAGCAGGAATGTGCCCGGTATCAGCGCCGGACGCGCCTGATCTGGACAGCACGACACGGAACATGACATGGTGTCGCCGGTTCCACCCATGCCGTTCATATCGTGCCCACAATCCATCGGAGACGAATTTTGCGGTGGAGCGATCTGCTGTTTGTGTTGATGGCGCGCGGCGATGGGACAGTATCCGCCCGCGCAACAGTCCATATTGCGCGCCATCCACGCAGCGCCGGCCAGCGGCGCATACAAAAGCGTAGCTGCCAGCAGGCAAAGCCACGCAGAGATCCTTCGAATGCGGTCTTGTCTCTTAGTACTCACGAGGATCTGAAACCGCTTCAATGATACCCCAGTTAGACGCTTGCGAAACTCTTTGGCTAGCCGAATGTACGGGTGGAAATGCCTGAGCGAATCTCATGCTGGCCTCTGCTAACCGCCGGTGAACCGCGATGACCCAACCATCTTGACTTGCCGCCGCCTGCGTCGCAGACTGATTTTATGGCTCACACGTATCTGCTCTTTGATTTCGGCACTGACGAAGAGAAAGCTCAGCTCGCGCGTCACAAACTCGAGGGCTGGAAACAGGCTTTCCGCCTGGACAAGAAGCTCCTTTATAAGCTCGAACGCGGCGAAGCCGAAACTGAGGCACAGGACGCTCCAGAATCTAAGCAAAAGGCCGCGGAGACTCATAAACACGAAAAGCCAAAGTCAAAAGCAAAATCCAGGGCCAAGTCCGCTGAAGCGGAACCCTCCAAGGAAGCCCTACCCCCGGATGGCAAAGTGAACTTGCTCGTGAGGCTCTATTTTTCCGGCCACGAGAAGCTCACGGAACACCGCTGGATCGAGCGCATTCCCTCCGAGGAGCCTTTCAAGGAAGCGTCTCCGCGCGTCATTCGCCAGGGCGAGGCGCAATGGGATGAGGTCGCCAAGCAGTTCGAGTCTCTGGAATAGGTTTCCAAAGTGCGCGGCTACGGCCAGACTTCGGGTATAATACACTCCCGCAGAGGCCAATTCCCACTTCACATCGAGGACAGATCGAATGGCCGTACAAACGCGCGTCAAACTTGCAAAGCTTGATGCCTCCAGGTTGCATGGCCTTGACCGCGACGCGCTGATCCGTATTTACCGCACGATGTACCTTTCTCGCCGCCTGGACGACCGCGAAATCCAGCTCAAGCGCCAAAACAAAATTTTCTTTCAAATCTCAGGCGCCGGCCACGAAGCCGTCACCGCCGCCATGGGGCTTCTTCTGCGTCCCGGCGTCGATTGGATCTATTCCTATTATCGCGACCGCGCCCTCTGCCTGATGCTTGGTGTAAGGCCCGTCGATATGCTCCTGCAAGCCGTCGGCGCCAAGGATGATCCCAGCTCCGGCGGCCGCCAGATGCCTTCGCACTGGGGCCACCCTGCCTTGAATATCGTCAACAAGTCCTCCTGCACCGGCACGCAATTTGTGCAATCCGTGGGCGCAGCGGAAGCCACGCTTTATTACGAGGCACGTCCAAAAGCTCTTGCGCAGGCCAAAAACGCGCCTCTTGGCGAGCACGTTCGCCATGAGTCCGACGAAATTGTTTTTGTTTCCGCAGGTGATGGTGCGACCAGCGAGGGCGAATTCTGGGAATCTCTGAACGCTGCGTGCGCCAAAAAGCTTCCTCTTCTCTATCTCATCGAAGACAACGGCTACGCCATTTCGGTTCCTATCGAGGTGCAGACCGCCGGCGGCAGCATCTCCAAACTCACGCGCGGTTTCCCCGGCTTGCATGTCGCGGAGTGCGACGGCACGGACCCCCTTGAAAGCTATGCGGTCTCCAAAACCGCCGTTCAATACTGCCGCGAGCGCCGCGGGCCTGCTCTCATTCACGCTCATTGCACTCGCCCCTATTCTCATTCTCTCTCCGACGACGAAAAGCTTTACAAAACGCCCGAAGAACGCGAAGCCGAAGCGCACCGCGATCCGATTTCAAAGTTTTCCCTCTTTCTGGTCCGCGAAGGCATTCTCGATCAGAAAGAAATGGAATCACTTGAAGCCGATGTCGATCAGGAAGTCCGCAACGCCGCCGACGAAGCGCTCGCCGCCGAAGAGCCGCAAATCGATTCGATTCGCGTAAACGTCTATTCGCCGGACGTCGATCCCACCTCTCCCGCTTTCGAGGCCCAGCCGCAGCTTCACGGCGCACCGAAGACCGTGGTCGAAATGGTCGCCGCCACGCTCTCCGACGAAATGGCTCGCGATGAACGCATCACTGTTTTTGGCGAAGACGTCGCCGACGCCAGCCGCGAAGAGACCTTGAAGCAAGTGAAGGGCAAGGGCGGCGTCTTCAAAGCGACTTCGGGATTGCAGCGCAAATATGGCCACGATCGTGTTTTTAATACGCCTCTCGCGGAGGCCAGCATCGTCGGCCGCGCCATCGGAATGGCTACCCGCGGCCTCAAACCCGTCGCGGAAATCCAATTCTTCGATTACATCTGGCCAGCCATGATGCAGATTCGCGACGAGCTTTGCGTAATGCGCTGGCGCTCCAACGGCGTTTTCAAATCTCCTGCCGTGCTGCGCGTCGCCATCGGCGGCTATCTAACTGGCGGTGCCATCTATCACAGCCAAAGCGGCGAATCGATTTTCACGCACTGCCCCGGCCTCCGCGTGGTGATGCCCTCCACGGCTCTCGACGTCGCCGGCATGCTTCGGACCGCCATTCGCTGCGACGACCCGGTCATGTTTCTCGAGCACAAGCATCTCTATCGCCAGCCATACAACCGCTCCGAGTATCCCGGCCCCGATTACACCGTGCCCTTCGGCAAAGCCCGCATGGTTACCGAAGGCTCCGATGTCAGCATCATCACCTACGGCGCGCTGGTGCACCGCGCGGAAGTCGCCGCCGCGCAATTGCTCCGCGAAGGCATCTCCGTCGAAATTGTTGACCTGCGTTCGCTTTCGCCGTACGACTGGGAAGCCATCGCCAACACCGTTAAGAAAACGCACCGTGTCATCATCGCTTACGAAGACATGCTCAGTTGGGGCTACGGCGCCGAAATAGCCGCGCGCATCGCAGACGAACTCTTCGACGAACTCGACGCACCCGTCAAGCGCGTCGCGGCCATGGACACCTTCTGCGCCTACCAACCAAAGCTCGAAGATGTGATTCTCCCGCAGACCAGCCACATCACGGCCGCGGTGAAGCACATACTCGATTATTGAGCCGCCAGCCCGCCCGCGAGCGTCTTAGGAAACTTTTTCACCCTTTTTGTCGTATCCTACTGTAGGGAATGGTAGCAACACCTTTATTTGGGGGTACGCAAATGACTTGCCCAAGCTGCCGTAAAGACATCGCGATCGGTTCCAAGTTTTGCTACAACTGTGGCGCCAAACAGCCGGAATCCGGCGCGCCAGGGCTTTCTCCCGTCACCGGCGCTCAAAAGAAGCTCATGCGCTCGAGCACCGACAAGAGAATCGCTGGCGTGTGCGCCGGCCTCGCCGACTATTTCGATATGGATCCTACGATAATCCGCTTGATCTGGGTGCTGCTCCTGATCTGCGGAGGCACGGGCCTTCTCGCCTACGTAATTCTCTGGATCGTCCTGCCTATCGCTCCCGGCGGAGTCGTGCCCACTTCGGCAACCGTCACAACCACTTAAAGTCGCAACCCGCGAATGCCATGGCGGCGTTGACCAAGTGCTACTTGCTTGGTTTTGGATTCCGCGATCCGCGCGATTTTCCGCCGCTCTCGAACAGCGGATAATCAACCGAGATTAACCCCGCTCCGAACGTGGCCAGCGCAAGACATCCCGCCACCACCACCATCGGATATGCGTATTCATGCACTGCAAAATAGCTGTGCGGCGGATAGACCTTCCACGTCAGCAAGCCCATCTCGATGGCCAACAGCACCGCCGCTCCTCGCGTGAAGAGTCCCAGCAGCAGCAAGCCTCCCCCGAAAAGTTCCAGCACCCCCGAAATAAAAACGAAGTAGCCCGGAATGCCGTGCTGTACAAAAAGAGCCTGTGCTCCGCTCGTTCGGTGAGCAAGCAATGGATAACCGTGCGACATGAAAATGATGCCAAAGGCCACGCGAAGCAGCAGCAAGGCGAGCGGCTGCAGGGCATTGAGAGATCTCATCGAGTTCCTTTGCGGCGAAGTTGAAAAAAACAACCTGGACGTCTCGGCATTTTAACAGAAAAACAAACTGGGCACCCTCGGCAGCGGCCGCACCTGGGAATCAGGTACAATTCTTAGCGACGAGCACTTGTACCGAAGAGCAATTGGGGCCTCTGAATCCAATGTCAACTGGTCGTTTGCTTTTCGCGGTTGGAGATGTGCGGGCTCGGACCATTGTCGCCGTGAATTTCGCGCCCTTATCCATGACCATATTTTCTTGGAACGCCGCATGAAGCGCAAACTCTTGATTGCCGTGCCGCTGCTTCTCCTCGTTGCCCTGGTGGCTTGGTTCTTCAGGCCCAAGCGCGAATTGCTGGGAGAGGCCTACGTCGGCGAACGCACGGCTGTCCTTTGGAGCAGCGTGGCGCAAGTGCGCGAACCGCTGGACACTTTGCACTATGGCGACCGTGTCGACGTTGTCGGCCGCCGCAACGAAAGCATCAAGGTCAGGACCGTCGCCGGCGAATTGGGTTGGGTGGAAGAACGTTACCTGATAGAACCCGCGCTCTGGCAGCGCAGCATGAAGCTGCTTAAGCAAGTCACGCCGATGGCCGTGCAAGCAAGCGGCCGCACCAAAGTTCCAACCAATCTCCGCGTTGCGCCGGGACGCACGCAGGCGCGGCTTTATCAGTTTGGCCGCGGCGTGCCCGTCGAGGTCGTCGGCCGGGCAGTGGCAGATTGGGTTCAAGTCCCGGACGAAAAAGAGCCGTCGAATGAGCCGCCGGACACTAAGAAAGAAGATTGGTTCCTGGTTCGTGCAGTGGCGACGCGCCCGCCCGGTGAATCCACGGCGCGCGCTGCGGAAACCACCACAACCCAGCCAGGCGACCAAACCCTGCCCATCGCCGGCTGGGTGATCGCTCGATTTATCGAGCTCGATTTGCCCGACGCCATTCGCGATGAGGCTTCCTCCGCAAACATTCGCCCCATCGCCTGGTTCGAGCTGAACCGCATCAGTGATCCTTCTGGCGACAAGCCTCAGTACCTGGTTGCGGCAGCTCGAGGCTCGGAAGGCCAGCCCTGCGATTTCACCACTATTCGCGTCTATACCTGGAATGTGCGCAGACAGCGCTATGAGACCGCCTTTATCGAAAATGACCTCTGTGGTCAGTTGCCGGTCCGCGTGGGAAAGAGTCCGAAAGGCGAGCCCGAATTTCGCTTTCACGAGTTGGACGACCCCAAAGAGGAGCGCGTCTATCGTTTGATGCAAACGGTTGTCCGCCGCATCCGTGAACAGCCTGAAGGCGCGACGAAATTCGTTCGCGCTGGAAAGAGCAATCCAACTTCAAAGTAGCAGATTTTGAGTAATCCGCACGCTTACATCGATTGCGCAAATCGAATTGTGCGGCTCTGCGAAAGGAAAAACGAAGAATGACGCTGCATATCAGCGAAGCAGAAGTGCGAGCTGTGCTCACGATGCCCATGGCCATCGAGGCGGTGGAAGAAATTTCGCGAAAGCAGGCCAATGGAGAAGTCGTTGTCCACCCCCGCAGGCGTTTCGAATTGCCTGGCGGTGGTTTTTTTCACTACATGGCCGCAGCGGATTTCTCCGCTGGCTATCTGGCGATGAAGCAGTACACGTACGTTCACGGGAAGATCCGATTTATGGTGCCGCTTTATGAAATGCGAACCGGGGACCTGGTGGCTTTGATCGAAGCAGATTACATGGGCCAATTGCGCACTGGCGCCGCTTCGGGCGTGGCCACAAAATATCTGTCACGCCAGAAGAGCCGCGTTGCCGCCATCATCGGCACGGGAGGCCAAGCCCGGACGCAGTTGGAAGCTGTCGCTCAAGTGCGAAAGCTCGAGTCCGCGCGAGTCTACGGCCGCGATCCTGCCAAGCGTGAGAAATATTCCAAAGAAATGACCGAGCTTCTTGGTTTTCCAGTGGAAAGCGCTGATTCCTCGAGCGACGCCGTTCGCGGCGCGGACATCCTCTGCACCGCCACCACGGCCGCCAATCCCGTCTTCAGTGGTGCGGACCTGGCGCCCGGCGTGCACATGAACGCCATCGGCGCGAATCACGCGAACAAACGCGAGTTGGACGATGATGCCGTCGAAAGCGCCGACGTTATCGTCGTGGATTCCATCGAGCAATCGCGTCAGGAAGCCGGCGACCTCATTCTCGCGTTTCGCGGCGATGAGATTTGCTGGACGGGGGTCAAGAAACTTTCCGATGTTGTCGCCGGAAAGGCTTCCGGCCGCACCAGTGATTCCGAAGTCACGCTTTTCAAATCAAATGGCATTGCGTCGTGGGATTTGGCGGCCGCGATGAAAGTCTATGCGCTGGCGAAGGAGAAAAAACTGGGAAGGGAATTGCCGTTTTGGGGAGACGCGGCGCCGGGTGAATCCCGCTGACTATTGCGCTGCTTCTTTGAGTCTGCGTCGCAACGCTTCGTGAAGGCGGTTGCGCACATCGCCCGGCAATTCAATCGGTTCGCAATCACAAAATATCTCAATCGTCTTTTTCGTCTGGTCGACCACCAGCTTGCATTCGTGGCAGTCCTCCAGATGTTGCTCGAGTTCCCGCTTCATCCTTGCATCTAGGTCGCCGTCGATGTACGTGGAAAGTTCGTGGATGATGTCTTCGCAGTTCAATTTGCGCCACCCCGCTTGAAATAACGATCTAACTTTTGCCGGAGCTTTAGCCGCGCGCGCAAGAGCCGCGATTTCACGGCTGGGACCGAAATGTTCAGCGCGGAAGCCGTATCCTCCGTCGAAAGTTCCTCGATGTCCCGCAGCACAAAAACCATCCGGTAATCGGGCTCGAGCTGTTCGATCACGCTCGACAAAATTTCGCGCATCTCGACTTGCGCAAAACGTTGTTCGGGCCCCGGTCCCCAGTCCCGCAACTCGCGCGGCATCAAATCCTCGTCGCCAGCGACGGGTTCGTCCAGCGAAAATTGATTTGGCCGGCGCTTTCGCAGCCGCATCAACGCTTCGTTCGCAGCGATGCGGACCAGCCAGGTGTAGAACCGCGAATCGCCATGAAATGTCTTCAAATGGGAATAGGATTTCAGGAAGGCGTCTTGCATCGCATCCTCGGCGTCCTCGCGGTTGCCGGTGATGTTCATCGTCAGATGAAAAATCTTGCGTTCGTAGCGGCTGACTAATTCCTCGAAGGCTGTCACGTCGCCTGACTTGGCGGCCGCGACCAGTAGATGCTCGTCTTCGCGAGCAACCGTCGAAGGAAGCCGGTGTGGATTTGGCGTGCTCAAGAAAATTAGCGGGATGCGGCTCAGCCTTGCTCCCAATATCTCCATCTTAAAGTTAGCACAAATCACGAAAGCACACGCCTCGCTACCTGGTTTCGATGAGGCAGGGTAGGCCTAGGATTCAGAATGTTTTGTAATGCTGTATCCCACCGCCAGGTCGAGCGGGCGCGAAGGAGCAGGAGCGAGGGCGCTTGACAGCGAGTGCGTGGCTGTCTACAGTTTTGTTCCAGCGTTCGCCAAGGGCACGATGGGCTACAAATATCTGGTTATTTCCCCAGTAGTTCTGGCTCACGACCATTCCGGAAGTTCTCTAACTGTTTCGCTTTCCTTTCGTTACCAGCTCGTCTCCGTTTTGGCGGGAAGCAATCAATTCTATTGGCGCAAGGCAAAGTGCGAATAGGGGCGAGAGACCTTGACCGTTGGGACCATCCGCGGCGAATCTCTGGCGCACAGAAGAGGAAATAGGCAACACTAGGAAGATGCGAACGCTTCCCGACCATCTGCGAAAAGGCATGAAGCTGGTCATCGTCGGCTGCAATCCGAGTGAATCTTCCGTGCGCGTCGGCCACTATTACGCGGGACGCACCAACCAGTTCTGGCCCATTCTTTACGAAAGCGGCGTCGTGCCGGAGCCATTTGATTATCACGACGACAAACGAGTGATCGAATTCGGCATCGGGCTCACTGACCTTGTGAAGCGGCCCACCAAGGGCGCCGAAGAGTTGACGCGGGGAGATTTTGCGGAAGGCCGGATCGTGCTTTCGCAGAAGCTGGAAGAGTTCACGCCGCATGTCGTCGCCTTCAATGGAAAAATAGTTTACGAACAATTTTCTCAGCGCAGATGCAAGTTCGGGCTTCAGAAAGAGCCTCTTTATGGGGCGCGCGTCTACGTGCTGCCTTCCACCAGCAGCCAGAACGCTCAGGGCAAAAGCGAGAAATTGAAGCACTTTCGAAAGCTGGCGCAACTCGTGGCACGAACAGAAAAAGAACGCGACACCAAGGAACATGACACCACGGGACATTAGCACGGAGAATTCTTATGAGTAACGCAGCGCAAACCGCTCCCGCTGGTGCGGTCCTTCTGGAAGGCAGGCACGAAGGCATCGCAACTCTGGTGATGAACCGTCCCGACAAACTGAATGCGCTCAATAGTGAACTCTCGACGGCGCTAAACGAAGCGCTCACGCGGATTGCGGAGGATGATTCCATTCACGTGGTCGTGCTGAGCGGCGCGGGCCGCGCCTTTTGCGCGGGAGGCGACCTCGGCGCCATCGGCAGGGGACGCGAGCGCAACGAAACGGCCGAACTGGAACCGATTCTGCGCGTGGGAATGCAAGCCGTCCTGAAAATGCGGCTCATGCCGCAGCCGGTGATCGCAGCGGTGAATGGCGCTGCGGCGGGCGCCGGGATGAACATCGCGCTTGCCGCGGACATCCGCGTCGCGGCGGATACGGCTACTTTTGGAGAGAATTTCGCCCGAGTGGGGCTCTTTCCGGATTATGGCGGCACGTTTTTTCTTCCGCAGCTCGTCGGGCCATCGATCGCCGCCGAAATGTTCTATACCGGGGATATGATGGATGCGCAGACGGCACTGCGGATGGGAATAGTCAGCCGTGTGGTCCCGGCTGTGCAATTGGAAGAGGAAGTGAAAGCCTTGGCCGAGAAGATTGCGCAGGGTCCTCCGATCGCCATCCGCGCAGTGAAGAAGCTCTTGTTTGGAAGCCACAAGGAAGTGTTGGTGAAGGCCCTCGAACACGAAGTCGAGCTGCAGATGAAATGTTTTCATTCGGAGGATTGCAGCGAGGGTATCCGGGCCTTTTTCGAAAAAAGGCGTCCGAAATTTCGAGGTAAATAGATCTGCAATTCAGAAGTATTCCGCGCGGCCGGGCGGGGTGAATGGACGATATACAAATTTCGGCAAAGGAAGTGAGCGAACGCATCGCGCGCGGCGAGAAACTGCTGCTCGTGGATGTGCGCGACCAGTGGGAATACGACCTTTGCCGGATTCCGGGAGCGAAATTGATCCCGCTCGGGGCGCTGCCCGCCAGTTTGAATATCTTGCTGGACGCGGAAGACGTGGTTTGTTATTGCCATCACGGCATGCGCAGCCTGGATGCTGCCGCGTGGCTGCGCCAGCAGGGCGTCGAGAGCGCGAAGTCGATGACCGGCGGAATCGAGCGCTGGTCCGTTGAGATTGATCCGCAGGTTCCGCGATACTGAGAGACGAAAATGACGAAAATTAGATTGCGGTTCCTCGAGAAGCCAACTTGAACGACCTGCCGCAAAGCGAGAAGTTTCTTGCTAGAGCATGGCGCCGAACTGGATTCCCGCGACCTGGACAAAAATCGCTTGGGCGAAACCGAACTCGATAGATTGATCGGCACTCGCGATTACAAGCAATTTTTGAACCCGAGAAACGAACTTTACCGCACGCAAAACATGAGCGAAAAACCGCCGTCAAGAGCGGAAGCGATCGAACTGATGGCACAGACGCCGAATCTTATCCGTCGGCCAGTTGTGATTCGTGGCGAGCAAATCGTCCTCGGCTTTGACGAAGATGCTTACAAGAAGTTGCTGAAGTAAGAGCTCGTTAGCCATCCACATGAATAATCCACTCGCAGAAAGAGTCGTGATCCAGCAAGGCGATCTGACGGATATGGATACGGACGCCATCGTCAACGCCGCGAACAACGATTTGAAGCTGGGCGCAGGCGTGGCAGGAGCAATCCGGCGCAAGGGCGGAGAAGAAATCCAGAGCGAATGCGACGCCGTCGGAAGCATCCCGGTCGGCTACGCTGCCATCACTGGCGGCGGCAAACTGAAAGCACGCTACGTCATCCACGCGGCCAGCATGCAGCTAGGAGGACGGACCACGGCGGCAAACCTGCGCAACTCCGTCGCCCACTCGTTACGTATCGCCGCGGAACGGGGCCTGAGGACGATTGCCTTTCCGGCCGTGGGCACAGGCATTGCCGGCTTCTCGATGGAAGAGTGCGCCACCATCATGCTCGAAGAAGCGATCCGGCATTTGAAGTCGGAAGCGCCGCTCGACAAGATTTACTTCGTTCTGTTCGATGACCATGCCTGCGACGTTTTTCAGCACGCCTGGAAAAAGGTGCAAGCAGGTTCCTCCGCGAACGCGGGAGCAAGGTAACAAGAGCCTTCCGGGTGGGCTGCAGAAGCCTGCCAGCTCGGAAGCTGAAGCCAAGGACGATCATCCAACCTGAAGTCCTCCGCGCGTACGCTTGAGCCAGCCTTCAGAGCGATCAGCGCAGCAAGACTGGTTCGGAGAACGACTGGCTTGGTACCCCCCCCCGGAATTTTGTAAACGTTGCAGCTAAAGAGGTTAAAGTTGCTTGTTTTGTGTCAGTTTTGTAACTATTGATTCCAAATAAGTTGCCAGGACTCTTTGGCACCAAGATTGTGCGAGAGGCACCGAGCTTCGTAAACGTTGCGGACAAAAGACTTAGGCTCCAAAGCAGTTTCCTGGGAATAAAAACGCCAGCAGGGATGCTGGCGCGATAGACAGTATTACTCAAGACGTATAGTGGACGATGAGCTAATTCTTGTCAAGGAAAAAGCGCGGGGCTACGGTTGCGACGAGGCGATCCAATCGTGCGGACAGCAAGGGCTAGCGCATGCCACGAGTCTTGATAACAGGGGTTATGGCTCGAACAAGAATTTGATCTTGACGGTGAGGTGAGCGGGGACTGGCATTCCATTCCTCGTAGCCGGCGTGTATTTGTACTGCTTGAGCGCTCCCATGGCGGCGCTTCGCAAGGAAGCAGGTCCGGAGAGCGCCTTCATGGATTTCACGCGGCCTGACGTGTCCACAAGCGCGTCGAAAGTCACGCTGTCTCCCTTGCCTAAGGCGAAGTCTTGCAATGCGCTGGGCGAGGCAACAGCCTGGACTGACTTGAGCAATTTCGGCGGGACGAAGGCCGCTCCGTCTGAGAGCGGCGATGTGGGGACCCGCGCTGCTTTTCTTTGCGACGACAGCGAAGAGCGCTTACCCGAAGAGGTAACTATTTCCGACCTTCCCCGGACCTCCGGCGTATCAGCGGCTGCGTCGGGCACCGGATTGACCGCGGCCGGCGTCTCGGCGACATCGGGTGTAGAAGACTGCGTTGTTCCTGATGGTGCGGCTTGCGACGCATCGGGCAGGCCCGTGCTTTGAGGGACTCCGAGAGACTCGCTAGTCTGTGCAGACTTTGCGGCAGCAGGGCCGGCGTTCACGGTTCTTGGGGGCGCCTGAGGAGCAGGATGCGCACTGGCGCTCGAGGCGGCACTGGGAAAAACATTTTTTCGCTGGGGCAGCCCCGGAAGTAAATTCTGGTACCACGCAGCGCCTGCCGTAATAAGCACAAAAGCTGCAAAAAGCATATCCTTGCGCAGCGCAGCACGCTGGCTATTCGCGGCGACTAGCTGCGCTGGCTTGGAAGCGAGCGTCACCGGGGGCTTTGCATCTTGGAAATTGAGCGCGGGCTTCGGAAGCAGATTGTCCTCAGAAAATCGTGGCTCCGCCCCGTCGACCGACAGTGAAGCAGATGCAGAGGGAAGAGGAGCGGCGCTGCCTGCAAGCCCGCCGGAACCTTCCGTCGGCGATCGTTGCGACACGTCGCCAGTTGCAGGCCGTGGTTTTAGCTGTTGTTCGCTGGAGGCGTCCGCATGAATTGGAGCTTGGGCAGGAATATTGACAGCGGCTCGTGCGGGTTCGGGTGCAGTTGGGCGGGAAAGATCGGGAGTCACAGCAGGGGCGGGCAATCTCGCTGCCGCACTTTGTGCTTGTAACAATTTTAAGTGCTCACGCAGCACTTCCACTTCGTCCTTCAACGCCATGACTTCTTCAGCGCTAGGAGCGGCGGTTGGCTCGCCCGGTTCTCCGGCGACGAGGTCCTCTTCCGGTTGCACCGATTCTGCCGCGGATCTTTGCTGGGCGCTGGCCGGGAGCAGCGCCGGCATTTCAGGGAAGTCGATGCCCCAAAATCCGGGAGAGGGCTCGCTGAATTCCACCTCGACGTAGCAAGTCATCGGCCGAAAATTGCGCTTGCGCGTCACTTGCGCAACCACTTCGCGCTTGGATTCCTTGTGGGTGAGAAACAGGAGTTGCCCGGGAACCACGGCCGCGGAGAGCCGGAGAACTCCGCCATTTTCGAAGACCAGAGCCGTGGTGGTCTCTTCCGTGAAGAGCTCGCGCGGGCCGCCCTTTTCTGAAGGACGCGCGCCGGTTGCGATAACGTGCACTTCGCAAGCAACCGCATTCACTCTGGGACTGGCCGGAGAGTTTTCCCCGGATGTTTTCGAGGGGCGTGCCGAGTGCGATTCAGCCGAATGACGAGTATCCACTGCGGAAGCCACGATAGGGTTGTCCCTCAAGCGCCGGAGGGCGACGCATCTTCAATGAACGATCAGGCTGCGGAAAGCCGCACACGCAACGGCCCAGACAACATTCGATTCTTGCAGCCTGGGAGTACGCCGGCGATAGTACAAACGTACTGCGTTGAGGAAAATGCCCCAAAGGGCAACTCGGTTGAACCGCAAGGGGAAAGTGGGTCGAAGGGTATAAAGGTAAGGCGGTTTGAACGGTTCAGAGCATGGGTTCAGGGCGCGCACCCACCGGGCATTTCACTTGGCGTTATTGCCCCTATTGGCTGGGATTGGGCCGTTTGAGGGTGGGGCGGTCGCCGGCAGGGGGCGCGGTTGGTGCTGGTGCCGTCGGGGCGGCGCCGGAGGGGTTTGCAGCGGAGATGCCGCCTTCGGAGTAAGCTTTTTTGAGCCAGCGTTCGGCTTCGAGCTGTGCGCCGCCGGTGTCGTCATTGGTTTGCTTGGCTTTGCTGTATTCGTTGACGGCGCGCTCGCGCTGGCCCAGCAGATCGAAAATCTTGCCGAGGTAAATATGGCCCCAGACCTCGGTCCATTTTTCGGAGGGCTCGGGAACGGTCTGGAGCGATTCACGGAAGGAGTTGGCAGCAGCCTGGTAATTCTTTTGATAGAAGAAGGCTTCGCCCATACGGAAATTGGCGAGGGAGCGGCCTGGTTGAATCGAGAGCGCCCGTTGATATTGCTTGATGGCTTCGTAATAGAGGCCCTGCTCGGCGAGCTCTTCTCCGCGAGCGATGGCGGCGCGAGCGCGAAGGGAAGTGCTGCCCTTGAGAACAAGGTTGTTCGGGTCGATCTTGATGCCGCCGGGCTTCGGCCGGCCGAAAGTTTCGACCGTGAAGGGAGATTCGAGGCCGAGAACATCCACCCATTTCGTTTCCGGATTGCCTTCTGTATCCACGCGCAACTGGACAGGCATGCTGAAGGTATCGATGGGCTGCTTGATCTTGCCTACAATGCGAAAACCTTTCGGGGTGCGGTAGACCACGTAGTCGAGAGTAAAGTCGGGGACGCCGGTGGAATTCAGCCATTGCGCGAAAAAGGGACGGAGATTGGGCGCAACTTCGCCGGGTTTGGCGGCTGCCTGGACATCTTTGTCGGCTAAATTAATGAAATCGTCGATGCGCGCGGTCTTGCCCGCGTACTGCGTTGCAAAATCATGAAGGAGCGATCTGAAGGCGACATCTCCCATCAAGGCGCGAAGCATGTGGAAAACCATGGCGCCTTTATTGAGCACGACGGAACGATAATCGCTTGAATAGGGCGCGAGGCGGGCCGCTTGCGCGATTGGTGCGGCGTCTTCATACATCAGCGCGCCGACAGCAAATTCATCGACGGCGCGGAGACCTGCTTCCTTGCCGGCGCTTTGCTCGGCGTACATCTCTTCGCAATAGCGAGCCAAGCCGTCGGTCACCCAAACATCGCCAGGGGTGGCCGGGAGGATCGAGTTACCGAACCATTGAGAGGCGACCAGGCCGGCAATAGTCCGCTCAGCCGTTTTGGGCTCCCAGAGGCGGCGGCTGAGCAGAAGAACGCCAGGCGCGGAGAAATCGCGGAGCGTGCCGTCAGGCAATTGAATCAATGTCATGCTGGGATCTTGCAAGCCACCAAACATATCGGAAAAAACCGTGACGGCATGGGCGACATCATCCGCAAAACCCTGGGCATTGTCCGAATCGGACCGGGGCGCGTAGACGGCTACGTCGATGCCTTCGGACTGCTTAGGGCTAAGTTGGAGATTTCCCGCGACAAAGGTGCCGTGCGGGCCGGGCGTAGGGCACTCGAAGGTGTACAGCAGGCGTGCGCCGCCCGTTGCTGCCGTTCCCGCCAGCGGCGTTGGCGCCGAGGCCTTCCCAGAGCCAGCCACGGCGAAGGTGTCCGGGACGTTTAGATGAAACGTGGCGGTATAGCGATTGGAGGGGTAGTTCGTGAGAGGGAACCATCTCGCTGGCAAAAGCAAATACGCGTTGTCGTGGCCAATGACGGCGGCGCTGACGCCAGGGACGGGGCTGTTTTCTGCGTTGGCGAGCAGGCCGGAGTAAGTAAAGGTCAGAGTGACGTGGCCACCCGCGGCAACAGGTGTGGGCAGGGTGACCAGAACGTAGAGCGGGTTCATGGAATCTCGGCCAAACCCGATGGATTTGCCGTCGGCGGTGGTTACTGCGCTGACGATGAGATTGGGATGTAGCTCGACCCGAAGATTGCCGGTGACGGTCATGGCTTTGAAATCGACTTTCGCGACGGCGCTGATGGATTGGCGCGTGGAGTCCAGAGTGGCGGAGATGTCGTAGTGATCGGCGAGAAAACCAACCTGTTGGGGAACCTGGGCTTGGAGCGGGAAAGCGCCGTAGGCGAGCGCGATGACGAGCAGAAACGCGAACACGATACAAATTCTTGGGCGGAGGGGCATCGAATCCTTCAAAGGGTACCTTTCGCTGGGGCGCAGAGCGACACCGTTCTGCCTATATAGGATAGCAGAGAGTGGCCTAAGCGTTGCCAGCGACAGTTGCAAGAAGGGAGGCAATCGCGTCGGCGGCTCGATCGACGGCACCCGGGGGCCCCAGACGGTTGCGGACTTCGGCGAGTCCGGCGCGGAGAGTTTCGCGCGCACGTGGATCGTTGAGGAGGCGCAGAACCTCATTGGATACCCGTTCGGGAATGAAGTCCTTTTGAATCAACTCGGGGACGACAAGGCGCTCGGCGATCAGGTTGACCATGCTGAAATACCGCGTGCGGACGAGAGGCTTGGCGAGGAAGGCGGTGAGAGGCGTCACGCGATAGACGACGACCATGGGGACATCGAGGATGGCGGCTTCGATTGTCGCCGTACCGCTGGAGACGATGGCAGCGTCCGCGGCGCTGAGGGCGTTGTAAGTCTGGTTTTCGACGACCCGCACTTTTAGAGCAGGGTTCCAGCCAGACTGCAGTTCCTCCAAGTTGGCGTGAGCTGCGGCGGCGACGACAAATTGTGCGGGACTCCGCGCTAGGATGCGAATGCAAGCTTCGCGGATTATCGGCAGGTGCTGAGCTAGTTCGGCGTGACGGCTGCCGGGCAAGATCGCGACGATCGGTTTGGCGGGTTCGAGACACTGCTGGCGGCAGAAGTCTTCGCGGGTTTGCGTGGCTTGAACGGCGCCCACTAGCGGATGGCCGATGAATTTTGTGGGGACGCCAGCGTTGGCGAAGAAGGCTTCCTCGAAAGGAAAAATGCACAGGGCTTGCGCGAAACGGCGGCGGACGATGCGGACTCGCCAGGGCCGCCAGGCCCAAAATTGCGGGCAGATGTAATAGATGTTGCGGACACCGAGCGGGCGGAGTTTGCGCGCGAGCCGGAGATGAAAGCCAGGAAAATCGGTGAGAATGGCGAAAGGCGGTTTGCGGCGATGGGCTTCGGAAACCAGATGGCGCATGGCGCGGATAAGAGAGGGCAGGTGGCTGAGAATTTCCGTGATGCCGACGACGGAGACTTCGGAATAATCGGTGATGACGTCAACGCCGGCGGCGCGCATCTGCGGGCCGCCCATACCGAAGAGGGCGACGTCCATGCGTTTTTGAAGCGCAGTCGCGAGGCGAGCAGCGTACATATCCCCGGAAGCTTCACCTGCGGAAATTAGGAGCGGAATCGGAGGCATGCGCGGTAGGGGCGCTCAATCCGTTGCCGGTTGAGGGGCAGGGAGCGGGCCGCGCGGCTGGTCCGGCAGGGTGCCGGCAGAGTCGCGCGCGTCTTCCGGCAGGCCGAGTTCCTGTTCCTTGTATTGGAGCTGATAAAGGCGGTAGTAGATGCCGCGCTGCGCGAGAAGTTCCTGATGAGCGCCCTGTTCGCGGAGTCGGCCTTTGTGGAAGACGAGGATGCGGGAGGCGTATTGAATGGTACTCAAGCGATGGGCAATGATGAGAGAGGTGCGGCCAGAGAGGAGGCGATCGAGAGCTTCGCGAATCTGGAGCTCGGTTTTCGTATCGACGCTGGAAGTGGCTTCATCGAGGATGAGGAAGCGCGGATTGTGGGCCAATGCTCGCGCGAAACAGATGAGCTGGCGCTGGCCGACGGAAAGAGTGGAGCCGCGCTCGTTCACGGAGGTGTCCACGCCTTCGGGGAGAGTGCGGACAAAATCGCCGAGGCCGATTTCGTTGATGGCGCGCTCGACAGTCAGGCGATCAATGCCGGGAGAGCCGAGGCGAACGTTGGAGTCGATAGTGCCGGTGAAGAGAAAAGAGTCCTGAAGCACGATGCCAAATTGGCGGCGGAGATTCTGGATGTTAATGGTGCGAATGTCGATGCCGTCGAGGAGAATCTGGCCGCGCTGCACGTCATAGAAACGCAAGAGAAGAGAGATAAGCGTGGTCTTGCCGGCGCCAGTATGGCCGACGATGGCGAGAGTCTGGCCGGGGTCGATGCGGAAAGAGACGTCGCGAAGGACCCAGTCTTCGTCGGCGGGTTCGGGGACATCGCGGTAGCTAAACCAGACATTGCGAAATTCGATTTCGCCGCGAGGGGCGTCGAGGAGAATGGCGGCGGCGGCGGAATCGATGGTGATGGGCTCGTCGAGGAGGCGGAAGATGCGTTCGGAAGCAGCCATGGCGGACTGGAGGATGTTGAATTTTTCGCTGAGGTCCTGAATGGGGCGGAAAAAACGGGTGGCCCACATGGTGAAGGCGATGAGAATGCCGAGGCTGAAGCCGCTGGAGAGGACACGGTTGCCACCGGCCCAATAAATCAAGGCGATGCTGGCGACGCTGAGAAACTCGACAGCGGGATAGAAAAGCGCGAAGGCTAGAATGGCGTCGTACCACGCTTTCATATTGTCGCGATTGCGTTTTTCGAATTCGATGCGGGCTTTGCGCTCGCGATTGAAAACTTGAACAACGCTCATTCCGGAAATGTATTCCTGGAGGAAAGCGTTAATGCGAGCGATGGCGGTGCGGATGCGGCGGTTGGCGTCGCGAACGAACTTGCGGAAGAAATAAGTGACCACGAAGATGAACGGGAGCACGGCAAAAGCGTCGAGTGCGAGGAGATGGTCCTTATAGAAAAGATAGGCTGCCAACACGGTCAGGAGGAAGAAATCGTTGATCATAGTGACGACGCCGGCGGCGAAGAGGTCGTTCAAGGCGTCTACGTCGGTGGTGACGCGGGTGACGAGGCGGCCGACGGGGTTGCGGTCGAAGTAGCTCATGGACAGGCGCTGGATGTGCGCGAAAATTTCGCTGCGCATGTCGTACATAGTCTGCTGACCGACGCGCTGCATGATGCTGATTTGCGCGTACTGGGCGAGGAAGTCCGTGATCAGGATGAGCAGGTAAACCAGGCTAATCCATTCGATGCCGCGCCATGCCTGGCTCTCCGGGATAAGATGTTTGAGGGTGGGGGTGAAGTAGGCGTCGATGGCCTTCCAGAAAAGCCAGGGAGGGGTCAACTCGAGAGGAGTGACGATGGCGACGAGTGTCATGGCCAGAACGACGCGCCACTTGTAAGGGCGGAGATAGTGGACTAGACGCTGCAGCAACCGGGCATCGTAAGCTTTACCGAGCTTCTCTTCTTCGTGGATATTGCTCATGCGCGTTCGAGCTCTTCTTCCAACAATTGTTTTTGATAGAGATCGGCGTAGTAGCCGCCGCGCGCGAGGAGTTCCTCGTGCGTGCCGCGTTCGGTGATGCGTCCATCGCGCAAGACGACGATTTGATCGGCATCACGGACGGTTGAGGTGCGGTGAGCGATCAAGATCGTGGTGCGTCCGCGCATGACGCCGCGGAGGCGGCTGAGGATGCGCTCTTCGGTCTGGGTATCGACGCTGGAAAGTGAGTCGTCGAGAATGAGGATGCGCGGGTCTCTGACGATGGCACGGGCTAAAGCGGTGCGCTGTTTTTGGCCGCCAGAAAGCGTGATGCCGCGTTCGCCGACCATGGTGTCGTATTTCGCGGGAAATTCCTGGATGTCGCCATCGAGGCTGGCGACTTCGGCGGCTTCGCGCACGCGCTCGAGATTGCATTCAGGCAAGCCGAAGGCAATGTTTTCGCCGACGGTCTCGCTGAAGAGATACGTGTCTTGCGGGACGTAACCGATGGAGCGGCGCAGCGTGTCGAGCGGCCATTCGCGAATCGAATGGCCATCAATGAGAACGGCGCCATCCGGCGCTTCCCAGAGACGCGCCACAAGCGCGGCCAGAGTGGTTTTTCCGCTTCCGGTGGGGCCCACAATCGCAAGCGTCGAACCGGCGGGGATGCGCAGGTTGATGTCGTGAAGAACGCCATCGGAGGCGGGGCGATAGCCGTTTCCACGGCTATTCGCGCTGCCTCCCGCCATGGTGGTCGGATAAGCAAAGGTGAGGTTGCGAAACTCAATTGCGCCATCGATTTTATTATCGGCGGGGACGGCAGCAGCGCGGTCGTCGATTTGCGGATGCGCGATGAGAATGTGATTCAGGCGTCCCATGGAGGCTGCGCCACGTTGAAAAATGTTGGTGACCCATCCGAGGGCGATCATGGGCCAGACAAGGATGCCGAGATAACTGTAAAAAGCGATCAGAGCGCCGAGAGAAATCCGGCCGGAAAGAACGAGATGTCCACCCCGCCACAAGACAATCAGAAAGGTGATGCCGATGAGAGCCTGGAGCGAGGGCATGAACATGCTCCAGGTGCGAATGAGTTTGACGTTGCGGGAGACGTACTCGCGGTTGGGTTCATCAAAGCCGCGAATTTCGGCTTCTTCCTGAGCGTAAGCGCGCACGACGCGAACGCCGGCAAGATTTTCCTGCACTTTGGCGGAAAGGGTGGCGAGGGAGGCTTGAATTTTTTCGTAGAGCTCGTGTATGACCTTGCCGAAATGCTGAACGACCACGGCGACGATGGGCACAGGGAGGAGGATCCAAAGCGTGAGGCTGCCCGAGAGTTGGGACATGACGAGAATGGCGAGGGCCATGCCGATGATGGTTTGCCCGCTGTACATGATGCCTGGACCGAGAACCATACGCACAGCGTTGAGGTCGTTGGTGGCTCGTGACATCAGTTCGCCGGTGCGGTTGCGCACGTAAAACTCCGGATCGAGAAGCAGCAAGCGGTTCAGAAGACCGCCGCGGAGGTCAAATTCAATGTCGCGCGAAACACCGATGAGCACCCAACGCGTCAAGAAGGAAAGCACGGCGCGCACCGAGACGAGAAGGATGAGCAGCAGGCAATAGATCCCCAACGCGTGGCGGCTGTGGGCTGAGTAGTATGGAATCATACGGCTCAGCCAGGAGTCGGCAAGCAAATGACCTTGTGAGCTGCTCTCGAACGGGCGGCTACTTCCCGCAAGAATATCCGTGAGGACCCCGGTGGCGAGAGGAATCACGTTTTGAACAACGCTGGATACTACGAGAGCAAACATGCCGAGAGTAATCGATCCGCGATAACGGCCAAGATAGGGAATGAGGCCGAGAAGATCCTTCCACGAGGAGGATTTTCGCGGTTTTTTGGCCGTGGATGCGGTGCCAACGGTGGCCGCGGCTGCGCTCATCGGAGCCTCGACCTAGCTGTAGAGAGTGACGGCGTCTCCATGAGGAAATGTTCGTAGGTGCGGTCGAGCGATTGATAGCGTTTTGTGGCCGGGTTCCAAGCAACGCCGATAGGCAGGAGATGCGGATCCGAGGCGCCCGCGCCCTTAATGGGCGTGAAGTACAACTGGATGCCTTTGACGGGGTCTTGATCATACTGTACGCGCCAGCCGGCTACGGACTCCAGCGGCGTCATCGCGAGATAGCCCTTGGAATTTTTAAGGTATTCATCGCAGCGGAGCAACTCCGACCACTGGCCATCCGAATTTTCCGCGAGCACGGCGCGCGTGACGATGGTTCCGGGCATGGGATTTTTCGGATTCTTGGGAACTACGTTCGCAGCGAGAAACTGCTGTTTGCCGGTTTTCGCCAAATCGCCGTAGATTAGGACTTGGGTTTCCTTTCCGAGAAGATTTTGGGCGGCGGCCTGAATGTCTTCTGGCACAGCGGGCTCGGCAGGTTTGGCGGCTGTTTCCTCGACTGGTTTTTGCGGAGCCTCGTCGCCGCAACCAGGCAGCAGCAAACAGCAAAAAGCCAGGGAGGCCGCCGCCATTCCGAAAAGAATCCGGCGGCTGCCAGAGACACGAGAGCGAAGGCGGCCAGATTGGCTGCTCGCGGAAAGACGCGCGAGCGAAATTGGCGCAGTCGAAGAACAGTCAGAGCTTAATTGCGATTTGCGCATCAAAAACTTGGCGCCGTCAGCGTGACACCCACTATACGCCCGGCTTGCCACCCTTTTCCGGAGTGTGCTTCACTTTTTCCGGCGTGCCCAACTTTTTCATCCCGTGCGGGCCGCCCCGCGCCTGCGAGGCAGACGTGCTAGACAACGATTCTAGCTGTTGGCAGTCGCTGGCGGAAGCGCCCACTGGCTGGGCGTTCCTTGCAGACCACCGCTAACGGTGCGCCAGAATCGCGTCCAGGCGCGCTTCAAAGTTCTGTTCTCCTTCAGACCAGAGCTGGCTGCGCTCCACGGGCAGAGCTCGCTCGATGGATTCGACCCAGTTGAACAACTGTTGGATGTTTTCGCGCGTCTTCGCGTGATATTCCTTCAGGTTGCCAGGAGCGGACATCCACTGGCGAAAGGTGTGTTCCACCGGGTGGTCTGAGGATTCGAACGGGTTCGAAGCGGCGCCGGGAGCCAGCAGACCGGCGTGTCCAGTGAAAAAATGTTCGAAGCCGAGATCAGCGATGAAGTCTCCCGCGGATGCGGCGATGCCGCCGTCATATTCGGGACCGTAGCAACTGAGAATGAGGGGCTCCGGCTTGTGCATCCATTTGAGGCTTTCCGCGTCAAAGCTCCAAAGATCCCATTTTGCATCGGCGATGTAGGCGCTGTCCGTGTGGATATGCTGGGCGGCAAGAGCCGCGACTTCCGCTGCGCCATAGCCTTGACCCTTAAGATCCCACTCGGCGAGCGGAATTTCAGTGGCATCGACGGCCTGAACGACCAGACCATTGAAGGCACTCTCCGAAGCGGAATGAGGTGCGGTGGCGAGAAATCTCGCAAACTGGGCAATCAGTGTGGATTCGGAGAAATCGCGGGTCCACAGGCGGAGATAGGCTCGGTTAGCCATGGTTCGTTAGTCACTCTAATTATACCGGTGAGGGTGGCCAGAGGCGAATGGGGAAGGTTAAGCAGGGACTTGTGGCATGCACCGCTCGAGCGGGAGCCTCAACGGCCCACCTCCGAGGGTAGCCCTAAAAAAACCTGGGGGCTGGAATCGGTGTGAAAATTAGCGATCGTTGCCACCAGCGGTTTGCGAGCGGGTTAGCGGCGGGTCGGGATTGGCCATGCTTGCAGCGATCTTCTGCAAGCGTTCCCGGAGCGTCTCACCCACGCCGGCAAATACCTGCGCGCAGGTTTCGCGCAGCGTTTCCTCTGCTTTCACGGCGGCGCTGGCGACCGCTTCGCGCGATTGGTGATCGAGGCTTGCCACGGTAGCGAGCATCCACTGATTCGAAACGTTTTCCAGGCGGCTGCGATGTTTCTCCGAGGCTTGATCGCTCATTTGGGAATAGATGTTGCGCATTTCCCTGGCGTGCACATCCACAGTGGACCTCCAGGAATCGAGCAGCGGAGCCAGGCCGGTCTTCACACGCGCGTTGGCGTCGGCGACACCGCGTTCTACCGCGCCGCTCATGCCAGCTTGAAATTGGCGCAAAAAGGCTTCCTGTTCGACGGTGACTTTTTGTGCTAATTCGGCCCGGGCAGCGTCGAGTTGCAAGCGTGTTTCGCTCAAGGAACGATGTGTTTCTTCGCCAAAACCTTCGAGTTCCTGACGCGCCTGGCGCTGAATCTCATCGGTGAAGGCTGCGGTAGTGGTTTCCGCGGCTTCCGCAAATAGAGCGCGAGAGTGTTCGAAGGCGTCGCGGACGACCTCTTCCATCTGAGTCTGCGTATGCCCGATGAAACTGCGGCTGGAGTGGTCCAACTCGCTGGCGAAAACGCTCGAAGACTTCGCCGGCTTTCTCGCGGAACTGGTTCTCCGCTTGCCCGACGATTTTCTCAGTGAGGCTCTGGATTTGTGTTTGGGCCTTTTTCTCGTACCACTCGGCGGATTTCATGAGGTCTTCGACGGCCTGGTGCTTGAGATCCGAAGTCCTCGATTCAATCTCGGCGAGGTTACGGGACGCCACGGCCTGGGCCGCTTCCTCGAGAAGCTGATCGATGCCGCCGAGATTTTCGCGGAAGCGAGCCAAAGATTCGGCGAAAGCCTCATCCGCTGAAGTGCGAATACGGTCTTGCTGGAGAGTCAGGGCGGCATCAAGAAGAGAGCGGCCGCCGGCGAGGCGATGAATGGCTTCTTCCGTTCTGGAGACGTGCGGTTGGACCATCGAGTCAATCTGCTGATCGAACTTAGAAAGCGCGAGCCGGCAATTTTCTTCAAAGGTATTGCGGATACGCGCGTTGAGCTCTTCGAGCAGCGTCTCCGACTGCCGGTGCAATTCATTGCGGTGCAGGCTGAACACGTCGCCGATTTGTGTTTCGAAGCCGGCGAGAGCCAGGCCTTGAGCGGCTTCGATACGCGCGGGAAAGCGTTCCAAACGTTCGCTGGATTCGGCGGCGCGGCTTAAAGCGTTTTCAAGACGCTGCGATTGGTTTTCGAGAGTGTTGCGCAAACCGGACATGCGTTGCTCGGCTTCGGCGGCGGCTACGGCCATGGATTCGTGAGTGGCGGCGGTTTGGCGGCCGGCTTCTTCCTGCACCTGTGACAAGAGGGCGCGCACGCGCTCGTCGAGAGCTGCTTCTGCTGCAGCAGCAGATTCATGGAATGCCGTGGAGCGGCGTCCTATCTCCTCCTGCACTTTTGACAAGTGAATCCGCCCGTGATCGTCGAGACCGGCTATGGCTTTTTCCCGCGCCGCGGCCAGCGTACTTTCGAGTGTCGATTGCCAATGAGCCTGAGTTGCTTCGACTTCGCTCTTGAGCTGGCCCTGCCAGGTTGTTTGCGCCGACGAGAGCGCCGCGGTGACCTGTTGCTGGAGCTCGTTCGCAGCCGCGTTCATGGCCTCATGGTGAGCGTTCGAGGCCACCTCGCGCTGCCGGGCTGCCTCCGCCACTTCGCGCATGGTTTCGGCTGCGCGATTGGCGATTCGGGTTTCCGCCTGTTCGGCTTGGGTGCGAAGCCCGGAGGCGGATTCTTCCGCTTGCCGGCAAAGAGCGCGGAAGGATTCAACGGCGCCGGCAAGATGCTGCGTTTGTTCGGTGCGTTCCGCGGCGCCACGATCCGAAATCTGCTGCGTTAAATTACGCGTGAGATCTTCGAGCTGCGGGGCGATCCAGCGTGGAAGCTCTCTTTGAAGGGCTTCCGCCGCGGCGGCGTGCGCCGCGCGCGAACGTGTTTCGGACTCCTGCTGAATATTTTCAATGGCGCTCGAAACTTGCCGAGCGAGCTGTTCACGAGCGACCAAAAACTTCTTCTCCCACTCCTCCATGGACACGCGGCGTTCGGCGGCGACCGCTTGCGCCGCAAACTCGCGTGCCGCAGCCTGGATTTGTTGTTTCGCATCGGCAACGAGCCGGGCCATGTGCCGGGCAAGTTGAAGCGATGCGTCGGTGGCGCTTGCCGGGGCGGGGAAGACGCGCAAGTTGTCCTGGGGCGGCGGCGCAACGGTTTCCGGTTCCGTCAAGGGCAGATGGATTTCCGCGGGATCAGAGGATCGCGAGATCTCGTCCTGCGCGGCATCGTGGGCATGGGAAACCTGCGCGGCTTCCTGGGGCGCAAACCAATCCGTTGGCGGGAATGCAATACCCCAGGTGTTTCCTGGAACTTCCAGTTCGAGGGCGACCTGGAAAAGTTGCCGGACCGTGCGTGGCCGCTGGATCCAAGCCACTCGTCCGCGCACCGTTCGTGGAGGCTGACTGGCTTCGGCATTCGGAACTTCGAGCGTGACCCACATGTTTTTCAGAACGTAGTGCTTCGATTGGAAGCGGCAGCCGTGGCAATTGATGATGAGAGTCGAGGTGCGTTCGGTGAAGGGGCGTCCGAGCGCGTCGACGCCCGTGACCGCGAGGGGAACCGCTTGCATGATCCGCGTGCTGCGGCGCTTTCGCAATTCTTCGTTTTGGTGAGCAACCGTTTCAGACATCATTTCCGTCGTTTCGTCGGCAAGATTGCCGCCTTGTTCATCCATGGACACCGTGGCTGCTCCTCGAGTTGGTCCGAGATCCCAGATTGTCTACGACTGCTTGGTCGTCGTTGTGCCATTCGAGGCCCGCGTACGGTGCGTTCCAGTCAGGAACTCCCATGCTTCCTTTGCGACCCAGATTGGTCCTACCAGCAAGTAAATTGGCCCTTGAAAAAACGCGGGGTGGTTTCCTTCGATCCGGTGTCCCAGAAGGAGAAAAATCCAGCCAGCAATAAAAAAGGTTCCACCCCAAATCCATTTCATAAAGATCAGAAGAAGGATCCCCAAAAAAATTATGGGAATGCCGACTCCATGGAGCAGCTTATTCCATGCGGAAGAGTGCTCCTGATCGTACTGCGCCATGTAGTGCGCCAAGCCAGGCATAGCGCAACTCCTTGCGGTGGGGACAACTCCGCGGGAATGAAACTCTATACCCAAAATGGGCTGGTGGCTAGAGGCGTCCATACGTACTAGAACGGGGTATTGGAGATGTTTGAGAACCCGGTTTGGACGGGGAGCGCGCTTAATTCGAGCTGAGAAATGGAACTTTGCAATCCGACTTGGAAGAGCAGGGCCTACAAGTCGCGGCGTCCTTCGAGAGCTTTAAGCATGGTGACTTCGTCGGCATATTCGAGGTCCGCGCCGACAGGAATGCCTACGCCGATGCGCGTGACGCGGACGCCGAGCGGTTTCAGGAGCTTCGAGAGATAGACGGCCGTGGCTTCGCCCTCGGCGGTCGGATTTGTGGCGATGATGATTTCTTCGACCGTTCCGCCCTTGAGCCGCTCGATGAGCGGCTTGATCCTCAGTTGCTCCGGCCCGCGTCCGGACAGCGGGGAGAGAGCGCCTCCGAGCACGTGATACATGCCGCTGTAGGTGCGAGTTTTTTCGATAGCCATGATGTTGTGCGCTTCCTCGACGACGCAGATGATTTTTTTATCGCGATTGGCGCCCGTGCAGAAGTGACACGGGTCATTTTCGGTAATGTTGCTGCAGACCGAGCACTCGCGGATTCTTTCTTTGGCCTCGCGAATGGCATCGGCCAAGCCAAGAGCGTCTTCCGGCGCAGAGCGCAAAATGAAGAATGCCAGTCGTTGAGCGGTTTTCTGCCCGATGCCGGGGAGGTGCTTCAGTTCATCGATGAGGCGTTCAACAGGGGCGGCAAAATCAGGCATGCATGATGTGTAGCACAGGCTGCATCCGCGCGCAAACCAGGGCGAGGAACAGGTGCACTCGGAGGATTTCTGTAAACCATTCGCGTGGCTTTACCGACGGAACATTGCGAGCCTGGATGTGAATAAAAAAGACGCTCGCACCTCCTGCCATCCGAGCGTCTCGGCCAGATAAATCGCCTCATCGCCGATGAACATGGCGAGAATCCCAAGGAGCAAAGACCGTTTCATGTGCAGTACGGAGCCCACGACGGCCAATACGTGAAGTGATACATGGAAGCAGGAAAAAGTGAGAGAAAGAGGGAAAAAGCAGCGAAATTTTTTGCCGCTAGAATAAGCCCGGGATTTTCATTCCCGCCATGCCGGGAATGCCGCCGGCGAGATTCTTCATTTGGCTGGCAAGTTCTTCGTCGACGCGGCGTCCGGCTTCATTCACCGCGGCCAGGACCAAATCCTGCAACATCTCCTGATCCTTGCTGGCAAACACGTCGGGCTCGATGTGCAGGTTTACAATTTGTTTCTGACCGTTCATTTTCACAGTGACCATGCCGCCGCCCGCCGAAGCCTCGACGGTCACCGCGTTGACCTGCTGCTGCACGTCTTCCCACTGCTGCCGGAATCGCGCAAGCATCTGTTGGATAGCGTTGACGTCCATCAGGATTCCTCTTGGCGCCATTTTACTTCGGAAATTCTTCCTCCGAAGCGTTGCAGCATGGACCGCACCAGCGGATCTCGCTCGAATTGTTCGCGCAATTCTTGCGTGCCGGACGTTCCGCGCGGCGCAGCCCCCACAACTGCTTCTACTTTAGCACACACACGCACAGGGCGGCCCAGCACTTTGCTCGAACAGGCACGGACCTTCTCGAGCGACTCGCGTCCTTCCATCATTTCCGCGAAGGCCCGCTTCTCCGGCGAAAAATAAACTCTCAACTCCGCGCCATCGAGCTCCCAGCGGCTGCCTTGTTGCACGATCTCGCCGAGAAATTTTTGTTGCGCTTGGATCGCGGTCTTGATTTCCGCAACTTGTTCCTGGGTGATTCCTTCGGCTCGCGGTTCGGCTGCCTTCTCGATGGCTGGTTCGGAATCGGGTGGAACTGCAACGGCGGCCGGCAGCTCCGTCACGGGAGCGATCTTTGTTTCCGCGCGCGCCGGCGCTGCTGCCGCCGCAGCCGAACCAAAACTCGGCGTCGAGGTTCGCGGCGGCGGAGTGAATGATGTTTGCCCTGCGGGCGCAAAATTTCGCGCTGGTGGTGTTTGCGCGGCGATCGCGCCGGAGGTTGGGGAGGCGCTGCCGCGCATCGTGCCGGAACTTGCAGCGCCTGCCGGAGCACCGTTGCGAAGCTCCGCCAGCAACTCTTCCATGGGTGCGAGACGCTGCGCGTTGATCAGCCGAAGCAGGCCCATCTCGAGATGGGCGCGAGCGTCGGGCTTGCGCCGCAAGTCATCATCGGTCTGCAGCAAGATTTGAAAGAAGCGCGTGAGGTCTTCCTCGCTGAATTGCGCTGCCGCGCGTGCCAGCGCGGGGCGCTGGTCCGCAGTTGCTGCAATCAAATCCGAATCCGCGCCGCAGACGCGAGCGATCAGCAGATTGCGCATGTGACGGATAGCTTCGCGGCAGAAATGCTGAAGATTGCGCCCATCTTTTTGAAAGGTGTGCACGAGGCCGAGAGCGCGGTCGGCGGAGCCTTCGGCAATGGCAGCGACAAGCTCATTAAGCGAATCTTCGGGAACGACGCCGAGAAGTTCGCGGACTTCTTTGTCCGGAATAACGTCGCCGCAATACGCGCGCGCCTGCTCGAGGAGAGAAAGCGCGTCGCGCAGGCTGCCTTCCGCCATGCGCGCAATCACGGCGAGCGCGCCCGGCTCAATCTTCAAATCTTCTTTGTTCGCAATTTCTTCAAGACGGCCGGTGATTTCGGCAAACGTGAGCGCGCGGAAGTGAAAATGCTGCGAGCGCGAACGAATGGTGTCGGCCAGATCTTCAGGCTGGGTGGTGGCCATCACGAAAATCACGCGGTCCGGGGGCTCTTCGAGGGTTTTCAGAAGAGCGTTCGAGGCTTCGCCGGTAAGCATGTGGGCTTCGTCGAGAATCACGACCTTGCTTCGCGAAGCGGCGGGCGCATAGCGCACCATTTCTCGCAGCTCGCGGATTTGGTCGATGCCGCGGTTCGAGGCGGCGTCGATCTCGATCACGTCCAGCGAAGTTCCCGCGGCGATCTCCTTGCAGGAATCGCACTCACCGCAAGGCTCGGCAGTCGGCCCCTTCGCGCAATTCATGGCTTTTGCGAGAATGCGCGCCGCCGTTGTTTTTCCCACGCCGCGCGCGCCGGAAAAAATATACGCGTGCGCCACGCGATTGTTCTTGATCGCGTTTGCCAGCGTAGATGTGACGTGGGATTGTCCGACGAGGTCGCTGAACGTTTGCGGGCGCCACTTGCGGGCTATGACCTGGTAGCTCATCTGCTAGGAGTTCCTGTCCTGCTTTTCCTTTTGCTTGAGCGAAACGAAAAGAACGACAAGGGAGGCGAGTGCAATGAGAAAAAGAAGAACGACCGTTCCGCCAAAAATCATCGTGCATGCCTCCCGCTGGCTGTCGCCGACTCCTAAGTTTCCATTGTCAAACTGCAAGCTGTGAACTTCTCATCGATGCGAGGAACTTCGGGTGATCTGCGGCACCCGAGGCAATCCCGATACCGTTGCTCCCTTCCGGGCCTGGCGGGGTTCGCGGGACCTCGTTGCACAGAGCCCGAAGTTCCACGCTTCGGCAGCCGCGCAGTTTGCGCCGCTGCAAAGAAAAGTCTAGCACATTCAGCCGGTGTAGAAATGCGGCGCGTCTTGCTGCGTGGAGCGGGCTATTTTGCCGCGGTGCTCTGAAGCGAAAACCGCAGAGGAGCGGTGACCGGTTTTTCGTCCACCACGTCCTCAGCGGTTCTTGCCTATGGTGATTTGTGTGCGGCTAGTCCTTCGGGTAGTTGGGGTCGGCTTTGACTTCCAGAATCTGCTTGGTGTGGCGCTCGCTATGTGCCGCGATCAGGAGAACAAACTGATACCCATCCAGTTTCGTGCCCATCGGACTGTCGATGGCATGATCGCGCAAGCCCGGTGTAGTCTTCAGAAACTCCTCGGTTGTCGCACGGCTCTCCTCAAAATGCTTCAATGAGCCGTCAGGTGAGCCGTAGCGGTTCGTTGGGACCAGTGGCTCCGGAGCCTGTGCTTTTTGCGAGCGGTCGGGAATCATGGCGATTACGGCATCATCGGTCTTCTTCAGATCGCGGCCCGGCACTGCCGGGGCCACCATCACTTTTTCGACGACCAAGCCACGGATGTAGTCTTCCGCAGCCGCGATGTGTTCCGTTACCTGCGCGATGGACCAGCGATCCGGTCCGGGTTTGAAATTCCACTGCGCTTCCGAGAGGCCTTTCGTCGCCTCAAGGACGCCTTTCTTTGTGCTTTCGAGATACTGTAGCGCGCGATCCTTTTCCGCCGGGGTTACTTCCTGTGCTTGAACGACTGTCGCGCCCGCGCACGCGAGTATGGCGATAGCCGCTGCTGCCCTCAGTTGCTTAATCATGTTTTGCTCGCTTTCGTTTTGTCTTTGGTGAGAGAAACGGAAGACTTTGGGACCTCAACGTAAACCCGCCCGGCCGGCTGGGGGTGGCGGAATTCTTCGAGGTGAGACCCTCCGTGTGTCAAGCAATGTACCAGCGATTGGCCGCGAGGTGCAATGCAGCGGCGCTGGCCTGGCATGGTGAGCACGGCGGGAGAGGAAATGGCAAAGTTCGAATGAGCGGGGGAAATGTGTGCAAAAGGGCGGGGAAGAAGGTGGGTAGGGAGTGGAAAGACAGACAACCCGAAGACCCAGATTCACATGACGAAGCTGGAGCACCCTCTGTGTTGGCTTAATTTGTGACTGGCCGAAAGTTGTTGTGGGCGTTGGGAGTTTGGCAGATTCGGGATTGGTTATTCGGGCCACTGGCCAATCTCGGAGGCTTGCTGGTGAGTGCCCATCGACTTGCGGTTAAGCAACGATTGGGCACATGGGTACGCCCAGGCGGTTGACTACAGGCGGCTTACCTTCCAAAATCACGAGACGGGGGATTGCAGGCAAGACACCCCAGAAAACAGGTATGGCACAAGAGTCAAACGCCGTGGAACAAGCCGTATCGCGCGCCTTGCGAGAGAACCTCGAACGGATTCAGCGAAATGCCGACGAGCTCCATCAAGCGGTTGGCGATATCGTCGCGGCTTGTGCGAGCTCGAAACCAACGAATGCGCTGCCGTCGATGTTGAGGGCGCAGACGTCGGCGGCGTCGTTGTCTGCGGCACTGGAAGTATTGTCACGGTTCGTGGCGATGTCGATGCAGCCCGGGCAGCGATCTCCGCTTGAAACGCATATCACGCATCTAATCAGCACGGCCGCAGCTGAGCCAAGCATCGAGCCGGTGCGCCCGCACCCTGCCGTTCCTACGCCGATGGCGCACGCGCCGGCCGCGCAGGCACCGCCACGAATAGAGCCGGCCAATGCGCCTTCAGCTCCGGAGCTGGAGCCAGTCATGGAGCTGGAAGCCGATCCAGAAGCGATCGAATTGATCGAGCCAGGGGCGCCAGAGATTGCCGCTGAACAGGGATTCGATGGCGAATTCGACGTCAACCAATTGTCGCCCGAGGAGCAGGAATTGCACAGGCGCGCAAATCGGGTGGCAAAAGTTTCGATGCAAGATATTAAAATGCTGAGACCGGAACAAGTGCGGCTAGGCCGCGAAAAGAAGGATCTCTGCATCCGATTGAAAGATGACATTGAAAAAGCTCATCGAGAATACGACCGGCGTTTCAAACCCATCATGGACCACCCAGTGGATTATTTTTATCGCTGGATGGTGGAGATCCTCGCGGAGGGCGAGGCACACGCCCTCGGCGAATACCCCTACGCCACGCCCGCGCGGCATCGCTAAGACTGCGTTTGGGAATGCGGTTGCGGCACGTTCCTGGGCCGCGGCAGGGCGGAACGCGAGCGCGGCGGTGCTGTCGTTTGCGCTGATCGCCGGTGGCACGTCCGTCGCATTTGGGCAATCTTCACGCCACCATAAGAAAAAAAAGATAAAGAAACCGGCGCCGGTCTCGTGTCTCGCCGGTTGCAGACCAGCGACCGCTGGTCCCGAGCTTGTTGCGGGAGACACGCCGGAGGACCAGGCACGGCAAAGACAACTAGCGGCTCTGGCGCGCGATTTGCATAACTTAGCGCCCGGTGCCTCTAGCAAACTCTCTGCCTTCGCGGCAACTAATGCGGCGAATGTCTGGGGTGCGCGAGCGGCGCTAGCGCTTGGCTACGACGAACAGACGAAGAATCATTACCAGCAAGCTCTCACGTGGTTCAACAAAGCCGGCGGGGACACGCTCTTGCGCGAGTACGTTCTTTACTGGACGGCGCAAGCGATGCACGGGCTGGGCCGCTCGAAAGAAGCGCTCGCCGATTTGGAGACGGTCGAACACGATTATCCGAACACCGCGATGAAGGAGCAGTTACTCGAAAGCCTTGCGCCAATCGCTATTGAACTGGGCCGCCCGCAGGACGCTATCGATGCGTTGAGTTCGTATCCAGCCGCGGGCAGCCGTCCCGCGCTGCTTCTTGAAAGGGCCCAGGCCTACCAGGCATCGCATCAGCTCGCGCAGGCCGCCAGGGATTACCAGGCGATTTTCTACAAGAATTCCCAGAGCGATGAAGCGAAGCCCGCCGGCAGCTCTTTACAGAAAATTTTGCACGAGATGAAGCAAGAATATCCGTACCCCGGCGTCGAATTGCAGCAGCAACGAGCCCAAGCCTTTTATGACGCTCACAAATGGAAAGAAGCCCGGGCTGAATTCGAGAAGCTTCTGGGAATGCTCCACGATCCGCAGAACCCTAACCGGCAATTGGCCGAACTCCGCATCGCGGAAGCGCGAGTGGAGCTGAAAAGCTCGCCAGGACTTCTTGCGTCGCTGAAGACGCCGGATTTCGAAGTAGATGCGGAACGCCTGTACGCGTTGTCACAACTCTATCGTTCGAACAAGAAGACCGACGAAATGTTCGCGACGCTCAACGAACTCACACAGAAATATCCGCTCAGCAAATGGAACGAAGATGGACTCATGGCGGCAGGGAACTATTATTGGGTAAACCTCGACCGCACCAGGGCCGCCGGCTTTTATCAGCGCGTTCTGGACACTTTCCCGAGCGGGAGAAATGCGTTCAACGCGGAATGGCGCGTGGCCTGGGTCGCTTACCTGCATGGGCAGCCTGACACGCAAGACAGACTCAAAGCGTTTCTGCTGAGGTATCCGTCATCGGGTGATACGTCCGACGCTGTCTATTGGCTCGGCCGCGACGCGGAACGAAATGGAAAAAGTGCCGAAGCGCGAGCCTACTATGAGAAAGACGCAGATCGATTTCCGCAGACGTACTTTGGACATGCCGCGGCGGACCGCCTGAACAGACTGGAACCCGACGCCAGCGACCCGCCAGCGCCCGCGATTCTTGACAAGATTCCCCCGCCACCCGCATTGCGCTCCTTCGACGAGCCAATTCCCGCCGCCGCCGCCGATCGCTGGGCGCGCGCGCAAGCGTTGCGCACTATCGCGTTCGATTCTGCCGCGGAGCTCGAGCTGAAGAACGCCTACTTTGCGACCTCGTCCCCGCGATTTCTCTACGAAGCTGCGCAGGCCGCGTTTGACCAGGGACATTTTGCCGTGGGGATGGCTTACGGGCGCATCATGGTTCCTAGTTTCGACGCGCGCAAATTCAGCGACCTGCCCATCGAAGTCTGGAAGGTGCTTTACCCGCTTCCCTACGAGTCCGTGATCCGGCGCGAGGCGGCCAGGAACAACTTCGATCCCATGCTCGCGGCGGGACTCATGCGGCAGGAATCCACTTTCCAGGCCGACGCTCTTTCGCCGCAAAATGCGATTGGACTCATGCAAGTGATTCCGAAAACGGGGCGGCTTCTAGCCAGACAGCTTCGCGTGCGTTTTTCGCCCGCCAAACTCTTCCAGCCGGACTACAACATCGAGCTTGGAATGTTGTACATTTCCGGGCTGGTGAAGTTGACCGGAGCGCCTGCCTACGCGCTGGCAGCTTTTGACGCCGGAGAAGACCGCATCGCCGCGTGGAAAGCCGAGCGCAACTACGACGAGATTCCGGAACTTGTGGAATCCATTCCCTTCAGCGAGACGCGCGATTACGTGCAAATCGTCTTGCGCAATTCCGAAGTCTACCGGATGATTTACGGTCAGTCTGGCGCAGCGCCTTCATCGGCGGCTGGGCATGGCCGATAGGATCTCGGCAAGGCCGGCTTTGTTCGGCTCGACGGCGCTGACAATCTAGATCATCGGGCAGGCTAAATGAATCCCTCTGAATCCGGCATGGCGCAGGCTGCTCGCCGCATGCTTTCCGCAAAAGCCGAACAATTCACGGAATCCGTGATTCGCGAGATGACGCGGCTGGCCTTGAAGCATGGCGCTGTAAATCTCTCCCAAGGCTTCCCCGATTTCGCGGCGCCGGCGGAAATCAAGGAAGCGGCGCGGCAAGCGGTCGCCGATGACATCAACCAGTATGCGATAACCTGGGGCGCCAAACCGCTTCGCGACGCCATCGTTGAGAAGTTCGAGCGGACGCAGGGAGTGCGCACCGATCCCGAGCGCGAGATCACGATTTGCTGCGGCTCGACGGAAGCGATGATGTCCACCATGCTGGCCATCATCAACCCTGGCGACGAAATCGTCGTATTTGAACCCTTTTATGAGAATTACGGGCCGGATGCGATCCTAAGCGGCGCCACGCCGCGCTTCGTGAAGTTGCGCCCGCCGGATTGGACCTTCGATGAAAGGGAACTGGCCGTGGCGTTCGGCCCGCACACCAAGGCCATTATCCTGAACACGCCCAACAATCCCACCGGAAAGGTATTCACGCGCGCCGAACTTGAATTCATCCGTGACCTGTGCGTTCGCTGGAACGCCTATTGCATCACCGACGAAATCTACGAACACATACTTTACGATGGCGCCGAGCATATCTCGATGGCGCGCATCGATGGCATGCGCGACCGCACCATCGTGATTAATGGAATGTCGAAGACTTACAGCGTCACGGGCTGGCGCGTGGGCTGGGCCATCGCTTCACCGGAAACGACGGCCGCGATTCGAAAGGTGCACGATTTTCTTACGGTCGGTGCCGCAGCGCCTTTGCAGCAAGCCGGAGCCACCGCGCTGAAATCGCCCCAGTCTTACTACGACAAGCTCGCTGCGGATTACACTGTGCGGCGCGAGCGCCTGCTCAAGATTCTTACCACCGCTGGATTCACAGTCTTCAAACCCCGCGGCGCGTACTACATCATGACGGACATCTCAGGTTTTGGGTTTCCAGATGATATTGCGTTCGCGAAGTTTCTCGTGGAAAAGGTCGGGGTCGCTGTGGTGCCCGGTTCCAGTTTTTATAATGATGCGCGCGATGGCGCTGCGCAGGTCCGTTTCACGTTTTGCAAGAAGGAAAGCACGCTCGCGGCCGCCGAGGATCGTCTGTCGCGCCTCTCCGAGCACGCGGGCAACCGCTGACGACACAAATTGTCACTGAGTTTTAGTCTAGATTGTGGGAACAATTTGTAAAACGTATCTAAATAGCTGAACGCCGGCCATGCTGAGTTTTTAGGGGTAGGAGACTGACGGTCGGTTGCCCTGTGGTGGTTAGCCCCCTACCCCGCGAGTGGTCTTGTATGTATAGACGATGCCAGCTCGAAATTAGTTTCCTGAGTTTCGAAAAAAAGATACCTTGAAATCAGAATAGCCGTGCTATCCCAGAAGCGGTCACTTGAGACGTTTTTCTACGACACCAATCTTATAGTTGCGTCGATAATCGGCGAGTGGAATTTGTGGCTACCCCAACGGGACCGTGTCCAGGTATCGCGCTACTGAAACGCTCCATTTGAACTTATCCGCAATCGCTCCCTGCAAGGCTTGGGCCGCTTCCGGTTCGCCGTGGGTCAAATAAGTCTGCTTCGGAGGCACGGGAAGTCCGGCCAGCCATCGTAACAGTTCACTTTTGCCAGCGTGGGCGGAGAATTGCCCCATCTCAACGATTTCCGCGCAAACGGGCACGTGTTGGCCGAAAAGACTTAGTGTTTTTGCGCCTTCCTGCAATGCGCGACCACGTGTGCCCTGAGCCTGAAATCCTCCCAAAATAACGGCATTCCGCGCATCCGGGAGCCGCTGCGCTAGATGGTGCAGAACGCGGCCTCCCGAGACCATTCCGCTCGCAGAGATAATGATGCACGGCGTCTTGACGTTGTTGATGGCCTTCGATGCCTCGACTGACCGCGTCAGGTGAAATTCATGCACGTCCAGCGGGTCGCCTTTCCCATCGTTTTCCTCGCGCGAATACTCGAGGTCATGGTCTTCCTTGTATTTCAAATACAAGTCAGTCGCGCTCAACGCCATGGGGCTATCTACGTACACCGGTAAGCGCGGGATACGCTGCTGATCATCGAGCTGGCGCAAGTAATACATGAACGTCTGCGTTCTCCCGATGGCAAACGCCGGAATCACGATCGATCCGCCGCGCTTTGCAACCCGGTTGACGATTCCCGCCAACAACTCCGCTGGATCACCGTCCGCGTGTTCCCGGTCGCCATAGGTGGATTCGCAGAGCAGCGCGTCTGCTTTCGACGGCGGCGTCGTGGGATCGTTCAAGATCGGCTGGTTATATCGCCCAATGTCGCCCGAAAACACCACTACAATCTTCTTTCCGTTCTCGGTGATGGTTAGCTCCAGGCTGGAGGATCCCAGGATGTGCCCCGCGTCATACGAAGTCACATGAAACTCCGGGCTGATGTCGAAAGCGCCGCTGCGAGGCATGGGTTTCATCAACCTCAGCGCTGGATCGACATCTTCGGACGTATAGAGGGCCTCGGGATTCGCGTGCCGGCTATAGTTTCCCTTTCGAGCGTGCAGGGTGTCTTCTTCCTGCAGGTGCGCCGAATCCTTCAAGAGAATCGTGGTCAAATCAATCGTTGCGGGGTTCGCGAAAATCGGTCCTCGATATCCCGCCTTAACGAGAACGGGCAGCCAGCCGGTGTGGTCGAGATGCGCGTGGGTCAACACCGCGTAATCAATAGCCTTCGGATCGACAGATAGAGGTTTGTAGTTCCTGTCGCTCAGTTCCGGTGAGCCTTGAAAGAGGCCGCAGTCAACCAATAGCTTCTTGCCCGCCGCTTCCACCAAATACTTCGAACCTGTTACACACCCCGCCGCGCCAAGAAAAGTGAGTTTTGCCATAGGTCTGCCATTCTAATCGAACTTGGAGATTATTTCGTTTCGGAACAGCCCCGGAAAGGAAGTGGCTGCATCCAAAGCGTACAGTGGCGCAATAACAATCTGGAGGGCTGCCTTTCCTCTCTGGTTGACTTGGCGGCAGAGGCAGACAATACTTTCTGACCAGTTGATTCCAGAGGGAAGCAGGCCGTACCAAAGGTCGGCCTGGCGGTATCCACGTCTCCAGACTGAGACTAAATTGCCTGAACTTCCATCCATGGTAGGAACCGTTGTTTCGCACTACCGAATACTCCGTACGCTCGGAGGAGGAGGGATGGGTGTTGTCTACGAAGCAGAAGACATAAACCTTGGCCGGCACGTGGCGCTAAAGTTTCTGCCCGAAATTCTGGCCAAAAGCCCTCAAGCACTGGAACGATTCCAGCGCGAAGCACGCGCCGCGTCAGCCCTCAATCACTCCAACATTTGCACGATTCACGAGGTTGCCGAGCATGGCGGCCAACCGTTCATTGTCATGGAACTCTTGGAAGGCCATACGCTGAAGCATGAGATCGGAGGCAAGCCCGTTCCGGTCGACAAACTCGTTGAGTTTGCCATTCAAATGACGGATGCGCTGGACGCCGCCCATCAAAAGGGCATCATTCATCGCGATATCAAGTCTTCAAATCTTTTCGTGACGAATCGAGGGCAGGCCAAGATTCTCGATTTTGGCCTCGCAAAGGTTGCAGGGGTCTCGCCGTCCGGTGATGAAACCGCGACGCGTTCGTTGGCCATGACGAACCTTGTTTCGGACGAACATCTGACGAGTCCCGGCACTGCTGTTGGCACCGTCGCTTTTATGTCGCCCGAGCAGGTGCTTGGCAAGCCGCTGGATTCGAGGACGGATCTCTTTTCTCTTGGTGTCGTGCTCTATGAAATGGCCACGGGAACGCTTCCATTTCGCGGTGATTCTACCGCCGCGATCTACGATGCAATCCTGCATGAGGTACCCGCCGCACCCGTGCGGTTGAACCCCGATGTTCCGCCTGAACTTGATCGCATCATTATTAAGGCTCTCGAAAAGGACCGCGACCTGCGCTATCAGTCGGCGGGCGAATTACAAGCTGATCTGAAGCGCCTCCGCCGCGACAGCAGCTCTGGCAAGGCGACCGTCGCAGCTCCGCAGTCCGGGGCCCGGCCCCCACGCAAATTGCTCGCCTTGGCAGCTATTTTCGCGGTGTTGCTGGCCGGCGCGGCCGCCTTCCTGGGTTGGAAGCTATTCTTCGAGAAAAATGACTTAGCGCGCTTGCCGCTTGTGGCCAATGCTCATCTTTCCCGGCTGACCTCCAACGGAAACGTGACAGCGGCGGTGCTGTCGTCTGATGGACGCTACGTTGCGTATATCGCGCGAGACGCTGGAGAGCAGAGCCTATGGGTTCGCCAAACGGCGGCCTCCAGCGCGCAGCAATTGATTCCGCCGGCGCCGCAAACTCTGCTCACCTCGCCCCTTTTCTCTCCCGATGGAGATTTCATCTACTTCGAGAAATTTGCACCCGACAAACAGAGAGACATGCAGCTACTCGTGGTTCCTGTGCTCGGCGGGCCTCCGCGCAAGATAGCCGATCAGCTATCCACGGAATTCACATTCGCTCCGGACGGCTCGCGAATCGCCTTTTTCAAAGTGGCCTGCAAAGGACACAACATCTGCCTTTGCCAGATTAACGTGGACGGAACCGGTTACACCGAGCTTGCGAGTTGGACCACTCCGCACTATTCGCCGGCCTGGTCGCCCGATGGCAAGCGCATCGCGTTCGAGACACTGGTCGATGAGGATCCGCAGGCTTTGCGAGCACATGTTGAAATGTATGATCTTTCCGCTCGAAAGACGGAAGTTTTGCCCTCTCGATGGAGATTGATACGCAACCTGGTTTGGACAAACGACGGCAAGGGCCTGCTGGTCGCGGCACAAGAGCATCCAGCAGCTCCAACGCAAATCTGGTATGTCTCTTATCCCGACGCCGCAAGGCTGCGCGTCACCAACGACTTGGAGGATTATTCCAGCGTAAGCTTCTCGTCCGCCGCGCACACCATCGCGGCAGTCCAGACCGACGTCAACGCAAGTATTTGGGACGCCCCGGGCGATCACCCGGATGACATCAAACAAGTGACGCAAGGACGAAATGATGGACTGCATGGAATGGAATTTGCTTCGCCACAACGGCTCGTTTTTTCTTCGAACGATACTGGAAACTGGGATCTTTCCGCGCTTGATCTAGACCGCGGCGCTTCGCAGGTCATTTCCAGCGATGGTCGATATCACAGCGAGCCGGCGGTCTGCGATTCCGGTCGAAGCGTCGTATTTGTTTCCACTGCCGGTGGCGGCAATCACGTCTGGAAAATAGATGCGGACGGAGGCAACACCGTGCAGCTCACCCATGGCGTCGGTGAAGTCTATCCGCAGTGTCCGAGAGAGGGCCGGTGGGTGGCATACGTCAGCGAGGATGAATCCATCGCCGGCGGGAATTTGCGAAGAATATCCCTCGATGGCGGTCCGGACTCGGCTCTCATTTCCAATGACGTGATTGCGATTAATCTGGCCCCGGACGGAAAGCGCATGCTGTTTGCATCCATAGATCCGCAGGTAGGCAACAAACTCCGAGTTGGTCTGGCTACGCTGGACTCGAGCGCCCCCATTGCATATATGGATCCTCCGCCGAGGCCGGCCATTCTTCGGGAGGGACGATGGATACCAGGCCAGCAGGCTCTGGCTGTGGTGGACAGCCGGTCGGGTGCGCCCAACCTGTGGACCTTTTCGTTGACCGGAAAACCCTCGCGGCAGCTCACTCGCTTTTCTTCAGGCCGCATTTTCGGCTTTGCGTTGTCGCCGGATGGAGGCCAAATCGCAATGTCGCGTGGCTCCATCACTAGCGATGTGGTGCTGTTCTCACGCAATAAATAAATTCGGCGCATTGGACAACCTGCCTTGCTTCTTTGCCACAATGTCCTCGAGGTTCAGTCCGAGCCGGAAACTTTGCGCGCCCCTGAATGTTTCGTGGAGACTTACAGCTTTTCTACCGAAACGGTCATATCGTGAAAATTCAGCGTCAAGACCGCCTTGTAAAAGAGGTCGATTCCCACGGTCGCGTCGAAGAGGCCGTCCGGCTCGTGCACCTCCGGCGTCGGGAAGTACACCAGTGGCGCGGGGCCGCTCAGTGTCAGACCATGAAAGCCCTCTTTTTCCGCCAGAGCTTCTTTCATCTTCACTCCGCCATCCGTGAACGGAAATTCTCTGGATTTGTTGGTCTTCGCCGCCTCCGCCAGGTGCAATTTCTCGATCGAAGCGGTATAGACGAGCAGGCTCCCGCCATACATCGTGTCGATCTGCGCCGTCACTTTCTTTCCATTCATCTCAAATCCTTCCGCCACCACAATCGGCGGCCCATCATTCCCGAAATTAATCAGCGAGATTTTGTCGCACGCTCCCGTGCAGGCTACCGGCGCGGTAAGCACTCCCGAGATTCTCACCTTGCGCCCCACAAAATCGATCTGCAGGATGCGGTTCTTGAAGGCGGTATAGGACAGAGTCCCGTTCACGTGCGGCATCTGGTTTTGCGAAATCATGTCAGAGAGGCTCATGGCCAAGGTCCCTACATTTGTAAGCTGGACACCGCCCACGCCGATCGACGGAATCACCGTACGAAAAATCCCCGAAGGCGCGCCCGCTGGCAACGGCGCTGTCGGTTTCAAACCCGCCGCTTCCGCATACGCCGAATCCAAAACGGAGGCCACATTTCCGGTATCGATGCCCATTTTCAAGAGAGGGCCGGTGCCGATCCGCGCTTCCACGCATGGCAGGCCGTCGCAATCCAGCAGCGGCACCTCGGTGGCAAATTTGATGCCAACCGCAGGCTTCGCATGCGTGCGCGCCGTGAACCAGGTTCCAAGCAGAGCCAAACAAATGAGGGGAAGCAACATTCGGTGCATGAGTATTCCTCTCCAGGGAGAGCCTGGACTCTTTTTCATTCGAAAGGTGACGCCGCGTATCGACAATGGCTAGCTCGCAGGGAAAAGGGCCAAAGTAGCTGTAATGGGAAAGTTAATGAACACACTGTAAGGAATTGGTGGAGCCGATGGGATTCGAACCCACGACCTCCTCGATGCCATCGAGGCGCGCTCCCAACTGCGCCACGGCCCCACCGGGGTACTGCAAAAGTTTATCATACCCCGCCAGGAACACACCTGCCCCCTCCTCGCTCCTTCTCTCGTTCCCGTTCAGGACATCAAGGACAATCGCGTCTCCGTCAGGTCCAGTTCGTGCTCGACCTTGCGCAACACTTCGTCATTGATGCGGCCCGCCTCGCGCAGTTTCAGCGCGGTTTGCCGCTCGGTTCCCAGCAGACTCCGTGACAGTTCCAAGTTGCGAGCATAAGCATCACGATTCGCCGCAACACCCTGATCGTCTTGCCCGATCAGATTCGCCAGGCGATGTTTGTACCGCTGCTCAATCTCGTTGTAGACGGTGGCAAACTCGCCGCCATCTTTCAGCCTGGCTATTTCGAGGTGCGCCAGCGCGGCTTCGATCATGGCTCGTCGCGCCGCCTCTTCTTCATCCTTGTGACCTGCCGCGCCGGCAAGTCCCAACGCGCGGATCAGCGGCGGCAGCGTCAACCCCTGCAAGACCAGCGTCACCAGAATGACGCAAAACGTCAGGAAGATGATCAGGTTCCTTTGGGGGAACGCGCTTCCATCCGACAGTGTTTCGGGCAGCGAAAGTGCGGCGGCCAGAGCAATTACGCCACGCATCCCCGTCCAGCCGACCACAAAGATCCCTCGCGCGGAAGGGAACGGAGGGTTTTGATGCAGCACCCTCCTTCGAATGAAGTTGGCAAGGTACGCTCCGGGGTACATCCATATCAAGCGCAGCAGGATCAGAATTCCACTGAAAAGCGCGCCGTATTGTAAGAGTTGACGAAAGCTATATTCGCGGATCCCCGCAAGCACGAATGGCAATTGCAACCCGATGAGAACGAATACCAGACCGTTCAGCACAAACGTCAACGAGTCCCATACCGCCCATGCTTGTATCCGCACGCTTGGCGAAAAAAAGTGCGAACTGTGCCGGCTCATGTACAACCCACATGCCACCACCGCCAGCACTCCGGACGAATGAATTGCTTCGGCTCCAAGATAGGCCGCATAGGGAACGATAATGCTCAGCGTGATCTCGATCGGGCCATCATCAATACTTTTATGAATTGCTTCCACGATGACCCCTATCACCAACCCGAGCACCACGCCGGCAATCGTCAGATAGCCCAACCGCAAAAGTCCGCCGCCCAGCGTCGGAGTTTCACCGGTAACCACAATCGCGACGCCGAACTCCAGCGCCAGAAGACCCGTAGCGTCGTTCAACAGGCTTTCGCCTTCCAAAATATCGACGATGCCTTGCGGCAATCCAACCCGTTTGGCAATCGAGGTCGCCGCAATGGCGTCCGTGGTTGCCACCACAGCTCCCAGGACAAAGCCAAGCCTCCAATCGAATCCCGCAAACACCCACGTTGCCGTCGCAGCCACTCCCGCAACGGTGAATCCCACCAGTCCGAAGGCCAGCAAGCAGATGCTCACAAGATTGAATCGAAACTCACGCCATGGCGTCAGCCACGCCGCGTTATAAAGAAGCGGCGGCAATACAACCAGAAAAATCACATCAGGGTTCAGCGTGATTTTTGGAATCCCCGGAATGAAACTTAGGAATAGGCCCGCGATCACCAGCACAATCGGATAGGGCGTTTGCAGCTTCCTGGCCAGCACCGCAAACACCACGACCATCACCAGTAACAGAAGAAACACCAACTCAAACGCGTGTATGCCGCCGCCTTCCATGCCCCTTCTCAACTCCTCCCGCCCTCAAGATACCTCACCATCAAAGTGATTTCCTAACGCCGTCCGCGGAAACCAGGCTGCCTTTTGCCAGTCATCAACATCGGCGGGACCGCTGACTTGCGATCATGCACGCAGGGGAATGCAGAGGTTCACTGAGAGCTTGATTGAGGATTGCCTGGTTTTCGTTCACACTGGCCGTTGTTCCGCAGTCGAGTATGCGGAGCGCGGGAATTAAGCGCCTGAAAGCATTCCGGCCGGCTGCTATCGGCCTCGATCTTGGCTTACGGCGCTTTGACGATGATGTTCGGAATGTTCTTCTCGCGCAGCATCGTGTTGAACGCTCCCACGTCTTTCATAACAACCTGTTCCATTTCATGCTCCGAATCGTCGCCTTGCTGCTTCAAGTCCTGCTGCACGGCCGCCTGTTGCGTCGTAGGCGCAAAATCAGCCGAGCTGCCTACCTCGTCTGCCAAATAACTGATCTTCTGCAACAGCATCGGCAAGTAGCGGACGTCGTCCTGGCCTCTTCCGGTTGCCTGGAGTTGCACCACTTTTCCTTCCGCGCCAGTCAGCTTTTCCGCAAGCTCTTTGGCAGCCTTTCGAATCGCTTGCGAAGCATCATCCTTTCCCAATTGCTTTTCGAGATCAGCGAGCTGTGCCCGAATCGATTCGATTTGATTGACGTTCTCCGCCAGCGAGTTCATCTCTTCGCGAAGCTCCGCCACCAGTTTCAGTTGCGCCTGGATGTCGTTGTCGCTTCCCGCCGAATGAGGATCCTTCAGCACGTTCAGCTTCTGGCTGCTTTTTTCCTCGCCAACCGTCAGCGTGACAGTGTACGTTCCCGGCGGTTCAAGCACCGCAATGCGATCCACGGACGGAGCATCGCGCCACCCTTCCGGCCCCAGCGGCACATCCGGCGAGTACGTCGGCGGAGTTCTCAACTTGACCTCCGTGGCTTCGTCGCCCCGCAAATTCCACCAGTAGCGATTGATGCCCGGTTTCGCTTCGCACGGCGGAGCCGCCCCTCGGCCAAATCCTCCTCCGCCCCCGCCGCCAGGACCCGCTCGGCGGCCGCCCTCCGTTCGCGGCGCGCGGCATTCGATTTCGCGCACGGTTTTTCCGTCCGCATCCGCGATCGTGAGTTTCGCGTGTTCCTTCTCGCCGAGTTTGGACTTCAGATAAAAATTGATCGAAGCCCCATACTGCGGATTATGTCCGGCGGTCGGGTCCGCGGAAAACCCTCCTGGCTGCGAAACGGCCCGGAAGCGATATGCTTCCCGCGGCATGAAGAGATGCGCGCTTGACGTGAGCACCTCCGGCGTCAACTGTTGCAGAGGCGTCAGGTCATCCAGTATCCAGAAGCCGCGTCCATACGTCGCCAAATCCAAATCATGAAAGCGCTCTTGAACGGTGATCCAGTACACCGGCGCGTGGGGAAGCCCGCTTTGCAACGGCTGCCAGTTCTTTCCATCATCAAAAGAAACATAGAGCGCGTTTTCCGTACCCAGATACAGCAAACCCTTGCGCACCGGATCCTCGCGCACGCAATGCGCATAGCTCAGCATGCTATGCGGGATTCCGTTGCTGATCGCCGTCCATGATTTGCCGTAGTCCGCCGTCTTGTAAACGAAGGGATCGCGATTATTCACCTGATGGCCGTCGACCGTGATGTAGGCGGTCCCCGCGTCGTATCGCGAAGCCTCGATGTTGCTCACCGTCCCCCACTCCAGCATATTCGGAATGTTCTTCGTGACATTGGTCCACGTTTTTCCGCCATCGCGCGTGATCTGCATCAGCCCGTCGTTGGTGCCCGCCCAAATCAAGCCCGCTTCCTTCGGCGATTCCGCGATCGCAAATACCGTCCCCGCATATTCCACGCCGATGTTGTCAGGAGTAAGCCCGCCCGAACTTCCTTGCCGGCTCTTGTCGTTCCGCGTCAAATCCGGGCTGATCACCTGCCAGCTATTGCCGCCGTCCGTCGTGACGTGCACAAACTGGCTTCCCACATAGACCTTATTGTGATCGTGCGGAGAAATTGCAATCGGGAATTCCCAGTTGAAGCGGTACTTCACTTCCGCCCCCGTGGCCCCGGAAACATCCACCGGCCAAACTTCCACTTCGCGCCATTGCCGATTCCGTTCGTCAAATCTCACCACCGCCCCGCTCACACTTCCCGCTCCCGTCCCGCTCGACCAGATAATGTTGTTGTCCACGGGGTCCGGGGTTGCAAAACCGCTTTCTCCTCCCCCAATCGGGTGCCACAGGCTGCGCGATATCCCGCCTCCTCCAAACCCGCCGAACTGCAAACTATTGCTCGGCCCACGATAAGACGAGCCGTCTTGCTTGTTGCCATAAACGAAGTAAGGAATCTGGTCGTCCACCGTCACGTGATAAATCTGCGCTATCGGAAGCTGGATGTGATTCCACGTATGCCCCCGGTTCACCGAAATGCTCACGCCCGCGTCGTTGACGACCGCCATGCGGTCGCCGTTAGTCGGATCAATCCACATTTCGTGGTTGTCGCCGCCGGGGCTGGCCGGCATGTTTGTCAGCGAGTGCCCGCCGTCCAGCGTCCGTGAAAACGCGGACGTAAAGAAGTACACCTCGTTTTCATTGTCCGGCGAAATTTCTTCGCGCGTGTAATAGTGCGTGCGCCCGCGAACTTGCCGGTCAGAGTTCACCAACTGCCAATTCTCACCGCCATCGTCGGAGCGCCAAAGTTGCCCGCTCTGTCCCGGGTGGCCCTCCCAGGGAACGCCATCGCCTGTTTCAATCATGGCGTAAACGCGATTCGAATCGCGCTGCGCCACACGCACCGCAATCCTTCCAACCGGCGGCTTCGGCAGCCCATGGCCTTCCAGTCGCTTCCAGGTCAAACCGCCGTCCGTGGACTTGAACAGTCCGCTGCCCGGCCCACCGCTCGTGCGGCCCCAGGTGTGAATCTCCATCTGCCACATTCCCGCAAACAAAATCCGCGAATTGTTCGGATCCATCGCCATATCCGAGCATCCGGTGTTTTCGTCGACAAACAACACTTTTTCCCAATTCTTGCCGCCATCAGTGGTTCGAAAGATTCCGCGTTCCGGCTGCGGTCCGTACCCATGGCCGAGCGCGCACGCCATCACGATATCTGGATTCCGCGGATCAACTAGGACGTTGCCGATGCGCCCAGTCTTCTCCAGTCCCATCGGCGTCCACGTCTTGCCGGCATCCACGGATTTGAAAATTCCATCGCCAACCGAAATGTGGCTTCGGATGTAGGGCTCCCCCGTTCCCGCCCACACGATATTCGCATCGCTGGCGGCTACCGCGAGCGATCCAATCGAAGAGACAGGCTCCGAATCAAAAATGGGATCCCAGCGCACCCCGCCATCGGTGGTCTTGAAGATCCCGCCCGATGCAGTTCCCACATAGTAAAGGTAAGGGCTGCCCGGCACTCCCACGACAGCCGTGGTGCGATTTCCCACCGGTCCTATATACCGGAATTCGAGCTGGCCGTAAGCGTCCGGGGGAATCTGCGCCTGCTGCGCTCGTATAAGCTGCGGAGCGCAAAGGAACGCTACCATCGACGCTAGTACAATCACACGCTCGCTCTTTGACATGCGGAATCCCCCTCGCAAATTTTTGCCTGGAATTGCGCGGATGATACGTGCGCGGCAAGCGGAGGTCAATGGATTTCTAGTTCTCCGCGCTGGACGCGAAGCAACCCCGGCGCTATCCTGAAACTCCTAACTCTTTAGGCCGCTCCACGCATGGAAAGGACTTCGGAAGGAATGCAACATATTTTCCAAGTGCCACCCACAACGCTCTCCGCGCTAATCATACGAATACCCGCAACTCTTTCCTCACTCTTGTTTTTGGCTCTTCCGTTGGTTGCGCAGCAGACGGGCCCCTTGCCGCCGCCTCCGTCTTACTCCGCTCCCGCTCCCTTGCCCCAGCCGGGTTCCATGCCCTCGGCCGCGCCCCATCAGACCACCACGGAATCCCCTCTTTCCACGGCTCCGCCCAAGATCCCCGCCGAGCAAATCATTCAGAAGTTTGCCGAGCGCGAGGCCGAGTTCAGGAAAGAGCGCGATAATTACACTTACACACAAACTTTCGTCATCCAAACCATCGACGAATATAGCGGACAGCCCGACGGCGAGTATCGTATGACCAGCGACATTCTCTTTACCCCCGAGGGCAAGCGCTACGAACACGTCACCGACGCTCCCGCGCCGTCCCTTCAGCGCATCACCATGTCGCAGCAGGATTTCGACGACCTCGAGCACGTCCAGCCTTTCGTGCTCACCACCGACGAGCTCCCCAAGTACGACGTCAAGTACGCCGGCCAGCAGCAGCTCGATGATCTCAACACCTACGTGTTCGATGTCGGCCCCAAGACCATCGAGAAAAATCAGCGTTACTTCCAGGGCCGTATCTGGGTCGACCAAAAGGACTTGGCCATCGTCAAGACCGACGGCAAGGCCGTTCCGGATATCAAGAAACATGGACAGGAGAACGTGTTCCCGCGCTTCGAGACTTTCCGCGAAAATATCGAGGGCCACTTCTGGTTTCCCACTTATACGCACTCCGAGGACACCTTGCAATTCAGCACCGGAGGCGTGCGAATTCGCATGACCGTGCGTTACGAAAATTACAAGCGATTCGGATCCACTATCAAAATCGGCACGCCCGTCGAAGTCCCCAAGCAAAAGCCGTAGCCGCTTTTGAATAGTGCGTGACGAATAGCCCAAGTGTGTTGTCTACTGAGCGAGACTTGAGGAATCGTTTCTTTGCTCCCGTTTCGCACATACGCAAAACGCGTTCTCCTCGCGGCAGTCTTGGCGGCGGCGCTCGTTTACGCCGGGGATTTTGTCTATCTCCACGTGCGTATGATGCATCCGAAAGCCGGCGACCCCTTCGAGACCGTCACCGCGCTGCGCATACTCGCCATCGGTGAAAAGGGCAGCAAGACGGAATACACCATCGACCAGCTTCAGCCTCAGCAAACCGCCGTATGCGTCCACTCTCTATTCCCGCACGCAGGCGATCCGCCTTGCTGGTATCTCAAACGAAAATTTGCACAGCCCATTCCGATGGTTGTCTTCTTTGTTCCGAGGCTCGAACGGTAGTCGGCCTTTCTTGCGAGGCGCCTGTCGCGCCGGAGATAGACAGTCAGCGCTACTGATTCTTACGCGGCGCTTATTTCGGCCGGCGCGGCCTCGGTTCGAAACTCCCCTTCCCACCGCGCTACCACGACGCACGCCAGGCAGTTGCCCAGCACGTTCACCGCGGTGCGCCCCATATCCATCAACTGATCGATTCCAAACAGCAAAAACAACGGCTCTGTCGGCAAATGAAACTGCGCCGCTGCGGCAAGCACTATCACCAGCGACGCTCGCGCCACCCCCGCCGTTCCTTTGCTGCTGATCAGCAAAGTCAAGAGCATCACGGTTTGTTGTCCGATCGTCAGGTGAATTCCCGCGGCCTGGGCGATGAAGACCAACGCCAGCGCCTGATAGAGACTCGACCCTCCCAAATTGAAGCTATAACCCGTCGGCATGACGAACGCTACCGTCTCGCGCCGCACTCCGAACGCTTCCATCTCTTCCATTGCGCGCGGCAAAGCCGCTTCTGAGCTCGCCGTCGCGAACGCAATCGTCACCGGCTCCGTGACCGCGCGCACAAACTCTTTCAAGGGTGTCTTCACCAACAGAGCGATTGGCAAAAGCACGCCAAAAATAAAGATGAGGAGCGCCACGTACATCGTCGCCAGCAGCTTCACCAGAGGCAAAAGCACGCCCAATCCCAGATGCCCCACCGTGTAGGCAATCGCCCCAAAAACGCCGATCGGCGCCGCGTACATCACCAGATTCGTGAACTTGAACATCGTTTCCGAAAGGCTCTCCGCAAACGCCAGCATCGGCCGCCGCTTTGGCTCCGGCACCAGCGCCAGCGCCATCGCGAACAAAACGCTGAAGACCACCACCTGCAGCACTTGGCCTTCCGCCACCGATTTCGCGATATTTTCCGGGAATATATCGGTGATCAGTTGCGCAGCCGTGTGCGGCACGGCATTCAGTGGCATGGTTTCCGCCGCCGGTGGAAGATGCACGCCCTCGCCTGCGCGGCTGATATTGATGGCCGCAAAGCCAATCACCAGCGTGATCACCGAAACAATCTCAAAATAAACGAGCGACTTGATCCCCAGCCGCCCCACCTTCTTCAGATCCGCGTGTCCCGCAATCCCCACAACCAGCGTTCCGAACAAAAGTGGCGCAATGATGATCTTGATCAGCCGCAGGAAAATCGTCCCCAGAAATTGCAATTTTTCCGCCGCCGCCGGCCAGTCGTGCCCCAGCTCCGCTCCCGCCAGCAGCCCCACCACGATCCACGCCGTCAGCGACCGTCTCGTCCCCGCGTGCCACGCGATCAGAAAAATCGCCGCCCACCGCAAAATCACCGCCGCGAGCTCGAGCGTCGGCGTTCCTGCCCCGCGCCAGCTCGCCAGCAGAGACGCAGCGATCGCCACAGTCGCCGCTCCCAGCACCGCTCCCAAAAGTTTGTTTTTCACCGGCCCCAACCCGCCCCTCTCATCCGCCGCGAACGGTAAGCCGGATACGCTAGCCTGTCAATCCCAATACTTCCGCATACCCTTGCGATCGGTCCTGCCACTTGACGGAGATGGCCATCCAAGTAAGCGGAGCATAACCACTCTATGGCCAAGGATGTGATTCACACCTCGGAGGCGGAAGCGACGAGCGGCTTCGCCGCATTGATGGCGCGCGTACGTGCGGGCGCGGAGGTCGTCATCGAAAATGGCGCTCGGTCCGTAGCAATCCTTCACGCCGCCGCGTCTTGCTGCGCCCTTGTTGAGCCAGCCTGCGCTTCGGTTCTAGATCGCTCTATGAAGATATCAGCAAGAATCCAGGTTACTCCGGCAATCGCGAAGGTCTCGGCGATTTCGCTCCAATTCGTATGGCTGTGGGGCTCCGAAAGAATCAACGGAACCCATACGAGTAGCCCAAAGCTCACCAACATCACTGTCAGTAGGCGACTCGCGAGAAGTGCCATTCGATTGGTAAGCAGAGCCACAGCCGCGAGGGCGAACAAAACAGTCGTCGCTACCGCCCAAAACATTTGATTTGGCGGAATCCACTTCGGAACAAAATCGGCGGTAGCGCCAAGATAAATCGCTTGTTCGAGGGTAAAGGAAACGACACAGATGCCTAAAAGAACGCGGCTGATCCGATTAAGCGTCTCCGGCGACCATGCAGACGACAAGTGTGCATAAACGATCGTCGCTCCGGTCAGGAGAGAGAACTGCTCGAAGAAGTTGCCCCAGCTATTGTAGATAAGCGGTGCGGAGACGATTCCGGGCAAGCACAGCAAGACGAAGACAATATAAGCCGCGCCAAGGACGGCTGCGCCCGTTTTCGCGGTCCGACGGACCTGGATCGCGGCGCCGCCGAAGATCAGGGCAGCGGCGGCGGCGTAAACAATGTAACGCAGTGGAGGGCCGCTGGTGGAGTCGTGCCAGGCCAGCGTGATGAGGCCAGAGGCCAAAGCCGCCACTCCAAACACATGACGGCCGAGTTTCGGACTAGGCGTTGATACGGTCATTTGTTTTCAATCCCGTTCACGCAGTTGTGTCTCGATGCCGGAAAGCCGATCGTCGGTAACGCTCATTTGAGCAACCAGCGGATCGCAAAGTATGCACCGAGCTTTATACAACAGTGTAGATAAGGGGTATAGTGCCAGAACGCTGGAGTGTGAAGGAGCCGCTCGATCTTGAAGCGTCGCGAAAGCGTCGTTCCACATTGTTCGTCTAGCCCCCCTGATCAGCCCGGGAGGTTAGTCCAGGAGGAGTGAGGGAGTTTTATATCACAACCATGGGCTGTGAGGTGGCTGTGCTCGCGGCCTGTAGCCCATGTGGGAGTCGCCCAAGTTTTGATTAACGCAGAGATGGGAAACTGACCCATTATCGAGTCCCCTGACAACTCGCATCTTCCGCCCCAAATCGTCTAAAGTGTTTCTGAAATCCCATGAGGCTCACAGTTCACATGAACCGCACTCTCGCATTTTTCGCCGCTCTCTTTTTCTCCTCATCGGCGTTATTTCTTTCCACCGCCGAAGCGCGCAAAGAAAAAGTCCATTTCGGCAAAGTCGGCATTGTCCACCGCCAGTTCATTCCTCCCGAGCCTTACGACTGGCGCGCGGCAAAGACTCACGCCCTCCTCACGGACATCTGGTACCCCGCCGATCCTGCTGCAGTCGAGCTGTCGCAATGGGTAGGCTCGCCGGATTCGCCTTTTGCCAAGGCGGGCAAGGCCGCCCCAGACGCCCCGGTCATCGCGGCTCCCGCAAAACTTCCGCTTATTCTGCTTTCTCACGGCACAGGCGGCTCCTCGGCAATGCTGGCGTGGCTCGGCACGGTTCTGGCTTCGCATGGCTTTATCGCTGCCGCCGTGAATCATCCAGGTAATAACTCGCTCGAAGCCTACACCCCCGAGGGATTTTCTATTTGGTGGGAACGCGCTCGCGACCTAAGCGTCGTGCTCGATCAAATGCTCGCCGATTCTACGTTCGGCCCCCGCATCGACCCCAAACGCATCGGCGCGGCAGGCTTTTCTCTCGGCGGTTTTACGGTGATCGAAATTGCCGGCGGCATTGGCGAACTTTCCCGCTATCAGGACTTTTGCAAATCTCCCCGCGCCGATGCCCTCTGTACTGCCCCTCCTGAATTTCCTGACGTCATCGCTAAAGTCACCGCTCTCGCCCAGACCGATCCCTTGATGCAAGCCGCTCTTCGCGAAGGCGCCCAATCCCATCGCGACCAGCGCATCCGCGCTGTCTTCGCTATCGCCCCCGCTTTGGGTCCTGCCTTCTCCCCGGACTCTCTCGCAAGAATCTCCATCCCCGTCCATATCGTGGCCGGCTCAGCCGATAACATCGTTCCCCTCGAAACCAGCGCCAAATTCTTTGCTGCCCAGATTCCTGGCGCGCAACTCACTATCATTCAAGACGTTGGCCATTACACTTTTCTCGCCACCTGCCTCCAATTGGGAGACCAGACTAAGCCTCAGCTCTGCCTTGACCGCGCCGGCGTCCTCCGCGATGACATCCACGCGCAGACCGCCGCCTTGGCTTACCATTTTTTCGAAAATAATTTGAAGTGAACTTGAAGAATTGCGGGGAACTTCAAGGCCGTCGCTTTCCAGTCTGGCCAGGCGCGAGTGGTAACTGCTGAAGTTCAACTGGGTAGCAAGGATTGCTTCTTTGGAACTCTCTTTTCGCGGTACAGGTCGCGGTCCGCTGCTCCCAAAATCTCGTTCAGTGTCTCTCCGTCGTCCGGGAACACGGCTGTCCCAATACTCACGAAAATTTTCGGCGTTTCTCCATCCTCCGCCAGACGCTTGGAAATCCTTTGCGCCACCATCCGTGCCGCTTCCGCGTCCGTCTCCGGCAAAATCAGCACAAACTCGTCGCCGCCATACCGTCCCGCTGTATCCATCTCTCGCGAATAGAGCCGCAACATATCGGCCAGCCTGCATAGCGCTCGGCTGCCCACCAGATGTCCGTATGCGTCATTTATTTTCTTGAGTCCATCCAGATCCAGAAGCAAGACCACGAACGACCGCTCGGTTCTGCCATATCTCTTGATCTCCGTCTCCAACGCTTCCACTACCTGCCGGTAGTTGGCAAGCCCCGTCAACGGATCGCTTACAGCTAGATTCCGCACGCGTTCCACGGACCGCCTGTGTTCGGAAACTTCCGCCGCCAAGGCCAGCGTCGTGATCGCCACAATTCCCATGAACGCCTGCATCAGCAGCAGCGATGTGTTATGCGTCTCCCTGGCAAACGGTCCATACTCGTGTATCGTCCCCCACGCCGCTATCCCCGCCAGCACGCAGATCGCCGTCGCGGCCTCGCGGTGCCCAAACCGGAACGCCGCCCAGATCAGAAATGGAATGCACAGATACTCGAGCGGATAATTTTTTAATTCCGCGTGGAAAACTCCGCCGAACACGACCCATCCCGTTCCAAAAAGCCCCGCGAACAAGGCAGCAAACTCCAGTGACTGCTCCCTGCTCCATTGCAGCCGCGGATTCTCCCTCCACAAGAGTAGCAACGGCGTCACGATCACAGCTCCCACAGCGTTCCCCAGCCACCACGTGCACCAGATCGGCCCAAACGCGGCCCATTCCGCAAATCCGCCCGCCGCCAGCGTGGCCACTCCGATCGTTGCGCTCACCGTTGTCGCCGCTATCCCTGCCAGTAGCGCAAATTTGAAAATATCCTGCGCCCTCGCAAACGCTTCCTTGCCCCGCGCGAACCGGCTGACTAGATACCACCCCGCCAACCCTTCCAACGTGTTTCCCGCCGCAATCCCGATCGACGTACCCACATTCCCCGCCGTCGTCAAGTTCACCAGAAACGCCCCAATCAGGATGCCCGGCCAAATCCTAAATCCATAAACCAGCAGCGCCGCAATCGCGATCCCGGTGCATGGCCACACCGCCGTCGCGCTCGCGTGCACATACGCCAGTTGCAATCCCAGTTTCCCGGCGACGAAATACACCGCGGCCAGGATCGCCACCGTCGCTACATTCTTTAGCCCATCTGACCGCGTCATTCCGCTTTCTCCGCCTCCCCAGGATAAAACTGCGGGAAGTGCACCAAAAACGACTCGAATACACGAAAAGCGTCCTGTTTTGGGCAAATCCCTACCCCAAAACGCTACCCTACTTCGCCGTAAATTCCTATATTACTAGAGGTTTCGAGCCGACCGGAACTTAACCAACTCCTGCTTTCCTATTTAAGCAATCCCTCTGGTCGACCCGGGCGAACCCGCCCCAAGCTCTCCATTGGGATCCCTACCGTTGCTCCCCATCCCCCTCTGGCTTGGCTAAGAGCTGTTCTTGCGCCGTCAACCAACCTCCTAAATGCCCGCGCCCCATTCCGCGCAATGTCTGGAACAGGATTCCCGCCAAACCTTCGGAGTTCGTCCAGGCCACCAGTCCTCTTCCTTCGATCCCGGCCCCGAAAGCCAGCTCAAACCCGAAGTCAATCGTGGATGAATGCTTCAGTCTTTTCCCGCCGCGGACTGCCATTCCTCCTTCGCTCAGATTGATGATTCTGGCATGCTGCTCCGCCCCTCCGTCCGTCAAAGTCACGGGAAGGTTCGCCGGATGGCGGAAATACCGTCGCCGCTCTCGCAGCATGATCTCTTTCGCAATGGTGATATGCAGCGCCACGCCTTCCACACTCAGAGGCGCTCGCAACACAAAATTTGCTCCCGCGTTGAGCGCTGCCGTGGTCTCGCGCGCCGTTTGGACACACGCGAAGATCGCCGCCTTCCCGTTCGATGGCCCTTTGCGAACCGCCTCGATCAGCTCCAGGGCTCCCGGAACCTGCATATCCACGAAAACGCCATCGATTTTCTTTCTCTCCAGATAGTCGCGTGCCGCCTCCGACGTCGGCACCAGTCCAAACCTGGCCTCGTATTTTTTCACGCCTCCGGAAACCGCGGTCAGCGTCGCATAGTCGTTGGACACCAGCAGGAATTCGAGCTCTGACAGCGTGGACATAGTGGTAACGACTCTCCGTCCGCCCGCGAAGGTTCTCTAGATTGGTCGTGCGATCGTAAACTCTATCTTTATCTTCGAATGCGCCCATCTGTCGAGTCTTTCCGCGCCCGTTCCGTCCAATCTACAAACACATTCCGCCTCAATTCCAAATGTAGTAAGTCCTGGTTCGAGCATCATGGTCTTCCATCGCGCGACGTCTTGGTGTTAGCCATCGTCTATTCCCCAAATTCGATTCCAGATTCTCTCCGCTTCCATTCCTACCATCGATTGCTCTGCGCCCTAAGGTCTTTTGCGGATCGCACGGGAATCACGTTTGGAGTAATCTCGAAAAGCGAGGGCGGTCGAAGGAGATGAAATGGCAAAATACGGCAAGGCGGCAGGCAAAAGCGTCAAGCGTGCATTGCATAAAGAGAAGCGCGGCAAACTGCGCTCGGGAAAAGGTGGCAAGGGCGGCGTTGTGAAAAGCCGCAAGCAAGCGATTGCCATTGGCCTCTCCGAGGCTCGCAAAAAAGGCGCTAAGGTTCCCAGAAAAAAATCAAGCTAAGGATGAATGCTCGGTCCTCTTGAACCAGCAGCCTGAGCAGTGGAATTGGGGGTCAGGCAACAAGGTGAAGGGACGTGAACCCCATGAACCCCATGGAACCCTCGGCCACTCTTGCATCTGGAAGGAGGCGCCGTTCTTCTCGCCAGTCTCTTCGCCTACCTTGGGAACCGCGCCAGTTGGCTGCTATTTGCGCTGCTTTTTCTTGCATCCGATCTCTCCATGCTCGGCTGCATCGCCAATGTTCGCGTCCCCAAGAGCGGCCCGCATTCGTAACAACTGAAGGTGATGAAGCGCAGGCTGATTTTTCCGTAGTGACGTTTGAGCTTTCTTGGCATCGGAACGGAGCAACCCACCCTTTCTTGCAGAAAGGGTAGGGCACCCTCGTTTCTTCACACCCCGGTGAATTACGAAAGTGATATCCTCTCCTCGTGCCCCCTCGTCAAACAGAAACTTTCGGAGAATCGAGTGACCCACCCGCCTAGAGTGCGAAACCAAATCCACTTCCGTGAAACCCGGGACGCGCACATCCCAACTGTCAGTCTTCACCGGAATTTGGTGCTTCAACAAGTACCCCGGCTTGGTGCGTCCGTAGATGCGCCGCCGCCGTTGCGTCTTCTGCGCTCGCAACCGCCGGTCCATCTGCCGCGCACTGATCTTCAGCAACTGCTTGGCGATCTCCGGGCGCACCCCAAAGCGTTTGCGAATCCACGGCATCCACGCTGGCAAGATCGCTTTCAGCCGCACGGACCAGGGATAGCCCGCCGCTTCCCACACCGCCGTCAGAATGCCCGCCATTTCTGGACCGTAGCTTTGCCTCCGCCGCCGATGCCCCGCCTTCTGCCGCTGCTCCGGCCGTGGCCCGTTCAAGAGCCGGATGGCGTACTTCCGGTGATAGCCCGTGTTCGCGCAACATTCACTCAGAATCACGTTCTTCCCCGCACGTCCAGCCACCCGGTAGCGCTCATAAATCGCCCGCAAGTACTCCCATCTCCCTTTGTTCCCCAACCTGATCCTCCCCATTCCCTGTTTTGGTTGGGTTACATCTTAAATGGCGCGACGTTGTCCCCCTCGGTTACATTTTAGACGGCTCGATACGACAGCTTCATCTTCGACGTTTGGGAAGAGTAGAATGCGGACTATATCTGGCAAGGAGTGAGTCTCAAAACGATATGAGTGACACTCACTGGGATCTACTCAAAAAGATTGCAAGTGAACTCTGGCCCGTCGTTACTCTGCTTGTCGGCATATGGGTGGGCGGCTTTGTTTCTAGCCGAAATCAGAGAAGACAGTGGATATCGGACACCAAGTGCCGTGAATACCGAGAACTGATGACGGCAATGACTCGGGCGATAGCCTTGGCAGTGAATGCGCCAGGTGGGGCCACTGTCACCGAGCAGCAAGCCAGACGGGATTCCGAAGGGATCGCGCTTAGTATCATTCAAGACAGAATCTTCATCGCAAAGGAAATCAAGGAACTAAAAGTATTGGAACGGTGGCACGCGCTTTTGGACGCGATCGTCAGGCGAACCGGGGCGTTGGATGAAAAAGATTTCAATAAATTAAAGGAAGACATAATCAACCAAGCGTTGAAGAGCATTTAGGATTTCAAAATTTCGGCGACAAACTCCCAGGCCCTTTTCCCTTCGGCGAGATGGTCTACGAAACGGCGGGTGGGAAAGCCTTAACTTTACGCAATGATTTCGACTTGCCTTTTTCTGGGTAGCCCACCTCTTGTGGGTTGGCTCTCGAAAACGTAGGTTTTTCCCTTTGGTTTAACGATTGTGGCTTTGCTCTTTCCTTGGTTGGTTTGACACCACTTATAGTTTATCCTTGACAGTAAGTACTAATATGTTATAATGTGTGTGTCGATTGTGGCACGGAACTTGTCCAAGCTCTTCAAAGCCATGCGCCTCCGCCGCGCGGTCCCTAAAATCCCAGCAAAATTCTCAATCCTACCCCGGTTACCACTTAATAAAAGCGGCCCACTCCCAACCCGCTCAGAATCAACACTTCCACAACTCTTGATTCCGCTCCACTTTAACTCCTGTATCAGCAACGCTTACAGAAAACCGGGGGAGGGGGTACCCCGTTCCAGCCCCAAAGTTTTGCAACTCGTCACTCTCCGCTCAGCGTTCCCGCGCACATGCAGAAACTCCCGCAACTCCATTCCGCTCATACGTTTACTTCATAACTCGCGGACAGGCCGGGGGTGGGGTATCCCTGCGGCGGGACAGATATGCTTGTCAGTCGCTATCCGGCCCCTCACGGGTCACGGACCACGGGCCACGGCCCACCGGCCCCAGGTACCGTTGCGCCGCAAACAGCAAAGTGCCAGAATCACGGTTGTTAGTGGTTTGGCAACAAGCTGGGAAACATTTCCGCTCTTCCCGGTGTCTAAGGAATTGAGAGCGGACATCGGGCTCGGCATCCACAGATAGCCGACCCCGGTCGCAAGTCGGTCCCAGTGGTTCGGGGCCGTACTCGCAAAAAGGCCTGGGTCCATCGTTCTAAGATGGAGCCTACCAGCAGGGTGGCCCGAGCAGCTTAATCGGGTCGGAAAGGCCGGCAGTGTCCGAATGGGTCAGCGCCCTTTCTTGGGGCCGCGATGAAGCCGAACTCGTCTCCGAGCTGCAAGCAGGCTCGGAAACGGCATTCGACTGGCTCGTCACCCACTACCACGCCCCGGTTTATAATTTGATTTTGAGCATGCTCGGAGACACGTCCGACGCCGCCGACGGTTCACAAGAAGTTTTCTTGAAGGCTTTTCGCGGCATTCGCAAGTTTCGCCAAGGCAGCTCCTTGAAAACCTGGCTCTACCGCATCGCCATTCGCGAAGCGCTCAATCACAAGCGCTGGTTCAAGCGCCATCTGCAAAAAAATGTCTCGATCGACGCCCAACCAGAAGAAGGCCGCGCATCCATCGAAATCGAAGATCTCGGCGCCACGCCGTTTGAGCTGCTGGCCTCGCGAGAAATTGAGGCCGCAGTACATCACGCTTTGCAAGAAGTTCCAGACGTGTTTCGTACCGCGGTCATTCTGCGCGACCTCGAAGGATTGAGTTATGAGGAAGTAGCCGAAGTACTTGAGTGCAGCGTCGGCACCGTGAAGTCGCGTATCCTTCGCGGCCGGCGCGCGCTCCGCCAGGTTCTCGAGCCGCTCCTCGGAGAGCCCGATTCGCGCGCTTCTTCGCACGCCGCAGGGCACGTCAGCGCACCGCAGGGTAGTGCGCCCAATACTGGCGCATACAATGGTAGTGGACATAGCGCCGTGGCCGAGCCGCAGCCATCGCCTTTCGGCGATGCCTATTCCGCGGCGCGCCGTATACACGATTCCTCGCATGAACAAGATCGGTCCCTGCGCGCAAGTGGCGCGGGGGAGGGGCTTCCATGAAGTGCACCACAGTTCGGAATAAACTGGCAGGCTATCTCGATGATGCCATCACGGAAACGGCGTCAGTCGAGGAGCGCGTACAGATTGGCGAGCACTTGAACGGCTGCACCATGTGCCGCGCCGAATTGCAACGCTTCCGCAAACTTGGCGTCTTGCTTTCCCGCGTGCCAAGAAACGTTCCGCCTGCCGATCTGGCTGTGCGCATCAAAGTGGCTGCGGCCCAGTCCCAGCATTCCCGCGATTGGCCCGGCCGTCTCCGTAAGGTACGGGACCGCGCCGAAATTCTTCTGGACAACGTGTTTCGACCTCTCACTGTTCCGGCCACGGGCGGAATCTTTTCCGCGGTTGTGATTTTCGTTCTCGCTCTGCAATTGATGGTCCCAGGCATCACCGTGCGTGCCGTCTCCAACGACGTGCCTCTCAATATTCTGCGTCCCGCCGAGCTTCTAACGTTGTCCGACTATCCGCAGTCCTGGGCGCCCGAGCAGCACGACCTCGAACTTTCGCTGCCCCATGGCCTGCTCGTCGACGTAACCGTCGATGCGCAGGGACAGATGGCCGATTATCAAATTCTTTCCGGTCCTAGCAGCGCGGATTTGCGCCATCAGCTTGACCAGATGCTTCTTTTTTCTCGCTTCCGCCCGATGATGAGCTTTGGCCGTCCCACTTCTGGCGGCCACGTCATTCTCAGCTTCAGCGCCGTCCGCGTCCGCGGCTAACTCTCCATGAAAATCTGCCGCTTCTTTAGAACCGCAGGCGCGGCCGCCGTCCTCTGTTTTCCTTTTCCCTCGATCTCTCAGGCCCGCCCACAGGCCCGCCCGCCTCGCGAGGCCACGCGGCCGACGTCGCAGCGGTCGCCGGACGAGCAAGCTCTCTTCGATGACGCCAACCGCGAGCGCGCTTCGCAAGGTCTGACAGCCCTGCAGTGGGATCCCACGCTCGCCTTGGCTGCACGTGAACATGTCCGGCTCATGGCGGTTGAAAATCTTCTCTCACATCAGTGTCCGGGTGAGCCCCCACTGCAGGAGCGTGCCGCTCAGGCTGGCGCGAAATTCTCCATGATTGCGGAGAATGTGGCCGTGGGCCCCACTGCCGAAGGCATACATGACGGATTGATGCACTCGCCGGGCCACCGAAAAAACATTCTCAACGCCGAAGTCACCGCAGTGGGCATCGCAACGATACGGGGAACAGGCGGACTCTTCGCCGCTCAGGATTTTTCCAGGCTAGTCGAGAATTTGAGCTTGCGGCAGCAAGAAGAGAAAGTGATTTCGCTGCTGGCGAAAGCCAGGTTGCAGGGCGCGAGCGTAACCGAGGATGCGCGCCGGACGTGCGGCATGGATCGCGGTTACGCAGGCTCTTCACCGTTGTACTTGATTCGGTTTGAAGTGGCGGATTTAAGCGCGCTTCCCAGTGAACTCCTGAAAAGGGTCAAGAGCCGCGCGTATCGAAGCGCGGCCGTGGGAGCGTGCCAGGCTGACAATACGGCTGGCTTCACGCGGTACCGCATCGCCGTCCTGCTCCGTTGAGAATTTGAGCTGCTAAATTGCGGCCGCATCTCAGAATTCCGAGCTGGAACAAAGGAGATCGGCGGGCGCAGGCGCGAGAAAAAGAATGGGTTGTTTCAGGAGAAGAATCGAAATAGAATAAGTCCATGAATTGCGCGGCCCACTCGTATTGGTTTCGATTTTGGTACCCACCCACATAAGAAGCGAGGGGCGATTCTGTAATCAGCATCAGCGGAAAAAGTTTCGACCCACTCGCAGCGAGTGGGTTTTTTATTTTAGCGATCACATTATTGAAAGAAATTCGCAGAAAAAATTTCCTCGGTCAGAAAGTTGCCGGGAAAAGCGGGAAAAACCAGGTAGTCCAAATGAAGACGAGAGGAACGATCCATGATTATTTCGATGAAGATGCACGCCACGCGCCAGGAGATCGATGAAGTGCGCAGCCGGGTGGAACACTTCGGTTATAAGGTGCATTCGATCGAAGGAGAAGAGCGTGTGGTGATCGGCGTGGTGGGAGTGGGTGACGTCACGGCGTGCATGGAGTCCATCGAGTCCATGCCGCAGGTGGAGAAAGTGGTGCGCATCTCGGCGCCGTACAAATTCGTGAGCAAACAGTTTCGCGCCGGGAAGACACGCGTGCGCGTGAATGGAACGGAAATTGGCGGAGACGAATTCGTTGTGATGGCGGGGCCGTGCTCGGTCGAATCCGAAGAGCAGATCATGCGCGCCGCGGAGGGAGTGGCTGCGGCGGGCGCGAAGATTCTGCGCGGCGGTGCGTTCAAGCCACGGACTTCGCCGTACGATTTTCAGGGCATGGAAGAAGAAGGACTGAAATTATTACAGAAGGCGAAGAAAGCCACGGGTCTCGCGATTATCACGGAAGTGATGAGCGACCGCGATGTGGATTTGATCGCGCAATACGCGGATATCATGCAAGTGGGCGCGCGGAATATGCAGAATTTCATCCTGCTGAAGGCGCTGGGGAAATGCGGGCGGCCGGTGCTCTTGAAGCGCGGGATGAGCGGCACGATCAAGGAGCTGCTGATGTCCGCGGAATATATCGTCGCGCACGGAAATTCCGATGTGATCCTATGCGAGCGAGGCATTCGCACCTTCGAAACCGAAACACGCAACACGTGCGACATCGCCGCGATTCCCGCGCTAAATGAATTGACGCATCTTCCCGTGATTCTCGACCCGAGCCACGCAACAGGGAAGCGCAGCCTGGTACCCGCCGTTTCGCGCGCCGCCGTAGCGATCGGAGCCGACGGCTTAATCGTGGAAGTGCATCCCGCGCCGGAAAAAGCCATCAGCGACGGCGCGCAATCGCTGGACATCCCGCAATTCCGAAAAATGATGAAAGACTTGGAGCCGTATATCGCTCTCTGGCGCGACTCGCGAAAACGCGATGCAGCGGCAGCAGCCGTCACGGCAGTCGCCGGCAATTAGCATAGATCTTCTATTGTTGCGTTAAGGAAGCCCCTACGACGCAAGCTCCGGCTCCGCCACTTGGACAACAATGGCCTGCCGCTGCAGCACCTGGTTAGATTACGTATTGCTGGCTCCCGATGACCGGAGAAAGCATCGAAAGCTCGCCGCCAGGAAGCGTGTCCTTGACGACGCCTCCAAGCCTGAGGAATTGATGTCGCCGTCGGCGACGCGCCTGCCGCTCACGATCGCGTGGAACGCGCGCTCATGATGCCGTGGAATGGCTGCTCACGATCCCGTGGAACGGGTGCTCAGCATCCGTGGAATGCGCAATCGATGATATTGCCGGATCAAGTCGGTCCCAAATTCCTGGAACAACAAGATAAGACGCGGTTCAGCGTCGAGGAAGTGGTTCGCGTACATAACTGCCACTGGACCAAAACGGAGCACCATCTCATGCAGCCAAGTCGCAGCCTGAGCTCATGGAGGAAGGGGCCAAATTCGGCGAACTGTCCTGGGCTGTAAGCCGAGAAGCCGCGCGGGGTGAGGTGTGGGAAGCCCTTTAGAAGGGCCGCCGACGTCGCGAGTGATCTACGAGCCCTTGGCGCGTGGCGCGGCGTTCCCTCCTTTTGCGGAGGTTGCGACTGCAACGACCGCCAGCAAACTGATGGCTGACAAGAAGATCACAACGTTTGCGGCGCCAAAACGTGGCAGACATGATGATTGGCATGGTCGGATCGTTCGCTTCCGGCGGTCAACTCCGAAGCGGGTGTGCTTTGAACTCTGTCGCGCAAGTCTCCGCTCGCGCGTGCCTCCACGTGGACGGGCGCGAGGTTCATTCGGCGTGCAGGAGCGCCCCGGCGCAATCAGAAGGCGCGCCCACGGCCCATGCCGTCCTTCCGCATTAACCGGAGGGCTTCGTTGCGGAGCTCGCTGACGAGCATTCCGGTGGGAACGAGGGCGCCATCGGTCCGCGACGTTCACTCATCCTTGCCCGCTTTCGCTTCCTCCAGGACGCCCCCTGCGTCGCGAAATATTCCGCGTACCTGCGCGCCCGTCCGGCAAGCCGGGGGTTCTCCCGGGCGACCTTGTCGAGAAAACCCAAGATGCCGCCGGGGTCGGCACTGAAACCGGCCAGGATCGCCTGCTTTAGGTCGCCCGTGAAAGGCTTGCGCTCGATCTCTCCTTCACGAGCACGTGCTGTTTTTGTTGGCTTAGCCATGTGAATGCTTTCCTCATTGATTGGTTGATGGGTCGTCGCGAGGGATAGCTTGGGGGTGGGCCGGTCGACGTGAGGGTGGCTATCCGGTTAGCCGACCTCAGTGGCGTCAGTCATTGGGGCGCCATTACTATCTCCGTTTCGAGAATGTCCGCCGTCCGCCGCAGCATCGTGATTACGTGCGGGCGGTCATTCGGGGTGGTGATCTTGATCCAGCGCGCAAATTCGCCGGCCGATAGGTTCGTCAAGTCGCGCAGCGGGCGCGCGTGTCCTTCCCGGGCGATGTTGGGAGGCGTCTGCTAGGTTGGGCCGCTTGGCCCTCTGCTCTCGCTCGGCGACGATCTCAGCGACGGCCTCGACCTGGTCCTCGTCCGCGTAGCTGGCGACCTTCAGGGCCACGGTCTGGTTGTTATCGAGCCTAGCGACCCGCATCGCGTCTTTGGCGGCGGGAACGATGGCGTCGATCTTGACAGCGCGCTGACCTTCCTGCCGGGTGATGCCAAGTTCGCGGGTGGCGGCGTTGATGCGCCGCTCTCTGGTCTGCCTCGCCATCGAAGGACTGCCGGCCCAATTTGGGCCGACTTTCTTGCGCTTCGCTCCGTCAGCCGGATCCACTCGGCGATCTGTTCGGCGCGCTGGGTCACCGTCAGTTCGTTGCGATGAAGGTTCTCTGAGATCGTCCACAGCCGCGCCTCGAGTCGTCGAAGGCGACGATGCGCACAGGCACGCGCTCAGCCTTGAGAAGGCGCAGCGCCTCAAGCCTATGGCGTCCGGCAACGAGCACATAGCGGCCGTCACGCTCGACAACCGTGAGCGGCGTCTGAAGCCCGATCGCCTGAATCGAAGCTTTGAGCGCCACGACTTCGGTCGCGTTGTATGGTCGTGCGCTCTGCTGGATCTCAATCTCGTCGAGCTGTCGCCCACGCGTGCTTCGCCGGACAGACGATATCAGTCACGTTCATTCCTCCTGGTTGACGATGTCCGCGAAACGCGCCTCGGCGGCGATCATTGGCCGACCTCCGCCAGCCGCGCGAGCTCTCTTCGCCGAACAGCTCGCGGACGACGGGCTTCGTCCAGACGAGTTCGGCAGTGCATCCGCAACGGGTGTTACGAGGCTGTTCGATGCATGCCGGTGCGCCCGTTGCCGGCACCGGCCTGAACAAAAACGCGCATCGATGCGTCCAGATTGGATTTCGGCGCCGCAGGCCTCGCAAAGCCACCGGACGTTCTGGACTGGCCGGTTGGTCGATGTCAGCCGGGCCGGCGTCGGGCATGCCGATTCGGGGGCGTCTGCGATGCTTCCGTTGGTGGTGTGCTGCGTGTGCCCTACAGGCCGAGATATATAGATACGGGGAATTTTTCCCCGTGGGATATCCGTTACGGATCCGTTACATGTGACGCCTTTCGAGGCGGATTTTTCACCCTGAAAGCCGTCACAACCACCCACTGGGATTTTAAATTTATCCGTTACATCCGTTACATCGTTCACGTGCGAACATCGCGGCGGCGGACGCGGCAGAGCCACCTCCAAGAGTGTTTTTCGCCTCTTTGGCGATGCGTTCCGCGTCCTCCGGCGCGATCGCTTCCACTCGTGGATGCCGGTGCCGGGCGTGCCTTCGGCGGGCAGGAACGTGAGCCGGAATTGATTCGGCTGCCGCTCATCGGCGTTGCCGGCACACCCCGTGTTGGCTCACCTCGACAAAGCCGAGGGCTTTTAGCTCGCGCAGCGCCGCCGCGACCGTATGGCTGTCCATGCCCCAGAAGCGCTGGAACTGCTCATATGTTGCGACCAGCTTTCCGTTGACGTTGTGGGTGAGGCCGCCGTTGCGGGACCAGACGGTCGTGAGCTGGAACAAAATCTTGACAGCCGAGCCCGAGAGCGAGCGAAATGCGACGCTCTCGATCATCTCACACGGGAACGGCGCAAAGGGCGCTTCGAGCCTGTTGCGCTCGCCTTTCGACCATTTGGAGCGTCGTCTTCTAACCATGGGCGACTCTCCCTTTCGCCCAGGCGATCTGCCGCGAGATGAGCCAATTCCGAGTCTGCAATGACGGTGAGAGAGCGGGCGTGGTCTTGAAGCGCGGGTCGTTCGGCCAGACGCCGAAGCGTTCGCGGTACTTGTGGGAGACCCAGCCGTCTGCGTAGCCGCGCCGCTCGGCGTATCCCTTCAACTCGGCATGAAAGATGCTCTTTTCGGCGAACGTCGGCGGGCCTTGCCGCTGCGGCGCGCGCCGAGCTCGATCAGTTCGCCATCCTGATGCGCGATCGTCATGCGCCTGATGGCTGGCGCGCCGCAACCAGGGCAGACTTCAGCCTTCGGCGGTATGACGGCTTTGCACTCGTCGCAGAGCTTGGGCAACGGTTTCGCCCGCTCTTGATCCTTCTGTTTCCTTTCGTTTTTCGCGTGACTTCCGTCGTCGAGATGGTCCTGGTGGATGTCGGTCACCATGCCGAGACGGAGGTGATTCCCGGCATGGTCGAGGATGATGCAGTCGAGCTTACCGGGCGCGGTGCGCAGCCCTCGACCAATTCTCTGGACAAATGCCATCCGAGACTTCGTCGGCCGGGCGTCAATCAGGCAACTCGCCGTCGGCAGGTCGACGCCGGTCTCGATCGTCGCGACGCTCGATATCACCTTGGTTTCGCCGAGGCGAAAGTGCTCGAAGATCAGCTCGCGATCGCCACGATCGACAAAGGCGTCGATATACTCGCAAGCGACGCCTACCTCTTGAAACCGCTGGCAGATGTGCTGAGCGTGCGCGCGGTTCACGCCAAAGCTGAGGGTCTGCCGATCCTCGCCCCGCTTCAGCCATTCCGCGACGACATCGCCGACAAGCTTCGCTGTGTTGCAGCGCTCGGCAAGCTCGCCTTCGTGGAAGTCCCCGGCAACGGTGTGGACGCCGGCCAAATCAGGTTCGCTGGGCGCGAATGCTTTGAAGGGAGCGAGATGCCCGGCCTCGATAAGCGCCCCGGTCGTGGCGCCGACGATCAGGTCATCATAAAGCCTGCCAAGCCCGGTCGTCCAAGGAGTTGCCGATAGGCCGACAAACCGAACATGCGCGCAATTCGCGTCCGTCAGCCACTCGACAGCCGGCTTGTGAAGCAAATGCCCCTCGTCGACGATGACCAGATCAGCCGGGGGTCGCTTGCGGCGGCCGAGTGTCTGAACGCTGACGATCTGAACGGGTTGCTCGCAATCGGTGAGCGGATGGTCCGCCTGCATAGGAGCGGCGCAGCGAATGCCCTCGTCCCAAAGGGCGTTGAGGGTCTGGTCGATCAAAGAAATTCGTGGAACCAAGAAGGCGACCTTCTTGTCCTTGGAAATTGCGCCCTTGATGACCTCGGCGGCCAGCCGCGTCTTGCCGCCGCCGGTCGGGATCATGATCATGACGCGTCGGCGCCCGGCCAGCATGCGGTTACGGAGCTCAGTCAGCACGCGTTCCTGATGCGGCCATCGAGGGCGGGCCTCGTCCTGTGCGTCGAAGAGCGAGGTCATGCCGCCGCCCCGTCTTTGGGCAGCAAGTTGTAGATCTGGATCGTGAGCTTGAGACCGTTGCGGGCATGGTTCAGATGCTCGCCGAGGAGGGTTCGGTCTCGCCGAAACGCTGCCTCCCTGGCGCTCACGGTGTAACTCGCAACAATGTCGAAGAGCGAAACGAGTTCGTCGAACCGCTCATCCTCCATCCACTCGCGATCAACTCGATTGGCGGCTGCAATCGCTCTGCGATGTCGCGCGAGTTCGGGAATAGCCGGGGCGCTGACCGCCGCCCCGCTGGGAGAAGCCGGTGCGGTCATGTCCGCACCTGCCGCGTCTCCCCGATACGATCGAGGACTCGGCGCGCGACGAAGCCGAGCAGAACCAGATCAAAATCAAGGCGCGACGCTTGTGGTCGGGAGCAATATGTGGTAGCCAAAACACAGCGTCAATTGCCAAAATGCGCGGGTTTCTGAAGCCGGTTCGACGTGTCAGCGTCGGCCGGCTTCTTGTCTTTGTCGAAGGTCGCGACTCCCGCTGCTGCAGCTTCGGAGGTGTTGCGAACGGTTCCGAAAGGCGTCCGCGCGCCCAATCGAGTGCGTCGCCCCAGACGGTCCAGAGGCCGACGTCCAAAAAGCCTATATCGCGGACCGCCGCCTCGCGTCGCCTTTGTCGCCAACGTTGCCGCGCTGACCGGAAAACCAGCTTCGGTCAAAGCTTCGCCGCTGCGTCAGCGCGTCCAAGTAGTGCGTCTTCATCAAAAGTCATTGTTCGCCGTCCTGCTTGCGCAAACGCGCTGGTTTGTTATCGACGAACAAATTAGGATGTGCCGGGCCACTAAATAGGCCCATTAAATTCATGGTCGATAGATAATTTAATGGGCTACCCGTTTTCCTGCGGAGAGCGCGAAACTCATCTCGTATTTGGTTCTCGATCACTCTCGCCCTTGCCGGTAAGCCGTCCTTTCCCGCATGCTCTTGAGTGACCCACTTCAAGGGTTTTAGCTCTTCGGCTACAGTGTTACACAAACTCCCCTCGTTACTTCAAGCGCGGAGCTCGCTTATAATGAGCGGCTTGACCCCGGGACACCCTGGGTATCGCGAGGACGCCTCTGTCGCGGCGACCCGATGGCCTCCCCACCGCCGCATAGAACTTCAATTACGTCGACGG
>CAVRAJ010000013.1:0-173051 GCA_963718945.1 uncultured Acidobacteriota bacterium | reverse complement strand
CCGAAAAATGATGAAAGACTTGGAACCCTACATCCAACTGTGGAAGTCCTCAAGGACAAAGGAAGCTGCGGTCACCGCGGCGGGATGAGAAGTGAGGAAGTTAGGACGTCCGTGAACTGGGAAGGCAGGAAAGAGACAATGCAGTCCGTCATGCTTCTGGCGGGACACTTCTAGGGCATGAAAATGTCGCTATGTTTGACCAAATGTCTTAATAATGAATGTCTTGCGGCGGTATTTCAGGGCAGGAACCCAAAGTTTGCAGACGAAGGGCAGAGAAAGCTGAAGCCGAAAGGGGCAGATTCACTTGGGTGCCGTAGCCTTCACCGCGGGGAACTCTTGGCTAAAATTGTTACTCCCAATAAAGATTAGCCTGTATTCGAAGACTCTGGGTGACTGGCCGACCGGCCGATTACGCCCAGGGCAAGTCCCATTGCCCATTCCAGTCCTGAATGTTCTCTAGAAAGAAGAGAGACTTTTTCCCGAACGATCTGGAGGTGCGTGTCGATGGACAGCGTCCGGACAAAATTGGATTGGCGCGTGGCGCGCGGATTCTTGGTCATTTTCAAGAACGCGTTCTTGGAACTGGCGTGCATTTGCCTCATTGCGGTTGCGTCCGCACCCGCACAGGTCGAGGTACCGGTTCGCGAATCCGATTCGAGTACACGATTGTTGAGCCTCGAAGAAGGGCGGTCGATCGTGAGTTCGGCCTGGCAGCAGGATCAGCCGGAGGCCGGGATGCATGATTGCTCGCACCTCGTTCATCAGATTTACGCGAATGCGGGCTTTGAATATCCGTATGCAAGTTCCTTCGAGATTTATGCCGGCAACGAAAATTTCGAGCGAGTGAGGAACCCGCATCCCGGCGATTTGATTGCATGGCGCGGGCATGTGGGCATCGTTGTCGATCCGCTGGACCACAGTTTTTACAGCCTAGTGAGAACGGGGTTGGAGGCGCAGGATTATCGGTCCGCTTACTGGAGGTCGAGGGGGATACCCCGATTTTATCGGTTCAGAGTGGAGCTGGGCGGGATTGTGAACACGGCGAATACCGCAGGGACTTCCAGGATTACGAATAGCCATCGGCAACGTAGCGTCGGAGCGGACGTCGGAATCACTGGCGAGGAGCCGATCGTTGGGGCGATCACCTCATCGAATTGGCCGCAGACGGCGGTTTCTGAGAAGGCGGAGGCCATTTATGGTCCACCTCCACCGCTTGTGGCTCCCGTATCGAAGAACGCCGGGGCACGGTCTGTGATTCCGGCGAGTGTGATCATCTCTACGGGAAGCAGGCCTCCGACGCGCGAAGAAGTGGCGGAGGGAATCTCCGAATTGAGCGACGCGGTTGGAAGTGTACTTCAGACCGATGATCCACTGAACGTGCCGCTTCCAGTGATGATCGTCGAGCAATTTCGCGTCGAACGGGTGGACGTCAAGCGCGATCACGGCTGGGCGCGACTTGCCATTGATTCCAAAATGTTGATTGACGGTGGAACGGCCAAAGTGAAGCAGCGGCACGAGAAAGTTCGCTGGGAACTTCGTCGAACGGAATCGGGCTGGGAGGCCGTCAAGCCGCAAGATCGAACCTATGTTCCGCAGGACGTGGCGGTGAAGAATCTGGCGGACCAACTGGCGCGACTCACTAGCAGCGATGGCGCTGTGGAGCATCAATCGGCTGTATTGCGTCAAGAATCGCGACTCGCGAGTCTTCTGAACAAGTTGCTGGAGAGCAAACAAGATCGCTAGGGCCGACGCGACCGCGAGCTGGGCCGGAGATGGCGGAGGCTCGCTTGGCACGAGACGCGGATAAAGAGAAGAATAGATGCATTACAGACCTGTTCCTATATAAAAAGTAATTTAATCGTAGCGCGGCATCGTCATGGGATCGACTCTGGTTGGCCGGGATATACTCCAAGAACGCGATTGGCGATGACGGTAATGACAGAATGAATCCGAAAATCAGCGCGGCGAGACCGTCGATCGAGCCGAGCATGGCGGCGATTCGTCATGCTCGAACGCTTTTGGCGAAATATTTTGCGGCGACGCGGTTGATTGCGGCGCCGTTTTTGAGTGCGAGGGCGGGGAAGCGGGTTTATTTGAAAATGGAGACGGAGCTGCCGACGGGATCGTTCAAGGTGCGCGGGGCGTTGTGGGCGCTGGCGACGCGATTGGAGAACACGGGCGCGCGGGAAGCTAAGGCATCAAACGCACAAAACACTGGAGAAAGGGTCAAGGAAGTGATTGCTTCTAGCACGGGGAATCATGGAGCGGCGGTGGCATGGGCGGCGAAATTGCTCGGCGTCTCGGCAAGGATATTTTTGCCGGCGGGTTGCAATCCAGTCAAGCGGGGACGAATCGCGGCACTGGGAGCGGAAATTGTCGAGAACGGCGGTTCGGACTTGGCAGCGGCATTCGAATTGGCGGCGGCGTACGCGAAACGGCCTGGCGTTTATTTTTTGAATGATGCGACAGATGGGGATTTGCCGGCGGGGCCGGGGACGATTGGTTGCGAGATTCTCGAGCAACTTCCGGATGTTGGCGCGATTGTGGTGCCGATGGGCGATACGGCTTTGATCCGCGGGATTGCGGCGGCGGTGAAGCAACTGGCACCGCGCGTGAAGATTATCGGGGTGCAGGCGGAGCGGGCGCCTGCGTATTTTCTGTCATGGAAGGAAAATCGCGTCGAGGGGACCGAGACGTGCGACACGATTGCGGATGGATTGGCCACGCGAACGCCCGACGCGTCGAATGTGCGCGATGTCCGGAAACTTGTGGACGACGTGGTGCTGGTGAGCGAGGAGCAAATGCTGCGCGCGATTGAAATGTTGCTTGTCGAAGAGCATGTTTTGGCGGAGCCTGCTGGCGCTGCGAGCACGGCAGCGCTGCTTGAAGCGGGCGCCGATTATGGCGAGAACGTGGTACTGGTTGTGAGCGGTGCGAATATTTCTCGGGACGTGTTGCGGCGGGCGATTGGAGCGGCCTAGCCTGCGCGGGCGAGGCAGGCCCCGCCCCTACAGGGACTATTTGCAATTTCTTCCGGGGGGCGACGCTTGCCGCGAGAGAGAATAATCATGGAAGAGAAAAGATAACGCAGAGACGCAGGGAACGCGGAGTCTCGCGGAGAAGCTGCCGGCTAGTCAGGCGTTCGCGGATTAGCTTGATTGCCTGCTTGCGGCGGAGTGGCGCAGGCCGAGGACGCGCATCAAGGTAGCTTGCAATTTCAGGAGCTCTTGTTCGCGTTCGTGCTCTTCTTTTGTGCGGTCGCTGAGGGCTTCTTTCAGCAGGATCAAATTGCGGCGGAATTCCAACTGGGCGAGCACGAGGCGGCTGAGTGCTTTAAGGGCGTCGCGCTGGTCCTGCGCCAATTCGCGCGGAGTCTGATCGACAACGCAAAGCGTGCCCAGCGCATAGCCATCTTCGTTGATGAGAGGAGCGCCTGCGTAGAAGCGAATGTGCGGGTCCGAAACCACGAGAGGATTATTGCGAAAGCGCTCGTCCTGGAGCGCGTCTGGAACCACAAAGATGTCCGACTGCAGAATCGCGTTGGAACAGAAAGCGACCTCGCGAGGCGTTTCGGAAACCGTGACGCCCACGCGCGATTTGAACCACTGACGGTCTCCGTCGATCAAAGAAATGAGGGCGACGGGAGTTTTACAGATGAAAGAAGCCAGCCGAGTTAAGTCGTCAAAGGATTCTTCCGGATCGGTATCGAGGATGGCGTAGCGTTCGAGGGCGGCGAGGCGGGCTGTCTCGTTGATTGGTTTGGTCACGGTCATGGGGGCTCCGGGGGACGTCAAAGGGCCCGTTGGGTGACGATGGGCGGGCGCCATCATACTCCAACTGATCGAATCGCGTCTCCTGGTTCGTCCTTAACGCCGAGCAGGGATGGCTAGAAGCTATTGCACAACCCTCCGTAAGACGATCATGAAGCAGGCGATATGAAAGAAGGCGCCATAGATCGTGAGCGAGCGGTCGTAGCGCACGACCAAGCGCCGGAAGTTTCCGAGCCAGGCGTTGGTGCGTTCCACGATCCATCGCCTCCTGTAGCGCCGCAGCGCTCGGCCATCTTGCGTCGCCGATTTCTTTCGTTGCAGCGATGCGGCACGATCAATTCGATTCCCCGCTGCCGCAAGCGTTTGCGCAGCGGATCGCTGTCATAGGCTTTGTCGGCGATCACCCGCACCGGCTTCTGCCGAGGACGGCCCGCGTGATGACGCCGCCCTACCCGGATCGTCGCGAGCGTCGTTTCCGCGAGTTTGACTTCCGCCGGGGATGCAGAGTGAAGGTAGTTTCCCAGAGGAACACCGCGGCCGTCGACCACCACCATCCACTTCGTCCCCTTGCCCCGCTTGGTTTTTCCGACTCCGCAGCCCCTTTTTTCGCGGGAGCAAAACTCCCGTCCAGAAACGATTCGCTCCACTTCAATTGCTGGCGCTCGTTCAACTCGCTCAGAAACGCCCGCCAGATGTTCAACCAAACGCCCCGCTCCTCCCAGTCTCGCAGCCGCCGCCAGCACGTCGAAGGATGCGGGAATTTCTCCGGCAAGTCCTGCCAGCGAGCCCCGCTCCGCAGAATCCACAGAATCCCTTCCAGCACACGACGGTTCTGGATCCACGGACGACCGCCCTTGCGTTGTTTGGGCGGCTTGGGGAGCAAGGGCGCGATCTTCTTCCACTGCGCTTCGGTCAGCAACGCACCCGATCGCGCCATCGGCCCTCCTTGGGCGCTGCTGATTCTCCTTATCTCTCATCTCAGAAAATTCAACTACCTTCTTTTCAAGACCCTGTATTAGGTTATGCAACAGCTTCTAGGAAGTCGAGCGACCTCTCCGATCACGGCTTCTGAGCAGTTTCTCCAAGTTTCAAAATGAGGACCTGGCCGTTCGAATCGAAACCGCCGCCGGTGGAAGTCTTGGCCTCCAGGATTGGATTTGGCTTGCACGTCGATGCCGGTGTCTAACCAGGATGAATCGCCAGTGAGCTGTACTTCTTGCGACACGCGCAGCTTGCCGGACGGGGCAGCAGAGGCGGGCGGATTCTGCGCGGAAGACCGGGCCGAGGATTGTTGCGCTTCCAGCACGACATCTTCGCGCACCAAAGGGGCAGCAGGAGTCGATGTTGAGAGGCCGGAGAGGCGCAGACATCAAGGAAATAGGCAGGATTTCTCACGAACGGAGAACGCATAAGGTCGAGCCATCCCGAGGCGGGTGTGAACGCATCTTCACTGTTAACAGATGCTTAGTGGAGTAGCAAGAGTTGGACGGAGCGGGGGATCAGTGAGTTCGTGATTCCTTGACGGATAGGAAACGCGCTTGTAAATTGACTGGATGCTGCAGGGTGGCCACGGAATAGTGAGCGCCCCAGGGGACTGAGATAGGTAAGCAGGAGACAGGCAAAAATGTCTGTCCTATCCAGAGTTTGAGGAAGCGGTTGAGAAGGCAATTAGTCTACGCGGGACTGCGGCAGAGTTCATGACAAAACAACTTCGGCGAATGGCGGCGGTGGCGTTGTGCGCGGCGATGGTCTTTTTGCTTGGACCCTGTTCTGCCAGCGGGCAGATGCCCGTACCGCGCGGACCTCGACAGACTGCGCCGGTCACAAATATCAACGTCGCCGGCAGCGAGGCGATGTTCACGACGATGTGCGCGCTGCTGGCGGCGGGATTCGAATCCAACGTGAGCGCGGAGAATTGGCATCCGCTGCGCGCGCGGCTTCGCGAGCAAATGCAGCAACAGCAAGGTCCCGCGGTCGAAGCAGTGAGACAATTCTACAAAGAGCATGAGCTGCCCAATTCGGGGGCGACGCTTTCACGGTACATCTGGTTTGGGTTGCTCTCCGGGCCTGCGCCGACATTCCAGATAACGCTGAAGCGAGACGATCAGCCCACGGAAGTGCTGGCGCTCGAGGGCTTCAGCGAAATCCTCTCGAATTATTATCAGGAGCAGCACATCGGACGATTGTGGAATGATCTGCAGTCCATCTACAACGGGGAAATCGAAAAAGCGCACGACCCGATTTCCCAAATCGTGTTCATGACTACGGGCTATCTGCGGCAGCTTCAGGATCCGACGACGGATAGGAAGTTTACGATCATTCTGGAGCCGCTGGTGGGGCGAATTACGAACGTCCGGAATTCGGGCGAGCACTATTCGATCGTACTGAGCGGCGCGGATGACATCCCCGTGGACATCGTAAGGCACGCCTTTCTGCATTTTCTGCTCGACCCGCTCCCGCAACAATATCCTCACGTGCTGGCGGTGAAGCGGCCGCTGTATGAAAAGGTGGCGCTGGCGCCGCGGCTCGCGCCGGACCTGAAAGATGATTTTGCGTCTTACTTCGCGGAATGCCTGGTGCGGGCCGTGGAGCTAAAGTTGAAGAGGATCTCGCCCGGCGAACGAGAAGCCGCGATGGAACGCGACGACCTGGACGGTTACGCGCTGGTGCGGCCGATCTTTCAGGGGCTGGCGAAGTACGAGAGCTCCGAACCGTCCATGGCGCTCTATTTCCCGGACCTGGTTCGAGGGATCAATCTGGCGGCGCAATCCAAGCGCATTGACGGGATACATTTTGCCCAGGGTGATTTCGGAGAGAGCGCGGAAGGCGCTACCGGAGAGCAGGTCACACACCGCCGGTCCGTGCCAACCACGGTGCCGAACGACGCGGAAGCAATCGCGGAGCTGACGAATGGCGAGCGGCGGATTGCAGAAAAAAATCCGCGCGCGGCGGAGGCATCTTTCCAGAAGGTGCTGGCAAAATATCCGGAGCAGATTCGAGCATGGTACGGGCTGGGATTGGTGGCGCTGCTGGATCATGATGGTCCGCGCGCGAAAGAAGTGTTTGGACGGCTCACAGCCGGGGAGCACGCAGCGACACAAGACCCCATGGTGTTAGCATGGTCGCATGTTTACCTGGCGCGGATTTATGATGATGAAGGACAGCAGGCTTTGGCCAGGAGCGAGTTTCAAGCCGCACTCGCCGTGCCAGGCGGGCCGGACCGTGCCAGGCAAGCGGCGCAGAGTGGGTTGGAAGTCGTGAACTTGGAGAAGCCGGCGGAACGGCCTTAGGTATAACGCAGGGAACTGGAGAAATTTCTTGGGAGACTACAGAGCCAAGCTCGAACTACCGGACTCGATCGATGGCTTGAAGAAGAAAACAGGAGGCAGGAAATGAAGGGGACGTGGCAGAAGTGGATGGGAACGGGGACTCTTGTGGGGTTTTTCTTTTGCACATGCGCAGGGGCAGCCGCCCAGAGTGCGCAGAGCGGCCAAAGCGGCCAGAGCGGGCAGAGTAGTCAAAGCTCCCCGCCCGCCCAGCAGCCCGCTCAGCAGCAAATTGACAAGGACAAAGCGAACACGTTGACGTTGGACGCACCGGCGCCTCCCGTGAACGCGGAAGAAGACGCGGCATTCAAGGCGTTCGATGCCATACCGCTGACGTCTGGGCCGATCAAGACTCAGGCGGGAGAACAGTTTATACAGAAGTATCCGCAAAGCCGCTACCTCGCGCCGGTGTATTCGAATCTTGTCAAACTTTATCTTGAGGCAAATGAGATACAAAAGATGCAGGACGCGGGCGAGAAGGACGTGGCTCTAGCTCCGAATGATGTGCAGACTCTGGCGATCCTCGGGCAGACGCTTCCCCGAGCATGGAACGCGAGTATGCCAAACGCCACGCTGCAGCTGGATAAGGCGGAAAAATTCTCGAAGTCGGCGATCGAGCTCACTCCCACCATCCCCAAGCCTGATGCGCTGAGCGACACCCAATTCGCCCTCGCAAAGAACCAGACACTGGCGATGGCCCACAGCGGTCTGGGGCTGGTCTATTTCCGGCGTGGTAAGTTTGATGAAGCGATTCCGGAATTTGAGGCAGCCACCAAGGTGGATCCGAACCCCGAAATAGATCCTGTGAACTTCTACGTCTTGGCGATCGCGGAGGAAAAAACTTCGCATTTTGACGCCGCAGTGGCGGCATTCAACAAGTGCGCGACGGTATCCGGCAGTTTGCAGCCGACGTGTAAGAACGGCGCCGAAGAGGCGAAGAAGCTGGGCGCTACGCAGTTGAGCGCGCCCAAATAAACGCCGCCGCCGGCACGGCGCGCATTGCCTAAGGAAATGACACAAGGTGGCGCAGAGCAACTCGAGGAACGTCTCGGCTATCAGTTCAAGAGACCGGAACTCCTCGAGCGCGCGTTGACTCACAGCTCCGCGGTGCCGGAGCTGCGCGCTGAACGAGAGGAAGGATCGGCGGAAGCGGGAGCAGTCCGCGACAACGAGCGGCTGGAGTTCCTGGGGGACGCCGTTCTTGAGTTGCTGGCGCGGGAATATCTGCTGGGCTCTTTTCCGGAATGGAGAGAGGGCCAGCTCTCCAAGAGCCGGGCAAGACTGGTGAACGCACACTCCCTGGAAGATGCCGCGCGGCGAATAAAACTTGGCGAACATCTGCGGCTGGGGCGCGGAGAAGAAAAAACGGGTGGCCGGGGAAAGCCCACGCTTCTGGCGGATGCCTTCGAAGCGGTAGTCGCTGCGGTTTACCTGGACGCTGGGCTGGGCGCCACGCGCGAGATGCTCAAGCGGCTGCTTTTCGAACAAGCGATTGAGGAGCGCGGCGAGCGAATCGGAGATTCAGACCGCAAGTCCGCCCTGCAGGAATTCTTGCAGGGCCGCGGAGACCCGCCGGCCGAATACCGGTTGGCCGGCGAGAGCGGACCTGATCATCAGAAGGTGTTCCAGGTCGAGGTTTGGATCAGCGGCGAACGCATGGCCAGCGGCGAAGGCAGCACAAAAAAAGAGGCCGAGCAACGGGCGGCGCAAAGTGCGATGGAGATTCTGGAACGGAAGTGACGGACGGATCGGAAAGGCTGAGAGCGAATGGCAGAAGAGACTGCGCTGCCGGCTGAAGAACCGATAGCGCCAGCAAAGCCGAAGAAGGAGGAACACTATGACGATCCGACGACGATTTCCGAATATCTGGAGTCGTTGCTGGTGACGGTGCTTCTGGCGCTCTTCGGGACAAGTTTTGTGGTGCAGGCGTTCAAAATTCCCTCCGCTTCCATGGAGGGGACGCTCCTTATTGGCGACCATCTGCTCGTCAACAAATTCATCTTCGGCGGCAGCGGAGCGTGGTATGAGAAGTTTCTTCCTTACCGCCCGGTGGAGCACGGCGACATTATCGTTTTCAAATATCCTTATGCCGACCATCAGCATTTCGTGAAACGCGTGATTGGCTTGCCGGGTGACCGGCTGAAGCTCGTTGATCAGCAGATGTACGTCAACGGTAAGTTGCTGAACGAGCCCTATGTCGTCCATGACCTGGCCGCGCCCTACGATAACTTCAACTATTCGTTTCCACCCACGAGAGACCAGATGATTTCCCCGCAGGTGGTGCCAGAATCCGGATGGCAGGATACTCTTCGCAACTATGTGCAGGGAGACGAACTGGTCGTGCCGCCCGGAAAAATATTTGCGATGGGCGACAACCGCGACCGCAGTTCGGATAGCCGCTACTGGGGATTCGTCGATCGCAGCGCGATTATGGGGCGTCCGTTCCTGATTTATTGGTCGGTGGACGCGACGAGCAGCGACTACACGCAAAGCACTTTCTTGCAGCGGCTGGAAAGCGTATTTGAAACGCTCGCGCACCTTCCGGCCCGGACGCGCTGGACCCGGATGCTGCGTACCGTGCACTGAAGTTTGCGGGCATTTTCTGATCGCGCCTTGAGGCCGCCCCTCCCCGCTGAAACGAAGCAAGAGCAGCGCGGCCGCGTCTCCACGGTGGCTTTTCATTTGCGCGCCAGTCTGCGAAACTTCCGGACAACATGATGACGATCCGCAAGTGGTGGAAGCTGGCGCTAACGATTGTCGCGCTGCTAGCAGTGCTGCAGATTGGTGTGTCGCTGCTGGTTCGCACTCACCGGTTGCATGCCTACCTCACCACGCAACTGGAAAGAGCATTTGGGCGGCCGGTCGAGGTGGGGCATTTCTCGGTGCAACTCCTGCCTGCTCCCCAGTTGGATGCGGTGCAAGTGACGGTTGGCGAAGACCCCGGGTTCGGAAACGAATATTTCTTGCGCGCGGACAATTTGTCCGCGGGATTGCGGTGGACCGGGCTGCTCTTCGGCCATTTTGAATTCGGCACTCTATCGCTCAGCCGGCCGAGTTTGATTCTGGTGCGCAACGGTCAGGGAAAATGGAATTTGGAGCAGTGGCTGCCTCCGTCGAAAGCCGCCGTGGACGCAAGCGCTCGCCTGTACGGACCGCCGGCAGCGATTGCGCCGGTCAACCGCTTGCTGAAAATCGAATTCGACGAAGGGCGCGTCAATTTCAAGAACATGGACGAAAAGCTTCCGTTTGCGTTGACCGGAGTCTCGGGAAGCGTCGATCAGGTCTCGCCGGGGCGCTGGCAACTCCGGCTCGAAGCGCAGCCGTGGCGCAGCGGCGTGGTGTTGCAATCCGCGGGAACCGTGTTGGTGCGCGGAGACATCGCAGGTACTTCGGCGCGGTTGCAGCCTGCGCAAATCACCGTGCACTGGGAGCAAGTTTCTCTCGCGGATCTGTTCCGGCTGCTGCGTGGAAGCGATTATGGCATGCGCGGAGTTTTTGCTCTGGACGCATCGCTCAAGAGCGACACGGTGGATGGCCGCAATACGGCTGAAACACCGCCGGGAGAATGGACGTTCTCTCTCGAAGCCCGCGCGGCGCAAATTCATCGCTGGGATTTGATCGGGCGAAGCGACAACCCGCGATTAAGAATGGCGATCAAAGGCCGCTGGAATGTGGCCGCCGGAAGAGTGCGCGCGGAAGAAGTGACGATCGAAGGACAGCGTTCGAATTTGCGCGGAGCTGCAAATTATGCGACAGGGCCGGCGCCCAGCTTCGAGTTGCAGATGGATTCCGCCGGGATTCAGGCGGCGGATTTGCTCGCATGGTATCGAGCGTTTCACCCGGGTGTAGACGATGGAGTTTCGGCGGAGCAGTTCTTCACCGGCGCCATGACGCTGCGCGGCTGGCCAATCAAGCTGGAAGGGGCCGCTTTCTTCGAGCAATGGCGGCATCGTGCATGTGCCGGGCTTAAAGGTTCCCGTGCGAATCGGTCCCGTGCGCATGCAGCGCCAGCGAAACTTTCTTGTCTGTGAGCCGGTACGCATCGCTCTTGGCGGCACCGTTCGCGACGTCACGGCGCCAAAAAAACGCCGGATGGCGACGCTCATGGAAAACGCCGCGGACATCACTTATGCGCAGGATCTGGATGCTCAGTCGGGCAGCGTGAGCATCGAGGGGAACGTACAAAAAGTCGAAGAGGTGCTGAAGACAGTGGGAGCGTTCGGCCAACCGCTGAATCACGGATGGGAACTCACTGGAGATGCGCTCGCTGTGACGCAATGGGATTGGCAGAAAAGTGAGAGCGGCCGTTGGAACGGCAGAATCATTCTTAGCAAGGCCAAACTCGCAATTGCGGGATTGAATCAGCCTCTCGCTATTCTGGAAAGCACATTCAATTGGAAAGACGGGCTGCGCACCGTCGATGTAACCAAACTGAATGGTTTCGGAGGCGCCTGGTCGGGCTCCATCTCGGAACGAAACATTATTGATGGAGAAGACGGCCCCAGATGGAATTTCAGCCTGACTGCCGATCGTATGAGCGCCGCCGATCTCGACCGCTGGGTCGGCCCTCGTGCGCGGCCAAACTGGCTGCAGCGGCTGCTCTCGTCGCTTCTCGGCGGCTCGTCGCCAAGTCCGGCCGCCAGCGATCTGGTTCGCCGCATGAATGCCGAAGGCGATTTGAATATAGGAGAATTGACCATCGAAAAGTTGAAACTTTCGAACGTGCGGGCAGAGGGAAGCTTGCACGATTTGCAACTCGAAGTGCGGGATGCGGACGCGCAGTGGGCAGGCGGCACGGTGCATGCTCAGATGAAAGCGATTTTTGCTCCACTCCCGAAATACGAAGTGACGGCGAAGCTGGAGCGAGTGAATCTTGCGGAGATCCCCGCGTCAGGGCCATTCACGGAACGCCTGGCGGGTTTTGCTTCGGGCACCGTCCATCTTGTTACGGACGGAGTCGGACGCGATGAACTCCTCCGGAAGCTGGCGGGTGGCGGCGAAGTGCAGCTGAAAAACGTGGAATTTCGAGGCTGGGACGTGATGGCCAGCGCCGCCGATGGTGCACTCCATACCGGCACATCGAGGTGGACAATCGGCGATGGGACGTTTACGATGCGCAACCGCGCCGTCACGGTGGATAATCTGACGCTGGAATCCGGCGGGGAACAGACTTCGCTGCAAGGCACGGTGAGTTTCGCGCGCGATGCGGATCTGACGGTTGAGACGTTAAACGCCGGGAGTCGGCGCGGCAGAATTATCGGAGCCAGCGAAACTGGTCATGTGCTGAAAATTTCAGGGCCGCTCGATGGCCCGCACGTTTCGATCGAAAAGGCGGCTGTTCGCCAGCCGGCGGATTGAAAATGGAGAGAGACTTGAGCAAAACAAATTTGGCGGCAAAATTCCCTAACTCTTGGAGGCTGTTGATGAAACGCTATGTACCGCTGGTGATCCTTGCTGCGCTATGGATTTGCCCGGCTGCGAAAGCTCAGAAATCGCCGACCCTTGAACAGTTTCTGAGCGCGCCGTTTCCGACGGAGTTCACCGCCGCTCCCGCCAAGGGCCGGGTCGCGTGGGTTTTCAACGCGCAAGGCGCGCGAAACCTGTGGATTGCGGAACCCGCGTCCGATGGAAGCTACAAGTCGCGCCAGATCACCGCGTATAAGGGCGATGACGGCCAGGACCTCGGCGACATCAGTTGGGCGCCGGATGCCGAAACGATTGTCTACACACGCGGCGGCGATCTCGAATTTCCCAATGCAAGTTATCCCAATCCCGATAGCGCGCCGCAAGGCGTCGAGCAGGATATTTGGGCCGTTTCATTGACCGGTGGCGCGCCGAAAAAACTTGCCGAGGGCCATTCGGCGGCGGTGTCGCCCAAGGGAGGCGGTGTTGCGTACCTCTTTAAAGGGCAAGTGTGGCTCGCGAAACTGGACGGCAGCGAGAAGCCGGAGCAGTTAATTCACGCGAATGGCAACGAGAGCCAGTTGCGGTGGTCGCCTGACGGTTCGAAGCTGGCCTTTGCAAGCCGGCGCAATGATCACGGTTTCATCGGCGTCTACGATGTCGCCGCGAAATCGCTGCTCTATCTTGATCCGAGCGTGGATACGGACAGCGAAGCGGTCTGGTCGCCGGACAGCCGCAGAATCGCTTTCCTTCGCGTCGCCGTGGCGAAAGGCGGTCTTCCCTTCAGCCCGCGGCGCGAAGGCCAGCCGTGGTCCATTCGAATCGCTGACGTTTCAACCGGCAAAGCACAGGAAATTTGGCACGCGGATCCGGGCAGCGGCAGCGTCTACCATGAAATGGTCGCGGAGAATCAGCTCATCTGGACCTCGAGCGACCGCATCGTGTTTCCGTGGGAACGCGGCGGATGGCTTCATTTGTGGTCCGCTCCCGTAAGCGGCGGGGCGGCGAAGCTCCTCACGCCTGGAAATTTCGAAGTCGAATATGTCGCGGCCAGTGAGGACGGGCGGGAAATTGTCTACTCCTCGAATCAGGACGACATCGACCGGCGCCACATTTGGAAAGTTTCGCCCATGGGCGACCATCCGGAAGCCGTGACCAGCGGCGCTGGAATTGAGACCTCGCCCGTACTGGCCAGCGACGGCAAGACGGTTTTGGTTTTGCGTTCCGATGCGCACACCACGATGCGTCCCGCGCTTGTCGCCGCCAAAGGCGAACTCCGGGACCTCGCTCCCCAGTCGCTCCCCGCGGATTTCCCCGCGAACACCATGGTCACACCGCAGCAAGTGATTCTCTCCGCGGCCGATGGAATGCAGATTCACGGCCAGCTTTTTCTGCCGCGCGATGCCGGCGATGGCGCACGTCATCCCGCCCTCGTGTTTTTCCACGGGGGATCGCGCCGCCAGATGCTCCTCGGCTGGCACTACATGCTCTACTACAGCAATGCCTACGCGATGAATCAATATTTGGCGAGCCGCGGCTATATCGTCCTCGCGGTGAACTATCGCAGCGGCATCGGCTACGGTCTCAATTTTCGCGAGGCCCTCAATTACGGCGCCGCTGGTGCGAGTGAGTTCAACGACGTCGAAGGCGCTGGACTCTACTTGCGCTCACGAGCCGACGTTGACCCTGCCCGCATCGGCTTGTGGGGCGGCAGCTACGGTGGCTACCTGACGGCTCTCGGCCTCGCCCGCGCTTCCGATCTTTACGCAGCGGGCGTCGATATGCACGGCGTCCACGATTGGAATACCGAGATTCCCACGTTCGCTTCGACTTACAAACCGGGTGAACGGACTGATTTCGCTAGACTGGCGTGGGAGTCGTCGCCGCTTTCTTCCATCAGCACTTGGCGATCGCCAGTTCTTTTGATCCAGGGCGACGATGATCGCAACGTGCCATTTGCGGAAACGGTCGACTTAGCCGAAGCGCTGCGCAAGCAGGGCGTCTCCTTCGAGCAGTTGGTTTTTCCCGATGAGATTCATGATTTCCTCATGCATCGCACCTGGCTGGCGGCGTACCGCGCGTCGAGTGACTTCTTCGACAAGCATTTCAAAATGCCGGAAAAATGATGCGCGGCAGGAGCGCCTGCCATGAATAAATTGTGGCAATTCCTCGGTTGCTGCCTGATGTTGACGGCGGTTTCGGCTGCAGCTCGGAATAACGCTGACCGCGTAGTCCTTTCTCCCAGGCTCCACGTCGCGCAGATTATCCGTTACCAGATCGGCTATCGCGCGACGACCAACACGAACACGGAAAGCACCGTTGCCGCTCCCATGGCGCCGACCGGGGGCCAAATGAATGCCAGCATTCTTTTGCAGATCGAGGTCGAGGATCTGCGCAGCGAAGCCGGAACTACGTCGGTGCGGTTGCGCACACAAATCGTTGAGCCAGCTATCTCTGCCTCGAATTCCACCGCGCTCTCGAAGAACACACAGAACTCGAGTGGCGCGGGAAGGTCCGTCAGTAGCGGCAAGCTAGTCGAATTCACGCTTCATGGCGATGGCCAGGTTACCGACGTGCAAGGGCTCGACATGCTTTCCGCCGACGAGCGTGCCGCCTGGCAAGAATGGGTGGCGCGTTTTGGCGGCGGCGCGACGTTTCCAGAGAAAGGAGTAAAGCTCGGCGAGAAGTGGAAACGCGATGAGCCGATCCCCAATTCATTGCTGGCCGGGCTTTCCTGGGAAAAAGAATCGGAATACGTTAACGATGCACCCTGTGCCGGCACGGAGCTCCCGCCGCGGGGCGATCCTGCCGCGGGACAGCAACCGCAGGAAATGTGCGCGGTGATTCTGACCACCGCGATCCTGAAGCAAAAATCATCTCCCAAGGACGCCACGCCCGAGGATTACAAGCTCCACGATCTGCACAACATGGGCACGGCCGCCGGCAAAAATCAGATTATCAGCTACATTTCGCTGAAGACGGGGCTGGTCGTCCGCGCAACGGAAGATGCCAATCAGTCAATGAATCTCATTGTCGCCACGGCGGATGGTTCGAATCGAGTTCATTACACAATCGACGCGGAGAGTCATGCGCAAGTGCTGCTGCTTGCAGGCCCGCCCGCCAACCATCCCTGACCTCAGCGCGCGGTGGCTACAGCCACGCCGATTTGCTCTGAGGAGTATAATCGAGGTTTCGGCATTGGCCGGAATTCGCGTCGGGAGACCCGTTCCATGAACTTCAAGCTGCGCAGCAACTATCAGCCACGCGGTGACCAGCCAGCGGCCATCGAACAGCTCTCTCGTGGTATCGAAGGCGGAGAGAAGCACCAGGTGCTCCTCGGCGTCACCGGCTCCGGCAAAACATTTACAGTTGCCAAGCTAATCGAAGCTTTCAACCGGCCCGCGCTGGTCCTCGCGCATAACAAAACGCTCGCCGCGCAGCTCTATCACGAGTTCAAATCCTTCTTCCCGGAAAACGCCGTCGAATATTTCGTCAGTTACTACGATTTTTATCAGCCCGAGGCCTACGTTCCCTCGGCGGACATTTATATCGACAAGGAAGCGACCATCAATGACGAATTGGACAAGCTGCGCATGAGCGCCACGCGCTCTCTCTTCGAGCGCCGCGACGTGATGATCGTCGCCTCTGTCTCTTGCATCTACGGCTTGGGCTCGCCGGAAGCCTATTACGGCATGCTCGTGATGCTCGAAAAAGGGCATCACACCTCGCGCGAAGCGCTCCTGCGCCGCCTCGTGGACATCCAGTTCGAACGCGGGGAAGACTTGCGCCGTGGAACTTTCCGCGTGCGCGGAGATATGATTGAAATTTATCCCACGTATGACGATTACGCCTACCGCATCGAGATGTGGGGAGAGACCATCGACAAGTTGCGGCAAGTCGATCCGCTCACGGGCGAAGTCCGCTCCGGAGCGGAAGATCTCTCGCGTGTGCCCATCTATCCGAAAAATCATTACGTCATGCCCCAGGAGCAAAGAAACCGCGCTATCGTCACGATTCAGGAAGAACTGTGGTGGTGGAAAAAAGAGCTGGAGAAGCAGGGGAAATTCGTCGAGGCCCAGCGCGTCGTGCAGCGCACCATGTTTGACATCGAGATGATGCGCACCATCGGCTATTGCCACGGCGTCGAGAACTATTCGCGGCATCTCAGCGGGCGCTTGCCGGGCGAAGCTCCGCCCACGCTGCTGGATTATCTGCCGCAGGATTTCCTGATGTTTATTGATGAGTCTCACCAAACCGTCGGCCAGGTGCGCGGCATGTTCAATGGAGATCGCGCCCGAAAGCAGACGCTCATCGACTACGGATTTCGCATGCCGTCTGCGCTGGATAACCGGCCGCTTACGTTCGAGGAGTTTGAACACCGCATGAACCAGGTGATTTACGTGTCCGCGACGCCTGGACCATACGAACTGACGAAATCGGGCGGAGTGGTGGTTGAACAGGTCATTCGTCCGACCGGCTTGGTTGATCCGCAAGTCGAGATACGCCCGGTGAAGGGCCAAGTGGACGATCTTCTGGAAGAAATTCGCATTCGAGCGGAGAAAAACGAGCGCGTCCTGGTAACCACTCTAACGAAGCGGATGGCCGAGGATTTGTCGGAGTATTTTACGGAAGTCGGCGTGCGTTGCCGCTATTTGCACTCCGAAATCGAGACGCTCGACCGCATTAAAATCCTGCGCGATTTGCGCCGCGGAGAATTCGACGTTTTGATTGGCATCAACTTGTTGCGCGAGGGATTGGATTTGCCGGAAGTTTCCATGGTGGCCATTCTGGATGCCGACAAAGAGGGCTATCTCCGAAGCAGTACGGCGCTGATTCAAACCATGGGCCGTTGCGCGCGGCACATTGAGGGCCGCGCGATTTTATATGCGGACCGCCGCACCGGCTCGATGAATCAGGCGATTGACGAAACGAACCGCCGCCGCACAAAGCAACTGAGTACAACAAGGAAAACAACATTACGCCCATGTCGATCATTAAATCCGTGGACATGGATCTGGCGCGCATCGTCGAAGCCGATTACGTGACCGTCCCCGCCGACGAGACCGAATTGGATGCCGCCACGGCGAAAATCAGGAACGAACAGCAACTCGCCGAGATGTTGCAACAGCTCGAAACACAGATGCGGGAAGCCGCGAAAAAGTTCGAATTCGAGCGCGCCGCGCAGTTGCGCGACCGCATCCGTTCCCTGAAGCAAAAAGATTTAGCTGGCTTATTCTCGATCGAAGCGGCTCCCGCCGCGGAAACTGTCAGCTAAAGATAGCTGCATAAGCTGCGCAGGAGTGCAACGCCGTTGAACGGCGCCGCTAGACAACTCCGCGCTTTAATTCGTCCAGCGGATAGAAGGTTCCGCGCCACGTGATGCCGCCCTGCCAGAGTGTGACGGCCGTTGAGCGCAAGAGCATGTAGGAAAAGAGGAGTGCGCCGAGCGGAAAAGTCAGGGCATAGAGCGGCGAGACGCGCATCACTACGTCCACGCCGCACTGGAAACCCACCGCCACGAGCACGGAAATCGCAGCGAGTATGCGCATCCATCCATGGCCGAGGAAGAGTCCGAGAAAAGGTGCAATGTTCAAAAGCAGCAGGCCGGCAATGGAAACAGCTACGATCGCCACGCTGTACCCCGCGGCGGCAAAAAAATTCTTCGTGACTCCACGGATCAGGTTTCCGAGACCCGCGTGCCAGCGGACAACTACAGCGTTCTGCGCAATCCCGACACCAGAACGAAATCCAGCCTGCTTCACGATTTTTCCCAGCTTCATGTCGTCCACGACTTCCATGGCCAGCCGGCGGTGCGTGCCGCTGGTTTCGTACGCGGACCGCTTTAGCAGTTGAAACGCTCCCACGCCCGCGTAAACGCGCGAACGCGGATTGCCGGCTCGGTGAGGATCAATGGCAAGATGAAACGCCAGACCGAAAAAAGTGATCAGCGTTTTTTCCCAGAAACCGTGCATTTCGACGTCGCCGAAAAGAGTGAGGTGATCGAGACCATTTGTTTTCGCCAGCGCGATTGCCCGCCGCAGAACATTGGGCTTGAATCGCACGTCGGCGTCCGTAAACAAAAGCCATTCTCCACGGGAGGCTTCGTACGCTCTTTGCAGCGCGTGCGGTTTGCCAAGCCAGCCGCTGGGAAGCTCTGCGACGTGTACCACGCAACAACGCGAATGCGCCGCGGCGAATTCGTCAAGAATATGGCCTGTGGCGTCTTGCGAACGGTCGTCCACCGCAATGATTTCGAGTTGAGGATAGTCGAGCGCGGCCAGCGTCGCGAGCGCGGCAGGAAGTTTTTCTTCTTCGTCTCGCGCGGCGAAAATAAGGGAAATACTTGGGCAATCTGCGTCGTGAGCAGGCTCAAAATCCTTGATCCATGGCAGTTTGCTGGCCCCATGGGCGGCGCGGAGACCGTGAAAAACCCAGAAGGCGGCAACGAGAAAGAAAAAAACAAGTCCGAAAGTGTGCATCAAAATTGGTGTCGAGCGACGGCCTCGGGTTATCCTAGCATGTAATGCCAGGGAGTCTTGCGATCATCGGTGCAGGACGTGTGGGCCGCGCGCTGGGGCGGCGTCTCCGCGAATTGGGATGGAAGATCGGCGCGGTCGTGACGCGAACCGTGCCAAGCGCTTGCAAAGCGGTGCGCTCCATCGGAGCGGGGCGCGCGCACGCATTCCTTACGTGGCAAGTGCTCGCTTCCCAGGTTATTTTGATTACAACGCCGGACCGCGGCGTCGCGGCGGTTGCCGAAGAATTGGCGCGGATCGGTGCCGAAGAATTGCGCGGCAAAATTGTTCTGCATACCAGCGGAGCGTTGAGTTCTGAAGTTCTCGCTCCTGTGAGAGAGTGCGGAGCAGCCGTTGGCTCGATGCATCCGCTGCAGACCTTTACCGGAGTCGGTGTGCCGCCTCTGGATGGAAGAGTCTTTGCGATCGAAGGGGATATTGCCGCGGTACGCATCGCCAGGCACATGGCCCGCGCGCTCGGCGCCATCCCCGCGCACATCGAGAGCGCGAAAAAGCCGCTCTATCACGCGGCCGGGGCGCTGGCGGCGAGTAGTGTCCTTGCCCTGATGGAAGCGGCTACGCGGCTGATGACGGCGGCTGGGATGAAACGCCGGGAAGCGGTGCGTGCTCTGCTTCCCCTGACGCGGCAGGTGCTGGAAAACTTTGAACGGTTGGGGCCGCGTGCGGCTTGGACCGGACCGCTTTCGCGCGGAGATTATGGTGTGGTTGCGGCGCACGCGGACGCGATCCAGGATTTGCCGCCGGAGTTCGTGCAAGCTTACGAGGTGGTGAATCGGCTTGCGGCGCTGGTTCTGGCGCAGGATTCCGCCGGCATGCGGGCGGCGCTCGATAAGGTTGCGGTAAGTAGGAAGACAAAAGCGAAAGCCACAGGGGGATGCGCGTGAAGCGACTGCACATTGCGATGGAGAGCACGACGTTGGCGAACGGATTGAGAGTGGTCATCGCGCCGGACACAGCCGCACCGGTGGTGACGGTGGGCGTGTACTACAAGATTGGATTCCGGCTGGAGCCGCGCGGACGCAGCGGATTCGCGCATCTTTTCGAGCACATGATGTTTCAAGGCTCGGCAAACGCGCCGAAAATGCAGCACATCAAGCTGATCAATTCGAGCGGCGGCGTGCTGAACGGGTCGACGCACTATGACGTGACGAATTATTACGAAGCGGTGCCCTCGAACGCGCTCGAAAGGGTGCTTTGGCTCGAAGCGGACCGCATGCGGGCGCTAAAGGTAGACGATGAAAATTTGCGCAACCAGCGCGATGTTGTGAAAGAAGAAGTGCGCGTGAACGTTCTGAACCAGCCCTACGGAGGTTTTCCGTGGCTGGATTTGCCGCCCGTGGCGTTTCGGAATTGGGCGAATTCGCACAATTTCTACGGCGATTTCGCGGACCTCGATGCGGCGGACCTGGCAGACGTGCAGGCTTTCTTCAAAACCTATTACGTTCCCAACAATGCGGTGTTGCTCATGCTGGGCGACGTGAAACCTGAAGACGGATTTGCATTTGCAAAAAAGCTGTTTGCGGATATTCCGGCTGGACCGCCGCCGCCTTTTGCGGATCCGGCCGAGCCCGAGCAGACAGAAGAGAGGCGCGGGGAAGTCGAGGAGAAATTTGGAACGCTGCCTGCGATGGCCATCGGATACGTTGTGCCAAAGCGGAGAACGACCGATTGGTGCGCGATGGCGCTGCTCGACCAAGCGCTGCATGGCGGACGAGCGGGAAAGCTCTACCGTGAACTCGTGCTGGAAAAGCAGATAGCCGTGGAGTTGGACGGAGGAATCGAGGATATTTTCGGTTACAACGGGCCGACGCAGATGGTGACGCGCATTTTGCACAAGCCTGAGTATTCGAGCGAGCAGGCGCTGGCCGCATTCGACGAGGTGATCCGCGAGGTCCAGGAGAAGGGCATAAGCGACGACGAACTTGCGCAACTAAAAGTGAAATGGCAATCGGATTATTTCTCCCTGCTCGAGAGCGGACACGGCGGCATGCCGCGCTATGGGTTGATGCATCTGCTGGCATGCTTCACGCTGTTTGATGGGGAGCCGCAGTTGGTGAATACCGTGCTTGACGGTTTTCTCGCTGTCACGCGTGAAGAGATTCAAGCGGCAGCGAAGAAATACTTGCGCGAAGGAAAGCGCGCGATCGTGTTCCGGCGTCCCGTGGCGGCCGGTGTGCCCGCACCCGCGGATAGAAAGGAGGCTGCGTAATGGCCACTCGCGCGGTCGAAGTAAATAACGCCGTGCCGGCGCTGTCCCCCGAACGTCAAGTGACGTGGCCGAATCGGAAGCGGGCGCGGCTCTCGAATGGGCTGGAAGTGATTCTCGTGGAATCGCATACGATTCCGAAATTTCACGGCGAACTGTTTTTCCGTTCCGGCAATGCCGCGGCCATCGATCGCGGAACCGGGCTCGCGGAAATGACGGCTACCGTGGTGCGAACGGGCACCGCGAAGCGCGCCAGCAGGCAGATCGAGGAGGATCTGCGGCGAATCGGAGCTGATCTGGCCTCCAGCGCCGGTTCGGACACGAGTGCGATTTCGTTCGCGGGGCTCTCTGAATTTGCCGAGCCGCTTCTCGGAATGGTCGACGAACTGTCGCGAGAGGCGGCGTTTCCCGAAGTCGAGTTCGAGCGCGAACGGCGGCAAAAACTCGAAGAGGTTAAGCTGGAGCGCACGCAGCCGGAATATCTGGCCAGCGAGCGGCTGCGCAAAGTTTTGTTCGGCGCTCATCCTTATGCACAAGTTTCGCCGAGTGAAGAGCAGGTTGCGGCGTACAAGCGCGACGATTTGATCGGCGTTTATCGCGATTTTTACACGCCGGAGAACGGCTTACTCTTGCTGGTCGGCGATTTTCAGCCTGAAGCAATGTTGAAGAGCGTGGAAAGAGTGTTCGGAGCGTGGCATGGCAAAAAACCGGAAACGAGCATGTATCCCGCTCCGGCAAATCCGCGCGGGCGTCGCGTCTATCTGGTGCATTTGCCCGGCGCGGTCCAGACGCAGATCCTCGCGGGCTGCCACGCGATCACGCGAAAGCATCCAGACTGGGTGAAGCTCGGCCTAACGAATAGTTTGTATGGCGGAGCGTTCAATTCGCGGCTGGTCATGAACATTCGCGAAGACAAGGGTTATACGTACAGTCCGAGGAGCGGCGTCAGCGCGTTGCGCGAGCACGGATATTTTTCGGTTTCGGCAGCGGTGCGGAATGACGTGGTAGCAGCGTCGCTCACGGAAGTGTTCTACGAGATGGACAAGCTGCGGTCCGTGCCGGTTCCCGAAGCCGAGCTGGCCGATGCGCAAAATTATTTGAGCGGCGTCTTCTCCATGGGACTTGCGACGCAAAACGGATTGCTCTCGCAGATCTCCGTCGTGGCGCTGAACGAATTGCCGGACGATTACCTCGAGACGTATCGCTCGAAAGTTCGCGCGCTTACCCCGGCGGATTTGCTCGAGACCGCGCGCAAATATCTCGATTCCGCGAACATGCAAATTGTGGTGGTCGGCGACAGTGCGCAAATCGAATCGCAAGCCTCGCTCTTCGGTGAACTCGAAGTCTTCGACGCGCAAGGCAAGAAGCTGGTTTAACCCCCCTCGCCTTTCATACTTATTGCTTTGTGAATATATTCGATGCATTATTTAGTTACTATGGCTTGGCGGCTTATTGGACGTCTTTCGATGGTTTTCATTGCGTTTTGCGCGATTCCCTCGGGGATTGCCGCCAAGAAGAAGCCGCCGACGGCGCCGATTAACCTCAATACGGCTACATCGGACGAGCTGCAGTTGGTGCCGGGGATTGGGCCGGTGACGGCGGAGAAAATCTTGCAGATGCGCAAGTCGTACGGGCCGTTTAAGAGCGTGGACGATTTGCGCGCGATCCGCGGCATCGGGCCGAAACGGCTCGAAAAAATGCGGAAGTATTTGACGGTCGGCAAAGCGGCAGGGGCGAGGAGACCCGCGGCAGCAAGGGCGCCCACGGCTTCGCTGGCGAAACCTCCAAGCCCGCTAAAGCCTTCGACAATTCCGGCCGATTCTCCGTGTGCCTCGTTGTAACCCACCCCGGTCCTTGCCAACAGCAAAAGCAGATTCCTCGCTACGCTCGGAATGACAGTTCTTTTCTTATTGGCGACCAAGAAAGTGCAGAAGGGAGAGGCGAGCCCCTTCCCTACAGGCTCTGGAGAGGGCGCGAGTTGGAGAGGCATCAGAGGACCTGGTGGGCGGGGCGTTTCTCGCCCGGTTTGGACTGCTCGACGCGGAGGGGGACTTGGTCGGCGATGCGGATGCCGTAGCCTTCTAGGGCGATTACCTTTTTGGGGTGATTGGTCAGAACGCGGATGTCTTTCAAGCCGAGGTCGATCAGGATTTGGGCGCCGATGCCGCTTTCGTGCTGGACCATGCGTTGGCGGGCGGGCTCGCGGTCGAGCTGGCCGCGTTTGTGAAAATGGATTTGTGGGAGTGCGCCGGGTTCCTCGGCGGTTTCGACGCTGAAGCCGCGACCGGTGTGATGGAGATAGAGGAAGACGCCGCGGTCTTCTTTGGCGATGGCGGCCAGCGAGCGAGAGACGAGTTCGCTGCAATCGCAAGTTGTTGAGCCGAAGACGTCGCCAGTGAGGCAGTGCGAATGGACGCGGACGAGGGCCGGCGTTTCGCCTTCAAGACTGCCGCGCACGAGGGCGAGGTGCTGGTCGTGATCGACATCGCTGGCGTAGGCGATCATGCGGAAATCGCCATAACGTGTTGGAAGGATGGCTTCCGCGACGCGGCGGACGTAGCGCTCGTGCTGCATGCGATAGCGAATCAGATCCGCTACGGTCAGCATCTTCAAATTGTGCTGTTTGCAAAATTCGTGGAGCTGCGGCACGCGGGACATGGTGCCGTCTTCGTTCATGATTTCGCAGATGACGCCGGAAGCATTCAGTCCCGCAATGCGAGAGAGATCGACGCTGGCTTCCGTTTGTCCGGCGCGCACCAGGACGCCGCCATTGCGCGCGCGCAGCGGGAAAATGTGGCCGGGGCGAGCGAGATCCTGCGGCTTGGTCTTGGGATCGATGGCGGTGAGGATAGTGATCGCGCGGTCGGAGGCGCTGATGCCGGTGGTGACGCCGAGGCGGCCGTCGATGGCCTCGCAGAAGGCGGTGCCGTGGACGGAGGTGTTGATGGGCGACATCAGCGGCAGATGGAGCTCTTCGCAGCGCTGTTCGCTGAGTGCGAGGCAGACGAGGCCGCGGCCGAACTTGGCCATGAAGTTGATGGCTTCGGGCGTGATTTTTTCGGCGGCCATGCTGAGGTCGCCTTCGTTTTCGCGGTCTTCATCGTCGACAAGGACGATCATGCGGCCCTGGCGAATTTCCTCGACGGCTTCTTCGACAGTGGCGAAAATGGGGTCTGTCGGGGTCATGTGTGCCTCGGAGGGATAGTGTAGCGGATTGATAGGGGGAGTGTGTAGCGAGTGATGAATCGCAAGCAGCGTGTCGGCATTGGAAGGCAGTGAGGGCCCCCCCTGATTTTTTGTAAGCGTTGCATCTAAAGGACTTAGTCTTGGAGTTAGTGCTTTAGAATGTGTGGTTGCGGACCAATCCAAACATGGCGCGGGATTCGCCTCGAGTCTGGGCGAAAAGCTGAGGGATCTCCTGCCCGGGGTGTGACGGGAAGTGCGAAGTAACGCATAGAGGGGAAAGGAGTTGCGAGCGTTCGTGTGCGGGCCATGTTTACCAGGTGTGGAAAAAGAGAGAAGGAGTTGGGTTGCCTTTGGAACGCAGCACGGAGCTAAGAGGTGACGCGGGGATATTAACGCCCCGATCGGATCGGGGCAGGCGGCGGGCATCGAGTCCACAGAGAGGAGGGGATGGCGGAGAGCTAAAAAGAGATTTAGCGAAACAAACATGAGGAATTATAGCGCGGCTCTGTGTAACTGTCAAGGAATATTATTGTTGAGTACTAGATTCGAAAACAGTACTTTCGAATCGGGGTTAGAACTTTGGTTGGAAACCAGCGACTTGTACTCCTTTGCAAATATCAAATTTGATTTCGCCTACATTCTCCTCGAGTTGAATGAAGGTCAAGCCGTCAATGTCGCCTGGCTTTTCGACTGATTTCTTTCGGAGCATGGCGACCCGTTTGCGACCGAGCCTCGCTAACACCAACCAGCGTTGTGATGCCTTGGAGAACGCGGTAGCAGGACGAGAGGATTCAGGTGGATGGTGTTGGCCGATGCTGCTGCGAGCTAGAATTCACGTGAAACACAGCGCAAAGGGTAAAATCCAAGAGGCGATTGACATGGCTATATGGGATAGCTATCCTGTGGCTATGAAGGTTAGCGTAGCGGATGCAAAGAACAAGCTGCCGGAATTGATCAAGGCGGTGGAAAACGGCGAAGTGGTGACGATTTGCCGGCGAGGGGAGCCGGTGGTGGATGTTGTGCGAACAAAACAGCCAGCACCAGGTAAAAGACAATTTGGCACGATGAAAGACAAGATTATCATCCACGATCCGGACTGGTGGAAGCCGATGACGGATGAAGAGGTGGAGGCGTTTTTGGAAGGTCGCTACTAAGTGCGGGTGCTAATAGACACGGTCACGTTTATTTGGGCGGTGAGAGACCCGCAATACGTTTCTCGCCCGGCGATGTCAATGCTGGCCAATGAGGCCACCTTAGCGGAACTAAGCGCGATTTCGATTTCCGAGATCGCTGTGAAACAAGCCATCGGGAAACTGACATTCTCAAAGGAAGACGTTGCGAAGAGTATTGCCAGCCTAAAATTGCGTGTCTTATCCTACACCGCGGAGCATTCCTACAAACTCTTCGAGCTGCCATTGCACCATACTGATCCGTTTGATCGGCAGATCATTGCGCAAGCAATGGCGGAAGAGATTCCTGTGATGACTTCGGACCGGATATTTGGCGCTTACCAAGGGCTGAAAATTATCTGGTAGATTCCCCCCCCCGATTTGGAAACAGTCCCAAACTACAACTTTTGCAGCGGGCCGGGGAGGATGGCGGCCAGGGAAAACTTGCCGGGGCCGGCGAGCAGCAGGCCGAAGGAGAGGAGCAGTTCCGTAAGCGCGAATTCCATACCGTTGTTGGCGAGGTTATAGCCATGCGGCGCGTGAACGAGGAAGATAGCGCCGAGCATGACGATGATTACGCAGACGGCTCCAACGCGGAAGAATGCGCCGATCAGAATGGCGATGCCCCCTGCGAATTGGGCGAGTCCGACGAGATAGCCGACGATGACGGGCATTTTCATGAAGGCGGCAAAGTTGTGGGGACCGGGGCCACCGAAGGCGCCGAAGAGGATGGCGGCGCCGTGATAGATGAAGGGAAGCGAGCAGGCAAGACGCATGATCAGGAGCTCGAAATTCAATTCGCGCACAGGTGAGGATGAGAAGCTGGCGGATGTGCTCATGTGGAGCTCCTTCGTTTGGATGCTGATTGTGTATCAAAACACGTCTGAAAAAGACAAGAAAATTCGTCGAAATGGCCCGAGTTTTGGCGGGCAGATGAGCGGGGCAAGAGGCTAAGCTGAGAAATAGGGGCCATACTCTTAGCGAAGTAAATGGCTGATGATATGGAAAATCACCGCGCCGATGAGAGCGGCGCCGGGGATGGTGAGGATCCAAGCCCACACGATGCGGCGCGTGACACCCCAGCGGACGGCGGAGAGGCGGCGCGTGGCGCCGACGCCGACGATGGCGCCGGTGATGGTGTGAGTGGTGCTGACAGGGATGCCGAAATGCGCCGTGCCGAGCAAGGTGAGCGCGCCGGCAGACTCCGCAGCGAAGCCGCCGAAGGGGGTTAGTTTCGTGATGCGCTGCCCCATGGTCTTGATGATGCGCCAACCGCCGGCCATGGTGCCGCCGCCCATGGCCAAGTAGCAGCAAGTAATCACCCAATCGGGAACCGCGTAGCTTTTCATGAGTCCGCCGGCTACGAGTGCGGCGGTGATAATGCCCATGCCTTTCTGGGCGTCGTTGGTACCGTGGCCGAGGCTGTAGCCCGCTGCCGAGAGAAGCTGTAAACGGCGGAACCATTTATCCACTTTTTGCGGGCGCTGCTTGCGGACGATCCAACTCGTGGCGATGGTGACGGCCATGGAGATGAACATGCCGATGAAAGGCGCAAGAAAAATGAACAGAACGGGCATGGTCCAGCCGCTAAGGATGAGCGCTTTATAACCGGCGTGGGCCACTGCGGCACCCCCGTAGCCGCCCATCAAGGCGTGCGAGGAACTGGTGGGGAGGCCAAGGATAAGCGTGATGAGATTCCAGGAAATGGCGCCGAGAAGACCGGCCAAAAGAACGGTTTGGTTCACCATCTCGATGTGAACCATGCCTTTGCCGATGGTGTTGGCGACGGCTGTGCCGAACACGAAGGCCGCGACGAAATTCCAGAAGGAGGCCCAGACGACAGCGCGAAAGGGAGTAAGGACGCGCGTGGAAACGACAGTGGCGATGGAATTGGCGGCGTCGTGCCAGCCATTGGAAAACTCGAAGGCCAGCGTGAGGGCGATTACGGCGACGAGGAGATGGAAGCTGGTCATCGGCAAATCAAGCGCTCTTGATGATGACGCCTTCGATGACGTTGGCGACATCTTCGCATTTGTTGACGGCGGTTTCGATGACTTCGAAGATTTCTTTCCATTTGATGATCTGGACGGAATTTTTTTCTTCGTCGAAAAGCTGTGCGATGAGAGTGCGGCAAAGACGGTCACTTTCGTTTTCGTAGCGGTTGATCTCGATGCAGTGCTTAAGGGCCTTGTCGGGGGTACCGAGAGCTTTCACGGCAGCGGTTACTTCCGCGGTGGCCGAGACGAGGACTCTGACGAGGTCGACGGTGCCTTCGCGGATCGAATCGACACGATAGAGGACAAAGCGGCTGGCAGCGGCGTCGATGAGGTCAATGATGTCGTCAAGCTGGTTGCAAAGCTCGTGGATATCCTCGCGGTCAAAAGGCGTGATGAAAGACTGGTTCAGCTTGATGAGGAGGTTATGGGCGATTTCGTCGCCTTCGTGCTCGATGGCCTTGATGCTCTGGACCTGCTCGGGGACGCCTGTATAGTGCGAGAGCATTTTCACGAGGGCTTCGGCGCCGTCGTGAATGTTTTCGGCTTGCTTGGCGAAAAGTCCGAAAAAGCCCTGTTCATGCGGAAGAATCCGCTGCAAAAGTCCGTTCATGGCGTATGACTCTCCCCTGAAGAGTCTGTGGCGTGAGGCCCGACGAGTTTAGCGGAGGAGGGGGGACGGAGGCAAGACGAGGGCTTGAACTTGTCAGTCTAGATAGTGCTTTGAGGCTGAACCGCAGCAGGCGCTTTAGACGGAACTCTCTTCGCTAATCGGCGGTGCTTTATGGCTGCCAAGGCGCACGATGCGGCACCGCCGAGCACAAACCAACTAGGCGTGAACGCAAACAGTATTAAGAACAGGCCCGAAAAAGCAAACAACTCTGTGGAGGACACTCGTAGGGAGAATGGCCGCGAATACTCGATGCGGCCACGAACGCAATCGGACTTGCCGATCATGCGGAACGTGAAGAAGTTTCGGATGTGCCGGACGTGAACTGCCACCTCAAGAAGCACCATAGCACCTAGCACGAATTCGTAAAACTCAGGTGTCGATTGCGAGTCCATGATCCACATCAGTGTCAGCAGAAGCCCGGTAATCAGCAGCATAGCTAGAAAGCGAGGACTGATGACTTTCAGTGCGTCAATGTCTCGCTGGAAATAAGGGTTAAGTTCGAAGCTTCCTTCAATGACTAGCTTTTCGTTTACGCCGGAGCGGTAGAGGCGAGCGCACACAATCGTGAGGGCGTAGTCGGAAACATAGAGTAATAACCAGATGAGTAGACCGGGCCAAAGGCTGCTGAACAGATTAGGCAACGCGAATTCTCCGTAAATCTCTACCGATATTTCTCAGATTGGCGCTTAGGTGGGTGTTCGGCAATAGAACCTTGAGGGGCTGTCGCTTAAATTCAAATGGCCCCTAGTACAGGTCAGCGGAATCCCCGATGAGTGCCTTAGGCTACTTCCGAGTCGACAAACAGAAAGGGCGTCGCGGTTGGAGCCGCGGCGCCCTTTGGATTGAGGTTTTGGGCAGGCTGGTAATGCCGTGCCCGGAGCACAGGCAGGAGTGCCTGTGCTACCTGGATTTAGTACATGCCGCCCATGCCGCCTGCACCGGGTGCGCCGCCGCCACCAGCTGCTGCAGCCTTTTCTTCCTTGATTTCAGCGATGAGGGCTTCGGTCGTGAGCATGAGGCCCGCGATGGAAGCTGCGTTTTGCAGCGCCAAGCGGGTGACTTTTGCCGGATCGATGACGCCCATCTTGACCATGTCGCCGTACTCGCCGGTCTCCGCGTTGAAGCCGAAGTTTTCGTCCTTCGAGTCGCGAACCTTGCCGATCACCACAGCGCCTTCAAAACCGGCGTTGAGTGCGATCTGGCGGGAGGGCTCCTCGAGAGCGCGCTTCACGATGCCTGCGCCGACGGCTTCGTCATCGTGCAGCTTGAGCTTCTCGACGGCCGCGATGCAACGAAGCAGTGCGGAACCGCCGCCTGCAACGATGCCTTCTTCGACAGCCGCGCGGGTGGCGTGCATTGCGTCTTCGACACGCGCCTTCTTTTCCTTCAATTCGGTCTCGGTCGCTGCGCCGACTTTGATTACGGCAACGCCGCCGACGAGCTTGGCAAGGCGTTCCTGGAGCTTTTCCTTGTCGTAGTCGCTGGTGGTGTTTTCGACCTGGGAGCGGATCTGCTTCACACGGCCTTCGATGTCCGCGGACTTGCCGGCGCCTTCGATGATCGTGGAATTGTCCTTGTCGATGGTGATTTTCTTGGCGCGGCCGAGGTCCTCAAGCTTCACGTTCTCGAGCTTGATGCCGAGGTCTTCGGTGATGGCCTTTCCGCCGGTGAGGGTGGCGATGTCTTCGAGCATTGCCTTGCGGCGGTCGCCAAAGCCAGGGGCCTTGACGGCAGCGCATTGCAGCGTGCCGCGGAGCTTGTTGACGACGAGGGTCGCCAGCGCTTCGCCTTCGATGTCTTCAGCAATGATCAAGAGGGGCTTGCCCATCTTGGCGGTCTGCTCGAGCAATGGGAGCAGGTCCTTCATCGAGGAGATTTTCTTTTCGTGAATGAGGATGCGCACGTCCTCAAGGACGCATTCCATGCGCTCTGGGTCGGTGATGAAGTAGGGGGAGAGGTAGCCGCGGTCAAACTGCATGCCTTCGACCACTTCGAGGGTCGTCTCCATCGTCTTGGATTCCTCGACAGTGATGACGCCATCCTTGCCGACCTTCTTCATGGCTTCGGCAATGATGCCGCCGATTTGCTTGTCGTTGTTGGCGGAAATGGTGCCAACCTGGGCGATCATTTCGCCCTTAACGTCTTTGTGGAGCTTCTTGATCTCTTCGACAGCCACTTCGACGGCGCGTTCAATGCCGCGCTTGAGAGCGGTCGGGCTGGCGCCGGCGGCGACAGTCTTAACGCCCTCGCGGAAGATAGCCTGTGCGAGCACGGTTGCGGTGGTGGTGCCGTCGCCGGCGACGTCAGACGTCTTCGAGGCGACTTCACGAACCATCTGCGCGCCCATGTTCTCGAGGGGATCCTGCAGCTCGATTTCCTTGGCTACGGTGACGCCATCCTTGGTAATGATGGGGGCGCCGAACTTCTTTTCGATCACCGCGTTGCGGCCCTTGGGGCCGAGGGTGATCTTCACTGCGTCGGCGAGAGCGTTCACGCCACGTAGAATCGCCTGGCGGGAATTCTCACCTGTTACAATCTGTTTCGCCATACTGGTATTTCCTCCTGATTATCGTTCTGCTAGATGCTGAATTTTAAGAGAACCGAACCGGTCTAAAGACCGGCCACTACAAGTGCCGAACTGCCGGGCTAAAGCCCGGCGCTGCGTTACTTCTTTGCGGCTTTGGCTGCGCCGCTGAGTTTGGCGAGGATCTCTTCTTCGCGAAGAATAAGGTACTCTTCGTCCTCGATTTTGATTTCGGTGCCGCCGTACTTGCCGAACAGAACGCGGTCGCCTGGTTTCACGTCTAGGGGGATTAGTTCGCCTTTTTCGCGCTTGCCAGCGCCGACGGCGATGACTTCACCCTCCATGGGCTTTTCTTTTGCGGAGTCAGGGATGATGATGCCTCCCTTGACGCTTTCTTTTTCTTCAATGCGCTTCACGATCACACGGTCGTGGAGCGGGGTCAGATTCACTGCCATCTTGGAAGAACCTCCATAGGTGATCTTACGGTTTGAACCGAGGCTGGGAGCACGGAAGGGAAATTAGCACTCCTCATAGCCGACTGCTAATATAGCACAAAAGGGCTGCATGTCAAGGATTTAGCGGACAGCCACGTCGGGCGGCTGTGGATTTTCTGTCAGACTAAGTCATTTATTTATAGCTACTTAGATGGTGCAAGAAAAATACGACACTTGGCGATTGCCGTGCTTCTATCGTCGGCGTAGAATCCGGCGAACAGAAAACGCATGGGGTCACTCTTCTATCTTCGGCTGATCGGCTTCACTGCGGGCACGCTGCTGCAGCTTTTCTGGATGGTGGTCATCCTTGGCTATCGAAGGCAACGAAACTTCGAGCGCGTTTTCTTCTTTCTGTGTCTTTCTCTGTTCTTATTCTATAGCGGATCGCTGCTGGCGCTGAATGCTCAAATTTACTACGCGCAGGCGCCTCTACTGCTGGTGACATTCGCTTGGACAATCCTCTGTACCGGGCTGCTATTCCTGCCGCCACTTCTCGTCCACTTGCACCTGGAGTATGCGGAGACGCGCGCACTGACATCGAATCGCGCTCAGAAACGCATGTGGCTCGCTGCGATGTACGCTCCTGTTCTCTATTTTGGGTTGAGAGCCTATCCGATCGTTGTTTCCGGCCAGGCATTTGACTTCCTTACTCCGTCCTACTCATTCGGGCGCGCTTTTGAACTGTGGTTCGCGGCGGCACTGTGGGGATCGGCGTACTGGGAGCAGCGGTTCGTGAAAGCGTCTCCGGATGAGAGGCAAACTTTCTTTCATCGAATCGTGTGCGGAATCCTGCTGGTAGCCGGTCTGATATTTCTCACTCGGCTCCCGGGATACGCTGCGCCCGACCAGGCTTGGATCAGCGCGGCTTTGGCGTTTCTGCCGATTCTTCCACTGGCAGCGCTGATTTATTACGTGCAGAGGTTTAATTTTTTACAGATCGGACGCCAGCAGAATTTGTTGTTCGCGGTCTCGGTCACGTTTTTTGCGCTTTTGTATTTAAGTCTGGTGCGGCGGGTGGGCATTTGGCTCGAGCCGATTCTGCCCCCAGAAGCTTCCGCAGCCATCCTTTTATTTGTCTTGGTCGTGTTTATCGAGCCGTTGCAACGCGTGCTGGGACGACGATTGAGAGAAACAGCGCAACAGGAAATGGAGCAGGCACAGCGAATCGCCGCCGTGATTCAGCAAGTGGCGCGGCAGGGCAACCAAACGAAACTGATTTCCTTTACGGAAGAATGGCTGAAGGGAAAACTTGAACTTGCGGATGCTCGGATCCTCTTGTCTGGCGCGGATGGCTTTATGGAAGGCGCTGAAGGGAAATCGGAATCCTGCTGGGATTTTCCAATTGAGCGTACAGGCCAAAGGATTGGAGCTCTTCGCGTCCGCGCGCACGGTGCGATGCTCTCGGGCGAGACACGGGCGGCGCTAGGGTTTTTGTGCGAGCAGTTGCCCGGGGCGCTGGATTTGTGCCGGTTGATCGAAGAGAAATTGCAATTGGAGAGGGAATTGGCAGAGCGGGAGAGGCTGGCGGTGCTTGGGCAGATGGCGGCGAGCATTTCGCACAATTTGAAGAATCCGCTGGGGTCGATCAAGACGATTTTGCAGGTGCAGTTGGAGAGCGCGGAATTGCCGGAGTCAATTCGCGGGGAAACGAAAATGGTGCTGGAGGAGATTGGACGATTGTCGTCGAAGCTGAATCAATTGCTTCAGTTTAGCCGGCCGGCGGTGCGGGGTGGGGTTGTTTCTGCGACTTGCGATGCTCGCGCCGTGGCGGAGGAAGTCAGCGGAGTCTTGCGGCATGAGGCGGAGCGGCGTGGAGTGGCGCTCGAGGTGGTAGTTGAGGACGGCGGAACAAAGTTGGCGGCCAGTTCTGAGGCGGTGAACGAGATTTTGTCGAATCTGGTGGTGAATGCGCTGGAAGCGACTGCGCGTGGTGGTCACGTGAAGGTTAGCGGCCGTGCGAATGGCGATGCATTTCTGTTTGCGGTTGAGGACGACGGGCCGGGTATTCCCGAGAGCGTGCGCGGAAAGATTCTGCAGCCTTTTTTTACGACGAAGACGCAAGGGACGGGACTTGGCCTGGCGATTGTGGCGAGGCGGGTTGCGGAGTTTGGCGGAACGCTGGATTGGGAAAGCCCGGTAAAGGACGCCAATGGAACGCGGTTTGAAGTGGTGATGCCAATGAAGGATCGAAGCAAATAGCGGAGCGAAAAAACAAGGCCGCTAAAAGGCAGCGTCGCGCGAGCGGCTCTGGTTTTTCTTAACACAGAGGTCACACAGTGCACGGAGAGTTGGGATGAAAACAATATTGATTGTGGATGATGAGCCGGCGGCGCGGTATGGATTGCGGCGGGCGCTGGAGGCGAAGTACCGGATTGCGGAGGCGGATTCGGCGGAAGCGGCGCGTTTGGCCTTGAACACCGAGCAACCAGATCTCGTGCTGCTAGATGTTGTATTGCCTGGGCAGAGTGGGCTGGAATTTTTGCGATGGATGCGTGAGCAGGGGAGCGACGTGCCTGTGCTCATGGTTTCGGCGCTGGACACGGCGAAGACCGCAGTGGAAGCGCTGCAGCTTGGCGCGGCGGACTATCTGGTGAAGGGATTCGAATTGGAGGAACTGCGGCAGCGCGTGGCGAATCTGCTGAAGTTGGCGACGCTCGAAAAAGAAAATGACTCGTTGCGCGGACGGATGGCGACGGAGGGGCAGTTTGGGCAGATGATTGGGCGCACGGCGGAAATGCGGCGCGCGTTCGAAATGGCGGATCGCGTGGCGCACACGGATTCGACAGTGCTCGTCCTTGGCGAGAGCGGCACTGGGAAAGATTTGATGGCGCAAGAGATTCATGCACGGTCGCCGCGCGCGGGGAAAGCATACGTGGCGGTGAATTGCGCGGCCCTGCCGGAAACGTTGATTGAATCGGAATTGTTTGGATATGAGCGCGGAGCGTTCACCGGCGCGGCGCAACAGAAAAAGGGCAAGTTCGAACTGGCGTCGGGCGGGACGTTGTTTTTGGATGAGATTGGCGACATGAATCCCGTGACGCAAGCGAAGGTTTTGCGAGCTTTGGAAAACCGAACGATAGAGAGGTTGGGTGGAACGCAGCCGATTCCGGTGGATGTTCGGGTGATAAGCGCTACACACCGGAACCTGGGGGCGGAAATTCGCGCGGGAAAGTTTCGCGAGGATTTGTTTTACCGCTTGCGCGTGGTGACCATTGAGTTGCCGCCTTTGCGAGCGCATAAGGCGGATATTCCGGTGCTGGCCGAGGCGTTTTTGCAGATGCACGGAATGCGCTTTGGGCGCATGGGACGGCTGGCGAGAGAAGCAACGGCGGCGCTGGAAAAATATGACTGGCCGGGAAATGTTCGTGAGCTGAAAAACGCCTTGGAGCGAAGCCTGGTGCTGTGCCGTGGCGAAGAGATTGGAGTCGAGGACTTGCCGCAGGAAGTATTGAGTGGAGAGGCTGGGCCTCGCATGAATTCCGGCGGCAGTGTCGAAAATGGATTTGGCGAAAAAGATTTTCGCGAAGCTAGGCGCAAGTTTGAGGTGGCATACATTACGAAGCAGCTAGCGGAGCATCGTTGGAATGTATCGAAGACAGCGGCGACGATAGGGCTGCACCGGCAGAGTTTGCAGGAAAAATTGCGCGAATTGGGAATCCGGCGGCCAGGGCGGGAGCCGATCGAAGAAGAATAAAAGACTTACACAAAGGTCGCAGAGGACACAGAGAAGAGTTCAGACGCCGAGATTTGGAGAATGAGTTTGGGGAAGAGCGAAAATAAAGTTGGCGCATACGTCCTGGCCGGTGGCGGGAGCACGCGATTTGGGCGGGACAAGGCGCTCGCCGAGCTAGGCGGAAAGCCGGTGCTCGCGCGGATGGTGGGACTGGTCGACTACGCGGTATCGGGCAAGGAGTTGGCGTGCAAGGCGGTGGTGATTGGAGCAGCGGAAAAGTACGACACAGTTTGGGCCGCGTGCGTCGAAGACCAATGGCCGGGAGAAGGGCCGCTGGGAGGAGTTGTCACTGCTTTGCGGCACGCGCAGCAGCAAGACACGGTTTGCGAATGGAACTTGATTGTCAGCTGCGACATGCCATTTTTGACCACGGACTGGATCCGGTTTCTCTCGGAACGCGCACTGAAGAGCGATGCGCAAGTGGTTGTGCCGCATTCGGCTCATGGGCCGGAGCCGCTCTGCGCTTGCTGGCGAACGGATGCAGTGGAGGTGCTGCAAGATGCTTTCGAGCGAGGCGTTCGCAAAGTGACGCAGGGGATCGCACTGCTGCGCGCAGAAGTTCTTGACGAGCGAGACTGGAAACGATTTGATAGCGCAGGGCGGTTGTTCTGGAACATGAATACGGCAGCGGATTACGAAGAAGCGCGCCGGATCATGGAAACCGAACAAGAATAACGAACGCCGGCATGGCGGACGCTGAGTTTGACGGAACTACCGGATGGCAGACGCAAACGACACGAATCGCGGAATGGAGGCGATGGAGACAGGCGGAGCCCGTGTCAACGTGGCCAGCAGCGGCGCCGAATCGCACGCCGAGAATTTTTTCGAGTTTCGCGATGTTTGCAAATCCTTCGACGAAAACGACGTGCTGAAGAACGTCAGCTTCACCGTGAAGCGGGGCGAGACCTGCGTGATCATGGGACGCAGCGGTGTCGGCAAGTCGGTTTCGCTGAAGCATATTATGGGGTTCATGAAGGCCGATTCAGGGCGCATCCTCGTGGACGGCGAAGACGTCACGGATTTTACCGAGCAGCAATTCGAAGAAGTGCGGCGCAAAGTGACGATGGTGTTCCAGTCCGGCGCGCTCTTCGATTCGCTCACGGTCGCGGAGAATATTGCCTTTCCGCTGGAAAAACAGCCCGGACTCGCCGACGAAGATATCGACGCCTATGTCGCCAAATTGGCGAAAATGCTGGAAGTGGAAGAGGTTCTCGATAAGCTGCCCGGCGAGTTATCGACGGGCATGAGGCGCGCGGTGGCCATGGCGCGGGCCTTCGCGCAGAACCCCGATGCGATTTTGTTTGACGAGCCGACAACCATGGTCGATCCCATCATGGCGGCGCACATGGGCGACCTGATTCTGCGGTTGAAAGACGCGTTTCACCGCACATCGATTGTGGTGACACACGACACGCATCTCGCGAAGAAGCTTGCCGATAGCGTGGTGTTTCTGCAAGAAGGGCGCGTCGCGTTCTTTGGGCCGTGGGACGATTTTGAGAATTCAAAGGATCCATTCCTCCACAACTTCCGCATGCAGGATGCGTTGATCCCCGCTCTGGACGTGACTCTGTGAGCCAGGCCGCGGGCGGCCCCGCCGATCCGATCAAACAATTACCCAAGACCATGGGCTTCTGGGACGTACTGCTGTTCAATATAGCGACGGTCTTGGGGCCGCGCTGGATTGCCGCGGCTGCGCACAACGGAACTTCCTCGATCAGTTTGTGGGCGATCGCCGCGGTTTTCTTTTTTGTTCCCACGGCGGTGGTGATCAACGAATTGTCTTCGCGCTTTCCGCATGAAGGCGGGCTTTACGTGTGGTCCAAGGAGGCATTCGGCGATTTTCACGGCTTCCTTGCAGGTTGGACCTACTGGATCTATACGATTTTTTATTTCCCTGGATTGCTGCTGGCCAGCGCGGCGATGGGAGCTTACGTAGCTGGTACGGGCGGCGTGGCGCTTGCGCAGAACACGACATTTCTGCTTGTAGGCTCGGTGTTGCTGCTCGCAGTGGCGGTGGTGATGAATATCGTCGGACTGAACGTAGGCAAGTGGCTGCAAAATGCCGGCGGAATTTCGACCTATCTTCCTTTGCTGATACTGGCGGCGGTTGCAGGGGCTGTTTGGATGCATCACGGATCGGCGACGCACTTCACGCGGGCTAACATGATGCCGCACTGGAGCTGGGACACGGTAAATTTCTGGTCGCAGATCGCGTTTGCATTCACGGGTCTCGAACTGGTCTCGGCCATGAGCGACGAGATCAAAGATCCGCGGCGGACCTTGCCGCGGGCGGTACTAACCAGCGGCGCGTTTATTGCGGCGATTTACATCGTCGGCACGTTTGCCGTGTTGGCGCTGGTCCCCGCCGCTGACGCGGATCCGAAGAGCGGCGTGTTCCAGGCGCTTACGATCGGCTCGACGGCGCTGCGCATCGGCTTCGTTGGAGTGCTGGCGGCAATGCTGGTTTCTGTCGGCAACGCGGGCGGCGTGGGGAGCACGGTTGCGGGAATCGCGCGTGTGCCATTCGTCGTTGGAATTGACAAGTATTTGCCGGCGGCGTTCGGAAAAATCCATCCAAAGTGGAAAACGCCGTACATTTCCATCCTTGTGCAAGCCGTCGCTTCTCTTGCTGTGCTTTTGTTGAGCCAGATCAAGGAAGCGACGATGGCCGGCGTTTACCAAATACTTGTGGATGCGGCCATCATTCTGTATTTCATTCCATTCCTGTATATGTATGCGGCGGCGATCAAACTGGCTGGACGGAAAGACCGCAGAGAGAATCCTCATGCCGTGCTGATCCCGGGGGGCAAGCTGGGAGTGTGGATTGCGGGAGGGCTGGGGTTTGTATCCGTGTTGTGCGGGATTGCGTTCTCGCTGATTCCTCCGGGGGAAGAATCGAATAAGGTTTTGTTCGAGTGCAAACTGGTTGGTGGAACCGTTGCGTCGATCGCACTGGGACTGTTTCTCTATTTTCGCGGAGCGCGAAGCAAGACGAGCGAGAGCATTTAGAAAACTTCAGAAGCCCTGGCGGACGAGCGATTCGATCGTGAGCGGTGTTGCTTGCGTCTCTGTGACGGCGGCCGCTCCTGCGTTTGCATCGCGAGCTGCGAGATAGCGCTCGATGTATTTGCCCAGGATATCCGCTTCCAGGTTTACCGCGTCGCCGGGTTTGCTGTCGCGAAGATTCGTGTGTGCGTAGGTGTAGGGGATTACCGCGATTTCTACGGTCATGACTTGTTTGAGCGGCGTCACAGAGTTATGCCAGCGGGCGATGGTTAAGCTGATGCCGTCGATGGTGATGGATCCCTTTGAGACGATGTGGCGCGCGAAGTCTTCGGGAACATCCACACCGAACCACCAACTGCCGCTCTCCGGGCCATCGAGATCGAGGCGCGTAGACCCGGCCGACCGTGTCCACGTGGCCAAGAACAAAATGACCGCCAAATTCTTTCCCGGCCGTGAGAGGCTGCTCGAGGTTGACGCGCGAGCCTATTTTCAGTCCGCCTTCTTGCGCACCGAAGGATGTTTTTTGGATGGTTTCGCCGGACAGGTCCGCGGAAAACTGTTCTTTACCGAGAGCGACCACGGTGAGGCAGCAACCGTTCACGCCGATGCTGTTTGAAACGGCGAGCGCGGGAGTGACGCTAGGCGCGTGGATGGTGACGCGCCCGCTGCCGAGATTTCAGATCGAGAGCCTCGATTGTGCCAAGATGTTCGATGATTCCCGTGAACACAATTTCCTCTTGATCGCGCGCGAGATGCCCGCTCATGAGTCTACAGCATTTCGTCACGCCGGCAGAAAGCACTACACTGAAGTGGAACGCATCACGCAATTCATTTGAGGACGCACCATGAAGGCCTGTCTGCTCAATACTCCCGCGCGGATCGAAACGAATCCCCTCCGGTTCGCGGAAGTGCCTGCGCCAAATCCTGAAAAGGGCGAGGTGCTTATTCGCGTGCGCGCTTGCGGAGTGTGCCGGACGGATTTGCATGTGATCGAAGGCGAATTGCCGCCGCGCAAATCGCCGGTCATTCCAGGGCACCAGGTCGTCGGGGCCGTCGAGAAACGAGGGGAAGGCTCTCACCGCTTTGCAATCGGCGCGCGCGTTGGCGTGGCCTGGCTGCACCACACGGACGGCCTGTGTGAATACTGCCGGAGGAACGAGGAAAACCTCTGCGACAACCCGACGTTCACCGGATACAGCGTTGACGGCGGTTACGCGGAATATATCGTCGCGCCGGAGGATTTTATTTACGCGATTCCGGAAGGGTTTGCCGATGAACAGGCCGCGCCGCTGCTTTGCGCTGGGATCATCGGTTTCCGCTCGCTGCGGCTTTCGGGGATCCAGCCCGGCGGGCGGCTGGGATTTTATGGTTTTGGCGCGGCGGCGCACGTGGCGATTCAAGTGGCGCGGCACTGGAACGTGACGGTGTACGCGTTCAACTCGAGACGCGCGTCACCAGAGGCTGGCGCTTGAGCTGGGAGCGGCATGGGCCGGGGGAACCTTCGATGCGCCGCCTGAAAAACTCGATGCCGCGATTGTTTTTGCTCCCGCAGGAGAGATTGTGCCCGCGGCGCTTGGGGCCCTGCGCAAAGGCGGCGTGCTCGTACTTGGCGGGATTCACATGAGTCCGATTCCGTCGTTCAGCTACGACTTGCTTTATCAAGAGCGGATGATTCGCAGCGTCGCGAACAACACGCGCAAGGATGGTGAAGATTTTCTGCGCATCGCGGCGGAGATTCCCGTTCAGATGCACACCCAGATGTTTCCGCTTAGCGATGCCAACCGCGCCTTGAACGCCTTGAAAAATGATGCCATCGAAGGCGCGGCGGTTTTGCGCATTACCGATTGATACGGCGCTGTGGAGTGCGGGAGCTCTGCTCCCGCTTTTAGGATTCACGCTGGATCGGCGCCGGAAAAGCGGCAGCAGAGCTCCCGCACTCCATAGCGCTCCATAGTTAGCGGTAGACGTCTTGCAAGCAGGCTTCGATAGCGATGTCGGGGCCGAAGAACTGCGTGCGGACTCTTTGCAGCGGCGGAAGTTTGAGACTCTGCGCGACGGCGAAAGGCACGCGTGTTTCACCAGAGATTTTGGGCGCGTAGAAGAGAAACAATTTGTGGACGATTCCCGCGGCGAGGGCGGCACCATTGAGCGTCGGGCCGGCTTCCAGGAGGACGCTGAGAATTTCGCGGCGGCCAAGCTCGGCGAGAACGGCGTCCAGACTGATTCGGCCGGCGCGCGAACGTATGCGGACGACCTCCGCGCCGGCTTTTTGAAGAGCGCGAGCTTTCCGCGAATTTGCGGCTTCGCTTGCGAAAACCAGCAAGTCGTCATCGGCGGTGCGGATGAGCCGCGACTTCAGCGGGAGCGAAAGTTCACTGTCGAGGATTACGCGCAGGAGGCGGCGCCTTCGCGGAAGCCCGCTGCGATCCGTGAGAAGCGGGTCGTCGATCTTGACTGTGCCAATGCCGATGAGTACAGCGTCAGCGGCGTGGCGCATCCGATGAACTTCGGCGCGCGATTCTTCTGAGCTAATCCAATCGGTCCGTTTCTGTTTACTGAGTCTCTTGCCCAGCTTATTTCGCTCGCCGGGAAGAGCGAGCTGGCCATCGAGCGTCAGAGCGGATTTCAGCGTGATGAATGGTTGTTTTGAGCGAATCCAGCAGGTGAACGCCTGGTTCAGGTTGCGAGCTTCTTCTTCACCGACTCCAGTGAAGACTTCGATGCCAGCGGCGCGAAGGCGATCAAATCCGCGGCCGGAGCTGATCGGATTGGGATCGCCCATCGCCGCAACGACGCGCTGAATGCCCGCCGCAATAATCGCTTCCGTGCACGGGCCAGTGCGGCCCGTGTGATTACATGGTTCGAGCGTGACGTACATCGTCGAGCCGCGCGCTTTTTCGCCGGCGGATTTCAGGGCGATGATCTCGGCGTGATCGCGCTTTTCGTACAGGTGGAATCCTTCGCCAACGATTTGTCCTTCACGCACGAGGATGCAGCCGACAATCGGATTAGGGCTCGCAAGGCCGATGCCTTTGCGGGCCAACTCCAGCGCGTGTTCCATGAAGCGAGTGGCGTGAGCGTCCATCGTTTAATAAACAGGTTTAATCGAAAAGAGAGTTCGCGTAAGTTTCCGCGTCGAAGGGCACCATGTCGTTGATCTGCTCCCCCGTACCGACAAAACGGATGGGTAAGCCGAGCTCGCGGGCGATGGCTACAACGATCCCGCCCTTGGCCGTGCCGTCGAGCTTCGTGAGGATGATGCCCGTGACTGTCACGGTCGAAGTAAACTCGCGCGCCTGCGCGAGGCCGTTCTGACCGGTCGTTGCGTCGAGAACCAGCAGCACATCGTGCGGCGCTCCGGGAATGACTTTCGCCGCGGTACGCTTCATTTTCTCCAGCTCGGCCATGAGATTGGATTTGGTGTGGAGGCGGCCGGCGGTGTCCACGATGACGGCGTCCGCGCCGCGCGCTTTGGCCGCAACCATCGCGTCGAAAACGACGGCGGCAGGATCGGCGCCGGACTTTTGCTTGATCACGTCAATGCCGTTGCGCTTCGCCCAGATTTCGAGCTGTTCGACGGCGGCCGCGCGGAAAGTATCAGCAGCGCAAAGCACAACGCTGAGTCCCTCCTGGCGCAATCGATTGGCGAGCTTGCCGATGCTGGTGGTTTTTCCCGCGCCATTCACGCCCACGATAAAGATGACGCGCGGGCCGGAGCCGTTCGGTGAGCTTGCCAGGGGCTTGGCGGGCGCTGCTGCTGTGCCGTCGATCGCGGAGCCGCTCACTTTGCCTTCGCTCATCGTGAGGATGCGTATGATGTGCGACTTGATCTCCCTCTTGAGCTGGCTGGCGTCGGAGAGCGCGTTGCGATCCAACTTTTCCCGCACGGCATCGAGGATCTCGCGCGTTGGTTTCACGCCAAGATCGGCGGAGAGTAGCGCCGTTTCAAGTTTCTTCAGCAGAGCAGGATCGATCTTGCGCTCGCCGAGAAAAATATTCTCCACCGACTCAGACAGTGCCGCCTTCGTCTTGCTGACGGAGGCTTTCAGCCTCTCCAGCAGCGATGGTTCGACTTTTTCTGGTTTTCCGAATAGCGAAATCATGCGGTTGAGCGCTTTGCGAGAAGCGCAATCTAAAAGTGTAGCAGAAGCGCTCAATGCGAGTCCGCAGCACTGGCTGCGGATTCGTTCATTCAGAACGGCGGCAGAATGGAGGGCAGAGCTAAACAGTCACTTCGACGGCGCTGAGGCGGAGCTTTCCGGCGTTAATAGCCGATTCGAGAGCGTTGACGACCACGGCGTCAAACTTCGAGCCGGTCAGTGACTTGATGCGGTTCAGCGCGAACTCAATATCCATCGCGGATTGGTAGGGGCGATTGGTGGTCATGGCGTCAAGCGTGTCCGCCACACCGATGATGCGCGCCATCAGCGGAATCTGTTGGCCTTGCAGGCCATACGGATAACCGCGGCCATCGATATGTTCGTGGTGCAACTCGATCCCGGGCAGCATTTCCTTCAGTTGCGATACCGGGCGCATGATGTTCGCGCCTTTTACGGTGTGCTGCTTCATCAAATCGAACTCTTCCGGAGTCAGCGCGCCGGGCTTTTTCAGGACGCGGTCTTCGACGCCGATTTTTCCGACGTCGTGGAGCAGGGCGGCAACCCGCAGCTTATCCAGCTCTTCGGCCGAAAGACCGAGTTCACGCCCGATGAGCCCAGAATATTTCGCCACGCGGCCGGAGTGACCGCGCGTATACGGATCCTTTTCGTCGATGGCCGCGGCGAGCATGCGTATCGAGCCGATAAAGAGCTCGCGGTTTTCTTCCGCGGCTTCCTTCAGGCGCTCGATGTACTCCTCGATGTCGCTGGCCATTTTGTTGAAATTTTCCGCCAGCTCGCTGATTTCCGAGGCGCCCCGAACGGGCGAACGCTGATGAAATTCGCCGCGGCTGATGGCTCTCGTGGAAGCCGCGAGCCCGCGAATCGGCCCGCTGATGCCCACGGCAAAAAAGTATCCGAAGAGTATGGCCACGAGGATTACGACGCTGACGAATGCCAGCGCCTGGCGGTTTAGTTCCGTCACGCCCGCGTCAGCGCGCGCCTGGTCCAGGCTGCGCTCCGCGACAACCGCCCAATTGACCTCGGGTAGCGTGCTGTAAGTCCCAATCATCTCGACCGAGTGCTTTTTGTCGCCCTCCGCAAAACTAATCGTTTCCGTATTGCGAAGATCCGGAGGCAGGGTGCGAATCTGGTCCACGAGTTTCCCGCTCGCTTGTACTCCCGGCACGAAGTTTTTTGTGTCGGGGTGCGCGACGATGTGCCCGGAATGATCCACCACGAACACGGTGCGGCCGCGCACGCTGGCGTCCCGCAAGCGCTTCGAAATCGGCTCGAGGGAAACGACCGCCGCAAGCATGCCGGTGAAATTGCCGTTCAAGTCCTCGAGAGGCACGGCCAGGACGAAGGCCGGCTGGTTGTCCGGCGCGAGCGCAATTGGATCGCTGCGAAACTTGACGCTGTGCAGTTCTTCGGACTGCATGCAGGTCACGAACCCGCGCTGCAGCGCCTTAGCCACGAAGGGATCCTGTTCCGCCTCGAAGTTGCCTTGAGACGCTTTGGTGCCTTTGCCGGACTTGTTGACCGCGGTCAGATAGACAAAAGTATCGTGATTGCTCTCGACAAACTCATGGAGTAACCGGGTGACCTTGGGCTCGGCGGCGGGGTCTTCGACATTGTCGATCAGTCCCGTCAGCGCCAGAATCTGGCGCTCGCTGAAGAGTTGTTGTGTCTGATTGGCCTCGAAGAGCTGAATCTCCTGCGCGAGGGAGCGCGTCAAAGCGGATTGCTGGACGCGTTCGGTGTCGACCAGCTTATCTTGGCTAAGTTGCAACACCTGGCGGTGGTAAAGCCCGATGGGCAGAGCGCTTACAAGCAGCAGCGCGCCCAGGACGAGCCACAAAATGCGCACGCGTCCTTTACGCAGGTTCTGCCAGTTGGATGAGCCGGGTTCGGGCATCACGTCTCTCAATTTTAGGGGATTAGAGGAGGCAACGGGGGCCGCGAATCGCGTCGCGTCGCGCATCTGCAACTGGAACCTTGGTACTAGTGTCGGCCAGGGCCAGGCCGCACCCTCGAAGAGGCTTGATGAGAGGCTCTTCGCCCTAACTTACTCGCGTTTGAGGGGTCGCTCCATGATGCTCCGTATGGCCTCCCGAGGAGATCGGGCCTGGTGCAGGATGGCTTCAACCTGCTCGGTTATTGGTAGTTGAATCCCAGACTCGCGGGCAAGCGCCAAAAGGGCTCCGGCAGTGCCCACGCCTTCCGCAACCATCCTCGTGTCTTTCAGGATCTCGGCTAGTGCGCGGCCCTTGCCGAGTTCGATGCCCACATGGCGGTTACGGCTCAGCGAGCCGGTGCAGGTCAGGACCAGATCCCCGAGGCCAGCTAGGCCGCTGAGTGTTTCCTGGCGCGCGCCCAGAGCTACGGCGAGCCGTGTCATCTCCGCAAGGCCGCGCGTGATCAGCGCCGCCAACGGGTTCGAGCCGAGGCCCAGCCCTTGGCAAGCTCCCGCAGCAATGGCGATGACGTTCTTCATGGCTCCGGCGAGCTCGACGCCGAGAACATCCTCATTGGTGTAGAGCCGAAAAGTCGGGCCAGCAAGTTCTTCCTGGAGTTCATCCGCGAGCGCGATGTCCTTCGATGCGAGGACGACTGCTGTGGGCTGGCCGGCCGCTGCCTCCGCGGCAAAGGACGGTCCGGAGAGCACCGCGATGCGGGGAGAAAATCCCGGCAAAGCAATTTGGGCAATGACTTCACTCATGCGTGCATGAGTGGAGGGTTCGAGCCCTTTCGTGGCGCTGACAATAGCGGCGCCTCTTAAGAGCTGGGGCATGACGCGCGCATAAACGACGCGAGCGTGAGCAGCCGGAATAGCCACGACGACCACTCCAGCGTTTTCCAAAGAGGCGGACGCGTCGTGCGTGACGTGGACCGTCTCCGAAATTTTGTGGCCCGGCAGATAGAGCTTGTTTTCGCGATCGCCGTGGATGGATTTCGCAAGCGATGGGTCGCGGACCCACAAGGAAATTTCGTGAGGTTTGTGCGCCCGCGACAGCACCGTGGCCAGCGCCGTACCCCAGCTTCCGCCGCCAAGAACGGCGATGCGCATCACGGAGCATCCTGTTTTTTCTTGCTGAACGAAAGTTTTGGCTCGTCGCCCTGGACCATTCGCTGAATGTTGGCGTCGTGTTTACAGACTATCAAAAGCGTCGCGGCCAGCGTCCCGAACGTGACCACGTGCGGCGGGGCGTGATGCGGCGCCCAGAAAAAATAGATCAGCAATGGCATCGCGGCTGCCGCCGAGATCGATCCCAGCGAAACAAAACGCCAATAAATCACCACGAGGACAAATAGAATTGCGGCTCCCAGAAACGCGAGCGGACACAACACCAGAAAAACGCCCGCGCCCGTGGCCACTCCCTTGCCGCCCCGAAATCCCAGCCAGATGGGGAAGCAGTGCCCCGCCAGCACGCAAAGTCCGGCGATGATCATCCAAGTTGCGCTCTCGTTCGAGAACCGCGCGGCGAGAAAACCCGCGAGGGCGCCTTTCGCAAAATCCAGCAGAAGCGTCAGGATTCCCGCGAGCGGCCCGGCGACGCGCAGGACATTGGTCGCGCCGATGTTGCCGCTGCCTCCTTTTCGAATGTCGCCCGCGCCAAAAAGCTCGCCGAGCAACAGTCCGAACGGGATCGATCCGAGAAGATACGCAGCCGCGGGAATTGAGATGAGTGTCGCGTTCGGCTCGGCCATCGGCGCTAGGGCTCCAAGGTGAACTGGAAAGAGGCAAGAGAAGTGTACTCGGCGCCGGAAGATTTCAGCTTGCTTTCGATGAGATGAAATTCGCTGGCGTGGAATGAACCGAACTCGCGGTCGCCATTCTTTTGGATCGCCACGCGCAACCCGTCGTGCAGGCCGGGAGGCTCGAACCTCGCCAACGTCAGATGCGGCGTAAACGCGCGCTCTTCCCGCGCAATGCCCTGAGTTTCGAGAGCGAGATCGATATCTCCCGCGAGCGATGGCAGATTCGGCGAGGCGACCAATCCCGCCCAGAGCACGCGCGGCCGCGTTTCATTGGGGAAAAATCCAAGTCCGCGGAATTGAAGATCCACTGGCGCATCCGAGCGGGCCTTCGAGAGCGCGCTCCGGAGGCCCTCAATCTTCGCCGCGTCTGCTTCGCCGATGAATTTGAGCGTCACGTGAAGATTCTCCGGGCGCACCCAGCGCGGCCGCTTGTCCGCCAACCGAGATGACAATGTGCGAAAGTCCTTGAGCAGTGCTGCCAGATTGTCTCGCACAGCAGCGGGAATCTCCAGCGCGACGAAGAGTCGCACGCTTAGGCTCGCTTCGGAGGCTGCTTGCCGTTATAGAGAAAGTGGATGCGGACCATGTCCAGCGCGACTTGCGAAGCTTGCCAGCGGATGGATTCGCGGTCGCCGGGAAAGCGCATGTCGCGCTCTTTGACGTCGCTGGCATGCGCGAGTGCGATGTGCACCGTTCCGACGGGCTTTTCTTCCGTGCCTCCGCCCGGCCCCGCAATTCCCGTGATGCCAACGCCAAATGTGCTGCCCACGCGTCGGCGAATCCCTTCCGCGAGCGCGATGGCCACTTCCGCGCTGACCGCACCCTTGGCCTGAATAAGTTCCGCAGGCACTCCCGCCCAAGCGGTTTTAAGTTCGTTGCTGTAGCAAACCACGCCGCCAAGAAAATAGGAAGAGCTGCCGGGGATACTCGTTAGCCGCTGCGCCAGCAGTCCTCCGGTGCAGCTTTCCGCGGCGGAAATCGTGGCACTGTGCATCATCAACTCCGCCGCGACGACCTCCTCGAGAGGCGAACCATCCTGGCTGAAGATGCGGTCCGTCAGAGCGATCTCAAATCCCTTCACGATTTCGTCCAGCGTTTTCTTGGCGCGCTCCGCGTCCTCTGTCCAAAAGCGCAAATGGACTTGCGTTTCGCCGGGGGCAGCGAGAACGGTGGTGTTCACCTCTGGAAAGCGCTTGTAGATGCCCATGATGCGCTGTTCGACATGCGATTCGCCCAGGCCCGTGACGCGAATTTCGCGGTGGAACATGCGCACGCTGGAGGCGCGGCGCTCGAGTCGCGGCAGGACCTGTTCGTGGAACAGCGCCTTCAACTCGCGTGGCGGACCCGGAAGCAACACGACGAAGCGCCCCGCGTCTTCGAGCCACAATCCCGGTGCAGTGCCGCGTGGATTCACCAAGATTTCCGCCCCTTCGGGAACCATCGCTTGGCGCACATTCACTTCGGGCATTTCACGGTTCATGGAGCGGAAGCGGTCCTCGATGTAGCGAAGAATTTCGTCGTTGCGCTTCAGCTTTCGTCCCAGAAGGTCCGCGACGGTCTCGCGCGTAAGATCGTCTTCAGTTGGGCCGAGGCCGCCGGAAGAAATGACCAGCGGAACACGATTGAGCGCGCCGCGAAACGCTTCGCTCAACAAATCGCGGTTGTCGCCCACCACCGTTTTTCGAAGGACCTCGATGCCAAGCTTGTTCAGCTCTTCCGTCAAGAAGAGCGAATTGGTGTCCAGCCGGTCCGGCGTGAGCAGCTCCGAACCAACTGCGATAATTTCAGCTTTCATAGTGTCAATTATCCCAGGAGTGGCAAGCCGCGGACTTCCCAATCCAGTGTGAAGAGTGCGCCAGTGGTGGCGAGAATGGCGCGGCCGGACGGTTGCAGCGCCATGCCGACAAGCCCGGAGCCGCTGAGGACCACCTCGGCATGGGCCTGCGGCGTGATGCGGATAATGCCTCGCCGCCCGCCGAGGGACGCGGCGACGTAGAGATTGCTGTCGCGGTCAAAGGCCAGCCCTTGAGGACGTCCAAGGCCGCGATAAAACGTGGTCACGTCGCCACCTTGCGTGATGCGATAGACGCGGTCGTAGCTGGAGGTCGTCGGCCCTGTAACATAAAGATCGCCATTGGGATGAAACGCCAGATGATAAGCGGCGAGCGACGGCTCGATGGTCGCAAAAACGAAAATCTCGCGGCTTAAGCTGATCTTGAAGATCGTTCCGCTACGGTCGCCCACATAAAGATTGTCGGCGCGGTCAAACGCGATGCCTGTGGCGACGCCCATGCCTTCAATCCACTGCTCCGCGCGGCCTTCCGGCGTGATCCGGTGAATCGTGCCGTCGTTGCGGCAGGAGACGAAGAGGTTCCCCGCGCGATCCAGCGCCAGGCCGCTGGGATTCACCAGCGAAGTGACATAAGGTTTTACGCTGTAGTTCGCGGTAATTTTGTAAAGCGAGACGGGAACACGCTGGCCGCGATTGCCCGAGAAGGTAACGTACGTATTGCCGTACGAATCGACCGCGGGATTGGCGATGGGGTGAAGATTGTCGGCAATTTGCACACCGATCGAGACGGTATGTGGCTGGCTTTCGTGTTCGGCGCTGCGGACGCGGACGAGACCTCCGCTCGCGCCCTCCGGAACCCGCGCAATCAACCGATTCTCGCTGGCCAGCGCCAGGCTGGCTTCTGCTTCTCCAAAACGCACCACCGGTCGCGGGTGAGCGCGCGAAGCGAATCCGCTGCCGTGAATGACGATTTCGCCGCCGGGGATGGCAGCGGCAGGCGCCACTCTATCGATGCGGGGAATGCCGTTCTTTTCTGCCGAAGACCCAAAGCCGAATTTCATAACTAGCCAAGCAAACCAAAATGCAGCGCTATGCGCAACAGAATAGCAGCGTAGATACCCGCCATCCAATCATCGGCCATGATGCCCCATCCACGCGGAAGCTTTTCGAGTTGCCGGACCGGAGAAGGCTTCCAGATGTCGAAGAGCCGAAACAGCAAGAATCCCAGGAGAAGATATTTCCAATTCACGAGACTCAATGTGAAGAAGATGGCATACATCGAGAAGTCCATGTGTTGCGTCAGATGCGGCAGGCCGATGGGAATCAGCGGCAAGATCAAGGTCAAGTGCTGGCCGGCGACTTCGTCGATCACCACGAACTGCGGGTCCTTGAGCTCCCGCGAAATCCGCAGTCCTCGAGGCGCTCCACACGCCGATCGCAGCGAGAATCACGAGAAGCCCCAGTGCGCAGACCAGTGGCAAGGCTAGCGCGGAGTTGTGAATGTCGCTTCCGGGAACTAGAAAGTGCTTGTCCGAGAACACGGCATCTGTAAGAGGGTGCCGCGAGAAGATCCCGTGAATGGACGCCGGATGCAGAAAGAATACGGCGGAGAGAACCGCGGTCACGACCCCCACCAGCGAGCCAAACGTGCCCGGGGCTTTGGGGATGTAACCGACGCCAAGTGCGGTTGCAATGGCAATCGCAAGCCGCGGCTTTTCTTGCGGAGTCGTCTTGCCGCCGGGGATTTCAGTGGATGGTGTCATCGGGCTTGGTAAACCCCTTAAAATCCTCGTCTTCGTCCGCTGCTTCTAGTTTGGCCGAAGCGCTCTCCGTTTCGAGTTCGCTCATGTCAAATACCGGCTCGGACACGACGTACTTCTCGGTGGCCCAGTTGCCGAGGTCGCGGTCGCGGCAACGCTCGCTGCAAAATGGAAAGTCCCCGTGCATCTCGGAATCCGTCGTCTTCTTGCAGATCGGGCAGCGATGTTTCATCGAACTCTGCTCTGAGTCCTCTGGGAACTCTGTGTTAAAAGACGCCTTCAAAACAGCGGCAATCTAACCATTGAACCGAGACGAGAAGTTTCCCAGAAGTCCGAGTATAGCTCAGCCCAGGACCCTCAGCGGGGCGCCGGTGGAAATGCGCGTGAGTTTTTCAGCTGAAGGAACGCGCGAAACGGAAGCCGCGTCGGCGCGACCGGCGATCCCGCGCCCAACGGGCCGCGGAAGAATCTCGACGACGCGCCCAATCAAGTCGTAAGTATCGGCTTTTATGATTTCAACGCGGGCAACGTCGCCCGCCGCTGCGGTTTCACCGCTGGGCAATTCGATGTCGGTCAAATAGAGCTTGCCGTCGATGTCCGGCGCCATTCCTTCTAGGCGCGCTTCCCACACAAGCGGATTGTCGTTCGATCGGCCTTCGACAAGCGCGGTGGCCGTGCGGCCTTTCCAGTCGCGCAGTTTCTCTCGCGAAATTTTCTTCTGAATGGCCATCAGCCGGTTGCGGCGATCGGTAATCGTTTCCGCGTCGACTTTTTCATCGAGCGCGTAGCTGTTTGCGTTGTCCACGTCGGAATATTCAAAAACGCCCATCCAATCCAGATTCGCGGCGCGCACAAAATCGCAGAGTTCCGCGAAATCTTCTTCGGTCTCGCCCGGAAAGCCGGCGATAAACGAAGTGCGCAGCGAAACGCCGGGTATTGTCGCGCGGATACGCTCTAGAAGTTTCAGGAAAGCATCGCCGCGCGAGCCGCGCTTCATGCGCGCCAGGACGTTGCGGCTGGCGTGTTGCAGCGGCATGTCCATGTATTTGGCGAGTCGTGGATGCGCCGCAAGCGTGTCCAGCAATTTTTGTGTCACGCGATTCGGATATGCGTAAAGAAAGCGAACCCACAGCAGGTCTTCGACCTGCGCCAGCCGCTCGAGCAACTGTGCGAGGCCGTCGCGAAGACCCAGGTCTTCGCCGTAAGAAGTCGTGTCCTGGCCAATGAGCGTGATCTCACGCGCACCCGAAGCGGCGAGATTCTCCGCTTCCCGAACCACGGATTCAAAACGCCGGCTGCGGAACGCGCCGCGCAGTTGCGGGATGATGCAGAAGGTGCAGGGATGGTCGCAGCCCTCGGCGATCTTGATGTACGCGGCGTGTCGCGGCGTGGTGATGACCCGCGGCGTCAGATCGTGATAGAGAAAGGCCGGCGGAGCAGCGGGTAAGACCCGCAGGCCACCGTCAACGGCTTCGAGGATGCGTTCGACTTCGCCGGTTCCCACTACGGCATCCACTTCCGGAACCTGCTCCAGAATTTGCTCGCGAAAACGCTCCACAAGACAACCGGCAACAATAAGCTTGCGTGCCGCGCCAAATTTCTTGTGCTCGGCCATTTCCAGAATCGCGTCTACGGACTCTTTTTGCGCGGACTCAATAAAGCTGCACGTATTGACGACGAGTATCTCGGCTTCATCCGCGCGCGGCGTAAGCTCGTAGCCTTCGCGCGTAAGAATACCCATCATCACCTCGCTGTCGACGAGGTTCTTCGGGCAACCCAGGCTGACGAATCCGACCTTAGTCATAGGCAGTAAATTAGCGTCTTTGCGCAATTTCACATTGTAACATGCGGCGGAGGAAGGAACTCAAACAGCCATCGTTTCGCAGAAAGCGGCCCGAGGAAGAAATCGGAAATAAACGGGACGTTTCAACGCGAAGCGAAGGACGCGCGGATTTGTTCGAGGAACGCGCGCAGCCGGATCGTATCGCAAGGCGCGCCGCCATATCGCGCCTGCGTATAGCACCGCGTAAATTCATGGACAGCAGGTGCCAGACGCGGCTGCGAAACAGCCGCGGCAAACTCAAACGGCGTCTGCGTGGGCTGACGCGCGAAACCGCGCCGCGCAAGCACGTACAAAAGTTCTGCGTAAAGCCGCGAAGCGAGCTGCGGATTGGAGCGGGCGGTTTCGGGTGAACGAAGTTGCCAAGACAGCCACAATCGCCGCACAAAGGCGACAACCAGGTCGAACCGCAGAGCCAGGAAAAAAAGAAGGATGGCCAGAGGAAGCAGCAAACCGAGCCCCCTGTTCCAGGACTTCATCCACCTCCGCCCTTTCTCCTGCTTGCTCAGAAACCAGCTTCGCGCGGTTTCCGTCCACGTGCGCGTGCTGCGCTGCATGGTTTGTGCAAGCTGAATTTGATGAACGAAGTCATAGTTGATGACCCACTCGTTCCAGTTGAGCTCGAACCAGTCCATGTACTGCCCGATGCGCGAGAAAAATCCTCCGTCGGACTCCACGCCCGGCGGAGTCGGATCGAAAGTCATCCAACCCGTTCCCGGGAAATAAACTTCGACCCAGCTATGCGCGTCGCTGGCGCGGACAATATAGTCTCCCGCGAGGTCGTTATATTCGCCCGGTAAAAAGCCGTTCACTTCCCGCGTGGGAATTCCCAAAGTGCGAAGCATGATGGCCAGGGCAGACGCGAAATACTCGCAGTGGCCCGCGCGCGTCTCAAACAGAAAATGAGCCAGGGGGTCGCCGCCGGGCTTTCCGGTAAGGTTGAGAGTATAGGCGAAGTGCGAGCGCAAGTAATTTTCCACGGCGACGGTTTTGTCGAAAGGATTCTCGGCCCGCTCCGCGATCTGTTTCGCAAATTCAGGAATTCGCGGATCGAGCTCTGGCGGCAGTTGCAGGTAGGTGTTGCGAACGTCTTCGGGGTAGTCGGTCGAAGCCGCGCGCAGCCTGGGCACATTCGTCGCCGGCAGCAACGAGTACCCTTCGTAAAGCAGAGTGCTGAAATTATGGAACGGATTGAAGAGGGAGCCGGTGGCATCGCGGACGATATAACTGCGGTTCGCGCCCGCGACCTGGTTGGAACCTTCCCCGGACAGGTTTCCGCGCAAAGAGACGGCGTTTGCCGGAGCGAATATCGTATCGGTCGCCACGGGTTGCAGAAGAATGGTGTAGCGCAAGGCTGTGGCAGTCCGATCCCGCTCCCCAGGCCGATCCTGCAGGTTTATCCAGCCATTGAGTCCGGCGGGAATGGTGACGTCATCGCGATCGGGAGAGTACCAGCGTTTTCCATCGAATGTGGAAAGCGCTATACCGCGCCAGCGCAGGCCGGGATAACCGACCGGTCTGCCCGTCCGTACCCGCATGACGACCTCGGAATTTTTCTTGATCTCGCCGATCTGCCCCAGCTCCACGTCGTCGGTGAATCCGGACATCAGCGTCGGTTGCATGCTGGTGCGGCCGAGATAACCGGCGCTGAAGCGAGGAAAGAAGAAGAACAGCGCGCCGCCGATGATCATGGCGCCGAAAGCCACGCTCAGCGCTGCAAGGATCAGCGCACGTGTGAGCCGCTGCTCCTGCTCAGGGTGCGCGTCAGCTTCCGGAGCGATCGCGCCCTTCGAGCCTCGGCGCATTTCGAGACCGACGAAGGTGGCCACGCCAAATAAGAGAAACAAAAAGAAAAGACCGAGAAACGTTGTGTCGATGGTCAGGACGGCGGATGCCAGGATGGCCGCGAAGGAGAGCATGGCCAGAAAAAGCGCGTCGCGGTCCGTGGTGGCGCTGTAAAGACGGATGAGCAGTACAAAGAGGAGAAAATGGACAGCGCCGAGTAGCGCGGCATAGAGCGCGGGATTGGACGAGCCCGCAACAAAGGAGCGCGAGAGGAAGAGGACGTCCAGCGGAAAAATCAGCAGGTACGCAACAACCAGCCGAGTCGCAATGCGCTGCGGGATTTCCGCGGGACAGCGCCTCCACCAGCGGATTCCTTTATAGAGCACGGCCGAAGGGGCCACGATCATCGTGAGTAGATCGAGTTTCCCGGTGCTGACGAGAGTAGCGACGGCAGTCGCCATGAGCAGAAGCAGAGAAGTGCGAAAGAAGCGCTCGGCGGGGAGCGCGGGGACACTTGTTGCCGATGCGGAGGCAGCCATAAGGGGACATTCCATCCTAGCACTGCGGCAGCCCGCCGCGTCGGACGTAGCGCGAAACCGTAACGTTTATGGCTTCCGCGGGTTGGCAGGCGTCGCTGGTGTTTGGGAAAGCGCGGCGCGCGCGACCTTGCGGGTGAGATTCGAGACGGGCAACGCGGAGAAATCCTCGAGGCGAATGCTTTTTGCGCCGCTAATGCGCGGGATTTTTGCGACGGCTATTTGGAAAGGAAGAACCGTGACATTTCGGTAGGTGACGGCATGGCGGATTCGAGCGAGAGGCTCGATCCGAGGCGCGCCATTCGTGACGGGGAGAAAATTTGCGAGAAATTTCCCCAATTCTACAACTGGATCCTTGCGAATCACGATTGTTGGGAAATGCCACATCCGAGAGACGAGCGTGGCGACGTCGTCGGCAGGGGGCCGGTTTCCCGTTCTTCTTTCGGGCGGGGGCAGAAGAAGCGTTTGGCCGCGCGGGGTGAAAAACACGGCCGTGGCGAGAACGATTTGCACGGCTTCGCGTTTCTTGCGTTTCTCAGGAAAAGATTCGGGATCGCCCGATTTGCGCGCGCTGCAGAATCTTGCAATGGGGCAGAGAAGACAGTGCGGTGCGCGTGGAGTGCAAACCATTGCGCCCAGTTCCATCACGGCCTGATTCCAGTCTCCCGGCGATTTCGGGTCGAGCAACTCGCCAGCCGTTTTTTGAAGAGCTAACCAGCGGCGCGATTCCCGCAAGTCGCCCCGAACCGCGCCGAGCCGCGCAAGAACGCGCGCGACGTTGCCATCGAGGACCGCGTGTTGAGCGCCATAGGCGATGCTCAGAATCGCAGCCGCGGTGTAACGGCCGATGCCAGGCAAAGCGAGAACGGCCTCCTCCTCGCGAGGAAACTCTCCTCCGTGCAACGCCACGATTTGATGCGCCGCCTTTTGCAGATTGCGCGCGCGGCTGTAATACCCGAGGCCGGACCAAAGACGCAGAACCTCTTCCTGTGGCGCTTCGGCAAGCGCGCGCACATCGGGAAAGCGCGCCAGGAATCGTTCGTAATAGGGAATCACGGCAGCGACACGCGTCTGCTGCAGCATGATCTCCGAAATCCAGATGCGGTACGGATCTTTGGTGCGGCGCCACGGTAGGTCGCGTTGAAACTCGCGAAACCAGGCGAGCAACTGCTTGCGAAAAGCTTTGCATTCTCGAACGGTGAGCATCGCAGGCAGGATTCTCCCACAGAAAAGGAAAGGCGCGCTCGCAGAGCCGCATCGATGGTTTTCCTCACCAGTTTGTCCGGCGCCGGACAGCCAATCCCAAAATCGAACGGCAATTCCTTTCGTCTTGCCTCTTCGACGTTTTAAACTGCTGAAAACGGACAAGTTGCTTCTTTCTTCGTGGGCGTCCCATTGCTGGTAATCTTGCTGTTCCGAGTCGCGTGGCGGCTAGCGATTGCTGTCGGGAGGGACCATGGACGGCTTCAGTCAGGATGTAGCTTACGCAATCAGGGTGCTCTTCAAATCCTGGAGCGTGACGCTGATCGCGGTGGCGACTCTCGCGCTGGGAATCGGCGCAAACACAGCGATCTTTTCCGTCGTCAATAGCGTGCTGCTGCGCCCGCTGCCGTTTCAGAATTCCGATCGCATTGTTTATATCCTCGAAAAATTGCCCGGATTCAGCACGAGCATTCCCATGAATGCGACGGATTACAACGCTTTTCGCCAGCGCCAGCAAGCCTTCGCGCAGATGGGAGTTTACGACAACAAGCACTTCGATTTGTCCGGAACTGGAACACCGGAGCGAGTGGTGGGAGCGCGCGCGTCAGCGTCGGTTTTCCCCCTGCTGGGAATTGCGCCGCTGATGGGCCGCACTTATACCGAGCAAGAAGATGAGTCCGGCCATGCGGTCGTTGTTCTGAGTTACGGACTGTGGCAGCAAACCTATGGGGCGGACCCGAGCATCCTCGGCCGAGAGATTCAACTAAACCGCCAGTCTTACACGGTCATCGGCGTGATGCCGAAGACGTTTGAATTTCCGCTTCGCGGAGGAGTCTGGAGCACCACACCCGCCGAGCTGTGGGTGCCCATGTCGTTTACACCGGAAGAGAGACAAGGCTGGGGCAACATGTATAACCACAGCGTTGTGGCCCGGCTCAAGCCCGGAGTGACTCTCGAACAGGCTCAAGGCGATGCAAACCGCGCGATGGGCCAGGTTGAAGCACTCTACCCTCCGGCGTTGGTGGCGTTTTTCCATGGCGCGCATGTCGGCGCGGCCGTCGCGCCGTACAGCCAGGTGGTGACCGGCGACATGCGGCTGCCCTTGCTGCTGCTTCTCGTCGCGGTAGGATTTGTCCTGCTGATTGCCTGCGCTAACGTCGCGAATTTGTTGCTCGCGCGTTCCACCGCGCGACAAAAGGAAATTGCCCTGCGCGCGGCGCTCGGGGCGGATCGCTGGCGGCTGGCGCGACAGATGATTACGGAGAGTACTGTCCTGGGTCTTCTCTCGGGTTTCGCCGCGATTGTGATTGGCAGTTGGGGCATGGAACTTATTTTGTCGCTCGCGCCCGCCGGCTTGCCGCGCATGCAGGAAGTACGGATGGACTGGCGCGTGTTTCTTTTCGCACTGCTGCTGTCCCTGGCGACAGCGATTCTCATTGGCATCACGCCTGCCATCGAAGCCACGCGCATTGATCCGCTGGAATCGCTCAAAGAAGGCGGCAGAAGCGGAAGTTCGTCGCGCGGACGCCGCAAATTGCAGAGTCTTCTCATCGTTTCGCAAACCGCTCTGGCGGTGATGCTCCTTATCGGAGCGGGATTGTTAATGCGAAGTTTTTCGCTGCTGCTCAAGACCGATCCGGGCTTTCACCCGCAGCGCGTGGTGACCGCAACGATTGCATTGCCGCTTCGCGCGTATTCCAAAGCCGACTCGATCCGCGGTTTCTGGAAGGACTTGCTGGCCAGCTCGGAGAAGCTGCCGGGCGTCAGCGCCGCCGGCTTCTCGACGGATTTGCCGCTGGACGTGGAAGAGCGTGACGCCGTCACCCTCGAGGGCAACGAAAGCTCTGGCAATAACCTGCCCAGCATCTCGCAGAGCTGGATCATGGGCGATTATTTTGGCGCCATGGGCATCATTCTCAAGCGGGGACGCAATTTCACGCCGGCGGAGATCGTGGGAGTTCCCAATGTAGTCATCGTGAGCGAAACTGCCGCGCGAACGTATTGGCCTGGCCAGGATCCTCTTGGCAAGCGCATCAGGTATGGCGGCGACAATTGGCGCACGGTGGTTGGCGTTGCCGCCGACGTGAAGGATGCGTCGCTGCAAGCTCCCGCAGGCCCACATGGGTACACTCCCTATTTGCAGGAACCAAACGCCACGCTGGAAAGCCAAAATTTTGACGAACTCCGCACGCTTCACCTGGCAGTGCGAACCAGCGTGGATCCCGCGCTCGCGTTCAACTCGATGCGCGCGTCGGTGGCCGCAATTGATCCGCAAATTGCACTGGACGATCTGAAGACCATGGACTCCGCCATTGATCAATCGCTTGCGCCGCAGCGCTTCAATCTCGCTCTGGTGGCGCTCTTCGCCGTGCTGGCCATTTTCCTGGCAGCGGTGGGAGTCTACGGCGTGCTTTCCTACTCCATCAGCCAGCGTACGCGGGAGATTGGCGTACGCATCGCGCTTGGCGCCCAGCGCGGGCGCGTATTGCGCATGGCCGTCGGCGAAGGAATGAAGCTAGCGATTCTTGGAACCATGATTGGCATGGCCGGCGGCTTTGTAGTTACTCGTTTGATGGCTAGCTTGCTCTTTGGAATCACGGCGCGTGACCCGCTCACGTTCGCAAGCGTCGGGATCCTGGTCGCGATGGTGTCCTTCGCTGCTTGCTACATCCCGGCACGCCGCGCGATGCGCGTCGATCCAATCGTGGCCTTGCGCTACGAGTAAGAAGATCGAGCCCATCTCGCGACTTTCAGGCTTCCAGGTCTTCGAGGAAAATAACCCAGGACTGGTTCCAGATGCCGGCGGGGATGGCGCCACGGGACTCGCTGGTGACAATGACGCGGAAAATTTCCGGAGCGCTGGCCAGGTCCGATAGCAGCGCGCGCTTGAGATCGGGGGGGCACGGCTTGGCAGTGGCGAGATGCCGCAGGATATCGAAGATCACCTCATCGGCTTCGACCAGCGGAGTTTCAAAGCCCGCCGTGCGAAATTGCAAGACGGCGTTGCGTTCATAGAAATGCCAGGCCAGCGCAGCGCACATCGTAACCGCATGCTCGAAGCGGGCGTCGGCTTCCTTCGCAGCAAGGCTAACGGGCATGTGCGGATCAAGCACAAGAATGACGCGGCAATCGTCTTCGCGGGTGAACTCGCGGACCATCAAAGAACCCAGGCGCGCGGAAGCTTTCCAGTGCACATGGCGCGAACTGTCGCGAGGTTGGTAGTCGCGCAGCGCATATAAATCCTGCCCGCGCCCCTTGGCAAGACTTTCGAGCGCTCCTTGCATGCCGGGAAGGATCTCAAAGAAATCCCGCGTGGGCTCGACGGAAGGATAGACGAGCGCCTCGGATTTCAAGTCGACGCGCCGTGCTTTTTGCAAGAAACCAAAGGGAAATCTTGTGACGATGCGGAAGGCCTCCTGGCGATAGATGCCGCGCCGGGGAAAAGTCATGGGCACGTGTTGCTGCACCCGGTCATGCTTCGGGATATACGGAAAATAGACAGGTGTTTCGAGCATGGCCGCATTGGAAGCATTTTTCCCGCGGACGGCTTCGACGCGGAGAGAGAACGACGGCAGAGTCAGTTTTTCATTGTGCAGCTCGATGAGCGTGCGGACCGGCTGGCCCGCGAAGATGTGCTCCGGCAATTGCAGCCGCATCTCGACGCCCGAGAGAGTGATCGAAGAAAGAATTCCGGACATCAAAATAATGGCAATCAGACTGGCGAGAATGAGGAAGAGCAGGTTGTTGCCGGTGTTTAGCGCGGCGATGGCGACCAAAAAGATTCCCAGGATGTAGATCCAGCCTTCGCGGGAAACGCGGTACTCCATTTTGTAGCCGAGCCAGCGAAGCGGCGTGCGTTTGGCGAGAACGGGGACGAGCGTGATGGCCACCCATGCGGCGACGACGAGCGCGCTGAGCGCGGAGACGGTTGCCAGAGCCAGATGGCCCATCTCGCCTGCCGCGCCGGAATAAAGCGCGAGGAGCAGAGCGACAGCGAGCGCGGCCATGGAGACGAAGAAGGCACGCACGGCGGAGCGGTCGGCTTTGGCCCAGAGTTGCGCGGCTGTCGTGGATAGACTCACAGAGGTACGCGAACGGAGTCGACGATCTCCCGGAGCACCGATTCGGTTGATTCCGATTTTCTTTGCAACGAGGCGTGGCGAGCGCTGGCGACCACGCGGTGCGAAAAAACGGCGACGGCAAGCTGCTTGAAGTCGTCCGGCAAACAGTAATCGCGGCCATCGAGAAAAGCGCGGGCCTGAGCCGCGCGTTGCAGCATGAGCGTGCCGCGAGGACTGACGCCTAGAGCAAGCTGCTCGGTTTTGCGCGTGCGATTGACGATCTCGAGCGCGTAGTCATGCAGGCTGGAATCCACCTTGACGCGCGCGACAGATTCCTGCATTTCCAGGACATCGCTGACGTCAGCGACCGGTTCAAGGGTCGCGAGCGCGTCGTCATGGATGTGCTTACGCAGAATTTCGCGTTCGGTTTCGCGCGAGGGATAGCCCATCTTGATGCGCATCAAGAAACGGTCGAGCTGCGATTCGGGCAAGGGGTAAGTGCCGTGATGCTCGACGGGATTTTGCGTGGCGATGACGAGGAAGGGATGCGGCAATTGCAGGGTCTTGCCGTCCACAGTGACCTGCGCTTCGTTCATCGCTTCGAGGAGAGCCGATTGCGTGCGCGGAGTGGTGCGATTGATTTCATCAGCGAGAACGACGTTGGCGAAAATCGGTCCAGGGCGAAACTCGAACTCGCGCGATTCGGGATTGTAAACGCTGACGCCGAGCACATCGCTGGGCAAAAGATCCGAAGTAAACTGGACGCGCTGGAAGGTGCAATGGAATGATTTTGCGAGAGCTTGGGCCAGAGTGGTTTTGCCGACGCCGGGAACGTCTTCAATGAGCAGATGGCCGCGAGCGAGAAGCGTGATCAGCGCGAGCTGAATGGCCTCTTCCTTGCCGTAGATCGCGCGGGCGATCGAGCGCTGAAGTTGCGATACGATCTGCGATGTGGCCGTGGACATCGGTTGAAAACCCAGGTCCTTCCTGCTACAAATAGATGACGCTTTCGAGCGCCGCGGGGGTACGGGCCGGGCGACTAGCTCAGTTGGTTAGAGCGCTCCCCTCACACGGGAGAGGTCAAAGGTTCAAGTCCTTTGTCGCCCACCATTTTTGCTACCGCGCCTCAAGATATTCTATCGGAAATTTTCGATGTCCACTGTCTTCCGTACAATTGAGTTTCTATGCGTCAGCTTGTGGCTCGGGAGCGATGTGTTTCTAAGCTTTGTGGTGGCGCCCGGAGCGTTTGGGATCCTGGCTAGCCGAGATGAGGCTGGCGCAATTGTCGGATACACGCTGACGAGGATGCATCTCGGCGGCATTGCCCTGGGTATCGTGTTTTTGTTTGTACGGCTGTTGCGGACACGAGCTTTTGCGAGTTTTGTGACCCCCGCAGCAATTTGTGTGGCGATGATGATTATGCTGACGGCGATTTCGCAGTACACGGTTAGCGCCCGGATGGCTGGGTTGCGCATGCAAATGGGGTCGATCCAGGCGACCGCAGGGGATAGCCCCTTGCTTGCAGAGTTCGGCAGGCTGCACACAATTTCGGTTTCGCTGGAGAGTGGTGTTTTGCTGGCCGGGATTGCCGCTATGTATTTGATGGTGAGAGAGTTAGCTACAGGCTGAAGAAGGCTCGGCAGATTATCGGTGTATCCGCAGCCCCCCTCCCCTTTTTTTCGTAAACGCGGATTCTAAAGGGTTTAGCGTTTTTCATAGATGCGCCAGAATCAGTGCATAGGGCGTTTTCTTGGGAATGCTGATTCTAAACGGCTTACGCTGCACAAACTTGGTGCAAATCCGCGATATATTAATTGAAGATTCTAAAGGAGTTACCGCTCCTGCAAAATTGCGATCTAGAACGGCGGCCTCAAACAGGTGTCCCAGCGGAGATCGGCTCCGCCCTGGAAATTCTCGACAGCTGAGAGACTGATTGGGGAACTCCGGCGGAGTGATGCCTATTGAGAAGAATACTCGAAATTCTGTTGGCGGTCCAGGTAGAGACAGCGAAAGGGAGAAAAAGGGCGGTGAACGGCCGGATTTAGAAGTTGAAAGGCGACGAGGAGTGAACGCGGCGCGGTGGTTAGAGAGGTTTGCGTGTCATGGAGCGGGTTGAAGCTGGAGTGGTGGGTTTGGCTGGTGGATTAATGCCGGACCAGAGAGTTTGGTGGAAGAGGGCATCCATTTGGGCAGGCGTCGTCGAGCCGCCGCGGCGGAGCCACCAGTCCAACAAGGAAAAGAGGGAGCCGGCGCTGGCGTGAGCCAGGGCGGAGCGGCGGGTTGAGCTCAGGTTGCGCGTTGCGGGGAGCGTGGCGAGGCGCTGGTCGATAGCACGGGCGAAATGGCCTTGCCCAAGTTCCATAACGTCGCGAACTTTTTCGGAGGCGGTCATGGAAGAAATGAATTGGCGCATATCGGCAACGTGAGAGAAGAACTCCTGGACGGGAGCGACGCGGTTGGAGGTGTCTTTGTGGCGGATCAGGGCCGTGGAGAACATTTCGAAGAAGTCTTCAACGTCGCTAAGGAAGAGATCGTTCTTGTCGCTGTAGTGAGCGTAAAAAGTGGAGCGACTGACTTTGGCGCGATCCAATACGTGCTGGACGGTGATGGTCTCGAAGGGCTGTTCGTGCATGAGGGCGATCAGGACATCGCCAAGGTTATCGCGCGTGGCGCGAACGCGGCGGTCGATTTTCTTTTTGACTGGTGAGAAGGCGACTTTTTTCTTTACCGCGGGCCAGTTTGAAGATTGCCGCACGGTTCCGCGAGCGGTTTTTGGCGTTGGCGGCGACGAGTTTCTGGACATTGGGCGGCGCTTTGTTCGGTATCTCGGCAAGTGCTGCGAATCAGCGTTGACGGCTCGGAAACCCGTCCTTAATGTTTGACGCATGACTGACGAACGCAGGAGCGCGATAGCGGTAATCGCAGGATCAGTGGGCATGATTATAACCATGATTTCCCACCGGGGCGGCAAGATTAGCCCGGCGGAAGTCGATCGCGTGGCGCGGATGTTGATTGTTGTGCATTCGCTGGCGCTATTGAGCATTCCGGTTGTTTTCCTAGGTGCGTGGGGGATGACGCGGCGCATTGGTGGGGCGGACCGGTTGGCGTGGGCGGGGCTGGCGCTGTACGCGCTCGCGAGTATTGCGGTGATGAACGCGGCGGTGTGCGATGGATTGATGGCGCCTGTGCTGATGCGAAAAATTGTCGCCGCGACTCCGGAGACTCGCGATATGTGGCAGACGCTGATGAATTTCAGCTTCCAGATGAATCAGGCGTTTGCGCGCGTGTATGCGGTGGGGTCGTCGCTTGCTGTGGCGTTGTGGTCGGTGTCGATCTTGCGATACCGGACGTTGGGGCGCGGAGTTGGGATTTATGGAGTTTTATTGGGCGTGGCGACGGCTGCGTGGATCTGTTCGGGATACTTGACGCCGGATAAACATGGATTTGGGATGTTGATTTTTGGGCAGGCGATTTGGTTTTTGCTGGTTGCCGGAAGGATGTGGGGAATGGCGGGGCCTGAAGCTGCATAGCGGACACAAAGGCCCTGCCCAGTTAAACCGGGGCGAATGCAGCTGCAGAATTTTGATACCATAGGCAAGATTCTGTGAGGCAGTTACTGCGCGAGGTGAAGTCTTGGATCGCCCGGCAAAGATTTTCATGCTCGTGGTGCAGTGTGTCTTCTTTTTCATCGGACCTCCAGCAAATTCGCAAACTCTAAAATTGAATTGGACGAAAGAATTTGCGAAGCCGGTGTCGTGGTACGTGCGAACTTCGCCCGGGATATTGATCGTCAAAGCAGGGAACAGTTTGACAGCGCTAGATGGAAAAGACGGTCGGGAATTGTGGGAGTTGGCGGACGTCCGGCTGGATAGCATCTCCGTGGCGGACATACCTGGAGCGGAAAAACGAGGACTGAACGTGCTGGAAGTACCCTGGATGGGAGTGCTGCTGCTGAATGGAGCGAGATTGCCGAGTAGCGCCGAGCGGCGGCTGATTGCGCTGAACTTGATGACCGGAGAGCGGCTATGGGATGAGCCTCCAGTGGATGAAATGATGACGGTGATTCCGCAGTATGAGAGCGGGCAAATTGTGGTGGTGTCGAGAAGAGTGCAGAAAAAGATTTTGGTGGCAGAAGCGGCCGCGGCGACAGCTTCGGAAGTGCCGTTTTTATTTGCGTCGGGTGTGCTTCCTTATCCTTACCGGTTCGAGCTCGAGCGGTTGGACCTGAGGACGGGGAAAATCGCGTGGAATATGGAATATCCACGGACGTTTACTCCGGGAACGACTTACGTGAGCGCCTTCGCCAATCATCTTTTTGTTTATTTCGGCAACAGGTTTCTGGGCTGCGTGGACCTGGCGAGCGGGAAAGTGTTGTGGGAAGACGGAGCGAAACATTTGTGGTCGGCGAGCCTACCGGTGCCGTTGCAGATGGCGAATGGGCGGCTGATTTACGTGTCAAAGGAGGTGCAGGCCATTGATCCTGCGACGGAAAAAGTGGCGTGGACGATCGAGGACCTTGGGAAGGTGACGGGGATTTTTGTGTATGACGGATTGGCCGTGGCGATTGGAGAGAAGCGGATAGCAGCGGTGGATGCAGAGAGCGGGAAGGAGCGCTGGAGGGTGAGAACTCACGGGCATACTACAAATCTACTTTGGGAGAAGGGCACGGACACACTCTTGTACATGGATTGGAAAGGGTTGCACCGCGTGAAACGAACCACTGGGAAATCGCTGCTGGATGCGCCGCTGCAAACGGACACGCCACCTTACTACTTGAGGATGGCGGGGCCGGCGTCGGTGGTGGCGATTGGGTACAACGAAACGGACGGGTACGAGGCAGGGAGCGGGAAGCTGCTTTTTACCGAAGGGAAGCTGAATGCCCTGTTCCGGTCTGACGCGTTTCTGGACGATTGGCCGTTGCCCGAAGACGGACAGGAGATGGTGCGAATGGTTCGGGAGCCATTCGGGGATGCGGAGTGGGATAGCGTGCACCAGCTAACACTGCTCCCTGCTGTAGTGCTGCAGAACCTGGTGGAGAGTGCCACCGATGGTGGTAGGACCTTGGACGTGTATCAAACGGAGCCGGAAACGGGGCCGACAAAAATCTGGTGGATGGATGAGAAGACGAATAAGCAGATGGTGATTCGGCCCACGGCACAGAAGCACGATGTGAGCCGGGTGATGGGGAACGTGTTTGCAGTGAAAGGGAAGATGTTGTGGGCGGCGCGGATGGAAGCGAATTAGGGAAGAAGAGAAACGCGAGGAAAAAAACGGCAGGCCGGGCTAAAGCCCGGCACCTACATTTTACGGCGTTTGGATTTGGCTTTCTTGCTGGGCTTGCGGCGGACTTTGGCGGGGCGGATTTTGCGCATGGCGGCGTTGCCAGCGCGGTGACAGGCGCGCCACATGTACCAGCTTGCGACGGTGCGATAAGGGCGCCAGCGTTCGCCGAAGGCCAAGAGTTCTTTGGGTTTGGGCTTGTGTTTTTTGCCGTAGGTGATGGACCAGCCCTTTTGTACGCCCAGGTCGTGGATGGGGAGAACGTCGGGGCGTCCCAGGCGAAAAATCAAAAACATTTCGACGGTCCAGGCGCCGATGCCGCGGACGGATGTTAGGCGCTTGACCAGCTCTTCGTCGGAAAGCTTATGTGCCTCTTCTAGAGAAGGAACGACGCCAGAGAGAGTCTTAGCCGCGAGGTCTTTGGCAGCCGCTGCTTTTGCGCCAGAGAGGCCCGCCCTGCGCAAGGCTGGCTTGGGAATTTTCATCATCTCTTCGGCGGTGGGCGGACGACCGTTGGAGCCAAGCGCTTTGATCCGCCCGAAGATCGTCGCCGCCGCCTTGCCAGAGATCGACTGGTGTGTGATGGCCTTGAGTAGCGCTTCATAAGGAGTCACAAGTTCGTCGTCGTCCATCTGGAAGGGTTGCGTTTCGGCGATGAGGAACTTCAGTTTCTCGTCGCGGGCTTCGAGGAATTTCAGAGCCTCCGCTAAATCAAAGGGCGTAGTCGGTGGTGCTGTGGTCAAGTCGGCTCCAATCTGGAAACGGGGGGAATAGATTAGCAAAATCGCTAGCGAAGTCGAAAGGCAGCGCGGCGGGTCAGTGCGGTGGCAGTTGGTAAACAAACGAAGCGCTCCCGATGGAGGTGGCATATCCACCTTTGGGGCTTAGTCGTATTCCATATTCGTATTGGTTCAATTCGGGTAGATTCTGCGAGGTGACAATTCCCTCGTAGTTGGAGAGATTCCAAACCGAAAATGTGTTATCAATCCTCTCGTCCCGCGGTAGCCCGTCACCCCAATCGAACTGCATCTTCACTTTGCCTGTGAAAGCTAAGAACCTGCTCCCATCGGCAGAACTGGTGACGGAATAACGCACACCCGTCCCCCTTCCTGAGACTTCCCGTATTTTCTTACCGGTCGTTGGGTCGAATACACGGAGCTTGGGGGCGTGATTTGCGAAGACTCCCAAACAGTTCTCATCAACGGCAAGTATACGCCCGTCGGCGGTAACCGCGATACTGCCCGCCAGCAAACCGGTCGTAAACTTGTACTTGATGGCGCCAGTAGCCACATCAAATGCGAAGACGTCAGGTCGGCTGTCGGGGGACGCGCACGGGCTCACATTGGGGATCGCCAGAAGAAGAAGCTTCCCATTCGGATGCCACGCAATTCCCTGTGTGAACCAAACAAACCCAAACGGAGTCTCCCAGCTCTGAAGAGATGCGCCTAATGCAAGGTCGTATATATCGACTCGGCCGCGCAACCCATCTGAAGCCCACAGGACCGCCGCCTTATCCGCTGTAGGGGAGACCTCCAAAGCGCGTACCCCCGACTCATTCGGGGCGGGCAGATGAATCGAGCGAAGCTCTGCCAAGTCCGCCGCACGCAGCACGTGGATTGTCGTGTCTATTAGAGCCACCACCATGCTTCCGTCGTGTGAGAATCTAACGAATCGTTCGCGGCGAGTCCAGTCGCTAAAGTTGCCGTTCGCGTCTGCACCCACCTTGACCCGTGGCAAGCGGAATTCTGCGACCAATTTATCCTCCTCGAAATTCCAGAGCTGCACGACCTCCGTAAAGCCCTTCGTCCCTGCATCTCCGGTCTGCGATTGGAAGGTGCATTCAGTGACCACTGATTTTTCGTCCGGCGATATGTCCGCGGAATGTGGGCTATTGTGCAAAGGAAATGTCTTCAATTCGGCCTGCGGTGGGACAGTGTCCCCGCGCACGGGGGCACGGAACGCAAAGGTTGTTGTTGCCAGGATTGCCGCCAATAGCCCGGGCAGCTTGGCCCCAAATGGACGTGTAATCATAGAAGGTCGATGCGCGACGCTCCAGAACTAGTGCAATCTATATACCAGTGGCCAAGTGCTTGTTCATGTCCTTAGTTTTGCGCCGACTGCGGACACTGCCCGGAGAACGTCGAGCCAATCGGTGCCTGTTCTAGCTGACACTGAATGGAACGCCCATCACCCGCGGGTGGCCGCGACTGATGGATGGTTTACCGAACGAAGTCCAGAAGGGAGCGAAGACTTAACGTGAAGCTTGTTTGAGATGAGCTTTCTTGCGCGAGTGGAAGTAACGGAGTAGGGAGGCGACTGCGATGATCGCGGCGCAGAATTCCACGAAGACCTTCTGCAGTCGAACCAGTTGACAGGGTGATGCTGGACGTACGAGGCACTGAGGCGGCAGTGATTGGAGAGGGCGGCCGTTCGAATATAGGAAAAGCTCAGGCGATTCGATATGCTCATGCCTGCATTGCGAAGGAGCCTTGCGCCGAAGGACGCACGCTCGACAAATCGAGCTGCGCCGCAGTCCAGGATTTTCGCGCGCGAGTGCAGGGAATACCACGATTGGAGGATTTGTCGTCATGAGTCTTGAGATTCGAGTCAGATCATCGTTCATCGTTCGAAGCGCTTTGTCTCGCGTCGCTCACGCAAGATGGGTCGCGCTTGCCGCTCTTTTCTTGGCGGTGGCGTGGAGCGCCGCGGCGCAGACCGGCGCCATTTCACTGACGGTGGACGCGACGCAAACGCCGCTGAAAGTTATCCGGACGCAGGAAACCATTCCGGTGAAGCCGGGGCCGCTGACGCTTTACTACCCGAAGTGGATTCCGGGGGAGCACGGGCCAGATGGGCCGATCGGCAACGTCACCGGACTGAAATTCACGGCGAACGGAACGACGATTCCGTGGCAACGAGATCTTTCCGATGTGTTCACTTTCCATCTCGAAGTTCCGGCGGGCGCGAATGAGCTGCACGTGGCGTTCGACTATCTGGAACCGAGCGGTGGCGGATTCGCGACGTCGGCCATGTCGGCAACAGACAAACTCATCGTGCTCGAGTGGAACCAGAACGTGTTCTATCCGGCGGGGCGTCCGGCGAACGAAATTATGTTTCATCCGAAGCTGGTGCTTCCGGAAGGGTGGAAGTTCGGGACGCCGCAACATGTGGAGAGCCAAGCGAGAAACGAAATTTCGTTCGCGCCTCTTTCGCTGGAGCGGTTGGTGGATTCGCCGGTGATTGCGGGGCAGTATTACCGCGCGATTGATTTGACGCCGCCGGGCGAGCCGATCCACCACGAAATCGACTTGGTGGCGGATAGCGAAGAGGCGTTGAATATGAGTCCGGCAGTCCAGAAGGGGTTGACGAACCTGGTGGCGGAAGCCGGCAAACTTTTTGGTTCGCGCCATTATCACGAATACCATTTTCTGCTCACGCTCAGCGATCATGTGGCGCACTTTGGGCTGGAACACAACGAGTGTAATGACAGCCGCTTGCCCGAACGAGTTCTGCTCGGACCGAACGCGGGGCTGGCGATGGGCGAACTGGTCGCGCATGAGTACGCGCATTCGTGGAGCGGCAAATTTCGGCGGCCCGCGGACTTGGCCACTCCGGAATACCAAACGCCTATGCGCGATGATTTGCTTTGGGATTATGAAGGGTTCACGGAGTTTGCGGGGCCTCTGCTGGCGGCTCGCAGCGGCTTGTGGACAGCCGAGGACTACCGCAACAATCTCGCGAACATTTCAGCCGCGCTGGGCGAGGGACGGCCGGGACGGACGTGGCGCTCGCTGCTCGATACGGCAGTGGCCGTTCCGGGCGAGGGATTCGCGCGGGGATGGATGAACTGGCGGCGCGGCACGGATTACTACGACGAAGGCGACTTACTGTGGCTCGAAGTGGCGACGATGATTCACGAGCAAACGCACGGGCAAAAAAGCATCGACGATTTCTGCCATGCGTTTTATGGCGGGCCGAACAACGGTGCGGAGATCAAGCCGTACACGTTCGAGGACGTCGTTCGCGGGCTGAATGCAACTGCTCCGTACGATTGGGCGAAGTTTCTGCACGAGCGGCTAAATTCGACGTCGTCGAATCCGCCGCTCGGCGGGATCGAAAACGGCGGCTGGAAATTCCTGTTCAATGATGAGCCGCCCAAGGGCGAGACGCATCACGGCAATGTGGGAGATACGTACACGATTGGTTTGCACTTGGGCGATGACGGCACAGTCATCGACTCGATCGTCGGGGGCGCGGCTTTCAAGGCGGGCATCAGCTCCGGGATGAAAGTCGTTGGCGTGAACGGGCGCGTTTACGACCATGATCTGCTCGCCGATGCGATTGCCGCATCGAAGGAGAGTTCCGAGCCGATCACGTTGCTGGTGATAATCGACGGCTACTACAAAACGTGCAGGGTGGACTATCACGGCGGCAAGCGCTACCCGCATCTCGTGCGCGATGAGGGCAGACCGGATTATCTGGACGAGTTGGCCAGCCCGCGAGCGGCCGGGCGTTAGGGCGCCGCCACTCATTACAATCTCAAGTTTTCCGCTGGTTGTTTAGCTTCCACGAAGAACTCGCTGGAAGTTGGCCCGTTCCGTCCAACTTGGTTAATCGAGAACAACTTACCGTCGGTGCTGCGCCCGAAGAAATTCAGGAGGAGCTGGACGCAGTTTGGCGGGACGATTGTTTGTGGGAGAGAGCTTTTTTGCGGGAGTGGCGGGCGCGGAGAATCATCGTGGCGAGAATGATGGCCGCGCAGATTTCTACGAAAATCTTTCCGCCGTCGAGCCAGTCTACAGGGTGATGCTGAAGGTCGGGGTCGGTGAAGAGGGAGTGGTAGAAGAGGGCGACGGCGCCGAGATAGACGGTGAAGTGGAAGGCTTTCCAGGTGCGGCGGCCTAGCTGAATACGAAAGTAAGATGTGATGACCATGATCACGACGATGTAGAGGGCGATGGCGCCGATGGTGTTTTCGAGAGGTTGTTGCGGGGAGTGGATGGGATAGATGATGTCGAGGACGCGAAATTTTGGGGATTTGTTGAAGAGCAAAACGATGGGATGAACGATCACGAAGAATAGCGCGATGTAGCCGGTCCAGTTGTGGAGGCGAAAATAATTGAAGCGATGATGCGGCCAGTTGCGGACCGGGCTGTAGCGGAAGGCCATCATCACGCCGAGAAGCATGTTGATCGTGATGGCGCCGACAGCGATTAGGCCGAGATACGCGGAGAGATCGAGAACGGTGATCTGCATTTGAGATGGAAGGGGCTACGTGCTGGCCCGGCTGGATATTATGGCGAAGAGACGTAAAGAAGTAACGAGGTAACGACGAAGAGAAAGGAAAAAGAAGACGCAGAGACGCAGAGTTACACGGAGAGTTTGCGCTGAATGGCTGTGTGCTAGGATGTAGAGTTTGGGCTGACGCAAATCTGGCGGTAGGAGAAGGGTGAGGCTTGCAGACAGGAATTATTGGATTGCCGCAGGTTGGGAAGACGACGCTGTTTCGGATTTTGACGAAGGCGAACGTCGAGGGGAAGGGCGGCGGGTCGGCGACGCATGTTGGCGTGGCGAAGGTGCCTGAGCCGCGGCTGCTGGAGCTGGCGAAGCTTTATAACCCGAAGAAGATCACGTATGCGACGGTGCAGTACGTGGACCTCGGCGGGATGCAGAAGGAGAAGAACCGCGACGCGCTGGCGCCTTTGCGCGAGGTGGATACAATCGCGCACGTGATTCGCGTGTTTGACGATCCTTCGGTGCCGCACGCGGCAGGCAGTATCGATCCTTTGCGGGATGCGACGAATCTGGAGCTGGAATTGATTTTTGCGGATCACGACCAGATTCTGCGGCGGCTGGAACGGTTGGAGAAGGATCTGAAGAAGAAGAGCGATCCCGTTTTGCTGGCGGAGAAAGCTGTCTTGGATAAGTGCAAGGCGCATCTGGAGTCGGAGAAGCCTTTGCGGGAATTGGAGTTGACGGCGGAAGAGAAGAAGCCGATTGGAGGATTTTTGTTCTTGTCGGCGCGGCCGGTTTTGTACGTGTTGAATTTGGGCGACGACGAAGCCGACAAGCTGGACACGGCAGTGGAGCGGCACAAGCTAAGCGCCCTACAAGGCAAGCCTAATTCCGCGGTTGTGGCGATTTGCGGGAGGCTGGAAGCGGAACTGGCGGAGATGGATGAGAAAGAGGCGGCGGAGTTGCTCGCCTCCTACGGGTTGAAAGAGCCTGGGCTGAACCGGTTGATTCGCGCGACGTACGACTTGATGGGATTGATCCAGTTTTTTACGGCTGGAGAACCGGAAGTGCGAGCATGGACGATTCGCAAAGGGTCAACGGCGCAAAAGGCCGCGGGTGCGATTCACAGCGATATCGAGCGGGGATTTATTCGGGCGGAAGTGGTGAAGTGGAGCGATCTTTTAGCTGCGGGGAGTATTGCGGCGGCGCGGGAGAAGGCGCAGGTGAGGCTCGAGGGGAAAGAGTACATCGTGCAAGAAGGGGATGTGATTTTGTTTAGGCATTCGGGATGAGAATAGGACGTAAAGAAGTGATGACGTAAAGAAATAGATTCAGAAAAAGAATTTACACAGAGATCGCCGAGAGCACAGAGGACACAGAGAAATCGAGATTGAATGGCGTTGATTATGGAGTGGGGCAGCTCGGCTGCCGCTTTGCGATTTATGGCACACGACTTGGCATTTCGGACGGCGCTGGCAGCGGGGCTGGGGTTGGTCGCGGCGGCAGGGAATTTGATTGGCGGGTATTTTGTTGTGCGGCGGGAATGGCCGCGGAGATATCTGCAATATTTTCTGGCGCTGGGGGCCGGGTACATGCTGGCCGTGGCATTTGTCGATGTGATTCCCGAGTCAATTAGGCTGGGGGGCGAGCAGTCGCTGCAGTTTGTGCTGGTTGGTTTTTTCCTCGTGCACCTTTTCGAGCACACCATAGCACCCCATTTTCATTTTGGAGAAGAGACGCACAGCGAAGAAGTGAGCCACCATCACGCGCGAACGACCGTTTTGCTGGGATTGACCATTCACACGTTTTTCGACGGGGTGGCAATCGCGGCAGGATTTCTCGTTTCCGTGTGGCTCGGGGCGATGATTTTCGTGGCCGTGTTCTTGCACAAACTGCCGGAGGGATTCACGGTGGCATCGGTGGTGCTTGCGAGCGGGCAAGGACGGCGCAAGGCAATACTGGCGGCGGGGTTACTAGGTGCAGCAACGCTGTTGGGAGTCTTGCTGACCAGCGCGCTGCAGAGTGAATTGAAGTACGCACTGCCGCTTTCGGGGGGAGTGACGGTTTACGTCGCGGCGACCGATTTGCTCCCGGAAGTGAACCGGGAGCCGAATTGGAGGATGGCCGCGCTGGTGTTTGTGGGTGTGGCCACAGTGTTGATAATGCAGCGTTTATTCCACGTATAATGGGCCGGCTGTTCGCCCCGCCTTCGCCTAAACGCCAGATAAACATTTGCAACTTTAAGAGCCCGCTAGGGTTCGATAGAATGTGGCGGCTATGGCCAGGTCGGACGTCCAACTGATGCTGGACGTGAAGGCGGGCGACGAGCAGTCGTTCGAACTTCTCCTCCAGCGCTACAGGACACCCCTTGTCAACTTTCTCTACCGCATGGTTCGGGCGCGGGAAGAGGCGGAAGACTTGGCGCAAGAAGTGTTTTTGAGAGTGTATCGCGCACGGAAAGACTATGTGCCGAGCGCCAAATTCACGACGTGGCTTTTCCGGATCGCGACAAATCTGGCGTTGAACTCGGTGCGAGACAACCGTCACCAGCGGATGGAAGTCTCACTGGATGCGCCGATAACCGTCGATGCGGAAGACGGCGGTGAGAAGCCGCTGGACATCGCGGAGAAGAATCCGAACATCGAGCAGTATCTGGTGGAAGAGGCGCGGAAGAAGATGATCCGTCACGCGATTAATAAGTTGCCGGAAAAGCAGCGCGCGGCAGTGCTCCTGCACAAGTATCAGGAGCTGGATTACGGGGATATAGCAAAGATTCTCGAATGCTCGGAGAGCGCGCTGAAATCGCTGCTCTTTCGGGCATACGAAACGTTGCGGGTGGAACTAGCCCCCCTCGTAGCGAGGCAAGGGAAGTAGAAGCGCCGGTCTAAAGACCGGCCACTCCAACCCGAGCAGCATGGGAAGTAGCGGTGGAAGCGGGGATAGAGAAGGAAGGAAGTTATGAGCTGCAGGCGAATGGAAAATAAATGTTTGGCGTACGTGGACGGGCGCTTGAAAGCGAACGAACGGCTGGAGATGGAGAAGCATCTCGCCGGATGCGCGGCGTGCCAACTGCGCGTGAACGAGTTTCGCGCGGTGACGGGATTGCTGGATGAATTGCCGCCGATCGAGCCGTCGGCGGCGTTTGACGTGCGAGTGCGCGCGCGTGTGGCGGCGGAGCCGGTGAAGCAGGGCTGGTGGGTATGGTTCAGGCCATCGCCGCGCGTGGCGTTTGCGGCCTCGCTGCTGCTGCTCGCGACGGTGTGGATTGGTTCTCGGCCAGCGGACCGTGCGCTAACGGCGGCAGACGAAGCGCAGATCAACCAGGATCTACCGGAGCTTGAGAACCTTGACGTACTTTCGGATTTCGGAGCCCTAACCGACCTGCCGCAGCCGGTGCAGGCGGAAGACGCAGGCGACTCTAACCAGGATCAAAACCAGAACCAGCAGAATCAAAATCAGCAGCCGAATCAGAGCCAGACGCCGAATCAGAATCAGCCAATGTAATCCATGAGACTTCGACTCCAACTCGCAGGATGGCTGCTCGCGATGGGGCTTAGCGCGGTGCTGGCAGCGCCTTGTCTGGCGCAGCGCGGGCGCGCGAATTTTTCGGCGCAGCAACATAATCCGCCGAGAGTTCAGGCGCAGAGGCAAGCGCGGCAGCAGCGCCAGCAACAGAGAAATGCGGCGAGAGGGGCTCAACAGGAGAAGCGTCAGAACGGCGGGGCGGGCAATTCTGGAGGTAACGGAAGGAACCGGCCGCCATCTTCGTACATTCCGCCGCAGACGCAGAGGAGATTCAGCGATCTGAGTCCGCAGGAAAAGCAAAGAGTCATCGAGAACTACAACCGGCTGAACAAGATGCCACCCGCGCAACGGCAAGAATTGCGCGAGCGGACGGCGACTTGGAACAAATTGACGCCGCAGCAACGGAGCCATATCAGGAACGACGTGCTGCCAAAGTGGAGGCAGATGCCTGTGCAGCGGCGGCAGGCGATTCGGCAGAGACTGCGCGTGCTGCAAAACATGCCGGAGTTCGCGCGGAATGAACGGCTGAGTGATCCGAAGTTCACCGAAGGAATGAGCGACGAGGATAGGCAGACGCTGCGGGATTTGAGCCACTTGCATGTGGGTGCGCCCGATGCGCCGAACGAGTGAGACATTCCTGATTTCCGCTTGATGGCCTGCATATAGGGTCAGAGAAAAGCAATCGCCCTCCGCCGGAATTTTTCCTTCAGACAAATTGGCCGAAGTTAAATCAGCGCCGGCATTGACAGCGGCAGGAGCGGCGCGGCATCGTGGCTAGTTCACATTGCGCGCATCAAATGAGGGGAGGGAGCCATTCCCGTCTTGCCGCCGCGCTTTCGCGCACTGCAGCACCGCAATTTTCAATTATTCATCGCAGGCCAGCTTACCTCGTTGATCGGGACGCGGATGGAAGCGACCGCACAACTGTGGCTGGTTTACAAAATGACGAATTCAGCCGCGCTGCTGGGAGTTTTCGGCTTCGCCAATCAGATTCCCATTCTGCTTCTGGCATTCGTGGGCGGCTACGTGGGGGACCGGTACAACCGGCACCATGGAGTGATCTGGACGCAGACGGTCTCTATGGTGCTGGCGTTCACCCTGGCGGGCCTGACGTTTGCAAACATCATTACGGTGTGGGAACTGATTCTGGTGGCCTTTCTAGCAGGAGTGGTGAACGCATTCGACGTGCCGATCCGGCAATCATTCCTGGTGGAGATGGTGAGCAAAGAGGACTTGCCAAACGCGATCGCGCTGAATTCTTCCATTTTTAATGGGGCCCGCGTGGTGGGACCGGCTATCGCGGGATTCGCGCTTGCCTGGAAAGGCGCGGCGTGGTGTTTTTCCTTCAACGGCATGAGCTTTCTGGCGGTGATCGGCGCGCTGTTGGCAATGAGACTAATCAAGAGAGCAGTGAATCCGGAAAAGGGTTCGCCTTTCCAGAGCGTGATCCAAGGCTTCCGATACGCGATGAATGACTTGCCGATCCGTTCATCGCTGTTGCTCTTGAGTATGCTGAGCTTGCTGGGATTGCAATACACGGTATTTTTGCCGATTTTTGCCAGCGACGTATTGCACCGGGGCGCAAAGGGATTTGGGCTGTTGATGAGCGCGTCGGGGGTCGGGGCGTTGCTGGGAGCGCTGCATTTTGCGGCGCGGACAAGTTATAAAGGGCTTGCGAAATGGATTGCCGCGACTTCCACCGTCAGCGCGGTGGGACTAGTCGTTTTCTCGCAGACGAAAATCTTCTGGCTGTCGATGGCGATTCTTGTGGTGATCGGGTTTACCGCGACGGTGCAGATGGCGGCGACGAACACGACGCTGCAGAACCGCGTGCCGGATCATTTGCGCGGGCGGATCATGGCGGTCTACGCGACGATGTTTCTGGGAATACAGCCAGTGGGAGCCTTGATAGCGGGAGGGATTGCGAAAAAATTCGGAGCGCCGGATACGCTGGCGGTGTTTGGGACGCTCTGTTTTGTTGGGAGTTTGATTTTTATTTTTCTAGTGGTGATGCGATTGAAGGGGCAGCCGGAAGCGCCAGCCGCGGCTTAGGCGGGATTGGGGCGGTAAAGCCAAGGGGGTTTGGATTCAGTTGAGGCGGGAGGGGAAACGTCCGCGGCCATGCCTGTTCGAGGACGCTGTGTGGACTCGCCGGTAATAGCGCTGCCCGGAGCACAGACTAAAGCCTGTGCCACTGAGAAACAGTTGATGGAAGCAAGGATGGCGTCTACCTTGGGGCGTAGCGGGGCTAGCGAGCAGACTGGGTCGGTGCCGGCGGCGTCAGCCGCTAGAAGAAAAGCCTGGCAACGGCAGCCGCCGAAATCTTGTGTGCGGCGGTCGCAGGTCTTGCAGGGTTCTTGCATCCAGGATTCGCCGCGGAATTTTTGAAACGCGTCGGAGACCTCCCAAATTTCGCGCAGGCCGCGATTTTTCACGTTTTCGAAAGATAATCCCGGAATTACACGCGCGGCGTGGCAGGGAAGTACATCGCCGCTCGGCGTGATGAGCATGAGTTTGCGGCCCCAGCCGCCCATGCAGGGCTTTGGATATTTCGCATAATAATCGGGAACGACATATTCGACTTTGATTTTTCCCGAGAGGCGCTCTTGTGCCTTTTTCAGGAAATCGATGGATTGGGTGAGCTGTGAACGCGTGGGAAGAAGGGAATCGCGATTCGCAAAAGCCCAGCCGTAATACTGGACGTTGGCGAACTCGACGCGGCTGGCGCTCGAGGATTCGGCGAGAGAGAGCATTTCCGGGAGTTGCTCGATGTTGCGGCGATGAATCACGAAATTGAGAGTGACGGCCAGGCGATGTCGCTTGAGCCAGTCGAGGACGCGGAGTTTTTGCGCGTGAGCCTTCGTGCCGGAGATTTCTTGCGCGATTTCTTCGCGCGCGCCCTGAAAGCTGAGTTGAAAATGATCGAGACCGGCTTGGACGAGGGCCTCGAGGCGGGATTCGTCGAGAGGAAGGCCGGATGTTATGAGATTTACGTAGAGGCCGGCTGTGCGCGCCGCGCGGATGAGGTCGAGAATGTCGGGGCGAGTAAGGGGCTCTCCGCCGGTGAAATCGGCTTGCAGAACGCCGAGCGCGGCGGCTTCACGGAAGACGCGGGACCAGTCTTCGGTGGAGAGTTCGAGATTACGGGCTTCGAGTTCAAGTGGATTCGAGCAGTAGACGCAGTGCAGCGGACAGCGGTGCGTTAGTTCGGCGATCAGGGCTAGCGGGTTGGCGATAGGAGATGTCATTGATGTGTGGCACTAGTTGCGAAAAAGCGGGAGCAGAGCTCCCGCACTCCATGAACTATGGCTCAAAGTCTAGAGCGCGCTCTTTTTGTAGAAGCGCTAGGTAGCCGAGAATGTCTTGTTCGACTTTGGCGGGATCGGCTTTGGAATAGATTTGCTGCAACTCGGTGATGATTTGCTGGGTGGTGCGCTTGCCGTCGCAGCGCTCGACGATTTCGAGGCTGGGACCATTCAGGCGCAAGGCGCGCTCTGGCATCAGTAATGTGCGCGGCTGCTGAGTTTTTTCGTTCATGCGGCATCCGGGGGCCAAGCGCGGACGGCGATCAAGTTCAATGCTCATCGGGCCACCGCCTCCGCTATTGGGCGAAAGGCGCCGGGCGGGGACCATCCGGGTTGAACGTAGGAAAAATAGAGGGCGTCTAGCTGGGCCCAGAGGATGTCGCATTTAGCGCGGAGAGCGGCGTGCGCTTTGTCTTGTTGTTCACGCGTTGTGGCGTGTTTGACGACCCAGGCGAGCGCGAATTCGGCGTCTTCGGGAGCTTGCGTGAGGCGTCCAGTGAAATAGTCGAGTCCGCTCGAGAGCCAGGGATAGTGCTGGCGCAAACGATCCATGCGCAGCGTGATGAGTTTCTTCGAAAAAAGTTCAGTGAGCGAGGAAGCCACGGCTTCGAGATGCGAGCGCGTGGAAACGAAGTCGATATAAGCCTGGACCGCGTAGCGCGTGGCAGGAAGAATTCCTTCCTCGCGGAGCGCCTGCCCGCGGGAAAGGCCAGTGGCTTCGACAAGCCGCAGCCACTTCTCGATGCCGCCGGGTTTCACACCATCGCCATCGTGGTCCAGGATGCGCTTGCGCCAGGCAACGCGGAAGGCGGGGTCTTCACTGCGTGCAAGAATGGCGGCATCCTTGATGGGGATGCGGCTTTGGTAGTAGTAGCGGTTCAAAGCCCAGGCTTGTAGTTGGCCCCGCGTAAGCTTTCCTTCATGCATCAAGGTGTGAAATGGATGTTTGTGGTGATAGCGCTCTTCGCCAATGGCATAAAATCCCGCGATGAAGCTGGCTTCGGAATGCAGCGGTGCGTCGATGGCTTGGGCCTGGTTCATACGGCTAGTTCCATTCCATCATAGGCGATTTCCCAGCCGGCTTTACGGACGATGCGGGATTCGGGACTCTCGTCATTCAAGATGGGATTGGTGTTGTTGATATGGATAAGGACGCGCCGTGTTTTGGATGCCCGGAATGGCTGGCGCAGTAGACCGCGGTCGCCCCATAGAGGCAAATGCCCCATTTGCCGGGCGGACTTGCTTCCTCTTCGGATGGAGTTCAATTCGTCGTCTTTCCAGAAAGTGCCGTCAAGAATCGCTAGATCGCTTTCTTCCACAGTGCGCAACCAACGATCTCCTGTCCCGGGAAGGTTGGGAGCGTAGAAGAGCCTCTTTTCCTTCGAGACCAAACTAAGGCCGATGACGGCTTCTTCCGGAGCAAGGGTGGAAAGCAACGAGTCGCTTACGTAATCGGGAAAGTTTCCGCCGAGCGGCACGGCTTTACAGTAGAGGCCACTCTTCTTGTCCGCAGGCGATGCCAGAACGAGCGGCACGAGCCGATCGAGCGGCAGCGTTTCCCACCGAACAGGCGGATTCGATCTGCCCAGCGCGTGGAAGAGGCTATTTTCTTCGGTGAGTATGCGGCGAACGGCAACGGTCGAAAAAATCTGCAGAGGCTGGAATTCCCGCAGATGAAGGAGGCCCATAACAGCATCCACGTCCGCGCTGGTTAGCAAAACGGTGTTGATTGGGGAATTTCGTGAACCTGCGGGCGGGACAAAATCAGCCGCAGAGAGGATTTGCTGCCGAAGATCGGGGGAGGCGTTAAGGAGGAACCATCGGCCACCGTCGGCTGAAATCGCGGCTTGCGTCTGCGTTCGAGGTGCGGCTTTAAGAGTGCCAGAACGCACACCCATGCACTGAGCACATGCGCAATTCCATTGGGGGAAGCCGCCCCCGGCTGCGGAGCCGAGGATTTTAACGCGCATTCCGGCACGTCTGCAGTTGACCGCTGGGCGCGGTCAAGAGACTACAACTCGGCGTTGGCGTACGAGCTAATTTCGCAATTCAGGTCGATCTCTTCGTGCTGCGGGGTGGTCCATTCCATGGTGAGGGGCTCCTAGTACGAGACGAGAATCAAAATTCAAAGCATCCACAATGTATCACAAACCCGAAACGGAAGGAAGGATCCAGCGAGAAATGGATGGGGGTGACTGAGCCGGAGTTGACCTACGAAGGGTGGAGATGCGCTGCGGCTAAAACCACAACCTGTAGTAGACAAAATTTGAGTTTTGCAAAGTGGATCTAAAGCACAATTTTTTCAAGGAAGGGTACGTTTTCTCTTGACAATGCCCGAAAGCACCCTATTATGTGGCGAGAAGTGGGGAAGAGTGGTTAGCAGTAGAGTATAGTAGAGTCTACCCGGGGCAGTTGAGGCGTTCTCGAGGGCAATCGTGAACGTGGGCTTTCTGGGCATCCAAAACAAGCTTTTGAGCAGGGGTTATGAAGCTGAGGGGAAACTGTCCGGCGAAAGTCGACGAGAAGGGGCGTCTCAAGATTCCCTCAGTGTTTCTGGACGAACTCAAGGAATACGGCAACCAGTTTTATATCACAAGTACGACGGGCGAAACGGCAAGAATTTACCCGATGAAGGTGTGGTCGGAAATCGAGGACAAGCTGGCGCAATTGCCGAGCACGCATGTGGCGAAGCAGAAGTTTCTCTTGAGAACAAGCTATTTTGGGCAGCATGCGGAATTGGATGGGCAGGGAAGGGTGCTGTTACCGGCGGTGCTGCGCGAGGCCGCGCAAACGATAGCAGAAGTGGACGTGTTCGGGGCGCTGAATTATTTGGAAGTGATGAACCATACGCGGGTGCTCGATAAGTTGAAAAATGAGCCGTACACGGCCGCGGATGACACGGCGCTGGGGATTTGAGGAAGTACGGAAGTAAAGAAATAACGAAGCAAAGAAATTCGGGAGTGCGCGGGGCGAAAGTGCTGGGGCGCAAAAGAAGTGACTGCAGCGCATACGCCGGTGATGTTGGAAGAGGTGCTGGAATGGCTGGGCATCAGGCCGGAAGGAACGTACGTAGACGCCACACTGGGAGCCGGCGGGCACTCGGAAGCGATCGCCGAGAGGCTGACCTCTGGCAGGCTGATCAGTCTGGACCGGGACGCACAGGCGTTAGAGCTGGCGGGGGCGCGGCTGAAGATCTTTGGGGCGAAAGTGACGGTGGTGCAATCGCCGTTCTCGAGGATTGCGGAGGCCGTACAAGAGTTGGGGATTCCGAAGGTGGACGGGGTCTTGGCCGACTTGGGAGTTTCTAGCATGCAGTTGGATCAGGCAGCGCGGGGGTTTTCGTTTCGCGAGGCGGGTCCGTTGGACATGAGGATGAGCGGCGAAGACGATGTTACGGCAGAGGACATTGTGAATCGATGGCCGGAGAGAGAGATGGCCGATTTGCTCTACCGCGAGGCGGATGAGCACGATTCCAGAAGGATCGCCAGGGCGATCGTACGAGCGCGGCCTATAAGAGACACCGCGCACCTGGCAACGGTTGTGGCAGGGGTCCGTAAGCACTGGGGAAGGCAGAGACTGCATCCCGCAACAAAAACGTTTCTGGCGCTGCGGATAGCGGTGAATCGAGAGATGGAGGAACTCGGGCAGTTTCTAACACGGACCCCTGACACATTGAATTCCGGCGGGCGCTGGGTGGTGCTGAGCTACCACTCGGGCGAAGACCGCAAGGTGAAGCACGCGTTTCAAGAGGGAGAGCGTGAGGGCGCGCTCGAAGTGCTCACCCGGCACGTGATCCAGCCGACCGAAGAAGAGAAGGCGGCCAACCCGCGTTCGCGAAGCGCGAAACTGCGGTGTGCAGAAAGAGTGTAGTCATGAGGAGCAAGAGAAGAAAAACAGGAATGGCGGAGTTTCATACCGTCAAGCGAATTGATAACTCGCGGCTGGTGCGCAACGTGGAGCCGGCCAGGATGCGAAGCCTGTGGCGGACCGTCGCGCTAGGCAGCATCGTGGCGGCGTTTTTCATGCTTTACATTTTTCAGCACTTTCGCTGTATCGATTTGAGTTTTCAGCTGGAAGATCTGAAAAGCCAGCAGGTGAAGGCCGCGTCTTTGAATTCGGAATTGAAACTGGAAATTGCGGGGTTGCGCGATCCGATGCGCATCGACGTGATCGCGCGCCGCCGTCTCGGCCTGACCGAACCGTTGCCGTCGCAGGTGCAAGAGTACGACGAACCGGACGGCGCGGAAGTGGCTGCGGCGCGGTATGTCCGCCCGAACCGCACGCCGTGAACCCGCCGGCTGGCGTTGCGTTCCCAAACAAAAAATTTCCCGTTAGTTTGAGCTTCCAACCGGAGCGTTTGCCGACCTGAATTCGCCATGCAACAAGACCGCGTCCACGTCCGTTTGCTCATCATCGCCGGCGTGGCGTTCTTGTGGATGGCCGCGGTTTTTGGGAGGCTGACTTACCTGCAACTCTTCCTCCATGGCGACTATCTGGCGCGTGCAATGCGACAGCAACAGCGCACCGTCGAAATAACCCCGGAACGCGGCGCGATCTACGACAGGAATAAACGGCCGCTGGCCATGAGCATTCCTGTGGATTCCGCGTTCGGAGTGCCCTCGGAAATTGCCGACGAACATCTTGCGGCGCAACTGCTCTCAGGTGTCGTCGATGTTCCACAGGCGGTGCTCGAAGCGCGCTTTGAATCCTCGCGGTCATTTGTTTGGATTTCCCGGAAGCTGCCACCCGAGAAAGCGGAAGCGATTACGGCGTTGAATCTGAAGGGCATCTACCTCCAAAAAGAAAACAAGCGGTTCTATCCGAAACACGACCTTGCGGCGCATGTGCTGGGCTTCGTCGATATGGACGAAAAAGGACTTGGAGGGATCGAGCACGAGCTGGACAACGAGATTCGAGGGCAGAGCGAAAAAATCGTGGTGATGGAGGACGCCAGGCGGCGCTGGTTTGACGGCAGCCAAGCCAAGCTGAACAACGGCGCGGACGTCGTGCTGACGCTGGACGAGAAAATTCAATACCTCACCGAGCGCGAGCTGAACGCAGCGATCGCTCAGACGCACGCGATTGCCGGGAGCGCCATCGTCATGAATCCGAACAACGGCGAAATTCTGGCGCTGGCGAACTGGCCCACGTTTAATCCCAACAAGGCCAGCGAAGCGCCCGCGGAAGCGCGCATGGATCGCGCGGTGAGCGCGCTTTACGAGCCGGGCTCGACATTCAAACTGGTTACGCTCGCGGCGGCTTTCAACGAGGGAATCACCCGTCCCGACGAAGTTTTCGATTGCGAGAACGGCAGCGTGCTCGTGGCAGGTCACCGGATTCATGACCACAAGCCGTTTGGCCTGTTGAACGTCTCACAAATCCTGGCGGAATCCAGCGACGTGGGCGCCATCAAGATTGCACTGCGGCTGCAAGCGCCGAGATTCTACGACTACATCCGTGCTTTCGGATTTGGCACACCCACGGGTGTCGATTTGCCGGGAGAGAGCAAAGGCTTGCTGCGGCCTCTGGATGATTGGGGTTCGTTCTCGATTGGTTCGATTTCGATGGGGCAAGAAATTGGAGTCACGCCCATACAGCTGATCACCGCAGTCTCGGCGATCGCGAATGGCGGTCTGCTTTACAGGCCGCACGTCGTGGCGGAATTGGAACGAGACGATCGCGTGCTGCCTGCTGAGGGTGTGCTGGCGCCCACGGAGCCGAGGCGCGTGATTCGTCCTGACACAGCAGCTACCTTGCGCCGGCTAATGGAAGGAGTGGTGCTCAATGGGACGGGCCCAAAGGCGCATCTCGACGGTTGGACCTCTGCCGGCAAAACGGGTACGGCGCAAAAAATCGACCCAACGACAGGACGCTATTCGCGGACGCAATACATTGCTTCCTTCACGGGTTTTGCGCCCATCAACAATCCGGCTGTGACCATTCTTGTGTCGCTGGATTCTCCCATTGGACTGCACGAGGGAGGAGAAGTGGCCGCACCAGTGTTCAAACGCATCGCCGAAGAGATCCTGACTTATCTCGATGTGGCGCGCGATGTTCCGCTTAATCCCAAACTGATCCAGGCCGCGTATAGCAAGCAAGCAAAGGAAGATGGGGGCAGGCTGGAAGATCTTTCGTCCGTCGATTTTTCTGGACAGCCCGATCCGGCACCCGCCGCATCGCAGACAACCAGAGCCGATGGGCAGGGGCAAACGGATAGCAAGAAGCTACCTTTGACCGTGGCAGTCGACCAGGGAGGTGAAATCGAACTGCCGGACTTCAACGGAAAGACGATGCGCGAGGTAACGGATATTTCGCTGAGGCTGGGGCTCGATCCTGTTTTGGTTGGCAGCAATCTTGCCATGGATCAATCGCCGGCTGCGGGAGCGAAAGTGAGACGCGGTGCGAAAATCACCGTGCGCTTCGGGACACCGCTCGAGAAGAAATCGAAGCCGCGTTTGGGAAACAGGAATTAGGATGAGAACTGGATTAAGTCCCATCGAAGAAGAAGCACGCAACTCGAAAACGAACCACGTCGATGAAGACCGCAAGGATTCATCGACGCCGCGCCTCTCACCTCGAAGCATGAAACTACGCGATTTACTCCAAGGGACGGAAACGGGCGTTTCTCCGTCTGCCGAGGAGCTGGAAATCCGCCAAGTCACTTGCGATTCAAGGAAGGTGCAGCCTCGCGCGCTCTTTTTTGCGCTGCACGGTGCAAAGGCGGATGGGAACGCGTTTATTCGCGACGCGGTTTCGCGAGGCGCGGCGGCAATTGTTAGCGAAGACGCCGCGCCCTCAGCCATTCCGTCCAGCGTGGCGTGGATTCAAGTGCCCGAAGCGCGCAAGGCGCTGGCGGTTACCGCGGCGAACTTTTTCGGGCATCCGGCGGAGGCGCTGCAGCTTGTTGCGGTGACCGGCACGAACGGGAAAACCACGACGACTTCGTTGATCGACGCGATCGTGAGGACTTCCGGTGCGAAGACCGGTCTTTTCGGGACGATCGCCTATCACACGCCCCTCGGCGAATATCCTGCGCCAAACACCACGCCAGAATCAGTGGACCTGCAAGGCTTTTTGGCGGAAATTCGCGATGCTGGCGGGCAGTTCGGCGTGCTTGAAGCGAGCTCGCACTCGCTGGCGATGGACCGCTTGTGGGGCTGCCATTTCGTTGCCGCGGTCTTCACGAACCTGACGCGCGAACACATGGACTATCACAAAACGTTCGAAGACTACTTTGCGGCCAAGAAGAGGCTGTTCGAAGGCACCGGTGCCGGCGCGCCGGACGTCGCGGTAATTAACACGGATGACGAATTTGGCAGGCGTTTGGCCGGTCTGGCCAAGAAAACCGTTACGTACGGCCTCGAATCCGATGCGGACATCACGACGAAGAAATTCCAATTGTCGTTCAACGGCTTGGCTTTCACAGCGCACACGCCTGGCGGAAAAGTGCAAGTCGCTTCGCCTTTGGTCGGACGCATCAATGTCTATAACATTCTCGCGGCGATTGGCGCTGCGCAGGCGCTGGGACTTTCGACGGAGATCATCGAAGCGGGGATACGCAATCTCGAGAGTGTTTCCGGACGCTTCCAGCGAATCGACCTGGGCCAGCCGTTCTTCGTGGTGGTCGATTACGCGCACACGGACGACGCGCTCGAGAATCTGATTCGTACCGCGAGCGAGCTCAATCCCAAGGGCCGGATCATCACGCTCTTCGGGTGTGGCGGCGGAAAAGACAGAACCAAGCGTCCGGTGATGGGGGAAGTGACCGGGCGGCTGAGCGACTTGACGATTCTATCGAGCGACAATCCGCGGCACGAGGATCCGCTGAAAATTATCAGCGACATTATCGTGGGGCTTCAAAAAACAGCCGGGAAGTACTTGATCGAACCCGATCGCGAAAAAGCAATCGGACTGGCGATGGACGAAGCACGCGCGGGCGACATTGTGCTGCTTGCGGGCAAAGGCCATGAGAATTATCAAATTCTCTCGGATAAAACGCTTGAATTTGACGACCGCGACATGGCGCGGCACGCATTGCACGAGCGAGGATATGGCGAGAAGAAGGCCGAAACCGGGACAGGTAAACCGGGAAACGGCTCAGGGTTTGGCACGTAGCGCGCTTGTCTAGAAGGCGTGGTGAGGGCGCGCGAGCCGGTAGTTAACTCGCGAAAGGAGGAGCCCTCAAAATACGGTGAAGACAAATCGATGCGCGGGGTATCTGCGTAAAGCAAACCCCTTGAGGCATTTATGCGGTGGACGATTGCACAAGTGGCTGGCGCTTTGGGTGTCCAGGCGGGGTCAGGACTCGACTCCGTGGCCCGGGTGGCCGGCGTCTCGATTGATTCTCGCACGGTACGTGCCGGAGAACTGTTCGTTGCCGTCCACGGACCGCGTCATGATGGACACGATTACGTGGAGGGCGCGCTGGGGCGCGGAGCGCTCGCCGCAGTCGTGGGGCAGCAGCAGGCCAGCCGGTACGCCGAGGGTGTCCGAAACCGGTGCATTATCGTGGCGGACACTTTCGAAGCGCTCAAACTGCTCGCTCGTGCGGTGCGTGAAGCCTGGGGCGGGAAAATTGCAGGCGTCACAGGCTCCGTGGGTAAGACCACCACGAAAGAGATCCTGGCGGCATTGCTGGGCGCGAAGCTGCGGGTCCTGAAATCAGAAGGAAATTTTAATAACGAGTACGGATTGCCGCTGACGCTGTTTCGTTTGGACGAGACGCATCAAGCGGCCGTACTTGAGATGGGCATGTCGCGGCGCGGCGAGTTGGCCCGGCTCGCGGCGATTGCGCGGCCCGACGTGGGAGTAGTGACCCGCGTCGCGCCCGCTCATTTGGAATTTTTCGCTTCAGTCGATGAGATTGCACTGGCCAAGCGCGAGTTGATCGAGGGATTGAATGGGCGGGAGTCGACAGCCGTGCTGAATGCAGACGATCCTCGCGTTGTGGCTTTTGGCGCGTTTGCGCCGGGGCGTGTGCTGACGTATGGAATCGATGCGCCCGCATTTTTTTCTGCAGAGGGGATCGAAGACCGTGGCGCACTGGGCTCGGCGTTTGATTATGTGAGTCCGGAAGGCCGCGTGCGGTTGGAGCTTCCCGTGCCCGGCCGGCACGCGATTTATAATGCGCTCGCTGCGCTCGCGGGGGCCAGCGTCTGGAACATCGGCGCTGCGGAAGCACAAAATGTTTTTCGTACGCTGCGAGTGCCCGCGATGCGCGGCGAATTGCTCCGATTCTCGAATGGTGCGGCGCTGATCAACGACAGCTACAACTCAAGCCCTGCTGCGCTGCACGCCATGGTGGCAGCGCTGGCGGCGACGCCGAATTTTCAGCGGCGCATCGTAGCGGCGGGCGAAATGCGGGAGCTCGGCGCAGCCTCGCCCGGGCTGCATCGCGAGGCGGGGATATTCACGGCGAAGACAGGCAAGGTTGATTGGGTCATCGGGGTCGAAGGCGATGCGCAGCAAATCGTGGAAGGCGCAGTGTCCGCGGGAATCCCGCGCGCGCAAACCAGGTTTTTTTCTTCGTCAGAAGAAGCCGCAAAATTTTTGGAGGAATTTCTAACGGCGGGCGACGTATTGCTGGTGAAAGGATCACGAGGAGTGAAGATGGAACGCATCGTCGAGGCATTGCTGACGCGTTACGCCGCTCCCGGCGAGTTTCCGCGGCAGGAGGTTCGGCACTGAGATGCTCTACTACCTCCTCTATCACGTTTTGCAGCCTTACTTCAGCCCTCTAAACGTCTTTCGATACATCACGGTTCGAACTGTCTATGCAAGCTTGACGGCCATGTTTCTCGGCCTCGTCTTTGGCCCTTGGCTAATCCGCCGCCTGCGCGAGCTGCAGATTGGACAGTACATCCGCGAAGAGGGCCCGCAACAGCACCAGAAAAAAGCGGGCACGCCGACGATGGGCGGTGTGCTCATCGTCTTGTCGACGGCCGTGCCCACGCTGCTTTGGGCGGATTTGACCAATCCTTTTATTTTGCTTTCACTTTTTGCGCTGATAGGTTTTGCGGCCATCGGTTTCATTGACGATTATGCGAAGGTTGCGAAGCAAAGAAATCTGGGGCTCACCGCCAAGAAGAAGATTTATTTTCAGGTGCTGGTAAGTCTGGTCGTCGGAATTTCGCTGCTCGTTCTCGTCACGCACTACGCGTATTCGACGCAGTTGATTATCCCATTTCTCAAGCGTTTACGGCCCGACTTGGTCATCCATTCGCTGATGAATTCGCCGCACCTGTGGCCGCTGGCTTTTCTTCCATTTCTGGTTTTCGTTTGCCTGGTCATCGTAGGCTCTTCGAACGCCGTGAATCTGACGGACGGCCTCGATGGTTTAGCGATCGGCTGCACCGTCATCGCCGCGGGGGCGCTCACGGTGCTCACGTATGTCAGCAGCAATTCGCGCTGGGCCACGTATCTCGAGATTCAGTACATCCCGCGCGTGGGCGAACTCACCGTTTTTTGCGGAGCGCTCGTGGGAGCTTCGCTCGGATTCCTGTGGTACAACGCGCATCCCGCCGAGATTTTCATGGGCGATGTGGGGTCGCTCTCCCTCGGTGGCACACTCGGCACCGTGGCGGTCATTATCAAGCAAGAGATTCTTTTGTTTTTTGTCGGCGGAATTTTCGTCATCGAAGCGCTTTCGGTGATCTTGCAGGTCGGCTCCTTCAAGTTGCGCGGGAAACGCATTTTCCGCATGGCGCCGATCCATCATCATTTTGAACTGCTGGGCTGGAGCGAATCAAAGGTCATCGTGCGTTTTTGGATTGCGGCGCTTGTCTTTGCATTGTTTGCGCTGACGACGCTGAAGTTGAGGTAGGAGAAAGCTTGAGGCAGGTCGAGCAGGAAAGAGAACGATGCCTGGAGAATTCGAATTGCGAGGGAAGCGCGTGCTGGCCGTGGGGCTGGCGCGGACGGGCGTGGCCACCGCACTTTTTTGCGCGGCACGAGGGGCGCAAGTGACCGCGACAGATTCGCGTACCGAAAACGAGGTTGGAGACGCGATCGCAAAACTGAGAGACGCGGGTGTGACTCTCGAACTCGGCGGCCATCGGGAGAAAACGTTCCTCGATCAAGACTTGATTATCTCAAGCCCTGGCGTGCCCGCCGATGAAGCGCATTTGCAGGCCGCGCGCGCGAAGGGCATCACGATTTGGAGTGAAATTGAGCTGGCCTACCGGTTCATGAAAGGCCGGTTAATCGGAATCACCGGTTCGAATGGCAAGACGACCACGACATCGCTAGTCGAGCATATTTTGAAGATGGCTGGAATACAGACCATTCTCGCGGGAAATATTGGCACGCCGCTTATCGGATGCGTCGACGCGATGCAGGACGGAACTTGGACCGTGGCCGAACTTAGCAGCTTTCAACTTGAACTCATCGATACGTTTCGGCCAAACATCGGAGTGTTTCTGAATCTGACGCCGGACCATCTCGACCGCCATCACACCTTGGAAGCGTATGGAGCCGCGAAAGCTCGCTTGTTCGAGAATCAAATTGGCGAGGATATCGCAATTGTGAACGCGGATGATGCGGCAACGGCGCCTTACGCTCCATCGCTTCCGCGCGTGTACTGGTTCAGCAGGAAACAGCGAGTCGCGCGGGGCGCCTACGTTCGCGATGAAGAGATTGTCTTCCGGCAAAATGGCAGCGAAGAGGTCCTTCTTAAGCTGGAAGACGTTCCACTCGCCGGCGCGCACAACTTGGAAAATGTGCTGGCTGCGGCCGCTGCAACGCGCCTCGCGGATGCGCCCGCTGCGGCGATTAGGAAAGGCGTGAGATCGTTCGCGGGTGTCGAGCACCGCCTGGAGTTCGTCGCCGAAATCGGAGGCGTGCGCTACTACAACGACTCGAAGGCGACCAACGTCGATGCCACGCTCAAGGCGCTCAACGCATTTCCCGGACGCATCCTGGTGATCCTCGGCGGAAAAGACAAAGGAAGCGACTACACCGCGCTGCAAGAGCCGTTGCGCGAAAAAGCGATTCTCGCGCTGCTGATCGGCGCGGCAGCGGAGAAAATCGAAAAGCAGATTGCCGGAAGCGTGGCGCTCGAACGGGCGGAAACTCTCGATCGTGCCGTCGAGACCGCTTCGCACGCTGCGCAGCGCGGCGACGTGGTTCTGCTCGCGCCCGCTTGCGCCAGCTTCGACCAGTTCCAAAATTATGAACAGCGGGGACGCGTTTTCAAGGATTTAGTGAGGCAGCTTGAAAAGCAAACCACTGGTGCAAGTTCTGAAAAAAGGTGATTGAAAGTGCCAAGACGTCTTGAAACCGACCGCTGGCTATTTGGTGTGACGGTGGCTCTTTGCCTGTTCGGAGCGGTGATGATCTTCAGCGCATCGGCCGTCACGGCGGAAAAAGAATTCGGCCACGGGTACTATTTTCTCGTGCGCCAGGCCGCATGGTTGGTTCTTGGCCTGCTTGGAATGTTCGCGTTGATGCGTACGGATTACCGGCGTTTGCGCGAGCCCGCTGTGGTCTATACGACCGTTTGCGTGGTGCTGCTCCTGCTGGTCGGAACTTTCTTTCTCGACAAGGCACACGCCACGCATCGCTGGATTCGCTATGGACCATTGGGCATTCAGCCGTCGGAATTGGCGAAGCTCGCGGTGATCCTCTACCTCGCGTGGTTTCTCGATCAAAAGCGGCGCAGCAAAGCGGCCATGGAGTTCAACAAAGAGGATTTTCTCCAAACGATTCTTCCTGCCGCCGCTCCCGTGTTGATTTACGTGTGCTTGATTTTGGCGCAACCCGACTTGGGCACCGCCTTGGACATCGTCCTGGTAGCAGCAGCGATTCTTTTTGCCGCGGGCTTGTCCTGGAAATGGCTTGCGACAGCAGCCGCAGTCGCCATGCCCACGCTTTATTTGCTGATCACGCGTGTTTCCTATCGCAATGCGCGCATGAGCTCCTTCCTTCATCCGGACTCGGATCCGCAGGGCTCGGGCTTTCAATTGATGCAATCGCTCATAGCTGTAGGTTCGGGCGGATTCAGCGGCGTGGGGTTGATGGAAAGCAAACAAAAGCTTTTTTACTTGCCGGAAGCGCACACGGATTTCATATACGCGGTCATCTGCGAAGAGCTCGGTTACATCGGGGCGATGCTGGTAATTGCGCTGTTCGTGGTTTATGCCTGGAGAGGGCTGCGCGCCACGTTCGCCGCTCCCGATGGATTCGGCCGGCTTCTGGCGCTCGGGATCACCGCGCTGGTACTCAGCCAGGCGCTGATTAATTTTGCCGTGGTACTGGGCATGGTGCCGACGAAGGGCATTCCACTGCCGTTCGTGAGTTATGGCGGTTCAAGTTTGCTGGTGATGCTGCTGGCCACGGGAGTGCTGCTGAACATCAGCCAGCAAGCCACCGAAACATGACGCGACATCCGAATTGCCTTTGTGGAGGCACAGCATGCCGTGCCCGTCCGCCAAGGTTGCAGCCATGAAGCTCCTGATTGCGGGCGGCGGCACGGGCGGCCACGTTTTCCCGGCACTGGCCATAGCGCAAGAGTGGCTGGCGCGCGGCAAAGAAAGAGAAGTCGTGCTGGTAGGGACAGAGCGCGGAATCGAAATGAAGCTGGTGCCTCAAGCCGGGCTGCCCCTGGAGACGTTGCGCGTCGCCGGCTTGAAAGGAAAGGGCGGCGCGACGTTGCTGAGAAATCTCGCCATGCTCGCTCCGGCGATGGGTGACGCCCTGCGCGTCTCGCGAAAGCACAAGCCAATCGCGGCGTTTGGCGTAGGTGGCTACGCTGCGGGACCGATGCTCTTGGCGACGTGGCTCGGCGGCGTTCCCAATGTGATTTTCGAGCCAAATGCGGAGCCGGGTTTGACCAACAAACTACTCGCCAAGCTGTCCAAGCGAATCGCCACAGGCTATGAAATTTCTGCCCAGGCCTGGGGAAAAAAGGCCGTCGTTACAGGCTGTCCGGTGCGGCCGGAGTTTTTCTCAATTGCGAATCGAGCGCCGCAGAAGCCATTCCGCTTGCTCATCACCGGTGGAAGCCAGGGCGCGCTGCCCATCAACCGCGCTTTTGTCGATGCCATGGACCGGCTAGCCGCGCGAAAAAATGAGCTGTGCATCGTGCATCAGACCGGCGAACGCGATTACAATGCGGTGCGCACCGCCTACGCGCGGCGCGAAATTAACGCGGAGATTGCGCCCTTCCTTACGAACATGGCGGAGCGCTTTGCCTGGGCAGATGTGATTGTTTGCCGAGCAGGAGCCATCACCGCGGCGGAAATCGCAGCCGCGGGCCGCGCTGCCATCTTTATTCCTTTCGGAGCCGCTACCGATAGCCACCAGTTGCGCAACGCGCAAGAGATGCAGCGTGCAGGTGCAGGCCGGCTGATCACCGAAAAAGAACTGACTGCGGAACGCCTGACGAGCGAAATCTTCTCCCTCATCGGCCATCCAGAACAGATTGAAAAACAATCGAACGCAGCGCGGTCGCTCGCCCATCTCAACGCTACGCGGGACATCGTGAATCTGATAGAAGAGGCCGCGAACGTGCAAGGAAGTGGCCAGAGGGCAATCCCATGATGGTCTCTTTTCGCAATTTTCAGCGCATTCACCTGGTCGGCATCGGCGGTATCGGTATGAGCGGCATCGCCGAAGTGCTGCTCACACTCGGCTATTCCGTTTCGGGATCTGACACCAAGCCCTCAAACATCACCGAGCGCCTGCAAAATCTCGGCGCGACGATCCACGAGGGTCACAAAGCGATCAACGTCGAGGGTGCGCACGTGGTGGTCATTTCCTCGGCGATCAAGCAGGACAATCCCGAAGTCGTCGAAGCGCATAAGCGAAAAATTCCCTTAATTCCCCGGGCGGAGATGCTCGCGGAGCTAATGCGCCTGAAATACGGCATCGCCGTAGCCGGAGCTCATGGAAAGACGACCACAACTTCTATGGTGGCGTCCGTACTGGCCGCCGCGCATCTGGACCCGACCTTCGTAGTTGGCGGCCGCGTGAATCAGGCCGGCACGACGGCGCGGCTTGGCAAAGGCGAGTATTTCGTCGTGGAAGCAGACGAGAGCGACCGCAGCTTCCTGATGCTCGCGCCGGTCGTGGCCGTCGTCACCACCATCGATCGAGAACACCTCGATCAATACAGCTCGCTCGCGGACATTCAGAACGCGTTTGTTCAGTTCGTGAACCGCGTGCCATTTTACGGCGCCGCGATTCTTTGCCTGGACGAACCCAACGTGCAAGCCATTCTTCCAGATGTAAAGCGCCCGATCATCACGTATGGCACTTCCAGTCAGGCGGACTTGGTCATCAGCAATGTGAAGCTGGAAGGATTTAGCAGCGAGTTCCGCCTCACCTTCAAAGGCGAAGACCTGGGTGTATTCCGGCTGTCGCACCCTCCGGGCATGCACAACGTTCGAAACGCGGCCGCCGCAGCAGCCGTCGCCCTATACCTAAACGTTCCGAGCGATTTGATCCGCGAAGGCTTGGCGAAATTTGCTGGCGTCGGCCGCCGCTTCGACATCAAGGGCGTGGTGAACGACATCACGGTGATTGACGACTACGGCCATCATCCGGCGGAAATTCTTGCCACGCTCGAGGCCGCCCGCGGTTGCAAGTTCAACCGCATCCTGGTGCTCTTCCAGCCCCACCGCTTTACTCGTACCCAACATCTCTGGGACGAATTCTGCCGGGCTTTCAATCAGGCCGATGTGTTGGTGATGCTGGACATCTACGCCGCGAGCGAAGCCCCGATTCCTGGCATCACCAGCGAAGCCCTGGCCAACGCCATTCGCGAAGCCGGCCACAAAAACGTTCATTACTTTCGCTCGATGCAGGCGGGGATTGAGTTCCTTTTGCGAGAAGCGCGGCCAGGCGACGCGATTATGACCATCGGCGCCGGAAACGTCAGCCGGGCAAGCAACGAACTGATGGTCCTGTTAGGGACGGAGCATCCCACGCACCATGCGCGTTGAAGATCCAAAAATCGTCGCAGCGCTGCCCGAACTGGGTGTCCAGTGGAAGCCAGGGAGTTCCCTGGCCGAACTCACTTCCCTTGGCATCGGGGGCACAACCGATTTGCTCCGTATCGCGAAGCACGAGTCGATTCCGGAGTTATTGAACCTCCTCGACGCCCACGGCGTTCCGCACAAGTTTCTCGGAGGCGGCTCAAACCTCCTGGTCGGCGACGGCGAGCTCCCCTGGGTCGTATTGCAACTCGTTTCTCCCGAGCCAGACATCGTCCTAGAAGGCAATTTTGCGCAGGTTGACGCGGCGGCCGACCTGGGCCGCACCGTAACTTTCTGCGCGAAAAACGACTTGGGCGGCATGGAAGGCCTCATTGGAGTGCCCGGGACTGTCGGGGGCGCTCTTCGCATGAATGCCGGCGCCTACGGCATGCAAATCGGCAGTTACGTCCGCGAAGTGAAGCTTTACCGGGCCGCCGGGCGTAAGCTCGAAATTCTCGAGGGCGATCAAATTTCTTTCGAATACCGGCACACATCTTTCGCGCCTGATGATATGATGCTCGCAGTGAAGCTGGAATTACCCTCCAAACCGTATCGCGAAATTCTAAAAGGGATTCGTATCTGCAACGAGAAACGGCGCGCAAGCCAGCCGCTTGGGCAGAAAAGCGCCGGTTGCATCTTCAAAAACCCGCCAGGCGCCTCCGCCGGATGCATGATCGATGAGCTGGGACTCAAGGGATCGAGCGTGGGCGACGCGCGCGTCAGTGACCGCCACGCCAATTTCTTTGTGAACGCCGGCAAAGCGTCGGCGAAAGACATGCTGGCCCTGATCGCCAGCGTGCGTGAACGCGTCGAAAAGTCCTTCGGAGTGATTCTCGAATACGAGGTGGTGGTTTGGAACGGTTGAAAGCCATACAACGAGGCACTGCCGCCGCCGCCGCTGAGCCTTACCGGCCGGAATTGCTCGCGGACGAAGAACCGCGCTATTTGCGCCGCCAGAAGCCTCTCGAAATTCGCCGCAAAAAATTTGGCGGGCGAAGCTGGCCGTTCTATCGTCGCGTCCTGGTCTGGACTGTCGCAGGCGCTGCGAGCATTACCTTCGCCATGGTGGCTGGACGCTTTTTGCTCTATTCGCCGCAAGTTCTGCTGCTCAAGCCCGACCAGATCGAACTCACGGGAAATCACATCGTGGGCCGCGAGGCAGTCCTTCAACCTTTCGCGCGCGATCGCAACCGCAGCGTGCTTCGCATTCCGCTGGATGCACGGCGCAGCCAGCTCGAGCAGCTCCCGTGGGTCGAATCTGCCAGCGTTCAACGCATCCTGCCAAACCGCATCCATGTCGAGCTGACGGAACGCACTCCAGTTGCATTCTTGCGTAGCGGCGCAGAACTTGCCTTAATCGACGCACACGGCGTGATTTTGGATCGCCCCGCAGGCGAGGATTTGCATTTCCCCATCGTGACCGGCCTTCCCGACAGCATGCCGCGTGAAGAGCGCGAGAAACGCATGCAAACCTACCAGGAGTTTCTGAGCGACGCGGACCTGGTGCGCTCCGGTTCCTCCGACCGGGTCAGTGAAGTTGATCTCTCGAATGCGAAAGATCTGCGCGTGGTCATGACCGGTTTGGCATCCGCAACCGATTCGCAAGCCGTGACCGTTCATTTTGGCAACAGCGATTTTACGGGCAAGTACCGCATGCTCATCGATAATTTTGCGCAGTGGCAGGCAAACGCCGGGCGCGTGCAGTCCATCGATTTGCAGTATTCGCGGCAGGTGGTGGTGAATTCGGATAGCAGCGCGAGCGCGGCGAAGCTGAGAAATTAGAGGTCGGGGAATTAATCGGACCAGGGCGGGGGCGGCGGCTTGTCAAAAAAAGATCGTTACATTATAGGGTTGGACGTCGGCAGCACGAAGACCTGCGCGTTGATCGCGGAAGTAGACGAGGAACAGGTGAAGTTTCTGGCGCTGGGTGCGGCGGAGTCCAAGGGTTTGCGCAAAGGCCTCATCGTCAATCTCGACTCCACCGTGAGTTCGATTCGCCGCGCCGTCGAAGAAGCCGAAGGCGTTGCCAACGTGCCGGTTGAGTCCGCGGTGCTCGGCGTGGCAGGCGGCCATGTCCGCGGCGTCAACAGCCGCGGCGGCATAACCCTCGGTAACCGCGCCCGGGATATCGAGCGCGATGATGTGCGCCGTGCCATCGATGCAGCGCGCAACATCACGCTTCCGGAAGACCGCGAAGTTCTGCACGTTCTCCCCCATGAATTTATGGTCGATGCGCAGGATGGCATTCGCGACGCCGTCGGCATGGTGGGCCAGCGCCTCGAAGCCAACGTTCATCTTGTCACCTCATCGATCGCCGCCACGCAAAATTTGGTGACCGCCGCGAATCGCGCCGGCATTTTGGTGAACGACACGGTCCTCGAGCCGCTGGCCTCCGCGGAATCTTGCCTGACGCAGGACGAGCGCGACCTCGGCTGCTGCCTCCTCGATATCGGCGGCGGCACCACGGAGCTGATCGTGTTCGGCGGTGGCGTTGTGCGCCATACGAGCGCCGTTCCCGTAGGCGGCGACCATTTCACGAACGATCTTGCCGTCGGCCTGCGCACGCCCATCCCCGAAGCCGAAAGAATCAAGCGCCGCCACGGATGCGCTGCATCCTCGCTGCTCCACGAAGACTCTTCGATCGAAATTGCCAGCGTGGGCGACCGCCCCCCGCGCACTATCTTTGCCCGCATGTTGACCGATATTATCGAGCCGCGCGCGATGGAATTGCTGGCGCTGATCCGTGATGATCTGCAGCGCGCAGGGCTGGACGGACAAATCCCCGCCGGCTTCATCCTCGCCGGAGGCGGCGCGAGACTCAACGGCCTGGTCGATCTGGCCGAACAGTCTTTCCATTTGCCCGTCCGTATCGCGGAGCCAAAGGGTTTGGCTGATCTGCCGGAACAGGTAGCGCAGCCCGAATATGCAACGGTGGTTGGTTTAGTGATGTACGGTGCGAAATCGCGGCGGACTGCGCCGCAGCGCGCCGGGAATTTGGTGTCCAAATTGAAGTCCATGTTCGCAGGTGCCTCGTGAGCCTGCCCGAGCGCAGCACCGCGAATCTGGAGAAGGCTGAGGGACGTATGACAACGAAAGACGCAGGAATTCGCATGAGCTTCAGCGAGGAGCTGCAGCCGGCGAAAATCAAAGTCATCGGTGTGGGCGGGGGCGGATGCAATGCAATTAATCGCATGATCCGCGCCAAAGTCGAGGGCGTCGAGTTCATCACGGCGAATACGGACTTGCAGGCGCTCAAGCTTTCGCAGGCACCCGTGAAGTTGCAGCTCGGCGCGAAACTCACCAAGGGACTCGGCGCCGGAGCCAACCCCGAAATCGGCCGCAAAGCCGCCCTCGAAGACACCGACAAAATCATTGAAGCGCTCGAAGGCTCGGACATGATTTTCATCACCTCCGGCCTCGGCGGAGGCACCGGCAGCGGCGCCGCGCCCGTGGTGGCTTCGCTCGCCAGCGAGCTCGGCGCATTGAGCGTCGCGGTCGTGACCAAACCCTTCGCATTCGAAGGAAAGCGCCGTATGCTCCAGGCCGAACAAGCCTTGCAGGAGCTCATCGGCGCCGTGGACACGGTCATCGTGATCCCCAACGAGCGCCTAATGGACACCGTCGAGCGCGGCACCAGTTTCTTCGACGCTTTCCGCATCGCGGACGACATCCTCCGCCAAGCGGTCCAGGGAATTTCAGATATCATCACCGTCCCCGGCATCATCAACCGCGACTTCGCCGACGTCAAAGCGATCATGCACGGTCAGGGCTACGCGGTTATGGGCACGGCCATCGCGACAGGAACGAATCGCGCCATCGACGCCGCCAACCGCGCCATTTCCAGCCCCTTGCTCGAAGACAACTCCATCCAGGGCGCTCAGGGTATTCTCATCAACATTTCCGGAAGCTCCAGCCTCACGCTCCATGAAGTTCACGAAGCCTCTTCGGTCATTCAAAAAGCCGCGCATGAAAACGCCAACATCATTTTTGGCGCGGTCATGGACGACTCCATGAAAGACGCCGTGAAAATCACGGTAATCGCGGCAGGCTTCAAGGAAGCCAATAAGAAAAACGTCCAGCAAAAACCGTCATTCCTCCCCAAAACATGGAAAGCCGGCCGCGAAATCCAGGAGCCGCTTCCGCAGCAGCAACAGTTGCCCAACGTCGTCCATCAAGTGCAGCAGAACGTTCGCGACGTCAGCCACGAAGTCCCCGCGGATGACTTGGATGTCCCGACGTTCCTTCGTCGCCAGGCACAAAAAGCCTAACCTGACTCTCGCACCTCTTGATGTATCGTAAGGGCACGGCCCGCCGTGCCCTTTTTTGCCTCACGGCCAATCAGTAGCTCACGGAGAATTTCTTGCGCTGGCAACTCCGCACCCTTTTTGCTCTTGGCGTGTCCTGTCTAAGTCCATTTGCATTAAGTGTTAGCGCTAAAGATGTGGCGTCGAAAACCGTTTTCTGCGGGAAATACCAATATCACTATTTGCTCTATTCACCTCAACGCAGCGGTACTTTACCCGCCATCCTCGTTCTTCACGGGGCCGGAGACCAGCCAGACCCCATGCTTGAAGCGTGGAAGTCCCTGGCAAAAAAAGAAGGCATTGCGCTGATCGCTCCAGCGCTTCCGAGAGTCGCGGCATTCGAGGCAGTCGCCCCGCAAGTCTTCCGCTGCATCGTGGAAGAAGCCAAAAAAAGTGTCCTTCTTGATCCGCGGCGTATCTATATTTTCGGCCATTCGATGGGTGGCTATCTGGCCTACGACGCGGCCATGCTTCAGTCAAAATATTTCGCCGCCGCTGCCATCCATGCCATGGGAATTTCAGAAGACTATTACTGGATCGTCGGCCGCGCCGAGCGGAAAATCCCCGTGGCCATTTACGTCGGCGACGGCGAACGCCCCGACTTGTATGACAAGGCGTGCAGAACGCGCGACCTTTTGAGGAAAGAAAAATTTCCCGTTCACTACGTCGAGCTTCGAGACCACGATCACAACTACTACGCGCTCTCTGACAGAATTAATGAGGATGCCTGGGATTTTCTGAAAGACAAAAAGCTGCCCAGTCCTTATCCTTGATGATCTGAGATAGCGAAACTAGGCGAGCGAACTCGCTGTCGGTCCTAATCGCCCGCGGCCAAGGCTGATGAGAGTTTCCTCACTTCTTCTTCAAAGCAGTCGACGTTGTCCGCAGCACGCGCAACCACCGAGCTCAAGCCCGCGTGATACTCGCGAGCGCCTGTCTTCTCGACGGCATCTCGGATATTTCCGGCGTGGAGCCCGCTACCCGGCATCACGATCAATCGTTCCCCTGCGATTCGAACGAAATCGCCCAGCACATCCAGCGCTTCAGAAGCTGTCCTTTTCCCGCCCGAGGTGAGCAGCCTCGTGGCCCCGCACTTTATGACATCCTCCAGAGACCTGCCCAAATCAGCGCATTCGTCGAAGGCGCGGTGAAATGTCACCGGCATCGGTCGCGCCAGCTCGACGAGTTGTTTCGTACGCTCGATGTCGATCTCCCCTTCCGCTTTCAGCAAACCCAGTACAATCCCTTCCATACGCAGTTCTTTTGCCGTCTCCAGTGCGCGCATCATGTCCGCAAACTCAGAGTCGGAATACACAAAGTCGCCCGCGCGCGGCCGTACCATGGAAAGAATGGGAATGCGGACCCGTTCGCGCACGGCGCGCAACAGCTCGGGGCTTGGAGTCGTGCCGCCTTCCCGCGCGTTGCTGCAAAATTCGATGCGCCGTGCCCCACCGCGCTCGGCAGCCATGGCCGCCTCCACGCTCTCCACGCTGATCTCGAGTATGCGTAACCTTTGCACCCGGCAGTAGCTTATCAGACCGGCCATCCGCAAACGGGCCGCAGAGGATTGCCAACATGACATCTTGGATGCACAGCCGCGGGACAAACCTCCCAACGCAGCATTGCTGCGCTCTCCACGATCCGTCCCAGGAATTTTCCAGCGGGCGGTTGCTCTCCGTCGTGCTTGTGATAACCTCTTGCGCCAGAACGTTCGGGTCTCTAGTTTCTTGTTTTCGTCGATCCCGAGCCGCTACTTTGTCCAAAGGAGACCTCGCATGAAACTCCATTCCAGAACTATAGCGCTCTCGGCCGTCATTCTTGGTGCGGCGCTCGCTGCCTGCCAGGAGCCGTATCATCAGAAAGACGAGCAGTACTACTTGATCTCCGCGAATATCAACTTGCCTTACTGGCAGGAAGCAGAGGCCGGCCTCAGGGATGCCGCCCAAGTCATGGGCGTCAAAGCGGAAATGGATGGCCCAACGACTCTCTCGCCCAAAGAAGAGTTGGACTCTTTTCAAAAGGCCGTTGCCCTGCATCCGGCCGGAATTCTTGTTTCCGTGATGAGTCAGCAACTGCTCAAACCGGCGATTGACAGCGCGGTCGCGCAAGGCATCCCTGTCATCTGTATCGATGCCGATGCACCCGATTCGCGGCGCGTTCTTTTCGTGGGCACGGATAATTTCCGTGCTGGCGAGGAAAGCGGAAAGCGCATGGCTGACATTCTCAAGGGCCAGGGACAGGTCGCCATTGTCACCGTCCCCGGACAACCCAATCTGGATGAGCGTGTCCGGGGCGTCACCGAGGCCCTGAAGAAATATCCGGGCATCAAAATCGCTCATACCATCGACGACAAAGGCGATCCACGCGCTGCCAACGACGGGATCTCGGCGCTCTTGGTCAAGAAGGAAAAGATTGACGGCGTTATTTGCCTCGAAGCGTCCGGTGGATCGGGTGTCGCCGAAGCCCTGCACCGCATGGACTTGACGGGCAAAGTCTCGATCGTCTCCTTCGATAAGGATCCGGAAACTCTCGATGGGATTGATAAGGGCTGGATTAGCGCAACGGTTGTGCAAAAGCCCTACGTCATGGCCTATTATGGGCTCAGGTTCGCCGACGACCTGCACCACAATGCCGTGCACGAGTTCAAAGACTGGCGCACCGCGCCTGCCGATCCTCTGCCCGCGCGGGTGGACACAGGGACGGCCATCATCGATAAAGGCAATCTGGCGACGTTCCGGGAATCGCTTGCGGCCCACCCCAAGCCCCTCTAGAACTCGGCATTGCTGACATTCTATTGCGAGCGAGCGCCGTGGCGACTTGACGGATTGCGGCGCGGCAACTCTGATCGGTCTTGTCGTACTGCTTGGCGATATCGCGAAAAGCCTTTCGTCTGCTGAACAAATTTTCTGCTTGGCGCTTTCCGTGACAAGTGTGGAAATCGCACGAAATCTGCCGAGTCCGGTTCGGCTTGGGAGAAATAACGATAATGCTTCCTGCTTCGGCGTTGAGAGTCTTCTCGCCGGGAAACAAGTCGCCGTCCACGTTCTCGATCGGGGTTACGCCCACGAGGGCGTGACTCCTGCCCCGAGCGTTGAGGCCAATTCACTCCTCGCGTAGCAGGATCACAGGATCGATCGACAGGGCGCGTTGCGCCGGAATCCACGTGGCTAACAACCCCAGCAATGCCATCGCTAGAACAACGCCACCCAATACCAGCGGGTCGCGCGGAGTTGCCTGATACACGATGAAAGCCAGCACGCGGCTCGCCAGAATTCCGAGGAGTAATCCCGCGGCCGAACCCACGGCAAGCAACTTGAAAGCCCGTCCCAGCGCCGCCCTAAGTACTTCCTTGCGCTGTGCGCCCAGAGCCATGCGAATCCCCAGTTCGCGCCGGCGCTTGCTGACCGAATACGCAGCCATTCCAAAGATGCCGGTTATAGATAGCATTGCGCCCATCGCGCCAAGCACACCTAGCGACAGCGTCGCCATGCGCGAAGGAAATAGAGCACTCTCGAGTTCTTGGTTCCAGGTCCGGATGGTAAAGGGCAGGCCGGCATCCAATTGAGTTACTGTGTTTTTGATGGCTGCCGCCAGTGGCTGCGTATCGCCGTTGTAGCGCACCACAAGCGCGGCCTGGCTCGAAGGGGATTGCAGGATGGGGAGAAATATCGCCGGCTGGGGATCTTCGGCGAGGCTCGCATATTTTCCGTCTTCCACGATGCCTACAACTTGTATGCGGGTTCCATCATGCCTCTTGAAGTATCCGCCCATTGCGATTGTTGTGGAGCCGAAGATCTTGCTGGCAAATTCCCGATTGACGATGGCTACGCGCGGCGCGTTTTGGTCGTCATGCCATGTGAGCGTCCTGCCCGCTAACAAGGTCGTCTGGGCCGCATTCAAGTATTCAGGAGATATGTTGTACAAAACAGTTTCGGCTGCGGCATTCGATGGCCTTAGATCGGCCGTCTTGTCTGTAAATACATGCGTGCTGTTCGCGCCGTAATACAGCGGCAGGCGATCGACCAATCCCACGGACTTTACGCCGGGAATGGTTTCCAGGGCATCGATCATCCGCTTTTGCATTGCGGGCGCGTTGTCGGCGTTGTAACCGGCCATGCTCAGAGCGGTCTCGACCAGCATTGCCTTGTGGGGCTCAAAACCGAAATTGCTATGTATCGAGCGCAATAGTCCGCGCACGGCGACCAGCGAAGAAGTCACCAGCACCGCGCAGATCGTAATTTGTGCTACCAGCAACACGTCTCTCACGGAAATCCGCCGCGCCACCGTGCCGGCGGAGCCCGACTTGATAACCTGATATGGATCGGTGTGAAACACCTGCCTTGCGGGGACGGCGCCAAAGAGGAAGGCACTCGCTAAACTCAACAAGACTGCTACTCCATAGACAGTCGCGTCAGGGTGTACAGGCACCTGCAGGGGGGCGGTTGGCAGCGGTTGCCACACGCTCAGTCCTCGCAACAACTCAACACTGCCCCATAGACCGACGCCGCCTCCGATCAGGGAGATCAGCACGGCTTCGGTAAAAAGTTGCCGCAGAATTCGCATCGGGCCTGCTCCAAGCGCAAGCCGCATAGCCATTTCCTGAGAACGGTCGGCAGCGCGCGCGGCAAACAAGCTGCCTAGGTTGGCACACGCGGCCAGCAGAATTAATCCCGCCAGCAGCATCAATCCGGTAAGGAATCCTCGCAGCGGACCGCCCAACCAGTCGCCGGCAAGACCGGGACGCGCCAAAGAAAAGGTCATTTGGCCATCGTCTTTTGGGTAGGTCTTTTCCAGATATGAGCCAACCGAGTTGAGATCGGCGACGGCCTGAGCTGGAGTGATCCCCGCCTTCAGATGCCCAAGCACCATCAAAAGGTCGCGGTTCCCGCGCGCATCCAGCACATCCACACCCTCCACCTGTCCCTGGTTGACTAAGGGCACCCAGAAATCCGGGAAGACAAATCGCAAAGTCCCCCGGAACTCGGGTGGCGCTACGCCGAGGATCGTAAAAGGATGTTTGTTCAACTGGACGACGCGCCCCACCACGCCGCGATCGTCTTGAAAATGGCTGTGCCAATACGCGTGCGTGAGCACGATATACGGGGCACTATTTGGGCCATGCTCATCTGCGGCGTGAAAGAAACGCCCAAGATGCGGCTGGATGCCGAGTGCATCGAAATAGTTCCCAGTCACTTCGAGGATCCATGGGGCGGAAGGATTGTTGCCCGTATCCAGCCCCACCGAAGTGACGTTATAAGCTGCGAGATCTGCAAAGCTGCGGTTGCGATCGCGCAGATCCAGATAGTCGGGATAGGAGTGGTTCACCGCCTTATCATTCCCGCGCTCGATTGCATAGAGACTCTCCGCCTGGGGTACATTCAACGGACGCAGGATCAGCGCATTCAAAATACCAAAAACCACGGCGTTTGCGCCGATGCCCAAGGCCAGCGTCGCAACGGCAACAACGGCAAAGCCCGGAGACTTGCGCAGCATACGAAACGCGAACCGCAAATCCCGCAGAAGCGATTCGACGAACGTTCCACCCGCTGCTTCGCGGCATTCCTCTTTGTAGCGCACCTGTCCGCCGAATTCGATCCGCGCCCGCCGTTCTGCTTCAGCACGAGGAAAACCCGTGCGCTCGAGATCGTCCGCACGATGTTCGATGTGGGAGCGAAGCTCCTCCTCCATTTCCGCATTCATCTTCGAACGGCGGAAGAGTGTGGCGATGCGGAAGCGAAGCGAGTCGAGAAGTTTCATATTTTCTCCGGTTCAGCAGTAAGGGCAGAGCCGATGGCAGCCACCAGACGATTCCAGTTGTCGGTCTCTTCGCGCAGACGCTTGCGGCCCGCGGCGGTAAGTTCGTAAAATTTGGCGCGGCGGTTGTTGTCCGAGGTGCCCCAGTTCGCCTTGAGCAATCCCTGACGCACTAGGCGAAACAGCCCGGGATAAAGCGCACCCTGTTCAATCAGCAGTGCATTGCCTGAGATTTGTCCGATTCTCAGAAGGATGCCGTACCCATGCAGCGGGCCGAGTGAGACTGCCCTCAGGATAAGGAGATCGAGAGTACCAGGTAGCAGTTGAGCTTGATCGGTCACTAGCCCTCCTAAGGCAGTTAGGAGACTAACTCCGTCACTCCTAAGCTGTCAAGGAGAGAATGAGCCGGCAATCATCGAGAGCGAGCCGCGACGCCCGAGCCGCGGCGCTTGGAAATATGCGGACAGTATTGCTTCAGCAATCGAAAACCAGGCAAAGAACGCGCAGTAGCTTGCTCATGGCTTTGATCCTATCGCAGTGATGTCCTTCTGCGAAGTGTTTGCTAGGCCCACCATCAACTTATTCCGGCCGGGGTCAAATTATGAGGTCTGTACTACTGTGCCAATAGGCGGTCAAGCTCGCAGGGATTGGCTGCAATGAAACAGGCCGAGAACAGAAGCAAGAGGACCAGACTACGGGAAACTTTTTGAGTCCCCGTAGGCAATTGCTGGAGAATCCGTTGCACGCGCGGCCATCCTGGTCCGAACCTCGACCTAGCTGCCCTCCGCTGGCTTGGGGAGTTGTGCTCTTTCGCTGCGGCCCGGATGCTCAAATCGCGGGCCCGCATCGCGGTTCTCGACAGGCAGCTTCAGTCTCGGTTTGGCGCAGGTTGTAGCCCAGCGCCGCGAAGCATACTTCGGCAATTCACACATCTTCACGCAGCCGCGGTGCGCGTGCGTCGCCGCACAGTGGCAATAGCAAGTCCCAACCGTCGCCGCCCGCAACTTCCCCGTCGTGTCGGCCGAGAGAATCAGCGATCCGCCAAGCAAACAGACAAGCAGGGAAGCGGTTCCGAGACCAACGCTCCTCCGAAACCGCGGCTGCCGAGGAAGAGTGGGCATGAAACCAGTTTGCAAGCAACGTCCCACAAAACCGATAGCGCAGGAGGGCCGAATATCTTGTTACGGGGGTCCTGGTACCAATATACTGTGAGAGACCCAAGAGCGGAAAGAAGCCGGCATTCCCGATTCAGTTTTGAAGAGTTCCAAATTGAAATTCAAGGACGCATTTGGGGCAGCAAGCGGAGATGCACCAGTTCGCCAAGTATTTGTTAATAAATGACTTGATAGAGGCTTTCCAACGGCCGGACATTGGCGCAACCCGTGCATTAGAGGGGGCATGAGTGCGTTTCATATAACGAGTTGAGGAGAGCGGTGAGCGAGGGGGAAGGGGCTTGCTCACCGTTTTTCGCAATTCGTTCCCACCTGCCTCTGAGAGGGAAGCTAGGATGGATGACCCCACGCGTCGGTGTGAAAACGACACTGACAACGAAACGCACTCTCCGGGGCCCCCGATCCCAAGCGGGGGCCCCATTTTTTCCCGTAGCCCGCTGCTGCGGTATTCAGCCGGCCGGTTAAGAATGGGCCATCTAACAGTTCCCGCTTAATCCCCGCGCAATGCTTGCCAAACTAGAGAGCACTGCGCTGTTGCACCACTCTCATTCTTAGTTATTGAATTCTGGCCGGGCACCTGTTTCGGCGACTCGTCGCGTCACGGCGATGGTGGCCCGCCCGAGGACGCGGGCGATCTCCGTGTCTCGCAGGCGCGAGGCGTCGTACTCAAACGACAGATGTTTCTTGCTTTCATCGAACCGAAAGCGCCGCAGCCCGTAGGTATTGGAAAACTCACCGAGAAGCCGCATCTGTTCCTGCGTGAGCGGAGACTGCAGTTCGTAAGTAATTTCGACGAGTGTCATGGCGGGATTATACCAGTCTCGGCAACATTTTAGTTCGTGGCCGCATGTAACCTCGAATCATCTAATATATTGCCATGTCGCAACAAATTCCCATGCCAGATCCGCCGAAAACCGGGCTGCCGATTCTCGCTTCCGCGCCGCGCGTCAAGGATCCCGTGTGCGGAATGATGGTCGATCCGCAAAAGCCTGCCGCCAAAGTGACCCACGACGATAAGACCTACTATTTCTGCTCGAAGGGTTGCGCCCAAAAGTTTGAGAAGGATCCGGAGAAATTCCTGGCCGCGCCGGGCATCGCGGGGATGGGTGCCGCTCCGCATGCCGGGCATGCCCAGCGCTCCATCCACGCGGCGCGCGTTTCCGCTTCCACTGTGCCCGCTGCCAAAGACATTCGCTACACCTGCCCGATGCACCCGGAAATCGTTCAGCTTGGGCCGGGAAGCTGCCCGATTTGCGGCATGGCACTCGAGCCCATGGATGCGTTCGCCGAAGTAGAAGCCGACCCCGAATACGATTCGATGCTGCGGCGATTCTGGGTGAGCGCCGCTCTGTCGTTGCCAGTTTTGTTGCTGGCAATGTTCGGCGATGCGCTTAAGTTTCCGCTCTCAACCAGCGAGCGCAACTGGATCGAATTCGTCCTCGCGACGCCCGTAGTCGTTTGGGGAGGCTTGCCGTTTTTCCAGCGCTTCTGGGCCTCCCTCGTAAATCGCAGCCCCAACATGTTCACGCTCATCGCGCTGGGCACCGGCGCTGCCTATCTCGACAGCGTCGTGGCGACTCTCGTTCCGCAGATTTTTCCCGCCTCTTTCCGGGATGCGAACGGCGCGGTCGCCACTTATTTCGAGGCCGCCGCCGTCATCACAACCTTGGTTCTGCTCGGCCAGGTGCTTGAATTGCGCGCGCGCCAGAAAACGAGCAGCGCGATTCGTTCTCTTCTCAATTTGGCGCCGAAACAAGCCCACCGCATGGCTTCGGACGGCACAGAAACCGACGTCGGGCTCGAAATGGTGGACGTGGGCGACCGCTTGCGCGTGCGGCCCGGCGAGAGCGTACCTGTCGACGGCGTGCTGCGCGAAGGCGCGAGCGCCGTCGACGAATCCATGGTCTCAGGCGAGCCCATGCCCCTGGAAAAAACCGCTGGAGACAAAGTCACCGGCGGCACGCTGAACTCCAGCGGGAGCTTCGTGATGGAAGCGCAGCACGTCGGCAACGAGACTTTTCTCGCCCAAGTCGTCAAGCTCGTCAGCGAAGCGCAACGCAGCCGCGCGCCGATGCAGCGCTTGGCGGACAGACTGGCGGCGTACTTCGTGCCAGCCGTCGTCCTCGCCGCCGTAATGGCATTCGCAGGCTGGGCGCTCTTTGGCCCCCAACCACGCTTCGCACACGCTCTCATCGCAGGAGTGGCCGTGCTGATTATCGCGTGCCCCTGCGCGCTGGGCCTCGCGACGCCGATGTCCATCATGGTCGCGGTTGGCCGCGGCGCGCACGTCGGCGTCCTCGTTCGCAACGCCGAAGCTCTTGAAACCCTCGCCAAGATAGACACGCTCGTCGTTGACAAAACCGGTACGCTGACCGAAGGCAAGCCGCAACTCACCTCTGTAGAAGTTTTCGAAGGAGCCGGATTTACAAAAGACGCACTGCTCTCTCTGGCTGCTAGTGTCGAGCGTTCAAGCGAGCATCCTTTGGCCCGTGCCATCGTCCGCGCCGCCGAAGAAAGGAATCTGCCTCTCGCACCGGTCAGCGATTTTCTCGCCACTTCTGGAGGAGGCGTCGAGGCCCGCGTCCTGAACAAACACGTTCTTGCCGGCACCGCCGCATTCTTGAAAGGGCGGGGAATCGAACTGGCGGCAAAGAACTCTTCGTATTCCGGCGCACCCTCATCCGCCGCCGTCACGTCGGTCTACCTGGCAGTCAGCGGAAACGTTGCTGGCTCATTTTTTCTGAGCGACAAAATCAAAGCTTCGACACCGCAGGCGATTCGCGCGCTGCGCGATGAAGGCCTCCGCATTGTAATGCTGACAGGCGACCGCCGCGAGGCCGCAGCCAAAGTTGCCTGCGAACTTGGAATCGAGGAATTTGAAGCGGAAGTACAGCCGCGGCAAAAAAGTGAAGTGATCAAACGCCTGCGCGATCAAGGCCGCATCGTAGCCATGGCGGGCGACGGCGTCAACGATGCCCCCGCGCTCGCCGCAGCTCAAGTCGGCATCGCCATGGGCACCGGTACCGACGTGGCCATCGAGAACGCGGGTATCACTCTTGTGAGAGGCGATCTGCGCGGCATTTTGCGCGCGCGCAAGCTCAGCCGCGCCGCGATCCGCAATATCAAACAAAATCTGGCTTTTGCTTTTCTTTACAACGCGCTGGGTATCCCGATTGCGGCTGGTGTTTTCTACCCAATCTTCGGGTGGCTTCTCAGTCCCATGCTCGCAAGCGCGGCCATGAGCTTCAGCTCCGTCTCGGTCATCGCCAACGCGCTTCGCCTGCGCAAGGTGTCGCTCTGAGGGAGACGGACAGGAATGTCTGCCCCCCGCTTCCTTTCAGCTTTGGCCGAGGATGGAATCGAAATACGTCAGCATCTGTGGCGAGTCCCAGTTCTGGAATCCGATAATCTTGCGCGCAATTTTGCCATTGCGGTCGATGATGTAGGTTTCCGGAAACTTGACCGTGCCATACGACTGCGCGATTGGCGAATGTTGCTCTTTGGTGGCGGGATCGCGGTACGTCGGGAAAGTGACGCCCTGGTCGCGAAGAAACTGTTCGTAGACTGCTTGATCCTCATCGGCGGCGATTCCGAGTACCACGCCGTTTCGGGAAGCGATGTATTTTTGCAGACGGTTCAGCGACGGAGTTTCTTCGATGCAGGGTGGGCACCAGGTGCCCCAAAAATTCAGCACCACCACTTTTCCCCGCAGATCGGAAAGATGCGCCGGCTTGCCTTGAAGCTCGAGGGCAAAATTTTCGGCCCGCGTCCCCGCAACAGACGCCTCGCCATGTCGATAGCTTGGCAGCGCAAAAACAATGATGATTCCCAGCAGCGCCACCAACCCGCCCCAAGCCACTATTTTCGGTCCGATTTTCATCGAATGCTATACTAGCTTATCCGCCTGGGATCGGAAAACGGTCCGTGTCCCCTGACTCTATCGTGACCAGCGAATTGCCAAATTCGAATCCACTGACGGTCTCTCCGCCGCCATCAATGACGGCCATCGTCCCAGCCCGCGATGAAGAAGCCGTGATCGCTTCCTGCGTGGAATCGCTGGCCTTGCAACCCGAAATCGCCGAAATTCTCGTCGTGAACGACCAATCTTCGGACAAGACCGTGGAGATCGTTCGCGCCTTGATGCTCAAGATTCCGAATCTGCGCCTTCTTGAGACGCGCGAAGTCCCGCCCGGCTGGGTTGGCAAAAACAATGCAGTTTTCCTCGGCGCGCAGGAAGCGAAGAGCCCCTGGCTGTTGTTCACGGACGCCGACGCCGAGTTGCTACCCGGCGCCGCCGCGCGCGCCCTGCAAATCGCGCAAGAGAAGAGCGCCGCACTGGTTTCCTTCTCGCCGGAGCAAATCACTCAAACGTGGTACGAGAAATCGCTGATCCCGTTCGTCTACATTCGCCTGGCCAAGCATTTCTCTTACGACAACGTGAATAACCCCGCTTCCCGTGCCGCGGCCGCCAACGGCCAGTTCCTGATGATCCAACGCGACGCCTACGATTCCATTGGAGGGCATTCGAGCGTCGCAGCGGACGTGCTGGAAGATGTAGCTCTCGCAACGCTCACAAAACGCGCTGGATTCCGCCTGTGGTTTGCTTCCGGGCAGGGTATCGTCCGCGTGCGCATGTACCGCTCCTTCCGCGCCATGTGGCAAGGCTGGAAAAAAAACCTTTACTTGCTGATTGGCGGCACTCCCCAGGCCGTCCTTGGTGAACTCGAATCCATCATTCCGTGGATCCCGTTGATTCTGATTCTCGCGGGAATAAAAATCCCCCTCCTCACTTTCGTGGGCGTCTGCTTCCTCCTGTTGCGCGAATTCATATACGGAACAGAGCTATCTCGTAACCAATTGCCCCCCAAGTTCATCATCTATTATGTGCCAGCAGTGGTGCTATACGCGGGTGTGCTCTGGGCCTCCTACCGGAGCCACAGGAAGGGCAAGGTCGAGTGGAAAGGACGGGAAATCCCGGTGACTCTCCCCGGCACGCCCAGGTAGTCGAAAAAACAAGCGAAACATCATGGTCCTGCTCACGCGCAAAATCGAATTCGCCGCCTCGCATCTCTACCACAACCCGGATTTCACGGCGGAAGAGAACCGGCGCGTCTTCGGCAAGTGCAATAACCCGCATGGCCACGGGCACAACTACACCCTGGAAGTAACCGTTGCCGGCGAGCCCGATCCCGTAACCGGGATGGTGTTGGACTTGAAGGATCTGAAAGACATTCTCGAGCGTGAAGTGATGCAGCGTATGGATCACCGGTTCCTGAACTACGAGGTTTCCGAACTCGCTGGGCAGATTCCGACGTGCGAAAACATCGCGCGGGTAATCTGGCAGTTGCTCGATCCCAAGATCAAACAAGGAAAACTTCATCGCGTGCGGCTCTATGAAACGCCGGATCTTTTTGCGGATTGCTATCGCAACGGATCACCAGGCGGCGAAGCGTGATGACTCCCGGCGTACACAATGGCGCGGCGAAGATCGAACTGGGGCGGCGCTACCGCTTTGCCGCTTCGCACCGCTTGCACAGCCCGGCTCTCAGCGAGGAAGAGAATTGCCGGATCTACGGGAAGTGCAACAATCCCTATGGGCACGGACACAACTATGTGCTGGAGGTCATTCTGTCGGGGGAAATCGATCCCGCCACGGGAATGATCGCGAATCTCGCCGACCTCGACGGTTTTGTCGAGCGCGAAGTTCTCGAGCCTTTCGATCACCAGTCGCTGAATGAAGATGTGGCCGCGTTTCGCGCAACGGTTCCCACGACGGAAAATCTGTGCATCGAGATTTTTCGCCGGCTGAAACCGTTTCCCAAAGCCAAGCTCGAGCGCGTTCGCATTCAGGAGACGTCGAACAACAGTTTCGAGTACGCTGGAGATAACGCGGAAAGCTTTGAGAGGTAAGAGGAATGGCGAAACCGACGGAAGAGATCGTTTTGAATGATGAAAAAGAGATGGACTCGCGAAGGATTGCCTACCACGTTCGCGAAATCATTAAATTGGTTGGCGAAGATCCGAATCGCGAAGGACTGCGCAAAACGCCGGAGCGCTACGAAAAAGCGCTGAAATTTTTGACCAGCGGTTACCACCAAAACGCGGAAAACATTCTCAACGGCGCGACCTTCAGCGTGGCCTATGACGAAATAGTGGTCGTCAAGGATATCGAGTTCTTCAGCCTTTGCGAGCACCATTTGCTGCCGTTTTTCGGGAAATGCCACGTCGCCTACCTTCCTAATAAGCGCGTTATTGGTCTTAGCAAAGTAGCCCGTCTCGTTAACATGTTCGCCCGCCGCCTGCAGATTCAGGAGCGCCTCACCAGCCAGATCGCCGCAGCCATACAAGAAAAAATCAGCCCGGAGGGTGTTGGTGTAATTATCGAGGCACGGCATCTTTGCATGCAGATGCGCGGCGTCGAAAAACAGCACGGCCAGGCAGTGACCAGCGCGATGCTCGGCGGCTTCCGCCACAATAAGCAAACGCGCGATGAATTTCTCGCGCTCGTCCGCACGCCACAACACTAACCAGGCTAGGACGGACATTCCCGTCTGTCCCTTTCTTTTATTGCCAAGCCCGAAAAAAAGCGGCAAGCAAGAGTGCCTGCCCTGGGAAGCTATTTTTTGGCGATCTCCACGGAAGCCCGTGTGTTCTCCCAAGTCACATGCATCCTGCAACCGTCGCCGTTCTTCTCCAACGCGATGGTAAAGTCCTCAACGTGCCCTGGCACGCTCGATACGCTCATCTCCGTGCGCACAAAGTCCGACCCCTCACCGGGATAAGGAATGCCCCATTCTCCGGTCTTCTTACTGATGATCAGGGTCCACTTATTCTGCTCCGGAATCGTGAATATCGTATATTTGCCCGCAGGCACGTCTTTTCCGCCCACTTTCAAATCCGACGTCGTCACAAACGTCGTCGCTTCATTTGCTCCGGCGCGCCATACCTCTCCGTAAGGAACCAGCCCGCCGAAGACTTTGCGGCCTTTCGCTCGCGGGCTTGAATAGTCGACCGTGAGCGTCTGGCCTCCGCCCAAGTCGCACTGAGCGTGTGCCGCCGGACTTGGCCGCTTACTCTTGTCCTGTTGGCTGGCCGCTTGCGTCGCCAACAAACCTAAACTAAGACAAAGTCCGGAAATCATTGCGATTTGCTTTTTCATTTCTCCTCCTCTGAATCCGTTCGAGAACTCACACCAAGCATTCAACCCAATTTGCCGCCTCAACGCAACTCCCAATCTCACCAGACTAAAAAAAGAGCGACTCGAAGAATGTTGACATTCCTTTACACTCAAAACACATCTGTGTTAGCCTGAATGAGTCGAAGAGAAGAGGAAAAATTCAGGGGACGACGGAGAGGGGCACTTGAGCACAGCCAAAGCGGTGTTGATCGAACAATTCCGGCGGGAAGTGAAAGATACTGGCTCACCGGAAGTACAGATTGCACTTTTAAGCGAGCGGATCAGCTACCTCACAACGCACCTCAAGTCCCACGTTAAAGACCATGCATCGCGGCGCGGTTTGATCATGATGGTCAACAAGCGCCGACGCCTGCTGGACTATCTAAACCGTCGTGACCCGGATCGGTACCGCGAGATTGTTGAACGTCTTAGCCTGCGCAAGTAACTGCCCTCAATCCCATTGTTTCTTCGGGCAGATGCCTCTGCGTTTTCACAAATTGACAACTTCCACACGAAGTCTGTCTGTCGGCCACGGTTTGCGTGCGCGCGCCAGTGAAATCTCCAGGCCTCCGGCTCCAGTTCGGCCGGCGTTTCTCGTGGTGTAATCCGGATCGTTTTGCACTCCTCCTTACGGTGTTCTCGCCTCTTTTCTTCTCTGGGGTTATCCAGGCCGGGCAAATGCCGACCTACTCGAAGCAGGGAATTTGCATCAAGGCCGTAAGGCGGCCCATCCTTCCTGCGCAGTCGGCACTCCTGTGGACGCTCTGAAAATGCTCCGGTTCGGCCGGGGCCAAAGGAAATGATTGCTTATGTCTGAAAATACGCACACACCTGCACCACATCAGGTTTCTGTTGAAGTTGGGGGACGCGTCCTCATTCTCGAAACTGGAAAGATTGCCAAGCAGGCGAACGGCGCAATTACGGCGCGTTACGGTGACACAGTTGTGCTCACCACCGCCTGCATGTCGTCCGTGGCCAACGACCGCGATTTTCTTCCATTGACCGTCGACTATCGCGAAAACACCTATTCAGCAGGAAAAATCCCGGGTGGTTTTTTCAAGCGCGAAGGCCGTCCTTCGGAGAAGGAAATTCTAACCTCTCGATTGATTGACCGCCCCATGCGTCCGCTTTTCCCCGAGTCCTGGCGCAACGAAACGCAAATCGTCGCGATGGTGCTTTCCGCGGATAGCGACAACGATCCTGACGTTATCGCCGTGACCGCCGCCTCCGCTGCCTCCTACTGCTCCGATCTCCCTTTTGAGAAGCCTATTGCTTGCGTCCGCGTCGGTCTTTTGGATGGGCAGCTTGTTGCCAACCCGACCGTCGCCGAACAGAAGAAGAGTTTGCTGAACATCGTTATCGCTGGCACCGAAGAAGCCATTGTCATGGTTGAGTCCGGCGCTCTCGAAGTTTCCGAAGAGGCCGTCGTTGACGCCCTCGAATTCGGCCACGCGCAGGTCAAGAAAATTGTTGCCGCCATCAAGGAGCTGCACGCGCAAATCAAGCCGGTGAAGGTTGTGGTCAAGCCGCTCCCGTTTGATGAATCCATTTACAAGGACCTCGAGAAAAAGTACGGCGCGAAGTTGCACGATGCCCTCAATACCGAAAAGCATCCGAAAAAGGAGAGCTATCACCTCGTTGATGACCTCAAGGACGAAATCATCAAAGCTGTTCCCGATGAGCCTAAGAAGGAGATGGACGAAAAGCGCACGCTCACCAAGCGTGCCTTCGAGCGCCTTCGCGAAAATATTTTCCGCGATGACGTTCTGAATGCTCGCCGCCGTCCGGACGGCCGCGCGTTCGACCAAATCCGTCATATTTCCTGCGAAGTCGGCTTACTTCCCCGCGTGCACGGTTCCGCTCTCTTCACGCGCGGCGAAACGCAGGCTCTTGCCACGCTCACTCTCGGCACCAAGGAAGATATGCAGCGGCTCGATCTACTTTTCGAGCATGATCAGTTCAATCGTTTCATGCTGCATTACAACTTTCCCCCCTTCAGCGTCGGCGAAGTGAAATTTCTTCGCGGCCCTGGACGCCGTGAAATCGGCCACGGTGCTCTTGCGCAGCGCGCGCTCGTCAACCTGCTGCCTCCCGAAGCGGACTTCCCGTACGCCATGCGGCTCGTTTCGGACATTCTCGAATCCAACGGCTCGTCTTCGATGGCCACTGTTTGCGGCGGCTCGCTGGCTCTCATGGATGCTGGCGTTCCGCTGAAAGCCCCTTGCGCAGGAATCGCCATGGGCCTCGTCGTGGGCGATGACAAGAAGTATTCCATCCTCACCGACATCGCCGGCGCGGAAGACCACTACGGCGATATGGACTTCAAAGTTGCCGGCACGCGTGCGGGTATCACCGCTCTTCAGATGGACATCAAGGTCCTCGGCATCAGCATCGGCATGATGCGCGAAGCCCTGGCCCAGGCGAAAAAAGCCCGCCTGCAAATCCTCGACACCATGGAGAAGACCCTCAGCGAAGCGCGCACGGAAATTTCCGCGTACGCTCCACGGCTCTTCAAGCTGAAGATTCCTCAGGACAAGATCCGCGATCTCATCGGTCCGGGCGGCAAGAAGATCAAGTCCATCATCGAAGCCACAGGCGTCAAAATCGACGTGCTCGAAGACGGCACGGTCCACATCTTCTCGACCAGCGGCGCCGGCGGCGATGCGGCCCTGCAAATGGTTCGCGACATCACCGCTTCCGCGGAAATCGGCAAAACCTATCTCGGCAAAGTCGTTCGCCTCGCGGAGTTCGGCGCGTTCGTCGAGCTTTTCCCCGGCACTGACGGCCTCCTGCACATCAGCGAAATTTCCGAACACCGCATTCGCGACGTTCGCGACGAGCTGAAACTCGGCGACCAGGTCCTCGTAAAGGTTCTTTCCATCGAGGGCAACAAGGTCCGCCTAAGCCGCAAAGCCCTGATCAAGGAAGCCCGCGAGAAGCAACAGAAAGCTGCCGCTAGCGGCGGTGGTGGCCAACAGTCTTCTTCAGGTGGCGAGGGAAACTCCGGCGGCGATTCCGGCAGCCCCGAATAACTTCATCTTAGTCCGCGATGCCCTAAGGGCCTCCTCTTATCTCGGAGGCCCTTTTTATTTGAATGAATTTTCAATTGCGCGTCGGGACCAATATCACCAAGGTTCACCGCTTACGCGTTCCTGTCGAGTAATGCTCTTGCAGATAGTGAGTAATCCTCGTCGTCGCTTCGTCCGGAATTGTGGCGCCAAACGTTTTCTTCATTTTATTCACTTCGGCTTCCCACGTAGCGGGCGGCAACGGCGGTTGCATCGTGATGTACCGCGTGCTATGGCAAACGCTGCAGTAGCCTTCGGTTTCCGCTTTGCCGTCACCCGCTTCCATCTCCAGTAGATACAAAGGATATGAGATGGCGCCGTACTCCGAGTTAGGAGCAACCCCGTTCGGCGCGGCCTGCTCCAATTGGCCCAGCGTCGCTCCTTTGTACTGGCCCTTCTGCAATTCCGCGTAAACTCCCACGGCCGCCAGCGCGATGAACCCACAGCAAAGAAGAACAACGAGGAGCATTCTTCTATTCATGCGTATCTCTCCCATTACTCCGCAATTCCCGCGACAAACTCTTGCTTCTCGATGCGATTCCACAAGTACCCGCCGGGATTCCACACCGGCTCATCCATTTGCGTGTTGCCCTTTTCATCCGTCGCGCGAACTGCCACGGAATACTTACCTGGAGCTTTTGGTGTCCACGGCGCCTCCCAGGTGCGGAAAGAGTATGCTCCGTGGTTTTCGCCCAGCGTTGAAACCGTCCAACTTTTCCCGCCGTCGTCGGAAATCTCGACACGCGTGACACGTCCGTAACCGCTGAACGCGATTCCGCGCATAGTCACGCGCATTCCTGCCGGTATTTTCGACGAGCCGTCCGGCGATATAAGAAACGACCGCACCGGCATCCGTGCAATCGGTACCATGTTCACTTTTCCCGCCTTTACGTCTTCTGGAGTGGTATTGCCGTGCGGTGTATCTGGAATCCGGTAACCCGGTTTCATCCAGAAATTCTCATCCGTCGTTTCAAGCACGCGAATCCACCTCAGGCACTTCATCCAGTACGTCGCAAAATAGCCAGGGACGATCAGCCGCACTGGAAATCCGTTAAGCATTGGCAACGGCTCTCCATTCATCAAATACGCCACAATGCATTCGTCCAGCACCGGATTTGTCAGGTCCAGGGATTTTAGGAATCGTCCCGACGCCATGTTCTTTGGACCAGAACCAGTTTCAGATCCCTGAAATTGAATCTGCTGGGCTCCGTCTTTCACGCCTGCCGCGTCAAGAAGTTCGCGCAGACGCACTCCTGTCCACATCGCATTCCCCATCGCACCGTTGCCCCACTGCCCGCCTGGCACGCGCGGCTGCAACCGGCTGCGGCTGTTGCCGGAGCACTGGTTCACCGCCGCAACGGAAACCGCTTTGAACTTCTGCATCAATTCGGGAAGGCTAAACGCGAGTGGCTTTGCGACGCTCCCTTCGATCTGCAATCTCCACTCTTTCAAATCTACGGTGTTTGGGATGCCGTCGAGATGCCAGCGCACGTAAAATGCCTCGTTCGGCGTAAACGCCGTCCCGAAATAATTTCGCGGGGTTTCGAGTTGCACTGGCCGATCCGCCAACAGCAACAGCGGCGCTTTTTGTGGCTCCGTGACGTAAGATCCCACGGAGTTCCAGTGCGGATTAGCTCCAGGTCCCGTAAAGGTTTCGATCGCGCTTGCGGAGGGCGGCTCCTGAGCCATCGCCGAGCCTGTCCCGAGCCATCGGCTAACGGCCAAGCCCCCGCTCGCTGCTCCCAAAGTCTTCAGCAATCCGCGCCGGGAAAGAAATCGTTCTTTATCATTCTTCATGCGGGCCTCCAACGTGCGGACTATTAGCCACACTCGCTCATCGTGTCAACCCGCTTTTATATGGGCGTTAATGAACGAAGGAAAAACGAGAGAATCCCGGTGCCAGCTTGTCTAAGAAGCTGTCCCGTGGATCCGCTCAATATCGGCGCCTGCGCTCTGCAGTTTATCGACAATATGTTCGTAGCCGCGATCGATGTGATACACGCGCTCGATCACCGTCTCTCCGCTAGCCACAAGCCCCGCCAGTACCAACCCTGCGCTTGCCCGCAGATCCGAAGCCTGCACGGTCGTGCCTGATAACTGCGCCGGCCCGCGCACCACGGCGCGCCGTCCATCTATCGCGACATTCGCGCCCATTCGAATCATCTCGCTCGCGTGCAAAAACCTGTTTTCAAAAATTGTCTCCATAATGACGGACGTGCCTTCCGCCTGCGTCGCCAGGGCCATATACTGCGCCTGCATATCCGTCGCAAATCCTGGGTATTCCTCCGTGGTTATGTCCACTGCCACCAGCTTTTTCCCGCCGCGCACCCGTAAAGTCGTTTTGTCCACGATCTCGATGCACGCGCCTGCCTCTCGTAGCTTCGCGATTACCGCGCATTGATGTTCCGGCTCGCAATTTGTAATCGTCAAATCGCCGCCGGTAATAGCTCCTGCCACCAGAAAAGTCCCTGTCTCGATCCGGTCCGGAATCACGCTGTGCTCGGTCCCGTGCAATTCCGCCACGCCGCGAATCCGCAGCGTGGCCGTCCCGTCGCCCTCGATCTGCGCGCCCATTTTCCGTAGCATCACGACAAGGTCTGTCACTTCCGGTTCCCGCGCGCAATTTTCCAAAACCGTCTCGCCGTCCGCCAAAGTCGCCGCCATCAAAATATTTTCTGTCCCTGTCACCGTAATCTTCTCAAACACAATATGCGCGCCCTTCAGCCGTCTGCCTTTCGAACCGTTCCCCGGCACTTTCGCCTCGATATACCCATGCGAAGTGGCAATCTCCGCGCCCATCTGCTCCAGCGCTTTCAAATGCAAATCCACCGGTCGCGCCCCGATCGCGCATCCTCCCGGCAACGAAACCCGCGCCATCCCTAGCCGCGCCATCAGCGGTCCCAGTGTCAAAATCGATGCCCGCATCGTCTTCACCAATTCATACGGCGCCTCCGCATGATTCAACGTCGGCGCTTCGATCACGTAATCGCTGGCCGGCATCTCCGCTACCGAAACCCGCGCATCCATAAATGTCAGCAACTTGCTCATTGTGACCAGGTCGCGCACCTTGGGAATGTTGTGCACCGCCACGCGATCTGCCGTCAGCAACGCCGCCGCCATCACCGGCAGAGCAGAATTCTTCGCTCCGCTGATCGCCACCGTTCCCCGCAGCGCCTTCCCACCCCGAATTAAGAACTTATCCATCCGCGCTCTTCTCTTTGCGCCCGCAGCGCTTTAGCCACGCGCTGTGGAGTGCGGCAGTTCTGCTGCCGCTTCTCTTCTCCGTGTCCTCTGTGCTCTCTGCGAACTCTGTGTAAATGTTTTTTCCTATTCGCTTAACGCCACGCGCAAATCCCCACGTGCCGCCGCCAATCTTTTCCGAGCCTCTCCTGCACCCACTCCCAATTTCAACATCACCAATCCCACGCGCATGTTGTGTCCCGCCGCCCGCAAAGCGTCCTCTGCCGCAGACACACTCGCGCCGCTCGCCTCCATCAAAATCCTCACCGCCCGCCCCTGTAACTTCTTATTCGACATCACCGCATCGATCATCAAGTTTTCATAAGCATGTCCCAGTCTCACCATCACACCCGTACTCAGCATGTTCAGGACCATCTTTTGCGACGTCCCCGCCTTCAGCCGCGTCGAGCCCGTCAAAACCTCCGCCCCCACTTCTACGCCAATCGCAATCTTCGCTAATCGCGCCAGCGGCATATCCCGATTAGCCATCACTGCCACCGTGATCGCGCCGCGCGCCCGCGCATACTTCATCGCCCCCAAAACGTACGGCGTTGTCCCGCTCGCCGCGATCCCCACCACCACGTCCTTCCGTCCCAATTTCAACCGCCGCAAATCCCCCGCCCCGTTCGCCGCGGAATCCTCCGCGCCTTCCACCGCTCCCGTAACCGCGCGCCTTCCGCCCGCAATCAAAGCGATCATCCTTTTCGAAGAAGTCCCAAACGTTGGCGGACACTCCGCCGCATCCAGCACAGCCATCCGGCCGCTCGATCCCGCCCCCGCATAAATCAATCGCCCGCCGTCGCGAATCGCCGCAACAATCGCATCCACAGCCCGCGCAATCGCCGGCAACTCCCGCCCGACCGCTGCTGCCACTGTGCGGTCTTCGCGGTTCATCAACCGCACAATCTCCATGGCCGTCATGCGGTCGAGATTCTTTGACGCCGCCAGCCGCTGCTCCGTCCTTCTCTGATCTTTTTTTCTTGAGCTCATCGCGAACGCACCCGTCAGCGCATCCCACAATTATAACCGTGTGTGCCACGTGCCCCGCGCAAAGCCGCCAATCCAACAAGTGCATTGCCGCGTGATCGTTACCCCAATTCCCGGTGCCAGGAGCGCTGCCTGAGGCCCTTGCTGCCATCTTCCGTTACTCTCGACATTTCAGGGCACACCAACTCATTTCCACTCAAATCTCTTCAAGCGGAATCGGCTATGCTAGAAAACAGTTTGCTGTGTTGATTCGTCAAAAACGGCTCGGTTGGAAACCATGTCCATCGACGTTCTCAAAAGTCTCTTCGAGCGGCATTTTCACGCGCCAGTCGAACGTGTCCAGCCGCTTCAGGGCGAGCTCGGCGGCTCTGGCCGCAAAATCATTCGCCTCATCGCCGGCCCCCGCACCGCCATCGGCATTCTTTACAACGTCCACGAAGAGAACGCCGCCTTCCTCGCTTTTTCGAAACACTTTCGCCATCATGGTCTCCCCGTCCCGGAAATTTACGCCGAAGATCTTGCCCATGACGCTTATCTCGAAGAAGACCTCGGTGATACCACGCTCTTCGAATTTCTCTCCAACAACCGCGCCGGCGGCGCCATCGCGCCGCAAGTCGTCGAAGCCTACCGCAAAGTCGTCGCAGTCCTCCCGCGCTTCCAGGTTGAAGCCGGTCGCGACCTCGATTACACCGTCTGCTATCCCATCTCCAGCTTCGATCGCCAATCCATCGCCTGGGACCTCAATTATTTTAAATACTATTTTCTCCGCCTCGCCGGTATTCCTTTCAACGAGCACTCTCTCGAAGTCGATTTCAGCCGCCTCACCGACCTTCTTCTCAGCGCCCCCCGCGATTATTTTCTTTACCGCGATTTTCAGTCGCGCAATATCATGCTCCGCGACGGCCAGCCGTACTTCGTTGACTACCAGGGCGGCCGCAAAGGCGCGCTCCAATATGACGTCGCTTCTCTCCTATACGACGCCAAAGCCGATCTCCCTCCTGAACTCCGCCAGCAGCTTCTTTATGATTATCTTCGCGCCCTCGCGGGCTTCATCCCCGTCGATCGCGAAGCTTTCCTCCACTATTACTACGCCTACGTTTACGTGCGTATCATGCAAGCTCTCGGCGCTTATGGTTTCCGCGGCTTCTACGAACGCAAAGCCCACTTTCTGCAAAGCGTTCCTTACGCCCTGAAGAATCTTCGCTGGCTCTTGCACCAAACCGAGATGCCCATCGCCCTTCCCACTCTGATGGCCGCGTTCCAAAGCATGCTGGCCTCGGAAAAACTCCAAGGTCTCGCACACGACGCCGACAACCTCGTCGTCCGCGTTTTCAGTTTTTCGTTTCATCAGGGTTTGCCGCCGGACGATACGGGCAACGGCGGCGGCTTCGTCTTCGATGGCCGCAGCCTCCCCAATCCTGGGCGTGAAGAGCGCTTTAAATCCCTGACCGGCCAGGACGCTTCCGTCATCGACTATCTCAACCAACAAGAAAGCGTGCACCAATTTCTCGCCGGCGTCCTCTCGCTAATCGACGCCAGCATCTCCAGCTACCAATCCCGCGGCTTCAAAAATCTAATGGTCAGCTTCGGCTGCACCGGCGGCCAGCACCGCTCTGTCTACCTCGCCGAACAACTTGCTAAACGCCTCCGCGCCAAGCCCAACCTGGAAGTCCAACTCCGCCACCTGGGCCTCGAGAACCTCCGCAAATGATTCCGTTCTCCTCCTCTCCGTGTTCTCTGTGTCCTCCGTGCTCTCTGTGTAAATGCCTTTTCTTTCTCTATCGACACTCGTACCTCGTCACTCGCCCCTCGCCACTCCCGTCTGGAACGAAAACCTCCTCGTTCCTCCTCACTCCTCGATACTCGCCACTCACTACTCACTTCCGCCCATGAAAGCCATGATCCTAGCCGCCGGCCTTGGCACCCGCCTCCGCCCCTTAACCGACACACGCCCCAAAGCGCTTGTCGAAATCAACGGCCGCACCCTCCTCGAAATCACCCTCACCCGCCTCCGCACTTTCGGCGTTACCGAAGCTATCATCAACGTCCACCACTTCGCCGATATGGTCGCCGACTATCTCAAATCCAAAAACAATTTCAACATGCGCCTGGAAATCTCCCGCGAAGACGATCAACTCCTGGACACCGGCGGAGGCCTAAAAAAAGCCGCCTGGTTCTTCCTCCCCTCTGTAGCGCAGGGCGGAGTCCGCGCAGTCCTGCGGCCCTCTCCGTCCCAGCCTCATGCGCAGCCGCAACTCTCCGCTCACTCTGATCCGGAACCTTTCCTCCTACACAACGTCGACGTAATCAGCACCATCGACTTGGCCGCCATGCTCCAATTCCACAAAGAACATCAAGCCCTGGCCACCCTGGCCGTCCAATCCCGCGAATCTTCCCGCCAACTACTCTTCAATTCCCAACTCCAACTCTCCGGCCGCCGCACCACACAGATTCTGTCATTCCGAGCGCAGCGAAGAACCACTTCTTCGCCAACCAGCATCTTCGCCGCAGTCTCGCAACGCTCACGATCGGGACCGCAGCGCAGCGATCTCAGAAGGCCACTCGCCACTTCTTCCGTCCACTAGAACCCTCCCCACTTCCTTCCCCCTAGCCTTCTCCGGCATCCACGTAATCTCCCCGCGCCTGCTCCCTCTCCTCACCGAAACCGCCCCCTTCTCCATCATCGACTCCTACCTCCGCCTCTCCTCCCACTCCCAAAAAATCCTAGCCTTCCGCCACGACCACCTCCTACTGGCGCGACCTCGGAAAACCCGCCGACCTAGCCCAAGCCGGCGTCGACGAACAGCAAAAGGCAATTACACCGTAAGCCGCAATTCAGCCGATTCGCCCAACGGTATAGGTGACGCATCTGCAGCAGTACGCGAAACACCCGGCCGGGTACTAACCGATTTACACTAATAATGGCATGTGGAGAGTAGTGTTCATGTTTATCGTCCTGATGCTGGCGATGCTCTTTGGATGGTGGCAGTCAACCGACAAAAAAGATCAGCCGCTCGTTTCCGCGATGGACCCGGCCTACCTCAGTTGTACTGTTTGGACGGGCAAGGAGTGGACTCAGCCTGCGGCGCGGTCCGCTCGCACTCCGCAGCTGACTTCGGCCAAAGGCTTTCGCGCGTACGCTGAAGTAAAAGTCGACGTCGATGCCGACGGGTCGTGCGACAACACCAGCACTCTTTATGTTGCGTCCGGCGACGCTGGCCAGTTCCAACCCGTTCCAATGAAAACTCCCAGCTCAAGCGACGGCAACGGCATTCGCCTAGTCGGCTGGTCACCAAGAGGCGACAAACTCCTTCTCGAAGTCACCCTCTGGAAGTACGAAACAGACTTGGGATTTGACCACGTAGTCGTGATATACGACGCGACAGCGCATTCAGTGAAGGAAGATCGCAAGTTGGATGACGCGCTGACGCACCATTTTGGCCCCGACTGCGAATTCGAGATTTCCGCGAGAGGCTGGAAGACCGACTTGCAAATCCTTGTAAGAATCTCGCGAACTCCCGAGTCTGACGAATACGAAAAGCATTTCTGCGTTAAACAGCCGCTCACCTTAACGTATAACATTCAGGCGGACACCCTCCGAGCTCCGAACAGGCCTACAAATGCAGAATAAGAAGATCCCTGCGCTGGCGGGTGGTGCAGAGGCCGACGCGTGCCGCATCCCTTCAAGCTTCTTTTGTCCGCGACTCCCAACACCGTCATTCCGAGCGAAGCAGGCCGATTTTTCTGAATCAGTTCGCTCCTGCGAACTGATCGGCCTGCGCAGCGAGGAATCTCTCTGCTCTTTATTTCTGGCGTAGTGTAGAATTCAGACCTACATCATCTATTACCAACCGGATTCGGACTAAGCCTCAGCACTTCCTCTTACTCTTCGCTTGCCACTGGCCACGGATCGGCGTTCCCGTTTGCTGTGCCTTCAATCCACGGGCAACGGAGGTCCAACCAATTCCATGCCGCACGCTTGATATAGCTTTTCGTCTTTCGCGTAGTCGGGCATCTTGGCAATCTCGTGAAAGAAATGCTCCATCTCCCCGGCGGGCTGGAATCCGATGAGCAATCGTCCATCGTTCTCTCCGGCGCGCGCGAAAGCATGTGGGACCCTTCGTGGAGCGAACAACGAATCGCCTGGCTCCAGCCGGAATTTCTCGGTTCCCACCTCGGCGATGAATTCGCCATCGAGTATGTAAAACCATTCATCCTGTCTGTGGTGCACGTGACGTGGTGGACCGCCTTTCCGCAGATTCCTCTGCTCCAGGAGAAACAGCGCGCCGTTCGTGTCTTTCGTTGAAACCTTGCACGCGTACGTATTGGCACCGCCGAGTTTCAGCGCCTCGTTGAACCGGTCCGCATCATGCTTCACGCAGACGGCTTTGGTCGGCGTCTGAGCCTCGGTTTCTTGCGTCATCGCAACCATCGGAAACGCCGCAAGGGCCGCTTGCAAAAAGGAGGTTTGCAGAAACGACCGTCGTCCAGGCAATTCAATCATGTTGCACTCCTGCATTTCTGAAGCCCTGAATGCCAATGGGATTAGCCGCAATCGGGCCGCCGAAACGGTGGCCGCAAGAGATGGATTACGCACCACGGGTCATTTCTGGGTTGCTGCCGCGCCGAATCCAAGCGCCTGCATCACGGCATCGTGCAACGCCGGCCGCACCTCGGCGATTTTGTGATTTTCACGTGTCGGGTTGACGCGATTGGTAAGCAGAACAACGAAAAGCTGGCGGTCAGGGTCGATCCAGATGGAAGTCCCCGTGAAGCCGGTATGCCCGAAGCTGTGCGGCGAAAAATAGTGTCCGCTCGAGCTGCCTTCGGTCGGCACGACCCAGCCCAGCGTGCGCGTGCCCTTCGCGAGTTCTTCTGGCGCGGTGAATTGCGTGATTGTCGCGCGGCGCAAAATCCTGTGGTGGGCGTACACGCCGCCATTCAGCAGCATCTGGCAAAACGCCGCTAAGTCTGGCGCCGTGCTGAAAACTCCCGCGTGGCCGGAGACGCCGCCAATGGCAAACGCATTTTCGTCGTGGACTTCGCCTTGAATCAGCCGGTGACGGAAAATCGCATCAAATTCCGTCGGCGCAATCAACGGCCAAATTCTTTTCGGCGGCTTGTACATCGAATCGTTCATCCCCACTGGCGAGAAGATGTATTCCTTCGCGAGATCGTCGAGCGTCCGCCCCGTCAAGCGCTCGATAATCTCGCCCATGAGAATGATGCCGAGATCGGAGTACACCATTTTCGTCCCCGGCTCCGACTCGAGCGGCTCCGCAAAAATCATTCGCAGCGTATCCGCTTTGCCCTTTGAGGTGCGCCAGTATTCCTTGAACGGTGGCAGCCCTGACGTGTGCGTCAGCAGATGCCGCACCGTGACGCGATGACGCCATTCCGGCTGCGGTCCGCTGGCCCATTCCGGCAAATATCGCTCGATCGGCGCGTCCAGTTGCAGCGGGGAAGGGAAGTCTCCTTCGACGAGTTTTTCCGCCAGCGTCGTGGTCACGATCACTTTTGTCAGTGACGCCACGTCATACATCGTGCGCAAATTCGTCTGCGGCGATTTCGCGTCGTAACTCAGCTTGCCGAACGCGTGCAGTGCCACTTTGTCTTTGTAGCCGACGGCCAGCGTCGCGCCGGGAAATGCTTTGTCGGCAATCGCCTTTTCGAGCACGTCGAATGCCGGTTGTAGCTGTGCCTCCGTACTTCCTTCCATCGGCACAACCGTCATCGGATCGGCGGGCACTTCGATTCCAAATCCGGCCTTCATATCCACGCCCGGCACCGTCACCGGCAAGCGTCCGCGCACCGGAATCTCCCCGAAGAGCGCGCGTGCCGCGGAAATCTGCGCCACGTCGCTGATTCCGAACGCCGCAAGCCACGTTTCCGCCAGCGGAAAATGTTCGACCACATACGGACTGCCAAATCCGACTGTGATCACCGGCTTCCCATTTTTGTAAACTTTGTCCGCAAATGCCGCCTGTTCCGCGGGTACATCCACGTTGCCTTTGCGGTCGCTCACGCGCACAAAAAGCGCCAGAATCGCCACGTCGTACATATCCGGTGCAGGCAATTTCAAATTGTCCGCTTTCGCGAATTTGGTATCGGCGCGCAGCGCTGTAAGCGTATCCACTCGCTGCCGCAGCTCGCGTTCGAGATCTTCGCCGGGGTACGGCTCGGGATCGGAGTACAACGAGACGAGCAGCGCCCGTATCGGCTTCGTTCCATCCAGCGGCAGGCGATGCTCCGTATCCCGCAGCAGCGTCATGCCCCGGTCGGAAATGTCCTGCGCTTCTCTCTGCCATTCCACCCTGCCAAAATTTTTGTTCAGCGCGTTCACGTCCACCAATCGTTCTCGGTAAAGACCAAGCCGCGCCTTCGCCTGCAACAAGCGCCGCACCGACGCATCCAGCCGTTCGCGCGAAATGCGTCCGGACTTCACGGCATCCCGCAGCGCATCGAACGCCGCATCCGGTACCGGCGGCATAAGCAGCGCATCGGCGCCGGCCGCAAACGCGCGCACCGCCGCGTCTCCAGGCGCGTAGCGAACCGTGATGCCGCCCATGTCCATCGCGTCCGTGACAACCAGTCCTTTGTAGCCAAGTTCGTCGCGCAAAAGTCCGGTCAAAATATTTGAAGAAAGCGTCGCCGGCGTATTGGGATCGGGCTCCAGCGCGGGGATCGAGAGATGCCCGGTCATGATGCTGTCCGCGCCAGCCGCGATTGCCGCGCGAAAGGGAACCAACTCCAGGGATTCGAGTCTCTGGCGGTCAGCTTTAATTACCGGGAGATCCATGTGTGAATCCGTGGATGTATCGCCGTGTCCCGGAAAGTGTTTTGACGTGGCCATGCCGCCGTTTTCCTGCACGCCGCGCACAAACGCCGTTACATACTCCGCAACTTTCTTGGGGTCTTCGCCAAACGAGCGCGTATTAATGATGGGATTATCCGGATTATTGTTCACGTCCGAAACTGGCGCGTAAATCCACTGAACGCCGACGGCGCGTCCCTCAAGCGCGGTGATTTTTCCCATGGTGTACGCATCCACCGGATTGCCCGCGGCGGCCAACGCCATCGCCGTCGGAAAGGAAGTGCCTTCGTCCAAGCGCATGGCCGTGCCGCGCTCGAAATCGGCGCCGAACAGAAGCGGAAGCTTCGATTTCTCCTGCAGTTGGTTTGTAAGCACAGCCGTGGGATACGCCTGGCTCTTGACTATTCCCAGCGGCGAGCGCTCCGTGACGTTGATGAATCCGCCGACGTGCAACTCTTCCACGTCGCGCATCATCTCTGCATAAGCAGGCGCGTCGGTGGGCGTAAAGCTTCCGTGATACGTTGTAAAAATAACCTGCCCGACTTTTTCGTCGAGCGTCATTTTGCGAAGCGTCGATTCCACCCATCGCGCGGCTGCGGGAGATAATGTTTGCGCGGACTTCGCAGTTATCACGATTTTTTTCGCGGTAGGCGCTACGTTCGTGACGGGTTTCGAGGAATCTTTGTTCTGACTGCGCGTCGTGTGGGCCATAAGAAGAAGGAACAAACCAAAAGGAATGAACAGCAGAACGCTTGTGCCGCGCCCTTTCATCAAATGTGGGTCTCCCGGTTATCGCCCGGATCCTGCGCCTGTATATAACACACGCACTTCGTGCTCACAACGCAGCGCCGAACGAAGCGTTCCAGAATATCATTGGTGACGCACTACCGGAGGGAATGCTTTGCCACAATCTTGCCGCAGTCTTGCCAAGGAGCTCGTCATTTCTGTCTTCTTCGCCTTCGTCGCTTGTATTTCCGCCCACGCTGCCGTAAGACATTCGAGACACGCGGGCCGCATCGGGCGGGTGCAAACGGGGCTCGACGTTCTTGAGGCGGAAAAGTTCGCGCCGCTACGCGGCAAGCATGTCGGGTTGATCACGAATCACACCGGCCTTGACGCGCGGGGCCGCTCAACGATTGAAGTCTTGTATCACGCGCCCGGCGTGCAACTGGTTGCGCTTTTCAGTCCGGAACACGGCATCTCCGGCAGCGCCGATGAAAAAGTCTCCTCCTCAAAGGATCCGACAACCGGCTTGCCCACCTACAGCCTGTATGGCGAATCGCTGCGTCCGACGGACGAAATGCTTTCGGGCATCGACACGCTCGTTTTCGATATTCAGGATGCCGGCGTGCGCTTCTACACCTACACCGTTACGATGGCGTATGCGATGGAAGAAGCCGCCAAGCACCACATCGCTTTTTATGTGCTGGACCGACCCGATCTTCTGGGAGGGGACATCATCGAAGGCCCGATGCTCGACTCCGACAAGACAAACTTCGTCGGGTATTATCCCCTGCCGATTCGATATGCGCTCACCATTGGTGAACTCGCGCAGTATTTTAACGGCGAAAATCACATCGGCTGCGATCTGCACGTCATCGCCATGAAGAATTGGCATCGTAATTATTTTTTCGAGAGCACGGGGATTCGATGGGTTCCTCCTTCGCCGAATCTGCGGACCATCAAGGGCTCGATTCTTTATCCGGGCATCGAAATTTTGCAAAGCGCCGGAGTTTCCGTGGGACGCGGCACGGAGACGCCCTTCGAGGAGTTCGGCGCGCCGTGGATGGATGGAGCCGAGGTCGCCGCAAGGTTGAACGCACTGCGTCTGCCAGGATTGCGATTTATTGACCAGCCGTTCATCCCGGTATCCGGACTTTACGCTGGGCAGCGTTGCGGGGGCGTCGGCGTGCGAGTCACGGACCGCGCCGCGGTTCGCTCGGTGCGCACGGGCCTGGAGATTGCCGCCATCTTGCACAAGCTTTATCCCACGCAATTCCATACGGAAAAATTGATAACTCTTCTTGGTAATGAGGAAACCGTGAAGCAGCTCGAGGCCGGTGTGGCACCGGAGCAAATCGTCGCGAGCTGGTCCACAGCTCTTGCAAATTACGACGAAACGCGCCGCAAATATTTCTTATACAAGTAATTCCAAAGCGTACGTGCCAGCGAAGTACTGCGCGGCGGCGCTTTCTGCCTTCTTGTGGTAGAGTCTGCGCATGCGCGTCGTATCGTTGCTGCCGTCGGCGACGGAAATCCTGTTTGCTCTTGGCTTCGACAAGGAAATTGTCGGAGTGAGCCATGAATGCGATTTTCCGCCGCAAGCTCGCACGAAGCGCGTGGTGATCCACTCGCGGCTGCCGCATGATGCGGCTCCATCCGAAATCGACCGGTTGGTCCGCGAATACGTTTCGCGCGGCGAAAGCCTTTACTCGGTGGATGCCGAGGCGCTCGTGGAGTTGGCGCCGGATTTGATTATTACGCAGGATTTGTGCCAGGTGTGCGCGGCTTCGCCGGATGATCTTGCGGCGACTCTGGCGCGTTTCGCCAATCCGCCTGAAGTGCTTTGTTTGAATCCGCAAGATTTGGGCGATGTGTGGCGCGACATTTTGTGGGTTGGCGAAGCGACCTGCCGGGGACATGAAGCGGAAGCCTTGCTGAAGAAAATCGGAACACGGATTGGCGAACTTGAAGGCCAGCTTGAGGGTGTCGAGCATCGGCCGCTGGTTGCCATTCTCGAATGGCTGCAGCCGTTTTACGTCGCAGGGCACTGGGTGCCGGAGATGATCGAGATTGCGGGCGGCAAGGATGCGCTGGGCCGGAAGCGGACGCCGTCGTTCCGCGTTTCTGCGGAAAATGTGATCGAGGCCGCTCCGGAAGTTCTGTTGATTGCGCAGTGCGGTTACAGCGCCAAGCAAGCGCGTGACGAATACCGCGCCATGTCATTTCCGGAAGAATGGAGCGCGATTCCGGCCGTGCGCAACTCGCGCGTCTATGCGATGGATGCCAGCGGCTACTTTTCGCGTCCCGGCCCGCGGCTCATCAGCGGGATCGAAGCGCTGGCAAAAATTCTGCATCCGGGGATTGCCGTCGGCCCGGAAGCGGAGAGCGTTGCGATTCCCATCGCTTCGCCAGTAACCGCTTTTCCCTCTTCGCTCCGAGCCTCGGCCTGAAAGCGCGGGCCCTGAATCCCGCGCGAGTTCCCACCTCGATTTGGTGGTAAGGCAATTTTCGATCATGCCGCGCGGAGTGCGACGCCCAAGTTGTGGTAAGTTACATGTAACCCACCTGGAGGGTTGAAATGGGAACAAGGAGCCGGCCGAAGACGTCCCGAGATAAGGTGAGGGCGCATCGCAAACGTTTGCGCAAGCAAGGTTTACGGCCCATACAAATTTGGGTGCCCGATCTACGCTCGCCTGTCTTTGAGGCGGAAGCGCGCAGGCAGTCGCTCGCGGTTGCCAAGAGTCCCAGTGCCAAGCAGGATCAAGACTTTATTGATGCCATCTCCGAAGCGGACGAAACGTGAAGCGCGGAGAGATTTGGACGGTTGCCGGCGGCGTGGACTATTCCGGGAAGCCACGGCCGGTGGTGATTCTGCAAGACGACCGTTTCGACCGGACGGACTCGGTTACGGTGTGCGCGTTCACGACGGACCCGACGGAGTCGCCGCTGTTTCGCCTGCTGATCAAGCCGAGCGAAGGCAACGGATTGCGAGCGGAGTGCCGGTTGATGGTCGATAAGGTCACAACGGTTCCAAGAACAAAGCTCGGAGTTCGTGTTGGCCAGCTTGCCGATAAGGATATGCTCCGGCTGAATCGCGCAGTGTTAGTCTTCTTGGGTATTGCTGCCCCCCTTGGCGAATAGCGATCGGAATCGCTGCCGAGCAAGTGTAGGGACGAGTAGTTCAGGTTATACAAGCCACTATACTTCCCCAGAACGCGCGCCCGTTCTTCCGGACAGTTGACATCTCTTGCCGCTATATATAAGATTCCTATACATAGGATGAGGACTCATGATTGCTCCAGGGATCAAACGCGGGACGGCGGAACTGGCGGTGTTGAGCGTGCTCGAAGACGGGCCGCTACATGGCTACGAAATGGCGCGGCGCATCGAAGAGCAGACGCACGGCTCACTGCGTTTTACGCTGGCGTCATTGTATCCACTGCTTTACCGGCTGGAAAAACGCGGCTGGGTTCGCGGTGCCTGGGAAACCAGCGATGCGGGCCGCCGGCGGCGCTGCTACCGGCTAACCCCTCAGGGGAAAAAGGAGCTTGCTCCGATACGCCGCGAATGGGCGAGCTGTTTCGCGCGTTGAAGCGCCTCACGAAGGTGTCGCATGCCTGATTGGAATGCGCTTGTGAGCGAACAGCTTGCTGACAGGTCGCTGGAGCCTAGAGGGACTGCGCGAAGTGATTGCAGAGCTGGCCGCGCATCTGGAAGACATTTCGAGGATCTGCTCCGGCAAGGACTGACGGAAGAAGTGGCGGCCGACGTGCGCTTTTCGCAAGTCGGGGACTGGCCGGCGTTTCAACGAAAAATTTAGGAGCGCGAGATGGAGGAAGACGTTATGACCGACCGTGTCAAACAAGTTTGGCTACCCGGGTTTTTGACGTTTTCCTTTCAGTGATGCTGCTCATGTTGATTCAGTTCTTTGGGCCACAGCCGGTCTTCCTGAGCCCTCCGGCGAGGATGACGACTCCTGTGGCTCGTGATTTACGTGCCGTGGCTGGTGTCGTTGCTCTTGATTGGCGCTATAGGAGCGTATTTGGCGCTGGCCGCGCTGGGGCGTCGTCGCGCGCTACGCTCTCTCCATTGTGTTTCCTGTTCTGCCATATTCGATCTTTTTTGTGATTTGGATCCCCGTGTCTGCTGATGTCTACGGACTGATGCCAAACGTATTTCTGGACATTAACACCATGTGTTGGCCCGCCTTGCTCCATGGGTTTGGTCCCGTCGCGTGGTTTTGCCGCGGGGTGGCGCTGCTTCGTCGGGCGGGTTTCCCATGAAGTTGCTGCGGGCTCGCCGTTCTGCTTCCAGCCGGATCGGCACGACTTTGCGAGTGACTCCATCATGGCGTTCGAGCCGGAAATTGATGGCTGGCTCATCCTTCTCTTTTTCACGTCCTTCCATCAGCCCAGCCAATGCCTCTTACCATTCTGTCCGCCAACGTGGCAGCCAGAATGCGGCCCGATGAACGGATCGGAATTTATATACTTCCGACGAGACCCGACAAATCCTGTGCTTTTACTCTTCTTGGGTCAGGCCGGCTGCCGCGGCAAGTGTTCGTCGACGAGTATAGCGGCCGTGTACTTGGAAGCCTCAGTGTTGTGCGATTTGTTCTAATCGTTCATGCAGTCCACGAGGCCAGCGGCGCTGTGATGGGATGCGCGGCCATTATCCTGATCTCTTCAGTTGTTAGTGGACTCTATCTGTGGTGGCCTTTGAAACGAATCAAGGTTGAGTTCCGAAGTTCGGCGCGAAAATTGTGTTTCGATGCTCATAATTCGGTCGGTTTCTTTTCCTCCGTCTTCCTCCTTGTGTTCGCGGTGACGGGGACGTACATGGCTTTCGAGGGCCTTACGATTCCTGCCACCTATTGGCTTACAGGCAGCTGCATGCTGGCGAGTAACGCAGGCACGCTTGCCTGCGGTCGTTGGTGAGGCTTCGCGATGAGGCGGCGACAGTGTTTTGTGAGGCTCAGGCAGGAGTGCCTGAGCTACCCGTTCTAGTCCAATAGCGGTAGAAGGGGAGGCCGGCGAGAATGAGTAGGAGGCCGATGCTGGAGCGGCCGGGGCGGTCGAGCCAGATGTTGAAGGTTAGGGCGAGGGCACCGGCTACGAAGATGGCGGGGACTACGGGGTAGCCCCAGCAGTGGTAGGGGCGGGGCATGTCGGGCTCGGTGCGGCGGAGGCGAAAGAGAGCAACGACCGCGAGGCCGTAGAAAATCCAGCCCGCGAAGATGAAGAGATTGGTCAGTTCCTCGAACGTGCCGGTGAGAGCCATTAGGCAGGATAGAACGCATTGAAAAATCAGGGAACGTGCCGGGGTGCGATATTTGGGATGAACACCATCGGCGATTTTGAAGAATATGCCGTCGCGGGCCATGGCGTAGGCGGGTCGAGCGCCGCTGAGCACGGAGGAGTTCATGGTGCCGAGCGCGCTGATGATCATGGCAATGGTGATCCACGCGGCGGCGGCGGGGCCGGCGACGTGTTGCACAACGTCAGAGGCGATGTGCGGCGAAGAGGCAACGGATGAAAAGGGAAGAACCTTGAGGCAGGCCGCGCTGAAGAGGAAATAGATTGCTGCGACGAAAGTGACGCCGCCAAACATCGCGCGCGGGAAATTTCGTTGTGGATTTTGCACTTCGGAGCCGACGAGATTTAAATCTTCCCACCCGTCGTAAGCCCACAAGGCAGCGGCGAGGGCGGCTAGAAACGCGCTAATTACGCCGCCGTTTAGAGCATGCGGCCAGATGGGATCCGGGGCGTGCGGCGTGCCTGCCGGCGCGAAAAACGCAACGCCAATCACAATCACTACCGACGTGATTTTTATAGCGGTGAGAAAAACCTGCACGGCGCCGCCTAAGCGGACGCCGAGATAATTGATGCCGGTCATGGCCACGATCCAGAGAACGGCGAGAGGCTGCGCCCAGGTGAAGACAAAATCGTAAGGCTTGATCCAGCCAGTTAACCCGGGAATGGCGATGTGGAGCGTGAAAATGGGGACGGCGACGACGGGGAGAAGAAAACTCATAAATCGCATGAGTCCGGCGGCGATGGAAGCGAGAGAACTGGGGCGGCCGACGATGGAGTGCATCCAGCCGAAGAGAAATCCCCACGCGGGGCCGAAGGCGCGGCGCAGATACGCGTATTCGCCGCCTGCTTCGGGGATGGCCGCACCTAATTCAGCGAAGGAGAGCGCGCCGAAGAGAGAAAGAATTGCGCCGACGATCCATGCTGCGAAAACGATCGAGACGGTGCGGCCTTCGCGGGCCATTTCGGCGGGCTTGAGGAAAATGCCTGTGCCGATCATGGTGCCGACGACGATGGCGCCAGAAGCCCAGGCGCCCAGGCCGCGGATTAGGTCCAGACGTTTTTCTGGCATGGCTACCCGATCCTAAATCTCATCAAAAGTTCACCCTTGGCACAGAAGGCACGATATATCGTGCCCTTACGAGTTCGCGTGCAAATTTTTCAGGCGGGCGCGGTTTCATTTTTTCGTACACGGCTCACAGCGCTGCCGACGAAGAACGTGACCGCTGAGCCAATCAAGACGTACCACGTAAAGGCTATGTCGGTATAGCGCCAAACACAAAGAATGGTGGCCAGGCCGAGGAACATGCCGGCGAGAGCGCCGATGGCGGTGGCTTTGCGGTCCAGCGTGCCGAGAAGAAAAAGTCCGAGCAAGCTACCGAAGGGCAGAGAAGCGACGGTTAAGCCCGCTTCGAGAAGCGGACCCCACTCGATGAAACCGAAGGCCATAAGGACCAGGCCCCACACGAGAGTCATGCGGCGCGAGAGACGCAGAAATTGCACCGAACTCGCGGAGCGGCCGCGCAGCGTGGAAAAATCGAGGACGCTTGAAGCGGCCAGGGAATTGAGCGAACCGCTGGCGTTGGACATGGCGACGGCGACGATCGAGGCGAGAAGCAGTCCGGCGAGGCCCGTGGGCATTTCGCGGACAAGAAAAAGCGGGAGGATGCGATCGGTGCGGTCGCCGGGAGCGAGAAGCGGCGTGTGCTGCGCAAAGACGTAGAGCAAAACACCGATCAAAAGAAAAATCGTGAATTGCACGAGGACGATGACGCCGCTGGTGAGAAGCGCGCGGCGGCTGTCCTTTTCATTGCGCGCGGCGAGAAGCCTTTGAACGATGGTTTGGTCGGTGCCGTGGCTGGCCATGGTGAGAAAAGCGCCGCCGATGAGGCCAGACCAGAAAGTGTATTTCGTGGCGAGGTTGAAAGAAAAATCGAGGAATTGCAATTTGTGGCCGGCGGCTGCGGCGACTTGCGTCACTTCGGTCCAGCCGCCGGGAATGCGGTGGAGCAAAATCCAGAAGGTGACGGCGCTGCCGGTCAGGTAAAGGAGCAACTGGGCGACGTCGGTCCAGATCACGGCTTTCATGCCGCCTTCAAAGGTGTAGAGGATGGTGAGGGCGATCACGATGACGACGGCCAAGTGCTCGGACGTTCCGAGGACGACGCTGACGACGAGAGCGATGGCGGAAACGCGCACGCCTTCGGCGATGGCGCGGGTGATAAGAAATGTGCTGGCCGCGACGGCGCGCATTTTTTTGCCGAAGCGTTTTTCGATGAGTGCGTAGGCCGTGAGGAACTGGCCGCGAAAATAGCCGGGGAGGAGAAGAATGACGATGAGGACCCGGCCGATCAAATAGCCGATGACCAACTGGATAAACGTCATGTTTCCGGCGTAGGCGATGGCGGGAGTTCCAATGATGGTGAGCGTGGAGGTCTCGGTGGCGACGATGGAAAGAGCAAGCGCCCACCAGGGAGCGGTGCGGCCGCCGAGAAAATAGTCGAGGCTGACGGCTTCGCGATCGCTCGAGGCGACATCTTTTTTACGATGACGGAAGCGCATGCCCAGCGCGGTTACGCCGAGGAGGTAGGTGATGACGATGGCCAGATCGAGTGGGTGGATGAGCATTGGTGGTGTGCGGCGGCTAAAGAGGTTGAGCCGCGAGTTCGCCCATTTGTGTCATCGTGCCTGCCGCATGTGAGCCTGCTTTTTCGCTCCGTGTTTTTAGACGCACAAAAAGTGAACAGAGAATAGTGGCAGGTTGCACGCAGGTCAAGAAATCCCTGCCGAGTTGTGTGGCGGGACGGGCATTTTGGGCCGTGGAATACGCTGCCGGCGGCATGGCGCACGATTGCGCACTTTTTTGCTTGCGCGAATGCATTGGGCGCGATTCTCGCTTATTCTTTTTGGATGCGCTTCGTTTTGGGGTTCGACGGCGGGGGCACGAAGACCGATTGCGTCCTGATGGACGAGTCCGGAAAAATTCTGGGGAGATCGCAGGCGGGGCCTTCGAATCCGCTGCGAGTTGGATTTGGAGCGGCGATGGCTTCGATTCGCGAGGCGGCGAAAGCAGCGATCAGCCACGCTAAGATGCCCGACGCTTCAACAACTGCCGCGCTTTGCGCGGGCCTGGCGGGGGCTGGACCTCCCGAATCCGCGGAAAAAATTCGCGCACTTTTCGCCGCCGAATTTCCGGTAACAGCAGTTCGAATTTGCACCGATCTCGATCTCGCGCTCGCGGCGGCGGGCGACGGACCGGCGATGGTGCTGCTAGCGGGTACGGGTTCGTTTGCAGTGGGACGAAACGGGGCGGGCGAAACGGCGCGAGCGGGAGGATACGGGTCGCAGATCGGAGACGAGGGGAGCGCCTACGACATTGGGCGCCGCGCCGTGCTTACGGCAATGCATGAAAACGACCGCACTGGGGCTGATGCGTTGCTTGGCCAGAGACTGTTGGGAGAGCTGAGTTGTGCAGACTGGTCCGAGGTCAAATCGCGTGCGCAAGCCGCTTCGGACGAAGTGTTTCCGCGGTTGTTTTCCGTGGTTGCAGCTCTGGCGGATTCGTACGAGTCCTCGGTGGGACCAGCCGCCAAGTCTTCGGCGCAAGGCATCTTGCGGGCGGCTGCGTTTGATCTCGCGATGTTAGCGGAGAATCTCGCGGAGCGGCTGAAGTTGCGCGGCGCCAAATTCTTTTTGGCAAAGACCGGCGGAATGATCGGACGCTGCGCGTATTTCGATACAGATCTGGACGAACGGCTGCGAAGCCTGTTTCCGATGGCAGAGCTTGGAGGGTTGCAGAAGTCTCCGGCGGAGGCGGCGGCGCGGCTGGCGTTGCGGCTGTTAACTCCCGGCGTTACAAAGGATGAAAATGCAACGGGTGGAAACGCAGGAAGGCGCTGAGATGGCAAGCGCGGACAAAAAACTCGATCGCGCACTCGCGGTTTCAGGCGATGAGCTGACGGCTTTGCTTCACCACGCCGACGGAGAAGTGCTGCTGGCGTTGCTCGATAATCCTTCGCTCGAGGAAACACAGCTTTGCATCCTGTTGGAACGCAAAAGTCTCCCGGGGGAAATTCTGGAGGAGGTGGCGCGGCGCAAGCCGCTGCTGAAAAATTACCGCGTCAAACGCGCGCTGGCGTTTCACCCCCGAACGCCGAGGCTCGTCACTCTGAGGCTGCTGCGCGACCTTTACTTGATGGACGTCGTTCAGCTCACACTTCTGCCGGGCATTCCCACGGAGTTGAAACGCAATGCCGAGGACCAGTTGGTTTCGCGGTTGCCGCAACTGCCGCTTGGGCAAAAAATCACGCTCGCGCGGCGCGGACCGGCGCGCCTTGCCGGGGCGCTGCTTGCCGAAGGGCACGCGCAAATCGTCGCGATTGTTCTGGACAACGCGTATTTGACCGAGGCGCAAGTGTTACGAGTGCTTTCGCGGGAGAAGATTCCGCCGGTGGTCGTGCGGGCTATCACGCAACACCGCAAGTGGTCGATTACCTACAACGTGCGGCTGGCCCTGGTGCGGCATCCTTCGTCTCCGTTGGCCACCGTGCTTGGTTACCTGCCGGAGCTGACCGTTTCCGATTTGCGTGAGCTGGCGGCGCCCGGAATCGTTCCAGAGAGTTTGCGCAAGTATCTTCAGTCGGAAGTGCAGCGCCGAATTCGAGTGGGAGAAAAGTCCGGGAAGAAGGACGATACCCCAGAGCCTCCGGCCGCGTCTAATTAGGAATAACAAGTGTCCTTCGACCCGTACGCTGGATTTCCGTATCGAGAAAATGTCTCCGGCGGGATTGTCCGGATTGCCGGGAACAAAACAGCTGGTTCCGGCGTCGTATGGGAGTGCTCTTAGCAGGCGTATGCTTAAGACGATCGAGCGGCGCGATCCGCTTGGCGCCGTACCGTTGGATCCTTGGCAGGGGGGTTCACCAGGTTAATGGGCAGTGGGGACCATGTATCCCGGCGTTCCGAACGACGCTGGGCGCCGCGGTATTCTTTTCGTGCAAACCTCGAGATCGAGTGGGGTTCGGCAGTCCTTCGCGCCAGCACGCGCGACATCAGCTCGAATGGAATGTTCATCGAATCACTCGATCCCCTGTGGATCGGCGCCGGTTTTACGGCGCATTTGGCGCTGGACCGGCCGGTCAAAGTGGATTGCTCGGTGAAGCGCATCGAGCCAGGACGTGGCATGGGCGTTTCCGTGACGCTATCGGAAGGGCAGCACGAGCAGCGCTATCAAGATCTTCTCGCGTCACTCTCCAAGACAGGTTCCTAAGCTCGGCTTATACTATGTTTGCTACGGCGCGGAGCGTTGGGTGGAATTGCGTCTGGCTCTGCCAATCGGAGCGTCCAACGTTTGGAACGACGGAGAGTTCGGAGCGGCGTTTGAGGTGGTATGACCAGATGCCTTGATTGCGGCTCACCGCGGACCGCGGACCAGTGTCCCGCTTGCGGCTTGACCTCCACGGCCGCGGAGCTGTTGTTCCGGCGGCGGCTGGTGACGAGGACGGCGTTCTTTCTTGTTGGCTCACTTGCGTTCCCTTACGTGAGCCAGATTTTTCCTCCGCTGGACCTGGACCTGATGCTCGTGTTCTTCGGGCTGTTCTTTTTTCTGGCGCTGGCCATTGCGGTCATTCTCGAAAGCCGCGCAAGGCAGCACAAGGAGCTCGAAGTGCTCAAGCGCATTTACGCCGGCTTCATTCCGCTACCGTGGATTCTTGCTGCAACTCTTTTTGTGAATGGGAAAGTCGATTCGCAGAAAAACCTGGCGTACTATCCGACCGTAGTCGTCAGTAAGTTCAATATGAAGGGCATCGTGCGCGGGAGCCGGCGGTTGATGGTGCATTCGTGGCGGCCGGGAGAGCACGTCGAGCGGTTGGCTGTCGACGGGGATGATTTCGACCGATTTCAAGATGGAGACGCCGTGGTCGTGGCGGTTGAGCCGGGGGCGCTGGGGATTCCGTGGTATTACGGCGTGTACCGGCGGTGAAGGTTGACGAGAAAAGGCCGAGCAGTTGGCGGAAAAATTGCCAAGATGGCGGCTTGTGCTGCATGCACTCAATAGGCGATTTTGCCGTTGGGTTTTAGCGGCAATTCAATCTCGAGGAAGTGGCCCGTCTTTCCAAAACGAAATCGGATGGTTTCGACCAGGCCGGCGTCGCGTTCTTTCCACTCGGAAGTTTCGATCGGAGCGCTAGGCAGGTCGGTGAGAGACCATTCGACGTTATCGCCCTGCGATTTTACGGTTTGTGGATCGACTTCGTAGACTTCCTGCTCTTTCCTGTCGAGCAGCAGATAACGCTTCCAGAGTTTGATGAGCAGGACCTCGTGCTTTTCCGCGTGATAGATGTTCCAGGTTTGCGGCGCCTTATCATTGAAACGCACAATCGCGAATTGCAGTTGCTTCCACGTGAGTTTTTTCTCTGGAGCCGGCGCCTGCGGAAGGGTTGAGAAAAGAATCAGCACAGCAACCAGAGCGGTGCGCATGCCTGAGATCAATTCGGAACTTCACTGAAAGACTTGTCGAGGAGGCGGATGGCTTCATCGACGTCGGGTTTGGTCGTGTTGAGCATGGGGGCGAGGCGGAGGACGTTGCCCATGAGGCCGCCTTTACCGATGAGGAGGCCGTTGTCGCGGGCGCGTTCCATGACTTGTGTGGTTCGCGCAGGCGCGGGCTCTTTTGTTTTGCGGTCTCTTACAAGTTCGAGTGCCTGCATGAGGCCCATGCCGCGGACGTCGCCGATCAGCGGGTACTTTTGTTGAAGCTCTTCGAGCTTCGCGCGGAAATAGTTGCCGACGGTGTGGGCGTTTTCGCGAAGGTCTTCTTCCTCGATTAGCTCGATCGTGGCGCGGGCGGCGGCGCAGGTTACGGGATTGCCGCCGAACGTGGAGATGTTCAGCCCTTGGAAGCCAGCGGCGATTTCTGGAGTGGTGACCGTGAGACCGATGGGCGCGCCGTTGGCCATGCCTTTTGCGCTGGTCAGATGTCCGGCGTGACTTCCCACTGCTCGATGCCAAACCATTTCTTGCCGGTGCGGCCCCAGCCGGTTTGCACTTCGTCGGAGATGAAGAGGCCGCCGTATTTTTTCACGATGCTGAAAACGATCTTGAAATATTCCTTGGGCGGAGTGATAAAGCCGCCGACGCCTTGGATGGGCTCCGCAATGAACGCGGCGATGTTGCCGCTGGTACCGGTCTGTATGAGATTTTCCACGTCGCCGGCGCACGCGACTTCGCACTCTGGATATTTCAGGTGCAACGGACAGCGGTAACAGTAAGGATTGATGGCATGCGAGACGCCAACGCTGATCACGGCGGCCCTGCGATAGGGCGCATGCGCGGTGACGGATCTGGCGAGAGCCGAGCCGCCGGAATAGGCGTGGCGAAGAGCGACCACGTCATAGCTGCCGGTGGCCATGCGTGCCAGGATGATTGCGGCTTCGTCAGCTTCGCTGCCGGAGCTGGTGAAGAAACTCGATTGAAGATTCCCGGGAGTGATTTGAGCGATTTTTTCGGCGAGCCCGACAATTTGTTCGTTGGGGTAGAGTGTGGAGAGGTGCTGAAGCTTGTTGACCTGGGCGTTGATCTTGCTGGTGACTTTGGGGTTGCAGTGGCCCACGGAGACAGTCAGGATGCCGCCAAAAAAATCGAGATATTTGTGGCCTTCAATATCCCAGACGTGCTGCATTTCGGCGTGGTCGGCGACCAGCGGGCGCTGGTAATAGTTGGCGACGGAGGGCCAGATGTATTTTTTGTGCTTGGCGACGATTTCTTCGCTGCGCGACATCGATGATTGCATAGGCTTTGCGGGTGTGGTCATCTGTGTTTCCTGTGCATGGGTTTTGAGCGGTTCGAGTGTACGACGCGGTGTAACGCGCGGCAAGCGCACTGCTGCGTACTTGCTTTCTAGAGACCAGCCAGGACCTCTGGTTGCAAACCTCGACCTAACTCCACGGCCCCGTGGTGCATCAAAGGCGGGGAGTTTTAAACGGGTTGTAAATGATGCGCGAGGAGACTAGCGATGGCAAAGATGAAGGCGGTGGTGGTTACGAAGGCGGGCGGGAATTTTGAGATTCAGGAGCGGGAGATACCGCAGCCGGGTCTTGGCGAGGTGCGCATCAAGGTGCAAGCCTGCGGGGTTTGTTTCAGCGACCATCTCGTAAAAGATGGGCTATGGCCGGGAATCAAGTTTCCGCGCGTGCCGGGACACGAAGTTGCCGGCGTGGTGGATGAAGTGGGACCCGGAGTAACGGAATGGAAGAAAGGCGATCGCGTGGGGACGGGCTGGCACGGAGGCCACGACTTTGTTTGCGACTCGTGCCGCCGGGGCGACTTTGTGACTTGCAAGAACGAAGCGATCACGGGTGTCACGCGAGACGGAGGATACCAGGAATATATGCTGGCAAGGCATGAAGCGCTGGCTCGGATTCCCGACGACCTAACCGCCGCGGAAGCAGGGCCATTGATGTGCGCGGGCATCACTACCTTCAATTCGCTGCGGCATAGCGGAGCGAAACCTGGCGACTTGGTTGGCGTGCAGGGAATCGGCGGCTTGGGTCATCTGGGAATTCAGTTTGCGGCAAAGGCCGGGTATCGCGTGGCCGCGATCGGACGCGGGCCGGAGAATGCGGCGTTGGCTAAAAAACTGGGCGCGTCTGCCTACATTGATACAAATGCAGCAAACCCGGCGGAGGAACTGGAGAAGATGGGAGGCGCCAAAGTGATCCTAGCGACCGCGCCAAATGCGAAGGCGATCGCGGCGTTGGTAGGCGGGCTCGGAGCCGGCGGAAAATTGCTGATCGTGGGCGCACCGTTTGAGCCGATGGAAGTGTCGGCGCTGTCGCTAATTGCGGCCAGGCGGGATATACAAGGATGGCCTAGCGGAACGGCGATGGATTCGGAAGACACGCTGCGATTTTCGTCGCAGTCAGGCGTGCGGGCCATGATTGAAAAATACCCGCTGGAGAAGGCGAATGAAGCATACGCTCGAATGGCGAGCGGAAAGGCGCAGTTTCGCGTGGTGCTGACCATGCATGGAGAATAAACCGAGCCTATAAGCAGAAGTTCGGGACGCGGCCACGGGTTGAACGCTATGGTGATACGGGAAATCAACGCGCGCGATAGCGATGCGATCTGGAAAATCCTCGAACCGGTGATACGGGGCGGGGACACGTACACGCTTCCGGCGGATATGAACCGCGAGGACGCGCTTGGATATTGGGGGTCGGCGGGACACGAGGTGTTTGTCGCGGAAGAGAACGGGGAGATTCTGGGAACTTATTATTTGCGCGCGAATCAGAAGGGCGGGGGAGCGCACGTCGCCAACTGCGGTTACATGACCGCGCCATGGGCCAGTGGAAGGGGCGTTGCGCGAGCGATGTGCCAGCATTCGCTGGAGCGGGCCATGGCGCGGGGATTTAGGGCGATGCAGTTCAATTTTGTGGTGAGCAGCAACGAACGAGCGGTGCGATTGTGGCAGAGCCTGGGGTTTGAAATTGTAGGACGGCTTCCGGGGGCGTTCTTGCATCCTACGCAGGGCGCGGTCGATGCGCTGGTCATGTACCGGCAGTTGTAAATCGCGGGGCGGAAACAAAACGGAGTTTTCACAAGCGAAGGCTCTAACTCGGCGCGCGGCATTAGGGAGATATCATGCGTATAATGTCGCGGCATGAATTCGAGAGCATCCTATATCAGAAGAGCTTTCCGGATGCTGGCGCGTGTTTTTCCACGCTGCAGCATGATTTCGCAGGCCATCGCGTTTAATCTGTTTCTGGCTTTTTTCCCGACACTCCTCATCATGGTGGGGTTCGCAACCAGCCGCATCGGAGGACGAACCAGCCTGCTCGATCTGATCACAGATCTGACGGCATTTTTGCCGCCGGGAAGCCAGGGCATCGTTTCTGAGTTTCTCGTGAAACGGGGGCCGGAAGCCTGGAAACTGGCGCTCGTGGGGTGGGCAGGAACGCTGTTGGCCGGTTCGCAAGTGATGCGGCTGCTGATGGAGGGGATTCATCGAATTTACGGGGACCAGGAGCAGCCGGGATTCCTGAACCGGCAGCTTCGAGGATTGGTGTTACTGCTCGTGACGATTGCCCCTCTTCTGGCGGCGGCGATATTGGGGGTTCTTGGACGGCCGCTGCGGCATTGGATGACGCAGGAACTGGGCACACACCATCCTATGCAGGGATGGTGGACGATTTTCTTTCCCGCAGCGGCAATCGTCCTGGCGATGTTGGCGCTGACGGTGATCTACCGGGTGGCGCGGCCTGGGGAGGAGCGTCTGGGAAACGTCCTGCCGGGGGCGATGGTGGCGACGTCGCTATGGTGGCTGGCAAACGTGCTATTCGGGTTTTATGTTCGGCGCGTGCCGTACAGCGTGGTCTATGGGGGACTTGCAGCGGTCATCGGATTGATGATTTGGATGCAGCTTTCCGCCGTGATTGTGTTTCTGGGGGCGGCCTGGAACGCGGAGTTGGCGGAAAATCGCCGCGGGCGCGCGCCCATGGCTGGATAGCCGTGATGAACCCCGTGTCTGAACCTCATGCGTGAACAATTGGTTCGTGTGGAATGTTATTCGGGGCACAAGGCGCAAGAGCGTCCCGTGCGCATGGTGTTCGAAGCACAAACGTTGGAAATTGCGGAAGTGGAAGACCGCTGGTACTCTCCGGGCGCGACTTATTTTCGCGTGCTTGCGGGGAATGGCGATCGCTACGTTCTGCGGCATGAAGATGCGCAGGATGTTTGGAGCTTGACGGCATATCGCGCGGCTGGCAAACACGTTGACACTAAAATTAACCACAGCGTATAGTCAACACGCGAGCGTGGTGCTTAGGTTCCCCCCGTGGTGCCGGCTACCGAGAGCCGGCGGTGCCTGCGGAAACGGATCAGAGAAGGAAAGGCATGTCCTACCTACTGAAGTTCCCCTTGGCGCGAACCTCGACGTGTGCTTTTTTGCTATTGCTCCTGGGCGGCGCGGGCGCAGCGATTCGAGCGCAAACGTCGGCCCCGCCACTACCTGCATCCTCCACGAGTCCGGCGGCACAGACCCCTGCACAGCCGGCGAAGCCACAAGCGCCGAATTCGAATGACAACGCGGAAGTTTCCAGCCGAGATACGGCTCCAACGTTCAAAGTTCGCGTGAACCTCGTGCTCGTGAGGGTGGTGGTGCGCGATCAGCAGGGCCGCGTGGTGCCGAACCTGCATAAGGAAGATTTTCTGCTGTCGGACAATCGCAAGCCGCAAACCATCTCTACCTTCAGCGTGGAGACGCCGGAATCGCACGTAATCGCCGCCACCACAAGCGCCGACTCCAATGCTTCCCTCGATCCGGCCGCGGCGAAAGCGATAGCGGGTGCTTTGCCGCAACGCTTTGTCTCGGTCGTATTCGACGACCAGCACCTCACCATGCAGGATGCGATGTTCGTGCGCACCTCGGCCGGCCGTTTTTTTGATTCGCTGGCGGCTTCCGATCGCGTTGGCATCTACTCGACTTCCGGGCAATTTACGCAGGAATTTACCGACGACCACGAGCTTTTGCGCAAGTCGCTGTTGAAGATAATTCCGCATTCTCCGACTGCAGGATTGCACGACTGTCCGGACATCAGTTACTACGAGGCGGACCTGATTCAAAACAAGAACGACGCGCAGGCTCTGGCGGTTGCGGCGGAAGACACGGTGCAGTGCGCGTTCAACGGCGACGAATCGCAGCTTGCAGCTGCGCGAGCCATGGCGCAGGGCATGGCGGGCGCCGTGGTTGGGCGCGAGGACTCTTCCACGGAATATGCCTTGCGGCACATGGAAGAAGTCATGCGGCGATTGGCGGCGATGCCCGGACAACGGATTATGGTGTTCGTTTCCCCGGGATTTATTACCTCGACGCTCCAGCTGGAATTCAGCGAGATCGTGGACCGGGCAACGAAATCGAATATCGTGATCAACACGATCGATGCGCGCGGGTTGTACACCCCGGATATGGGAGATATCGCCGACCCTTCGCCGCTAGGTTCGTTTCGAACAGTGGGATATAAGGCCACATTCATGGTAGCGGCTCAATTGGCGCAAGAAGACGTGCTGGCGCAGCTTGCGGACGGGACGGGCGGGACTTTTTTTCATAACCGCAACGATGTGGATGAGGGCTTGCGCGAGGCGGGGGCCGCGCCGGCAATAACTTATCTTTTGGGCTTTTCGCCGCAGAACATGAAACTCGATGGGAGCCTGCACACCTTGAAAGTTTCCTTCGTGCGCAAGACCAACTACAAGATACAGGCTCGTCATGGGTACTTCGCGCCGAGGCACGTGGCGGACCCGGTCGAGGAAGCAAAGCAAGAGATTCAGGAAGCGCTCTTCTCGCAAGACGAAATTCGCGATCTCCCGGTGGACTTGCACACGCAGTTTTTCAAAACAAACAGCGAGCAGGCGCGGCTGGCCGTGATCACGCATGTCGATATCACAGGCGTGCACTTTCGGAAGGCCGACGGGCGCACCCGCGATGACCTTACGGTGGCGACCGCGATCTTCGATGAGAATGGAAATTACGTGACGGGCGGAGAAAAAATCGTGGAGATGAAGCTATTGGACCCGACGTACGACCGGCTGATGCGCTCGGGCCTCAATTTGAAGACGAGTTTCGAGGTGAAGCCTGGCAGTTATCTGGTGAGACAGGTGGTGCGTGACTCCGAGGGAGCGCAGCTTGCGGCGCGCAACGGCGCCGTAGTGATACCGAATTGATGGGGGAGCAAATGAATACAAGAAAGAACCACAGTCCGAAAACTTGGAGCTGGATTGCCGGAATCGCGGCCGCGGCCTCGTGCCTGTTTCTGGTGCAAGTTGCGGGGCAGACGCCGCCGGCACAGACGGCCGCTCCGGCCGCAGCGGCGACGCAGGCTCCGGGCGCCGTAATCAAAGCAGAATCCCGGCTTGTCCTGGTGGATGCGGTGGTTACCGACAAAAAGGGCGAGTATGTCCACGACCTCACGCAGAACGATTTCAAGGTGTATGAAGACAACAAGGAACAAAGCGTGGCGAGTTTCTCGTTCGGAACGGATACGGCGATTCAGGCGCAGGGACAGAAGAGGTATTTGATCCTGTTTTTCGATAATTCGACCATGGCCGCGCCAGATCAGATTCAGGCGAGAGCCGCGGCGAAGAAATTCATCGATGGCAATGCGGGGCCGGACAAGCTGATGGCCGTAGTGGATTTTGGCGGAACCTTGCGCATCGTGCAGAATTTCACGGCGAATGCCGGCCTGCTTCAGGCGGCGGTGAGCGGATTGAAGAGTTCTTCCGTCGATCCCAACGCTCAAGCTCCTGTCGAGGTGGCTTCGGCCGGGTTATCTCCAACATCAGGCTCAACAGGGTTCTCTTCGCCATTTTCGGGGATGAGCAACGCCGAAGCGGATTTCGGTGCGCGCAGCATGCTGCTCTCGCTGCGGAGCCTGGCCAAGAATTTGCGCGGCGTCCCGGGGCGCAAGATGGTCGTGCTGTTTTCCGCGGGTTTCCCGTTGACGGGCGAGAGCGAATCCGAGTTGACAGCGACGATTGACGCCTGCAACAAAGCGAACGTGGCGATTTATGCTCTCGATGTGCGCGGTCTCGTGGCCATGCCTCCGGCCGGGAGTTCGCGGCTGCAAACTCCTAATGAAGGGGAACGTGAGGTTGCAGAGGGGTCCGCAATCGAGACAACTTATGGAGGTGGCCGCGTGGTGCTCGCGTCGTATTCGACTGGATTGCTTGAGCCCCAGCGTCCCGGCGGAGCTGGAGGAGGCACGAGTGGCGGCGGAGGTGGACGACCGGGTGGCGGAGGCACTGGAGGCACCGGGGGAACGGGTGGGACGGGCGGAACTGGAGGAAGGGGCGGAACCGGAGGAACAGGCGGAACAGGCGGAACGGGCGGTACCGGCGGAACCGGAGGCAAAGGGGGCACGGGAACTGCTGGAGGGACGGGCGGCAGAGGCGGTACCGGCGGCGGAGGAACCACTGGCCGCAGCGGAGGCTATGCGAATCCCAATGCCAATAATCCAAACTCGATTTACACACAGCCGAGGTCTATTGTCCCGCAATTCCCGCCATCGGCTTCGACGAATCAGCAGATTCTTGCGGCCCTCGCGGAGGGAACCGGCGGATTCACAATCTTCAACACCAACGATTTGCTGGGGGGTCTCCAGAAGATCGGGCGCGAACAAAACGAGTTTTATATCCTGGGCTACGTGCCGCCGCAGACAGCCGAGGGAAGCTGCCATACGCTGAAGGTGAAGATGGAACGCGGGGGACTGCATGTAAGGTCGCGGAGCGGCTACTGCAACACGAAGTCCACAAACGTGCTGGAAGGCACCCCTGTCGAGAAGCAACTTGAGGCACGCGCGACGGGGACGCAGGCGGGAACGATGAAGGGCCCGTTCGAAGCTCCGTATTTCTACACGGCGCCAAATGTGGCGCGGGTGAATCTGTCGATGGAAATTCCTTCGAACACCGTGCATTTCGACAAAGAGAAAGGAAAATATCACGCCAACCTAAATGTGCTGGGAATAGCGTACAAGCCGGATGGCTCGATTGGCGCCAAGTTCAGCGATACAGTCAATCTGGATTTGGAAAAAGACGAAATGAAGGAATTTGAAAAGAAGCCGTATTCCTACGAAAACCAATTCGATGCGGGAGCGGGCGACTACAAGCTGACCGTTGTGGTGAGTTCGGGAAGCGACACTTTTGGGAAATACGAATCGCAGCTGCAAATCGATCCGTATGACGGCAAGGAGTTCAGCCTGGGTGGCGTCGTGCTTTCGAACTCGATGCAGAAGCTTTCGGATATTCCGACGGATCTCGATTCCGCGCTGCTCGAGGATCGCACGCCGCTCGTGGTGAAAGGGATGCAGATCAATCCGTCCGCGAGCAATCAGTTCAAGAAAACGGACAATGTGGCTGTGTATACGGAAGTCTACGAGCCGCTACTTAGCTCTGCGAATCCCCCGGAAGTTGCGGCTGGTTACGCGATCCTCGAGCGCGCCAGCGGGAAAGTCATAGTTAAGACGGGCGCGGTTCGCTTGGATGAGTTCATCCAAAAAGGAAGTCCGATGGTGCCCGTGGGGCTGGATATCAAAGTGAAGGATCTCCCCCCCGGGGGTTATCGCCTGGTGATGATGGCGATCGACGGAGCGGGGCATCACGCCAAGAATCGCGTGGCCGATTTCGACATCACGGAATGACGCCGAAGGAAGTGGTTTTGTGAGAAGGCCGAGAGACGAGTCAGGCCGCGGGCTGCCGTGAAGCGCCGCCCGATTCCGCGATGAGACTGCGCAATACGAACCAGCAGTTCGCGGGGCGCTCTGAAAGACGCCGCATAAAATAGGGACACCAGTCGGTTCCGAAGGGCACGTAAACCTGGAGGGTGTCTCCTGCGGAGCGCACCTGATCCTGAAGGTCGCGGCGAATCCCATAGATCATCTGAAATTCGTAGCGGTTCTTATCCAGCTTGAGCCGGGCTGCCTCGGCTTGGGCATGAGCGACCATGTTCCAGTCGTGCGAAGCGATGGCGGGCAGGAATGTCCCCTGAGCGGCTCCTTCGAGGAGAAAGGTCGTCAACTTCTGATAGTTGGCATCGACTTCGCTCTTTTTCTGGAAGGCGAGATTTTTAGGTTCGCGATAGGCGCCCTTGACGAGGCGAATCTTCGGCTTGATTGGCGCCAGCCTTTGAAGATCCTTCTCCGTGCGGTAAAGGTAGGCCTGCACTGCCAGGCCGCAATTGCCGAGTTCGCGTTGCACCGTTTCGAAAATATCCAGCGTGACGTCCGTGTAGCCACTTCCCTCCATGTCCATTTCGATGGATCTGCCGAGAGCGGCGGCGCGGGCGGCGATGTCACGGGCCATCGAGCGGCAGATCTCCTTGTCGATGTCCAGACCGAGCTGAGTCAGCTTGATGGAAATGTTGCCAGAGAGCTTTTTGGCATGCAGCTCTTCCACCATTTGGATATAACTGGCGCAGACTTCGCGCGCCGCTGCTTCGCTGGTGACGTTCTCTCCCAGGTGGTTCAGGCTGACGTTACGGCCGGCGGAGCAGAGTTCCTGGCTCGCCGCAAGCGCTTCCGCTAGAGATTCGCCTGCGACGAAACGGCGCGCGAAACCGTTTTTCATGCCGTGACGCGCAATCCGATCTGTTACACCGCGTTTGGTCGAAAGCCAGAAGATGAAATTGCGAATCAGCACGAATCCTCTCCGGAAGAAGCAGCCCGAAGGATAAGGGCAGAGGTGACGGTCGTCAACACCGCCGCGGGTGTGCGGCGCGGGTGACAGGTGCCAAAGGATGAGCCGGTTTCGATCGCGCCTGTACGACCGGGCAAACTCTCCGATCTCTCGTCATGCTCAGTGAGCGAGAATGTGACCTTTCCCGGCTCGGGAAACTACACATGGCCAGCCCCATTTCCCCTTATTACTAGCCTAAACCCCACCGCCGGCTCGGTACCGGCTACGGACGGGTCAGCCCCAGACGACCATGACCTAAACGGCAAGCTGGACACGGACTTCCGCAAACCGTACTTTGCAAACTCCTTTCCGGCGCAACAGACCTTCAGCTACACTTGCACTTATAATGGACAAACGCTGTCGGGGTCTCTCTTTGGCCCGGCGGCAGTCACGCGCGCTGTGAAGCAGAACTCGAATGGATCATGGTACTTTAGCGTGGATGAACTCATCGAAGGCACGGATTACTCGGCAACCATCCTATTACCATAAGTATAGTTATAGGTTAATTATAAAGACTTAATAACATTATGCTGGGAGTTATGCTCAACTTGTTGTGCGCATCCGCTCCCTTGCAAGTAGCGGCTCAACAAGCCCCTACGAACCACCAGGTTTCTGTGTATATCTCCCTGCAACCATCGCATTTGACCTTGCATGAACCCGTAGTGTTGACTTTGAGTATCGTCAACCACAGCGCGGACGCGGCCCACGTAGACCTGGGGCGGGACCGCAAAGAGGCTATCTTGGTTTATATTACTCCTCCATCAAAGCGTAAGATAACCTACTCCTGGCCGAGGCGTGAGGGGCTTTCCCGGAGGGGCGATTTCGATGTAGGCTCGGGGGAAATGTACACTCAGACTTACGTCCTAAACGAGGGCTACGATTTCGATGCTCTCGGTTCCTACGACATCGAAGCGAGCCTCGAAAAGTCCATCCTAATTAACGGCGTAGCAGCGACGAGACAGAGCGAGGCTTTTCGCGCTTCTATTGAAATCGCAGATAGAAACGAGCAGGCGTTGAGGAAGAGGTGCGACACCATCTTTATCAAGGCAAATGACCCTTCGTCGTATGAACGCGCCGCTGAGGCTGCCGTTGCACTTAGCTACGTGAAGGATCCGGTCGCCGTTCCCTATCTACAAAAGCTGTTGGCTCCCAACACGCTGGTCGAGCCTATCGCCATCAGCGGACTAGAAAGGATAGCAACACTTGAGGCCGTTAAGGCGCTGGGCTCCATCTTAAATGCGCGGGAAGAAAACACGTCAGTTTTGGCGAGGGCCGCATTGCTCCGTATGGAGAATGAGAGCTCTGACCCAGACGTCAGACAGGAAATACGTCGAGTCATTAAGGAAGCTGAGAATTCACACAGCTAACCACAAGCAGCACACATCGTTCTTAGCGGCCTCCAGCGCCCTCGCGCAATGGCACGGCCACCTATACCTCTCCGGCGGCAGCGGCGACCGTTGTGCTTAAGCTGGCAATAGCCTCAGGCCCGTCCCAGGGAACGGGCCCGAGTTACACCGTCACCACAGTAACTCCTAACGGTGGCTACATCGTGAAGTTTTCGAACCTGCGACACACCATGGGATTCGAGAGCGTCGGCTTCCAAGGGCACGTCTATTTGACGCCAACGGACGTATCCTTTTCAAATGTCAAGTTTCAAGAAGGGACTGCGAACGCTGTAGCCACCGGCTTCTTTGCTAGTGTGAACGGCGAAGTTCATCCCCTAGGCGATGTTCTGTCCATCGCTAACTGCAACATAAATACAGGATGCACGCCCGGAGACGACACCGTCGACAGCAACGACAATCCTCCGCCCTTTTCCGTCGGAGACTTCCTTTGGGCCATACCCTGGCAGTATCAGGCGAGCGGCGGAGCATTCATTGCCTTCACGACTGTAAACCACCATGAGACCGCAGATGCGACGGGACTGGCCACGATCGAGAAAGCTGGTGCGGGGCCCTATTCCAAGAACGCGAGCGATCCGACGTCTACATATTAAGGCCACGAATGAGGAACCAACCTGGGGGAATCGTGATCAAAAGAGGGACATTTGCCTGGCCTAAAGCCTGTCTTGCTATTCTGGCCTTTCCGACTACTTTAGGCCTCTTCGCGATGCGTGTTCCTGCGGAGCAACAATTGCCCCAAGCTGAAAATCCGAGCCAAGAGTTGCAGGACGATTTGGCCAGACTAGACTCATTTCTCTCTAGTCGGAATCTGGACTCTCTGGAAAAAGTCGCAGACAAGGACTCCGCCAAATGGCAAAAGAGGGATCGCCAATCCTCCGTTAGATATTTGCTCAAAGTATGCAGTATAGTGAGCTCGTACGATTGGCGCGACGAGTCCCGCCAGTCCCTGCTCCTGAGCCGCTACGCAATTGCCGCGTTGACGAGCGGCAACCTACCTGTGGAAGAATACGTGCAGTTCGCAGAATTTCTCACCCTGGACCCACTGAGAGTAGACGAAGCGACCTGGAAGAATCTCCGTCTCCAAAAGGCACAATTACTCCTTGAGGCGTGGAGACAGTTGACCGACAGTGTGGATACGAACTTTAACTTCGATGATCGGCCTGAGCTAAACGTACCAGCCCCCGCTGGCTCAAACGTGCCGAGCGGGATTTCACCGGAAGCTATTAAAGATCCAAAACTGCGCTCCGAATACGAGGGCGCAATTGCGAGGAATTCGGCTAAGGCTCGGCGATACAATGAACAGTACTGGCTCAAGCGAAATGCGCCACGTTTCTATCAAGCGGCAGAAAAATACCTCATAACCGCCTATTCGAGACCCCCGACAGATCTGGCCCAACTCGAACGCCTACTGTCCCAGTATATCCAAGAGCCCTCAACACGCCGCCGAATCCTGGACCACGTCCCTGGGACGGCTGTACGCTAATCCTTCGACGAAGCGACGAAATGCGTCTCTCGATCTCTAGGGCGCACTTCAATCGCTAAGGAAAACTATTGGAGCTGGCGTGCTCCGGTCTTTCTCGAATTCTTGTGAGGCGACTTGAAATTTCTGCTCTGCACCTGTGTCCTCCTGGCGATCTCGATACCGGTCTCATCGACCGCGAAAGTCCCTCATAACGCTGTAACCCAGTGGAATAGTGTGATGGCGAGGGGGTTGCGCGACGCGAAGTTGGGAGCGCCCATTGCGTCGCGGGCGCGGGCGATTGCGCACACTTGCATCTACGATGCCTGGGCCGCCTACGACGAGAACGCCGTGGGGACCCAACTGAGCGGAGCGCTTCGGCGGCCAGCCAGCGAACGTACGGAAGCAAACAAAGAACGCGCCATCAGCTACGCCGCCTACCGCGCTCTCGCCGATATGCTACCTGTGGATACCGAATCGGTCTACAAGCCCTTAATGCGCCAACTTGGCTACGACCCCAACGATCTTTCGACGGACATCGAGACGCCTACCGGCATCGGCAACGTCGCCTGTGCCGCCGTCCTCGAATTCCGCCATCACGATAAGTCCAACCAGCTTGGCGAGATGGATTCCACGGCCGCCGAGAACGCCGGGAGAAACGGCATAAAAATGAGCGCCATAGGCGCTTACAGCGATTGGACCGGCTATCGGCCGGTAAATGGTACCGGTGTGGTTCCGGCCCATTTTCCATCCGCGAAGCCTCTGAATCCCGAGCATTGGCAGCCCCTCAGTTATACGGATTCCAGTGGCAGCCTGGTGGTGCAAATGTTCGCGGGGGCGCAGTGGTGCCTCATCACCCCGTTCGCCATGACCAAAGGCGATGATTTTCGCTCGTCAGCAGAACCTGGGCCATTCAAGTATGGCTCGCCTGAATACGAACAGCAGGCAGAGGAATTGATCGGGATCAGCGCGAGCTTGACTGATCGCCAAAAAATGATCGGGGAGTATTGGTCTGGTGAAGCAAACGGCGCGGAAACTCTCGATCACTGGCTAAGCTTCGCGCAGTTCGTCTCCTCTCGCGATCATCACACGCTCGACGAAGATGTAAAAATGTATTTTGCCCTGACCAATGCGCTGCTCGACGCGAGCATTGCTGCCTGGGATGCCAAGCGCGCGTACGACTCGGTGCGCCCGGTAACCTCGATTAGCTTGCTCTTCAACGGCAAAAAGATTCGCTCCTGGGGTGGCCCAGGCAGAGGCACCATTGAAATGGACGGCTCCCAATGGATCCCCTACCAGCCAGCCACTTCTCCCACTCCGCCCTCCCCGGAATTCGTCTCTGCCATCAGCGCCGAAAGCGCCGCCGCCGCCCATATCCTTGCCCTCTGGACTGGCTCCGACCGCCTCGATAACTCCACAGAGCTTCCGAAAGGCTCATCCAAAATTGAGCCAGGCATCACTCCGCGCGAAACCGTCGTCCTAAAATGGGACACCTTTACCCATGCCGCCGACGAAGCGGGAATGTCCGGCCGCTACGCCGGCATACACTTTCGCCGCGCGGATTTGGCAGGGCGCAAACTCGGTCTCGCTGTCGCCGCCTCCGCTTGGTCCAAAGCCCAGTCGTATTTCACGGGAAGCTCTGCCCGCAACTGATTAGGAATTCATCTCGTCCCTCGATCCGCTCGAACACTCCCAAAACCCGCGCCTGAACGACCGGGCAAAGTAGGGATTCGACACTGGACCTCGAAGGGCGCAACTTCCGGTCAAGCCAGGGGTTATGCTAAGGAGTCCTAGGTGTTCGCGGACCATTCCGCCCGGCAGGAGAGTGTCATGAGCGTGCAGCATGGCTCCGGCCAAAAGCCGGCTTCGATCAAGATGTCACCCAGGTCTTTCCTCGCGACCGTTCTTTCCGTGGCGTGCGTGTTCTCGATAGGCATCGATGTGCCGTCGCTCGCGGCAATGCCTGCGGCCACGAGAGTTACGAAATCAAAAAAAGATCCAGCTCTAAAAAATCTGCCGATTACGGAATTGACCGCGGATGAAGCGATTCTGCACGCGTTGAATCGCCTGGCGTACGGACCGCGCCCCGGCGATGTCGAGCGCATCCGTCAGATGGGGCTTGCTGACTGGATCGACCAGCAACTGAATCCGAATTCGATCGATGATAAGGCCGTGGAAGCTCGGTTGGAGAGTTTTCCGACGCTGAAGATGTCTTCCGCGAAACTGATCGAAGAGTATCCGCGGCCGAAGCAGGCAGAAAAAGTGGCATCGAGGCGAGCGCAGACGCAACTGGAGCAGGACCAGCAGCGGCGTTCGGATGTAGCGGCGGCGGGGGTCGCGAAAGACATGCAGGAGGCGCCTGCTCCGGCTTCGACAGAAACGGCAGCGATGGATGCGAAGGAGGCTGCTTCCGCCGGGCAGTCTGACAGTGCGGATGCAAACGCTCCCGCACCGATGAAGGATAATCCGGCGCAGGAAAATCCGGGCCTGAAAGGCGCAGGAAAACGGGAATTCTCCGGCAGCGGCGATCCGAACAGTTTTGCGCCAGCCCTCGGGGTAAACAGCAAGCGGCCGCAACGCGTGATCGCGGAATTGGCGATGGCCAAGGTGACGCGCGCGATCTACAGCGAGCGGCAGCTTCAGCAAGTGATGGATGATTTCTGGTTCAATCATCTGAACGTGTATGCAGGGAAGGGTGAAGACCGCTACTACCTGACTTCTTACGAGCGCGACGTCATCCAGCCGCACGCTCTGGGGAAATTCAAGGATTTGTTGACGGCTTCGGCAAAGAGTCCCGCGATGCTCTTCTACCTCGATAACTTCTTGAGCGTCGATCCTCGCGCGGCGCAGAGGCTGGCGGCTGAACGCGCCATGCGCCAGCAGATGCGATACGGCCGTTTTGGACAGCCGTTCCCGCCGCGCTCGCAACAAGGACAACAAAAAAAGGGAAACGAACGCGGACTAAATGAAAACTATGGACGCGAGCTGATGGAACTGCAAACGCTCGGCGTGGACGGTGGCTATACGCAGAAGGATGTGACCGAAGTGGCGCGATGCTTCACGGGCTGGACCATCGAAAAGCCTCGGGAGCATCCGCAGTTCAAATTTGACGACCGTTTGCATGATCCCGGCCCTAAATTTGTGCTGGGGAAAAAGATTCATGCCGGAGGAATGAAGGACGGTGAGGAGGTAATTAACTTGCTCGCGCATGACCCGAGCACGGCGAAATTTATTTCGACGAAGCTGGCGCGGCGGTTTGTTTCCGATAATCCTCCGCCGGAACTCGTGGCGCGGATGGCGAAAACATTCCAGGAAAGTGACGGCGAAATCACTGCGGTGATGCACACGATGATTTATTCGCCGGAGTTTTGGTCTCGCGAGGCGTACCGGGCAAAAATCAAGACGCCGTTCGAGTTGGTGGTTTCCGCGGCGCGCGCATTGGGAACGGACGTGGACATGCCGCAGCCGTTGGTCGGCTGGGTAGCGCGCATTGGCGAACCGCTTTATCAGTGCCAGCCGCCTACGGGTTATGCGGACAAGGCGGATGCTTGGGTGAATACCGGCGCGCTGCTCAACAGGCTTAATTTTTCGCTCGCGCTGGCGGGGAACAGGATGCGCGGCTCGCGCACGGACGTCGGTTCTCTGCTGGGAGTTGAATCGACGGCGGATGCAAAAGCGGCGCTGGAGCGCGCGGTGCAGGCTTTCCTGGGCGGGCAAGCGGCGCCGACAACCGTGGAGACGCTGGAAAAGCAACTTGATAACCCGCAAGTGGTGCAGGCGAAGCTCGACGATCCTGTGAAGCACGTGGATCTGGGAGTCGTGGCCGGGCTGGTTTTGGGCGCGCCGGAATTTCAAAGGCGGTAGCGTTTGGAATGCAAGAGCCCGGCTCCCGCTTTTGCCGCTTTGGGAGATAACCCAGGCTCAAAAAAAGCGGCAGCAGAGCTGCTGCACTCCATTTTGGGACACTCGATATTCGGGAATGAACTTGGGAGGTTGCCATGAGCCATGAATGTTGCGAAGGCGTGCGAGGGTTGAAGTTTTCGCGGCGGTATTTTTTGAAGCAGGGTGGCGTGGCCATGGTTGGCCTGAGCGCGATGCCCGCATTCTTGCAGCGCGCAATCGCAGCGACGCCGATGCCGAACAAGAAGCAGCTCGTCGTGCTGTTTCAACGTGGCGCGGCGGACGGATTGAATATCGTCGTGCCCTTTGGCGAACCAAACTATTACCGGATGCGGCCGAGCATTGCGATTCCGCAGCCCCGAAGCGGCGGAACAGATGCGGCCGTCGATCTGGATGGATTCTTCGGGCTGCATCCGAGTCTCGCGCCTCTCGAGCCTTTATTTCACAAGAATCAGCTGGCCATCGTGCACGCGGCGGGATCGCCGGACCCGACGCGCTCGCATTTCGACGCGCAGGATTTCATGGAGTCCGGGACTCCGGGATTGAGGGCCACGGATGACGGCTGGCTGAACAGGGCACTCGAGTCGGTACCCGAAGAGGAGGCTTCGCCGTTCCGCGCGGTGGCGATGGGGCCGAACCTGCCGCTGATGCTTCGCGGAAGCGCGCAGGCAATCGCGCTCCCGGACTTGAAACAGTTTAAGGTAATGGCGCAATCGCCTGGTTCGGGGAAAGTGGTGGAAAGCGGATTCGAGGCGATGTATGCGCAAACTGTGGACCACGCGCTGCACGGGACGGGCACGGAAACTTTTGAAGCCATTGACCTCTTGCGAAACGCCGATCCGGCGAAATATCAGCCGGAGAACGGCGCGGAGTATCCGAGGAACCGGCTGGGGCAGAGCGTGCAGCAAATTAGCCAACTATTGAAGGCCAATATCGGCGTGGAAGTGCTTTTCGTCGATTGCGGCGGGTGGGACAACCACGTGAATGAAGGCGGCGCGCAGGGACAGCTTTCCAATCTGCTCAGAGATTTAGGGCAAGGCTTGGCGGCGTTCCATCAGGATATGGGCGACCGCATGCAAGACATTGTCGTTGTAACGATGAGCGAATTTGGGCGCACGGCGAGAGAGAACGGGAACCGCGGCACGGACCACGGTCATGCCAACTGCATGTTCGTGATGGGCGGCGACGTGAAGGGCGGACACGTTTACGGCAAGTGGCCGGGGCTTGAGGACCACCAGCTCAACGAAGGGCGCGACCTGGCGCTGACTACGGATTTTCGGAGCGTGGTGGGCGAAATCTTGACGAAGCACATCGGCGTCAATGATCTCGCGCCGGTTTTCCCGGGCTTCGACAATAACCCGCGCAAATTCCCGGGGCTGATCAAGGCGTAGACACAAATCCGAAGAGTACAGCAGATCCCGCCTGTGGCCGCGAGGAATTGCGTCCTCACGGTCGGGATGACGATTGACGCGGGTTTGCTGCAGATTTGAAAGAGTACGACTCGGGGGGATTTCGCAGCGGGTTCAATGTACGGACGCGGCGTGATGGGGGCAGGAGGCTGCCGGAATTGCCTGGGTGACACTGACAACCTCCTGCTCCTTGCCCGGGGTGTTGGGCATGCGTCGACAAAGCTGACCACTCGTGGTGTTCGCGCCACCGGCCTGCGAGAAAAATTACCCTACTGGCGGCTTTCCTCAATTCAATCTCCCATTCCCTTTCTTTCGATGGCCACGACTCGCTCGAGATCGAACGCTAGTGTGCACCCTGAGGGAGAGCGGGCGTACCGTCCGACCAGCGGCGGACTGGAATCAGAAACACGGTAAGGCGCTCCTCCGGGTTTTGAAACGTGATAATCGGCGATCCGGGAAGATCCGCGCCCCACGCCTTGGAATCTGTTTCGGGAGTGAAAAACATGAGATGCGGAAGCCAGGGTCCGCCAGCCTGGTCGCCCAAATAGCCTTGCTTCGACAACATGTAGGACATCGCGCCAGGCTCCGGCGCCGGCAGTTCCTTCTTGTCGATGGCCGCGGCGATAGCCTCGAAGATCTGCGCTTTCGTTCGTCCGGCGATCACCAACTCGGTCTTTTTGATCGTGCGAGGAAGGTAGGACCGTGCCGCTGGAGGATTGAGGCAGAGTGGACCGCGCGTTTTAGGATTCCAAAAGTCCCGATCGTTGATTCCCGCAGTCCACGATCGTTCTACCAGGCATACGAACCCGTTCTTTCCGTGAACGGCAGTTTCATAGCCAGTTTTGGTGAGAACCAGAACTTCGGCGTCGCCGGAGATGGAGTCCGGGGCAGCGCTGCGCGCCAGCTTTATCTCTTCGTTGCGATCGGGCATCAGGTATTGCTCGAGCTGCGCCATGGCCGGATAAGGGGTCTTGGCCTCCTGAGCTTTTACGGGCCACGCTGAGGCGAACATGAGAAACGCGGCGATGCAGCCCAAAGCCCTTGTCGGTACTCTTTTTCGTGTCATGATTTTCCTGACTGCGAGGGCGCTATCCCGGCCGGAGTTCGGTCGATATACATTGATATCAACCTATCATACGCGGCGGCCGCTTGGCAAGATACGTTGATATCCTTATGATTTGCTAATGGCCACCGCTGTGGAGCCGACTTTTGCGACAACCCACCTGGTCCGCGATTGCTGTCTCTGCCTGCACGTACAGCGCGCGGCACGAGCGCTGGCACGGCGCTTTGATGATGCGCTGCGTCCCGTCGGTCTAACCAACGGGCAATTCTCGCTCCTGATGTCGCTCAACCGTCCGAAACCGGCAGGCATGACCGCAGTAGCTTCGTTGCTGGCGATGGATCGCACCACGTTGACGGCGGCCCTCAAGCCCTTGCGGCGCCGCAAACTGGTCCGCATGATTGCGGACCCGGCAGACCGCCGCAGCCGTCTAATGATGCTGACCGCTAAAGGACGAGAGGCGTTGGCGCGCGCCGTTCCAATCTGGAAAGAGACCCACGCCGCCGTCGAAGCGCTTCTCCGCGACGGCCAGGGCGATCGGCTGCGAAGCGATTTACGCGCACTCCGCTGATCTATGGAGCGCGGCAGCCCAGCTGCCGCTTTTCTCCTTTTACGCACTTCCCCAATGAAAAGCCGGAGCCCCGCTCTCGCTTTTTCATTCGTGCACTTTCGCAACGAAAAGCGGGAACTGAGCTCCCGCACTCCCAAATGGATCGCCTAACCCGCCACTCCGGCCAACGATTTCACCACGCTGCGAAGTTCCACTACCTCGATGTGTTTGGGGCAACCCGGCCAATTATGGCGCCAACAAACGATGACGTCACAGCGGTCCGCGGCATGGCCGTGCTCCCGGAAATTCCGGCTCTCAAATTCAAATTCGATGTTCACCCGCTGCCAGCGCCCCGGAGCGATTTGTCGCAACGCTTCGCAATCCGGAAATCCCTTCTGAACGTTTTCCACCCAGTAGCCCAGCTTTTTCGCCAGCATCCCAAACAAAAACACCACGCCTTGTTCGTTCGTTGGTTCATGCCGCAGCCACTCGAACGGACTCGGGTTGCCGTAGATGGGCCGGTCCCTCAGTCGGACGTGCCATGTCTCGCGCGCCGCGACCGCGGCAGCAGGGTCGCTACCCGGAAGTTGCCGTCTGGCCTTCCCCACTCGACGCCGCGCTGCGCGTTGGGGCAGCAGCGCCATCACGTCTGCCCACTCCCGCTTGTCCTTGGCAAAATTGCGAAAAGCCTCGGGCACCGCCCGCCAGCCCCCAAACCGTTTTGCCAGCGTGCCCGGATTGTAGTTTCCCAGCCGAAGATGGATATGCCGCGGAAGGATCGCTCGGTTTTTTCGCACCGCCTCGCCCCAGTCTTCCAGCAGCGCCCGGCTCTCTATTTTCGCATTCCGCGTGTACGGTCGAAGTCCCGCGGCTCGCACCGCCTCGCTCCACGTTCGGAAGTATTGCAACACAAAGTATGCCGAGATTCCGCAGTGCGACTGAAACTCCCCTCGCGAGGGCGCGCGGCCAAGCTTTCTCGCCGCCGCCGCGATAGCATTTACGATTTGCCGTTTGTCGGGCACAGGTTTTCTACGGTGGAGTGCGGCAGCTCTGCTGCCGCTTTTCTTTCACCCGCAATCGCCGCCGCAACTCAGGCGCGCGAACTCGAGGAAAGGCGGAGAGCAATCTCTCGCGCCCGTTGGCTCGCACAGTCGGCTCGCATGCGCCGGCTCGCACCCTGGAATATGGTTTGGATTGGGCGCAGCGAAAAAGCGGGGTCAGCTGTCCCTAAAATAAAAAAAGCGGGAGAGGAATCTCCCGCTGTCAAAACGTAGTTTTCTACAAGGTTTACTTTACATGAATCACTGGGGCTCCGTCAAGCCAAACTTTCATGCGTGACTTTCAGGCAACGCCTCTCGCGTGCCCACGCTTGGCTCGGAGAATGCTTCGCACTGACCACCCAGGACTGTACAATCCAGCCATGAGAAAAAGAAGTCCGCTGACGGAATAGAGCGGGCTGGAAACGAGCGCCCCGAGTAAACGCGGAGCGGAGCACACATGAGGATTAGATTCGCATTCGGTTTGATTTGCTTGTTTTTTCTGTTCTCGTTGCGGCCAGCGGCGAATGCCCAGACCGTGAATGGAAATAACGACGCGGCCTTCGCCGTTGGTAAGTGGAAGGAATCACACGAAGGCGTGAGTCTATTCTGTGCTCGCGTGACGACTCAAAAGGAAGTGACAAAAGGCAACAGCAATGGGGTCTGTTTCTTGACCGAAGCGCAAGCCAGCGCAAAAGACGCTGTCACGATCTCCACGAATACCTTCCCCATCACAAGTTGGGACGACCATACGCTGACAGCGGTCACAGAATTTTACGCAGACAAGAATGGGGACCAACCCAGCAAAACCAGCCCCGGCGCAATCAAGTACGAATTTCGCCTAGTTCTAAACTTCGAGACGCATCAAATGACAAAGTTCGTTGAGGCGAGCACAGGCAGCACCGTCGGATATCATCTAGTGGACCAATAAGAGTTAGTCCCAAGACTCATCTGAACATTTGTAATCTTTGTTCAGATAGTTTCTCAAGACTATGGCCGCGCTCACCGTGTAGTTTGGATCCTTCTGGTCTAGCTTTGCGCCGAAAGAGTCATCGAGCTTAGAAATTAATCCTGCCCTCTCCTCTTTCGTAATAATCAGATGGCTCGCATGACCCTTGGAGTCCTCCTTCATACCTATCAGCGTCGCAAAGAGGCTGGGCGTAGCCTCAAACAGCGCTTGGTCAATGAAATCCAATTCACCCCTTATTTTGGGCATTTCGGCTGCCAGCTTGCTATAATCCCCGCCTTCTTTCGGTCCGCCGATAAAGGCACTACTGATCTCACCCAGTCTTCGCCACAGTACGATTTTTCTTTCATAGAACCCTGTAATGTTCGGAATGAGGAAATCGAACGGCTCATTGAGGCGCATACTCTTGAGCATTCTGATCTGCGCCCCTAATTCGAGTTCGAACATGGTGCTGGTGTGGATAACGCCAGCGAAGGGCAGCTTGTCATCTTTTTTATCTTGATTGTTTTCCTCTTCACCAGTCGCACGTATTCGCTCAACTGCCGCCAACTCCCGGATATATTCAGTCACAAACTCAAGATGCGGGGTTTCGGGCCTCACAGGCCGGGCTGTGGGTCGGGCAGGCTTAGTGTCCGTTTGGGCGAAGCAAAATGAACACTGAATAGCAAACACCATGACGCACACGGTGAGTAACCTGGTGAGCGTGCGCTTCAGCACACTGCGAAGGGCACAATTGAAGGGTGGTTTTGAATCGAAGCCAGCCCTGTGCCTGCGGTTTAGGCTCGGATAAGTCATAGGCATCTAAACATGAGCTTCTAGCTGCTCGGATGTCGAATCGTTCAATGGAACCCGGCCAAGGCAATGATCCTAGGCCTTTGCTGCTAGCTTACGCCATTGTCGGCGTTCCTCCTCTATTGCCTTATCGGCTTTCTCCAAATAATGAACCAACGATTTTGCGCCCCAAGGATCGGGAAATAATCCGTAGTGAGGAAGGCCATAGTGCTCTTCAATCAGGGTGAGCAGATCCCCAATGGACTTCAAGGCATTCTCGATGTCGCTGCCATTTACCGGAGGCAACGTCAAAGCGTGGCCTTTTCGACGATTGATCAAGTCTGTGTGAGCCAACCGCTGGTTCCGCCATTTCCGAGCAAACTCGCAGCTCTTCCGCACTTGGCCCGTTTTAGTTCCCACGGAAGCCTTAAGTACGGGGTCAGAAACTAAAGCGCTGAGCGCTAACACCGAGAGATTGTCTCGATCTCCTGTTCGAAGGCGGGTTTTAGGCGGATCTGAGAGGCGGCATAAGTGCAGCATAGCGTCTTCAAAGAACAGCTGGTTGAGGAAATAGAAGAAGTTGGATGCAGCCCTATTCAGTAGGTCGATGCGCTCCTGGCCCTTTCCGAACAGCTCTTGAAAACTGCTCCACTTCCGTCGTAACCAATCGACATCGTCTCGCAATTCCACGCATAGTTGTCTTAGGTCAGAGCCCATCGCGCGAACGTATTCGACATGAACTTCGTCTTCGCTCATAGCTTTCCGCAACGCATCTGCTCCGACAACCCATTTGCATAATAACAGGAAAGGCTAATGCGACGCCGGCGAAGCTCTCGCACAAGGGCTACATCACTCTGCCGGCTTCAGCTCGAATCCAGATATTCCTGTAGCGCACTGGATTCCCGTGATCCTGGAGCGCGAGCGGGAATTTTTCGGGAGTCGCTTGTACGGCGGACGTTGTCCGTGCGCTGTCGGGCCGGCAATCAATCGCCAATTTCGAATGGCCTGCTAGAATCGCAGAGAGCCTCACAAATATCGATGCAGATGGTAAGATGAATCGACCGAATTTGAGGGAAGCACCATGAGCGGCCCAACTGGCAGTCTCAAAAACTACGGAGAACGGATTGTCCGGGACAAGGGAGTCTGTGGTGGGGAACCTGTGTTCAAGGGGACCCGCGTGACCTTGCGCACCGTACTCGCAAGCTTGGCTGATGGCGACTCCCCTGAAGATATCCTTGCGGATTTTCCCAGCCTGAAAGCCGAGGATATTCAAGCCGCCATTGCGTTTGCCGCCGCTTCTGCCGAAGAGGACTTACCAGTCCCAGAAGTTCCGCACATTCGATGAGGCCTCGTGCGGTCCTAGCCGGTAAGCCGCCAATCCGTGCTACATTGTTCGTATGGAAGTCAAGGTCAAGATTCCCGAGGAATTTGCTGCGCGTGCTAAGGCACGCGGGCTGCGGGTCGAGGCGTATATCGAAGAGATTCTGGCGCAACAGCTGGGAGCGCAGCCTGTGGGCAACGGACGGCCACAAACACCTGCTGGGATACGGGCGTGGCTGGACTCGCTCGCCCAGTTTTCTGACAAAATCCCTCCTCTACCGCAAACCATCTCCCGCGAATGGATTTATCAGGAACACGATTAAATGGCGATTGCTTCGTGTCTCGTGGATACGAACATTCTGTTGCGCATGGCCCGCCGTTCCGACCCTCAGCACAAGACGGTTGACAAAGCCCTCGAGCGTCTGGCGGAGCAGGACACAATTCTCCACTACACTTTTCAGAACATCGCGGAACTGTGGAACGTCATGACACGGCCCGTTGCCAGTAATGGCTTCGGCTTGTCCCCTGCGGAAACCGAAAAGGTGGTAGATGCGATTGGGACTGGCATGAGCCTGCTCGCGGACGGCGATGCGGTCTACCACGAATGGCGAAGGATCGTAGTCAAATATAATATCTCCGGAGTCCGGGTACACGATGCTCGCTTGGCGGCGGCGATGTACGTTCATGGCGTCAGCCACATTCTCACGCTTAACGTCGCAGATTTCAGTCGTTTTGCTGGTCTAACCGCACTGCACCCAGATAGACTCTAAACGCGAATTTATTGTAAAAAGCAGCGGGTCGCGATTCTCTTGCAGCGAGATGTCACTCTCCTGATTTCAGCTCGCGAATCCAGATATTGCGGTAGCGCACGGGATTGCCGTGATCCTGCAGTGCAAGCGGCAGCTTCTCGGGAGTCGGTTTGTAAGGAGGCCGGCTTCCATTCGCGGTAGGACCGGTAAGCTCGACGTTGTCCTGCACGAGGACGCCGTTGTGAAAAACGGTGAATCGCGCTTTGCGGAGCAGTTTGCCGGCGGCATCAAAACGCGGGCCGTGGAAGACGATGTCGTACCACTGCCATTCGCCCGGCGGCCGTGCAGCGTTCACTTGCGGAGGATACTGGCCGTAAATCGCCGAGGCCTGGCCGTCGGCGTAGGTTCGATTCTCGTAGGAGTCGAGGACCTGCACTTCGTATAAGGCCCTGCAGAAACACGCCGCTGTTGCCGCGCTCCTGGCTTTCACCGTGCGGAGGTGTTGGCTCGCGAAATTCGACGTGCAACTGACAATCTCCGAAGGCTTCCTTCGTTCGCATTTCGCCCGTTTTCGCCACGACTTCAACGTATCCGTTTTCGACTTTCCACTTTGCCGCGCTGCCGTCGTCCTGCTGCCATTTCGACAGATCTTTTCCGTCAAAGAGAATGGAGGCGTCCGACGGCGCACGCCCCGGCTCAGCTTGCGTGCTTGACGTGCCGGGATCGACCATTGCGGGAACGGGGCGGTTGAGATCGTGGATTTTCCAGCGGGTATCGACCTGTCCCAGTAAAATGCTCGGGCTTGCGATCATCACGGCGGCTGCCAATAAAGAGAGATGACTTGTTTTCATAGTTTGTCCTCGACTCGAATGCGCGAGGATTCTAACTCTGATTCGCCGCCAAATACACCATAGGACAAAATTTGCCGGGCCGGCGTTTGGAGTGCGGGAGCTCTGCTCCCGCTTTTCTTGGTCGGTCGCCTGTGCGCTCAAAAAAGCGGCAGCAGAGCCGCCGCACTCTATATAATATATCAATTATGATAAATACTAAGTATACTTTCGGCCCTCGGAGATGCATATGGACTTGGAAAACGAGACTCCAGACTGGCCGCATGCGCCTGTTCACCGGCTGCGCGAAGCGGGGACTTATGTCGTCACGGCAGGAACTTACGAGAGAGCGCATCACTTTCATGACCCGGAGCGGTTGACTTACTTGACCAAGTCGCTGCTGGCGCTCGCCAACAAGTATGGATGGAAACTCCAAGCCTGGGCCGTCTTCTCGAATCACTACCACTTTGTTGCGGAGTCGGGCAAGCCGGGCACCTTGCGGCGGTTGGTGCGGCATCTGCATTCGGTGTCGGCGAAGGAAATCAATTTGAGGGATGGCGCTCCTGGCAGAACCGTTTGGTTTCAGTATTGGGATACTTTGCTCAGCTATCAGAAGGGCTATCTGGCGCGGTTGAACTACGTTCACACGAATGCCGTCCTGCACGAGTTGGTTCGAGAGCCGAGCGCCTACCCGTGGTGTTCGGCGGCGTGGTTTCAACGAAGGGCCCCTCGCGCGTTTTATCAGACCGTGATGGCGTTTCCTTCCAACAGCGTGAATGTTCCCGATGAATTCGATGTGCTCCCGATACGATAAAAAAGTTTGTGGAGTGCGGGAGCTCTGCTCCCGCTTTTCTTGGTCGGTCGCCTGTGCGCTCAAAAAAGCGGCAGCAGAGCTGCCGCACTCCACGAGCGCGTCTACGCGGCGGAGCCGCGGATGCGCATGCCGTAGAACGAACGGTAGACGAAGTAGAAAGAGACAATGAAAAATGCGGCTGCCAGGATGTGCGTTAAGCCGTTGCCCTGACTAGCCGTTAGCTGCACGGCCAGTTCGACGGCGAGAAGGCCGAAGAGCGTTGTGAACTTGATCACCGGGTTGAGGGCGACCGAGGAAGTGTCCTTGAAAGGATCGCCGACCGTGTCGCCGATGACCGTAGCGTCGTGGAGCGGCGTGCCTTTCTGCTTGAGCTCGACTTCGACGATCTTCTTGGCGTTGTCCCAGGCGCCGCCGGCATTGGCCATGAAGATGGCTTGATAGAGGCCGAAGATGGCGATGGAGAAAAGGTAGCCGATGAAGAAGAAAGGTTCGATGAAAGCGAAAGCCAGCGTAGCGAAGAACACGGCGATGAAAATATTGAGCATGCCCTTCTGCGCGTACTTGGTGCAGATTTCGACGACCTTTTTGCTGTCTTCAACGCTGGCTTTTTCGACGCCTTCCAGCTTGATGTTGGCCTTGATGAATTCGACCGCGCGGTAGGCGCCGGTGGTTACCGCCTGGGTGCTGGCGCCGGTGAACCAGTAGATCATCGCGCCCCCGGTGACGAGCCCGAGAACGAAAGGTGCGTGGAGAAGCGAAAGACTGTTTACGTTGTCCGTAAGGCCGTGGGTGAGCGCCATGATGATCGAGAAGATCATCGTGGTGGCGCCGACGACGGCCGTGCCGATGAGCACGGGTTTAGCGGTGGCCTTAAACGTGTTGCCCGCGCCGTCGTTGGCTTCCAGCATTTCCTTGGCGCGCTCGAAGTTGACGTCGATGTTGTAGTCTTTTTTCAATTCCTGCTGGACGCCAGGAACGTGCTCGATTAGCGAGAGCTCGTAGACGGATTGCGCGTTGTCAGTGACAGGGCCGTAAGAATCGACAGCGATAGTGACTGGGCCCATGCCGAGGAAGCCGAAGGCCACGAGGCCGAAGGCAAAGACGGCCGGCGCGAGCATCATGGCGCCCAGGCTCAAGGTACTGATGAGGTAGCCGATGGACATTAGAACGACCATTGCCAAGCCGATGTAATACGCGGAGAAATTGCCGGCGACGAAGCCGGACAGGATGCCGAGCGATGCGCCGCCTTCCTCGGCCGAGGAGACGACTTCCTTGACGTGGCGGGATTCCGTCGAGGTGAACACTTTCACCAGCTCCGGAATGATGGCGCCTGCCAGTGTGCCGCAGGAAATGATCGTGGCCAGCTTCCACCACTGAGAAGAGTCGCTACCGAGCGTGGGGATAATCAGATAAGAGACCACGTAGGTGAGCGCGATCGAAACGAGAGAGGTGATCCAGACAAGTGAGGTCAGCGGCGCTTCGTAATTCATCTTGTCCGCATTCCCGTACTTTGCTTTGGCGATGAACCCGTTGAGGAAATAGGCCGCGCCACTGGCAATCAGCATCATGATACGCATCACAAAGATCCACACGAGCAATTGCACCTGGACCTTTGGATCTTTCACACCGAGAAGAATGAAAGTGATGAGAGCAACTCCCGTCACGCCGTAGGTCTCAAAGCCGTCCGCGCTGGGGCCAACAGAATCGCCTGCGTTATCCCCGGTGCAATCGGCGATGACGCCGGGATTGCGAGCGTCGTCTTCCTTAATCTTGAAGACGATCTTCATCAGGTCGGAGCCGATATCGGCGATTTTCGTGAAGATGCCGCCCGCGATGCGCAACACAGCCGCGCCAAGCGATTCACCGATGGCAAAGCCGATGAAGCATGGCCCGGAGTAATCGCCGGGAATGAACAATAGGATGAAGAGCATCATTATGAGCTCGACGCTGACAAGCATCATGCCAATGCTCATGCCGGCTTCGAGCGGAGTGTGATAGATGGGATAAGGCTTGCCGCGGAGGGCGGCAAAAGCCGTGCGCGAGTTGGCGAAGGTGTTCACGCGGATGCCGAACCAAGCCACGCCGTAACTTCCAGCCATACCGATCACGCTGAAGATGAGAATGATCGGCAGAGTGACCGCCGTGGGATGCACCGGAGCGAGAACGCCGAAATAAAGAATGATCACCACGGCGATGAATAGCCACAACAGAATGAGGAATTTGCCCTGGGTGATGAGATAAGTCTTGCACGTCTCGTAGATGAGCTCGGAAATGTCGCGCATCGACTTGTGCACGGGCATGCCTTTGAGGCGGCTGTACATGGTCAGCCCAAAAATGAGGCCGAAGACGCAAAAAACGATGCCAAAGAGCAGCAACTTGTGGCCATCCATCCCGAGAAAAGTGACCTGGGAAAGATCGGGCACCTTCAGATCGGCTTCACCGCCGGCTTCCTGGGCCGGAATTGCACTAGCAGTGAAAAGAGTTAGAAAAGTGGCTGCGGCACTCCATTTGGCGAATCTACATCCCAAGGACCAGGCACTTGCAAGCCAGGTGCGCATCTAAAAGCCTCCATGAAGAAAATCGGATTCAGGGTAAACCGCGGCCCTGCACACTCGTAACCGGCACACCATTTCAGCCGAACGCCTCTTGTTTAGCGCCGGGGGAGTACCTTGCCGGATTTCAAAAGGCTCCCACCTCAAGACAGGACAAGAACTTGGCTCTTTTGTGCGACCCAGGCCGGACCAGGGTCACCAGCGCACACGCCCAACCTATCTGCCATCGAAACAACGCGAGGCAGCTCCCCGTTGGGCCCATGCACGGGCTAACACAAAGCGTTGATTTATAACATTTAGCGGAGTGGCAGGTCAAACTTTGCGAAGGTCTGGTAGTGGGTCAGATTGAATTTCGCTTTACTGGAAAAGGTCCTAATATGAGCCTCAAGAATAGAACGAACAGCGCAATCGAGATGATTGCCATCCACCACGGCTTAAGCACCATTGGAAACAAGAAAACCAGCAGCCACACCCACCAAGGCACTTGCGACCACCTATTGCTGCCCGATTCTGTAGGCTTCGCCTGATCGTTCATGCAAAGGGAAGAGTAAGCCCGAATTGGCGTTAGATTCAAAGGTTAAAATCCCACGTCAATGGGCCGGAATTTCAAACTAGCCCACTATCGGAGGTCTTCCTGAGGGCGCGAAATGGGGGTCGAGTAGAGGATTATAACGGGCTAACTCGGAGGTTAGTAGGACGGTACCGCGCCGAATACAGAGCAGAGAAACAATTGCAAAGCGATGGTAACATGCCTGCATTGCTAGAGCAGAAACCATCCCGGTTTGGACGGGGGGCCATGAGCGCAGATTTTTCGTTGGTGGCGGCCAGGTGTGCGGCGGCCATCGTCGCAGTTCGCTACAATGAAAAGCGCAAGGAAGCCGACTCGGTCCGCGAAATGCCGCCAGCGTTGCTGAATGTGCCAGCGCGGGTATACCACGATCAAGCTGCGAGACAAGGGTGAGAAATCATTTCTTCATAACCGGCACGGATGCCGGCGTTGGAAAGACGACGCTGTCAGCGCTGCTTTGCGCGGCGCTGGATGCGGTCTATTGGAAGCCCATCCAGACGGGGACGCTGGAAGGCTCAGACCGCGTGACGGTGATGCGGCTGGCGGGAATTGGGACGGACCGCACGCTGGATGAGGTGTACAAGTTTGTGCCGCCGGTCTCGCCGGATTTGGCCGCGCGCTGGGCGGGCGTGGAAATCGATCTTGGCCGGATCAACATGCCCACGAGTTTGCTGAACGATTGGCTGGTGGTCGAGGGCTTGGGGGGCGTGCTGGTTCCCATCAATCAGAAGCAATTCATGCTCGATATGATGGTCAAGTTCAAGCTTCCGGTGATTCTTGCGGCGCGCAGCGGTGCGGGGACAATCAATCACACGCTGCTGACTTTGGCGGCGTTGCACGCGGCCGAATTGCCGGTGCACGGTGTGGTTTTGATTGGCGACCAGAACCGCGAGAATCGCGAAACGATCGAGCGGTTTGGGCACGTGAGAGTGATTGGCGAGATACCCCGCCTTCCGAACCTTCACCGAACTGCGCTGATGCAAATCTTCATGAACCATTTCGATCGCGCCGCGTTTTCTCAATAGCCGCGGGCGATGGCTCTGCCTTTGCACTCTTGACCCTCGCCAGATAGAGGGTCGCGCGAGACGCTGAAAAAAAGCGGCAGCAGAGCTGCCGCACTCCAAAGTGGAGTGGCGATTGGCACTAAGCATCAACGGATGGAAGCAGAGGATTGTTGCTTTCGCCGGCGGGCTGGGAGCTCCCGGCCTCTTCCTCATTTCCTTCTTGGACTCTTCGGTGCTCTCGTTTCCAATCATCAATGATCTGTTGCTGATTGAACTTGCGATACAACATCCAGCGAGGATGCCGCTTTACGCATTGATGGCCGCGGCGGGCTCGGTGCTGGGCTGCGTGCTGCTTTACTATCTGGCGCGCTTGGGCGGGGAAGCTTATTTTCATCGGAAAGCCGGAGCGCGCGAGCCTTGCGATTCGCCATTGGGTCGAACGCAATGGGTTTGGTGGAATGCTGATTGCCGCTCTTTTGCCACCGCCGACGCCTTTCAAGATATTTGTATTTGCCGCCGGAGTTTTTGAGGCGCCGGTTTTCGGATTTACCGCGGCGATCACGCTGGCGCGTCTATTTCGCTATTTTGGCGTGGGCTATCTCGCCGTTCGCTATGGCGCGGACGCGATGCCTTATCTGTTCGACGCATAAGTTGCAAGTGACGGCCCTGGTGATTGGGCTCGTCGTTGTCAGTTATGCGCTATCGCGCTGGATCCTGCGGCACAGACCGCATCCTGATGCAGCAAAATTAATTCTAGAAAAACAGTCATTGGCGTAAACCGCGAGCCCAGACCAATTCCTGAGACGTGACTTTGTTGTCTCGATCGAGTTCAATGTACGCAGCAACTTCACGCTTGGTCTCTCCCGCCGAGGCATAACGTAAGTCGTGCAGAATGACGACATAGCCCGCTTCGATCTGTTCCACGCTGGCCTTGGGAATCTGCGAAGTTGCCAGGAATCGCGTGGCTACGTTTGCATTTCGCGCGGCCGCGAGCGCGGGAGAAGATTCCGGTTTGAAGATGCGCACGCTGGAGTCGGGATCGAAATCGCTGGCGGAACTGGCGTTGACATCGATTTCGTCCAGGGCGCTTTCGGTTTCGACGACTGCGTGCCAGGTGAGCAGCGAGAGAGATTCCGGATAAGCCCACACGCGGCGCGGAGTCTCGCCATGAAACGTCCTCGATTCGAGCAAGGCCATCACATTCGAGTGCAGAGTTGCACGTGCGCCGACGTAGATGAGGACCAGAGCGAGGCCGATGAGGGCGCCGGTTTGCCCGCGCGGTTTTTTTGATTTTGCGCCGATTTCGGAGCCGACGAGACGGAGCAATTCGGGAATCGCGATGGCAGCGATGAGGATGGTGAGAATCCAGGGATCGATACCGGGAAGCCAGTCCGCTGCGAATCGCCGGGAACTGAACGGCCAGAAGAGCATCACGCCGTCGGATTGGCAGGCGTCCATCGCGATGTGCAACAACGCAGCGCAAAGTGAGACGTACAGGAGAGGGGCCAAGTTGACCGCCGATGCGCCTCTGCTGCGAACACTGCTGAGAGTTTCATCGCCTTCCGGCCCCGCCCCGCCAACGGGCATCGATCTCAACAGGAGGGCCGCGACGAACAGAGCAACGCTAGCCGAAATAAGAACGGCTGCGAAAATCGAGTGAGCACAAGTAACACGCCAAGTGAGGAACGCAGACGGGCCGAAATAATTGCTTAGCCAGTCGATATCGGCAATGCAGCCTGCAAAGACTGCGCCCGCTGTCGCCAGTTTGCCTACGCGAGGGAAGAAGCCTCGCACGACGGCTAGGGATGCCAGTCCATGAGTGACGATGTCCACGATTATGTCTGCGCGGCGGTTTTCGATTGCGCGGAGAGACCGTTGCGCGGCACGAGCAGTTTGAGGGCGCGCGGCACGATTTTGAACTCCACCGGTAGACGAGCGAGGGGCTCGCCATCCACCTGCGCGTAAATAGGACTTTCGTCGAGCGGCTCGCAAAGCACTTGATCCGCTTTCCAGAAGTGCACGCCTGCCGTGCCGCGAAGTTTCCCCAGCCAGAGCGTGGGCAAATAGCTCAGGTAGCGCAAGCCGCTCTGCGTGGTTAGCGTCATCAGCTCAAACTGGTCTTCATAGAGATCCGCATCCGTGGTGATTTTGAACGGGCCGCCGTAGTTTTTAGTGCGGCCTACTACCACGAGCGATGAGTCGATTTGCTTGCCTGCGGCAGTGACACGAAAATGCTGAAATTTGTAGCGGAAGGCTTCGCGTGCACCTTGCCACCAGTAGGCCAGAATGCCGACGCGCGCCTTGAGATCGAGATCGATGGAATAGACGATCATGCCATCGGGCCCAGCGCCGGCGACGCTGAGAAAATATTTTGTCTTCGCAGGTTCGTTGAGTGGCGTGGCGAGTCCCAAAGGAATTTCGCGCACCTCTCCATGAACGAGTTTTTCCGCCGCGCTGGTAATGTCCCAGGGCAAGTTTAATTCTTTGGCGAGCACATTGGCGGTTCCCCCGGGGAGAAGTGCGAGCGGGACACGATGGCCATTTTTTTGGCCTGCGAGGCCGTTCACGATTTCATTCAGCGTGCCGTCGCCACCGCAGGCGATGACCAGATGGCGGCCTTCGTCATTGGCGCGCTGCGCGATCTCCGTGGCGTCGCCGGCTTTTGTGGTTTCGGCGAGGTCTGTGTGGATGCCGCCAGCGGCAAAAATGCGGCGTGCTTTATCGAGCATGGCGCGGCGGCCATGGCCGCCGTGTCCGGCGTTGGGGTTGTGAATCAAGAGCGCGTTTTGGATCTCTGCGGTCATCCTCAGTTCGGGCCAGAGTTATTGAGCCTCTACAAATTTAGAATCATGCGAGAGGCTGAGAAAAGCGGCAGCAGAGCTGCCGCACTCCACAGGCTGCGCTCCTTGTTCGTGTCTTGCCAACTTCATTCTATATAATGTCAGGCGAAATTGAGCTATCCCTTCTGCAGAGGGTTTCATGGCCAAAGCCGCGCTTGCGGGCATCAAGAAAGAGATCGAAGGACTTCGCGAGAAACTTCGCTACCACGAATATCGGTATTACGTGCTGGACGATCCGGAGATTTCTGACGCGGCTTACGACAAGCTGATGCAGAAATTGCAGGCGCTCGAAGCGGCGTACCCGGAGCTGGTTACGCCGGAATCGCCAACGGTTCGCGTCGGCGGCACACCCCGCGAAGGCTTTCAGACGGTTCGTCACGCGCGGGCGATGCTGAGCCTGGACAACGCGTTTTCTTACGATGCGCTGCGCGACTTCGACCGGCGCGTGCGTGAAGGCATTGGCAAGGAAAAGATCGAATACATTGCCGAACACAAATTCGACGGCTTGAGCATCTCGTTGCAATACGCTGGCGGAAAACTTGTGCGCGGCGTGACGCGCGGCGATGGAACGACCGGCGAAGACGTCACGCCCAACGTAAAAACGATTCGCTCGATTCCGCTGCAAATGGACGCGGCAACGTTGAAGAAGGCAAAGCTTCCCTCGGATTTCGAAGTGCGCGGCGAAGTCCTGATGACGCGCAAGGCGTTTGAGGCGCTGAACCGGCAGCAGGAGTTGTCTGGCGGGAAAATTTTTGTGAACGCGCGCAATTCCGCAGCGGGAGCTGTGCGCGTGCTTGATCCTTCGATTACGGCTGCGCGGCGTCTGGACTTCTTCGCGTACTACCTCTTCGTCGATGGCAAAGTGCCGTTTCCGAAGCATTCCGACAGCCTCGGAGCACTGAAGCAGTTGCGGTTCCGTGCTTCGGATGATTGGAAGTTGTGCAACGGGATCGAGGCGGTGACCGCGTATTGCGATGACTGGGACACGAAGCGCGAAAAGCTGCCTTATGAGATCGATGGCGTGGTCATTAAGGTCAATTCCACGGCGATTCAGAACGAATTGGGCTTTACTTCAAAGGCTCCGCGCTGGGCGATTGCTTACAAATATCCCGCGCGGCAGGAAACGACGGTCGTCAACGACATCATCGTGCAGGTAGGTCGCACGGGCGCGCTGACGCCGGTCGCGGTGCTCGAGCCGGTGCAAGTGGGAGGCGTCACTGTCAGCCGTTCCACACTCCACAACATGGATGAGGTCGAACGGCTGGGCTTGCAGATCGGCGACACCGTGTTGATTGAACGCGCGGGGGAAGTGATTCCGCACGTCCTGAAAGTGGTCAAGGAAGGGAAGAACCGCAAGCCTTTCCGCATGCCGAAGCATTGCCCCGAGTGTGACAGCGCGATTCATCACGTGGACGGGGAAGTGGCTTACCGGTGCGTGAACGCCGCGTGCCCGGCGAAGCGCAAAGAGTCCGTGCTGCACTTTGCGAGCCGCCACGCGATGAATATCGACGGTCTGGGCGACAAGATCGTCGATCAGCTTGTGGACAAAGGGCTGGTGAAGGACTTCGCCGATCTCTACGCGCTGAAAGAAGAGCAGGTGGCAGCCCTCGAGCGTAAGGCGGAAAAATCGGCGCAGAATTTGCTCGAGGAAATAGAGGGCAGCAAGAAAAACAGCCTGGCAAGGCTCATTCATGCGCTGGGCATTCGCAACGTCGGCGAACGCACGGGTCAATTGCTGGCGGAACATTTTTCTTCGCTCGAAGAATTAGCCGCCGCAAAAGAAGAGGATCTCGTGGCTGTGCCCGAAGTCGGCCCGATAGTGGCCGCCGCCATTGTCGAATTTTTCTCCGAGCCGGCCAACCGCCAGCTTATCAAGAGGCTGCACAAGGCAGGCGTGCATCCCACCGCGGAAAAGCGCGAAGTGAAGAGCGACAAATTTGCGGGAAAGTCGTTCGTCTTCACGGGCGGCCTAGCCAATCGTTCGCGGGAAGAAGCCGGCGAACTTGTCCAGCAGCATGGGGGGAAAGTCTCCGGCTCGGTCAGCAAGAAGACGGATTATGTAGTCGTAGGCACCGATCCGGGCTCAAAATATGAGAAGGCGAAGGAACTCGGCGTTACGATCCTCACCGAAGCGGAGTATGAAAGACTTCTTGGCCTTAAGTGATGTTTCCGTGGTGCTTCGCTAATTCGAGCCATTCTCGCGGTATAATAAAACTGGCGGGTGAGCCGGGTGATCGCTGGCTGTGCCGTGGAATGCCGGGCTAAAGCCCGGCAGTACGCGGGCGCAGCGGGAGGAAAGTCCGGACACCGTCGTCGTAGGCTCGCAAGAGCCGGTGACGAAATAGGGCAACGCGCCTGGTAACGCCAGGGGTGCCGTAGCACAGACTTGAGTTTGTGCGGCTGGCTTGTGCTTGCGTCGCGCGGAATCGTGCGACGGAAAAAGAGCACGGGCTGAAGTCTGTGCTACTGTTCACGGAAAGTGCCACAGAGAATATACCGCCGGCTGGGAGAAGCACGGTGGCATCGCGCAGGAAAACCTGCGGGACGTCTTCGAAATGCTCGCTCAGTTTGGCAAGGGTGAAAAGGTGGGGTAAGAGCCCACCGCTCCGGTGGCAACATCGGAGGCACGGAAAACCCCGCGTGGTGCAAGGCCAAATAGGAGGGGAGAGCCGGCCCGGCTCGCCGAGAACGCTCGCGAAAGCAAGCGCGCTCCCTCGAGGATGGAGCAATCCATCATCGAGAGCAACCCTCGGGTAGGCTGCTGGAGCCGTGGTGCGAATCACGGCCTAGAGGAATGATCGCCGCAGCATGCCGTCCTTCACGGGACGGTGCGCCGCACAGAATCCGGCTTACAGGCTCATCCGCCAATTT
>CAVRAJ010000012.1:0-145240 GCA_963718945.1 uncultured Acidobacteriota bacterium | reverse complement strand
GTCTAACCGCCGCCGTAGCCGAGCCAGTCGGAAACCTCTGCTCGACGATACACGACTGCAACGCGTGTCCGGGGTTGCCCAGAAATTTGGTGTGCGAAAATAGTGTTTATGTGCCGCCCGAATGACGAAGCTACGGCTTCCCGGCAGCAGCCGAGGCCGTCGCCTTATGACCAGTCATTTCCTCGACGACCGAGAATTCTCCGCCATTCTTCGCCATCTCGAGCTTGAAGGTGTATTCCGTGTGGGAGACGCGCTTGACCGTGACGCGCACGCTGTACTTGTCATCGCCCATTTTGGAATCGGCCGTCCAGTTCCACGTGTCGTCGTTCACCGTGCCTTTCGCATCGATCACATCGCCCGTGCTGCTGAATTCGTGATAGGTGTAAACTTTTTGGTCCGCATCATAGCCCATGAAGGAGACGCTCTTCTCCGGGCCCATCGGGCCTGTGGCTTCCGAGCGGCAGGTCACAAAGAAGCCGCCAGAATACCATGAACATTTTTCCGTGGACGTGACCTTGCCTCCGGGCATGGCGCCGAACGGCTTGGAGTCGCCCTCGACGTTCCACTTGCCCACGTTATAAGCAAGTTTCTTCACCTCTGGTCCCGGCTTCGGCGGCCCCTGTGGGGCCTGCGCTTGGATCGATACCGCAAGTGGCATCACGCAAACGGAGACCAATAACATAACTTTTCTCATAAACGCCTCCTTTTTGACTCGAGCCCGGTGGGATACATCTGGCATGGCGGCTCCAATTCCGCGCGCCGTGTCGTGTGCCAGGATGATACACCCGACCGCCCTCACCGCAATAACAAACGTCTCCCCCGGGCCCTAGCGGTCGAGGATCCTTCACCTGACAGTGGTTTGAGTCGATCAAAAATGGATAAGGCGTACTGTGAAACCCATCTCACCCTACTCTCATGCTGATTCTACGGCCGGCCAACCCTGCTTTCCGGTAGTGACTCAGGTTGACTTCGTGACGCAGTTTCCAAAAACCCGAATAACCAAAACGGCCTTTTCCAGTTGGATGCGCCTGATCTTCATGCTGGAATGACGCGCGGCTCAGGGTTATTGTTTTGTGCTCGAACACCATGCTGCTCAATCCGAGGCGGAAATGAGAAATGTAATCTTCGCAATCAACATCACCCTAGATGGCTGCTGCGACCATACCAAAATGATTGCCGACGAGGAAATCCATGAATATTTTACGCACGTCATGCGAGATGTCGACCTATTCGTCTTCGGCCGTAAAACCTATCAATTGATGGTTCCTTTTTGGCCCGATGTCGCAAAAAACCATTCTGAGACGAAAGCAATGAACGAATTTGCCGACACATTTGATTCCATCAACAAAATTGTCTTTTCACGAACATTGGACAGCGCTGAAGGAAATACGAGAATCGTCCGTGCGAAGCTTCAAGATGAAATGCTTAAATTGAAACAGGAACAAGGCAAAAATATTTTAATCGGCGGTGTAGCGCTCCCTTCACGACTTATAGAGCTTGGCCTGGTTGATGAATATCATTTTGTCGTTCAGCCAATAGTTGCAGGAGAAGGGAGACGGTTGTTGGAAGGTATTAGCCTGCCGGAGAAATTACAATTGAAACTTATTGAGTCAAAGATTTTCAAGTTAGGATGTGTTGCGCTTCATTACATGAAGCAGTGACGGAAAAAACTTGCCCGACACTCGCGCGGCTCTGTGTCAATAGTCCTTATATCCTTTATGCACCCAACTTTCTGATCGTGCCTGGCAGGGGTAATCGGAAATTGAGTCACTACTAGCTTTCCTACTGGAAAGTCCCGCTTAGGCCGCAGGTCGCCCGTCCCGCCAGCCTGATTAGATGAAAGCGTCGGCTCCTGGGTCCGAGTAAACTTGCCGCGCAGAATTACGTGGCGCACCCTTTGAGGTTTGGTTTTTCAAAGCCTGCGGTCCTTCCAAAACTTTGATTGCTCTCTATTTGTCGTCGTGGACTTCACTCGCTTTGCGATCCCAATGATTCGTCAGAGTCTGGATCCATCCCGTTTCTCTTGGGCAATCCCCGACGTTGCCGATTGCACCATGTAAGCGGAGCGGGTCATGCCCGCTTCCCTGGCTAAACGGTCGATCAGCTCGATCTGTTTCTCGCGCTCAGTAACATTGACGCGAACGGTTTTCGCTTTTGGGAAATCCGTCGTGACGAGAATTCATCTCATAAATACTTTGGAGACAGAAGATTTGTGCCGCACCTACGGTGCTCGGGCCTGGAGTTTGATGCTTCGCAGCCCTTCCAGGCTTGGTTAACGTGTGACGCGCCTGCGGCGCTCACGAGGAGAAAGCGGGGCATCGCCAGGCGGGGCCGTTTGCCGGGTGCCGGTTTTGCACTTGGAGCTTTGACTTTTCCACACACTTCCATGGCCGCATCAAACCAATCAATCCCCGCCCAACCCCGCCCACCCCTTCAAACCTCTCAACTTCCTCCAGTCTCATTAAGACCCCCGTCTCCCCGTCCGAACGAACACGTAGTAAACAAAGAATATAGTTGACAGTTAGCCAATAAAGTGCTATCATCCCTCATGTATCGTCCACGCCGTCCCTTGCTTAGCCCGACTCTTTCTTGCTCCTCTTGAAGCTCGTCTTCGGTCCCGGCACTTTCTCTTCGATTTTGCCGTGGCGGATATCCAAATCCGTTCTCTTGCTTAACTCGTCCTCAGAACACAGACCGCCCCGTCGTCAAAGAGTCCGCATCAATATCATTCTATGGGGCTTACACATCCCTCTGTTTCATACTGTTACGCATTCTCTTGTCCCACTCAAAATGGCAAGCCCCTTATTTTCAGTCGATTCCAGACTCTTCAGCCAAAACACCCGGGTGAGGGGGTGTCGCTGGAAGTTCCCCTTGCCGAGAATTTCCATCCCGCTTGACCCGAGGCACACGAGCACATAGGCTCGAACACCCCATCATGGACAAAATAATTTTCGGAACGATTGCCGAAATCGTCGCGGGAATCCGCGAAAAGAGATTTTCGCCCGTCGAGGTTGTGGACGCGTACCTCGAACGAATCGCGGCGCTTCAACCGAAACTGAATGCGTTTGTACACCTCGATGCGGATGGCGCGCGAAGGCAAGCAAGGGCCGCGGAAGCGGCGGTACTACGCGGAGACACAGTCGGGCCGCTTCACGGAGTGCCGCTGACGATCAAGAGTTGCTTCGATGCGGCTGGATGGCCGGCGCCAGCGGGGTCGTTGCTGCGCAAGGACTATGTGGCGCAGAAAGACGCGCCGCTCGTGGCGCGGTTGCGCAGTGCAGGCGCGATTGTTTTGGGAAACACAAATACGCCGGAATATCTGATGGCGTACGAGACCGACAATTCCTTGAGCGGCAAGACCAGCAATCCGTGGAATTCGGCGCGATCAGCAGGCGGCTCGAGCGGCGGCGAGGCTGCCGCGATTGCTTCCGGCTGCTCGGCGGGCGGAGTAGGAAGCGACGGAGGCGGATCGATCCGCGTCCCGGCACATTTTTGCGGGATTTGCGGGTTGAAGCCGACGCCGGGGCGGATTCCTGCGACGGGACATTTTCCGGAAGGAGGAGGCGCGTTCGGTTGGATTGGCGTGGTGGGGCCGATGGCGCGGACAATCGCCGATGTGCGTGCTCTGTTCGAGGTGATGGCGGGGTCGGATGTTGGCGACGCGCTTTCCGCGCCCGTGCCGTTGCGCAGAGTCGAAGAGCGCGAGTTGCGGGGTTTGAAAGTTGGGATTTTGAAAAGCGATGCGCTGGGCGCGGCGACACCGGAGACCACGGCGGCGGTTGAGCGAGCCGCGAAGCTGCTGAGCGGGCAAGGATTCGCGGTAGAGGCGATACGGTTAGCCGGTCTCGAACGAGCGATTGAGCTGTGGTGGTATTTTTTCGGACCGGTGATCGCGACCTTGATTCAACAGGGCACTTCAGGGCAAGAACTGATGATGAGTCCGATGCTGCGCGAATTTGTTGCGCTGGCGACCGCGGAGACGGCATTGTCTTACGAAGGTTTTCTGAACGCTTGCGCCGAGCGCGATAACCTGCGCGCGGAAATTCTGCGACAGATGGAAGAAGTAACGATCTTGCTGTCGCCGGTGTCCGCAGCACCAGCGTTCCGGCACGGTGAGGGGAATTGGCGCAGCGGCGAGAAAGAAAATTATCGCGATACGATGCGCCATTCGCAATGGCTGAATTTAACGGGATTTCCGGGGATTGCGGTGCCGATGGGACAGTCGAGCGAGGGCTTGCCGATCGGCGTGCAAGTGATCGGCCGACCCTATGAAGAAGAACTAGTACTGGCGGTTGCGGAAGCCATCGAAAGTGGCCGCGGCCCCTGGCAGCCGCCGTTAGACGAGGTTTGAGGCAGTTGATCTTCGCGACGTTGAGACTCTCGCTCTCACTGCGGCGGCTGCTTCAGTTCTGGATTGGGCACGGGCGAATCGCCGTACTTGGCGCGTTGTTTGCTCAGACTGGCATCGACCAGTTTTTTTGACGCGGCAAGTTCGGCTTGAGCCTCTTCACGGCGCCCCAGCCGCAGAAGGACTTGTCCGCGGATGTAGTGAATATTCTGGTTGTCCGGCGCCAGCCTTTCCGCCGAGTTGAGGAACGCGAGAGCTTCGCGGTTTTTTCCCTGGCGTTGATTGAGGCGGCCCAGCTCGAGGAGAGAAACAGGCATGCGCGCATCATAGCGGAGAGCTTGGTGGAAGGACCGCTCGGCTTCTTCGTCTTTTTGCACTTGTAAGTACAGCAAGCCAAGTTGTTCGTAATTGTCGGGGAGGTCGGGCTCGATGGCGATGTCCTTGCGAAATTCTTTTTCTGCGCGCTCGTTCTCCTGCTTCTTCATGTAAGCCACTCCAAGACTAAAATGCACGAAAGGCAAATTGGAATTCGCGGATGCGGCGAGTTCCAGTTCGGCGATGGCTTTGTCTGGTTCTTCACGATTGAGATAGGCCTTGCCGAGAATGAGATGGAATTCGGGAGTCTGCCCTCCGACTTCCACGAGCCGGTTCAGCGCCTTCTCGTCGAGATCGTTCTTGCCAGCGTTGTGCGCGGCAATGTCGAGGACGTAGAGATAAGTTACCTCGCTGGACATTTGAGGCCACAGCGGTTCAAGCACGGCGACCGCATCGGTGTAGTGTTCGGTGAAGACGTGGCACAAGCCCAGTAGGTAACGCGCTTGTTGCGAGCCTGGCTCATCGCGCACGACGGAAGCGAGAGGTGCAACGGCGGCCGCATAATCGCCGCGGCGGTAATTAACGAGGCCGATGTTTAGGCGGATGCCGGACATCTTGGGTTCAAGCTTTTCAGCTTTTTGAAGGAGGGTGAGGGCATGGTCCCACTCTTTGCGGCGCATGGCGATGACCCCGAGATTGGCGTAAGCAGCGCCGGACTGCGGATCGAAGGAAAGGACGCGTTGGAAGGCGGCTTCGGCGGCGGACAGATCGCCGGATTGAAGGGCAGCTTGGCCCTGGGCAAAAGCTGCTTGAGGATCGATGGTTGAAACATGGCCCGGCCCGCTGGAAGTGGCCTGGCCCGGTGGTGTTTGTTGCAGGGACGAAAGTGAAGAAGCCCTCACAGAAGGCGGCGCAAGCCCAGCACAGAAAGCCGCTATCAGACCGATGGATAAAGAGTGGGCAAGGAGGCCACGGAAGTGAGAAGGCATCGTTTCGTAGTGTCCAGCAGCGGAGAGACGAATTCAAGCGGCGAGATGGGAAGGCGAGGCAGCATGGCGAACGTGCGGGAAGGGGGCGGGGGTTTTGTTACTTAGGACTGCCTGCCCGATTTTCGGCTTGACACGAACACGGGAATGCTTTATTAATCCGATTTAATAAGTGACATTGGTGCGTTTCGAAACGTCGAGTGGTGGGGGCTGTCTCCTATGAGTGGCCTTCTGCGTGCGGCAGAAACAGGGGTGCCCGCTGTAGCAGGCGTAATTGTGCCCACACCAGAGCGGTTATTCATTCCAAAAATTCCGGAGGTAACAAAGTGAAGGGACACAATCTTAGTTTTAATCCTTCCGATATTCTGAAAAACCTGCCGCGAGCGGCGCGGTTGTTGCTCTGCGCGATGCTGGCCATATTGTGCTCAGCGTTCGTCGCGAAGGCGCAAGATACTGGTTACATCAGCGGGACGGTGACGGATTCATCCGGCGCAGCGGTGGCCGGGGCTCAAGTGGTGATTACAAGCACGACGGGGAGCGCCACGCATACGACGACAACAAACGCCGACGGCGCATATGTTGTGCCAGGTTTGCCTGGCGGATCCTACGACGTTGTGGTAACAGCAAAGGGCTTCCAGAAATTCACGGCGCAGAAGGTCGTGCTGGACGTGGCGCAGCGCATCCGCGTGGACGTGCAGCTTAAGGTTGGCCAGCTCACGGAGGAAGTGGTCGTGACAGGAGACAGTGTTGCCCAGGTAGAGACGCAATCCTCCGCTCTCAGCAGCACCATCACCGGTACACAGGTCAACGAACTTGTATTGAACGGGCGCAATTTTACCCAGCTCGTAACTCTCACGCCGGGGGTGGTGAGCCAGACGGGATCTGATGAGGGTAAGGTCGGCGTCAGTGGCAACGTGGCATTTAGCATGAACGGCGGCCGCACGGAATACAACAACTGGGAGTTGGATGGTGGCGACAACATGGACAACGGCAGCAACGCTACGCTGAACGTCTATCCAAATCCGGAAGCCATCGCCGAATTCAAAGTCCTAACTTCAACTTACGGTGCGCAGTATGGCCGCAACGGGTCAGGAACCGTGGAAGTCGAGACGAAATCCGGTGGGACTTCATTCCATGGCAGCGCATTTGAATATTTGCGCAATGATTTCTTCAATGCGCGCTCGTGGCAACAGGGTACGACGCCGGATGAACCGAAGGCACCCTACAAAAAGAACGATTTCGGTTACACCGTAGGCGGTCCGGTGTATATCCCTAATCATTACAATGCCGACAAGAAGAAGACATTTTTCTTCTGGTCGCAAGAATGGAGAAAACAGAGGGACCCAACCACTATCAATCAAAATGTCCCTTCGGACGCCGAGCGGGGAGGAAATTTTAGCGACGTTTGTTCTCCAACGCCGGGAATGATCGACCCAGTCAATTTCCCTGATTGTCCGATCGATCCAGCGACCCAACTGCGATTTCCCGGCGACACACTGACCAACATCTCTCCCGACGCTCAATTCTTTCTCCCCCTGATCCCTGCAGCCAATGCGACCAACGGCGGATTTCCGAGCACGCAATCCACGGTCTCTTTGCCGACGACATGGCGCGAACAACTGATTCGCTTGGACCATAACATCAATGACAATTACCGGCTGACGTTCCGCTACATTCACGATTCATGGTCAACGGTCGTTCCTAACCCCCTGTGGGGCAACGGATCGAGCTTTACGAACATCAACACCAACTTTGTGGGCCCGGGCTCTAGCTTTGTCGCGCGGTTGAACGCGAATGTTTCTCCGACGTTGCTCAATGAATTCGTGGCGAGCTATACCGCGGACCACATTTTCCTGAATGCGGTCGGGCCTGTCGGACTCCCCTCGGGCTACACTGGCGGGTCTCTTTTCAATAACAATTTTGATAACAAACTTCCATCGTTCACCATTGACAATGGAAATGCATATGGCGGCGGGTTTAGCGTGGATACCGGCTATTTCCCCTGGAAAAACGCTAATCCTACTTACACGTATCGCGACAACATGACAAAGGTTCTGGGGAACCACACGCTGCAATTTGGCGCCTATTTTGCGGCCGCCCAGAAGAACCAGCAAAATACGCTTTACACGCAAGGCGTTCTGGACTTTAAAAACAGTTCAGCGAACACCACCGGCAACGCTTTTGCCGATTTGCTCGAAGGCAACATTGCGGGATATACGCAAGCGGATCATATGATTTTGTTCTATGACCGGTACAAGATTCTGGAACCCTACTTCCAGGATGACTGGCGGGTGACCAAGAAATTCACGCTAAATCTGGGGTTGCGCTGGAGCCTTTTCGGGAGGTACCAGGAACGGTACAACAATGAATTTGGCTTAAACCCCTCGCTATGGTCATTGGCGAATGCCCCCCAACTCGACGCGGATGGATCGCAAACCGGGAGTGTTGGCGCAATCATCCCGGGCTCGGGCAGCCAACTCAACGGCTTTGAACAATGTGGCGTTGCTCCGGCTCCTACCGGTTGCCTCAACAACAAATATATGAATCCGGCGCCGCGCTTCGGCTTTGCCTGGGACCCCAAGGGTGACGGCAAGATGGCCATTCGCGGCGGTTATGGAATTTTCTTCGAACACGAAAACGGAAACGAAGCCAATGCGGAATCGCTCCAGCAGGGCGCCAGCCCGGAGATCCTAATCTCGACGCAGAACAACGTCGTCGGTTACGAAAACATCGGCGGCGGTGCCGCGGCCCCCGCGTTCCCAATTAATCCATTTTCCATACCGAATAAAGCTGACTGGCCGTATGTGCAACAGTGGAACCTCGACGTGCAGAAGGAACTTCCCTCTCATTTCGTAGTGACCGTGGCGTATGTCGGCAGTAAGGGTACGCATCTGGTCAACCAGCGCGACATAAACCAACTTACGCTCTATACAGGCCCCAATCCGTTTGCGCCGGGCCAGGCCATCACTGATGCTGATTGCGCAAATATTGTGGGGGCCAACGGATTGCCAGACCCGAACGCCACGCTGGGTAACGGCACGCCCGTGCCTGCGGGCGCGCTTAACAACTTGTTCGTGGCATGCAACAATACTACTAACCTGGTTCGCCCGTTCTTTCCCGGCTACGGAACTGTCAACCGGATCGAAACGTCGGCGAATTCGATCTATCACTCCTTGCAAGTCACAGCCAGGCACACGGTTCGGCCCACTGACGCTTAGCCTTGCGTACACTTATAGCCACTCGATGGACGATTCTTCCGACCGTTACGACGGTGGATTCACCGACTCCTACAACTTGCCATTGTCGCGTGCCAGTTCCAACTTCGACCAACGCCAGAATCTGGCCATCAGCTACGTTTATCAGATTCCGTATAAGGGATCTGGATGGTCCAAAGTGGCGCTAGCAGACTGGCAGGTTTCCGGCATCACGGTGGTCCAGACCGGAACGCCTTTCAGCCTCACGAATGACTCGGGATTTTCGGACAGCGCCGGCCTTGGGAATGGAAATGGCACGGCTTCGCGCCCCGATCTGGTAGGCAATCCGTTTATGTCTTCGCAGGATATTCCCGGCGAGCGTGGGCCTCTTTATTACAATCCTGGCGCTTTCGCTGTTCCGACCGGGCTCACCTATGGAAATGTGGGTCGAAACACTTTGAGGTACCCCGGCCGCACCAACTTTAACTTCGGCCTCTTCAAGCGATTCCCGATCAAGGAGAAGGGGCTGATTGAGTTCCGTTGGGAAACCTTCAACCTGTTTAACCACACACAATACAATTCGATTGGTACCTCGATGGACACGATCAACCCCGGAGACAATGCGGACTCGTCCGGCTTCCTGCATTTGAATGGCACGCACGATCCGCGCATTATGCAGTTCGGCTTGCGTTTGCAGTTCTAACCGATCACCGAGCAAAAGAAGGCGGCGCTTTTTTTCGGAGCGCCGCCTTTTTTTTCTGATAACGGGCATCGCTTTTTTGTATACTCGCTCCGGCTATTAGGGAGGAATGAAGAAAACCATGAAACGCCGAACATTTATTGAAACATCCGTTGCAGCAGCGGCTTTATATGCGGCGCGGCCCTCGTGGGCCGCCGAAACCACGCACGAGATCAAGAGGGTGGGATTACAGCTGTACACCGTTCGCAGTGAAATGCCCAAGGATTTTGAGGGGACGATCGCCAAGGTCGCGGAGACAGGTTACAAAGAGGTGGAATTCGCGGGGTACTTCGAACATTCGCCGAAGGATGTCCGCGCGATCGTCGACAAGAATGGGTTGACGGCGCCCTCGACGCATATCGGCTACGATCTCCTCGAAAATAAATTGCCGGAGACGATTGAAGCGGCGAACGTTATTGGATGCAAATATATCGTCTGTCCCTGGATCGACGAGAAGCAGCGAACCGCGGATGGCTGGAAGCGCGCTGCGGAGCTTTTCAACAAGGCCGGCGAGGCCACCGAGAAGGCCGGAATCCAGTTCTGCTATCACAATCACTCGTTCGAGTTTTCACCGGTGGAAGGACTGGGCGGAAAAGGCGCGTACGATTTTCTGCTGGCGGAGACGAATCCCAAGTTCGTGAAGATGGAAATGGATTTGTGCTGGATCAGCGTGGCCGGAAAAGATCCCGTGGCCTATTTCAAAAAGCATCCTGGCAGATTCCCGCTGGTTCACGTGAAGGATTATGTGAACGACCCCAACGCGACGAGCAGCTACGCGGGAGCGACCGGGTCCGTGGTTTTCAAAGGCCGCCTTGCCGATGTGGGCAAGGGAACCATTGACTGGAAACGGATCCTGGCGCATTCGGACACGGCCGGCATCAAGCACTATTTTGTCGAGAACGATGACGCGAAAAATCCGTTCGAGGACATCAAGATCAGCTACGACTATTTAGCGGCGCTGCGTTTCTAGTTCCGCCTGTTTCAGCGGAGGCAGAGAAGCAAGCGTGCGGTCATTGCGATATCAATTTGTGGAAGCAAGCGAACGCAGCCGAATCAGGAGGATGTGATGAGCAAGCAGAGTTTTTCGCGTCGTGAATTTCTGCAAAGCACGGCAGGGGCTACCGGCGCGCTGGCAGCGGCTCCGAGCATCTTCCTGAAACCGGAGTACATTCCTTCGATGCTCGAAGCGGCGGCGCCGAGCGACACGGTGCGCTTCGGCATCATCGGGATCGGGATGCAGGGTTCAGGTTTACTGACGGCGGCCGTGCAATTGCCCGGCGTCGAATGCGTGGCCGCGTGCGATCTCTACGACGGGCGGCACTTGCTGGCGCGAGAGATTGTTGGCAAGAAAATTCCGGTGACGCGGCGCTATCAGGAGCTGCTGGATAACAAGGACATTGATTGCCTGATTGCCGCGGTGCCCGATCATTGGCACAAGCAAGTGGTGGTGGATGCGGTCAACGCGGGCAAGGACATCTATTGCGAGAAGCCGATGTCGCACAGCGCGGAGGACGGGCTGGCCATGGTGGCAGCGGCTCAAAAAACGGGCCGCATCGTGCAGATTGGTTCGCAGCGCGTAAGCTCCGTGATTTGCGCCAAGGCCAAGGAACTGCTCGCGCAGGGAATCATCGGAACGCTGACGCTGGTGGAAGGCTCGTTGGGACGGAACGATCCGACGGGAGCGTGGGAATATCCGCCGCCGCCGGACCTTTCCCCTGAAAATCTCGATTGGGATACCTGGCAGGGCACGGTGCCGAAAGTGCCGTTCAATCCGAAAATATTTGCGCGCTGGCGCTGCTGGAGGGAGTACGGGACAGGGCTTGCAGGGGACTTGCTTGTCCATCTTGTGAGCGGAATGAATTTCATGCTCGGCTGGAATGCGCCGCCGAAGAAGGCCATGGCGTTGGGCGCCATTCTGCGCTTCCCGGATGGGCGCAACATGCCGGATGTGCACGCCACGCTGTTCGATTACGGAAGCGCGCCGGTTTATTTGCGGCTGAATCTTGGGTGCGAGACTCCGGAGATCTATCGATTCCAGGGTTCGAAGGGAATTCTGGAAGTCACCGAATTTGCAATCAACTACTATCCGCAGACAGGCGAAGACTCCGGGCCAAGCTACTATACCTCTGGCTATCCGCAGAAGATGCGGGATGCCTACGTTGCAGAATGGCATAAAGAGCACGACCCGGTTCCGGGAAAAGAGCCGACGCTAGAAGGGTATTCGTATCGCGGCGACTCCTGGGACGACGAGAAGCCGCACCTCTGGAGATATTTCCAGTCCGTGAAGAGCAGGCAGCCCGTGACAGAAGACGCGGTATTCGGAAATAATGCCGCGCTGGCGTGCCACATGGCGAACCAATCGTACTTCCGGCTGAGCGCGGTCAGTTGGGATGCGGCGTCCGGTACAATCAAATCGCTTTGAAAAAAAGATAATGAGGCTGGTCACCCGCCGGCTACATCCCAAACCTCAAAGTAACGTTGCCTCTCTGCGAGTGTTTATAAACCTTGTATTCAGGTGAGGCGTTGCAGTGCAAATTGGCCCGCCAGCGTTGCCTGTATACGATCAGCGCTCCGCGCCGGAGGGCTTTGAACTACGCCTCCGGCACCGGAGGGCAGCCGGGGAATTCGCGAAGCGCGGTGTTTCCGATGTATTGCAAATCCTCGATACCGATTTTGCTGGTGTAGAAGCCGTCGCAGGTCATTCTGCGCAAGAAGGCGAAGAACGCGACGCCCTGGCTTAGGGTTGGATCTTGCTTTGCGTTTTTTCGGAACGCGATGAGGTCCAGGGCCTCTTTGCGCTGCTCGGGAGTGCAATCCAGAAAAAGATTCGAATAGCGGTCGGAACAAAAACCGTCCAGCCACATCAGTCCTCCGCCGAGAACGAGCTGAAATTCCTCGTTCTCACTGGTGAGGAGATCGATGAATTCCGGCGAGCCTGCTTCCACGGCTCCTCCTGATTTGTCGTCTTTCGGGATGATCGTGTCGCAGAGAGTGGTGAGCATCTCGTACTGATGTGGAGGAAAGTATTTTGGGACGTACTTTCCCGAAGGGGAAGCAGCTTTTTCATTGTGGACCATCTGGTGGGCGAATTCCGCCGCTTTCGCCGGGATCACTTGCAACACGGACCCTCCAACGGCGCCGACGGCCAGCGTTTTCAGGATGTCGCGCCGCGTTACGGAGTTCTCGCTCATAGTCGGCCTCTCATTCGTTATTGCACGGCTACAAATTGCCCTTCCTGGCTTCGTCGAGTAGATGCTCAGACGCACGCCACGATAGCGCCATGATCGTCAGAGTCGGATTCTTGTCGGGGTTGGTGACGAGCGGGGCGCCGTCCGTGACGAAAAGATTCTTCACATCATGTGTCTGGCAAAATCCATTTAGCACGGAAGTCTTGGGATCGGCGCCCATGCGCACCGTGCCTACCTCGTGGATGATTTTTCCGCCTTCCGTAATGCCGAAGGGATATTGGCCATGGATCGACGTTTTGGTTTTGTATTCCCCGCCGGCGGCTTCGATGATGGCGCGAAAAGTTTCCTGCATGTCCTGAGCTTGCCGCAATTCGTAATCGCTCCAATTGAAATGGAAACGCAGGACGGGAATGCCCCACTTATCGACAACGTTAGGGTCAATCTCGCAATAGGTGTCCGAATTGGGGATCATTTCGCCGCGGCCGGAGAGGCCGATGCCGATGCCGTAGGTTTCTCTTGCGCGCCGCTTTATGGAGGCGCCGTAGCCTTCCTCTTCGTGCAAGAGATCGTCGAATTCGCCGATACCGGGCATGTCGCGGCCGCCGCCAAATTCAATGTGATAGCCGCGGGGAAAGGCATTCTTGCGGTCGAATTTCCACCAAGGGATGTACATGTGCATGCCGCCTACGCCGTCATGATTGTGCGGGGGCATTTTTTCGAGGCGCGGAATGATTCCCCAGCCATCGCTGCCGACGGAATCCGTGAGGTATCTGCCGACGGCGCCGGAAGAATTCGCGAGCCCATCGGGGAATTGCGACGATTTGGAGTTTAGTAGCAGCCGCGCGGATTCGCACGCGCTGGCCGCGACAACCACGGCTCGAGCGTTGATCCGTCTCTCGGTGCGCGTGGCCTTGTCAATGTAGGAGACGCCCTCTGCCTTGCCGTCCTTGCCGAGAATGATTTCGCGCGCCATGGCGCCGGTGATCATGGTGAGCTTTCCCGTTTTCATCGCGGGGGGAATCATCACCTGGCTGGAGCTGAAGTTCGACGCGGTGACGCATCCGCGGCCGCATTGGCCGCAGTAGTGGCAGGGAAGACGGCCATTCACGGAGCGGGTGAGGATCGCGAGACGGGAAGGAATGCAAATGATGTTGAGCTTGTCGCAGGCTTTTTTGACGATGAGATCGGTGCACCGCGGGATCGGCGGAGGGAGAAACATACCGTCGGGAGCGCTCGAAACGTTTTCGCGAGTGCCGAAAACGCCGATGTAGGATTCAACCTTGTCGTAATAAGGCGCGAGGTCGTCGTAGCTAATGGGCCAATCGTCGCCGAGGCCGTCGCGCGTGCCCGATCTAAAATCGATTGGGGCGAAACGCAAGGCGATGCGGCCCCAGTGGTTCGTCCGTCCCCCGACGATGCGCGAGCGGAACCATTGGAAATTTGCGCCCGGTGCGGAGGTATACGGCTCGCCTTCGATTTGCCAGGCGCCGTTGGGAGCCAGGAATTCGCTAAAATTTGCTTCCGCACGGCCGCCTACCCCGGCCCCCCGGTGCGGCAATTCATAGGGCCACATGAGCATCTTGAAATCTTTTTCGGGGTAGACTTGCGGGCCGGCTTCGAGCATCGCGACGCTCAGGCCGCCTTCGGTGAGGATTTTCGCGGCAGTGCCGCCTCCGGCGCCGGACCCGATCACACACACGTCATGCATCTTTGGCGAGCGAATCACTTGAGACATTTCGTTGACCCCTGATTAGAGCTCGTTCTTTTTCATTTGAGAAACGGCGAAATCACAGGCGCGGGCCGTCAAGGCCATGTAGGTAAGCGAAGGATTGACGCACGAGCTCGAAGACCATGCAGGCTCCGTCAGTCATAAAGAGGTTTTTCGCTTCGTGCGCCTGATTGTGTTCGTTCAGGACGGACGTCTTGGGATCGCGTCCCATTCGTGCCGTGCCCATCTCATGGATTCCGAGTCCGGGCGAGGAGATCTGATCGGTCACGGATATGTTCCTTGCGCCGGCGGCCGCAAGCATTTCAGCGGCTTGGACGGCGATATCTTTATGCATGGTCAGCTCATTTTCGCCCCACGCGCAATGGATCGTCAGGGTGGGAATGCCCCAGGCATCGAGTTTCTCTTTATTTATTTCGGCGTAGTTGTTGTGATTGGGCAGGCATTCGCCAAAACCACCCATACCCATGCGCCAGGGTCCGGGCTTCTTGAGCGAGTTCTTGAAATCCGCGCCAAAGCCGGGCATGGACATCCCCCGCGACCAGCCTTCGCGGCTTCCCCCGCCCTGATAACCGTAGCCGCGGATAAAATTTCTCTGTTTTGTTTTTACATTGCGGAACCGGGGGATATAAATTCCGTTCGGGCGATTCCCGAAGGGCATCTTATCTTCATGGCCGGGCATGACGCCGCTGGCGCCGCCGCCCATGTGGTGATCCATGAGGTTGTGGCCGAGTTCGCCGCTGCCGTTGGCAAGTCCATTGGGCATATCCGGAGTGGCGGAGTTCAGGAGAAGTCGCGCGGACTCGAGAGTAGAACAACAAACGAAAAAAATCCGGGCCTTGAATTCGAGTGCCTTTTTTGATTGGGAATCGATGACATTTGCTGTGGTAACACGTCCTGCCTTGGAATCGTAGGTCAAGTTGCGCACGACGCTGTACGGCCGCAAGGTTAGCCGCCCGGTCTTCTGCGCGGCAGGCAGCGTCGAGTTCAGGCTGCTGAAATAGGATTGCGTGATGCAGCCGCGATGGCAAAAGCCGCAGTAGTGGCAAGCAGCGCGTCCTTTATGAGTACGCGTGAGGACCGCGGACCGGCCGATGGTCATCATGCGATCGTCAAAGTGTTTGGCCAGCGCATCGCGGAAATCCTGCTCGACACAGGTCATGTCCATGGGCGGCAGAAATTTTCCGTCTGGCAACTGCGGTAAGCCCTCGGCTTGTCCGCTGATTCCGGCGAACTCTTCGACGTAGTCGTACCATGGCGCGATGTCGGCATAGCGGATCGGCCAGTCGATGGCGATTCCATCCTTCAGGTTGGCTTCAAAATCGAGATCGCTCCAGCGATAGCTCTGGCGGCCCCAGGTGATGGACTTCCCTCCGACCTGGCGCCCGCGAATCCACGAAAAGTGTTTGCCTTCCTCGCAGGTATAGGGGTTTTCAACGTCGTTGACGAAGAATTTGTGGGAATATTCGTCGCACGCGTAGTAGACCTCGCGCTGGATGGGCTGCGTTTTCTGGCGTTCGGCTCGATTGTCCCAGTCGCGGTACTTGAGTTCCCACACGGGAACGTGCTCGACGTAGTCTTTTTCCGGAACAATGGTGCGCCCCGCTTCGAGCACGAGTACGTTGAGTCCCTTTTCGGTGAGTTCTTTCGCCGCCCACCCGCCGGTGATCCCCGAACCAATGACAATTGCATCGTAGACTGGCGTCGCCATGATAGCTCCCTGTGTTTAAGCTTCCCCAACCCCCGGACCAATCGGCATGCAGCCATGCTGCGCGCCAGGAATGATCTGGAGTTTCAATTCTTGAGTAAAACCAATTTCGGAGGTGTAGTAGCCGTGCAGTGTGATGCCTTTGAAAACTGGCCAGAAATCGCCCTGCAACTGAGAGTACGGCTTGCGCGGCGTCATCATGGTGTGAGGAGCGCGGCTAAGCTCGTCCATGGCGGCATCATCCATGGAGCGCAGAAGGGCGGTTTGCTGCGCAGGCGCGGCATCGACAAAATCTTTTCCGAATAGACCGTTGCTCTGCTTGTCAACGCCGGCAAGACCGCGAAGAAAATTCGCGCGCTCTTCCTCCGTCGCCCATTCGGTGAGGATGAGGTCGATAAATTCGTTGACCAGCGCGCCCTTAGCTCCCGGAGTTTCCGTTGCGGGCACGATCACGTCCGTCATGGTAACAACGGTCGCGTTCTGATGCGGATCGAGAGTTCTGAGCGCATATCCGGCCGCGGGATGAGCCTCGCGAAAGAAAGCAAAGACTTCGGGAGTGAAAGCTGGCAGTACAGCTCCGGTCATCAGAAGTCGTAGTGCGTCACGCCGTTGCATGGGACCTCCCTAATGCAGTTTCTTTCGAGGATATTTTGTTCTGCGCCGCGCCGAATTTGATTGCCATCTCGCGGGCCGCACGGAGAGCCGCGACCGGCTCGCCCTGTGGCAGGAACTCCATCGCCACATGGCGGCCATAGCCGAGTTCGGCCAGCTTGCGGTAGATGTTGGGATAAAAGATCTCGCCGGTGCCCGGCTCATGCCGGCCGGGCACGCCGGCGACGTGCACCAGCCCGGTCAGCTCGATATTTTTCTCGAGTTTTTCGATCAGGTTGCCCTCGGCAATCTGTTCGTGAAAAAAATCATAAAGAAACTTGACGTGAGGGTTGCCGACAGAGCGCACGATTTCGAATCCCTCGGCGGAAGACGTCAGAAAATACTTTGGATTTTCTTCCGGGTCGATATTTTCCACAAGAAGCTCGATGCCGTTTTGAGCAGCGATGTCTCCGCCGCGCTTTAGAGTTTCGATGCAATTCGCGCGCATAGCGTCCGGCGACACTCCTGGAACTTTGTTGCCGCTCTGAAGAATCAGCTGCGTGCATTCGAGCTCTCGCATCGTAGGAATAAAATCGCGCACGGCCTGCAGGAACGCGGCGCGGTCCTTCGCGTCGGCCAGGGTATGCCAAACGCCCGCCGTGGCGTCAAAGTCGAAGCCCAGTTCGTGTTTCTTTTTTCGGGCGGCGGCAAAATCGTCCTTCGTCCACCCTTTGAACTCATCGACGAGTTCCACGGCGTGATAGCCGGCTTCGGCGACTTTATCCAGGCGTTGCGCGAATGGTTCACCCCGGAAAACCGTCCAGAGCATTACCGTGAGCTTGAAAGGGATGGCGCTGCCGGCATCTTTGCTTTGGGAACCATCCGAGTACGGCATCGCAGAGACCAGGCTTCCCGCGGCGGCTCCCGCGGCTACGCTGGCAACGCTCCGGCCAAATTCGCGGCGATTCATCACCCCTCCAGAATTTCCTTACGAACATTTTTCAGCACGTAGGCGGCGCGTTCTACGCCCACTTCGCCGGAAAGAATGGGGTCTTCATTCTCGATACTAAGAATGCCTTCGTAGCCGGTGTCCATGTACGCTTGCACGACGGCTTTCCACAAACTCGCGCTGTGACCGTACCCCACGGCACGAAAAGTTTCCGAGGCGTTGCCAAGGTCACTGGCCGCGAAAGCAAAATTTAGCACCCCATACTTCGCGAGATTCTCCGGATAAAATACGGTGTCTTTCATGTGCGCGTGATAAATCGCGCCTTGTTTGCCCAGGAAATGAATTACTTCAACGGCATCGCAGCCTTGCCAAAACAGATGGCTCAAATCGCAATTTGCGCCGATCTCCTCGCCGACAGCTTCGCGGAGCTTGAGCAGAGTTCGTGGATTATAGACGACGAAGTTGGGGTGCATTTCGAACGCCAGGCGGTGAATGCCGTGATCCCGCGCGAATTTTGCGGCTTCCTTCCAATAGGGGATCACCTTTTCTTTCCATTGCCAATCCTGCATTTCCGCGTACTCGGGAGGCCAGCGATAGGTGATCCAGTTCGGCTGCGCATCCGTCGGCGTCCCGCCGGGGCAGCCGGAAAAACCGACGATCACTTTTACGCCAAGACGCTCGGCCAGAAGAACTGTTTTGCGAAAGCTCTCGGCGTCGCGCGCGGCATGTTTCGCATCCGGGTGAATTGGATTGCCGTGGCAACTGAGCGTGGCCACCTGAATTCCCCGGTCTTCAAATTTTTTCTGCCAGGCCTTGGCCTTGGCCGGATCTGCAAGAAGCTCGTCAACCGGGCAATGATGCGATCCTGGGTAACCGCCGGTGCCGATCTCCATGGCTTCGAGTCCGAGGGCGCTTACCTTATCGAGCATCTCATCGAGACTAAGTTTTTCGTAGACCGGGTCGAAGACGCCAATGGGAATTTTGCGCTGCGTTACCGGCGGGACCGCTGATCGGTTTCTCGGCGCGGCCTCAGTGCCCAGAAGAGATTCCCTCACATCGGATCCTCCCGGAACAGCCGCGGCCAGCAACCCTCCGCCGGTCGCCGCGAGAAATTGCCTGCGGTCAACCGATTTACTACCGCGCGAGCTCTCCATGCCCGATCCCTCCAGAAGTGGCCTTTTCGCCGCGTCCAATTACGACCCGCGGCATTATACGCCTCCTGAGAGGCCGCGGAACTGACAATATCGATTTAGCTGGGACGAAGGGTGAAGAGTTGCTTCAGAAAGGCTGAGCAGGCATGAACGCGCTACGCAGGATTTGCAAACTTTACGAGACTTCAGGATTTAGAATTTCATACGCGCCAGCACATCGAGTGCTGGGATGGAGGCAGGTGATGTCATCACGCGCTCAGGTGGTTTTTTTCGGTTTTGAATTGCGTCGACGAGCATTTCGATCGCCTGGCCAGCGTTGGGAGGCACGAAGACCGTGGCGGCGAGCAGTCCGCTACGCACCCACGATTGACCTGTTTTCGGCAGGCCGTCGCAGCCTGTGAATGGCAGCTTGAGCCATCTCTCGCGTTCGTCCTCGTTCGTCAATTCCTTGAAGGCATCCCGAGCGCCCATGGCCATGGAGTCATCCTGTGCGGAAATGAGGTCGACGGCCGCGCGCTGAGAAGTTGTCAGCTTGAGCCAGGAGCGCACGGCTCGTTGAGCACTTTCCTGAGTCCACTGAGCCTTGAGGAGCGTCACCTGCACTCCCGCAGGCTTGGTTTCCTGCATCCCTGCGGTGCGTTCCTTGGCTGCGGAATTTTCCGAAGGCCCCTGAATATAGAGGACGGAGCCTCCCCCGCGGAGCAGCGCGGCCATCTGGCGTCCCTGAATGCGGCCAATTTCAGCGTGGTCCGAGCTGATAGCGAAAAGGGGCGCCGTGGAAGTCTTGCGCAGCTCGTCGATATATGTCGCATCTCGATTGAGAACCACCCATCCGATGCCGGCGCTGACTGCTGCTCGCGCCACTTGAGGCAGCGCAGTGCCGCCGACAGGTTCGAAGATGATGGCGTCCGGCCGCAGTTCCTTTGGCGCTTGAACGGCTTTCAGGATCTGCGTGCTCTGGCTGATGGCGTCGTTCTGCGCATGGACGATCTGGACTTCCACACCCGTTTTGCGCACCGCCTGCTCGGCAGATTCCCTTTGTTCGATCTGGTAATCGTTATCGTCGTTGGTCAGAGAAACCAGAAATTTTAGTTTTGCCATTCTTTTCTCGAAATCCAAGATTCTATTCCACCATAAACGAGGCCCTCACAAGCCAAAGCCTACTCGACTGGTGCCTAGGCTGTCATCAGTTGGGAGCTGGTGACGTTCTTTGATGCGACAACTCGGGCGCTAATGCTTTGCAAAGTCATCGAGAGCATCGCTCAGACGTTCGAGACCGGAGCGCAGGCTGGCGGTATCACCGCCCATGCCAATCCGGAAATGGGACGGCATCTCAAAGAAATTTCCGGGCACAACCGTCGTTTCGTACTTTTCCCGGAGCAGATGGAAAAACGCTTCCGGGTCCCCATGCGTAAGGCGCGGGAAGACCACCGTGCCAGCCGGCGGACGAAAGCATTCGAGATCGGTCCGGGAATCGAGGAAGGAATCGATGAGCGCGCGATTCGTGGCGAGAAGATGGCGTGCGCGCTCGCGAAATTGTTCGAGATGGTCGAACGCCATCACGGACATGCGTTCGGCGGGATGGGCTGCGACGGCTCCGAACAAATCATTGAGAAGCCACATGCGCTTGGCCAGTGACGGAGAGGCGAGCACCCAGCCGCAGCGCAGCCCGCTCAAGCCATGGACTTTCGTGAGACTGCTGGTGACGATAAAAGGATTTTCGCCCGTGGATGCAATGGATTGGCCGATCGGAAAGCAAGAAGTCGCGCTGTTGTCGAACAGCATCTCGAGATAGACCTCATCGACCAGCACACGAGCGCCCACGCGTTGCGCCATTTCGCCAATCGTGCGTAACGCCCCCGCCGTGGCGAGAGCACCGCTGGGATTGTGCAGATTGCTCAGCACAATCAGTCGCGTTTTGGGTGTGATTGTCCGTTCGATCTCTGCTAGTTCGAGCGCGAATCCAGTCTCAAGCCGGCGGGGGAGGCGGTTCACGCGAGCCTCAAGATATTCCGCGACGTCAAGAAGTGGCCCGTAGGCGGGCTGCTCGATCAGCACTTCATCGCCAGGATCGAGAACAGCGGCCATCGCGAGGTGGTTCGCCATGGACGTGCCGGTTGCCGCGACAACGCATTCCTCGGGAACTCCGCTGTGGCGCGCCAGTCGCTGTTGCAGCGGCGCGTAGCCATAGCCGCCGGGCGCGGTGACTTCGAACTGCTTCAGGTCCAGCGGAAACTCCGTCATGGGGACGCCGATCACGCCGCTGGTCGCCAAATTGAAGCGGGCATGCGAGCGCGTTTTCGCCCATTCCATGTATATCGAGCGTTTTGTCCGTATCGGAGCGGTCACGTTTTTCCTGCTCTCCTGTTTTTCATCCGCCATAAATAGTATGCGGGCAAACCTGCCAGCGCGATGCCCAGGCCGATGAACGAACGCTTGGGATCGTGCGCGAATGTGCTAACGACCACGATCCATTCCGCGGCGATGAAAAGCAAAGTCGTCCACGGATGGCCCGGCACGCGATACTCGATTGCGGCCGATCCTTGAACCGCCGCGCGCTGCCGCAACACAAGCAAGCACGCTGCCGTCAGGCCAAAGAATATGCAGTCCATCGCCACGACGTAGTTGACGACTTGTGCGTACGTTCCGGTCAACGCAATGATGATGGCCCATACGCCCTGCAACAGGATGGCGACCACCGGAACGTGAGTGCGCGGATCGATCCAGGCTACGCTGCGAAAAAATACGCGGTCTTCCGCCATGGCGAAATAGACGCGCGGGGCAGTCAACATCGATTGTCCCAGGAATCCGAAAGCGGAAAACGCAATTCCAGCGGCGATCAACGAACCGCCGCGCGGGCCGAGAAGCATGCGCATCACGGAGGAAGCTGGCGTCATCGTTGCCGCCAGGCCAGCGGGACCCAGAGCACGCACGTAGACAAAGTTAACCGACGTGTAGACCACGATTACCCCAAGCACGCCTAAAACCAAGCCACGGGGAAGTGTCTTGCGCGGCTCGCGTACTTCGCCCGCCAGGAAGCTCGAGGTTTGCCAGCCGCCGTAGGCAAATAGGACCGGGGTCATGGCGGCTCCGAAGGTGAAGACTAGACTCATGGAGGCCGGCTGGTTCAAAACCGGGTGCCACGAGATTTGCGACGGTCCCCCACGCAGAAAGCTGAAAAGTTCGAGCATCGCAATGGCGGCAATCGCTGCGAGAGTCATTGCCGATTGCACTCGGCTGCCCGCGCGAACTCCCAGACAATTGATTACCGTGAGCAAACCGAGCGCGGATGCTGCGATAAGAGAAGCGCCGGCTTGCCAGCCAGTTAGCTCTAGAAAATAGTGCGCGAAAGTGACAGCAACGGCCGCCATTCCGCCAGTCTGAATTACCAGAAGGAGTACCCATCCATAAAGGAAAGCCACGGCGGGATGAAGCGCCTCGCGCAAATATGCGTATTGACCGCCGACGACCGGCAAACGAGCGGCCAGCTCCGCGTAGATGAAGCCCCCGAGCAGTGCAATCAGACCGCCCGCGATCCAGGCGCTCAGGATGAGCGCGGAGGTGTGCACGCGGTCAGCAACCAGATAGGGATTAATGAAAATGCCCGCACCGATGATCCCGCCCATGACCGCCATCGTCGTGCCAAACAGGCCAAGTTGCCGGGCGAGTCCGCCACCCTGCTGTGCTTGTTTGAGCGGGTTTTCGGTGGTTGTCATTTAACTTGAGTTGGCTGACGCGCCCGGGTCTTCCATCCGATCCCCTCGCGATTGGCGCGTACTGTATCACCGCTGTCCCCGCCCACAAAACCTGGGTGGCCGAGTGCTCCTCAACCAGTGGCTCGTATTTAGCCCTTAATCTCTCGTCCACTCCGTCCCAAACGCCGCTTCGTGCCGGTTCGCCAGCTCGGAAACTGCAAAAGCTCTTGGATTCTTTGAGCTAGGAGCTGGACGGTTAACTCTTCCCGTCGCACGTCCCTTCGGAGTATTATTGGACCTAATCTAGGTACTAGGGCAATGACGGGTGGGAGAGTATGCCTCTACAGTTCTTGAAGCATCTTCAAGTCATTCTAATCGCCAGTTGCGCGCTATTGTTGACAGTCGATGGGCTGGCAGCCAAGCCGGCGCCCGATCCCGGCGGGCAAGTCCCTTACTCTAGCAGCCCCACCAGCACCACGGGTCAAGCCCATATGGAAGATCTAAGCCTCCAGGGCGATATCGATATCTACTTGAAAGGACCAAACGGAACGCCTCTCGATGGTTCGGCGATGGTCACATTGAAGAAACTGGACGGCTCATTGATTGACCAGAAAGCCGCCAAAAATGGCTATGTCAGATTTAATGGCGTCCGCGCGACAGAATACAGAATTGAGGTGGTCGCTCCCAGGTATCAGGATGCTACACACCAATTCGAAGTTCAACAGGGTCTGCTCGCCAAGGTCACCGTCGAGCTGACTCCCTTGTCCGCGGAAGATGCCGCGTCCTCCGTCGCCTTCTACGCGCTTGCTCCCAAGACTCAACGCGAAGTGGGAAAGGCTTTGCAGGATTTGCGCGAAAAAAAATCCAATGATGCTCGCAAGCATCTCGAGGCCGCGCAGAAAGCCGCTCCAACTAGCGCTGAAATCGAATACCTGTTCGGCGTTTACGCGTCACAGACTGATGACCCCGTTCAAGCCAATTCCTATTGGATGAAGACTCTTCAACTTGATCCCAAACATCTAAATGCACTTCTTTCTGTTGGCCAAAACTTGTTGCACGAAAACAAATCCGCCGAAGCGGAGGTATATCTGAAGAGAGCCGCCGACGAAGCGCCTTCGTCCTGGCGGGCGCACGCGCTTCTTGCGGAGGCTTTGGTGCTGCAAGGCCTGGACGACGATGCCATCAAGCAAGCCGAGCGGGCGATGGAGTTGGGGCATGACCAAGCCTCGTCCGCTCAACTCGTGCTGGCAAGAGCCACGATCCAAAAAGGGGACAGAGCAGCGGGGACACACATACTTGAAGCATATGTGAAGGCACATCCCGAGGACAGAGAAACAGCCAAGTATCTCGACAGACTAGAACATCCGCAACCAGGCGATGCGGCGAGCGACGCGGCGAGCGCGGCAAGCGCGATGGCAGCGGCGACAGCGTTGGCCACTGAACTGCCGGTGCCTTCCAATTGGCTGCCGCCAGGCATAGATGAAAGCGTGCCTCCAGTGGCCGCCGGCGGCTCGTGCAACCTGGACGATGTCGTCGGTAAGGCTGGAAAACAAATCATGATATTGGTAAGCGATGTTGATCGATTCGCTGCCACGGAAACTCTTACGAATGAATCCATCGATAAATATGGGATGGCTTCTGCTCCAGACAACCGCAAGTTCAATTACGTGGCGTCCATTCAAGAGGTACGGCATGGCTTTCTAAACGTGGAAGAATATAGGAGCACCGGCAGTGGTGGCCCCGCGGAATTCCCGGGTGGAGTGGCGACCAATGGGTTGCCGGCTCTCGTCCTTATTTTCCATCCCTACAATGCCGTCAACTTCGCGATGACCTGCGAAGGATTAGCACAACTAAGTAGCGGGCCCGCCTGGCAAGTCCATTTTAAGCAAAGGCCGGACAAGCCGAACGTAATTAAGCGATACCGGATTGGCGCGGACGGCCCGTCTTATCCAGTCGCGCTCAAGGGACGAGCCTGGATTTCAGCGGACAACTTTCAGATCGTGAGGCTGGAGACGGACTTGGTCGCTCCTGTGCCGCAAATCCGATTGGTGGCGGATCGTGCGGACATCGAGTATGGTCCGGTAAAATTCAGCAAAGGCAATGTGAGCATGTGGCTGCCGCGGAGCGCGGATGTCTATTACGACTGGAAAGGGCGGCGCATTCATCGCCGCCATAGCTTCAGCAATTACATGCTCTTCGCCGTGGATGACAAGCAGAAGATCTCCGCCCCGAAAGTCGATGAAGCGCCTGCGGCCAGCTTGCCTGGCGCCGGACCCAACGACGCAGTGAAGCAAAAACCGTAGAAAACCAGTCTCTTCCAGCTAACGTTCCTGCGGAAACCATTTCAGTGGAAAGTCTGGCGCGGCCCGCTCACTTGATTGAGTTATGAGTTTGGCGGCGAAGAAACTGCCCTGCCCCGGGCCGGCCGACGAATTTTCCCGCTTCAATAATGGCGCGGCCTCGAGAGAAAACGGTCTTTGGCGCTCCTTTGATTTGAATGCCCTCGAACATCGAATAGTCCACTCGCATGTGGTGAGTCTTCGCGCTGATGATTTGTTCTTCGTCGGGGTCGAAAATCACGAGATCTGCATCCGAGCCTGCCGCGATGGTTCCTTTGCGGGGATACAGACCGAAGAGTTTTGCCGGCGCCGTTGAAACAAGTTCGACGAAGCGGTTGGCTGAAAACCGTTTTCCGTGGACTCCGCCCGTGTAGATGAGGCTCAGGCGGTGCTCGATGCCCGGGCCGCCGTTCGGGATTTTCGTGAAGTCGTCCTTGCCCAATTCCTTTTGTTCCTTGAAACAGAAGGGACAGTGGTCCGTGGAGACTACCTGCAGGGTGTCCTTTGCAAGACCTTGCCAAAGTTTTTCCTGGTGCCATTTTTCGCGCAGCGGCGGCGTGAACACATACTTGGCGCTCTCGAAGCCCGGAGCGTCCATATTTTCGAGAGAAAGATACAAATATTGCGGGCAAGTCTCGGCATAAGCAGGCAGGCCGCGGTCGCGCGCTTCGCGGACTTTTTCAAGTGCGTCGTTGCAAGAAAGATGAACGATATAAACGGGCGCCCCTGCCATTTCGGCCAGCGCGATGGCGCGCGAGGTGGCTTCCGCTTCGGCGGTCGTCGGCCGCGTGAGTGCATGATACTTCGGCGCGCGCTTACCTTCCGCCAAAGCTTGTTGAACGATCACATCGATCGCTCCTCCATTTTCCGCATGCATGCAGATCAGTCCGTTGTGCTTGGCGGCCTGGCGCATGGCGCGAAAAATTGTCGCGTCATCGAGCATGAAAACGCCGGGGTAGGCCATGAATAGCTTGAAGCTGGTAACGCCTTCGCGGACCAGTTCGCCCATCTCTTCAAGCTGTGCGGCGCCGAGGTCGGTGATGATGCAATGAAAGGCATAATCGGTGACGGCTTTGTCGTGGGCTTTTTTCATCCACGTATCAAAGGCCTGGCGAAGTGTTTGTCCTTTGTACTGGATCGCGAAATCGATCAGCGTGGTCGTGCCGCCAAACGCTGCGGCGATCGTGCCGGTTTGGAAATCGTCCGCGCTGGTTGTGCCGCCGAAGGGCATGTCGAGGTGCGTGTGCACATCGACCCCGCCGGGGATGACCAGAAATCCGGCGGCGTCGATGACGCGGCCGGCGTTTTCGATGGGTAGCTGTGCGGCTATCGCGGAGATTTTGTCGCCGTTGATGCCTATGTCCGCGACAAAAGTGTCCGTTGCCGTCACAACAGTTCCATTTCGGATGATCGTGTCAAAACCCATGTCGGCTCCTCCGACTTACCTCAAAAGAATAATGCGCTGCGATCACCTCGCGTAAACAGGCAAGATTTCCCGCGAATACAAATCCAAGGTCTGCTCCTCTTCCCCGCACATTAGATAGATGTTGAACTGGGTGACGCCGGCCTTGCGAAGGCGCTCGAGTTTCTTGCGATGCTCTTCGATGGGGCCGACCAGGCAGAATCGGTCAATGACTTCGTCCGAAACAAAATCGGCGTTGTCGCTGCCTACTTCACAATGATGGTGGTAATCGTAATTGCCGCGGTTGCGGACGAACGACGTCAGGCTTTCTGGCAGCTCCTCGGGCTTGTACTTTGAGATCAGATCCATGATGTGATTGGAGACCAGAGCAGGAAACCAGCGTACTCTGTCGCGCGCAAGGGCCACGTCATCAGAAACCCAGACCGGCGCGGCGGACATGACCTCAATTTTGCCGGGATCGCGGCCCGCCTCGCGCGCGCCTTCGTGCATAAACCCCAGGCACCAGGAAATCAAGTCGGGATCGGCAAATTGAAGGATCACGCCGTCGGCGATGCGCCCAGCGGTGCGCAACGCTTTCGGCCCGTACCCCGCGACCCAAACAGGAGGGACGCCGCAGTTCGCCCAGGGGAAACGCGTGCTGACTCCTTCATAGTCCACCGTCTCGCCGGCATTCAGAGAGCGAAAGATTCTTACAAATTCCGAAAGATTTTCCAGTGTGGTGGGCTTTTTTCCGAGAACACGTCTTGAACTGTCCCCGCGTCCGATGCCCAGCTGCATGCGGCCCTGAGAGAGTTGGTTCAACGTGGCGAACAAGCTGGAAGAAACGGTGACGTCGCGCACGGCGGGATTTGTTACGCAGGTGCCCAGGCGCATCGTGCGCGTGTTGGCGGCCATCAGCGTGAGAAGAGGGAATGGCTCCATCCAGAGAACGTGGGAATCAAATATCCAGCCATAGGAGAAACCGCCGGTTTCGGCTTGGCGGGTCAAGCTTACAATCCGGTCGATGGACATATCCGGTTTAATGGTGATGCCGAAATCCATGAAATTGAGCCCTCCTCAGCTCACTGCCTCAATTGGCAACCTCGGCGACCCGCTCGACTTTGGCCGTTAGAACAAGATAGACGAAAAAGCTTACCGCAAAGCCGACAAACCACGCGTAGTTGTATAGCACGCGAAGTGCGGGAACGAAGAGCCCCACAAAAGCGACTCCCGCCCCCGCCGCGAGCGCCACGATGCCTCGCCAATGGATGCCGCGCGTGTATTCGTATTGACCGCCCCGCTGGTAAAGGTCTTGCGTCGAAAGATTTTTGTGGCGGATTACAAAATAATCGCAGATCAAGACGGCCGCAATCGGGCCCAGAAATCCGGAATAGCCGACTAACCAGCCGAAAATATAACTGCCGTAGTTGGCCATGAGTTTCCACGGTTGCATGACGATGCCCATCACGCAGGTGATCAGGCCGCCGGTGCGAAAGCTGATGCGGCGCGGCGAAAGATTGGAGAAATCGTTTGCCGGCGAAACGACGTTCGCGGCGACGTTGACGTTCAGCGTGGCCATGAGGAGCGCGACCATCGCTAGGACGACGGCCCAGGGATGGCCGAGCCGCGAAAGTACGGCGACGGGATCCCACAAGGCTTCGCCAAAGATGATGAGCGTTGCTGAAGTCACAGCGATTCCTATGAAAGAATAAAAGGTCATCGTCGCGGGAAGGCCCAAAGCCTGGCCCAGCATTTGATCGCGCTGGCTGCGCGCGTAACGAGTGAAGTCTGGAATGTTCAGGGAAACAGTGGCCCAAAATCCCACGACGCCGGTCAACGAGGGGATGAAGAAGTGAAAGAACTCCGCGAAGGAGTGGAACTTGGAGGGCGTGGCGAGCATCGGGCCGAAGCCTCCCGCTTTTCCGCGCGCCCACAGGAGCAGCGCAAGTCCGATCAGCAACAAGAATGGCGCGGAAACGCCTTGCAAAAAGCGGATGGTTTCGATGCCGCGCAGAATAACCAAAACATTGAGCAGCCAGAAAAATCCGAAACAAATAGCCGGGCCGTAATGAACATGCAGCCAGCTCGGAGCAAGCGCGACGAGCATGGCGTTGATGGCTTCGCCGCCGATCCACGTCTGAATGCCGAACCAGCCGCAGGCCACGAGCGCCCGCAAGATGGCGGGAACGTTGGCGCCCAGCACGCCAAAAGAGGCGCGCGCGAAAACGGGGAAGGGAATGCCGTAGCGTGTTCCAGCGTGCGCATTCAGCAACATGGGGATGAGGACAAGGACGTTGCCGAGGAAAACGGTGAAGAGTGCCTGCTTCCAGTTCATGCCGCCGGCAATCATGCCGCTGGCGAGCATATACGTCGGGATATTCACGCTCATGGAAATCCAGAGCGCGGCGTAGGCGTAAGTTCCCCAGGTACGGCGATTGGGGGCAACGGGGGCGAGATCTTTGTTATAGAGCGAACTGCCGCGAATGGTTTCGGCGGCGAGCGGGGCGCTTTGCAGATCATTCATCGGGAGTGTCCGTTGGCGTTAGCATGGAAGGGCTTCGGACATTGGGGTTTTTGAGCGGTAACGAGGGGCTCAGTCCGCGGCTTCGGAATTCTCGGCGGCGCGTGTGCGCGTGATTTCGCCGTAAGATTCGGGCCGCCGGTCGCGATAAAACTGCCAGGTGTCGCGCACTTTTTGGATTTCGTCGAGGTCCAGCTCGGCGACGAGCAGTTCGTCTTTGTCGCGGCTGGCTTGGGCCACGATCTTCCCGCGCGGATTGCAGAAGTAGCTCTTGCCGTAAAATTCGCCGATTTTCCAGGGAGACTCAATGCCGACGCGATTGATGGCCGCGACAAAATAGGCATTGGCGACGGCGTGAGCGGGCTGCTCGAGTTCCCACAGATATTCGGAGAGTCCGGCGACGGTTGCGGAAGGATTGAAGACAATCTCAGCGCCGTTCAATCCGAGGCATCGCGCGCCTTCCGGAAAATGCCGGTCGTAGCAGATGTACACGCCGACGCGCGCGTGACGCGTCTCGAAGACGGGATAGCCGGCGTTGCCGGGCGTGAAATAAAACTTTTCCCAAAAACCCGGGTGACAGTGAGGGATGTGGTGCTTGCGGTATTTTCCGAGGTAGCGCCCATCCGCGTCGATCACCGCGGCGGTATTGTAATAAACCCCGGTCATCTCGACTTCGTAGATGGGCACGACTATCACCATCTGGTGCTGTTTCGCCAGTTTTTGCATGCGGGCAACGGTGGGGCCATTGGGGACGCGCTCGGTCAATTCGTACCACCGGGTTTGCTGCTCGGCGCAGAAATAGGGGCCGTAAAAGAGCTCCTGAAGACCCAGGATTTGCACTTTTTTCTTGGCCGCGGCGGCGATGAGGCTCTCGTGCTTGGCCATCATCTTTTGTTTGATTTGCGCGAGAGAATATTTCTCCGGCGACCATTCACAGCTGGCCTGAATGAGGCCGCAGCGGACGACACGGGCCATAAGCTGCCTCCTACGAATGCTGGCGAAAGTCTACCCCGGTGCGCGTGGGCCCACAAGGATTAGAAGCATCGAATGCTTCGAAGCGAATTTTTGAGAAGGTTGGATTGAGTTTTCTAGCGATTGGGTTCATAGTGCTGCGCGGGAATTGGTCGAGGATAACTTGCTATCGTTCCACGTGATTTTCCTCTGCCGCGTTGGTTAAAAATCCGCAAAAGAGGTGTCTTGTGATCCGAATCAATCGTCTCTCGATGTTTGCGCTCGCTGCTCTGTCGATCCTGCCGTGCGCCACGGTCAGTAAGGCGCAGCAATATCCGGAGAGCACGTACCAGGAGATGCGCTGGCGGATGATTGGTCCGACACGCGGCGGGCGGACGCGCGCGTCCACTGGTGTGCCCAGCCAACCCAATGTTTTTTATGTCGGAGCGGTGAACGGCGGCGTATGGAAAACGGACGATTATGCGCGGACGTGGACGCCGATCTTCGATGAGCAGCCGACTCAATCCACCGGCGCCATCGCCGTCGCGCTTTCCGATCCGAATATCGTTTACGTTTCGAGCGGGGAAGGGCTCGCGCGCCCCGATCTCGCGGTTGGCGATGGCATCTACAAATCGACTGATGCTGGGAAAACCTGGACGCATCTCGCCGCGCTGCGCGATACCCAGGGCATTCCGGCTCTCGCGATTGATCCTCACGATGCGAACCGTGTTTTCGCCGCGGTGCTGGGACATCCGTATGGACCGAATGCCGAACGCGGGATTTATCTGTCCACCGACGGCGGACAAAATTGGGAAAAGGTGCTTTCGAAAGGCGAAAACGTCGGCGGTTCCGACGTCGAGATTGACCCTGCGAATCCAGAGATTGTTTACGCATCGATGTGGGAACTTCGGCTGGGCCCGTGGGAAGACGCCAACCAATACAGCGGAACAGAAGGTGGTCTTTTTAAGTCCACCGACGGAGGCAAGAACTGGCTTCCTCTGACGAACGGGCTGCCGAAGGTAATCATTCAGGTCAACCTCACGATTGCACCTAGCCAGCCAAGCAGGCTCTATGCCAGCGTGGCGAGCGCGCGTGGCGAGACGGGAATGGGCTCGGAAGTCGGTATCTATCGCTCCGATGATAGCGGCGAAAATTGGCAGCATGTCACCACGGACCCGAGGCCAGCGGGACGCATCGGTGGAGGCGATTTGCCGATGCCAAAAGTTGACCCGAAGAATCCAGACATCATCTATTGCACAAGCACCGTGACGATGAAGTCGTCCGACGGCGGAAAAACGTGGATGAGTTTTCGTGGAGCGCCGGGTGGAGATGACTATCAGAACATGTGGATCAACCCCCGTGATCCGAACATCATTTTGCTGGTCGGAGACCAGGGCGCGCTGGTGACCGTCAATGGCGGGAAGACGTGGAGCACCTGGTACAACCAGCCGACCGCTCAGATGTATCACGTGGCGACGAGCAACTCGTTTCCGTATCTCGTTTGCGGCGGGCAGCAGGAGAGCGGGTCCGTGTGCGTTTCGAGCCGCGGCAACGATGGAGAGATTACATTTCGAGACTGGCATCCGGTTGGCGTGATCGAATACGGCTACGCCGCGCCCGACCCGCTGAATCCAGACATAATTTATGGAGCGGGAAGGCGCGAGGTTTCGAAGTACTGGATTAAGACGGGCCAGGTGCAGGATGTCACGCCCGTTGCCGCGGCTGATCCCAAGTACCGCGCTGACCGCACGCAACCGATCATTTTTTCACCGATCGATCCGCACATCCTATACACCACGATGAATTTTCTTTTCAAAACGACTGACGGCGGTCACAGTTGGCAGACGATCAGCCCTGATCTCGGGCGCGACCACAACGCCGTTCCCGCGAGTCTTGGAAATACTGCCGCGAAGGATCCAAACGCTGAAAAAGAGCGCGGCGTCATCTATTCGTTGGCACCATCCTTCAAATCCGTGAACACGCTGTGGGCTGGCACCGACGACGGATTGATTTGGAGCACGCGCGACGGCGGAGCCCATTGGAAGAACATCACGCCGCCGGAATTGACGCCGTGGAGCAAAGTGACGCAAATCGCCGCATCGCACTTTGACGACCAGACGGCATACGCTTCGGTGAGCCGCTCTCGCATCGATGATCAACGCCCGTATATCTATCGAACGCGCGACGGCGGGAATACTTGGACTCTTATAACCAGCGGCCTGGCCGATAACTCGGCGGTCGACACGGTGCGTGAGGATTCCGTTCGAAAGGGTCTCCTGTTTGCCGGCACGGAAACCAGCGTTTGGGTGTCCTTCGATGACGGCGGCCATTGGCAGAGCCTCGAGCTCAATTTGCCGCACTCTTCCATGCGCGACCTCTGGATTCACGACAACGACTTGATCGTGGCGACGCACGGGCGTTCGTTCTGGATTTTGGACGACATCACGCCGCTGCGCCAGATCACGGAATCGATGCAGAAAGCGGGTGCATTTCTTTTCAAACCGGGCGCGGCCTATCGCGTCATGCGGGATACCAATACGGATACACCCATCCCGCCCGATGAACCGACCGCCAAGAATCCTCCCGATGGCGCGATCGTGGATTATTTTCTCGCTCAGCCGGCGGAGGGCCCCGCCACGCTGGAAATTCTTGATGCGCAATCCAAAGTTGTGCGGCGCTATTCGAGTACCGACAAGCCGGATTTGACAGTGGATGAGCTTGCCAGGCAACTGATTCCGCCGTATTGGGTGCGCATGCCCAAAATTCTTTCGACTGCCGCAGGCATGCACCGATGGGTGTGGGACCTTCATTACGCCACGCCAGAATCCACGCGATTTGGTTACCCCATCGCGGCGGTGCCCGAAGACACTCCGCGACTGCCCCAGGGGCCGAATGCACTGCCTGGGCAGTATACGGTTCGGCTCACCGTGGACGGACACACGTACAACGAACCTTTGATTGTAAAGATGGATCCGCGCGTGAAGACAACTCGCGAGGGCTTGGTGGAAATGTTCCAGTTGGAAAGCCGCCTTGCTTCGATAATGACAGCGAGTACGCTGGACGTTTCGCAGGCGCGGTCTGCGCATGAACAATTACAGAAGCTCACGCCGCAGGCGAGTGGGCAATTGGCCGAGGCAGTTTCCGGTTTGGATAAAAAGGTGTCCGCGCTTATGGGTGGTGGAGGCGGCTTCTTCGCGCCTCCGTCGCCCAAGCCGACGCTAAGCCGCGCGAATGGCGAAGCCTCGGCGCTCTATGGCGAAGTCGGACGAGCCGATGCCACGCCAACCGCGGCGCAAATGAGCGCGGCGGCGGAAACCGAGAAAGCCTTCGCGGACGTGTCGAAACAGTGGAAGGGATTAAAGACCGTGGATCTCCCGGCGTTGAACCGCCAGTTGCACGAAGCCAATCTTCCGGAGATTCATCTGGAATCCAAAGCGCCCGAGCAAGACGATTCCGAAGACATCGAGTAGGTTTGCAACCGCGGCAGAGCGCGCCGAAGCGGACAATTCCAGAACTTTTCTCGGCTGTCTCGTGGCAGCCCTGCAACAGATCAAGTTTTATCCTGGATTGAGCCTGTAACTTATTGGGGAGCCCCGGCGGTGTTTGTCCAGTACCCCGACCTACCTCCAAGTAGTCGCTGGTCCAGCATCACATCCCACGTTCCTACTATTATTTCTGAGTGGTCGGCAACTCGCCCGGCATTCTCGGATGAACTGGAATGACCCATCTTTCTTGCGGTACGATTAGTCCGATTTGCCCGTGTCTGAAAGACGGGAGGCAGCATGGAGACGTTTCTTCAGGACTTGCGCTACGGTCTTAGGATGCTGGCGAAAGCGCCAGGATTCACGGCGATCGCGGTCTTGACGCTGGCCCTGGGCATCGGCGCGAATACCGCGCTATTTTCCGTAGTCAACGGCGTCCTGCTCAATCCCCTGGCTTTCCCGCATTCCGGCCGGCTCGTCGCGATTTATGGAAAGACTACCGGCTTCGATCAAGCCCCGATCAACTACTCGAACTTCCTCGATTGGCAGCGCGACACGCAAACGTTTTCCTCCATGGCCATATATCGCAATCAGGATTACAACTTCATCAGTACCGGCGAAGCCGAACGCCTCAGCGGTTATATGGTTTCCGCCGATTTTTTTTCGACGCTTGGCGAAAGCCCCGTGCTTGGCCGCACCTTCCGCTCCGATGACGATCACCTCGGCGCCGCCCCGGTCGTGATTCTGGGAGGAGGCTTCTGGAAACGCAAATTCGGCTCTTCGCTCGAAATCATCGGAACGCCGATCATCCTGAATGGCACCTCCTACACGATCGTGGGCGTGATTCCCGCAGGCTTCACTTTTTATGGTCACGACCGCGACGTCTACACTCCCGTCGGCCAGTGGAATGATCCCTCTTTTCGCGATCGCCGCATCGACGTAAGTGCGCATGGGATTGGCCGCCTGAAACCAGGCCTAACGCTCTCGCAAGCGAAAGCCGATATGGACGGCATTGCACAAAATCTCGCGGCTGCGTATCCGGAAGCCGATAAGGCCGTGGGCATCACTCTCGTTTCCATGAAGGAAGATATCGTCGGCAACGTCCAGCCATTCCTGATCGTGCTTCTCGCGGCCGTTGGTTTCTTGCTGCTGATTGCCTGCGCGAATGTTGCCAATCTTCTCCTGGCGCGCGCGATGGGCCGCTCGCGCGAGTTTGCGATTCGCGCGGCCCTTGGCGCGAACCACATGCGCGTCATTCGCCAGCTTCTTACCGAAAGCATTCTGCTCGCGGGCTTGGGCGGAGCGCTGGGCCTCTTGCTCGCCTTTTGGGGCACCAAAGCGGTGCTCGGCACCCTGCCGGGCGCTTTGCCGCGGGCTAACGAAGTCTCCCTCGATTCACGGGTCCTGCTCTTTACGATCGGGCTATCTCTGTTTGCGGGAATTGTCTTTGGCCTCGCTCCCGCGCTGAAAACTTCCCGCGTGAATTTAGAGGAGATGCTCAAGGAAAGTGGCCGCGGTTTGAGCGGCGCACGCCACCGCCTCCAGGGAGTTTTCGTCGCCGTTGAAGTAGCTATGGCCTTGGTTTTGCTCGTTGGCGCCGGACTGATGGTTCGCAGCCTCGCGGCGCTTTGGCGCGTCAATCCGGGCTTCAATCCCAGCCATGCGATCACCTTCAGTTTGTCATTGCCGGCCGCCCCTTCAACCAGTTCCGCCGAAACGCGTGCGCGCCTTCGCCAGTTCGACGACAAAATGCAGAACATCCCCGGCGTCCAAGCCGTTTCCGTCACGCTCGGCTCCCGGCCGATGATCCACAATTCCTCTTTGCCTTTCTGGATCGAGGGCCAGCCAAAACCTGCCAATTTCCAAGACATGCCCCAAGCGATGTTTTATCTCGTTGAAACCGGCTTTCAACGAGCCATGGGCGTCGCCCTCGAACGCGGCCGCTTCATCACGCCGCGGGACGACGAGCACGCGCCCGTGGTCATCGACATCGACGACGTCTTCGCGCGCTCTTATTTCCCTCATGAAAATCCCATCGGCCGGCACATCAATCTTGCGGGCTTCAACGTGCAAGCCGAAATCGTCGGCGTGGTTGGCCATGTAAAGCAATGGGGTCTTGACGCCGATGCAAAATCGGCCATTGAGGCGCAGTTTGATTATCCGTTTATGCAGCTTCCCGAGAAGCTCATGCCGCTCGCGGCGGATGCTGTGGCTGTCGTGCTGCGCACCCAAGGCGACCCCACCGCTGTCATGGACTCCGTTCGACGCGCCGTCGAGCAAATTGATCCTCGCGAGGTGGTCTACAACGTCCAAACGATGGACGAAGTCGTCTCCAATTCCTTTGCTGCGCGGAGGCTTTCCATGATTCTTCTCGGCGTCTTCGCGGCGCTTGCGCTGATGCTCGCGTGCGTCGGAATCTACGGCGTGATTTCGTATCTGGTCGGCCAGCGCACTCACGAAATCGGAGTGCGCATGGCCTTGGGCGCGCAGCGCGGCGATGTGCTGCGATTAGTGATTGGGCACGGGGCAAGGATGGCGTTGATCGGTGTCGCCGTCGGCATCGGCGCTGCGCTCGGACTTACGCGTCTTATGGCCAACCAGCTCTTCGGCGTCAGTCCGCATGACCCGCTGACCTTTGCTGGCGTCGCCATGCTGTTGATTATTGTTGCCATCGCCGCGTGTTACGTCCCCGCGCGGCGCGCCATGCGCGTCGATCCCATGATCGCTCTGCGACACGAATAATCCTTCGCTAAGACCCTGCGCAACTCTATCCTCGGAACAACCTCGCACGGAGATGGGCGCCTTGCGGAGATTTCGACTTATTGGGAGTTAACCGCCGCTGCCAATGTCTTCATTGCCCTAATTGGCCCTCGCTCGACGCAACGAAGCGCGGTTATGGTCGCCAATCAATAAATACTGTCACTGTTCCAGAAGGGCCGCTGTTGGGTCGAGACTCGCGGCCCGCCGGGCGGGTAGCCACGAAGAAGTCGCGGCGATCAAGAAAAATAGAGCCGCCATGGTCACGAAAGTCAAAGGGTCCGTGGCCTTAATTCCAACCAACATCGAAGACATCTCGCGCGTGACGGCGAAGGCCGCGAATAGGCCGGCGACAACCCCGATGGCCGTAAGGCGAAGCCCCTGGCCCACCACGAGCTGGAAAATGTTTCGAGGCTGGGCGCCCAGGGCCATGCGAACGCCGATTTCGGCGGTACGCTGGCGCACCACCGTCGCGAGCACGCCGTAGAGTCCGACGCCCGCGAGCAGCGCCGCGATTACCGCGAACGCTCCGATGAGGAGCAATGAAAATCGCGTGCCGGCTTGCGCTTTTTCAATTACCGCATCCATGGGCTGCAAGTCGGTGATCAACATGTGCGTGTCGAATGCCTTGATCGCAGCGCGAACATCATTCGCGTATTTCGACGGCTCGCCGTCGGTTCGGAGGGCCCAGTGATCCGTGGCGCCGGAGCCGACGTAAGCGTCTGTAAAGTAAACCTGCTCGCGTCCTGGTTCGCTTAAGGACACCCCTCGTTCGTGGGCGACGACGCCAATGATCTCGACCCACACGGGCTCGGGCGTTTGAATGCGGATAAGAATGCGCTTGCCGACGGCCGATTGGCCGGGATACGCGCGATCTGCCAGGATTTTATCGACCACCACATAGGTGCGCCCCGGTTGATTGTCTTCGTCGGTGAAAGTGCGGCCCTCGATCAGGGAAGTGCCCATGGTCTTGAAGTAGCCGGGAAGCACGATGAGAGGATCGACTGCTTTATATTTGCTCGCGTCAGACAGCGCTTCCTCGGTTCCCCAGCGAATCGGGCTGAACCCTCCCGTAAGCGGAAATGGATTCGCGGCCGTAACGCTTTTAACGCCCGGGATGGCGCGCAGACGGTCCTCGAGCTGCCGGGTAGCCACAGCGCGCTCTTCCGGCTTCTGGAGAAATCGATCGGATTGAACCTGAAATGTGAGCAGCCCACGGGAATTGAATCCGGGGTCGATGTGCTGCAATTCGAGAAAGCTGCGGACCATAAGTCCCGAGCCGATGAGGAGTACATAAGCGAGAGCGACTTCGAGTCCCACGACGAGCTTGCGCAAGAGACCGCCGCTTGCGAGTCCTTCACTACGGCTGGTGCCCCGCAGCACGATCATCACGTCCGGGCGAGCCGCGCGCCAGGCCGGTGCCAGGCCGAAGATGGCTGCGGCGATGAGGCTCGATATAACCGTGAACATCAGCACGGTCGAATCGATCCGGATCGTTTCCAGCCGTGGAAGCTGCGCGGGAGCGATGGCCAGTAGTTCGTGAATACCGAGCCACGCGATGCCAAGACCGCCTAAGGCGCCAATAACCGCGAGCAGTAGCGCCTCGGATAGGATCTGGCGGGCGAGATCCCACCAACTGGCGCCGATAGCGGACCGAATGGCAAGTTCACGCTGGCGCAACGAAGCGCGTACCAGCAAAAGGTTGGCCACGTTGGCGCACGCAATCAGCAACAGAAAAATCACCGCGCCCATCAGCGCGAGAATGGCGGGGCGGACATCCGAGACGAGATGCTGCCGCATCGGCTCCACGCGGATAGCGTAGCCTGCGGTGTTTTCGATCAGGAAATTCTTCCGCGCCTCCGTGGCCACCTGGTCGGCGGCCGCTTGCGCGCGCCCGATCGTTATCCCAGGTTTCAACCTGCCGATGACGCGCATCGATACGCCGTTTCGTTGCGCGGCGTCGTAACCGAGCCGGTTGGCGATCCAGATTTCCGGCGCGGCTTCCAAATCTGCGGAGGGCGGAAAGTAGATCTGAAAGTGCGGCGCGAGGACTCCGACGATTCGCGGACTAAATGGCTTCCCCTTATTTAAGGATTGCCCGAGTACAGCGGAATTCGAGCCGAAGCGGCGCTGAAAGTATTCGTAACTGATGATGGCCATGATCGGCAGTTGCGGAGGGGGCGTTGCCGTTTGGGTTCCTGTCGCGGGCGGGGGCGGCTGCGGTTGGCCATCCTCGTCGGAGAAATCCCGGCCGAGCACGATCTTTGCCCCTACAAGCTGGAAGTAGTTCGTCGTCACGACGCCCACGTGGACTTGTTCCGGCATCCCGTCGTCCCCGCTCAACGTGAAGGGGAATGTGAAGACGCCCGCCAGGCCCTGGAAGTCGTCCTTGGTCGCTTCCCTCAAATCGATAAAATTTGCATTGGAAAAGGGAAAGTCTTTGACGCCGCGATTGCGCATGTCGGTGGGGATGATGACGAGCTGATCGGGGTTTTCATACGGAAGTGGGCGCAAAAGCACGGCGTTGGCGACGCTGAAGATGGCCGTGCTTGCGCCAACGCCAAGCGCTATCGTTAGCGCCGCGGTGAGTGTGAAGACCGGACTCTTCCGCAGCGCTCGGCCCGCAAATAGCAGATCTCGAAACGTCATCGCATCATCTCGCCCACTTATCCTGACGGAACAGGGTACACCCGCGTTTCTTGGAATTGGCGGCTAACTTTGCCAAAAATCGCGCGCCCTGAATTTCACTTGGAAACCGAGTCCGTCGTGCCCGGAGTGCCCAGTTTGATTTCTAGAAGGTATCAGCCGCGGTAGCGCAGGTAGCAGCAACGGCCAGCTTCTCGGGCTCGAATCGCAGAACATCGGATTAACGTGCATTCCGAACAATCTCGAAACTGCTTGCGGGGCGAAGCTGGAAGCGATTGAAAAAAATATCCGGGAATCTGGCGCGCCCGGTGAGGTTCGAACTCACGACCTACAGCTTCGGAGGCTGTCGCTCTATCCATCTGAGCTACGGGCGCGCTCATGCGTTCAACAAGAGGGCCGTGGAAGCGTCCTGACGCAAAAACGGCGGGCTTGCTTGTTTATTCTAACCCTTGCGCACTTGCTGCGCCAGAGCGCTCACCACTGGGCCTGCACTCATCCGGCGCGGGCCCGACAGCGTTATCCTTCATCCTTTTGCCCGCGTCTTGATGTCATGAGCCAGCTTTTCAATTTCTTCCGCTTTTTTCACCAGGGTTAGCGAAAGCACTTTGGAAGAGTCCGTCTTCTCCACTTCCTCCTTCAAATCGGTTGCCAGTTCATAGAGCTTCTCGATGTTCTTTTTAATGTCTTTCTCGTTGGCTTCGAGAAGCATCTTAGCGGGGGATTTCCCCGGCAAGGACGATCGTTCATCCGCGTCCGGCGTGGGGTCCGGAGGCTGGGGACGGCCCTGCGGCTTGGTCTGCGCGCGAAGACTGCCCGCACGCGAGACCGCCAGCGTCCCAGCGCCTGCCAGAAAAGTCAAAAATTTGCGTCTCGTATCAAACATAGCTACCTCGCCGCAGATTGGGCCGGCTGGAATCTGAACCTGCTTCAGACGGGCATCCGTGCTCGTCCAATGTTATACTCTCCCTCCCGAAAAAACGATGACCAGTCTCTCCATTCACTGGCCCGAATTCACGCTGACCAGTATTTTTGACCTCGTAGCCATTCTCCTCATTGCGCTGCTCGTCAACCGGTTTCTCCGCGTGTTGACCAAACTGATGATCAAGCCTGCCGCCACGCAGAGCCGCGCCGCGCAGGTTCGCGAGCAGCAAACCCGCACTCTCGCCGCCGTGCTTTACGGCGCGGCAAGCAAGGTCGTCTGGTTTGTTGCGCTGCTCACGGCGGTGGACAAAATCGGCATCAATCCCACGCCGGCCTTGACTCTCGCGGGCCTGGCCAGCGTCGCCATCGGTTTTGGCGCCCAAAATCTGATCCGCGACGTTATAACAGGGATCTACATCGTTCTCGAAGATCAATACGCGATCGGCGATACAATACAGGTGGGGGACACCACCGGGCGCGTCGAACATCTGACCCTCCGGCGCACCGTGGTACGCGATGCTCGCGGGGCCCTGGTGACCATCGCCAACGGTGAGGTCCGTACCGTGAGCAACCTTAGCCGCGACTGGTCTCAGGCCTTTGTGGACATATCTATCGCGCCGGAAATTTCCCTCGAAAAGACAATGCAAGCGCTGGAATCCGCGGCCGCCGAGCTTCGGGGCGATCCGTCCTGGTCCCAGGCGCTTGTGGATGGCCCGCGCATTTTGGGCGTACAAGCGTTTGACCGTTCGGCCTCGACCGTGCGCTTGCAAGTTCGAACGGCCCCAACTCGCCAGGATGAAGTATCCCGGGAGTTGCGCAGGCGCATCCAAATAGAATTCCAACGCCAAGGCATTCCTTTATCCAGCGTGCAGCGTTTGGAACTGGCCAGCGCCTCTCCTTCTCTGCAAGAAGCACCCCAGCCCGCGCCGGCAGATTGGAGCAAGGAGAACCCCAAATGAGCCAAGTCACCTATGAAGAAGTGAATTTGATGCTCAAGCTTTACGACATGAGACGTGAACCGCGGCTGCGGCAGGCGCGTGGCTGGTTTCTCGAGCATTTTCATCCCACATCGCCCGAGGACATGGTGCAAAAATATCCGCAGGGTGGTGAAGAGGACATATTCATCCGAATGGTTATCAGCTATTGGGAGATGGTGGCCAGCATTGTCAATCGCGGCTTGATCAACGATGAGCTTTTTTTCGAGAACAATGGGGAGATATGGGTGGTGTGGGATCGCATGCACACCATTGTGCCCACCTGGCGCGCGGCCTTCAAAAATCCCCGCCTGTTTTTCAATATTGAGGATACTTGCCGGCGGCTGGAGGCCTGGCGGGAAAAGAAATCGCCGGGTTCGAGCGCGGCGATGCGGCAGATGATGGGTCAAGCCAAGCCAAAATCCAGTTGAGCTTGATTTGATCGGCTCTACATTTTGCTTTCCCGAAGCGTCTATCCGTTCCTTCGTCTAACCGGTTGCGGCAACACTTCAGGTAATATCTCGGCTTTCGCTTCCGGTTTGGCCATTCGAAGACAATCGCGGCCCGCTCCCTTTGCTTCGTAGAGTGCGATATCCGCCTCGTGCAAGAGTTCCTCGACAGGTCTCGGCCCCCATTCCGCGCTTAAGAGCGCGCCAAAACTCATGGTGAGAGAGAGCGGCCCCTTCGCGGTCTCAACGGGACAATTTGACACTGATTTGCGAATTGCTTCCGCACGTCCCGGCGCATAGGCCGGGTCGCAATTATTCAACACAACTAGAAATTCTTCTCCTCCGTACCGGCCCACGAAGTCATAAGATCGCACGCTGCCGAGAAGTCGATTGGCAATTTCCATGAGGACCTCGTCGCCCACCACGTGGCCTAAAGTGTCATTAACACGCTTGAAGTGATCGACGTCTCCCAGCAGGATTGCCGTGGATTTCTGCTCGCGGTGCGAGCGGTGAAGTTCTCTCGCGAGCAACTCCATGATGGCTCCACGGTTTAGAAGCGAGGTTAAAGGATCGTGCGTCGCCTTAAAGCGCATATTCTCCCTGGCTTCCACTAGACGGTCCTCCAGCAACAGAATGCGCTCCCCCACACGAAGGCGTGCGCGCAATTCTTCGGCATTGAAGGGTTTCGTCAGATAGTCGTCCGCTCCCGATTCCAGGCCCAGCACGGTCTCCTCCTTGGATCCTTTGGAGGTCAGCAGCACCATGTAAACGTAAGTCTGTTCCGAGCGCGTTCGAATCGCGCGGCAGACTCCCGGCCCGTCCAACTCCGGCATGACCCAATCGAGCAAAGCCAGGCGTGGTCCATCGGGCTTGCCAAGCTGCTCGAACGCTTGCTTGCCGTTTTCCACGGCGGTCACTTCGTAACCGGCGCGTTCCAGCGTTTTTTCAAGCAACCGACGCGAAAGCGCGTCATCGTCCGCGATCAAAATCTTCAATGCCGCACCTCCATCATGTACGCATCCAGTTCCGGCAAGAGGCGTGCGGCTTCGCGCTGCAAGGTGTCCAAAGCTTCCTTTAAGAGGGCGTTTTCTCCGGCCACAGCCAGTTCTTCAAGTTTTTCCGCCGCCGCCGCAGCGCGTCCGCCGCCCAGGTTGGATAGCATTCCTTTTAGGCTGTGGCTCAACGATGCTGTGTTTTTCAACTCTCCGCCCGCCACGGCTGACTGCAGGGACTGAATCGTTCGCGGGAATTCCGCTTTATAAATAATGAGGAGCTCTCGCAGAAGTTCCAAATCGTTGTCTACTCTTTCAAGTAATTCAGCTTGATTCCAAATCGGTGTCGAAAGAATTTCTTCTGTTTCCTTCATCGCTTCACCTCCAGCGTCGATGCCCTTATTTGTAACCCGCTCCACTTCTCCGAATTGAGGCCATGCTAACCTTTCGCTGCTTCCGTCCTGCTGACAACATGTCTCGCCAGCGCGAGCATCTTCGAACTGATCCGCAGGCCGGCGTCGTTCGCCGCTGCCACACTCACCTCAAACTGCAGCTTGTTCGCGTCGAAAAGGAAATTGATTGTGCCTCCGCTCGCTAGAAAATCCGGAGTCTCGCCCACGGTCAGCACGCTCGCTCCTTGAATGGCCTTGAATATTCTTCCGTAACGCCTGCTCTCCGACCGGCTCACGAAAAGAATTTGGCATGCGCGCAGGCCTTGTTCCTTCCGTGCCCATCGAATCTCCATGCGCCGGCCGCGGATGGAAGCGCCTCGAGTCGCCTCTGCTAGAGTCGTTCCGAAAGAGAACTCGCCCAAAACGCAGATGAGAAGTGGTGCTTGCTCTGACGAGAAGGCCGCCGAGGGCCACTCGACAAAATCGGCAAAGACCGCCAGGAAATTGGCTTTTGCGCGGTATTCATCGGCCTTCCCCTCCTGGGCGCTGGCGGATGGTAAGAGCAATAGCTCGGATGCCAGCAATATCACGGCCGAGGCAACCCGAATCAGCCGCATCAGGGCTAGACGGTTCCCTCCGCGCCGAAGCCGCAAGCGCCGACGGCGCCAAACTCTTATATGCACACGTGCCAAACGCTTCTGCCGCGCGAGCACAAGCGCTCCAAGTCTGTCGGCAAGATTGAAAAGCACAGAGACCCCCCTAGTTTCAGGGGCAAGAGTGAGGCCAGACCGGTGCCCTGGGATAGAGTTTAAAGTATTGAAAACAAATATGTTATTCAGGTTTCGTCGGCAATCGTGAAGCCAGGAATTCCCAGGTTGGGACAAAGCCCATCAACTAGTTCACTGTGGAACAGCCCACCTTTTTCACTTTTCCCTTCATTTTTGTCCGAAGGGCTCTAGCTTTTTGCTGATGCGAGGCCCTTTGGAGCCAAAGGAAGACCTCGCAACCGGGTTCCGGTTGCGTCGAAGATCGCGTTTCCAATAGCTGGTGCGACCCCCATGATCGGCGTTTCACCGGCTCCTGCTGACGGAAGGTCTTTGCGGTCCAGAAGGACCGCCTCGATTTCCGGGACGTCGCGGAAACGCGGAACGCGGTAGCTTGAAAAATGTGGATTCGTGATCCGGCCATTCTCGAAGGCAATGGCTTCGAAAAGAGCGCCGCCCAGTCCCTGGATATTTGCCCCGATCACTTGATTGCCCAATCCATCGGGATTTACGATGGCTCCGCATTCGAAGGCGGTGGTCATGCGCACGACGCGCACGGCGCCGGAACTTCGATCCGCGGAAACTTCGGCGCACGTCGCCACGTAGCCGCCTTTTTCATGGCCGCCCGCTATGCCGAATCCTTGACCTTCCTTTGTCTTCTTCCCCGGCCAGCCGAAGGATTTCGCCGCCGCTTCAAACACCGCCCGCAGCCGAGCGTCGGATAGATTCTTCAGGCGGAACTCCAGCGAATCCAGCCGCGCTTCATGCGCCAGTGCGTCCATGTGGCATTCTCGCGCGAAAAAGTTTGCCGTGGCGGCCAGTCCGCGATACGAGCCGCTCCGCAAGGGACACTGTGTCGTGTGAAATTCAATGTGTTGATTCGCAACATTGTACGGCGTGTCGATGGCGGACATCCCCGAGTTGTAATTGTGATATTCCCAGGCGGTCAGCGCGCCATCCGCCGCGATCCCGCTCTTGATTTCCATTACCCCTGCCGGACGAAAATACGCCCAGGTGAACTCTTCTTCTCGCGTCCAGACCACCTTGACGGGGCGCCCGGCAGCGCGCGCCAGCCGCGCAGCCTCCAGCGCGGCGTCCCCGGTGTGCTTGCCTCCGTAAGCGGAACCCGTATCCGGCACAATCACGCGCACGTTATTTTCTGGCACGTGAAAAACATCGGCCAGCTCGTCGCGCACCGCAAACGGGCGCTGCGAACCAGTCCACACCGTTAGTTTTCCCTCGGACCATTCAGCCACGGCCGCCCGCGGCTCGAGCGGGGCGTGCGCGATGAATTCCACCGTGTAAACCGCGTCCAAACGGTGCGCGGCAGCCGACAGGCCCTCCTCCACGGATCCTTTTATGTGCCGAGAGCGATCGTTCCCATTCGGCTTCGCGTTTTGCTTAAGGTATGAAAAAAGTTCTTTACTCGATGTTTGTGGAACTTCCTTCCACTCTGCCCGAATGGCCTCGAGCGCCTTTTGTGCGTCTCGTTCATTGCCCGCGGCGGCGCCGACGAAATCGCCATCGCGCACGATGACCACGCCGCTCATCGCCTGCGCAGTCTTCGCATCGTAAGAAGTGAGTGTCGCGCCAAACGAAGGCGGACGAAGCACTTTGCCGTAGAGCATGTCTGGACGGCGCAAGTCCGGCGTGTATTGATGCTCGCCCGTAACGAACGCGCGGCCATCCTTTTTTGCAATTGGCTTCCCCGCAATCGTCCATTCATCCGCCGGCGTGACTGGATCTTCCGCGGGTAGGTTTTGCGCCAGAGTCTTTCCGCGCACCAATTCCCCGTATTTAAGCGCCCGGCCGCTCGCTGGATCGGTAACCTTTCCGTTCGCCGCTTTGAGTCCTTCCGCTCGGACGTTCCATTCTTTTGCCGCTGCGTTGATGAGCAAATCGCGCGCGGCCGCGGCCACCCGGCGAAGTTGCGGAGACATCGTCGGCATCGACCGGCTGCCCACCGTCCCGAAATCAAACGGCGTCAGCGCCGTGTCCGCCGTCACCATGGTCACGCTCTCAAATGGCACGCGTAATTCATCGGCGACTGTTTGCGCCAGCGAAGTACGGATATTCTGCCCAATCTCCACTTTGCCCGTGAACGCCGTCACGCTTCCGTCTTCCCCGATGTGCAGCCAGGCAGTAATGTCTTGCGGAAGTTCTTCGGAGTGGAAGCCTTGGGTGGGCGCCGTTTCCTGCTTGGCTAGCGAGTCTTTCGCCATCGCGAAAACGGCAATTCCCGCCCCGAGAAACTTGAAGAAATCGCGGCGCGCCAATTCGAAATGGTGCATCGGGCCGGCTCTGAATTCGTAGCGCTCCGGCTCCGGTACGAACCTGACGGATGAGGAGCTCATCGCGCACGCCCCTGCATTGCTTTGGCCGCTTGATCAACTGCTTCGATAATCCGCGGATACGTTCCGCAGCGGCAGATATTACCCTGCAGGGATTGGACAATCTCTTCTGCCGTCGGCCTCGGATTCGCCGAAAGCAGCCCCACGCTGCTCAAGATCATCCCTGAAGTGCAATAGGCACACTGGAACGCGCCCGCATCCAGAAATGCCTGTTGTACCGGATGCAGATGTCCGTCCTTCTCCAGGCCTTCAATGGTGGTAATGGATCTGGAGGCGGCTGCGCTCACTGGAATCTGGCAGGAACGGCGCGGCGTTCCGCCAAGCAAGACCGTGCATGCGCCGCACTGGCCTTCGCCGCACCCGTATTTGGTGCCTGTTAATCCGAGTTCGTCACGGAGTACGGAAAGCAGGGATGTTTCCGCAGCGGACTGAACCGAGTAACGCTTGCCATTAATTTCAAGCTCGATCGGCTTTGCCATTATCGCTCCTCTTGCCCGCAAATTCCGGTGGCCGGCTCGCCGTCCGCCTCATTTTACCACCGGATACTCCCGCGACAGAAGCCCTCGTTCGGCAGCGCAAGAATTGCTGCGATTCGTTTTCTGCGGGCCGGCCCGTCTGCAGCCGACTCAGTCCTTCTCGTGCAGCAGCGATTCGCGCACGCTCTCCAGTTCTTTCTTCTTCTCTTTGTCCACATCGGGAAAGGAAAGATCAAGCTCTTCAAGCGCCGTGATGATTGCCGAAGCGACGATCAATTGCGTGTACCACTTATTGTCCGCGGGGACCACGTACCACGGCGCATGCTTCGTGGCCGTGTTCTGGATCATTTCTTCGTACGCTTCCTGATAGTCCTTCCAGTAGCCGCGCTCCTTGACGTCGGCCATCGAAAACTTCCAGTTCTTCTTCGAGTCTTCCAGCCGCTCCAGAAAACGCTTCTTCTGTTCTTTCTTCGAAACATGCAGAAAAAATTTGCGAACCACCACGCCGTTTCGCGTCAAATACCGCTCAAACGCGTTGATGTCCTCGTAGCGTTGTTCCCAGATATGTTTGGTAATCACTGCGTCGGGCAGCTTCTGGGCGCGCAGAATCGTTGGGTGCACGCGGACCACCAGAACTTCCTCGTAGTAGGAACGGTTGAATATCCCAATCTTACCGCGTTCCGGAACGCGGCTGTGCGCGCGCCACAAATAATCGTGCTCCAGTTCTTCCGGGCTCGGAGCCTTGAAGGAATGCACATCGCATCCCTGCGGATTTACTCCGGACATGACGTGCTTAATCACGCCGTCCTTTCCGCCCGCATCCATTGCTTGAAAGATTAAAAGCAGCGCCCAACGATCCTGCGCATACAGCTTTTCCTGTAAATCGCTGAGCAGGCCGGCGCGGTTATCGATAATTTTTTGGCCGTGCTGTTTGTCCTTCACGCCGTCTGTATCGCTTGCTTCGTAATGTTTCAGACGAAATTCTTCGCCTTTTGTGACGCAGTACGGTGCGGCCAGCCGCGCGCATTCCTTGATTTGCTTTCGGTATTTCATGGTGCTCGGAGTTTAGTACAGGGCGACTGTTCAGAACAGCGTTCCAGCGCCCCGCCAGTCGAGCACTAGCGTGGAATGCGCGTGGAACAACCAAGGCCCACCGAGCGGTTTCACAGTCGCTCTATGCCCGCGCAACTCCGTCCTAAGGCCGCGCCATTTCGCTGTCTTCGTTCTCCAGAATGTCGCTATGCCTCATGTATCGGCATGCGCAGCCCTCAACCGCGCAATGACCCACAAGGAACCGCATCGCGTTGACTTACTCCGCTCCCCGAAACTAAGATGCCTCGCCGTGCCTAAACCTCGCCGCACCTTTCGCCTGCCTCATCCCCAGCCTCTCGATGCGCTCAGCTATGCCCGTTTCACTGGCATCCCTACTTTCATGCGCCTTCCACACATCACCCAGCCAGAAGAGTTGGAAGTCGCTCTCATTGGTGTCCCCTTTGACGGTGGCACAACCTACCGCCCCGGCCCTCGTTTCGGGCCGCGAAACATCCGGGTCCAGTCCGCCATCATCCGCCCCTGGAACCCTGTCCTGCACGTGAATCCCTTCGCCAAGTATCGCGTCGCGGACTTTGGCGATCTTCCCGTGAACCCGCTCTCCATCGAGGACACCTTTCTCCGCATCGAGAAGGGAATTGCTCCGCTCCTCGCAGCCGGCGTGCGTTGCGTTTGCGTCGGCGGCGATCACTCTATAAGCCTGCCCATTCTCCGCGCCGTCGCAAAAAAGCACGGCCCCGTTTCTCTCATCCAATTCGATGCCCACAACGATCTGTGGGACCAGTATTTCGGCAGCAAATATTCCCACGGCACGCCGTTCCGCCGCGCTTTTGAAGAAGGCTTGCTGTTGGATGGCGGCGTCTTACAGGTTGGTCTCCGCGGCCAAGTTTACGGCGAGGACGATTTTGATTTTGCTCGCGCCCACAAAGTCAGAATGGTTACCGCTGAGGAATTTCACAAAAAGGGCCTGCCCATCGTTCAACGGCATCTCCGCGCCTTCCGCCGTAAACCCGTCTACGTAACTCTTGATATCGACTGTGTTGATCCCGCATACGCTCCCGGCACAGGCACCCCGCAAGTCGGCGGTTTCACTAGCATCCAAATCCTCGAGCTCGTTCGCGCCCTTCGCGGTCTCCACATCATCGGTTGTGACCTCGTCGAGGTCTCCCCGCCCTACGACACTGGCGAAATCACTTCGCTCCTCGCCGCCAATCTCCTTTACGAATTGCTCTGCGTCCTCTAAATGCCCGCCCTCGCGCGCAAACTCCGCCTTCACGATTATTTCGCTCTCGCTTTCGGCACCATGATCGGCACCGGCTGGCTCGTCCTCATGGACGATTGGCTCGGTCGCGGCGGGCCCGCGGGCGCCGCGCTCGGTTTTGCCATCGGCGGAACCATTCTGCTGCCCGTCGGCTACGTCTACGGCCAATGGGTCAAGCGCCTCCCCGACGCCGCAGGCGAAGCCGCCTACGCCGCGCAAGTTTTCCCGCCCATCGTCAGTTACTTCACCGGGTGGATGATGCTTCTCGCCTATTTCATCGTCTGCCCCTGGGAAGCAGTCGCCCTCGGAAAAATCGCCGCCTACATTTTTCCGTCCCTCGATTCCTTCCAACTCTACAAAATCGCTGGCCAGCCCGTTTTCCTCCCGCGCCTCATCCTGGGCATCGCTCTCACACTGCTTCTCGCCACCATCAATTATCGCGGCATCCGCCTAAGCGCCAATTTCCAGAAGACCATGTCCTCCATGGTCCTGCTCATTTTCGTCGCGCTCGTCGGCATCAGCGCCGCCCGCGGCGCTCCCGCGAATCTTCATCCCCTCTTTCACGCCACTCCCTTTCTTTCCATCCTCCTCACTCTCCAAATCGTTCCCTATTTCCTGACTGGCTTCGAGTCCGTCCCCAAATACGCCGAGGAAGCCAATCCAGAGTTCCGCCAGACAAGCTACATGCAGGCCATCGGTCTCGCTCTCGGAGTTGGAGCCCTGTTTTATGCGCTCTCCATCACCGCAGTCGCCTACATCGCTCCCTGGCAATCCCTTCTCGGCAAACGCTTCGCCACCGCCGTCGCTTTCGAACACGGCATCGGCCGCCATTGGATCGTCCAACTCATCCTCGTCATGGCCCTCTTCGGCCTCTTCCAATGTTTCAACGGAAATTTCGCCGCCTCCACGCGCTTGCTCTTCGCCTACGCCCGCCGCGGCACTGTCGCCCCACGCTTTGCCACCATTCACGCAAAATTTGCCACCCCGTCCACCGCCATCATCGGCATCACGGTGGGTACGCTCCTCGGCCTTCTCCTCGGCGATTCCATCCTCGTCCCCATCACCGAAGTCGGCTCCATGGCCTCCGCCCTAGGCTGGCTAGCCGCCTGCCTCTCTTTCTGGCTCGTCGAGCCGCTTCTTCGTATGCGCCTCATCACAAGCCTGGGTATTTGCGTCTCCCTGCTCTTCGTCCTGATGAAGCTAATCCCCGCCTTCCCCGGCCACTTCACCCCCTCCGAATGGCTCGCCCTAGCCCTCTGGCTCCTCCTCGGCATCACTCTCCACCGCCGCCATCATTCCGCCTCCGCCACGGTCTTCCCGGCTCGCTAGAGGCGCCGCCGCGACCGCATTTAAAAGCCGCCATGCTGCCCGTTCAACAATTTGTCATTCCGAGCGCAGCGAGGAATCTGCTTTTTCTTTCCGCATCCCTTCCTGCGATGCGATCCGCCTGCACAGCGGGAAACCCCTCTTCCTCTTCTCTGTGTCCTTCAGGTCTCTGACGGGTGGTATGGACGCCCGCGGGTATGCCGCAGCATTCGGTCTTACGGCTGCGGGTTTTGATTGTCTTTCTCTTGTCCCAGATTTTTTAATTTGATTCGCATTGTCATTGCAGTATAATATCTCTGTTCAGTACTCCGCCTCGCCAACCCGCGAGGCGTTTTCGTTTTAGGCCCAATGAGTGGCACAGCCAATCCTGGCTGTGCTCTTTTTTTGTCCAAATCCCAAAACTCAAAACTAAATCAAAGGAGCTTCGTATGCCATCTCTTAGTCCCAAGGACCGCGTATCCCTCTGTCTATTCTCTTTCACCGATGGCCGCCGCTGCCGCACTCCACGCATCAGCAGCCATCCCCACTTCTGCTTCTACCACGCCCAAAAAGAAGCCCAATCCCAGTCCACAGAAAAACTAGCCAAAGACCTCGCCTATTTCTTCTCCGGCAACTACCTCTCCGCCTGCGATCTCAACACCGCCTTAGGCCGCCTAATCCCCGCCGTAATCCGCGGCGAAATAAAACCCAGACTCGCCCGCACCGTAGCCTACATGCTCCAAACCCTGATGCAATCCACCCGCCTCTCCCAACACGAATACATCAACGCCTTCGGCACCGACGGCTGGCGCCAAGCCGTCCGCACCTCCGTCAACAGCAACAGCGACTACCTCTTCCCGCCCGCCCCCGAACCCAAACAATCCGCGCCTTCCTCCTCGCCACAAACCCAGCCCCAGCAAGTTGCTCCCGTACCGGCTCCCACTCTCCAGCCACGCCAAACTCCTGCCTCCGCCCCCCAATCTCCTGCCGGGTTTTCCGTTCCAACCTCAGCCCCCGGAGCGGCGCGGCTTCAGCCCGCCACTTCCGCCTCCGCAACGCAGCAGCCGCCAAGTGCAGCTCGACCTTCAGTTGTGGACACCGAAGCCGCCCTCTCCGTAGCCCGTTCCCTGTTCCCAAGCCGCCCCAGTCCAACCCCCGCGCAATCCGCTCCAGCCGAAGCTTGTCATCCTGAGCGTAGCGATCGCAGATTCCGACCCGGTCGGAAAGGACCCTGCCACCATCCCGCCTCATCGACCACCGACGAGACTCGCCTCGCTTCAACCCCCGCGCAATCCGCTCCAGCCGAAGCTTGTCATCCTGAGCGTAGCGAAGGACCCCGCCACCATCCCGCCGCATCGACCACCGACGAGACCCGCCTCGCTCCAACCCCCGCTCAATCCGCCCAACCCAACAACGCACCTCTACCCGCGCCGCCGCGCCCGCAACCCCAACCGGCCGCGCCAAGTCGCGATACATACGCCGTCCACTTCGACCATAACTACCGCCTCCGCGTTGACGGAAAGCTATTTTAGAATCGACACCTACAGTCTCGCCTCGCAAGGCGAAGCTTCCAAAGCGCCTAAACAAAACGTAAGTCCTTCATCAGCAACATTTACAAAAAAACAGGGGGTGGTAGCTAAGGAACGTTAGGTCCGCCAGCCGATGCGTCAAGCTCATGCGAGCGAGACCTCGCACAAACACACCACAAATGTAGGTCCCGGGCTTCTGACCGGCCATTCTGTCCGGTGGCACTGATTTCCGTCTGTGCATGTCGAAGCTCCAGGTAATCGGATCGCGAAACCGCTTGGCGCATAGTGTCATGTATACTCTGCGATGCGCTTGGCGCACGCTCATTCATGATCCCGTTTCTTCACATCGGCCCATTGTCGATTCCAACCTTCGGCCTCATGGTCGCCATCGCCATGCTCGTCTCGGCCTACGTTTTGCAAGCCGAATTTAATCGTCGCCGCTCGCAGCTTCAGAGCATTTCCGCCAGAAACGAAAGAGACGAAGGCTTTCTGATCATCGGGATCGCCGGCCTGGCCGGTTTGATTGGCGCGAGGCTTTACCACGTCCTCGAGAGTCCGCATGATTTCTTCGCCGATCCTTGGCCACAGCTCATTAGCCGCTATGGTTTCGCCTGGTTTGGCGGTTTTCTCGGAGGATTTCTTGCGTTGCTGGTTCTGGCACGCAAGTCCAAAATTCCTCTGCTCGAATTTCTAGACATTTGTTCGCCCGCGGCGTGTGTCGGCTACGGCATTGGGCGTCTCGGCTGCCTGCTCTCCGGCGATGGCGATTACGGCATTCCAACGAAACTCCCCTGGGGCATGAGTTTTCCAAATGGCCTTGTCCCCACGACAGAAACTTGTGTGCAGCAGGGATGGCCGGCGAACTGCCGCGTGCATCCCACTCCGCTTTATGAATTCTTCATCTGGCTCGCGATTGCCGCATTCCTCTGGTACATGGGCACGAAGGCGCTCAAGGGTCCGAAAGCCAAAGGTGAAATTTTTTGCAATTACCTGATTCTTACCGGCATCGCCCGCTTCCTCGTGGAAATCATTCGCATCAATCCGCGCTCGTTTTTTGGCATGTCCAATGCTCAGGCGGCAAGCGTCGTTTCGATTCTTCTTGGCGCGGTGTTGCTTTGGCGTATTAAAAGCCAATTTCACGGCCTCAAAAAAGAGCACCGCATAGTCGAGCACATCGCCTCGCGCGGCGACGTTCTCCAGCACGAATATCACCGCCCCACGCCAGAGTGCCCGCATCCCGAGCGCTGGCACATGTACGATTCCATGAGCGCCGAAGTCGAAGTGCTCGATTTCTTGAAGGCCATCGTCACTACGATCAAGCCGGAGCTCATCGTCGAAACCGGCACGTTCTCCGGGCTAAGCACGCTGCGCATCGCGGAAGGCCTGCAAGCCAACGGCTTCGGCCGCGTCATCACCTGCGAATACGACGCCAAAGTTTTCTTGGCTGCGCAGAAACGTTTCGCTTCTTCCGGCCTGGCGCAGTGGATCGACGCGCGCAACGAATCCAGCCTGGACATGAAAGTCGATGGCCGCATCGACATGCTTTTCTGCGATAGCGACGCGCCGCTCCGCGAACAGGAAGTGCGTAAATTCCTCCCGCGGATGAATCCGCACGGACTCATCCTCATGCACGACGCAAGTTCGCTGATGAAAACGGTTCGCGAGGGCGCCCTCAAGCTCGAAGCCGAAGGTTTGATCTCCGTGCTGCTGTTGCCTACCCCGCGCGGCCTCGTCATGGCGCAAAAGCGCGAAGGCCGGAGTTAGCTGTGGAGTGCGGCAGCTCTGCTGCCGCTGTTCTCACCCACGCGCAGAACTCCATCGGCGAGAGCAAATCGCTCCGCGGCTGTCAGCCGTCAATTTGGAAGCAAGGAGAAAATCCTAGAGCATTTGCCGTAAGACGTACTGCAAGATGCCGCCGTGATGATAGTAGGAGACTTCTTCCGGCGTATCGACGCGCGCAATCGCGGTGAACGTTTTCACCGAGCCGCCGTCTGACTTCGCATGCACCGTGATGGCCCTCTTCGGAGAGAGCGATGCCACGCCTTCGATCTCAAAAACTTCTTGCCCAGTTAGTCCAAGCGTCTCGCGGTTTTCGCCGGCTTTATACTCCAGCGGCAGGACGCCCATGCCCACCAAATTGCTACGATGGATGCGCTCGTAACTCTCCGCGATCACCGCGCGCACTCCGAGCAACCGCGTGCCTTTGGCCGCCCAATCGCGCGAAGATCCGGAGCCGTACTCTTTGCCCGCAAGCACGACCAGCGGCACGCCCGCTTCGCGATATTTTACCGCCGCGTCGTAAATCGTCATCTTCTCGTCGCCCGGCAGGTAGTGCGTCCAGCATCCTTCCGTTCCGGGAGCGAGTTGATTGCGCAGCCGGATATTCGCGAATGTTCCGCGCATCATCACTTCATGATTGCCGCGCCGCGCGCCGTAGGAATTGAATTCATGCGGCTTCACTCCATTCGCGATCAAATATTTTCCAGCGGGCGAGTCGAGCGCAATCGATCCGGCCGGCGAGATGTGATCCGTCGTCACGCTGTCGCCAAGAACAGCCAGCACGCGCGCGCCGTGAATATCCGCAAGCGGTGCCGGTGTCTTCGGCATGTTCTCGAAAAATGGCGGCTGCTTGATGTAGGTGGACTTGGGATCCCACTCGTACAAATCGCCTTGGGGAACGTGCATGGACTTCCAGTGCGCGTCACCTTCGAAAACGTTGCCGTATTCCTTGAGGTACATCTCGCTGGTCACCGATTCGCGCACCGTTTTTTCAATTTCCTGCGGCGTCGGCCAAATGTCCCGCAGATAAACGGGCTTCCCCGCGGAGTCCGCGCCCAGCGATTCCGTCGTCAGATCCATATCCATGCGTCCCGCCAGTGCGTACGCCACGACCAGCGGCGGCGAGGCCAAATAATTCGCCCGTACCAGCGGATGAATCCGCCCTTCAAAATTTCGGTTTCCACTGAGCACTGCCACCGCCATGAGGTTGTTGTCCTTGATCGCCGCGCCAATCGCCTCCGGCAGCGGCCCGCTATTGCCAATGCACGTCGTGCATCCATATCCGACAAGGTGAAACTTCAGTTTTTCGAGGTAGCTCATCAGCCCCGAGGCCGCGAGATAATCGCTGACCACTTTCGACCCCGGCGCGAAGCTGGTCTTGACCCACGGCTTCACATGCAGCCCGCGCTCGACTGCCTTCTTGGCAAGCAGACCTGCTCCCAGCATCAACGAAGGATTCGAAGTATTCGTGCAACTCGTGATAGCGGCAATCACTACTGCGCCGCTCGAAAGGTCAAACGAGTCACCATTATTTCGCACGGCAATGTGCTTATCCGAAGTTCCTTCCAGAACTTTCTGGAAAGAACTCTTCGCATTGCGCAACGATACGCGGTCTTGCGGGCGCTTCGGCCCCGCTACGGTCGGCTCGACGCTTCCGAGGTCCAGCTCCAGCTTGTCGCTGAATATCGGATCGGCCATCTCATCCGTGCGAAACATCATCTGTTCTTTGCAATACGCCTCGACAAGCGCGATCTGTTCCGATGTGCGCGCCGTGAATTGCAGATACGCCAGAGTCTCCGCATCGACAGGGAAAAAGCCCATGGTCGCGCCATATTCCGGCGCCATGTTTGCGATTGTCGCGCGATCCGGAATGCTCAAGCTGGAGAGGCCGGTCCCGCAGAACTCCACGAATTTGCCGACAACGCCTTTCTTGCGCAGCATTTCCGTCACGGTCAGCACCAGGTCCGTCGCGGTCGCCCCTTCGGAAAGTTTCCCGTGCAAGCGAAAGCCGACGACGTCCGGAATCAGCATCGACGAAGGCTGGCCAAGCATCGCCGCTTCCGCTTCGATGCCTCCCACGCCCCAGCCGAATACGCCGAGCGCATTCACCATCGTCGTGTGCGAATCCGTGCCCACAACGGAATCGGGATACGCTTCCACCCTGTTTCCCGAAGGCATGGCGCAAACCACGCGCGCCAGATACTTGAGGTTTACTTGATGGCAGATGCCCGTGTCCGGCGGCACGACTTTGAAATTCTGAAACGCGGTCTGTCCCCAGCGCAGAAAAGCATAGCGCTCGATGTTGCGCTGAAATTCCATCTCGGCATTCAAATCAAAAGAATTCGCGCTGCCGAAGCTGTTGACTTGCACGGAGTGATCGATCACCAGCTCGGCTGGAAAAAGCGGATTGATCAGCCGCGGATTGCCGCCCATGCGCTTGATGGCTTCGCGCATCGTGGCCAAGTCCACGATCGCGGGCACGCCGGTAAAATCCTGCAGCAGCACGCGCGCGGGCATGAAGGCGATCTCTTTTTCCGCGGCTCCGGGCGTCCAGTTCGCCAGGAAACGAATATCATCGGGACGCACAAAACGCCCATCCTCGCAGCGCAAAAGATTTTCGAGAAGGATGCGCAACGAAAACGGCAGTTTCGCCAAATGGCAGGAGATCTTTTTTTCGAGAAACTCGAGCCGGTGAATATCGAACGATTGCGCTCCAACGTTCAGTTTATCGCGTGTTCCGAAGGAATTTCCCGCGGCAATGGCCATTCTCTCGGTCCTTTCCGTCAACTTACCGAACTTCCATGATAACCGAAAACGATTCTCTGCGGCGGACAGCCAGTTATACTGGATACGCCGTGAACATCGCACTGATTTCGACCTACGAACTCGGGCGGCAGCCGTTTGGGCTGGCTTCTCCGGCGGCGTGGCTGCGCAGACGCGGACATGAAGTCGTAGCGCTTGACCTTTCCAGGCAGTCTTTGGACGAGGCCGCCGTCCGCGCCGCCGGATTGATCGCCCTCTACTTGCCGATGCACACGGCCACGCGCCTTGCCGCAAAGTTAATCCCGGACTTGCGCGCACTGAACCCGCACGCTCACTTATGCTGTTACGGCCTGTACGCCCCGATGAATGCGGACTACCTGCGATCTCTCGGCGTCGCGACAATTCTCGGTGGAGAATTCGAGCCAGGACTCGCGCAACTCGCCGATCGCCTGCGAAGCGCTGATGGCGCAACAGCCAAACAGGGTGCGCAGCCCGAGCCCGTTGTCTCGCTCGAACGCCTCGTTTTTGAGGTTCCAGACCGCGCCGGCTTTCCGCCCATCGACAAGTACGCCCATCTCGTCCTTCCCGGCGGCGGATTCCGCCTCGTCGGCTCAACGGAAGCCAGCCGCGGCTGCAAGCACCTTTGCCGGCATTGCCCCATCGTCCCCGTTTACAAAGGCGTGTTTCGCATCGTCAGCCGTGAGGTTGTGTTGCAGGACGTTCGCCAGCAAGTGGCCGCGGGCGCGCAGCACATCTCCTTCGGCGATCCGGACTTCTTCAACGGCATTCGCCACGCCATGGATCTTATCGAAGAATTTCACCGCGAATTCCCCAGCGTAACTTATGACGTCACCATAAAAATCGAACACTTAAAGAAGCATGAAACGCATCTGGCTAAGCTGAAGGAGACTGGCTGCCTCTTTGTCATCAGCGCAGTGGAATATCTGGATGATGCGGTGCTTCGCGCACTGGACAAAGGCCACACGCGCGAGGATTTTTTGCACGTCGTCCGCACGTTCCGCGCGCTCGGCATGATTCTTCACCCCACGTTCGTGCCGTTCACGCAGTGGACGACGATGGAAAGTTATCTCGATCTTCTCCGCGCGATTCATGGCGAGTCTCTGATCGAAAATGTCGCTCCCATTCAGCTTGGCATCCGCCTGCTCATTCCGGAAGGTTCGCGCCTGCTCGAATTGGACGAAGTGCGGCGCAATGTCGGGCCTTTTGATCCGCAATCGCTCTTTTACCCGTGGAAGCATGCCGACCCGCGCGTCGATGCGCTCAGCGAGACGGTGCAAGCTATCGCGGCCGAGGGCGATCGCAGAAAAGAATCTCGCTCCATTGTATTCGAGCGCATTTGGAAAGCCGCGCATGCCGCCGCGGGACTTGATGCGCAGGGCCTTCACCTGTCCCAGACTCGCGCCGCTGCCATCCCGTTCTTGAGCGAGCCGTGGTACTGCTGCGCCGAGCCAACGCGCGAGCAGTTTGTCTCCATTGGACAAGTCGCGAAAAAACCGGAAGAACCGATTCCCGCCACCGGCGGTTACGTTTGAGCGCAAAGCCCGCAAGACTTTCAGAATAGAATCAAATGCCGCGACTCCTCATCTTCACCGCCAAACTCGGCTACCAAACGCGCAGCTTCGACGAAGCTGCGCGCAAGCTCGGCGTCGATCTCGTGTTTGTGACGGATCGCTGCCATCAACTCGAAGATCCCTGGGGAGATCGCGCCATCCCCGTTCATTTCGAGTCGCCGGATGCCGCGGCTTATGCAGTGCTGGAAGCAGTGCGCGGTCAAACGATCGATGGCATTCTCGCTCTCGGCGATCGTCCTGCCGTGGCCGCGGCCTACGCCGCGCGCGGCCTTGGAATCCAGTACAACCATCCTGCCTCCGTCGAAGCGTGCCGCAGCAAACTCCGCATGCGCGAAGTCTTTCGCGAAGCCGGCATCCGGGTACCGTGGTTTCGCTCGGTTCCGCTCCATCCCGTGCCAGAGCCGTCGCTGCTCGGCGTTGAGTATCCCTGCGTCGCAAAACCTCTTTCGCTGTCGGCCAGCCAGGGCGTCGTCCGAGCGAATACCCGCGAAGAATTTATTTCCGCCCTCACACGAATCCGCCGCTTGCTGGAATCGCCAGAAATCCAAGCGACGCGCGAGCCCAACCTCGATCAGGTTCTCGTCGAAGGATATATTCCGGGAAGAGAAGTCGCTGTCGAAGGCTTGCTGACGGACGGCCATCTGCGCGTTCTGGCCATTTTTGATAAACCTGATCCGCTCGAAGGTCCTTATTTTGAAGAGACCATTTACGTTACGCCTTCACGCCTCGCCGATTCGCAGCAGCGCGAAATCGAACGTTGCGCCGTGGAAGCGGCCCGCGCGCTCGGACTATCGCACGGTCCCGTCCACGCTGAGTTTCGCGTCAATGAAGAGGGCGTCTGGCCGATCGAGGTTGCTCCGCGACCCATCGGCGGACTCTGCGCACGGGCACTGCGATTTGCGCCGCAGCCAACTAGCCAAAGCGAACCAGCCATCGGCCTGGAAGAATTGCTTTTGCGCCACGCGGTCCATCTGCCCGGCAGCGATTGGCCTCGCGAACAAATCGCTTCCGGTGTAATGATGATTCCCGTTCCCCGAAGCGGTGTGCTCGAAAAAATCGAAGGAGAAGACGCCGCGCGCAGCGTCCCCGGCATCACCGGGCTAGAAATCTCCGCGCGCCTGCACGACTACATCGCTGCGTGGCCGGAAGGGTCAAGTTATCTGGGTTTTTTATTCGCCAGCGCCAAGACTCCGGCGGAGGTTGAGAACGCGGTTCGCGCGGCCCACGCGAAACTTCACTTTCATCTGACGGCGCGTTTGTCAGTCGAACATCCCGCCACCGGCCGGCTGCCAGCGGCAGGGAACTAGCCCTTGGCTTTGGGAGCTACGTAGCCTTCAGGAAGCTTGGCGCCCGCGCCAAAGAAAAACTCCTCCAACTGTTCGCCCATAATCTTTTGTGAATTCGGGTCAATGGGATTGAGCCGGTACTCGTTCATGATCATTTTCGAGTGCTCGATCCACAGCTTCCATGCGTCCTTCGAAACATTCTCGTAGACGCGCTTGCCCAGTTCGCCGCTCCATGGAATGCGGTCCAGTCCCGGTAATTCCTTGCCGAATTTCACGCACATCACCATGCGCGATCCAGGCTTCACTGGCTCGCTGGGGGCCGGAGCGGGATCGCAAGGTTCATTCGCCATTCGCATCACCTCGGTAAGTTTGCCAATTCTCAACATACTGCAACTTCGCGGAATTGCCTAGTCCGCGCCACGATGAAGCTGCGCCACCAGTGAAGCCTCTCCAGCGCATCGTTAACCAGTCATGCCACCGGCGGAGAATGCGGATTTGCCGAGCAGGCGAACCAGTGTGACAATACAACCATGCGAAAACCATTCACGTGTGCATTGACAAGCATCGCAGCCGGGATAATCCTGCTCGCCGCTGCTCAGGCCCAGCAGGTTCCGCCGGCGAGTACTCCACAAACTCCGGCTGCCAAGGCTGCCAAACCTCCCGCGGCGAAGAGCGCGTCCACCAAGGCGAAGACGGGGACAACCGCTGCGCGAAAACCGGCCGTCCTCACGCTCACAACACAAAAGGACAAAGCCAGCTACGCCATCGGTCTTAATATCGGCAAAAGCATGCGTAAGGATTCCGTCGACGTGGAGCCCAGCATTCTGCTGCGCGGCATGAAAGACGGATTGGCCGGCGGCAAAACCCTTTTGACGGACGATGAAGCCAAGGCCGCAATGGTGGCGCTGCAAGCCGATCTTCGCGCGAAGCATGAGGCCAAGGTCGAGCTCGAGGCAGCGAACAACAAAAAAGAAGGCGATGAGTTTCTTGCGGAAAACAAATCGAAAGAGGGCGTCGTAACTCTGCCGAGCGGGCTGCAATATAAAGTGCTCGTGGAAGGAACCGGCCCAAAGCCCACAGCCGCGGACACCATCACTTGCAATTATAGGGGCACGCTGCTTGACAACACGGAATTCGACAGCTCCTATAAGACCGGCAAGCCGGCAACGTTTCCCGTAAGCCGCATCATCAAGGGTTGGACGGAAGCGCTGCAGCTTATGCCCGTGGGATCCAAGTGGCAACTGTTCATTCCGCCGGATCTTGCTTATGGTGAGCGCGGCGGACCTGCCGGTGGCCCCATCGGTCCGAATACGACTCTTGTGTTTGAAGTCGAGCTCATGTCGATCCAGCCCAAGGCTGAGGTACAAGCGCCGACTCCGACTCCGAAGCCCACTCCGAAGCCCACTCCGAACCCCAACCAGTAGGAGAGGTTCATCTGCCCTCAAATCACGCGCCAGCGGAATAAAGTCTCGGAGGCGGCAGCCATCGCCGGGTTATGCGGCAAGGAAGAGGGGGTCGCAGAGCGCCCTCATGGTTTAGTGTTGAATCGTTTGAAACACGCCATTAGCGTGTTTTCTTGACCCGAAGCGTTTATCATGGATACCCTTACAGCGTGAGCGGAGGGCCGGTCTTTGGCTGAGATTACGACACTGTTTTGGGACATTGGCGGTGTCATTCTTACCAACGGCTGGGACCGAGGCTCGCGCCGCGAGGCCGCCGCGGCCTTCCAGTTCGACCACGAAGAGTTTGAGGACCGTCACGACCTCTCTTTTCCCGCGTTCGATTCAGGCCAAATTACGCTGAACGAATATCTCGACCGCACTCTTTTTTACCGCACGCGTTCCTTTACGCGCGAAGAGTTCGCCGCCTTCATGTTCGCGCAATCCAAAGAGTTTACCGACACACGCGCGGTGCTTGCCGACGCCGCTCGCACAGGCAAATACTTCATCGGCTCAATCAACAACGAGCCGATGGAACTCAACCAATACCGCATCGAAGCCTTTCATCTACGGCGAGATTTTCTGGTGTTCTTCAGCTCGTGCTATGTGCGTTCGCGCAAACCGGAAGAAACCATCTTCCGCATCGCTCTCGAAGTCACGCAGCGACCGCCGGAACAGTGTCTCTTCATCGATGACCGGCCATTAAATCTCGAGAGTCCCCGGCGATTGGGAATGAGCGTGATTCACCATCAGAATGCGGAACAACTGCGCTCCGAGCTGAGAAATCATGGCGTTAAGGTATAGTTTCGTGCGCCCGCTTTTTGGCGCGTCAGATCCGCGACGGAGCTGAGGAGACCATGGCTGAGGATGCGAAGCGATCTGGAAGTCTTTATGGAGGAGCGGCCGAACCCTGCGCCGTCGTGTTGTTTGGCGCGTCCGGCGACCTGGCCAAGCGCAAAGTCATTCCGGCGATGTTCGATCTCGCGAATCACAATTCTCTTGGCTCACGATATGTGATCGTTGGATTCGCGCGCACTTCCATGACTGACGAGAATTTTCGCGCCGCCACCGGCGAAGCCGCAAAGACGATGTCCGAAATCGGGCCGGTTGACGCGAAGCAGTGGGAGGAATTCGCTTCCAGTCTTTACTATAACGCGGGCGATTATTCGGACCCGCAAGCCTACGAGCAACTCGCGAAGCGTCTCTCGCAACTGGAAGCCGATAAGAAGCTAGGCGGCAACCGTCTTTTCTATCTTTCCACTCCGCCGGAAGTCTATCCGCACATCGTCGAGCAACTTGGCCGCGCGGGGCTTGCGCGCGCTTCCACGCCGAACTCCTGGGTGCGCATCATTATTGAGAAGCCTTTTGGCCGCGATCTGGCGACAGCAAAGGAACTCAACCAGATCGTTCTAAAGGTGTTCGAGGAAAAGCAGGTGTACCGCATCGATCATTATCTTGGCAAAGACACCGTCCAGAATTTGCTCGTTCTCCGTTTCAGCAACGGGATTTTCGAGCCATTGTGGAATCGCAACTACGTCGATTGCGTCCAAATCACGGCAGCGGAAACCCTGGGAGTTGAGCGCCGCGGCGGTTTTTACGAAACCACGGGCGCGCTGCGCGACATGATCCAAAGCCACGTGCTGCAGCTTACTTCACTCGTCGCCGTTGAGCCTCCCTCGTCTTTTGACGCCACCTCCGTGCAAAATGAAAAGCTCAAAGTCCTGCAATCCATCCGGCCCTTCAATCTTGAGATGGTCGCGCAATCCGTCGTCCGCGGGCAGTACGCGCCGGGCCAGGTTGACGGCAAGCGCGTCCCCGGCTATCGCGAGGAAGCGGGAGTCAGCCAGTCTTCACGCACCGAAACTTTTGTCGCCGCGAGCTTGTTGATCGACAATTGGCGCTGGGCCGGTGTCCCCTTTTATCTGCGGACCGGCAAGCGGCTTGCCAAGCGCAGCACGGAAATCATGATTCAGTTCCGCTGCGCTCCCCACATCGTCTTTCGCGACCGAGAAATCGAGCCGAACCGCCTGATTCTGAACATCCAGCCCGAAGAAGGCATATCCGTGTCCTTCGGCGCCAAGCGTCCGGGCACGGAGATGCGCATCGGGAACGTCAACATGAGTTTCAACTACAAGGAAGGTTTTGGCGAAGCTTCGCGCAGCGCTTACGCGACGCTCGTCAATGATTGCCTTCGCGGCGACGCCACACTCTTCGATCGCGGCGACAATGTCGAAGCAGCGTGGGCGCTGGTGGACCCCATTCTCGATGTTTGGAGCGCGGCGAAAAGCGCCAAAGTCCCCGAGTATCCCGCGGGCAGTTGGGGCCCGCGCGAATCGGATCTCTTGCTCGAGCGCGATGGAAAGAAATGGCACAATCCATGATTTTGAGTCCTGGCAACGATTGCAATCGGCAGATTGACGGGGGGAATAGGTGATCATTGCGGGTGACGTTGGCGGCACCAAGTGCAATCTTGCGCTGTTCTCCGAAAACAACGGCAAGCTTACGCCCGTCTTTAAGCAGAGGTTTGCCAGCAAGGATTTTGCGCAGTTTGATTTGATCGTTCGCGAATTCTCTCTACAGGCCGCGCGGCACCTCACCACGGGAAGCGTGCGGGCCGCAGGATTTGGAGTCGCCGGGCCGGTTATTGACAATCGCGTGCGAGCGACGAACCTTCCTTGGACGGTCGATGCCGCGACGTTGGCAGGCGAACTCAATCTCTCCGATGTTGTGCTGATGAACGATTTGGGCGCCACAGGCCACAGCATCGAGCATCTTTCGCCAGAAGAATTTTGCGTATTGAATCCCGGCAAAGCCGAGTATGGCGGAACGCGCGCGCTACTCGCTGCCGGCACCGGACTCGGCCAGTCCATCCTGGTTTGGGACGGCGCCCGCTACCGCGTCGTGGCTTCCGAAGGCGGGCATTCCGATTTCGCGCCGCACACCGAACAGCAGATCGAGCTTCTACGCTTCATGCGGCGCCGCTATCCGCAAGTCAGCTGGGAGCTCATTCTCTCCGGCCGCGGTTTCCGCACGATTCATGAGTTTCTGGCGCCCAATGTGATCCACCACTCCTTCGAGGATCCGGGAACGGATCCCGCACCGGAAATCACCAGGCTCGGCTTGTCCAAAGAGTGCCCGGTATGTGTCGAAACTCTGGATCTCTGGACCGCCGTTTACGGGTCCGAGGCAGGGAACCTCGCTCTAAAAGTTCTCGCTCTTGGCGGCGTCTACGTTGCCGGCGGCATTGCGGTCAAAATCATTGAAAAGATCAAGGACGGAACGTTTTTCGAAGCTTTTCGTGACAAATGGAAATTTGAAACGATGCTGGATGACATTCCCGTGTCGGTCATCCTCAACGAATCGGCCCCGCTTCTCGGAGCCGCGTATGAAGCTCTCGCGTCTCTGCCGCGCTAGCCTCTTCCTATCCAAATGTTTGACAAAGATTTCCCGGATTGGAAGCCCGTTTCCCGCGGCGCGGCATCGCCTGGATCGTTTTTTATCTTCTCTTCGTGTTCTACGCCGCCGCCGACCACAGCGGCTTTCTCATCATCGATTACGTCAATCTGATCATTCACGAAGGCGGCCACTTTTTCTTTGGCTGGTTCGGCCATACCATTATGATTCTCGGCGGCACACCCGGTGAACTCATCGTTCCCCTGCTCGGCTGCGTCTATTTCTGGTGGCATCGGGAAACCACCGCCGTAGCCTTCTGTAGCTTCTGGTACTTCGAGAACTTCCTCTACATCGGGACGTACATGGCCGACGCCCGCACGTCCGCATTGCCGTTGGTTGGCTCCGAGGACAGCGACTGGAGAATTCTATTCACTCAATGGGGAGTTCTCGCCCGCGACCAACAAATCGGTCACACTATGCGCGCCCTCGGCTGGATCGGCATTCTAGGCACGGTGGCCTGGCTCGCGTACCGCGTTTGGAGCAGCGCAGTGAAGAAATCTTATATCAGGCAAACTCCGAGATGGACTGGTTTGTAGGTAATCGTGCTCCGATCAATATCCGCCATCGTTGAGCAGTTCTTTAGAACTCTGCCAGTGAGCGAGTTCGAGATTTATAACGAGGGCGCTCTTCAGCACCAACTTGGTTATTGGCTACGCTCTAAACTCCTGGCTGGCAGGTGAGGTTCGAACAGCCAGCAGCAAGCTTCATCCTCGGTACCTCTCGTTTGACAAACGTTAGATTGACGGTCGCGGCACCCGTCATCAGCAGTGATGGGCTGCATGATATGATCAACGTTTCAGAGCAGGGAGGCGGCATGGGAGAGCAAGGGGGCAACAAGAAAAGTTACGAAGAGCGAATCGTTCGAGATCCCAAAATATGTGGAGGCGAGCCCGCTTTCAAAGGCACGCGCGTCACGCTCCGCACCGTGCTTGCGAGTTTGGCGACGGGCGATGCCCCCAAAGAAATTCTCTCCGACTTTCCCACCCTGAAGCCTGAAGATATCCAAGCCGCCATCGCGTTCGCTGCCGCGTCCGCGGAGGAAGACCTGCCCGTGCCGGAAGCGCCGCATATTCGATGAAAATCAAACTCGACGAGAATCTTCCTTCCAGCTTGGCGATTCCCTTGGGAAGCCTCGGTCATGATGTTCACACCAGCCAGGATGAAGGTCTCGCAGGCCATTTAGATAGCGAGGTATGGGGTGCGGCGCAGAAAGAATCCAGGTTCTTGATTACGCAGGATCTCGACTTTTCCGATTTGCGCCGGTTCTCGCCAGGGTCACATCATGGCATCCTCCTGGTGCGGCTCCGTTCACCTGATCGAAAGAGCTTGATCTGGCGTGTCACGGAGCTCTTTCAAGCAGAAGACATAAGCGACTGGGCCGGTTGTTTTGTTGTTGCCACAGAGCGTAAAATTCGATTGCTGAGGCCGCCGAACAAATAGAATTTCCACGCGGGTTGCAAGGAGCAAGCCATGGGCAGTACGGCAACAATTCAAGTCACAGAGCCACAAAATTATATCAATGGGGCATGGCGCCGTTCCGTTTCTACAGAATTTTTCGATGTCACCAATCCCGCGACTTCCGAAGTTCTTGCGCGCACGCCTATGTCTTCTCCCGCAGACGTGGATGCAGCCGTCCAAGCCGCGTCTGCCGCCTTTTCCGCGTGGCGCCGCACTCCTCCCGGCGAGCGCATCCGCTATCTCTTCACGTTTAGAAACCTTCTCGAAGAACATATCGACGAGCTCTCCCGCCTGATCACGATTGAAAACGGCAAGACCTTCGGCGAAGCCAAAGCCGAACTCCGCCGCGGCATCGAAAACGTCGAAGTCGCATGCGGCATTCCCATGATGATGCAGGGCTACAACCTGGAAGACGTTACGCCGGGCGTCGATGAAATGCAGATTCGCCAACCGCTCGGCGTCGTCGCCGCCATCGTTCCATTCAACTTCCCCGCGATGATCGCGTATTGGTTTCTGCCCTACGCCATCGCCTGCGGCAACACCTTTATCATCAAACCCTCGGAGCGCGTTCCACTAAGCCTATGCCGCGCCTTTGAGCTTCTGGAAAAAACCGGGCTTCCCAAAGGCGTCGTCAATCTAGTGAACGGCGGCCGCGAGGTGGTGGACGCTCTTTGCGATCACCCGCAAATCCGCGCCATCAGCTTCGTTGGTTCCACTCCTATTGCCAGGCATGTTTACGCTCGAGCGGCTGCCGCCGGTAAACGCATGCAGTGCCAGGGCGGCGCAAAAAATCACGTCGTCGTTCTTCCGGACGCTGATATGGAGTTGGCCACGCAAATCATCAGCGATAGCGCGTTCGGCTGCGCGGGGCAGCGCTGTTTGGCGGTTTCCGTAGCTGTTACCATCGGCGACGCACAAAAGGCTTTCCGCGATTCCATCGCTCACGCCGCCTCCACTCTTCGCGTCGGCAATGGTCTCGAACCGAACATTCAAATGGGTCCGGTCATTTCGCCCGGAAGCAAACAGCGCATCGAATCTTTGATCTCCGCCGGCGTCGGCGAAGGGGCCAAGGCTATTCTCGATGGCCGCAACGCAAAGATTCCCAAGTACGAGTCCGGCAACTTTCTGGCCCCCACGATTCTCGATGGGCTGCCGACAACCAGCCAGCTAGCCAACACCGAAATCTTCGGTCCAGTTCTCAGCCTGATCCACGCGAACACGCTCGACGAAGCCGTGGACTTCCTGCGCCGCAGTCCCTACGGCAACCAGGCGTCGCTCTTCACTACAAGCGGGTCCGCCGCGCGCAAATTCCGCTACGAAGCTCCGGCTGGAAACATCGGCATCAACATCGGCGTGGCCGCGCCCATGGCTTATTTCCCCTTTAGCGGCTGGAAAGAAAGTTTCTTCGGCGTTCAGCACGGCCAGGGCCGCGACGCCGTGGAATTTTTCACGGAATCGAAAATCGTCGTTGAGCGCTGGTCGCGCCAGGAAACCCGCAAGTTCTAAGCGGCGCAGACTTCAAGCTGTGCTCTTGTTTCCTCCATGACCACCAAGCCCATCAAGCTCGGCGTCCATGACCAAATCGAATGCGCGCACACGCTCGCGTCGAAGTTCTACACCGATCCAGATGTTCTCGACGCTGAAAAAGCGCGCATCTTTCGCCGCACCTGGCAACTCGTCGGCACGCTGAGCACTCCCTGCGGAGAACAGAATGGCGCGAAACGCACCATCGCCGATCCGGAGACCTTCTTCACCGTCGAAGTTGCCGGCGAACCGGTGGTCGTGGTACGCGATAAGCAGGGCACGCTGCGCGCCTTCAGCAACGTGTGCCGCCACCGCGCCGGCCCCATCGCGCAGGGCAGCGGCTGCAAAAATGTTTTGCGCTGCGGCTATCACGGGTGGACGTACACACTTGATGGGCGATTAATTGGCACGCCGGACGTGGAAGGCGTCGAGTTTTTCGATCGCAGCACCATGGGAATGTTTCCGCTGCGCCTTGAAACGTGGGAACAGTTTATCTTCGTTAACTTCGATCGGAACGCCGAGCCGCTTTCCGCGTATCTCGGCAAGATTCCCGAACAAGCTCGCGGCTTTCCATTCGAGGGCCTGCAATTTGCGGAGCGGCGCGACTACGTCATCGATTGCAATTGGAAGGTTTACGTCGACAATTATCTCGAGGGCTACCACATTCCGATCGCTCATCCCGGCCTGATGCGCGAAATCGATTACGCGCAATATCGGACGGCCACCTATCGTTACCATTCGCAGCAATTCGCGCCGATCCGTGCGGTGAAACCGGAAGACAAGTTTGGCACCAACGCCGGTCGCGCCTACGCTCCCGGCAACGGCACTCTCAAAGACGCTTTATATTTTTGGATTTTTCCGAATTTGATGCTCAACGTTTATCCGGATAACCTTTCCACTAATCTGATCGTTCCGCTATCGCACGACAAAACGCTGACGATCTTCGAATGGTATTTCCATGACGCGTGGAACGAAGAAGTGCGAGAGCGCATGCAGCGCGCGATTTCGTTCAGCGACGAAGTCCAGCAGGAAGACATCCAGCTCTGCAGGCATGTCCAGCGGGGGCTAAATTCTTCCACCTACGACCGTGGACGCTACTCCGTCAAACGCGAGAACGGGGTCCACCACTTTCACATGCTTCTCGGCGACTTCCTCACTCGGTCTTGAGTGTTTAAAAGATGTTAAGCTGGCCCGATACCGTTCGCCATTTATTCGCCCATGTGCTATGATGGATACAACTGGTTCACAGTAGTTCATCGGTCTAGCCCGCCCAGATAGGAGTACGCTCAGACCACTTGGAATGTGCTGGGGCAATCACCGAGAAAAACAGTATTTCTATTCCAACGAGGTGGCGCTATGATTCCTGGGCGCATCACATAATCATGCAAGAATGGGGGAAGAGTTATGGCTGACCGCAAGCAATTTCAGAATGTTCCTGCAACTGACCCAGAGCTTGTGCGCTTGTTGGATGCAAGCCGCTCCAAGCCAATAACCGAGGCAGAACTGCATGAGCAGAGGATCAGTTTTGCTTTTGGAAACGCACTCAATTCCGACGCCATCACGAAGGCAAGCGTGCGGACGGCGTCTGAGAACATAAAGCTGTTGCGCTGAATTAGATTGGAGAGTGCTCCAACCCGTGTCGGTGCGAAAAAAAGATAACCCTGCCCTCTACGCCAGAATCGAAGAACAAAACCTTCTGCGGCAGTACGATTTGCTGTCCAACTGCATGGAAATCGGGCTCGAGAAAGGGATCGAAGCGTTCGATAAGTACACGCTTTGGGCACTCAACTATGCGGCAGTTGCGAACATTGCTCAATTCGGAGGACGATACCGCGAAGACCCTATTTATGTCGGCAACCATATTCCCCCGCACTTCCGGAAAGTGCCTGGCCTCATGGACCGTTTCTTTTCGATGGTCCATGAAAACTGGACACTGCAGGACCACCCGACCCTAATTGCTGCATATGCGCTTTGGAGACTGAATTGGATTCACCCATTTGTAGAGGGGAATGGAAGAACAGCTAGAGCGGCATGCTATTATCTTATTTGCATGAAACAAGGCCGACTGCTCCCGGGAAGGAAAATAGTTCCGGAGCGTATCCGAGAGAATCGAGATCCCTATTATGCCGCATTGCGAGCTGCGGATATTGCTTGGGATAATGGTCAATTCGATGTCGGGCAACTGGCAAGTTACCTTAGCGAACTTCTACTGGCACAACTGGGTGACGTTTAGCACTTGAAGTCGCGATCTTGCTTCCTGCAAGGCGGGGCTGTTCAATCTGACGCCTTCGAGTTCATCGCCTGCGGCTTCGTTGCCACCCGCGCGGTGGAATCGCGTATCACCAACTGCGGCTCGATGGCGATCTCCGGAACATAGGCATCGCGATGCTCAATCTGGCTGACGAGAGTTTGTGCCGCGATCTCTCCCATGCGCACCAGCGGCTGCCTGACGGTAGTTAGCGCAGGGTTGGCAAAGGCTGCTCCGGGAATATCATCGAATCCCACCATCGACACATCCTGCGGCACGCGCAATCTCGCTTCGCGAAGCGCCCAAATCGCCCCAATCGCCGAATTGTCGTTGTACGCAAAGAGCGCCGTGAAGCGCTGCTTCCTCGCCAACAGTTCCTTTGTTACGGGAAAACCCACTTCCGGTGTCGAGGCTGCGCTTTCAATGCGCAGCGTGAGCTCAGGGCGAATCCGGATGTTTAACTCGGCCGCAACTTCGGTGATCGCATTCCAGCGATCTTCCGAGTCCGAGCTAAAGACCTGCCCCTGCAGAAATGCAATTTCCTCATGCCCCAGACTTTTCAGATGTTCGAGTGCAAGCTGCGCAGCGCGTTTGTGATCCAACACAATGTTCGTCACTCCAGAGACGGACCGGTGACCCGCCACCGCAACCGTAGGCAACGAGGCCTCTTCCAACATGTCCGTGTCGACCGTGATGATGCCTTCCACGCCTCGTTCCACAAGCATTTGCCAATATTGTTGCAGTTGCTTGGGATCGTGACGGTGCACCACCGTCAGAAAAAGGTAATTTTTCCCAGTCAGATATTTCTCGATCCCGCTGATCACCTGGGAACCATACGCGTCGCCAATCTCTTCTGCGATCACCCCGATTGTAAAGGTTCGCTTCACCCGCAATGTACGCGCAAAAAAATCCGGGCGGTAATTGAGCTCCTGCACCGCAGCGAGAATCCGTTTTTTCGTGTGCTCCGGGATCGACCGCGCAGCCGGCGAATCGTTCAACGTCGCCGAGACCGTCCCCGCGGCCAGGCCGAGATGCTTTGCCACGGTCTTGAGCGTAACTTTCTTGTTCTCTCTGCGGCCGCCGTTCTCTTTTCCTGGGGTTGGGGTCATTTACACGGCCTCGGAAATCTCAGGTGTTTTTCGCAACGCGATGCAGCACCCACTGTTCCGCGCCCGGCTACAGCGCGCGGAAATCCATCGTATCGGGAGTATAGCAGGGACCAGTCCCATTCGGCTTTCGCCTGCGCCCGCAAGAGCCTTTCCTTCGAACGCGCTTTCCTTTGGACAAAGTTTGCTTTGCGCTAGAATGACTTCGATGCGTGGTTACCTCGCTCGGCTCTACGCTCCGCTTCTCATTGCCATTCTGTTGCTTCTGAGTTCCGCCTCGGCGCCACTATTGTGCGCGCAGAGCGCCACGGTCCCCCTTCCACCGTCCGCAAAATTGCCGGTCCCAAGAATCAACCGTCCTGGGCTGCCCCCCGTCCCAAAATTCATCGACGTCGCCCACGACCGCGGCCTCACCGTCTCGCACATCTCGACAGGCGAAAAGCGGTACATCGTTGAATCCATGAGCGGCGGCGCTGGTCTCTTCGATTGCGATGACGACGGCCGCCTCGATATCGTCACCGTCAACGGCTCAACAGTCGAGCGCTACCTAAAAGGCGGCGACCTCATGGTCACGCTCTATCATCAGGAGCGCGACGGCACCTTCAAAGACATCACCAAGCAAGCCGGTCTCACGCGCCTCGGCTGGGGCATGGGGGTGGCCGTCGCCGACTACGACAACGACGGCAAACTCGACCTCTTCGTCACGGGCTACGGCGGCAACGTCCTGTATCGCAATCTCGGCGGCTGCAAGTTTGAGGACGTCACGGAGAAAGCCGGCGTCCGCGGCGGCGGATTCAGCACTGGCGCCGCCTGGGGCGATTACGACCGCGATGGCGACATCGATCTCTTCGTCTCCCGCTACGTCCATGTCGACATCAAGCACATGCCCGCGCCTGGCAGCAACAAATTCTGCCTATATAAAGGACTGCAAGTGCAGTGCGGCCCGTGGGGCCTCGAGGGCGAGAGCGATCTTCTCTACCACAATCGCGGCGACGGCACCTTCGAGGAAGTCTCCGTGAAAGCCGGCGTCCACAACCAAATCGGCTACTACGGTCTCGGCGCCATGTGGTCCGATTATGACAACGACGGCTGGCCCGATCTCGTCGTCGCCAACGATTCCGTCCCCAACTATCTTTATCACAACGATCACAACGGCACTTTTTCCGAAGTTGGCATGCTCTCCGGAATTTCTCTCAGCGGCGACGGCACGCAGCTCGGCAACATGGGCGTGGATTTTGGCGACTACGATCATTCCGGCCGTTTCAGCCTTTTCATCACCACGTTTCAGGAGCAGCCCAAAGCTCTGTGGCGCAACATGGGCGCAAGTGGTTTTGAGGACGTCAGCTGGCCCTCCGGCGTCGGCCGGCCCAGTTATTCCGACGTGTGCTGGGGCACCAGCTTTTTTGATATGGCCAATAGCGGCTGGCTCGATCTCCTGATCGCCTGCGGCCACGTTTATCCGCAGATCGATACGCTCGCGGAAGGTCCGCGTTACCGCCAACCGCTCTTTCTCGAGCGCAACAACCACGACGGCACCTTCGACGAAGCCGGGAAAGAAGCCGGCCTCACGGATTTGCCGCTCCAATCCCGCCGCGGCGCAGCGTTCGGCGACATCTTCAACACCGGGAACATCGATGTAGTCCTGGTGAACGTGGGCGAGCCGCCCACTCTCCTGCTCAATCAGAACAACGATGGCAATCACCGCGTGTTGTTCAAGCTAGCCGGAAGGAAGAGCAATCGCGCTGCTATCGGGGCCCGCGTGACCATCCGCGCGGGTGGTGTGCGGCAGATCGCGGAAGTTCGCGGCGGCGGGAGCTACCTGTCGCAGAACGATTTGCGTTTGCATTTCGGCCTGGGCAAATCCACAAAAATCAACTCGGTGGAAATCCGCTGGCCCAGCGGCAAACTCGAGACGCTTGAAAATGTTGCGGCGGATTCGATCTATACAATCGTGGAAGGCGCTGGCATCCGCGACACAAAACCTTTTCTGTCGCGACGCGACTGACCGTTCCGATTGATACTAGTTCGGGCGGATTTTTCCGCTGACCGTCAATCGCTCCAACCATCTCCGCGCCGTAGGGGCTTCACGCTGATCCGCGTGATGCTTCAGAAATTCGCGCAGCATCTGGGCCGCATCTTCATACCGCCCCACTGCCGCCAGCGATTGTGCCACGAGCAATGCGATCTCCGGCGCCTTCCCGTTCGATGATGCCAGCGCGTCCTGCGACATTTTCAGCGCCTCGTCATATCGCGCGGCCTGGTAATACGCTTTCGCCAGCGTCCAACGCGTCTCCCACGTACCAGCAGAGTCCAATTGCAGGGACTTTTCCAGGGGCGCGATCGCCGCGTCACATTTTCCGTCGTCGCAGAGCGCCATGCCCAGCGCCGCAAAAGCCCGCGCATGGCTCGGGTCAATCTGTGTGGCCTTTTCGAGCGTGCTTTGCGCCTGCGTCCAGTTGCGTTGTTTGAGGCTCAATACACCTTGCAGGTACAAGACGTCCGGATGCCCGGGCGCCAGACGCATTGCTTCGCCAACATACTTCTCCGCCTCTTTCATCTTGTCCGCGCTGAGCGCTTGCAATCCTTTCTTCGAGCGCTTGCATCGCTTTCGGCGCGAGCACCGGTCTGCCCGGGACTCCCGAGGTACTTCCGGCAGCCGAAATTCGCCGCAGGTAAACATCTACCTGGGTTCTCCCGGTCATCTGGACGGACACTTCCTTTTGCGCATTTTCGTATCCCGCCGCCTCCACCATCACCGTAAACTCACCCAGGTTGTTCACCACCAGCACGGCGCTCCCGCGGGACGTCTGTCCCTGCCTGCTTAGAATTGTTCCGTCCCGGTAGAGTTTCACCATCGCAGCGGTAGAGATCAGCTCTCCAGAACTGTCGTGCACCGTTATCGTGATTTCCGATCCGTTCCCGTAGGATTCTCGTTCCGCGCTTCCACTGTCCTGGCAGCAAGCCGGAAAGACAAACAGCAGGCAAGTCAGTACTGGCAGTAGATATCGCGCGAGGGGCAGGCAGGCAAATGCCTCGGCTCGCATGCGAGCCTGAGTCCGCACCAATTGTTGGGCCTCTTCGTGGGAATAACGCATGAAGGCCCCCGACCAATTGGCGAGAGCCTAGTCCCCAGCATTCATCGCGTCAAGCAAAAGGTTTTGCTTTTCTCTTCTACTTCGCGGCTGGTGGGTGGGGGGTGCGCAGTCCTCATTCAGTTCGAAAGGCGACCGCCGAATAGCGGTCTATGGCGTCAGGGAGATTTTCTTGCCCAGGTAATGAACCGTCTTGTCGGCGTTCTCGGTGAGGCTGCCGCCTATGCCGTGGTTTTCGCCCACAAAGACGACGCGGAAGGAACGGTTCTCGAGCATGCCGGGGAAAGATCCCGTGCGGTCGCCGATGGTGAGCGTTTGGGAGGCGTCGTCCCAGGAGAAGGGGATCGTCGCGTGGACGCCCTTTTCGTAGTCGTAGGAGTCGTTCTCGTCTTCGTAGAGAGTGAAGGCGCCGTTTGCGCCGCGATAGACGCGAAGCTCGATGGGATCTGCGGATTTCTGGGCGGCGTATTCGACGTCGGGACCGAGCGGGAGAATGGATCCGGCGCGGACATAGAGCGGCATGCGATCAATGGTTGTCGGCGCGTCCAGTGTGCGGCCGCCCTGGATTGCGGCGCCGGTCCAGAAGTCGTACCACTTGGTGTCGGGAAGATAAAGATGGCGAGTGGCGGCGCCGGGCTCGGTGACGGGATTGACGAGAATGGCCGGACCGAAAAGAAATTGGTCACCGATATTCTGCGCGTGGACGTCTTCGCGGAAGTCCATTACGAGCGGGCGCATGATGGTGTAGCTCTCGTTGGTGGTTTTCCAGGCGAGAGAGTAGAGGTAGGGCATCAGGCGGTAGCGCAGCTTGTCATAGGCGACGAGAATTTTCTGCGCGTCGGGCCCGTAGGACCAGATCTCATTCTGATTGGTTGTGCGAGTGCCGTGGGCGCGGAAAATCGGACAGAACGTGCCGAACTCAAACCAGCGGACATAGAGCTCGCGGTAAGCGGGATCGTCAGGGTTCGCGGAGACAAATCCACCGATATCGGTGGTCCAGTAAGGAAGGCCAGAAAGAGAATAGTTCAGACCTGCGGGAATTTGGCGGCGGAAGGTTTCCCAGTTGGGATCAACGTCGCCGGACCAGGTGGCGGCGGCGTTGCGCTGTGATCCTGCGTAGGCGGAGCGTGAAAGAATGAAGACGCGCTTCTTGTCGGAAGCTTCGCGCTGTCCTTCGTAGACCGCGGTGGTGGTGAGGAGAGGAAATTCGTTGGCGTAGCGCGCGCCGTTGCCGATGGCCACATTGTTGGTGACGAGAAGGTTGGTTTCGCGGCTTTCGGTTTCGGGTTCGGTGGTATCCAGCCACCAGGCATCGGCGCCAATTTTGAAGAGCGCGTTATTCATCAAATTCCAATAGTATTTGCGGGCGGCTGGATTGAACGCGTCGTAAAGAGCCTGGCCGACGGGGTGGAAACTGGGAGCGATGGTCTTGGCGATGAAGAAGCCGCGCTTGTCCATGTCGTCGTAGACCGGCGAGCCGGGACGGAAATAGGGCCAGACGGAAATCATCAGGTGGACGTGATCATTGTGAAGCGCATCGACCATTCCTTTGGGATCAGGATAATTTTTGTTGAAAACGGGGTCGCCCATGATGTTCCACCAGAACCAATCCTGAACGATGTTGTCCAAGGGAATGTGCAGGTCGCGATATTTTTGGGCGATCGCGATAAGCTCCGCTTGTGAGTCGTAGCGATTCTTGCACTGCCAGTAGCCGTAAGCCCATTTGCCGAAGAGGGGCGCGGCGCCGGTGAGTTCGCGATAGTCAGCGATGAGGCGATCGAAATCGGGGCCGTAGAAAAAGTAGTAGTCCATCGAGTCGGAAACTTCCGAACTCAGGTAAAAGGCGTGAACGAAACGGTTGTTGAAACGGCTGCGCGAGCCGTTATTCCAGAAAATGGCGTAGCCGTTGCTCGAGAGCAGCAGGGGAATGGAGATATTCGTGTTGTCCTGCGAGAGATCGACGGCTTCGCCGCGATAGTTCCAGACGCCGGCCTGGTGCTGGCCCAAACCATAGAAGGCTTCCTGGGTGTCCCACATATTGACGAAGCGCTCGGAGTGATAGGTTTTTTCGCCATGGACTTCGACTGGCGTGAGGGTGCGGGTGTTTTCCTGAGTGAGCTTGTGACCGGCTGCATCGTAGAAAATGATGGAGCTATCGGCGCGAGTGACTTCGATCTTCACTCGGGCTGTGGTGAGAGTGATCACTTTGGGATCGTCCGAGTGAACCGAGAAGTCCGCCTTGGGCCAGGATTTCTTAACCACGAGGAAGTCGGGGTGCTGTGGGACGTCTCGGTCGATGGAGTAGACGACATGGACGATGGAGTCCGAGCAGACTTGGAATCGAAGAAAACCCGTCTTAAGAACGAGGATGGCTCCGTCTGGCTGAGGCTCGACCGAGGTAACGGGGTTGAGAGGCACCCATTGGGCCATCAGGGAGGGAGGGCTCAAGAAGATGGCCAGCGTGAAAAGAAGCGGGATGTGCTTATAGGAAAAGAATCGCATGAAAGTTCTTTAACTCCGTGTACGATAACGATATTTTAAGGCGAATGCTTGGGGGCACATTGTCACTGGGGCTCCCTGCTTGTCAATGGTCTTTGTAAATGATGACGATCGGCCTGCGAAGCGGGCGGCAATCGGCAAGTCTAAGAAAAATAAGGAGAAAATTCGCGATTCAGGCTTTTTTGTGATAAAAGGCGGTGGACAGGGCCGAAGCATCTTGGGGTCTTGAGGGTGGAGGAGGATTGAAATGGTGCTCTGTGGGAGAATCTGCATGCTGGCATTTTTGATGGCTTTGGGTCCGGAGTTTGCGTCTTCGTCGCCAGGTAAAGAGCCGCAAACGGGGGCTAAAGTGAGCGCACACGTCGTGAAAGCGGCCTTTGGCAAGATGCCGGACGGCATAGAGATCGAGTCCTATACCCTTTACAACACGCGGGGAGCTTCGGCAAAGATTATCACTTATGGCGCTACGCTGGCGGAACTCCACGTTCCGGACAAGAACGGAAAGATGGGCGACGTAGTGCTGGGATTCGACAATTTGGAAGGCTACGCCAGCGGGCCGCATCCCTACTTTGGAGCGACGATTGGGCGGTACGGCAACCGCATCGCGAAGGGGAAGTTCACGCTGGACGGGAAAGAGTATCAACTGGCGATCAACAATGCGCCGAACAGTTTGCATGGCGGACCGACGGGGTTTGACAAGCGCGTGTGGAAGGCAGAGGAGTTGAAGGCTACGGTTGGAGCGGCGGTGCGGTTTACCTATTTGAGCAAAGATGGGGAGGAGAATTACCCCGGGAATTTGAAAGTAAGCGTGACGTATACGTTGACGAACACGGATGAGCTGAAGCTGCAATATTCGGCGGAGACGGACAAAGACACGGTCTTGAATTTGACGAACCACAGCTATTTCAACTTGTCCGGGAACGGCGAGGGCAACATTCTTAAGTACATTCTGTATATCAACGCGGACAAATACACACCGGTGGATTCGACGCTGATTCCGACTGGGAAAATCGAGAGCGTGGTGGGGACGCCGCTTGATTTTCTGAAGCCGACGGCGATCGGAGCGCGCATTGGCGAGCTGAAAGAAATCGGCGGCTACGACCACAATTTTGTCCTGAACGGGAAGGCCGGCACTTTGAGGGTAGCGGCGAAAGTTGTCGATCCAGATTCAGGGAGAGAGATCGAAGTTTTGACGACGCAGCCAGGCGTGCAGTTTTATTCGGCGATTAGTCTGAATGGGAGCCTTAAAGGCAAAGGCGGAGTGGGGTACGAGAAGTACGGAGCCATTTGTTTGGAGACGCAGCATTTTCCGGACTCGCCGAACCATCCGAATTTTCCGTCGACGGAATTAAAGCCAGGTGAGCATTTTCATTCGGAAACGATTTACAAGTTCCTGGTAAAGTGACGCGTTGCAATTGCCCGGCGACGTAAGTCCGGAGCTTGATTGTTTTCTTGGGATGCGCAAACTGACCGCAGAGGAGAAGAGATTCAAAACTCTATGACGATCCCTTTCGCGTTTGCCGTACCGACATTCCTCGTTCATCTCTCGGCCGTGGACGCCATCATTATCGCCTTTTATTTCTTGCTGGTGCTGGGCATCGGGTTTTATCTGAAGGGCCGCGCGAAGACCGGCGAGGACTTTTTCCTGGCCGGGCGAGAGATGACGGCCTGGGTCGCCGGGCTAGCTTTCGTGTCGGCGAACCTTGGTTCTATCGAATTGCTCGGCTGGGCAGGCAACGCCTATCAATACGGGATCATGGCGGCGCACTGGTACTGGATTGGAGCCATTCCCGCCATGGTGTTTTTGGGATTGGTGATGATGCCGTTCTACTACATCTCAAAAACACACTCGGTGCCTGGTTATCTGCAGATGCGCTACGGGCCCGAAGCGAGCGGGCTGAGCGCGGTCACTTTCGCGGCGATGACCATTCTGATGTCCGGCGTGAATATGTATGCGATGGCGGTGGTAATGAAGGTTGTGCTCGGCTGGAACATTGACTTTAGCATCTGGGTTTCATCGCTGACCGTAGGTGTTTATGTAGCGGCGGGCGGGTTGTTTTCAGCAATTTTCAATGAAGTCCTGCAATTCTTCCTGATCTGGTTCGGCGCGTTGCTGATTCCGATTCTGGGCTTGATCGAAACGGGCGGCTGGAGCGGAATGGTCGCTCGCATCCATCACAATTTTCCGGGTCAGGATTTCACGCATATGTGGGCGCCCATGGCGTCGCCCGGCGCAAATCCGATGGGAATTGGCTGGTTTGGAATCGTATTCGGCCTGGGGGCTGTCCAGTCCATGGCCTACTGGACCACGGACTTTTTGGTTGTGCAGCGGGTGCTGTCAGCCAAGGATATTCGGGCCGCGAAAATGGCGCCGATCATTGGTTCCTTTTTCAAGATGGCAGTGCCGCTGATCGTTATCTTGCCGGGATTGCTGGGACTCGCGGTGTTGCCCATGCATCTGGTTTCGGCGAAAGCCGCAGGCGCGGGGCAGTACAGCTACGACGCAGTCCTGCCGCTCATGCTCACTCGCTACTGCGGTCCCGGCTTGCTCGGATTGGGCGTGATCGCCCTGATCGCGGGTTTCATGGCAGGTATGGCCGGCAATGTCAGCGCATTTGCCACCGTCTGGACGTACGATATTTATCGTCCATTCCTGCGCAAGAATGCGTCCGACAAGCATTACGTTTTGATGGGACGCTGGTGCACGCTGATCGGCTTGTTCGTGAGTATTGGAACGGCATACATTGTCATGCACTTTGCCAGTATCATGGACTACGTCCAGGCCCTCTTCAGCATGTTCGTCGCGCCTCTGTTTGGAACTGTGGTGCTCGGAATGCTTTGGAAGCGCGTGAGCCGGGCGGCTGGATTCTGGGGCCTGCTGGCAGGCGTGAGCTCTTCGATCGCAATTTTCTTACTGATGAAACTGGACCCTGCGCGATGGGTTGGGATTTTCGCACTTACCCCGCGTGCCTCGGGTTTGGCACAGGACATGTACCAGGCCCTGTGGGCTTGCTCGACCTGCGTTGTGGTTACGGTGCTGGTGACGTTGGTGACTCGGCCGAGGCCGGAGGCAGAACTGAAAGGACTTGTTTACGCCCTTACCGAGGTGCCGCACGATGAGCACAAGAGCTTCCTTCAGCGCCCATTTTTTTGGGGCATGGTTGCTCTCGCCATTTTAGTGGTTCTGCAAATAATTTTCTGGTGATCATCCATGACTGAAAACAATCCTATCATTCAGGTGTGGTTCTTCGTGGGAATCATGTTCCTTCTATACGGCCTGCTGATCCTGGGCAGCGGAATTGCGGAATGGCCGCATCCCCCGAATACGGTGCTATCGAATCTGCACGCGCCTGTGTGGTGGGGCGGGCTGATGACGTTGCTCGGGGCCGCGTACTCCATCCGCTACAGGCCGGGGCGGAAAAAGGCTAGTTGACGAAATTTGCCGCGCGCTAGGCGCGTTTGCGCCTGCCTGAGACGCTGCTCAGTTTGCGGTGGAAGATCTGTCTTGAGTGAAGATGGAATGTAAGGCCGGATAAATCCGGCGATAAGTTTGATAGCCGCGCTGCATCGTTGCGCTGGTTTCACGGACTGGGCTCACGCGTTTTGCGACGCGCACCGCCGCATCGCACGCTTCATCCACACTCTTCCAGCACCCCGAACCAACACCCGCGAGAATCGCCGCGCCATAGGCCGCGCCTTCTTCCGCTTTCAAGATTTCGATTTCGTGCGCGTAAACATCTGCCTGGATTTGTTGCCAGAGCGTAGAGCGGGCACCGCCGCCGCCGAGACGGATGCGTTCAACTGGAACGTGAATTTCTTCGAAGATGCTGAATGTGTCTTTCAAGCTGTAAGTGACACCTTCGAGTACCGCGCGAATCAGGTGGGCGCGGGTGTGGGAGGCGGAAAGGCCGACGAAAGCCGCGCGAGCGAATGGATCGAGATGCGGAGTGCGCTCGCCCATCAGATAGGGCGCCCAGAAGGCGCCATCCGAACCGGCGGGAACCGTGGCCGCTTCCGCGGAGAGGCGTTCGTAGGGATCGCGGCCGTCATCAGGGCCGGCGCCAAAGCGATCGCGGAACCAACCCAACGAGAGTCCGGCGGCTTGCGTCACGCCCATGACGTGCCAGCGGCCGGGAATGGCGTGGCAAAAGGTGTGCAGGCGGCCCTTGGGATCGAGCGATGGTTTGTCCGTGGCGGCAAAAACCACGCCGGAAGTTCCGATGGTGGCGCTGACAACTCCGGCGCGGGTGATGCCCATGCCGACGGCGCCGGCGGCTTGATCTCCTGCGCCCGCGACCACGGGCGTTCCGGCTCGTAGACCGGTTGCGTCGGCTCCAATTTCGGAGAGCTTGCCGCAAATCTCCTGCGATTCGTAAAGTTTCGGAAGGAGCTTGATGTCGATACCGGTCTTGGAGAGGACTTCATTCGACCAAGTGCGGTGGGCGACGTCGAGTAGAAGGGTTCCGGAAGCATCCGCAACGTCGATAGCGGACTCGCCGGAGAGGCGGAGGCGGACGTAGTCTTTCGGCAGCATGATTTTACGGACCCGCTGCCAGTTTTCCGGCTCGTGCTCGCGGACCCAGAGTAGTTTGGTGAGCGTGAAGTTTGTTAGCGGGGGGTTGCAGGTCAACTGGATGAGGCGATCGAGGCCGATGGTGCGTTCGAGTTCCTTGGACTGGGACTCGGTGCGCTGGTCGCACCAGATGAGAGCGGGGCGGATGACTTCGTCGTTTTCATCGAGAAGGACGGCACCGTGCATCTGGCCGGAAAAGCCGACGGCTGCGATGGCTTCAGCTTTGAGTCCGGAGAGCTGGAGTGCTTTGCGAACTGCGATGGCGGCGGCGCGCCACCAGTCGCGCGGATCTTGCTCGGCCCAGCCGGGCTGCGGGCTTGCGAAGTTGGCGTGCTCTTCCGTGCCTGAAGCAAGGACCGCGCCGAGTTCGTCGAGGATGACGGCGCGGGTTCCGCTGGTTCCGACGTCGATGCCGAGGATGGGGATATGGCCTCCTTCTTACACAAAACCTGCCGGAGATTTTGTTTCCGGCACCCTTTTGGCGAAGGGAGAAAATGAGACTCAGAAACCAGACAAAAGCACACTACAAAGGCCTACCGTGAACGTTCACGGTGGACATTTAAGACTAGGCGCGGGGGCTTGTCAACGCGGCAGCGGAAGCGACGCCACCCTGGATTTCGAAGGGGCAGCGCGATTGACAAGCCGAATCACGAATCACACAATGCAACCGACGAAATTTTCTTGAAGCGACCGCAATTGGCGCAGACAGGGGTTCGAACGATGAGCGAGCAAGATGGAACAATCGATCGGAGAAGATTTTTGGGCAAGTCCGCAGCGATGATTGCGGCCGGGGCGACGCTATCGAACACCGCCGTTTCGTATGGGAGGATCGTGGGCGCGAACGACCGCATCTCGCTCGCGCACATCGGGACAGGAAGCCGTGGAGAGGATTTGGCGTGGATCGCGGCGCAATTGAAGACCAGCCAGAACGCGGAAATTAGCGTGGTGTGCGATTTGTGGAAACTGAACCGCGAGAAAGCGGCGTCGAAGAATGCGGAATATTACGGACGTGCGCCGCGAACTTTCGAGTATCTGGAAGATGTGCTTGGACTGAAAGACGTCGATGGAGTGATTATCTCGACGCCGGAACATGCCCACTCGACCATCCTCAAGATGGCGGTCGAGGCGGGCAAGGACGCGTACGTGGAAAAGCCCATGGGCAACGTGCTGGCGGAAGCGAAGGCGGCGCGCGACACGGTTTTGAAGAGCGATCGTATCGTGCAGGTCGGCACGCAGCATCGCAGCGAGCCGTATCCCAGAGCTGCGCACGATTTGGTGCAGACCGGCGTGCTCGGGGAGGTGAGCAAAGTCGAGATCGTTTGGAACTATCACGGGCCAAGATGGCGCGGCCGCGAGGAAACGAAGATGATCCGCGAGGAAGATACGGATTGGCGCAAGTGGTTGCTGACGAAGCCCTACCGGCCGTTTGATCCGAAAGTGTATTGTGAGTTTCGTCTGTACAAAGAATTTTCCAGCGGGATTCCGGACCAGTGGATGAGCCACGCGATTGACCTCGTGCATTGGTTCATGAAGGACAGCTTTCCCCGCTCGGCAGTGGCGCACGGCGGGATTTTTGCGTGGCACGACGGCCGCGAGAATGCCGATACGTTTCAGACGCTAATCGAATATCCGAAGGGATTTCTTGTGAGCTACTCGACAAGTTTTGGGAACGACGCGCCCAGTTCGACGCGTTACATGGGGAAAAAGGCCACTCTGACGAATATCGGCGGCGAAGGCAGCCCGCGCTATCAACTCGTCGAAGAGAAGGGAACTCACGAGGACGATGCCGACATCGACAAGAAGCGGGCGTCAAAATACGTGCTGCTTCCCGGCGAAACGGAGCTGCCTCCCTTGGGCATTGATGACCGCACGCTAGAGCACATGACGAACTGGTTCGAGTGCATGAGGTCGCGGCAGCAACCGCATTGCACGGTGCAGGACGGTTTGGCGCATTCGGTCGCGAACATGATGGCGACCGAGGCTTACTGGTCCGGCAAAAAGCAATATTGGGATGCGGCCAGCGAAACATTCAGCGAACGGGCGCCGGGGAGTTAAGCGGCGCGCGGCTGGTGAAGGCCGCATCAAGCAGGACTACGAGAGATATTTAATGGTTTGCTCGATCAACTTCGAGGTGGGGCCGTAGGGCTCGCCGGGGGCGTCGAACTCCATCGAACAGTAGCCGCGATAACCGCTGGCTTTCAGAATATCGAACGATTTCTTCAGATCCACGTTGAACTGCTTGCCGTTGTCATCCGTCTCGCCGTCTTTCACATGGCAAATGTTGTAGGCATGCTGAAACATCGCTGTTAGCGCCCGATAATTGAAGTCGGCATCGCCGGTCATCATGGAATTGGCGAAATCGGGCAAGGCGTGAAGGTAGGGATGGTTTGCGGACTCAATGACTTTGACGACGAAGAAAGCGTCCTCGCTGACCAAATCGTCGTTCTCGAGAGTGACGACGATATTCTTGCTGGCGCCGTATTCCGCAACGGTGCGCAGACTATTCGCGGCAACTTCGACATTGGGGGAAGAATTTTTGGCCGCGGCAATGTGTGTGCGGATGCCGGGAGAGCCGATGTGCTCGGCAACGTTGACCCACTTCTTCGCGTAGGTCACAGCCATCTCTCGCACGGAGGCGTCCGCATCGTAGAAGCTGTGGGCTGCGTTGACGGCAATGTTTATCGCGCGCACTCTGGCCTTCTGCATGACTTTGCGGAAATCCTGGAGATAGTCCGGCTGCAACGAGGTGAAATGGCTGCTGAGAGGCTCGATGTTGTGAATATTAAATCGCGTGACGACGTGCGCCGGGAAATCGAGGAGGTTCATTCCGGGGAGGTCGTCGTCACGATCGCGATTGCTCGGGCTCACAATGTAGGCGCGAAATGGGTAGGACGGGATCGAGATGCGTTCGCGCGGCGACGTGGGAAACACAATGTGCGGCTCGGGGTCCGGATCTGCCTTGGCGACCGGCACGTTTGCCGCAAGGACACCACCGGCAGTCAGAAGAGAGAGCTTTTCCACGAACGCGCGCCGAGTTAGAGAGTCCATTCGCTGCATTTATCTCCCAAGGAAAGATTGCGCGGAACAGCATACCACTTCGACGAAGACTCCTGGCGCTTTGCGGAATTTGATGAAGCGGCGCTTCCCCGCCAACCGCCGAAACGGATCGCGAAAATGTTTCCGGGTCAAGCTCGCTTGACGTGGACGGTGAACGTGAATAGCCTGTGGCTCGGCGTCAAAATGGCGTGAGGCGGAACTGACTGTATGACAAAGCCGTTGGGCCATGTCGAATCGGAAGCGATGGGCGTTCGCGAGGGCGAACTGCTTTGGACCCCGAGTGCTGCGCAAGTGGAAGACGCGAATCTGACACGGTTTTCGAAGTGGCTTGCGCGCGAGCGGGGACTGCAATTCGCGAGCTACGACGCATTGTGGCGGTGGTCCGTAACCGAACTGGAGGAATTTTGGCAGGCGATTTGGGAGTATTTCGGGGTCGAGTCTTCAGAGCCACATTCGCGAGTGCTTGGGAAGCGAACGATGCCGGGGGCGGAATGGTTTCCCGGCGCGCGGCTCAACTACGCGCAGCACGTTCTGAGGAACGAGCGCCCTGGCGACGATGCTGTTTTGTTTATGAGCGAGACAGCGCCGCTGACGGGCGTTTCGTGGGAAAGCTTTGCCGGCCAAGTGCGCATCCTGGCGACCCGGCTGCGTGAATTGGGCGTGCAGCCGGGCGACCGAGTTGTTGCCTATATGCCGAATATTCCGCAAACAATGATCGCGATGCTGGCGACAGCCGCGATTGGCGCGATTTGGGCATGCTGTTCGCCCGATTTCGGTTCGCGCGGCGTGATTGACCGAATCCAGCAACTCTCGCCGAAAGTATTTTTTTGCGTGGACGGCTACCGTTATGGGGGAAAGGCATTCGATCGAAAAGGAGAACTCGCCACAATTATCGCGGCATTGGAGGGCCTCGAGCAAGTCGTGCACTTGCCCTATTTGAATAGCGAGGATCACAAGGGCCCGCGCGAGGGCTCTTTAGAGTGGAGCGAACTGCTGAAGGATGCCGTAGTTTCGCAAGAGGAATTCGAATTCGAGCAGGTTCCGTTTGGCCACCCGCTTTGGGTGCTATTTTCTTCAGGCACCACGGGACTGCCGAAAGCAATCGCGCAGAGCCACGGCGGCATTCTTCTGGAGCAATTGAAGCTGCAACACTTTCACACGGATTATCGGGCGGGGGAACGGGCGTTTTTCTTCACGACCACGGGATGGATGATGTGGAACTTCCTCGCCAGCATGCCATTGAGCGGCGTGTGCCCGGTGCTGTACGACGGGAATCCCGCTTACCCGACGCCGGATGTGCTATGGAAGGTTGCACAGGATTCTCGAGTGAGCTTTTTTGGCGCGAGCCCGGCTTATGTCGACGTGATGGCCAGGGCCGGGATCGTGCCGCGCGAAAGATTTGATTTGTCACATCTGCGGGCGATCATGCCGGCGGGCTCACCAGTATCTCCGGAATGCACAAGGTGGTTTTACAAAAACGTGAAAGAAGACGTCTGGGTCGCGACGGGCAGCGGCGGGACGGATTGCTGTACAGGTTTTATTGGCGGCGTGCCGACGCAGCCTGTCTACGCCGGGGAGATCCAGGCGCGCTCGCTGGGAGTGGCGGCGTATGCTTTCAACGAGAAGGGCGAGAGCGTGGTTGACGAGGTGGGAGAGTTGGTGCTGACGGAGCCGATGCCGTCGATGCCAATCTATTTTTGGAATGACAAGGATGGTTCGCGCTACCGGGAGTCCTATTTCGACGTTTATCCAGGCATCTGGCGTCACGGCGATTTTTTCCGCGTTAACCGGCGCGGCGGCTGCTTCGTGCCGGGAAGGTCGGACGCCACGCTGAACCGCCAAGGCGTGCGCATCGGAACGGCGGAGATCTACCGGGCACTAGCGCAGCTCGGAGAAGTTGAAGATGCACTTGTTGTTAACCTCGACTTGCCCGGTGGAAAGTTTTTCATGCCGCTGTTCGTGAAGCTTACCGACGGCCTTGGATTGAATGCCGCGCTCGAACGCAAAATCTGCGAGCGGCTCCGGCACGAATACACGCCGCGGCACGTTCCGGACCGCGTCATCCAAGTGCCGGAAATTCCGATGACGCTCACGCGCAAAAAAATGGAAGTGCCGGTGCGCAAGATCCTGCTGGGCGTGCCCTCCGAGCAGGCCGCCAATCGCAACGCCATGGCGAATCCCGAGTCGCTCGATTTCTTTGTGAATTACGCGAAGGCGCAGACAAATTATTCGCTGGCCGGAACCCCGACGATTGCGGGCAGCGGTGGGAGAGCGCAGAATTTGGAGAAAACCAATGGGCGCTGACGGCAAGACACGCAGCTTTACGCTGCCTTCGCAGATTGCCAATGTGCCGGGTGCCGAAGGCTGGCAGTCGATGTATCCGTACTACACGCGGTTTCAGCCGGAAGACGATCAGCGATTCTGGTTTTACAACGCGATGCATTTTCCCGAACCGATGCCGGCGTTCGATGCGCTCACCGCCGAGATTCCTTACGAGGCGCTCGGCGCGTTCACCACGCGCGTTTTTGTGTTTCCAACGACGATGGGCATCGAACACCGCATCGTCAACGGACGCATTTACATTACGGCGAACCCGGTCACCGATCCGGAAGAGATTCAGCGGCGGCTTGCGATTTTTCAGGAACGCGCCGGATATTATTACGAGAATTGGGAGCGATTGTTCCGCGAGTGGAAGGTGCGGCTAGAGAATTTGATTCACGAACTCGAAGCCATCAGAGTGCCGAAGTTGCCGGAATTCGATGACGAGGAAGTCGTGACGAAGGCCAAGGGGCTGGGACAAAATCACTACATTCGCGAGAATTTTCACCGCGTGACAGAACTGTTCTCGAAAATGTGGCATCACCACTTTGAAATGTTGATGCTCGGCTATGGCGCATACATGGTATTTTTCGATTTTTGCAAGAGGGCTTTTCCTGAGACCGCGGATCAGACAGTGGCGCGCATGGTGGCCGGCATTGAGGTGCTGATGTTCCGGCCGGACGATGAGCTTAAGCGGCTGGCGAAACTTGCGATTGAGTATGGCGTTGACGATCCGTTCACGAGCGATGGCGGTGCGGAGAAAGTACTTGCGGAGATGCGTGGCCGCGGCGAGGCAGGGCGGCGCTGGCTCGATGAACTCGACAAATCGCGCGAGCCGTGGTTCCACATGTTGACGGGAGACGGCTTTTATCACCATCATTTGAGCTGGAATGATGATCTTTCCGTGCCGTTCGCAGCCTTGCCGCGCTATGTGGAACAGCTCCGGCGGGGCGAGTCGTTGGAGCGGCCCACGGAAAGATTGAAGGAGGAACGCGGACGGATTATTGCCGAGTACCGAGAGTTGCTAAGGAACGAAGAAGAGCGCCAGGCATTCGACCAGATGCTTGGACTGTGCCATCTTGTTTTTCCCTTCGTGGAAAATCACAAATTTTATTGCGAGCATTGGTTCACAACTCTTTTCTTTAAAAAGGTGCGCGAATTCGGCTCGCTCCTGGTTGACAACGGCGTGCTGGCCGATGCAGGGGACGTTTTCCATCTGCAATATGTGGAAATCGAAAATGCGCTGGCTGACGTGAGCCTTGCGTGGGCCGGCGGCGGCAAACCGCTGGGCGCCGCGCACTGGCGGCCGATAGTGGAAGAGCGCAAGCGCATCATTGAAAAGCTGAAAGAATGGAATCCGCCGCCGGCCCTGGGTCCGATCCCCGAGCAAATCAATGATCCGGCGTTGCAGATGCTTTGGGGCATTACTTCGGAAACGCTGGAATCCTGGTCCACGACAGCGGAAGCAGGGCACGAAAAAGAGATTGCGGGCTTTGCCGCTTCGCCGGGTGTTGTGGAAGGTATTGCGCGGGTGCTGAGAAACGTGAACGATATCGGACAGATTCGCGACGGCGAGATTTTAGTCTGTCCCGTGACGGCGCCGAGCTGGGGCCCGGTGTTCGGAAAGATCAAGGCGGCGGTTTCCGACATTGGAGGCACGATGTCGCACGCGGCCATTGTGGCACGCGAGTATGGGCTGCCCGCGGTGGTCGGCACCGGGCAAGCAACGCAGCGCATCAAAACGGGGCAACGGATTCGTGTGGATGGCAATCGCGGGATTGTGTGGATCCTGGATTGAACGGTCAACGGCCTTGACGAATTTCAAACTCATCAGCCGCTTCGACGAGATCGGCATTGGCGATCGGGCGACTGTCGGCGGCAAGGGAGCAAGCCTCGGCGAACTCGCGCGCGCGGGAATGCGCGTGCCACCCGGATGCGTTGTCACCACTTCGGCGTTTGAGCGATTCTTAACAGCCATTGACCCTGCGGGATCGATCCGCCGCGAAATCGAACAATTGGCGGGGGACGATCATGCGGGTTGCACACGCGTCGGAGCTGAAGTACGTGCACGGTTCGAAGGCGCGACTCTTCCCGAGGACCTGCGAGAGAAAATTGCCGATCATTATCAAGAACTGCATGGTGGACTCCGAGGTGAGCCGCGTGAAGCGCCTAATGGGCAGACCACTGGCGCGCTAACAGCCGAGGCTGTCGCCGTTCGGTCGAGCGCAACCAGCGAAGACAGCCCCGATGCAAGTTTCGCGGGATTGCAGGACACGTACCTCTGGGTGCGCGGCGTGGATTCAGTGATCGAGCACGTGCGGAAATGCTGGGCGAGCTTGTATGCCGTGGAGTCGGTAATGTATCGGCGCCGATTGAAGCTGCCTGAGCAGGGACTGGCGATGGCAGTGGTAATCCAGCGCATGATTGATTCGCGTTGCTCCGGGGTGATGTTTACCCGCAGCCCGAACACTGGGGACCGTTCAGTTGTTGCGGTGGAAGCGAGTTGGGGTTTGGGATCGGCGATCGTCAGCGGGGAGGTGACGCCGGACAAATACGTCGTCGGAAAAATCACCGGCGAGATCATCAGTTGTACCGTCTCGACCAAGATGCGGCAGCACCGGCCCAACGCTTCAGGCGCCGGTGTGATTGATGAAGAAGTTCCTCCCCATCAGCAAGGCGGCGCGTGCATCAGCAACGATGAACTCCACACGCTGGTGGATATAGCAAAGCGGGTGGAACGCCACTACGGTTGCCCGCAAGACATCGAGTGGGCCATCGCGCGGGAACTTGCGGCGGGCGAAAATGTTTTTCTGCTCCAGAGCCGTCCTGAAACGGTGTGGGCTGGCAAGGACGCGGCCCCGGTGGCTGCTCCCAAAAGAAAGCCCTTCGATCACGTATTCTCACTGCTCGGCGGCGGAGCCGCGAGAAAATGAAGTTAACCAACGAGGATGTGCAGGGGATTCTGGAACTGCTCGACGCGACGAAGTTTGACGAACTGCATCTCGAAACCGAGCGCTTCAAGCTGACGCTTCGCCGCAACAAGGAAAGTGGGGACTGGTCGCAGGAGATGCAAATTATTTCGGCGCCGAATGTGCCAGCGACCTTGCCCGTTGCAAACATCTCTGAGGCTGCCGCGTCTGCGGGGGCAGCGACAAATCCTTCAGTTTTGCATGAACGCGGGGTGGGCCGAGATTCGGGCGCATCTGCCCGGCACATTTTATCGCGCGGCAAGGCCAGGCGCGCCGCCCTTCGTCGAAATCGGCAGCTACGTTGAAGAAAACACCGTGGTCGGGATCATCGAGACGATGAAGCTGATGAATGCAGTCCACGCGCAAGCGCGGGGCGAAATCGTCGAGATTTGCCTCGAAAACGCCAAGTTCGCAGAAAAGAGTGCCGTACTGATGCGCATCAAGACGGAAGCCGCATGACCCTGCGGCGCATTCTGATCGCCAATCGCGGCGAGATCGCCGTGCGCGTGATTCGAACATGCCAGCTCCTCGGGATTGAAACTGTGCTGGCGGCCTCCGAAGCGGATATGGATTCCATGGGGGCGCGCTTGTCGGATCGTACGATTTGCATCGGCCCTGCAAGTTCCTCGGCGAGCTATCTAAACATCGCCGCGGTCGTTGCCGCCGCGGTTGCCAGCAGGGCAGATGCGATTCACCCGGGCTACGGCTTTCTATCAGAAAATCAGGAATTCGCAGATGCTTGCAATCATGCGGGGATCATTTTCATCGGTCCCACCGTCGAGCAGCTCGACGCTGCGGGCGACAAACTCAAGGCCCGCGCGCACGCCGGTGCGGCAGGACTGGCTAGCGTCCCCGGTGGCAAGATTCGAAATTTCGACGAGGCGCAGCGGCTTGCGGATCAAATCGGCTGGCCGATCCTGATTAAGACGGTGGGCGGCGGCGGTGGCCGAGGCATTAAACGAGTAACCGATGCCCGTCATCTCAGTGCGATGATGGAAACGGCGACAGCGGAAGCGCAAGCGAGTTTTGGCGATCCCCGTTTATACATCGAGCGGTACATCGCGCAAGGCCGCCATATAGAAGTGCAGATCCTTGGCGATGGCGAAGACGTTATCCATCTAGGGACGCGCGATTGCTCGATCCAGCGGCGTTACCAAAAACTTGTGGAAGAGGCGCCTGCGCCAAACACCCGCGAAACGTTTTTGGAAGAAATGCAACACGCAGCAGTCGCATTCGCGAAACATCTGAAATACAGAGGTGTGGGCACCGTTGAATTCCTCGCCGACTTTGAAAACGGCGTGTTTTACTTTCTGGAAATGAACGCGCGTATCCAGGTAGAACACCCGGTCACGGAAGCGATTTGCACACTGGATTTGGTGGAGGAGCAGATCGCGGTTGCGGAAGGCCGCAGGCTGCGATGGAAACAGAAGGACATCAAGTTTAGCGGCCATGCCATCGAATGCCGGATTAATGCGGAAGACTGGAGCCACGATTTTCGCCCAAGCCCCGGCAGGGTAACGCGAGCTGTTTTTCCCGCAGGGCAGGGAATCCGCGTAGACACGCACATCCAGGCGGGAGCGATGGTTCCACCTTATTATGATTCGCTGTTGGCAAAGCTTATCGCGCATGGTGCAGACCGCGCGGATGCGATTGAAAGAATGCGTCGTGCGCTTTCGAATTTCGAAATCATGGGAGTTGCCACGAATGTATCGATGCAAGCTGAGTTGATTTGCAACGAAGAATTTGTTCGCGGCGGCGTGAATACTGCTTTTTTGGAGCGATTTCTAAAAAATAGAAATATGGACGCGGCGTGAAAACGGCGACCACTGCCCAGGTTTGTGCCAGGAACTGAAATGGCGGACATACAACTCCTCGATGTTTCGATTCGCGACGGCAATCAGAGCTTGTGGGGCGCGATGGGCTTTACTACGCCTCAAATTCTTGAGATCGCGCCCGTCATGGACCGCGTGGGATTCCGCGCGCTGGACTTCACCTCGAGCACGCACATGGGCGTGGCTGTCCGCACGCACAGGGAAAATCCATGGGAACGCATTCGAATGACCCACGCGGCCATGCCGGCCACTCTGCTGCAATTTATAGGAACGGGACTGCGCTTCATCTCCTGGGAGGCCCAGAACGCGGATTTCATGCAACTGGTATACGACCGGCTGGTGGCCAACGGCACATCGCGATTTGTCGTGCTGGACCCGATGCACGATGCCGAGGCATTGCTCGAATCGGCGAGGATGATCCGGAAGGCGGGAGCGGTTGAAATTATCGCCGCACTGACTTACACGATCAGCGATGTACACGACGACGCATTCTACGCAAAGCTTGCCGCGCAAGTGTCGAGGTCACCCCACGTGGATCGCGCATATATAAAGGACCCGGCAGGGCTGCTGACGCCGGACCGCGCGCGGACTCTAATCCCTGCGGTTCGCGCACAGTTGGGCCACATGCCGTTGGAACTGCATTCGCACTGTACAATTGGGCTCTCGCCCCTCAGTTATATGGCTGCGGCGGAGCTAAGCGTGGACGTACTCCACGTTGCTTGCGGGCCGCTCGCCAATGGATCATCGTTGCCGAATGCGCAGCGTATCGTTGCGAACCTGCGCGAACTTGGCCATGCCGTGAACATCGACGATCGCGCCTTGGCAATGGTGGCCGATTATTTTTCACGATTGGCAGAAGCGGAAAGCTGGCCGTCAGGCACGCCACAGGAATATGACGCCTCGTTTCTGCGACACCAAGTTGCGGGTGGAGTCATGACCACAACGCGACGACAGCTTGCCGAGCTCGGGCTCGAAAAAAGGTTTGCCGACGTGATGCGCGAGGTCGTTCAGGTTCGGGCGGAGCTTGGCTATCCGATCATGGTGACGCCGTTCCCGCAGATAGTTTGCACGCAGGCGCTCTACAACATCATCGGTGACGAGCGTTACGGAAACGTTTCCGACCAGGTGATTCGCTATGTGCTCGGAAAATTTGGGCGTCCCACCGTGCCAGTCGATGCGAACGTGAAGGACCGCATCCTGTCGCGCCCGCGAGCTAAGGAGCTGGCCGCCGAGCCTCCACCATTACCGCCGCAAGAATTACGCAAACGGTTCAAGCCCGGAATATCGGATGATGAATTTCTGTTGCGAGCGAGTATGCCGGCCGAAGAAGTGGATGCAATGCTTGCGGCTGGTCCGGCACGGCGGCATTACAATCCGGACTTACAGCCAATTTATAAGTTGTTGCGCGAACTGCGCGGGCGTCCTGCGGCTTCGGACGTCGTCATCGAAAAGCCGGATTTTCGACTTGCATTGCACAGGTCCCATGTACGCGAGGCGGCCCATGCCTGAGGAATCGGCGATGACTGCCGCTCCCGCGCATTCCGCCGCCGCGATCGAGCGGCTACGGGGCTCGCGGGCCTTCGTATTCGACATGGACGGCACGCTGGTTCTAGGCGATAAGACGAACCATGGTCTAAACCCGCTGCCTGGGGCCCTCGAAATCACGAATTTGCTTTCCGAGCGCGGCGTGCCATTCGTTTTGTTCACCAATGGCACTGCACGGACGCCCCAACAATATGTTGAAATGCTGCGCAGCGTCGGATTTTTATTGCCAGACAACGGAGTGATGACGCCGGTGAGCAGCGCCGCCGGCCTCTTCCGGCGCAGGGGCTACCGCCGGATTCTAACGCTAGGCGGCGAGGGGCTGGAAAAACCTCTGCGGGATGCTGGGATGGAGACTGTAACGCCACAGGGCAAGCCGGAAGCGGATGCCGTGTTGATCGGATGGTTCCGCGAATTCACTTTTAGCGCGCTGGAGGCAGCATGTCACGCCGTCTGGAATGGCGCGAAGGTTTACAGTTGTTCGCAGTCGCTCTTTTTTGCGACCGCTCATGGCAAGGCACTTGGAACCTCGCGCGCAATCTCGGCGATGATCAAGGACCTCACCGGCGCGCGGATTCATGTCGTGGGCAAGCCCGCGCTGGAAGCCTTGCGTTGCGCGGCAGGGCAGCTCGGCGCTCGAACGACGGAACTGACGGTCGTCGGCGATGATCCATCGTTGGAAGTTCCGATGGCGTTGCGCGGCGGCGCGCTCGCCGTGGCTGTCAACACGGGTATCGGCGCGGCGGACTCCTTCGCTGATTTGCCTGCGGGGCAGCGGCCCCATCTCACCGTCCACGATGTGTGCGAACTTCTCTCACTTTATAAAGGCCAATGATGAATATCGCAGAACTCATCGCCATCGATGTCCATACGCATGCGGAAGTGTCTTGCCACCAGCCGTTCGATGAATTCGGCAAGGAATTCGACGATGCGAAAGTAAAGTATTTCAAGTCGGGGAAGCTTCCCACAATTGCCGAGACCATCGAATACTATCGCAGCCGGAAAATCGGGCTGGTCATGTTCTCGGTGGACAGCGAATTCGAAATGGGGCACCGCCGGATTCCCAACGAAGAGGTGGCGGAGGCAGCGGCCGCGAATTCGGACATTATGATTGCTTTTGCGAGCGTTGATCCGCACAAAGGCAAGCTCGGCGTGCGAGAAATGCGCAGGTTGCTAATCGAGTACGGCGTCAAAGGCTTCAAGTTTCATCCGACTTGTCAGGGATTTTTTCCGAACGACCGAATGGCCTATCCGATGTACGAAGTCATAGCGGAATATGGCCTGCCGGCAATCTTCCACAGTGGCCATTCCGGCGTGGGAACGGGCATGCCCGGCGGCGGCGGTCTGCGATTGAAATATTCCAACCCTATGCATCTGGACGATGTGGCAGCGGACTTTCCTGAGATGAAAATTGTCATCGCGCATCCGTCGTGGCCCTGGCAGGACGAAGCGCTTTCCGTTTGCTTGCACAAGCCCAACGTCTACATCGATCTCTCCGGCTGGTCGCCGAAGTATTTTGCGCCGCAACTCGTGCAGTACGCCAACACTCTGCTGAAGCACAAGATGCTCTTCGGCACGGATTTTCCACTGATCACGCCAGACCGCTGGATGGAGGATTTCAAGCTGGCCGGCTTTCGGCCCGAAGTGCACGCCCTCATCTTCAAAGAGAATGCGTGCCGTCTGCTAGGTCTTGGCGCGCCGCCAGCTTCCGCCTAGAAGCAAATTGTCCGGCACCGTAAAACAGGTCCTTCCGCATTTGACTCTCTCCTAGATCATGGAACCGTAACGACCACTTTTCCGATTTGCTCGTTCGCTTCCAGGTAGCGATGGGCCTCGACGATCTGGTCGAAAGGAAACGTCTTAGCAATGACCGGCGCCAGCCAACCTTCGCGCAAGCCTTCTTCGACAAAGTTGCGCGCCCGTTCGAATCGTTTCGAGTCGTGGATGATTTCAAATACGAGATAGCCGCGCATGCAGAACCCCTTCATGGCGGACGGGCCGAATGGGAATATCGTGTTTTGCGCTTGACCGCTGAGATTGCCGTACAAAATCAGCCAGCCACCAGGCGCCATCGCAGCGGCAAGAGAGGCAACAATCGGCCCGCCAATGGGGTCGAACGCAACCTTCGCTCCTTTGCTTCCCGTTATGCGCAACACTTCTGCTTCAAGATTCTGCCTCTCCGTTATGACGACGTGAGCCGCGCCAGCTTTACGCAATGCCGCTTCCTTGGCGGCGGTGCGCGTGACAGCAATCGGCATCGCGCCAACATGGTTGACGATTTGGATAGCCGCAATACCCACGCTGCTCGATGCTGCAGTAATGATCACCGCGTCGCCCGCGCCAATTTGTGAAATGTCGATCAGCGCTCCGTACGCTGTCAAATACTGCATCCAGATAGAAGCGGATTCCTTAATTCCCAATCCCGCGGGCCGCTTGAGCAATGCGGACGCCGGGACAATGGCGCGCTCCGCATAAACGCCGTAACGGTTCATCGAAAAGGCCGGCATTACGCAAATCTGCTCTCCGACAGAAAAACCTTTGACGCCCTCGCCTACTGCTTCAATGATGCCCGCTGCTTCGTAACCCACGCGCGCCGGCAATTGCGCCTTCTCGATGTACCGGCCGGAGCGAAAAGCCGCTTCGGCGCGGTTGAGGCCGATCGCTTCGATGCGTACTCGCACTTCGCCCGCACCTGGGTCGCCGACCTCGAGCGATTCGAATCGCAGAACTTCCGGGCCCCCAAATTCATGGAATCGCACGACCTTGGTCAACATGTCTCGTTTTTCCCTTTCGATACTTGCTGTCGGCTCCGTTTACCCGTGGATTGTGCTGCTCGAAGCGTGACACCGGCAAAGCGCCACCAAAACTAGTACAGACTCTTTCGAGGAGCAAGCGCATCACAGCGTTCCCGCAGGGATGGAACTCTTCTTACTTGGAAAGCAAACGTATGAAGTATATATAGTAAGCCGAGCGCAGCAGCCGGGGGAGTCAGCTAAGAAAAGTGTGCCGAGTGCCCGGCGTCTGGGCGCACCGGCGCCGCGTGGGGTTTTCATGGACGGAAAAAATCTTCGATATTTCGCAATCGCTTTGATGATTCTCGGCAGCGCGGGATGCCACTCGAATGAGGGAAGCCCGGAAAAACCTGTGCAAGCGGTTGTACCCGAGATTGTCGACGAATCTCGGATGTTGCATGCGGATCAGGAGCCCGGAAACTGGATGAGTTATGGACGGACCTACAGCGAGCAGCGCTTCAGCCCGTTGAAGAAGATCAATGATCAGAATGTTGGCCAGCTCGGCCTCGCGTGGTACGCAGATTTGGACGTGAAGCGTGGACAGGAAGCCACGCCCGTTGTTGTCGACGGGGTGATGTACGTCTCGACGGCGTGGAGCAAAGTTCTTGCCGTGAACGCGGCGACAGGCGGGAAACTCTGGTCCTACGATCCGAAAGTGCCGCCGGAGTGGGGCGTGAACGCGTGCTGCGACGTAGTCAATCGAGGCGTAGCGGTTTGGGGCCGGAAAGTATTTGTCGGCACCTTGGATGGCAGACTCGTTGCTCTCGACGCCGCCAACGGAAAACCCGTTTGGGAAACTCTCACGATTGATCCGAAATATCGTTACACGATTACCGGCGCGCCGCGCGTCGTCAAGGGCAAAGTGCTGATTGGCAATGGCGGCGCAGAAATGGGCGTGCGCGGCTACGTTTCCGCTTACGATGCGGACTCCGGCAAACTGGCGTGGCGCTTCTACACCGTCCCCGGTGATCCATCGAAACCGTTTGAGAATGCCGCGATGGAGGAAGCAGCCAAAACCTGGAGCGGCGAATGGTGGAAGCTCGGGGGCGGCGGAACGGTGTGGGACTCAATCGTCTATGATCCCGAACTCGATTTGCTGTACATCGGAACAGGCAACGGAACTCCTTGGGACCGGCGGGCGCGCAGTCCGCAAGGCAAGGACAATCTTTTCACATGTTCGATCGTTGCGCTTAAGCCCCAAACGGGCGAATACGTTTGGCATTACCAGGAAGTTCCCGGGGATGCCTGGGACTACGATGCAGCAGCGCCGATGATCCTCGCCGACGTAACGATTGGCGGCACTCCACGCAGAGTTCTTTTTCAAGCTCCTAAGGACGGTTTTTTCTACGTTCTTGATCGCGCCACGGGACAGGTTATTTCCGCGAAGCCGTATACGACCGTCACCTGGGCGACGGCCATCGATCCAGCAACTGGACGCCCCCTCGAAAACGCCAGCGCACGCTACGAAAACGACGTAAAAGCCTCCGCGGTTGTTCCCGGACCTCTCGGCGGCCACAGTTGGCACTCCATGTCTTACAGCCCTCAAACGGGATTGGTCTATATTCCCGTGCAGGAGGCCGGCTTTCTTTACCAGGCGGAGGCACATTTTCAAGAAAGAAATCTGGCCTTCAACACGGCAATCGATTTTGTCGCCGGCGGCATGCCGCAAGTACCGGAAGTGAAGAAGAGCATCCTCGATAGCATCAAAGGACATTTGTCGGCGTGGGATCCCATCCAACAAAAAGAAATCTGGCGCGTGGACCGCACGAGCCCCGTTAACGGCGGAATCCTCACGACCGCCGGGAATCTCCTGTTCGAAGGCACGGCCCAAGGCAATCTTGAAGCCTACCGCGCGGATAAGGGTGAAAAACTATGGTCTGCCGGCGCGCAGAGCGGGGTCGTTGCCGCTCCCATCAGTTACACCGTTGATGGAGAGCAATATATGGCAGTCGTTGTTGGTTGGGGCGGCGTCTTTCCACTCGCCAGCGGCGAAGTCGCGCTGAAATCCGGGAGGACACAAAACATCAGCCGCGTACTTGCTTTCAAATTAAACGGCAAGGCCAGCCTGCCACCACTGCCTCAAGTTCCGCAGCCCCAGTTGAATCCGCCTCGTCCGAAGGCTAGCGCCGCGACCGTGCAAAAGGGAGAAGCACTCTTCCAGAATTACTGCTCGACTTGCCACGGCGACGTAGCGGTGAGCGGCGGCGTGTTGCCGGACTTGCGCTATTCGGCCACGCTGCGAAACTCGGCGTGGACCGAGGTGATCCTCGGCGGCTCGCTCCAATCGTTCGGCATGGTGTCTTTTTCAAGAGACCTCTCGAAACAAGACGCCGAAGCCATTCGCGCGTACGTCATTTTCCGCGCGAATCAGTCGCTCGCCGAATCAAAAGCACGCCACTAGCCCTCGACAACCGTGGTCCTCTTGCAAGACGACCTTGCCTCTATGCAAATTGTGTTGTTTCATATCCTGAAACACATTTCTATATTGTGAGTAGCTGTGCGAACACTATGTCACCGCTCCCAATAAGAACACTTGTCGGTGCCTCGGCCCCAAAACCCAGCGAGCTTGTCCTCCCTGCCGCTCTCCAGCGCTGGGGCATGTACCGCTGCACTTCAAATACCTGCGACCGCTCGTCGGGTGTCCGGTAGGTAATCAAAGTGCAGCGCCGTGAGGGCTGCGCCGCCGAGTACGGCGAGGTAGAAAAAACTTTGGTCTTCATCGGCGCCCCCATCGTTTACCGCGGCAATCGCATCGTTGCTTCTCACGGTATCTCAGGACAAAAGGACAGGTTTATCCTCGCGCAAGCCAGGATGAAGATGGCTCTCGTAAAGAAATGCGCCGCCAAGCCCTCGAAGCTTTTCAGGCGCAGCCCGGCCGAATTTGCGACAATCAGTCCGCCATACGCTTCACAAAACTTGGGAAAGGTCATTTTGAATGCCAACACCATACCGCGCCGATCATATTGGCAGTCTCTTGAGGCCGTCCGATTTGCTGGAGGCGAGGCACAACTCCGCAGGCGCGGAGAAGGTGCACGCCCTCGAAGATCAGCACATCAAGCGTGTCCTCGCGAAACAGAAAGAGCTTGGCTTTGAAATTTTCACGGACGGCGAATTGCGCCGCCGCAATTTCATGAGCGACTTCACGGACGCCGTTGAAGGGTTCGACTTCGGCGATGCGGTGGCGCGAAGCTGGAACGCCGGAGATACGGGAGCGGCGCCCGTCAGCAGTGTCAGCGGGATCGTCACAAGAAAACTGCGACAGGTGCGGCCATTGACTGGCCACGAATTGTCCTTCACGAAAGCCAACAGTCCGGGCGATATAAAGATGACATTGCCCAGCGCCACCCAATTCCCTGCCATTTCCTTCAAGCGCGGCGTGACCGACAATGTCTACAAAACTCACTCAGAACTCTTGTGGGCCGTCGTTGACATCATGAAGAGCGATCTGGCCAAGCTGTCGAGCGACGGTGTGAAATACATTCAAATCGATGCGCCGCGCTACAGCTACTACATGGACCCCAAGTGGCGCGAGTGGATTCGCAAGGAGATCGGCATGGATCCGGATTCCGCCCTAGACGAAGCCATCAAGGCCGATAACGCTTGCTTTCGCGCAGCTCGCCGCCCCGGCGTGACTCTCGGAATCCATCTTTGCCGAGGCAACAACCGCAGCCATTGGTACGCCGAAGGCGGCTACGATGCCATTGCCGAAAAAATGTTCGGCACCCTTGACGTGGACCGCTTTCTTCTGGAGTACGACGACGAGCGCTCGGGCACGTTCGAACCGCTGCGTTTCATTCCCAAGGGCAAGACCGTTGTCCTCGGTCTCATCAGCTCCAAAATCCCGCGCATGGAAGATCCCAAAGAACTTGCCAAGCGCATCGAGGAAGCGTCGCGCTATGTACCCATTGAGAATCTCGCGCTAAGTACACAATGTGGTTTCGCTTCCACCGCCGAAGGAAATCTCATCACCGAAGACCGCCAATGGGCGAAGCTGAAGCTTGTCGTGGACACGGCCCGCAGCGTCTGGGGCTGAAACGCAGGGCGGTTCTTCGATACAGCTTCATCCTCCTGATTTTCCGCGCCTCTGCTGCGGGAAATTCCGAACACACGGGGGTGGGGAGCCTTGCAGATCAGACTAATGGGAGAAAACCAGGAGCTTCCGGGCACGGCGGCTGTGCAGTGTGTTTTGGGGTCAGGGACTCTTGGGTTTTTCAATGACTTGTTGGGTCCGGACCGAGAACAGCAGAAAATCTGTGAAGGTGTGATGGACAATCGTGCGGTGATCCCCAAAATTGCCATAAGCCTCGACAGCCTGCGGCAGCCAGACTCTTTCGCTTTGCGTGCGAAACTGGACTGGAGCGTAATCGATCGAGAGGTACATCTGTAGCACGTTTGCTGCGGGGATCGCTTCCATCAGGCCCGTCTCCAGGTGCATAACTTCGCCCGAATCGGGGCTGGAATCCTGGGCTATCCACGCGCGCCCCTTGAGGTTGGCGGGATATGCGACGCCTTTGACACTGAAAGAAGCGGTATGGCTTGGCCTATCCTTGCGTTGCTGGAAATGTATCACCCACGTGGCTTGGCCGTTCCATTCAGCCTCGCCTTCGCACTTCATTTCATAATCGCTCTGAAAGTCCGGAAGAAAGATCAAGGCCATCTCGGGCAGGCCGGCATCCTGGGCGCTGGTGGCCAGCGCTCTGCTTCCACGCTCGGGAGTGCGATTTTCTTGGACGGCAAGTCCTCCCAGGCGCTGCTGGAAATCGACGGTGTAGTCAAACGTTCCTTTGCCGGCCTCCAAGAGAAGGCCCATATTGCCAAGCGAGTGGTACTCAATCTTTTCCTGGGCCGTAAAGTTTTGAAGGCTGGTAATCAATCCATCGGCGCGGGCACCAGATTGTTCGAGCACATGGGACAGCGGGCAAGGCGGGGATGAACTTTGAGAACGGAGGGGCGCATCAACATTGGGCGGATCCCATAACAGAAGCTTACTTTTCGGTTTCTTCTCCGCGTCTTTTGATTCTGGAACCACTCGGGCCTGTGAAGCTATTGGGGCTTGCGGCGCTACGGGAGATTGTGGAGTTGCCGTGGCTGGCGATGGCGCCGGAGATTGTGGAGGCGCCTGCAGGATAGCTGCGGCCAACTGCGCGGCTGCCTTGTCTGACTTCGGCGCAAAGTAGCCTTGGCGGGCTTGCAGTCTCACGCTCTTGCGATCCACCTTCACCTTGAGCTGATGGAAAGTCCCGTCCGGTTTCAGTTTCTTCGGCGAAAACTCCAGCAAATACACGCAATCTGGCGCCTGCGTCAGGCTCTTGAATCCACCTTCCAGATCATTGCTGTTGTGGAAGTAGGTTCCACCGGTGCCGTCCGCGAACTCCGACATGACGCCCTCGTCCAGATTCATCGTGTCGCTGTGATACTTCAAAGTTGAAGAGGAAGATCCGCCTTGCACGCTGGCGTCGATCTGTGTGGTGTATAGTCCGCGCGCGTCCAGTGCGCTGATAATCACATTGGACTGCGCCGCAAGGTCTAGAACCTGCGATTTCTCAGTCATCGCTTCCGGCGTAATGGTCAGGAATCCCGGCGAGATCAGGATCAGCGTCCGTTGCCCCGGCAGCTTTCCCATTTTCCGCACAAACTCTACAACCGTGTCGAGTGTTGCCGAAACATCGTGTTCACCAACCGCCAGAGATTGTGCCGCGGCGGATCTCGTCATGCTCTCCAGCATGCTGCGTGTTACGCCGTGAAGATGCGAGCAAGTCACGTAATCGGCCTCGGCGAGCTGCAGGGCCTCTTCGTTGTGTTGATTTTGGATTAGGTCCGCCTGGTAATAATCGATGTTCGGGCAGGAATGGACGTCGTGCCGGTAAAGTTCGCGCACATGCAACCTCATAACCGCTTCCTGCAACGTCGCACGATCGTGCGTCAAGCCACTATTCGACCCGGAGGTGGAAACCACGGCAGCCATGTCCGAATCGGTCAGCGACTCGCCGAGCATCTTTGTGGCGACCAATTGGGTTCGCATCAAATCGGCAGTCGCCAGGTGCAGATCATCGAACAAGAAAACGACGAAGCGCTGAGGCGTAATTGACGAACGGGGTGCGACCGTAGGAGACGGAGCAGCGGGCGATGCTTCGGCTTCCTTGGCACCGCTCTCCAGCCCGGCGCGTTTCTCAATCGTGAATCCGGAGATCACTTGCAGTTTGTTCTTGTCGAAGACCTGGAAATCTTCCTTCTTCAGGTCTTCCACTACGCGTCCCTGCGCATCGCGGACCACCACCGGGACCATCACCGCGTTCACCGTGACTTGAATCCTGGCGGGGCCTTCCTGAGTCCGTGCGTCCTTCTGCCGCGCTGCCAGATTTGTACACAAAAGAAAAACGAAGCAATATACGGCAATCGCGGTTAGGTAATTCATTCTGGCATTCATAGCGATCTTTTAATTCTACGCTTTCAGAATAATTGGCGGTCCGAAAATTAAAATCGTAGGGTGAGGCAGGGAGTGGAGGCAAATCCCGGGTCAGTCGCGTAATCGGAATCCATGGCGCACCAGCACAGCCCGCCGCTTGACATTCGCGGGCGCGCAGCGAAAAATCGTGCCGTCTTACGCCATTTTGCATTGGTGCGATAAGCGCCGGATTTCAAATTGATTCCAGATGAATTGCTGCGCATTACTTAGCTCATTGTGAAGCAAGAAAAGAGGCACTGTGTTTTCGACTCCCTATATCGGCGGTAAGACGATCGAAGCGCCGAGCTCCGCATTTTCCGACGTCGTCAATCCTGCAAACCAGCGGCCCTTCGCGCGCATTTTCATGGCGCAAGAGCAGCACATGCGCGCGGCGATCGATGCGGCGGATGCGGCGAAAAGCGCGTGGGGCGTTACGCTTGCTGCGGAGCGCGAGCGCATCCTGATGCGCGCGGCCGATGAACTCGAGAGAGCTTCCGAGGAAATGATCGAGCTATTGATCGATGAAGGGGGATCGACATTTGGCAAAGCTCATTTTGAGGTGCCGTTTGCGGCAAACCTGGTTCGCTCGATCGCGGGGGAGGCTCGCCGTATTCGAGGCGACGTTTTTCCGTCCGATGTTCCCGGCATGATTTCCATGGCCATCCGCCGGCCACTTGGCGTCGTCGCGGGCATTTCTCCTTTTAATTTTCCGGTCGTGCTTTCGCTGAAGAAAGTCGCGTTTGCGCTGGCCTGCGGCAATACGTTTGTGCTGAAGCCTTCCGAAGAGACCTCGCTCGTAGGCTTGAAGCTCGCGGAAATTTTTGAACGCGCAGGAGTGCCCGCCGGGGTCTTCAATGTAGTTCCCGGCGATGGCCCGACGCTTGCAAGAGTGCTGTTTGACGATCCACGCGTGAAGCTAGTCTCGTTTACCGGATCTTCGGCGGTGGGACGAATCATTGCGGTCGAGTGCGCCAAGCGCGGAAAACGTTGTGTCCTGGAAATGGGAGGAAAAAGCCCGCTGATTATTTTGAAGGACGCGGACTTGGATTACGCGATCAATACAGCGTGTTTTGGGATTTTTATCCATCAAGGACAAATCTGCATGGCGGGTTCGCGCATCATTGTCGAGGCGCCAATCTACGAAGAATTCTTAAAACGCTTCGCGGCGAAGGCGCAGACGATGAAGGTGGGCGATCCGCGCGACCCGCACACGGTGATCGGTCCGCTGATACGGTCTTCACAGTGCCCGATGATTGATAAGAAAATCAAGGAGGCGGTAGCTGGAGGAGCGCGACTGCTAACCGGTGGAAAGTACGAAGGAAATTTTTATCATCCCACGGTGGTGGCGGACGTGACGCCGGAGATGGCGGCATTCCGCGATGAACTGTTTGGTCCTGTCGCCGCGGTGACGAAAGCCAATGACGCGGATCACGCCCTTGCGCTCGCCAATAGTTCAACCTACGGCTTGTCGTCGGCAGTGTTAACGAATAATCTGCAACTCGCCATGCGTTTTGCGCTCGAGCTTGAAGCGGGCATGGTCCATCTGAACGGTCCGACCATCCATGACGAAGGAACCGTTCCCTTCGGCGGAGTGAAGGATTCGGGCATGGGACGCGAAGGCGGGCGCTGGTCCACCGACGAAATGACAGAAGTAAAGTGGGTGACGATTCAGACGGGCCGCCGTCAATATCCGTTTTAGCGCAGAGCCAACCTTCCGAGGATGACGTCCTTCTTGCGCAAGCCGTCACGTTCCGAGCGTGACCGTATTTCGTCTTGTGGAAACTACGTGTGGGCACTGTTCAGGACTCGAATCCATCACACATCGAAGAAAACCGTCTCCCCTAGGCCCTGCAATCTTACATCCCACTCCAGCTCTCCCGTTCGTCCTTCAACTTTCCTCGCGATTAGAGTCTCTCGACGATCAGGATCGACCAGATTCAGCGCAAAATCCTCCGCATTGCTCGCCTCGCCCGGAAAATAGATCCTTGTAATCAAGCGGCGTAACAGGCCGCGCGTGAAAATGGAGACCGCGAGATGCGGCGCTTGCAGTTTTCCGCCCGGCCCTGGAACGCGCCCCGGCTTGATGGTCGCAAACTGGAATCGCCCTTCGTCGTCCGTGGGAACGCGGCCATAGCCGGTAAAGCCCGGCTGAATGGGTTTTTCTTGCAAGTCATCTGGATGAGCATATTTCCCCTCTGAATTGGCTTGCCAGATTTCGACGATTCCATCGGGGACCGGCTTGCCGTCGCCGTCGAGTATTCGCCCTGCGAATTTCAAGCGTTCACCGGAAATGCCAGGGCCTGCTAAATTGTCCCGATAGAGCCAGGTGAAACCGATGCTGAAAAATGGGCCGACGGTCTGTGAAGTGGTTGCAGGAAGGCTCATGGTTTTTCTCCATGAGTGTGAGTCTCCAGGGGAGTACTTTCGCGGCCGCTGAGTATGATGTCGAAACGGTAGCCCAGCGCTTGCGATGGTATCGTGGTTTCCCAATCGAACTGCGAAATCAGACGGTTGCGTGCCATTTCATCGTCCGTGCAGTTGAAGATAGGGTCGAAGGGAATCAACGGATCGCCCGGAAAATACATTTGTGTCACGAGACGCGTGGCAAAGGCCGAACCGAACAGCGAGAAATGAATGTGCGCCGGCCGCCACGCGTTGTGATGGTTTCCCCAGGGGTATTCGCCGGGACGGATGGTTACGAACCGGTAGCGGCCTTCGGCATCCGTCACGGCATGGCCGCAGCCGGTGAAGTTCGGATCGAGCGGAGCATTGTGCTGATCTCTGCTATGCAGATAGCGCCCGGCGGCATTCGCTTGCCAGATTTCCACGAGCGTGTGCCGCACGGGCCGCAAGTTTTCATCCAGCACGCGGCCGCTCACGACAATGCGTTCGCCGAGCGGTTCGCCGGAGTGCTGCCGTGTCAAGTCGGACGCTTCTACATCGGCAATTTCAGTTTCGAAGAGCGGTCCGGTAATTTCGGAAAGCGTGTGAGGGAGAAGCACGAACGCCTGCAACGGCGCCCGCTTCAGCGAGGAGGCATAAGGAGGATGCAAATGGCGCGGCTGGGTTCGGGGGTCGTGTCGCCGGTAACCCGAAATATTGTTCATGCGATGTCCTCCTGACGACCATTCAATCGCGAATTGACTCGCGGGGGGGCATTTTATGGCACGCCGGCAAATCCCCGCAATACCGATTATCGAAGTAATGTGCGCATATCGGTCAAATTCGTGTAACCTCTTTCGCCGAAGTTGTTTGTGAGAGGGTTTCGATTTGGGAGGATTCCCATGGCTGCTGCATTTTCGGATCCGAGTTCCAGACAATGTATGCCGGGCAAGCCTGATTCGAAGCAGCGATTGCCGAGCAGAGCCGCTTCGAAACAACAGACGCCGGGGACGCACGGTTCGAACCAACATGCGCCGAATCGAGGCTCTTCTAAACTCCAAGTGCCCAGCGTGGCGGGTTCGAAACTACAAGTCCCAAGCCAACCTGTATCCAACGGGGCACCTGTGTCTTCCTCGATAGTGTCGGCGCAAATTGAGGCGCACGGCGGTGATCCCAATTTTATGACTTCGCTGGCTCGCGGGCTGGCAGTGATTCAGGCCTTTTCACAGCGGCAGCATGAACTCACCGTTTCCCAAATCAGTACGAAGACGGGCTTTTCGCGCGCGGCGGTGCGGCGCTGTCTCTATACGCTTGCGAAACTCGGTTTCGCAGCAACCGACGATAGCAGGCATTTTCACCTGCGCCCGCGCATTCTTGCGCTCGGTCATTCGTACATTTCTTCCATGCCTTTGGCTGCGATGGCGCAGCCGATTCTGGAAAGCGTGAGCCATATTTTGCACGAGTCCTGTTCCATCGCAACTTTGGATAAGAACGAAATCATTTACATAGCTCGTGCGAATGTAACGCGCATCATGTCGATCGATCTCGGTGTAGGGAGCCGCCTTCCCGCGTTTTGTACTTCCATGGGCCGCATTTTGATTGCCGAACTGCCGGCGGAGAAGCTCGACGAATTTCTGGCGCGCGTTGAATTTAAACGTCATACGGAGCGAACTGTGGCGAATGCGGAAAGACTGCGTCAGATTTTGCGAGTGGTTCAGCGCAACGGGTACTGCGTCGTGGATCAGGAACTGGAGTCCGGTTTACGGTCACTGGCGGTTCCCATTCGAGATTCCGCCGGCCGAGTGGTCGCGGCGCTGAACGTCGGAGCTCACGCACAACGCATTTCGATGCAAGATCTACAGAACAGATTTCTGCCGCAGCTCAGAGCTGCAGCTCAGGAGCTTTCTCTGATTGTGAGGTGACCATGGAAAAACGCGCAAAACAACGGGGAAGAAGTGGCAGCTCCACAAATCTGAGCGATATTCGCACGAGCGCCCGATTAAAGACTTGACAGCGGCGATTTGAAGCATTAGACCTGCACGCAAACGGGGTGTATTTGGAATTTGGATTGGCATAATTGCGGGTTCGAATTGTTGGTTGGAGGGGTGAATCATGAAGCGAAGTTTGGGGCTCTGGATCGCACTTGGGATGGTGATTCTCTGTAGCTGGGCGAAACCGACATTTTCGCAGGGCGGCGTGAGCGCCGCACAGCTGAACGGAACGGTGCGAGACGCAAGCGGAGGTTCGGTCGCCAAGGCCTCGCTCACGTTGCGAGAAGTAAGCACCAATCGGACTTATAGCGCCGTTTCGAATGACAACGGCTTTTATGTCATCCCAAACCTTCCTCCTGGGGCTTACGAATTGACGACGGAAGCTGCGGGGTTCGCCCGCTCCGTCCAGACGGGAATTGTGCTGACGGTGGGCCAAGTGGCTACTATCGATGTAAACGTGAGCGTGGCGCAGAGCGCGGAAAAAGTGGTGGTTACAACGGAAACACCGCCCGTCGAGCCAACACGAACTGAAATTAGTCAAGTGATCGACACAAAGCAAATCCAGAATCTGCCCATCAGCGGCCGGCTGTTCACGGATTTTGCTCTGCTGACGCCCGGAGTAGCCACCGGGCGAACGAGTTTGCAATCGACCATCACGGAGTTTGAAGTCACGCGAATTTCCTTCGGAGGAATGCGTGATTTGAGCAACGCGGTAACGGTGGACGGAGCAGACACGATTAATACCGCGACGGGGTCGCAGCGCTCGACGCCATCGCAGGAAGCGGTGAGCGAGTTCCGCGTCGTAAACAATGGATTCGGCGCGGAATATGGGCGCGCGCTAGGCGGAATCGTGAATATCGTCACGAAATCGGGCGATAACGATATGCACGGGTCAGTTTACGACTATCTGCAAAACAACGCCACGGATGCGCGATCACTCTTGCAGCCTGCGCCCCAAGCGGATGCGCTGCGGCAAAATCAGTTTGGGGGGACTCTCGGAGGTCCGATCAAGAAGGACAAGACCTTTTTCTTCATGAATTACGAAGGTCAGCGCAGGGGAGAATCGCCAACCTATCCGCAAACGATGCTTGGCGACCTTGCATTGATCGACTCCGCGAAGGAACTGCTGGGATTACCACCGGAAAATTTGAACGTTCTGAAGACAAAGGATACGGATAACGCCTTGATCAAGATCGATCATCAGATCAACTCGACCAACCGGCTCTCTCTTCGTTACAACATTTTCGACGGCCGCGAGTTGAACTTGCTGGTCGGCGATACTCTCGACGGCGGCGGAATCGGGGCGCCAAGCAGCGGACACGATGCCTTCATTCGCGACCAGGATCTGGTGGGTTCGCTGAGTTCGCAGTTGAGTCCGAACGTCGTGAATACGGCGCTTGTTCAGTGGGCGCGGCGGCACTACAACTTTCCGGGAGTTACGGGCCAGCCCAACCTGGACATCCCGAATACGCTGCTGTTTGGCCATAACTTTGGCGTGCTGGATGCCATTTACGAATCCCGCGTGCAAGCAACAGACTCGCTTGCCTGGGTGAAGGGCTCGCATCTGATAAAATTCGGCGTGGACACGAATTACATCCGCAATTTCGTGATTTGGCCGGGATTCACTCCGATGCGCATCGTTTTACCAGGCGTCAACTGCCTGGTGGATTTCGCGAACTATGTGAACTCGACGAAGCCAGCGGGAAGTCAGGGAACACCTGTGCTTTCAGATTTTGCGGACGGTCCGTGCCCACTTGCGCTTCCTCCGACAGGAAACCCTGGGTTAAACACCCCACCCTCGCCTTTCCCTTCCGTTCCGGGGCCCAACCCGGCAGATCCAGAAAATGGAGTGCCGATTGTATTCTGGGGTGCTCCGATCGGCTCGGGCCCTGTGCCTGCTCCTGGCCAGCCAGGATTTCCGAGCTTCTCGCCATCCATCCCAACGAATTGGCAGAACGCTTATTTGCCATCCCAGGCGGCGAATTTCTCGGAAACGCTTAACCACAGCTATTATGGTTTCTACGCACAGGATCAATGGAGAATCACGCCCAAGTTAACATTCAACTATGGACTTAGATACGACTTCGAGGAGGGGCTAGAAAAGCAGATCAACCCGGACTACAAGGGCTTCCAGCCGCGCGTGGGGCTGGCCTATTCGCCGAACCATCATACGGTGATTCGCGCTGGATTCGGATTGTTCGACGACCGTTATAACCTGTCTTTCCTTTTCATCACCCAGCCGCAGAGACCAGCGACGATCCCGGGTTTGCCAATACCTGGAGTGACCAATCCGTTGCAGGGAATCCGGCAAGGCGCTGACACTGCCACCTGGACACTGAATCAATTGCCGTTTGGTCTGCCCGGTGCACCAACGCCCGCGAACACCGCGGCGGACATGATCCTCAATGGCCAGTATTTGGTACCCAATAATGTCTTGGCGCCAACGACCGTGGGGAATGGGATGGTGGATCGCAACAGCAAGATTCCCTACTCGGAACAGGCCAGCCTTGAGATCGATCATGAAGTGGGGAAGGGCCTGGTGCTGAGCGCTGGCTATCTATTCGTTGCCGCCCACAAGATCGTGCGTGCAGAGAACTTGAACGTCTGCCCGGTAAGCGGTGTCGCGACGGGCCCGTATCAGTGCCCGGCAGGCGGCACGCCGCTGCCGGATTGGCCAGCCGGCAAGAACTACTACAACAATGGAGTGCTTTACCCCGCAGGTCTTCTCTACTACACCGACGACAGCGGCAACAGCATCTACCACGGGTTGACCATCTCAGCGAATCAACGCCTCAGCGACTATTTCCGGCTGAGCGCGAACTTCACGTTTTCAAAGACGCTGGACGACGGGACGTTCACAACCTTTGTCAGCACACCACAGGACCTTTACAATCGGTCGCTGGAGCGCGCTAACTCGAATCAGGACATAAGGCGCCGGTTCATCGCCAACTTCACGGCGGACGCGCCGCAGAAGTCGTTTGCCAGGGATTTCGAACTCAGCAGTATCATAACCGCCCAGTCTGGAAGACCGTTCACAATGTTTGTGGGATTCGATGCCAATGGAGACACGAATCCTGTGACAGACCGTGTGGGCGATGCCGCGCGGAATACCTACTGGGGAGATTCGCTTATCGCTTGGGATCTTCGCGTGACACGTTTCATCAAGTTCCGCGAGCATCAGCGGATTGATCTGGCCGTGGATGCCTTCAACGCTCTGAACCGGGCGAACGTTAATGAAGTGTCTTCCGTATACGGAACCTATAACTTCTGCAATGGACCAATACCGGTCCATTACAAGGACGCGGGGTCTATCGCTATTCAGCAAGGCGCGGTCGCCGGATGCCCGGCGGCCGGACCACCGACCCCGAATGCTTTGTTTGGCGGACCACGAACGATGTTTAACCCGCGGCAACTGCAGTTCTCATTGAAGTATTCCTTCTAGAGACTCTGGCCGGGTGGAGCGAGCTGCCAGTGTTTCGCTCCACCCTACTCAGACGTTGCGTACGAGGCAGGCTGACGGCGTGCCACAAAGTGGGTTTCCTTCCGTAGAAATAGCACCGCAGATGAATTGTGCGAAGGAGCCTATACTGGGTGGCTTTAGAGTGATTCTGTGATTTCTCACCGAGGATGCCAGCGTTAGGCAATTTCAGGGCAGCGATGGGACCTACGATGCCGCTTACGTTTAAGGATGTTCGCAAGATTGCGTTGTCGCTCGAGAACGTTGAGGAAGGCATGTCGTATGGAACGGCGGCGTTCAAGACCGGCGGCAAGTTGCTGGCGCGACTTCGTGAGGATGGAGATTCGCTCGTTGTGGGCACGACGTTCGAAGAGCGTGAGGAGATGCTGGCAGCGGAGCCAGAGACTTATTACATCACCGATCATTACCGAAATTATCCGTGGATCTTGGTGCGACTCTCGCGGGCAAACTCGGACGCGGTGCGAGATCTGCTCAGAAGGGCCCTGCGATTGGCCACCGAGAAGCCTCGGCGCGCATCTGCCCGGCGACGGACTGACCGCTCACGACGAGTAGGAGGACGATAGGCGCAGCGTGCGGCTTTGAGTTTTCAAGGCCGAAGTCAGAAGATATTGTTCGCTTTGGCGGTGAAGTGAACGCGTTTCTTAACGTCCGAGGAGGGTTTCCGATGGAGGAACACAAGCGCTATGAACAAGGAATGAAGACTCGCCGCGCCGTGCTGGGGGATGCGCATGTGGATGCGACGTTGAAAAACCGCAATGAGTTCACGGACGCGTTTCAGGAATTCATCACGCGCTACGCGTGGGGAGAAATCTGGAGCAGGCCCGGCCTGCCCAAGGAAACGCGGAGCATGCTGACGCTGGCCATGATGGTCGCGCTGAACCGGCCGGACGAACTGCGCATGCATTTGCGGGCGGCGTTGAATATCGGAGTAACGCGGGAACAGATTCAGGAAGTGCTGCTGCAAGCGGCGCTTTATTGCGGATTGCCCGCCGCGAATTCCGCATTTCACATCGCCCTGGAAGTAATCTCCGAGCGCCAGGCGTGAATCGCCGCATAAAATCCTGCTGCGTTGAAGGCGACTCTTCGTGAAAACTCAAGTCGGAATTGTCGGGGCTGGTCCGGCCGGGTTGCTGCTTTCCCACCTTTTGCATTTGCAGGGAATAGAATCGGTCGTTCTGGAGGCGCGGAGCCGCCAGTATGTCGAGGAGCGTGTGCGTGCGGGCATCCTGGAGCAGGGCACCGTGGACCTGTTGAACGAAACAGGCGTCGGCGCGCGAATAATGCGCCAAGGGCTTGTACATCAAGGAATCGAATTGCAATTCGGACGCAGGCGGCACCGAATCGACTTTCACGAACTCACCGGCGGTAAGTCGGTGACGGTTTACGCGCAACACGAAGTGCTGAAGGACCTCATCGAGGCGCGTATTGCCGCGAAGGGGCAACTTATCTTTGAGACCGAGGGCGTCGCCGTAAGCGAATTTGATGGAACGAAACCGAAAATTCAATTTCTGAGGGACGGCTCGCGGCAGGAATTGAGCTGCGATTTCATCGCGGGATGCGACGGCTTTCACGGTGTGTGCCGGTCTTCGCTTCCGAATGGGGTGCTAAAGGTCTTCGAGCGGATCTACCCGTTTGCGTGGCTTGGCATCCTTGCACAGGCACCGCCTTCCTCGAAAGAGCTTATCTATGCGTACCATGATCGTGGATTCGCCTTGCTCAGCATGCGCTCGCCTGAAATATCGCGTCTCTACCTTCAGTGTCATCCGGAAGAGAACATCGCCGAATGGCCGGACGCAAGAATTTGGCAAGAATTACGCACGCGTCTGGCGACGATCGACGACTGGAAGCTGATGGAAGGGCCGGTGATTCAGAAAGGAATTACAGGAATGCGGAGTTTTGTGGCGGAGCCGATGCAGCATGGCAGACTCTTTCTCGCTGGAGATTCGGCACACATCGTTCCTCCGACGGGAGCGAAGGGACTCAATCTCGCGGCGGCCGACGTTCGCGTGCTATCGCGAGCGCTCGGGGAATATTACGCCACTGGGAAAACGCAGTTCCTGGAGCGCTATTCGGAGACTTGTTTGCGGCGGGTGTGGAAGGTTCAGCGATTTTCGTGGTGGATGACATCGATGCTGCATCGCTTTTCGGAGGAGAACGATTTCGATCAGCGGCGGCAGGTTGCCGAACTGGATTACGTGACGAACTCGCGAGCCGCGGCCGTGTCGCTCGCTGAAAATTATGTGGGATTGCCGATGGATTAAACCGTGCTCGGGAAGCGTGGCATGCAGGAGTGGTTTTGTGTTTCGTAGATCAGGAAGAAGCGCGAACTTGCGATAGTGAAAGTGAGTACCGTCGCAGCGAGAGGAAAAGACAGTGCCCTTTACAAAACGATATCAAAACGGGTTAATCGTTCTTTTTTTCTTTACATGGGGCAGCGTGTTTCTCTCTCGCATGAGCGTTTTGTACCTGGCGCCGTTCATTGCCCCTGATCTCCATTTAAGCCACGCGCAAGTAGGGCTGCTGGCGTCGGCTCTGGCGCTCGCATGGGCTGTATCCGGTTTGGTTTTTGGAGCCATTTCCGATCGGATTGGCCGCCGCCCAGTATTGATACCGGCGGTCTTTCTCTTCTCCGTTTTCTCCTGGCTCTCCGGAGTTGCAAGGTCTTTCGGGGAGCTGCTTTTTATTCGGACATTGTTGGGAACTGCCGAAGGGCCGACGTGGCCGACGATGACGTCGATGATTGAAGCGACCTCCGAGCCGAAGAATCGTGGGCGAAACATCGGCATCGTTGTTAGTGCCGCGTCTCTGGTGGGGCTGGGGCTGGCGCCGGTCTTGACGACCCAGATTGCCGCGCGTTTTGGCTGGCGCGAGGCGTTTTTCGCTACCGCAATACCCGGGATAATTCTTGGCATCCTGATTTGGAGATTTGTGAGAGAACCAGGAGAGGCAGAGGCCGCCGCTCATCACCATGGTAAGCCGTCCCTCAAGGATTATTTGTCGCTCCTTCGATACCGGAATATGTTGCTTTGTTGTTTGGGTGCGGCGGGATTCATGACCTGGTTGTTTGCCATGAACGTGTTCGCGCCGCTGTACATCACGGAAGTTTCTCATCACACAGCCACCCTGGCGGGCTTGATCATCGGCGCAGGTGGGTTGGGCGCTTTTTGGGGAGGGTGGATTTTTCCATGGATTTCCGACAGCGCCGGGCGCAAACCGGCACTGATCTTCATCGCACTTCTTTCCATCAGCGCGCCGCTGATCTATCAAGTGCCCTTTCTGATTGCCCATCCATGGCTGATGGCGGCGGCTGGATTTATTGCCAACGGAGGGCAGGGCATCGCAGCGCTAGTCCTAGTGCTGATCCCGACGGAAAGCGTGCCGGTAAAGTTTGCTGCCACAGCCATCGGGCTGGCGACACTCGTCGGAGAAATTTTCGGCGGTGCGATGGCTCCCGCGCTCGCGGGGGCCGCCGCGAATCGTTACGGACTTGCCGCGCCGCTTTGGATTGCCAGCGCCGGCGCTCTCTTGGTTTTGGTGGCGGCGCTATTCATGACTGAGACCGCGCCGTCTAAGACAAGTTCGCAGAGGATGGCTTGAGATCGCGTCTAGGAACGTGACCGCCTTGATCACCTTGCATGCCACAAACTCCGCCCCGCCGCTGACTCAACCGCCTTGCCCCGTCGTTGCCTTGTTACGGTCAAGTATGCCCGTGTTGTCCGCCATAAGACCTCTTATCAGCTGAGACGCTCTACGCTGGTGTCTTTGTCGCGCAATTGCAAGAACTCGGCAACACGTTAATCCGAGGATGTTCAGAAGTGAAATGGCGCGCCCGGCCAGACTCGAACTGGCGACCCTCTGCTTAGAAGGCAGACGCTCTATCCAACTGAGCTACGGGCGCTAGAATGATTCTAAACGATTTCCGATTTCAACGACCATCCTGAACTGTCTCACACTGGCGTCTCTTCCTATCAGCCCAATCATAGTAACTACAGAATATAAAGAATTATGAACAAATATAGGGATCGGTCACGGAAACTGCTGAATTAGCCGTACACGCCAGCGACGTGAGGAGCTTTGGCCCACCTTGAGATGTGTTCCTTTTTGCACGGTAGCGCTTTTTTACAGTGTCTAAGATATCGATTTGGATCACCGGGCGTTGATCCGAGGCCAGGAGAAAAGGAAGGACGACCGCAGGAGCCGAGCTGCTGCGCAGCTCGCTTGTTCGTATGTGACAACCTCGAGCAAGTGCCGAAATATCGAGCACGAGCCTGTGGAAAAGACGCCGGGCATCGATTGCTCGTGCAGAGACCTTCTAATATTGGGGGGCGATCTCGCGCAATCGAGGCAGCTGATTGGGATGAACACAAAGGTGATCCACCATGGCACCACCGAAGAGGAAAGTATCGCCGCCGCGTCCCGTCGGACACGAGTCAATTGAAGGGACGCTGAGCGGATTAGTGCTCCAATTTAATCTAACCGGTGAACTCGACCAACTGCATCAGGATGAATCATGGTTGCACCCCGCTGGTCGAAATTCGAAGACGCTCGTAAAGTATCCAGATCTGCGCATTGTGCTCATTGCTATGAAAGCGAATACGCGCATGCATGAGCACGCGGCAGCAGGCAGAATCTCGGTGCACACGCTTAACGGGCACATGCGGCTCCATTTGCCTGAGGGGGTAGTGGATCTCCCTGCCGGGCACCTTCTCGCTCTGGATCAATGTGTGCCTCATGATGTGGAGGCAATCGAGGACAGTGCCTTTCTGCTCACGCTCTCGTGGCCGCTGGAATCTAAGATTGCGGAGGCGAAGAGGAGCCGGAAGTTGGCTGCTAGAAATCGTCGTGATTGAAATCTCGCGCGTCACCTGCGGGGGCACGTACGAGGTCGAGAGGCTCTCGAATGGGAGCGAAAGAAATGCTCGTTGTTTTGACGATTGGACACTCGAACCGCACATGGAAGGATTTTCTCGAAATACTACGGGCGCACGGCGTCAAGCGAGTCATCGATGTTCGGAGTATTCCACGCTCGCGACACAACCCTCAGTTCAACCGGGAGATCCTTTCGAAAATGCTGCGAGCCGCAAGGATCGGCTACGTGCATTTGCGAAAGCTGGGGGGCTTGCGCCATGCCCGACGCGACTCGCCGAACATGGGCTGGCGCAATGCCTCATTTCGCGGGTTTGCCGATTATATGCAAACCGCGGAATTTGAAGCGGGCCTGCACCGATTGATGAAATTGGCCGGGCAGAAGCGGAGCGCAATCATGTGTGCGGAAGCAGTTCCATGGCGTTGCCACCGTTCGCTTATCGGCGATGCGCTGACCGTACGCGGGATTCGCATTGAGGACATTATGAGCGTCAAAGCTTCTCAGGTTCATTCGCTCATTGCTTTTGCCAGCGTGCAAGGTCATCGCATCACGTACCCTGCCGTGAATGGCGGCGGCGGCCGGAGCGCGCTCCCAGTTCGCCTTCGAGAGAAATTACGTAAGAAACGCAAGACCAAGGTTAAGCATGTGATGAATGATGCCTCTTGATTATCCATTGTGGTTACGGGGGGCGCACTTCTTCAATTTTCTTCTTCTGTCGCTTCTCATGCGAAGCGGACTTGAGATATTGAGCGCGCGCCAGCGGCTTTACTGTAACGATCACTGCACGCCGGGCAGCGAATGGCTCAAGTTTACAAAGAAGCAGCGATCAGAGGACCGACTCTGGACGGCGGGTGACGAAGAAACCTCATTCCCGTCCACGATTGCCCTGTCAGGCCACGAAAATCTGAGTCTCGCGCATTGGCCTTTCTCACGGATATCACGTGGCTGCGGCCGGAAAGATCACCGGTATTTCAGCCAGGAGGCTGGGATCTGATTCACGAGGTGCGGCGGTTCACCGAAGAAAAGGAAGACAGGAATTGATCGAGACACACATCGGAAGGAGATCAGTTATGAGCACGGCTGCGGCATCACCCTGTTTCATGTGCAAACTGAAAGATCGTAAGGAAGTTGCAGAAGGAACCATGGCCTTCCAATTCGAAAAGCCATCGGGATGGACATTTAAAGCGGGCCAGTATATCGATATGACTTTGCTTGATCCTCCGGAGTCGGACGCCGAAGGAAACGTGCGCAGCTTTTCGATCGCAAGCGCCCCTCACGAAGAAACTTTGATGGTGGCCACGCGAATGCGTGATACGGCGTTCAAACGGGTGTTGAAGACGATGCCGTTTGAAACTGCTGTCAAGATCGAAGGACCATCCGGAGATCTGACTCTACAGAATGACTCTAAGCGAGCGGCCGTTTTCCTCGCAGGTGGGATTGGCATTACGCCGTTTCGAAGTATTGTCCACTGGGCAACGAAGGAAAAGTCGCCGAACCGGGTTGTCCTTTTCTATTCCAACAGGCGGCCAGAGGATGCACCCTTCCTCGCAGAACTTCAGAGTTTGGAAAAAGCCAATCCAAAGTACAAGTTAATTGCCAGCATGACTGAAATGGAGAAATCGCATCGACCTTGGGATGGTGAAACCGGTTTGATCGATCAAGAGATGCTCGGGAGGCATTTGAAGGGCGTGGCGTCGCCCATCTACTACGTTGCCGGACCGCCCGCCATGGTGAATGGTTTGCAGGAGATGTTGAGCAAAGCAGGAATCAAAGCCGACGACATTCACGCGGAGGAATTTGCGGGCTACTGAGCCGATTCTCCTGTTCGATCGAACACGCTCGATGCGGCAGGATTTGCGTGAGAAACTGGATGGTCCATAACGATATTAGGGATGAGAATGGACGGCTCAAAATGGAGAATCTCGAATCGGATGCATTTGTTTTTTTTGGCGCCACTGGGGATTTAGCATATGAGCAGATTTTTCCCGCGCTTCAAGCGATGATCCGGCGCGGGCACTTCGATATGCCAATTATCGGGGTGGCCAGATCTGCGATGGATCTTGACGGCCTTCGAGCACGCGCTCACGAGAGCCTTGAGAAGCACGGCGGCGTGGATTCGCGCGCGTTTGCGACGCTTTCGGCAAAACTCCAATATGTCAACGGAGATTACGGCTCGCCGGAGACCTTCCGCCAATTACGAAAGGCCCTTGGCTCTGCCGCTCGCCCTCTCTATTATCTTGCTATACCTCCCGACCTATTCGCGACCGTGTCTGAAGGTCTAGCCAATGCAGAGTGCGACAAGGGAGCTCGGCTGGTTGTCGAAAAGCCATTCGGTCGTGACCTTTCCTCGGCGCAAGCCCTCAATAAAACGCTCCTTAAGTCTTTTCCAGAATCAGCGATTTTTCGGATCGACCATTACCTTGGCAAGGAGCCGGTCCAAAATCTGTTGTATTTCCGCTTTGCCAATTCATTCCTCGAGCCGATTTGGAATAGCAACTATGTGCAGAGCGTACAGGTCACCATGGCCGAAAACTTCGGCATGCGCGGGCGAGGAGCCCTGTATGAAGAGCTGGGTACGATCCGTGACGTCGTTCAAAACCACATGTTAGAGGTCGTGGCCCTTCTCACGATGGAGGCACCGATCGGCCGAGAGCTGGACGCCTTGCGATATGAGAAGCAGCGGTCTTTTCGAGCCATGCGGCCGCTTTCTCCGGCGGATGTCGTCCGCGGCCAGTTCCGCGGCTACCGCAATGAGAAAGGAGTTGCTCCCGATTCACAGGTAGAGACTTTCGCCGCGGTCAAGTTGTACGTTGACACGTGGCGATGGGCGGGAGTGCCGTTTTATATCCGCGCCGGCAAGCAACTTCCTGTCACGGCAACCGAAGTATTCGTTGAACTCAAGCGCCCTCCCCAGGCAGTCTTCGACATTATTACGCAGGATGACGCGGATTATTTTCGGTTTCGTCTCAGCCCCGATGTCTCCATCTCGTTGGGCGCGCGGGCGAAGTTGCCCGGGGAAGCGATGGCTGGCGAGCGAGTCGAACTTGTCCTGCGGCAGACCCAGGCCGATGAGATGACGCCTTACGAGCGCCTGCTTGGAGACGCTCTTCGGGGTGACCCGATGCTATTCGTCCGCGAGGACGGAGTGGAAGCTGCCTGGACAGTTGTCGATCCGATCTTGGGAAACGCGACGCCGGTTCACGAGTACGAGCCAAATACCTGGGGCCCGATGGAGGCAGACCGCATCATTGCGGGTGACGGCGGCTGGCACAACCCCAAGCCGCTCGCAGGAAAAACGCTTGTAGCGACAAAATGAAGTCAGCGAGCGATGCTGTGATGCTGATCAAGAAAGAAGACTGCTCCGTGCTCGACGAGGATAACAGTGACCAGTATCTGGAACGCTGCCGTGCGCGTGAGAGAGCGACATGAAACCAAAACCTAACAATCCAGCATTCGGATGGCCTGGCATCGAACCAAGATGGACCCATGGGGATAAAGATGGGGTGGGAACGGCTTACTCGGCTTCTAGCCGAATCTGGTTCACCTTGTGGAACGGTATCATCACCGAAGTCTATTATCCGACGGTGGATCACCCGCAGATCCGAGACCTTCAGTTTCTCATCACTGATGGGAAGACCTTCTTTCATGACGAAAAACGTAATCTCAAATCAAAATGTGAGCGTCTTTCCGATCATGCCTTGGGTTACCGCATCACGAACGTAGATCCTGAAGGGCGCTACGCCATCGTCAAGGAAATAATCACAGATCCCCACCTTGGCTGCATTCTTCAGCATATCCGGCTGACTGGCGATGAAACGTTTATCTCAAAATTGCGGCTCTATGTGCTATGCGCGCCTCATCTTCAAGTCGGCGGATCAAGCAACAACGGTTACGCGGCGGAGGTTGCGGGCAGGAAAATCCTGATCGCGCAAAAGAAAGGGATTTGGCTGGCGCTCGGCGGCACGGGCAGCTTTTCTCGTACATCGTGTGGTTACGTTGGCCGAAGCGACGGCTGGACCGATCTGGCCGGCAACTTTCAAATGGACTGGGAGTTCGATTATGCCCCTGACGGTAACATTGCGCTGACCGGAGAACTGGGTCCGGGGGTTCAACGTGAGTTCACCATGGGTCTGGCATTCGGTAACACAAAGCACCGCGCCATCACAACGCTATTTCAATCGCTCGGCGTTCCCTTCAAAGAGCATCACAAGCGCTACGCGGAGCAATGGGAACGCACTAGCGCCCGAGCCCTTCCGTTGGAGAAGGTTTCCACGGACAAGGGAAATCTATATCACAGCAGCTTTGGTTTGCTTCGCGCTCACGAAGACAAGTCCTATCCGGGGGCATTTATCGCGTCCCTGTCGATTCCCTGGGGAGAAGCAAAGGGTGATTCGGACCGCGGCGGGTACCACCTGGTCTGGACGCGCGATATGGTCAACAGCGCTTCGGCTCTGCTCGCTGCCGGAGATAGCGTTACGCCTTTGCGGGCGCTCATTTACTTAGCCGTCGCGCAACTCGAGGACGGTGGTTTTCCCCAAAACTTTTGGGTTGATGGCGGAGCCTACTGGCGGGGAATCCAACTGGACGAAGTCGCATTTCCTATTCTTCTCGCCCGCCAGATCAAGCGCGTTAACGCTCTTCAGGATTTTGACCCTTACCCGATGATTGCACGCGCGGCCGCTTATCTGGTCAACCATGGACCTGTCACTCAGCAAGAGCGCTGGGAGGAAGCGAGCGGTTATTCTCCATCCACACTCGCCTCGAACATCGCTGCCCTGATCTGCGCTGCGTTCTTTTTCCGCGAAAGACTCGATGAGAACACCGCGAAGTTTCTCGAGGAATATGCTGATTTTCTGAACTCTCACGTCGAATCGTGGACGGTCACAACGCAGGGTTCGCTTCTCCCCGGGATCACCCGGCACTACATACGAATTCTTCCGGAGAGCGTTGACAATCCGCGGCCAACGGAAGATCCCAACAGCGGCGTGCTCATTATTGCGAACCGTCCGCCGGATGCTCAAAAGCAATTTCCGGCCAAGGACATTGTCGATGCGGGGTTTCTTGAACTAGTGCGTTATGGAATTCGAAAGCCGGATGCTTCGTTGATTGTGGATTCGTTGCGGGTGGTGGACGCGGTGCTCAAGGTTGAAACTCCTTGCGGGACATGCTGGCATCGCTACAACAACGATGGGTATGGACAGAGAGAAGACGGCGGACCTTTTGTTGGTTCGGGGAAGGGACGGGGATGGCCACTTTTGGCGGGTGAGCGTGGACACTACGAATTAGCTGCCGGCCGCGATACAAAGTTATTTCTTCAAGCCATGGAAGCTTTCTGCTCATCCACAGGTCTCTTGCCCGAGCAGATCTGGGACGAACCGGACCGGCCCGATGTTTATATGTTCTCGGGACGGCCTACGGGTTCTGCAATGCCACTTATGTGGGCACACGCCGAGTACATCAAGCTGTTGAGGTCCACCTCTGATGGCCGAGTTTTCGACCTGATTCCCGAGGTCGCGGAACGTTATCTCTCGGGACGAGACAATCGTCAACTTTTCGAGGTGTGGAAGCCCAATCGGCAAGTATCTTCCATCAGCAGGAACTGTACGCTCCGCATCCAGGTTGACGTGCCATTTCGCCTTCACTGGACGAGCGACGAGTGGCACACCGTCAAAGACACACAGTCCGCTGGAACTGCACTTGGAATTGAGTTTGTGGATGTCCCGATTACCGCAGACCAGCAAGCGCCAATTCGATTCAGTTTCTTCTGGACGAAGAACAGCTCTTGGGAAGGCCGTGATTACAAGGTGGAGGTCAAATCATAGAGGCGGCAGGACTCAGCCGGCTTCCGAGTTCCATTCAACGTGGTCACCGCGCCTAAACGTCTTTGACATCGCCCCCCGCCTGCAACCAGCATCTCCGTCCCGCTTGAAATGGTCAAGCGAAACGCCTCGCGTCTGTAAACAGAAGTACCGTCTACTATCGTGAGGTTGGTTTGCTATGATGAGCAGAATGAATCCCATCGCAACGCTGGGACTCGCCCTGGGCACCGGATTCTCTTCCGGCTTAAACCTCTACGCGACTGTTGCGACACTTGGCCTTCTTGAGCGTTTCGGAGTCATTCATCTTCCCGGGTCGCTCCACGCGCTTTCTCATCCCTGGGTTGTCGGTGTTGCGGTAGCTCTTTACGTGGTTGAATTCTTCGCGGACAAGATCCCGTACATCGATACCGTTTGGGATGCTGTCCACACCCTTATTCGCCCGCCTGCTGCCGCGTTGCTTGCGTATAGCGCGGCGGTCGCCGCTCCCGCCGAATGGCGCTGGGCTGCGGCGCTCCTGGCTGGTGGAGTGGCGCTCACCTCTCATGGAACGAAGGCCAGCGCTCGCGCGGCGGTAAACACGGTGCCCGAGCCGTTCAGCAACTGGGCGCTAAGTTTCGGAGAGGACATTTTGGCCGTCTGGCTGACTTGGATGGGCACGGTTCATCCCATGGCAACGATTGCAATCGTTGTCGCTCTGCTCGCGCTCTCCGCTTATCTGCTGTTTCATCTTTTCCGGTTCGCGCGCCGCACTCTTCGGCGGTTGTTCGCATCGTGACTCGCGGGCTATTTCAAATAGGCCGCCAGCCAATCCAAAAACGTCTTGTACCAGAATCGGCTGTTTTGCGGCTTCAAAACCCAATGGCCTTCGTCTGGAAAAATGACCAGCTTTGACGCCACGCCTTGCCTCTGCAATGTGTTGAAGAATTCCAAGGATTGCGTGTACGGCACTCGAAAGTCCAATTCGCCGTCAATCACCAGTGTCGGCGTTTTGAATTTTGCCAACTCCGCCGCGTAGGTCGCTGGCGCCCACTTGTGGTAACTCTGTGGATTCGTCCACGGCGTGCCCTCCATGTCATGCTCTTCAAACCACAACTCTTCCGTGGCGTACATCGAATCCAAATCGTACACTCCGGCGTGGCTGATGATGGCCTTGAAGCGCACGGTATGCGTTGCAATCCAGTCCGCCAGGTAGCCGCCGTACGACCCGCCCGCGGCCGCCATGCGCGAGCCATCAGCATATGGATATTTTTTCAGTACGAAATCCACGCCGTCCATTACGTCGAGATAGGCCTTTCCGCCCCAGTCGCCGGTGATCTCGTCTGTAAATTTCTGTCCGTAGCCCGTTGAGCCACGCCGGTTAATCATCAGCGTCACGTACCCTGGCGCGGAAAACACCTGCGGGTTCCAACGGTAGCCCCACGCATTCGACCACATCGTCTGCGGTCCTCCGTGCAAGAGGACCAGCAGCGGATACTTTCTCGTCGCGTCAAAATCCGGCGGCCGGATCAGCATGGCCTGTACTTGCGTGCCGCCTGCCCCCTCGAACCAAAAGGTCTCCGGCTCATTCATCTTTAGTGATGCCAGGATTGCATCGTTCTGATGCGTAAGCTGCCGCACATTGCTTCCATCGCTCGCCGTTGAAAAAATCTCGGCGGGCATTGTCAGGCTCGTGCGCTCGAACACCAATGTTTTTCCATCGCTGCTCAGCGAAATTCCGGAGTTGTAGCTGTTTGCAATGAGTTTCTTCGGCGCCGCCCCCGTGCGCGCGGCCATCTCATAAATCGGCTGAAGCGTTTCGTCCTCCGCCGTGAAGTAAATTATTCTGCTGTCCCCGGACCAAAGCAGGCCGTCCGCGCTGCGGTCGAATCCTTCGGTTAAGTTCTCGGTTTTCCCCGCCGCGCGATCGTAGAGCATCACGCGCCAGCGGTCAGACTCGTACTTCGGCGTCAACTGCGCATGGTAAGCGACGTACTTGCCATCCGGCGAATAAGTCGGCCCGCCGTCAAATCCCGGTTGCGTCGTGATTCGTTTTGCTTCGCCGCCAGCTACCGGCACCACAAACAAATCTCCATTCGTGCTGACTGCTTCTACCGTATCGGTGACAGCCGTAAAACAGATTTCCTTCGAGTCAGGCGAAAAATTCAGGTCGCCGGGTCCGCCACGCTCATCAGGAGGCACGTCATAATTCGCCGCGACGGTGAGATCGCGCGGAGTCCCGCTGCCATCCGCCGGGACCACAAATAAATGACTGCGCTTGCCGTCGTTCCAATGCGTCCAATGCCGGTAAAGAAGATGCTCGGAGACATGTGCCTTCACTTTGTTTTTTTCTTTTTCGATGTCACGCGCACTGTTGCAAGCGTCGTCTTTACAGTCCGGATACACACCCGAAGTGAACGCGATCGTTTTTCCATCTGGCGACCATTTCACGATGTCCGCACCGGTCGAAAGATGCGTCAGTTGTTCCGCTTCACCGCCGTCCATTGACAATAGATATACCTGCGATTCCCCGCTGCGCGACGACAGAAATGCAATCTTTTTTCCATCCGGCGACCAGACAGGCGATGAGTCATGCCCGCTTTGCGTCACTTGCACCGAAGCTTCACCAGTCGTCGGCACAATCCAGATATTGCTCGCATTGCGATTCGCCTCGAGATCCGGCGTCGTCACGGTATAGGCCACCCACTTGCCGTCGAGCGATATTTGCGCTTCTCCCACACGATGCATGCGGATCATATCGTCAAACGTGATGGCATGTTTTCCTGCTGCTTGCGCATGTATGCTAGCGGTAGCAATGAATAGCATCACAATGAAAAAACTACATCGCAGACTTGTCCGTTTCATCGAATGTCATCTCCATTTTGCGTGGCGGCTTGCGCTTTCTCGCGCGGAACTTTGGATGATGTCACGATTCCCTAGCGAATCCAAGCGTCCGCAAGTTTGGCCGAATCGCACTCAAGAGAAGTGGCAATTCGAGTGCACGTGAAAGCGCACTGGATAGGGCGCATCCCAGCCAGGAGAAGCCTTGTGACAAATGCCCGACCCCACAAAGCAACATTTCGGCTGGAGCGGCGACGTCGGGTGATCCCTCCGAGTCTGCTACAATCGCTCAACGAGCACGCATGCCAAAGGACCACGCCCTCTTTCCGCGTAATTTTCACGGCGATTTTCCCGTCGCCGTCCGCGGGGAAGGCTGCTGGCTTTTTTCCACGGATGGTCGCAAATTCCTCGATGCGGCAGGGCAGGCCGCCGTCGTCAACATAGGCCACGGCGTCCCGGAAATCGGCCGCGCGATGGCCGGGCAATCCTCGCAGCTCGCCTTCGCGCACACTTCACAATTGCATTCTCAGCCGGCGGAAAAACTCGCCGCACGGCTTCTCGCACTCGCACCGAAAAACTTTCAGAACGGCGGCCGCGTTTACTTCACGTCGGGAGGTTCCGAAGCAACGGAAACGGCCATTAAGCTCGTCCGTCAATACCATCTGGAAAAAAGGCAGCCCGCTCGTTACCGCATTCTTTCGCGCCGTCAGAGCTATCATGGCAGCACGCTTGGTGCGATGACCCTCAGCGGAAACGTGGCTCGACGCGCGCCCTATCTACCGTTGCTCGCGGAATGGGGCCACATCGCTCCGTGTTTCTGTTATCACTGCCCATTTGAACAAACGTTTCCTCAATGCCATCTCGCATGCGCTGATGATTTGGATTCTCTTCTCGAAGCGAGCGACAGTGCTTCCGCCGCCGGTTTTATTTTTGAACCTGTTGTTGGAGCAACCCTCGGCGCCGCCGTTCCACCGGAGGGGTACGCCGCGCGCATCGCCGAAATTTGCCGCAAACGCGGCATCCTGCTCATCGCGGACGAAGTTATGACCGGCATCGGCCGCACAGGCAGGCCGTTCGCTGTACAGCACTGGGGAATCGAACCAGACATTATTCTGACAGGGAAGGGAATCGCCGGCGGTTACGTCCCGCTTGGCGCCGTCCTCGTTGCGCCCAATGTCGTCGACGCTTTTGAAAGCGGTAGCGGCGCTTTCAAACACGGATTCACTTACCAGGCTCATCCCGTTGCGACCGCCGCCGGCAACGCGGTTCTCGATTACATCGAATCGCACAATCTTTTCAAGCGCGTAAATCCGGCAGCTGATGCTTTGCGAGCCGCTCTCGCTCCGCTCCAAGCCCATCGCCATGTCGGCGACATTCGCGGGCTCGGTCTTCTGCTGGGCATCGAATTCGTCCGCGACAAGTCCACCCGCACGCCGTTCGATCCTTCCGAAGCTATCGCCGAAAAAATTCGCTCAGCCGCGATGGAGGAAGGTGTTCTAACCTATCCGACGCAAGGTTGCGTCGATGGGATTCGCGGTGATCACATGCTTCTCGCGCCGCCTTTCATCGTCACGCCGGAGGAAACGGCAATCATCGCCAGCGCGCTCACGTCAGCGCTTGCGAAGGTGTTTCCAGATTAATGCGCGTCCACAAATTTTGTTATCCGGACTTATTCGTCTATTTCAGGGAGGAGCTGAATCCACAATGCGCCATCTTTCTTTCAAATGTGTGCTGCTGCTCTGCGGCGGCCTCCTGATTCTTTCCGTAGTTTCAGCTCAGGATAAGCCGCCCGCCAAGCCGCGCGCCCGAGATCTCGGCGTTCCTTTCGATGGCACTCCTGGTCCGCTCAACGCCATCACCGACGTTTCTGGTGTCACTGTCGGCCACACCACTCTGATCTCTGGCGAAGGAAAACTTCAAATTGGCAAGGGCCCCGTGCGTACTGGCGTCACAGCTATTCTTCCCCGGGGAAAAGACTCGATGTCCAATCCCGTTTTTGCTGGCTGGTGGTCCCTCAACGGCAACGGTGAAATGACCGGCACGACGTGGGTTGAGGAATCCGGCTTCCTTGAAGGTCCGGTGATGATTACAAACACGCACAGCGTTGGAGTCGTTCGCGATGCCGTAATTCGATGGCGAGTAAATCACGGCGAGCCCGATCCCAGTGGCTATTGGTGGTCGCTTCCTGTCGTCGCGGAAACCTGGGACGGCTGGCTGAACGACATCAACGGTTTTCACGTCAAACCGGAGGACGCTTTTCATGCCATTGACTCCGCGCACGGCGGCCCCGTCGAAGAAGGCAACGTGGGCGGCGGCACGGGAATGGTTTGCAATGAGTTCAAAGGCGGCATCGGAACATCGTCGCGCAGATTCGAAATCAAAGATGCCAGCTATACCGTCGGCATCCTGGTCCAATGCAATTACGGCCGCCGCGAGAATCTCCGCGTTGCCGGCGTCCCCGTTGGCAGGGAGATTCCCGAAGATCGCGCCTACGCTACGGCTTCTTTCGGCGAAATCGAGCGCGGTTCCATCATTGTTGTTGTTGCCACTGACGCTCCTCTTGTCGCGCATCAGCTCAAGCGACTCGCGCGCCGCGTTTCTCTGGGACTTGGCCGAGATGGGAGCACTTCGGGCAACGGCTCAGGCGATATTTTCATTGCGTTCTCCACCGCCAACCCAGGCGCCGCTGCTCCCGATCATCTTGTCGAACTCAAGATGCTTCCCAATGATCTGCTCGAGCAGGTATTTGCCGCCACCATACAAGCTACTGAAGAAGCCGTGATCAATGCGATGGTCGCCGCCGAAACCATGACCGGCATCGAGGATCACAAGGTCATGGCTCTTCCGCACGATAAACTTCGCGCAGTGCTCAAGAAATATAACCGTCTCGTGGAATAATGCGCCTCCGCCATCTTTCACGAATCAACGGGCAGACGGCATCTGCGTTCGCAAGCCTGAACAACCGCGTTCCGCGGTGCGTGCTGATGGCTGTTTCAGTCATCATGATTTTCTGCTCGTGTTCTTCGCCTCCACCGCCTTCGCTCGCTATTACTCACGTCACCCTCATCGACGCCACTGGTGCGGCTCCCAAGCTGGATACGACTGTTTTTATCGCCGACGAGAAAATTGCCACCATCGGACCGTCAAAATCCATCTCCATTCCTCGCGGCACAAAGATTGTCGATGCTACCGGAAAATTTCTCATGCCCGGCCTCGTTGACATGCACGCCCATCTTACCGGCGCGGGCGAACCCACAGGAAGCCGTGAATTCATCCTCCCGCTGCTTCTTGCTAACGGCATCACCACGGTTCGCGACATGGGCGGCGATCTCGATTCCCTGATTGCTCTTCGCCGTGAAATCGAGAACGACCAGCTTCAGGCTCCGCGCATTTTCTTTGCCGGGCCGTATCTCGACGGAAGCCCGCCGTTTTTTCAGCCTTCGCTGGTTGTCACCAATTCGACAGAAGCCACCGCGGATGTCCACTCTCTGATTTCGCACGGCGCCGATTTCATTAAAGTGCAATCCAATCTCAGCCGTGAAGCCTACTTCGCCATCGCGGACGTTTGCCGGCGCGAGCACGTCACTTTTGTTGGTCACGTCCCCGATCGCGTCACCGCAGCCGAAGCCTCCGACGCCGGCCAGAAAAGCATCGAACATCTCACCGGCGTGCTCCGTGCCTGTTCCAACGACGAACCTCTTCTCATCCGCAAACAGTTCGCCGCCGCTCCCAAGAAAGCAACGGTTGGACAGTCCCGGGATCGCGAACTTGCCTGGCAACGCGAGCTTCTAGAAAGTTATTCGGACGAGCGGGCTGCGACGCTCATTGCAAAGTTCATGCACAATCAAACGTGGCAGGTACCCACATTGATCCTCCTTCGCAACGACGCCTATCCGACGCCCGAAACCGATCCGTCGCGCGATCCGCGCCGAAAGTACATCCCGTTCCAGGTTCTCGCGAATTGGCAAGAGGGTGTGAAGGCACGCGACAAGGGTGCAACGACGCAGGAATTCGCTTTGCGAGCCCGCCTGATGCAAGCATCACTTCGAATTGTCGAAAAAATGAACGCGGCGGGCGTTCCCGTCATGGCCGGTACGGACACTACGGCTCCATTCGTTTTCCCCGGTTCCAGCCTGCACGAAGAACTCGCGCTGCTTGTGCAGGCTGGCCTCACGCCGATGCAGGCCCTCGAAGCCGCAACGAAACTTCCCGCGGCATTTTTGGGAAAACTGCAAACTCAAGGCACCATCGAGCAGGGTAAGTTCGCCGATTTGCTTCTTCTCGATGCCGACCCCTTGTCTGACATCCACAACACGCAAAGGATCCGTTCCGTAATTCTCCGCGGCAAACTTCTGGACAAAAATGTTCTAGATGAAATCTTGGCAAAGGAAGAAAACTTCGCCAAGGCTCACTGAGGGTACTAAATCACCGGCACAGATGTTTTCCTTGCAGGGTTGAAAAACGGCAACGCAATCACTTTTGCGGAGACCGTGTGACGCACTGCCTCGATGGTCATCTCGATATTCACCGTCGCTCCCACGGACGACTGATCGCGATTTACGCATGCCAGCGCGATCATCTTCTTCAGCGTCGGCGACCACGCTGTCGACGTGGCTTTCCCCACTTGCTTGCCGGCACGATAAACGGGCACTGCCACGCGTGACGCGACGCTCGGAACCTGGGGCGCCATGCCCATTTTGTCGTACAGCGCCTCGACCTCGTCCCAATTGATTTCCAGACCTACCAGCCTTCGCTCCGCGCCGCCATTGTTCTTGTCCCGCACCAATGCGTCGCGTCCGACAAAATTGTCTTTCTTTAAGTCCACCAGTTTGCCGAGCCCAATCTCCGCCGGTGAGTATCTTTGCGAAGCAATCAGCGCTTTTTTGCTCGAGGTGTAGTCCACTTCAATCAAAATCAAGCCCGCTTCAATCCTGGCGATATCCAGCGCGATCATCCCCGCGGGATGAATGTCGAATGGTTTTCCTTTCTTGATCAATTCATCCCACACTTTCCCGGCATTTTTCCATGGCATCCAAATTTCAAACCCCAAATCGCCGGTATATCCTGTCCGCGAAATGTCCACCGGCACTCCCGCGATTTGTCCGCGCGTCACACGAAAATATCTCAGATTGGCCACGTCAGCGTCGGTCACGGCATGCAGCAGCTTTCCCGAAGTCGGCCCTTGCAGAGCCAGCGCGGCTACTTGCTCGGAGATGTCCTCGATATTCACGTCCAACGCCAGCGCATTTTGTTGAAACCATCGCAAGCTCGGGTCCGCAGCCGTCCAGCGATACTCGTTTTCGCCCAATCGCGTGATCGTTCCGTCATCGATCACTTTTCCTTCCGGATCGCACCAGCAACAATAAATCACCTGATCGACCGCCACCTTGTTGATGTCTCGAGAAATCACACGGTTTACGAATCGCGTGGCGTCGCTTCCAGTGATGCGGTACTTGAAAAGCGGCGAAATGTCGATCAGCGCGGCCGAATTGCGGATCGCGTTGTACTCGTGCTCGTGGTGCACTTCGTATACGCTGACCGTGTAATAGCCCGACCATTCGCGGTAGTTCAGGCTCTCGCACAGCGCAAGCGTTCGCTCATGAAACGCAGTTCCGACTGGCACGATTCCTCCCTAAGCTCCAAGAGTTCGCCGACTAGATGAGGAAAGGCACGTCATTCTGTGAATTGTTTTCTACCCATTTTAATCGCCTCCGCCTTACAGTACTTCGGCTTTTTGAGGCACTTGTCATCCGCATTTCTAAGTTCCTCTCCAAGATCCGACCAGAATAGCTTTTTGGCTGTGAGCTGATCGTAGGTGTGTACAATCTTGCCCTCGGGAATTGTGATTTCATAGGCTCGAAACATTCCCATCTCTTCACAATTGCTGTGCGGTAGAGACTCGGCTGCAACCAACATTCTAGATGAATCGCCTAACCACCCAATGCCGCCGACGTTCGGGCCTTCGTCCCAATAACAATAGCGGGGGCGGGACATAAAGTCCTTTACTACCTCCGCAGTCGGCTCCACGAGCTTGAGCCCATCCGGCTGAACGAAGAATACTTGTGTCACGAAGCCGCCGACTGCACCACCCATGCTGTAAGTAGCAAAAAATGCTCGAGAATCCGGCGACCATGCAACTTCGCAGTTCGCGGACCAAGTAAAGCCAACTTCAAAATCGTGTCCAAAGGCTTTCACAACGAGGGTTGAGCGGGGAAGATCCGCATTCTGATCGGGTCTAACGACCATCATCTTCTTGCCGTCGGGGGATGGAATTTGGATGGGAGGCGCGGTTTCCGGCATCGAACATACGAATAAGGCATCACGCGAATAACTGCCGCGCCCCACTTTTGGCGCGCGATTGGCCCCCTTGCCTGTGACGCCACTCAGCGGAAGACAGACTAAAGTAATTATCGCGATGAGCCTCTGAGTTCCCATGCTTCATTATATCCATAACTCCGCCCGTTATTCCCCATACCCGCACCGCTCTGGCGTGTGTGGAACGACCCGGATAGAATGAGAGACAGAGCTTCAGTACAGGTGGAACCGCGATGTCAGGGAATGGCTTAACACACGCAAAGGTTCTGAGAATCGACGCGCGCGACAACGCTCTCGTAGCGCTCTCCAATTTGCAAAAAGGCGAAATCGTAAGCTTCCTAGGAAATGAGTACACCCTGCTCTCCGATGTGCCGGCCAAGCATAAATTCCTCACGCAAGATGTGAGCGCCAGCGGCGACATTATTATGTACGGCGTTTTGGTGGGCAAAGCTGTCGAGAACCTTCGACGCGGCGATTTGCTGTCGACGCGCAACATCCGCCATGCGGCGGCGGCTTTTCACGAAACGGAATCCGCTGGCCCTCATTGGTCTCCGCCGGACGTCTCCGCTTGGTCGAGCAAGACTTTTCGCGGGTTTCATCGGGACGATGGTCAGGTAGGCACGCGCAATTACTGGCTAGTTCTTCCGCTTGTTTTCTGTGAAAACCGCAATCTCGCCGTCTTAAAACAAGCGTTTGAAGAGGAATTGGGTTTTGCAGCCCCTCAAATCTACCGCAGCCAGGTTGCCGAGCTGGCGCATCTTTACCGGGAAGGGAAGTCGGAGGAATTAAAGAAATACGCTTTCGGCGACGTTCAGCGAGCGAGTGCCTCACCCAAAGTCTTTCAAAACATCGACGGCATCAAGTTTTTATTGCACGAAGCCGGCTGCGGTGGCACGCACGAAGATGCTAGAAACTTATGTGGCCTCTTAGCTGGCTACATTCATCACCCGAACGTTGCCGGCGCCACGGTCCTGAGCCTGGGCTGCCAGCATGCACAAGTTTCCATGCTGCTGGAAGAAATCAAGCGCCGCGACCCGAATTTCAAGAAGCCTGTGCTGATCTTTGAGCAGCAGAAGAGCCCCTCCGAAGCTGCGATGTTGAGCCGAGCTATCCGCGAAACATTCCTGGGCATGGTGGAGGCGGACAAAATTACGCGGCAACCTGCTCCATTGTCGAAACTCACGCTTGGCCTGCAGTGCGGAGGATCCGATGGTTTTTCCGGGCTCTCGGCGAATCCCGCGATCGGCCACGTCTCCGATATTGTCGCGACGCTCGGCGGCATAGGCATCCTTTCCGAATTTCCCGAGCTCTGCGGTGTCGAACAACAGCTTATCGATCGCTGCGTCCGCGTAGAGGTAGCGGGGCGTTTTGCACATCTCATGAGGGATTACGCAGACCGCGCCAGAGCCGTGGGCGCAAGTTTTGAAATGAATCCCTCGCCAGGCAATATCCGGGATGGATTGCTGACAGACGCGATGAAGTCCGCGGGCGCGGCAAAGAAAGGCGGTACTTCTCCCGTCACCGCCGCCGTGGACTATCCGGAATACTGCACGGAGCCCGGGTTGAACCTGCAATGCACGCCCGGGAGCGACGTGGAATCCGTTTCGGCGCAGGTGGGGGCAGGCGCAAATGTCATTCTCTTCACGACGGGCCTTGGCACGCCGACGGGGAATCCGATTGCTCCCGTTGTGAAAATTTCGACAAATTCGACTCTCGCACAGCGTATGGCGGACATCATCGACATTGACACCGGCGGCATCATCACGGGCGAAACTAGCATTGAGAAAATGGGCGAAGTGATCCTCGACCGCGTCATTGGAGTCGCGAGTGGTGAAGCGCGCACAAAGGCGGAGTTACTCTCTCAAGATGATTTTATTCCGTGGAAAAGAGGAGTCTCGCTTTGAAAAAGGATCATCGCCACTCGTGAAAGCTCTTTTGCTTTCGGAATACAAGCACCTTGAAATTGCCGATCTTCCCGATCCCACGCCGGGCGATGGAGAAGTCCTTATAAGCGTGGCTGCTTGCGGAATCTGCGGCAGCGATGTTCACGGTTACGATGGCTCTACGGGCCGTCGCATCCCACCAATCGTCATGGGCCACGAAGCGGCGGGAACAATTGCCGCGCTAGGGACTGGAGTGAAGGGTTTTGCAGAAGGTGACCGGGTCACATTCGACTCCACCATATTTTGCGGCGCTTGCAACAACTGCCGCCGGGGAGATGTGAATCTCTGTGACCACCGACAGGTCTTGGGGGTCTCCTGCGCCGAGTTCCGCCGCCCCGGTGCTTTTGCCGAATACGTTGTCGTACCTTCTCGCATTCTTTATCGCTTGCCGGAAAATCTTTCGTTTGTGGAGGCGGCCATGCTCGAAGCGGTGTCCGTCGCTCTTCACGGCGTTTCCTTGGCGCCAATTTCAATCGGCAGCACCGCGTTGGTGCTCGGCGCCGGCATGATCGGGCTGCTCACTCTGCAAGCGTTGCGAGCCGCGGGCTGCTCGCGCATTTTCGTCGCCGATCTAGACAGCACGCGTCTCAAGCTCGCAGAGCAAGCCGGCGCGATGGCTGGTTTGTCCGCGAACGTCGATGTTGCCGCGCGAGTTCTGGAACTTACCAGAGGCGCCGGAGTTGACGTAACGATCGAAGCCGTTGGGAGAAATGAAACCGTGAAAGCCTCCATCGAGAGTGTCCGCAAGGGAGGAACCGTCGTTCTGGTTGGCAACATTTCGCCCGAAGTGACGCTGCCCCTGCAGAAAGTCGTCACCCGCCAGATCCGCTTGCAGGGCTCTTGCGCTTCCGCGGGTGAATATCCTCGCGCGATCGAACTTCTGGCCAGCGGTGCAATTCAGGTGAAGCCCTTGATCACAGCCATCGCGCCGCTTGAGGAAGGCCCTCGCTGGTTCGAAAGGTTGTATGCGCGGGAACCCAACTTGATGAAAGTCATTCTCACTCCGGAGAGCGCTTCGTGAGCGATAGTCTGTTCGATCTGAGCGGTCGTGTCGCCCTTGTCACCGGTACCAGCCGGGGACTCGGCCAGTACATGGCGCGCGCCCTCGCGAAAGCGGGCGCGGACTTGGTGCTCACGAGCCGCGATCTCAATCGCTTGGGGCCATTCGAAAAGGAAATAAGAGCTCTCGGTCGCCGCGCCTTTTCCGTGGAACTCGATGTGCGCCGCCACGACAGCATCGAGAAAATGGCGGCCGCAGCGGAAGGCGCCTTTGGCCATCTCGATATTCTCGTAAATAATGCCGGCTGCAATGTCCGCAAGCCCGCGCTCGATGTAACCTGGGACGACTGGAACTTGATTCTCGAGACCAATCTTCGCGGGAGTTTTTTTGTTTCTCAAGCTACCGCCCCTGGCATGATCGCACGCGGCTATGGACGCATCATCAACATCGGCTCAGTGACTGCCGTCGCCGGCTATGCGGGCCTCGCACCTTATGGCGCCAGCCGCGGTGGTATAAGACAACTGACCATGAGTCTCGCCGACGACTGGGGAAAGTTCGGCATCACGGTGAATTGTCTTGCGCCCGGATGGTTTCGCACTGACCAGAACAATGTTCTTTACGAAAACAAAGAATGGGTCGAATATCTTTGCGATCGCATTCCATTGAAGCGGCCGGGACAGCCGCAGGATCTCGATGCCGCCGTCGTGTTTCTTGCGGCAGAGTCCAGCCGTTACATCACGGGTCAAACGCTTCTTGTGGATGGCGGAATCTCAACAGGTGCGACGCGCGCCCTGGTTGATCCCGCTAAGATCGCTCCAGACCATCCTTGAGAATCAGATTAGGAGCACACAAAATGCCTAACATTTCACTTACAATCGCTCCAATGCGATATCTCGCCCGCGCGGGCCTTCTCATTAGCGCACTCTGGGGATTTATCTACGTAATGCTGCTTCCGTCGGCGCTCGCTACGCCACCGGTTACGAGCTCAAAGACGCTCCAGATTTATTTTATCGATGTCGAAGGCGGCCAATCCACTCTCTTCGTCACGCCGGAAGGGAAGTCGCTGCTAATCGACACGGGTTGGCCGGACAGCAATGGCCGCGATGCGGATCGCATCGTCGCCGCCGCAAAATTGGCGGGCCTCTCGAAGATTGATTTTGTGCTTCTCACCCACTATCACACGGATCACACGGGAGGCGTCCCGCAGCTCGCTGCAGAAATTCCGGTGGGGACTTTCATCGACCACGGCGAGAACCGTGAGTCCACGGATGCGGATACCGAGCACGCATGGCGGGCCTATCAATCGCTTCTGGCCAAAGGAAAGTACAAACGCATTGTCGCTAAACCGGGGGAAGATTTGCCCATCCAGGGCATTCAGGTAAAGGTCGTAAGCGCGGACGGCGTGTTGATCGGCAAGCCTTTGCCCGGCGCAGGAGCGCCAAATCCCGACTGCGCGTCTGCCGAACAGCCTCCAGCGGATAACACGGAAAATGTCCACTCCCTCGGAGTGCTTTTGACCTTCGGCAAACTGCGAATTCTTGATCTGGGTGATCTCACGAAAGACAAAGAAAGGGAATTGATGTGCCCGGTGAACAGGCTCGGCGCGATCGATATCTACGTCGTTTCTCACCACGGCTGGTCTCAGAGCAACAGCTCTTTGTTCTTGAATGGCATTGCTCCACGCGTGGCTATTATGGACAATGGCGCCACAAAGGGAGGTTCCCCCTCCTCGTGGGACGCCATCGAGAAATCGCCTCGCCTCGAAGATCTATGGCAACTTCACTTTTCAAACGAGGGCGGCGCAACTCACAACGTTGCTGCCCCTTTCATCGCGAATCTTTCAGGAACCGCCGATGACGGCAACTACATCAAGCTGACCGCCTCTCCTGATGGCAGCTTCGAGGTTTACAACGCCAGGACCAAGACAACAAAACATTACACGCCCAGTCCCATCCATTGAACTGTTGAATTTTCCGCGAATCACGTTGGTTCTGGAACTGGCTCCATTTGTCCAAGTAGAAAAATATAAGCCGCGATGCTGATCAGAAGCATCACCGTCGCCGCCACGAAGGCCCAAGCAAAGGAATGCGTGATCTGTACCACGTAACCTGTAACAATTGGCGCCGCGATTCCCGCGAGCTGATTACTAAAATTCAAGATTCCGCCAACGGTTCCTACGCTCTCCTTCGGAGCGATCAGCGAGGGAATCGACCATCCAACCGGCGACGCGGCCGACAACCCGCCAATCGAAAGGCTGATCCAGAATAGTGCGGCGGCTGCACTCTCCGTGCGCGCAGCGCCGAGAATCCCCAGCCCAAGCGCGGTTCCGCCGATCAAAACGGCCTGGCGCACGCGAACAGCATTCCACCCTCGCCGAATCAATGCGTCCACCATCCAGCCGCCGATGACCAGGTCCGTCAGCGTCGCGAACAGCCATGGCACGCTCGTGTAAATCACAGAATGAAGCAAATCGACATGATGAACCGCAAGGAAATACGACGGAAGCCAGGTCAGCAAAAGATAAAACGTATAGTTATACCCCGCGAAACCCAGCGCCAACCCGCACACTCTCTTTTGCCGGAGCAAATACCAGAGTGGCGCCCCTTTCGCCGCCGTCGCTCGATCCTCAGGCTGCGCCCCGCCTTTCGCGATGAATTCGCGCTCCGCAGTCGAAAGATTCTTGTCTTCGCTGGGGTTCTGGTAATACGCAAAGAACAAACCAAAATAGAGAAGACTGAGGAGTCCCGTCGCGGCAAAACTCCATCTCCACCCGAAATGCAGAAGCAGAATGCCGATCAACGGCACGCCAACTGCGGACGAAAATTTGGCCATTGAATCAAAAACCGCCGTAGCCAGGCTTCGTTCCTGGTTTGGAAACCAATACCCGACGGCTTTTGAGTTCGCGGGAAACGTCGGCGCCTCGCCAATTCCCAAAAGCAGTCGCGCCGAGAAAAAGCTCCCAATTCCCGTGGACAATGCCGCGCCAAATGTCGCCACGGACCACACAAACGTGCTAATCCAGCCCACGCGCCTCACTCCAAACTTGTCTAGCAGGAGCCCAGAGGGGAGCTGGAGTGCAGCGTAAGTCCAGTTGTAGGCGCTCGATAAATAACCGAACGTGACCGCTGAAATTCCAAACGCCGCATTCAGCGCATCTTTTGAAACGGATAGATTTACTCGATCGAAGTAATTAACGAGGATTCCGAAGCCGAGCAAACAGGCGATGAACCATCTCCGCCGCGGCACGCCTTGCGTCTCAAATGTTCTTTCATTCGGTGTCGCGGGCATGAAGGATTTGCTGCCTCAATCTCCCGTCGATTTTTCGCAAAACTCGTCCGCCAAAACGCCGCGCAGAGTATCCCACAATCGAGCAGGCGTTGTGGTGCATTTTCCCGAACGGAGATTAGCGGCGCGCGCTTGACCGCGCTCCGTGCACTTCGCTTCTTTTTGACGCTCATGCCCTTGCCGCGCTTCTCCCACTCGCAGTACACTACGCCGTCTTCCGCATGCTGTTGTTTGGCGCGGAGGCTTCGAATCCTCGAATTCCAGGGATAACCAAAATGAATCTGCTCTCCACTCGGCGCGACTTCCTCCGCTCTACAACGGCCGCTGGTGCCGGACTCCTTTTCTCTCGCTCGGCGCGCGCCGCGAGAAACAAATCGGTCCTCCTGTTCACGAAGTCTTCCGGCTTTGAGCACGCCGTCATCAAAGTCACGGACGGCAAACCGAGCATTGTCGAAAACGCTCTGCGTGAGATGGCCGCCAAGGATGGCTTTGACCTCACCGCTTCCAAAGACGGCCGTATTTTTGACTCGAAGGAATTCCACGATTACGCCGCTGTGGTCTTTTTCACGACTGGCGTTCTCACCGAGGAAGGCACCGACAAGAATCCCCCCATGTCCTCGCAGGGCAAGCAGGCTTTTCTCGACGCCGTGCACAACGGGCTCGGCTTTGTCGGAATCCACGCAGCAACCGACACTTTCCACACACAGCCCGACCCGCAGGATCTCTCAAACCGCTACGTCGCCCACGGCGAGCAGTCCGACCCCTATCTTCGGATGATCGGCGGCGAGTTCATCATCCACGGTCAGCCCAAGGATCCTCGCCTGCAAACTGCAAACTTGATCATCGACGATCCGAAGTTTCCCGGCTTAGTAGGCGTTCATTCCCCGGTGAGCTTGATGGACGAATGGTATTCAATGAAGGATTTTGCTCCAGACCTTCACGTGATCTGCACGCTGGATACTTCCACGATGAATGGCAACGCCTACAAGCGCGCGCCGTATCCAATCGTCTGGGGCCGAATGCACGGCCGCGGTAAAGTCTTCTACACAGCCATTGGCGATCGCTCCGAGAATTGGCACAATGCCTTTCATCTGAATTTGCTCGCCGGAGGTATTCGCTGGACCATCGGTGACGCCGAGGCTTCTGCGGCGCCTAATCTAAAAACTGCCGCTCCCGGCTACGCTGAGATTCCGCCGAAATATCCCCCGTCCGCAGAGTAGCGCGCCACTTTGCGGAAGCCATCAATCCCGGCCACTAGCTCGAGCGGCCAGAATCGTCATGCGCGGCACGATGGAGTGCTCGACGTCCGCGGCCGACTCCGCGTATCGCGTCAAGTACAAGTCGATCGGCGTCACTTCAAATGGAATTTTCTCACGGGGCGAAATCGGCCCCATCTGATGTGTCTTCATCAAGCTGATGGCATCGTTCCATGGGTTTATCTTGATTCTAGATCCCATCGGCAGAGCGCCCATCTGTTGCAAGCTGGCCGGATCAAGCGCCGGAGCCGACTGCAGCAGTTGTGACGTGAAGTACACCTGATTTCCCAATCGCGCTTTGATCAATTGCTTCAGTGCAGGCCTCTGGGATTGCAGTTGCGATAGGAACAGTCCCACGTTGGCCAGCTTGTCTTCGTACGGAGATTTCTTTAACCACTCCATGGCCTTCTCGCTATTTTTCTGAGCTTCTTCCGTGGTGTCCACGAACGACAACTTCTTCAAAGCCTCCGTCGGCGTCAATCGCAAGATGTCGCTGAACCCGTACTGATCTTGCGCCGGTTTGGGCTCCATCGCGTCCGCCATTTCAAATGCAAGCAATGCCGCCAGCGTTTCTTCGTTCGGTACCACGTCGATCAATCCGCGGCTGAGTACGATCGTATTCTGCATGGAAAACATTTCGAAATCGCTGGTCATCAACACGCGGCAGTGCATTACAATTCCACTATCAAAGTTATTGGTCGCCATGATGTTGTTGACGATCGTCTCCAATACCTTCTCTACCTCCCCTTTTGGCGCGACCAGGCCCACCCGCTCGAGCACTTCAAACACATTTTCTTCCGACAGCCCTCTCCATCCTCGCTGTTGCTCGAGCGGGGAGCGGTCCTGCCGTTCTGACTCGTCCTTCACACCCTTCTGAGACTCGACGAGTAAACGCCCCAATTCCTCCTGGCGGTTTTGCGCTGTAAGTCCATAACCCCACAAATGCGTTCGTGCCTTGAACCTAGGTCCGCCCGTGGGCGGAGACTCTCGCAAGTCTTGAGCGTAGATGTCACTCGGCAGCCACGCCCCGGATCTGACATTGGTGCGCCAGGAGTCAAAGTGCAGGTAGAATTCGTCCTCGAACTTTCGCGGCGAAAATCTTATTTCCGGCGCGTACTCCCCATTCATTCGAACGATCGTGAAGTCCTGGTCCTCCACCCAGATTCGCCCCCGAAATCGCGGCCCTTTTGTCTTTGGTGTGCGCTCAACATCCAACACATAGCAGCGCACGTCTCCCAGGAATTCACGGCGCCGGTAGGTAAGTTTGTAATGGGCTTTGTCGAATCCGCCGAAATCCAGGAAAGCCATTTGCAGGAATCCGGAAGGGTTAAACGCCCACATGAGCGTGCCCTTGCGTGTTCTCTCGGTCATGGGGTGAACTTTCATCCTGCTTCCTCGAAAATCCGCCTGTCCGAGAAAATAGAAGTCGTTCTTGGGAAGCGTTCCCATCAACGGGTCGGACTTCTCGACTTGGATGTAGGTCTCGACGATGGGCGCGTAACTCGCGATGATCTCCATCTGTTCTTTTTCCCGCTTAAACACGCGCTCGTTGATGTCATTTGCGCGCTGCGAGGACGCCTCGGTTTGCGCGCCGCCAATGCGACTTTGGGAACTCGCCCCTGCCTCCGGATCAGCAGAATCCCCTCCACCACCCGAAAGTGTTCCAAGTAACCGTCCCGAGGTTCTGGTGTTTAGCAATACCAGGCACCCCACAGCATTTGATAGGAAAACTCGGCGTTGCATTTCGATCCCCCGGAGATGGAACGCGCCTTTGAAAACTGCGCGGCATCTTCGCTCGGTCAAAATGCACGCCATGTACCATGAGCCTGTTCTTGAGATCAGATTTGCGATTTCCCGCTGATTCCCTGAAGAATCCAATGTTTTTCGTTGCCAAAATTCGGCAAATCGTCATTCGCTCTTAAGAATTTCCTCAATGTTTCTTTGGTTTCTTCCCAATGCGGGATGGAATTAGTTCCAGAGTGGCACTTGTCTAAACACCTGTCCGCAAGCCGCTTCGCTCCTGCGCACTGTTCGACAAAAATCCAGGTCCTGTGTAAAATTCCTAAGTAGCGGTGGACCGGTAGCTCAATGGTAGAGCAGTTGACTCTTAATCAACGGGTTGGAGGTTCGAGTCCTCCCCGGTTCACCATCCCTTTGGATTTGTTCTTTCTTTTCAACTAACTAACTCCCGCTCCTCTTCATCGGCCTGCCCTTGCGAGGGAACAGAAGGGAACAATAAGGCTGCAACGTTCGCTACAGCCCGTCGTTTCGAGTCCGGCATGGAGTGCGTGTAGACCCGAAGCGTCGTTTCCATATCAGACTGCCCAAGTATGTCCTGAGCGGCTCGTATGGTCGCACCTGACTCGCTTAGCCAAGTCGCATGGGTGTGGCGCAGCACGTGCCAGCCGATTGGTCGCAAGCCCAGCCGCACACACGACGGCCGAAGAACGCGATGTGCCATGTTCTTCGGACTGATCGGCGTATTTGCTTTACTGGCGAAAAGGAAAGCAGCATCCCGCGTGTCCGAGCAACGGGCACGATGCGCCAGTAATGCGACACGAACAGGCTCACTCAGGGGGACCTCTCTCACACTGCTCCGCGTCTTTGGAGTGCCAAAGCCGGTTTCGTCCGAGTACGTCTCCTTGACTTGTAGGACGCCGCGGATGAAATCCACTCTGTTCCAACGAAGCGCGGCAATCTCACCGATCCGGAGGCCTGTCAATATGGAAACCAGCACAACGGTGCGGCAAGGTTCGGACAGCGAGACAATGAGCTTGAGTGCTTCGCGGGGTTCAAGGAAGACGGGTTCCTTCTTCGGAACTCGCTCCCCGATACGAAGTCCCCGCGCCGCGTTCTCCTCCAGGTAGTTCCATTCGACGGCCTGTTGCAGGAGTTTGCTGAGTGTTGTGCGAACGCCGTGCAATGTCGAAGAGGAATAACCCTGATGCTTTTTGCCAACCACAAACGCCTGCAAGGTCTCGCGATCGAGATCGCGCAAGCGTAAGGGGCCAAACGTTGGCAGCAAGTACTTGTGAAGTTGGAAGCGGTAGTATCGAGCTGTTGATGGTTTAATGGTTGTTAAAGCCAGAGGTTCCCACTTCTCCGTTGCAAATTGCTCGAAGGTGAGTGTAGCAAGTGGGCGCTTCTGACTCTGATTTCTTGAACGAAGACAGTTTGCCAAAAGACTGCGGGCTTCACTTTTGGAGATCATGCTGACAGGGCCGAGCACCCTTGAGCGAAGCACCTTGCTCAACGTATTGTCCGGCTGCAGCATGGTCTCACGCCATCGTGCGACCCACATCTTTTGACCTTTCCCTTTCATCGTTAGACAGCCATTCTGGAATCTGCGTCGAATCACGATTCTCCTTTTCGTGATTCGTCCGCTCGTTCTCGCGTCAATTTCCAGTTTAGTCCCGGTGTCAAGTAGCACGAGGCCCCCCGTGCTGACATTTGAGCCACACAAGCACTTCGTCCTCACGAAAGCGCCAGTATTTTCCAAGCCGGTAGCCGGGCAATCGCTCCAAGGATCTTTTGCGCGTGCGTCCATAGACCCATGAAACGGGGACTCGTAGCAAGCGTGCCACTTCTTCGACCGTAAGTAGCTGACCGCTTATTCGGTCCTCTCCCACTGTGGCTTCGCTCAGAAGCCTTTTGAGTGGTGCCTTTGTCCCGCCTGTCTCGTGGGTCGCCGATGGCGATACCAATTCTCTTGAATTCGTGATTTCCGATTCTGCGACTGATTCGACCGGCAGCGAGCGGACTGCTAGGCGCAAGCCATGTACTCTGGACGAGTCTGGGTTCTTGCGCTCCCCGAATTGGACATTGCGGACTTTCATGCTTTCTTGGCGATCTCCGTGAGACAGCCTCCTTCGATGTGGTCAAGATTGTGGTTGTTGGTGTGTTGGCCTAGCCAGGACTTGAATTCCTCATCCTTCTTGAAGAGGAGTTTCAAGGCTTCGGTGACAACGTAAGCTGGAGAGGAATCGATGAACTCAGCGTACTTTTCGAGCCTGAGTTTCACATCCTCTTCGACACGGATTTGGATGGTTGCTGATTTGGGTTGCTTGGGTGGTGCTTTCAGCAGTGGCAAGTACTCTTCTCCTTTCTTCTTACAAATTGTCAGACTTCGTGTCTGACAAACTCTCGGGTCCGTCGCATGCACGCGGCCAAAACACGAGCTGCGTTTTCAGCAGCACGAGGCGGGAGTGACCCCCGAAGCCCGAAGGGACCGGGGCCGCGATTTTGCGGCACGGTGGGGTCGCTCCCGCCTCTCCTCGTGTTTTGGCCGCGTGTCCGTTCACTCGCTCTTGCTTGTCCATCTGGTTGTTTCCTCTGCCGCTTAAGTTTCGGCCTGGGTGACGCCGGGGGTGAAATCTGCCGAGAAAGCTCGTTTGCTCACACTTTTCCAGGGAGTTTTCACCAAACTGTTCGGGTGATGCTCGAAGAGGGCTACCTGGCCATTCACGGGAGTGAAGATAAAAGTCACAGTCTGGGGGCTTCGCAGGGACTCGTATTCCTTCCTGACTTGATCGAAGTTCACCTGCCCGGCACGCCATCGCTGGTAAAGATCGACGATGCCGGCACGGTTGAACTTGGCTTTGCCTTCTCCCAGGACGACAAGATCTGCTGCAGATAGTTCTCGGAGTTCGCCGGTATCCGCCTTCTTTTGCATGCAGAAATAATCCACCAGTCCCCCCGGACTGTCAGGGTTCCAATGGCGATCGAAGAGCCCGAGGAACGCTTGCTTCGCACGTTGTTGATAGGTTTCCCGGGTCGCGACGTAGTGGAACCTCAGTTTCGACAATTGGCAGAAGAGAGGGAAATAGGCCTGGAGGTGCGTGTGTAAACTGTCGAGACTGCCAAGGCCGGGATCGACAAAGGAGAAGGAGACCACAGGGGAGAAAGAGTTTGGGATAAGAAACATCGGGAATTTATCGACGAAATAGCGGTCGGTGAACTGCTCCCGGATGGCTCCGGCATAGCGCTTCGCAGGGAGGTATTTCTTGTCGATTGCAAGCTGCTCAGTGAAGTGGTGAACCTTTTCTTGTTCGGTTTCGAAGAACTTGTAGTCGAGTTTTCCTAGAATGAAATCAAGCGCAACGAGCCGGGTGCGGATGTATTCGGTCGAGTGTTTGCGACGAAACCGAACATTATCCTTGCCGATGGCTTCGTACAGATTTCTGGCGAAAAGATGATAGACCTTGCCATTGCGCAGGCAGGAACGCGCGGAGGCGTGACCTTTTTCGACCAGCTTTCGGACAAGTGACTGGCTGCGCTTTCCGGGTTTGCCTTGGATGAATCGAACAAACTGCTGGCAGGTGAAGTAGCCAGAATGCGTAGCGACATGGTAGAGGAAACGGGCCTCGTCCTCGGTGTAACCGAACGATCCGAGAGCGATGGTGTACATGCGGGGGATGTTCATAGGGCGAAAATCCTCGCGGTGATTTCCTGTGTGTCTAGAACGCGGCGGAGTTTGGAATGGTCTTGCTGCCGGGCGAACAAGTGGAATCCAGCTTTGGCCTTCTCGCCAAGTCCCTGGGGCCTGTAGTCGCGCGTGGCGATTTCGAGGTCAAGGCGACGGAGTTCTCTGCACTCGTCCTCATACTCAATGCGAAGGTCGGGCACGGGGATCTTGTCATTCACAACTTTGAGATCGTATTCACTTGCGACTCGAATTCGCTCGTAGGCTAATTTCTTGTTTGGATCGACCTGAGCAAGCTTCCTGTAGAGTTCCTGTTTCAGTTCGTAGTCAAGAACGACGCGGCGAACCTTGCCGCCGACATCATCAATCTCTCTGGCAACTTTGTGATAGAGGCGGTAGAGATCGGCGTCGTGGCGGGCCTCTTTGGGCTTGACGAAACCGTGATAGATCTCCTGTCCATTGGGAATAAAATTGTGACGCGAGAGAAGCTTGTATCCCTCTTTTGTCAGAGCAAGGACTTGCTTCGAGTAGGAGTCGTGCCCTTCGATGCTGCGCTGCTCGATGAGTCCTTGGTGACGGAGGTGCTGAACATCGTTCTCCATCCGCGAGCGGTCGCCTCTGTAACCTAACCGGGCGAGGTCATCAGTTGGGACGACACGAAACTTGCCTAACTCGATGAGAGTTTGAACTTCCGACTCGCGGAGCGAGTACTCCCGATTGCGGTCGCGGTAGGTAGTGCGGAAACGATCGGAATTGTCTCTGTTAGAGTCTCTTTGATCTCGGCGCTGGCGGTCGCTAGGTGAACCTGCGCGCGAGCCCTGATCCGTCTGAGCGCGGTCTGTATGCTCAGTTTGTCGAGACGGAGAGGTGCCGGAATGTTTTCTAAGAAAAGCCTCAAAGTCGGCAGGCCGATAAGCTCGGGACACGCGTGTAACGCTCCTGTACCAAAGTAGGGGCGGTAACGCCACGGGGCATTACCGCCTAACAATGGAGGGAGTCTGCGCGGGTACCAGCTCTCAATTTCGTTTACTCGGTGCCGAACGCCTCAGCCCAGTGAAGGCGTGAGCCCGTATCGATCCGGTTGCTCACGATTATTTTTGTTCCTTGCCTGGGTCATAGTTGGCTCGGCGGAGCTGAGAGGCGGATTTTTTAGGTGCGCATGACTATAAAACTCACCTCATCTGACCAGTAGACGCAAGAAGCCTGCCAAAGGTTTCCTGACAAATTCAAAAATCTGAGGAGAACAACGAGCGATCTTGCAGATTAATGCTTGGCATGTGACCTTGTGGCAGGGTTGGACCGCGTTGGACGGTATTGGAGTTGCAGTCTGGTCTGCGAAGAAGTAGGCCAATGAACGGGGAGTCAACCACGTCGCAGTGACCGGCTCGATTAAGAATCTCTGCGAAATCGTCAAAGGAAAGAAATAAACGCCAGGCGTTTACCGGAGGCCCAACTTACAAGGGCGTGCTGGTTTTGCAATGGCTAGTATTCGAACTTTTTCACAGCTTATTCACAGATTTTTATCGCGGTACTATTGACAAGCAGTGGAAGATACTCCAGGCGTATAACCGCAGCAGGTATTAGAAAATTCTACTATACCTTTTCTGCCTGACGACGGTAGGGGTGTGCTTGAACGCTTTTGCGTTTGATCGGAAGTGTGTGTTTCGCGGTGCATGGAGGTAGTCGTGATGAGGAGAATTCTTTTCGTGCTTTCCGTGCTTGCAATAGTGACTCTCGCGGTGAATGAGAACGCAATGGCTCAATCTGGACCCTGCATAGCTTGGATGTTGGCGGCAGCAGCAGCATTTATGGCGGCGGGTCGAACGGGAACAATCTCGGGGCTGGATCGTTCAACTGCATACCGTTTGGTACGTGGATGGTTTTGTGCGAGATATGGACCGCCAATTGTCCTCCACCCGCGCCAAAGGAGCCATGCCTGGCGTGCGCGGCTGCGGCTGCAGGCAAACCCATAAATTTGGCTACTGGCAATACTTATATTGAGCAATCGGACATAAGAGTTCCGGGTCTTGGCGGTGGATTAAGTCTAGTCAGGACCTGGAATAGCGCCTGGCGGGTGACTCAGATCGCGTCTTCCATTGGCCTGTTCGGGGCCAATTGGCGGTCGACTTACGAAGAGCGTGTGTTCGTCGGCAGCGATAACTACATCAGATACGCCAGAGGCGACGGCAGCTACTGGGCTTTTGGATACGGAAGCAGCGGATTGGTTACAGTTGCCCCCGCAAATGTCGAAGCTGCGCTCACTGCGGGTAACACGTACACCACGCTCACTTTTCAGAATGGGGAGTAGAGACGATTCGACAACACCAGCGGGTCGTTGATCGCCATCGTCTACCGGAACGGAAACACGACACAATTGTCATACGATTCTTTGGGACGCCTTTGTAGTCACCGATCCGGCGTCGCGGTACGATACTTTGCGTACACGAACCCTTCCTTTACCCTCCAGGTCACCAGCATTACGTCCGACATTGGGATCACTTTGAGCTACGCTTATGACGCTCAAGGGCGGTTGAGCCAAGTCACCCAGCAGGATTCAACGACTCTGACGTTCGCATACGATTCTCTATTGCGGATCACATCCGTCACCGACTCCAACGGCAAAGTCATTGAATCTCATACATACGACAGTGCCTCGCGCGGACTGACCTCGTCTAAAGCCGCAGGCGTCGATGCCGTCACTGTTACCTATTCCAATCCGTGATCGCCCAAGATGATCACTCACTCCTGACAACGGAACGTGCTTGATCGATTTTGAATCATTGCTGGAGGTCAGTTCTTATGCGCGCGCACATTTGGAAACCGATCCTTCTCTTCGCAGTTTTATCTCTTTGGTTCTTCGCTTCGACAATTCCAATTGCAGCGCAGACCATCACGAGTCTCTCTCCAAGCTCAGGCGCGGTTGGAGCGCTGGTGACAATCGCGGGATCGGGGTTTGGTGACACACAAGGAACAAGCACGGTGACGGTCAATGGGGCAGCGGCGACACCGACGAGCTGGAGCGCGGTTACCATCGAGGTTACAGTTCCGTCGAACGCCACGACGGGGAATATTGTGGTAACCGTATCGAGCGTGGCGAGCAACGGTGTCAGCTTCACGGTTGTTCCCGCACCAAGTATCACCAGCCTATCAGCGACCTCAGGTGTAATCGGGACTTCGGTGACGATCACCGGAACAAATTTTGGAGCGACACAAGGTGGCGGGACGGTGAGTTTTAATGGAACCGAAGCCACGCCCACGAGTTGGAACGCGACCACCATAGCGCTCACAGTGCCAGCGGAAGCGACGACGGGAAACGTTGTGGTAACAGCGTCCGGCGTTGCGAGCAATGCGATCAACTTCACCGTGGCTGAGGGGCTTGGAATCACCAGTGTGTCGCCAACGTCAGGAGCTGTGGGAACAGAGGTTTCCATCACAGGCACAGGTTTTGGGGCCACGCAGGGAAGCAGCACGATATCTCTACTCGGAACAAACGTGGTAGTTGCGAGTTGGAGCGATACGAGCATCGTCACTTTTGTTCCGTCTGGAGCGTCATCAGGACCGTTTTCGGTGACAGTGAACGGCAACGTGGCGAACAGCGGTACCTTCACGATCAGCGCACTACCCTTGGATGGTCTGACGGGGATGTGGGCTCGGTAGGAGTTGCCGGGAGCGCGGCCTACGCCAATGGGATTTTTACTGTAAAAGGATCGGGCGGTTCATGACAGGTACTGCCGACAAGATGAAT
>CAVRAJ010000011.1:0-224470 GCA_963718945.1 uncultured Acidobacteriota bacterium | reverse complement strand
ATCCTCGAAGGTGAAAATGCCGCGCTGGGCGAGAAGCTCGGCGCGCTGCGGGCCGACGCCCTTGATCATGCGCACTTCGGTTGTGAGGCTAAGCGCCATCGACACTTCTTTATATCATTCCTGCTCGAAACACACTCCGGCAGCGACACTTGCGCTATGCTGCTGCGTATCATTAGAGTGAGCAAGTCGTGTCACGACACGTACGGGAGGCCCAGGTGGCGGAAGACCGGCTGACAAGTTCGGACAAGCGCGCGCTGTTGTTGTGGGTGCTGCTGGGAATTGTGGGCGCGGTGTTTGCACAAAAGTATTTTTTCCGCGCGTTTCCGGAAGCGTCGGTGGATTTCAAGGTTTCGCGCCCGGAGGCGTTGGCGCGAGCACAGAAATTTGTCGCCAACCTGGGAGAAAGCATCAGCGGCTACCAATCAGCGATCGTTTTCGACGTGGACGACAACGCGAAAACCTACCTGGAACGCGAGGTGGGGTTGCAGCAGGCCAACCGGCTGATGTCCAGCGAGCTGAACATCTGGTATTGGGACGTGCGGTTCTTTCGGCCCGGACAGGAAGAGGAATTTCTGGTGCGGGTCAGCCCGGGCGGGGAGATCGTAGGCTACGAGCACAAAATTCCAGAGGCGCAGGCGGGAGCTTCACTGGAGCGCGCGGCTGCGGAAACTGCGGCGCGGGATTTCTTGCGCAGCAAAATGGGCGTGGACCTCGGCAAGTGGGACTTTCTTTCCGAAGAAGCTAACTCCAGCAAGAAACCAAACCGGGTCGACTGGTCTTTCACATGGGAGAGGCACGGATTCAAAGCCAAGGATGCGCCATACCGGCTGCGTGTGACGCTGCAGGGAGACCGTGCCGGAAGTTCGGCGGAATTTCTGCATGTTCCAGAAGCGTGGCAGCGCAGCTACGAGCATTTGCGCTCGACAAATATTTTCTACAACCAGGTGGCCATCATCCCGTACTTGCTGCTGATGGGGTCGGCGCTGTGGCTGGGCATTTTACTGACGAAGCGCGGAGAAACGACATGGGGCGCTGCGATCAAGCTGGGGATTATCGTGGCGATCCTGCTGACGTTCATGCAGCTCAACAACTGGCCGCTGGACCGCATGGGTTACGACACGAACTCGGCTTACGGAAGTTTTGTTTTCGAGGAAATCGCCAAGGCGCTGCTTTTCGGCATCGCTTCCGCGCTGACGATTTCGCTCATCCTTCCGGGGGCCGAGCCGCTATACCGCGCGTCGCAACCCGGAAGATTGCGGCTCGGGAAATTGCTCACGCTGCGCGGTTTGCGTTCGAAGGAATTTTTCTCGGCGGCCACCGTCGGATTGTCGCTCGCAGCGGCACACATCGGCTTCATCGTGGCGTTCTACATCGTAGCGCGCCACTACGGAGCGTGGGCGCCGCAGGATTTGAACTACGAAAATTCCGTGAACACCATGTTTCCGTGGATTTCCGGCGTGGCGATTGGCCTGCTCGCGGCGACGAGCGAGGAATTTCTGTTTCGGTTATTTGCGATTCCCTTTCTAAAGCGGCTGACCGGATCGAGCATTCTGGCCGTGGTTATTCCCGCGTTTTGCTGGAGTTTCCTGCACTCCGCCTATCCGAACGAGCCGCCGTACATCCGGGGGCTCGAAGTCGGGCTGATCGGAATCGTCGCGGGCATCGTGATGCTGCGCTGGGGAATCATGGCGACGCTGATCTGGCATTACACGGTTGACGCGTCGCTGGTCGGGCTTTTGCTGGTGCGTTCGAACAGTTTGTATTTCAAGATTTCCGGCGCGATAGTCGGCGCGGCCGCGCTCGCTCCGCTGATCTTTACTGGCGTTTCCTACTTGTCGCGCGGAAAGTTCGAACCGGATGAAGATCTGCTCAACAGCGCCGAGCCCATAGAAAAAATAAGCTTCGAGCCCGCCCCGGCGGAGACGGGCCCGGCTGCGGCCACGCGGCGTTATGACGCACTCTCGCCAGCGACGATGATTTTTCTCGCAGTTTGCCTGGTTCTCGGCGGTTTGGCAGCGTGGCGCCTGAAAACACCGGCGGTTGGTGATTATCTGAAGTTGTCCGTCAATGCAAGAACCGCGCGGGCCCGCACCGATGAAATACTTCGCCAACACGGCCGCGATCCGAGTTCTTATCGCCATGCCACGATTTTCGTGGATGACACCGACCCGCTGACCAACGAATTCCTGCGGCAGCGTGTAGGCATCGCTCGATTGAACGATATCTATGCGAAGGACGTACCCGGGGCGATCTGGCAGGTGCGCTATTTCAAGGACAGCCAGCCGGAAGAATATTCGATCAAGCTGAATCCCGACGGTTCATTTCTCGCCTTCAACCACAAGCTTGCGGAAGATGCTCCGGGAGCTTCGCTGAGCAAGGAAGAAGCGATTGCAAAGGCCGAAAAATTTCTGCGCGAAGTGAAAAAGCTCGATCTGAGCCAGTGGAGTCTTGTCGAAACCTATTCCGACAAGCGCGCCCACCGAACGGACCACGAACTGGCCTGGCAACAACGCACGCCGATCGACTCGGGCTCAACTTCCTCGAATGACGTCGTGAGCCACGCGTTTGTGCGCATCAAAGTCGCGGTTCTCGGCGATGAAGTCGTCGATTACCGCGGCTCCTACTACTCGAAACCGGCAGCGCGAGAGGAGCTGGAAGACAAGGAGGGCGGGACCACCTGGATGTTCATCAAGATACCCGACGAGTGGCGCCGCACACAGGAAGAGCAAACTCTTTTCCGCACCATTTACGCGATCGCGGTGCCGATTTTGTTGTTCGGCGGATTGGGGATTACGGCGATTGTGCTGTTCTTCAGGAACCTGCGCTCGGAAAGCATGCGGGCGATTCCCTGGCGCCGATTGGTTCTCTGGTCGCTCTGGGGGCTGCTTGGTTATGGATTGATCGTCGGCCTGGGCAACCGATTGCAATTTTTCTTGAATTCCTACCAGACGGCAATTCCATTTAAGACGATGCTCGGCGGCGTTGTCATCGGCTTGCTTCTCGGAGCAGTGTTCTATGCCGGAGGTCTCGCAATGCTCTTCGGCATCGCCAGCTATTTCAGCAATCGCGCGTTTGGGGAGGAGCGACTTCCCGTAGGCGCAGGCATGCCTGCGGTTTATTACCGCGACGCGCTGTGGATCGGCGTATGCGGGACGGCCGGGGTACTGGGCCTCAAACGGCTGGTTGAATTTGTCTTTCTAAACTGGCAGACGGTGCATCGCAGCTTGCCGTTCTCTCTGGGCCAGTATTTTGACGCCGTCCTTCCATCCGGCGCCGCTCTTGGCGGCGCGCTGATCAGCGGCCTTTTCCTTACCGGGTTGATTGTCTTCACCGCGGCGTTTGTGGCGGGGATGCTGAGGGCCCGGTGGCTGAGGTTTTCGCTTTTCCTCCTGGGCGCGATTTTTCTTACTGGCAGCAGTTGGGGAAATGGGACGGACTTCGCAAAACAGTTTCTTGCAGCGGCGATCGTTCTGGCAGTGATCGTTTTCGCCGTTCGCCGTGTCGTTCGATTCAACGTGCTGGGATATCTGCTCGTGGTGGTCTGCATCACGCTGCTAGGAGCAGCCGCGCAATTGCTGGCACAGCCAGACGCGTTCTATCGCACAAACGGCTATGCGGTAGTTTTGCTGATCTTATTGCTGCTTGCATGGCCTCTATCCGTATGGCGAATGCGCGCCTCTACCAGCGGTTAGACCGCTGTCAGAGGAGGCGCAATGTGTTATCCATGCGCGGGGGCGGGCAACCCCGTGCGAGTTGCGGAAATCCGAAACAAATAGGCCTCGATGTTCGTTCTTTAAATGGGAAGTGGATGCTCACCCAGGGGTGTCTTAGTACGTCCAAATTGGGTGGTCGCAGGATGTTCCGTGTGTGGCGGGGTAACAGGGTTCAGCCTAAGGTGTTGTTAAATAAGCAGCAAAGCCACCGCACGAGAAGAGAAAGCGAAAAATGCCGCTTCCTAGATGGGCTCTAGCTTTGGCTAATGATGCAGGCCTGGCGGGTGGCACCGGCGCCTCCCTGGTCACGGTGGACTCTTTGCCCAACCTAAACGAGCGCACCCTTGTGGCGGAAGCGCAAGCCGGCAGCCGTGCGGCTTTTGAAGAGCTTGTTCACCGCTTTGACCGGGACGTGCTGCGGCTGGCGCTGAACCTGATGAAGCGTCCGGAAGACGCGCGGGACGTTTATCAGGAGGCTTTCCTCAAGGTTTACCGCAATCTTCACCGCTTCCGGTTCGAATGCAGCTTTTACACCTGGCTCTACCGCATCGTGACCAACGTTTGCCTGGATCATCTGCGGCGCCGCCAGGCGCGGCCCGAGGATCAGGCTCCGGAGTCAAATTCCGGAAACCACGAGGAAGGCATTACGGATTTTTTTGAACGGCAGCGCGAACATCGCCCGGCGCTCGATCCCGAACGGCAGCTCTTTGGCAAGGAGATTCAAGCGCGCATCGCCACCGCGATGGAACGTCTATCGCCGCGCGAGCGGATTGTTTTTGAATTGAAGCACTACCAAGGATTAAAACTGCGCGCCATCGGCGATGCATTGGGCACGACGGAAGAAACCGTGAAGAACTCGCTATTTCGCGCGACCCGCAAGCTCCGGAGCCAGTTGGGAGGCCTGCGATGAGCGCGCATCGCGAGATCTCGTGCAAGGAAGCTGCCGGTCTGCTGGTGTTCTATACCTGCGGCGAAACCACCGAGCAAGAGAACGCGCTGATCGAGACGCACCTGGCAGCGTGCGCAACATGCGCCGCGCAGCTTGCCGAGGAGCAAGGGCTCCACGAATCCTTGATGGAAGCGCTGCAAGCTTCCGAGCAACTCGACACTGGCGGGATTCTTCTTTCGCAATGCCGCAGCGAGCTTGCAGAAGCGCTCGATGATTTGTCCGCCCCGCCGTTGCAAGAGCATTGGCGTCCGGCCGGCTGGTTGCGGCGCTGGATGGCGTTGCGCCCGGTCTTGAGCGGCTCCTTAATGCTGCTTGTTGGCGCGGCGCTCGGCGCTCAACTGTTACCGTGGATTTCCGCGCGCCTCGAACCCGCATCCAACGGGCAGACCGTAAACGTTTCGCCCGCGGCCAAATTCTCGGATGAGCAGCTTGCCAAGATGGCCATCGCGGGCATCAATTTAGCCCCAGCGCCGGGTGGCGCTCCAGGAACGGTGCAGGTGCGCATGCGCACGGAAGAGCCCCTGGTGCTTTCCGGCAGTGTTGATGATCCTGATCTTCGGCGTGTTTTGACGTATGTGGTGGAGAACGGCGAACAAACCGATTCTGGCGTGCGGCTGGATTGCCTGGAGGCCCTGCGTGCCCGCGCGAGCGATTTGGACGTGCGGCGTGCCCTGCTTTTCGCGGCACGCAAAGATCAGAATCCCGCGGTGCGCATGAAGGCTTTGGAATCTCTGAGCGACTCCGTATCGGACAAGACCGTGCGGGAAACGCTGGTCGATGCGCTCGAGCACGATGCGAATCCCGGTGTGCGCGTGGAAGCCGTCAACTTGCTGGTTCGCTCGCTGGAGCAAGATGCGCCGGAAGTTTCGCCGGCTCCCGATCCTGTTCTTGCACCGGAAGGCAACGACCACCCCATCGACCCCGCGATGGCACGCGTGGTGCGCACTCTCGAGGAACTTCAACGCAGCGATCCCAATCGTTACGTGCGCTTGCGCAGCGCCGCGGCTTTGCGGCAGATCGGCCCCCGTGAAGTGCAGTGACAGGTTCAGTGACAAGTTCAATCACTTGAATAGAGACTCCGGTTAGAGATGAGCACGACTACGACTTTCAAACCGACCAGCGGCTTGTTGGATGGAGTTTCCCGCATTTCGCTCGCGCTCTTTTTCTCAACCTTACTCTTGCCGGGCTTGGCGTTTGGCGCGGGCACAATCGACCCGCCTCTCATCAATCCTCCTGTCCCCAGCGATCCTGGGCCACGCGTAGCTGTAGACCGTTCGGGTGTGCTGCAAACTCGAGACGGCCTGACGCTACATCTGAGTACGGACCTCGGTTCCGTGCGCGTCGTCGCTCTCGAACCCGGAGCGCCGCCGGTGGTTCGTTACAGCGTGCATATCGAAACCGATGCTCGCGCACCGCTGGCACAAAGTCTTCTGGATCGCTATTCGCTGACGGCAAGGTCAACTGCTTCCGGCGTGGAAATGACAGGGACGTCGCCTTCGCAGTCCGGCCGTAGCGGGGCGAATGCTCAATTCTACGTGCAATTTGAAGTGGCTGTCCCGGCTACATACAGCCTGGACGTCAACACCGGCGTCGGCGACATCGAAACGCAGGATATCGGCGGCATTGCCAGCTTGATCACGCAAGGCGGCAACATCCGAACGGGACGCATCGGCTATATGTGGCTTCGCAACGTATCGCAGGGCCATCCCACCGCCAAACTATCCACGGAAGGCGGGCACATTCAGATGCAGGATGTCGCCGGCGACGTGGATGCTTTCACCGCGGGCGGGCACATCGTGGCCGGAAATATTTCTGGAGACGCCGTATTGCGCAGCGGCGGCGGCCACATCCGCGCGGGACAAATCAGCGGACGCGCGCGGCTGGAGACGGACGGCGGCAACATTACTTTGAAGCAAGCAGGAAGTTTTGTGAGCGTGCGCACGGGCGGCGGCCAGATCGATTTCGGCGAAGTGCGCGGCTCGGTTCGCGCGCAGACGGGCGGCGGCGGCATTCGAATTATTACGGTGTCAGGCCCGATGCAAGTGGAATCGAACGGCGGAAGCATTTGCCTGACGCGCGTGGCCGGCGCGGTACAAGCGGCGACCGCCGGAGGCAACATCCAGGCGTGGATAAATCCCGATGCGGCCTCCTCCGGAGGCAAGGTGAGCCTTCCGGGTGCCTCGCAACTTTCTTCCGGAGCGGGAGACATCGTCGTTTTCTTGCCGAGAAATCTCGCGGTAAACATCGATGCGTTGGTGGAAAATGGGGCTTTGGGCCGGATTGACGCGGACCCGGCGCTGCTCTTGAATATACAGGCTTTGGGCAATCGTAGCTCCAGCCCGCTGCGCGCCATGGGAGTACTCAACGGCGGAGGCGAGGTCCTAAAGCTGCGCTCGACGGTGGGCAAAATCCGGCTGCAATACCTCGACGCCGACACTGGACTGCGCGACTCGCTCATTCGTGAACAGCGCGAACGGATCAATCGCTGGCACGATCCTGATTTTTTGCCGGTCAAATCAGTCGAATCCTCGGCGCCCGCCGCGGAGCCTCCTCCACTCGATGAAAAGAGCGACTGGCTCGAAAGCTGGATGGACAAGCTGGAGATTGCGCTTCTCGGCGGACTTCGAGAAGACTCCAGTGATCTCTTTAAGCGGCTCACCGCTTCCCCGCTTCCGGTCTATCCAGAGCTTGCCCGGCGCGCGGGGATCGAGGGAATTGTGAAGCTGCAAGTGAAGGTGAAAGCGGACGGCACCATCGAGGTGCAGAAAGTTTTGCAGGGCGAGCCGGTTCTGGCGGATGCAGCGACAGCGGCTCTGAAGAAGTGGCGTGCCAACCCGGCGTCGATCAATGGGACACGCGTCGAAACGATTTCGACGCTCACCTTTGATTTTGAATTGCACCGCTGACGGCAAGTGCTGTGGGTGCGCAAGGACGCACGACTTTTGTAAGAGGCCTGGGTTCCCCGGCTGCTTCAAAGCCATGGATAAACGCTCGTACGATGTGCTCGAAGGGGGTAGAACATGATGCTGCGTCCTGGTTTGCGCTCGGCGGTGTTGTTCATCCTTATCGCGACGGTGGCTTCTGCGGCGCCGTGCTTTGCGGGTAGCATAGACTTCCATCAAGTCTATCCGCTGCAGCCAGGCGGTTCTTTTGAGCTGCAAAACGTCAACGGCCCGGTGGAAGTGCAAGGATGGGACCGCAATGTCATTGAAATCGACGCCGTAAAAATCGCCAGGGAAAAAAATTCGGACCTTGATCGCGTCTCCATCGAAGTTAACGCTAAACCGAATGACGTGTCCGTCATAACGCGCTATCCGCAGAATGAAGGCGTGGAAGTCGCCGTGGAGTATACGGTGCGCGTTCCGCACGGCGCGCGCGTCGAACACATCGGGACGGTCAATGGCACGCTGAAGGTCGCGGGCGTCGATTCAGTGGAAGACTTGCATACCGTGAACGGGAACATCGAGGTTTACGAAGGCGGGGGAAGCGTCCATGCGCGCACGACCAATGGCAACGTGCACCTCGAGCTTTCTCATTTTCTGAATGAAAAAGGCATGGCTGCGGAGACGACGAACGGCTCCGTACTTCTGGCCGTGCCACAGGATACGCAGGCCAATCTAGAAGCGCGCTCTTTGAACGGCAACTTTTATTCGGAGCTGCCTTTTACGCAGGAAGCCACGCTGCTCCCGCGCGAAATGCGCGGAAAATTCGGCAAAGGCGGAGCGCCGATCCGGCTGAACACCGTGAACGGCGGAATCCAAATCGTAATTTTGCGGTCGACGGTTTGAGGCGAGCCGCGTCTAAGAGGATCAGGAGGACGGAAATATCATGAGGAAACGCAATTTATTTGTGGGTGGCGGCGCCGTGGCGCTCGGGCTCGTGCTGATTGCGCTGCCCAGCCGCTCTGCGGTTCCGCAGGACTCCGCTGATGCAAGAGTGGTGCAGCTGGAGCAACGAATAGGAGAGCTCCAGGCGCGCATGGCGGATAGGCTCGCGGGCCAGCAGGAAAGATTGGCAGAGCGGGTTCGGGATCGGGCCCTGCAGGCGTCCATGAGAGTCGCGGATGCGATTCAGGAGACCCAGGAGCAGGAGCAACAGCGCCAAATGGAAACCATGCAGGAGCCGGGCAGCCCCGACACAATGGTGTTCCTCGGCGACGAGGGCACAAGCTGGCTGGGCGTCGAATCGCAGGAAGTTACCGCGGAGAACGTCAAGCAACTGAAGCTGCCTGCGGAGCGCGGCGTTTTGCTTGGACACATCGTGCCGGATAGCCCCGCCGCCAAGGCCGGCCTGAAAGACAACGATGTCGTCACGGAGATCAACGGGCAGCACGTCGAGGGCGAAGCGCAGTTCCACCGCATGATTCATGAAATTCCGGCAGGCCGCACCGCGCAGTTCACGGTGTGGCGCGACGGCAGCGCGCAAACCATCGGCGTGACGCTTGGCAAGTCGGAAGATCGCGGCAATATGTGGTTCAAGACCGCTCCTCACGCGTTTTCTTTCCAGCTCCCTCGAGTTGAAATCCCTGATGTGCCGGAACTACCTGAGGTGCAGGGTGGCGACTGGGGAGGCTTTGGTGTGCTGGCTGGGGGACGTCCTCGCTTGGGAATCGATGCGGAAGATCTGAGCGGCAAGTTCGGCGCATATTTTGGCGCGCCTGACGGCGAAGGCGTGCTCGTCCGCGAAGTGAATTCCGGCTCCGCCGCGGAAAAAGCGGGCGTAAAGAGCGGCGACGTAATTACTTCGCTGAATGGCGACCGCGTCCGTTCGCTCGGCGATCTGCGCGAAAAACTTGCCTCCAAGCGAGAGGAGAAAACCGTAAAGCTCGGCGTCCTGCGCGACAAAAGCGAGATGTCAATTACCGTTGAAATGCCTCCGCTGCCGTCAAAAACTCAGCGCATGATCTCGCGCCGTACCAGTATCTAAGGTAGATCCTGCAAGAAAAAGACCCGGACAGATTGTCCGGGTCTTTTTCTCTTTAAGTCGCGATTCTCGCATCGGCTTTTCGTCCGGCGCGGTCCGAATCACGGCTTGCCGGCCCGGCCATACTTTCGCGCAAGACGAAATGGCCGTCCCAGCGCTTCCAAGAACCCGTGACGTTTATCTTCAGCTCCTTCGATCCAGTCATCCTCGGTGGGTGAAAAAGAGAGTCGAAGCAAATAAGCCGGCCCGGAGAAAATTCCGCCGCGCATGCGCATTCGAAACATCCCACGCTCGACAATTCCCGGCGGCGCGGAACCTGCCGCAGGAAGCCACCTCCTAATCTGTTTGGCGAGCCGTACAGCCGTCGGGTCATTTCGAACAGATGGCGCGATATTTTCTGGCAGCAGCGTCCCGAGCACATCCGCCGCCAATTGCAGTCCGACGTACAACATGCGTTCCGCGCGAACCTCCGCAGCGGCCAACTTGACGCGTTCCCAGTCCAATTCCTGCTTTGGTACGAAAGCCGCCACGTCCGCGATATAACTCAACCGTTCCCAAAAATGTTTTGCGCCGTGAATGCAAATCAGGATGAGCTCATCTTCAGGCGCGAGGGCAGGAATTTCGTGCGCATCGATTGTCAGGCGCGCCTGCCGCCCGAAAAGTTTTTCCACTGGCAGCGGCCGCGGGTGGTAACGAAATGTAGACTCCGTGTGGAACTCGACCAACAGCTTCGTGCTCGCGTGCCGGAAAGCATACTCGCCGGGAGCCTTCTTCGCCTGAATCGCCGCCTGCGAGACGCGCGGTTCGTACCCTAAGCGGATCATCAATTCGGTGGCGCGCAGAATGTCCTTGTCGCGCACGATCAAGTCCAGATCACCGTATTGGCGCGTCCCCGGGTCGCCATAGCAGCGCACCGAAAGCACCGGCCCTTTGATCACCAGCACCGCAAGACCCGCGCCGGCGAAGCACTCCAACAGCCGCAACATTTCCGCGGTCAGGCGCAACGTGAAAAGAACCAGTGCGCGATGCCGCTCCCGCAGTTCTTGTAAGCTTTCCGGCGGTACGCCCGCTTCGCGGCATTCACGAAGCCGGATTGCCGCAAGCCCGAGCACGCCGTGCTCCTCGATGAGCTCGAGAAATGCCGTCCACTCCACCGGTGCGCGAAGCTGTGCGTTCAGCCGAGGATAATCCGGCTTCACTCGAGCGCATTCGACGAGCAACGCCCATTCAGCGTTCATAGACTCCGTGCCGAAAGATGGATGCTCCGTCAGGAGATCCTCCGTGAGTATTCTACGATGCAGAAGGGCCGCCTGTGTTGGCCACTGTGAAGAGCAAGTGTCTTGCCGGAACCAAGCAGAACTCCAATAATCACCGGTCAACCACGTTTTTGGGGAAAGGCCAGCTTGCAGGAATCAGGCGGATGCCGCGAACGCGGATGTTGCCAGGGCCGGCGCTTCTTGAATCTGAATCAATTGAGTCTGCACTAACCCTGCCGCGGCGGACTTCTTGGACATCAGATTGACGGATGGAACCCCAGTCCTGGCGAAAGATTTCTCACAGTCCTGAATCGAAGGTCCGCGCATGTTCCCTTCCATATAAGCAAGTCCCGGGCACCGAGTGCAAGTCCCGCCGTGCGCGCACTTGGAACAGGAAGGCATGTCACGCAGGGTGATCGACCGGACTTCGTTGAGCTGCGGCGAGTCGCGCCAGATGTCAACGAACTTCATCTTCCGCACGTTGCCGCTGGGCAAAGGAAATTGGACGCATGGATAAACGTCGCCATAAGGAGAAACATAGCAAGCCGTATGGCCGGCGCTGCACGGCAGCATGTCCAGCGCATCTTCGTCGGGCCCCTGCGGAGGAGCGCAAAACTCCTCGACGTTTCCGCCGACCAGGGCTTCATTACGGAAAACCTCTCGCAGCGCGGCCTCATCGACGTTCAAACTCAGAATGGAGCGGTCGCCATCCATCATCGGAGTTATCGTCGGATCGACAATGAACTGTGCGCCGAGTTCAGCCGCCAATGCTCGTACACCCGCATAATCATTGGCGTTTCGCACCATCAGCACGTTGGCCATGATGACATGGATGCCGTGCGCCCGCAGCCGGCGAACAGCCTCAATGGATTGCGCCAGCGAGCCCGGAAGCTTGGTAATCGCGTCATGCACCGCGGGGATGTGCGAGTAAATACTGATCTGCACCGATTCCACGCCCAGGGCCTTGATACGGTCTGCTTCTTTCTGACGAATTAAGATCCCGTTGGTCTTGAGCTTTATGCAGAACGTCCGGCTGCGAGCGTATTCCAGAATCTCAAAAAAATCCCTGCGCATCAGAATTTCGCCGCCGCTGATGGTGAGATAAAAGACGCCGGCGTCCGCCATCTGGTCGAGAAGGTCCTTAATTTCCACGGTGCTCATCTCACCGTGATCGTGGTGGTCCAAATAACAGTGAATACACCGCTCGTTGCACCGATAGGTCAGGTCGAGCTGCACGGAAAGCGGAATTCCCAGCTTAAGTGCCTTGCGAGCCATTTCTTCAACAAGAACGCTCATGCGGCTGCCACTTTCGCTCGCTGAATCGGCTGATCGGAAATCAGCAGGAGCCCATGTTCAGCCAATTCCGCCACGAGCCCTTCCGCATCTTTCAAAGCCACTTCGGGCGGGACATCATATTTCATGCAAATTTTGTCCGCGACAATCTCCTCGAGAGGAGTCGTCCCGTCGGCCGCCTCCCAGATGACCGTGGCGACCTCGTTCAGCGTGAACAGCGTCGAATCGGTTGCGGACATGACCATCGTCTCATCGCCCAGCGCGCGCGCTGCGATGGCCGTGCTTCGCGCCAGATAGCGCTTGGCATTCATACAATCAGCTCCCACACACGCGAATCGGGCACAAACGTCAGCCGACGGACGGGCACACGGCTGACAAAATCGAACGCGGCATCGAAAACAAGTTTTACAAACTTGGGATCCCGAGCAAAGAAAAGAATATTCCCAAGCAGGCCGCGGATGGCATCGGCTCCGGAAATCGGATCGATCTTGTTCTCGGGGCCTTTGGCAAGGAGGTACACACATTCAAGGGGCGCGCGCAAATTCTCGCCGGCCCGCGCCAGTTCGCCGAAAAACGGCGTGCCGACCGCGGAGTAACCGTCAACCTGCCGCGTCACATAGGAAATCTCGTCGGTAAGCAAGGCGGCATCTGGAGGAGCGAGTCTTGCCATCGTCGTCTTCCCCGCACCGGAAACGCCGGCAAACAAAAACGCGCGGCCATTTCGAATGGCGCTGGAAGCATGCACCAGGAAGCCGCCTTTTCCAGCCAACAGCAGCGTATGCACGATGCGCAATACGGAATCCAGCGAATAGGGATTAAGGGTCTGCTCGATGCGTCCCTGCGCCGTCGAGGGATTCCACTCAGCGCGGAAATCACCGCGCTCCATCAGCCAGCGGCCCGAATCCCACGTCACCTGAAGATCCTCATCCCCGGATTTTGTGCCCGCGGGGGCCAGCTCAATATCAAAATGGAAGTGGGGGTCGTTCGAGGAAGTCGTATATCCCGCGTAGCGCTCTTGCGCCAAGCGGATGAACTCCGGGCTGGAGGAACGCAAACGTATAGGCAGGCCGCCGATCTCGACCACGACGTCAGAACGTTGCTTGGCGGCCATCACACCCGGCACTCGGCTCTCCCTGGAAAAAATTTACGACGCCACGCCTCAAGCCGCAGATACAGATAGGTTGCGCGATCAGAAGATCGCAGCAACAAAGCAATAATCCGTTGCCACATACTGCGGCTGGCACCAGCTTCAAGCCGCCGGTGGCCGCGTTCGATCCATTGGACTCGCCCGAGCAATTCCGACGGCGACACGGGAGGATCGTTGCGGCGATGCCGGTCTCCGCGCAGGATCAGGCACGGCCGCTCGGGGTTGCCGGCGCGCGCCACAACCCGGTGCGCGAACAAACGTCCCTCTCGCAGGTAGAGCGCAATCTCCCCTTCTGAAATGTCGGATAGGTTGGCGCGTTGAACGGAAATTAAATCACCTGGATGGATGGAAGGTACCATGCTCGTGCCGAAGACCCTGAGACGAACAGCCCCGAACGTGCGGACGACCTCTCCCGCTAGAACACAACCGAGTGCACTTGCCTCATCCACGAAATCGGTCCTCCCAACAATCCTTCAAGAAACCTTGCGATTTGTCCGGCAGGACTGCTGCGTCGAGTTGACCTTCCCGCACGAAAGTGCGGAGACTTCGAACACCCGCTCGCTTCGGAGAGCCGGGGTAAGGTACGGCTTCTTCAGACCTGCTTTACTCGGCTTGCCAGGTGCATCTTGCTTTGTCATATCTGTCATTTGGCCCTATCCCCGATCATCGCATCATTGCAATCCAGACTGCGTCAGTTTCACCGCGCATCCCAAGCCGGCAGTAGTGTTGCAACTCGGCACGCCCGGACCCGTTCCGACCGAATTGGCCCTCAGCGTGAAGTAGATGCTTGAGGCCTGCGCGGCCGTGGAGATGTTATCCACGACGATCCCGCTTGAGGCGCCGGCAGCATTTGGTGGCAAAGAGGCCGTGCTGCCCACGGTTACTGGCGGCCACGACGGAGCACCAAACACATTAACGGAGAGGAGGCAACCAGCGTTGCCGGTAGCGCAAGGCCCAATGATGGGGCTGGCTGGGTTTGCGGCGTCGCCGAAGCTCAAGAAAATCCAGTCCTGTTCGACCCCAGGTCCACCGCCGTTTGGATTATCAAACTCGGTCACCGGAGAACAGGCTACGCCATCTGCGGTCGATAGACCCGTGAGGGGAGTGCCCACACTGGTCAGCACCGCCGTGGCAGCGTCGAAGCTCAGTTGATAAATTGCCGGTCTATCGGTGTTGGCCGGATCTTTTCCACAAACATACATGTGGCCCGCGATGTTGGGTTTAGAGCTCTTGAAGTAGTCATTGTCAAATGCGCCTGAGTACATAACGGAGCCGCCGGCAGCAGTCCCACCGATCGGGAACGAAACTACTGAACTGCTCAGATCTGTGGTCGCCTGCAGGACGGTGCCATTGTTGGTGGTATCCGTGCCGTTGACTGCGAAAACCATTCCGTTGGTTCCGTCAACAATCGGCGAGTCAACAATCGTCCCACCGGTTCCCACTTGCAGGTGGGTTGGGTCAAGACACGGCGCCGGAGTGCATATGCCAACCGTGCTGCCAACTTCCCTAATGAAACTCAGGCGTCCCGCGCTGTCGCCGACATATACATTTCCGGATGTAGCATCGTAAACCGGGCTGGTGAGATTACTCGCCCCGTGCACTTGAATCGGCCAACCGGTGGTTACCTCGGTTGGCACGGCGTTGTCATTAAACACGCCAATGAATTTATGCACGCGGCTACTGTCATCGCCCACGTAAATCGTGTCGGTCGTGTAATCGTAGTACGGTGAAGAGCCCGTGTCGTTGAAAGGGCCATTGAAGCGCAGAGCTATCATGCAGGAGTTCCCAGGCAGGCAATCATTTGACCAAGTGTCCCCCGCCCCGACGGTTATGTCCGGTGTGGCCGGATAACCCGCGCCGGTGCCTTGCCCAGCCTGCCATTTCAGAATCACGAGGTACCCAATACCACCGACCGACTCTACAAATGCCGCCTTCGTGCCGTCGATGAAAGAACTACGGAAGTCGGAACCCGGCCTGTACCGATGAAATAGGACCAGTACACAGAGGGCCCGTTCGAGCCGCACAAGCCGCCTGCGCCACCTTGTGTCGAATAAAGATTGTTGAAAGCAACGATGTTGCCCGTACCCTTGCCGCTTGCAAGCTTGGCGCCACCCCACGCGAAATCGCGTTAAGGTCTTCGCAACCGTCACGAGATTTCCTTCCACACCGTTGGCCAGCGCGGTGACGACCACCTCGTTGCCTGCGGACACTGCCGTAACGCCGAGACCGGCGTTGTTCCGCACAATGGCGGCCGCGAGATTCGTTGCATCGGCGGCTACGCCGCCCCCTACTTGAAAATTCAAGCCCGTGTTGTCCGTGGCGCTGGCCGTGAGGACTAGCGTGGCTTCCGGACTGGTGATCGTGACCGTCCCGCCGGCGGCGGGATCGTTTGTGAAAGCGCCGGTCCGGGTAGCTGCCGCTGTCGGCGCTACTCCCGCGAGGCCAGCCTGGTTGAAGACAACGAAATCGTTCGTGCAGTCCGGAGCCGCATTCACATCGAAAGTGAATTTAGCTGGAAACTGGCCCAGGCCGCTGGTACCTCCAGCGAGTAGAGGGTATCCCCAGTCCTTACGCGGCGCCTCATTTGGATGCGAGCGAACTCTCTCTATACGGTCGCGCACCAGCGCCGCCGCATTCCGTCGCGTCCACTGACGGTGGTAGCGAGGCTCTGCTTGAAGCCTCCACGCCTGTGCCATCGACGAGGGAGCTGAAAAGACCATGTGCGCATTGCTCCAATCGTGCGTCACGGGAACCCGGACGTGGTTCTGGGCGTGCGTTCTGGTGTCGCGAGGGACCAAGAGAAACGCCATCGCCAAAACGCAAACTGAAGCCAGTACCAACCTGGCCACCGACAGACCATTCCGTTTTAGGTTCATGCCGTTACCCGCCCGCTATTTTTTTGGCCTATTCAGTTACTTTGATGCCCCAAGATTGAAGAAATTTCTGGAACCGATCTAGAAAAATCTGGTTCCCCTATTGCCGAATTACCCCATCCAGGAAGAAAACGAAATGTCTTCCAAGATGGAAAGTCTGGAACTCCACCGGGGCTTGAGCCAAGTCAACCCAGCCAATTTCGCTTGGACCACCCACGCGAATAACTACTATACGTCCAGAACTCTTCCGAGTGAACCAAAATTGTTCCCCGTCGCATGAGATCCCAGTTCGAAAGTCCGCGAGCCTTCTTCGCGTTGGCTTCCAACAGGCTTTCCTAGAGGAGGGAATTTCGTGTTGAGCTTTACCTCCATCGGAATAACCTCGTTGAAAAGTTAGCACGGTTTTGTTTCATCGTGAATATCATCCCTAACAATCATCGTCGGATCGGATCGGCATGAACTTAAAAGGCTCCCGCGAAATTCGCCACCCGCGCAAACGTGCTCGGGGGCGCGACGAATCGCCACGGCGTGCAAATGACACCATTAGCACGGCTCCTTTTTTCTCCGTACATCCATGCAAAGGTCGCCCTTCCGATTCTTGGCTGGGTCGTGAATCTGAGTGTCTCCATTCTACCGGGAAACTGCACTCATCACCAGGCAAATTAGCAAGCCGCCGGCTCGCCGGCGGCGCCCCTCCGTGCTAGCCGATTGTCTCGGAGCGAAAGACACGCTATAAGTTCCCTCGTGCCAGAACCCGCCATCAGCGTTGCAGACCTCCAGAAATCGTTTCCTCCCGCGCGCAGCGGCTGGCGCGCTCTTCTGCAGCCTTTCGAAAAACCTTCCGTCCTCGCTCTCGCCGGGATTTCGCTCGAGGTGCGGCCGGGCGAGGCGGTGGCGCTGCTCGGTGCAAACGGCGCCGGCAAATCCACGCTGCTACGGATTCTCTCAACGCTGATTCTCCCCACGAACGGCCGCGCACAAATCACCGGATACGATGTCGTTCGCGATCCCCGCGCGGTGCGCCGCCAGCTCGGCTACCACGCCGGCAGCGACGTAGGCTTCTATGCGCGGCTGACCTGTCGCGAAAACCTTCGTTTTTTTGGAAGCCTCAATCAGCTTTCAGGCGCGGCAGCCGCGCGGCGCATCACGCAACTCGCGGAACAATTTCATATCGAGGAAACCCTCGACCGGCAAGTGCGCACGCTCTCTTCCGGTACTCTGCAACGCTTGAGCCTCGCTCGCGCTCTCCTCCATCAGCCTCGCGTCCTTCTGCTGGATGAACCGACGCGCAGCCTGGACGCCATCGGCGCCGCGGAGTTTCGCCGTTTCCTGAAATCCGAGATTCTCCGCCGCGGCGAAACCACCCTGCTCTTCGCCTCCCACGCGCTCTCAGAAATCGAGCTCCTCGCCGATCGCATCGCTGTCATTGACGCTGGACGCCTACTGGCTTGCGGCTCGCTCGATGCCGTGAAGCAGCGCACCGGAATGGCCTCCCTCGAAGACGCTTTTCTCCGCTTGACCGGCCATGCCCCCGATTTAGCCGGCGATGGTGCCACGGAATGACCAGCACGCTTCGCGAGCTATGGCTTTTCTTCCGGCGCGACCTTTCCATCGCGCGCACCTATCGCACCGCCTTTTTGTTCGAAGCCGTCGAAGCGCTCTTCGGCGTCGCCCTGTTCTATTATGTCGCCCGCTTCGTCGACAGCCCACAGCTTCGCAACTCGCTCCCGCAAAGCGAAAGTTACTTCGCGTTTTCTCTGATCGGCTTTGTCTTTCTCGATTATCTCAACGCCGCGATGGACTCCTTCGATCGCAGTTTGATGGAAGCGCGCGACACCGGTACCCTCGAGCATCTCCTCGTCACCCAAACATCTCTTCCCGTCATTCTTGCCGGCTCGGCGATCTATCCCTTCGCCGCTTCGACGCTGCGCATCGCGGTCTACCTCGCGTGGGGCGCGGTGCTCTTCGGTTTCCCGCTGCGCGAGGCAAACTGGCTCGCTGTGGCGGCCGTGCTGATTGCCACGCTGCTTGCTTTCTCCGGGCTCGGAATTCTCTCGGCAAGTTATCTTTTGCTTTTCAAGCGCGGCAATCCCGCCAAGTGGTTCTTCCTGGGACTTTCCAGCGTCGCGGGCGGCATGCTCTTTCCGGTCACTATCCTCCCGGATTGGCTCCAGTTTGTGGCGAACCTGAATCCCGTCACTTACGCGCTGGACGCCGTGCGCGCCGCTCTGCTCGGCGGTGCGGGGTTCCATTCCGTCGTGCGCCCGCTCCTGGTCTTGCTTCTCTTCGCGGCAGTCCTGTTGCCCTTATCCATGGCCGTGTTCGCCTGGGCGCTTCGTCGCACCAAAATCACCGGAACGTTGATGCACCGATAGCCGTGTGAACGCCGCGCGAATGCATATTGCGCGCGCGCGATCCTCTCGCTAAGTCCCCGAAAAAAAACCGCTTTTCAGTAAAAAGGCCGGCCTCGCAGCGCGAGACCGGCCCTATCACTCTCCCAGGTAAACCCGCTCAGGACTTCTTTTTCTTCCCGCTTACTCTGATGTCGATACCCGGAGCCATCAGTTGCAGTTGTTCGAGCCCCTTCTTGGCGTCCTGACCATAGGGACCGTTGGGGTCGAGCTCGATTGCTTTCTGATAAGCCTCGATGGTCCCCGGCGCAAACACCGGCACATCCTTGTCTCCGACTTTCTTCACCGTCATTTTATAGACCAGCGAAGCGCCCAAGAGATACCACGTCTGCGCGCTTTTCGGATCGAGTTCCGCGGATTTCTGCAAGGGCTCAACCGCGTCGCCCAGACGGTTTGCGTTGTACAAGCTGATTCCGAAGTTGCGCCAGGCTGTCGCCGCTTTTGTCGGGTCCAACTCCGCGCTCTTCGTGTACGCCGCCCGCGCTTCGTCGATCTTGCCTGCTCGCGCCAGCACGTTGCCTAGATTATTGTAGTAGCCAGGCTCGTCGGGCTTGGCTTTGATGGCTTGCTGGTACGCTTCCGCTGCTTCGTCGTTGCGGCCCGCGAGGTCATACGATTCGCCCAGCGTGGCCCACAGCAAGTGCTGGTTGTTGTCCTTTTCCGGCGCCGCCTTTTGCGCCGCCTGGAATTCCACAGACGCCTTATCGGAAAGATCTTTCAAGTTTTGTTTCAACGCGTCCCGCTGGTCCGGTGTCGCCTTCGACAAGTCGTCCTTAGCCTTGCGCTCCTGCACGAGAAATGCGGTCCCAGCCGTGAAGTGCGTCTTCATGCTTTCGAACTTTGCCTTATCCTCCGCCTGTTTCTTGACTTGTTCCTCTGCAGCGGCGCCCTGTTTGGTGACAACGTCCTTGAAGTTGAGGTCTGCCTTGCTTTCGTTGTCGCTCTGTACCTGCACTTGCATGTCGTACGGTTTATTCGGCGCCGGCAAAATGATATAGACGTGATAAATTCCGGGACGCAAGTTGTGGAAGAAATACTTTCCTGCTTCGTCCGTCTTGGTTTCCTGTTTCGCGCCCTGGTCGCTCACCGCTTGCATTGGGACGTTGTACCAAGGCTTGCCCACGACATCCAGAATCGTCCCGGAGATCGATCCGCCGCCTTGCGCCTTCGCGCCCGGCGCATTCACGCAGAATAGCGCGGCCGCGAACAGCGCAGCCAACGCCGATGATTTCCAAAATCTTTTCATGCTCAATTCTCCTTTTGCCGAGGCGAACCATGCCCGGCCTGGCTGGCGGGATGGCCCTATTATCCCTAATCCTAGCTCTTTTCCAAGGGGGACAGACATTCCTGACTGTCGCCCCTGACTCTTTTCCGGGTCCTACGAGTGCGCTCTGACCGCCAGCCGGTAGGGTATGGGGTCCTGCACTTCCGCCTCCGCGAACGCCCTCAATCGCAGCAGGCAACTGTCGCACACTCCGCACGCCCTGTCTTCATTCTGATAGCACGACCACGTCAGATGCAGCGGCGCCCCCATTTCCACTCCGCGCCGGATGATCTCGCTTTTCTTCAGTTTAATCACCGGTGTCTCGATTTCGATCTGCGTCTCAGGCCGCGTGCCCACGCGCACCAACTCCTGAAAAACCTGGTAATACTCCGCGCGGCAATCGGGGTAGCCGGAGCTATCCTCCGCCACGGCCCCGATGTAAACCGCACTCGCTCCAATCGCTTCCGCCCAGCTCACCGCCACGGAAAGAAAATGCGCGTTGCGGAATGGCACATACGTCACCGGAATCGAGCTCCCGTGCGGTCCCGCCGCGCCCAGCTCATTTTCCGGCACAGCGATTTTCGCATCCGTGAGCGCCGACCCGCCAATCGCCCGGAAATGTTCGAGCTGCACAACCAATCTTTGCCCCTGGCTCACACCATAGAAGTCAGCAATCCCCTCAAACGCACGCCGCTCTCGTTCCTGCGTTCGCTGCCCGTAACCCGCATGCAGCAGCGCAACGTTCCCAGCCCCGTGCCGCTCCCGAGCAATCGCCGCGCAAACGCACGAATCCATCCCGCCGCTCAGAAGCACTACCGCTTTCGAACTCTGTGAACGGGCTCCCATCTCGGCTCATTATATCTCGACTCGCAAAACAAGGCGCTCTCTCGGCAGTGCCTAAAAACCTGCGGCCAGATTCGGAAACTCGTCATTTCGGCAGTAGTTTGAGAATCTCAATGGGCTTGACTTAAAGACTTACTAAAGTTAATTTAATACTTGACTTTATTAATTTTTTATGCCACCCTCTAGATGTTCTTGGATATCGAAATGGATATTTCTAAAGCCCTCTGCCCCGACTGCAAGCAACCGCTAAATGTGACCCGTTTAGCCTGCCCAGCCTGCAACCTTACTCTCGATGGCGAATTCGAGGTCTCACCGCTAGGCAAACTCAGCCCCGACGACCAGGCCTTCGTCATCGCCTTCGTCCGCCATCATGGCTCTCTGAAAAAAATGGAAAACATTTTCGGCATCAGCTATCCCACCGTGAAAAACCGCTTGAATGCCATTGCCGCCGCGCTCGACAAAAATTTTGCGAGTCCTTCGCCGAATCTCTACGTTCTTCGAGCAATTGTCCCGCGGAGAACTCTCCGTGGAAGAGGCCCTGGAGAAACTTAGCTAAGTAAATCGTTCAGAAAAGTCTGAAAGGAGACCGTCGTCATGTCCGAAGAGAGAAAGAAAGTGCTGGAAGTGTTAGCCGCAGGAAAAATTACCGCCGACGAAGCCGAAAGATTGCTCGACAAACTGGCCGGCAACGCTTCCAACGCCGCGCCCTCTGCCGACACGCCGCCAGCCTCCGCCGCCGTGGGCTCCGCAAAACCAAAATATCTGCGCATCGTCGTTGATCAACCCGGTCACGATCAGGTCAACGTGCGCGTTCCTCTTTCTTTTGTGCGTTCGGGAAGAGGTCTTCTCGCCATAATGCCGAAGCACGTGAACGAACGCCTCGCGGAATACGGCATCCACGCGGGCTCCTTCGCCACAATGGACATCAATGATCTGGACCACGCGATGCGCGAGTTGAATATCGACGTGGAAAAGCGAACCGGCGAAAAAGTCCGCATCTTTTGCGAGTGACCGGCGGAACTTCTAAACTCCCTTTGTCGCCGGGTCCCAAACATATTTGTGCAATTGCAGCCCTAACCTCACCTGCAATCCATCCGCCAGCATCCACTCCACCAATTTGCGCGGCTCCAATCCCTGCCACTTCCCCGCCGGATCATCGAATACCGGCGAAAACAAAACCTGCCGCACGCGTTCCGCCAGCCGGTGCTGCGCGGTAAACTCCCGCGCAAACTCATAATCCCGCCGCGTCGAAAGCACAAACTTCACTTCGTCCCTCGAGTTGAGCACTTCGAGGTTCCGCATCTCAAACGTATCCGCCTCGCCCGAGTCCGGGCACTTCACATCCACAATCTTGATCACTTCGTCGGGCAGCCGCCCCGTATAGCGCTCGCCGCTCGTTTCAATCATCACCGTATAGCCTGCGGCGATCAGTTTCTCCGCCAGCGGATAAACCTCTTCTTGCAGCAGCGGCTCTCCGCCCGTAAGTTCCACCAGCGGCACCCTGGCCTGCGCTCCCGATAATCCCGCGTTTCTTCCAGCCAGTTCATCCACGCGCGCAAGCACTTCCTCGACGGCCATCTTCGTCCCGCCGTGAAATGCGTACGCCGTGTCGCACCACGTGCACCGTAAATTGCATCCCGTCAAGCGCACAAACACACACGGCAATCCCGCCCTCGTCCCCTCTCCCTGAATCGATTTGAATATTTCCGTGATGAACATATCTTCAGATCAACGTTTCCGGGAACGGCTATGGACGGTTACCTCTCGTTTTGCCGCTCGGCGTCGACGAGTTCGCGCACCACGCTCTCTCCGCTGCTTCTCGTCTTCTTTTCCTTAATTCCTTACTCTTAAGTCTTTGCTTCTTTCTTCCTCGCCAGCCACCACATCGCGCCGCCCACAATCGCCGCGGGCAAGATTAATCTCCAATAAGCGGGCGAAACTCCCATAGCGTGGAACACCACGACGTATCCAATCGCCACAAGCACCACCGGCGTCAAAATAATAGCGAACGCCCGATTCATCGCCCCTTCTCTGCTTCTTTACTTCGTTACTTATTTACGTCTTTTTCTTCTCTTTGCTTCGTCAGTTCCCCGGCCGGTACTGCGCCCGGCTCGTATCCGTCTCCCACAAAACAACATCCGTGATCCGCGCCCCCGCAGGCAAATCCGTCAACCCGCGCGTCACTTCCTCATAAAAGTATTTCGCCAAATTTTCCGCCGAAGGATTCACCGTCTTGAACGGCTCGAGATCATTCACAAACTGATGATCCAGCCGCCCCATAATCTCCCGCACAATCGCCTTCAGCCGCGTGAAATCCACCAGCAACCCGATCGAATCCAGTTGCGGCCCCTCCAGCGTCACCCGCACGCGGTAATTGTGCCCATGCACGTTTTCGCACTTGCCCTTGTATCCGCGCAAAGCATGCCCCGCCGAAAATGTCTCTTCCACGCTGACCTGAAACATATTTAAGGCAGACATTCCTGTCTGTCGCCTCTTTTCTCTCTTCTTTCTTTATTTCTCTGCGTCATTGCTTCTTTACTTCTTCTTTCTTCTCTTCTCCGCGGCCTCTGTGCTCTCTGCGTCCTGTGCGTAAATGTCTTTTCCTAATTCTTCTTCTTGTTCAGAAATCGCGAAACCTCCGCCAAACTATTCGTCATCCGATACTTCGGCAAAGACTCCAAAAAAATCTTACCATACGCCATCCTCTGAATCCTGTTGTCGAGCAGCGCCAACACGCCACGATCCGTCTTCGTCCGAATCAACCGCCCAAATCCCTGCTTCAACGCCAAAACCGCTTGCGGCACTTGAAACTCCGCAAACGGATTCCGCCCGTCTTCCTGCAAAGCCGCAACCCGCGCCGCCACAATCGGGTCGCTCGGCACCGCAAACGGCAGGCGGTCCACGATCACGCACGAAAGCTGTTCCCCCGGCACGTCCACGCCCTGCCAAAAACTAGCCGTGGCAAACAAAACCGCGCCAGGCGTGTTCTTAAACCGCTCTAGCAGCGCCGACCGCGGTGCAGTTCCCTGCAACAACAGCGGAAACGGCACACGCGTCCGCACTCGCTCAAACAATTCGTTCATCTGCGAGTAGCTCGTAAACAGACAAAAAGCGCGCCCTTGGCTCGTCTCCAGCAAATTCACGATCTCGTCCGCCGCCTTCGCCGTAAACCCCGGATGTCGAACATCCGGCATCGCCGGCGGCAAATAAAGCATCGCTTGCTTTTCATAATCAAATTCCGGCGGCAGCCCGCGCTCTTTCGCGTGATCGAGCCCCAGCCGCTGCCGAATAAATTCGAACCGGTTCCCCACCGTAAGCGTGGCCGAAGTCAGCACCACCGAATCGAACTGCTCGAACAGCTTCTCGCGCAATATCTGGCTTACGTCAATCGGCGTGGCCGCCAAAAATACGCCCTTGTTCCGCCTTTCGTACCAATACACAAAGTTCCGTTCGTTCGATTCGAACAGAAAAGACAGCTCCTGCCGCAGCTCAAAACTTCGCCGCGCAATCCTAAGAAGCTCTTCCGGCTTCTGCGTCAAAGCCGCGCATTCCGTCTCGAATCCCTTCAGCGCCGTCGCCAGCGCATCATAGGCCTCGCGATTCTGCTCCAGGAATGCTTCCCGCTCATTCCGCGAAAATGGAAATTTCCCGTCGCGCGGCGGAAATGTTTCAAAAAAAGTCCGGCTCCTCTCGCGAATCCGCTGTGTCCGTCGCAGGAGCGCTGGCGTTCCCAGATGCAGCAGCCGCAAAGTCTGGTCCGCGTCCCGCGCCAGCTCCTCAAACCGGAAATTCGAGATCTGCCGCCCGAAATAATCGCTCGCTACATCCTCCATTTCGTGCGCTTCGTCGAAAACAACCGCGGAATACTCCGGCAAGATGCTCCCAAAATCGTCCTGCTTCAGCGCCAGGTCCGCAAAAAATAGATGATGGTTCACGATAATCAGGTCCGCGTCCTTCGCCCGCTGGTGCATTCCCGTCACAAAACACGGATTGAACGAAGGACACTTCTGCCCCGAGCAGGTATCTCGCCGCGCATCCAGCCGTCCCCACAAATCCGAATCATCCGGCAAAAATGTTAATTCCGCCCGGTCGCCCGTCTCCGTCAATTTCGACCATTGCTTGATCTGCTGGAACGCGTCCAATTCTTCCATGCCCCTCAGCAGCGCCTGATCCGCCATCTGATTCATCTTCGCAACGCACAGAAAATTCGACCGCCCCTTCATCACCGCCGCCTTCAAATTGGGCGCAAAATGCTTCTGCAAGAACGGAATATCCTTCTGATAGAGCTGCTCCTGCAGCGATTTCGTGGCCGTCGAGATCACCACGCGCCGCCCGCTGCAAATCGCCGGCACCAAATACGCCAGCGTCTTCCCCGTTCCCGTCCCCGCCTCCAAAATGGCGTGATGATGCTTCTCAAATGCGTCGTGCACCATCTCCGCCATTTCCAGTTGCCCGCGCCGGTGTTCGTACCCGCCAATCATGCAGCGCTCCAGAAATCCCCCCGGCCCAAACACCTCCCGCATCGATGGTTTCGTCACCCCTTCCGGGGATTTATCGTTTTCTCGCGTAGCTCCCGCCGGTTCCGCGGGAGCGCCCTCGCCAAACGCGGCGCCTTCACTAAACGCGGCATAGTCCCGCTCTGGAAGCGCCGCCGCTTCCTCGGCCCCGCCATTCACGCGCGCGTAACCCGTTTTCGCAACCCTTTTCGCCAAGCCCGCCTCTGTAGGGTCATCCTGTCGTTTACCCCGACCGGGTCGGGGAGGCTGACCCTTCCTCTCTTAGTCCTTGACTCTCACTCGATTCCGTAACGATAACACACTCGCTTCCCGCCCCCCGTCGTCACACCCGTGCGTCAAAATGTTGTGCTGTGGTCTGGATTTCGCAGTAACTGTCAGCCGAATAAGACCGTGCTTCATTCTCGCAAGAACATGACAACGTTCAACGCTTAGGTCGCATTTCCGGCTGCGCTTTTTGCACGCAGAAACCGTCTTTGTTCTTCAGCGCATCCGCTAGCTTCGCCTGGAAATGGGATGCTTCTCCCCACCTGTCCCAAAGTCCGGGGATTTAGCCTTTGAACAACGCAGCGCGGTTTCCGAACCCGCAATCAAGGGGACGGCGCTAGAGTCAAATTGGGGAAATTGAGCCTCTCTCCTTTGGGTTTGAAAAACGCAGCTCAGACTGTTGTGGGGTGCCCGATGAAGTCCTATAAAGCCTTTCTTTTCCTGACTCTAGTTGCGTGCATCTCTCTGGCTTCCTGCAGCGGCCTTCCCAAGGGCAACGGCTGCGGAAGCAGTTGCGGGACCGGCACCACCGCCAATGTAAGCCTCACTCTCGTCTCTGACACCCTTCCCGCAAATATAGGGATTATAAGTTTCAAGGTCACCATAAGCTCCGTTGTGTTGACCTCTTCGACGGGCGCGATATCCACCCTCAATCTCGGCGGCGATAACAACGGCGTGGGCCTGATCGTTGACCTCGCCCGAGCCCAATCCGATTCTATCTTCCTCGGTTCCATCCCTGATGTTCCCACCGGGACAAACAGTTCCATCACTGTGCATTTCACCAGCGCTCAACTTGCTTTCTTGAATAGCACCGGCGTAGCGATTACCAGCCTGAGCCCTTCTTGCCCTGCGAACGATATCTGCGTCGCGTCTTTTAATACGACCGGCACGCCCATCATCACCTCGTCGCAAACCATCAGCGGCAATACCGGGATCGGCATCGATTTCAATCTCGCGAATGCTGTCACGATGAGCGGGGCCACACTGAGTCTTAATCTCACGAACTCCGGCACCACCAATGTGATCAGCGCCTTCGCCCTTCCCCGCGCGAATTCCAACCTGGCCGCTGGCCAGCTCGATCTCATCGAGGACTTCACCGGTGTTGCCACCGTCAACGGCACAAATGTGACGATTGTCTCTTCTCCCCAGGCTGGCCGAACTTCAATCACTGCGGCATCCTCCACCAATACCGTTTACGACCAGGATCCGGCACAGTCTTCCTGCACCACTGGCACCGCCTCGTTGTCAAGCTGTCTCCCCAACGCAAATGAAGCCGCAAGCATGGACGCCATTCTCAATTCCGACGGCACCTTTACCGTCCAGGAAATCGAGCCACTCTTGGCCAGTCCGATAGTGGACACCGCTGAAGGAACTGTCGTCTCTATCAACCAGAACAACCAAACGCAATTCAGCATCATTACAACAGACATCATTCCGGCTGCAACCGGATCGAAGATCGCCAGCTTAAGTCTCGGAGATCCCTTAACCGTCAATCTGGGCACCATAACCTCGGGCGGATTCCTTGTTGACACCAAAGGCTTGCCCGTCGGAGGCTTCACTGGAAATTTCCAAGGCATGACAACTACGAGCGCACTGCATCTGGGCCAGACCGTCGCGGTCCATGTCAACGCGTTCGTCGCAGCCAACGGCACTACTGCGGCGACTGCAAACGGGGTGGATATGGTTACGCTCCGTTGGTCGCGCTTCATCGCGACGGTGAATGCCGCCCCCACCCAAGAGTTCAGTGTTACGAACCTTCCTGGATACTTCGGATTCACCCCCACCAGCATATTCGATGTACAGTCCTACGCCGGAACCCAAGGAACCGATGGCATTACCAATCTGGATGGCGTCACAACCACCCAGGGTTTGACCGCAACCAAACCAGTAGCCGTGCGCGCCCTCTTCATCGAAGACCCTGGTTTTACCGTCGACCCGCCCTTCTTTGCCGCCAAAGTTCGCCAACACTAACCAATTGCAAGACTTTACCCGCCTCCGCAAAAGGCAAAGAGCCGGAGCATTTCAAATGCTCCGGCCCTTTCTTTTCCGCCCCGCCCGTCTAGGGACTGTCAGAAATTTCTGGCATTGACAATTTATTACTTTCTGCTACACTCTAGATAAAGTAAATCTACGCCGTTCCTATTCTATAGCTAACCCCTTTGGAACCCGCACTTGCAAAAAAGCGCCTCTAACCCTCGCAGAATCCGCACTTCCGAAACACAGGACTTAAAACCCTTTAGAATGTGCACTTACAAAAAAACAGGAGAGGGGAAGGCACCCAGCGGCGCGCCCACAACCTTTCGAGAGACCTCCGGCATGCTCCTTAGGACGAGGCGCACTAAGCGTGGTGTATCGTTCAGGCCGGCTGCATTCCGCCGACCGTCGTATGCGGCGGCAAGGACACTGGCGGCAGAGGGCCAGGCATCGTGCTTTGAGAACTCGGTGGTTGCAGACGGTTGTAGAGCGCCAGCGCGATTGCGCCCATGCCCCACATCCAGATCCCCAACGCGACGAGCGCTCCGATCACATGCACATGCGCCAGCGGCGTATACACGATGCGCACGATCACGAATCCCAATGCCATTCTGCCAATCAGTGCCCAGTTATCGGCCGGTCTTCCGAGGATCCAATTGCCGACTACGGCGCCGACCACAATCTCGGCGCAATTAAGCACCAGGAACCAAAGGCACAGAGTGAGGACTCCCAGCGGGATGCCCACGACGGTGACACAGGCGATGATGGCCGCAATCGGTACTCCGAAAAACACCAGCACACCCAGCCCAAACGGCGCTCCGAACCGTTCACCGGCTCTTACCGTCTCTTCGGAAAATTTCGGAAGCAGCAGGAACAGCACCAGCCCAAACAGCACGAAAGCCGCCGTCCAGATAATGCGCCAAACGTAGTAATGCCCTTCCTTGTACTGCGATTCGTGCCTCATCTGGGTAAATTCCACGGGTGAGCCCAGTTTCGCCCCGGAAGCAACACTCGCCGGGTGGTCGCCTTCAAAATGGATCCGGCCGCCGATCTGTCCGGTAGAGGCGATGATCAACGAATGGCCTTTCTCCCAAATGCCGCCCTCGACGCCGCCGTTCACGCCCACTTCGTCGCCCATAAAAAGAATGTCGCGCCCCAAGTGGCCGTCAATCGCCAGATTGCTGCCGAACATCGTGACGCTGCCTCCCACTTTCCCCGTGGAATCGATCGTCACCGAATCTCCAAACCATGTAATGCTTCTCCCAACGCTCCCGGAAATCATCCCGTTGTTCCCCGCCGCGCGAAGATTGCCATCCACCTGCCCGTGAATTCGCAAAGACCTGCATGCGGTGATCACGTCCCCGGTGACGTGGCCGTCGATTTCGATGTCTTTGCCCACTGCGTAGACATCTCCGTCCACAGTGCCTTCCACGCGTACTCGTTCACCGGAAAGATAGATGTCGCCTTTAATGGTTTCACCTTGACTCACATCGGCGGTCGTCCCCTTGCGAAACTCCGTGGCGCTCGCCGGTACAGCCAAAGCCAGCGCCGCGCATAGTCCCGCCAGCACCAGCGCCAATGCCGACCCGCGCCGCAAGTGTCGCCGGAATATAATCAGGCCAAACCCCGCCACGGTAACCATCGCAAGCACCTCGAAAAGTGTCATCATGGATTGCCATCCCTTCCAGAAGGCGCCTTGAAAAACCAGCAAGCTCAAAATGCTTGTGCCGTCGAATCCCGCTTGCTCCAACCGCAGTTGCGCGGGCTCGATGAACGTCGTGTAGAGTGCATAAACGCCGGTGGCCGCCAAACCGAAAATTACTCCCGAAATCCAGTGAAACGTTCTCCGCGCGCGCTCCTGAAATTCCGCCAGCCGCGAAGGCAGCGGTTCGTCTTCTTCCAGCATGGCGCGCGTCAGCAATCGAGATTCGCGGTCGAGGGCCCTCAGCAAGGTCCGGCAGGCCGTGCAGTCCTGCGCGTGCGCGGAGACGGCCTGTGCGCGGGCGCGGTCCAATTGGCGCTCCGCGTAGAGCAAACAAGTCATTTCATCCAAATGTTCCATTGTTCCGCCCGGTCCTTCTGGCGCCACCGGGTTCGCAGGTTCCTTCACGAAGTCCCTCCCGCAGCCAGCGCACTCTTTCCCTCCAGCGCCTGCCGAAGTTCATGCCGCGCGCGCAGCAGTACGACACCCACAAAGGCGCGCCGCACGCCGAGCGCATCGGCGATTTCGTCATAACTCATATCCGAGTAATAGCGCAACACGAGCGCCATGCGCGCTCGCGCCCCGAGCTTATCCAGTGCGTGCCGCACTTCCTCGCTTGTTTTCTGCTCGATCAGCTTGTCCAATTGGCTGGGGTCCGGATGTTCCAGAGGCACATCCCCCACATCTTCCGTCTCTTTGTCTTGCCGGATTTTTCGCCGTCGCAAAATATCCCAGCAGTGGTTCGCAGCTACTTTGTAAAGCCACGCGGAAAAGGAGCGCGTCTCATCGTACTGGCTCAGTTTGTCGCGCAGCTTCATGAAAATCTCCATGGTGGCGTCTTCCGCATCTTCCCGAGTCGGCAGCGCCCGCCTGCAAAATCGAAAGATAGCCGGAGCAAAATCCCGGTAAAGCTCACCCCAGGCATCGGCATCTCCTGCACGAGCCCGGGCAACTGCCTCCGTGGTCTCCGTCATTCCCGGCACGCTCATCGGGCCTGGTCTCAGCGGTTCCATAGACTAGTACGCAGGGGAGCCCCTAAAACTTACACGATTTTAGCAAATAGCAATATCGCGGAACGGGGCTATCTCTTCTCTGCTCAGCACTCTACCAGAAATGGCGCGCCAGGCGGCATTCCGGTGCAATATCGGGCGCCGGTCCCGGGGCGATCCCATCGAGGGATGAATTCATGGTCGAAGCGGGAAGGGCGACGGAGGGTTTGGCGGTGAGTTGCCAGCGAAAACCGGTATGGGGCGAGGGCTTGATGCGGTACAGTGGAAGATTGCAGCGCTGTTGCGGTCTTACTCCATCCGCTCGCGGCTCAAACACATGACCCAAATACTTCCATCGCTGGTGATACTGGGGCGGCCCAATGTGGGTAAGTCCACGCTTTTCAATAGGCTGACGGGAACGCGGCGGTCGATTGTGACGAACGAGCCGGGGATTACGCGCGATCGGATTTATGGCAAAGCGGAGTGGCGTGGGAAGGCGCTCGAAATCGTCGATACCGGAGGAATCGTTCCCGACGACAAGGCCTTGATCCCGACGGAGATTTTGCGGCAGGCGCATGTGGCGATTGAGAAGGCGGCGCTGCTCGTTCTGGTTGTGGATAGCCAAGCCGGTGTAACACCCCTGGACCAGGAGCTGGCACGGCTTCTGCGCACTACCGGGAAGCCTTTTGTGGTGGCGGTCAACAAAGTGGATGCGGTTTCGCAGGAAGTGAATGCCGCGGTATTTCATTCGCTGGGAGTGCCCGTGTTTCCCATCGCTGCGGAACATGGGACGGGCGTCGATGATCTGCTGGATGCAGCGCTGGCGGAAGTGGACGCCGTTGAATCGGAAGAAGAAGTGGCGAAAGAGGACGCCGTCGAGGTGGCCATCATCGGCCGGCCGAACGTGGGCAAATCCACCCTGTTGAATCGCATGGCGGGCGAGGAACGCTCGATTGTGTCTCCGATTCCCGGAACCACCATGGACAACGTGGATACGGAAGTTTCGCGCGAGGGGCATACGTACCGGTTTGTGGATACGGCGGGGATTCGGCGCAAGGCCAAAACGACATTGGTGGCGGAAAAGTTGAGCGTGGTGATGGCGCGGCGGGGTCTGGAGCGGTGCGACGTGGCGCTGCTCGTCGTGGACGGAGAGCAGGGAGTGACGCAGGGCGACGCGCAGATTGCGAGCTACGCGGAGGAGTCCGGGCGATCGGTCATCATTGTGATTAACAAATGGGATTTGGCGGTGATTGCAGCGCGGAATGCTGCTTCCCGTGATGCGGACAGCGCAAAAGGTAAATCGAAGCGGCCCGCTGGAGAACGGCACCGGCCGGAAGATTTCAATCCGGAGAGGCTGGCATTCGACTACGAAAAAATGATTCGCGGTAAATTGAGATTTCTGAGCTATGCACCGATTGTTTTTCTTTCCGCTAAGACTGGGGAGCGGGCGGGGAAACTTTTTCCGTTGATCGACCAGGTGGCGGCGGCTCGGAGAAAACACATTCCTACGCCGGAATTGAATCGCTGGCTGAAAGAGGACGTGGATTTGCAACGCGGGACTACGCCTAAGGCGCGGCCGGTGCGGATTTATTACATCACGCAGGCGAAGACGGCACCGCCGACGTTTTTGCTCTTTAGCAACCAAAAAGAGCCGATGCATTTCAGCTACGAGCGGTTTTTGGAGAATCAGTTGCGGAGAAAGTATGAGTTTCTTGGGGCGCCGGTAAGATTTGTGCAGAGATTGCGGAAACGCGAGCCGCGGCCGCGGAAGAACAAAGACGAGGAATGAAGTTGGAGCGGTCTCGTTCAGAGGCGAGCCAAGGACGGGCACTCCGACCCGGTCGGAGTGCCCCTACAGGAAAATACGGGAAACTGCTAGGATAGCGGCGTCCCCCTCTGATTGGAATTCGATATGCCGAGCACTGCAACCGCGACGCAGACCACCATTGAGAAGGACTTCTATCGCATCGGCGAGGTCAGCCGGCTGACCTCGCTGAAGCCGTTTGTTCTGCGCTACTGGGAGACGGAATTTCCCATGCTGGAGCCGGTGAAGAGCCCAAGCGGACACCGGCTCTATCGTCAGGAAGATGTTGATATGGTGCTGCGAATTAAGCGGCTGCTCTATGACGAGGGATTCACGATTGCGGGAGCCCGGAGGCATTTGCGCGAGCAGAACGGAGATAGTGAGAGCCCGGGCGCGATTGGATCTGGCGGCGGTTCGACCAGCAGTGCGGCTACTGAAGGAACGGCGCAGCTTCTGAATAGAAAGATGCTGTTAGACCTGCGAGACACGCTGCGCGCTTTCTTGACGCTTCTCGAACGCAAGTGATAGCCTGATAAAGCTGTAAAGCCCACTTCGCATTGCTGTCGGTCGGGACGTAGCGAAGCCTGGTATCGCGCACCCTTGGGGTGGGTGAGGTCGCTGGTTCAAATCCAGTCGTCCCGACCATTTTCCCTTACTTCCAGGCCTGTTTTACCTTGCCGGCGATCCTCGGCGATCTCACGTAAATCACTAGAGTGACTTCTCTCCATTGACCGGTACACATAAATATGGCATGTTTACACATAGAGGGTCAGGGCGATGCGCACCAACATAGAGATCGATGACCAGCTAATGAGGAAGGCGATGAAGAGTAGCGGAGCGAAAACTAAGCGGGCGACGGTGGAAGAAGGATTGCGGCTACTCGTGCGGCTTCGCAAACAGACGGCGATCCGGCGTCTGCGAGGGAAAATACAGTGGGAAGGCAATCTGGAAGAATCGCGGCTTGGGCGAAACACTGAATAGAAAACAGCGTGATCATCGTCGACACAACTGTGTGGGTGGATTACTTGCGCGGCAGGCGGAATCCGGAAACAGATTGGCTTGATCGAGAGTTGGGCCGGGAAGAATTTGGCCTAACTGATTTGATATTATGCGAAGTTCTTCAAGGTGTGCGGAGCGAAAAAGACTTTGGCCATACAAGGATTGTGCTGGGCGAATTTGCATTGTTTTCGACCGGGGGAGAGGAATTGGCGATCGCGGCTGCGAGAAATTTACTTTTTACGCTGAGGTCTCAAGGTTCAGAAGAGTCGTTCCATCTCCCATGACAGGACAATCCGCGAAGAGGGCATCACGGTTCGGAAGACGATCGATTGCATGATTGCGACATTTTGCATGAGCAAGGGCTACGCTCTCCTACATCAGGACCGCGACTTCGATGCTTTTGAAAAGATTTTGGGTATGGCTGTGATTCATCCCTGAAGCGTGTTCTAGAGCGCCGTACCTTTTTTGCGCAAAATACGAGTCTATCGCCTGTCTTGTGAACTGGGTTGGAAGCTTCCTGGAAACTAATGAAACACATACTTTTGACCAATGATGATGGGATTCACGCGGAAGGATTGCGCGTGCTGGCGGGGGCGTTTGCGGGATTCGCGGACGTGAGCATTGTGGCGCCCAGCACGGAGCAGAGCGGAAAGGCGCAATCTTTGACGCTGCGGCAGCCGATTGTATGTCATGAAGTGGCGGAGCGGGAGTGGGCGGTGGACGGGACGCCGGCGGATTGCGTGATTGTGGCGTTGCACAAATTGTTGACGGAGAAAGTGGATTTGGTGATTTCGGGAATCAATCACGGCGCGAATTTGGGAGAGAACGCTTATTACTCGGGGACAGTGGGAGCGGCGCGGGAAGCGGCTCTGCACCATATACCGGCGCTGGCGATGTCGCTGTGTTCAAAGGGCGAGAAAGTCAGCTTTGAACCGGCGGCACGAGTTGCACGAGCGGCGGCGGAATTAATTTTGAAAGAGGGACTGCCCGATCAGGTTTTGCTCAACGTGAATGTGCCGGAGCCGTGGAAAAGCGGCGTGAAGTTTACGCGGCAATCGAAAAAGATTACACGGAATCAATTGTGGGAAGGCAAAGATCCGCGGGGACGGATTTATTTCTGGCTGTACGAACAAAAACTGGACAAGGACATCGAACCGGATACGGATTACGCGGCGATTTTTGATGGCATGGTGTCGGTGACTCCTTTGCACCTCGATGCGACGGATACGGCGTCGTTGAATCACCTTTCGCATTGGGGAAAGACAATTGGGAGTGCGTTTGGGCAGTAGCGGTTCGCCGATAGAAATGCCCTGGCGGAAATTCTTCAGTACAATTTCCAACTCAGAAAAAAATGGAAACTGGCGGTTGCGATTGTGCCGAGTAGGGGCACGATATATCGTGCCCCTGCAACGCCAGTTAGCGGCTGGGCGTCGCCGCTGGTGCGATGGCCGGGATTTTATCCTTGTGCATGGATTCGTTGAGCGCGGGAAGATCCTTCGAGAGGACTTCGCGCCACGCCGTTAGCTGAGCTTCGAGGCGTTGATCGAGTTCGGTGAAGACGGCGCCTTCGGCGAGCGTTGGGGCGGTGTCCGCGCTGTCGACGAGACTTTGCAGATGGGCAAGCTTGCTGTTGAGCTTCGTCGGATAGTTCGCCTGATCCTCGCTCGACTTGGAATTTACCTGCACCAATTCCTCTTCGATGGCGCCGATCTTCTTGCGCAAATCCGCGGATTCGGCGACGAGAGATTTTGCTTCGGCGCCGGAGCCGACGCGCTTTTCAAGCGCCTGAAGCTGCGCGCGCAAATCGCGAATGGCGAGCACCGTTTTGTTCATTTGATCCTGCCGCTCGCTCAGCTTCAGCATGAGGTCGAATTGCTTGCGCAAATCCTCGGGCGAGGTTTGGACGCGGGGATCCATTTTCACTTCGAATGCGGCGGTTTGGGATTTTCCCGCCACGGTTAAGCGCACTTGATATTTGCCGGGAAGCGCGAGAGGGCCGACCGGCTCGCCCGCATCATAAATCAGCCCAGGAACTTTCTTCGGCGTCTCGTAACGCAAATCCCAAACAAAAAGATTCATGCCGGCCTTGGCAGGAATGCTTTCGGGAGGAATATCGCGCTCGCCTTCGTCGGGACCGGCGTCGGTTTTCTTCTCCGCGCTCGAGAACGAACGGACGACTTTGCCATCGGCGTCGAGCAGTTCGAGTTTGGCAGGATCTTTGGGCGCGTCTTTCAAGTAGTAGTAAAGGATGGCGCCCGATGGCGGATTCTCGCCGATGGGATAACGGCGCGGATTGATATGGCCCTCGCGCGTGCGGAAGGCGGTATCCGGCGTAAAGAGATGCACGTCTTCCGAAGCGATGGAAGCGCCGGCTTGGCGGAGAGGACCGAGGCCATCCAGGATCCAGAAGGAGCGGCCGTGAGTCGCGACGGTGAGTGCGTCGTCGTGAATGATCAAATCATGGATCGGCGTGGGCGGGAGATTGAGCTGCAAGGGCTGCCAATTTGCGCCATCGCTGAAGGAAACCCAGATGCCCGTTTCCGTACCAGCGTAAAGCAGGCCTTTGCGCTTGGGATCTTCGCGGACCGCGTGGACGTAGGAATCATCAGGCAGGCCCGTGGTGATTTTGGTCCACGATTTTCCGAAGTCGGTGGTTTTGAAGACGTAGGGCTTGGGATTGTCGAGTTTGTGCGCATCGACGGCGACGTAAGCGGTGCCGGCGTCGAAGGGCGAGGCCTCGATCAGGCTGATCATCGCCCATGCGGGCACATCTTTTGGAGTGACGTTAGCCCAGGTCTTGCCGTCGTCGCGCGTCAGTTGAACGAGCCCGTCATCGGTGCCCGCCCAAAGCTCGCCTGCCTGCTTGGGAGATTCCGCGAGGCTGAAAATGACGTCGTAGTATTCGACGGTGTACTGGTCTTTTGTGAGCGGGCCGCCGGAATCCTGCTGCTTGGATTTGTCGTTGCGCGTGAGGTCAGGGCTGATGGTGGACCAGGTGCGGCCGGCATCGCTGGAACGAAAAACGTATTGGGCGCTGTGGTAGATCACGTCGGGATTGTGCGAGGAAATTACGATGGGCATGGTCCAGGTGTAGCGGTATTTTCGAGTGGCGGCCGCGTATCCATTGGGGTCTTCGGGCCATTCCTCGATGCTTTGGGCTTGACCGGTGCGGCGATCGAAACGGGTAAAGACGGGGCCTTCATCGTCGGCGTAGACGATATTCGAATCGCGCGGGTCCGGCACGATGTAGCCGCTTTCACCGCCGCCAACAGCGTCCCAATCGCCTTGAAGGATGGCTCCGTGGTCGCTGCGGGTGCGGATGCCAATGGAAGAGTTGTCCTGCTGCGAACCATAAACTCGGTATTGAAAATCGTTGTCGGCAGCGACGTGGTAAAACTGCGCCGTGGGCTGGTTTTCCTGCGTGGTCCAATTCTTGCCGCCATCGACGCTGATGGTGGCGCCGCCGTCGTTGCCGTTGATCATGCGATTGGGATTGTTGGGATCGATCCACAGGGCGTGATGATCGCCGTGAGGGGCGTTGAGGCGCTCGAAGGACTTGCCGCCATCGGTTGATTCATAGAGGCCGGTGTTGGCGATGTACACGCCGCCGACATTCTTGGGGTCGGCCCAGATGTGCGTGAAATACCACGCGCGCTGCGTGAAGCGGTGGTCGTCGGTGACGAAGGTCCAGTTCTCGCCGCCATCGTCGCTGCGGTAGAGGCCGCCTTTCTTGGCTTCGATGAGCGCGTAGACGACATTCGAATCCGCGCCAGAAACGGCGACGCCGATGCGGCCGAGCGGGCCTTCCGGCATGCCGTGACCTTCGATGCGCTTCCAGGTGGCGCCGTCATCGTTCGAACGGTAGAGGCCGTCCTTAGCGCCGCCGCTGTTGAGAGTCCAGGGCGTGCGCCAGCCCTCCCACATGGCGGCAAAAAGAACGTGCGGATTGTGCGGATCGAAAACGACTTCGACACCGCCGGTGCGATCGTCGAGGTAAAGAACTTTTTCCCAGGTTTTGCCGCCATCGCGCGTGCGGAAGATGCCGCGTTCGGTGTTGGGACCATAGGCGTGGCCTAGCGCGGCGACGTAGACGATCTCGGGATTCGCGGGGTTGATAATGACAGCGCCGATGTGGCGTGTGTCCTTGAGGCCGACGTTCGTCCAGGTTTTTCCGGCGTCGGTGGATTTGTAGACCCCGTTACCGAAGGAGATATTGCCGCGGATGCACGCTTCGCCGGTGCCTGCATAAATTATGTTCGGATCGGAATCCGCGATAGCAATGGCACCGATCGAGGAAATGGGTTGCTTATCGAAGAGCGGATCCCAGGAGTTGCCGCCGTCGGTCGTCTTCCAAACGCCGCCGCCAACCGCGCCGAAATAATAGGTGTTGGGCTGGCTCGGCACGCCTGCAACAGTGAGAACGCGGCCGCCTCGGAAGGGGCCGATGAGGCGCCACTTCATGCCATCGTAAGTCTTCGAGTCGATTTGCTGGGCTTGAACGACGAGACAAGCGGAGAAGATAAGAAGACAAGCAGCGATAAAATATATGACGGGCTGGCGCAGCGATTTCACACGAACCTCCGTATTCAGAAACAGGACGTTGCATGGTATCACTGGTCGCAGCGGAAACTATACACGGTAGTAGAGATTAGCCGATCAGTTTTATTGAACGACGGATGATTCACCCTACCCGAAAACAGTCATTGTGGGATACTCTTCCCCTTTCTCGGGGCCAGGGTGAACGCCTGGAATCATGACCACGAAAACTCATTTAGCTATTTTCTTTTTCTTGTCCTGCATGCTCGCGAGTCAAGAGGCGTCGGCGCCTGTGCCCGCTGAGAACGAGCCACTTCATCATGTCGTTCTGAAGAATGAATCTGTTGTCGTCCTTCACTTGACCTTGCCGGCCGGTCAACGCACGCTCTATCACACGCACTCTCACGACCGAGTGGCCGTCAACCTTTCCAGCACTTCCATCACGCAGCAGACACTGAACGAAAAGGAAGGCCCGCCTTCGCCGACTTCGCCGGGTAGTATTTCTGTCTACACGGTTGCCGGCAGTTCTTTCACGCACAGGGTTCACAATATAGGTTCGGCTCCTTTTGACGTCCTGGACGTCGAACTTCTCGAGCGGCCTGCAAATCCGTCACCGTCTGTGGCCGCTGCGGTTGCTGGGGAAAATCCAAGCGCGCGGGTTTACAACTGGGTCCTCGCCCCAGGCTCAGTGTCCGCCATGCACACCCATGTGCGGCCATACCTAATCGTCTCGGCAACAGGTTTCACCCTGAAAATGACTGCGCCCGACGGCCAATCCACCGCCCATGACGTCAAGCCCGGCGATTTCCACTGGGTGAACACCAAGGTTACTCACAGCCTTGCTAATGCAGGAAGCACCGCGGGGCAAATCGTGGAGATCGAGCTGAAATAGCACCTCTCGGCCGCCACATTTCCTGGTACCGCCGCCCTCAGACTACAGCTATTGTGAACGCCCTAAGACCGCTCACTCTTGCGCATCCAAACGCTCCACGTTAGCGGACCAGCTTCCCATATCTACACTCCGTTTGTTGATGGGGATATTGTGACCATTATTTTTTCCTAACATCGCATCGGCCTCCCGGTCAAGGATGGGAGGGAAAGGCTTGTTCTGACATCTGGCTTGTCCCGCGCTATACTCGGACCACTCGACATTCTTGTCGACATCGGCGTTCCCGCCGAGAAGGAGGTGATCCTGTGAGGTACGGTTTACGTTGACGCAGTAAAGAGAGGCGCTTGTGAGGCTACCGAGTGCCTCTCTGTTTTTTCCTTCCTGTCCAAATCCACCTTGATTTGACGAACTTATTTAGGGTCTCATCCTTAGCCAGTGCGCAATTAACGCGCTTGCCGGAAACCGCACAGGCAGGAGTGCCTGTGCTACTCGGGACAAATACGGTAGGATGCAACCGCCGCTATGGCTACTGCGAAATCATACGATACGGCGATTATTGGGGCGGGTGTGTTTGGCGCGTGGACGGCGTGGCATTTGGCGCGCCGGGGGCAGCGCGTGGTGCTGCTTGATGCTTATGGACCGTCGAACGCGCGGGCGAGTTCGGGCGGGGAGACGCGCATCATTCGAATGGGTTATGGAACGGATGAGATTTATACGCGGTCGTCGCAGCGATCGCTGGCGCAATGGAAAAGTTTTTGCGTTGCGACGGGACAGCGGTTGTTTCACGAGACGGGTGTGTTGTGGCTCGCGGGGGAAGACGATACGAGGGTGCGCCAGACAATGGCGACGCTGAAGCGCTGCGAAGTGCCGTTTGAAGAGATGGATCGCGCGGCGCTGGAGCGGCGTTACCCGCAGATTTCGTTCGAACGTGTGACTCGGGGATTCCTGGAACCGAAGAGCGGAGTTCTGCTGGCGCGGAGAGCGGTTGCGGCAGTTGTCGAAGATGCCGTCAAGCTGGGCGTGGAGTTTCGGATTGCATTGATTGAGACGCCGCGCGGAGCCGGACGTGTGGATACCGTGAAATGCGGAAACGGCGAAACAATTTCTGCGGGCCAGTTTGTCTTTGCTTGCGGGGCCTGGCTGGGTAAAGTCTTTCCAGAGATTCTTAGGCAACGAGTTTTTCCCAGCCGGCAGGAAGTTTTCTTTTTCGGCGTGCCCCCCGGAGACGAGCGATTCGCGCCGCCGGCTTTGCCAACGTGGCTTTTTCAGGAGGATGAGTATTACGGGATGCCCGACATCGAAGGACGGGGGCTGAAGATTGCGCTGGACCATCATGGAGAGCGCGTCGATCCGGACACGCAATCGAGATTGCCGACGGGCGCGGAGGCAGAAGTGGTGAAGAAATACGTGGCGAGCCGATTTCCGCCACTGCGAAATGCGCCGGTGGTCGAGACGCGCGTGTGCCAGTATGAAAACACTTCGAACGGCGATTTTCTGATCGACCGGCATCCGGAACTGGAGAACGTATGGTTTGCCGGGGGCGGTTCGGGGCATGGATTCAAACATGGACCGGCGGTGGGCGAATATGTTTCGCGGCAGATTTTGGATAAGGCGGCGCCGGAGCCGCGATTTTCTCTGGCCACGAAGGAAACAGTACAGCGGCGCGCCGTGTATTAGGCGAAAGAGTTCGGAGTAAGCGCGGGGCGCGAATTAAGTTTTTGGAGCGCGGCGGCGGGCATGAAATGCGGCGATGCCGCGTTTTACACGCCGAGCTTTTTCCGCGTAGAGATCCCGGTCGGCCTCGGAAAGCAGCTTTTCTATTCGCTCGCCCTCGCCGCGATAAATCGAGATGCCGATGCTCGCGGAGAGCTGCGGTTTCTCTTCGTCCTCGGCCATGACTTCGCGAATGCGGTTTGCGACATGCTGCGCTTCCGCCTCCTTCGATTCGGGCAAAACAAGAGCGAACTCATCGCCGCCATAGCGCGCGGCGGTATCAATGGCGCGGCAATGGATGCGCAAGATGGCGGCCAGGCGGCAAAGAGCGCGGCTGCCGACCAAATGGCCGAAACGGTCGTTGATTTTTTTCAGGCCGTCAAGATCGAGAAGCAGAACGGCGAAGGAACGGCCAGTGCGATTGGTGCGTTCGGTTTCGTTTTCGAGGACGTCGAGCAGGTGGCGATAGTTGGCGAGGCCGGTGAGCGGATCGCTGACGGCGAGATGGCTGACTTGTTCGAAGAGCCGCGCGTTATCGAGAAGGGCGCCACCGAGAGCCAGGGCGTAACTGCCGACGGTGAGAACCTGGGCGAACACAAAGGGCGCATCGAGGAGGCGCTCCGACTGGCATGCAGCGAGTTGAGCGGCAAAATTCATCCAGGCCGCAGCATAGATGGTGCGGTCGAAGGCCGAATCTTCCGATTGCAAGCGGCGGCGATACCAAATGACAGCCACGAGAAAAATGACACCTGGCAAGAGTTGCTGAGGACTGGGAATCAAAGAGACCGGATGACGGGAAACTTCCGGGGGAAGGTGGCGAAGAGCGACGGCGATGAGATACGTGAGGCCGACGACAGTCAGGAGGGCGCCGGCGATCTCTGTTTTTGTGTGCCGCGACCGTGGAATAAAGCGTTCTACAAGAAGTGCAACCAGAAGCAAGAGCGCCAGGACCATCCTGCTAAGCCACCAAGCTATGGGAGCCAAGGCGACGCGCATGGGAGGATCTTGCATGAACTGAAAGAAGAGAACGCTGGAGGCGGATAGGACGGCTCCGGAAAGTAGAAAACCGCCGCCAAGAATCAGGGAGATACGATCCTGGGTGCCCTGGAAACGGACGAGAGTGAGAGCGGCAAAAACGAAAGCCACCAAGGCGCTGATGACTTGAAGATAGCCTTGAAGAACGGGATCGGGTTCGAGAGAAACGGGACGCAGCCAGAACGCTGCAAGGAAGGTCAGGCAAAATCCCAGGATGTGCCACAAAACGACCTTGGTGGGACTGCGACCGTTCATCAGGGTTTCCTCGCCCATACAGATGGCCCTCGACCGGGACGAGGTGCTACTTAATTAGACTATGAGAGCGCGAGGAGCGTTGCTGTCAAAGTAAGGGAACTTTAACGAAGAGACACGGCTTGTGGAAATTTTTCCTACTGTACGGAAGGACAGGTCCATTGCGCAAGTGGAGGAGAGACGAGGAGCGATTCGTGCGAAAGAGCGAGAGGCGAAGTAAAGTTTTGGCTTGCGCGAAGAATAGATTTCTTGGAAAATGCCTTTATTGAAACGGTTCAATGAGCGAAGCAAGCGGTGGGAGACGGCCTCGCTCTTTTCCCCACAATAGCTGCCGCCATCTGGCGAACTCCGAGCGAGCGAAAGGAACCTGAGGCGCGCGTGAAAAAACGCATACGAAGAGTGTTGAAAAAAAGCGCGCCGGTTTCGCGTGGCGGGCGATCTGCATCGCAGGTTGCGGGACGGCAAACGCTGCAAGAAATCCTGACGCAGCCGGCAACGTGGCTGGAAACGGCGCGGCAATGCGAGCGGAGCGCTGAACTGCTCGCGGCTTTCCAATTCCTTTCTCCTAAAGAGCCATGCCTGTTTGTTGCTTGCGGGTCCAGCTATTACCTTTCGCAAACCATCGCGGCGCAGTGGACAAGACTCCTCGAGGTGGCCTGCACGGCAGTGCCTGCCTCGGAGATGCTTTTCGCGCCGGACGAAGTGCTGCAACGAACGGGGGTGCGGCAAGTTGTGCTGGTGTCGCGCTCGGGAAAAACGACGGAGGTTTTGCGCGCAGCGGAATTGCTGAAAGGAAGAGCGAATGTTCGCACACTGGGAGTGACTTGCAGCGAAAGCAGCGTTCTTGAGGAGTTGTGCACGCATACGGTGAAGCTGCCGTGGGCCGATGAGAAGAGCATGGTGATGACGAGATCGTTTACGTCGATCCTGCTGCTCTTCGAGAGGCTGGGCGCGAAATTCGCGAGCGATGACCGGCTGGCATCCGCCCTGGATGGCTTGCCGGAAAAGACCACGCGGTGGCTTAAGGATAATGCTGATAAGATTCGGGCGTTTGGAACGAAGCGGCGATTCGCCGATTTTGTGTTTCTTGGCCAGGGCGCGCATTACTGGCTGGCTCAGGAGGCAGCGCTGAAGATGACGGAAATGTCGTCGTCGTATGCGCAGGCGTATCACACGCTGGAATTCCGCCACGGGCCGAAGTCCATCGCGGGCAAAGACACGTTGATTACATTTTTTCTCTCGGATGTCGCGGAGGAAGAAGAAAGTCTCTTGGTTGGCGAATTGAAGAAGTTGGGCGCGGCAACCTTCGTGGTAGTCAACCGCGCGAAGCCTGCGTTGCAGCTTGACGCGGATCTGCTGATTGAACTTGGCTTGGACGAGCCGGAGTATGCGCGGCTCTTGTTGACAGCAATTCCGGCGCAACTGCTAGGGCTGGCGGTGGGTCTGCGCAAGGGTTTGGATCCTGATGTGCCGAGGAATTTGACGCGCGCGGTGGTGCTCGGTTCGAAGATTACTGCGGCCGCGAAAAGGAGAAGTGATTGAGCAACGACGCAGGCACCAATGCCGGACCGCAATTGCGGCGCACACTTACGCTGTGGGATCTGCTTCTCTACGGCATCATCGTGTTGCAACCGGTGGCGCCGATGTCCGCATTCGGCGCGCTGAGCGATCGCGGCCGCGGCCACGTGGTCACGGCAATCCTGATCGCCATGGTGGCGATGCTTTGCACCGCCGTGAGTTATGGACGGATGGCACGGGTGTATCCGAGCGCGGGTTCGGCATTTACGTATGTAGCCAGGGAAATCCATCCTGCCGCGGGGTATGTCACCGGCTGGAGCATGGTGATGGACTATATTGTGAACCCGCTGATCTGCACGATTTGGTGCGCGGGACAGGCGCATGAATTTGCGCCGGGTTTGCCGGTGTGGGGCTGGAAGATATTTTTTGCGGTGGTCTTCACGCTGCTGAATCTGCAAGGTATCAAGACTTCGGCGCGGGTTAATGCGGGCCTGGCGGCGGCGATGAGTGGCGTGGTTGTCCTGGTTTTTGTGACGACGATTCACTATATATTTGGCCATCCGCATAGCGATCCGGGCTTTTTTACACGGCCGTTCTACGATCCAGCGACATTCACGTTTAGCGACTTGTTCGGGTGCACTTCGCTCGCGGTGCTGACCTATATCGGCTTCGACGGAATCTCGACGCTTTCGGAAGAAGCGGAAAACCCGCGGCGGAATATCATGCTGGCCACGGTTTTAACTTGCCTGGCTGTGGGCATTCTATCGGCGGCGGAAGTTTACGTGGCGCAACTTGTGTGGCCGGCGTCGCAGCCGTTTCCGAATCAGGATACCGCATACGTTTACATGGCGGCGCGAACATGGGCGCCGCTGTTTACGATCCTTGGCGCCACACTTTTGGTGGCCAACTTCGGATCTGGAATGGGAGCACAGATCGGCGCGGCGCGGCTGCTCTATGGCATGGGAAGAAGCAATGCGCTGCCAAAATCCTTTTTTGGAGAAGTGGATGCGAAGCACCACATTCCACGAAATAACGTTGTTTTCATCGGCGTGATCGTCCTCGTGGGATCCTTTTTTCTGACTTTCGAGAAAGGCATCGAGCTCCTGAATTATGGCGCGCTGCTGGCTTTCATGGGGGTGAATGCTTCGGCCTTCATGCACTATTTCGTGCGGCAGCCGGAAAAAAAGCTTACAAATTTCGCGCTGCCGGTCGTGGGCTTCTTCATTTGTCTGGGCTTATGGTGGAACCTCAGCGTCCCGGCGAAAATCGTGGGCACGATCTGGATGGCCGCGGGAATCGCATTTGGGATATGGAAAACGAACTGGTTTCGCGAGCCCCTGTCGTTTGACATTCCTGCCGAGTAAGCCGCTCAGCACCGCTTAACTTAGTGCAAAGCGGGAGACTCTGGCAGAATGATGGGATCCGAGGGTACGCAGGTGAAGCGCGCGAGCGGCAAAAATCAGACGGTGACGATGCGGGACGTCGCGGAAGATAGCGGCTTCTCGCCCGCGACGGTTTCGATCGTATTGAACAATGCCCCGTTGGCCCGCTACATCGCTCCCGCAACAAAAAAACGAATTGAAGAGGCGGCCAAGAAGCTGGGCTATCGTCCGAACGCCATGGCGCGGTTTTTGCGGAGCAAGCGCAGCCATACCGTTGGGCTGATGTTTTTCGATATTACCGATCCTTTCTGCACGCCGGTGCTTCGCGGGATTGAAAATGCGTTGTATCAATCGTCCTATGTTCCGATTTTTGCCGACGCGCACAATCAACGCAATCGTTTCGAGCGCTATCTCGAAATGCTTTTGGAACACCACGTGGAAGGGCTGATCGTGGTGGCGAACTGGCTGGTCGTGGACATTCATTTGTTGGCGGACCTGAGCAAACGTAACATTCCAGCAGCCACGATCGGATGGGAACTGCCCGGCGACACGGTGAGCTCCGTGATGGTGGACAACGAGACGGGCGGCCGGATGGCGCTCGAACATTTGCACCAGCTTGGGCACCGCAAGATCGCGTTCATTCGAGGCCCAAAGATGATTATCGACAGCGCGCCGCGGTGGCGCGGCGTGCAAAAATTTGCGCACGCGGCGGGAATCGAAATCGATCCGGCCCTGGTGCTGCAACTACCCGACTCGTTTGATCCCAATTCGGGGTTTGAAGGCGGCCACCGGCTGACCGAGGAGTTGCTGCAGAAAAAGAAAAAGTTTACGGCGCTGATGGCGTTTGACGACTTGACGGCGCTGGGCGCGATTCGAGCGCTGACGAAAGCGGGAGTTAAAGTGCCGGAGCACTGTTCCGTGACGGGTTTTGATGACGTGGCGTTATCCGCGCTGAGCGCGCCATCACTGACAACCGTGCGCCAGCCGCTCGAGGCCATGGGAACGTATGCTGTCAATGTCGTGATGGAAGGAATCAAGGCCGGGCTCGAAAAGCGCGAGTGGAATACCGTGCAACAGAAGATGAATCCGGAGTTGGTGATTCGGGATTCCACACGCGCGGTTTCGCACGGCGGCTCCAACGATTGAGACGCGCAGGGCTGGCGACGCAAAACAGTCCTGTTGCGACCCCTTGAGCCAGTAGCAACCTTTGCGCCGGGGGCGAGAGAATGAGGTAATGACGTAACGAGGTAACGATTGGGAAAGTCCCGTGCTCCCGATGGTCGCTCGGGACAGACACGCTTCATCGCGTTTGCAGAGAGGTTCTTCCTCGCTGCGGTCGTCAGGCCAGATTTCCTCGTCGGAAATCTGGTTAACAATAACAGGACCCCTCCCCCCAGTTTTCTGTAAACGCTGATTCCAAGGGAGTTTAAGTTGATTGGAATGAACACTTGCGGAAGTGTTGATTCTAAAGGGGTTGATGGAGATATTATGAGGCGCGGAATTTTGGGATGGGGAGCGAGTGGGCGGGGTGCGGGCAGAGAAGTGTGTGGCGATGAAGACACGGGGAAAGATAGCATGGATGTGCATTACTGTCAATAACTATTAGTGAGTGAGTATCATTCGAATGAGACGGGCGGAAGTCAAGAGGAAGAAAGGAGTTGGCGGGATTGAGACGGTTTTGTGAGACGTGAAAATACTTCGGAAGAGTCAAAACACGCACCCTTTGATAAACCAAAATCCAAAGGGATGCGGCACCCAAGGCGTCTTATCCCGGTAAGGATGCTCCACCCGCCGTTCATACCCCTTGGATATGCACGTGCGATCTGGCCTCGGAAATCGACATTATCGGGCCTTGTGCGGCGGCCCTTTTCGTCGTGTGGACGAGGAGACTCTGCTTGCCGTAAAAACCCAGGTTGAATAGGTCTATTCCTAGAGCGACGCAGTAAGATTCGAGCATCTCCGAAGTGAAACGGTCGACTATTTTCCGCCTTCGGTAGTTCTCGGTTTGCTCGTAGGGCTGGACCTCACCCTGCGCTACAAACTCCCACCCGGTAACGTCATTCGTTACGGAAATACTCCGAATCCGGTTGAGCCAGTCCGTCTTGTCGGGGCCGTACAAGGCGAATTTGACCGCGCCGTAGATTTGGAGTCCGTCCTTGTCGGCACAGTCGCTTCGGTCGGGAACACACGCGATCTCAAGTCCACGGCATCCCAAAACGGTTGGAAGGTAGGTGACCGGACTATAGACATCATTCGTGCGGAGCCCATTTGCAAAGATAGCGCTCCAGCCCGAGCGTGTTTCGGTCAGCAGGTAACGGTCCAGGGGGGTCGTGAGAGGCTCTAACGCCAAGAGACTCTCTGACAATGGCGCTGGAAAATTCTTGCGTTCCGTCCGTGTACCGAACTTCGCGTCGAGCTGGTCCTGCCACCTGGTGAACGCTTCCGAGAACTGAGCAAAAGGGCTTTCAATAAAGCCCCACTTGAATGTTACCGGCGCAAATTTGTTGTCTAGCAAAGCCTTCATGTCGTTTCCAATTAGAAGCTATTTTACAGTTTTGGGTGTGACTACTCCACCCGGGTCGTTGGCCCGAATGCGCTGGGCATGGGCTGCGCCGTTCACGGGATCTTGGTCGTATTCGATGTAGTGCCGAATGCCGTTCCTGTCAGTGTACTGAAGGTCCGGTCTATTCTGGCCTACTCTTACCCCCTGTGCGTTGGTCTGCTCCTGGTTCACCCGGATGTCGGTAGCTCCTTCCTGACGAGCTTGCTCTATGTCCCGCCTTAGTGCTGTGTCCTGATTTGGGTTAGTACCGATAGTGCTATTTCCGTTGTTAGCATCGGGCGGTCCGGGATAGTCGTCTTGTCTCTTTCGATCCTGGGGAAGGCGGGGGGCGGGCGGCGGCCCGGCATCGGGATCGAGTCCTCGCACTATCGCGAGCGCTCCGAGGACCACTAATGCGTCGCCTATATAGTCGTTCGAAACATTTCCCTTCCGCTCTGCCCATGCAGCTTTGTCAGCATTCGTATCGCAGCTGCAATCGTAGTGCGTGTACCCAGCCTTGTCGTACGCAGCCTGCTGTGCCTTGCTGGAATTGACGTACTCTGCGTCGGTAACGTCGCAAACCTGGCTCACTCCCTGCCCCTTTTCAGCGTCGTTAGCGGCCCTGCAGAAAACCGCTCCTGTCGGGTCGGTCAGGTTGACTGGATTGTTGCGAACATACGCGTACGCATTCCAGCTTTGCGGGTCAGCATTGACCGCCCCCGCGTTGCCAGGGTCGCTGGACATGAACCTGCCGAGACTTGATGAATCATACCTAAGTCCAAAATTGTCCAGGCCGGACTCGTGGTCGCGTTCTTTGCCGGTGAATTTGTGGCCCGCCGTCGTAAGGATAACTGTGGCCGCCGTACTCATAGGCTCATGCCTAGCGAGAACCAAATGAATTCCATCAGGCACGCGCCAATAAGAGCGGGCCATCGCCCCTTTCCGTTGCCTGCTAGGCTTGAGCAGACACCTCCCAATGAAAGGTAGTTTCCGGTTCTAATCAGTATCAGGGTTGTCCAGTTGCCGTTAGGGTCTCCCTTGAATAGGGCATTGCGAGTTCCGTAGGCCGCAAATAGTAGCACTGAGAGCGTGAGCAGCACGAGAGCGACAAAAGTAACCCTGGACCTCCAACGCGGTTCCACCGAATCATCGCGAATTCTCAAGTCGCGTCTCCAACCGACAACGGTAGCTGTCACAGCTCCGAGAATGATGAGTACGACGACCAGTGCTGATATCAGATGATTCATTTCGAGCACCCGACACTAAGGTTGGCGCATAAGCCGTGAGAAATCCCAGTAAATGAGTCCACATGAAAATCGCCGCGAGCCGGCACCGTTGATTTTGGATTTCCGTATATCGCCCCTCTCGGTGTGCTTAGGAAGTCGTCGGGCACGGAAAAATGTGGAGACGGTCCAGAACCAAACCTAAATTGATCTGAATCTGGATGGTGGCCAAAAGAAAGGCAAATTTGACCCGTCAATCGCGTCAAAAACTCCATAGTCCCATGCGCCAGCGGCTCTGAGCGCAGCCCTTGCTTGGTCGGGGGTCCCGGCAAACTGAAACGAACCGGAGGCTAGGCATGTGTTGCCACAGTTTCCGTTGAGGGTGAATGTGAATCCACCGAACCCCTTGCTCGCGTCTCCTTGAAGGGTGAGTGGATTACGATCATCCACAACGTTGCCGTTGGAGTCGTACGTTTTGCTGGCGGGATTATCGTAGTAAACGCCTTGGTAAGTGTTTCCTCCAGTTGTGACATGAACGCCGTTCTGGTCCACGCTGGCAGAGTTGTCACCGTTTCGAATGGAATCGCTGGTCACAATTGTGGCGTTTCCGCTTTTATCGGCCTGTACCCAGGTTTTGTCCTTATCGCTTAGCTGAGTGCATCCAGAATGGTCCGAGCTAGTGCATCCGAGATACCAATCCAGTCCAGTCGGGTCGGTTAGGTTCAGCGGGTTGTTTCGGACGTACGTGTACCTGTTCATCGTCTGGGGATCTTCTTGGTGTCCACCGAGAGGATCGGGAGACATGAACCTGCCCATGCTGGACGAATTGTAGCGAGCGCCGAAGTTGTCGAGGCCGGATTCGGCGTCGCGTTCTTTGCCGGTGAAATGGAGGGTGCTTTGGTCGCCGCCGGAGCAGGAGAGGCCGTCGCCAAAGGGAAGACTGGTGCAACTTTCGAAGTTGTAGGTGGGATAGGTGGCGCTGTTGCGGCGGCGAACGGTGCCGAGCCAATCGGAATGAATGAAAAGAGGAGTGCCTCCGGCATAGGTGACGAGGTGGCGGCCGCCGGCGTAGATTTCGCTTTGGCAGGCGGTGCCGTTGGCGTTAACTTCCAGGAGCCAATGCCCTGCTAAATCGTAGACATAATCGCGCTTGCCCGTGCCATCACAGGTGTCGGTGACGACGCCGGTGCGATGCACGCGGCGGCCTTCCGCGTCGTAAACGTAGCAAGCCGTGGCGGCAGTGCCAGTGCCGGTAGAACAGAAGCCCAACGCGCCGTCGACCTGGATGAGGTGATTTTCCGCGTCGTAGAAATAGTAGTGCGTACCGTCGTAGAGGAGATTACCGGCAGCGTCGTAGGAATGGCCGTCCATGCGATTGTTGTTGGTGGTGGTGTTGCCCGTGAAGCTGGCGGTGAAAGTGTAAGGACCGTTCTGCTGCCAGGCGGGTGGGGCACTCGATTCTCCGAAAGTTCCTGCTTGACGAGGCGGCACGAGGAGAGGATACCACTTTCGTAATTCATCGCGGGGTGAAGAGATGAGGGCGCCTCACCCTTTCTGCAAGAAAGGGTGGGGCACGCCGAGAAGAAAAGACAAAGTCAAAATTGCTTCGGCGAGTTTAGGATGTGCCATCCGCCTCCGGTCGGGATGACAGATCGCGAAAAGAGAAGAGAGATCCCTCGACTACGCTCGGGATGACAGATTTTGGGTGGGTCGGGATTGAGATGGTTTGTTGAGACGGTCGAAGAATGCGGGAGAGTCAAAAAGCGCCGGTCTCTTCTCTGGCCATGGCAATCTGCTGATAGCGTGTATGGAAATCGCAACCTATAATTAACATTGCTCGGCTCCTTTTTCCGAGCCTTGATCGTTCTACAGCTACCAAGTCTACTCGGTCGAAGGAGCCGACAACGTCATCCAATCAGCCGTCAGCACGAGCCGGGGTCCTTTGTTTCTATACAAAAAGTGGCGGTGGAGGGTATTGGAGTTGCGCCTCCGGCTGCGATGTCCACACAATCTGTCCGTCCCGCTGGATATAGCTGTAAGTTTTCCCAAGCTTCACAACTGCTAGGTTGCCGAAAAAGCTGAGACACCTATCAAACTTCGGCTCAATCAACCATGTACCCGCTGCTGATATGAAGCCTGCTTTGCCATCTATCTTCGCCGGTGCCATGCCTGCGTTGAGAGGTTCAAGTTCATCAAATTGACAGTCAAGAACTTGCCGACCGTCAGTATCTGTCATTCCCCACTTCCCGTTTCGCTTCACGCAAGCACACCCCTCAGAAAAGTGTTTGACCTTTTCGTATTCTGGCTTTATGACGAAGGAGCCGGAGCGGTCAATAAAGCCCCAACGACCGTCAATCCGAACTCCCGCAATTCCGTCACGAAAGAGTTTCGGAGTTGGGCCTTCAAATACTGTCGGTATTTCCAGCTTCCCAGCACGATTGATGAAGCCCCAGCGGTCATCCACACAAACAGCAGCCAAACCCTCACTGAGCGGTTTACATGGCCGAAAATCGGGAGGAATAACGAACCCGCCCGTGAAATCGATGAACCCGAAATTTTCGCCGTCTGTCGAGGCGCTAGCTAGTCCTTCTGAAAAAGCACTCGCAGCCAAAAACGTTGGTGGAATTTGCCAATCGCCGAAATGATTGATATAGCCGCCAGAGGTAAAACAGACTCCGTTGTGGAATCTTCCAAGCCCTTGGAACTGATAGGGAATCGCCAGCCTTCCCTTGGTGTCAATAAACCCTGTCTTTTCGGTTTTGTCAATTACCGATGCCTTGCCCTCGAAAAAATGTGAGCATGCTGAATAGGACGGCGGACGGCAACGTTCCCTCGGTCGTCGATATAGCCGAAACGATCCTTAATTGAATCGGCTATCGGTTCGGAGATGGGGTAAAGCATCCGGGCTTCGCTAGGTCTCAAGGTATCTCATCAGGAGTTCGGCGTCAAAAATCGCCAAGTAACTTTCTCTCTCGGCGCAGTATCACAATTCACACACAAAATAAGGATACCAAAGAGGCCCCGCGCTCGCGCGACAACGGCCGAAACAGCGAGTCTCGCTATGACGCTCGCGGATACTCTGTATGCAGCAATAGAGGCGGCAGTGCTGGCTTTTGCACCGGGATTGTTTTCCTCAAGCTCATCCAGGAACTGCTGGATTGCGGGTTCTTCTGATTTTAAGATGCTGTTGGCAAAGTCTTTCCATTGCTGAAGAGACCACCCCTCGGTTGGCCCTTCCTCCTTTACTGCTTGGTTAAGCAGTTCCTTTACCGCACCGTTATACGCACGATGGAGCCTCGTTGAAGCCAGGTTGGTTAGGATACCCATTGCCCGATAGAGGCCCTGTCTTGACCGCGTCGGCGAAGGACCTGCCAAGAGCGTCTAAGTTCGCCCGCTCAGGAATAAGGTGATGACCATCTTGCGGTGCTGCTCCGGTTGGGTCAACGAATCTGAGGGGATTGTAAGGCCGTAGGTATATTTGTTCCAATTCTGTGGATCATCGAGAAATCCGTCGAAGAAGTTGTCAGCCGCTGCTTCAGGCAATCCGCCAGCTTTCATTCCCTGCCTGATGATTATCGAGTTGTAGGGATCGGGGGACTCAAACCTCCCCATGTTGGACGAATTATATCTAGCGCCGAAGTTGTCGAGGCCGGACTCGTGGTCGCGTTCTTTGCCGGTGAAATGGAGGGTGCTTTGGTCGCCGCCGGAGCAGGAGAGGCCGTCGCCAAAGGGAAGGCTGGTGCAACTTTCGAAGTTGTAGGTGGGGTAGGTGGCGCTGTTGCGGCGGCGAACGGTGCCGAGCCAATCGGAATGAATGAAAAGAGGGGTGCCGCCGGCATAGGTGACGAGGTGGCGGCCGCCGGCGTAGATTTCGCTTTGGCAGGCGGTGCCGTTGGCGTTAACTTCCAGGAGCCAATGCCCCGCTAAATCGTAGACATAATCGCGCTTGCCCGTGCCATCACAGGTGTCGGTGACGACGCCGGTGCGATGCACGCGGCGACCTTCCGCGTCGTAAACGTAGCAAGCCGTGGCGGCAGTGCCAGTGCCGGTAGAACAGAAGCCCAACGCGCCGTCGACCTGGATGAGGTGATTTTCCGCGTCGTAGAAATAGTAGTGCGTACCGTCGTAGAGGAGATTACCGGCAGTGTCGTAGGAATGGCCGTCCATGCGATTGTTGTTGGTGGTGTTGTTGCCCGTGAAGCTGGCGGTGAAAGTGTAAGGACCGTTCTGCTGCCAGGCGGGTGGGGCACTCGATTCTCCGAGAGTTTCTGCTTGACGAATCAGCACGACGAGAGGATACCACTTTCGTAATTCACCGTGGGGTGAAGAGATGAGGGCGCCACCCGCTGTAAGAAAGGGTGGGAATGTTCCGCAATGATGCCGAGAAATCTGAAGCGACATTACGGAAAAGGTGATCTGCACTTTATCACCTTGAGCTGCGATCAGAAAAAAAAATCACAGAACAAAAAGAGACGGTGGGGTACCCCGAGAAGAAAAGACAAAGTCAAAATTGCTTCGGCGAGTTTAGGATGTGCCATCCGCCTCCGGTCGGGATGACAGATCGCGAAAAGAGAAGAGAGATCCCTCGACTACGCTCGGGATGACAGATTTTGGGTGGGTCGGGATTGAGATGGTTTGTTGAGACGGTCGAAGAATGCGGGAGAGTCAAAAAGCGCCGGTCTCTTCTCTGGCCATGGCAATCTGCTGATAGCGTGTATGGAAATCACATCCTATAATCAGCATCGCTCGGCTCCTTTTCCCGAGCCTTGGTCGTTCTACAGCTACCAAGTCTACTCGGTCGAAGGAGCCGACAACGTCATCCAATCAGCCGCGAAGGCTGTCCCGCCGGGTTACCGCAAAACGAAGCGATGGAATTGGGGTTTCCGGATTTAAGGCGCGGCCACCCACCCGGGTTTCCCATTCGTTCTTATCGAAGGCTGCCCAAGACTTGAGGATCTGTTGTTCAGTCACCGATGAACTTTAGATAAAGATGGACGCCGCCTTCGCAACGCTCTGCAAGCTCTTTTACTTCGGCGACCAGTTTGGCCTCTTCGGGAGAATGGCAGTGCTTGGCGAGCGTTTCCCATTCTGCCAGAAACCGGGGCATTTGAAGACGATTGAATGTTGTATCACCGTTCCAGTCGATTTCGGTGAGGTGGGGCTCATCGATCTGGCAGCGCTCTAGGAGGCGATGCAGGATGTTTTTGGCATCTCCCACTGCGGCAAGAATCTCGCCGTTCTCTTTCACCAAGATTATGTCGAATCCCACGGTTTTCCCCTTGTGGCTTGCCTGGAAAAGCGTTTACTAGGCGGGTGGGGCACTCGATTCTCCGAAAGTTTCTGCTTGACGAAGCGGCACGAGGAGAGGATACCACTTTCGTAATTCACCGTGGGGTGAAGAGACGAGGGTGCCCCACACTTTCTGCAAGAAAGGGTGGGAATGTTCCGCACTGATGCCGAGAAATCTGAAGCGACATTACGGAAAAGGTGATCTGCATTTTATCATCTTGAGCTACGATCAGAAAAAAGAGGAAGAGAAATTCCCCACCCTTTCAAAAACGAAAGGGTGGGGTACCCCGACAGGAAAAGATAGATTCAAAATTGTTACGGCGAGTTTAGGATGTGCCACCCGCGCATGACGATCATCAAAACTTCAACTTCTTATTTAGCCTGCGCCAGCCCCGCAACAACTGCGGCAAGTTTATCGAGTATCTGAATCCAGCCCTCTAGTTGCCCGCTGTTTTTTGCGTGCTCCATGGTTTCATTTCCAATGCAGGTGACTTTCGTCTGGCCGTTTCCAAAATCCTCAAAAATAACCACGTCGTTCGCATCGTCTATGGCTTCATGTTCTATTCCATAGTGCGCAGCCTCAACCTTGTTTCCCTTCGAGTCGGAAAAGTACATGGAGTAAACGATCTTCTCGTGCAGAACAATCTCGTGGTATTCCGCGCCATTCCAGAACTCCTGCCCATCCGGCGATCTCATGCAGCAAAGAAATTTTCCTCCTACGCGAAAATCCATCTCGCAAAAAGGCGCAGTAAAATCCTTCGGCCCCCACCACTGCATCACATATTTCGGTTCTGTCCACGCCTTCCAAACCAATGCGCGCGGGGCATCAAACACTCTAGTGACCACCATCCGCTCTGCCTCGTTAACCGTGTTTTTTGTCATTTCTGACCTCCTCTTTTTTCATTTGCTTCACAACCACATCCAACTTGTCGAAACGCTCTTCCCAGAATCGGCGATAACTGATCGCCCAGTCGCTGACTGTCTTTATCGCCTCTGGCCTAAGCGTGCACACGCTCTCTCTTCCGCGCTTCGTCTTGATCACCATCCGCGCCCGCACCAGGCAGGCAATATGTTTTGAAATCATCTGCTGCGAGAGCGCAAACGGTTCCGTCAATCCATGCACCGAGGCAGGCCCATGGGAGAGTCGTTCGATCATCGCCCGGCGGGTTGGATCAGACAGAGCCGCAAATGTTGTGTCTAACTTATCCACAACCATATGGTAGTGAATTATTTGCCGATGTCAAGTGTGGATTTTGGAGTTCCCGATTTCAAAACCCGAGGACGGGGCACCCTCCGCATAACTAAGAGTCCGGGCCACCCGTCCCACCGACCGCGAAAACGGCGTCCCGCGACGGTACTTTTTGCGCTAGACTACGGGATTAGGACAAACAAAATGTCTCTCGATTGGTCGCAATGCCCAGCTGTCGAAAGCGTTCCGGGGAAAGTGAGCGGTGCCTGGGTTCTTCGCGGCACACGTATGCCAGTTTCCGTCATTTTTGAAAATCTGGAAGCCGGCGCAAACATCGATGACATCATGGAGTGGTTTGAAGGGCTAGACCGCGAACAGATAAAAGCCGTGATCGAGTTTGCCGCCCGCAGTCTCGACGCGGCCCCTTCTGCCTCTAGGCGCTGATGCTCGTTCTCTTCGACCAGGGAACTCCCGTGCCCTTGCGCCCCTTCCTCGCAGGACACACGGTCGAAACAGCGGGGCAACGAGGTTGGGACAAGCTCAGGAATGGCGAGTTGCTCGAGGCCGCTGAAGAAGCCGGCTTTGAGGTGCTGGTCACTCCCGACAAGAACATTCGCTACCAGCAAAACTTAACGCTTCGGAGAATAGCGCTCGTCGTGCTGGGCAACCCCCAGTGGCCCGTGCTCTGCCAACATGTCGAGCGTGTCGTCATCGCCATAAATGCCGCTCAGCCAGGCAGCTACACCGTTGTTGACATACCCTATCTAGGATCAAAATAAGTAGGACAGTGCCGTTCTCATCGCGGCGGGTGGCAGCGCCTTTATTCCTGGGTGGCCTGCCATTTGTGCCCTTGTCTCATGCAAGTGGTGGGTCACTCTTCTCCGGTTCTGTCCTATCTACTCACCGCTCACTATTCACTACTCACTGGCTTCCCATGGATTTGCCGATCGACTAGAGAGAACCCAAACCCAAGACCCGCCCTCAAAAACCGAGGACGGGGCACCCTCCGCATAACTGAGAGTCCGGGCCACCCGGCCTGCAAGAATGGTTGCAGAAAAAAGAAGTGCGTATTTCCGATGTTGGTCCATGAATCCCTCCAACGGAAACGGGGAGGACAGGATGCACTAAGACATAAGTCTACCGTCAGCAAGCCCGCGTGCTAGAATTTGCGAAGATGCCTTCTGATGACGACAAAGCAAAACTGAGATTTGAGGTAGCAAATGCAAACTTCCAATCGATCGGTCGCGCGCAAGGCATATACGTCACGGCTCTGCTAGCGTATATCTGCCTCGTCTGGGGACTGTTCTTTTCAGGCAGCAGCGAAGTTTCACTTCACTTGGCTTGGCTGGACCTCAAGGTTGATGGGGTCTGGAGAATCACCCCATTTGTTGTGCTCGTTCTTACCCTAACCTACGTCGGAACAGTTACTGCGGCCGCCCCAGCGTTCGCGCAACTTCAGGCGGCCCAAAAAGAGATTTTCGGCGCCCCGGAACATTCCTTTTTCAGCCTAGATACTCACAAGAACATAACCGATTATGTCGCCATTCTGCAGGTTATTCCATGGAGCAAGACCCGCACACCGGAAGACCACGGTGGGTCAGCACCGGGAATATTGCGCCGCGTTCCCCAGCTTATCCTGCCAGCTCTACTCATGGGGAGTGCGTTTACGAGCTATTGGGCCGTTTACCAGTTATTTCGTTTTGGGCCTCAGCATCGCGCCTCACTGTCCTTCGGCGCTTCGTGTTTAGTATTGCAGGTGTTTTTTTCAGTGCGCCCCATTTGGCGGTCTGTTCGCCGTTTTTCCGGAGCGAAGCGAACGAGCGATGTGTATCGCTGATTCAAAACCGAACGAAGCTGTGGGTGCCCCGTCCTCGGTTTTTGAGGGCGGGTCTTGGGTTTAGCTTTTCTCTTTCGAAACGAGAAATCCATGCCGGCTGGACTGAAGCGGTACTACGGCAATAACGATCTGCACTTTATCACCTTCAGTTGTTACCGCAGGCTTCCTTTCCTTTCAAGTGCAGGCGCGCGAGACCTCTTCGTCCAGGAACTCGCCCGTGTGCGCGCAGAATACAGATTCAAGCTAGTCGGCTACGTGGTCATGTTAAATCACGTTCATCTTCTGATGAGTGAGCCGGTCAAGGGAACGCCCTCTACAGTGATGCAAATGCTGAAGCAAAGAGTTTCCCGAAAAATACGGAGTTGCAGCAAGACCCGCTCCAGCGCACCGCTGCCATTTCCTCTCAACGAAGACAGACAAGAAGGGAAGGCCTTCTGGCAAGAGCGATTCTACGACTTCAACGTCTACCGTTCGGGAAAAGTGAAAGAGAAACTGAACTACATGCACGCCAATCCGGTAATTCGCGGCTTGGTGCAGCACCCGAAGGATTGGCCATGGAGCAGCTGGAGTTTCTACTTTCAGCACGGGAAAGGATTGCTTCCCATGGATTTGCTGATCGACTAGAGAGAACCCAAACGCAAGACCCGCCCTCAAAAACCGAGGACGGGGCACCCTCCGCATAACTGAGAGTCCGGGCCACCCGGCCTTCTTTTGCTCAGTGCCTGGTAAACGCGCTTACCGGACAAGTGAAATCGCCCGCACGATCTAACTGGACCAAGGAGTTCTGGATGTTTGCCAATTTGCATAGTGGGTTAAGATTTGGCGCGATGACCAGACACTTTGAGAGGAGATGCTACGATGAAGCGAGCTGTTCTCTTTCTTGTTCTAGCGGTCGTTGCTCTTACTTGGCGAGCGCCGGCCCAGACGGGCCAAGCGAACTCCATCCAACAACAAATCCTGGGGACATGGAAGCTGGTTTCCTATGTCCGCGAGGAGATTCCATCCGGCGCTAAGTCTGACGTTATGGGAGCTCATCCTTCCGGTTATATCAACTACGGCCGTGACGGGCGCATGATCGTGCTAATTATTGGAAGTGACCGCAAGAAATCTGTGGATCCTGTTGCTACACCAGAGGAAGCCGAGGCCCTGATCAGGAGCATGCTCGCGTATGCCGGAGCGTATACGGTTGACAGCGAAGCCAAAACCGTTACCCACCACATAGACGTATCGTGGGACCAGTCACGCACTGGTCAATCCCAGCTACGAACTTACAAGTTGGATGGCGACCGCCTTACGCTTACTACCCCGCCCTCGAACGACCCGGCGACTGGCAAGAAGACTGTGCGCACGTTGATCTGGGAGAGATTGAAATGAATCTATTGAGACCATCCGAAGTTCCCAAATCCTGGCAGCGGTTACCGGACATATAGGGCGCGGGACGGGAGAGGATGGAGTGAATCGAGTTGGCAGGGGTTCGGAGCGGGCCCGAATCCCAGCATATTGGCGTCTTGAGATAAGGATGCGGAGAGAGATCGGGACGCGCGGGATTATGGCGTTAGACTTCGCTTTTGTGGAAACGGTCGATGAGGTTGGCGCAGGCGCGGACGGTGACGGCCATCATGGTGAGCGTGGGGTTTTGGCAGGCGGAGGAGACGAAGCTGGCGCCGTCCATGACGAAGAGATTTTTTACGTCGTGAGTCTGGTTGAAGGGATTGAGGACGGATTTTTTCGGGTCGTGGCCCATGCGGGCCGTGCCTAGTTCGTGGATAGCCATGCCGGGCATTTCGACGCGCGATTGCTCGCGGATATCCTTCGCGCCGGCTGCTTCGAGCATTTCCGCGGCGCTGGCCGCGGCATCCGCCATGAGCGCGGCCTCGTTGTCGCCGTGGGCCATGGAAATGCGCAATGCAGGAATGCCCCAGGCGTCTTTCAGGTTGGAATCGATTTCGATGAAGTTGTCCCAGCGTGCGAGCGATTCGCCGAAAGCGCCAAGCGAAGCCGAATAAACGCCTTCTTTCACGGATTTCTTTAAGGATGCTCCATAGCCTTCGGCGTTGAAGTTGAAATCAGGGCCGGCGCCGCCCTGATAGCCATAGCCGCGGATGAAAGGCGAACGCGTCTTGCTCGAAGGCGTGTTGCGGAAGCGCGGGACGTAAATGCCGTTGGGCCGCTGAGGCTCGTTGGCATCGGGAAGAGTCTTGAAATCTGGCAGACGCCCGGAGGCTCCACCACCGACGACGTGGTCCATCAGATAATGGCCGAGCGCGCCGCTGGAATTTGCGAGTCCATTGGGATATTCGCGTGTGGAAGAGTTCAGCAGGATGCGAGTGGATTCGAGTGCCTGCGCGCAAAGGATGACCGACTTGGCGCGGACCTCCTTGACCTGGCGTGTTTCGCGATCGACAAAGGTGACACCATTCGTCTTGTTCGTGGTGTTGTCCATGTCCACATGGCTTACGACTGCGTTTGTGAAGAGCGTGCAATTGCCGGACGCCAGCGCGTCCTTGACGGTGGTGAAAGGGCTGCTGAAGTAGGAAAACGTGCTGCATCCGCGTTCGCACGGCCCGCAATAGTGGCACTGGAGGCGTCCATTATGATTTTGCGTGAGGACCGCGGCGCGCCCAATGGTGACAGTGTGGCCGAATTTGGCTTTGACGCGTTCTCTTAGCTGAACTTCGCCACAACTCATTTTCATGGGCGGCAGGAACTGTCCGTCGGGCAGCATCTCGTTGCCTTCGGCAGCGCCGGTGATGCCGACGTAGCGCTCGACGATGTCGTAGTAAGGAGAGAGGTCGGCGTAGGAGATGGGCCAGTCATCGCCGTAGCCATCGCGGCTGGCGGCCTTGAAATCGTTGTCGCTGAGGCGATAGCTCTGACGGCCCCAAACCAGCGAGCGGCCGCCGAGAACGCGCAAGCGTTGCCAGGTAAACGGCTTGCCGGACGGCGTGCTGTAGGGATTTTCGAGGTCGTTGACGAACCACTCGTAGTTGTATTCCATGCAAGCGTAGCATTGCTTTTGAATGGGGCGCGTGCGCACGATTTCGGGCGAGTGATCGCGGTACTTGAGCTTGTAGGCGGGCATGTGCTCGGTGAACTCTTTGGGAGTGACGGCGCGGCCGGCTTCGAGCAAGGCGACTTTCAGCCCGGCCTCGGCGAGTTGCTTGGCGGCCCAGCCGCCGGTGGCTCCGGAACCGACAACGACGACGTCATAGGTTTGCTGGAGAGGGTCTTGCGTTTGGTAAGCCATGGTCACTTGTGGTTCCCTTCGGGATGTTCGCAGCCCTGATAGGGGCCATGCGCAAAGGCGCCGTCCCAGCCGAGTTCTTTTTCGCCGATCTGCGAGCTGTAGAAGGCGGTCATGATGCGCCCCTTTAGCGCTTCAAAGTGAGCGTGACCGGCGTCTGGTCCGGCGGCTTCGCCGGTCCATCCGCTGGCATTGCGCGGGTATGCCAGCCCGTGCAACACATCATCCTGATCTTCGCGCGAGAGATAGCGAAAAGCGGCTTTGAAACGGTGGATGCTTTCACCGTCGAGAAAGGCGAGAGAGTTCAAGAAGGCTCGTTGCGTCTCGCTCGTTTCGGCCGCGAGGACAAGATCGATGTAGCGATTCACCAGCGCTTCCTTGGCGCCGGGAGTGTCCGTTGCGGGGATGATCAGATCGCTTAGGACGATCAGAGTTTCGTTCTGGTGATCGTCCAGAAAAAGCGGCTTCCAATTGGGCACGCTGAATTCATTCGAGGCGTCAACGCCGTTTTGCGCGGGCGTTAATTCGGAGGCGGGAGGTGGAGTCTGAGAGGCAGCGAGCGGTGGGCGCAGTGCAACGGCGGCACCGGTGAGAACACTGGCTCGAAGCAAATCGCGTCGATTCATGACAGCTCCTTGGGCGAGAACAGAGCGGTCATCCTCAGAAGGATGACCCTGCGCCTGGTTTGGCAAGGGAGAAGTCTACACCAAAGGAAATCAAAAGTTAGACGTGGCGAGCGCCGGCAGGTTTCATGTGGCTCCATACGGTCTCATTGGACTTCGACGGGAGCGACATTGAAACCGTCGACGGCGAGAACGGCGTGGGCGGCGCCAAGGTCGCGTTTGCGGACGTGGACGGTGACTTCGCGTTTTTCGCCGGGCAGCAGCGAGATGTAGTTGTCGTCCCAGAAGACGGGGAGAACTTCGGCGCCGTCTTTGCCCTTGAGCAAGCGAAGACGCACGAGGAATGCGAGGCCGGAGCCGGTATTTTCGATCGTGACATGAGCGGTTGGTTCGGCGCCGGCGCCGGAGTATTCCATCGCGGCTTTGACTTCGGCTTTGGGAAGATTCTGCAGGGCGTCAAAATCGGCGTACTGGGTGAGCGGGGTGTAATACCACTCGGACTTGGGGAAGTCGGGGACGTCGGGCTTCGTTGAGAGCCAATAGAAATTGCGGCTTAACAATTTGCCGGAGGAAGAAAAGAGCTGGAGGTTTAAGAAATATGTGGAAGAGATGCCTTCAGGCTCGGGAATTTTGAAAGAGCGGGTGACGGCGTCGGCTGCGACTTCGGAAGTCTCTTCGTGGGAGAAACGTTCCTTCATCGAAGTGTCGTAAACCTTGGCGACGACTTTCAAGCCTTGGAGAGCTTTCTGTTCGCCGTTGACGATGGCAACGCTGCGGTCGTCGTAAGAAAACTGCACGTGAACGAGTTCGAGGGCTTTTTTCGAACCGAAGTATCCGCCGGCGGGACGCAAGCTGTAATCGTAGAGGTGCCAGATCAATCCGGGCCAGGCGTTGTTCAGCATCCATTGAATGATGCCGGTGGAATTGTATTTGTTGCGGCCATAGGCTTCGAACATGGCGCGCTCGCCCTCGTAGGTCATCGCTTGGGATTTCCATGCCAGGTCGGCGACATCTTTTGCGGCACCGTAGCGCTGATCAAGGGCATTTGTGAAAACGTGGATATCCTTGAATTCGCCGCCGCCAGCGTGGTAACCCCAATAATCATTGATGGGCCAAAGCTTGTCCGGCGGAAACATGGATTTCAATTCTTCGAGCGGCGGAACGGCTGGGCCGGGGCTTGTCTCTGTGTTGAAACCATAGGCGCCGCCGTGCTTGGTATCGAGCAGCCAGTAGTTCGAGGAGACGTACTCGTAGGGGCCGGACATTTTCACGCCACTTTCTCCCGTCGGATCAGTTTTCTTGGCCGTCGCGGAAGAAAGGATGGGTTTCGGCCAATGCGCTTCTTTCTCGACGTCCAAGTAAGCCTGCTCGCGATCGGGAGGCGGCGGGTTATCGCTGCCGTTGAGCCAGACGAGGAGGCTGGGATGCTTGCGGAGGCGGAGAATCTGATCGCGGAGAGAGTTGACAGAGACGCGCTTGTTTTCGGCGCCCCATTTGCCCCACTTTTCCCAGGCATCGCAGCAGCACCAGCCGGCCATGATGAGAATGCCGTCGCGGTCCGCGCGCTCCATGAACGTCTCGTCTTCGAGCTTGCCTTCGAGGCGGATGGTATTTAGTCCCATCTCCTTGACGTAACGGAATTCCGCCTCGCGGCGCGATTGATTGATGCGCAACATCATGTCCGGCGCCCAGCCGCCGCCGCGCACGAGTACGGGTTTTCCGTTCACTTTGAAAAGACGATAACCGTCCGAGGTAAGTTCGGAGTCGGTTTGGACGATGCCGAATGAGATGGTCTGCCTATCGGATGCAGGGCCTTTTTCGGGAACGAACTCAAGGGTGAGTTTGTGTAGATAAGGATTCCCCATTTGGTAAGGCCACCAGAGACGGGGATTTGTGACGTTGAGCGAGGCGGATTCTTCCGGCGCGAAGGCAATGGCGCGATGTTCGCCGGCACTGAGTTCGACACTCTGCGAGAACTCGATGGGCGAAGCCGCTCCGAGAATTTTCCCGCGCAAAATTCCCTTCACTGATGTGTTCGAGGCGTTCTTCGAGCTCGGCGCGCACGGTCAAATGCGCTTTGTCGATTGCCGGGAGATCGAGTTTCGTTTCCACCGAAGGATGCCTCACAGCGACGGGGCCGCTTGAGGAAAGAACCACTTCTTGCCAGAGACCCATGTCCTTATCGGGCGGCGTGGGATTCCAATCCACCCAGGTGATTCCGAGCTCGTTGGCATGCGGAGCGGAAACTTCCACGGCCACCACATTTTTTTCGCCTGTTTTAACGAAGGGCGTCACATCAAACTCATATCGCCGAAACGCGCCAACTACCTGGTCCGAGCCGGCGACTTTCTTTCCGTTGATCCAGATGTCGGCGCGGTAATTGATTCCGCGAAAGGCGAGCCAAACTGTCTTCCCGCTAAATTGCGCGGGGACTTCAAACTCTTTGCGATACCACCAGGGGACGGCGTAGGGACTATCGGCCGGCATTTCCTGATTGGCGAATTCAGAGCCGATTTTGTAGGAGACGCCGGGAACGGAGCGCAAGTTCATGCCGAAGTAAGGATTCTTGTAAACGCCGTTCTCGACGAGTACGGCAAATACCGTGTTCGGGGCGGAAGTCTTGTACCAACTCGACGCGTCGAAGCCAACCGCGGAAACGGCTTCCGCGCTGGCGCTCACCTTTGCGGAGGATTGCACGCGCCATCCTTCACGCAGAGTGATATCGCCGTCCGCACGAGCACGGGGCGCGCTAATTGTGGCGGCTGCGAGGAGCGTAGCCGCGAGACCGATTGCAGCAAAAAGGTTCCTAGCCTTCCCGGCAGCCGGCGTAGCCGGCCGCGAAAGCAAATACACTTTCTTGCCATACGGAATCATGATGGGCTCCCCGTTGCAACGCCAAGCTGCCGCCGGATTTAAACCGATTCAATAAAGCGAATAGTCTTTACCCAACGAGCCGGCGCGAACGAGCGCTAGTTTAGCCTGAGCAAGAGAAAAGAGACAAGTGCGATCCAAAAAAAACAAAAGGCGCGAACCTTGCGGCCCGCGCCTCGGCGGATCTGGATTACTCTATCTGCCGTGGATTATTGCCCGGGCGGCAGGAAGACAGCCGCGGGAGTCATAATCTGCACATTGGGAACTTCGGTGGCTACCCGCACTCTTTCAAACTTTCCTTTCTTTCCACCGTTGCCCAAGAACGTGAGCAGATACTGGTTATTGAGATGCTTCTGGATTTCGTCGAAGTACGGCTTCAAGGTAACCGGCATGCCAAAACCGAGATAATAGGCCTCGGCGCCGGTTTCTTCCGAAAGACGGCTAAGGTTCGATTGCGCGTTGAAAGCGCGGAAAGGGCGGCGACCGATGTGTCCAGCATCGGGGACATAAATAGACCACACGTTGATGTTCTTCTTTTGAGCGTGTTCGACGGTTGTATCGAGATCGGGGTCGAGTGAATCGAAACCCCCGCGGAAATAATCGATACCGGAAGAGAACATCATGACGGACTTGCGCTCTCCGGAATCGGGCCAGCGTTTAATCCAATCCTGAAGTGCAAGATACGGGCTCGTGAAGGCTCCCGCGCTGCCCAACGGCATCCGCAATGCCTTAGCGGCAAGGGCATGATCCTTGGTGAAATCCTGCGCCACCATGGCCGAACCATTTCTCGCGTAGGCCACGGCGATGTAGGTGGTCTCCGGCTGGGCCATAATGAACGCACGCAAATCGCCCCATTGGTTGGCGACGGTGCTTTCAAGCGAATCGTCAATAAGCACCGCCAAGTAGAGCGTTTCTCCGCGCTTCCAATCCGCCACTTGCACGCGTTCTTTGCCTTGATAGGGCTGTACATCGTCCTTTTTGATTGCGGGCGGCTGGGTTTCTTTATTGTCCACGGCGGTAACGGTCATCGTAACTCCAGCCGAGTCCGCAGCCGATGCCACGGACGCGAGCGGCATCACCGCCGCCACAGCCATGGCCGCGAACAACAGGAGCCCTTTCCATTGTAGGTTGTTGTTCATGAGCGTATTCCCTCTGTCATCTTTCTCATCCCATAACGTTAGATGCAGGCTCGGATAAAAGTGTATACATCGCGCTTAATCAGGGAGCATTCCGTCGTAGAATGCAGCGCGGACAGAGAGGTCTGATTTCGTGAAAAGCTATATCGGGGCGATCGACCAGGGCACAACGAGTACGCGCTTTATGGTGTTTGATAAGGCGGGGCGCGTCGTTGCGGCCGCGCAGAAAGAGCACGAGCAGATCTTCCCGAGGCCGGGATGGGTGGAGCACGACGCTCTGGAAATCATGCGCCGGACGGAGGAAGTGATCGTCGAGGCACTCAAGCAAAAAGGATTGCGCCCTTCCGATTTGGCCGCGATTGGCATAACCAATCAGCGCGAGACGGCCGTCGTATGGGAACGCAGCACGGGACGGCCAATCGCAAACGCCATCGTCTGGCAAGACACGCGAGTGGCCGAAGACGTGGGCCGTTTCGCGAGTGATGGAGGACAAGACCGCTTTCGTGCGCAAACCGGTTTGCCGTTGAGCACCTATTTCAGCAGCTTGAAGCTGCGCTGGCTCCTGAAAAATATTCCGGACGCGGGCACTAAAGCGGCGACTGGGGAGCTGCTCTTCGGAAATATCGACACCTTTCTCGTCTGGAACTTGACGGGCGGGCCAAACGGCGGCGTCCACGTCACCGATGTGACGAACGCAAGCCGGACGCAACTGCTCAATCTGAAAACACTGGATTGGGACGAAAAGTTGCTCGCAGCTTTCGAAATTCCGCGAGCGATGCTGCCGCAAGTGCGCTCAAGCAGCGAAGTTTACGGTGCGGCGACATTTTCTGCGATTGCCGGAGTTGAGGTCGCGGGCATTCTTGGCGACCAGCAGGCGGCGCTGGTCGGGCAGGCTTGTTTCCGTCCCGGCGAAGTGAAAAACACCTACGGAACGGGCTGTTTTCTCCTAATGAATACGGGCGAGCGCGCCGTTCCATCGAATTTCGGCTTGTTGACAACGGTCGCGTACAAACTGGGCAGTGCGCCGGCGTGTTACGCGCTGGAAGGCGGCGTGGCGATTGCGGGAGCGCTGGTGCAATGGATTCGCGACAATCTCGGGATGATCGAAAAAAGTACGGACATTGAAACGCTGGCGCGAACGGTGAAAGACAACGGGGGCATCTACTTTGTTCCAGCATTCTCCGGTCTCTATGCGCCTTACTGGAAGGAAAATGCGCGCGGCGTCATCGCCGGGTTGACGCGGTACGCCAATAAGGGCCACCTGGCGAGAGCAGTTCTGGAAGCCACGGCGTTTCAGACGCGCGAGGTCGTGGAAGCGATGGAAAAAGATTCGGGGATTGCGCTGTCGTCGCTGCGCGTTGACGGCGGAATGGTAGTAAATGAACTCTTGATGCAGTTTCAGGCGGACATTTTGAATCGCGAGGTCGTGCGGCCTGTGATTCAGGAGACGACGGCACTCGGCGCAGCGTATGCCGCGGGGTTGGCAGTGAAGTTTTTCTCCGGCCTCGATGAGCTGCGAACCAATTGGGCCGTGGACCAGAAATGGACCCCGCACTTCGCGGAAGCGGAGCGAGAGGACCTCTACAGGCAGTGGAAGAAAGCGGTAACACGTTCTTTCGATTGGGCTGCTTCTTGATGCGCAATGCAGACTCTTTCCGTGGGCCAACCTCAAGCTAAGGAGATTGCTGAATGACATCCCCCTTTGTGGGCGAATTTCTGGGCACGATGATGCTCGTGCTGCTCGGCGACGGAGTCGTCGCGGGAGTGGTGCTGAAACGCTCGAAGGCGGAAGCCGGCGGCTGGATGGTAATCACCACCGGCTGGGCGCTCGCCGTGATGGCAGGCGTCTTCGTGTCCATTGCTTGCGGAAGCAGCGACGCGTTTTTGAATCCGGCAGTCACACTGGGCTTCGCAGTCCGCGATGCAAGTTTCGTGAAGCTCGCTCCCGATTGCACTGCGGAACTCCTCGGCGCGATCGTGGGAGCTGCTCTTGTCTGGCTGCACTATTTGCCGCACTGGAAAGAAACGCCGGATGCCGCTGGAAAGCTGGCCTGCTTCTGCACCGCTCCTGCTATCCGCAACTTTGCTGCGAACCTGTTCAGCGAAGTTGTGGCCACGTTTGTCCTCGTTTTCGTGGCCGGTGCGATTTTTTCGAAGAGAGTGGCCGCCACGGGTCCTGCCCCAGGATTAGGCGCTTACCTTGTGGGAAGCCTGGTCTGGGGAATCGGACTTTCTCTCGGCGGCACGACCGGGTATGCCATCAATCCGGCGCGCGACTTGGGTCCGCGCATCGCGCACGCCATCCTGCCGGTCGCCGGAAAGGGAGGCTCTGACTGGCGATACGCGCCTATCCCGATCATCGGGCCGCTGCTCGGGGGAACCTTGGCAGGATTGCTTCTACGCGTCCTCGCCGTATTCTGAAGCCCGGCCGCAAGTACAAGTAACCGATTCCGCATGCGACATCGGTCCTCCCTCCGCGCGGGTGTCACGCCTGCGTTAATCTGCAAGGGAATGGGAACAATAACCTTAGCTCCGCCGCAGCCGGGCGCTCCTGCAGCCGCGCCGCCCTCCGTTTCGCGCAGTCCATGGATTTACAGTCCATGGATTGATTTGACGGTCGGATGCGGCGCATGGTCCGCTCCGCTCTTGCTTGCGGGATTTTATTTTGCTAGCACCTACGGACGCGGCTGGAGCGTTGCATTCTATTTTCTGGCGTTACTCTCGAACTATCCCCATTTTATGGCCACAGTCTATCGCGCGTATCACACGCGCGACGAATTTGAGAAGTACCGCATCTATACCGTGCACGTCGCGCTGCTTCTTGGAATTGCCGGAATTGTCACGCATCTGTGGTATGCGCTGCTTCCCTGGATTTTCACGCTGTATATCTGCTGGAGTCCATGGCACTACACCGGGCAAAACTTCGGTCTGCTGATGATGTTCGCACGGCGCGCGGGCATCTCACCCACGAAGACGGAACGCGGGGCGCTTCGGCTTTCGTTTATAGCCTCCTTCCTCTTGTTGATGCTCAGTTTCCACACCGGCGCGTCCGGCGATGCGCTGATTCTTTCACTGGGGCTCCAGGCTGAATTCACGCTTCCTGCTCGGGCAGCTCTGGCGCTATTTTTCGTCGGGGCCAGCGGATGGGCGCTTGTCTCGCTGGCGCGGAGAAGCAGTTTCCGCGCAGTTCTTCCGGTGCTTACTCTGACGGCGACGCAATTTCTGTGGTTTCTCTTGCCCGCGGTGATCGAACTCGTCAGTGGCCGCGAGATTCCACAGACCCGCTATAGCAGCGGCCTGCTCGCGGTGCTGCATTCAACGCAGTATTTGTGGATTACGAGCTATTACCAGAAAAAGGAAGCTCGCGCGGCAGGCAATTCCCACTGGTCGTTCTCAGGCTATCTGTTGACACTGATTGCCGGCGGGATTGCGCTTTTCATTCCCGGACCGTGGATCGTGAGCCGGATTTTCCATGCTGATTTTGCGGCAAGCTTTTTAACCTTCACGGCGCTGGTCAACATTCACCACTTCATTTTGGACGGAGCAATCTGGAAGCTGCGTGATTCGCGGATCTCGTCGATGCTCTTAGATACGCAGCAAAAAATCTCGGCCGGGGGCGCTCCGAAACAAAACAAGTTTGCGTTTGCTTCCGGCTGGCTGACGGGACGATCGGCTGCCGCGCGCGCATTGCGGATCGCGGCGGTGGTGCTGCTCTTTACCTGGGCGGGAGTGGACCAGCTTCACTTTTGGTGGTCCAGCGAAGCAAAGAGTCTCCCGGCGCTCCAGCGAGCTGCGGATCTCAATCCGAATGACAGCGCGGTCCAAGTGCGGCTCTCGCAAGCAGAGCAGCTCGCGGGCCAGCGCGACGCTGCGCTTGCCGCGATGCAACGCGCCGCGGCAGTCAATCCCGCGAGTCTTGCGCTGCAGGAATCCTATGGCCGGAGCCTGATTGAGGCGGCGCACTATGCCGATGCCGATACACAGTTCCAGAAGATTCTCGCGCGCTGGCCGCGCAACGCAGATGCCTTGGTTGATTCGGGAATGCTGGCGCACCGCCTTGGGCACGACGAAGAAGCTGTTGACGATTGGCAACGGGCGGTGGACGCCGACCCGGGACAAGCGAACGCGCAACTTTATCTCGCGCAAGCTCTCGATCAACAGGGCGAAATCCAGGCGGCCGCGCGCCACTATCGCGTCTATCTGGAAATCATTGCGGCGCGCCGCGAAAAAAATACCGCCGATACCGTGCCGGCGCTCGCCGCCCTCATAAAGGTTGCCGATGCCGACGCCGCGGTAAATCACACGAGCGACGCTTCGAAAGGTTACACGTCGGCCGCCGGTTTTGCGGCGAAAGCCGGTGAGAGAGCGCTTGAAAGCCTGGCTTTGGTTCATCACGCCGACTTGCAGGAGAAACAAGACGATATTGGCGGGGCGGCGCAATCCTATCAGCGCGCTTTGCGGCTCGATGCGGGGCTTTCCGATCCGGGCAGCACAGCGTCCGACTGGTTCAACTACGCGCAGTTCTTGCACAAGCAGCAACAACCCGAGCGATTCGTTTTCGCTTGCTTGCTGCACGCGGAGAACACTTTGCAAAAGACGGCCGGGAACGAACTCACCGTAATCTCGCAGGCACGCAAGGAAAGCGAAGCTCGGCTTGGAGCGGAAGCCGGCAACGTCCGGCGGAAGCTGGATGCCATCGTTACGGAGTCATTGAGCTTGCAGGTTTCCACTCTGGCTGCCAAAAAATAAACCGCGATCTGAACACACGCGCAACGAGTCACAGTTTTCCGTGCCGTAATTCCCCGGCCGTTAAATTATCCGCTGATTTGTTTACCTTCCGCGTCCCGGACCTCAACGCCTTACTTTTTTTGGCCGTAATACGCGCCGCTGCCATGCTTGCGCAGGAAGTGTTTCTCGTGAAGATGATTTGAGATTGGGCGCACTTTCGGATTTGTGTTGATGGTCTGAAACGCCATCGCTGCAATTTCTTCCAAAATCACGGCGATGTGCGCCGCTTCCGAAGGCGACTTTCCCCAGCAGAAAGGTGCGTGGCCGGCGACAAGGACCGCCGGGACGTGCAGCGGATCGAGCTTTTTGAATCGCCGCACGATGGCGTGGCCGGTGTTCTCTTCATAGTCGGATCGAATTTCAGCGGAGGACAGCAGCTTTGTCACCGGGACCGGCCCGCGAAAATAATCGGCATGTGTCGTCCCGAAACATGGAATTTCTTTTTGCGCCTGCGCCCAAGCCGTTGCCGCCGAGGAATGCGTGTGCGCGATCCCCCCGATGCCGGAGAACGCCCGGTAAAGAATCAAGTGCGTGGGAAGATCGGAGGAAGGACGCAACGATCCTTCGACGATTTTCCCCTCCAAATCGACAACGACGAGGTCCTCCGGCTTCATCGTTTCGTACGGAACACCGCTCGGCTTGATCGCCACCAGCCCTTCCTCCCGCGAAATGCCGCTGGCGTTTCCAAACGTGTACAGCACCAGCCCGCGCCGCACGAGCTCCAGATTTGCTTCCAGCACTTCCTCGCGCAATTCCTTCAGGATCATCCGTTGCCTCGCGATGCAGCCGCAATCCGCCGCAATGTTGGAAGTATGCGCCCAACGGGAATCGCAGGCGAATCTGGCTTGCCAAATCCAAAATACAATTCGCGATAGACTCCGTACAATTCTTCATACACGCGCGCGGATTCGGGATCGGGCTCAACGATGCGATGCGCCGGGCACAGCGCGCGCTGCGCTTCCTCGATGGAACCGTGTGCGCCGGCCGCCATCGCCGCAAAGATAGCCGATCCCAGGCTCGTCACGTCCGATTTCGGTATCAGCACGGGCTTGTTCAACACGTTGGCATAAATCTGATTGAGCACGTTGTTCTTCTGCGGAATACCGCCGCCGTTGATCACGCGATCGATGGGCACTCCATGTTTTTCCATTCGCTCAAAAATCACGCGCGTGTGGAATGCCGTGCCTTCGATCGCCGCGAACAGTTCGTCCTGCGGAGCGTGCGTGAGATTCCATCCCAAAGTGATTCCGCCCAGCTCGGGATTCACGAGGACGGTTCGGTCGCCATTATCCCACGTCATTCGCAGGAGGCCGGTTTGCCCGGCCCTGTAAGTCTCCAGCCCTGCTGAAAGCGCGGCCACGGTCGATCCCGCACGCCGGGCGATGGCCTCGAAAATATCTCCGGTGGCCGAGAGACCCGCTTCCACTCCGGTCTTTTTCGGGTGCACGGAGCCGGGAACCACACCGCAAACCCCAGGAATGAGCCGCATATCGTCACTCATGGCGATAATGCACGTTGACGTTCCAACGACGTTCACCACGTCGCCCGTACGAGCGCCGGCGCCAATAGCATCCCAATGCGCATCAAACGCGCCAACGGGAATCGGAATTCCCGCGCGAAGTCCGAGCTTCGCAGACCACTCCGGCGCCAGCCGACCGGCGATGTGATCGCTCGTCGCGTAGCGGCCACCAAGCTTGGCACGCACACCCTTCAGAAGAGGATCGACCGTGACAAGAAAATCCTCCGACGGCAATCCGCCAAGCGCTTCGTTCCACATCCATTTGTGGCCCATCGCGCAGACCGAGCGCGGCGCCAGCGCCGGATCGGTGATGCCGCACAAAACCGACGCCGCCATATCGCAATGTTCAAACGCGGTAACAAAACGCCCGCGCATTTCCGGATTGTGGCGAAGCCAATGCAGCAGCTTTGAAAAACCCCACTCCGAAGAATAAACTCCGCCGCACCATTCGATCACTTCGAGCTTCTCGCGGCGCGCGGTCTCGGTGATCAGCGCGGCTTCTCGCCAAGCTCGATGGTCGCACCACAAGTAGTAGTAGCCGAGCGGTTCGAAGTTTTCGCCGACGGGAATGACGCTCGATCCCGTCGTATCCATGGCCAAAGCGGCAATCTGGTCGCCGCGTACATTCGCCGATGCGACAGCTTTTTGCGTGGCGTCCGCAAGCGCGCGCATATGATCGGCGTGGCTCTGCGTGGCATAGTCTGGATCGTCCTTCTTGCGGTGAAGAGGAAACTCAGCCACTCCGGAACCCAGGCGCCCGCGGTCCGTGTCCACAATCGTGACGCGCACACTGAGCGTGCCGAAATCTACTCCTGCAACAATTGCCATCGAATCCTTCCAGACACTAAACTTTTAGCGCACCGCTTACGCGCCGCGTAAGGGAGCCGATGTTACATAAGATGCTCGCTTCGAACGGTAAGCAGGCTGCAGCGTGAGCAGGCAGAATAAGGAGTATCCGCCAGAAAAGGCAAGCAGTCTCTGTCGCGGAAATATTCATTCCTTAGGGATCGTTCTTGCGGTAGGTCGCGATGGGCAGGGAAAAGGAAGTGGCCGCACAATAGCTATGGTTTGCGGCGAAACGAGTGGACCCTTGCTGGAAAAGTGGTCGGGGCGAAAGGATTTGAACCTTCGACCTCCTGGTCCCGAACCAGGCGCGCTAGCCAGGCTGCGCTACGCCCCGAAAATCGTTCCAATCTAAACAATAGTTAGTTTACGCGGGATTCGCGGCATCTGCAACCGCTACCCTGAAAGCCAAGCACGCGACCAAAAACAAAACCGCCGGGAACTTTCGTTCCCGGCGGCAGGTTGAAACAATGGCTTGGCCAGCTAAAACTCCAAACGCAATGCGAACTGCATTACGCGCGGGTTGGTGAGCAAACCGGTGTAGTCGCCGAAGTTACTGGAATTCGTGAGGGATAGATTCAAGCTCTCCACATCAAAGCGCGTGAGATTCAGCGCGTTGAACACGTCCCAGCGGAACTGCAAGGACTTCGATTCTCTTATGCGCCATCTCTTGCTGAGCCCGAGATCCAAACCTGCGAAACCGTCGCCGCGGAGTGTGTTGCGGCCTCCGACTTGGCCAGGCAAGTCGGGCGCATAGTTAGCGAACGCAGTTGCGGCTGCGGCGGCATTCCCGAAGATGTTGACCGTGCCATCGGGATTTTTAATCGCCCCTCCCGCTCTTACGGGAGCAATCTGTGTCGCAAAACCCGACAACTCCCAGTTCGTAGGCCACTGGGCACCGTTGCTGACACCAATCGGGAAACCACTGGTCCAGCGGCCAAGGCCCGAGAACTGCCAGCCGCCGATCACCGCTTCAGCAAAACCATGCGCACCGCTGCCAATCCATCTACCTCTGCCAAACGGCAGCTCAGCAATCCAGTTAGCATTAATCTGGTGTGTTAGATCGAAATCAGACACGGCACGTAATGCTTTGGAATCCCAGGGATTGATTACCTGTCCTCCCAATCCTCCTTCGATACCTATGCGACTCGCATCCGACGACTCATCAAAGGATTTGGAATAAGTATAGTTAACGGTGAATTGAACGCCGTGGCTCATGTGCTTGGTGAAATTCACTTGTAGCGCATTGTATGCTGCGGTTCCAATCGAACGCCAAGCGTAGAGGGCCGCGAACTGCGGGTCGACAAAGCTGTAAGGGCCTCCCGCTCCATAGTAGCTGACAGTGGGATTTCCGTTGGCATCCAGCGAGTTAGGGTCCGTGAGCCCCCAGCCCTGGTCCAGAGCCTGAATCGCCGTGGTTTCGTTGTTGGCGAAACAGGAAAAAAGATCATACGCAGCCACAAGAGCATCCGTCGTCGCGCTGCTGCCACAACCAGACGGTGCCGAATACGAAGGCGGGGCTAATTGTCCTGGGTTGTGGGCTGGTAAAGGCTGTAGCATGTCGTACCAATACTGTGCGGTTGGACCAACCATCGCCGAAGTGATGGAGCTTGCTGGAACACCTTGTCTGTACAAGTTGGCCAACACATCGACCGCCTTGTAATAGTCAACCTTTGTCTTGGGATCAACCAAATCAAGAGGCGCGGCAACGTCTTCCTGCGTCAGCAGACGATGCGCCAAGCGCCCCACGTAGGAGACCTCCAAAGTGAAGTCATGGCCAAGCTCGCGTCCAATAGAGAGGTCAAACGTATACGCATAGGGAGTCTTGAGGTTATTGTCCATTCCGGCGTACACGGCGTAGGACCCAGTGTCGCCATTCAAGCCGCTGGGAAACGTCTGCGGAAACGTCCCTGCTGGCGCGGGGGCAAGCAGCTGATTTCCAGCCAAGTCCGTAGTTGGAATGTTGCTCAGGCCGGTCAGCCCAGTTATGCGGGGCGCGGTGGCCGGAGTTTCCGATCCTCCAGAGTTGGTGAGGGAGGTTGACAGGCCAAACGATCCACTTGCGTCAAATGTAGCAAGCAATTCGGGCCCGATGCGGTCATACACAATCCCCGCTCCCGCGCGGATTGTCGTTTGCCCTGGATTTCCGAACAGGCTCTTAAAAAGCCCGTCCTTAGCGCTCGGCGACCACGCTATGCCTAAACGCGGAGCAAAGTCTTTCTTGTCCCAATTGTAAAAGCCCGGCTTCCCATTCGCGGGGCCGCCCAAATTGAAACTGAGACGAGGAGCCGCACTCGCTGGTGTGCCATCCAGCATCCCTGCTCCACGCCCATTGAACCAATTGCTCAAGCTAACGTCGGGAGTGACTTGAAGTCCGTTGGTTTCCCAGGGAGGCGAGAAAAGCGAGTAGCGGAGCCCGTAAGTCACGGTCAGGTTAGGTTTGACCTTCCAAGAATCTTGCGCATAGATTTCCCACGTGTCCGTGCCGAACCGGCGCGATACAGGGGCTCCATCGGCAAGTGTGCTGCCATCCTTGTTGTAATTATATTGAGCGTTCACCTGAGGTATGGCTCCGAGGAGCGTGCCCAGCGGATAGTCATAGTTGTTGCCAAAGCCGGAATCGACCTGAGGGAAATGCGCCTCATTGGGATTGTATCCCGATGAGGTCGGATCGGGATTGTAGCAATCCGCAGTTCCACTTGTTGCGCAGAAAGGATCGAAGTGACCCGGAGCGCCTGTATTAGCAAAAGCCGCCGTGTCGTACCAGGAAGGATTGTCGGACGCAGATGCAAAGGAGTTCGAGTTGTTGGATTGCGGGTTGCGCAAGAAGTTCATGTTCACGCCAAACTGGAGAGTGTGCCGTCCTTTGATCCAGGAAAGATCGTCCACAAAATTGTTAACCGGAACCTGGTAACTCAAGCTATTGGTGACGGCCAGACTGGAGTTGTTTGGCGTGCTGTTGTCGTTGAGCCCTCGGAAAAAAATGATGTCTTGAGTCTGGTTACCGATTTGCCCGAAACTTTGCCGCGTGTAGCCGTAGCGGAAGTTGTTCACGAGATTTGATCGCAACACTGCGGTATAGCCCACCGAAAAGCCCTTGCTGTAATCGACTGTCGTGAGTTCCGGACCTTGACCCGGCAGATACGGCACACCGGAGTCCGAATCGTTCCGCAGGGCACCACGCCAAAAGATGGAATGATTGCCGTTGCTCGTAAGCTTATAATCGGCACGAGCGATATACCAATTGGTGTCAATCGCCACAGGACCCTTAAATCGATAGCCCACATAATTAAGGCCGTCACCCACGGAATTGTCGTTCCCGGGATAAGGCGCAAACGACTGGAGATATGGAATCATCACGTTGGTGCTGATTCCAAGTCCTTGGGGATCCATACCTTGGATCTGTGTGGGAGTCAGCCCAAAATTGCCAGGGGCAATCGTGTGCGAAGCCGTCAGCCCTTGAACGGTGCCCCCTGGGCATTGAGTAGGATCCGCGCACACGTACTGGAGCACGCCATCCTGCATCGCGGCGCTAGGCACGATGCGAACCACGCTCTGGTCCTCACGCTGACGGTGCCCTTCATAATTGACGAAAAAGAACAAACGATCTTTCTTGATTGGGCCGCCAAGCGAGCCGCCGAAATTGTTCCGCAAGAGTCTGGGCGCCTCGTTTGGCTGACCGCTTTGCAGTTGAGCGAGCTTCACAAAGTAATCGTTGGCGCTCGTACCCGTGCCTCGGTGCGTCTCCAAAAGCGAGCCGTGAAAGCCATTTGTACCGCCCTTGGTCACCAGGGCAACCTGCGCGCCGGAAGAACGTCCTTCGTCCGCGTTGTAGTTGCTCGTTGTGACGCGAAATTCCTCGACGGAATCCTGAGTGATAGGCAACACGGATGTAAATGCGTATCCCTTGGTGTCCGCGTTCACGTCCACGCCGTCCAAGGTGATATTGCTTTGGTCGCTGCGTGCGCCATTTACGGCGCCGCTACGTGTGTCATTCTCTTGGTTGATGTCCGGGCGGTTTCCTGTATAGGCCACCCCCGCTTGCAACGAAAGTAGTTCTGGGACGTTTCCCGCTTCGAGCGGAAGTTGCTTCACTTGGTTTTCGTCAAAAGCCACCCCGAGGGAGGCATCAGTCGTGTTCAACGTGGCCGTTTGCGCCGACACCTCGACCGTCTGAATTGCGGTGCCGATTTCAAGCCTCACGTTCACCGTCGCTGGCGTATTCACCAGAAGTTGAAGATTCCTCTGCTCATACTTCCTGAAGCTCGACATCTCCACTGTCAGCGCATAAGTGCCAGGAGGCAGCGCGGGAAACTGGTATTCTCCAGTCGAACTGGTCTCCAAGGAACGGTTAAGTCCCGTCGCGGAACTGCTCAAGGTCACATTGGCGCCGACGATGGCAGCGCCGGTTTTATCCGTGACCGCGCCAGACAGCGATGTCGTTCCGGTCTGCGCCCAGGCGCTTGTGACCACAAAAAGTAATGTTGCGCAAGAAATCAGAATATTGCGTTTCATCGAAGACCACCTCATGGACTGCTCCTTTCGCGCACCCTAACCTATCTTTGAGATCTACGCCGGTGGGCAGCACCAAACCGACACAACTACGCTCGCGGCGTATTGCCGGGTCTTGACCTGGGAGAATTACGCCAGACCCTGGACATCTCTCCCCCACCACTCCGCTGTTCAAACTTTGACCTAGCTTTTAGGACAAATCACCACTCGCTGTCAAGGAAAGTTCTTCTAATTTCATTATCAATCCTGGTCTATTCAAAATTTAGATTCTTGAATGTAGCGCACTGCAAGTGATTGCTTTGTTTTCGAAGGGGACTAAACTTCGCCGGACCGCGGCAACAAATCTTTCACCCATCTTTCACCCCAGCTGCACAAGCCTCGCCACTGTAACAGCCGGAATCCCACGAATGGCCCCCAGGATCGAGTCCGAAACCTCTCCATCCAGACGCACCAGGGACACTGCCTCCGCACCCTTGGTAGCCTCGCGCCGTCCAAGCGCAAAGGTCGCGATATTCACGCCCATATTGCCCAGCGTCGAACCCACTTGCCCGATAACCCCGGGTTCATCCCGATTCCGCAGATAAAGCATCGTCCCGGCAAGCTCTGCTTCCAGCGGGATGCCGTCAATCTGCAGCACGCGCGGGGAGCCGTCGTGCAAAACCGTGCCCTCGGCGGAAAAGCCACGCACCAAGCCCTCTTTTTCCGGTAAGGCAGCCACTTCCAGTGTGTTTGGAAATCCGCGTTCCCGCCGGCGTGTCTCTTCCTCGACAGAAAGACCTCGTGCAGCGGCAATGGCGGGCGCGTTCACAACGTTCACTTTTTCATCCAGCACAGCGTTCAACAGCCCTGCCAGCACAGCGCTTCGCAACAGATGCGTCCCCACCTCCGCCACCTCGCCGGCGTAGCGGATCCGAATCCGCGCCGGCCTGGCCGCCACCGCTTGCGATACCAGCGATCCCAATCGCTCGGCCAGCGCCAAGTACGGCCGCACGCGCCGGTATTGGTCCGCCGAAAGCGCCGGCAAGTTCACCGCGTTTCGAATCAAACCGTCCGCCAGATAATCCTTAATCTGCACGGCCACCTGCGTGCCCACTTCCTCCTGCGCCTCGGTCGTTGACCCCGCCACATGCGGCGTCGCAATCACGTTCTGCATCGCCAGCAGCGGAGAATCCTTCGGAGGCTCGTGAACGAATACGTCCAGCGCCGCTCCAGCCAATTTTCCGCTCTTCAGCGCTTCCGCCAGCGCGCCCTCGTCAATCAGTTCGCCGCGAGCCGCATTGATCAGCCGCGCTCCCTTCTTCATCTTTCCAATCGACTCCGCATTGATTAGATTCTGCGTCGCCGGGCTCAGCGCCGTGTGCAGCGAGATGAAATCGCTCTCCGCCAGCAATTTTTCAAGCGGCACCAGTTCGACCTGCACTTCCTTCGCCGCCGCCTCGCTGATATACGGATCGTATCCCAGCACGCGCATGTCGAACGCATCCGCTCGGATCGCCACTTCGCTACCGATGCGGCCAAGCCCGATCAATCCCAGTGTCTTTCCGCGGACTTCCGTTCCCGCCGCGGACGACTTCTCCCACTTTCCTTCGTGCATGGATTTATCGAGCCGGGGCACCAGCCTTGCTAGCGCGAGCAACAGCGCAAAGGTATGCTCCGCAACGCTGACCGCATTCCCCCCCGGCGTACTCATCACCAATACTCCGCGCGTCGTGGCCGCGTCCAGATCGATATTGTCCACGCCCACGCCCGCGCGCCCCACCGCTCGCAATTTCGGCGCTTTTTCCAGCAGTTCCGCCGTAACTTTCGTCGCGCTCCTCACAATCAAGGCGTCCGCGTCCGCTATCTCCGCGTTCAGCGTGTCTTTCGTCGTCAGAACGATATTCCATCCCGTCCGCCCCAACAGTTCCACGCCTCGTTCGCTGATCTTGTCCGCAACTATGACTTTCATCGGGCCTCATTCAGATTGATTTGTGTTTCCGCGCGCATCGAGCGGGTAAATCCCGCCAAAACTAGAACATTAACGGTAGCGAGCCCACCGCAGCCTGTCAAATCCCTTCTCCTTTTTCTCTTCTCGGCGAACTGCGCTTCTCCGTTCCCGGAGCCTCTCCGGACCAGTCAGTGTGTTAATTCTTTCCTCTTTCTTCTGTTATATTTAATTCCATGACTCTCTCCGAAAAAATCCAGAAAGACCTGATCGACGCCATGCGCTCCAAGGACGAGCTTCGCCTCAGCGTCCTCCGCGGCGTCAAATCCGCCATTCAGTACAAGGAAACCGAAAAAATCCGCGCGCTCGACGAAGCCGAATCCATCCAGATCCTGCAGACTCTCGTCAAGCAACGCAAGGAATCCATCGACCAATTCGGCAAAGGTGGCCGCCAGGATCTGGTCGACAAGGAAACCAAGGAGCTCGCCATCCTCGAATCCTATCTCCCCGCCGGCGCCAGCGACGCTGAAATGGACGCCGCCATTTCCAAAGCCATCGCCGAAACCGGCGCCAACTCCATGAAGCAAATGGGCGCCGTCGTCAAAGCCGCCAAGGCCGCGCTCGAAGGCAAGCTTGTCGACGGCAAAGCCCTCAGCGACCGCGTCCGCGCGCGCCTCTCCTGACGCCGCCTCCTCCGCACGCTCCATCAAACGTTCACTCTGTGTCTTGTGGTTATACCGATCGGCCGGAAAGCGGCGGCACCTTGATTGCTGCGGGACGCGGTTTGCACACGTTACCAGTCACGAGTCGCCAGTCACTCTGCTCTTTCACTCGCTCGCCTTCGGAATTTAGGTTACTGAGAAGCGGGCTTTAAGATGGCCGTATTGCGTTCATCATTCGCAATAATTCGGTAGAGCTTCTTTAAGTCCTCGACCTTGCTCAGCGGCACGCTCAGTTCCTTCACTTCGAAAGTTCGCGTATATTTCAGCGTGTCGCCCTGCACTTCCGCCTTGCTGTGATAGCTCGCGAAACTGTAGTCCGCGTTCACTGGCGGCGGCAGATCATCCACTTGATATCCTGGCGGCAGTTTGATCTCAAAGATGTCCGTGTCGCGCGAGGGCCCTTCGAACTCCACCGGGAATTTGCGCGCCTCCTTGGTTTCCAGTATGTCGCTCGATTTGCTTCCCACCACGCGCGGACGAACCAGCAGCAAATTCCCCGCTGTCTTTGCGTAATTCTGCGCTACCAGAGAATAGTCGTAGACGAACGCCTGATCCGTCAGTTTGAGATTCTCGATCGTTGCTTTGGTGATTTGAAATGTTGACAAGGACTGCGACAGCATCGATTCGATCGGCTTGATTCTGTCCGCATCTTTCGTCACCGTTCGCAGCGCCCACCGCTGCGCCCACGCACGGTCGCCCACGCGCACTTCGTCCACGTCCCCGCTCAGCGTCCCTGTCGGACTCAAGCTAAGTTTCGCCGTCCGCCGGATTCCGTTCGACACCGGCGGCAATTCCGGCAGCTCGATAAGCTCTCCGCCTTCGGGCGCAACCAGCAATCCGTAGTTTGCCTGCAACGCCCCGAGCAATTGGCCGAACGGCGTCATTTCATCGGTCGGGTCGAAGAACAACACCCTTCCAAGTTTGGGATGCGCCATCGTGGCCACCAGCGAACTGTCCGTCACATCCGCCGGCAATTTGATCGCGATGATCACGTGATCGAACCCGCCCATGTGCGCCGGTGTCGCGGGCGTCACGGAACCCCGTTCCGAATTGATCACCACGTAATAGTTTTCAATTCCGATTTCATGCAGCATTGCCGACATCAAGGTCACTTTATCCTTGCAGTCTCCGTAACGATGCGCGAACACCTCCGCAGCCGGATGTGGTTGCCAGCCTCCAATTCCCAGCTCGATGGCCACGTAGCGAATGTCCTTCTGCATAAATTGGGCGATGGCCTTCATCTTCTCCAACGGGGTCCGCGCGGACGCCGTCAGCTCCGTCACTTTTTGCTTCAATTCCGGCGAAGCATCTTGCCGCCCGCTGATCAAGCTTTGATACCAGACCCCCATTTGCTGCCAGTTCTGGAATACGCGGCTCTGCGACGACCCGCCCGGAGGAAAAAAGGAAACGACCATCTGCCCCGCGACTCCCGGCCACGGCGGCATGTCGGTTTCTTGCTTGAGCCCCTTCACATCGCTCACCACCCACTCCGCATGGCTTCCTGTCTGCGCCGCCTTGGTTTCCGCGTAGTTCAACCACGTCGCTTTGTACTCCCATCCTTGTGGAAGCTGCAGCGTGTAATGTGCCTCGCGCACCGGACTCGTTTCCTGAAAGTCCCAAACATCCTGCAAGACAAATGGCTGAGACTCCTCTTCGTACTCGTATCCGATGATATTTCCCGGATCGGGCGCGGGAATCTGAAGCATCTTGTCCTTAACGTCCGAGACCAATTCGCTCCCGTCCACTTTCGGCAGTGAAATTTCCACGGCTTCCTTGTCCTTCACTTCGTAATCTTTTCCTTGCGTGGGTATGCACCATCCACGCATTTCCGTAATCTTGCGGTGAGAATTATAGGAAACCACCAAGACGCCAAAGTCCCTCCCGCCCGGCCGCAATATTTTGTACGCCTCGCGTACCGTCGTCTTGATCTTGTCCGCGGACATCACCGTCACCGTTCTCTCCGAATACAGCTTCACTGCGTTCGTCTTTTCGTCGTGGGCCGGCAGCGGTGCGTTCACCAGCGCGTGCATCCACGCCGGCGCGTCGGCTCCCCTGGCCGGGGACGCCGTGCACAACGCGCCATACGCCAGCAGCGCCAGGAAACCTGATTTGCCCCCCCAGCTAATTCCGCGCCGTCGCCCCGCCCGGCTCCAATACAACTTGCTGTTCATCTCCCGCCCTCACAATCTGGAAAAAATTCCGTAGCACTGGGTATACCTTCGCGTCCAGCAAAAGAATGTCGACGTTTAACGTTCGCTTAAGGTGCAGAGTTCCTTTGTCGTTGTCGACCTTCAAGTTGTAGACGATCGCCTTCGCATCCTGGTTCTTCACCGGAGGCACGCTGCTCACTTGCCATGCTAGCGGCAATTCGATCGTCACGTCGTCGATCTTCTCGAACGGAAATTCAAAATAAATCGGGTGCACGCGGTTGGCATGCTCGAACAGTTGCTTTTCCGTCGCTCCGAATAGCGCTACGGGCAGCAGTATGTGCCTTCCCGCGCCAGACACCCAGCCCTGCACTTTCAAATCGTATTCCGCCACCAATTTCTCCGACGAACTCCCCCAATCCGGCTTGTTGGTCAGTTCCACGTCGATCCCCACGGGAACGTATTCCCTTACCTGGTCTTCCAGGAACTTCTTCCTGTCGGCTTCGTCCACGTTGCGTTCTTCCTGCCTGCGGCTCAACGCTTCCAGTCCCGTGAACGTGATGGTCAGTTTCCCCTGCAATGTTCCCGTGTCATCCAGCTTCAGGTCCGCTTTTCGTTCGATTCTCGAAACCGAACTCTCCGGCAATGTCGTTTTCACCCAGCTTCCACCGTCTTTATCCAGCCGCAGCCCTTGCACAGCCGTCTCGGACCAGGGCAACAGTCCAAGCGGCACGAATTCCGTTCCCGGATCGCAATAAATATCTTTCCCGTTCAGCTTCACTAACACCACATTGGTGTCCAGTTGCGCGGCATTCATTACCGCCGGATTAAAAAAATACATGTTTCGAGCCGACGCCATCACCGGATACGCCTCGAACCCCGCCGCCCGTGTCAGCGCCAGAAAGAGCCACGTGATTTGTATGCCGTTCCCATATCCGCGCTTCCACATGTCCTCGACGTTGTTCACATCCTTTTCTTTCTCCCGCTTTTTCTCCTGCTCGGTCTTTTCCAACTCAAACGACGTGTTCCGCAGCGTCTGTACTTTCGCGTAGATCTTCTGCAGCTTCACCTCCGGTGTATCGCCCTCGGAAACGATCTGCGACACCGCCTGCTCCATCGCCTTGCGCTTCCCCACAAAACTGTCTATCGAGCCGTAGAGCTTCTTCCCTTCTTTTTTCCAAAACTTGTCCGGCTCGGACTCCGAATTTCCGTTGTCGTAATAGGTGAACTCCACCCGGAATTTCAATGCGTTTTCCGGCGGCATGAAGTCTTCCACCTGGAACGCGGGGACATTCTGGACCTCCAGCCTTATTGTCCCGTGATCGTCTTTCGGCGAAGCCGTCCCGGTTGGCAGGCCCACCGGCCAGCTCCAGCGCAGCGCAAAGTCATTGTTCGGCTTCAGCGAGAATTTTCCGTGCAGCGTGAATAGTTCTTCGCTCAGGATCCAGCTCGAATTGAAGACGTAGCCCTCTTGCGGATCATAGGTGTAGCGGTATTCGATGATGCTTCCCACTTGCACGTCTGGCAGCGTGAACGTCTTCGCCAGATATTTCAGCCCCCGCGCCTTCACGATCGTCTTGTCAAAAGGCTTCCCTTCGAAGTTTGCGATCGTCCCATCCGGCCTCACCGTCCGCGCCTTGATGTTGACAATGTTTCCTTGTTCCCTGAAGTACGGAATCTCCACGTCCGCGTACTTCCGCCCTTCCTCCGTCAGTATCTTGATTCGCGCGTAGTTGTATTCATTCGCGACTCGCGATTCATCGTTGCGGTCCACTTGCCGGTAGAGATAGACCGCCGGCGCTCCGGGAGCGTTCGGCACGCTCGTCATCTTCAGCTCTTCCTGCGAGATCGGCAGCCATTCGTCAGCCGCGTTGGCCGAGCCCGCGTAATACACCGCCGCTCCCGCCAAAATCACTGCCGTAATCAGGCATAAACGGCGTAGAGACACACTCCACCTCCGGACTTGAATTTTGCGCACTCCAATTTCGCGGAATGGAATCTCAGCCGCGCACACCAATGGCGAGTTTGCAGGGAGGGACCTGAGACCTGCACCGCCGCGCTGGGAAGGGTCTGGGCGCATAAGCAGTGTTACCGACCGAAGTCACTTACTGCGGCGGACAATACAAGTCCCCGCCGCCCCTGTCAATAGCCCGCGGCGTCACGCACGTGCTGTAATTCATTCATGGGCGTCATCATCAAAAACCCCGATATTCTTGGCGGAACTCCCGTTTCCTCCGGTATCCGAGCGCCCTTCCAAACTCTTTTTGATTACCTCGAAGGCGGAGAAACACTCGAACACTTTCTAGAGGGATTTCCCGCCGTCTCGCGTGAAACCCTCGGCTATTTGCGCCTTACTCGAAGCATTCTTCCGGCGCCCACTCTGCTCGAAATTGCGGCTTCGCTCGCAAACGGCCGTCGCCGCTCTCGAAGAAGCAAAACACCTCTTGCCCGCACGTCCCTGAATGCGCATTCTGATCGACGCGAACCCGTTCAACACTGCCAAATCGTCAGAATCAAAAGGTAGCTTCCCCCGCTTACCTCCCGCGCTGCCTCCGCGTTATAGCAATCAGCAAGTCTATGGAGCTATAATCCGGCTCCCAGGAGGACATCCCGATGGCTGACCAGCAAGAAGCACAAAAGAAATTCGTGGCGCGATGGTTCGAAGAGGTGTGGAATCAGTCGCGGCGCGCGGCCATCGACGAAATGTTTCCCGAAGACGCCGTCCTTCACGATGGCCGCAATGAGTATCGTGGCCCCGCCGAGTTCAAGCGTTTCTACGACGCCCTTCGCGCGCAACTATCCGAGATCCGAGTCACTCCGCTCGAAACCATCTCCGAAGGCGACATCGTCTGTATGCGCTGGTCTTCCACTGCAAAACACTCCAGCACCGGAAAGCATCTCGAAGTCACCGGAATGAGCATCCTTCGCTTCAAGGACGGCCGCTTCGTCGAAGCCTGGCAAAATTGGGATCAGCACGGCCTCCTCCAACAACTCGAAGACGCCGCAACCAAATCATTCTTCCAAGCCGCCGGATAGATCGCAAGCCCACTCGCCGGCCGTGCCATTCGCACCTCGGTCGATACTTACCTGGGTCGAACCGGCCGCCACCGCGTCATTTCGAACGGAGCAGGCCGACGCTTTTTCTTTCCGCTTCGCTCCTGCGAAGCGGTCGGCCTGCGCAGAGAGAACCGCCGCCCCATCGCTCACGTCTTTTGTGAGCGATGAAATCTCTCTTCCTCTTAGGCTCCCACCCTCAGCTTTCGACCGTTAACTCGATCACGCGAACTCCTCAACGGAAAAATCGCCGGGGGCCGCATCCCTGCGGTTTTCAAGGGCGGATTTTGACTTTCTCTTCGACACTTTGCGTTCTATTCGCTCGAAAGCCTCTCGCTGTCTCACCAAACTACAAAAATCCCGCCAACTCCCTCAAACCCCTCGATTTCCCCCAGTCTCATTCGAATGATACTTCTTACATAATAGTCATTGACAGTAATAAGCGACCATGCTACCCTATCCCATGCTTTCGTCACAAACCAGCCATTCCCCCTCCCCTTCGCTCAATTTCTCTTCCCTCCGCACTTCTTTTCCTCGCCCTTGTAGGTATGGGGCTCCAGCCCCGCGATTTTCTCCCTGTCGTTGTAGTGGCGGGTCTTCAGACCCGCGCCCTTCTCAAACCCGCCCGCTCCGTTCACCCTGCGTCTGCTTCTTTCGCGGCTCCGCTCCGAACCTTCAAACCTTCCAACATTCAAATCTGCCAACCTCTATTTCCACCATCCCCTTTAGAATCACATCTCCTGCACACCCCCGCCATTTAACTCCCATCGGATCATACTCTTACAAAAAACAGGGGAGGGGGTTGGGATACTCCGGACTCCCATCCACCCAAGCACTTCCGCTCTTTTCCACAGTGAGTAAACATCCGACGCACAGGAGTTCCCGCAACTCCATTCTTGTCATGCGTTTACTTCACACTTCCCGTCACACACGAGGCGGGGGTATCCCGTCCAGCGATCTCCTGCATTTTCTTAAACCCCGCCCACAGCGTGTGTTTCCCAGATCCTCCGTTTCCAGGTGGGGCAGCCAATCCTGGCTGTCCTCCTCCGGCGCTCACAGGCTTCGCTCCTCTCCTCGCGGAGCCAGAACCACGTCTTCTCTGCGCATCTCCGCAGACAGCGTTTACTCCGACCGAGTCGGGCCTCGGAGCCTATCCCGAGCCGCTCGGGGGCGTTATTCTTTCCCCCTCTTTGCCTTTCAACCATCAACTCTCGACTGTCAACCTCTTCCCTCGCAGAGAACTTCTACCCTCCCGCCTCTGATTTACGGCATAATCCCGCCGCACAGGGGCATGTCCGCGTCCGCTTCGGCAAGCAGGCGCATTCCAGTTCGCAGACGGGGAGGATTCAGTGACTGATCGTCCATGGAGTTCCACGGCTCCTCCGGGAGAATTTCGCACCTACATTTCCGCTGAGGAAAGTCCCAAGGAATTTACGATCCGCGCGATCATTCTTGGGGCCTTGTTTGGATTGCTTTTCGGCGCGGTCAGCGTCTACGTCGGCCTCCGCGCCGGACTGACCGTCTCCGCATCGATTCCTATCGCCGTCCTCTCGATCAGCATCCTGCGCGCCTTTGGACGCTCCACCATCCTCGAGAACAACATCGTCCAGACCACCGGCTCGGCGGGCGAATCGCTGGCTGCAGGGGTCATGTTCACGATTCCCGCGCTGATCTTTCTCGGCTTCGGATCGGAGTTCACGTTCTGGCGGATTTTCCCGCTCGCGCTTCTTGGTGGATGGCTTGGCGTGCTGCTCATGGTTCCGCTGCGGCGCCAGCTCATCGTCAAGGAGCACGGCAATCTCGCATTCCCCGAAGGCACCGCATGCGCCGATGTGCTCGTGGCGGGCGAGCGTGGCGGCTCCTTTGCCAGCCGCGTTTTCTGGGGACTCGGCCTCGGCGGCGTTTACACCGTCTTCATGAACATTTTCCAGGCTTGGCCCTCGCAGCCGGAAAGCCAGCCCAAATGGTTTCCCGGCGCTTCGTTCCGCGCCAACGTCACTTCCGAATACCTCGGTGTCGGCTACATTATCGGCCCGCGCGTTGCCGGCCTTCTCTTCGCTGGAGGCATTCTCTCCTGGCTCGTGGTGATTCCCGCGATCAAGTTCTTCGGCCAGCTTTCCGGCCACTCCGCCATCTACCCCGGCACGATTCCCATTCCGGATATGTCCCCGGATCAACTTTGGGCAACCTACATTCGGCCGATGGGCGCGGGCGCCGTCGCGGCCGCGGGCATCATCACGTTAATTCGCACCTTGCCCACCATTATTTCCGCTCTGCGTTCCGGCCTCAAGGATGTGCGCGCTCAAAGCGGCGGCCAATCCTCAGCCTCCAGCCGCATCGACCAAGACATGCCCATGCGCAATGTAATCGTGGGCTCCATCGTCATCATTGTGATGCTCTGGGTTTTGCTCACCTTTCATCCCATGAAGGGCGCGAGCACGCTCTGGTACCAGAATCTTTTTGCGGCCATCTTCGTCGTCGTTTTCGGATTTCTTTTTGTCACCGTCGCGGCCCGCATCAGCGGCCTTCTCGGCAACTCTTCCAATCCCATCAGTGGAATGAGCATTGCCACGCTCATGGCCACCTGCGCCATCTTTTTCGTAGCCGGCTGGACCGCTCCGAACTATTCCGTTCTCGCGCTGATGATTGGCGGCGTCGTTTGTATCGCCGCGGCTATCGCCGGCGCCACTTCGCAGGATTTGAAAACCGGCTATCTCGTCGGCGCTACTCCCTATCGCCAGCAAATAGCCCTTTTAATCGGCGTAACAGTCTCCACTTTCGCCATCGGCGCGACGCTCAACTTGATGAACGTCGGCCTCGAAAAATACGCGCCCACCCAAATTGCCGTGAATATCGCCGCGCTTCCCTCCGGCGTGAAAGTCGAACGCAACGCCTTCGAGTACCGCGGCAAGAACTACACTCTTATGAACTCGCTCGGCTCGAACGTCATTCCCGACGGCGAATATCTCTACGACGGCGATTCAAAACAGATCGAAATTCAGTGGGCGCCTGGCATCGGCAGCGACAAAGCTCCTGCTCCGCAAGCGCGCCTCATGGCTACGGTCATCAACGGCATCCTCAACCAAAAGCTTCCCTGGCGCCTCGTTCTGATGGGCGTGGCAATGGTTATCGCCGTCGAGATTCTCGGAGTGCGTTCGCTCGCCTTTGCCGTCGGCTCTTATCTCTCAATTGCCACAACCGCCACCATGTTTGCAGGCGGGCTCGTCCGCTGGCTCGTCGAAGCTTCTTCCAAGGAGAAAAAGGACGAAGGAGAAGCCAGCCCCGGCGCGCTCTATTCGAGCGGATTGATCGCCGCCGGCGGCGTTTTTGGTTTGCTTGGAATTGTCATCAATCTTTTCCAGGATCCCGAAATCGCCACACACGTCCCCGGCTGGTTCGGCCACCTGTTGCATTTGCCCTGGCGACCGGACCTCTTCTCCCTCGGCCCCAGGCTTTGGCCTCTGCTTGCTCCCAACGACAAGTTGCCGGTGCCCACGCACATCCAGTCGCTCTTCGGCGTCGTGATGTTCGCCCTGCTGGCCACGTCACTCTTCCATTTCGCTCGCAAAAAACTCAACTAAGGAGCCATCCAAAAGAACTTCTCGATTCAAAAAAGTCTGATCGCGTCGCAAAAAGTTCAGCGAGCCAGGCGGAATGGCCGCCCAATCGCCGCTTTGACGAGCGCGTTGCAACACCGTAAACTTTGATTATGGGGACCTCGTTCCGCGGCCGCCGTTACAACTTCGACTGGCGCGGCTTCATTACGCCCGGCGTAAAACTTCTGGTGCTCATCTGCGCCGGCGTCTTCCTGGTTCAGACGCTCATTGCCATGTTCCTGGGCCTGAGGGCCACGTCGTGGATTAACCACTACTTCGGCCTCGTCGCCCTCGGTCCCGTGCCGGGCCTCCGGCTCTGGCAGCCGTTCACCTACATTTTTCTCCACGGCGGCATCTGGCATCTGCTGATCAATATGCTCTTTCTCTGGATGTTTGGCCGCGAGCTGGAACTGGTGTGGGGGAAGCGGCGATTCTTGAATTTCTTTTTTCTCTGCGGAGTCGGAGCTGGCCTGATTGAGATTCTGGTGAAAATAATTCCCATGTCGTGGGGCCACATGCCGTCGGATATTCCGACCATTGGAGCGTCGGGTGCGATTTTCGGAATTTTGATGGCGAACGCTATCCTGTTTCCGGACCGACGCATTTGGCTTTTCCCTTTGCCGGTGACGATTCCGATGCGGCCCTACGTCGCGGTGATGGGCGCGATCGAATTCTTCTCGACACTGGGAGCGGGCGGCGATGCCGTCGCGCACGTCTGCCATCTTGGGGGCATGCTGGTGGGCTACATCTATTTGCGGCGCGGGTCGTTTCTATATAGCGTGCGAAACAGCGTTTCGGACTGGCAACACAAGCGCAACCGCAAACGATTCGACGTGTACATCAATAAGCACAAAAACGAGCCTCCTTCGCGCCCGGACCGCTGGATAAATTAGTTCTTTGCGTGCCTCTTCCAGTCGAATCGGGTTTCCGTTGCAGCGCGGATGCGAAACGCAGCCGCGGCCCGCAGCGTCTGCGGAATTAGTGTTTTCTGATAGAGCCACAGCCTCGAACTTCCGGCAGGCCGCGAGAGAAGACTGCTAGAATGGAGTTTCGGGCAACAACAATCTTGAGCGGCAATCCGAGATTTTATTTCACTCACGCGATAGCCAAAAAAGGATTCATTTGCAAAAGTGGTTTAAATCGATTTTAAAAACATTTTTCGGAATTTATTTCGCGCTCACGTCCCTGTATTGCCTGCTAGCGTTTCTGCCTTACACCTACTATGCGCTGATCAAAGCACCTCCGTACTCATGGGTCATCTGGTTCGTGCACCATCATGCGTTTCTGTTCTGGCTGGCGTGGGCAGCCGCAGCGGCTGCTTACCGTCCTCGCGAAAAGAGAGTGGCTTATTTTGTATATTTCGGCGCTCTTGCGTGCGTTGGAATTTTTCTTTCGTTCCGTCCATTACTTGTGGGCCTCGAAGACAATCGATCCGCCTACTGGGGCAGCCTCATGGCGCTTTGGGCGATCATCGCGGTCGTCTTGCTCTGCGACATGGGGGGTACATTTACCGGGGAAGACGAGTTTCCACTTCATTCGCATCTCTCCTATGGCACCGGAATCTTGCTGGGCGCCGGCATCGCTCTGTTGAGCCTGGCAGGCGCAGAGCTTCGGAGTTATTCAGAGAAGGGACCGGTGTCTCCGCACGTCAGCGACATTTACCTGACGATTTGGAGCGTAGGTTCGCACATTCTTGTCGCCATCATCCTGATCTCGATTTTGAACTTAGTGCGCATCGGTGCTTCGAGGACAAACCACACGCGTCTGGTGCGCTGGAGCCTGGTGGGTTTTCTTATTTTTGCTTCGCTATGGGCTTTATCGGTTCATTTCCTGGAAAACGCTCTCAGCTTCGAAGGATGGCACGCTCATCTCTATGCCGCCTCGCTTGCCGCGGCGCTCGCGCTGCTGGGATTCTCGATAGCGCGGCCATTTCTTCTCCGGAACGCGTCGCCTTCGCGCGCGGTTTCCCGGGGACGCGCAACAGTGCTGATCGGCGCTTCGTTGTTATCCGCGGCCATTGCGCTGGCGCTGCCGACACTCTTGAGAGGCGGCGACTGGAACGGACTCTACCAGGGCACGTTCACGCTGATCTTCTGGGTTATCATGGGCTTCTGCGTTTTCCGCCTGCGTCCGAGCCTAAGAACATATCCAGTGAACACGGTCCTAGCGATCCTTTTTCTAAGCCTCTTTTCGTGCAAGGCGCTCGTAGCCACGGAGATATTTTGGGCCAAGCCGCTGGGCGCGACGGACGACGAGATCCAACTCTCGCTCGAGAATTATGCAGGGCAGGACGCGTCGTTCGAACTAGCTTTCCACCTGCTCGGAAACGGGCGGACCGAGCCATGCGGAGACCTTTGCCGGATCATGCGGCAATATACGGAGATTCGCGGCGCGCAAGCGCGCTTCGATCTGAAACTTGTCAATCAACTCGTTCTTTCGCAAGGCGAGCGTCCCAACATTTTTCTTTTCGTGGTCGATTCCATGCGGCCGGATTACCTCGGGGCATACAATCCCAAAGCGACTTTCACGCCGAACATGGACGCCCTGGCGCGCGACAGCGTGGTGGTGCGAAACGTCTTCACGAATTACGCAGGGACATCGCTTTCCGAGCCGGCGATCTGGGCAGGCGCGTTATTGTTGCACGCGCATTTCATGCAGCCGTTCGAACGCGTGAACAGCCTGGAGAAATTGGTGAAAGCGGACGGTTACCAGATGGTCGTCAGCGAAGACGAAATTCTGGGCCAGATACTCTCACCTTCCGACGATCTCATCAAGCTGGACACGGACAAAAAACTCTGGAACCAGCTCGACATTTGCTCAACGATACAGCAGGCCGAAAGCACTTTCGAGCATAGAGCCGGCCAGGGACGCCCTATTTTCTTTTATTCGCAGCCGAAGAACGTGCATCAGTTCGCGCGAAATAGTTTGCCGCATGCGCGGGACGCGCACTGGCCGATTCAACCGGGATTCAACTACCGTATCTCGTTCGAGCTGCATCAGGTGGACAATTGCCTCGGCGGTTTTATTGGCTGGCTGAAAACCCATGCGCTCTACGACAACAGCATCCTCATCGTAACTTCGGACCACGGCGACGCCACTGGCGAATTCGGCCGATACAGCCATTCGGTGGTGATCTACCCAGAAGTCATGCGCGTGCCGCTGATTGTGCATTTGCCAAAAACAATGCAGAACAAGTATGTGCATGACGATCACCGGGTTTCCGCGCTCATTGACATAACTCCTTCCCTCTACTATTTGCTCGGGCATCGGCCCATCCTTTTGAACCCGCTTTTCGGGCATCCCCTGTTCGCCGAAACGCAGGACGAACTACGCAGATATCCCCGGAAGGATCTCTTCATGGCGTCCGACGTGCGCGCTGCCTACGGCGTCCTCGCGGACAACGGCAGATACTTCTATGCCACCTACGATTCTCCAGCAAAGAGCTACCTCTACGATCTTGTTCAAGATCCGAACGGCGAGCGCAACATCCTCACGGATGCCCTAAAGAAGAGGTACGACGAGCAGGTCATTGAGTATTTACAAGAGATTGCGAATTTTTATGAATATAAGCCTGGAATTGTGCCGCTATTGACTACAGCACGCTAAAGTTCGACACCGTCCGCAACTTGACTGAGCAAATCTCCGCTAGGCGGGGCCGCCGATGATGTGGAACTTCATGAAGTTGGTGGTGCCGCGAATGCCCATGGGTGTGCCTGCAACGATTCCGATGACGTCGCCATTGCGAACCAGGCGTTCCTGGAGCAGGCGTTTTTCCGTGATGGCGGCAAGGCCGTCAATTTTGCGCGTGTCGGGAATGTGCCGCGGCTTTACGCCCCAAATCAGCGCCATACGGCGACGTGTGTCCGCTTCCGGCGAGAAGGCGATAATAGGGACCGCGGGCCGATAGCAGGAAACGAGGCGCGCGGTAAAGCCGCTGTGGGTGAACACGGCAATCAACTTCATGCGCAACTCCCGCGAGGCATGACACACGAGTTCCGCAACGGTTTCCGCAATCTTCAATTTTTCCATCGGCACACGCCGGGGCGATTCCCAATCGCTGGCTTCCGCCTCCTCGATAATCCTCGCCATCATGCTGACGGCTTCGACAGGGTATTTTCCCGATGCGGTTTCCGCCGAGAGCATGACGGCATCCGAGCCGTCAAAAATCGCATTGGCCACGTCGGAAGCCTCGGCGCGCGTGGGGCGGGGATTCTCCGTCATGGATTCGAGCATTTGGGTAGCGGTGATTACAGGGCGGCGGAAGTGGCGCGCGCGGGCGATAATGGTTTTTTGCACGACAGGGACGCGTTCGGGGTTCATCTCCACGCCAAGATCGCCGCGCGCGATCATCACGCCATCGGCGACGCGCAGAATCGCGTCCAAATTGTCGATGGCTTCCGGCTTCTCAAGCTTGGCGATCACCGGCGTGCTTTTGCCGGCGCGCCGGATCAGCGACTTTGCGAGGAGCACATCCTCGGGCCGCCGGACGAAACTTACGGCAATGTAATTCGCGCCGTGCTTCAAAGCAAAAGCAAGATCTTCCCGGTCCTTCGAAGTGAGAGCGGGAACACGCAGCTTGATCCCGGGCAGGTTGATGCCCTTGTTCTCGCCTAGAGCTCCACCATTCGCGACTTCGCAAATCACTTCGGGCCCGCGGACACGAAGAACACGCAATTCAATCAGGCCGTCCGACAGGAGGATGCGGTTTCCGCGGTGAACTTCGCGCGGCAGCGGCCGAAAGGTGGTGCTGACGCGCGTGGTATCGCCGAGGACTCTCGCAGTTGTAATGATGAAGCGCTGCCCGGTACGCAACAGCACGGGCCTGCTACCCGCGAGCGGGCCGGTGCGGATTTTTGGCCCTTGCAAGTCCGCGAGAATGGCGATCGGTTTTTCGTGTTCCACGGCGGCGGCTCGCAGCCGGGCGATATTTTGCGCATGCTCCGCGTGAGTGCCATGAGAAAAATTCAGGCGCGCAACGTCCATGCCTGCTTTGAGTAAGCGGCTGATCATGCGCGGGGAGCAGCTGGCGGGGCCGATGGTGCAAACGATTTTTGAGTGACGAAAAACCATGCTCTCTCTTGGAGGGTAGTCTGCCGCCTATCCACCCGATCAGGGCGTATGCGACAAAAGCCTCCGGTTCAGCAATTACTTTGAAGCGGCAAATTCGGCTACGATGCGCGCGACGAAATCGACACCTTTGTCGAAGGAAGCAAGCGGAATGCGTTCATCGTCGGCATGCATCCGCCGGGAATCCTCGTCGGCCATGGGAAACGGCGAGAGACCGTAGGACTGCACGCTATGCAGCCGCAACTGAGCCGAATCCGTCGCCCCAGCCGACAAAAACGGCAGCACGGGCGCGCCGGAAAACTCCTGAGAAGCGGCTTTGGCGATTGTGGCATAGAAATCATTTTCAAGCGAAGAAGGCGGAGCGGCAAGGCCCGCGTCGGGCTGGACTTCGAAGCGGATTTGCGGATCGTTGACCAATTTCGCGAGGTCGGCGAGCAAGACATCGCTGGTGTCTCCCGGCAAGAGCCTGATGTTCAAATTAGCGCGGGCTTCCGAAGGAATGACGTTGGCACGGACGCCAGCCGAAAGCATAGTGGGAGCAATGGTGTCGCGCAGCATGGAATTCCAGAGCGGGTTAGCGTCGGAGATGAAGCGCTGGGCATGTTCGCCACGGTCAGGAGTATCGAGAGCGCGAATCCATTTGGAGAGTTCGTCGTCTTCGAGCGGGGCGAGCTGTTCGAAATAGCGGCGGACAATCGTCGTGAAGTGCACGGGCGCGGTGTAGGCGCCGATTTTGGCGACTGCAGCGGCGAGATGGAGGACGGCGTTGTCCTTGGTGGGCACGGAGGCATGGCCGGATGGCCCGCGAGCGATGACTGCAACGTTCAAAGGAACCTTTTCGCTGGCCTGCACGGCGACATATTGGACTTTGCCGTTGTTCAGGACTACTCTGCCACCCTCATTGATCGCGAAGCCGGCGGCAAATTTTTCCCAATATTTGGCGATGAGTATTTTGATGCTCGCGTCGCCGCCCTGCTCTTCATCCGCGGTGGCTAGAAAAATCACGTCGCGGTTCAGGCGCAAGCTGGAGCGTTTCAAGGCAATGAAGGCCGCGAGATTGGCCGCCAGCATTCCCTTGTCGTCGATTGAGCCGCGGCCATACATGTAGCCGTCCTTGATGACCGCGCCGAAAGGATCGACGGTCCACTTGGACTTGTCCACGCCAACCACGTCCATGTGGGCCACCAAAAGCAGGGCGCGAGAGGGATCTGGCACCGCCGCGCTGCGCAGCCGGGCAACCAGCGCGCTGCGTCCCGGGGCCAGTTCCAAGAATTCCGATGTGATTCCTTCCTTGGCGAGAACCCCGGCGAGGTATTTTGAGGCGGCTTGCTCGTTGCCGGGCGGATTGGTGGTATCAATGCGAACGAGATCGGCGAGCCAGCCTTCCGCCTCCTTGGCCAGCGCTGCGGTATTTCCAATCGGGGATTGCGTCGACTGGACAGCCGGCATGGCGGTGGAGGGCGCCTGGCCCAAAAGCGGGGAACCCGCGGCCAGCGAGAACAACGAAAGGGCCACGACCGGCGTAAGCGTGCTCATTTTGCAGTTCCAATTCACGAAGTCATCCTCCATCCCAGATGCGGCCTCACCTAAAGCGACAGGCCCAGCAAACGTTTTGCAGTTAACGCGCTTCATACTAACATGCAGGTGTGGGGGCTTGTCCGCAGGCTTGGCAGCGCGTTGCGTAAACTCAAATGTGGCGCAAGCATCCCTTAAATAGGGATGAAGCGCATGCTGGGCGGACGGGGATGATTTCAAAGGCGAATCGAGGGGTTCCATGAAGAAGATCGTATCTCTAATTTTGCTGACATTTCTCGCAGCTTTAATCATCCCGGTGCTTACGGGACGGCGCGCGGCCGCCCAGTCACCCACAGGCCCGCAGGGGGCGGCACCAGCGCCGAAGGGGGCGGCTCCGCAGACTCCTGCTAGTCCCCAGCAGCAAGCTCCCCAGGCAGGGGTGAGCATCGCGGTGGAAGTGCCGGTGGTGACGCTGGAAGTGGTGGCCACGACGCAACACGGCGACATTCTAACGGGGTTGAAGAAAGAGAATTTCCGCATCACGGATGAAGGAGTGGCGCAGACCATCACAAACTTCGGCCCCACGGATGCTCCGATTACCATGGTGCTGCTGTTGGAGTTTAGCAGCCGTGGCTGGGGAGGATTTTTCGCCGGATATGCAAAATACTGGTCCACCTATCTGTTTCCCCAACTGAAGCAACAGGACTGGGTGGCGCTGGAAACATTCGACATGAAGACTCATCTTGACGTGGACTTCACGCAGAATAAAGAGGAAGTGATGGACGGGATTCGCCATCTCTACTTTCCCGGCTTCAGCGAATCGAATGTTTTCGATGCTCTTCTGGAGACCACGAATAACTTGAAGGACGTGAAGGGCAAGAAGGCCATCGTGCTGATGGCGAGCGGAGTCGACACATTCTCAAAACATAATCTCGACCAGACCATGAAACAATTGCGCCAAAGCGATGTGACCATCTTCTGCGTAGGATTGGGACAAGTGTTTCAAAACGCCGTGGATGTGAACAGAATGGGCGGGATGGGCAACATGCAGCGCATGAACTATCTGCAAGCGGAGAATCAACTGAAGACATTCGCCCATGAAACGGGCGGCCAAGCCTGGTTTCCGCAATTCGAAGGCGAGATGCCCGGAGTGTTTCAGGACGTGACCGCTTTCCTGCGGCACCAGTACAGTATCTCGTACACGCCGACGAACGGGGCAAAGGACGGGAAGTTTCACAAAGTGAAGATCGAACTGGTACAGCCCGACGGCAGCCCACTGGTGGTGGTCGATCAGAAGGGCAAGAAGCAGAAGTACGTTGTGTATGCTCGTGAAGGCTACGACGCGCAGGCAACGGGCAACGGGGATTGATGCTTAATATTGAGGTTGAGCGAGAGAAGTGACAGAGTGACTGGTGACTCGTGACAGGTGAGTCGCGTCAATTTTGTCAAGCACGGGGTTCATGCTTCAAGGTCTCCTGCAAGTGTCGCGGGACAAGCGGAAGTGGCGAGGTCATCGGCTAGTAGCCGCGGGCGAAGTCGACTTGATTAAACATTTCACGGCCGTCAAACCATCGTTCCAGCAAATCCATCAAGAGGACCGTTTCGCGATGCCAGAGGCGGTCGCTTACAGCGCTGATGTGTGGAGTGATGAAGAGATTCGGGGCTTTCCAGAGGGGGCTATCCGGCGGGAGCGGCTCGACGGAAACCACATCGAGGGCTGCGCCGCCGAGAGCGCCGCTTTGCAGGGCGCGAATGAGCGCGGCTTCGTCAAGGAGTGAACCGCGGCCGACATTGATCAGGCGCGCGCCGGGTTTCATACACGCGATTTGCGCGGTACCAAAGAATTGGCGCGTTTCCGAGGTTTCCGGCGCGGCGATGACAGCGTAGTCCGCATGCGGGAGAGTCTCTTCGAGTTGCGAGGCGGGTATGATTTTTTCCGCGTGCATGGTGTCGCCCTTGCCGGAGCGCGTTACGCCCCAAACGCGCATGTCAAACGCGCGAGCGCGCTTGGCAAGTTCGCGGCCGATCGAGCCGAATCCCACGATCAAGAGAACCTTGCCGTTTAGTTCGGTGAAGTGTTGCGGCTTGTCCCACATATCCTGCTGGCCCCAATGCGAACGGTCTTGATGGCGCACGGAATCCGGAAAATTTCGTGCGAGCGCGAGAAGAAGGCCCATGGTGTGCTCGGCCATGGGAGTGGAGAAAACGCCGCTGGGATTCGTGACCAGGATTCCAGAATCGCGCAGTTCGGGATACATCAATTGGGCCACGCCGGCCGCCGTGGAGTGAATCCATTTCAATTTTTTTGCGTGCGTGAGCTGTTCCGCGCGCAGGGAATAGCCGACGAAAATATCCGTGTCCGGCAATTCATCTGTGAGGCGGTCGTAATCGGGGAGATGCACAACGCGCATCTGCGGCCAGCGCGCGCGAATGGTTTGCGGCATCAACGGGTGCGGCCGCCAAAACGTGAACGGATGCCAGACGCAGATGACGAGTTTCGTTTCGGCTGGCTTGGTGCGAGTGCAGTTCATTCGCTCGCGCCGCGGTGCTTCCAATATAGGAGCAAGCCGAGGATAAGGCCGAGCCCGCCGGTGCCGAGGATAAAGATGTGCGAAAGAGGCAGGGCGACCCAGCAAATCACGACGAGGCCTGCGGAGACGATGGCGCCTACCGGCGTGCCTGGGATCGTGATGGTGCCGAAGGAGCTTTTGCGAGCCTGACTGTGCTCAGGAGATCTTTTCGACACCGGCTCATAGCTTAGGCTCATGCTACCGCCTTGGGGTGATGCGCAAATCGTGGCCGGTCATGTCCGCCGGCTGTGGTCGGTCAAGGGCGGCGAGTATCGTGGGAGCGAGGTCGCGTAGCGAGCCGTCGGGTTTCAACTGCAACTCGTCGTGATCGCTGACGAGGATAAGCGGAACGGGATTTGTGGTGTGATAAGTGTGCGGGCCGCCGGTGATGGGATCGATCATTGTTTCGGCGTTGCCGTGATCGGCAGTGATGAGCCAGACGCCGCCGCGCGGTTTGAGTGCCTGATAAATTGTGGCCAGGCCGGCGTCAACAGCTTCGACGGCTTTGATCGTGGCTTCGAGATTACCGGAATGGCCGACCATGTCGGCGTTCGCGTAATTCATGATGATGGCGTCGAAATCGCCCTTTTCAATTGCTTTTAGGACCGTGTCAGTGATTCCCGCGGCGGACATCTCCGGCTTGAGATCGTAGGTGGCGACTTTGGGCGAGGGCACAAGGATGCGCTCTTCACCGCCAAAGGGCTTTTCGACGCCGCCATTGAAGAAGTAGGTGACATGGGCGTACTTTTCCGTTTCGGCGCAGCGCAAATTCTTGTACTGCAGCTCTTCGAAAACTTGCGCGAGGATGTGCTCGAGTTTTTCCGGGGCGATGACGTACTTGAGCCAGGGCCAGTTCTTGTCGTACTGGGTCATGGCCACGTAGAAAAGATTCTTGGGGCGATTGGGGTCGATGATTTTGTCGAAGCCGGGCTCGACGAGGGCGCGCGTCATTTGGCGGGCGCGGTCGGCGCGGAAGTTGAAAAAGATAATGGCGTCGTCATCGTGAATGGTACCGAGTGGAACGGCGGACGAGCCTTCCTCTTTGGTGATGACGATGGGTTTTACAAACTCATCGGTGACGCCCTGTTCGTAGCTTTTTTGGAGCGCGGCGATGGGATCGTTCGAATGCGTTTCCGCTTCGCCGTGAACCACCGCGCGGTAGGCCAGCTCGATGCGCTCCCAACGGTTGTCGCGGTCCATCGCGTAGTAGCGTCCGGTAAGCGTGGCAATCTCGCCGACGCCTAGCTCGCGCATCTTTTGCTGCAATTGGCGAACGTAGTCGCGGCCGCTGTTGGGCGGCGTGTCGCGACCGTCCATGAAACAGTGAACGAAGACGCGCTCGACCTTTTGCTGTTTGGCCATCTCGAGCAGCGCGAAGAGGTGCTTGAGGTGCGAGTGCACGCCGCCATCGCTGAGCAGTCCGAGCAGATGAAGCTGCCGCTGGCGGCCGCGCTCCATCGCTTGCTGAAAGAGCGGGACGTTTTGGAGTTGTTTGCTGGCGATCAGAAGATCGATGCGCGTGATGTCCATGTGTACGATTCGACCCGCGCCCATATTCATGTGGCCAACTTCGCTGTTGCCCATCTGCCCTTGGGGCAGGCCCACGTAAGGACCCGAGGTGTGAATGAGCGTGTTGGGGAATTTTTGTAGCAGGTCGTCGTAAGCGGGCTTGCGGGCTTGCGCGATAGCGTTGCCCTTCGTTTCGGCGCGGTAGCCCCAGCCATCGAGAACGGTAAGTACAATTGGTTTTGGTCGTTTGGTCATGGTGTTTGCGTGAAGGCTATCGCGCCGCAATCTCCTTTAGGGCCGCGAGCAGGCGGTCAACTTCTTCCGCCGAGTTGTAATGAACAAGGCCGATGCGCAGAAGGCCGCCGTTGGCCTCGACGCCAAGGCGCTCGGTCAGATTCAGCGCGTAGTAATTGCCATCCCAGGTGAAGATGCCGCGCTCGCCGAGGAACGCCGCCAATTGTGTCGGCGTGTGATTCGCCAGCCGCACCGACACAGTGGAGCAGCGCTGATGAAACTGGCTTGGATCGCTGATGCCGAAAAATCGCAGGCCGGGAATTGCGAGCAGCCCTTCGACCAGGCACGAGAACAGCGCCATCTCGTGCTGCCGCGTTGCGCGGTAGGCTGCGAGGAGAGCGCTGCGGCGATCACTTGCTGCGGGATCGCACCGCCTGCCCAGCTCCGCGAGGTAGTCCACCGCCGCACCTATTCCCGCGATCAATTCCTGTACCTGCGTGCCAGTTTCCCAACGGTCGGGGAGTGAATCCGGGGCGGGGCGCACCTTGTACGGCCGGAAACGCAGGAGTTGCTCGCGCTTTCCGTAGAGAACACCCATGTGCGGTCCGAAAAACTTGTACGGCGAACAGACGAGAAAATCGCAATCGAGAGAGGGCACATCGATTGGGCCGTGGGGGGCGTAGTGTACGGCGTCAATAAACATCAGGGCGCCGGCGGCGTGGGCAAGTTTTGTGATTTCAGCGACGGGATTGATCGTGCCGACGGCGTTCGAAGCGTAGCCGACAGCCACGAGCTTCGTTTTTGCGGTGATCTTTCGTTTTAAATCTTCGAGGTCGAGTGTGCAATCCGATTCGCGAATGTCCACCTGGCTGATTACCAACCCTTTTTCCTCGAGCGAGCGCCATGGCGCGACGTTGGCATCGTGGTCCAGCGTGGTCACGACAATTTCATCGCCCGGATTCAGCTCACGGCCGATGCCGCGCGCAAGGGCGAAAGTAATCGTGGTCATGTTTTGGCCGAAGACCACTTCGTCCGGATCGCAGTGGAAAAAATCCGCCATTGCCGCGCGCGCGGAGGCAATCATTACGTCGTTACTACGGCTGGTGGCAAACGCTCCGCATGTGTTCGCGTTCGAATTGAGAAAATAGTTTTGGACGGCGTCCATCACTTGCTTGGGCACCTGCGTTCCGGCAGGCCCATCCAGAAACGCGGCTGGATGTCCGTTCACCTGCAATCGCAGCGAGGGAAATTGCGCCCGCACCCAGGCAATATCCAGCGGCTTGCCTTCTGTACCGTGCATCACCGGGGTGCTCATGGTTTTCTCCGTCCGCTAGTTTCTCACAGGGCGAGCCGAGGATGAAGCCGCGCGCGGTCGTGTTAGCATTTAAGCGCTTGTTCCACACACATGCCGTTTTGGTGCCGGCTAAAAATCAAATGAGCGGCCATGAACCGGCCGGCTCCGCGCCACGCTTCTCCAAGAGGTGCATAGTGTCCGAAGCCTTCACGCCGACAGAGCGAACGCGGGTTGCGCGCGAGCCGCAGCGCGGCGTTTACGACCGCGAAACGATTTACAAGATTCTCGATGAAGGACTTGTGTGCCACGTGGGGTTTTCCACGGATGGCCAGCCGTTTGTGATTCCCACGCTCTATGCGCGCATCGGACATGCAGTTTATTTTCACGGCTCTTCCGCCAGTCGCATGCTTCGCGGTGTCAGTGAAGGCGCGAACGTTTGTTTGACGGTCACGCTCACGGACGGGATCGTGCTCGCGCGGTCGGTGTTCAATCATTCCATGAACTATCGCTCCGTCGTAGCGCTGGGCAAAGCCATGCTTGTCGAAGGGCCGCAGGAAAAACTCGCAGCGCTGCGCGCTTTCACGGAAAAGATATTGTCGGGACGATGGGACGACGCTCGCCAGCCAAACGAAAAAGAATTGAAGGCCACCAGCGTCCTGCGACTGCCGCTCACCGAAGCTTCGGCCAAAGTACGCGCCGGCCCGCCGGAAGACGACGATCCCGATTACGCTCTCCCCATTTGGGCCGGTGTAATTCCTCTGCGCCTCGTGGCAGGTGCACCGATTCGTGATGAAAAGTGCGATCTCGGAATTCCTTTGCCGGCCTATGCGGCGCACTACATGCGGTAAGTTATCAGCGAATTTGGTCCCGCACCGCAATCACTGGCGAACGGCGCGCAGAAAATCGGCGAGCATACCGTAGCCCGTGGCTTCGATGCCGGGATTGTGTTCGACGAGCGACAGGCCGAAAACATCGAGATCGAAGCGAATCGCCGAGCTGCTGCCTTCGAGATTGGCGAGCGGGTCCGATGCCAGCAGCATTTCCGGACGCACGCTGCACTCGACGCCGTCGCCGCGGCGCTCCGCGCGGCAGACTAGCTTGTAGCGCATTCCGGCGGCGCGCACGGAACGGATTTTTTCTTCGCTTAGCTCGCGTATGCCGGTGCGCTGTACTTGATCGAGCCGGATATTCGCGCCCATCAAAACAATCGCCAGCGCCACCACTTTCACAGCCGCATCCCAACCGTCCAAATCCGCTGTTGGGTCCGTTTCCGCGATACCCATAGCCTGGGCGCGTTTCACGGCCTCCTCCATTGAGCGGCCTTTCTCAATCTCAGTTAGCACGACGTTCGTTGTCGAATTCAGAACACCAGAGAATCCGCGAATGTCGGTGGCGGGCAGGCCATCCGGAAACATCGAGAAAACAGGAACGCCGTCCATGACCGTGGATTCGTAAAGAAATTTCCGGTTCCGCTCTTTCGCAAGCGCGGTCAGTTCGTGAAACGCGTGAACGATAGGGCCTTTGTTGGCGGTGACGGCATGCGCGCCAAATTCGAGCGCGGTTTTCAAATGTTCCGTTGCGGGCTGGCCGGTTTGCGCGTTGAGCGAACTTGTTTCGAAGAAAACTTCGGCGCGCGTTTTTTCGAGCCACTCGCGGACATTGCGCGGTTGAGTCGTATTTCCGTGTTGAATAAGAGCGTGGCCTTGCAGCACAGCGAGGGGATTGAGCCCATCGGGATCGGCAACCCAACCGATGCGCCGCGTAGCCACTCCTGTGAGCCGCCACCGGATATCGTAGCGGCGGCGCAGATCGGTTTCTTTTGAAATGAGCAAGCGCAGTAGCGCGCGGGCGACGTTGCCCATGCCGATGATGGCGAGATTGTAGGAGGGCATGAGCCGATCCTCTTCGAAGCAACAGTTGAGACAAACAGGAATGTCTGTCCCACCGCGCGGCAGGACAGACACTATTGCTTGTCACACTATGTGGGCGCAGCGCGCTGCGCCTTAACGATGGAACGAATTAGTGCGCCGCGGCGAGTTTCTCCGCAGCGTCGGCGATCAGCTTGGCTTCGTCCTGCAAGCAATGAGCAACGACCAAGACACCTTCATCGGCTTTCTTCCATTCTTTCTGTTCGATGGCTTCGCGCGCCGCGGGCATGGTTTTGGCCGCGTATCCCGTGTAAAAACCAGGGGCATAGAGCTGATGCCGGTACCACTTGCGGTTTGGCAAGCCTTCTGGAGTGACGAACTTGCGTTCGCTCTCGATGAGCAAACGGTTCACTTCGTCGAGCGAAGGCGCAGCGAGCGCGGCTCCGCCATTAGCCTCGGCATGCTCCAGCGCCTTGTGATACTCGGCTGCGCTGCGGGTAACGGCATCCGCGGCGTTCTCCAGAGGAGCGAAGTCCTGATAGGGCGGCACTTCTTCTTTTTTCGGCGGAACGTATGCTTTTTTCGGGTCCGCCGTTGCGGTGAAAACTCCTTCTTCAATTTCGCGGTTGCGCTCGCGAACCTCGTCCTGCATTTTCTTCGACAAGTCCTTTAGCTCATGGACATAGGTCTGCACCGTTTCCGCGAAATCGCCAAAATCGAAAGGCAGAAGGTCGGCATCGGCCATGCGCATCATGGCTGTGCCGCCCGTTTGTGCGAGCGTGCGCCCGTATACGAAGGTCGTATCGGCGAAATGCGTGTACCAGTAGAAATCATCATAAATCGAATGATAGATTCCGCCGCCATCCTCGCCGCCATAGCCGATGTCGAGCGAAGCAATACCGACATGCTGGAGAAACGGCGTGAAGTCCGAACCGGAGCCAAGCGCGCCCAGTGGCAGATCGGCGCGCTGCCGAATTTCCTGTTTCTTGTCGGCGGGCGCACGCTCGATGGCGCGCAACTCGTCGCGTTTCCATGCGGTGAGCTTCGTCTCGGGATCCTGGACGTCCCGCGCCACATCGTTGATGAATTTTTCGAGCGTATGCGAGCCCTCGAGGGCGAGATAGCCACGGCCGTTGCCGTCAGAATTGATGTACATGACGGCGTGCTTGGCGAGCTCGTCTGCGTGCGCCTCGACCCACTCCGTCGAGCCAAGCAAGCCGGGCTCTTCTCCATCCCATGAACAGTAGATAATCGTGCGCTTGGGTTTCCATCCAGCTTTCACAAGCTCGCCCAATGCGCGGGTTTCTTCGAGCATCGCGGACTGGCCGGAGAGCGGATCCTCGGCGCCGTTTACCCAGCCGTCGTGATGATTGCCGCGAATCACCCATTCGTCGGGATAAACCGAGCCAGGAATTTTCGCAATGACGTCATAGATCGGCTTGAGAGGCATCCAGTTTGATTTCACTATCAAATGCACATTCCCGGGGCCGGGACCAATGTGATAGCTGATGCCCAGCCCGCCGCGCCAAGCAGCCGGTGACATCGGTCCTTTCAGCGAAGCGAGAAGCGGCTCCGCATCGGCATACGAGATAGGGAGAACGGGAATCTTGGTGATGGTCTCGGCGTCCTTTAAGTCCAAACGCTTCGCGTCCTTCGTCGCGCCCACGCCGGGCGTCAAGGGATCGCCGGAATAAAGAGGCATGTCCGCGACGCTGCCGCGCTGCACACCATCTTTCGGGCGGTACGGGCCCTCGGGGAAAACATCGCCCTGGTAGTAACCGTCTTCGTGTGGATCGGAAAAGATGAGGCAGCCGATGGCGCCGTGTTCCGCCGCGACTTTTGGCTTAATGCCGCGCCAAGAACCGTAATATCGGGCGATGACGATCGCGCCCTTGACGGAGACGCCCATGCGATCGAGTTCCTCATAATCGGCAGGAACACCGAAATTCACATAGACGAGGGGAGCGGTCACATCGCCGTCAATCGAATACGCGTTGTAAGAAGGAAGCTGCTCGGACTGCTGGCTCCCAGTGGTGGGATCCCCCGGCACAGGCGGCTCCTGCAGTTTTGCTGTGAACTTCGGCCCGCCAGCGACGAGCTCGACGAGGCGCTCCTTGGGCGTCGGAAAGAGTACGTCGAACGTTTCGATGTGAGCGTCGAGGCCGAATTCCTTGTACTTCGCCAGAATCCATTCGGCGTTGTCCTTGTCATACGGCGACCCCACATGGTGCGGCCGCGCAGACATCCTTTGCATATAGTCACGGACCTTATCGGGATCGGGAATGGCGCGCATCTTTTCTTCCCACTGCCGTTCGACGCGCGACGATTCGACGGAATAGCCAGCAAGCGGTTTCTCATCGGCGACCACATGCGCTCCCATCGGCGCTAAAGAAATGCCTGCGAAGACCACGGATGCGACCAAACCTCTGCGGTTCATAAGCCCCCCTCGTTTTGCGCAGGTATTTTGCCTGAACTACGCGGCGTTTGGAAACGTTTGTTACAGAATTATTTATTCGCGCCTGTCCGTTTTCAACGGGATGTCCAGATCATCGGGATGGATGGCGCAGAGGATCGCTTCCTCGCGATCGATGCGCCCCTTGCTGATCCGTTGCATGAGTGATTTCTCGAGCGCGACGGGCCTTTTTTCTTGGGCATGGTGATTTCTTGATGGAGATTTTGCAGATCGTTTCGGCGAATGTGCTGCGGCGCGCCGTAGCCGATTATTGTGCGTATCAAAGCGCGCTTCAGGAAGGCGGCGGCAGAGTGAGGAGTCTCTGCCGCCGTCTTCTTTGTTAATTCAGGCAAATGATTGCTTCGAAACGCTACTCGACCGCTCCGGTCTGTTCGGAGGCTACAGGCGTGAGGGTGCCGAAGAGGCCGTGCGTTTCGCCGTCGGGACCGGCAGAAAAAAACAGCGTGGTGGATGGACCGGCATTGCCGTCATTGCCGAAGGTAAGCGACCATAATCCATCGATGGTTAGAATCGAATTGTCAGGATTCTTCACGAAGCCGATGAACTCGTGAGTGAACCCGTTGTATGCGGCGACCCAACCGCTGCCGAAATTGCCCACGAGAATGGAATTACTAAAGGCTCCGAAATCGCGAGGAGTCCAGACAACACCCCAGGGCGCGTTCAACCAGGGGCCTTGCTGGAGATGGCCGATGTGCCTGCCATCGGGCTGATAGAGTTCCACAAAGCCGAGGCCTTCGCCAGCCACATCATCATGCTTGGGAGCGTCTTGCTTCGCGTAGGTGACGAAGAGAGTTCCGCCGATGTTTTGAATGTTGAAAGGAGCGAAGTCACGCGGAATCCGATCGTCATCGAACAATTCTTCAGAGATGTGCACGGGCTTGAAATTCGTGTCGTAGACCTCGACTCTGCCCGAGCGAAAATTGGTCACGTAGAGGAAAGCTTTTCCATTCACGAGGCCGATGGTTGCGCCTTTATAAACGGCGCCCCTTGGCGAGCCTCCAGCAGAATGGTCCACTTCCAGGGTCGCTGCCGCCCCACCGGCCCATGCAGAGATGGTCCCGTCCTCGGTGACGAAGATGAACGCCGCTGGTGTGCTCGGAGCGATCAGAAAGTCCGTCGGGCTGCCATTGTAGACAACGCCCGTAGGTGTAGCCAATGTGCCTGCAGGGGAACCTTTGGGGGGAGGAATGGTAACGGTTCCCGTGCCGTTGATTGGAATGATCGCCCCGGCGCCGGTGTAAAGAGTGGAAAAGCCTGAATTGTTATCGGATACCCACCAGGGGCTTCCTGGCTTTGAGGTGGAAGGGCTGCGCGTGAGACCCCAGGGATTTATGAGATTGGGATCGGTAACCTGAGCCACGCCAGGCTGGTCCGAAACCAGGTTCGTTTGTGTGTAATGTTGCGCTTCTGTTACAAAGGGAACCAAGGCGAGCCCCAACGCAAGAACCACGAAATGCTTGCACCACCTAAACACTTGACCCATAGCATTTGCCTCCAGTTGGACTTTTTGTGCGGCGAAACACACCTTTAGGATGGCGAGAGATGCCCCGCGAGGCTGGATAAACCGCTGTTTACTGCAAATTGAATTCCAGCGTATCTTAACGTTCCAGAGACGAATCCTCAGCTGAGAACAAGGAACTTAATAGCTTTCGGCTGAGGAGCAGAGCCGCAGCGCTCCCATTTCCCATAGAGGAGGACTGCTGTGTATACCGAACTTGGGAGGCTCTTAGTCCCAGCAACTTTGGAGAACAAAATGGGGAAGACGGCGCTCGAATTGTTCAGTCAGGCCCGCCGGAGAGTCAGAAGAGTGATTTCGGGAGGCACACCGATGCGGACGGGCGCACCCACGGTGCCAAGGCCGCGATTCACGTAAATCGATGCCAACGCCGGCGATTGATTCGGGAATAAGGACCCGCGGTTCTTTCCGAAGGCGGAAGAGGGCAAAGCGCGATCATTCGGCGCCGGCGCGAACATTGGCCGCTGAAACAACCCGGCGACATAATCCGTGATGAATCGCGCGGCGCTGAGCCGATGGTCGAGAATCTCCACTTGAATCTGCCCGCCGTGCGTGTGTCCCGCGAGAGTCAGTTCGATGCCCATCTCCGCGGCGCGATTGAAGGAATTGGGATTGTGCGACATGAGAATGTTGGGCATGTCGCGGCGCACCAAGGGTTCGAGATGTGGGAGCATTTGCATTCTGCGGCCGCGGGGAGTGCGCTCGCGCTGATAATCGACGCCGATGAGATTGAACGAAGCGCCCTTAAAATCAATCTGTGCATTTTCGTGCCGAAGCAGCCTCATGCCAGCCTGGGCGAAAAGGGCCTGCGCCTTGTCTTCCGCGTGAGCGTAAATTTCATGATTGCCGTTGCAACCCCAGACGCCGAGGGACGCGCGCAGCCCGCGTACTTCGTCAATACAATCGGCGATCGGGTCGCTTGCGCCGGTGATGAAATCGCCCGTCACGAGAGCGAGGTCCGCGCCCAGATCGTTGGCCATATTGACGGCCCGGCGGACCTGCAAGCGAGGCATGTAGCTGCTGAGATGGATGTCGCTTAGCTGGGCGATCTTCATGCCTTCGAGCCCGGCAGGCAAATTGGGAATCGGGATTTCGATCCGGCGCACTTGATAGTCCAGGCGCTCGGCCGCAAAGCCATAGACCGCGGTAAGAAATGGTCCAGCTCCGGCGAGAACGGTGGCCGTCTTGAATAAGTAGCGGCGCGAGGGGTTGGGAACCACCTCTGCGGCGGCCTGTGGCGAGGCTCGCGATAGAGTCATCGCCGAAGCAGGAGCCGGCGTCGATGCAGAGTAAACTTGGCTACGCACCCGATTGGTTCTGAGGAGGTAGGCGGCGTGCAGCCAGCCCCAAATTTGATCGATGGACCGTACTATCTTTACCGCCAGATACGCGAAGAGTGCGCTGAACCACCATAAGCCCGCGAATACGGTAATCAAGTTGCCGGTCGGAATCAGGTAGCCGCGCCGGCCCATGCGAAAGCTGTCCGCCGTTGCAGCGATAATCAGCAGAAGCATGATTGCGTAAATCAGGCGCGCTGCAACGCGGAGCGGCTGGCTGCCCCAATTGGACGTCGCGCGCCAAACGGCGCGATACCAGAAGCGCTGGGAGAAGAACAACAGCCCCAAGATGCTCAGTCCAATTGCGATGCGCACCAACAGCCAGGTCCAATTCAAATGGAGTAACCCCTCGATGCAAACTTTAAGTTTACCATGCCTCTCCGAGTGGGTTTTCCGTGACGCCGGGGAGTGTCCTGCGTAAGATGAACCCGTCCGAAAGGACAGTGTTTGCCTGCCGAGAGGAGAAACGCTTGGCGGCGCGGCCCGTCAGAGAGTGTGGGCCTGTCCAGGTTGTTTCACAGCAGGCCGTAGGAGCGAGTAAAGATGAGGAGAGAAACGATGAAGAGTCTTAACAAATGGGCGCCCCTAATGGTTGCGGTAATGCTCGCGGCGATGCCTGCCTTGGCGCAGGAAGCCAAAAAGGCTGCACCGCCAAAACCCGCACCAAGCCGGTCGCAAGCGGTTCTGGAGAGTTGGAACGATATCGGGAGAAAGTTGATCGCCATCGCAGAGGATTTGCCTGAAGACAAGTACGACTACAAACCGAATCCGGACTCGCGAACGTTTGTGGCGCAGCTGTTGCACGCGTCCGCAGCGATGTACTACTTCACGGACCCTGCCGAGGGGAAGAAGCCGCATTTTTCCGATGACCCGAAGCGCGAGGAGTTGCAGACCAAAGCCCAAATCGTGGCCTTCGTGAAAAAGTGCGTGCAAGACGGTGCGGACGTGATCAAGGCGAAGGGCGACAAGGGTATGAACGAAAGCGTCCCAGCCGGCGGCCCGCGCCTGACGCGCCTCTATGACTTGGCATACGGACTGGCAGAGCATTCGGGAGAACATTACGGCCAGCTCGTTGTGTATTACCGCATCAACGGGATGGTGCCCCCCGAATCGCGGCCCAAGAAGTAAGCGGCTCGTTTCGCACTGGAGAACTGCCCATACTGAATTGTGATGGTCGGCGGCAGGGGCGCAACATACTGCTCCCCTGTGTGCAATGCGTACGACTGGGCTAGGAGGTTGCTGCTCCGGCCGCGCCATTCTCAAGGAGCATTTTAAGTTGCGCTGCATCACTCGTCGGCGGCAGGCAGGTTTGTCCCGCGCAGACAATTGCCAGAGCTTTGTCGGCGGGAAGATATGGCAACGTTTCTTTTAGCGCGCCGGCAAGATTTACGAGGGAAGCGCCTGGCGTGAGCCGCAGAACGGTTTTGCCGAAACGGTAGACTTGGTGCGCAGAGGCTTCTAGGGCTTGCGCGACGGGATCGTCGGCGCGGCCGGTGATGACGACCTGCATGGGATGGCGCGCAAAAAGTGTCGCGGCCAGGCCATACGTAGCGGCAAACATTTCGTACTGCGGCGCGATTCCAGCGAATGCTTCAAGCGTTTTCTGCGCAAAGTTGTAATAGCGTTCGTCGCCGGTGAACGCGTGCATGCGAATCAGCGCGATTGCCGCGACCGAATTAGCTCCTGGCGTGGGGGAATCCTGGAACGGTTTACGGCGTACGTCGAGGCCGCCCATCGGCGCAGCATCGGACGGCCGATCGAAAAAGCCGCCGCCCTCGGGATCGCCGTAACGAGTGATTGCAAGATCCATCGTCTTCTGCGCTACGGCAAAATAACGCGGATCAAGCGTCGCTTCGTATGCATCAAGCAGCGCGAGCACACTGAAGACCTGATCGTCGAGTGAGCCATCGAGCGCGGGCCCTCCGATGCGGTGGCCAAAGGCGCGCGATTCTGACCAGACTTCCTTCAACATGCGGTCAAGCGTTTTCAAAGCAAAACTGCGGCAGATCTCACTCGTTGTTCCCTCCAGCACTTTCGCTGCGTCCAGATAAGCCGAAACGAACATCGCGTTCCACGATACATACATCGTTTTATCGACGAAGGGAGTTGGCCGAGACAGACGCGCCGCCAGCATCTTTCCTTTGCCTTTCGCGATGATGAGACGCGCGGATGTCTCGTCCAGACCGAGTTGTTTTGCGATGTCGGCGCCGCCGCGCGCGATCCACAAGACATTTTTCGCCGGATTGTGATGCATCTCGCCGTGCAGCTCGACGTCGTAATACAGCTCCATGACGCGCGCTTCTTCCGGCGGCAGTGCGGATCGCAGTTCGTCGATCGTCCAAGTGAAATAATCTCCGTCATCGTCGAGGGAATAGTCCGCGTCCTGGCTCGCATAGAAGCCGCCGTTTTCTTGATCGGACAAAACTTCGTTCACCCAACCAATAATGCCTTCCGCGGTTTCACGCAGAAGCGGATTCCGCGTCATTTGCCAGCCGTGCAAGTAATTGCGCAGCAGCTCAGAATTGTCGTAGGACATTTTCTCGAAATGCGGAACGAGCCAGCGTTCATCCACCGAATAGCGATGGAAACCGCCGGCGAGTTGGTCGTAGACGCCGCCGCGAGCCATCTTCTCGAGCGTTGTCTCGATCATCGCCAGGAGATGCTTCTCCTTTGTCTGCTGATAGCGCTCAAGAACCAAATCAACCGCCGACGAATGCGGGAATTTCGGAGCACGGCCAAACCCACCGTTCTTAATGTCAAATTGCTGCGTGACGGAAGTGATTTGCGCATCGACGACGGCAGGGTCGAACTCCGCGCGCGCGCCCGTGAACACTTCGGCTTGCGCGACGGCATCAGCCAAATGGTCCGCCGCGCGCACAAGCTCGGCCCTTTTGTTTTTATAGGAATCCGCCACCGCCAGGAGAATGCGGCGAAAGCCGGGCCGTCCCATTTGATCTTCCGGCGGAAAATACGTGCCGCCGAAAAACGGCTTTCCATTGGGCAGCAAAAATCCCGTCAACGGCCAGCCGCCCTGGCCGGAGATAGCGCTGACGGCGGATTGATAGCGCGCATCGACGTCCGGACGCTCGTCGCGGTCGACTTTCACAGCCACAAAATTCTCATTGATAATCTTGGCTATTTCGGAGTTCTCGTAACTCTCGCGATCGATAACGTGGCACCAGTGGCACCACACCGCGCCGATATCCAGAAGAATGGGCTTGTCTGCCGCTTCCGCGCATGCAAAGGCGGAATCGCCCCATTCGTGCCAGTCGATGGGCTGGTGCGCCGCCGAACGCAGATACGGGCTGGCGGAATCCTTCAAACGATTCTCAGGATGCGACGGCACGAAAAATCCTTTCGGTTGCCGAATCGGCGGGGACAAACACCGTCCATGCAAGAGCAAAAACGATCGCGGAAGAGAAGCACAAACCGGCTCACCGTCTACTGCACGATGTCTCCGGAGCCGGTGTCGCGCGGATCGAGCGGCTTGCGCCCGGCAAATCCTTCGTCTTGCCGGTGGTAGAAACGGATGCGGTCCTCGCCAAGCTTCCAGCAAAGATAGACGTCTTCGTTATCGATCACGGCGGGAAAATCCAGCAAGCCGACGTCGAGGTCCTTGATGAGGCAGCCGGTCTCAATGATACGGTTCAATGCGCTCTTTAGAGATGCGGCGAGATGCTGGTGTTCCACTCGCAAAGCAGCCAGTTTTTCATACGGGACGATCACGCCGCCCATCATCATGATGCGCGCGGAAACCGCGGAAAGATCAGTCTCCAAACCGGACAATTTCTTGCGGCAGTCCATGGCTTCCACGAGAAAAGGTTCTAGCTCCCGGCGCGCGCGCTCCGCTTCCGTAAGCGTGAAAAGGCGCGGCTCCGGCTCTGCGGTTTCGTCTTGCTCTTCTTCTTCGTCGTCTTCTTCGTCTTCTTTGTCCGCCATGGAGGTGTCCGTTCTTTCTCCGCCATTTCTGTCCGGCCTAATTCGATGCTAGCGCAAAGTCATCGCATGGTCGAGCGTCATGCGCTTCGGGAAACATGTCACCGGGAAAGCATTCCACTATCCGCCGATAAAAACCATGGTACGCGAGGGAGGCATGAAATCCGGGGCGTTAATGCGGTGTCCTTCTTCCTTTTCATTGACGACGGAACGGATGTAGGCCGTTACGCCGTCGTCCGTGGCGCCTTCGCGGAGCAGCCCGCGCAGGTCGTGATCTTCTTTGCTGAATAGGCACGTCCGCAGCTTGCCGTCGGCGGTCAGGCGGATGCGCGAACAATGGCCGCAGAAAGGCTGCGTCACCGGCGCGATCAGTCCGATTTCTCCCGGAGCGCCATCGGCAAATCGGTATTTGCGCGCCGTCTCGCTGCGCTCGTGCGGGATCTGCACGAGCGGCCAGCGCGCATGGATGCGCTGATGCACTTCCGCGGCTGGCACGACGAGATTGCGCGTCCAGGTGCGGTCGGCATCCAGCGGCATGAACTCGATGAAGCGCATAATCACGCCACGCTCGCGCGCAAATTCAGCGAACGATTCCACTTCGTCATCATTTAGTCCGCGGACCAGCACGGCATTCACCTTCGCGGGAGCCAGCCGCGATTCTTGCGCGACGTCAATGCCGTGCATTACCGCAGCGAAAGATTTTGTGCGCGTGATGCGTTCGAATCTACCAGGATCAAGGGAATCAAGGCTGATATTGATGCGGCGAAGCCCAGCGTCAATCAGCCGCTCGCAGCGTTCCGCCAGCAGATGGCCGTTGGTGGTCATCGAGAGGTCTTCGACGCCAAACGCATGGAGACGCGCGATGTAATCTTCAACGCCCGCGCGCACCAGCGGCTCTCCGCCAGTGATTCGTATCTTGCGGATGCCGAGGCCCAGAAAAATGTGCGCAAGCCGGTCCAGTTCCGGCCAGGAAAGAATTTCGTCATGGTCGCGGTAATTTTCAGGATCGGCGGAGCGGCAGTACACGCAGCGGAAATTGCAGCGGTCCGTGATCGAAATACGAAGGTCGGTGATCTGCCGGCCGAATTTGTCGTGAAGGGTCATGGCACGTTTCACTGCTTGAGCTGGACAGCCCGAACTTTCTTCGCCCGCGCGTAAAAAAATCGCCCGATCCAGATACTCGGATGCGGGCGCACGACGGAAATACACATATTTCCGTTGAATCGCTCCTTTCCAAGCACGGGAGGCCCGGGAGTTTCCACCCGAACCCTCAACCTCACCGCAATCAAAAGCAATGCCGCGGGGTATCGCCCCTGCGCCGTAGGCTGTCTCTCCCGTAGGCCGCAGGGATCGGAGTTCCAACCTAGTCTACGCCGCAAGCCAGCGGGGTGCAATTCACGCAACCCTAGCGCCTTCTCTGAGTCCGGCGGAAGGATTGTGATAGAGTTTTTGCCACGCCATGCGGATCTTCGTTCTCGGCGCCGGCGCGACCGGCTCCCTTCTGGCAGAACTGCTGCAACGTCAAGGACATACTGTCTGGTGCGGAGACCGTGACCCCGCTCGCGCGCGCCGCTTTCTGGGTAAAAAAAGCACCATTGCCGTCACCGAGGTGAACGCCAGAAATTTGTATGGCATCGCGCGGGCGGCGCGCGGCTGCCAGCTCATCGTCAACGCTTCGGCAAGCGTCTTCAATCAGATTGTGATGCGAGCCGCGCTGCGCTTGCGCGCGCATTATGTGGATCTGAGTTCCCACCTAACACGCAATCCCTTCAAGGCCGAGCAGTTTTCTTACACGAAACGCTTCGAAGAAAAAAACAGAACCGCGCTGATCAATGCCGGCGCGGCGCCTGGCTTGACGAACCTGCTCGTCAAGCGCGCGGCGGAGATGCTGGACGAAGTCCATTCCGTGCACATTCGCCTCTACGAAAGCACCGAAAGCGACGATCCGATTTCGCAATGGTCGCCGGAAGTCTCGTTCGATGAGGCCATCTCCAGCCCGCGCGTCTACCGCGACGGAAAATTCCACATGGAAAAACGTTTCGCCGAGCTGGAAAAATTTCGCTTCCCGGATCCGATTGGCAACGCCAACGTCGTGCTCGCGGCGCAGGACGAAGTCGCGACGCTTCCCTACGTGATTCCCATGCGCAATATGGACGTGAAGATCGGGGGAAACGAATTTGACCGGCTGCGCCGCTGGTACAAGCAGGGGAAATTATCCAAGTCGCGCGGCATCGTCCGGCAGCGTTTTCCGCAAACGTCCTCGCCTCGAATGATCGCGCGGCTGATTCGCCAGGGCATTTTGCAAAATGCCCGATTTTCAGCAGCCGTGCTCGTGCGCGGCGTGAAGCGCGGCGCAAAAGAAGACCAGCATCTGTTGATTCGCACGGACGCGATGTTTCCGACGCTCTACCTGATCCGCCAGCAGGGCCGCTACTCGACGCCGGTCGCGTATGCCACGGCCCACGTCGCGGCCCTCTTCATCAGGTATTTTCAGCGGACAGAACCCGGCGTGTTCGCTCCGGAAATGCTGCCTGTCGAAACGCGACGCGAAATCATCGCGGGGATTCGCGCTCACAGCGTCAAGATTACGCACAGAGTGACCGTCATCAAGAGCGACAGCGACGACGAAGAAGAATTTTGACTTCTTCCATTTGCAGGCAGGCTAGCGGCTAGGGCCGTGCCTCGAACACCAAATTGAATGGCGTCTGCGTGGCGCGGCGGAATCGCGTGAAGCCGCCGCTCGTCACTACCTCCTTCAATCGCTTCTCCCCCGCTTGCGCGCCCAGGGCCAGCCCCACTTCCTGCGACAGAGAAGCCGGCGTGCACAGGAGTGTAGATGCTCCATAAAATGCGCGGCCAATGGGATTGAGATTGTCCTCAAGTTTGTCGCCCGCAAACGGCTCGACGATCATCCACGTCCCATCCTTCTTCAGCCTGCTGTGCACCTGCGTGGATGCGCCCGCGGGATCGCCCATGTCGTGCAGACAATCGAAAAAAGTGACGAAGTCGTAGTCCTTGCCTGGAAAAGACTTCGCGCTGGACACCTCAAACTTGATGCGGTCGCCCACGCCCGCGTCACGCGCGCGCTGCTTGGCGGTCTCGATCGATTTGTCATGGTAATCGAAACCGGAAAATTCCGACTTGGGATAGGACTTTGCCATCAGAATTGTCGATGCGCCCAAACCGCAGCCCACGTCGGCGACACGCGCGCCGCTTTTCAGTTTTTCTTCGACGCCTTCCAGCGAAGGAATCCATGCCGAGACGAGATTTGAAGCGTAGCTCGGACGAAAAAATCGTTCGGTACCGACAAAAAGCTCGGGATGGTGCTCGTGCCAACCCATTCCCTCTCCCGTCTTGAACCTCTCGGTGAGCGATTCCTCCGCCTTGATGGCCGCCAGGGCCACTTGAAAGGCTCCCGGCAGGAATACGGGGCTGCTTTCGTCCGCCATTGCAAACGCCTGTTCCTCGCTCAAGTGAAATTTTCCTGTCGTGGCGTCGTACGTCACGTAACCTCCGGCGGCCTGCGCGCTCAACCACTCGCGAACGTAGCGCTCGGTGGTCCCGGTCCGTTTCGCCAGTTCCCCGGCTGTTTGCGCCCCGCCTGCTGCAAGGCCTTTGTACAGACCGAGCTTGTCTCCGATGCGAACCAGCGCCGCGTTAAATGTGGCTCCAAAATCCACCACGGCCTTCACAAGAAATTCATGAAGCTTATCCTGATCGATCGCCATCGATTCCTCCCTGAGTAAGAAATAACTTAGCTGAACAATTGAAAGGAAATTCTAGCTCTATGGCACCGCGAGCGGCAAGCATCCTGAATCACCGGGTTGAGGACATGCTTCAGCAGCAGCGGTTGGGCCGCGAATAGCGGCGATTGAGTTGCTCGACGTAGAATTCTTCGGCCGTCAGCGTGCCTCGTTCCGCGCCCTGCCTGCCTTTTGCAAGCAGATAGTGTTCATAAGCCGCATCGCCACACCACTCCCGCAAGCCGCGCCAGAATCTGCGAAGCGAACGACTGGCGAATTTTGCCGCCCTATGCATCAGTCGTCTCCGTGCGCCGTACCGCTAAATCCTGCGGCCCACTGCGTCGCAACATAAGGCTCTTCATGCAGCACCGCCTCGCGGCGCCCGCTCAAAATCGCATACCACTGGACGAGCGCTTCCACAAGGAGCACGAGGATCATCAGTGCAAGCGTAGCCGTAACCACCGCATCGAGCCGCTGGTTGAAGATCAGCCTCTGCGTTTCGGCGATCTTCGACGCGGGAATTTGCCCGGTAGCGATCTGCGCGGCGAGCGAATTCGCTTTCGACAGAAATCCGAGATCGGGATTCGCATCGAAAATTTTCTGATAGCTCGCCGTCATCGTAACGGCAACCAGCCACGCCGTGGGCACGAGGGTTACCCAAATCCACCGGAGGCGCTTCATCTTCAGCAGAATCGAAGTGGCCACGACCAGCGCCACCGTCGCCAGCAACTGATTGGCAATCCCGAACAGCGGCCACAGCGAATTAATTCCCCCCAACGGGTCCACGACGCCTTGATATAGAAAATAGCCCCAAGTTCCCACGATGATTGCGCTTGAAAGCAAAATTCCCGGCATCCATCCGGTGCGCGCCAGCGGCTTCCAGATCCGTCCACCGAGCTCTTGCACCATGAAGCGGCCCACGCGCGTGCCGGCATCCAACACGGTGAGGATAAACAGCGCTTCAAACATGATCGCGAAGTGATACCAGATGCTGAGCAGCCGCTCGCCACCGATGGTGTTCGAAAATATCTGTGCCATCCCGACGGCCAGCGACGGCGCGCCGCCCGCGCGATTGAGCAATGTCTGTTCGCCCACGGAGTGCGCAAGATTGCTCATGGTCTGTGCATCGAGATGGTATCCCCAGCCGCTGATCGTGGCAGCCGCGGCATCCGCCGTGCTCCCCACAATGCTCGAGGGACTGTTAATCGCGAAGTAGACCCCCGGAGGCATCGCACAAGCCGCGACCATGGCCATCACACCGACAAAAGACTCGAGCAGCATCGCGCCATAACCAATCAACCGCGAATGGCTCTCCCGCAGAATCATTTTGGGAGTGGTGCCAGAGGAAATCAGCGAATGAAAACCGCTGATGGCCCCGCATGCTATGGTGATGAAGCAAAATGGAAAAACTTTCCCGGCGAAAACGGGGCCTGTTCCATCGATGAATCGAGTGAGCGGCGGCATCATCATTTGCGGCCGCACGAGCAGAATTCCCGCTGCAAGAGAAAAAATCGCCCCGGTTTTGATGAACGCGCTCAGATAATCGCGCGGAGCGAGCAGCAGCCATACCGGAACTACCGCCGCCGCAAAGCCATACGCGATGATCAAAAAGGCCAGCGAAACGCCGCCGAAAGTGAAAGCGCGGGACCACGACGCGGATGCCGTAACCCACTGCCCCGCTACCACAGCAAAGAGCACAAGAGCCACGCCAAAGAAAGAAGCTTCCAAGACGCGCCCAGGCCGCAAAAAACGCAAATAAACACCAAGCAGCAACGCGATGGGAATGGTCATCGCCAGCGTAAACGTGGCCCACGGCGAAGATTTCAGCGCGTTCACCACAACGAGAGCAACGACGGCCAGCAGAATCACCATGATGGCCAGAACGGCAAGCTGCGCAATGAATCCGCCGCGCGCGCTTACTTCTTCCCGCGCCATCTGGCCGAGCGTTTTTCCGCCGCGCCGGATCGAGCAAAATAAAATGATGAAATCTTGCACGCATCCGGCCAACGCAGCCCCCGCGATAAGCCACAGCGTGCCCGGCAAGTAGCCGAATTGCGCGGCAAGCGTCGGGCCAATGAGCGGACCCGGTCCAGCTATCGCCGCGAAATGGTGCCCGAAGAGAACCCACTTGTTGGTGGGCACGAAGTCGCGCCCGTCATCATGAACCTCGGCAGGCGTGGCGCGCGTGTCATCCAGCGCCAACAGGCGCGCGGCGATGAACGACGAGTACAAACGATACGCAACCATGTAGGAACAGACGGCCGCGACAACAAACCACGTGGCGTTCAGCGGCTCGCCGCGATGCAAAGCGATCGCGCCCAATGCGCCGGCTCCGGCGATCGCCACGCCTAGCCAAACAATAAACTTAAGGGTGCGCTTCATTGTCTCGAGCTGGCTCGAATGAGGTGCGAGGCAAAATGACCGAGAAGTTCGCTCTCAGATGGCGATGTTCCATTTACAATGCGCTCCTCATACTGGACGGGCGGAAACGCGAGATAAGTCCGCGGCATCGTATTCGAGTGCGGGAGCATCGTCAATCAATGCTCATGAGTTTCTCGGCCAGTCCGTCCGCGGCTGACAGGCCACGCTATTCCGTGCAGCCGTAGAATCGGTTTGCAGAGTCCAGCAGGCGTGGAACCCAGTCATGCGGACGTTTCTCGGTGGATGGCAAGATGTCCCAACCGGTGAAAACGGCGACCATGTCGTATTCAGGCACGACAAACAATTGCTGACCGCCAAAACCGCGCGCAGCCCACGCGACGTCTTCCGGCGTGCTCCCAAAAGATTCCAGCCACCACAGATACCCATATTTCCAGTCGCTGCCCGGGACGGCAACATGTGGCGCCACCGATTCTTTGATCCACGAGGAGGAAACAATCTCCTTCCCTTCCCACATGCCACCTTTTAAATAAAGCTGGCCGATTTTGGCGAGATCGTGCGACGACAAATACAGTCCGCCCTCCGTGTCCGGCAGTCCCGTCGGCGAATGCTTCCAGTGGTAGCGCATGCCCAGAGGCTTAAAAAGATGTTCCTCCGCATAATCGTCGATGTTCTTGCCCGTGACTTTTTTGAAGATCTGCGCCAGCAGTTCCGTGGCCCCGCTGTTGTAGACGAACACTTTTCCCGGTTCGTCAGCCATCGGCTGGTCGATCGCGTATTGCGCCCAGTCGTGGCTCGCTTCCATGATATCGGCGGAGTTTTTCGGGTCGTCGTAGGGCAAATCTTCGTGCCACTCGAGGCCCGCGGTCATCGTCAGCAGGTCGCGCACCGTGATGCGCTTCTTTCGAGCGTCGAGGTTCGCAATTTTGTGGCCGGTGAAATACTGCACAATGGGCGTGTCCAGGCCGGCCGTAAAATCATCCCGCGTCCTCGCGATGCCAATCGTGACCGAAGTAACCGTTTTTGATACCGACTGCATCGTGTGCATGTCGCTGCCCTGGTAATAGGGATGGAAATTTGTGCTGAAATAATTGTAGGGGCCTTGCGGATCATGGTTTAGCGGGCCATCTTTTTTTGCGCGTTCGCCGTAAATCTGGCCGTAATCGTGTTGATAGGATTTGTCGTAGACGGCCGTGCCGCAGCGCAACACAAGCATGCTGTCCACCAGTCCGTATTTTCCGCCGAGGAGGTCGGCGTCGAAAACGGCAAGTTTCTCCGGATTGAAGCCAAACTCCTTTGGCGCCGCCGTCGGCCAGTCTTTCGCCGCCGCGCGATCCTGCGCCGGCGTGCCGGTGCTGGCCCAGCAAGGGATGAGCAATGCAAGCGCCGCTGCCGCTGCAATTTTTCTTGCAAGGTTGATCTTGCTCGTAAAATGCCCGGCGCTCATTTTCATCGTTTCTCCATTTCGTTGTGGGTCTCAATCGTCCAGCGAAGTGAACCTCACCAGCGGGTAGAGTTCGCGGAATATTTTGGTTAGGTCGCGCGAAAAGGACGCTCGTGTGGCTGCCGTCGGTTTGAGCTTGACCCGCACGATCCAGCCTTGCAGCTTCTTCCAGTCACCGGCTTCGGTCGGCCAGCCTTCGTTTTGCGTCCACTCGCCTTTTATCGTGCTGTACCAGTAGCTTTCGTACCGCCGGCCGATGCGCTTCTTTTGCTGGGCAACCCACTTTGGCTGCGCGAGCGCGCGAGGCTCCGCTATTTGGCCCAGTGCGGACGCTTTGCGCTTCGAACCGGAATAGATCCGGAAGCCCGCCGTAACCGTATCGGCGGAAATTCCGGTGTACAACTGCCCTGTTTCACCTTCGCCCGGAAACATCGCGGAAAATTTCAAGTACATCTGCGCGCGATACGGAGTCTTGTCCTTCGCGAAACGAATATCCCGGTTGATGCGGGAGAAATTCGCGCCCGTGCGTCCCGTGGTGTCGAAGCGCGAATCGAGTTGCAAGACTGCAGGGCTAAGTTCTTCCAGTAAGCGGCGGAAAGGTTGCACGACAAATTGCTGGTAGCGTTCGCGGTTGGCGTCCATCCACACTTTGCGATTGTTCCGCGCCAAGTCGCGAAAAAACTGGAATGTCGCGTGCGTGAAAATTGGCTGGGTTTTCGCCATGCATGGCCCTCGATAAAGTTTGGTGGGGACAAGAGTACACGATTCCCAATCGGCGTCAATTGAACTATGCTTTGCCGCTTGCCGTGCCGGGTGACGGCCGCGGTCAATTTGAGTTCCACCCGAATCGAGGGCGTGATGACACAAACGAAATGGATTATAGCGGGAATTCTTGTGGCTGGCGCATGCGCCGCAGCGGCGCTCCTTCATCCGATGGACGTTGCGAGGGCGGAGGAGGAAAAGCCCGCGGCAAAAACGGAACTGTGGAAGCCGGAAGACGTCATCTTCCAGGAATTCGCCACGCAGATGCGGATTTCGCCGGACGGAAAATGGCTCGTGTGGGTGAAATCGACGGGCGACAAGGAAAAAGATGCGCGCGTTTCCAACCTCTATTTGTCAAGCCTCACCGGAAGCGAGGAGATCGAGCTTACGCGCGGAAGCGACCGGTATTCCGGGCCGCGTTGGTCGCCGGATGGCGAGCGCATTGCATTCGTAAGCTCGCGAGCGCGGCCGCACTCCAAGCCGGACACCTCGCCGATGCAAATCTGGCTCATCAATCCGCACGGCGGCGAGCCCTGGGTGCTGACGGAACTGGCGCGCGCGCCGCGCCAAATCGAATGGCTGGACAAAGAGACGATTATTTATAGCGCGGAAGAAGATCCGGCGCTGTACGAACAGGAGATGAAGAAAAAGAAAGACGACTCTGAAATTGTAGACGATGCCGAGCACGAGCCGCCGGTGCGGCTCTTCAAGATCGGAGTGAAAGACAGGAAAATCACGCGGCTGACCACAAACACGGACTGGATCGAGAGCTGGAGTGTTTCCAAGGACGGGAAATTCGTGGCCGCTTCGCACGCGAAAAGTTTGCACTACGAATTCGATCAAAAAGTTCCTCCCATTGCCGTGCTTCATAATGTGAGCGACGGAACGGAGAAACAAATTTTCACGGAAGGCCGTGTGCGTCCGTATGGATTTGAGTGGACGGCGGACGGATCCGGATTTTACGCGGTGGCGCCGTATTCGACCGATCCGAAGTTTCTGACCGCGACGATTCTCAAAACATATTTCTATGATTTGGCATCCGGCAAAGCAACGGAAGTTCCCCCGGATTGGGAAAATGGCTTCGGTTTCGGTCTCGAGCACGCGCCAGGCGGATTTGTTACGCAACTTGCCGCGGGCAGCCATTCGGAGCTGGCACGGTACACGGCGGAGAAATCCGCGTCAGGGTGGACGTGGCACCGGCAATCGCTCACCGGCGAGCACGTGAACAATATTCAAGGTTTCGTGCTGGGCGAGGACGGAAAAACAATCGTCTATGAATATTCGACGGCGAGCAAGCTGCCGCAGATTTACCGTGCGCAGCTCGATGGCACAAAGATTGATTCGCCGGTGCAAGTCACGAAACTGAATGAAAAGCTCGTGACCGGGAGAGCGTTTGCGCGGACGGAAGTGATCCGCTGGAAAGGATCGCTCGACGAGGAGGTCGAAGGCATTCTCTATTACCCTGCTAATTACGAAGCCGGGAAAAAATATCCGGTGATCACCGCGATTCACGGCGGCCCGACGGGATGGGATTCGGATGCGTGGAGCGACAGTTGGGCTTACCCCGTCAATCTGATAACGCAACGAGGCGCGTTCGTGCTGCGGCCCAATTATCATGGCAGCGCGAACTATGGACTGAAATGGGTGGAATCGATTTGCTGCGGCAAGTATTACGACCTCGAGACGCCGGACATCAATATGGGCGTGGATTATTTGATTTCCAAGGGCCTGGTGGATCCAGACAGGGTGGCGACACTTGGATGGTCCAACGGCTCGATACTTTCGATCAGTTTGATCACCACGTATCCCGCGCGCTACAAAGCGGCGAGTGTCGGGGCGGGCGACGTCGAATGGATCAGCGATTGGGGGAACGTGGATTTCGGCGATTCGTTTGATTCGTATTATTTCGGCAAATCGCCGATGGAAGATCCGCAGCTATACATCAAGAAATCGCCATTCTTCAAGATGGACAAAGTGCAAGCGGCGGTCTTGATTTTCCACGGTTCCGCGGACCGCAATGTGCCTCCGGCGCAAAGCTGGTCTTTTTTCCGTGCACTCGAATATTACGGCAAGGTTCCCGTTAAGTTCGTCGTGTTCCCTGGTGAACCGCACGGCCCGCAAAAACTGACTCATCAAATCCGTAAGGTGGAAGACGAAGTCGCGTGGTTCGACAAATATTTCTTCAAGACCGCCAAGCCCGAAAACGAAGCCTTCAAGAAAGACTCCCCTCTCGGTGACGCAATCACGAAGAGTAAAGCGAAGAATGTGCTCGGCGCGTTTGGAGAACGCAAATCCGAAGGAAATGCGCGAATGCAAGAGAGATTCTTCCCAATACCCGAGGCCGTGGACCACAGTGGTCTTGCAATAGGGCGCTTCGAGGTCACCAACGCGCAGTACGCCGAGTACTCGAAAAAGCCTCGTCCCCTCGGCGCAGACTTGAACCGTCCAGTTGGGGGCGTGAGCTTGGACGACGCCAAAGGGTATGCCACATGGCTGAGCAAGCTAACGAACGAAACATGGCGCTTACCGTACGAGGATGAAGTCAAAGACTTGTACGAAAACCGAGATGGCGAAAACACCCTCGATTACTGGGCGGGGTACGCGCCGAATCCAGAGGATGCGGCGCGGCTGCGCGAAAAAGCTAAGGAGCTGGGTGGAACAGCGCCACTGCTCAGGGAAGTAGGCAGCTTCCATGGCCAAGGCAAAAACGACGAAGAGCCGATTTACGATCTCGGCGGCAATGTGGCCGAGTGGGTTCTGACGCGCGACGGCAAAGGCAAAGTGATGGGCGGCAGCGCGGATTGTCCGGCCGATCCAAAGTCCAATTGCACGCCGGCGCCGGAGTACATCGGGTTCCGCGTGGTCCGCGGGGCGGCAAAACCCGGACCTCAGAAATAGCCAAGAGGTCGCTAAAAATCGAAGAGAGATTTCTCGCTACGCTCGAAATGACGGTGGCCTAATATCCTTTGTGCCCAGGATGCGAGCCAGATTGGCGCTTGCGGCTTCGCATTCCTGGCGTTAGCCTGCTGGAATGAGCCAATTTACACCTACAGATAGAACGAAAGTGCGGCGGAAACCGGACCGCGCGAATTACGACCGCGAGACGATTTACAACATTCTTGACCAGGCATTTGTGTGCCACGTCGGGTTCGTCGTGGATGGAACGCCGTTCGTGGTGCCGACAAATTATGTGCGCGTGGGCGACAAGCTATTTCTGCACGGCTCGACGGCGAGCCGGCTGATGAAGACGCTGGGAAGCGGAGCACCGTTTTGCCTTAGCGTGACCCTGCTGGACGGAATTGTTTTTTCGCCGACGGCGACGGGGCACTCTGTAAATTACCGGTCGGTCGTAGTCATGGGAAAGGCCGAGCCAATCGAGGACCCGGCAGCGAAACTCGCGGCGATGCGCGACTTCGTCGAGTATGTGCTGCGCGGGCGCTGGGCTACGGTGCGTCCTCCGAACGAGCAAGAACTGAAAGGCACGATGGTTCTTGCCGTGCCGCTGGTGGAGGCCTCCGCAAAAATACGTACTGGCTTTGCGGTAGATGATGGCAAGGAATACGAGGGTATGGCGTGGACGGGAGTTTTGCCGTTTGCGTGGACGCCGGGAGAGCCTGTGCGCGATCCTCGCGGCGACGCGGCGATTCCTGTTCCTGACAGAGTTCAGCACTATTCCCGGCCGCAGTAGGGCCGCCACTTCTTGAGGACAAATCCTGTTTGCCGAAGAGGGTAACAGGGTGGTACTTCACTGTTTTCCGCATAGGCTTGCACCCGCAGCGGAGGTTTGAATTGCCACAGCCGACAAAGTCTTGTGATTGTTGATTCCCTTTCAGTCGTATAGCATTCAAACACAACGGACCCTTCGGAGGAATTTGATGAAGGCTCTGCGGTTTGCGGCATTTCTTTTTTTCCTGCTTGTCACGCTCAAGTACTCCATTCCAGGGATTCCTGCGGAAAAGCCCGGCGAACTCAATGAGACGACCCCGAAGACCTGGGACGATGCGGCAATGGCTACACTGGAAGTTCCGTTGGCGAACCCCGTCGGTTCACCCAAACAAGCAACTTCTGCCTACTACTACAGCTTCCCCGTTCGGCCGATCTACAAAAGTTATCCCGTTTACGCCCCAGGCCGCGAGCCAAAGGGCTACATCGAGTGGCTGAAGACACAGGAGCCGGAAATCGTTTGGGACGACAAGGGCCATCAGCCGCCTTTGAAAACGGAAGCGGACTGGATCAAGGCAGGGGAATTGGTCTTTGACGCACCGATTGGCTACGGCGGCACCGGTGGAACCGAACCCACTGACCTTTACGTTCGCGATTCGAAATACCTGCAAGAAACGAATGCGCCCGTGGCAGGCGACGGCACCTTGCCATTCTTCCGCTACGTTGTGGAAAAAAAGGGGAAGTTGAGCTGGGCGGTCTCGCGTGCGGTCTATGCCATACCCGCGTTATGTCCGATGGAAGCATTTTGAAGGGGGCGCAGGGCAACTTTCCGTTCGACCGGGATTTTGCATTCGACTGCCTTCGCTCCGGGAAGACTTCACGTGCGCAGCTTCTGGAGCACGCCCTCTATGCGACCCCATGGATCAAGTCTGGAGCGCTACCTGAAACCGGCGGCATGGCTCTCGAGGAAATTGCCAGGGTACACGATGCAATTCCGCCGGGAGTGGTAGCGCGCAATCGCACAAGCCCTTTCGCGCCTGCACAAGTACCAGATCTGATTGGAGTAAAAGCCCGCAAATATTTGGATCGAACGGGACTCCAACAGCAACGCTCGATTGCCGATCTCATGCGCTACGCGGCGCTCAACCAGGGCGGCGACGATCTCGCCAGCTTCGACGGTTTCATTCCTGGTGATTTTCCCAATTTTAAGAAGCTGCCTGCGCCTGTCACGCTGGATCGCTACGGCGACGACCAACTCTATGCGCTGGCACGGTTCGTTTACTCACTTCATCCGCCGCCGAACCCCCATAAATTTGATGCGCTCGCCCAACGCGGACAGAAAATCTTCCAGACAGAAAACTGCGTTATGTGCCATACGCCACCACTCCATACCAACAACAAGTTGACTCCGGCAGAGGGGTTCAACGTACCTGAAGAACATCTGAAGAAGTACGACATCCTGCCGCTCAGCGTAGGGACGGATCCGACGCTGACGCTAAAGACCCGACGAGGCACAGGCTACTATAAGGTGCCGTCCCTAAAGGGTGTGTGGTATCGCAACATGTTCGGTCACGACGGCTGGTGCGCCACGCTGGAGGACTGGCTCGATCCTCATCGGGTGGAAGACAATTACATTCCCACAGGCTTTAAACCTTATGGAGCGAAAACCTTCGCAGTGAAGGGTCATCCGTTCGGACTAGGGCTCTCGGAGGAGGATCGTAAAGCTTTGATTGCATTCCTAAAAACGCTTTGATCACTGGTTTGAAATAGCTAAGACAGATCTCCTGACCGGAGGTCTGGTTGAATGTTGTCGATCCCTCCCCCCTATTTTTTGCAAATGCGGATTCCAAAAGACTTAGCATTTCTGTAAGCGCTTTTGAACCAACACTTACGGGGAGTCTTGGAAGTGCTGATTCTAAGGGAGGGCAATCGCCTGGATACCGCGAACCGGTAACAAGCAAGTCGATCAGACGTGCGGGCCGAAAACTCCTGTTGACGGGCAACAGGGGTGTGATAGGCTCGCGTTTTCTCCTGTTGACCGTCTAAAGGAGAGCTGTCATTGTCCAACATCCGATTCATCGAGGCACGCTGCAAACGGTTGCGAGTCCGGCGGAGTAGACTATGCGCGATTTCAGCAAAACTCTGATGCGGCGTCTTGCGGCACTCTTCCGGCGGAGGCATCTCGAACGGGAGCTAGACGCGGAAGTGCGTTCGCACCTGGAAATGGCAACGGAGATGAACAGGCGCAAGGGAATGAGTGAGGAAGAGGCGCGGAGCGAGGCGCGGCGCAGTTTTGGCGGGGTGGAGCAAACCAAGGAACTCTACCGCGACGCGAGAGGGCTGCCCATGATTGAGACAACGCTGCAAGACCTGCGGTTCGGCTTGCGGATGCTGCGGCGGAGCCCCGGCTTTTCCGTCCTGGCGATTCTGTGTCTCACTTTGGGAATTGGCGCGAATGCGGCGGTGTTCAGCTGGGTGGAAGGGATTCTGTTTCGTCCCTATCCGGCGGTCAGCCACCAGGAGCGATTGCTGGCTCTTTCGGGAACGGCGCGCGGCGAAACGGGAGCCACGGCGCTGTCGTGGCCGGACTTCCTGGATTTGCAGAAGAATTGCACGCTTTTTGACACTCTTTTTGTGAGCAAAATCACGGGGACGACGCTGAGCATTGGCGACCGGGCGGAGCGAACCGTGGGAAGCATCGTATCGGCGAACTATTTTGATGCCGTTGGTGTCCGCCCGATTCTTGGGCGCGGATTCGAGCCGGACGAAAACACAGGGCGCGGCGCGCATCCCGTGACGGTGATCAGCTACCAGCTATGGCAAGGACGATTCAAAGGCGATCGGCAAATCATCGGGAAAACGCAACGGCTCAATGGTGTGGTGCATACGATCGTGGGAGTGGCGCCAGAGGGATTTTATGGGACGTTTGTGGGCTGGGGGATGCAGTTCTGGGTCCCGGTGTCGATGGAGGACATTTTTGAAGCAGGCGGATACAAACTGGAGGATCGCGGAGCACGGTGGATTGAAGCGTATGCGCGGCTGAAGCCGGGCGTAACTCGCGAGCAGGCGCAGGAGGAGACTTCGGCGGTGGCGAAACGGCTGGAGGCCGATTATCCGGATACGAACCGCGGGCGAAGCATGCAACTGTGGCCACTATGGCAGACACCATTCAATAACGCGGGCACTCTGCTGCCGACGCTGGAGATCATGCTTGCCGTGGTGTTTTTTGTGTTGCTCATTGCGTGCGCTAATGTCGGTAATCTGCTGCTGGTGAGGTCCTTCGCGCGGCGACATGAAATGACGGTGCGGCTGGCGATCGGGGCGAGCCGCGGGCGGCTGCTGAAGCAACTTCTGACGGAAGGCGTGATCCTTTCGGCGTTTGGGGCAGCCGGTGGGCTGCTTGTCGCGCAGTGGTGCCGGCATGCGCTGGTGCTGCTGTTCCCAGCGCGGGCCGGCGTGGCGATGCATCTGCCGGGCGAGATTGATTGGCGCGTGCTGGCGGCGAGCGCTGGCGTTTGCCTGATCGCCACATTGGTGGTGGGTCTGGTTCCGGCGATGCAGAGCGGCAAGATTGATCTTGCGACCGCGCTGAAAGCGGATTCGGCGGGTGTCGTGGGAAGCCGTCGGAGAGCATGGGTTCGTTCGGGTTTAGTTGTGTTGCAGGTGTCGCTGAGTTTCGTATTGCTGGTGGGAGCAGGGCTGCTGCTGCAAAGCCTGCAGAAAATTCGCACCACCAGCCCCGGTTTTTCGACCCACGGAGTGCTGTTCACTGCCGTCGATTTGGTATCGGCGGGGTATGATGCGCAGCGCGCCCGGAATTTCCAAGACGAGCTGATCGATCGCCTGAGGACGCTGCCGGGCGTCGAGTCGGCAGCGTTCGCACGAATGGCGCCGCTGAGCTATGGAAGTTTTTCTTCGACGCCGATTGCCGTGGATGGTTATCTACCGCCGCCAGAAGAGCAACCAACCGTTCAATACAACGAAGTGGGGCCGGATTATTTCGTAACCATGGGGATTCCGCTGGTGTCCGGGCGTGAGTTCACGCGCGCGGACGATGAGAAAGCCGCGCTGGTGGCCGTGGTGAATGAAACGATGGCGTCGCAGTATTTGCGCGGAAAAGATCCGATTGGCGAGCGGGTCCAAGTGAAGGGCCGGTGGATGCGCGTGGTCGGCGTGGCAAAAAATTCGAAGTACGAAAGCGTTCGTGAGACGCCGAAGCCATTTTTTTACGTGCCGCGGCGGCAGAATTTTTCTGCCGGAGCAGGGGTATACATCCGAACGCCGCTGAACCCGGAAACGATGGCGCGGGCTGTGGCGCGGGAAGTACATGCGTTGGATGGGAACCTTGCGCCATACGAGATGATCACATTGCAAGAGCAGGTGGATCGTTCGACATCCCCGCAAATGGTGGCCGTAACTTTGGTTGGAGTTCTGGGAGGCTTGGCTTTGCTGCTCGCTGCCATCGGACTGTACGGGGTGATGTCATACGCGGTATCGCAGAGCACGCGGGAGCTGGGGCTACGAATGGCGCTGGGCGCGGATGTTTCGAATGTGTGGCGGCTAGTGATGTCGCGCGGATTGGCGCTGGTGGGGGGCGGCGTGTTGCTTGGCGCGGTGGTGGCGCTGGGATTGACGCGATTGCTTGGGAACTTGCTGTACCAGGTTAGCCCGCGCGACCCGGTTGCGTTCGGGGCCGCGTTCGCGGTTATGACGATGGCGGCGCTGGCAGCGTGTTTTTTGCCGGCGTGGCGGGCGACGCGAACCGATCCTGCGCGGGCGTTGCGAGAATAATAATTCTGTATATTTGGATACTCGTGCGCTGGATTTCTGCCGCGTGATTTCGCACGACCGGCTACTTTTGGGCGGAATGGCCGGCGAAGGCGGTGGCGAGGCCTAGGGAAATGAGGATGCCGCCACTTACGTAGCGTTCGTTGCGCATCCAACGCGGATTGCCGCGCAGCCAGCCAGCAACACTGCTTGAGAAAAACGCCCAGATGGAATCGCTGGCCGTGCCCATACAGGCGAAGAGAATGCCCAGAGAGAGGATCTGCACGGCGACATGGCCCCGAGATGGGTCGATGAACTGCGGGAGAAAGGCGAAGAAGAAAAGAGCGGTCTTGGGGTTAAGAACGTTGACGAGGATGCCCTGGCCGAAAACACGTGCGAGAGTGGCGTGCGCCGCCGTAGGAGAAGCAGCAAGCGATTCTTTGCTGCGAATGCGTTGGATGCCGAGAAAAACAAGATAAGCAGCGCCGAGGTACTTGACCACGGTGAAAGCAGTGGCCGAAGAGACCAGCAGTGCGGAGAGGCCTACTGCCGCAGCGGCCGTGTGGATGAGAGTGCCCACGCCGATGCCGAGCGCGGAGACAAACCCGGCATTGCGGCCCTGACCTATACTGCGGCCAACGATGTAGAGGACGGCAGGGCCGGGGATGGCGAGAAGAATGACAGCGGCGCTGATGAAGAATAAGAGCGAGGAGTGGCTAGGGAACATGGCGTTGGATGTTTGAGGCTAGGGGGCAGTTAGGAGGATGGGGTCGCGCTTGGTGATGACGATAGTGTGCTCGTAGTGGGCGGAAAGGCTGCCGTCGGCGGTGCGTACGGTCCAGCCATCGCGGTCGAGAGAGACGCGGCCGGTGCCTGCGGCGATGATCGGTTCGATGGTGATGACGAGGCCTTCGGTGAGGAGACGGCGGGCGCCGGGATCGGCGTAATTGGGCACGCTGGGCTCTTCGTGAATCGTGCGGCCGACGCCGTGGCCGCCTAGTTCGCGGACGACATGGAAACCGCGGCGGCGGACTTCGCGCTCGACGGCGCGGCCAATGTCTTTGGTGCGATTGCCGGGGCGGGCGGCAGTGAGAGCCTGGCGAAAGGCGCGTTCGGCGCAGTGGGCCAGCTCGCGGGACTTTTCTTGCGCGGGCGGGACTTGGATGGTGACGGCGGAATCGGTGTGGTAGCCGTCCTTTACCGCGGTGAGATCGAGCTTGACGAGATCGCCGGGTTGGATGGTGCGTGGCCCGGGGATGCCGTGGACGACTTCGTCGTTGACGCTGATGCAGACGTCGCCGGGGAACTTGTAGATGAGCGGAGGGGAGGATTGGGCGCCGTTTTCAGCTAGGATGCGCGAGCCGATTTCGGAGAGTTCGGCGGTAGTCACGCCGGGACGGACGGCGACGGTCATGGCGCGGAGAGCTTTGGCGACGATTTGGCCGCAGGCGCGAAGTTTTTCGAGTTGTTCGGCGGTGGTGATGGACATGGGGACGAAGTGCCAATGTATCAAAAGGATTGTTGTGTGGCAAAAATCAAAAGTGAGAAAAAGAAGGGGTCTGAAGACCCGCCACTACAACGGCGGGTGAGGCTTTGGTGTTGTTAGTGGCCAGCCCTTTAGGCTGGTGCTTTTCGTTTCCAGGGCGCGCACCAAGCAGTGCCGAAGAGAGATCGTTTCATCCAATCGATGGTCTGCGATCCTGAAAATGAAAACTCAAAAGGCTGAGTACGGCGATTCTTGCGAAACGGGATTCCACCAGATATAGGCAGCGACTTCTTCAATTGAATCGGACGGACGAAGAATGTGATCGTAGTAGCTTGCTTCCCAAAGGCGGCGGCCCTGGGATTTCTGGAATTCAAAGGCAGTGCGCTGCTTGAAAAGACGGATAAATTCGCGGAGATCGGAGCGGTCATGGATTCCCTCCGCAAGGATGTGAACGTGATCCGGCATGAAGCAATACGCGTGGAGGCGAAAAGAGTGGGCGGCGGCGCATTCGAGAAGGAGATGGAGGGCATGTTTGGCATGATTAGCGTCAGAGAGATGCGGCGCGCGGCGGTCACAACAGACCGTGACGAAATAGGTTTGCTGGCCAAGGTAGTCTTCGGGAGCTAGCCGGGTGTTCTTTCGGTGAAATGGCATGACGACGACAAAACAAAGAAAGAACGGGTCTAAAGACCCGCCACTACAACTAGTGGCAGCCGCAACCGCCGCCGCAGCAGCCTCCGCCACCACCGGAAGAACTGCCGGAAGGAGACGAGGAACCGCCGGAACCGGTTGTCGCGAAGACAGAGATTTGGATGGTGGCTTTCTTGCTGGCGCACTTGGGGCAGGCGATCACTTCCTGCTTGTTGATGACGATTTTTTCAAACTGCGCTTGGCAGTCGTCGCAAACGTATTCGTAGATGGGCATAATTAAGTTTCTTTCTTAACGAGTCTCTTACAAAAGATCGAGAAATTCTTCCACTGTCAGTTCCGCTTGCCTGAGAAGACTCTTCAAAACAGACAATGGGAGATCGAACCGATCGTGCCTTGGAACTGTCACTCGCAAATGCGGCTTTTGCTGATGACGTAATTGCGCGTGACTTCCCGCTTGATGATGAATCTCAAAGCCAGCTCTCAGCAAAGCACGCAAAACCTCCCGTGGCTTCAAAACGGGCAAGCGCGGCGGCATTCAAGCACTGATAGCTATGCGAAGCTTTTCCGTCCGAGTTGTCGTTTCGTCGGGGACGGGCTCGCCGTCCTTGCGGAGGCCCTCCAGATGAACGCGGATGGCGTCAGCGGCCATTTCACGGGCTTCCCCGAGCGTGCGACCGTAAGTGATTAGACCAGGCAGCAGCGGGACAGTTACCTGAAAACCTCGCTCGACGGAGTTTTTTGGCCGTCTCCGGGAATGCGCCTGGCCATTGCCCTTCGCAGATTGAATCTCACCAGCAAGGGGCTGAAAAATAACCGTAAACCGGTAAGAACGAGATGACAGCCGCTGTGTTGTCGCTTCACGAAAAGCAATTCTAGCCATATAAAGAGTCTAGCGCCGGCTTTTTGGGGCGTCAATTTTATAGTCTGGGGCAAAAGGCATATTCCTCTTGGACGGGAATACGGAGACGTGATGGGCCGAGCGGGATCAAGTCATGTAGAGGCCGCCGTTGGGGTTGATGGTTTGGCCGGTGATGTAGGAGCTTTCCGCAAGCATTACGGCGATGCGGCCGACTTCGTCGGGGGCGCCAATTTTGCCGACGGGAATGCGGGCGGCTATGTCTTTGGGGAGGCCGGCGATCATGTCGGTTTCGATGAGGGCGGGGGCGATGGCGTTGGCTGTGATGCCCTCTTTGGCAAATTGCGAGGCGTAGGAACGGGTTAGGCCGAGGATTCCGGCTTTGGTGGCGGCGTAGTGCGGGCCGATGACGCCGCCGTATTGCGCTGCGACGGACGAGAGATTAACGATGCGTCCCCAGCGGGCGGCGCGCATGGCGGGGAGGACGCGCTGGGTGACGAGAAAGACGGAGGTTAGGTTGACGCGGAGGAACTCGTTCCAGATTTCTTCGGTGACTTGGTCGGGCGGAATCATTTTGCCGATGCCGGCGTTGTTGACCAGGATGGCGACGGGGCCTAGTTGCGTTTCGGTTGTGGAGAGGAGGCGCTCGACGTCGGCGGAGAGGGAGACGTCGGCTTGGACGGCAACGCACTTGCGGCCAGTGGCGCGGATAGTTTGACAGACGGCTTCGGCGGCTTCGGCTTGGACGCGATAGTTGACGGCGACGTCTGCGCCAGCCTCAGCGAGGGCAATCGCGATGGCTTTGCCGATGCCGCGGCTTGCGCCGGTGACTAGGGCGACGCGGCCGGAGAGGTTGTTCATCGGGAAAATTCCTTTCTAAATGCGTCTGGCTCCGGATGACCGGAGCCAGATACAAACTGCGGAGTGGACAGGATACTTGATGCCAAGACGGGCACGGCATGCCGTGCCCCTACGAGGCGTTTAGTCGCCGGCTACGGCTTCGGTGGCTTTTTCAGCGGCGGCGCCATTGCCGTTCGAGTGGCCGTTGCCATTACCGTTGGCCGGAGCGATGGTGACGGGCTTGCCGGCGTTGGCAAAATTGGCTGGCGTGGCTTTGGCGATGTCGGAAACCGTGCCGATTTGAACTACCGTCGGCTGAGGCTTCTTGAGAACGAGTTCTTCGTAGATGGCGCGGACTTTGGCTTGTTCTTCGAACGCCTTCTTGCGGCGGGCGCGATCTTCTTCCGCGGCGGTTTGCGGAATGTCGTGTTCGAGGTGGCGGACGCGGGCGGCGTCATCGGCGTCGATCTTGAGCGAGTGCTCGAAGCTCTGGAGATTGACGCTCTTGCCCTTGGCGTAGATTTCGTGTTTGCCGTGGTTCTTGTACCACTCGGCCACCGTCGCGTTCTTGTGCATGTTTTCGATGATCTGGCGCCAGCCTACGCCTGTGTTGTAGGCGCAGAAGGAAATTTCGCCTTGCTGCGTGGCGTAGGGGATGATGCACATTTCGGTGCGGCGGAAGTCGTAGTTAAAAAGATCCTGGAACCACATGCCAGCGATGAAGAGGAAGTTCCAAGGATCTTGGCGGCGCTTCATGGCGTCGTCAATCTTACGATCCGGAGAAGTGCGGCCGTACTTCACGGTCGACTTCTTTGTGAGCGCCCACGTTTTGTCGAATTTCTTGAAAAGCGCGCTGAGGGTGAGACCCTTGGGTCCGCGGAACGGATGATAGTTTTTCAGGAGGGCCATAGCCATCATGAAGTTCGAGAACTTCTTGCCGCGAGCCGCGTCGGTGATGGCGGTGACGTCCTTGGTGAGCTGGACGGCATCGAGGAAGCGCGGAACGGGCGCCCATTCCTTCGTTTCTTTGTTGATCATCATGGCGGTGCCAACGCCGCAATTCGGGTGGCAGCCGCAAGAGAGCGAGCCCCAGGTGGATTCGGTGCCCTTGACCATGTCCGCGAATCCGGCGAAGGTGCTGATAAAAGAGATGGGGAACCAGTCTCGCGTGGGCTCGACTTTGCCGACTTGTGCGCTAACGTCCTTCGCAAGATGCGACAAGGTGTAGCGCTGGCGGAGGCGGCGCTCCGGTGTGATGTCTTCATCGCGGCCAGTGAAAGAAACCGGCTGGAAGCTGACGAAAGCGATTTTCTTGGGATTTTCCATCGCAAACTTCACCACGGAACCGACCTGATCGTTGTTCACGTTGTTGACGATGGTGACGACGAGAACGATTTCGATGCCGGCTTCGTGCATGTTCTCGATGGCGCGGAGTTTCACGTCAAAGAGATTGCCGATTTGGCGATGGCTGTTGGCGTCGTTGCCGATGCCGTCGAATTGCAGATAGGCGTAGCGCATACCGGCGTCGAAAGCCTTCTTTGAGAATTCCTTGCTCTTGGCGAATTCGATGCCGTTGGTCGCGGCTTGCACGCTGTTGTAGCCGATCTTACGGGCGTAAGCGACGGCGTCGAGGAAGAGCGGGCTCATCGTCGGTTCGCCGCCGGAGAACTGCACGGACATCTGCCGGCGCGGCTTGATCTTGAGCGCGTTGTCCAGGATTTCCTTAACTTCATCCCAGCCGAGTTCGTGGACATAACCAACCTGGTTGGCATCCATGAAGCAGGGATCGCACATCATGTTGCAGCGGTTGGTGAGGTCGACGGTAAGAACGGAGCCGCGGCCGTAGCGAACGGTCGAAGTGCCGTGCTTGTGGAGATCTTCGTCATTGTGCGCGGGAATGTCACGACCGGGAAACTGCTTTTCGATCCAGTCGAGGAACTTGGCATCGATGGCCATCATGTCTTCATAGTGGCCGTGGATGGGGCAGTCCTTGACCATCCAAATCTGGTTGTCGCGCTCGATGATCTGCGCTTTGATCTCGCCGACCTTCTCGCTCATCAGATCGCGCCAGTCTTTTTTGCCGGCGATGATCGCCTCGCGTGCCTCTTTGACGCATGCGGGGCAGAGAGAATCGGTCTGCCGCGGGAAGCCAAGCGTGGGCTTGGTCTTTTCCCAGGACTTGAGCAGCGGCTTATCTGACCACTGCGGAGTGACGGAAGGATTCGGATTGCGTTTGTTGAAATGCTGAATGCTGTTGAAAGTGGCCGCAGCGGTTTTGCACAGCGCCCAGTCGAACGTTCTCAGGATCTGCGTCCCCACACGATTCGGCATAAAGCTCTACCCTCGCTTTCAAAAAATGAAGCCCAAGTGTCCACTAAATTGGATGAAAACCGAGCCCCTAACGGCCCCCAGGGCCCCCATTACCGTACCATTCTCCATGGGTACGTCCAATAAGTCTTTGTACCCCTATAGTTTGACGATAAATGGGGGGGGATGCCAGAAGGAAGCATTGAACGGTCAAAAACGGGGGGTGAACGGTAGCTGGGGGCAGCGAGCGGTAATCCAGGAGGGGTGAGAGGGGGGTTACTTCTAGGGCGAATGGCCTAGAAGTTTGGACGTTTAGGGAAATGGAGTGCTTCGATTAGGAAAACGTGTATGCGCCCAAAGCACTATGAGAAGGTTACTCGTTGAGCGTAGGGCGAATGACAGCTATCACAAAATGGGCGAAGTGCGAGGCGCCTTCATCAAGCTGAAGCCATCGGACAACACAGTGATCGGCGAGATACTTAGTGACGCGAGATTCTGGTATGCCGAGATGCTCCGCAAGCTGCGGCTTGATGGAATCGGCGCCGCGCCGGCTTGTGCCACCGCGTAAAAGATTTCCGACAGCGATGCGAAGAGTCTGGCAGGCTTCAACATAGTAGTAGCTGGTGAGATCGGAATCGGTGAGAACAAAAACGCCTGGACCCACGGGCGCGTGATCCGCTTCGTGGAGCTTTACTGGAGAACAGGTCAACAAGCGGCGCAGCTGCATTTCGAGAAGAGACAATCTGGAAGACAGGCCGGGATCGCCCGAACGGCCGCGTAAGCTCGCGCCACTGGGATCGCCAATCGGTTCCACGGGAAGCGCGGGAATGGGCCGGCTATCGGTAGTTCGCGGAGGTCTTGGCTCCGCAGGTTCATCAAAAACTCTAGGCGGCAAACCTTTCACCGGAGATGCGGGTTCGGAAACAGCGGACGTGGATAGGGAACCCTTGAGTGGGGGGGCCTTGCGGCGGTTGCGGCCACCGCGACGGCCGCGACGGCGCCTTTTTTTATCTGGTGATTCGGCGGATTCGTCGCCGGGATTCGCAGAGGAATCCGAGGTCTCGAGTTCAACGGGAGATGTCGAAGACTCGGCGGCGGCGCTGTCTGTATCGGATGCCGGCGGGGCAGGAGCCACAGCAGGAGGCGGCGACAACTGAAAATCGCCGGACAATTGAGATTGAGATGGATCAGCTGGCTGTGTTTCCGCGCCAAGTCTGACGGCGGCTTCTTGCGCTTTGATTTTCCAATCAGCCCTGCGAAAACGGTCCGCAGCAGCGAGGTACCATTTGGCGGCTTCCGGATTTTGTCCGGCGGTTTCGAAATAGCGAGCCAGCTCAAATGCGACCATGGCGTCGCGCGTTTTTTCATACAAATTGGAAAGCTGCCCGACGGGGTCTTTGCCGGTGCGGGCCCGACGAATGCGGGCGGTGATCTGTTTCCAGTCAGCCATGTGTTGACTTGCATTGTAGCAGCGGAAGCTTCCCACAGCCAGAGGAGGCAGTTGGTTGGAGGGGGATATATTTAACTTCGATGGCCGATTGCATGTTGACGCAGGGAGAGAGGGTGAGTATTCTTCGAGTAGCCCTCTTGGAGGCTTCAATGGCGCGTTCGCGCGAAATTGTTGCTGCGTTTCTGGCATCTTGTTTTCTGATGGCACCGGCGTGGGGCGCTTCCACAAGCGCGCTGGGCACGGTGGTGGCATCGGACCGTGCAAGTGTCAGCGGAACGGGCGCAGCGGTCGGTACAACAATCTTTGCTGGAGACAACCTAAGCACCGGGGATGCCGGCAGCGTACAGTTGCGTGCTGGGGCTGCGCGTTTTCAACTTTCCGCGTCTTCAGCGGCCACGGTCAGCGAAGAAGGCGGAATGCCGCAGGCAACGCTGCTGCGAGGATCGGCGACCTTCTCGACGTCCGGCGCAAAAGCGTTTGCACTCAGTGTTTCGACGGCCGTAATCAGACCACAGTCCGACACACCAACCATCGGACAAGTGACCGTGTTGAGCGAAAAGCAATTGCTGGTGAAATGCGTGCGAGGGGCGCTGACGATCACTGTGGGTGACGATTCGCGCGTGATACCTGAGGGAAGCGCGTATCGCATTGTTTTGGATCCTTCCCCGAAGGAAGAAGCGCAGAGCCAGCCTCCGACGCAGGGAGCGGGCGGGAGAGGAAATGGCCGGCCGCCGATCAGCGCAGGCTCGAGCAAGTTTGTGTGGTACGCGACCGCGGCGGTCGCTATAGTGACCTTCCTTGCGGTTCAAGAGGCCTTGGAAAGTCCTGACCGACCGTAATTCGAATTCCTGAAGGGCTCAAATCGTCGCGATAACTTCCATTTCAATGAGGGCGTCCTTGGGCAGACGCGCGACCTCCACGGTCGAGCGCGCCGGCGGAGCGGCGGAAAAGTAGCGCGCATAAATTTCGTTCATCGCGGCGAAATCGCCCATGTTTTTTAGAAACACCGTCGTCTTGATGACGTGGCCCAGCTTGCTTCCCGCGGCTTCGACAATGCCTTTCATGTTTTCAAGGGTGCGTTCCGTTTGCTGGCGAATATCGCCGGGAACAAACTCATTGGTCTTGGGATCGATGGAAACCTGTCCGGAAACGAAAAGAAGTCCGTTGACCTTGACGGCCTGAGAATAAGGGCCGATGGGTTTTGGACCGCGATCTGTCAGAACAATCTCTCTCATGGCATGGTCTCCTTGGAAGTAGTGGTACCGGAAGCGGAAGAATCCTCGTAGCGCGCGCGAAACTCATCGGGAACTCCGGGCCGCTTCATCCACAAACGCTCGAACTCCGCGACGTTTTGATGAGTTTCCTCCTCAAACGCAGCGATTAAATCGTCCAGGTTGAAGCCGCGTCCTTGACGAGCGGAGAGCATGTGGTCGATGGCCCGGCGGAAGATATCCCGCCCGTAGCGATCCTGAAGCGCAAAAAAGAAAAGAAAGCTTTTTGCGCGCACGACGCTTTCCTCTTCCGCTTTACGCGCAACGGCGCTCCTGGGAATCATACGCAAGGCGCGGCGGATTGTCTCGGTGCGAGAGGAAGGCCCTTCGATGGCTTCTTGTCCAAGAGAGGAGGCGAAAGCAGGGAGCGCTGAAAGCGGAGGCTGCTGTTCATAGAAGGCGGGGTTTTGGCCGTAACCCAGCCAACTGGCGGCCAACGCGGGTGCGGCTGCGGCGAGCCTGGGCAGTCCGCCGCTAAAATCAATCATCAAGGTGTCCGCGGAAGCGAGCTCGGAGGAAACGGCCCGCGGCTCCGCATTCAAGAGAGTACCGTAAGAGGAAGCGCTGGCCGTAAAACAGCCGTGCGCCATGGGGCATTCCACGACCCACAGCGGCTGCGCATTCCGGCTTCGGGCGCCGAAGGTTGCGTCGTAAGCCCCGATGGCTAGAACCAGAGCATCCGCGGATTGCTGCAAACGTGCGGCCGCCTCAGTCGCACGCGTCCAAACAAGAACCTTGCCCGCAGCCGTGTCCAGAAGAGTTTGTTTATAGAGGCCCGCTACGACAAACGGATAGCGATCCTCGGGATGTTGCACGGACTGCACGGTGATTTCGCGGCCGTGGCGAAACGTCTTTGCGGAGCGGCCGCTAGTGTGAACGAGAAATCCATCGGGAACGCTTACCTGCAAACGCCACTGCGTGGGAGGCAATCCTCCGGTGGCAGCGAAGCCATGCGGAGGGAGGAGCTCCGGCGCCCAGCCTTGAGAAGGCAGGAAGAATGCATCGGAGGCAAAAGTGAAACCGGCCTCGCCCGTAGCGGGAGTTTGAAATTCAGCGAAGAGATGTAGAGTGTGCCGCTCTCCGACTTTCCAGGTTTGCGGGAGCGCAAGAAAAGTGTTCCGTGGAATCGCCGGCACGCTTTGCCCGGCGAGGGAAGCACCGTCCCACGTGGCTCGCGAGTCGGCAATGAGAAATCGGCGGTGTCCTGGCAAGCGCAACTCCAGGGCGGAAAGGGGCTGGTTACCCGTGTTGCGAAGCTGGTAGTCCGAGTCGATGCGAATACGCGGAACCGGTGCGGGGTCAAACTGGACGCGAATTTCCTGTTTCTCTATGGAGTAGCCCGGACCAAGCGCGGCGGCGCAAGAGGAAATCCAAAAACCTGCCGCGATGAGAAGCGGACAAAAAAGCAGGCGAAGATTAGGCCGTAACGCCAAGGCGAATCGATTGTAGCGAGGGAAATCGGAAGAAGCAAAAGCGAAGAATGGCGCTCAGAGGTATCGAGAAAACCCGTGGTTCAGCGCGGTTTGCGGCCACGGACGCGGACGAAGGAAGTGTTGGCGTGATCGCGGGACCGCTCGCGGGCGTGAATTTCTTTTTTAGCCTGTTCGTCGGTCATTCCGGAATTGATGCGTTCGAGGATTTGGCGTTCCGTCAAACCAGTGTTCTTAAGCTCCGAGATTTCGGCGCTGGCCATGATCGGCTGGCCGGTCAAATGGCGCTGAAGAATGAGCTGCACGGTTGAATCGGAGAGGCCGATAAGCTTAAGGGTTACGGCATCAATGCTGATGGCGTCTAATTGGCCGGCGCGCGCAATCTCGAGGATTTGTGGTTCGGTGAATCCAGCCCCAGCCAAGTTCGCCGCAGATTCGGCGCTGGTGAAGAGATTCTTGCGAACGTGCGCGGTGCTGACCAGTTCGACGCAAGTGTCATCGCTGATTCCTGCGTGCTTGAGCTTCAAGACCTGGGCGATTTCCTGGTCCGAGACATTGAGCCCTTTGAGTTGCTCCACATCGCTGGACCACATCCCGGCCTGGTCCAACGGACGGTAGTCCGTGAGAGGGTGCTGGTGACAACCCGCCGCCAGTACGACACACACGCCGAGAAGCAATCGTGGATACCGCATAGTCCCATTGTAGGGGAGGGGAAGAGCGAAACGAGGGAGTGTGCTTGGGTGATACCCGGCAGAAAGTACAGGTTCGGGTTTTCCTCGGGGACTTCCGTTACGCGGAAATGACAACACCAAGGAGAAGGGTTGGAGTTAGCTTACGCGGGCGAGGCAGGCCCCGCGCTTGAAACGTCTTAGGGTATGAGATGCCTCGGAGTTTCTTGAGGGATGGAATACTTGAGGTGACTGGCAAGGTCCGCGTTGCAAAAGGGCAAGTGAGAATTAAACCTGGTAGACGCGTTCGACTCCGAAGACACCGGAGACTTTTCGGATGTTGACGAGAATGGTTTCAAGCTGGCGACGGTCGACGATTTCAAGGCTGGCTTCGATGCGGGCATTCTGGCGGTCGGGGCGGCTTTCCAGACTTTGGATATTGGAACCCGCTCCGCTGATGACGGCGGTGATTTCCGCGAGCAGACCGGCACGGTCCTTCCCGCGGATGGAAAGCTGGACAGGAAAGGTCGCGGCCGTCCCGCTTCCCCACTCGACGGCAATGCGGCGTTCGGTTTGATACATGAGGTTCTGAACGTTCGGGCAGGCGCGCGTGTGGACTGCGACTCCCCGGCCGCGCGTGATGTAGCCGACAATATCGTCGCCGGGAATCGGATTGCAGCATTTCGCGCGGTAAACGAGCAGGTCGTCGTGTCCCTTGACGATTAGAGGGGCTTCTCCGAACCCGAGCATGCGTTTAACGGTTTTGACCAGGGTCGGCTTGGAATCTTCCGCTTCCGGCTCCGTGGGCTTATCCGGTTCCCCAAGCAAACGCGAGAGCACTTGCCGGGCGGAGTATTTGCCAAAACCGACTGCCGCATAGATGTCCTCGACCTTCGAGAGACCGTAGTCGGCAATCAACTTGTCCCAATCCGCCTGGGGAATTTTCTTCAGGCCGCGGCCGAAGTGTCTGGATTCTTTCTCGAGCAACTTCTTTCCCATGTCCGTGGCTTCTTCGCGCTCGTGGAGATTGATCCATTGGCGGATCTTGCTGCGCGCATGCGAGGACTTGACGAAGCTGAGCCAGTCCCGGCTCGGCGTGTGATTCTTCTGCGTCAGAATTTCAACTACGTCGCCACTCACAATTTCATGGCGCAGCGACACCATCTGGCCGTTCACTTTTGCGCCCACGCATTGGTGGCCGACTTCCGTGTGCACGGAATAGGCAAAGTCGACGGGGGTCGCTCCGCGCGGCATTTCCAGAACGCGCCCTTTGGGAGTGAACGCGTAGACCTCGACGGGCGCCAGATCCACTTTCAGCGTGGAAAGAAATTCACCGGGTTCCTGCAGCTCTTGCGACCATTCGATAAGCTGCCGCATCCAGGCGATGCGCTGGTCGTCATCACCGGAAACGGGCTGGCCGCCTTTGTATTTCCAATGGGCGGCGACGCCTTCTTCCGCGATGCGGTGCATTTCCTGCGTGCGGATCTGCACCTCATAGGGCTGGCCGCCGTGCAAAACGGTGGTGTGCAAGGACTGATACAGGTTTGGGCGCGGCATGGCGATGTAATCTTTAAACCGGCCCGGAACAGGGCGCCAGATGTGATGCATTACGCCGAGGGCGGCATAACAATTTCGCTCCGTATCCGTGATGACGCGGACGGCAAGCAGGTCGTACACCTGCTCGAGAGTGCTCTGCTGCCGAAGGATTTTGCCGTGCAGCGAATAAAGGCTCTTAACGCGGGCTTCCAACTCCGCCGGGATGCCGCTCTCAACGAGCTTCGTGCGAATCGTGCCCTGAACCTCGTCCAAAAACCGCTGGTGCACGGGGCTCTTATCCGTGACTTCCTTTTGGAGCGCGAGAAAAGCTTCCGGCTCGAGAAAACGGAAGGCCAAATCCTCGAGTTCGCCGCGAATAACGCCCATCCCGAGCCGGTGCGCGATGGGAGCATAGATGTCCAGGGTTTCGCGTGAAATGCGCTGCTGCTTTTCTTGAGAGAGGTACTCCAGCGTGCGCATGTTGTGGAGGCGGTCGGCCAGTTTGACGAGGACGACGCGCACATCGTTGACCATCGCTAGAAGCATTTTGCGGACGTTTTCCGCCTGACGGGTCTCCGGAGCGGTCATATTCAGCCGGCTGATTTTTGTGACGCCTTCGACGAGGCGGGCGACGTCTGGTCCGAAACGCTCTTCAATGCGCGCGACGGGGTATTCCGTGTCTTCGATGGCATCGTGAAGAAGGGCGGCGGTGAGCGTGGTGGCGTCCATGCGCATGTCCGCGAGAATGTGTGCTACTTCGAGAAGATGAGAAATGTAGGGATCGCCCGAGCTGCGGAACTGATCGCGATGGCGCTCGGAAGCGATTTCGTAGGCACGGCGAACTACCCAGGGATCTTCGGAAGGACGGTTCTTGCGGAGTTTTTCGAGGAGCTCCTCGAAGCGGGCCTCGATCTGGCGGGCGGCGCGGTCTCGTTGAAAGCTCAACGGGACATTGCTAGGCAACGGCATATCCTAGTGTAGCCCGAAACATGGCAGAGCGCGAGCCGGAGCCCGCCACGCAGCGGAAGCGCGCAGGAAAATAAAAAGGACGCCCGCGGGAGCCTCCTTTTCCTATCCTAATTTCTAACTCAAATCTTTAGAAAATCGATTCGTAACCGCGGAGCCGATTGGACCACTCAGGGTGTTTGTTGCTGTTGCTCCAAACGTTTCTGCTTGATTTCCTTGATCTTATCCAGAAGGTCGTCCGCTTGCTTTTCCAAGGAAGCGCGCTCATCGGCGCTTTCCACCATGTCGGCTTTCCGGCGATAGAGAAGGCTGAGATAGGCCATAGCGTCGTCATAGTCCGGCCGCAGCGAGATGGCCTTTTGCAGATCAGTGATCCCCTCCTCCACAAGAGAGGAATACTTTGCAGCGTATTCCGTGCGGACAGAAGCGGGGAGCGGATCAGTGTCTTTCACCTGCTTCCGGATATTGTTCTTGTTATAGTCCAGACGCATTTCGCCATTGCCACGCCATGCCAGGGTCCAGTCGATCACGCCCATCCAATAATACGGTTCGGGATCATCGGGCTTAATCTGAATGTGACGCTCATGGTAGGTCTTCGAATCTTCGAAACCTTTATCGTTAATAGGCGGGGTGCCAGCCATCTGGAAGAGAAGCGAGCCGATGCCGTCGATAGCGGTCAGATTATTGGTATCAAGCTGCAGGATATCCTGGAATTCCTTGATGGCTTGGTCGCCACGGGCCTTATTCTCCGCCGAAGGCGCGCCGGGGATGTACAGACTGGCGTAGGCGGTGGCCAGGTAGAGACGAGCTGTCATCAAGTTCGGATCAAGCTCTGAAGCGCGCTTGAAGTCCTCAATGGCGGCGTCCGATTGGCCCGCCTTGAAAGCGACGACGCCCTTGTTCAGGAGATCGCGGGCCTTGAGCTTGTTGCAGCCCGAGACGGCGAAGACGAGGGTCAACAACGCTGCCAGAGAAGCGGTCCGGCGAGCAATACATACTGATGCATCAGTCATCGAAGGCATCCATCCCTGCTAGGATTCACGTCCGCCCTGCGAGGGGCAAATCTACACTATTTACCGCGCGTTTGCGAGTTCCGGAGTCATCAGGCCTACCGTCGTAATTCCTGAGCCTCGCATTACATCGATTGCCCGGGCGATCGCGCCAAACTCGAGGGCGCCGTCACCGCGGACATAAGCTACGCGGCTGTCCCGCAACCTGAAAATTTCCGCGAGCCGGCCGTGCAGATCCTTCCATTGCACCGGATCCTGGTTGATGCGCAGTGTCCCATCGCTGAAAACCTGCACGACAATCACTCCTGGAGATTCCGGCGCATCAACTTCCGCTCGCTGGGGCAAGTCCACTGGAAGACCGACCTGGACCTGCGGACGGATCATCATAAAGATGACCAGAAGCACCAGCAGGATATCGATCAAGGGGACCACGTTCATTTCCGAGATCGTTCCTAGTCTTGCACCGCCAAGCGAATTTCCCATGAGCCACCTCGCACGAAGTAAATTGACCCGCGAGGAGGACTCTCACACCCTGCGACAGCCGGGATGCAGCCACCGCGAACGAAATCCTTACTACAGGTTATTGACCGGCCTCGAGCTTGGCCGTGATTAAGCCGACTCTGTCTATGCCTGCGCCGCGCATGATGTCGATAGCACGAGCGACTTCCTGGAACAGCACATCGTTGTCGCCCTTGACGAAGGCAATCTTCTCCGCGCGCTCCTTGAAGATCGTCTCGAGACGGGGACCGAGGCCATCCCATGTGGTGTCTTCGTTGTTGATCTTCAGCTTGTCGTTGGCAAGCACTTGAACCACCACGGTCTTGTTCTCCAGATCCTGATTCTCTTGCTTGTTCGGATTGGGCTGAGGAACGAGGGCGTCCAAGCCGTGAGGAGTAAGCGGAGTGATGACCATGAAGATGATGAGCAGCACAAGCAAAATATCGATCAGCGGAACGATGTTCATTTCCGACATCGCACCGCTCTTATTTTCTCCAACAGACATTGCCATTGCGAATCTCCTATCAGCCCCAAATCACGAGCCTTGCAGGCCTTCAAGCCGCGCCGGGTGGGATCCAGCGCGGCCGTATTGACTCAGCAAACGAACGGTGCAAACCGCTCCACAGCCCAGCCGAACGCCGCTCCAACGGCTTCAATCAGCCGCGGGAGAACCAGGCGGAGGCGGAGGGGTCCTGCGTTCTTGATTCTGTTCGGTCAAAAGGCCGAGCTGATCGACGCCAGCGGAGCGGATTTCGTCCACAACCGCAACAACGTCGCCATACTTGGCCCGGGCGTCGCTCTTCACGTAGACAGTTTTATCGAGACGGTTGGAAATCATGTCCTTAATCTGCCCGGTGATATCATCCTTGGATATCTTCGTGTTCTTCAGGTAGATCGTTCCATCACGAGTGACTGCCACGATGATCGCGTCATCCTTATCCGCATCCTGCATTTCGCGCGCGTTGTTGACCGTGGCCATATCCACAGGCAAGGTCTTCTGCAACATGGGCGTGACCACCATGAAGATGATCAGCAAGACGAGCATGATGTCGGCCATCGGGATGACGTTTGGCGTCGACATCTGACTTCCGACTTTTGGTTTGTACCCCATGGGCTGCCTTATTTCTTCGCGCCGCGACGCAAGATGAAGTAGTTAATCAACTCCATGGAGGAGTTATCCATTTCCACGTCGAAGGCCTCGACCTTGTTGGTGAAATAGTTGTAGGCCCACACGGCGGGGATGGCTACGAGAAGACCAAGGGCCGTGGTCACGAGGGCTTCAGCGATACCGCCGGCGACCGCGGACAAGCCGGTGGCGTGGCTGGTTTCAATACCCTTGAAGGCGTTCAGGATGCCGACGACGGTACCAAAGAGGCCGACGAATGGAGCCGTCGAACCGATGGTGGCCAGCGCCGAAAGACCGCGCTTCATTTCCGCGTGAACGATGGCGACCGAGCGCTCGAGGCCGCGCTTGGCCGCTTCGATCACGTCGGCGTCGGTGACTTGCTGCGAAGCGGATTGGAATTCCGAAAGGCCGGTGGCCACGACTTTGGCGATATGGCTTTTCTTGTTCCGCTCGGCGATAGCGATCGCTTCGTCCAGCTTGCCTTCCTTTAGGGCTCCGGCAACCTGCTGCACGAAAACCCGCGATTGCTTGCGGGCCGCGCTGTACATCAGGGCACGGTCAATCATCACGCCGAAGGAATAAATCGAGAGAATGAAAAGGATCCCGACAACGATCCTGGGAAGGGTGCTCATGGAAGACCACATGCTCCGGATATCCCAGGAAGTAGGCTGAGATTGCAGAAACAGGGCCGCGTGCAAATACAGGGTCGCTACCATTCGTTTTGCTCCTTAGTTCTGATGGCCCCAGGTTTCCCAGAGCCAACGCGAGAGTTTGCCAAGCTTTCACCCGGACCAGCGCGCCTGTCCCACGACGGGCACGCCAGACCGCTTACTGGTTCAGAGAGAAAATCACGTCGATCGTGGTATCGACTTCGACCGGCTCGCCATTGAGAAGAGTCGGGCGATAACGCCACTGCCGCACGGCATCGAGTGCAGCTTGTACCAGCAGTGGATGCCCCGAGATGACTTCAAGTTGCTGCACCGAGCCAGTCTTGCCGATAATCGCGTGCAGGCGCACAGTGCCTGAGATGCGCGTCTGCCGGGCGAGCGGCGGGTACATTGGCTGCACTTTGTTAACCAGCATGGCTGCGGTTACGTTCCCGCCCTGCCGGATGCGAGAGACGGTCGGTTTCGGCGGTGGCGGAGCTCCGCCCATGCCACCGATAACGCCGCCGATAACGCCGCCCATCGAGCCTCCGGGCACGCCGCCTGGAACTCCGCCTTGTACTCCGGCCATATCGGGTGCGTCTTCCTTAATAATCTTGATGTCTTTCGGAATCTCTTTCGGCTGCATGAGCTTGCCCGCATCCATCAAGTGGACTTGTGGCTTGACGTGCACAATCGCCGCAGGAGGCGGCGGTGGAGGAGGCGGAGGCGGTGGCGGCGGAGCGGTGAGCATGGTCGCCATCATCGTTTTGGGAAGCGCTTCTGTGTAGATCAGCGGAATGAGGATCAGGACGCCAACGAGGACGGCCTGGATAACCAGCGAAAGCACCACTGTCCAAGGCTTGTTCGTCCGTTTCGTTTTCCCTGACAGCACCATATCTTCAAACATGGATCCTACCTCCTCCCGGCAGGTGCGAGACGTCCCGAGACGCCTTCACCTCCGCGGGGTTTGTTTCCGGCTGCGGGTCCGGTGCCTGCCACAACACCCTGGCCGCCGCGCCAATGATTCCAGGCGACGACCAGCGGTGCAGCAATACCAAAACTGGAGTACGTTCCTACCACAATCCCCACCACCAGAGCAAAGGAGAAAGCACGAAGCACCTGGCCGCCCATCAGGAACAGAACAAGCACGGTGAGGAAAGTCAATCCACTAGTTAGTATCGTCCGGGAGAGCGTCTGGTTGATCGACGTGTTCACAATCTCGGTAAACGGCTGACGACGCATCAAACGATTGTTCTCCCGGATGCGGTCGAAAATGACGATGGTATCGTTCATCGAATATCCAACCAGAGTGAGAAGAGCGGCAATGACCGTCAGGGAAATCTCGAAATGCAGCAGCGAGAAAAAGCCCAGCGTGATCAAAACATCGTGAAACACTGCAAGGACCGCGGCCGCCCCGTAAACCAACTCGAATCGAAAGGCAATATATACCAGCATGCCGCCCAAAGCATAGAGGGTAACGTAGATTGCCTGGCGGCGAAGCTCGCCGCCGACCTTGGGGCCAACAATCTCCACGCCGCGAATGGCGAAGGAACCCAGCGCGTAGTTAGCTTTCAATAGAGAGAGCACGGCCGGAGTGACGCCATCGACTTTCGAGAGGTCGTCGAAATTCGTGACAACTCCTCGGCTGTTCGTGTCGCGATAATCCAGAATCCTTTTTGCAAGCTGCTGATAGCGATCGCCGGCGTTCGTGGAGAGCAGAAGCGGATCGCGTTGTGTAAGGAAGGCGGCCAGCGTGGAAGGTGTCGCGGCGTTGAAATCCGGCTTGGAAGAGTTCTGTACACCGTAGATCGCGTTCAGCGCGCTGAGAATCCGAGTCTTGCTGGACTCTCCGGCTTCCTCGCCTTGCCCCTTTTGTCCGACGAAGATGAGCACTTCGTTCGAGTTGGGGCTCGCGATATCACCAATAGTTTGGATTTCACTATCGCCCACGCCTTGCGCGGATAAGCCGCTGCGGAGCTTCTCTATGTTGGGCGCCTGAGCGAAGCGGACATCCACGTTGGTGCCACCCTTGAAATCGATGCTGTACGGCAAGCCGCCTCCGGCCGGCCCGCCTCTAAGGAAGATGGAAGTCCAGCCGCCAATCAGCAAAATGGCGCTAAGGGCGTAGAAATACTTGGCTTTGCCCATCCAGTCGATGTTGGGCGTTTTGAAGAGCTCGATCATGCGGCTTATGCTTCCCTTCCTTAGACTCCAGCGTCCGCGGGTTTGTTCCCACAGGCTCCCTGTTCAGCTTGGGAGTCACCGCTAAAGACGTCCACTAGTCCAACGGTCCGTTCTAGCAAATCTTTGGCCCTATACGTCCTAGTACAGGCTAAATACTCAATTCGCTCTGCCGGTCCATCTTGACTAGGTGATACTGGAAAATCGTTTTCGATACATAGATAGCCGTGAAAATGTTAGCAATCAAACCGACCGTCAAAGTAATGGCGAAACCCTTGATAGGCCCGCTGCCGAAAATAAACAGGAAGAAGGCGGATACGACGGTTGTGACGTGGGTATCAATAATTGTCAGGAAGGCCTTCTCAAAACCCGCGTCCACGGCCGAAGCTGGCGACTTGCCAATACGCAATTCCTCACGGATGCGCTCGAACACCAGCACGTTCGAGTCCACGCCCATGCCTATGGTCAGAATCACGCCGGCGATGCCCGGCAGGGTAAGTACCGCGCTGAAGTAAGCCAACGCCGCAAGCAGGATCACCAAGTTTAGGATGAGCGCAAGAACCGCGTTTGCGCCCGAAAGCCGGTAGTAGATCAACATGAAGATCATCACCACCACCAAGCTCAAAACGGAAGCTTGCACCCCGTGACGGATCGAATCGGCTCCCAGCGACGGTCCAACCGTGTGCTCCGCAAGATATTTGATGGATGCGGGAAGCGCTCCCGCCCGCAGGACGAGCGCCAGGTCATGTGACGATTCCTGACTGAAATTGCCCTCAATCATCCCCGAATCATCGATCCGGCCGTTGATGACCGGTGCAGTGTACACGCGATGGTCGAGGACAACAGCCATCTGGTGACCGATGTTTTGCTGCGTGAAGGGACCAAACCGGCTGGCGGCTTCTCCGGAGAGAGTAAAGTCCACGACCCACTGGCCGGGGTTATTGCTATTGCGATTTTCGGTGGCGCTGCGAAGGTCACGGCCGGTTACAACAGCTGCACGCGTCAGGATATACCACCCTTCACCTTGCGGCGCGGCCCCGGAAGGCGTGTTGGATTCCAAGCGACCGGGAACAAGTTCCGAACCAGCGGGCAGCACACCGCCGTGCTTGCTTAATGCGTCCGTTTGCGAAGTGTAGATGACAGGATCTTCTACAAGCCGTAGTTCCAGTTGGCCACCCTCCTGGATAACCGCCTTCACTCGCGAAGGATCGCCTTCACCGGGAAGTTGCACAAGAATTTCGCTGCTATTGGCCCCGCCACGAAGCTGAATCGTGGGTTCGGTCAAACCCAGAGCGTTGACGCGCCGATCGATGGTCTCGAGCGTCTGCGTCATCGTAGTTTCTTGTAGCTGAGAGACGGCGCCGGCCCTCATCGTCAGCGTGTAGCCGGTCGGATCGCCAGCGGCCGGCGCCATATCCCAAACGTTTCCGAACTGCTGGGTGACGTAATCGCGAAATTCCGCAAGCCGCGTGCCATCCACATTCCTCACCAGGATGTGTGTGTCGTCCACGCGCCGCACTTCGTCGTAGGTGATGTTCTTCCCGCGCAGCCAGGTGGTAACGCGTTCGACCATCTGGTCCGTTTCCTGGGCGATGGCCTCCTGCACCTGCACTTGAATCACGAGCTGCGTGCCGCCTTGCAGGTCGAGCCCGAGCTTGATCTGGTGAGCGAAGTTATCTTTCAGCTGCCCCACGGACGTCGGAAACGTGGGGAGTCCGATGAGGCCGTAGATGCAGCCGACGATGACGAGAACGATGAATACTGCTTTCCACTTCAGATTAGGGTTCATGGTCAGGAAGTTGAGCGCGTGATCCGGCGGCCAGCGGAGCTATTTCGCATCTTCCGGTGCCTCCACCTGGGCTATCGCCGAACGCGCGATGCGTATTTTTACCGGAGCGGAACCGGAGTCTGCGATTTTGAGGATGACCGTGTCGCCGTCAATCCCATTGATCGTTCCGTAGATCCCGCTGCCGGTCACAACCTTGTCGCCGGACTTGAGCGCCGCGATCATCGCCTGGGTCTTCTTGCGTTGCCGCTGCTGGGGCAAAATGAGCATCACGTAGAAGATGGCCATGACCACGATCATCATTACCAGCGGATTGCCCAAAAAACTCGCCGGTCCCGAAGCTTGGAATAAAACCGCCGCTAACGTCATCAAAAAGTGCTCCGTTCCTTTCGCAAAATCCACGCCGGCTCAGCATCACTGGAAATGGAACCAGCCCGGCGGGTTTAACAGCCCCGCACTCACAGCCCGCCGGATTCTCTGCTCGTATACCCGCGCAGGTCACCCCGGCCGTGCCGGAGTGCACATGAAGAATCTCGGACGCTATTCCGGCCCCACGTTCACGCCGGACCTACAGCATAGCGCGCATGCATCTCAGAAGAGAAATTTGTTAGGTTCCCAAACCCGATAGCCTCGCGGATTTGTCTCATTAAGTCAAGGTAAAAGTGGACATTGTGGTGGGTCGCCAGAATCGCCGCAGTGAGTTCTCCGGCGGCGAAAAGATGACGAAGATAGGCGCGCGTATAGCGACGGCAAACAGAGCAGGAACAATTAGGATCGGGTGGCCGCTGGTCTTGCGCGTAGCGCGCGTTCTTAATGAGGACGCGGCCTTCGCTGGTGTAAAGGCAGGCGTGGCGCGCGGCGCGTGTCGGCAGCACGCAGTCCATCATGTCAATCCCGAGAGCAACGTAATCGGCGATCTGCTCGGGCTTGCCGACGCCCATCAAATAGCGCGGCCGCTCGCGCGGCAAGAGCGCGGTCACTTCGCCGGTCATTTCGCGGGTCAATGCGTGTGGCTCGCCAACAGCAAGACCGCCGACGGCATACCCCGGAAAATCCAGCTCAAGCAGCCGGCGCGCACTCTCGCGCCGCAGATCAGCGAACGTCGCTCCTTGCACGATCCCAAATTGCCATTGCGCAAGTTCGCCGTTTTGGTTCGCTTGTTCAAGGAAATATTCTCGCGCACGCGCGGCCCATTGGGTCGTACGTTTCACAGCTGCTTCGGCTTTGTCGCGCGGCGCGGGAGTCTCGATGCACTCATCGAGGACCATGGCCATGTCTGAGCCAAGTGCGAGCTGGATTTCGGCGGCTTTTTCCGGTGTGAGCAAATGCTCAGAGCCGTCCAGATGCGAGCGGAAGCGCACACCTTCGTCGGTGACCTTCCGCAATTCGGCAAGACTGAACACCTGGAAGCCGCCAGAGTCCGTGAGAATGGCTTGCGACCAGGACATGAACTTGTGGAGGCCCCCGAGTTTGCGGATGGTTTCGTGTCCGGGGCGCAAATACAAATGATAAGTGTTGGCGAGGATGATTTCAGCGCCCAACTCTTCGAGCGCCTCGTTGCGCAGGCCTTTTACAGTCGCCTGCGTACCTACCGGCATGAAGAAGGGCGTCTGCACCGCGCCATGCGGCGTGTTCAAGACACCGCGGCGTGCGCCCGTGGGATCTGTCTTTACAACTTCAAACGAAAAACTCACCCTGTGAGTGTATCAGGAGAAGATGAACGCGAATCCCACACGGCACACCACGTAGGCCGCCCACACTCCGAACGCAATCATATAAGGCTTGCCGCCCTTGAGCTTTTTGGGACTTGTGGCCGCGAACCCGATCGCGATAAGAATTAGCGTCCAGAAAGTGAAAACGTCGAAAGATTTACAGAGCGCGACCAGCCACTTCGCGGAATCATCGGGCAGGATCGCCGCGAGATTCGAAGCGAGCGGATTCTCCAGGTCCAGCGTTCCGGGCGGCTTCAGAAAAATAACCAGTAGAAGGAGAGGACTACTGACAAGACCTGGCAGAAACGCATGAGAGGTAATCGCTAGCGAGGTGCTGAAATTCGTGGAGGCCCCGCCGAGCAGGGAGTATGCACCCCACATCACCAGCGCGAACACGAGCGCGGCGATGATCGGCCCGATTACCCCGATGCAATAAGTAATGATCGGCGTAATTTTGGCGCCGCCTTCAATGCGCTGTTCTTTTTGCTCGGCCGAGAGCTGAGCGCCTTGCGGGCTCTTCTCAATCTGCTGGCTCATGAACTCACGCCAGTTGACCCGCTGATTGATCCCCACGCTGACCGCGACGCTAAGCAGCGTAATAATCACAATAGGAAATACCCACGAAGGCTTCCTCACGATGTCTTCAAAAGTCTTCTGCGGCGAGAAAAAGACGCCGAAGACTCGGCTGATCGCGCTCATTTGGGGCTGCGGCTCAGGGGCAGCCGGGGAAACGGCGGTTGTCGTTGCCATCGGAAAATCCTCCACCACGAGGTTGAGAATGCTCTCTGTTAAGGCATTACGCAGGGAGCAAACCTAAGATTTCAATGGACGGATTCTAGCCTAAGCGGCCCCCGTTGTCAGTGATGGAAAGCAACTTCAAAATCGCCCCCGGTCTTGGAGTGCGGCAGCTCTGCTGCCGCTCTTCCCGCTAACCCGTGCAGCTCGATACATGACAAGGCTCAATAGTCTGAATTGTATTCTTTCTTCCTCCACCGCCTCCCGTTCTCTCTCTCGACCCAAGAAGCGACACTTTAATCGACGTAAAATAGGGGGCGGCAAGACAAGGACAATTTAAAAGAGGTCTGGCACAAGCCCGTTTTTCCTCTTCACAAAACGCCGTATTCGTGTATAATTCTTCCTAGGCAATAGCGCGTCTCTTGCCCGCGAACGCCGATCTTCTGATCGGCGTTTTGCTTTTATTGGTGCCTGGATGCACTAGACCCAAACTATTCCGCCTTTTTCCACAGCCAGTAAACGTCCGGCGCACAGGAACACATGCAACTCCATTATTTTCATGAACTCACTCACAGTTCCCATCACACGCCGGAGGTGGGCCTCAGTCGCCGAACTCTAAAATGCGCCAGCGCCTCCCTAATTCGGCAACACTGCTAAGTCCTTTAGACGCAACGGTTACAAAAAACAGGGGAGGGGGGCTTCGCAGGCTCCAGCCAACCTCGGAGCTGCTTGCCACCCGGGCGGCCCGACTGCCTAGCGGCCAGGCAAACACGGAATGACCCCAAGCAGCTCGCGTGGGGTCGAGGGCCTCTAGCTGTGAGCTGGCCACCTGAGTCAGTCCCAAGTAACAACGCGCAGTCCGTCGCTCGCGACGTGAGCCCTTTATCAGCAGCGCTTACAAAAAACGGGGAGGGCCCTACGACAAAGAATGTGGCCGCATGCTGTACGGTCTGGAGGCTGAAAAGCCCGGATGACGAATTCCTGGATCTGGATTGAGTTCTCGCTCCCTTATCGCTTGGCCAGCGGGAGGACGAATTTTAGCGCGGTGTGCGTGGCGGAGAAGCCGACGACCTTCACATCTTTCAAACCCGTTTTTCGCCCGGTTGCAATCACGTTGTTCTCCGTGATGCTCTTTTGACCTTTGGGATAAACAATCCAAAGCGCCGAGGCGCCTTTCACAGACTTCGCGACCCTTGCAATCTGCAAGAGCTTCTCTTGTGAATCGGCCGCAATGAAAATCACGTCGGAGTCGGCAGCAACCTTGTCCTTGCTAACGGAACTCGCAAGCTGCTCAAGTTCCTTGAGAAAATCGCCCGCGAAAGCGCCAAGCAGAGAAACCTTTGCTCCCGGCTGGATCCCCAGCTTTTCGATGCGAGACTTGGGATGAAGTATCTTCTCGCGCCACTTCTCCGCGACAGCGCCCAACTCAAAAACAGCCAATCCGTCCGCAGTCTGCAGACGCAGCTCGCCATCCACGGCCGTAGCCGACTTAATCGAAGCAAATGGAATCTTCAAGCGGAAGCCGCCGCGAAAAAGAATTTCGCTAGTTTCCAGCAGCGCCTTCCCTTCCGAAACTTCCTTCCCAAACCGCACCGTACATTTTAATTCGCTTCCCATGAAGCCCCGCTTTCGATTCCCCGGATGTAAATAGATGTAAACCGCCGACTTCTCCGCCCCCAAATCCGCGCGCTTACGATAGTAAGCTAGATGGCTTCATGCCAACCGCGGCGACACCTCGTGTGGACTGGAAGCTGATCTGGGCGCAGCGCGGCTTCCGCTATTTCTTCGTAGCCATGTTCGTGTCGCTTTTCGGCAGCGGCATGAACTTCGTCGGCGTGAGCTGGTACATCATGGCCGCCACGCATTCCACCGTAAAAGTCAGCCTGCAGGTTATCGTCGTCACGCTGCCCGGCCTTTTCATTCCATTTCTCGGCGGCGTGCTCATCGATCGCTTCGACCGCCGCTATCTCGGCGTCGTGCTGGACCTGGCTCGCGGCTTTTTCGTCCTCGCCACCGCTTATGTCGCGTGGAGCGGCAATCTCCATCTCTGGCATCTCTATGCCATGACGCTGATCACCGGTACCGGCTCCGCGATGTACTGGGCCACCGTCAACGCCCTCGTCCAGGAAGTGATCCCGGCGAGCCAGTTCACGGGAGCGAATGCCGCGGTCCTTGTAGGTGTGCAAAGCGGCATGCTGCTCGCCGGAGCATTCGTCGGCTTTCTTTATGATCGCGCCGGCATCGCCGGCATTCTCTGCATCGACGGCCTCACCTACTTCGTCTCCGCGTTTTGTCTCTACAGCATCCGCCGCGGCTACGTCTCACCGCGCGACCATCTGAGATATCCGCGCGAATATTCCGAAGCAACCGAAGCCACCGCGGAAGCGCTGGAGTCTGGAGAGAATCCCGAAGTCGCCGAAGCCGGCCTCTCTCTTGCCGTCTATTCCGATCTCAAGGAAGGCTTCGCCTACCTGAAGAAACAACCGCTCGTGCGCTCGCTGGGGATCACTCACGCGATCATGATGGCCGGGGTTGTCAGTGCCAACGTCGTCCTCGTGGCCCTCGTGAACGACATCCTGCATGCGGGAGCGCGCGGCCTCGGCTTTCTCGAAGCCGGATGGGCTATCGGCGCGATCACCGGCGGCCTCATCGCCAGCCAGCTCCGCAGCTCGTTGCGCATGCCGCTCTATGTCGCGGCTTGCGCCATCCTCGCCCTCGGTCACATGGCAACTCCGTTCGTTGCGTTTCTTACCGGCGCTGTCACCTTGCAAGTTCTCTTCGGCCTTTGCCGCGCCATCGGCGGCGTCACGGCGCAGTCCGGGCTCATGTCCATCGTCCCGCGCCATTTCATGGGCCGTACACAATCCGCTATGGCCATCCTCACAACGGTCGTGCAACTTTTCATGAGTCTCGCTCTGGGGATCATCGCGCAAAGCGCCGGCTTGGTTGCAGGCTATGCCTTGCTTGCTCTGCTCTACACGGGTGCAACTCTCTCCGCCTCTCGCGCCCGCCAGTTGATGCGTTGACCACATCGTGCAGCTTGAGCTTCTCGACGGCCGCGATGCAGCGGACCAGTGCTTCCTGACAGCCTTTTGAGCGCGTGCGCCGCTACGGAAGTCTCGGAGGAATGGACATTACTGTCAATTCTTCCGGCCTCCCGCCGCAATCTACGGCTTACTCTTGTCAGCGAGATTCAAATCGGTTTCGAGACGCTGCTTGCCGCCACGGCCGGAGGTGCAACAAGGTCCTGACCCAGCAGGTCCACGGCGGCTTGGTTTAACTTCGCACGCATCTGGTAGCGCTCGTTCGCACGCGTGATATATCTCACGGCGATTTCAATGCCGCCGGCGACCGGCTTCACATTGATGGCAGGAGCTGCGGTTAGGGTGTGCGCGGTATCGCGAGAGCGCGTCACTCCCTGCCATTCTTTCTCGGCCTGTTTCGCTGTCTCCGCGGTCGCTTCCAGTACTTTCTTCTGGATGGCGTTGACGATGGGATAAGGATCGCGTCCGGCGGGCAGAACCACCTGCAACTCGTCCCACAACCACTGCCCCGAAGTCGAAAAATTGAAATAGTGGCCTTCGATCGCGAAGCTATTTGTGAACGTCACGCGACGACCAGTGGGATGCCCGGAGTCGGTCCAGTTGCCGGTTTCCAGCAGCACGGTGTGAAACATTCCAAGCTCGACGACTTCTCCGGTCACTCCGTTAATCTCCACCCAATCACCCAGCCGAATTCCATTCTTACCCATCAGCACAAACCAACCGAGGAAACCTACAATGAAATCCTTCAGCGCAACAGTCAGCCCCGCACCGGCAAGGCCAAGGAAGGTCCCCAGCTGGCTCGGCATTCCAAAAATCACAAGAAGAACAAGAAGCACCGCGATGACTTGCAGCGTCACGCGAGTCACCGTCCGCAGCGTTTCGACCTGTCTGCGGTCGAGCGCTGTTTTCCCCAGCAACCGCTCAAACCAGCCGTCGAAGAAAAGCCCAACAATCAAGATTCCGAGAACGACTGTGAAGTCGATCAACGCCCGGTGAATCACGGCGCGCTGTTTCGCTCCCACGAGCATCTCCCAGTTGTCGTAAACCTGAGCGAGCTGTTTCTCGTCGTCGATCCGTTTGTCGTAGGTGCTTAACGCTCGTCGGTCGCCCGCGCGCCGTTTGGTTTTATTGACGAGCGCCGCGGCGTCCTCGACGCTCAGGTTCGCGTGGCTTGCAGCGCCGCCCGGCGCCTGGCTAACCGGCGACACTCCCGCGGCGGGCTGCTCGACTGTGGCCGTTGCACTTGCTTTTTCCGCGTCCACACTCGATTCCAGCTTGTCGTGCAGCACGGAGATCAACGTCACCGCCGATACCGCGGCCTGCTTGGCCGAAGCCAATTGCTGCTCCTTTTGGTGCAGCGCAGACCACTGCTGATACAGGCTAACCAGGCCCCGCCCTGACGCAGAGGCCGGAGCAGCGAATGTGGTGGTCGTGTTGTGCGTGCTTGCCTCGTGCTCTTGCTCGAGAGCCAGGATGCGCGCCTGCGGGTCCCCTCCGGCGCGAATCAAGTCTTGTTTCGCGTCGTCCACTTCATCCTGATCGAGTTCCTGCTGCGATTTCGCTAGACTCAGTTGGTTGTTAAGTTGATCCTTCTTTGCGCCTTCGGCCTTGGCCGTAACCGCGGTCAGCTGCGCCACCTGTGCGTTGTCGGCATCGAGCGCCTTCTCGTGTCTCCTCAAACGATCCTGAATCTTCTTTGCCTCCACGCTCAACGCGGGCGGGTGCTCGGTTACGTCTCGAAGCGCCGCTGCAAACACCAGGTCCACTTCATGATCCCCGAGCCGCAGGGCTTCTTGTGCAAAGCGCTGTTCCGCACGGCTGTTCGGCAGTTGCGCGAGACTCTGCGCCGTCGTTAACGGTGTCTGGTCAACCATGGTCTGCGCCCGAACCATCCCAAGCGGCGCAAGAATGGCGCGGATCGCCACAAATGGTTTTGCCGTCCGGTACAAGCCATATGCAGTCGCGGCCAGGAGTAAGACGAGCACAATCCCGACAATCTTTGTTCGCTTCTTCATTCTTCCTCGATCGGCAGGGTACGTTGCCATTCTAATACGGGCCGTAACTCAGTGAAACGCGCAACTTCGCGCTAACTATTTCGAAAATCCATGGCTGGTTTTTTGGGCCGCAACATACCACTTCAGCTAGGCTAGAGGAACGAGGTCATCTTGGATTCGCGCCTTCCCAAAATGTTGTTCATGCTGCTCGCAATTCTTGCGGCGATTTACTTTTGGTCGAACTACGCCCAGTTGCCGGATGTGGTCGCTTCTCACTTCGATGCACATGGCAACCCCAACGGCTGGCAGAGCAAATCCATGTTCTTCGCATTTTTCGCGGGAGCCGTCGGAGTTGCTTGGTCAGTCGGTTTTGGGGTTCCAGCTCTCCTCTCCAAAATGCCCTCGGCCTTTATCAATCTTCCTCACAAGGAATATTGGCTGGCCCCCGCGCGCAAGGCGGAGTCCCTCGCTCTTCTGAACCGCTCTTTTGCCTGGTTCGGCTGTGCCGTCTTAGTGGTTGTCACAACCGCTGTCAATTACGCCATCGGGCAAAATCTACATCCTCAAGGACTGTTTGGATCACTGCCGCTTCTTTGTGTCCTTGCAGGTTTTCTTGTCTTCGCGATCTTCTCCTCGGTCCGAATACTCTCCCACTTCTCCCGCGTCCCCAGCGACGGCCTTGCGCCAAAATAATTGACGGTCTCGCAACACTGGAATAAGGTTGCCGCATGACGGTGAGGGATGTGATCCACATGCTGGCCCAAGACGGGTAGGTGCTTGTGAGAACAAGAGGACTCAGCGAGTTCAATCAGAACATCGTGGGCAAGATTGAGGTCATCTCAGAATTCCACGACAAATAAAAACGGTCTTTGCTGAACATTAATGCCCATCTGGCTTCGCTAACAGATCAGGTCTTTACGAAGGGCGTCCACACTTCCATCGCCGTGGCCTGACGATTGGACCACGCATAATACGGGATGAACGTCAGCGGGACGCTCCTGGTTTGCAAAGGCTTTGCGCTGTATGCGGAGTAAAGAGCATCGCGCGACCTGTCTCTCTCGTAGACAACGCCTGGTGACCGAAGGACCATCGTTCCACCCAGCAGATCGCTCTTGAATTCTTCGCGAAACTGCGCGGGCGAGGACCCCGGCAAATCCACAGCGACGTCCGTCAAGATCGTGCCCGCGGGCTGATCGATCTCTTCGAGACAGTAAACGAGCGGGCCGCGCTGAATGGCCACACGGCCCAAGTCGTCAACCACGTGAGGATTGGCCTCGAGTACTTGCGGTGTCATATCGAACTTCGCTTGAATGGTGTCGCCCCGCGTCCAGCGGCGATCGATCGCAAAATACGCCCCAGGCTTTGCGCCGCTTAGCGCTTCGCCATTCACCGAGACTGCTGCATGCGCGGCCCAGCCGGGAATACGAAGATAGAAGGTGAAACTCGATGGTTGTGCAGGCGACACGGCGAGTTCGACGCTTCCGTCCCAGGGATAATTCGTCTTTTGCGTGATTCTTAACGGCGTGCCGTTTTCGAGATGCCATTCCAGTTCCGAATTGGCGAAAAGGTGCAGATAAATTCCGTCATTGCTGGTGCTGTAGAAATATCCAGGTAGAGAAGCGAAAGTGCGCTCCAGGTTAGGCGGACAGCAGGTCGTGTCGTACCAGGGATTGCGAATTTTTTCGCCGGTCGATGGATCAAACGCCAGTGGGTTGCGGTAACAATAGAGCGTGCCGTCGAGCGACATGCCTGAATTGATGCCGTTATAGAGAGCACGCTCCAGAACGTCCGTGAACTTGGCATCCCCGGTGGCCGCGAGCATGCGCCAGTTCCACATCAGGTTTCCAATAGCTGCGCAGCTTTCGCCGTATGCGAGATAGTTCGGCAATTCGTACGCATCTCCAAACGCTTCGCCGTCGGAACGCGAGCCGACGCCCCCGGTGACGTACATTTTCGTTTTCGTCATATCGTCCCAGAGAGTGTTGAGCGTTTTCCAATAGACCGGATCGCCTGTTTCGAGAAAGTAGTCCGTGCTGCCGCAACACGCGTACATGGCGCGGACGGCGTGGCCCTCGAGTTTGGTGCGCGAAGTAAAAGGCGTGCCGCAGAACATATAAATCGTGCGGTACTCCGGAAGCGGGATGCGCTCGTCTCCGTGAAGTATGTAGCCGGCGAGATCAAGTTGTCTCTTGTCTCCGGTGATGCGGTAGAGCTCAATCAAGGCCATCTCGATTTCGGGATGGCCGGATACAATCGGTTTTTTCGGAGCCGGGCCGTAGCTTGGGATCAGAAAATCATCGACGAAGCGGATGCCCGCGTCGAGCATCTTGGTATCGCCCGTGGCGCGGTAGTATGCAATCGCGCCCTGCAGAAAGTGCCCCATGCAATAGAGTTCGTGGCCGGTCGTCTGCGTTTGCGGCAACATGCTCTGCGATGCCCGGTCGCCCACATAATATGTGTTCAGGTACCCGTTGTTCTGCTGCGCAGCGACAACCTCGGCGATGACTTTCTCCGCCGTCGCGCGAAGTTCCGGGCGGTCGCTCGATTGCAGCGCGAAACCCACGGCCTCGGTCCACTTGTAAACATCGGAGTCCGAATAGACCGGCCCGCGCTGAGGATCCTTGCTGTTCCCGGTGAGCCGGCGGAAATTGTTCATGCGTCCGTTGGCTTCAAGCAGATCGTGCATGCTCGGAATGCTTTTCTTGACGTTGACCTCGCGTCGCCATGCCCAGAAGCCGCTCTGAACGGTAACGGCATGCACGGGAATATTCCGCAGCTTCGCGAAAGGCGATTTGGAAAGATTTTCGACGCCTTGCTCCTTCCAGTCCGAGTATTCCAGCGAGGGAGTGGCGCGCTGGCCCGTGGCGTCGGCTGAATTCGCAAGGGGGAGACACGAGATAACCGCTGCCGAGGCTCCCGCCGAAACGAATTCCCTGCGCGAGATTCCCTTTTTGCTGGACATTTGTTCCCCCCTTGGCGCAACTCTAACCTGGACTTCGAAATCCGCCGCACGGCCCCAGAAATCTAATACCACTTTCCGCAACCTGACGGTCAGAAATTTTTGGGCGGCAAACAACCAGGAACTACATGTTTTTTCGGGTTTGCAACTACTTTGAACTGACTGCTCAGTTTATTGCAATTGGCAGGTACGCCTCAGAACCCCTAGAACTGTTGCATAACCTAATACAGGGTCTTGAAAGAAGGTAGTTGAATTTTCTGAGATGAGAGATAAGGAGAATCAGCAGCGCCCAAGGAGGGCCGATGGCCCGATCGGGTGCGTTGCTGACCGAAGCGCAGTGGCAGAAGATCGCGCCCTTGCTCCCCAAGCCGCCCCAACAACGCAAAGGCGGTCGTCCCTGGATTCAAAACCGTCGTGTGCTGGAAGGGATTCTGTGGATTCTGCGGAGCGGGGCTCGCTGGCAAGACTTGCCGGAGAAATTCCCGCATCCTTCGACGTGCTGGCGGCGGCTGCGAGACTGGGAGGAGCGGGGCGTTTGGTTGAACATCTGGCGGACGTTTCTGAGCGAGTTAAACGAGCGCCAGCAATTGAAGTGGAGCGAATCGTTTTTGGACGGCAGTTTTGCTCCCGCGAAAAAAGGGAAAATATAGCAAACGAAAACGCCCCGGTCGAGCCAGGGCGTTTTGCTTTTCGAACTTCGATTTTCGAATTTCGAAAGACTCTATAAGTAATCCCGCGAAGGGCCTTCCAAAAACGCCCGCAATTTCCGCGACCGGGACGGGTGCCGCAGCTTGCGCAGCGCTTTCGCCTCAATCTGCCTGATCCGTTCTCGGGTAACGGCAAACGATTGCCCAACCTCTTCAAGCGTATGCTCGCTGCCGTCATCCAGGCCAAAACGCATCTTGATGACTTTTTCCTCGCGTGGCGTCAGCGTCTTCAGCACTGACGACGTCTGTTCCTTCAAATTCAAATTGATCACCGCATCCGACGGCGACACCACCGCCTTGTCCTCGATGAAATCCCCGAGGTGCGAATCTTCCTCTTCGCCAATCGGCGTCTCGAGTGAAATCGGCTCCTGCGCGATCTTCAAAATCTTGCGCACCTTGGACACCGGAATGTCCATCCGCTTCGCGATTTCTTCCGAAGTCGGCTCGCGTCCTAGTTCCTGCACCAACTGGCGGCTCGTGCGCACCAGTTTGTTGATCGTCTCGATCATGTGCACCGGAATACGAATCGTCCGCGCCTGGTCGGCTATCGCGCGCGTGATCGCCTGGCGGATCCACCACGTCGCGTACGTCGAAAACTTATATCCGCGGCGCCACTCGAACTTGTCCACCGCCTTCATCAACCCGATGTTGCCTTCCTGAATCAGGTCGAGAAATTGCAGTCCTCGGTTCGTGTATTTCTTCGCAATCGAAACGACCAACCGAAGGTTCGCTTCGATCAATTCCTTCTTGGCCTGCTCGGCTTCGGCTTCGCCGCGGTGAATAAACGTCAGCGTGCGCTTCAGCTCGGTGAGCCCAACCTCACTCGCCTCTTCGATATCTTTCAGCTCGGTCCGCCGCGTGCGCAATTCCTTGCGCGCTTCCGCCGCCACGTCGCCTTTCGCAGCGTCTACACGCCGCTCCAGCCGCCCCGCCTCGCGTTCCAGAGACTGCAAGCGCTCGACCGTCCCGCGCATCTTGTCGATCAGCCGCTTCTTCTCGAACGGATTGAAATCGATCCCGCGAATCTCGACCGAAATCTCCACCCGCGTGCGCGACAGCGCCCACTTCGCCTTCATGTACGGCTTTTTCTTAGCCTTCGCCGTGTTATCCAGCTTCTCCGCTTGTTTCAACGCCAAGTCGTACAGCTTCGCAATCTTGTCGATATACTTCAGCGTCTGCTTCGTCTTGTTCGCAATCTTCTCTTCGGTCAGCTCTTCGTCGTCAAACTGCACGATCTCTTTGATCGACCGCGCCCCTTTGCGCAAATCCTCGCCCACCGCGATCAATTCCTTAATCACGATCGGCGACCGCGTGATCGACTTCATCACCACAAGCTGCCCGCGCTCGATCCGCTTCGCGATGGTCACTTCGCCTTCGCGCGTCAGCAGCGGCACGGTCCCCATCTCGCGCAAATACATGCGCACCGGATCGTTCGTCTTTTCGAGCGACCCCGGCGTCAAATCCAGATCGCTGCCGCCCTCGTCCGAATGCGCCTCATCCTTGACGACCACATCGCGGTCGCCGCCCTCCGTCGACACTTCCACGGCCCGCGCGGCCTTCGCCGACGCCTGGTCCTCGTAAATCTCGATTCCGTTGCGTTCAAATGTAGTGAGAAGGTCGTCGATTTCTTCCGAGGAATGCACTTCCGCCGGAAGCGAATCGTTCACTTCGTCATAAAGCAGGTATCCGCGCTCTTTGCCTACCGCGATGAGCTGCTTTACCGCATCATATTTTTCTTCAAGTCCCACTGCTGCCACGAATTCCTCCAGCCATCAAATCCCAATCCCGGGATGCTGCCGGTCAAAGCCGGCTAAGACTTTTCTGCAAAGGCGCGGGCAGTATGCCACGCTTGCGCAGTCAATTCCTCTGCGGTCACCGAATAGAACTGTGGGGAATCCCCCACCGGATCGTTCGTCTTTATTGTGAAATCCTCTGCGCCGCGATGCCAACTTGCCGTTCGCCCCGTACTTCGCCCGTTTCTCGCTCTAGAGAGTTCGGTGCCCTGACTCTAAGTACATCTATATAGATGCATTTAGGAGCGAAACCGTTACTCGCGAAACCCTATTACGCTACACGCTTAAGTCCATCCCCGTCAACATCTTAATCAGTGGAAATCTGTGGAAGAATTCTCTTCTTCCCTGCCCCTGGGCGCGCTCTACCTACGCCCCCTGCGAAACACAAACGGTCAGACTTTTCGAGATCTCTGCTTTTCTCATGCGGTCTCGGTTCCTGGCCTCAGAGCTAAGCCCACTAGAAACGGCCTGTTAACCGATGCCCTTGTTTTGGCCTATACTCCGCCCATGCGGCAAAAGATCTCGGTGCTAAATCGCTTTCTAATTCTCGTCCTTGCCTCCTCAGGAAGTCTGTTCGCCCAAGCCAACCCTGACTGGACCCAGCCCTTCCCGCCGTTTCGCATCGCGGGCAATCTGTACTACGTAGGCAGCAAAGGGCTTGCGAGCTATCTGATCACCACGCCAGAGGGCAACATCCTCATTAACAGCGATCTCGAAGCCAATGTTCCGATGATTTCCGCGAGCATCGAAAAACTCGGTTTCCACTTCATGGACACAAAGATTCTTCTCATCAGCCACGCGCATTGGGATCACGATGCTGGCAGCGCCATGATCAAGCAGATGACCGGCGCGAAGTACATGGTGATGGATGCGGACGTTTCGGTGGTCGAATCCGGCGGCAAAACCGATTTTCAGTACGGCAACACTCCCAGTTCTCTCTACCCACCCGCAAAAGTAGACCGCATACTTCACGATGGCGACCAAGTGAAACTTGGTGGCACGGTGTTGGTCGCCCACCTCACTCCCGGCCACACCAAAGGCTGCACCACGTGGACGATGAAGGTCTACCATGGTGGCAAAACATACAACGTTGTGATCGTCGGCAGCCCCAACGTCAATCCTGGCTACAAACTTGTTAGCAATCCCGCATACCCGCGGATCCCCGAAGACTACGAACGCATGTGGCGCGTTCTGAAATCATTGCCGTGCGATATTTTCCTCGGCGCCCATGGTGGCTACTTCGGCCTCGAAGAAAAGTACCCGCTCAGGAAAGAAGACGGCGCGAACCCGTTCGTTGATCCCGATGGTTACAAAAGGTTTATCACCCAGAAGGAACAGGAGTTCCACGACGAATTAGCGAAGCAAAAACTCGCCGCCAAATGAATAACTCAGCGAACAAAACGCGACTGCCCGATTTTTCTGGACAAAATGTTACTCCATGCTATAATAGGTTTCAGGTAATAGTTTGCCGGTTCCTCGTAGTGCCAGCGTCTCACTGGCGTTTCTGGTTTTTCGACCCCAACAAGAGGCCAAGCCCTTGACATGCAATACACGCAAAACACTCGGCGAGTTTGCCCCGTTTCAGTGCAACCGCGCACTCCTAAGCCATTTAGAATGAACACGTGCAAAAGTGCATCAAAATAGACGACTCTAACTGCCTTTAGAATGAACCTTTACAGAAAACATGGGGGAGGGATCGTTATTGTTAACTATAAATCCTAAGAACGCGCTCTCCTAAGTGGGACAGACTTTAGTCTGTCTGCCCCTTCAACCTGGGCAAGTGGAAACAAATTGGCCTCTCCCATAGCAATCTTGAATCAGGCTTTTCATCTAGCCGCAGCCAGCCGTCGCATCAGATCCTGCTTCTTCTCGAGCAGCCCGCGCATTTCGGTTACGGGGGGATTCGCCTCGATGCTGCGCTGCACGTCCGCCAGCTCCCGCTCGGCCTGACGGTGCTGCAACGCCTCGACGCAACTGATGGCCTCTTCCCAGGTCGGCTCGCTGGCTTCCTCGAAGAGAATCTCGAAAAGTATCCGCCGGTCGCGTTCTTCGAGCTGCGCAGCAACTTCCGTAGCCTGCATCGGCTCGTCGGCCAGGCTCGCAACGATAAGAACCGCGAAAACTTTCTCGGTCTCAAGCCCGTGGTAAAGCTGCGACGCCTGGAGGCGTTGCGCCAGCTCGCGCCGAAACCCTTCGGCCTCAGCTAGCATCCGAATCAATCGCCGCTCCACTGGTTTAGCCGAGCGGCCAACAAGCTCGGGTTGAATCTTCAGTTCGCTGTGCCGCTGCGTGGCCGCTTTGCTCAACGCGGCGCGTAGCACCGGCTCGTCCAGGTGAAGCTGCTGCGCGATCCGCGTCGCCCACTCCGAGCGAAGGATGGTATTTGGAATTTTCTGAACGTAGGGCAGGAGAAAATTCACCGCTCGCCGCTTTCCCTCGCCGGTCGTCAAATCCATCTTCCGGGCACGCGCGATCAGGTAGTCCACGTAAGGCGGAGCATCTTTCAGCAACTTCGTGTATTCCTCGACGCCCCGCTCGCGGATAAACAAATCCGGATCGGCCTTCTTGTCGCCCACCGAAGGAAGCGCCAGGACGCGCACCTCAAAATCTTGTTCGAGCAACAGGGACACGGATCGCTCCGTCGCCGCCTGCCCCGCATTATCGGGGTCGTAGTTGACGATCACGCGCTTCGTAAAACGGCTCAGCAATTTAATCTGCGGTTCCGCGAGACTCGTCCCGCAGCTCGCCACCACGTTGCTGATTCCCGCGCGCGCCACGGCGATGGCATCCATGTAGCCTTCCACCAGCACTGCATAATCCGACCGCCGCAGCGCTTCCTTGGCGCGGTCCATGTGATACAGCACGTTGCTCTTCGAGTAGATCGGCGTTTCCGGCGAGTTCATGTACTTCGGTATCTCATCGCCCAGCGCCCGGCCCCCAAACGCCACGATCTTTCCCGAGTCATTCGAGATCGGAAACATGATCCGCCGCCGGAACCGGTCAAACAATCGACCGCCCTGTTCGCCTTTCGATATCAGCCCGGACTCGACGAGCAATTTCTCTGGATATTTCTGCTTCAGCAGTCGCAGTAAGGCATCCCCGTCGCTTGGTGCATAACCGATGCCGAACCGGTCAATCGCTTTGTTGTCGAGCCCGCGGTCCTCGAGATAAGCGCGTGCCGCTTTTCCTTCGAGCGTCCCGGAAATCTGTTTCGTGAAGAAAGCCTGTGCCTCGCGATGCATCTCGACCAGCGCCCCACGCTGCTGATTTTCCTGCCGCTCCTCCGGCGACCGCTCTCTGGGCCGCGGAATCGCGATCCCGCATTTCTCCGCAACGGTCCGCACCGCTTCCGGAAACGCGGACTTCTCCATGTCCATCACAAAATTAAAAACGTCGCCGCCCTTGCCGCACCCAAAGCAGTAAAAAATCTGCTTAATCGGCGAGACCGTAAACGAAGGGGTTTTTTCCTGGTGGAAGGGACACAGCCCTGAAAAATCCTTGCCGGTCTTTTTCAGGCGCACATATTCGCCCACCACGCGAACAATGTCCGCCTGCTGCTTTACCCGCTCCGCGAATGATCCCGCTTCCGCCACGGCCTCATCGAGGATTGTAACCAAACTAGTGAGAGGAATATATGCCGGCAGGAATCAGGGTGGCATTCGTCAGCGGACGCGCGTAAAGGTATACCCAAGCTTTGACGCGGCGCCTTCTCGCCCAAACGTCAACCAACTCCCGGCGAAACAACCCATCGTCGACGCCTTCAAATTCGTCCAGGTGACGGAGCGTTTCTTGAGGATTCTGCAAAACGAAAAGATCGCCTTTGACAAATCGGCTGGGAGCCGAAGTGAGCACAGCGCCTGGATACTCTCCTCCACGCACACTATAGAGTTCGGCTTGAATCCGTGCCGGACTCCTGAACCGGACGCTATTCTCCTCGCGCAGTCGCTTGTGAGACTTGCCTCCGCGCTTCAAAGTCCCATAGACAAACAGATACTGCGGCGTCGGCACACGGCGAAATGCGCGTATCTTCCCGTTCGAGCGCGGTCCGTCAGGCGGGATGACTTTGGACTTAGGTCTCATACTCTAAGCGTAGTTTATCAAGATTCTCGAATCCTTCCTTCTTAAGATATTGTCGAATTTCAGGATTTCGCGCCCTGGTCAGCAGAATTAAATAGTAGTTGAATGTGGCGTTTATATCGTCGGATGTTAGTTGGCCAATTTCCTTCAGGCGGGCGATGAACTCGAAGAAGTTTAGATAGTCCGTGAATGCGTCGAACTTTGCTTGCTGGGCTTCTGTGAAATCCAAGCTTTGTGCATCACGGTGGATGAGCATCTTAATCTCATCAGTGTCGCCGTAGTCCAGTTTTCGCCGGACATCCTTAAATTGTCCACCCTCAAAAAGTTTTTCATAAAGTTGCAGAAACCACTTGGATTTCTCGGCCAAGACCCTGGTGCGGTAATCACTAATCGCCAGGAAACCTGCAACAATCGCAGCCAATGCTAAGGTCAGCGCCCCGCATCCCGAAAGATAAGCGCCCCATGCATTCAGCGCCTCGCTACCGAGTTTCAAGTGAATGCCATACCCAGATCCGATTGCGATGAGAAGAACGAGCAGACAGAAGATCGCGCCAAATTTGAACAAGTTCACCTCCCTCACCGCTGAAAAAACGAGTCTTCCCTGCTAAGTCACTGCGTCTTCCGAAAATCATCGAGGAAGTGAGTTTTACCAGAGAATGATAGGCAAGAAAAGCTAAAAAGAGGAATTTGCCATTGTCAGGCTCGCAAGTCTACAACCGTGATGGCTTTGCCGCCGCGCTCTTCGGTTTCAAACGAGGTTCGTTGAACCAGCGGATGCGACTTCAGAAATTCACCGAGGCCTTTGCGCAGCGCGCCGGTGCCGTGGCCATGAATGATGCGCACGCGAGTCTGGTTCGCCAGCGCGGCTTCATCGAGATATTTATCCACGCGCTCTGTCGCTTCTTCAACGCGCATGCCGATTACGTTGATCTCGCCCGAGGTCGCGCCTTCGCCGGGTTGTGATGTGACAGTGACATTTCGTGAAGTCGCTGGCGCTGACCGCGGCGACGGAGCACCTTCTACTCCTATGATTTCATCGATGGCAACTTTCATGCGCAGCGGGCCGGCTTCGATTTCCGCCGACGAGCCGTCCAATCGGCGGAAGATGACCGTCTTGCTGAATCCTCGCACACGGACACGAGCACCGGGTTGCAGCATCTCCGCACGAATCGGTTCCTGGGTTGCGGAAGCCGTGCCCAAGTCCGCTTGCGATTCGGAAATGGTCTGTACCAGGGCGGCGTTGAGTTCTTCGCGGGCTTCGCTGCGAATGTCTTGGCCCTTGCGCCGCGCGGTTTTTTCGAGCGAGACGCGCAGCTCGCGCTCCTTAACGGCTTCGATGAGTCGTGCTACATTTTCGTCGAAGCGTTTCTGCATCTCCACGAACTGCGCTTCGAGTTCCTTGATGCGTTTTTGCTGGCGTTCGACCCATTCAGTCCGCAGCTTCTTGCGCTCCTCTTCGAGAGCGTGCCGCTCCGAAGCCATCTGCTGCTGCATGCGATCTAGCTCATCACGGCTGCGATGCAGATAGGCGATTAAATCGGCAGCTTCGCGTGACTCCGGCGTTAGCAACGACCGCGCTCTCTCGATGATCGAGGTCGCAATGCCCAATCGTTGCGCAATCGCGATTCCGCTCGAGCCGCCCGGCACGCCGACCATCAGCCGGTACGTCGGCCGTAAATTTACATCGTCGAATTCCACCGCGGCATTCACCACGCCGGGCGTCGTCGAAGCGTATGTCTTCAGCCTGTCGTGATGCGTGGTCGCCAGCACGATGCAATTCTTGGCGCGAAATTCATCGAGCAGCGCCACGGCCAGCGCAGCGCCTTCTTCGGGCGCAGTCCCCGTTCCCATCTCGTCGACGAGCGCCAGCGATCGCGGCGTCGCGAGATCGAGCATGGTCTTCAGGTTCAACATGTGCGCCGAAAAGGTCGAGAGGTCTGCCGCGATGGATTGTTCGTCGCCGATGTCCACCAACACGCGATCGAAAATCGGCAGCACCGCGCGCTGCGCCGCCACGGGAATTCCGGATTGCGCGGCCAACGCCGCCAGTCCCGTCGTCTTCAGCGCCACCGTCTTGCCGCCAGTATTCGGCCCGCTGATGACCAAGACTTTCTCCGCGCCGCCGAGGGATAAAGTCATCGGCACAACCGCGCGCTCTTCGCGCCGCAGTTTGTCTTCGAGCACTGGATGCCGCGCATCGACTAGACGCAATTCCGCGGCATACGAAAACTCCGGCATGGCCGCGTCGAAATCGCGAGCAAACCGCCCGCGCGCAAACACGCCGTCAAGGTCCGCGATAGTCTCCGCCGCGGCGAGCAAGGGCCCGCGAACGATCTGCAATCGTTCCGTTAGCTCGCGCAAAATTCTCAAAATCTCGGCAGCTTCATCTTCCGCAAGCTGGGTGAGTTCATTATTCGCTTCCACCGTCTCTAGAGGTTCGAGAAACACAGTTTGCCCAGTTCCGCTCGCCCCATGCACAATTCCCGGAACGCTGCGCCGGCTTTCCGCACGCACGGGAATCACGAACCGTTCGTTACGAAGCGTGACGTAGTCTTCGGCGGCCTCCGCGTTGCGCGAGCGCAGGATTTGCTTGAGCGTCTTCTGAATCGATTCACGCGTCTGCGTGATGCTCGCGCGAATGCGCCGCAACGCCGACGATGCATCGTCGCTGATCTCGCCATTCGGCAATAAACATCGCCGGATTGCCGTCAGTACATCGCGAAAATCCGCAAGCGAAGCCGCACGCGCGGCTAGCAATGGAAATTTCGCCGCTTCCTCCCGGAATTGTCTGCGCAACCAACTTGAGGTTTCCAGCAGCGATGTCGCATCCAACAGTTCTTTCGCATCGAGAACGATTCCCGGCCCTTCGATTTTTTCAAGCCACCCTCGCGGATCAGCCAGGCCGCCAAACCCCAATTCGCCGCCGCCGCGCAGCCATTCCCGCGCTTCGCGAATCAGCGCAAACGCTGCTTCCAGCGCGGCGCGATCCACACCAAATTCCAGAGCGTCCACGGCCCGGCGCCCCGGTGCACACGTCGTCCTCAGCCGCAGCAATTCGCGCAACTTGTCAAATTCGAGTACGTCTTGTGCCGTCCGCGACATTTTCGTTTTTTGCTACTTCAGTCCTTGCCTCAGATATTCCGCCGCTTCATCGGCCGTCGCCGCCATATGCACCAATCTGCCATTCGCTTCGCCCCACGGCGCGCCGTGCGCCAACTCCACTTCGCGGACGAGTTCGAGAATCGGCCGCCAAAAATCGCCAAGCGCTACAAACGGCCTCGCCGCCATGACCGATTTGTTCAGCATTTCCCAAACGACCGACAATTCCACCAACGTTCCGGTGCCCCCCTTGCAGGCGACGAATCCATCGCCGCGCCGGATCAGTTCAAAGAGCCGCGCTTGCCACGTTTTCTTCCGGACTTCCACATCGATCCACGGATTGAGTTTTGCTTTTTTAAAAAATGCCGCGGTCACACCAATAGTCTTTCCGCCCGTCTCTTTCGCGCCGCGCGAAACTGCAGCCATCGCGCCGCCGTAGCCGCCACAGCACACTTCGAAGCCGCGTTCGGCAAGTGCGCGTCCGAGCAAGCGCGCTTCCTCATAGTCCGCCTCGCCTTCTCGAGGCCGCGAACTTCCGAAAACCGTAATGACGCGCTGTTTTCCCATCGGCTATTCAATTCTTTATCTCTGCTTCAGATTCCCGGCGGGACGCGCAACCTCAGGCGCCGCTCCATTGAATTCTTCAATCATCGCTATACAAAATCCATTCAACGCATCGGCCGCTTCATGGTTCTTTCCGCCTTCGTTGTTGCTGAGAAAGGAAAAGATCAGCCGCCGCCCGTCCGGCAATTCCGCGAAGCCCGAAAGCGTCCGCACATGCTCGACTGAACCTGTCTTCGCATGAATTCGCCCGACAGCAACAGTGCCTTTCATGCGGTCCTGCAGCGAGCCATCCACGCCTGCCACCGGCAGCGACGCGTAGTATGGCGCAAACCATGTCTGCTCCTGCGCGTACTTGAGCAGGGCGACAACGGCCCGCGGCGTAACCAGATCGTGCCGCGAAAGTCCCGAGCCGTCCGTTTGAATCACGTCATCAGGCGCGATTCCAGCGGCGGCATAAAAATCCTGCGGAACTTTCAGCAAATCCTCGGGACTGCTCCACAGGCCATTTTGCCGCGCGGCAGTTCGCAACAGCATCTCCGCATGCAGGTTCTGGCTGATTTTGTTGATGAGCTTCACGGAATCGCCGAGCGGCACGGACACATGTTCGGCGAGAATTGTCGGGGGCGCGGGATCTGTTTCCGGAATGTGAACGGCGCGGACCTTTCCATCGATCTTCACGCCGCGCTGGGCCAATAACGCCGCCAGCAGCGAAGCCGCGTGTTGCGCGGGTTCTTCAACGGCAAGGACCAGCTTCCGCGGCGCGCTCTTTGCAGGAAGAGTGCCGCGCACGACAACAAGGCTCGCGCCTGGATCTCGCGTCAGCGTCAAATCCGATTTCACCTCCGGTGCCGACGTTGTCACGTCATTTTGCAACGCAAAGTCAGGCGTCAGCGGCGCGACCGACGCCAGTACTGGGTCTCCGGTTTTCTCACCCGGCGTCAGCGTCACCGCGACGGTATTGTCGTCCACCACGATGGCGGAAATCGCCGCGCCATACTCCCACACCATGTCGTCGATTTCCCATCCGTTCGGATAGCGCTCGCGCGGAAAATAACTGTCGTCGCCGATCACATCGCCCGAAATTTCTTTCACGCCGCGCGCCACCAGAGCATCGGCAAGCTCGGCCAGCGCTTTCTCCGGGGGGCCGTCAAACTCTTCCTTCAATTCGTAAGGGAACTTGCGATTCGAAAGGTTCGGATCGCCTCGCCCCACAAGCATTACGTCGCCAGAAAGTGTCCCGCTCGATGAAACAGTGCCGCGCGTTTCGAGCGTGGTGTGAAACCGGTACTCCGGGCCCAGCCTGGCAAGTGCCAGCGCGGTAGTGAACAGTTTCATGTTCGAAGCCGGCACAAAGTAACTGTCGCCGTTCTTCTCATATAGTGTCTCTCCCGTCCGTGCGTCGGCAATCAGCAGTCCCCACTCGCCCTTGCTCGCGGGCGCCGCGTCCAGCAGTTTTTCCGCCCGCGCGCCAAACCTCGCCGACGCTGCCGCATCCCCGGCAGAGAGCTCTTCCCGTTTCGCGTCCGGATTCATCGCGCAGCAAGTTTGCCCGCGCCCCACCTTCGATTGCGCTCGTCCTGCGGACGCAGTTAAAACACTGAAGGCCATAACCGCTACAGCCGTCCGCCAGCTACAAACTTTTCGTAAGGCCATGTTTCCTCTGCGTACAGATCACCGCAAGTGAAAGTATAATCGAAAGCCTGCGCAACATTTCGCTTGCCCGGCGCATCTACCCAGATGTTGCTTCGTATTGAAGCCGGCCCTCAGAAACTGCAGGTTGCGCATAAACGTTTGGCAACCTATGATTGGTTAGCCCAGCACATTTCAGCGAGGTGAAATTTGATTAAACCGATTAGTTCTTGCCTCATGGCCGTGGCAATGATCGCCACGCCGCTCCTGGCACAGGATACGAAGGAAGCCGACCGCCTGGAAAATTGCGGCACCGTAATCAAGGAAGTTATGGATATCCCAGATGATATCCCTCAGGATCTCATCGACAGAGCGGAATGTGTCATCGTGTATCCGTCGGTCCTAAAAGCCGCCTTTATCGTTGGTGGCAGTTACGGCCGCGGCGCCATGACTTGCCGCACCGGTGAGCACTATACCGGCCCCTGGAGCGCACCTTCGATGATGGCTCTGGAAGGCGGGAGCGTGGGCTTCCAAATCGGGGGGCAAGCCACGGATTTCGTCCTGCTGGTAATGAATGCTCGCGGTGCGCACTCTATTCTGAAGAACCAAGTAAAGCTCGGAGCGGACGCTTCCGTTGCCGCTGGGCCCAAGGGCCGCACGGCCGATGCTTCCACCGATGCCACTTTGCGTGCCGAAGTCCTCAGCTATTCCCGCTCACGCGGCTTGTTCGCCGGCGTTTCTCTTAATGGCTCGACGGTTCGCCCAGATAACGATGCCAATGAGCGAGTTTATGGAAAGAGAGAGAGCGCAGAGGCCATTATTTTCCGAGGCGCGGTTCCTGTACCTCCGCCAGCCCAGCAGATGATCGCTTATCTCAATCGAAAGTCTCCCAAGAACCTTTCCGACCCCAACTCCTTGAAGGAATAGGCCCAATACAATTCAGATGGTTACCGGGGCCTCGGCGATTGCCGGGGCCTTCGATTTTTGGAGAAGAAAAAGGGGAAGAGAGACTTGCCTCTGAATGATTTATGACTTATAGTCATTTATGAGCCATGGTCAAGAAATCAAGCCAAGAAGCGAATCCGGCCAGCTTGCCAGCAATGCACAATCTGCATGGCCGCCGCGAACGCCGTACCATCGAAACCCGCGACCGGCTGTTTCGCGCTGCCCTGGATCTCTTTACCAGAAAAGGGTTTAATGAGACCACTGTCGAAGACATCACAGAGGCCGCGGACGTCGGCAAAGGCACATTTTTCAACTATTTTCCGAGCAAGGACCACATCCTTTTAGCCTTTGGAGAAATGCAGCTTGCGAAGCTGGAAGCTGCCGTTGCGAAAGCGCGCACGAGCCGCGGATCCATGCCTCAGTTTCTCCGCTCGCTCGGTGTGCGAATGACGCAGGAGCCCATTCGTAACCCCGGGATTGTCAGGGCTCTTTTGCAAGCATATCTCTCGACCACTCCCGTGCGTCAGGCCATGGTTGATTTGCAAAAACGTGTTCACGCGCTGCACACCGAGATTGTTCTCCTCGGCCAGGAGAGCGGTGAAATCCGCAAGGATCTCCCTGCAGCTGAAATTGCGCATGTCTTTCGACAAACCATCTTCGGCACTCTCTTGTTCTGGTCTCTGCATGGCGACGCGACGCTGCCTGCTCGAATTGAGTCGGCGTTCAACGTGCTTTGGTCTGGACTGGCCCCGCGCAACGCAGCAGTTGAGCCAGCCGAACTAGCTTCCTGCGAAGCTTCCCTGATTGGAGTTCCTCTTTTTACCTGTGGAGATTGATTTTATGAGCCGCAAGGGCATGGTCATTTTAATTCTGATCGCCGTCATCCTGGGGGGCACGGTCGTCTACGCCACGTGGTTTCGGGGCAATAACGCACTGCAAGGCTCTGGCACGGTTGAGGCCCGCGATATTCGCGTAGGCTCGGAAGTCGGTGGACGTATCGATAAGGTGCTCGTCCGCGAAGGCGATACCGTGCAACCCGGCCAGATTTTGATCACCTTTGATGACAAGGAACTGTTGGCCTCTCTCGATCAGTCTCGCGCCGCCGCCGAAAAGGCGCAGCGCGGCTATCGTCCGGAGGAGATCGCAGAGGCGCGTGCCGCTGCGGCCCAAGCCAAGGCCGATTATGAACTGCGAGAGAACGGTTACCGGAAGGAAGACATCGCCGCGGCGCAGGCCGACGTCGACCGCGCCGCCGCCGATGAAGTCCGCACCCGGCTCGACTTTCAGCGTTATGAAGCGCTGGCGGAGAAAGATCTCGTCTCTAAACAGCAGCGCGATACTGCCGAAGCCAATTGGAAGATGGCCCTCGCGCAACAACAAAACCTCCAGCACAAGCTCTCCGAGCTGAGGCGCGGATACCGCCCCGAAGAGATTGCCTCGGCCAAGGCAAATTACGAAGAAAAACTGGCGACGCTGGAAAAATACGAAAGCGGCAACCGGCGCGAAGACATCGAGTCCGCAAAGGGAGCGTACGCATACGACCAGGCGCGCTATCGCGAACGCCAGGTTGTCGCCCCCTCGGAGGCCACCGTTGAGGTGCTGGATGTGCGGCCAGGCGACCTGGTCGCAGCGAACACGCCAATCGCCACGCTTCTAGAGAAGGATCAGATCTACGTTCGCATTTACATTCCGGAAACCGAGTACGGACGCATCCATCTTGGCGAAAAAGCGGAAGTGCGCGTCGATTCCTTTCCGAACACGGTTTTTGACGGCGCCGTCGAGCAGATCAATCAACAGGCCGAATTTCTGCCACGCAACGTCCAGACGCGGGAAGAACGCGTTCATCAGGTGTTTGGAGTCAAAATCCGCATCAACGATCCAGCCGGCCACGTTCTCGCGGGGATGGCTGCGGACGTAAAACTGAAGGCGGGTAGTTAGCCCGTGACGACTGGCCCGCAAACTCCAGCGTACGCTTCCATCTCCGCCGAACATCTTGTGCGGCGCTTCGGGCAGGTCACCGCCGTGAACGATGTGAGCTTTCGCGTTGAGAAAGGGGAAATCTTCGGATTTCTGGGCCCCAACGGAAGCGGAAAAACGACCGTGATCAAGATGCTCACTGGTCTCTTGCCGCTCAGCGCGGGCTCGGCGTGGGTCGAAGGCCTCGACGTTCGCACGGATTCCGAAGCAATTCGCGAACGCATCGGCTACATGTCGCAAAACTACAGTCTGTACTACGATTTGACGGTCGCCGAAAATTTGCGGTTTTATGGCCGCATTTACGGACTCGATTCCGCCCGGTTGAAACGCCGCATCGAAGAAACTGTCGAACTGAATGGTCTAGCTCCGTATCTGAATCGACTTTCGGCGCAGCTCTCCGGCGGCTGGAAGCAGCGGCTGGCTCTTGGCTGCGCCATGTTGCATGAGCCGAAGCTTCTTTTTCTCGATGAGCCGACCGCGGGCATCGACCCCGTGGCTCGACGCGAACTTTGGGATCTGCTGTTCGATCTTTCCGGCCGAGGCATAACTTTCTTTGTCACCACGCATTACATGGACGAGGCAGAACGTTGCAACCACGTGGCTTATATCTATTTCGGAAAAATAATCGCCGACGGCACTCCCAAAGATCTTAAGCGGCTCCCGCAGATTCAGCCCAAAGGCACCAAGCGCATCGGAATCGTCACCCCCGATGCCACGCGCGCCTTGCGCATCGCGCGCACGATTCCCACGATTCGCAGCGCCACCATCTACGGCGACTCGATCCATGCCCTCGTCGACGAGCACTTTGATTTAAGCGAGCTGAGCACGCTGATCACAGAGCAGGGTGTTTCCGTCTCCGAGATTCGCCCACTCACGCCCAGCCTGGAAGATGTATTCGTCGAGCTGTCCTCTCAACACCAAATCGCGATGGAGACGGCCAGTGCATAATGCATTCCGCGGTTTCGGAGCGGTCTTCTACAAGGAAGTCCTGCATGTCCGCCGTGATTTCGCCACGCTCTTCTTTTCTCTCATCATCCCGATTCTTCAGATGGTGCTCCTCGGCTTCGGCATCGACACCAACATTCGCCAGATCGATACCGTTGTTTTCAACGCCGACGGCCGGCGCGAGAGCCGCGAATTGCTCGATCGCCTCGAAAATACCGACACCTTCCATGTCGTCCGCTACGTCGAAAACGATCACGACATGAACGACGCGATCATCAGCGGCAGCGCCCGCGTGGGCATTAAAATTCCCGTCGATTATTCCGACCGTCTTCTTCATGGCATGAGCGCGCAGGTTCTCGTCCTCATCGACGGCTCGGACTCCTCCGTAGCAGGCCCTGCCATCCAGGTTGCCACCTCCATCGGCCTGGATGAATCTCTTCGCCGCGTTTTGCCGCAGGGCGCCACCTTTGCCATCGACATGCGTCCTCAGCTTCTTTTCAATCCCGATTCTCGCTCGCCCAATTTCTTCCTTCCGGGGCTGACCGCCATCCTGCTCCTCAACGTCACCACGTTTCTGACAGCCTTCGCCATTGTGCGCGAAAAAGAACGCGGGACGCTTGAGCAGCTTTTCGTTACGCCCGTCCGTCCATACGGACTGCTCCTCGGGAAGATTCTGCCGTATTTTGCGATCGGCTTCTTCGAGCTCTGCCTCATCGTGACCTCGATGCGCTTCGTCTTCCAAATTCCCATGCACGGGAGCGTCCTTCTGCTCGCCTTTCTCTCCTTGCCCTATCTATTCGCGGCGCTGTCGCTCGGCATCCTCATCTCCAGCAAAGCAAACTCACAGGGCGAAGCGATGCAGCTTGCTTTTCTGACCATCCTGCCAAGTATTTTCTTTTCCGGGTACATCTTCCCCCGCGAAACAATGCCTTACATCTTTCGCGTCCTGAGCTATTTTGTTCCCGCCACGTATTTCATCAACATCACCCGTGGCGTCATTCTTCGTGGGGCAACTCTTCAGCATCTGTGGCTGGATGGCCTGGCGCTGTTCGGCATGGGCTCGTTTCTTCTCTTTGTGGCCGCGCGCCGGTTCCGCAATAAAGTCATCATGGCTTAAGGATTTCCCCCAGCGAGTCCCAGCTTCCATGCCGATCCACTCCGGCGACCAAACCATGGTCCGCCGCAGTTTTGTGTTTTAGCAATTTGGCCTTTTGGCTGCCGTCGGAGTACTCTGCTGGATTGTCCATGAGTCCTTGGGAGCCGCTGTGTCCTGTGCGATTTGTGAAAAACGCAAAGCCGCGAGATTTTGTCCCGCGAAGGGCGAGAAAATCTGCGCCGTTTGCTGCGGCACGGAGCGCGAAGTTTCGATCGACTGTCCCTCGGATTGCTCTTACCTCGTGGCGGCGCATCGTTACGAGGATCAGCATCAGCGCGCGCTTCCCGAGGACACCCCGCTCCTCGACGTCAAAGTTTCGCAAGACATCATCTACGCCCACCAAAGTGTGCTTTCTGGATTGGCTTTCACCGCGGCAAAATTTTCCGCAACGGATCCCGCCACAACCGATGCCGACGTGCTCGCCGCGCTCCAAGCGCTGGCCGAAACCTACAAGACACTCGGCTCCGGAATCCTATACGAGCAGCCTCCGGCCACAGCCATTCCCCGTGAGCTTTACGCTACTTTCGCCGCGTTTTTGAACGAATCCAAGCAGAAAGCCGCCGAACGCGGATCTGCCCCGCCATTAAAAGACTCCGACGTTTTTTCTTTGCTCGTCTTTCTGTATCGCATGGGTCTTTTGCGCACCAATGGGCGCCCCCGTGCGCGCCGCTACATTGAATTTCTGCGCGGCCAATTCCCCGCGGCGCCCGAACTGAAGCGCGAAGAATCCCGAATCATCGTCCCGTGACGTCGCTTTGCTGGCAGACACATGGAAAACGGAATCTGGTAGCATTTTCTTCCCTAACTTGCTCGCGGAGGTTGAAATGTTTCACATGAAACAGAGATCCGGTGTGCTGAACCGATCGGCAAGAGCGGAGAAACTTTTCCCAGCCGTCACGCTGATCGTGCTCAGCATTGCAGGCGCAATGGCCGCCTCTCTTGCAGCGCACGCGGAAGAACGCGAGTCCGCGGCGAAACTGGTGGCGCGTACCATGGCCAATCCGGAATTTCGCGTGACAACCTTTCGAGGAGGCGAATGGCTGGGAAGCGGAGATTATTATCTGGCGTTGGAGCCTTCCGGCACGGGTGCGGGCAGCGACATCGTTCGATACCAGACCGCGACCGGCGCCCGGGAAATTCTGGTGGCAGCCAATCGGCTGATTCCCGACGGCGAGAAAACGCCGCTGCCTGTCGAAAGCTACGCGATGTCGTCAGACGGGCACCTTGTTTTGGTATTCACAAACTCGAAGACCGTGTGGCGTCAGAACACGCGCGGAGATTATTGGGTTCTTGACCTGAAGAGCGGCGCCTTGAACAAACTCGGGGGCGATGCTCCCGCATCGAGCTTGATGTTCGCCAAGTTTTCTCCGGACGAGAGCAAAGTTGGGTACGTCCGCGGAAACAATGTGTACGTCGAGGATCTCGCCAGTGGAAAAATCGCGCAATTGACGCATGACGGCTCGGACACCGTCATCAATGGAACTTCCGACTGGGTGAACGAGGAAGAGTTTGGCATCCGCGATGGCTTTGAATGGAGTCCCGACGGCCGCAGCATCGCTTTCTGGCAGTTCAATACCAGCGGCGTGAAGAACTACACGTTGATCTACGATCTCGGTGGGCCGCGTGGTGAAATCGTCACGGGGATTCCTTATCCAGAGACGGGCCCGTACCCGCAGACGCTTCAGTATCCTTATCCACTCGCGGGAACTACAAATTCAGCGGTTCGCGTCGGCGTGGCGAGCGCTACGGGCGGGCAAGTCGTCTGGATGCAGACGGCGGGAGATCCGCATGATTTCTACCTTCCCCAAATGGGGTGGGCAGATTCCAGCCACGTTCTGCTGCAACACATGAACCGATTGCAGAATAGGAATGAGTTTTTGCTGGCTGATGCCGCATCCGGCGTCTCGCGAACGGTTTTTGTGGACGAAGACAGGGCGTGGGTTGACGTGAATGCATCCGTCTTGTGGATCAATAAGGGACGAGAATTTCTCGCGCTGAGCGAGCGCGACGGGTGGCGGCATTTGTATCGCGTGGCGCGAGAGTCCGGGAAAGCCGAACTCGTGACGCGCGGCGATTTCGACGTTGTAAGCCTCGACCGCGTCAGCCCGGATGAGAAGTGGGTTTATTTCATCGCGTCTCCTGACAGTCCAACGCAACGCTATCTTTATCGCGCGCGGATGGACGGCTCGGCTGCACCCGAGCGCCTTACGCCGAACCAGCCAGGCACGCACTCTTATACGATTTCGCCGAATGGCGAATGGGCCTTCCACAGCTACTCTTCGTTCGATGTGCCACCGACCTTTGAAGTGGTGCACTTACCCGATCACCGGATCATGCGAAACACGGCGGACAATTCCGCGCTGGCCGAACGCGTGAAGCCGTTATCGAGCGGGCCTGCGGAATTCGTGAAAGTAGCCGCGGGCAACGGATTGATGGTGGACGCGTGGTTGATGAAGCCGCCCAATTTCGATCCCGCGAAAAAGTATGCGCTCATCGTGAATGTCTATTCCGAGCCTGCTGGACAAACAACCGCGGACCGCTGGCCGTCCATGTTCGACCGTACTCTGACCAGCGCCGGATACCTGGTGGCAAGCTTTGATAATCAGGGCACGCCTGCTCCGCGGGGCCGCGAATGGCGCAAAGTTGTCTATGGAAATGTTGGCCCACTTTCGTCGCAACAGCAGGCGGCTGCTCTTCAATCGCTCGAAAAAATGCATTCGTATATTGATGCGAAGCGCGTCGGGGTTTGGGGCTGGAGCGGCGGCGGGACGGAAACGCTCAACCTCATGTTCCGTTATCCCGAAGTTTACAGCGTTGGGGTTTCCGTTGCGTCGGTGCCCGACCAGCGGCTCTACGACAGTATCTATCAAGAACGGTATTTGGGATTGCCACAGGACAGCCCGAGAGCTTACGAAGAAAGCTCGGCCATTAATTTTGCTTCTGGATTGCGCGGAGACCTAATGGTGATGCATGGCTCTGGCGACGACAACGTACACTTCCAAGGCTTCGAGCTGCTGGTGAACAAATTGATCTCGCTCGGCAAGCAGTTCGACATGCGCGTCTATCCAGGCCGCACTCACGGCATCTTCGAAGGCAAAGGCACCAACCTCGATGTCTACACAAACATCCTTGGCTATTTCGAAGCTCACCTACCGCCGGGGCCGGAGGTTCCTCCTTCTAATTGAGCTGTGAGCTGTAGGCTTGAAGCTCAGAGATCAGCGACTAACCTAACCTTGGATTCCCTACCCTGCGGCGCAGGAGCGCATGCCGTGCGGCTCTGGAGTGACTGCGGCGGCGTCCCAGCCGAGCTTCATCTGCGCACAGGGGGTCGGGCGCTGGGTGTCGCGTTGTGGGCGTGAATCGAAACCGTATTTCTGTTTTAGGAGGGCTACGCGTTCGGCGATCATTTTTCGGTATTTCTCGGGGGCGTAGGCTTCCTTGGTGTACCACTCTTCGTACTGTTCTGTCAGACGAGGAAACTTTTCTCGTATGAAGGGCAAAAATTGTTTGGCAGAAGACGACATTAGAAAGAGCACGCCGGAGAAAAACCACTGCGCGCCTGCTTTGTGGGCGGCTTCCGCTACCGCTTCGAGTTCGCCTTCGCGATCGGTGATGCCGGGAATCAGCGGGGACGCCGACACGCCTACACGCAAGCCTGCCTCGCGCAGTTGACGCACCGCGGCGATTCGCAAATCCGGGCGCGGTGCGCGTGGCTCCAGCAGTCGCGCAAGCCTCGGCCGCAGCGTTGTGATGGTGATGTTCAGGGAAAGCTCAGATCGCCCGGCAATCTTTTTAAAAACGTCGATGTCCCGCACGATTTGATTCGATTTCGTGATCACCGAAATGCTCAGTCCTTCGCGTTTGGCCAATTCTTCCAAACACGTGCGCGTGACCCCGTATTCGCGCTCCGCGGGCTGGTAGGGATCCGTCGCCGTGCCAATCGCAATGTGTTCCGGGTTTTCGCCACCAGAACTCTCTGAGGTGTACGAATACTTGTGGGCCACGTCGTACGCCAGCAGCGGGCCCGCATCCTTCTTCACGAAAATTTTGCGCTCGAATTCTCCGCCGTCCAGCTCCATATATTCGTGCGTGTAGCGCGCGTAGCAGTAGAGGCAACCAAACTCGCAACCGCGGTAGGGATTGATCGTCCAATCGAACGGCACGCGCGCCGAATCGCACCTGTTCAGGATGGACTTCACCGGCAGCAGGAAATACTCGGGCCTCTCTGCCGACTTCCGGTGGCTCTCCGCCGGCGGAGAGCATGCTGCGAGGCGGGCAATGCCCACCAGCGGTACGGCTACATTCCGGGTCCGGTGATCCGCGCGGCCTTCAAGGCTGCGCGGGACCGCCTCTCGCGAGGTCGGCGGGGGGCAATCCGCCGTGGTGTAACCCGAAGTGCTGCCGCCTAAGCCGACGACCGCCGAAGAGGACTCCACTCCGTGATGGACATCGTGGAGATCGTCCGGCGAATCACCGGCCCTTGGTTTTGGGCTTGTCGCATAGGGGCTAACAGGAAAGAGTGTTGCCGTGGATTGTCTAGCGTGGCGGCGCGGGATACCAAAGGCCCGCACCGTGGAGGAAAGAACTGGAGACATAGCCCACCTCGAAGCACGTCGGTAGTATTTCGCTTTTTGTTCGCCATGTCAAGCATTTTTCGCCTTATGTTCGCCAACCGCCGCGCCCATATCCTATTCCCCATCGCCGCGCACACTACCTACTCGTCTGGATTGTTTGCCTGCCCCTGCACGGGGTATTCTGCTTGTTCGGGAGGATCAGCGTGCAACAGTCCCCACGGGCACGGTTTCTTATTGGTGCATCCCTCGTCCTTTTTTCGGGCTCCTTGTGCCCTTCCCGTGCCCAGCAGCCACCGGGACCTCAGCAACCTGCGCCTCTGCCAGCCGTTCAGTCATCTTCACAAGCTACCCAAGCCAAGAAGTCTCCCGTCGGACCCGCTGCTCCGCAATCCACCCACTTTCCCATCCTTCTCTTGATTGAAGGCAAAGACAATTCATGGAGTCTCCGTATCGGCCAAAAAGGACCGGAGCGCCTGGACCGCATTGGTTATCCTCCCATTCCGCTAGAGCCTGACGACGTCGTCCGCGAAGGCGCCACCGATGCCTGGACCTATAACGCCAAGGACTCTCAGACGGAAGCTGCGGTCACCATTCATCTCACCCGGGAGCCCTGCGTGGACAACGCCTCCACGACGAAATATGGGTTCTCCGCGACGGTCGATCACGCCCAGGTTGGCTCTCTGCAAGGCTGCGCCCGGGTCGCAACAGAACTATTTCCAAGAATCAACAATCAGCCCACCGACGACCAAGGCGATGACGTCGCGAAAGACAAGCCCGTCCCCCCGACGGTGACGCACTTCAAGCCGCCTGGCGCCGTCGCTTACATCACGGCTACCGACAAGCTGGTCGTCAAACGCGGCTCCTACTCCAGAGCCGTTACGGGAAAAGTGGGCTATAGCCTGTGCCTTTCGCACGATGGCAAGAAGCTGCTCTTTGTCCGGGATGAAGAGCCTTCGCCGCTTCGCACGATCAATGAGTACGATTTCGAGACCCGCCGCGTCACCGAGTTGATTCGCGCAAACGCCATTGCTCCGTTTTGGTCTCCGGACGATTCGCGGATCGCGTTTCTTGAAAACGTCGCTGGCAAATGGCAAGTCTGGAGCATGCCTGCGGACGCCCCTGAGAAGGCTGCGCCTTTCTATTCCGGAGAGGAGGTCAGCCTATATGGATGGGCAGACACGCACACGATTCTTGCCAGCGACCTGCAAAACCTCTCCTGGATTGGCGATGACGGAAGCGTGAAACAAGCATTGAGCAGCGCGGACTTATACGGCAAGGACCAGTTCAGCGTGACCAGCGGCAATGCCGTGCGAATTCACCCGCTTAATCCGGACTTGCTGCTGGTCTCCGCGGAGCTGCTGCCAGCGGCCGCCGCCGCCGCGTCGAAAGAAGCTACGAGTAGACAGGCTGCAGACAAAGAAGCCGCAGGCAAAGAGACCACGAAAGACACAAAAGAAAAGCCGGTCACGATATTGCCGGGGCCGGCCTTCTACCTCTATGAGATTCGTTCCAAGCGGCGCGTCCTTCTCAGTCCGCCGAATATGTTGTCGAGCGGTGCGACGTGGTCCGACGACGGCCTTCAGATCTTCTTCACTGGCCGCGACTCTAACAACCGCGCGGAGACGATCTATCGAATGTTTTGGGACGGCACCAGCCAAATCAAAGTTCACGACGGATATGACTTCGTGATTGGCCAATAAGACTGTGGGCAGCCGGCTCATCCACCGGGAAATTGCGACTGCCCGGCTTTCTACGCCGCCCCGCTTGCTCGGTTCGCTGAAACCTAAGCCGACGCCACGAACCGGTTTCCCGGACCAGATTGGTCCGGTATTGGCCGATACGCCGCAGCCACCGGTTTGCCTGCCCCCGTCACTTCCACCCCGGCGCTATACTTGGTTAATGGCGACCCTTCCTCCTGCGGAGCCGAGGCAGGTCGGCATCCTCATCTTGGATGACGACGATCAAAATCAGGGGGCCCTGCGTCAAATCCTTGATTCGGAAGGATGGCGAGTCCGCCTGGTCCAAGACCCCAAGCTGCTTCTGACGGAGCTCAAGTCCGGCGAATGGTCTCTGGTAATCGCCAACATTGCGCTTGCCGGTATCAACACTCCGGTTTTCATCACGCTGCGCGAACTTGCCAGTGTCTCTCACGAAGAGGGCGGCCGCATTCGCGTCCTATATCTCGTTCCGGAAATGAGCGGCAGCCAATTCGTGGGCGCGCTTGAGCTTGCCCGCGCTCCATACGTCGTCCGCCCATTCCATCTCCACGATTTTCTCGAAAAAGTCAGCGACCTGCTCGTCGAAGTGAAGGCCATCGAAGGACCTATACGCCAGGTGCGGCATGAGTTTGGCGATATGCGCAAAAAGAAAAAGCAAGCCGCGAGATCGACCTCGATGTTTGCTTCGCGCGATTCCTATTCCTACAGCGATGAAGAACTCGCCGAATACGAGAAGCAGGAAAGCGAAGCGTCCAAAACCAGACGCAGCAAGCCCCGCACCAATCTCGGTGGCTCCGACCGTTGACAGACAGCTGTGAAAATTTCCCTGCGTTCGATTCCTCTTGCATTCGTTTCGCTTCGACGAACCCTCGATATCCCGGCAAGTTTGTAATCTAGTTTCGGCGGTGACGCAACCAGTCGTCGCTGCGCGCCCCTTGGCAAGCACCGCGAAAACCGCAGAGGCAGGAATAACTCTGCTACATTGAGCGCACGTCGCTTGACTTCGGTGCCTCGCTGGCGCGATGCTACCGCGTCCAATCTGTTGAGAATGCGCGAGCCTTTGCCAATATCAATGAGGACCTAAATGCGACGTCGTGCGATCGTGTCTTTGCTTTCGTTTCGATTTGTTTTACCGGCGGCCCTCGCCGCATGCTCGGCGATTCCAGCCGCGGCGCAACAATCCGATTCTACAACGCCGCGCGTTTTGACGACGACCGACTACCAGCGCGCCGAGAAATTCATGTCGTACAACACGCGGCCGCTTGTCTATCACGATGTACGAGCCAACTGGCTGCCGGGCGATCGCTTTTGGTACCGCGACGTTAGACCGGATGGATTTGAGTTTGTGATCTATGACGCAGCGCACGGGACGCGGCAGCCCGCGTTTGACCACGCAAAAATTGCCGCGGCCCTTTCGGCGGCCGGTGGAACCGCGTATAACGCGGCGCACCTCCCGTTTACAACCCTTGAGTTCTCGCCCAATGAAGAATCCATTTCGTTCCAAGTGAAGTCCCAGCAATGGACCTGCAATTTGCGAACGGACCATTGCGCAGCCGAACCCAAACGTGCCGAAGACGCTGCGGCCCCGGCCAAAGAAGAGCTTTCTCCTGACGGCAAACATGCGGCGTTCATCCGCGACTACAACCTATGGGTGCGCGACGTGGCCAGCGGCAAAGAGACGCAGCTCACCACCGACGGCGTGAAGGACTTCGGCTACGCCACGGACAACGCCGGATGGATTCACAGCGACCGGCCCATTCTTCTCTGGTCGCCGGATTCGAGGAAGATCGCCACATTCCAGCAAGACCAGCGCGGCGTCGGGGAAATGTATCTTGTCGAAACCAAGGTCGGGCATCCGGTGCTGCAAGCGTGGAAGTATCCGCTTCCCGGGGATGCGGTGGTCACAACAATACAGCGCGTGATCATCGATCTCGAGGGGCCAAAAGTAGTTCGCCTCCTGATGCCTGCCGATCAACACCGCTCGACTCTTTGCGATGACGTCGAATGCCGGGGGAGCGATTGGGACGACGTGGAGTGGAGTTCCGACGCCAAACATCTTGCCTTTGTTTCCACTTCGCGCGATCACAAGGATGAGCATTTGCGCGTTGCGGACGCGGCAACGGGTACAGTGCGTGATGTGCTCGAAGAAACCTCGGCCACGCAATACGAATCCGGATGGGGCCGGGTCAACTGGCGGTATTTGCCAGAGTCGAACGAAATCATCTGGTTTTCCGAACGAGACAATTGGGGACATCTTTATTTATACGATCTCGCGACGGGACGCCTGAAGAACCAAATTACGACTGGTGATTGGGTCGTCACGCAACTGCTGCGTGTTGATGAAAAAAACCGCCTGCTCTACTTTCTGGCGGATGGCCGCGAAAAAGCCGAGAACCCCTACTTCACTCACCTTTATCGAATCGGATTCGACGGCAAGAATTTGACCTTGCTGACACCCGAAAGTGGCAATCACGGGATCAGCTTTTCGCCATCGGGGCGCTACTTTCTCGATGACTACTCCAAACCCGATGTCCCCAATGTTGCAGTCGTGCGCGATGACGCAGGCAAGTTGCTCTCAACGGTCGCAAGAACCGATATTTCCCGGCTGCTCGAGGCGGGCTGGCAACCTCCCATTCCCATCACCGTAAAAGCGCGCGATGGCGTGACCGATCTTTATGGGCTGATGTACAAACCCACAAACCTGGATCCCACAAAGAAATACCCGATCGTGAATCGCATCTACCCGGGACCGCAAGGCGGCAGCGTCGGCGGTTGGTCGTTCTCCGCGCCGCGCGGCGATGCGCAGTCTCTTGCCGAGCTCGGCTTCATCGTAGTGGAAATCGAAGGTATGGGCAATCCACTGCGCTCGAAGAAATTCCATGATTTTTATTATGGGAATATGGGAGACAACACGCTGCCCGACCAGATCGCGGGCATGAAAGAACTGGCGCAGAAATATTCATGGATTGATATCGACCGCGCAGGCATTTATGGCCATTCGGGCGGAGGCTATGCCGCGGCGGATGCCATGTTCCGTTATCCCGATTTCTTCAAGGTTGGGATCTCTGAATCTGGCAACCACGACAATCGTGAATATGAGGACGATTGGGGCGAGCGCTATCAGGGTTTGCTGGCCAAGAATGCGGACGGAACCAGCAATTACGATGATCAAGCCAATGAAAACATCGCGAAAAATCTGAAAGGGCACCTGCTGCTGGCGCACGGCACGATGGACGACAACGTGCCGCCTTACAACACGCTGCTGGTCGTGGACGCGCTCATCAGAGCCAACAAGGATTTCGATCTTTTGCTGCTGCCGAACCAGCACCACGGCTATGGGAGCGAGGCTCCTTACATGACGCGGCGGCGGTGGGACTACTTCGTGCGGTACTTGTTAGGAGCCGAACCGCCGCACGAGTACGAGCTGCGTCCACCGAAGCCCTAGCGAGATGCGGCGAGGCGCACGCTTCCATACTTTAGAGGACTGCACCCCAAGCAGTCGATTTCGCCGAAGTAGATCGTCCAGAGAACGATCTGCGCGATCCCGCTGCGGCTCCAGCAGTCAGCGGCGAGGCAAGAGCGAATCTCTTCTGCGTTTTCCGCGCGAATGATCAAGAGGACGTTCGGCGCGCATTCGAAAGGCTCTTCAAATCATACGAAATTCCGTGCCCGAAGCGCATTGATGAAGCGGCATGGGCAGCTCACTGTTCCTCGTGTTCCATCGGGTCTCTCGGCGCCCCGGTCGAGCCGCCCGACAAAATCTGCGGAAACGTGCGAAAAGGAACAGCGGCAATAGATTACCTCTCCTAAGCTGGTGTGGCGAACCGTGCGGATAGCGGCATCGGTTCCGCGGTCGAGAACGGGACAAGCCCCCTTAAGCAAAGAAGCCGCACAGGAGTACCAAGAACATGAAAATATTCTCACAAACCGCCGAGACCTCAAGGCCCCGATTGGGCCAGCGAATTTTTGTTTCCCTGTTGCCGTTGGCTCTTTTGGTCGCAGCTTGGCCGCAGAATCTCTCGGCCAAGCAAGACACACAAGATGCACAAGACGCGCAAGCTCCGGCGCAGGACGCGCAAGGACAGCCGCCATACACCCAACAAACACACGAGCAAGTGCAGCAGTTGGTGGCGCCGATAGCGCTGTATCCCGACTCACTGGTGGCGCAAGTTCTGGCGGCGTCCACGTTTCCCGAACAAATCGTCGAGGCCGACAGATGGGTGCAAGCCCATCCCGATCTGAAGGGCGATGATTTGGGACGAGCAGTGGACCAGCAGCCGTGGGATCCGAGCGTAAAGGCGCTGACGGCTTTCCCTGCCGTGCTTGGAAATATGGATAAGAACCTCTCCTGGACGTCGTCTCTAGGAGACGCCTACTACAACCAACAACAGGATGTGATGGATGCAGTGCAGGTGATGCGCAAGCGAGCGCAAGAAGCAGGCAATCTGAAGAGCACGCCACAGCAGACCGTAACAACGCAAGATTCGACGGTTGAGATTCAGCCTGCGAACCCCGATGTCGTGTACGTGCCGGCGTACGATCCTTGGCAGGTTTACGGAGGCCCGATAGGTCCATGGCCAGGGTGGTATCCGTATCCTGGAATCTGGTATGGCGGCCCGTATCTCTCGTTTGGACTCGGGTTCGGAATCGGCTACTACGGCGGTTTTGGATGGGGCTGGAATAATTGGGGATTCAACTGGCGCGGCGGATACGCGATGTATAACCACAACAGGTACTATTCCCGAAGCAATACGTTTTACAACCGGAGCAATTTCTATCGGGGAGGGGCGCGCGCCGGAGTGAACGGGGCAAGAGGTGGAGCGAACGGCGCACGGGGTGGAGCGCGAGCGGGCGCGTACGCGGGAAACAGGTCCGCCAACGGGGACATTCGCGGGCGCGGCGGAGTAAACAACCGTGGCGGCACAACGGCCAGGCCTTTCAATGGAAATACGCGGGCGGCTCGAGGATATGCGCAACCCCGAGGGCAGGCTGGAACCCGCTCGAGCGCGTTTAGCGGCTACAGCCGTGGTGGACAGGCAAGAAGCTTCTCTTCGCGCGGGAGGGCCAGCGTAGGTGGCGGAGGAGCACGAAGCGGAGGATCGCGCGGCGGTGGAGGCTCTCACGGGGGCAGCGGCAAGCACCCGTAGTTGGAGACTCGTTGCGTTCTTGGTTGGTCGTCAAATTTAGAATTGGAGAAGAGTTATATGGAGCAGAAAACGCTGAAGTTCGAACAATTTCATTGGACCAATCTTTCTAAATTGGCGGTGGTCGCCATTCTTCTGACGGTGTGCTTTCCCACTCGTTCCGTGGCACAGCAAGAAGGCCAGAAAACTTTTTCATCGGCGGATGACGCGAGCCAGGCGCTCTTCGCCGCGGCGCGGAGCGACGACGAAAAAGCCATGCTCGAAATTCTCGGATCAGACGCAAAGCAAATCGTCTCGTCGGGAGACGCCACGGAGGACGCCGAGAGCCGCGCTAATTTCGCCAAGAAATATGCGGAAATGCATCGTCTCGTGAAAGAACCAGATGGAACGACGAGCCTCTATATCGGCGCGGAGAATTGGCCCACGCCCATTCCGCTTGTGCACAGTGGGAATGCTTGGCACTTCGATACCGACGCGGGCAAGCAAGAAATTTTGTTCAGGCGCGTTGGCGAAAATGAATTATCGACGATTCGCGTTTGCCAGGAGCTGGTGACGGCGGAGAAGGAATATCGTCCCACCCAGAACAACGAATACGCCCAGAAAATCTTCAGTGATGAAGGCCAGCACAACGGACTCTACTGGAAAGCCACGGATGGCGAACCGCAGAGCCCGATCGGACCGCTCGTGGCGTCGGCTGTGGCCGAGGGCTATGCCAGAAGCCGAGACGGGGCGCCGACGCCCTTTCGCGGTTACTATTTCCACATCCTGGCGCGTCAAGGGAAAAATGGCCCGGGCGGCGCCAAAAATTACATCGTAGACGGCAGAATGACAGAAGGTTTTGCTTTCGTGGCGTATCCGGCGGAATATGGGTCGTCCGGCGTGATGACCTTCCTGGTTGGCGAGGATGGAGAAGTCTATCAGAAGGATCTCGGCGAAAAGACCGCCAGCTTGGCCAGAGAAATGAAGGAATATAATCCCAATGCAAGCTGGCAAAAGGCTGAAAACCAGCAAGAGGCAACTGCCGCCGAAGAGCAGAAAGTCCACTAGCCTGCATTCCGAAGTTGAATGAACGCAAGAACGCTAACTCGCGACTGTTAACTCTTGGAACGGCGCCTGGCGCACTTTCTGCTCCCCGGGAGGGCCAGCCGAAAACATTCCCAATAGGTGGCGAGCGAAATGCAGCTTCGGTGAGATTAGGTTTCCTGTAAAGGACCTAATGAAAATAAGAGACACATCGTTTTCGAATGGTCCTCCGCTTTCTTGGAATTCCAGATAAAACATCCAATGCAGCAAATAAAATTGCCAGACAGCGTGGATTTTCCGCATTTTGGGTTGCAAGAAGCTTGCTCTGCCCCGTTCTAAACCCGAATAGCGTGCTCGAAGAGGCGCGCGAAGGAGGGTTTTATGGAACGCTCGATATTGGGAGTCATACTTGGGGGCCTATTCGGAATTGGAGCGCTTGGAGGATTGGCACTAATTTCGGCGTCGCCGAACCCGGTGCCGGGGAAGCCGGAGGGCAACTGGCGTTTGCTGGATCCGGTCTCCTATGAAAATATCACTATTTTCCCGGTTATAAGTTCCTCGAGCCAGGACACTTCGGCGTTTCTCACCCTGGATGAGGGTTTATCGAGCGGCGAGGTGCTCGTGAGCGAACAAGGCGCGGCGGGACTGGCGCGGACGCGCGACGGACGAACTGTGAGCACGCCCCAGTACAACACGGGAGCCAGCGTCAACCAACTGGTGCTTATTAATAGGGGCAAACGGCCCCTGCTTTTGCTGGCTGGCGAGCTGGTCAGCGGGGGGAAGCAAGATCGAATTATAGGCAGGGATCGGATTGTGCCAGTGGGTTCAGAACCCCTGCCGCTAGATGTGTTTTGTGTGGAACACGGGAGATGGACTGGGGCGAGTTCGCAGTTTGGGTCGGCCAAAACGATTGTACACCCTAGCGTGCGGGAGCAGGCTGCCGTGGGGCAGAACCAAGAAGAGGTGTGGGATGCGGTTCGGTCTGGCACTCTAGCAAAGGTTCCTCCGCCTCCGCCTCCGGGGACAGCCGGCTCGCCCTACGCGGCGCCACGCATCACGACGGAATCCATCGAGACAGCCATCGCAAGTGCAGCACCCACTCAATCGTATGCCAAGATTTATGAAGGGAGCCGCGTTGGAGCTTCCGTCGATGAGTTCGTGGAGGAATTGCAACGGCGGTTCAACCGGGCAACGCTGGGACTGAAGGGAGAACGAGTTGTCGGCGTGGTGGTGGCTTATGGCGGGGAGGTGGCGTGGAGCGACATCTTCGCGTCGGGGGAGCTGTTCGAACATTACTGGGACAAGTTGCTGCGAAGTTACGCGGTCGAGGCGTTGGCGCGGCCGGTGTACCGAGAGACGGCGGCGATTACCGATGCGCGGGAGTTTCTGAGGAACTTGAATGGGCGGGAAGTGGTAGAGAGTGAACCTGGGGTTTACCGGTGGAGGGAAATTACCGAGGGAAGGCTTTCACTGATTGAGTTGGAATCGGTTCAGCCAAAGGCGATGATGTTGCATCGATTGCTTTTGCACCGAACCTCGTGAGGCTGGCTGCGTGGAAGAGTAAAGACGGGCATGGCCCCTTGGAGGCTTAGGGTAAACATACTGGGCCTCTACGAGCCATGGGGCAGGCGGCGCACTTGGCTCGCGTCGGAAGACCGGGCTAGCAACTGACTGGCTGTGGCGCTCCAGGTAGGATGCTGGAGGTTGGGAGCAATCTCGGCGAGCGGAGCCAGGACGAAGCGGCGAAGAAGCATGCGAGGGTGGGGGATTTGCAAGTCCGGAGTGTCGATCGTTTCCGAACCGTAGAACAGAATGTCCAGGTCGAGCTTGCGCGGACCCTTGGAAAATTCCTTTTTGCTGCCGAGTTGTGACTCGACAGAGTGCAGCATGCGCAAAAGCGATTGCGGGTCCAGTTCTGTCTCCGTTTCCACGACACAATTCAAGAACCACGGCTGATCTAGATAGTCGACGGGCTCGGTTTCGTAAAGCGAGGAGACTTGCTTGATGCGGATGCCGGCTGGCGGAAGCCCGGCGATTGCCGCGCGAAGATTGGCTTCGCGATCACCGATGTTTGAACCAAGCGACAAGTAGACGATGGGCATGAGCGGAGTTCGCGCGGGCGCGGATCGAAACTATCGCTGCGAACGCATAAGCGAACTTTAGTTTGTCCTTCCTTTGGTTTCAACTGGCGGATTCAAGGGACGGCCTAGGTGTGGGCATTAAGAATTGCGCGCGGAAGGCGTCTTGGCTCAAGAGGGGGGATGGCGACGTCTGGACCAGGCAGTGGAAAGAGCAGCCTAGTGGAATAGAACCAATACAAGACGACAGACAGGAATGTCTGTCCCACTTGGGCGGAACAAAGCAGGGATGCTCCGCGTATCTCTTGGCGAGAGGCGAGAGTCTGCGAACGGGATTCGGGGGTGGGTGATGATGAGTTTCTGGCAGGACGTGCGCTACGGCTTGCGGGTGTTGCTGAAGAACCCGGGATTCACGGCGGTTGCAGTGCTGACACTGGCCCTGGGGATTGGCGCCAATACGGCACTATTTTCCGTGGTGAATGGAGTGTTGCTAAGTCCCCTACCCTTTCCTAATCCAGACCGGCTCATGGCTGTGTATTCGAAGACGCAGCAGTTCCAGGAGAGTTCCATTAGCTATCCAAATTTTCTCGACTGGGACAGAGACAATCACAGTTTCTCGAAGCTGGGTGCTTTCCGGTCCGAAGAGTACAACATGACCGGCGAAGGAGAGCCGGAACGGTTGCACGGCCACATGATTTCGGCGGATTTTTTTCCGGCATTGGGGATCAATCCCCTGCTGGGACGAAACATTCTCCCTGAAGAGGACAAACCCGGCGCAGCGCCCGTGGCGGTAATCGGAGACGGGCTTTGGAAGCGCAAGTTTGGATTGTCGCGTGACGTTCTGGGGAAAAGGATCACGCTGAACGGGAAGGCGTACACGGTGGTCGGGGTCGCACCAGGGCAAATCACGGATTTGAGCCCCTCGGACGTGTACGTGCCGATCGGACAGTGGACGGATCCCACATTTTTGAATCGTGGTATCAGCATGGGAATGAACGCGATTGGGCGGTTGAAACCGGGAGTGTCGTTTGAACAGGCGAGTGCGGATATGGCCTCGGTTGGAGCCGATCTGGCGGCAGCTTATCCGGACTCGAATAAAGACACGGGGATAACGCTGGTGCCACTGAAAACAGACGTAGTTGGGAGCGTGCAAGGAATTTTGCTTGTGCTGCTCGGGGCGGTGAGCTTCGTATTGCTGATCGCGTGCGCGAACGTGGCTAATTTGTTGTTGGCGCGGTCCACGGGGCGTTCGCGCGAGTTCGCCATCCGGTCTGCGTTGGGGGCGAGTCCCGGTCGAGTGATTCGCCAGCTTTTGACGGAGAGCGTGATGCTGGGGATTGCGGGCGGTGCGATTGGGCTTTTGCTGGCGAAATGGGGCACGCGAGCCATTCTTGCGGCGCTGCCGGAGACCCTGCCGCGAACGGAAGCGATCGGGATCGATGGGCGCGTCCTGTTATTCACACTAGGAATTTCCGTGCTGACGGGGATCGTTTTTGGACTTGTGCCGGCGCTGAAGACAATGCGGCCTGATATGCACGAGACGCTGAAGGAAGGAGGCCGAGGAGCGAGTGGAGCGAGGCATCGGACGCAGAGCGTGTTTGTCGCGGTGGAAATGGCGATGGCGGTGGTGCTGCTGATCGGCGCGGGATTGATGATCCGCAGCCTGGCAGCATTGTGGAACATCGATCCGGGATTCAATCCACGGAATGTTCTGGAGTTCAGCATCTCCTCGACTTCCGCTCCGGGCGCGACGGCGGACCAGCTTCGTACCAAATACCGGGAGACATTGCGCCAAGTTCAAAATGTGCCCGGAGTGGAAAACGTTGCCATGACGGGCGGCTCGCTGCCGATGACGGGCGATTCGGAGCTGCCATTCTGGGTGGAAGGAAAACCGAAGCCGGCGACGGAACAAGAAATGCCAGTTGCGCTGTTCTATATTGTGACGCCGCAGTATCAGGAGGCGATGCGGATTCCCGTGGAGCGCGGGCGGGGGTTTACGGAGCGAGACGACGAGCATGCGCCGATGGCCATGTTGGTGGACGCAGACTTCGCGCGCACGTATTTTCCGAAGGAGGATCCGATCGGAAAACGCGTTAACTTTGCTTTCTTGGATATACAAGCGGAAATCGTAGGCGTGGTGGGCCACGTGGAACATTGGGGATTGGGCTCGAAGCAACATCAAAACCTGCAGGCTCAGATTTATCTGCCGATGTGGCAGATTCCGGACAGGTTCTGGACGCTGCTGGCGCACGGTGGGGAATACGTTGCGCGAACGGCGGGGACGCCGATGGGAGTTGTGAAGGCCATTCGCGAAGCAGCGGAAGGAGTGGATGCCAGCGCGGTGGTGTACGAAGTGAGGCCGATGGAGGACGTCGTGGCTGGGTCAATCGCCACGCAGCGGCTGGCCATGATGCTGTTGAGCGTGTTTTCAGCGCTGGCGCTGGTGCTTTCCGCGATCGGGATTTACGGCGTGATTTCCTATTTGGCGGGGCAGCGGACGCACGAGATCGGCGTGCGCATGGCTCTCGGTGCATCGAGCAGGGACGTGTTGCGCATGGTGTTGGGCGAAGGAATGAGGATCACGCTCGTGGGCGTGGGGATTGGGCTGGTTGCCGCGCTGGGGTTGACTCGGTTGATTACGAAAATCATTTATGGCGTGGGGGCAACCGATCCAATCACGTTTGGAGGAGTGGCTATTCTGCTGACAGGCGTGGCGCTGCTCGCATGCTACATACCTGCGCGGCGGGCGATGCGCGTGGACCCGATTGTGGCTTTGCGATACGAATAACTGGAGCGCGGCGAGAAGATTTATACAGATCGCGTTGTGCGCCGATTTGCGAGTCAACTGCCCGTGATTTCGCGCAGGCGTCCGCTGGCCACATCGTAAACGAAGCCACGCACAGAGACTTCCTTGGGAACCCAGGGATGGGTGCGTAGCTTCTGTATTTGATGGCGGACGTTCTCTTCGATATTCTGGAAAGCATAAAAAAAGGCGGGAGCGACAGCCGCGGTTCCGGTGTGGTTCTGGATTTTGTTGCGCAAATCCTGCTCGGTGGTGTGCATCAAGCCGCAATCCGTGTGGTTGATGACCATGAACTCCTTGGTGTCCAACAGATAATGGGAGACGACAAGGGAGCGCAAGGTATCTTCTGTAACGATGCCGCCCGCGTTTCGAATGATGTGGGCATCGCCGGCTTTCAAGCCGAGAGTACGAATCGAAAGCCGCGTATCCATACAAGTCAGCACGGCTAGGTGGCGTTCGGGGCGCGGCGTGAGTTTTCGCAATTCGTGCGTGAGGGAATAGAGTTCGTTTGCTTGGAGAACTTCGTCGATTACGCTCATGGCCTGGTCAGTCTAGCAAAATTTGATGAATGGATTCGAATTCAACGCAAGCCCGGGAAGTAAGAACCGGCGGCTCGTTCAAAAAAGGTGGGGCTGGCGCTTGGGTGGTTCTTTGCCGAAGTATTCGTATGCGCGAGGCGTGGCTACGCGGCCGCGCGGGGTGCGGTCGATCATTCCGATCTGCATGAGGTAAGGCTCATAGATTTCTTCGATGGCGTCTTCTTCTTCGGAGAGGACGGCGGCGAGAGTGCCCAAGCCGACCGGGCCGCCGGCGTACTTATCGAGAAGAGCGAGCATGAGGTTGCGGTCGACTTCGTCGAGGCCGCTCTCGTCGACACCGAGCATAGCGAGGGCTTCCTGGGCGACGGCGCGGGTGATGCGGCCGGCAGCGCGGACTTCGGCAAAATCGCGGGAGCGGCGGAGGAGGCGATTGGCGATGCGCGGAGTGCCGCGGCAGCGGCGGGCGATTTCTTCGGCGCCGCCATCGTCCATCAGGATATTCAGAATTTTCGCGGAACGGTGAATGATGATGAGCAAATCATCGGGCTCGTAGAAATCTAGCCGGTGGACGATGCCGAAGCGGGAACGCAGGGGCGCGGTGATAAGGCCGGCGCGCGTTGTGGCTCCGATTAGAGTGAAGTGTCCCAATTGAAAAGGATGGATGCGCGCGCCGGGGCCTTGGCCAATGATGAGGTCGACGCGAAAGTCTTCCATGGCGGGATAGAGGACTTCTTCGACAGCGGGCTGGAGACGGTGAATCTCATCTAGAAAGAAAACTTCCTTGCCTTCGAGCGAAGTGAGGATGGCCGTCAGGTCGCCTTTCCGTTCGAGGAGAGGACCTGCGCTGGTCTTGATGGGGACATTTAGTTCATTGGCGATGATTTGCGCGAGAGTGGTTTTTCCAAGGCCGGGCGGGCCATAGAGCAGGACGTGGTCGAGAGCCTCGCCGCGGCTACGAGCGGCTTCGATGGCGATGGAGATGTTTTCTTTGACGCGCTTTTGGCCGATATATTCTTCGAGGCGCTTTGGGCGGACGCTGGCTTCGATGCGAGCGTCCTCGTCATAGGACGCGCCAGACACGATTCTGTGTTGTTCCCTTTGGTCTGGCATTCGTTTTGCGCTGGCGTCGGGCATTGTTCAAGCTACTTTGAAATCTAAAATCGCCGGCAGATCTAAAGATCGGTCTCTAGAACTGCGCGTCAATGCAATCGGCTACGCACCGGCATGAGTTGTCCGCCCCTTGGGCGCAGACAACGATTGCAAGGCCGCGCGTAGCAACTTCTCAAAATTCGAGGTGCCTGCCTCCCGTTTCGCCTCGCCCACAGCTGTTTCCGCGGCGCGTGCGTCGTAGCCGAGATTGACCAGCGCGGAAATCACGTCGGCTTCGATGCCTGCAGTCGAGGCAGCCGCGGGCTTCTGGGCCTCCAACACGACAGCTTCGAGTTTGTCCTTTAGCTCCACAACCATGCGCTCCGCGGTTTTGCGGCCCACGCCGGGAATTTTGGTGAGCCGGCCTAAATCGCTGCCGCGGATGGCGGGGACGAGTTCCTCGACGCTCATGCCAGAGAGAATTTTGAGAGCGAGAGTGGGCCCGACGCCGGATGCGGACAGCAGCATCTCGAAAAGATGCTTTTCGCGTGAGGAAACGAAGCCATAGAGGGCGAGAGCGTCCTCGCGAACGTGGGTATGGATGAGAAGGGTGATTTCTGTGTGGAGTTCGCCGAGGGCGGCGTAAGAGGAAAGAGGAACCTGGACGAGATAACCGACGCCGCCGACATCGACGAGCACCTGATTCGGGCGTTTTTCGGCAAGGCGTCCACGAAGCTGGCCAATCATGGAAGGCCAGTATTGCCGCCTTTTCTTCGCCTGTCAACGAAGTTCAGGGAGAGCGCAACGGCTCTCCCTGAGGATTGCACCGCATGGCAACTCAGTTGTGAAGTGTCCGGGATTCAGTAAGCGCTATCTGCGGTGGTGGTTGGCCCACTCCGCGGCTTCCTTGAGTTCGCGATCAGCTGCGTCTATCAGATCCTTTGCCTTTTGCGCATGACCGCCGAGCTCGTCTTTATTCTCCCGTTGAGCTTTATCGATCTTTTCGAAGGCTTGCTGAAGGTGATGCTGCGCCTCCGCAAGATTCGGGTGCGTGTGCGAGTCAATATTGACCACGGGGCCCTGTGCGAGTGCGTAGCCGCCGCAAACGAGGGCGACCGTCAGCATGCCGCCCAATACGAGATTCTTGCTCTTCATGGCGATTCTCTCCTCTGTGGAATATGGTATTGAAATGTGCTGCCTAAGAAGTTGCCAAAGGCCGAATGGGACAATTGTATTCAATTCCACAAAAGACGAGGATGAAAAAACCCGGGAAGGACACCTCAACGTTAACGTGATAAAGCGCCGAATGCCAGGGCCACAATGAGACTAGCTGGCTGCTGCAGAAGAGGTTGCCGGACGGTAATGACCGGGAACAGCTCGCAGCGCGATGGCGAGGCGGTTCCACGCGTTGATTGTGGTTACCACCAAGGTGAGATCTACAATTTCCTTTTCGCCGAAATGTTTGCGGACTTCTTCGTAAACGGAGTCGGGCACGTGCGTTTGGGAAACTAAGGTGATGGCCTCGGTCCACGCGAGCGCCGCGCGTTCACGATCGGTGTAGAAGGGCGTTTCGCGCCAGGCATCGAGTTCGTAAAGACGCTGCTCGGTTTCGCCAAGAGCGCGTGCATCTTTGGAATGCATGTCCAGGCAATAGGCGCAGCCATTGATCTGAGAAGCGCGCATTTTCAAGAGGTGAATGAGGCCATGTTCGAGGCCGCATCCGGCAATATACTGTTCGAGTGCGTACATCGCCTTCTGCGCTTCTTGAGCATGTTTCCGAGCGTCAATTCTGGGTTCCATACAAGATCTCCTTTCCTTCCTTAACGGCGAGTTCGCTTGCGGCCGTGCGATTGCAAAGGATCAGCCGTATGCCTCGTCAAGATGTTCCTCTTAGATGGATGATCGGAGACGGCGGGTGGGTATCTCGTAGAGCAAAAAAACATCGCACGTGCCAGCCAATTTGGCCGCAGTCAGCGGCGAGCGCGATCCTTGCGGACGGCTTCGTCGATAAGGGCGTCGAGCTCGTTGCGCGTGAGGGAAACCTGGGCGCTGGAAGATTCGCCGCCGTCGCTGGTTTCCGGGAGTTCAGCGCCTCCGCCAGGGGGCGGGACGACAAAATACCTCGCGCGAGCCGCCATCAACTTGGCGACTTCGCGGCTGGATAGAAGCACAGGATCGCCAGCCAACTCCGCTGCCAGAACGATCTTGGCAAAATGCTCTATGGTTTCCATGCGGAAGAACGCTGTCAAAAGATCAGGACCACAAGTGACCGCGCCATGGTTCGCCAAGAGCAGTGCGTCGTAATGCGGGACGAACGGCTCCATTGCGGCGCTGAGCTCCGGCGTTCCGGGAGTGGCGTAGCGGACGAGAGGAATCTGTCCGAGACCAATGATCACTTCTGGCAAGAGCGCTTGATTCAAGGAGCGCCCAGCAGCCGCAAACCCTGTGGCCGTGGGCGGATGAGCGTGGCAAATCGCGTTCACGTCCGCGCGCATGCGATAGAACAACAAGTGCATGGCGATCTCCGAGGAGAACTTTCGCTCGCCCACGAGCTGGCGGCCTTCGAGATTCGTGACCACCAAATCCTGCGGTTCAAGCATCCCTTTGTTCATGCAGGTAGGCGTGGTGAGAATGCGGTCTTCGTCGAGGCGGACGGAGATATTTCCTTCGCAGGCGACAATAAATCCACGGTCGTACATCCATTTGCCGACCGTACAGATTTCAAGACGGTGCTGCTCTTCATTTTTTCCGTGGGTGGGCCAGAGCGAGTTGGGGTTCATTGCGCACACTCCTTCCCTGCCCGAACTTTCAGCCGGGCCGTTTCGCTGCCCCCACCAAAAGAAGCTACCGGGATCCGCGCGAGCGGAAACCCGGAGCGCACTCTATCACACTAAGCATAGATTCCGCGCAACTTTAGCGCGCTAGCCACACGGTCAATCGCAAGCATATATGCGGCAATGCGATTGTTGACTTTGTGGGCTTCGGCATAGCGGACCACGCCGTCAAAGGCGCTTTCCATTACGTCGAGCAGCCGCTCATTGACTTCGCTTTCGCGCCAGAAGAAACCCTGGCGATCCTGCACCCATTCGAAATAGCTGACGGTCACGCCGCCGGCGTTCCCGAGAATGTCAGGCACTGTGAATATGCCCTTGGAATCGACGATGGCGTCGGCCTGCCAGGTGGTCGGGCCGTTGGCGCCTTCGCAGAGAATGCGCGCCTGGACCTGATGAGCGTTTTGCTCGGTGATCTGATTTTCAATCGCGGCAGGGATAGCGATGTCGCATGGCTGAAAGAGGACATCGCGCGCGGACATCTTCGTGCCGCCGCCGGGAAATTCCGGCAATGGTTTCTTCTGGGTATAGACCCAGTCAATCACCTTCGGAACGTCGAATCCTTTTTCGTTGTAAAGGCCGCCGCCCACATCGGCAAGACCGATAATTTTGTAGCCGGCCGCTTGCATGAGCTGGGCGGCCAATGAGCCGACGTTGCCGAAGCCTTGAATCACGACACGACAGCCTTCCTTCTTGATGCCGAGTTTGACCAGGGCCTTGTCGCAGCAAATCATTACGCCGCGGCCAGTGGCTTCTCGCCTCCCGCGGGAGCCCCCGAGTTCGATGGGCTTGCCGGTCACTACGGCCGTGGTCGCTTCGCCTACGTGCATCGAGTAGGTATCCATCACCCAAGCCATGACCTGTTCGCCAGTACCGATGTCCGGAGCGGGAACATCGCGCTCTGGGCCGAGCCAATCGGCCAGCTCGGCCGTGTAGCGGCGCGTGAGACGTTCCAATTCTCCCTTTGATAGTTTGCGGGGATCGCAAATAATGCCGCCCTTGGCTCCTCCAAAGGGGATGTTCACCACGCCGCACTTCCATGTCATCCAGGTAGCCAGAGCGCGAACTTCATCAATAGAAACATCGGGAGCAAAACGAATGCCGCCTTTGCCAGGGCCGCGAACGGTGGAGTGAAGGACGCGATAGCCCGTGAAAACCTCCAGTTGACCGTTGTCCATGCCCACAGGGATATACAGGGTGATTTCTTTTTTGGGATATTTTAGATAGCGATAAAGGCCTTGCTCGAGTCCGAGTTTTTGTGCGGCGACTTCGAAGCGCGCTTCAGCATTCTGGTAAACATTCATCTCTTCCGGTACTGGGGCTTGCGGCATGCGGAACTCTCCTTTGAGGCGGCGACGGCAGTGAAATCAACCAAGAATTCGCACTTCGGCCTGTGAAGGGCGCTCAGGACCGACATGCGGGTGCTGGGCCAAGAGAGATGGCTGGCGGGCTACCCCAAAATATGGAACTGCGTGTTGACCGACCCGCCAGACTCGCCTTTTGGCCGGGCCGCCAGTATACGAACCTGGTCCGCTGGCTGCAAGAGAGGGACTGATTCAGGAAAGGGCAAATTAAGACGGCTGAGTATCTGTATCTGCGGCAACGGGCGCACAACGTGCTCTGCTATAATCCGGGCGATTTTTGCGAGGCGCAACTGCTCGGAGACGAAAAATGAAACGAACTTTGCAGGTTCTGCTCGGATTTTTCTTGCTCGGTGCGCCGGGAATGGCTTTCGCGCAAAGGCCCCCCGATTTGCTCTCCGAATTGACGAGGCCTCACGACTACGCACTGAAGCGCATTTCGAGTTACGACCGAACAGGAGGCAACGACGACTACCGCCCGCTTGCCGCGGGCGAGACGCTAACGCTTTTGGATGAAGCGGGGCCCGGCGAGATCTCGCACGTGTGGATCACCATCGCGAGCGACGAGAGATTTCACCTGAAGAAAATGGTGCTGCGCATGTACTGGGACGGCGAGAGTTCGCCAAGCGTGGAAGCTCCGGTTGGAGATTTTTTCGGATTAGGACTCGGGGAGTATTTTCTGTATCAATCAGTGCCGCTTTCGGTGGGGGGAGACAAAGCGTTGAACTGTTTTTTCCCGATGCCTTTTCAAAAACACGCACGCATCACGCTAACGAACGAAGGACGACAGCGGGCTGAAGCGATTTACTGGAACATCGATCTGCGCGCTTACAAAGCGGCGCTACCGGCAGATACGCTTTATTTTCACGCGCAGTACCGGCAAGCCACGCCCAATAAGGCTTTCACCCAGAACAAGTTCAATCTGGGCGGAAAAGAGAATTACGTCTGGATGGAAGCGGCCGGGCGCGGGCAGTTCGCGGGAGTCGCCATGTCGGTGATCGAAAATCAGGACGGATGGTGGGGCGAAGGCGACGACATGTTTTTTGTGGATGGCGAGAAGTTGCCGTCCATCAATGGAACAGGTTCGGAAGACTATTTTCTGGGCGCGTGGGATTTTGGCGGAAAGCCGTTTGCTTATGGGCTATTCGGAGCGCCGATTGTCGGCGCGGAACTGCAGGGCGGGCGGTGGTCGGTGTATCGGTTCCACCTGGATTCGCCTATTCCGTTTACGAAGTCCTTGCGCGCGACAATCGAGCACGGCCACGCGAACGATCGTGGAGACAACTACTATTCGGTAGCGTATTGGTATCAGACCGAGCCCCACGAAGAATTTCCTGCGCTACCTGACGTGGAGATGCGAGTGCCGCGCATGTTTCCTGCTTCGAGTCTTCAAAAATAATAGGAATAAGGCTGTCCGCGCGAACCCTCGGCAATCGCCAGAAAAACAGAATGAATTATTGCATGCGGAACTGCAGAGTAACCGTTAAATGCATCGCGACAGGTTTGCCATCGAGCGATGCCGGCTGATACTTCCATTGGCGCAGCGCGTCTTTCGCGGCTTGATGCAGGAGCGTTGGGCCGGAAATGACGTTCATGGTAGTGACGTGTCCGTTGGTATCGATCAGGGCGTCGACGACCACATTGCCCGTCACATGCTGATTCTTGGCCATGATCGGATACACCAGGGCCACTTTACTAATCAATCTGGCTGGCTTTACATCTCCGCCGACAGGAAGGGGGGCTTCGGGAACGGCAGGCTGCTTTCCATTTCCCGCGGCGAGACCCGAGGCAAACCCTTCGGAATTGGCATTTGCGTTGCCCGTTGAAATTGTTGGAGCGACGACTCCGTCATCTTGCGTCATTTCGGCGCGATTCATAGTGGGACTCGCCAAGTGGACTTCGCCGAGGGCCGGCTTTTTCGGCTCCGGTACTGGCGCGGGGCGAGTAATGCGCTCCGTGATGGCAGCAGGAATGGCGGTGACAGAGCCGCGTGTGTTGTCTCGAGTCACTGGAAAAGATTGCGAAGTGATCGGGGATTTCGTCGGCGGCGCGCTGGAGGCTGGCGAGCTCGAACTCGGCGTGGCTGTCGAGCCGGATGTCAATTCAGGCTGGGTTACCTCATTTCGCGATGCCGGCTGCCCGGCAGGCTGTGCTTCGTCATGTTCCGGGGGTGCTGCATTTGTTTGAATCCTGGGCGCCGGCGAGACGGGCACGGACGTGCCCTGCCGCGGGTTCGAGGAATCAAATTGATACCAGGCTCCGCCAGCCGCCAGCAGAATGGCGGCGGCAATCGCTCCGAGCCAGAGCCCCTTTCGGGAGCCGCCGGACCCATGCTCGCGCGAAGTCGTTTCTTCATCGAACGGCAGTAAGTTGCCGATGGCAGGCATTTGGATCTCGGCAGCGCTTTCTACTTCGGCTGCAGGTACCGGGGCAGAATGCTCTTCATGCGCTGCGTTCTCGGCGGCGCGCTTGCTTTTTTCTCGCTCGACTGGTTCGGGCGTCGATGCAGTAGCGGCGGCGTTCCGCGCCAGCGGCTCCAGCCAGGATGGAATCTTCACCTCTTCCGAATCCAGGGAAGACTTCATAGGAGGAGGAAGAGTTTTTGAGGGCGACGCGGCCTTGACGGGAGCGGGATCAGGTTTTGCCATTTCGAAAACTTTTGCCGCCGCTTCCGGCATGGCCTTTGAATCGAGGCCCGGCACTGGCGGTGCAGGTTTGGCGGATGACGCGGTGCTAAAGAGTAGGGAGGAAAGCTGTTCCTGCAGGTGCGCGGCTTGAAGTCTTAGCTCTTCACTGGAATTATCGGCGGCGGCACTCGTGGTTGCAGGTTTGTTTTCGGATGGAAGGGGCGGTTCGAACGTTTTTGGCGCAGTCAACTGCGGCTGCACTTCGGCCGCGCTGAGAAGAGTCACCACAGAAGAAGCCAGCGAGGCGGACATCGAGGGCGCAGGGATTGCCGGTATCTCAGGTTTCTTTGCAACCGGCGGCGCAGGGGTTGCCATGGTTTGCATTGCCGGCGATTGTGGCTTTTGGGCCGCTGGCACGGCGACCTTCACTTCGGCGGGAATTTGGACTGGCTTAATTTCGGGAATTCTGGGAGCTGCGGCAGCCGGCGGACTCACCACCTTGGATGCCACCGAGATGGGAACAACTGGAACGCTCTTGGTTGGCGGTGGGACCGCAGAGGACGGAGCAGATGCGTGCCCGGCAATCCGGTCTGAAGGAAAACGCATACCCCAGAAGCCGACAACCGATTCCGTGAATTCGAGTTCTACGTAGCCGCTGACGTTCCTATAGTTTTTGGATTTGACGACCTGGCAGACCACCTCTTTTTTCGTTTTTTCGTTGGTCAGAAAGAGCAATTGGCCTGCCGACACAGGCGACCCAAGCCGGATGACCGCGCCATTTCCGAAAACAAGAACGGTCTTCGTCATTTCAGAAAACGGTTCGCGTTTATCGCTTCCTTCGACGGTACGTGCGCCGTTCACTGTAACTGGCACTTCCAACGCAACTGGCTGCGGCCGGCTCGCTGTATCTTCGAGGCGGGCTCCTGATGACACGGAAACCGCAGCGGCTGTTTCTGGAGCAGCAGTTAGGACTTCATTTTCTTTGCTCATTGGCGCCATAGGATACTCGCTCACAATGCAAAATTTTGGTTGAGCATGCAGATAAACAGGGCTGTCCCTGAACATCTACATAGTCATCTTCGCCCATGCATTGCAGCCATAGTACGTGCGTACCAACATGGAAACACCTGTCCTGAAGGACAGCCGTGTTGCGGATGGAAACAGCGCTAACGATTCAGCGGAGGACGGAATTGCTCGTCAATTTCAACCTGGTAGCCGGTGACGACCTTGTTGGTCTCGTTGGCCATGCCGATTATGGCCTGCAGCTCCTTAAACATGGCGTCGGTCATGCCTTTTTTGAAAGCGGAGGCGGTGTGCGAAGCGATGCAATAGTGGCAGTTGTTGGTGACGCTGACAGCCACATAGATCAATTCCTTGGTGAGCGGATCGAGCGCGCCGGGGGCCATAATTTGTTTGATGTTTTCCCATGTGCGTTTCAACGCGGCGGGGTCGTGCGCGATGGCCTTCCAGAAATTGTTGACCCAATCAGTCTTGCGTGTGGCCATGATGTCGTCATAAATAGCGCGAACTTCCGGGTTCGCGTCTTTATATTCAATGAGTCCAAATGTCGCCATGGGTTCTCCAGAATGCAGATGAAATGTGATCCTGGAAACGTTAGCAAGAAGCAGCGGTATCTGCCAGAAGAACGGCGGAAATTTCTCCTGTTCTGAGTGGCTTGAGGCAGGAAGTGGCCGGTGGGGGGACGTGACGTCCCACAAGCGGACACATGGAAGCGGCCAGCAGCCGCTTTTCACATTGGGAAGCTCCTTAAAAGCTGCAAGTTATGGATTTTTTCGTTTGGCAGGGAACCTGCCCATGAACTATAACGTATCACGATATAGTCTTCCAGCAGGCGATAGAGGCAGACTTTCCGGATCGAGCCTGAGCCGCGAGGTGAAAGCGTGACGAAAAAGAGAGAGACCGAACCGTTCCTTCCGCTGACCCCGGCGATGTTTCACATTTTGCTGGCCCTGGCCGATGGAGAAAAGCATGGGTACGCTATTTTGAAAGAGGTGGCTCGCCGCACCGCAGACAAAGTGCGGCTGAGCGCTGGAACGCTCTATGGGAACCTGGCGCGGCTGGAAAGCGCGGGACTGATCGCGGAATCGAGCCAACGGCCGGAAGTCGTGCTCGACGATGAGAGGCGCCGGTACTACCTGCTTACGGAATTTGGGCGCGAGGTCGCCGTGGCCGAAGCCGTGCGCATGCAAGAAGCACTGGGACAGGCGCGCGCCAAGAAACTCTTCCGAAAGCCAAAACTAGCATAGCGAGGGAACTCTCTCATGGAAAAACAGACCCAGCCTTTTTCTCAGAAGTTATTTCGGGCCCTGGTTCGCGTTCTTCCCTTCGATTTCCGGACAAATTATGAGGGCGAAATGGAAGGTGTCTTCCGAGAGCAGCGGCGCGAAGTGGAAGAACGGGGTGGCTTTTTGGAAGCGCTCCGGCTCTGGAAAGAAACAATCCTCGGCATATTTACGACCGCTCCGCGCGAACATTGGCAAATTCTGACGAGCGACTGCGGCTATGCATTTCGCATGATGAGAAAGAACCCTGGTTTCACTGCGGTTGCGATTCTCACGCTCGCGCTAGGCATAGGAGCGAACAGCGCCATCTTCAGCGTAGTGCACTCCGTTCTGCTGCGCTCGCTTCCCTATCCGCATGCGAACCAACTTATTTTCATCCGCCAGCAGGAGAAGAAGCTGGGCGTCGAGGATCTGTCGTTTTCCGTGAAGGAGATCGAAGACTATCGCGCACAAAATCGGACTCTCTCAGGCTTGGTGGAATACCATGCCATGTCCTTCACCCTTTTCGGTCACGGCGACCCGGAGCGTGTGCGCACCGGCGTCGTCTCCGCCAACTACTTTGAACTGTTTGGGGTTCAGCCGCTTCTGGGGCGGACGTTTCTGCCCGAAGATGACAAGCTCGGTGCGCCTCCAGTGCTGGTCCTCAGCTATGAATACTGGAAGAACGACTTCGGCTCCGATCCCGAGATAGTCGGTAAGACATTTGAGATGAACGACAAAGTGCACACTATCGTTGGTGTTCTCCCGCCGGTGCCGCAATATCCCAATGAGAATGACGTTTACATGCCGACTTCGGCGTGTCCTTTTCGCTCGGGGAAAATGCATCTGGAAAACCGGGACATGCGCATGATGGAAGTATTTGGACGATTGAAGCCGGGCGTTACTGTGGCGCAGGCCAATGCCGACGTCTCCACAATCGCCGCGGGATTGAAGGCGACTTATCCAAAGTCCTATCCAGACAATGTCGGCTTCACATCCGTTGCCGCGCCGCTGCAGGAGGAGTTGACGCGGGGAGCCCGGCCCACGCTGCTTCTGCTGCTTGCTGCTGCCGCGTTCGTGCTGTTGATCGCATGCGCAAATGTCGCCAACCTGACGCTCTCGCGCATGGCTAAGCGCGAACGAGAGATCGCCGTCCGCACCGCTCTCGGAGCAGGACGAAGCCGGCTGCTCCGTCAGCTACTAACGGAAAGCTCTCTGATGGCTTTTGCGGGCGGCTTGTTGGGATTGGTATTGGCCTACGGCAGCCTCGAACTGCTCACGGATTTTGTAGGTCGGCTGACGCCGCGCGCCCGCGAGATCCACATCGATTCGGGGGTATTCCTATTTACGCTCGCGGCGGCTCTAGGCACAAGCATCCTTTTTGGCACGCTGTCCGCACTCCTATCGCGGGCGAATTTGACTTCCAGCTTGAAAGAAGGAAGCACCAGTGCTGGCTCAGGGCGCCGGCAAAATCGCATGCGCAGCGCGCTCATCGTTTGCCAGATTTCTTTTTCCTTCATGCTGCTGATCGGCGCGGGACTGATGCTTAGGAGCCTCATCAAGCTGCAGCAGGTGGATGCCGGCATCGTGCCGCAACGTGTTCTGGTATTGAGGACTACGTTTACTTGGTCGAAATATACTACCGACGACAAAACGCGGGTTGCCGTACAAGAACTCCTCGACCGTGTGAATTCGGAACCGGGAGTCCTTGTTGCCGCAATCTCAAACAGGTATCCGTTCGAGCCGGAAATAATCACAGGCGGCCCGGAATCTGTTTCCTTCTCTTTTCAAGTTGAGGGCCGCACTTTGGAACCTGGCCAGTCTCCACCTGTCAGCACTTTTGCGGCGGTTTCTCCGGACTATTTCAAGGCGCTGGGCATTCCATTAAAAGAGGGCCGCCTATTCGCTGAGACCGACAACGAAAAGGGACCCATCGTGATCGTCATTAATGAGACGATGAAGCGACAACTCTGGCCCAATGAAAGCCCCATCGGAAAGCGCATCAGCAACGATGGAGGAGAGCACTGGGGCACAATCGTGGGCATTGTAGGCGACGTGAGAGAATTTGGACTCAACCATCCTCCTGTGCCGGAGATTTACGCGCCACAAAAGTTAAATCTTGCCCCAGGTGTCCTGATCGTGCGCACAGCTGTCGAGCCACGTAGCATGGCCAAGGCGCTGACCCGCGCAGTCCATGACGTGGATTCGCAGATGGCTGTTTCGCACATATTGAGTTTGGAACAAGCTCGGTACGAATCGATGGCCTCTCCCCGGGTGACAGCTAGCCTTCTGGGGATTTTTGCAGGGCTTGCGCTGGTGATTGCAACGGCAGGCATCGGCGGAATCATGGCCCTGATGGTCAGTCAGCGCGTGCGCGAAATCGGGATTCGCATCGCACTTGGAGCCCGGCCATCAAGCATTCTTCAGATGGTGATCGGGAAAGGCTTGCTGCTGGCGGTGCTGGGGATCGGAATTGGAATTGCCGGCGCTGTCGCCTTGATGGGTCTTGTGAAATCGTTGCTATTTGAAGTGCCGCCGACAGACGTTTTGACCTTTAGCGGTGTTGGCCTGACGCTGCTCGCTGCCGCGGCGCTCGCAAGTTACTTGCCCGCGAGACGCGCGGCATCTGTCGATCCAAACGTGGCGCTCCGAGCGGACTAACGCCGCACACTCTTTTCCCAACAAGACTGCTTCAACGCCGGCTTGGGCTTGAAGATGACAGAAATTCTTCGAGGAGCAGACGCGCGAGACGCCGCGAGTTGTGTCGGATGACCCCGTGCTCCTCGAGAAGATTATCGAGGACGACGCGATAGCCAAGCTTCTGAAGCTCGGGAAGGTCGGTGGCGACTTGCTCCGCCCCCTGACGCCGATAGCGTTTGGCAACTTCAGGAGAAACAGCGCGGCGGTTGGCTACGACCCAGTCTACAACACTGCGCGGCGTGTGGCGGCGAATGGCGCGAAGATGATCGGCCAGCGAATAGGCGGAAGTTTCTCCCGGTTGCGTCATGAGATTGGAGACATACACGCGGGGAGCCACGGAATTGGCGATAGCGGCGGCAATTTCCGGGATGAGGAGGTTTGGAAGAATACTGGTATAGAGCGAGCCGGGGCCGAGAAGAATCAAGTCAGCTTCTTTAATGGCGTCGATGACCGCGGGGAATGGCGAAACGCGTCGCGGAGAAAGAGAAAGCCTGTCAATGGGCGCGCGGCTCGCGGTAATGCGGGTTTCTCCGTGGACGATGCGGCCGTTCGTGAGCCTGGCGACGAGTTGGACATTGGAAAGCGTGGAAGGAAAGATGCGGCCGCGAATGGCGAGAACTTTGCTGCTGACGCGCACGGCTTCCGCAAAATCTCCGGTGACATGGGTGAGCGCGGCCAGGAAAAGATTGCCGAAATTGTGGCCGATGAGGCCCCGTCCGGCATGAAACCGATATTGAAACAGGCGGCCAAGCAAAGCCTCGTCCTTCGAGAGAGCCACCATGCAGTTGCGGATGTCGCCCGGCGGAAGAACGCGATTTTCGCGGCGAAGACGTCCGGAGCTTCCGCCATCATCCGTAACAGTAACGATTGCGGTTAGGTCGGAAATGGGGCGTTCGGAGTTGGGATGTTCGTCGCTGCGGCGGACAACGTATTCTTTGAGGCCGCGGAGAAGGGTGGAAAGGCCCGTGCCCCCGCCAAGCGCCACGACGCGGAATCCGCGGGAGAGTGCCTTCGGTTTGGACGCTTTTTTCTTCACCGGATGACGTAGTGAAACCGGACAACCGCGCGTTTCAGTCGAAACGTATTCCTCCAAACGGAATTCTTGTTTTCGGTCTTAAACCTTCGTTGGGACTCTTTCCAGTCAAGCTGGAATCCGCGGGCGCGTACATTCGTTGGTCACGTGTGGGTCCGCAAGGAAGAAAGCCAAGTCGCCACGGCTCAGCCGGCAGTGCCGTCTTTCTCCGGATAGAGAAGTTCCGTGAACCGAGGATCTTCCTGGAGGAAGGCAAAGTCTTCGTCGTTGCGCGCGTGGTAGCGGTTTTCCGCACGCAGTTCGATGGCAACCTTGAGATTCGCCATCGCAGACTCCGCTTCGCCAGTGAGGCAATCGAGCGCGGCAAGCGCGTAGTGAATGTAATCGGATTTCGGCGAGGCTTTGCGCGCTTTGAGCAAACTCTCGCGCGCATCGTCCCAGCGGCCGATGTTCATCATGGCCACGCCGCGCTGGTAATGCTCATCGGCGGTGCGCGGATTCTGTTCCGCGCTCGGTTTCATGCGCTGCTCGGAGATGCGCAAGTGCATGCGAGCGCGGTCAGCCAGGCCTTGGCTTGGTCCTTCTAGAACCTTTTCCAACTCTTGCTTGGCACGGGCAAATTTCTGTTGATGGAAGAGAGCGAGCGCTTCATCGTAAATCTTGAGCTGAGCCTGTACCCGAGGATCTACCAGTTCGACGCCCCCACGTTGAGGGGGTGGAAGGGGTGGTAAGTTCTTTTTTTTCTGTAGATTAGAATGACCCCGCGCGGTGTCTTTGCCCTGCCCCGAGGAGCCCGAAGAGGCTTTGCGCGCTTTTGCCATGAAGCGAATCGTAACAGAGGAGAATGGCGGCGTCAACGAGTGGAAAGGACCGGGAAATGTGAATGCGAGAAGCTGCCTGAGTTACCTCCCGGCGGCATGGAGCAAAATAAAGCATCAAAACGAGGGCATTTTCGCGGAAACTGTAAGTAAGTTACCCGACACGGGACAGGCGCTGCCGGAAGGCTGGCCTGCCAGCATCGCGTATGCTATAAGTTTGTGGCCGAACTCTGGTTAGGAACAAGTGCCTTTCATCAATTTTCCTGCGCGCGAAATTAATTGCAAGCTGGTCTACTACGGTCCAGGTCTGGGCGGAAAAACCGCCAACCTCCAGTGGGTCTACGACCACACTGGGCAAAACCAAAAGGGCAAAATGGTATCCCTGGCCACCGAGACGGATCGCACCCTGTTCTTCGATTTCCTCCCGCTGGACCTTGGAACAGTTCGCGGATTCAAAACGCGCTTCCACCTCTATACGGTTCCGGGGCAGGTCTTCTATGAGGCCAGCCGGAAACTCATCCTGAAGGGCGCTGACGGGGTGGTGTTCGTGGCGGATTCGCAGGAAGAGCGTCTCGATGCGAATTTCGAGACCATGGAAAACCTGCAAGAGCATCTAAAAGAACACAATCTGAATTTCGGCACAATTCCCTACGTGCTGCAACTGAACAAGCGCGATCTGCCCAACGCTATGCCTGTCGCCGAACTGACCAAACAGCTACAGAAAAAAGGCGAACCCGTCCTCGAAGGCGTCGCCATTCAGGGCATAGGCGTTTTCGAAACGCTAAAAGAAGTAGCCAAGCTGGTCCTTGCAGAATTGAAGAAGGGCGGCTGAGTCTCGCTAATAAAGCCGGAAAGTCACTTCGATCGGTACGAGGACTGCGACTGATTTCCCTTCCTCTCCTGTCGCTGGCTTAAACTTCCACTGGCTTACCGTCTTGATTGCCTGCTCAGTCAAACCAAAAGGCAGGCCTTTGACGACGCTGATGTCTTCTGCTCGGCCCTCTTCCGAAACTTTCACCTGCAAAACCACACTTCCATTTAATTTTACCTTTCGTGCCGTGTCTGTGTAGATCGGCGGCGGACAATACCCGCAGGTGGGAACGCCGACGCCGTTTACTCCAGCTCTGGCAAGCACGTAACCCTGCGCGGAAGTGACCGCCGGGTTTTGGCGCTCGGCGTCATAAGGTTCAAAAGGCGCGAGACTACTCTGCGGGTCTGGTACCGTTAACCACGTTGCTTCCTGCGGGCCTATTCCTTTATTGGAGACATTCAATAACTCTGTCAATAAGTTCCAACGATCGCCAAGCTGCTCCAGGGTCCCCATCAGAACCGCGTTGGCTTCAAACTCGTCGGCAAGCCAGCGCGCCGCCTCTCGGTTGCTAAAAAGGTTTGAGGGAATATGCTCGCGCACTAGGAAACCCTGCAGGCGGACCCGGTCGACAATTTGAACACCGTTAGCTTGGGAACGCAGTTCTGCGGATATGGAATCCGCGAGCTGAATGCCCAGTCGAGAAGTAGAGCCCGACGGGCCGGTGAAATTCGCGACTAAGATGGTGCAATGGTTGGGATGACATTTGGCCTCACCCGCTCTCTTGAGGATGTGCCCGGCGAGGGCGTGTAAGTCGCCGCGATAGCCTGCGTCTGGCAGGGGGGCGTCCTTTTTATCTTGAGCGGGTACCGATCCGCAGACAAACAGGGAGAAAACAATGGCAAGTAATGCAACTCGGCAATGGGCATAGAATCGCATCATTTTTTGGAGTTTAACACAAAGATATTGAATGCGGGCTCGCGGTCAAACGGGTCCACGAATGTCAGCGCGGTAAAGCGAGCGCGGTCTCCTGGGCCGCCGCCGCGACGCTCAACAACGAACACGCCAGTACTGCACTTCCCAAAGTACCTGCCGGACCAAAACTGCCGGAAAAGGCGCGAGAGCGCTCCATGGAAATGGTCTTTTTAAGCAAAAGGGCTCACGTACTACGACGTGAAATCGACGTCTCTGCGATGGATTTGAGGTACATCCAAGCTACATGACGCACTGCGCGCTGCAAACGTTGCTTAGCCTAGGCGAAGTTGGCGAGAGCGGCGGATTCCGAATCAAAAGTCGGGATGGCTTCGATGAGTCGCGTGACGGTGAGCGCATCGCGCACGCGGCCGGGGCCGCAGACGAGGCGCAACGCGCCGCCCTCGCGGGTCAGCTTGATGGAAATCCGAACGAGAGCGGAAATGCCGGAGCTATCGATCTGAGGAACACCATTGAGGTCAACGACGACCTTGTGCGCGCCGCCCTTGACGACGGATTCAAGCGCCTGATGAAGCTGCTCGCTCGGCTCTCCGATCGTCAACCGGCCGCTCACCTCGAGAATCGGGATGCTCCCGGACTCGCGGACGGTGATTTCCATGGGCGGATGCTCGGTCATGGTGCTTCGCTCGAAGACCTCTTACTTTCATTACGGCATCGCCCGTCTCACCCAAATTGCAGGGATGGCGGCTTCGCGGCCGGAATGCATTATACGATGGCCGCGCCCCCTGGCAACTGGGCTCAGAAAGAATTGCCGAAGCGAAGTCTTGACGAGTAGCCTGAACGGGCGGTAACGCCCTTAAGTGCAATCCGGCTTCCGCCTCGATGAATCTGAAAAATGAATTTAGCCAATGCAAATTTCTAAACCTGTTGCGCAACCCGCACGCGTATAATCCACAGCGAAAAAGTGGTGCGCCGGGGTTAGTGTCCTTATTAACATGGCCCGGCCAAGCTGGGGACAACACAATCGCAACGGAGCGGACCTATCTATGAAGCACTTGGGATGGAGATGGAAGTGTGGTTTGCTCGCGCCCCTGGTGCTTGCCGCTTTTCCCCTCTTCGCCCAGCAAACGCCCGCCTCCGCTGTGACTACTTCTCCCGTCGCCACTTCCAGCGCAGCATCGCCTGCGCCGTCAGAAATTCCTAAGGCCGTAAACGAGAAACTGGCGCAACTCGAACAGCACGCTTCTGAAGCGGAATCGCACGCTGACAACGCATGGATGCTCGTCAGCGCTGCTTTGGTGCTGCTTATGACGGGACCCGGGCTCGCCCTATTTTACGGCGGACTCGTGCGGCGAAAGAACACGCTGGCGATCATGATGCAGAGCTTCCTGCTGATGGCCTTAATCAGCGTGATGTGGGCCCTTGTGGGCTACAGCTTGTGCTTCGGAGGAAATGGACCCGTCATTGGCGGCTTCGAACACGCATTTTTACGCGGCGTGGGTGCTGACCCCAATCCCGATTACGCGGGGACCATCCCTCAATCGACCTTCATGATTTACCAGTTGATGTTTGCCATCATTACGCCCGCGCTGATCACCGGCGCGACAGCCGAACGAATGAAATTCAGCGGCACGGTGTTTTTCCTGGCGCTCTGGTTTTTGGTGGTGTACGCGCCGCTGGCGCACATGGTGTGGGGCAAGGGCGGGCTGTTGAACGCGGCCCTCGGCGGAAAATTCCCTACCCTTGATTTTGCAGGCGGGACGGTCGTGCACATCAGCTCCGGAGTCTCGGCATTGGTGTGCGCGCTTTACCTCGGGAAGCGCACGGGCTATCCGAAACAGCCGATGCCCCCGCACTCCCTCGTGTTGAGCTTCATAGGCGCCTGTTTGCTTTGGGTCGGATGGTTTGGTTTTAACGCAGGGAGCGCCCTGTCAGCAGGGTCGCTCGCCACGAGCGCGTTTGTCGCCACTCACTTTGCCACCGCCGCGGCGGCGATTAGCTGGAGTGTCGCGGAGTGGATCAAGAACGGCCGCGCCAGCGCTCTCGGCGCGATCTCTGGCGCGGTTGCGGGGCTTGTGGCGATTACCCCGGCGGCGGGATTCGTCGGACCGATGCCCGCTCTGGCGATCGGCTTTATTGCCGGCCTGGTCTGCTACTGGATGGTGACGAAAGTGAAGTCCATCTTCGGATATGATGATGCTCTGGACGCTTTTGGCGTGCACGGCGTAGGCGGCACCATCGGAGCGCTCTTGACCGGAGTTTTCGCGCAGCAAGTGATCAATCCGATTTTTGGCGCGGGAAAGCCAGTGGGCGGGCTGGACGGACATTGGGGACAGCTCGGCAACCAGCTCGTGGGCGTCCTCATCGCCTGGGGATTTGCGCTGGTTGGAACCGTCGTGCTGCTGAAAATAACGGATATGATTACCGGCGTGCGCGTAAGTGAAACGGACGAGATCGAGGGTCTGGACATCACGCAACACGGCGAAGAGGCCTATAACCTCGAGTCCTGAAGTGGAAAAGCACGACTGCATCAGGCATTGCGCGGAGCGGAAACATTCATGATGAAACTTGAGGCAATCATTCAGCCTTCGCGGTTTGATTCCGTGAAAGATGCCTTGCGCGAAATCGGCATCGAGGGAATGACGGTGACGGAAGTGCGCGGGCATGGCCGTCAAAAAGGGCACACCGAGGTTTACCGTGGCCGCGAATACACGGTGGACCTGCTGCCCAAGCTCAAGCTCGAGATGGTTCTGCCCGATCCTCTGGTACAGCGCGCCGTGGACACAATTCTAAAGACCGCCAAGACAGGAAAGATTGGCGACGGTAAGATATTTCTATCACGGGTTGAGGAAGCCATCCGGATCAGAAACGAGGAGCGCGGCGAGAACGCGCTCTAGATCAAGTGACGACCGCTGCGCGCCCAGGTCTTAATCCGGCCAACCGACCCGTAAAAACCATGCAAGGATCTTTGACTCCCTTGTCCGTACTCGGGCCCCAGGCCGATGACGAACGCCAACGTATCCGCCAACATTTTGAAGCCGGCGGAAGCGCGCAGGAAACGTTGCTCGCGCTTTGCGATCTGGCCGACCGCATCGCCCGGCAGATTTTTGGCGAAGTTCTGCGCGTCCATAATACGGCGCCCCAGGGGATTTCTCTCGTCGCTCTTGGCGGTTACGGGCGTCGCCTCCTTTTTCCTTACTCTGATCTGGATATTCTTTTTCTCTTCGGCAATGAAAAGGCCGAGGCCGAGTTTCGCCCGCTGATTGCGGACTTCGCTCGAACGCTATGGGACCTGGGCTTTCGCGTAAGCTCTGCCGGACGCACGCTCGAAGAATGCAAGCGCATCGAAGAAGACAACGCTGAATTTCATCTCGCGCTTCTGGACCGCAGGTTTCTTGCGGGAGACGAAGAACTTTTTGAACGCCTCACCAAAAAAATCCTCGCGGGGCCCGAAAAACAGGCGCGGCCATTTTTGCTTGCGGAACTTACCAAGCTCACCAAAGAGCGCCATGCCCGCTACGGAAACACTATTTATCACCTGGAGCCGAACGTCAAAGACGCCCCTGGAGGACTGCGCGACTATCAGGCCGCGGCGTGGTTGCGGCAAATCGCCAACGGACAGAGAGACGGTTTGAAGAACAGCGCAGGCGAGGAAGAATTGGCCGCCAACGCCGTCGATTTTCTCAGCGCCATCCGATGCTTCCTGCATTACAGCAACGGCCGAAACGACAATACGCTGACGTATGAGCTGCAGACGGCGGCCGCGGAGCGCTCGCTAGGGATCACCAAGAGCGAGGCATCCGGCGCGAAGCGCAGCCCCGAAGAGTGGATGAGGTTGTATTTCCGCCAGGCGCGCATTCTCAACCGTCTGTTGCTTCGTTACATCGAGCAAAAGCCCGCGGTGCAGCCTTCGCTCCGGGAAAGATTGCTTAGTGCGGCGCGCGGCGCGCGCAGCGAACTCTCCCAGGGAAAACCGTTTGCCCTGCGCGATGGCTTGCTGGAGGTCATCGACGAACCCGCTCTCTCCGACCGCCAGGCGACCTTCGCGCTTTTCACGGAGGCCGCGAGGACCGGCGTGCCGCTCAGCCGTGAAGCCGAACGCGCCATCTATTACATCCTGAAGCATCCCGAGCTTCCGCAGAAAAACACACAAGTAAATTGGTCCACGCTGCGGGAGATTCTGGCCGCCGATTTTCCCAGCATGGCGCTCCGGCCCATGCAGCGGCTTTCTCTTCTGATGGAAGTATTGCCGGAATTCAAATCCATCGACTCCCTCGTGGTGCGGGATTTTTATCACCGCTACACGGTCGACGAGCACTCGCTTCGCACGATCGAGCATCTGCAGGACCTTGCCGACCCGCCGGATGAACGCGCGTCTCATTTCCAGCAGCTCTGGATGACGGTCGGGCGGCGCGACTTGCTGATATTGGCGCTCCTTCTTCACGATGTCGGCAAAGGCATGACTTTTGAGAATCACGTTACGGGCAGCCTGGAAGCGCTGGAGAGCGCCGCAGCACGGCTCCGCTTGTCGGAATACGAAAATGCGGAAGTACATTTCTTGATCGAACATCACCTGGACATGTCCGCGACAATGCAGCGCCGCGACATTTTCGATCCAGCCACCGTTTCGGTGTTCGCGGATACCGTGGGAACACTGGAGCGGCTCCAGCGGCTGTGCTTGATGACTTACGCCGACATTCACGCCGTGAATCCGGAAGCTCTGACGCCATGGAAAGCGGAAATGTTGTGGCAGCTTTTCGTTGCGACATCGAACCATTTCAGCCGCACACTGGACCGCGACCGCTTGCATGCTTCCGACGAAGTGCCGTTGCTCGAACAGGTGGGCAGACATGCCGGCGGCGCGAACAAAACAGAGGTTGAGCGATTCCTCGAAGGTTTCCCTCGACGCTACCGCGCAGTACACTCTGCCGAGGAGATTGCCGCTCACTTCCGGCTCTATCAGAAATTGGGCGCGGAGCCCGTGCAGACCGAAGTGAAAGCCCGGCACCATTCCTTCTCGCTCACTCTGTTGACAGCCGACCGGCCCGCGCTCTTTGCAACTATTTCCGGCGTCCTCGCAGGCTGGGGTATGAATATCGTGAAAGCCGACGCCTTTGCGAACGCCGCGGGCATCGTGCTGGACACGTTTCAATTTGTCGATCTGCACCACACGCTCGAACTGAATCCCGGCGAGATCGCGCGCCTCCAGAAAAGCCTTGCGGACAGCGTGAACGGAAAAGCGCCGCTTGAGCCGCTTCTCAAAGGCCGCGAAAACGCCAGCAAAGCGAGGCCGCCCAAAGTGGCCATCGAGACACGCATCAACTATGACGATGCTTCCTCGGCTCACAGCACACTCCTCGAAATCGTGGCGCAGGACCGTCCGGGATTGTTGTATGACGTCGGCTCCGGGCTCGCCCGTCTGGGCTGCAACATTGACGTTGCCCTGATCGATACCGAAGGCCAAAAAGCCATCGACGTTTTTTACCTGACAGAGCGCGGTGCTAAACTAAGCGAACCAAAGCAGGAATTGTTGCGAGAAGTGCTGCAGAGTACGCTGTCCTAAGTCCTTGAATGCATGTTCCAGTAACTCATAGTTTCGTTTTCAATCCCCGAGTAAGATTCGCCGGTGCAAAAAAGAATTTCCGCTAGAACCTGATGGGTTTGCATGCCCTGAGTCTCGATTCAAGTCACTGCCTGACTTCATTTCTTTTCGAACGTCGCTCCAGGAGGGCTCGTATTATGCGGAGCACCGGAGACGAGCGAATAGAGAAAAAATAAGACTCCGGCGCCAATCAGTGTCCCGCCAACAACCACAAGCACGACAAACGCGATGGGCCGCGACCACATGAGACAAAGCGCCTCGATCAGCAGGCCCAGGATCACAAGGATCCCTGAAATGCGCAGCCGCTGGTCAATGGAGTAGCCCTGGTGCATTAGTCCTTCCGGTACCAAAACTTCACGTTGCCCCAATGGCCGACGTTGTGAACCATGTCGTGGCAGCCGCTCGAAATGCACGATAACTTGTTCGTCTTGATCGCCGGAAGCGTCGCTGGGTCCGCATTGTGGACCACTCCTTCTTCAAAGGAGCGAGCGCCAAGATGGCAGTGCAGGCACACCTGGTTGTTGAATGGCTTGTAGAGTTTGATGTTCTCCGGCAACGGCGGCTTTCCCAGGTAGAAGACGTAGAGGTGTCGTAAGCCGCCGAGCTTCGCTCTGACGGGCCCGAACATCGCGTAATCCGTGTGGCAGGTGTAGCAGGCTTCTTCGGCGGGGACTCTATGATTCTGATAATGCGCGGCGGCAAGGTAGCTGGGGTCGTCTATATGCAGGCTCTTTCCGTAAGACTCCATAATGTGGCAGGAAAGGCAGAACGCGGTGCTCTCAGAACGCGTCATTTCATTTTGCGCGCCGATCGAAAGGACAAAAATCGGGAGAAAGAAGAGCACACAGAACGCAAGAATCTTCCCGGCACGGCTTAATGTAATTGCGGGACGCACAACAAGTACGCCTGCAAGCACCGCGCTGAACAGAACGAGTATGACAATGGCGATGGTCGGCATCGAGCCTATTAATTAGTCAGCCTTCAGTTCTTCAAGGTCCGGATGAAGGCGATGAGATCTTTGATCTGCTCCGGTTTTAGGCTCTTGCCGTACGCCGGCATCTTGCCTTTACCGTTGCCGATGATTCCGGCGAGCTCTTCATCCGTCTGCTTTTGCACGTCAGCTGAACCAAGATCCCGAATTTTATCCGCTTTACCTATGGTCGTTTCGCCCTTCCCGTTCGCGCCATGACATGCCGCGCATTTTGTCTTGAAAAGCGCCGCGCCGCCGGTTTGCGCCTGTGCTGGCAGGGCCAAAGCGCCTAACGCCGCCCCCACCAGAAGGATCAAAACTCCTAGCCCTGTACTTCGCGCTGGACGTTTCATAGTTCCTCCTAAACAGCTGAAGCATTAATCTTAGAACGCATAGCGTATCGATAGGGTGTACAAATTGCCCCGGAAGTTTCGCGGCGCATAGATGTCTTGCACCGCTTCCCCGCCAGCCGTGCCGAACGTTGGATCTTCATGGTAGCCGTAATAGTCCCAGGAGGCTTTGCCGGTCCATTCCTTCGTGAATTTGTATTCGAATCCTCCGAAAGGATGAAGCCACTTGGAATTAAGCGATCCGTTCACCTGATTGGGGATCAACTCTTGAGGATCGAGGCGAAGTTGGGAGCCGCTGGTACCTGTAAGGTTGGCACCCAAATGTACGGTCAACCTGTGCACCAGCTTATAGGTAATATCAAAAAAGCCGTAGTTGGAATTATTCGTATAGGTCGAGAGCTGTTGTACTAGCCCCGCCACATTCGGGCAGGCTTGAATGCCAGGACCGTTTTGGCCGGCGGCGACGCTGATGTAGCAGATCAGCACTTGCGAGAATACGCCGTTGTAGTCGTATCCAATTTCCACTCCAATCTTGTCATTGGGCTGGAGTATCGCGGAGACGCCATATGCGCGGTTGTGCTGTAGATCGCCCTGCTGGAACTGGTTGTTACGGGATTCCCAGATCAGGGCGTTGCCGTTCAGGTTCAGCCAGCTTGTCACTTCGTACTTTGCGCGGACGCGGTATTGCTGGGACTCTTTGGGGCTGATGCGGGTGAACGTCCCATCCGCGCTGAAGATCTCGGTGTCAAAACGGATATCCCACTTCTGATTCGGACGAGCCCAAAGCCCGAACAAACCGGAGTATTCATTGATCGGCGGGACAGCTGCACCGGCAGGAGCGAATCCGGTATTTGAGACAAACGCAATCGAGTTGTCTGTATTCAACGTGCACCCGCCGGGAAGGTTGGCTTGTGATACTGGCAGCCCCGTATTGACAATGGCGCAAGAGCCACGGGCTGCAGTCGCGGCGTTTGGGCCGGGATAATAGAGATAATCTAGTGCTTCGTAGAAATTGTCGGAGATGTAGCGATTCCGGTAGCGGAATCCGATTCGCGCCCCAAACTTTCGAGAAAAGTGGTAGTCGAATTCGGCCAGATCCGTTTTTTCCTCCTGCTTTAGAAAATTGCTGTCGATGACGTTGGAGAGGTCCGCGGCCGAGCTCGCCGAGTGAACCACGGTTCCCGCCACGGCGCCCAGCGGCGGGACGCAGGTGAGCGGAACCGAAGCAGTTGGCGTGAAGTAGTTCACCGTGGTGTTCAGATTGGGGCTAAAGAACGAGCAGCTGGAAGCGTCAAATTCGGCTGGACTGTGCCAGTTTGAATAGTGGAAGGTTTCGTTGAAGCTCAGCTTCTCAGTGATGTGCCAGGTCGCCCCGAGATCCGCAACCGCTGCCACGCGCCGCCCGAATACCGGTCCCGTGTTGTACTGGTTGCTCAAATTGGTGCGTGATTCCCGCCCCGCAACGGTCTGGTTGTAATCGTACACGTTCATCTCCCCGCTTGAATAGCTTACTCGCGCGGTCAGGTCCCAGTTTTGCCAGTAATTCGATTGCAGGCTGAGTTGTTCGGTCGGCGTGTTCGTGCGGGTACGCCCGTGGTCCAGGTAGCCGTCGGTGTAGGCGCTGCAAGTGGAATTCACAAAGCCCGAAGCTAGAAACGTGCCGCCGCATGGCTGGCTGGCCCCGGCGTTGAAGGAAACACCCAGATCCACGTTCAGTGTGGGGCTCACCTGGAAAGGCTGCGTGTAATCGCCGATTCCCGTATCGCTCTTGTAGTAGGCCCAAATCTGGTCGTAGCTGATGTTAGTTCTTGGCAGTAATTTGATATCCATGCCCAATCGATACGTATTCACATTGGTCGAGACGTTTGCCAGCAGGAACTGTTCCGTCCCTTGGTGAATCGTTGTGAATCCCGGGCCGTCGTTGGAATTGCTTGAGTAGCCCATGCGGAAGCGTACCGCCGACTCGGGACGAATGATCAGGTTATAGTTGCCCATCTTGCGCCGCGTGTTCATGTTATGAGGCGAGAAGTCGAGTACACACGCCGTGCAAACCACGCCTCCATACCCGGCAGGACCGTTGGCAAACGGTGCCGTCGGATTCAGCGGATTTGCCAGCAGCGAATAATCCCAAAAGTTCTCATCCTTCCGGAACAGGGCGTCAAACTTGTACCACTTGTTTTTGGCGATCCGCAGCCGGGACACCTGATTGGGATCACCACCATAGCCAAAGTTGCTGAAATAAAACCGGTCGAAGAAGGTTCCGTGATGATCGAGGGAATTCATCTCCGTGGTGAATCCCAATAAGCGAGCCCCTTGTTGTAAGTTCACGAAGGTGTCGTAGGCCTGTGTATCACCAGAAATGCTGGTGAAGCGTCCGCCGAACTCAATTGACTGCTTGATGTTGTAATTTCCCTGGTCGATGCCCTTCTGCTCTTCGTACTCCTGTGCCAAGGTCTGGGGAGCTCCGCAGAGGAGCAATGTGCCGATCAACAACAAGCCTAAGCTTATCAGTGGGTGCTTCAAACGAATGCGGCCTGGCTGATTGAATCCTCGCATGCGTCTCTCCCTCACGGAGTGAAAAAGAACTGGTTGCTGTTCGAACCATGAATCGCCGTGTGGCACATGGTGCAGGCTTGATACTTCTGCGCTTGGTTGTGAAAAGTGGGAGTCGCCGAGGGACCGGCATCCGCCGAGAAAGCGTGGCACTCCAAACAAAGCAGGTTCACTTGGGCACGCTTCAGCAAGCGTGGATTCGATGAACCGTGAGGCATGTGGCAGGCCGTGCAGCCCTCGATCTTGACGGCCTCATGTTCATACACAAACGGTCCGGCTTTATCCGTGTGACAGGTAAAGCAAACCAAGTCTTGCGACCCCGTGGCCCGCAATTGATGGGCCTCAAATCCGCCATGCGGATTATGACAATCCGTGCATTTCACCAAACCTTCGTTAACTTTGTGATGGAAGGGCCGGTTGAAATCTTGTTTCTTGTCGAGGTGGCATCCGTAGCACAGGCTTGGTTGGCTCACCTTCAGGAGATTCTGGCTTTCTTTTGCATGGTGGGGGTCGTGGCAGTCGATGCAGCCCACCCCGTTCTGGAGGTGGATGGAGCGCGCGAAATTCCCGTGCTCTTCTCCATATTGGTGGCAGCCCAGGCAGCGGGCGCTGCTCTCCTGCGCGGACACACCCTTGAAGGTAAAAATCTTGGTCTTGTCTCCTCCGTCTTCGACGTGCGCCTTCCCTGGGCCATGGCAAGCTTCGCATCCATGCCATTCCGGCCCTTTCTTCGTATCCAAGGTAGTCACAAAGTGGGGTGAGTCTTCATAGTTCTTGAAGAAATCCTTGGTCGGCATGTCTGCGTGGCAGGTCTTGCATGTCTCGGAGCCTACGTCCAGCGAGGGATCGGTGGGGCGCGTATAACTGCTCTTTTTCTCCGTCTTTTTTCCGGCAGCCTGATCTTGCGGTCGTCCGCCAAACGAAACCGCTGCGCTCGCAAAGAAGAAGATCAGACCGCCCAAAATGATCATTCTGGGTTTCTTCCGCTCAACCCCGCGCATCAGCCCTCCACTCGCACGCCTAAAACTTAGACTCCGGAGTTTTCGAAATCTATCGCAAACCTAATTCCACGTCTGTGACACCCGTCACAACACGTCGCAAATGATGAAAACTGTCATGAAAGTTGGGGCTCTTCTGGCACGGAACATAAATACTTATTAAGTATCATTTGAGTACCAGTGTAGTAATTCGAGGCCAGAATGGATTCGACCTTACCTTTGGCACATCCCTCCACAGAAGGAGCTTCCGGCCCTTCTGTATGTAAGGGCGGGGGACACCAAGAACAAGAACAGCGCGGCCCCTAGAATTGGCGAGATTATTGTTCAGGTGTCGAATTACGTCTGTACAAAACAGCACACTTGCGTCTGAGCAAAACACAGCAGACGCCCCCACCGGTAAAGACTGAGCAAGGATCGAACGAAAGCGGATTCTAAACACTGGAAGGTACGCCAGTTATTTTACATCCATTTACAATACGTCGGCCCAATTGGGGGAGGCGGCGAAGGCCGCATGAATCAGGCCGACATGAGAATAGGCCTGCGGAAAATTTCCGCACATGCGCATGCTGGAAGTCTCGTAATCTTCGGACAATAGACCAAGCGGGGAAAGTGTGGAGTGCACGCGATCCATGATTGCTTTGGCCTCAGGCATTCGTCCGGTATCGGCGAGGGCTTCCACCAGCCAGAACGTGCAGATGGTAAAGGCTACCGTTGGCGAACCGAATCCATCATCGAGCTTGTAACGATAGAGCCATCCATCGCGAGACAGCCCGCGCTGGATGGACTGTATCGTTCCGGAGAGCCGCAGGTCCTCGAAAGGAAGAAATCTCAGATAGGCCATTTGCAGAAGCGAAGCATCGAGATCCTGGCCTCCATACGTCGCGGCGAAGCTGTTGATCTCCGTGCACCATGCCTTGGCGAGGATCTCTTCACGAATTTTTTCGCTAGCAGAGCGAAACTCGTACTCCAAGCTGGGCGCGTGGAGGGCGGAGACACGAGCCATGCGGTCGGCTCCCGCCCAGCACATAAGGTTGGAAAATGTCTGGGGCTTCCATTCCGTGCGGTATTCCCAGATGCCCGCATCGGGCAAGCCAGCGACGGAAATCGCCTTTCGTGCCAGGCGCTCGATCAGCTGGAGGGCGGCCTTGGAGCGCTCCGCGCTGAAGCGTTCGTCGAGGAATATGGGGACGAGCGCCAAAACCATTTCTCCGAAGACGTCATTTTGCGTGTGCTTGGCCGCGCCGTTTCCCACTCGAACGGGCCCGTCTCCGTTAAATCCGGGCCAGGCGTCAAGAATCCGCTCGTCAAGGCTGGACGTGCCGTCCACGCGATAAAGAGGGGGGAGACTCAGATCCGGAGAGCCGCCGGCGATATTCAGAAGATAGTGGATAAAATTTTCGCGTTCTTCGAACTGGCCGAGAAGGCGAAACGCGCCCAGAGAATAGTAGGCATCGCGGAGCCAGCAGTATCGGTAATCCCAGGTACGGCCGCTCTTCGGCGCTTCGGGAATGGACGTGGTCATGGCGGCAATGATGGCTCCCGTATCTTCAAAGCAGTGCAGTTTCAGGGCGAGCGCCGAGCGAATCACCGCGTCCTGATAAAGGGGAGGCACAGTGCACTGCTTTACCCAACGCTGCCAATAACGCTGTGTTTCGCCAAAGAAGCGGTCCGAAAGCAGCCGCAATGACTCTTCGACGGGCGCGCCCCAGGTCAAGACCAAATGCTGACGTCCAGTGAGAGTAAAGGATTGTTCGCTGAGATAGGAAATGGGAATGTCCGTCGTAAGCCGAAGCTGGCTTTCAAAACCTTCGAACCGCATGTGGTTCGAACCATTGATGCGCGTGGGAATAGCCTTTGACCAGCCGAGCCGCGGGTCGCAAACCACGCGGATGCGCGGGGTGCCTTCAATGGGTTCAACAATTCGAAAAAGCTGCGTGGGGCGAAAGGTCCGGTCGTACTGAGCAAAACGGGGCGCAAAGTCCAGCACACGAAATGAGCCTGACCGAGTGCTGAACCGGGTCTCCAGGATGTTTGTATTTTCGAGGTAGGCCTGCTCGCCATCTTCTCCGTCTGCGGGGCCGACCAAAAATTTGCCGCCCTCTCGTTCGTCCAGGAGCGTGGAAAACACCGGCTCCGAATCAAACCGCGGCAAACAACACCAAACTATTTCGCCGCTGCGCTCCACCAGCGCGGAAAACTGGCAGTTTCCGATAAGACCAAGATGTTCGAGTAGCATGTTTAGAGCGTAACAAAATTCAATTTGAACAAAAACATGGCTTTACAGGGATGATTCGCATCTGGTGCTAGACCTTAGGATTCATGGCCGGCCTGGTGCTGAGTCTTGCCAACGATAGGCCAAGGATCGTCGATCGCTCATAACAATCGTGCATGATTTCGGTGGGGAGAATTTGCTCGTCGAAACTCGCGGGCAGTCGCCATCGCCAACAGCACCGCTTACGGGAGCGAACTGATTGAACCGAAAAGCATCTCCCTCGAACTCACTCGCCATAATTCAAAGGCGTAGTCTCCACTCTATCTGTTCTGGGGCGAAGAAGAGAACGGCCTTCTTGTTTACTCCATTCCCGTGCACCGCCGGGAGTAGGCACGTCCCGCCAGGGATCAACGCCTTCGCCCTATCTGATGAATTCTTGAGCCGCGGCCTTTCCCTTTCTCTTTCGTTTGAACTCTCCGCGCGGATCTCGTCTGCCGTATTCGCCGCATAGCTGCGTCGGCAAATGACGCGGAGCGGTGACGCCAATCCCCGCGATCGAATTCTTGATTACATCTTGCCGCCCTTCCTACCATGCGATGCGGGCATAAAACACCGAACAGCTATAAGCTCCGTAAGGAAGAGCCGCGCGATCTGGCTGGACTTGCATTTATATCGTGTTACGATATAATCTTGGAGTGGGAAGAACAATCCGCAAAACCGAATATGCTGCGCTGGCGGAATTGCGCCACCGGATCCGTCAGTTCCTGCGAGGCAGCGATCACGCCGCGGAAGCCGCCGGACTCGAGCCGCAGCAGTACCAAATGCTGCTGGCCATCCGCGGGCTGCCTGACCCGAACGAGGCCAGCATCCGCCGCCTGGCTGAGCGCCTTTTTCTCCGGCATCACAGCGCCGTAGGTTTGATCGACCGGCTCGCGGCGCGGGGTTATGTGCGCCGCACGCCTAGCGTGCAGGACCACCGGCAGCTCTGCGTCGTTCTACTCCCGCGTGGTCGGCGCGCCCTGGAGCGTGTCGTCCACGAGCGGCTGCACGAACTCCGCGAGAGCGGTCACGCGCTCATTTTCGCCCTGACCGCAATCCTGAAGCACAATCAATCCGCGGATTCGCGGCGCAAGGTATCCCGCAGATCAAGCCAAAAAAGAAAAAAACCTCCTGGGCCCGGAGATCGCTTGGTGCGTCGTTCCGCAGCGTAGGCTCCATCACCGCCCCGCAGGCTCATCCATCCCGGCGCCTAATGAGCGGCCTCTTCCAGACAAATCTTGAAATCCTGGTGCTTTCCTGCCGCCAGCTCGATCTTCCTAACTTTGTTCAGCCCTCAGAGTTTGGGCCTCAGACGCCCCTGCCTCTCAGGGCGCCCTGCAAGTTGTTTCCCTTCGCTGCCAGAGCTTTCTTCACATCCAGCTCGAGCACGCCCCGCCGCAGCCGAGCGGCCGCGTGACGCGTCTCTATCTCGACGGGCAACTGGAGGCTGCGCAGCAAACGTGTCGTGCGTTTCTGCGAAGACCGGCTGGCGCTTGTCTTTTGACCGGTTTGACTTTGATGCTGGCCGATAATGGTCACGCGTTTGGGCTCCAGGTCGACATCCACTTCCTTGGGAGCAAACCCGCGCACGTCCGCCAGGACGTTTAGACCTTCGCGAGATTCCTTTCGCTTCGTCGTAGTCCAGCCTCAATAACCTAAAGCGATCCGGGAGGCCGCACGCCTTCCGGACCCACACCCAAACGAGACAGCGTTCCTCTGAGCGTCGCAAAATCAGGCACAGCCATGCTTGCGCCAGCCTGGGCACGGCATTTTATGAAAGCATAATCTTTGAGAGTGAAATAAAATTTGGTGGACGTGACAGGGTTCGAACCTGCGACCCCCTGCTTGCAAAGACGAGAACGAAAATCTATCTGATTGGTTCCCTTGGCTTTGTTCTGTGTCGTAGTACCCGGTTTTGGACCTAATTTGGCAGCATTTGGACCCAAGTTGGACCCAAG
>CAVRAJ010000010.1:0-118394 GCA_963718945.1 uncultured Acidobacteriota bacterium | reverse complement strand
CAATTTCATAAGCTGTTTTTGGGCACCGCAACGACTTCCCAGTTAGCTCCCTCCCATTTACAGGCATCGCGCCAAAAGAACGTGAAAATCACTTTTCCTCCTGCCAGAAGTTTATTAGTGGGCAAGTCAGCGTAGTGCAGGCCCAGGCCTGAGTCCGCCGTTGTTATGTCGGCTATCGTTTTCCAATTGTCGGCACTCCAATGCACGAGTGCCGGCGCCAGTAACTCGACGCGCAGATTGGTTCCTTGCAAAAGATGTCTCGCCATGTGATTGAAGCGCCACGCGGAAAACGAGGCACCGGTTTTTTGCACTTGATAGCGCTGCACCGTTTGCGGAGGCGTGTCGAAAACGCGCTCGTCGCGCAGAGATCGCACCAATTTCACGTATTCTGCGTGAGCCCAGACAAGCGGCATACCCGATTTTGAAGGGTGTCCGTTGAACAACTCTCGTTCCGGAATATCCGCCGCGTCCCATACCTGTTCGGGAATAAGCGCACCTGCGCTGGTTTGTTTCGCCATTACACTCAGCAACCGGCGTGCTTCGACACGATTGCCGCGAGCCAGTTCATAGTGAGCACGCTCGCCTCCCAGAAGGGGCCAGCCGCGCCCTATCCCTGCGTTGCGGAAAGGACCGCCATCGCTCGTCTCTCCATAACCATCCATCGTATAGCGGTGCCAGAGGGGTCCCGTCGAAACTACCGACCTCAGTGTGGCGTCGATGACCTTGACTGTATTCACGATGCGAGGATCGTCAGCAGCGCGTAGGCCGTAGCGCACCAGTCCCAGGGCATCCGGGCTCACCACTGCGCTTGCTGGCAATGTCCCTTTATCCGCAGGCTGATTCTTGATCTTCACGGCTACGTTGAGGACCGATCCCGTTTCCAGAACCTCTGGTGGAGCAATGCGGACGTAGTAACCATCGACGTCGACCTTGCGAGCAAGCTCGGTGCCGGACGCATATGTCCATTGGTCGATATTGGAGTTCCAAGTATCAGCCGTCTGACGCAAGTAATCGGCTAGCTTGTCTTCCTTAGCGTCGTCGGCAAAATCCGCCGCGGCGAGCAGAGCCGCGATTTCAACGGCCATGGTATAGGTTGAATAGCCAGGATTTTCCTCCCAGCGGTCTTGATCGGATTCAGGGCCGTTTTTAACGAGAAATTCCGCCGCCGCTCTTACACTTGGCCAGGGCATAAGTTCTGATAATTCACCCGTCCGGCGCAGCAAGTCAGCCAGCAAGATGACGAACGAGGTGCCATCCATCTGGATTCCACGCCAATAGGTACTGCCGTTGAGCCACATATTCTGCGGCCAGTGGCCGTCGGCATTTTGCGTACACTTCAATTACAGGAGAGTCCTGCGGACACTCGCGGCGTCTCCTGCCGCGAGCAAACCGCCGGCTCCGTGAACCAAATCTCGTGGCCAGACGACGTGATAGCCGGCGACATCGTGATCACCCTTCGACGCGCCCCATGGAATCGACAAACTCGCAATCATCCCACCGGGAAATCTTTTCGTTTGATGCGTCTTCAGCACGGCGATGCTGACGCGATACGGATCGAAACCCTTTTGATGAGGTTGCCCGAGGTCAATGCACAACTGCTGGGTTGCTTGCCAACTCTCAATGTAGCGCTTAACCACATGTTCGGGCGTTTCCAGCAAAGTCGCTCGAGCACGTTGCGCCGCTTCCGCATAGTTTTCTCCTAAGCCGAGCGCCAGGCAAAAATCGCCGTGGCACGCAGACAAATCAACCTCCGCTGTTAACGCAATGTTCCCTTCCGGGGCTCGCGAATAGAACCACGTCATGCGCTTGTGCTGATTGATATCTGTCCAACCATCGCTGCACCCTACATAACCGCAGCTCCTGCCGAGGAAAGGAACTGAGCAGGCAACCGCAAGAACCACGTCCTCCCTCTGCGCAAAAAGCATGTCGATCCCTTTGTAATGTCCTAACCAAGCATTGTTTCCATGTCCCTGATCCTTAACATGCGGTGCCAAGAGCGCATAAAGGCGGTAATCTTTCACAGAACCTTGCAGCGCCTCGAATTTGATTCTCTGCAACAGGACCTCGCGCAAAGGATCCGTGATGATCGTTTTTAAGATGCGATAGCGGTTCTGCTTGCAGGTATTCGTCAAACGGTAACCCGGCACTCCTTGAGCCAGGGGTTCGATTTTATGCTCGGTGTTGCGCTTTTCCTCAGAAAAGAAACCTGATTCGCCTGCGACCAGCATCTCGAAATCTCTCGTGTCGGCTCGGTCGATATTCGGATAATAGATTTCGTTGATGATTCCGTGTGAAACCGTGATCCAGAGGCGACTTTCGTTGCTTATGGCCGTGCCAACTCCGACCTTGCTGCTCGAAGTCCAGCGCGCCGTGGCACCCGGATGGCCGGGAGCGACCTGACCGCTTACCGTTTAGAACTCATGCCCACCCCCACATTCATTGACGACCAATAACATTCAGTGACGCACACGCTGTCAGGAACAATTCAAATATGCCGCGCCATCGCCAGAGAGATCCGCGCCTAATTTCTCGGATTTTTTTGGTTTCTTCGAATTAGCTCCATCGTCTGCTCCCCAGCGCGACCGCACAAGCCAGGGCGGCAACGCCCACGCCGGCCGCGGTTAGCCAGGTTCGATGCGTTGTTTGCCAAAGCTGGGCGCTGTTCTGGCGAGCTTGGCTGTCGAAGATTCCGTGAGCCCCGTGGTCTCCGGCTACCGGCTCAAATAGATTGCTTGGGCGATCGGGGTTAATCGGTTCGTCTGTTTGCTGCCCGTCATAGCAGGTGCGTGCAAGATAGGAATCCAGAAGTCCCGGAGCGACTTTGTTGGCCTCAATGGCTTGCACCGTTGGCCCGCCTACATAAACCTCCCGGCGCTTGTGATGCGCAGCCCAGACAATGGCTTCGGCAGCGACTTCCGGCTGAAAGATAGGCGGGACTGGTTGAGGATGACGGGGAAGGCGGGTTTTGCACCAATTAAATTGAGGGGTATTGAGCGCTGGCATCTGAACCATCGTCAGATGAATGTGGCTGTGATCGTGAATGAGCTCCGAACGTAAAGAGTCGGTAAAGCCCCTGATGGCGTGCTTCGCCCCACAGTAGGGCGCTTGCAGGGGAATCGACCGGTACGCGAGCGCGGAGCCTACCTGCACGCTAGCGCCGCGGTTGCGAGGAGCCATCCTCTTGAGTGCGGCCATGGTGCCGTAGACCGTTCCGAGATATGTGACCTCTGTTGCTCGCTTGAACTCCTCAGGCGTGATTTCTTTAAATGGCGAGAAAATTGTTGTCGTCGCGTTGTTCACCCAAATATCGATGGGCCCGAACTGCTTTTCTACGGCCTCCGCAGCGGCTCCGACCTCATTGCTATGAGCAACATCCGTTGAAATCGCCAGCGCTTCACCGCCGTCTGCTTCTACGTCAGATCGAGTCCCTTCTAAGCCATCTTTTCCTCGCGCGAGAAGCCCTATGCGGGCGCCTCTGCGCGCGAAAGCCCGAGCCGTGGCACGGCCCACGCCCGCGGACGCACCGGCTATAACCACGACTTCCGAGTTGCTGCTATTTCCCGACGACATTTTGGGACCTCGTTTCTTCCCTCGTAAGCAAAACTGCCAAATTATTGTCACCAACCAGAATCGAATGTCACGTAAGCCGGGGAACGCCCTTGCCCCAGGTGCCGGGGGGAGACAAGTCATATCGAATCGGCGGCTGCTTAGTGCTGGGTGTTGATCTTGTAGAAGTCTCGCTTCCTTGTGAGATGAGATAGTCGCCGGTCCGTGCGGCAAGTGCTTGAATCGTGAGGCCCGGATTCGCCGATCCTTGCGTGGGCATCACGCTACCGTCACAGACAAAAAGATTTGGAATATCGTGCGTACGCCCGAACTTGTCGACAACGGAACTACGCGGATCATTCCCCATGCGCGCGCCGCCTACCAAATGGGCATAGCGCGCTTCTTGGACCACTTCCTCTGCCCCAGCCGCTTGCATAATTTCCATGACCTTGTTCTTGCCGCACTCGATCATTTTTTTGTCGTTGTCATGCAGATTGAATGTAACTTTCGCAACGGGGATACCGTTGCGGTCCTTTTCGCTGGCTAGTTCGACTCGATTGTCTTCCCATGGAAGGATTTCACCGAGCAATGCGATCGCGCCCCAATGGTTGTAATCCATCATTACCTGGCGCATTCCCCATCCCCACGCGCCTTTCGCAACCATCATTTGGCGGGCAAAAGCGATCGGGAGCGGACCGACGGTCTGAACGGCAAAGCCGCGAGCAAATCCGCGCTTTGAGTCAGTCTCGTAGAACTCTTCGGTGAGGGCATGTGCGGGAGGCGCTTTGTACATGCGGACCAGTCTCTCGAAGCGACCAAGGACAACATTCCCGGCTTGTGCCATCAGATAACGACCGAGCGTACCGCTCGAATTCGCCAGGCCGTCTTCATGGCCCGGACATGCAGAGTTCAGCAGTAGGCGCGGAGTTTCAATGGCATACCCGCAGACAATGATTGTTTTAGCTTTCTGTTCGGCCTCGTGGCCACTAACGTCAAAGTACGATACTCCGGTCACGCGCCCGTTTTTTCCGAGGTGAATCCGGGATACCATGCAGTGGTCGCGAATCTCCGCACCATGCGCGAGCGCATCGGGAACGTGCGATATCAGCGTGCTTTGTTTGGCACCTACTTTGCAGCCTTGAATGCAGAAACCCCGGTAGATGCAATGCGGCCGGTCACCGTGAGAACCCGCGAGTATCGCGACCGGTCCGCCTATGCTTACGCGGATTCCCAACTCCGTGCAGCCTTTGATTAAGATGTCTCCACATCCACCCATGGGATGAGGTCCATAAGGGTATCCGTGCGGCTCACCCCATGGAAAATAGGCGGGACCGGACACGGGAATCTCTTTTTCGAGCAGCTCGTAGTACGGTTTTATTTCTTCGTATGAGATCGGCCAGTCAACCCCGACGCCATCTTCGGAGTGAACGCGGAAATCGGAAGGGTGCAGGCGCGGAGTGAAGCCCGCCCAATGTACCGAGCCGCCGCCGACGCCTCGGCCGCTATTGTTGGCGCCAAGCGCGAGAGGATCTTCACCACCCGTTATGCGCAGATCATTCCAATAGAGATTGTAAGAGCCAGCTTCATCGCTGACCCAGTCTCGCTCCGTATCCCAGAACGGACCGGCTTCCAGCCCGACGACGCTAAATCCTGCACGCGCCAGTCTCTGGAGCAACACTCCGCCCGCCGAACCGACCCCAACGATGCAGTAGTCAACTTCCTCAGTGTTTTGGTAGCGGCGCATTGGCACATCGATGCGTTGTCTGGCTCCGAGCATGTGATTCTGTGGTGGAGTCTTGAAGGCGCCGAGAAGAGGTTCTCTCAATGCGTGCCTCCCTGGCCGGGGCTGGCTTTATGATCCGACGACCCTCCGACGGGAGTGAACTTTGCCGATGGCGAACCGGGTGGCGGAGCCCACGCGTATCGGTGCTCATCAACTTCCCAGGGCTCGGGATCGCCGTTTTCCAGGCGCATGTAGCCTCGCGGATACGCCGGGCCGCCAAATCCAATTTCATCCCATGCAAAGGGGTGCGCATAGTACGCACCCACTACATCCTGGACAAGCAAAAGCCAGAACCGGTCAACAGGCAATCTTCGCCAGATCTCTTGACCGGCGGGAGGACGCCCATCGTGCAGTGTTTGCAACACCGATTCCTGTTTGAGGGGATCAAGATCATTAAACGATTTGCCGTGCAGATGCTGCGCCACAATTGAAATGCCTTGTAACCCAAGCCGGTACGCTTCTTGGTCCGTGGGCATTCCCTCAAACCGGTAGCCATCGAGCCGGTCGGCGTGCAGGCGCTCGTCGACGAAATTCACGACGGTTATTTTGTGGAGTTCATCGCGATCGTCTTGTGGCAGAATTCGATTGCAAATCGCCGAGATCAACGGCGCATCTTCGGCAGAAAAAAAGCGAAACGGCGGAATTGTTTCAACCCTGGCGAGAACTACTTTCCGCGTGGCTTCATCCCAGAACGCTTTCTGACTGAGCGTACGAAAGCCGGGATAGTAGCCAGGATGCGCGCGTACCGGCAATGGCTCGTCTGTTTCTGGATTGACCGGCCGCGCATCGTGGTGATGGCGAGGCATCAGCGTTCCCTCCGGAACATGCTGGTGAGCAAGCCAAGAAAGCCGCACGCCGCAAAAAGGAGTGGAGCGAAGATCGGCGGCCCATACAGGACGTTGTAGACAGGATGTTTCAAGCCGCCGGGACGGCGCGCAATACCCCGTGCGTGATAATAAAATCCAGCCGCGCCATCCGCGATTGCCAGCGCGGAAACCGCGGGCAGAAGTTTCTACGCGACTCGCGGGCTTCGAACGGCGCTTAAGGCCGTGCCAACAAGGATGGCGGCGATCACAATCGGGCTCCACTGTGCCTTGTACTTGAAGTTATTTTTGTAGTGTGAATAGAGGGCTTCTACCCCGCTGAAAAACGCCGCCGCCGCGGTCGTAAGCGCTAGGTGTCGTTGAAACCGGCCTTCTCGTAGTTCCTGAACGATCGTGATTTCATGACGGCCGATTTTTTGAGGCAATAATTTCGACCATGCGGGAGCCGGAAGCCGGGGAGCTCCTTGCGAGGAGCCCTCGCGCCTCAAGAATGAGGCTACTAAGCCGAGGTACGCGCTCGTTCCGAATAGGAGAGGAGCAAAGATGGGCGGACCCGTCACAACGTTGAATACCGGAAGGCGCCAACCTCCCGGCTTCCGCTGTATTCCGCGCACGTGAAAGCCGAATCCTATAAGGCAATCGACAAGGGTGATAGCGGACACAGCGGGCAACACACAGCGGGCCGCGCGGCGGCTCACCGCCGCGGCGACGCCGGAAACAAAGAGCGCTCCACTCAGGACAACCGGTGTGTACATGACGGGATTGCTGTAACTGCCGCGATAGTGCTCGTAAGTCACTTCGAGTCCCGCGACCGCGCTCGAAAGGCCCGCAATTAGCGCGAGACTCCTTTGGAATTTGCCTTCCCTGATGTGGTGGGCGATTGTGTGGTCGGCGTTCTCGATTCTATTCAGAAGATCGCCGCGACTGAGTCGATCTTCTCCCGCATTCTCAAAGGAATCCACTTGCGTACCCTCACTCTCCTCGCCGTGCCAACTCCTCAGATGACCTCTCGGATTTTGTCTTCCAGCACAGTTTTGATGATTTTCCAGCCGTCTTTCTGGCCTTTCGCAAGCGATTCGGCAAATTTAAAGGCTTGCTCGGAAGTGACATTTCCAGGCAGTGGAGGTTCATTAGCGTCCACAACTGCTTGAACAACCGCCGGTCCCTTACAAGCGAGCGCTTCCCGGAGAATAGATTTCGCTTGTTCGGGCTCTTCGATGGTGTAACCAGCCGCACCGCAGTTCTTCGCTACGCCGGCAAAATCGATCGGTTGCAGCTCGACTCCAAACTCGGGATTGCCTTCCATTACCATTTGCTCCCATTTGATTTGTCCCAGCACATTATTCTTGATAACGATAACTTTCACCGGAAGCTTGTACTTCACCAAAGTTGCGATTTCGCCCATCAGCATCGTCAGACCTCCATCGCCTACTATGCACACCACCTGTCTTCCGGGAAACGCGACGGCGGCTCCGATACTGTAGGGAAGGCCATTTGCCATGGTTGCCAGCGAGCCCGAAAGCGAGAACTTCATCTGACCGCGCATTTCGATGTAGCGGGCGCTCCAGGTCGCGATTGTCCCGCTATCGGATGAGACGATGGCGTCGTCGTCGAGAAGTTTATTTAAGTTCCATGTCACCACCTGCGGCTTCATCGGCTTATCTTTGCGCGTTCCTCGCTCCTCCATTAGCCGATTCCATTTCTTCATGTTTTTTTGAGCCTGAGCCAAGAAGGCTTGGTCTTTCTTCTTGCGGATGAGCGGCAGCAATGCTTGCAAGACGGCGCGGCACTCGCCTGCCAAGCCCACGTCGACAGCATGGCGAAGGCCAATCCGTGCTGGATCAATGTCGATCTGAACGGTCTTCGTTTGACCGGGCTTGGGATAAAACTCCATATATGGAAATCCGCTGCCGGCGATGATCAGGGTGTCGCACTCATGCATGGCTTCTTGGGAGGGCGCAGTACCAAGCAAGCCGATTCCTCCCGTTGTATACGGATTGTCGTCCGGTACAACCGCCTTCCCCAGCAGCGGTTTAATAATTGGAGCGGCTATTCTCTCGGCAAGTTCCAATATTTCACTTCGAGCATTCAGGCATCCGGCACCCGCTAGAATCGCCACTTTCGAACCGCGATTGATTATTTCAGCCGCGTCCTCGATGGATCGCCGAGGCGGTGTGGGATGAGCCGCGGCATACAAATCCGAGCTGTGCCTCGGCACGTTCGCTTTGGACCTCTCTTCATCGTGAGACGTCCATTCCTGAATATCCTTGGGAATGGTGATATGGCTTACGGTGCGCCGGGTTAGCGATGTCTTTATGGCTTCGTCGACGATGTTATTTACGTGGCCTGGACCCATAATCCGTTGGTTGAATTCCGCGACATCCATGAAAAGCTTATCCAGATCCACATCCTGCTGATAGTGCGTGCCGATTAAGTCGTGAAACGTATGCCCGGTGATGGCAAGGACCGGTTGACCATCGCATTTCGCATCGTAAAGTCCATTCAACAGATGAATTCCACCAGGCCCGGAGGTGGCCAGGCATACCCCCAAGCGACCTGAATATTTGGCATAACCGCAAGCTGCGAATGCCGCTGCTTCTTCGTGCCTCACTTGAATGAATTTGAGTTTTTCCTGGTGAGTGCGAAGTGCCTCGAATATGCCGTTAATCCCGTCGCCAGGAAATCCGAAAATCGTGTCTACGTCCCAACTGATCAGACGCTCGACCAATAAATCCGCTACCGTCTTTGCCATGAAATGCCTCCCTCACGATTTGCCAATCTGCTTGGCTAGCTCGACTATGAATTCATTAGACTGCCTCCGTTCGAACGGAACTAACCGCCGTCGCCGTTAGATGTCCAATGTCCGATTGAAATTCTGTAAGCAATTCGTAGCCCCTGTTCGTCACCGCAACCATGTCGCAGTGGCGCACGCCTCCATACCCCTCGATATAGACAGCCGGTTCCACATTAAAGACCATTCCTTCTTGCAACACGTCCTGAGAACCCGCGCGAACGCGCGGCCTGCTATGAGCACTCATGGCTGCATAGCCGACCCCATGTCCTGTGTCATGTTTTATGTACTGACCCAGTTTGCAGTCCTGGATCACTTGTTCGGCGGCGAAGTCCACCTCTTCGGCTCGAACGCCGGGCTTAATGGTGGCCAGGGCGGCCTCTCGAGCTGACAAAATAGCCGCATATATTTTGTCTTGTCGCTCGTTGGGAGGTCGCAATGTGAATGTGCGTGTGACGTCTGTCCAGAACCCGTCAACGTAGGAGTTGCAATGCATCATCACAAAATCCTCCGGTTCGAGAACACGCATTCGCGTGCGCGCATAGGCCGCATATGCTTTCGCCGAGTTCGGGCCGGACATGCAGAATGCAAACCCACTACATCGCTGAGCTGGAAGCCTGGGCCTTTCCCCACTGCTTAGGAGCGCCTGCAATAGTTGGGCAGCTTCGGGCTCTCTCATTCCAGTCCGGAGTTGCGGCGCAGCCATTTCGTATGCGCTTTTTGCGATAGCGCAAGCCTGCCGGAGTTTTTCAAGCTCGGCGGGCGTTTTGATGGATTTTAAAGTTTCGATCCACGCCTCGATACGAATGAATGTTGAGTTAGGGAGCAATTCGTGCAGAATGTCCGGCAGGTCGTTGCCATATAGATACATTGAAACGTAAGGCGCCGCCTGCGAACTGGACCCGGATTCGACGCCGATTGGTCCAGATTTAATGTTCAGTTTATGCAGAGTATTAGCGAGGTGCGGCTTCACTGTCTCGGAAACGCCGGGCTTCTCACTTAAAGCTCCAGGCTTAAATGTTTCGACCGAGTCCGCGAAACCTGCTCCAGCGAGTTCTGCCTCATCCTCCGGCACCAATAAGGCGGTTGGACCCCCGCAAACACTAATCGCTATGCTTTCGCCCACGACTGGCCAGTATCCAGTCAGTAGCAGAACATTCGAAGGGAGAGCGCAGACCACCGCCGCCAATCCCGCGGTGTGCAGATTCTCTTGAATTCGAGAGATGCGTTCAGAATCCATGCAGTCCCTTAGTCGGCATAGCGTTCGGCATCGGCTTTCTTAAACTCGATACCCATGCCAGATCGAGAAAGGTCGGGATGAAGCCGCCCATCAACCGGTTGGATAACCCCATCAAAAAACATGTTCTCGATTCGGGCGTGGTCGTGGAAATACTCGATGTTCCTGAGGCGTGAGAGGGCACAGCAGCGATGCAGATGAAGAGAAGGGGAGGTATGCGCCGACATCGGCATGGTAGCCGCGTCGCACAAAGCGCCGACCCTCAGGAATTCACTGACGCCGGCGCACCGGGACGCATCTGCCTGTTGAACGTCCACCGCCCCAGCGTCGAGCATCCGTTTGAAATACAGGACGTCATAGCCATATTCCCCGGCAGCGATGTCCATTCCAGCGGGAGCCCGCTCGCGCACCAACCGCAGGCCCTCCAGATCGTCCGAGGTAACGGGCTCCTCAAACCAGCTCACATCGAATTCTTCGAATTGTTGCGCCATCCACAAGGCTTGTTTGCTTGAATAGGCTCCGTTTGCGTCCACATATAAGGCCACACCTGGTCCGATCGCCTCGCGCGCGGCTTTCACCCGGTCCACATCTTTATCCGCCTCTCTGCCGATCTTCATTTTTACGGCCTTGATCCCTTGCTCCGCCCAGTCGCTTAGTTGTGTCTGTAGCCGACTGATCGGATAGGAAGTGAAGCCCCCGCTGCCGTAGATTTCAATGCTCGATTGCGCCGCGCCAAGCAACGACACCAACGGAAGATCCAGCAGCTTGGCTTTTAAGTCCCACAACGCGGAATCAACGGCCGCGATAGCTATCGAGCAGATTCCCGGACGCCCCAAATTGCGAATGGCGTGCCGCATTGCCGACCAGCACGCTGGTATGGCCAGGACATTTGTTCCGAGAATGATCGGGTTTAGTGTGTGCTTAATTAGTTCGGCTGTGGCGACATCGGCGTATGTGTAGCCCAGCCCGATCTTGTCGTTCGCGCTCGCCTGCACCAAAACCAAGGTCGTCTTATCCCACTCGATCGTTCCGTCCGATTCCGGGAAGTCTGTCGGGACCGTGTATGCCGCTACTGACATGTCACAAACGGCACAAGCGTCTTCGATCACCCAAATCTCCTGTGTCTAAAGCGAAACCGAACTGCAAGCCACGCCGCTCGGCCGGGTTTTCCTCATAGCGACAAGTGGGGTATCACCAGCGGATCGTCTCCGTGCTGGAACTGGCAGTATCTTCCTGCGGCAGACCACACTATCGGTTAGGCCGCTGCGCTATGTATCAAGGGCACAAGTTCCACGCAACGATCGTGTACGAGCGGGATTGCCGATCCTGGCCCATGCCTCGTTCACCTACGATGGAATTCTTTATTATTAAGGCGGGCATGCCCTTCCAGTTGACGCGTCGACAGGAACAAGCAGAATGTGCGCGTTCTTCTTCTTTCGCAGTCATTATTTCTTTCCTCTCAAATCATCGGCGGATCATCCAACACGAAATGTTAGACACCGGGGAAAAACGCTTCAGTGCAAAAAGGAACACTTTGGATTTCTGACGGGACAATCGCGGTTTGCCTCGCGTTACGATCATCGAGAGTTGTCATACTTCTACAGACTCCTGAATCAGATCCCGGCCTCCTGGCTGAAGTACTGGTAATCCTCCCGCCAGCCGCCTTGGCCTAAGCCAAGGGTCTTGTAATCTTCGATGAATTCGATTGCGCGAATGTACTTCACCATCGTGAATCCAAGCTGCGTTTCAACCCGCAGGCGAAGCGGCGCACCGTGATTGACAGGAAGCGGCTCGCCGTTCATTTCGTAGGCGAGCATCGTCTGCGGATCTTCCGCCAACTCTATGCGGATCGTGCCGTAGAAGTATCCTGATCCTTGAGCGTGCAATTCCGACGTGGATTTATTGTCCAGCGCATAGAAAACGATGTATTGGGCGGCGGGAAGCGGATGACAAAGTGCGTTGATGTGACGCAGAGATACGCCGCTCCACTCGGCGACGCCCGACCAGCCCTGAATGCAGCAATGCTTGGTAATTTGAGTTTGCTTCGGCATGGCGCGGAGATCAGCAAGCGTCAGACGTAGCGGTGTTTCCACCAATCCGGTGACCGTCAGGCTGTAATTTGCGAATTGTTCGCTCGCCATCGCCTCGTAGCTATCCTCTTTCGGCGGGCGGCCGTTCACCCAGAAGTAGGGCGAGATATCTGCATGTGAGTAACGCTGCGCGGAGATTTCGTGGCCGAAAAGCAGCGTGCGCAACGGGTCGGTGATGGATTGAGTGATCTTTTGCACAAAGCGAGGGCGGCGACGCGAACACAAGGTTGTTACGATGTGGATGATCACAACGCCGGCCAACCCGGAAAGCCAAACCACGAGAGCTAGCGTCAAGCGGGGATTTTGCGTCTCCCCCAGAACGATCTTGGCCAACTCCGTTCGAAATCCGTGAAGAGCCACGACGACGACATGCACGATGAAGAACAGGATGAAAGCGCAAAGACCCAGAAAATGCATGCTTCGTGCGCTCTGCCGTCCGTGAAACAATTTGCTATACGACGGGAAGCGAGCCGCGACGGCTGGGGACATCGCTATTCCCGTCGCAATGCTAAACGGCGCAAGTAAGAATACCACCGCTGCGTAGCTCAACTGTTGTAATGCGTTATACGCTCCGGGCGTTTCCACGATGTGAAAGCTCAGGTAGCTAAGCATTGCGTGCCATGCGTCCGGGAGAATCTTCCAGGAAGTCGGAATGAGCCGCTGCCACTCCGGCGTGACGAAGAGCATCACCAGGTACGTCACACCCGTCAGCAGCCAAGCGAAATCCGCAAGAAAGTGCCAGTGCCGCCCGAGCCCTAGATTTTCGTGGCCCGGCAGGGCAATAGCCGACGGGAATGAAGTCTCATCATCACTCGCCGTCCATAGGCGGTCCTTGGGCCTCTTTTTTCTCGTGAACTTGAGCCATTCGCTGCCAGGCGTGCAGTGATCATTCCAGTAAAGACGCGGGTGCGCGCTCAAGATCTCCAGACCGCTCCGAACGAGAAGCGACAGGAGAAGAAAATTGAAGAAGTGGGTCGCGCGCAACCATAACGGATAATCAAGAGCCATGATTCTTCACATTTTCAATGATTCGCCAGTCTTCCCTCCTGCCCCTTCGATGATGCCGGTTGCGCCTGGAGGATCGGCTCATTGACTCCAGCATTGCCTGTGGCTTCGGTACCATCATTGTTACGGATAGCAGACGCATCTTCCGCCGGCGACCCTGGCCTCGTCTCGACGCGGACGCTCTTCGCAGGAGTCGCTTTGGGCATCAATACTTCCAGAGTTTCATCGTTGAATGTAGCCTTGGCCTTTGATAGATCGACCTGACAGGGGAGACTGATGACGCGGAACATCAATTGCGCGTGCCCGAGCGAATGGGTGTGTTTTCGAGATTGGTGATTTTCTTGCGGCTGGGCCTTCGCACTGATGCTCAGTCGACGCGGCTCGAGGCTCACCTTGATCTCCTCTCTCCTAAACCCGGAAACTTCAGCGTGTGCGGTAAGTCGCTCGCCGGACTCGGAGACATGGAACTTCATAGGTGTGAGCAATTCGGATTCCGCGAGAAACCAATCTTCCCTGTCGTGTCCGTGCGCGCGTCCGCGATGTTCGAAAATCTCGAAAGCGCGGCGGGCTATTATGTTGGATACGTCTTGCGTATGTTCGCCGAATTTATGAATGGATAAGAGATTCAAATCAATGCTGTCTTTCGTAGATGGTGCCAGCGAAGAATGGTGTGTCATGGCTTCCTTCCTTCCTTCCTTTCCTTCTGTAGGATAAAGACTTTTTTTCGGGCTCTTAGGAGGGACCGCTTTCCCGGTATTGGCGACGCGGCTCCGACGCTGGTACTGAATATTTGGTTGGCGTTGTCAGGAACGACCACGACGAAGCGTGTACATACCCCTTAGCTTTCGTCACCGTTTTCTTTCCTCCCAATGTCCGATCAACAGCGAGTGATACAAGATGAAATCTTAGAACCCAGGAAAAAGCGCCACCGTCCCAAAAGAGACACATTTTTGTTCTTGGCCGCATCGTGCCAGCTTCAGATGTGGATGTCGTAAAAGGAAGGCTGAGATTTAGGGACACAGAATCTGAAAGCGACGATCAGTAAACAATCGAGAAGCATGCCTTCTTTGTTGGAACGTGGATGCCCGGAGCCGTCGATAAAAAGATCCCTGCTTCACGTCCGAGCCAACTAGAAAAAGCGCAAGTTAGGGTAGCGGAGCTGACGAGCGGCATCGAGAACACAAATGGACTGCTTTCAAACAGTCTAAAATAGAGAGCACTGCCTACTCGATCAGATACCGCAGATCGCCCTGGCGTTTTGATCAAACTTCCAGGTACGTATGTGGAATTGACTCACAACCTCCAGCCACTATACTGCATTGACCGCGGGGGATGTATCTCGTTCCATATTTGACCGACTCTCAGGAGGCCTCTCATGGATCCAACTCCAGACAACGGAATACGGCACCTCGGCAGTCCTTACTCCGTTCCAGAAACTCTCAAGCGCGTCGAATCGTTGTTGCAAGAGAGCGGCCTGACGATTTTCTGCCGCGTCGATCACAGTGGCGAAGCCGAAAAGACTGGCCTGAAGATGCAGCCGACGCAGCTCATTGTTTTTGGAAGTCCCAAGGGTGGAACGCCCGTGATGGTTGCCTCTCCCACAATCGCAATCGATCTTCCATTGAAAGCACTGATTTGGCAGGATGCCGCCGGCAAAGTATGGATCTCCTACAATAGTCCGGAATATCTCCAGCAAAGACACAACGTCCCGGCCGATCTGGTAAAAAATATCAGCGCTGCCGGGCCGCTTCTTCAATTGGCGGTAAAATAGCCCGTGTAGGAACACGCAGCCGGCACTTGAGAACTTATACCTGAATCACAAGCGAAGGATTCTCATCCACCAGCCAGCATCCATCCTAATCTTGCCCGCGATCATCTCGCGCATGAGCGTACTTTTCTCGCTTGGGTGCGCACCGGTGTGGCAGTCGTCGTGTTTGGTTTTGCGATTGGCCGGTTTGCCATCGCCATCAGGCAATGGATCCAACCGGAAGGCCAAGGCCACGTCATACCGACTTCCGGCTTTTCTGTCTGGTTCGGCACAGCGGCCATCATTGGCGGAGTGCTGGTTTGCCTTGCGGGATTAATTCGCTATCGGCGCACGCGCGATCAGATCGACTCCGGCAACTTCCAGCCCGAAGGTTTCATCATCGATCTCATTGCCATTGTGACCGCGTTCTTCGGCTTGGCCCTAGCGGCGTATCTGGTGTACATCAGAGCTTCATTTCTAACTAAAGCCTGCAAATCAGCAATTCTCTTTCGTAAACCATTTCACTCGGCAAATGGTCGTGAAGCCTGAGGAACAGCTCTTCGTGTTCGATCACTTCCTTGCGCCAGGCTTCGCGGTCAAACTTCTGCAGCTCGTCAAATCTTTCTTTGGAAAGATCCATGCCCTTCCACTCCATGTCTTCGAACCGCGGCATCCACCCGATAGGCGTCTCTCTCGCCAGCGCGCGGCCTTTCGTGCGGTCTACAATCCATTTCAGAACCCGCATGTTTTCCGAGTAGCCCGGCCACATGAACTTTCCGTCTCCATCCTTGCGGAACCAGTTCACATGAAAAATTCGTGGTGTAAGCGTGAGCGACCTTTGCATTTTGATCCAATGCCGGAAGTAATCGCCCATGTGATAGCCGCAGAAAGGAAGCATGGCCATCGGGTCACGGCGTACTTTTCCCACAGCTCCCGCGGCTGCGGCCGTGGTTTCCGATCCCATCGTCGCCCCGATGTACACGCCGGAGCTCCAATTGAAAGCCTGAAAAACGAGCGGCATCGTCGTCGCCCGCCGTCCACCGAAAATGATGGCGCTGATGGGCACGCCGCTCGGATCTTCCCACGCCGGATCGATCGTCGGACACTGTGAAGCCGGCGCTGTAAAGCGCGCGTTCGGATGCGATGCCTTGGCTCCAGTCTCCTTTGCAATCTCTGGAGTCCACTTTTGCCCCTTCCAATCGAGGCATTCCGCGGGTGGTTTCTCCGTCATTCCTTCCCACCACACGCCGCCGTCAGGAGTAAGCGCGACATTTGTAAAAATTGAGTTTCTTGCCAGCGTGGCCATCGCGTTGCGGTTCGTCTTTACGGAAGTCCCCGGTGCCACTCCGAAAAATCCCGCTTCCGGATTGATCGCTCGCAAAAGGCCGTTTTCGTCCGGCCTGATCCACGCAATGTCGTCGCCCACCGTCCAGACCTTCCATCCTTCAAATCCCTTTGGGGGTATGAGCATCGCGAAATTTGTTTTTCCGCATGCGCTCGGAAAAGCGGCGGCCACGTAGGTTTTTTCACCTGCGGGATCCTCTACCCCAAGAATCAGCATGTGCTCCGCCATCCAACCCTCATCGCGCGCGATGTTGGAAGCGATTCGCAAACCGAAACACTTCTTGCCCAGCAGGGCGTTCCCGCCGTAACCGGACCCGTAAGACCAAATCTCCCGAGTCTCCGGAAAATGGACGATGTATTTTTCCTTGTTGCACGGCCAAGGAACATCCTTTTGATTCGCCGCAAGCGGCGCGCCGACCGAATGCATGCAAGGAACGACACGCGGTATCCCCGTGTCGATTTGCTGAAAGGCCGGCAGCCCGATGCGCGCCATGATGCGCATATTGACGACCACATACGGAGAGTCCGTCAGTTGCACGCCGATCTGCGACATTGGCGAGCCGAAGGGGCCCATGCTGTACCCCAGCACATACATCGTCCGCCCGCGCATCGCGCCGCTAAAAAGACTCTTCAGCTTCTTACGCATCTCGTATGGATTTTCCCAATTATTTGTCGGACCCGCGCTATCTTTCGAGAGTGAACAAATAAATGTCCGGTCTTCCACGCGCGCGACGTCATTTGCATCCGATCTCGCGTAATAGCATCCGGGCCAGAGTTTTTCGTTTAGCTTGGTGATCGTTCCCGACGCGACCATCCGCCTGAGCAGAAGCTCGTTTTCTTCCTGCGAGCCGTCCACCCAGTGGATCGCCGCTGGTTTCGCGAGCTCTGCCATTTTGTCCACCCAGCGCAATAGGTGTTGATTCCTGCTGAGCGGCGCAGCCGGGTTCCGGCCTTTCAAACCTGTTTTGCCCTTCATCGCTGTTCCGAGCATGAAAATAATTAATCTCCGCTATCAACTTTACTAGGAGTGCAGATGAAAGGGAACTGCCGCCTCTTTTTTTAGAGGATTCGAGCGCGCCGTTTTTAGAGAGCTTCCGCTCCCGCGATCTCGGTAGTTGCGCCACGTTGCAAAAAATAATTGATCGCTGGCGTAAATACGAGAGACAAAACCATGGAGCTCAGAAGACCGCCGATCACGGTGATCGCAAGCGGCTGCAACATTTGCGATCCTGCGCCGATCGCCAGCGCTAAAGGCAGCATCCCCGCAATCGTGGCCAAAGCGGTCATGGCAATGGGGCGAAGACGTCGCCGGCCTGCTTGGAGCATGGCGTCCTCCGGACAGAAGCCCAGGCTGCGGAATCGCTGCTCCGCGTCCAGTAGCAGAATTCCGTTTTTCGCCACGATGCCAACCACCATGATCATCCCCATGAACGACGCCACGTTGAAGCTTGTCCGCGTCACGAGCAGCGCCAAAAATCCTCCGAACGTCGATAGAAGCGCAGATGCGAGGATTGCGGCTGGCGCGGAGAATGTACGGAATTCGAAGAGCAACACGACAAACAAGAGCGCGAGTGCCAGAAAGAGAACCATCAGCAGGTCGCGAAACGATTTTTGTTGCTCCTGATATTGCCCGCCATATTCCACTCGCATGGATGCCGGCAGGTGAAGATCCGCGACCGCCTTTTGCACTTCAGCTATCCCCGTCCCCAGGTCCACGCCCTCGAGTCGAGCCGTCACCTCAACCAGCCTCTGCAAGTTTTCTCTCCGGATTTCCGTCTCACCCGGGTCCGTCGTTAGCGTCGCAAGGGAGCCGAGGGTCGCAGTGCGATGCGTCGAACTGACGAGCAATGTGTCCGTCATTTGCTCGAGGGATCCGCGGCTGCGTTCCGGATAACGCACGCGTATTGTGTAGGCGCGATCGTTCAAAACAACTGGCGTAGCCGCCGGTTCACCCTCTAGGAGCGCTGCGGCATCCGTGCTGACTTCCTCGGCGGTAAATCCCGCACGCGCCGCCGTAGTTGGATCAATTTGAAACGTAACCGCGGGCCCGCTGATGGTATTTTCAATGCCATCGAGAACGTTGACCACGCCGTGGATTTTTCCGATCGCATCCGCGACTCGCGGAGCGGACTGAAGCAGTTGTTGCGGGTCCTGCGAATAAAGCTTGATTACCACAGGCTCCGGCTCGTTCGAGAGATCCCCGATCATATCCTGCAAGACTTGGACAAACTCGACGTCCGCCGCCGGTTCGCTCGCCTTGATCCGTCCGCGCACATCGTCCATAACTTCGTCGATGCCGCGCTTGCGGTCTCGCTTCAGCCGTACCGTGAAGTCTCCGCGGTTTGCTTCCGTGACCGCCGCCAACCCCAATTGCAGGCCCGTTCGGCGCGATGTGTTTTCGACTTCCGGCGTCGCATGCAGAATTTGTTCAATGTGTTGCAGGATGCGGTCCGATTCGGCCAAAGAACTTCCCGGCGGCGTGTAATAGTCGAGAATGAATCCCCCTTCGTCCATTTCCGGCAAGAGGTCACTGCCCAAAAATTGGAAGCACATGTACGCCAGAACCACGATCGCCGCGGAACAAAAGATCAGCACAAAAGGATGCCGGATCACTCTTTTCATGGCGCGGGCGTAGAAATTCACTATGCGGCCAAAGAGGCCGACCTGATGCGCTTCTTCCACTGCGAGGATCCTCGCGGCGTCCATGGCTTGCGGCGCCGTCTCCAACCGTTGCCCCAAATCCGCTCGCGGGTTCTTCCGGCGAACAAAATATTGGCTCAAGGTGGGCGTCCACGCGAGTGCCAGCAGCAAAGAGCAGAGCAGAGAAACGGTCATCGTGATGGCAAGAGCGCGGAAGAAACTTCCGGTGACACCTGTGATGGCCACCAATGGGAGAAACACGACAATCGGCGTGATCGTTGAGCCGATCAACGGCGTCGTCATCTCCCGCAGCGCGCTCTGGATGGCTTGCGCGCGTCCCTCACCCGCGTCTCGATGCAACACGATGTTTTCAAGCACCACGATCGCATCGTCGATCACCAATCCAACCGCAGCCGCGAGGCCCCCGAGCGTCATCAGATTAAAGCTTTGGCCAGTGACCTTCAGTACGATAAATGTGAGCAGTAAAGTCGCGGGAATCACCATACCGGCGACGAGCGACGTCCCCCAATCGCGGAGAAACAATACTAGAATCGCCGAGGAAAGGATCAAACCTAGAAGCACAGCGTCGCGAACACTTGCGATCGAATCGTGCACGATCGTTGACTGATCGTAAAAGGGTTCCAGGTGTACGCCGGGTGGCAAGGTGGATGTGACTCTTTGAATCTGCTCATGAACTTCATCGGCGACCGCCAAAGTATTGCTCTCCGGCTGCCGATTGATGCTCAACAGTACCGCTGGCTTCCCGTTGGCCTTGACGATTGTGTACACCGGCGCGACCGATGGCCCCACCGCCGCCACGTCGCCGATTCGCACGGGCACCCCGGCCGCCGTGTCTTTGACCACGACCCTGCCGATCTGTTCGGGTGTGCGCACCTGTCCGCTCACCAGGCCAAGAACCAATTGATGATCGTGTTCAAACAAACCCGGCGAATCGATCAAGTTCGTGCGCCGAATGGCGTCCAGCAAATCCGTGACCGTAACTCCTGTTGAAAGCAGCCGCGCCGGATCAGGCGAAACCTGAAATTCCGGCACCCGTCCACCCTGGATCAAGACGGAAGCCACGCCATCCAGGCGATTGATGCGCGGCTTGATGTCGTACGTGGCCATCTCCCATAGTTTGTCTTGCGGAATTGCGTCGGAAGTCAGGCTGTAACCAAGAATCGGAAAACTGGCAAAGGTCAATCGGTGCGTCTCGAGCTTGACTGTTGGCGGCAGCGCACCCTGCATTTGGGCAACGACCGCGTCCACACGCTGCAGCGTGACGATCATGTCGCTCTTCCAATCGAAAAAAAGATCAACCTCCGCCGAACCTCGGCTTGTGATGGATACAACGCGTTGCAAGCCGGGAACAACGTTCACAGCTTCTTCGATGGGCCGCGTCACTGTCACCAACATTTGATCGATTGGCATGACGCCGTTGTCCACGCCGATGACGACGCGCGGAAAATCGGTGTTTGGGAACACCGAAACCGGAATGCTGAAAGCTAGGTACACCCCGACCAGCGCCAGGCTGATGACCAGAAAGAGAATCGGCCTCGAGAGCCGCTCAAACCAAGGCCTCGCTTTTGCGCCGGGCACACTCGAACCGGAATCCGATTCAAAGGCCATTGTTCTTACTCCTTAGCCTTTTCCGCGGGTTTCGTCTTGTTGCCGTTTTGCTTGTCAGTTTCGTCAGCGGTTCCCGCGCTTTTTTCTGCTTGCACGGGTGCCTCGATCTTGATTTGCGTCTTATCGGGCAGCGCATAGCCCCCAGAAGTGATGATGGCATCTCCTTCCTTGATCCCGCTGAGAATCTGCACTTCGCCCTCGCCTTTTATCCCGAGCTCCACCGTTTTGACGTGAGCCATTTCATCCGCGCCGGCAATCAGCACGAAGTTTGTCCCATCCGCGTTTTTGAAAACCGCGGAGGCAGGAACGGCCAGCGCATCTTTTGCAGTCGCAGCCACGATTTGAACCTGCACCGTCATTCCAGGTTTAAGGGCAGACCCTGGCTTGTTGGCCTCGACCCACACTTCGATGGTCGTGCTTCCAGGATCGACCGCCGGACTCACCAGACTGACTCGCCCATTCACTTTCTCTTCCGAGCCAGGGAGCAGCATCATGGCCGCGTCCCCCGCCTTCAGTGCGACGGCCTCTGACTGCGCAATGTGTGCTTTCGCAATCACTCTCGAGAGATCCATCACCGTGAGCAACGGCTGGTTCGCAGCTGCAAGTTCGCCGGGATATAGCGGCCGCTCGGTAACCACTCCATCGATTGGACTCTTGATTTCCGAATAGCTAAGCTGCGCCTCTGCGCCAAGAAATTTCCCTTTGGCGGCGGCGAGCTGGCCGCTCGCGGATTTTAGTGCTTGCTCCCTTCCAATCCGATGCAAGTCGTCGAGCTGCTTCTTGGCCTGTTCGTACTGGCTGCGCGATTGCATGAGCGACACTTGCGCCGAATCATAATCACGCCGAGGCAGGGCTCCCTGATCGAACAGTTCCTTGCGGCTGTTGTAGACTTGCTGCTGCGCATCCAGCGAGGTTTTCGCCGCGGCCGTGTCCAACTCCGCCTTTTGTATCTGTTCGGGCAAACTCGCGCCGGTTGTAGTGGCGTAACCCGCCTCTGCCTGCTCAAATTCCCCCTTGCTTTGTTCGGCGGCTGCCGAGAGATCGGCATTTTCCAAAACGGCGAGCAACTGCCCTTTGCGCACGCGTGTTCCGCGCTGGACAAGGAACGTCTTAATCGTGGAAGTGATCTTCGGTGTGATGACAGCCTGTTGTAATGGAAACACCACGGCGTCCGCTAGGATTGTTTTTGTAATCGCTGTTCGGTGAGCCGGCGTGGTCTGAACGGAAACAACCGGCTGCTTTTCTTTCTCGTCCGCGCCGCATCCTGCCGCGGCGTGCACGGCCGCGCAAGTCGCGCCCAGAACCAGAAAGGTCCGCAATCCCGTGCGTAGAGACTTGATTCTCATGGCGTCGTCATCGCTCCCGTAAGCGTCTGGAGTTTGGCAAGCGCAACGCGATAGCGCACCGCCCCATCCTGGTAGTTCGTATTCGCCAGCGAGAATGAATTTTGCGCGTCTACAACTTCCAACACGGTTGCCTCTCCTCCCTTGTAGCGCAGCGTTGACAATCGCAGCCCCTCGGACGCCAGCTCCGCGGAACGCTGCAAGCCCGCCAGTTCATTTAACGCCGTTTCCGCTTCACCATATAACGACTTCATGTCTGCGAGCAGTTTGCGCTGCGCCAGAGAAAGTTCGCGCTGCGCTTGCGTGCGGCGAAGCTCCGCTTGTTTCACCCGGCTTTGCGTAGCTCCCCAGTTCCAGATCGGCATGTTCAAGCTTGCGAGAGCGGATGAACCAAGATTGTGAATCCTTTGATTTTCGATCACGCTGTTCGTCGAGAATTGAGCCGAATCGATCCCGTAGAAGTAATCGAGGCTCAACGAAGGAAAATAGCCGGCGCGAGCGTCTGTGACGCCGTGTCCCGCTTCCTCCACTGTTGCCAACGCCGCGCGCAGTTCCGGATTGTCCCTCGCTCCTTCTTGCTTAACTTCCTCGAAGGTCGGCAGCGGCATGCTGGCGTGCAGGTCGTCGCTGATTTCGAAGTGTTCGTTAAAATCTGGAAAAATCAGCACTGCCAAATCCAGCTTTGCATTCAGAAGTTCGAGTTGGGCTTCCTGCAATAGCCGGCCGCGATCTTGCATTTGCAACTCAGCGCGGATCACGTCGGAATGTGCCGCCTCGCCGCCTTTCTCGAGTTCTTGCGACATCTTGAAAAACTGATCTCCTTCCGAGGCTGCTCTTTGTGCGATCTCGATCTTGTTTTGTGCCGCCGCCGCACGGAAGTAGCTTTGCACCACCGTCACTACGAGTCCCCGAGACGCGATCTCAGCTCGCGCCCTCGCAACGGCTGCCGCAGCCGCGGCGCGTCTGTAATTCGCCACTCCGGCAAGATCTATCGCCTCGTGTACATTTCCCTGGCTGGTGTATTCGTGCACAGCATTGTTGGCAATGTACCGCACGCCCCCAATGCCGTTGCCTTGCGTGTAAAGAGCTTCGTTGTTGTAGCCGACTGTCGGCAGCAAAGCATCGCGCGCTTGCGTTCGGTCTTCCGCGGCGATGGCGGCATCTGTCGCTGCCCCGTGGAATACTGTGCTGTTCTTCCGTGCGCGGGCAAGTGCGTCTTGAAGCGTCAGTTGCAAAGGCGACCCATCTTGACCCGTGGCTGGCGCAGCGGAGGACTGCCCGGCGGAGGACTGAGAGACGGCGGCGCCCGTCTTTGGCGCAGGAGCCTCAATTTGCTGGCTCGCAATTGGAAAAGGAAACATAGCAAGCGCGACGAGCGCTGGCAGGGCCGATCGATACGAAAGATAACGAGTGTTCACGGGGTTCTCTCGAGCGGACGCAGTCCTTCACGTTCCGCTAACGTGACTTTAGCGGCCTCGAGATAAACAGACGATTAATCTGTTCCCGCGGCTGGTACCGCTGGCCCCGGAAGATACACTGCGAAGTGACTTCCCGTCTCGTCGGAGCGTACCAATTCCAGCTTTCCTGCATGTGCCTGGGCGATCCAGAGTGCGATGGATAGCCCCAACCCGGCCCCGCCCTCGCGCCCAGAACGCGAACGGGCTGGGTCCGCCCGAAAGAATCTCTCGAAAATGCGGCCGTGCAGTTCATGCGGTATCCCCGGCCCTGTGTCCGTGACGTGTACCTCGCAGCCCGCGCCTGTCGCGCGGCAGGCGATATCCACGCGACCGCCTCCGGCCGTGTACTTGATCGCGTTATCCAGCAGATTCAGTATCATCCGTCGCAGAAGCGCCGCGTCGCCGTGCACCAAACATTCCGACGGAGCATCCACAGTCAGTTCAATGTTTTTCTCGCGCGCCAGCGTCCTGGCCGAATGTGCGCAGTCGGCCACCACTTCCTCGAGATACAATTCCTCTGGCGACAGAGGATATTGTCCTGAGTCGGCCCGTGTCAGTGTGAAGAGGTCTTCCACGATCTTGATCAATCGCGACGTCTCCTCGTGGAGAATCCCCAGAGACTCGAGATAGTCCTCCGCCGTTCGGCCCGGCTGCGACATCGCTACTTCGGCCTCTCCGCGCAGAATCGCCAGCGGCGTTCGCAGTTCGTGGGAAGCATCCGCGATGAACCGGCGTTGCCGCTCGAACGACTGGTCGAGACGATCCAGAAGATCGTTGAAGATGGTGGCCAACTGTCCGAGCTCATCGTTGGCATGAAGCACTGGAAGCCGCTCGTGCAGGTTGGTTGCCCCAATGCGCCGCGCGTGCGCTCCCATCGCGATCACCGGCGCCAAACTCTTTCTTGCCAAAAAATATCCGCCCGTCCCCGCAAGCAGCAGTCCTAGAAGAATCATCCATGTAAACGTCAGGCGTATCGTATCCAGAGTTTCATTTTGTGCATGCAACGAGTGAAGAATGATAAGCAGATACGTTTGGTCGTTAGCTTTGTAATGGCGGGAGTACGCGCGAAACCGCGACCGCTCCCCACGTATTGTTTCCACATGGACTTCCTTGCCCTCGCTCTTTTCCGTGAAACGCTGAAATTCACTGGATCCAAGGGCGGCGCTCCTCCAGGCGTCAGGTTTTGCACTGGAAAAGACGGCGTCACTTGAACTTGCCATGATCTTTCCGTCCGGCTCCAACACGATGAAATCATCATTGTTCGTCCGATGTTCAATCATGGACTGGCGTGCCGCTGATAAAATTGCCGAAGGCTGTGTGCTGCCTGCGTCCGCGAGCTCAGCCCGAAATGTCGCCAGAAACGAATCGGCAAGCACCGCTAAGTCCGCGTCCGTGCGCTGCATCGATGTTTTTCGAATGATCAGGTAGGTGGTTGCCGAAACTAGGACCAGCACCACGGCCAGAACCGCGGAGTACCATACCGTCAGCCGCACTCGAACAGAATCAAGCGTGTTTTTTGCGGTCCGAAACATTTCCTTTTCCTTGCGCCCCGCTCTGCTGTGCGCGATCTCTCGCGTCGGCATACTTGCCAGGCTCCAAGATGTAACCGGCGCCGCGACGCGTCTGCAATAGTCCCGAGTGTCCGTCCGGATCAATCTTCCTCCGAAGTCGGTTGATATACACCTCGATCAAGTTTGAAAACGGATCGAAACTCTCATCCCAAACGTGCTCCGCAATGTCCGCTCTGCTCACCACTCGCCCCGCGTTCCGTACCAGGTATTCAAGCAGGGCATACTCCTTGTGCGTCAGCGAAATCGGCACTCCATCCCGCGTGGCATTCTGAGCCGCCGTATCCAGCACAAGCTCTCCCACGCTGAGCCGGGGTGGACGCAATTCCGTTGAACGCCGCAGTAATGCGCGCAGCCGCGCCAACAACTCGCGAAACTCAAAAGGTTTGGTCAGGTAATCATCCGCGCCGCGATCGAGTCCGCTCACGCGATCTTCTACGGCGTCTCGAGCGGTCAGCATCAGGATGGGCATTCGCCGACCGGATTTGCGCAGCCTGCGGCACACTTCGAATCCGTCCGGTTCCGGAATCATAACGTCCAGAATAATCAGGTCGTACTCATTGATGTCTGCCTGATACAGCGCATCTTCACCGGTCGCGGCCGTGTCCACCGCGTATGCCTGTTCGCGCAGTCCTTTGACGACGAACCTGCGCACCCCCGGATCGTCCTCAACCAGCAAAATCCGCATGGCTGCATAATACGTGAAAGTACAGCCCCGTGGGCAGTCTCAGCCGCCTGGAGGAAAACCAAACTTGCATTCGATTTTGCGGAAATGATTTGGTACGCGGCAAACTCCAGCAACTTACCTGCGGTTGCATCTGCGCCTAGATCGTTTTGTCTTTCGAATAGCAGATCCTCTCGAGATTGCATTCCATGCATTTTGGTTTCCGCGCCTGGCATACGCGCCGCCCATGCCAGATAATCTGGTGCGAAAATAGAATCCACTTCTCTTTGGGAATCACCTTGATCAAATCCTGCTCGATTTTTTTCGGATCTTCATTCCGCGTCAGATCCAGACGATTCGAAATGCGAATCACGTGCGTATCCACGACGATTCCGCTCGCGATTCCAAACGCCGTGCCCAGCACCACGTTCGCCGTCTTTCGCGCCGCTCCCGGCAGCGTCAGCATCTCTTCCATCGTGCGCGGCACCTGGCCGCCAAATCGCTCGATAATCGTCTTGCTCGCTCCCATGATCGATTTCGTTTTGTTTCGAAAAAATCCCGTTGGTCGTATGTCTTGTTCCAGTTCCGTGGGATTGGCGTGCGCGAATGCCTCTGCTGTCGGATATTTCTTGTGTAGGGTCTCCGCTACCTGATTCACGCGCACATCCGTGCACTGTGCGGAAAGAATCGTCGAAATCAAAAGTTGAAACGCATTCTCGTGTTTCAGCTCGCAAGTTGCGGCCGGATACGCTTCATCCAACTTGGCGAGAATCGCCGCAACACGTTTTGGATCCGTTCCCGCCGCTGTTTTTTTCTTGGTGCTCGCGTTTTCTGCGGCCCGCGATGGTTTCGTCGTCCGCGATTTCTTGAGCAGCGGTTTTTTCTTTCCTCTATGTGTTCTTGTCGTCGTCATGGAGCGCAGAATATCACACACGGTAGGACGGACATTCTTGTCGGCCGCCTCAAGACATCAGGAATTCTCCGTGCCATTGTAGGGGCACGGCATGCCGTGCCCCTCTGGAATTCCAAGCGAAGCCAGCATTTTTCCAAACGCCTTCCCCCGATGGCTGATCCGATTCTTTTCTTCCGGCAAAAGCTCCGCAAACGTTCTCTTCAGAGCAGGGAAGTAAAATACCGGGTCATACCCAAACCCGCCGTTGCCCCTCGGCGATTCCAATATCTCTCCATCCACTCGAGCCGTCACCACGGCCATAGCCCGCCCTCTTTTCGCCAAAGCAAGCGCGCACACAAAATAAGCCGCCCGTTCCACACCCTTCTTCCCGCGAAGCTCGCCAAGCAATTTCGCAATCCGTTCCGCGTTCGTCGCACCAATCCCCGCATACCGCGCCGAGCGCACCCCAGGCTCTCCCCCGAGCGCCGGCACTACCAACCCTGAATCGTCCGCAAACACCAGCCCGTCACCAATTCGTGAATAATGCAGCACCTTTCCCGCGGCGTTCTCCGCGAACGTCGGCGCATCCTCTTCAAACGCTGCCATGGCATCGAATCCCGGCAGCAACTCAATCTCCGGACGTACGTCGAGCGCACCCGCCACGCCCGGTCTGCCTGTCGCAGCCAGCGCGCGAAACTCCCCAAGTTTTCCCGGATTGGAAGACGCCAGAAACAAATCAACGCGCGCGCGCACTGAATTTAACCGGCAACACCGCGCGTTGTTCCTCCGTCAGCCGCCGAATCCCAGCTGCCGCTAACGCGAGGAGATCTTGCATTTCGCTCCCGCTAAAGGGCCGCCCTTCCGCCGTAGCCTGAATCTCGACGAAATGTCCGCTGCCCGTCATCACGACGTTCATGTCCACTTCCGCGCGTGAATCTTCTTCGTACGCCAAATCCAGCAGTGCGCGGTCTTCCACAATTCCCACGCTCGTTGCCGCCACCGAATCAATTAACGGCGAACTCTTCAAAATCCCCGCCGCAACCAGTCGTTCGAACGCCAACGCCAGCGCCACAAATGCTCCCGTAATCGAAGCCGTCCTCGTCCCGCCGTCCGCCTGAATCACGTCGCAATCGATCCACACCGTTCGCTCGCCCAGCGCTTCCTGATCCGTCACCGCGCGCAGCGACCGCCCAATCAAACGCTGAATCTCCAGCGTTCTTCCCGACTGCTTGCCCCGCGTCGCTTCGCGTGGCGTTCTTTCTTCTGTCGCTCTCGGCAACATCCCATATTCGCTCGTCACCCAGCCCTTGCCGCTTCCTTTCAGAAATCCCGGCACGCCGTCATCCACTGTCGCCGTGCAAATCACTCGCGTGCTTCCGATCTCGATCAGCACGCTTCCTTCCGCCGTCGAAATAAAATCCGGCGTCATCTTCAACGGGCGCATCTGGTCCGGGCCGCGTCCATCAACTCGCACTCTTCCTCCTGTTGCGATTCCATTCGCAAGAAAATCTATTACAGTTTCCGTTCAAGCTGCGTCAGTTTGCCGGGCCCCTCATCTGGTGTCAACGCCCTCGCTCGCCTGGCTTCTGCGCCGGGGGTGGTGCTGCGGCAGGTGCCGGCTTGTCAGTGCCAGGCGTCGTTGGCTTCTCCGCGCGTGGCGAAGTTGACGGCGCGGTCACGGGCGCTGCCGCTGCAGGCGCTCCCGGCGCCAACTTCGTGTCGACCAGGAAAGTTCCGGTCAAATCCAGATGTCCTGCCAGTGTTTCCACTTCCTGCCCGTGAATCAAAATCTTCAGCCGCTCCACTCTTGGCACATCTGCCTCCAGCGTTCGCGTAATCGAATCCACCGCCATTTGCTCGCTCTGAATTCCCGATGGCGTCTCCGTCGCCAGCGCCTCGGAAAAATCCGCAATCCCCGTCCCATCTGGCAGCAGGTAAAATGCCAGGAGCACCGTGTCCGGCGGCAGCGTTCGCAGATCCGTATCCACCGGTCCCGCCAACAGCGTATTCAGCACTTGTTTCGCTCGCAGCACAGGATCGCTCGAAAGCGGCAATTCCACTGTCACATCCGTCAGCGTCCCATCCCCGTTCCCCGAAGCCCAAAATAATTTCGCTTTCGCTCGTGGCTCGCCGGGATTTATCGTAATCGGTTGCGTCAACTCCCTCCGCGCCTGCTCCGTGCTTAGTTGTTGCAGCCTGGCCGTCCGTTCCACGTGCCGCCGCAGAATCGGGAAATAAATTGCACCTATCAGCACTCCCACGCAAAGCACCCCTACCAGCCATCTGAGCCAGCGCGCCGTCACGGCATTCCTCCCGTCGTCGCTGGCACGACGTACACAGGCCGGAACTCTGCAATTCCCATGGCGATGGCGTCCGCCACGCCGGGCGCCATTCGATCCAGGTCGGCGCGATCTTCCACTACCACGCTCGATACCTCCACTGCGATTGCCGGCGCCGCAATCGTCCGCAATTGCCTCACCGCTGCGGTTTCCGCACTGCTTGCCGATCCCTTGAATCGTTGCGACATCAGTCCTTGAACTAAATCGCCCAATTTCCTGCTCAATCCCTGAAACGGTGTCTGCGCTCGGCCCCATGGAATCAATCCGCCTGCGTCCGTCGTTGCCGGCAAATCCGAATAGAAATAAACGTGCACAGTGCCAGGCAGCCCCGTCGAAGCAATATGCAACGTTACGAATACCGCTCCGGCTTGCGCATTGGCCATGGCCGAGCGGTCGTCAAACGAAGGATTCTCATCCCCTTGGCGCGTCTGTATCACTTGGAACCCCTGCCCCTCCAGTGCTTTCCGCACCTGGGCCCCGAAGTCCAGCACGATTTCGCTTTCTCGAATCCCGCCCGTTCCACGCGCGCCTGGATCAGTCCCTCCATGCGCTGGATCGAGCACCACGATATTCAAACCCGCGCGCGGCGTCACTTGCTGCGCAGTTTGCAAAGGTGCTTGCGGCAGCACTGGTGTTGTCGCTGGAAGCGACGTTTGCGACGCAGCGGACTGGCCCGAAGGCGTGGCCGGTCTCGTTTGCGCCGGCGCTTGCGAGGAAGAACTCAGCGCCACTGCTCCGAGCGTCACTGTTAAAAAAAACGTGCCAGTTCGAAAACGGTTCCGGACCAAAGTGCGCTCATTCATTTGAACGACATTTCCCACGTCGAGCAGCATATCAAATCTGTTCGCATTTCCGCGCCGCCCGAGTCCATCACTCCACGAAAAAGGGACGGCCTTTTGGACCGTCCCTTGATGCATCGCCTTTAAGTCCCTGATTCAGCCGATTTCCAGATCGTTCGTTCCAATCGGACCGCTCCAGAGCCTGACGCCCCGATTACCCCTGCGGCTGTGCTTGAGGCGGCTGTTGCTGTTGTTGCTCACGGCGTGTCGCGCGCAATGAACGTACATTCGCCCGCATTTGCTGTCGTTGTTCCGGAGTCAGCAATTTCACCATTTGCATGCGTGCGCTGTGCCGGAGCTGATGCACTTTCGCTTCTTTCTGCTCCACTGTCAGCGATTCATCCTTGTTCACGGCATCCGCTTGTGCCTTTGTCGATTCGTGGATCTTCTTCATCGCCGCTGTCTGATCGTCTGTCAGGTTCAGTCCTTTCATCGCGCCATGCATTCTTCCTTCTGGCTGTGCTGACGCGGCAGGTGCCGCCTGGCTCTGATCCTGCGCCGGTGGCTGTGCATTGTCCTGTGCGCGGCTGATTCCCGGCGCAAAAGTCAGCGCCAGAAATCCGGCGGCAACGGCAATTTGCTTCGTAATGCTATTCCTATTCATGGAGGGTCCTCTTCTGGGCTGGCGTTCTTTTCTCTTGCCCTCATATAACCCGCGTCCCGTCCAAATGTCGCGCACCTGTCCTTCGATAAGCAGCGGGAAAGCGCCCATTAGTTCCGTCCGAAACCCTCCGAACGCATCCTGAAGTGAAAAGTGAATGATCGCTCACACGATCACTGATGAGCTTTTTCCTCTTCGCCGATTTTCAGCGGTTGCAATTGCGCCTTCTCCAGCAGGGAATTCACGCGTGGCAATTCTTTCGTCTGAATTTCTTCCCACCTTGCCAGAGTAGCTTTCCCCGCCGCTTCCCACTTCTCGGCCGCGGCCGTGGCATCCGCAGACGGCGCCGCGTCCGCGCTCTCAATGATTCCCATCAGCGCACCGTAGGCTGTGGACACCTGTTTGAGTGTCGTCGGCTCTTTCCCCGGCGCGGCAAATCCAAAAAAGCCATAACCGCCGCCGGTTCCTGATCCCGCCACCGCGCCAACCTTCTTTCCCAAATCTGCTAACGCTGCCGCAATTTCCGCGTTTCCCTCCGCCTCTTTACTCCGCGCCGCAATCTGCTTCTGCAAATCGTCGGCACGCTGCACCGCCTCGGAAAGCTTCCCAATCCCCGCTGCCAGCTTCGAGGCCGCCGCGAGTTGCCGTTCCAAATCCGCCGTACTCGTCTTCACGCGAGGATCCATTTTCACAGCCAGTGGCGCTGATAACGTCTTTCCCTCCACCGTCAGCTTCACTGTGTACCGCCCAGGCACCACCAGCGGCCCGCCTCCTCCCCGCCGAGACCGGCGCCTTCCGCCTCCAGCAATCGAATACCGCAAGTCCCACTCGAATCGGTGCATCCCCGCTTCCGCGGACAGCGGCTCCGCGTCATGAATCCAGTACATCGGAATGTCGATTTCGTCCGCATTCGTTTTCCGCACCTCATCCGTGCTCGCATATCGCCGCACCAGCTTCCCGGCCGCATCAAAAATTTCCAGTTGTACCGCCCCCGCCGGCTTTTCCTTCAAGTAGTAATCCAGCACCGCCCCTGCTGCCGGATTATCCGCTTGCGGTTCATCGAATGGGAACGGCGTCCCCTGATCCGCGCCTGGCCGTACCCGATACGCCGTCTGCGGGTCGAAAAGCCACGCTTCCGCGTTCGCCACCTTCGCGCTCCATTGCCGAACAGGCGTGATATCGTCCAGCACCCAGAACGATCGCCCAAACGTCGCGATCACCAGATCATCGCCGTGCACCACCAAATCGCGGACCGAAGTCGTCGGCAAATTGAATTGCAATGGCGACCAGTTGTCGCCATCATCATAAGAAACGTACACGCCCTTTTCCGTGCACGTATAAAGCAATCCCGCAACTTTCGGATCATCGCGAACGCAATTCAAAAAGCTTCCGTCCGGAATCCCGTTCGCAACCATCCGCCATGTTTTCCCAAAATCTTTCGTCCGGTATAAATACGGCTGCTGATCCTCCAGCCGGTGCCGGTCCACCGCCGCGTAAGCTTCGCCATCCACGAAGTGCGACGCCACAATGTGTGTCACTTTGCTCCACGGTGTCACTTCCGGCGGTGTCACGTCCTTCCACGTTTTCCCTTCGTCGCGCGTCAATTGCACCAGCCCGTCATCCGTGCCCACCCAAATCTCGCCTGCGCGCTTTGGCGATGGCGCAATCGTATAAATTACGCCGCGCCGCTTCGACGTCGGTGCATCCGCCGCCGTCGCCGGATCGAGATTCGACGGCGCGCCCGGATCCTCCCGCGTCAAATCCGGACTGATTTTCTGCCACGAATTTCCGCCGTCCGCTGTTCGAAACAAAACTTGCGCGCTGAAATACAGCACGTGTGGCTCGACCTCTGAAAACACCAACGGTACCGTCCACGTTTTCCTGTACTCCGCGGGATAAAGCAGCGTCGGCGGCACCTGCTGCACCTGCTCGTTGTGAAAATCCTGTCGCGCCACTGTTCCGCCGTAAATAATTTCCGGATTCAACGGGTCGGGCGCCGTGTAATCGCTCTCGCCTCCGGCTTCCATCGGCCGCCAGTCCATAAAATTCAGCGCGCGGGAGTAGCCTCGGCTCGCCACCGCCACTGCTCCGCTATCTTGCTGCGCTGCATAAACCCAATAGGGAAAGCGATTGTCCGTAGCAACGTGATAAAGCTGCGCCGTCGGCTGGTTGTACCAGGAACTCCACGTCTCCCCGCCGTTCCGCGTCACAATCACGCCCTGATCGCATCCCAATATCATTCGCTCCGGATTGTCCGGGTCGATCCACAGCTGGTGATAATCGTCCCCACCCGGCGCGCCCTTGATCGCCGTAAACGTTTTTCCGCCGTCCTGCGATCGATACATTGAAGTATTCGGTACGTACAGCCTATTCTCATCTTTCGAATCGACGCTCACTTCGCAGAAATACCATCCGCGTCCCCAGATGCGTGGATCCTTTGAAACCCGCTCCCAATTTTCTCCGCCGTCGTCCGAGCGGTACAGCCCGCCCTCTTTCGCATCCGCGATCAAATAAATCCTCTCCGGATTACTCGGCGCAAACGCGATTCCCATCCGTCCCAACTCTTCCGAAGGCAGACCACGCCCCGTCATTTGCTCCCAGTGCTCTCCTCCATCCTTCGAACGATAAAGCCCCGTCCCCGGACCCTTCGAAGGCGGATAAATGCTCCACGGCGGCCGCCGCGTTTGCAGCAAAGCCGCGTACATAACTTTCGGATTTCCCGGCTCCATCGCCAGGTCGATTGCTCCGGTATTTTCATCCTTAAACAGCACCTGTTCCCACGTCTTCCCGCCATCGTTCGAACGAAAAACGCCGCGCTCCTTGTTCGGCCCGTATGCATGCCCCAGCGCCGCCACAAAAACCTTCTCAGGATCGCTCGGATCCACCACGATCCGCGCAATCTGCCGCGAATCCTCCAGTCCAATGTGCTCCCACGTTTTCCCTGCGTCCGCGGACTTATACATTCCGTTTCCAGTCGAAATGCTCGAGCGCATGTCCGCCTCGCCGGACCCCACGTAAATCACATTCGCGTTCGATGGCGCCACCGCGATCGCCCCGATCGATCCGACGGGCTCTGCGTCAAATATCGGATTCCACGTGCGGCCCGCATCGTTCGTCTTCCAAACGCCTCCGTTTACTGACCCGAAGTAGTAGACATCCGCCTGCCCCCGCACTCCGGTCACCGCCAGCGACCGTCCCGCGCGGAAGGGCCCAATCATCCGCCAATGCATTCCGCCAAAGAATTTTTGGTCAAATCGCGGCGCCGCATCCGGTGCGGCGCGCGGTCCCGCCAAAACCGTTGCATGCCCACACACCACCGCAATCGCCGCGAGCAGGAATGGCACTAAACTCCTCAGGTTTTTCAATTCAGGTCTCCCGATGGAAAAAAGTAGTGGATTGAACTGTGGAGTATACCAGTAGCGTGCTCGCTGCGCCGTAGCTTAGTCGCCGTATGCCGCGTTGGGCGTGGCCGCCGGAGCAATCACCGATCGCCGCAAGGGTTTGGTGCTCCAATATAATACGACTCCGCCCGCGATGATGATCGCGCCAAACAGCAGCCCGTTCATCCCCAGGATCGTTTCGCTTCCGCTCTTCACCATCGCCAGGCTCATCAGCAGCAGCGGAAATATCCCGCACGTAATCGCCCCGGCCAATCCTCCGGGTACCTTGAACGCGCGCTTCAATTCCGGCTCGCGGATCCGCAGAACCACCAGCGTCACGAACTCCAACATCAAGCTGGCGCCATACAACATGATGTCCAGTGTGACGAGCTTCTCGAATTTGAAGCCCAGGCACAGCGCCCAGCATGCCGCGCACGCCACAATCGCCACCCACGGCGTATGCGTCTTCGCGCTCGTTTTCGCGAACACCTTCGGCAGCATTCCGTCCCGCGCCATCGCCAGCGGAAGCCTCGAGTAGCTCATCACTAGCGCGTTGAACATCCCGAACGCGCTCATCATCCCGCCAATCACAATCAGGAAGCGCAACCACTCGAAGCCTAGAATCTTCCCGCCAAGCAATCCCGCAACCGTGGCCCAAGCACCCTCTGCTTCAAATGCCGAAGGCGGAATCCCCATCAAGTACACCGCCAGGAATGGCAGCACATACGTGAGTGTAACCAGGACGACCGCCGCGATCATCGCTCTCGGATACGTCCTCTGCGGCCTCTCCACCTCTTGCGCGACCGTCGACGCGTTGTCCCACCCCATGTAGTTCCACATCGCGACAAGTACGCCGCCCACTAGGCCCAGGCCCGTCGCTTCCGTCGCCGCATGCCCGCTCGCAAAGACTCCCGCTCTAAACGGCGCCATCACCACAATCACCGCAAAGGGCGCCGAAAGCAGAAAGAACAGCCACAGCGAAGTAATTCCCACCACGCGAATCCCGGCAATATTCAGAATCGCGCAAGTCACCACCACAAACAGCCCCGCCAGCACCCCATGGCCCCACGACCCGAACCACGGCGACATCTGCTTCAAATAAATCACAAACAGCGTCGGATAAATCGCCATATCAAAAATGCTCGCCGCCAGCGATAGCCACGCTTCTTGAAACCCCCAGAAATTTCCCATCCCGCGCCGCACCCAAGCGTAGTATCCCCCCTCGGTCGGCAGCGCGCTCGAAAGCTCTCCGATCATGAACGCCGTCGGCAAGCACCACAGCACCGGCAAGAACAACAAAATCAAAATCCCGTGTCCGTAGCCTGCCCCATGCACGATCTCTTCCGTCCCATACGTCCCGCCAGACACCATGAAGAACGTCGCCGCCACAAGCGGCCAGAGCGTCAGCTTTGCGACTCTTTTTTTCGCTGTTGAAATTGCAGGGGAAGGAATCCGGGCCGGAAGGGATAAAGAACTCAATTTTTACTCTCGTCCTCCTAAGTGATGCTCACTCTCGCGCCGGGTGAAGTGAGTTCGCTTTCGCAGAATACAAGTTTCGTCCCCCCATGCAACAAAAAAACGCGCCTCGCCGAATATTTTTTCATCACCGCCTCCCGTCTCTTGTAGGGGCACGATACATCGTGCCCCGCGTTCGCGCGCCATCCTGCGTTCGCTCCCCCTGCTCCCCGCTCCTCCAAGGTTGTCCGTGTAGGGTCATCCTTCCGAGGATGACCGCATTTCCGCTATGCTAAACTCGCGCCTTTGGTTTTGCATCCATACCCGTTCCAGGAGTCATCTGCATGAAGGTTGTCTCGCTCATCACTTCTTTCCGCTTCTGCGTGCTCTGTGCCTCTGCGTTAAGTTGTTCTTTTTCCGCCTTCCCACAAACTCCCACTCCCCGCCCCATCACCATCGCGGACTACTTCCGCATTCTCGCCGTCCACGATCCTCAGCTCAGCCCCGACGGCCAGTGGGTTGCCTACGCAGTCGATGCAGCCACTCTCAAGACCGACAAAAACGAAACCCGCATCTGGATGGTCCCCGCTTCCGGCGGCGATTCCATCCCACTGACCGCCGATGGCGCCACTTCCACCCATCCTCGCTGGAGCCCCGACGGCAAATACCTCGCCTTCCTTTCCACGCGCAACGAGGGCAAAACTCAAGTCTGGCTTCTCAATCGCCTTGGCGGCGACGCCCAGCAACTCACCGACACCGTTCAGGATGTCGAAGATTTCGCGTGGTCTCCCGACAGCCGCCACTTGGCCCTCATCCTAAAAGATCCTACCCCCGAAGAACTCCACGCACACAAAGACAAATCAACAACCGCTGCAGGATCTTCCGCCGTAGCAGAGGGTGGCTCTCAAGATAGTGAGAAGGACCACGACAAAAAATCCAAAAAGCCCTGGGTTATCGACCGCCTCCAATTCAAAGTCGACGAAGTCGGCTATCTCGACCGCCGCCGCACTCATCTCTACGTCTTCGATATCGCCAAAAAATCCCTAACCCAAATCTCCTCCGGCGATTTCGACGACACCGAGCCCGCCTGGTCTCCCGACTCCAAACTCCTCGCTTTTACCAGCAACCGCTCCACGCCCGACCCCGACCTCACCTACAACACCGACATCTGGACCGTATCCGCATTGAACACTGATAAAGGCACTCACCTAACCCAAGTCACCACAAATCCCGGCGCCGACACCTCACCCATCTGGTCCCCCGACGGCAAATCCATCGCCTATGTCACGATGCTCGACCCCAAACTCTTCGACTACGCCACTCGACACCTCGCCATCTCTCCCGCCACCGGCGGTCCCGCCAAAATCCTCACTCTCGCCCTCGATCGCATGGTCACCAACCCTCATTTCGCCCCAGACGGCCGCATCCTTTTCCAAGTCGACAACGATGGCGCTATCCAGCTTTACCTCGCCAATCCAGCGAACCCTAGCAGCCTTGTCCTGCCACTCGATTCTTTGGGGCAGCCGCAAGCCCTCACCAACCTGCAGAATCGAACCTTCCGTTCTGTCAACGGCTTCTCCATCAGCACAAATTCAACTGCCGCGTCTTCCACTCCACTTGTCGTCGCCCAAGTCACTTCGCCCGAGCGCCCCGACGAGCTCTTTTCCATCATCGATGGCAAGTACACCCAAATCACTCACGTAAACGACGCCCTCTTCTCCCAACTCAAGCTTTCCCACGGCGAATACGTCCACTTCAAAAGCAAGGACGGCACCCAGGTCTCTGGCTACCTCTATAAGCCCCTCGATTATGTCCCAGGCCAAAAATATCCAACTCTTCTCATCCCACACGGCGGCCCCGTCTGGGCCTACTATGCCGAATTCTCCCATCTAGCCCAGCTTTACGCCGCCAACGGTTACGCCGTCCTCTTTCCCAACCCCCGCGGCTCCTCAGGCTATGGCCAGGACTTCTGCAAAGCCATCTTCGCTGACTGGGGCAACAAGGACTTTCAGGACGACATGGCCATGGTCGACTACGCCGTCGAGCAAGGAATCGCCGACCCCGACAAGCTTGGCGTAGGCGGCTGGTCCTACGGCGGCATTTCCACCGATTTCATCATCACCCAAACCACCCGCTTCAAGGCCGCGATCTCCGGCGCCGGAGCCGCCGAATTCTCCAGCCTCTACGGCCACGACCAATACCAGCGAGACTACGAAACCGAGTTAGGCCTCCCGTGGGCCTCTCCCGCCGTCTGGGAACACGTCTCACCCTTCCGCAATATCACCAAAGTCACCACTCCCACTCTCTTCCTCGGCGGCGACATCGACGCCAACGTCCCCATCCTCGGCGGAGAGCAAATGTACCAAGCCCTAAAACGCCTCGGCGTCCCCACCGAACTCGTCATCTACCCCGACGAGTTCCACGAATTCACCCTCCCCTCCCACCTCCAAGACCGCCTCGAGCGCGACCTAGCCTGGTACGCCCACTTCGTCAAGTCCGACCCCACTCCCGCCCGTCCCGCCGAGCCCTCCCCCAAATCCCCCGAGTAATGTAGGGTCATCCTTCCGAGGATGACCCCGCATCTTCCCTTCGGACTTCATGTTTCAACTCACCCGTCGCGAGAAAGCCAAGGCGGTCACAAATTGTGCCCACTTCCGCAAGCGTGGGCGCTGCCCTTTCTTGACAAGTAACCGCAAGTCAAAGATCATCGCCCTCACCCATGTTTGAACAAGTCTTCAAGAACATCGACGACGTCCTCCGCAAAGAGGCCGGCTGCACCACCGAGCTCGACTACACCGAGCAAACCTCCTGGCTCCTCTTCCTCAAATATCTCGAAGCGCTCGAGCAGGAGCGCGCCATGGAAGCCGAGCTCCAGCGCAAAAAGTACGCTTTCCTCCTCGACAAGCCCTATCGCTGGGAAACGTGGGCCGCGCCCAAACTCCCCGGGAACGCCAATCTCCCGATTGGCGCCGCAAAATCTTCATCCATCGACCACAACAAAGCCCTCTCCGGCGACGACCTCAAGGACTTCGTCAACCTCAAGCTTTTTCCCTACCTGCAAGGCTTCAAAGCCCGCGCCTCCGGCCCCAACACCATCGAATACAAAATCGGCGAAATCTTCGGCGAAATCAAAAACAAAATCCAGTCCGGCTACAACCTCCGCGAAATCATCGACCACATCGACGAGCTCCGCTTCCGCTCGCAAACCGAAAAGCACGAGCTGTCCCACCTCTACGAAGCCAAAATCAAAAACATGGGCAACGCCGGACGCAACGGCGGCGAATACTACACGCCTCGCCCCTCATTCGCGCGATCATCCAGGTCGTCAAGCCCCGCATCGGCGAGCGCATCTATGACGGCGCCTGTGGCTCCGCCGGCTTCCTCTGCGAGTCCTTCGAGTACCTCAAAGCTCCCGGGAACGCCAATCTCCCGATTGGCGAGGCAAAGCCGAAACCAAACAACGCCAATCAGGAGATTGGCGCTCCCAGACTCTCCACCAAGGATTTCAAGACGCTTCAGGAAAAGACCTTCTTCGGCAAAGAAAAAAAGTCCCTAGCCTACGTCATCGCCATCATGAACATGATCCTCCACGGCATCGAAGCCCCCAACATCCTCCACACAAACACGCTCACCGAAAACATCAACGACATTCAAGACAAAGACCGCTACGAAGTTGTTCTCGCAAATCCCCCGTTCGGCGGCAGCGAGCGCAAGGAAATTCAGCAGAACTTCAACATCAAAACCGGGGAAACCGCCTTCCTCTTCCTCCAACACTTCATCAAAATCCTAAAAGCCGGCGGTCGCGGCGGCATCGTCATCAAAAACACCTTTCTGTCCAACACCGACAACGCCTCGATCAGCCTTCGCAAACTGCTCCTCGAAAGCTCCAACCTCCACACCATCCTCGATTGCCCTGGCGGCACGTTCCAAGGCGCAGGCGTCAAAACTGTCGTCCTCTTCTTCGAAAAAGGCGCCAAAACCCGCAAAATCTGGTATTACCAGCTCGATCCCGGCCGCAACCTCGGCAAAACCAATTCTCTCGACGACACCGACCTCGCCGATTTCGTCAAACTGCAAAAAAAGTTCGCCGAGTCGCCCAAGTCGTGGACCGTGGACGCCAAGACCATTGACCCAAAGAGCTTCGACCTCTCCGTGAAGAATCCGAACGGTGGAGAGACTGTAGTCCACCGCAGCCCGCGGGAAATCATGGACGAAATCGTCGCGCTGGACACCGAGAGCGCGGAGGTACTACAAACCATAAAGGGCCTGCTGTGAGAATCGGTTGGCAAACCAAGAAACTCATCGAGATCTCTGCCGCGGTCTCGACTGGGCCGTTTGGGTCAATGCTACACAAATCCGACTATGCCGACCACGGCGTCCCCTTGATAAACCCGATAAACATCGTCGACGATCAAATAGTTCCCGATCCATCGAAGCTCATCAGCAAGAGCGTGAAACAACGGTTGGCTAACTATATCCTCGCGGAAGGCGACATCGTCGTGGCGCGAAGAGGCGAAATCGGACGGTGCGCAGTTGTAGGCCCAAACGAAGCAGGGTGGCTTTGCGGAACCGGCAGTTTCTTCGTTAGACCCTTGCCATCGACGGATTCTCGTTTCTTGGCTCACCTTATTCGATCCGCCGACTATCGCGAAAAACTAGAGAAGGCGTCGACAGGAACGACGATGAAGAACCTCAGTAACGCGGCGCTCCGTGACCTCGTCGTTGAAATCCCACCGCTTCCCCAACAGAAGCGCATCGTCGGCATCCTCGACGAAGCGTTTGACGGCATCGCCACCGCCAAAGCCAACGCCGAAAAAAACCTCCAAAACGCCCGCGCCCTCTTCGAAAGCCACCTCCAATCCGTCTTCACCCACCGCGGTAACGGGTGGGCGGAGAAGAAACTCAGCGAAGTAGCTAAGAGTATCTCGACTGGCCCTTTCGGCACGATGCTACACAAATCAGACTATGTTCCGGACGGTATTCCTCTCGTTAACCCTATGAACATCATTGACTTACGCATCGTGCCGTCCAGCCGGATGATGGTAAGTAAGGAGACGTCGAAACGCCTTAACGCATATGTGCTGAAGGCTGGGGATATTGTAATTGCCCGAAGAGGAGAGTTAGGAAGATGTGCCCTCGTTACGGAAGGTGAATCTGGATGGCTCTGCGGCACCGGTTCGTTTTTCTTGCGACTATCGGACTGCATGGACGGAAAGTTCTTTGTGGCCCTTTTCAGTTCAAAACCATTTAGGGTGTTGTTAAAAGATAGTGCGATTGGAACTACGATGAGCAATCTGAATCACTCCATCCTTAACGAACTGCCGATCCTTGTGCCCCCTATTTCCGAACAAAGATCAATCATGGCCATGGCGGACGAAATGCTGTCCCAGGTAGAACGCCTCGAATCCATCTACCAGCAAAAACTCGCCGCGCTGGAAGCCTTAAAAAAATCCCTGCTGCACCAGGCATTCAGTGGCCAACTCTAAGCACACCCCCGCCGGGAACGCCAATCTCCCGATTGGCGTTGTGAAAGACGCCATTCAGGAGAATGCCGCTCCCAGATGGCATAGCCGCGGTTATCTCCCTCATTTTGAAAGCGCTGATGTCACTCAGCATGTGACCTTTCATCTCGCCGACGCCCTCCCGCAAACCGTCCTCCTCCGCTTGGCATCCGAACTAAAGTCTCTTCCCACTGAAAAGCGCGACATCGAACACCGTAAGCGGGTAGACGCATGGATTGACGCAGGCCACGGCTCATGCGTTCTGCGCAAGCCAGCCATCGCCAACATGGTGCAGGAATCCTTGCTCACTTTTGATTCCCAGCGCTACCACCTCCTCGCATGGGTTGTCATGCCGAATCATGTCCATGTTCTTTTCCAGCCGATGAATGGATGGACCGTCGCCAAGATCGTCGCCTCCTGGAAGAAGTTCACGGCCCGCAAAATTTGCGATCACCAGCGCGGTCTCGGTGAAACGCCCAGCGATCCGATCTGGCACCGCGAGTATTGGGACCGCTTTATCCGCGACCAAACGCACCTCGTTCAGGCGATTGAATATATTCATCTCAATCCAGTGAAAGCTGGCTTGGTTCCCACGCCCGAGAGCTGGCCTTGGAGCAGCGCATTTTCCGGGAACGCCAATCTCCCGATTGGCGCTGCGAATTCCACCATGAAACCCGCCATTCAGGAGAATGGCGTTCCCGGCTCAAAGCCATGAACGAAGCCGAAACCAGAGCCGATCACATTGACCCTGCCCTCAAAGCTGCAGGCTGGGGCGTCGTCGAACAAAGCAGCATCCGCCGCGAATATCCCATCACGCTCGGACGTCTCGAAGGTTTAGGTCGTCGCAGCAAGCCGTTAAGCGCCGACTATATTTTGGTGCACCGCAACACAAAACTTGCCGTTCTCGAAGCCAAGGCTTGGGACGAATCCTTGACCGAAGGTCTCGGGCAGGCCAAGAACTATGCCGATAAGCTCGTCATCCGCTTTGCCTATTCCAGCAACGGTCGCGGCCTCTATGGCGCGGATATGGAAACCGGCAAAGAAGGCGTCCTCGACCGCTACCCAACGCCCGAGGAACTCTGGAACATCACCTTCGCCAAAACCGATGCCTGGCGTGATCGCTTTGCCACCGTTCCCTTCGAAGACAAAGGTGGCTTCTATCAAGGCCGCTACTATCAGGACATTGCTATCGACCGCGTCCTCGAAGCCATCGCCGCAGGAAAGAACCGCATCCTGCTGACCCTCGCCACTGGCACCGGCAAAACCTTCATCGCGTTTCAAATCGCCTGGAAACTTTTCTACAGCCGCTGGAACCTCAGCCGCGAACCATCGCGCCGCCCGCGCATTCTCTTTCTTGCCGATCGCAACATCCTTGCCGATCAGGCTTACAACGCTTTCTCGCCTTTCCCTGAAGATGCGCTCCAGCGCATCGAACCCGACGAGATCCGCAAAAAAGACCGCGTCCCCAAAAACGCCAGCCTTTTCTTCACTATATTTCAGACTTTCATGAGTGGCCCCGGGAACGCCAATCTCCCGATTGGCGCCGTGAATCCCGATGCCAAACCCGCCATTCAGGAGAATGGCGCTCCCAGCAAACCCAAGCCCTACTTCGGCGAATATCCTCCCAACTTCTTCGATTTCATCGTCATTGACGAGTGCCATCGCGGCGGCGCCAACGACGAAAGCAACTGGCGAGACATCCTCACGCACTTTTCGCCAGCCGTGCAGTTGGGCTTGACGGCTACTCCCAAGCGCGATGAGAACGTGGACACGTATCGCTATTTCGGCGAGCCGGTTTTCATCTACTCCCTCAAGGAAGGCATCAACGACGGCTTCCTCACTCCCTTCAAGGTCAAGCAAATCTCCACCACCCTCGATGAGTACGTCTACACGCCCGACGACAAGCTCGTCGAAGGGGACATCGAAGTCGGCAGGCGCTACACCGAATCCGACTTCAACAAAATCATCGAAATCAAGGAACGAGAAGCCCACCGCGTTAAAATCTTCATGGACCAGATCGACCAGAACGAGAAAACCCTCGTCTTCTGCTCCACGCAAGACCACGCTCTCGCCGTGCGCGACCTCATCAATCAGATGAAAACCGGCCGCGATCCCAACTACTGCGCGCGCGTCACTGCCAACGACGGCCTGATTGGCGAGCAGTTCCTCCGTGATTTTCAAGACAACGAAAAAACAATCCCTACCATCCTCACCACCTCACAAAAGCTTTCCACTGGCGTTGACGCTCGCAATATCCGCAATATCGTCCTGATGCGCCCAATTAATTCCATGATCGAGTTCAAGCAAATCATCGGTCGTGGCACACGCCTCTACGAAGGCAAAGACTACTTCACCATCTACGATTTCGTGAAGGCCCACGAACACTTCAACGACCCGGAATGGGACGGCGAACCTGTGGCGCCCGACCCGCCCGGTCCACCGCGTCCACCCCGCCCGATTGTCGATCCCATTCCGCCGCCCGATCCTGGTCCCGATCCGCCGCCACGCCCGAAAATCAAAATCAAACTGGCCGATGGCAAAGCCCGCGCCATCCAGCACATGATGGTCACGAGCTTCTGGCATCCCGACGGCACGCCCATGTCCGCGCAGCAATTTATGGAATTGCTTTTCGGCAGACTTCCCGAATTCTTCAAAAATGAAGCCGAGCTTCGCGCCCTGTGGAGCGCCCCCGACACTCGCGCCAAGCTCTTGCAAGGATTATCCGACAAAGGTTTCGGGGCCGCCCAACTCGGCGAAATGCAGCGCATCATCAACGCCGAAAAAAGCGACCTCTTCGACGTGCTAGCGTATGTGGCCTACGCTCTGCCCACACTGACGCGCGAGGAACGGGCCACCAGGGCCAAAGTGCGTATCCGCGCGCAATTCAATGACAAACAGCAAACCTTCCTCGATTTCGTCCTTGCTCACTACGTCACCGAAGGCGTCCACGAACTCGATCAGGAAAAGCTAACGCCGCTCCTCCGCCTCAAGTACAACGATTCCCTTGCCGATGCCGTTGCAGACCTCGGCAAACCGGAAGACATCGGCACCGTCTTCTCCGGCTTCCAGAAATTCCTCTATCAGCAGCCTTACCCCCAATAGATCCGCCGGCGTGCGCCTGGGATTTTTAACCCTTCCTCCCGCCCGATCTCCGTTCAATCCCTCTAATAGCCGTTCAACCCCCATTTTCGACTATTCACTGTAATTGTCTTTACTCTCTCGCCAACTGCATGCTATAATGCTCCATGTTGTCCTCGCCAAACCCGCAAATCTTCCCCTCCATACGTCCCACGCGAGCTCTCTCCCGGACCTCCTCTATTTCCTTTAGCTCCTTCGCTCCCTTTACTTCATGCACCATCGCCCAATCCCTTCCCGCTTTTTCCACAGCCAGTAAACACAGCCCACACACCAACGCCCGCAACTCCATCCCTTTCATGCTTTTACTCCACGCCTCCCTGTACACCCGGGGTATGGGTTCCAGCCTCAATCCAAACGTCTTTTCCGATCCCGCTCCGCTTCCGATCCAACTGGCCCTGGTCGCCCGCCGCTTCGCTAATTCCTTTAGAAGCAACACTTACGCAACTCGCCGCAACCGATGATTCTAAATCACTTACAGAAACCCCCTGTGAGACCTGGCGAATCTTCCGAATGGGGGAGGCCGCAGCCGATGATTCTAAATCACTGACAGAAACCCTAAGTCGTTTCGATGCAACGCTTACAAAAAACACCGGGGTAGGGCCTCCATTTCAAATATGAAACGCGCTTCGCCCCGCTGCCGTCACACCCCATGCACGCGGTATCCTGTGTTCGTTTCCCTGAAATTAGCAGCGCGCAAAGACGAAGTCCGGAGGACGATTGTGCGAAAGCATGTGAGTGCGTTAGCCATTGCAGTCATTTTTCTGGCAGTTTTGCCCTTGGCGGCCCAGGCGCCCAACCAAGCGGAACTGTCCGCCATCCATCAAATTAAGGACATCGGCTTCAATCATTCCGAAATCATGGACACGATCAGCTACCTCTCCGATGTTTACGGTCCGCGCCTTACCAATTCTCCTGACATCAAGGAAGCCGCCAATTGGACCACCGAACAAATGAAGAAGTGGCAACTCGCCAACGTAAACCTCGAACGTTGGGGCCCCTTCGGCCGCGGCTGGTCCAATGAGCGCACTTCCGTGCAAGTCATTTCGCCGCGCCCATTTCCGTTGATCGCTTACGCCAAAGCCTGGACGCCTGGCACTAACGGCCCCGTCACTGCCGACGCCGTTTTCGCGCCAATCACCAAAGAGGAAGACTTCGCCAAGTTCAAAGGCCAGCTCAAAGGCAAATTTGTGTTGACCGCGCCCGTTCCCGAAAGCCCCGAACGCTTTGAGCCCCAGACTCACCGGTATACCGACGCCGAGCTCGCTGACCTCGCCTCGCAACCCGTCCCCGGCGCCGGCAACGATCTCGAAGAGCGCATAGCCCAATTCCGTGCCCGTCGCGATTTCCAGCTTAAAGTGCAGAAGTTCCTCGTCGAGGAAGGCGTCGCCGTCTGGGTCGAGCCTTCCCGCGGCGATGACGGCACCGTCTTCGTCCAGCAGGGCGGCGATCGCGACAAAACGAAGGATCCGGCTCCGTGCCGTGTCGCTGTCGCCAGCGAAAACTACGGCCGCATAGTTCGCATGCTCGATAAGAAAGTCACTGTCACGATGTTCGCGGACATCCAGAACAAGTTCTACGACGACGACCTGAACTCCTTCAACATCGTCGGCGAAATCCCCGGCTCCGACAAGTCCAAGGCTGACGAAGTCGTCATGCTCGGTGGCCACTTCGATTCCTGGCAGTCCGGCACTGGCGCAACCGACAACGGTGCCGGCTCCGCCGTCATGCTCGAGGCCATTCGCATCCTGAAAACCTCCGGCCTAAAAATGCGCCGCACGGTTCGTATCGCCCTCTGGACAGGCGAAGAAGAAGGCCTGCTCGGCTCGCGCGCCTACATCAAGCAGCATTTCGGTGACCCCAACACTGATGATCCCTCCACCCACCTCATCAAAATTCTCCCCGAGCACGCCAAGCTCGACGCCTACTACAACATCGACAACGGTACCGGCAAAATCCGCGGCGTTTATCTTCAGGGCAATGAGATGATCGCTCCGATCTTCAATGCTTGGATGGTCCCCTTCCACGACCTCGGCATGACCACCCTTAGCATCCGCAATACCGGCGGCACCGACCACCTTTCCTTCGACGCTGTCGGCCTCCCCGGCTTCCAATTCATCCAGGATCCTCTGGACTATGAAACTCGCACCCATCACTCCAACATGGACACCTACGAGCGCATCCAGGAATCGGACATGAAGCAGATGGCCGTTATCGTCGCCTCTTTTGTCTATCTAACCGCCAACCGCGACGAAATGATGCCGCGTAAACCTCTGCCAAAGCCCGTGCCCGTACGCAATTTCTGATCGCCTGCGACTGCAATCGCCGCGCGGCCATGCTTGCGTTCGTTTTTTCGTAAGTTTATGTGGGGGCAGACTTTAGTCTGCCCCTCTTTTTTGCATCCATCTCCAACCAGTGCCTAAGTCTCTCGTCTCACGGAACCTTTTGACCCTTCTATCGTCTGATACTTCCGAGGGCTAACTATGACCAGTCTCTTGCGCGAGCTTCGCCACGCCTTTCGACTTCTTCGCCTCAGCCCGGGCTTCACAATCGTGGCCGTTCTTACTCTTGCCCTCGGCATCGGCGCGAACACCGCCATCTTTCAGCTCATTGATTCCATTCGTCTCCGCACCATTCCCGTCCAGAACCCCGAACAATTAGGCACCATCCGCATTTCCAACTTCCACTGGGGTTCCGGCAATTTCTCGAGCCAGTATTCCCAGCTCACATTCCCGATGTGGGAGCAGATTCGGAAGCGCCAGGAAGGTTTTGCAGAACTCGCCGTCTGGTCCAGCCAGCAGTTCAATTTAGCGACCGGCGGCGAAGTACGTAACGCAAATGGCATCCGCGTCAGCGGCGATTTCTTTCACGTCCTCGGCATTCATCCGATTCTCGGGCGTCTTCTCGACGCGGAGGATGACCAGCCTGGATGTCCAATCGGTGGCGCGAACCTCAGCTACGCCTTCTGGCAACGCAATTTTGGCGGGGACCCTGCCATTGTCGGCAAGCGTTTTACGCTCGACGGCAATTCCTTCGAGGTCCTCGGCGTCACGCCTCCCGGTTTCAACGGCATCTCCATAGGAGATACGTTCGACGTGGCCGTCCCGATTTGCATCGAGCCCATCCTCAGTCCGCGCCACAATCGCCTAACGATGCGTCATGGCTGGTGGCTGGCTTCCATCGGCCGCTTGAAACCTGGATGGACCTTCCAGCGCGCCAACGCGCAAATCGCCGCCGCCACCCCCGGCATCTTGCAGGAAACGATTCCGCCGGTTTATGACGCCGAAGGCGTAAAGAAATATCTTGAATACAAACTTGGCGCGTTCTCCGCGAGCACCGGATTTTCGGAATTGCGCCACGACTCCGAAACGTCCCTTTGGCTGCTCCTCGGAATCTCCGGCCTCGTCCTGCTCATCGCTTGCGCCAATCTCGCTAACCTAATGCTGGCGCGCGCCGGCGCCCGCGAGAGGCAGATCACCATTCGCCGTGCGCTGGGAGCGTCGCGTTGGCGCATGATTCGCGAACTGCTCTCTGAGAGTTTGTTGCTTGCCGCCGGCGGAGCGATTAGCGGACTCTTTCTAGCATTCCTCGTGAGCCGCCTGCTGGTGGCCTCTATCAGCACCCCGCAGAATCAAGTCTTCCTCGACCTCGGCATGGACTGGCGCATCCTGGCGTTTACGACGGCCCTCGCCGTCCTCACTACGGTTTCCTTTGGCCTCGCCCCCGCCATCCGCGCTACACGAGCAGAACCAGCTACCTTGCTTCAATCGGGTACTCGCGGATCAACTGGAGGCAAGGAGCGTTTCAGCCTCCGCCGGATCCTGGTCGTTTCGCAGGTAGCTCTCTCCGTCGTCCTACTAATGGGCGCACTACTTTTTGTCAGGAGTTTGCGCAACTTGACGACGCTCAATGTCGGGTTTCAGCAAACCGGCATCTTGATCACCAGTGTTGATTTCAACCGGTTGCAACTCCCCGAAGATCGCTATACCGAGTACAAGCGCGACCTTGTAAAGCACGTCCAAGCTATCCCTGGCGTCGAATCTGCCGCGAGCGCCATGCTCGTCCCGTTTGGGGGCAGCGCATGGAATGATGAAGTTCTTAATGAGGGTTCCGACCAAGACGCAGGTGTTGTGTGGCTCAACTATCTTGGTCCGGGCTATTTCCACACGATTGGAACCCCGTTGCTCGCCGGCCGCGATTTCAATGACCAGGATACGGCCACTTCCGTCAAAGTGGCCATCGTCAACCAGGCCTTCGTCCGCAAAATTCTCAAGGGCGCCGATCCACTCGGTAAAATGTTCCGAATCCACCAGCCGCCCGGAGAGCCGCGTCCACTTTACGAAATCGTGGGAGTCACTGGCGATAACAAGTTCCAGAACATGCATGAGGACTTTCTGCCCTTCGCCTATTTTCCATCCACGCAGCAGGAAAAACCCAGCCCGGACGGTCAGATTCTGATCAGGTCTTCGCTCCCATTAACCAGCCTGATCGCTTCGACGAAGCAAACCATCGCAGACGTAAATCCTGCCATCGACCTGGACTTTAAGGTGTTCAAGACACGGATTCACGAGTCGCTCTTGCAGGATGAATTGATGGCCACGCTTTCAGGCTTCTTCGGATTCCTGGCGGCTCTTCTCGCCGCCATCGGGCTCTACGGTGTGATTTCCTACATGGTTGTTCAGCGCACAAAAGAGATTGGCATCCGCATGGCCATCGGCGCGGAGCGCGCGGACGTATTGCGTCTGATCTTGCGAGAAGCGGGCCTGCTCACGGTGACAGGTTTGATCATTGGCGCGGGTCTTGCTCTTGCCTCAGCCCAAGCCGCCAAATCTCTTCTCTACGGTCTTAAGCCGCGAGACCCGCTCACGCTCTTCGCAGCAGTGATCGTGTTGTCCGCCGTGGCCGCGTTCGCAAGCTTCTGGCCCGCGTATCGTGCCTCTAAACTCGATCCCTTAATCGCACTTCGCTACGAGTAGCTAACTCTAGGCAGCAAAATCCACTTCGATTGGCTCGATCAAAGGCATCAACCAACGCAGCAATTCTTGATGGGCGGGGTGCGCACCGTACGCCTCACAAGCAGCCTTATCCGCGAATTTCATCACTCCGCCCAGCTCATAACCGTTCCCTCGCGGCGAATCGTTCATGCTCACCCAGGACTCCTGCACCTGAGGAATCTCGCTTCGCAGTTTTTGAATCTCGACAACGACGTGCTTCTTCTGCTCCTCCGTCACTCCCGCCTTAAATCGAAACGCAAACATGTGTACGTACATGACTCACATCATCCTTTTTTGAACTCGTGCGATACGCACCAATCCTGAATTCGCTCTTCCCAGCCGCTGTTGGCGCAAGTCCTATTCTATAGGGTAGAGTACCAACAAATTGGAGGAAGCACATGTCATCGCCAGGGCAAGCCCAGGGCCCTCAACCCGCAGACCAGATCATGCAGCTCGCCACGGGCTATATGGTTTCTTCGGCTCTTCATGCAGTCTCAAAACTGGGCATCGCGGACTTGATGAAAAACGGCCCGAAATCAACGCAGGACCTTGCCCACGCTTCGGCCACGAATGAAGACGCTCTCTATCGCGTCATGCGCGCGCTCGCAAGCGTTGGCGTTTTTTTGGAGACTTCGCCGCGCATTTTCGCGCTCACTCCCATCGGAGAACTCATTCGCTCCGACCGCGAAGACTCTTTTCGCGACATGGTATTGTGGGTGGGCGACGCGTTTCACTTCAAGACCTATCCCGAAATGATTCACTCCATTCAAACTGGAGAAACCGTCACGGAGAAGGTCTTCGGCCTCTCTTGTTTCGATTGTTTTGCGAACGACAAAGAACTGTCCGAAGTCTTCCACGCCGCTATGACCACATTCAGCAGAGCGCTCGTCCCTCACGTGCTCGAGGCTTACGATTTCTCCTGGCTAAATGGCAAAACACTCGTAGACATCGGCGGCGGGCACGGCTTGCTGCTCACCACGATTCTCAAAAGCTATCCGCAAATTTCCGGAATGATTTTCGATCTCGATCACGTCGTCGCTGGCGCAAACTCCCGCATAGAAGACGCCGGCCTTGCCGGGCGCTGCGAAGCATGTGGCGGCGATTTCTTCGCCTCCGTTCCGGCTGGTGACGCTTACATCATGAAACACATCCTCCACGACTGGAACGATGAACGCGCGCTGGCCATTCTGAAAAATTGCCGTCGCGTAGCGAAGGCCAATGCTCGAGTCATCCTTGTGGAAGCCGTCCTGACGGCGGGGAATGAACCCCACATGGCCAAGTGGCTCGACCTCGAGATGCTGCTTCTCGCTGGCGGCCGCGAGCGCACACAGGAAGAGTTTGCCCGCCTTTTCCAAGAGGCCGGCTTCCGCCTCACACGCGTCCTTCCGACAAAGTCACCCGTCTGCGTCCTCGAGGCCGAACTGCAACCTTGACTTTGCAGTTCGTCGCGATCTTGATGGTAACCTCTGGTTCGGTTTTGTCCAGATAAGCTTGCGCACTCTTTCAAGAAATTCGGGATGCACCGCCCTCAGCAATTTTTCGCGCAACAGATGCCACTTCGTCTGTTACACTTCGCCCGGTTTATCCCTCAATTCCATCCGGAGGAATTAGCAGTATGAAAATCGTCCGCAGCCTCGCTATTCTTTTCTTGTTCTTAGTGCTCTCATTGTCCGTTGAGCTTGCAGTTTCGGCTCCGCCGCAGACGCGCACACCTACAGGTCTGCGCAATATCAGTATTGACGACTACTTCCAGATTCGCGATGTCGGCCAGCCAGAGCTAAGCCCCGACGGCCAATGGGTCGCGTACACCGTGCGCACCAAGATGCTCAAGGAAGACAAGAACGACACGCGCATTTGGATGGTCTCAACGCGCGGCGGCGATCCGCTTCCGATGACCGAGGAGAGCGTCTCTTCCTCGCATCCGCGATGGAGCCCCGACGGAAAGTATCTCGCCTTCACTTCTTCCCGCGACGGCGGAAAGAGCCAAGTCTGGCTCCTCAATCGACTTGGCGGCGAAGCCGTTCGCCTGACGGACATCCGTCAAGGCGTCGGCGATTTTGAATGGTCACCGGACAGCACCCGCCTTGTCCTGGTCCTCGAAGATCCCAAACCGGAAGATGCCGAAGCGGAAAAAGATAAAGACAAGCCGGCTCCCGCAAAACCGAAAACACAGCCTCCGTGGGTGATAGACCGTCTTCAGTTCAAGGAGGACACCATCGGTTATCTAGACAATCGCCGGACTCACCTCTACGCATTCAACGTTGAGAAGAAATCTCTCACGCAAATCACTTCCGGCGAGTTCGACGACTCGCAGCCCGCCTGGTCACCTGACGGCAAGCAACTGGCCTTCACCAGCATCCGCAGCACGACCAATCCTGATGCCTCGCGGGACACCAATATCTGGGCGGTTGCGGCAGACAACACCGATAAAGGCGCGCACCTCACGCAGATCACCAGCAATCCCGGCGCTGACGGTCAGCCTGCCTGGTCTCCCGACGGTAAATGGATCACGTACGTCACGCAGCTCGATCCGCACCTCTTCTGGTATGCCACGCAACATCTCGCGATCGCGCCGTCCAGCGGCGGCGAAGCAAAAGTCCTTACTCTCTCATTTGACCGCGATGTGCGCCGCCCTCACTTTTCCGCCGACGGCAACTCCATCTATTTCATTGCGGTGGACGACGGCACGCAAAATCTATGCCGCATCCTCGTGACTGGCGGAGACATCTCTCGAATCATCGGGGGCCGCCTCACGGTTGGATCTTTTTCAATGGACAAAGAGGGCGCGATCGTCGCGCAGATCGGCACAACCGACCGGCCTGACGAGATTTTTCTTCAGAATGGCAACGATCTTACTCGTTTGACCAAGACAAACGACGCATTGATTTCGCAATTGCGCCTGGCGAAGGTCGAATACGTTCATTTCAAAAGCAAAGACGGAACTTCCGTCGCAGGATATCTCTACAAGCCGGCGGGTTTCGACGCCACGAAAAAAGTTCCGACTCTGTTGCGCCCGCACGGCGGCCCAGTAAGCCAATACGCGGCCTCGTTCGACCATCTCGCGCAGCTTTTCGCCGCCAATGGCTACGCCGTGCTGCTCCCCAATCCTCGCGGATCTTCGGGATACGGCGAGAAATTCTGCGCAGCCATCTACGCCGACTGGGGCAACAAGGATTTTCAAGACGACATGGCCATGGTGGATTATGCCATCGCGCAAGGCATTGCTGACCCCGATAAGCTTGGCGTCGGGGGATGGTCCTACGGCGGCATTTCCACCGATTTCATCATTGCGCAGACCACGCAATTCAAAGCGGCGATTTCCGGCGCGGGCGTCGCGCTGATCACCAGCTTCTACGGGCATGACCACTACCAGCGCGATTACGAAACAGAACTCGGTTACCCCTGGGAACATCAGGCGCTTTGGGACAAGCTCTCGCCTTTCTACCGGGTCAAGAACATCACGACGCCGACTCTTTTCATGGGTGGCGATATCGATTCGAACGTGCCGATTCTCGGAGGCGAGCAGATGTACCAGGCCATGAAGGCACTTGGCCGCGCCACCGAACTCGTGGTGTATCCGGGCGAGTATCATGGCTTCACCAAACCGTCGCACATCAAGGACCGCCTCGAGCGATACCTCGCCTGGTATGCACACTACGTCAAAGGCGACGCAGCGCCGGCGACACCAATTTCACCGGCGCCGCCCGCCGTCAAAGCAGGAGGAGAATGATGCGTCTCTCGCGAAACGTAATTACTTTCATAGTGCTGGCGTCCCTCGGGGCTTTCTCGCTTGACGCGCAGAACCGCTTTACAGTTGGCACAGCTTCTGCCGCGCCGGGAGAAAAGGCGAACGGCTATATCGAGGTGCCGGCGGGCGCCGACGCCGGGACAAACATTCCGGTGGTGGTCGTGAACGGCGCGAAGCCCGGACCAGTTCTTGCGCTAGTAACGGGGGCTCACGGCACGGAGTATGTGTCGATCATTGCCGTGGAAAAACTGATCGGAGAACTCGATCCCGCGCAAATCTCCGGCACGGTCATCCTCGTTCCACTCGTGAACATCGCTTCGTTCGAACAAAAAGTTCCGCACGTAAATCCAATCGACAATAAGAGCATGAACCGCTATTACCCAGGGAAAATGAGCGGCACGCAAACGGACCGCGCGTCTTTTCTCATCACCAAGGAAGTTGTCGAGCGCTGCGATTATTTGATCGACTACCACGGCGGTGATCTCGATGAAAACTTGCGCCCGTACGCTTATTGGGGAGCGGTCGGAAAGGAAGAGCAGGACCGTATTTCAAAACAGATGGTACTAGCGTTCGGGCTCGATCACATCATTATCTGGAACGATCGGCCGACGGAGCTTGCCGCCTCGCGTTATCTCGACAACACGGCCGCGCTGCTCGGCAAGCCGTCCATTGTTGTCGAGGCAGGACACGCGGGCACGGTGGAGACGGATGACGTCGCGCTTCTCGAGAATGGCACGCTTAGCACGATGCGCGCTTTGAAGATGATTCCGGGCGAGCCGCACTACATCGAAAATCCGGTTTGGCTTTCGAAAGTCGTCGACGTGATCTCGGATGGTCCGGGCATTTGGTATCCGCTGGTGCAGCGTGGGACGTATGTTCAGGAAGGCATGAAGATCGGGTACGTCACGGATTATTTTGGCAAAGTGATTCTTGATGCGCGGGCACCCGTCTCCGGAGTGATCCTTCACGTCAACGCGGTTCCGTCGCTGAAAAAAGGCGACAATATCGCCGACATCGGCGCGGTCGCCGCAAAAGCGCCGTAACTTTGAGGAAGGCAATCCCTGGTAGTGCCTGCAAGAGACGCGCTACATATTGGAGACGATTTTCTTCGCGAGCGGCACCACGTCCTCGGTGGTGCACGGGCACATCATGTATATAATGTGAACAACTTTGTCGCCCTTGCGGACCATCATCATTGCGTTGCCAATATCGAAAGCGTCGTCTCCCAGCGAGGGAATCGCCGTTGCGCCCGGACCCAACCGGCCAAGCGTGGCACGGCTCAAACTCATCTGAGCCACGGCGTTGTTGTTGTCCACACTGAACATGAAGACGGGCGATTCACCGGGATGCCTCGGAGCGCTTTGATCGGAATCGTTGCCATGGCCAATTGTTTTCGCGAAGGTCTCCATCATCTGGCGCTGAGAGTCATTCGTTTCCTCTTTGTGGAGCAGGGAAATATGCTTAGCGATGAGATCCACGTAATTTCCCATGACGCTGTACTCGCAACCCACATCGCTGCCTTCGGGTGATTCGGCGCGGACGACATCCATCTTTACGGCCTGGGCCACGTCTGCCTTCGAAAGCAGGCTGCAGGGATTGACGCCGCCAATCGCCGGCCCGCGATGCTCGCTTGTTTCCGCCGAGATGTTATCCAGCCCCATATCGTGGACTTTTTGCTTTAGGCGATGCCCGACGTACCAGATGCCCGCGACTCCCACGGCGCCGAGAATAAAAATGACGATAACAAAGCCCAATAGAACTTTGAGAAGAGTGTTGCCGGACTTGGAAGGAGCGGCCACTGGAGCGGCTGGCGGACGCAGCGGCGGTGGAGGAACGGATGGCGCCGCTGGAGGACGTGCCGGCGAACTGGAAACGGGAGTTCCACATCCTGCGCAAAAAGCCTGGCCATCCGCCAACGGAGAACCGCATTTCCCACAAAAACCAGCCATATTTGCCTCCAGGAGAGCCTTGTCCGACAAAGTTCAGTTTGATGTTCCATGCATCGTGCCAGAACCAGGGGCCACCGGCAAGTGAGACATTTTATTTCATGGCGCTGCAGAGTTACTTTGTCGTGCGTTGGCCGGAAGCTATGTTGCGAGCTAAGAGCAGGACGGCAGCAAGTTTTTCAGCGAATGGCGGCGCGTAAGCGGCTCAACAGGTAGAATGGACAGGTTTTGCATTGCACACGTGGGGAGCATGTATGCCTTCAGACTACTTATTGAAAACCGAGCCTTCTGAGTATTCGTTTGCTGATCTGCAAAAAGACGGCGCCACGGTTTGGGACGGCGTGTCCAATCCGACGGCGGTCAAGAACCTTCGCGAGATGGAGCCTGGCGCGAGGCTGGTGATTTACGAAACCGGGGAGCGCAAGAGCGCGGTGGGAACTGCCACGGTTGTTTCTGTGGATGGGACTGATCCCAAAAAGCCAGCGGTAAAGGTTAAAGCGGGAAAGGCGATTGCGAAGCCGATTTCGCTTGAGCGGATTAAAGCGAATAAGCTATTCGCTGATTCGCCGCTGGTGCGCATCGGAAGGCTCTCGGTCGTTCCGCTCACCAAAGCACAATATGCCGCGTTAACGGGCAATTGACCGCTCGAATCATGGCGGCGTCCAACTTGGTCTCGAGGTGATTCCGATGAAACGCTCGATTGTTGTTTTGTTTTTTGCATCGTGCCTGATTGGCTGCGGGTCACTTTGTGCGCAGCAACCGCTGGAAATTCGCTATAGGTCCGTTCCTGATTTCTTGAAATTACCGGCGGATATTTATTTAGGAGAAGTGGCTGGCGTGGCGCTCAATTCGAAAGGGCATGTGTTTGTTTTTTCGCGAGGCAATACGACTGGACCTGCGTATGCGGGCAGCGCCGCGCAACTTTTAGAGTTTGATGCGGACGGAAAATTTGTGCGGGAGATTGGGCACAATTTGTACGCGTGGTCGTTCGCGCATGCCGTGAAGGTCGATAAGCAGGACAACATTTGGGTGACGGACAAGGGCTCGGACATGGTGATCAAGTTCAACCCGGAAGGCCGCGTCGTGATGGTTCTTGGCCGCAAGCAGGAAGCTTCCGATGAAGGCACGGGCCCGCTGAAACATGTGAAGCCGCCACTGCCGCCCGTGGATGGAATGTTCAGGCAGGTGACGGACGTGGCGTGGGACGCGGCGGGAGACACGTACATCAGCGATGGATACATCAATTCGCGCGTGGCGAAGGTGGACAAGGACGGCAACTGGGTGAAGTCCTGGGGCGAGCCGGGCGACCAGCCAGGACAATTCAACACGCCACACAGCATCGCGGTGGATGCGAAAGGGAATGTTTACGTGGCGGACCGCGGGAATCGCCGCATACAGGTGTTTGATGGAGACGGAAAATTCTTGCGGCAGATGACGATTGATGTGCCGGCTCCTGCGGACGCGAGGTCGGCCATCGGCAACAAGCCGACCGCGACCACGGGCACGATGGCGCCGGGCGCGCCGTGGACGGTTTGCATCACACCGGGACCAAATCAGGTGTTGTATACGTCAGATGCGTTTCCGGGACGAATTTACAAGCTCAGCCTCGATGGAAAAGTTCTCGGGATGTTTGGCAAATCCGGCAAACAGCTCGGGCAATTCGGATGGATTCACGGAATCGCGTGCCCTTCCGAAAACGTGCTGTACGTCGCCGAACTTTTGAATTGGCGCGTGCAGAAATTGGTACTGGAGCCCAGCCATTGATTTTCCGCGGTGTTCGCAGCGCGCTTCAATGAGCCGGGCGTTTCGCGGGTGCGCGCAGGTGCAAGTCAAAAAAATCGTCGACACGATGCCAAGCGTCCAGCAACACGTGCTCGCGCGTGAAATAATGAAACTCGCCGGGGTAGATCATCAAGGAGACTAAGTCGCCTTTGTGTTTCTTTAGAGCCTGGTCTACTAGCCAGACGGATTCGAGGAAGGGAACATTTACGTCGGCGGTGCCATGTAGCACGAGCAAGGGCCGTTCAAGCCGGTCAATGTGCGAAATCGGTGAAGCGTTGGCGTAGACTTGCGAATTCTGCTCAGGAGTGCCGATGCGGCTCGCGGTCCAGTCGCCATGATAAGGATCGGAATAATACATCGCGTAGTCGACGACTCCGGCGACGTCCACGCCTGCGCGGAAGAGTTTGGGTTGATCCGTCATGGCGATGAGCGTGAAAAATCCGCCATAGCTTAGGCCCCAGATACCGATGCGGTCCGCATCAACGTAGGGAAGAGTCTTCAAATAATTCGCGCCCATCCAGGCGTCCTTCGCATCCTTGCCCCCGATGTCCATGTAAACGCCGGTGCGCCAATCGCGGCCGTAGCCGATGCTGCCGCGATAATCTGGCGCGAAGACGACGTAGCCCTTCTGAAGAAAATATTGATGGATGCTGTAGTAGACGGCGTAATTGCGCTGAACGTGCCAGCCGTCGTAGTTCTGATTTACGCCATCGCCGTGAATCCACATTATTGCGGGATGCTTCTTGGTGCGATCCAGGTTCTTGGGAACAAAGAGCCATCCGGGAACCTGTTGGCCATCGGGGCCAGGAAAATGCACGAACTGCGGCTCGACAAATTGGGAGCGGTCCATGCCGGCGGGCATGGAGTCCGTAAGGCGGACGGGCCTCGCGCCGGGATTGGAGCCGATGGTGAAAAGGTCCGCGCTGTTGTGCGCGTCGGTATGTTGATAGACGAGGCGGCCGTCGCCTTCGGACCAATGCGGCTCTATATTTGTGCCTGGGTCCGAGGGAATGTACGTGACTTCGGCGTGCGCGGGATCATCGCCGATCTTTGCGATGCCCAGGACGCGGTCGCCGGGACGATCCTCGAGGTTGGCGTCGAAGGCTATGCGCGTGCTGTCATGCGACCAGGCGGGGCGCCACGCTTCGAATTTGCCCTTGGTGATTTGGACCGCATCACCACCGCCGGCAGGCATCACATAGAGGTGGTCCCAGCCGTCTTGATCGCTCAGGAAAGCGATCCACTTGCCGTCGGGAGAGGGCCACGGTTGCGCGCCTGCTTCGCCCCAGTCTGGGATGCTCCAGAATTTTTCTTCGCGAATTTCGTGGATGGTTTTTGTGGCACCCGTGGTGGCCTCGGCGAGATAAATAAAATAATTCTTGAAGTCCGTGGACTGGCCATCGAAGACAAGATGTGTGTTGTCGGCCCATGCCAACCCGCCATACTCGCCGGGTTTGGCGATGGCCACTGGTTTTGCGTCGGCAAGTTTGAGTGCATAGACTTGGCCGGGGACATATTCGGAGACTCGATAAATGAGTTTGGCCCCGGAATAAGAAGGAGATTCGTCGTGATGAATAATTTTGGAACCGCCGACATAGGCGATGGAAGCGCCGTCAGGAGACCAGAGGATGCCGCGAATGTTCACCTCGTCATGCGCGGTGGTTGCCTCGGTGCCATCGGAGAGCCATCGAATGATTAGATCGCTCGGATGAGGCGCGTCTTCCTTTGCGACGGGATTGCTGCGGACAAAGGCAACACGTTTGCCATCGGGCGATGGGACGAAACCGCTTCCCGGGTCCGGTTTGTTCCAGACTGGTTTCGGCGCCGCGCCTGAAACCGCGACCTGCCAGAGGTCGCCGTCGTGGGGAAAGTAGACGAGATCGCCATCTTCACTCCAGAAGGCACCCTCAACTTGGTCCTTGGAAAACGAAGTGAGCGGTTTCGGCTCGCCGCTGCCGTCGGCGTTGGCGACATAGAGATTGGCGACCCCGGCGCGGTCCCAGAGAAACGCGACAAGCTTGCCGTCGGGCGACCAGATGGGATCTGAAGGATGCTTGATCTCGATCAACTGTTCGATGGTGAGCTGAGGTTTGTGGGCAGCAACGCGGGTCTGCGCATTGGAAGTGAATGCCGGCGCCATGACCATGACAATCGCTCCTGCTGCTTGTTTCCACTTATACATGCCGCCTCCTGGAGAAAGCATGAAAACCTTTGGCCGATGAAAACGAGGCATCGGTGGAGTGAAAATATCATTCGCCCGCTAAATGGGAAAGCTAAACCTCGTGCATAAGGGCGGAAGGAAAACCCCGAAGCTCACGCAAAAAAAGCAGTGGACATCGGTTAAACGCTAGATAGGAGCGCACTGAAACGAGCATAAGAGCAGGGACAGCATTGATTATCGATTTCAACTCGCGGGCAAACGATTCACGATGAAATCCGAGATGCGGCTGGCCGCGGGCGGATCGAGATTCGATAACACCACGATGACATTGCCGCTTTGCGGAAAGATCTGCAGTTCGCCGTTCATGCCCGGGGCGCCGCCGCCGTGCCCGAAGTGGCGCATAGCCGTGCCCGCACCGTTTTCCATGAAGCCTAATGCGTATTTGTCGCCTCGCGGAGTATCGACTTTTCCGGTGGTGAGCAGCTCGGTGGTTTGCGCGTTCAGCAGTTTGTGATTGGTGAGGGCGTTCGCAAAGCGCAGGAAGTCTTCGACAGTGCAATAGCCGCCTCCTGCTGAAGTACCGCGATATGGGAGCGTGTCCGTGTTGGCTCGAAGACCGTTGCCGCCGAATTCCGTGTAGCCCATGGAGCGATCCGGAACGTTTTGGTCTTCCGGCAGAGAACCCGTGGAAGTCATGCCTGCGGGCTTATAGATCTTTTCGCTCACGTAATCGTAATAGCTTTCTCCGCTGACGCGCTCGACGACAACGCCGAGCAGCAAGAATCCATAATTGCTGTACTCCCAGCGGCTGCCCGGCTCGAACTCCGGCGCTCGCTCGCCATAGAGCTTCAGGTAGTCCTGCAGCGTTTTTAGTTCCAGCCGATGGGCGTCGAACTGTGGGCCGAAAAAATCCCCCGTGCCGCCGGTATGAGTCAAGAGCTGCTGGATAGTCACTTTTGTGGCGATGTCCTTGTTCGGATAGTCGATGAGATATTTGCCGACGGGATCGCTGAGCGAAATTTTGCCGGCTTGCACTAGCTGGAGAATCGAAACGGCTGTGAACATCTTGTTCATCGAGCCAATGCGAAATTTCGTGCTGAGCGTGTTCGGGATTTTCTTTTCGCGGTCGGCCATGCCATAGGCGCCCGTGAAAACAGGTTTGCCGTCTTTGGCTAGGAGCACGGCTCCGGCAAACTTGTCAGCCGCGGAGTCTTTTTCGAGTTTTGTGCGTAGCGCGGCGATCAGGTCGCTCTGGCTCAAGCGAGAAATGGCGAATTCCCCCGGCCGGTCGATGGCCTGCAATTCGAGATGCGTGACGTGATATGGCGCTGCGGGCTCCACTTCCAGAGTGAAGCGGGCGAATTGGTCGGAGTCGCGCTCTTGCACCAGCCCGGTGAGTTTCGTTGCGCCCGATTCCTCGATTTTCTTGAGGTCGAATCCTCCGGTCTGCTGGCGGAACGCGAAAATACCTTCCACTTTGTGATCCTCGGGTTTATCGAAGTGACTGCGGAATTTTTCGAGTTCAGCCTTATCGCCGCTGTTGAAAGCAGCAAACCATGCCGAGAATTGTTCGCCGGGAGGAGTCTTGGGGATTTCGATTGCGGCAAGCTGTGTTTGGGCAGCCGGGGTCGCGTGAAACGCGGTGAAGCTCAGCACCAGGATTACGAGAGCTACGAGAGAAGTCTTGCCGAGTATACGTAGACGATAGGTCATGATTTTCGACTGCCTCCGAGATTGTAAAGATTGGCGCCAAGTCTACAGCTATATCTAGAGCTATAGACGGCATTGGGAAGGCAGCGTTTTGAAAACCCAAATTTCTTGCACATCTGGACCGGGGGCAGTCATGGAGCGAACGGTCGTTAAGCGACGAGAAACAGGATCGCTGCACAGCCGGGCGCCGCTACCCAATCACTGTAACGCCATCCGTAAAGTATAGATAAAGAATAAGTTATATAGAGTCTCCAAAGATCGTAGCTATAGTCTGACCATGGTCGAATTATGGATTGACTATGGTCCAGTAGGTTGATAAGCTGGACGAGTTAGGATAAGCAAGGAGCTCGACACCATGGAAGAAATAGCCATCTCGAAATTTAAGGCCACTTGTCTGGCAGTGCTCGAAGAGGTTCGTAAGACGGGCAAGCCGATACTTGTCACACGCTTCGGCCACCCCATTGCGGTGATCAATCCGCCGGGCAGCACCAAGCACGCGATACGCTTAGGGGGTGGCATCGGGACAGTGAAGATTTTGGGCGATATCGTGGGACCGATCGGCGACGAATCGGATTGGGAAGCGGCTCAAGATCCAGAGTCGGTTCATGAGGAAGAATCCAGGTGAAGCTTTTGCTCGACACGCACATCTGGATTTGGAATTACACCGCGCCGGAAAAGCTGACATCTGAAGTAGCGCATGAGATCGCGAACCCGGAACACGACCGGTTTCTGTCCCCGGTCAGCATCTGGGAAATGGTGATGCTGCTGGAAAAGAAGCGAATTGAGATCCATCAGGATTTTGGAAAATGGTTCTTGCAATCCAAGCAGGATTTGAATCTTCTCGAAGCCCCGCTGACTTGGGAAGTGGCGCACGAGCTTCGGTCTACGATGCTTGGCTATCGCGATCCTGGAGACCGGTTTCTGGTCGCCACGGCCAAGGCTTTCGATTTGACTCTCGTTACGTCGGATGAACGGCTGATAAACGTGCCGGGGCTCAGCGTTTTGCCGAATCGCTAGCCCGGTGCGGACGTTTCCAGAGAGGAAATCGCATCTTACGGCAAACTACCGCAGAGTCTTCTTCAAGAAAGCCGTCATGCGCGCCCAGGCATCTGCGGTTGCCTCCGGCTTGTAGCCTTGTTTGTTGTTGGGATTTTCGAAGGCGTGCCCCGCGCCATCATAAATTTTCACGTCAACGGACTTGCCGGCGGCTTTCATTGCCGCATCGAACGCGCGCACGGACTCCGGCGTAATGCCGCGATCCTCCGCGCCAAAATTTCCCAGCACCGGCGCCTGGATCTTGTCGATATTCGAGGCTTCCGTCGGCAGCGAGCCATAATTCACGATGCACGCCGCGAGCTTCGGCTCACTCATTGCCAATTTGATGGACCAGCCTCCGCCCATGCACCACCCGACCGAAGCGATCTTGTTTGCTTCCACATCGCGCCGGACGGCGAGATAGGCAAACGCCGCGTCGAGATCGCGCATGCCGCGGTCATCGGGCACGCCACGCATCAATTCGTGAGCTTCTTCGGGAGTTGTCGCCACTTTCCCGCGATACAGATCGACCGCGAGGGCGACGTATCCTTGTCCCGCGAGCTTTTGCGCGTCCTCCTTGACTTGGTCATTCAGTCCCCACCATTCGTGAATGACGACAATTCCAGGATGTTTGCCATGCCCTTCCGGAAGCGCCAGAAATCCGCTGACGGTTTCATTGCCGCTCTTGTAGCTGACCGTTTCCGTTCTTGCGGGGTCGGCATGAAGAAGAAGAGCAAACGCGGCACAGGTCAAACCGGCGAACGCCGCAATGAATTTGCGGTTCATAAATATCCTCCATAGAAACGTCAAGCGGATTGTATAGAGAAAGGAACTGGTTCGCCAGCCAATGGAACAGCAAGCTTTAGGTTCACCCGTGCCGACGTTGGAAGCGCGTATGTCGAAAGCGGTGCGTTTCGGCTTTATTTCGACTCGCGGGACTGCAGTTCCGTCAAAGCCGCCAGAACTTCTTCGCTATGCTGCTGAGGCTTGACGTCGAGAAAGACTTTACGCACAACGCCGTTTGTATCGATCAGGAAGGTGTGGCGCGCGGAGAGCTTGGCGACGCCAAAATTCATGACCGAATCGTACAGCGTGGAGACTTCTGTCTTGGTGTCCGCGAGGAGCTTGAAGTTCAGACCTTCCTTGGTGCAAAACTTCTGGTGTGAATCTTCGTCCTGCACGCTTACTCCGACGATTGCGGCGTTCTTTTGCTCGTATTGAGCAAGGTCGCGCTGGAAGTTGTGCGCTTCGATGGTGCAGCCGCTGGTAAAATCCTTAGGATAGAAATAGAGAACGACCCATTTGCCCTTGAAGTCGTGCAGGCTAACCGGCTTGGATTCTTGCGAATTTAACGTAAAGTCCGGCGCATGGCTGCCGACGGCCGGCGCCTTGCCATCCGCGCGCATTCCGCGGAGCCCAAGACCGAATCCCGCCAGCAACAACACTCCAATCACAATTCCCGCGATTTTCATGATTTCCCCTGTTTCAGACCGTTCCTGTTCTGATTTAGTTCAAGAATGTTTTCTTCGCGATTCTTGCAAAACGCCATGTTCGCTCAAGAGGGACGCGTTCCATCATACCGCTCGCGTAGAGCGCATGCTAGTTCGAATGCGTGAACCGGCCAAAGCCCAGGCGAAGCTGGAGCGTATTAATCCCCGGGTTGAGATTGGCGAGGCTGGCGTTTGAAATGTGCATGAAGCGAAGCTCGACACTCCAATTGTACTTGCTCTGCAGGAAATGCAAACCCAGCGCACCGCTGGAAGTGAAGTTTATGCGCGAAGTACCGGGTGGCACATCGGTATTAGTAAAGAGCGTGCCGCCTCCAAGTTCGAAGTAGGGAACCACTTTGCGCGGCTTTGTAAAATTCCATTTCAACGCGAAGGGATTCAGCCCGAAGCCATAAGCATTGCCGTTGCGCTGAACCACCATGCAAAGGGGGACGACATCGACCGCGTATTCGAATTGACCGCGTAAAAAGCCGGGTCCGTGGGGTGCTGTGAGAATCCAGCCGTAACGCGCGCCCACGTTCCACACGCCGCTGTCTGCCGTGCTGCCATTCAGTCCGTGGCCGCCGCCAGTCCATACTTGCAGGTCATGCCCGCCCTGCTCCGGGCCGGCCTGGGCTCGAGACACCGGAGTGCACAAAAAGACAAAGAAAACGAAAGCTGCGAGCAGTCGCGTCACCGGGCCGCCTTCCTCACGCGTTGGATTCATCGCAACAAAAATGGCGTGCACGGAAGATACTGAAAAACGGCTAAAAAGGCGACTGGCATTTGCATCACTTCAGATAGGTTCGAACGATTTGGATGACGTCGTCGGCGCCCGCGCAAATGGGGCCGGGCGGGTGTCGCTTTTGTTTCCAACGGAATTTCGCGCGACCATCAACAATATCTGGCCATGGGCGGCGATGGTTTTTTGCTCGGCGATGGCCGCTTGAACTATGGGCGGGAAGACATCTTCGAAACCTATTACACGCTCCATGCTTGACGCGGGTTTTACCCGGCGTTTGGGCTGCAACACGTCAATGATCCCGGGTTATAACCGCGACAGGGGAGCAGTGCTGGTCCCGACGCTACGCTTGCATGTCGAGTTCTAACCACTTCCAAGATTCTGCGCGTGCCGTCTTGCGCAGGTACGGATCAAGAAGAGAGCAAGTGGAATCCGCGGCGATCAAGGCGAAGGGGTGCGCATCAGACTCTCGCGTTCGCGGCGCATGTCGTCGCCGCGCAGTTCCCGCAAAGCGCAGGTCACGAATTCGCCGGCAACTTTTTTGCGCCAGCTCATATCGAAGTCCGTATTGTCGAGCGGCTTGGCGATGCGAGCCGCAAGAAGGGCGGCTTCGGCAATCGAGTCCCCATCAAGCGGCTGGCCCTGGAGAGACTTTGCCGCGACCGCTGCGACCAATGGCCGAGAGGAAGCGGATCCGATGACGATCCGCGCTTCCTCGACAACACCGCCGCCCGAGATACGTGCCGCAGCCGCTACAGACAAGACAGGAAAGTCGAACGAGCCGCGCCGCCTGAGCTTCCAATATGTACTCTTCCAGCCGTGCAAGGAATCTAGCACGACCTCCGCGAGTATTTCGTGCGGTTTCCGCTTAATGTAGTCAAGCCCGTCGTTGTTATAAAGATCAGCGAGCAAAACTTCGCGCTCTTCCGACCGCGAGACCAGGCGGACTCGCGCGCCCAGCGCGATGAGCGCCGGAGCCGTGTCCGTCGAAGAAACCGCCACGCACTTTGGACTTCCTGGCGCAACCCAGCAGATATCGCCGTCTTTTTTCAGGCAAAAATTGATCGCCTTTCTCCACTCATAATTCTGGTCATAGTAGTTGCAGCGTGTGTCGAGGCAAAGATTGCCGCCAAGCGTCGCCATGTTCCGAATGGGAGGGGTCGCCACCAGAGAAGCCGCTTGCGCGAGCGCCGTCAAACCGTTTTGAAAGCGCGCATCCGCCGCAATGTCCGCGAGCGTGACGCAAGCGCCGAGCCGCGATCCTGAATGGCCCCATTGAATGCGGTGCAGGCTTTCGATATCGCGCAGACTCATCAGAGTCTTCGGAACCTGCTGCCTTCGCTTCATATTGGGCAGCAAATCCGTTCCGCCGGCGAGCGGCATGGCTTTTGTTCCCTCGCCGTCCAGGATTCGCGCGGCTTCATCAAGCGTGTGCGGCGTGCGAAATTCGAAAAGTGGCAGCCGCATCATGAGCTGAGCACCTTTTCTTTTTGGGCCAAGCGTCTGGCCGGACGCGTAACCCCATTCACGGCGTTCCCGTCGCCGCCTTCCCACGGCGGCGGTACGCGCAGCGCCTCCGGCCAATCGACCTGCGGAAAATGGCTCGGTCCAAAACGCGGCACTCGGCCTGCCTTTTTGTCTGCGAGCGCTTTCATGATTTTTTCCGGCGTGATCGGCACCTCGTCAATCCTCACGCCTACCGCATCGTAAACGGCGTTCGCGACCGCGGGCATAATCGGCAACAGCGGTCCTTGGCCGGCTTCCTTCGCGCCAAACGGGCCGCGCGGATCGGGTTCCTCGATCAACTCCGTAACCACTTCCGGCATGTCGAGCGAGGTCGGGCTTTTGTACTCAAGCATCGACGGAAATTTGTGCACCAGCGCGTGGGAAAGTTTTTTTGGAAGCCGTCGGAACTCCTGCTCTTCCATCAGCGCTTCGCCCAGCCCCATGTAAACGCTGCCTTCGACCTGTCCGCGCACCAGCGTGGGGTTCAGCGCTCGCCCAATGTCGTGCGCGATCCAAATCTTCGGTACCGTGATCCAGCCCGTCGTGGGACTTATGACGACTTCCACGACTGCGGCTGTATAAGAGTACGTCGGGGACGGCCCGACGCCGCCGCCCTTGTAAAGCGCCGGCGATTTGGGCGGAGTATATGAGCCCATTGTGCCGATCGTTCCAAAACGCGCTTCGGCAAGGCAGACAGCCTCTGCAAACGTGACGCTTTTGTCGGACGCCGCGGAATCAAAAACATGTTTGTCCGCAAAGCACAAACGTTCCTTCGGTACTCCGAATTTCTCCGCGACCGCTTCGGCGATAATCTCTTTCCCGCGTTCCGCAGCTTGCAGCGCCGCGTTGCCCGCCATGATCGTCACCCTGCTTGAGTACGATCCCAAATCCACCGGTCCCAAATCCGTGTCGCCGGTGTACAAACGAATATCGAATGGTTCGAGTCCCAAGACTTCGGCGACGATTCCGGCAAGCACATCATCCGAACCCTGGCCAATTTCCGTCGCGCCGCAAAAAACCGCAACGCCGCCGCCGCGGTCAAACTTGAGGTGCACTCCCGAGTGCGGCATTTTGTTCCAATAAATCGGCAGCCCTGCTCCCGTCAAATAGGCAGAGCACGCCAGCCCCACGCCATGGCCATCCGGCAGTTTTCGGAATTTTTGTTTCCAATCTGAGATCTTCACGACGCGCCGGATGCATTCCGAAAGATTGACCACGCTCAATCGAAAAAAATTTGCTGTTACGGCATTCGAAGTTTCCGCGATGCGCAGCCGCAAGTCCGCGGGATCGATGCTCAACTTCTCGGCAATCTTGTCGAGCTGCACTTCCTGCCCGAAGCGCGGCTGGACTGTCCCATGCCCACGTTTCGGCCCGCAGGGCGGCTTGTTCGTGAACATGCGGCAACCCTGAAACTTATAGCGCGGAATGTGATACGTCGTCGTTTGCAGTGCGCCGGTGTAAAACGTGCTGGCAACCCCGTACGAACCGTAAGCGCCGCCGTCGATCAGCGTTTGCAAATGCATCCCCGTAATCGAGCCGTCTTTCTTCACCCCGGTTTTGAATTTCATCAGCACCGGATGACGGCCCCGGTGGCAATAAAAAACCTCTTCGCGCGTCAGGCAGATTTTAACGGGCCGGTCCAGCAATAGCGCTGCCTTGGCAACAACGATTTCGTGATGGAACGGATCGCTCTTCCCGCCAAAACCGCCGCCGTTCGGCGTCGCGATCACGCGAATGTGTGCGGCAGGCATTTGCAAAACCTTCGCAAGCGCGCGGTGCAGGTAATGCGGCGTTTGCGTGCTGCTCCAAATGGTCAACTTTCCGTCCGGGTCTTTTATCGCGACGGAAGCGTGCTGTTCGATCGGAAGATGCGTGTTGCCCTGATAGAAAAAAATATCCTCGAAAACTTCATCCGCCTCCGCAAAGCCTTGCTCCACGTCTCCAAATTCCAGCGACACGCGCTTGTGAATGTTTCCTTCTTCGCCGTAATCGTGAATCCGCGGCGCAGGCGTGGCCAGCGCCTCTTCGGGATCGGCGATCGTCGGCAAAATGTCGTACTCGACATCGATCAAGTCCAGCGCTTCGAACGCCGTCAACTCTTCGCGTGCAATCACCGCCGCCACCGGATCGCCGACGTGCCGCACGTGGTCCGCGCACAGTGCCTGCTCATCCTGGCTAACCGGCAAAATTCCGTATTCGATCGGCACATCTTTTCCAGTGAGCACCAAATACACGCCGGGATGCGCCGCAGCTCGCGACGTATCAATATTCCGGATCCGAGCATGAGGATGCGGCGAACGCAGAAGCTTGCAGTACGCCATTCGCGGCAAAAAAATATCGTCCGCAAAGCGCGTCTGCCCCGTCACTTTTGCGCGCCCGTCCACCCTGCGCCGTGGAACGCCGATGACGCGCATCTGCTTTTCGTCAGGCATTCATGCTCCTGATCTCATGCATTACGATCCCGTGCTGCCACAACCCGCGATTGCGACCATCGCCGCTTCCACCGCTTCGAAAATCTGCAGATAACCTGTGCACCGGCACAAATTACCGGAGAGCGCTTCGCGAATCTGATCGCGCGAAGGATGCGGATTACGATCGAGCAGCGCTTTCGCTGTCACCAAAATCGCCGGGGTACAATATCCGCATTGCGCCGCTCCCAAATCCGCAAACGCTTCTTGCAAGGGATGCAGCTTTCCATCCGCCGCAAGTCCTTCGACGGTCAAGACGCTTTTCTTGTCGCATTCAAGGGCCAGCAGCAAGCAGGAAAGCACCGGCTTGCCATCCAGCAGAACCGCGCAAGCTCCGCATTCTCCCAATTCACAGCCGTGTTTCGTGCCCGTATGCCCCAAATCCTCGCGAAGCACCTCAAGCAATGTCTTGTAAGGTGCGAAGGAAACATCCGTTTGTTCGCCATTCAAAGTCAACCGAATGTGCGCCGTTTTCTGTGATTCGGTCGGTAAAGTAATCGAAATCACGTCAATGCACCTCTTCCAGCAAAATTATCTCGACAGCTCTCACCGCGGAAACAGCCGCGCCGCGTTGTCATACAAAATCTTGCGTTTGGCTTCTGCCTTAATCGGAAGCGCGTGAAATTTTTCTATGTTGCCCTTGATCTCCGGTACGCCCGGCCCCGGCCAGTCCGTCCCCCACAAAACTTTGTCCGCGATGTCTTCAATGCGCGGAAAATATTCCATCAATTTCTGCGGCGGAATCCCGGAAATATCCATGTACATGTTTTTGTGCCGCCGCACCAGGAAAAACGCCTCGTTCATCCACAACGGCCTTCCCCCGTGCGCCAGAATCACCACGAGATTTGGGTAATCAATGCTCACGTCGTCGCACAACATCGGCTGGGCATGAAGATTTCTTGCGCCAGGGAAAATCGAAGTTCCCGTATGAATCATCACCGGCATTCCGTTTGCCTGCGCCCGTTCGTAAATCGCAGCTAAATCGCGGTTGCCGGTCGTGTATTCGTTTGGCGACATCGCCTGATGCGATGGATGCAGCTTAATTGCGCGAATCCCCAGCTTCGCCATGCGGTCCACTTCCGCTCCAGTATCCGGAACCGTCCCGGGCAGCACGCCGCCAAACGCGATCAAGCGGTCCGGCGCGGCGCTGCAATACTTCGCGCTCCAATCATTCGCCTCGGGCGTGAAGCCGATAATTGTCGGCGCAACATAATTGATCAGCCCCGCGCGTTCGATTCCCAGGCTATCCAGCAGTCCGAGAAACGCTTTCGGATCGTCGCAATAGCGCATCACATCCGCGTAGTCCTTCCGTCCACGTTTCATCAAGTCCATCGCCGCCGGCTTCATCATGTGGTAAGGCATGATGTGAATGTGAATGTCGATGATTGGTTCCACGAAGTTCTGTCCTTGGGTAAAGAGATCGCGGCCCGTCAGTTGAACCGCACATATTCAAAATCCAGCGGCTTGCTGTTGATTCCCCGCATGGGCGGCGCGATCCAGTTGGCAAATTTCCCTGGCTCGACGACGCGCCCGGTCATCAACGACTGTACGAATTTCTCGTCCGCCGGGCTTGGAAGCCATTCGTGTTCGCGTTTCTTCCAGGATTCCGCGCTCATAACTTCTCCGGTGATGCTGATGTGGTGTCCGGCAAAATTCCCGATCGCCCGGTGAAACCCCTTGTGCGGCAGTGTCAGCTTGAAGGGAATGCCTGCTTCATCAATCACCCGCTGCCACCGCGCCACGCCATCCGCGATTTCTTCGATATAATCGTCGCGCAAACGCTCGTTCAAGGCCGTCAGCGCCGGAACATCCTTCTTGACGATCTTGTCTCCAATCACTTCGTATACGGGGTACTCGGCCTCGCTCAGTACGTGATCGTCCGCAAGCTTCGTCTCGCGAAAGCGCCCTTTCAATCCGTTGGTGAAATAACTCGCCGCGTTCGAGGAAACATCCGAACCGTAGAGGTCAAGCGTCACGCTATAGTGGAAGTTCAAATATCTCTGAATCGTCTGCAGATCAATCACTCCTAGCGCCCGCACCTGCACCGGATCCTCCAGCTTGTTTTCCTTCATCACTTCGCAGGTACGCTTGATGATCCTTGTTACGCCCGTCTCTCCGACGAACATGTGATGCGCTTCTTCAGTCAGCATGAAGCGGCAGGTTCGCGAAAGTGGATCGAAGCCGGACTCCGCCAAAGCGCACAACTGGAATTTCCCGTCGCGGTCGGTAAAAAACGTAAACATATAGAACGCCAGCCAGTCCGGGGTCGGCTCGTTGAACGCGCCCAGAATACGCGGATTGTCAGCGTCCCCGGATCGCCGCGCGAGCAGCGATTCCGCTTCCTCCCGCCCATCGCGCCCAAAATAGCGGTGCAGCAAATACACCATGGCCCACAGATGGCGTCCTTCTTCGACGTTCACCTGAAAAATATTTCGCAGGTCGTACATCGAGGGACACGACGATCCCAAGAGTCGCTGCTGCTCGACCGATGCCGGCTCCGTGTCGCCTTGCGTCACAATCACGCGCCGCAGCGTTGACCGGTATTCTCCCGGCACCTCTTGCCACGCAGGCTGGCCCTTGTGAGTTCCGAAGTTCACCTGGCGTTGCGCGTCGCGCGGCTGCAGGAAAATTCCCCAGCGGTACTCCGGCATTTTCACGTAGTCGAACTGCGCCCAACCATCCGGCTCCACGCTGGTCGCCGTGCGCAGATAAACGTCGTAATTGTGGCTCTCGTTCGGGCCCATGTCGTACCACCAGCCCATGTACGCCGGTTGCCAATGTTCCAGCGCGCGCTGCAACCCGCGGTCTCGTCCCAGGTCCACGTTATTCGGAATTTTCTCGGTGTAATCAATCATGGCCTTCTCCGTGTAGGGTCATCCTCCTGAGGATGACCGTTCTTGCCACAAAACCAACGACGGCCGTCTCTCTCGACGACCGCTCCTCGCCCAAACTCGTCAAACTCTTTCCCAATTAAATTTCACCGGCGCGCCCGTCCCGTACACTTTCAGCGCCCCGTTCGTTCCCACCGCATTCGGACGAACAAAAATCCAGTTCTGCCAAGCCGATAGACGTCCGAAAACGCGCGTCTCAAGAGTCTCGCTCCCGCCAAAACGCAAATTTGCTTCGAGCCCCGTCAAAGCGTCGGGCGAAAGCGCGGCCCGGGACTCCAGCGCCTGCCGAATTTCATCTTCCCAATCCAGATCGTCAGGCGTGGCCGTGACAAGGCCCGCATCCTGCGCTTCGCGGGCGCTCAGTTTCTCCCCGATGAGTTTTCGCAGGCCTTCGACTTGCGCTTTGTCTCCACAGAACCGCGCCGCCAAACGCGAGAGGTGATTCACCATCGGCAGCGGGCCAAAATTCATTCGTGAGAGAACGACGGTGCCCACTTCTTTTGTGTCCTGTGTGTCGCGCATGTAAATCCGGTCGGCCGCAAGCGCCAGTTCGAGTAGCGTGCCCGCAAAGCATGAACCGGGCTCGATAATCGCGTACAACGACCGCGACGAAACATCGATTCGCGCAAACGTCCGCCGCATCATCCCCAGAACTTCGCGCACGAACCAGTTGTCTTGGTGATTCAAGAGAAATTCGTCCCCCGCCAGTACGGCATCGGGGCTTCCCGTTGTCTTGATGATCCACAAGCCCAGATCGAGCTCATTTGTGCGCAGCGTGAGGATGGCATCATCCAGCTCTCGCGCCATCTGAAGCGGCCACCAGCTCGCGCCTGCCGCAAGGACGCTTTCGATCGTGTACGCAGCGGCTGATTTCGGTGCGCGAACCGTCAGCGTTACGGAACGCGCCTCGCGATTCAATTGCGCGTCCACATATTCATAATGCAGCCCCGCTTCATCCGCCGTTCGCTTCACACGCGTCAGCGCCACTCCTTTCGCATCTATGGGCCGGTCGCTCTGCTCCGCCAGTTGCAAAGCGCGCTGCTTTACTCGCTCCGCAAACTGCTGCGGCTTCACGATTTCATCCACCAGCCGCCAATCTTTTGCTCTTTGTCCGCGCACGCCATCCGGATTCGTGCAGAACATGTCGGCATAATCCCGCCGAACTTTTCGTTTATCCGTCACGCGCGTCAGACCGCCGGTCCCGGGCAAAACACCCAGCAGCGGAAGTTCCGGCAAGCTGACGGCTGACGAGCGGTCATCCACCAAAATAATCTCATCGCACGCCAGCGCCAGCTCGTAGCCGCCTCCCGCCGTCGTTCCATTACACGCCGCGATGAATTTCAATCCGGAATGCGCGCTCGAATCTTCAATCCCATTTCGAGTTTCATTCGTGAATTTACAGAAATTGACTTTCCATGCGTGCGAGGAAAGCCCGAGCATATAAATGTTCGCACCGGAGCAAAAAATGCGGTTTTTCGCGCTGGTAAGAATTGCGGAGCGAATCTCCGGATGCTCGAATCGGATTCGCTGCAGTGCGTCGTGCAGCTCGATGTCCACTCCAAGGTCGTAAGAATTCAGCTTCAGTTTGTAGCCCGGGCGGATTCCGCCGTCCTCCGCCACGTCCATGGTCAGCGTCGCCACAGGGCCTTCGAAAGAAAGCCGCCAATGCTTGTACTGGCTCGGTTCCGTCCGGTAGTCCGGCGGTTCAATCTTTGTTTGGAGCTGTTCGGTCGCCGCAACGTCCACGTGCCCCTCCTAATCCTGCCTGCCCTGCAAAGCTGCCCTCAATTGTGAAAAGCTTTCGTCCACGGAATTCCCGGATGTTTCAAGGAACATATCCGCCTTGCGATAGAGCGGTTCGCGCGCCTCCAGGATCCGGCGCAAGTCCTCCATCGCTTGATTGCTGCCGCCCATGACGCGTAAATCTCCCTGTGCAATCACGCGCGCCATGTATTCTTCCGGCTTCGCCTTGATCCACACGGTGTAGCAATTCGAAAGCAGGTAGTCGTACGTCTCTTTTTCCGAAACCACGCCGCCCCCGACGGAAAGAATCGCCCGCGGGTGTTCGTCAAGGACTCGTTCGAGCAGCCGCCGTTCAATCGCCCGATATCCCGCTTGCCCGTACAGCGAAAATATTTCTCCGAGCGGCATGCCCGTATCTTTTTCGATCTCGTGATCCAACTCGATGAACGGGATCTTGAGCACCTCGCCCAGACGCGATCCCAGCGTTGATTTTCCCGCGCCGCGTATACCAACAAGCGCCACGCGCGCGCGCCGCGCTTTTTCCTCCTCTCCGAATTCACGCATGAGCCGGAACATCGCGTCTTCGACACGATGAGCGGGAAGCCGCTCGAAGAAAGCGCTGGATCAAAAGTTTTTCGTGCTGCATTTCCGCTTCCGGCGCGAATAATTCCGCAAGAGAGACATGGAGCGCGCCGGCAATTCTGCGCAGCAGCACGATCGAAACATTTCCCTCGCCGGCCTCAAGCTGCGCCAGATGCCGCTCCGAAACGTCCGCTTCACGCGCCATCATTTTGCGCGTCATCCCCCGCCGATTGCGCAGCCCACGCACTCGCTTTCCGAGAAAAAGCAGAAAACCGTTGTCCGAATTGCGCGGCACGCGCTGCGGTGTAATTTCTCTCGATGGAATGCTTGTATGCATGGATGCGCCCAACCCATGCAGTATATCGCATATCGAAAGCTGCCGGACGAAGATCTCGCTAGGTTTCCAGGCCTTTCTTTTCGATGCCCTGGCCAACCTGGCCATATTTCTCGTACAATGTTCTATTTAAGTGGCTTAGCTATGATCAACAAGTTCGCAGCGTCTTGGCGCTCCGTGTCAGATAAGGCATCAAGTTGCAGTATTGTGCCGACGAGTCTTACGAGGCATCTTCGCCTTGGCGATCCTGACGCTCGCGGAGTTTGAATCGCTGGAGTTTCCCCGTGGCTGTCTTGGGGATCTCGGACAGAAATTCAATCCAGCGAGGGCGCTTGTACCCGCCGATTTTTTGTCCCACCAACTCCTGCAGTTCGTGGGTCAACTGCTGGCTCGGAGCGAACTCTGCGTTCAGCACCACGAAGGCGGCCGGTTTGGTGAGACCGTCCTTATCTTCGCGAGCGACAACGGCAGCTTCGCGGACGGCTGGATGCGCGATCAATGCGCTTTCGACTTCCGCCGGACTCAGCCAAAGGCCGTTCACTTTGAAAAGATCGTTGGCGCGCCCGGCATACCAAAAATAGCCTTCTTCATCCTGGAAATATTTGTCGCCGCTATGGAACCAGCTGCCTACAAAAGTTTCCTTGGTTTTTTCGTGTTTGTTCCAATAGCCCGAGCAAGTAGAGTCTCCCTTGATGAGGAGATCGCCGATTTCGTTGAGGGGCACATCGTTGCCGCGCTCATCCACGAGCCGCGCTTCGTAGCCGGGAATGATTTTCCCGCTGGAACCTGGTTTGGCTTCGCCGGGGCAATTGGCAATCACCATCTGCAAAGTTTCGGTCGAGCCGAGCGAATCGAGAATTTCGACCCCGAAGCGCTCTTTGAAGCGATGAAAGAGCGGGGCAGGAAGCGCTTCGCCGGCGGAGATAGCGTGGCGAACGCTGGAGAGGTCGAACTCTTTTCCGTCCTCGCGATGGTAAGCCAGCAAGGCCGCGTAATTCGTGGGCACGGAGAAAAAAAGCGTGGGACGGTAGCGTTCGATGTCCGCGTAAATCGTGGCGGAAACGGGACGCGTAGGAGAGAGAATGGTTGTGGCGCCGCAGCCGAGAGGGAAGTAGCCGGCATTTCCCAGGCCATAGGCAAAAAACAGGCGCGCGACGCTGAAGCAGCGGTCGCTCTCGTTCATGTGCAGGATGCCTTTGGCGTAAAGCTCGCAGCACACGACCATGTCGTGATGGAGATGCACGCAGCCCTTCGACGCGCCGGTGCTTCCGGAGGAGTACAGCCAGAAAGCAGGCTCGTCTTTGCTGGTGTGAGCCGCTTGCAATTCCGGCGAGGCAGAGGCGATCAGGTTTTGCAGAGAGTGATGAGCTTCCGAAATCTGACCCTGCGATGCAATATCCTGGGCAACCCGGCTGACCACAATCTCCTGCAAGTACCGGAGTTTTTCGCGCGGAATCGATAGCAAATGCGGCAGCAAAGGTTCGCTGACCAGGGCGACGCGCGCCCGGCTGTCGTTGAGAATATACTCGTAGTCCGGAGGCTTCGCTTGCGTGTTCACGGGAACGGCGACGGCGCCGATCTTGATAGCGCCGAAGAAGGAGTAGAGAAACTCCGGCGTGTCCAGGAGGAGAAGTAGAACGCGCTCTTCCGGCCGGACGCCGAGAGCTAGAAGGACATTGCCAACGCGGTTGGTGCGCTCGAGAAGCTGCTGATACGTGACCCGCTCGTCATCGCACTCGATGGCGACTTTCGCGCCGCGGCCCTCCTGGACGTTGCGATCCACGAAGTACGTGGCAACATTGAATGTTTCCGGCAACGTGATCAAGAGCGTGGCCGCCTCCTGCCGCTAGCTGTGGAGAGCTGTGACATTCCTTAGTCTTGGCGCAAACGGGCGGGAGTATAGCACGGAGAAATTCCGTGACTGGTGATTCGTGCCGCGGGCTTGTGCGCTATGACCACTCTACCGTGATCCATTATCCTCCACATTTTTCGCGGTGCTCGGGAACAAAGAGAAGCGCTTAGAGCGGGGAGAAAGCCCAGATAGGGCTTCCCTGTTGTAGTTATTTCCAGATCGCGACCGGCGGGCATCCTAGGCGAGCAAGATCATCAGTCCCGCTGCACCTGGCAAAAAACAAAACCGCAAACGATGGCCGCCCCAGAATCAGGGCGCGGCTACCCGCCGCCTTGCCCGGGAGCAGTTCAACTTCGAGCCGGGGCCTGGAGCCACTTGATGGCTCTGCGCCACGGGGCAGCCTCTCCATTGCTCATCGGGGTCTGCAACCACACCATCGCGCGATGCCGGGCATGCACCCACCGGCTGGGGCCACTCTCTTGGGACTCCGCCAGGTCAACCGGTGGTTTTTCCTCCGGCATAAGCCAATAGGGGCTGGCATTTGCGAAGGATCGGTCCGCGGCGGCAATCGACGAGGGATGCTCGCTGATCGCGCCAGTGAACGACAATTTTAGCAGCGCCCCGACCTGCTCTTGTGACGCCATCATTATTCTCAGGATTTTGCGCGCAAACCAAACACCCGCAGCCAGGAAGCCATACTGAGCGAGGAGATTTCCCAGCGCATACCAATTGCTCTGTATCCAAGCGGTGAATTCGTTCATGGTTACCCCTTGGACTGGGATAGCCTTAATTTACAACCGGGCTCCGGCTGCGGAAACTGGCGAGAAGTCCAGAAAACGGGCAAGTGCCATCCCTGCCCCTGCGGGCCACTCGCCCGCCTACCATGAGTTCGGGCGCGGCCACAGGCTGGGCCCAACCGCCGACGCAGGCTGATGTAAACTAAACCGACCGGAGACGGCGCAACTTTTCGCGCGTATCCGCCCGGCACACATGAACGAAACCAAACAAATCGCCGATTCTTACAGAGCCGCGACGGTCAAAGGCGCTTGGTACGGACCTACTCTCGCTGAGCTATTAGCAGGGATTTCGCCTGAGCTTGCCACGCCGCAGCCTGTTCCAGGGGCTCATTCCATTTCGGCGCTGCTTCAGCATTTGCTCCTTTGGAATGAAAGAATTCGGAACACGTCCGACAGCAACCCGATGCCGCGCTGGGATGCAGAAAAAGAATGGGCCGAGCCGCCGATTCCCTGGAATGAACTTGTCGCCCGCTGGAACCAAAGCCGCGGCCTGCTCGAAGAGAATATTCGAAATTTTCCCATCGAGGATTTGGCGAAACAAGTTCCGGGGCGCAGCTATTCCTATGAAACGATGTTCCATGGAATTGTGCAACACGCGATTTACCATTCCGGGCAGATCGCAATGATCTTGAGCATGCTGCGGTCGCGATCCCGGAAGCGCTCATCCTGCGAGCGATCTGCTGAGCGTCGTGGACGATGGTGAGTGTCGTTCAGTGACGATCGAAGCGGGAGAAAAGAAATAGGCGAGCGAAGAGCAAAGCCAAAACGCGCACCTTCAAAACCGAAGGAAGCCCTCCTGCAGATTCGGGATCGGATCATCCATTCCGGCCGGTGCTGCTCACCGCCGTCGTCTGTGTGACGGCTTGCCGAAATAATAAACTACCGCCGCCGTTGTCCTGAGATTGCTCTGGCCTCGAACCACAAGCGAAGAATCGTAGAACGGAGTTCTCAAATAGTCCGCACCGGTGCGAATAGCCATGGCATCTGTCGCCCAGTACTCAACTCCGCCGCCAAATGCCCAGGCATAACCGGTCGTCCATCCCCCGAGCAGGATTGTCCCGCCATTCGTGAGGATCGGACCACTCACCTTGGCGCCCCCCGCCAGCACATGAACGTAAGAATCAAATTTACGGTGCAGCGTGTGGTGGAAAACGGGACCTGCGAGGTAACTAAGGACAGTACTCTGCCGTCCTGTACCCAGTACATTGGAGGCTCGCGCATAACCCACATCAGCCGTTATGCCCAGTCGAGAAAAACCAATCGTGAAGCTGGCATCAGGGCCCAGTAAGTCCGATCGATTGGACTGATTTCCCGGTTGACTTACGTAGGAGTAGCCCAACCCCATTTCAAAAGTCTTGCTCTTGGCGGTCGCGATGGGAGTTTTGCTCCTTAAAGGCTTTACGGGCCTTATGGGGGCGAGTGGAGTTTCGGCGCTTGCAGCGGCGGTAGAAGCTTCGCCACTAGCACTCATGATTGACGATTGCGCTAAAGCAGGCGCAGCGCACAGCAGGGAACAAACTAATGCGGGGAAGAGTATCTTCATTCGGAAAAGCACCGCCCTTCAGTGCCGTGGGGCACTGCGTTTGTCATAGTCCGTGGCCGGCAACTGTGCGATGCGACAAAGATACAAGCGTCGAATCGCGCAAGATGTCGCACAAGCGCTGAACGAATACAGGACAATGGAGTGGACGTGGCTAACGACCCGGGCATATTCCCGTGTTCACCCGGATCGCAGCAGGTGGCCCTTGTACGATCGCGGATCACCGATGAAGAAATTCCGCTAGGCGCTGGCTGACCATCCACTGGCGCATCCTAGAGACTCCGCAGCATGCGCGCTGTTCACTTTTGCACAATCAGTGGGTATGTCTTGGGTGGGTGAGGCAGGAAAGTGGCGCCACGATAGTTTTTTCTTCTTGACGGAAGCGCATAGGACGAGCATACGACCTCTGCGCCTGACCGAGGGTGACGCGCGGCGGTTAAACCGTTGCTACGGCTCCCATCCTCAAAACCCGCCCGTTTCCGTGCATCATACGGGCATACGAAAACAATTGCTTTAAGCAAGCGGCGCGGACATCGATCGCGAGCGAATCGAACGACTTCCTGTCAAGTTCGTAATTCACATTGGGATCAGCGCCAGAATTGTGCGTCACGATCTCCGACCACGCGGCGCGAGCGTCATTCGCGGCTTGTGCGCCATTTCGAAGAAAGAACTCGTTAAGGCACACGCCGATTTTCGACGCGTCCTTCTTGCAACGTTCGAGTGTCGAATCGACATGGACTGCATCGGCGTTCGGATTCAGGGAAAGCAGAACATCTTTGGCGCGTTCGTCGGTAAGCGGTGCCGCCCACCATAAATCTAGCATTGGTACCTCGTTCTTCAGTACCGCTCTATCCTCCTCCTCCTATCTCCATCCGACTGTCACTAATGGCACATAATCACGGGTCAATCTTGATCGCCGCTTACCAGTGCATAGGAAACGAACCGGCGGGGCATGCGGCAATCAAGCGAATTGGAGGCGTTTGAGTTTGATGTGGGTGGTGCGGAGGTGAGCTAAGTCGTAGTGAGCTTGCTGGGTGAGCCAGGATTCGGCACTCCCTCTGAAGACTTTGGAGAGTCGGACGGCCATTTCGGGGGAGATGCCGCGTTTTCCGTTGACGAGTTCGGAGAGAGTGGTGCGAGTGACGCCGACGGTGTCCGCAGCTTGAGTGATCGTCAAGCCGAGAGGCTCGATGCACTGGCGCCGCACAAAGCCGCCCGGATGAGGTGGACTCTTCATCGGCGTGGTTTATTCTCCTTTAGCGTGATGCGCTCCGGTGGCAATCCTTCAGTGGTACTCGAGATAGTCGATATCGAGCGCGTCGCCTTCTGCAAAGCGGAATATCACTCGCCAGTTAGCCCGGACCGTGACCGCTTAAAAGCCTGTGAACTCGCCCTTCAGCGGATGGAGTCGGAAACCCGGCAGGTCCATGTCCGCAACGGCCGTCGGAGCGTCCAAACGAACTGGAATATCGCGGAGTCTTTCGGCGTGCTGGCTCACGACGCCGCGATGATCGTCGCCTTCGTAAAGGCGTTTTAGGCCTTTGTGGCGGATCGACCGAATCACACCTCAGCGTAATGCGTTACGTAACGCATTTCAAGCAGCGATGCCGGAATGAAACCAAGGCCGCCCGGATGGGCGCGCGGGTGATCTACGCGGGATGCCTAGGGTTTATTTGCGAAGGTGCCTTTGGTGTGTTACTCGGCTCTGCCCCCGAACAGGCGCAGGACGACGCCAGTGGAGATCCAATAATTATTTTGCTGAGTGCCGGAGCCGAACGTGGTGCGGTAGTAGTCGAAATCAAAGAGGCGGATGTCCCAGTGGCGGGACGGGTGGATATCGATCCCGCCGCCGACTTTATAGGAAAGAGCGCTGCCCGTGGACGTCGTGTAGCCGCCGGTGCCGCTGATGCTGGTTCGCGCGCTCGAACCACCGACCAGGCCTTCGACGAACGGAGTCAGACCCCAACGATTGCGCACACGATAGAAGAAACGTGGGCCGAAATGATTTCCGTAGAGAACACTCTTGGTGTTGCCTACGGTCTGGAAGCTGTAACTGGTGTCTGCGACCACCTGGAGCCACGATTTTGGATTCCAGCCGAAGGAACCCATTGCGCCATTTAGGTTGCTGCCGTTGCTGGCGCCGCCCACACGGGTAAAGGCGTAACCACCGTAAAGTTCCATCAAAGGCGCAGTGCGACCGCCTGAGCGGGGCTTCTCCCACGTTTCTGTCTTGTTTCCGGGCTTGATTGCCGGTGTTGCCGGTTGAGCTGGAGTGGGCTCGGGCTGCGCGGCCGCAGGTTCAGGCTGTGCGCTCGCAGCGTCCGGTTGTGGAGCTGCGGGAGGAGTAGTCTCCGCGACGGTCGTGCTTGATTCCGGTGCTTTCTCTGTCGAAGACGGCGAATCCGGCGTGGGTGCAGGAGCAGTTGCAGCCGACGGTGCTGGAGAAGGCGAAACGGCTTCGGGCTGAGGCTGTGCGGACACGGACGGATTTGCTTGCGCGGTGGCCGCGGGCGTTTCCGGGACATTCGTTGCGGGCGCGGGCGAAGCGGATGCGGGCGAGGTTTCGATGGGAGATGGCGTCACATCCTGCTGCAACGCTGGTTGAGCTGGTGCTGGCTGAGCCGGCGTCGGTTGCACAGGAGCTGCTGCGGGTTGAGGCTCCGCCGTCGCCGTGGGATTTGCGTCTGCATCGAGCGGTGGCGTGCGAGGTATTTTTGTTTTCTCGGTGGCCATTTGCAAGGAGGGCGCCGGTTGGACCGCGGGACGTGCCGAGCGTTGCGGAGTCTGAGCCGCAGGCTGCTGCGCCGATGCAGCGCCGTGATCCACCGCGATGATATTGGAGTAGACGTAACCTACCTGTCCGTCTCTGGTCTGAATGCGGGAGAAGTAAAAACCATAAACGAGGATCGCGAAGCGCTCGCCGCACGCCAAATTTGCGACAATATCGTTAGACTTACGCGGCTTGCCAAAAACCTGAGTGCCTTCGGAATGGCTGGAGCAGTCCACGTACCCCACGTCGTCAGCCCATGCGGCGGAAGCCGCAAGAAAACAAACACCAAGCAAAATAAGGAATCGATTGCGCAACATCGCCCCCTCCTCGGCCCGAGCGCACCTCGAGCCCTAAGTAAGGGTAGCGGGGCGGAAGGCAAGTGCGTCAGATGGACGGAGGGCCAGTCTGTTCCAAAGCGGCACTGTCCCAAAAGACGGGTGCCTCGGGTCGAATCGGGAGAGATTCTTGCGGGAGGATGGCAGAGCGACAATGTGCCCTGCTTCAATCAAACCGATGCAAAGGTCTGTGTGACGCGGAACTCGCACAGTACCGATTCGGCTTGGTGGATGGAGGCTCGGGTGCGCGGCTGGTTTACTTGCCTGCGTGAGCGCTTGCGGCGGTTTGCACGCGCGGCGCATCTTCGCCCAGGGCGGTGGCCAGGGAGATGAGATGATCCTGTTCATCCTTGAGAATCTCGCGGATGTATTCGGCCATGGCATACTCGCCCAGGCTTTCGCACTGATGCACGCGTTCGCGGTAACGGCGGATGGTGGCCATCTCATTTTCGAGATCGAAGCGAAGCATTTCCTTGGGTTTTTCTGATGTCCGAACCGGCTTTGGATGCACCGCAGGCATGCCACCGAGGTAGTCAATTTGTTTTGAGATGATCAGGGCGTGGCTCAATTCCTCCGCTGCGTGTTTCTCGAGTTCGCCGGCAATATTCATATACTCGGCGCCGCTCAAAACTTGCGAATACACGACGTAGGAGATGATGGCCTGGTACTCGCCTGCAAGATCTTCATTCAGCAGGTCAATCAAACCATCGCGTGAGATTTGACCTGTGGTTTGGTGCGTGGTTTCTTCTTTATCAGTTTTCAAGGCTAGCCTCCTTCAATTCTTAGATGCAAGCAGACTCCGACAGGTTCGCGGGTCTTCCACACAGTGTCACGAGACCAAAAGTCAGGCGTCTCTGACAGTGTGGTAGGCTTCCTGGCCGGCTTCGACCGCACCGGCTACTGTGGCTTTCACGTCGTCCACGGTCTCTTGGGCGCGGCGCTTCCAGCGCTTCCCTGTTGACGCCGCGTCATCTATGCCTTTTTTCACGGTGTTAGAGATGTAGTCGCGCGTGTCCTCTCCCGAGGAGGGCGCGAAGAGCAGGGCAAGAACTGCGCCCACTCCTATCCCTACGGCAAATGTGGTGTATTTGTTGGACCATTTATTGTGTTTCATCGGATCCGTCCTTTGTGACAATTTTCAAACCGCTGTTTCCTCGATTCGTTTCTAGGCGCTGTTGCAACTTGCTTTCACAACCACCAAACAGCCGGCGATCGTACTGGAAGGAGAGTGGACTATTTGCCGAGAACTTTCTGCGCGCGGCCTATTTTGTTTTGAATCTTGCCGGCGATCTTTTCGCCGATGCCTTTGCCTTCCAGGTCGGGATCGTTCGTAAGTTCGCCCGCCTTTTCCTTGATCTTGCCCTTTACTTCGTGAACCTTTCCTGCGATTTCATTCTTGATGCTTGGCTTCACTTTGTTGCCTCCTGGGCTGAAGGCGAAATTTCTGCGTTCAGTTTCCCTACGCCGCCAGCCAGCCAACCTGCAAAGTCCCGGACTTGCTTTTAAGAAGAAACGGAGGAAGCCCTGATCGGACTTCCTCCGTTTGAATTAGTAGGAGCCGTGGGTTCCCTTAGCGGCGAGTTCGCGATCCGGTTGTTTGGAATCGACAGAGGCTTCGCCCGTGGAGGAAACGTCCTCCGCACCAGTGGCCTTCAGAACTTCCTTGGCACGCGTGATTTGCCCTGCCGTATCGCAATGCACGGAGAGGAGAATTCCGCCCTTTTTCAGGCGGCCTTCGTAGCGCTTGGCTTCGAATTCGGGGATACCCATGCCGATCAAGGCACCGGCGAATCCGCCGACTGTGCCACCAACACCCAAACCAGCCAAACCCGCCATAATCGGACCTGCAGCGATGAATGGCCCGAGACCGGGGATAGCCAAAAGACCCACGCCCATAAGGACTCCGAGAGTTCCGCCAATGACGCCGCCAGCCGTGACGCCGGCTACTGCGCCTTCAGGCGCTTTCGAATTCTTTTCGGTTCCCATCTCCTTGGGCACGCCGAGGCTCTCTGGCAAGAGCACGGAGACGTCCGAAACTGGAAAGCCGGCTTTGACGAGCGCGTCCGTGGCGTTTTCGACAGCCACGCGGGTCGAATAAATTCCAAATACTCCTACTTTTTTAGATGACATTTGTATTTCTCCTTTGTTTTACACGCAATTCGATATCTGGCCGGTTAATTCGAAGGTGCAATTTCAAGTTGATTGGTTACGTTATCTTCTCCAGCCACTGCGACTGCTTTCGCTTGCAGATTGCTTTTCTCTTCTTCAGACCGCACTGGTCCTCGGAGCGTAACTTTGCCGTCCTGGGTGATGATTTTGATGTTGTGCGCGTATGTGGAGAGACTCTTATCCAGATGGATTGCTTTTCGGATTTGCTGTGTGATGGAGCGGTCCGCGGGATTCATCTTCTGTTGATCCGCGGTGGGGCTTGTCTGATCCTTATTTTGCTTCGTGTTGTCGGCCGGCGTCTGCTGGCTATCCTGAAACTGCGGGATGGGAGCGGCCATCAGGGCTGCGCAAAAAACCAGCGAACCGAGAGGCAAAAACAATCGCGGTACTTTAAGAAAACTTCCGTTCATTTCCATTCCTCCTTTTGAACTCTCAGAAAAATTAAGTAGAGCCGGATTCCCGCATTCGTAGCTGTTTCTCACTGGGGCAGGGGGGGCCGGCGTTCTAGGCGGTTGCTGTGGAGCGTCTCGCGAAATGCATCACAAATAAGAGGACGCCCGCAACGAAGCAATCTAGATGAAACCGGTGGTTACGTGAAACGCGCAAAATGCAAGCAGCCAAGTAACAACCAGAAACGCGGCGAATACGCCGAGCATGTGTTCATCTCCTTGCGGCTGAGGCGAGAACATGTGAGGTCTCGTGGTTTCGAAGCGTGCCGATTTCCCGTGGAATGCAAGAGACATCGCGCACATATTAGATTAGGCAAAAAGTTGACGGAGGGATGTCTCTTTTCGGACACTTTCGCCGCCTAATTTCATATTTCATTTTCCGTTCGCACGTGATTGAACCCAGATCACACGAAGGCCAGATCCGGCCTGCAAAACCAAAAGGGCTTCCAGTTAGGAAACCCTTTTGCCTGCTGCGACCCTGCTAATAAGAGCGAAGAACGGCGTCAATGACTTGAATGACATCGATGAACGGATTTACGCCGAGGACCATTTTGGCATGGACCGGCATAGCCCGCTGGTGGAGGCGAGCAATAAAGTTATGGGTCGGAGGCGCGGCGAAGCTCCGCGTCAGTTCCCGGCGGCGGCCTCAGAAATGGACGACGGCGCTGACCGAGATGCGGGTGTTATTGGCCGTGCCGCCGGAGTTGTGGAAGCCGATGTAGTCGAGTTGCGGCCGCAAAGCCAGATGCGGCAGAACACCCAAGTCAACCCCGCCGCCAACGCTATAAGCGAAATTGTTCGAGGAACCGCCGCCGTTTCCCACGCTGAAGTGCCCGTCACCTGCGAGGAACTGAATAAAAGGAGTGATATGCGTTGGGTTGTGCAGGATGACGCGCGGGCCGAAGAGAAACGTGTAGGTATTGAAGGAAACGCCGCCGGGTGAGGCGTGGTAGGCGCCAATGTCGCCGACGATACCCAGGTACGGGATGGGTTTGTAGGCGACCGAGCCGCTGATGCCATTTTGGTTGAGGTCTGCGCCTCCGCCCAAGTGGAAGTAAGAATAGCCGACGGAAGCATCAACCGACTGGGCGCGCGATGGTAGGGCGAAGACAAGCAGTCCCAAGCTGAACAAGAGCAGGCGTTTCATAGGAAGTGATCCTTTCGAGCGAAATTGAGAGTTGAAAAGCCGAGCCGAAGGGCGCGGTTAGGGCAGGGTGGGAAGCCGTCCCCCAAAGGCTCACTCTATTTTGAAGCAGACGAGGGGAAGAAGGTTGGAACTATCGAAGACGAGGTTTCTTCGGGAGCAACAGCGGTCCCAGGCGAGGCAAAAGCTATTGCTCGAGGGTCTGCGCAGGCACGGGAGCGTCGAGCGCTTTCATCAAGTCGAGAATCATGCGCGCGACGGCATCGTCTCCGACGGAGGTATTGATCATGGCCTGGTAGACGTCGCGGTCCGGCCATTCGACGTGGAAATACTTGCGGATGAAATCGGCGCGCTCTTGATCGACGGAATCGACGCGATCCTGAGCTTCCTTTTCCGTTTTGCCGCGAACCAGGAGGCGGCGGACTTTATCTTCGCGAGGTGCATACAGGAAGACGCGCATAGCGTCCGGGCGATTTCTGAGAAAATGCTGGGAGCCTCTGCCGACTATAACAGAATGGCCGGTTTTAGCGGCGTGGAGGACCACGCGCTCGGTGAACTTCAGGATGCTCTCGCTGTCCACGACATTGAGCTTGTGAGCGTTCAGGCTGCCTTCATAACTCCCGCGCAAAAAGGATTTGAAGAGACGGTAATAGAGAGGATCGGTTTTTTCCTCGCGAACCTCGACGATGGCCTTTGGGCAATTCGCCAGCCGGGCGATTTCTTCCGTCAGCAACTCATCCCAGAGTTTCCAGCCCAGTTGTTTCGAGAGCAGTCTGGCGATTTCCCCGCCCCCGCTTCCGTACTCGCGCTCGATGGTAAGAATTTTGATCATGGGAACCTCCGACGCCCGCAAGACTCTCCGCGTGCAGCTACCGCATAGTATTCCACTTCGCTCACTCGACTACCACCGCACCGCCGCCGGGATCATTCTTCTTCAAAGCGAAAGCCAGAAAGAACATGATCGCCGAACCCACGGCAAGCACCATGAACGTATCGATATACGCGAGCGTTGCCGACTGCGCTTGCACCCCTTCGTAAATCCTGGCGTAGGCCCGCAGTTGCGCATCATGTGTGCTGAGACCCGAGCGTACGATCTGTTGCGTAAGGCCGTTGGCCGCATTCTGAAAATTAGGATTGTCTGGCCGGGCGTACTCCACGAGCCTGGCCTGATGTAATTGGGCCCGGCGCGCAATCAAGGTCGTAACTATCGAGGTTCCCACGCTGCTTCCCATATTGCGCATAAAATTGACGATTCCCGCTACAGCGTTATTTTTTTCCGGCGCAATGCCGATATAAGCGACCAGCGTGATCGGCACGAAGAGGAAGCCCAAACCAATGACTTGGGCGATGCGCAACCAAGTAGCGGCGACAAAGCTAATCTGCAAGTCGATCCGTTTTGTGGAGTAGTACATGGCGATAGCTAATGCCAGCCAACCGATGGCGATCAGATAGCGCGCCTGGATTTTTGTCGTTAGCTTGCCCATGATGGGCATCTCGAAGAGTAAGACCAGGCCGCCTGCCGAAAGAGCAAGCCCTGCAAGTTCAGAGGTGTACCCGAGAAGCGTCTGAAGAAATTGCGGCATGAGGACCAAGCTGCTGAACAACAAGATCCCCAGCGTGAACATCATCAAATTCGAGCTTGCAAAGTTGAAGCTCTTGAACATGCGCACGTCGATGATAGGAGCCTTTTGAAACCATTCCCAAATGACGAGAGAGATCAGGCAGACCGTGGCGACGACAACGAGGGTCGTGATGAAGTGCGACCCAAACCAGTCATCCTCCTGGCCTTTATCGAGCAAAATCTGCAATGCCCCGATACCGAGAGCCAGCAGAGCGATGCCAATATAGTCCAATTTGACGCCGGCCCTTTTGAGACGGTTCAGGTAAGGCGGGTCCTCGACAAAGTGCCGGACGAGAAGCCATGTGGCCAAACCGACCGGGATGTTGATAAAAAAAATCCAGCGCCAGGAATAATTGAACGTGATCCATCCGCCGAGAGTCGGGCCTATCGTCGGCGCCATAATGGCCGTAATGCCATAGAGCGCAAACGCCAAGCCACGCTGCTGCGGCGGAAACGTATCCGCAAGAATCGCCTGAGCCATCGGCTGCAGCCCGCCGCCGCCCGCGCCCTGCAGCACCCGGAAGAGAAGCAGAACCGCGAGACTGGGGGCCAAGCCGCAGAGCAGGGAACTCACAGTAAAGACAGCCAGGCAGCTCATGAAGAATCGCTTCCGTCCAACCGCGCCGGCGAGCCAGCCGCTGATTGGCAGGATGATCGCGTTCGAGACCAAATAGGAAGTCAGCACCCAAGTGCTCTGGTCGTTGCTCGCGCCGAGGTTTCCGGCCATGTACGGCAGCGCGACGTTGGCGATGCTGGTGTCCAGCACCTCCATGAACGCCGCCAAGGCCACAACCACGGCAATTAGCCAAGGGTTGTATCTGGGCCGCCAAACGTCCTGGTCCATCGTGAGCGCAGCGGAACTCATTTGAGGTACACGTCAGGCACGACGTTCATGCCAGGACGAAGTTGATGTTCGCGATTTTCACCCGGTTCGAGAATGATTTTTACCGGGACTCTTTGCACGATTTTCACGTAGTTGCCGGTGGCATTTTCGGGCGGAAGCAGACTGAAAAGCGGCCCCGTTGCGCCCGCGATGCTGTCGACGTGGCCTTTGAACTTCTGGCCTGTCGAGTCCACATGGATCTCCGCTTTTTGTCCAACGCGCATGTATTTGAGCTGCGTCTCTTTGAAATTGGCGGTGATCCACACTTCATCGAGAGGTACGACGGTAAGAAGTTGCTGTCCCGCTTGCACGTTCAGCCCTACGACCACCGTCTTGTTCACTTCGCCCGAGACGGGCGCGACAATCTTGGTGTATTGCAGGTTCAATTGCGCTTGCTCGAGCGCCGCGCGCTTTTGCTCAACGTCGGCGATCGCCGCACGCGCGCGCGCCCGGCTGGACGACACTTGCTGCGGCCCAGTCTCCGCATATTGGTGGTTGGCGTCCGCTTGCACCAACCGGCTCTGCGCCTGTTGAACGAACTGCTCGGCTGCGGATTCATTGGCGCGGGCTGCGGAGACCGCGGCAGTGCTGGATCTGGCGGCAGCTAAAGCTTGATCGTAAACCTGTTCGGCCACTTCGCGTTTGTCCACCAGCAACTTGTAGCGGTGAAGATCGTCCTGGGCCTTCACATCGTTGGCCTCGGCCTCTTCAAGTTGCGCGTGTGCCGCGGTGAGCTGCCGTTGAGAGGCAGTGATTCCAGCACTGGCATTCACGATGTCCGAGGACGTGGACTTCAACTGGCTCGAACTGTTCACCGACGTAATCGGCACGGTGATATTCAGCGATTGCGCCGTCGCTTCGGCGTTGGCCAGATTTGCCTGCGCTTGCGCGACAGCGACTTGGTAATCCTTAGGATCGATTTCAACGAGGACGTCGCCTTTCTGCACCCATTGGTTGTCGTCCACGCTCACTCTTGTCACGTAGCCAGAAATCCGCGCGCTCACCGGATAAAGGTGAACGTCGGCCTGCGCGTCGTCGGTCGATTCATAGCTGCTGAGGTAGCGCCACAAGAGCACGCTGGCAACGAGCACCACAACGACGACAGCCACGATCAGAAAGGTCTTGCGCTTCTTGGGATTGCGGTACGAGGGCGGCGAATAGACCGTGTCCTTAAGCGGCGATGTATCGATCTGCGGTTCAGTTTCTGACTGTGCTGCCGGTTTGGGTGGGTTTTCTTCCGCCATTTTATTGTCCTTTGAAAAATTCTTTCACGCCCGCTTCTGCGACTCCGAGGGCGCGGGCGAGAGAGATTTTTGCAAGATTGTAGCTATAGAGACTCGAAATGTACTGTTCGTGAGCGCTCGCAACCACTTCCTGCGATTGCACCACTTCCACCGTGTCCGTCACGCCAGCGCTGAAACGGTCGCGCGATTGAGCCAGGGTTTCTTCGGCAAGATCAATGTTACTGCGCGCCACCGCAACCTGCTCCGCCGATGACTCCAGGTTCAGCAGCGCCGTGCGCACGTCGGAATCAATCTGCGCGCGCAAATTGTCCAGGCGCTCGCGGGTCTGCTCGAGTCTCGCATCGGCCTGCAAAACGTCACCGTGAACGCTGCCTCCTTGAAAAATAGGAATCGAAAGCGTCCCGCGCACGTCGAAGACTTGCGTCGCCGTCGAAGGATGCCCGCCGCCCGTTCCATAGTCCGCATTGAACGAGAGCGAGGGTAGGTAGCCAGCTCCCGCGGCCTTGCGCGCGAATTCCGCCGCCCGCACGTTGCTCAGCGCGGCTTGGTAGTCCGAGCGCGAAGCAAGTGCGCGCTTGAGGGCCTCCTCGAGCGTCATTCCATCGAAGGGCTGATACGGCGACTTATCCGTCAACTCAAACTCTTGCCCGGGAGCGAATCCAACCACGCGCGCAATCGTCAGTTTCTGAATCGAGAGATTATTTTTCGCCTGGATCAACTGTTGTTGGCGCGTTTGCAGCTCGACCCTCGCGCGCAGGCTGTCGATCTCCGGCGATGTGCCGGCGTTCACTTGTGACGTTGCCTGATCGAGTAGTGCCTGCGCCGTCTTGACTTGCGCTTCCGCGGTTTCGATCCGTGCTTCGTCCGCGATGGCCTGCAAGTATGTGTAGCCCACGGCGAGCACCACGAGATCCCGTGCGTTTTTGAAGCTGTACTCCGCGGACTTCAAGCTCTGGTTCGCTGCTCGCGTGTCGTTGATCGATTTCCAATTGAACAGCGACTGATTCACGGAAACCCGCGCATCGAAATACGAAAACGGACCGTCGGACGGAGGTACAGCGAATCCCAGCAGCCTCCGAATGCCCCCCTCCGCGAGGTTGATTTCCGAATCGGTAATCGCCGGCGATGCCATCACGCGCGGCAAGAGCGCACTCAGTTGTTCCCAGCGTTCTCCGCGTGCGGCGCTAATCTCCGCGTTTGAGATCAGCAGGCCGAGATTTTGTTTCAGGCCGCGATCAATCGCTTCCTGCAGCGAGAGCGGCACTACTCCGGGGACGAGCTTTGACGGCACACTTCCCGAGAACGGACTGACGCCTTCTGTGCCGGGAATGGGCTGGCCCGGAGTGCGTGCGCTCGAAGACGCTCCGCTCTGCGCAAAGCAGGTTGCTACTCCGCAGACGAAAAATCCCGCGAACAGGATTGCGCACCCAGGTCTGAAACGGATCCTCACGAGAGCCTCCTTGTCCCGAAATCTTGCGGACGGCTGCGATGGCTGCGAATCCCGCGGCCTGCGCGGCCCAGCGCGTAATGCGCTGTTTGATTAAGTCGGAATGCTGCCGATTGCCCGCGGACTTAATTTTGGATGCGCAAGCAGCTTCCAGGGACACAAACAGTTTCGCAAGCCCATGTTTCTGAAGGCCTGTCGCGAATTGTTCGCATAGCCGGAAGAGTCCGAGGCGGGATAATTTGACGAAACGAATTTGCAGTGAAACATGGCAACTTGCCCGAGAGCGCGCGAATAAAATACGGATCGCGGCGGCGCTAGACCGAATGGTGGAGGCGGGGGGAGTCGAACCCCCGTCCGAAAAGCGCTACGACACGAAGCCTACATGCTTATCTCAATTCGGTGTGCGACCCGGCCCTTGCGGGCTGATCGCGCGTTCACCGGCGGCGCTCAGAATGAGCAAGAAACGCAACCAGCTAGTCCGATGGTTCTCGCCCGAGCCTTGCGGACCGAAAGGCCCAGGCCAGCTCACTGTGTGACGCCTCTTGCCGGGCCCATGAGCGAAGCCCGGGGAAGCGTGCGCTTAATTAATTAAGCAGCAAGTGCCAAGTTGTTGTTGGCATTTCTAGTTTCCACCAAGTTACGGGCAGGTGGGTCCCGGCATGCCTTCGGGCCGCGACAGCTTCCGTCGAAACCGAGTCGCCCCCTAAGTACGGATTCATTTTAGCATGTTCGAGGATGTACGGATTCAGTTGGCCTCCTCAGAGAATCTGGATAGCAAAAAGCACCCTCCACCCCCGGTTTTTTGTAAACGTTGCTTCTAAAGGAGTTAGAGTTTCTGTACGTTGTTCGGAATGAGCATCTGCGGGCGATTTTGCAGACCATGATTCTAAAGGGGTTGCGAAAGAACTGGAAAGTCGAGGACGCGGCGCGCTTGTCGGTGAGTTGGAGGGTGAGGAGAACATGAAGGAGGGTAGCATGGTCTATTGTTACTGTCAAGGACTATTAATTAATGATTAGCATTCGAATGATACGGGCGGAAGCCGAGGGGTTTGAATGAGTTGGCGGGAATTTGGGAGTTTGGTGAGAGATTGGAAATGTGTGGAAGAGTCAAAAGCCCGGCACATAAAACCGACGTGTGGGGCACCCTCCTAAACGCCTGGGCAACCCGTCGGTTTGTTCTCTGGCCATGGCAATCTGCTCATAGCGAGTGTGAAAATCACATCCCATGATCAACATTGCTCGGCTCCTTTTTCCGAGCCTTGGCCGTCGAACAGCTACCAAGTGTACTCGGTCGAAGGAGCCGACAACGTCATCCAATCAGCCATGGCCCGCTACGCTTCGGCCTTGAACGGTATCTCATTTTGCACAGATTGTTAGACGCTTTCGTGGCTAAATTGATATGCAATCTCAGACCAGGCAGTTTCAGACAGTGAATGAAAAGTACGGCGGTGCCGTTCAGGATTGAGATGAGTCAAAAAAGCCTTCGAATGGTATCAGCGGGCCAACGGACCAATAGCGAGGGAAAACAAGTAAGGAACAAAGTACTCTTAGCAACGCCCGACAATGAATACGAGTTGATGCGTTCTGACTTGACGTATATCGACCTGCCGCATCATCTCAGCCTTCACGAGCCGTCACAAAAGATCGAGTTCGCCTATTTCCCGAACCGAGGAATGGTTTCTCAGGTTGTGGTAACCAAAGATGGCCGAACCGTGGAAGTGGGTGTAGTCGGTAACGAGGGTTATGTTGGGGCAGGATTGGCAATCGGCTTGAGCAGAAGTTCAGTACGTGAAGTCATCCAAATCGCTGGCGATGGCTTCCGAATGATGGGAAACGCGCTGGAACGCATTCTGCGGTCGGCTCCGCAGTTACAGGTGATATTGAACAGGCATACGGGGCTTCAAGGGATGCAAGTCGCGCAGACCGCTGCGTGCAATCGGTTGCACGATATTCAGCAGCGTCTCTCGCGGTGGCTGCTGATGACTCAGGATAGGGTGAAATTGGGTCTACTTCCGATCACCCACGATTTCATTGCGACCATGATGGGTACCGATCGATCCACGGTTAGCTTGGCAGCATCGGTACTGCAGAAAAGAGGAATCATAGAATACGTGCGCGGTGCAGTGAAGATAGTGAACCGCAGGAAACTTCAGAACTCCGCCTGTGAGTGTTACGGCGTCATTCAACAGTTCGAGGATGACCTCGGATTGAGATAGCAATTCCTGCCAGTGTTGGATACCCCACAGACAACAGATCTTCGCCATCGGTAATCTCCAGACCACTTGAATTCAAAACTCGAGGGGGCCGATGCATCGCAAACTGGTCTGGGTCGAAAGCCAGAATTTTCGGGGGTGGGCGTGCAGCGAATGTGTTTGGGTGTTCAATCCTTCATGGCCGCTCGCTGGCGAGTCTATTAACGATATGAAGACTAGTTTCGAACAGCAGCGGGACTATGAGTTCGCATCTCATGTCTGTGCCGAACACCCGAGGGCCAGAGAGAATCCCCACTAGCCAGTCACTCGCGGACCAAATGTTGTGTGATTCCGGCGGTCATCCACGGTAGCCATTCAGGGAGGATATTGAAGCGACGTTCAAGACTCTCAGCCCGCCAAGGTGCGCCAACTGAAAGCTATTTGAAGAAAGCTTTAGCTAGTTGTGAGGTGTTAATGTGTATCCCCCCGTGTGCGTCGAGAGGGCCATGGTATTTGATGAAGCCGCGCTTTCTGAACTTATTCATAAAGAAATTGACGCGCGCGCGTGTCGTGCCGATCATCGTTGCCAAGGTTCTTTGCGATATTCCTGCAAATCTGTGCAGCTTGCGCTGATTCCCCTTCCCTTCGAGCAGGAGAAGTGCGCGGGCGAGTCGTCTCTCGCTGGAGTGAGAAACCTGGTCAACTAAATCCTCCTCCAGCCGGATATTACGCGAAATCAAATAAGACAGAAAGGCGTAGGAGAGCGCATAGTCAGCTTGGAGCGCTCGAACCATCTCATTCCTTTCAATGACTTGTAGAGCCGTGGAAGCAATCGCTGTGGCGGTCCCCATACGAGTATTCCGATTTCCAACGCACGCTTCACCAAGAAATTCACCGGGCTCCAGAATGGCGACAATTGCCTCTTTGTCAGGTTTGGAGGCCACCGAGAGTTTCACGCGGCCTGCTTGAATGTACATGAGCGTTTCGGCGGCATCACCTTGAGAGAAAATAGTCCCTCCAGGTGCGAAGCTCTCATTCAGGGTGACCACTCCGCTCAAGTCGAATGAAATTTTGGGTGGGGCCTCTATCTTAGACCTCATGGGTAGATAGGGCCTCCGATTCTGCTGGGATACTGCATGCCGCGTTTCTATGGCCTCAATCGCCGTAAGCTTCCGGTTGACGTGTGGTTCTGAGCGCAGGGCACCTGAGTGGAGCAAGCAACGCTGCCCTGCAGAGACACCGCACGTAGGGCAAGGGACTGGGGACGACGCTTTCGTGCTCAATTCCTTCTTTTTCACCCGAAAATAGTCCGATAAGACGCTATCGTAAATCTATCCCATTTGGAACACTCTTGTTATTAGGCGATCATGCGATGGATCAACGAATGGAGATTCATCGTTGAGCCGCTGCTGCTCGCGGGTGGCACATTGGATTCTTCCGATTTTTCAACTTGAAGAAGAGGCGCGAGGAGAGGATACCGCTTTCGTAATTCACAGTGGGATGAAGAGACGAGGGTGACCCACCCTTTCAAAAACCAAAAACGAGACGGTGGGGTATCCCCGAGAAGAAAAGACAAAATCAAAATCGTCGGAGCGAGTCGAGGCGCGGCTCCTCACCAGTCACAGGATGTTATTTCGAGAAGCGTCGCATTCAGTCATAGATGGTGCGCAGGGGATTCTCAAAAGTGTGCAAGATTGAACAGTAATACAGGATGTCGTAATGGAAGATGTCCCGCTAAAGCTTTCGAGGTTCGGATCTTTTTTGGGACCGGTGGGGACCCTTGAGTCCGTTGCGTATCCTTCTCGTCGATGACCATGAATTAGTCAGGCGCGGCCTGCGTTCATTGGTCTCATCACGGACGGGTTGGCACTTCTGTGGTGAAGCTGTGGACGGGCTCGACGCTGTTGAGAAAGCGAAGGCCCTCCGACCGGACGTTGTGCTCATGGACATTTCGATGCCTCGAATGAACGGACTCGAGGCGACGAGAACCATTCGACAAGACGTTCCTGAATCCCAAGTCATCCTTTTCAGTCAGAACGACCCCGCAATATTTTCTTGCCAAGCTCGGGAAGTGGGCGCTGCGGCGCATGTTGCCAAGGTTGATCTCGCTCAGGATTTACTTTCTACAATTGACCGAGTAATCGGGTGTCAGAACCTTGGAGGGAATTTGGACACCAAAGGGGCCGAGTTGACCTCAGAGGGCGGCGGCGACTTCCGTCTACCGGAAGCCGCTGATCTGGAAGTCGAGGTGGAAAAGCGGTTCGGCCTGCTGCCGAACTTCTTCCGGCTCACCGCCAAATCTCCAGCGGTGACCGCGAAACTCTGGGGATTTGCTCAAGCCGCGTACCTGGACATTCCTCTTCCATCTCTGTTCAAAGAGCGTTTATTCGTTCATCTCTCACGGTTCTGTGAAGTTCGCTACTGCATTGCACGGCACGCGGGCTTTCTGGCCGGGCTGGGGCGCCCCTCTGGCGATTTGAAATCTCCCGTTCAGACGGTCGAAGAAATCATCCGGCTCCTGCGGCGTCCATTCCCCCGCGGACAGGACTTGGAACGGTGGTTTTCGTTGTGCGCGGCCTCGCATGGACCTCTCGGCGAATTGCCGAGTGCCGGTTCGGATATGGAAGAGGCAATTTTTGCGTGTGCCGGTCATGTTTTTTTGCAAACGCCGGACGCGGCGGCTTGCCATGACGTACTGAAGGTTATGCTGGGAGGGCCCCGGTTACAGGGCCTTATCGTATTCCTGGCGTTCGTTCGGACCGCGCACTATTGGACCAAGGTGCATCGTGAGCTGACTTTCGAAGACGACATAAAACAGCTCTTGGCTACACACGAAGCACTCGCCGAATGCATCTTTAACGATCCAGAGGCCACCTCTGACAAGGTAAGCCAAGCGCTCCTGGATGAATTGGCGTCGTTGCGAAACAGGGCTGGACGAGAAACAAATTTGCTGGCTGCTATTGTGGATTCCTCGGATGACGCGATCATCAGCAAGACGCTCGATGGCATTATCACTAGCTGGAATCAGAGCGCAGAGCGCTTGTTTGGCTACACAGCTGAAGAAGCTGTTGGACAGCACATCACCCTTATCATTCCGAGTGATCGGCGCGCGGAAGAAACAAAGATCATCGAGCATCTCAAACGCGGCGAGCGAATGGTGCATTTCGAAACTGTGCGCCTGCACAGAGACGGCACGGAGTTGGATATTTCCCTTACCGTTTCGCCGGTGAGAGATTTTGAAGGCCGCGTGGTTGGGGCTTCGAAAGTGGCACGGGACATTACCCAACAAAAGCGGGCCGAGCGAGCGCTGCGCGAAAACGAGGAACGGCTCCGCTCGCTGGCCGATGGGCTCGAGACCCAAGTGTGCGTTCGGACCCAAGAACTTGAGCAGCGAAATACAGAAGTCCTCCGACAGTCCGAACAGCTTCGAGAACTGTCGAAGCGTTTACTGCAAACCCAGGATGATGAACGACGACGTATTGCGCGCGAGCTGCACGACAGCGCGGGTCAAATCGTAACGGCATTAAGCATGAACCTTGGCAATATCGCTCAACACGCCAGGCAAAACCCACTGCTCGGCAAAGCTGTGGAAGAGAGCGGGGAACTGGTTCAGCAGCTGAGCAAAGAGATACGGACGATGTCTTACCTGCTGCATCCCCCGCTATTGGATGAAAATGGCTTATCGGAAGCGATTCGCTGGTATATGCAGGGTCTGACGGAACGAAGCGGCCTAAATATCGAGCTTAACATCTCTGAAAACTTCGGCAGGCTTCCCGCCGAGATCGAAGTGGCGGTGTTTCGCATCGTGCAGGAATGCTTGACGAACATTCATCGCCATTCCGGCAGCAAAACTGCGGCGATTCGGCTTTCACGCACAGCCGAGAGCATCGTCCTACAGATTCAGGATGAGGGGATCGGTATAGCCGCCGAAAAGCTGGCCGGGATTCAATCGCAGCGTTCGGGCGTAGGAATCACGGGAATGCGTGAGCGTGTCCGCCATTTTAGAGGCGCTTTGGATATTCAATCGGATGTTGGGAGGGGCACGAAAATCGCGATTACGTTCCCGGCCCCGATGAGTGCTCCTTTAGAACGCGGGGGTGTATTCCAACCGGCGAGAGCTGGTGGATAAGGCTCTCTGGATGGACACAGGCGTGCCGACCATGCGCATTCTCATTGCAGATGATAGCGACATTGTTCGGCGCGGCGTCGTGAGAATATTATCTTCCGTGAGGAAATGGGAAGTCTGCGGGGAAGCCAGGGATGGCGCAGAAGCGCTTCGCAAAGCACGAGAACTTCTGCCCGACCTTATCCTCCTCGATATAAGCATGCCGGGCCTAAACGGACTTGAGGTAGCTCGTCATCTTCGACAAGAAGTGCCGGGAGCCAAGATCGTAGTGATTAGCCAACATGACCCGATTCAGTTATTGCCAAGCGCGCTCGAGGCAGGTGCTCATGCCTGCGTGGACAAGAGTCGTCTCGATCCAGATCTAGTGGCGACCATGGAGAGTATCGGGGGATTCTCGGAAGCGCGCTGAATCGCAGAGACGTTTTTGATGGCCTAGCACGGTACCTGCAACAGCCAAGTTGCAAGAACCGCCGTCTTCGGAACGGCAAGTGCCCGCTTCCAGGTGGACGCAGAAACAGTGACTTAGGCATGTTTCCGGCGGGATTTTTCGGAAGCGCGGCCGGGTGATAAACCGCTTTCGCTACAATAATCTCGAAGCTATCCAACAAGACCGTTTGGACTAAACCGTCTTGCGGCGTCCCCTCCGCCGCGCTCCCCACAGAGGTAAGCGCCCCCAAGGATTTTACAGGATTTACCCGATGGAAAAGCACGCTCCATGCTGCGAGTTTAGAGGTCGGAAGAGAGTGATGGGATGAAGTTCCTGCGACGTTCTGGACTGCCATCTGAGTTGTCTTTTGCTCGAATTTTGGAGAGGGCAGCGGTGTTGATTTGGTACTCCGACTTTCAGAGTGAGCAGCTCCGCAGGGCAACTAAAGGTACAATTGTTAAGTACCTTCTGGCCTTCTTGTTGATTCGACCTTATCGATACGAAGAATGCGACTCTCGTTTTTTCCTGGTTCATTCGAGACAAACTTAAGGCAAACCTGCTGGAAAGGACAAATTAATGCCCGAGATTGCCAACTACTCACACGTCGCGAGGCGTCCCATGGGGACAACACGCCGGACACTAATATGGATTGAAGACCGGCATTTTCACGGCTGGCGATGCTCTGAATGCGTATGGGTATTCAAAGCTTCGGGGCCACCCACGGGCAACTCGCTCCAGGAGATGTTGGAGAATTATAAACGGCTGCGCGATAGGGAATTTGCAGCACATATTTGCACTGAGCCCTCCAGGCGAACCTACGTAAAGGCTTAAAAGGGTGGCGTAGATAGTTGTAACCTTCTTTACGGGTGCCCCCAGGACGAGGATATCGCTTCTGCCCTTGACCGAGCGGCACTGTCACGCCCAAAAAACCTACTCAGGCTTTGCTACTTACCGTTTGATTTGCTGTGTGCGGGAATTTACAGGAAATACGAAGTGCGAATCAGTTGAAGCGGGTGATACGCCATAGGGCGAGTCCGCAGGCGAAGAGGAAAATGAGCATGACGGCAGCGAGAGCTATGAGGGCAGGCCAGTTTAATGCCAGATTCGGGGCTCGAGCGAAAACGGCCAACGTGAAGAAGATGGCCGTGGCGACGATGACCAGCAGCCAGTCGAGCCACGTCCTTCCAGACTGAGCCGCAGCCTGACGGCCTGCAATGTTGGCGTCGATGCCCGAGAGGCCTGCTCGAACGTAGTCGGCATCGACGCCGTACCGCTGGCCTTCGCGTTCGGCAGCCTGCTTCCAGCGGGCGTGTTCTTTGCCAGTGACACTTGACAGGGCGATGGCGCCCGCGCCCGCAGCCATCAAGAGAGAGCCGCCAATCACCTGCGCGTACAGCGACGCGCTGCGACCGTGCAATTCTCCAAAAACCAGAATGCCCCAGAGCAGGCCCCACAACTGATTCGTGTTGGATAGAGGAATGCCGCGGCTGATGCCGATGTATTTTGCAGCGTACTGTTGAAAAAGATCGCCGATAACCCAAACGAAGCCTCCGAGCATGAGCCAGAAGAGGACTTCTCTTACTTCGATGAGCTGACGCCAGAGCGCGGCGGGGCCGCCGCCATAAGCAACGGCGAGGGCGGCCATCATGCCGAGTTCGCCGATGGTGAAGAAGGCGATGAAGGAGAGCGGATTCATTCCGGTCAGGTAGGCTTTGCGGTAGGGAATATACATGGTGCCCCAAAGCGCGCCCGCGCCGAGGGCGGCAATGATTCCGCGCAAGGGGTGTCCGGCAGGGCTTTGCGCAGAGGAGGCGACGGCGAGCAGCGTTGCACCAGCGAACATGAGAAGAGCGCCGCCGAGGACGGTGAGCCAGCGGATTTTGCCGGCGTCGCGCAACTCGTTGAAGAGAAGGTAGCCCCAAAAGATGCCGAGCAGGCTATTGATGTTCCAAAGAGGGAAGGCGATGCTGAGGCCGATATCGCGAATGGCAAAGATGGTTAGCGTGTTGGCGACGGCCCAAAGGCAGCCTGCGAGGACTCCCCAGACGATCAAATGGGGGGCTTGGCGGATGTCGGCACGCATTTGGCCTGTGCCGCGGATGAGGGCGGGCAAGCTCCAGCGTGCGAGGAACACACCCACCACCATCAATAGCGAGACGACAAGAGGCGACACGCCTAATTTGACAAGCTTGGTGGGAGCCTCCGCAGCGCCCAGCCAAGCTCCTGCGCCGAAGCCGCATAGGATCCCCACAAGTTGCAGTTTGCGGAGACGAGTGGACTCAATGGATGGAGAAATCATTCTTGGGGCAGAGGATTCCACAGTTGGACTCAGCGGATCCAATACAGCACGGCCAGGCCGGCCAGCAAGACAATCGATGGGACCCAGAAATGCGCGTCAGTGAAAATCATTCTCCACATGCCAGCGGATAGATGCGCCCGGTTTTCATCAGGCATGTTTTTCCCTCGTCGATGGGCGAACAGGATCGCTCTTGTTTACCATCTGCTGGTGTTCTTTTGCGACCCCTTCTTATCATAATTCACCCGAATTCGAGGAAACCCTACAGGCTAGTGTCATCCTGCACGATATGGCTGTAAGATTGAGCGCAACATCATGCCTCGGAGAACCAGGAAAAAAATAGAAGCTCGCGTTTGCCGGCCGGGCTATTCGGATTACGGATGAGAGGAATTTGTCGTGCAGACGTGGCTTCGCCTCCGCGGGTGAGTCACTTAGCAGTCTGCGCGGAGTGAACTCTGGAAACTGAGTATGTTCTGGCAAGGCTCATTTGGCGATGGCAGGGACCGATACTTTTCGGCTGTTCGGAGCGTAGGAAAGAGTGAGGAGACGTTTGGATGAAGCGACGTGTGCCTTTGCGAGAACCGGTCGGCGTCGCGCTGGAGACGCTGCGCGCGCATAAGTTGCGTTCCTTTCTCATGCTGTTGGGGATTATTCTTTCCGTCTCGACTCTGATCGTGATCATCGCGCTGATTTCCGGAGTGAATCAATACATTGCCAACAAAGTCGCCAATCTGGGTTCGAATGCGTTCACGGTGATGCGCTTCCCGATCATCACGGAGATGGAAGAGTTGGTGAAAGCCACGCGGCGGAACAAAATCATCACCTGGGACGACTATGAAGCATTGCGCGACAACCTGAAGTTACCGTTGCGTGTGGGCGCGGAGGTAAGGACATCCGGGAAGGCCCGCGCGGGCACTCTGACAGTCGAGGACACCAGCGTCCGCGGCGTAACCGCGAGTATGGGCGACATCGACGCGCAAGAGGTGGCGGACGGCCGGTATATCACCGAGGCGGATGAAAACAGCCGATCGATGGTGACGATGATCGGATCGGAGCTGGCGAGCAAACTCTTTCCAAGCCTCGATCCCGTCGGACATGAAATCATGATCGATGGGAGGCCTTTCATCGTTGTCGGCGTTGCCAAGGCGATTGGCACCATCCTTGGGCAATCGCAAGACAACTTCGCGTATATCCCGGTGGAGACGTACATCAATATATATGGAGCGTACGGCGGAATTTGGATCAACATTCAGGCGCGGGGCGCTGATTGGATGGAGCGAACCCAGGACGAGACGCGAGTATTGATGCGCGCGCGGCGGCACCTGAGGCCTAATGAAACCGATTCCTTTGGGATTATCGACTCCGCGACTCTGATGAGTCTGTGGAAACAGCTCACGGGTGTGATCGCAATCGCCATGGTCGGAGTGGTCTCCGTCTTTTTAGTGATCGGAGGAGTGGTGATCATGAACGTGATGCTGGCCACGGTCACGGAACGGACGCGAGAGATTGGGATTCGCAAGGCGCTGGGGGCCAGCCGCAACGACATCCTGCTGCAATTTTTGGTCGAGGCTTGCGTGATGGCGGCCATGGGGGGAGCCATCGGCGTGCTTTTAGCGTACGGCATTTGCGGCCTCGCGATGGCCACTACATCGATTCCCATGCACGTGCCCATTTCCGCGGTGATTATCGCTGAGCTCATTTCGGCGGTGGTGGGGATATTCTTTGGAGTTTATCCGGCGCGAAAGGCGGCCATGCTCGAGCCGATCGAAGCGCTGCGTACGGAAATCTAGCGGGTGAATGAAACACAATGAGAATGGCACTCGGCGAAAACGCACAGATGGCTCTCACGACGCTGCGAGAGAACAAAATGAGGTCATTTCTCACCGTTCTCGGCGTGGTTATCGGGATTACAGCACTGCTTTCCGTCGTGGCGGTGCTGGTCGGCGTCTACAACGACGTGAACGCATTTCTGAGCGATTTCGGGTCGGATACGATTTTCGTTTTCAAGTTTGATCCTGGTATTCACACGTCGGGAAGACTCACTCCGGAAGAACGGTCTCGCAAACCGCTAACTCTGGAAGATTCCGAGGCGATAGGAGAACTTTGCCCAGACGTTAAAGCGGTGTCAGCTGCGCTGCTGCCGCGAGTGGTAGAGGGCTCGCCGAATGGGCGCCCGCTTATGACCGCGCGCTACAAGGATAAGGAAGTGGCTGGAGTGGACTACCACGGAATACTGCCCGAGGATGAGGAGGTGTTTAACTCCCGCGCAGAACGCGGCAGATACATCACCGAGGCGGAGAACTTGCACCGCTCGGACGTGGCGCTCATCGGCCCGGATCTGGCCAAAGCGCTGTATCCGGGGGACGATCCCCTCGGCAAGCCGATACTCGTTGACGGCGTCTCGTACGAGGTGATCGGCGTGCTTGCAGCGCGCAAGGGACAGTTGGTGAAGGACCAAGCCGCCGATAAAGCCCTGCTCGTTCCCTACCGCACATACCAAAAACACCGGCCGATGGATGACGAGAACATGATTGGCGCTGTCGCTTATCCAGGCCGGATGCCTGAAGCTGAGGACGAGATTCGCGGCGTCCTGCGCCGCCTGAGGAGAGTGCCTTACGACAAGCCGGACAACTTTGGAGTTTCCAGCGCCAAGGAGATTGCTGATCAATTCCGCCAGATCACGTCGTCGGTTGCTTTGCTGATTTCCGTGGTCAGTTCGATCGGATTGCTCGTAGGCGGCGTCGGCGTGATGAACATCATGTTGATGTCCGTGACGCAGCGCACGCGCGAAATCGGCGTCCGCAAAGCCATCGGTGCCAGACGGCGCGACGTCATTTGGCAGTTTTTGACGGAAGCGATTGTGCTGACGGGCTCGGGCGGAGTGATTGGAGTTCTGCTGGGCCTAGGCATCAGCCTGCTCATCCATCTCTTTATACCGCGCCTGCCGTCGGCTGTTCCGTTATGGTCGATTATCGTGGCCGTGACGGTTTCCATGAGCGTCGGCCTGTTTTTTGGAATGTATCCTGCGGTAAAGGCTTCGCGGCTCGATCCCGTCGAAGCTTTGCGTTATGAATAGTGAGTCTCACTCGTAGCGCAGCGCTTTCATGGGATCGACCCTGGTGGCTCGATAAGCAGGCCAATAGCTGGCAACAAGCGCCACGGAAGCGAGAAAGACGGCAGCCGCGACGAGGCTGAGGGGATCCCCCGGCCGCAGTCCATAGAGCAGCGCCCGCGCCCCGCTTGTGGCGGCAACCGCCAGCACCAATCCTATTCCGACGCCCAGTCCCAGAAGAAGCAGGGTCTGCCGGAGCACGATTTCCACCACATCCTGCCTGGTTGCGCCGAGGGCCATGCGAATCCCGATCTCGTTTCTGCGCATGGCAGTGATGTAGGAAATAACTCCATAGAGTCCGATCGTTGCCAGCAGAGCCGCCAGCACGCCGAAGAATCCGGAAAGCAGAGCCATCAAACGTTCGCGGACAAGTCCGTTCAGAACCTCCGTCTGAAAAACGTAATATTCGATCTTCATTTCCGGGTAAAGCTGGCTGAGCTTATCCCGCGTCGCGTAAATCACCGTGGATGGCGACGATGAAAACCGGATGAATACGTTCGTGAAATAGTATCTGTCTGTAATCTGTTGTGCCGGAACGAAGGCGGTCGGGGGAATTTGCTCGCGCAATGCACCGTACTTTGTATCCTTGGTCACGCCGACAATCTCGTACTCCGTTTCGGGGTAGTGCGGCTCCGCAGTGGTGCGAATGGTTTTTCCCAAGGGATTGCCTTCCCCCAAGAACTGGCGGACGAAGGTTTCGTTCACAATGACGACTGGCTGGGATTGCATGGTGTCGCGATCGGTGAAGTCGCGCCCGGCAATAAGCGGGATTTGCATGGTCTGGAAATAGCGCGGACTTATCCAGGAGAACTTCGAGCTGCCTTCCGTGCTGCCGACACGAACTCCCAGCGACCAAGTGCTGCCATCCAGGGGAACATGGGTCGAGGTAGCCGCGGATTCCACCATCGGAATGGTTCTAATTTGTTCCAGGAGGTCGTGTTTAAAGAGTTCGTATCGTTCCGGAGGCAGATCGAGGCGCCTGAAGTTCAAGTAGAGGCGCAGAATTCCGCTTTCTCGAAAGCCCGGATTCAGCGTCATCAAGTTCCAGAAGCTTCGCACAAATAAAAGCGCCCCAACCAGCAATACCAACGAAAAGGCAATTTGCGAAACGACCAGAGTTTGCTGGAACGCGAATCGCCGGCGTCCCACAGTCATGCCACGGCCGCCTGATTTCAATACGGAGCCCGGTTCCGTTCGGGAAGAGCGAAAAGCCGGGGCCAGGCCGAACAGTAAGCACGTGGACACCGCCATGAAAGCGGTGAAGGACAGAACCCGCCAGTCATTGTTCATGGCCAGATAGAAGGGGTCTGATTCCGTGTTGAGAAACTTGACCACGGTTCTGCTAAAGAAGGAGGCCAAGCCAATTCCCAAGACAGAACCCGCCGCGGCCAGAACCAAACTTTCCAAGAATAATTGTTGCATCACCCGCGCACTGCTGGCTCCGAGGGCTAAGCGAACAGCCATCTCTTTCTCTCGTGTGCTGGCCTTGGCGAGCATCAGGTTTGCCAAATTCGCGCACGCGATGAGCAGCACCAATCCTGTCGTTCCTAAAAGCAGCCACAGTGAAGTGTCGTAAGTTCCGGCGGGCGAGTCCATTCCGTTTCTGCCCGGATAGGCAGCCAACCTGAACTTTCGGTAGGAATCCAGCAGCGAAGCGCTGTATCCGCTTGGCACGGTGGTCTCGAAAAGGCCCGGGCTGAGGGCATCGAGCTGAGCCGATGCCTGTTGCAGCGACCAGCCCGGTTTCAGACGTCCCATGATTTGCAGCCAGAACACGTCGCGTCTCATGAGGGTGCCATCGCCGGGCACGAATGAGGGAAGGGAGCATTCCGGGAGAGCAACCTCGAACTCCTTTCCAACGTCGACCCCGAAAAAACTTCGCGGCGTCACTCCGATCACCTGGGTCGGCCGGTCGAAGATGACAATTGTGCTTCCAATCACCGAGTCCTTGCCGCCGAACTCGCTCTGCCACAGCCCATAGCTGATGACCACGCCGGCTGTTCCGCAGTCGGGCCGGTCGTCTTCCGGCGTAAACAGCCGGCCCCTCACTGGAACAATTCCGAGGACTGGAAACATCTCTCCGCTGACCCACAGGCCCTCGGCAAGCCTTTCCCGCCCACCTCGGCCGATAGCATACCGGCCCCTTCGCCATGCGAAAAATCCGGAAAACCCGCCACGTTGCTTACGAATTTGCTCCCAAAGCGCGGTGCTAATCGCCGTTTCGTTGTCGCTCCAACCGAAACCATGAAGTCCTCCCTTGATTTCGACCCGCACAAGTGACGCGGGATCGGCTACAGGAAGGCTTTGCAAACGGATAGCGTCGAGCAATTGAAAAATGGCCGTGTTCGCGCCGATGCCGAGCGCCAGTGTGAGGATTGCGGTGGCTGTGAACGCAGGACTCTTGCGCAGAGTGCGCAAAGCGAATCGCAGGTCTTGAAGCGCGGTCTCCATCCACACCGGGCCGCGGGCATTGCGCTCCAAATCGTTTTGGCCATCCGCCGGCAGGGCGCGATCGTTGATCGTTTTTCTTGAAATCCTATCCCGCCAACTCATCGAGTCACTTTCTGAAGTAACGCGGCGCTCGGTCCGCTCGCTCCACGCGCGCAATTCGAAGCTTTTCTGTCCAGCTTCGATCGCCTTGGACCGGGGCCGGCGAGACTTCGACGCAAACTCGTTTCAGGCTCCTGCCAAGCCCAAACGAGAGCGAGCTACTTTGCTCTAATACGTGGCACAGAGAATAAATCGATACGTGTAGAAAGTGCAACTTATATTGCGGGATTAGTTGAGGCCCGGTCGGAGGCAGGCTATAGCCTGTCGGGGAAAAGGAAGACGCGCTTCGCCAGTTCGGAGGCCAGCGTCTCCGAGCGGTAATATTTTTTCAGAATATTGTCCTCCCATCGCGTTAGGTCTGCGTTCAGCGCAGAGAATTCCTCCCAGGTTTGCGGGGAATTTGCCCGAGTCGTGCGTTCTCGAATGAGCAGAAGATAGGCCCACGTGATCGTTTCGCTGTAGGCATTTGGCTTGCCACGCATTGCCGCGAATCGGCCCAGGGCAGAAGAAAAACGGCCCAGAGCTTCGAGCGGCGGATAGCTCCGCAGGTACAAGAAGGCCATCTTGACGTGGTCTGCATGATGAAATGAGCCGCTCGGCAAAGTGCCTTTTTCAAAATGTTCCATCCATTGAGTTTCGGTCATGTTCGGTCAGGTCTCGCATCGGCCGTCACGCCGGCCGCGTGCGGAGTGCAGACCGGCACGGCGGCGGCGTAGACCACGAGCCCTTCCACGCCAAATTGGCCATGTAATAGATGAACGAGGGCAGCCAGCCCAAAAATCACAAGCCATAGATAGCTGCCGGGGCGCATCGAGAATGGGATAAGGAATGGAGCGGCTGCGACAATTTCCGCGCGCCAAGAGCGCCCGGAGCCAGAGCGCACTCCCGTCTTGGCAAAGGAATGAGCGGCCAGGGCGGAAAAACAAACTGGCACGACTCCAGCATCACCGCTAAAGCCAATGTCCAGCGCAGAAGCGGGACGGGAAACGTTGCGAGGCAGGTGTTCATTTCCGGTCTCTGTCTTTTCGGAGCGGGTGGTTCGCTCGCGATTCGGTCAAGCGATGGCTCGCACGGGAATCCAAATCGAGTCCGTAGAATTTCTTCAGGTCCTTGATGCGCCGGAGGCTCTCCGCGCCAAATGGGCATTTACCGTCGAATGCATGCAGCACGATTCCTTCCAGCAGATCTCCAAGCGTCATATCGTGATACTCCGCGAAGGCCTTCAGCACTTTCAGAATGCGTTTTTCCATGCGAACGCCGGTTTGCACACGTTCCACGATGAAATGTCTATCCTCCGGCATTGTCACGCCTCCTTAACTGGTACCAGCGTACTACAATCCGCAGGTAATCCTCAGCGTTTTCCTTGAACAGCGAAGGTGAGACGCGAATTGCGGAAGCAGGTACGGAGGAAGGGCCATCCAGGAAATCTCTCGTCGTTGAGGCGACGGCTGGTCGGGGCCGAGCAGCCCAAGATGTCAGCCACTTCGTCACCCTTCAGGTGGCTGTTTCATTGCCAGGCTGCGGTGGCGTGATTTCGCGGCGAGCTTCGGAGTCGGACTAACTAATGGTTCTATTTTTTCGCGTGGAGTTGCGCTTGTTCTTTCCGGTAGGCTTTCCAGGCGCCGTCGATGACGTAAGCGTGAAGCGCGTCGGATTCGGCCACGGTCATTCTCTCGTGCGGAAACGCAAAGCTAGGTGGATTGGCGAAGCCAGGCATGCCCTGGTCCCAGTGGGAACCGCCCAGCACAATGGCGTACCAGTCCCGATGCACTTCCGGCGGCGCATAGCGCAAATCCGGTACCGCGCCATCGAGCACCCAAGCGCCGCTGCCATCCAATCCCGGTGAGTGACAGCCATCGCACGCAAATTTAGTGTAGAGCAATTCGCCCTTGTGAATCGTATCGGGACTGGCCGTCAACTTCGGTGGTTCCGGAACCGGCGGAATGACAATCTTGGGAAATGGAAAGGGGAGCGTTGCCCCCAACTTAAACGCCAGCAGACGAACTGGCCCGCGCTTGGACTCCGGCGTCGCCATCGTCCTGGCGGGAGCGAACAACCGCGAGCCCGAACCCCAACCAACTCCGGTGATCACGTATTGCTGGCCTTTGAGCGAGAAAGTTACCGGAATCGCTTCCGTTGCAGACCCGGTCAGCAATGACCACACTTTTTTCCCTGTGTCCGCGGAATAGGCCGCAAATTCTCCCGTGCCCTGCCCTTGAAAAACTAAGTTGCCAGCCGTTGAAAGCACTCCGCCATTTGTCGCGATTTGTTCCTCGACCGACCAACGCGCGGACTGCTTTACTGGATCCCAGGCGATCAGCCGTCCTATGTGCCCGGCCCCGCTTTCTCCGTCCTCGGCAGGCAATTTCGAGCCCGCTTGACGATCCGTCGTCGGAATATAAACGAGGCCAGTGAGCGGGCTATAGCTCATAGGCCACCAGTTGTGGACAGTCCATTGTCGTCGGCCGCCTGCGGAAGCGGGCGCTTCCACAGCATGGCCGGATTGCATGTCGAAGGAAGTGGCCCACGTGGTTTTGACGAGAGGATTAGCGGAGAGCAGCCTCCCCGTCTTTGCATCGAGCACGTAGAAGAATCCGTTCTTCGGAGCGGTCATCGCCACGTGCCGCTTCTCTCCTCCAATGACCAGATCGGTTATCAGGATGTGGTTATTCTCGGTTTGCATTCCGGGTGAACTGGTCTGGAAGTGCCAAGCGTATTCGCCGGTATCCGCGTTCACGGCAATGATGCAGCCGGAGAAAAGCTTCGCTCCTTTTATTCGGATCGATTTCCGCTCACCGTAATCCACGCCCGCGCCGGCAGTTCCGAAAATGACCAGACCCGTGGCATCGTCGTAGGTTATGGCGTTCCATACATCGCCGCCGCCGATTTCCCACGCATCCTTTCCCGACCAGGTCTTTGCCGCCATCTCGAGCGCCTTTGTTTCATACGGCTTCGATGGATCCCCCGGCACGGTCCAGAACCGCCACGCCTCTTTGCCCGTTTCCGCATCGTAGGCAACCAGAGAGCCACGCGCCCCGTCATCCGAGCCGTTGTAGCCAATCAACACTTTTCCTTTGGCGATGTGAGGTGCGCCGGTGATTCCTGTTTGCGTCGGCTCGCAGACAGCCGCCTCCCAAACCTGCGTTCCGGTGGCCGCGTCGATGGCTATCAGCCGGCAATCTCCTGTTCCCACATAGACCTTACCGTTCCAAACGGCGACGCCGGCATTCACGCGCGCGGAATAAGAACCGTTCATCGCCTGGTTCAGCCGAATTCTGGGGTCGAACGTCCACCGCACTCTTCCCGATGCGGCATCGACGGCGTACACGATCGATTTCGGCGCGCTGATGTAGATCACGCCATCCACAACGATTGGCTCCGCGACCACGCCCATTCCTCCGGGAATATCGAGGTACCACGCCAGACCAAGCCCTGCGGCGTTCTTATCCGTGATCTGTTGCAGCGGGCTGAAGTGCTCTTCGCCAGACGTGCGCCCATTCAGCAGCCAGTCGTTTCTGCTGGCCGCCTCCGAGAGAATTCTGGATTGCGTCACGTCTCCGGCTTTCACCGCCGGCTTCACGGGGTTTTCGGCTGGGGAATGGCAGGCCACGCATGCTGCCAGGGAGAGACCAACCGCCGCAAGACAGGAAATTCGTGATGTTTTCATAGGAAGCCACCCCCGAGGTACTCGCCGGCGAACCGGCTCCGCTCCGACACGGATTCGCGATCGTGGTTCGGCGTCATGTTAGGTGCGCGGCGGACACAAAGTCAACGTGCTGGCCCGGAGGTATTTGTCGCGCACGAAATCCGAATCGAAAAATCGTGCACGGAGCCGCGCTCCGTGTAGTTCTATTCGAATGCCTCAGAGCGCTGTCGGCGAGGTCCGCCGGAAAGAAAAGCCGGCAAATTCCCGAGGCAGTTTGGCGCGTGCTAGGAAACGCTTGCGGACGGGGGGAAATCTGGAATAACCTAACAAGACCGCGTCCAGTTGGTTCTTGGAGTATCTCCCGTGGTTTGGAAGTGTTGGGAGAGGGTATCGGTGGTGGGATAGCCGCGGGCAGACGAAATGTGTTTGCTGCGTTTTTTCCAAGTGCGATTGTGGCATCGCCACGGGCGGCATTCCGGCGGGAACGGAAACGGCTTGAGTTCCGAATCGAAGAACTGAGGGAGAAGAATCATGCGCAATTGGTGTGCGGCAGTTGCAGTGAGCGCGCTCTTGGCCTTGCCTTTGTGCGCCCAGCAGAATGGCGATGGCGCGAGCGCGGCGGCAACCACCGCGGAGAGGTCGACCGCCAAAACGATTGCTGGGGACATCGCGCCTGCTTCACGAAACCTTTTCGCGCTTCCTGAGGTCCCGCATCCGAAGCCTTTTCCGTCCGGCGCTAAATCGGACGATGACACACCGCCGGGGAGAATTGTGCCCCGCTATGAACTGGCCGGAATGTTCAACTATGTGAACTTCAATCCGGGTGGAGGCTTTAGTTCGTTTAGCAGCTACGGCGGGTCGGGGTCTTTCACATGGAACGCGTCGCGCTGGGTGGGTCTCACCGAAGAGCTTGGCGCATCGAACTACCATCGGCAAATCGCCAACACTGCTTCGGGGAGCGGAACTCTGACCACTTTCTTGTTCGGACCGCGTTTGAACTTGCGCCGTTTCGATTATTTCGTTCCGTACGCGGAATTACTGGTGGGTGCAGCTCATGCCGGCCCTTCGATGACGGGAGATAACAGCCAGAGTTCCTTCGCGCTTTCGGCTGGTGGCGGCGTGGATGTCGTTCTGACGAAGCACATTGCGTGGCGCTTCGCGGAAATCGACTATTTGCTGACCGCTTTTAATGGGGATTTTCTCGGCGGAAGCGCCAGGCAGAATAACTTACGCCTGGGAACCGGCATCGTCTATCGCTTTGGCTTGCCGAAGGAAGCGCCTCCGGCGCCAGTGAATCACCCGCCGGTGGCCGCATGCTCCACGAATCCTACTTCGGTATTTGCCGGCGCGGGAGACACCGCTGCAATCCACGTGAACGCCAGCGATTCGGATAACGACACGCTCACCTACAGCTACACGGCGACCGGCGGAACTGTCGACGGCACCGGCCCCGACGCGCGCTGGAATTCCACGGGAGTCAATGTGGGCACGTACACGGTGACCGCCACGGTCAACGATGGCAAGGGTGGGACGGCGTCGTGCGCCACGGACATCAAGGTCGAAGAGCGGCCGAATCGTCCGCCGACGGCTACCCTGTCCGTCGAGCGAAGCCCCATCCAGCCCGGTGAACACACCGGCATCATCTGCACTGGCAGCGATCCTGACGGCGATCCGCTGACCTACACGTACTCGGCCTCAGGCGGTCAAGTCACGGGCACGGGCTCGAACGCGACGTTCGATGCCACTGCCTTGCAGGCCGGAACGTACACCGTGAAGTGCACCGTGAACGACGGACGCGGCGGAACGGGCGATGCATCGGGAACTGTCGAAGTCAGCGAACCTCCGCAGGTCCATCAGTTGGAAGTCAAACTGGCCTTGCACAGCATTTACTTTCCGACGGCGCAACCCACAGTCGCGCGGCCTAATGGAGGTTTGCTGGCCAGCCAGGCGGCCACGCTGGACACGCTGGCCACCGACTTCCAGCAATATCTGACATACAAGCCCGACGCCCACTTGATCCTGGGCGGCCACGCTGACATCCGCGGAGGCAAGGAGTATAACCAGCTTCTCTCCGAGCGCCGTGTGGAGCGCGCCAAGAACTACTTGATCGAGAAAGGTGTTCCCGCCGATCACCTTGATACCAAGGCGTACGGAGTGGAGCAAAACATGACCGACGAACAGGTCAAGCAGCTTCTTGAGGAAGATCCTGATCTGACTCCAGCGGAAAAACAGAAGTTCCTGAAAAACCTGCTGACCATTCGCCTGGCCAACAATCGCCGTGTGGACGTGACCTTAAGCACGACCGGCGAACAATCCGTGCGGCGCTTCCCCTTCAATGCGCATGATGCCTTGACCCTCCTTAGCAGGAAGGGCGGAGAAACCGGCGCAGCGAAGAAGCCCGCAGGGAAGAAACCCGCTGCCAAGAAGCCGGTCGCCAAGCCTTGATCCGGCTGGCGCCGCCGCGCCTATAGCGCCGCGGCGCTTGGGATAACAAAAACTCGACTCACAACGCTCTGCGCGTCGCGTGAGGGAAGTCCAAGCCGGGCTCGCCGGGAGAAAATCCCGTCGAGCCCGGTTTTGTTTCAGCGGGAAAGTGTCAAGAAACCAGTATCTCAAATCGCCATCTGCCGGGAGACCTGCTAGCGGAGACTGAGCCCCCGATTTTTTCGGGAGAATCCTGCGCACGGGGCTGTTCACGCCTGCCGAATCCCAACCTTCCCTTCCCGAAATGGAAAAAGCCGGAGTTCTGATTTGGCAAATGATTGAAAAGGAGCGTCTTACAAGCATTCGTGAGCGCCAGTTAGAAAGAATAACTCAGAAGTAAGTTCCCGAATCAGAACTATCCAAAGGATGCTAGTATTGCTAACTTGTTGAGTTATGAATAGCTCGCGCGTGTTTCCGCAATTGGTACGGAGTGTGCAATTGAAACTGCACGAGCCTTCTGCGAGGTGAATGACCATGACTGAAGAAGCTGGAGTGCAGCGCGCCATAATCCCCCTCACCGTCCTCGTTGTCGAAGATGAAGAGGTGACGCAGAAGCTCTGCGCGGATGTAGCCGAATCTTGCGGCATGAAGCCCATCCTTGCGAACACCGTCGAAGAAGCGCTTCGGCGGCTGGAGAGCTCCGCGGTGGACATTATCGTCACGGACTTGATTCTGCCTCCCTCGAGCGGGCTTGACCTGCTCAAACAAGTTCACGAAATGTATCCTCAGGTTGCCGTAGTGGTCTTGACGCAATATGGAACGATTGACTCCGCTGTCGCTGCCACACGCATGGGCGCCGTCGATTACGTTACGAAACCGTTTCACATCGAAGATCTCCGTGCGCGTCTCAAACGCGTGGCTCGCGACATGGATCTGGACCGCGAAAACCGCCTCTTGCGCGAGCAATTGCGCTCCAAGCCCGGCTTCGGAGGAATGATCGGCGTTTCCGCGAAGATGCAGCGCGTGTACAAAATGATTGAGAAGGTCAGCCAGCACGAATATCCTGTCCTGATTTTGGGCGAGAGCGGCACCGGCAAGGAACTCGTCGCCAAAAGCATCCATTATTCTGGAATTCGCAAAGAACGCCCGTTTGCCCCGGTGGACTGCTCCTCTCTGGTGCCGACGCTCATCGAATCGGAGCTGTTCGGCTACGTGAAGGGTGCGTTCACCGGCGCCCTGCAAGCGAAACAGGGCTTGCTCGAGGCCGCTCAGGGCGGAACGCTCTTCCTCGATGAAATTGGAGACATGCCCGTGGATCTGCAAGCCAAGCTCTTGCGCGCCTTGCAGGAGCGCGAGGTGAAACCGGTCGGATCGACGGAGCGCAGGCACATCAACATCCGCATTATTGCCGCCACGAACCGCGACCTCGAATCGGCCATCCGCACCGGCGTTTTTCGCCAGGATCTTTATTTCCGCCTGAACGTCGTGCAACTCAAACTCCCGCCGTTGCGCGAGCGCAAGAGCGACATCCAGCTCTTGGTAACTTCTTTTCTCGAAAAATTTTCCGATCCGCATGGCGCCCCGCGGAGCATCTCCGACGATGCCATGCGCCGGCTGATTGCCTACGACTGGCCTGGCAACGTGCGCGAGCTGGAAAACGCCATCGAACGCGCCGTAGCCATGGGTTCCGGCCCCATCGTTCATGTGGGAGACTTGCCGTCGAACCTTCACTATCCCAGCAGCGAGCGCGTTCCCGACAAGGACGAGCTTCTTCCCATGGAGGAACTCGAACGCCGGGCCATTCTCCGCACCCTCCGCGAAACGGGCGGAGACAAGCTGGCGGCGGCTCGTATGCTGGGCATCGGAAAAACCACTCTCTATCGGAAGCTCAAGCAATATCAAATGGAACAAGCCGAGTCCTAGCCGTCAGCCACAATTCTCAATTTGAGCGATCGAAGTGGTTGGTGGCATGTGACAGCCGGCTCGTGCAATCCGCGCCAGCCGGAGAGTCCATGCCTAAACGTTTTCTGCACTCGTCTCCATATCAGCGGGCGTGCGGCGCACGAAATTTAGCTGGGGCCAAGCTCGGATTCGACGGGAAAACACGCATAAATAGATGGTAGCGAGGTATGCAGCGTCTTCCCATGGCCGTTGGTTTCGGAATTGGCGCCGGGTTTTCCTATAGCCGGATACTCCGCGCGTAAAACAGCCATCTTCTGCGCGTTGCGATTGGGCCTCGTAAGATAGCGAATGGTTCTTTCGCACAGTCTGCGCGCCGGCATGAACGAGCTGCAATCCGCGAACAGTCAACTGCGTTTTGTGGTCCACTCTGGGAACTAGCGCGGCACGAGTCTCGTCATGGGACTCGGGCGCTCGGAGGCTCTTTTCCAGCTCCCCGCAAATCACTGATTCCACAAGTAATACGCAAACAATCAGTTGGGCCTATCAGTGCATGTGCTTACCTCTGAGTTAGCAGGCTCCCTGCGGACCGCCCATGCGGCGTTTCGCTGGGGAGTTGCTTCGAGGCGCAAAGTCTGAGATGTGGGCTTGGCGAAAAAAAGATGAGGAAGCACGCTCCTGGCTGGGCGTTGCCAGCGCGGGTCTCGCGGGCGCGCCGCGCGAAGAGTTGATGCGCGAAGCGATTCACGCTCTCGCAAGGGAGGGCCGCGCCGATCGTATCGGCGTCTGGCTGGAACAGGATTTGTCTGCTGGGATGGATACACTCGCCGCCCCTTGTCTCCGCGGAATAGTTTGGGAAGCCCAAGCCGAGGAAACTCCGGCCGATTGGGAGCGTTTGTCCCTCGAGCCTCCTGTTCCGCAGGAGTTGCTCGCTTCCGGAAAAAGCGTCTATCAGGAACTGGATGACTCGCTGGGCCGGCCACCGAATCGGCCCATGATTGGTCCCCTCGTTGGCTTGCGTCATGCCCTTTGGACTCCCATCCAGGGAAGAGACCATCTGCGCGGCGTGCTACTTACGGCCACGCGAGGGAAACAGGCAGCTCTGCCCCGGGCTTTGGCGGAGTCAGTCGCCGCGGAACTCGCGCTAACCTTCGAACTGGAGCAGGAACAACGCCTCGCCCGCGAACGCCAGGCAGACGTGCGGCTCAGCAACCAAATTCTCTCCGCTCTCGGCAGCAACGCTTCCGCCGACAACATCCTGTCGCAGCTTGCCGCGAGTTGCACGCAAGATGGCGCAAGCGGGATCGGCGCGGGCGCATCCTTCGCGGTCATCGGGCAGAGGACTGCGCACGAATGGAACGCGGCGACGCCCGCAGAAATGGAGTTTGCCTGGGAAAGCGGCGATGCGGCTTGGACCGGCGCCGCCGGGCGCGAACCTCTAGCAAGTTTGTGGCGCGCGGCGATCGAGGCCGGACACATTGTGGGAGCAGAGCCTCCAGCTTCCTGGCTCAAAGAAGGATTGGCTCGGCTGGCAGCCATCCCTCTTCTGTCCGCCGGAGAAACTGTGGGAGTGCTCGTCGCCGGCATTTCCCGGAAAACAACTTCCCTGGCCGCCCTCGAGCGTCTCGAGCTCCGCGCCTCGCTTGCCGTCGCGGCTCTGGAGCGCAGGAGACTGCACGCCGAACACCTTCGGCGCGGGGCCCGGCGCAAGATGCTTTTTGAGTCCAGCCCGGAGGCGGCAGTACTTCTCGATTCACGTGGAAATATCGCCGGCCTGAACCGCAGCGCGAGAATTCTGCTCGAAGTAGCACGCGGCGAATTGAACTCGGAATCGGCGCCTGAAAATGCCAGCGCTCACTCCGCGAATGAATCGGTCTGGTGCGCAGGCAGCCGTCTTTCCAGTCTTTTCTGCGCGCTGGAGCGGCAACGCATCGAGGATTGGTTGACCCGGGCCCTCGCGGGCGAGCAGGACAAGCTCGCGGAAATTCAGGAAGCTTGCGAGGGTGAACTGGTCAATGGAATTCGTGTGCGCCTCCATGCGCCTTTGGCCGCGGGCGATGAACTTGCCGCCGTGGCTCTCGCTCCGGCGGCTTCGCAGGAGGCCGCTCAGCAGCGCAGCCGCTTCCAGGCCGAACTCCACAATGTGCTGGAGTGGGTCGAAGAAGGCATTGTGCTTTTCGGATCCAACCACAGCATCCGCGCCATGAACACGCGTTTCGCGCAAATCGCCGGCTTGTCTCCCGAGGAAGCCGCAGCCTGCACTTCGTTGGATAGCTTGATCGAGCGGTTGGCCACGCGGGCCACCGAGCCGGAAAACTTCGCCAGGCGCTGGCGCGAGCTGGCTCGCGGCGAAGAGGGTGGCACGCGCGAAGAGCTGCAACTGGCCCGTCCCGTCCCGCGCGTGCTCGAGCGTTCGGCGCGGCCGGTCTTCGACAAGAACGGCCAGCGTCTGGGGCGCGTCGAGATCTACCGCGACCTGACGGCTCAGCGTGTTTTTCAGGCCAGACTGCTGCAAACCGAAAAACTCGCCGCTCTGGGACAGATGGTCACGGGGATTGCTCATGAATTGAGTAATCCGCTCACCAGCATCCTCGGCTACTCACAGCGACTTCTGGTCAGAAAGGATCTCGCCGGGCGCACGGAAGAAGCGCGCCAGATTTACCAGGAAGCCGAAAGAGCCAGCACGATCCTGCGGCAGCTTTTGTTGGGCGCAAGGGAGAACCGCTCCGAGCGAAAGCGAGTGGCCCTCAATCAGGTGATCCTGCGCGCCATGGAACTGCAGCGCTTCGGATCGGCCGCGGATAAAATTCGCATCGAGATGGATCTGGATCCCGTGCTTCCATTCGTCATCGGCGATCCCGGCCAATTGCAGCAAGTTCTCATGAATCTGATCGGAAATGCCCGCCAGGCTCTCGTGCAGGAAGGAAAAGCGGGCACTATTCGACTGCGGACGGCGCGAAGCGGAGAACGCCGCATACTCCTGCAGGTCATTGACGACGGTCCGGGCATTCCCCAAACCATTCTCGCGCGAATCTTTGACCCCTTCTTCACCACCAAGCCCGCGGGCGCCGGCACCGGCCTCGGGCTCTCCATCGTGCTTAGCGTCGTGCGCGAACATGGCGGGCAGGTCAGCGTATCAAGTCCGCCGGAGGGCGGCGCGATTTTCTCCATCGAGATCCCCGCGGCTCCCGGATCCTTGATCGAGCCGGATCTCACGTCCCCAGCCGGCAGAGCAGCGCTTCCACCGGCCACCACTGGGCCTGCCGAGCTACGGAGCCGGCCGCACGCACTTCCGCAGTCCGTGCCGCGATCGAGCCATCGTGGAACACGCGTCCTGGTCGTCGAAGACGAGCCCACCGTGGCACGGTTGATCGCCGACGTGCTCGAGGACGAAGGGCTGCACGTTGACATGCTCCTGGACGGGCGCGAGGCCCTGAATCGCGCCGCGCGCGAATCCTACGACCTCGTCATATGCGATATGAAGATGCCCGGACTGGACGGCCAGCATTTCTTTCAATCGCTGGAGCGTGCGCGCAGTCCTTTGCAGGATCGCTTTCTTTTCGTGACTGGCGACGTGCTCGCCCGCCAGACTCACGAATTTCTCGAACGAAACCGGCTTCCCCACGTGGCCAAGCCTTTCCGCGTCGAGGAGCTGATGGAAAAAGTATTTGGCCTTTTGGATGGCCGGCTGTCGCGCATGGGACGCGCCTCGGCCGCCGGAAAGGGACTTTGAGAAATGGATGGTGACATGACACCTCGCGAACACACGATTCTCCTGGTAAGCGATGATGCGGCGCTGCGCGCCACAGCGCGCCATGAACTCGAAACCATCGATGAACGCCGGCATGTTGCTTCGGTGAGCACGTTGGACGCGGCGCGCCGCATCGTCGAGGATGCGGCACCTGCCGTGATTTTGCTCACGGAAGCGGCCGTCACGCTGGAAGCTGGTGATCTGCACGAGCGAGGACAGCGCCTGGACACTGCTGTTTCCTCGCTCGCCACGTATGCGCCGGTTGTGGTGATTGGAGACGCCGAACACCAGAAGGAACTCGCCGCTCTGGTGGCCGCGGGCGCCGCGGATTACGTGGTGCGCACGGAGCAATGTCTGAATGTGGCGCTCGGCCTTGTCGAGCGGCGGCTGCGCAAAGCTCAGAACGAAGCGCAAACTTCAACTGCTGCGGAAGAATTGTTCGAAGCGCGGCGTAAGGATGTGTTGATCGAAATGGAACGCGAAGATTTTGGTGAAGTGCTGCGGCACGAGTTGAACAACCCGCTCACGGGCATTTTGGGCAACGCGGAGATGCTGCTCTCCGAAATACGGCGGAAAAGCGATGGCCGCTTGCCACAGGGCGCCCCGCAGCGCCTCGAAACTATCGCCGCGCTTGCGGTTCGCTTGCGCGAATCCGTGCGCCGCCTGAGCACGGAGTGGGAATCGCACCAGCAGGCGTGCTCTTGCCTTAGTCCGCGAAAAACGTAAGCAAGTGTTGCGACGCTGGTTCCATCGTCTTTGGCCGCGCAAGGTTCGGCTCCCTGCCAGACAAGTCTCCAGGCTAATGTCCTCAGTTATTATCCATGAATGACATGTTGATTCTGGATATGCACACTGGATTCTTATCGCCATCGTCCGCAGCAACCTGCTCTTTTCAACCCCACACAGTCCTGCTAGGCTTACCCCGACGTGGCGGCTATTTTCCCGCCTCACATGCGATGAGTGAAACGCCGGCTCGGCAAAAAGTGAACGAACTCTTCCCAGACCTGCTCGATGGGCTGCGTCTGCTCGAAGGCCGCTTTCCCGCGAACGAAATTGCCGCGCGTGTTGTGCGGGCCGCGATGAGCCAGCCCGGCGTGGCGGGCGCCAGGCTTTGGCGCGCCGACCGCGGCGAAGCGGAAGTTTGGGCGGAAGCGGGAACTCTTCCCGCGTCGACTCCCGCTGGAATAAAGCCGGGATTACCCAGCGACAGCAGCAAAGACCCCGCGATTTGGGCGGGCGCGCTCGGCAGCGACGATTTCCGCGTCCGCATTCTGGAAATTCGCGGGACGGGGCCGCTCGAGGAGAGGGTCCGCAGCCAGATGGATTTGCTATCGCGCTTCGCGGCGGTGGTGCTGGCGCTGGCGGAGCGCCGCGGTGCCATGAAAGAGCTTTCCAGCATTATCGAAGCCACCAAGAAGCTGAACTCGACGCTCGACCTCGGGGAGCTCATCAGCATCATTCTGCAAATCGCCACGCGGCAGACGGGAGCGGAACGCGGCACGGTTTTTCTTGTTGACCGTGAGCGCAACGAAATTTGGTCGCTCGTGGGCTTGGGGCTCGATCAGCATGTCATCCGGCTGCCGGCGGAACGCGGCATTGCGGGATGGGTGGCGCGCGAAGGGTCAGCAGTGCGGCTGGAAAACGCCTACGAAGATCAGCGTTTCGAGCCGGATATCGATCGCAAGCTGGGATTCCGCACGAGAGAACTTCTCTGCTTGCCAATCCGGAATGAAGCGGGCGCGATCATCGGCGTCCTGCAATTGCTGAACAAGCAGGATGGGTTCAGCGATGAGGATGAAGCATTCATTGACGCGCTTTCCGTGCATGTTGCGCTGGCTCTCGAAAAAGCACAGTTGCATCGCGAGCGCGTCGAAAAAGAAAAAATGGAGCGAGACCTGGCGCTGGCCCGCGAGATTCAAGCCGGCTTTTTGCCCGATGCGCCGCCCGAGTTTCCGGGAATCGAGATCGCTGTATCGCATCGCGCTTCGCAAATGGTCGGCGGCGACTATTACGACTTCCTTCCGGTGCAAGCGGAGGGAGGAGAGGCGCTGCTGCTCGTCGTGGCGGACGTCGAGGGCAAGGGCGCGGCTTCAGCGCTGGTGATGGCCAACGTGCAAGCAACTTTGCATGCGCTGGCGGATCGCGTCGAGCCGCTCGAAAAATTGCCCGCCACGATCAATCAAAAAATTCTCACGGCCGCGCGAGCCTCCATGGCGCAGGGGCGCCCCACCAAGTACCTGAGCATGTTCCTCGCGCTGGTCGAAGCCGGAGGCCGGAACCTGAGGTACGTGAACGCCGGGCACGTGCCGCCGGCGGTGATTCGCGCGGATGGGCGCGTCGAGTGGCTGGACGTTGGCGGAATGATCGTGGGGCTTCTGCCGGATGTGCAATTTGAGTGCGGCACCGTGGCGCTGTCGGCGGGAGATTTGCTGGTGGCATGCACGGACGGAATCACCGAGGCCATGGACGCTGCGGGGACGGAATTCAGCAGGCCGCGGCTTGCGGAACTTGTCGTGCGGCTGCGCGGCGAAACCCCCGAAAAGATCATGCGCGGAGTTCTCGCGGAAGTGGAGACGCACTCGCGCAACGGAATGTACGAAGACGACCGCATCCTTATGGTGATGAAGGCCAACTGAACCGCGCTTGCCGTTGTTTCACTTTCTCGAGTTTTCTGCTTCCGCTTGTTGATTCTCTTCTAGGGGTCCTCTGTGTACTCTGCGCTCCCGATGTAAATTCTTTCTCCGTGCTTTTCTTTTCCCTAAGAGCCTGTCGAAGAATAGC
>CAVRAJ010000009.1:0-81292 GCA_963718945.1 uncultured Acidobacteriota bacterium | reverse complement strand
ACTTAAAATCATCCACCATCGCCCCGGTTCCAACCTGTGCTGCCCCATTCGCGTTGGTATCGAGGATCGTGGCGGCATTTTGGGCCGGCCAGCCAAGCTGGCGGCGGAGCGGACGCTCCTATTTCTGTTCGTTCGGACCGCACCAGGGAATATGACTTTTGGCTTCATGCGAACTGTTCCTTTTCTGTGGAACCGCCGAGTCCGGTCGAGTAAGACCCCGTGATTTGGAGGTTCTTAAAATTATCCTTTGTGATTTGGTCGAGTGTGACTTGATCGAGCGGTTCGAATATTTTCTTCACTTCTTGTGCCCATACATTCACACAGACCAAAATCAGGGCACAAAGCAATCGCTTGAGAATCACAGAAAGCTTACCGCTGCTCAGTCGATGCTAACGCCGGCTTGGCTTTTTCAGGATGCAGCGTCACTTTCTGTACCCGCCAGTTGTTCATGTCGGCTACCAGAAGCGTATTTTCCGACACGCACGCAATCGCGTGAATCCAATTGAACTGTCCCGCTTCATGTCCGGATTCTCCAAGCATCCCCAGAATCTTCCCATCCAGCGAAAGCTTGTAAATGCGGCCGGGCTCCTCATCCGATGTGTAGAGATACTGAGGCGTCGTATTGGTGATGCAGATCGTCCACGGCTGGGTTGCGTCGGGAGGATTCGCCCTAACGTTGCCCAATACAGGATGCCGTTTCTTATCATACGGGGCGTTCAACAGGATCGAGCGTAGGTATTTTCCGTCCGAGTCGAACACCTGAATGCGGTTATTACTTCGATCGGCAACATACACATTGTTCTGTTTATCAACCCCGATGTTGTGAGGCAGGTTGAACTGGCCTGGTTCTCCGCCCCGCGATCCCCAGGACTTCACCCAATCGCCGTGTTTGTCTACCTTCACCACCCGCGAATTGAAGTAGCCATCGCTGATGTACATGTTGTCGTCCGAGTCCCAGGCGATATCAGTCGGGCCGTGATAAAACCCGTCGGCAGCCACCGGAGGCTTGTCACCTTTCTGAAAGTCGATGTATTGATGCTGGTCAGGACCTTCCTCGCGACGGCCCAGGTTCATGGTGACGCGGCCTGCCGGGTTGAAGCGCATGATGGAGTTGGTCCCTTTATCCACCACCCACATGTTGTCATGCCTGTCAAAACGGACCGAGTGAGAGTAACCCAACCCATATACACCGCGCCCGATTTCCTTAACGAATTCGCCCTTCTCATTAAATTCTAGAATCTGGGTTGAGGACGCACCATACAATGGCCCGCCGTAGGTTCCGGGATGGTTCAGAACAACAATGTGGCCCTTCGAATTGACGGCTACGCCAAGCACTTCGCCGAAGTTCATGCCCGCCGGAGTTTTCAGATAATCCACTACGCTATCGAATGGAATTATCGGCGCCGGTTGGGTCTGAGCGAACGCCGGCAATGCCACCAGCATCAGCAGAATTGCATTCACAGTTTTCACGAGGCCTTCCCTTTTTCGAAACTTCAGCGGGCAAATAATAGCACAGAGAATTTAAAGCGCCTGAGGTTATCACCGAGTGCTTCTTGGCACAGCAAAGTTAAGCGACTCACGATTGAATATCGTGATATCGGCATTGCAGCGGCTGGGAATCAACCGCCAGTACTCGGCACCTGAGCTGGCGTGGCCATGTATTTACTCAGGACGTCCACCAGACCTTGGTTTGGCACGCACTGCTTTGCCGAAAAGGAAGATAGGATGTGATCCAGCTCATTCTCGGACAGGCCTTTGAAGAGGCTGGCGTAGAGGGGCTGCATCAGGGTCCCCGTGTAGAAGCACAACAGGGTCTGACTCATGCACCGTACATTGAGTCGCGCATCCAACTGCGGATCACCAACCACTTGACGGATCTGGTCAGCAAGCTGAGCCGTTGCGTCCTTTACCGGCGTTGGTGGTAGCCACTTCATCCAATCGTCGGTGCCAAGAGCAACCTTCTTACGAAGAAGGTCGCTGATGCGCTCCATGTACGGAGATGCAGGGTCGAGCGTCAGCATACCCATCACGCCAACGTCTTTGTAATTCCACGTTGTCCAGTGCGTCTCGTGACTTTCAAAGATGCCAATCTGATCATCTAACGCGCGAAGCCGGTCGCCACTCTCATTGGCAGGCCCGTTAAAGACAGACCCAAACTCGCCAACCCACAACGGAACGTTATGCTGCTGGGTGAACTTCGTTCCCTCGGCGTCGAGGAAGTTGCGCTCCTGTTTTGCCAGATCCCAATCCTGAGCACTGCCCGTCGCACCCGATCGCGGATGGATTGTGCCAGGGTATTGGCCAGGTCCAAACCCAGGCACAGTGTAGTTATGTGAACTGTAGGTGAGGTTATCGTCGAAGGGTTTCTCTAGCCCCGAGAAGCTCCTTGCGTATTCATCACCTTCAAGGAAGATAATGTGCCTGGAATCAATCTTGCGAATCTCTGTAACCAGGTGCCGGTAGACGGCATTCATGCGGTCAAAATTGGGCTTGTAATTGGAACCCACGTTCCATGGATAGTCGCCTAGGGCGTTGTTCGCACAAGGCTCGTTCAGCACATCGTAGCCGGCGATTACAGCCCTGTTCTTGTAGCGCCGCGCAAACTCCTGCCAAAGGGCAACGAAGCGATCCTGATAGAACGCAACCTCCCAGAAAAGGCTGATGCGCGATGCGTTGTCAGAATGCCAGTGGACATTCTGCCACCCCTGCGCCGAATGAAGGTCCAGAATGACGTAAAGACCATGCCTTTCGCAGTGGCTTAGCACTTTATCGAGACGGGCAAAACCCGCCTCTATGTATTTGAAAGGAGCGGCATCGCCCTCGAAGTGTCGATAATTAAGAGGTATCCTGACGACGCTTGCGCCGGCCTTCCTGAGAAAGATCACATCGTCTTCATTGAAGAAGTAGTCCAGCATGCGCTCGAAGAAGAACTGTGCTCTGGCCGGACCAAGCACCTCCACCATCTGCGCTCGGAGAGTATGCTCCGCGCCCGGATGCCCATTAATGAAATCCTCCATGTTCATCCAGCCGCCCGGACAGGTTCCCCTCAGGCGAACCTGTTTCCCTTTCGCATTGACTATGTGACGGCCGCTGACACGAAGGAACTCCATCTTGCCATCCCCCTCATGATCGTCCGCGGATTGTGGACCGGCATTTTGTTCGCCCGCGGCTGCCGCTCCCTTTCCCGTGAGCGCCGCCGCACCGGTAAACGCGGCCAGCCTGAGAAATTCACGCCGTGGCTTCAGATTGCTTGCTTTCCTTGTCATAAAACCTCTTCCGAGAATTTGGTTTGGCGGTTAACGATCACGGTGGGTTGGCCCTATTTCGATTCGCATTCTAACTAATCCAAATCCGAATGCGCCACCAGAGAAATCCTCTCCGAGTAGTTAGCCTCTCCCTTTGCGTTGTCCTTTTTTCTGATCGACCACAGAGAGTGGAACTTGATCCATTGAGCAATCCGGGAATATTCCGCTCGATAGGGATCGTGGATGCGGTCACCGCGAGAAATCTTTCTGTTTTTTTTGTTCCGGGTGTATTACAGGCAAACCGTTCAGACGGTTGGGTTACATTGATGCTTTTCCTGGCATAAGCGCCCCTCCCGGCACCACAATCTCGCGGTAAATTGAGTGGCCGGACCTAATCTGGGTGCCGTCATTCTCTCAATCGTTAGATTGCCTGTATTAAGGCCCTATCAAGGAAAGGTGTGTCGAAACGTTTCTCGCTTATTTGCGATAATCGGTGATTTTAGCTGGAAGCACGAACGCTAAATGAACCTGTTCACCAATACTGAACATCGAGGACTTTGGGCGGCCCGGTGCGATTATCGATTACTTGTGTTGACACGAGAATTTCAAAGTTCTTCTTCGCCACGCCTTTGCCCGCGGTGCGGGCCAACTCTTCGAAAAAGCGCGCATCGGTAGCCATCGAGGTTGCCGCGAGAGTTCCGTTGGCGCTGATCCCGGCGATGATCACTGTTTCTCGCTCCGTCGTTGGACTCAGAAATCGGGCAACTATTCCGTAATCCTGAGTCAACTGGTTATATGGTTTGGTTTTGTCTATCTGATAGAGATGCAAGTCAGGGTGTTGTGTGTCAACGATCCGGTAGGTTTGATCGGTTGCGTTTCGAACAAACTGATACCTGAGAGGCGCCTGCAAACGCAACGTCCATGGATTGTTGAATGCACCGATGAACACCCCGGATGTAATTTGAAGATCGGTGAAATTAGTCGAGGCAGCCCCGAGCATTCGAGGATTGCCATCCATGCGGCCGAGTACAGCGCTAACCTGGGAGGCCGAGGCAGCATCTCGAATTAAAAGAATGTCTGGTGAGAAGCCGGTCTCGGTCGGTGCGGCCACTTGAGCTGACTCCGCGGCGGCTCGTGGGGTTTGTGAACTGATTTGCCCGACACATATCACAACGGAATCCGTCTTCTCAACGACCGGTCCCCATAGCGCGGAAAGGGCATCGGTTTCCTTGGGAGTACGAAGCGCGACCCGCCCCAAAAGTGCGGCGCCAACACAAGCCGCGGCCAGAATCAGCAGGTAAATCGAGGTTCGGCGATTGAGGAGTCTTCCAGCTTGAGATTCACTTTTCTTTGATACGTCCTCCGTCCAGGACGCCAATCCTGATTCGAGAGTTCGCAAGCCGTTATCTGCATGGACCGTCGTTGCGCCAGAAGCGTGGTGCCTGCCCAACCGAAATTCCGGTGTGTACGAGCCCAAGGGCAGTCCGATTCTCAATTCATGGTCATGACCCGGTGTGTCGTAATACTGCGCTATTCTCTTCCGTACCTCCGAAGCCGCTACCCGAACAATGGAATCAGAATATGTGTCGTAGTCCAGTGGGCGGTCGAACACAGCGATGCCGAGCGAGCGTTCCTTGATTCCGCCCGAATTTCCGTTTAGGGCTTCCTCGACAATGAAACGCAGAAAGCGCGTATATCGCTTGCTTCCCTTGAAATGCGGATCCTCCAAGATCCTCTCAAGCTGCCTTTGGACTTTGGTGAAGTCCTCTTCGCTGGCTGGGGTCCATGGCGTTTCCAGATTGTCGATATTGAGGAGTGGCATTCGGTTCCTGCATTCAATCCCGCTACAGCAGATGTCGTCATCAGCTTGCGAACCGAAGTATATCCTACAGTCGATCAGATTGTCGGAAATCCTGCCTGCAGCCAAGGTGCTAACATCGTTGATTTCAAGCACTTTAGATGGGCTAACAAAACCTAACAGGGGAACTCTCCGTTATGCACTTCACAGCGCACCTGCTTTAAGGCACGATTCGTCGCGACCGTTATAATGCTGACGAATTTTCTATCGGCTTCATTCGGAGACCACCAGCTCAATATGGCTCCTCCCAGTCCCTGTGCGACCAACAGAAGGGCGAGACTTTGTCGAAATTCAACGCATTGGGTCGAAACCGTTGCAACGAGGTTCAAAGTCTGGAGGAACTCGGCCACCAATGAAATCATCATCCCTTGCTGTGATCGGAAGCCAACCTCAGGACGCTCCAACTCGATTACATTCTCCCCTTGCACGCCCGTCATTTGGCCAATGCGCGCATGCATTTCGCATCTGTTGAAGACCGACGACGCATTTGCGAAACGCGGTCTGGTACAACCGTATGGCTTGGCAGGGCCCGTCATTCTTGCTTGCGCTCTAAGGATGGTGCAGGTTTCAAAGTCATCTACAACTGAGTCTGATGCAAAACCCCATCCGTCGGGCGGACTCCAATGAAACAGGGCGCAATCTGTAGAAAGAATCCGATTCTGCGCTCCATCGGAATTCCTCGCGGTGGAGCTTGGCGGTCGCCACACTTAATCTGGAGGTACAACATGAAGATACGTATGACACGAGTTGTTGCAGTCTTGGTCGCGTGGACGGGATCGCTTTTCCTTGGCTCATTTATGCAGTTTGCAGTTGCCCAGGATACCGCGAAACTCCCCTACATGAATCCAAGTTTGTCACCGGAACAGCGTGCTGCTGACCTTGTGCATCGCATGACCCTGGCGGAGAAGGCTTCGCAAATGCTCAACCAATCCGCCGCAGTTCCGCGCCTTAACATTCCTGCGTACCAATGGTGGAGTGAAGCGCTCCACGGTGTCATCGACCCGGGTGTAACGGAGTATCCAGAGCCAATCGGTCTGGCAGCGACCTTCGATACGTCGAACATCCATGTCATGGCGACCCAGATCGGTATTGAGGGCCGCATTAAATATGTGCAGGATGCACGCACCGGACGAGCGGCCTTTATTGGCGGAGGCCTCGATTTCTGGTCCCCCAACCTGAACATCTTCCGTGACCCGCGCTGGGGCCGCGGACAGGAAACTTACGGCGAAGACCCCTTCCTCACCGGACGCATGGGCGTTGCCTACGTCACCGGTATGCAGGGCGAAGATCCGAAGTACTACCGCGTGATCGCTACACCCAAGCACTATGCCGTGCACAGCGGACCGGAGCCAACACGTCACTTTGCCGATGTGGACGTGAGCAAACATGACGAGGTGGATACCTTCGAGCCTGCGTTCCGAGCTGCCATCGTGGAAGGCAAGGCCGGTTCAGTAATGTGCGCCTACAACGCAATCAATGGCGAGCCCGCATGCGCCAACCAGTACCTGATGCAGGACCAGTTGCGCGGCAAGTGGGGCTTCCAGGGATATGTGGTCTCGGACTGCGGCGCAGTCCGAGACATTGCCGCCAATCATCGCTACCGCCCAAACCAGGCACAAGGTGCGGCCATCTCCGTAATCCGCGGCATGGATAACGAATGCGGCTTCTCTGATCAGCCTGGCGAGCCGGTCGGCAAGGCCTATATCGATGCAGTGCAGCAAGGCTACCTGCCTGAGAGCACGCTGGACACAGCCCTCATTCGCCTGTTCACAGCACGCATGAAGCTTGGCATGTTTGATCCGCCAGAGATGGTTCCTTACACCAAGATTGACGAGAAGGAACTTGACAGTGCGGAACACCGCGCAATGGCTCGCAAGCTCGCGAATGAGTCCATGGTTCTGTTGAAGAACGATGGCATTCTGCCCTTCAAACCAGGGATCAAGAAGATCGCCGTTGTCGGCCCGCTTGCTGACAAGACCGCAGTGCTGCTCGGCAACTATGCAGGAACGACGACGCATACCGTTACTGTGATGGAAGGACTGAAAGCGGAGTTCCCGAACGCTACGATCACCTATGTACCGGGGATCCAGTTCCTGCGCAATGAGGGGAATCCGGTTCCAGATGCGATGCTCACCACTCCCGACGGCAAGCCTGGCCTGAAGGCGGACTACAGCGAGTCCATGCGCCGGTTTGGCAGGGGACCGGAACCGCCGGTGCTTGTCAGCCGCACCGAGCCAAACATCAATCTCACTGACGGCAACTTGCCTGCAGAGGTTGCCGGCAAAAAGACTGTTGGTGTGCGCTGGACGGGCTTCATCACGGCCACAGAGACTGGCGACTACCTTATCGGCGTCCGCGCCAACGGCTTCGGAAGATTATCAATTAACGACAAGCAAATTGCGCAGTTGGGCAGAGTCGAAGGCATAGATGCTGCAGTTGGCCGTGCCCACCTGGTGAAGGGCGAGAAGGCCGCACTGAGCCTTGCATTCGGCACCATGAACGGCATCAAGCCGCAGGCGCAACTGATCTGGACCAAAGTCAACGATGCGCTCTCACCTGAGGCCATCGCCGCCGCAAAGAACGCCGACGTCGTGATTGCCGTCGTGGGCATCACCAGCAGGCTCGAAGGTGAAGAGATGCCGGTGACCATACCTGGATTCCTCGGCGGCGATCGCATCAGCATCGATCTTCCCCAGCCTGAGGAAGAACTGGTGGAAGCAGTAGCAGCGACTGGCAAGCCACTCGCCGTCGTTCTGCTGAATGGCAGCGCCCTGGCTGTCAATTGGATCAACGACCATGCCAACGCGGTTCTCGAAGCATGGTATCCCGGCGAAGAAGGCGGCGCTGCTGTCGCTGAAACGCTCAGCGGCAAGAACAATCCTGGTGGAAAGCTGCCGATTACTTTCTACAAGGACGTCAGCCAGTTGCCTAACTTCGAAGATTACGAGATGGCAAATCGGACTTACCGGTACTTCAAAGGCAAGCCACTCTATCCGTTTGGCCACGGACTCAGCTACACCACCTTCAAGTACAGCGACCTCAGTGTCCCGACGCAGGCTGTAGCTGCGGGACAACCTGTCGCCGCTGAGGTCACGGTAACCAACACGGGGAAAGTTGCAGGAGATGAGTCCGTCCAGGTCTACATCAAGTTCCCCGCAGTCGAGGGTGCGCCGCGGATCGCTCTCCGCGGATTCCAGAAGGTTCATCTGGAGCCGGGCGCGAGCCAGAAGGTCCACTTCGACCTGAAGGACCGCGATCTGGTCATGGTCACTGAAAATGGCGACCCGATCATTGCGGCTGGTAACTACACCATCAGCATCGGAGGAGGCCAGCCTGATACCGGAGCAGCGACGGTCAGCGGCCACTTCAATATCGATGGCCAGCTGACGCTGCCCGAATAGGAATCCCGCGTTTTGGTTCGGACCGCTGTCTGAATCAAAACCACAACCGCAAAAGAATGAGCGCTTGTCACCAACCGTGACAAGCGCCCATTTTTAAGTCACCAGTAGAGGTATTATGGGACGTCGGAAACAATAGAAAATACCAGACTTAGGATTGCGAGCAATCGAGGCTTGACGAGCAAGCCTGCGAGAGTTACGGGCGAGGTTGGAAGGCAAAGAGTTTCTTGCGGGGAAGTGGCCTCTGCGCGAGCTAGTCGATCGACTTGAGCAGGTGGAACTGACGGTTGAAAGCACGAATGGGGATCCAAGAACATGAGCAGTCTCCCAGACTCCGATTGGCTTACAGCGTCCGAAGAATCTGAGACTCACAACGGAGAGATCGATACTCATAATCCGGCAGCTGGTTGAGCGTTTTCGAGCAGTACGGATGCCCGAAAGATTTAGCACACGCTACGGATATGAAGCATGGATCGAGAATCACATTCTTCCACGATGGGAAGGCCGACCGTTGACTGAAATGCAGCCTCGAGTGGTAGAACTTTGATGCATCTGAACGCGGCGATGAAGAAGTGAGGTCAAGGTGAAGAAGCTCTCAAGTCTCATAGCGAAAGCCGGAACACTCATCATGGCGGCTGTCGTTGCAGTGCCGATGTTATTTGCACAGTCTCAGGGAGTGCCCCAGCCGAAACACTATTCCTGGTCTGACACTACTTTGTCGCCCGATGTGCGTGCTGACCTGGTTGTCAAGGAACTTACGCTGGAGGAGAAGATCTCCCTTTTGCATGGACAGGGTTCCCCTTTCCGCTCCATAGGTCCCACTGAGTCCAATGGCGGTGCCGGATACTCGGTTGGGATTCCACGTTTGGGCATTCCAGCGATCCAGATGGCTGATTCGGCATACGGTGTCACGCGGGGCGCTGCTTCCGGGCGCTATTCCACGGCGCTCCCCAACAACCTCGCCGCTGCCTCCTCCTGGGATCCACAATCTGCCTTTGAATATGGCGCACTAATCGGTCGTGAGTTGCGCCAGGAGGGCTACAGCATGTCGCTCGGTGGAGGCGTTAACCTGTCTCGCGAGCCCCGCGATGGCCGCACTTTCGAATACCAGGGCGAAGATCCGTTGCTAGCAGGTACGCTGGTCGGCAACTTCGTCAAAGGTGTCCAGTCGCAACACGTAATCGGCGACCTGAAGCACTATGCCATCAACGACCAGGAGAGTGGCCGTAACGCAGTGAATGCGAACATTGACAAGCGGTCCATGCGGGAAACGGATCTGAGGGCCTTCGAGATCGCTCTTAAAATCTCAGACGCCGGCGCCTTCATGTGCTCCTACAACCGCGTCAACGGCGACTATGCCTGCGAAAACAGCTACCTGCTCACGGAGGTCTTGAGGAAAGATTTTCACTTTAAGGGTTTTGTCGTCTCCGACTGGGGCGGAACGCACTCCACCGCGAAAGCCTCGCACGCCGGCCTCGACCAGGAGCAGCCGGGCAAGAACTTCTTCGGCGACGCTCTGCAGAAAGCAGTCGAGAGCGGAGAAGTTTCGCAGGACGAGCTCAACGACCACGTCCATCGCATTCTGCGCACCATCTTCGCTTCTGGGCTGTTTGACAACCCGGTGGTCAAGCAGGTTCCGGACGTGGAGGGTGGTTACGTATGGGCGCAGAGACTCGCAGAAAAAAGCATCGTTCTGCTTAAGAACAAGAACAACGTTCTGCCTCTGGGCGGTGCAGGCCTGCATTCCGTGGTGTTGATCGGCGGCCATGCCGATGTGGGCGTCCTCACCGGTGGCGGATCGGCGCAGGTCGATGCGCCAGGAGGCTCCGTCGTTCCTCCGCCACCCGCTCAGCCGGGTGCGGCTCCCATGCCAAACTTCATGAGGCGCCAGGTTTGGTTGCCCAGTTCGCCGCTGCGCGCGTTGACCGCCAAACTGCCTTCCAGCAATGTCACCTACGCCTCTGGCGATGACCTGGCTGTTGTCTCCGCCGCAGCCAAGGCAGCCGACATCGCAATCGTCTTCGGGTATCAGGCGGAATCGGAAGGCTCGGATCTGAAGTCGCTGGATCTTAGCGAGGAACAGAACAAACTGATTGAAATGGTTGCCGCCGCAAATCCGAAAACCATTGTTGTTCTCGAGACGGGCAGCCCGGCCACAATGCCCTGGATCGACAAGGTAGCGGGTGTAGTGGAAGCCTGGTATCCCGGAATCCGCGGCGCAGAGGCGCTCTCTAATCTGCTCGTCGGAAATGTGAACCCAAGCGGCAAACTTGCCATCACCTTTCCCAGAAGCGACGCCGATTTGCCCCATCCAACTCTGGTATTAGCTCCGCCGGCCTCACAACCCGTACGTCCGCCGCCGGGCGCTGACATCTCCAGCTTCATGGCTATGATGGCCAAAGGACTTCCACCGTTTGAAATCTACTACGACGAAAAGCTAAAGGTCGGATACAAGTGGTATGACGCGGAGAAGAAGCCCGTCCTCTTCCCATTCGGTTTTGGCCTCTCCTACACAAGCTATGCCTACTCCGGATTGACAGTGAAGAACGGCGATGCGGTCACCGTTTCATTCACCGTGAAGAATACTGGCAAGCGTGCTGGGACGGAGATAGCACAGTTGTACGCTTCTTTGCCAGATTCAGCTGGCGAGCCGCCCAAGCGTCTGATCGGTTGGGCTCGTGTTGAGTTAGCGGCGGGCGAGTCAAAGGTGGTGACGATTCCGGTTGATCGCAGTCATCTCACCGTCTTTGATGATGCAGTAGATGCCTGGAAGCTTGTTCCGGGCGGTTACACCATCATGGCCGGAGGCTCCTCGCTGGACCTGCCGCTTCATCAGCAGATCGCGCTGCAATAGCTGATTTTCCGCTTGTGAAAGTCCAGGCCAAATTAAATGTACAGTTTGCACGGCGAACTTTTTGGTCTTTCCGAATCAGCATCCGCTGAGTTCAACTTTTCTGCATCAAGCTGCATCCCGTTGCTACATACTCTAGGCACTTATTTACATCTGCCGAGGATTTGGTACACTGTTCCCGAGGGCATAATGCAAAACTCGAAAGCCGAAAAGCTCCGCAAGCTGGCGTCGAAACGCCAGATCGTAAGGGCCAAAGATGCGAGGGAACTCGGCATTCCCCGAACGTATCTCCCGCGGCTGGCTCGCCATGGGGACCTCGAAAAGGTCGGCCGCGGTCTCTATTCCTCTCGGGATTTCTCCGGAACCGAGAACACTTCCCTCATCGAAGCAGCTTACCAAATCCCCAAGGGAATCGTCTGCCTGCTCTCCGCGCTCCGGTTTCACAATTTCACAACGCAGTCTCCCCACGAGGTCTGGATGGCGATCGATCACAAAGCCTGGGCTCCAAAAGTCTCCTCTCCCCCCGTTCGCATCGTGCGCATGTCCGGGCCTGCCCTTCACTTTGGAATGAAAGAATATTCTATTTCCGGCGCAACTCTTCGCGTGTTTTCCCCGGCAAAGACGGTGGCTGACTGCTTCAAGTTTCGCAGCAAGGTTGGCCTCGATGTCGCCATAGAAGCCCTCAAGGAGTGTCGCCAGCGGAAGAAAGCCTCGATGGACGAACTCGCTGCCGCCGCCAAAGTCTGCCGGGTTGCCAACGTCATGCGCCCTTATCTGGAGTCGCTCTAGTTGACAAAATCGGCCCCAAGGAACCTCTCCGCTTCCGTCCGCCAGAAGCTCGCGAACCTAGCGCGCGAGCGCAACGTGGATTTCGGACTGATTCTAGTCAAGTACGGGCTCGAGCGCATTCTCTTCCGGCTGAGCCGCTCCCGTCACCACGACGATTTCATTCTGAAAGGCGCGCTGCTCTTTGAGCTGTGGACAGAACAACGCTATCGTCCGACAAGGGATGCTGATTTCCTTGGTCGCGGTGACAACGCCCCGGAGCGCTTCGCCCATATTTTTAGAGAACTCTGCGTTTTAGAAGTCGACGAGGACGGCCTGCGCTTCGATGCCGAGACCGTCGAAGCGGGACGCATATCCGAGGATGCCGACTACGAAGGCGTCCGGGTGACCTTCGTTGCGTATCTCGAACGCGCAAAGATTCCCATTCAGATTGACATCGGCTTTGGCGACATCGTCACACCAGCACCTTCCAGGACCGACTATCCCACCCTACTGGAATTCCCTGGCCCGCGTTTGCTGGCCTATCCGAAAGAAACTGTCGTTGCCGAAAAACTCGAAGCACTTGTGAAACTAGGAATCGCCAATACGCGCATGAAGGATTTCTACGACTTGGAGGTTCTGTCCCGCACGTTCGCGTTCGAAGGAAAAACTCTTGCCCAGGCGATTCAAAACACCTTCCAAAAACGTGGGACTGACCTTCCGATCGCAGGTCGTCCCGTCGCCTTCACGTCCGAGTTCTATGACGACGTAAACAAGAAAAGGCAATGGAGCGCGTTTTGCGCGAAGAACAAGTCCTACATCGAGAAGGCTGAATTCAAGGCGGTGATGGAAGCCATCCGAGACTTTCTCGCTCTTCCGGCCCGCACCGTCCAGGAAGGACGTTCGTTCACGAAGACGTGGAAGCCCGGGGGTCCCTGGCGTTGAAACGGTTATCAATGCACTTCGCTCGAGGAGTTCTCAAGAGTCGGAACGATGGGAACTGCCGGATTTAGTCTCCTGTTCTCTCCTCCCCTCTGTGGGCACATCCCTCCACGCGACTTTCAGAAAAATGTAGTAGTACCAAGATTTTTTCTCCTTTTTTCCCTTCTGGATGTTCCTTAAATTAAGTAGGGGGCTGTGATCGGGAATTCTCTGGCCGGTTGGACTTTTCCGGGGGGGAGAGATTTTTTCTTACTTTTTCCCTTCTGGATGTTCCTTTAATAAGTAGGGGGCGGTGGCCGGACTTTCCCGGGGCGACCCGGAATCCCTGAGAGATTAAAGTTTTTTCTCACTTTTTTCCGGCTGGATGTTCCCTAGTAAGTAGAGGACGCCGGTGAACTTTTACGATGAAGAGGCTCGCTACGGTTTCTTGTAGGTTGGGCGGCTAGCATTGTTATTGCGCTTTTTCATTTTCGAGGCCTCTTACTGGTGTGGGGCAGGGCTATTTCGAAGAGTCTCGATCGCTACTTGCAATGCGGGAAGGTGAAGTATGCATGAAATACAAAGAGCACCGTATGCGTCACTCTCGCCGTCACTTTGGCGATCGAGCAAGTGCCCAAGGAAGAAGAGGTTGCGCATGGCGCGACGATCAATTTGGACGCGGGCAAAACCCCGTGTTGGGCTGGAGCGACCCCACTTTCGCACACGATTGCGTGGCCAAAGTGAACCGTGGGTCGCTCCAGCCCAACAACGGACCTCGTGCGGTGCGCGCGTGCGCAGCGAAAAATCTGGGTGAAACAGGTGCAGAAGGTAGGAATTACCTACCGCAACTTCGTCTTCACCATCTTCTCCACTTTGGAATGCGCGTAAGCCCTAGGAAAACGAGGAAATAAACGACGTAAGTATGAGAAAAGTGACACACGAAGAAAAACCAGATTGGGCGGGAGCGACCCCACTTTTTGGCGGACGAGCCGCCCAAAAGTTCGGTAGGGTCGCTCCCGCCCTCGCAGGCACCTTGCGCCAACGCGCATTGCGCAGTCGCGTTGGCCAGCTCCAAGAATTTGTCAGACAACATGTCTGACATTTTGTACGAACAAGAAAGGAGAAACCAGTTGTCCATTCTGAAAGCACCACCGAAACAACCAAAAACCGTCACTGTCCAAGCCCGTGTCGAAGAATCGGTAAAGACTCAGCTGGAGCTCTATGCTGAGTTCATCGATGCTTCGCCGTCTTACGTGATCACCGAAGCCCTCAAGCTGCTCTTCCGCAAGGACGACGACCTCAGACGCTGGGCAGACCAACACGCAAACAACCACACCAACGAAAAAGATAAAGGAGACATTCTTGCAAAGGCCGTCTAACAAACATGAAGTCCCGTCCAACCCAATTCGGTGCGCGCGAGAACACAGCGTCCCCAAGACAGCATGCCCCGCGCTTTGCAGAAAATGTTCGCTCGAATGCAATTTGTATTGAAGAGGAGAACTCAGAAGCGGCGGAAGATTCCCTTCTCGCCGACGCGCTCGCGGAAGGTAGCAAGAGCCTTCTACATGCCGCGTCACAACACGCGGCCACAGGGGGAGAAGGCAGGGCCCGTGCTGAGCGCTCGGCCCAAGCATCCACACTCAAACCTTCGCAAGAATCCAAGCCTGCCTTCGAAACCTTGATCGGCAGTCCCGAAGCGGCGAAATTGCTGGGCAACATTCACGTCAAGACCCTGCAGCGCTACGCGCGGAAGGGAAGTCTTCCCGGATACCAAATTGGCGGCCACTGGTATTTTCGTGTATCAGAGCTGGACGCATGGCTGCAGTCTCGGATAAATTCAAATTGCCAACCCGCTGACCGCGTGGATTTCACACAGGAGAAAACTCAGTGAAATTCACACGGCAACGTTATCAGTCAGGAAGTTTGTCACGCGAAGTGCGGAAGGCCGGCCCCGCAGTCTGGATCTTCCGTTGGCGAGAGAACGCAACGGAAGGAAGGGTCTACCGGAAGGTGGTTGTGGGTACCATCGAACAGTTCCCAACCAAGACAGCGGCAAAACGTGACGTTGAAACACTTCGCTCCACGATCAACGCGGTCAATCCCGCGGTGCCCGTGACCTTAAGGCAATTGGTCAAGCACTATGAAGAGAACGAATTGCCTAGCAAGGCGTTCTCAACACAACGGACCTTCCAGACGTCGCTGAAGACTTGGGTTCTTCCGAAGTGGGGCGAACACAGGCTTTCAGACGTGCGCACAGTGGAAGTGGAAGGCTAGCTTCACGGCCTGCCACTTGCGAACGCGACAAAGGCTAAGATCAGAAACACCATGCACGTCATCTTTGCCCATGCCGGCCGCCACGAGTGGATTGCCACGAATCCCATGACGCTCGTGCGCCAGAGTGCGAAGCGCGAGAAGTTGCTCGAAGTACTGGAGCTGAATGAACTGAAGAAGTTACTGGCAGAGCTTGAGAACCCGGCCCGTGCGCTGGTCTTTCTGACCGCTGCCACGGGATTAAGTGTATCTGGAGCTTTGGGGTTGAAGTGGTCTGACGTTGACTTCGCAGCTGGTGAAATCCGGCTCAGCAGAGCAGTAGTTCATCAGCATGTTGGCGACATGAAGACAGAGGCTTCCCAGAAGCCGGTGCCTATAGATGGCGCACTGCTCGAAGCTCTGCAGGATTGGAGCAGACAGGCACCGTACCGGCAGATGGGTGACTGGGTGTTTGCTAGCCCGGATATGGACGGCAAACAACCGTACTGGCCAGAGACGCCGCTAAAGTGCTACGTGCATCCCGCTGCGAAGCGCGTAGGCATAACCAAGGTTCTAGGATGGCATTCCTTCCGCAGGACGTTCGCAACGCTCTTGAAAGGCAGCGGTGAGGACTTAAAGACGGTGCAGGAACTGATGCGGCATGCAAGCAGCAGATTGACGCTGGACGTGTACGCACAGGCTTTGACCCCTGCCAAGCGGGCAGCACATCTGAAGTTGGTTGGTTTGATTCAGCCAGCGGCAGAAACAGCAATTGGTCCTTTATGGTCCCACGCTGGAGATACAGTCGCTGTAAGTAGTTGAAATTATGGAGCGGCCTATCGGAATCGAACCGACACCTGAACCTTGGCAAGGTTCCGTACTACCACTATACTAAGGCCGCTCAACGACAGTTCTTTTTATAACACGCCTGCAGTGGCAGCGACAAGCCTTCCGTGCCATGCTTTTCGACAGCGCACGGGTTCCTCGGACACCAGCCTCAAGATATAAGGGTAACGCGCGCGGACTTGACCACCGGCGAGCGCTTCTGCCGGTCGGCAAACCGGTCCGCTTTGTCTTTGTCGGTATACACGCGACCGAACTTCTCGCCGTCCGCATAATAGACGGTGACGAGAAAATGATGATGTTTGCGCCGCTTGTCTTTGTTGAAGTTGGTCTTCTCTCTCGATGGGGATTTTTTTGTCGGAGTCTTGGTCACAGAGGCCATCCCTGTTTCAGTAGGTGGGTCACTCAGACGACTATCTCAGGGAAGCCCCACTCGCGCAAGTACTGCTATCGATAGTAACTCCACAACCATTACAGGAATTTTAGGCAAATCCGCAAACTCAGGAACTCGCTTGGCCTCGATTTGCGACTTGCTCGGATCCTTCGCAGGCAGCGCACTGGACCGGATAGGGAATTTCCCCGTAGCCAATTTGGACCACCCTTCCAATGCTCCTTTTCCTCCCCATATGCAGGCAAATTGGTGATTTCTATCACTTCCGCTCCTGGCCGCCCCGAAACATTCCTCAAAAGAAGTTGCCCTTCATGAAACTTTTCCTGCCTTTTTTCGTCTTAACCTATGAGGCTAACGATAGACTGAATGTGGCGGAGATTGAACATGATGATGACAATTACGAAACACCCGCCCCTCGTGGAAGACCTGCGAAATCATTCGCAGGAGCAGATCGCTGAATTGCGCATGCTGCTTCATTCCGGTGCTCCTTCGCGGCCCGATCCGCGGCGGCCCGGCTTCTTTGAAATCGAAGGGCGTTCGAACGTTTATTACGTTTTCAGATATCCTACGGGAACGAAAGTAATGCTGCTTGGTGTGTGGGACCGCGACAGCGATCCTGTCGCGGAACTCGTGGCTTGCACTTGTCCGGCCGCGTAAGTTTCGGCTTTTCTCCTCGGAACACACAAATCTAAAGGCGCTCCGGCTCGGCCGGGGCGCTTCTTAGTCTTCATCCAGTTCCAAAGCCGCCGAATTGACGCAATAGCGCAATCCGGTTGGATTTGGGCCATCGTCAAAGAGGTGTCCCAGGTGCGCGTCACACTGGCTGCACTTCACTTCTGTGCGTGACATCCCGTGGCTGGCGTCGGTTTCCGTCTCAATGGCCTGCTCGCTCGCGGGGGCATAAAAGCTTGGCCAACCGGAGCCCGAGTGGTATTTGGTATCAGAACGAAACAGGGGCTGTCCGCAACAGACGCACTTGTAGACCCCAGAGGTATCGGTGTCCTCATACTCCCCCGTAAAGGGCGCTTCCGTCCCCTTCTGCCGCGTCACATAGTATTGATTCGACGTAAGTTGCTTCTTCCAAGCCGCTTCGTCCTTGCGGATTTTCTCTTCCATGGCTCTCTCCCTGCCTTCCTCGTATTTGGCCTTCGGCTTGCACCACTCTGGTATCTGATTCGCCCCAACGGGCTAACGATTCTCACTAGGTGGCAAAAAGCCTTGATACAATCAAATTCTAACCTGAAAGCCGCCGTGCCAGAAAAGCTTCAAAAATCGGTCTCAGACAAGCGTGTAAGCCGCCGAGCCAAAATTGCGCGCCCTGTTCGAGTGCGCCCCTCCGAGCCACGTGATGATCACTTTGAAGACCTGCCCATCAGCGTAAACGCCTCAAAGAGCGGCATCTATTTCATCACACGCCAAAAGTCTTATTATCCCGGCATGCGTGTCTTCGTCACCTTCCCCTTTTCCTCCCCGCACGATCCGATGAATTGCGAGTATGTCGCGCAAGTTGTTCGTGTCGAAAAACTTGAAAACGGCAAGACCGGCGTGGCCGTGCACCTGCAGATGAGCGTGAACCTGAATGTCCTGGGCGCCAAAGGCCTGGGCAGCCGCAGCTGAATTTTCGGCCTCCGAATCCTTCAAATATCCACGAAAAACCCGCGGCGAAAAAACCTCGGTTGACACCGGCCGCGATTTTCTTTACTTTCTTAATGTGAGCTCTCGGGCGCATCGCCACCATCATCATCACGGCCACACGCCGCGCCCGATGAGGTGTGCATAGAGTTTCGCAACGCAAAGCACTCATCGGCCCGCTGGCGCAAAAAGCTCCAGCGGGTTTTTTGTTTTTGCCGTTTGTTTCCCGGAGGCAGGCACGTGGAATCCGTAAATATTGACTTCGGCAAATCCGGCGGCCTCGTTCCCGCCATCATTCAGGACCACAGCTCCGGTGATGTCCTGATGCTTGGTTTCATGAACTACGCCTCGCTCGCGGAAACGCAGCGTTCCGGCGAAGTCGTCTTCTTCAGCCGCTCGCGCAACAAGCTCTGGAAAAAAGGCGAGTCCAGCGGACATGTCCTCAAAGTGCGCGAACTCCGCATCGATTGCGACGCTGACGCCCTTCTCGTCCGCGTCGAACCCGTCGGGCCCGGGGTCTGCCACGAAGGTTATCGCAGTTGTTTCTTCCGCAAGCTCGGAGCCGACGGCAACGCAAAAATCATCGAAGAGCGCACCTTCGCGCCTGAGACCGTTTACAATCAGCAGAAACCGGCGGAAAAACCGTGAGCCGCCTGAAACTCGGCATTCCCAAAGGCAGTCTGCAGGAGGCGACTCTCAAGCTTTTCTCCCGCGCCGGCTGGAAAATCACCATTGGCTCGCGCAGTTACGTCCCCACCATCGACGATACTGAAATTGAATGCCTCATGGTCCGGGCCCAGGAAATGGCACGCTACGTCGAAACCGGCGCTCTCGACGCCGGAATCACCGGCCACGATTGGGTCGTCGAGACGGGCGCCGCCGTCGACGAACTTTCCGAGCTCGTCTATGCCAAGCAGCGCCTCGCTCGCGTCCGCTGGGTTCTCGCCGTTCCAGAGGATTCGTCGATGCGCGACGTCCGCGACCTGGAAGGAAAAACCATCGCCACCGAGGTCGTCCACATCACGGAAAAATATCTCGCACGCCACGGCGTGAAAGCCCGCGTCGAATTTTCCTGGGGCGCCACGGAAGTCAAAGTCCCTCAGCTTGCCGACGCCATCGTCGAAGTCACGGAAACCGGCTCCTCGCTGCGCGCCAACCGGCTCCGCATTGTCGATACCGTTCTCGAATCCGCCACCGTTTTCATCATGAACCGCTCCGCCGCCGCAGAACCATGGAAGCGCCAGAAAGCCGAAAACCTCATACTCATGTTGCAGGGCGCTATCGCCGCCGCCAGCAAAGTTGGCTTGCTCCTCAACGTTCACCGCGATGATTTGGCCGCTGTTCTCGGTGTTTTGCCCGCTCTAAAAAAGCCAACGATCTCGGCTCTCAGCGATCCGGATTGGGTCGCCATCAACACCATCGTCGAAGAAGCCATCGTCCGCCAAATCTTGCCAAAACTAAAAGCCGCCAAGGCTCAGGGCATCGTCGAATATCCCTTGAACAAGATCGTGCTCTGATGCGCATCCTGAAACTCACCGCCGCCGTCGAAAACAATCTCCTTCGCGCCCGCCACGAGCGCGACCGCGGAGCCGAGCGCATCGCCGCAAAAATCATCGCCGATGTCCGCAAACGCGGCGACGCCGCTCTCTTTTCCTACGCCAAAAAATTCGACGGCGTCGATCTTCGCCGCGCAGGCATCTTTGTCGCTCCCGAAGAAATTGCTGGTGCGAAGAAACAAGTCAGCTCCAGTTTCCGCCGTGCCATCGGCCACGCCGCCGCCAACATCCGTCAAGTTGCGGAGAAACAGCTTCCTCGGCAGTGGACCATCGGCATCGAGCGCGATCACGGTATCTGCGTCTCTCAAATCGTTCGCCCTGTTGACTCCGTCGGCTGCTACATCCCCGGCGGCCGCTTCGCTCTCTTCTCAACTCTTTTGATGACCGTCCTCCCCGCGCAAGTCGCGGGCGTGAAGCGCATCACCGTCGTTTGCCCCAAGCCCAATCTCGAACTCCTGGCGGTCGCAAATTTTCTCGGCATCACCGAAATCGCCCGCATCGGCGGTGCGCAAGCCATCGCCGCGCTGGCCTACGGCACAAAAAATATCCCTCGCGTGGATAAAATTGTCGGCCCCGGCAATCGCTTCGTCACCGCCGCCAAGCAGCTTGTCTCGAGCGATTGCGCCATCGATCTTCCTGCGGGCCCTACCGAGGCAATCGTGCTCGCGACCTCCGGCAAACCCAAATTCATCGCCGCCGACCTCCTCGCGCAAGCCGAACACGCACCCGACGCCGCGAGCTTTCTCGTTACGACCTCTCCCCAGCTCGCCCGCGCCGTCCAAAATGAAATTGAAAAACAGCTCGCGAAGCTGCCCTCCGACAATCTCGCGCATTTCTCCACCCGCATCAGCGGCGCCATCCTCATCGCTTCTTCTCTCGCCGCCGCCTGCGACTTCATCAATCGCTTCGCTCCCGAGCATCTCAGCCTTCCCTTTTCTCAGGATTTGGCTTTGAAAAACATCACCTCCTCCGGAACGGTTTTTCTCGGCTTCCTGGGCGCTCAACCTCTGGGCGACTACGTCACTGGCGGCAATCACGTCCTTCCCACAGGCGGATGGGCGCACACGCGCGGCGGTCTCTCGACCGCGGACTTCGTCAAATGCATGACCGTCCAAACCTTCATGCGCCACGGCTTCGAAAGTCTCGCGCCCGATGCGATAACTTTGGCTCGCGCCGAAGGTCTGCTTGCTCACGCCAACGCCGTCAAGATCCGCATGCGAAGGAAGACCGCGGCGAAAACGAATGACGAGGTGCGCTCGTGAAACCCCAGCTCCCAACTCGCCAGGCCATTCTCGATCGCCGCACTTACGAACCGCCCGGCGAGGACCGCTCCGACAAGCTCCGCCTCGACTTCAACGAAAACACCGCAGGCTGCTCGCCGACCGTACAGCGCGCCCTGGCGAAACTCACGCCGAAGCTTCTCTCGATGTATCCCGAGTATGACCGTGGCACGCGCCGTCTTGCGCGTCATTTTCAGGTAGCGCCGGAAGAGCTGCTTCTCACCAACGGCGGCGACGACGCTCTCCGCCTTTTCTTCGACGCTTTCGTCGAACGCGGGAACCACTGCCGTCATCTGCGAGCCCACCTTTCCGATGTACCGCTACTGGGGCGAAGTCGCGGGAGCAAAACTTGAAGTCCAGCGCTACAGCGCAGCCATGGAATTCCCGCTCGAAGGAGTTCTCACGGCACTAGCCGCTAAGCCTCGCGTCCTGTTCGTCTGCAATCCCAACAATCCCACCGGCACGCTTGTTGAGAAATCCGTCATCGAAACAATCTTGAAAGCCGCCACGCACACCGCCGTCGTGCTTGACGAAGCCTACGCCGAATTCTCCGGCGTCACCGTCGTCCCTTTGATCAATCGGTATCCGCAGCTCTTCGTCGCACGAACATTTTCAAAAGCCGCCGGTCTTGCGGGCCTTCGTCTCGGCGCCGTCATCGCCTGCGCCGAATCCCTTGCGATCCTTCGCCGCGCCACAGCTCCCTTCCCCGTCAACGTAGCCGCACTGGCTGCGGCGGAAGCCGCTGTCGTCGATTCCAAAACGATGAAGCTCTACGTTAAAAATATCCTACGTACGCGCGCATGGTTTGAAAAAGAGCTGCACAAGCTCGGTGTGAAAACCCATCCCAGCGCCGGAAATTTTCTTCTTGGCAATTTTGGTCCTGGCGGTTCGGAACTGTGCGCCCAATTGCAGAAAAAAGGCATCCTTCTTCGCGATCGTTCAAAAGATATCGGAGCGGGCCTGTTGCGCGTCACCATCGGCACACAAAAAGAAATGGAGCGCTTGCTAAAATTCATCAAGCGTTACCGCTGAGGGCCACGCTTATGCCGCGCAAAGCCACAATCCGCCGCAAAACCAACGAAACGAACATCCGCCTGAAGCTGAATCTCGACGGGCGCGGCAAATCCCGTATCTCCACAGGCATTCGCTTTTTCGACCACATGCTCGAGCTCGTCGCTCGCCACGGCGCTTTCGACCTGGACGTTGCAGCGAAAGGCGATCTCGACGTCGATCAACACCACACCGTTGAAGACGTCGGCATCGCTCTCGGCGATGCCGTCCAGAAAGCCCTTGGCTCAAAGCGCGGCATCCTGCGCGCGGGATACTTCCTGATGCCCATGGACGAAACGCTCGCAGCCGCCGCTGTCGATTTCGGCGGCCGCCCCTACTGCGTGGTCAACGCAAAAATCTCCTCAGCCCGCGTCGGCGATTTTCACACCGAACTCATCGAAGATTTTTTCCAGGGTTTCGCACAAGCCGCGCGCGCCAACGTTCATCTCCGCGCGCTTTACGGCCGCTCTTCGCATCATCAAGTCGAAGCTATGTTCAAAGCCTTCGCCCGCGCATTGCGGTTCGCCGTTTCGCGTGATAAGCGCCTCCGCACCGTTCTTCCGAGCACCAAAGGCCTTCTATGAGGGTCACGCTCATCGATTACGGCGCCGGCAATGTCACCAGCGTCGAGCGCGCGCTGCAACGCCTCGGCGCCCATGCGCGCCGTTCCAGTTCCCCCGAAAGCATCGCCAACGCAGAAGCCATCATTCTACCCGGCGTCGGCCACTACTCCGCGTTAGTCCGCGCGCTAGATCAACAAAACTTTCGCGCCGCCCTCATCGATGCTCTCCATCGTGGCGTTCCCTTCCTCGGCATCTGTTTGGGCCTGCAGGCTCTTTTTAAATCAAGTGAAGAAGCGCCGGAACTTCAAGGGTTAAATCTCCTTCCTGGCAGGGTTTGCGCTCTCCCCTCGAGCGTCAAACTCCCTCACATGGGCTGGAATCAGCTTGCCTTCCGACAGGAGTCGCGGCTTCTCGCCGGCATCGAACCAGACTCCTATTTTTATTTTGCGCATTCCTTCGCCGCTACTGATTCCGACTTCTCTCCCAGCGCAACTTGCACGTACGGCACGCAATTCGCCGCGGTTATCGAACACAAAAACATTCATGCGGTCCAATTTCATCCGGAGAAAAGTGGCGAGGCGGGCGCCCGCGTTCTCCTCAATTTTCTGAGGCTCGCGGCATGAGCTTGGCTCACCGCATCATTCCGTGCCTGGACACGGACGGCGCTCGCGTCGTCAAAGGCGTGAATTTCGTCGGCCTGCGCGATGCAGGCGATCCCGTTGCTCTCGCCGCCCGCTACAACGCAGAGGGAGCCGACGAACTTGTCGTCCTCGATATCGCGGCTTCGCGCGACCGCCGTCCCACGTTTCTCGAGACCATTCGACGCGTCGCCGCCGAGCTCGCCATTCCCCTTACAGCCGGCGGCGGCATTCGTACGCTGGACGACGCTCGGTCAGTCGTCCGCGCCGGCGCCGACAAAGTGACCGTCAACACCGCAGCCGTTGCGCGCCCCGAGCTTATTTCCGAACTTTCTCGCGAGTTCGGCAAGCAGGCCGTGGTCCTCGCTATCGACGCTAAGCGACTCAACGACCATTGGGATGTCATGATTCGCGGCGGCCGCGAATCCGCCTCGCTCGACGCACTCGAATGGGCCAGAACCGGTGTTACGTGTGGCGCGGGCGAAATTCTTCTCACCTCGGTCGATCGCGACGGCACACAACTCGGGTTCGACACGCCTCTCACCGCCGCCATTTCGCGTGCCGTGACTGTTCCCGTCATCGCCTCGGGTGGCGCAAAACTCCCCGAGCATTTTGCGCAAGTTTTCTCGGAAGGCGCAGCCGACGCCGCTCTGGCCGCCTCCATCTTCCACGACAGCGTGCAATCTATTCGCGAACTGAAACACTTTCTCGCCGCGCTCAACATCGAGGTTAGGATTCCGTGTTGATTCCCTGCATCGACCTGCAAGGCGGCCAGGCTGTACAACTCATCCACGGCCGCAAACGAGAACTCGCCGTCGCCGACGTCTTCGGCCTTCTTGAAAAATTCAAATCCCACCCGTGGCTTCACATCATCGATCTGGACGCCGCCGTCGGCACCGGCGACAACAACGCTCTCGCCCGCGAGCTCTGCCTCCGCGCCCGCAAGCGCTACAAACTGAAAGTTCGCCTTGGGGGCGGCATTCGAACCGCAGCTCGCGCCCAGGAAATCGCCAAATGGGGCGCCGGCCAGATCATCATTGGCAGCGCAGCCTTTCGCGAGGGCAAAATCGACTTGCGCTTTCTGCGCCATCTCGCAAAACAGTTGTCCCCCGTTCGAATCGTCATCGCCCTGGACACCGCAAAGGGATGCGTCACCATTCACGGCTGGCGCCGCAAACTCACTCTTCGTGCCGAAAATGTCATGCCGCAGCTCGAACCCTTCTGTGCCGCCTTCCTCTGCACCGACGTCGACCGCGAAGGCACCATGACCGGCGCAAATCTCGATTGGTTTCGTAAACTCCGCGCCGCCACCAAACATCCCATCATCGCCGCCGGCGGAATCACTTCCCGCCGCGAAATCAACGCCCTTGAAAAACTCGGCATGGACGCCGCCGTAGGCATGGCCGTCTACAAAAATCGCCTCCGCTAACTTACTTACCACATACCTTTTCTTCGTGTCTGACTCCTCTATGTCCTTCTTCTCTGCGCTCTCTGCGAACTCTGCGTTAAACAAACCCGTTGCCCGCCTGAATCCATCCGCGAAGCTCAAATTCCTCCATTGCTTCAGTCCCAACTTGCGATACGATACGCAACCATGCGCAAATCAATCCTGCTGTCCCTGCTCTTTGCTGTTTTCGCGTGCACAAGCCACGCACAAGAAAAATCCGCCGCTGACACTTTGCTCTTCACCCTCAAACCACTCGGCAACAACGTCTATGCCGCCATCGACAAACCGAAAAGCAGCGCCGGTTCGAACGCCGGATTCGTGATCGGCGACGACGGCGTCGCGGTCATCGACACCTTCGAGGATGCCGCGGCCGCGAAACAACTCCTCGCCGAAATTCAGAAGCTCACCAGGCTGCCCGTGAAATTTGTGATCAACACGCACTACCATCTCGATCACGTCACCGGCAACGGGATCTTTGCCGAGGCCGGGGCCGTAATCATGGGCCACAAAAATATTCGCGACTGGATTCATACGGAAAATCTGAAATTCTTCGGCGCGAACATCAAGCCCGAACAAAAAACCTGGGTCGGCGGCCTTATCGCTCCCAGCGTCGTCTACGATGACGGCGTCGAAATATTTTTGGGCTCTCGAAAAATTGTGGTCCGCTATTTCCCGGGCCACACCGGAGGGGATTCCGTCGTCACCATCCCCGACGCTCAGGTCGTGTTTACTGGGGATCTTTTTTGGAGAAAGACGCTCCCTAATCTGATCGACGGCACTACGGACAAATGGGCGGCCACGGATGCGACGCTCGCGGCGGAAACCCCCAAGGCTACGTTTGTGCCCGGCCATGGAGATGTCGGGAATGCCGCCGACGTCCAGGAATTCGGCGGCTATCTCAATGACTTGCGAGCCATGATGGCGCAGCCCGTGAAAGACGGCCTGATGGGCGATGCTCTCGTGAATGCGGTCCTTCCGGGCCTGAAGGAAAAGTACGGCGATTGGAACTTCTTCGATCACTTTGCTAAACGCAACATCTTAGATACGGCGAAAGAGCTGCGCGGCGACAAGCAGATTCCAAAACCGGCGGAGTAAGAATGAGCACCTGGCGCCCCGCTTGTGCAGAAGGGCAAGCAGCACACCTTGGAACATGAATCTCGTGTCGGGCGCGGCTTGCATGAATCACCCGCCAGGAGTTAAAGATTACTTGGTGGTGTCACTCCCTCAACTTCCGAATTCGGGCTTATCTTAAATAGGCGTCCGTAATGTACTGCTGCACCATGCGCTGCGTATTGAAGAACGAACCGTTGATGGCGATGGCGTGCTGCATGATTTGGACATACAGCCGCGGCTCTTTGTAAAACATGGGAAGAATGACGTTTTCAAGTTTCCAGTAGAGCGCTTCGGCCTCTTTGGTATTGTCCGTGACGACGTCTTCCGGGTCCATGGATCGGCGCGGCTCGCCGATCGACCATCCGGTGACTCCCTCGATATGCCCTTCGGCCCACCAGCCGTCGAGAATGCTCAGGCTCGGAACACCGTTAAGAGCCGCCTTCATGCCGCTCGTGCCGGAGGCTTCGAGAGGAAATTGCGGGGTATTGAGCCAAAGATCCACGCCGGATGTCATCTTGCCCCCGAGATCTAGATTGTATTCGTCGAGGAAAACAACCGGAACGGCTTTCCGCAGCGCCTTCTTCGCGTGGAAAATGTGCCGGATGATGTCCTTGCCTCCACCGTCGTTGGGATGCGCTTTACCCGCATAGATGATCTGAAAATGTCCCGCGTTTTTCGCAATCTGGCGCAGGCGGTCCAAATCCGAAAGGATCAGGTCCGCGCGCTTGTAACCTGTCGCGCGCCGCGCAAAACCAATGGTGAAAACCTCTTCGTCCAGATTGAGTCCAGTTTTCTCGCGCACGGCTTCCAGAAGTTCGTGCTTGGCGATGAGGTGGGCTGACCACACATCCTCGGGAAGAAGGCCGAGGGCGCTTCTAAGACTGTAATTGTCTTCGCGCCATTGCGCGATTTGGCGGTCGAAGAGTTGCTGAAATGCAGGCGAGGTCCACGTTCCCGCGTGAACGCCGTTGGTGATGGCCTCAATGGGAACTTCCGGAAACATCTGCCGCGAAGTAACGCCATGTTGTTTGGCGACGCCATTTACGTATCTGCTGAGGCTCAACGCCAGATACGTCATGTTCAAGTGCGCGCCACGCGCCGCGGCTTCCTGCAAATCCGGATAGTTCTGCTCGGTCTGCAGAGAGCGCTTAACGAGCTCCGCGACGGAAGCGTCCTTGAGATCGAAGAATTTGCTCTGTTGCGGAAAGACACGAGTGAGGAATTCGATTGGAAAGCGGTCGTGGCCGGCAGGCACCGGCGTGTGCGTGGTGAACATGCACTTGGCCCGGACTTTTTCGATGTCTTCGCCATTGATGGCGGTGCGGCCGGCTTTGACGGCCTCTTCGCCGAGCAGTTCGAGGGAGAGCAGAGCCGCGTGGCCCTCGTTCATGTGGTAGCGCGTGAGATCTTCGTATCCCAATTGGCGCAGCATGCGCACCCCGCCAATACCCAGCAAAACTTCCTGACACAGCCGGTAATACGAATCGCCGCCATAGAGCCCACCGGTGAGGTTGCGGTCCCACTCCGCGTTGGAAGGAAGATCGGCGTCGAGAAAATAGACGGGCACTTCAAAACCGCGCACGCCTTTAACGTCATAGCGCCAGGCCCGAAGCTCAACGCGGCGATTTTCCAACGGCACGGTTACGCGCGTGCTTTCTTCCTTGAGAAAATCCTCGACGTTCCAAACGACGGGCTCCTCCGTTTGGGAGCCGTCTTCGGCGAGATGCTGAGAAAAGTATCCCCTCCGGTAGAGGAGCGAGACGGCCACCATGGGCAGGCGGAGGTCCGCCGCGGCGCGGATGGTGTCTCCGGCGAGCACGCCGAGGCCACCGCTATAGCTCGGCATGGCATTCTCAAGGGCGATCTCCATGGAAAAGTAGGCGACAAACCGTTTAGCCGAACTCGCGTGCGTGGACATCTCTCTCGTTTCTCCGCCGGGCTTCGTCCTAGCAGCCGTGCGGGAAAAATGGGCGACGATTAACCTTCAATTGTCGGGGAAACGCCGCGCTCAATCAAGCGACTAGAATTGATTGTTGCCACGCGCATTTCAGTTGGCCAAAGGCTGTGCGGCGTGAGCGTGAAGAAGACAGGCAGGAATGCCTGTCCCTCCTTCCGCGCGTTTCCATTAATCAGTTCCCTTTCCCAGGAGCCGCTTTCGCGGAGGCGGGGTGAGACTGGGGCGTTGGGCGACTGAGCAAGTCAGCGAATTCTTTGTAAAACTTTTCCTTATCCAGATCTGTTTGGACATCGACGAGAGACTCACCCATACCAGGATCCTGGCCGGGGGCCCAGGCGAGGGTATCGCCGTAAGAGGCGCCATGATCGACCTCCACATCCATATAGAGCTTTTGCCATTTGGTGATGATGCCGGGATCGAGCCATGCAACGGCAGCAAGTTCATCCCAGAGATAATTGGGACCGGCATATTTCGCGACGTATTGCGCCGCGGGTGTTGAACTTTTGGCGACCTGCTCGATCAAGCGCTTCTCCATGCGCGTTTTGACGGAGATGTCCACCGTGGTGAGGACGAAGCGCGGCCAGTGGGCATGGAGCACCGCATGAGAAGCTTCCGGGTCCATCCAGAAATTGAATTCGCGGCGCGGACTGAGGTTGAACTCGGGGTCTTCGGCCTGGGGATTCAGGCTGCCACCCATGACGATCAGCTCCTTCGTAAGCCCCGAGAATTGCGGGTCCAGGGCGATGGCCAAGGCGAGGTCGGTCATCGGTCCGGCAGCGTAAATGGTGATTTCATGCGGGTGCTGGCGGACCATGCGCACCATAAAATGAGCGGCGTCCTCGCTTAAGGGCTTAGTTGTGGGAGCGCCTTCGGGCATGGGGGGGATTTCATAAGGGCCGTGGACGGCGTGGCCATGCTTAAAATTCCAGGCGCCCTGATAAATCACCGTGCCGTATAGGGTTTCCCACTTGGCGATGTATTCCTTGGAACTGACGAGAGGAAACACAGCGCCCGGAACAACGGGGATGTCCGTGCGGCCGATGATTTCGAGCATGCGGAGGGTGTGCTGGACTTCTTCGTCGCGCCAAGCGTCGCCGGTGACGACGGTAATGCCAAGTACATCGGTCTCGGGCGAATTGATCAGCGCGAGGATGGCCTGCATGTCCGTGCCGCCGGGACCAGAGGCGTCCTGATCGATGATGACTTTGCGCTTGGTTTGCGCGTGAACGGGTAGCGCGAGAACGACACAGAGCAAGAGCAACATGGAGGCGCAGAAGCGCAAGGGAAAAAGCAGATCCCTCGCTTCGCTCGGGATGACACTGTTGCGCCTCCAGTGGGACCAAATCGACTGGACTCTAGTTAACAATTTGCACCCCTTCCCCCTACTTTTTACGTAAGTGCGGATTATAAAGGGTTTTAAGTCCTTTGTTTTTGGAAGTGCCGATTCTAAATGAGTTATGGGCGGATTTCGCACAAGTGCGGATTCTAAAGGACTTAGTGACGAGTGATTGTTGAACCGAGACTGGGGAAAGAGAGCGGGGAGAGGATAGCGGGGATCAGAATTGACGGCGCAAAGCACGTTCCAAATGTAGGGGGAGAGAGGAACTGAAAACGGGAGCGGCTGCAGCGCGAGGATTCTGAGCTGATCGTTAACGGTCACACGCCACGGTAGCACGGTATTTACCGGATGTCTATATTAAAGTTAATGTCATTCGAATGACCTGTGGAAAACTGTGGATGAGCGCGCAGAAGCGGACGCCTTCAGAAGGGCGTCCTTACAAGATTCAACATGATGTATACTATACATCATGAAGAGGACACAACTATACCTGGACGAGGACGTCTGGAAGGCGTTGCACATACATTCGCGGCAACATAAGACCAGTATTTCCGAGCTGGTGCGGCAGGTGGTTGGGGAGAAGTACGGCAGATCACCAGGGGACCGCAGGCAGGCCATGCAGGCGCTAGTTGGCCTGTGGAAAAACCGGGAGGATCTGCCTGATACCGAGAAATACGTACGACGCCTCCGCAAAGGGAGACGCCTGGGGAGAATAGCGATTTGAAGTCCGTCTTGATTGACTCAGATATCTTGATCGAGGTTACGCGGGCTCGCGATAGCGCCGTCCTGGAGCGCTGGGATGAACTGAGCCGAAGCAACACAGTGCCATTGTGCTCGTCAGTGACCGTTGCAGAACTTTGGCACGGAGCGAGGCTGCATGAGCAGAAAATGCTCAGGGCGTTGTTCGTAGCGTTTACGTGTATCGCGATCGACCTCGAAATCGGGGAGCGGGCCGGCGATTATTTGAGACAATATGCGAAGAGCCACCACGTCGAATTGGGAGACGCTCTCATTGCAGCAACGGCCTCGATCCACGATGCGCAACTCTGGACTCGCAACCGGCGACACTATCCCATGAAAGAGATCGTCTTCTATTGACCGAGAAACAATCGGCCCACCAAGGGTACGGCGGGCCGACGGAGCCGGTGGAGAGCGCCGAGCAACGCCCCAGCTCAGAACGTAAGCTTGAGACCGAGCTGTACGAGGCGCGGGTTGTTTACGGTGGAGTTGACCGCGCCAAAACCGCTTGGTGCGTTGATGTCGTTGATGGGCTGACCGAACTGAGCGTGGTTGAAGAGGTTGAAGAATTCTGCCCGGAAATTCAGACCCATATTTTCCCAAGGCAACTTGAACTGTTTGATCACGGAAAAATCGGTATTCACGAAATCCGGGCCGTAGACGGGAACACGGCTGGCATTGCCGAGTTGACCCGGCGCGGGCGGCACAAAGCAAGCTGGGTTAATGTACTGAGTCTTAGTCTGGTTGGCGTAGGGATTGCAACCGGCAACCTGGTCCGGACGCTCAAAAGCGTTGCCGTTACCACCCGTGTTGAAGGAGACACCCGAGGTATTGTTACTGTCAACCAGGGGGAAGGCGAAGCCGGAAGTGATTTTTTCGATCAGCGTTACTTGCCAGCCGCCCAGCAGCGAATTCGTCACGTCGCTCCAATCGGAGCCGAATTTCTTGCCTCTGCCAAACGGCAAATCATAGATGACGCTGGCAGTAAAGTTGTTGTGAAGATCGAGTTGGGACGGGGCCCAATCCAGATTTTGCCAATTCGGCAGCGGGAAGTACGGCGCGCTCAGCAATGATCCGAGGCCGTCGCTAAGCCCATTGTCGTAAGTATGCGAATACGTGTAGGCGATCAGCGCATAAACGCCGTAACGGGAACTCTTGGTCTCGGCCTTCACTTGCAAGGAGTTATAAGTGGTTTTGCCGAGGTCCCCGAATTCCAGAATGGCGTTGAAGTTTGGCGGAGTGTAGGGCGATATGAAAGGAGCTCCACCGGCGGCGCAACCGAGGGTGTAGGTTCCTCCAGCAACACATGCCGAAGGACCGTTGGTGTCGATGGCGTTACCAGCGACCAGGATGTGGTTGCCACGCGAACCTGCGTAGCCAGCGGTGAGCACGATGTTGCCGGGCAACTGGCGCTCGATGTTGGCATTGTACTGAACGACTTCTCCCTGCCGGAAGTCCCGCGGCTGGAAGAAATATGTCCCGCTAAAGGTGTCCACAGTCGGTGGAGTGTTAAAAATCGGAAACCCGCTAGAGATGCTGGAGACAGTGCCGCCCGGACCGCAAGCCGGGGTATTACCGGATGGGGTAGACATTGGGCACCCCCCGAACTGGAAGATGTCGCCTTCGGCGAAAAAGGGAGGGTTCTGCCATAGGCCCTGCGCGCCCTGGCTCCACGCCGAGTCGTGATAGATCGAAAAGCCGCCGCGGACTACGGTCTTGTCGCTTCCGAGAACCTTCCAGGCCGCGCCGATGCGCGGCTCAAGAGCCGTCCAATCCATGTATATGCCAGCCGACCCGCCTATGCCACCCTGATTGGCGATGAGAAGCTGGCCCGTGCTGGCATTCGCGCCCGTGGCAACACTAGGAGGAATGAAATCTGCCATGCGTCCGGCGGCCTCGGTAATGGGTGTGCTCAAATCCCACGCCAGGCCCAGATTGAGGGTGAGGTCTTTGGTGATTCTCCAATCGTCTTGAACGTAGGGACGGATGATTTTCCAGCGGCGACCGGTGACCGGGCCGTTGAAAGTCTGATCGTGTTCAGAGATGTTCACATAGCCCAAGGATAGATCGGCTTCAGGATTACCGGAGAAGAAGCCGAGGGGAATCCAGAAACCATCCTGGAAGGCTTCGGCTCCGACGTTCATCTGATTGGCGCGGACGTCAATTCCGACTTTGATGTCGTGCTTGCGGCGAATCAAGTCGAGGGAATCAGCGAACGTAAAGATATTGGTTCCGCCTTGGAATGGAGTGTAGCCGCGATCGCCGAGGGACCACAAGCCGCCGTTGAACAACACTGAAACCAAGCCGCAGCTATAAGCTCCCGGGGTACACGTCTCGCTCCCGGGCGTGCCGGTGCAGCCGAGGTTGGCGCCGGGAATGCCGATGCCGGCGAGGTTGGCGGAACTGCAACTGCCCGTGCCCTGAGAAGTGATGTAGTCGAAGATGCGGTTGTAACCAAAGCTGGCCTGGTTCACCGTTGTAGGAGAAAAGACGTGGGTTTCTCCGATGGCCACGTTGCGCGCGTGATTGATGATGCCCTGGTTGCTGCCGAAGGCGCTGGCCTCGGCAAAACCACCGGCAAAGCCGCCAGGAACGTAGGAAACCGCATCATCGTAACTAAAGCGGCCGAAAATGGTGTCGTTGGCCGTCAAGTTGTGGTCCACACGGATATCAAACTTCGTTTCATAAAGGCTGCGGACCGGCTCGCTCACGAAATTGAATCCCTGAGCGGTATTGTTGGCGTTTGGCAAGGGATACAAATTCACCAAGGCCGCTCCGAGGGGGTTAATCAAAGCGGCGGGTATTTTGGCGCAGGAAACTCCCGGAACTTGGCTACCGTCGGGGTTGACCGTAGTGGGCGGGCCAGCGGCACTGCCCACGCACTGAAAGGGGGTACCGCCCGTATAGGGGTTGGTGATGGAAGTGGCAGAAACCGGAGCCCCGAAGGGGTCGGCGCTGAAATCCGCGTAGGGCTGCGCCGCGCTCGTGTGCATCGCAGCGCTGGGGACTAGACCGGTAAACGTGATGCCATGAAGTTGATCCTTTTGCTCGCCATCGACGAAGAAGAAGGTTTTGTTCTTGCGAATGGGTCCACCGATGGAACCGCCAAATTGGTTCAGATTGAATTTCTCCGGGGTGGTGGCAAAGAAGCTCTTGGCATCGAGAGAGGTGTTACGGAGGAACTCGAAGAGCGACCCGTGGAATTCGTTGGAGCCGGACTTTGTGGTGACCAAGACGGTGGGGCCGGCGCGCGTGCCGTATTGCGCGGAGTAATTGTAGGTTAGAACTTTAAATTCCTGAATGTCATCGATGGAAGAAAAAACACCGATGCCGCCGGCGGTCAATTCGTTGTTGTCCACGCCATCCAGAAGCCAATCGGTGCTGTTAGGACGGGAGCCGCCGACCGACAGAGAATACGAGCCGCGTGCAGCGACCTCGCTGTCAGCGCCGCTGGTAAAAAAACTGCCGGGATTGGTCTCTTGGGTGGTGCCGGGGGTGAGGCTGGCGAGCTGGACGAAATCGCGGCCGTTGAGAGGGAGCTGCTGGACTTCCTGGGCAGTGATGACCTGGCCGAGAGAAGGATTGGCGGTCTCGACGGCGACGGCTGACGCGTTGACTTCCACGGTTGAAGAGACCGTAGACGGCGAGAGCTTGAAGTCCAGTTCGCGCGCTTCATCGACCTGCAGACGCAAGTCCTTGTTTTCGACGGTTTGAAAGCCCTGAAATTCGACGCGCAACGTGTAAATCGACACGGGAAGCAAGGGGATGAGGTAGTGGCCGGCGTCATCGGTTTTTGCTTCGCGAGAGACGCCGGTACCTTGAGAAGTGGCAGTGACGGTGGCGCCGGTGATGGCGGAGCCGGATTGGTCCAGGACCGTGCCGGAGAAACTGCCATTTGCTTGTCCGTAGAGAGCTGGCGAGACGGACAGCGCGAGCGCGCAGACGAAAAATAGAAAAAGTATTCTGAACCTCATGTGTAATACCCCTTTCGAGAACCACGATTTAAGGTGATGGCGACTTGCCAGCACTAACGATTATTTCGCCGCTTGACTGCGGCAGACAAGCCTACGCCCTTGCTGCGCCGCAGGCCTCGACGCGGCAGTACATCCCGGCAGCGTCCATCTCGAGTTGAGCAGGGCCAGGGACGATGTATTTAACCGGACGATTAAATAGCGCCGGCCAGCCGTCGGTTCCAAAAGGCGGGCGGGGCGGGAACGAATAAAAGCTGAAGAAGGGCTGTGCGGGGTGGTGTGCATACGATAGGAACCATTTCTCCGCCAGGCAGCGAATGTGAACAAATATTAATAATCTCCGGAACTTTCTCCCAATTGCACCAGTGGCCGTAGGCTAGCGTCCGGGTACGAGAAGTGTCAAGACAAAAGTAGGGTAAGGAAACTGCGATGATGAAAAAGCTTTAACGCGATTCTCGAGCGTTGGGATGGATTCAAAACTCGAATGATGGTGACGGAGCAGGGCCGAACCATACTTTCGAAGGAGGATGATCGCGCGGCGGGATTGCGCTTTGCATAAACGAGAATAGAGAGGATGTCGGCTATAATCACGCACCGTGAGCGCGAAAAACATATTGGATGAAGTACGGGTTGTGGAAATGAGCGAAGCGCTGGCGGGGCCTTATTGCGCAATGCTGCTGGGGGATTTTGGCGCGGACGTGATCAAGGTCGAGCGCCCGGGCGCGGGAGATCAGTCGCGCGGATGGGGACCGCCGTTTGTGAACGGCGAGTCGGCGTATTTTCTTGGAGCGAACCGGAACAAGCGTTCGGTTGCGCTGAATTACGATCATCCGAGCGGAACGGAGGCATTGAAGAAACTGATCGCGGCGGGGGATATTTTCATTACCAATCAACCTTCGCAGGCTTCTTTGCAGAAACGAGGGATGGATGCGCAGACGGTTTGCGCGAAAAATCCGCGGCTCATCTACTGCAGCATCACGGGATATGGATTTACGGGGCCCAAGGCGGGGCGTCCCGGGTATGACATTCTCGCGCAAGCAGAGGCCGGCGTGATGAGCTTTACAGGCGAGCCGGACGGCGGGCCGATGCGCTACCCAATCGCAATCGCGGACATGACGTGCGGGAGGTACGCGGCGATGGGGATTTTGGCAGCGCTTTACGCGCGCGAGAAAACGGGGCGCGGGCAATTTTTGGACATGGCGCTGTTCGATTCGCAGTTGACTTGGCTGGCCAATATTGGAAGCAGCTATTTGAATGCCGGGGCTTCGCCGAAGCGCTGGGGTAACGCGCATCCGAGCATCGTGCCTTATGAAATGTTTCGCGGCGGAGATGGAAGATGCTTTGTTTTGGGAGTTGGGACGGAAGCGCTTTGGAAGAGATTTGTGCGGTTGATGGGGATGGAGAGCGGCGTTGGCGAGGACGAACGATTTCGGACGAATGCGCTACGGGCTGAGAACAGGGCGGCGTTGATACCCATTTTGCAGAGGAAGTTTGAGGAACGGACGGCGAACGCGTGGCTGGAGCGGTTAGCGGAGGCGGAAATTCCTGGAGCGCCGATCAACACGGTGGAAGAGGCGTTGAACGACGCGCAGACATTGGCGCGGAGCATGATTGTGCAGATCGAGCATCCTGCGCTGGGGATGGCACGAAGCGTCGGGAATCCGATTAAGTTCTCGGAGACGCCGGTGAGTTACCGGCTGCCACCGCCGATGCTGGGCGAACATACGAATGAAATCTTGATGGGGCTCGGTTATTCGGAGGAAGATGTGCGGGGAATGTCTGCGGCGACGACGATTTGACACGGTAGATATGCGGCGCTCCCACGACACGTTGGATCTCACCGCCATGCAAATGCAGTTTTGCGATTGCAATTCTAATTAGAACAAAGAAGGCCGAGCAGAACCACCTAGCAACGAGTTGTTGACGTTAGCGATCGTGTGTGTGCCTTCATTGCCGCCCCAGGAAAAGAGCAGGAATACTTGCGGGAAGCCGCCGGCGCGAAGAGTTAGGCCCGTGGAAAAGCTGTGCAGCCAATCGTTCGAACCGAGGCTGGCGCGCGCGAGGGCGACTTTGCCTTCGTCCACCATGAAGGTAAGACCCAACGGTAACTTTCCGAGGGAATGCTCGAAGCTCTGGCGAAAAAGCAAGACGTTGGGCGCACGGAAACGAAAGTCCTGATAACTACTCAAGGATTGATTGCCATCAAGGTCCGAGCCGCCCAGCGTGGGCTGAAAATAGAACGGCACCAGGTCTCCGCCCGGAGTCATGGATGTGGCCAGAAAGAAGCGGAGGCCGATGCTTCCTTCGAGGTCTCGAGTGATCTGCGGACATTCGGGATGGCTGGATGCGGGGGCCAAAGAGCAATCATCCGGGCCATTGGCGTCTCGCGGCAGAAGCCAGCGAGTCGTTTTCTTGTAGATGGCAAACTGATGAGAAAGGTCGGCAGTCAAACGTTGGAAAGAAAAATTGGAATTGCCTGGGGCAAGATATTGCTGGTACGCGAGGTCGTAATTGAGGCGCAGCAAATCATCGAAAAACACGGGGCGCATGCGAACGCCTTCGCCGAGTTGAAAAAACGACGGTTGATTGGCGAGGCCGGGAGCGGTCGCCTCTGTATAGAGAGCCTCGATGGAAGGGCTGGGCTGATTGAGGCTGGGGCGAATGTCGACAAAGCGCCCGTTCATTTCGCCGTAAAGTGAAACATGCAAACGCTGATATGCGGGTTTGACGGCGCTTATGCCGACGATTGTCTCGCGCATGCCGTAAAAGGAACGGCCTGACTCGTTCGAATTCGGACCCAATCCAAAATAGGTTAGTTTGTTCAGGGAAATCGCTTGCGCGTAGATATTAATCACGGAGTGTTCGGGGAGCTCAGTGAGGTTGGCGTTAAGCGGAGGCGGCGTTCCAAAACCGACGCCGATCGGATTATTTGGAGTGTGGACCAGCTTCAAGTACGCGCCTGCCCGCCAGGAGCCGTTGATGGAGCCGACAGCGTCAGCATTCCAACTGGTTCTCCAGTTGGCCGTGGTCTTGTGGCCGACGTAGGCCAAGCCGGCACCGAAGCCGTTTTGCGGTGCGATGCTCCCGACGGCGATGTGGATTGGCTGGCCGGTAAAAAGTTCTTCGGCGCAACCGAAAAACTTCGAGAGGTCAGTGCAATTCTCCTTCAACTTGTCGATCTCGTTGGGAGAATCGATTCTGGGAGGAGTGGCGTGCGGTGCAGAATCCTGCGCGCGCGTCACTCCTGATGCGAATAGGAGAAAAACCAAGAAGATGCGGCTCAAGAGATCTCCTTTATTTTCTTGCGGGCTTGGGGGCGTGCGTGTGCAGGATGGCCGTGGCCCGGTGAATGTAGGCGCTAACGTCGCCTTCGGTTTTCAGGGACTTGGGGTCGATGGCAAGGAGCGCTGCCAACTCCTCCAGATGTTTGAGCAGGGCTTCGCGGATATGAAGCGTCTGAGATCGCAACAGAAGGCCAGCAGGTCTGTTTGGATTATAGGCGCCTCGCTCAGTTGCAGGCACGAGGATTGCGTGCGAAGGTGTGGCCATTAATTTCCTCCCAACTTGAAGAATGGAATATCGGCATCGGGGCGCATCTGGTCCGAAAGCAAATCGAGAAAAGTGTTGGCCTGTTTTTCGCGTGGGGTTTGCTTGGCGTCGCCCTTGAGGAAGAAGTTCGTAACGGTTGCGGGGATGCAGGCGTGTTCGAAGATGCGGCAGTTAGCCGGATCCTCGGGGCCAGAGATTACGGTTCCTTTGGGTATGTAGGGAGACACAGCAATCGCGGGTACGCGCACGCCAAGGCGGTCGAAATTGAATATTGCGCCGGTCCCCGTGTCCGCAGGCTTGGCGAAATAGCCATCCGGAGTGCATGGAGGCGGAGGCACGTGGTCGTAGATTCCGCCGTGCTCGTCGTAAACGATCAGCAAGAGAGTGCTCTTCCAAAGATTCGAGTTTGTGCGGATGGCGGTATAGATGTTGGCAATGAATCGCTCGCCTTCTTGAATGTTGTGATCCGGATGCTGATCCGAAGCCAGAATTTCGCCGCCGCCGGGGCCTGAATGATCGTTATAGCAGGGTTCAATGAAGCTGTACTCAGGAAGCTGGCCGGAGGCGCAATCTGCGATGAATTGGCTGTAACTGCCGAAAATCTGCGGCTGATTCTTAAGTAGATTGACAATCTCCATTGTCGAGCTTTGCTGGTCGTAGTAGTAAATCTTTGCGGTGTGGCTGGCCTGCACCATGCGTTCGTAAATACTCGGAATTGGATCCAAGACGTAGAAGAGGTCCATCCCCACCTGGCCGAACGAGGTGCCGTAATGAGCAAAGGCGCGATTGCAAATCGTCGGTCCGGGGATGGAAGAGAACCAGCCGTTGAAAAGCGCAAATTGCGTGGCGAGAGTCGAGAGGACTGGCAACTTTTCCGGCGTGAAGTAGTACATGATGTTGTGCGAGCGATTGACGTCATTTGTTTGCGTGAAATAATCCTTCACGAATCCCTGCATATTGGCGACGCGTCCGGGCCCCGGTGGAGCACCTCCGTATAGTTGAAGGTCGACACCGGGAAAATGGTGATCCGGATCTGGATCGAGCTGCCCCTGGAATTTCGCGTTGGGTTGAACTTTCACGATCGCGCCTTGGGTATCGGGGTTGGACTCGTTTCCCGTCAGGCCGTTAATCTTGGGGTATTTTTTCTGACCATTCTCCATCACCAAACTCAGACCACCCAGCATGTGATCGAAAGAGCGGTTTTCCATCATTAGGACAACGATGTGTTTCAGATTGTCCAATCCTGCCGGCATAGACACCCCCCACGTAATTCCAAGATTTGGCTGGCTCTCTGAAGATAGTGACCCGAGGACCACGAAACGTTTCATCGGCTCGAGGCACTAATTGCATAACAGCATCGTCGCCAGGGCTTTCGAATCAATGCGGGACTTCTGATGGGCAAGGAGGTGTGAATGTTCGGGTCGCAAGTGCTGGAAGTGGTGATCGGAATCGCTCTGATTTACCTGGTGCTCAGCATCGGGTGCTCGGGGCTCAAAGAGGTAATTGCGGGAGCTTTCTCGTTGCGCGCCAAGACGCTCGAAAAAGCTGTTCGCAACATGCTGAAGAACGGGCCCAATGACTACACGGCAAAACTGTTCGCGCATCCATTAATCGCAGGCACGGCCCCTGAAGGGGAGAAGCCTTCTTACATTTCCGCGCGCATGTTTGCAGCGGCGTTGTTCGACGTGGTGGCTCCGGCAGAGGCCAGCCAGCCGCGGACGATGCAATCGTTGCGGGCAGGCGTCGCGCAGATTCCAGACGCGAAGCTGCGTGGCACACTGCTCAATTTCATCGACTCGGGGGGAGGCGACGTGGATGCAGCGCGGCTCAGAGTCGAGCACTGGTTCGACGACACCATGGCCCGGGTGAGCGGCTGGTACAAACGCACGGCCAAGAAAATCATCTTCGTGGCCGGACTGCTGCTCTGTCTGGCGGTGAACGCGGACACGCTGATGATCGTCAAGGAATTGTGGAGCGACCAGGCGCTGCGCAGCGCGGTGGTTGCGCAAGCGGTGAAAAAGGTTCAATCTACAACTCCAGCCGATTACATCAATCCCACGGGATCCTTACAGCAGGTCGCGGGAGAAATACGCGAAGCGAACACGCCACCCGTAGGATGGTCTCGCGACGCGAGCGACATACGAGCATTTCCAAGCAACTACGGAGCGGGAGCTTTGAAATTGCTGGGAATTTTGCTTTCGTCGTTCGCCATCGTCCTCGGCGCGCCGTTCTGGTTCGACATACTCAACAACTTCATCAATTTGCGTTCGTCGGGGAACCCACCACCGGTGCGCGGAGTGGAGGCTTCCAACAGGTAGCAGCAAGCAAGAAGATCGAACCAGAAGTTCCATCGCATCGAAAAAGAGAAAGGGGATTTCCATCATGAATGCAGGTCAAAAACAAAGCCGACTCGCGGGCAGTACGAAACATCGCATGCCGAATGCAGAAGTTGTAGGAGAAGTGCCGAGCGTGGAATTCCGCGTGACTGTCACGGTGCGCCGCCAGAATGAACTTCCTTCCATCGAAGAGCAGAGCAAACGGAAGCCGGGCGAACGCACATACATGACGCACGAGGAACATGCAGCACAGCACGGAGCCGATCCAGCCGATATTGCGAAAGTCGAAGAGTTCGCAAGAGAAAATGGATTGCGCGTGACGAACTCGAATGCCAGCCAGCGCACCGTGACACTTTCCGGCACGGCGGACGCATACAGCAAGGCGTTCGGCGTCCAACTCAAGATGTACAAGTCCGGCGAGGTGGCGTATCGCGGCCGGGAAGGCGACATTCTCATCCCGGAGAATTTGCAAGGCATCGTGACCAGCGTGACGGGGCTTGACAACCGACCTTTCGCTAAACCGCACTACCGCATCCTGCGTGGCTCGGCGCATGCAGCAGGCGCTGGCGCCAGCGCAGCCGCCCACAGTACGGCCGCAGCAGCTTCGGTTCCAGCAGGATTTACGCCGCCCCAGCTTGCTTCGCTCTACAATTTTCCGAAAAACTTCGACGGAACCGGCCAGACCATCGCGATCCTGGAATTGGGCGGAGGATTCCATGCGCAAGAGTTGACGACGTACTTCCAGAATCTCGGCATTGCGAAACCGCCGAGCGTGACGGCCGCCACATATCCGAACGGTGGAACCAACAGCCCCGGCACAAATGCGCTCGATCCCAACAATCCCGACGTGGAAGTGATGCTGGATATCGAAGTGTGTGGCTCGATCGCCCCCGGCGCAAAGATCATCGTGTACTTCGCTCCCGACGCCACGGACCAGAGTTTTCTTGGCGTAATGAGCGCGATTCTCGGCGACACCGTCAACAAACCGAACATCGTTTCGATAAGCTGGGGCGGACCCGAGGATGAAGCCACGGCGCAGTTCAAGAACGCATTCGACCAGTTGCTGCGGAGCGCGGCGCATCTTGGCGTATCGGTTTGTGTCGCAGCCGGCGACAGTGGCTCCGCCGACTTTGCTTCCGATGATTCCAACTGGGATGGCAAGGCGCATGTGGACTTTCCCGCTTCGGATCCCTTCGCGCTGGCTTGCGGCGGCACGCAGTTGTCCGCTTCGAGCGGAGCTATTTCGAAAGAAGTGGTTTGGCATGATGGCGCAAATGATGGAACGGGCGGCGGCGTGAGCCGATTTTTTGCGCTGCCAAGCTATCAGCAGAATGCCGGAGTGCCTCCGGCTGCCGATCCAGCAGGGCCGGTAATGCGTGGCGTGCCGGATGTTTCCGGCGATGCCGCTCCCGCTTCGGGATATCGCATTGTTTGCGATGGGACGAGCTTTCCGGATCCGTCACAGGGGATTCCTCCGGTGGGGGGTACCAGCGCTGTTGCGCCCTTGTGGGCCGGACTGATCGCGCGCATCAATCAGGGGTTAAATAAGCCGGCAGGATTTATCAATCCCCTGCTGTACGCTGGGCCAGCGAACACCGCTTTCCGAGACATCACGGAGGGCGACAATGGCGACTACAAGGCGGGAGCTCATTGGGATGCCTGCACCGGGCTCGGCAGCCCCAACGGACAAAGCCTGCTTCAGGCTCTTACATCTTGAAGCGAGAGACTCATTTGCCGGGATAAAAGTCAGATAGAAAAAGGGACGGCGAGCGGCGATTGCCTGTTGCGCCACTCGCATACTCTTCAATCAGCCGTGGGAAGCGGAAGCACTCTTTGCACGCGCGCTGAGGATTTCCATGGCGCGCTCGAGTAATCTCTCAAGTTCGCCGCGTTCGATTTTTTGCATGGGATAAGCGTCGTTTTGCTTTGCGCGGCTACAAAGGAAACTTGCTCGTCGGTCTGAAAATTGGAACGATCTAGATTCAGCGAAACTCTCCCTGATAAGAAGCTGGTGGACAAGGAGCAGTGTGCGAGAGTGTGAGATCGTTTCAGGCTCAGAGGAGCCTCGGGAAAAGTGCAACATGATGCAGCAGAGCCGGCCAGGATACTTGCACTACAAAGCGCTTGGCGGGTTGCCGTCAAGAGCCGGCGTAGAGCTGGAAAGGCGCCCAGTAGTAAGGCTTGCGGAAAACGCTGTCTGAGTGCAAGAGCGCAAGCTTTGCGGCACGAAGGGCGGAAGCAGGATCCTCTCCGTGGCTCAGACCGTTGTAGAGCTTGTCCATAAGCTGTGGCGTGGATGCGTCGCTGACTTCCCAGAGGGCGCCGATGACGTTGTGGGCTCCGGCACGCAGGAACGCCCAGGAAAGGCCGACGAGTCCTTCCCCCGAATAGGCACGTGTGCCCGCGCCGTTACACGCGGAGATGGTGACAAGATAGGCCGAGAGATGATGCTTCACGATGTCTCGCGCATAGAGCTTGTAGGTGTCCTCGTCCTTGTCTTTGCTGAGGATGACGGCGGATTCGAGCGGGCGAGCACGGCTGGCTGTGCCGTGTGTCACGAAATGGAGATAAGCGTACTGTTCCGGAGCGCTGCTCAGGTAGGCGGCTGGAGTTGCCTCACTGCCGGAAAGAACCTCGCTGCGCCGCTGAGGAAAATATTTCTCGATGTCTTGCATCTCTGCCGCTGCTTGAGTCAACTTGGGAAAATCCTCGTTCGGTGGAACCGTGTCGCCTACCAGGAAGAGGCTCTTCTCATTCGGAGCGGGCCGCGCTAGGGCAGAAGCGAGAAGCGTGAGGGAACTCGCAGTAGTAACGGTGACGTCTTCGATCCAGTAGTGCGGCCTGGGGCCAGGCACGACCAACGTTTCGAAGTTCAGGCCATAGAGGCTGCCATCTGGGAGAAGAATGACTCGCGAGCCGTGGGGAATGAGGCTATCAGCAGGCTGGACGAGTTGTTCATAGAGTTTTCGACCATCCGGATTCTCCGCTTCCAAAGGATCATGCGCGCCAAGGAGCGCTTCTCGATACGATTTGACGGCGGGATCGATGTCCTGAACCGACGGCAAAACGAAATATGTGATTCGTGTCGACGTGACGACCCAAAGGTAGGAGCGCTCTTGGCCCAGCCAATAGAAAAGAAGCGTAGCCTTCAGCCGCCGCGCGAGATCGCGGGCTCGAACATTGCGGTTGGCCACTTCGGCGGCCGCTTTTCCGCCGGCTAGTCCCTCTTCCAGCGTTTGTGCCCGGCTTAACTCGGCAGTCTTAAGCGCTTCTTCCGGACGCCCGCGGCGGAAAAGGAAATTCACGTAGTCGTCGTAAAACTCGATGGCACCCGAGAGGAAGCTCAAGCGAAGATCATCGGCACTGACCGAGGAGCGCGCGGCTTCAAACGTTCGAATCGATTTGCGGTATTCCTGACCGGCCTGGGTTGGCAGGCCTCTCGCATCGTCTAGTTCAGCGAGTCTCGCCTGCACGCTCCAACGCATTGCAGTTTCAGTATTGGGATCGTCAAGGACGCGCCGGAAAAGCTTCTCCGCCTGGGCAAAATGCCCGTTTTTCGTTTCGATGCGGCCAGAAAGAACGAGCGAGTCGAGAACACCGAAATGATCAGCTCCAGCTTCTTCCAATTTGAGCGCTTGTTGATTGTACTGCTCGGCCTCATCCAGCCTGCCGGTTTGCAGAGTCACTTCCGCAAGCGTGTTCAAGCACTCGTCAATGGTTTGCGCGTTGTTCAAGCTACGGGCCCGGAGAAGGGTGCTCTTCGAGAGCGCTTCCGCTGACGCATAATTCCGAACTGCCTCATAGGTGTTGGCGACTCCCGTAAACCAATAGGGAGCAAGACCTTTAAGGTCACTCTGCTCGGACCTTTTGGCACCCTCCCCGTAATATTCAAGCGCGTTCTCGAAGTCACCGAGTTCAAAGTAGCTCCAGCCCAAATTGCCCAGCGCGGCCGCCACGAGACCCTGCATGTCCAACGAGCGAGATAGCCTAAGAGCTGCCTGGCCGCGTTCGACAGCTTCATCAAATCGCTCTTGTTTCGCTGCTACCCACGCAAGGCTGACCTGGGCGCTCGCTTCCTGGTCCGCTCTCTGCTGTTCGCGCGCGAGCTTCAATGCGCGAAGGTAGGTTGCCTGGGCTTCGCCATATTTTTGCTCGTCCACTTGAAGCGCACCCTTGAGGTTGAGCACCTCGCACAACAATTGGGGTTGGCGTCGGTTGGCCAAGTCCTCGGCAAGAGCAAACTGCTGCTCTGACCGGGGGAAGTCTTGTGCAACGCGGTAGGCTAAACCTTCCAGCATGCTCTTCCGAACGGCTATATCAGTGGACTCGAGTGCCGGAGGCAAATCGCCATGCAGGATGCTCAAAGCTTTTGCGGACTCCGATTGGGAAGCCAGGATATGCGCTTTCAGGATACGGAATCGCCAAGACCACTCAGAGCTTCGGCTTGCGTATTGCGCGAGGGCCGTGTCAGCCAGGGAACCCGCGGCCTTCAGATCGCCATGGCGGATGTCGATCGCGATCTGGTCGCGCAGGGTCTCAGGAGACGGCGCAGAATGACATCCGACACAGGCAGCGATATATGCGAAACAGAAAAAAAGTATGCACTTTCGCCAGCCTAGGACAGTCAAGGAGTGGACAGTGGAGGAGGTGGCGGCTGGCCATTTGTGCGAGCTTCGGCGACCGTTAAATCTCCGGTATGGGGAGAACCCAATTGCAAGCGCATCATGGTGAGGGTACGCGCGCCGCGCTCGGCGAAGATTTCGGCCAAAGAAATGGTTCCAAAGTTTTCGACCTTGAAAATGTGGCGGCGTGAATCCACGCCAGGGAGGTCTGTCTCGATTCTGTCCACCAACGAGCAAATTACCACCCCTTCATTCCGCGCAACTATTCTCCCGGATTCGTTCCCCTTTTCAACATGATTCCGCAGATCCTGGAAGTCCTTGCATTGGACGAGCAAATTATGACGAAGAATGACCTTAAGTTCGTGCCCCGCGATTCGTAAGTTGTGAAACTCGCTGCCTTCCGCGATTATATGCCCTTCGGGATGCTTAGGATTGTGCGTGGAGCTGAGACGACAGACAATCCGATCGGCGGTGACAACGTCAAGAATATTCAGATCTTCGATGACCGTCGTCGCATGAGTCTTAAATGTGTCCTCATCTATTTTCCTGCCCGAAACGTGCGTGTGAGAGGACTTAAAGGATACGAAGTCCTCATGATGGAAATTATCGGAATGTGCCACTGCATGCCCGCCAATCGTCGGCAAGGAGGTCGAGGCCTGAGCGTCAATCAAGTGACGACCGGGATGACGGAACTCTCCGCTGAAGGCATGGCCCTCCGCGTGAAAATGAAATGGGATGTGGTGGTGCGTGCTCATCGGGGACACCTCATTGGATTGAACTTAAATGGGGCTCAATACTTATCCATTTAATAGACAAATTCAATGCTAAACGCCTTTTGAGTAGCGGCGCTTGCGCGGTCGGTCTGAGCGGACGGCATCTGGCCCGCAAAGATTACAAGATTGTATTTGCCCGGCTGGAGCGAGCCTCCCCGAATCTTGATGGGTACCGTATTCTTTGCTTCCTCCGCAGAAACGGACAAACTGCCTCGTATCTTGCCGGATGCGTCTTTGATTTGGCAGGCATAGCCGCTCGAAGAATTGCCGGGCATGTCCACGTCAAGAATGAAATCCTCTTGAGGGCCTACCTTGATGGGAAGGAATGACGATCCCTCGCCACGCGAGCCAACAGACATGAGAGAGAAGGACTTAACGATTTCCGCCGTGGCCGTACGGGATGAGGCCTGCTTTAGATTAGGAATAGTGATGCCATTCTGATAGCCGATGACAAGCAGAAGAACTGCAAAGATGGGGATTGCGAAAACGGGACGCAACCATCTGAACCAGCCGGCCGCAGATGGAGTCTCGACGACAAGTCTTTTATCATTAATAGTTTGCGGGCCTTCCTCGCGCGCAACCCGGTGCGCGTTTTCCATGAAGGCGACGGTGGCCTTGAGATCTTCGGCGCACGCGGAGCAATCGAAGTAGTGCTCTTCGTACGCTGCGTGCTGCTCCTTCGGGAGTTGCCCAAGGAGGTATTTCTCGGCGGCTTGCAGCCGTACTGCTTCATTATGGTCCATTTGTGTCATCCGATGAGTAGTGCATGAGGCAGCAAGTTCGTTTCACGACTTGTCTCGTGCCCGCTCCCTGGGGAGTATCCTTCCGGAGAGCCCCTGCCTGTCTTTCTCATACAAAACGCGGAACTTATCCTTGGCGCGGTGGAGCAAGACCCGGAAATAATCGCGGTCCACACCGAACTGGACGCAAACCTCGTCCTTGTCCTTTTCATCGATAAAAAACGCCCAGAGCAGGTCACGATCCTTCTTAGGCAGCGATTGCAGAACCTCTCGAACGCGTTCCTTGGATTGCCTGGTAACCAGAAGACCTTCCGTGTTTATGGCGTGGTCGGGCAGTTCCAGGTAAGTGTCGTCCCAGGGGCTGGTTTTGTTCGAGGCGCGGTAAAACTCCATTATGACGAAGTTACAGGTCGAGTTAACGTATGCGCCGAAGCGTTCCGGCTGGCGAACCTCGCCATTCCGGACAGCTCCCAGAACCCGTATATAAGTCTCTTGGCGGAGATCTTCCACCGCCTCCGCTGCAAGCATCCTCGCACGCAGTTTGATCCGGAGAAGCTGGTCAAAATACGCAACAAAATGTTGTTCCGTCGAGGGATCTCCCTCGCGGAGGCGCTCCACGTATTCCCTGGTGAACGCGAAGAGTTCCACGTAGCCCTCGAAATTGTGTGAGGAGTATAGCTGCGCCATTCATCAGGAGCAATGTTTCCCATTTCCCATTTTGAACCGACCTAGTGAAACGAATTGCCTGCCTCCTGCACTAATCGATTGTAGGAACCCAGCGAAAGCTTGGGAATCCTTCTGCGAGGGGACTGATCCCCTGTCCCACGCGTGTCCCACCAAGGCGCATCCAAGCCGGACCTGGACCGGCGAGGATGCGCCTCCCCCGATGTGGGGAGGACCAGTGAATTTGGAGGCTCTGTGTCGCGCTCTTTGCAAAACCCCAACTTTTCCAATGCTTTGTCTCGGCCGATTCATTCGAATGGATTGAATGCCTGTTCACGCACTCTCGGGTTGCGCCCTGCCGGCTCAAGCATCACAGCTCTGAGCATCGAGTTTGTCGCAAGACCCAACGAGGCCCATAAGGTGCATGCAGCTTTGCCAGCGGCCATAAATGGCGCGCTCGGAGAGGTAGCCGGTTTCGCTGGGAGTTTCGTAATGATTGCAAACCACGAAGCACGGCTTGTTACCGTCGTTACCTTATGGAGCGGCGAGGATCGATCGCAGCGTTGCAGTGAAAACGTGCGCTGGGTGCGGGCCTTCCTGGCGCCGTATCTGGATCACTGTTTGCGTGTGCAGACTCTGGCCGCCTATATGCCGGGGGCACCACAAGATTCGCAAGAATTCGAACGGTCACGCCCGGAAATGATGCCTGAGGCTGGGCTGAATGAACAGGAATCGCTGTGCGTAGCTTGAGAACAAATTCGAAGAGTGCCGGACTCGAGCGTGCGTGTTCGAAAGCACTCGAACAGTTCTTGGTACTCGAGATACTTTATCGCCGGAATCCGTAAACCTTCCGGCAACGGTTGCGCGTCTTGGCAACATCCAACTTTTCTAAGTGTTCTATAGAAGAGAGGACGGCTGCGGCGGCATGGGAGTTGCAAGACCTGAGTTGGGGGCCATATCACCGATGTTTGAGGACAAAATCTGCGCAGTGGACTTTTGTGAAGGGGCCGCGGTGGCTTCACTGGCTCAGCAGGATTTTTGCCTGAATCACTTCATCGATCTCTGTTACGAAAATCTGCAGCGCATCGATCCAAGGGCCCAGAGAATCGGACGCGTTCCGCTCGACCTCCCTAATCTGAGGGCATTCATCGAGGAGTGTTCGCGGAGGGCTCTTGAAGTAGCACTGCACTGCCAAGACATCGACAACCTGCAGCGCGGACGCCTGCTGGACATTCTTCTCTGGGCCGGCGAACTGTTTCTTCTGCTGCGCGCTCCCAGGCGCGGCTTCGCGGATTCTCTCTTGCAAGAGCACGACACCCTGCTCACGCGGCTGGCCGCCCGCCATTTCTGAAAATCAAGTCGCTGCAGTGCGACGACCAACGCGAGAGAAATCGTTTAGTCCGCGCTCGAATTGCTCGCCGAGCCGCGAACGCGGGCGAAAGTGCGCCGCGCCATCGTAGCCCACGGAACAGACTCGAACTCAGCGAGATAGGAGTAGGCCACGGGCACCACGAGGAGAGTGAGGAGCAAGCAGAGAGTTTGGCCGCCGATAATCGTAACGGCGATGGAAGCGCGCTGCTCAGAACCTGCGCCAATGCCGATGGCGACGGGAATCAGGCCGGCGACAATGGAAAGCGTAGTCATCAAGATCGGCCGGAGACGGACTCGATTTGCCTCCAGAATGGCATCGCGTGCAGGCATGCCGCTGGCACGAAGACGATTCGTGTAGTCCACTTGCAAAATGCCGTTTTTCTTCACGATGCCGAGCAGCAAGAACATTCCCAGGGCGCTCCACAGGCTCAGGGCGCGTCCCGTGATCCATAAAGAAAACAAGGCGAACGGAATGCTGAGCGGAAGAGTGAGCATGATGATGAAAGGATACGAAAAGCTCTCAAATTGCGCGGCCAATACCATGTACATAAAGATCGAGGCAAGCAGCATCGCCAGCAAGAGATTCCAAGTGGTTTCTTCGAGTACTTTCACCTGCCCGGTAAACCGATAGGAGTAACCCGCCGGCAACCCAATTTCCTTGATGGACTGGATGGTGTGCGCCGCGGCAAGATCGAGTGGATAGCCACTGGCCACGTTGGCATACACGGTGACTTCAAATTCGCGATTGTAACGCCAGAGCGTGGCGGGGCCCGCGCCGCGAATGATCGAGGCGACATTTTCCAAACGGACCTGCCCGAGTTTGGCGGAAGGAACCATCATTTGGGCGAGCACATCAGGATTATCGCGTTGCTGCGGAAGAAGCTGCATGATGACGGGGTACTGTTCGGAGCCTTCCTTAAACCGGGTGATTTCATCCTCTCCAGAATAGAAAAGTCGCACGGCGTCGCTGACGTCCGTCATGCGCACGCCAATGTCCGCGGCACGCTGCCGGTCAACCTTCACTTGTAACTCAGGTGTGTTCAGGTTGAGGCTGGGGTTGACGTCCACCAAGTCGGGGTACTGCATCATCAAGCTGGCAACCTGCTTGCTGAGGTCGGCCAGTTTGTTCAATTCCGGCCCGCGGATGACGGCGCCGATGGGAAAATACGTTTCTCCGCCAAAAACGGAGGGAAGGCGCACGTTTGAAACCATATTGCGGTAGCCGGCAAGAATCGCGCGTACTTCCGTGGCCAACTGTTCGTGGGTGCGTTTTCTCTCGCTGCGGGGGACCAATCCAATAAAGAGGTGGGCGTGATTGGTCGGGCCGTGCGTGAGGGATTGCACGAAAGCGACCTCCGGCAAGGCCACGATGCGTTGTGCTATGTCCGCTGCTCGTTCCGTTGTCTTCAAAAGCGCCGTGCCTTCCGGAAGCGTGAAGGAGCTGATCAGTTCGGATTGGTCATCGGAAGGAATCCAATCGCGCCCGACCAAGTGATAAAGGCCAAAGGTAGAAAAAAATGTGGCCACGCAGATCAGAACAATGGCCCAGCGATGCGCAAGCGACCATTGCAGCAGCCTCAGGTAGGTCTGCTCGATCCAATGCAAGATGCCGCTGGCGTGCGCCTTTTTCTCTTTTTCGCTGACCTTCAGGAGGCGCGAGCTCATCATCGGCGTGAGCGTGAAGGCCACTAGAAGCGAAACGAGAATGGCCATAGCCATGGTCCAGCCGAAGGAATTCACGTACTTTCGCGCGTAACCGTTCATAAAAGCAATTGGCAGAAAAATGATGACCAGCGACAGGGTTGTGGCCATGACCGCCAGGCCGATTTCCCGCGTCGCTTTGATTGCGGCGTTCCTGCGGTCTTCGCCCTTCTCATCCATGAAGCGGACAATATTTTCGAGGACAATGATGGCGTCGTCGATCACGATGCCAACAGCCAGAGTCAGCGCGAGGAGAGTCATATTGTTGAGCGAAAAGTCCATGGCGCGCATGAGAGTGAACGTGGCGATGATGGATGCTGGAATTGCGACCGCGGCAATCAAGACGGCGCGCCAATTGCGCATGAAAAGAAAAACGATCGCGCTGGCGAGAATGCTACCGAGAATCAAATGTTCGAGGAGCGAATGGACTGAAGCCTTGATGAAATCCGAGATATCGTGGATGACCAGAAGCTGAACGCCAGGAGGCAACTGGGCGCGCAATTCGTCGATTTTACTTTTTACGTCGTCGGCGACTTGCACGGTGTTGGCACCAGACTGGCGCAGCACCTGAATACTGACGACGTCCTGCCCTGGGAGGCCCCTGCGAAACAGAGCCGACCAGGTGCGCAGCTCCTGCGCTCCGTCTTCTACTTGAGCGACATCGCGGACGCGGACTTGGGCGCCGCCCCGGGTGCCGATGACGATTTCGCCGAACTGTTCCGCGGAAGTAACGCGGCCCAAGGTACGCAGGCCGAGTTCCTGCGGACCAGTGATCATGCGGCCCCCCGGTGCCTCGATATTTTCGCGCTGCAAAGCATCGCGCACGTCGAGTACGGTAAAGTTGTGAGCGGTCAGCTTCTGCGCATCGAGCAGGACGCGGATTTGCCGGCTTTGGCCTCCATTGAGCTCGACGCTGCCGACGCCGTCCACCGTTTGAATCGCCCGGCGAATCTGCTTGTCCGCGATTTCAGTCAATTCGCGGCGGCTGATGGGCCCGCTGACGAGCAACGTCAGAATGGGGTCCGATTGTGGATCTTCCTTGGTAATGACGGGGGGCAGCGTATCGCGCGGCAGGCGGTCCACCGCAGCGGCTACTTTTTCGCGAATATCCTGAGCAGCGCCGTCAATGTCGCGTTCCAGGACAAAGGTGCAGGTGATGTCCGCGAAGCCCTCGCTGGAATAAACGGTGATTTCATCAATGCCACTGACGGAAGAGATCGCGTCTTCGAGGGGCAACACCACGCCAGTGACCACTTCTTCCGGTGTGGCACCGGGCAATTGCACTTCGACGTTGACGGTGGCCGGGTCGGCTTTGGGGAAAAGGTCAACGGCAAGGCCGCGATAGGAAAAAGCGCCAAGGGTGACGAGAAAAGCGATGAGCATCACCGTGAAGACGGGATATTTTACGCAGGTTTCGGCTAGCTTCATCGGTGTGTGTATGATCTTCCGGCGAGAACTATTTCAAGGCCGGAGAGTTCCCTTCGGCTTCTTCCTGAACGGTCGCACCATCGTGCAAATCTCCGGAAATGGCTACGGCGACGCGGTCGCCCGGCTTTAACCCTTCGGCCACTTCGAAGCGTCTTCCACGCTGGTCTTCGGTCTGCCCCGCAGGACGTATCTGATGTTCGGAAACGCGGTTGCCGCGCAGAAGAAAAACCTTGTACACGCCATACCGGTAATTGACGGCGGCTTCCGGCAGAAAAATGGTCTTCTCCTCTTTCTCGCTGGGAATAGAAGCTTGCACGAAAAAACCGGGCTTCAAACGCCCGTCCCCGTTGGCGATGAGCGCTTCCGCATCAAAGGTTCGCGAATCTTGAGCGACCGCCGGATTGATGCGCGAAACCTGGCCATGAAAAACCTGGCCCGGAAACGCCTCCACCTGCAAATCCACGGTAGCTCCATCTTTCACCCATCCAGCCCAGCGCTCGGGAACAGCGAGACGCGCCCGCAGCGTATCCGTTCGGACCAGAACCATGGCCGGACCTTGCACGCGAAGATACTCTCCGGGATGAACGTCTTGAGTCTTGATCGAGCCGGGGAAAGGCGCCCGTATGGTAGCATCGCTCAATTTCTTTTCTGCTAGCTTTTCGCTTGCTTCGCTGGATACCAGCAAAGCCTTCAAACGGTCCACCTCCTGCAATGCCACGGTGTAGCTCGCTTGGGTGCTTTGAAAGCGGCTGGAGGCTTCCTCCAACTGTTGTTGCGAAATCAATTTGTCTTTGAACATCTCTTGCGCACGCGTGTACTTGCGGTCGGCGTCAAACAGGTCGGCGGCGGCGCGCTGGACGGAGGCAATTTTTTTCGGGTCGGTGGGCGGCGGGTCGTTCGGGCCGATGCCGAGTTGCGCGCGCACTTGTGTTACAAGTCCACGCTGACGGTCCACTTCCAACTGGAGTTCTTGCGGGTCAATGAGAAGGAGCGGCTGGCCTTCCTTGACTGTGTCCCCGACGTCGACGAGCACTTGGGACACGCGCCCTTCGACCTCCGCACTTAAGATGCTTTCTTCCAGCGCGAAGAGCGAACCGGTTGCTTGAACCCGGCGCCGGGTGGTTTCCTCCGCGGCGGTATAAACGTGAACAAGCGTGGGATGACCGGAGTCACCGAGGACAGTGCCAGAAACGGATTTCGAACAGCCGGCAGCGGCGATGGCTGCCAAGGCACTCAGACATGTGAGACATTGGAACGTTTTCATAAAATTTCGTTTGGAGCTGTGCGTCCGCGCGCGCTTGAAGATACTTCACGGGCCGGTTTCAGGACACACTATGACCCTCATCTCCTGCTTGCATTTTGGACGCACGAAGTTACCACACCGTTTCGCGCTTTGGAGCAAAATTCTTCTTTTGCTAGAACGGTGGTTTGACCGGATCAGCACAGCCATGTGTGTTCAGATATTGTAGAAGGGCTAGACGGAAAATTTGGTGAACCGGGCAGGACTCGAACCTGCAACCCGTTGTCACCAGCCTTAAGTCTAAGTTATTGATTCGTCTAGCTTGTTCTCACGTCCTAGTATTCGGTTTTCGATGGTGTTTGGCGCTTAATGTTCCCTTATTGTTCCCCGCGGCGACGTGCGTCAATTCGGAGGAACTTGCGCAGCTCATGGCAAGATTCTCAGCTCGGAGCCTTCATGAAAAAAACATTTCAAAGAATCACAAGCAAGACCACGGCTTCAGACAAGCGCATCATAACCAAATCACCTCGCCAAGACCATCTCTTGCCCCACTTCTCGAAAAGTATTTACAACACCTGGCTGTGAAGGGATTCAGCGATAGCACGCTGAGGGTTCGTCGCGTTCACATGGAGATTTTTCTGAACTGGTGCGGAAGAAATAGAATCTCCGCACCTACCAGAGTTACGCGGACATCGCTTGAGAGTTATCAGCGATATTTGTTCCAGTACCGGAAGAAAGATGGCCAGCCTTTGGCGATAGCCAGCCAGCATTCTCGGTTCGCGCCTCTCAAGGTTTGGTTTAAATGGCTGACTCATCGAAAGTATATTCCGCGCGATCCCGCCGCCGAGTTGGAGCTGCCGCGCGTGGGCTACAAACTACCAAACGTGATGAACAAAGAGGAAGTTGAGCGCGTTCTTGACCTGCCCCCCATATCCGCAGGGCGAATCATACGCCATGGGCAGCCTTGAGCGGTCCCCTTCCGCAGAATCATATACACTTTCCTGCGCACTGAGGGGAGCAGGTCAGGACGAGCTTAAAAATCAACAAGTTCCCCTATAGGAACTGTGCGGCGCTGTGCAGCGCCGGAGATTTTGTAAGTCGCTGATTCCTGCATGGTTCCTATACAGCAACCAAAGTTGCTGTGCAGCACCCTTTTAGGGGTGATCTGATGAAAGCGCTGCTGAGCGCTTCGTGGTTGCGATAGCTTGTCGTCGCACACGAGGAGGTGCCCAACATGCAGCAGTTCATCGGATGCGATGCACACAAGCGATTCTCTGTTTTTGTTGCGGTTGACGAGCGGGGGAATGCAACCCGGCCCGTTCGTATCGAACACGCACGCGAACAGTACGCTCAGTTTCTGAAGGAGCTTCCACCTGGCAGCGATATCGCCGTCGAGTCCACCGGGCACTGGTATTGGCTCGTCGATGCGATGGAACGCGCGGGCCATCACGTGCACTTGGCAAATCCCATGGAAGCCAAGAAGCGCATGGGCAAGACCAACAAAACGGACGCGCTCGATGCCAGAGGTCTGGCGATACTCTTGCGCAACGGAACCCTGCCGGAATCTTGGATTCCGCCGGGCCCGCTACGAGATCGGCGAGAACTTCTCCGCACGCGCATGGCTCTACGCGATTTGCGCTCCAGTCTCAAGCACCGCATCCACGCAGCGGTGGACCGCTATGGCTTGCATACGGACGCCCTAACGGATCTTTTCGGAACCAAGGGCCGCGAATATCTTGCGGCTCGCCTGGCTGAGTTTCCCCCCGAGACAGCGCGCATGGTCGGAGTGCAGCTCCTAGCCCTGGACCAACTGGCCGCTCACATAGAGAGTATCGAAGATCGCATTCGTTCAGAAATTTTACCCACTGCGGAGGTTCAGCTCTTGCGCAGTGTTCCCGGCGTTGGCGAAATTCTCGCTCCAGTCATCGGTCTGGAGATCGGCGACGTTCGTCGCTTCCCACGCGCTGAGAATTTGGCCAGTTACGCGGGATTGGTGCCACGGGTCTTTTCCAGCGGAGGACACACCCGCCTCGGTGGTATCTCACGTTTTGTCAACCAGTATTTGAAATGGGCCTTTGTCGAAGCGGCGAATTGTGCCGTGCGCCTCAAAGCCCATCGTCAGTCGCACGTTGGATGTTTGTACCAGCGGCTACTTGCTAAGCGAGGGCATGGCCGCGCCATCGTCGCCGTCGCCCGGCATCTGGCGGAGGCCAGCTACTGGATTCTCCGCAAGCAGGAATCGTACCGGGCACCGCACAGCAAACAGATTTCGTCCAGGAACGGGTAAGCGCGAGACACGTCTGGCCCTTCTCCAGCGAACCACAGGGGAAGAGGTCTCGGGGTGAATGCGAAACCCTAAACCGATATGCTCATGCCCGCAGTCAGGGCGAATACATGGCTCACGACGAAACCGCAAGCACGAGCAAATGGGCGAAAAGCGAACAGTCGCTTGGAGGCCAACAGCAGCTAAAGAAAAATCCCTTACAGGTGAAAAGAAAACTCCCGTCCGTCTCCGCCGACTCTGTTCAAGAGCAACACTTCCGCGGCACGTGTGCTGGTGTGTCTCCACGCCCATCCTCGCGAAAAAAAAGGAGCCAGAAACCCCTCAAAGCTCTTGACACAGCGCAGCGCTTTCATACATGACGTGTCATACCCCCACCCGGCGCAGCAGCGCCGCTCTTCCGCCGCTCCGCAGCGCTCTCCGTTAACCGCTTGCAACCGGGCACTAATCGCATACTTCCTGGCTACGAGCAGGGCGGCAAGATCGGGCCGAACCTGGCGGCGCGGATCGGCGGCTAAAGGAAAAGCCCACTCAACGGCCACGGCAACCGCCCGGCTGAGCGGCAGTCCAGGAACGTCCCTAAAGCTGGCCTGCTTCGCGCCAGCACGCCCCTAGGCGCGCTCGGGAGACTGCACCCCGCCGTTGGTCGCGGGCTTTGAACCCCCGGAACTTACGTTCCGTTCCAGATATTGGCGAAGCGTCGTAATTTGCTCAGGGGAGAGAGTGCGTTTGGGGACGGTGCTAAAAACTCGCTGGTTTTGCTGGTAAAGAACGAAAACCTTCTCGTCTTCAAAAAACTTCCCAAAGTGAGACCAGCTCATCTTCGAGGAAAATGTCTGTCCTCCGAACTGCATGCCGTCATCATCGGCGTCAAGAGAGAGCCTGCCGTGCATTGCAGTGCTTTTCGCGTATAGGTTCTTCTGTGTCCTCCGATTCAGCAAGGGAACCGAAATGAAGAACAGACATACAGCCAGTCCCGGTATGGCGCGCACGGAAAAGCCCTGTGTCGCTGTCCCATGAATGAGGAAAATTAGCAACGAAAGGCCGAACAACGGCAGCACTAAGCGAGTCCAACGGACGATACGAAGCGATGAGTTTTTGATGGCTAGTCGTTGGGCGTCCAAAAAATCTTGCTCTGAGATTTCGTAGTCGATGTGCATAGAGAGTTCACTCGCCCGCGTAGTAGCCATCCTGTAGTTCCCATCTGCCGGTGTCCTTACCGTTGACCAGAAAGCCGTCAACCGACTCTAATGAGACGTTTGGGGGAACATCGATTGCCATCAAGTGGTTAAGATCCATTTCGACTCTTAAGCCAAGGTCCTTAAGTTCCTCGAACGTAAACTGCGGATCATCCGGTCGTTTTTGTAGTAGCCATATGCGGTAGCAGCTATGGCCACCCCGTCGGACGACCCCAGTAAATTCGAGACCGCCGTCTTCCGCTTTCTCTACCTTGACGACATCTCCTAGAGCTACGCCTCGGGCATAGAACGGTATGTTGTCCAACTCGAAGCCATCTTCGCGAGGGATAGCCCATAGTGACTCAACTTCGACGGGAGGATAACCGTCCTTGTCCTTTTCCAAGCGAAAGAAAACCTTTACGAGTTCCTCAGCCACGGGCCACCCTGCTCTTTACTGCGGAGTCTTGTCAGACTTATCTAGATTGCACTTTCTGCAAAGGACTTGACCATTTGTCTTAGGGTCGTTCGTCCCACCTTTGCTGGCTGGGTTGATGTGGTCTCTTTGTCTCTCATTATCCGGTGGCCGTACGCCTTTCTCGGATTTCTTCCCTGGCTGGGTTTCGGCTCCGCAGTTCTCGCAAACGTTTTTGCCGCCATTCTTGGCCGCATTGTCCGCATCGATCGTTTTCTTACCAGAAGATGTGAAATCGTTTGTCCTGCGACTCTCCATCGCTCCGTTGATCGCGTCTCCAGCGGCTGCTCCTAGATGTGCCACACCTTCCGTGGCGGTTGTCGCACCGTGAGCGATGACAACAGCGGAAGCTACGTTTAAAGGTACGCCGACAACGGCTCCGACCCCCGTTGCGTCCAGGGCCACTCCGCTGGCCTCACCGCCGGTGCCAGCGAGAACTTCTACGACGCCCTGGCCGGCCGCCACGGTATCTCCAACGGCCGCACCGATCTTGCCCTCTGTCGTGGTCTGTTGTTGCCTGCCTGCTCCGGCAAGGTTGTCACTGCCGTAAGCGTTTGCCGCGCCAGCAAGGAAATTGACGACTTGCCAAAAGTCGCAGCAGTCAGCGTGGCCGTCGAGGTCGGCGAAGGATTCGGGGTCATCCGAGACCATCGCGTACAAGTTCAGCGTTTGCGGGTTACTCAGGTTCGCGTAGGGAACTGCGACCGGAACAGAAGACCAGTCGGAGGAGAGCCAACGGCCAAAGCGATTGGAGTAATAGCGCGCGCCGAAGTCGTCGTTGCCGGTTTCAGTGTCGCGCTCTTTGCCTTGACAACGTGATCTGACACCCTCCACGAGCAACACTGGCGCTATCCCCAACGCAGTTCCCGAGTTAGACCACGCACTGCCCTGATCGAGTGCAAGATTTTTTCTCGCGAACCCCTGACGCGAGTTTTCGCTTAGCGGCGGATTTTTCCAGACGTGATTTGGTTTTCAAAGAGCGGAACTGCGAGTCCTCGTTCCGAGAACCCGGCATGATTCTAAAGCAGGTAGGGGCTGTTTAGCAGCTACTCTTTTTTCTTCCGCTTCTTCCTCGGCCTCGGCGTCGAGAACGGCGAAGAGTTGCGCGGCGATTACATCACCGGCCTGTGCTTGCTTGGGAAGAGATGGCGCGTTGTCTTTGTCGAGCATCGCTGCCGGATGCGTGGCCGCGTGGATTTGCTTCAGCGCGCGGATGGATACCTGCGTGTAGATCTGCGTGGTCTGCAAGTCCGCGTGCCCCAGCATCTCCTGGATGTAGCGGATGTCCGCACCGTTTTCCAGCATCAGCGTCGCCATCGTGTGCCGGAACATGTGGCACGCGCCGCACTTCCCGAGCTTCGCTTGCTCCACATACGCCGCGCACCAGCATGCTCATGCGGTCCAGATGAACGGCCCGCCTTCGATGCTCAGGAACATCGTGCCGTCGTCCGGCTCCATGACCAATTGCGGCCGCGCTTCGCGCAGATATTTATCCACCCACGCCACCGCCCGCTCGCCGATGGGAACGACAGCGGTCCTTCTTTCCCTTGCCCAGCCAGATCGATAGCGTCCCGCGCAGACGGTCCAGGTTGTAGAGTTTCAGATTGCACCAACTCCATGCGGCGGATTCCCGTCGAGTAGAACGTTTCGAGGATCGCGCGGTCGCGCACTCCCAGCGGATCGCGCAAGGTCTGGCTGCATCATCACGCGCTCGGCTTCTTCGCTCGTTCAGCACCGCGCGTGGGCAATCGCTTCTCGAGCTTCGGCATGTCCAGATCTGACGCCGGGTTGTGCAGGATGTGATTGTTGCTGCACCATCCACCGGAACCAGGCCCGCACCGGCACCAGCCGCGCATACTGCGTGCGGAAGCGTCAGCGGCTGTCCGTTCTTTTGCCGGTAGTAGTACAAGTAGCGCTGATAGCTCTCCAGCACCGGGCGCGTCACTTCCATAGGGTCTTCGATCCCGCGCTCGGTGGCCCAGCGCACGAACTGCGCCAGGCACGCGCGGCGATTGTGCTGCGTGTACTCCGCCGTGTTTCGCACGCGCATCCACGCGATGAACTCATCGATCAGGCTGCCCATGCGGTTCCGCGGCACCGGCTGCGGCTTGTTGGTTCGGTTCCGCGCCATCACCGCACCCCCGCGGCTGTGTGTACGACACGATTTTCTCTCGCCGCCCGGGTAGTGATTTTTCCGAGATTCAGGCCCAGATCGCCATTTTGCCGCGCCAGTGCTGGCGATTCTTCACCCGCACCACCCCCGGACACCTCCCGAACTTGGGGCAGACTTGACCCGGACTTCTCCCCTTCTAGGCCAGACTTCTTTGCGTCGTAGCCGTAGCCCGTGAGCTTTTCGATCTCGATCAAGCCGGGCAGCACCGGCTTCCCGCTGTCACCCTGGCCCTCGAACACCAGCTCGTAAACAAGACTCTGCCCGCGCCCGCCGTGATGCACCAGGAGATATTCGAGTTCTTCGAGACGATGCAGATGTCTCTTTAACTGCGAGTCGCTCCACTTCGTGAACGCCCGCACATCCTTGCGGCTAAAACGAAAGTCCGTGCGTTCGATCTTCTGCCGCTCGCACTCGGCGCTCACCATTTCGTCGACGAACAACAAGAGTCTGCGCGTCTGCGGCGGAAGTTCGTCGAGCGAGCGGCCCAGCACTTCATGCGCCAGACGGTTGGCTGTCGCGATATCGTCGAGCGCGACTTCGATGTATTCGAGCGCCTTGCCGCTGTGCGTGACGGTTTTTCGTGACCGCTGATGTTGGTGCAGCAGCGCGATCGCGCGGATGAGCGTGAGGTATTTCATGTGATCGCGCCGCGTGCGCGTGCGGCTGTCGAGGAACGTCAGCTCGCGTGCGTAGGGATTCACCACCAGCACCGGCTTTAGCAGCCGTTGCGCATTGCGATGGACGCGCAAGACTTCTTCGCGTGCGTGCCGGGCCAGCAGGCCTTCGATGGTTTGCGCCTCGCGTTGTTTCCGGTGGATCGCCTGCGTCTGTGCGCGGTCCTCGTCCACGGTCAACACCAGGCAGCGATTCAGAAGCTCTTCGTCCAGGTCTATCGCCGTGGTGGTGAGGAAGAGCATCACCGGACCTTCGACGCGGTATTGGTGCGTGATGAGTCTGCCGGTGGTCGCGTCCTTGCCCGTGCTGGCGATGGTCAGCACGCCTTCGCTTTGTAAGAGTTTCAGCGCGTAGGCCGCGCGCAACGCGCCTTCCTCTTCCACGATCGCCAGCACTTTGTTTTTTAGGTCGGTCTCGCCCATGTAGAAGAGGGATTGTCCGGTCATCGCGGAGTACTGCACCTGTTGCTCTTCGGGTAGGAACGCCAGCACCGCTTCCATGAGTGCCGATTTCCCTGCGGCGGAACTCGATTGCACCAGGATGGCCAGCGGCGATTCGAGAAGCCGCGAAGTCACTGCCAGATAGCTCACCAGTTTGTTGGTCTCTTCGCCCACCATTCCGTATCGCTCGAAGTCTTCGAGGATGCGGCCAAGTAAATTCGGATCGCGCAGCAGCTCCATCGCTGCCGCTCGTTCGTGTTCCGTGAGTTGAACTTCTTCCTCCTTGGGTTCGAGCGCTGTTTGGATTCGCTGGCGTTGCAGTTCTTCGAGTTTCCACAGCACCCGGCCCAGGTCGCGCGACACCACCTCTTCCTTGACTCCCAGCTCCTCGCCCGCCTGCTTGCTGTACATCACCCGATGCCGCGAGGAGTACAGATCGAATGTGTCCACATGCAGGCTCTCGCCCCGCGTCACCAGCACGTTCAACCGGAGGATTCCCAAGCTCGTGTTTTTCTCCAGGCCCAGCACGCGATAGCGGCGGTCTCCCTGCGTGATCGCCACCTGGTCGCCGTTGATCTCCACGGGCACGTCCAGAGGGGATGGCAACATCGTGGGCATCGCGGCGACTGCAACCTCTTCGACGGACTCGGACGATGCAGCAGCTAAAGGAAGAACCGGTTCCTCGCTCACTGTGGCCTCGATGGTCGCGGAGATTTTTTCTTTAGCTGCCGGTTCGATTTTTTCCTCGATGGTTGGTTGCGTCTCGATCCCTGGCTCGTTCGCCGCCACTGTGGGCGGTTTGCCTTTGCCGAGCCACGCGGCTTTGCCGAGCAACATCCCGAGACTCTTCGCCGCTGGCGTTACCTTCAGCGCGTATTCGTTTGCGTCCATGCCTTTCGGGAACTGCACCCGGAAGCACTCGATCCCCATCGCCATGAATTCTTCAGCAAGCGACTGCGCCGCTCCCTCGCCGGCGTCGTCGCGGTCATACGCGATGTAGATTTTCTTCGTGCCGTGCTTCTTGAGCGCCGCTCGATGATCGTCCGTGAACCCGTTCACGCCATAGCTCGCCGTGACGTGCCGGAACCCCGCGCACCAGAACGTCAGCGCATCGACGAGGGCCTCGCAGAGGATGATTTCCTTCGACACCGCCAGCGCTTCTTCGTTCCACACGCCGCGACGTGGCCCCGGAAGATACATATGCAGCGGCGTGTTTTCCCGCAACGCTCGCGTGATCTTCCGTCCGTATATCTCCACCACTTCGCCTTCGAGATTAAAAACCGGGATCACCACCGAGCCGTTGAAGTGTTCGTGCCCACTCTCTCGCAGGATGCCCACCTTTTCGAGACGCCCGCGCAGTTCCGCTCCGGCCACACGGTTTTTCTCCGGCAGCCGGTAGCCCAGCGTGCGGTTCGCGAAGCCCATCTGGAAGCGCTCGATCATCTCCGAGGATTTCAGCCCGCGCGATTCCAGATACTTCAGCGCCTCCGGCGTCTCCTTCAGCGTCTCGTGGTAGTAGCTCACCACCTGCAACAAGAGCGCTCGGTCGTCCGCATCGCGGCTCACCGGCGCGGGCAACTTTGGCACCGAAGAACTTTTCACCGGACGGGAAGACGCAGCTAAAGGAAAATGATCTTCTCGCAGCAGTTCCACCGCGTGACGGAAGCTCACGCCTTCCGCCCGCATCACCCACTCGATCACGTCTCCCCCGCAGCGGCACGCTCCCAGACAGTTCCACAGATTTTTCTTCGGGCTGATCACCAGACTCGGCGAGTGGTCTTCGTGGAAGGGACACAGACCGATGAGGTCCGCGCCGTGCCGCTTCAGCTTGATTCCGCGCGCTTCGGCCAGACGTTCGAGAGAGACTTCGCCCTTTAGCCGCTCGATCTCGCTCTCCGGGATGCGCGCCATCGGGGAACCTCCTTTTCTGCGTTTTGAGCCTTTTCCCTAAAACCCTGTCAAGAGGATTTTTCCCTTGACCTGGCGTGTTTGAAATTATAGTGATTTACTATGTATGTCAACGGAGATTTCAACATGGCTCTTACACTCAGCGTGGTTATGGCTCTCAACGGAAATAGGGATTCGGCGAAAACAGTCAACCGCGCCCTCGGACGGCGGCTGGCTCACTTCCGAAAACAACGCGGCTACAGCCAGCAAGAACTTGCTCGCCGCGTCGGGGCAGTTCAGGTTGTGATTTCCGATTACGAGCGTGGCAAGCTCAGACTCTCGGCAGAGATGGCGCTCCGCTTCGCTACGGCCCTCGATATCCCCATTCAGGAACTGCTACACACCGGCAAGCTCGTCCCTGTGGACGCTGCTCCGAAGCCCAGCCGCAGACTCTTGCGCCGCCTCGAACTGATCGAGCACCTGCCGCGCCGCAAACAAGCCGCTCTGCTCACTACCATCGACACCTTCCTGAAGAGCACTCCCAGCAAGGCCGCTTCCTGATCGGACTGGTGACCTCGAAGGAATCGCGCGCTGCTGCCTGAACTTCGTGGATTGCGTGGGGAGTCTTTCCCGAGGAGAGATTTTTTTCTTTAGCTGCTGCTCTCTTTTATTTTCAACAAGTTCCGAATGGGAACTTCACGGCGCTGTAGAGCGCCGGAGATTTTGTAAGTCGCTGATTTCTTGATGGTTCCTATACAGCAACCAAAGTTGCTGTGCAGCACCCTTTTAGGGGTGATCTGATGAAAGCGCTGCTGAGCGCTTCGTGGTTGCGATAGCTTGTCGTCGCACACGAGGAGGTGCCCAACATGCAGCAGTTCATCGGATGCGATGCACACAAGCGATTCTCTGTTTTTGTTGCGGTTGACGAGCGGGGGAATGCAACCCGGCCCGTTCGTATCGAACACGCACGCGAACAGTACGCTCAGTTTCTGAAGGAGCTTCCACCTGGCAGCGATATCGCCGTCGAGTCCACCGGGCACTGGTATTGGCTCGTCGATGCGATGGAACGCGCGGGCCATCACGTGCACTTGGCAAATCCCATGGAAGCCAAGAAGCGCATGGGCAAGACCAACAAAACGGACGCGCTCGATGCCAGAGGTCTGGCGATACTCTTGCGCAACGGAACCCTGCCGGAATCTTGGATTCCGCCGGGCCCGCTACGAGATCGGCGAGAACTTCTCCGCACGCGCATGGCTCTACGCGATTTGCGCTCCAGTCTCAAGCACCGCATCCACGCAGCGGTGGACCGCTATGGCTTGCATACGGACGCCCTAACGGATCTTTTCGGAACCAAGGGCCGCGAATATCTTGCGGCTCGCCTGGCTGAGTTTCCCCCCGAGACAGCGCGCATGGTCGGAGTGCAGCTCCTAGCCCTGGACCAACTGGCCGCTCACATAGAGAGTATCGAAGATCGCATTCGTTCAGAAATTTTACCCACTGCGGAGGTTCAGCTCTTGCGCAGTGTTCCCGGCGTTGGCGAAATTCTCGCTCCAGTCATCGGTCTGGAGATCGGCGACGTTCGTCGCTTCCCACGCGCTGAGAATTTGGCCAGTTACGCGGGATTGGTGCCACGGGTCTTTTCCAGCGGAGGACACACCCGCCTCGGTGGTATCTCACGTTTTGTCAACCAGTATTTGAAATGGGCCTTTGTCGAAGCGGCGAATTGTGCCGTGCGCCTCAAAGCCCATCGTCAGTCGCACGTTGGATGTTTGTACCAGCGGCTACTTGCTAAGCGAGGGCATGGCCGCGCCATCGTCGCCGTCGCCCGGCATCTGGCGGAGGCCAGCTACTGGATTCTCCGCAAGCAGGAATCGTACCGGGCACCGCACAGCAAACAGATTTCGTCCAGGAACGGGTAAGCGCGAGACACGTCTGGCCCTTCTCCAGCGAACCACAGGGGAAGAGGTCTCGGGGTGAATGCGAAACCCTAAACCGATATGCTCATGCCCGCAGTCAGGGCGAATACATGGCTCACGACGAAACCGCAAGCACGAGCAAATGGGCGAAAAGCGAACAGTCGCTTGGAGGCCAACAGCAGCTAAAGAAAAATCCCTTACAGGTGAAAAGAAAACTCCCGTCCGTCTCCGCCGACTCTGTTCAAGAGCAACACTTCCGCGGCACGTGTGCTGGTGTGTCTCCACGCCCATCCTCGCGAAAAAAAAGGAGCCAGAAACCCCTCAAAGCTCTTGACACAGCGCAGCGCTTTCATACATGACGTGTCATACCCCCTCCCCATGCCGAAGGCATGGCTCTTCCGGCGCTCTGCGGCGCGAGGCAGTAAACCGCGCTGGCGAACCCCAAAACGACGGCCATGGTCCGAGTCTGGCCCTATGGCTTTGCACCACCCGGCGTGCGATAAAAGAACCCGCGCCCCTTTGTCCAATTAATCGCGAAGAGAACGAGGTCGGTACTGGACTGAACGTCAGGCTCCTCCCCAACATAAGCGTCGAACCCATTCCCGTGAAACCTTGCAACATCCAGGTCACCCTTCAGAAAATCTGGCCACCAGGGGGCACCAGGGCTGTCTACACGTTTCAACCGTTGTGGCAAGGCATCAACACTCGTGAGGTTCTTTTTGAAGCTCTGGGAGTCAGCCGGAGAGAACTCAAAGGCACACCACGTCCTCGGTGAAGATGGATCATAGACTATGTGGATTGCATGAGAACTCGTGGGCATGTAATCCGGGATCCAACCACGACTGATCTCGCCCGCCTTCGCCGCATCGGCAAGCGTGGCGTAGGAATATTCTTTCCTGTCGCCGCACCCCTGAAGAAGCGCACTCGCTGCAATGCACATTCCCAGCAGCACGACACGCGCTCTGAAACGATTCTTCGCGTTCCCGATCATGTCGCTGGTTACCAATGGAATTGTGGTTCCCTGGTGAATACTTCAGGCCACGAGGCGTTTCAACTGGTGCCCCAACTCATTGGGCTTTATGCCAAGCGTACGCGCGAGTCTTGATGAACTTGTTGGATTTTAAATCCCAGGCGAATTCCTCCACGACATTCGAGAGGTTCGACCTAGCGATGACCATCGGTTTTGGTTGGGTTGTAATCTCCACTTCCGTTGCGCCGTACCAGAATACCCTCCCCGCCGTTTCATCGGAAAGGTGTGCAACAACCACGCACTTCAGCTCTCCGCAGTCTTCCCGGAATACAAGGTCTGGAAGAACACCGCCTGTCAGCCTAGCATCGGATACATCCGTGACGATTTCACCCAGATGCTGAACACTCCCGATGAGTTTGTGTCCACTGCCGCCAGCAAGATAAACGTCAGCGGCCATATCGCTGGGGCTGCGGTCTATATCCCGGTAAGCAAGAATGTAGGTCTGGCCATCGAGCACCCAACGGCTATATGTGTGGTAAGCGGGTTTGTGCGGGATGCTCACGTCCTCGACTCGGTGAGGGTCGTGCACTACCCAGCCCCAATCGCACTTCGGTGAGTGGTATGCCTCAGTCGTTCGAGATGAACAAAATTCTGATTGCTTATCTTGCGCCCTTACTGGATTGAAGAAAAGCGAAACGAGAACCATGAGTGAGTAGATCACTGGCATCCACACCCTCCCGTTGTCCCTGGATCGTTCAGCCCTTGCTTGAGCCCGTTTTGTTCCAGGCAAGCGTTGATTTTTTTGACATAGTTCTTATTTTCGCGGCTATTAGTAACACCTCCCGCTGCGTTGACAGCCGTCGGCCCGGCGTTGTACGCCGCTACCGCGGCAGTCACGTTGCTGCAATAGGTCAGCAAGAGATTGATGTAAGTCGTCCCCAACTGTTCGTTTGTCATGTTCGCGGTGTCAAATCCCTGCTGCTTCAGTCCTGCGATTGCAGAGGGCGTTACCTGCATTGCGCCAGTTGCACCTTTCGGTGACTTCGCGTTTGGATTTCCTCCAGATTCGGTCTGCGTGATGCAGTGCAGGAGCGGATCGCTGGCACAAGTAGTGATTTGAGGCGGAAGTTTAGTGTGGGGCCCAACGGGCGGTATCTTGCAGGTCTTGGCCAAGCCTGAAGGATCTATGTACACGGTCGGCCAGTTGCCCACGTAGGTATAGAAATTGTGCCCCCCTAGGAAAGTAACAGGGTCTTCGCTGATGAACCGTCCGCTGGCCGGATCAAAATAGCGTGCACGCATGAAGTACAGCATGGTTTCGGGATCGAACTCTCGCCCGGTGAACTGGAAGGGGTTGGTGAGCGAGCCGGAGGATGCAGTTTGATTCCCGAACGAATCGAGCGTGTAGGTTTGTGCGAGTGCTCCTGCTGTGTTGCTCAGCGACGTGACGGAGTCGAGACCGTCCTGCTCGTAGTAGCTCGTCGTGCCACTGCGCAGCATCGCGAGCGGCTCGTCAACGTCAAGGTCTTGAGTGTAACGGGCGACAACTGCGCCTGCCGCGTTCGTTTCTTCAGCGAGGTTATCCCCGTCGTAAGCATAGATACTCGTCGTGGTCGAAGTGGTTTTCTCGATGCGGTGGCCGAGGGGATCGTATTTGAAGCTGACCGTCCCACCGCTGCCGGGGAGCGTCACGCTGCTCAGGCGGTTCTCGAAGTCCCACGCGAACGTGGTCGTCCCCGATGAATATCACCTCGGTCGCCGTGTTCCCGTTGCTGTCGTACGTGTAGGTTGTACTGGATGTAGAGGTCAGTTCGTTTGAGGAATTGTTCGTGTAGGAAGAAACTCCCAGCGAACTGAGGCGGTTGCCGACCGCGTCGAACGTGTAGCTCTCTGTCGTGTTCGTGGCTTGTGTGACCTGCGTCAGCTCGTAAATCGGGTCATACGTGTAGTTCGAGGTCACGTTCGCGTATTGGTCCGTCTTCGCCGTGCGGTTTCCGGCGTTGTCCACGGTGTAGGTAGCACCGTCCAGTGTGGTCGAGCCGCTTTGGTGCAGCACGCTCAACAGCCGAGAAAGATTGTCGTAGCTGTAGTTGGTCGTGATGCTGTTCGGGCGCGTCATCTGCGCCCGGCGGCTCAGCGCGTCGTAGCTAAAGCCGAAGCTGCCGCTCCCGCTGAACGCTGTCGGCGGTGTAAGCGTCTGCAACCGATTCAACGTATCGTACGCATACGTCGTCGAGCCCTCGATGTTACTTCCCAGATGCCGCAGCTTCAATGGCATTGCAAAGTCTCTTCGCATTCGGGGGACAGTTTAACGTAGCATGCTTAGATATTTTTTCGAGAGTTTTACTAGTCAGGCTGTCATCAACGTGCTTCACCACGAAGTTCTCGAAATCTTTGTCAGACTCCACGAGCCTCACCAATCGTGGAAAGTATCTCCAGTCATTGGCGAGAAGCTTGCCTACGGAGTCGCTGAGCCCCTCGGCAATCGCTCCGTCGTCGCACTGTGCGAATCTTTTATAAGCGCGATAGACTTGATCCCATGTCTTAAGCATATCCACGGCTTTTTCGGCTTGCCTCTCTTCCGCATCGGTACAAGTCTTTTGCTGTCCAGCCAAATGGTTAGGCGGGGTGAAAATAAGTAGCGTCAGGCCCAAAATCGGTGTTCCCCAACCATGCATGGCAACGCCCCCTTTTTTATTGGATTGTGATTTTCTTTAGCGGATCGGTTGCCTGAAAATTGTTAATCTGCTGCATGCAGTTATCCGTAGTACGTACACAACCCTCGGTAGGATGCTTAGGTCCTCCCGAGTTTGCACGCCCTGAGTGCACGCCCATGCCGGGTCGTCCGGGCACAGTAAAAATGAAAATCCCATAAGAACCGAATGGACCGTTTGGATCAGCGGGATGATTGTGATGCCACGAATACGGGTAAGTCCCATTCGGCCAAGGTCCTTTGCTATGCTTCGCCGTGTTATTCCCGGCGTCGCACACGATTACTACATTACCGTTCTTGTCAAGCAACGTGAGAGTACCATTCGCCCTGTTAAAGATGAATGATGACAGACCATACGGATCGATCAAAAGCGCAGGATTGTTCTCGACATAGCGATAGAAGTTTATTTCTCCGCCGAATTCGAGCGGATCTTCGCTGAGAAACCGCCCTATCGAGGGGTCGTAGTATCTGGCGCGGTAGTAGGTTTCCTGTGGGTTTTCTGGCACAGTTCCGGCGCGCCAATTGTCCGTCGCTACTACGGAGCAGGCCGGGTCGCTCGGAGCCTTAGCCACCTTGCAGCCAGAGCGCCAGCGCAAACATACTGATGGAAAACACCATTGCAAAGAATCCGTAGCGACATTGGCGACCCCACCTCCATGCCGTCCGTTCGCTCAGCTCCTCAGGACACGGTCCAAGCAGTAATTTCGCTGACGAGGTGCCGATGAGTTTCCCAAAGGCCCGACTCCACATCAGAGTTGAAACGAGAAACCAAATCATAGATGCACAGAGCGCGGTTTCTGAAATTGCTTGCAACATTTCGAAGTGTCGGGACCAGGCAAACCAAAGCGTCAGGGGAACTACGACGAAGGCAAGGAGCAATATCCCGATCAACCCGCCCTTCGCAACGACTGTCCCGATTCCTACTATTCGTTTTTGTGTCGGAGTTTGTGAATTCATTCTGATCCTCACGTCACTTCTTCGAAAGTGGACAATTCTTGCACCTCTTGCCGCCTAGAACGAGTTTGCAGCTGGTTGCGAGCACAACAACGCCTCCACCTTCGCCAATGGCTGGACCGGCAGACGCAAATATCGTAGCGTTCTTCATGTCGATCGATACGCCGCCTCCCGCAGCCACGCCAGGTCCCGCACCTCCAAATCCCTCCGCCTGGACTGAACCGCCTTCCATGTCGCAGATGGTTGCGCAGGTCGGGCAGACCGCGTTGGTCACTCCCGCACTGGCACCTGCGCCGGCAACATATCCTCCTCCCAAGCCGCCACAACACAACAACCCAGTATTGCCAGCTGTGTCGCCTACTATCATGCAAGAGCCCTCTACGCCTCCTCCGATGGTGAGGAGACCAGCCATACCGGAGACGTTCACTCCTGCTCCCCAAGCAATATGTCCCTTTGGGTCCCGCAAACCAGTTGGCCGATTACGAACGTAAGAATAAAAATCAGTACCAGCTCGGAACCGAATTGGATCTTCGCTGAGAAACCGCCCTATCGAGGGGTCGTAGTATCTGGCGCGATAGTATGATGCGCACGAAGATTTCGAGTTCATGCCGTTAACGTATTTCGTCATCGCGGAAGTCCGTCCGAACAAAACCAATTGGGATTCTTCCGTGCCCAAGTTCACGAGCTCGGACCGAAACATCTCTGTTAGCCTTCGAAAATGTTCTCGATATCTCGGGTGCCATGCAGCACACGTACAATTTCAATCGCGTTGATCAGGACTCTGTAGAAAATAATGTACCTGCCAACGGGAAAACTCTGAATCCCCGGAGCCAATTCATCCCGGTGGCGCCCCAAGCCGGGTTGACGGGCCAGCAATTCCATCGTCTCGTAGATTTTGTCGATAAAAGCATCGGCGTTCGCTTCGCTGTCATCAGCGATGTAGCTCCAAATCTCGAGTAGGTCCTCGCCTGCCCGAGGGCTGATGCGGAGTTGGGTCACTTACTTCGCACTCTTCGCTGATTTCTTCTCGCGCGCAATGCGCTTGATTTCTCGTGGGTCGAACACGACAGAGGGTCCACTGTCCAGGCCTTCCTGTACGTCTCGGCGGAGTTTCTGAAGCTTCAGAGAACGCATCTGATCTTCTTGCTCCATAAGACGCAACGCTTCGCGTACGACCTCGCTGGCCGAGTTATAAGAGCCCGAGGCGATCTTCTCGCGGATCATCTCTTCAAGGTGGGGAGTAAGGCTGATGTTCATGGGCATGGGGGAGACCTCGGAAGTACAATACTCCGAAGGATAGCCTCGTTGGCAAGGCTTGTCAATGTTTGACATTACGACCATCCATAGCGATTGCGCTATAAAGTTCGCAACTTGCGTCACAATACTAGGTTGGCCAGCATTCGGGGGTGATCTGATGAAAGCGCTGCTAAGCGCTTCGTGGTTGCGATAGCTTGTCGTCGCACACGAGGAGGTGCCCAACATGCAGCAGTTCATCGGATGCGATGCACACAAGCGATTCTCTGTTTTTGTTGCGGTTGACGAGCGGGGGAATGCAACCCGGCCCGTTCGTATCGAACACGCACGCGAACAGTACGCTCAGTTTCTGAAGGAGCTTCCACCTGGCAGCGATATCGCCGTCGAGTCCACCGGGCACTGGTATTGGCTCGTCGATGCGATGGAACGCGCGGGCCATCACGTGCACTTGGCAAATCCCATGGAAGCCAAGAAGCGCATGGGCAAGACCAACAAAACGGACGCGCTCGATGCCAGAGGTCTGGCGATACTCTTGCGCAACGGAACCCTGCCGGAATCTTGGATTCCGCCGGGCCCGCTACGAGATCGGCGAGAACTTCTCCGCACGCGCATGGCTCTACGCGATTTGCGCTCCAGTCTCAAGCACCGCATCCACGCAGCGGTGGACCGCTATGGCTTGCATACGGACGCCCTAACGGATCTTTTCGGAACCAAGGGCCGCGAATATCTTGCGGCTCGCCTGGCTGAGTTTCCCCCCGAGACAGCGCGCATGGTCGGAGTGCAGCTCCTAGCCCTGGACCAACTGGCCGCTCACATAGAGAGTATCGAAGATCGCATTCGTTCAGAAATTTTACCCACTGCGGAGGTTCAGCTCTTGCGCAGTGTTCCCGGCGTTGGCGAAATTCTCGCTCCAGTCATCGGTCTGGAGATCGGCGACGTTCGTCGCTTCCCACGCGCTGAGAATTTGGCCAGTTACGCGGGATTGGTGCCACGGGTCTTTTCCAGCGGAGGACACACCCGCCTCGGTGGTATCTCACGTTTTGTCAACCAGTATTTGAAATGGGCCTTTGTCGAAGCGGCGAATTGTGCCGTGCGCCTCAAAGCCCATCGTCAGTCGCACGTTGGATGTTTGTACCAGCGGCTACTTGCTAAGCGAGGGCATGGCCGCGCCATCGTCGCCGTCGCCCGGCATCTGGCGGAGGCCAGCTACTGGATTCTCCGCAAGCAGGAATCGTACCGGGCACCGCACAGCAAACAGATTTCGTCCAGGAACGGGTAAGCGCGAGACACGTCTGGCCCTTCTCCAGCGAACCACAGGGGAAGAGGTCTCGGGGTGAATGCGAAACCCTAAACCGATATGCTCATGCCCGCAGTCAGGGCGAATACATGGCTCACGACGAAACCGCAAGCACGAGCAAATGGGCGAAAAGCGAACAGTCGCTTGGAGGCCAACAGCAGCTAAAGAAAAATCCCTTACAGGTGAAAAGAAAACTCCCGTCCGTCTCCGCCGACTCTGTTCAAGAGCAACACTTCCGCGGCACGTGTGCTGGTGTGTCTCCACGCCCATCCTCGCGAAAAAAAAGGAGCCAGAAACCCCTCAAAGCTCTTGACACAGCGCAGCGCTTTCATACATGACGTGTCTACCCTCCCACCCGGTGCCACAGGCACCGCTCTTCCGGCGCTCCCCCTGCCAGAGCCCAGACGGGCCTCAGAGAACCGCTAGGAATGACCGTGACGCTACCGGCGACGCTCAGTTAGGGGACTCGCGCCGTCGCCAAAGACGCGCAAGACTCCTTGGAAAGGCATTGGAACCTTTTCGACCAAGGAACAGTTCCGATCTTCTCGTAGCTCTCGCCGTTCCACTTGAACACCGTTGTTGTGCCGTTCGCTGCTGCCCACTTTCCGTTTTCCATGGCGGGATCGTTGACAAGTATGGACTCTCGGCCCTGGTCGTCGTATAGAAATTCCGGCGGCAGTTTCGTCCCTTCATCAAGGACCTGTTTCACTTGTCCCTCAACAAAGGCCCACACCCGGAAGTGATACGCGCTTCCCGCGACCCACGTTGTGAACAGCCTACCGTTGTAGTCTCCGAGCGGATAAATGTTCAGCAGAGAGTCAGGCGTTTGAAAATTGAAGAGTTTTGTGAGCTTGGCTCCTTCTTCGCGATAAATGCTGAGCACTCTGGTCGGAGAGCGCTCCGCGTCGGCACGTTCCGAAACTTGACACAAGAGGCGGCCCTGCTTTCCTGCTATTCGCCACTGTGTTGTGGCAACAAGCTTTTCTCCCCCGGATGCGGAAGCTGCCGATGCAGTTTTCGTTTGCCCCTCAGCGACTGCCACAACCAAGGTCAGAAGCATCAAGCCGAAGCAAAGTCTTGTTGTACTGGTGAACGGTCTCATGGTGCCGCCCTAGGATGTCGCGGTTTAGCCCTGGGCCGAGGTTTAGGCTTGGCCGGATGGAGAGGCTCAAGGCAGTCCTTGGTCTTGCATTCGTCCGAAGCTTTCGCCTGCTCGTGCGTGATGAGGCACTTCTCGCATTTCAACAAAGAGTTGGCGTAGGGTCTGCCAGTTCCATAGCCGGCTAGGCCGTTCGCCACGTTTCCATGGTTTCGGTGAATTCTGATATTCAGGTACGTTGAGCCGGCCTGAATATTGGTCGCTGGGTCACCAAGGTCGTCCCAATTAAATCCGGCGTCGGTGGCGGCCCCGTCCGTCACGCCGAGCAGTCCGCGAGCGCTTTGAGAACCGGGCAGGGATGCATCTGGGTCGAAATTACTTTCCTTATATGCCATACAGATGATGAGCTCGTTGGTCTGACCCGACTTGTTGTTTTTTGCAACGAGATTGGAAATATCCCCCAACGACAGCCGGTCAAGACCCAGTGGATCTAACCAATTGGCGGGATCGTTTCCAACGTAGGCGTAGAAGTTGACTCCACCGTTGAAATCGCTCGGGTCTTCACTCAGGAACCTGCCGATATTCGGGTCGTAGTACCTGGTCCGGTGAAAATAGAGACTCGTCTCGGGATCGAACTCGCGCGCAGTGAACTGAAATGGATTCGTCAGCGAACCACTGGATGCTGTGAGCTTCCCGAAGCTGTCGAACGTGTAGGTTTGCGCTAGTGCTCCCGCCGCGTTCGAGAGTGAAGTCACAGAGCCGATGCCGTCCGCGTTGTAGAAGCTGGTCACGCCGCCTCTCAGCATCGCGAGAGGCTCGTCGATGTCTAGGCTTTGTGAGTAGCGTGCAACCGACAGCGCCCGCTCCATTGGTCTCCTCGATCAAATTAATCCCATCGTAGGCGAAGATGCTGGTGCCCGATGAAGACGATTTGTAGATTCTTCTGCCGAAGGGATCGTACTTGAAGCTGACGGTGCCGCCGCTTCCGGGCAGCGTTACGCTGCTGAGGCGGTTCTCATAGTCCCACGCATAGCTCGTGGTGTTCGAGCCCACGACTTTGGTCAGCGTGTTGCCGTTGTTGTCGTACGTGTAGGTTGTACTGGATGTAGAGGTCAGTTCGTTTGAGGAATTGTTCGTGTAGGAAGAAACTCCCAGCGAACTGAGGCGGTTGTTGACCGCGTCGAAGGTGTAGCTCTCTGTCGTGTTGGTGGCTTGTGTGACCTGCGTCAGCTCGTAAATCGGGTCATACGTGTAGTTCGAGGTCACGTTCGCGTATTGGTCCGTTTTCGCCGTGCGGTTTCCGGCGTTGTCCACGGTGTAGGTAGCACCGTCCAGTGTGGTCGAGCCGCTTTGGTGCAGCACGCTCAACAGCCGAGAAAGATTGTCGTAGCTGTAATTGGTCGTGATGCTGTTCGGGCGGGTCATCTGCGCCCGGCGGCTCAGCGCGTCGTAGCTAAAGCCGAAGCTGCCGCTCCCGCTGAACGCCGTTGGCGGTGTAAGCGTCTGCAACCGATTCAACGTATCGTACGCATAGCTGGTTGAGCCGTTTTCGGGGTCTGTGAAGCCCGTTCGATTCGAGGCCTTGTCGTAGGTATAAGCGGTCGTGAAGTTTCGCCCGGTCAGGAATGCGTATTGCGTGTTTGCCTGCGTGAGCCGCCCCATGTTGTCAAACGTGAATTGATACGTGCCCGTGAGATCGGTCACCTGCGTCAGCCGCGAGTCGTTATCGTACGTGTAATTCACCGTGGTGGTATCAGGATACGTCTTTTGCGTCAGCCGACTCAACTGGATTTGGCGATGAAGTTTACTCTAAACCCGCACACGCAACTCCGGCGTATGCGGTACCCACAATCGTCCCGGAATTTGTCGTCTGTGCCACCCGCCACAGGTGAAGAATCGGCAGGAAGTAAATCCAGCGGTTGTGGGCTGAGCGACTCATTTCGTTACGGGAAGGCTCAGCGCGTTGTCTGATCGCGAAACTTCGCCTCGGTACGTGGGGTCCGGCGATTCCGAATGGCCGTGGAGAGCCTGGCCCAGCAGAACGCCGCCGCAAAACTTAACAGATACCACCACAGGGTCCCCACGATTCCAAACAGGATGAGAGGATGATTGAAGTTATAGATCAGAGCTATGACTAAGACGGACGCTGGCGCATCAATCATCGTCATGTACTGCCATCCCGCCCCGATACCTGCCAGAGCGATGATGAGGCAGGCGCAAAGGTGCAAGAACGGCAGTAGATGCACGAGAGGGGAACGTATGGGTGATTTCGTCATGGCTTCACCTATTGTTGAGACAAGAAAATCCGGAACAAGGCATCCAGTGGGGCTCGGGCGGCGGGGGCGAGCTGCAACTGGGGCAATTTGGACTATTCGGTCCTGGATCTGGACCGAACTTACCATGCCAATAAATTCCGGCTGTTAAGATGTCAGGCCAAAAGCCGCTCCCCGGCATCTCGGCAACAAAAATTTGATCGCATGTCTTAAAGCAGTTAGAGCGCCCGCCCGGATCGCACGGTTGCGTGCTTCTGCAATTGAAGTAGCAGATATCGTGGTGCATGCAGACAGTGTCGTACCGATTGATCGGAGGTTTATAAGTGCCAGCATGTCCGGGATCGTATGGCTCCGGCTGCCCGCCGGTCCAGTTGGGGCCGCACCAGTTGCCATAAATCCTTGTCCGCCCACTCGGGTCTGTGTAAACGACCGGATTATTGCTGACGTAGTCGTAAAAATTCGGATCGCCTGAACCAAACTGAATTGGGTCTTCCTTGATGAACCTGCCTACCGTGGGATCGTAGTATCTGGCGCGGTAGTTGTAGAGATTTGTCTCCGTATCGAATTCGCGGGCGGTGTAGCGGAAGAAGTTCGTGAGCGAGCCGGAGGAGTTTGTGGTGTTGCCGAACGAGTCGTATGTGTAGCTCTCCGCTAGCGAGCCGTTCGAGGCTGTCAGCGAAGTGACCGAGCCGACGCCGTCCTGCTCATAGTAATCGGTCGTCGTGCCTTGCAGCACCGCCAAAGGCTCATCAATATTCCGATCTTGTGCGTAGCGAGCCACCACGCCACCCGTCGCATTGACCGTCTCGATCAGATTATTGCCATCGTAGACGAAGATGCTAGTAGCGCTGGGCGAGATTTTCTCGATGCGCCGCCCAGCGGGATCGTACTTGAAGCTGACCGTCCCACCGCTACCAGGCAGCGTCACGCTCGTCAGGCGATTCTCGAAGTCCCAGGCGTAGGTGGTGGTGCCCGTGGAATCTACCTTCGTCGCGGTATTGCCGTTGCTGTCGTACGTGTAGGTTGTACTGGATGTAGAGGTCAGTTCGTTTGAGGAATTGTTCGTGTAGGAAGAAACTCCCAGCGAACTGAGGCGGTTGCCGACCGCGTCGAACGTGTAGCTCTCTGTCGTGTTGGTGGCTTGTGTGACCTGCGTCAGCTCGTAAATCGGGTCATACGTGTAGTTCGAGGTCACGTTCGCGTACTGGTCCGTCTTCGCCGTGCGGTTTCCGGCGTTGTCCACGGCGTAGGTGGCTCCGTCCAGGGTGGTCGAGCCGCTTTGGTGCAGCACGCTCAACAGCCGAGAAAGATTGTCGTAGCTGTAGTTGGTCGTGATGCTGTTCGGGCGCGTCATCTGCGTCCGGCGGCTCAGCGCGTCATAGCTAAAGCCGAAGCTGCCGCTCCCACTGAACGCTGTTGGTGGCGTCAAGGTTTGCAAGCGATTCAGCGTGTCGTACGCATAGCTGGTTGAGCCGTTTTCGGGGTCTGTGAAGCCCGTTCGATTCGAGGCCTTGTCGTAGGTATAAGCGGTCGTGAAATTCCGGCCGGTTAGGAACGAGTATTGCGTGTTCGCCTGCGTGAGCCGCCCCATGTTGTCAAACGTGAATTGATACGTGCCGGTGGGATCGGTAACCTGCGTCAAACGCGAGTCGTTATCGTAGGTGTAATTCACCGTGGTGGTATCAGGATACATTTTCTGCGTCAGCCGGTTCAACTGGAGTTCACAGGGAAACTGACTCTAAACCCGCACACGCAACACCGGCATGTGCGGCAACCAAAATCGTCCCGGAATTTATAGTCGCTGCCACCCGCCAGTAGTCTACTATTGGCCAAGTTTCTTCAGCGAGATTGATGCTTCTTTGCGGACCTCGGACTGGCTCTTTTGCAGCTGTCGCAGACGCACGCTTTAGCCCCGCGTCATCACCGCAAGGCGCTGGACTTCTTTGCTCTGATCTTCTTACGCGCATACTTGAACGCCTGCAGTTTTTCCTTCCTAGTGACCAGACGACCTATTTTACCCGGCGAGATTCGGAGCACTCGCCATTCAAGCTCAGCACCATCCTCCAGTTTATCGTAAACCAGGGTCAGGTCTCGCAGCCCGCGAAACTTGCACAAGCCGTCCTCGCCGTCGATTCTCACCGCCTGTTCGCTTGCACGTCCATGTTCGATAGCTTTCTGGTAGGCTTGGCGCGGATTCTTGGCTTTTATGAGGATCAGATTTTCCCACACAGTCCGCTCTGTTACTTTTGATTTCTGCCGCAGTTTTGGTTCAAAGTAGAGAATCTCATGAGCTATGTACCAATTCCGTGCTTTAAGGATATGCTCGGAGTGAGTCAATCACCACCTCCGCACCGTCTGCAGCCAAAGACTTTCTGCGCCAACTTGATTTTCTGTCGAGTAGCTGAATCGGTTTCGGCGGCATATAGAGCATCTAGCCACGCGCAAATCTTGTCCTTGTTGTTCCCAAACCTTTTCCTCGCCTCGTCCGTGAACTCGTTGGTGTACTTCTGTTTTCCGTGTTGAGCGAAGTAGATAAGGACAGCGGTAAATCCGGCTGTTACAGCGTCATCGACGTTTTGTCCGCTTCCAATGGGAATATGGCCAATTCCTCGCCCAATTCCCCAGCCGAGCGCCGCCGCCCCACCTACTGCGGCTCCGGGTACAACCCAACCCGGTAGGGTGGCTTCTCCAAGAGCACCCAACCACGGTAACGCGACCGCTACGGGATTGTTACCGTTCGGGTCATTAAAAGTGACCGGATTGTTGAGTGAGTACTGATAGAAGTTCGGTCCAGCGCGAAAACCGATGGGATCTTCATTTGTGAATCGTCCGCTATTCTCATCGTAGTATCTGGCGCGATAGTAATACAGGCCAGTTTCCGCGTCCGATTCCCGCGCGGTGTACTGGAATGGGTTGGTTAGCGAACCCGACGACGCGGTTTGCTTGCCGAAAGAATCGAACGTGTAGGTTTGCGCCAGCGAACCGGCGCTGCTACTCAGCGATGTGATTGAGCCCAAGCCGTCGGCTTCATAGTAATTCGTGCTCGCGCTGCGCAACATCGCCAATGGTTCATCAATGTTGAGACCTTGTGAATAGCGCGCGACAGCGCTCCCGGAGGAGTTTGACTCTTCAATGAGATTGTCGCCATCGTAGGCGAAGATGCTTGTGCCGACGCTCGATACTTTCTTGATTCGGCGACCGAATGGATCGTAAGCAAAGTTCACTGTCCCGCCAGTTCCGGGCAGCGTGACACTAGTCAGCCGGTTCTCAAAATCCCAGGTGTAGCTTGTTGTGTTAGAGCCGACGGTCTTCGATGTGGTGTTGCCGTTGTTGTCGTAGCTATACGTCGAGTTTGAAGTCGACGTGAGCTCATTCGACGAATTGTTCGTGTACGACGAGACGCCCAGCGCAGATAGCCGGTTGCCGACCGCGTCGAAGGTGTAGCTCTCTGTCGTGTTCGTGGCTTGTGTGACCTGCGTCAACTCATAAATCGGGTCATACGTGTAGTTCGAGGTCACGTTCGCGTATTGGTCTGTCTTCGCCGTGCGGTTTCCGGCGTTGTCCACGGTGTAGCTCGCACCGTCGAGAGTGGTCGAGCCGCTCTGATGCAGCACGCTCAGTAACCGAGAAAGATTGTCGTAGCTGTAGTTGGTTGTGATGCTGTTAGGGCGCGTCATCTGTGTGCGGCGGCTCAGCGCGTCATAGCTAAAGCCGAAGCTGCCGCTCCCGCTGAACGCTGTTGGTGGCGTCAAGGTTTGCAAGCGATTCAGCGTGTCGTACGCATAGCTGGTTGAGCCGTTTTCGGGGTCTGTGAAGCCCGTGCGATTCGAAGCCTTGTCGTAAGTATACGCGGTCGTAAAGTTCCGCCCGGTCAGGAATGAGTATTGCGTGTTTGCCTGCGTGAGCCGCCCCATGTTGTCGAACGTGAATTGGTACGTGCCGGTGGGATCGGTCACCTGCGTCAGCCGCGAGTCGTTATCGTAGGTGTAATTCACCGTGGTGGTATCAGGATACGTCTTTTGCGTCAGTCGATTCAACTGGTCGTAAGTGTAGGTTATGGTCTGGTTCTTGCGGTCAGTTTTTGTGATCAGGTTGCCCACCGCGTCATAGTAATAATATTCGGACAGGCTCGAAGGGAACGCGGTCTGGGTCACTCTGCCGAAGGCATCGTAGGTAAACGTGGTGGTGTGCCCGTTCGCGTCTTCGATACTGGTCAGGTTGTTTTCCGTGTCGTAGCTGTACGTCGAAACGTTGCTGGCCGCATCGGTAACCGTGGTTAGGCGGTCGGCGTCGTCATACGCATAGCTGGTGGTCTTCCCGTTCTGATCCGTCACCGAAGTTCGCCGCCCGCGAACGTCGTAGGTGAACGTCGTCGTCGTGGTGTCTGGATAGGTGATCGTGGTCAGTCGGTCGCCCGCGTCGTAGGCAAACGTGGTCGTTTGATTGTTTGCGTCTTTCACGGACGTGCGGTTCCCTTGCGAATCATAGCCGTAGGTAGTCACATGGCTCTGTGCATCCGTGACGGTCGCAATCAACCCTACCGAAGTGTAGGTGAGCGTGGTCATGTTGTTGAGCGGGTCGGTGATCTGCGTCAACTCCCCTGACGAATTGTAAGCAAACTGCGTCACGCTGGCGGATGCGCCACCGCCTGGAGCGGGGGTCGTGACCGTCAGCAGGTTTCCATTGGCGTCGTAGGTGTTCGTCGTGACATTCCCCATCGGATCGGTGGTTGTGAGTACTTCGCCGAAGGAATTGTATGTGTACGTCGTCGTGGCATAGGTATCTGGAGCTATGGGCACGGAGACGGAAGTCACGTTGTTATTGGAATCGTAGGTGTAGGTGGTCGTGGCCCCGAGTTCATTTGTTTTCGTTAGAACATTCCCTCGGATGTCGTAGGTTTGCTGGATCGCTCCGCGCATCGTGCAACTGGAGCATCCCGACCCCTGCGAGCTTACCGGCAACCATTTCCCTCCTATCACCTCGGCGATGTAGGTCGTTGGATTGCCGAGCGAGTCCGTCAAACTTACCGAACTGCTTAGGGTGAACCACGGGCCTTGAGCCGTTACATTGGCCACGTTGACGGAGACCGGCCCGCTCGATGACCCATCAGCCACAGTGACCACGATCTGCGTATCGCTCCAACTGCTAACGGTTGCAGCCGCCCCGTAGAAGCTTGCGAAGCTGGTGCTCTGGGTAGGACCGAAACCAGTGCCAGTAATGGTTACCGTCGTGCCCAGCGGCCCAACGTTCTGAGAAATGCTCGTGACTGAAAGTGTTTCGAGTACCGTAAAAGAGATGGCGTTGCTTGGGACACCGCCAACAGTGACAGTCATGGGACCGCTCGTAGCCCCAGGCGGCACGTGAAGAGTCATGCTGGTATCGTTCCACGGGTAAGCAGAAGTGGCCACGCCATTAAAGAGAACTTGGCCAATGCCTGGCGCCAATCCGAAGCCGCTCCCAGTAATCGTGATTTGACCTCCAATTGGAGCGGCAGGCGGCGTCACGCTGCTTACAACGGGGTTGTAGACGGTGAGTACAACGCTCTGGTTACTACCTACTCCATTCTCGACGACAGTAACAGGTCCGCTTGTCGCGCCGTTCGGCACGGTCGCAACGATTTGCGTACTGCTCCAACTGCTGATTGAGGCAGCTTGTGTTCCATTGAAATACACCGCGCTGGTACCCTGGGTCGCTCCGAAATTTGAGCCATTGATAGTGACCGAGTATCCCAGACCAGCAACAGTCGGGCTTACGGCTGTGACAACGGGGATGGGATACGGAGTTCCAGCGCTTGCCGAAACGTTGTCGAAACTCGCGATTACCTGGCTGGTGTTGACTGCCATGCCGATGTACACGTTCTGCGCCATCGTGATCGTCTGGCTCGCCCCGGCTTGCGTCCAGTACACTCCGTCCAACGACATGTACCCACTGAACGTGCTTCCGCTGCGCGTTACCTTAACCCAGTACGGATATGCCGATGCAACAAAACCAGTGGCTTGGTTGGAAGTGCTTGCGCCAGTGGTCGGCCGATAGTACAGCCACGCCTGGTTCGGTATGAAGAGTGCAAAAGCATCCGTAGAGCCTGAAGTCAGCGTCTCCCGGATCATCACCCCCACTTCCGGATTGGCCCCCTGTAGATTCGCTACCCTGGCGACAATCGTCCCATCACCGGAAAGAGACTGATACACAAAGTGCATGGTGTCGGCCGTGCCGCCTATCGTGCCGTTCGTCTCGCCTTTCACTGCGAATGTCCCATTCGAATAGGTCGCACTCCCTCCCGTCCCCCCGATGTCCTGATCCAGCCATCCACTGGGCAGCGGTTGCGTAGTCACCGTAAAGTAGATTGCGTTGCTGGCGTTCAGGCTAGGGGCGACCGACACTGCTAAATAACCAGTGACTGCACCGGACGAGACGGTCACGGTGATGGAGGTGTTGCTCCAAGAGTTGATGGCCATAGGAAGGTCGCTGAGGAACACGGCGCTGTTTCCCTGAGTCGCTCCAAAACCTGTGCCGGTAATGACCACTTGGTTCCCAACCGCCCCCGTGGTGGCCGATATTTCCGTAATCGCTGGCGCAGGAGCAGCGTCCGAGTTTACCGAGACGTTGTCGAAGGTAGCAGTGTTCTGGCTGTTGCCTACGGCCATTCCAATGTCCACGTTCTCTGCCATCGTGATCGTCTGGGTTGTCCCGGCTTGCGTCCAGGTCACTCCATCGAGTGACACGTAGGTGCTGAAAGCGTTGCCGGTTCGCGCCACTTTCACCCAATAGGGATACGCAGGCGCATCAAAGCTTGTGTCCCCGGCCGAAGTGCTTGCACCTGTGCTAGGTCGATAGTAAAGATAGGCCAAGTTCGGTTGGAAAAATCCGACAACATCCGTGGCACCGGGACTCAGTGTCTCCCGGATCATGATGACCGCCTGCGGCATGTATCCCTGGAGGTTCGCTACCCTGGCAACAATTGTCCCGTCACCTGAAAGCGACTGATACACGATGTGCAGTGCATCGGCGGTGCCTCCAATTGAGCCGCCTGTGACCCCTTTCACCGTGAATATACCGCTCGAATAGGTAGCGCTTCCTCCGAGATTGCCAACGTCTTGATCGAGCCACCCACTTGGCAAGGGCTGAGTGGTGACTGTGAAATAGATCGCGTTGCTGTCGTTCATGCTCGGCGCAACCGATACCACCAGGTATCCGGAGGTTGCCCCTACTGGCACCGTGGCTGTGATCGACGTGTTGTTCCATGAGTTGATCGTCATGGGAGCATCGCTGAGCAACACTGCACTGCTCCCTTTCGTGGCGCCAAATCCGGAGCCCAAAATCACGACTTGGTTCCCAACCGCTCCCGTCGTGGCCGATATCCGCGTAATGACCGGTGCTGCGGCTGCAGCCGAACTCACTGAGACATTGTCGAAACCCGCGGTCACCGTACTGGAATTTACCGCCATGCCGATATACACATTCTCTGCCATCGTTATCGTCTG
>CAVRAJ010000008.1:0-270893 GCA_963718945.1 uncultured Acidobacteriota bacterium | reverse complement strand
TATTCCCGTCCTCCGTTTACGATACGGTGCCCGACAACATGAATCTCGGAAAGCTCTGTAAGTACGCGAGTCTCGCCGGAAGCCAAAGCATGGAGCAGTTGCACGGTCGCTTCGGCGTGTTCCCCTCGCTTCAGATCCTGCTTCAACCGCACCGGACGACGTACGCACTTCAAGAGCTGCGTGTTTCTCGCGCCATTCAATCTTGCCTTCCCACAGAGGCCTCGGAGGAAGGTTCGGGAGTGTATCGCTCAGGTCAAAGAGACAGGCTTTCTGGCTGCTCGATCCGGAATTGAGGACGAGAATCTTCATTCAGTAGGGCCACTTCCAATCCCGGATTTCCGGGAGGTCATCGCCATGTTCGCAGATGTATTGTTTGTGGTCGACCAGCTTGTTGCGGAGGAGCTGTTTGAAGTGCGCATTGATCGGGCAGAAGCGCGCAACACGATCGACAACATCTCCCGCCAGGTGGAAGCGGTCGAGTTCATTAAGCACTGTCATGTCGAACGGGGTCGTGGTCGTTCCTTCCTCACGATAGCCGTGCACGTGGAAGTTGTCGTGGTTGGTCCGCTTGTACGTGAGGCGGTGAATTAGCGTAGGGTAGCCGTGAAAAGCAAAGATCACGGGCTTGTCCGTCGTGAAAATCGAATCAAACTCCCTGTCGGACAGTCCGTGCGGATGCTCGGCCGAGGTTTGCAAAGTCATGAGGTCGATAACGTTGACGACGCGGACCTTGATGTCCGGGAAATTCTGGCGTAGCAGCGCTACCGCGGCGAGGGTCTCCAGCGTGGGAATGTCTCCGGCGCAGGCCATGACCACATCCGGTTCACTGCCTTTATCGGTGGAAGCCCACTCCCAGATGCCGAGTCCCGCCGTGCAGTGCTCAATGGCGGACTTCATATCCAAATACTGCAGGGCTGGCTGCTTGCCGGCGACGATCACATTCACGTAGTTGCGGCTGCGCAAGCAATGATCGGCCACGGAGAGAAGTGTATTCGCGTCGGGAGGAAGGTAGACACGCACGATGTCCGCTTTCTTGTTCACGACATGATCGATAAAGCCTGGGTCCTGGTGCGTGAAACCATTATGATCCTGCCGCCAGACGTGCGAGGTCAGCAAGTAGTTCAAGGACGCGATCGGTCGCCGCCAGGGAATATTGCGCGTGACTTTCAACCATTTGGCATGCTGGTTGAACATGGAATCGACGATGTGGATAAACGCTTCATAGCAGGAGAAGAAGCCGTGGCGCCCGGTCAGAAGATAGCCTTCCAGCCAGCCTTGGCACATGTGCTCGCTCAAAACTTCCATGACGCGGCCGTTCGGCGAAAGGTGCTCGTCGGTCTTGAGCATCGGCTCCATGAAAGTCTTGTCGGTCGTTTCGTAGAGGGCGTCGAGACGGTTGGAAGCGGTCTCATCAGGACCGAAGACGCGAAAATTCTTCGTATCGGCGTTGAGCCGCATGACATCGCGCAACAACTGGCCTAAGACTCGCGTGGACTCCACGCATTCAGTTCCCGGTTTGGCCACGTTGACGGCATAGTCTCGGAAGTCCGGTATGGCGAGATCACGCAGCAACAAGCCGCCGTTGGCATGGGGATTCGCACCCATTCGACGAGTTCCTGCAGGCGCGAGTTCCGCGAGCTCGGGTACGAGTTTTCCATTCCCATCAAACAGTTCTTCGGGTTTGTAGCTCTTCATCCATTCCTGCAGCAACTTGACGTGGTCAGGGTGCTTGGCGAAGTCGGTGAGCGGCACCTGATGTGCGCGCCAGGTATCTTCCACGGGTTTGCCGTCGACGGTTTTTGGCCCGGTCCAGCCTTTCGGGGTCCGCATGACAATCATCGGCCACGCGGGAAGGTCCACAGATTTTCCTCTTCTTGCTGCCTGCTGGATTGCCCGGATTTCATTGAGAATTGTGTCCATGGTCTCGGCCATAAGCTGATGCATGGGTTCAGGCTCACGCCCTTCGACAAAATACGGTTTGTAACCATATCCGGAAAATAGCTGCGTCAGCGTCGCATCGGTAAGGCGACTGAGCAGCGTCGGGTTAGCGATCTTATATCCGTTCAAATGAAGAATCGGAAGAACGGCTCCATCGCGCGCGGGATTCAAAAACTTGTTGGAGTGCCAGCTGGTCGCCAACGGTCCGGTTTCTGCCTCGCCGTCGCCCACCACGCAACAAATCAGCAGATCCGGGTTGTCGAATGCTGCGCCGTAGGCATGAGCGAGCGAATAGCCAAGCTCGCCGCCTTCGTGGATCGAACCCGGCGTTTCCGGTGCGACGTGACTCGGGATTCCGCCGGGGAAGGAAAACTGCTTGAACAGTTTCTGCAAGCCTTCTTCGTTCTGCGAGATGTGCGAGTAGACTTCGCTGTATGTGCCTTCGAGATAGGTGTTGGCGACGAGGCCTGGGCCGCCATGCCCCGGGCCAGCAACATAAACGACGTTAAGGTCATGCTTTTTGATCAGGCGGTTGAGATGGACATAGATGAAATTCAATCCCGGAGTCGTTCCCCAATGACCGAGGAGACGCGGCTTAATATGCTTCAGCCGCAGGGTTTCTTTCAACAGAGGATTGTCATAGAGGTAGATCTGTCCGGCGGAAAGATAGTTCGCGGCACGCCAATACGCATGTACTTTTCTCAGTTCCTCAGGAGAGAGTGGATGCGGTTTTTCGACAGCTTTGGCTGATCCGGTAGCGGATGCAGAAGGCATGATGCGTTCTCCTTCGATGAGATCTTAAACCCGTTTGATGCATGGTTCTTGCTTCAGTTTCCCGGGGTTCCAGAGTTCATAGTTCGAGGTCATGCCGCATCAGCTCTGGGTAGTGTTTGCATGGATTCGGCCCTGCGAAGTTGAATCTCCAGGAAGCGCGCGCTGTGATGAGCCCGGGCCCCGGCGCATTGGACTTCGCAGGGCAGTTGGACTTGACGGAAGACCAAATGCTCCCTCGAATCGAGGTGCGGTTTGGCCGGATGCGCACTCTGAGCCCGCGTCTTTCCACAAATGGTGAGTTGACGAGGCGCTACCCAAATCTCAAGCGTGCCGGGTTCGAACCCCGCGGCATCGGTGCCAATGACGACCGCATGGTCCCCGGTCGTGAAACCGAAGCAGACCTTGCTCCGGACTTCAGCCTCGGCTTGGCGCCAGTCTTCCAATTCGTGCCATCCCATGCCTCCGCGCGTCTCGAAAATCTCATAGGCGCGTGCGGCGATGGCCGCCTCAATTCTCCGGCTTTGCTCTTCTGGAGCAACAGGAATGATGGGGACGCTAGTCTCGCGGGTTGATGGATGCGGGAGCTGTCTCGTGTTCATGGTATTCCTCCTTCACGAGCGGTACCTATACGTTTGGCCATTTCAATGGATCCAGGCCATGACGGATGTCACAAGGTATTGTGACGCCGCGCACACGAGGTGAGTCGGGATTTCAAGAGCATACGGTCGTCCACGAAGGTGTCCCGCGCTAGGCCGACATTGGGTCGGTCCACCGCTCGACGATGCGCATTGGTATAGAGTCTTCTGATATGCCTGCAGCCAAAGATTGAGCCGACGCAGGTTCGTCACTTCATCTACGCAAGAAAGGTCAAACACCGAACCTAGTTCGAGTTTTGGGTTCTTGCTTTTACCGTGAGTCTATTCAGATAAAGATTCAGTATGTCGCGCGTGGATGCGAGGCCTTTTCCAGTCGCGATTTTTCGGACTACGCTTAGTTTTAGCGTGCCAAAATCTGGAACACGGGAATCATTCATCTCGATCAGGTAAAACCCCGGTTTACCAGGGATCTGGGCATCGGGGACGCAGTAGAACACCTGCAGAGCGATGCGGATGAAGCGGCTCGCATATAACTGCTCATTGGTAATCACATACTTGGCGTCGCCCACGCCGGCTGGAAACATGGACACACGATTCACGCGGATTGTCGGCCCCTCCCCAAAATCGATGTCTTCCCAGTAGAAGAAGTCGATCGCACTGGGAACTTTTCCCTCAGGATAGTCGAGAACGTGTTGATAAATGCCGCCGGACTCGTTCTGAGGCAAGTAGTACGAAGCGTCTAGCATCGACTTCATATTTTCGTAAAGATTGAAGGGCCGCTCGTGGTCGGTGTAGCTGCCCAACGCCTTCAGGCCGCCAGCCATATATTTTGCCAGGCCTTGGCAAATGCGCTGGCGGGCGAGCTTATTGAACTGGTCGTATCTCTCTTTCGAGTTCCAGTTGATCTGTTTCTGAAAAGCAGCGACGTCGAAGACCTGGATGTCGCAATGGTAGGGCTTACAATTTTGTATTGTGTCGATGTCCTTGCGTCCGAATGAGAGGCGACTGAAATCGGAGAGAGTCGGCGGACCATCCGCGCTGAACTCCTGCACTTCGCGGTACACCTTATCTTCGAGGAGTGTGTTTACATTGCGGTAGGAAGCGGCGAACTGTTCGATCGAGGCGTTGATGTAAACCCCGCCAAACACCAAGACCCCGTACTTCTTGTCGGGGGAGTCGAGGACCCTGGTCACGACGTGGCCTTGCTCCATCTTCTGAATGTCACTCTCGGACAGACCGATCTTGGTTTTGAAGAATGTTTCTGGCTGCCGCTGGGAGCGTGCGACAGTAGCCCCAAAGCACAACCCGACTACGAGACTGCCTGTCGCGAGAAGTTTGCAGACCAATGTGATGGTTCCTATTCTTTGGGACGGTCGTGCCAACGCGACTTTCCAAATCGTCTTCGCAGGAATTGAACCAGCAATCGCTGAGGGCGGTAGAACATCTACCTTTCCTTATGTCCGTGCCGCGGATGCTATCTGCCAGCCTACTCCTCTATCTCAAGCCTGAAAGAGGCCCAGAATTACCAGCTACATCGCCTCGAAACTCTGGGCCTCGGATCAACCCTGAGATTGTCACTCGCCTGCCGTTCAGGATCGCACAGTCAAGACAGGGCACTTTGCTTCACAGACAAGCCGGTATGCCTTGGTGTGCGGAACATTGCCTGCAAGGCTCTTCCTGGCCTTCGCACCCATGACGATGAGGTCCGCCTTTGTTTCCTGTGCGATTCGCAGAATCTGCTCGACGGGCTCGCCGACAGGAACTTCGAAATCCAGCTTGCAGTGCAGGTCGGATTCAGCCGGCACTAGCTCTTTTAACTGAGCCATGCTGTTTTGTTTCTCCAGAGCCAGGACGGACTCCCATACGCTTCTGGGTGCGGGAACACATGCACGAGCCTCAGTCTCGAGCAATGTTCTTTGGCCAGCGACAGGGCGTACTCCGCTTCGCGCTCGGCGCTTTTTCCGAAATCGGTAGCAAACAAAATATTCTTAAACTCCACTTCGTACTGCGGATCGATCGCTGTTGACGGTCCGACCGTCAGCACCGGTATTTTCGCTTTGCGGAAAATCTCTTCGGCTCCCGAACCGATAAGGATTTTCCGCACGGTGCCCGCGCCGCGCGTGCCTACAACCAGCAAGTCGATCTCGTACTTCTTGATCAATTCTTCGAGCGAAGGCCAAAGATTGCCTTCCTGGATCACGGCCTTGTAGGGCAAAGCGATCAGAAGTCCGGATTTTAATAATTCACGGAAGTTTTCCTGCGCTTCGACTTGCATCTTTTGCAGGGAGGATGCCGCAAATTCAGGCGCCATCAGAGGATAACCATCCAGGCTGATGATATGGGTGAGGTAGATCGTTGAGCCGTAGCGTCTCGCAAGAGACGCCGCATATTCCAACGCTCGGCTGGAAGCTGGTGAAAAATCCGTTGCGAGCAGGATGTTCTTAAAGAAATGCTGTATGTTTGCGGGAGTTCGCGTTTCCGCGCCTTCCACGATTTGTTGACCTGTGATCATCTCGATCTCCTTTTTCACAATCTGCAAAATCGTTTCTGGCCGCCCTTCCCCGGAACCACAACTGCAATTCCGTGGAAACTGGATTCATCCTGTAGTTTTCTTGCGGCTCGGACTGTGCCAGGCGCCACTTGAACGTGTGACGCACATCACGAGTTATGTCAGTGATAAGACATAAGATTTAGCCGAACGTGATGTCTCGGTCTGGATAACTGGAGGAGATCATGACTCTTCAACGCGGCATTCTACTTTGCACGCTGTTCGTTGCGGTCTGCGCCACCGCCCAACAAGACCCGGTGGCAGACAAAAGTCAGCTTCCTCCAACTTACGTGCCCTCAGGAAAGACCATGTACAAGCAGTATTGCGCCTCCTGCCATGGTACCGATGGCAAAGGACGCGGCCCTGCAAGTGCGTCGCTCAACAAACGTCCAGCGGATCTCACGACGCTCGCCAAGCGCCATGACGGCAAATTCCCGCGTGAATACGTTGCGGGCGCTTTACGGTTTGGCCCGGGACTCTCCGCCCATGGCTCTTCGGAGATGCCCGTTTGGGGGCCGATCTTCCAATACCTTGATAACTATGACGAGGCTGCCGTGCGGCAACGCATCAAGAACCTCTGCGACTATTTGGAATCTATCCAGGAATAGGAGGTACCGTGGAAGTGATTGTCGAACATCTCGGCGCGGTGCAGTTCGAAATCAAAGCGCGGCAGCACAAAATTGTTTGCGACCAGCCGCCAGAAAACGGTGGATTCGATGAAGGAATGACACCTCCGGAATTGCTGTTGGCGTCTCTGGGTTCGTGTGCGGGATTCTACGCTGCGCAGTACGTGAAGAAGCACAACCTAGCGGGTGAGGGCATGAGGGTTCGAGTCACTGCCGACAAGGTGAAGGATCCCCCACGCATGGATAACTTTCGCATCGAGGTGGAAGTTCCATTGGTGTTTAGCGAACAACACCGAAATGGAATCCAGGAAGCGATACAGCACTGCCTAATTCATAACACTCTGCTGCACGCTCCGAAGATTACGTTGGAAGTTTCCGAGGCTGCGGTCGTGAGCTAGATTCAAGTTAGGCGGAGTCTTGGGCACGCGCCGAAGACGAGGAGACGACGATGGACAGAAGATTTAGGAGGTTCCTGCAATTCGTTCTGGTGCTTGCCCTCGTCGGCGTGGTCCTTCCTGGGGCTGGCAAGCAAATTCAGACCGCCCCAAATGTGGAGCATCAGTCTCCGCCTTTGATCCGCTCTGTCGAAGGTCCGGACTTATTCCGAGCCTATTGCACCTCTTGCCACGGCATAGATGCCAAAGGGGAGGGTCCCGCGGCACCCGCGTTGAAGGCCAAGGTACCCGATCTGACTCTTTTGGCCTGGAACGATCGAGGAGAATTTCCCGCGACACGCGTGCGCCAAATGATTATGGGCGACAACGTTGTAGCTGCTCACGGCTCGCGAGAAATGCCAATTTGGGGACCCATCTTTCATCAGGTCGAGGCGGATATGGATTGGGGAAACGTAAGGTTGTCCAGCCTAGTGAAATATCTACAATCAATACAGACGACCGCAGCTTCTCATGCCCCATCCGGCGCCGAACTCTACATGCAGTATTGCGCCGTCTGCCATGGAACTGACTTGAAGGGAAGCGGCCCCGCCCCTGATCCATACAGAGCTCCGCCCGACCTAACTACTTTGGCGCTGCGTCATGGCGGCAAATTTCCCGACGTTTATGTCTCCAAGGTGCTTCGGAATGGCGTCGTGATGCCGGCGCATGGGCCTGCGGAGATGCCCATCTGGGGAGCGGATTTTGCGATGGATCGATTGGGTGAGCCTGAAGTGGCCTTGAGAATTGCGAACCTGAAGAACTACATCAAGTCGTTCCAGGAAAAGTAGGTGGGTATAGCGCTTTCGCAAAGGAGTACCCTGTTACCAAGGCAACTTCGAAGTTGTCCCGCCTTTAGTTGAAACCTGAACAAGTGAAGCAGCGGCTCTCGACCCGAACTCGGATAGAGTTCGGGTTGCAAACTCTTTTTGAGAGGAGAGCCGCTGTGAAGAAAACCTATCAGGAAATGCCAGACAAGTCCAAGTCCAAGTCGAAGTTCGAGGTGCTCGGCAAACGGGAGTTGTTGGTGGAGGTACCGCTGCCGATGGTCGAGGTGTGGGAGGAGCTGCAAGCCCAGGTGGAGCAGTTGACCGGGGAAGCCGGGTTGCGCATCATCGGCACGATTCTGGAAAACGAGGTGACGCGGCGCGTGGGACCGCCGCACCGGCCGGATCCGGTGTCGGGCGTGGTACGTTGGGGCCGCCAGCCGGGTTACGTGGTATTTGGCGGGCGGAAGGTGGCCGTGGAGCGACCGCGGGTGCGCACGCGCACAGGCGAAGAAGTGGAACTGGACAGTTACGCGCGGTTGCAGCACGACGGGCGGCGGCAGCGGGCGGTACGTGAAGGCATCGTCGCGGGACTGACGGCGCGGAATTATCGCCGGGCGGTGCAAAGTGTGGTGGAAGGCTACGGCATCGAGAAGTCCAGCGTGAGCCGTGAATTCGTGCAGGCCAGTGCCGCACAGTTGCAAGAACTGTGCGAGAAAAAACTGGGTGGACTCGACCTGGTAGCCATCCTGATCGACGGAATTCATCTTGGCAAACAAGTGTTGGTGGTGGCGCTGGGGATCGAAACCAACGGCGAAAAACATGTTTTGGGGTTGTGGCAGGGCGCCACGGAAAACACCACGGTGGTGAAGGAGTTGCTGGAAGACCTGGTGGCGCGTGGTCTCGATGCGGAAAGGCGCTACTTGTTCGTGATCGACGGAGCGAAAGCGTTGCGCGCGGGGATCGCGCGTGTGTTTGGCGAACGCGCCGAAGTGCAGCGCTGCCAGATCCACAAGCGGCGCAACGTGGCCGAGCATCTGCCGAAAAACGCGCAGGGCGATTACGACCGCAGAATCCGCAACGCCTACGCGATGACCGAGTACGCGGCGGCGAAAACGGAGTTGGAGAAAATCTTCCGGCAACTGGAACGCATCAACCCCAGCGCGGCACACAGCTTGGAGGAAGGCCTGGAGGAAACGCTGACGATGCACCGGTTGGGTGTGGGCTGGCTGCTGCGCCGCACGCTGGCCTCCACCAATCCCATCGAGTCCTGTCTCTCGACCGTCGAGCGCGTGGCGCGCAATGTAAAACGCTGGCGAGAAGGAGAGCAAGCCTTGCGCTGGACGGCCACCGGCTCGCTGGAAGCTCAGAAGAAATTCCGGCGAGTGAAAGGCTATCGGGAACTGGAACGATTGCATCGCCGGATGAACCCGTCGCGCGTCAAGCCATCTAAGAATGTAACCGTGGGTTGCGTTGTCGAGCCATTTGAAATGTAACCGAAGGCTTGTTGTTGTTGCGGCTGTGGGAAAGTGGAAATCGGGTTTTGATTTCCAAGGGCGGTTTCTGCCCGTCTTTTCCACAGCCGTTCGCCGGGTGCGCTCGTTGGGGTGGGGTGGCGGAGTCTTTTGGCGCCTGCGGGCTCCAGCGGAGATTGGCGCGTTTGAAAATCTGCTGCAGTTTGCGCTCGATCGTCTGGCCGAGTTGAAACGGGTCGAGCCTCTTTCTCAGTTCCTCAAGATGGGCCAGTTTCTCTCGGTCTGCTTGCGGGCAAGCTTGCACGCGCTCCAGCGGCGTCCGTGGCTGGTCATATACGCGTCGCACTTTCGACCCTACGCGCATCTTTTTCACCAGCTTCACCGAGGGAAGAAACAGGTTCAGCCACAAGCGCAGTTCCTGCCCGTAGAGATCGTTTATCGCCGTCACCCCTTCGTGCGTGTCGTAGCGTTCCCAGCCCAGCAACTTCCGCACATGCGTCCAGTTCTTCTGCTCCACATGCGCATTATCGTCTTTTTTGTACGGCCGTCCCCGCGTCAGCTGAATGCCCTGCTGCTCGCACCACGTCTTCAGATGCCAGTTAATGAACTCCGATCCGTTGTCCGAATCCACTCCCCGCAGTGCGAACGGCAGCACTCCGCGAATCTCCTGTAAAGCCCGCTGTACGGCCTCTTCGCCGCGTCCCAGCACGGCTCGCGATTCCGTCCACGCGGTGTGAATATCCGTCACGTTCAGAGTGTGTGCGAAGTCTCCCGCGGCGGAATTGCCAGAGTGCGAAACCAAATCCACTTCCGTGAAACCCGGGACGCGCACATCCCAACTGTCAGTCTTCACCGGAATTTGGTGCTTCAGCAAGTACCCCGGCTTGGTGCGTCCGTAGATGCGCCGCCGCCGTTGCGTCTTCTGCCCTGCCAGCCGCCGGTCCATCTGCCGCGCACTGATCTTCACCAACTGCTCCGCGATCTCTGGACGCACCCCAAAGCGTTTGCGAATCCATGGCATCCACGCCGGCAACAATGCCTTCAGCCGCACCGACCACGGATAGCCCGCCGCTTCCCACACCGCCGTCAAAATGGCCAACGTCTCCGGGCCGTAACTCACCCTGCGCCGCCGCTCTTGGGATCTCCGCCGTCTCTCCGGTCGCGGCCCGTTCAGCAATCGAATCGCGTACTTCCGGTGATAGCCGGTGTTGGCGCAAAATTCACTCAGAATCACGTTCTTACCCTCGCGTCCCGCCAACCGATAGCGCTCATAAATGGCCCGCAAGTACTCCCATCTCCCTTTGTTCCCCAACCTGATCCTCCCCATTCCCTGTTTTGGTTGGGTTACATCTTAAATGGCGCGACGTTGTCCCCTTCGGTTACATTTTAGACGGCGCGATACGACCGCTGGCATGCATTCCTTCGTCTCTGTATAATCTACCCGCTGAACTGAAAACCTGGCGACTCTTGCGAGCTCACCAAACGCATCTTCCCGCCGAACCGGAGAATCGTTCATGACGCTTTTCAATCACCATGCACGCAGACTTTTTTTGGCCGCCGCCATTTTCGGCGCGCTCTTCTTCATGGCGTCGTCTCTTGATGCGCAGAGCGCTTCTCAAGCCACAACGCTTCCCAGCGAAACACCCGCGCAACTGCAGCCCGTCACTTCGAGCTTCGACTACACGCGGCGCGACGTGATGATCCCCATGCGCGATGGCGTGAAACTCCACACCGTCATCCTGGTTCCCAAAGGCGCAAACAATGCGCCGATTCTTCTTACGCGCACACCCTACAACGCCAGCGATCTCACTTCGCACACCAGCAGCTCGCACCTCGGCCCAATCCTCGAAGGCTATGACAACGCGACCGACGTGATCGTGGAAGACGGCTACATTCGCGTCGTCCAGGATGTGCGCGGGAAGTACGGCTCCGAAGGCGACTACGTGATGAACCGGCCGCTGCACGGGCCGCTGAATCCGACGAACGTCGATCATTCGACCGACACGTACGACACCATCGACTGGCTCGTGAAAAACATCCCTGAAACCAACGGCAAGGTCGGCATCCTCGGGATTTCTTACGACGGATTTCTGCCGCTGATGGCGCTCGTGAATCCTCACCCCGCTCTCAAAGTCTCCGTGCCGATGAATCCCATGGTCGACGGCTGGATGGGCGACGACTGGTTCCACAACGGCGCCTTTCGTCAGCAAAACATGCCGTACATCTACGAGCAGGACGGCACGCGCGACAACAGCATCAAATGGTGGAGCGGCAACTTCGACGATTACGACGTTTATATGGAGGCGGGCTCAGCCGGCGAACTCGGGCGGCGTCACGGCCTCGAACAGGTGGGATTCTGGCGCAAACTTCTGGAGCATCCGAGCTATGACGCCTTCTGGCGGGAACAAGCTATGGATAAAATCCTGGCGACCCAGCCTTTGAAAGTTCCCGTGATGCTGGTTCACAGCTTGTGGGATCAGGAAGATATTTATGGGGCGACGGCCGTCTACAAAGCCATCAAGCCTAAGGACACCAACAACGATAAGGTTTTTCTCGTGATGGGCCCGTGGCATCACGGCCAGGAAATTGAAGACGCCAGCGCCCTCGGCGCCATTAAATTCGGCAGCGACACGGGCCTCTACTTCCGCGAGCACATCCTGCGGCCATTCCTCGCGCAATATCTGAAGGATGGCGCGCCCAAAGCGGACATCGCGCCCGTCTCCGCATTTGAAACCGGGACAAACGTTTGGCGCCGTCTGCCCGCCTGGCCCGCGGGTTGCGCGAACGGCTGCGCGCCGAAACCGACTCCGATTTATCTGACGGCGGGCCTAAAACTCAGCATGACCGCGCCAAACTCGTCCGAGGCGCCGTTCGACGAATATATTTCCGATCCGAGCAAGCCGGTCCCCTTCCGCGCCCGCCCCAGCCAGCCCGTTGGCTACACCACCGAACTCACTTGGTCTCAATGGCTTGTCGACGATCAGCGCGAAGCCTCGGGCCGGCCTGACGTGCTCGTGTTCACGTCCGACGTTCTGAGCGCCCCCGTGAAAATCAGCGGCCAGCCGATTGCCAACATCATTGCCTCGACCAGCGGCAGCGATTCGGATTGGGTCGTCAAGCTCATCGATGTTTACCCGGACGAAGTTGCCAGCCAGCCAAACCTCGGCGGCTTTCAACTGATGATCTCCGCCGACATTTTCCGAGGGCGCTATCGCGAAAGCCTCGAAACCGCCAAGCCCATCGCCTCCGATAAGCCGCTGCCTTATCGCTTCGATCTGCCGAACGCCAATCACGTCTTTCTTCCCGGCCACCGCATCATGGTGCAAATCCAGTCGAGCTGGTTCCCGCTATACGACCGCAATCCGCAAACATTCGTGCCCAACATTTTCTGGGCCAAGCCCGCCGACTACCGCAAAGCCACCCAGCGCATCTACCACTCCCCCGCGGAATCCAGCTTCATCGAGCTTCCGTTAGTGAACACACCGTGAACGGAACACGCAAACACTTGAACGCCGCTTCGCCCACGCGACTGCGGCAAACGGGCTTGAACCGCGCTTTGGGAACAGGAAGAAGGCACTAATGCAAGTTCCCTTCCGGCGTTCGGCTTTCGTACTCGTAGTTTGTCTCTTCTCGTTCCTTGCCGCTGCTGCATTTCTGCATTCGCGCGCAGCCCAAACCGGGCTCTCGCCAAACGAACAAAAAACAGCGCCACACGTGGACCCCGCAGAAGCTTATCGTCTCAATACTCTCGGCGTCGCTTACATGAACCAGCAGCGCCCCGCCGACGCGCAAAAATATTTTGAGCAATCACTCGCCGCTGATCCCCAATTCGAGGTCGCCCGGCTTAATCTCGGCATCTCGCTTCTGGCCCAACAAAAACTCGAACCGGCCCGCACCGCTCTTGCCGACGCCGCCGCAAAACTGCCGCGCGATCCTTTCGCCTGGTACAACCTCGGCCTCACCTACAAGGATCTCGGCGACGCGGAAAAAGGCGTCGAAGCCTTTACGCACGTCACGCAACTCGCCAACGAAGCCGACCCCTGGTATTTCGTCGGCTATTTGAATTCCCAGCTTCAGCACTACGATGTGGCTATCGCCGCCTTCCAAAAAGCTCTCGTGCTCTTCCCCTATCACGCCTCCGCCGAATTTGGCCTGGCCCGCGCATATCAACGCAGTAGCAACGCCGCCGCCGCGCGCGAGCATCTCGCTAAATTCCAAAAAATAACTTCCGAGCACCTCGGGTCTCCCTTCGGCGCGGCTTACGGGGATCAAGGCCGCTTTTCTCTCGCCGAGTTGCCTCGCAGCTCCGCGCAAAACGCTCCGCCCGCCATTCCCGTCCGCTTTGCGCCGCAATTCATCTCTACGGCCATCTCCTCGCCTAGTGCGATGCCGGTCGGCCCGTCCAGCGGCGCCTGTTTCTTCGACTACGACAACGACGGCAAGCCGGATCTCTTCCTGGTGGGCCGCGATCCAACGTACGGCAGCCACCTCCTCCACAATCTCGGCAACGGAAAATTGGCCGATGTCACGAAAGCGGCGGGCCTCGAGAGCGCCGCGCCCGGCTTCGGTTGCGCCGCCGGCGACTTCGATAACGACGGCCACACGGATCTCGCCGTCTGCTTCTTCGACGGCGTTCGGCTCTTTCACAACACCGGCGACGGAAAGTTCGAAGACGTTACCGAAAAAGTTGGCATCCGCCGCGAGCCTGGTTGCCTCGGCTTGACGTGGGTGGACTACGATCACGACGGCGACCTCGACTTGTACATCGTCGGCATGGCGAGTTTCGTCGCTGTCAATCCACCGGGCAGAAACTCGCTTCACAATGTTCTCTGGCGGAACAACGGCAACAGCACGTTCACCGACGTGAGCGCGGAAACAGCGCTTGGCATTGACGCCACCGGTGGCGGCGTGGTGACGACGGATTTTAACAATGACCGCGCCATCGACTTCGTTATAGCTGGCGGCAACGACGGCGCATCGATCTTTCTCAATCCTCGCGAAGGAAAATTCACGCCGTCCTCCGCCATCGATTTCAAAAAAGAAAATCTCCCGCCCGCCGTCGGCGTTGTGGCCTTCGATTTCAACAAAGATGGCTGGATGGATCTGGCCTTCACGCACGCGGGCGCGCCGGGCATCAGCCTTTGGCGAAACGTAGACGGAAAGCATCTCGAACGCGTGCCGCTCCCCGATTTCGGCTGGCAACGCGGATGGGGCATTTCCGCGATCGATTACGACAACGACGGCTGGCTCGACCTCGTCGCCGCCGGCGAATCCACAAGCGGAGGCGGGTTGCGCCTGCTCCGCAATCTCGGCGCGAAGGGCTGGGCCGACGTCACCAAAGAGGTCCATTTGGACTCCGTCAAGCTCTCTCAGCCGCGCGCCATCGCCGTCGCGGACCTTAGCGGCAACGGCAGCCCAGATCTCGTCGTTACGCAGCTCGGCAACGCGCCGCTCCTCTTGAGAAACGAAGGCGGCAATCAACATAATTGGATGAGCATCGATCTAAAACCTCTTGCCGACAACAAGAGCGCCATCGGCACGAAAGTGGAACTCTACGCGGGTGCGCTTTATCAAAAATGGGAAGAGCAGGGCGCCTCCGGCTATCTGGGACAAAACGCCCCAACAATTCTTGCCGGCCTCGCGGAAGAAAAAAACGCGGAAGTCGTGCGCCTTCTCTGGCCCACCGGCGTACCGCAAGATGAAATAAATCTGGCCGCGGATAAAACGCAATCCATCGCCGAGCTCGACCGCCGGGGCAGCTCCTGTCCCGTTTTATTCTCCTGGAATGGCAAGGAATATGAATTTATCGCGGACATGATCGGCCCGGGCGTCGTCGGCCATTGGGTTGGCCCAGGCGAACACAATGTTGCGGAACGGGACGTTCCTGATCCCGACGAATATTTGAAGGTGAGCGCGAGCAGCGTTCGTCCGCTTCACGGCATGCTTAGTTTCCGCTTCATGGAACCGATGGAAGAGACTGTTTATCTCGATCAACTGCGTCTGCTCGCGATCGATCATCCCGGATCTTACGAAGTCTTTCCCAACGAGCGATTTGTCTCTGCGCCACCCTTCCCTGACTTTCGCGTCATCGCGAGCAACGACGCCCATCCGCCGGTTGGTGCGTGGGATGACCGCGGCAACGATGTCCTCTCGCTGATCGCACAGCGCGACCGCAGATACGTCACTTCGTTCGAAGGATTGCCGTTCGCCGGTTTTGCAAAACTTCATTGGATCGAGCTCAATCTCGGCGAATGGGACGCGGCGAAACCGCTGCGTCTCCTCATCGACGGCTACACCGACTATTTCACGGCTACCTCGATGTACGCCGCCGATCAGGCGGGGATCAAAGTCATCGCTCCGTACGTCGAAGCGCTCAACGATCAAAATAAATGGGTTCGCGTTGTGGAGGACATGGGCTTTCCGGCGGGGCTCGAACGCACCATGGTCGCGGACCTCAGCGGCAAGCTTCCGCCCGGCACGCGCCGCATCCGCATCGTCAGCAATTTGAAAATTTATTGGGATGCCGTGCGAATCGATCAGACTCCGGACGCGCGCGAAATTCACACCGCCGAAGTTCCACTCGCCAAAGCTTCACTCGAATTTCTAGGCTACCCTCGCGAGATCCGCCTTACTCCCGCGAGCGACACCGTCTATTCCTTCACCGACCGCAGCATGACCGGCCCATACGCACGCGCGGAAGGTAATTACACGCGCTACGGCGACGTGCTCGGCTTGCTTGGCGCGGTGGACGACCGCTTTGTGGTGTTCGGTTCCGGCGAAGGAGTAAAGCTGGACTTCGATCCGAGCCGGTTGCCGTCCCTCCCCACGGGATGGGTTCGCGATTACTTTTTTTATGCAAATGGCTTCGAAAAAGATCTCGATTTCTACGCCGCGTACGCATTTAGCGTCGAGCCGCTACCGCGCCACACGACGATTCCGTATCCATATCCCGCGGGCAAGGAATATCCGGACGACGCGCAGCATCTAGGCTATGAGCTCGAATACAATACGCGCCAGCGTTCGGACCGGCTGCCGCCGAGCCTGCATTATCACTATCCGCCGCAGAAGTGATCCGCGCGCAATGCCGAAAAATGCGGTGGCGATGATTCGCGACCCCGCCGCGTTTTTTCGTTGGCCTTTTTCGCCGGCTTCAATCCCATTCCACCGGCTGCCATGATTTTTTTTCGGCGCTCTTTGCGATCGCGTCGCAGAGAATCAATTCATCGTGGCCGGTTTCAAACGTCGGGAATGTTCTTGGCGCGCTCAAATCATTTTTCTCGATGTACTCGTAAAAATCCTTGAAGAGCTGCATAAAAGTGTCCGGGTAGCCTTCCGTGTGACCACCGGGATAAGCGGCATAGCCGCGGGCAGCGGGAGTCATCAGCGCTGGATCTTTGAGCATCGATCCATTCGCGGTGTCGCGGCGCCCGATCCACATTTCGTTGGGCGATTCGGCATTCCACGCGAGCGAGCCTTCGGAACCGTTGATTTCAAATGCGAGGCGCGCTTTGTGGCCTCCGCTGACTTGCGAAACGCTCATCACGCCGCGCATGTCTCCTTCAAAGTGCAGCAGCACGGAAGCGTAATCGTCCGTGGTCATGGGCATCTCGTCATAAGCAGTGGCGTCGGCCTTTTTAAATGTTTCGACGCGGCCGCGCGGCTTCCTGCGCACGGGAATTAAAGTGGCCAGATCCGCGCAAACCTCCATAACTTTTTTCCCGGTGAGCCACATCAACAAATCCAGGCAGTGCGTGCCGATGTCAGAGACTGCGCGCAAATCGCCGCCCAGTTTTTGCTCGAGGCGCCAGTTCCAATCGGTGGGGTGCAGAAGCCAGTCCTGCAAGAAGCTGCCCTGTGCGATGCGCGGCTGGCCAATCGCTCCCTGCGCGATCAGCGCGCGCGCTTCCTGGCAGAGCGGGTAGTAGCGCAGGTTGTAGGCGACGCCGCCGACACGCTTCGATTCGCGCACGATTTGCAATAACATGGCGGACTCACGCGAATCCATGGCCAGCGGCTTTTCGCAAAGCACGTGCTTACCGGCGCGGAGCAAGCGGCTGGCTTGCTCGAAGTGTACATAGTTCGGCGTGCAGATGTGGACGGCGGTGACGGCCGAATCTTCCGCCAGTTCGTCCAGCGAGGCATACGCCCGCTCGAGATCCAAAGCCTTGCTGGATTCCGCGCCGCGTTCTTTCGAACTGCCAAGAATTCCGCGAATGGGAATCCCCAGACGCCGCAGAGCATCCACGTGCGCTCTGCCGACAAATCCCACACCGATTACCGCCGCCGTTTGCTTCATCGCCCTCGCTCCTGGTATTGCGCTCACGTTTGCGTGTGCTCAACAAATGCTGCGCGTGAGGCAGTCTGTGCTCTCCAACGTGCAGGAGGCACGGTACCAGTTTTTCGGCTACATACAAATAGGGGACTCGCCCGTGGTCCAAAGCACGTGGAAGGCAGAGCGACCTAGAAAAACTCGCTAGAAAAACGGCCTATCCTGGCTTCAGAAAAAAGGCTTGACAGTCACCGTTTTGCTTCTTAGGCTCCCAGCAGAAGAAATGCAACAAATGTTTCACTCGACCAGCTCACATCCATTCAAGGGACGCAGACTTACAACCTGTCGCGCGGAATTAAGGGGGGCTTCCATGGCCGTTGAAACCATTCGCCAAATTGTATTTGGGAAATTGACGATCCATCGCATGGCCTGCCGCGCAGCGCTCTTAACGGCGGCGACCTGCATGCTTTTCCCGTTCGCGTCGCAAGCGCAAACTACTTCCACGATCCAAGGCACAGTCACCGACAAGCAAGGCCTCGCTGTCAGCGGAGCGCAGCTGCAGCTCTCCAGCGACACGATCGGGACGAACCGATCGACGGTCACTGACGCTGCCGGCGCCTATGAATTTCCAAATCTTACCGCGGGCGTCTACACGCTCACCGTGTCTCACTCCGGATTCACCACGAACACGGTGAAAGATCTGGACGTCACTCTCAATCGCACGCTTACGTTCAACCTGCAGATCGAAGTCGGTCGAGTTGACGAAGTCGTGAATGTCTCCGCCGAGCTGCCTTTACTTGAGACGAATTCGTCCTCCACGGGCACGACAATTCTTCCGCAAGACATCGGGAATATGCCGATCAACGGGCGCAATTATCTGGACCTCCTGCAACTGGTTCCCGGAGTCGGCATCTATCGGCAAGCAGATGCCAAGAGCGACAACGCGACTCCTATTCTCGGCGAACGCGCCAACAACACCGGATTTCTAATTGACGGTCTTCCCAATGAGAACGAACTGGCGGGGGGCGCGGCGGCGCAGTTCAATCAGGACACCATTGCGGAATTCCAGGTCATCACCACAGGTTACAAAGCCGAGTTCGGCCATTCGTCCGGCGGCGTCGTCAACGTGATCACCAAATCCGGTGGCAATGACCTTCACGGACTCGCCTCGGTTTATCACCGGAACAGCGTGTTCGATAGTTCCGACATTCCCTCGCAGGCTTCCGCCGGTACAAATATTCCTGGGCAGAGCGAGCCTCCCTATCTGTTGCGCTGGGACTACGACGCTGCGGGGGGCGGCGCCATGGTCAAAGATAGGGCTTTCTGGTTTGCTTCCGCTGAGAACATTCACGAAAATCAACAGCTTAATTTCATCGCTCCTCCAAACACTCCGCAATTCCTCCTCAACACTGAAGAACAGTTCAACGAGCCCACTACTGATAACGAAACGCGCCTCTTCGCGAAGCTCGATCAGACGTTAGGCCTCCACCACATAACCGAACAGGTCAACTACACCAATCTCCACATCGACAGCACCAACCCTCTTTCCGCTTCGACCAGTCTTCCCTCCACCCGTACGAACCTCGGCGACCGCAATCTGCTCCTTGGATTCGCTGATGTCGTCACCTTTGGAGATTCAGGCAGTCCATTCATTCTGAATCTGCGCGGCCAGTACCGCGCTGAATCGACCCTAGCGAGCGCTGCTCATTCTCAAGCTGGCCCCGATACCAGGTTCAATATCTTCAGTAACTTCACCACCAACACTCTTTTTGGGGATTTGGGCACGGTAACCTACGGCGCGACCTTCACGCCATCCAATATTGATCAGAAATATGGAACCTTGGGCGCTAACGTCGCCAAAACACTCGGACGTGTCACGCTGAAGTTCGGCTGGGATTTTGAACGAACTCAAGTTGACGGCGTGGAGGCCGACACGCAGCAGGACCAACTCTTCGCCACCGAATCCGACTATCTCCAGTTCGGTCCCGTTGATTCGGGATTCTTTCTGCTAGCAACTACCGGCGGCCTTACCCCTCAAGCTAACGACATCAAGCTTCGTAACAACTATAACGGCCTCTGGGCTCAAGGTGATTGGAAGGTCACCAGAACTCTCACTGCAAACCTCGGCCTTCGCTGGGACTACGACTCCGAATTCAACAAGAAGGACAATTTCTCTCCTCGCATTGGTTTCGCCTGGTCCGTAAATCCGAAGACCGTCGTCCGCGGCAGCTTCGGGTACTTCTATGATCACTTCCGGCTTGGTCTCGCTCGTGACGTTCCAGGGTTTGGCGGTGCCAACATTCAATTGAGCCAGCCGCTTTCATTTCCACGGCTGTTTTACGGCGTGCCGACCTGGGCTCCAGCGCTCTTCGGTCTGTGTGCGTCAACAAGTGAAACCGACGCCCAGCTAGTCACTCAGCCTGGCTTTTGCATACCACCCGGTGGTCTTGGTCCGAAATTTCCCGGTGAACCCGCACAATTTGGAATCGACCATCTCAACAAGGTCGTCGCTGTAGGCAATGCACCGATCCCAGCCAATGCCGTGGTGAACGTCGGCAATGTTCAGCAACTTTCCGGTCTGAGCCCCGATGCATTCTTGACTGGAGCCGATACGGCCACTGGCATGCCCTCAGGATTCTGGTTTTGGGGCCCCTTCGGTGCCCTCTCCTTCAACGTCAATCCGCCCGGCGGCTACCCTGTGTCCATCGCTCCAGGTTTTGCCACACCCTATACCCGCAGCGAAACTCTTGGTGTGCAGCACCAGTTCGGGAACGACTGGGTAGTGTCACTCGACTACTATCACAAGGACATTGAAAACCTTCTCGGTGTTCGCGAGACGAACATTCCCTTCGGCGACCGCATTACGAACGTGCCGAGCATTCCTACACCAATTAACGGCTACGGCCCCTGGTACAGCGGGACGTACAACGCGGGAATCCTCTCCTTCGAAAAGCGCATTAGCAAGCGCTTCACGCTCGGCGGCAGCTATACCTATGTTTCCGAGAACGATGATGCTCTCAACTCCAATCTCGGAACAAGCTCTCTTTCTGCCGCCTCGGGCTCCTATCCCACGGATAGCTTCGTCGGTGTCCCGCCTGTCGTGACCGATCCCGGCAGAACTGACCCTACAACAGGCAAGGTGACTTGCCCGAGCAAGACAAACGCGAGTGCGGCGTTCTTCGCTTGCAACGGCAATTTTGTCCCGCAAGCGGGGAAGTTCTACAACGGCGCTACGCTTGATAACGGCCCATCCGATTTTGCGCTGCGCCATACGTTCGAGGTCCACGGTCTCGTGGAATTGCCGTGGAAGATTCAGTTCAGCAGCCTTCTGCGCGCGCAGAGCGGCTTCCCGTACACGCAGGTCGCTGTCGGAGCGATTGACCAGGACGGAAACGGCAGCTTTAGTGGCCGCGACCTGCAGACCGGCCGCAACGCCTTCAAGGCTCCATCTTTCGTCAACATGGATTTGCGCCTTGCTAAGACTTGGGTCGTCCGGGAACGCTTCAGGGTTCAGGGGATGTTCGAGTTCTTCAATCTCTTCAACAACGCTAACGCTGCGGCGATTCAAAATCAGCAGGGCCTGGTCAACCCTTCAGGAGCGAGCACCTTCGGCACGGTATCTCAGTGGCTCCCTGGCCGTCAGGGCCAAGTCGGCTTGAAGCTCGAATTCTAAACTTGCGGCGGCCGTTATGCGCTGCCAGCCGTCGCGATAAATACCAGCTGCCGCGAGCTTGGCGGAGAACAACCACAAACTGACTCGAATTCTTCGAGCGGGAAATTAAGTCCACGGACTGGGTCCAGATTCGCGCACCGGGACGGCGGCGTTGCAACGTTTGTTGCAGAGTGCGCAGGCTCATCCTTGGTAGCGCCACTTGGCGGTCCTCTTGTCGCGGATTGTCTTGCCATCGACGAATACGCAGGTCTCTTTGGGATCAACGTGGCATCGTTTTTAGTAATATTCAACGCTGCTGGATCTTCCCTGCCTTTACAATGCATGGGGCATTTTGTTTGGCGTATTACGTACCCGCGCAGTTGAGGAGCGATTCATGGGCTATTTGCCTCTTGATTTAGCGAATAAGACAGCGGTTGTGATCGGCGGAACCAGCGGCATTGGGCTTACGCTGGCGCGGGGGCTGGCGCAGGCTGGAGCGAATGTCGTGCCGACGGGACGCCGCGAAGAACAAGTGCGGGCCGCCGCCGCGGAAGTTGTGGGGGTGGGTCGACGCTCGATGGCTCAAACCTGCGACGTGACCGACAACGCCAGCATCGAGCGGCTCCTGCAATCGGTCCGCGCCGAATTCGGCAGCGTCGAGATTTTAGTGAATTGCGCGGGCCGGACGAAACGGATGCCAACGCTCAATTTTCCAGAGGCCGATTGGGATGCGATCATCGAAACAAACTTGAATGGAACTCTGCGCGCTTGCCGCGTGTTTGGACGGCACATGATCGAGAAACGCTACGGGCGGATCATCAACATCGCTTCGCTCTCCTCATTTGTGGCGCTCTTCGAGGTGGCCGCGTACAGCGCCAGCAAGGCGGCCGTGGCTTCGCTCACCAAATCACTGGCGATCGAATGGGCGGAATCGGGAATTTGTGTAAACGCCATCGTGCCGGGCGTATTTCGCACGGACTTGAATGCAGCATTGCTGGATGGAACAGGACGGGGCCGGGAGTTCTTGACGCGGACGCCAATGCGAAGGTTTGGCAAACTCGATGAATTGACAGGCGCCGCAATCTTTCTCGCCTCCGAAGCCGCTAGTTTCGTGACCGGCCACTTATTGGCGGTGGATGGCGGATTTCTGGCAAGCGGCGTCAATCAATAATCGAGAATTCCGAAGTTGAGCGAGTGAAGCGGCAAAATGACTCGTGACTGCTGACTCGAGCGAATCGAGCTACGCACGAGGTTTATGCGCCAAAGCTTTCTGCTTTTGTCCCGGCACACACCGAGGGAGCTGCGCGAAATGCACGCCGTTAAAGTGATTTAGATCAATGGTTGCGCTAGGGCGCGATGCCAGGCGAGGCGAATTGGGCCCGCGCTTGTTTCACGATTGCCAGGAATTTTCGCGCATTCTCAACAATGATTTCCGGCTGGTTTGACTTCAATGCCTGAGCCTGTACCAATTCTCCGCCAATACCCAGGGCCGCGCAGCCAGCTTCGATGAATTCGGCGGCGGTGTTTAGATTGACGCCGCCGGTCGGAATAAAAGGAATCTGCGGGAACGGGCCCCTGAGAGCTTTGACGTACCTGGCGCCTCCCAACTGGCCGCACGGAAAAACTTTGATAAAATCGGCGCCAGCTTCCCACGCAGACATGACTTCCGTGGGTGTCAATGCGCCCGCCATGATCAGCTTCCCTTCCCTGGCTGCCAAATCGACGGTTGGCAGGTTGAAACCCGGACTAACCAGGAATTGCGCACCGGCATCGAGGCATTGTTGCGCCGCTTGGGCATTCAGAACGGTCCCGGCTCCGATAAGCACATCGGACCCGCATTTTCTTGCGAGATCGCGAATTACGTCGAGTGCGCCGGGCACAGTCATTGTAATTTCCACAATGGGAATCCCGCCTAGACAAACCGCCTCAGCAGCGATGCATGCTTCGGCCGCCGACGCGGCGCGAACGACCGGGACAATTCCAATCTCGATGATTCGTTCGCGAACTTGTTGCTTATCCATTTTGTTTATCCATTAGAGGCGCGATCCACCGGTACCGCCTTGTCAGCGCGCGATGCGCGCTCCAATCCCTTTCATTACCTGCGTCACTTCCTGGAGCGTGGCCATCGAAGTGTCTCCGGGAGTGGTCATGGCGAGCGCGCCGTGCGCAGCGCCGCATTCCACGGCCCATTGCGGTCCATGTCCAGCAAGAAATCCGTAAATCAAACCAGAAGCAAAGGAGTCGCCGCCGCCGACGCGGTCGAAAATCTCAAGATTTTCGCGGTTTCTTGCCTGATAGAATTTTCCATCGCAATAGCAGATCGATCCCCAGTCATTTTGCGTGGCGGTCTTTGCTCTGCGCAGAGTCGTGGCGACAACCTGGAACGGATATTCCTTCACCGCTTCTGCGATCATGTGCTTGAAACCTTCCACTCCAAAGGCGGAGAGATGCTCGTCAATGCCAGGCACTTCGAAACCCAGCGCAGCCGAAAAATCCTCTTCATTGCCGAGCATGACATCGACATGCGGAGCGATGCGGCGGTTCACTTCTTGTGCGGCTTTCTTTCCTCCATGCGATTTCCAGAGCGAAGCACGGTAGTTCAGATCGTAAGACACGATTGTGCCGTGGCGCTTCGCGGACTGCATCGCTTCCAGTGCTACTTCCGGGGTGGTCGCGGAGAGAGCGCAGAAAATGCCGCCGGTATGAAGCCAACGGACGCCATGCGTTCCGAAGATTTCGTCCCAATCGATGTCTCCGGGCTTCAATTGGGAAACGGCGGTGTGGCCGCGGTCGTAGCTTCCGAGTGCAGCACGAACGCCGAATCCGCGTTCGGTAAAATTGAGGCCATTGCGTGCTGCGTGGCCGACGCCGTCATGTTCGACCCAGCGGATCAGGGATTGATCGACGCCGCTTTGATAAATGAAATCCTGAAGAAGGCGCCCGACGGGATCATCGGCGAAAGCGGTGACGACGGCGGCGTCCAGGCCGAAGCAGCGCTTCAATCCGCGAGCGACGTTGTATTCGCCGCCGCCTTCGCAGACGTCGAAGGAGCGGGCGGTGGCGATGCGGTGGCCGCCGGGATCGAAGCGGAGCATGATTTCGCCGAGACTGACAATGTCCCAGCGGCAGTTTTTCTTCGGCTTGATCGTTAACGCCATCTGATCACCTCAACCACTACGTCCGCAATACGCGCCTTCTTCGAGCTTTGTCTTCTTTCAGTCCGGGTTCATACCTGCGCCGCGCCGTCAATTGCGGCGGGCTCGAGCCTGGGAGACAACAGGTGAATGATGGCAAGTGCCAGCAAATACGCCGAACCGGCGATCACGAAGGGAATCATGTAACTCCCGGTCCATTGGAGCACGTGACCCACGACGGTCGCGATGAAAAATCCACCAATAGCGCCAGCCATGCCTCCGATTCCCACGACCGAACCAACGGCGCGCGCCGGAAACATGTCGGAGGTCAGCGTAAACAAATTGGCGGAAAATCCCTGGTGGCACGCGGCTGCGAGTCCAATCAGCCAAACCGCGGACCAAGTGCTCTCGACGCGGTACGCGAACACCACGGGGATCACACCGACGGCGCAGATGAGCATCGCAATCTTGCGGGCAGCGTTGACGCTGCGGCCACGATGGATGAGCGAAGACGAGAGCCAGCCACCTGCGACGCTTCCCACATCGGAGATCACGTAAATCACCATGACGGGAATTCCAAGCCCCGTCAGGGCCAAGCCATGCTTGCTTTGCAGGAAGCCCGGCACCCAAAAAAGATAAAACCACCAGACCGGATCAGTCAGGAATTTTCCCGCGACGAACGCCCAAGTTTGCCGCAGCGGAATCAGGCGCGCCCAGGAGATTTTTCCGGTCGGTTCCGTCAGGCCGCTGCAGATGTAGTCCATTTCCGCGCTGGAGACTCTCGGATGCTCGCCCGGCTTGCGATAAATCAGCAGCCAAAACGCGAGCCATACGAAACCGAGCGCGCCAATTCCAATGAACGCGACCCGCCAGCCCCAGTGCACCACAATCCAAGGCACGATAAGCGGCGTAATGATGGCGCCAACGTTCGTTCCAGCGTTAAAAATTCCGGTGGCCAGGGCTCGCTCGTTTTTTGGAAACCATTCCGCCACGGCTTTAATGCTGGCCGGAAAAACGGCGGCTTCGCCGAACCCCAGCGCATAGCGGGATAGCGCAAAGCTGCCAAGGGAATTTGCGAGGGCGGTGCCCATGGAAGCGAGGCTCCAGAAAATCATGGCCAGCGCATAGCCCAATCGCGTGCCCAGCTTGTCGACAAGCCGTCCAACCAAGAGCATTCCCGCTGCATAGGCGATTTGAAATGCTGACACAAGATTGCCGTAGTCGATTTCATTCCAGCCGAAGTCGTGCTGCAGAGTATCTTTGAGAATTCCGAGGACCTGGCGGTCCATGTAGTTCTTTGTGGTGCCAAAGAGAAGCAGGGCGCAAATGACCCAGCGGAAATGCCCAATGCGGGAGGAGACGCTTCCCGCGGCAATATTACCAAGGCGCGCGGCATCCACCGCCGATGCCGAGTTATTGGAGGAGGAGGTGGGGCGCTCTGGGTCCATTTTGCAATGGGAAAGGTACTAGTTTTTGCGGCCAGCTTCCAGTGTCGATGATTCCAAACGCATGCCGACGACGATGAGATGGCGGTGGTTGATGATTGCAACCGTCTCGTGTGCAGCTGTACCGGCAAGATCACAAACTGCAATATCGATGTCGGCTACAATCACCTCGTCGTGCTCTGTATGAGCCTTGCCGCGAGTTAAGATAGAGAGATAATTACGTTCGACGATACCAAGCAGCAAGTCGTCGCAGGAGGTCTCAGCTAACCATGCGCATTCCGACTGCTGGTGGTGCTGTTATGCTGGTCACAGTGGGAGTGTTTCTGACATCTTTCGTTTTCGCCGGCCCTCAACTGGCCGGTCGCGTCTCGGTTGTCGTCAACGAACAAGCTCGCCGCGTTGATATCTCGATCGACGGCAAACCCTTCACCTCTTACATTTGGCCCACCACGCTCAAAAAGCCCGTTCTCTATCCGCTAAGCACCGCCAACGGCACGATCATCACTCGCGGCTTTCCTCTCGAGCACCGTCCGGGCGAACGGATTGATCATCCGCATCACGCAGGCTTGTGGTTCAACTACGAAAACGTCAACGGCATCGATTTCTGGAACAATTCCGACGCCATTAAAGCGGATCGGGCTCCGAAAATGGGCACCATCGTCCAACGCGCCATCCTTTCCGCGAAAAGCGGTTCACAGGAGGGTGAACTCGACGTGGAAGCTGATTGGGTGAACTTCGAGAAAAAAGTCTTGCTCAACGAACGCACGCATTTCGTCTTTCGCGGCGGGCCGGACTTCCGCAGCGTCGATCGCATCACTACTCTGCGCGCGCTCGATGAAAAGGTCTCTTTCCCAGACGCGAAAGACGGCATGTTGGGCCTTCGCGTCATCCGCGCTCTCGAAATTCCTTCCGACAAACCCGAAGTCTTCAGCGACGCCAGCGGCCTCGCAACGACGGTGGCCAAACTGGACAATACCGGCGTCAACGGCACCTATCTCACCAGTGAAGGTAAAAAAGGCGATGCCGCCTGGGGCACTCGCGGCCGCTGGTGCAATCTCAGCGGCATGGTTGGCGATGAGCCCGTCACCATCACTATTTTCGATCACCCGGAGAATCCCGGTTTCCCCACCTACTGGCACGCGCGCGGCTACGGCCTTTTCGCCGCCAATCCGCTCGGCCAGAAGGCTTTCAGCAATGGTAAAGAGGAGCTAACTTTTTCCTTAGCCCCTCACGCCAGCGTCACTTTTCGCTATCGGATTTTGATTTCTTCGGCGATCCTTACGCCGGAAGCTACGGAAGCCGCCTACAGGAATTTCGCCGCGGCGTATCATTGATAGATTCGGATACACTCGCCTCCATGACCATTCACATCGGCCTGATCGGCGGCGGAAACATCTCGGAAACGCATGCTCGCGCCGCTCGCGCCATTCCCGGAGTTGGAATCGCTGCCGCCCATGGAGTCAACCCCGAAAAAATCGCTCGGCTCTGCCGCGACCACGGCGGCACCCCCTATCACGACCTCGATTCCTTTCTGAATCATCGCCCGATGGATCTTGTCATTCTCGGCAGCCCCTCCGGCGTCCACGCCGAGCAAGGCATAGCGGCCGCCCGCCGCGGCCTCCACGTCCTCACGGAAAAACCGATCGAAATTACGACCGCGCGTGCCGACACCCTCATTGCCGCCGCAAAACAATTCCATGTCCAACTCGGCGTGATTTTCCAGGACCGCACCAAGCCGCACATTCGCCAACTTAAAGACTGGATCGAGCAAGGCCTGCTCGGCGGGATCTTATTCGTTGACGCGCGCGTGAAGTGGTATCGGCCGCCCGAGTACTATGCGCATTCGCGCTGGCGCGGCACGTTCGCTCTCGATGGCGGCGGCGCGCTCATCAATCAAGGCGTTCACACCATCGACTTACTCCTATGGCTACTCGGGGATGTAGTTCGCGTGCAAGCCCGCACTGCCACGCTGCTTCACAAAATCGAAGCGGAAGACACGGTTTTCGCCAATCTCGAATTCGCCAGCGGTGCTATCGGTATTTTCCACGCCACCACCGCCGCTTATCCCGGCTACCCGCGTCGCATCGAAATCTCCGGCACCGAAGGCACCGTCATTCTTGAGCACGACCGCATCATCGCCGCCAACTTACGCAACTCCTCAGCCGTCGTGGAATCCGCACTCGCGAGACTCGCCGAATCTGCCAAGGACGAAAACCAAAGCGCTTCCTCTGCCGCCGTAAACGATTTCCATGGCCATCAAGCCGTCCTCGAAGATTTTCTTGGAGCCATCCAGCAAAACCGCGCGCCAGCTTGCGATGGCGCCGAAGGCCGCCGCAGCCTCGCGCTTGTCGAATCCATCTACCGCGCCGCGAAAACTCCCGAGCGTGTCGCGAACGTTTGAGCCATAAGCATCTGAGTGACAACGTTTTGGCCATTGTCTGCTTTGTATTTCACGAGCTCAGCGGGCCGTTTCTCATCCGCTCGCATTCCGATTTTCTTGTAATGGTCTGGTTTTTGATACTTCAACTGCACATCGCCGTGAAGTCCTTAAGGTCCATCAACAATTTCCAGGAAGGTTTCTTCACAAACGAATGCTCTGCGGCGAAGCGCGGAGAAACACCTCGTTTACTGCCGCTGCAACGACTTGCGCTCAATGAGGTTGCACCTCAACAGGGTCGAGCAGATGCACGGTTCCTCGCATCAGTTCGCCAACGGTCAGATTCTGTCCCTGTTGAACATATCTTGCGAGGACGCTAGGTTGTAACCATTCAAGACCCCAGGCATCTTCCACGGCGACGATGGTGTAGGAACCAGGAATGACGCCGCGCAAAACAAACGTCCCATCGGAGTCGCTTTGGTCTCGGCGGAACAATTCGATGTGCCTCACAGGATCTGCGGGCACCAGCGCGACCATGACGCCGGCAACCGGCTTCTCTTTCTTGTGAACAACTCCTTCAATGCTAACTATCCCTGAGGAGAGGGTAGCGGTCAGTTCGACCGCAGCTCCAGCTGTGACGTTCACGTCGTGACCAGGAGAATCGCCCGCCTGCGAAGTGGTTCGCGCGACGGCATAGGGCTTTAGAGAGGAGCCAATCAGAATCGCATATCTACCGGGAGCCAAGTCTTCAAAATTGAACTGCCCCGAAGAATTTCCTCGCTTAAACGCCACGATCCTTCGCTTCGAATCCTGCAAGCCGACGGCATATTGCTTGGGCAGTGTTTCTTCCCCAGGCATCTTGAGGGACAGCTTAAGGCTGCCAAGCGTCTCGCCCTCGGAATCGTTCAGTTCTTGCCCGTCGCGGACAAGATCGACGTCGGCGGATTGCTCAAGTTGGCCCGAGTTGGAGTTCTTCACTCTCACGGTATAGCGGCCGGCTGGGACACCCGTTATTTCGTACATGCCAGGCGCCACCGATCGCATGCCATCATTCTGTACGTATTCCACAGAATCAAAGACATGCTTTTGCAACAACGGCATGCTGAAGCCATTCGTCTGGCCTGGCTGATTCTCGGGAATTCGAAAAACGAGGTGCAGTGCGGGAGTCGGATTGAGATGCAAATCGATTTGCGGGCGGTCGCCGCCCTTTACCTCGATTGGAGTGGCACTGTCTGCTTCGGTGGCCCCGTTGTAGTAAGTGGTGGGATAAGCGACATCTAAAGAGGGTGAAACTCGTGGTGCAGCACTGTCGGCTGCGCCTGATGCACTCGCCGGATGAATCGCGTACCAAGGCTTTGCAGTGACGGAAATATAGTATTTTCCGGGCCGCACCAGGGCGAAGTCGTAAAAACCGCGATCATCAGTGCCCGAACTAGACAAGCGGACGATTCGGCTCATCCCGCCGCTATGGCTCTCTATGAATAAAGCGACAGTTGCGCTTCGCACAGGATCGCCGAACTCGTCAAACACATGACCCGTAATGAGTGCCATCGGAGTAAGCCGAAGAACCAGATTTTCGGTCGAGAATTCCGGCCCCGTCACAATGGCCGTAGAGTATTGTTCGTGTTGTTCGTAAGCCGATGAAATGAACCCGCGCTTCGCTCCCTGCAAAGAATACTTTCCGGCTTGTAATTGCGAAAACTCAAAATGCCCGTCTTCCGAGGTAATCATGGAAATTGACTTATGGCGGTCTGTCGTCTCCGAGATGGAAATGCGGGCTTGCGACAGAGGCGTGCCCGTCGTCGCACTCACTACCGTTCCCGCAATCCGGAAGGTTTGACCTGCGTGGGAACCCATTAGCACGGGAGGATTCTGCGTTGCTTCAGCGCCACCGGGCTGCAACAGCGCAAACCCGGATATGGCAAACACAACCTGGCATGCGCGCGCAAAGAAAGTCATTGCGAATCGCCTCCAGAGATGATTCTTAGGCGCAAGCGCTCTTTCTCGCCGGCGTCGACATGGATGACTTGTCCCTTGGATTCGAGTTTCCGCATTGATTCCGCATCGTTGTATGCCAAATCATTCCGCTGGCGATCAAATGCGAGCACGCGATAGGTGCCCGGCGGCAGTTGTCCGATTGCAAACGTTCCATCGGGAGCGCTGTTCGTTTGGCGGAATTGCCCGGAACTCTCCGCAAGGGGCAGGAAATAGACATGGCACGGGATTGCCTCCTCGACCTTACCCTCCACATCAGCGCCATCGTCGCGCAGCGTCACCTCGATCGGCGAGCTTGAGCCGCCCAGGCCCACGACCAGCGGTTGGCGCAAGAGATTGGTCCCGCCGGAGATGATCGAGGCCGCAAAACCAATGGCGGATTGAACATGCACACGATAGCGGCCCGGCCAAACATTGGGAATGACCAGCGCATGTTCTTGAGAAGCTTCAACTGGCTGGGACATGGCGGTTCCAGCCGAGCCAAACTCCTCGATGGGCATCAGCATGACCTGGACGTCCACTCGCCGCTGCGGCACAGTGTTGGTGAGCCCGTTCCCAGGTTCTGCGGTAACTTCTCCGAATACGCTCTGCCCGGATTGGAATTCTTCTTTCACAGTCACAGCCAACGACGTGTTGGGTACGAGGGTGATCGCAGGCCCTTCCTGCGGTCCACCGTGCACGGAGAAGTTCAGAAACCCGGTCAAACCCGGCTGGCCCTGCGTGTTGACTCGTAGCGTGTAATTACCGTCCGGGAGCGTTCCCTCAATCAACTGCTCAGCGGAATTGTATCCAAGAGAATACCCAGGACCGGGATGTTCCATCGGATAGATGCGAACGTTCATTGGCTGCCCCACAGCTTCATTCGCCACTGGAATCTTGACGGGATAATATTCGTGCCGGCCCGGCGTCAGGTTGGCCTGAAACGTCGCTCCCGCCGCGAGTTGGATGGGGCTTCCCGCCGAGAAATCGGACGCGCTAGGATAAAAAATGGGCGGGAAACCAAAAAGTTGTCCGCCAGGAGTAAAGACCAGTGGATCTCGATCGAGTAGCTCGGCAGTGCCCAGTTTGTACGTCCCAGCCGACAGATCCCAGAAACGAAATTCTCCATTGGTCCATGTTGTAAACGACCGCAACGACTCCCAGTGTTCCTGACCTTCCCTGATCTCGCGACGGTACAGATCCACACGGATTCGCATCTCGCCTTCCGAACCCGGAATGTTAACGTGCCCGACGATCAAAGATTCCGGATCGAGATAGATGACAATCTCGGATTGGTCTGGCGTAACGCGGTTATTGGAGGGGTTATTCGTGCTGTCCAGAAACCCGAGCTTACGCGCCAGGTACATCATGGGCCTGGAGTTTCTTAAGAGTCGTATCTGGCGGGCGCCCAGCGCATTGGCATTACGCGCGACATTCGAATCATTCGTCGACTCCGGTTCGGGTGGCGGGAACTTAAACTCGAAACGGCCCTCATCGTCCGTCAGCGTGGCGTATTGCTGATCAGGGGAAAAGACAAGCGCCCGGCTGATGGGTTCGTGCGTTACTCGGTTGAGAACCTTGCCGCGAACGGAAGAGGGGCTTTCCGTTTTACTTCCAGGCCCTTGCATAATCTGTGCTTGCGTGAAACCGGAGAGCGCTGCTCCCAGGAGAAAAATCGCCGAGGCGACAATGCGTGGCCACAAACTCGGCCAGAGACGCGCGGACACAAGTGAACGCTTGGCGTGGACAGCCATGGCCATAGGTTCTTTCCTTGCCAATTATTACACGAAGAAACTGGTTTTCTGCGCTGGTTTTCTTCGTCCTCTACCTCGGAGGATTAGTTGCGAGTTTTGGCGAGGGGGCTGCTTCGATGGGACTTGGCTCCGGCTTTTCCAGGCAGTTCCACGGCCTCATCAAACCGTCTGAATCCCGCCAACTTCCGCTGCTCTCTCTACTTCCGCCAGTCTCCGTCGAATCCGTGCCTCCTCTGATTCAGACCGACACTATTAAGGATAAGGCTGCGCCTGAAGTCCCAGCCGATGGGCACAATCGAGCAGGATTTCCGCCTCCCAAGCGGGGCGTCGGAGATTCATAGGATGGGTCAAGGCCGACGGAATGCGCCCGGTCAAGTGCAAAAAAACCGCAGCGGAGTGCTTGTATGCCGGAACCGGCACGCGAAACGCGAGATTTCCGAGATATTGCAGCGCGTCCGACAAAGCGTAGTACGCGGCATCGCCCGTCTCCCACAGGCGGTCGCGCTCCGCGAATCTCTCCGGAGCGAACGTCGCCAGTCCCAGCAGGTAGTCAGAGCCATACTCGATCATGTTGATGCCAAGATCGTTTCCCGTGTAAATGCGGAAGTCGGGTCGGTGCAAGTCGCGGAGAGCGAGCCGTTCCAGTTCAGTCAAACGGTCCAGGGAAGAGTGTTTGATTCCCCTGATCTCCGGAATGTCCATCAATCGCCGGAAAGTCTCGACATCAAAAATTTCGCCGTTTGGCGCAAACACCGTGCCCAGCTCGAACGCAAGCACGCGAGGATATCCTCTGCACACTGCCCCATAAGCTGCCGCCTTCTCCGCCGCCGACTTTCCATGCAGCCTGCTTGTTTGGAACAAAATGGGAATGCCGCCCTGCGAGATAATGGCGTCGATCTGCTTCCGATAGAGAGCCACGATCTCCCCAGGCTGCCCTTCGATGTACGCGCCGCCCACAAATGGCGCATCCTTGCCCAGCGCTTCGCGCGTCCAACGCAGCACTTCAAGTTTTCCCGTTTCATTCAAATAATTGACGTAGCCGGTGTCCATATTCACTGCGTTCATCAGTCCGGCGTGCTGCGTGCTGCGAAGATGATCTTGAAATGCTTCGACCGCAATTCGCCCGTCCGCCTCAAAGGGCAAGAGCGCCGCCGCAATGCCCTGCACTTTGCGGTCGAGTTTTTGCCGGTTAATGATGGCTTCGATTTTCATCGTTTGGACTTGGCCAACTTCAATCGTTCCGCGAGTTCGGAATTCTTATAATAACTGTCCAGCGGATAGCAGCCCGAAGGCAAACCATTGCGCGGCGCGGTCGTGCAATCGCTGAATGTTCTGCAAACCCGCTTGTGTTGAATCTCATTTCCTTCCGAGGCGTCCCATAGCAGCTCAGGATAAGTCAAAATCATTCTTCCCATGCCCACGGCGTCGACCCAGCCTTCTCGCACGGCGGCTTGGGCCACGTGTGGCAGAAAATCCTGCAAGTAACTGTACGCCGTCCCCACAATGATCAGGTTCGGAAAGCGCTGTTTCAATTGACGCGCGACATTCAACTGCAATGCAACGCCAGCCAGAGGGTCTTCCGGAGGCTGGTATCCATCCGAAGGGGGATACAGCGCGGGCCGTTGAATGTGCGGGTTGTAATAAGGGCTCCCTGCGGTGATGTTTACGAGCGAAATATTCAGTTCCTCGAGCAAAGACAAGAATTGGATTGGTTCGGCCAGATCGGGTTCTGTCGGACGCAGCGGATTCACGCCGAATCCCCAGCGATACGGAATCAAATTAGCATGGGGTTCGGGAACGCCCGGCCCTAATTTTCCGTTGGCCTCTCGGGAAGCATCGGGGCGAAACGGCACGGTGTCGCAAGCGGAGAGGCGCACGCCGATCTGAAGTCCCGGCGAATTCGCCCGAATGCCCTGCGCAACTTCTCGCAGGAACCGCGAGCGATTCTCGAACGTTCCGCCGTACTTCCCTTCCCGCGTGTGCGCGCTCAAGAATTCGTGGCCCAGGTAACCGTGGCAATGCTTGATGTCCACAAAATCGAAGCCGAGGTCGCAAACAATTCTAGCCGCGCGATGAAACTCTTCGATAATGGCTTCAATTTCTCCATCCGTCAGCAGCGGGTAATCGCCGGGCAAGCCTAATTTTCGATCCAGGATCGGATGATGATAGAGAATCCGCGGCTCGGGTTTGTCGGATCTGACCGGCCGGCAGAAGCGTCCGGAATGCGTCAACTGCAAACCGATGAGCAGCCCTTCGTCTGAACCTGTGGTCCGCCGGTGCTCTTCGATCAGAACTTTTCGCAGCCCGGCCAGCCCATCTCGTGTGTGCGGCGCGATCATCAGTTGATTCGGATTGGCGCGCCCCTGCTGCGAAACAGCAACCGCCTCTCCTCCCCAAATCAGTTTTGCGGCGCTCTGGCCGAATTTTTTCCATCGTTGAATCGTGAGCTCGCTCGGATTTCCATCCGGAGTTCCGTCCCAACCTTCCATGGGTTGAACAACGATGCGGTTCCCGATTTTTATTCCGGCGCGGGAGAGTGGCCAGCGCAACGGCGAGCCGGTTCCGACCTGCACCGCGCTGTCGCAAGGAATCGTCAATCCGAGCGAGCGCACATGGTGTTGGAAGCGCGCCACGTCCTTCACCGTCCCGAGCCGCAATATCGGAAATACACTCATGCAGTTCCCTGTTCCTTTGGCAGGGCGGCAGCCGCAACTGCGCCGAGCAATCCCATTCCAATCAGCGCTAGAAAACCAGAGGAATAACTTCCCGTGACGTCGCGCAGACGCCCCACGAGCCAGGGAGAAAGCGCTTCGGCCACGCTGCCCGCAGTCAAAATCACGCCGAGCAATCGACCGAGAAGTTGCACGCCGAAGATTTCCGCAGTGATCAAAGGAACGATCATATAGTCTCCGCCAAGTCCAATGCCAAAAATGGCGGCGAATGCAAATAGCGCAAGCCGCGAACGTCCGGCAAATAAAAGTGGAATGGCTGCCGCTATGAGCAAATAGATCAGCAGCATTACATATTTTTTCGGAAAACGATCCGCGAGCCAGCCCATGAGCAAGCGTCCGACGATGCTGAAAGCGAGGACCAGCGACAGGATGCGCGCGGAGCCGCTTTGCGTAAAGTGCAGATCCAAACTCAAAAACAATTTCAGATTTTGCTGGGTGCCGCTGACGGCCGCAATGGAAAACATGCTTCCCAGAGCAATCAGGAAAAACGGAACAGATAAAAACGCGCTTCGCGAGCCCGAACGCTTTGTCGTTACGCGGCTATCCGTTGAACATGGCGAACCCGATGACAGGGGCGGAATGATTGGTTGCGAAGAATTGTCTCGCCGAGGCGAATCATGTGCCGGCGAACCGTTTCTCTCGCGTGAAGTGTTTGGGCTCGGTTCTTCTTTTGTGAAAAAGGCAGATGGAAGTGCGATCACGATGATCAGCAAACCCAAAAGGCGCAGGGCAGCCTGCCAGCCAAATTGTTTGACGAGTTCGCGCGAGATCCATGGCACTGCGGCGCCGCCCAGCCCGATTCCCAAGTAAGCAAAACCCATGGCCATACCCCGTGCGTTTTTAAATTGGCGGGAAAGCAGCACCTGGTTGGGCAGGGGACCGCCGCAAACATAGCCGAGGGCGTTCAGCATGTAGAAAAAATAAAACAATCCAAGCGTGGAGATGCTTCCGAGTCCAATCAACGCCGCGCCCGCCATCAGAATTCCGACGATCATCAACTTGCGCGGCCCGAAACGATCCACCAGCCAGCCTGCAATAATTCCAAAGATGGGCCCTACCACCAGTTTGCTCAACGCGTTCCCGGAGGTCACCTGCGCGCGAGTCCAGCCAAATTGTTGGACCATGAAGTCGTAATAAAAAGGGAGCCCCCAAAGAGCCATGCCGACAATACAGAACAGAACGAGAAATGCGGTCGTCGTCACTTGCAGCGAATCGCGAGTCAGCTCCGGGTTGTGCTCGAAGCTAAACGCTGGCATTTGGATGTACGGGCAGTTCGCGGGCTGCGAGCGTATTTTTGGATGGCTCGCCCGAGCACGAGGATTTACGCGTGAGATTCGAGTTTGGCCTCATCAAATTTGAGTCAATTCCGTTCTTGACATACGGGAGCATGCTAAAGATTCTTAGTCGCGAAGTCGAGTGGCATTTCCGTTCGAAGTTGGTCGAATTGGCTATGCGAACCGTTAAAAGCGGCTGAAGGAGAAATTATGAGTGTCACGCGTCGGGAACTCTGCGCAATGATTCCAGCAATGCTGATTCCAGTAATGCTGCCTCGGGAGGCGTCAGCGCAGGAAGGAAAGACGATGCCATCAGAGATGTATTCCTTCGATAAACTGCCGGTACACACGGCGAACGGAGCGGTGACTCGCCACGTGTTGAAGGGCAAACTTGCGACGGGAGAAGCGCTGGAGGTACATGAGACGACGCTCCCGCCTGGCGGCGCGCCGCATCCGGCGCACCATCACGTGCACTCCGAAATGTGGCTGATCCGCGAGGGAACGTTGGAAATAACCGTGAACGGGACGAGTTACCAACTCGGGCCGGGGGGAGTAGCGTTCGTGCGTTCGAACGACGAGCACGGTATCAAGAATGTGGGGGCGATGACGGCAAATTATTTTGTCGTGGCGGTCGGGCCCGGCGCGGTGCTTGACTGAATTTCCGAAAACCTTTTTACTGTGATGGCCCGATTGTCTCGGTACACTCGAAATCCGATATCTGAGTAAAGCCAAAGGAGTCCCATGAAGAGACTGGCTTTAAAAGTTTTTCCGCTTGCAATCGCGGCGCTCTATGCCGCGGGCGGCACCCTGGCTCAATCCAGCTACGATTTGCGATCGCCCAACAACAAGATTGAAATAAGAATCCGCACAGCTCACGGCGTTGGCTACGACGTCCTGCTGAACGGCCAGGCACTGCTGGAGGATTGCACGCTTTCCCTTGACGTCGATCACAAGACGCTGGGACGCGAAGCGAAAGTGATGCAGTCCAAGGAACGGAGCGTCAACAACGTTCTGGAGCCCGTGGTGCGGCAAAAATTCGCGAAGATTCAGGAAAACTTCAACGAGATTCGCCTCGATATGGATGGCGGATATGCGGTCGTGTTCCGTGCGTACAACGAGGGCGCGGCCTACCGTATCGAGACATCTCTCCCGCAAGAACAAGTGAAAATATACGGGGAGGAAGTAAACTTCCGTTTTCCAAATAATTTCCTGACGTACTATCCGCAGGAAGACAGCTTTTTCTCGCACAACGAACGGAGATATGTTCCCCAGAAGTTAAGCGAAATTGCGCCCGCGTTTTTGGCGACGCTGCCGGCGGTTGTCGATGCAGGAAACGGGGTCAAGGTAGCCATCGCGGAATCGGATGTGGAGGACTATCCGGGATTGTGGCTGCACGGCACGAGTGGAAACGGACTAGATGGCACTTTTCCGCCTTATCCGTTGAAGGAGAAACGAGAGAACGAACTTGATGTCCGAGTGGTGGAGAGCGCGGACTATATCGCGGTGACGAATGGTACGAGGACGTTTCCGTGGAGAGTTCTCGGGATCGCAGAGAAAGATGGAGATCTGCTGACAAATGATCTGGTGTGGCTCCTCGAAAAGCCATCGCAGGTGCAGGACACATCATGGATCAAGCCGGGCAAGGTGGCGTGGGACTGGTGGAACTACAACAATATATATGGAGTGGATTTCAAGGCGGGCATCAACACGCAGACGTACAAGTACTACATCGATTTTGCGGCGAAGTACGGGATTCCCTACATCCTCCTGGATGCAGGATGGTACAAGCCTGGAAATATCCTGGAGGTCGTTCCTGAAATCAACATGGAAGAGCTGACCGCATACGCCCGGCAGAAAAACGTTGGAATCTTATTATGGGTGGCGTGGAAGACGCTCGACGATCAATTGATTCCTGCCCTGGACCAGTATGCAAAATGGGGCATCAAGGGAATTAAGGTGGATTTCATGCAGCGGAGCGACCAACTGCTGATCAATTACTATTATAAGGTGGCCCGGGAAACGGCGAAACGCAAAATGCTGGTGGATTTTCACGGAGACCAGAAGCCGGCTTCGATGACTCGCACCTGGCCGAACCTGATTGGCGCGGAAGGAGTGCGGGGCCTGGAGTGGAGCAAATGGAGCGCCACAACGGAACCCGAACATAATGTGACACTGCCATTTACGCGGATGTTTCTGGGCCCGATGGACTACACACCGGGCGCGATGCTGAACGCGCAAAAGGACAGCTTTGCACCGATCATGAAGCGCCCTATGAGCCTGGGCACGCGATGCCAACAACTGGCGATGTACGTCGTGTATGAAAGCCCTCTGCAGATGCTGGCGGACAGTCCTTCGAATTACCTACGCGAGCCGGAAGCGATGGAATTTCTTGCCGCGGTACCGACGGAATGGGACGAAACGAAAGTGCTGGATGGGCGAATCGCCGAGTACGTAGCTGTAGCCCGCCGAAATGGAGCTGACTGGTATGTGGGGGCGATGACGAACTGGACCTCGCGTGACTCGGAGATTGACTTCTCGTTTTTGCCGGAAGGCAATTTCCACATGGACGCGTACCAGGATGGCGTGAATGCGGACCGCTTCGCAAGCGACTACAAATTAGTCAGGACGCAAATCAACAAGACGACCAAACTGAAAATCCATTTGGCGCCTGGAGGCGGTTGGGCGGCAAGGATTCATCCCTAAGCCAGAACTGCGAAGTTGAAGGAGCGCTGGCGCACGGTGGCTGGCGATTCGCGACTGGTGATTGGCGCGAAACCGCACGAAGAGCACGCGGCTTCGGAAAACAGTGTCTGCGAAATAGCCCAGTGCGATGGGTGGTTTGAAGAATGTGAGCTAGTAGCCTTTGACTTTAATGACAAAGTAAGTGAAATCGCGCGCGCCATCGAGGACGAGCTGATGTGGCGTGTGAGGCGGAATGCGGACGACGTCTCCCGCCGAGAGCTTCTGACTGATGCCGCCCTGAATGGTGCCGTTGTGCTTTTCATGCGGCGCAACGGTCTCCCCGTTCAGGAGCGTGCCCCCCACCACCAGAGTCGCCGAGCCGGATTCCACGATCATGACGTCCACTTGAGTTTCGTGCAGCTCGGGGGTGCCGTCCGCTTCCCTGTGGACCAAAAGAAGTGATTCATTGGGAAAATCCGCAAGCCGTCTAACGGAAAGGCGGTGCGGATCGGAGGAAGCTTCGGAAGCGAGCGCGTGGGCCATGGTCTGGACGGAGGCGGATGACCAATGCTCGTAGCCCGCAGGGGCAGACTCCTGAGATCCTACCGTTAGGAAAGGGACCGCAAACAGGGAGAGGAACCAGAGTTTTTTCATCTTTGCTCACCTCATGGCTTTCTCAGACAAGTCCAAAGACCGGTCAAAACCCAGGTCTGATCTCTTTCTGGGCTAGAAACGCGGAGAATAGGATACACCTGAACTCAAATCCGGCACTTGGCCGAACTTTGGTTTCCCGTATCCATGTGCGAAGCGTGAATCGCGTCGCAGACCGCGGAGGTGACTTGGCGAGTCGTGGCCTTGCCGCCAAGGTCTGGGGTGTGAAGACCGGAGGCTGTGACGCGCTCGACGGCCTGCATCAATTGTTGGGCCGCATCCATCTCGCCCAAGTGCTTCAGCATTAAAGCAGCGGTCCACAGTGCCCCGATTGGATTAGCGATACCTTTGCCCGTGATGTCGAAGGCGGCCCCGTGAATGGGCTCGAACATGGATGGGAAGCGCCGCTCTGGATCGAGATTTGCGGTTGGCGCGATTCCAAGGCTACCGGCGAGGGCCGCGGCGAGATCGGAAAGGATGTCGGCGTGAAGATTTGTGGCGACAATGGTGTCAAGACTGGCGGGCTTGGCGACCATGCGAGTGGTCATGGCATCGACGAGCATCTTGTCCCAAGCGACATCTGGAAATTCTTTCGAGACTTCGGCCGCAATTTCGTCCCAGAAGACCATGCCGTGGCGCTGGGCGTTGGACTTGGTGACGACGGTGAGAAGCTTTCGTGAGCGCGACTGTGCGAGTTGGAAAGCGAAGCGCATGATGCGCGTGACACCACTGCGCGTGAAGATCGACGTTTCCGTGGCAACCTCCTGGGGAAAACCGCGGTGGGCGCGGCCGCCTTGCCCGGAGTATTCGCCTTCGGTATTTTCGCGGACGATGGCCCAATCGAGATCTCCTGGCTTGCAGTCGCGGAGAGGCGATGACAAGCCTTGCAGAATGCGCGTAGGCCGAAGATTGACGTACTGATCGAAGCCCTGGCAGATCGCCAGCCGCAAACCCCAAAGCGTGATGTGGTCTGGAACATCGGGCGCGCCGACGGCGCCAAAATAAATCGCGCTGAACGGGCGCAGAAGTTCGAGGCCATTTTTCGGCATCATCAGTCCGTGCTTTTTATAGTAGTCCGAACCCCAGGGAAACTGTTCTACCTTCAGCCGAAAGTCCCCGATCTTTTGTGAGAGAACCTGCAAGACTTCAAGACCGGCGGCAATCACTTCGGGGCCGATACCATCCGCGGGTATGGCTGCAATCGTATACTCGCGCATTTCAACTCCTGGAATAGATGAACGGACGTGACGACGAAAAAACCCAAGCGCCATGATCACGACTTGTGACAAGCGCAATGATTTTCCATGTGCGAAAGCTCTATTCCCTTCATGTGTATACTACGCAACAAAAATTTAAAGCCACGAAAAATCAAAGATGGTGCAGGATAGCTCCGCCAAACTCTAGGAACATGGGAATCGAGGGGAAATGGCCGAACGAACGCCGGATTCGGTGGTCGCACAACGGGCACGAAAACGGATAGCGTGGCGACTGCTTCCCTTTCTCTTCCTTCTTTACATCATCGCATTTCTGGACCGCATGAACGTCGGCGCCGCGGCTCTGGAGATGCCGCATGACCTGGGCTTCAACGACAAAGTGGTTGGCCTGGGAGCCGGCATGTTCTTCCTCGGGTACATGGTGCTGGAAATTCCGGGCGCGTTGATCGCCGAACGATGGAGCGCCCGCAAGTGGATAGCCCGCATCATGATTTCCTGGGGAATCATAACCGCATTGATGGCGTTTATCCACACGGCGCGGGAATTTTATTTGGTGCGTTTTCTCGTGGGAGTTGCGGAAGCGGGCTTTTTCCCTGCAATTATTGTTTACGTTTCCCACTGGTTCCGGTATCAGGATCGCGCCAAGGCCATCGCCGTTTTTTACGCCGCGAGTCCGCTCTCCTACGTCGTGGGTTCCCCTCTGGCCGGTTTATTGCTGGGAATTACATGGTCCGGTCTACGGGGATGGCGGTGGCTCTTCATTCTGGAAGGCGTCCCCGCGATCGTGTTCGGCCTGATCACGATTTCTTACTTGACGGATTGGCCGCGAGAAGCCAAGTGGCTTCCACCGGACGAACGTGACTGGATCAACGGACAGATAGAAAATGAAAAACAAGCCAAACAAAAGGTCCGTTCCTACACTATTTTGCAGGCATTCGCGCAACGCGACGTCATCCTTCTGACGTTGTGCTACTTCTGCGCGACGACGGGAGGATATGGAGTAGCATTTTGGTTGCCGAGCATCCTGAAGCGGCTTTCCGGGCAGAGCGACATGCGAGTCACGCTTTTCGCCGCGCTGCCCTATCTTGCCGGCTTTTTGGTTCAGCAATTGAACGGATGGCATTCGGACCGAACTCTGGAGCGGCGTTGGCATGCAGCGTTTTCGATTTTCCTCTGCGGCGTTTCTCTATTGCTGGCGGTGATTTATGGTTCAAGTCTGGCGATGGCGGTCGCTCTGTTCTGCCTGGTGGGAGCAGGATATTACTCATTCCATCCCTGTTTTTGGGCCGTGCCCACAGCGTTCTTGAGCGAATCCGCCGCAGCGGCGTCTATCGGATTGATTAATTCAGTTGGAAATCTCGGAGGATTTTTCGGGCCGATGATGATGGGGTACTTGGTCAACCGCACGCATTCCTTCCGCGCTGGGCTGCTGTATCTCGTTGGGAGCTTGTGTCTCTCGGGGGTTTTGATGCTTGCCGTTGGCGCTGGACGCCAACCTTCACACCGTCGAGGTGAGGCTCCCACAGTTTAAGAGATGCTTGTATGTCTCGCTCATCCGCACCACTTTTGAGTATTAGCCTCAATGGATCTCTGGCTCGGGGATGGGAGCAGTCCCTTCCAGAAAATCGAAATCGCAGCCTTCGTGAGCTTGCTTGATGTGCTGCATGAATAGCTTGCCGTAGCCTCGGGGATAAATGCTTTCTTTAGGGCGCCAGGCAGCACGGCGAAGGGCTAGTTCATCCTCGTTCACGAGCATGTTGAGTTGGCGGGCTGGGACGTCGAGTTCGATGAGGTCGCCTTCTTTTAAAAACGCCAGCGGGCCTCCAACAAACGATTCAGGGGAGACGTGCAGGACACAGGCTCCGTAACTTGTGCCGCTCATTCTTGCGTCGGAGATGCGCACCATGTCGCGGATGCCGGTCTTCAAAAGTTTTTGCGGAATGGGGAGATTTCCCCATTCAGGCATTCCGGGTGCGCCTTTTGGGCCGGCATTGCGGAGCACGAGGACGCTATTCGCGTCCGCATCGAGGTCGGGATCGTCCATGCGCGCATTCATTTCATCGAAGCTGTCGAAGACGATGGCGCGGCCAGTGTGTTTCAGGAGGCGCGGCTCGGCGGCGGAGGCTTTGATGACGGCGCCGCTGGGAGCCAGATTGCCGTAAAGAATTGCCAGACCGCCGGAGGCGAGAACTGGATTATCGAGAGGGCGGATGACATCACTATTGTAAATCTCGGCGCCATCAATATTCTCGCCCAACGATTTTCCAGTAATGGTCTGGCAAGTGAGATCCAGAAGGGGTGCCAGCGCCCGAAGCAGAGCCGGTAATCCACCTGCATAATAGAAGTCTTCCATCAGGTATTTGCCGCTCGGCCGAATATTCGCCAGCATGGGCGTCTTCTTCGAATATTGATCGAAACGGTCGAGCGCGATCTTAATTCCAGCGCGGCCTGCCATTGCAATCAGGTGGATCACGGCGTTTGTCGAGCCACCTAGAGCAAACACCGCGGCGATCGTATTGTTGAAGGACTCTTCGCGCAGAACATCGCGCGGCTTCAAATCTTCCCAGACCATTTCCACAATGCGTCGGCCGGAACGATTTGCCATCTTGGGATGGTTGGAATCGACCGCTGGGATTGAGGTCGCGCCGGGAAGCGTGAAGCCGAGAACTTCGGTCAGACTGGTCATGGTGGAGGCGGTGCCCATGGTCATGCAAGTCCCGGCGGAACGCGCGATGCCGTTTTCGATTTCGGTCCAGGCTTGCAGGTCGATGTTGCCGGCGCGGCGTTCCGCCCAATACTTCGAGACATCGGAGCCGCTGCCGAGAATTTCGCCGCGCCAATTGCCGCGAAGCATCGGTCCCGCGGGAACGTATATCGCTGGCAGATTCATGCTGATGGCGCCCATCAAGAGTGCGGGAGTCGTTTTGTCGCAGCCGCCCATAAGCACGCAGCCATCGGCGGGGTAGGAGCGTAAAAGTTCCTCGGTTTCCATTGCGAGCAAATTGCGATACATCATCGTGGTCGGCTTCTGAAAGGTTTCGCCGAGAGTGAATGCGGGCATTTCGACAGGGAAACCGCCGGCCTGCCAGACGCCCTTCTTGACGTCTTCGGCGCGCTCGCGAAGATGACTGTGGCACGGGTTGATGTCGCCCCAGGTATTGATGATGGCGATTACGGGTTTGCCGGCGTAGTCGGCTTGCGTACAGCCCATGGAAGCGGCGCGCGAGCGGTGGCCGAAAGAGCGTAGATCGTCTGGACCGTACCAGCGATAACTTCTCAAGGACTTAGAATCTTTTGGCGGCATGAAATTCCTTCCGGGAAACTGTAATTGAGCGCAATCAACCGTAGAACTTTGAAAACGCTCGGTCAACTCCGAATCGTTCCTGCGAAGGGGTGAAGTTTAGGAGGACTGATTTTGCCGTGTCAAATCCTGAGCTTGAAACATTGGATTTGATTTTTCAAAACCACGGTTGCTGTGCGGCGAGCTTCGATTGTGTTGTAATCTTCTGCGCTGTTCATGTGACGGCGATGAGAAACGATACGATTCTGATCTTGGGCGCCCCGACTGACGCGCAGATTGCGATGCTGAGGGAGCGGTGCGCGGAAGTGAAAATTATTGTCGGCAATTCCGCGGATGCATTTGAAGAGGACGCCGCCAAAGCAAGTGTGTTGTTCCGTTGGTCGGGCTCACAGGCGCAGTTCGAGAAAGCGTTTGGAATGTGTCCCAATTTGCTCTGGGTGCATTCTCTCTCCGCGGGGCTGGACAAAGTGCTGTTTCCGGAACTGGTGGAGAGTGCCGTGCCGCTCACCAACGGAACTGGGGTTTTTAGCGCCGCGCTCGGCGAGTTTGTACTTGGCGCGATCTTGTACTTCGCGAAGGATTTCGGGCGCATGATTCGCAATCAGAAGGCAGGAGCGTGGGAAGCGTTTGACGTTTTGCCCGTGGCGGGTCAGACGGTGGGGATCATAGGATATGGCGACATTGGACGGGCGGTGGCCACGAGGGTGCGAGCGATTGGAATGAAAGTGCTCGCGGTCAAGCGGCACGCTTCGACGTTGCGTGATTCAGATCCGCTGGCCGAACAAACCTACACGCCGGAGCGTCGACTGGAGATGATTTCGCGGTGCGACTACGTGGTTGTGGCTGCGCCGCTCACTTCTGAAACGCGCGGAATAGTTGGGGAGGCGGAATTTGCGGCGATGAAACCGACAGCGGTGGTGATCAATGTCGGGCGGGGGCCGGTAATCAACGAGGAGGCGATAGTCAGTGCGCTTTCGAGTGGGCGAATTAAAGGCGCGGGGCTCGACGTTTTCGATCACGAGCCGTTGCCGCCGGATCATCCGTTCTACAAGCTGGAGAACGTCCTGCTTTCTCCACATTGCGCGGACCATACGCCAGATTGGCTGGACAATGCGATGAAGTTTTTCATCGAGCAGTATGAACGTTTCCGGAAGGACGAGCCGCTGCTCAATCTGGTCGATAAGAAGCTGGGATATTGAAGGTTGCGCGGCGATACAAATCGATGGAACGTACCGGCTTCCATTTGGCGCTTAAGAACTCCTCAAATTGAAGTGGAGCGCGCTAAGGTCGCTTTGGCGCAGCGGAGATAGGGGCTCGTGGGCCCATCCAGGCTTCTGCGTTTGAACGGAAAAGGCGGATCACGTCGCACTGAATATCACGACGACTCACACCGCGCCCGTCCTCTGATAGAAGACGATAGGACTCCGATAGGATGCGTGACATGCTCCTGCGGGTGTTGTGCCACTTATAGATGACCTGTTCGAGAACGCGGGCATCGGAATGCTGCGGAATGAAGCTTGTTCCGAGCATCTCAATTCGCTCGCGGGTGATCTCCTCGACAATCGAAGGATTGTTCAGGAACCACCAGCAGCCGAAAGGCATCAAGTTGCTGAACTTGCGTGCGTAAATGCAGAGTTCGTGCTGGCTCTCCCGGCTGAGCACACTGACCAGGAAACGATTGTCCGGAAACTCGCGGCACAGATTTTCCAGTGCTTTCAGGTCTGATTTGCCCACTGCGTCGCCCGCCAAACGAATCGCGGGATTAACTTGCTTGCGAACGCCCATCATGAGCGAGAGCGGAATTCCTAGCTCGCGGCAGGCGGGAAGCACCGCTTCTTTCAGCAATCGATTGCCAACCGTCTCCTGCGGATATGCGAACGTGTCCGGCAGCGAGACCGCCATATACACCGGACGCATGCGCGCTTGCCAGTCCATCAGAAAACGGCGCACTTCCGCGGCCGACCCGCCCGACGCTTGCGCGTCAACTCTGTACCCCCGGCTTGCCAACACCTGCCAGTGTGCGGACCAAGTGCAGAGAATTCGGTCCAGACGCAGCACGGCGCAAAATTGCGCGTGGCTCGCCACTCCGTTCAACCAGACCGGCGCTTCCTCTGGATCGAGAGGATCATTCGTCATCACCACCAAACTCACGCCCGCCATCCGAAGCACTTCTTGTATGTGTGCTTCTATGGTTTGCGCTTCGAAAAAGGCTCTCGCTTCGGCCAAGTCCGGGCGGTTGGTGGACAATTGAAAAGCATTGAGAACCGCGATTACGCCGCGAGTGGCTTCTGAAAGTGGAGCATTTTCGACGAAGAGAGCCCGCCAAATGGCATCCGCTTGCTCGCGCTTGGAAAGCGCCCAATATTGATCCGGCCTTATGTCAGAAGAACGAAAAAGTTCGGCTTCGAGATAATGGTAGGTGAGCAGTTCGTCGATGCCCCACAAACCAAGCTTGCCGAATGAGGGAGCGTACAGATGCGTGTGAATGTCAACAAACGGCGTGGACGCCAGCACTTCCTCCACCGCCGAAAAAATCTGCCCTTCTGTGAGTAGTTCACCTTCGCGCGAGGAGGAAGCTTGACTTGTTGATTTCAGAAAAGCGATTTTCATGCCTTGCACCGACCTTTGCTGCTCTCGGGCACAATTATCTATCCACCGCCGCACATCGTGAGTATTGGACGGGCGCTGTGAATCAGAATGGTACGATCCCTCGGCTTAATAATCGCTCAGCAGCCCTTCCCGGGGCCACGAGTGTTGCAGACTACAAACCGTTTGCCAAGGTGTCAAACTGTAAGAATTGAAGATAATATTCAGCGAAACTTTACGAATGCCCCTTGCGTCCTTCCAACTCTCGGACATTCTGCGGTTTCGCTAGACCCTCGAAAGTTAGATGTTTCGCGGCCCGTCCCAGGTTTCGCGTTTCTTCAAATTTGAAAGAGTGAAAACCGGGCGGTAAGAATCGGGCGCACCGCTGCGAGCTATTGCTGGACTTCCTCACCGTGCGGGCAAGTTGCGGATTCAGAGGTGCAGTTCTGCGGGGCGGTGGGATAGACTTGGTTGCGGCGAGTTTGTAACGCGGAGGCTGCTTCTCGGAAACAACCAATTCGGCGGATTCGAGTTCCAATAGCCTAGTTTGACGGGATAACATTCGAACGTTTTCAGAGTCAGTAGAGGTTATGGGCCAAATATCTCATCTCGGCAACGAGCCCAAGACCCTCGTTCTTCGTGTCTCTTCGGTACTGCTCCTGGTGTCCATTCCCTTTCTCTTTCTACATTTCCGGCAAGGACGGTCCTCGGCAGACCGGCTGGACGCAACCGTCAGAGTAGAGCGAAAAAACCTCCCCCAGACACTCCGTCTGAATGGGACTACGGAGGCCTCTCGTTCCTTCGTCGTTCTGGCGCCGCGGCTCGAGGGCGCGCAGGTCGGGTCGATGGTGGTTACCAAGCTGGTGCCTGCGGGGACACACGTGAAAAGCGGCGACGTCCTGGTCGAGTTCGACCCTCAGGCGCAGATGAAGGACTACCTGGATAAGAAAGGCACATTCGACAACCTGGTGAGCCAGGTGGCTCAGAAGCAATCAGACGAAGACATCGCGCGCGCTAAGGACGACACGGCGATGAAGCAAGCAGAAGACGAACTGAAGCGCGCACAACTCGAAATACAGAGGAATGAAGTTGTATCGCGCATCGATGCCGAAAAGAATCAGGAAGCTGTGGATGAAGCGCAAGCCACGCTCAAGCAACTGAAGGAAACCTACCAGTTGAAGCGAGCCGCCGCAGTGGCGGGGATACGCATTCTGGAGATTCAGAGGGAGCGCGCAAAGGAAGCGATGCGCTACGCTCAGGCGAACGCGGCAAAGATGACGGTGCATTCGCCCATGGCGGGAATCGTGGTCTACAACACAATTTGGCTCGGCGGTCGCATGGGCACGGTGCAGCAAGGCGATCAGGTGCGGCCCGGTGTGCCATTCCTTCAAGTGGTCGATCCCTCGCGCATGGAAGTGCGCGTCGAGCTGAATCAGGTGGATCTTCTGAAAGTCCACCCGGGCCAGCAAGCGCTGATGCATTTGGATGCTTATCCGGGTTTGACTTTCCCTGCCGCTCTCAATGAACTGTCGCCCTTGGGCCACACTGGACAATTCACGGAAATGGTGCGTTCGTTCACGGCGCGATTCTCCGTGCAAGGAACCGACCCAAGGCTCTTGCCCGATCTTTCGGCGGCGATGGACCTCGATCTGGGCTCGGAAAATAACGTGCTGGTCGTTCCGTACGAGAGTATCGGGTTTGCATCGGGACACTCGTTTGTTTGGCTGAAAAACGGGAGCAGTTTTGAGAAGCGCACTGTGACACTTGGGCGAAGAAACGACTTGTTGGCCGCTGTGGAATCAGGACTGGCCGAGGGAGATATGATCCGGCGGAATGCAAACGAAGATTCTGGAGCGGCGGAGCGGCCATGAGCGGCGAAAGCCAGAAATGGAAGTCCAGAAAGAAGACGCTTGCCGTGACTCTCGTCCTGGTGATCGGCGGACTCGTCTTTGGAGGGTTCCGGCTGGCAAGCTCGGCAGTGAATTTGCCGACAATCGATGTGAAGCGGAAGGAATTCGTGGATTACCTGCAAGTCAAAGGCGAGGTCAAAGCCATTCGCTCGGCCGTGATTGCGGCGCCCTACGGAGCGGGGGATCTCCAGATATTGCGAATTGTGGCCAACGCAACCAGGGTCAAAAAGGGTGATTTTCTGGTGGAGTTCGATGCGACCACGGTGAAAGAGAAGCTCGCGGAAGATCAGTTCTCCGTCAAGTCCGCCGAAGCGGAAATTCAGCAATCACGCGCGGCGGCACGCTTGAAGGAAGAGCAGGATTTGACCGACCTCATGACCGCAAAATTCGACGTCGAAAAAGCGCGTATGGATGCCAGCAAGCAGGAGATCCTCTCGGCCATCGAAGGGGCACAGGCCAAATTGAAGGTCACGGATGCGGAGCAGAAACAAAAGGAAACCGAAGCCAAGCTGAAAGCGGACCGCGCAGCGGGCGGCTCGGATCTCGCCAGCAAACAGCAGAAGCGAGACCAAGCTGTCTATCAAGTGGCGCTGGACCAGCGCAACCTGGAATCACTGACTCTGCGAGCGCCTTTGGATGGCGTGGTGGCGTTGCAAAATCACTGGCAGCCTCAAGGCAGCACCACTACGTTCAAACCCGGCGATCGAGCATGGCCTGGCGCGGACATCGCGGAACTTCCCGATTCCTCGGAACTCAAAATTACCGCACGCGTGGAAGAAGCGGAAAGAGGTCAGCTAAAACTGGGCCAATCCGCCGGCATACAGCTCGATGCGCTTCCGGACCGGAGCTTCGACGGGCACGTCAACACGATCAGCCCCACGGCCAGCCTGGATTTCGCGGCCGGCTGGCCGGTGCCTCGAAATTTCGCAGTGGAACTGAGCTTGGCGGGTGGCGATGCGCGGCTCACTCCAGGAATGGGAGCAACCATTCGTATCGCGGTGGATCGAGTCCCAGATGGCATCGTTATTCCAACAACCGCTCTTTTCCGAAAGGCGGGCCGCACGGTTGTTTACATGCGGCAAGGGTCGAAATTTGAGGAAACTCCTGTGGAAGTGGCGCGGCAGAGCGGCGACGAAGCCTTGATTGCTAGAGGATTGCAACCAGGCGAGAAACTAGCCCTGAAGGATCCAACGCTTGGCCATTAGGACACATCTGTTTAGCCATGGAAGCATGCGCGGCCCCGCATTTTTGCTGGCCTTGGTGCTGGCTGGAAGCAGCATTGCCTGCAGGCAGACGACAGTGTTGGCCGGGGATGCGGAAATTCCAACAGCCAAAGTGAAAGAGGTTAATCTTCAACTGAAGGTGTTCACGAAGGGCGCGCTGCGCACCGAGCAATCGAGTGTCATCTCGGCTCCGCCGATCGCGGGGGGAACGCTGCAGATCGTCCAACTGGCCATTGCGGGAACGCTAGTGCATGCCGGGGACGTGGTGTTGGAATTCGACCCCAGCCAGCAGGAGTACAACCTGGCGCAAAATCGCAGCGATCTCGAACAAGCCGACCAGGAGATCGTCAAAGCCAAGGCAGACGCGGCGGTCCAGACGGCGGAGGACCTGACGGCGCTGCTGAAAGCTAAATATGCGGTTCGCAAAGCGGAACTCGATGTCAGCAAGAACGAAATTCTGAGCAAGATCGATGGACAGAAAAACGTTCTCGCACTGGATGAAGCCAAACGCGCCTTGACGCAGCTCGACCAAGATATTCGCTCGCACAGTGCTTCCAATGAAGCGGCGCTCGCAATCAGCCAGGAAAAGCATCATAAGGCTCAGTTGGCCATGGATCAGGCGGGGCGAAACATAAAAAACATGCGGATAACATCTCCCATCGCTGGACTTGTGGTCATCCATGGCAATCGCGATTCCACCGGAGGATTCTTCATGGATGGCATGACGCTTCCGGACTACCACGTTGGGGATCAGGTAAACCCCGGCAGCTCGATTGCCGAAGTGATCGACAGTTCTCACCTCGAGATAAATGCTCAGGTCGGCGAAACCGATCGCACCAACCTCAAGACCGGACAGTCCGTGGACATAGCGATTGACGCTCTGCCCGGCGAGTCTTTCACCGGAAAAGTTCGAACAGTGGGAGGAGCCACGGCCCGCGAATTCTGGGACGACAACTCGAAGCACAAATTCGACGTGGCCGTCCAACTGGACCGGCCGGACCCGCGGCTACGCCCGGGATTCGAGGCGCAACTTAGCATCCTTGGAGATCGGCTTACCCGTGCTGTATCCCTTCCGGCGCAAGCAATCTTCGAGCATGACGGGAAAAAAGTCGTATATTGCGAGCGAGGCGGAGGATTCGCAATGCAGGAAGTCAAAGTGCGTGCCTTGAGCGAAGGACAAGCAATTCTCGAGGGCATCCCCGTCGGAACAGTTGTGGCGCTGGTGAATCCGGAAAGGAAACACTCCGGAAAACCAAAAGACAGCAGCAGCGCAGCTCCCAGCTTGGGTTCGAGTTCCAATTGAAATCAATGGACCGGCCATGAAACCCACCTCCATGGCGAAGCCAAGATCCCTGGAACAATGGCTGCCTGATCTCGCCTTTGGGTTGGAGAATCTGGCAAGTCACAAACTGCGATCCTTGCTGACCATGCTGGGAATGATTTTTGGCGTGGCGGCGGTAGTGGCCATGCTCTCGATCGGCGCCGGAGCGCAACAAAAAGTAATGGCGTTCATCGAGCAGTTGGGTGTGCGCAATTTGATTGTCGAGGCCAAAGAAGCGCGCAACGAGCAGGAGCTTCAGAAAGTCCGGAAAAATTCTCCCGGTCTCACGCTCAGCGACTACCAGATTATTCGCCGGAATGTGCCGGACATAGCCGAAGGTAGCCCGCGCAAGCGCTTCACGCCGACGAAGATTCTGCCGAAGCCTCAGCAGGATGCGCCAGTGGTTTACGGCGTTGAATCAAGCTATCTGAATATCGGGCATCTCCGTGTAACGGAGGGGCGTTTCTTCGACGCTTCCGACAATGCCGCCGCGGCGCCCGTGTGCGTTCTGGGCGCCGCGGCAAGAGACAGTTTATTCGGCGCGGGACAGGCCGTCGGTGAATACATAAAACTCAACGAATTGTGGTGTCATGTCATCGGAATCGTCGCGCCGCAACTCGCTCCCGAATCCGACGTTTCCGGTGTCCGCACGGAAGACATGAATAATCTCGTCTACGCTCCGCTGAATTCCGTGTTGTACCGCCTGGAGGATTCGCAAAGCTGGCTGAAGGACGAAATCGACGGCATGTACTTGCATCTGGCGTCGGCGGACATGAGCGTAACCGATGCGGAAGTGGTGCGCGGCATTCTCAACTCTTCGCATCACGAGGCGGCTGATTTCAGCGTCATCGTGCCCGCGGAATTGCTGGCGCAGCAGAAACGCACGGAACAGCTCTTTAACACGGTGATGGTGGCGATCGCCTCCATTTCGCTGCTGGTTGGCGGAATCGGAATCATGAACATCATGCTGGCCGCCATTTTGGAACGTACGCGCGAAATTGGTGTGCGCCGGGCCATCGGCGCGAGGCGCTGGGACATCATCCGCCAATTTGTGATTGAAGCTACGCTCATTTCCTTCGCGGGCGGACTTCTTGGAGTCGTGCTCGGGTTCGCCATGTCGCAACTAATTGCGTGGCTTGCCGGATGGTCGACGGTAGTTACGATCAGCTCGATCCTTCTTGCGTTCGTGGTTTCTATTTCGGTGGGCCTGATTTTCGGAATTTATCCGGCGGTCAAGGCGGCGCGCCTCGATCCCGTCGAGGCCATTCGATACGAGTAGCTGCGGTTTACGATCAGGCAATCCTGTGGGGGTGATCGATGAGAATTCTGCGTTTTTTCCCTGTTGCGATCTTATTCCTTTCGGCATGTCTCGTCTCGACGCGTGCCCAAGACATCTCGCCGCTGGAAACAGTGCTGGGAATCAGCGGCCGGCAAAAACCCGCTGTGCCGCTGTTTGCGCCTCGCGATTTGCAAGATCACGTCGTCAGTGGAAAACTTGTCCTATCTCTGGATGACAGTATCCGCCTGGCTCTCGCAAACAACACCGACATTCACCTGGATCACTACCAGATTGAAACCGCGGAGAACAATCTTCGGCGTGTGTATGCGCCGTTCGACCCCCTGTTGACCTCGGCTTTCACCGATCAGCGGACCAAGTCTCCCACTTCGACGCAACTCCAAGGGGCCTCCATTCTGAATTCTTTGGATCAACAGACGCAAATCGGCTACTCGCAAACGTTTCAAACGGGGACGAATTTCCAAGGTTCCTTCATTGCGGACAAAAGCTCGACGAATAGCTCGTTCAATTTTCTGAATCCTTCCATCGCGACGGCCCTGCAGTTCACGGTGACGCAGCCCCTTCTGCGAAATCGCGGACTCTTCCCAAACCGCGCGCCGATCTTAATTGCACAGCGCAACTTAAAACAGGCGCGCGCATCATTTCTTGCGGAAGTGAACGACACCATCCTCCAGATTGTGAGCAACTATTGGAATGTTGTGCTGGCGCGAGAAAATCTCTCCGTGCAGCAAAAATCGCTGGATGAAGCCCAGAAAAGCTACGAGCACGATAAAAAAGCACTCAGCCTGGGGGCCTTGCCTCCTCTGGACATTTATCGCTCCGAATCGCAAGTTGCGTCGAGGCGGGTAGGAGTGATTCAAGCCGAATATTCCGTCAAGCAGGCCGAAGATCAATTCCGCCAAGGCATCGGCGCGGACCTGGACCCGGCGATTCGCGTGCTCGATCTTGAGATGACTGACCGGCCCGAGCCCGTGGGTACACTGTCCACTATCGATATTCCCACGGCCCTCGCGCGCGCCACCGCGAATCGCCCGGAGCTGGACGCAGTGCACCAACAGCTCGCCGCCGATGACCTGAGCATTCGGCTCGCACACAATTCTCTAAAGCCGGACCTTGAGCTTTCCGGCTTCTATTCCGGAAATGGACTGGGCGGCAACCAAATAGGCGCCGGAAACACGGGGTTGGGAAATAGTTTGAACCAGTCCTTTCGATTTACTTATCCTGCCTACGGCGCCAGCCTTTCGTTGACGCTGCCGGTAAGAAATCACAGCGCAGAGGCGAATTTGGCCGATTCCCTGGTGAGCCGCCGCCACGACCAATATCAAGAGCGCGGGACAAACCAAAGCATCTCTTTGGAAGTTACCAACGCCGTGCATGCTCTGGAGGCGGCCAAACTTGGTATGGAGGCGGCCAAAGTAGCCGTGGACCTGGCGAAGGACAGTCTGCATGCCGACGAGCGGAAGTACGAATTGGGCGCGGAGGCGGTCTTCTTCGTACTGGATGCCCAAACACAACTAGCTCAAGCCGAGCTGAATCTGATTCAATCTCAAGTGAATTTTCAACTCGCAGTTACGCAGGTGGATCACGCGACAGGAGACCTGCTCGAGCATCATCACGTGCAAATCGCTGAGCCGGCAAAGTAAAACTTATTCGCCGCCAGCCCGTTACTTCGACTTTTCGGAGGCATTCTTGCTCCCGTAATTTACGAACAGAACGGGCGGGGAAGGGCCAGGCTCGCCGCACGTACAACGAATGAGCATCACCACACAGCTTGTGAAGTGTGAAAAAACATGCAACTCCCGTCCCTCGTTGGGTTTCCGTCTTTCAGTTCAACAGCTCGCTGCCAGGGGCCATCTTCTCCTATTGACGGGAACTCAGGACACGCATGTGGCGCGATTTGCTCACGAGTGAGATTCTATACCGAGTCCTGCGGTTGCAAGTATCCGATGGTTCGGCGGCCGATTCGCATTTGGCATGCAATGCTGGAAAGAAGCGAATGAAAAGCTCAGAAATTGATCCTTGGCGAAACCGCGCTCTACGCGGATCTTTTCGCATTCTGATTCTTTCAATACTCTTCGCTGCGACCACCCTCGCCCAATCCAAACCTTCGGCTCCTGTGGCCGCGCAGACAAGCTCCGAGCGGCGCGCGGAGCTCAATCTCAGGGTCGCCCGCCAGAATCCTCTTCAGCTACGCCGCTTTCTTTTCGGCATGCCGAAAGGCGGCGATCTGCATAATCATCTCAGCGGCGCCATTTATGCCGAATCCTGGATTCGCGCGGCCGCCGAAGATCAGTTGTGTGTTGATCCTGCGGAACTCGCCTTCGCCAGGCCGGCATCCTCCTCGGGCACCGGGGCAAAACAACCCGTGTGCGGAGATCGCCAGGTTCCTGCTTCCGTTGCACTCAAGGACCAGCATTTATATGACTCGCTCGTCGATGCGTTCTCCATGCGCGGTTTCGTCCCTTCACCAGGAGTCACGGCCCACGATCACTTTTTCGATACCTTCGCGAAATTCGGCGGCACCAGCCATCGCCACCTCGGCGAGTGGATCGATGAAGTCGCCGCGCGCGCGGCCGCGCAAAATGAACAGTACCTCGAATTGATGCACACTCCAGACTTCAACCACACCGCGAAGATCTCCAGAGAAATCGCCTGGAGCGACGACTTCAGCCATATGCGAGATGACTTGTTAGCTCGCGGGTTGCGCGACGACGTGCCTCTTGCCCAAACCAGTCTCGACCAGGCGGAAGCTCTGCGCGCGAAGATCGAGCATTGTGGCCAACCGGATGCCGTTCCCGCCTGCCGTGTACAAACTCGCTATCTCTGCCAAATCCTGCGCGGATTCCCTAAAGAACAAGTCTTCGCGCAAAGCTTGTTGTGTTTCGAACTGGTCTCGGCCGACGCCCGTTTCGTAGGGATCAATCTCGTCATGCCCGAGGATGGCTACACTGCCATGACCGATTACGCGCTACACATGCGTATCGTCGGATTTCTCCACAGCCGCTATCCCAAGGTCCACATCAGTCTGCATGCAGGCGAGCTTGCGCCAGGATTGGTCCCCTATGAGGGTCTTTGTTGTCATATTCGCTTGGCCGTTGAAGTGGCCCACGCCGAACGCATCGGCCACGGCGTTGACATCATGTATGAAAATAATCCTCACGATCTTTTGAGAGAAATGGCCGCAAAGCACGTGATGGTGGAAATCAGCCTCACAAGCAACGACGTGATCCTCGGCGTCAGCGGCAAGCATCATCCTTTTCCGCTCTACCGCATGTTCGGCGTTCCCGTCGCTCTGTCCACCGACGATGAAGGTGTGTCGCGCATTGATCTGACGCACGAATATGTTCGTGCTGTCCAGACGTACAATCTTCGATATATCGACCTCAAACGCATGGTGCGCGCCAGCCTGGAACACAGCTTCCTGCTCGGCCCCAGTTTATGGAATGCACCCGACGAGTTCACCCGCACCATCGCCGCTTGTTCGCTGGATTCGCCGGGCTCGGAGTCCCCTTCCGCGCGCTGCGCCGCATTTCTAAAGAAAAGCGAAAAAGCGCGGCAACAATGGGAACTTGAACAACGCTTCCGTATCTTCGAATCGAATTTGTGACGCGGGGTACCTGCCTCGTTTTTTGGGTGTGGCAATTCTGACTTTTCCACGTATTTCCACAACCATACCAAACCAATCAATCCTCGCCCAACTCCCTAAGACCTCACGACTTCCGCCAGTTTCCTTCGAATCCGCACCTCTCTATTCGAATTACCCTCTCAGTAAACTACTAACCTATTGGTAGGTGGTAACCACACCTGCTACCATTTCCTATGTTTCGCCCTCGACATCTCGAAGGCTTTGTCCACACCATCGCCGTGATGCAGACTGAAGACTCTCTCAAACGAGGCGCGTATGAACAAGCGCAAGACTTGCATGGCGACGGCATCGTCTATTTCATCAAGCCCGGCTATGCGAAGGTCCGCGGAGAGATCGAAACAAAATGACGCCGCGAACCCGCCGCGATTGTCTCGGCTGCGCCGTGAAAAAAGTGCCGGGTAGGAGTTTTCTGGGCATATACTTGCGGCCGAGCACGAGTATCTGGCTTGCTCTTAACGAGAATTTTGAAACGTAGTGGCAATTTGCACCCCGTAAGGCAAAGCAGACAGCTCAGAAAGAGATCGGCAGCGATTACAGATGAGCAATCCGTTCATGACGCGGGCGATTCAGATCTCGATAGACGGAGTTGAATCCGGGCAAGGCGGCCCCTTCGGCGCGGTGATTGTGAAAGAGGGCAAGATTGTCGCGGAGGATATGAATCGCGTAACTTCGACCAACGATCCAACAGCTCATGCGGAAATCTTGGCGATTCGTCAGGCTTGCAAAAAACTCGGCGTTTTCGAATTGAAAGATTGCGAGCTGTACTCTTCGTGCGAACCATGCCCTATGTGCCTGGGCGCAATTTATTGGGCGCGGCTTTTTCGGATTTATTTTGCCAACACCGCTGAGGATGCGGCCAAAATCGGTTTTGACGATTCGTTCATCTACCATGAGCTCAAACAACCGCATTCGCAACGCCGTATCCCGGCAATCCAGATGATGCGCGAGGAAGCGCTCGCCGGATTTACCGCATGGACCGCGAGGGCCGGCAAGATTCCGTATTGATGCGCCTGCGGCTGTTTATTTCTCAGGTCTAAACTCCGGGGCAGTCGCAAACAGTCAACACGGCCCGCCATGCAAAGTTCGGAGGGCATACGGGGCGGCAGGGCTCACTCCTTGATCTTGTATTCTTCCATCTTGTTGTAAAGCAGGCGGCGATTGATCTGGAGTTTGTTTGCAGCCTCGGATTTGTTGCCCCCGGACTCCTTCAGGGCTTTCTCGATCAGTCTTTTTTCGAGTTCCGCGATGGATTTGTGAAAGGGCAGGGACAAGAGATCGATCTCCAGCTCTTGCGAGTCCCGATCGCCATTGCGATGCGCTCTAGCCGGGAGGTGCTCTGGCATCACAACGCGACCGCGCGCCATTAGCACCGCGCGTTCCACCATGTTCTCCAGTTCCCGGACATTGCCAGGATAGAAATAGTTTTGAAGCATGAGAATCGCTTCGTCGGAAAATCCGATAGCCGACAACGCGTTCTTTTCGCTGTAAATCCGCAAAAAATGTTCAGCCAGGGGAACAATGTCAGAGCGCCGTTCGCGAAGCGGAGGAATAGGAATGCGAACCACATTCAATCTGTAAAAGAGGTCCTCGCGAAAAACTTTTTCATGGACGGATGCTTCGAGGTCGCGATTGGTGGCGGCGAGAACCCGGAAATTGCCGCGCATCGTCTCCGTGCCGCCGACTCGTTCGAACGTCCGCTCCTGCAAGACCCGCAACAACTTTGACTGAAGACCAGGTGATAGCTCTCCAATCTCATCCAGAAAAATAGTGCCACACTCCGCCATTTCAAAGCGTCCCATCTTCCGTCCGATCGCTCCGGTGAATGCACCGCGCTCGTGTCCGAAAAGTTCCGTTTCCAAGAGACTGTCCGGCAAAGCGGCGCAATTGACCACGACAAACGGCTTATCCTTGCGCTGGCTGTAGCTATGAATGGCTTCGGCCACTAATTCCTTGCCAGTGCCGGATTCCCCGCAGATCAAGACGGTCGAGTCCGTCCCGGCCACCTTCCCAATCATGATGAACACGTCGAGCATGGGTCCACTGGAACCGATGAGCCTGCCTGCAGCGGCCGCGGAGATCTGCCCTCCTTGCGCACGCAAGCGGACGACTTCCCGATTCAATGACGAATGATCCAGAGCTCTCTCAGCAGCCAACACAATTTCATCGAGGTCAAACGGCTTCGTCACAAAATCGTAGGCCCCCAGGCGAACGGCCTCGATCGCGCTATGGCTGGAACCAAATGCTGTAATCACAATGACCGGAATGGACGCCAAACGAGGCTCGCCGCGGAGGTGTTGAAGAAACTCCTCCCCGCCCATCTGCGGCATCTTCCAATCGCTGAAGATGAGGTCCGGCGTCGCATCGCGCAAGATATTGACGGCAATAGCGCCGTTCTCCGCCTCTAAGACGGAGTATCCGCGGGCGCTCAGAATCTCGGCAAGCGTCTTACGCAGATTGGCTTCATCGTCGACGATCAGGATCGCGGCGCTCATCGGATTTTAGCTCCCGGACAAAATGGCTACAAATTCAGGCGTGAGAGGGGGGAATTGTGATTCTGACGCTCGTTCCGCGGCCTTCTTCACTGTCCACTTGAATTTCCCCTCCATGAGCCTGCACAAGTTCGTGGCAGATGGACAGACCAAGCCCGGTCCCCGACGGTTTTGTGGTGAAAAACGGATCGAACACCTGCCGAACAACAGAGGACTTCATGCCCTTCCCCGTATCTCGGAACTCGACGCAGACCCCGCTTCCGTCGTTTAGCCCCTTGGATGGAGATGCCAGCGTCACGGAGAGTGTTCCGCCGCCTTCGGACATCGCTTCAATGGCATTCTGAATGACATTGTCAAACACCTGAGCCATGCGATCCTTGTCTAGCAGCATTGAGACATTATTCCGCGGCAATTCCGCGCTAAACGTGACGCCGCGCCGCTGAGCCCATTCGCGAAACGAGTCCATCCGCTCTGCAATCAGGTTTCTCAAATCAGCAGGCTCGCAGTGAAGTTGGACGGGCCTGGCGAAATTAAGCAAACGGTTTACCATGCCGTTGAGCCGTTCAATTTCTTCGAGGGCTACAGCGCACGATTCCTTGACGTGCAGGTTATCCGTGTCGCGGCGGCACATCTGGACTCTGAGCCGAATCGTGGCGAGCGGATTGCGAACTTCGTGGGCCACTCCTGCGACAAGCCTGCCCAGGCTGGCAAGCCGTTCCGCGTGCCTTAGCTGGCCCTCAATCTGCTTTTCGCGCTCGATGTTTCCCTTCAAAGCAACTCCCAAGCGGTTGATCGCGTGGGCGATTCGCTGAATCTCTTCCGGATCGCTTTCGGAATCGATCTGTGCGGCCAGGTTTTGTTCTAGTCCCCGCAATCCGCTTTCGATTTTTCGAACGCCACCCTGCAAGTTGTGAATCACCAATAGAGTCAATAGAACGCTGGCGAGAGCCGCGATGCCCAGACCAACAGTTATCAGATAAGCCCGGAATCGATTCTCTCCGGGGAGAACACTAAGCCGCTTGATGGTCCACGCGCTGCCAACAACAGAATAACCGTCGAGAATAGGGACCGCCTCGATTAAGACAATGTTGGAAGTGTTGGAAAGGATCCGCTCCGATGGCTGACGGGTCTCCACGGCACCCTTAGCAACGTCCAGGATGTCCGCGCGCTGGTCCGCGGGCGTGTCCTCGGATGTCGAATTGGCGGGCGAACCATCCGTGAGGGTCGGGGAGTCTTCGAGCAGCGTGTCCCCGGCCGTGGCATAGAACCCGCCCTTGACGCCCTCGACATTCTGCAACACCACCCTGCTTAGGAGTGTGAGAACCTCGCGCGACGATGCTGCCGTAGGATTGTTCAAAGGCGGCAATTCCTTGTTCAGGCGCGAGAATTCCGCTTTATCGTCGTACTCGCGCGCCAAATTTTGCGTGGTCGCGATGAGCTGTTTCTTCTCGCCACTTAGAACGGCGGATTTCGTATATCGCAGGGTCGCAAACGCGGCAAACAGAACGGAGAGTAAGAGAACGAAGACGAGTGTCCCTAAAAGCGTGATCTGCCAGCGGAAACTCAGTTTCGAGAGCGGGAGTCTCGACACCAGCGTGTCATCCCTTTCCAATCGATCCATCATAGCAATTCCATCGTCGCGTTGTTGCGTTGAGAGCTTTGAATTACGGCTGCCTCGAGTGATCGCCGGCGATCATGGAGATTTGGGGGCCGGCGGCTTGGGCGAAGTGCCAGCTTCGATGGATGCTTTCCAGAACGAATTCACGTAGCTGGCGACTGGCGCCGCCAAAAAACTCGATATCTTTTCTGTCAACAGGTTGCATCCCGTCCTCCTATGAGCCTGAGATCCAACACAGGGCACTCGTACCCCGCCATCGTAAGGACGTTCATGCCGGCTCCGATTCGCTACTTATGCAAGAAACGGAAGTGTTAGGCGTTGCAGGGTGTACCGAAATATCCTTTACACGTGGACTCTACAGGTGCGCCCTGTTCCCCATTTTCTATTTCCTCGAAAAACCAAACGAAAAACGATGGTGCGGCCATACCTGCTGCAACCGTGGTTCCACTTTTGGGGAAGATTCGTCTTTGGGCTAAGTCGTTGCAATTCTTCAGCAAAAAGGGAGCCCGGGAAGTAGAGAGGTCTGACGCCATCGATAGTGGGCAGAACGAGAACACATTTTGTAAAGAAGGCGAACAACAGTTCTTGGAATTTATCAGCCAAGAAATAATATGGGACCCCTAATCAGTAGGTATCCCGAGGCCTTAAGTGGGTTGCGCAGAATCAGCACAAAAATCGTGCAAAAAGCGAACAGTTCATGGGGCTTCAGATCGAGGGTGTGACCGACAATTCGTCCGGACAAACGGCCGGAAACCTTCTTTAAGAGCCCCCTTCGAGAGCTAAAGGCCTCTTTTTCTGGGCATTAGACGCATGCTTTTCTCGCTCAATCCTTTCTCTGCCTGGTCACGAGCAGGGTGATCAAGATCGCGGAGATTCCTTGATGAGTTGGAATTAGAACTGCTACCTAAGGGTGGGCTTGCGCGCTAGACATTTTGCGGCGTGAGTGGGGATAATGCGTTGCACCGTGACCTCCCCGCCTCCTATCAGGAATCCAATGCCGGGTTCGGTTTGGCAGAGCAGGCGTTGTCCCTAATCCGCAGCCGAGCTATTGCCAGGGAGGCATTACGAACCAAAAAATCGCGGTCATGGCGAGCAGGCATCAACGCTGGTCGGCTATCCATTCGGCCAAGGCCCACTTCTGCTTGGATGGATCTGAGCAGAGTTCTGACTCCGGGAGAATCGCATGAAGGAGCAAGGATTGAGTCCCGCCAATCTTGAGCAATTGCGCCGGCTCAGCACGTGCATCGTTGCAAGTGCGATTGAAACATTCCAGGTGCGATTGCCGAACTCAGGCTTCGCCGATTCCAGCCTGCATTGTATTTTCAAGGATCGCCTGCCCACGGTTGGCTATGCTGCAACGGCAAGGATCCGAAGTATGAGTCCTCCGATGGTGGGCCATGGCTACTACTATGAACGGACCGATTGGTGGAACCATATTCTTAGCATCCCCTCTCCCCGTGTTGTGGTGATCGAAGACGTGGACAAGCCTGCTGGATTGGGAGCGTTCATCGGCGAAGTGAATGCCAACATACTTCTTGCGTTGGGATGCGTTGGAATGGTGACAAACGGATCGGTGCGGGATCTTGACAATGTCGAGTTGACTCGACTCCAGATGTTTGCCGGCAGCGTCTCGGTCTCCCATGCATACGCTCACGTCTTCGATTTTGGAAGTCCGGTCGAGGTAGGCGGATTAAAGATTCGTCCTGGGGACCTGATACATGGTGACCGGCATGGTGTTCAGACGATCCCCTTGGAAATTGCAGAAAGTGTTCCAGCTGCGGCACACGAAATCCAGCAGAGTAGGCAGAGATTGATTGGCTTATGCCGTGCCGGTGACTTCTCTCTCGAAAAGCTTCGCAAGGCAATCCAAGAGCCGGGTCTGAAATCATGAAACGGGATGAGCGGCTATCAGCACGTTCGAACTTAATCCTGAGGGATCACACGAGGACGAGGGCAACGGTGCGGTCTCGGAGCTGGAGGGAACGCCAGGCAAAGAACCACACATCGATAGGGCTGCTTTTCTTGGCGGCAGCTCTTATTGGGGGCTGCGGATCAATAGGCGCAACCAAGGCCGAGGACTCGGCCAACACACAGCACGTGGCCGTAGTCAAGGTGTCACGGCAAGATTTGGCCAGCAATCTGCGGATTGCCTCCGAATTCCTCCCCTTCCAGGAAATCAATGTGTACGCAAAAGTTTCGGGCTACATCCAGAAACTCTATGTGGATTGGGGAACGCATGTGCGGGAGGGCCAGCTTCTCGCTGTCCTCGAAATCCCGGAGCTTCAGGAGCAACTTCAACTGGACCAAGCGGCTGTAGGGCGAAGTGAGCAGGACTTGGGGCGTGCGCGAGAAGACTTGAGCCAAGCTGAGTCCAAGTTCGCCGTTGCCGACCTCACCTATCAGCGAATCGCCACGGTCCTGAAAACACGCCCAGGACTCGTTGCTCAAGAAGAAGTGGACGTCGCGAATGGGAAGGACCTGGAGGCCAAGGCCGGCGTCTCCAGTTCCAAAGACGCCGTCGCTGGAGCGCAACAGGCGCTGCTTGCAGCGAAGGCACAGCTAGAGAAAGACCGGTCCATGTTCGCATACTCGCGCATCACAGCCCCGTTCGAGGGAGTGGTGACCGAAATCGACGCCTACGGCGGTGCTTTGCTTCCAGCAGGGACCGCTTCCAACAAGGGCGATCAAGCGCTGTGTCATCTCTCTCAAAATAGTCTTCTCCGGTTAGTGATCCCTGTGCCCGAGTCCGCAGTCCCCGACATCCGGCTGGGCAGCTCTGTGGATGTGCGTGTCTCGGCTCTCAAAAAGACATTCGAAGGCAAAGTAGCGCGCATCGCGGGTCAGGTGGACATGGCAACGCGAACGATGCACACGGAAATTGACGTTCCGAACCCTAAGCTTGAGATTGTTCCCGGTATGTATGCCGAGGCTTCTCTGGTCCTTGAGAAGCACCATGCCGTGCTCATCGCACCCGTGCAGGCGCTGAACCGCGAGGAGAGCCGCGTGACTGTATTTCTGGTGGACAAAGACAACAAAATTCAAGAGCGCACCGTTCAACTCGGTATTGAGACGCCCGACCAGGTGGAAATTGTTTCCGGGCTGAATGAAGGCGATCAGGTCGTGGTCGGAAACCGGAGCCAGCTTCGTCCTGGTATGACAATTGAGCCGAAGCTGATTGCACCCACTTCGGCCGGCGGAGGAAGCTGATGTCCGGTTTTTCGATTCGAAATCCCTATTTCATCCTCGTTATTTGCCTGATCATCGCGGTCGTGGGGATAACGAGCCTGGTGCGAATGCCTGTGGATTTATTTCCCAACATTAATCTTCCCGAAGTCGTCGTAGCGACCTTTTACAACGGAATGCCCCCCGAGGAGATTGAGACGGAAATTACGGGCCGGTTCGAGCGCTTCTTTACTCTCGGCAGCGGCATCGAGCACATGGAGTCAAGATCTCTCCCCGGCGTAAGTATCATCAAAGTTTATTTTCAGCCTGGCACCGACGCTGACTCGGACGTAAACGAAATTTCGAATCTTTCCATGGCGGACCTGCGCCGTTTGCCTCCCGGCACTCTGCCTCCGGTCGTCGAAAAGTTCGATGCCTCCAGCCTTCCTGTCTGCCTGATCACGCTGCAAGGGCAAGGGCTAAGTGAAACCGAGCTTCGCGATCTGGGGCAGTTCCAGGTCCGGAACCAGATCGCAACGGTACCCGGAGCTTCGATCCCGCCGCCGTTCGGCGGAAAGTATCGTCAAATCATGGTGTACGTCGATCCCGACAAGCTGCAGGCCTACCAATTGAGTCCCATGGACGTGGTGCGGGCCGTCAACGAATCCAACCTCATCCTTCCCGCGGGCGATGTGAAGATTGGTCCCTACGACTACAACATTTATACAAATAGCCAGTACCGGGATGTGCAGAGCATCAACACTCTGCCGCTAAAAACCGTCGGACAAGCCTCCGTCACGGTTGCAGATATCGGCCATGCGGAAGACGGCCATCAGATTCAAACGAATGTCGTTCGCGTGGACGGCCAGCCCTCGGTTTATCTCCCCATCCTGAAGCAAGGCGGCGATACCAATACGATCAAGGTGGTGGACGGCATCAAAGACGTCGTTTCGAAGTTAACGGACGTGCCCAAACAGCTTTCTCCCAAAGTTGTATTTGACCAATCGTTGTTTGTAAAGGCGGCGATTGAGACGCTCCTTCATGAAGGAGGAGTCGGACTATTGTTGACAGGGCTGATGGTCTTGATTTTCCTTGGTAGCATGCGTGCCACCGTCGCCGTCTTTCTTTCGATTCCGCTTTCCGCTCTAGCTGCCATCATTGGCCTCTATTTCGGCGGCAGCTCCATTAACTCCATGATCCTTGCCGGCCTCGCGCTGGTCTTCTCGCGCTTGATCGACAACGCCGTAATAGTGCTCGAAAACATCTTCCGCCATCTCGAGCTGGGAGAAACTCCCGAGGTGGCTGCGGAAAAGGGAGGGCAGGAAGTTTCCCTTGCCGTTCTGGCGGCAACTCTGACGAGCGCAGTTGTTTTCTTCCCGGTAACTTTTCTATACGGTGTGAGCCGCTTTCTATTTTCGGCGCTTGCTCTGGCTGTGGTGCTGGCGCTGTTTGCTTCCTATGTCGTGGCCATGACCGTCGTGCCGCTGTTCTGCGCGCGCTATATCAAGTCTGTGTCGCATGCATCCGGCGCCGAGGCGATCCCCGCCGAAGGGCACGCACAGCCCGCGCACACGGGCTTCGCCGGCTGGGGGAAACGTTTCAACCGATGGTTCGGCGGGGGCTTCCATCGCTTGCTTGAGGCCTACGAACGGCTCGTTCGGCACGCGCTCTCGCGCCCCAAGTTAGTCGTTGGCGGTATCCTCGGAGCATTCCTTCTCAGCCTGGCTCTCTTTCCCCTGCTCGGCGTTGCGTTCTTTCCACAAACGGATGCCAGCCAGTTTGTCATCAACGTGAAAGCGCCTTCGGGCTCGCGCGTCGAGGTTACCACTCAGGAGATTGCACGGGTCGAGAGCATCATTCGTAAGACCGTCGATCCGAAAGATCTCAAATTGATCGTCTCCAACATCGGTGTGATCCCGGGCTTTTCTTCCATTTACACGTCCAATTCCGGACCGCACACAGCGACGGTTCAAGTGGCGCTCAACGAAGGACATCACCAGAGCAGTTTCAGGTATATGGACCTGGTGCGAAGAAGAATCCAGCAGCAGATGCCGGAACTGACCACGTATTTCCAGTCCGGGGGCATGGTAGATGCGGTCTTGAATCAAGGCTTGCCCGCCCCCATCGACCTCCAGGTGAGCGGCTCAAACATGGCCGCGGATTATTCAGTGGCCGCTCAATTGGCGGCGCAGATTCGGAAGATTCCCAATGTGAGCGACGTCTACATTCCGCAAGATCTCGACTATCCTTCTCTACATCTGGATATCGATCGGCTGCGCGCAAGCGAACTCGGACTGAACCAAAAGGAAGTCGTCGATAATGTCATCACCGCGCTGACTTCGAACGGCATGATCGCTCCAAGCTATTGGATCGACCCAAAGTCCGGGAACGATTACATGCTGACCGTGCAATATCGCGAGCAGGACGTTCGCAGCCTTGCGGATCTCCGCGATATTCCTCTCCGTTCGCCGGGAGCGAAAAACCCGGCGCTACTCGATGCTGTCAGCAAGATCAGCCGATTCAGCGCGCCGACGGAAATTGATCACTACCAGATTCAAAGGGCGTTTGACGTCTATGTAAATCCGGCAACCGAAGATCTCGGCAGTGTGGCCAGCGCCCTTCGAAAGATCGTGGCTGCAACGAAAGTGCCGGAGGGTATTCGAGTTAATCTGCGCGGCATGGTGCAAGGAATGGAAGCTTCGTTTCGGAGCTTCGGACTCGGTCTCTCGCTCTCGCTAGTGCTTCTCTATCTCATCCTGGTAGCGCAGTTCCGATCATTCCTGGATCCGGTTCTTATCTTGCTCGCGGTGCCGACCGGTATTATGGGCGTTCTGCTGACGCTGCTTCTTACCGGGACGACGCTCAACGTCATGTCGCTAATGGGCGTTATCATGATGGTCGGAATCGTCGTCTCGAACAGCATTTTAATCGTCGAATTTTCCCACCGTCTGGAGCAAGGCGGAATGCCCGTCCGGGATTCCATCATCTCGGCGTGTCGGATTCGCCTGCGTCCCATTCTGATGACCTCGTTTGCGACCATCATCGGCCTGATACCCCTGGCCTTGAAGCTGGGGACGGGCAGCGAGCAATACGCCCCCCTGGCTCGCGCGATCATTGGAGGTTTGATTGTTTCCGTGGCTCTGACAATTTTCCTGGTCCCCGCCGCCTATCTGTTGGTCTACGAGCCCCGTGTGCAATTACAGCCGCCAAGCTTGTCAGTGGAGGCCCAATGAGCGCTCACCTTCGCCTGCTCGTGCTCGTCGCTGCCGCGGCGATGTCGTCAACGCCGGCCTCGGCCCAAAGTGCGCAGACACTCACGCTGCAGCAAGCAGAGCAGCTCGCTATTCAGAATCACCCGTTGATTCAGGCTGCATCGAACATGGCCTCCGCCGCAAAAGCGCAAGTCACGGAGGCTCGCTCTGCCTACTATCCAACGGTCTACGGCAGTCTCACCGGAGTCGGTGCGGAAAATGCCAGCCGTATAGCCGCCGGCGGGCTCAACAATCCGATTATTTACGACCGTTACGCCAACGGAGTCGCTGTAAGCCAGATGGTCACGGATTTCGGCCGGACTCATGAACTCGTCAAGAGCTCGGACCTGCATGCTCAGGCTCAGCAGGAGAGTGTTGTCACCACGCGCGCAAGCGTTTTGCTCCAGGTGGACCAGTCCTACTTCGCCGCTCTGAAAGCGCAAACCGTGCTTGTCGTCGCTCAGGAGACGGTCAAGGCGCGCCAACTAGTTTCCGACCAGGTCACCGAGCTGGCAAAAAATAAAATCAGGTCGGATCTCGATGTCAATTTTGCCAATGTCAACCTGGCGCAAGCCCAGCTTCTCTTCATCCAGGCCCAGAATGACTTGCGTTCCGCCTTCGCGCGCCTGGCCGCCGCTTTAGGCTCTTCGGACCAGACCACTTTCCAGTTGGCCGACCAGCCGCTGCCTCCCGCTCCCCCGCCGGATGTATCGGCCCTCATTCAACAGGCCCTCAAGGATCGTCCCGAACTTGTTGGCCAGCGCCTCACGGTTGGTTCGGCCCAGAGTTATGCCACGGCCGAACGCGATCTTAAGCTTCCGACCATCTCAGCTCTAGGAGCGGCTGGACTTGCTCCCGTTAATGAGTCCCCCCTGGCCCCGCGCTACGCGGCCGGTGGTTTCAATGTGAACATCCCCCTCTTTAATGGACATCTATACGGCGCCCGAGAAACTGAAGCCGCGGCCCGCGCGCAAGCCGAGACTCAGTATCTTCGGGACTTGCAGAATCAAATCGTTCGCGACGTGCAAACGGCCTGGCTCGGTGCGGATGCTGCGTTCCAGCGCCTCTCGGTCACGGATCGCCTGTTAGCCGCAGCCAACCAAGCTCTCGATCTGGCGCAGGAGCGCTACAACCTCGGATTAAGCTCCATCATCGAGCTCACGCAAGCGCAGTTAAATCAGACAACCGCACGCATCGAACAAGCCAGCGCCAGGTACGACTATCATGCGCAGTATTCCATGCTGAATTATCAGCTGGGCGCTCTTCATTAGCACGGATTTGCCCAGGACAATCCTGCTTGCCAATGCCGGCGCCGCAGGGCCATTCCTCGATCCTTATCCGCGTTGGCGACAACCCTGCCGTCAAAAGACAATCTACCCCAGAAATCGCCGCCCAACCACCCGGATTTCAGCCATGGCTCGGCGACAATCGCATTGAGGCTAAGCGGCCCGTGCTTTCGCTTGCGGCTTTCGATCGCAGCAGGCGGTATGAGGAAGCCCCCCGACTAACTTTATGGTTAGCGCAAGACTGCAAGTCGGACAGGTAGACGACCAATCCCCCCCACAAGCGGGGCATCTCTTCAAGAGAAGGTGCGCGCTATCCGGCGATTTCCCATCTATACGGCGGTCGAGCACAAAGCGGCAATTGGGGTTCTCACAGATAAAGTAGTGTTCCATTGGGGAAGCCTCCTTGAGGGCGACAGAGATACTCTTGGGCCATTAAGGCGTCAATACAGTAGATATACCTACATACCACTCCGAGGTACTACCAGGCCCAGAGTCTTGAAACCTTGCCAAGCAGGCAGGGAATCGGCGGGCATCCCTTTTCCACGATTGGGCAGAGTCCCACTGGCTTAGGCATTCGCCTGCGTCAGAAGCCGGCCACAGCTGACTCCAAAATTTGTGTAGAATAAGCCGCCATCGAATCGAAAATGGAGATCCATCGTCATGGCAAGTCGAATTTTCTAGAAACGCTGCACAAAGAGAGAGGGAACATGCAATCCGATTTCGGCCTCAAGACTTCAGTGATGCGCCATCGTTTCGCGGCCTTCGCACTGGTGTTGCTCCTCATGGGAACAGCGAGCATGAGTCAGACACCGCCTGTCGCTGCCACTCCGCCGATGGGATGGAATAGCTGGAATCATTTCGCCGGCAAGATTGATGATGCCACCGTGCGGGCACAGGCGGATGCGATGGTGTCCAACGGAATGCGGGACGCGGGATACGTCTATATCAACATCGATGACACCTGGGAAGCAGAACGCGACGCGCAGGGCGTAATTCACGCCAACAGTAAATTTCCGGACATGAAGGCGCTGGCGGATTATGTCCACGGCAAAGGGCTAAAATTGGGAATCTATTCCTCGCCCGGATCAAAAACCTGCGCGGGGTTCGCGGGCAGCTACGGCCACGAAGAGCAGGATGCGCGGACCTACGCGGCATGGGGCATTGATTACCTGAAGTACGATCTCTGCAGCTTCGAAGAAATAATGAAGACAGCTGGTTCGCCGGAAGCGGCACACAAATTGATGCTCGGCGCGTACGCGAAAATGCATAACGCTCTGCTCAAGACAGGACGCCCGATTGTCTTCAGCCTCTGCCAGTATGGAGCCGACGCTGTGTGGCGCTGGGGCGCCTCCGTGGGTGGAAACTCCTGGCGAACAACGGGCGATATCTCCGACAAATATTCGAGCATGACCCAGATTGGGTTTGGTCAGGCAGGCCTTGCCAAATTCGCAGGACCGGGCCATTGGAACGATCCGGACATGCTGGAAGTAGGAAACGGCGGAATGAAGCTTGAGGAGTACCGGACGCACATGAGCCTCTGGGTACTGCTTGCCGCGCCGCTTTTGGCGGGAAACGATCTGAGCACGATGAAGCCGGAAACGATTGCTCTGCTCACAAACAAGGAGGTCATCGCCATAGATCAGGACCGACTGGGCAAGCAAGCGGATCGGGTCCACGCGGAAGGAACCCAGGAGATTTGGGCGCGGCCGCTGGCGGATGGCTCAAAGGCCGTCGGGATTTTCAACCGGTTCGATTGGCCGCAGACCATTGAAATCAGTTTTCGAGAACTTGGGTATAAGGGCAGCGTGAAAGCCCGCGACATTTGGGCCGCCAAGGATCTCGGCATGCTGCCTGGCCATTACAAAGCACGCGTGCCGGGGCACGGTGTAGTGCTGCTCCGAGTCTCTGAATAGAGTTCTCTCCGCTCGGCACGCGCAGGCTAAATGCCGTCGCGCGGCCGTTCGCGGCGAACGAACATGGTGTCCTGCGTTGGCTCCGATTCGCATTCAATGGCGATCGTTGTGAGCGGCTGATCCGGCGTTTCGTTTGGCAAGCCCATGAACCGGACTCGGAAGCGATCCTGTTCGAACTTTACTTCGTGGCCGGAAGCAAAAAGGCGCGCGGACTTTACTTTCGTCATCAATCCCGCCAGTGCCACTGTCTCACCGGGCCAGAAATACACATGCATATAAAGCGTATTGCCCTGGCGAGTAAATCCCGCGAACTCCGACGCATGCACTTGGCAACGGTCCGTGGTGTGAATGGATTCGCCATTGCGCGACATCCACTGCCCAACTTCCGAGAGCACGCGCACGGACTCTTCGGGAATCGATCCGTCCGGCTTCGGACCGATGTTCAAGAGATAGTTGCCGCCATCCCGCGAACACGAGACCAGGTTTCGGATGACCGTTTTCGGGCTCTTCCAGTCATCATCGGAGCGCTGGTAGCCCCAACTATCATTGAGCGTCATGCAGCTCTCCCACGATCGGCTTCCCTTCTCCGCCACGATCTCCTGTTCCGGCGTCGAAAAATCGCCCGGCAGACCGTTGCGATTGTCCACGATGATGTCCGGCTGCAGTTCGAAAACCATCTTATTCATGCGCTCTGAATCCCAGCCAGCGGCATCGAGTGGCCAGTCCACGTCGTACCAGAGCACATCGATTTTTCCGTAATTCGTCATCAGTTCGCGGATAAGGCCATGGGTGTATTCGACGAATCGTTTGCGCGCTTCCGGGTCCGTGGCGCAGCGTGCCCCGTCCGGATGATGCCAATCCATCAGCGAATAATAAAAGCCGACGTGCATGCCTTCAGCTCGCGCTGCTTCCACATACTCCCTCACGAGATCGCGGCCTGGGCCTTGCTTCGGCGCGCAATAGTTGGTGAGCTTTGTATCGAAATTGCAGAAGCCCTCGTGATGCTTCGTGGTCATCACCATATATTTCTGGCCCGCTTTTTTGGCTAGCTTAGCCCAGGCACGGGCGGCGTTCGGCTGCGGTTTGAAGCGTTTCGCCAGCAGCTCATATTCACGCACTGGGATGCCTTCTTCCTCCATCACCCATTCATGCCGGCCCAGGACGCTGTACAGCCCCCAATGAATGAACATGCCAAAGCGCGCTTCGTGCCACCATTTCATCCGGCGAATGCGATCTGCGTCCTCCGCACCGGAAGCGGCTTGCGGCTGCACCGCAGGCAGTCCCGGCTGTCCCAACGCCGCCGCGCTGCGGGATGAAGCAGCGAGCGTGACGAGCGAGGCGCTCGTGCCCAACAGCCATTCACGTCGCGGAATGCGATTTGGTCCCATGGCATCAGCCTCCTTCGAGAAAAACTTCCGACAGAGAACTTCGTGCGCGAACGAGCCCACGAATGATCGGCCCTTGGCGCTTACGTTTCAAGCTTGAAAACTTTTTCCATCAAAAGCCACTTTTCGCCGGCCTTGGCCTCGGGAAGCGGCTGTTGAAATGTCCACATCAGCTCTTCCCATTCGCGTACCTTCGGATTTTCGCGATCGGCATTCGCTTTAGCCTCAAAGGAAAAGTGCTCGTTCACTTCCATGATCATAAACATGCGCGTACCGAGTAGATAGATCTCCATGTCTTCGATGCCGGATGTCTTTATGCTCTGCGTGATCTCCGGCCAGATTTTCTCGTGATAACGTTTGTATTCGGCGATAAGCGCGGGGCCGTCCTTCAAGTCCAGCGTCAGACAATAGCGTCTGTTCATTTTGCCTCGGCGATGGCCACGGATTCAGTAGCCGCCAATGCTGTGCTTGGCTTATATCCGCTCACCGCGAAATAAATTACATAGAGATAGCAAATCAAAGGCACCACGAACGCTCTTTGAATATTGGTTACGTCCGAGATTTTCCCCATCGCCGCCGGAATCAACGCGCCACCGATAATGGACATAACCAGCAGCGACGAGCCTCGTTTGGTCAGATTTCCCAGGTTCTTCAGGCTGAGGGCAAAAATCGTCGGGAACATGATGGAATTGAAGAAACCGACTAGGACGATGGCGAACACCGCCGCGAGGCCGGAAGCGCCAATCCCGATCAAGACGCAAATCACGGCGCCAAGCCCGAAAATGGAAAGCAGCCGGGAGGGTTGAATGCGCTTCATCATCCACGAGCCGGAAAATCTGCCGATCATGAAACCCGTTTGATGCGCCACGAGGAAGATGGCGGCCATTTTTTCCGGACTGTCTGGAATGAGGTGCGCCACAAAGGTCGCCTTTTCGCCCTGGTGTCCAGTGAGAAATCGCAAGCCCCACGCAGCCATGTTATCAAGCGTTTGCGGCATGGCATGCTTCGCGAACCGGATCACGAAGCTTCCGATTCCCACTTGGGCTCCCACATAGAAAAATTGCGCGATCACGCCCTTAATCAAGTGCGGATACGCCAGCACCTTACTGAGACCTTTACTCGGGCCATTCGCGGCGTCTCCGCTCTGCTTTGCAGCAACCTCTGGAAGATGAGCAAAATATATAAGCAATGCAACCAGCAAAAAAATGGCGGTGATCACTAGATACGGCAGCTTCACCATGTTCGCTTCCGACGCAATGTAGGCCTGCACTTCTTGTGGGCTCATAGCTGCCCTTTGCGCGGCGGTGTGCTCGACCCCAGAAAGAATGAATGCCGCTCCCAGTGTTGGCACGAGCGCCGCACCTACTGCGTTGAAGGACTGCGCGAAATTAAGCCGGCGTTCCGAGCTTTCCACAGGACCCAGCACCGTCACGTAGGGATTGGCCCCGACTTCCAGAAAAGACTGTCCGCACGACATCACGAACAGAGCGACCAAAAAGAATACGTACTGCCTCGAGCTTGCCGCGGGGAGAAACAACAGCGTTCCCGCTGAACAGATCAGCAAGCCGACCAGGATTCCTTTCCTGTACCCGATCTTCTCCATCAACCAGCCGGCAGGAAGAGCCGCAAGAAAATACCCGCCAAAGAAAGCCACCTGAATAAACGAAGATTGAAAATCCGTAAGGTCAAAGGCTTTCTTGAGGTGTGGAATCAAAACGTCGTTTAAGTTGACTCCGATCGACCAGAGAAAGAACAGGCTGGTGACCAAAATGAACGGCAAGAGGTATTTTCGCTCGGTGAGTGGCGCGGATGACTGAATCATTGGCTCCCTTACGTCAAAGCGCGATCGAGGTGAGTGTAACCGCCGTTGACGAAAACGTGCTGGCCGGTAATGTGCGAAGCCTGCGATGAAATGAGAAACAGCACCATGGCAGCGATTTCTTGCGGCTGCGTCATGCGCTTCCCCAGCGGTATCTTCGAGACGATGTGCGCGAGTTTTTCTTCGGGATTCGGAAATGTGCTGACCCACTGCTTGTAGAGCGGCGTGCTGACCTCGGCGGGAATCAAAGCATTCACACGGATGCCACAAGGAAGTAATTCCGCGGCCCAGTCTCGCGTAAGAGATAGAATCGCGCCTTTCGCGGAAGCATAGCCTGAGGTGCCGCCCTGCCCGGTGACGGCAACTTTCGACGCAATGTTCAAAATGCAACCTTGCGACTTCTTGAGAGCGGGCAGCGCGAAATGGGCCATGTTGTAGTAGTGAAAAAGATTGAGCCGCAGAGAACTCACATATTTCTCGGGGCTGCCGCTCTCAAGCCCAACGTTGTCATTTGCACCGACATTGTTGACCAAAACGTCGAGCCGCCCGAATTCCGCGAGCGTTTGCTCGACAATCGCGCGACAACTCTCCACAGGCAAGATGTCCGTGCAAATGAACCGGCAGGTTGCGCCGGCATTTCGCAGTTCCGCATCCAGTTTCTTCCCAGCTTCGACGTCCTTGTCGGCAAAAACGGGAATGGCTCCTTCGCAAACGCATCCTCGCGAGATCGCCTCGCCGATTCCTTTGGCGCCTCCAGTAATCAGGACAATTTTGTCTCTAAGCTGCAAGTCCATGAGGAACCGCCTTCAAACCATAAAAACGAACGGCGTTGCCGCCAAAAATGTCTTTCTTTTGCGTGGTCGAAAGAGCCTGCACGTAGGTCTCGATAAGTTGTTTCACCTGCCGGTAACTCGCCGCCAGCAAGCACACCGGCCAATCGGAACCGAACATCAACCGTTCCGAGCCAAATGCTTCGAACACGACGTCCAGGTAAGGCCGAATATCTTCGGGCTTCCAGCGTAACCAATCTGCCTCGGTCACCAGCCCCGAAACTTTGCAAAATACATTCTTATTTTGCCCCAGCGTCCGTATATGTGCGGCCCAAGGCTCGCGCCTGCCAGTTTTGATCTCCGGCTTCGCCAAATGATCCACGACGAATCTCTGTTCTGGAAAACGCGAAACGAGTTCGATAACCGCAGGCAGTTGTTTTGGGTAAACGAGAATATCGTACGTGAAGCCCAATTCGGGCAAGTGCGCAACGCCGCGCAGAAAATCGCTTCCGACAAGGAAACGATCGTCGGGTTCCGCCTGAGCGACGTGTCGGAATCCGCAAAGCTTTTTGAACCTCGATAAGTGTTGCAGCCTTTCCTCGATCCGTGGCGAGCGAAGATCGACCCAGCCTACTACGCCAACAACGCGCTTGTTGCGCCCAGCCAGTTCCAGGAGAAACAATGTTTCCTCCTCGGATTGATCCGCCTGGACTGCAATCGAGCCATCGATGCCATTCGCATCGCACTCGTGCTCCAACTCCTCCGGCAGAAAATCGCGTTTCAGCAGAGACATCGCGGCCGTGATCCAGGCATCGCGTGCCGCATCATATCTCCAGAAATGCTGGTGCGAATCAATCGTCATATTCGGCAGAACTGCACTCTACGCCGTTTCAGTGAGCATCGAGATAGTGCGTTTCGGCCAGGTTTCTCAATCTCGCCGCGGCGCCTTCCGGCGTGATATCGCGTTGTGGGCCGGCAAGCAGTTCGTATCCCACCATGAATTTCTGCACCGTGGCGGATCGCAGCAGCGGCGGAAAATAATGCGCGTGAAAATGGAACTCCGGATAACTCTCGCCGTCCGTGGGCTCTTGATGGAATCCCATCGAATAAGGGAAGGCTGTCTCGAATAGATTGTCGTAGCGAACGGTAAGCCTTTGGAGGATGTCGGCGAGATCTCTCGGCTCCGTGTCGTCCAAAGCCGCGAGGCTGGCCATGTGGCGGCGGCTCAAAATCATCGTTTCGAAAGGCCACACCGCCCAGTAAGGCACGAGCGCCACAAAACCGTCATTTTCACAAACTATGCGCTCACCGTCCTCGATTTCCAGCCGCAAGTATTCGCACAGCATGCACTTCTCATTGACTTCCAGGAACTCGCGCATCGCGGCTTGTTCCTTCGACGGAATGTTCGGCAATTCTTCATTGGCCCAGATCTGGCAATGCGGATGCGGATTGCTCGCGCCCATCAGCACGCCGCGATTTTCGAAGATTTGTACGTGCTTCACCCACGGAATCTCGCCCAGTTCCTGGTACTGTTCCGTCCACACCTCAACGACTCGCCGCACTTCAGCCCCCTGCATGCGCGGCACGGTCAAGTCGTGGCGCGGAGAAAAACACACCACACGGCAAATCCCTTTCTCAACACGCGCCCGTATTAACTCGCCTTGTTCCATCCTGCTGGCGGAGACATTCGGCAGCAGGGCGGGATAATCGTTGTCGAACACAAATGTCTCGGCGTACACGGGGTTCCGCAACCCTTGCGCCCGCGCATTCCCCGGACACAAGTAACATTCCGGATCGTACTTAACAATCGGCGGCGGCGCGATCTTTTCGACTTTTCCAAGCCACGGCCGCTGCGTGCGATGTGGCGAAACAAGCACCCATTCCCGCAAGAGGGGATTCCAGCGGCGGTGCGGCGTCGTGCGCAAATCTGTCTCATGCATATTTTGCTTGGTCTATCCCGCCATTTCAGGCGACTCAACCAGGCTCGCCCCGTCGGCCGGCATGCAAATATAAACCACGGCCGCGATCCCTGTTTCCTTTTGATAGCCCTTCGCCACGCTCTCCGCAAAAGCCGCCGCGTGACGGGCTTCCACGAGGTTGATGGTAGCTCCCCCAAAGCCTCCTCCGGTCATTCGCGCTCCGTAGACACCAGGCTCACGTCTGGCCAGATCAACCATTAAATCCAACTCGGCGCAGCTAACTTCAAAAAAATCGCGCAGGCTCACGTGCGATTCCGCCATATATTCGCCAAATTGGAGTAAGTCTCCCGCTCGCAGCGCATGAACGCTACTCAATACCCTCTCATTTTCCGTCACGATGTGTTTCGCGCGTTTATACAGGACACCCGACAGAAGGCCGCGATGTTCTTCGAGTTGTTCCCGGCTCACGTCCCGAAGCGCACGAATGTTCGGCATGGCTTTTGCCAGGGAACGCACTGCCTCTTCGCACTCTTCTCGCCGGCGATTGTATTCTCCCCCCGCAAGATTGTGCTTCACCCCGGTATTGCAGATGACTAGTTTGACCGATTCTGGAATCGGCACCAGTTCATAATCCAAAGACCGGCAATCGAGCATCAGCGCATGATTCGCGCGGCCATGCAGCGAAATAAACTGGTCCATGATCCCGCAGCGCATTCCGACGAATTCGTTTTCCGCCTGCTGGCAGATGCGGGCCAGATGGGGCCGGTCAATCGAGAGGCCTGATTCTTCCGCGAGAGCAAGCGCGGTGGCCACTTCAATCGATGCAGAAGAACTGAGTCCGGCGCCGATCGGCACTTCTCCGTGGACCAGCAAATTCGCTCCGCGCAGCCGGAAGCCCGCCTTCACAAGCTGTGCGGCGACTCCAACCGAATAGTCGCTCCACGTGTGCGACGGCTGGGGCATCTGAGAGGAAAGTTCCACTTCAGCCTGCTCTGGAAACTCCTCGGAGGACACCACCAGCTTGCTATCTTGCCGCGGGCTCACCGCAACCCAACAGTAAAATCCAATGGCCGCGGGCATCACGAATCCATCGTTATAGTCGGTGTGCTCCCCGATCAGATTTACGCGTCCTGGCGCGCGATAAACGTGCGGACTCACTCCAAACTTTGCGCGATACTTTTCCGCGATGATTTTCTCGCCAGTCATATTCGGCTTAGTGAGTGTCCTTCAACTTGGTCCTGGGGAGAGCAATAAAGAGGAAATGGCGCGCCCGGGGGGACTCGAACTCCCGACCTTCTGGTTCGTAGCCAGACGCTCTATCCAACTGAGCTACGGGCGCGCAACTTAGAAATGTTAACATAGGGTGCGCTGCTCATCCACCCGCGCCATTCCTCACTCAGAAAGGGGAGCGCGCGCCGCTCGTCCCGGAAACACTCCTTCCACAAGCTGGCCATCCTTCAAAACTGCCTCTCCGTTTACGAGCACAAACTCTATGCCTTCCGAATATTGCAACGGCTTCTCATACGTGGCTTTGTCGATGATCCGCTCCGGATCAAAGACGGTTATATCAGCATCGGCTCCAACTCGAATCCGCCCTTTATTCTTGAATACCGGCGCTCTTTTTTGCAGCCGCTGCGCCGGCATCAGCGTCATTTTCCGCAGCGCCGTCATCAAGTCGAGCGCTTTCTCTTCTCTCACATAGTGTCCCAGAACTCTCGAGTACGTTCCTTGTCCGCGCGGGTGCACTTTGGATCCCGTAAGTGGCATGCCGTCGCTGGCAATCATCACGATGGGGTTGGCCACGGCCGCTCGCGCCGCCGCTTCCGGAATCGAATGGATAACCACAATTCCCCCGGCCTTCCTGTATTTCTCAAACGTTTCCTCGGTCAGCCTTTCGCCGGTGTCTGTCCACTGTATGTCTTTATACGTTATCCCCATGCTTTCCTGCCAGCCGGGATCGAAAATCGCCGACTGCAACGCCGTGCTTCCAGCGGTATACGGATAGCACTCCGTCGTCACATCGAGCCCTTGGCGTTGCGCGCCTTCCACCATCGAGATTAATTCCGGCGTGTATTTCAAGCCCATGCTCGTGATATGTACGACGTGCAGCGGTGCTCCGGTTGCGGCCGCAGCAGCAAGCACTTCCTCAAGCCCCGCGAGTCCTGTTGCGGGCTCTTTCAATCCGGCATATCGCAAATGCACGTGCACGGATGCGTGGTATCGCGCCGCGATCCTGAACATTTCCACAATTTCCCAGTGCGTGGCGCCAGCCGTATAATTCACCCCCATTCCCTCGGCCAGCGCACCTTCGCGAAACCCTCTCTCCATGTCCGCGCGGATCTCCGCGAGTTCCTCGGGGGTTGCCTCGCGGTGTGCCGCATCGCCAGTCGGCAGAAACGTTCCCGGATCGTGCATCACTTTCATGCGCACCGGTATATGTCCGATGCTCACCCCAAAATTGATCAGCGACTTCCCTTCCCGATCGGCATACCAGCCGGCGACGTCAGCCGTACCCGCTTCAAGTTCGAGCGAACTGGTTACTCCATCGTGCGCCTGGAATTGATAATTCCTCGGCTCTTGCCCATGTTCGTGCATGTCGATGAATCCCGGCGCAACAATGAGACCCTTCGCATTTAGAACCGTCTTTCCTTGCAGCGAATTCGCGGAAATCGCTCGAATCTTCCCGCCGCTAATTCCCACATTGCGCACTGCGTCCAGCCCCGACTCCGGGTCCATGACATGGCCGTTGGCGATCACAACATCGTATTTTCCACCGTCAGCCGCTATTCCTGTCGCGACTGCATAACTCGCTGCGAGGGCGACAAAAATAACCGCGATGGCCTCCTCCCGCGCTCTCCGAAATGGCCTCTGCCCCATTTTTCTGCCCCCGCTGACTTTGCGGCGCTAAGTCTCTTTCCCTAAGCCTGCCGTGTCAAAGGAAATCTTGGCCAGGCACGAAAGGTGGCCCGCAGTCACGGAAAAATGACGGCGCGCTGTCCTTGTTCAAACCCGCAAATCAGAGGGGGGAAAAAAAACCCCGGGCCGCTGGGGGGAGCGACCCGGGGTGGGGGTTACTGCTGAGGGGGGCCGGAGGAAACTCGATGGTCTCTTAGTTCACTTGGTGCACGGTCAGCACACAAATCTTTCTCAGCTCTTCATAGGTGAAAAACGTCTCTTCCTGGTCTCCCGCGCACTCTTTGTGTCCCAATCCAGACTCCCGCGAAAGGTGAGAGAGTTCGGATTCAGAAATTCCAAGCAACAACGCCGCTCGTCCTTGTGTCACGTACTTTGGCACTTGGCTATTCATCGTTCCTCCTCACGCGGGAAGTAACGCCATCACGTCCTGCTCAACGGCCAGGATCATCGTTTTATAGATATCCACATCCCAGCCTTCACCAATCCTCATGCGAACTGTTTCGTTGCCATCCCTTAGCAGCGTTCCTCGCAGCGGCACCTTAATATCGCCTAGCGCCACTTGCAGTACGACAGGCTGTCCAACCCATGTTTCGTATGCGTTGTCCATTCCCCCTCCTGCAGATGTTCGGGCCTCGCTGACGTGCACAGAATCGCTGAGCGAGCCTCTGCGGACAATGGTACAGAGAGGGTACTAGTCTAGTAAGATGGTACTGTTTGTTTCCAGAGTAAGGACTTGCCCCAATTCGGCTCACAAGTACGCTCGTACTGTTTTTTTGAACGCGCGGCCCATTTCACAGCCAGGATGTGCATGGCATCCTCACTGGCATGACGCTTGCCGATCATTCGTCACTGAATATCAGGCCAGTAGCCTCGTCCGAACGAACAGCTCTGGGCCTGGCTTTGGGCGGCGGATTTTCGCGTGGATTCGCGCATCTCGGCGTGCTTCAGGTCCTCGAGCAGAATCACATTCCCGTCTCTTATATTGCAGGCACGAGTGTCGGCAGCATTCTCGGAGCGGCTTATGCCAGCGGCGCGCCCATCGCGCGCATCCTTGCCACCTGCCGCACGATTCGTTTTCGCGATATCGCCCGTTGGCGCGTTTCTCGCCTGGGACTCGCCAGTAATCACCGGCTGGGTGACCTGATCGAGCAAGTTTTCGAATCGCGGCGCTTCGAGGATCTCCGTATCCCGATGGCTGTAGTGGCAACGGATCTTGCAAACGGCGAACCCGTAGTCTTCACTCATGGAAATCTCTCTGAGGCGATCCGCGCGAGCTGTGCTTTCCCGGGCTTGTTCGAACCCGTGGAAATTGGAACACGCTGCCTTGCTGACGGCGGTCTTGTCGCACCTGTTCCCACGCGCGCCGCTCGTGAGCTTGGCGCGACGCACGTCGTCGGTGTTTCCGTCGGTGTCGGCGACGGCGCCCGCGGCGCTCCATCGAACATCTTTCAGGTCGTCTGCCGCGCCGTTAACGCCGCGCAGAAGCATCAACTCGAAGTCTGGGAACGTTATGCGGACTTGGTTCTCCGCCCCGATGTACAGTCGCTTGCCTGGGACGATTTCGATCGCGCCGATGAGGCCATCGAAGCCGGCGCCGCAGCCGCTCGCCGCGCACTTCCCCGTATCCAGAAGCTGCTAAACCCCGCTCAGGAATCGCCTTCCGCATTTGAAGCACGGCTTGAAGCCGAAGCCCAAAGCCATCTTTGGCTCGCGGAGGCATCCCGATGATTCGTCTTGCTGCTCTGCTCGCGGCCGTAATCACATCCGTCATCCTCTGGTATGAATGCGGAGAAGACATCGGCGTTTTCTGTTACCGTATTGGATTGGGTGCTTTTACGACGCTGCGGTCTCGTACGCTCGTCCCAGTGCCTGTTTCTCAAATAGACCGATCGAGGGACCGTTCCGCTTGTTCCAATCCATCCTCCACTTTCTCCATTCGCTATACAGCCCCGAGGGACTCCGAGAGCTAATCCGCTCAGGAGGCGCTCCTCTCATTTGCACCATCGTCTTCATCGAAACCGGCTTCTTTGTGGGATTTTTTCTTCCCGGTGACTCGCTTCTCATCACCGCCGGGATCTTTTCCTACGCGGGCGTCATCCCCCTCAAGTGGCTTCTCTGGCCAGTCATGCTTTGCGCTATCGCCGGCGATCAGGTTGGCTACTGGATTGGACGTTCCGCTGGAACAGCCCTCTACCGCCGCGAAAATTCCTTTTTCTTCCGCCGCAGCCATCTCCAGCGCGCCCACGACTTCTACGAAAAATACGGTGGCCGCGCCGTGATTCTCGCCCGATTCGTCCCCATCGTTCGAACGTTTTGTCCGCCCGTCGCGGGCGCCGCAAAGATGCCGTATGCGCGCTATCTCCTTTTTGATTTTTTCGGCGGCACTCTGTGGGTTGCCGCCACCATCCTTGGCGGATACTCGCTTGGGCATTTCATCCCCAACATTGGGCAGTACATTCACTATGTGATTGCCGTGGTCGCCGTCCTCTCTATACTTCCAGCCATCATCGGCGTGCTTCGTTCCAGGAGGGCCTCGGGCACCGCCTCCGGGAGTGTCGTATTTAACCAGAAGGCTAAATAAGCGCATGCCCGCCCCGAAACTTCGTGCCATCATCTTTGATATCGGCCGCGTCCTTGTCCGCGTGGACGTTGCCCGCGCCATGCAGGGGCTTGCTTCAGGTACCTCTCTCTCCCCTTCCGAGCTGTGGTCTGCCATCGAAAAGGATCCCCGCTGGCCAGACTGGCAAGAAGGCCGCATTCGGGCCCGGGACTGGTATTTCCACCTGAATGAGCGCCTTGGCGGTAACCTCACCTTCGAGCAATTCACAGAAGTCTGGAATCGTGCTCTCGATCCCGTCCCCATCCACCAAGTCACCTTCTTCGAGGCACTTTCCAAACGCTACCGTCTCGCCCTTCTCTCCAATACCGACCCCATCCACGTCAGCCACATGGAAGCCAACTACACTTTTTTTGCTTTCTTCCCGGTTCGCATCTATTCCTGTGCCGTAGGGGCCAGCAAACCCAACCCCGTGATTTACCGTGAGGCGCTTCGCGCACTCAAAGTTCGCGCCGAAGAAGCCCTTTATATTGATGACATTGCAGCCTTTGTCGAAGCCGCGCAACGCCTCGGCCTGGGAGGAATCCAGTTCCACTCTCCAACTCAACTGGCCTTCGATCTTAAGTCTTTCGGAGTTGATCTGTCACAAGCCGATCTGAAACGTAAGAAACTCCGAAATGGGCATTCGTTGCGTAAAGATTGCAAGGACTAGTACCGGGTCTCCTCTTCGGTGACCTCCCGCCTCTTCAGGCAACCCGCACTTATTCATCGATTTACGGCGACATTCGCTCCTTCTTCATCCGCCGCCATTTGGCGCATCACTTGCATCTTTTCTGTTACGGGCCGATTACAAATTCAAATCGTTCGCCCAAATAAGGGTGAGGAGAAAAGAATTCCTATGTCAGAGGAACACATCATCGAAACAAGAACCGGTTCATCTTGGCAGTTGCCGGCGATCATCATACTAGGTTTGGTCGCGATTGGCGGTTTGGCATTTGGCTGGAACGCCTCGTCGAAGCTGGACTCCACGCAGCAGGCGGTTTCCACGGAAGTCAAGTCCGCCCAACAGGCTGAGCAGCAAGACATGTCCTCATTGAAAGATCGCCTCTCGCAAGATGAGAAGGCGAATTCAGATCTCCAGGGCGACCTGAAGGTTGTGACGGACAAGCTCAAGATCACTCAGGGCCAACTCAGGAAAGCGCGTAAAGAAGCCGCCGAGCTGAACGACCAGGCGACTCAGAAGATCAGCGCTCTGGACACCTCCGTCCACACGGAACTTGCAACCAAGGCCGGAACGGACGACGTCAAGAACGTTGACACTAAGGTCACTGCGGTCAGCACCGACCTCAGTTCCACCAAAGAAGACCTGAAGATGGCCAAGAGCGAAATGGGTACGCTCATTGCCCGCAACCATGATGAAATCGACCAGCTCCGCCGCCTCGGCGAGCGCGACTACGTCGAATTCAGTATTGATGGCAAGAACAAGCCCCAAAAGGTTGGCAACATCACCGTTGAACTCAAGGGCGTAAACGAGAAAAAGAACCAGGTCAATATCGCCATGACCGTGGACGACAAGCGCTTCGAGAAGAAGAACCGCGCACTGAACGAGCCTATCTTCTTCTACACCTCTGGAACTCGTCTGCCTGAAGAAATCGTCGTCAACAAGGTCGGAAAGAATAAAATCAGCGGCTACGTCAGCATTCCCAAAGCGAATGCGCAGCCGGCAAGCCCCTCCACCACCTCTGGAAAGTAAATATACAGAGCAACCCTCGGCCATTTCGGCAAAAGAGGCACAAAGCGGGCAGGAATTCCTGCCCGCTTTGTTTTTTCCAACCTATCATTCCCAAAGTGACCTCTCCGATTCTTGCAAGGACTGGCCGCTTGGCATGGAATCTCCGCTAAGATGGAACCAGGCATTGCGGAGAACTGCTTGCATCAAACTTCTTACATTTTGTACATTGCGATAGACGACCTGATTCCAGTCCATGGACACATCGTCCCTGGCCTCGATGAATTCGCAGCCACGCTCGATCATAGAGGTATTCCATCAGTGTGGCTTACCAGCCGCACTCGCCTCCAGATGGATGAACCACGCCGCAAACTCGCTCATACTCACCCTTTCATCTCCGAAGATGGCTGCGGCGTTTTCCTGCCCGAGGATTATTTTCATCTGCGTCCCCAAGCTTCTACGTCGCACCCGCGTGGAAAAGCCACCGTCCGCCTGGGCCGCTTTACGTGCCTTCCAGTAGCCGAACAGCAGCCCGCTGCCTCGGACGCTTTGGAGACGCTTTCCGCTGAAACGTGTGTCTCCGTGGTCCCGCTGCGTTCTCTTCCCCCGCGCGAGCTGGCCCAGAACTTGGCTCTTCCTCCGCGCGAAGCTGACTTGGCTCGTCAGCGCGACTTCGATGAGCTGTTTTTCTTTGCAGGAGCCTCCCCGCAGGACATCGAGAATTTTCAATCTGCTGGGAGCCGTCAGAATATCCAGCTTCGCGAACGGGGCGTCCTGTGGTCTCTGAGTATCGGCGCGAGCGTTCGGCAATGTATTAGTGAACTGTCCCAGCTCTATGATCGCGCCCTGCGTTCGCACGCCCGCAGCTTCGCAATCGCCACTCCGGGCCAGGAACAAGCCCTGTTTGCGGCCTGCGATCGCGCGATCCTGCTGACTGACAACGCTACGGATCATCCGGATACTACTCTCGGAGAAGGTTCCGCTCAGGCTCATCGAGTAATGGAACTACCACTCAAATCCCCCGACGTTTGGGAACAAACTCTTGCCGCTCTCTCAGCGCGGCGATAGCAATCACATGAGTCGCAGATGGTATTTCGGAAACAAAGTGTCCGTTATTCCCCGGCTTTTCCACACGGTCTACCTCGGAGTGCTCGGCCAATTCTCCAACGCGACGCCCAAATCTATTGTTTTCGCAATGATAGCATTCGCCGCCTGCTCCTCTTTCGTGGCCCTTGGATTGCTTTTTCTTAGGAGGGTGGGCGTTACACGTATACCTGCCCGCTATCTCGGTTTCGCAGGTTCAGCGTGAATTGTTAGCAGACCGAGTACTAGGAGAACCCTAACCATGGCGTGGCTCGTTCGCAAGCTCCACATTCAGACTTCTGAATCAACTATGGGAATTGTTCTGACAGTCTGCGTCGTCACGATGGGCCTCATGTCGGTCGCTCTTCTCTGGCAGGCACAGATTATTGCCAATCAGCGTGAAGCCATTCGCTGGCTCGAAACTCTTAAGTTTGGTGGATAGATTCCTCGCTCAGCCCCGCTAATGCCAGGCGCGCCCCCCTCCGCGTGCCTGGCATCCCCTCTCGCGCGTTTCCGAAGTCCCCCTTGTAACTTGCGAGCCCTTCCAAAGCATCCGTAAAGGAACCCATTGCGACTTCCACGCATTTTTGTGTTTAATATCTCCACCGGGGATTTCTGAATATCGGGAGATCTACAGTGAAACGCACCTTGAGTCTTATCTTGCTGGCGGCTGCAACAGCTCTGGTTGCTCCAGGATTGGCAACCGCTTTCCAAACGCAATCGGCTCCTGCATCAATAATCGGAAGTGGGCAGGAACATTCGCCCAGGCAGGCTGCTCCCCATCACCGGCGCCACCAAAGGCATCGCAAGCGGCATCACCATCATCGTCGCTCCGCGCCCCAGCAATAATTGGGGAGATGACCCTGAAAATGAGAGGGAGAAACCGCGTGGTTCCCCCCTTTCTTTAATTTGCTGCGTCGTCTGCGGAGCGCGCGAACTGCAAGGATGTATCACGAGCGACTCGTACCGCAAGAGCGGTGTGTTCAGCGTTGGTTCAGCTCCAACCCCGGTGGAGTCATGTCCCCTCCGAAGCTCATCGAGTTCTCGCCACCCATTGACTCTCTCTCCCTTATTTGTAAGCAAAGCTTGGCACGGGGTCAGTTTGAGAATGAAAAGCCCCCACGACAAGGGGCCACCTTAAGCTGGCGCTCCCCAGGGCTGAAGTCTTCAAATATCGTGGCCTCCCGTGACCTTGACGATTCTGTCCGGTTTGTCGGCGACACGGACGCTGTCCAGAAGCCGGGTTTTGTGAAGTAACGAACGGCGGTTCCGAGCAGACGATCGGCAAACCGGAAGTGTGCCAAGGCTGCTCGTGCAAATTTGCCCGGCACCCAAAGACGGGTCAAATTCACAAATTCCCCAGGCTTGTTCTTTGTACTGTGTGTGTTAGCCAGCTACTTGATGAAAAGGGTTTCTCGAAGCTGATCTCTGCTCACAAAGGACTTCATCGTGCGGAACCTGCTGAACATATCTTGAATCTCGCGGTTCTGATAGATTTTCTGCGCCGGACACAGTACGCTCGCGGAAATAATCTGTAGCGAGTTCGAATCCGCAATGCGGTAACGCTGAAATCCTTCCGGCTTCTTGCTATGGAATAGCGCGAACACCACTCCGCCCGGACGGAGAAGCTCCGTCAGGTTCGTGATCGTCTGCTTGGCCAGCGCCGGCTCCAAATAATCCAGCAAATCCCAGACTAGAACCGCATCGAAAGAGGCCCGCGGATACTGCAAATTGGATTCCAGGAATCGCAACGCACGTCCTGCCGGAGTCATGTCCACATTTTCGGAAACGACGCTGGCGTCCTGCAGCCGCAGTTCCTCTTGTTTGAGAAATTCTTTCCACTCCCGCAAAATGTCTTCCGAGGACACACGGAATCCGCGTTCAATGAAAAAACTAAGCGTCGTCTGCCAGGCGGGTCCCAAATCGAGCAATGTTCCACGTCCAAGCCCGTCAAGGTTCCACAACAACTCTTTTAATCCATTCGAGATACGTGTCGAGCTAGGCGCTTCCGGCAGACGCATTGAACCTACTGCAGGGACAGGGACTACGTTGTGCGCTCGTCCATTTTGAGGTATCGGACGAGAAACCTCGCGTCCCGTTCCACTTCCAACGCCGATCCCAAGTTTGTGCAGGAAGCTCATGGATCAATCCGCCGCCGTTCCAGAGTTTATGGAGATGGATTTTCCTCCGGAAGGCGAGGCACTCCCCGCAGCCGCCGCATGGGCTTCTGCTGTCTTGCCAGGCTGTTTCCCCGCTTCAACTCTTCCGCGCAACATGGCGCCGTCTTCAATCGCGAGCCGGTCGGTTTGCACTTCCCCAGTCACTTGCCCGGTGCTCCAAAGCTGCACTTTGTCGCGTCCGGAAACCTTTCCTTCCACTTTTCCTCGAACAATCACTTCGCGGGCGGTCACATCCGCTTTGACGTATCCGTTCGGCCCGATGGTCAGACTACCATTCGTAAGACTCAGCTTTCCATCCACTTGGCCGTCAACGAAAAGATCCTCGCTGCCCGTCACTTCGCCTTTTATCTTAATCCCTTGGCTGATGCATGCCGCCGCGCTCGAAGAGACGGGTACTGCTTTCGGTGTCTCTCGAATGGGGGACGAATTTGAACTCGGCATGCTCGGAGCACCCGCAGGTACTGTGGAAATCTCGGGTACTCCTTGCGGCTTTCCGTCTTCTTTTTTCCACATCTTGACACCTCGACATCGAAAATTGGATTTTCGAAGCCGCCGATCGAGTGCTGGGAGGAACCGCGACTCAGAAGCGTGAACATAGTACAGCACTTAGCGGCTGTAAACAAGTATGCGGGGTAGCAAATCTAGCGTGTTTCCTGAATCGCTACACTATATTTTGTGGTTTCAGTCTGGCTATATCCACTATGGATTGCGATGGTATCCGGCCTTCGGCCCCTGTTCGCAGCTCTCGAATCCCTAGCCTTAGTATCGTGATTCCATGAGTTGGCATTATTTTGTATTCCCTTTTAGATATACTTTTGACAGGCCAATAATGACCATCGCCGTGCTCGCGAGCTTGATGTAGATCTTGAGTGGCAGTTCCCGGAAGAGAGAATCGTGTTTGCCGCCTTGTCTCGTTCTACGAATAGGCGAAGGCGTCACACCGCGCTTGTTGCGCTCCCTTCAAAAACCATGGCGCTATGAATTCGGATCCAGGCCCCGTAGGTGGGCAGCGGCCTGCTCTGGCAGCTCCGCGTTGAAGTACACCTCTTTGATGCTGTAGGACTTGCTGCGTTTTTCCACGATCGGCATGATTTCAATGTGCCAGTGGTAGTCTTCCGCCAGCGTTTTCCAATAGCCTGCCAATTCGCCCTTCTTGCTTTTGGTGTTCGGCGCGGTGTGCACAACCAAATGATAGGCTGGCGCGACCTTGTCCAACCGGCGCAGCACGCGCCCCAGCAGCGCTGCCAGTTGCTTGCGATTCGAGCCCGGCCGCGGCTGCTCAAATAGCTGATTGTGCTTCCGGTGCATCACCCACACCTCATAGGGCACACGCGATGCATACGGACAGAGCGCGTAATAGTCTCCCTGCACGTCCACGATCCGCTTTCCCTGCTTTTCTTCTTGCCGGACAACATCGCAGAAAATGCACCGCTCTTTGTCTTTATACCAGTCATGCGAGGCATGCAGCTCGTACTTGATTCGGCGCGGCACGAAAATCGTTGCGGTGACTTCGGAATGCGCGTGAGGCCATTCCTCTCCTGCCGCCACGCCATGATTCTTGAACACGCTCACGTATTTGAATCGAGCGTCTTTTTTCAGATCGGCGATCCGCGTACCCCAGACCCACAGCACGCGATCAATTTCCTCATCGCTGAACTGCGTCATGCGTTTCTCGTGGCTTGGCGTTTCCACCACAACTTCATGCGCTCCGAGCGGCCCCATTTTGTCGTACATACCCTCGGCCAGCCGCCCCGGATCACCTTCCACCCGGTACAAAGGGTCAGGATGTGGCACCACGCGCACCTGCCATGGTCCTTCGGCGGGCCAACTCATAATCGGCTTTAGTTTTTCAATCTTTCCCGGTTCAAACGGACACTCGGAGATAGATTCGCCGCCGACTTCCCGGTGTCCAAGTATGATCCAGCTTTGTGTGATGGGATCTTTTCGGAGTTCCATTCAGGTTTCTTCAGGAGATCTCGCGGTCGCTCTTCTGCTTCCCGCACATCCTAGAGCAATTCACAAGAAAGTCGATTCGCTGCGCTTGCACCAAGCGCTCTCGCATCAGCGTAGTTTGTTTGCCCCCTCCATAATTGTCAAGCAATCGGCCTGTAAATCTTAATTAACTGCTTTCCGTCTGCTCGGCGTCCGGGCAACCCGGATACAGATTTGCCTACAGTTTTGAGTTGTTTTCCTCGCTGCAAAGCCTGAATTCTTTGTGCAACTCTGGTGCGTTGGCTTTCTGAACTTTTCACATGCTATCCTCAGGCCAAATATGATCTCGATCCCAATTGCCGACGTTCCATTCCTTCAACTCGCCATCGAAGAAGCCCGTGCCGCTGCCTCGGCTGGCGAAGTGCCCATCGGCGCTCTCATTGTTCATGATGGCAAAATCCTAGCCCGTTCCGGCAACCGCACAATTCGTGATTGCGATCCGACTGCTCACGCTGAAATCATTGTGATCCGCGAAGCTGCTCGCTGGCTCAAGAACTATCGCATGGCCGGCACAACACTTTACGTCACCCTCGAGCCCTGCAGCATGTGCGCCGGCGCCATCATCCAAGCCCGCATCCCTCGCATGGTCTACGGCGCCGACGATCCCAAGGGCGGCGCGGTCCGTTCGTGCTTCGAAATCCTCACCAATACGGGCCTCAATCACCAGGTAGAAATTATTCCCGGCGTCCTCGCCGAAGACTGCGCCTCTCTCCTTCAATCCTTTTTCGCCGCCCGTCGCTAAGCCCAATGATTCTCTGCACTTCTGGGTAGATGGGGGTTATCTCAGCCATAGCTAGCCACAACAGTAGTTTCGCGATTCCCTCGCACGGCCACTACAGTAGTTTCTGGCGACTGGAGCTTTAACGCCCATTGCGGGTCATCCCAGCAGTAACAGCGTTAATCACGCTTGATTGCTGGAAAACCAAACCCTTGCTACGATTGGACTTGCAACAACCCCGGAGAGGTGACTGAGCGGTTGAAAGTACTCGCCTCGAAAGCGAGCGTACGGGAAACCGTACCGTGGGTTCGAATCCCACCCTCTCCGCCACTATTTGTTTTCCAATTACTGAGAGCCAAGTCAAAAAAAGCCGGACGACTGCGCCCGCCCATTACACCATTCAAGCGCCGGAAATAGATCAGGAGTGGCAGGAGGCGGCTCCTCGCTTTTGCAGATACTTCTGGTGATATTCCTCGGCGCGATAGAACGTCGAAGCGGGTGTGATTTCTGTCGCGACCGGCCGCTTAAACTTGCCGCTTGCTTCGAGCGCTGCCAGCGATTTCTTCGCGATCGCTTCCTGCTCCGGCGAATGAAAGAAAATTGCCGTGCGGTATTGCGTTCCAAAGTCCGGCCCTTGCCGGTTTTGTTGCGTCGGGTCGTGCACCTTCCAGAAGAGGGCCAGCAATTCCTCGTAACTTAGTTTAGCCGGATCGAAGGTCACTCGCACCACTTCAGCGTGCCCCGTCTCGTCCGTGCAGACGTCCTTGTACGTGGGGTTCGGCATTTCTCCACCGCTATATCCTACGGCTGTTTCGAGCACTCCAGGAACCTGCTGAAAAGCTGCTTCAACTCCCCAAAAGCATCCCGCTCCAAACGTGGCAATTTCTGGCATTTCTCTCTCCTAGATGAACCGGCTCTCGTTCGTGACAGCGGTCAAGCCTTCATAAATCACTTCCATTGGATGCCGGAAACTGGCCAAAGATTCTCCCTCTCATACATCAGACATCCGCTCTTCCCAACGCTCGAGATCTCTGCCAGGGCGCGCACTTTCCCGCAGCTAGCCTCAGTCGCAAGGCTAGTGCCTCGAAGCCCCCGCGAAGGTCTTCAACTTTGCCTGTGCCAGTCCCTTGTAAGCACTATTCACCGACGCCGATTGCGTGAAGGCCTCCTTGGCTTCGGCATTCCTTTTCAGATTTAGCAAAGCGAAGCCCAGCCAATATTGATTGCGCCCATAGCTTCCCTCATCAGGCTTCAAGAGCGGCGCCGCGGCCTTGAAATTCTCCACGGCTTGTGCGTTGTCCTTCTTTTGAATGCTCACCTGCCCCAAAGAGCTCAGCCCCAGCCCTTTCTGCAGCGAAATCTGCTGTTGCCACTGTTCGTCAGTGACACCTTCCGGCTTTTGAGCGCTACCCAGCAAAGTAATCGCCTTCCTTGCCGAAGATTCCGCCTTATCCAGTTGCTCTCCCTTTTCACTGTAATAGTCCGAGAGCAACAGCAGCATGCCTACGTTGTTCGGATCCTTAACTAGCAGCCCGTTCGCCACCTCAAGCATTTTCGGTATATTTTGTGCCTGCTGATAGGATGCCGCCGCCACACCGAGTGCCTGATTCGCGTAGGGCGAATCCGGAAAGAGTTGCGCGAAATGTGTCAATTGCGCTGCTCGTTTCGCGGGATTCGTCGTTCGATATGCCACCATATACGTGGCCTGCTCGATGTAAGCGATGTTGTCCTTGTTGCTTTCGAGTGTCGCCTTCTCTTGCCGCTGCCATGCCTCCGCCTCGGTTCCCGCCGGCGCGGGCGATTCCTTGAACCGCTGCAGGATGCCTGGCAACTTCTCGCCGTACGACATGACTCTGTCGCTATCGCCCTTCTCGCTCGCCGCGCGAACCATGTTCACGGCGTTCGAGAGGTTATCGGGATCCAGCGCGAAAAGTTTGTCGCCGTACTCGAATGCCTTGTCATAGTCCTTTTGCGTGATGTAGTAATTTACGTAAAGATCGTCAGCCACGATCGCCATGTCTCCCTGGCCGAGGCTCGACGAAAATTTATCGATGAGTGCCAGTTTCTGCGCCGGATCGGCCGTGGCGTTGATTTCTGTCAGCGCGTGGTCCGCATCGGAACCCGCCGGGATTGGTACGTACTTGCCAATCTGTTGACCGTTTGCCGGGCGAACCGCGAAAACGAGCAGGGCCAGAACTCCGATGGTCTGCACAATCCGCTTCATCGAGACCTCCACAGGAAGGAAATGGAGTGCATCTTAGCGCCGCTGTGCTTTCGGCGCAAACAAACTTCAACGGAGAAGCCCCGCGGCTTATTCGCGACGCCTGCAACTACGTTTTCGACTAGAATGGCCTCGTCTCGCTCCGCGAGGAGGATATCGTGTCGAAGCTTGCGATGAAATCTATATGGCGGCTCGGAAAGCTGGCTCCTTCCGTGGCAATCGCTGCGATCCTCATCGCCGGCTCCGCGCCACACGCGGCCGCGCAAGGCGCGATGAACTCCCACACGATGGACATGCGCGAAGAAGTTCCTCCCGAGAAATTGCCACCCCCGCGGAAACTCACCGGCATTGGAAACGCTCACATCCGTATCGCCGCGAGTGCCGAAGCGCAGATGTGGTTTGACCAAGGCTTGAACTTGCTCCACGACTTTTGGGATTACGAATCCGTTCGCGCCTTCGAACAGAGCGCTCGCGTGGATCCGCGTTGCGCCATGTGCTACTGGGGTATCTACCAGGCGGAGAAATTTCGCCACAGCAACTCCAAATACTATTCGAGCCAGGCTTTGGCCAAAGCGATCAGCCTGAAGAACCACACCAGTAAATCGGAGCGCCTGTATATCGAGGCGAGTGCTGCGGTCGAGGCCGCCGATAAATCCGAAAAGGACGACGCTGGCGCGGAAGATTCCAAGGAAGTGCAGCTCTACCGCAAGCTAGTCAAACACGATCCCAAAGACCTGCAGGCACGAATTTTTCTGGCGGAGGCGCTCTCGGATGGCTATGACGATGACGGCCAGCCGCGCTCTGGAGAAAAAGAAGCCTTAGCGATCTTGCGAGGCATTTTGAAAGAAGACCCGGAAAACTCCGCGGCGAATCACTACTGGATTCACGCGGTCGAGCCCAGCCAGTATCCCGAGCAGGCTCTGCACAGCGCTGAAATCCTCGGCCGCCTCGCTCCCACTTCCGGGCACATGGTCCACATGCCGGGCCACATTTTCTATCGCGTCGGCGATTACGCTCGCGCGGAACAATCTTTTGCCGCCTCGATGAAAGCCGATGAAGCGTATATGCAGGCGCAACACGTGCAGGTCGATGACGACTGGAACTACGTGCACAACTTGATGTACGCCATCGCGAACCTGATGGAAGCCGGCCAATTGAGTGAAGCGACTGCGCTCTCCGGCAAAGCCCGGGCTGCCCGCGGCGAGCTCGAAAATACTCTGTACCCATGGTCTCCTCGCGATGCCATGTCGCGGCTCGATCCACGGCTCCCCGTCGCGCTTCGCGATGCGGATTGGACCAGCGTTCTGTCTCTTCTGAAGTCCGCCGATCCGCCCGATACGCTCCCGAATCTCCAATTCCTCGCTCGCCAGCTAACTCAATTCGCTCTCGGAATGCAGGCGCTCGAAGCACACGATCTGTCTCGCGCGGAAGCCGCCTCGACGCAGTTTGACGCCGAGCTTTGGCGAATTTCCAATCGCGTGAAGGACGAAAAAGACGCCAAGTCGGACGAAAAGGAAAAAGACAAAAAGAAGCTGGAGGCGAGCCCTCCAAAACTGCAAGTGATGCCGGACGCCATGCCCAACCCTCTTGTGAGCAACTTGTCCATCATGTCGCTCGAACTGCGCGCCGGGCTGCGGATGGCCAAGAAACAAAGCGGCGAAGCGAAAAAGCTTTATGCGCAAGCCGCGCAAGAAGAAAAAGCTCTCGGATATCGCGAACCTCCCGCCTACATTCGCCCCGTCGGCGAGACCGAAGCCGCGGCCTTCATGGCCGCCTCGGACTGGACTGACGCAAAGGCCGCATACAACGAGGCTCTCGTCGGCCGGCCGCACTCCGGCTTTCCGCTCTATGGCATCGCGTTAGCCAGCGAACAAGCCGGCGACACCGCGGCAGCCACAGCAGAGTACAGCGACTTCTTGTCAGCCTGGAAATCCGCCGACACGGATCTTCCTCAACTCGCCCATGCCCGCGCCTTCATCGCTTCTCATGGGACAGTCGCAGCCAGCAAATAGCAGCCGGACTTTCCCTGCCTAAAATGAAACGAAATATCCATTACGGGGAGGCTGATTCTGCCCGAACTATCCAGGCCACCCTGTGCCCTCCGAATTAGGGACATTCCGGCGGCACAGAACTCGGATACAGCCCAATTTTTCTCTTGAACGAGCTATCAAGCGGTAGTATTCCGAGAGCTAGGAAACTCTGCAAAAAATGGCAGCCATTGGCTGCCATTTTTATTTTTTGGGTCGCTTTCTAGGACTTGAACGTGAGCCTGGAACGTGGACCAGTAACAATCAGCAGGTGATTCTGCACAATTTCAGTGCATTTGTAAGTTCTTTAGAAGCAACGCTTACAAAAAACGGGGGGGACGGTACCTTGCCAGGGGGTACAGGCCGGGCACATCCCCGACAGAATAGACCGGAGGCTTTCCTGACACTCTTCCTAAGCAGCCAGCGCCTGCAATCCTGAAGATTTGACGCACCGCGCTTTTCGCGAGACCATGCAAAGTTTGAACGAGGGGCAAAATTGGATCTGGGCTTACAGGGCCGCGTAGCCATCGTCGCGGCCGCCAGCAAGGGGCTTGGCCGTGCCGTCGCGGAAGAACTTGCTCGCGAAGGCGCAAGCGTCGCAATATGCGCTCGTCACGAATCCGAACTCGAACAAGCCGCCGCGCACATTCATAAATCCACCGGTCGGGAAATCTTCCAGAAAGCAGTAGATGTCACAGATTCCGCCGCCGTCTCACATTTCATTGAGGCAGTCGAAGAACGCTTTGGGCGGCTCGACATTTGCATTAGCAATTCCGGCGGTCCGCCGTCTAAGATGTTTGCGGACACCAAGCCGGAGGATTGGCGCTCCGCCGTCGACCTTCTTCTTATGAGCACCGTTTTCTTTGCCAAGGAAGCCCTGCCACGCATGCTGAGAAACAAATGGGGGCGCTTCATTACGATTACGTCTTCTGCCGTGAAGCAGCCTGTCGACGGCTTGCTGCTCTCCAATTCGATTCGCGCCGCCGTCACTGGACTGGCGCGCACCCTCGCGAATGAATACGCCCCGCACGGTATCACCGTCAACAACGTTTGCCCCGGCTACACGCGCACCGCTCGTCTCGATAATCTTGCCGCGGCTATTTCCGGGCGCACAGGAACTCAACCCGAAGCTGTCTTTGCCGATTGGACGCGCCAGATTCCCGCAGGCCGTATCGGCACGCCTGAAGAGTTTGCATCCGTCGTCGCATTCCTTGCTTCTGAGCGCGCCAGCTACGTGAACGGCGTTTCCATCGCGGTCGACGGCGGCATGGTAAGGAGCCTTCTCTAACGCTATGAATCTCGCCCAGCGCCATTTTCAACTATCTCTACTTCCAGAAACTTTTGCCATTGTCGGACTCCGGCCCGCAGCCGTCATTCCGGGATGGGCCATGCAGGGATCCTTTTTCTCCGTTACGCGCACGCCCGACGAGCTCTCGATTGTCGCCGAAGAATCCCGCGTGCCTGCCGACATTCAATCCCAGGGCGGCTGGCGCGTCATGAAAGTACATGGCCCTTTTGTTTTGTCGGAAGTCGGCGTATTGGCGTCCCTTGCGGGGCCCCTCGCCGCAGCAAAGATCAGCGCGTTTGTCGTTTCAACTTTTGATACGGATTACCTGCTTGTGGCCAATGAAAACCTGGCTCCAGCCATCTCGACACTCGAGCGGGCAGGACACACATTCCAGAGGAGCCCGTCCGAATGAGAATCCCGGTATTTGCAAAGGTTTGCAATCGTCCGCGCCGCCGCACCGCGTCCTTCGCGGTTGCCGGCCTCTTCGCCATTCTCTTCGTCGCACTGCAGCTTCGCGCCGACGAGCCTTACGCCCGCAGCCACGATTACGACCTGCAACACTCGCGCATCGCGCTGCATTTCGATCTCGATCAGAAAATGGTCATTGGCGACGTAACGCACACACTTACTATCCTCCGCGACTCCGCTTCAAACATCGTTTTTGACTCCGCTGGTCTCACGATCCAAAGCGTAACCGTCAATAAGTCCCGTGCCAAATTCGAGACGAAGGACGACAAGCTCATCATTCCCCTTTCTTCACCTGTCCACGCTGGCCAAAAACTTGACGTCACGATTCGCTACGAAGGCAAGCCCGCCAAGGGCCTCTACTTCATCCTGCCTGACAAGGATTATCCCGATCGTCCCAAACAAATCTGGACGCAAGGCGAGTCCGAGGACACGCATTACTATCTTCCGACCTACGACTATCCGAACGACCGCCTCACCACCGAAACCATTCTCACCGTACCCGATTCATGGATCACGGTTGCTAACGGCAAGCTGATCAGCGTCTCCGAAGCACACCAAGGCATGAAGACCTGGATCTGGCGCGAATCCCTTCCCAGCTCGAGCTACCTCATCACCGTTGTTGCCGGAGAGTTCGACGAGGTGAAAGATTCCTGGCGCGGCATTCCCGTTCAACTACTACGCTCCCAAGGGCCGCGGCGACCGCCTTTCCATCAACTATGGCCGCACTCCTCAAATGATTGACCTTTTCAGCAGAAAACTCGGCGTCGACTACCCGTGGGAAAAGTACGCACAATCCATGGTCGATGATTTCGTCGCCGGCGGCATGGAAAACTCCAGCGCCACGACAAACACCAGCTCTTCGCTGCGGAATGCCAAACTCGTTCCTGAATACCCCACTGACGAAGACGACCTCATCTCCCACGAACTCGGCCACCAGTGGTTCGGCGACCTCGTCACCTGCAAGGACTGGGGCGACATCTGGCTCAACGAAGGCTTCGCTACGTTCATGGAAACGGTTTGGACCGAAGCGCATTTCGGTAAGGACCAGGCCGACTACGACAGGTGGGAAGCCGCTCGCGGCTGGTTCGCGCAGCACAATCTTTATAACAAGCCTATCGTTCGCCATGACTTCAATGATTCCGGCGAGTTCGATGGCAACGCGTACACAAAAAGCGGCTGGGTTCTTTACATGCTCCGCCACCAGCTCGGCGACGACGCTTTCTATCTTGGCCTGAAACACTATCTTGAAGTCAATCGCGGCAAGAACGTCGTGACTGCCGATCTGTCCAAAGCCATCGAAGAAGCCACGCACACCAACGTCGATCAGTTCTTCAGCCAGTGGCTCTACGGCGCCGGCGCTCCCAAGTTCGACCTCAGTTACACATACGACGATGCCAAACACGAGATCGCGCTCACCGTCAAACAAACGCAAAAAATCGAAGGCCACGTCGGCCTCTTCCGCATTCCGATGGAAGTGGAAATCACCACCGCTTCCGGTCCGAAGCTGTTTCCAATCACCGTGTCGAAAGAATTCGAAGTCTTTGCGTTTCCCACGGATTCCGCTCCGCTCATGGTTCTTTTCGATAAAGGCGGCCAAATCCTCAAATCCGCCGACTTCCACAAAGAAAAGAAGGAGTGGCTCTATCAGTTGAAGAACGCCTCCGAGCTTGCCGATCGCGCCGACGCCATTACCGCTTTGGCCAAACTCAAGGGCGATGATGATGCCGTCGCCGCCCTCGGCGACGCCCTTCGCAACGACAAAGCCTGGGGCGTTCGTGCCGACGCCGCCAATGCTCTTGGCCAATTGGGAGGTTCTGCGGCATCAAAGCAACTCCTCAACGCGCTCAACTCCGATCAAAGGCCCTGGGTGCGCGCTCCGATCGTCTCGGCTCTCGGCAATTTCAAGGATGATGCCGCCATCGTCGCAAAACTCAGCACCATCGCCGCCGGCGACAGCTCATTCCGCGCCCGCGCCGCGGCTCTTCAAGAAGTAGGCCGCCTCAAAGCCCCCGGCGCTCTTGCCACGCTTGACGCCGCCGTCGCGGCCGACTCTCCCGATGGTTTTCTCCGCAATGCGGCGCTCCGATCCATGGGTCCTCTCGGCGACGACAAAGCCATCCCTCTTCTTCTTCAGTGGTCGGCACCCGGCAAGCCCATCGACTCGCGTACTGCCGCCATCTCCAGCCTTGCTCATCTTCAAAAAGACAACAAAGACATCACTCGACAACTCGCCTCTTACCTTGACGAGCCTCATTTTCCTGTGCGCTTTGCGTCTATCTTTGCCCTCGGCGCTCGCGGCGACGCATCAGCCGTTCCCGCTCTTGAAGCCTTGCTGAAAAGCAACGATCTCAGCATCGAAATGGCTCCAATGATCAAGCGCCAGATCGCTCGTTTGAAAAAGCCCGCGAGTGGCATGGACGCCGTTCCGGGCGAGGAAGGTGACGAGGGCGAAGGCGCTGCGGAATCCTCCGCCGCCGGCAATGATCAAGGCGCGATAGCCAAGCGCCTCGATCACCTCGAGCACCTGATGCAAGAGATGAATGACCGCCTCAAGGCCATCGAGACGCGTCTTCCGCCACCGAAGCAGTAATTTTTGTCGCGCCAGATGATTCGGGCGCCGATTGGATTCGGCGCCCGCTCTTCTCTGTGCTCTGTGCGTCCTCTGCGATCTCTGTGTAAATTATTTTTCTTTATATCTTTATGTCCCTACTTCCTTGTATCGGGCTCTGCCAGCAAAATCCGCAAATCCCGCAAATTATTTCCCGTCGGCCCCGTAACGACGGTGTCGCCGAGCCGCGCAAAATAACTGTACGAATCGCTTTCGCGAAACATGTATCTCGCATTCAACCCAATCGCCTGGCCTCGTTCCAAGGTCTCCCCGTCCGCCACCGCTCCCGCCGCCGGACTGTTGCCATCCACGCCGTCCGTCCCGGCGCTGAGCACCGCAATCTTCTTTCCTGCAATTTTTTCCACGCAGGCCAGCACAAACGCCGCGTTCCGTCCGCCAATCCCTTGTCCTTTCACCGGCGAACTCACCTCTCCATCCGCGATCACCGCCGCCCGCTGATCTGGATTCGCCTTGCGCACAACTTCCAGCTGTTCCAATAAATATTCCGCTGCTTTCTCCACCGGCCAATCGTCAGTCGCATTGTCGCAGCACGCGATGAATCCCTTCGCCTCCGTAGCGTGATGCGCGGGATGAAACAAATCATCCAAACCAAGGAGCAGCGAAAAATGGGCGTTGCCAAAAGCTGCGTCGTCCTCTTTCGGCGTCTCCGGCATTTGGCCTTTGTCCAGCCATTGCAAGAGCGCCGCCGGGAGTCTCTCTCTCAACGAATACTCCTCGATGACGCTTTTCACGTCCGCAATCGTCGTCGGGTCCGGCAGCGTTGGCCCGGAAGCCAGCGCCGATTCCTTCGCCACGGGAACATCGCTCACCGCTAGTGTAATCTTCGTCGCACACCCTGCGGCCACGGCAAGTCGTCCGCCCTTCACGGCCGAAACATGCTTCCTGACCATGTTCATCGCCTCGATCGGCGCGCCGCAAGTCACAAGCGCACGATGAAGTTGCCGCACGTCTTCCAGCGTCTGCCGCGCATCCAGCGGCAACTCCACCAGCGCCGAACCTCCGCCCGACAACAGAAAAAACACGGCTGTCTTTTCGTCGCACTCTTTCAGCGACGCAAGAATCGCTTCCGCTGCCTGCCAGCTCTGTTCATCCGGCGTCGGGTGCCCTGCAACGAAATACTTCATTCTTTCCACGGCGTGCAACGGAGGCGTGGGTGCCGACACAATTCCTTCAAACCGAAAATTCCCGCCCAGCAAATTCGCGAACCCTTCAACCATCGCATGTGCCGCTTTGCCAATCGCAATCAGTCGCACGCTTGCAAACGCGCGCAGATCCACGGACGCATTTCCGAGGTGTAACACAGTTCCCTCGCGCCGCAGTTTCCTCTGCATCGCCTCGGGAATATCGATCGCCGAAATGGTTTCCTGGAAAATCCGGCGGGCAAGTTGCTTCAGTTCCGCCATACGTGAATTGCCGTCCGTCCCTTATTTTGCTTTCAGCACTTCTGGGTTCAGCATATTTGCCGGCCGCTGTCCCTTGAACAGCGCCACCACATTTTCCGCCGCGATGCACGCCATCTTTGTCCGCGTTTCAATCGAGGCCGATGCGATGTGTGGCGCCAACACCACGTTCGCTCGCTTCAACCCCGGATGAATGAACGGCTCGTTCTCAAACACATCCAGCGCCGCTCCCGCGATCTTTCCGCTCTCGAGTGCATGCACAAGCGCCGCTTCATCCACCACCGGCCCGCGCGATGTATTGATCAAGAACGCCGTCGGCTTCATCTTGGAAAATCGCGGCGCGTCAAACATTCCGCGCGTCTCGGACAGCAGCGGCACATGTACGCTCACGAAGTCCGACTGCGCGAGCAAATCATTCATCCCGCGATACGTTGCGTTCAATTCCTTCTCGACCGCTTCCGGCGCCCGTATGGAGTCTGCATAAATCACTTTCATCTGGAATCCGTTCGCCCGGCGCGCCAGCGCCTTTCCAATCCGTCCAAAACCCACAATCCCCAAGGTTTTGCCCCAAACGTCAGTCCCCACCAGTTGATCCAGATCCCATCCTTTCCAATTTCCAGAGCGCGCCAGCGACTCTCCTTCAATCAGCCGCCGCGCCACCGCCATCAGCAGCGTCCATGCGAAATCCGCAGTGGTCTCGTCCAACACACCCGGCGTATTCGTTGCCACTACCCCGCGCTTGGTGCACGCCGCCACATCGATATTGTCGAATCCCACCGCCACATTCGCCGCAATCCGCAGCTTCGGCGCCGCGCTCAACAGGCTCAAATCCACTTTTTCCGTCAGTAGGCAGACCAACCCCTCTTTGTCCTTCACTCTCCGAAACAATTCTTCCTTCGAAATCCGTTCCGGTTTCGTCCAATACTCGGCCTCGCAGCCGGCATTCAAAATTTCCTGCGCCGCAGGAAACAGCGGCCGCGTCGCGAGCACTTTCGGTTTCGCCATTGTTCACCTCCTCCTGCCCTCCGCCACTTTTCGGAGGTCACACTATCACACTGGGCTGCCTGCTGATCGCTCACGGCTGGTTGAGACAATTTGGCGGCCCACAACCGGCCGTCCACGTTTCGGCTGGACATGCCACAACGGCGATCGAGGATCAGCGTTCGCCGATCAAATACCGGCAACCCCTCGATCCCATTTTAGCTGAATGCACGGCACCCGCCGGAACGTCGCAGCGTCCTCCCGCGCGAAACGTCCCCGCCCGGCCTGCCATTATCAGCGTCATCTCACCTTCTAAAATGATGCGGGAGGTTTCAGTTTCGTGCGTGTGCTCTGGATAAAATGCGTTCGGCTCATCCTGCCAGATGTAGGTGCGGTTAAATCCTTCGCGCTCCAATTGATTCGCCAGCTCTTTCTCGTCCATTCGCGCATTGTACAGCGCGCGCCGCGCTGCGCGCCGTTACAAAATCTTTCCTCTACCTTCGCTCTCCAAAGACGGCAACGCCCCTTCCGCATTGATGGGGGCATATGCGGAAAGGGCGTACCGTCTTCAGGAGAGAAGATCGTTGTTCTGCTCGCGCCGGCTACAACTGGAATTTCCGGCGCAAGGTTACGTTTCTTAGTTGTCGCTCGGTGGCGGCGGAGGCGGCATCGCCCCACGGCCTCCATGGCCTCGGCCGCCGGCTTGCACCGTGTAATCGGCCGGCACTGTAAACAGCGTAGCCGCCGGTTCGGTCCTCTGAATGCTGGTGACCGTATAAGTCGTGGTTCCAAAGCGAGGATCCGTCCGAGTGCTCTTCAATACGATTTGAAGATCCGGCGAATACCACCGTTCCGAAACAATCTGCAAAGGCTTGTCATTTCCAATTTGTCCTGCGGGGATAATATGCGTAGTCCGCGTACCTTCCGCGACCACTCCATTGATCGTCTGCGTTCCCAGCGATTCCTTCTTCAGCAAACCGGCCGCTTCTTCCTTTTGCTCCCGCGTCTGCATTCTCGCTTCAAAGGCCGGGACCGATCCTGCAGTGGCACTGTTCCCGCCATGCGCGTGGAAAGCAGACTTGCGCGCCACTCTTCGCGCGGCATCCAGCGTGATGTGCAGACCTGCCACCGGATCAGAAATCGATACCATCGTTTTCGGAGTTCCCGAAGCGGAGAGCGGACCGAACCCGGTGAATGTCGCTTCATGGCGCAGCCTGCCCTGGCTGTCTCGGTTCGTGGTCACCTGCGAGCTTCGATGGATCACCGACCCGTCTTGCAGGGTCTGCGACGTTTCGGAGGTGGCCGTGGCCGAGAACGGCGCACCTGTCACCGTTTTCCCGCCATGCATTCCTTCAAAGCCCATCAACTCCATCGGGGCTCCGAAGGGAGGAGGGCCGTCGGGTCCGCGTCGCTGTGCTTGTAGCGCCATGGCACTCAACACCAGCGCTCCGCCTAAAGCCAGAACCGTTTTCAGTTTCGAGTTCATCATTCCTTCTCCTCTTCTCTCCCGAGCCGCGTTGTTATGTTCGCCGCGGCAAACCCGTGTCAGTTCTCTTCCTGCGCCAGTCGCACTGCTTCCGGCAACCCGTCGTTTCCAACCAGCAAATCCACTTGGATCCAGTCGCCGGCACGCTGCTCATTCACCGGCAACCCCAGCGCTCCGAGAGATCCGCGCTGCATCCTCACGCGCAAAATCTCCGCCTGTTCCGCCAAGTCCGGCGCAGTCCCTGGCAGCGGCGTAAAATCCCTCAAGTCGTCTTCGCTCGATAGTCCGGCGGAAAGATTGTCCGATGCCTGAGTGTGCTCGGCCGCTGACTCGAGTGCCGGCGCATGGTTCGGCGTTGCCAACGTTTGCCTTGAGACATCGATGCGCCGCGACTGCTCCCAGTTCCTCCAGCCCACGGCTACGACAATCAAGGCCGCGGCAGCCAATGCCCATGCGGCTACCAACGCTCGACGGCGCACTGTCATCGTGCGATGCCGCGTGCGAAACTCCTGCCGCAGCCGCATCTCCACACGAGCAGGCGCTACGGCCTCTGAAGTTTCTTCTCCCAGCGCCCGCAATTTCTCTCTCGCCGCCTGCCAGGACTCTTGCAGCGCGGCGCAGCCCGGGCAATGGCTCACGTGCGCCACCGCCGCCGCTCTCTCAAGCGAATCCAAAGTGTCGTCGCGCTCCAAGTCGAGCAAGATTGCTTCCACTTGCTCGCAGTTCATTAGCTGTTTCCCAAACGTTTCCAAGATTCGTTCACCTCGCCACTTTCATGCGCCGAGGGACGTCGCGCAACATTTCCAGCTTGGCCAGCAACAGAGCACGCCCGCGGTGCAGCCGGGAACGGATGGTGCCAATCGGGCAGCCTGTCATTTGCGCCGCTTCTTCGTAACTCATCTCTTCCAGTTCGCACATCACCACTGCCTCGCGGAATTCCGCCGGCAAGTCCAGCACGGCCGCTCTCACTTGATGCATGCGCTCGCGGGTTTCCACCCACTTCGCCGGAGTGAAATTATCCTGCAATATGATTCCCGTTCCAGTGCCGTCCTCGTTCTTCTCTTCCAGCGGAACCTCTTGAGGGATCCGCTCCAAATGCTTCATCACACGGTTGCGCGCAATCCCAAAGAGGAGCGCACCAACCGATCCACGCGCAGGATCATACTTTTTCGGCGCACGGATCAAGGTCATGAACACGTCCTGCACAATCTCTTCGGCTCCCCAAGCGCTGCCGGTCATTCGCAGAGCAAACCTATAGAGCGCGCCCTGATGCCGCCGGTAGAGAAGAGCAAAGGCCTCCTCATCACCTTTCGCGGCACGTCGCAACAGAAGGTCGTCCCTATCGTGAGCTGCGATCCTCGTCTCCCCTGCCACGGCGTCTGCGCCTGTTCGAGGTGCGTCCTCTGCCTTCTCCCCTATTTCCCGTCCTGCCCGCAAAAAGTTCCCCAGGTGGCTGAACTCCGGACCTTGTCCGTTAGCAAGTTTCGGTTTCACAGTGGTTTAGACGCGCGCCGCGCTTGGGGCGTGTCGGCCAAGAGTACCCCGGTGAGGAGCTTGCCTCAATTGGAAATGAATGGATTCAATCTGGCTGCGGCGAGCGAAAGTTTCGCGATTCCGATGCTGCTTCACGGGAACTATTGAGCCTCGCTAAATATAGTGACGTGCGAGCTAGCGAGAAAAGCGGCAGCAGGGCCGCCTCACTCCAAATCGCTTCTTCGCGAGATTATGCGGGATTTAGTGGGATGTCTTATGAGGTTTGAACATGCGAGCTGCAACGCGCGCCACAAAACGCCGGGAGACAAGTCTCTGCCCGAGGACTCCGAGATAATTTCCCAGGCCCGAAATCACGTAACTCTTGCCGGCGGCGAGCGCGCGCAAGCCGGTTCGCGCGACTTTCTCCGCAGTCTCTCGATTCGCCCTCGTGGCGGAGATATGTGCTTGCCCGGCAATTTCCGAGAATTCCGACTCCGTCGATCCAGGACACAGGGCGCACACCCGCACGCCGTAGGGCTTCATTTCTTCCGCGAGACCTTCGGCAAAAAGAAGGTCGAAAGCTTTTGTAGCCGCGTATGTCGAGATGTAAGGAACGCTTTGAAATGAAGCGGTCGACGCGAGGATCAGCACGTCGCCGTGGCCCCGGGCCGCCATTTCAGGAAGATAGAGCCGCGTCAGATGGACCACTGCGGCGCAATTCACCTGCACCATGTCCGTGAGCCTGACTAGATCGACCTTGGGAAATTCGCCGTAGGCTCCAAACCCAGCGTTATTAATCAGCAATTCAATTTCGATTCCTTGTTCTTTCGTGAATTGAAATATTTTTTCCGGCGCATCCGGTTCCGTCAGGTCGGCCACAAATACCCTTGTTTGGATCTTGTGCTTGGCCGCAAGGCTTTGCGCCAACTCTTCCAAACGCTCGCGCCGCCGCGCGCTCAAAACGAGGTTCGCTCCGCCGCGAGCCAGTTCTTCGGCCAGAGCTTTGCCGATTCCCGCGCTCGCCCCCGTCACCAGCGCCCATTTCCCGGACCACCGTGTCATCGCATGACTCTCCCAACGAGCCTGTCAGCGTATCACGGAGTTCCTTGCGAATCGTTCCTTGCCGAGGATCGTTGGTAGCCGTAGAACACGGCTATTGAATGGCCGAGCTACTGCCCGGTGAGGCGAGTTGCGCGAAAACATTTTGGACCACTCGGTCGCAGCGAACACCCATGAAGGGAAACGCATCCTTGGCGTTGGAACCCACGCGGGCGAGAAGCCATGCGCGTACCATTCCGTGGCCGCGGTGCAGACGCACCTTCACATTCTCTTCCGTGAGGCTCAGAGCATCCGCGGTCTCCGCCGTGCTTAACTCTTCAACGTCTCGCAGCATGAGCACCGCACGATATTGCGCGGGAAGATCGAGAATAGCCTCTTCCAATAGCTGGCGAAGTTCCGCTCGAGTGGTTATCTGTTCGGGATCGGGAGAAGTCTCAACCATATTTGCTCCGGAACCATAGCCGGCCTCGGAATCCTCCAATTGATCGAGCCGGCCCCGTTTGCGAAGGCGGAACAGAGCCTCATTCACTGCGATTCGCGTGAGCCACGCCGCGAATGGTGAGCGACCGGCAAATTGGGTAAGGTGCTCGTAGGCATGAACATAAGCGGATTGCATGACATCTTCCGCTTCGCTGTCATCGCGGACAATGGCCCGCGCGATGCGATAGAGACGCTGGTTGTAACGGCGCATGATGATTTCGTATAAGGCGGTCTCTCCCGCCCGCACCCGGTCAACGACCTCTTCGTCGGTCCAGCCTTCGGCTCCGGTCTTATCCAGGATTCCAGTACGTTCCATGGTTCTCCTACTATAGAGCGGACGAGACGAAAAAGGTTACAAGCAGCGTTCTCCGAAGGGCAAGTGCAGAGCCAATTACCAAGGCCGAATTCCACAGCTGAAAAACGGCTTCAGATTGAATCTTTGTAACCGAAATACCACCTCGAGGCTCACTTAGGCGGGGGCCAATAATGAACGATTTCGATAGCCGCCTCAATGCCAGTTGGTGGGCGCTCAGAATCGGTGTGGGACTTGGGCCCATCATCGCGGGCGTGGACAAATACTTCAACAAACTGACCGATTGGGGCATGTACCTCAGCCCACTCGCCACAAAGGTTGTTCCGGTCAGCACCACGACGTTCATGCATACGGTTGGAATTATCGAAGTCATCGCTGGCTTGATTGTCTTGAGCAAATGGACGAAGATTGGCAGTTACATCGTGATGCTGTGGCTGCTCGGCATCGCCGTAAATCTGCTCACCACCGGGATGTTTTACGACCTGGCCTTACGGGACGTAGAGATTGCCGTGGGGGCGTTCGCGCTGTCGCAGCTTACAGCCGTGCGCGAGGGGCAAATCAAGACAACCAATGGGGAAAAGCAGCAAGCAGTTCGCAGTTCGCAATAAGGGCAGAAGACGATTCAAAATAAGACTCACACGGAGGAAATCATGAGGAAAATGACCTATCTCGCATTACTGGGCCTGCTGGCCTTGCCGGCTTTGGCTTCGGCAGAAACCTACAAGGACGTTCCGGTTGTGGACGTGAATTGCTCGGCCAAGGTGGCTTCCGCACCCGACACACACACGCGCGCATGCGCACTAAAGTGTGCCGAGAGCGGCTTCGGCATCATCACCGAGGACAAGAAGTTCATCAAATTCGATGCAGCCGGAAACAAGGAAATCACCGCGGCTCTCAAGGCTTCCAACAAGAAAGATCATCTTCGCGTGAACGTTAGTGGAGACGTGGAAGGAGACACGCTGAAGGTTACGTCCATCAAGCTGTTGTAAGCTGCCCTAGAGCAGGCATCGCGCGCGGCGCGTTTCGGTCAACCCGCCGCGCGCGAGGTCTGCGGCAAACCTGCATCCTCGGCGGCGACGCGGCCGATGACGGACCAATCCTTGTCTTGATTTCCGCGCGCCATCGCTGTGATGAAACGGTCACGAATCACGCTCGCGATGGGCATGGGGACGCTTGCGGCTTCGGCAGCCTGCAGCACAAGACGCACGTCCTTCAGACCAAGCGGCAGCAAAAATCCCGCCGGCTCATGCTTGCCTTGCACAATCAATTCGCCATAGCTCTTGTAAACGGGCGCATTAAACAAGGTGCTTGTTAGAAACTCCATGAGCGCTCCTGCTTCCACGCCGGATTTCCTGGCAAACGCCAGAGCTTCCGCAAGCGATTCGAGCACCGAGGCAATCAAGAAATTCCCAGAGAGCTTCACTACATTTGCCATGGATGGACGCTCGCCGGCCAAGAACAACTTCGGCCCCATTGCCTCGAAGAGCGGCTTACATTTCTGAACCAGCGTTTCTGACCCGGCAACTACCACGGCAAGCCGCGCCGCTTCCGCAGCTTCGGGACGCCCGAAAACCGGCGCCGCCAGATAGGCCTGCCCCGCCTTTGCGTGAACCGCGGCCAGTTCGTCGCTTAGGGCCACGCCGATGGTGCTGAGCGAGACGTGAATCGCACCACTCCGCAGCGCCGACAAAATTCCGCCTTCGCCGAAAACCAAATCCTTCAGCGCCGCATCATCCGCAACCATCGTGAAGACGATTTCGCTGCGGCACGCTTCCGCAACGGAGGCCGCGACCATGGCACCGTCGGCACGCAGCGCTTCGGCCTTCTCGTGCGTACGATTGTATACGGTGATGCGGTGCCCGGCGCGCAGCAAACTCTTGGCGATCCCTGTCCCCATTCTTCCGAGACCAATCAGTGCAGCATCCATGTCCTGCGCCTCCCATTTTCGGAACTTACCTCACGATATTCATGTCGTGTAATTAGTGTCGCGCGTTTCACGACTCGGCTGTTTCATTGGATTCCACCGATTCCTTCGCGGGTGCATTTTTTGCCGAGCGCCAGACAGCATCGCGAACGCGCCCGCCCTCTTTCTTCATGCGGTCCATCAGCCGGCGCGCCCAGACAAATTCCGCCGCCAGCAACCCCAGCCCGAGAAAAATCACGAGCCACCCCGGCCCCGGAGTAACCAGCATCACGATGCCAATCAGCAAAAGTGTGAAGCCGCCAACGATTCGGGAAAGGCGGCGGACTTGCTCAACGGTGTGGAGAATCATAGGAGTCTTTGGAGCGCAGCTTTCCGGCTAGAGGAGGGTCTAATCGCGGATGAGCTTCCTCTTTATGTTGACCGTTCCACGCTCTTCGCGCAAGACCGCAACTCCATTTTGAGCCACGAACTCGGGAGTAATATGGACTGGATTGGACAGATGAGTCGAGGCGCCTAAAATGGAATGATCCGCGCAAGCCGCATTCGTTCGAAGGATCGCTGCGCGGTTGTGACGGATCGGACCAACGTGATGCTTGCCCGCGAGTGGGTTTGGAGGCGCGGGTGGGATTCGAACCCACGAATGGAGGTTTTGCAGACCTCTCCCTTGGGCCGCTTGGGTACCGCGCCAAACTGCTAAGTATAGCAAAATTTTTGCCGGGGCCCGGAAACTGGCGGCGGGTAATGCGCGGGCTTCGCGCTATTTTTTTGCGGGCGCCGCAGGCGGAGCGATTTTGGCTTCGCGGAGAAAACGCGCGGATTCCTCGGGCGGCGTTGGATTGATGTAAAAACCGGTCCCCCATTCGAACCCCGCGACTTTGGTGAGCTTGGGGATGATTTCGATATGCCAATGGTAGTGATCGTTGATCTCTTCGCCGACAGGTGAAGTGTGGATCATAAAGTTGTAGGGCGGGCGGTCCAGCACTACGTCGAGGCGCATCAAGGTGTCCTTCAGCATGCGCGCCACGCTTGCATACATGGTGCTTTGGTTGTTTTCGAACGATGAGCCGTGCACCTTCGGGAGAAGCCACATCTCAAAGGGAAAGCGCGGGGCGTAGGGAGCCAGCGTGATGAAGTGATCGTTTTCGCCGATGACTCGCTCTCCGGTGTCGCGTTCCTGACGGATGATGTCGCAAAAGATGCAGCGCTCCTTCTCGTCGTAATAGTGCCAGGAGCTATCCACTTCTTCGCGCACGCGCCGCGGCACAATCGGCAGTGCGATCAATTGCGAGTGGGTGTGCTCGACGGAGGCGCCCGCGGCTTCGCCATGATTTTTGAAAATTAAGACGTAACGGAACCTTTTGTCGTTCTTGAGATCGAGCATGCGATCGCGATAAGCCCAGAGGACATCTTCGACGGCGCGTTCCGGCAAGGAAGCGAGCGTGGCTGCATGATCGGGCGTTTCGACAATCACTTCATGCGCACCGACTCCGTTCATCTTGTCAAAAAGACCTTCACCCTCGCGGTCTAGATCGCCTTCGATGCCGAGCGCGGGAAATTTGTTGGGCACAACGCGCACCGTCCAGCCAGCCGTGTTCGCGCCCCCGTTGCTCCTGCCGTAAACGAGAATTTCCGGTGGCGTCTTGGCTTCGTTGCCGGGGCAAAAGGGGCAATTTTTGCCGTTGGGCAGGGGAGACACGCTTTCGCGCAGAAAATCGTTTGGGCGTTTTCCACGTTCGGTGGAAATAATCACCCAGCGGCCAGTAATCGGATCTTTTCGCAACTCCGGCAAAGCAATCCTCCTCGAACAGGACCAAATATCTGGACGCGGATCGCGCGCCCCATGGGCTCCGATTGTACCGCGTCTCGCTATGCTGAGAAGGATCCCGCGGGATTTACCTGTGGAATTCTACATCTGAGGGCTGAAAGCGTCCTTATGCAACCGGACGACCGGCGGCTTGCCTGGGGCGTTGTCGATGGCCACGACGTCGAACCGGCAGGGGCATTCCGCGACGTGACGCTCCGCCAGGAAGTGCTTAGCAGTACGAACCAGGACGTGCTGCTTGCCCGGCGTGACGCTCAGCTCGGGCAATGCTGACATTTCCTCGCGCATCGTGCGCGTGCGTACCTCGACGAACGCAAGCGTTTTGCCATCGTAGCCAACCATATCAATCTCGCCCTTTGAGGCGCGCGGTGTGAAGTTGCGAGCCACGAAAACATAGCCGTGACGGCGAAGATACCAGTAAGCATACGTCTCGCCGCGAATCCCAGTTCGACGCGCTTCCTGTTTTTTGGCTTCGAGAGAAGGGCCGCCGCCCTCGCGCAAGCCTTTTCGCGCAGCCCATTGCACGGCATGGAAAATCAGTCGCGAGACGATCGGCATTGGAGCTCCGCAGAAGCAACCCTTATGGCGCGCAGTATAAACAAAAACTCCGCGGTTGCCACGAAGCTTTTGCGGCAACCGCGGAAGTTAAGGCGAAGTAACTTGTTCGTGCCCTGAGATCAGTTCAAGAGCCCGTTAGACTTTTTTCTCCGCTTCGCGAACGCATTCTTCAAGCGTGCGAACGGCGAAGTCCGCTTGCTCTTCGTCGATAAGAAGCGGCGGCGACAACCGGAGCGTGTTCTCGCCCGCGCCCAGAATACAGAGCCCTTTGTGGAACGCAAGCTCGACGATGGCATTGCGTAAGTCCGCGGCTTTTTCCTTGGTGCGCTGATTCCGTACGATTTCAACTCCGATCATCAGGCCGCGTCCGCGAACATCGCCGATGATCTTGAACTTTTTCGTCCAATCGGCAAGACGGCCGAAGAGGTGGTCGCCCATGCGGCGAGCGTTTTCGAGGTACTGGCTCTCGATCAGCTCCGATGTGGCCAAAGCAGCGGCGATGCAAACGGGATTTCCACCGAACGTCGTTCCGTGCGATCCGGGTTTCCAGTTCATGATGCTGGCCGGCGCGAGAATAGCGCCGAGCGGCATGCCGCTGGCGATGCCTTTTGCGCTGCAGACAATGTCCGGCTCGATCCCGGCGTATTGATGCGCCCACCATTTTCCGGTGCGGCCCATCCCAGATTGCACCTCGTCGACGATCAGCATGATGCCGTGCTTGCGGCAAATACGCTGTAGCTCCTGCAAGAAGAAGCTTGGTGCAACGACGTAGCCGCCTTCGCCCTGAATCGGCTCGATGATGATGCCCGCCACTTCCTCGGGATCAAAGAGACGCTTGAATATCTGCTGCTCAAGCTGTTCGATAATTTCCGCGCCGCAGGTTTCCGCAGTGTGCCCGTGCACGCAGCGGTAAGCATAAGGATAAGGAATGTGCTCGACGCCGGCCAGCAAAGCGCCGAAACCCTTGCGCTGCGTGGATTTCGAGGCAGTCAGCGAGAGCGCGCCCATGGTGCGGCCGTGAAAACAGCCATAGAACGCGATCATTTTGTCGCGCTTGGTGGCGTAGCGTGCCAGCTTGATGGCGCCTTCGATGGCTTCAGTGCCCGAATTGGTGAAGAACACCTTTTTTGCCGAGTCGCCAGACAAAGTGTTCACTAGCCGCTCGGCAAGGCGCGGCATGCTTTCGTAGTAAAAATCCGTGCCGGACATATGGATGAGTTCGGCGGCCTGTTGCTGAATGGCGGCAACGACCTTGGGGTGGCAGTGCCCCGTCGAACAAACGGCAATGCCTGCTGCGAAATCCAGGAATGCGTTGCCGTCCACATCCTCGACAATCGCGCCGCGCCCTCGCTTGGCAACCAGCGGGTAGTCCCGCGTATACGACGGAGACATGAACTTGGCGTCGCTTTCCACGACCCGTTTTGCGTTGGGTCCGGGCAGCGCCGTAATCAGCTTCGGTAGTTTCGTTTCGATCGTGGTAATCATCTCTTCCTCCAGGGAAAAATGGTCAGCGGTGAATGTGGATGGGCGACCGCAAGGCAGGTTTGCGTACGCACACCAAGAGAGGCTGCGCCCTGCCAGGAGAGAGGATGCTTAGTCTACGCCGAAGAGGTTGGGACGCAACTCAGCCGGGGAGAAGTTGCCGGGGAACCGATAGAGACTTGAGAGTTTCATTTGCGTTTCCAGCGGACGCTGCCGTCCTTTGAATCTTCAACGATTATACCACGATCCGCGAGTTCCTTGCGGATGCGATCGGAAGCAGCAAAGTCACGCCGCTGGCGCGCCGATTGGCGATCGGCAATGAGTTTTTCGATTTCCGCGTCGCCGGGGCCGCTGTCAGCGGGGCCAAAACCGAGTTCGCGCAGCTTATCCGCGTCGTTGTCCTCCATGACGGCGAAAATACGGTCGAACTTCGCTAGAAATTCCTGGACTGCGCCAACGTCTCCCTGGCGAAGCTCGCCTTTGTCCATCGCGATATTCGTTTCGCGTAGCAGGTCGAATGCCGCTGCTAGCGCGCGGGCTGTATTCAGATCATCGGAGAGGCCCGCGTCAAATTCATCCGCAGCCTGGGCGACGCGGGCAGCCATCTCTTTCTGTTTTCCGGCGGGAAACTTTTCCTGGGTCAGCCGCGCCGCGAAGTTGCGCAGGCGCTCGACGGAGCTTGCCGCCTGCTGCAATCCGTCAAACGTGAAATTGAGTTGCTTGCGGTACGGTACGCTGGCTAGCGCGAAGCGCAGCGCCGAGGGCTTGTATCCCTTGGCGAACAGATCGCGCAATGTATAAAAATTGCCCAGCGATTTGGACATCTTCTCGCCTTCGACGAGCAAATGCTCCGCGTGCATCCAGTAACGCACGAAGGGCTTCCCCGTCGCGCCTTCGCTTTGCGCAATTTCGTTTTCATGGTGCGGAAATGCGAGATCGATTCCCCCCGTGTGAATGTCCAGCGTCTCGCCAAGATACTTCATGGCCATCGCGGAGCATTCAATGTGCCAGCCGGGACGGCCCTTGCCGATAGGCGTCTCCCAGAAATGCTCTCCAGGCTTAGGTGCTTTCCACAGAGCAAAATCTCGCGCGCTTTCCTTTTCATAGCGGTCGACATCGACGCGCGCGCCAGCCTGAATTCCGGCCACGTCAACATTCGATAGTCTGCCATAGCTCGGAAACTTCGCGATGCGATAGTAGATCGAGCCTTCGCTAGGATAGGTGTAAGTCTTCTCTTGCAAGCGCTGGATGAGCCTAACCATATCGCCGATATGGTCAGTCGCGCGAATCCAGTGCTCCGGCGCCTCGATGCTTAGAGTTTTGCAATCGTCAAAGAAAGCCTGTACGAATTTTTCCGTGTAATCCCGAATGCTCACGCCAGCCGCCGCCGCGTTGGCGATAATGCGATCGTCAACGTCGGTAAGATTCATGACGTGAATCATCTTGTAACCGCGAAGCTTCAGAAAGCGGCGGAGAATATCCTGAAACACAAAAGTCCGGTAATTCCCGATGTGCGCGTAGTCGTACACCGTCGGCCCGCAGGTGTACATGCGGACTCCATCACTTTTTTGCGGCGCGAAAGCTTCCATCTTTCCGCCCAGCGTATTGTGAAAGCGTATTTCGTGCATCGCAGCTACAACAGCCTTTGCCTGCATAGGATAAACGTCAGATTGTATCCGAGGCTTCCAGACAGCCGCAATGCAGAAGGGCGCATGCGTGTCTTGGATTGAGAATGTACGACTCGAACAGTCGCAATTGACGGTCCTCGCATCCACGGTTAGAGTCCTAGGTTCTCACTGAGAGGTGCATCGATGAACCGGTTCATGTTGGGTTGTGGCTTTGTCGGAGTCTTGGCGATGGCCGGAGCTGCGATTGCTCAGGAAAAGGCGGTCGCGGTTGCTGCCAAGCCGCTCACGCCCGAAGCTTCTCTCAATTTGCGCTCAATTTCTGATCTGCAATTCTCTCCAGACGGAGCGCTGGTCGCGTTCGTTGTCATGGAGCCGCCCACAGGCGAACGCCGCGCACGCCATATCTGGCTGTTCGAGAAAAAATCAGGCGTGGTCCGGCAAATCACCTTTTCGGCGAAGGATGAATCCTCGCCACGTTGGTCTCCCGATGGGAAACAGCTCGCGTTTCTTTCGAACCGCGTGGAACAACAACAGATTTACGTGATGCGCATGGACGGGGGAGAAGCCGCGGCCATCACCAAAGGCAAACGCAGCGTGCATAGTTTTGCGTGGTCTCCCGACGGCAAGCAAATCGCCTTTCTTGCTCCCGATGCCAAAAGCGACCCCGAGGAGAAAAAGGATAAAGATAAAGATGACGCCCACGTCGTGGATAAAGACGACAAGCAGCCGCGTCTGTGGGTGCTCGCATTGGATACCAGCGAGGCCAAAGCGCTCACCGACCCCAAGTGGGAAGTCAGCGAGCTTGCCTGGCTGCCCCATGCCGACCGCATCATCGTCAGCGCCACGGATCATCCGGAATCCGACCGGGACACGCATCGCATTTTCTCCGTCGCGGTCCTTGACGGCTCGCTCCAGCCTCTTCTCGCGCCGCACGGGCCGTTTAGCGACTTGCGCGTATCTCCGAATGGGAAGACCATCAGTTACATTGGTTCTCGCGTGGACGGTCCCGCGCCCCACGACCTCATGCTTTTAGACATCGGCCAGCGAGCCACTCGCAATCTCACAGGCGCGAGCCTCGATCGCCCCATCCATGAGCAACTTTGGTCCAGGGACGGCTCAATGCTCGCCCTCTACGCGGATGGCTTCCGAAACAAATTGGCCGGCTTTTCTCCAGAAGGCATGAGCGAGAATTTCACCAATCCGCCCGCCGGAAATGTGGGCAATTTTGCCGTTTCGGACTCCGGCGAGATCGCCTTCGTTGGACAAGCGGCGACGACGCCTCCGGAACTCTGGCTGTGGGATCAAAAGAATCCTCCGCGACAGGTATCTCATCTCAACGATTCCTGGAAACAATTCACTCTGAGCACTCCGGAATTTTACAAGTACAAATCATTCGACGGTCTTGAAATCGAGGCCGCTCTCTTAAAACCCGCGGGGGCCAAGGCCAAGTTGCCTCTTATCACTCTGATCCACGGCGGACCAACGGGCAATTGGCAAGACTCCATCGAAACTTGGGGCCAGCTCCTCGTCACGCATGGCTATGCGGTTTTCTATCCCAACATTCGTGGTTCGGTTGGGTATGGGGAAGCATTCATCGAAATGAACCGCGGTGATTGGGGCGGCGCCGACTTCAAGGACATAATGGCTGGCGTTCAGGATTTAATCGACCGCGGAATTGCCGATCCTGCAAAGCTTGGCATTGGCGGATGGTCTTACGGCGGGTATATGTCGGAGTGGGCCATCACGCAGACGAATGATTTCAAAGCCTCCGTCTCCGGCGCTGGCCTTTCCAATTTAATTTCCGAGTACGGAAGCGAGTCGCATCCTTCCTACGATGAGTGGTTCTACGGCGTGCCTTACGAATCAGACAGCCTCGTAAAATTTCTGAACAGTTCCCCTTTCACGCAGCTCAAGAATGCGAAGACGCCGACTCTTATTCTTCAGGGCGAAGCCGACACCACGGATCCGCTCGACCAGAGCCAGGAACTGTATCGCGGCCTGAAGCACTACGGCGTGGAAAGTGAACTGGTCGAGTATCCCAGGGAACCGCACGGTTTCCGCGAGGAAAAACATCTTCTCGATCGTCTCAATCGCATCCTCGCCTGGTATGACGCCCACGTGAAATAGTTCGAAACAGCGATGCACGTTTAGCGGATTTGCAGAGCGGTGCTACAGGTTCGGCAGACCGCCTAGCGCTGGCTGCCAGCAGCTTGGAGTTTCGAGAGTTTCTCGATGGGCGGAAACGATTCCAAGAATGTTACCGTTCGCTCCGGAACATTCTCGCCCCCTCGCAGCGCATTGACCATAAGTTGCACGGCCTGCCCCGCCATTGGCGGAACGATGATTGTGGCAGCCAGCAATCCCGTGCGCACCCAGGCTTGTCCCGTCCTCGGCAAGCCGTCAGCCCCGACAAACGGCAGGCTCAGCCATTTTTCTCGTTCTTGAGGATTGCCGATTTCCTTGATCGCCTTCCTCGCACCAATGGCCATGGCGTCGTTCTGCGCAACGATGGCGGCCACGCTCACTTTGCTCGAAACTCCCAATTTCAGCCAGGTTGCCATACTCCGATGCCCGCTCTCTTCTGTCCATTTGCCCCGCAAAAGCGTGACGCGCAAATTCTTCGCGCATACCGCTTCGAACCCCGCTTTGCGGTCCTTCACCGTGGCGCTTTCCGTAGGGCCCAGAATGTACAGGACAGCGCCACCCTCGGGAAGAAGCGCACCCAATTGTCTCGCCTGGATTCTGCCGATCTCTTTGTGGTCGGTTGTCACAAGGAAAATTGGCGTCTTCGAGCCCCTTCGAAGCTCGGAGATATAGTCCGCCTCTCGATTGACGAGTCCCCACGCGATCCCGGCATCGAGCGCCGCCTTGGCCACTTGCGGCAGTCCCGTTCCGCCTGCCGGCTCGACGAGGATGCCGTCCGGCCGCAACGTCGGATGTGCTTGTATGGTCTTAAGAATTTGCGTGCTCTGTGTGATGGTGTCGCCATCGGCGTACACAATCTCGAGATCAACGCCCAGTTCTCTCGCTGCCATCTCCGCGGACGCTGCCTGTTCAACCTGAAAATCGTTTTCTTTGGTGATAAGTGCGATGAGAAATCGCAGTTTTTTCACATTCAGGCGCCCCCAAGTTGCGCCCGGCCGTTCACGTTCTGCTTGTCCGCATCATACGGCGCTTTCTCGCCTTCTTGCCGAAGAAACAAATCTTTGGTTACAACTTGGATAGCCAGGTTGAGCGGAGTGGCCGTCTCCAGAAAGTAAACGAATCGCGAAGCCTGCCATTCAAAAAACGTCCAATTGTGGCCCCTGCGAATCCGGTACCATCTGTTGGGTAGCTCTTTACACTTGGCAAAGCCCGTGATACGCTTTTTTTCCGTACCGCCATCCACGCGCCAGGCGGCTGGGCCTCTGACTGAGAACCTGCCACACGTTTGTCTAAGCGACCGCAAACCGGTCGACTTGTCGCTCGAAAGCCCCTCCCCACGAGGAACAATGCGTCGTCTCTCTTCGCGCTTTTTGCCGTTGGCTTCTGTCGCCGGCATTATTTCGGTTGGCTCGGGCAATTCGGAGCTCAACTTGGCGCGAACTGGGACAAAAAGGGGACATCTTGCTTAAGCTCCGAAAAGTGGAAATCGTTGGCTTTAAGTCGTTTTGTGACCGCACCGTGGTCACTTTCAGCGGCTCCGGAACAACGTGCATCGTCGGACCCAACGGCTGCGGCAAATCCAACGTAGTTGACGCCATCTCCTGGGTTCTCGGCGAGCAAAGCCACAAGTCCCTCCGCGCCGAGCGCATGGCCGATTGCATCTTCAACGGCACGACCAAGCGCCCTCCCTTGGGCATGGCCGAAGTAACCATCACCATGGAAGATCCCGAACTGGCGGAAGCCGCCCGGTTTGTTATCGAAGGCGCGCAGATGGAAAGTGTTGACGACGCGCCGGCCGAACCCATCATCGATAGCGACGCAGGCTCGATAACGGGATCAATGACGGATTCGAATGTACAGATTCTCTCGCTTGCCCCCGCGCCGCCCCCCGATTCGCAGCAAGACACAGCTGGAGACCAGGATTCCGCGCCGCAACTCGGCGAGGCATCCTCCACGACTCCCGAATTTCTCAAAGGCAAGCGCCGCAAAAAAGCGGCTGATAAGCCGGTCCTCGCCAGGAAACCAGGCGAGGTAGTTGTCACGCGCCGCCTGTACCGCTCCGGCCAAAGCGAGTATCTGATCAACGGCCGCATCGGCCGCCTTCGCGATATTCAGGAAATGTTCATGGGCGTCGGCCTCGGCCCCGATTCCTATGCCATCATCGAACAGGGCCGCATCGGCCTGATTCTCTCCACCAAGCCGATGGAGCGCCGCGCCATCATTGAAGAAGCCGCGGGCGTCACGAAATTCAAAACCAAGAAGCGTCTCGCGGAAGCCAAGCTCGAATCCTCGAAACTCAATCTCGCGCGCGTGAATGACATCGTCGTCGAAGTGGAAAAGCAGCTTGGCTCGCTCAAGCGCCAGGCGTCCAAAGCGCGACGCTACGCCGAAATTCGCGACCAGATGCGCGGAATCGTCCGCCAAATGCTTGCCGGAAAAGCCCGCGAGCTGGACGCCGAAGCGGAGCGCATCGCCAGGCAACTCGCCGAACTCACCTCTGCGGAAACGCAGCATGCGCAGACCCTTCAACAACAGGAAGGCGAACAGGACCGCCTCAATCAGCGCGTCTACGAACTGGACGCCGAGATTCGCCAGAATCAGAATGTTCTGAACCTCACCGCGCTCGAAGTCGACCGCACCGAGAACCGCATTACATTCAATCATCAGCGAGCCGTGGAACTCGGCGCTCGCCGCACGCAGATCTCCGCGGAAATGGCCGAAGCTGCCGCGCAAACGGCGGAGTGGAAGGCTCGCAGCACTGCGCAGCAGCAAGCTGTGAGCTCGCTAGGCGCCGATTCCGGCATCCTCTCTGCGCGCGTCGAAGAGCTTGCGGAACGAGCGGAATCGCGCGCCAATCAAATTCTGGAATCGGAAACACGTATCGAATCCCTCCGCCGCACCGCGTCGGAAGCAGGCGAAAGCCTCCTCCGCCTGCATGGCGAACAGAAGCAGGCCGAAGAAGCGCTCGTCCATCACCTCGATGCGCTTCACAAACGAGAAGCGAACGAGCACGAGCTGCTCGAGACCTCCATTCGCATGCGCGACGAAGCCGATCAGGCTGCTTACGACTGGGAAGCTGCAAACGGGCAGCTCAACACCCTGGGCCAAAACGCGGCCGGTCTCCAAACGCGCATCGCGGAACTGCGCCAGCAACGCGAAGCCACCACCGCAGAAGGCTGATGGCGCTGCGCGATTTGCTCTCCGGCGTCCGCGCTCGCCACGCGACGCTCACGCAAATTCTCAATGACCGCTCGTATACCGCTGACGCCGTGCAAAAGCTCTTCGCCGCCAACGAACGCGGCGGAAGCCAGAATTTCCACGCCGTCGGCGTGCTCGCCGATTACGCCGAAGTCGAAGAACAGCACGAAGCCGCCATCGAGCAATATCTTCGCGATGAACTCGAGTACGTCGTGGTCGAAACCTATGATCACGCTCGCGCCGGCGTTTCCCTGCTTCGCGATGAAGTGGGTGGCCGCGCTACCTTTTTCGTCGATTCCCTGCGCAATCTGCGCCTCGCCGAATACGAGCCGATCATCAACTTCCGCATCGAAGACGGGGTCGTCTCCCGCTTGGACAAGCTGGTCGGCTTCCGCGATCCCTTGGGCGCTGCAGCAAAACAATTTCTGCCGCGCCTTCGGTCTGCCTATATGACGGATAGTGCCGCATCCGCTGAAACGCTCGCCCGCGACAACCCGCAGTTCGCTTTCGTCGCTCCGGACGGCACTTGTTACCAGGGCCGCATGGTCACCGGCGGCCGCGCGGATGAAGCTGGTCCGCTGGGCATGAAGCGGGAACTGCGCACTCTCGACGTGGAAGTCATGCAGCTCGAACACCAGATGAGCGAAGCGCAGGCCGCGCTGGCCCAGCTCAGCACGGAGCTGCGCGACGCGGAACAGTCTCTCGAGCAAATCAACATGCAGCTCCGCGACGCGGAACGCAGCGTCTTCTCCGCGACCCACCGTCATGAGCACATGCAAAGCGAGCTGGCGCGTCTCGGCCTCGAGCTGACCCTTTGTCAAAACGATCTCTCGCGCCTTCGCAGGGATTCCGAAGACGCTAGAATGCGCGCCGAACGCGCAAAGCATCAGCACGCCGCCGCGGCTTTGAGCCGAGCGGAAGCCGAAACCGAAAGCGCGCGTCTGGTGGAAGAACTCGCGCGGCTTCGCGGCTCGATTCTGTCCGAACAAAACGAACTCGCTATAGCCCGCGCCGAACTGGCCGCCCTTAATGAGCGCCTTTCCGCAGCCGAAGCGCTTGCCGCGCGTTTGCGAGAGGAGCGCGCGGAACTCGATCGGCGCGAAACCGCGCTCTTGCAGCAAGAATCCTCGATTGGGGATGAAACTGCTGCGCTCACCAAGCAAAGCGAAGAGCTTACGCAACAACTCGAAGGCCTCCGCGGCGAAAAACTCCGCCTCGAAGTCCGCCAGCGACAATTGGAACAGGAGTGGGACACCGGCCGGACCCGCGTCACGCAATTGGAAGATAATTTGCGCATGGGACGGCAGACGCTTCAGGACCTTCGCGAACAGCGCAGCCACGCGGAAGTGAATGGTGCTCGCAATGACTCTGACCGCCAGCATCTGCGCGAAACTTGCATGACGGAAGTCAATGCGCAGCCCGAGGATCTCATCGCCACGGAAGCCGCGTTTATGACCGGCGAAGAGCTCGCCGCCGCGGAAACGAATTACCGGGAAATGAAACAGCGCATCGAGGCCATGGGCCCCGTCAACATGATGGCTCTCGAAGAGTTCAACGAATGCGAGCAGCGCTTCACGTTCCTGACGCGCGAACGCGACGATCTCCTCCAATCCATCGCCGACACCCAGCAAGCCATCGCCGAGCTCGACCTCGTTTCGCGCGAAAGATTCGAGCAAGCTTTCCACGCCATCAACAAAAATTTCTCCGAAGCATTCCACACCATCTTCGGCGGCGGCATGGCGGAAATGCGCCTCACTGAACCAGACAGTTCTGGCGACGCCGGCATCGACGTGGTAGCTTCGCCTCCCGGCAAACGCATGCAAAACGTTCTACTGCTTTCCGGCGGAGAAAAAGCCATGGCCGCGCTCGCGCTGCTCATCGCCATCTTCCGCTATCAGCCGAGCCCCTTCTGCATACTGGACGAAGTAGACGCCCCTCTCGACGAAGCCAACGTGGGCCGCTTCACTCGCCTGGTTGCCGACATGAGCGGCCAAACCCAATTCATCATCGTCACCCACAATCGCAAGACCATGGAAACTGGCTCCGTGCTCTATGGCGTCACCATGCAAGAGCCCGGCGTCTCGAAACTCGTCAGCGTCCGCTGGGAGGGCGACGAAGTGTCCGCGCCCAAACAGAGAGCAGCCTCGGCCGCCTAAACAGTACACGCCAGACCTTAAAGCCGATCGGCTCACTTGTTCCTTACGGTTCTCTTTTGGAACCACAGTCGCCACATCGCAAACTATCTTCCGCTAATTTCCTCCACGCACCACTTTCCCTCGGCAAGCCGCTGCGCTAGAATGCTCCCCACCTTTAGGGAGAATCTTTTCCGTGGCCGCAAGTCCCGTGACTCGCATTCTTCAAGAAACGCATTTCGCCGGCCTCACTCCCGCGGCGCGCGGGAAGGTCCGCGACATCTTCGATCTCGGCGATAAGCTGCTCATAGTCGCTACCGACCGGCTCTCCGCCTTCGATGTCATTCTTCCAACCCCTATTCCGGACAAAGGCCGCGTCCTCACGCAGCTTTCTCTTTTCTGGTTCGATCTCCTGAAGGACGTCATCCCCAATCACGTTCTCAGCGCCACGGACTTCCCCGCCCCGTTCGATGCCTATCGCGATGATCTTGCGGGCCGCTCCATGGTTGTGCGCAAGACGCGGCCTCTTCCAATCGAATGCGTCGTCCGCGGCTACGTTTCCGGTTCCGGATGGAAGGATTACAAAGCCACTGGAAAGATTTGCGGCATCGCCCTTCCCCCTGGCTTGCGCGAATCCGAACGCTTGCCCGAGCCCATCTTCACTCCTGCCACCAAGGCCTCAAGCGGCCACGACGAAAATATCTCTTTCGAGCAGGCTTCTTCTCTGCTCGGCAAGGATCTCGCCGAGCGCGTCCGCTCGGTCAGCCTCGATATATATAGCCGCGCCGTTGCTTACGCCGCGCCCCGCGGCATTCTCCTCGCCGACACAAAATTTGAATTTGGTCTCCTCAATAACGCCGGCGGCTCTGCCGGCGCCCTCGATTCTCTGAGGTGGATCGATGAAGCCCTCACTCCAGATTCCTCGCGTTTCTGGCCCGCCGCACAGTACGCGCCCGGCGGTCCCCAGCCCTCATTCGATAAACAGTTTGTGCGCGATTACCTCGAGCAAATCCGCTGGCCCAAAACCCCGCCCGCCCCGGAGCTTCCGCCCGATATAGTCGCTGCCACGCGTGCCAAGTACCGGGAGGCGTATCGCATCCTGGCTGGACACGATCTTGATCCATAGTGCAAACCGGCCCGGAACAAACCAGAACAAATTCTGCGGAGCGTGCGATCGTGAAAGATCAACTCGAGGGGCTTGTCATTCAAATGGTGGATCGGGGAATTTTATTTGACGAGGCCGTGGGAGAATTCGAGAAACGTTTCATCAAACGCGTGATGGACCGCACCAATGGCAACCAATCCCGCGCCGCGCAAGTGCTGGGCATTCACCGCAACACGCTGAGCCGTAAAATCACCGAGTACAAACTAGGGTCGGGAAATCATCGCTCCCGTTAGCCCGTCTCTTTTCTTGCGGAATTGTTCCCCGCTTCTCTTTGGCTGACAAGCCGGCGCGCAAATCAAAAACGGCTCTCCAGCCGCACTGGAGAGCCGTTCTCCTACTCCGTCCTTTATCTAATGACTGGAGCGCCCCGAGGGTTTGTGGTGCACCGGCCTCTTGGGCGCGGCTTTCTCCTTGGGAATATCCTCTTCGTTCACTTTGGCCTTCTCCCAATGCAGCATGAACGCAGGGTCGGGATCATACGATACGAGCGTCCCGGTGAAGTGAACCGCGCTATCCTTTTCCACGCGGGAGACCTCCGGTTGGCCGATCACTTTCACGTCCATGTTCGGCACCGTCGCCGCATCGAACTCCGCGTCGCTCGTCACAAACGCGATTTTCAGCTCGATAGGATCAGCCGCCGCTGCACCCGGCGTACTCTCAATCACTTTGCCGGGCACACCGGGAAACTCCAGTCCGCAAGCCGCCAGCCATGTCACTTTGGACTTGTCTCCTCCCGCTTTCAGATCCGCCACTACGGAAGCGATCGTCATGTCCTTGCGAGCCGCATCCAGGTCCGCGACGCTCGGCAGCGTGTAGGTTGAAGGCCGCTCCGGCGAACTGCTTGCCAATTGCAGCAATTCGTTCAGTTCCGCGTCCGTCAGGCTATCGCAAGCCGCTTGCTGATAATTCTGAATCAGCTTTCGCAGATAATCCTTCACCTTCTTGGATTGCGCTTCCGTGGCGCCTTTTGCCGTCACGGCTCTCGCGATCGCCCAGAATGCATCCATATGCTGCGGCGGTGTCAGCGCTTCGTACGCCAGCCCCAGCCGGTAGCTCGTGATCCCGTCATCCGGTGTCAGCGCCAGCACGGCCTTATAGAATTGGATCGCTGATGCGTTGTCTTTTTGCGACATCGCAGCCTGTGCCGCCGTCCCGTTGAAATAGACTTGGATCTGCTTTTTCTGCGCATTAAACGCATCGTCCGTCATGCTGTCTGGCTTTTTCAGTTCATCAAGCGCCTTCAGACCCGCGACGGCCGCATCCTGCGCTGCCTTTGCATTGGCTGGATCGGCGCCCCAGGCGGGTTGAGCCGTGCTCAGGGCGTTGTAAGCGAAGCAATGCGCGTAAAGCGCTTGATAGTGCACCCCGGCGTCAACCTTTGGTCCGAGCGCCACCACTTTGTCCGCGTATTCGATCACCTTCTGATAATTCTTCAACTGGCCGTAAGCCTGGTAGTAGAGCGGATAAACGTAAATCAGCAGTGCGGAATTCGGATACTTCGAGACGAAATCATCCAGCAACTTGATCTGTTGCGCGGGGTTCTTCTCCGCGGCAGCAGCTTGATAGGCGTTGTATTCCGCCATCGTATACGGCTGCTTGCTCTGGCCGGCGTCTTGCGCTCCCGCCGCCGCTTGCGGCCGCGCCAGCGCACTCAGCCCGTTCCCCAGAATCAGACAGAGCGCCGCGACAATCGCGAGGCCTGCCACTTTGCGTGTTCCGCTCATTCCCACTCTCCTCGCACAAACTTCAAATTTTGATTTTCCGTTGCTGATTTTGTCCGCACTGCTTTTGCCGGAAATTGCGTTCGTTCCAAAACTTGAGAATTATAGGAAAAGCCTCGGCCTGTCCGCAAGCTTTCAACACGGGAAAGTTCACAGCCCCTGTGGAAGCATTCCATCGGCCTGCCAGCTTTTCTCCGCTTTCCCAACGCACCTTCGAGGATCCCAAGCCCTGAGGGAACTGCTTAGACTCCTGGATGCTAAGATGAGTTTCGCACAAAATGGGCGGCTCGCGAGAGGAAGAATTCAAATGCCTCAAAAAAATACAGTAAATGCATTAGACCGCGAGAGCGTGCCGCTCTCTGGTCTTGCCGCACTCGTCACGGGTGGGAGCCGCGGCATAGGCCGGGCCGTCGCGCTCCGCCTTGCCAGTCTCGGCGCTTCCCTGGCCATCTGCGGCCGTGATCCAGTCGCGCTCGCGGCCTCCGCGGCTGACCTCAAGAAAACTGGTTCGCAGGTTTATTCGCGAGTCGCCGACGTTTCGCAAGCCGCCGATGTCACCGCCCTCGTAGACAGCGCCCAGGCCACGCTCGGTCCCATCTCCATTCTGGTGAACAATGCTGGCGTCGGCCTTTTCGGCCCGGCCCATGAGAAAAGCGAAGCAGACTGGGACCGCGTCCTCAACACGAACCTCAAGAGTGTCTTCCTCGTCTCTCGCGCGCTTGCCCCTTCCATGATTCGCCAGGGTGCGGGCGACATCATCAACATCAGCTCTCTCGCGGGCCGCAACGCCTTCGCCGGCGGCGGCATCTATTGCGCCTCCAAATGGGGCCTGCAGGGCCTCTCCGCCTGCATGGCCGAAGACCTTCGCGAACACGGCATTCGCGTCAGCGTCATCTGTCCCGGCAGCGTGAACACGGAATTCTCCACTCGCAGCTCGAAGGATCCCGCCAAGCTCCTCTCTCCTGAAGATGTCGCTCATGCTGTAGCCATGATCGTTACCCAGGCTCCCCAAAGCTTCCTCAGCGAAATCCATCTCCGCCCGCTTCGCAAGCCTTGAAGCAGCCCCTGGCGGCCTCCGCGCCCTTGTTTTATTTCCTCTTGACATTAGTTGTCATAACGACCATTGTACCCTCATGAGTCGCTCCTCTGCCTTCCGCCCCGCTCTTCCTCTTGAGGACCGCATCTTCATCTCCCTCCAGAAGACCGCAGATTTCCTCGGCCTCGAAGCCGAGCAGCTCTTCAAGCCTCAGGGGCTCACCGGCACGCAATACAATGTTCTGCGCATTCTTCGTGGCGCCGAGCCCGAAGGCCTCCCCTGCAGCGGCATCGGCGACCGCATGATTTCTCACGACCCGGACATGACCCGGCTCCTCGACCGCATGGAAAAACGCGGCCTCATCACCCGCGCGCGCCAGACCATTGACCGCCGCGTCGTCAAAACCCGCATCACGCCCGCGGGTCTCGCTCTCCTGAAAAACCTCGATCAGCCTGTTCGCGAACTTCACAAGCGCCAGTTTCGCCACATCCCTGCTGCGCGCCTGAGAACTCTCGCCGAGCTTTTGGAGGAAGTCCGCTCTCGCGGCCAGGAGTAATCGCACCAAAATTCAAATCCGCTTATTCGCAGTTGTCACTTAAGGAGGCAACACTCATGGGCCAGGTTTTCTCTCGCATCGTAATCACTGTCGGACTCGCAGCCGCGCTCTCGCTGCCCGCCGCGGCTGCATCCTCCGACTGGCAAATCGATCCCATGCATTCGTCCGCGCAATTCGCCGTCAAGCATCTCGCGATTTCCACGGTTCGCGGTGCATTTACCAGTGTAAAGGGCGTTGTCCAGCTCGACGACAAGGACATCACTAAATCCACCGTCGATGTCACCATCGACGTCAATTCCGTTGACACGCGTGTGGCTGCTCGCGACAAGGATCTCCGCAGCGACCATTTCTTCGACGCCGAACACTTTCCCGCCATTACTTTCAAATCCACCAAGGTTGAGCAAGTCGCTCCCGGCAAACTTAAAGTCACGGGCAACCTGACCATCCGCGGAGTCACGAAAGAAGTCGTCTTGGATGTCGATGGTCCCAACGGTCCCGTTAAAGATCCCTGGGGCAACCAGCGCATGGCCATCAATGCCACCACCAAGATTAACCGCCAGGACTTTGGTGTGAAATGGAACGCCACCATGGACAACGGCGGCCTCGTCGTTGGCGACGAGGTAGCCATCACCATTGACGCCGAAATATTTCAAAAGCCTGCCAAGTAATCAGGCCCGGAGAATCTGGCTCAAAGAAGCCTGCAATGCACTCGGCCTGGCGGAGGCTTCTGTAGCCGCAAGCTGGGGCTCTGCGCCATTTGGAGCAAAGCTGTAGCCAAGCCTTTGCTCCAGACGGCGGATGTGATGCGCAATGAAGAGACGGTCCCAATCACACGAACGTATCGCGCCGGCTCTTTCGATCATCTAATCGCTGAATCAGACTAAAGGCAAATAGCCATGCTTAAACCCGCACCAACCGATTTCCCAGTTCACGATCTCATCCGGGATCGCTGGAGCCCTCGAGCCTTTTCTGAAAAGCAAGTCGAACCTGCCGTTCTCGCCAGCCTTTTCGAGGCTGCGCGCTGGGCGCCTTCCAGCAGCAATGAGCAGCCTTGGGCTTATCTCGTTGCCACGAAGGACGACCTGGAAAGCTTTGCGAAAGCGCTCAGCGTATTGGTGGATTTCAACGTCGGCTGGGCCAAAGCCGCTCCGGTCCTCGTCCTTGCCGTTTCGGAACTAAAGTTCCGCGCCAATGGCACGCCAAATCGCAACGCCTTCTACGACACCGGCGCTGCCACCGCCCTCCTCAGCGTCGAAGCTACGGCGCGAGGTCTTGCCGTCCACCAAATGGCCGGCTTTGACCCCGCGAAAGCCAAACTGGTTTTCGAAATTCCAACCGACTGGGAACCCATCGCGGCTATCGCCATCGGTTATCCGGGTGATCCGAAATTGCTCACGGAAAAACTTCATGATCGTGAGGTTGCCCCTCGAACACGCAAGCCTTTAGCCGAATTTGTCATGTCCGGCCGCTGGGGGCATACTTCTTCTATCGTCTCTCGATAGCCGCTTACATCGGTCACAAAGGATCCAGCCCGGCCAAATGCACCGCATCCTAGAATTCCTACTGCATCATGGCTATATCGTCTTGCTCGCCTGGGTCTTCGTCGAACAGAGCGGAGTGCCCGTGCCTTCCATCCCGCTCTTGCTCGCCGCGGGCGCCCTCGCAGGTTCTCATCAGTTAAATCTTTTCGCTTCGCTCCTCATCGTCACTCTTGCCGCGGTCTCCGCCGATTCGCTCTGGTATCAGCTCGGCCGTCGCAAAGGCATCAAAGTCCTGCAATTTCTGTGCAAAATTACCATCGAGCCCGATTCCTGCGTTCGCCGCACCGAGGGTGTTTTCTCCAGGCAAGGAGCGCACTCTCTCATTCTCGCCAAGTTTCTCCCCGGCCTGGGCAGCGTCGCCCCGCCGCTCGCAGGCATTTTTCACATGCGCCTGCGCCGCTTTCTGTTTTTTGATGCCGCAGGCTCCCTTCTCTGGGCGGCCACTTTCCTGGGGCTCGGCTACGTTTTCAGCGGGCAAATTGAGCACATCGCGGAACACGCAGCCTCCCTGGGCGGTTGGCTCGTTGTCATTCTCATTGCCGCGCTCGCATCCTATCTGGGTTATAAGTTCATCGCCCGCAAACGCTTCTTGCGCGAGCTCCGCATCGCTCGCATCACCGTCGAAGAATTGAAGCATAAGCTCGACTCCGGCGAGGACCTCGCTATCGTCGATCTTCGCCATTCCATGGACTTTGAAGCAGATCCAGAAATCATTCCCGGTGCGTTCCGCATGGATGCCAACGAGCTCGAAGAGAAAAATGAGCTGCTGCCCCGCGATCGCGAAATCATTCTCTATTGCACTTGACCAAACGAAGCTACCAGCGCCCGTGTGGCGCTCCTCCTCAGAAGTCGCGGCATCACTCGCATTCGTCCTCTCGAAGGCGGCCTGGATGCTTGGCGCGAGCGCGGCTACCCCATGGCCAACGTCAAATTGACTCAGATTTCTTCGTAGGGCCTCTCTTCCGAGGCGGGCTGCCGTTTTCTCTTGTCTGGGTGGGCCGCTCTGCTCGCGTTACAACCGGGGCAGTACAATCCCGCCCTGCGACTGATACTTCCCCTTCTTATCCTTGTAGCTCACTTCGCAATCTTCATCCGATTCGAAGAACAGCACCTGGCACAGCCCTTCATTCGCATAAATCTTCGCGGGCAGCGGGGTGGTATTGCTGATCTCCAGCGTCACGAACCCCTCCCACTCCGGCTCGAACGGCGTCACGTTCACAATGATCCCGCACCGTGCGTACGTCGACTTTCCCAAACAAATTGTCAGCACATTCCGTGGAATCCGGAAATATTCCACCGACCTCGCCAGCGCAAACGAATTCGGCGGAATCAAACAAACGTCTCCCTTGAATTCCACCAACGACCGCGGATCGAAATGCTTCGGGTCCACAATCGTCGAATTCACATTCGTAAATATCCGGAAATCGTCCGCCACGCGGATGTCGTATCCATACGACGAAACTCCATAGCTGATCACCCCTTCGCGCACCTGCCGGTCGGTGAACGGCTCGATCATCTTATGTTCCAGCGCCATCTTGCGAATCCACCGGTCTGGCTTAACGGACATCCATGCCTCCTCGGCCATCTAATGAAATTTACTGCGCCAAAAAAAGTTCGCTAAAAGGAAAGACAGTGTAGTTTACCCATCCCGTCTTGACAACCTACGGCGCACCCTCTAGCATTTGCCAAAGAAGCGGGAGGCTCGTGTGATTAAGCTGGACATTGTGAATGCGGTCGTGGCCAAGACTCTTATCAGCCGCACCAAAGCTGAGCAAGCTGTCGAAACGGTTTTCGAATCTCTCAAGCAAGCCCTCGGCCGCGGTCAGCGCATCGAGCTCCGCCGTTTCGGCGTGTTCAGCGTCAAGCCCCGTAAGACCGGCATCGGCCGAAACCCCCGCACCGGTGAAGAGGTCAACATCCCCCCCGGCAAGGCCGTCCGCTTCAAACCCGGCAAAGAACTCCAAGGCATCGAAGCCGCCAAGAAGTAATAGCTCATCTCCATGCTCTAACCAGAGGTCGATCCGTACTCGGCACTTGCAATTCATCGCCAGTGAGTCAATTTCGGTTAAACGCGCTAATCAAGTCCAAACCGTCCAGCGGATTGCTGTTTGGATTATTTCCGGGCACGCGGCAATACGTCTCGTTGCGCGCGTGATCCTGTCAGCCAATAAGGATTGTAAAGAGAGTGGACAACACATTGTGGCAAGCAAGCTGAACACGAACTGAGCTATAGCGTTGTAAAAACAGGTTGTAAGGTGTACAGTCCCCGCAGTTTACGATTCTAGGACGAATATTTCTCTTTCATGAAAATCTTATTGTACAACCCTGACAATGGCGTGACTCGAAACTTCATGCCGCATCTTTGGATGTTTTTGCTGCAGGCACTTACTCCGCCTGGCCACGAAGTAGTCCTGATTGACGGCAACGCGCAGCCCATGAACGAAGAAAGCATCGCGCACTACGTTCGTGAACATAATATCGGACTGGTTGGCATCGGTGCGATGACCAGAATGATCGCCAAGGCCTATCGCATGGCGGACGCAGTGCGCGCCGCGGGAGTGAAGGTCGTAATGGGCGGCCCGCACGTCACGGAAATGGCCGATGAGGCGCTCGGACGCGACGGCGGCCCCCGTCATGCCGATGCGGTTGCTCTTGGCGAAGCCGATGAGACTTGGCCCAAAATCGTGGAAGATGCCGCGCGTGGCACACTCAAGGATGTCTACGAGCCAGTGGACGACTTTGGCCAGGAGCGTAAACCGTCCCTTCAGCCTTATCCGGAAATTCCCTGGGACAAAATCAAGCTGGAGCAGTTCAATGTGCTCCCGGCTATCTTGCATCCGCTGCTCAAGCGTGTAGGCGCTGGCTGGGGAACCTTTCGAATTATTCCGGTCGAGTCCGGCCGCGGTTGTCCTTACGGATGCGAGTTTTGCACCGTCACTGGATTTTTTGGCGATTCCATCCGCTTTCGCAGCAATGAAAGCGTTGTGAACGAACTCTTGCTGCTGAAAGCGCGCGCGCGGAAAGAGAGCGGCCAGATCGCCGTATTTTTCATCGACGACAATTTTGCCATCAATGTAAAGCGCACCAAATCATTGCTTCGAGACATCATTGCCGCTAACGCGCAAGTCCATTGGGTTGCGCAGATCAGCGCCAATCTCCTGCGCGATGAGGAACTCGTCGATCTGATCGCGGCCTCCGGAGGCAAGTGGATCTTTATAGGCATGGAATCCATCGATCCGGCCAACCTCGCTGATGTTAAGAAAGGCTTCAACAAGCCGGGCGAATATGGAGTCGTGCTCGACCGCCTCGCCCGCCGCAACGTTTTTGCCATCACCTCTTTTATCTTTGGCATGGACAACGACACGCCCGGCGTGGCCGAGCGAACTCTCAAGGAAATTCGTTCGTGGCCGCCGGGGCTGCCCATCTTTGGTTTGATGACCCCGCTGCCTGCCACGCCCCTCTACAAGAGGTTGGAAGCCGCCGGCCGCCTTACGCGTCCCAAGCATTGGCAAGAGTTCATTCCCTTTGCCATGGCCCACACGCCGCTCAAGATGAGCATCGATGAAGCTCACAACGAGGTGCGCATTGGCTGGGCCAGCTCCTACAGTCCGGAAGCAATCGAAAAGGCTGTCGAGTCTTTGAACCATAAGCCGCTGGGTTATCGCATCAACATCCTTATCGCACGCCTCTGCTTCCGGGGAATTTATTTCCCGCAAATGGGCCGCTTCGCCTGGCTGAAGACAATTATCGAGAACCGACGCACAATTTTCTCACTGATAAAGCAGGGGTTCGGAGGAGGGCTGCACGCCGCGGCGCCGCCAGTCGCGCCCCAGCCTGTCCCCGCACGACGGCCCTGAAGCTGGCGTTTTTTTTCACGAGAGCTCGCAATTCGCGAAAAATGATTCCGGGCCCAGGGCGTGTGTTGCGCTCTAGGAGCATCCACTGAGAACTCAATTAACAATTTGTACCGAAGCGGATTATTTGCCGGCCCAATCCCGTCGCAAACCGGCTCCTGCGCGTGAACAAGAATCGTGTTGAGAAGTGCCCGTGTATTGAGCCGATGTTTCGGATATTCGCAAACTTATGTCCCACTCCCAAAGTTTTGCAGCGCTGGCACAAACTCACCCAACTGTGCTGTACTTATATTTGTGAATCCCCTTGCACCTCCAGACTTCTTGTGACCACGCCCCCTTCAGATTCCTCGCTGGACTTGTTTCCGGCCCCCGCTGATTGGAGCGCTCTTCCCCCGCGCGCCGAATTTTACGTTCCAGTTCTCCCGCGCCCGAGCCTAAAATCTCTCATCCTCGCTGTCGCGCTCTTTCTCGCCACGCTCTGTACCTGCCTCGCCGCCGGCACGCAATTCGCCGTTGCCTATGCTCACAATCAAGCCGTCTCTCTCGACGATTTTCTCCGCGCTTTCACTCTCTTCTACAAAAACCCCGCCGGCCTTCTCGCCGGCATGCCCTTCGCGGCCACCCTCTTAACCATTCTTCTCGCCCATGAACTCGGCCACTTCTTCGCTTGCAGGCATCATCACATTCACTCCAGCTACCCTTTCTTCATTCCTTTTCCTTCGCTCATCGGCACCTTCGGTGCTTTCATCATGATTCGTTCTCCCATTCGAACTACTCGCGCCCTCTTTGACGTCGGCTCCTCCGGCCCTCTCGTGGGATTTATTTTTGCCGTTCCCGCTCTTATCTTCGGTATTCTCCACGCCAAAATCGTTCCCGGCATCATCGATCCCGCGCACGCTGAAGTCGTCTTCGGCGCTCCGCTCCTCTTGCGCTTCCTCGCTGCCGCGGTTCATCCCGGCACGCCCCCAAGCATTCTCCTCCTCGATCCCGTGGGCCGTGCCGCCTGGGTCGGCCTTTTCGCCACTTCGCTGAACCTCCTCCCCGCGGGCCAGCTCGATGGTGGCCACATCCTCCGCTCCGTCAACGCCCGCCTCCATCGCTTTTCCACGCTCTTTCTCCCGCTCGCGCTTCTTCCCCTCGGCTATTTCTTCTGGTCCGGTTGGTATGTCTGGGCAGCTCTTCTTTTCGGCCTCCGTTTTCTCCGCATCGCCCCCATCTACGATCCCGCCCCCCTCGACCCGCCCCGCCGTCTCGCCGCCCTTCTAACCCTCGTCGTCTTCATCCTCTGCTTCATGCCCGCCCCCCTCTTCGGCCTGTAAGCTTGAAGATATTTATTGACAGAGTCATAACGTCCGTGGTATCCTCTTCATCGGAGAATTAGACCCAATTGACCTTGCTGCCGCCGTTCGGGCAGCTATTTTTTTGTCTGCTCGATCCTTAGCGCACGCCCGAACGTGAACGCACAATAGTCAGCTCTAATCTTCCTCGCCGGACCACTGAGCCGAAACCCGTTTGGAGTGCGGCAGCTCTGCTGCCGCTTTTTTCAGCGATCAGCACAATTCTATATTTGGCGAAACTCAATTACTCAAATCCACTCAAATCCACTTCAAAGAGGTTTTTATGACGAATGCAAATCCCGGCGCTGGCATCGCCCCGCGCTGCCAGTTTCAATTTTCCGACGGCCGCTGCTGCCGCATGTTGCGCAGCCCTGCGCATTCTTCCTTCTGTCCCTTCCATGCCAGGCAAGAACTCCAACTCCTCGAATCCCAGCGCCTCGGCCGCGAAGTTTCCGCCTCCCTCAACGGCGATTTCCTCACCGCCACCGACATCAACCACGTCCTCGGCAAACTCTTTGTCGCCGTCGCGCAAGACCGTGTCCCTGTTCGCAAAGCCGCCGTCCTCACCCTCCTCGGCAAGGTCTTGCTCTCTTCCCTCCCCCACGTGAAACAGGAGTTTCCATTCCACTACAAGTTCGAGCACTGGACAAAAGTCGTGACCAATGCTCCCCCGCTCTCCACTCCTCCGCCCCTCACCAATGCCTCTCTCGAATGCCTCCCGGAATCCCCCGAGCCGGACTCCCCTGAAGAAGAATGACCACTCATCATGGGCAGTTTTCGCGCCGCCCCACTTAGGTACTCTAAGAAGTTGGCCGTTGATATTGCCTCAGGGGAATAGAACCATTCCCCCGCGTTTGGGGGGCTTCGTGTATACTATGTTGGTGGAGCGTTTCCCTACACGCATCGCAGAATGGAACCTTTCGTTCCAACGAGTAGCCTTCAATCCCCCACGGTTTTTCTCTAAGTTGTCGGGAATCAAAGATGTGTCTCTTGGAAGGCCAATTGCATCGAATATAAGCTGGTAGGGGTGTCCCCAACAGGGTTGGCGTGGCGGGGTCCCTGCGGCGACGGGTGAGAGGATTCAAATGTCGAAGCCTACCAAGGCTGTTCACGAAGGAAAACAGGTTGACGCCGATGAATTGGAGTACAAGGTCGTTGGCGCACCGGAGGTTGCTATACAGGTGGAAGACGGTACGACGCTTAAGCTTCTGATTCTTCCGGCCAAGGTCATCAGACTGAAGGATATTTACAACCCGGAGGGCGAACCCATCTATCAGTTGAAGTGGGGTACGGGTGTCTCGCCCACTTCCGGTAAATCTGCTAAAGCCAGTGAGCCAACGAAGCGTCCAATTGAGGAGAGGCATGATCTCAACCGAAACAAATATAAGACGAATTGCTACTGACCGACTACGTGCGTCGGTTGCGGTTCCCTTGTTGTGTCTGGGGCGAGCGTCAGGGACGCTAGATTCGTATCTGTGTCATCCGGTTGGTTGTTCCAAGAGGCGGAAACTCCAGCCGGGTCAACCCTCGATTTTTTTGTTGGCAGCCCCGTATCGGGTACCCTTATTGTCGAACAACCGAATGACGTAAACTCGATTTTCTATCTTACCAGTCTTGATTCGCAAAAGTATCGGCTCGCCGGGGTTTTAACTGTCTTCGTCGAAAAGTCCGGGGACCAGCAATATATCGCCAGCGAGCCGCAACGCGGTTGGTTTGGATATGGAGATACCGAAGAATACGCGGTCGGACAATTCGCAGCCGCCCTAGTCGAGGAATTGGAAATCCTTTCTGAGCGCGAGGACCATCTTAGCGTTCATTTGCAAAGTGAATTGGCGCAGCTCAGGCAAATAGTGCTCCCAAAGCGCTAAAACATGGCGAGCCTTGATTCGGACAAGTTCACAATGCTTTGAAGACCAAGTTGGGCTGCGAAGTGGATACCTCGAAGCGCGCCCATAACTGGTATGTGGTCCGAGACAACAACCAAGTCTTAGCCACCACCATGATGTCGAAGGGTTCAAAAGAGGCGTTAGGAAGCCCCCTGGTTACCAAGATGGCGAGACAAATAGGCCTGGGGACAGCGAGTAACCTCGCAAAGTTCGTGGACTGTTCATTAACCAAAGAAGCCGCGCTCGAAATCATTCGAGCAATGTTAGGCGTTCAGCCAGGGTCTCCAAGCAAACCTCCTTCACCAGCGAAGCCAATCCGCTAGAAGGCCGGTGACCCCTAGATTAGGCGGAGTTTCTTTTGATGTTGCTTCTGACTCTTGCTCTTGAATTATTGGAGGGTGCCCCCACGTCGGTTTTACGTGTGGGGCTCTTGACTTTGATCTGTTCGTCCTGAATTGTCTACCGATTCACCAACTCCTTTGGAATCCGCACTTCCAGAAACGCGCCTGTAAAACCTCTGGAATGTGCACTTCCAAAACACAGGACTTAAAACTCTTTAGAATGAGCACTTACAGAAAAACGGGGCGGGGTTGCCGCCCGGCCCGGCGGCGGGAAATACTACGAGGACTTCTTCTCTGCTAGACTATGCGCCCATGAAAACATTCATCTTCCGAACTCTTTGCCTAATGGTTTTCCTGGCTCCTCTCGCAGTCGCCCAGGACGTCATTCCTCTCTATCCCGGGACGCCGCCCGGCTCAACTCAGGAAAACTATCCCGAGAAAGCGTACTTCTCGAAAAGCTGGAATACCGAAGTCGTCGCCAACGTGACCAAGCCGACGCTGACCGTATTCAAGCCTTCGCCCGAGTTGAAAAACGGCACCGCAATCGTGATCTGCCCGGGCGGCGGTTTCATGGCCCTCTCCATCGCCAGCGAAGGCACCGACGTCGCCAAGTACCTGGCCGCGAAAGGCGTCACGGCCTTTGTTCTCAAGTACCGCCTCGCACACACTGGAGAGGACGCCACAGCGGAATTCACGGCGCTGTATGCGGACAGGCAGAAATTTCGAGACATCTTAGACAAGGTCGTTCCCCTGTCCATCGCTGATGGACTGGCAGCCGTCGCCTATGTTCGGCAGCATGCGTCCGAATGGGGAGTTTCCCCCGACCGCGTTGGCATTATCGGATTCTCTGCCGGTGGAACGGTCGCTGCCGGAGTTGCCTTCCGTTACGCGCCGGATGGCCGGCCCGCCTTCGCAGCCCTGATCTATGCCGCCGGGAGCATCTTTAAAGATTCTCCCGTCCCAGCGGATGCGCCGCCTCTGTTTGTCGCGGCTGCCACCGATGACAATCTCGGACTCGCGCCGGACAGCGTCGCGTTGTACGAAAAGTGGACCAGCGCTCACAAACCGGCCGAACTGCACATGTACGCGAAGGGCGGCCACGGCTTCGGCATGCGAACGCAACACATCCCCACGGATCATTGGATCGACAGGTTTTCCGATTGGCTCGAGTTTCAAGGTTGGCTGAAGAAGTGACCGCCAAGGAGACTCGGTGCCGATTGTGCTTGGCGACCTCCTAGCAATCCGCGTAATCGGACATCGAGGTTCGAGCTGATTTCACTTCTCGGGTTAACGCATTAATCAGGACTTGAGGATTACTTCCGGGTTGCCGACAAACCATCCATAGTGTGAGTTTAGTCGACTTTGATGCTATTTTGGAGATTCGAGATATTTTCTGCTCATCTGTGAAGAGAAAGGATGTTCGTGCGCAAGGTTATCGTTCTCCTCTTAGCGGCGTGTGGGGTCGCCACATCGGTCCTTGCCCAAGGTCTAGCGGGCGATTGGATCGGACAGATGAACGGAAGCTTCAAAGTCCGCATCCACTTCGAAAGGGCCGGCTCTGGCTTTAGCGGAAAACTTATCAATCCAAGCGGCGACGAAACCACTCTCGATGAGATTAAGTCCGACGGCACACATCTGCATTTCGCTGTGAACAAGCTCAATCTGAGCTATGACGGCGTTTGGAATGACCAAGAGAAGGCGTGGAAAGGCAATCTGACTTTTCAGCAGGTGTATCCGCTAATTCTGAAGCGCGCTACCGCAGAAGATCTAGCCCCAGCCGTTCACAAGCGCCCGCAGGAAGAAGCGATCAATGCGGCACCGGTACCCTACGTGCAGCGCGAAGCGCACTTCAACAATTTCGCCGGCCATAATCAACTCGCCGGCACATTGAGCCTGCCTCACGGCGAAGGCCCGTTCCCGGCTGTCGTGCTCATCTCCGGAACCGGACAAAACACTCGCGACGAAGACGTTTGGGGCCATAAAGTTTTTCTGGTTTTGGCTGATGTGCTGACCCGCAAAGGTCTGGCCGTCCTTCGCTACGACAAGCGCGGCGTCGGCGGCTCTTCCGGCGACTACGACACTGCAACCACCGCCGATTTCACTTCAGATGCCGGGGCGGCGGTCGCTTGGCTCAAGACTCAACCGCAAATCGATGCAGGTCGGATCGGTGTGCTCGGTCATTCGGAAGGCGGCATTATTGGGCCTGCTGTTGCTGCCGCCGATAGAAGCGTGGCCTTCGTCGTTATGATCGCCGGCCCCTGCATTCGTGGCGACAAATTGTTCGTCCTGCAATCGGCGATGACCGCGAAAGCTTACGGTGCGCCGGACGACTATATCGCCAAACGGAAGGCATTCGATCAAGAGCTCTACAACGCCATTCTCTCGGCACCGTCAGAATCGGCCGCCTTCGATCGTGCCAATGCACTCGTTGCTCAGGGTGTCGCCGAAAAAATCGTCGATGCAAACGAGGCCGAGACTTTACCGAAAGAAGATACACGGCCATGGGAGCGCTATTTCCTTGCCTACGATCCCGCACCAACTTTGGCTCGGCTCACAGTGCCGGTGCTGGCACTCAACGGATCATTGGACGTGCAGGTACCAGCGAAGGAAAACCTCGCCGCCGCTCGACAGGCCTTGAAAGAGAATCCAAAAGCCACAGTCGTGGAGTTGGCGGGGATGAATCACCTCCTTCAAGACGCTAAGAGCGGCGCACCCAGCGAGTACAACGACATCGACGAGACAATGTCGCCTACGGCTCTCAAAATAATCACCGATTGGCTGAGTGCGAACGTTCAAACGAGTCACCGCGAAATAACTCGTTAGGAGGTTCACCAGATGCCCCATGCATGATCGGCCGCTTTTATAAGCCTGCAATCCGCCGGATGACGGGCAAACCGGAAGTAACCGAACATGCCTGGTTAGTCGGGTAACCGGACAAGTGTCCCTTGGGACCCTTGAACGAGGTTTAAGGCGGTCAATGGCGATGACCCCGAAGCGAACTTCTGGGCTGGCTGCCGCGGAGACGGGGCGTGGTCGGTTGCTGGCGGAGTGGGCGGCCTTTAAGATTGATAACAATGCCCACGGCGATTGGTATTGATTTTGGCACCACGAATAGTTCCATCGCGCACGCGAACGACGCTGGCGAGGTCGTGCTTGCTCAGTTTCCGTATATGGGCGAGATGACCGCCGCGTATCGGTCGCTTCTATATCTAGAGCAAGTGAAAGAGCGTGGCGTGAACGCGCTCAAATCGTGGAGCGGCCCAGAGGGTATTGCGCACTACCTCGCTGCGGATCACAAGGGCCGCCTGATTCAATCGCTGAAATCTTTTTTGAGTAATCGCAACCTCCAGAGTACGGAAGTTTTTGGCCGGAGACACACGCTCGAGGATTTGATCGCGCGTATCTTGAGAGACCTGCGTGAAAAGGCTTCGGCCCAGTTTGGCTGGCCCATTTTGAAAGCCGTGGTTGGCAGGCCGGTGCGATTTGTGGGGGCCGAGACTGAGGAAGAGAATTGCTATGCGGAAAGCCGTCTTAGGACGGCATTCAAGACTGCGGGGTATGAGTCTGTACACTTCGAGTTTGAGCCGATAGCGGCCGCGCACTACTACGAGTCCACATTGGATCACGATGAACTGATTCTGATTGGAGATTTCGGAGGCGGCACGAGTGACTTTTCACTGGTCAGGGTCGGACCAAGCGTCTGTCGCAGAGGCAGGAGCGCAGCGGATCTTTTAGGCAACGCAGGCGTCGGCGTGGCGGGGGATTCGTTTGATGCGAAGCTCATTCGGCATCTTTTGTCTCCCGCGCTGGGCGCCGGAACGGACATGCGTTCGATGAAAAGACTTTTGCCGGTCCCGTCCTGGATTTATGGCAAGTTGGAACGCTGGCATCATCTTTCCTTTTTGAAGGCCAGGGACGTGATGGATTTGCTCGCGCGTATCAGGACGGATGCAGTCGAGCCTCAGAAAATCGCTGCTTTGATCCATCTGATAAAAGAAGATCTGGGATATCAATTACACCAGTCTGTGCAGGCAGTGAAGTACGAATTGTCGAACAAAGCGGCAGCCACGTTTCGTTATTCGGATGGAGCTGTAGATCTAACCGCCGCCGTAAAGCGTTCTTCTTTTGAAAGCTGGATTTCCGACGAGTTGAAGCAGATCGAGTCCTGCCTGGATTCCTTGCTTAAAGCAAGCGGGGTTCACGCAAGAAACGTAGATGCCGTGTTTCTGACGGGCGGAACGTCGTTCGTCCCAGCGGTGCGAAAAATCTTTGCCACGCGTTTCGGAGAGCAGCGGATCAGGACAGGAAATCAATTTACCTCGGTAGCATGGGGCTTGGCGCTCAAAGGGGCGGCCCCGGCTGGAATTAATTCGAACTAAGGAGTCGGTGAACGGTTCGCAAGCAAGCCGGAAGCGGCATGAAGTCACACGCTCGGGCAGCCTTGGCGGCTTCCAGCTTTCATTTTGGCGCTATCGCGGCCTGGTGTTTAAGAGCTTTCCGCCTTGGAGTGTTTGGCTTTCCGCAGACATGCGGGACTGGAGAGCCTTTGGCTGATCTAAGTCGCTCTCAAACTTTCGATTGACCGCTCTTCAACTCTAGATATGATGCAAGCCTTAAACACGCGCCCAAGGTCCGCGCCATCCGCTAATGCCGCCACTCCTTCGCACTCTGCGTCTGCGCGATCTCTTCTTACTCTTCATTGGCTCGGTCATCGGCTCCGGCATTTTTCTCACGCCCGGCCTGATCCTCCGCCAGCTCAACGGCTCGGTCGGCTTCTCTCTCCTCGTTTGGGTTGTCGGCGGCGTCCTTTCTCTTCTCGGCGCCCTCACCTACGCCGAGCTCGCCGCCACCAATCCCGAAGCCGGCGGCCTCTACTGCTTCATCCGCGACGGCTTTGGCCGTCTTTCCGCCTTCCTCTACGGATGGTGTCTATTCCTCGTCATCGCCAGCGGCTCGGTCGCTGCGCTCGCCCGCGCTTTCACGGAGCACCTCGCCGAAATCATCCCTCTCTCGGCCCTCGGAAAAACCATCTTCTCCGTCGTCATGATTGCCGTGGTCACTGCCGTAAACGTATGGGGTACCCGCAAAAGTTCCGATCTTCAGAACTGGACCACGCTTATCAAAGTCGGCATCATCGTCATCCTCAGCGCCATCCTTCTTTCCCTCGGTAGCCACGCCAGAGATTTGCCTGCCGCTTTCGGCTCAACCCAACACGGATTCGGGCTACTCTCCAACTTCGGCCTCGCCATGATCGCCGTCCTCTGGGCCTATGAGGGCTGGCAGTTCGGCACCTACAGCGCCGGCGAAGTGGTCGATCCGCAAAAAGCCTTCCCCCGTGCCTTTCTGCTTGGCTCCCTCGTCCTCGCCGGTCTCTACATCGTTGCCGTAGTCGCTTATCTCGTCGCGCTCGGCCCCGCCGGCGCTACGGCAAGCAACACCATCGCTTCCACGTCCGTGGGTGTCGTCCTCGGACGCAAAGCCGAAATCATCGTCGCGCTTACCATCCTCATCTCCACTTTCAGCGCCGCCAATAGCGTCATCCTCACCGCTCCGCGCGTTTTCTACGCGATGGCCAACGATAATCTTTTCTTCAAAAAGCTTGCCGAAGTGCATCCGCGCTTTCAGACGCCCGCCGCGGCCATCGTCGCTCTTGGCGTCTGGTCCGGTGTCCTCGCCTGCGCCGGTAAATTCGCCGATTTGATTGGAGGCGTCATCTTCATCGGCTGGATTTTTTACGGCCTCGGCGCCGCCGCCATTTTCCCGCTGCGCCGCGCCGCCAAAGGACTCCCCATTCCCTATCGCGTCCCCGGCTATCCCTGGACGCCCCTGCTCTTCGTGCTGGCCGCCGCCGCTATCGTCGGCAACGCCATTGTCGTCGCCCTGCTTGATCCTTCGCAGTTCAAAAACCTCGCCATCGCCGTCATCCTCTTCCTCCTCGGCCTCCCCGCTTATTTCTTCTGGCGAAAGCGCGCCTCTCCCGCCTCTTGAACTCGGGACGCACCCCCACACGCCACGCACCTCCCCAGCTCCTTTTGGATCGATAGGTATTGTTCTGCCGGGAGGACGAAAACTCTCTGATCTGTCTTGCGGTGAGTCAGGAAGCCTGACGAAAAATACCGGGGGCGGCACTTCCGAAGAAGCGTTCAGTCAGCGATCACGCCCGTGACGCCATGATGCGGGGACTGCTGTCCAGAACCAGGCGCGCTGCGGCTCGTGGCGGGGCGAGCTTCCAAGGTCACGCGAATCCCGTAGCGCGGGCGAAGCGTGATGGAGGCAAGTGGCACAACCGGATGCCCCTCGACCAAGCGGAAACGGTACTGCTGCGCGACGGTAGCAAGAACCAGCGCCGTTTCCATCAGCGCGAACGTGTTGCCGATGCACTGGCGCGGCCCGCCTCCAAACGGAAAGTAGGCGAACCGCGGCAATCGTTTCAGCAGGTCACCCTCCCATCGTTCGGGACGAAATTCCTCGGGCGCGTCATACCAGCGGGGGTCGCGGTGCACCGTCCATTGCGCGAAAGAAACGCCTGAATTTTTGGGGACCGAATAACCTGCGATTTCGAGATCTTCGATGGCGGTCCTCGCAGTTCCCCACGCAGGAGGATAAAGACGCATCGATTCGGTGATGACGTGATTCGTGTAAACGAGTTTCGGCAAATCGTCGAGCGACGGCGCGCGCCCCGCAAGCACGGACCGCAGCTCGGCGTGAAGTTTCGATTCTGCCCCGGGATTCCGCGCCAGGAGCCACCAGGTCCAGGAGAGCGTATTCGCCGTAGTTTCGTGCCCAGCCAGGAAAAGCGTAATAGCTTCATCGCGAAGTTGCTGATCGTTCATGCGCGAACCGTCTACGTCTTGCGCGGCAAGCAGCATGGAAAGCAGGTCACCAGCATCGCGGCCCGAGGAGCGTTTTTCCGCAATGATCCGGTAGAGTACTTTTTCGATTTTTCGAATGGCCCGTTCCAGCCGGAGATTCGTCGGAGTAGGAATCCATTGTGGAATAAAAATCGTGCGCCGGAAATTCGCGCCGAGTTCAAGCAGGAGCTCGAGCGATTTGCCGACGTCTTGCGCGTCTCGCTCGACGTCCGCGTCGAATAAAGTTTTACCGACGATTTGCAACGTGAGGCGCATCATTTCTTTGTGGATGTCGCGCTCTTCCCCGTCCTGCCATTCGTGCATGAGGCGCTCGGAATACTCGACCATCGTCGACGCGTAGCCGGCAATTCGCGCGCGGTGGAAGGCGGGCTGCACAAGCCGGCGCTGCCGCAGCCAGAATTCACCTTCGCTGGTGAGCAAGCCTCTTCCAAAAACGCGCTTGTTAGCTTGCAGCACGCGGCCTTTTATGAATTTGCGCGGGTGATTTACCAGTACGTCTTCGATATGGTCGGGATGGTTGATCAGCAGGATTCGGAAATTCAGAATGCGAAGACCGACGACGTCTCCATATTCGCGGACAATTTGCGTGAAATAACCAAGAGGATCGCCGTTGTTGAGAGGGCCGAGCGACCAGCGCTTAAGCCCCGTGGAAGGCCCGGGAGGGAACTTGAGCTTCGGCGCAGCGCTCATTGCTTCATGCTACGGTGCGAGCAGGGCCGCGTCAACGCGCCGCGTGCCGTGAATAATTAGATTTCTACGATCGCAGTGCGCGCAAACGATAGGCGCCGCGGCGAAACTCAGTGTTCACGCTCGAAAATCCGGACGCCGCGAGCCGATCGCATGCCGAGGCAGACGCCACGGGCACAAAGGTGCTTCGAATATGCGCGACGCGGTTCAGCCATCCATCTTGAATCTCGAGCATCAAAAAAACGCCACCGGGGCGCAGCACGCGATATATTTCCGCAAAGGCGCGCTCCTGGGCCTCAGGCGACCGCAAATGGTGTAGCACGAGAATGGCGATCGCCGCGGAGAATGTGTTTTCAGAAAATGGCAGCGTGGACGCATCGCCCTGCAAGACCGCGCCGTTTGTGCTTCGACTCCGCGCTGCAAGACTCGCCGCAAAAGCATGGCTGAATTCGAGACTCGTCACCCGCCCTGCACGCATACGCAATTCTTCCGTCGCCGCGCCCGGCCCTGCGCCAATTTCAAGAGCATGCTCACCTAGTTCCGTGCCGGACAAAAGCCAGGGAAGCAAATGCTTTCGCGTCACGCCGCGCCAGAACGACGAAGCACAAAACCAATTCTCGAACCGATTCACAACGACACATCCTATCCACCGCGCGGAAAGACACCAGCGTGTTTCAGAATGCCAATCTACTTTTTCAGGATTTGATTATCGCAGGATTGCGCCGATTCGGCGCAGCGAAGCGGCAAACTGGTCGGCGTTGTAGGCCGAAGGATTCTCAAGTTCCCGGAAGAGTTCGTTGATGGCAGCACGAACCTCTTCCGCGTTGCCGGGCTTCGCGTCTTTGCTGTAGGCGATGTAAAACGAATCCATTGCCATCGCTGCTTGTTCGGCAGCGCGCTCGCCGGCGAGAGAAACAGCTTCGGCGTCGGCCGGAATTTGCCGCAACATGCGGAGTACGAAAGCCCGATCGTACTGCATGACCGCGAGCCTTTCGGCAAAGCGCTGAGCAATCGGCGCGGCCGCGGAAGCCGACGCAGCGACGGCGTTGCGATCCGGATTCAACTTGGACATTTCATCGGACACCTGGAGAATTCGATGATCAAGTTCCTGGGCGCCCGCGGAATCAATCTGTTTCGAAAGCAAACGGAACACCGCGTAGCGCGAACTGTTCCACGGAGGGTCGCCGGGGCGCCGTCCAGCGAATCCATGCGCTTGCTGCCAGCTATCTTTTGCCGGAACGAGCGCGTGGTGACATGCAAAACAGGAAAGCTCGGAGTATTCGGGCCACACATCTTTTTTGTCGAAGCGTTCGCCTTTCGCCCGCCAGGTCAGGCGTTCCATTTCGGATCGAAGTTGCACGGCCTGGCCGGCGCTCCAATCGCGGACGCCCGCCCAGGCGGCATCTTCGACGGGTTTTCCAGGAGCGGATTCACGCGGTGACTTCCAATGGCGAGGCATGACGGCGGAAAACGAATCCAACTCGAAGAAGAGATCAGGGTGGCCCGCCGCGATCATTTCGTGATCGACAAATTGTTCCTTGGTGCCGAGATGGCACTCGAGACATTTTTCGGCACGGTGAATCACGTTGCGCGTATCGTACATGCCCATCGCGACGGATTTGTCGTGCGGCCAATCGCGCGTGGTGTGCGGCCCGAGCCAGGCAGACGCGGGGCCGTGACAATTTTCGCAAGAAACGCCTTCGGACAATTCGAATGGGCGGCCGCGCTGCGCCGACGTGGTAGAGAGAGCGTGACAAGCGAGGCACTTCGGCGCGTCTTCAGCTTTCGAATTAAGTTTCAATATGCGGGCGATGCGCTCGCCAATGTCTCCGGTCAACGCCTGGTAGGCGCGGCTGTGTTTGTCCTTAACAATCCAAGTGGAATATTCGTCCTGGAGAATGCGGCTGCCTGGGACGGGCTTGACGCTGCCGTGACAGCTTGTGGCGGCGCAGGAGCCGGGACCAATATATTTTTGTGGTTCAGGCGGCGCATCGGCAGAAGCGGCCACCGAATGATTTGGCGAGGCGCTGCGATCTTTTGCGGAGGCAATGCAAACAACGAGAGCGAGCGGCAAGGAAAGCGTGAGGCACAGGCCCGCGCTCAGAAAATGAGATCTGGAGGCGATTCGCATTCGAGGTTGCACGTAAATCGTTCGCCTCATTATCGGGTGGAAGGAGCCGAGGCCGCGTTGTCTTTTTCGCAGCGTGGCGCGAAAAGGCAACGGGCGTCTATTTACAGAGCGGCAGGGCGCCAGTAGTATGCAAGAGAATCCGTACCACACACTCGCCGCGCGAAACGACTCGCCCGGCGCCCTTTCATGCGAGACGCCGCGCCGTGATCTTCGACGACCTGCGAGCTATTCAGCTTCGCTACGGTTTCTTGCCCAAGGCGGAGCTTGAAGCGCTTTCCCAACGCTCGCACACGCCGCTTTATCAGATTCATAGCGTCGCCAGTTTTTATCCGCATTTTCATCTTGCGCCGCCAGCCAAAGCGGACGTGCGCGTTTGCGCGGACATGAGCTGCCACTTGAACGGAGCTTGCGATTTGCGAGCGGAGTTGGAGCAGCGTTTTGCAAAGAGCAGCGCGGCGGATGTGACGATTCGCGACGTGTCCTGTCTCGGGCGATGTGACCAGGCGCCAGCGGTTTCCATAAACGATGAGATCTTCACTGGCGTGACGGCAGCGTCCGCGGAAGCGATTGCGCGCAGTGCGATTCTTGGCGAAGAGGTTTCCGAGCCGCACCCGGAGCACGCGCGGATGAAGTGTGCGTCCGATCCTTACGACGATGAGGAAAAATACGGCGTTGTTCGAAAGCTGGCGACGTCGAAGGATTGGGACGGCGTGCTGGAGGCACTCAAGGCGTCGGAATTACGCGGGATGGGAGGCGCGGGATTTCCGACGAGCATGAAATGGGATTTGGTACGCAAGCAGCCGGGCGCGGACAAATTCATTGTTTGCAACGCGGACGAGAGCGAACCGGGGACGATCAAGGACCGCTTCATCATGACGCATCTTCCGCACCTGGTGATCGAGGGGATGATCGTCGCGGGACTTGTTACCGGAGCGAAGCGCGGCATCCTCTACATCCGGCATGAGTATCACCTGCAAGAAGAGATTCTCGGCGAAGAGCTGCGGCGGTGTTATCACGCGGGGCTGCTCGGGAAAAATATATTGGGAAGCGAATTGATTTTCGATTTGGAGATTTTCGTCAGCCCCGGCGGATACATCTGCGGTGAAGAGAGCGCGTTGATCGAGGCAATCGAAGGCAAACGCGCGGAGCCGCGGAACAAACCGCCGTTTCCGGGACAAGCGGGTTTGTGGCAAAAACCGACGGTCATTAACAACGTGGAAACATTTGTGAATGTGCCGCAAATTCTGGCGCGCGGCGTGGAGTGGTACAAAGCGCAAGGCGCGGGCGGCTCGCGTGGATTGAAATTCGTTGGAGTGAGCGGAAACGCGGCGAAGCCCGGGGTTTTCGAAGTGCCGATGGGAATTCCCATGCGCGAGGTCCTCTTTGATTATGCAGGAGGAATTCGCGGCGGCCGGCAGTTAAAGGCTTTTGCGCCTTCGGGGCCGTCTTCGGGATATTTGCCGGCATCGATGGTGGACGTAAGGCTCGATTTCAAAGCGCTTGCGGATGCGGGGTCGATGCTCGGCTCCGGGGCGATTGTGGTTTGCGACGACACGACTTGCATGCTGGACATGGCGCTGAACGCGGTGCGTTTCTATCGCAACGAATCGTGCGGGAAGTGCGTGCCTTGCCGAGTGGGCTCGCAAAAAATGACGGACTTGCTGGTGCGCTGGACGCATGGCGGGTTGCCGGAGAGTCAGTACCGGGCAGATTTGGCCTTGATTGAGGAGTTGTGCCAGGCGATGAGCCTGACCTCGATCTGCGGGCTAGGACAGATTGTTCCCGCGCCGGTGCAATCGGTGCTGAAACATTTTCGAGAAGAAGTGGACGCGCACGTGTTGAAAGGAAAGTGTCCGAGCGGGATTTGCTTTACGCCCGCGGCGCGGGCGGGGGAAACACAGCGCGCAGGAATTCGGCCGTGACTCTCCGAGTGGAGAGGAACTAGAAAAAGATTTACACAGAGTTCACAGAGCGCGGAGAGGGCACGGAGAAGAGAAGGAAGAGACGAGGATTGTGAGCACAGCAACTACACCGGCGGGACTAATCGAGATCACGATCGACGGGCGAGCCGTGCAGGTGGCCGTCGGGACGAGCGTGTTCGATGCAGCGCGGATGAACGGGACGGCGATTCCCACACTTTGCCACTTGCAGAATGAAACGCCCGTGGGAGTATGCCGGCTTTGCGTGGTGGACACGGGCGCGCGGGTGCTTACAGCATCGTGCGTGCGGGCCGTTGAGCCGGGCATGAAGGTGGTGACAAATTCCGAGAAGGTCTTGAATGCCCGGAAGACTCTGCTTGAAATGTTGATGGCGGATCACCCTTCGCCGTGCGCGAGGCAAGAACAATCGGGCGACTGCGAACTGGAAGCCCTGGCACTGGCGGCGGGAATCGTCAAGCTGCGATTCGCAAAACGGACTGTGTCGCGCGGCAAGGACGATTCTTCGCTGGCTATCGCCGTGGATCACGACGCTTGTATTTTGTGCGACCGGTGCATCCGCGGTTGCGACGAGATTAAAAATAACTTTGTCCTTGGGCGAATGGGGAAGGGCTATTCGGCGGGGATTGCTTTCGATTTGAACGCGCCGATGGGGGACTCGACGTGCATTTCATGCGGCGAATGCATGGTGTCTTGTCCCACCGGGGCGTTAACGAACAAAACAGTCGTGGGCACGTCGATCACAGCGGGTCCGGGCGCGCAGGGATTCGAAGCGGAAGAGCTTTTGCAATTGCCGGTGTTCAGGGGAGTTTCGGGGACGTTTCTCGAGTTGAATCGCGGGGCGATCGTCAAACGGCGATTTCATCCGGGCGAGATTATCTGCCGAGAGGGGGAATTCGGCTCGACCGCTTTCTATATTCTGGAAGGCAAGGCGCGCGTTTCGCTTTCCACGCCAATCGCGCACGTAAAAACACAGGGCGGAGCAAAGGGACTTTTCAAGAAACTCACCAGCACGCTTGCGGCACGAGATGCTGACGTCCGCGAAGAGGAGGCGCGCGACAGAACGATTCCCATCGATGCCCCCGTGGACCTGGCGTACGGGAACCCGGTTGCGGAGCTCGGGCCCGGCGATCTTTTCGGCGAAATGACGTGCATGAATTTTTATCCAAGGTCAGCGACGGTAATCGCCGAGACCGATGTTGTGGCGTTCGAAATGCTTCGCAACGTCCTGGATATCATGCTGAAGAACAAAACGTTTCGGGCGCAGATCGACCACAATTACCGGCGGCGAGCGCTCGAAAACCATTTGCGCGGCGTCCCGATGTTTGCGGATCTTTCGCCGGATTTTATCGAGCATTTGAAGGAAAGCGTGGAGCTGCAGAGATTCGCACCCGGACAAATTATCGCGCGGCAAGGCGATGCAGCAGAGAGCTTCTATCTTGTGCGCATCGGCTTTGTGAAAATTTCCGAGATATATCCAGGCGGGGAGCTGGTGCTCGCTTATCTCTCGCGCGGCGATTATTTCGGGGAGATTGGCTTGTTAGGGGGCAGTGTGCGCACGGCGACATGCACGGCGCTGGACCACGTGGAAGTTGTGCGCATTTCGGGCGGCGATTTTCGAGACATGATGGAGCAATTCCCCAGCGTACGGCAAGGCCTCGAAGCGGTGGCTGCGGAGCGCAGCGCGCAGAATCAGCAGAGGATGCAGACGGTACGCAACGTGCCCATCGACCAGTTTCTTTCGCAAGGACTGATGGAGGCACAGAGCCTGCTGATTCTCGACTTGCATAACTGCACGCGATGCGATGCGTGCGTGAACGCGTGCGCGGATGCGCACGATGGAATCACGCGGCTCGTGCGGGAAGGATTGCGGTTTGAACAATATCTGGTGGCGACTTCATGCCGGCAGTGCCGCGACCCGCTCTGCATGGTGGGGTGTCCTGTCGGAGCGATCCGGCGGCGAAATTCGCTGGAAGTGATCATCGAGGATTGGTGCATCGGGTGCGGGCTGTGCGCGAGGAACTGCCCGTACGGGAATATCAACTTGCATCCGTTCGACGTGATGGTGGAAGACCTGGAGCGTCCGGGGCGGCAGAAAGCAGTGGTGAAGCAGAAGGCCACGTCGTGCGACTTGTGCACGCATTTGAAAGAGCCGAGCTGCGTTTACGCGTGCCCGCACGATGCGGCACACCGCGTGGACCCGCGAACATTTTTCTCGGAGATGCTCGGCGGCGGAGCGTCGAAGTGAAGGCGGAGAGTCTCTTGCGTGCGTATCGATAAGACACAACGCGGATGGGCGATTGCGTCGCTGGTGATTCTGGCTGTTTCCACCACGGCGTATATCGCTTATGCGATGCACGCGCCGGAAGGACCGCGCGGAGGCAGCGCGGCCGGCTTAACGTTTGGGGTGATAGGTTTCGGGTTCATGGTTTTCGCGGCGCTGCTAGGGGCGCGGAAACGAGTGCCTGTTTGGCGGATCGGGCGCGCCCAGGCGTGGATGCGGGGACATTTGTGGCTAGGGTTGCTGAGCTTGCCGGTGATTTTATTTCATGGCGGATTCCATTTTGGCGGGACGCTGACGAGCGTGCTGATGTGGCTGCTGATGATTACCGTGGTGAGCGGCTTGTTTGGCGCCGCGCTGCAACACTACGTTCCGCGATTGATGGCAGCGGACGTGAAGCTTGAAACGATCTACGACGAAATTGGAAATGTGCGGAGACTGCTGCGCGAAGAGGCGGACCGTAGCGTCGAAACGGTTTGCGGCCCGCTGGGGATCGGCAAACCAGCGGGCGAGGAAGTCTTACGCGCGGGTGGCCTTAGCGCGGCTCGGACGATGGCTGCGACGAGCAGCGGAGCGGCGGTGGCCGCCAGCTCGGAGACCGTGGTGCTTAGCGAAGAAGAATGCGCGCCGCTGCGAAAGTTTTATTTGGGCGAGATGCGGCCGTTTCTCGAGGAACCGAGGCATCTCGGAAAGCGGCTTGGCAACGCGGACAAGGCATCCGGAGTATTCTCAGGATTGCGGACGCTGATGCCGCCATCGGCGCAGCCAACTTTGCAGGATTTGGAAGATATTTGCGATGAAGCGCGCCAACTGGTGCGGCAGGAGCAGCTCCATCGTTGGTTGCATGGGTGGCTGCTGGTGCACATTCCACTTTCCTTGGCACTGATTTTGCTGGCGGCGGTGCACGCGGTGATGGCTCTTCGCTACTAAAGAAGTGGCGAGTGGCGAGTGGCGAGTGACGAGTGGCGAGAACGCGAACAACAAAGAAGCTGGCGCAGCGGATCGACCTGAATTATTTCAAGAGGCCGACAGGGCTGAAGCGCGCGAAATTTTGGCTGAGCGTGGGGCTGCCTGCGCTGGCGTTGGTTTGGGTCAGCTGGCTGGGACTGGCGCACGACACACGCGCGTATTCGAGCGGCCGGATGAGCGAGGCGCACGCGGTGCTGGAGGCGGAGTGCACGGCGTGCCACGTGAAGACGGCGGGAGCTTTCTCGGCGCAGGCCAGCGATGCGGCGTGTTTGGCTTGCCACGACGGGCCGGTGCACCACGCGACGCAGATGAAAATACTTGGTTGCGGGTCTTGCCACACGGAGCATCGCGGGCGCGTGAATATCGTTGCAGCGAGAAACGAGAGTTGCGCGACGTGCCACGGCGACTTGAAAACGAGGAGCGCTAAGGCGCATTTTCAATCGGGAATCAACGGTTTTGAAGAGGGGCACCCGGAATTTGCGGCGTTGCGCGTAAAGGACGGCGAGCCGGCAAGAGATCCAGGAACAATTAAGGTGAATCACGCGATTCATTTGAAGCCCATCCGGCGCGGTCCCAACGGACCGAACGTGCAATTGGAATGCGGAGATTGCCACCGGCCGCCGGCCGTGCAATCCGCGGATTACGTGAAAAACGAAGGTTCCGCGATGGCGGGGACGAATTGGTCTTACGCCGATGAGCGATATGTTTCAGCTGCGCCGACATACGCCAAGAGCGAAGAAACAATTCCCGCGCCGACAGGAGTCTTACCGGGATACCGCCCACCGACGGGGCGCGAATTGATGGCGCCGGTGAAATTCGCGTACGCCTGTGCCGGATGCCACTCGCTGGCGTTCGATAAGCGGTTCAATGAGGGCGTGCCGCACGACAAACCGGAGGTGGTGCATGCATTTCTTGTGAAGAAATTTGGCGAGTACATTGCCGCGCACCCTGCCGAAGCACGGGCGGCGCGTGATCCAGGACGCGATTTGACCGGCAGACCGCTGGCCCCGGAAATGCGTGTTGTTACGCCGGCACAATGGGTGACGGAGCGGACCGCGGAAGCAGAAGAATTACTGTGGCGCAAGACCTGCAAACAGTGCCATACACTCTTTACAGCAGAGAGAGACAGCAGAAGTAGGATTCCGGAAGCGAGCCGGCCGGATGGTGATGGTTCAAATCCTGCTTTATCTCCAAGCAGATTGCCCGAGATCGCCCACGCCGACATCACGCTACAATGGATGCCGCATGCGAAATTCGATCATGACGCGCACCGGGGATTTTCTTGCGTGAGCTGCCATGAAAAGGCGCTGACGAGCGCAGAGACGAGCGACGTGCTTTTGCCGGGGATTGCGACTTGCCAGACATGCCACAGACCGGGGCCGGAGCACGCGGAGTCGCGGTGCTTCGAATGTCATACCTATCACGACTGGTCGAAAAGAAAAGAAGTGAAGGCGACGTTTACGCTGCCCGCGTTGCGAACCGGGGGGCGCTGAGCGAATTGCGGAGCATAACCAATGGGGAGCAGCACGCCGCCCCGCCTCTTGCCCCTTGCAATGGTTCAGGAACATCCAAGTGTTACCCTTAGAGGCGCAACCTTTCGCAAACGTCCTTTCGAGGAGGGAGAAGACGCCCGTGACCAAACGCCTGGAAGGCAAAGTAGCTGCCATCACTGGCGGAAACCAGGGAATCGGCTTGGGGATCGCCGAGCGGTTCATTCAGGAAAGTGCCGCGGTATCGATCTGCTACCTCTCAGACCAAGAAGGCACCGAGTGCGTAGTCGAGGGCCTGCGAAGCAAGGGCGGAAAAGCCGTCGCCATTCAGGCGGACGTGTCAAAGCTTGCCGACGGCCAGCGCTTCATCTCGCAAACCGTCTCGCAACTCGGCGAATTGGACATTTTGGTGAACAATGCGGGCGTCGAAAAACGCGCCAGCTTTTGGGATGTGACCGAGGCCGATTACGATTTCGTGCTAAACGTAAATCTGAAGGGCCTGTTTTTCATGACGCAGGCGATGGTTCGCTATTTAATGCAGGCCAAGCGTGCGGGAAAAATCATCAACATCAGCTCCGTTCACGAGGAGCTTCCCTTCCCGCATTTTTCTTCCTATTGCGTGAGTAAGGGGGGGCTGAAAATGCTGACGCGCGATCTCTCCATCGAGCTTGCTCCCTTTGGGATCACCATCAACAACATCGCTCCCGGCGCGATCGAAACGCCGATCAACAAAAATCTGCTGAACGATCCGGTGAAACTAAAGAGCCTCTTGGAAAACATCCCGCTGCGCAGGCTGGGAAAACCGGAAGACGTGGCATCAATCGCCGCTTTTCTGGCGTCGCCGGAGTCCAGCTATGTCACGGGAACTACGTTTGTCGTCGATGGCGGTCTGACTTGGAACTACGAAGAGCAGTAGCAGTTCTGCGGAGGCGAGGTGGCGCGCTCGAGGCCGCAGCGGAACGTGCGGCGCGCAAGAGCGTTTGCGCATTCTCGCGAATGTCGCCGTGCGAAAACACGGCATTGCCGGCCACGAGAATTTCCGCGCCGGCGCGAACGATGCCGCCGACGGTATCGAGCGCCACGCCGCCGTCAATTTCAATCCGGAACCCCAATCCGCGGGATTCGCGGATGCGCAAGAGCAATTCCACTTTCTTGAGCGAATTCGGAATGAAATGCTGCGCGCCAAATCCGGGATTAACGGACATGACCAAAACGTGGTGCACGATTTCCAAAACGTCATCCAGCGTATGCACAGGAGTCGCCGGGTTGATCACCACGCCGGGCTTGCAGCCGTGCGAAGCAATCAGATGCAGGGTGCGATCCAGATGAACACACGCTTCTTGATGGACGGAGATCCAGTTCGCGCCGGCTTCCGCAAATGCGGGAATAAATTCATCCGGATTTTCAATCATCAGATGGCAATCGAACGTTACATCAGGGATGGTCTTGCGCAACGAAGCTACGACCGGCGGCCCAATCGTCAGATTCGGCACGAAGTGGCCGTCCATCACATCCAGGTGCAAAACCGTGCCGCCGCCTTCGAGCGCAGCTTTCGCTTCCGCGCCCAATTGCGCGAAGTCTGCAGACAAAATCGAGGGGGCTAATTCAATAACAGATGCCACCGATGCGCTCCTAACTCTTGCAAGTCCTCACAATTCGATTATACGCGAGAGGCGTCACGTACTCCTGCAAATCTGGCTTTAAGGCGCGCTTGTGACCGGGAGAGAAACAGTTCGCCGCTCATCGCTACTCTGGCGCGCCAATTCCAAGAGGCGCATCACGTCCAGCGCCCATTCGGGCGCCACCGCCAACGCCGCCTTGCCGAGGATGGCGTCGCGCAAATTGGCATAGAAATCACGGTAATCGCAATTCGCTGAGGCAACTCTGCGCTGGGTGAGCGTGCCGTTCTCGGAAATCGTCAGTACGCCCCAATTCTCTTCCGGCTCCGCGCCCCACGCCGTATCCGTGGGAATGTAGCCGCGGCGCAGATTGCTTTCTTGGGGATCGAAAGATTGTTTGACAAACGATCCCAGCGTTCCGTGCAAAAGAAAACGCGGGCGGGTTGCGGCGGCAAGAATGGAGGAACGCAAATCCGCACGCATGCCGCCGCGATAATGAAAGGCGAGGTCGAACGCATCATCGGAAACGGCGGCTTCGCGCTCGATGCGGATATCCGCGGTCAGCGCTTCGGGCATGCCGAAAAGCAAAAGTGCATGATCAATGAGGTGCGGCGCGAGATCGAAAAAGGTGCCTGTGCCGGGACCTGAACGCTCGCGCCAAGAGCCCGGCCGAAGCTGAGGACGAAAGCGATCGTAATTGGACTCGAAGTGCACGATGCGCCCGAGCACGCCGCTGGAAACCAACTGCACGATGGCCTGAAAATCGCCGTCGTAACGGCGATTTTGATAAACGGTGATGAGGCGTCCCAGTTGCTTCGCAGATCGGACGAGCGCGACGGCCTCTTCCAGAGTGATAGTGAAGGGCTTGTCGACAAGCACATCGCGGCCGGCGGCCAAACATTGATGAGCAAGCGGATAATGCGAGTCGTTTGGCGTGGCGATGACGACGAGCCGAATTTCTGAAATGGAGAGGAGTTCGTCCAGCGTGCGAACGACGCGAACATCGGGATATTGCTCGGCGGCTTCGTTGCCGCTGCGCTGCAGAATCGCGGCCAGGCGCAATCCGGGCACGGCGCGAATCACCGGCGCGTGAAAAGAGCGCCCGGCAAGTCCAAACCCGATGAGGCCTACATCGATCATGAGAGCATCCAACAGGGCATCCTAAAAACGTCCGAAAAGGGCCTCCATACTATCGCATCGCTGAATGAGTCAGACTAACTTTTGAAATTGCGATGACAGGATACTGAGCTTGAGGCACGAAGTTTTGAGACTTAAAGGATTAGGTTTTGCGCAAGCGCAACGCGGCCGCCAAAAATGCCGGGTTGCTCGCGGCGTGTCCATCCTGCAAAATGGTTGATAACCAGTGAGCACGCAAGCCACCTCCATCAACGCTGCGGCACGCCAGCGTTATTTGCTGGTGCTGCTCTTCGCCGGGTTCGTCCTGACCGGCGTGGAAATCACAGTTGCCGGACCATTGCTGCCCCTCTTCATCTCTCGGTGGTCACTCACCGATTCGCGCGTCGGCATTTTCTTAACACTAGAGTTTGCCTGCTCGCTCGGGGGAGTTTGGCTTTCAAGCTTGATCTCGCATTACTTTGGCAGCCGCACCTCTCTCGTGCTTGGCTACCTGGTCATCAGTGGCGGCCTCGCAACCTTAAACTCATCGTCGATGACGGTGGCCCAACTCGCCCTCGCGGCGTTGGGAACCGGCTACGGCCTGGTCGTTCCGGTCACCAATCTCGCCGTGGCGGAAATTGGCGGCGCGCGCAGCGCCTCGCTAGTGAGTTTGGTGAATTTTGCCTGGGGAGCGGGCTCGTTCGCTTGCCCTCCTCTTGTACTACTGGCTTTGAAGAATGCATCTCTCACGAAGCTGCTGTATTCCTTCGCCGGGTTCGGGTGTCTGCTCGCTGTCTCTTTTCTTTTTTCGCAATTTCCGGAAGGCCACACTGCCACCTCCGGCTCGGAATCGTCCTCGCGGGCCACAGGAGTCAGCCTTCTCGCAACCAGCACCCTCGCCGCTCTGTTTCTTCTGTACGTTGCCACCGAAACAAGCTTCGGCAGTTGGGCGGCCGCGCACGTAAAGCGTCTCGCGACGAATGGAAGCGGCATCGCAACGCTTGCACCGATGTTCTTCTATGGCGGGCTGATGGCCGGCCGCGCCGTGGCCCCGTTCGTTCTTGCCCGCGTGCGCGAGTATCGCCTCGTAATGGGCGCCTTAGCGGTAGTCATCATCAGCGGCACATTCTTTATCCTCGCGGATACGCAGCCAACCGCTTTTGTCAGCGTGACTCTCACCGGTTTGGGATGCGCGGCAATTTTCCCCATCTACGTTGCATGGCTCTCACGCTGGTACGGTGCGCGAGCGACGCGCGTCCGAGGTGTCATGTTTTCCATGTCATCGATCGGATCCTCCACGGCGCCTGGCCTTGTGGGATATGTTTCCACGCACGCCGGCGGCTTGCGCATCGGCTTGCTCGTGCCTCTCGCCTCGGCTGTCGTGATGATTTTTCTGCTACTGCTCGTGCGCCGCCAAGCGGCCGCCTAAGGTATCCTCTTTTCGTGCAAACGCCCGCGCAGCGCTCGCCCACCATCGGCCTTTTGCTCGGCCTGATCATCACGCTCGCCGCAGTGGCGGCGTATTCGTTTTACATTCGGGTGCAGCTTTCGGGATTACGCAAATTGCAGAGCGAGATGGTCGACCGCAACCGCAGGGATTCTCTGCAACTCCTGCGCGTGCAGAATGATTTGAATTCCGTCGGCCTCGCGATGCGCGACATGCTGGACGCGAGCGCGCCGTACTCTTTGACGGCGTGGAGGGCGCAATTCGAGCGGATTCGCGAAGATCTGGACGTGGCGTTGCGCACTGAGGAACAATTGTCGGGCGCGAATCGCACCGCCGAACAACGAAAATATCTCAGCCAATCCGTGACGCAATTTTGGGACGCAGTCAACCGCATGTTTGCGCTGGCAGCGCAGGGCAAGGAATCGGAAGCGCGCGAACAAATCCGGCTAACGCTGCAAGCGCGACAAGAATCACTGAGTACCGCGGTTTCGCGATTGCTGGTGCAAAACAACGAAGGTGAGGAAGAGGCCGCGGCGCGCATCGCGCACATTTATGATGGCGTGCAACGGCAGCTCTATTTGTTTCTGGGAGCCACGCTCATCGCCATCGTGCTGACGAGCTTATATTTGATCCGCACGAACCGGATTATTTTTGCGAGGCTGGCGGCGCTTTCCGAGCAGCGCAGCGACCTGGCGCAAAAACTGATCTCGACGCAGGAGTCCACACTGCGAAACATCTCCCGCGAACTGCACGATGAATTCGGGCAAGTGCTGACGGCGATTGGATCGCTGCTCGGCCGCGCAGGAAACCATCTTCCGGAAGGCTCGAAAGTGCGGGAGGAAGTGCAGGAGGTGCGCGAAATCGCCCAAACGACACTGGATAATATACGCAGCCTTTCGCAGGCGCTGCATCCGGTGCTGCTCGAGGAGGCGGGACTTGTGAGCACGCTGGACTGGTATATACCCACGGTGGAGCGGCAGGCGGGGCTTACGCTGCACTATGAAAAATCCGGAGCCATATTTCCGCTGGAGGGAAGCGCCAGCGTACACGTCTACCGCGTCTTGCAGGAAGCATTGAATAACGTGAGCCGGCATTCCGGAGTGAAGGAATCGTGGGTGCGGCTGAAATTCCTGCCGGATGCGCTGGAGCTGGAAGTGGAAGATCACGGGAGAGGCATCCTGACGGAGAAGAATGGCCGAGGGATTGGATTGGTGGCGATGCGCGAACGTGCGGAGCTGATCGGAGGGGCGTTGGAATTTTTGCAGCCTGCCGGCGGAGGCACCATGGTTCGTCTGCACATCGAGCGCCGGAAAGTCGAGCCACATGCCGGATAAGCTGACGGTATTGCTGGTGGACGATCACGCATTGGTTCGCCGCGGATTCCGGCGGATCCTGGAAGATGATCCTGAGATCCAAGTCGTGGGCGAAGCGAGCAACGGCGAGGAAGCCGTGCGTTTGGCGAACCAGGCGAGGCCCGCGGTGATCGTCATGGACTGCGCGCTTCCGGGAATGAATGGATTGGACGCAACGCGGAAGATTCTAGCAACGCAGCCGGAGGCGGCGATCCTAATGTTGAGCATGCATTCGGAAGACACACTGGTGCGGCAGGCGCTGGACGCCGGGGCCCGTGGATATATCCTGAAAAACGCAATGGACCTCGATCTGGTGAGCGCGATCAAACGGGCAGCCAAAGGCGAACAGGTGCTCGATCCACAACTGGCGCGCCCCGCCGCACTGAAAGGCGAACGCGAAGGCGGGCTGACACCTCGAGAACTCGAAGTGCTACAGCACATCGTGGCGGGAAAATCGAACAAAGAGATTGCGGCGGAGCTGAACCTAAGCGCGAATACCGTATCGGTGCATCGCGCTAACATCATGGACGCGCTGGGAATTCACAAGACGGCGGAACTCGTGGTTTATGCGATTCGAAACGGCTTGGTGAACCTGCCTTGAGGCGCCGCGAATTTATAGTGAGCGCATGCGCGGCGGGCTTAGGCGTGGCAATGAAACCTGGGAGAGCTCTCGCGGCAGGAGGCGGTGATCCTGGATTTCGTTTTGCGAATGTAACCGCCGCGGCCGGAATTCAATTTCAACACAACAGCGGCGCGTATGGCGGAAAGCTATTGCCGGAGACGCTTGGATCAGGCTGCGCGTTTCTCGATTACGATCGCGACGGCTGGCAAGACATTCTGTTGATCAACGGGATGGACTGGCCGGGCCACCGGAGGCAGCGCTCCACGCTGAAGCTCTACCGGAACAATCGCAACGGCACCTTTAGCGATGTGACGAAAGCCGCGGGGTTGGATGTGGAACTCTACGGAATGGGAATTGCAGCGGGCGACTACAATAACGACGGCTTTCCTGACATTTTCGTCAGTTGCGTGGGACAGAGCCGACTATTCCGCAACACGGGCAAAGGCACGTTTGTTGATGAGACGAAAACGAGCGGCTTGCTTGGCCGGCATGGCTTTAGCACGTCGGCGCTGTGGTTTGACTACGACCGCGACGGCTTGCTGGACCTGTTTGTGTGCAACTACGTGCGCTGGTCGCCGGAACACGATGTTTTTTGCAGCCTGGATGGAACGCACAAATCGTACTGCACGCCGGAGGCGTACCGCGGGGATACCTGCTGGCTGTTTCACAATCGCGGCAACGGCACGTTTGAGGACGTGACGGCAACGAGCGGGATTTTCGACAGCAGCTCGAAGTCGCTAGGCGTGGCCATGTTCGATTATGACCAGGACGGCTGGCCGGACCTGCTGGTAGCGAACGATACGCAGCCCAACAAACTCTATAAGAATTTGCGAAACGGAAAATTCAAAGAGGCGGGAGTGGAGGCAGGGCTGGCGTTCAGCAGCGAAGGAAAGGCCCGGGCCGGGATGGGAATCGATACGGGAGATTTTGAAAACAACGGCAAGCCGGGCGTGGCGATCACCAATTTCGATAACGAAATGATCGGACTGTACCATTCAGTTGGCACGGGGCTCGAGGGCGCGGGAACGTACGACGATATTGCGATTGCTGCCGGACTGGGCGCGGCTTCGCGGAGCACGCTGGGTTTTGGATGCGCGTTTTTTGATGCCAACCTGGATGGCTGGCTGGATCTGGCGATTGCGAACGGACACATCGACGAGACGGTGCGAAACATTCGCGGCAACGTGGGTTATGCGCAAGCGCCTCAACTTTTCCTGAATTCCGGCGCAGGTACATTTCGCGACGTTGCCGGCGAACTCGGCGGAGGATTTGCAACGCCGATCGTAGGACGCGGGCTTGCCTACGGCGACTTTGACGGGGATGGCGACCTGGATTTGCTGATTACGACGAACAATGGACCGGCGTATTTGTACCGGAACGATCAGACCAGCGGAAACCGCAGCATACGATTTCGACTGGTGGGGGAAAAATCGAACCGCGACGCGATTGGAGCGACGGTGCGGATTTTCCGGAGTGGGGTTGACGGACACGGCGGGCAAAGCCAATCGAGGGTGGTGCGCGGGGGGTCGAGTTATTTGTCGCAATCCGAGCTGCCGGTGACCTTCGGAGTTGGGAAGAGCGAGACGATCGAACGAGTGATAATCGATTGGCCGAGCGGGCGAAGCGAGGAGTACAAGAATTTGTCAAGCGGAAGAGCCTACGAAATTATTGAAACAAAAGGAGTTACAAAATAGATTGCCTTCTAATCGTTTTGCATTATTGCCACTTCCCAGGGAGCTCGCTATAACACTCACAACAAGCAAGTTGCTTCCCACCTACCGAGTTTATGGCAACGTGGAGGCACCCCAAGCACCCGCGGCCGGTCGCCCGCACAGCGCCGGCCGCCTTTATTTATGGCAGTGAGTTTGCGAGAATGAACGTTCCCGAATGGCGAGAGGTCCAATGAGCCAGTGGCGTTCACGCAGCGTGATAGCTTTGGCTGCGAGTGCGGTCTACGTGTATGGATTCCCTTCGGCAAATATCCCTTATATTGCGGTCGTTTTCTTCCATGTGGCGGCTGGACTCTTTCTGACAGCTATCCTTTTGCCATTTCTTGTGAAATTGCTGCGGACAAGCACGCCTGGTGCCCGCATTGGATGGTTATTGCTGGCGGCGGGAGCGGTGATCGGAGTAATCCTGATTTTCACGGGCACGACATTGCCCGTGAAGAAACTGCTCTACGCGCACATATTTGTGTGTGTGCTGGGCGTAACGTTTCTCGCGGGGTCGTGGCTGGCTTCGCGTGGATGGCTAGGAGCGGGACGCGCGCAGCAGGTTTTGCGGTCCGTGGCATTAGTCGTGGTGGTGGCGGGACTCTCGGCGGGGGCGTGGTGGTACCGGACGTACGCGTGGAATAACGCCTTCCGGATAACGAACCCGGCGATTTCTCCGGCGAGCATGGACGAGGAAGGCGACGGCCCGCGGGGGAAATTTTTCCCGAGCTCAGGGCAAACGAAGGGCGGCGTGAACATCCCGGCAAAGTATTTCATGCAATCGGATGCCTGCGAGAGGTGCCACCAGGATATTTACAAGCAGTGGTACGGTTCGATGCATCACAATTCCTCGTTTAACAATCAGTGGTACCGGAAAAGCATCGAATATATGCAAGACGTGGTTGGAGTGCGGCCTTCGAAATGGTGCGCGGGTTGTCACGACCCGGCGCTGCTTTATAGCGGGATGTTCGACAGGCCCGTCCGGGAAATCGAAAATACTCCCGCAGCAAATGCGGGGCTGAGCTGCATGATGTGTCATAGCATCGTGCACGTGAAAAGCACGATGGGACAAGGGGACTACACGCTGGAGTATCCGAAGCTGCACGCGCTTGCGGCCAGCGACAACCCCGCGGTGCGCGGATTGCACGACTTTGTCACATATCTGAATCCCGAGCCGCACCGGCGGACGTTCCTGAAGCCCTTCATGCGCACGCAAACGGCGGAATTCTGCTCGGCATGCCACAAGGTGCATCTGGATGTCCCGGTAAACCGCTACCGCTGGGTGCGCGGCTTCAACGAATACGACAACTGGCAGGCCAGCGGGATCTCCGGACAAGGGGCGCGTTCGTTCTACTATCCCGCGAATCCGCAGATGTGCGCGGATTGCCACATGCCGCTGGTGCCTTCGAAAGATGCGGGGAACGTAGATGGTTATGTACATTCGCACCGCTTCCCCGGAGCGAACACGGCAATACCGACGGCTAACGAAGACGAACAGCAACTGGAGACCAGCACACACTTCCTTCAGGATGGGCAAGTGAGCGTGGATATTTTTGCGGAATCGCCGGAGGGAAAAGAGAGCAAGGAAGCGGCAACGGGCGGGGTGGTGCAGCCGGAGATCTCGACAACGTTTGCGGTGGGAGAGGAAGCGGAAGTATTAACGCCGACGGGAGAGGCCGGCGAAGTGCGGCCGATCACGGCCCCGCTGGGGCGCGTGGATGCGGCGGTGCGCCGGGGCGATGATGTGCGCGTGGATGTGGTTGTAAGGACGAAAAAAGTGGGGCACTTTTTCCCGGGCGGGACGATCGATGCGTTTGATGTATGGCTGGAGCTTAAGGCCGTCGATGACAAAGGCCAGACGATTTTCTGGAGCGGAAAAGTCGAAGATGATGGAAAAGGGCCGGTGGAGAAAGGCGCGCATTTCTACAAGTCATTGCAAATCGATGAGCACGGAAATCCGATCAACAAGAGAAATGCGTGGTCGACCCGAGCGACGATGTACACGCACCTGATTCCCCCGGGCGCGGCGGATACGGCGCACTTTCGGCTGCACATCCCGGATACGGCAGGAGAAAAGATCACACTCCAGGCGAAGCTGAACTACCGGAAATTCATGTGGTGGAATACGCAGTTTGCCTACGCCGGTGTGGAAGACACGAAGCAGGCGCACGGGGAGTTTACGCCGAGTTACGACGACCGGAAGATGGCCTTTACCGGAGATACTTCGCAGGATGCCGGGAAGCTGAAATATATACCCAATCTTCCGATCATCATGATGGCGGAAGATACGAAGACCATGCGTGTTTTGCCGCGAAGCGAGGCCGCGCCGAAACCGCTGATCGCACTGGAAAAGGACGACTGGACGCGGTGGAACGATTACGGCATCGGGCTGTTTTTGCAGGGCGATTTGAAGGGAGCGGCGGCGGCGTTCGAGAAAATTACGGAGATCGACCCGCGGAATGTGGATGGCTGGGTGAACATCGGGCGATGCCTCGTGCAAGAGGGCGACATGGAGAGTGCGCGGAAAGTTTTGGAGAAAGCGCTGGCCATCGCGCCCAAGCTGGCGCGAGCGAATTTCTTCTATGCGCGTGTGTTGCGAGACGAAGGCAAGTATGACGAGGCGGCGGGCCGGCTGCAAATCGTGCTGGCGCAGTACCCGCGAGATCGAGTGGCGATCGACGAGCTGGGGCGCATTTTGTTCTTACAGAAGCGATATGCCGAGGCAGTGCAAACATTTCAGCGGACACTGGCGATCGATCCGGAAGATTTGCAGGCGAACTATAACCTGATGCTCTGCTACAACGGACTTGGCGACGAAACGCGAGCAAACGAGCACAAAGTGCGCTATTTGCGGTTCAAGGCCGATGAAGCTTCGCAGGCGATCACGGGCACTTACCGGCAAACGCATCCGGAGGACAACAACGAGCGGCAACTGATCCATGAGCATGTGTCGGTTGCGCTGGGACCGGAAGAAGCGAAGAAGACGCCGCTTGCGCGCACGCCCGCGGCGAGAGGAACGACTGCGCCGACAAGGACAAGAGCGGAAGCGGCGGCAAGAGCGGGCGGCAGGTCCCGGTAGTTTTTTGCGGAGACATTTTGGGAGACGACGCGCATGACGTGGATCAAAACGGTTCGAATGGAAGAAGACGCGAGCGTTAAAAAGGCGATTGAAGACGAACGGAAACTGTATCCGGCCGAATACGCGGCGCCTGTGGCAGCGGTCTTCACGGGAGTGGAGGCCAGCATCGTCGGCTCGCACTCGCTGTTTCCCGATGTGCTTTTTCATGCGTTCAGCACGTTTGGCGCTTTGATGTCGCCCGAGTTGCCGTTGAAGCGGCGCCAGCATGAAATGATTGCGACGATGGTCTCGGTTACTAACCGGTGCCACTATTGAATCGAATCTCACGCAGAGTTTCTGCGCCGGGTGACGTTAGATGAGGAGATGGTGAAAGCACTGAAGAGAGATTATCAGACGGCGCCCATTAGCGAGCAGGACCGCGCCATGCTGGACTACGTGGTGAAGCTGACAAAAGATGCGACGAAAGTTTGGCCGGAGGACCACGTGAAATTGCGAGCTGTGGGATTCGACGACCGCGGCATTCTGCAAATCACGCTGATCGCGTCATGGTTCAACTATATCAATCGAGTGGCCGATGCGCTTGGCGTGGGCCGCGACGCGAATGGGATGGCGCAGTGAAGAAGCTGGGGGCGGCTTTGCTGGGGCTCCTTACCGCCTTATTGCTCGTGGCGTTTAGCGGAGCGGGCGCTCCAGCGCCGGTGAGATCCACGGGCGTGACCTTTCGAGACGTCACACGGCAAGCGGGCATCCGCTTTGTCCATAACAACGGGGCGTTCGGCAAGAAATATCTTCCCGAGACGCTTGGCCCGGGCGTCGCGTTTATCGACTACGACAACGACGGCTGGCCGGACATCTTCCTGGTGAACGGTATGGACTGGCCGGGACACGCAGGCAAACGCTCCACGCCAAAGCTGTACCACAACAATCACGACGGCACGTTCACAGACGTGACGCACAAAGCGGGGCTGGATGCCGAGGAAATGTTCGGCATGGGAGTGGCCGTCGGCGACTATGACAACGACGGCTACGACGATTTGTTCGTCACGGCGTACGGGCAGAACCGTCTTTTTCACAACAACGGAAACGGAACGTTTACGGACGTGACGCAAAGGGCGGGCCTTAGCGGCGTTAAGGAATTTAGCACCGGAGCGGCATGGGTTGACTACGACAAAGACGGGCGGCTCGACTTGGTGGTTGCGAATTATGTGCAATGGAGCCCGGAGACGGATCTGTACTGCACGCTCGATGGAAAGAGCAAATCGTATTGCACGCCGGAATCGTACAAGGGCACATCGGTGCGCCTGTGGCACAACCGTGGCGACGGTACGTTTGAAGACGCCACAAAAAAAGCGGGATTAGGCGATCCCACTTCAAAAACGCTCGGGATCGCCGTGCTCGACTACGACGGCAACGGCTGGCCGGATCTTTTGCTTTCGAACGACACGCAGCCAAACAAGCTTTACCGGAACAATGGGAATGGAACGTTCACGGAAAAGGCGGTGCTGGCGGGCGTGGCGTTTAGCGAGGATGGCGTGGCGCGCGCGGGCATGGGCGTGGACGCGGCGGATTACGACCGCTCTGGACATCCGAGCCTTTTGATCACGAATTTTGCGAACCAGATGCTTTCGCTTTATCACAACGAGGGATCGGGATTGTTTGTAGACGAAGCGCCACAGTCTGAAATCGGACGAGCGTCTTTGCTCACGCTGGGATTCGGGTGCTTCTTTTTCGATTACGATTTGGACGGCTGGCCGGACATATTTGTGGCGAACGGGCACATCGACCCGGATATTCAGCATGTGCAAGCCAACGTGAAGTACGCCATGCCGCCGCATCTTTTCCGGAACATCAGGCAAGGAAAATTCGAGGAAGTGACGAAATCGATGGGAGCGGACTTTTCCACTCCGCGGGTGGCGCGTGGCGCGGCTTATGCGGATATTTACAACGACGGCAGGCTCGACATCTTGATGGCTACAAACGGCGGGCCGGCGGTGTTATTTCGGAACGAGGCGACGGACGGAGCGGCGAACCATAGCTTGCGCGTGAAGCTGGCCGGCACAAAATCTGATCGCGATGGGATCGGAGCTACCGTGCGCGTTACGACGGGAGACGGAGCGCAATCGGAAATGATGCGCAGCGGTTCAAGCTATCTCTCGGCGAGCGAGCTTGTGCTGACGTTTGGACTCGGAGAGCACCCAAAAGCGGAACGCGTGGAAGTAATGTGGCCCAGCGGGCAAATGGATCGGCTGCCGAATGTGGCGGCGGGACAGACGATCGTTGTGACGGAAGGAAAAGGCATAACGGCGAACAGGCCGTATGAAAAAAAAGCATACTAGCGTGGCGACTCAGCTGCAATGACGCGAGACCTGAAGCGCGCGGCAACGCCGCTTTCCTCGAGCCACTTCCCGGTCGCGGTGTGAGTTAGATCGTGGCGCAGCAACTCGCGCAGATCGGCTTCATCGTCGACATCCATCTCCAGCCGAAAGTTTCGTCTGATAATTATCGCCGCGCGTGCGCGCCGAGCTTCCTGGAAATGTTTAGCGAAACTGTCCGGTCCAAAATGCGAGGGGAAAAGCGCAGGCGGCGTCCGAAGAATAGCGTTTGTTCCGGTACCATCGCGCGAGGGGACCATGACGACTGCTGGAGCGGCGCATTCCGCCGCGAGAAGATCATCAATATCGCCCGGTTGCACGAGCGGAAGATCAAGCGGCAAGCGCAGCAGCGCCGTAACGCCGCGCTCGGCGCAGAGTCGCGACGCCAAATCCACCGAGGCGCTTTCCGACACTTGATGTTCTTCCCGGAGAATTTCCCAGCCATAGTTCGCGGCGGATTCCATCGCGGGCTCGTAATTTGTGATGACGAATATTTTTTGTGCGCCCTTTGCGCCGCACACGGCGCGAATACTATCCGCAAGCATTGCCTGAGCCAGGCCAAAACGCTCTTCCTGGGTTAGCAAGCTTGCCAGACGTTGCTTTGCGTTTCGCAAATCTTTGACAGGCAAAAGCAGGGCGCGGCATTCAAGTTGCGGATTTCCACGCCGCTCGGGCCGGGATCGCGAGGTTTCCTGTTGACCTGTAGTTTCCATCAATGGCCCGTCGGATTGCATGGTATCGTTTGCTCTCGTCCGTCTTCTGGGCGCGAAAAGTTAAAGCTATCGTACCAGAGTCGAAGACTAGGAGCAGTCGCGGAAGCAGTCACGATCAGCCGCGCAATGAGCAGCCAGAAAATCCGAATTATGGGGCAGGTTCGAAATGGGTAGAAAAGTTGGCATTCTTGGCGGCACCGGTCCGGAGGGATCGGGTCTGGCTTATCGCTTGGCGCGCGCAGGCGAGGAGATTGTGATCGGTTCACGCGACGCGCAACGCGCGGCGGAAACCGCTGCAAAGTTGCGCGCGCGAATTGGCGGGCCGGCGAAAATTGAAGGAGCAGAGAATGCAACAACTGCTTCGCAATGTAACGTCGTGGTGCTGACGGTTCCTTTTTCCGGCTGCGCGGCACTCCTGAAACAGTTGAAAAGTGTATGGAAGCCGGGGACTGTAGTGATCGACACGACAGTTCCGCTCGCGGCGTCGGTCGGAGGAACTGCAACGCGCATGCTCGGCGTCTGGCAAGGGTCCGCGGCAGAGCAGACAAAGGAATTGCTGCCTGCGGGAATTAGCGTTGCGGCTGCGTTTCACAATCTTGGTGCAGAGCTGCTCTCGAATGACGAAGATGTTGACTGCGATGTCATGGTTTGCAGCGACGACGAGAAAGCAAAGCAAGTCGCGTCGGAATTAGCCGAGAAAATTCCAGGGGTGCGAGCGCTCAACGGCGGAAAACTGGAAAATGCCCGGATCGTGGAATCGCTCACCGCATTGCTCGTGGGAATAAACATTCGCTATAAGATTCACAGCGCGGGGATTCGCTTCACAGGCTTGCCGACCAAGCAGTAGCCGCTCCGATCACACATTGCGTCGAGGTCTGTGGGTTTTGATAACATCTTCAGGGACCGATTCGTTGAAGGAATATCGATGAAACTTGTAACGTTCCATTCGCAGGAGCGAAAAAACCGCATCGGGGCGCTGACCATCGACGGACAGATCGTGGACCTCAACGCGGCTTATGCACTGTTCCTGCACGACGAAAAGGGAGAATGCGCGTTTTACCCGCTCGCGGACGCGCGCGTTCCGGCTGACATGCGTGGCCTCTTTGCAAATGGCGACCGCGGGCTGGATTCCGCGCGGCTGGCCTTTGACTACGCGATGAAGGAAGGAAGTGAAGTAAGAGGCGCGTCGGGCGAGCCGGTATTTTTTCGCCGCGATGCGGTGCAAATCAGGGCCCCAATCAGTCCTAAGAAATTCTTTCACACCGCCGGAAATTTCCGAGAACACCACGAGGAAGCGGAAAAATCCGGCTTTTCGCATCCCGTGCTTCCCTGGATCGTGTTTTTTCAAAACGTGGATGCCATCATCGGGCCGGACGAAGAGATAGTTTATCCGGAACATCTGACCGAAGAACTGGACTATGAGCTCGAGCTCGCCGTGGTGCTGAAGAAGTCAGGCAAGCATTTCGCCGCCGAACATGCAAACGATTACATCGGCGGCTACGTGATTTTCAATGACATAACGGCGCGTGACATTCAGCGCAGGGAGATGAAGTCCGGCGTGTTCAGCTTTTGCAAAGGGATCGATACGTTCTGCCCGCTGGGACCGCACATCGTGACGGCAGATGAAATCCCCAATCCAAATAATTTGTCGATGGAGCTGCGCGTGAACGGAAAAGCGCGGCAGCAGTCGCATTCGAGCAAGATGTCCGTCACCGTACCGGAGATCATCGCGCACTATTCGCCGATGGGATATTCCGCTGGCGACGTGCTCTCCACGGGAACGGTATCGGGAGTAGCGGCGTTTAGCGACGACCCAAAATCGCTCTATCTCAAACCCGGCGACGTGGTGGAGTGCCAAATCGAGAAAATCGGTGTGCTGCGAAATCCCGTGGTTTCCTACAAAGAGAAACACAGCGACGGACCCGCGGATGCGCACTGATTGTCGAGCACCCGCAAGCGAGTAGAGCTATTTTTTGCGGAAATGCGGCAGAACTTTTTCGCCGAAAAGCCGGGCCTGCTCCAAACGATCATGTCCCCAGAGTTCGAGCATGATGTGTGTACAGCCGGCGGAGCGGTACTCTTCGAGGCGCTCGATGCATTGGTTGGGAGTGCCTGCAATTGGGCACACCTTATCGAGAACCGCGTCCGTAACCGCCCGCGCGGCTGCTTTGCGCCCGCCGCTCTCCATGGCGTCAGCGATAGGACGAATCTCTTCGAAATTGAAACCCGCGCATTCGAGGAGGGTGTCCGCCGAGCCGCGGATGTTCTGCACTTTGTTGGCGAGATACATGGCCGCCATTTCGCGCGCCCCTTCGCGAGCGGTCTTAGGATCTTCACCGACGCTGCCCACGATAACGGAGCCGAGGTCTAGTTTCGAAGCGTCTTTTCCCGCTTTGTGTGCTCCTTCCTCCATCATCCTTCGCGAATACTGAACGAACTTTGGCGTGGTGATGCTGGCGGTCAACAGGCCGTCGGAGTGCGAGCCGGCAAGGCGTTGCAGAACAGGGCCGGTTGCACCAACATAAATTGGAACACGCCAGCGGGGCACACGAGCATCAGATTTGAGCCCGGGTGAGAAAGCCTGAAACGCCTTGCCGTGATATTTCACTTCGTGGCCTGCAAGCATGGCCTCGATGATTTCGATGCTCTCGCGCATGACTGTAGCTGGGCCGATTTCCTTTCCTTTTTCGCCCTCGCCAATTTCTTTCATGAAAATCTTCGATGCGCCGAGGCCGAGGAGAAAACGATCTTCACCAGCAGCTTCCTGAAGGACGCGCGCTTCCATGGCGATCTGGACGGGATGGCGAGTGTAGGGCGAGATAATGCCCCAGCCGATGACGATCCGCTTTGTTTCGCGGGCTGCGATGGCAGTGATTGCGGTGGAAGAGCGTGCTTCCATGGAGTGCTTGCGCCACCAGGGGTAAGCTTCCGCGAGCCAGAAGGTATCGAATCCGGCGGCGTCGCAGGCCTGCGACATTTTCACGGTTTCATTGAGCGGCTCCATGCTAAGTTGCAGGACGCCGATTTTGAAAGGCATGCTCATCTTTTCATTTCTCTCCCGCGGAGGATGGCCGCGATGTGCTAAGCCGGATTGGTCCAGGAATGTTCTAAACCTTTCGTGAGTTGCCAGAGTGCGCGGTTAAGCGGAGTCGGGACACCTAGTTTTTCTCCCCAATCGGCGATCGCGCCGTTCATGAAATCCACCTCGGTCTGGCGCTTGGCAAGAATGTCTTGCAGCATGCTGGCGTTGTGTTTGCCGGGAGCACTAGCGCCTTTTTGCACGAGGGCGTGCGGGTCGCCGTGCAGCTCGATTCCAAGCGCTTTTGCGACAGCTTCTCCTTCGGCGATGAGATCGTCGAAAAGCGCGCCGGTCGGCGGAAAGCGAGTGGCGGCACCGTGGTGCAATAGAGTGAGAGCGCCGACGGGGTTTGTGGAAGCGTTGAAGATGAGCTTGGTCCACTGCGCACCGCGAGCATCGCGCAGTGGAATCACACGTAATCCCGAACGGTTGAGGAGTTCGGCGAGTTGTTCCACGCGAGCGTAGAGCGTGCTGGTTGGTTCGAAGGGGCCTATCCACGTATCGCCGTTGATGTCGAAACCCGCGTGGCCGGGTTCGACAACGTGGCCCGCAGGAAATGTGGTGCCACGAATGACGTAGCGCACATGTTGGGCGAGAATTTCTTCGTTGCCGACGCCGTTCTGGACGGAACAGACGGCGCTGCTCTCGCCGAAAATGTGAGCCGTTTGTTCGATGGCACCGCGTGTGTGGGTGCTCTTTGTAGCGACAATGCCGAGGTCGCACAGGGGGATTTCTTGCGGATCAGAAGTCGCATGGAGACGCGCAGTGAAATTGGCCGCGCCGCTAATGCGCAGGCCTTGCTCGTTGATTGCGCGAGTGTGTTCCTTCCAGATGTCATAGGCGTGGACTTCGACATCCTCGAGACGCGCCAGATGAGCGCCAAAGATGCTCCCGATGGCGCCGCAGCCGACGATGCAGATTTTCACGCTCATTGCGTTTTCAACGCCTCAAGACCAGTGTAGAAACGCCACGGCACGTTCGCGAGGCATTCGCCTTCTTTCTTGCCCACCCGATAGGTGTCTTGCGTGTAAAGACAAACCTGGCCGTCCTGATCGACAACTTGCGGATGGAAACTGATGACCATATTTTCTTTTAGTTCGATGTGAATGTTCTCGCCAATCGCGGGGTACTCCAGCATGGTCATGCCAATCGAGTGTCCGGTGAGGTGGCCGAGCTTAAAGCCAGCTTTGTCGAAAATATTCGTTGCGGCTTTGTGGACGTCGCTCGCCAGCGCGCCTTCGTGCATTTTTTCGCGCGCGGCTTCCATGGCTCGAGGATAGACGTCGCTCATGGCGCGAGTGCGCGGGCTGACGTTGCCGCGGATGAGCGCGCGGGAAAATTCCACCCAATATCCATCAGCGCCTGCGATCTCGAGCGAATAGAGGAGCAGATCGTCGGGGCCAACTTTGCGGAGGGAAGGAACTTTGAAATGAGCCTCTGCTTCTCCGCCGGTGCCGCTGAGAACAATGTTCATCATACGGGAACCGGCCCCGCGTGCGAAAAAACGCTCGACGGCTGGAGCCATGATTTCGGCTTCGCTTTTGCCCGGATCGTAGGCGGCGAGCAACGCTTGAAAACCGTCGAGGATGATGTCCATGCTGTCGCGAAATCCGGCGAGTTCTTCCTCGCTCTTGACGGCGCGAGCCATGTCGAATTGAAAATCGAAGGGCACAAGCTCGAAGGAACCTTGCCGCAGTTCGCGATAATCACGGACCGCCATTACGAAATCCAAACCGTAGACGGCGACGCGCTTCCATCTGTGTGTTTCGATTTCATCGCGCAGCCATTTGCCGGGAATCTCAGCCCACACTTTTTCCTGGACCCAAGGAGCTTTCTTGTCTCCGATCCAGCGCGCCTCGCGTGGAAAAACCAGAACGGGCTCGCCTGCAAGCGGAATCAATACGTAAACGTAGCGATGGACGATTTCGAAGCCGGAGGTGTAGCGCACGGCACCTTCGAATCCTGTGTATTGATTGCCGCAGACAATTATCGCGTTGACTTTCTCCGCGGCCATGGAGGAGCGAATGTTGTTGTAGCGGCGTTCAATCTCATATTGGCTGGTCATCGAAGTTGGCTCCGCCACGTATCAGTGCACACCGCAGATTTCCGCCGCGGCCAGCGCGTAGATTTTGGCGGTGTTTACAAGCGTCGCGATCGCGACCTTTTCGCCTTCGGGATCGCGCGGCCCACTGGACGGACCATAGTTGAGCGTTTCGATTCCGTAACGGGTCATGACGGAGGCGTCAGAATCCCATAGAACTGTGGCGTGCTTCGGGGCTGTGCCAAGAACACGCTGGTGACAAGCTTCAATCGTTTTCACTAGCGGGTGGTCTTTCGAAATTTCCGCGCCGGGCACGGAAACGAACGTCTCGTACTCGATGCCATAGTCTGGATGCTTCTTTCGCAGGTCGAGGACCAGTTGCTTGATGGCGACGCGCACTTCCCTGAGCGGCATTGTAGGCGGCACGCGCACGTCGAGGAAAACATCGGCGCGGTCAGGCGTGCGGCTCACACGCCAGGGATGGCCGCCGCGGATGCAGCCGACATTCACGACGCCAGGCTGGCCGTCGTAGGCGGCCTTATTTTCCCACGCGCCGATCCATTCATAAATGCGCGCGAGAATTTCTTTCAGGCGAAAAATTGAATTGTGATCCTGTTTCCCGCGAGTGAATGCCGTATGCACATAATGGCCGTGCGTGGAAATACGCGCCCACACCGTTCCGTAATGTCCGAGGACCAACTGTAAGTCCGTAGGCTCCCCCAAAATGCACATATCAGGCAAAACGCCGTGGTTAACGAGATAGTGCGTGCCGAAACCGTAGCCGCGATATTCCTTGCCAACGAACTCGTCGCTCCACTGTGTTTTTTCGATTTCGCCGGCGACGGCCGCGATGGTCACGTCACCTTCAAGTTTTATTCCGGCACGCATCAGTGCTTTGACTGCCTGGGTGTAGCAGACCAGAGCGCCTTTCATGTTGTAAATCCCAAGGCCGTAGATCATTCCGTCGCGAATCACTGCTTTTGATTTGTAGCCGAGGCCGGTTAGGAAAGTTTCGCGGCCGGAGTTCGACGTATCCATATGGCCGTTGAACATCAGGCTCTTGCCATTGCCGGCTCCTTCCCAAAGACCTACGACATTCGCGCGGACGTCTTCGACTTCCTGCCACGTCACGGTGAGCCCGGCCTCTTCAAAAACCCGGCGCATGTAACGGCCCATCTCCAGTTCCTCGCCCGTGGGACTTGGAATATTCACGACGTCGCAGGCCATGGCAACAATTTCGTCCTCGCGAATTTGCGAGAGAATCGCGCTGGTTAGATCGTCCTTCATTGCCTCGGAAGCCTCCATACCTTTCGTCCGTTCGTCGCGACTCGATTACCGGCGAAAATCATCGGGAAAAGAGCATAGCTTTTCGCATCCCTGTTCCGTCACCAGAAAATTGTCTTCGAGGCGCAATCCTCCGCCGCCATCCCAATATATCCCTGGCTCAATGGCAAGCACCATGCCCGATCGCATTTCGCCAAGAGCGATGCGATGAGAGTAGGGCGCCTCGTGTGCGCGCGCTCCGACGCCGTGCGCGACAGGGTGAGATGGTTGCCCCGGGTAGCCAACGGCATCGATTCCATCGCGAATGATGCGGTCGATTTCCCCGAGCGGAGCGCCATTGCGGACGCAACCGACGGCATCGGCGAATATCTTGAGCAATCGATCGAGCAAGCGATCGTATTCGGGTGTTAGCTGGCCGGGACAAAGATTTTTCGTCAAATCGGTCCAATAGCCGTCGGCACAAACCCAGATCTCCACAAGTGTCGGCTCATTCTCGATTACCGGGCGGTTACTTGTAGCCGTGAACGTGGCAATGCCCTTGCCGGACCAAACCAATGTGAAGGCACGAGCCATTTCGACTTTGCCCTTGTAGCCAATGCCTGTGGCGTGGATGTGGCCTTCGATCATCGCGGCCACTTCGCTTTCTTTCATTCCGGGCTTGATATTATCGCGCGCGTGTTCCATGCCGATGGCAGCAAGCTCGTTTGCCAGGCGCATGCGCTCGATTTCTTGGGGCGTTTTGATCATACGCACTTCGGAAAGAAGGGGAGCGGCATCCACAATTTCGCGGCAAGAAGCGCGGAAGGCGTCGTAGAAACCTTGCCAGTAGACCGTCGGCTCACCGACCATGCGATCGCAAATTTGGGAGGTTTGCGAAAGCTCGATGCCGACACGGCGATCCAGCTTACGCTCGCGCAAGACCTCGACAGCCATTTCGACAGCTCGAATCATGGGAGGCCGCGGGTCCTTGGGATGATAGAAGGGAAAGAAGCGCACGTCTTTGTTCCAAGCTGTACGCTGCGCCTCGCGGAATTGCGGTTCGATGACAAGCAGCGTGGGTTCGCCTTCGCGAGGAAAAATCGCAAGATCGTAACCTTTCATGGTCCAGTAGTTCGTGAGATAGAGAACATTGTCGGGCGCGCGAACGACGACGGCATCGAGATCGTGCCGCTCCATCATCTGCCGCACGCGCTTCCATTTTTCCTGGTCGATCGCGTAAGCCATACGTTGCCCGCCTACTTCCCGGCGTCGCGCTCCTTGCCCCCGTAGCTCCAGGATGCTTCCTTGCCCTTGATGAGGCGATAGAGCGCGGTGTGCAACGGCGCAGGAATGCCCGCGCGAAGAGCTTCGCGGGCGATGGCGCCGCCGAGAAAGTCTACTTCGGTGCGTAACTTATTGCGAATGTCGTATAGCATGGAAGGAGGATGATCGGTTCGCGCGCCGATTTTGTTCATCTCCCACGGATCTTCGTAGAGCTGAATGCCGAGTGCCGCAGCCACACGCTTCCCTTCGTCGATCAAATCATGCAGCAAATGGCCGAGATCGGCGAACTGACTTTCTTGGGAGTAATGGAGCGAATGTGGAAGCTCCGTCAGCGCAGAGACCGCGTTGACGGACGAATTGAAGATCACTTTGGACCATTGCGCAGGACGCGCATTTTCGAGCGCGACAGCCTTTAGGCCTGACGCGATGAGCAGATCGGTAGCTTCCTTCACTAATGAGAACGGAGTGTTCGTGGGTTCGAATGGGCCCATCCAGGTCGCGGCGTCGAGTTCGTATTGCACGTGGGTATCGTCCTGCCGGGATCCGCTCATAAAGGTCGTGCCGCGGATGACGTAAGTCCTTGCGAGATTGGCAATAATTTCTTCGGCGCCGAGTCCATTTTGTGAGGATAGTATCGCGCCGTTATCAAAAAGGTGAGCGACTGGACCGAGAGCGTCCGCGGTCTGCGTACATTTGCACGAGACGATGCCGAGATCGAACTTGGGCAGTTCCGCGGGATCGTGCGTGGCGCGAAGATGCGTATGGAATTCGTGGCTTCCCGTGACGCGCAAGCCGCGCTCATTGAGAGCACGCGCATGTTCCGGCCGCCGCACGACGGCCCACACTTCCGCCACTCTCGCCAGGTGCGCGGCGTAGAGGCTGCCGATCGAGCCACAACCGATGATGCAGATGCGCTTCATCTGAACGTGCATTCCGCGATTGCGCCGCGGGACATTCTAGTGCGCTGATCGGTGATGTTCGACACGGACCATGCCGGCGAATTCGCCCCGGCGTGCGCGCTGCATCGCGCGGAAGATGGAATCGCCGGTATTGTGCGAATCCTCGATGATTACGCCACTGGAATAAAGAGCATCCTGCAGCGCCGCACAGATGGCGTGAACAGGGGCAGCGCCGCCCTCGCCCATGCCTTTTGCGCCGTTGAACGTGAAGGGCGACGGCGATTCCATGTGGCCATAGAGGAGGTCGGGCATATTCATCGCAGTAATGGGAGTGTAATCGCTGAACGTCGCGGCGAGTAGGTTGCCGTCAGGGTCGTAAGCGCAATGCTCCATAAGCGCGGCGCCAATCCCATGCGCGGTGCACCCGTGCACTTGCCCTTCGACGATGCGGGGATTGATGGCGCGGCCACAATCATCCACACAGGCGTAAGCGAGAATTTTCGGCTGGAAAGTTTCGCGATCTATTTCGACCGCGGCCACGTGAATCTGCGCGGCATACGTGAGCGTGAGATTGCCGTACTTGCGCTTGATGTCCGGCAATTCGAACGGCGCGTGGTAAACGTGACGGCAGTTCAGAGTGACGTCCCACAAATATTCGGGCATCCCCGCATTGTTCACGTTGACGAGGTTTGCCAGGGCCCAGTAGTTAATCGATTTATCTGTTCGCCAGTCGCGAACTTCCGGCCCTTGCGCGCCAATGCCAAATTTAAGATCCTTTTCTTTGACCCTCAGCGCCCATGCGGCCAAACGGCTCATTTCCTTGCGAAGTCTTTCCGCTGCTCCGTGAATCGCAGCTAGGCCGGTGACCGCGAACTGGCTGGCATAGGTTCCCGTGTGCCCCGTATAGGCATTTTGCTCGGTGTCAAAGCCGGGCTTCACCTTAACCAGATCCGGAGAAATGCTGAGGACATCGGCTACAACCTGCGCTGCCGTGGTTTCGTGCCCCTGACCTTGCGGCACCGAGCCCATGCTGATCACCACTTCGCCGTAGATATCCAGTTTGGCGATAGCTGCTTTTGATTGGCCCGAAAAGGGGGCGCCAGGATTGATGATGCGAGCCTGCCCAAAATTATTTGTTCCCGAGTCTAGCGTTGAGCCGATGCCGAGGCCGATCCATCGGCCTTCCTTGCGGGCAGCCGCCTGTTTTTTCTTCCAGTCGTCCCAGCCAATCAGATTCTTCGCCATCGCAAGCATTCCGGCGTAATCGCCGGAGTCGTAAACGCACCCGTTGGGCGTGGTATACGGCATTTCGCTTTTGCGAATGTAATTTCGCACGCGCATTTCGTCCGAGGAAATTCCGAGCGAGTGCCCGCAAATATCCAGAACGCGTTCCATGAACCAGAGTTGCTGCATGCGGGAGTACCCGCGATTGGGCCCTACAGGGCACTTGTTCGTCAAGACCTGGTTCATATCGATGCGAATATTTTTGACGCGGTAGGAGCCTGCGAGCACTTGCGCCCATATCACACAACCTAGCGGCTCATAACGCGGGTAAGCGCCACAGTCATCAATGTGGCGGGAATCAATCGCCGTAATAACTCCATCCTTGTCGAGGGCCACGCGGGTGTCGAGAAACGTGCGTTCATTTCCATGCGCGCTGGCTTGCATGTGCTCGGTGCGAGTTTCCGCCCATTTTACTGGCCGGTCGCCGGCTTTGCGTGAAGCCAGCGCACACACGGCCATGTACGGATAGTTCGTGATCTTTATTCCGAAGCCGCCGCCAATATCGAAACTCTTCATCAAAATCTGATCGATTCGAACGCCGAGTGCTGGAGAAAGAAATTGCGCCGCGAACGAGGGAAAAGAATTGTTTGACCAATACTCGATGCGCTCCGAGCGCGAGTCCCACACGGCGATCATGGCGTTGTTCTCCAGCGGCGTGCTGGAAAATCGATGGAAATGAAGGCGGCCGATGTGAACAATGCGAGCCGCCCGCTTAAAAGCCTTCTTTATGTCGCCAAATTCGAAAAGCCCGTGCCAATTGCGGTTCGTGCCCATTTCCGGATGAACGAGGCTTTCATCTTTCAAGGCGTCTTCCGCAGTCATCACCGGCGGCAGCGGATCGTACTCGACTTCCACGAGTTCCGCCGCATCTTCGGCGATCATTCGCGTTTCCGCGACGACTGCCGCGACGGGTTCGCCCTGATAGACGACTTTGTTGACGGCCATCGGATAGTCCGCGATTTTCTGGCCGACGTCGGGCCCAATTTCGATGAAGGGATTCACCATCCCTTTCACTTCCGCACCCGTCAGCGTGCAGACGACTCCTGGCAGCGCAGTTGCCCTCGAAACATTTACGCGCACAATTTTCGCGTGCGCATAAGAGGAGCGCACAAACCTTATGTGCAGCATTCCCGGGAGTTTCTGGTCATCGACAAAAATGCCCTTGCCGCGCACCAGACGGTCTTCTTCTTTGCGGCGAATGGGCTGCCCGACCCATTTCGCGCGGGCTTCCAGGCGGCTGGGCGCCGCTGCAGCTGGTGATTTCACTTTTTTGCGCTTTTTTGAGCGCGCTGTTTTTGGCATAGCTTGGCCCGCTGCTTAGCTCAACGCTTTCTGTAATCCATCGATTAGTTTCTGCACATTCTTTTTCGCGAGGGGTTCAAGCAGTCCGCCCGCCAGCGAAGCGATGCGTCCCATCACGTTTGACTGCCCGCTCCAAATCACTTTTGTGCCTCCGTCGGCTGTGGGCTCCAGGTCAAAACCGGCACGCAAAGTTGCGGAGCCCCCGGGCACGCCGCCGTTGCCTTGATAGAGCGCGTGCTTGTCTTTCCGCGCTTCCACCAGCGACATCTTCACAGCGGCCGTGCCGCGAATATGCGAGATCCCCACGCTCAGCTTCACCAGGAAATTCTTGTCGTCCACCGGCTCCATGCTCTGGTAATCCGGCAGGAGCGGGCAAAACCGTTGAGCGTCGACCAAAAAACTGTACACTTCCTCCGGTTTTTTCCTGACGACAAACTCTCCGCCAAACTTGATCTCCATGCTCAGCGCTTCTCCATTGCGGCGGCAGCGGCGCGAACGGCCTTGAAAATATTTTGGTAGCCGGTGCACCGGCAAGTGTTGCCGGCAATCCCCTTGCGAATTTGCTGCTCCGTAGGCTGCGGCGTTTTCGAAAGCAAATGAAGTGTGGATAGGAGAAGCCCCGGCGTGCAGTAGCCACACTGCAAACCGTGGCAGTCCGCGAAGGCTTTCTGCACCGGATGAAGCTCGCCATTGGTCGAAAGGCCCTCCACGGTGGTGATTTCACCGCCATCGGCCATGGGAGCAAACAAGGTGCAGGATTTAACGGTGCGCCCGTTAAGCAGCACGGTGCAAGCGCCGCAGTAGCTGGTATCGCAGCCGATGTGCGTGCCTGTTAGATTCAGATGCTCGCGCAGGAATTCCACCAGCAGCGTTCGCGGCTCGACTGATGCTTCGCGAGGTTCGCCGTTCACGCGAATTCGAACGAGAATTTTGTCAGCGCCCGGCATATTCGTGTCCCGATTCGGCCTGCTCGCCGCGTGCGCGCCGCGCTGCAACATCAATGGCCCGCTTAACAAGCGCTGCCGCCAGCAAGCGCTTGTATTCCGCTGAACCCCGCATGTCGCTATGCGGCTGGGCGGCCTCGCGGGTTGCCGTCGCGGCCGCCTCGATACTTTTATCATCCAGAAGTTTCCCGCGCAGGGCCGCTTCCGCTTGCTTTATCCGCAGTGCAGTTAATCCGACGCAGCCGAGCACGATGCGCGCGTCCTTACACGTATTATTCCCGTTTAGCATGAGTTGCACCGCCGCGCTGACCGTTGCGTAAACGGGCGCGCATCTCTTGAAGGCAACGTAGGCGCCGCCGCTGCCTTTTGGCGGAACTTTGACGATCACTTCACGGATAAGCTCGCCGTTTTTGAGGACGGTCGTATAGGCGTCCTTGATGAACTCTTCCAGCGGCACGGTTCGCTCGCTTTTCGCTCCGGCACAGCGTACCGAAGTTTCGAGAGTAAGAAGAACGGCGCCCCAATCGCCGCTCGGATCAGCTTCCGCCAGCGAGCCCCCGATGGTGCCCTGATTGCGCACCTGAACATCGGCGATGCCCGCCGCGCAATCGTGCAAAATCGGAATGGACGCCGCGATCTCGGAGGTTTCCATGTCGGTGTGACGTGTGAGCGCGCCAAAGCGCAGTTCACCATTCTCGCGCTGAATAGTGCTCAAACCAGGGATGCCGTTGATGTCCACCAGAGCGGTCGGCCGGGCCAAACGCATCTTCATCAAAGGGATCAAGCTTTGTCCGCCCGCGAGCAGACGAGCTTCCTCACCCAGTTGCAGAAGCAACTCGGAAGCTTCTTCGAGCGTTGCGGCGCGGTGATATGAAAAAGAATGCGAATACACGGTGGTTTCCGCTCGTGCCTTCAGCCGGAATAGGGATCGCGCCCGCCTGATAAACATCAGCAGATTCGCGGCGCCCGGCGCATTCTATTTCGATTGAATGCGACTCGCAAGGTGAAACGGTTGTTGTGTCGAGGGGGAAAGAAGCAAGATCAGCAGGAGCAGTCCATCAGGGCTGGCTATTCGCGGCTGTGTCGTTTATTCTGCCGCATCCTTCCGTATGACCGAGCACGCAAGAATTGTTCCGATCATTCTGGCCGCAGGCAGTTCCAAACACTTGGGCTCGCCGAAGGCGCTCGCGCAATTCGAAGAGAAAACAGCTTTGCTCATCGCGATCGAAAATTGTTTGGGGCTCGAGCGTCCGATCGTGGTCCTCGGATGTGATGCGGAGCGGGTGCGGCCGGCAGTACCAAGAGCAGCACGGGTGGTGGTCAATCGCAAATGGCGCGACGGACAACTGAGTTCCCTGCTTTGCGCGATGAAGCATGTTCCCCGTTCCGCAGCGGTGCTCGTCTATCCCGTGGACCACCCTTTGGTGAAGAAACGCACGGCCAATAAGCTTGTGCAGGAGTTTCGGGAACGAAAATCACCTGAAGAGATCGTCATGCCGCGTCATAAAGGAAGATACGGGCATCCGATCATTTTCTCAGCGGCCATGCGAGACGAGCTATTTCGCGCGGCGACGGCGCGAGAGGTGGTCTATCAAGACCCTACACGCATTCGAACGTTCGAAGCAAGATCAAGCGCGATTTATGAAGACTTCGACACGCCCGAGACTTATGGGAATTGCTTGCGCATGTACAATTCGCGCTTCTGAGCTCAGGCGGCGTTGAAGCAATGCAAACGGACTTGTCGCTACGGTCGCAGCACGACCGGAGGCCGCACACGCACTGGAGGCCGGCCCGTTACGACAGACGACGAGAGTTGCAACAGCATCGCCGGATCGCCGAAAAGAACCCAGGTACGGCGAACATCGTTGTCCGACACGTCCGTCTTTGCTTGCAAAATTGCAGCGCCCAGCGGAGTGGCCGGATCGTTCTTGAGAATTTGAAGCAAGGCCTGGTTCATGGAAGCCTGGGGCGGCTGATTCGTGAACCCGGACGAAGCCCAGACGGCGGCTGCGCCGCCATTGGGCGCGAGCAGAAGAGATTCCGCCAAGCTGGTCGAATAGACGTCCTGGAAAAAACCGTTGAGGCAATCCATGAGGAAATAGACGGACAATTGATCGCCGTTTGTCAGCGTCGAGGCCGAAGAATCATCGAGAATATCAGCGAAGGACCACTGTTCAACGGAGCCGTGGCCTGAATAGTTGACAAGGAGCGGACCGGCGTTGAGTGAGGTGAAAATCTGCTGCGCGACCATGCTGGAATCCTGCCCATCCGCGAAAATTTCGAGTGGCTGGAGCGAAGTTGGCAGATCCGTGGCCGCAAACTTCGTGGCCGTGGTGAAATCAGCGCCGATGTTTTGATCGGCGATGAGCAGAGCCTGCTGGTTGCCTGCCTTCGCGCCAAGGCCCTTCTCGTAATTCACAATTTTGGAGACGACGAGGGCGGCATCCGACGCGGTCCGCACCGGCAGACGGCCCGTAGCGATGGTCGCAAAGCCGTTTTGCTTAAAGTCGCTGAACCAATCGTCGGAAGCGGTCTTGAACGCGGCGGTTTCGATCATCCGCGTGGGCACGAAGTCAAAATCGCCCAGGCCGAGATAGTTGCGCGGATCGAGAGAAGCGTCACCCACAAGAAGGAGGAATTGCGGTTTGCGAATCCAGCTTGACTCGGCACTCTGCAGGAAATCGCGAATAGCGAAAGGGCTGCGTTCGCCATAATTGAAAGCGTCGAAGACTTCGTCGATGGTGACGACTTGTGCGCTTAGGCCGCTCGATTCATGCAACCTGACGAGCGGCGTGAGTGCCAACTGGAAATCCGGGTGAGTAATGATGATCATCTGGCTTCCAAAGCTCTGGCCGGCGAGCGCGGCGGGCTTGTGGAAGGCGAGCCCCGTTGGAGGCGAAATCTGTTCGTCGGAAAAAACGAGGAGCGTCCGGGTTTGCCCGGCCGCGGATGGCATGCCGAGTCTGATTCCATAGCTCGCGTTTTCCTGACTAACCGTGCCGGAGAGTTGCGAAATGGCCAGCGGATTGGTGATGTCAAACACCTGGACTTGCGGGTTGGTGAAGCCGGTGACGTGAACGGAGCTGCCGGCGGGAACCGTGGCCTTGAGCCAGTTGCCGTCCGCTTCGTAGGTGTGCGGATAATGAAGCGCGATGGACTGCACGACACTGACGTCGTTATCACCTTGCAACGCGGTGAGCGTGACCGTGTTGATGCCCTCCTGAAGCAAACTTCGGTCAATCGGAAAAGTGTTGGTGACGTTGGCGATGTTGGCAAAATCCATTTCGCCAATGGATGCGCCGTTGAACATCACGGAAACGCTGTGGGCTTGTTGATCCGTTGCGCCTTGCAGCGTCACGTCCACAGTGATCTGCATGCTGGAATTTGGATCGGCGTGAGCGACGGTTAGTTGCTGGTCCACCGGCTCGGACGTGACCGCCGCGCCGAAAAAGTTGTCGTTATTATCGCCGTTGAGCAGAGTCGCGAAATACGTGGTCCGCTGCTGCAATACAACAGTGAATGGGAAGCTTTGCGGCACGGAACTCCCTCCGCTCGCGGCGGAAACGGAATTTATCCTCAAGCCTGGGTGGGAGCCGCGAATGAGCCAGTAGACGCGTGCGTCGGAGAACGGTGTGTCGATGCCCGTCCCGTAGAATTCGATGCTGTCGTTCGAGCCGAGCGGACCGGATTGATTTCCCACAATCAACATGGGCTGCTCGATGCCTTCGGCATAGAGTTGCAAAGTGCGGGCGTCGGCGTTGGGATCAAGTCCGGCGGCAACAAGTTGAGCTTTCGAGACTTGATACCAGCCTTCGCTTTGGACGGAAATTTTTACTGCTGCATCCCCGTCAAGCGATACAGGAGCCACGCCTCGCGGCGTGGGTGGCCTGATAGGCATAGGAGTCGGCAGCAGGCGCCGGCTAATCATGGCGGGCTGCGCGATGGCGCGATTCAATTGTGTCAAGAGAAGCGGCTGCGAAATCCCGCCGGATCTTGGAGCTGCGGAAACGTCCACGGAGACCGGACCGTGCGACATTCGCGTGCCGTTGAGATCGACGTCTTCCAGTTCGTAAGTGGATTGTGACGTCCCATTCGGATCGAACCACTGGTACGTTTTTGCGGCGTGCTGCGGGCGTCCACCGCGAATGAGAAGTGCCGAGCCTGCGATGATAGAAGGATTCAGCCGCTGGCGGCTCGAGCCGTCCAACCGGAATACATTGAAGCCGAGATTGCGAATCTCTTCACGAGTTTTCCATTCGAGAAGCACGCCGCCACCCTGGCGCGGTAATGCGTGGAAGGAAGCCAACTGCACAGCCGTCGGCGCCGCAATAGTGGAAATGACGGTTGATGTGTTGTTCGTGAGATTGGGATCTCCGGTCGTCGCGGAAACTGTCGCCGTGTTCGTCGAGAGCGTCGAGGAACTGAATGTATTGGCGCTGGCGTTGATGGTGATGAGGACGAGCCCACCGACGCTGACGTTCCCGAGAGAGCAGCTAACCGTCGTTGTGCCAGCAGTATAAGTGCACGTGCCCTGCGTAGTGGAGACGGAGACAAACGAAACCTCACCAGGAATCACGTCGTTGACGACAACGCCTTGCGCAACAGCCGGTCCGTTGTTCGTGACTTGCAGCGTGTACGTCAGGTTCGTGCCCTGATCGACGGGATCGGGCGAAGCGGTTTTCGTGATCGCGACATCGGCTTGCGTCGGCGAAGCAACATATACCGTCGTCGGAGCGGAATTATTGCCGCAGTTCGGATCGCTCAGCGACGAGCACGGAACATTGATGTTGGCCGTGTTGGTGACTGTAGAGCCTGGCACATCGCCCAAACTCGCTTTGACGACCAGCGGGAAATTGGCGGTTCCGTTTACGCCGAGAGACGATATGGTGCAGGTAATCGTGCCGGTGCCTCCAACAGCCGGAAGAGTTCCGCAATTCCAGCCGGTCGGCACGCTGAAGGAAACAAACGTGGTGCCCGTGGGAATCGTATCGGTGAACGTGGCAGTGCCCGAAGCTGCCGGACCGCTGTTCGCAACGGTTTGCGTGTAAGTGATGTTATTGCCGTCGGTGACAGGATTTGGAGCCGCGAAACTGGTAACGCTCAAATCAGATTGGCCCGCGGTGGCCACAACGACCGTGGCGGTCGCAGAGTTGTTGTTGGGATTTGGGTCCGTGGTTGCCGAAGAGACGTTCGCTGTGTCCGTGATGAACGTACCCGAGGCAGTGCCTGCGTTCACGTTCACGACAACGGCGAATGTTGTGGAAGCCCCGGAAGCAACCGTGGGATTCGAGCAAGTGAGAGTCCCGCCCGCTACCCCGCAAGTCCAACCCGTCGCAGGAGATGGTGTCGCGGAGACATATGTCGTGTTGGCAGGAATGGCTTCGCTGAGCGCAACGGAGGTCGCGGCGGCCGCGCCGTTGTTTTTGACGACGACTGTATACGTAATGTTATTGCCCGCGATCACCGGGTTGGGCGCGGCAGTATTGGTAATCGAGAGATCGGCCGTTGTCGCCAGGCCTACGGTGGTCTGGACCGTCGCGGAGTTGTTCGTAAGATTCGGGTCGTTGTTGCCCGCAGTCGCGTTATCGATGTCCGTAATCACGGTACCCACGGTCACGCCGGTATTCACGGCCACACCTACCGTAAAGGCCGTGGAAGCTGCGTTGGCGAAATCTGGATTGGTGCAAGAAATCGTTCCCGTGCCGCCCACCACAGGGGCTGCACACGTCCAGCCCGAGCCGCCGGGAAAACTCAAGGATTGAAATGTCGTGTTCGTCGGTATCGTCTCGCTGAATATGGCGTTCAGCGCATCGAGCGGACCATTGTTGGTCACACTCTGAGTGTACGTGATGACGTTGCCGGGCCCGGGCCCAGCAAGAACCGGGTTCGGCGTTCCAGAGTTCGTGACGGCAAGGTCAGCACCACCGCAATATGCGCCGGACTGCGTGCCTGGCGTCTGTGTGATGGAAAGGCCGGAGAGAATCGCGCCAGGTTGTCCCGAAGTAGCGCCGTAAGCGTCGTCGGCCAGTGTGGTAACGCCAGGGTTGCCGCCGAGGACGCTCGTTCCAGCGAGCGCAGCAGACGAGAGGATGACGCCGCCGCCGCCGCCCGCGCCAGGCCCGTGGCGATTCCCGGGGAACGCACCCGGCGTTTGCTCAGGCCACGTGGTTCCTCCATTACCGCCAGTCGAGATGGCGGTCAGTCCGTCGAGGCCGCCACTACTGGCGAACACCAGAATCGTGCCACCCGCGCCTCCTCCTCCACCTCCATCGTTTTCCGTCGCGAGAACCGATTGCCCGTTCGCAGTGATCGTACCAACACCTATGATCGATCCTGCGTGCACGATTACGATCCCGCCGCCAGCCCCGCCGCTGCTATAAATGCCGGTGCAGTTCGCTCCGCAAGCGTTATTGCCGGTATCCGTGCTGGGTGTCCAGTAGGACCCGTTGTTCGTTGTTCCGGCGCCCGCGCCCCCGCCCATCGCAAGTGCGCTTGTCGATACGGGGAACGCTACCCCGCCGAACCCGCCGACGATGCCCGCGCTATTCCAGCCAAACCCGCCAGTGCCCCCCGCGCCACCGTTTCCGCCGCCGCCGCCGCCACTATTTTGATCATTGGCCGGCGGATTCGCATCTGTTGCTCCGCCGCCCGCATTGCCAGGAGCCCCGCGCGAGTAACTGCCATTTGGCAAACCTTCCACGCCCGTGTCGGTCGCTGTCTGCGCGGGGCTAGTGACTGTTCCATTTACGACATAGCGGGGAGTCCCGGCAATTCCCTCGCCCTTCGAGCCGTTTGTTGCGTCCGTAGCCAGAGTTACATAGTCTGTGGCAGTACCAGTGCCACCCCCAAGTATTCGGCCGCCTGCGCCACGGAAACCAAGTGCGTCAACGGCCACTGTCCCGCCCAAAGTAAGCTGCGATGCCACGTCTATTGCCAGTACGCCACCGGTGGCGCCGTTCCAAATCATCGCCGTCAGTCCCGAACTCAAAACAGCCGAGCTGTACTGCGGAACGCGAATGACCTGATAAGTCCGCTGCCCTTGCGTCCCGGCGATGTAAGCCGCCTTAGTGTAGGTATTCAGCAGGCCGCCGTTCGCTCCCCCTGTGCCCTGAAAATTCAGCGTCCCGCCGGTGATCGGGACTGCGCTCGTTGCAGTGACAAATTCAAAATTGCCGGAGTTGTTGAGAACGGTCCAACCTGAGCCAGGATCGCCCGGGAAGCCATCGCCATACGCACCCGTGTTTGTTGAGTTGATAGCGGCATCCTGCGCTTGAATGAAGAGAAGCAAATCGCCCGCGGCGATGGGCGTCAGTGCCCCGCCGGCCGCGGCAGCACCAAGAACAACGGACGTTGAGCCGGCGGCCAGAGCGCCATTCGCGGGAGGATAGTAGGCGTTGACAATTCCGGTCAGCGTTCCCCCAGCCCCATCGCGTCCGGGCGAAGCGCAAACGAGCGGCTGGACGACAGTCAATACAGTACCGCTGTTATTGACAGAAACAGGATCGGTCGTGGAGGAACTCACGCTACTGGTGTTGGTCAGGGTCGTTGGGCTTGCAGGCGCCGTCACCGTAATCGCAATGGTGATGGTCGTTCCCCTTGTGATTGTGCCAAGAGCACACGTTACGGTGGAAGTTCCCGAACAGGTTCCCTGCGTGGCAGAGGCGGACACAAAAGTGGTTCCCGCTGGAATCGTGTCCGTCAAAGTCCCGGTCGTCGTATTCGCAAGTCCCAGATTTTGCACCTGAATCGTGTAAGTCAGATTGGAAGAAATAAAAACTGGCGTCGGTGAAGCCGTCATTGAAAGAGAAAGATCGGCGTCGCCTGTGATTTCTACGAGTACCGAAGTCGACGTCGCATTGTTCGAGGCGAGCGGATCCGTTGTCTGCGAGGTCACGTCGGCGGAATTTACGATGGAAGTGCCCGCTGCAGTAGCCGCGCTAACCGTGACGATGAAGGCAAAGTTTCCAGTTGTGGTATTGGCATTCACTGCCGCACTTGCGGAACAGAGAACTGTTCCGGTGCCACCCACAGCGGGCGTGGTTCCACACGTCCATCCTGCGGGAGGAGTCATGGAAGTGAAGGTCGTATTGGGAGGAGTCTGCTGGTAGAGCACGGCGCCAGTCGCGGCGTTCGGGCCGCTGTTGGTTACGGTCTCCGTGTAGGTGATGGTGCTTCCTGGCGCGGTGGCTGCAGCGGAAGCAACTTGTGTCATGGATAGATCAGCGCCTTGAACCTGGACGGAGGCGGTCGCCGTGTTGTTGGCGAGATTCGGGTCGGTGGCTGTTTCGCTCACCGTTACGGAGATCGTGATCGTCGAGCCAACCACGGCTTCCGGGCTGACCGATACGACGACGGTAAAATTGACGGAGGATGAGCCCGCAAAAGCGCCTGTCGCCGCGCAGACAATCGCGCCCGTGCCGCCAACCGCAGGCTGCGTGCCGCAAGTCCACCCTGCCGGTGGCGTGACGGACTGGAAGAGTGTGCCCGCCGGCGTGCTTTGCGTAAGTGTCGCCCCGCCAGCCGCGACAGTACTGTTGTTCGTGACGGTTTCCGTGTAGGTGATGTTAGCGCCCGTGGCGACGGGATTGGGCGTGACCGTTTCCGTAACGGAGAGATCGGCAATCTGCACGGTGACATTGGCGGTGTCATTTACCGGGGCCGTGTTGGCTCCGTCAGCGGTGACCGAATCGGTGATTACGGTGCCGCTTGCCGTGGCGGGATTGACGGTGACTAGGATCGTAAAGGTAGTGCTGCTCCCGTTCCGATAGCTACCATTGCTCGTATCCGTGCAGGTGATTACACCAGCGGTGTTTGCACAGGCCCAAGTGCTGGAACCAGAAGTCATGGCAGCCGATACAAAGGTGGTGTTAGCCGGAACGTTTTGCGTGACAGTGAGTGGGCGCGTGACACTTTGACCGCTATTGTTCCTTAGTACTTGTGTGTAGGTAATTGCCCCGCCCGGCGCGACAGTCGTGGGTGCGGCCGTATCCGCGATCGTAAGTGCCTGCCCTGCGGCAGGTGCCGCACTTACCAATGAGGCAAACAGAATCGCCAGTCCCAAAATTGCAGAGGCCGAGGCGAGCTTCGCCGCACGCAGCGCGACGGCTTGGCAGAATCGATAAACGAAGCTGTGGCAGGCGTGCAGATATTCTTGGCCGGGGAAAGCAAGCGAATGTCGGCGGCCGTTGCGCTCGATGGCGATGACTTTTCCGAGTACGAGATCGGTTGCGGCATCACCTTCCTGGCTGGCATCGGCGCGCGTTGCGACGCCGTCGGCGGCAGAGACGCTGGAAACTCGATGAGCGCGAAACCCGTCCGCGCCATGCGTGAGGGCCACATCGCCCCGTCGCAGTTCATTTGCCTCAATAGGAGCGACGATAACGGCGTCGTTGTTAAGGATGTTCGGCTGCATGCTCAGACCGTTTGCGCGGAAACGCACTTTTGCGCCTTGTTGCAGAAGAGCGGCGCACACATCGCCGAACTGCGCGGAATTTTTGATTACGATCGGACTAGATTTCCGCACGGCGAATAGCCTCCACTGCAGTTTCATCTGGAACAAAACGGAAAATGGAACACGGAACTTGCGAAGCGACGCGATCTAGAAAATCGAGCGTCGCGCGAATGCCATCCTCGGAGTGATGCGTCACAAAACTGCGCGCAAACAACTCGGCGGCGGCACGGCCTTTCGGCAGCGGACGCTGCTCGTTGGATTTGCCTTTCTCGAGGAGATACACGGCGGACAAGGGAGCGGAATCAGGCGAAGCGATTCCCGCATCGCCGTGCCACGGTGTTCCGTGCATCCAGACCTGCCCCTCGTGAACGCGCAGAATGATGCGATCGTCGCTGAGGATGCGAACACCCGGGCGGCCCAGCCAAAGTCGCGCAGTAGTGCTCTTTCCGGCGCCCGAGTGTCCCAGGAAAAGATGCCCGCGGCCCTCTTCATCGGAAATTCCGACGGCGTGGACCTCCACGCCTTCGCCGCGGGAAAGTCTGTGAATCATCAGCAGCTCGTCGAGCGGATACTCAAGCGGATAGACGGGCCGCTCTCCGTCAAAATATAAGCGCGAAAGCAGCACCCGCCCGGAACGATAATCCGAGTCGAACCAGGCCTCTTTGTACGGAGTCATTCCCACAAGCGGCGCAAGAAAACTGAATCGGTAGCCGCCCGGCTCGGCAAAGAGCGACCACAATCCGCCGGAGTGAAACAGAAGTTCGGATTTGGGAATTTCCAGCGAGTCGGCCCACCCGATTTGCAGATTCACTTCGCACGAATCCGTATTGACCTCGAACGCCCGAAGCTCCTTTTCCAGCGCGATGCGGAGTCCGGCCTCGGCATGCAGACCAAATGTGATCCCGCCAATCCGGTAAGAGAGTTGCGAAAAACCCGGGAAGAATGGTTCGTTCGCGGCGGCCATCGGTGCCAATTCGTTTTGAGAAGTCTGCATCGTAGGTTTCTCTTCTCTCACGAACCAATCGACCGGCAAGCGAGAACCGACCGGCAGGAACCCGAGACGGGGCCTGCCGCGCCAGTTATCTTGCAATGGCCGAGTACGGCCTCTTCAGGCCGCAGACTTACACGGATCACTTTTGGCGGTTCGTACGCCGTCTTTTCCTGCTGTTCCGGTAGATTCTTGTCGCGTTCTTCGCTCATTTTTGTTTTCGATTATCCGAGCGCAGAGGCGCAAGAATTACATCCGCCGCTGTGGCATCCGGAAGCAGTCTGTAAAACATTCAAGACAGGCGACGAGAGCCTGCCTCCCATCCAACCGCGGCGATCGGGTGTGAAATTTTTCAGGCGTTCGGCGGCGGCCATAAGCTCCGCATGATGTGCGCCGCCTTCGCAGCACTCGCAATCGCCGTGTTCGGGCACTTCATGTCCGAAGGCGAGGGCGCGGAGGTGGGCTACCTGGCATAGGAAAGACACGGGAGATTCGGGGTCGCCATTTTCCAGCTCGCCATTCGCCGGACACATGCTGCAAAGAGATTGAATCTGGCAACGATCGCAAATCGAAGGGCGCGTGCGCGGCTGATTGCGAATTTCGCGAAGCGGGCCTTCCCAGCCTTCAAGAAAACTGCCTTCTCGAATGTTGTAGCCCTGCTGATGAGAGATCACGCAGATCGTCATCGTGCCGTAGGGGTCGATGGCGCAGCCGGCGACTCCGCCGCCGCAAGAATATTTTTGCCGTGACTCGGCTGCTGCCACTGATTCGGGAGGCGCGCTCAGATCCCTTTCAGCCAGCTTGCGATAATCTTCTTTGCGTTTCGGCTCGGCAAAGTCGAGCTCAACCGCTTGCTCCGGAGTGAGCCGGACAGCCAGCGGGCTTTGCGAACAGTCAATCCGCGGATTGATGGCGGAATCGAACTTGAATTCGACCCCGAACTCTTCCTCTGCAAGCCGTTTCATCTCGAAAACTTCGTGCCGGTTGACGGTGGTCGGCACCGTTTTCAGTTTTAGCGGAAGATTGCGCTCGAGAAGCAGGCGAATGCCCCTCATGCAACGATCGTAAGAGCCGGGAATTTGGGTCAGTGCCTCGTAGGTTTCGCGCGTCGCTCCATAGAGCGTAATCTCTATGGCAAATGGGCGGTATTCGGCGAGGTAGTCGGCGATCCGCTCGTTAATCATGGTCCCGTTTGTAAAAAGCGTGATCAGAAAGCCACGCTTCTTGGCCTCGGTGTAGATCTGCAGAAAATCCTTGCGAGCAAAGATTTCTCCGCCGGTGTAGAGCAGCCAGAGACAGCCTGCATCTACAAGTTCATCAAGAAGGTGGCAATGCTCTTCGAAGGTCAGTTCTTGAGTGCGGGCAGCGTGATCGCTCATCGGCAAGTTGTTATAGCAATGGAGGCAATCGAGAGGGCACCGCCGAGTTACCTCGATGGAAACCTCAAGCGGCGCTCGTTTCCCTTGAAACTTCTGGTGAACGAATCCGGTCAGCTCGCTATAAGTCGCAATCTGCAAATCTTGCCTCTTCTGAATTCATTTCTATCTAGACTTAGTACTCTTAGTACCCTAATCGGAAGCGCACACTACCTTCCTCTTGTTTTTTGCCCTGTTAAAGGCGTGCGAGAAGGAGGGTGACGCTCTAACTGACTCGAATCAGGCCAATTCCCTGAAGTTCAGAGAGATAACTCTGAACGTCGTCAAGCGCCTGCTTCGGGTCCACTTCGTAATGCTTGGCAACCCAGTTCGCCAATTCTTCCGCCGTGCGATCGCACTCGAGAAGCTGCCACAGGCCCTTCCCGACCGGATTGAAGGTGTATACGGAATCGAGATCACCCACACCCCGGCAAATAGGTACAACTATCGTTTCACCAGCAACTTCTCGGGAAACGATGGCACTATTCCTCTTGTGGCGGACCAGGGTCGTATTTAACCGAGAGGTTAAATACTCAGACCCTGGAACCTCTGAGAGCGGGTTTGCCATGCTTTTAGTGTCCGAAATGGGACACGTCTTGTCACGTTTCGGGAAGTACAGTGTTTCGTACTGGTACCCCTATAGTACGGAGTATCTAACGTGTAAAACGCATTACAGAGCCTTTTTTTCTGGACCAAATCTTCCTAGCAAGGGGCCCACGCCCGAGCACTCACCTTGACATTCTACTGGAAGGGCAGTATGGTCGCCTAGAATGTCTACAAAGGAACAGCGCGAACGCATCGATCTGCTGCAAGGCACGTTGGACCTGCTGATTCTCCGCACACTACTGCTAGGACCAGCGCATGGCCACGCCGTTGCCAAGGCCATCGAATTCAACTCCGAAGATGTGTTGCAGGTCGAGCAGGGATCGCTCTATCCGGCTCTGCACCGGCTGATCAAGCGTCGATGGATTTCGGCTGAAGAGGGCACGTCAGAAAACAATCGCCGGGCCAAGTTTTACCAGTTGACGCCCAAGGGCCGGCGGCAACTCGAGATCGAGACGCACAAGTGGGACAAACTGGCGGGAGCGATCGCGCGGATTCTGAGGCCGAGCGGGCAGGAAGGTGAATCATGAGACGCCGCAAGCGAATGCTCGACGGGCTCGACGAGGACATCCGCGACCACCTCGAGCGAGAGACCCAAGAAAACATCGAGCGCGGTATGTCGCCGGAAGAGGCTCGCTATGCGGCTAGGCGCAAGTTCGGCAACGTGACGCAGGCAAAGGAAGAGACGCGCGAAGTCTGGAGCATTGTTTGGCTTGAGCAACTCATTGCGGACATCCGCTTCGGGCTTCGCATGCTCCGCAAGTCCCCCGGCTTTGCGACGGTGGCCATACTAACGCTGGCGCTAGGCATCGGAGCAAATACTGCGATGTTCGCAGTCGTCAACGCCGTATTGCTGCGGCCACTTCCATACCGAAATGCCGAGCAATTGGTGCAGCTATGGACGACGATCCCGGCGTTCAATTACTCGGGACCTGGACAGCTTTGCGACCCCGATTACATTCTTTGGACAAAGCAAAACAAAGCATTTTCGGATATCGCTGCATTCGACCAGCAGACTTCCAATTTCACGGGACTTGGGGATCCGGAACAGCTCAAGGGCGCTGAAGTTACTGGGAGCCTCTTCTCGACACTTGATGTGGCGCCCGCACTCGGCAGGATTTTTTCAGCGGAAGAAGAGAAAACCGCCGCGCCAGTCGTGTTATTGAGCGACAAGCTGTGGAAGGAGCGATTCGGTTCAGATTCCCATGCTATGGGCAAGGCGATTACGCTCGATGGAAAAAGCTACACCGCAATTGGAGTCATGCCCGCCGGTTTTCAGTTTCCGAACGAATCTGATTTTTGGCTGCCGCACGCGATGGTCGGAGACTGCAAGAATACCGACGTCGGAGTGATCGCACGCATTGCACCGGGCGTTAAGCTCAATGGGGCCCGGGCGGATGTTGCGCGCCTCGCCGAGGCGATGCAAGTAGCGCACAACGGGCGCACGAACGGAATGCTAGTCAGCATTGTGCCGCTGAAAGCAGTGATGGTTTCCAACGTGCGAACGCTGCTGCTGATCCTGCTTGCCGGTGTAGCACTGGTAGTGCTGATCGCTTGTGCGAACGTGGCAAGCATGCTGCTGGCGCGCGGCACCACGCGGCAGCGCGAAATCGCTGTTCGGAGAGCGCTCGGGGCAGGCAGGCGGCGGCTGGTCTTTCAGATGCTCACAGAGAGCCTTCTCTTAGCGAGCCTCGGAGGGGGCCTTGCAGTGATGATCGCGGCCTGGAGCCGCAAGATCATCCTAACGCTCATACCCGCGCAGCTCGGCGCGCCCAACACGGTTACGTCAGCCGGGCCTTTGGAAATGGATGCTCATGTGCTTCTGTTCGCCGCGTTGCTGTCCATAGCGACGAGTCTGGTGTTCGGTCTTGCGCCAGCCTTTCAAGCGGCCCGTGTGATGCCGGGCGGTTACTTGAAGTCGTCCGGGCCAACCGCCAGTTCAGGCGTGCGGGTTGGTAACCTCCGAGACATTCTCGTGGTCGCGGAGATGGCGCTGACAATTGTGCTCCTGATTTCAGCCGGGTTGACGTTGAAAAATTTCGTGCGCATAGCCCACATCAATCCGGGCTTCGATCCAAAGAATCTGCTCACCTTTAACGTCACGCTTCCGGACACAAAGTACCCAACGCCCGCCAGCATGGACAAATTTCACGAGGCGTTGCTCGCGCATCTCCGTGATTTACCCGGGACGATGTCTGTGGCCACGACGTTGGGTCTACCCATGGGTGAGCCAGGGATCAGCGGCGACCTGATGGTGGAAGGGCAACCGGTGCCTCGGGGGTTCATCGTCAGCAAGCTCGTGGTAAGCACCGACTATTTCAGAACAATGGAGATTCCGCTGCGCATGGGGCGGGAATTTGACGAGCGTGATTCGGCGCAAGCAGCGCCCGTGTTGATCGTGAGCCAAAGTTTCGCCGAGCAGATCTGGCCAAACGAAAATCCAATAGGCAAGCATGTGAATCCAGGATTCTCCGACAGCCCTTTCTATTCGGTGGCCGGCGTGGTGAGCGACGTAAGTCAGTACGGCCTGAGCAGGAAGGCTCCGCCCGCTATTTACATGCCGTATTCGCAAGCGTTGAAGACTTTCCTGATGGAGTTCATGACCGTGGTGATCAGAACATCGGTTTCTCCGACAAGTTTGGCGCGCGCCGCCCAGGAGGCAGTCGAATCGGTTGACCCCGATCTTCCTATTTTCGAGGTTGGCTCGATGGAGCAACTTGTTTACAAATCCAAGGCCGAGCCGCGCTTTAATTCAACGCTTCTGGGCTGCTTCGCAGGCCTTGCGCTGGTGCTGGCCGCGGTTGGCATTTACGGAGTAATTGCATACAGCGTGTCGCAGCGCACCAACGAAATCGGGATTAGGATGGCGCTGGGAGCGGAGCGCCAGCAAGTTCTGAAATTAATTCTGGGGCACGGAGTAAAACTGACGCTTGCTGGCATTGCAATTGGGCTGCTCGCAGCTCTCGCTGCTACGCGCGTGCTTGCAAGTTATCTCTTTGGCATAACGACGACCGACCCGGCTGTGTTTGCCGGCTTCACTTTGTTGTTGGTCTGCGTCGCGCTGACAGCATGCTACGCTCCGGCACGCAGGGCGATGCGCGTCGACCCAACGGTCGCGCTGCGGCATGAGTGATAGACGATTCCGCTGGAGCTGAACGAGCCCGCGGAGATGAGGGGCTCCTAATTATTATTCGTCGCAGCCACCATCTGAGCTGGGGCGGAGATGCGAACAGAGAAGGTGAACAAGACCGGCAATTCCTGGTTGGGACGATTCGTAAGAACGGAAAAGTCCAAAAAAGGTAGGTGAATTTGGTAGCGCTAACGGGATTCGAACCCGTGTTTCCGCCTTGAGAGGGCGATGTCCTAGACCCCTAGACGATAGCGCCAGAGAGTTGTGCGTATAAGCTGCCGAGTTTCGCACACCATTGTTTGTCTTGCCATTTTCGCACGGTCCACAGACACGAGCAAGCAATCGTCATTCTGCAAAATGATGAGGAATCGTGTTCGAGGGGCAGGCTGCAATCCATACGAGGAGAGAGGCGCTGCAAAGTCCTGGCTGGTCCGGTATCCAGCAGAGGGGGACTGAGGAGAAACGAGATTAGTATTTCGCTGCGCCGTCTTCCGTTGTTGCCTCTACTAACCGCTCCGCCGGCAATAATGGCCTCAACGAGATGAATTTATGTCGGCATGGAGAGCATCGCGCCGCTGTCAGCCGCAGCAGGCGCCCTATCAGCGACGACACTCCGGGAACATTCTCCGCAGCGATCCGTTGCAGCTCCAGGTTGCCGCAAATGCCGCAGCGCGCATAGAGTAAATGCCGAAACGATATGGCTCGCGCGTGGAAGCGCGTCTCACAAGCCTGACAACGCCACGGAACGACACCCACGGCGCTCCACAAGTAATCGTGGAGTGACCGCCTCCTCGACCGACGGCAGTCCGCCGCTTGACACGCTGGACAGTTCATCAAAAGATTCTGTGAATCCCCTTCGCAGAGGATATGGGATGAGGCCCGTTTCGGCAAGAGGCAGTCGCCTCTAAGTCATCGTACAATAGGAACCGTCATGGCAAACTACACAGAGGATCACGCACGCGCGGGTATCAAGATCAAATTGCCGAAGCTCGATACCTGGCCAAACCAATTTCCCGGATATATCATCACCACCCGCTTTCCCGAATATACTTCCGTTTGTCCAAAAACCGGAATGCCCGATTACGGCACGATCACCATCCAATATATGCCGCGCAAAGAATGCCTCGAGCTCAAAGCTCTGAAAATGTATCTCCTGGCCTATCGCGATCTTGGCATCTTCTATGAAAATGCCGTGAACAAGATTCTTCATGATATCGTCGAAGCGGTTCGTCCCGAGTGGTGTGTGGTACGCGGTGAGTTTACGCCCCGCGGCGGCTTGACGACCTCGATCTTCGCTCGCTGGCCGCAGCTTCCTTCAGGCCGCAAGGCCGGCGGCAAAGCCCGCAGGCAGCGAAGCAAGCCCCGCTGATCACGCCATAGACACGGCGGGAGTTGCAGTAGATAATTTCACCGGCATCCGGTGCTAGGCTGGAGCCATGACTGAGGAGGGGGAATGAGCATTTCTCCAAATGTGCCGAGTCCAGAAGAATCTTATCGTTACGAATCCACCGGAACGCCGCGCTGGATCGCCGCGCTTTTCGTCGTCCTTTTTGTGGCCGTCGCTGCTCTCGGCTATGTGGGTTACTCCGGGATTTCGCGCCTCGAGCAAAGCCTTGCCAAAGAGCAAGACAACAACAAGGTCTTGAACGCCCAACTCGAGCAGGCGAATTCGCGTCTCGCCGATCTGAAGGGCCACATCGAAGTTACGGAACAAAAAATGGGTATGACCGTGGCCGAGCTGGCGCAGGCGAAGAGCCGTGCGGAAGCCATCCGCAAGGAACAGGTTGCCTCGGACCAGAAGCTCACTGCCCAATTGTCTCAGGTCAAGAAGGAAAGCCAGGATCAGATTGGTGCCGTGGCCACCGAAGTAGGCGGCGCTAAGAAAGACATCGAAGCCACCAAAAGTGATCTCGAGGTCACCAAGGGCAAGCTCGAGCGTGTCACCGGCGATGAAGGCGTCATGAGCGGCCTCATCGCTCGCAATCACGATGACCTCGAAGAGTTGAAACGCCGCGGGGACCGCAACTACTACGAATTCTCCCTCACCAAGTCAAAGCATGGCCAAAAAGTCGGACCGATCCAGCTTACCCTCACCAAAACGGACCCGAAGAAATCCAGGTATACCCTGACCGTCTTGGTGGACGACCGCAACATCGAGAAAAAAGACAAAACCGCCGGCGAGCCCGTCCAATTTTATGTCAAGGGAGCTTCCCGAATGTCTCCTTACGAAATCGTGGTGTTCGACGTCAGCAAGAACCAGGCCACCGGCTACCTTTCTACTCCCAAGGATGCGAGCGCCACTCCAGCGGCTGCAGCAGCTCCGGCGGCTGCGCCCCCGGCGGCTCCGACTAAGCCTTAGTCAAACTTTCGGCCCGCGACCAACAGAAATCGCCAGCCCTGCTCTGCATCCTGGAAACTTCGCGCGGAACGGGGCTTCTGTCCTTTCAGCCGCCGGACTACCATGCGAATTTGCATCATGTTCTTTTCCCATCGATACCGCGCCGCCCTTTTTATCGCTTGCGCCTCCTTGCTTGCGCCCGCCGCTTTTCCCCAGCAGCCTCCCCAGAGCTCTCCCGACATTCGCGTCAGCGTTGACCGCGTCAACGTTGGAGTCCTCGTCACCGGCTCCCGCGGACAGTTCATCGGCGGCCTCCGCCGCGAAAATTTCCACATTTTCGACGACGGCGTCGAGCAACCCATCACGGATTTCCTCAGCGTAGACGAACCTGCGCAAGTCCTTCTTCTCATCGAAGCTGGTCCCGCAGTGTACCTTATCCAAGGTAGCCATCTTCAAGCTGTCCACGCGCTGCTCGATGGTCTCTCGCACACCGACCGCGTTGCCATCGCTCGCTACAATGAAACCGTCGAACCTATCCTTAATTTCACTCCAGACAAACCCGTCGCCGCGAGTGCCCTGGACCAGTTGCGCTTCAATCTCGGTTTCGGACAATTGAATCTCGCCTCCAGTCTCACCTCCGCTCTCGACTGGCTCGCGCGCGTCCCTGGAAAGAAATCGCTTGTCCTGCTCTCCACCGGTGTTGATACTTCCCCGCCTCCTGCCGTGCAAAACCTAATCGCACATCTGAAATCTACTGACGTGCGCGTCCTGGCCGTTTCTCTTGCCAATGAACTGCGTGTTTCCGAACCCGTCGAAAAGAAACATTCCAAGAAAGCCCGGGCTGCTCCGGACAAAGCACAAGCCGTCAACGATGCCTTGGCCCAGGCCGATGAAGAATTAAGGGCCATCGCGCAAGCCAATGGAGGCCGCGCCTACTTCCCCCAAACCAGCAAGGATTTTGCCGAAATCTTCAGGCAGATCGCGCAACTCGTCCGCCACGAATATAATCTGGGTTTCGCACCGCCGGTGCATGATGGAAAAATCCATTCGATTGACGTCCGTGTCACGGACTCTCCGGCCGGGAGTTCTTCGGGCGTCTCTTCCGATACTCCGCTCGCCACAGCCTACCGTGTCGACCATCGACAAGCCTACGTCGCCCCTGCACCGGGGCATTCGTAACACATGATTTCGTGGTTGTTTTCTTTTCGTGCGGAACACTCTGCGGTTTGCCAACCCTGCAGAAATCTTACTCGAACTGTTTCAGCGTCTTCGCCATCTCCGTCAATTTCTCGTTCATCAATCCAAAAACCGTTCCCGCCTCAAACGTGCCATCGCCATTCCGCCGCCCGGTCGCAGACTTCGTCAAAATCTCAATCCCCTGCTCTACTCTGCCCACCGGCCATATATGAAACTTCCCCGCCGCCACTGCATCCATCACATCCTCACGCAGCATCAAGTCCTCGACGTTGGACTCCGGCATGACCACGCCTTGCGTCCCCGTCAGCCCTTTGATCCGGCATACATCAAAAAATCCCTCGATCTTCTCGTTGATGCCGCCAATCGCCTGAATATCTCCCTGCTGGTTCATCGATCCCGTCACGGCAATATCTTGCCGCAGCGGAAGCCCGGAAAGAGCCGACGCCAGCGCATATATTTCCGTCGAGCTCGCGCTGTCTCCGTCCACTCCCGAATAAGATTGTTCGAAGCAAATGCTTGCCGCCAGCGACAATGGTTTGTCCTGCGCAAAGAGGCTCCGCAAGTATCCCGCAATAATGTGTACGCCTTTGTCGTGAAACCGCCCGCTCAAATTCGATTCGCGTTCGATGTTGATGAGCCCCGTTTTTCCAAGCGCCGCCGTCGCCGTGATCCGCACCGGCTTCCCGAAGGAATACCCGCCGATTTCCAGCACGCTTAGCCCATTCACTTGTCCGACTCGCTCTCCCGCTACATCTACCAGCAGCGTTCCCTCCTCGATCATCTCGCGAATGCGCGTTTCGATCAGGTTGTGCCGCTCCATCTTGGAAGCCAGCGCGTCCCGCACGTGGGCCGCACGCACCACTCGCTCTCCCGCCGCCGCTGCCGCATAGTGCGCCTCGCGCGCCAAGTCGGCAATATCCACAAACCGCGCCGTCACCTTGTTCCGCCGCCCCGCCTTGCGAACTCCGTACTCCAGCATGGCCGCAAACGCGCCGCGGTCGAATGGGTAAAGCCCTTCTTTTTCAGACAGCGTGCGCAATCGCCCCGCATACTCCGCGATCACGCCGTCGCTCATCGGCATCTCTTCGTCAAATTCCACGCGCACTTTGAAAATCTTCTGGAAGTCTTCTTCGTACTCGTAAAGCATTTCGTAAAGCTGCCGGTCCCCGATCAAAATCACCTTGACGTTGATCTCCACTGCTTCCGGCTTCTGCGCGCTGCCGCCGAACGGATAAAACATTTCCAGCGGCTGAATTTCCAGCCGGTTGTGATTCAGCGTCCTCTTCAGCGCCCGCCAGACTCCCGCTTCCGATAGCGCTTCCAGCGAATACATGATTAAGAATCCGCCGTCGGCCCGCAGCAATGAGCCTCCGCGCAGGTCCATGAAATCGCTCGTCCAGCCACCCCGCGTGTCGTAAGCCCGCTGAATCGTGCCAAACAAATTCGCATACGTGGGCGTCGTCTCGAAAATCACCGGCGAGCCCTCATCATCGCTGTGCGCCAAAATCACGTTCACGCCATAGACGCGGAACGGGTCGCGCTCCGGCCCGCCCGGTCCGGGCATTTTCGGCAATCCATCGGGCGTATCACCTTCCGTCTCGCCCTCGCCCTCGCGCTCCTTGAAAGGATCGAGATTGTCCAGCAGGTGATGCCGAACCTCTTCAAGGTACTCGGCAACATTCGCTCCTGGATATTTCTCTTTCAACTCCTCAATCACTCCGTCCACAAGCACCGAAGCCGCTTCCTGCTCCAAATAACTCAGTTCGCTCGCCAGCTCCCGCGACAACGTCAGCGTCTTCCTGTAAACCACCGTAAATTCCTGCCGAAACTGCTCATACTTCCTCTCGATGTCTTCCGCCACCGGCGATTCGAGCTTTCCTTCGTGCACCATTTTCGAAATATCTTCAATCGGCACCATCTGCCCTTCGAGCACCGGGAAAATCTCCGGCAGCGCCACCGCGCCCACTTGCATGTGCCCCAGGGCAAACTGTTCGCGCGCGATGCGCCGCGTGAAGTCGTCCATCAACTCTTTCTCGCGCACCGTGAAGCGCTCGACAATCCGCCCCTTTTGTCTCTGGAATGGCTCGCCCTCGAACACTTGCGGGATCCGCCGCCGCAGAAAATCAATCCCCGCTTGCATGTCCTTCTTGAACGCGTTCGCCTGCCCACGAGGCAGCGAAAGCAGCCGCGGCCGGTCGGTAATCTTGAAATTGTTGACGTAGCAGCGATCCAACGAGGGCTTCGTCGGCGGGTGCAGGTCCTCGATCATCTTGGCGATCGTCCCGCCCCGGCTTGTTCCCGCCAGTCCGCATACAAATACGTTGTAACCTGGCGCCGATAATTCCACGCCCATCTTCAGCGCGCGGAGCGCGCGCTCTTGCCCGATAAACCCTTCGCGCAGTTCCGCTTGCGCCGTCGTTTCAAAAGGTATGCGAGGCAGTTCGCATCGCCAACGCAGTTTCGTGGGCGCCAGCTCCGTGGGAGTCGCAGCGGGTCTTAAGTCTTTTGTACTCATCCGAGCCGGGTACTCTAGCACACCCATGCCGCGCCGAACGTAGTTTCCCCGTCACCGTTTCCCAGCTTGAAATCTTGCCAGCCGCGATCGCTTTCCCTTTCGAAGTTGCATGCGATCCTTTTCCTCACTTCCAACTCTCGATCCCTCTGTGGCTCTCTGGCGGCTCTCACGCGCGTTTCATCGCCAACTCATCCCGATGCCCCATATACACGCGGAACATTCCCATTGCGGCCGCCACAATCGTCGGCCCTGCCACCAGCCCCAGCAGCCCAAACGCCTCCAAACCTCCCAGGACTCCAATAAACAGCAGCAGCTCATTGATCCGCGTCCGGTTCCGCAGCAGCATTGGCCGCACGATATTGTCCGCGACCGTGGACACCCCTCCGCAAATCGCCAGCACCAACAATGCCTTTCCCCAGTGTCCGGTGAATCCAAGCCAAAGGACTGCGGGCCCCCAAATGAGCGCCGACCCCACCACCGGCACAAGCGAAAAAAACGCGATCAGCACTCCCCAGAAAATTGGCGTCGCAATTCCTGCCAATGCAAACGACGCGCCTCCCAGCACTCCCTGAATCACCGCCACCAGTAAGCCCACCGCCACGCTTGCAAAAATAAGTTCCTGGGACTCTTCCAGGATGTCTGCCTGGATCTCTTCGTCAAACGGCAGCAAGTGCTTCGCTCCATGCACAATCTCTTCGCCATCGCGGAACATGAAGAACAAAGCAAAGACCATAATGAACAAATCCACAAAAAAGCTCACAAGATTCTTCAGCAATCCCGTAAATTTTGACCCGAGAAACGATGCAATTTTTTCGGCGGCTTGCTGCAAGGGAGCCGACACATCCAACGCTCGCCACGATTCGGGCATCCTCACGCGAACCCATTCCTCGGCTCTCATTGTCAGCCCTTCGTTCGGGCCCTGGCCATGCACCGCCAGCGCGCTTTGCAGACGGGCCGTGGCGTCCAGCGCTTCCCGCGCCGTGAAGACCAGCACCACCAGTGCCGGCACGATCAGCAACAACGTTACCGCCAGCGTGCTCGTCAGGGCCGCCGGGGTAGCCTTCATTTTCCGTAACATCTTCTCGTGCAGCGGGTAAAAGAAAATCGCCAGCACCGCGGACCACGCCAGCGGCACCAGAAACGGCTCCACAATCAGAAAGACGAAATACCCTAAAAGCAGAATTGCGCCGTACGAAAGCACAGTAGTTAACTGGCTACTCGTTGTGGTGGCCGGAGGCGTAATGGCTTTCATGCGCGGTATATAATCTCTTAGACCCTTGCGGACCAGGTCGCTCTTGGACGGCTGAGCATATCAACTATGGCGTCGAACTCCGTTCCTCTATCTTCCTACCAAATTCGACTTCTTGCTGTACTTGCTTTGATCAATTTTGTCAACTTTGCCGACCGCCAGGTCGTCGTTCCCCTCCTTCCTCTCCTGCGCCAGCAAATGCACCTAACCGACGCACAGCTCGGTTCCCTGCAGACCTGGCTTCTGGTTGTTCTTGCAGTCGCCAGTGTTCCTTGCGGGTTTCTGGCTGACCGCTTCAGCCGCACGCAAATCATCGCCGCCGGCATCGCTTTTTGGAGCTTGGCCACCGTGGCGTGCGGATTCGCCTCCTCTTTTCTGCTCTTGGTCATCGCGCGCGCGTTGATTGGCGTCGGCGAAGCCGCCTACGCGCCCGCCGCTCAAGCCATGATTTCGGATTCATTCCCTTACAAGCTTCGCGCCATGTCTCAGTCCATTTTCGCTTCCGGTATGCTCCTCGGCGGAGCCGCCGGTCTCGCTTTTGGCGGGCTCGTGGGTGCGGCTCATGGTTGGAAATACACCTTTATCATTGTCGGGCTGGTTTGCTTCATACCCTGTCTCTTTGTCCTCAAACTGCCCGAACCTCCGCGCCGGCCGCGCTCGGAAGTCGTGCCCTTGTCCAGTTTGCTCAGCGTCCCGGCATATCTTGCAATGATTGTCGCCGGAACTCTGATCACTTTTGCCAGCGTCTCTCTCCTCACCTGGGGCACGGATTTCGCTGTCAACTACAAGGAATTCAGCCTCCGTGAGGCGGCTATCTCACTCGCCCTCGTTGCACTGCTTTCTCTCTTGCTGGGTGTCCTTACAGGCGGCTATCTCGCCGACCGCCTCCAGAAAAAGTATCCTTATGGCAGGATTCTCATCATCGCGGCCGCCTTCTTGTTTGCCGCCCCCTTTCTGCTGCTGGCCATTCAATCAGACGCAAAATGGATTTTTCTCGCGGCCCTCTTCATTGGCGGCTTCTTTATGTCTTGGTATCACGGTCCAGTCACCGCGGTCTTGTGCGATTTGACCCCGCAGCGCGCGCATGCCACGGCCATCGGCGTCTACATGTTCGTCACTCAGCTTTTGGGTGCGTTAGGGCCGCAACTCGTGGGGAAAATCTCGGATGCCAGCGATCTTCAGTTGGGCTTGCAGGTTGCCGTCGCCGTCATGGTTGCCGGCTCTCTCTTGATGTTTCTCGTGATCTACTTTGTTCGCCGGGATGGACTGCACCATCCTCGTCTCGCCCCTTTCCGCGTTGAGCCCGGCGATTAACTGGCGCATCATCCGCCTTCCGCCAGTCACATCCAATCCCTACTTGATTCCCACCTGCTCGATGAGCCGCAGCACATCCGCTTCCGTCACGTCATACAGCGGCCGCTCATCGTCTTCTTCAAGCCTCTCCCTCAGATATTCCGCCGCAATGAAGCTCGCTTCCCGGTCCGTCAGGTCGCGTCCTCTCCGCGAGCGGAAAGTCACGAACGCCGTGTGCGCCAAGCCCACCACTCGCGCCGCCCCGTCTACATAAAACTTTGTATCAATCGTATCGCTGTGCCGCGTCGCCACGCCATTCCACATGTGCGAAAAACGGCACTGATGCACCTGCCCGCTCAATTTCGAGGTCACTTCAAAAACCCCCACAAATTGGCTCATCGCCCCAACATTCGCAAGTACCGGCCGTGTCGTCACAGTTTTTCCTCTTTTTCCTCGCCACTTTGCTTCTTTCTTTTCCTTACTTCGTTACTTCCTTCCTTTTTTGTTCCTCATCGGCTCACCGCCGCCGCCGTCTCCGCATGCGAATACCTCTCGATCGCCGCCGCCACTCCGGCCCCCGCTGCCGCACGATAGCCCTGCTCTCCCAGCACCTTCTCCAACGCCGCCAGAAACAGCAGCACGTTCGGCTTCTGGCTGCAATGCCCCATCAAACCCACCCGCCAGATTTTTCCCTTCACCGGTCCGAACCCTCCCGCAATCTCAATATTGAATTCCTCAAGCAGCTGATTCCGCGCCTTCGTATCCTCAATCCCGCTCGGGATCATCACCGCCGTCACCGTCGGCAGCCGGTCCGCAGGGTTTTTCACCAGCAGCCTCATGCCCATCGCCTCAATGCCTGCGATCAGCGCCTGTTGGTTCACTCGATGCCTCTCCCAACGCGCTTCCAGCCCTTCCTCCATCACAATTCGCATCGCCTCGCGAAGTGCATATATCAATGATATGGGCGGCGTGTGGTGATACAGCCGTTCCTTCCCCCAATAATTCATCGCCGTCGTCAGATCGAAATACCAGCTCTGCACCTTCGTCTTCCGCTTCCGGAAAACTTCTTCCGCCCCCGCGCTCACCGTGATCGGCGACATCCCCGGCGGCGCGCTGATCGCCTTCTGCGATCCGCTAAAACAAATATCGATTCGTTCGCGGTCCACATTCAATGGCACTGCCGCCAGCGACGCCACCGTATCTACAACGAGCAGCGCTCCCAATTCGTCCGCCACTTTTCGGTACGCATCTATCTTCGTCACCACTCCAGACGAAGTCTCCCCATGCGCCAGCCCGATCATCTTGATTTTCTTACCCTTGCCCGCCCGCCGCACATCTTCCGCGTCTACCGGCAGCCCGTACGGCGCCTCGACCTTCGTCACTTTCGCCGTCGCCCGCGAGGCAATCTCAAACATGCGGTCGGAAAATGTTCCATTCACCGCCACGATCGCTTCGTCGCCTTCTTCCAGCGCATTTAGCACCGACGCTTCAATCCCGCCAGAACCCGACGCCGACAGCGGCATCGTCAAACGGTTCTCTGTCTGAAATATCTGCCGCATCAAAACCTGCGTCTCGTCCATGCATCCCTTGAACCACGGATCCAGGTGCCCCACCAGCGGTGCCGCCAGCGCCCGGTACACTCGCGAGTCAATCGAGGACGGCCCCGGCGTAAGCATCAATCGGCTGGGAGGGTTAAGTTCGCCAATGTGTTGCGTCATTTTCTTTATCCTTCTTTTTCTTGCACTGAAGTACTCGAGCCGACCCCGAATCCCACTCGCAGTCATTCATCAGGGGACGCTCCGTTCCGCGGCGGGAACCACGATTTTCGCGCAACGCCCCTACGACCGCAACCGACAATTTGGCCGCACCCATCCCCCGCGATCAAGTTCACGTCGGCTGTTTCGCCTGCATCCACCCGCCCGCGAGAAACAATAGCGCCACGGCCAACGAAATGTATACGCCAACGAAGATCCCCAAGAAACGCAACAGCAGCGCGCCGTTTAGCGCCATCGTGGCCGCGCAAATCAGCACGATTCGTCCGCCTCGCTCGATCCTGCTTGCCACCGCCGCCATCACCGCTATCGCCACCATTTCACCGGAAAAAGCCAGCCAGCATCCCCGTATGATTCCATCCAGCGGCGCCGTCACCCCGCTCGCTCGGATCATTCCTTGCACTTGCCCGAATTTCGCTCCGTGCCCGAGTCCCGTCAAAAATAAAACCACGCTCCCGCTCCACGTCAACCAACTCCCCGTTTTCATCGGTTATCCTTTCCACGGAAGACCTATCCCGTACTCCCCGCCGCGCGGGATTGTACAACGCCACATCCCACTTTGGTATTCGGTGCTCCTCCATGCGCTCCCTCGCGAACTCAGCAACCAACGTTCCACGTTGGCACAGTTACTCTCTTGTTCGATCTCCTCCTCCGTTCCGCTATCTCTCTGGTAATATCCGCGACACGAACGCATACTCAGATACGAAGCGCACACTTTACCGCTGCCGCGCCATGAATGCGATTTTTCAAGAGGGTAGAGGCTACACGTTGCAATGCCTGGAAAGAAAATTCTAATCGTCGAGGATGAAAACGTTCAGCTAACCTCTCTCGCCCGCCGCCTCAAGTCTGCCGGATTCGAAATCGTCGCAGCGCGCGATGGTTTGACTGCTATCAGCACTGCCCGCAAAGAGCAACCCGACCTCATCGTTCTCGATCTCGGCATTCCCGCCGGCGACGGCTTCGTCGTGATGCAGCGTCTTCAGATGCTCATCAACACGGGCACCATCCCCATCATCGTCCTCAGTTCTCGCACGCCCATCGGTAATCGCGATGCCGCACTCAAGGCCGGAGCCATTGCCTATATTCACAAGCCCGTTGACATTCCCGTCTTGCTCAAAGCTATCAACGACGCCCTCGGCCTCTCTCCGCCCGAGGCTCCTCCTGCTCCTACAACTCCTCCTGTTCCTTCGTCCCCTGTCGAATCCTGAGCTTTGCCGCGCGCGGAATCAACGCGAGTAGTGTCGCACCGAGAGTGCTATCGGCAAGCCCACGCAGAACCAGTGCTCGACGAATTCGCATACCTTATAAATAACCGGCATGGCGCCATGCGGCGCCGCCGAAAGCGGCAGCACCACGAGGTGCATAAAAAAATAAACCAAAGCGCCGTACACCAGCCCGCATGCCACGGCGCGATCCATCAAGACTGGCATCTTTCGGCTGGCAAAGTAGTAGACGGCCGCCGCTCCCAGCGCGATCACGAAGTGCAGCACCACTCCCAACGCAGCCGTTTCCGCTCCGCCGTGATACGCCTTCGCCCCAAGCACTCCGCTCGCGATCGTTTGCGGCACGAGTATCGGTTTTCGCGGACTGTAGACCACAATCGCGTAGGCCAGGTCCAGCACTCCGACGATCATTCCGCCAACGACGATCGCCGGAAACGCTCGCCCATTTGCGGATACGGAACCGGCAGCTCCCCCAATCATGGTTTCTCCCATCTATCCCCTCCCATCAAACCCGTCCATTGTGCGCCGCGAATCCCACCTCACGCAGGCGCCAATAGGTTGCGGTATTCAACACGGCAGAGTCGCTCAAGTTCGGACGAGTCAGAGCAATTTCGGGCAAAAAAAGCGAGCGTTATTTCCCAACCCGATCCGCGGCCCCCGAAACCGCCCGCCGCGTCATGAGACCACCTCTGCCTCCGGTATTGTGCTTACCAGAATAGGTAAATTCCCGTATGGCTCAAAAACAAAACTGGAGTGAAACTCCCCCGAGCGACGAAAGCCCTCTTGCCCGGGCTGGCATGTTTCCGACGCCGGCAATGAGAGCGTTCAACCTTGGGAGAAGAAGCGATGCCGACCGCCAACAACAGTAAGCTGTCAAAACAAAGGAAATTGTTTGAAGACCTGCTCCGTTCCAGATTAGCGGAACTGAAAAGTCATTTAGATCTATTGCGCAAGGAAATGATCTTGGAAGACGAAGTCGATGATGAAGCCATGCAGGCCTCTCGGAACGGCAATCGCGAGCTTGCGATCATCACGATGGACCGCGAGATCCGCAATATCTCTGAAATCGAGCAAGCATTGGAGCGTATCGCCCGCAACGAATATGGCATCTGCATCACCTGCGAGAAGACCATCCCCAACAACCGCCTCAAAGCCATCCCTTGGACCAGGCAATGTGTGGATTGTGCCGGTGGAGGAATTAACAGAGCACAGCGACGCTCGTTTGGACAACCCGCGTTCGGATCATCACTGGCGCGCTGAACTCCCCCTTTCTGGCGCCTCACCTCCACGCATCCTTGCCGCTCTCTGAAATTGCAGCGGCGCGCAGTTTGGGGAAACAGCGTGCCCGCCTCGGTAGGATCCAATTTCATGCCGAGCCGCATCGCTCGCGGACAAAACCAAGACCCAAATGCAAAACCGGCACCCGGTCGCTATGCCATTACGCCGTCTTCCTGCCTTTGGTTCTTTGCAACTTTACGTCCTTACGTCTTATTTCATTACATTTTTAACGTCTTTACGCGTTCATTTTCTCATTACATCGCTTCCGTCCTCGTAACCTCGCGCGCTTCATCGAGCAGTGCATCCACCCGCTTCAGAAATCGCGCCGTATGCGCCAACTCCGCATGCCGCTGAAACGCCGCCGCATCCGCCCACCGGGAATGGATGTAAAACATCCGCGGATCTCGCACGGACCGAAACGCATGAAAACTCAAGCATCCAGCCTCCTCTCGCGAAGGCCCCGCCACCTCATGCAACGCCTCCTCCACGCCGCCCTCTTCCCCCTCCCGCGCATGCAGCCTCACAAACACGTTTTGCTCCACGGCTACCTCCCTGCCCGCCAAATTTTCTTCTTCGCCTCCCACCACCGTCATTTCGAACGCAGCAGGCCGACGTTTTTTTCTTTCACGTTCGCTCCTGCGAACGTGTCGGCCCGCGAAGTGAGAAATCTCTCTTCATCCTTCCTTTCGACTCCCATCCCCCTCGGCCGATTCTAGATCGATCAATCCTTTTTCCGGAACTTGATCCCACCCGCCAAATCGTACAGAAACCCTCTTTTCGTCACAAGGATTCGCCTCCCACGGCGGCTTAATACCCGCCGTCTTTGGCGCATGGCTCCAGTTTCCACCACCTGCATCGCCAGAATATCCGCCATCCGCACTGGAACATTTCGGCATGCTGATCCTGACGGTCCTGCTGCTTGCCGCGCTCGTGGTGTGGACGTTGCCTGCAAGGTGGAGCCGCAGAATTGCAGAGATCGCGTTTTGCATCGGGAAGGACCGCCAGTGAAAACGAAGCGAATATCCCCGACTATCGAGGCGGAACTTGCGGAACAAATGGGACATGCCGCGAGAGGCGTACCAACGAACCTAATTAATTTCACGAGGGAACTGCTGCTGTGGGCTTTGCCTCATTATCGCAGGGTGTCTTCATTGCGGGTTCTGCGGCAAGCCAAGGTTACGCTGCCGGTGAGGTCAAGAACAATCATTGACTTGGCCGATAATTGAAGAGTAGTGTTTTGCAGCGGGACGCCTGACTACCGGAAGTAGCCAAGCGCCCCTGAGCAAGGGATTCCTGTTAGGGAGGCCCCGTGCCTGAGCGCATTGTACATTCCAGCAGCGGCGTCCCGCCATCTCAATGCGGAGGACGCAGATGATGCAGTTGCCGATTCCCCCTGAGCGGTTGACCGATCTCCCGAACACTCTCCTCCTGTTGTACTCCTGCATTGTGGTTGTCCTGCTGAGTTTTGAAACCGTCGTGCTGTTTTTGCCGGAGGAGCGGCGGCTGCGAATTTCTCAAATCACGTTTGGTCGCAATTGGAAACCGAATAGGAGAGGAGGGCAGCGTTCTTAATCCGTTCTGGATGTGTCCCAACTGCGTCTTGGATGCATTCCATCTGTATCCCAAATGTGTACTGTTCCAGGTCGGTATTTTACTGCTTGATACGGTACGCGGTGAGGCGTACAAGCAGTTTTAGTTTTGTTTTCTCGGTTTAGGGCCAAGTTCCTCGGTAATCGAAAGGAAGAGCTATGAAAATACGGTTGCCCCTTCTCATGCTGTTGTGCGTTGCATTCATGTCAAACCTGCGAGCTTCACCGCCCATTGGGGCAGTAGTCAGCGCCGATTATGATTCGGTGAAGAAGGTCACCACTCTGCATATCGTCAATACTTCTCAAAAGGAGATCGTCGCCATAAATTTGACATTGGCGATTCCGATGGCAGACGGCACAATTTCCACCGCAAGCCAAAAGACCTTCGATTGGATGCGGAATGCAGAGACGGTCAATGGGATTCTTCCCGGTGGTCGGTACGATTATGACTTGCCTCCACGGGATGAGGGCAAAGTTGATGCCATCGTCGATGTAGTCGTCTATGCGGACGACACTGCCGAGGTTCGTAACCATCAAGCCTTCGAGACCATTCTGGCTTCCAGAAAAGCGCAGGCGGTGGGCAAGCAAAAGATCGACGACCTCATGGCTGATGCGCTTGCAAGCGCGCCAGAAGGTCAACGAGCTGCTGTAGTTCTGGGTGAGCTTAAAACTCTGTATAAAAACGTGGTGAATGCAAAGGATGTCCCGTGGAAAGGGCGGGGAGCGTATGCAGGAGAAATTAGCAGCGCCATCCAGGACATGACCAACATCTCCCAGAGCGCACAAAAGACAGGCAATGTAGCGCAAGAGGCAAGTTCCCTGCGCTATTTAGTGGATCGAAACTCGCGTGAGATTGAACTGCTCACGCGCCATGTGGACGTAAAGGAGGTGCGGCAGTGAAATTACGAGTCTTTGCGTTCATTTTTACGTTCGCAATTCTGGCTGTCACTAACGTTTATGGACAAACCGGCACAAACTGCTGTAACAGTATGGCACTTGCTGGTCAGACGGGGCCTTTTTGTACGACTCCACTTACCCAAGTACCGGCCGATCCGAATGCGACTCCACCGCAGCAGGCTGGAACCTATTGCAAGGTTGACGAAATAGACACTAATCTGTCATGTACAAGCACAGACCCAAACCTCAAAAGTGGCTCATCATGTGGAAGCGTACCAACGAACAAAGCCCAAGCGAACGGTTCGTTTGGATATGACAGCTCGGGCAATTTTATAACCTGTAATGGCACCTTCGCTTCGCCGTTGGGTGTTCAAAATTCCCCATCCAGCAACGGCCAGGCATCCACCTTTGTTATGGAGGGGACAAGCTATTCAGGTGTAACAGAAGGAACATGCACGTCGGTTTCACCACCGACCTCTACCCCGTCAGCATGTCCCATTGTAGCCTGCACCAGCGGCGGCACGGGAACCTGCCACAGAGTTGAGATTTGTGATCCACCCTACGGATGGAGCATGCAGGACTGCGCGTGTGAACTTGGGAACTCGCCAATCATCCTCGACATCGACGGGAAAGGCTTCAACCTAACGAGCGCGGCAGGCGGGGTATCGTTTGACATCTCGGGCACCGGCAACCCAGTCCAGATGGCATGGACTGCCCAAGGCGCAGAGAACGCATTCTTGGCGCTCCCTGGTGCAGATGGTTTGGTTCACAATGGCCAGCAACTCTTCGGCAACTTCACGCCGCAGCCGCCGTCCAGTAGTCCAAACGGCTTCGCCGCACTCGCTGTCTACGACCTGCCCGCAAACGGTGGGAATGGTAACGGCGTGATTGACTCCGGTGACGCGATCTATTCTTCCTTGCGCCTCTGGATCGATGAAAACCACGACGGTATCTGCCAGCCGGAAGAACTGCATACGCTCGCGTCTTTGGGCGTGAATTCCATCAGCTTGCATTACACACTGAGCAAGAAGGTAGATCAGTACGGGAACGTGTTCCGCTACAAGGCACCCGTCGATCCGAACGCGCCGGACCCCGACCATGTAGGCCGCACGGCATACGACGTGTTCTTCGTAACGCTGCCATCGACCAGCACCAAGAATCTTATTCCCTTGCGCGGGTCTCCAGCGAACGCTCGGACGTGCCCTGTTCCAACTCCGACGAAGGGAGGAATGCTCTCAACGACTGGCACGCTGCGATAAAACCGACGCGCGGAAGGATGGGAGGGGATACGTTCTCCTCCCATTTTTGCGGGAAAGCCTAATGGGACTGAAACCGACATCGAGATTTAAGGGCACCATGACCGGCCTGGCTGTCGTGTTCGGTGGCATCGCCGCAGTAAAATTATTTCACCACGAGCTCTACACGGGCTTGTCGGGGCGGGTATCAGCGCCTTAACTTTTGGCTGGCCTCCCGTTTGCGATTTTGTTTCTTACTGGGTGCCTCGCTCCACTGCAAATCGCTTTGGGATCAAGAGCTTGTCCCGGTTCGCAAACCATAAATCGACGCGTCGCCTTCAATTTCGCAGATTCTTGAGGAGTCCTGAAAGGCAAACTCTTCTATCCGCGTAATGTATCTCGCTGCAATTCCTACCCCCTTTCGTGTATAGCGCCACTTCTCCCCTCGGCCTATTGTGCCGTCCAGGCTAATCGATAGCACGTTGAGCAAAAGGAGGCCACCGATGCCGTTAATAAACATAGTGATTGTCTTGATCGTGGTGGGAGTTTTGCTTTGGCTCGTCAACCGCTACATACCGATGCAAGGAACCATCAAATCCATTTTGAACGCGGTCGTTGTTATCGTTGTGGTCTTGTGGATATTGAACGTATTCGGACTTTTCAGCTACTTTCCCCACTTCCGTGTGGGCGGATAGAGTAGCCACATAGGCGAGGGGAGCATCTCGTCGTCGCCGCAAAGATTTTGACTTTGTCTCTCTCCGTAGGGTGCCCCATCCTTGCGGGTTTGGTTCATGCAAGGGTGGGTCTTTCATTTTCTTATCTCTATCTTTCCCCGGTTTTACTCTCAACTTTTAACTGTCGACTGCTTGCCCTGAGCTTGGCTGAAGGGTGAACTTCATTTCCTCTTCCGACTTTTCCACGCATTTCCACAACCGTAGTAAACCCATCACTCCCCACCCAACTCCCTCAAACGCCTCAACTTCCGCCAACTCCGTTCGAAGCGCTCTCGCCATTCGAATAAGCACTCAGTAAAACAATAAATCTATTGACAAATGGTAACTACACCTGCTACCATTCCCCGTGCTTGCCCTGAGCCTCGAAAGGTTTCGCTCACGTCCCGCCGCTCAACGAGCCACCGTCCTTTTCGCCTCCGATCTCTGCCCACAGCGTTTACCCCAGCACCCTCGGGGTCTTTCTTCGTTTAGTTCGCTTTCTTTTCTTTGTAGGCGTCGAGCTTCAGCCGGGCGTCTCCCCCCGCTCTCTCTGAGCCATTCAACCTCGCTCCCGCGTCCGCAGTGCGACGCTCGCAACTCCTTTCTCTTCAAACGCTTACTTCACGATTCTCTGGATACCCCTCGGAGGGGGTCCATCCTAATGACTACCCACTCGCCACTAACCACTATCCCCTTTAGAATCAACACATGCAAAACAGATACAAAACAAACAGCTTTATCCACCTTTAGAATGAACGCTTATGAAAAAACCGGGTGGGGGGGATCATTATTGTTAACTAGAGTTCCGACAGCCGATGGTTCTGAAATGGTCGGAACTGGTACCTGGCCCAAACGACCCTCGGAGGCGATCCAGAACCCCGGCCCGGTCGGGTCCAAGATTCCGACCTGGTCGAAAAGGATCTCTCCGCTAAAGACCGCGTCCCCTGCATCGCGGCGAGAAGAACTCCGCCCGCAAATGTGCTATCGTCCGATTGCAAGAGAATTTCGCGGTTTCACGCATCCACTCCTATCCCGTCCTTCCGCAAGGAGCAGAGGAACAATGGCAGAGCGTCCCGTACTTGTTGGACTCGTACCGCAGGTGGTCGTACTCGACCCGGGCGATCAAATTTCCTGGATCTCGGATGCGGGGAATCTTCGCGTCGAATTCGACGTCAACCGCTGCCCGTTTTCTTCCAATATTTTTCAAGCGCCGGCTGGAATGCGGCTTCTAAGCGGACCGCCGCGCGTCGGTCTCAAGGCGGCTACCTACAAATACCGCCTGTGGCTCAACGATCAACTCGTCGGCCAGGGCGAGGTCATTCTCCGCGAGAAGTAGCGGCTGGGAGAGTGCGAGGTGTCTGGTGAATCGCGGCAGTCAACCTCTTTCCCGTCGCACCGCCAGACTTAGCGGATTCGACAGCAGCCGAGAGTGTGTCTGGTCTACCAGGCGGCCGTCACTTCTCGGGTTGCTTGGCTCCCGCTATTTAGGTTGCTTGGCCCAGCCTATTTGGGCTGTTTGGCAATGATGAGCCCCTTAATTTTTGCGTACGTTGCCGCAGGGACGATCTTCTTGTTGAGCAGATCGGTCTTCGTTTTGTACGGCCGGCCGTCGATGATTTTTTGCGAATAGGCATCGCCGATGCCCGGCAGCGCTTTCAACTGATCTTTGGTCGCGCTGTTGATGTCCACCAGGTCAGTCGCTTTGGTTGCCGTTTTGGATGCGGCTTGCGCCGCGGCGGATGACGCGCTCGAATTGGCAAGCGTCGCACGGGATGCGGCCGCCGCCGCAGGGGAAGCTGGCGCATGCGAATATGCAACGCTCACTCCCAAAACAAAAACCAGAGCCGCCAAAATTATCCTGTTCAGTTGTTTCGTCATATCCTTTTCTCCTTCTTACTTCGGGTGAACTTTGCGCTGCTTTTTCCGCTTCATCGTTTCTGCTTCACTGCACTTACTTCGATGCACTTACTTCGGTGCACTCACTTCGCGGGCTTGTATCCCGCTTTGATCGCGTCTTCCTCCAACATGTACTTGCCTTTCTTCGTCTTGCCGTACCAGCGCGATCCCTGTTTGTGGTACATGCCAGACGCGGTGTTGACCCACACCATGCCTGCCGTCTTCGTCTGCGCGGGCGGTTTGGCTGCATCTGTCGAGGAGCGGGTCGTGGAGGCGGAAGAAGTGGGAGTTGGCTTTGCTGGAGATGTCTTATTTGCGGGAGCGGTGGTTGCGCTCGGTTTGTCCGACCCGCTCGATTGAGGGGTTTGGGCGCGGAGCGCCGAGATACTGCCAGCGAGCGCGGCCATACCGAGTAGAGACGCCATGAGGAGTCCGAGGCCAAGGCTCTTTGAGACGCGATTCGTGGGTTTGCTTCTCACTGAAATATGCTTCCGCTGGAATGCGGATCGACGGAATGCGGGAATGATGGCGAAGAAATGAGGTTAAGTCAATATGCAAGAGGAACAGACCGGACGAGAACCGATGTGCTGGTCAAACGGTCAGGCAACGTGGTCAAGTACGGCGGCCAGAGGATCGGCTAACTAGAATGGCGCGTGGCCTGTAGACTGTCGACGGTAATCAGCCGTCAGTCTCGAACTGTCAGTTAGGTGCGGTTAGGCACGTGCGGTCAGTCACCAGCGGCTGCGGCGCGAGGCGATTCGACCGATTCCGCCAAGCCGCGGCGGACTGGGCCCAAAACGAACGCCGGAACTTCGCGTTCCGGAGCAAGAGAAAGATTGGTGGCTCTGCGGGGAAACTCGGTGCGATGATCCAGCTTGAGGCCCGCCTCGCGTAGAAACTCGGCGGAAAAGCCCATGTCTTCGGCGCGGTCCACGCCCCAGAACCACAGTTTCTCCTCGTGGCGCTGGAGGAAGTCCAGAGACTCCTCGAGCTTCTTCATGGCGCGGTCAAAGGACGAAGCGAGAAAGAAGACGCCCAGGTTCCATGCATGGCGCGGGTAGAAAACCTGGATTCGCACGCAATACTTGCCGGATTGATTGCGTTCCATGCTGCAGCGGTAGTCGTTGCGGACAGCGGGAGTGCGAGATGGTGTTTTCTTCGTATTCATAAGATCCTGAGGCTCGGGCAGTGGGGCGCCATGGAAGTTTGTGTTTTGCTTAAGCTGATTCCCGCCTGCGCTACTAACGGCCAAGCGTACTATCAGCGCTGAAATCGGCCATTCGGAGACACTAGTAGGCTACCGGGGCGGGGCTGCAAACACAAGCACTCCTCTGGTTGATTTTAAGTGCTTTATTATCAATTATTTAAATTAGCTTAGATCGGTTAAGCTGCGGAGCTTTTCGGGCATCAACTGCAGCTTGCCCTCTTTTTTCAAGCGGTCTTCGAGGGCGGTTTGGAAAGCTTCAAAGGCGAGCGAGCGCTTCGCTTGCAGAACCGCATCGGTGATGTCCTTCTTCTGTTTTTCAAAATCGGCAGGGTTGGGCACTTGTTTGTCCACAACTTCGTAAACCAGCCAGTTCGCGCCCAGTTCCAGAGGCACACCAACGTCTCCAGGCTTTAGCTGGAAAGCAGCAGAGAGTTGCTTGCCGCTGGCAACGTTGGAGATGGAGCCCGCGCGAGCTAACTCGTCGCTGGTTTTCGGATCAAGCCCAAGAGCTTTGGCGGCCGCTTCGAACTTTTGCCCGCCTTTTACCCTTTTGATCAGTTCATCCGCTTTGCTGCGGGCTTCCTCGGACGCTTTTTCCTGCTTCAGATCGGCGACGACTTTGTCATGGACCTCTTCCAGAGAGCCTTGGTGGGCGGGAAGAATCTTGCTGACATCGAGGACCAGGTAGCCGCGATCGGTGTGAATCGGCAAACTCAACTCGCCCTGGCGCAATCGGAAGATGGAATCGCCAAGCTTGACGTCTGGCGCATTCCCCAGTTCGATCAATGGGTCGGTGGGAGAAACCGGGCGCGTCTCTCCGACGGTTAGGTGATATTGTTTGGCGAGTTCGTCGAGAGAAATTTTGTTCGATTGACGGATGGCCTGGGAGAGCTTGTCGGCGATGTCGCTGGCTTGTTTGTCGGCTTCGGTGAGGAGCAGCGGCGTCAGGATGGAATCCTTTACTTCCTCGAAGGATTTGGTGTGAGCAATCTCTTTGTCAATGATCTTGATGATGTGGAAGCCATACTGGGTCTTGACGAGGTCCGAAATACTGCCCTTTGGGAGCGAAAAAGCAACCTTTTCGAATTCCGGGACGGTCTGGCCCTGAACGATCCAGCCCAAATCTCCGCCTTTGTCTTTGGTGCCGGGATCCTCGGAGTATTTCTTGGCTAGATCCTCGAAATTCGCGCCCTTCTTGACTTGACTCAGGATGTCCTGGGCTTTTTTCCTGATCTCTTCGGCTTCGGCGTCCGGCTTGCCGACGGTCAACAGCAATATATGCTCGACGTGAACGCGGTTCGGCACTTCATATTGCAGGAGATTCTGCTTGTATTGCGCCTGCAACTGATCGTCTGAGATGTGGATATTCTGGCGAATCTGGTTTACGTCCACGATACCGTAGCGCACCACGCGTTTTTCCGGCAGCTGATACTTGGCCTTATTTTTCTCATAGGCGGCTTTAATCTCCGCGTCAGTCGGCGTGATCTTGGCTTGCAGATCTTCCGGCTTAATGAAGGCGTAGTCCAGTTTCACTTTTTCATTGCGGTACCTGAATTCGTCCTGAAGCTCCGCCGGGCCTGCGCTAATTCCGTCGGTCACCAGCTTCTGAAATTTTTCCTGCAGCAGGCCGAGACGGACCGTGTCTTCGAACTGCGAGACGGGCATCTGCGTGCGCGATTGGACGAGCGAGGCGTACTGATCCGGAGCGATGGGCACGCCTGCGTTGAAGGCGGCGGGAAGAATCAAGCGGATTCGGTCGGCAACCTCATCATTCGAAACGTGGATGCCGAGTTGGACGGCCTCGTACTGCATTTCTTTCTGAAGGAGGAGCTGGCGGAGAATTTGCTGGGTGTAGTAGGGCACGAGCATCGGGGGCACTTGATTCCGCTGTTTGATCTGGTCGAGCTGCTGGCGCACATCCGCGACCGTGACGCTCTGATCGCCAACTTTTGCAACGGCATCGGTGGACATCTGCGTGGTGCCACCTGGACCTGTCGGGACGAGATACAGGAGCATGCCGCCGGACAAAGCCAGCACGACCACGCCGAGCAAGATGCGGGAAAGAAGTTTCTGTTTGTTGTCTGAGCTGCCAGCCATCCGCTGAATCCCCCAAGTCTCCGAGCAAACTTAACATTATAGAAGAGAGGAGGCACGCGCCTCAATTAGAATCGTGGGTGGGCGCCAGGTGGGTTCCCGAATGCTCGGCCATGCTTCCTCGACGGTGCAATCTCCGAAGAGGGCTTCCAGCACCTCAGAACGAGACTTGTGGACCGGAATAACTTCCGGTTGGCCCGGCATACGGAAAGGATCTCGAAAAAAGTTTGACCCGCAGTATCGGGAAAGTACGAAACCGCGTTCCGGCACGCGAGCAGGAAGGCGTTAGGGAGTAGGAACGCTGGCAGCCGGTTGGGGTTGGTTTTCGAGTTGAGCCAGTTCTTCGCGCAGGCGCGCCGCTTCGGCGCGATACTTTGCCGCCTCGGCATGGTACTTGACGGCGGGGACGCTGCCCATGGCATTGAAAATCTTGGTGATGGCATCGTTCTTGCCTTTGCCGGTGTGTTCGAGCTGGTCGGCAAGATCGTCCTGGTCTTGAGCATCACCCTCCAATCCGGCAATGCGGCGCTGAAGATCCTGGATGTTGGCCCAGCGCTGAGCGCGGGCGATGGCAGCATCAGTGACGGTGGTGTTGGCGGCATCCCAATTTCCCGGGCCGCGAATCTCCAGCACATTCTTGAAAGCGTCGAGATTGATGGCGCCACGTCGATTGCCAAGATCGGCAGACATGCGGTACCAAGTCACGGCCCTGGCGTCGTCGGGCTTTAGGCCTTGGCCGAACTGATACATCCAGCCAAGCTGATTTTCCGCGTTGCCATTGCCGTGCGCCGCAGCTTCGTCGAACCAAGACATGGCCTTGGCATAATCGGTTTGCACGCCGAGGCCATTTTGAAACATATAGCCGATGTTTTCCTCGGCGTCGTTGCTGCCATGTTCCGCGGCTTTGTAAAACCAGGCAAGAGCCTCGGCGTAATTCTTCGGCTGTCCCCATCCTTCTTCCGCGAAGAAGCCTAACTGGTTCTCGGCGTCGGAGTTGCCCTGTCCCGCCGCGCGGAGATACCAGGCATGCGCTTGCGCATAATCCTGCTTCACTCCATATCCGCACTGGTAAAAGTAGGCGACTTGCTTTTCCGCTTGCGGCAGATTTTGGTTCGCCGCTTTGCGGTACCAATCTAAGGCCTGTTTGTAATCACGCTTGACGCCAACCCCATCCTCGAACATTCCGCCCACATTATATTGCCCCAGCGCATAGCCCTGCTTCGCTGCGGAACGATAGTAGGCTACGGCTCGCTTGTAATCCCGCGGCACGCCAAACTTATGTTGGTACATGTAGCCTAGTTGATTTTGAGCCGGAGCAAAGCCCTGGTTCGCGGACTTCGTAAACCAGAGAAGCGCCTGACCGTAGTCTTGAGGAACGCCGGCGCCGCTAAAATAATGGTTCCCGAGGGCGAACTGCGCCTGCGCATCTCCGGCGGCGGCAGGCTCGCGAACAGAATAAAAGTCGTTGTCCGGCGGCAGTGCAGCCGCCTGGGTCGAAGTCTGGACCGGTGCCTGAGCTCGCGCCTCGGAAAGCAGTGCGAACATGAAGAAAGCAACCAGAGTGGCTCTCGTTAGAAAGCTCATGGACGCGTCTCCCCGCTGAGAAACTCCAGAGACAATAACCAAGAAGGATAGGAAAGGAACGGCGGCTCGTTACCCGATTCGACTCGCTCCGCTGCCGCTTTCCGCCACGCACCGCAGTCAAATGCCAACGTCAACAGCCTGGCAGGCGGAAGCGCGTATAGCTATGGGCCACTAGTGCTAAAGGGACAGAATGTGCCCAAAATTGTATGTGCGGGCAGCCTTAATGTCAGGATCCTAGTATCGCCATTGTGGGAGGGGAGAGAGGAGTTTCTTAGCGAGTGGCCGGCAATCCGGAAACTAACGCGCAGTCCGTAGGTAGATCTGCGGGAAACCGCGGCAAGACGCGTATCATCGAACACTGAGGATGATCAAACGCAGGGCAATTCGAATGCGGAGCGCAGCGTTTCTTCCGGTGCTTGTTTTGGTTTTACCAGGCTCACTGCATCAGGGAACAGCATTGAGCTCGGCACAAAACGGCGCGCAGCAGCGCGCTACCGCGGGCACCCCAACATTTTACCGCGACGTGTTGCCGATATTGCAGGACCGGTGCGACGTTTGTCATCGCACCCAGGGCATTGGGCCGATGCGATTCGAAACATTCGAACAGACGCGGCCTTATGCGGCGGCGATTGCAGCGGCGACGCGCAACAAATCGATGCCGCCGTGGTTTGCCGATCCGCATACCGGGCACTTTTCGAACGATCCTTCGCTCGCGCCGGGACAAATTGCGGCGCTTGCAGCCTGGGCAGAGGCCGGTGCGCCTGCCGGGAATCCACACGACGCTCCGCCGCCGCGACATTGGGCGGAGAGTTGGAGTATTCCACAACCGGACTTGATCTTGAAGATGCAGAAAGCTGTGCCACTGCCGGCGAGCGGGGACGTCGAATACACATACGAAATTGTGCCGACGGGATTCAAGGAGGACCGCTGGGTGCGGGCGGTGGAGATTCTTCCGCAGATGCGCGCGAACGTGCATCACGCAGTCGTGTATGTGCGGCCGCCGGATTCGAAATGGATGCAGCACGCGTCTGTGGGAGCGCCCTTCACCGCCTCCACGCTTACCGATCCCGATGACCGCCGGGGCGCGAACTGGACAGACAGCGACGTTCTGCTCGTCTACGCGCCGGGAAGTTCGCCGGACAACTGGCCAGACACGATGGCGAAATTCATTCCGGCAGGGTCCGACCTGGTTTTTCAAATGCACTACACAACCAACGGGCACGCGGGGAACGACCGGACGAGGGTGGGGCTGGTTTTCTCGAAGCGCGCTCCCGCGCAGCGTGTGCTGACATTGCAGCTCACGAACGACCACTTTGTGATTCCGCCAGGCGCGCCGGATTATCGCGTGGAGGCGGACGGCACGCTGCCGAACGATGCGACGCTGCTCGGTTTTTTCCCACACATGCACGTGCGTGGAAAGCGATTTGAATACAACATCATTCACAAAGCCAGGAGTCCTGGCGAAAGGCCGGCCCAGGAAATTGAAACGTTGCTGGACGTCCATTATCATTTTCACTGGCAGATGAGCTACCGGCTCGCCGAGCCGCGCTTGCTGAAAGCGGGAACGGAGCTGCAGGCCGTCGCGTGGTTCGACAATTCGCGCGACAATCCGCACAACCCGGACCCGGACGCCGCGGTGCGCTGGGGCGAGCAGACTTACGACGAAATGATGGTGGGATTTTTTGACGTGGCCGTGACTGCGAATACGGATAAACGCAGCTACTTTATCCGGCATTGAAGAACTCGCGCCGGAATTTCTGGAAGAGCGGGAGCGAACATGGAAATAAGCAGCGAATACGTGCAGCTTAGCGTGAATGACGGCACTACCATGCGCGCGTGGACGGCGCGGCCAAAGGACGACGGCGCACATCCCGGTTTGCTGGTGTTCCAGGAAGCTTTCGGCGTGAACGCGCATATTCGCGACGTTGCGGGGCGCTTTGCGCGGGAAGGATTTGTGACCGTGGCGCCGGAACTGTTCCATCGCACGGGCGCGGGATTCGAGGGACGTTACGACGACTTTTCCAGCGTCATGCCGCACATGAAGGCGCTCAGCGATGCCTCGATGGCGGCGGACTTGCGGGCTGCGTATGAGTGGCTCCGAGGTGCGATGGGGGCAGAGCTTCCGATCTGCTCGATCGGCTATTGCATGGGAGGACGGGCTTCGTTTTTGGCGGCCATCACGCTGCCGCTCAAAGGAGCGATCTCTTACTATGGAGGCGGGATCGCGCCGAATGCGACGAATCCGGGATTGCTGGGCCGCGCGAGCGGAATCCAGGCGCCTCTTTTGTTTTTCTGGGGAGGGAGGGACAAACACATCCCTCCCGAGCAGGTGCGCGCGATGAGTGATGCGCTGCGCGCCGCGGGGAAAAACTTCGTGAACGTGGAGATTTCCAATGCCGACCACGGCTTCTTCTGCGACGCACGAGCCAGCTACAGCCCGGCGGCAGCTCTGCTGGCGTGGCCGCTGACGCTGGCATTCCTCCGAGCGCAACCGGCCTAAGTGACGAGCAGAAGAGTGGTTAAAGGCGGTGACCCGCTCGGAAGCGCAAAGGCTGGCCTTTCGGACAATTCCACCTGGCCCAGCGACCGGTACGCGCGACCGCTATTTGCTGTTTAACTACCGCAAGGCGCAGCAGCCGTCCACGTTCTAATTACTGTGCTAGATTTTAGGATTGGCGGAATTGCTGCGCGAAGACTCGTGAACACACAGACACCATACGATCCGAACCACCCGAAGATAAAACGAGTGGAAGTGTATTGGCACACGGTGACGTACAAGACCGTGGCCGTTTACGTGATTCTGCTTGCGGCGATTATTTTCGCGGCGGTCTACCTGATCGATCCGAATTTATATACAGCGGCTTATGACAAATTCAGCAAATCGCTGGGCAGCGGCAGCGATGTGCCTCCCATCTCGCAGACGCAAGCCCGATTCGTGAACCTCGACGGAAAAGTGCAGGTGAAGAAGGTCAACTCCGTGCAGTGGCAGGACGCGGATTTTCATACCACGCTGGACAAGGGCGACCAGATCCAAACTTCGGCGGATGGCGCGGCGCGCATTACCTTCGCCGATGGCACGACCTACACCGTAAAGTCGGGGACCTTCATCACCGTGGAAGAAAATTCGATGGGGCAGGAAAAACCATCGAGTTCGGGAGTGCGCATCAGCACCGGACAAGTGGATCTGAGGACGCCGAACTGGTCGTCGCCTGATTCGAAGGCTGCCGTAAGCGTCGACACCACCACGGCATCAATACACTCGAACAGCCATGCGGACGTAAAAGCAGACCCGGAGCACAAGGAGGACGAGATCGTGGTTTCGAGCGGCAGCGCGGAAGTGCAGCGCGGCCAGGAAAAGGTGGAGATCGGGCAGTACCAGAAGGCGACTTTCTCCACGAGCGGACCCATTACGAAGTCCGATGTGCTTGCGCCGCCTGATCTGATTTTGCCGCACAACTTCGAGCCGCTGATCGTCGAGAATCCGAAAACGGAATCCGTTCATTTCGAATGGAAGCCCGTGCCGGAGGCGGCCTCCTACACACTGCGAGTCAGCGCGACGGCGATGTTTACGAGAACGGTGAAAGAAGTTCCGGGAATTTCCGGAACGACCGCGGACATCACGGGGCTCGACGCTGGCGATTACTTCTGGACGGTCACCGCGGCGAATGGGAAGAAAGAAAGCAGCGAAGTCAGCGAATCGTTCCGCTTCACGCTGGTCGCGCAGGGAAAAACACAAGAGATGCTGCTGGAGATTACCGGGACACAGCTTCATGGGCGCGTGGTCGAAATTATCGGCAAGACGGAGCCGGGAGCGGCGCTGCTCGTAAACGGCCAGCCGGTGCCTATTATCGCGGCGGACGGCACATTCCGGCACTTTACCGAGCCGCTCGAGCCTGGCCAGCATACCATCGTCATCATTGGGGAAAATCGGCGCGGCGGGACGGCGCAGCAAAAGGTGCCGATCGTTGTGCCGAAATAAGAGTTTCGCAGGATGATCGTTTTTCGGTCTCTGAAGAAAAAAGACGCAGGCGCGACTTTGCGCCGGTCGCCAAGTCCATGGACAATGGTCTAGTTGGCCGCTGGGCGGTAGAAAAAGACCGCAAGCGTGTTCTGCAAGGCTTTGTTGTCTGGACGGCGGAGAGGTTTTCTCCGCGGGGGGCGGGGGGATGAATAAGAACGGTTACAACCTGAGGTCGGTGTTTAGTTTGTTTTCCTCCGACCTCGCCATTGATCTGGGAACCGCGAACACGCTGGTGTTCTCGGCCGGCAAGGGCATTGTCGTTAACGAGCCGTCGATCGTGGCCATCAACAAGTCCACTGGCGAAGTCGTGGCCGTCGGCCGCGAAGCTAAAGAGATGCTGGGCCGTACACCGGGAAACGTTGTCGCCATCAAGCCGATGAAGGACGGTGTCATCGCGGACTTCAAAGTCACCGAAAAAATGCTGACATATTTTATCCAGAAGGCACACAACCGCCGCGTGCTGGTGCATCCACGCATCGTAATCGGAGTGCCGAGCGAAATCACGCCGGTGGAGAAGCGCGCCGTACAGGACTCCGCGTATCGCGCGCGAGCCAGCGAAGTTTACTTGGTGGAGCAAGCCATGGCCGCGGCCATCGGAGCGGGCCTGCCGATCGAAGAACCTTCCGGAAACATGGTTGTCGATATCGGCGGCGGCACGACCGACATTGCGGTCATCTCCATGAGCGGCATTGTTTATTCGCGTTCCGTGCGCGTCGCGGGCAATGAGATGGACGAAGCGGTGATGCAATATTTGAAGCGCAAGTACAACCTGCTCGTCGGCGAGCGCACCGCGGAACAGATCAAAATGGAAATCGGCTCGGCCTATCCGCTGGAAAAGCCGCTGACCATGGAAGTGAAAGGCCGCAACTTGATTGAAGGTGTGCCCCGCACCGTCACGATCGACGACAGCGAAATTCGCGAAGCGTTGAGCGAATGCGTCGCAACGATTCTGAATGCCGTGCGCGTGGCTCTGGAACGCACACCCCCGGAGCTTTCCGCCGACATCAGCGACCGCGGCATCGTTTTGACCGGCGGCGGCGCGCTCTTGAAGAATCTGGACAAGCGCATCCGGGAAGAAACCGGGCTGCCCGTTTCCATCGCCGACGACCCGCTGGCTTCGGTGGTTCTGGGCACCGGCAAAATGTTGAGCGATTTCCGGCTGTTGCGCCAGGTTTGCATCGACTAACGGGCTTACTGGATTTGACGCAGACGCTGAAATTTTCAACCGCACAGGGCTAGGTCTGTGCTACTGGACTCCATGGCAGGCATTCCCTCTCGTCATAGATCACTCTTCCTGCTCGGAGGCGTCGTGCTCCTGCAGGTGCTGCTCCTGGCCGTGCAGATCCGGCGGGACTCGCAGGGCCGGCTAATTCGCGTCTGGACGGTCGGCGCGGTGTCTCCGTTCGAACGCGCCGGCGCTCACGGTATCAGCCACATTCGCGACACCTGGAACCATTATTTTGCGTTGCAGAACACTTCGCGCGAAAACGAACAATTGAAACGCGAGAACGACGCGCTGAAACTGCAAATCACGCAATTACAGGGCAAAGCCGCTGAAGCCGACCGCCTTGCCGGTTTGTTGAAGTTCCGTCAGACGAACGTGGATGTTCCCATGGTCAGTGCGCGAGTGATCGGCGGCGGCGCGGACTCCGCCAGTCAGACCATCTACCTGGACCGCGGTGAGCGTGACGGCATCCGGCGCAACATGGGCGTGATCACGCCGGACGGAGTCGTCGGCAAAGTCATCGATTCCTACAGAGACACCGCGCAGGTGCTGCTGCTAACCGATAAGGATAGCGGCGTCGGCGCAATGCTGGTCGATTCGCGCATTCAAAGCCCCGTCGGCGGCACAGGTGAGCCGCTGCTCATCATGAAGTACATTCCCAACGATGACCCTGTAAATTCCGGCGAACGCGTGGTGACAAGCGGCATGGATCGTATCTTTCCTCGCGACCTGCCCGTCGGCACCATCGCGGATATCAAACCGGGGAATCCGTTTAAACAGATTCACGTGCGTCCCGCTGCGAATCTGCAGCGGCTCGAGGAGGTTTTCGTCCTTCTGACCATGAAGCCGCTGGAGATCAAGCAAGACTCCGGCGCGCCGAATTCGGAAGCACCTGCTGCCGCGCCTTCAGCCTCGGCAGCCAAGCCGGGTTCGCCAGAGAAGCCATGAACGACGCCTTCGACATTCGCGGCAGTGAGATGCACATTGAAGTGCATAAGTTCCGCGCGGGAGCGATCTTTTTGGCCGCGGCTTTTGCGCTCGTCCTGCAAGCTTTTCTGCCGATTTATTTTCCCAAAACTGGAATTCTAGATCTGCCGCTGCTTATCACCATCTACTTCGGACTCAGCCGGCGAAATCCTTCCACGGGATTGCTTCTAGGCATGACCATCGGCATCTTGCAGGACAGTCTCAGCGGTCCGACCGTTCCGCTCGGTCTCTACGGGATTGCCAAAACCGTCATCGGTTATCTGGCGTCCTCGATCGGCGCAAGGCTGGATACCGAGCATCCTGCGGCGCGCTTTGCCTTGACGATCGCTTTCTTCGTGGTCCATCAAGGCATCGTTGCTCTGACGCAGCGCCTGCTCCTTTCTCAGTCCGCGCCCTGGCTCACAGTGCATCTCGGCGCTGCCGCGCTCGTCAACGCCTTCGTCGCCGTCTTCCTCTTCATGCTTCTCGACCGCCTCCGCAAACCGTCCTAGAACTCGGGCCTAAATCCATCCTTCAGGGTTGACAGCCTTTGTGCTACAATACGTTTGTAATATTTTGTCATATGCTGATCTTCGACGCTTCAACATTAATACTCATCGCCAAGATCGAGCTTCTTGATGCTTTCTTGACTGGCGCTCCTCTACGAATCACCATTCCCCCAGCAGTTGAGCGGGAATGCTGTGGCGCAAAGAAAACGCTGGATGCACTGATGATCAGAAGGGCCTTGGACGAGTCCAGGATACAGGTGAGCGCAGTAGAAAATAGAAGGCTCGTTTCTAGACTTGCGGCTGAATTCAGCCTGGGCAAAGGAGAAGCGGAGGCGATTGCACTCGGCATTGCGGAGAGTGGATCGATCGTGACCATTGACGATAAGAACGGTATAAACGCGTGCAAGCTTCTCGGCATCGCCTTTACGAGCGCTGTCGGCATTTTAATTCGAAGCCGTGAAAAGAACCTGCTCAGCCGCATGGAAGCCCTGGCAAGCTCGGCATCGCTTGGGAGGTATGGGCGCTACAGCGAAATCATTGTGGAGGACGCCAGACGACGATTGGAGGCACTCGAATGACCAAGACCATGAGCATCCGAATGGATCGCGATAACTATGAATTTCTCAGCGAATTCACCAAAGAGGCGCAGAGTGACCTTTCCAAAACTGTCCGCGAGTTGGTCACGCGGGGCAGAATCCTGCTCGGCGTGGAGAAATACCGCACCGGGGAGGCATCTCTCGGTAAGGCCGCCGCGCTCGCCGGTCTGCCTGTCGGCCAGATGATGACCTTACTGACGGACTTTGGCGTCGGATGCAGACTCGATAAAGAAGACTACCTACAAGGACTGCGAAATCTCACGAAGAGTGGGTTATGAATCGTCCCGCGCTCTTCCGTGATCGGGCTTCGGTCCATGTCACTGCATTAGCAAGTATTGCTTAAAGTCGTTGTACTCGTTGGACATTGGCAGCGACAATTTTTCACGCTTCAAATAAGCGGCGAGGCGATCCGGGAGCGGCGGCGCGGCGCCGATGGCGCGCTTCACAATGTCGGCAAATTTCGCGGGATGCGCCGTGGCCAGGACCAATCCTTGCGCAGGCTCAAAATGCTCACGCTTGTAGGCTTCCCAGCCGAGTACGCCGACGGCGGTGTGCGGATCGGCGATGTAGCCGAAGCGGTCGTGGATGGACTTCATTTCCAGCAACGTTTCGTCATCGGTCGCGGCGTGGCCCCAGATTTCGCGCCGCACGTACTCGAGCCGCCCGCGGCACAAATCCAGCAAACGCGGAAAATTATTGGGGTTGCCTACGTCCATGGCGTTTGAAAATGTTTGCGTCGCCGGCCTGGGATGAAACTCTCCCCGGCGCAAATACTCAGGCACAACGTCGTTGGCGTTTGTGGACGCCACGAACATCGCCACTGGTAAGCCGATGCGCTTCGCGAAAAGTCCGGCGGTCAAATTGCCGAAATTCCCGCTGGGCACAGACACAATCAGGGGAACCGATGCGACCGGCAACTGCCGGTAAGCCTCCACGTGATAGAACATTTGCGGCAGAAGCCGCCCGATGTTGATCGAATTCGCGGAGGTCAGAAACGCGCGCTTGTTCAGGTCGACGTCCGAAAATGCCTGCTTCACGAGCCGCTGGCAATCGTCGAAGCTGCCGGCCACCTCGAGCGCAGTGATATTTTCTCCCAGCGTCGTGAACTGTTTCTCCTGCGCTTCGCTGATGCGCTTGGAAGGATAGAGAATCACCACGCGAATTCCCGGCACGCCAAGAAATCCATGCGCCACGGCGCTTCCCGTATCGCCGGACGTGGCCACGAGAACGGTCAGCAGGCGCGTTTCTCCGCGCACGAAATAGCCCATCAGCCGCGCCATGAAGCGCGCGCCAAAATCCTTGAAAGCCAGAGTGGGGCCATGAAATAACTCGAGAACGTGCAGCCCGGGCGAGAGCGACACGAGTTTCACCGGAAAATTGATGGCCTCGGCGACAATTTGCCAAAGCACTTCTTCCGGCACATCGGGCGTGGCAAAAGGGCGCACCACACGAAAGCAAACTTCCGTAAACGGCAAGCGGCGAAACTCTTCGAGTTCCTGTGGTGAACGCCGCGCAATCTCCACCGGCATGTAGAGCCCACCATCCGGCGCAAGTCCTCGCAGCACCGCCCCACGCATCGAAGTCAGCGCCGCTTTGCGTCCCGTGCTCCGGTATCTCATCGCCCGCGCTCGATCTGGCCGCGGATTTTCGAAAGAAACACCGCTACATCAAAAGCCGGATCGCGCAGCTCGGCCACCTGCAGCAAGCAATGCGCCAAAGCTTCGTAGCTCTGCCGCCGCGCTGAAATCAGTGTGGGATAGCAGCGGGCCACCGTCTCTCGCGCCGTTTCGCCCTTCTTCGGCTGGAACGCCCCGCGCCATAGCACCGGTTTGGGGTCGCTCAAGTAGCGTTCGATCAAAAGCTGCTGCTCTTCCGCAGACGCCGCGAGATAGACGATAGTCATTCGCCGCCGCAAACGAAGCAATAAATTATTTCCCGTGTAGATCACGCTTCCGGTGGTGTCCAGCACCAGCGGCTTTTCTGGCTCGCGCTCCAGTCCTGTAAGCACGTCGCCCAGTGTGTGGATTTCTTCCTCGAGGTATTGCGCTTCACGTTCCGCGTAGCTCGCATTGTCCGGCCAACCCATCCATGCCGCCACTCCGTTGATCCCGGAATATCCGCCAGCAGCCAGCCGTGACGCCAATTTCTCCTCGATGCGGTCGTCGCAGGAAATAGCCGTCCAGCCTTCCGTCGCTAATTTCTTTGTCCAAAAGGTTTTTCCAGCACCGGACATCCCGACAAGGGCCAAACGCAAGGGCAAGGAGGGTTCGCTTTGCATGAGAACAGTTCAAATACGATAACGCGTGCGCCGTGCTGCGAGCAAGCATCGAGACTGGCTCTCATCACCGCGCGAGACAAGCATTTGTAGCAAGCACCTTCCTGCAAGTGTTAGGATACGGCGAAATGAAAATCTCAGCGAAGTTGCGTGTCTTTGTAGCTGCGTCTCTCTCATCCACTTTGCTCGCTGCCAGTTCGTGCATGGCCCAGACCGCGCCGGTCTTTCGTCTCGATGGCGGCAATTCCACGTACGCGTTCGGCGTGAACGAGCGCGGCGAATTGCAGCCGCTCTATTGGGGCGGGCGCCTCGGTGCGCACGATAGCCTTGCTCCCGCGCATTCGCTTCCAGAAATGGCTTCGTTCGATTCGTCTTACACGACCACGCCGGAGGAGTATGCCGCGTGGGGCGCCGGCCTCTTCACCGAGCCTGCGCTCAAAGTGACGTTTGCCGATGGCAATCGCGATCTGGTCCTTCATTTTGTCAGCGCCACGCCGAAGGGGCCTCAAGCAGTCGATGTACTTCTGAAGGACATCTCTCGCGAAATTTATGTGACGCTGCGCTACTCGATGGATCCGGACACGGGCATTTTGGCGCGTTCCGCGGAAATTGAAAATCGGGAAAAGCAGCCTGTGGTCATTGAACAGGCCGCTGCCGCGCAATGGACCTTGCCTCCCGCGCGCTACACACTGAGCTATTTGACGGGCCGCTGGGCCGGAGAATGGACGCTGAATCAGGAGCCGATTCTGGGAGGCGCGCGCGTCATCGAAAGCCGCCGCGGAACCACCGGCCATCAAGCCAATCCGTGGTTTGCGATTTCGCGCGACGACAGCCACGCATCGGTAGGCCCGTTTGCAGCCGGCGAGGAACACGGCGAAGTTTGGTTTGGCTCGCTGGCGTGGTCGGGTTCCTGGCGAATTACTGTGGAACACACTCAACTGGACGAGGTGCGAGTGACGGGCGGTTTCAATCCTTTTGATTTTGGCTACGAGCTGAAACCCGGCGAACATCTCGAGACGCCCGTTTTTTATGGAGGTCATTCCGATCACGGCTTGGGCGGAGCGTCGCGGTTACTCCATCGATTCGAAATCGCTCACTTCCTGCCGCACGCGCCGGACCCCAAGCCGCGTCCCGTGATTTACAACTCGTGGGAGGCGACGGAGTTTAACGTTGATGAAGCCGGCCAAATGGCTCTCGCCGAGAAAGCCGCGTCCATCGGCGTCGATCGCTTCGTGATGGACGACGGCTGGTTTGGCCAGCGTAAGGACGACCACGCTGGACTCGGCGATTGGTACGTGAATAAGGAGAAATTTCCTCACGGCCTGAAGCCGCTCATCGACAAAGTGCATTCGCTGGGAATGGATTTTGGCTTGTGGGTCGAGCCGGAGATGGTCAACCCCGATTCCGACCTTTATCGAAAGCACCCTGACTGGGTTTTGAATTTCCCGGGAAGGCCTCGCTCGGAATCGCGCAATCAGCTTGTCCTTAATCTCGCTCGCCCGGATGTGCGCGATTACGTCGAAGGGTTTCTCGACAAGCTGCTCACCGAAAACGATATTGCGTTTCTAAAATGGGATTACAACCGCAACTGGTCCGAGCCGGGCTGGGATCAGGTTCCCATCGATGAACAAAAGCGCGTCTACGTTGCGTTCATCCGCAATCTCTATTCGATCCTCGCCGAGCTGCGCAAGAAGCATCCCAAGATCGAGATTGAAAGCTGTTCGGGCGGAGGGGGCCGCGTCGACCTGGGAATTTTGCGCTACGCCGATGAGGTGTGGACTTCGGACAATACTGATCCTTTCGATCGCCTGTCGATGCAGGATGGGTTCACCTATGCGTACACGCCGCAAATCATGCTGGCTTGGGTTACGGACTCGCCGCACTGGCTCAACAATAAGCGCTCGACGTCTCTCGTGTATAGAATGCTCAGTTCCATGCAGGGCTCGCTGGGCATCGGCGCCAATCTGAATCATTGGACCGCGGAGGACTTTGCCACGGCCAAGCGGCTGATCGCCGCATATCACGCCGTGCAGCGAACGATTGTTCGCGGTGATCTCTACCGGCTTATCAGCCCCCACGATGGCAGCGAATTCTCGTCCACCGAAACGGTTTCGGGGGACAAAAATCAGGCTGTCGTTTTCGCCTTCGCAAATGCAACGCAGGAACGCCGTGGGTTTCCTCTGCTGCAACTGCAGGGACTCAATCCAGATGCACAATACAAGCTCGCTTGGATCGAGGGCAAGGCCCGGCCAGACACACCGGAAAGCGCCTCTGGCGCCTGGTGGATGCGCCACGGGCTCCAGCTAGAGCTACGCGGAGATTACCAAGCAGCTGCGTTCCGGCTGGATCTCCAGCAATAAACGCCAACCACTACGTTTCCGGAGCCGCGACCGGAGCATCAACCCTGCATGAAGAGTCAGGCAGCGCCGCGCCTAGCGTCGGAACAGATTATTCTTGCAAGAAAAGAAAATAGGATGGAACATTTGGCTCCCCTAAACGTCTTATGGAGAAGAGAAAGGACCCTCAGATGAAAGAAAAGCGTGAAAACCCCGGAGAGCTGCTCCAAGGGACTCTGGACCTGCTGATTCTAAAAGCCTTGGCTCGCGGCGCCATGCACGGCTACGGCGTGGCCGAGTGGATTCACCAAACTTCAGAGGACGTCCTAAAGGTCGAGGAAGGTGCGCTCTATCCCGCGCTGCATCGCATGGAGTTACGCGGCCTGCTCTCTTCCGAATGGGGTGCCTCGGACAATAATCGTCGAGCGAAATTTTACTCCCTGACCGCGGTCGGCCGAAAACAATTGGCGCAAGAAACCGAGTTCTGGCGTCGCATGTCGGGCGCGGTCGCGCGAATACTCCAAACGGCTTAGGACGCGCAGGAGGACACCATGTTTTCGGAGTGGCGAAACAAAACCTGGCAACGCGTCAAGCTGCTCTGGAAGCGGTCGCAGTTGGATCGCGACCTGGAAGAAGAAGTCGCTTTCCATCTGGCGATGCGGGAAGAAAAAAACCGTCTTGCGGGGGATGATCCCGAAGAAGCCGGTTATGCCGCGCGCCGCCAATTTGGCAACCAGACAGGTTTGAAAGAGAGGACCCGCGAAATGTGGACCTTCGCATCGGTTGAATCGTTCTGGCAGGATCTCCGTTACGCCTTGCGCATGCTCCGCAAGAATCCCGCCTTCACAGCCGTCGCTGTGCTCACGCTGGCTCTCGGCATCGGCGCCAACACGGCCATCTTCAGCGTCATCAACGGCGTCCTTCTCAGTCCCCTTCCCTACAAGGATCCACAGCAACTCGTCGCCATGAAGCAGAACGATTCGCTCATGAACATCATCGACATTCAACGGCAAACGCGCGCCTTCTCACAAGGCGGCGGAATCAATCTCGCTCAAATGGATTACACCAGCGGCCTTGAACCGATCCAGATTCACGCCGGATTCGTGGACGCCGGATTCCTCGAAACACTCGGCGTTCCCCCGCTGTTCGGCCGCATGCTCGCTCCAGAGGAAGACGTCAAGGGCGGTCCGCGCGTCATCGATATCAGTTACCAGTTCTGGCAAAACTTCCTGAACGGCGATCCGCAAGTCCTCGGAAAAACAGTGACGCTGACGGGCAACGATTACACCGTCATCGGCGTGATGCCCGCGGGATTTGCTCCGCCGGAAGAGCACGCGGACGTCTACGTCTCCCTGTGGGTTGCTTACCCGGAAGCAGCCGCCTACCGCGGAGTGCACTTCATGCGCAACTACTGGCGATTGAAACCGGGCGTGACGCTCGCGCAGGCGCAAGCGGACATCTCTTCGATCGACGGCCTTCTCGCCGGGCAATATCCCGACAACGAACGAACCCGCAAATCGTTGCTTGTCCCGTTGCACGACTTTATGGTCCGCGATTCGCGCAAGGCGCTGCTGGTGCTCTTCGGCGCCGTAGGATTTGTCCTGCTGATTGCCTGCGCGAATTTTGCCGGCCTGCTTGTGGCTCGCAACGTTGCGCGCCGGCAGGAGCTCGTTATTCGCGCCGCTCTTGGAGCTGGCAAGTTCCGCCTCATACGCCAGGCGCTGGTGGAAAGCGCGCTCTTGGCGATCACCGGAGGAGCCGTTGGGCTTCTGCTCGCAAAATGGGGCGTTAGTTTTCTCTTAACTCTAAAGCCCGCTGCGCTCGATCGCTTTACAGGCGTTCAACTCGATGGCCGCGTCCTCTTCTTCGTCTTCGGCATTTCGCTGCTCACCGGCATCGTCTTCGGTATCGCGCCAGCATGGTCGGCCGCGTGCACCGATTTTGCGGAATCGCTCAAGGAAGGCGGCCGCGGCGCAACCGCCGGCCCTTCCGGCCATCTGTTGCGGAAAGTGCTGGTCACGGCGGAAATCGCTCTGGCGCTGGTTCTCCTCATAGGCGCTGGCCTGCTGATCAAAGGATTCTCGCGGCTTCGCTCCGTGAATCCGGGCTTTAATCCGCAGAACGTGATGACCATGCGCCTTCAGTTGCCAGTTTCACGCTACGCGGAAATTCCTCCGCAAACGCAATTCCGTCGCGAGCTACTTGCCCGCCTCAATTCCTTTCCGGATGTCAATGCGGCCATGATCACCGATATTCCGTTTGGCCCGGATTATCTTAATCACAGCATTGTCATCGATGGACGCCCGCCGGTTCTCGCCGGTGCTGAGCCGAGCGTGCAAACGCTCTCCGTAATGGGCGATTATTTCCGCGTCATGCAGATTCCCGTTCGCGCCGGTCGGGGCTTCACGGATATGGATCGCGAGGGCCAGCCTCTCGTCGCCGTGGTTAATGAGACGTTCGTTAAACAATTCTTCCCTCAGGATAACCCGCTTGGCGCGCGCCTCGATTGGGCTCGCTCGAAACCGCCGCACCAATGGATGACCATCGTCGGCGTCGTGCAAGACGTGAAGTATTGGGGACTCAACCAACCCGTGGATCCAGCCGTCTATGCGCCCTTCTCGCAGTCCGATGAACCCTGGCGCCGCTGGATGACTCTTGCCATCCGTACTCCTGGGCCTTCAAATACTGTGGTCGATGAAGTGAAACAGCAGGTTTGGAGCCTGGACCGGCAAATTCCCGTCAGCGACATTCAATCCATGAATGGCTTGATGGCCGAATCGCTCGCGCAGCAGCGTTTCAACATGTTGCTTCTCGGGCTCTTCGCCGCTCTTGCGCTGGTGCTCTCTGCCGTGGGAATTTACGGATTGATGGCCTATGCGGTCAGCCAGCGGACTCACGAAATCGGCGTGCGCATCGCCGTTGGCGCGCAGCAGCGCGAGGTGCTCCGCCTCATCGTCGGCGGAGGAGCTAGACTAACTATCTTTGGCATCCTCATCGGTATCGCCGCCGCTCTGGGCCTCACTCATCTCATGGCCAGCCTGCTCTTCGAGGTGACCCCCACAGATCCCGAAACATTCGCGGCGGTCGCGGTCATGCTGGCCGCTGTCGCGCTTGTGGCCTGTTACATCCCCGCGCGCCGCGCCACTCGCGTGGACCCCATGATCGCCCTGCATTATGAGTGAGGCTGCCATGCTGGTGCCCGGCAGTACGGTTTGAAAAAGTCTTGGGGTTTGCGCACATGCAGAATTGGCTGAACAACACTTGGCTGCGGCTAAAAGCTCTCCTCAAGCGCGGGCAACTGGACCACGACCTCGAAGACGAATTCGCCTTCCATCTCTCCATGCGCGAGCAGAAAAACCGGGCGGCAGGCATTGACGCCGATGAAGCTCGCTATGCTGCTCGCCGCCAGTTCGGTAATTTCACGCTTACGAAGGAAAGGAGCCGGGGCATGTGGACATTCGCTTCAATGGAAAGTGTGCTGGGCGATGTTCGTTTTGGGTTCCGAGTGCTCGGCAAGAATCCCGCTTTCACCCTTGTTGCTATCCTCACGCTTGCTCTCGGTATCGGCGCGAACACCGCCATCTTTTCCGTCGTCTACGCAGCTCTGCTTCGCCCTCTTCCCTACTTGCAGCCCGCCCAACTTATCACTCTCGGCGAAATTCGCCCTCAGCAACAATCGCAGGATCTCTTGACCTCGGGCTCCTGGGTCGTTTCCTATCCCGACTATGTGGATTGGTCGCGCCAGTCCAAAGCTTTCCAGTCGCTCGCTGGATTTAGCGGAGACGGCTTCATTTATCGTGGTAGCGGCGAGCCCCAACTCATTACTGCTGCCGAGAGCACTACCAATTTCTTCTCCACGCTTGGCGTCAAGCCGTTTCTCGGTCGCGATTTTCTGCCGGGCGAGAACATCGCCGCCGGTCCCAAAGTCGCCATCCTCACTTACGGATTTTGGACCAGCCAATTCGCACGCGACCCCAATGTCATCGGACGCTCCATCCAGTTGGATGCCAATAGCGTCGTTATTATCGGTATTCTGCCGAGCAGCTTTGAATTTGCTCCGCAGGGCAACGCCCAGCTTTGGGTGCCGATGCATCTCGGACCGGACAGCGCGACCCGCCGCAACATGCGCTGGATGCCTGTCATAGGCCGCCTCGCTCCCGGCGTCACCCTCCCCCAAGCTCGGTCGGAAATGAGTTCCATCAACTCAGCTCTCGCCGCCGCATTTCCTCAAGCGAACGGTTCCATCCAAATTGTCTTGTTCGCATTGCGTGACCGCATTGTCGGCCGCGTTGAGTCTCTTCTCCTGGTTCTGTTTGGTGCCGTCGGATTTGTTCTGCTCATCTCCTGCGCCAACGTCGCCAATCTGCTCATGGTTCGCGCTGCTTCCCGCCGGAAGGAATTTGCCGTACGATCCGCCCTCGGCGCCGGGCGCGGCCGCCTCATTTCTCAACTCCTTGCGGAAAGCATGATGCTCTCCGCCGCCGGGGCCGCCCTGGGGCTTGTCTTTGCGCACTGGGGAACCTCTCTTCTCATCGCCGCGATTCCTCAATCCCTCCTCGATTCCGCTCCGTTCTTTCGCGATGCCCACGAAAATCCGGCAGTCCTGGCGTTTCTCTGCGGCGTCGCCATTTTCACTGGACTCGCTTTCGGCCTCTCGCCCGCTCTCCAAATCTCGCAGAGTAGCGCGGGCGAGGCGCTCAAGGAGGATTCCCGGGGTTCTGCAAGCGGCAGCCGTGCGCGCCTTCGCAACGCGTTTGTTGTGGCCGAAATCGCTTTTTGCCTCGTCCTCCTCGTCGGCGCGGGCCTCATGGTCAAGAGCCTTTCCGCTCTACTTCATCGCAATCCCGGCTTTGACTACAGCAATGTCATCACCTTCGCCGTGAATCTTCCCGACACTTCATATCCCAAAAATCCGGATGCCATTCGCTTCGACCGCCAATTCACGCAGCGCGTGGCGGCTCTGCCAGGCGTCGCAGGGATTGCTTCGAACAGCATCATCCCCCTTACTGGAGGCGGAAACAGCATTCGCTTCCTCCTCGAAGGGCAGAGCATCGCCGCAGGCCAGGAAAGCGAGTGCGATATCCGGGACATTACCGCGAACTATTTTTCCGTGATGAAAATCCCCCTCATCTCGGGCCGTTTCTTCAATGATTCAGATGACACCGCGGAGGGGCCGAAACATATCCTCGTCACCCAATCTTTCGTCGAGCATTATCTTCACGGTGAAAACCCTCTCGGCAAGCGCCTGAAATTCACATACTCGGACAAGCAGCCCTACCGCGAAATCGTCGGTGTCGTCGGCGACGTCGCCGACTCTGGCCTCGATAGCCAGCCTGAGCCGAGTCTCTTTGTGCCGTTCCTACAGTCCGCGGATTCGTATATCAGCTACGTTGTCCGCGCGTCGGCAAGCCCGGCAACTACGATTGCCTCTCTCCGTGCGGCCTTGCACGACGTTGACCCGCAATTGGTTCTCCTTCAGCCACAAACCTTGGAAGAGCTCATTGACCAGTCGCCTTCCGTCTTTCTTCGCCGCTATCCTTCCTATCTGATCGGAAGCTTCGCCGCGCTGGCTCTTCTGCTCGCAATGATCGGTCTTTATGGTCTCGTCTCCTATTCCGTTGCGCAGCGTACGCGTGAGCTGGGGGTTCGCATGGCTCTGGGTGCCAGCCAAGCCGACATTCTGCGTCTCGTTCTCCGCGAGGGCCTGCGCCTCGCTCTCTTCGGTATCTCCATAGGCTTGGTCGCTGCTTTGGCCTTCGCGCAACTCATGCGTGCTTTGCTCTTCGGCGTCAATCCCGCCGATCCGGCGATCCTTGCGGGGGTCGCTCTCGTCCTTTGTGTCGTCGCTCTCGCCGCTTGCTTCATTCCGGCGCACCGCGCCACCCGCGTGGACCCCATGATCGCCCTGCGGTATGAATAAGCAGCGCATCTCAGTGCTGTCGTCCCGTTAGCCTGTCGGAAGTCACCCGGCCATGCCCTGCGTTCTACACAGGGTATTGTCCAAGAAACTGTACTTCCGGACGGCTTGCGGCCCCTACTCCCAAGTGCTACGTTGGGAATGACCTTGCTGCATTCACGCAGCACGAGTCCGGCAGTGATTCGGGAGCTCCTGGGAAATTTTTCGATTTCTTTTTCGAGAAAAGTTTTCGACGGACATTTCGAAACCCACGCTGTGGATTTTTTCGTGACGCGAGCATGTCCCGGTCTCTCTCGCGGGACGGGCGAAGAACAGCCCTGAGGAAAGCGCCGTCCGTTTGACGGCCACAACAAAAAACACTCGCGCGCGGGGTTTTCGTGTCGTACTGGTTTCGCAACGACAATCGTTTGCCACAGGCCCGTTTGGCCATCGCCTCCTACATCATCGTGGGCATGGTCGGATTGTTGCTCATCGGCTTCTGGAAACTCCAGGTCGTCGACTCCGACAAATATTCCCAGATGGCGGAGCGCAATCGCGTTCGCTCCATCCCCATCATCGCGCCGCGCGGCCGCATGCTGGACCGCGACGGCCGCGTCCTGGTCGATAACTATCCGTCCTTCAGCGTTCTTCTTCTCCGCGACGACCCCGCGCTCATCGACAAAAATCTGACCGCCATCTCCGACGGTCTGGGAATTCCTCTCAATGATCTGAAGGATCAACTCGAAAGCACTAAGAATCTCCCGAAATTCCAGCCTATCGTCATCAAGCCGGAAGCCACCAACGCGGATATTGCTTTCATCGAATCGCACCGCTCCGACATACCGCTTCTGGAAATGTTGATGGTCCAGCGGCGCCGCTATCTGCCGGGCGGCTTCATGTCGCACGCCAGCGGGTACGTCGGAGAAGTCAGCGAGCAGGAGATTGAGGCCAGCAATGGAAAGCTGCGCCCCGGCGACCTCGCTGGAAAAACCGGCCTCGAGCGCCAGTACAACAATATCTTGACTGGAACGGACGGCATGCGCCGCGTAATCGTCAACAGCGTTGGCAAGGAAGTAAAGGATCTAGGGCAACTTACCGAGCAGGAACCGATTCCCGGCAAGCAGATTCAGCTCACCATCGACTACGACTTGCAGACCGTTGCAGAGCAGTCTCTCGGAGAGCGCCCAGGCGCCGTCGTTGCTCTTGATCCGCGCACCGGTGAAGTTCTCGCCATGGTGAGCCGCCCCACGCCGGATTCCAATGATTTCGCCGTTCGTATTGCCGCGGAAGAGTGGAAGAAGCTGAACGACGACCCTCTGCATCCTCTTTTGAATCGCGCGATCCAGGCCCAACTTGCTCCCGGCTCGGTCTTCAAGATCATCATGGCCGCAGCCATGCTCGAGGATCATGTGCCACCCGAGAGCTACACGGCTTTCTGCCCGGGATATGCCACATTCTACGGCCGCGAGTTCAAGTGCTGGCAGTACGGCAAGAAGCCGCACGGCGTGGTGGACCTTCACAAAGCCATCACGCAATCCTGCGATATCTTCTTTTATAACGTCGGCATGAAACTGGGCATTGAACGCATTGCCTATTACGCATCGCACCTGGGTCTCGGACACCGCACTGGCATCGACTTGCCCTCCGAGGAACCTGGGCTGGTACCCTCCGAGGAATGGGTCGAGCGTGTCTTTCATCGCAAATGGTACGCGGGTGAAACGATTTCCGTCTCCATTGGCCAGGGCGCTGTTACCGCGACCCCTCTTCAGCTTGCACGCTCCATCGGCGGCATCGCCAGCGGCGGAGTTTTCATGCAGCCTCATCTCATCAAGGACACTCCAAACGTGGGCGAAGTAAAATTCCCCCTCGCCGATTCGACGGTCGAGAAGGTGACGGATGGGATGTACGGCGTGGTCAACGAAGGCGGCGGCACTGCGGGCGCCCTCAAGCTGACGGGAATCGAGTTCTCGGGTAAGAGCGGAACCGCGCAAATCATCAACTACGACCTGCGCAGCCGGCTGGGAAAGGCAAAAGAGTTTAAGGACAACTCCTGGTTTGTGGGCTATGCGCCGCGCCGCAATCCGGAAATTGCCGTCGCCGTACTGGTTCAGGGCGGCGGCCATGGCAGCGAAGCGGCTGGGCCCGTCGTGCGAGACGTCATAAAGGCTTATTACGATAAGAAGGCCAAGAAAACACAAGGCCAACTCAACGCTGGCACCACACGGAATGATTTGGAACATGGCGCAGCAGCATCGGCAGCGATTCAGACGCGGCGGGCCGTGAAATCCGCGGCGGCAACAGTCGTGCCTGCCAACGCTGCCGTGGCCGATCCAGATCGCTAAGTTTGAGTTTGCGCCGCACTTGGATTTATGGTCAGTACACGCAATACAAAAATGCGGGAGTTCTAGCAATACAAAGGTTGCAGAAACAAGAGTAATTCTTGGGGGCTCTGGCTTTGACTCTTAACTTTCAACTTTCGACTTTCAACTTGTTGCCATGAAAGACGCACCAGGAACACGCGATTACGATTGGTGGCTGCTCGCCATCCTCGCGGCCATCTGCGCTCTCGGCGTTATCGAGATCTATTCCGCCACTCACGGCAGCTCATTAGCCGGAATGCAGAACAAGCAACTCCGCTGGCTCCTCGTCGGCTTTGTCTTGATGTTCGCGCTTTCCCGCCTCGACTATCACCTCATTCTTGACCAGGCGCCGATACTCTATCTCATCGGCATTGCCGCACTCATCGCCGTCCTTGCTTTTGGCCATACCCGTTTCGGCGCCAAACGCTGGATTCCCATCCTCGGCGAATTTCTTCAGGTGTCGGAATTGGTGAAATTGATTATAATCATCGTGCTGGCGCGCTTCTTTGCGGAAGTGAGCACGGATGAGCTCTCTCTTCAGGATTTGATCAAGGCAGCGCTCATCGTTGGGTTGCCTCTCGCTTTAATTCTGAAGCAGCCCGATTTGGGCACCGCGCTCGTGCTGATGCCCTTGTTGGTTGTCGGCGCCTTTCTTGCCGGCTTGCAGTGGAAACATGCCGCGGCCATTGCGCTCATCGGTCTTTTGATGCTCCCTGTGGCCTGGCGCGTCATGAAGCCTTATCAGAAAGAAAGAGTTACGTCGTTCCTGCACCCCGAAGACGATGCCAAGGGCTCCGGCTATCAAGTCTTGCAATCGAAGATCGCCGTGGGTTCGGGCGGCTTTTGGGGCAAGGGGTTTGGCAACGGCACGCAAAACCAGCTCGGCTACATCCCCGTCCGCTATTCCGATTTCATCATGTCGGCCTGGGCGGAGGAGCAGGGCTTCAAAGGCGTGCTTCTTGCACTTGGGCTGTACATGGCACTTCTGCTACGCTTAGTACAGAATGCTCAGCGCGCAAAAGACCGCGCCGGAATGTTTCTTGTCATGGGCGTCGCAGCAGCGCTTGGCTTTCATGTTTTGGTAAACGTGGCGATGGTCATCGGCGCTATGCCGGTGACTGGAATTCCCCTTCCTCTCATGAGCTACGGGGGGTCCGCTACGTTGTTTGTTTTCCTGGCGATTGGTCTGGTTATGAATGTTCGGCTTCGCCGCTTCGTTAACTGAACCCGCCGCCAGTCCCGCGCGAGCGATTGCTTCGGCAAACCTCGCCGGGTCGGAAATGGTGGCCCCAGCTAGCTTGGGCCATAGGAACAAGGATCTTAGAGTGAGGACAGCATCGTCCGCCGTTGGCCTGGAAGCTCTCCGGCAACGGACCAGCCTCGTAAGCAAGAGGAATTTTCCCTCCGGCTTCGAACGTAAAGCCATTTCAATATCAGTGTGGCCAGCGTGTGTCCCGGTGCAAACCGGGCCGGCCCCGATTTTCTGGACCCCCGACGGGCAAAAGCTCGCGGCGATGCGTCCTGTCGGCCCTCAGTGGCCGCACAGAAGAGTGACTTCCGGCTCAGCCGGCGTCACCAACAGTCAGGAGTTTTCATGTCAAAAGAATTGGTTATCTCCGCGGCCTCCCACGAACGGCGAGTCGCGATTCTTGAAGAAGGTCAGTTAGTCGAAATTTACATCGAGCGCGAAAAAGAGTTCGCCCTCGTCGGCAGTATCTACAAAGGCAGAGTCACCCGCGTCCTCCCCGGCATGCAGTCCGCGTTCGTGGATATCGGCCTCGACGGCGATGCCTTCCTTTACGTCAGCGACGTCTTCGAAAACCTCGAAGACTACGATCATGGACATTCACATGCCGATCAGCCGGCCGTCCCTCCGGCATATTCACCGGCACCCTCGAATGCAGTCGAGGTTCTTCCCGGCGAAACGCTGGCTCACGCCGCTTCTTCGCCTGAGCAGGAAGAAGATCACGTGCACCGGACGCACGTCGAACAGCCATCGCACGATTCGTTCCAAGACCAATCGTCTCAGCACGATTCCCTTTCTCACGACGAACAGCCCGGCGTCGTGGAGGACCACGCCGGCGGCGATGAGATCCCGGACGCGCACCTCGCCGAGGCGCACGACGATTCTCATTCCAGCCACGCTGACGAGCGCCAGCCGGACTCCAACGCCTCCGCGCCGCAGAATTTCTCGCCGCATTACAATCCAACTCAGAGCTACGCGCCACGCTCCGACCGAGGCGGCGATCGTGGTGGTGACCGCGGGGGAGATCGCGGTGGCGACCGTGGCCGAGGTGGACGCTGGGGCCGCCGTGGTGGACGCCAACGCAGTGGGCGCCCGCAAGGCCCGGGTGTAGGTGGCCGCAACCTGCCTCCCTCCAAATATGCTTCGCCGCAAGGAGGTGAGTCTCGGGGCAACGATTCGCGTGGTTACGATAACCGCGGTCGCGACCAAAGGGGCGGCGAAAACCGCGGCAGTCAGCCGCGTGGCTTCGAACCTCGCGGTCCAGAGCAGCGCGGCTTTGATAATCGTCGTCCGGAGATTCCTCGGTACGCCGGTTCCTCGGCACCGAGCGGTGCCGTGGAAGAGCCCATTCTTCTGCCGGGCGAGTCTCTGGCCAAATATCGTGGCAAGCCCGTCTCCGCAACCCCTCCTCCGGTCGTCGAACTGGAATCGCAGGAGCCGCAGCCCGAAATCGAAGCCACCACTCCCATTTCCTCCGCTGGTTTGAACGCTCCCATTCCTGCTGTGGGACCAGCCGGCGGCCCCATTGGTGGTAATGTTCCCCGCCGTTTCTCTGGCGGACTCCCGCGCTGGCTTCTCGCCGACGCTGGCTCTGAATCCGAAGCCGCCCCCGTTTCAGCCGATGAGAACATCGGCACAGCGGACGACGCTTCTCTTTCGGCTCACGGCGCGAATCCCTCACGACATGAAGCTTCTCCGCTCCAATTGCCCACGTCATCTGGTTCAGAATCCCGGCCCGCGCGTAGCGACGTCGATTTGAGCGACGAGCAGACCGCATCTCTGGCCTCCGAGCTGGCCGAAGCGAAACACGAGGAAACTTCCGATCACGCCGAAGCCGACTCTCTCGCTGGTGGCGCCGAATTCGATGAGGACGAGCCCGAGCAAGTTCACGCCGCTGCGGAAGCCGAACTCTCCGAGGAAGAGGAAGAAGAAGCCGAGGAGGAGGAACGACAGGAGGAAGCGCACCTGGACGCTGCCGAAGACCAGGCCGCGGCCGAATCTGAACTCTCCGAAGAAGAAAGCGAGGAAGTCGAAGAGCACCGCGCAGCGAATCGCGCTGAATTCGAAGCAAACGCCGCGCACGAAAGCGCCGAACACGCTGCCGCCCTCGGCGATTCCGAGCACGTCGTGCAGGAACACGTCGAACACGAACATGCCGAAGCAGAAGTGATCGAAGCTCACGCAGGAGAAATCGCCGCGGAACCCGTCCACATCGAGGACGACGTCATTCTTCTACCCGGTGAGACTCGTTCCCCGCGCATTGGCGGTCCATCCGCACCCCGCGAAGATTTCCCGCGCGATTCCGCCCGTATCGGCGGTAACCCTCGTGCCCGTTTTCAGCGGCCTCAGCGCGGCGGGCGTGATCGTGGCCGCGGTGGCCGTCCGGACAGCCGTGGCGGACGCCCCGATCGCGGCCCTGATCGTGGTCCAGATCGTGGGCGCCCGAGCGGTCCGCGATTCGAACGCCGCCCCAGCGGTCCCGGTGGTCCCAGGCATGATCGCGGACACCGCAGCCATTCCGGGCCGCCGCGCCGTCCGCAGCTCATCTCGGAAATGTTGAAAGCCGGCCAGGATGTCGTCGTCCAAATCGCCAAGGAACCTCTCGGCAAAAAGGGCGCGCGCATCACCAGCCACGTTGCTCTACCAGGCCGCTTCCTGGTCTATATGCCCACGGTCCATCACACCGGCGTGTCGCGTAAAATCATTTCCGCCGATAACCGTTCGCGTTTGCGTCGCCTCGTCAGCGAAGCCGGCAATAGCTATCCCGGCGGCTTCATCGTTCGAACGGCCGCTGGCGGCGCCACAGACGACGAAATCCGTACCGACATCGAATTCCTCGGCAAGAGCTGGAACGAAATCAAGGAGCGCAGCGAGCAGCGCAAATCGCCTGCGCTTCTCCATCGCGACCTCAACCTCGTCGAGCGCATTCTCCGCGACTACGTCAGCGACGATTTCACCGGCATCTGGATCGACAACGAAGAGGAGTACGGCAAAATCGTCGAGTTCGTCAGCCGCTTCCAGCCCAAGCTCGTCAACAAGGTCAAGCTCTACACTAAGGAAACCCCGATCTTCGAAGAGTTCGGCATCCAGCACGAGCTAGACAAAGCCCTCCGCGCTAAAGTCTGGCTGAAATCCGGCGGTTACATCGTCATCAACCACACCGAAGCTCTCGTCGCCATCGACGTCAACACCGGCAAATTTGTCGGCAAAGGCTCCACGCGCCTCGAGGACACCATCGTCAAAACCAACCTCGAAGCCGTGAAAGAAATCGTCCGCCAAATCCGCCTTCGCGATCTCGGCGGCATCATCGTCGTCGACTTCATCGACATGGAAGAGCGCCGCAACCGCGAAAAAGTTTTGTCCGCGCTACAGCAGTCCCTTGAACAGGACAAGGCGCCTTCGAAGGCGCTCTCTTTCAACGAGTTCGGCCTAGTTTGCATCACCCGCAAACGCACCAAGCAAGCTCTCGAGCGCGTACTCTGCCAGCCATGCCCTTATTGCACTGGCTCCGGAATGGTCAAATCCATTCCCACGCTCTGCTACGAAATTCAATCCGAAGCGCGCAAGATGGCCACCGCCGATCACGAAGGCCCGAATCTAACTCTTCGCGTTCACCCAGAAATCGCCAAAGCCCTAAAAACCCGTGAGTCCATGCTAATGGACGAGCTGGAGCAAACCGCCCACAAACACATCATCATCCAGTCCGACGCCACTCTCCACTGGGAGCAGTACGACATCTATTAACAACGAGTATTCTTAGACTTTTCCTCGTAGGGGCACGGCACGCCGTGCCCTTCTTGTTTTTATGCTCCAAACCCAAAACTATTTGTAACCTGGGCCTCTCCCAACCAGTAAGTAGAACTAGAGAGTGACGAATGGAACTGTTGGAACGCTTCGCGGCAGGCGACTTAGATGCCTTCGAGATGCTATTCCAACAGCACCAAAAGGAAGTCTATGCGTGGATTGTCCGCATCGTCCGCGACACCGGCATCGCTGAGGATCTGACCTTGGAAACTTTCTGGCGTATCTACAAATATCGAGCCCGCTTCCGTCCAGACGGCAACTTTCGGGCCTGGGCCCGCAGAATCGGCACCAACGCGGCCCTGGACCATTTGAGGCACGCGCACCACGAAACCGCTCTCCCCGAGAATCTTCCTGGCGCGCCCGTCGCGGATTCCGCCGTCCACATCGAGACCCGCGATCGAATTAGAAAAGCTTTCCATGAGCTTCCCGCAAAATACCGTCTGGTGGCCACGCTAGCCCTGATCGAAGAAGAGCCTTACAGCGACATCGCTGAGGCCGTCGGGATTCCCGAATCGCTCGTGAAGGTCAGGGTCTTCCGGGCCGTGCGCATCTTGCGTAAGAAACTCACTGCCCAGGGCATACGGAGTGGTGCGACAAAATGAATCACGAAAACGACAACGATCTCCGCGAACTCCTCAAGCAGAGCATCCCGCCGGCGGCAAACAGCGAACTGCGCCGCGACCTCTGGCCGCAAATGCTAGACGGGCTTGCTCGCCAGCCTGTCCGCGTCCCCTGGTTCGATTGGGTGCTCGCCGCTCTCGCCAGCGCCGCTCTTCTCTTTTTCCCCGGGATCATCCCGGCGCTGTTCTATCACTTATGAGGAGGTATCTATGAACCGGCACACTTATCTGCGCGCCTACATGGCGGGTATTGTTGTACCCACGATTGCTCTCGTGATCATCGTAACGGCGTTTTGCATCGCGCGCTACGTCTACTACTTTCCAATCCCGCTCGAACGCGTGATGATTTTCCCCATGGCTGTCGTCCCCAACCTCTGGGGTCTCTGGAATATGCTCTTCATCGCGTCTCGTTCGCGGACTCATCTCTCCATTGGTTTTCACGGAGCTTTGCTTCCCTTTCTCCTCGGCCCTCTCGGCATCTTGATGACGCTCCTCCTCAATTTTCGGATTCCCAATTTTGCCACCCACTACTTTCCGATCCTCGCACCCGTCGCCCTGATCGCTTACTACCTCCTTTGGAAATACGTGGTCGGTTCCCTGAATCGAATTCTTGACCTTGCATGAGCTTCCGGCAATTGGCCTGTCCATGCGGTCAGGTTCTTGAGTGCGCACGCCGCCACATTTCTCTTTTGCTTCGATTCTCTCCCTCCGTCTAAAGTACAAGCACATTGCTCCCCCCGCCCGGAGCTTCATCCATTCTTTTTTTTCGAATAAGGGAGGCATTATGTGGTCCAAACAGCAAGCTGTCGCAGAACCACCCGCCGCTTCGCCGGCGACTGTTTCACCGTCCCCGGCAGTTCCTTTCAGTGTTCCTTCCGCCTCGCGCCTTGGGAGTTCGAATGTCCGCAGTTCGGCCCGGCTCGGCGCAAGCATCCAAATCAAGGGGCAGGTCAGCGGCCAGGAAGATTTGCAAATTGACGGCAAGGTGGATGGCCCGATCTCGCTCAGCGGCCACGAACTAACCGTCGGCCCCACGGCCCAGCTGAATTCCGAAATTCACGCGGGTGAAGTGATCATTTCCGGCAAAGTGGTTGGCAACATACATGCCCGTGGCCGCGTCGATATCAAAACGGACGGATCGGTCACCGGCGATATTTCCACCGCTCGCATCAGCATCGAGGACGGCGCCCATTTCAAGGGCCGCATCGAGATCGACCCAACCAAATCTCAAGCCGCCGCCGATTGACAGCACCTGGCGTCCACGGTCATATCTTTGCAAAATCGTCGAGCCGAACGCGGGTGTCCGGCCTCGTTTGGCGTTTACCCCGACCGGGTCGGGGAGGGTGGGCTCTTGGGTTTTCACCGTTGAAGTGTTCAGTTTGCGGGCATCACTTCTTCACCACCGTCATCACCACCTGCGACGGATACTGTTTCGAATGATGCACCGCATTGTGCGCCACGACGCTTTTCTCCTCGTCATAGTTATTGCCGCCGGTATTTAAGTTCCGGTCGAATCGCGGAAAGTTGCTGCTCGAAATTTCAATCCGGAGTTGATGCCCCGCCTCAAAATAATTGCTGGTGTTGAGCGGCTGCAGCGTCACCTTATACACCTTCCCGGGCTCCATCCACACCAGCGGCTTGTCATACCCATCGCGATATCGCAAACGTTGAATCGATTCGTCGAGGTTGAACGCCCGCCCATCCGGATACACGTCGATCACTTTCACCGTAAAGTCCGTGTCCTTCGCGTCTGACGAAACATAGAGCGTCGGTGTAATCGGCCCGCTCAGCTCTGTCCCTTCCTTGAACGGTTCCGACGTGTACACCAGGATATCGTTGCGCGCTTCCATTTTTCGCTGGTCAAACGCACCGGCTTGCACCGCGGTCCCGGTGCAACACACATTCCCGCCGTAAGACGGAACCGGGTTCATGGGATCGTAAGTAAACAAATCTGGCTTATCCGCTGCAGGAGCAGACGTGACAAGCGTTCCATCTCCCGTTAAAGAGTTTGCGCGGCCCGCGCTTGATAAATACATCGTCATCGTCTGCGCACCGGCAGGCGGCCACGTCTCCGATGTCTGCCACTTGTTCTCGCCCATCGTGAAGTACGTCACCTTCGGCATCGAATCGATCTTCGCGCTCTTCTCTCCCTTCAAAAACCGGTCGAAAAAGCTGTACGTAATCTCCTGGTAGTCAAGCCGCGCATCGCCCATGCTCCGCTCCCCAACCACCGTATCCTCCGTCGCTCGCGTATACGCGCAGTGCCCCACCGGCGCGATAATCACCCACTGCTCATCGGCAATTTCAGAATCCGCTGTTTTGCGGACGTGATTGTAGAGCTCCAGATTTGGGCCGATGGACACGTCATACCACGTCATGAACCACAACCCGGGAAGATTCAGCCGCATGTCGTCGTGATACAGTCCGCCCTTGTACCACGCCGGATCGTTCGGCGTGCGCTGAATCATCCGGCCGCCCGTAGGAACCGGCATCGCGTCCGCGTAAATTCCGTGCGGCGCATCCACCGCCTTCAAAATATCCTGCTCCGGCAAATGCCACAGCGCCTTGGACCAATCCACCGGCGGAAGTTGCTGCGCCAGATCAAATGCTTTCGACGCGCGAATCAAATCCTCCTGCGAAGTATTCGCCGGAAACATCGGCCTCACTTGGTTCTGCTCCCCATAAAGCCACGTAATAAACAGCATCTGTACCGCGCCGCCGCGATACCAGTTTCCCTGTTCGTAATACGGCCCCACGCGGCCCACACCCGCGCCAAAGCTTTGAATATTCATCGCCGCATACGCTGGATTTCCCATCGCGGCAATTCCCATCTGATATTCCGCCGTTGACGAACATCCCGTCGTGCCCACTTTCCCGTTCGTCCACGCTTGCGATTTCAGCCAATCCAACATGTCGCTTCCATCCGTCCTCGGCGCGCCCAAAATGTCGTAATTCCCTTCCGAGAAAAAATGCCCTCGCTCGTTCTGCACCACATACGCATAGCCGCGCTTCACCGCCATCAGCGCCGTCCGCATGTCCGCCGGCAATCCGTTGCGCACGTCCCAGTAGTTAAAATTATAAGGAGTGCGCACCCAAATAATCGGCACTGGCTCGCTGGCGTTCTTCGGCCTGTAAATATCCGTAGCTAATCGCACGCCGTCCCGCATTGGTATCATCACTTTGCGTTCGATGATGGCCACCGATTCAAGCTCTTTCTCCGTTTGCACGCGCTGATCTTTTTGCTCCTGCGTGAGTGGCGCCCTTTGCTGCGCTCTCACCGCACCAATCGTAACGCCGCAAACGATTGCGATCCCCAAACCCAGTCGTCCAATGGAATTTTTCATCGCGTGGATGGCCTCCCCAAAACGGCAGCGAGATTAACACCATACACTCCATTGCGTGAAGCCCTTGCAAAATTCGGGTGGCACAGACGCGTCTGATTCGAAGCTTGCATGTCCTCCTCGCTGACGCGACACTTGGTTCATGCCCGAGGCCGCATCCATCCCTGCGCTTCGCTTAGTCGTCTTCGATACGAGTCCGGATAGTTTCCGAGTTGCCGGCCATTCGGTAGGAGAATGTGGCCGAGACCGGGCTGCCTTGTGGCATTTGTTCGCAAACCGGCTGCGCACCGCGTGGGTTCGGCTGAAAAGGGCAGCGCTGCGCCAGTTGCAACGCTGAAGCCGCTTTCAAGATAGGCGCGGGGAATGATATGCGATAGGTTGAAGCGACCTTCACCGAAGTTTCCCGCGCTTCAAAACACGCTGTTTTGGATCACGAAACACGATAATCTGGTGAAGAAAGGGTTGGAATGATGTCCCAGCATATCCACAAAGACTCCATCGATCTATCGACTCGAGGGCCGTCTCGTCCGACGCGGCGTTTTCGCTTGCTGTTGATCTTAATTCTCGCCGTGATAGCCGTCGTCGTCTTCGGCGGCCAGACGTTGCTGTCCTATTACGTTGATGACCTCTGGTTCGGTTCGCTCGGTTTCCGAGAAGTCTTCATGAAAATGCTGAGCCTCCAGTGGACGGTTTTCACGGCGTTTGCCGTGGCTACATTTCTTATTCTGTATGGCACGATTCTCGCTCTCAAGCGCGCCCACCGTGACGATCTGCCGAGCGGCCAAACGATCTTCGTTGGCGGCCAGCCTCTAAGGCTGCCGGTCGAGTCCATTCTGCGCTTCGTCGCCATCGGAGCCTCGCTCCTTATCGCCCTCGTCACAGGCACCGTCATGATGGCGGAGTGGCCCACACTCGCGTTGTTCTGGTATGCGCCGCGCACAAGCGTAGGCGTTGCGGATCCGATTTTCGGCAAGTCGCTCAGCTTCTACCTCCTGAAACTTCCTGCTTGGCAGTTGTTCTCCGGCTGGCTGCTGATGCTCGCCGTGGTGACTTGCGTGGTTGCCGCTTCCTTATTTGTGATTGCCAACAGCACCCGCGCTCTCGCGGGAATCCGCAGCAGCTACAACGCTTTGCCCTGGCGTGGCTTGTCCATCTCCGCTGCCTTCCTGTTGCTGGTCATCGCGCTACAGGTCTACATCGGCAGGTTCACTCTATTGTTTCAGGACCACACCATTTTCGGCGGAGCCACCTACACCGATGTGCACATCATGCTCCCGGGCTTGCTGGTCGTTTGCGCCGCGCTCGTCCTCGGCGCGGGAATCGCAATCGTCAATGCCGCGTCGGTACGGCGCAGCCGCTGGCTGGTCGCGGCAATTATTCCCGGCGCGGCTTGCTATCTTCTCCTTCAGGTCGTCGGTTGGTACGTCAGCAACTTCATCGTCAAACCCAACCAACTCGTCCGCGAAAAGCCTTACATCGCTTACAACATAAAGATGACCAGGTTAGCCTACGGTCTAGACCGCGTGACACTGCGCAAGTTCTCCGCCGAGACCAGCGTCGAGGCGGCCGACCCTGCGAACAATCAGGCTACTCTCCAAAACATCCGTCTCTGGGACTGGCGCGCTCTTCAGGACACCCTCCGGCAGATTCAGGAAATCCGCACCTACTACGACTTTCCGGATATCGACATCGACCGCTACGAAATCGAAGGTCACCTTCGCGAGGTGATGCTCGCTGCACGCGAGTTAAACGTGGACAAGCTTCCGGTGAGCAGCCTGAATTGGATCAACGAAAAGTTAATCTATACGCATGGCTACGGCATCACGATGAACACCGTCAACGGCTTTACGCCCGAAGGCCTTCCCACTCTTCTTCTCAGCAACATGCCCGTCGAAAGCACCGTCCCCGGTCTAACCGTCACGCGCCCCGAAATCTACTATGGCGAACTGACCAACACCGACGTGTACGTCAAGACGAGGCAGAAGGAATTCAACTACCCCCAAGGTCAGACGAACAGCTTTACTTCCTACCTGGGCAGCGGTGGTATCGTCCTTGGCGGCTTTCTTCGCCGCATCCTTATCGCCACGGACCTCGGCGATCTCACCAAGCTTCCCTTCAGCGATGATGTGACCGAAGACAGCCGCCTGCTCATGCGCCGCAACGTGCGCGCGCGCGTGTCCACCCTCGCGCCCTTTCTCTCTTTTGAGTCCGATCCCTACATCGTGGTCGCCAAGGATGGGCGCTTGTATTGGATGATGGATGCGTTCACCACCTCGGACAGCTACCCCTACTCGAATCATTACTTGCTCGACGGCGCTCCCATCAATTACATGCGTAACAGCGTCAAAGCGGTCATCGACGCCTATAACGGAACCACCACCTTTTACGTCTTCGACTCCGATGACCCGATTATCGCGGCTTACCGCCGCATTTTTCCGGATTTGTTCAAGGACGCGGCCGCCATGCCGCCAGATCTCCGCAAGCATGTGCGCTACCCCGAAATGTTGCTCAACGTTCAGGCCGCTGCCTACGGCCTCTATCACATGACCGATCCCGAGGTCTTCTACAATCGTGAGGATTTGTGGACCGTGGCCACGGAAGTCGGCCTGAACGAAGTCGGCGAGCAAACCACGCAGACGATGCAGCCCAACTTTGTGCTCATGAAGCTCCCGGACGAAGTTGATACGGAGTTCGTGGAAATTCTGCCCTTCACCCCCGCCAACCGAAATAATCTGATTGGCTGGATTGCAGGGCGTAGCGACGGCGCTCAGTACGGCAACTCGATCGTCTATGACTTCCCCAAGACCAAACTCGTGGATGGGCCGCTTCAGGTAGAAGCCCGCATCGATCAGAATGCTCAGCTCTCCGGGCAGTTGACCCTTTGGAGCCAGCAAGGCTCGCACGTGCGCCGCGGTAATATGCTCGTGATTCCGATTGGGCGCACTCTGCTTTATGCGGAGCCCATCTATCTCCAGGCGGAACGCAGCCCCATGCCGGAGTTGCGTCTGGTCGTCCTCGCGGTACAAGACCGCCTGGCCTATGGCCCTACTTTCGAGTCGGCAATGGCGGCCCTCTTTGGCGGAGCGGCGTCTTCGACAAGCGCAGCCGCGGAATCCGCAGAGCCTGTCCAAAACTCGCCGGCCTCTGCCTCCGGGCACGCATCGGATCTCAAGGGCTTAATCGGGCAGGCCGCCAAGGACCTTTCCGACTACCAGAGGTTGACCGCAGAGGGAAAACTCGCCGAAGCCGGGCAAAAGCTTGAGCAGCTCAAGCGTGCGCTCGAAGTGCTGAACAAGAGTCCAAAATGAACTCGCTGCCGCCGCGCCTCCAGTTTGATCAGCCCACCTGCTCTCTCTACACGTGTAAGTTCGAGGATCTGCGTTGGGAAATCTCTCCCCGTGCTTTTGCGAAGAAGCGATCTGGAGCGCGGCAGCCCTGCTGCCGCTTGTCTCAGCAGCTCGCACTTCTCTATATCTCGCGAGTCTTAATAGGAATATTGGCTCCCTAGAGATTAGAAGGTCCTTCCAAAGAAGATCCCCGCATAGCCCCATTCCTTCAACAATGGAAAACGCAGGAGAAGAATCGCGATCGCTCCGGGAATCTTCTAGGTAATGGAAGAACGCAGACAATGCCAGCGTGGATGCACCAAAGTTACTCTTAATCCAGTTCGGCTAACCTGGCGCGCACCAAATCCTTCACTAATTTTTTATCGATTTCCCAATCGACAGGGATCTGAAAGCAGTTCGTGAAGACGACAAACTTCCCCAATCTCACCTTAAAGTCTTCCATTACACGAGGGCTCCAGGGTGAAAATGTCAGATGATTTTTGTAAGCGCAAATGCCAACGACGTACTCCCCATTCCGATGAATGGTAGGTACGTTCCAGGAAATTTTGGACTCTAGCTCCGGAAATTGCGTAAGAATCAAATCAATTACGGACCTGAGGATCCTTTCTTTCCTAGAATCCAGAGAAGCCAAATATTCCTGGACAGAATTGAATTTTTGTCGACTCCGCGAGCGTGGTTGGCGCATTGTTTTGCGACCCCCTCGATCTGCGAGGAAGCTAGTCAGCCCGCTTGCCGCTCGCTCGTCGGAGTTTCGGTTTGCTCTTGTTCTTGAGATTGAGCGCCACGGCAGCGCGGATGAGCTCCTTCAAGGCCGCCGCATCAACCTTCTCGCCTTCGTGCATGTCGATGGCGCGCCTGACATTCCCTTCGAGGCTCGAGTTGAATAGACCTGCAGGGTCCTTCAACGCAGCTCCCTTGGCAAATGTCATCTTCACGACCTTCTTGTACGTCTCTCCCGTACAGACGATGCCGCCGTGGGACCAGACGGGAGTCCCCATCCACTTCCACTCTTCGACGATCTCAGGGTCTGCCTGGTGGATGATATCGCGCACTTTCGCCAGCGTCTTCCCGCGCCAGTCTCCAAGTTCCTTGATCTTCTCGTCGATGAATGCAGAGGCAGATTCCACCGGGATGGGCTCTTTCATGTACAGCTCCAACTCTCGCACCTAATTTAGCTGCGCTCAGCGTAACCTGCAACCTCCTTAAGTGGAAGCCTCTTCTGGTGCGAAACCAGTCCGGAAAGATGGTGGCAATCCGCGTGCCAGCTTAATCGGGAGGAATGGAATAATATTGAAAGCATGACGACCCCAAATTCAAGTCCTGTGTCGCGGCCGCCAAACGTCAGTAATGGCCTCGCTTTTCTCAGCGAATGCGTCATGCCGCTATCTTTCTAATAGCTTGCTCGAGTCGAGGAACGTAAACTAGGAGTCATCGTGATCGAGCAAAAAATCAATGAATTCTTTGGCGATGCCGAATCTACTGGCTTTGGAACGGGCTGGTGGAGTGGGATATTGTCGGCCTTTTTTGGGTTTCTTTCCTTCGGAGGAGTTCTGTGCCTGCATTTTCCTCAGCTACTAAGCTCTCCTGAACTGCGTCCACATTATCCCATGCACACCATGCGAGTCTTAATCCAATGCCTCATCGTGGTGGCAATTTTATTCGGAATCGTTTCTTCGATTCTGCGCAAGAAAAAGATTTTGGCGTTGACTGGAATGTTGCTTGCCATCGCGGCGACAGCTTTGGGCGGATCAAGCGTGCGGATTAACGAAACTTTGCACGGTGGGCCCGCTATCGGCCTGGATTGGTTTTTGCTTGATTTGTTTTTGATGGCGCTCATTTACGTGCCACTCGAAAGACTCTGGCCCCAGTATCCTAAACAAGGAACATTCAGGAACGAGTGGACTTTGGATGCGGTTTATTTCATGTCCACTCATCTCCCTCTGCAAATTTTATCTTTTCTGGTTTTATTGCCCGCTACCCAGGCCACTAAATATTTGGGTGTTCCGGTTCTTCAAGCATTTATCGCTCGAATGCCTTGGTTCTTGCAATTTTTCTTGGCCGTCGTGGTTGCGGACGTTGCTGAATACTTCACTCATTTGGCTCTGCATAAAGTGCCTTTTCTGTGGCGTTTTCATTCCGTTCACCATTCCTCGAAGGCGCTTGATTGGATCGCGGGCTCACGTGCCCACTTTGTGGATGACACACTTGTGCGCGGATTTATCCTTGTACCTCTCATGCTTGGATTTTCGCAATCGATCATCCTGGCGTATCTGATTTTCGTCACCATTCACGCCACCTGGACTCATTGCAATTTCGGTCCCAACGCTAAATGGCTCGAAAAGTGTTTGGTTATGCCCAGATATCATCATTGGCACCATACTTCTCAAAAAGAGGGCATCGACAAGAACTTTGCTATTCATTTTCCGTGGATTGATAAAATCTTTGGGACTTATCACTATCCCGATGAGTGGCCGGAAACCTACGGCCTGGACGGCGAAAAAATTGCGGATGGCTTTTTCCGGCAAACCATTCAGCCGTTTACAAGAAAAAGAACCCCCTAAAACTCCAGCGCGCCCAATGGAACGTCCTGGGGCAGGTCTGCACCCGTTCTCGTTGCCTTCACCAATCCTAGATGTTTCATGAGTTTGACGGTTAAAAATCCAAAGTCATATTCAGATTTGTCGTGGCTCAGCCGCAGGAGCCCCTCATAATGGTGATGATTATTTTGCAAGCAAGCGCTAAAGGTTGCCGTTACCGGCAGCCACTCGCCGATGTTCATGGCGTTGTCCTCTTCATCGTTATACCGCCGGTATCCAAATCCTCGAGTGTGAGTCCAATAGTTTTGAATCATGTTTACCCACAGCGCAAAAATTCGAATTCCAAGCCACATCACCAGTGTGAACTTCAGATCTCCGGCTAACTTCCATAGGAGATAAAAACTAAAGGCTTGTGAAAGTATTGCAAACACCGGATTCGCGCAGACGCGAAAAGTCCGGGACTTTAAAATCTTGTCGCCGGCCAAATTCTCAGTGCATCGGTACGGCATTACGCAGAGATATAGAGTTCGCCAAAAACCGTCGCCTGAGAGTTTATTGGGATCCCCAGGATGGTCGGCATGTTTGTGATGCAATCGGTGGCGATTCACCCAGGCGATCGGATCTACATAGAGCCCGAACATATTATTCACGACCGTGACGGCTTTCATGAACCATTCCTTATAGTCGAGTGAACGATGTGCGATTCCCAAATGAAGAACATCGGCCAAATACAACCCGCCAAGAAACCAGCAAAAGATAAAATAAACTCCGCCCATCAACATTCCAATCCAAGGCCCCAAGTGAGTTGGGGCGGAATACATACAAGCCAGCATGTAGGAAAAAATAATCAGATAGCCTGTGATATTGTATTTTTTCACGATGACTCCCCGTCGGGCTATTCAAACAGAAATGGGAGCTCCTTTCAAATAACAAGTTCAAGTAGATAAAGTCTATAGCCCGCAGTTCTTCAACTGCCAGAGTATTTTGCAGTGGCCAAACGGGAGCATAGGTTGCACAGCCCGCCTTTCCGAACGTCGTTATCCGCCGATCGAGGATCACAGGTTCGAGTATGAACCTGTGCCACCCGTCGGTCTTTGCGAAATAAGTCGTCGAACGACATGGCCTTTCCACATCCAGAGTCCCGAAAGCAAAATTACGGGAACGAAAACAAACCGCGTAGCGGGAGCGTAGTTCGGAATTTGTTCAAACGGGCTATAAATATAACCGAGTATGGGAATCGCCAAGACGATGTGAGTCCAGCGAACGATTGAACGTTTCGTAGCTTCTTTCATGATTCATTTCCTCCTTTATCTGCGATAACGCGTCATTTACTAGGGCCCGATTCACTACTTTTGAGCCGCCTGAGGCGGCAAGTTGGGCGGTTCGATACCGAACTGCTTGGCGTACTCCGCATGCAGCCGTTGCCAGCCGCCGAACTTCACCGCGTTGCCACCAACCATGCGACCGATGGGAGTTCCTCTGAGAAGGCGATCCAGGACATCGAAACAGATGTGCCACCCGGCAGCGCCCATGGCGATGAAGGGGCGACCGATGTTGGTCCACAGCGTCAGGCGTGTGCCGTCACCAGAGCGTTCGAGTTCCCACCGCATATCGTGGTCACCCCAGTTGTACTCAAGCGCATGGGGAGCGTCGGCTCGCGTTACTCTTGCTTCGGAAACGTGCGGCTTGGGCGATGCCACGGTGGAGAGCTTTACCGTGGCGCCGAGCGTGCCGAGGTTCCCATCGGCGTCGAAAGGCGCCCACTCACGTAAATGCGCCGGGTCGGTAAGTGCCTGCCAGACTCTCTCCGGCGAGTGGCGCAGTTCGCGGACGAGAATGAGCGTCCACTTCTCTCCGTCCTTTTGGATCTGCGCCCCGTAGGCCGGAGCTGGTGTGTACTGCTCGAGATCGGTCATTTTCTTCTCCTGCTCGCTTTCCAGCGGGCACGGCGTGCCGTGCCCCTTCGGATCAAATGGTGGTGAACGGGCGCCCTACCACTTTGCCAGTTGGGTCAGCTGGACAAGATTGCCGCAAGTGTCCTTCAGCATCGCAATGGTCGAACCGGTCACGTCGGTGGGCGGCATCGTGAACTCGGCGCCGCGGGCCTTGATGCGCTGGTAATCGCCCTTGATGTCGTCGGTGAAGAACATGATCGCGGGCTGGTTCTGCTGAAAGATCGCCTGCTGATAAGCTTTGGCGGCAGGATTGTTGTTCAGCGCCAGCTGCAGCTCGACGCCGCTCGGATCCTCGGCCGAAGCCACCGTCAGCCAGCGATAGGGGCCCTGGCTGAAGTCGTTTTTCTTGGTGAAGCCCAGTGTCTCCGTATAGAAGCGCAGTGCTTTGTCCTGGTCGTCTACATGCAGGGTGGTCACTTTGATTTTCATTTCGTTTCTCCTTTGTTACGTTCGCGGTTTGGGCCGCGCCGTTTTCTCTTTGTCTTTCTTTTCGTTGGTGTTGCCCCCGTTGGTAATGAAGAATCCATGCGGTCGAGGTGGCGTTCCAGAGCATCCACGTGAGCGGACCAGAACCGGCGGAACTGCTCCAGCCAGGCTCCCACCTCTTGAAATGGCTTAGGTTTGAGCTGGTAAAGGCGGCGTTGTGCGTCCACGGTGGACTCCACGAAACCGGCCTCGCGCAGCACGCGCAGATGCTTGGATACGGTGGGCTGCGTCATGCCAAGCTGACGCTCGATCTCTCCCACCGACTGTTGTGATGAGACCAGCAGGCCTAGAATCGCGCGGCGGTTCGGCTCCGCAAGGATTTCGAATACAGATTCCATTCTCTTAATATACTCTACGCGGCATATACGTGTCAAGGTATATTCAGCCGGGCCCTGCCAAAGGTCGCCGAAGGTGTTCGGATTAGTATCCGGAAGTCGGCTTTTAGGAAGCGCTCATCGCTCCCGCCGCCAATTCTCGGAAAATTACGGCCTGCTCGGAAATAATCTTCAGGCCTGATGAACGTGCTGATCGGACGCTAATTTCTACTCAAGCCCGGCATCGCTAAAGTGGACCCGCTGCCTCCCGCATTGAGGGCTTGAACCTATTTGTCCTCGACGCGATACTGGTTTCATGTCCGCTGTTGCATCCCCACTCGCCCTTCGCGTCACTGGCCTCCGCAAGGCTTACCGGGACGTGGTCGCCGTCAATGGCCTCGATCTCGAAGTCCGCGCGGGCGAATGTTTCGGCCTTCTTGGCCCCAACGGCGCAGGCAAAACAACGACCGTCGAAATCTGCGAGGGCTTGACCGCGCCCGATTCTGGCGACGTGGAACTTCTCGGCATGCATTGGAATTCCGATGCCAAGCAACTGCGTCAACGGCTCGGCATTCAGTTGCAGGATACGCAGCTCTCCGAAAAACTGACCGTCTTTGAGACTCTTCGTTTGTTCCGCAGCTTCTTTGAGCAAGGACCGGGCGCCTCCGAAGCCATCGCGCTCGTGCAACTCGAGGAAAAAAAAGATTCCCGCGTCGGCAATCTTTCCGGCGGTCAGAAGCAGCGGCTAGCTCTGGCCTGCGCGCTCGTGGGCGATCCCGATTTCCTTTTTCTTGATGAGCCCACCACCGGCCTCGACCCCCAGGCCCGCCGCCAGCTTTGGGAATTGATCGAGCAGTTCAAATCTTCCGGCCGCACCATCCTTCTCACCACGCACTACATGGACGAAGCGGAACGCCTCTGCGAGCGCGTCGCCATCATGGATAATGGCAAACAAATCGCTCTCGGTACGCCGCGCGAATTGATCGCCTCCATCTGCGCGGAGCACTTGGTCGCGTTTTCCGCCGGCGCCAATTCGAATGCCCTCGATGTCCCCGCGCTCCGCCGCATCGAGGGCGTCCGCGACGTTCGAACCGAAAATGGCACGGTAGAAATGCAAGTAACGGAGCTCCATCTTGCCGTGCCGGCGTTGCTCGCCGAGCTCACCCGCCAGAATATTCCGCTCACGGAGCTGAGCACCCATTCCGCAACTTTGGAGGATGTGTTCGTCTCTCTGACGGGACGCCATTTGCGCGATGAGTGAAACTACCGCAATCCCCAATGTTCGCGCGCGCGAAGCAGAGCGGAAGGCTCCTCGCGGCAAGGCTTTCGCGGATCACGCGCTCGTGCAATTGACGCTCGTGCGCTTCCGCGAAACACTCCGCGAACCCGAAGCGCTTTTCTGGATCTTCGTGTTTCCCATCCTTCTCGCCGCGGGCCTGGGCATCGCGTTTCGCAACCGTCCCGCGGAGGTCCTGAAGATCGCCACGGTCACGCCGGAACTGACGAGGTCGCTCGGGAAGGAAAAGCTTCTTTCCGTGCAGCAGTTCGACATGCAATCCGCCGAGGACGCTTTGCGAACCGGCAAAGTGGCGTTGCTCGCGGTGCCTGGCGCGGACGGCTCCGTCATCTATCGCTATGACGATACAAATCCCGAGGGCCGCACCGCGCGCATGCTGGCAAATCGCGCCGTGCAGCAAGCCGCCGGCCGCGTCGATCCCATTGCCGCCAGCGATAACTTCATGCGTGAGCCTGGTTCGCGCTACATCGATTTCCTCATCCCCGGCTTGCTGGGAATGAATCTGATGGGCAGCGCGATTTGGGGCATGGGCTTCACGATCGTGGACGCGCGACGGAAGAGGCTCTTGAAGCGCCTGGTCGCAACTCCCATGCCGAAACAGTACTTCATGCTCTCGTACTTGTTCTCGCGCATCCTGATGCTCGTTCTGGAAGTCGGCATCGTGCTCGGATTCGGCGTCTGGATCTTTCACGTGCCGGTGCGCGGATCTTTGCTGGACTTGAGCGTGGTATGTCTTCTAGGCTCGCTGTCCTTCAGCGCGCTGGGGCTGCTGCTTGCATCTCGCGCCAAGACCATTGAAGCGGCTTCGGGCTTGATGAACGCCGTCATGCTTCCCATGTGGATTGCATCCGGCGTGTTTTTCTCCGCGCAGAGATTTCCGGATGTCGTGCAGCCTCTTATCAAAGCGCTTCCATTAACTGCGGCTATCGATGCATTGCGCGCAAACATGCTGCAAGGGCACGAACCTTGTGCAGTTGTGGCCGCAGATGGGCGTGCTCGGAGCGTGGCTGCTCGTCTGCTTCGTTTTGGCGCTGAAGCTCTTTCGTTGGCGCTAGGCATTCTCTACCGCGTCGGAAAGATATTTCTCCGGCGCTGGAACAACGTCGTTTTTCATGTTTTTCCTCAACACGATTTGTTCCGCGCGGCTAGCTGACCGCTTTCTTGTGGAACTGCCTCAGACCGACGATCAATAGCAGCGCGTTGAAACCGATCAGTCCAGCGAAAATAGCCGGCAGGGACAGATGCGGAAATTGCGGCACCAGCGTTGCTCGCAGGCCTTCGCTTGCATAGACGAGCGGATTTATCAGCACGACTTTCTGCACGATTGGAAAATTCTTCAGGGCGCTCCATGGATAATATGTGCAGCCGAAAAAAATCATCGGCGCCACAACCAGGGCAAACATCAGGCCGATGTGCGTCTGCTCGACGCTGCAGCCGAGCGCCAGACCGCCGCACGCGGAAAAGATCGCCACGAGCAGCGCCATTACGGCAAAGAGCAGCGGCCTGTGGAGACTCAAGTCCACGCCGGGCCGGAGCAACAGCCACGCAGCCGGAATGACCATGATCCCTGCGGCAAGAGCTTGCAAAGTGCCGGCGACAACTTTCTCAATCGCGACCCAGGAAATATCCATGGGAGCGAGCAGGCGGTCCTCGATTTCGCGCGTGAACTGAAACTCTCCAATGAGCGGCATGGCGACCGCCCAGATGCCCGTGCCGACCATGCACAGCGCCATGATGCCCGGAAGGAGCAGACTCTTGTACTCGGGCGGCATGTAGCCACTGCCAACCATCACGCGGCCGAAAATAAACACGAACATCAGCGGCTGCAGAAAAGTTTGCAGCAGGATCGCCACGATACCGCGCCGGGCGACGCGCGCGTCGCGCGCCAGCATCGCCATGAAGGCCTTGTAGTTCATTCGCGCAAACTCCTGCCGGTGTGGTGCAGAAAAAGATTTTCGAGGCTGGGCTCGGAGATGTGCACATCGGACAATTCGACGCCGGCCGCGAGCGCGAGATTCGCTACTTCCGAAACGAGCGAGCCGCCGCGGTCGGCGTAAACATCGGCGCCGTTGTTTTCCGTGGCACGCACTTCACGAACGCCTGCCAAAGCCTGAAGACGCTGCAAGAGCTCTGGCGAGTGGCGGCCAAAGCGGAGGCGCAGCAAGTAGCCGCCGGGCACGGAAGACTTCAACTCTCGCGGCGTTCCGAGAGCGATGACTTGGCCGTGATCCACGATGGCGAGGCGCTGGCAGAGTGCGTCGGCTTCTTCCATGTTGTGAGTAGTCAGGAGAACCGTTTTACCGCTTTGGTTGTATTCGCGGATGATTTCCCAGAGAAGCAAGCGAGTCTGTGGATCCAAGCCGGAACTTGGTTCGTCCAGGAAAAGCACTTGCGGATCGTGCATCATGGCGCGCGCGATCGAGAGCCGTTGCATCATGCCGCCGGAAAATCCACGCACGATGTGATCGGCGCGGTCGGTCAGCTTGAAACGCTCGAGAAGAAATTCCGCGCGTTTATTGCGTTCCTGCGAACTGAGGCCAAAATAGGCTCCGTGAAATGCCAGGATTTCGCGAGCCGTCAAAGAAAAATCGAGGTTGGGGCGCTGGGCTACGACGCCAATCAGGCGTTTGACGGCGGTTTGCTCCTGCCAGACCTCGTGCTCACCAATCCAGGCTTGGCCGGCGGTGGGGCGGACGCGCGTCGTGAGAATGCCGACCGTGGTGGATTTTCCCGCGCCATTGGGCCCGAGCAGGCAGAAGATTTCTCCCGGGTGGACATCGAGAGAAATCCCGTTCAGCGCGATAATTTCCGGTTTTGGCTGCTTTCCTTTGCTGCGTTTGGCGGCGAAGGTAACTCCGCCCGAGCCGGCCGCGAGCGGCGGCGGCGAGTTATAGACTTTGCGCAAATCCTTTGTGCGGATACCGGCCGCCATTTCTCAATTCCTCTCAGCGTTACTCTGCAAAAAGGCTCTGCAACTGCCGGGTGATACAAATGTGCGCTTCGGAAGTGTCATGCCATCCACGGGAAACCAGGGCAACAGTCCTGGGATGATTCCAGAAGGGCGAGACACATGTCAATTCGGGGACAAATTTAGGCGCCGCCGCCTGGCTATCAGAGCTATCGAACATTTCCCATCCCTAGATCCTCACTAGCCTGGCCTACTTTCCGTTCAGCGGCCAGAGTAGCGCTGCTCTTTCCAGGGATCGCCGTAGGCGTGATAGCCGTTGCGTTCCCAGAAGCCGAGACGATCGTGATCGAGAAGCACGAAGCCGCGGACCCACTTGACGCTTTTCCAGGCATAGAGATGCGGGACGATGAGGCGCAGCGGGCCGCCATGTTCGGCGGTGAGGGTCTCGCCGTCATGCTCGAAAGCAAAAAGCACGTTGGGCTTGAGCAGGTCTTCGAGAGGCACGTTTGCTGTGTAGCCTTCTTCGGCGAGAATCGATGCGAACTCTGCCACAGGCTTTGGCTTGACGAGCTTCATCATGTCGGTGAAAAGCACGCCCTTCCAGTGATTGTCGAGGCGGCTCCAGCGCGTGACGCAATGGAAGTCCGACATGGTTTCGGTTTGCGGCAGCCCGCGAAAATCGTTCCAGTTCAGTCGCTTCGGCTCTTCGACTTCGCCGGAAATCTGGAAGTCCCATTTGGCCGGATCGAAATGCGGGATGCTGCCGTAATGGAGAACCGGCCACTTCAGCGTGAGCGACTGCCCCGGCGGCAAACGCCCTTCGGCCCTGGCTTTATTTTCCAGCTCCTTCCGCGTGCCCAATTCTCCGAATAGGCTCATGCATTGGTTCCCTTCTTCGTTGCTGCGCTGAATTCTTTAGTGCCCATTAGCGCTTGCCCTCGCAACCTCACCGTTTGCGCTCCAACTTTGGAAATAGCGAGTTGGGGTTGCACCAAGCTGTTTTTTGAACATGGAGATGAACGCGCTTGGGCTGCAATAACCGGTGTCCAAGGCCGTTCCCGTTACTTTCTCTCCGGAGGCCAGCAATTGCAGGGCGTGCAGCAGTCGCAGTTGCTGGCGCCATTTGCCGAACGTCATTTTCGTCTCGGCGAGAAAGACTCGCTCGATTGTTCTCTTGCTGGCTCCGCAATCCTTGCAGAGCTTTGTCAGGGTCGTTCGCTCGCCGGGATTGGCAAGCAAGGCTCGGACAATTCGCATTGCTCGCGAGTCCCTCGGATGAGGAAGCTGCAGAGGAATGGAATGAACGGCTTGCAACTGGTCGACAATGATTTCGAGAATTCTTTTTTGAACCGGAGCTTTTTTGTTGAGTTTTTTGAATGTGCAAGCGTGAAGAATCAGCTCTCTCAAAAGCGGTGTCACGTTCATGACAAAACATTTCTGAGAGAGTCCTCTGACCAATCCTGGAAGGAAATACAGAGTACGCATCGAGACCGGACCTGACATGGTGACCGAGTGCGGCGTCTGCGAAGGAATCCAGACGGCGCGCATAGGCGGGACTACCCATATACCCTGGCCGGTGCGAAGAGTCATGACGCCTTTCGAGGCGAAGATCAGTTGATCCTCGGGGTGGAAATGCTCGGGGATCGTGTAGGCATCCGCGAGATCGGCGGAGACACTGGCGACTTGCGCGAGCGGGCGGCCTCGCGAGTCCAGGAGGATGCTGTGGCACTTTTCAGACATTTGTTGTCACAATAGCGAAAGAAAACTGCGGCAACAAGTGCTATTCCTCAGAGTCGAAACGTCCCGATCAGGAGGGAACAAAATGCTGGCGTCCATGAACATGGTTGGCTTCATTCTTACCAAGGACTACGACAAGGCGCGTGCCTTTTACGAAGGAAATCTGGGATTCGAGTTTGTGAGCCTGGATCAGTTTGCGTTGGTGATGCAGGCGGGCAAGAGCATGATCCGGATCGTGAAGGTGCCGGCGTTTATTCCGCTGCAGAGCACGGTGCTGGGCTGGCAGGTGGACGACATCGAAGCGATGGTCGACTGGCTGACGAAGCGCGGCGTCGTGTTTGATAAATATCCGTTCGTTCAAGACAAGGAACGCGGAATCTGGACCGCGCCGGGCGGCAGCAAAGTGGCGTGGTTCAAGGACCCGGACGGAAATGTCCTGGGCGTCTCTGAGCACCATTGAACGGGGTCGATGTGGATTGTGGATCATTTGCCGAGTGCGTTCAGGTGCGCATGCTGTAGTAATCGCGTGGTGATTGGGGAGTGCCGGACTCGGTCGAAGTGGGAGTGTTCGACGGCGCGGGTTGAGACGCGGGACCGGAAGAGTCTTTTGTTCCGGTGGAGGGATTGTTCTGAGATTTCAGGATTTGGATCGCTACCGTGCCAATCATCGTTGGTTTCTTCGTAGCTGCCGAGAATGGGCATTTCCCCCATTGGCCCCACGCTGCCGTTAGACGAGAGAATATCCAATACGCCGTTCCGAAACGTGTGGAATTGTTGCAGGTGTGGTCACGATTCGTAAATGGACACACTTCACGGGAGAACTCAATCATTCAAACGGACGAGTTCCATTCGGTGCGCGATTCGCGCTGCTGCTCATTCATTCTGCACAGCTTAACATTGCACGGTGATGTCTAGCTGATCCTGGACGATTTCACTCGACAGCCGCTCATGAAGCAGGCCCCACGATGTCGGCGTGATGGTTTTGATTGTCGGTTCGATGGCATGGCCTTTTTGCGTAAAGTTTGCTTGCAATTCGGGGCGGATGGTGGGAGTTTACGGACATGCAAAACCAAATGAACCGACGCAATTTCTTGCTGGGGGCGGAGGCGCTGGTGGTGGCCGGGATGCTGAACCGGGCGTACGCGCATGTGCCGCCGGAAGATGTAGCGAGCGATGAAAAATTCTGGGCGGGGATTCGGAGCGCGTACGTGCGCGATCCGGAGATCCTGAACCTGAACAACGGCGGGGTGGCGCCGGCGCCGACTTCCGTACTGGAAGCGGAGATTGAAGCGATACGGTACAGCAACCGGTTGCCGGCTTACCGCATGTGGCACGACCTGGAGCCGAAGGTCGAAGACGTGCGGAAAAAGCTCGCCAGCCTGTGGAGCACCGACCCGGAGTGCATTGCGATCACGCGGAACGCGAGCGAATCCCTGCAGATCGCGCAGTTTGGGATTGACATGGCGCCGGGCGACGAAGTGCTGACGACGAGCCAGGATTATCCGCGGATGATCACGACGTGGCAGCAGCGCGAGCGGCGGGAAAAAATTGTGCTGAAGCAGGCGGACTTCGGCGTGCCGGTGAAGAGCCCGAATGATCTGGTGAACTTGTTCGAACAGGCGATCACGCCGCGCACGCGCGTTATTCATTTGTCGCACGTAGTGTTTATGACGGGGCAGATTTTCCCGATTAAAGAGATTTGCGCTTTGGCGCGGGAACGAGGAATCATCAGCATCGTGGACGGAGCGCACGCGTTTGCGCATGTACCGTTCAAGTTCACCGATGTGGACTGCGATTTTTATGGGTCGAGTTTGCACAAGTGGCTTTCGGCGCCGATCGGGACCGGCATGCTTTACGTACGTAAAGACCGCATCGAAAAACACTGGGCGCTGATGGCGGCGCCGCCTTCGATGGACAAAAACATCCGCAAGTACGAAGAAATCGGGACGCACCCGGCGGCCTTGCACAACGCTATTTTGCAGGCGCTCGAGTTTCACGAGCAGATGGGCGACGAACGGAAATTCGCGCGGTTGCGATATTTGAAGAATCGCTGGGCGGAACGATTGGGAAACGTTTCTGGGGCGAAGGTGCTGGTTGGCTTGGAGCCGGATCTTTCCGGGGCGTTTGGAACGATTCACTTCGATACGATCGAGCCGGGAAAGCTGAGTGAGGCGCTGCTGGCCAAGCACAACATTTTTGTGGTGCCAATTGTATCGCCGGGGATCAGCGGAATTCGAGTTAGCTCGAATGTTTACACTTCGACGGAAGAGATTGACCGGTTTTGCGGCGCGGTGGAAGAGATTGTGACGCGAGCGTAGGGTCAGGGCGACCGACAAAATTTCATTTTCCAAAATCATGGAGTGAAGGCGCGGAGTGCTGCCGGATTTGTGTCTGGCGGTTTGTGCGGACCGGGGCGGAGGCGTGTGCAGGCTACAGGGCGGCGGATTTGGCGATGATGAGGGTGATGTCGTCGTATTGCTCATGGGGAGAGAATTGGCGGACGTCGGCGACGATGTTTTCTAGGAGGGATTGGGAGGGCTGGGCGCGATGACGGCGGAGGGAGGCGATTAGGCGGTCTTCGCCGAACTCGTCGCGGCTTTCATTGTTTTCGTTGAAGGATTCGGTGATGCCGTCGGTGTAGAGGACCAGGGTGTCGCCTGGGTGGATGGTGCGTACGCCTAATTCGCAGTCCCACTTTTTGAAAATGCCGAGGACGGTGGCAGTGGGGTCGAGGCGATCGATCGAATCGTCGCAGCGGAGGATGAGCGGGGGAGGATGGCCACAATTTATATAGCGGAGGCGGCCGGTGGGGACGTGGTAGTCGGCGAAGAAAAGAGTAGCGAATGCGCCGTCGGGAGTGTTTTGCGAGAAAAACTGGTTGACGACGCGAAGAATATTTTCCAGGCAATCTTGCGCGATGGAGCACTGGCTGCGCAGATTAGCTTGTAGATTGGCCATGAGGAGAGCGGCGGCGATGCCTTTGCCGGAAACGTCGCCGATGACCAGGCCGAAACGACCGAGGCCGAGGTCGAGAAAATCGTAGTAATCGCCGCCTACGGCGCGTGCTGGGAAGCAGTGGCCGGCATAATCGAGCGCGTGGATGGGTGGGCGGATTTGCGGAAAAAAGCGGCATTGGACTTCACTCGCAATCTCAAGTTCCTGGGCGGCGCGGCGTTCGAGTTCAAGCTTTGCGGCGGCGCCGCGGCGCTGGGCTTCGAGAGCGTGGGTGACCTCGTCGAAGCTGACCAAAGAGAACGTGTTTCCGTCGATGTCGCGGAAGCGGGTGGAGACGCCGCCCCAGATGGGAGTTTCTTCGCCGAGGAGAGGCGACTCAATAGCGGGACGGACGGTGCGCGTCTCGGGGTCGTATTTGATGCGGCGGAGGCGGGGAGTGTGTTGGAAGCGAACGCCACGCTTGGACCACTCCTGGTATTTGGCGAGGACGTCTTCGGTGATCAGGGTTAGGCGCGTGGAGCGGCCGATGAGTTTGAAGTCTTGCGAGTCTGGCTTGGGTGAGATGAGCGAGAGCACCGCGGAACCGTCCGGTGGAGCTACGGCGACGAGGCGTTCGCCGGATTGGAGTTTGGCGTCGTAGGCGAGGTGGAAGCCGAGTTGGTCGACGTAGAAGCGGAGGCTGCGGTCCTGGTCGCGGACGTAGATGTTGATGGAGTGGATGCGCAGGTGGGGGGAGGGTTGCGGGGATGAAGGAACAGAAGACATGGACGAGATTATACGGTGTGGAGCGGGAGGTAGGAAAAAGATAACGCAGAGACGCCGGGCCGGATCGCCGAAGCAATTTAGTTCAACGGGCCCATTCGGGTAGTTTTCCAGCTATGAGTTTCAAAGGACCAAAGTTCACGACCTTCATCCGATCTGGAGCAGGCACCACCCTAACAGCAAAGAAACAAACGCCCTTCGGGTGCTGAGTGGTCTTCCCGGAATAAAAGAACGCACGCATAGGCACTGTTCGTCCGTCTGCATACATAAAGCTTCCTGTTTCTTCATGCCTTAATTCGCTTTCAAGAGGGCGGCCACAATAATCAAATAAATTCCGAAGTCCCGCTTCGGCCTTCGTCTTCCCGCCAGCGGCCTCAAGGAACTCAGGCCCCATTTTGTCTAAGGCGAGATCTACACGGTCGGCAACCAAATTAGACATGTAAGAATCGCTGACGCTTTGAGCCTTCGCCTGGTCCATGGAAGAGCCATTGACGATCAAGCCGCAGCCAGCGCTGGCAAAAACGAGCAAACCGAATACAGGCGAAATGATTCGCATTAACCGGAAATCTAGCACACTTTGTCAGATCCAGAGAACCTGGTTAGTCTTGGCACGGCAGGGCCCGACCACGTTGGATATAGCTGGCGTGACAGAGAGAGGCGAAGTGGGGGACAATTTGATGCATTGGACTGGATGGACAGAATCAAGGACGAGGTTCGAATGACGGCGAAGATATTGGATGGGGCGAAGATACGGGATGCGATGTTTGGGGAGTTGAAGGACGAGGTGGCGATACTTTCTTCGGCGGGGATACGGCCGGGGCTGGCGGCGGTTTTGGTGGGGGAGAATCCGGCGTCGCAGCTTTATGTGAAGAGCAAGATTGCGGCTTGCGAGCAGTTGGGGATGGGGAGCGGGCTTTTGACGCCAAACGCAAGCGTGAGCACGATGGGAATGCTGGCGATTGTGGAGGACCTGAACAAAGATAACGACACGGATGGGATTCTGATTCAGTTGCCTTTGCCTGCGCAGGTGGATACCAAGAGAGTGCTGGAAGCGGTGGATCCGGCGAAGGATGTGGATGGGTTTCATCCCGTGAATTTGGGGAGGTTGGTTAGCGGGAGGCCGGGGCTGGTGGCTTGTACGCCTGCGGGGTGTATGGAGATTTTGCGCCGGAATGAAATTGCGATTGAGGGCGCGAACGCAGTGGTTTTGGGGCGGAGCGATATTGTGGGCAAGCCGATGGCGCTGCTCTTGTTGCATGCGAATGCGACGGTGACGATTTGCCATTCGAAGACGAAGAATTTGGCGGACGTGGTGCGCGGCGCGGATATCGTGGTGGCTGCGATGGGGAAGGCGGGCTTTGTGCAGGCGGATTGGATTCGGCCGGGAGCGGCGGTGATTGACGTAGGCACGAATCGCGTGACGGACGCGGCGGAGGCGGAGCGGTTGTTTCGGAATTTTCCGGCGCGGCTGGAAAAATTCAGGGCTAAGGGAAATGCGTTGGTAGGCGATGTGCATCCGGACGCGGTGAATGTGGCGGGGGCGTTGACACCCGTTCCCGGGGGCGTGGGGCCGATGACGATTACGATGTTGATGAGCAACACGGTGAAGGCAGCGCGAATGCGGCGGGCGAAGACTATTCCGCGGACGATTTCGGCGGGCGGGCCATCCGGCGCGAGCGGACGATAAAACATAGAATGAAGCGCCTCGGAATTACTGGCGGCATCGCGAGCGGCAAAAGCGCCGTTGCGGGGATTTTGCGCGAACTGGGATTTAACGTGATTGATGCGGACGCGGTGGGGCATGCTGTAATCGAGCCGGGGCAGCGAGCTTACGAGGAGATTGTGCGCGAATTTGGGAGTGGCATTTTGGAGGAATCGGGGCAGATCGATCGGGGAAAGCTGGCGGCGGTGGCATTCGCGGACCGAGGGAGACTGGAACGACTGAACGCTATTGTGCATCCGCGGGTGGAAGAGGAGATTGTCCGACAGTTTGGGGAATGGGAAAACGGCGGGGTTCGGGATGCGGCGTTTGTCGAGGCTGCTCTGCTTGTGGAAGCGGGATATCAGAAAAATTTGGATGGATTGGTGGTGGCATGGTGTAGGCCGGAGCAGCAGATAGAGCGATTATTGGCGCGTGGGTTGAACGAGGTCGAGGCGCGACGGAGGATTGCGGCACAAATGCCCGTGGAGGAAAAGCTGCGATACGCGACGGAGAGCATTGATTGCTCGGCGACGATGAAGGAGACGCGGCGGGCGGTGGAGGAGTTGGCGCAGAGGTTGAGGCGAGGAACAGCGGGGAGCGTCTAAGAGGAGAGAAGTGAAGAAAAGAGATAAGAGACAATAAATAAGAGCGGGTCTAAAGACCCGTCACTACAGATCCCGGGCGGGAAATTTCGTGTGGTATCGTTGGATTTAGCTGAGGTCGGGGAAGGATTTTAGAGATGAGCGCGGGAAAAATGTCGAATGCGGTGCGATTGGCGATTGTGGCGGTGGTGCTGATTTCCGGGGCGTATTGGGCTGGAGGACGATGGGGACAACGGCAGCCGAGAAAGGTGGAAGCGCTGCCCATAGCCGGGGAACCTGCTGGTGCAACAGAAGTTGCCGCGCGGGACGCGGGGCTGACCGACGAGGAGTCCATCAACGTCCGGGTTTACCGGGAGGTAGCGCCGGCGGTGGCCAACATTTTGACGAAAGCGACGGAGTATGATTTTTTCATGGACCCGGTGCCGGTGGAAGGAGCGGGGTCGGGTTTCGTGATTGATCCGCGAGGATACGTTTTGACGAATTTTCACGTAGTGCAGGAAGCGCAATCCATCGAAGTGGTGCTTGGAGACAAATCGCGGTATCCGGCGAAGTTTATTGGTGCAGATCAGCGGAACGACGTAGCGCTGGTCAAAATCGACCCGAAAGGCAAGAAGTTGGAGGCGCTGACGCTTGGGGATTCATCGAAGTTGCAAGTCGGACAAAAAGTTTTGGCGATCGGGAACCCATTCGGGTTTCAGAGCACGTTGACGACGGGAGTGGTTAGCGCTTTGGGGCGGACGGTGCAGACGAGCCAGACGACTTTTATTGATGAGGCCGTTCAAACGGATGCGGCGATCAATCGAGGAAATTCGGGCGGGCCGCTGCTGGATTCGCATGGCGAGGTGATCGGGATCAACTCGGCGATTTACACGCCAAGCGGGACGACGGCGGGAATTGGGTTCGCGATTCCGGTGAATACAGCGAAAAGAATCGCGCACGATTTGATGACGGAAGGAAGAGTGCGCGAAGCATATCTGGGAGTGCAAACGCTTTCGGTGGGCGGATGGCTTTCAGAGGCGCTTGATCTGCCGGTGCAGGAAGGATTGCTGATCGAAGAAGCGAAGCAGGGCGGGCCGGCGGCGGCGGCGGGATTGCACGGCGGAAACCAGCAAGCGCTTGCAGGGATGCAGCGAATCACGATCGGCGGGGACGTGATCGTGGCGATTGACGGTCAGAAAATCGCGGATCAATCGGATATGAATCTGGTTTTGAACCGCAAGAGGCCGGGGGATACGGTGAGCGTGACGGTGTATCGGGGCGGGAAGAAGCTGGATGTGCCGGTGAAATTGGGAGAGCGGTCTGGGAATTGAGTGGGGGATAGGAAACATGAAGCCAGCGGGAACGCCGGTTTCTGCCATTTGAACTGGCACAAAGACCAGAGGCAGACTAGAACAAAATACAGATAAGAAGAAAACAGCCAGGAATATCTGTCCTGCTATTTTGAAAATTCGGCGCGGAAGTTTTGACGGTCTGATTCGCTAAGAGAAAACCAGGATTCGGCGATGTCGCGGACGCGTTCCAGTTCGTGCTGCATCTCCGCGTGTTTGGATTCGAGGACGGCGGCGTTGGCATCGGGCGGGACGTAGATGGGCGGGGCGAAGAGGATGACGGCGCGGGCGAACGGGGCGGGCAGCAGGAAGTGATCCCAGGTTTTTTCGAAAGTTTTTCCGCGATTGACGCCGATGTGGAAGACGAGCACGGGGCAGCCGGTTTTTCTGGCGAGCATGACGGGGCCGGGCTTGGCGACGTAACGAGGGCCGCGCGGGCCATCGATGGTGAAAGCGCAATCGACGCCTTCTTCGAGGCGGCGCGCCATGACCGCGAGACCGCGCAAGCCACCGCGTGAAGAACTTCCCTGGGCCGTGCCGAAGCCGAGCCATTCGATCACTTTGCGAGTCCACTGGCCGTCGAAGGCCGTGGTGTTCATCACGACGACGCCGTGATGGCGATGCCACCAAACAATAGGAATGATGATGCGGTGCCAGAAGGCCCAGATGCAGCGCTTGCCTGAAGCGTGGACGCGCTCGGCGTTTTGCCAGCCGAGAACTTCGTAACGCAACGTGGGTCCGAGAATGCGAATCACACTGTAAACCGCGGCGGCGATGAAGGGGATTTGGACGCGGCGGGACCAGGGTAGATCGGGGAGACGAGTGTCGTAATGCGTGCCGACAAGATCCGGTGAGATATTTTCGGCGCGATCCTGGGCGGGATCGGGCAATGCCGTGCCGGTTGAGCCGGGTGTGGTCATGGTTATCGGATGCGCCTAAGAGAAGGCAGCGTGACATATAGTATAGGCGAGAGTTTCTTGGCGAGGTTGAAGGAGACGAATTAGGAGTGCTGATTCGAGCGCACGGGCGTGGATGGCGGCAACGCGGGCGACTCTTGGGCGGCGTGTGCGCGATGCTTTGCTTAGCGGCGTTTGTTGCGACTGCTGGGACTCCGGATCAGCCGGCGGGCGATGCCGTCGGCCTAATCGAGGGCGAAGACATCTCCGTAACAGGGCCGATGAGCGTGGAAGTAGTTGGCGGACAGGTGAAAACAATTTTGCGGAGCGGCAGCGACGTACGCGTGAAGTCCGGCGTAGCGCGGATTAGCCTTGTCGAAGGGGGACAGATTTCGATTTGCGGGCCGGCACATCTTTCGGTTCTGAAATCGGGCGCATCGCTGACGGTGGCGCTGGAGAGCGGAGCGATTCATGCGCGGCTGGAGCAGGAACCCGCGCTAACCGTGTACACCGCGCAGATTCAGGCGCAGACGGTGGCGATCGGGGATGACCCGAGAGAGATTCTTGTGGGGTTCGAGAACCCCGGTTTGATGTGCATTCGAACGTATCGCGGGGCGATACGCGTGGAGCAACAGCTTAGCGGACGAAGCGTGATCGTGCCGCAGGGTGAAGACGTGATGCTGGCGAACGGCCAGATCGACGCACTGAGCAACGGAGCGGGGCACTGCAATTGTGATTTGCAGATCGCGAAGGCTCCCGTTGTGTCACCGCTGGGAAATGGCATCTCCGCGACAGCGCAGGAAACCGCGAAAGGCGAAACGGCGCAAGATTCCAGCGATGCGCCGTCAACGGCGGCGAGCGAAAAACCGGCGACGAAGGAAGAACCAATCTACCAGGTGGATATGCCGCCACTGAGATTTGATGCGAATGCGAGAGTGCAGCCGGAGCCGGACCCGAGCCTCATGGTCATTGTGCGGCGGGTGCGCGTGCGGCCGACGCTGATATTTCAAGGACGGGTGGAAGGGGAGCCGGTAGCTGAAGCTGCAGCGGCACGGCCAGCTCCTATCGTGACTGCGCCGAAGAATACGCAACCTCCATCAGCGCAGGGTTCGGTAGTGGATCGGGTGCGGTCGTTCTTTCGCAGGCTATGGTCGAAAGGCGGGTAAGCGAACGCGCTAAGATTGCCCGGTTGCCTTTCCCGGCGAATTGCCTTCCTGTCCCAGAGTTCAGTGTCCAATCTGCCCCATCGTAATGTTCCGCCGGTCATGCGAGCGTGATACTTTTGTAGATGAGGATGGCCTCTTCCCCAGCCCCCCAGGCGACCTCCAACAAATTCTTGAGCGTGGCGGAATTCCATTTGGAGTCTTCTATGAACAGGGGCATCGCAAACCGAGTTGTTAACAAGCGTCTCCATTTGATTCAGTTCGCGGCCATTTGCGCGCTGCTGCTCACTGGATGCGACGGCCTGCGAGGTTCCTCTTCCTTGCCCGCGCCAGACAAGACCCCGCCGACGGTGCCGGCGAACCTTGTGGCAACGGCGGCCTCCGCTGCGCAAATCAATCTCACCTGGATGAGCTCGACGGACAACGTTGGAGTGACGGAGTACAAGGTGGAGCGATGCTCGGGTGCGGGATGCGCGAATTTTGCGCAGATTGCCACGCCAACCACTACAACTTTTGACGACACGGGATTGACGGCGTCCACTTCCTATTCTTACCGCGTGCGGGCAAACGACGCTGCGGGAAACAACGGCGGGTATTCGAGCACAACCAGTGCAACGACTATGGCGGTGGCGGACACTATGCCGCCGGCGGCGCCGACAAATTTGACGGCCACAGCAGCATCGGTTTCGCAGATCAATTTATCGTGGACGGCTTCGACAGACAACGTGGGAGTGACCGGGTACAAAGTGGAGAGATGCCCAGGGGCGGCTTGCGCGAATTTTGCGCAAATTGCCACGCCCGCAACCACTACGTTCAACGACACTGGACTGACGGCTTCTACTTCCTATTCTTACCGCGTGCGGGCAAACGACGCCGCGGGGAATAACAGCGGGTACTCGAATGCGGCCACCGCTTCGACTCCGGCGGGGGGCAACATCAGCGTTACGATCAGTCCGAAAAGAGGCGGAGTTACGATTTCGCAGACCCTGGCGTTCACGGCAATAGTGACCAACGACGTGGGGGCAGCGGGAGTGACGTGGAGCACGACGGGTGGAACGCTGACGGGACAGACAGCGATGGGAGCGACATTTTCGTCAACGAGCGCGGAGACGGTCACAGTCACGGCGACAAGCAAAGCCGACGATACGAAATCGGCGTCGGCCATCCTCGGCGTGACGGATTTGAGCGGCGTCACCACGTATCACAACGACCTCTCGCGCGATGGCGTGAATTCACGAGAATACGCCCTGACAACGGGAACCGTCGCGCCGGCGACATTCGGAAAATTGTTCTCGTGCGCAGCCGACGGAGCCATTTATGCACAGCCGCTGTGGGTGGCGAATTTGAGCATCCATGGCGGGACGCACAATGTGGTTCTTGCGGCGACGGTGCACAACACCGTTTATGCGTTCGACGCGGACACCAGCCCGTGCGTGACGTACTGGAGCACCTCGCTGATGGGAAGCGGCGAGACATTCGTATCGCATTCGGACGTGAACACGGGTGATATCTATCCGGATATCGGGATCATCGGGACGCCTGTGATCGATCTCGCGTCGAGCACGATTTACGTGATTAGCAAGAGCAAGACGAACGGGACGGACTGCACGCCGGCGACTTCGTGCTTTCAGCGGTTGCACGCGTTGAGCTTGACCGATGGAAGCGAGAAATTTGGAGGGCCGGTGAATATCACATCGGCGATCAGCGTTCCCGGCACGGGTGACGGTTCTTCCGGCGGCAATGTGGCATTCAATACGCTGCGGCAAAATCAGCGGCCGGGACTGGCGCTGGTGAACGGAGTTGTGTACGTGACGTGGGCATCGCACGGAGACAACACGCCCTACCACGGATGGGTTATCGGCTACGACAAATCGACGCTCCTGCAAGTGGCGATGTTCAATGCCAATCCAAATGGAAGCGACGCGGGGATTTGGATGGGCGGGGGCGCGCCTGCGGCGGACGCCTCGGGCAATTTGTATTTTTTGACGGGCAATGGGACGTTCGATGCAAATTCCGGCGGCTCGGATTACGGAGACAGCACGGTTAAGCTGAGCACATCGGGCGGCCTGACCGTGACTGGATATTTCACGCCGGCGGACCAGCAGAATTTGGAGGGCAACGATGCGGATCACGGATCGGGCGGGGCGGCCGTTCTGGTGGACCAGCCGGCGACCGCGCCACACCAGCACCTGGTGATTGGCGGCGGGAAGGAAGGCAACTTCTTTTTGCTGGACCGCGACAATTTGGGCGGGTATGGAGGGAACGCGACGCCGGCCGATTCCAACGCGGTGCAAAAATTCTCCGTGGGGAACGGAATCTTTTCGACAGCCGCGTTCTATAACAATGTACTTTACGTGGCAGGCGCCGGCGGACCCTTGAAATCATTCGCGTTCAATACCACGACAGGACAATTCAATGCGGCGCAACCGTCGCAGTCGACGGGTACGTTTGGTTTTCCGGGCGCTTCACCGTCGGTATCAGCGTCTGGCACAAGTAATGGGATCGTGTGGGCGATGGATTCCGGCAAGTACGGGTCGAACACCGGCGGCGGTCAGAGTGCGGGGCCCATGATTTTGCACGCGTATGACGCAACGAACATTGGAACCGAGTTGTGGAACAGCTCGACGGCGGCAGGAAACCGGGATCAAGCAGGGAACGCCGTAAAGTTTACGGTGCCAACGGTGGCGAATGGAAAAGTGTACGTGGGCACGCGCGGAAACGACAACACAAATGGAAGCGGAACGGTGTTTGGAGAGATAGATGTTTACGGATTGTTGCCGAATTGACCCGCGGGCCGCGGGAATTACCGGCTTTGGATTGAGTAAGAGAGCTACATGCCTTCGTAGTTGGGGCCCCCGCCGCCTTCGGGGACGACCCAGTCGATAATTTGGTAGGGATCGGCGATGTCGCAGGTTTTGCAGTGGACGCAGTTGGCGGCGTTGATTTTTAGTTTTAGGGCGCCGGTGGAATCCTTCGCCATTTCGTAAACCGCAGCGGGACAAAAATACTGAC
>CAVRAJ010000007.1:0-828291 GCA_963718945.1 uncultured Acidobacteriota bacterium | reverse complement strand
CAAATGTTCAAGTGTTGCTGAGCAATCGGCTGATTTTCCCGGTTTGAGTATTTTCCTCGAAGTCCTCGACTTTTAGTTTGACTAACAATAAGACCTACTCGGCTATGTCTTTCATGAATATTCATTCCGCGGGAAGTTATGGAATGCTAGAGGAAGAACAAGCCTTATTTTCTGTGCTGGAGGGCGACTTCAGTGCCTTTGCCTTGCTCGAGACCATCCAGATATTTGAGGAAGAGGCCCAGGAGGTCTGCTCGGTGTAGCCGAGTTCGGTGGAGCAGCCGCCTCTTTGCGGAGAACGTCATCGATATTCCTGAAAACTTGTTCGAAAATGATTTGAAAGGCGATTATCCTTTGTTGGCAAACTCGTTCCCCGATAAGTCAAAAACGACAGGTTCAGTTGGTTTGCTAAGCGCGATGATCTTTTAGCGGCGGTAACTTGTCCAGAAAGGATCGCGTTTAAAACTTGGGTAGGTTCAATAACGGAGGAGCGTTGGTCGATCCAACGGCCGCGCGTGTAAAAAGGGAGTACCAGACGAGAACGTGCCGCGAGCAGGAGGAACTCTTAAGCTTTGCTGACGACCGTGGATATCGATTCGCGGCGGGCAGGAGGGGCCGCGCTTGTGGAGGGAATGGGGATGAGTTGGCCCCTGTGCAACCGGTATGCGAGGCCGCGCCAGACAATTTTTTCAGAGAAGAATCCCGCCAGCCAGATAATAAAGCTAATCGCATCACGAACGGGAACGAGCCAGAGGATTCTGGCGAGCTGGCGATCACCTAGCCCCCACCGTCCCGTAAGCCACGTAATGCCTATACGAAGAAAGAGGTAAGTAAACAGATAGGATGCCGCCAGCGGAGGCGACCCGATAGTCAGGGCAGCTGCCGCTCCGATCAAAGCCCACGGCAAGGCATGGGTAAAAAGAATGGCCCGATAGCCTGATGGGCGAGCGCTCTTCAGCGCAATCGACCAGCGCAGGTCGCGGTGGAAATACTCTGCCAAAGTCTCTTTTGGAAAAACCATGGCCACTGGTTTGGCCATCAACATCACCCTATGGCCGCGGAGAGCGATGCGCTTGCCAAGCTCAAAATCCTCCGAGTGATGGTTCACCATCGTCTCCCAGCCGCCAATTTCCGCCAGGTGTTTTTTGGAGGTGGCCATGGTCCAGCCGAAGGCAAAGCCCAAGCGGCCCTCGATCTTATTTGCCACAAGAGCAGAGGGCGCGGAGTCCATGTACATGCCGAGGGCATCGAGCTTGGATGCGAGAGTGCCAGAGCTCAGACTCTTGTAGAAGGCCGTTACGACACCGACTTGCGGATCGGCGAAAGGCGCGGTCACCTGCTGAAGATAATCAGGCTCGACGCGAACGTCACTGTCGCTCATAACGAGGAGATCGTACTTCGCGTCTTGAGCCATCTGGCACAGATTATTCACTTTGTCGCTCGCGCCTACATGCGGAACATTCTTGATTAAGCGTATGGAGGTAGCGGGAAAATCGACACGGATTCTTTCGATGATGGGAATAGCAGGATCGCTGGCGTCGGACACGGCAAAAAGCAGTTCGTATTCCGGGTAGTCAAGCCGGCAAAAACTGGCGAAATTTTCATACGCTTCATGGTCCAGGCCGCGCACAGGCTTTAGGATACTGACGGGGGGCATGAAGGACATGTTCCGTGACGAGGCATTGCGGACCCCGCGGAAATAGCCGATTACACAATAGAGAGAAAGCAGGTAGTAAACGAAAGGCAGAAGCGCCAGAAGAAACACAATAGTGGTCAAAATCTGCAACACAATTCCTCAAATTCTGATCGCCATCTCGATTAGGAAAGCCTGCGAGATCATAACTTGGTCCAACTCGAAAGACGGGCGCAGGGGGTCTTCATGAGATGATCGAGTAGCCGTGAGCGCGAATGGTCTCCACGGCCTCACTCCGACTCGCGGCGTCCACCTGTTTTAGGATTCGATGGATGTGATTTCTCACCGTAAACTCAGAAAGATTCAAGCGAGAAGCGATTTCTTTATTTGTGAGCCCCTTGGCCACGAGAGTGACCAACTGCTGCTGGCGGAATGTAAGATCGGGCTTCGCAGTCGAGTCTGGGAAAGATATCTCTTTGGGTGTTTGAGCCACGAAACGGAACAAGCTAGAGCAAAGCTGGGGAGGACAGACGGCCTCACCGCGGAAGACGACACGCACAGCGCTAACGACATCCGCAGCGGATGCGTCTTGCAGCAAATAGCCGCTCACACCGGAGCGCACGGCTTCGATGAATCGTTTTTCGTCGGCATCCATGCCAATGACGATAATCTTGCAATCGTATGGTGCGCCACCTTCATCAGTGGTGCATGCACGAAGCCGGCTGGGAACGGGAGAATCACACAACAAGACGTCGCACCGGGCTTCGAGAAGTTCCCCGGGAGTTTCGGCTGAGGCAGAAGGTGGTTCAACAACTACTAAGTCCGGCTTCTTACGGAAAAGGCGAACTAAGGCTTCGCGCAAGAGGCGATTATCAATCAGCAGGAATACACGTACAGACGAAACGGGGACACAGTCGTTCATCGTGCACCTAATCTTGAGGCCTGATACTTCGCAGGTAACGACGGATGGGTCAACGAAGCGCAGTTGGAATCGTTGACCTGGCGGAGAGATAGTAAATCGTCATTCTCGACTATGTCAAGAATGAAGAGTTTAAATTCATCTAACCTTTGTAACAAAACCTAGTGAGTACCTAGCTTATGAGCAGCATTCCGATAAACAGTACGGATACGGTACTGCTGGCATAGACTCAGCGGAGATGCACCCAAAAGGTAAGGATTCCGGCGGCTGTGTCGCCTTATGGCGAGGTGCCGAAGCCGCGCCTGGGCTGGCTTGGGATGGGTCATTATTGGTGCCTATCCAGATTTCCGTACCATCCACGGTTCGCTTGAACTAGTCCTGCCGTGTGGATACTTTTTGATGCTTACCTCAACCGGCAAAAACGAGGAGACTCGCAGGACACGGAGTGTGCCATGGAAAAATCCATTCGAGTCCTCGTGGCGAATCATCCCCGCCTGATGCGGGAGATTGTCCTCACAACCTTTGCCGATCAACCTGACATAGAAATTGTTGGTGAGGTCGCGGATGAGGCACAGATCTCCGATAGCGTGAGGAGGACCATGCCAAATTTCGTGGTCATTGCGCTCGACCAGCCAGGCCGGCGGCCACACATCTGTGATGTTCTGCTGCGCGAGCATCCGCAAGTGCACGTGATCGCGGTTGCACCGGAAAGCAATTATATCGTGTACTACTGGGCTTCGTTCGAGATTCATTCCAACAATATCGAAGCTTCTGAACAAGGAATATTGAGCGCCATGCGAAAGAAGCTGGTCGCGAACGGCACGAATTGAAGCTGTTGAAGCCCAGTACCAAGGTGAAATTATGGTGACCTTTAAGAAATCGAAACACATTCTGCCGGCTCTGGCGTTGACGTTCTTGTTCTGCCCCCCCGCTCCCGCGCAACAGCAAGTTGAGAAGCCGCGAGTGCCGCGCGAGCAGGGCAGAAGCAACTATGGCGTGGATCAAAGCCCTGATTTGAGCCAGGAAAATCTGGGTCGAGTGGCGGCGTCGGCAACTCAGATTCGATCCGTATTGGTTAAGGATGAAGGGCTGATGGTGGAATTGAAGCGCTGGGTAGCGAAGGAGGCTACGGATAACGGCCAAGTCGTCGAGGACTCGAGTTTGACGGAACAAGCAATTTTCGACCGCTTGGATCGAGACCTGGCATTTCGATCCGTGGCGACGCGGCTCTTGCAACGATATGGGTACCTGATGCCTACACCGAATCCGGACTCAGACTTTGCAAAAGAAAACGAATTGGTGCTCAAGGAGCGAGCGCGGCGGCTGATTCAGATTGAGTCACAAGAGGATTCAGAGGCGCTTCGGCCGCAGAGAAACGATCGGGATGCGGAACGCACTGCGACGTGTGATCCAGGCCAGGACGAAGATTGTATGCAACCGTTGCCGGCGGACCGTCGTGAAAATACGCGCAGTCCAGGCGGGATACCCTCGCGTGAGACGAACCCGCAGACGTTGCCCGAGCAAGAACCATCACAAAGCCCCTCTCGGATACTGCGAGCCGACGGATTACCCCAGGACACGGATCCGCTCAACCCTGCTGGTTCTGAGGGTTTGCTGCCGACCCTGCAATTGACTTCCGGTTCGGCCAAACGAGACACGAATCCTTCGGCTGGCTCTCAAACCCCCAGTTTGGGAGTGATCGATAGCCTCCCGCCCAGTCGAGGTCTGCCCTCGACTCCGTTTGATCGTAACGGTAACTCAGGAGTTGTGACAGCCAAAAACGGGATGGAGCAGGCCTCGCGCACCAGGCCTCCCCGTGAAGGAACGAACGAAGAGGGAATGATGCCGGTGAGGATGGTTCACCGTGCGAATCCCTACGCCGATATCCCCTCGCTTTACGACATGTACGTGCAAACATCCGCTCACCAGCGTCCCATCGAGCGTTTTGGTTTGGATGTCTTTCGAAACATTGCAAATGACCCGCAAGCCATCCCTATGGATCTTCCCGTTGGCCCAGATTACGTCCTCGGCCCCGGCGACAGTCTCGAGATTGACCTCTGGGGTGGGGTTTCGCAACGGCTGTTTCGCGTGGTTGATAGGGAGGGACGTGTCTCGCTGCCCGAAGCCGGACCTCTTCTTGTGAGTGGTCGAAATTTGGGTGATGTGCAGTCGGCGGTGCAACAGGCGCTGAGAACCGAGTATCGGGATGTCTCGGCAGATGTTTCGCTTTCGCGGCTAAGAACGGTTCGCGTATATGTAGTTGGAGATGTGGCACAACCCGGTGCGTATGACATCAGCTCGCTCTCGACTCCATTGAACGCGCTGTTTGCTGCTGGTGGAGTAACGTCTCGAGGGTCACTCCGTGAACTCAAACATTACCGTGGCAAACAACTCGTCGAAGAGGTGGACGCTTACGATTTGCTGTTGCATGGAGTGCGTTCGAGCATGGGCCGGTTGGAAAATGGCGACACTCTTCTTGTTCCCTCAATCGGACCTCAGGTCACCATAGATGGAATGGTACGGCGGCCGGCGATCTACGAGCTGCACGGTGAGTCCTCGCTCGCGGACGTGCTCGAACTGGCAGGCGGAATCCTGCCAACAGCTACGCTACGGCACATTGAGGTCCAACGCGTTGAGGCCCACGAGAAGCGCACGATGCTTGCCCTTGATCTTTCTCCCGCCGAGGAGGCGGATTCCGCAAAGAAAAAGCTCGAGGCGTTCAAAGTAAGCGACGGAGATGAAATTCATCTCTTCCCGATAGCTCCCTACAACGAAGATGCAATCTATCTTCAGGGACATGTACTCAGGCCTGGGCGATATTCCTACAAACCAGGGATGAACCTGTCCGACCTGATTGGTTCGTATAAAGACTTATTGCCGGAACCCGCGCCGCACTACGCGGAGATCGTCAGGCTAAACCCACCTGACTTTCACCCAAGCGTCGAAAGCTTCGATCTGACGGCGGCTCTCGTGAACCCAGCATCGGCTCCAAAATTGGAGGCACTGGATACCATTCGCGTTTTCAGCCGCTACGATTTTGAGTCTGCTCCCGAAGTTTGGGTTGGCGGAGAGGTTCGAGAGCCGGGGAAGTACCGCACTTCGGGTCAATCGCACCTTAAGGACGTGGTCTATCTGGCCGGTGGAGTTACGCAGGACGCCTCGCTTGATTCCGCGCAGCTCTTCCGCACACAACCCGACGGCACGATGAAAATTCTGAGTGTGGATCTCCGCGAAGCGCTCGCCGGGAATCCATTGGACAACATCATTATGCAGCCTCGTGATCGCTTGCTTGTACACCGCAATCCTGCGCGAGTTGATCCGCCGACGGTTTTCATTACGGGTGAAGTTGCCAAGCCGGGGCGCTATCCCCTTACCACCAATATGCACGTCGAAGACTTAGTTAAGGTGGCCGGCGGAACAAAGCGCAGCGCCTATACGGAGAGCGCGGATCTCTCGCGTTTCGATGCGAGCGCCTCTCGAACGAGTCCGAGTGATCGGATGGAAGTCAACCTAACGGCGGCAATGAACGGAGACGCGAAGGACGACGTGCCTCTGCGCGACGGGGACGTTCTCACGATTCGCCAACTTCCGCGCTGGACCGACATAGGTGCGTCTATGACGGTGCGTGGCGAAGTCTTGCACCCGGGCACCTACGGTGTCGAGCCTGGGGAGCGGCTGAGTTCAGTCTTGGCGCGAAGCGGAGGGTTTGGTTCGGAAGCTTATGTCTACGGAGCCGTGTTGATGAGGCGCGAAGTCCGTGACCTGGAGATGAAGTCCCATATGGAACTCGTCCAGAGGGTCAAGGCGGAGCAGGTAACGCTCAAAGCGCTGCCGGAAACAAATGCTGACGAGAAGAACGCTAAGTTGACGGCAATCGGCCAGACCGAAGCAACTCTTACCCAGCTACAAGCAAGCGCCCCGATCGGCCGCGTAGTGATCCATATCTCGCCGGATTTGAAGGCTTGGCAAAACACGGTGGCAGACGTGCAGCTTCGCGATGGCGACGTTCTTTTTGTTCCTAAAAAAACGGGCTACGTAATGGTGAACGGCCAGGTCTTCAACCCAACGGCCATTGGTTACCGGCCGGGCCACAGCGCCAAGTGGTATCTCAGCCAAGCTGGCGGCGAGACGGAACTCGCGGATAAGAAAGCCGTATTCGTGATCCGTGCCGACGGCTCCGTGATCGCCGCGAAAAACAACAGCGATGGTTGGTGGGGAGGCGATCCGATGAGCGCGACTTTGCGAGGGGGAGACGTCATCGTGGTGCCTGAAAAGGCGCCAAGAATTGGCGGTCGTAACTGGGCGCTGCTTATGCAATCAGCGTCAGTGGCTTCGTCCGTCGCCTTGGCCGTGGCGTATATCCATCCGTGAAAAAGGATGCTCAGGATGCGGAGGTGTTTCATCTTGCTGGCGTTTAGCTGGACGGTGTCGAGTCTGACGCTGACAACAACCGTTTCTAACCCTGCCACGCCGCAAGCACAGGAGCAAAGCACCGGGGACGCAAGACAAAGCAGCTCGAACGAAGAAGTGAAGGGAAAAAATACGAAAAAGAAACTCGCGGACGATCCGGAATCCACCACAACCCCGCCAAGGGGCGTTAAAGGGCTGGCAAGGGAGCTCTTGCTTGACCAAGAACAAATCTGGACCAGTCCGGCGAAAATCCGCCTTACGGATACGCAATGGCTTCTCCCTTTGAGTGGCATCACGGCTGGGCTTTTCGTGACCGACAACGATTACAGCAAGCATATTTCCCACAGCCCAACCACCATTAGCCGCTACACGAATCTTTCCGACGCTGGTATTGGAGCCCTCGTCGGCGGAGCTGGTGGGATGTGGTTGTTGGGTCATGTTAAGCACAACGACCACTGGAGCGAGACCGGCTTTCTTGCCGGAGAGGCCGCCCTCAATAGCCTGGTGGCTGTGGAATCCTTGAAGTATTCCCTTGGGCGCGAACGGCCATATCAAGGCAACGGGACCGGGCCGTTCTTTCAAGGTGCTACGTCGTTTCCCTCGGAGCACGCTGCGGCCGCGTGGTCGATCGCCGGAGTCGTGGCGCACGAATACCCCGGGCCATTCATGAAAATCATGGCTTATGGCCTGGCCTCTCTCGTTGACTACTCCCGGATTCGTGCGCGCCAGCATTTTCCATCCGATGTTTTTGTCGGTAGCGTCATGGGAAATCTGATCGCGCAGAATATCTACAGCCGAAATCATGATCCCGGACTAGGCGGTGAGGCTTGGAAATCGATCAGCCAAATCTTTCGAAGTAATGGAAATCTAACCTCCCACAATATGGGTTCACCTTACGTCCCTCTGGATAGCTGGATTTATTCCGCGTTCGATCGCCTTGCTGCAATGGGTTATGTGCGGAGCGGGATGTTCGGCATGCGTCCGTGGACGCGTATGGAATGCGCGCGGCTGCTCAACGAGGCTGAAAATCGAAATATCGAGGACAGCAGCTCATCGGAAGCCGAACGAACGTATCTGCAACTGTCGAAGGAATTTGTCGGCGAGTTAGAAGAGATGAGCACAGGCGAGAATGTTGGAGTGCGAGTGGAATCCGTCTACGCCCGCCTCACCGGAATCTCCGGGCAGCCTCTCACGGATGGGTTCAACTTTGGGCAGACGGTTATCAATGATTACGGGCGGCCCTACGAAGAGGGAATGAATTCTGCCGATGGTTTTTCAGTATGGGGGACGGAAGGCCATCTGGTTGTCTATGTGCGCGCGGAGTACGAGCACGCCCCTTCTGCTCCCGCTATGTCGGAGAGCGCTCGGGAATTCATATCAGCTAGCAACGGTCTTCCATCTGTTGCTCCTCCCACGCCATTCGGCGCCGTAAATCGTTTTCAATTATTGGACTCCTACGTTGGTCTTGATTTTTCCAACTGGCAGATTACCTTCGGGCCTCAGACTCTTTGGTGGGGTCCAAGTTTGGGCGGGCCATTGATGTTCAGTGATAACGCTTCGCCAGTGAACATGCTTCGCATCAATCGAGTCTCACCGTTCACGCTCCCTGGCGCGTTGAGATGGCTGGGACCGTGGCGACTCGAGTCGTTTCTCGGGCAACCTACGGGACATGATTTCGTCTTCCAAACCAATACTGGCCTGGTAGGCCAGTTTGGCCAGTCTCTCACTCGCCAGCCCTTCTTGGATGGATCCAGAATTAGTTTTAAGCCTTTGCCTGATTTTGAGCTCGGCCTTTCTCTCACGGTTGTTTTCGCCGGTGGTCCAACTCCGCTGACCGCCCATACTTTCTTTCATAGCTACTCCCCGAACCTTGGAAGTCAGGGGGGAGTACCCGGTAATCCAACGGATCCAGGAGATCGCCGATCGGGGCTCGACTTTACACTTCGAATCCCAGGTGTGAAAGACGGGTTGAGCCTGTATTCGGAGGCGTTTGTGGAGGACGAGTACTCGCCCATTGCCTACTGGCGGAATGCAGCGACTTGGTCCGGGTTATACCTGGCGCAAGTCCCCAAGCTCAACAAATTGGATTTTCGAGTTGAGGCCGGCTATACCGATCTTCCCAGCGGCCTCCAGAACGGCACTCCCCAATCACACTACGGCCCCGGGATTTTCTATTCAAATAACCGGTACCCAGACGGATCCTACACGAATGACGGCATTCTCCTTGGAAATTGGATGGGAAGAGAGAGTCAGGGCGTTCAGGCATGGAGCAACTATAGATTCAGTCCGCGGAATTTTATTCAGGCCAGCTTCCGGCACCAAAAGGTGAGTCATCAGCTTATGCCGGGTGGAGGCACGCTTACGGATGCGGCGTTGAGCGCTAACGTGTGGCTCCGCAATGATTTAAGCGTGTCCGGCTCCCTTCAGTACGAACGCTGGTTATATCCGATCATCATTCCAGGAGCCCAGGCCAATGTTACGAGTTCCTTGCAACTGACTTTCTGGCCACAGTCTTGGAGAAGGTAGATTGCGTTCGTTAACTTGTGGGATGGAGTGAACATTTGACCGCCGTAGGGGAGAACAGCTAAGGAAGGGACGAAGCTCAGGAGAAACGTGACACAGACAGCTGCCAAGACGCAGATTGAGGCCGAAACACAGCCGATCATCGAGGAACTTTCCCCTCAGGAAGTCGCGCTCGAAGGGGTGCGCGAGCGGCAGGCCAAACTTCTTCGCTTGCTTTGGGACGCTCGCCGAGATCTTTTCCGTGCTGCCGCAATCGGCCTGGCTGCCTCTACTCTTATCGCGTTTATGATCCCCAAATCCTACACCTCGACTGCGCAACTCATGCCACCAGACACGCAGTCTTCCTCAGGGTTAGCGATGATGGCAGCTATGGCCTCGAAAGTTGGCGGGGGGCTGGGATCTATGGCTGGCGATTTGCTCGGAATGAAGAGCTCCGGCGCACTTTTCATCGGCGTGCTTAGAAGCCGGACCGCGCAGGACCGCCTGACTCAAGAGTTCGGATTGCAGAAAGTGTATGCGCTTTATGGAAAGAAATCGATAACGGACGCACGGACACAACTGGACGAGAACACCTCGATTTCAGAAGACCGCAAGAGCGGCATCATCTCAATAAATGTCACGGACCACGATCCCAAGCGCGCCACTGCTCTCGCCAATGGTTACGTAGACCAATTGAATTCCCTCGTGGCGGAACTCTCCACCTCTGCAGCGCATCGAGAACGCGTATTTTTGGAAGAACGCCTCCAAGTCGCAAAGCATGATCTCGACGATGCCGGCAACCAACTCGCCCAGTTTTCCAGCAAGAACAATACGTTGGACATCCAGGCGGAAGGTAAAGCGATGCTCGACGCGGCGGGGACGCTCGCAGGGGAGATGGTCGTCGCGCAGTCGGAACTCGAAGGGCTTCGTCAGATCTATACCGACAACAATCCTCGCATACGTTCGTTGAACGCACGCGTCGGGGAACTTCGCAAACAACTCGCCAAGCTTGGCGGCACGAAGGGGAACGCCGCAACTGGTGGCGGCGAGAATCACGCCACTGAAATGGGTGTCAATCCACCGCAAGCTCAATCTGCCGACGTTCTGTCGTCAGGCAAAATCGGCGACATGCCCTTTCCTACGATCCGCAACCTGCCTTTACTGGGCGCGAAATACGCGGATTACTACCGCCGAGCGAAAATTCAGGAAACCGTCTTCGAGATGCTGACCGAACAGTACGAACTAGCCAAGGTGGAAGAGGCCAAGGAAACTCCCAGCGTCAAAGTGCTGGACTCTGGTCAAATTCCGGAAAAGAAATCGTTTCCACCTCGGCTGCTGATTATGTTTCTCGGAACACTCTTGGTTTTTTCCCTGTGTGTGGTCTGGGTGTTGGGAAAAGAGCAATGGCGCGCGGCAGATCCGAACGATCCTCGCAAGATTCTTGCGACGGAAGTAGCCGCTACGTTGAAAGCGCGGGCGCATTGGCTTTCGCGAAACGGCGCGAGCTCTAGCGCGGGAAAAAACAAGTTTGACAACAAAAGTTTGAACCGGCTCGACGATTTCCAGCCGCCTCATGGCGAGTCTGGAAAGCCGTAGAGCCCGTTTTAAGACAAAGAAATAAAAAGGGTTAGGTCACATGTCGCCCTGTAAGTGACGGGGCGAAGCTGTGAGAACGCAATGCTGAGCGTAACGTCACATTTGACAGAATTGCGCGCCGCAACTCCGGCGGCGGTTGCGCATCCGTGCGGCAGTGATGAACTGGAGGCGTACATTCAGCCCCGGTGGTATGCGGCGTATACGTGCGCGAACCACGAACGGCGCGTTGCTGACCAGTTCCTCGAACGCGGGGTGGAAAATTTCCTGCCGCAATACGAATCCGTGCGCAAGTGGAAGGACCGCAAAGTGCGTTTGCAAATGCCGTTGTTTCCTGGATATGTTTTTGTTCATTTGCCGTTGCAGAACCGATTGAACGTGTTGCAAGTGCCGGGGGTGGCGTACCTCGTGGGGTCTGCGGGGAGGCCGGTGGCGGTGCCGGAAGAAGAGTTCGCGAGGATCCGCGGGCTGTTGCGGAAGGGGCTGCGCGCCGAGCCGCATCCGTATTTGGCCACAGGGCGGAGGGTGAAGGTGCGAAGCGGACCGCTCGAAGGGATGGCGGGAATTGTGGTGCGGCGAAAGAACGGAAACCGGCTGGTGATTTCGCTGGAGCTGATCCAGAGGGCGATGGCGGTGGATGTGGACTCGGCGGATGTGGAAGAGCTGTGAAGGTAATGGCCCTCCGGCTCCCCCAGAGTAAAGGATGTACTCGTAAAAGGGGAAAGCGGACCACTTCCGACAAGGTTGGAATCTTCGATCCCGAACGATTCGCCACCTACGGTCGCGCTGCTTGGGACGACAGAATTTCCGAGGGTACCCCACCCCCGGTGTTTTGCGCAAAGAGTGCGTAAGAGTATGAAAGCAAAAGAATTGTAAGTCCCGTGGAATGATGCGGATGGGGAAAGGCCGAGGCAAGCGGCCAGAGAGCAAAGGACTTAGGCGAGAACAAGATGAGATTTGGCGCAGACCGAGCCGCATCCGGTGCGAGCGGGGCGCGGGAATCAATAGGGTGAGGCGAGAAGTGAGCCGAGAAAGCATTAAAAATGGTAGCATATGTTATCTAATTCGTTAATATAAAAATCATTACACCGAAACAAAAAGGGTTAGGTTTCAGGGGTGGTGATGGAGGCCGGAACGCCGGAAAGGGCACGGGAGTTGGGCACGATCGCAAATGGCTGAGAACACGACAACTAACGGGAATCTGCACCTGACGAGCGGGCGCTTGCTGGCGCGGAATACCGTCTGGAACCTGATTGGGAATGGGGCGCCGCTGATCGTGGCGGTTTTCTCGATTCCCATTTTGATACACGGGCTCGGGAAAGACCGCTTCGGGGTGCTGACGCTGGCGTGGGCGCTGATCGGGTATGCGGGCCTGTTCGACATGGGGCTGGGGCGGGCGCTGACGCAACTGGTGGCGAAGAAGCTGGGGAGCGGGGAATCGCACGAGATTCCAGCGCTGGCGTGGACATCGCTATTATTAATGTTGGGTTTGGGAATGGTGGGCGCGGCGGTCATCGTCGCGATTTCGCCGTGGCTGGTGCACCATGCGCTCAAGATTCCCGAAGCGCTCCAACTGGAAACGCTGCGCGCCTTTTACTTGTTGGGACTATCCGTCCCGGTAGTCATCCTGACCGCCGGACTTCGCGGTTTGCTAGAGGCGCACCAGCGATTCAAGCTTGTGAATGCCTTGCGCATTCCGATTGGGGTATTTACTTTTGCCGGGCCGCTACTGGTTCTGCCGTTTTCGAGAAGCCTCGCCCCGGTCGTGGGAATCCTCGTCGTGGGACGCTTGACGGGTTGTTTGGCGCACTTATTGGCTTGCTTCTGGATGGTCCCGGAGCTTCGACGACGGGTGGCGTGGCACGGCCCTTCCGCAGTTCCCTTGTTGCGATTTGGGAGCTGGATGACGGTCAGCAACGTCGTAAGCCCCATGATGGTTTACATGGACCGCTTCCTTATTGGGGCGCTGGCTTCAATGACGGCCGTGGCCTACTACGCCACTCCCTATGAGGTGGTCACAAAGTTGTTGCTCTTCCCGGCGGCCCTGGTTGGTGTAATGTTTCCGGCTTTCTCTGCCAGTTTTGCGAATGACCGCAGCAGGGCCGCGTTGCTCTTTGGACGCAGCGTGAAGTACATCCTACTCGCCCTATTCCCAATCATCCTGCTGATTGTTGCTTTCGCGCAGCAAGGATTGATGCTGTGGCTTGGCGCCGACTTCGCGCGGCAGAGCACACGCGTCGTCCAGTGGCTTGCGGTGGGTGTGCTTGCAAATAGTTTGGCGCTCGTTCCGTTCTGCTTTGTGCAGGGGGTCGGCAGGCCGGACCTGACTGCGAAGTTGCATCTTTTGGAACTGCCCGTCTATCTAGGGGTGCTTTTCTGGCTGGTTCGCACATATGGGATTGATGGTGCGGCCATAGCATGGGCAGCACGCGTATCCGTGGATTGCATTCTCTTGTTCGTTGTAGCGAGGAGACTTCTGCCTGAGAGTTCAGCTGGCATCTTGCAGATTCTTGGTGTGTTTGCTGGTGCGGTGTCAATTCTAGCGGCGGCTGTAGTTTCCGTGCGGCCGTGGTTCAAGCTCATCGCTCTACTAGCGGCTCTGGCCGGATTCGGGGTTGCGGCATGGCAATTCCTTTTGACGCCAAAAGAAAAAGCATTCATTTGGCATCGGAATCGACCTTCACTTTCTGCAGACTAGGTGTCACTGAGTAATGAAAGCCCTTGGCTAAGTTCAAATGCTTGTTGACCTCTTCCTTTTCGGGGTTGTCGCGGCTGCTTACCTCATTTCTGCAAAGAGATTTGCAGACATATTCACCCCGCTGTTCATCTATGTATGCGTTTGGTGCTTATCCTTAATTTTGTTCAACTTGCGTCTAGTAAATTATAACGAGCTGGAGATCGGAACGATTTGGATCATCGCAGTGAGCATGATTGCGTTCACAGGAGGTTGTGTTTGCGCTGGTAGCGCGAGGCGCCCTAGTTCTGCATCCTTCGAAATAACTCTTCGTCCGTTGGAGAAGGCAATAAAGGTTCTGATCTTCATGAATCTGACGGGGATGATTTTCTTCGCTGCCCGAATGGCGGGGACCATTGGCATCCAAGCCTACTTCAACGATCCCTCGGAAATTCGCCTAAACTATGAAGATTTAGGACGCATCGGATGGCTAGCTCTGCTCCTTCTAGCCGACTACGCTGTTTTCGTCAGCAGCTTGCTTCACTACCTCGCTTCTAGGAAGTTTCGTTGGTTTACTGTGGTGGGCCTGTGCCTACCAATGGTCCAGGGGTATCTCACGATGAGTCGAAATACACTTGCCATCCCCGTTGCGACAGGACTCTTTGCGTGGATCTATTTCCATGGATGGATGGCACCGAATAGGCGTCTCTTCAAGGGGGCCGTATTAGTATTGGGCGCTGTCGTGGTTTACTTCGTTGCGGTGGGGGCTTGGTACGGTAAGCTGGTGACTTCGGAGAACTCCTCGTACAATAAGCAAGATTTCAACCTACGCTCTCAGATTGCCCTGCAGCTTGTCGATCCTTATATTTACGTAACGGCGGCGATCCCTACACTGCAGGCTGCTATGACAGATGTGCACGATCACCTGTGGGGCACACGGACCTTCTTTCCGGTCGCGCGACTGCTCTATGCCGGAGGGCTGCTCAGGGAGCGCCCAGAGAATGCGAGTCTGGAGTTTTATTTTGTCCCCATCCCCAGTAACGTCTATACGTATTTATTTAGCTTTTATGAGGACTTTGGCATCGCCGGAATGATTCTTTGTCCGTTCGTGCTCGGTTTTTTAGAGACCAAATTATATCTTCGCATGAGAGATCGACCTGACCTCTTTTCCATTTCGGGCGCGGCGGCCTGCATGGTGATCGCTGCTTATAGCGTTTTCATCGCCTTGAACTCAACGATCCAGGTCTGGTACTTCCTAGTAGCTATGCTAATCATTTCGCGCCGATGCGATCCAAAGCTATCGAAGGTGGAGCAATTAACCGCGCGGATAGGGCATGTTGCTGGACATCATCCTGGGTCCGAGGCTGCGTTATGAGTGGGAACGTTCATATCTTGCTTCCAACTTACAATGGCCAACGCTTCTTAGTGGAATTGTTGGCTAGTATTTCTGCACAAAGGTATTCCAATATTTATTTCACCATCCGCGACGATGGTTCGACCGATGAAACATGTGCCGTTCTTTCGGAATGGGCGGCGGGCCGATCAAACGTCAACTTGCATCGCGGAGAGAACTTGGGTGTGACGAACAGCTTTTTCTATTTGCTGCGGAACGCCGCTCACGAATGCGAGTATTACGCATTTTGCGACCAAGATGATGTTTGGCTACCAGACAAGGTCGAGAGGGCTGCGCGAGCGCTGGAGAGATGCGACCGAAACACACCGGCACTCTATTGTTCCCGCGTTGAATACGTTGACGAGAGTCTAAGACATCTAGGATTTTCGAGGATTCCAAAACGAATTGGCTTTGCGAACGCGCTGGTGGAAAACGTGGCTGCAGGTTGCACGATGGTTATAAACCGGAAGGCACGGAACTTAATCTGCGAGCGTCTACCTCAAATGACACCGCCTTATGACTGGTGGTGTTATCTAGTAATCTCAGCACTTGGGAAGGTTTTCTACGACAACAAACCCAGCATCAGGTATCGTCAGCATGTGATGAATGTAACGGGCGCTGCCTCGACCCGACTGGAACTATTGCGACGCCGATTCGACAGATTCTTGCAGCCGAGTAACGGCGCACGGTTACTAAGCGATCAAGCCGTCGAATTCAAGCGTTGCTTCGCGGAACTTTTGAGTCCTCAGCACATGAACGTATTGGAGCGGTTCCTTTCGGTCAGGGGAGGCCTCGGAGACCGGATTTCCTACAATGCGGCCATGGATGTTTGGAGACAATCGCGATTGGATACCTTGATATTGCGAGCTCTAATTCTTGTGGGCCGGGCTTGACTGGCGTTGCGCACTCCGATTGATACATGAATACGAAGGATAGATTGACCGTTGATAATTATCCCTCCAGGACGAGGGGGGATGAAATAGTCCGCAATCACTTTGACGCGCATACCGATCTGTATGTGGACAAGTACGAGGAAACTTACAAGGAAATGTGCCGGGAACGGCTTACGCTGCTGAAAAACTTTCTGGACATGGGGTGCAGGGAATCGATGAAGATTCTCGATGTGGGGTGCGGAGCTGGAGTCTTCGTCGACATGCTGCTGGACCGATATCCCAATGCTGAAGCTGTGGGCGTAGATTCGTCCCTCGGCATGCTAAAAAGAAATATCGCAGTTCGCCGCAAGATGTTGCTGCTCGGCGATGCCAAGGAATTACCGTTTCGCCCCAACAGCTTTGATTTGATAAACGTGGATACGGTAATGCACCATCTCGTTGACTTCCGTGGTTATGGGAACACGCTGGACACCATTGAAGACTTTCTTTCCTCACTTGGAAGGCTCCTAAAACCGGGCGGGCTCCTCATCGTGCATGAGATCTATCACGAATATCTGTTGCGAGACAATCTAGGGTCCCGGTTGGTATATGAGATTAGTACGCTGCATTTGCCACCTGTGTTAGCAAATTTACTTAGGTATATGGGGATGGAGGCAGCGAATGCAGGCGTTTGCTTTTTGACCCGCAGGCAATGGGGGGAATTATTTAAACGAACTCACTTCGAAATTCTGCAGGTCCGCGAGAAGCATTGGGATAAGCATAATTTTGAAAAAATGGGTTTCCGTTACAACGGTGATTTGTATTACACGCTGAGGCCGCGATTCGACGAGGTTCTTTCTGCTGGTGAAGTGAGAGCACGATTTATTTGAGTATTGCATTGCCCCCTTCGACTGAAGCATGACATCTGCAGGTTAAGATCGTCCACTTTCCATTTGCTGAATAGCAGGATACCGGGAAACAGAGATGACAAGGGTAGGAGTCCTGCGCACCGATACAAGGAGTTATGAGGCGAAGACGCCTTTTCATCCGGCTTGCGCGTTTCCGGAATTGGGGCGAGCGGGGATTCAGGAAGTGGATCCGAGCAACGCGGTATACGGCGCGGTGCGCGACCTTTTCGCGCTGTTGCGTTTGGATGAAGAGAATTTCGGAACGCAGAATTGGAACCCTCTCGGAACCTACATTCGACCAGGCGACAAGGTATTGATCAAACCCAATTTTGTTTTGCACGAGTTCGGCGTGCAGAAGGGTGCGCATTGCCTGACGACCCATGGTTCCATAATCCGGGCAGTGCTGGATTATGCGCATCTGGCTGCGGGGCCCGAAGGAGCGATCGTAATCGCCGACGCGCCACTACAAGGCGCGGACTTTGAAAAAATAGTCAGCCAATCGGGGATGCGGGAAGTGCAGGAATTTTATAAGGAAAGAGTACGCTGCGATGTCGAGGTCATTGACCTTCGCCAGTTGCACGCGGTCATCGAAGAAGATTCGTCGCTAATCCGCCGGGTGGAACGGCTAGCAGGAGATCCGAAGGGATACTGCGAAATTGATTTGCGCGAAGCCAGCCGTTTGAGCGAATTGAACAGCGCGGATTCGAAATATGTGGTTGGTGACTATGATGCAGCGGTCACGAATGAAAGACACCGGAGTCCGCGACACTCGTATGTAGTGAGCCGGACGGTCCTTGATGCAGACGCCGTACTTTGCGTTCCCAAGCTCAAAACGCACAGCAAAGCGGGCGTGACCGTGTGCCTGAAGAACATGGTGGGGACCATAGGATCCAAAGATTGCTTGCCTCATCATCGGCACGGGAGAACCAATCAAGGAGGCGATGAATTTCCAGACGACTATCCAGGCCGCTGGCTGCTAAGTGCGCGAGCTTACGCGATGCTTCAAGGACGGGTGCCGCCGAGCCTATGGAGGGCAATGCGACGGTTGGCAGGAACATTGCTAGGTGCAGGGACGCCGGCGAATGGCGACGGAACCCAGTCTAACTTCTTTCCTTCTGGCGGCTGGCATGGGAATGACACGATTTGGCGGACGGTGGACGATCTGAACCGCATCATTTTTTTTCACGACCCAGAGAGGCGGGCGATGCAAGAGGAGCCGCAGCGACGATATTTTGCGGTGGTGGACGGGATTATCGCGATGGAAGGGAATGGCCCGCTCCGGGGAATACCGAAACCCACCGGAATCATCCTCGGAGGCGAAGACCCCGTTGCAGTGGATGTGGTGGCCGCCACACTGATGGGGTTCGAGTGGGAGCGCATTCGCATGCTTAAGGGGATTGCGACATCGCATTGCAAGCCGAAATATTCCACGTTCACCATGGGCGAAACGGGGCTCCGGATTGTGTCGAATGTAAAAGCGTGGGACTCGCTGAAGGCGTTGGGGCGGGAACACTTGAACTTTCAAGCACCCAGTGGATGGCGTGATTTTGTGGAGATGCAGCATGTGGGGTGAGCGAATCTACGATCTGATGCCAGTCGCTCTACAGAACGCCGCTGTGTCCATTAAAGGCTGGCAGTTTCACAGGGATCGTTATCATTGCCGATCGTTTGAGGAGACGGCGCGATGGCTGGAGCAAAACGAGAAATTGCCTCCAACTGACTTGAAAGAGCAGCAGTTCCGGGAATTTCGGGCGTTCTCAGATTATTGCTACAGGAAGTCTCCGTATTATCGACAACTCTGGGATTCGAAAAATATTCGTCCGGGGGATATCAAAAGTGCGAACGATATTTGCTTGGTGCCGATCGTCCCGAAGCAGGATTTGCGGGGCCGCACCCCAGAGTTCTTTACCGAAGAGATCAGTCGGGGATTGACGGCAGCCCACACCAGCGGGACGACCGGATCGCCACTCACCGTCTATTTTTCAAGAGACGATGTGGGCAAGCGCCACGCATTTCTGGACCGTTGTCGACGCTGGGCGGGAGTGGGGATTGGCATGCGGCGGGCGACTTTTACCGGCCGCAGCATCATCCCCGAGGGCCAGAAAGGGCCGCCTTTTTGGCGGCATAATTACGCGGGGAATCAGGTTCTGTTTTCCTCCTATCATCTCTCTATGGAGAACCTGCCTAGCTACGTGGACGCAATGGAAGAGTTCCGGCCAGAGATTCTCGACGGGTATCCGTCGGCGATCCATGTTGTCGCGGAGCACATTTTACGCGATAAGAGAATACGAGCCATTAGACCGCTTGCGCTCCTCGTATCTGCCGAAACTGTGCTGGCTCATCAGCGCAGAGCCATCGAAGAGGCATTCGGAGCTAAGCTTTACAACCAATATGCCTCCTCCGAAGGGGCTCCGTTTGTAAGCGAATGCAGGCAGGGGCGGCTTCACGTGCACAGTGATTCGGGACTGGTAGAGATTCTCGATTCAGAGGGGAACCCGGCGCTCCCGGGTCGGACTGGGCAGATGGTGGTGACAAGTTTTACGACCCGAGTTGTTCCACTGTTGCGATTCGCAATCGGTGACATGGCTATCCGAAGAGAAGAAGACGGGGCTTGCGAATGTGGGCTGCCGTTTCAAACCGTCGGAGCGATCATCGGGCGAGTGGACGACATGCTATACACGCCAGATCGCGGATATGTCGGGCGCATGGACACAGTTTTCAAAAGCGTGCCGAACAGTATTATCGAGGCGCAAATCGTTCAGACATCACCGGGACAAATAGTCCTCCGCGTTGTTCCGGATTCATCGCGGTATAGACGGGAGCATTCCGGCAAGATTTTGGATGAAATGAGAAATAGGCTAGGTCATATTGTCGCAATTGATGTTGAGGAAGTTCGAGAGATTCCTCGTTCGGCGAATGGGAAAATGCGCCCCGTCGTTAACCTCTGCCGGGAAGTGATGCCGAGCGCGATGCAATATGAAGATCAGCTTGTAACGGGGTCCTCGAAAGAAAGTTAGTTCGTAGCAGAGTTGTACTGGCGCCATTGGGGCGCGCAAGTTAGTAGCTCTGGCGGGCCAACTGGATCCTCCACAACAATGAAACTGCTTTTCTTGACTACCGAAGAATCATCTTTTTGGTCCCATCGTTTAGCGTTGGCACGCACCCTGAGGAGTCAAGGCGTAGACGTTGTGATCATGACGCGAGCGGGAGAGCATCGCTCAAGGCTCGAAGAGGAAGGGTTCCGCGTAATTCCCTGGTCCATCGCGAGAAAAAGCTTGAACCCGGTCAAGGAGCTTCGAAGTTTTTTTCAAGTCTGTAAGAGCTATCGCGAGGAACGTCCCGACATTGTTCATCATATAGCACTTAAGCCGATTGTTTATGGGTCTTTGGCAGCACGAGTTTGCGGATGCATACCGTCTGTCAATACCGTAACAGGTCTCGGTCCAGTTTTCGTGAGAGCGAATCTGACGAGCAAAGTTCTACGGAATGTACTAGTTAGATTCTTACGGGCATGCTTTCGGGCCAAAAACAGCAGGGTCATCCTTCAGAATGAAGATGACCGGGATCTGTTCCTGAAGGCGAAAATCGCATCCGCCGAGAAAACGACTGTAATACCGGGTTTTGGGATAAGCACGGAACAATTCGTGCCTAGCCCAGAGCCCGATGGCGATTTTGTTGTCATGCTGCCGGGGAGAATGCTCTGGGAGAAGGGCGTGCGGGAGTTTGTAGAAGCCGCCCGAGAGCTGCACAAACGTTGCGCTTCGCTGCGGATGGTATTGGTAGGAGCGCCTGATCCAAACAATCCAGGCAGTATCCCCGAACGGCAGCTCAGAGAATGGGCGGAATCGGGAAATGTAGAGTGGTGGGGACAGCAGACAGACATGTCACGCGTTCTTCATCATTCGCATTTAGTCTGTTTGCCTTCCTATCGAGAAGGCCTCCCTAAAGTCTTGCTCGAAGCCGGAGCTTGTGGGCGAGCGGTTGTGACCACGGACGCGCCGGGCTGTTCCTACGTGGTCCAGCACGGTAAGAACGGTCTACTTGTTCCCATTCAAGACTCACGAGCGCTTGTTGACGCTATCCATAGTTTATTACTGGACCGAATTCGACGATTGCAAATGGGTATGGCGGGGCGAGAGCGGGCCGTAAGGGAGTTTTCGGAGGGAAAGATCGCTCGCCAAACTCTAGAAGTGTATGCAGATCTCTTGAATGGCGTTGCGTGCTTCCATCTGGATTCTTCTAGAGAAAAAGTGAAAGCAATGACTAGTATGTGAATCATGTTCTGTTTGAGGACTTAGTCTCCACGGAATTTAATAAGAACTAATTGTTGTTTGACGTCGAGAGGAACGCCGGAACGTATGGCTTATCTCGCAGTGTTTTTGTTGTGTTTGTGTGTGTCCATACTGTCCACGTGGTATGTGCGGAGGCTGGCGAACGCGCGAGGGTGGACCCACGAGCCGAAGTCGGACAGGCATGTACACACGATCGCCGTGCCGAGGCTCGGCGGGATTGCCATTTACTTTTCGTTTATGAGCGTGGTGATTCTGGCGATGGTGGTTCCGCGCGTGTTGGGAAGCGCATCGCCGCTGCATGCGAGGGCGATGGCGGGGTTGCTGGGGCCGGCGCTAATCATTTTTCTGCTGGGATTGTACGACGACGTGTACTCGCTGAGCGCGTACTGGAAGTTCGCGGTGGAGACAGGGGCGGCGATCGGGCTGTACGCGGGAGGGTACGGGATACACAATTTGGGGCTGGTGCATGGAGGGCAAACGCTGGGGTGGCAGTATTGCCTTCCGCTGACGGTGCTGTGGGTGCTGCTGATCACGAATGCGTTCAATTTGATCGATGGATTGGACGGGCTGGCGGCGGGGTCGGCGGTGTTTTCTGCAATGGTGGTATTTGTGATGTCGCTGATCGTGCCGAACGCGTTTGTGGCGTTTCTATCGATTGCATTGGCGGGAGCAACGCTGGGGTTTTTGCGATTCAATTTTCATCCAGCGACGATCTTTTTGGGAGATTCGGGGAGTCTGTTCATCGGATTCATGCTAGCGGCGCTGGCGCTGGCGGGGTCGCAGAAGGCGCCGACGATTGTGGCGATCGCGATACCGATCGTGTCGCTGGGATTCCCGATACTGGACGTGGTGCTGGCGGTGGCGCGGCGGTTTGTGGCGAGGAAGCCGCTGTTTGACGGGGACAAGCACCACATTCACCACAAGTTGTTAAAGCGCGGGCTGTCGCAGCGCGACGCCGTTCTCACGCTCTACGCAGTAACGGCGGGATTCGGGTTCTTGAGCCTGGTTTTGCTACAACAGCGAAGAGAGATCGCGTTAGTACTTGCGGTTACGGGGATAGGAATTTTTCTTGGAGTGCAGCAATTGCGCTACCAGGAATTTGCAGAACTGCTCTCGGTGCTGCAGCGCGTAAGCCGGCGACGGCAAATCCTGGCGAATCATGTGGCGATCCGGCAGGCCGCAGAAAGGTTGAAAGAGTGCCGGGAGCTAGGCGCAATGTGCAAGATTCTGCGGGATACGCTTGAACCGATCGGATTTGACGCAGTGCGTTTTCTGAAGTCGGGCAATAACGGTTTTTCTTCGTCGCTACTTCACCCCATGCAGTATTTACCCGATGGAACGTGGCTCTATTCCTGGTTCGAGCATGAAGTAGCCGAACCACCGTGGGAACTGAAGCTGGAACTTGTAAACGGCTCAACGAATCGGTGGGGTTATCTTTCCTTGATCCGCATGTCCAATCAGAATCCCTTGCCGCTAGACCTAAATATGCTGACTGCGGAGTTTCGTTGCTCACTTTCCGGGGCGATTGAACGGGCCACGGCTCGCCTGGAAGAAGTGGAAAAAAGCGGTGAGGACGGCGGAAATAGAAAGACCCGCGCGATCGCGGCCGGAGCCATCGCCGATTGAAGGCAAAAATAAGCGCACTTGACCAGAACGTTTGGCGAGCAATGTGTCCACGAATTATTTCTCGCGAAACATTCTCTAGCACCGAATCGCAAAACCCATCTTCACCAAAAGGAGTCGATATGAAAGGTATTGTACTCGCAGGCGGGACCGGGAGCCGGCTAAATCCACTGACAAAAGTCACAAACAAGCACTTGCTTCCAGTATATGACAAGCCGATGGTGTACTACCCGATTCAGACGCTTGTGAATGCTGGAATCCAGGAAATCCTTCTCGTCACAGGCGGGAAAAACGCGGGAGACTTTCTGCGTCTTCTTGGGAATGGGCGTGATTTCGGCTTGAAACATCTGAACTACACCTATCAAGAGGGAGAAGGCGGCATCGCGGAAGCACTCGGCTTGGCGGAAGATTTTGCCGACGGCAACCCGGTTTGCGTCGTGCTGGGCGACAACATCATTGAAATGAACATTTGCACGGCCGTCGAAGCATTCCAGCAGCAGCAATGCGGAGCCAAAATTCTCTTGAAGGAAGTTACTGACGCCGAGAGATTTGGTGTCGCGGAGATACGCGGAAAGTACGTTGTCGGCATCGAAGAAAAACCCAAAAGTCCCAAGTCGGATTATGCCGTAATTGGCGTCTACCTTTACGATACGACAGTCTTCGAGAAAATTCGCCGCCTAAAGCCTTCGGGACGCGGCGAACTGGAGATTACAGACGTCAACAACTTTTACGTTCAGGAAGGAACATTGACATACGAAACTCTCGAAGGATGGTGGACTGACGCTGGGACATTCGAATCACTCCTTCGGGCCAATAATCTGGTGGCCAAGACCGGCGCCAACAAAATCTGTGATGAGGCTGACGCGGTTGCTGTTTCTGTCCGGAAAATGGGTCAATGAAAATATTAGTAACGGGCGGCGCTGGATTCATAGGCTCCAATTTCATTCGCTACATTCTTGGAACAGGGCAGCACTACAGCGTAGTTAACTACGACAAGCTGACGTATGCCGGGAATCTGGCGAATCTTGAGCAGTTCGCGAAGGATCCTAACTATACATTCGTGAAAGGCGACATTTGCGATGCGTCCCTTGTGGAGTCGGCCATGCGGGACTGTGACGCCATTGTACATTTTGCGGCCGAGTCCCACGTCGACCGGAGTATTTACGAACCGTCGCCAGTAATTCAAACAAACATCACCGGCACACTCAAGCTTCTGGAGGTCGCGCGTAAACTTTCCATATCGCGCTTCGTGCATATTTCCACGGACGAAGTCTACGGCGACATTCCTCCTAATATGTTCGCCGACGAAAATTCTCAGTTACAGCCGAGCAGCCCGTACTCAGCGTCCAAAGCAGGCGCCGACCTGCTGGTTCGATCGTATGTCCGCACGTACAAGTTTCCGGCGGTGATCACGCGGTCTTCGAACAATTATGGTCCTTATCAGTTCCCGGAGAAATTTGTGCCGCTCATGATCACGAATGCTTTGGACGACATGGCGCTCCCAGTTTATGGCGACGGCAAGCAGCAACGTGATTGGCTGCATGTCGAGGATAACTGTCGAGGGATTCTTGCTGTTCTCGAGAGGGGCAAAATAGGAGAGGTTTACAATATTGGAGGACTGGACCTTGAGGAGAATCTAACAATGGTTCGGCGGATACTGCAACTCACGGGGAAACCCGAGAGTCTGCTTTCTTACGTCCAGGATCGCCCGGGCCACGACCGTCGATACGCGTTGAACTGCAAGAAAATACATGACGAGTTGGGCTGGAGGCCTTTCATCACTCTGGAGGACGGCCTTAGCAAGACCATAGATTGGTACAAGAATGCAGCGCAGTGGCTTGTTGGCGTTCGCCATGGCGATTATCTGACCTATTACGACAAGTATTACGTAAATCGCGACGATTCGCTTCACGCCATCGCCGGCTCTGGATCAAAGACTCTTAATTAAGTCGTGTTATTGTCCGTTTTAGTGCTTTGCTATTTAAGCGTAAGCGAGCAAGCAAGGGGGTTAATGCAACGATTAGAGACATCCCTTCCGGGCGTACTTGAACTGCGGCCGCTTGTTCACCGCGACGGGCGCGGTTTCTTCACCGAAACCTACCATCAGGCGAAGTTTGCCGACCTAGGCATCCCGGATACCTTCGTTCAAGATAACCATTCACGTTCCAGCAAAGGAACGTTGCGCGGTCTTCATTACCAACTGCATCATCCACAAGCAAAGATCTGCCGTGTCGCAGAAGGCGAAGCACTGGACGTCGTCGTCGACATACGCTTAGGTTCACCGAACTTCGGAAAATGGACAAGCGTGCTTCTTTCATCGGAAGAACAAAATCAGATATTTGTTCCGGCTGGCTTCGCGCACGGCTTTCTAGCTATCACGGATACAGTTCAGTTCCTCTATAAGTGCAGCGATTTCTACAATCCTGGGGACGAACATGGAATCGCATGGAATGATTCCGATCTCGAAATAAGGTGGGGCGTTACAGCTCCGGTCATTTCAGCGCGGGACGCAGCGTTCCCTCCGCTCGCCAAACTGTCTCGAGAATCTCTACCCGAACTCCCAGCGAAATGAAGCCCATTCTATTGTTGACCGGAAAGAACGGCCAAGTCGGCCGGGAGCTTTTGCGGTTATTGCCCCAATTGGGTGAGGTAGTAGCAGTCGGCCGCGATGAGCTGGATCTTTCCAGGCCTGACGAGATCCGGCGGACGATCCAAGAGGTTCGGCCGCACCTTATCGTCAATGCAGCGGCATATACGGCAGTGGATCGCGCAGAAAAAGACAAGTCCATGGCACGAGCGATCAATGCGGAAGCCCCTGAACTGATGGCTGTGGAAGCGAAGAAAATCGGCGCGGGTCTGCTGCATTACTCAACCGACTATGTGTTCGACGGAACAAAAAGAATCCCCTACGAAGAGGCGGATTCCGCAAACCCGCTCAACGTCTACGGAGAGACAAAATTTGCCGGTGAGCAGGCGATTCGCGGCTCGGGCGTGCCTCACTTGATTTTTCGCACTGCTTGGGTGTACGCAACGCGAGGCCACAATTTTATGCTGACGATTTTGCGCCTTGCAACGGAACGAGAGGAGTTAAGAATTGTAAGCGATCAAGTCGGAACGCCAACTTGCGCTGCGGACGTGGCAGCCGCGACGTACAAGATTCTGGCTCGCATAAGTGACCGGAATTGCGGACAGTTTGTTCTCACCGACGTTAGCGGAACCTATCACATGAGCGCCGCGGGCCAAACGACCTGGTACGAGTTCGCCAAGGCTATTCTGGAGGAAGGAAAACCAACCACACAGGCTCCGGATTGGCTCGCTGATGCTACCAAGCGGTGCCAAATGATCGCGCGACATGTAATCCCAATCTCCACGGCGGAGTTTTCTTCACCAACGCAGCGCCCTGCCTACTCCGTGCTTTCAAACTCCCTCCTCTTGCAGAAGTTCGATGTTGCCCTGCCAGACTGGCGTGTCCAACTGAAACGGTGCTTTGTCTCCGATAGCGCCGCAGCTAATGTTGCTGCCAGCTTTGGCGCCAATTAGAACGGATTTAAGCCACGCTCATTTTGAAGTCCCTTCCTCGCTCTGCAACTCCCCAACATCCCCTTGAACGATTTCTATTCCGAGCGACCAGCCAGAGCCGAGGGAACTGCTCTGCACCCCTGCGAGGAACGCCGCGCACCCACCAACTATGGAAAGCTCCCGCATTCTCTTTCGAGGGCGGTTCACGGAAGAGGCGCGGCGAGCTTTTCGTAAATGCCCTTTGCTTCGAGCAACCGTTTCAGTACGTAATCTTTTTCGGCCGGCGAATTCCAGTCCGGATATTGGGATGTCACATCGATGGTCCGGCCGATCCACGCCGCAAAATACTTCGCGTCTTCCGGCGAACGCGGCGCTTTCCCGCCAATCGTCACGTAAATAGGACTTGTGGTCGCGTAAACATAGTTGTCCAGCACCGGATACTCCGCTTCGTCGCTCGAAGCCCGCAGCACGCACCATCCGCTTTCCTTTAACGGCATCGTTGCCGAGATGTCCGCGGAATCGCGTGCTCCCTCAAGTTTTAGCGTGGCTGTCACTCGCCCGTTGCAAACCACTTCAAAATGATCCACGGGCACAATCGATCGCAGCTTCGCCGTAAACACCACCGCCGCCTGCTCGCCGTCAAATTTCATCTCGTCACCAACCATCTGTCCGCCAAGCGTGAATTCGATCAGCGGCCCGTTCGTCGCAAACGTTCGCCCATGCTTCAGTGAATCCATCCACGTCTGCAGGCTTGCCGACTCGCCGGGAGCCAGGGCGTACACGCGATCCATCCCGACCTGGCCTCGAATCGGCGCAGCGTAATCCGTCGTTGCGTCCGTCCCTGCTCCTGCCGGAATACGAAATCCAAGGTTCAGCAGCCGATACCACACTGCGGCCGTCGATCTGTGATCGCTGAACCCGACGATCTCGATGTAGTCCAGTTTTCCCAGCGCCACATCGACGGGCAGCTCATCCGTTATTTTCTCGGGTGGATTTGCAAAGGGATTTGGTTCGGCATCGAAAGGGTGCGCCGCTCCCACCAGCGCACCTTCCGCGTGCGCCAAGTCGTATACGTCCGCATTCATCGGATACAAACTCGCCGCAGCCGTGTTCGGATACCCCGCATAGCCCGGCAAGAGGAGATGGTCTTTCAGATTCAATATCCCGCGGTGCCCCCAATAGCTCGTGTGAAATTCCTGACCGGGCTCAACAGCTGCGCTGGCGGAGGAATATTTGATGACTTCACCGAACACGGCCGACTGAATATCAGGAAATCGCTGCTCTTTGTTGACCACCAGATTGTTGACGAATCGGACTCCTTCCCCCTCGGCTTGCTCGAGGAGGATGTCCCGCTCGCTTCTGTACGTGCCGCCATAGTTCATGTGAACGTGCAAATCGCCGCTGATCCATTTCGGCCCGGGGGCACGCCCCCAATCGAGTTTTTTCAAATGAAACGTTAGATCACTCGCGCTCGCAGTCTTTGGATTGACGATTCTGTGCAGCGCGCTGTTTTCAAATCCCTTGCTCACATCGATAATGATCGGTCCATCAGGCACATCGATGCTGGCAGCCTTTGCGTAGAAGTAATGCGCCTCGAAGGGCACGCGACTCCGATCGTATCCATCGTCAGCCTGGATCCATGTCCAATCGCCATCGGGGGCATAGAACCTGTCGGCCTGGTCCGTAACCGAAATGCGCGCAAACTGCTGCTTGCCCTTTTCATCGACAACAAAAATGCGCATCCGCGTCCTGTGGCGCAAATACTCGCGATTTTCAGCAACGAGAGGTCTTGCGGTCCCGCTGCCAAATTCCTGGATCGCGAGTTGCGTGTTCCATTCCTTGTTTGAAATAAATGCCAATTGTTTTCCGTCCGGGGACCACCGCACGTTGGTCTCATCCCAGTTCCCGTAAGAAAGCGGGAAGGCATCTCCTCCATTTGCCGGCATTACCCACAAGTTGTGCCACTGCCGTCCAAGATAGGAGCTGTAGACCATCCTCGAACCGTCCGGCGAAAAATCGGGCCGGGCTTTCCAATTGGTTTCTTCGTAGTGAATCTCTCTCTCTTCCGCTCCCGGTTCCGCTCGCATCCGCCAGAATCCGCCAGTGCCGTGAATGTGCCCGTGATTCGAAACAAAGAGAATTTCCCTGCCGTCTCGCGTCCATACCGGATTGATCTCCGTGTCATACGGGCTGTAGTAATACCGCGGCAAATCACTCTTTGTTTCTCCCGTCAGCCGCGCCACATTCCCGAGTTTTCCGTCGGTCACGCTCGCGCAAAAAATATGAAAGCGCTTGTGGTATGAAGTCGAAACAAAAACAATCCGTTTTCCATCCGGCGACCATCGCGGCTCCACGTTTACCGCGCCGCCATTCGTTAATTGTCGCGATTCTCCCGTTGCCAAATCCAGCAACCATAGCTCCATCGCATCTTTTTGATAGGAGACGTAAACGACGTCTTTTCCATCGGGTGACCAATCCGGCTGGTAGTCGTAGCCCGGGCCGTCTGTGAGTTGCTGCGCCGTCTTCGAATCGATCTTCTGCCGCCACAGCGATCCCGCCATCGAATACACAACCTCTTGTGAATTCGGCGACCACGCCACGCCGCTCGGGCCGCTCGTCAACTGCGGCAAATACATTTCGCGAAAGTAATAAGGATGCGGCAGATCAATCTGCTGGAGGATAGGCCTGCGTAGCGCGAAGACGGGCAACACTGCCGCCACAAGCGCAGCTAGAAAAAACAAACTTCTGTTGAACACGTTAGGCAAGGCCCGCTTTGGAAAGCGGCAATTCGCGGATCCGCTTGCCTGTCGCGGCAAAAATCGCGTTGCACAGCGCCGGTGCAAACGATGGCAGGCCCGGCTCGCCCACTCCTCCAGGCGGAGCGTCGCTCGGCACAATGTGCACGCGCACCTCGCGCGGCGCGGTATTCATTCGCGCCATCGGGTAATCGTCAAAGTTCGACTGGTCGATCGCGCCGTTGGTTGCGGTGATCGAGCCATAAAGCGCAATGCTCGTTCCCATCACCGCCGCGCCCTGGAACTGATTCGCGACCATCTCTGGATTCACGACCGTTCCTGCATCCAGCGCCGAGTCCACTCGGTCGACATGAGCACGTCCGGCATCGTCAATGTGCATTTGCACGACCGATGCAGCGTAGGTCAGGAAACTGCGATGGAACGCAATCCCCATTCCAGTTCCGTTTCCGGATTTCCTTTTTCCCCAACCTGACTTTTCGGCCGCCGTTTCCACAACGCGCTTGAACCTGGCTGTGTCGATCGGATATTGCTCGTAGTTTCCTCCGTAGTTTGAATAGTCTTTCGGCAATTCGCTCTTCGGAATAATGCGGTCCGGTCCCAGAAGTTGAAGGGCGTAGTCGACAGGGTCTTTTCCAGCCGCATGCGCCAATTCATCTGTAAATGACTGAATCCCGAACGCATGATATATATTCGCCACGGAACGGAACCACCCGATTCGCACGTGTGCCGTCGCTGGTCCGTTTTCGGAACGTTGATTCGGAATGGCGAATGGCAAGTCGCTGAATCCCAGTCCAAGCTCGCCCGCGTCGGAATAAACCGCGCTCGCGTTAAACGTCGAACCAATGGGAGGAAACACGGTTCGTTGCAGCCACGCAGTCGGTTTGCCATCTTCGGCTAGCGCGGCTTTCATGTACATCGCGGACACGGAATGGTAAGAATCGAACTTAATGTCGTCTTCGCGGCTCCAAATTACCTTGACCGGCTTGCCTGTCTTTTTCGACAGTACCGCCGCTTCCACCGCGAAATCGGGAAACGACTTCCGGCCAAAGGCGCCGCCCAATAGGGTTACGTGGACCGTCACGTCTTCTTTCTTCGCTCCCACTGCCGCCGCGATGGCGTCCCGCGCACCGACCGGGCTTTGCGAAGGCGCCCAGACTTCGACCTTGCCGTCGCGATAAACCGCGAGCGCCGCGGGAGGTTCCATCGGCGCGTGCGCCAGCAGCGGTGCGTAATACTCCGCGTCGACAATCTTCCCGCCTTTCGCAAACGCCGCATCCACATCGCCGAGTTCACGCACCACTTTTCCCGGCTTCCTTGCTGTTTCCTGCAACTCTTTCTTGTACGAATCGGAGTTAAAGGCGCCATGAGCGCTGTTGTCCCACTCGATCTTCAACTGTTTTTTGCCTTGAAATGCTGCCCAGGTGCTGTCGGCAAGCACAGCCACTCCGCCAAGTGCTTGGAAAAGTACAGGCGGCTTGAATGTGTCGATGGTGGCCGTCTGTTTCACGCCTGCCACCTTTAGCGCCGCTGAATCATCCAACGATTTCACGGTGCTGCCCAGCACCGGAGGATGAGCCACGCTCGCATAGAGCATGCCCGGCATGTGGGTGTCTTGTCCGTATTCGGCTTTGCCCATGCACATGGCTTTCAAATCGTAACCAGCCGCGGACTTCCCGATGTAGCGCCATTCGCTGCGCGGCTTCAACTTCAGTTCTTCCTTTTTCGGCAATTCCAATTTAGAAGCCGCCTTTGCCAGTTCGCCGTATCCAAGTTTCTTGCCCGATGCTTTGTGCATCACATGATGCAGTTCCGTCGAGCATTCCGCTTCCGGCACACCCCATTGCTGTGCGGCCGCGCGCACGAGCATCAACCGCGCCGTTGCCCCCGCCTCGCGCAGCGGCACGAAAAAGCTGACCACGGAGTGCGAGCCATCCGTATCCTGGTCGCCGTATTCTTCACTGCCGATTGCTTGGACAACCTTCACGCGCGCCCAATCCGCATCCAATTCATCCGCAACGATTCGCGGCAAGGACGTGCGCACTCCATTTCCCATCTCCGAGCGGTGCGCGACGATGTATGCCGTTCCATCCGTATCGATCGCCAAATAGACGTTTGGGCGCAGCGGAGCTTCTCCCTTTGGAGGGAACGGATCGCCCGCGCTGCCGCTCACCACCTCCGCGAACAGCTTTTCCGGCATCACGGATATGCCGAGGACAAACGCGCCGGCTCCCATCATGCCTTTCAAAAAATCGCGCCGGCTATTTCCTGTTTCGCACCGATTTGCAGAAATGTTTTCGATCCGCACCATGGCGCCTCCACTCTACGGTTAGACTCCTCCACAACAACTCTCGAGCAACATCCTACCGCCAATCTCGATACTTGCAAGCTTGCAACGCCGTTCCAGCGATGCAAAACGCGTTAGGTCTCCGGCCACGCACCGAGGGCACGGCGCAGATAGACGAGCTGGCCCAGATGGTAGGCGTTGTGATCCGCAAGGACCAGCGCTTCACGTAAAATCGTTTGTCCCTGGCCGTGGAGAATTTTGGCGAAAAGATCCGTGCGCGGATTTTGCACCAAGTGGACCATGTCCTGCAGATCGCGCTGGAATGCCGCCACGCTTTCGTTCCAGGTCTTGGCATCGGCAGGCGTCGGCGATTTTGGCCAGTATCCGCCTGGAAAAGGAGGTGAAACGTGCTTGGGGTTTCTGCTGAATTCCAGAATGTCCCACTGCGCGAGACGCGCGTGTTCGAGCAACTGCCAACCCGTATGCGGCAGCCCGTCCGCGAATGATCCATATTTTCCGGCGGGGAAATCGTCCAAGGCGTCCATGAAATGAACGTGCGCGCCCCCGCCTTTTAGCAGGTACGCGACTTGTTCGCGCAAATTGCGGTCTGAACCACGCGGAGCCTTTGGTGGTGTTTTCTTGGCCGTTTTTTTGACGGTTTTTTTCTTTTTCATGCTGGTTTCCCGGAGATCATCACCTGCTGCGGCATTCCAACCACATGATACAAGGTGGTTTTCGCAAACCCTGCATTCCCAAACATCTTTTCGTATTCCGAAAATGTATAGGCGTCCCCAGCGTCGGTTCCCACCAGCATGTTCAGACTGAACGCTGCCGCCGCCGGCGGCGTTACACGGTCTTCGTTGGGAATGAACTCAAGCGTTACGGCTCTTCCGCCCGGTTTCAGTGCCGCATGGACGCGACGCATCAATGTCTCGCAGGTTGGCTGATCGAAATGATGGAAGATATTTGTCAGCAGAACGACGTCGAATCCGCTGCCAAAGTCCGTCTCAAAAGCGCTTCCCGTGCGCGAAGTGTAACGGCTGGAAACCCCGGCTTTTTGGGCGTTCTCCTCGGCGACGGCCAGCACCGACGGCCAATCCACAGCGACGATTTGTGCGTTCGGATTTTTCTTGGCAATGGTAATGCCATACATTCCGTGACCGGCCGCGATATCCAGCACCTTGCACGGTTTCCCTTCTGGCGCGCCGATAATTTCCGAGATGAAATTAGCCGCTGGCGCCGTCAAAGGCGCCATCGATCTCGCGAACGCCACCCATACCTCATCCTGCGGCTTGGTATTATCTCCCTGCGCCCCGGTCGTTCCGCCTTTGCGCACTGCTTCGGTCAAAGCCTCGACATTTTTCTTATGCCAAGGGCTGGCGAGAAAGCCGGTCACACTGGCAAGACAAGCGGGTGATCGCCTGTCAAGAAACAATGCCGATTCTTCAGTCAGCGCATACCTCCCGTTTTCCTTGGTGAGGAAGCCCATAATCGTCAAAAAATCGCACAGGATGCGCAGTCCGCGTTCGGCGGCGCCGGTCTTCCCGGCGAGAAGAGCTGGAGTATTTGCGCCGGCTCCGATGGCGGTGAAGATGTCCAACTCGATTCCCGTTTTCAAAGCTTCGGTATGCTGGAACGCGTTCATCGTCATGAAAATGCGTTCCGGGGTCGGCCGATTCGTTGTGGACGGTGTCGCCATGAAGGTTGTCTCCGTTTGTCAATTCTTTCCGCATCAAATATACACCTTGCGCAGCCTCCGATTCCCATTTCAATTCCATTGCTCAGGCCCAGCTTGCGCTGGCATACTTTCCCTCCCCGCACGGCGTGCGAGGAGCACATTATGAAACGCGAAGTTCACCGCTGGTATTCTCCCCGCCTGGGGCTGGACCTTGGCGTCATCGTCCACGGCCATTGGGGACAGCCGATTCTAGGCTTTCCGACAAGCGCTGGCGACGAGACGGAGCTCGAGGGCCAGAGCATGATCGGCGCGCTGGCCGATTTCATCGACGGCGGAAAAATAAAAGTCTTCAGCATCAATTCCATCAACGGACTGAGCTTCTACAATAAAGCCGCGCACCCTTTCCATCGCAGCTACGTACAATCCGTTTTTGACTCTTACCTTCGGGAGGAGGTCGTTCCTTTCATCCGGGAAAATTGCCAAAGCCCCGCCATCGCCATTTCCACCATGGGCGCATCCTTTGGCGCGTATCACGCCGCAAATTCGCTTTTCAAGCACCCCGACGTCATCAAGCGCTGCTTCGCCATGTCCGGCGTCTACGACGTCCGCAACTTCATGGACGGAATGTACGACGACAATTTCTATTTCAACAATCCCGTCGATTACCTTTCGAACATGAGCGACCCCTGGTTCTTCGAGCAAGTCCGGACATGCGACATTCACCTCAGCACGGGGACTGGCCAGTGGGAGAACAGCGGCCCCACGTATCGCTTGTCCGAAATTCTCTCCAGCAAGGGCATCCGCCATTCGCTGGACAATTGGGGCCCGCAGGGCGGCCACGACTGGCCATACTGGAAGCATCAAATGCGCGAATATGTTGCCCGCCTGTTCTAAGGCATTCAGAGAGAACTTGAAGCGAAGATTGTTATTGCTCTTTAACCGAAGTATGCACGGGCAACTCTCGACCATTGTTGACATCGAAGCCGCCGCGTGCTCACGAGCGGTATTTCCCCCGCCGCTTCTTTCTACGTCGCATCCCCAAGGCCGTGTTATCCTTCTGCCGAAAATCTTCCACGAGCAGGGGAAGTGAATCATGGATGCAAAATCCGCAGCGCGAGAACGCTTTGATGCCGCACGCGGCAAGCTGATCGATCTCAGCCACCGCATTCACGCCCATCCCGAGCTCGGCTTTGAGGAAGAGCAAGGTTCCTCCTGGATCTGCGAATCGCTCGCCGACGGCGGATTCACGGTGGAAAAAGGCATTTGCGATCTTCCTACCGCGTTCCGTGCCCGCGCCGGCTCTGGCCCTTTGCACCTCGCCATTTGCGCCGAATACGATTCTCTCCCCGGCATTGGCCATGCCTGCGGCCACAATATCATCGCGGCCTCAGCTGTTGGCGCAGCGCTTGCCGCGGCTAAAGTGGCCGATGAGGTGGGCCTCTCCATCAGCGTCATCGGCACGCCCGCCGAAGAAGTCGGCAACGCCAGCGGCAAGATTCTCCTCCTTGAACGCGGCGGTTTTGCAGGCATCCACGCCTCCATGATGGTTCACCCGGCGCCCTTCGACATGATTCGCGCAAAGATCATCGCCGCTTCCATGTTCGAAGTTCATTGCACGGGCAAGGAATCTCACGCTTCGGCTTTTCCTGAGTTGGGCGTGAACGCGGCGGATGCGCTGACCATCGCGCAAACCGCGTTGGGCTTGCTCCGTCAGCATATCCGCTCGACAGATCGAATCCACGGCATTGTTACCAATGGCGGCGCTGCTCCGAACGTGGTTCCCGCCCATACTTCGGCAAAATACATCATTCGCTCCGAGACGTTGGATCAGCTCGCGGAACTGAGGCCCAAAGTTTATCGCTGCTTTGAGGCTGGAGGCCTTGCCACCGGCGCGAAAATCGCAATTACAGGGGGCGATAAGCCTTACGCTGAGATGCTGCACAACGCGACGATGGCAGCGTTTTACGGCAAGAATTCAGAAGCGCTCGGCCGCTCGTTCCCGAGCCTCGGCGAGTGGGAAACGCGCCCCACCGGTTCCACCGACATGGGCAATGTCTCTCTGGCGATGCCCTCGATCCACCCCATGATCGGCATCAATTCCTTGCCTGCCGTCAACCACCAGCCGGAATTTACTGCGCACTGCATCACTCCCGACGCGGACAAAGCGCTCGAGGACGGCGCCTTGGCTATGGCTTGGACCTGCATCGACTTGGCCCTAAATCAAGATGCGCGCGAAAGTTTGATGGCACGCCAATAACCGCGGCTTGCTCCGCACAAGCCTATTGCCTCGAGTTTTTCTCGGGTCCCCATGTGGGCAAGGACTATGTCAGCTACAGAGACCGCAGGAGCTGGCGTAATGAAGTCAAGGTTGGTCAGATGTCTATGGGTTGTTGTTTTAACCATCGCGCCCGCGTCGCTGTGCGGTCAAGAACGCGGCGACGTTCAGCTCTGGCTTACGAACGCCGACAAGTCAGCTCTGTTTGAGCTGCAGAGACCGTACCTACATTTTTCCACGAGCAAGACGAGGGAGTCCCCCGGGGAGCCCACCATTGAGATCAACGATTCTCAGAGGTTTCAGGCTATCGATGGTTTTGGATTTGCGCTCACCGGGGGCAGCGCCCAGCATCTCGCGCACATGGATGCAGCTAAGAGAGCGATGCTGCTGCGGGAGCTTTTTGGCGCGGACAGCAAGAGCATCGGCATCAGTTACCTTAGAATCAGCATCGGTTCATCCGACCTGAACGATCATGTGTATTCCTACGATGACTTGCCTGCGGGCCAAACTGATCCGGAGCTCGCGAAGTTTAGTCTCGCACCGGATCGGGTGGAGCTCCTCCCTGTCTTGAAAGAGATTCTGGCCATCAATCCAAAGATTGAAATACTCGGGTCGCCATGGTCGGCTCCCGCCTGGATGAAATCGAATGACAATTCGAAAGGAGGAAACCTAAAGCAGGAATATTACGGAACGTACGCAAAGTATTTCGTTAAATACATCCAAGGGATGAAGACAGAAGGCGTCAAGATTACGGCGATCACCATTCAGAATGAGCCGTTGAACGATAAAAATACTCCAAGCATGTTGATGCCGGCGGAAGATGAATCGCTCTTCATCAAAAATGATCTCGGACCCGCGTTCAAGGCTGCGGCGATACGCACGAAGATTATCCTTTACGACCACAACTGCGATGCGCCCGGGTATGCCATCTCGATTCTGAAAGATCCTCGTGCTAATGCGTATGTGGATGGCTCAGGATTTCATTTATATGAAGGTCAGATAGGCGCCATGAGCGAAGTGCACGACGCATTTCCGCACAAGAATCTATACTTCACCGAATACATGGCGGTAGAGCCGACCGAGAGCGCAAGAATTTCGATCGCGAAGCCCGTGGAAGGAACATTTATCGGCGCGCTCCGGAATTGGAGCCGCAATGTGTTGCTGTGGAACCTTGCAGCCAACTCCAAGTTTGAACCTCATACCGATAACGGAGGCTGCCCAATTTGCCAGGGAGCCGTAACCATTGACGGAGATGAAGTAACCCGGAACCTGGCGTACTATGCGATGGCGCACTTCTCAAAACTTGTTCGCCCAGGATCGGTGCGGATCGGTTCCAATATTCCGGCAACACTTCCGAATGTGGCGTTTAAGGCGCCCGGCGGGAAGATTGTGCTGACCGTCGTGAACCAAGAAAAGGCAGATCAAGTTTTCCATGTCCGGTATCACGCGAGATCCTTCGAGACAGTGCTGCACGAGGGTGCGGTGGGGACGTATGCATGGTAGCCAGCCATAGAATGCGCCATGAGAACTTTTTATTATTTGCCTTTGAAGCTGAAAGACTGCCAGGCACGGTTCTGTTTGGACTGCCCAGGTAAGCCAGACAAAAGACCAGGAACAAAAAGGTTTAGCCGCTTATTTATGCTGGATTTAGGTCGCGGCGGAGAGAATAGCAGGTGGCGTGAATTGTTGGTGGGGGTGAGTCGTTCTCGCTTGAGCCTTCGTCGGAGACGCGGGCATCCACGAAATAATTTGTCCTCTTAACGCGTCAGGAGAACGCATCTTGTGAGCAAGGAGCGCAGATCAGCAAGACTTTCTCGGTTGATGGGGCGAAGTGCGACGTGCTCTTCCCCGCGAAGGTTTGCAGGAGCCTCTGGGTTGGTGGTTACTTGAGCTGCCTTCAAAGCGAGGAGGCGAGGTGAACTACTCAGCCCTGCTTCGCTCGGCACTCGTGGCGCTGCTTCGGAACAAGATGCGGAGCGTGCTGACCGTCTTGGGAATCACCATCGGGATCGCCGCGGTGATTTGTGTCGTGGCGATTGGAAAAGCTGGACAGGCGCGGGTCGAGCAACAACTGAACAATCTTGGCGACAATTTCGTGTGGGTTGAAGCGGGAGGGCGCGCGATCAACGGCGTGCGAACGGGGACCCACGATACAAAGACGCTTGTTTATGCGGACGCGGTTGCGATCGAGAACCAGGTTTCGCTGATCAAGAGCGTCTCGCCGAATGTGGACGATCCGGTTCAGGTGATTTATGGTAATCAGAATTGGCACACGTCCTACCGGGGAGTATCGCCGGAGTATTTTGAGATAAAGCGCTGGTACGTGGATCAGGGGGCGATATTTTCGCAGGACGATGTGGACCGGGCCGCGGACGTGTGCGTGCTGGGGCGGACTGTGCGGGATCAGTTGTTTGGCGTTGAAGATCCTGTGGGGAAAGTGATTCGCGTAAACAGCTTGCCATGCAAGGTAGTCGCCACGGTTCAGCCAAAGGGGCTTTCCTTATCCGGGCAAGATCAGGACGACACCATCATCATTCCCTATACCACTGCGCAGAAGAAGCTGAAAGGAATCACTTGGCTCGACGACATTCTCTGCTCGGCGGTGTCGCAAGACGCGGTAAAAATGGCCGGGCAGGAAGCGACGGCGGTGCTGCGGGACCGGCATCACCTGCGGCCGGAAGAAGAGGATGACTTCAACATTCGAAATCCGGAAGACATCATCCAGGCGCAGCTTGATGCGAGCAAGACTTTGACGATTCTGTTGATCGCGATTGCTTCGGTGTCGCTCCTCGTTGGAGGAATCGGGATAATGAATGTGATGCTGGTATCCGTAACGGAGAGGACGCGGGAGATCGGAGTGCGAGTTGCGGTCGGAGCGACGGAAGAAGCGATTCAGCTTCAGTTTCTGGGTGAATCGATCATGTTGAGCCTTGTTGGAGGTGCTGCGGGAGTGCTGTTCGGGATATTTGGGTCGTATTTGATTGGACAGACCTTGCACTGGCCGATGGAGATGTCGCTCGAATCGATTGTGGTTGCAGCGGTGTTTTCGGTTGCCGTCGGCGTGTTTTTTGGGTATTACCCCGCGCGGAAAGCCTCTCTGCTCGATCCCATTGAAGCGCTGCGGTACGAATGAAACATCTTCGAGATTTTGTTTCCAGGGACCATTTATGAAAATAAAAGGCCGGTGGCTAATCTTGGCGGGTGTTGTGGTTGTCGCTGGACTATTTGCCGCGTTCGGAATTAACCGCACTACGCAAGTGGAAAACTTTACCGCGAAAGTGGAACGCGGGGAGATCGATGACGTTGTCGAAGCGACGGGAACCATCAACGCGGTTATCACGGTGCAGGTGGGGTCGCAAGTTTCGGGAACGATTGCGAAGCTGAACGCGGATTTCAACTCGCGGGTGCATAAGGGCGATGTTGTCGCGTTGATTGATGCCGCTTTGTTCAATGGGGCGCTGCTGCAAGCGAAAGCGGATTTGGAAAACGCCAGAGCCAACCTCGTGGGTGCGCGCGCCAACCTAGAAAAAGCGAAGGCGGGTTTGGTGCAAACCCGCGCGGACTACGATCGCGCGATTAAGTTGACCAAGGATGGTGTGATGAGCCAGCAGCAACTGGACCTGGCGAAGTCGAACTATCAAGCCGCGGATGCGACAGTGAGTGGAGCGGTCGCAAATATCACGCAAGCGCAGGCGCAGGTCAGTCAGAAGGATGCTGCGGTCACGGTGGCGCAAACGAATCTGGATTATACGGTGATTAGGTCACCGATCGACGGAACCGTTGTGGCCCGCAACGTGGACGTGGGGCAGACGGTGGCAGCCTCGCTGCAAGCGCCAACGATTTTTACGATTGCGCAGGACCTGAAGAAAATGTGGGTCTACGCTAAAACGGACGAGTCGGATGTCGGCAACATCAAGATCGGGAAGCCAGTGACGTTTAAGGTGGACGCATTTCCGGAGGACACGTTTCACGGCGTGGTGAGCCAGGTGCGGATGAACGCGACGACGGTACAAAGCGTCGTCACTTACGACACCATTATCGAATTCGCGAACCCGGAGTTGAGGCTGTTCCCTGGAATGACGGCATACGTGACCATCCCGGTTGACACGGTCAAGAACGCTTTGAAGCTGCCCAACACAGCATTGCGGTACAAACCTCCGATGGCGGCGGAAGAGGTGTTAGCGGCATACAAGCAGTACGGGATCGATGCTAGTGAGCAGAAGCAGCCTGTTGAGGAGCCGGCGGTGCGTGGGAATGGGGCGGACGATACAGTATCAGTCGCAGGAGCGACTCAGAATCCGCCACGCGTACCAAAGAGAGATACCGCTGTGGTTTGGAAGTTGCACGCCGATAACACGATGGAGCCAGTGAAGGTGTCGCTGGGAATTACCGATCATGCGTATACGGAAGTGAGCGGCGTTGTCAAAGGGGCTCTGCAAGAGGGTGACGACGTGATTATTCGATCCGTGGCGCCAAAATCCCAGGGGTTGAGCGGAATACGGCGGTAAGAGTCAGAAGGGCGAAACAATTCCAAGGAATCGATGGCGGCTATCAACCAAGTCCAGGAGATATCGGGCGGCGCGCGGACGAGCGCAGTCATACGCGTGGAAGAGGCGCACAAGTATTACGACTTGGGCGAAACACGCGTGCATGCTCTCCGCGGCGTAAGCGTTGACATTGGGCGCGGTGAATTCGTGGCGATCATGGGGGCGAGCGGCAGCGGCAAATCCACGTTCATGAACATGCTGGGATGTCTTGACCGGCCGAGCGCGGGACGATACCTGCTCGAAGGTACGGATGTATCGCAACACGACAAGAGGGCGCTTGCGCTGATTCGGAACCAGAAGATCGGATTTGTTTTTCAGGGATTTAATTTGCTGACGCGCACGACTGCTCTGGAAAATACGGAGCTGCCGACGCTCTATACGAAAATCGACAAAGCGGAACGCGAAAAGCGCGCCGCGGAAGCCTTGGAGATGGTTGGCCTGGCCAACCGCGCGCAGCATTTTCCGTCTCAGATGTCCGGAGGACAGCAGCAGCGCGTGGCGATTGCTCGCGCGCTGGTGAACCGGCCATCGATTTTGCTGGCGGACGAGCCGACAGGAAACCTGGATAGCCGGACCTCGGTCGAGATCATGGAGATTTTTCAGAATCTGAACGACAAAGGGCTCACGATTGTTCTGGTTACGCATGAACACGATATCGCACAATTCGCGAGACGCGTCTTGGTTTTCCGCGATGGAAAAATACGCAAAGACGACGCGGTGACGAACCGGCCGAGGGCTTCGCAAGTACTGCAGAGCTTGCAGACGCTGGAGGACTAGGATAGGGCACGCAGAGCAGGGTGAATTTTGTGGTGGAACATGGCGGAGTTGAAGCGTAAGGTTTGCAAGTTCAGACAAAGGCGAGGAGGTCGGGGATGCAGCGCGTGAACTGGAAATTCGGATTAATGGGATGTGCGATGGCTGCCGTGCTGGCGTGCGCTGGGCCTGTCGTTTCCCCACTTGTGCTCGCCGCGCAAACGGAAACGCCGCTGGCGGCAACGAAGTTGCGCTGCGAGTACAAGGTCGATCCGCTGGGAATTGATGTGAAGAAGCCCCGGTTGAGCTGGGAGATCACCAGCCCGGAAAAAGGCGTGTTACAGACGAGCTATGAGGTACGGGTGGCCCGGTCGGAAGTGGAGCTGTCGAAAGGAAAAGTGATCTGGGACAGCGGAAAGCAGGAGTCGGACGCGTCAATTCAGGTGGTCTACGGTGGTCCGGCGCCCGAAAGCGGGCGAATTTATTACTGGCAGGTGCGCGTAGCGGATAATCAGGGGCATTCATCGGATTGGAGCAAGCCGGCCCGGTGGGAAATGGCCTTGCTGGAAGCCGCGGATTGGAAGGCCGAATGGATTAGGCCGGATCTCGTCGAGGATGAGACGAAGTCGAATCCGTCGCCTATGTTGCGCAGTGAGTTTTCGATAAAGAAGAAGAAGGTGGAGCGCGCGCGTCTTTATGCGACCGCGATGGGGCTATATGAGATGTCCTTGAACGGGAAACGCGTCGGCGATCAGTACTTTACGCCAGGATGGACGTCGTACGATTTTCGTTACCAATACCAGACATACGACGTGACCGGCTTGTTGAAGAGCGGAGAGAACTGCATGGGCGCGATGCTGGGGGATGGATGGTTCCGCGGAAGATTGGCTTGGGACGGCAAGAGAAATAGCTACGGCAAGAAATTGGCGCTGCTTGCGCAACTCGTGATTACCTACACGGACGGAAAGCAGGAAATTGTCGTGAGTGACGACAAATGGAAAGCGTCGACGGGCGCTGTGCTCGATTCCGACATTTATAACGGCGAGACGTACGACGCACGGCTCGAGCGAGCTGGCTGGAACGAAGCGGGCTACAAGGACAGCGAGTGGAAAGGTGTGACGGTCATCGAGTCGCCGAAGGCCAAGCTCGTAGCGCCAGCCGGGCCTGCGGTCAAAGAGATTCAAGAAATTAAGCCGGTGAAAGTGTTTCGCACACCAGCAGGCGATACGGTTCTCGACATGGGGCAGAACATGGTGGGCTGGATGAAGTTCCGCCTGACGGCGCCGGCGGGAACGACGGTTACGCTGCGGCACGCGGAGGTGCTTGATAAAGAGGGAAATTTCTATACGGCGAACCTGCGGTCCGCACAGGAAACCATTCGCTATACAAGCAAAGGCGCAGGGACGGAGACGTTTGAACCCCATTTCACTTTTCAGGGATTCCGGTATGTAGCAGTGAGCGGATGGCCTGCCGAAGTAAAGCCCGAAGATTTTACCGGCATCGTGGTGCATTCAGCAATGGAACGGACCGGCACATTTGAAACCTCGAATCCAATGCTCAACCAACTCGAGCACAACATTATCTGGGGACAAAAAGGAAATTTCCTGGATGTGCCGACCGATTGTCCGCAGCGCGACGAGCGCCTGGGTTGGACGGGGGACGCAGAAGTCTTCGCGCCGACCGCCTCGTTTAATTTCGACACGGCTGGGTTTTACACGAAGTGGCTAAAAGATGTTGCGCTGGATCAGGAGGACGACGGCGCTGTGCCTTTTGTGATTCCGAACGCTTTGTCGCACGAGACAAGGAAAGGTGCAGCGGCATCGGCGGGGTGGGCGGACGTTTCGGTCATCGTGCCGTGGACGGTCTATCAAGCATTCAGCGACAAGCGAATTTTGGAAGCGCAGTACCCGAGCATGAAGGCCTGGGTCGAATATATGCGTCGGCAGGCCGGGGAACGCTATATCTGGAGCAACGGATTCAGTTTTGGAGATTGGCTGGCGTTCGCGACGACCAACCCGGATTATCCGGGAGCGACAACGGATAAGGACTTGATTCAGACGGCGTACTTTGCGCGCTCCACGGAGTTGCTGGCGAGGACGGCACAGGTACTCGGGGAAAAGGAAGACGCGGCGGAATATGCGGGGCTGGAAGAGAAGATTGTGGCCGCGTTTCAAAGAGAATTCGTGACGCCCAATGGCAGGCTCTCTTCAAACACGCAGACCGCTTACGCGCTGGCGCTGGCGTTTGGGCTCCTGCCCGAATCGCAGCGGGCAGATGCAGCGGCGCGGTTGGCAGCTGACGTCCGGAAATTCGGCCATTTGACGACTGGATTTTTGGGCACGCCGGTACTTTGTCAGACGCTGAGCGACTACGGATATCTGGACGAGGCGTATATGTTGCTGAACCGGACGGAGTATCCATCATGGCTGTATCCAGTGACGAAAGGCGCCACAACGATCTGGGAGAGATGGGACGGGCAGAAACCGGACGGGAGCTTTCAGGATGTGGGGATGAATTCATTCAATCACTATGCGTATGGAGCGATTGGCGACTGGATGTATCGCGTCGTTGCGGGCATTGAACTCGACGAGCAAGCTCCGGGGTACAAACACATCTTGCTAGAACCACATCCCGGTGGCGGTTTGACGCACGCCAGCGCTTCCCTCGAAAGCATGTACGGGCACGTGTCCTCGGGCTGGGCCATTGCCGACGGAAAGTTGACCTTCACGATTGCAGTGCCAGCCAATACGACTGCCACCGTCCGATTGCCAAATGCGAAATTGGAGGAAGTAAGCGAAAGCGGAAAGCCGCTGGCAAGCCGCAGTGACATTTCGCATGCGCGACAGACGGGGGACGCCGTTCTGCTGGATGTTGGATCGGGAAAGTATGTTTTCGAGAGCGCCTACTCGGCAACGAAATAGAAGTGCCAAGCACGCTTGACTGGAGAATGGAAAGACGCGGAACGGCAACTTGCAGAATGGGAAGAGCTTGTGGAACTAGGCCAGGCCGAGATGCGCGAGCTGATAGTGGCCTTTGGAAATGACCTGGTCATCGTCGATCCAAACGTCGCAGTTGCGGGTGAGGACGTCGACATGCGTTTTCGATTTCCAGTCCGCGTGAGTCTGGCTGCCATAAGGGTCGCCGAAGGCGATGTGCACGCCGGGAAATTTCTCGTCTTGCAGCAGAATGCCGATCATTGACGATAAGCCAAGATTGGTGCCAAAGGCGAGTTCGCCGACGCGATCGCTGTTTTCGTCAGTGTGGCAGTACTGCCAGAATTCTTCTTCCAGGTCCTTGCGTGTGCAATCAACAGCGGTCAGCCGCGCGCCCTTGATTTTCAGCACGAGCGGAGTTGTTTGCAAATCTCCGTATTTGCCGTTGAAATGATCGCCGGCGCTTGCGTCGCACACGAATGTGCCGTCCACCGTTGCCGGAGTCGTGAACACCTCACCGGCAGGCAAATTGGACCAGTAACGCGGGCTGATCAGTCCGCTGGTTTTTACCCAGTCCAGGCCGCGGTCGAAATGCGCGGCGATTGAAGTGCCCGCTTCGGTCTTCACGGTGAGCGTTTGCGCGCGTAGCATGCGTTCGCGCAGCTTATCGCTTAAGCGGTCCACCATGCGGTAATCGGCACGCATGCCTTGCTGCATGATTTCCGGCGTGACGCCAACCATGTGGGCGTAGCGGATTTGCCGGCGTTCGACAACGCGAACGATGGCCATCCGCGCGCCAAGTTCGCCGGGCTGGGGCGTCATGCACATCACGCCGGCGTCGGCCGTCTCGAGCGCCTGCAGAACAGCAGGCGGCGCCACGGTCATGGGGCGAGGACCAAAATCCTCCAAAAGCAATCCTGTGTATTGCGCATGGCGGTCTTCAATGGCGGCGGCAATGCTGGCGGCGACAGAGCGGCTGGCCTCGTCAGCGATGAGAGCGACCTGCTCGCCCGGGCGAACGCTGAGACAAGTTTCCACGGCGTTTCGTGCGCCGGGCATCAACTTTGGTTCTGGCAGGCCAAAGTACATCTTTTTAGTTTACAAGAATAGGTAGAAAAATGAAGAGCCACTACTGAATGACTGTCGCTGTAATGGAAATAGGGGCCCGCGCTTAAGAAGTTCGCGGATCGGGATCAAGCCGCTCGTGGACTGACACGGAAGGCGGGAACTTGGCCGCCGCCGCTGGTGACGTTGGCCAGGCCGGTGGCGCTTAGACGTGTGAGGAAGCCGGCGACTTTTCCGCGGAAAAGATACGGGGCGAAATCGACGAGCATGTCCCGGTAATCGACTTTGCCGATCTCGGCGATGTAGGGAAATACTTCGCGGCGAATGGGGATGCGCTCCTGGACAATCCAAACCCCGTTTTTTGCAGAGAGGGCGCGGCCGATCGCGGCGTCCCATTCGGCCTCGTCGGTTTCCCATCCGAGAGTTACGCCGGAGCCGCCGTATTCGTCGCTGGGTTTAAGGACGAGATTTTCACGCTCCTTCTCGATGAAAGCGAGAAGCTCGATGGTCTGGCCATAGCGGGCGGTTTTCACGTCCGCGACGACACGCGTCCAGGGAATGTGCCGGCGAATCAGCTCGCGTTCATCGTAGGAAAAGAGCGCGCCGTTTTGCTCGTCCGTGAGGACTGCGAAGAACGCTTTCACGTGGGGGATTTTGCAGCGGAAAGTGTTGGCCACGCAGACGGCGTTGGCCGTATAGGCCTTGACGAGAGCCGCGCACGCCGTCGGTTTGGCCACGATGTCGTTGATCAAGACACGGCGGTAAACGAGATCGATCTTCTTACCGTGAGTGAAAAGCCGCTGGCCATCGAAACGGAGTTCGCGTGGATCGGCGATCACCGTTGGGACGCCCATTTTTTCGAAACGCGCTTTCAGAATCTCGAACTCGCTCCACGTGGGAACTTCCTCCCAATCCACAATCGCAATTTGCGGAGGATTGGCCGAACCTCCCCAGTCCATATAGCTCATGACCAGGGCGTCGAGAAGCTTGGCGCTGAGCGGGTAGCTATGGACTGTATAATGTTGCGCAAATTTCCCCATCACGGGAAGCGTGCGGAAAATTTCCGCCAAGGTTTCCGCATAGCCGGCGCCTGCAGGAGACTCTCCGTTATACTCGGCGAACTTGAGCGAATCCGGCAGGAGGAAGGCATCGAGGCGGGACGCAGTGCTGGCCCGGCCGTAGGGCACGGGGAGACGCGCCAACCTTTCTTCCTCGGGACGCAAATGAAATTGGGCAAAAAGATGGTTGTCTTCAAGCGCCGCAGTCACGACCCGTTCGCCTAGATCCGCGATGGTTTCCGCGACCGTGCGCACGCGCTCTTCATCTTCCGGCGTGAGAAAAAATGGCCGGAGGAAAGGACAGTGGACACGGTCGCCGAAGGTGAGGTTTGCGCGGCGCAGCTTTTTGAATAGGTCTTCCGGCAGAGCGGGAACGCGCAGGAGCGTGGCTTTCAGAATTTCGGTCCAATCCTCGGCGGGGTTGGGAGAAGTCATCGATGGGGTCGGCGCGCTGGTCATCTTGCCTTAAGTCCCGGCGAAGCTGCGGAAGTGCCCGGCGCCGACGACGGGCCCGCCGCAATGGTTTTTGGAGCACCTGCGAATCCACTGGTCGATCCCATGCCGAGCATCTCTTCCCAGCGTGGCCACGGATTCGATGCTTCGCCGTTGAGCGCGCGGTCGATGACCAGGCGGGCCATTTTGTCCACTACGTGCTCGAAATAAAATTCGGTGATGCGGTCGCGCTCGAAATCGGGAGCGGGATTCAAGAAATCGATGGCATAGGGGATGCCATCCTGGACGGCGAATTCGATGGTGTTCATTTCGTAGCCGAGGGCCTGATTGATTGTCTGTGCGTCTTTCACGACGCGTGCACCGAGTTCAGAAGACAAGTAGTTGTGATCGACGAGATATTTTCGTTCCTTGGGATCATAGTGAACGGGCAAGATTTCGGATTTTCCGAAGGTGAAGCAGCGGACGTATTGCGTAAAGTCGATGAACTCCTGGAGGGTCATGCAGTAGGGCGAGGTCTTGTCGTAGGCGGCAAGCAGCTCCGCCTTGTTATGGACTTTGTAGACGTGTTTCCAGCCGCCGCCGGAAAAAGGCTTGAGAATCGCGGGACGGCCGACGTAATCGAGAAGCCCGTCCCAGTCGACGGGATAAGTGAGGTTGTGCAGCGATTCGGAAGTGATGTCAACGTCGCTGGGATATCCCTTTTGTGGCAAGAGAACGGTTTTCGGGATGGCGATTCCGAGTTTCGAAGCCACGGCATAATTGAAAAATTTGTCGTCGGCCGTCCACCAGAACGGATTGTTGATGACGTAAGTTCCCTGGAGAACGGCATGTTTGAGATAGCCGCGGTAATATTCGACCTCATGCGAAATGCGATCCACGATGACGCGGTATCCGGAGAGTTCACCCATCCGCGTTCCGCCAAGTTTCAAGAATTCGGCGGCAACGCCGTCTTTCTTGCCCAGTTCATTGACGCGCACGATAAAGGCTGGAGGAAAGCTGTATTCTCGCCCGCATAGAAGGCCAACTTTTTTCATGATGCTGCTCCCACTGGCGAAACAGAGACCTGGTGCTTTGCAGATGCTGCTAGTTGATTGCGTGTGCTGAAGAAGCTCGTGACTCGCTGACGCCGCGCGTTTCCGAGACTAGATGTCTTACGACCGCCTTTAGATCGCCGGTTTGTTGATAGACGCGCAATTGGCGCTCCGCGCTGGTGCCGTCTTTGAGAATGGTGTGGATGTACTCGACGGCGCTGCGGCTGCCGAGATCGTCCACGACGTCATCCACAAACTCAAGCAGTTCGAGTGCGAGTTCGCGCATGGGGACTTCGGCCTGTTTCCCAAAATCGATGAGCTTGCCTTCAATGCCGTAACGGGCTGCGCGCCACTTGTTCTCTTCGATCAAAACGCGGCGATACAGGCGGTAGCTCTGGTTGCGCTCGTAGAGTCGGTGGAGCTTGACGACGATGGCTTGCGTAAGAGCGGCGATGGAAACTGCCTCTTCGACCTTGGTGGTGACATCGAACATGCGGAACTCGAGAGTGCCAAAAACAGGGTGCGGCCGGACATCCCACCAGATTTTTTTTCCATTGTCGATGCAGTTCAGCTTCATCAGCAAGTTCACGAAATCCTCGTAGGCGCTCCAGGATTCGAACTGCTCCGGTATGCCCGTGCGCGGGAAACGGCGAAACACGGTAGTGCGAAAGGATTTCAAGCCGGTGTTTCGCCCCATCCAGAACGGCGAGCTCGTCGAAAGCGCGAGCAAGTGCGGCAGGAAATAACGGACCATGTTCATCATGTCGATGGTGGTCTGTTTGTCCGGCATAGCCACGTGAACGTGCATGCCGAAAATCAAAAGAGAGCGGGCGAGTTGCTGGAGCTCCTCGACGATGTGTTCATAACGTTCGCCGGGGGAGATGACTTGGTCGATCCAACTGGAAAATGGGTGAGTGCCGGCGGCAGCAACCTGTAATTCAGCGCGCTCTGCTGCCGCAACCAGTTCCCCGCGCGTGCGGTGCATTTCGATGCGCAGTTCGCCCACGTTTTCGCAGATTTTAGTCCCCGTCTCGACGATGGATTGGTGCATCTCATGTTTTACCTGCTCGACGATGTCCGGAGAAGCGGCGGAAACAAGCTGCATGACGTGAGAGCGCAGCGCGCAAGTGGCGGGGTCAATGATCTGAAATTCTTCTTCGACACCGATAGTAAAGCGGTGAGCCATGGGGTGGCCCTCCGGATGGACTTAGTCTAACTGAGGACTTCTCAGGCGGTATCATACGCCGCAAGCAGGAAAAATACACCCATGCGAGATCGGATGGAAGTTAAGATCGATTAGCGGCGGAAAGTGGACCTTGCCCAAACACACGTGCAATCCCAATCGTAGTAGGTTTGTGGGTTATTAACTGCTCGCTGGCCGAGGCACTCTGCTTGCGGGAGGTTCTGCCCGGACACGCGATTTGCGTTGATTAACATTCCCCAGTCCGTAAAAAAGAGGGACAGACACTCCTGTCTCTCCCATCGGACGTGCTGCTCGAATGGCCTTTTGGACCAGACTTCGAATCCGCGGCTTCGAGCCACAAAACTACGCCGCGCCTAAAGCGCGCCGCTGCTGGAAACACTCGCGGCAAAAGACCGGACGTCCTTGCGTGGGGCGAAAAGGAACTGTCGTTTCCTTTCCACACTGCGAACAAGTCGTCTTCGTTTCCGAGCGCATCTGCGACGCGCCGCCACCGCCGCCTCCGCCGCCCTCCGCACGCTTGGCTTTGCAGCCTTTGCACCTCTTCGGCTCGTTCTTAAAACCTTTATCGGCGAAAAACATTTGTTCGCCGGCAGTAAAAACAAACTCAGCTCCGCACTCCGCACACTTCAGAACCCTGTCGTGGTATTCCATGAGCCGTTCTCCCGTTGCCCCAAGTGAGGAAGGGAGATGGGCGCGTTTAGCTCCGTGGACCAAGTGTTGTGGCGAAACCTGTCGTCCGGGGGTACCGGGCTGGGGTCCCTTGGGCCTGCGTATGCGAAGCTGCAACAGAAACCCAACGTCTCTGCCTAACCGGGGTCTAAATCACGGAAGTGCGGCGCTGAGATGCAGCGAGGCGGATGGTTAGTCCGCTTCTCGCCGCTGCTTCTTGCGCAGTCGCTTCCGCGAAAGGGCTTCTTTGGCTCGGCGTTTCTCACCGGGCTTCATGTAGAAGCTATGCTTCTTGATTTCCTTGATGATATCTTCCTGTTGCACCTTGCGCTTGAAACGGCGCAGAGCATTTTCCAGAGACTCACTTTCCTGGATAATGACTTCGGCCACTTTTACATTCACCCCCAATCCGGTTCGGATTGGTTACATGCGGCGCCACTTCTTCGTTCGAACACCGCCCCAGGACATTATCGCATGCGGACCGGCTAGCGGTCACGCATGGCGCTTACCATTTCGCGGCCACAGCTTGCGCCCAGCCAAAGCAAATACATGCTCCATCAACTACATTTGTGCAGCGCACCATGAACGGTTCTGGAGTCACCCTGATGAGGTAGATGGCATCTACTAATCAATTGCGGGCATGGAAGTCAAGGAATCTTTGCAGAGGGCATGGAACAGGGAAGGTATCGTATCCCTGTAGTTACGGAGCTAATTTTGCAGTATATAATTCCCGGTGTGACGGGATCGTGGCAGGGCGGTGCCCGTCCTCTTCTTGCACGGCTTTACTTGCAATCCCACTTGCCTGTGCTGATAGAATGAGCCGTTTCCGACGAGCGTGCCCGGAGGCCGGCTATGTCTGCGATGAGCGATGCCATCGGAGTACTCCTCGCCGGAGGACAGGGCGAACGGCTATGGCCGCTGACGCGCGATCGCGCCAAGCCCGCCGTGCCCTTCGGCGCGTTATACCGCATCATCGACATCACGCTCTCAAACTGCATCAACTCTGATTTGCGCCGCGTGTTCGTCCTCACGCAGTACAAAGCGCTGAGCCTCAACCGGCATATTCGCGCCGGATGGTCGCCGCTGGCGGGGCTGGGCGATTACATCGAGGTGCTGACGCCGCAGATGCGCGTCTCGAAAGAGTGGTATCAGGGCACGGCCGATGCGGTCTATCAAAACATTTACTCGATCGGGAGCGAGCGATCGAAGTACGTTTTTATTCTTTCCGGCGATCACATTTACAAAATGAATTACGCCAAGATGCTCCAGCAACACGTGGATTCGGCCGCGGATGTGACGGTTGCGACGATAAAGATTGCCGTGGACCAGGCCGCGCTGCAATTCGGCGTAATTGAAGTGGATAAGGATTGGCGCATCATGGGCTTTGAGGAGAAGCCCGCCCTGCCCAAGCAATCTCCTCATCATCCCGGGAATTGCAACGCCTCCATGGGAATTTACATTTTCAATACGCAGCTCATGATCCCCATTCTGCTGGCCGACTCCGAGGATCCGAAATCGAGACACGACTTCGGCAAGGATATTTTGCCGCGGATTATTTCGAAGCACCGCGTCTTTGCTTACAACTTCGTGGACGAGAACCAGAAGGATGCACTCTACTGGCGGGACGTTGGGACGCTCGACGCCTACTATGAAGCAAACATGGACCTGGTCAGCGTCTCGCCGGTTTTCAATTTGTACGACAGCCATTGGCCGCTGCGTACCTGGCAGCACCAGTATCCCCCGGCGAAATTCGTCTTCGCCGATCCGGAGCGCATGGGCGTGGCGCTCGATTCCATAGTCGCAGGCGGTTCGGTCATTTCCGGCGGCCGCGTGCAGAAATGCGTCATTGGGAATAACGTGCGCGTGAACAGCTACTGCGAAGTGACGGATTCCATCATGTACAATCATGTGAATGTCGGCCGCCACTCGCGCATTCGCCGCGCTATCATTGACCGCCACGTCAGCCTTCCCGAACGCACGGAGATCGGCTACGACACTGAAGCCGACCGGCGGCGCTTTCACGTGACGGATTCGGGAATCGTGGTGGTCGTTCGGCAGGAATCTCTGATCGAAGAACCCGAAACTGCGTAAAGCGCACCGATTTCCAGAAAATCGTGCTCCCTGGAACCACGGTTAGTGGACTTCCGAAAATAGACCTCACACTGTCTGATACAATCTTTAGTTCATTTCAGCCCAGGAGAATTCTCAGACATGTCCACGAATATCACACGGGTCAACGCACGCCAGATCCTCGACTCGCGCGGAAACCCCACTGTTGAAGCCGACGTGTATGTCGGAACAGGGGCACGCGGCCGCGCTGCGGTGCCTTCAGGTGCGTCTACGGGAGAGCATGAAGCGCTCGAGTTGCGCGATGGCGACAAGTCGAGGTTTCTCGGCAAAGGCGTGCTGAAGGCCGTGGCCAACGTTAACGGCGAAATCGCGAAGGCCGTCGTCGGCCTTGACGCCGGAGACCAGCGGGCGCTCGATAAGCGCATGATCGAGCTGGACGGCACGCCAACCAAATCGCGTCTCGGCGCCAATGCGATCCTGGCTGTTTCCATGGCGGCCGCGCGTGGTGCGGCGGCGGCGCAAAATCTTGCGCTCTATAAGTACCTCGCGCGTTACTCGACGGATACGAGTGCTAATCTCCTGCCCGTCCCGATGATGAACATCTTGAATGGCGGCGCTCATGCCGATAGTTCCGTCGACTTCCAGGAATTCATGGTCATGCCCATTGGAGCGGGCAGCTTTTCGGAAGCGCTGCGGTGGGGCGTGGAAATATTCCATTCGCTGAAAGCCGCATTGAAGAAGCGCGGGTATTCGACTGCGGTAGGCGATGAAGGCGGCTTCGCGCCGAGCTGCAAATCGAACGAGGAAGCGATTCAGATCGTCCTCGAAGCGATCTCCGCGGCGGGGTACAAGCCCGGCGAGCAGGTGAGCATCGCGCTTGATCCCGCTGCCAGCGAGTTCTATGACAAAGCCAGCGGCAAATACGTGTTTAAGAAGTCCGATAAATCAGCGCACTCGCCGGAGGAAATGGTCGAATACTGGGCCAAATGGATCGAAAAATATCCCATCGTCTCGCTCGAAGACGGGATGGGAGAAGAAGATTGGCCCGGCTGGAGGAAATTGACGCAGAAGGCCGGTGGAAAATTCTCCGCAAAACGAATTCAGCTGGTTGGGGACGACATTTTCGTTACGAATACCGAGATTTTTGCGCGCGGGATCAAGGAAGGCATCGCGAACGCGATTCTCATCAAGCTGAATCAGATCGGCACGGTTACGGAGACGATCGAGTGCATCGAGATGGCGCGCAAAGCCGGTTACAACTCCATCATTTCGCACCGCTCGGGCGAAACCGAAGACACTTTCATTGCCGACCTCGCCGTAGCGACTGCGGCTGGCCAGATTAAGACGGGCTCGGCTTCGCGCACCGACCGCATCGCAAAGTACAACCAGCTTCTGCGTATCGAGGAAGAGCTGGGTGCGTCCGCCAGATTCAACGGCAAAGCAGCCCTCAGTTGATGTCTGAAATTTGATCGGAACTCAAGGATTGCCGCCGGTCGTTCAAAAAGGCCGGCTCAGATTTGGGAATATTCGGTCGGCCGGAGAATCGTGTTCGTGATGTTTGAGACGATGCTCTCGAACGAGTAACGCGACGAGCTCGTCAGTTTCTTCCATTCCGGTAGCGAGCCGAACGTCTTCCACTCCTCGACGCGCTCGGCGAGATTCGGGAACCCCACCATGTACGTGAGGCAGGGCAGCTTTGTGCCGATTAAGACGTCGCCAAAAAAAACCTGCCAGAAGCCGGCTTTTTCAAAAACCTCGAACTCGCCCGAATTGAACATCTCGACTTTTCGGCGATGGTCCTGATCGCTCGGGCTTTCGTACGTGCGCAGCTCGAACAAACGGTCTTTGTGCGCGGCTGTTGCCGCGGGGAGCTTGAGTTTTGGCCATCCCTCGAACGCCACCATCAACGCGCTCTCCATGCGGACCATGGCCGGCTGATCCGCCGGAGCGTTGAGGAACGGAGCTCCAGCTTTGAGGTACTCGGCATCCAGCCCCAGGCGCGCCTCCGCGGTTGCTAGAATGTCCACCGACGCGGCTGGCAGAAGGACGTGAAACCGTGGGCTGCCTTCACCGATCTCGACGTTGAACACGCCGACGGGGCTGATGCCGAGGCGATTCAGCGCGGGCGCCAGCGCGTCGCGAAGGAATGCATCGGTGAGTTTTTGCTGGCGGCCGGATTGGACGTGATATTGGCGGAGTTCGTAGTACTCGCGAGACTTTCCGTCCGCGGCGTCATTCTGCATCGCGGAAAGATTTAGTTTTGAAGCGCCGAGACCGACGGCGCTTGCGGCTAGAAATTTTCGTCTGTTCATGCGAGGGCTCCTCGAATGGGGCTACTTGGATTCCGTGAAAGAGTGCCATGATAACCGCACTGGGCGACGGCTTTCCAGTTCGACCGGATCAATTGCATTTTGACTCAGGCGCGACATGAACACATCCGAAATTGAGGGATACCCGCGAGTTCGGGTTGCGGTCCAAAAGGACGTGGCCGAGCTGACGAAATTGATCAATGCGGCTTTCGTTGTGGAACGCCTCTTTCTTGAAGGCGAGCGAATTGACGAGCGAGGAACTCGCGGGTTCTTTGAAAAAGGGAAGTTCCTAGTCCTTGAAGATTCCTCCGGGATGCATGGATGCGTCTATTGCGAACTGCGCGGAGATCGCGGGTATATAGGGCTGCTCGCGGTCTATCCGGCGCGACAGGGCACTGGTTTGGGACGGAAGTTGATGGCCTCCGCGGAAGAATTTTTTCGGAGCGCGGGCTGCGTCGTGGCCGATCTGAGAATTATCAGCCAGCGGACTCCGCTTCCCGCTTTATACCGGCATCTCGGCTACGAGGAAACCGGCACCGCACCCTTTGCTGCGTCGTTGCCGCTAAAAGCCCCGGGCCACTACATACTCATGTCGAAACAACTCCTATAAAAGGACGCTGCGATTAGGGTTGCGCAGTCAATGCATCTGAAGATGCGGCGGTCCAAAATACCGATAATGCCCCGTGATTTTCCACGCGAACAGCACATCTTCCATTTTCGGACCCTGCCCGATGTTGTGAACGATTAGGAATCGTCCGCTCTCCGCCGATTTGACGTTCACTACGATTCCGATATGCGGCACATCGCCGCCCAAGTCCCACGTCACAATGTCGCCGGGCGAATAATCTGTTGCTCGCTGCGTTGCGGACAGGCTCTCTCCCTTTCGGCTGAAGAACACCATCAGATTGGGCACGCGCCGATGATCGATGCTGGGGTCTGGCTGCGCTTGCCTCCATTTCGCTTTCGGGGGATAGTCCGCCCAGTTCTTCAACATGTCTTCATGCACTTCTTTTTGCAGATCTACGCCAACCGCCCGATAGGCACGGATGATTTCGTCGGAGCAGACGCCAGTGTCGGCGGGTACGTCCCCGCCGGGATATTGCAGGTGCACGTAAGAAGAAACGTACTTTACGGAATGATGGGTGCGCTCAATCGCCGCCGCCACCAGCTTGTCCAGGATATCCTGGCGCGGATTCCCGCTCGCTGGCCTGCTCTGCGCGACGCCGAATGCTGCCGCGAGACACGTGCAAGACAGAATCATTGATGTTCTTACCAGGAGAGTCTTCCTCACGCCTTTATATTACCAGCAGTCAGCCATTTGTATTCTCTCGCCTCGGCTGTAAACCGCTCAGCCGCGCAATGCTCCCTGATTGCGCACAGGTGTGTTGCATCGAGCCGCGCCACCGAGGATTTCAGGCTACCGTGTAATGAGACGCCGGAGGGGTCCAGTCTTGGCTGATCAGACAATTCTGACCTCATTGCCCGTTCCTACGCAGGACGAGCGCACGATGGCATTTCTTGCTCATCTGCTGCAGGTATTCACAGGGTTCATCGCGCCTTTGATCATATATTGCGTCAAGCAGGATTCCCGTTTCGTGAAATTTCATGCTCTGCAGTCTCTGATCTGGCAGCTCTGTTACATGGCGCTGTTCCTTGGCGGAATGATTGTTTTCTTTTTTTCATTTTTCGCGACAGCTTTCCACGGCGCTTTCGGAGGACATGCCGCAAATCAGCCGCCGGCCGCCTTCTTTCTCATCATTCCTTTTTTCTGGCTCTTCTGGATACTCGGTTGGTTTGCAAACGTCGTCCTCGGCATTATGTACGGCATCAAAGCCAATCGCGGAGAGTGGGCCGGCTATCCGATTATTGGGAAATGGTGTCTCCCCAAGCTGGCTCCCGGCGGGCCATCCCCGGCTGGTCCGTGGGCGCCCTGATTTCCTCGCCTCAGTAGGCACTCGGCGTCCGCTTACAATCAAGAATCGCATTCGGAGATTAGCAGAATCTCGAACTGTTGAAGGTGGTCCCCCCCGCTTTTTTGTAAGCGTTGCTGCTAAAGGGTTTAGCGTTTTTGTAACTCATTTAGATCGCGCAGCCAGGGACGATCTGTAAGTATTTGATTTTAAATAGTCTGTTAACCCCAAGAGAATGAAGAATCTTGTTCGCTTCGTAAATGCGGAGAACAAAGGACTTAGGCCGCCAAGACAGGCTCCAGAATGCAAAAGCGCCGATCAGGAGATCGGCGTCGCCGGCAAGATGCGAAATATTACCCGTAGAGTACGATACGCGAGAGCTAACAAATTGTCAAGGGAAAACGGGTCAAGGTATTGTTAGCACATCGAGATGTCCGGGTCTATTAGCACATGATGTGTCCGCTTTATTAGCAGGTGAAATGTCCGCTTTTCAGGAGTGGCCGAGGCAAGAAGAGCAGATGCAAATTTATGGCTATTGGGGTTCTATCCCGGGTGACATGTGAGCGGCTCAGGATTCCAAACTGGGAGTGAGCTATCCGCTCGCGCGGGTTGCGGCACCTCTGCCCCGGTGCCATAATCCAAACTTAGTTCGCAGAAGCGATGGGACGAAGGCAGGCACTTCTGTCCGGCGATATTTGGTGTGGTTTCTGAGGGGGCTTCATGGCGATACGCGATACTTGGCTGGAAAAAAGAGAAAATGACGTGGCGGGTGCCAACGGTAACCGCAATGTGTCGCAGATGCATTTCGCGCGGCAGGGCGTGATTACGGAAGAGATGCGTTTTGTGGCGGGCCGCGAAAAAATCGAGGCGGAGCTGGTGCGCGCCGAAATTGCGCGCGGACGGATGATTATCCCGGCGAACGTAAATCACCGGAACCTCGAGCCGATGGCGATTGGGATCGCGAGCAAGTGCAAGATCAACGCGAACATTGGGAATTCCGCCACCAGTTCGAATATTGACGAAGAGCTGACGAAACTGCACCACGCAGTGCACTACGGCGCGGACACGGTGATGGACCTGTCGACGGGCGGGGATATCCCGGTGATTAGGAAAGCGATCATTGAGGCGTCGCCGGTGCCAGTGGGCACCGTGCCAGTGTATGAGGCGATCTCGCGGGTGCGGCGTCCAGAGGATTTGACGATCGACCTAATGCTCGAAGTGATTGAAGAGCAAGCCGAGCAAGGCGTGGATTACATGACGATCCACGCGGGCGTGCTGCGCGAACATGTGCCGCTGGTGCGGAAGCGGATTACGGGGATTGTGAGCCGCGGCGGATCGCTGATGGCTCACTGGATGGAACATCACAAGAAACAGAATTTTCTATACGAGAACCTCGAGAAAATTTGCAAGATTTTCAAGAAGCACGACGTGAGCTTTTCGTTTGGGGACGGGCTGCGGCCGGGATGCATCGCGGACGCGAGCGACGAGGCGCAGTTCGCGGAATTGAAAGTGCTCGGCGAGCTGACCAAGAAAGCCTGGGAGCATGACGTACAGGTGATGATCGAGGGCCCGGGACACGTGCCGCTGGACAAGATCAAGGAGCAGGTGGATAAGGAGATGGAGTGGTGCCACGAGGCGCCGTTCTACACGCTGGGGCCGCTGGTGATCGACATCGCTCCAGGCTACGACCACATCACCAGCGCGATTGGCGCGGCGATGATCGGATGGCACGGAGCGTCGATGCTGTGCTACGTCACGCCGAAGGAGCATCTCGGACTGCCGAATCCGGAGGACGTGAAGCAGGGCGTGATCGCGTACAAGATTGCGGCGCACGCGGCGGACGTGGCACGACACCGGCCGGGAGCGCGCGACCGCGACGACGCTTTGAGCTATGCGCGGTTTTTGTTTGACTGGAACAAGCAGTTTGAGCTCTCGCTCGACCCGCCAACCGCCAAGGCCATGCACGACGAAAATTTGCCGGATGACTTTTACAAAGAAGCGAAATTCTGCTCGATGTGCGGGCCGAAATTCTGCTCGATGAATATTACCCAACTTGCGGAAGCCGAAGGCGGCCTCGACCAATCCGAGCGCAAGCAAAAATTCGTCGAGCTCTTAGCCAGAGTGCAAGGCGCGTAGGATGCAGTCGAAGCTGATTGAGAACACCCACAACGGAATCGAATAATGGCATTTGTGAGCAGCGGGGTGGCTGTTGTTACGGGCGCGGGGAGTGGAATCGGGCGCGCGCTGGCGCAGCAACTAGCCGCTACTGGTTCGGCGCTCGCGATTGCGGATATCGATGAAAAGGGATTGGCTGAGACCGCAGGTTCGCTGAAAGGAAAGGACGCCGCGGTTTCGACGCACGTGCTGGATGTTTCCGATGAGGAAGCCGTCAGGCGCTTTGCCGAGGACGTGGCTGCGCGGCACGGCCGGGTCACTCTGCTGATCAATAACGCAGGGGTGGCGTTGATCGGCACGTTTGAGGAAATATCACTCGATGATTTGCGATGGGTGATGGGGATCAATTTTTGGGGGATCGTTTACGGAGTGAAGTATTTCTTGCCAGTTCTGAGACAGCAGCCACGCGCGCAGATTGTGAATTTGTCGAGCGTGTTTGGGATTATCGCTCCTGTAGGGCAGAGCGCGTATTCGGCCAGCAAATTTGCCGTGCGCGGATTCACCGAGGCGGTGAGACACGAGCTTGAAGGGACTTCGGTTTTCGTCTCGTGCGTTCACCCGGGTGGAATTCACACGCCGATCGCGAAGCGCGCGCGCTTAGGTGCGTATGCCCCAAAGAACAAGCACGAAGAAGCCATCGCGCGGTTTGAGCAACTGACTCCCACTTCGCCGGAAGCCGCCGCCGCGCGCATTTTGAAAGGTGTCGAGAGGCGCGAGCCGCGCATCCTAATCGGGCGCGACGCTCGCCAGATCGACATCGTGCAACGTCTCCGCCCCGCCACGTATTGGAAAATGATGGCGAAGCGAGCTCAGTGACCCATTCGCGCAAGTAAGTTATCTGAGGCGTTTGCTTTGACGTCGATCGCAGGCCGGATTATACTGCGCGGCGGAATCCGGGAAGAGATCCATTCATTATCATTGCTGAAGGGGCAAGTATGCCGTTTGTGCGCGCCGCGAAGATTGGCGAAGTTTCGGTTGGAATGATTCACCAGTTTCAAGTAGGAGGAACGGCTGTGGCGCTGGCCAATGTGGCGGGCAAGTATTTTGCAATCAACGACGTATGCGTGCATCGAGGGGGGCCGTTGGGCGAAGGAGAACTTGAAGGTAGCGTGGTGACTTGCCCTTGGCACGGCTGGCAATACGATGTCACTTCCGGTAAGGTTACACAGAACCCCACTATGGGGGTGGCCTGCTATTCCACAGAAGTGCGCGGGGATGAGATTTTTGTGGATGTCCCCTAAGGGTCTCAGCTAACTCTATATAAATGAATAAGTTAAGGCCAAATCGACGGATTTGAGGGCGTATCTGCCATGTCCAGTGCTGCCTGTAAAAAGCCAGCTAACTCCCATATTTTTGTTCGCTTTTTGGCCGTCCCCGTGTATATTGCTGCCGACTCGACGCCTCGATGGCAACTCCGACATCGCAACGACATTACTGGATCTTCAGCGCCGACCCCCACCACTACCATTGGGATACGCTCTTCGTGAAGGGCAAGGAAATGTGGCACGGCGCGGAGTCCAAACCGGACGCAGTTCGCGCCCTCAAACAGGTGCGCAAAGGCGACCGCGTGCTGTGCTACCACTCCGCGCCGGAGAGGACGCTTTACTCGATCGCGGAGATCACGCGGGACCCGTACCCCGATCCACATGACCACAAGGAAAAGAACCTCGTTGCGGACCTGAGAGCATTTGACCGCTTACCGAGGCAAATCTCGCTAACGGAACTCCGCGCCAATCCTGCTTTGAAGAAAATGAAGCTGCTGAAAAACGTGCGGGTGCTGGTATCGCAGATCACCGAAGCCGAGTACCAGGAAATCCTGCGCATGGCCGGAATTGTGGCCTCGCCGGGGATTCCGCTCCCCTGACGACATGTTCGAGGGGATCGTTTCCGGGAAGACGCGGGTTCTGGACCTCGCGTACGCGATCAACGACAAGCTTGTGCCTTGGCCCGGCGACGAGCGGTGGTTCGAGGCCCGCGTTAACGCCAGCGTGGAGCGCGACGGCTATTTCACGCGCAGCTTCTGGATGCTGGAGCATTATGGGACGCATCTCGATGCGCCGATTCATTTTCCGCCGGGGAAGACGCCCGTAGATCAGATCCCGGCAAGGCAGCTTTTTGGGATGGCCGCAGTACTCGATGTTCGAGCGGAAGGGGCTGCCAATGCGGACTACCAACTTCCGAGCGCGCGCATTGACGATTGGGAAAAGCGCCACGGGCAAATCCCGGAAGGAGCCATCGTGCTGATCCGAACAGGCTGGTCATCGCGCTGGCCGGATGCCGCTCGCTATCGCAATGAAGATGCAGCAGGGCGCATGCATTTTCCAGGATTTTCCCCGGAGGCCGTTGAGCAATTGATTGGGCGCAAGGTCAGCGGCATTGGAAGTGACACCATGAGCGTGGATTATGGGGCCTCGGAAAGCTTTTCTGTGCATCACCTGGCGTTGGGAGCGGGGCTTTATCATCTGGAGAATCTGTCCGATCTGAGCGAACTGCCTGAAGAAGGCGCGTTCCTTGTTGTGGCGCCCATCAAGCTGGAAGGCGGATCGGGCGGACCGGTGCGCGTGTTTGCGCTGCTGCCATGAAGAGGTGCAGAAAAACGTAAACATTTTCGAGATTGCATACGTCTTAAGAAGGTGGGGTTGCGTCTGAGGGTGGTTTCATGAAAACGATGTGGGTACGCTGTACCGCGTTGCTGGCGTTCTGCGCCTGGGGCATGGCTGCCGCGCCTGTCTGGGCACAGTCGCAGGAATTTCCCGTTGCCACGCATACTCTGAAAAATGGCATGAAGGTGCTCGTCCAGCCGGACCACAACATTCCGAACGTCGCACTCTACATTTTCTATCGAATCGGATCACGGAACGAACGCCCCGGCACGACCGGCGTCTCCCACTTTTTCGAGCACATGATGTTCAACGGCGCAAAAAAATACGGCCCCGGCGAACTCGACAAAGCGATGGAAGCAAACGGTGGATCGAACAATGCCTATACCACCCGAAACGTAACCGTCTATCAGGATTGGTTTCCGCGCTCGGCGCTATCGTTGATTTACGACATCGAGTCCGACCGCATCCGTGATTTGACGTTCGACCCCAAGAAGATCGCCTCCGAGCGCGAAGTGGTGGCTTCCGAGCGGCGGCTGAGCGTGGACAATGATAATTTTGGGTTGCTCGACGAGCAGCTTTGGGCCACCGCGTTCCTCGCGCATCCTTACCAATGGCCGGTCGTCGGCTGGATGAGCGACATCGAACATTGGACGATGGACGACCTGAAGCACCATTTCGAAATGGGCTACTCGCCCAGCAATGCGACGATGGTTGTTGTCGGAGACGTTTCGCCCGAGGAAATTTTTCAACTCTGCGAAAAGTACATCGAGACAATTCCTTCCCACGCGCCGCCCCCGCCCGTTACCACCGTCGAATCCGAACAGCTCGGTGAGCGGCGGCTCGTGGTTCACAAGGCGGCGGAACTACCCCTGCTGATGATCGGCTATCACATCCCGCAAACGAACAACCCTGACTTTTATGCGTTGAACATTCTGCGAAGCGTGCTGTTTCAGGGAGAAAGCTCGCGAATGTACCAGCGTTTGGTGGATAAGGATCAGACTGCGCTCGACGTCTCCTCTTTCATACAACCAGCATTCGATCCCACGCTGGCCGTGATCTCGGCTCAGCCCCGTCAGGGAGTGGATCCGCAGAGGTGCGAAAAGGCGATCTACGAGGAATTGGAAAAGGTGAAGAGCGCGCAGATCAGCGACCAGGAACTCGAGAAAGCCAAAAACACCCGGCTGGTTGAATTCTACAAAGAGATGCGAACCATCAGCGGGCGGGCGAACACCATTGGAACCTACGAAGTTTTCATGGGCGACTACAACAAGCTGTTCGACGCGGCGAAAAGCTACTCCGGCGTGACGAAAGACGACGTGCAGCGGGTGGCGAAAGAATACTTTGGCGCCAACAATCGCACCGTCGCGACGCTGCTTCCCGAGAGTGAAGGGAAGGCCAAGGAATGAGCGCCGAACGAAAGGCGTTGCGTATTCTCGCGTTTGCTGGGTTTTTGCTGCTGGCTTGTCCCGCCGTTCCCGCGCAGTCTCTGCATCTGCCGCCGCACGAGAAACTGGTGCTCAAGAATGGTTTAACAGTGCTGTTGATGGAGAAACGTGGCGTGCCGCTAGTCGATGTGTTTGCAATTATGAAAACGGGAGCAGCCGCTGATCCCGCTGGAGAAGAAGGGCTCGCGTCGGTCACGGCTTCGCTGCTCCGGAAGGGAACGAAGACGCGCACGGCGCAACAGTTCGCCGCTGACTTCGATTATATCGGCGGTTCCTTCGATGGCGAGGCGGCCGCGGACTTCACGTACATCAGCGCCGAGTTCATGACCAAGGACCTCGCCAAGGGGTTGGAACTCTTTTCCGATGCCATACTGCATCCGACGTTTCCACAGAACGAGTCTGACAAGATCCTGGCCCAAGGCGTGGACAGCGTCAAAGCTGCCAAGGACGACCCGCAATCCGTGCTTGGCTTGTACTTCCAAGGCTATCTTTACGGCGCACATCCTTACGGGCGACCGCCGGAAGGCGACGAGCTCTCGCTTAAGCGCATCCAGCGAAACGCCATCGTGAAATTCTACGAGGCGAACTATGCGCCAGGGAACACGATTCTCGGTATCGCCGGCGAATTCGATGCCGCGGAAATGCGGAAACAACTCGAAGAGAAGCTGGGCGCGTGGCCAGCGCACGGGATCGCAAGCTCATCGATTTCTCCCACTCCGCCCGAAAAAGGCAAAAGGCTTCTGCTGATTGACAAGCCCGATGCGACGCAGACTTATTTCGCCATCGGAAACATCGGCACCGCCGTCAACGATCCGGATCGTATCGCGATTCGCGTGGTCAACACGATTTTTGGAGGCAGATTTACCTCCGAGTTGAATGAGGCGTTGCGCGTCGAATCGGGCTACACCTACGGGGCTGGATCGTTTTTTGATTCCCACAAAGCTCCAGGCCCTTTCGAGATATACAGCTTCACGAAGAATGAGACCACGACTCCGGCGATTGATCTGGCGCTGCAGGTTTTGGAAAAGCTGCACAAAAACGGAGTAAGCGAGGAACAGCTCCAATCGGCGAAGAGCTACATTAAGGGGCAATATCCGCCAACCATCGAAACTTCGAGCCAACTCGTGCGCCGGATTGTGTCCAACGAATTTTACGGGCTTGGCGATGACGAGGTGAATCAGCTCGAAGCGCGGGTTGACGCGGTAACGCCGGCAATCGCGAAGCAGGTGATCGAAAAGCATTTTCCGCTGGACAATCTCGTGTTTGTGCTGATTGGGAAGGCTTCCGCAATCGGGCCCGCCGTGAAAAAGTATGCGGATAAAATCGAGGAACGTTCCATCAGCGACCCGGGTTTCTGGCCGCCGCCGGCGGACGCTCAGAGATAATTCGGCGTGGCGCGATTTACGCACCGTAAAAGTTTCGTTCGGAGTTCCGCAGGAGGAATGATGCGTTTCAGAATCTCGGCAATGATCGGGACTTTGTTGATCGCGTTGTTGTACACGGGGGGCGGGGCTGCGGCCGCGGAGGAAGCTCCGTTGCTCGCGCAATCGCCCACGATGAGCGAGACGCAGGTTGTCTTCGAATATGGAGGATACCTGTGGAGCGTGCCGCGCGGAGGCGGCGAGGCGCGCCAGCTTACGACTGGAGGTCACGAGGCCCGGCCAAAGTTTTCACCGGATGGAAAGTGGATCGCTTTCACAGGGCAATACGACGGCAATGTGGACGCGTACGTGATGCCCGCGGACGGCGGTGAACCAAAGCGCCTGACGTGGCATCCTGTAGCGGACGTGGTCGAAGGGTGGACCCCGGACAGCAAGAAGGTTCTGATCAGCTCACCTCGCGAGGCCTACGCGGACTTTGACCGGTTGTACACCGTGCCAGTCGAAGGAGGCGTTCCGGAAGCTCTTCCTATGTGGCGGGGCGAAGCTGCTTCCTATTCTCCGGATGCGTTGCGCATTGCGTATGTGCCGAATCTGAAATGGCAATTAGCATGGAAGCGGTATCACGGCGGGCAGACCACACCCGTCTATCTGCTGCGTTTGAGCGATTTGCAGCTCGAGAAAGTTCCTCGCGCGAAAGTTGAGCTTGAGAATTCAAACGATGACGATCCCGTGTGGATTGGCGACACCGTGTATTTTTTATCGGACCGCAAGGGTCCCGTGACGATTTTTGCTTACGATACAAAAACAAAAAGCGTGAAGCAGGTGCTGGAGAACTCCGGGCTGGATTTGAAGTCGCTTTCCGCGGGGCCGGATGCGCTTGTCTACGAACAATTTGGCGGGATTTACACGTTCGATCCGAAGGCCGGCAAACCGAGCAAGGTCAACATCCGCATCGCGGGCGATTCGCCGGCGACGCGCCCGCACTATGAAAAGGCGGCGGACAAGATTCAGAACGCGGCAATATCCCCCACGGGAGTCCGCGCGGTATTCGAAGCACGCGGCGAAATTCTGACCGTCCCGGCAGAAAAGGGCGACATCCGAAATCTCACGCGAACGACGGCGGTGGCGGAACGCGATCCAGCGTGGTCGCCCGATGGCAAATCCATCGCTTTTTTCTCCGACGAATCCGGCGAATATGCGCTGCATATCGTAGATCAAAGCGGCTTGGGTACGGTGAAAAAGATTAATCTGGGGAACCCTCCTTCGTACTTTTACAGTCCCACATGGTCTCCGGACAGCAAGAAGATCGCCTATACCGACAAGCGCCTGAATCTCTGGTACGTGGACGTGGACAAGGACACGCCGGTAAAAGTTACTTCGGATCGTTACGAAGATCCGACCTCGACGATCAGTGAATCGTGGTCGCCAGACAGCAAATGGCTGACCTATGCCAAGTTTCTCGAAAATCACATGCGGACCGTCTTCGTGTATTCGCTCGAAGCGGGCAAGGAGTCGCAGATCACGGATGGAACGAGCGACGCCCGCTATCCAGTGTTCGACAAAAACGGGAAATCGCTCTATTTCGCAGCAAGCACTGACCTGGGGCTGTCCATAGGCTGGCTGGATCTCTCCAGCTATCAACATCCGGTTCTGAGAAGCATTTACGCGGTAGTGCTGAAGAAGGGCGATCCTTCCCCCGTCGAACCACAGAGCGACGAGGAGAAAGCAGCGAGCGATGAGAAAGGCAAGGATGCCGAGAAAGATAAAGCCAAGGAAGCCGACAAAGGCTCGGCTAAAGGGAAAGAGGGTGAAAAGAAAGAGGAAGTGAAGGTCACGATCGATCTGGACGGAATCGGCCAGAGAATTGTGGCAATGCCAATTAAACCAGCGAACTATGTTGGCATCGACGTGGGAAAGACCGGCGTTCTGTTTCTGAGCGAAGTCCCGGATGTGCCGCGACTCGCAGAGCCGACTTTGATTTCGGTGTCGAAGTTCGATCTAAGCACGCGGAAGACGGAACCATTCCTGGGCGGGGTGAGCTCGTTCGCGGTTTCAGCCAACGGCGAGAAGACACTCTACCGGCAAGGTCCAGGACGCAGCGCTCCCTGGTTTATCGCACCGACCGCGGTTGTTCCCAAGCCTGGAGACGGCGCCCTGCACCTCGATGCGATGGAGGTTTATACCGACCCACGCGCGGAGTGGAGCCAGATGTACCACGAAGTTTGGCGCATCGAGCGCGACTTTTTCTATGACCCTAACCATCACGGATTGAATCTAGCCGCTGCCGAGCGGAAGTACGCGCCTTACCTGAAGGGCGCCGGTGGCCGCGAGGACGTCAATCATCTCTTCAATGAAATGCTTGGCGAACTTACCATCGGGCACATGTTCATTCGCGGCGGGGACGTGCCGCAACCGAAGCGAGTGAAAGGCGGTCTCCTTGGCGCGGACTACAAAGTGGAGAATGGGCGCTACCGTTTTGCGCGCATTTTCAACGGAGAAAATTGGAATCCTGAATTGCGCGCACCGCTCACCCAACCAGGTGTCGACGTAAAAGTGGGAGACTACCTGCTTGAAGTGAATGGCCGCGAAGTTCGTCCGCCCATGGACGTCTACAGCTATTTTGAAAACACGGCGGGCACACAAATCAAAATCAAAGTCGGTCCGAACGCCGACGGTAAAGACGCTCGCGAAGTGACCGTCGTCCCTCTTGCCAGCGAATTTGAGCTGCGCAACCTTGCTTGGGAAGAAGACAATCGCCGCAAGGTCGACGAAATGAGCGGCGGCAAAGTTGCTTACGTGCATGTGCCCGACACGGCCAACGGCGGCTTCACGAATTTCAACCGGTATTACTTTGCGCAGGTGGGCAAACAGGCTGCCGTCATCGATGAGCGCTACAATCACGGCGGCGAAATCGCAGACTACATCATCGACCTTCTTAAGCGGCCACTGCGCAATTGCGATATTACCCGGGAAGGCGGTGAATTTTGTTCACCACTCGCCCAGATCTACGGCCCCAAGACGATGATCATCAACGAAATGTCCGGCTCGGGCGGCGATGCCCTGCCGTGGATGTTCAAGCAGGACAAAGTAGGGCCGCTTGTCGGCACGCGAACGTGGGGCGGGCTGGTTGGCATTTACAATTACCCGCCGCTGATGGATGGGGGCTCCGTTACAGCTCCTCGCGTGGCGATCTTCGGGCTGCACGGCGAATGGGAAGTGGAAAATCACGGGATTGCGCCGGACATCGAAGTGGAGAACGACCCGGCGTCTGTCGCCGCAGGCCACGACCCGCAGCTCGAACGCGCCGTACAGGAAACACTCGAAGCGTTGAAGGCGCATCCGGTTGTGATTCCGGAGCATCCGCCCTATCCGAACTATCACCCCAAGTGATTAGAAGGCGCCTCGGACGATCGCAGAATTCGTGAGATTCGTCTCGCGCGCCTGCGGCGCAGCGAGGGGATATGATATTTTGCTTGTGATCCCCTCATGCCCGAACTTCCTGAAGTCGAGACAGTAGCGCGCGGCCTCCGCCGCACGATTGTTGGGCGACGGATCGTGTCCGTGAGGCTCGGGAAAACAGATTTCATCGATGACCCCGCAGCGCTCGAACAGCATTTACCTGGCAGACAAATCGAAGCCGTCGAGCGTTACGGGAAGTTCATGCTGCTGCGGCTTTCGGCGGTGGACCTCAGCACGTCCTCGGCAGCCGATGGCGATGCTGCTCCTGCCGCGCTTCTCGTTCATCTGGGGATGACCGGGCAGATCGCGCCAAATCCTGCGGCGCAGCCTTGCGAAAAGCATACGCACGCTTGTTTCCTTCTCGACGATGACCGCGAGCTGCGCTACACGGACGCCCGGCGATTCGGGCGTCTCGCTTACCTCGCTGCAGAGCCGCTTGCGCAGGAGTTGCGCGCCTTTGGCGCCGATCCGCTCGAAATTAGCGCGGCGGAATTTGTCAAACAAACGCGATTCCGCCGCGCGAGGATCAAGGCGCTGCTGCTGGATCAGAGTTTTTTGCGAGGCGTGGGGAATATCTATGCGGACGAAAGTCTCTGGCGTGCGAAAATTCATCCCGCGCGTCTCGGTGCCAGTCTAAGAATAGAACAAGCAGCGACGCTGCATCGCGTCCTGCGGGATATATTACAGAAGGCCATTGTGATGCGCGGTTCTTCAATTTCCGATTTTCTGGACGCTGACGGCCAGCCGGGCGAATATCAGCGCCACCATCGGGCTTACGGGCGCGAGGGCAGGGGCTGCTTCCGCTGCGGCGCGATCATCCGGCGAGCGATCGTCGCAGGGCGCAGCAGTTATTTTTGTCCAAAGTGCCAGCCGTTGCCGCGAGGCTGCTCCGTGCTTGCGTTGCCGCGAAGGCTGGCGAAGCGAGCAGCAAAATAGGAAAACAGATGCGAGCTGTAGTGCAAAGAGTGAGCCGCGCCAGAGTCACGGTCGAGGGGCGTGTAACGGGAGAAATTGCCTCAGGCCTGCTTGTTTTGCTCGGCGTTGGCCGCGAGGACACATCGGCTGTGACAACATCCATGGCGGAGAAGGTGGCCAACCTCCGCATTTTCGAGGACGATCAGGGGAAAATGAATCGCTCGCTCTTGGATGTGAAGTGCGCGGCCTTGATCGTTTCGCAGTTTACGTTGTACGGTGACGCGCGCGGACAGCGCCGGCCGAGTTTTATTTCGGCCGCACCGCCGGAAAAGGCCAAGACGCTTTACGAAGAGTTCGCGACTGTGTTGCAAGGGCTCGGTGTAACCGTAGCAACAGGGATTTTTCAAACGATGATGTCTGTGGAGCTGGTGAATGAAGGGCCGGTCACGATCCTCCTCGATTCCGATAAAACATTCTGATTCTGGTCGCCGCTCAAGAGCCGCCGAAAAGTGGACGAGGGCTGCGGCGCTCCGCGAACTGAAAAAGCTTGCCGATCCAAAGGTGCGCGCGAAGATGGCCCATTTCGGCGTAGAGGTCACCAAGGCCTACGGAATCTCCGCGCCCGTGCTGCACGCATTCGCGCGGCACATCGGGAAGGATCAAGCGTTAGCGGAGCAACTGTGGTCCTCGGGCATCCATGAAGCGAAAATCGTCGCCGTGCTGATTGGTGAATCGGAGAAGGTTACGTGCGCGCAAATGGAGCGCTGGCTGAGTGATTTCGATTCATGGGATATCGTCGATGCGGCATGCTGCTATCTTTACGCCTTCGCGAAGCCCGCCTGGGACAAAATCCATGAGTGGAGCGGAAGGCGTGGAGAGTTTGAGAAACGCGCGGCATTTTCCCTGGCTGCGTACCTGAGTTATAAAGACAAGGAGGCGGAAGATGCGCAATTCGAGCGTTTTCTTTCCGTGATTGAGCGCGAAGCGCACGACGAACGCAATTTCGTGAAAAAGGCGGTCAACTGGGCGCTGCGAAACATCGGGAAAAGAAATAAAGCGCTCAATCGCGCAGCGATTCGCACTGCGGAACGAATCCGGCGGCAGGATTCGCGCGCCGCGCGTTGGATTGCGGGGGACGCACTTCGAGAACTGAAGAGCGTGGCAGTGCAGGCGCGTTTGCGGCGAAAGGCGGGCTGAGAGATGATTGAGAAGGCGAAGAAACATGGTGTCTTTGTTCGCCGAGCCCGATCCAACGACGCTCCGCGCCTGGCGGAACTGAGCGGCCAGCTTGGATATGCGGCGACGGCTGCTGAAATCACAAAGAGGATGCGCAAATTAAAGACGGCATCGCGCAATGCCCTGTTTGTGGCAGAATCGCGCGGGGATGGAGTCGTCGGCTGGGCACACGTCAGCGTTACGGACCTTCTGGAGGTTGGAACGCGAGCGGAGCTGAATGGACTCATCGTCGCCGAAAACCAGCGAAATCTTGGCGCGGGCGCGAAGCTGCTCGAAGCCGCCGAGCATTGGGCGCGCAAACACGGCTGTCCGGTCATGTCCGTGCGGTCCAACGTGATCCGTGAACGCGCCCACGAATTCTACGAACGGCAAGGCTACGAGCACTATAAGACGCAAAAGGCATTCCGGAAGGCGCTGTAAATCCTCTCCCGCTTCCAGCCGGTGACTGTTAGCAGACACTTGGGCTGTGCTGCCTGGCGAGGTATATCGCATTACGATATACTTAGATCATGGTACGGGATATTAGCCCCGCCGAATACCGGGCGCTTGCTGAATTGCGTTACCTCATTCGCCATTTTCTGCGGGAAGGGGACGCCAAGGCGCGGGCTGTCGGGCTGGAACCGCAGCAATACCTGATGTTGCTTGCCATCCGCGGGCTGCCTGAGGGCAGCGACGCGACGATCCAGACGCTCGCCGAGAGGCTCGCGCTGAAGCACCATAGCGCCGTGGAGCTCATCGACCGCCTGGAGACCCACGGTTATGTGCGCAGGACCCGAAGCCGTGGCGACCGGCGCCGCGTGTTCGTATCTCTATTGCCCCGCGGCGAACGCTTTCTCGAACAAGTAGCGCGCAAGCGCATCAGTGAGCTGCGCACCAGCGGGAAGACGCTGGTCGGCGCCATAGAAGCGTTGCTCAAGCGCGGGCAACGCAACGGCAACAACCTGAGGAAAACAGCCAAGAAGGACGCACAAGACAGGCCAGCCGCACGCGCTTCATAAGACTGAGCCGCGAATGATTTATTGCAGTCCCATATCTGCCGGCGCACATCACTGGCACGCAAAACCAGTGCATGTCCAAGCTGCGCGATAATGGATGTTGTGTGCGCCCGGTGAGCTGTTAATAAAATGATCCAGGCCCCAGATCGGATTCAGACAAGCTGGTGGAAATCCCCTTCGCGGCACTGGAACGCGTTGCTGCATGAGCGTGAAGAACAAGTCTTCCTTGTCCTGACGCTGCTGATCGGTGCACTTACCGGCCTGATGGCAGTCACTTTCATCTTATTGACGGAGCGTTTCGGCTCCCATCTCTATCCTGCGGGAGGAGCTGCCTGGCATCGCGTCTTTGTTCCTGTCGTGGGGTCGCTTTTCATGGGGTATTTGCTTTACCGCTACTTTCCGGATGCGCGTGGGAGCGGCGTTCCGCAAACGAAAGCAGCCCTTTACGCCCGCGAGGGCCGCATCACAGCCGCAACGATGTTCGGGAAATTCTTCTGCACGTCCGCCACACTGGCCAGCGGAATTCCGCTGGGCCGTGAAGGGCCGACGGTGCAGGTCGGCGCCGGGATCGCTTCCGTGCTCGGTCGGCACATTGGATTGCGTCCCGAAAAAGTGAAGGCGCTTCTTCCCGTTGCTGCGGCTGCGGCCATCGCCGCCGCTTTCAATACACCTTTGGCAGCGGTGTTGTTTGCCCTTGAGGAAGTCGTCGGCGATCTCCATGCGCCCGTGTTGGGCTCGGTAGTGCTGGCATCCGCCACTTCCTGGGCCATGCTGCGGCTATTGCTGGGCAATAATCCGCTTTTTAAGGTGCCCCAATACCAGCTCGTGAATCCCTGGGAATTCGTAATTTACGCCGTGCTCGGCGTGGCTGGAGGCCTGGTTTCCGTGGCCTTCACAAAGCTCCTCCTCGGAATGCGCAAGCGTTTCCTGAAATTTCCGCGGAAGACCGTCTGGTTTCAACCCGTCGCAGGCGGATTGGTGGTTGGAATCATGGGTTGGTTTGTTCCACAAGTGCTGGGGGTAGGCTACCAGCACGTGGGCGAGGTATTGAACGGGAACATGGCGCTCAAGCTGATGGTTTTGCTCCTGGTTCTGAAGTTATTTCGCGGTGACCGTCAGTTATGCTTCAGGAAACGCGGGCGGCATTTTTGGACCCAGCCTGTTCCTTGGAGCCATGCTCGGAGGAGCCATGGGCACCTTGGCCCACAATCTCTTGCCGGGGTATGTGGCGACACCGGGAGCCTACGCGCTCGTGGGAATGGGTGCGGCATTTGCCGGAATCGTGCGCGCGCCTATGACTTCCGTCGTCATGATTTTTGAGGTCACGCGAGACTACGCGGTCATCGTTCCTTTGATGATCGCGAATCTGATCAGTTTCTTCATCTCTTCGAGGCTACAGAAGCAACCCATTTACGAAGCATTGGCCCGGCAGGATGGCATCCACCTGCCGACAGCCGAAACCCGCGGGCAAGAAGGGCAGCGCCGGGTGATACTGGCCATGCGGCCCGCAACGCAGGTTCTCTCAGCCGATATGACTATTCCAGAGGCTCTGGAAAAGATCCGCTTGAGTGAATTCACCGCTTGGCCCGTGACTGACAGCCTCGGCGTCATCGGTGTTCTGAGCTTCGGCAAGCTCCATCAGACTGCCGCCGCCAGTCCCGAGGCTAAGCGTCTCCGCGATCTCATCGATAGTACAGACTTCCCGCATCTGCACGTGGACCACCCCCTCAGCTTGGCGCTGGAACGCATGGGCGCGTGCCAGCTCAACGCGCTGCCCGTCGTTGCCCGCGCGGACATGCGCAAGCTGGAGGGTATTGTGACCCTGAAGGATGTTTTGGCGCTCTATGGTGTCAGTTCTCAAGAGAAAGCCTGATCAAATCACCCGTGATTCCTGCAGGTTGATTCGCCCGGCTCTTTGTTCCAGCGGAAGGGCTAATCCTGATAGTTCGGATATTTCTGCCGCAGTTTTTCAAACGCCGGAGAGGACGTGCCATGCCGCAAATGATAGTGAAGGATGCGGCGTTCATTTCCCGCCGGCTGCGGGTTCTCGATCAGAATCGATTCCACATCACCGCGGTTTTGAATTCTGGCGAGCCTGAAAGAAACTCGCTTGCCCGTGGGAGCTAGCCGCGCTACCAGGTGTTCGCCTTTCTGATAGACGGTCCGAGGATCCGCTGAGTAAATAATCTCGTTACCGCGAAAATTCTGATAGCGGATTCTCAGCGAATAATCGTTCGGATCGGCTTTGCCCTTCAGGTGCGGAAAAACTTCACTGGCGGCCTTGCCCGTAATGCGACTCTGCCGGAATGTCTCGGCATATTCCGAGTCGTATTTCGCGCAGGACGGGTTGGTGCATTTCACTTTCCAAAAGAATTTCTTGGCCCCCCACGTTCCGCATTCTGGACAATTGACCGCATCATCGAATTGGCCCATCCTCGGCCTCCTGCAAGACAGTTTCCAGGGATACGGCTAAGAAAACGTAGGTAAATCTTCAGATTTACCTACTTCGATAAGGCCCCTCGACAGGCGACGCCTCTCTCCCACGAGTTCCTCTTGCGAGGATTGTTTCGTCGCTGCTTCAGGGCTTGAGGAGAAAGCTGCCGCTCCCGCTGCTTGCGGGTGCAGCTTGGCAGCCGTCTCCCTGGAACTCTTCTGCGTCTGGTAATTCTTCCAGACAAAGAATGGCGCGGCGATCTGACCGTGCTGGATTTGGCGCCGCCGGTGTACCAGTGACGGCAATCCCATGGAGCGCAGGCTCCGAAACGGCATCAGCCGGAAATACGATTTGCGGTGACCGCCCTTGAACGCAATCGAGAGAACTTCTTCCGCGAGCCAGCGGTCGAGCAGCCGGAGCTGTCCCTCGTCGCTGACGTGCTTGAGGTAGTAATCAACAATGGCCACGTTGCGGACGCTTTGTTCGAGCGCCTGGCGCGCGGTTTCGATGGCGAACTCCGCGCGTTTGCGCGGATCGTGAATTCGCGCGAGCTTGGCTCGCTTTCTCCGGAAGGCGAAACGGAAAACGTTGCAAATCTTGCGGCATTTGTCGCGCGAGAGCCGGACAGCGCCATCCGCGCAGAACTCCAGTCCGAGGTGGCGGATGCGCGAAGCAGCGTCGAAATTAGCTGCTGCCGCTTCATTGCGCGAGAGGAGTAGATTTTTTTCGTGGCTCACCTTGCTTCGCAGTTTCAATTCGCGCAAAGCTTCGTTGAAATGAGCAATCGCGTGTTCTATCGTTTCACGACTGCCGCCGAGCAGAAGCAGGTCATCGGCATAGCGGAAGTAGCGCAGCTCAGGCAGCACATCGAGCCGGCGATCCAGCGGCGTGAGATACAGGTTGGCGAAAAAGCAGGCTACCGGCGTCCCGAAAGCGATCCCCTGTTCGGCCTGAAGCGTCCGTCCTTCCTCTTCGTAAGCGAAGCGTACGCGCTCTTCGAGCAACCGGAACAAATAATCTCCCGTGTCGATGAGTTCCGCTAATTGCGCCAGCAGCAGCCCGTGATCGACGGACGGAAAGTAATTGGCAATATCCCGCTTCAGCGCAAACAGAGGAGTTTCCGTTGCGGCCAACAGTTTGGCAATTCTACGCTGGCAGCGGTCCAGTCCGAATCCCCGCAATCGATAGGCGTAGCAGTTCGGAGAAAACCAACCGTGCATCCGCGCGCTCAAGAGGCGATAGAGCAGCAAATCGACCAGTCGCTCTTCCCAGGGGTAAATGTAAAGCGTGCGGCGCTTTCCGCGAAAATTGCGATGTAATGCCGCTGCCGGCCGAAACGAAAACGATTCGCGAGCCAGAGCGCGGTGAATGTTCGCTAGATTGTGCAAGCCGGATCGCGCAAAGTCGTAGAGGTCCCTTTTGTCCGTCGAAGCAAAGAGCGCTTTTCGCCAGGAAAACAGGGGCTTGGTGTAAATGCGCACGGCCGCTTTGTAAAGATCAGCTTCGCGATAGAGATCGCGCCAGCGCAGCTTTGCTTGCGGGTCAGAGGCGGCCGCGAAGGACAATCCGGTTGATTCGCAGGTATGCAAAGTGGCCGGATTCTAGTGCGCGCCAAAGCGATGCGTCAATCACCCGCCTGTGGATAACCTCCGGCGCGCCAAACTCTGAGCAAGAACCCGAACGCTGCCGCGTACCTCGCCCCGCAAAAAGCCCGCCAACCGGCCATCTCCCTGCGTCCCTGGATTATCTCTGGTCTATATTGGCTGATTGATTTATGCTGCCCACGGCGTATTGTAGCTTCCCTTTGCCCATGCTCTTCAAAACGCAAAGCGCTTCCGTCTACGGCATCGATGCTTACCTCGTCGAGGTCGAGGTTGATGTAGGGTCCGCCCGCATGCAGGATTTTAACGTCGTCGGTTTGCCCGACAATGCCGTCAAGGAAAGCCGTGAACGCATTAAATCCGCGCTCCGCAATTGTGGTTTCGAGTTTCCGCATGGCCAGGGCGTGACCATCAACTTGGCGCCAGCCGATGTTCGCAAAGAAGGCTCAGCCTTTGACCTACCCATGGCCTTGGGACTCGTCGGATGCATGGGCCATTTCTTCGGTAAGCAACTCAACCAGTGCATGTTCCTTGGCGAGCTGTCGCTCGATGGAAGCATTCGTTCTGTTCGCGGGGCGCTTTCTGCCGCCCTAGCTGCCCGTGAATTTGGTCTAAAGTCGCTTGCTGTGCCGGAAGCCAACGCCCGTGAGGCAGCCGTAGTCGAGGGCGTCAGCGTATTCGCTCTTAAGACCCTGCCGCAGGCTGTGGACCTAGTGAATTCGCCGGAGTCCTTTCAACCAATCATTGTCGATGCCAAGCAGATGCTTTCGGAAGCGGCGCAGTATTCCGTCGACCTGCGAGACGTTCACGGCCAGCTAGCGGCGAAGCGCGCGCTCGAGGTGGCCTGCGCCGGCGGCCACAACATTTTATTTATCGGACCGCCCGGCGCCGGCAAGACCATGCTTGCCAAGCGCATTCCCACGATTCTTCCTCCGATGTCGCTCGATGAAGCCATCGAAACCACGCGTATTCATAGCGTCGCTGGCGTCCTCGAGGACAGCCGCGGCCTGGTTGGCACGCGCCCCTATCGCTCGCCGCACCACACCATCAGCGACGCTGGTTTGATCGGCGGCGGCGCGGTGCCACGCCCGGGCGAAGTTTCTCTCGGCCACAATGGCGTTCTCTTTCTCGATGAGCTGCCGGAATTTCAGCGCAATGTCTTGGAAGTCATGCGCCAGCCGCTCGAAGACGGCGCAGTGACCATCTCCCGCGCAGCCGTATCCGTCACTTTTCCCTCGCGATTCATGCTGGCCGCGGCCATGAATCCCTGTCCCTGCGGCTACTTCGGCGACCCGATGCGAGAGTGCCATTGCACGCCGCCGATGATCCAGCGCTATGTCTCCAAAATCTCCGGACCTCTTCTCGACCGCATCGATATTCACATCGAAGTGCCTGCGGTGAAGTACAAAGAACTGCGTGCTCCATCCTCCTCCGAAGACTCCGCGGCTGTCCGGCAGCGTGTGATCGCAGCGCGCGAGAGACAACTCGATCGCTTTCGCGCAGAAAAAAAGACCTATGCCAACGCTCAGATGATGCCCAAGATGATCCGCAAACACTGCGCAATATCAGCGGATGGCGAAAAGCTTCTCGAAAATGCCATTACGCGCCTGGGTCTTTCCGCACGCGCCCACGACCGAATCCTGAAAGTCGCCAGAACGATCGCGGATCTGGATGCCTGCGAAGATATCGACCCTCGCCACCTTAGCGAAGCGATCCAGTACCGCACACTGGACCGCTCCTACTGGTCATAATCTCGGCGCATCCATTCCGCATCGCCGGTACAAATCGCCAAACCGCTTCGGGATGGCCATCTCCCCGCCGCCCCAAGTGCTCCATTGACTTAGCTTTAGCCGCTGTGTTACCGATAAGTGCGCTCCTTGGGGTGCACTTTGCCTCCGTCGGGGCGCCGCGCATGGGCACAGACCCCAAGCACCTCGAAATCACGCTAGAGACGCAAGTCGAAAGCGTAAACTTAGCGGAGGAGATGTGTCTCCGGGTTGCCGAAGCCGCCGGGTTTGGCGAGGACGATTGCTACAAAATTGGAATGAGCGTGCGTGAGGGCGTCATCAATGCTTTTCACTATGGCAATCAGGAGCGCCCCGAAAAGAAGATTCATCTGGCCGTGGACCTCACTCAGGATAAAATGATTATCCACGTTCTGGATGAAGGAACTGGCTTCACGCTCACCGACGTGCCTGATCCGCTGGCCGAGGAAAATCTTCTCAGCACATCCGGCAGGGGAATCTTCCTGATGCGCGCCTTTATGGACGAATTTGACGTGGTGGCGGGCCGCACGGGTGGCGCGGAAATCGTCATGTCAAAAAAACTGCCTTTGCAGGAGAACCCGGGAACGAATGGCCAGGGGAGCAAAGACGCCTCCCCCCACCAAGGAGCCTAGAAAGAATTATGGCCTTGCGCGCAACACATCGAGATGCTGGAGAAGCTACCGTGGTGGACCTCAGCGGGCGAATTATCCTGGGAGAAGGGAGTGCCCTCCTGCGCAAGACCGTCCGCGGCCTGCTGGACGAAAAGCGGACCCGCATCGTGCTTAATCTCGCGGACGTGGATTATATCGACAGTTCGGGCATCGGCGAACTCGTCAGCGCGTATACGACCGCAAAGGGCCGCGGCGGCGAGTTGAAACTGTTGCACCTCACTAAGAAAGTTCACGATCTGCTTCAGCTCACGAAGTTGTATACGGTCTTCGACGTGTACACCGACGAAGGCACCGCTTTGCGCAGCTTCGAATAGACTTCCCTATACTCAGGCGAAAACCGGGGCTCTGATCTCTGCACCGCTCGCTTCAAGCGTCTTCCTGCGGCACAATTCTTTCGTGGCCGTTCTCACACTGCATCCATGAACAACTCCTCCGAAACCGCGTGGATCATCGAAGAGGCAAACGCTCTCGGGTTTGATCTCTGTGGAGTCGTGCGCGCGGAAAAATTTCCAGAATTGAACCTCACGAAAGAATGGCTCGCCCGTGGCTATGCCGGCGAGATGCAATATCTGTCTGACCAGCGCCGCGACGATCCCCAAACCGTAATGCCGGGGCTCCACAGCGTGATCGTTTGCGCCCTCAATTACAATTCTCCTGCGCAGCGATCGGTGGATGCTCTCCCATTGGAGCAGGCCGAGCCGCGCGGCTGGGTCTCCCGCTATGCCTGGGGACAGGACTACCACGAAGTGCTCCAGCAAAAGCTGCGCGAGCTCGCGGGCAGGCTTCCGAAACGTTTCCCCGAACCATTTCAAGCACGCATTTACGCCGACACGGGGCCTCTGAATGAGCGCGTCTTTGCCAAGCATGCGGGCCTCGGATGGCTCGGAAAAAACACGCTGTTGTTAAACCCGAAGCTCGGCTCCTGGTTCTTTCTTGGCGCGATTCTTACGACTCTCGATATTCCTCCCACCCTCGGTCCGGCTGAGTTGCCTTCTCCGGACTTCTGCGGCTCTTGCACAAAATGCATCGATGCCTGCCCCACTGGAGCGCTCGTCGAGCCGTACGTGATGGACTCGCGCCTTTGCATCTCTTACTTGACCATCGAACTCCGCGGCAGCATCCCTGAAGAACTCCGCGAACCCATGGGTCGCCACGTCTTCGGCTGCGATATCTGCCAGGATGTTTGTCCTTGGAATCGGCGTGCCTCCGTGACGCACGCTGAAGAATTTCAGCCAAGAATTTTCCCGATCATCACACAGAGCGAGCCGCGAGAATTGTTTGCTGCCGTCACGCAGGAGAACGGCGAAGAATCTCTCTTTTTGCCGCGGCTCGAGTCGCTTGCAGGAATGGACGAAGAGCAATTCCGAAAGATCTTTCGCGGAAGCCCCATAAAGCGGACGAAGTGGCGCGGTCTGGTGCGAAACGCCTGTATTGCACTCGGGAATTCCGCGCTTGTGCCTGGTTCAACCCGGCACGAAAGGGTTTGTTCGCTCCTTAAAGGACTTTCGACCTCACCCGAGCCATTGATCGCGGAATCTGCCCAATGGGCTCTTTCCCGCATCCAATAGGTGTAGCGAGTTCTCAGCGTTCCAGCAGGCTTTCAAAGCGGCAGTCATTGAGACGTCTCCGCGATGTGCAGTATGATACATTCGGCTGATTGCGCAGCATGAGACAGTCGGCTGGTGGCCAGCCTCTTCGCCGTAGAAGATCCCCATGAATCGCCGGAAAGCTTGGTCAATACCGGGATTGTCGGTGCGGGATTGCTTGGAACAACAGCGGCGCTTCTGCGGTTTTGCGCTTCGGTACCGCATTAAATTTTGAATCAAATTTTAATCTGGAGGAAAAATTCGTGCCATTCACTTTGCCCCCGTTACCTTATTCATTCGACGCACTTGAACCTCACATTGATGCCCGGACCATGGAAATTCATCACGACAAGCACCATGGCGCCTATGTCACCAACCTGAACAAAGCCCTCGATGGCCACGCCGATCTCCAATCCAAATCACTGGAAAACCTTCTCCAGAGCCTCGACTCCATCCCGGAGAACATTCGTTCCGCTGTTCGCAACAACGCTGGCGGTCACTGGAATCACTCCCTCTTTTGGACACAGATGAAAAAGGGCGCAGGTGGTGAACCCCAGGGTGATCTAGCTGCCGCAATCAAGTCTGCCTTTGGTTCTTTTGCCGAATTTCAGGCCAAGTTTGCCGCTGCCGGCCTCGGCCGCTTCGGTTCCGGCTGGGCTTGGCTCATCGTCAAGGATGGCAAGCTGGCCATCGATTCAACGCCGAACCAGGACACGCCCTTCATGCTCGGCGGCAAGGCCGTTCTTGGCCTTGACGTTTGGGAGCATGCCTACTACTTGAAGTATCAGAACGTGCGCGGCGATTACATCAAGGCGTGGTGGAACGTCGTCGATTGGGATTCCGCTGCACAGCACTACGCTGCCGCGAAGAAATAATAAACGCAAGAACGCGCCGGCAATATATCGAAGCAATATACAAAGGCCCGGTCCGAATGTCTCGGGCCGGGCCTTTGTTTTCTCTCTGGCTTCCTGTCTGTGAGTTTGGATTAAGCCATCATTGGCCGCTTCGCCAGCGGAACCAGGGTGGCGTTACGCGAACCATTGCCGAAGCTTTGGGGTATCGGCGCAAACGTTCGCACGTCTCTCGTTGCGATGGGCATTGGCATCGGCATTGCTCCAATCGTGCTGCGGGAAGCTTCGCGCACTAGCTCCATGCGCCCCCGCACGCGAAACTTCGCGAGCAACGACGACACGTGGAATTTCACGGTGCGCTCGGAAAGATTTAAAGTTGCCGCAATCTCCTTGTTGGCCAGGCTCTTCATCACGCCGCCAAGCACCTCTTCCTCGCGGCGCGTGAGCTTCACAGGACTGCCGACGGAATGTCCTGCCTGCAGCAATTTTTCCGCTTTCTCTGTCAATCCTTCTAAAAGGTCTGTTTCCGCACGAACCATTACCACGTAGTCGCTTGGCGATTGTCCGCGCACCATGCAGTGCATAGCCAAGAGTCCCGCAGCCTGGTCCACGGGAAAACATCCGTCAGGGCCGGCTTCCACATGGAAATGGGTCACTCCGGTGTTCTTTTCATAAAAATAATAATGATCGCGGGGAATTGCCGGGCGGGGACTGCTCAAAGGATGATGCTGTTCACTTCTGCGGATAAGCTTCACACGCACCCCTCAGTACGTGGCTTCGTGGCATCACCGAAGCCTCTTCTTTAGATTGGACCCCCGTCAGGAGGCGAGTTGCATTGCGTAGGCAAGCGGCTAGGTAAGAAGCCAAAACAGAGGGCTGAGCACTCGATGCCTGGACCAGAATAAAGGCTGCACCGAGCCGCGAGAAGGAGCTCCCTGCCAGTTCGCCTGCGTTTTGAAACCGAACCGCTACATCTATGCATTTTTTCTACCGAATTTCATTAAACACAACTCGTTCAGAAATGGGGTACTTAGGCACACCTTGCAAGCCAGTCCCCGGTCATTCACGGGTAGGAATTGCATGGTGCGCGAAAATTTTCCATAACTAGACATCTCCGCAATTCATTGACCAGACGAGGAAAACATTTAGCGAGAACATGCCTCTGATTCTCGCTGATGAACGTTTGGACACAAAAGCAAGAATGGCGCCGGAAATCTCCGGCTCGCCAGCAGCCTGTGGAAAACGTCCTGTGGAAAACTTTTCGACCTGCGCTAGCGGTACTTCCCATTCAATAAGAGACGATCCGTGTCTGTTCCGGAGAGATCAGTTCGTAGATTACGCCGCGCCAACGTATCTTGCGCGTAATAAGAGAGGTGATAAAGTTCGCCACGTAAAAAAACGGAATGACAACAGTTAACAACACATAAATCCATGCGTGCCCTGCGATTTGCGATTTGTACGCAGGTAAGACTTCTGAAACGCCCGCCGCTCGCAGCGCACCTCGGATCATCGATAGCAAGACCGCCAAAAAGGTCAGCGCTGCGAAAGGAAACGCCGTCAGCGATGCCAGAAAGTAGCTTAGTGTCAAAAACGTTCCTACGATGAGCGTCAGGCAGTAGAGCAAATGAGTGCCAGCGGCGATCCCCCACATTTTTTCCGAGTACACTCGGGTAATCGACACTTGCCTGTTTGTGAATTCCATCAGACCGGTGAAATCCGTTTCTATAAATGACGGCACGATGCATTCCGGCAGAAAGACGATCGAACGTCCGGCTTGCTCGAGGGCGCGCGTCATCGAATAATCATCGCTGACCGAGTGCCGCCATGCTTCGGCGACCGCCGATTGGTCGAAGACGCTCCGACGGATCGCGGTGCCTCCGCCCCAGCAAAAATTCTTCCCTTTTTCGCTGAGCATGGTGACGATTGGAGCGTTCCAAGCCGCGAGCAACACGGTCGCCAGGTTGTTCCTGTTCGGAATCAACCATCGCATGGCGGTTGTGGCACCGATCCGGGAATCCGCCAGCGGAGCAACCATGCGATGCAGCCAGCTTTTCCCTGGTCGTCCATCCGAATCGACAAAAGTGAACACGTCGAAATCCGGGGCCAACTGCAAAATTCCCAGGCGCAGGTTGTTCACTTTCTCGCCGCAACCATCCGGCTTCTCCGTAAGCACTACGTGCGCCTTCGCGCGTGACGTTGAGGCCACGCGCTTCACGATGCCATACGCCGGATCGCTGGCCGAGGCGATTAGAAAGAAAATCTCGTAGTTTTGGTAATCGAACTCGGTCAGCGAAACGAGATTACGCTCGAGCGCCGGCTCCATCCCTTTGCACGGACACAGCACGGCGACTTTCGGCGAATAGAAACCTGGATCCGTATGGATGCGCCGCCGCGCATACCCCAGCCACTGGAGTCCCTGCCCGATCAGGTAGAGACCTAAAAGAATCTGCGGAATCGCCAGAATATAGAATAAGATTTCCACGCCTTTCGAGAATAGCAGACAGGCTTCGCTCGCGCATGGCTGCGTGTGCAGGTAGAATCGCACAGGTAAACGTCCCTTTTAAGGAGAGAAGAGATGCCCAATCGTGTGGACTCCGCAATGGTGACCACGGGGCTCGAAATCCCGGGCTACCGCATCGTTCGAAATTTAGGAATTGTGCGCGGCATCATCGTCAGGTCGCGCAGCGTGATCGGAAACCTGGGAGCGGCCCTGCAAACGATCGTCGGCGGAAACATCACCATCCTGACGAATCTCTGCGAGAAAGCTCGCGAGGACGCCTACGAATTGCTCCTGCAACACGCCGGCGAACATGGAGCAAACGCCGTCCTCGGAATGCGCTACGACGCCACAGAAGTAATGCAGGGCGTTACTGAGGTTCTGGCGTATGGCACCGCTGTCCAAGTGGAACGCATGTCGTAATTCCTATTCGTATTTTTCATTGCGGGCCCGTGGGATAGCTCGCAGCGAGCCACGCTGGAATGATAGAATCGCGCCTTCCCATGTACTGCTCTTCCTGCGGCGCACAAGTTTCTTCCACCGGCCGGTTTTGTTCCTCTTGCGGCGGATCTCTCGATCTGAACGCAGCGGGCACTATCGACTCGGATGAATTGAGCGCCCAGCAAGAGACGATTGCGCCTCTTGCGACTCCCGCGCCGCGCAAACCCTCTTCTGCGCGCACTCCTGCGCGGCCTCCGCGCACACCTTCGAACCCTGGCTCCCGTCCGCCCAGTTCAGATCCTATCGGCGGTGGGCGTTTCACCCCTGGTGAGATCATCGCCGAACGATACCGCGTCGTGGCCATGGCCGGCCGCGGCGGAATGGGCGAAGTGTACCGCGCCGAAGACCTGAAGCTTGGCCAGCTCGTTGCCATCAAGTTTCTTCCCGAGAGTCTCTCGCAAGACGAGGCCGCTTTGGCGCGATTTCATTCCGAGGTGCGCGTCGCGCGGCAGGTTTCCCATCCGAACGTTTGCCGCGTCTTCGATATCGGCGATTCTGAAGGCGCCCCCTTTATCTCCATGGAGTTTGTCGACGGCGAGGATCTCGCCTCCGTCGTCCGCCGCATCGGCAAGCTTTCTCCAGACAAGGCTACGGAAATCGCGCGCCAGATTTGCGCGGGTCTTGCTGCGGCGCACGAACGCGGCGTCATTCATCGCGACCTCAAGCCGGCCAACGTCATGCTCGACGGCGCCGGAAAAATCCGCATCACCGATTTTGGCCTTGCGGGCATTGCCGCAAGTGTGCAGGGAGCGGATATACGCGCCGGCACGCCCGCCTACATGGCTCCGGAACAGCTCGCCGGAAAAGAAGTCAGCGCCAAGAGCGACATCTATTCACTCGGGTTGATTCTCTACGAAATCCTCACGGGAAAGCGTGCCTTTGAAGCTGCGACGCTGCCCGAACTCGTCAAGCTCCGCGAACACGGTACCATCACCAACCCTTCGAATCTCGTTCACGACCTGGATCCTCTCATCGAACGCGTCATTCTTCGCTGTCTCGAAAACGATCCAGCAAAGCGCCCGGCGTCCGCTCTCCAAGTCGCCGCCGCGCTTCCGGGTGGTGATCCGCTCGCAGCCGCATTGGCGGCGGGAGAAACTCCATCACCTGAAATGGTCGCGGCCGCCGGCGCTACCGAAGGAATGCGGCCGGCGCTCGCTCTCGCTCTGCTCGCCATTGTGCTTGCCGGGCTGTTCGTTTCCATCTTGATCGCCGAGAAAACACAAATTGTGAACCGCCTCACGCTCGAGGATTCGCCGGAAGTGCTGGCATCGCGCGCGCGCGAAATGATCGGACAGCTCGGAATCGCTGCAAGCGCCGTCGATTCCGCCTATGGCTTTGACTTTGACGGCGGATATCTCACCTATATTCAGGAGCACGACAAGACTCGGCAGCGCTGGAGCGCGCTCTCAGCAGACCGGCCTGCCACCCTCTCTTTCTGGTATCGCCAGAGCCCGCGAATTCTTTCTCCTAAAAAGTTTTTTGGATCAGGCCCTGGTGGCGGCAGAGTCAATCCCAGTGATCCTCCGATGAACGGGACGGGAATGGTTTTGATTGCCCTGGATGATCGAGGCCGCCTTTTGCATCTTGAATCTGTTCCCCCGCAAAGGGATCCCTCTGCAAAGTCTTCGCAGCCCATGAACTGGTCTGCGCTCTTTTCTGCGGCCGGCTTGGACCCTTCTGCCTTTCACACTATTGAGCCGGAGTGGACGCCTCTTGCGTGGGGCGATTCTCGTGCCGCATGGAAGGGCACTCTGCCTGGCCCTTCTAACTTGCCAATTCGCATCGAAGCCGCCGCCTACCGGGGCCAGCCTGTCTATTTTGACCTGCTCTATCCGTGGTCGGTTCCGGACCGCGACGGAGTTGACATCGCAACAAGAGCGCAGTACGTCGCAGCCTCCGTTCTTTTTTCCATTTTCTTGCTGATAGCTGTGTCTGGAGTTCTCGTGGCGCGCTGGAACCTCAAACACGGCCGCGGAGATCAAAAGGGCGCGGCGCGGCTGGGCGCATTCGTCTTTTTGACGTTTCTCGTTATGTGGACCCTGCGCGCCCACCATGTCGCTGATTTTTATGAAGTCTTCCTGGTTCTCATGGCCGTGAGCTGGGCTCTCTTGATGACTTTCTTCACTGTCGTTTTGTACGCGGCCATTGAACCGTTTGTGCGCCGCAGAGAGCCGCAAATCCTTATTTCCTGGAGCCGCCTGCTCGCCGGCAAGTTCCGCGATCCATTGGTCGGACGCGACCTCCTGATTGGCACGGTCTATGGTGTATTGCTCGTGCTTTTCGAGACCTCCGACAATTTCATCTTGCCTCTCTTTGGCAAGTTGCCTCCCATGCCCGGTGGTGTGTCCACGGATTCCCTGATGGGAGTGAAAGATGCGATCTCACTCTTGCTGTTCTACGTCTTGAATTGGACTTTCTATTCTCTCTGCATCTTTTTCCTGCTTTTCTTGCTCCAGCGCCTGCTCCGCAAAACGTGGATCGCTATGTTGGTTATCGCCGCGGCAGGTACGGTCATCAGTCTTGGTAACACTGGAGAACATCCCGTCTTCTCTTCGGTTGCCTTAGTTGTACTCTATGTCTCATTCCTGCTGGTTCTGAAGCGCTTTGGATTACTGACTCTAATCGTTGGACTGGTCGTCCAAAACGTTCTGCTCATCTTTCCGGCGACCACCCACTTCTCGCGCTGGTATGCTTCTTCCGCTCTCGCCGGCCTGTCAGCGATTTCCCTTCTGGCCGTCTATGGTTTTCACACGACTCTTGCCGGCCAGCGTCTGATTTCCGCCGAATCCCTCGATTAGCGCCGCCGAGGCCCTCGGAACTTAACGTTTCAGGCGATCGGGTGCTTTTTCATATCCATGCAGAACGGAGGCAGCGACTTGCTCCGCGAGGTTTTCCAGGTTGTTCAGCGCGCGGCTCGCCGCGATTCGCGCTTTTTCCAGAAAAGATGAATCCAGCAGGAACGCGCACCGATCGACGAACGGATGGTTTGCTGCTTCAAATGGTTTGCGGCTCCGGCGCGCGGTGGTATTTCGCGCCAGCAAATCCTCATACAACTGCAAATCTGTTTGGAAGTCGAGCGCGTCTCCCGCGCTCCATTTGTGCTGCCGCGTCAACGTCGCCAGAAATTTCCGGCGAAAGGTTGCGGCGTCCTTCCGCAACATCGGGCGCGGTTTCGCCCGGCTGGCAGACAGCGGCTCGGCGTAGGCAATTTCCAGTGCCCGCGCCGTCACCGCGAGCAATGCCTCGCGCTGCAGCAATTCCAGAAGATCGCGATAAAGCGAAGCGTGAACCTGCAACGCGTACCGTCCGTGCTCCACAACGTACGAATCGACAAATCGCGGAACAATTCGCTCGCGCTGCAGGCCCTCCGTCAAGCGCTGCACCAGTTCCGCGGGCGTGTCCGTCTTGGTTTGCTGTTCGCGAGCCATACCTTGGACCATGGTAGCAGGAGTTCGATTCCTCTCCGGCCCGTCTCGGTCAAAAGAAAAAGCCCGGCAAATGTCGCCGGGTTTATCTCTTTCCATTTTTGCCGAGGTGCAAACTACGGCAAGCCACTATTCACTACCCACTCTTCACTGCTCGCTTCCTCTTCAGTGAATCGCCCGCGGACTTTCCGGCCCAACGCGCTTCGGCTTCGGCTCCGTATGTGGAACGATCGGCGGCGCCACCGCATCCTTGGACAGCGCGTGCTCCAGCACTTCATCGAGATTTCGCACGTAGGTGATCTTCATGTCGCCGAGAATATCTGGGGGAAGATCGGCTACCGCGTTCGGCTCGTTGTCTGCAGGCAACAGCACTTCCTTGATGCCTGCTCGCTTCGCTCCGAGAACTTTTTCTTTCACGCCACCGATCGGCAGTACGACGCCCGAAAGCGTCATCTCGCCGGTCATCGCCAGTCGGTCGCGCACGGGCCGCCCCGTAAGCAAACTGATTAGCGACGTCACCATCGCCGCCCCCGCGGACGGGCCATCTTTCGGCACGCCGCCCGACGGCACGTGGATGTGGATATCCTGCTTGCGGAAAAAGTCCGGATCGATGCCGTACCGCTCTGCATTCGCTCGCGTCCAGGTCAGCGCGGCCGTCATCGATTCCTGCATGACCTCGCCCAGATGTCCCGTCATCGTGAACTGCTTCCCTCCGCGCATGCGGCTGGCTTCGATGAAAATGATGTCTCCGCCAACTGGCGTCCACACCAGGCCTACAGCCACGCCAGGCGTCTTGACGCGCTCCTCGACCTCTTTCTCCGCCCGGAATTTTGGCACGCCCAGATATTCGCGGACGATTTCCGGTGTAACTTGCATCTTTTCCAAGCTGCCTTCGGCGATCTTCCGCGCCTGTTTGCGCGTAATCGTCGCGATTTCCCGTTCCAGGTTTCTCACGCCCGCTTCTCGCGTGAAGCTGTGGATGATTTCCCGCAGCGACTCGTCTGAGAATTCAATCTGCTCACCAACCTTCAGTCCATGCTCCTGGGCCTGCTTGGGGATCAGATATTTGTGCGCGATGTGGATCTTCTCTTCGCCAGTGTACCCCGGCAATTCGATGATCTCCATGCGGTCCCGCAGCGGCTCCGGGATGGGATCCATCCAGTTCGCCGTGGCGATGAACAGCACTTTCGATAGATCGAACGGCACGTCCAGATAGTGATCGCGGAACGCATTGTTCTGCTCCGGATCGAGTACTTCCATCAGCGCCGACGATGGATCGCCGCGGAAATCGCGGCCCAGCTTGTCGACTTCATCGAGCATCATCACCGGATCGTTGGACTCCGCTCGCTTCAGCCCCTGAATAATCTGCCCCGGCAATGCGCCGATGTACGTTCGCCGATGGCCGCGAATTTCCGCTTCATCATGCATTCCGCCCAAGGCGATGCGCACGAATTTGCGGCCCAGCGATCGCGCGATGGACTTCCCCAGCGATGTTTTACCCACGCCAGGAGGCCCAACGAAGCACAGAATCGGGCCCTTCATGCCCGGCTGCAGTTTCTTCACAGCGAGGTAATCGAGAATGCGTTCCTTGACCTTCGCCAGGTCGTAATGATCTTCGTCAAGGATTTGTTTTCCCTTGGCGATGTCGATCTCGCTGACTCCGGAGGATTTTGCCCATGGCAATGAAGCCATCCATTCAAGATAAGTGCGCGAAACCATGTATTCCGCGGACGCCGGCGTCATCTTCGCCAGACGCTTTAATTCACGGTCGCACTCTTTCTTTGCCTCGGTCGTCATTCCGGCTTCATCCACTTTTTTGCGGAGCTCGTCCATCTCCTGCGTCGAATCGTCGGATTCGCCGAGTTCCTTCTGGATCGCCTTCATCTGTTCGCGCAACAGGTATTCGCGCTGATTCTGGCCAACTTGCTCTTGCACCTGTTCGTGAATCTTCGAGCGCAACTCGAGCACTTCAAGCTCTTTCGAGAGTTCGCGGATCAACATCTCCAGTCGCTTGCGCACACTCGGCGTTTCAATCAGCTCCTGGCGCAGCAGCGTCGAGAGCGACGGCAGCGTTCCGGCGATAAAGTCCGCCAGGCGCCCCGGGTCATCAATATTAATTGCAACGGATTGCAGATCGTCGGAAAGCTGCGGCGAGTGGCTCACAACGTCGCGAAACAGGTCTTGAGCATTGCGCTGCAGAGCCTCGAGCTCCGCGTCCACATCCCCGGTGATTTCAGGCTGTGCTTCCACCCGCGCGCGCAGAAACGGCCGCAGACTAATCAGTTCCAACACGTTAACGCGTTGCAGGCCTTCCAGGAAAATGACCACGTTACCGTTGGGCATTTTGACCGTCTTATGAACCTTTGCCAGCGTACCGACCTTGTGCAGGTCCGCCGCGGCAGGATCTTCGATCCGGGGGTCGAGCTGCGCCACCACCCCCAACAATTTCTCCTCGCCTTCGAGCGAGTTAACTAGCGCCAGAGAACTCTCCCGGCCTACTGTAAGAGGAAGGACAGCCCCTGGAAACAGGACCGTATCTCGGACCGGCAGGATCGAAAGAACATCTGGCACCGTATACTTTTTTTCAGCCATCGTGAGTGTCCCCTAAATCCGCGCGCAGGGAAGAGTCTCCCGCGCTCAAAAGGTTAGATGCGAGCTGAAGCTAAAGGGTGCAGAGAGATGCGATCACAATTAGCATGAAATCTTAGCATAACAAACTCATATTCTAGCAACTGTCGTAGTCTATCGCAAGCCTTTATCTAAGACATTTATTATCAGTCATATATAAGGGGTTCTCGTTTCTCCCTCCGGTGGATTGCGCCGCTCCAGTTTCCATTACCGAGGGCTACTCTTACAACGTCCTTCTTCCCCCTGAATCAAACTTCTTCCTGACGAACTCCTCTGCTTCTTCCCTTGTTGCGATTTCCCCTTCGAGTTGAGCGTCTTCCACGGCCCTCAGTATTTCGCTAAACAGTGGTCCAGGGATATAGCCCATTTGGCTCAAATCGTTGCCGGTTAGGACACGCTGTGGACGGACTTCTTCCCCAGGTGTCTCCGCGAGAAATCGCTGCACCAAGCCGTACGAATCCAGACGGCGATGACTTGAAAGGCAATCCAGCCGGTGAAGCTCCATGTGCTCCTCAAAATGGGGCAGCCGCACAAATCGCTTCAGCGTGGAGGTCCGCATGCGCTCCACATCCATGAAGCGCATGTGATTAGCGACGAGCGCAATAATTTGCTCGGTGTCTTCGTTCGAGAAACGGTACCGTCTGCAAATCGCTTCTGCCATCCTCACCCCCACGTCGACGTGATGATCGAACCGAATGCGGTCGCCCGTTTGCGAAGCTGGCTTGAAGGTCGGCGGTTTGCCGACGTCGTGCAGCAGCACTCCCCACGCGAGCGTCGGCGAAGTCCCGGCAACGAATCCCTCGATCATCAGTAGCGTGTGGATCCACACATCACCTTCGGGATGGAACTGCGGCGGCTGCGGCACGCCTTTCATGGCCGCGATTTCCGGCAGCACGATCGAGAGCAGCCATTCCTTTTCTAGGAGTTCGAATCCGGTTCGCGCCGCGCCTTCCGTGAGTAGCTTCGTCAGTTCGTCGCGTATCCGTTCCGCGGAAACGTCGGTGACAGCGCCAGCGTGGCGGCGAATAGCGGCAAACGTCTCGTGTTCGATGTCGAACCCAAATCGCGCGGCAAAGCGCACCGCGCGCATCATGCGTAATTTGTCTTCCGCGAAGCGGCGGTCCGGTTCGCCAATCGCGCGAATTATCCCAGCTTTCAAGTCGGCCTGACCGCCCACAAAATCAAGAATCTCGCTGCTGTCATGGCGCATCAGCAAGCCGTTGATAGTGAAATCGCGGCGCTGGACATCCTCTTCCGGCGTTTTCGAATAAACCACACGGTCGGGATGTCGTCCATCGGAGTAACCCACGTCGGAGCGAAACGTCGCGACTTCCACCTTCACTCCATCGCGCGGCACGAGCACGACACCGAACTGCGCACCGACCGCGATGCTCTCCGGAAACAATTCCATGACACGCTCAGGCGTGGCATCCGTGGTGACGTCGTAATCAGCGGGTTCGCGGCCCAGCAACAGGTCTCGCACACATCCACCCACGAGCAGCGCGCGATGGCCGTTACGCTGCAGTTTGTCGCAGATCGAATTGGCAAGTTCGCGAGCCGTCACACCGCGATTATGCGACACTCGCGGCGGCAATGGGGAGAGATGTGTAAATTCAGGTTTCCGGTGAAGTTTACTCAGCGACGAAATTTGGAGAAATTACTTGCAGCGAAAAACGAGGCAGGTGATGTCATCGGATTGGCGAGTAAAGCGAACGAATTCGTCCACTGGCTTCATTAGAAACTGCAGGGATTCTTGCGCGCCCCAATCGGGTAGGGCTCGGATCGCTTGCAGCCAGCGGCCGTTGCCAAACTCCTCGCCCTTATCATTGAACGCCTCGATCACGCCGTCCGTGTACAGAATTAAAGCATCGCCCGGCTTTAGCTCAACGGCGGCTGTATCGTAGGTGGCGCCGACGTCGATTCCAAGCGGCAGCCCGCCGGCTTCCAATTTTTCTGTCTCTCCGCCAGCGCGGCGAAGCATCGGAGGATTGTGGCCGGCGTTCACATAAACGAGATGCCGCGTTGCAGGATTATATTCGGCCAGCACAGCCGTCGTGAACCGCCGCCCATCGAGGCTATGCGCGCTGGCATAGTGATTCAGCCTCACGACAAGATTCTCCAGAGAAGCGCCTTCGCCCGCAATCGTGCGCAAGCTCGCTTGTAGCGTGGCCATGAGCAACGCCGCCGGAATACTCTTTCCCGCCACATCGGCAATTACCAGCATGAGCTTTCCCTTTTCTTCGGCGCTCGGGGTTGGATAGAACGCATCGTAATAGTCGCCGGCGACGGAATTTTGCGGGCGTGAAGCAAACGCAATGTCTCCACCGGCCACTTCTGGTGCTTTCGACGGAACAAGCCACGTTTGAATTTCTCTGGCGATTTCCAGGTCGCGCTTCATCGTTACCTTGTCGGCCAATTCAAGTGCCAACAGAAGCAGAAACAGGAATGCCGAGACCACTCCAAAATTGAAATCGAAGGTTACATTGTTGTGGCCCTGGAAATTAACGTTCGGCACGAAAAACAATATGCAGGCAATAACCAGAATCACGCGCCGCACCGGCGTCAACTTCATCACCAGGGACCAGAACAGCGCTTTTACGATTCGTCCGAATCGCGGCCGCCCTCGCCGGTTCACCATGTCTTCGGCGACCGCATCCGTCATATAGAACCCGTAGCTGGCGCGGGCGTCTGCCGTGAACTGCGACCACAAGTCGTCAATCCGGCGGCCTTCGCTGATGCGTTGCCAGAATCCGGAAAGTTTGCCGCCACGGATGCGAGCTGCGGTGCCGGAAGAAGGTGTTACCGGGCTCATGCGAGAAGTATAGGGTATCCAGCCCGATTCGTCGTGACTGGCATCACGACTCACTCGATTTCTTGAGGTTTGCCCTTCCTAAGGTAGACAATTTCGGTTCGTCGCGCTCGTTTTGGGATCCGTCCGCTCGCAGCGAGCCGCCGAATTGTACTTTTCCAAAACCGAATCGGTCCCGCAGCTTGTCGGTGGCGCGCGTCAATTTCTCGATCCGTTCGCGGCGTTCTGCTTCGAGAAGATCGAGCTGCTCTCCGCCATGCGTCAGGCCGCTGAGGCTCACGCCAAGTAAGCGAATTTTTCGTTCCCCGTCGCGATGTTCAGCAAACAGATTTTGAAAAACCTGGAAGATATCGGCGTCGAGACGGGTTGCCTCGGAAAGAGTCTTCGCCCGCGTGTGCGTGTCGAAGCCGGCGTAGCGAATCGTCAGCGTAAGCGTGCGGGTAGCCAATCCCGCTTCGCGGAGACGTTTGCATGCTTTTTGCGACAAATGGCTGAGCAAGGCGTGTAGCACCTCGGTGTCGTTCGTGTCTTCCCCAAACGTATGATTGTGCGAAATGGATTTAGGCTCGGCATCAATGACGAATTCATAGGAATCGCCGCCGCGCGCCTTGCGATGGAGAGCGTCGCCCCATTGGCCGAAGATTTTTTCGAGCTTTTCCTGCGGAATTGCTGCCAATTGATCCACGGTCTCAATACTGAGTGCCCGCAGTGCGCGCTCCGTGACTTCGCCGATGCCTGGAATTTTCCCCACAGGAAGCGGTGCAAGAAACCGCGCTTCCTGCCCGGGTGCAACCCACACCAGCCCTCGCGGTTTCGCTTGATCGGAGGCGACTTTGGCAACGAGACGCGTTGTAGCCAGACCGGCGGAGCAGGGAAGCTCCGTTGCGCGTGTGATGGTGCGAAGAAGTTTGTCGGCGGCAGCCAACGGCGGCCCGTGCAGACGTTCCGTTCCCGCTAGATCGAGATAGGCTTCATCAATAGAGACCATTTCGACGATCGGAGAAAATCTGGCTAGAATCGTCGCGATTCGATCGCTCCATTCGCCATATTTTTCATGATGTCCCTCGAGAAAAACCGCGTGCGGGCACAATCGTCCCGCCGTTCGCAGCGGCATCGCGGAGTGCACACCGTATTTGCGCGCCTCGTAGCTCGCCGCCGTAACAACGCCGCGCTGATTGGGTCGCCCGCCAACAACCACAGGCTTGCCGCGCAGCTCCGGCCGCTCCAGCAATTCCACTGACACGAAGAACGCATCCATGTCCACGTGCAGGATGGACGCACTCGCATCCTGCGCCCGCTCTTCCAGTGGCCCATGCTTCGCTCGAAATCGCGCCATCCCCGGCATGCCGCTAGCCTACTCCCGATTCAATCCTCGTCACAACTTCGCCGTGGCTCAGATCCGTTCCGCGGCTAAAACGCGCGGGATGCCAGCCAGGTCGTTTGTTGAGCAGATGTTTGTCCACCTCGGAGAATTGAGAAGGGGCTGCACGGCAGGAAGGCTTTTGTGGCCCAGTTCGAGGACGAGCAGGCCGCCTGGTTTCAAATGCTGCGCAGCTTGCGCAATTAAGTCGGCGTAGAGTTCGTAGCCTTCTTCGCCACCGTAAAGTGCGAGTTCCGGTTCGTGGTCGCGGACTTCGCGTTGCAGTGTTTCTTTCTCGTTGTGGCCGATGTACGGCGGATTGCTGACAATGAGATCGAATGAACAAGCAAGCGTTGTGTCGAGTGTTGAGACCTTGCCGAGCAGGGGCACGGCATGCCGTGCTTCTGCGGGAAGCGATTCGAGCAAATTGGATTCTCGAAACTGGATGCGATCTGCGACCGCGTGGCGAATTGCATTGCGCCGGGCCACTGCGAGAGCCACCGCAGAAATGTCCGTTGCGATAATACGCGCGCCGGGAAGCTCCTTGGCTAGGGCGATGGCGATGCAGCCGGACCCGGTGCCTACATCGATGATGTGCAGATCATTGCCCGTGAGAGTCTGTTTGCGGCCGGCGCGAATTTCTCGGACGGCTAGGCGGTTGAGGGCGACTTCGATGACATGCTCGGTTTCGGGGCGGGGAATCAGGACATTGGGCGTAACCTCGAATTCGAGGCCCCAGAATTCTTGTTTGCCGGTGATATATTGCGTCGGTTCGCCCTCGGCGCGTCGCAGAATTAGAGAGAGGAATCGATGCGCGTCGAGGCTGGGGATCACTTCTTCGGGATGTGCGTAAAGCCAGGCGCGGTCGCGCCCGAGTGCGTGCAATAGGAGCAATTCCGCCGCAAGCGTGTACGAGGGAACATTCGCGTCGCGAAGTTCGCCGATGCCTCGTTTGAGTGCCGTGCGGACGTCGATCGTTTCTGGATTCACTTGAGTCGATGTCTTGTCTGTCATAGTGGACCACCAACTGCGCCCTCGGAAAACCGAGAGAAAAGATAACGCAAAGGCGCAGAGGACGTGGAGTTTCGCGGAGGCGCATCGGCGAACTAGGCGGCTCCTAACTCTTGTTCGAGGCGCTCGGCTTCGTAGTGGCTTACCAGACCATCGACTAGGGCGCCGAGTTTTCCTTCCATGACGTCTGTCAACTGGTGGAGCGTCAGGCCGATGCGGTGGTCCGTCACGCGGTTCTGCGGAAAATTGTAAGTGCGGATTTTTTCAGAGCGGTCGCCGGTTCCGATCTGGCCGCGGCGCTCGGCGCCGATGGCCGCCTGCTGTTTCTCGAGTTCCTGTTCGTAGAGGCGCGCGCGCAAGACGCGCATGGCCTTTGCGCGATTCTTGATTTGTGATTTTTCGTCTTGCTGCGAAACAACAAGACCGCTGGGGATGTGCGTAATGCGCACTGCGGAATAAGTCGTGTTCACGGACTGTCCGCCGGGGCCCGAAGAGCAGAACGTGTCGATGCGCAAATCTTTGGCTTCGATCTTGATATCGATCTCATCGGCTTCGGGCAGTACTGCGACGGTCGCAGCCGACGTGTGAATGCGGCCCTGCGTTTCCGTGGCGGGCACGCGCTGCACGCGATGAACCCCGCTTTCGTATTTCAGCTTGGAATAGACTTTGTGGCCCTGGATCGCGGCGACGATTTCCTTAACGCCACCGAGATTGGATGCCGAACTTTCGAGCACTTCCACTTTCCAGCCGAGCGTTTCCGCGTAACGCGAATACATGCGAAAGAGCTCGCCGGCGAACAGGGCGGCTTCGTCGCCGCCAGTACCGGCGCGGATTTCCACGATGACGCTTTTCTCGTCGTTGGGATCCTTTGGGAGAAGAAGTAGTTTTAGCTCGCGCTCGACGTTTTCTTTGCGCGCGATGAGTTGTTTTTCCTCGTCGAGCGCCATCTGCTTCATCTCTGCGTCTTCGTTTTCGACGACCATCTGGTGCGCCCCGGCGAGATCTTTTTCGATCTGCTTGAACTCACGGTGCTTGGCGACGATTTCTTCAAGCTCCGCGTGCTGCTTGGCGATCTTTTGGAACCGCGAAGAGTCCGCGGCGACCTCCGCCGTCGAAAGCTGCTGCGTCAGTTCATCGTAGCGCGTGCCGAGCTGATCCAATTTGTCGGACAATGTCATTACGGCCATGGCGTTTCCTCGTGAAGGAAAAAAGGTGACTCGTGTTTCGTAACTGGCGATTGGTGAAAGCCAAAAGAGGCCCTTCGGCGATGGAGCGATAGGAGGGTCGGCTAATAAAAGGTGGCGTACATCGAAGTACTCGATTATTAGGATAGCGAAGAAATCGATTTCACGCAATTGGATGCGCGGCGAGGTTGCATGTCAAATTGAATTATTCAGACGAGTCTATTGCAAGGATCGAGCAATCGGGGGCACTTGAAGGGGTTTGAGGTACGCCGGAAATAATATTGGTGAGCGCCAGAGCGTTAGCACGAAGCGGTGAGTTCAGCCGGGGCTGTTCACAATCTCGAGTAATTTTGTATCCAGGAGAGGCGCCAAACTCTTGGTAAAGCTCCCGGTCAGGTGATTATCGTCCCGATACATGACGTTGCCTCCCGAGACAGTCCTGCAGAAATCCTTCTCACATAGCAAGTCAGTTAGATCGATGAAGTAGACGTTCGGAAGCCCGCTCGCACCGGCCTTCTCGGCCTCGAATACGGCAGAGTCTATTGAGGCGGATTTGTCCATCTCACAGGAGTTGGTGCGGCCCCATTTGTGACGGACGCTTCTGGCAAGGCATGTGGGAATATCGACTGTGAAAGACGGGTTGTCGCGCATGAATACCACCCGAAGACCTTGACTTGTGAGGCCTTCCAAGGTTCGTCTCGTTCCATCCCTCCATTCTTCTGGAAAGATGCTCGATTTGCCCGCAGGTTCTTCCTCTCGCCCGAAGTGGTTGCTAGCATTTCCGATGAACACGACCGATGGATGAATCACTGCGATACGCCGGATAGCCTCCTCGCGCCAGGTGGCACAATTTTTTGCGAATCCATTGGTGGAATCGGGATTTCTGACGTCTGCCGCGAGACAGCCTGACTTCACCAAGGTCGTCAACTTCCATCCATGTGACTCGGTAATCTGGAGTAGAGGATTGAACCACTGAATGGCGTGAGAGTCGCCAAACAAGATGATATTTGTCGCAGAAGTTGCATTGCCGAAGACACACGTTTTAACGGCTGACGATTCACCAAGGGTTACACACTGCTGCCTCGGCATATCAGCGATGTCGCCGACTGCTGCTTCAAGAGCCTTCATGTCGGGCGCATTCGCCAACTGGACTGCAAAACGCATCGATAGAAAAGCTACGCTCAAAGAACACAACGTCACCGCTGCGGCAAGGTATAAGGACAGCGCGGGACGCTTTATCAAGTAAGGATGGAATCGAACCGGGTTTTCGATGAGATGGTGGGTGATTCCAGCAATGGCCAGGGCTGCGGCTGCAGCGATGATCTTGCCGGTGATCGAAATGTTGGGGAAGAGTGCAACTGCGAAAACCAGGAACGGCCAATGCCATAGGTACCAAGAGTATGAGAGTGTTCCGAGCTGCTGCAACGGAGCAGAGTCAAGCACAACGCCGACTCCTCGATGAGGTTGCTCAGCGCCCCCAACCAACGCAAGTGTGGTTCCTAAGACTGGAATGAGGGCGATCCAGCCAGGGAAGTTAGTGTCGCCTGCAATGAAAAACCCAGAACCCAGAATCATGAAAACGCCCATCCACCCTAGAATGAGCCAAAAGACCGGAGCAAGCTTGAGAGTGGCGCGAGGGAGCAGAACAGCGAGTCCCCCGATGCCAAACTCCCACGCCCTTGCTGGCAATTCATAAAATGCAAAGGTGCCCCCTTTGGCCGTGAACCATATGGAGGCGGTCAGCGAAATGATGACCAGTCCGGCCAGCACGGAAAAGAGAGCCTTTTTCGATCGCCAAACTTGCATGCCCAGGATGATCAGCAGGGGCCAGAACAGGTAGAACTGTTCCTCCACGGCCAGCGACCAGGTGTGCAGCATCGGATTTAATCTCACCGCTGGAGCGAAGTAATCTGCCGCATTGATTGCGAAGAAAATATTGCTCATGTAGAGAGCCGTTGCCCTGGCGGCGCGTCCAGCAAAGGCTAACTCGTTCGGAGCCATTATGATCACGCCGATAAGCAGGGTAACCATCAGCATCAGGGCGGAGGCTGGCAGCAAGCGACGGACCCGACGGGCATAGAACTGCAGCAGATTTAGACGAGAAGTCTTCTGAATTTCAGCAACCAGGAGTCCAGTGATGAGATAGCCTGAAAGGACAAAGAAAACATCGACTCCGACAAACCCCCCCGAAAATCGTGGAATACCGCAATGAAATGCAACCACGATCAGAACCGCTATTCCTCGCAGTCCTTCGATGTCAGGCCGGAACGCTGATGATCGGCTGTTCTGTTTCATTTGACCGCCGGCGCTTTGCCGTTACAATCCTTCACCCAGTCCGTTGCTTCCGCTTTCAACTTTTCTTGGCATGCGCGCGATCTTCCGTGTCACTTTCCTCTTATCATTTCACGTGGAGGTTCCTCCGAACAAAGTTCATTTTGTTCGTCGACCTGCTAGTAACCAGAAATAAAATTATTCCATGGCCTCTCCGCGGCGCTCCGTCGCGCAAACTCAGCCGACGGCCGAGTCCGCATCCTGCTAACCCAAAGTGACCGAGTAAAGGACGCGCGGTTGCTCCGGTGCGACGCGGTGTACTACGATGCGGTAGCGATGGGCGAACCGGTGCAATCCTTGATGCAAGTTGGCATGGCGACGACGCGGGGAATTGTTGCTGAAAGTGATGCCGGATTTCTTTGGGATTTTTGGTATCCGGCGATTCGCAGCACGAAAATTACCGGCAATCGGCTTGCTTCGGCGATGCTGCTGGAAGTGCCGCTGGTTTTGGGTCGTACGGCTGAGGGCAAAGCCTTTGCGATGCGCGATTCCTGTCCGCACCGAGGAATTCCGCTTTCCTACGGGCGCTTCGACGGGAAGACGCTGGAGTGCAGTTATCACGGGTGGAAATTTGAGGCGTGCAGCGGACGCTGCGTTGAGATTCCATCGCTTACGAGTCAGGACAAACTCAGGGTGGAGCGCATTTTTGCCGGGCACTATCCGTGCGAAGAGCGCGATGGATTTTTTTGGGTGTACATGAATTCTGGTGCGCGGATCGCGGTTCAGGCGACGCATGGTAGAGAGGTGAGCCGAGGAGAGGAAAAAGACAACGCCGAGACGCAGAGGCTCGCGGAGAAGGACGGAGGCGAATCGCCGCCGACCATTCCCGCGCCGAAGCTGGCGGTGTTCAGCGAAACGTATCGGCGTATTCACCTTGCTTGCGACCTGCCTTCGCACGTCGATCAAGGAATCATCGGCTTGATGGATCCGGCGCACGGTCCGTTTGTGCACCAATCGTGGTACTGGCGGAGCCGGCACAGCATCCATGAAAAAGAAAAGAAGTTCGAGCCAATTCCGAACGGATTCCGGATGAGCCCGCATACGCCAAGCTCGAACAGCGCGCCATACCGTATGCTGCAGAGATACACGGGCGAGCCGGTGACTACCACGATCGACTTTGTGCTGCCCAATATCCGGACGGAAGAGATACGGAGCGGAAAGCTATGGTTTTCTAGCAGGGCGACGGTCACCCCGGTGATGAGAGATCTTTGCCGGATTGATTTCGTGGCGGCTTGGAATTTGTTTTTGCCGGTCGCGATTTTCCGAATCTTTGCCAAGAAATTCCTGCGGCAGGACCAGGAGACGATGATCCTGCAAGCCCAAGGATTGAAGCACAATCCCCGTTTGATGTTGATCGATGATGCCGACCGTCCTGCCAAGTGGTATTTCGGGCTGAAAGCCAACCTCTTGGAATCACGGCGCACGGGCGCGGCGATGGTTCATCCGATGGCCGGACCAGTGACTTTGCACTGGCGGTCGTGAGGGTGGAGCACAGGAAATAGTGCCTGTGCTACCCCGGCGGGTGACGCTGCATTGGCGGTCGTAAGAGCCGGCCAGAAGCGAGAAGACAGTCAAGAATGCGTGTTCCACTCCGAACGACAACCCCCCACCCCCGGGTATCCAGAGAATTATGAAGTAAACCGCTGAGCAGATTGGAATTGCGGGTATCGGTGTACGTGGGATACTTGGCGACTGTGGAAAAAGGCGGAAGAGGTTGGGTGGCCCTGAGGGACGACGGGGTACACCCCCTGTGTTTTTCAAAAGAGTGCGCAAATGATTGAAATTGGGAGGGTTACGGAAATACTCCTTTTTGAGGAGTGCGGAACGTGTTGAAAAAATGGAGGTTAACTTCTTGCCTTTTCGAGGATAAGGGTGAAAAGAGTGAGGGATGCGACTGGTTGAGATGCGTCCGGCCCGGCCTAGCGAGGTGCAGTGGTGAATGTTTTTCTTAACACAGAGCGAGCAGAGATCACGGAGAGGAGGGCGGCACAAACGCGGCTGTCTTGCAGCGAACATGGAAAATGTTAGCAGAAAGATATAGTAGATTTCAAGTTAAATGTTAGTTACCATTCGAAACGATGTGGAAATGATTAAGAAAACTGGAGCTTAAAGTGGCGGGTTGGAGAATCGTCGCCGGTCGAGATCAGCGGAGGCGGGAGAGGTCGAAGGGGACGGAGACGTGCTGGCCGTCGGTGGTGATGACTTCGACGGTGGCATCGTCAGAGGCGACTTCGCTGGCGTCGTAGATGAGCCAAACGAGCCAGCCAGTGGGATAGGCGAAGCCGTTGCCGCTGGAGTACGCGAAGGGGAAGCTTTCGGAGGCTGCCGCGTACGAGAAGGGGCCGAGGTCTTCGGGGATAAATGGATAGTGGCTTGAGGCTTGTACGTAGGAGGGCTGGAGAATGATGCGGAGAGGCTCGATCCACTTGTCTTCATGGGAAGGAGCGGAGCGCTGACTGAGGCCGACGCGGAAATCGCGGTAGAAATCGGGGAGAGGCTTATCGCTGCCGGATAGCTCCTTGTCATCTTTGGCGGAGCGGTAGAGCTCGAGGCCGTAGGTGTCGGTGAAGTCGATGCGGACGCGGATGTAGAGCTTGTCGTGGTGGTGGCGATAGTCGAGTTCGGCCTGCTGGGCGCTGTAGTTCATGGAGCGCCGGCGGGAAGCTTCGACGATTTGGGTGTAGGGAGTGTAGACCTCGACCTCTGCGATGTAGGGGCCTTTGTCGGGCGCGGGGAGCGACTTAAAGTACTGAGAAAAGAAGGACAGGGTGGATTGGTCGTTGTGCTGGCCGAGGAAGTAGGCATTGCGCACGGCTTCGGGAGAGAGAGGGGTGTCGAAGGCGAAGGCTGGAGAGATCAGGAGCAGAGACACGGCAAGGGTGGACAGTGAGGTTAGGCGGGAGCGCATGTGGCTGGCCCTCCTGAGAATTAGACGCGAAAGAATCGTACACTGGTTTCAGAGGAAGCGGGTGACTGAGATGGCTGACATCGGATTGAGGATAGAAACTGAAATTGAGGATGATGGGCGCTGGATCGCTGAAGTTTTAGATCTTCCAGGCGTGATGGCATACGGCGCCGCCGAGAACGAAGCGGTTGCGTCAGCGCATGCTCTCGCACTTCGCGTCTATGCTGATCATATCGGAGGCGAGAAAGAACCCACCGAATACAGTTGACCCGTTATATAGTCGCGTTGACCCCAGAAGGTTACCCACCGAAAAACTAAGAAAGCTCGTCGAGATCGGCCGGAGGTTTGAGACGGCGGAGCTGGGACACAGTAATTCTCACGTAATTCACGATCGCATTGTCCAAAGCTTTTGGAGTGCTCACGTGGGATTCTTCTCGCTCTCGGCGCAGTAGCTCAGGGTCAACTCGGTTTGCGAGCTGCTTCATAGCTACACAAGTTGAATGGAATAGGTGAAATTGCTCATCGAGGGTTTTGGGGAGTTGAACCGTCCTAAATTTGCCAGATGGATCCAGCCACTTTTCAGGGGCTTGCGTGAAGAATCGGATGGTGTACTGCCGGTCAATGGGCGGAATGAATTCTGGGAACAAATGGTGAAATGCCTTTGAGTTGACGACAATTGTCGCGCCAGAAACGGACAGCTTGAGCGCTGCATAGTGAGTTTTGAGGCAGAGAATGGCAGCGGAATATTCGGATTCCGACAATTCAGACATCCTGAGGCCTTTGAACTGCTGAAGCCCCTCAGTCTGAGTTGCAAGGGAAGTGTGAAATGGCACCCAGTTTGTAAGCCTTGTTTTCGCTTTTTCCGAATCGCCCATTCTATGCATGCCCCACGCCGTAAGAGTTGCATATAGCATCTCGATGTGTCTCAAAGAAAGAAAGTTCTCCGCGCCAGCGACTAGACACTGTTCATGGAAATAGACACACGGCCCACCAAAGGCCAAGAACTGGTTGTGAGAGCCGGAGAAATAACGCTGCTGGTTCGCGAGAAATCTATCAATGTTGGTTTGCATATTCGTGTGATGGATCGGAATTCCGCGTCGATTCCGTGAGCTTTGAGTTGTCACCGGAGTATAAAACGGTTGGTGAACTGCGTTCTGCCAATGATCCTTTTGTGTGACTACTTCATCGCGGGTGTTGGACTCAGGAAATGAGTCCGAGAACGGTCAGATGCGGCGGGGGGTGTTGGGGAAGTCGAGCCAGACTTTTACGCCGCAGAAGTGGGAGCCTTCGGTGCAGATGGGGGTGGTGATGTTGGCGCGAAGGTGGCAGGGGGGGCCGATGTATTTTGCGAATTGGGGATGGACTTGGCGGAGTTGGGCTACTTCGTCCATCGAGGCGGCGTAGATTTCTTCCTGGGCGTTGAAGCAGGTGCGCATGGTCCATTTGTGGAGGAGATGGAGGAGCGAGCCGGATTCGACGAGGCGGATGGATTTGGCGTTGGGGAGAAGATAGAGAGCGATTTCGAGAGGGACGCCGCGATCAAGGAGATCGTTTTTGGCGGACCAGGCGTCGTGCATGGCGCGATCGTAGAGTTCTTTGGCGCGGGGATTTTGCGTGAGGAGAGCGGGAGTGATGTAGTCGGGCTCGCGGGTGTCGGCGAGCGTGAGAAGAGGGCGGGAGCCGGGGACCATGCGATGGCGCTGGTCCTGGGAGTCGGCGGTGTGGCTGATTTTTTTGGCGAAGGTGTAATTGGCGTGTTGGAGAGCTCGCATCATGGGAGCGTGGACGCCGATGTCGAGGACTTCGAGGCGGTAGGGATTGCGGGCGGGATTGAGGAGGCGGTCGATGGCTTCGGCGTCGGAGCACTGGGATTCGGTTAGACCGACTACGGCGCGATAGGCTTCGGCTATGATGCTCGGGGAATTCGGAGAGTAATCGAGAAGTTTAGAAGTTTTTCCGGCGAGCCTGGCGTCGAATTCGCGGGCGAAAGTTTCACCGTGATGTGGATCGGTCGGTGAGTGGGGGGCGCCGTTGACAGTCGATGCGCTCCATTCGGGGCGTTCTTCCAGCGGTTCGGTTCCGAAGCGTTCAAAAAATTGCGGGTCGATGGCGCGGGCTTGCGAAACCATTTCGCCGATGATGGCGCGCGATTCGCTGGGAGTGTCTGAAGCGGCGCTCATGCGCCAGAGGCGATGAAGGACGATGCCGGAGATGGTGTGGACCATGGTGGTGAAGGCGGCGACCGGAAGAACATAGCGCGCGATTTCGATGGCGCGCTTTTCGGCGGAGCGCTCGATTTTTTGGAGACGCTTGGGGTGGGACATGGGTCCGATGTGCCAGATGTCGCTGAGGATGGCGCGAGCGTCGTTGACGAGGAGGGCGGAAAGTTGGCGGTAATAATCCCAAGCGCGAACGATGGCCTGCGCGTAGATGGCGCGATGCTGTTCGTTGAAGAAGAGAGAAGAAGTGGGGAGGTAAGCTTGCGCGCGATCGAGGCGGACGTAGCGCTGGCTTTGCTGTTCGGAATTGTAGAAGGGGTGGGCGTGGAGGAAGGACCACACGAAATGGCGGCTGACATTTTCGAGGCCGAATTCGAAATGGGCGTGCTGGTAGACAGTGTGATGGCCGCTGTAGAAAGTGGCGGCGCCGATGTTGAGGCGCTGCTTGTCGGTGATTTCTTCGGGTACGATGAGGCGCGAAGCGTAGCAGGTTCGTGCGGCGGCGATGGCGGAGTCATAGGGGTGGGCAAAGGTGTTCCGAAGAGTGACGCGGGGGGCGGCGGTTTCGACGAGCTCGCCGGGACGACTGGGTTCGAACATACGAGATTGAGTGGCCACGCTGGGAAGTCATTTTACACGGGTGAGGTGAAGGGAGAAGACGAAATTAGAAATGTAGAGGCCGACAGTTGGCGGCTAAGAATTGAGTGTAAGAGAAAAGAGCAAGGATGACGCCGGGGCCCAGCGTACGCGGAGACTCGCAGAGAGGGAAGCCGGAGAATCGAACGGGACCTTGCCGGTAATGAGGGGTTCCCTTATTATGGGTGGACTATGAATATAACACTAACACTGGACGATAAGCTGGTGAAGGAAGTGCGGAAGATCGCCGCGGATAGAGATACAACGCTGACGGGATTGGTGCGAGCCCATCTTGAGCGACTTGCCGAGGAAAACGCCAAGTCGGGGCGAAAAAGGCGGGAGTTGGAAGCGCTGGAGAGGAGCTTTGAACTGGTGAAGGTACCGCCAGGGAAACGGAATTGGAGACGAGAGGACCTGTATGAGCGGTCCTGACTTTCTGGACACGAACATTTTGGTGTATGCATACTCGCCTGCTGATGCACGAAAGCAAAAGATAGCACAAGGGATCGTAGGAAAAGCGCTGAGGGGAGATGGAATTGTGTCGAGCCAAGTGCTGGCGGAATTCGCGGCCACGCTTCTACACAAAGTAGTGCCGCCCATGCCAACAGAACAGGTGCTGATCGCGTTGGATGCGCTTGGGCCTATGAGGACAGTTCATCCGGACCATGGAATGGTGCGGCGGGCGATTGAGGCGCGAGCGGCATACGGAATTCGCCTCTACGATGGAATGATTGTGGCGGCGGCCGAGCGCGGGGGATGCAGACGGATTTTCTCGGAAGACCTAAATGCAGGACAGAAGTACTTTCAGATACCTGTGGAAAATCCCTTCATGTGAACCTTTGTAGGAAGCGATAGAGGACGCAGAGAATAAGAAGGGAGACAGACAGGAATGTCTGTCCCACCTTGGCCACGGCAAATTTAGCGGAGTGCTACTTCTTTGCGGCGGCGGTTTTTGAGGCTTCGACTTTGGCAGCGGCGTCGGCGTATTTCTTGGTGAAACGCTCGACACGGCCCGCGGTGTCAATAAGTTTTTGTTTGCCGGTGAAGAAAGGGTGGCAGTTGGAGCAGATTTCAACATTCAGTCTGTCGCCCTTGATGGTCGAGCGGGTGGAGAAATTGTGGCCGCAGGCGCAGTGCACGGTAACGGGATGATAATCGGGATGAATACCGGTTTTCATGAGGCTCCATTCTGTCGCGTCCGGTCTGCACGGCTTCCCGGCTTTCAGGGAGAAGAGCCTCGCCTCTACAGAGGTGAGCTACAGCCGCGTCGCTAGGTCGCGAGGCAAACCCCAATTATACGGGAACCTGGTTACAATTCCAAATGCGGGTGCAAATTTGGAAATTCGACGGTCAAGCGAAGGGACTTTTCAACGTGCGTGGAATTAGCACCAGAATTAAGCTATGTTTTCTGCGCAAGATCCATTGGGGATGAGGATTGAGTAGGGATAGGGGTGATGTATGAGATGGATGTGTGGGATGTGCCTTGTCGTGGTGGGAGGCGCGTTGCCAATAGCGGCGAGTGCGCTGAGAGGAGGCGCGCTTAGCGCGAGGGGCGAAATCGAAGCATTCAATAAGCGCTATGTTGAAATGCACTTGAAGATGGATACGGCGGCGATATTCGCTACTTGGGCGGAAGATGGCGTAGACCTGATGCCCGGGGAGGAACCCATGATCGGGAAGAAAACGATTGTGGCGTGGGTAGAGAAGATCGTCGCGCAGATGCAGGGCTATAAAGTGATCAAAGAAGAAGTGGAGTTTCACAATATACAGATCTCGGGCGATTGGGCCTCGGAATGGGCGACGGAACATCAGGTGGTACAACCACCTGGTGGGGAGAAGATTATCGAATCGCGCGGAAAGATGGCGTTGGTGCTGCACCGGGAGGCGAACGGAGAGTGGAAGATCAAGCAGGAGATGTGGAACCAGGCGCCGAAGCAGTGAGAACGCGAGCAAGTGTGCGTGAGTGTTTGGATGCCGCGCTCCGCTCTCTGGTTTTGAGATGAAATGTCTGTTGTGTCGGGTCTAGGGATTCGAAAAGCGCCAGCGAGTGACAGATTCGGCGAAGTTGGGGGCGTGTTCGTCTTGACCGAACGCGGTTTTGGGTTCGACGCGATAGACGTTGCCGCCGGAAGCGGTGAGCATGGGTTCTACGTCGCCGCCATATTTTGCATTGTAAACAACGGCTAGACGCTTCCAAACGGCGCGGTCGGTGATTTCCTGGGGAATGCCTTCGAGGAGGACTGCTTCGTCGGCCAGTTCAGTGCCGATGGAGCAGTAAGCATGTGCGGCGATGTTCTTTGCTTTGCGCGTGTTCGGGCCGGTGCTGAACCAGAACGCGTCTTCCCACCAGATTCCCCAAACCAACATGAGATGAGGGCGGCCGCCGGGACGGGTGGTGGCGATCCAATAATTGTGGGATTTTTCGAGGCGCTCGAGAGCCCAACTCCAAGGCTTTAGGCCCTTTTCAGGATCCGTAGGCAGTGCTCCGTAATCCGGCCAGTAAGGGCGGCTCGGCTTGGGTTCTTGCATGGCAACCTCCGTGGTCGTCGATTTGGCGGTGAGATATTAGCAGGATACAGGAGCCGCCGGAATTAAGAGACGAGGAGGCAGTGCGTGAGCACGGGAGGGTTTGCGCTTGCGAGGACGTTTCGCTTCGCGTAGTTTCACAGGCATGCGTGTGGATGTGGTCGAAAAGATAGCGAGAGGGACCGAAGGAGGAGGCGAAGTTGCCGATAACTCGGCGGCGAGCCCTGCCGTGAAGAGCTTTCTTGCTGCGATCGAGAGCGACGATTCGTTGTTCTGCATCGCGCAACCGTTGGCAGGACCATCGACGAATGAATTGACGGGCGGTGGCGTTTATTCAGGGGATCTCGTTATCGAGTTTCGGCAGGCCGAGCATAGCCGGCAGAGAAGCCTTCATTTTCTGCTGGTGGAGAAGCTGGCCGAACTCTTGAAGGAAGCGGGATCTCAGCAGTCGCTTGCGGCGACACTCTGTCTAACGACAGGGAGCATCTTGGTAAGTACCTCGGGAAACGCAGAGAAGCCAGCGCAGAAGCAACTCGCCTTGTGGGTCAGACTCGCCGCTAAAGGAGATTCGCCCGAGCAAGCACTTCTGCGCTGGTGCTTGGGACTTGCCCATCTACAGCAGGCGCTGCTTTTTACTTCACGGCATCTGCGGCTCCATCTGACGCAGATGGGCAATTGAGGTTTGGAAAGATGCGCGGCTTGGGGAAGAAGACGCCCGCGTTCAGGAGACGAAGGCGCAGCCGAAGCGATAGGCACCTTGCGCCGTGCGTTGGAACCAGACGGGTCTAAGATTGACGCGCACGGGCGGAAGAATGGGCACGTGCAAGACGGCGAGGATGCTATCTGGAACTTCTTCCTGCGATTCAAGTTCGAGCGCTACTCCACCAAAACCGAGATCCAAGACACGGGCGCGGCGAATGCCCTGATCGCCAAGAACTGCGTATGCATTTGTGCCGGACATGGAAACGCGCTCGGCCTTACGTGGGACAGAGAAGACTCGGGCTGACGGTGGAACAGCCAGAGTCTGGCTGCTGGAAATTTCCGAAGCGGTGGCAGGGACGGCAGCAGCGATGGTATTTTCGAACTTTTCCGGAGGGCGTTTCGATTCGATGGGAATGGGGCGCGGAGCGGAAGACTGCCGCTCGGAAGCGGGAGGAACGGAGGGTTCAGAGGCAGGAGTAGAAGCAAGCTCCGTGCGAGAGCCGCCAGTGGGAGGCTGGCCGTGATTCGCGTGCTTCAACCGGTAAAGGCGCTCATCTGCAACGTGAATTAATTGATCGGCTTGATCGCCGTCTTGTGGAAATGTAGCGACGCCGTGGTCCATGCTGACACTGACGCCCATTTGGAAGTGGGCAATCGATTCACCAAAAACTGTGCCGATGCGGCGGCTGAGTGCCAGGGCCTGCGCGGCATCCGTTTGAGGGAGAAGGAGTGCGAATTCGTCGCCGCCGATCCGAAATGCAGAGTCCGAGGTACGCAGGGCTTTTTTCAGCGTTGCAGCAGCGGCGCGCAAAACTTCGTCGCCGCGCGGATGGCCATGCTTGTCGTTGACTTCCTTGAAGCGGTGCAGATCGAGAATGACAAGTCCGAGGGGCAAGCCATACCGGCGAGCACGATTTAGTTCTTTTTCGAAGGCTTCGCTAAAGAGGCGGCGGTTGTAGAGGCCAGTGAGGGGATCCGTGACGGCGTTCAGCTGGAGTTTTTTCAGTTCATCGTATTCGATCAGGATCGGAACCCGGAAAAGCCCAGCGGAAGTGAGAACATCCATAAGGGCCGTTTTCAGAGAGATTTGCCGCTCCATATGCTCGCTGAGTTCGCGGCGGCGCGTTAGCATCTCATCCCAGAGCTGCACACATTGTGTTTCTCGAAGATCGAGATGGGTGATTGTTTTGAAGTAGCGCTGAAGGAACTGGCCACGCGCAGGAATATCAAGACTTTCGAGCGTGTCAGCAAGCAGCTCGAGGTACGAATCCTCAATCGGCAAACGCGGGGGCGCAGGAGCGCCGGGGCTGGGCATATCCGGTATACACCTGACTTTAGCCTATCCCCGCGGGGTTTGGGGAAAGCACATGTGGCTTTCTCTTTCTATAGGGAGCAAGCCGAAGACCAATTAAGCAAGAGGCTCGGGTCGCTCCAAGGTGCGGCTGGGTAACCTTGATTCCTGGCTATCTCCTTGCGACAGTTCAATATAGGACGAAACCATTGAAAACGGCATTTGCAAGACATCGGGCGCTAGGTAACTTTTTTGCCCGAGGTAATGCAAGCCGTGCGTCAAAGAGGCAATACTTTACTCAAGCGGCTTGAGGAATTCCAGCCCAAAGAGGCGCATATCTCCGGCGGAGTCCTGGCGGAGCACCCTGGCGGTGATAGGCGGAGTCTCGCTCGGTACCACTCCTGAGGCGGCTGAAGACGGAGCGGGGATGGTAAGGTGAACCATCTGGTCGGGCCGCAGTATGTGTGTGGATGCCACGCAAGCACCGGTGGAACTGATGTTTAGCGTCTTAGTGAGCTCGATAAATTCTGCCCCCGACGTATCCGTACCCCGCAGAAAAACAGGCATTTGCAAGCGAATGCGAGGGGATCGGCGTAAATTAGAGGGATCCACGCGCTGTCCATCCTTCAGAAGACCAATTTGCATGATATTTCGCTTAGTACCCGGGAACTAGTACGGGAACGAGCAGATTGAGTGCCACACTTAAGTTGGAAGTGATGAAGATAAGTAATGTTGTTTCAGCTAGTTACGGCAGGTTCCGAACAAGCAATTTTTGGGGCTTGAATTCTCTTTCTTGCCGCCGCCATTTGAGTTCCGCAATTGTGCAAATGGAACGCATTTGCCATTGACACTCCGAAACTCCTCTGACAGCATGGGGATTCAGCTAGGGAAAATATTTTCCCGCTTATTGGGGAAAGGCTAAACCTCCTAATGCCCGGAATTATTGCCACAACTACGGTTGCCGATCAGAGGAAAGTCCTGGCAGTGCCCTTTGAATTTGTTAGCACGCTACTGGAGGCGGTGAAAACGCCTGTTTGGGTGGCGGAAAGAAGCGGGCGGATACTCGCTTCAAATGGAAGTGCGCGCAAGTTTCTGGGACTGGAAAGCGGCAAGGACTCAAGCCAGTTGAATGTGTTCAGCGACTTGCTGAGGGTCGAGCCAAACCAGATCGCACAGAAAATCGACGCGGGAGAAAATGAAGTAGAAGTAGAAGTAGAAGTGACACGTGGTGAGAAGAAAATTCGCGCGCGAATGCAGTGGATCTCCGAGCCGGGTTGTTTGATCGTCCAGATGGAAACGGAACTTGCAGAAAAAGCCGCGCCAGATGCGGCGACGCAACTGACCGTGCAGGAGTTGCTGCAGGAACGCGAGATCACTTATAGGAATTTGCTGGCGGCATACCTGAAATTGCAGGAAGTAAACCGGCAGAAGACAGTGTTTCTCGCGTCCGCCGCGCATGAACTGAAAACGCCGCTAGCTGTGATTAAGGGCTACTACGACCTGATGCTGACGGGCTCGCTTGGACGATTGACGGACAAGCAGCGCGACATCCTGGAAGAGTCGAAAGACAGTTGCGAGCGGCTGGTGCGGCTGGTTTCGATGTTCCTGAATTATTCCGCGCTGGAAAGCGGCAAACTGGTGCTGCAGCTTCGAGAGAACGATCTGCGTGATTGTTTGGATGAGCTGGCGAAGCGCTGGTCCGAAGCCTTCCAGCGCAAAGGAGTGAAGCTGGAGGCCAGTTTCGATCCGTCGATACCGACGTTCCGGTTCGATTATCAGAAGGTGCAGCAAGCGGCCGCGAATCTCCTGGACAATTCGCTTAAGCATACGCCGGCGGGCGGGACGGTTGCATTGAAGGCGGGACCTCACTTTTGGGAACGGCGTGTAGCTGCCGTTGCACCGGTGGAAGAACGGCGGCGTTTTCGTTTGCCACGGCCGAATAGCGTTGAGGTATCCGTTGCGGACTCAGGACCGGGGATTGCAGCCGAGCATCATCAGGAGATATTTGAAGATTTTGTGCGGGTTGACCGCAACACCTCCGGCATGGGCCTGGGACTCGCGATCGCAAAGCGCCTGATTCAGGCGCATCGCGGGAAGATCTGGGTGGAGAGCGAACCGAAGTCAGGAAGCAGATTCACATTTTTGCTGCCTATGGATCAAGGTTAGTTTTTGGAATTTGGGTCAAGTCAAAGGGAGAATTCGATGGCCGCTAAAGAAAGAATACTGGTCGTGGATGACGAGCCGAGCATCCGAAAATATTTGCAGACGCTGTTGGAAGTGGATGGCTACGACGTCGAGACGGTCAGCTCCGGAAGAGAAGCAATCGCTAAAGTGAACGGCGGAGACCGGCCGGACTTTATCATTTTGGATGTTCTTATGCCGGAGCTGAATGGAATCGAGACTTTGAAAGAATTGATGCAGGCGGACCGCAGCCTGAACGTCATCATGCTGTCTTGCTCGAATGAAGTGGGTACAGTGGTGGAAGCGATCCGCATCGGAGCGCACGATTACCTGACGAAGCCGTTTGAGAAGACGGAGCTGGACGCGGCGATGCTGAAGTCTCGCCAGAAGAAACAGCTCACGACGGAAAACCAGGCGCTGCGCGATTACTGCGACCAAGTGACGGAAGACCTTAGTTTTCTCGCGGCCAGTCCGCAGATGGTGCGCATCCGCCAGCAGATTCTTCAAATCGCCCCGGTGGATGTGCCGGTTTTTATCTGCGGAGAGAGCGGGGTAGGCAAGGAAGTTGTGGCGCGGATGATCCACTTGCGATCGAAGCGGCGCAACCAGCCATTTGTGAAAGTGAATTGCGCCGCGCTGCCTGGGGAACTGCTGGAATCGGAATTGTTCGGTTTCGAACAGGGCGCCTTCACGGGTGCGATTCGGAGCAAGCCAGGCAAATTCGAAATGGCGAACAAAGGCACGATTTTCCTCGATGAAATCGCGGAAATGACTACGCCCTTGCAAGCGAAGCTGCTTCACGTGCTGCAGGATCACCAATATTCACGGCTGGGAGGGCGGCACTTGATCGATACAGATGTGCGCGTGCTGGCCGCAACAAACGTGGATGTGCAGGAGGCGATGAAGACGGGCCGTTTCCGTGAAGATCTGTATTACCGCTTAAACGTGCTGTCGATTCTCGTGCCGCCGCTGCGCGAGCGGCTGGTCGAGATTCCGCTGTTGTTCCGGCATTTCCTTGAGCAGTACAGCGAGAAGTTCGGGAAGACGCCGTCGGGGCCATCGAAACATTTGCTGGATGCGGCGGTGAACTATCCGTGGCCGGGCAATTTGCGCGAGCTGGAGAACTTCGTGAAGCGCTACGTCATTCTTGAAGACGATGAAGGCAGCTTGCGGGAACTGGTGGAGATGTCCTCGGCGCGGCAACGCACCTCTCCGCGTGAAGAACCCGCTCCGCCTCGTGAACAAGGCCTGAAAGCGCTTGTTCGGGGCTTGAAAGACGAAGCGGAAATGGAAGCGATCGCGGATGCGTTGGAAAAGACGCGTTGGTGCCGGAAGGACGCCGCGAAGATGCTGGGCATTAGCTACAAGGCTTTGCTCTACAAAATGCGGCAGTTTAATCTGGATACGCCGCGCACGCGCCGTTCTGCCGCGGCGCCAGCCGCGGCGGAAGCCGCAGCGGTGGTGGGAACCCGCAACGAATAGAAGTTTCGGAAACTGTCGCGTCCACCTGTTTGAAGCCGGGACGAGGCTTCCTGCCCGTAGAGATCGTTTATCGCCGTCACCCCTTCGTGCGTGTCGTAGCGTTCCCAGCCCAGCAACTTCCGCACATGCGTCCAGTTCTTCTGCTCCACATGCGCATTATCGTCTTTTTTGTACTGCCGTCCCCGCGTCAGCTGAATGCCCTGCTGCTCGCACCACGTCTTCAGATGCCAGTTAATGAACTCCGATCCGTTGTCCGAATCCACTCCCCGCAGTGCGAACGGCAGCACTCCGCGAATCTCCTGTAAAGCCCGCTGTACGGCCTCTTCGCCGCGTCCCAGCACGGCTCGCGATTCCGTCCACGCGGTGTGAATATCCGTCACGTTCAGAGTGTGTGCGAAGTCTCCCGCGGCGGAATTGCCAGAGTGCGAAACCAAATCCACTTCCGTGAAACCCGGGACGCGCACATCCCAACTGTCAGTCTTCACCGGAATTTGGTGCTTCAGCAAGTACCCCGGCTTGGTGCGTCCGTAGATGCGCCGCCGCCGTTGCGTGGCAAAGTTTGCTGATTTCTAGTAAGTTCACATGCGGGCCGCGCGGTTCGAAGCACGTCATCGCCGCAATTATCGGAGGTCGGGGGAATGACGGAACGCCGGACGGCTCGTCGTTATGATTTGTCCTTGCCAATCATCATTCGAATTCCTGCCGAACACCAAGTAAATTCCCAGGAAGGAAAGACGCGCGATATTTCGACGCGCGGGTTGTATTTCGTCATTGAGCAGGATCTTCGAGGCAGGCTCGGAGTTGGATATTACACTGACACTCCCCGCGGAGATTACGCACGGCACGGAAGTGTTTGTGCGCGCTCTTGGAAAGGTGGTCCGAGTGGAACGGCGCACGGATGATGGCCCTGCTCGGATGGGGGTCGCTGCAGTGATCGAGCGGTATGACATTATTCGAGGAGAAGCAGCGAGAGCGTAACCAAGAAATGATTCAGGAGTGCGGCATCGAGGAGTGCTCGGTTGAGAGGTTTTGAGGCTTAGGTCATGTCCGGCCGCCCAAGACTCCGGAAGAAGCGATGCAGGCCGTCCGTAGATCGAGTCCTGCTGTTCTAATTTCCCAAACATCATTTATCTATTTGCGCAGTACTTTCGCCAGCGACAGCGCTGTGATTTAGTGCAACCTGGCCTTTCTATTCTGATTGAGCGGGTTGTTAGGGTGCGGGTTTGAAGGCTACGGCCGTGGCGGACCAACTGCCTGTAGGGAGGCCGGAGTACATGGTTTTCCAGGTGATGGTGACGGGGGAAGTGCCGGTGGAGATGTAGTGGCCCCAGCCGTTGTTTTGATCGATGGGTTCGGGGCCGCTCTGATCCTCGCCGTCAAAGGTGTTGGTGTCAAAGAGCCAGCCTGAGCCGACTAGTCCCGCGCCGGTGTTGAAGTCCCAGATGACTTCGGCAAAGACGAGTTCGCCTGCGGCGGCGGGAGAGATGGTGAAGGGCATAGTGAGGTTGCCGGCGTTGGATTGCGAGCCTGTGGCTCCGCCGGTGGTGTCGAGCGGGGAGGCTGCGGCGCCGGTGATGTCGTATAAGAAGAAAGTGAAGTCTCCGTCGGTGGCGTCCCAGTGAACGGTGAGGCGGAGATTGCCAGAGGTAGCGGCATTTCCGGCATAGAAGGCCTGCGTGACATCGTTACCGGCTTGAATTTGAGTGGTACCGGCCTGAGCCCAGGCATTGTTGTTGTTGTCGGCCACGCTGGTGACGGTGCAAGCGAGATAGCCGCCGCCAATCATGGCTACGAGCAGATTACCGGAGGAGGGGAACTGCACGGTGGTGGGATTGGGGAAAGGATTCCCAGTTCCACCGGCGTTGGCGTGGTAGGGGATATTTTCGTGAACGAGATGGACGATGCGCATGCCGGAAGGAACACTGCCGGAGGTGCCGGTTTTGAGGAGGACAGCGGCGGAAATCCACTTTTGGCTGGTGCCCATGGTGAGAGTGGGATTGATGGCGGTAGTGGAGTTGTAGAGACCGTATTGAGCGGCCCAACCATCCAGGAGATCGGCGCTCAAGAGATTCCAGGAGATGTTGCTCTGCGAACCGGCCGTGAAGCTGGATTGATTGACGGAGAGACTGAAGGCCAACTGATAAACCAGATCGCCGCTGGTCGTAGGCGTCAAGCTTCCCGCGGTGACGGAAGTGCCGGATCCTTTGGAGCCGACCCCAGGAGCATCAATGCCGATGACATTGTCGAATTCGGTGGCCATGGGCTGGACATAACCGCCGGGATCGGAACTGAAACAAACGGAGACAACCCGAGCGCCAGCCGCAATGTTGAGCGCAGTGGCAATGCCGATGGATTGGGTGTCGGCGGAATCGAAATAGTTGACTTGGACGGAATAGGAATTTCCCATGTCGTCGGAGACGGAGGGAGTGGGATTGCCGTTGAAGGTGAAGCCGACGACGACGGCGTTGCCCGCGGTGGTCAGGTTAGGAAGCTGGAAGTGGTAGCAAAATGGGCTGGAAAAAGTGTTGTTGACGGAGCCGCCGCCTCGCGTATTGGAGCTGCTGACATGCTGAACTAGGCTGGCCGCCGCCGGGCCACCGCCGGAAGAGATGACCGTTAGCGTGACCGTAGTGCTTGGCGTGTTGCCCACCGCGTTGCTTACAAGCACCTGGAACGTGGATCCGTCATCAGCTGAGGTGGTTGCGGGAGTGGTGTAGCTGGATGCGGTAGCGCCAGTGATATTAGCGCCGTTCTTTTTCCATTGGTAGGTGAGCGGAGCTGTACCAGTAGCCGCTACCGTGAAGGTCGCGGTCTGGCCGGCAGTTACGGTCTCATTCGCCGGTTGGGTGGTAATCGTCGGCGCTGAGGGGGCAGCATTGACCGTTAAGGTCACGGCAGTGCTCGGTGTGCTTCCGGCGGTGTTGCTAACCACTACCTGAAAGGTGGAGCCATTGTCAGCTGAAGTGGTAGCGGGAGTGGTGTAGCTAGAGCCGATTGCGCCGGAGATGTTTGTGCCGTTCTTTTTCCATTGGTAGGTGAGCGGAGCTGTACCAGTAGCCGCTACCGTGAAGGTCGCGGTCTGGCTGGCAGTTACGGTCTCATTCGCCGGTTGGGTGGTAATCGTCGGCGCTGAGGGGGCAGCATTGACCGTTAAGGTCACGGCAGTGCTCGGTGTGCTTCCGGCGGTGTTGCTAACCACTACCTGAAAGGCGGAGCCATTGTCAGCTGGAGTGGTTGCCGGAGTGGTGTAGCTGGATGCGGTAGCGCCGGAGATATTAGCGCCGTTCTTTTTCCATTGATAAGCGAGCGGAGCTGTACCTGTAGCCGCTACCGTGAAGGTCGCCGTCTGGCCGACGTTCACGATTTTATTTGTTGGCTGGGAAGTGATTACGGGAAGATTCGAAACGGTAACAGTTACGCTGGATGATGTCGTGTGGTTCCCCGCGGCGTCGCGGGCGACGGCTGTTAGCGAATGACTGCCGCCGGAGAGCTTCGTGGTATCCAGAGAAAGGCTGAACGGAATGGCGGTGTCCTCCGCTGCGGAATTGACGTTATCGACTTGAAACTGCACTCCTACGACTCCTACGTTGTCCGAGGCGGAGGCTGCCACAGTGATCGTCCCCGAAACGGTTGCGCCGGAGACGGGCGAAGTGACGGAAACCGTGGGAGGGGTTGTGTCTGAGCCGCTGGCTGTCGTGAAGGTGAAGTCACTACTCGTTGCCAGGATCGCCTCAGCATTGCTAGATTTCACGCGATAGTGATAGAGAGTGCCCGACTTCAAGTTGAACAGACTGACTGAATGACTTGCGACCAGATTGGAGTTGAGAGCGGAACTCGCTCCATAACTGGCGGATGTCCCGTAGTCAACTTGGGAGTCCGAGGCCTGGTCTGTGGCCCAAGAAATCGTTGCCCCGGTCGCACTGATTTGCCCAGGAGTCACTCCAGAAATGATAGGAGAACCCGAAGCCTGAGCAGTTTTGGTCTGCGAGTCGGCAATTCCCGCACATCCTGAAATCCAGAAAGCAAGGGCGGCAAAAACTGCGGCACTGATTAGAATTCGTTCGATCTGCTTTCGTCGCCTTGGTATTTCCATGGATGGTTGAGCCTCTTCCAAATTGGGATACTCAGAATGCCCAGAACTCCGCTATCTCGGGATCCCCAGAGACAGGGGGACACACGCTATACGCCCAGAATAAAGGGGAAATAGGGGGACGCCAAACTGTACGATAGTACAAAAAGAGGACAGGGGAAGCTAGGGTTGAAACTTCCTGACCACTGCACGAGAGCCAGAATGACGAGGTAGTCGCCGTGCTCGACCGGACGTTGGCGAGCAGGCATCCTTCAGCGAACCTACTATCGACTTATTGAAGGCCCGAGCAAACTCCAGATGCGACCCTAAATGAATCTGCGATGAAAGCGAAGGGCTTGTAGCCCTGCTGAATCTTTGCGCTTCGCCCTCGCCGCAGGAAGGGTCTTTGCGCCTGAGCTGCGAGTCCTGTATGCACCTGTAGGCGCAGCTCTTGCGAGGGCAATAATATACTTGACTCAGTAAGGCTTTTGTGGGAGAATTGGTCTTGTGAGGAACGCCATGAGCGCCAAACCAAAGACTCTCCAGCAAGCCATTGTCTACTTCGCGGATGCCGATAACTGCCTCAAATTCATGGTCGAGCGCCGCTGGCCTAATGGCGTTACCTGCCCCGCTTGTGGCCGCGCTGATGTTCGCTTTATCTCCACTCGCCGAATGTGGGAATGCAAAGAGAAGCATGCTCGCAAACAGTTCTCCGTCAAGATTGGGACTATCTTCGAGGATTCCGCTCTGCCTCTCGACAAGTGGCTCGTCGCCATGTGGATGGTTGCAAACTGCAAAAACGGCGTTAGTTCCTATGAAGTGGCCCGCGCTCTGGGAATTACTCAAAAGTCCGCATGGTTCATGCTCCATCGCATCCGTCTTGCGATGCAGACCCGCTCTTCCGTACAACTCGGCGGCGATGGTAAGCCAGTCGAAGTTGACGAAACTTTCGTTGGTGGTGCTGCACGCTTCATGCACGCCGATAAACGCAAGCGCCGAATCACTGAGACTGGGACCAAAGACAAGACCGCCGTTATGGGAATCTTGGAGCGTGGTGGTGAGGTTCGCGCCGCTGTCGTAGGCAATCGCAAAAAGCATGCGCTCCAATCCAACATTCGCGCTCACGTTAAAGCTGGCTCTGCGATTTACTCGGATGCGCTTATGTCCTATCAGGGACTCAAGCAGCAAGGATTCGAGCATCAGGTTATCGACCACGCCGAAAAGTACGTTGATGGGCAAGTCCATACCAATGGGCTCGAAAACTTCTGGAGCCTGTTCAAGCGCCAATTGAAAGGTACTTACATTTCTGTCGAGCCCTTCCACTTGTTCCGATATCTGGACGAACAAGTGTTCCGCTACAACTTGCGGAAACTGGCTCATGATGGACTCCGTTTCGAGCACGTTGCCTCTCACGTAATAGGAAAGCGCCTCACCTACGCCGAAGTGACTGGCAAGGTAGGTACGACGGATAGCATGTCCAACTAGATTGCCTCGCGGGAAGCGGAAGACTTCTTAGATTTCTTCCGCTTCTTTGCGGCTTTTTCCTCATTTAACTTTGCTTTGATCTCCGCATAAGGAGTCTTGAGTACCTTCATGAAAAAATCTTCAAAAGATTCCCATTCTCTTGTCACTGTTTTGGCCATTTAATATCCTTTATCCTTCACCCATTTTGCCAAGTGCTGCCTGTTTTGATGACCACCCTCTAAAAATGTTTTGTTCTTGTGCTTATAGAAATCAGCGAAAGATTCAATCGCTATTGGATTAATTTTCTTGCCTTCCTGTTCATTCAAAACCCACTGATACATTAGCCATGCAAGCATGTCCGCAGCCTGAAGTGATTTGACATCTTCCTTTTTTTTAAAATGAACTCCATCTACGCGAAGTCCGTACCTTACAAATGCTTCGTGCTCACCAGCGGCTCTATCAAACACCGACTCAATTTCTTTTCGCTTTTCGTCACGCCGCTCCAGCCAATCGAATACATATTCGATTGGGTATGCGGTCAAGTTCTGCTCACGTCTCCACACGTCAATCATTCCTAAGACTCTTCTAATCGCGTAGGTATAATGGTCCTTGTATCCGTCCTGTGCCCTCAATGCGGCGGGAACTACTGCGTTGTAGTCGGCTTTCGAAAGCCCCAATGCGAAACCCTTGAAGGCAAATTTCTTTATAAGCGCCCTCAGCCGTCCAGCCACACGCTTTTTTTTTGGCAAATCCCAATTTTCGAATCCTGAATCCTTCTGGCCGAAAACAAATTCGGCCATGTGCATACATTCAAACTCTTCACCTCTAACTTTACCTGCTTGCTCCCATTTCTTTTCGAAGGGAATCCAATAAGAGACTCTTGAAATCCAACCTGCGGCCACGGCAACGGTGTTTTTAGGGCTGGTACCACTATCATCGAAATACATCGTAAATGCGGCCACAAGAACCTCTCTTGCCGAGCCGGGATGCAGGCTCCCCATCAAATGACCTATCGCGCTATCTTCAAGGTTCCCCTCTCCTGAGTCAAGTATATTATTGCCCTTGCGAGAGTTAGGGTGCGGGTTTGAAGGCTACGGCCGTGGCGGACCAACTGCCTGTAGGGAGGCCGGAGTACATGGTTTTCCAGGTGATGGTGACGGGGGAAGTGCCGGTGGAGATGTAGTGGCCCCAGCCGTTGTTTTGATCGATGGGTTCGGGGCCGCTCTGATCCTCGCCGTCAAAGGTGTTGGTGTCAAAGAGCCAGCCTGAGCCGACTAGTCCCGCGCCGGTGTTGAAGTCCCAGATGACTTCGGCAAAGACGAGTTCGCCTGCGGCGGCGGGAGAGATGGTGAAGGGCATAGTGAGGTTGCCGGCGTTGGATTGCGAGCCTGTGGCTCCGCCGGTGGTGTCGAGCGGGGAGGCTGCGGCGCCGGTGATGTCGTATAAGAAGAAAGTGAAGTCTCCGTCGGTGGCGTCCCAGTGAACGGTGAGGCGGAGATTGCCAGAGGTAGCGGCATTTCCGGCATAGAAGGCCTGCGTGACATCGTTACCGGCTTGAATTTGAGTGGTACCGGCCTGAGCCCAGGCATTGTTGTTGTTGTCGGCCACGCTGGTGACGGTGCAAGCGAGATAGCCGCCGCCAATCATGGCTACGAGCAGATTACCGGAGGAGGGGAACTGCACGGTGGTGGGATTGGGGAAAGGATTCCCAGTTCCACCGGCGTTGGCGTGGTAGGGGATATTTTCGTGAACGAGATGGACGATGCGCATGCCGGAAGGAACACTGCCGGAGGTGCCGGTTTTGAGGAGGACAGCGGCGGAAATCCACTTTTGGCTGGTGCCCATGGTGAGAGTGGGATTGATGGCGGTAGTGGAGTTGTAGAGACCGTATTGAGCGGCCCAACCATCCAGGAGATCGGCGCTCAAGAGATTCCAGGAGATGTTGCTCTGCGAACCGGCCGTGAAGCTGGATTGATTGACGGAGAGACTGAAGGCCAACTGATAAACCAGATCGCCGCTGGTCGTAGGCGTCAAGCTTCCCGCGGTGACGGAAGTGCCGGATCCTTTGGAGCCGACCCCAGGAGCATCAATGCCGATGACATTGTCGAATTCGGTGGCCATGGGCTGGACATAACCGCCGGGATCGGAACTGAAACAAACGGAGACAACCCGAGCGCCAGCCGCAATGTTGAGCGCAGTGGCAATGCCGATGGATTGGGTGTCGGCGGAATCGAAATAGTTGACTTGGACGGAATAGGAATTTCCCATGTCGTCGGAGACGGAGGGAGTGGGATTGCCGTTGAAGGTGAAGCCGACGACGACGGCGTTGCCCGCGGTGGTCAGGTTAGGAAGCTGGAAGTGGTAGCAAAATGGGCTGGAAAAAGTGTTGTTGACGGAGCCGCCGCCTCGCGTATTGGAGCTGCTGACATGCTGAACTAGGCTGGCCGCCGCCGGGCCACCGCCACCAGCTGACGTTACGGTCAAAAGTGCAGCTGAACTGCTCACGCTGCCCAGAGAGGCGGTGATCTGAGTACTGCCCGTGCCAACACCAGTGGCAAGACCCGCATTCACGACAATCGTTGCAATTGAGGCATTTGATGAAGCCCAAGTTGCGCTCGTTGTGACATCTTTGGTGCTGGCGTCGCTGAAAGTTCCCATAGCAGAGAATTGTTCTCTGGAACCTTGGGTGATCGAAGGGGTAGCCGGCGCCACAGCGATGGCAGTTAACGTGGGAGGAGGAGGTGTGTTTCCTCCAGATGACGTGCCGGTCACAGCAGCCTTGAATGCCACCATTTGCATGATCCATGCCGCTGAGCCGTTGAGTGGTGCACTGGCAGAATAACTCCCAGTTGCTGCAACGATTTTGTCCTCGACGATGTCCCCGTCGGGGCTCGTAAGGATGCGTTTGGTGAAACCGCTTCCCGGACCACCCGTCATGCTAACGACGATGTTTGCTCCGAGGATTAGGTCCGTGGGATTCGCTGTCGCTACCGATGGCGAAGCACTGGAACTGCTGCTACCGGTGGCGGCCGCAGTGACATCCACGGGATTTGCGGCGTCCAGTCCCACATATTCGAGAATGCGAATGTCGGGAGCAGCAGCGGAGCCGTTGAATCTCACGCTGACCACGTTGGCCTTTGCAGCAGCGGCAAGGATGTTTTTCGCATAATAGATAGATTGCGTCAGGGCCCCTGAGACTTTGGACGGGCCTGCTGCGAGCGAGTAGAGGTTGCCAGAAGAATCGCTCACTGAGTTGACGATAGCGGAAGAATCGTTCCAGCCGACCACGACAACGTTGAGGTCTCCAGCAATCTGCGCGGCGGAATATCCAACAGTCACTGTGGTTTGGCCGGACTGTGGTGCGGCGTAATTAGCTTGAATGAAGCTAATTGTGGCGTACATCGTGTTTGTCGCAGCTAGAGTCACGACGCTCGCGGCATTGGAATAACTGCCCAGGTTGCCGGCAGCATCGGTGCCCCGCACACGATAACTGTAGGAGGTCGAAGCCGAGAGGCCGCTGTCGGCATAGGTCGTCGCAGCCTGAACGGCGATCTGAGAGAAAGATGTGCAGCCGGATCCTTGGCAACGTTCGAGGAGATAACCGGTGACACCGACGTTGTCTGAAGAAGCCGTCCAAGAGACATTGATTTGGCTCGCACTAATGGGCGTGGCGGCGAGACCAGCCGGGGCACTAGGTGCCGTTGTGTCTGGAGCTGACGGGGTAACGACGGAAACGACGTTGGAATAACTGCTGAGATTACCAGCGGCGTCGGTGGCACGCACACGATAGGCATAGGAGGTAGAAGCCGTGAGACTGGTGTTGCTGTATGTGGTTCCTATTGGAGAGGCGATCTGAGAGAAGGTGGCGCAGCCAGAAACTTGGCAGCGTTCGAGGAGATAGCCTGTGACACCGATATTGTCCGTGGGAGCCGTCCAAGAAAGATTGATCTGGTTGGGGGAGATGGGCGTGGCTGAGAGACCGGTCGGGGCGGTCGGCGGAGTCGTGTCTGGAGCAGACGGAGTAACGAGTGTCAGGGTGTTGGAATATCCGCTTAGGTTACCGGAGCCGTCAGTGGCGCGCACGCGATAGTTGTAGGAGGCGGAAGCGATTAGGCCCGTATCGCTGTATGCGGTTCCCGTAGGAGAAGCGATCCGTGAGAAGGCTGTGCAGCTGGAACCTTGGCAGCGTTCGAGGAGATAGCTGGTGACGGCAACATTGTCCGTTGAAGCTGTCCAGGAGAGATTGATCGCGGTGGGGCCATTTGTAGTTCCGGCAAAGTTTGATGGAGCGGTAGGAGACTGCGTATCGAGGGTTTGTGCAACCGGGGAAATCATATCGTTCTGGATTTCCGCGGGTGAGAGAGCTCGGTTGTAAATGTGAACTTCATCGATAAACCCTTTGAAGTACTGGCCAAACGCGGGATCGCCTCCAATCTGCAGGGGTTGGGTAGAACTCACAAGAGAATCGGACATGGAGCGACTCGAAACCTGCACCCCGTTGACATAGAGCCGGAGCGTTGCGCCGTCATAAGTAGCGGCCAGATGAGTCCACGTTTTGGCAGCGAGTGAGGAGATGCCAGCCATGAACTGATTGCCATGTGAGCCAAAGGTCGCACCGACGGCCGGTGGGTTCTTCGAAAGGCTCGAACCCGCCTCAAGGAAATAGATGTCATTTTGTTTGTAAATGACGTCCTGCCAGTAAGTAGGCACGCTCGTCGGAGAAACCCATGCCTCAAGGGTCATTCCGCTGGAAAGATGCAGGGATGCCGAGTCATTCACAATGACCCTAGAAGATATTCCATTGAAAGAAAGGGCGCCGCCGTATTTTCCTGCAGTGGTCCATGTTGCGCCAGAAATCGAACCGTTGTTGCCAAGCCCCGAAGAATCCGCGACGGTAGTGCCTGAGCCTTCATTGAAGCTGTAGGATGCGACTAGGCCCGAGGTGGCGGCTTGAACGCGCGAAGAAAAGGATGGGGCGAGGAGGATACCAGCGACGCAAGAAGCAAGAAGAAATGCAATGAGAACCAGACTCGAAACTCGATTGCATAATTGTCTAAAGGCGTTCCAACGCGTACACATAGCACAGCCTCCCGGCGAAGTGGTTGAGCGAGTCCCTGAATTTCCACGAGTAATTCTGCTTCGACCAAGTGGGCTAGGTGGCCTGGGTTTGAAGTTGTTTATTTGAATCGGGCACGAAACTTACGGCTTATATCTGCTTCTGTTGATTTTCTCGGGGAGGGGTGAGAAAACCTGCTTCGCGATCTGGAAACGCTCTAAATTCTGGCTATCTCACTAAATGCGAAAAGGCGTGAGCGAAGCGCGTATATAAGAGGACCGACTAAAGCAACGAATCCAAGGACAGTCGCAAGGCCCACTTAAGACGCACTCTCAGCTTAGCACCTGGAGTCGATTTGTCCAGACGAAAGAACGTAAAGATTAATACGGCACGCTGTTCAAAATAGAACACCGGGAAAACAGCGAAAGCAAGGTACCAATTCCGCATTCATCGTGCATCAATTGGGAGACGTCACGGATGTGGTGTTTACATCAGTCGTTTTTCTGAGTTCTTATGTGGGAATACTTGCCCCGGGCTTGCGCGCAGCAGTGATCCGATATGTCTCATACCATCGAGCTTAAGAAGAATGCGAAGAGGCCAGGCGAATTGCGCCATCGACCATTTGGCGAGGGTTATGGAGCTTTAGAAGCACTGCAGGTCTTGAGTGTCTCACCTTGCCAAATGGACAATCGGCATTGGTTGGGACACGCCAAGAAATTGGCACGAAATAAGAAGGTTTGAAGTTCTTGAATTAGGCCAGATGGGCAAACTGTTTTCTTGTTTGAGAAATCCTTTTCCTTACATTGACATGTGAATGCCGCGTCGGACGCCTCAAGCACTGTAGAAAAGGATTGCTGAGCGGTGGGCCACCGTTATCTGAAAAGGGCGAGGTTACTGCGTAGCAGTAAGTGCTGATCTGCCAAGAAATTGGCGGGGATTCGGGAGTCTAATTTGGCGATTCGTGTGCTTAATACGCTGGGGACGATGCCTGCGACTGCGGGCTTTGCGCATGTTGATAACGGATATGAACAAAGGCGGAACTGGTTCTTCAGCGGGAATTCTGCTTCCCGAGGAGATAGTGTTTGGACGTTCAACGGTAATGCAAGGAATCCGACAAACAGTCAACAAAGTAATTGGAGTGGACATCCCAGTTTTGCTGGACGGTGAGGGGGGGACGGGTAAAGAAGTGCTGGCGAGATGGATCCATAGCCGTTCACCTTGGAAATCCGGACCGTTCATTAAGGTAAATTGCGCGGCCATCCCTGGGACGCTTCTTGAAAGCGAGTTATTTGGATTTGAGAAGGGTGCCTTTACCGGCGCGATACATCGCAAACCGGGCCGCGTCGAGCTTGCGCAAGGCGGCACGCTCTACCTAGATGAAATCGGTGAAATCGATCACAGTTTGCAAGGCAAACTCTTGCAGTTCCTGCAGGATGGACATTTTTCCAGAATCGGCGGGCAGGAAGAGCAGCGGGTGGAGACTCGAGTGATCTGCGCTACGAATCTGAAACTGGAAATGGAGATGGACGCGGGCAGGTTTCGCAGTGATCTGTTTTATCGGATCAATGTCGTGCGGATTCAGATGCCGAGGCTGCGTGAGCGTTTAGAAGACATCCCTATCCTTGCAGAATACCTACGAAACCTCTACACAAAGCAATTTGGGCTGGAACGCGAACCGTTGAGCGCAGCGATGATTCGCGATTTAGAGAGTTTTAACTGGCCAGGCAACATAAGACAACTCTCGAACAATATTGCGCGCTATGTGCTAATGGGGGCGGACGCTGCAGCGTTGAGAGAGTTCTTTGATGAGCGCGCGAAAATAACGAAAAATTCAGTCCCGGATGGTGTAGCTTCCCTTAAGCGAATTGCGAAAAACGCCGTTGTTGACATGGAGCGCAACCTCATCCTGGAAGCCCTCCAGGCAAATAATTGGAACCGCCGAAGAGCGGCTCTGGAGTTAAGAATTAGCTACCGCACACTGCTCTATAAGATTCAGGCAACAGGCATCGGTGCAAGAAAGGCCGCAAAATCCCCAAGAGAGGTGAAAACGAGCCCTTTTGCAGCAGATTGATTGTGACCAGCCCGAGTTTTTGTACCAGCGGAAGTAGACTCTCTCAATGAAACTTGTATGAGAACTCGGGCTGGTCAGCTCCCCGAAACAAATACTAGGCGGAAGGCGTTTTACTACTAGGGGTCTGCGGTCTTAGTGTTCTTACCCTGCGACTGAAAAGGACTTCGAGAGTTGAACGGATACAAATGCTCCGGTCATGCCAAAAGAGTCTAGCCAGCCAGCGCAGGCTGGCTAGCTTCGCCCGAAGAAGTCGATGGAGTGCCTGTTCGACCAACGCAGTCGATAGTGTCTGACGTTGATTTCGTAATCGTTGCTTTGACTCAGGAGACAATTGGAATCTCTTCAGAACAATGCCCAGCATTAAGATGTCATTATAAGCGACTTGAATTCCGGCTTCTGTCCCCCATTTTGCGTCGTAACAAATATTTACGCCTGCGTCGTAGTCACATTCGATCTGATCTGAAAATACGACTCCTTCGTTCTTATAGAGAATCTCCAACCAAAAAAGTATATCTTCGCCGGATATTGTCAATCCCTCTTCAAACCGCAGCTGCCGAAATCGCTCATGCCGATACACAACGGTTGACGTTCCGATAGGATTATTTCTAAGAACCTGTTCGAAGAAACTCCCACCGAACCGAAAGAGTCCTTGCGCGTCGTCCAGCGGATGATGTTCTTTTGGATGAAAGGTCATGCACCTTGCAAAAGCCGATGTATTCCAATCATGTCTTGTGAAATCCGCAAAGTAGAAGTCATCGCCATTTTGCAATGCACGGATTGCTCTTGCTAAGTGGTCTGGTCTCCACACGTCGTCCGAATCCAAGAATGCCACGTAGGTTATGTCGTCTCGGACGCGATCAAGTCCTAGATTGCGCGCATGGCTCACGCCGCCATTCGGGACCCTTGACAGAATAATTCGATTTCTCCAACCGTCCGGTATGCCTGCTAACTCGGCTTCCGCTGGAATTGGCGAGGAGTCGTCGATGACTATAAGCTGAATCTCCGCATTAACCTTCTGATGTATTACTGAATAGATAGCTTTTTTCAAAAGTCCGGGTTTCCGTTGGAAGTAAGGAATAATTACTGCTACTGGTATAAGGCTTGCCGACATTGTGGCTCCTGAGGCTCGTATTGTTGTCGTTTTCTTTCAACCCATCAGATTGTCTATCGCGCAAGGATAACAGAGGCAGGGTTTACGATTGTGGGGATTTTCATTGGCTCTAAATGTAAGCTGTCACAAGCATTCACTGGCGTGCTATAGAGGTCTTCGGCAGAACGCTCTAGGCAGTAATCGACATCCCGACAAGTGGCGTACCCTCGTCGCCCCCTGCGGGAGTCTTGGGGATGAAGAACTCGAACCGCGAACTGAGACAGGCAAAAGGCAGCGCGAATCCTGCGCGCGTCTCCGAATTGCAGCTACCGAGCCTGAGAAGATGCTCGGATAGAAATAAGGAAAGCTCCTCACACCCTGCTGACCGCGACACGTAATTGTAGGTTGTTAAATATCAGTAGATTACAGGAATCCATCACAGCCTCGTCCTAGGCACTTATCTTCGTGGTCCGGAAGGACAGGTTGACGGACTGGGAGTCATCCTGTCCTCTTTTTCGCCCAATGTCCAGTTACATCCCTTCTAATGCCCCGGTAGCCTAACAACGCGTTGGGGAACGCGCGAGCCAGCTACTTGGGTGCAGGCAGCCGACGACGGGGGAAGCCGATAATGTTTACGACGATTCGTTCAACAACGAATACGAAAAACAAGCTCCTGGGACTGCTTGCAATTGTTTCTTTTGGCTTGGTCAGCATGGGAGTGAGTGGTTGCGCAGGATTGGTAACAGGAGCGACCTCCGGTGGTGGGGGAGAAAAGTCGACGCCCCTTTCCATTACCAACGCAACAGCGACCTCAGCAACGTTGACCGGTTTCCAGGTGGACTGGACCACAACCGCAGCCGCGACCTCGCAAGTTAACTACGGCAAGACTTCGGCCTATGGGTCCAATACTGGCGTGAATTCCACGATGGTCAGCACTCACCAGATTGCCATCGCAAGTCTGGTGCCCGCAACTACCTATCACTTTCAAATCAATTCCACTGACGCGAACGGAAATACAGCGTCCAGCGCTGATATGACCATGTCTACTCTGTCGGATACAACTTCTCCGACGGTTTCGATTTCGTCGCCTGCAGCAGGCGCCACGATCTCCGGTACGGCTGTGATCATCAGCGCTACCGCATCGGATAACGTCGCGGTTGCGAGCGTGCAGTTCAAGGTTGATAGTGCCAGCAGCGGTTTGCCAGTGATCGTCGCCCCCTATAGGTACACCCTGAACACGAGCACGCTGTCGAACGGAAATCATACTCTGACGGCCGTGGCCACCGACACGGCCGGCAACGCCACGACCAGCGCGGCGGTGTCCGTTAAGGTGAGCAATACGACCCCGGACACTACGCCACCAACCGTGGCTCTTACGTCGCCCGCGAATGGCGCGACAGTTTCCAGCACTGTGTCGGTTGCGGCCACAGCGGCAGACAACGTCGCCGTGGGCAGCGTGCAATTTCAATTGGATAACGTAAACGTAGGCACGGCGGGTACCGTTGCTCCGTATGCCTATTCGTGGGATACGACGAAGTTGACGAATGGAACGCACACTTTGCGGGCAATTGCGACCGACACCTCCAACAATTCCACAACCAGTTCGATCGTGACGGTTACGGTCAACAATGCGACGAAGGATACAACACCACCGACAGTATCGATGACGGCTCCCACAAACGGCGCGACGGTCTCCAGCACTGTGTCAGTTGCGGCGACCGCGGCAGACAACGTTGCCGTGACGAGCGTGCAATTTCAATTGGATAACGTGAACGCGGGCGCGGCGGACACGGTGGCTCCGTATACCTATTCGTGGGATACAACAAAGTCGGCCAACGGTTCCCACACATGGAAGGCGATTGCCAAGGATGCAGCCGGAAATTCAACCACCAGCGCAAGTGTAACGGTCACAGTGAGCAACGCAGCAGATACGACCGCGCCATCGGTTCCGAGTGGGTTGACGGCGACGGCAGCGTCTTCTTCACAGATCAATCTCAATTGGAAGGCCTCTACCGATAACATTGGAGTGACGGGATACAAGGTATTCCGTGGCGGTGCGCAAGTCGGAACCAGCGCCACGAATTCCTACTCGGACGCCGGACTCGCAGCCTCAACGGCTTACACTTATACCGTGGCAGCATTTGACGCGGCCAACAATACGTCAACGCAATCGACGAGTGCCACGGCGACTACTCTTGCTGCATCAAGCGGCGGCGGGCTCCCATCAGCGCTCGGGTGGTATCAGATTCCGAATACCGCTTACGCTTCGCTGTGTCCGAGCGGGCAACTAGGGAGTTGCGCAGCTGTGGTAAGCGCGTGGAACAGCGGTGTTGCAGATACGAAGCGCAATCGCTTGGAGTTCATGGGCGGGGGCCACTCAGATTACTCGGGCAATGAAATTTATGCCCTCGACCTGAACGCCCTGACGATGGTTAGAATCAACACTCCGGATCCGGCAAATACGAACGGCACCGACGCCGACTCTTCAGGCAATCCGAATTCCCGGCACACCTATGGTGGATTGAGTTACATCCCTAGCACGGACCAGATATACATGCACGGCGGAGCGCTGTATCCGACGGGATTCGGGGCCGTATCGACCTGGCTTTTCAATCTTTCTGGCATGACGTGGAAACAACAAGACCCAGTGAACGGCACTCCCGTTACAACGAGTTGCTGTAACTACATTACGTTCGGCGACTATGATCCACAGACGGACCTGGTGTGGTACACGGATTCCGCTTTCCTGTGGACTTATAACGCGCATACGAATACACAAGCCCAGATATCGTCGGTTGCAGGAATTCTAAGCGACCATCCGACTTGTGTCATCGATGACACGGCAAGGTTCTTCACTTGTTTTGGTGACAATGTAGTCGCACGGGCAGATATGACGGCAGCGAAACCGGCAATAACGGACGTCACGTCGAAAACTTCCGGCTGTTCGACTCTGATAAATCCAAACACGAATCCGTACCCTGGAGCAGCCTACGACCCAGTACAAAAGAAAATAGTCGCGTGGATAGGCGGAAGTTCGGTCATCCTGTTCGATTCCACTACTCTAACCTGCACGACGGTGTCCACCTACACCGGTGGACCGGGTGCCGCGCAACCAAATGGGACCGACGGGCGTTGGCGATACTTTCCGGCGTTGGGAGTCTTCGCGCTAGTGAATGACTCGCAGCAAAACGCTTGGGTCTTGCGGATGACTGCGGCTTCGGGAACTGGTGGAAGTCCTGGGCCAGTTATTTCGGGAGCAATCGTGAGCTCTATCACCACGACCAGTGCCATGATCTCCTGGACGACGGACGTTGCAGCGACGTCTCAGGTTGAATACGGGACAACGGTTTCTTACGGGAGCATGACGACGCTGAATTCGACTCTAGTCACAAGCCATTCGCAGACTTTGACGGGTTTGACGACAGGCACCGCCTATCACTACCGCCTGCATTCCAAGAATTCCAGCGGCACCGAAACGGTGAACGGTGACGCAGTCTTCTCAACCAGCAGCAGTACAGACACCACACCTCCAACGGTTTCGATCACTAGCCCCGTGACCGGCGCGACAGTGACGGGAACTGTGACAGTTTCAGGAAACGCATCTGATAATGTAGGAGTTGCCAGCGTGCAGTTCATGTTGGACGGCGCGAACCTTGGAAGCGCGGAGACGGCGACTCCCTATCAGGCTAATTGGGATACGACGACCGCGAGCAATGGGACTCACGCTCTGACGGCAAAAGTGTTGGATGCCGCTGGAAACGTTGGTAACGCAGTAGGCGTGAGTGTCACAGTCTCAAATACGGGTACGACTTCGTCGGCCCTACAGGACTTCCAGACTCGGTGTGCCGCTGCGGGAGTGATCGTCTGCCAAGGATTCGACGACACAACCGGTATTCCAAAGGCAAACAACACCGGCTCGGGCTCTTCTGGAGCAGAATCAGCTAACGATGGGGTCTCCTATCCAACCCAAGATACGTCCGTCGCAGCTTCGGGCACGGGCTCGCTTCGTTTCGACATTCCTGTACCCTCCGGTACACCAAACCCGGATGGCTACTGGCGGCAATTGACACAAGCCAGCTTGAGCGCCGGACCATCCACGGCACAACTATTTGGGCAAAACTCGACTCTTTACTTGCAATTCCGTCAGCGCATGACTTCCGCCTATATTACGAATACTTGGGGCGGAGGCACGAACTGGAAGCAAGTGATCATTGGCGTAGACAATTCGAGCTGTGGTGCCCAAGAAATTACGACGGTGAACATAAACAACGAAGGGTTTCCGGAGACGTATAGCGATTGTGGCGCAGAGGCCTTCATCGAGAGCCTTGGGAATGGCGACTACCTCTTGGAGCAGGGGGACACCTCAACTACAGGCTACAACTGCCACTATCAGACTCCCCTTGTCGCGCCTAGCAAATGCTTCCTTTACCAGCCGAATGTTTGGATGACGTTCACGTACAAGATCCAGATTGGAACCTGGGGGGCAGCCAACAGTACTATTCAAGCGTGGGCTACCGTTGCCGGGCAGGCGTATGCAGGACACGAATGGGCCAACATGCCGAATCAAGTTCTGAACCAAGACGGTGGCAGCGTTGCAAACGGTTTCAACACCATCTATTTAGTTCCTTACTGGACTGGCGGCTACAATGGGGCTTCTGGCCCTGCAACGACCTGGTACGATGAGCTAATCATTTCAGCGCAGCCTATCGCCGCTCCGAACAACTGATCAACAAGCGGAATCGCAACGAGATCCTCCACGCATCCCGCCAAAGGCGGAAGCCCAGAGAGAACCGCCGAAGACCTCTAGATGCGCGGCCTATCTTGCCGATCAAATTCCGCAGGTGAAGGATGGCGAGCTATCACCACGGCCACTAATAACTTTCTAAATATCGCATCCCCTTAGTTCTGACTGAGCGGTCCCACAAGTTCGAGCCCCAGTCTCTCCGTGAAAAGAGCAGCGCCCTGGTTATTTAGGTGAAACCCGTCAGAAAAATAGGCGGCCGGCATCTCGCCCCCTCGGTATGGGACCAAGACGATAATGCCCGCACTTGCCGCAGCTGTGCGAAGCGTATCTTCCAAATCGCTCACGCCGCGAACAGGAGGGAGGACAAATATGAATCTGGCTCCGTTGTTCTTGCAGACCTCCTTGATCCCCTGGAGGCGCTCCAAGCTCTGGTGAATGACAACTTCATCAGGAGGGAGCTGCGGAGCTTTCTCGGGCAGGTAGGCCGTAAGTTGATCAACGCTAGGCATCAGCTCCCCGAGAAGCCAGTTGCGAATCATGGATCGATTTCCCAACCATGCACTCCGATTAGCGAAGAAGAGATTGCTAGTCATTGTCGTGTCTAACTGGGCCGCCCTCTTGACCCGAAGTATGTCTCGCTCCTGCATCATTTGGTACGCGAAGTATTCCCCGTTAATGCCAGGTGAGATTAATTGCCTTGTCGTGAGGCTGAGGACAATCACTGCAGGCCGCGAGCCCTCTGCAAAAAAACGGCGGAGCCCAAAATACCAATCGACGTACTGGGTATTTTCAATTCCCAAAACTGCGGAGTAATATCCCGGTGCCATTTCCTGATGGAGCTTGTCCGGATCAACCCCATGAACTAAGAGGGAGTTCCCAACTAAGAGAAATGTGTTTGCGCCGTCACTAGTAGTCGGTTTCAACGCGAGAGCGGCCCGCTTGTCGTTCTCAATGCGTCTCTGAACTCGGCTGATACGCGTGAATTCGGTTCGAGTTACAACTTCCAGGGTGCTGCAATAAAACAGCAGCAGGCCAAGAAGCAGCGATATGGCTTGCGTAGCTTTCAGCTTTTCAAAAGCGGAAGTAAATGAAGGCATTTTCTTGGTTTGCTCCAAAGAGGGTAATCAAGACGCAGAATGCGACCGCGGTAACAACTCGCATGATTAACGGTCTCCTTTCCAGTACATATTCACTGTTTGAGGTTTCCAGTTGCAGGTCGATCGCGAAGAGCATCAACGAATAAACAGCGAGAAACTGGAGCGCCACACCGTAGATTGGCAGCCACTCCCATGTCGTTGCACTTAAAATCTGCTCGTATGCCCCCCTGATGGAAGGTAACCGGAAAAACACCCAAGCCAAGCATACGAGGTTGAAAATAATGATGCGCCGGACCCACTTTCCCAGAAAGCCGGAACTGGCGGTCACTGCGCGCTTACCCGCGATCAATCGTTCTATCGCTAGCCCTCCGCCGTGAATGCCGCCCCACACGACAAATGTCCAATTAGCTCCATGCCATAGGCCGCCCAGAAGCATGGTGACCATTAAATTAAAATAAGTACGCGCCTTTCCCGAGCGGTTTCCGCCAAGTGGAATATATAAATAGTCTCGCAACCAGGTGCTGAGACTAATGTGCCAGCGACGCCAGAAATCCTGTAAACTTTCGGCGAGATAGGGCTGACGAAAGTTCACCATGAAATGAAAGCCCATGAGCTGAGCGCTGCCCCGCGCGATGCTACTATATCCACTAAAATCTCCATAAATCTGCCAAGCGAATGCGTACGTTCCAAGCGCTAACACCATCAAGTTGGGCCCGCCGAGTCTCCCATCAAAAGCGGCGTTCGCAATCAAGGCACAATTGTCGGCAATTACTACTTTTCGAAAGAGTCCCTCCAAAATAAGCAAGAGACCATCGAAAGCCTGACCGGCATTCCACGAACGGGGCTTCTGCACTTGTGGCAAGAGATGAGAAGGGCGCTGAATGGGTCCGGCAATCAAATGGGGGAACAGGCTAATAAAAAGAGCGTAGTCCAGCAAGGAGTCTGCGGGTTCAAGTTTCCGATGGTATACGTCCACAATGTAAGCAACTTCTTGAAAAGTGTAAAAAGAGATTCCGGGCGGCAAAATGACGCGCCAAATTCCGACCGGGATCGTTTTCAACCCAAAAGCTGAGGCAACATGCAGGAATGAACCTATAAAGAAATTAAAATATTTGAAAATGCCCAGAAACGCGAAGTTCAGCACTAGCGAGAAAATGAGAAGTAATTTTCGGTGCTTCTCATTCGTGGACGTTCCTAGAGAGTGAGCCACAAAAAAATCTACCAAAGTCGAGCCGGCCATCAAGAACAGGAAGCGCCAGTCCCACCATCCGTAGAAAAAATAGCTGGCCGCCAGAAGAAAGTAATTCTGAAAACGGAATGGCAGCCGCCAATAGAGGAGGGCGACCAGAGTCAAGAAGACCACGTAAGCGGTAGAATCAAAGAACATTATTTTTCGATCAAAACCGAGTGACCTGCGCAGCTCTCTTCTAATTGTGTAGAACAGTCCCTATTCGGGTTCCTGCAATCCGCATGCGATGCAGCCTACCTGCAAGGATCTCGAACTACAATAACTTGGGGTGAAGGAAAACCGCGGCCTGCTAGCGCTCTGTAATGTGGACTACTACAGTTCCTCGCATTACGAAGGCCTTCGAACCACCGCGCCTGATGACGTTGTAGCGTTCTCCCACGAGATGCTATGCGAGGTCACGAGATTACACTCCGGCCCACCCAAGGATCTGACCACACTCCAAAGTTGTCCACTAATTCCGAATAGCTGCATGCGTTCGAGCAATTGTCGTGCCTTAAAAGCAGTTGTAAAGTATTATAAATAAACGGGTTACAATAGCCCTGAAGATGCCCCCAAGAGAAAACGGCGCACAAGGGAAATAACCGGAACATTTTTCCTGTTCGCTGACAGGTCCTGCTACCGTGAGGGTGGATCACCGTATGGACACACCGATTCATTCGGCCCCTCGAAAGTAGTCAGACTTCGAGTCTTCTTGTGAGCGAGGGTTCTGCTGTGCTGGCAGCCGCAATAATCCGCAGTGTTGATATTTGACGGTTGGTCCGAGGTCTCAACCTCTAACCGCCAGGCATGCCGGGGCGTGTTCTTGCGCAGCTTTGGTTGGTGTATGATGCCTGATCTGTGGCTTCAACTAGCAGATTACGCACAAATCCGTCAGATATTGAGCTATTGATGGTATTCACGGCGCTACTATTCTGTTCATTTTCTGCCTCTTTGAATAAAACGAGCGAGAGTGCCCATTATCGAGAGACTACCGGCATAGAAAACTTTCCGAGGGGGGGGAAGGGCGGGGCGGCGATAGTATTGGGATCAGCAAACGCTGCACTGGAACTGCGTAACTTTGAGGCGCGCTGTAATGCACCGGGAGTGTTTGTTTGTCAGGGATTTGACGGTCTGGATGAGTACCGACCGGCAAAGTATCCTGGTGCGGGCCTGTATCCTGGCTGGGATGGGACCATCCGCGGGGTAAGAGACACAACTATCAAGGCTTCCGGTTCAGCTTCGTTACGCTTTGAAATACCCTCGCACTCATCCGCCAACGCATCCGGTTATTGGAAGCAACCCATGGGAAGGGAATTTCGCGAGGGAGCAACATTCTATGTGCAGTTCCGGCAGCGTTTTTCAAAAGAGATGCTCAAAAACGATTGGGGAGGAACGACCTGGAAACAGGTCATTTTTCACAATGCGGCAGCAACCTGCGGGGCAGTTGAAATAACGACAGTTCAGTATTACAATGCCGGATTTCCAACGATGTACACGAATTGTGGAGGGCGCCCGCTATGGTCGAACAACGGGAAACCTCCAACAAAACTGGAGCAGGGCGACTACAATTGCTGGTATGGCAGATACAACCCCAAAGATTGCTTCATTTATCCCAGCGGGGAATGGATAACCTTCTATTACCAGATCTCAATAGGCCATTGGGGAAAAACCGACTCCACCATCAATGCCTGGGTTGCGCTCGACGGAAAGCCCTATAGACAGTGGATTCAAATGCCCAACTTTGAACTCGACAGGGATCGTCCAGAAGAAGGGTTCGACACCGTGACATTGCTCACATATATGACCGGAAAAAGCGAACAGGCCGATCATCCAGTGGCCTACACGTGGTATGACGATTTGGTTGTGTCAGCAAGTCCCATAGCCCTCCCAAGCATCTCCAGCGACACGGAATCCTCCACTTCAGCGCCACGCAAACCGAGACGCTAGCGTTTGTATACCAGCAGGGCTTACAGCCTCTTCCGTTGGACGGAGTCCAAAAATTCAGTGCTGACACTGCTGACGAGAGTCAGTGAGGCTTGCCATCAAGGTACACGCGGCACCAGATTTCGAGGGCGATCAAAGCAAAGAGGCGATCAGTGTGGTCGCTACGCTGGGCTTCATGAGCTTTGACCACTTGATTGATTGCGGGCCATTGGAATAGACCGCGCCGGCGCACTTGTTCTTCAGACAGGAGCTCACGTACAAGTGGCTGAAGATCTTTCCGTAGCCAGCCGCCCATAGGTGCACCGAAACCACGTTTCTTGCGAGTTGTTACTTCCTTGGGCAGCCAAGGTGCGACAGCCTTCTTCAGCAAATATTTCAACGAGAAACCGCGAACCTTCATACGGGACGGAATACGGCTAGCTAATTCAACGAGTTGATAATCCACAAGCGGTGCGCGACACTCCACGGACGCCGCCATACTCATACGGTCGGTCAGCGCGAGCAAATCATCTGGAAGAGAGGTTTTTAGGTCGACATAAAGCGTGCGATCCAACGTGTCGGAATCCGGGCATTCATCGAAATAGCGCTGAAGTGGACCAATCACCGTAGAGCCTCCATCACCGCCATTGCTGGTGTCCCTTGCCAGAAGGTCGGACCGCACCTGAGGAGAAAACATTGTTACATAGCTCATGTAGCGAGTAACCGGATCTGAATCTGCCGTCTTCGTAAAAGCCGCGGCATAGCGAGCGTAGTCTTTCCAAGCCGAGGTTCTATCCTGGGGAATTCTCCTGAGCAATGCAGGAATGAGAGTTTTCCGCATACCTTTTGGGAGGAGCCCGTACCAACGCAGCATACTTTCTCCGAGGTATCTCCTGTACCCGCCAAACAGTTCGTCCCCGCCGACACCTGAGAGAATCACTGTGACACTCTCGCGAGCGAGGCGCGATACAAGGTAGGTAGTCAAACACGCGGAATCTGCGATGGGTTCATCGAGATGCCAGATTAATTTTGGCAGGAGCTCGCTTACGTCGGGACGAACAACAATTTCGTGATGATCGGTTGCAAACTTTCCAGCAACAAGCTTGGCGTAGGGCAACTCATTGTAATAACTCTGGTCCCCGCCATAGCCGATGGAGTACGTCTTGACCGTGCGGCCAGTCAGCCGGGCCATTGCTGATACAATAGTGCTCGAATCGATTCCCCCGCTTAAGAACGCTCCAAGAGGGACATCGCTCATCAGTTGAGCCTTGATAGTCTCCAGCAGCTTTTCGCGGAGTCTTTCAATCCATTCTTCTTCCGAACGTACTTCGGTTTGACCGCAGGGCACGTTCCAGTATTCATGGGTGCTTACGAGACCCTTTTCCGCGACAAGATAATGGCCTGGGATAAGCTTTTCAATTCCATCGAGAATTGAGAGCGGAGCGGGTACATAGCCAAGCGTAAGGTATTCCTGTAGTGCGTTCAGGTTCAACTGCCTCGGGACATCGCCCGCCGTGAGGATCGACTTCAATTCTGAAGCGAACAAGAGACGTTGTCCCTCGCGTCTGAAGTAGAGTGGCTTCTCTCCGAGTCGATCTCTGCCCAACACCAGGCGCTCACGACTGCTGTCCCAGAGGGCCAGTCCGAACATTCCCCTAAGGAATTTGAAGAATTCGACTCCCTCGTCCTCGTACAAATGAACGACAACTTCCGCATCGGAATTAGTGCGGAAGCGATGTCCCTTTTTTCTTGAGATTCGAGCGCAATTCGCGGTAATTGTAGATCTCCCCATTCATCACAAGCCAAACGGAATTATCCTCGTTGGTCATGGGTTGATGACCCCCGGCCACGTCGATGATGCTTAGTCTCCGCATACCGAGGCCAATTCCTCCGCCCTCGTATTGACCGGAGTCGTCTGGCCCTCTGTGTTCAATGACCCCGCCCATAAGCGCGAGAGTCGGCCCGAGCGGGATTCCTCGTCTTTCCATTTCCAGCACTCCATAGATTCCGCACATAACCAGAAGTTCCTCTTAGTCAGGATGCGCTGTGTGCCCTAATTTAGGCTGTCGGTGCGGACGCTCTCGCACTCGATTCCGAGACGCCGGGGCTTTGGCCACCCGGTTGCCAACCTTTACCCAGGAAGCGCGCTAATCTGCCTCGAACTGTGTTGTTAAAGAGCAAATAGGTGACGCGAGTATAGACCTTGTCCGTCCACTTCATTTTGTATTCTTCACACGTGCCCATGAAATCGTAGCAGCGCGTCTGCCTTTGGTAGAGGCGGGGGAAAGCGAAAAATTTCAGCACGTGACCTGGTGACATTTCACGAAAAGCGGAGCGATAGCTTTCCTTTAGGTCAAGGAAGACCCCGTTATGGAGGAGTCCCAGTATGTAGGCAATGGGATTTCCATCAAGATAGAGCACGTGGCCGCTGAACCATCCATTCTTAGCAGCCTTGAAGGTAAGAGCGGAATGAAATGCTTCGTGAACGGGATTTGAGGCCATCGCAGTCCCGGAGCCTGACTTCCAGGAATCAGCCTCAATTGATTTTGCGTCGTTATTAAATTCACGCACATCTTGTGACGAGACGAATTCACGGTAAGACAACTCGCCGCGTTCTCTGAGCCGCTTTTCTCCATTGCGCATGGTTGACCGAAGTTTCTTTGGGAGCGCGGCAAAATGCTCTTCCCAGTTCTCCAGAAATGGAACGTAGGGAGAGGAAACTCGCCTCAGCACCAGGGTGCGCCAATTCCCACGCCGCGCAGTCTCCACGAGAAGAGATTCATGTGCGCTCCCTTGAACGACAGTTGCGCTAAATGTATCCCACTTTCCCAATTGCAGTCTGATGCCCTGCAGCAACGCAAGAAGTAAATCCGCGTGACGTTCTCGGAAAAGGAACCCAGTTCTGCCAGCGTAAAGTTCGGACACCGGTTCAAAACTCCGGCATGAAACGGCGCGTATGTTGCGGCGGAATTTTCGGAGTGGTATCAGACCAACGATCTTCTGATCGTCCCGCAAAACGATAAGTGTCGGTGTTTGAGTGTGAAGATGGTTTTCCCACAGAGACGTGACCCAATCAAAAGAGGTGGTCAGATCGAGTTGTTCGACAGTCCCGGAGTTTTCCGAGACAAGCTGATCCCAGGATTCGCGCAACTTTGAGATTTCTTCTGAAGATCTCAGTATTTCCATCCTTAATGGAGTCTCTCGATTCATTTGTTCTCGCGACGCGTCTCGCTTACTGCTGCAGGTTTATTCATGGATTATCTGCGCTTGACCTCCGTGGGTTTCGCTGACAGGGCATTGAAGTAACTTTTGATTCGGCGGGCCATTTCCTTTACCTTCGTTGAATCGAGCTGGGCGTGAACGGGGAGCAGGAGCAGTTGCTCAGATATGTGCTCAGCGTCTTTTCTTGCTTGATCGTTTTGGCCTGCCAGCAGAGGATGGAGAATCTCGCCAAAACTGTAGAGTGGAATACCCAGCGCCCGGAGTTGTTTGTCGTGCAGACCCCGGTTCGCCACCAGGATCGGAAACGCCCACGGGCACACGCCAGGGCGCAATTCAGGAAAGACCCGCGTTAGGAGCGGAGTGTCCTGGATTTCTTCAGAAAACAAAGTGTAATTGCGTCGTCTTGACGCCAGGTTCTCATCCCAGTCGTTAGATTCCACCAGGTGGCGGCACAGACTTGGCATTCCTGAATTTGCCAAGTCTTCCCGAAAAAGATAGGGGTCGTCCAAGAGCGCGGAATGCGACACGGCAGAAGGTCGTGAGTGCCGGCGATTCACGCGCCAGCGCTCGGCTTTCAGCAAGAGCTTGCTTGCTGGATTAGACGGCGAATTCTCCAGTATCTGCTCGAAAAGGCGTTTCGCTAGAGTGAGTTGCTCTCGCCAGGAAACTGTAGCCGGCTCTGGCATCTCGCAAAATTGAGCCAGATTGATCCCAAGACCGCCGCCGGCCAAGCTCGGAGCGAACTTGTAAAAGCTAAAGAGCGAGAAATCCCCAGCGTGACCAACACATGATCCACCGCTCCGGCTGAGGAAGGAATGTGCACAGTCTTCCACGATGCGGCAACCGAACTCGTCTCTTAGTTGGAGAAATGGTTCAAGCTCTGTGACGAACCCGAAATAATGGATGATAACAATGGCCGCGACATCGCGCGATAGCCGGTGACGTACATCCTCGAAGTCCGGCCGGAAGTCCGGCAGGATTCGATAAAAGCTGACGTTGAACCCGGCGCGAGGGACTGGTTCCACTAACGCAGTGCAATGAAATGCCGGCAATAGAACTAGGCGGCGCTCGCTGTCACGCAAGGAGCAAAGCAACTGATAGAAGGCCGCGCGCGCGTTGTAAGTGAGACGCAGTTTGCCTGGTGTATAGAACCCACGAAGATTTCTACTGCGCCGAAGGTGTACATCGGCGAAGCGCAGCGATGGATGCGACGAGGCCAACATTGTGTTCAGACGGAACTCTTCTCTGTCTGTTGCGCGCACACTTCATCTAGCAATGCCGCCAATAAGGCCGCATGTGTTTCCCGCGAAAAGCCCTGAATGGCTGACGAATCGCCTAGTGGGGCATATCCGCCCCGAATTTGCCTAAGAAAATCAATTAAGCCATTCCGAATCTCCTCCGCCGATTCCAAGCTCGAGATCGTGCCAGTGCCGACTGCACGCAAAGTAGCCGCCGTATCGCCCTCCGCGTCCACCATTGCGAAAATTGGTTTGCGCGCGCGAAGATACTCATAAAGCTTGGCTGGAATCGCAGGATTGGATGTATAGCCCTGGAATACCAACAAACCGTCTGCAAGAAGCATCTCTCTCAGAGCGGCATGGTAAGGAATAGCGGGTTCTAATTTCACGATTTCTTCGAGACCGGTGGCCTGAATCATGGCCTGATAATGCTCCGTGGAGCCGCTAGCGCGAAGAGTAACCATGATCTGCCCCGGAGTCAAAGTACCGGAAGATTTTAGGTTCGCCAGGGCCTTGAAAAATGCACTCGGATCCCTGTCAGGTGTCGGATAAAGGGACCCACTATGCAGAAGACGCAAGGGCCCGCCGTCGCGCATGGGTTTGCCGAGTTCAGATTCCACCTTGGCGAAGCTCTCCTCGTCATACCCGTTGGGGATGATCTTCCAGTGATCGTCGGGAAGCTGCGAGTAGCGCTCCGCATGGAGTTTTCTTGAGCCGGTTGTCACAACGACTGTTCGAGCACTGTGCAGAATGGAACGGCTCTCGATTGCCCTGCGAGCTTTCCACAGTTTCTTGTCCGTTGGGTAGTGAACACCTGTACGAGGGTCCTCTTCCGTGAGGGGATCTCTTAAGTCCGTGACGAGCGGAATGTGAGTCAATCGATGCAGGAGATAGCCAATCCACAGTGCACTCGCTGTGGGGTAGGTCACCCAGAGAATTTGAGGCTTATACTTTCGGACCATGCGCAATCCTGTTGGAACTCCGCTTGCAATCCAAGTGACCCATCGGTCGGGAACTGCAGCCCAAGATGGATAGCGGCCTTTGATCGCGAGATGCCTCGCTGCATCAATGGCGAATGCGCGATGAACCGGTACATTGCACGGAATGTCCTTCAACTGATCTGTGCCTACTTCTTGATACGCACGTGCATTCGCGCTAAGAATGACAGGATCCCACCCGTGCTCAGGGAGATGACGGGCAAAATTCAAAGTCCGCAAAGACCCGCTACTACCCTTGTACGGGGGGAAATGATAAGCGATCATTAGGACGCGCTTTGGAAGAGTCTGCGCCATGGAATCCTTAGTCTGAGAAAAAAGTCTCTTTGAAGGCTTTCTGACCACCTGCTGGCAGAATGACCGGGCGCTCCGCTGAAGCTTCTCTGCGGATGCACCAGTGTGGCTCGGCCCAAGAAGGCCAATCAATCCGGAAGGCAGTTCAATCTCCCGTACTCTTGGGAGCGCCCTTCTCGAAAGAGGATCGCGGGAATGCCCGCGATCGGAATCTAGCCGCTAGCACTGGGAGCGATGAGTTAAAGGCGATCACCTAAATCGCCCTACCAGCTGCTTAAGAGGCTTGGTCCAGGAAGTTCGATAACAATTGATGTGATAAAGAGTTCTTATTTCGTCCGTCCATCTTGTGTGCCAATCCATGACGCGTCCAAAGAATTCCACGACACGCACGCGTTTTTCGGCAAACAATAAGCGCAAAGCATCTTCACGCATCAGCAGTGCAGGAGAGAACTCGCCAAGTTCCTCTGCATAAGTGGTCTTCAGCAGTACGAGCATCCCGCCGCGCACCAAGCAGAGATCACTAGCTGCGACCCTTCCATTGACAAGAAATTGAAAAATCAATCCCTCCCCGCGCTCGCAGAAGTGTTCAAACACATCACGATAAAAACGGCCCTGCGCATTGTCCTCGGCCACAGCAGTACCTTCGGACGATTTCCAACTGCTAGACTCCAAGCAGCCATATTCGTGAATCGCCGCCTTCACTTCCTCTGGCCTGTGCCGGACGACGAGCTCGCTCTGCCAGCCGAGTTCCTGTAGCCGCCTCCGCCTCCTGGACAGGTTGTATTTGAATTTTCCAGCACGCATCTTCCAGTAGTCTTCAAAGTTTGCGGATAAGGTTATTCGCGGGGTATTTATATAATCAAGGCGCTCCAGCCCAGCAGAATCTTGTTCGAACTCAATCGAAGCGTAGTCCGGGTCTTGTTGCAAAACGCTCAATTGCATAGCAAATCCTGGCAAAGCACGGGCCAGCATCTGAATCTGTTTCGCGCCAGAACGAGGCTGCTCCAAAATGAACAAACCGATGGGTGCTTGGGATGGTTGGAAAGTTTCCCAGAGTCCGGGGTTCTTTTGGACGACAAGTGCAAAGCCGCTGCCGGACGCGTCCTCATTGATACCAAGGAGCGCTTTGCCGTCATCAAAGTTGCGCAAAAGTGGAGCAATGAAGCCCGAGTCCAATAGGATGTGGTTTCCCCGCGATCGGTTAATGGCATCCCACGTCTTGCTCAATGCGGGAAAGTGCTGTGCAGCTCGTTGAAATCGCCAAGTCATAGATCCCTCGAATCGGTTGTCACAGCTGTCGGTTCAAGGGTAGAAGTGAGGCTGCTGCGGGCACCGGGGGACAGCGCAGGCGTCAAACGAATACTCCCGTCAGCGACGAAAACTTCCGCAGGAATCGGATGGCTCAAGAACCCTATTGGACTCGCACTAAGTCCATAAGCGCCAGATTGCAAGACGCCGAACAGATCACCAATTTCAGCGCGCGGTAAGGGCACATTCCGCGCCAGGGTATCGAGGGGTGTGCAAAGAGGACCAACAACATCCACGACTTCATCTGCATTTGCGTTGAGTTTGTTAAGCAGAGCGACCGGATAATTGCGCTTGATTGTCTGGCCTAGATTTCCAGATGCGGCCAGATGGTGATTCATTCCGCCGTCGAGGATTAGGAATTTCTTGCCGCGGGAGACTTTGATGTCACTGATTCGGGCTATGTAGATGCCAGCCTCGCCAACCAGGAAGCGGCCCGGTTCCACAAGAAATTCTGTTCCAGAGAATGTAGGATCACTCTCAATCTCGGTGAACACTTTTAAGAGCTCAGAATGAAGTTCCGCGAGATCCATTTCCTTCTCGTGTGGAAAGTAGGGAATCCCAATCCCGCCTCCGAAATCCAGCCGCTTGATTGGGGTTCCGACACGCGTGGCCACGCGGCGAGCAATCGCTAGTCCGTGACGGTACTGATTCACTAGCAATTTCGCGTCTAGGATTTGTGTGCCCGCGAAAAGGTGAATACCGCGGAATTCCAAAGCTTCATCGCCAAGAATCAGGTCGAGAACGTTACCCAGTATTTCTTCATCCATGCCGAAAGGAGTGGGGCGGCCGCCCATGCGCATCGCTCCTCCCTCGGCCTCTCCCGAGGGGTTCACGCGCACGGCGACCCTGGTGCGGACGCCAAGCCTTTTGCTAATAGAGGAGACGCGATTCACTTCCGTTGTCGACTCCAGATGGATCTCTCCAATCCCAGAGGCGATAACGGCCTCAAGCTCGGCCAAGGTTTTTCCCGGCCCAGCAAACAGCATGAGTTTCGGAGGGCATCCTGCTTCCAGCCCTCGGTTGAATTCCCCGACGGATGCTACCTCCAAGCCACATCTTCGCGACAGAAAATGTCGTAGCACCAAAGGGTTAGGATTCGCTTTGACGGAATAACAAACTCTGAAACCTCGAGGCAACGCGTCTCTTAATTCATCCAACTTCTTATCGAACACACTGCAATCGTAAAGAAACGATGGTGTGCCGTAGTTTTCCGCGAGAGTACCCACACCGATACCGCCGACGAGCAATTCACCATTCGTAGAGCCAAAATGTTTGTCAATCAAGGATTGCGCCAAATCGCCCATCACAATCCTTCCCGACGGCGGAGCGCCGGATAATCTACTTTGCCGCTGCTTGTTTTCGGGAGCTCGTTCAAAATCTCGACCGCTTTCGGAACCATGTACCTAGGCATTTTCTCCGCACAAATTGTCAGCAGAGCGTCTTCATTGATGGACTCACCTTCACGAGGAACAACAAAGGCCTTGAGAGTCTGACCAAGCAAGTCGTCCGGGACTCCGATGACCGCTGCACCGCTGATCTTGCCGGTGTGGAAAAGCACTTCTTCAACTTCTGTCGGGCTGATGCGAATACCAGATGATTTGATCATCGTGTCTCGTCTGCCGATGAAATAGAGGAAGCCCTCTTCATCCATCTTTACGAGGTCACCTGAATAGCAGACTCTTTCGCAGTCTCCCATTTCTGGAGGCAGGAGAGGATTCGGGCGAAGTACCCGCGCAGTATCTTCAGGGCGATTCCAATAACCCAATGAGACCGTTGGGCCACGATGAACCAATTCCCCCACCTCGCCCGGCATGCAGAGTTGGCCTTGTTCGTTGAGGACGAGAATTTCGGTGTCGGTAATTGCTTTACCCATCGAGGTAGGCCGTCGATCCAACTCTTCCGGCGGAAGATAGGTCGAGCGGAATGCTTCGGTAAGCCCGTACATAAGAAAAATCTTTGTCGTTGACAACGCTCGCCGCAGAGCCTTGAGAACAGCCTGAGGCATGGCGCCGCCGGTGTTGGTGATATATCGCAGATCAGGGAGCGGTTGTTTATCCAAAGTGGAGTTCGGTTGACTGAGCAAGCTCCAAAGCGTTGGCACCCCGGCGAGTCCCGTTATGCGTTCCTCTAAGAGCGTTCGAACGATTTCCCGCGCGAACACAAAATTGATCAGAACTAGCGTTCCGCCCTTTTCGAAAGCGGTCATGAGCTGGTTCATCCCAGCATCGAAACTAAACGGCAAGACAGCCAATATTCTTTCGTTTTCCGTTATTCCGAGGTACGTTGACACGATACGGCTTCCGGCGACAATGTTTGCATGGCTAAGCATCACGCCTTTGGGCTTGCCCGTCGAACCGGAGGTATACAAAATTGCAGCGAGGTCTTTCTCGATCGTTCGCTCACTCCAAACAACAGGCGGCTCTGCGGCAGTGAATTCATCGTAACGGTACCCGTGGATTTCTTTGCCGGGAACCTCTCCTGCACCCACCAATACGACAAACTCCAGAGTAGGTATCTGAGGGATTATGTCGGCCAGTGCCGCCAGTTTTGCGGGAGTCGTAATGAGCGCTTTCATCCCGCAGTCCCGCGCGATGTGCATCACCTGGCTGGGGTGAAGCAGAAAATTTATCGGAACGTACACGCCTCCCGCCTGCGAGATTCCGAACATCGAAATCACCTGCGGGATGCTCGCGTCGAGGTAAATACCTACCCGGTCACCTCTCGTCACGTTCCTCTCGCGGAGAGACGTCGCAAAACCGGCAGTGAGCCGTGCGACTTGCTGATAGCTCAACCGTTCTTCCCCGTGTACTAGCGCCTCTTTCTCGGGGGTTCGGCCAGCGCTCTCGCGTACCAAGTGCCAAATTATGAAATCCATTTTCTCTTGGTCGCTTTCATAAAGATCGGAGTCACCTTATGACACAACAATCACAATTAGAAGACTTTGCTCCTGCGCGCTCAAGCAGGGAACTGCGGCCTCTGAGAAAATTCCTTGAAGCTCGTAAATCCGGGGAATTCTGTCACTGTGAGCTTCCCAGTTTCCTTTGTACGAATTCGACGACAGCATTCAGAGATTCAAAATTATCTGGCTGAAGCTCGTCGTCAGAAATAACCACTGAAAACTCCTGCTCCAGGAAATGAACCATATCGAGGATTCCCAACGAGTCGATCATTCCAGTTTCAAGCCATTTCTCGGTAGACTTCAGGCCGTTTTTTCTGGCGATCGGAAAATGCTTCACAATAAATTCTCTGATTCGGTCTTCGGCAGTTTGAGTCTGCATCATTCTTTCTCCTCGCTGTTCAACTGTCTCGATCTCCTTCCATCAGGAAACATTGTGATTTGAAGTTAGTTTCATTGATTGTTGCCCCCTGACGAGAAACAACTACTAACGGCGATTTCTCGCGGCGTCGAAATCCCGCACGCTCGAAGAGCTTGCCCCACGGATGCCCATCTCCAGCTACCAAACTGACAGTTTTCGCGCCGCTAGACCCGAGGACGCGCACCGCGCCATCAATTAGTCTTGCGATCACCTCGGGATCTTCCAATGATGCGAGATCTACGATTCGCGCATCCCCTGGCTCGTTCCGGACGACGACATAACCAACGAGTGCGCCGTTCTTTCGACCCGCTAAGATTACGCTTGACTTGCCCGAATGCCCGAGAAAACGCCAGTTCAAGTAGGCGGCCGTTCGCGCGGCCCGGAGCCACGGTGTTCTTTGGAGCGCTTGATCGAGTATCGTAAATTCCTCACCGCATGGTCCGAGGTGCAGTTCAATGTCACACGCCTCTTTCGTGCCTTTCCATCCACGCGAGGCCATCATCGCGTTCCCGATTCTGCCGAGCAATTGTGCAGCTTTCTTTGATCGAACCAAAGATTTCAATCTATCTTCCACTTGTACTGGCTTGGCCCATCTCACCAGATTACTCGTTTGTTGAACACCCAATCTCTTGTAGATGGCCAGCATGGACTGGCTTGGGAAGTCGTAACAGAAATCGTATGGCGGCTCAACCGATTGCATGCAGGCCCGCTGCAGTTGCAGCGCCGGCCCCATGCTACGATATTGTTCTGCAAGGCAGAAGTCGCCGAGTACCCATCCTAAGCTCGCCGCCCCTTGAAAGTAATATCTTTTGGGAAACGCAGCCGCAGCGCCGATGATGCTTCCTTTCTCACGATCGCGAGCTATCCAGGCGCGTGCAAGCCCGTACGGATTCTGTCTATAGAGCCAATTGAATCGGCTTTCATCGAAGTCCGGAGCCAAATACCGTCTGAACAGCGCAATCAGGTCGGTTTGATGAGATTCGAGGGGTGCGGACAGAATTTGAACAGACATACGTCGATCTCAGACCTGCCCATGATATGACCATCTCGAGACTCGTAGATGAGGCGCACCTCAACAGTAGCACGCAAGATGCCAGACTGCATGTGCTCGGTTCGGGCTGCGGTACGTAAACTCCACTCTCTCAAGGAGTTTGAAAGGAAATGGCTTGTTCGGATTGTCCTGGATAGCTAAGAATTCTCCGCCCGATTATCCCTCTTTACCGAGATAGGGAAAAACTTTTCTTCGCAGATCCGTCAGGCCGTGTCGGCAAGGTTGACGCGATGGGCCTTTTATGTGATTTACATTCAGTGACTTACACCGAGACTAGCATCCGAAGACGGTCGATCCCTCCTGCCGTCTAACGGAGGGAAAACGAGACTTGCCCATCCCAGACTTACGCTTGGGCTAGGCATGGAGGTCTCGAGTCGCTATTTCACATGCTGGGCGGCTCGAAACCACACCGCCACTTCGAGTTAACGCTTTATTTTCAGTAACGTACGAAACCGAGCAGTGAATCCGCTCTAGGGACTCGAGGATTTGGCCACTCGCATGCTTTCCAATGGCCGTTCCTAGTCGGTTCGCGCGCTCGTGAAGCCTTACAAGTCCTTTCTTTCACTCTCGACCATCCGGAGTTTCGGCATTAACGAGCCAGATATACGATCCGGAACCGGTCAAACCACTGCAGGAAGCGCTGAGGGTTCAACATGCTAAAGATTGGAGGCCAAAGAGTCCCTACCGCTCTGCTGCTGTTGCTGGCAGTCGATTGTGTATTGATTTCCACCGGATTGATCATTGCCACTTGCCTGCGATTCTGGACTCACGGATATGGATCTCCGCTTCCATATCTTTCTTCCTCGGAAACATTCTTTCGTTTCTTGATCATCACTCTCGTTTGCGAGATATCGATCTACTTTCACGATCTGTACGACTTCCGCTTGATCAATAGCTTCAGCCAAGTGTTGATTCGGCTTATACAGGCATTTGGCGTCGCGTGTGTTTGCCTTGCCGTCTGTTATTTCATTGTTCCCGATATCGGGCTCGGTCGGGGCAGCGTTGCCCTGGCAGCACCCCTGATCCTGAGCTTAACGGTGGGTTGGAGGCTTCTCTGGCTCCGCCACTTGCAGGGGTTGGGCAACGTGGAACGTACGCTCATTCTAGGCACCGGGCCAGCTGGCATAAGACTTACTCGCGACATTCTGGCTCGTCCTGAACTGCGGATTCGGGTGGTGGGCTTCCTGGACGAAAAGGGTGAGAATATCGGCAAATCACTGGTCAATCCTGGAATCATAGGGGCGGCGACGGACTTAGAATCGATCGTTCGCGACCAAGACATTTCGCGGGTGGTTCTGTCCCTCGGAGAACGAAGAGGACACATGCCCGTGCGACAGCTCCTCCATCTGAAGTTTGCTGGAGTCCGCGTTGAAGAAGCTCACACCGTTCTTGAGCGGATGACCGGGCGCATTGTATTGGAGCATTTATCGCCAAGTTGGCTAATCCTCTCAGAGGGTTTTCGCAAGTCTCCGTTATTGACATGGGTGAAACGGTCTTTGGACATTCTGATATCTCTTATCGCATTAGTACTTAGCTTGCCCCTATTCGCTTTCGTCGCAATCGCGACTTCGCTGGAATCGGGTTCGCCCATCTTGTTCAGACAGGAACGGACAGGACTGCGTGGGCGCCAGTTCAGCATATTGAAATTCCGCTCCATGTATCAAGATGCGGAGAAAGATGGGCCATGTTGGGCCGCTGAGAGTGATTCGCGCATAACTCGAGTCGGGCGTTGGATTCGTAAATATCGGATCGACGAACTGCCTCAAATCATAAATGTCTTGCGGGGCGAGATGAGCATTGTAGGTCCACGTCCCGAGAGGCCGCATTTTGTTACCATGCTGGAGGAACAAATCCCCTTCTACAGCCTGCGCCACTCGGTGCGCCCAGGTATCACCGGATGGGCTCAAGTACGATATCAGTACGGTGCAAGTGTTGAGGAAACCAAAACGAAGCTGGAGTACGATTTCTTTTATATTAAACACCTCTCGATAATCTTAGATCTTGCCGTACTGTTCGAGACTCTGAAAGTCATGCTATCGGGCCGAGGGGCGAAGTAAATGCTGTCTCACACGACGAATGGCATGCGGTTCCGAACTGTTGTCGCTTTGTTCCGAGATAGATTACTTCTCTGTCTTTGGGTGCTCTGTTACCCTATTATCTTGTCGATTTTCGGCGTATTAAAGAAATTTGAGTCAAGAGAGCCAATCCCGGTCGATTCAAATCGGGGAAAGTATTTCACGTGAAAGTGTTAGCTGGAATAAGGTTCTTCAATCAGGTGTGAAGAATTTTTCTTGTTAATCGCAAGCGAATTCTTGAGGGAAGAAAGGATTGCGGAAAAGTAGAAATAAATATTGATTTTTCAGCGTTTTGGTCAACACTGAAACATGGACCACTCGTGGCAACAGTTGAGGCAGTAGCATCAGTTTTGGACCATCCGAGGCGACTTTGCAAAAATATCTGATACCAGTACTAAGATTGGCGGTAATATTCGCGCTTACAGGACTGTCATTAAGTCCGCGAGCTTTCTCTCAAAATCCTGCACCCAAAACTCAAGGTACTTCAAAAGAGAAGGCAACGACTTCAACGGAAAATTCATCTTCGACTGCGAACACGGAAACCTCGGCGTCGATACAACCTCCTGTCGGATACCGAGTTGGCGTTGACGACGAATTGACGATTTCCGTCTGGCACGAACCCGAATTTTCACAAACTGTTGTAGTTCGCCCGGACGGCATGATCACGTTGCCGCTGCTCAATGACATCAAAATTGAGGGCTTGTCGACAGAAGAGCTGCGAGCCCTCATGACTGATAAGCTCAAGACGGTTGTGAATGATCCGCAGGTCACAATTATTGTAAAAGCTATTAGGAGCCTCAAGGTGTTTCTTGTCGGCGCGGTTGGAAAACAGGGTATGTATCCGCTGAGCTCTGGGCTCACCGTTCTTGAGCTCATCACGCAAGGAGGAGGTCTTGGTCCCTTCGCGAAGAGCGGTTCGATTTACATCCTTCGGAAAGAAAACGGGAAGCAAGTCCGGATCGGTTTTAACTACAAAAAGGCCCTCCAGGGGAAGGGAGAAGATCCTAAGCTCCAATCAGGCGATATGGTGGTCGTTCCTCAGTGAGAAGCTGGCGAATCGGCCTGCCCGGAGGTTTGAGATGATTTCTATGGGCAAACTGTCGTATGCCGTCATTGGATTGGTTGTCGCATTCCTGTTTTCGTTGACACCCGTCAAGGCCCAACAACCCTGCTCCAGTACCCCGCCACGGGACGAAAAACCAAAACCTGCCGCGACTAGCACGCCCTTGGTCCTCAACGGCGATTCCGACGAAGAGCAAGATGTCGCAGCTTCCCCGACTGGGCCGCCCGTTCCGTATGCCGGCTCTATCAAGGATGTGGGTAGCGGGCTTCCTCTCCTCGGCGCATCTAATACTCCTCTTCGGTGGGGAAGCTTTTCCGTGTACACCCTTGAGGCTCTCGGAATTCATGATAATTATGCCCCTCTGGGAACCTCCTCCGTGAGTTCGACAGACCTGGCCATTTTTCGCGTCGGTCTAATGTTCGACCACTATGTGCTGCGGCATAAGAGCCGCATTGTCCTCCAGTATTTGCCACAAATGATGCTTTACAACGGCCAAGTGCACGCGAACGGTGCAACGAACAATAATCTGTCTCTAGGCACCAAATTTGAGTTGGCGCCACGGTTGAGCCTTACCGTAGGAGACAGTTTTCTGCAGGTTCATGCCAACTCCCTCATCCCACAGAATTATCTAGCTGTAGATAGCCAGATCGGTGCATCGGCGCAGAACAGCTTCCTGAATACGCAAGGAAATTTCTTGTCCAATACCGCCAGCGCTACCATCGAGTACGACTTTAGTTCGCGCACAAATATAACGATCTCGCCATCTTTTGCGTATATGCGATCATTCAACGCAACATCAAACTATCTTGCCAACGGCCAGTCCTACTCAGGCATCGTTGCGCTGGGGCGCGCTCTCTCCCCCCACCGGACCCTAGGCATTACGGGTTCTTATCAGTATCTGGGTGAGAATGTTGGAGGGGTACCCCAGAACGTGGCTTATTACACCCCCGGAGTATTTTATAGCGAGCAACTAGCCCGCACGTTTTGGGTTTCAATAAATGTCGGGGCAACAAACCAGCACTACACCGGACTGGCTCAGACCGGCGGGTGGGGGCTCATGGCGGGAGCTACTTTGACCAAGTCATTCTCCCCGAGAACCATCTTGGCGATTGCCTACACCCGAGGAACCATGCTCGACAATTATGTTACGCGCGAGAGGTCGGACCGTGTTGACGGATCCCTCGGGATTAAAGTATCCTCTCGGATTGTTTGGAAGAATGGATTCGGATATTACCGTGAGCTCGGAGGTGCGACTCCAGCTAACGGAAAATACGCATCAACTGATCTCAACTACCGTTTTTTTGGAAACTTCAGCTTGTTTACCACGTTCGCCTTTACTTTTGAGAGTGCAGGCACGCAACAACTCTTGTCAGGCGATGAAAAAACGCTAGTTTATGGAATTCGATGGTCGCCGCCTTGGATAACTCCCAAGTGACGAACAGTATGTCGGCAATCAGGAGTAAGCACCAAGACCTTCCCATGTAATTCTTACCGTTCTGGATGCAGAAACAATCCGCCGAGACTGTGGAAACGATTTCCGTAGGGCAACTAACTCTGGAATGCCAGACCACGGATGCGGGACTTTTTCTTTTTGCAACACATTGTAAACAATATGCTTATATAGAACACACTGCGCCCCCCTGTACGTCGATCCATGGTAAGCAACGTGCTATATTACAGATGCCTGCCAATAACTTGGCAGAATTTGGTACTTTGGTCGAGATGAGGGCAAGAATACCTTGGGCATCGGTTCAACAGAATCTCCTGGCACAGGCTTCTTCAGTGAGCTGAAATTCAGCGACTATCTGGACATCGCGCGACGTAGGAAATTGTGGATCATCCTGAGCGCGGTCGCGATGCTAATTGCCGGTGCTGTGGTCGCCCGCCGCCTCAAAAACGTTTATCGGGCTGAAACAACTATACTTGTAGACTCGTCGCAGGTTCCCAATAACTATGTAGCACCCGTAGTCAGTACGGACATCTCTTCTCGACTGACGACTCTCCAGCAACAAGTATTATCTCCGACTCGTTTGAAGAAACTTGTTGAAGCCGAAGGCCTTTATCCTGACCTAAACGGCAAGAGAACTGAGGATGATGTCATTCAATCAGTCCAAAAGGCAATTACCGTCCAAACCGTTAACCCCGGCGGGGGAAAAATGGGAGCCTTTCTCATAGCCTATACTAGTAGCAGGCGTGACGAGGTGGCACGGATGGCTAATCACATCGCACAGATGTTTATCGATGACAATCTGAAAGCGCGAGAGGAACAAACCTCAGGAACCGCGCAGTTTCTTGCGGATCAGATGACCGATACCAAACGTGAACTCGACGAGACTGAAGCCCAACTTCGAGCTATAAAGTCGCAGAATATCTTTGATCTTCCGGAATCGAAACCCTACCATATGGAAGCTCTCGCGACCCTGCGCGGACAAGTCCAGAATATCGAAGATAAGATCAACCAAGATCAGCGCGACAAAGCGATGTTGCAGTCCATGCTCTTCTCAGCAGGGCCAGCTCCGACAATCGACGTGGATTTAGACAGCGGCGCGGCTACTGGCAGTCTTTCTCCTGATGAGGCTCAAATTCAAAGACTCGAAGTTAAACTAGCACAACTCCGTACGAGGTACGGTCCTGCGCATCCCGAGGTACGCAGAACCCAGAACGATATCAGTCAACTTAAGAAGAAGATAGCAAGTGAACCGAGTGGCCCATCGGGATCAGGAACAGACCAGAAGCCAGCAATTCAGCCTGACAAAACTAGCACTCGAAATCCAGTCCTCCAAGCCCAGATCGAGAAACTCGACGAGGAGATCAAAGACCTTACCACGCAGGTTTCACCGCTGCAGAAACAGATTGATTCTCACACCGCGAGACTTGCAGAGATGCCGATGTTTGAGCAGAAAATATCTCTTTTGCAGCAAGACAATGATTCGCTCAGGAAACAATATGCCAGCTTGCTAGACAAAAAGCAGGCTGCGGACATGTCATATGCCCTGGAAATACGCCAGAAAGCGGAGAAGTTTGTTGTGCTGGATGCCGCCCATACTCCCCAGCGCCCTGCCGCGCCAAATCGTCCGCTTATCAGCTTCGCCGGCTTACTGGGGGGACTCTTCTTGGGCGTATCACTAGCCGGCGTGGTGGAGATGAACGACGAGACTGTTCGGTCCGAGGCCGAAGCATCTCGAATCTTAGGTAAGCCTGTATTGAGCGGCGTCCCTTGGCTTGTTTCTGCTCAAGAGCGAAAGGCCGCGTGGACGCGTGTCGTCGGTATGTTGGTGGGTACCGTGATTTTTTCCCTCGCTCTCGGCCTGGTTCTTTCGCTAGTGGCGGGAAGGTACTTTTAAATGTATCTCTCCTTCTACGGCTTCCAGGACGAGCCCTTTCGTCTGACACCTGATCCCAGATATCTCCACCTCTCCGAGCCGCACCAGACTGCCCTGACGACAGTTCTCGAGGGAATCTTTTATCGAAAGGGTCTTGTAATGCTGACGGGGCCTATTGGCACGGGGAAAACAACCCTAGTGCACTCCGCGCTGCAGCTCATTTCGGACCGGAAGATGCCCATCAAGAGCGCGCTACTCTTTAACCCCGTTCTTAGCCGCGACGAATTTCTCGAAATGATGCTCGAGGAGTTCGAGGTACGCTGCGCCTCCACCAGCAAACCGCGCCGGTTAGGGGCTTTACACCAAATGTTGCTGGAGACACAGCGTGTCCGCGGCACGGCGGTCCTCTTTGTCGACGAAGCACATCTTCTCAGCCCGGAATTACTGGAAGAGATTCGCCTTTTGGGCAATGCCGACACTCACGATGGCAAGCTGCTTCAAATTGTTCTCAGTGGGCAGCCCGAGTTGCTAACCATTATGCAGCGCAAAGAACTGAGTGCGCTGCAGCAACGCATTGCCGCGCGTGCGAATCTCCGTCCCCTGAGCATGTCCGAAACGCGACTCTATATTGCCGAGCGGCTCCAAGCTGCCGGATTGCAGGGATCTTCGCCATTTTCGGTTGATGCCTTGGAAACTTTACACGCCTTTTCAGGAGGTGTGCCGCGCCTCATCAATCTTATCGGCGACGGCTGCCTGGTTCTTGGCTTTCGCAATCATCAAAACAAGATTCTGCCGGAGATGGTCGAAAAGGTGGCAACTTCTCTCGATCTGGGTCTATCTGCTGTTCCGGCTTCTGCAAGGGAGGTCGTTAGAGCGCCTATTTGGCACAGGAAATCAGCCGATGAGGAGTCGGCTGACGATGCTGCCGCTTCGTTCGTTCACGTGCAAGACAACGTGCGCAAGGCGGAACCCAGGCGAGAAACCACCTTGGAGAGTGTACCGCTGCAGTCTGTATTGGTCTTGGAAAAGAACCCCGAGGTTGATGCCACGAAGGAGCGCGTTGTCTTGCAGAAGACTGCCGTGGATATGATGATAGAAGCAATGAAACAGATGCGCGGTTCCGCGCGCGGAGTTCGCTAGCATGAGCAAGTTCTTTAACGAGACCTTAAAGACTCAAAACCCCGTTCTGCCGGAGCAAGGGTTTAAACTAGCCGGTTTGCAAGAGTTCGTGACGGCAGACGAACCAACCGTTTTGGAGTCCGTCGAGCCCGACACCGCACCTGCTGAAGTGGACCAGGTCAAGAAAATTGACATTCCGGAGTCAATGCTTCTGCCAAGAAAATTTGAGGGAAGCCCCTCCTTGCAGTCGGCCGAAGAGGCGTATCGCGCACTGCGGACTCGACTGGTTCGCTTGAGTTCGAGCCGCGAACTCCGATCCGTGATTCTAACGAGTTCGGTTCCCGGAGAAGGCAAGACACTAACTTCTTTCAATCTTGCACTGTGCTGCTCACAATTGAAAGATATGCGGGTGCTCCTCATTGATGGTGATATTCGCACTGGAGGCTTGACTCGGTCCTTGGGTTCAACATCTTCGTTGGGACTCGCAGATATTCTCTCGGGTCGGTGTGAAGCCGAAGCCGCGGTTCTTGAAACAAACCATCCTAATCTCTATGTTTGTGGCTCGGGTTCGACAGCCCTTTCGCCCGGGGAGTTATATGCGGGTCGTCGCTGGCAGGAATTCATTACGTGGTGCAGGGGATCGTTCCGTTTCGCGTTTGTGGATTCGCCCCCAATCATGACCTTGTCGGATGTGGAATTAATGACGGCAGCCTGCGACGGGGTTCTCTTGGCCGTGCGGGCCAGGCATACGCGCCGAGACGAGCTCCAGAAGTTTGCGAGTCAGATAGATGCAAAGAAGTTTCTCGGCATCGTCTACAATTTTTCCGAGGGCCCTCATCAAAAGTATCACTATTCTGGGAAGAATTAGAAATAGGCAGAGGGGTTCCATACGGCCCGAAGGCAAGATGATTTGGTTTTTAAAACTAGAAAACGAAAACACCATGTTTCCGAATCTGAAGCTTCAAATTTTCCGTCGTGGCAGTCATCAGAATCAACTCGCCAGGATCATTGGCATGGATGAGACGATCTTGAGCAAAATTATTCATGGCTATCGTGTTCCCACGGCTGCGCAGAGGCGAATTTTAGCTAGATTTCTTGAGGCAGAAGAGGAATGGCTTTTTGAACGCTTTGAAGTGGCCGGGCTCCCCGCGAGAGCAGAAGAGGCACGAGTCGCGGGAGCAAAAAAGGCGGCCGAACTTGGCGACGTCTAAAACTTCTGAGGTTCTCTCGTGCCCGGAGTCTGCCATCGCGTCCTCCTCGAGTATCCGCGTTTTGCCATTAGAAGCAAACGATCACTCTCGATGGGATAGCTTTGTGCTCAGCCACGCAAGGGGGACGTTCTTCCATCAGACGGCTTGGATGCGAGTAATGTTAGAGACCTACGGCTACAGGCCCCACTATTTCTTTGCGGAGCGTGACGGTCGGGTCACAGGCGTCGCTCCCACGTTCCTCGTGTCAAGCTGGCTCTCGGGCCGTTGTCTGATATCTCTTCCTTTTGCCGTCTATGGTGGGGTCTGCGCTCTGGATTCCGAGAGTGAAGATGCGCTGATAGGCCACCTTGAGCTGTTCGCCAAAGAACATCGGATCGAATATCTCGAACTGCGCAATCGCAACGGCGATGTTCGCCCGGGCTATCACGCGAATACACGCTATGCCAGTTTCACCATCCCCCTGGCGGCTGCTCCCGAAGAACTCTATTCGGCATTCCCCAAAGATATTCGCTACATGATCCGCAAGGGAGAGAAAGCGGGTCTGCAAGTTCAGCGAGGAATGGATCAACTTGATAGTTTTTACAGACTTATGACCATCAACCTTAGGCGACTTGGCACGCCGGCGTTCCCTCGCTCATTGTTCGAGAATTTACGTCGAGAATACGACAAACAGATCGAGCTAACGCTTGTGTATTCCGGCGGCAAACCCGTTGCAGGCGCGATGTCCTTCCGCTTTCGCGACTGGATCCAGCCCTACTACTTCGGATCATTGGATGAAGCGAAAGGATTGGCCGCCAATAACTTTCTCTGGTGGAAGCTTATTGAACACGCAGCTGAAACGGGTTGCCGCACTTTCGATTTTGGTCGTAGCAAGAAAGGCTCTGGCAATTTCGATTTCAAAAAAAAGTGGAACCCAAGTATTGAGACTTTGAATTATCAGGTGTGCTTAGTCCGTCGCACCGACGTGCCGCATTTCTCGCCCACGAACCCTAAGTTCAGGATGGCCACGAACATTTGGAAAAAACTGCCTCTGAGGTTGACACGGATGATTGGACCCCGCGTGGTGCGTTGGTTTCCGTAAATTAGGTTATCAACAGGGCTGTCGCATTTAATTCGCTATCTGGTCGAACTGAACACCTAGTATGCACATTCAACAGACCTCCGATAAGATACCGGTTTTGTCCGTGTCGCTATCGGACGGAGTTCCCGACACGCGCTTGCGCGTTCTGCACGTCGTGAGTCGACTTGGCATGGGAGGTACAGAGCACGGCGTCTTGAAAATCATACGGGGCCTGGGACATGCGGAATTCAAACACCAAATCTGCGCTGTACGCAGCGTGGACGAGGATTTCATCCGCCAAATGAAAGTGACGGTGCAAACTTCGGCTGTGGGATGTGCCGATCCGGGTTTCCAGTTTCCCTTGTTCCGGCTCATGCACCTCATGAGAGAATTTCGACCCCACATAGTCCACACTCGCAATTTCGGAGCGCTTGAAGCGATTGCAGCGGCGCGCTTCGCACACGTACCGGTGGCTATCCACAGCGAGCATGGGTATGAACTTGAAATACTGGGAGGACTTCCTCTTCGTCGCCGCCTTGTTTGCGGTGGCCTTTACGCTATGGCCGATCAAGTTTGTACTGTAACTCGGGAATTGAGGGACTATCATTCAAGGCAGTCGTGGCTTTCTCCAAAAAGATTTCGCGTGATTCATAATGGCGTGAATACCGACCAATTCAGCCCTCGCCCGGATCTTACTGCGGCTATAAGATCTGACCTCGGTGTTCCCTTGAGTCGCTTCGTCATTGGAACGGTTAGCCGCCTCGTCCCGATCAAGAATCACAAGACTCTGCTCAATGCTGCGGAAAGTCTGGTTCGGCAGGGTGTGGATGTGCATGTGATGATAATTGGTTCTGGGCCAGAGTTGTCCAAACTGCAAGACCACGCGGCCGCTTCTCCCGAACTTGCAGGGCGTGTCCGGTTCTTGGGTGCCTCAGATCGCGTTCCGGAACTCCTCAATGCCATGGATGTCTTCGTCCTCCCTTCAATTTCGGAGGGAATGTCGAATACGCTCCTTGAGGCCATGGCCACTGGCCTCCCCGTAGTAGCCTCCCGCGCAGGCGGCAATACAGAGTTAGTTGAAGACGGCCACGCTGGATATCTTTTTGAGTCACGCGACGTCGGGGCCCTCGCCGGAGTGTTGGCGCACCTTGCAGGCAACACTACGCTCCGTCACGGATGCGGTCTGGCCGCCCGGCAACGCGCGGTAGAACAATTCAGTCTTTCTGACATGGTGCGGCATTACCGCGATTTGTATTTAGAACTAGCTCTACGCCGCGGCGTTTGGAAAGGCAACTGACAAAATGTGCGGTATCTGTGGCGTTTTTGAATACGAGCGTCGATCCGACTTGCCCGCGGCAATGATTCACGCGATGAATCAGACCATCATTCATCGCGGGCCAGACGATGGTGGAGTCTTTGTCGGTCCCGGTATCGGTCTCGGCCACAGGCGATTGAGCATTATCGATCTGGCTGGCGGACATCAGCCCATGTCAAACGAAGATGGCACCATTTGGGTGCTGCTCAATGGCGAGATTTATAACTATCCAGACCTCCGAACCGAGTTGCTTCAGCGGGGTCATGTCTTCACGACCAAGTCGGATACAGAAGCAATCGTGCACGCTTACGAAGAATTTGACGAAGGTTGTTTTGCTAAGCTTCGCGGAATGTTTTCTATCGCTCTCTGGGATTCCCGCTCGCGGAAATTGATTTTGGCGCGCGACCGCATCGGTAAGAAACCCTTGTTCTACGCGCCCTATAAAGACCGCATTCTTTTTGGCTCCGAGCTCAAAACCCTTCTGGCAAGCGGTCTGCTTTCGCGCGAAATGGACTATGAAGCATTGTCGGACTATTTCTCGCTGGGCTATGTGCCGGCGCCCAAGACAATCTACCGCGCTGCCCGCAAAGTGATGCCCGGGAGTTATCTCGTGGCGTCCGCCAATGGCATCCGCGAATGCTGTTACTGGGACTTGTCCTTCTCCAAAGTTGAGCAGCGGACGGAAGAAGAGTGGTGCGAGCGTTTGCAGCACGAACTCTGCGAAGCCACTCGCATTCGCTTGATGAGTGAAGTCCCTCTCGGAGCATTCTTAAGCGGCGGAATCGATTCGTCTGCGATAGTTGCGATGATGGACCATTTGATGAAACGCTCTGTCACAACCTGCTCGATCGGTTTCCGGGAAGAGAAATTCGACGAAACACCTTATGCGCGTCAAGTATCGAAGCAGTTCTCGACCGATCATCACGAGGAAGTAGTCGAACCAAATGCTCTCGAAATCGTGGACAAACTTGCGTGGCATTTCGACGAGCCTTTTGCGGACTCATCTGCGATTCCCACGTATTACGTCTCCAGGATCGCGCGTAGCCAAGTGACAGTTGCTCTGGGCGGCGATGGCGGCGATGAAAATTTTGCCGGCTACCGTCGTTACAGACTTGACCTCAACGAAAATCGCGTGCGCGGGCACGTTCCTGCAGCAATGCGAAGGGCGGTCTTCGGGCCCCTCGGGCGTTGGTATCCGGCCCTTGCCTGGGCTCCTCGTGTATTTCGCGCCAAGGCCACATTTCAAAGCCTTGCGCGTTCTCCGTTAGAGGGGTATTTCAACTCCGTCTCGTATTTTCGTCCTGACGACAAACTAAAATTGTTTACCTCCGATTTTCGGCGTCGACTTGGCGGATATGACTCTCTGGATGTCTTTCGGCACCATTACGAACGCGCTGACACTCAAGACCTACTCTCGAAGATTCAGTACGTGGATGTCAAAACATACCTCACCGACGACATTCTTACAAAGGTGGATCGCGCTAGTATGGCCGTTTCTCTGGAGGTGCGCGCCCCCATGCTTGATCATAAATTCATGGAGTTCGTCGCGTCCATCCCAAGCAATCTCAAATTGCGTTCTGGGATAGGCAAGTACATCTTGAAGAAGTCTCTTGAGCCCATACTTCCTCACAACATTCTTTACCGCACCAAACAGGGCTTCGCTGTTCCTCTGGACCTCTGGTTCAAACGCGAACTCAGGGATATGGCATACAACATCGTCGTGGAAACCAAAGACGATATTTTGGACCAAAGCTTCCTGAAAAAGATCTGGGATCAGCACCAGAAAAATCATTACGACAGGTCTGCGCTGCTATGGTCGGTTTTGATGTTTCGCAAGTGGCGACAGGCCTTTAGTGTGTAGCTAGAAAAACGATATGAGTGGAATCTTCGGAATCTGCGAACCTGGATGTGATCTCAGCAGCGAGATGCTATCTCCCATGCTTAAGTCGCAGGCCCTTGCTGGAGAGTCGGAGCGTGAATGGCACGCCGGCAAGTCCTTCGCCATGGGTGTAGCCCGTCGTTGGAATTTCCAGCAGTTGTCCGTAGTCGAGGGCATCACCGTAGTTGCAGATGCAGATTTGGTGGAATTGGCCTCTCTTGCCAGTGTGCTTTCGTTTGCGAATGTCACTGCGTCTCAGGTGTCGGTGGCCGAGCTTCTTGCGCGTCTCTATCTAAGGGATGGTCCGGAATTCTTGAAACGCCTCAATGGAGGATTCTCCATTGCCCTTTGGGATGAAAGATCGGAGCGCCTCCTTCTTGCCATCGATCCAATGGGAATCAAGAGTCTCTATTGGCGGCGCGAAGGAAGGCGTCTCTTGTTCGCTTCTCGCTTGGGCGCGATTCGGGCAATCCAGAACTCCCCTTCCGAGGTCAACCCTGGGGCAATCCTGCAGTTTCTCTTGTTCTCCGCGGTCCCGGCTCCGATGACGAGCGACCGCGGAACCGAAAAACTTCGTCCCGGCACTTTGCTTACAGTGTCCCCAACCCGAGTTGAGGAACATCAGTATTGGGACCTTGAATATCGTGAAAGTCAGAATCTTAGCGTCGCTCATTGGTCGGAGGAACTGCGCAATGCGATGCGCAGCGCCGTTCATTGCCACCTGGAGGGTGCTGATCCGCTCACCACCGGCTGTTATTTGAGCGGAGGCACGGACAGTAGTTCCGTTGTAGCTTTCGCCAGTGAAAGGCAAAGGACTACGCAGACTTTTTCAATCGCGTTCCAGGAAGCCAGATACAGTGAAATCGAATTCGCACGCACCTCCGCCAGAGCGTTTAACGCGAAGCATCATGAGAAATTCCTGGTCCCGCAAGATGCCTCGAACTCTATCGAGAAAATAATTGCGCAGTTCGATGAACCATTTGCCAATTCTTCAGCGATCGGATCCTATTACTGCGCTTTGCTTGCATCTGAACAAGGCGTTAAGACTCTTTTGGCTGGCGATGGAGGCGATGAACTCTTTGCAGGCAATGAACGCTATCAGCAGGATAAATACTTTTCCATCTATCATCTCCTGCCATCTTGGCTGCGTTCCGGTTTGATTGAGCCATTGGTCGGCCTGCTGCCTCGCAACGACGGCAAGCTAAGCCTGCCCAGAAAATATGTCCGCCGGGCCAACATACCAAACCCCCGCCGTATCTTGTCTTACGGGTTTTTTCTGAGTCATCCACCAGAAGAAGTTTTTGCTGACGGGTTTCTCGATGCTGTTGGGAGAGCAAATTGGCTCTCGGTTCCGGAACAGCACTTCGCTCGAGCAAGAGCTTCTAGCGAACTGAATCGCCTCCTTTACCTCGACCTCAAAATGACCCTGGCGGATAACGACCTAAGGAAAGTGTCGGGAACAGCCGAGCTTGCCGGCGTAAATGTGCGCTACCCTCTTCTCGATAAGGGCTTGGCCGAACTGTCGGGGCGCATTCCTGCCGCGCTCAAGTTGAAAGGGTTTAAGAAGAGATTCATTTTTAAGCAGGCAATGAAAGACATTCTACCGCAGGAAGTGCTGCACAAGAAAAAACACGGTTTTGGTGTCCCGCTTGCGCAATGGCTTCTGCAAGAGCCGCGGATGAACGATTTGATGAACGACTTGATGAGTGACTCGCGAACCCGCCAGCGTGGTTATTTTCAGCCAAAATTTTTCGATCGTTTGATGAAACTCCATGTTGAGCAGCCTGGTTTTTCAGGTGAAATCGTTTGGTACTTGCTGGCACTGGAACTTTGGCACCGTCGGCACATGGACCACAGCCGCGAGGGCGTTCATGCAATCTGACGTTAGCGGTAAGAGCACGAGGCCGGACGCCAGTTCCCATATAGCCTTGCCCCGCCTTCCATTCAGGCAGAAGTGCAAGCTTCTGCTCGCCGGCGGCCTATTTCATTCTAATCTTCTATCCATAATCCGGCGCGTGGAAGGTTCGCACGTCATTAGGTTCCTCCCCGGCTCATACGTGCCACAATTTAGGAGCTTCCCCAGGTCCAAATTCGGAATATTGTGTTATCACCGAGTCGGTGTCGATGGTGTGCCGTATCATTCCCGCCTTGAACCTCGAGTCTTTGAATCTCAAATGAGATATCTCAAGGAACATTATCGACTCGTTTCGCTTTCGCGGATGTGCAGGGAACTGAAAGACGGCTCCGTTGTGCCGCCCACAATTGCGATCACTTTTGATGATGGCTATCGCGATTTATATACTTACGCCTTCCCGATTTTGTGTCGCCTTCAAATCCCCGCGACCATTTACCTAATCGGAGAGTGCATGCAGACAGGCATGGCCCCCTGGTACGATCGCATTTTCTCTGCGATTTACCGCGCGCCTGGTCCGAGCTTGGAGGCGAGCTTAGACACGGCCCATACCTTCAAAATCGAGTCGGCCGTTGATCGCGCTTCCGTTGCCTGGGATCTTGTTTGCTACTTGCGAACTCTAGATGACTCACATCGCCGTGAGTGGTGCAGAGACTTTGAGCGATTCTGGCCGGCGCACGAAGGCGAACTCCAAGGGCGCATGCTCGATTGGCATCAGGTTCGCGATATGCTTCGAGCAGGAATCTCATTTGGCGCTCACACCTGGACACACCCGTCGGTTAGCCGACTGTCATCTACAGCCATAGATCATGAACTCGGTGAAACAAGAGCCTTTCTCGAAGGGGCGTTGAGCGCTGAAGTTGCTGATTTTGCTTATCCCTTCGGAAAAAGTGAGGACTGCTCCTCCGTTGCTGAGAAAGCGCTATCCAAATTCCAATACCGCTCCGCGGTTACGACATCAGAGGGAATCAACTCTTCGGGTGCAAACGTCCTGAAACTAAGGCGCTTACAGATTGGCGAAAATGGATCGCTACCACTATTTGCTGTTGCCGTCGCGCAGATGTTTTTCGAATCGTTCGAGGATTCGCCAGTTCAAAAACTTGACGGCGTGGAGGGAAGCGCACGTTTAACTAAATCGTTAAGGGAGCTGAACTAGATCATTACCATGCGCGATTTTCTCGTAGTGGCCATAATCCTGGGCTCGGTCCCTTTTTGCCTCGTCAATCCCTATGTTGGCGTTCTGATGTGGTATTGGGTCACGTATTTTAATCCGCATAAGTTTACGTGGTCGTATGCATATGATTTCCCAGTTGCTTTTGTGGTTGCGGTTCCTACGCTAGTGGGAACAATCTTTGTAAAAAAGTCGGTTCGCTCTCTTTTGACCCTGGAGAGCATTCTCCTATTCTTTCTTTGGATCTGGTATATAGCGACATTTTTATACGCCTCTAATACACCGTACTTTGCCGGGCATCTCGACAGTGCACGGTATGAGGTCGATCATATCTCGAAGATTTTTTTGATGACGTTCGTGATGATCTTGGTTGTCAATACAAGAGGACGTCTGAAGGGTGTTCTCTTAGTCACCGCCTTGAGTCTGGGTCTCCTGGCCTTGAAGGGCTCCATCTTTGGCATTCGCACAAGCGGCGAGTTTCGAGTATGGGGCCCCCCGGATTCGTTTCTCTCAGACAACAATGCCTTTGGTCTGGCTCTTAACATGAGTTTGCCGTTGCTTTATTTTCTCGTCAGAGATGTGCAAAATCGTTGGTTGCGCCGGTTGCTCTATCTTTGTTTCGCTTCGGCAATTTTGTCGGTTCTTCTTACGTATTCGCGCGGAGGCTTGCTGGGTTTGCTCGTCGTTGTGGCCGCCATTACGTACCGAAGTAAACATAGATTGTTCGGCATTGCGGCGCTTCTTGTGACGGCTAGCGTTGTCCTCGCCTTCGCACCTGAGACCTGGATGGACAGGATGGATCGCCTGTTTCATGGCGATCTCGACGCCTCCGCCGAGCAGCGCCTTGTAGCGTGGGGAACTGCTTGGAGATTTGCCCAAGACTACCCGATCACAGGCGGCGGGTTTGATACCTTGCCGGATGTAAACGTTTTTCAACGTTATCAGCCCCGTCCTTTGCCTCTTGGTTTTCTTTCCACGGCCCCTCACAGTATTTATTTTCAATTACTCGCCGATCAGGGATTTGCCGGCCTGCTTTTGTTTCTTACGCTGATTGGGGTCTGTTTTCTCACCCTTTATCGAATTGGGCGTGCGGCCCGAAGGATTCCTGACGGGCAATGGATGGCTTATTACGCATGGATGATTCAGATCTCTATACTTGCATTCATGATTAGCGGCGCTTTTCTAGGCTTCGTCTATTTGGATGTGATCTATGAGATGGTCGGCACTGTGGTTGTGCTAAAAATTCTTTTTGCCAACGAGCTTGCGCGGCAAGTTCTTAATTCAGCTCCGGAATCGTCCGTGAACTCGATTGCCCCAGTTGAAGAAGATGAACCTGCGCTCGCGTGAAGGGGCTTATCGTCGAATCTACTCGAGGAGGGCAAGTAATGTGCCGATGTTTCCGGGGAAGACGTGCATTATCGTTGAGTATTATCAACATTTCTTTCTTGTTTTGGCATGTTTCTCCGATCTCCGCGCAGACGTGGACTTGGAAGGACGAGTACATCGAACCCGGCGGCGGCCAGTCATCCTCCATCGCAATCGACAAGCATAACAATCTCCATGTCGTGTATAGGGTGCCTCTGGGTGGACATCTTCGTTACGCCTTTCGTCCCGCCGGTTCTTTACATTGGTTCAAGATGGACTTGCAGAACGATTTAGGCAATTTCAGTACGCGAATTGTGGTGGACGAGGAGAACAATCCTCAGATTTGTTATACACCAAGAGAAATCAGGTATGCGAAGTTTGACGGCCATAAGTGGTCTTCCCAGACTGTCGATACTGGAGCTGGTGAGGTCGACTACGAATGTTCTATACGTGTCACGCCAAGCGGCCAGCCCATGCTTGCATGGTACTGGCCAGGGGGTGGTTTTCATTACGGCGCTCTTCGAGAGGGAGCTTGGTTGGCGCTCACGCTTGATGGCAACGGCGGTGATTATGCCGGCAAGTGGAACTCCATGTTTCTTGATTCTCACGGGAATCCCCAGATTGCTTACAGCGATTTTCCTGGTGGGGAACTGCGGTATGCAATCAATAACGGCCAGGGCTGGATTCGCACCGTGCTCGACTCCCAGACGAATGGTCCGGGCGGGCCGAAGGGAATGGGTGTGGCTATGCTGCTCGACGCCAATCAGGATCCATGGATCAGCTATTATGATGAGCAGTCCCTCATGGTCATGCACCGGGTCAATGGAAAGTGGAATAAACAAGTTGTTGAGCGCCTCCCCCAGTTCAGAAACTGGGGGTGGAAGCAGTTTCACAGTGACATCGCACTGGACAAAGACGGCAATCCCCACATCGTCTTTGAGAGTTTAAGAGGGCTGGAACATGCTTGGTGGAATGGTTCCGAATGGAACATTCAAGTCATTCTCGCTCCCGCTCTTATTTCTTCCTATTTCGACAACAGTATGGTTATGGGAAACGATAACATCATTTATGTGACCTACACGGACCCCATGAGGCTTTCTCTAAAACTTGCTGTCGGTAGACTCTTCAGTGATACTCAGCCGAGCGATAAGACCGCTAAAGCAGAAAAACGGCCATGAAAGAGCTGGTCTCGCCTCAGGTGGTTCATTTTGCGAACGGCAAGCGAAGAACGGGGATTAGTTAGCAAATGTCTCACACTTTTGTACTCTTTATGTTTTGGCTCTCTTTTGGTTTGCTCTTGTATGTCTATCTTGGCTATCCCTTGTTTTTGTTCTTTTTCGCAAGGACTAGACGCAAGCATACCTTTTCGGAGCAGCCTCCTCCTTATGTAACATTGCTGATCTCCGCCTATAACGAGAGCGGAGTGATTGGGAAAAAGCTTGCTAATTCATTGAATCTTGATTATCCAAGCGAGCTTCTGCAAATTATCGTGATTTCAGACTGCTCAAACGATGGCACAGACGAAATCGTTAAGACTTTTGCTTCAAAAGGGATTCAATTGGTCAGGCAAGTGGAGCGTCGCGGAAAATCCGCTGGGCTGAACCTCGGGTTCCAAGAGGCGAAAGGAGAGATCTTAGTATTTTCTGACGCCAATGCGATTTATCAATCGGATGCTGTCAGACGACTGGTCGCTCATTTTTGCAATCCGGCTACAGGTTACGTTGTTGGGAATGCGCGCTACGTCGATAGTGAAGATAGTGTTTCTTCCGCGGATTCTGAGGGACTGTACTGGAAGTTCGAATCTTGGGTGAAAGAACATGAGTCCAACTTCGGCTCCGTTGTGGGGGGTGATGGAGCTCTTTATGCGATCCGGCGCCCTTTCTATGAACCGCTCCGTCCCACGGATATTAACGATCTCCTTCATCCACTTCAGATCATCCTAAAGGGCTATCGCGGAGTGTATGAACCCGCGGCTATTTGCCACGAAACGGCAGGAGACAGCTTTGAAAAGGAGTTCCGTAGAAAAGTCCGCATTGTGAGTCGTAGCTTTAACGCTGTACGACGCGCTTGGCCCGTACTTTTACCGTGGAATCAGTTCCGTCACTGGGTGTGTCTCGTTTCTCACAAGATTCTTCGCTGGGCAGCCCCTTTTTTTCTTATTCTCCTTGCCATTTCCTCCGTTTTGCTTTGTTCATCTGTTTTCTATCGAGTTGTCCTGGCTTTGCAGCTTTTCTTCTATCTCTTGGCTGTCGTCGGTTGGTTTGCAAAAGGAAGAGGTCCGCGGCTCGTTTATCTTCCGTACTACTTTTGCGTCGTGAATCTCGCATCTTTCCTCGGCCTGCTAAAATCCTTTAGTGGTTCGCTCTCATCCACGTGGCAAACGGTAAGGCATGATAAGGATATGGCTGCAAAGAGGACTGGCCCGCTCGTGCGGCGAGGATTCTGACGTGAAGCCCGCCGCCACGAACGATTCCTATATGTCTTCTCACTCTCGCATGCAAAGCTTGCGACAGCGATTTTTTCGCTTTTATGAGCGCGTGCAACCCTTTATCGTGCCCGGATTGCGTAATGCACAATTCGCCTATAGAGAAGTGCTCGAACGCCATGTCAAACGGGCTGACCGTTGGTTGGATATCGGCTGTGGACGCCGCCTTTTTCCAGAGTGGATGCCGCTGGCCGACGAGCATGAGTTGCGGATCATGCGCTCTGCCGGATCGGTTTTCGGGATTGACCAGGATTTTGCTAGCTTGACAGACAACAAAACTGTCTCCATGCGGGTGGCAGGAGACTGCAATTGCTTCCCTTTCGCTGGCGGGTCATTCGATCTATTAACGGCAAATATGGTAGTCGAGCACGTCTCCGACCCAGATGCGCTCCTTCGAGAGGCTCGTCGTATTCTAAAGCCGGGCGGTTTCCTTGTTTTTCACACTCCTAATCTTCATAGCTATGCTACCTTCATTTCGACTCTTGTCCCTGAACCTTGGAAGATACGTCTCATTGGAGTTATCGAAGGCCGTAAGGGTGTGGATGTATTTCCTACGCTTTACAGGATGAATGCGCCTTCCCGCATTCACGCGCTAGCCAAGAAGAATGGCTTTTTTGTTGCCCAGCTTCGCATGGCGGAGTCATCCGCCCAAGCCGTGATGCTTGGTCCGTTGGTTGTACTCGAACTCGTCTGGATTCGGATCTTGCGCATCGAGTTTTTTCGCGGATGGCGCAGCAATATCATTGCCGTGTTGCAAAAAGAAGCGGGTGGTGTCAACCATTTTAGCCCGTGATTCCAACGGTGTCCGTGCTTCTTTCTTTCCAAGCAGGCCTGGTGTTTCCGGAGTTTGCTCACTTTGACGCTGCGCGTCCTCCATGTCCTCGATCATTCTTGGCCAGTACTCGATGGCTACAGCCAGCGGAGTAGAAGCTTGGTCTTGGCGCAATCGCAACTTGGTTTTTGCCCGAGCGTGGTTACCAGCCCCCTGCATCAATCGGATGACCCGTCCGCTTCGGAGATTTCCTTGGACGGAATCCGCTATTTTCGGACCTATGTTCCGCTAGGTATCGCCGGAGGTGCGATTCGTGCTAGCTTGCCCGTCCTCCGGGAAATCAGCGTGGTGAACCTCCTCCGGGGGCGCATTCAAGCGCTCCTCGATAGCGAATCGTTCGATATCGTTCACGCACATTCACCTGCGCTATGTGGTCTCGCTGCTCAGCAAGCAGCCTGCTCACGCAAAGTCCCCTTCGTCTATGAACTTCGCTCATTTTGGGAAGATGCGACAGTTGACCAGTTGAAAGCTAGACGAACGACTCTTCGCTATCTGCTCGCGAGGCAACTCGAAACTCGTGTAGTTCGACGTGCCGACGCCGTTGTCGGTATCTCGCGGTTGATTTTGCAGGATCTGGAAGCGCGTGGAATCATACCCGAGAAATTGTTTTATGTATCCAATGGGGTTGATACCTCTCGCTTTGTCCCATGTGACAAGGATTTGGGGCTTTCAGAAAGGTTGGGCCTCGATGGAACTCCGACTCTTGGATTCATCGGGACTTTGTTCCCTTGGGAAGGTATCGCATGGCTCGTTAGGACGGCCGTCGCACTTCGCAAGAAGGGCGTCGTTTTCAAAATGCTCCTTGTTGGTGATGGCAACGACGCCGATGAGGTTCGAAACGCCATCCGAGAAAACGACGCGGGGAGTTACATATTCTTTGTCGGTCGTGTACCGCACGACCAGATCGAAAAGTATTATTCAGTTATCGATGTCCTCGTGTATCCGCGTCTGAGGATGCGGCTGACAGAACTCGTTACACCGCTCAAGCCGCTCGAGGCCATGGCCCTCGGTAAGGCTGTTCTGGGTAGTGATGTAGGGGGCATCCGGGAACTCATCGATCCGGAGGTTACCGGAGTTCTTTTCAAAGCCGGTGATATTGGTGATTTTGAAGAGCAGGCGGTACGACTCCTACGAGATCCCGAATTCAGGTATTTGCTCGGAGACAAGGCGCGGCAGAAAATTATCAGGGAAAAGGACTGGAAGACCGTCGCTCGCACTTATGAGTCTGTCTATGCAATGGCAATTCGGTCCGCATCTGTGCGCTACGGAACCGGGTCCGGCTTTGTTCGCGCTTAGCGTGAAGAAGCTCCATCTAGTCGCCGCCAAGGAGAATGTGTGCGCGTTCTGACTTTCACGAGCCTATTTCCCAATCGCGAGAAGCCATTACAAGGAATCTTCGTTTTTCAACGAATTGCTCATTTTGCGGAACGGCCGGGAACGCAAATTACGGTCATTTCGCCTGTGCCCTACTTCCCACGATGGATTCGCCTTGCGCGATGGAGGAGGGAAGGACAAATCCCTAGAGAGGAAAGAATTGGAAACCTAACTATTCATCATCCGCGCTACCTGCTGGTGCCCAAGATTTCGATGCTTTTGCATGGACTATTGATGTTTTTTGGCAGCCTACGCGCTGCTCGGCGGCTCCACAGGGAAATGAGATTTGATTGTATTGACGCTCATTTCGTATATCCCGACGGCTTTGCCAGCCTCCTTTTGGGAAAAATTCTCAAAATTCCTGTGGTCGTTTCTGCCAGGGGAACAGACATAAACCTCTATCCATCCTTCCGATCAATCCGGCCTTTAATTCGGTGGGCCTTGAGACACGCCGCGGGTTTAATCGCCGTGTCAGCTTCGCTCCGAGACGTGATGCTTGGTCTCGGTGCCCGGCCTGACCGCGTACGCGTAATCGGCAACGGCATCGACCCGAATCGATTCACCCCGATTGATCAAGCGGAAGCAAGATCTCACCTTGGGTTACCAAGAACAGGAAAAATCATCGTAAGCGTAGGAGCTTTAATTCCACTCAAAGGCTTTCAGTTCTTGATTCCTGCATTCGCGCAACTTACTACCTTCTTTAGCGATCTTCACTTGTACATTTTGGGTGAGGGCGGCTATCGCTCAACGCTCGTGGCCATCATTCAAGCCTACAAACTCGAATCCCAGATAACATTGGCGGGAGTCATTCCCAACGAACAACTTCGGTTCTGGTTCAGTGCGGGAGATGTAAGCTGCTTAGTGAGCTCGAGAGAGGGCTGGGCAAACGTGTTGCAAGAATCCATGGCTTGTGGCACGCCTGTCGTGGCGACTCGAGTGTGGGGGGCCCCCGAAGTCATCGTTTCCCCAGAATTCGGATTGCTAGTGCATCAAGATGTACAAGAGATTGCAGCCGCGCTCAGGGTAGCCCTCAGCAAGGGCTGGAATAGACAGGCAATAGCAAGACACGCCGCGAAGCGTACATGGGATGTAGTAGCGGTCGAAGTGGAAGAGTTCCTAGCGTCTATCATATCCAAGACGGACTAGTTCCGGCCCGGAACACAGCCGTTGCTACTGTTCTGAACGGACTTATCTTTAATATCTGGGCTCTGCTGGAGCGAGAACTCCTATTTCGAGGCCACTAATGGGCAAGCTCGCCTAACCGGCGAGAGCCCTAACATTGAGAGACAAGGATCTTCCTTTGGAGTTGTAGGCGAGAAGACAAGATGCAGATATTTATCTATATTATTATCAGCGAGTTGCAAGTTATGGTGCAACCTGACGGGAGTGTTTGGCCCCTTGCGTGCTCCTTGTCTCCCGAATGTGTGACTCCTTCAAGCCCGAATCCGGTAGTCTTAGTATGATGAGGCCTTCAGAGTGTTCCTGTCGCGATGCGCTGTCAGCTCGAGATTTGAGATGAAAAACGTTCTAACGATCGACCTAGAGGATTATTATCACGCCACAGCCTTCTCAGCCAACTTTGATCTTGGAAGTCATCAATCGCCCCTCAGTCGTGTAGAGCCAAACACTAACAGGATTCTGGAGATCCTCGCAGCGCGTGGATGCCTCGCCACTTTCTTTGCTGTCGGTTCAGTTGCTGAAAAGTTCCCAGGATTGATACAACGCATTGCTCGCGCAGGGCATGAGCTAGCTTGTCACAGCTATGCCCATCGTCAGATCTTCACGCTTAGTCGAGATCAATTCTATGAAGATACTCGTCGAGCCAAGTCTGCCATCGAAGACGCTGCTGGCGTTCGTGTTATTGGATACCGTGCGCCCAGCTTCTCAATCACACGGAACACAGAATGGGCGTTTGATGTACTAGCCGAGCTGGAGTTCACCTACGACTCGAGTATTTTTCCCATTAAGCATCTCAGCTTCGAAACGCAGCATGCCCCTCGCGGCCCTTTTGTTGTCACCACTCATGCCGGCTCGATTTTGGAGTTTCCCATGACAACCCTTGAGGTTTTTGGCGCCCGAGCTCCGTTGGCTGGCGGAGCCTACCTGCGCCTTTTACCCTACATCTTCACGCGTTGGGGAATTGGATATCTAAACAGATCTGAACGCTCTCCAGCGTGTGTCTACATTCATCCCTGGGAGTTCGATCCCGATCAGCCTCGAATGCGAGGCAATCTCACGGCGCGCCTGCGTCATTACTTCGGGTTGCGCGGAGCCGAAGCGAAATTCCAGCGTCTGCTCAAAGACTTTGATTTTCAGCCTTTGAGTCTCCAGGTGCAGGAGATCCAAAATCACTTGGCACAAAACCCGAACGAGCATTTACCTCGGATTTGTCCTGAGGAACTCTATTCTCGCCGTAACCGTTCACAGAGTGAAAATGAGGCTCGCCGCATCCAAATGGGCCGGCTCTAACGTCGATGCTTGTGTGGGTTAGCGGATAACAGGTTGACTGACTTTCAATCCACCGCATAGCACTCTCACTAGGAGCGCGAGACATTTTAAACTGGCATGGTATATAACGGCCGCAATTTGTGGTAATTGGTATCCGTGACAATGGGACTAGGAGGTCGTTTTGCAGTTGTATCCTAAGTTTTACGCGAGAACCCGATTTAACACGTTTGTTTTGATAGATTTGCGCTTTAGCACGGCTCCTGCCGGGCCGAGGGTGCTTTCAAGGCGCTCAGTGAAAATTTTTGCCTTACATGGGAACGAGAACAGAATAAATCGAGGGATTTAGATTCTCACGCTAATTTATCTTGTGTTGTTTCAGCAAGCTAGGAGAGGAAGGGGCGCTGACAATCTATGCATTTGGCAGCCCGCTTGCTCCAATGAAGTTGCGTATGCCCCATGCTGCGCAGCCCTCTTCTCGGCCCAAGTTTGGGGTGATGCTTTGCGCAGTTTTCTGCGGACATCCCCGTCTTTTTGCGCAGATGGATCTCACTAGGCTGATATGAAGCTGGGTGAACAAACAGGGGTTGTAACCGGCGCAACGAGCGGCATTGGTAGAGCGATTGCCCGCTCACTGGCGGCGGCCGGAATGGCACTCGGGATAGTCGGGCGAGATACAACCCGCCTGGCGGCAGTTTCCTCCGAGATTCGTACACATGCAGTAAGAGTTGAGTCCTATCTGGCGGATCTTTGCAGCGACGACGACATTCGACGGGTCTCCTCGGATTTGCAGAGGGAATTCGGAGCTTTAGATGTGTTGATTCATTCGGCCGGAATTTTTAGTGCGGGACGGCTTCTGCAAGCATCAATCGATGAGTTCGATGCGCTTTATCGAGTCAATGTCCGTGCACCTTACGTGCTGACACAAGCCCTGTTACCTATGCTATCCGTTCGGCGTGGACAAGTCGTCTTTATCAACTCCAGCGCAGGACTCAGGGCCCGGGCAGGAATCGGCGCGTATGCTGCTTCCAAACATGCGCTGAAGGCTATCGCCGACTCTCTGCGTGCGGAAGTGAATGAACTCGGCATACGGGTGATCACTGTGTATCCCGGACGGACTGCGACACCTCAGCAGGAAAAGATTCACGAGCAAGAGGGCAAGCAATACCGATCCGAACTTTTGTTGCAGGCGGACGATGTTGCCAAAGCTGTACTCGGCGCGCTGGACATGCCGCGCACCGCAGAAGTGACCGATATCCACATTCGGCCTATGGTCAAGTCTTAGCCGAACTCGAGGTGCTATGTCGAAGCAGACCGCAATTATGTTTGGCGCAGAAAAACAAGGAAACGCCGGCGAGACTAGTGGGCGCCAGCGCGGCAGTACCACTTGCCGTTTTTGCGCGGCCCCACTTTACATGAACCTTGTTGATTTAGGGATGTCGCCGCTTTGTGAAAGCTATTTAACAGCCGAGCAAGTGAATGCCATGGAGCCGTTCTATCCGCTGCATGTTTTGGTTTGTAGCCGGTGCTTTCTCGCTCAGCTTGGCGAATACGTGCGCGCTGAACACATTTTCACCGAATACGCTTACTTTTCGTCGTACTCGGATTCTTGGCTGAAACACTCGAAAAAATATACGGAGCTGATGACTCAACGCTTTGCGCTTGGCGCGAAGAGTCTCATCGTCGAACTGGCCAGCAATGATGGTTACCTTCTTCAGTTTTTTGTCGAAAAGAAGATACCGGTCTTGGGCATAGAACCCGCGGCCAACGTGGCCAAAGTCGCAGTCGATAAGGGGGTCCCGACGCTCGTCGAGTTTTTCGGCGCGGAACTTGCGCGCAAACTCCTGAGTGCTGGACAGCAGCCCGACCTGCTTTTGGGGAACAACGTCTTGGCCCAGGTGCCCGACCTTAACGATTTTGTGGAGGGCATGAAGATCTTGCTGAAGCCCGGTGGTGTCATCACCATGGAGTTTCCTCATTTGCTGCGGCTAATGGATGAAAATCAATTCGACACCATTTATCATGAACACTTTTCTTATTTTTCGCTCATCGCTGCCCAGAAGATTTTCGCGGCCCACGGTTTGACGTTGTTTGACGTGGAGGAACTCTCAAGCCACGGCGGTTCGCTGCGAATCTATGCGCGTCATGCGGAGGACCAAAGCAAGCCGGTGTCCTCCACGGTGGATGAGTTGCTTCGGCGTGAACAAGCCGCCGGCTTGGACCATATCGAGCGTTATGCGGCTTTTGAAGCAAACGTTAAGGAGACAAAAAGAAAATTGTTGGAGTTTCTGATTCATGCGAAACGCCAAGGTAAAAAAATCGTCGGATACGGAGCCCCAGGCAAAGGCAATACCCTGCTGAATTATTGCGGCATCCGCGCTGATTTCCTTGATTTCACAGTCGATCGCAACCCGTACAAGCATGGAAGATTCCTGCCGGGCACGCACATTCCCATCTTCCCACCCGAACAGTTGCGCATTGCCCGTCCGGACTTTGTTTTCATCCTCCCCTGGAATTTGAAGAACGAGATCATGGAGCAACTTTCGTTCATCCGAGAGTGGGGTGGCAAGTTCGTGGTTCCGATTCCTGAAGTAAAGGTTTACGAATGACTATTCAACTGAGGGAGTTTAGCAGCGCGCCGGAAACGGAAACCTGTCAATGAAAGTTGTCCTGTTTTGTGGCGGCCTCGGCATGCGGCTTCGGGAGTATGCTGACAACATTCCCAAACCAATGGTGCCTATCGGCTATCGGCCAATCTTGTGGCACGTGATGAAGTACTATGCCCACTTCGGTCATCGCGACTTCATCCTTTGTCTGGGATATCGCGCTGATGCTGTCAAACACTACTTCCGCAATTACGACGAATGTATCTCGAACGATTTCACGCTTTCGCAAGGCGGAAAGCATCTTGAGCTCTTTCACAGCGACATTCACGATTGGAATATCACTTTCGCCGATACCGGAGTAAACGCCAACATTGGCACGCGGTTGAAGGCCGTCGAGAAGTATTTGCATGGCGAGGAGATGTTTCTGGCGAACTACTCGGATGGACTTATTGACTTGCATCTTCCGAAGCTGATTGAGAGTTTTGAGAAACAAAAAAAGACGGCAAGCTTCATCAGCGTACGCCCGAGCTTGAGCTACCACGTTGTCTCGGCGGATGCCGATGGCACCGTTCAGGAAATTCGCGAAATATCGCGCACGAACATGCGCATTAATGGTGGATACTTTGTTTTCCGAAAGGAAATTTTTCAGTACATGCGAGAGGGCGAAGAACTCGTGCACCAGCCATTTCAAAGGCTGATTGAACAGAAGCAATTGATCGCGCATCCCTACGATGGATTCTTTGCTTCGATGGACACTTTCAAGGACAAGCAGATCCTCGATGACCTATACAACAGCGGGAAAGCTCCCTGGGAAGTCTGGAAGACCGGCCGTGACGATAGCGGAAAAGCCGTCGCCGTTCAGTCTAGAGTAGACAAGATTCGCTAGTCAGATCCATTCAGGAGCAATGGAAGGTGCTGGGTATCCCTCTATCCAAGGAAGTCGGAAAAGGCCTTACCGTTCTATGTTTGGGCGCTCATTCGGACGACATCGAGATCGGCTGCGGAGGCACGATTCTGACGTTGTTGCAGTCCTTCCCCGCCGCACGCTTTCATTGGGTCGTGTTTAGCTCCAACAGCGTTCGCCGAAGAGAAGCCCTCCGGAGCGCCAATCTGTTCCTGGTAGGCGCAAAATCCAAGCGTGTTGCTGTTCGCTCCTTTCGTGACGGCTTTTTCCCATATCAAGGCGCGCGCATTAAAGAGGATTTTCAGCGGCTCAAAATGCGTGTCAATCCAGACTTAGTTTTCACCCATTACCGACATGATCTGCACCAGGATCACCGTCTCGTGAACGAGTTAACCTGGAACACCTTTCGAAATCACTTCATTCTGGAGTACGAGATCCCAAAGTATGATGGGGATATGGGTTCGCCCAACGTGTTTGTCCCATTGGAGGAATCCGTCTGCAAGCAAAAGGCTCGCCTGCTCGACCGTGCCTTTCACACTCAGCGAACCAAGCACTGGTTTTCGGAGGGCACGTTTTTCGCATTGATGCGGCTCCGCGGAGTCGAAGCCAACTCTGTGACGCGATTCGCCGAAGCCTTTTATGGAAGGAAAATTAGCTTGTGGCTACGATAGGCTATTCTGGTATCCAAGAGGACGAGGGCCTCGGCTCCGAGGCGGTCCAATGGGTTTCTGAATTTTGGCATTATCGTGAGTTGCTCTTTTTCCTCACCTGGCGCGAAGTGAAATTGCGCTATAAGCAGGCCGCTCTGGGTGCCGCTTGGGCCATCATCCAGCCTCTTTTTTCGATGATCATTTTCACTCTCTTTTTTGGGCGCCTGGCCGGCGTGCCGAGCGATGGCATTCCCTATCCTCTCTTTTCATTCTGCGCGCTCGTGCCTTGGACTTACTTTTCTGGGACGCTAAGCTTGGCCGGAAATAGCCTGGTCACCAATGCCAACTTGGTCACCAAAGTCTATTTCCCCCGAGTGCTGTTGCCCGCCGCCACGGTCCTCAGCGGGATGCTCGATTTCTTCATCGGTTCCGTCTTTCTTGTTCTGATGATGATTTACTATCACGTAAAACCAGGATGGCAATTGCTCTTTGTGCCGGTGTTTGTGCTGAGCATGATGCTCCTCGCTTTCGGCATAAGCATGTTTCTTGCCGCCTTCAACGTTCGCTATCGAGATGTGAAATATGCGCTTCCCTTTGTTGTCCAGATTTGGCTATTTGTTACGCCCATCATTTATCCCGTTTCTTACTTGCCCGCCAAATATCAAAAAGTGCTGGCGCTTAATCCCCTGGCGGGAATTATAGAAGGTATTCGTGCCTGCCTCTTTTCTGGCCACCAAATGCCATGGAAACTTGTCGGGATTTCGTGGCTGGTCACGGCTGTGCTCTTAATTGGCGGCTCCGTCTATTTCCGGAAGACGGAGAAAACCTTTGCGGACATCGTCTAGCACTCTGATTGCCAACTTGGAGAAACCGTTCGTCTTATGAGCAATGCGATCGTCGTCGAAAGGATTTCAAAGCAGTACGAGTTGGGACGTCTCCAGAGAGACACCATGCTCCGGGAACGACTTATCAGTCTCCTGCGTTCCCCGTTCCAGGGCCGCTCCCGCTCTGAAAACATTCTCTGGGCGCTTCGCGATGTTTCTTTCAAGGTCGCCCAAGGCGAAGTCGTGGGCATCATTGGCCGCAATGGCGCGGGTAAGAGCACCTTACTCAAGGTGCTCTCAAGAATCACCTATCCCACTTCCGGCCGCATGAAGGTTAACGGACGAGTTGCCTCGCTCCTGGAAGTGGGAACAGGGTTCCACGAAGAGCTGTCGGGTCGCGAGAACATCTATCTCAATGGTTCCATTTTGGGGATGAAGAAACGCGAAGTTGATTCCAAGCTCGATTCCATTGTTACCTATGCAGGGGTCGAGCGGTTTGTCGACACCCCCATCAAGCGCTATTCCTCAGGCATGCGGCTCCGACTGGGTTTTGCCGTTGCCGCTCACCTTGATCCAGACCTGCTGATCGTCGATGAAGTCCTGGCCGTCGGCGATGCTAGTTTTCAGCGCAAGTGTCTGAACACTATGGAGGAGCTGCAAAGCGGCGGACGTACCGTGCTCTTCGTCTCCCACAATATGGCCGCCGTGGAGAACCTTTGTTCCCGGTGCCTATGGATTGACGCAGGTCAGGTTCTAATGGACGGATCTCCCCGTGATGTCATTAGTGCTTACATGCAAAAATTCGGAGGCAGCACGGGCAAAGCCGCCGATCTCCGCTCGGTCGAGCATCGGCGTGGTTCCGGCGAAATCCGCTACACTGCTATCGAATTCCTTTCCCCCTCCGGCGAGCCCCTCGCCACTGTCCGCAGCGGTGACAAATTTACCATCCGCTTCCACTATCACGCCGAGAAAGAAATTCCGTATCCAAGTTTCGGGTTCCGCTTGTACACCGAAATGGGCACCCTCGTCACCGAGACAAGCACCTGGCACCACTCCCTCGACATTTCACATGTGCCGCAGGGTGATGGTTATGTTGATCTCGAAATTGAAACGCTCAACTTGCTTCCAGGGCGCTACTCTTTGTCGCTATGGCTTACGGGTTCCAGCTCTTCTGTTCATGACAACGTTGAGCACGGTGCGCAGATTGAAGTCGAACTCGCCAATGTCTATTCTTCGGGAAAGTCGCTCGATAGCAGCCTCGGTATTGTTTATTTCCCTCAGCGCTGGAATCTTGACGGCATTCCCATTCGCATCGACGCATCGCTTCGTGAGTAAGAGTTGTGCGTCCAGCGGGTCCAAATTGACGCCAGTACGGGGAAGTCATCCAGTTGCGACAGCGCTCTGCATTAGCGCTGTTTGGAGGAGCGCAATACTCGGAGGCCCAGAAACTCTATTCCGGTCGCCCCTGCTGGGTAAGGAGTACCCTTCCTTCCCAGGATTTTCTGGCGAAGTTGCATAGCCCAGCAAACATATGCCGGCACATCCAGTGGAAACAAATCCTCTAGTAATGATCTTGACTCCGGTCTTCAATGGAGAGGAGTATCTCCGGGAGTGCATCGAGAGTGTCCTTAACCAGACTTATACTAACTGGGAATACCTCATTGTCAATAACTGTAGCACGGACCGCACTCGCGAAATCGCTCAAGAGTATGCCGATCGAGATCCCCGCATCCGCTTGCACAATAACGAGAAATTCTTGCCCCTGATGCAGAACCTCAACAACGCCTTCCGCAGAGCCTCGATTCAGAGCAAATACTGCAAGATGGTCTTGGCGGATGACTGGATCTTTCCCGAATGCCTTGAGAAAATGGTTGCTCTGGCGGAGAAAAATCCGTCGGTGGGAATCGTCGGGGCATATGGTTTGGCCGGCAACCGGGTTCTTTGGCATGGGCTGCCATATCCAAGCCCCCTGGTCGATGGCCGACGTTTGGCACGGGAATTTTTATTAGGCGCTCCCTACGTTCTTGGATCGCCCACGTCGCTTCTCTTTCGATCCGAATGTGTTCGCTCCCGCGATCCCTTTTATGAGGAATCGAACCCGCACGGTGACACTCAGGCATGTCTGGCGCTCTTTGAAAAATGCGATTTTGGTTTCATCCATCAAGTGCTCAGCTATACGCGGGAGCGGCCGGAATCCGCTACTTCCTTTTCAAGGCGTTATAATACTCATCTGCTTGAAGACCTATCGTCGTTGTTGCTGTACGGTCCGGTTTTCCTCAATAAAGGTGAGTTGGTCCGAAAACTGAATCAATGGCAACGAGAGTATTATTTCTTTCTCGCTGAAAGCGTCTTTTATTTACGCGAGAAAGCGTTTTGGCGGTATCATTCGAAACGCCTGCTCCAATTAGGGTACCCGTTCAGCCGTGCTAGATTGGCCTACAGTTTGTTAGGGGCTCTTCGTTACACAATTTTTCATCCATCTCGGAAATTTCCAGCTTTGCACCATGCGTGGGCTCAAGCCTGGCGTCGTTTCTTTCCTAGGTAAAGCTTGCCTCGACCTCTTCGACCCCGGCTACTCCGCCCTCTTAAGCCATATCTCCCGCCAGTACGAAAAAATACTCCGCGGGCAGGAAATTCTTCGGTCGCTGTACCATGCACGGCAGATCACCCCTTCCATCATGATACAAACTCCCGGCAGCTTGCTCATCTCGCCCGTTTTCTCATTGACGATTCGTTCCACGCGGTCCATCACCCGGTATTTTTCGCCGCAGAAAGGCACCATCTCTGAGTCAAAGTAAAGCCCTCTGTTTTTGTGAGAGTGATCCAGAGTCGCCAGGATTTCCTCGTAGCTCTTGATCTGTACCAGGTCGCCGGGTTGCAGATTTAGCTCTTCAGTGGGAGTCTTCGTCAGGGTTCCCCCTAGAAAGGGATACGGTACGCCCCCGCGCATCTTTTGCACTCCATTGTAAGTTGCCAGCAGGATTCGGTATCCGCCGACCCTTAGCGCCTTCTTGAATGCCCACAGAAACATGGCGCGCAGTACGTCGGAAATGCCCGCATTGCCCCAGCAGACGTCGCGGTAATATTGCCGAAGATCCCACCATGGCAGAAGCTTCGATGCGCGTACAACTTCTGTCGCCTGGCAGGTAAAAATCACCTTATCTGCATTCTCTCCCGAGCCCGCTGTCCTCGTCGCATTCATCAAGTCTTCGCGGGTAAATGATGGCTTAACTGATGCAGGTGCAGTAGCCGTTTTTTCTGGCGCCTTGCCGCGTTCAACTCTCTTCAGCCAGGCTTCTTTCCAGTAAATTAGGCAGCGCGCCTGGCACCCCTCGTGAGCTGCACCATTGCACCGCGTGTCCTCCAGATGAACGGTATTCCACATCCGGCGGGCGCCCGTGAGCGAAATTGTGTCGCACGTTTTGTCCGACCTCTTGTACACCCGAAATTGCTTCCCGCAAAACTCGAGCATTTCCGGCATGAACGGCTGTGCATCCAGGCAGCCGCGCTCGTCCAGCGTGGCCAGTATCTCCGCATCGCTGCGAACCTCCACCAATTCGCCGGGGCGCAGATTCAACGTCACGTCATGTGCTGGGATGTTCTTCCTCATTCGTATTGGTCCTTAGGAGAAACCTGGCTTGCTGACCCTGTTTTGCGTGCGCTTTTTTCAGAATAACACGAGTGTTTTTCGGGCCGCGCGTTTCGCGATCCCGTGTTTCCTCGCGAAAACCAGCCGTGAGGCCAAGATTGCGGTCGCGCCTCCCGAAGGTGTCGAGTGTATAGAGACTGTCAGCTCGAGCGCAGCAGACTACGGCAGGGCTGTGGCCATGTCGCTTTGGATTTGCGCCTGCGTCAAAGCTGTATTGTAGATGCGCACTTCATCAATCAGTCCCTTGAAGTATTGGCCGTAGGTCGTGTCGCCGCCAATTTGCAACGCATTGGTGGACGTGGTCATCGTGCCGCTTTGGGTTGTGCTGGTGGCTAGCGTTCCATTCACATAAATCTTCAGCGTCGTGCCGTCGTAGGTCATCGCCAGATGCGTCCATGTACCTGCGGTAAGTTGCGCGGAGCCGTATGCCAGCGGCTCGGCGCTGGACGCCAGTAGCGCTCCAGTTCCAGGCTCATTTGCGTTTGTCGAGGAGGCTTCCAGAAAGTAGTTGTCAAGCGGCTTGTAAATGATGTCCTGCCAACCGCTGGGGGCGGTGGAGGGGTTCACCCACGCTTCAAGTGTTACCCCAGCCGCCAGATGCAGAGATGCCGCGTCGTTGATGACAACCTGAGCATTCGTTCCGTTAAACGAGAGAGCGCCGCCATACTTTCCGCTCGCTGTCCAGGTCGCATTGACAATCGTTCCGGTGTTGCCATTTCCCGAAGCGTCGCTCACGGTCGTTCCAGACGCTGCGTTGAAGTCATACGCCGCCACAAGCCCCGGTGTGCCCGTTAAAGCCCCGGTTGTGGCCGTGGCCGTACTCGAAAACAGGCTTAGATTGCCTGCCGCGTCCGTGGCTTGTACGCGATAGCTATAGGAGGTCGCGCTCGCCAGCCCTGTGTCGCTATAGGTTGTCGTCGTGCTGGAAACGTTCGCAACTTGCTCGAAGTTCGCGCAGCCGCTTCCCGCACACCTTTGGATGTCGTATCCCGTTACTCCGACGTTGTCCGTGGATGCGGTCCAGGCCAGATTAATCTGACCGGACGCCGCCGCCGTCGCCGTCAAACTGGAAGGCACCGTCGGCGGTGTTGTATCGCCGCCGCCGGAAGACCCGCCTGCGCGGAACGCCACCATCTGCATGATCCAGGGCGACCCTGGACTCAATGTCGCCGAGGCGCTGTAGCTCCCCGTTGCCGTAACTAGACGATCTTCCGCAATGTCCGCGTCGGGAGACGTAATCATGCGCTTGATGAAACCGCTCCCCGCGGCCGTCGTTTCTGTCTGCACCATATTTGCGCCGAACAGCAGATCATTCGCATACGTGGTGGTCACTCCTGCGCTGGTGCTGGATGCGCTGCTTCCGGTGCTCGTGGAGACTACATCGACAGGGTTACTTGGATCGGCCCCGCTGTACTCAAGAATGCGTACGTCAGGATAAGCTGCCGCCCCGCTGAACGTCACGGTGACCGCGTTGCTCCCGGCACTCGCGCCGGCAATATTCTTCGCGTAGTAGATAGTCTGCGATGCGACGCCGCTGATCGTAGTCGGGCCCACGGCGGCGATATAGGTGTTTCCCTTGGAGTCCGTCACTTTGCTAACCGTGGCGCTCGAATTGTTCCATCCGACCACCGCCACGTTGAGATCGCCCGCCGCTTGCGCGCCGGCAAAAGTGACGCTGACACTCGTGGATGCCGATTGTGGCGTGGAATACGTCCCCTGAACAAAGCTGATGTTTGTGTTAGTCACGCCGGCTTGCGTTGTCCCCGTCGCCGTGTTTGAAAATGCGCTCAGGTTCCCAGCCGCGTCCTTTGCCTGCACTCGGTAGCTGTACGAAGTTGAGGCCGCCAGCCCCGCATCGTTGTATGAAATTGTGCTGCCCGAAAGGCTAGCGACCTGCGCGAAGCTGGTGCAACCGCTGCCCGCGCACCTCTGCACAAAGTATCCGGTTACGCCCACGTTGTCCGTGGATGCGATCCAAGACAGATTGATCTGGCTCGACGACAATGCCGTGGCCGTCAGGCTGGACGGCGCCGTCGGAGGTGTCGTGTCGTTCGATGCAGTGGTCGCGCTGCTCACGCTGGAAAAACTGCTTAGATTGCCGGCCGCGTCAAAGGCCTGAACTTGATAGCTGTAACTTGTGGAAGGCGTTAGTCCGGTGTCATCCACACTGTTGACTCTGGGCTGCGATACCTGCGCAAAGGTTGTGCAGCCCGCGCCTTGGCAACGCTGAACATTATATCCAGTCACGCCCACGTTATCGGTGGACGCCGTCCACGCCAGATTGATCTGCGTCGCGGACACTGCTGTAGCGGCCAGGTTGGTCGGCACGCTTGGTGGTGTGCTATCAACTGGAGTCGTTGCGCTGGCAATGTTTGAAAATGCCCCCAGGTTCCCCGCCGCGTCCGTGGCCTGCACTTGGTAGCTATACGGCGTTGCAGCATTCAATCCGGTGTCGCCGTAGCTCGGTGTATTACCGGTTATGCTTGCTACTTGGGCAAAGTTCGTGCAGCCGCTCCCTTGGCATCGCTGGACAATGTATCCCGTCACTCCGACGTTGTCAGTGGATGCTGTCCAAGCCAGATTGATCTGGCTCGCGGAGGTGGACATAGCTGTTAGATTTGAAGGTGCTGAAGGCGGTGTCGTGTCTCCTCCCGAAGACGTCGCTGTGCGGAACGCCACCATCTGCATTATCCACGACCCCGCTGAACCCAATGTCGCCGAGGCACTGTAACTTCCGGTTGCAGCAACCAGGCGATCTTCGGCGATGTCGCCATCGGAAGCTGTAATCATCCGGCTGGCGAAGCCGCTTCCCGGAGCCGTTGTGGATGTCACAACCAGGTTTGCCCCGAACAGCAGATCCTTAGCGTTTGTGGTCGCCACGGCCGCGCTTGTGCTCGTTGCGTTGTTTCCCGTGCTTGCGGAGGTCACATCGACCGGGGTGCTAGGGTCGGCGCCCGCATATTCCAGAATGCGAATATCCGGGTATGCGGCTGCGCTGGAAAATTTTACCGTGACCGTATTAGCGCCGGCCGCCGAAGCCTGAATACTCTTAGAATAATAGATCGACTGTCCAGCAATCCCGGATATCGTTGTTGGTCCCACAGCCAGTGAGTAGTTGTTGCCTTTCGAATCTGTCACCGAACTCACTGATGCGGACGAATTGTTCCAGCCGACAACGACCACACTCAAGTCTCCCTGTGTTTGGGCTCCTGTATAGGTCACGGCTACGCTCGTCTGTGAAGATTGTGGTGTGGCAAAATTACCCTGGACGAAACTTATATTGCCTGTCCCCGTGCCTTGGATCGTATACGTTCCGCTTGCGACTGTACTGTTATTCAAGCCCGACACTGCAGCCATCGCATTTATGGTCTCCGTGGAACTCACGCTAATCGGCGTCGAGTAGACACTCGAGGCTGTTGTCGGAGCGCTCCCGTCCGTCGTGTAGTAAATCGTTGATCCCGACGTCGTATCGGAGAGCCTTACGTTCTGCGCCGATGCGTAATTGCCTGGCAACGGGCTGAATGCCGGTGCCGCCGCGGCCGGGGCCAGATTCAGGAGACCATACACATTCAGCTGCGCAAGAGCACCCACATAGACCTTCCCGTTCGCGATTGTGGGAACTGCAAACTTCACTGCGTTCCCCGCCTGGTCTCGATTTGCCGGCGTCTGAGCCTGCGTGCTATCCCAGAGTTCATTTCCCAAATTCGTGGCATCGAATGCGTAAAGCACATCCGAACCGGACGGGGCTCCGTTGGTGCCGCTTGCCGATGAGTCCACGGCCCACAAAATCGCATTCGATGTCCCTGATGCGGAGATCGCCGGCGTAAGCCCTGGAAATGCAAAAGTCGCATTCGATTGTGAAGACGGCACTTCGTTGAAAAGCCCTTTCATCGTATCGAAAGCAAACGCTGTCAGCGGGGCGTTTACTCCGCCGATATAGAAAGTGTTTTGCCAGAATTCCCCGGAGGAGGATATGCCCGAGGCGCTTAGAGACCACGTTTGCACCGTTGCGCCATTGCTGCCGCTGTCGTAGTGGCCCATATTGTCGCGATTTAAGAGGTAGAGAACTCCCTCCTTGCCGCCGCCGATCAGGAGATGTGGGTGAGGTCCGGAAACCGAATCCAGCAATGTGATGGCTCCGCCTGCTCCTAAATCTCCGTTGTCTGCATTTAGTGTCGCCTGGTCATCAGGTGTAAACCAATCTGAGAGTGCCAGCCCGCTGGACGTGCTCAACTTTATGAAGCTGTCTCCAAATTCCGTATTGCCATCGTAAGTTCCGTTGCTGGCAATCACATACATATTATTGTTGCCGTCTATTGTCGGCGCGCTCCCTGACATCCAAATGCCGCCCCCGTTTGTATTGGGCGATGAACAGAACGCGCCGCTCAGGGTGAGGGTCGCGGTGTTATAACCAATCACCCAACCGTGCCACGGCGAATTATCTCCATGGGATCCCGACGCTATGTAGACGGAACCGTTCAGCAGGGCCAAACCTGGTCTCTGATTTTGTCGTAAAGCGATATACGGTAGGACGCCGCCACTGGAACCGTCGCCATGCCCCGTCACCGTCGCCGCAACAATCTGCGGCGATCCGGATGTTTCAACTCCGGTACCAAGACTTAGTCTGTGCAACCTCTGATAGTACTGGCCGCTTTCTTTGGTTTTCGACACCACATAAAGATCATTTGTCATCGGATCTATCACCGGAGTCGAGGTGATCCCTATTTCCGTGACAATGTCGCCCGTTTCACCAGTATCGGCCGGAAGCACAGGGGTCGCATTTGCCCCGGCCCCGTACGCCGATGTCAGCAAAGAGGCCTTCCAATATTGCGTGCAGGAAGTGCCATTCCCATTATCCGCGTCGAAGGCGTACACGCTATCGTGCTGGGTTGCAACGATCACCACATTATGAGTCCCGCCGCCAATCGTGACGTTTGCGACCCACAACGGTTGGGCATAAACGCTCCCATCCACTGTGCATGTGAACAGTTTTCCAAATGAACTCTTATTCACATTGGATGGCGTCAACACATATTCCTTTGAATTCACGCTAGATCGCGTGTTGTCATTGCGGTAGGTATAAACTCCGGGAAGGTCCGTCACCCCAATAGTTGCGGAAGCGCTCTTTGTCACATCTGCCACACTCGTTGCTGTAACAAGGTAAACGCCTCCGGCTATCGGTGCCGTATACTTGACGGTCGTAGATGTGGCCGCCGTCAAGGTACCGCAAGCGCTCCCCGAGCAAGATGTTCCTGAAACGCTCCACGTCACTCCTTGATTCGAGGAGTCATTGGCGACAGTGGCGCTCAGCGTAATCGTCTCCGAAAGGGTCAAACCAAACGCAGGTGGAGTAATAGCCACGCTAATCTGGGATTGCGGTTGTAACGCGGGACCAGGCATCGCCGTTGCCGGAGGCTCATAAGTCTCATTCGAGATAGCGACGGGCTCTGGGACTGCTGGGAAGCCGATTAGCGGCATAGCCGACATTACTGGCAATACGGCGGCAAGAAGCATCGCTGCGCCGATTTTATGGCCGGAATAACCTGTTGCCTGGGACCGCATACTCATCGAGCCTCCAAGGTCATTCAACTGTGCAACTTAAGTTAGGGAGAGCCTGAAGGATCCATGAGTCTTCGAGGCACACAATCATCATCCGTACATCATCCCTGCTGAACAGCATTCCGCTGCAATCTCCATGCCCAACGCAAGACGGCACACTGGCCAAAGGGATTCTATAACGCACTTTTTATCAATGACTTAGCTGGGCACATCCTAAGCCTCAGCCTATAGCAGCCCTCTGCGAAAAGAAATCGTTCGGCGCTATTAGGAAAATATTTGCGGTAAGCCAGAGCCATTCCTCTCGTTGAGAGGATCCCAGATTAATGCCAAGTATTATTTATGGCCGGCATGTCCCTATCACCTACGGGTTTCTCACATCCTCTAGCTCCTGCTAAGACACGGAATTTCCTCTCCGAAAGGAATTTTCTTGGTCGAAGGTCTGACGATCGCTCCCCGGCTCTAAGCGGATCACCATTTATGTTGTTGATAATAAAAATGTTACGATGAGATACGCCACCGGAAAAGTGGTGCCGAAACTGCTCTCTAGTTCAGGTTGGGTCTGAACCGAAGTGTGTTTTGTGTGCTCTGTCCCCAATAACAGTTCCTTTTTGCTGGGAACTTGCCACTTGAGCTGCCTGAACAGGTTTAAGATAGAAAGCGGGGTGTGCGAACTATGCGTGTATTGGTAACTGGACATCACGGCTATATCGGTGCGGTTTTGGTGAGGATGCTCGCTAAGACCGATTACGAGGTAATTGGTCTAGACAGCGACTTCTTCGCCCAGAATCGGTTTGTTGGTGATGTTGTTCAAGTTCCAGGGTTGCACAAAGACCTTCGCGACGTTGAGCAGCGCGACCTCGCAGGATTCGACGCCGTTCTCCACTTGGCGGCACTCTCGAACGATCCTCTCGGAGATCTCAATCCGCAGCTCACTTACGAGATCAACCATCGCGCCACCATGCGCCTAGCCACTTTGGCCAAGCGAGCCGGCGTAAGGCGTTTTCTGTTCTCCTCTTCCTGCAGTATGTATGGGGCCGCCGGGTCCGCCATGTTGACAGAGGACGCTTCCTTCCATCCAGTGACGCCCTATGCCGAGTCCAAAGTCTTTGTCGAAAAAGAGCTCGGCGACCTCGCAGGCCCGAACTTCAGCCCCGTCTTCCTTCGCAATACGACTGCTTATGGCGTTTCCCCATATATGCGCTTCGATGTCGTTTTAAATAACCTCGTAGCTTGGGCCGTCACAACGGGCAATATCCGAATTCAGTCCGATGGAACGCCCTGGCGCCCGCTGGTCCACATTGAAGATATCTGCCACGCTTTTATGGCCGCTCTCGTCGCTCCTCAAGAAAGCATTCATAATCAAGCCTTTAACGTCGGGATCACCGAAGAAAACTATCAAGTCCGCGATCTCGCGGAGATCGTTCGCGAAATCGTTCCCGGCTGTAAATTGGAATACTCTCCAGACGGCGGGCCCGATCCACGCTCCTATCGCGTTGATTTCAGCAAAATTAAGAATCATCTCCCCGGTTTCGCCCCGCAATGGAACGTCCGCCGTGGCACCCAAGAGCTGTATGATGCCTGCCGCCATGTCAATTTGAAATGGGAAGACTTTGACGGCCCGCGGTTCAAACGCATTATTCACGTCCGCAAGCTTCTTGCGTCCGGTCAACTGGACTCCCAGCTTCGCTGGACCAGCGGTATACCCGCATCCGCGCTATAGTCTTCTTGAGCAAACCAGCGTTATCGCACCAATGAGAGGACTCCGGCCGTGATTTTCAAGCCGACCGACCTTCCCGGCGCTTACATCATCGACCCGGAACGGCATACAGATGTCCGCGGCTATTTCGTCCGCACCTATTGCGAAAAAGAATTTGCCGATTATGGTTTGGAGCCTCGTGTCTCCCAATGCAGCATTTCTTTTAATCGCCGAAAAGGCACTCTTCGCGGATTGCACTATCAGGCAGCGCCTTTTCAAGAGGTGAAAGTGGTGCGCTGCAATCGCGGCTCCATTTATGATGTCATTATCGATTTGCGCCCGGATTCACCCTCTTACAAGAGATGGTTTGCCGCCCAGCTCGATGAGAAGAATGGCACAATGCTCTACATTCCAAAGGGATTCGCGCACGGCTTCCAAACGCTTGCGGACGATACCGAGGTGTTTTACCAAATGTCGCAGATTTTCTCCCCGGAGCACGCGCGCGGCGTACGCTGGAATGATCCGGCTTTTTCCATCGCCTGGCCTGAAGATGAACGAATTATTCTGGAACGGGACCGCAATTATTCCGATTTTTCTTGAGACACAATGACCACTGGCTCTACGATCGCGGCAACAAACTTCGACCTTGAATCACCCGATCTCGGAAACCGCCTCCACTCTTTTGTTTCCGAGCTCTATCCCATCTGTAGCAGTATCACTGGCAATGGACTCCGCGAGATTCTACGCCGCATCGGCCAGCGCATCCCTCTTCAAGTTCACGAGGTGCCCACCGGTACCCAGGTTTTCGATTGGAACGTGCCCCGCGAATGGAATATCCGCGACGCCTTCGTTCGAAACTCTCGCGGTGAAAAAATCATCGATATCAAGAATTCCAATCTTCACCTGGTCAATTACAGCGTTCCGGTGAGGGCAAAATTCTCTCTTCAGGAGCTTAAGCCACATTTACACGCTCTGCCCGACAGGCCTGATTGGATTCCTTACCGCACCTCCTATTATCACGAGACCTGGGGTTTCTGCCTTGCGCAGCGGCAATTGGATTCTCTACCGGAGGATGAATACGAGGTTGTGATCGACTCATCTCTCGAAGATGGCAGCCTTACGTATGCCGAGTGCTTGGTGCCGGGGAAGTCGAGCGAAGAAATTCTAATCTCCTGTCATGCCTGCCACCCGTCCTTGTGCAATGACAACCTTTCGGGTTTGGCGGTAGCCACTTTTCTTGCACAAGCGCTCGCCGGAATCGGGAGGCGCTTTTCCTATCGCTTTTTGTTCATCCCTGGCACCATTGGCTCCATAACTTGGCTGAGCCGCAATGAACAGATCGTTCCCCTCATAAAACACGGTTTGGTTCTCGCTTGCGTTGGAGATCCAGGACCGTTCTCCTACAAGAAGAGCCGCCGCGGCAACGCGGAAATTGATCGCGCCGTTCTTCACACGCTCGCAACTTCCGGCAATCTCTACAATGTTCGCGATTTCTCACCTTACGGTTACGACGAACGCCAGTATTGCTCCCCAGGCTTCGATCTTCCGGTCGGATGCCTGAATCGTACCCAGCACGGAAAATTCCCCGAGTACCACACCTCAGCCGATAATCTGTCTTTCGTTGCCCCGGAAGCTCTTGCCGGTAGCTTCCGCTTTTGCCTGGATGTTTTTCGCCATCTGGAAAACAACCGCATCTACATAAATCTGAACCCTAAGTGCGAGCCCCAACTCGGCAGGCGCGGCCTTTACCGGCTAATGGGCGGGCTCCCCGACGCCGGCACACGCGAGCTCGCCATGCTCTGGGTCTTGAACCTCTCAGACGGGAATCACACTCTGCTCGACATCGCCGAACGCTCAGGTCTAAGATTCGAGGCCATCGAGCAAGCAGCCGAAGCGCTATGGCACAGCGGACTACTCGACCCACAGGACAGGCCAACGCATACTTAAACCCGTTCATCTCCGGTTTTGTTAGTATCCTTGGCTTATGCAGACCGGCAGGGATGTGATCCCGCCGTCCCGATATCCTCCTAAACTTTAACAATGGCCTCGCACGTCCGGACCTTCGATCAAGAGTCAGCTAGGATTTGGAATCTCACGCTAACCCTCTCCGACAGTGCGGAGGGGCTTCTTCGGAGAAGAATTTCTCGGTACTTCCTCTGATTCCACCTGCCAGCCGAGTTTGGTGACGGACTGCGATTGCTACGGAATTCGCGCTACGAGCGGTCCACGTCTCCCGTCAACCGCACTCGCATGGGAAAAGCTCTGCAACTTCACGTCCGAGAGGTTCCATCCGGCTTCCCAAGCAGCTCGCAGTCGTCTTGCAAGATACACAAAATACACCTGTTACAGTAGGCCCTCTTTGGCCGGTCAGATGCATAAACCCCTTCGTCATGGAAATCCTTACCCTTCTTACGTCACTCCCCGACACTGCGGCCCTGGTTCTCGTGGGTATCACCCTGATGGTTCTTGCTTCAATCTTAAAGAAGCGCCTGATTTCCCCTGACGTCGAGCCCGGCACGACGCAGGGACCCACTATCGAACACTGAACTCCAACCCCTGGGCAACTGCGAGAATGCGTTGGTTCTTCTCTCCCTGGAGAGCTGGGAGGGATCGTCCCGCGGAACTGCAGTTAATTAGGCGGGGGAAGCGTATGTCTGCTCCAGGCCGTGAGGTATGTACACATAAATGAGAATTCAGGAAATCGGGATTGAGAACAGGAGAGATGAAGGGCAGAGATTTGAGTCAAGACCCTCTTGTGGCGTGTCTAAGGTCAGCCGGCGACGCCGCGACAGGAAAATTTTTCTGTCAGCTCGCCCACTGAAAATTGTTGGTCCCTACAATTGCACGCAGAGATGCATGGCGCGGGAGTGAGACCCGGCAGCAGTCTTGGACACAAGTAGTGAAATGCTTCTGTTACACCCGCAGTGGACTATCAGAGTTTTCTTTGGGTTGTGAGGGACCGACTCTTCTATGGAACTGACAGGCTATGCTAAGGATTTTCGATACGAAAACTCCGGTCGGACAAGTTTTTTTGGGCTAATCGAGGAGGTGCACTCGTCCCTCCGCGCTTTTGACGTTTTCATCCTCGTTTGTGTGCTCTCATTCGGCGCGTTTCAGTTCTTCGCTTGCCAACGGATCCACGATTTTCAGCGAGACGACGTATTCTACGCGGACTCCGGCCGCTCTCTCGTTGAGCATGGCGTTTATGGCATAAACGGACATCCAGAAACCAATCAGCCGCCGGGCTTACCATTCCTCTTGGGGCTGTTCTCGCTGGCGGGTTTGGGCACTCATCTTGTCTTCCTCCGCAGCATGGCTATTTTCGAAACTTTAGGTTTTCTGGTTTCCTACGAACTCCTTCGTCGGCAGCTACCACGGTTCGTTGCTGCTTCCATTTGTTTGGTGTTGATGTCGTCCCGCGTCTACTTCTTGCTGGCCACCCAATGGGTGTCCCCATGCTTTCCTTATCTTTTCACCTCAATGGGCGCTCTATTGGTTGCGCGGAAATTCGAAAGTTCAAAGAGCCTGGCTCAGCGAGTCGCATGGGGGAGTCTCCTGACAGTTTTAGTTTTGGCTTCTTTGATGTTCGCCTCGGCTGCAATCGCTTTCTTGGGCGCAATTATAGCTAGCATCGGTGTGCTCTTCTTTCGGAATCCCCAACTTGCCTGGGAGCGCGTGAGGAACTACTCAGCGGTCTTCCTACTAGCGTTAGTGGTTCAGGCGAGTTGGATGCATCGCAAGCCCGCTCCATTGGACTGGCCGATCCCAGGTTACCCGCAGTCTTATCTCTCCCAGCTCAAGGTGAAGAGCGGCAATTATCCGGAATTGGGAATGGCCACCCTGGTTGATGTGCCTGTTCGTGTGCTAAAGAATGGCGCCGACGACGCCATCTTGCTCAGCGAAACAATCCTCAGGCACTGGGTTGATGTTGCCTGGATGTCTTTGTTCGTCGTTGTGCCGATCGTTCTAGTCTTACTGGGATGGGGTTCCTCGATCTGGCGGTCACGCAGTGGTTTGCAGGAATGGTATTTTGCTGGCTATCAATTCATCTATTTGCTTTGGCCTTGGAAATTAGAACCTAGATTCCTCCTGCCGATTGCGCCCCTTGCGCTACTGTATCTTTGGCGCGGCGGCAAGTTGGCTATGGTGCTCGCAAAGGACAAACCACGCTTGCTCGCTGTCGTCTGGTATCCGTTGGCAGTCATTTTGGCGGTTAGTGCATGGTTTTGGATGCACGGTTCTTGGATTGGCAGTCACCAGCCGAACGCCGGGCTCCAGGATGAAACCTCCTTTGTTGCTTGGGTTTTGTCGGCGATCCTCGCGGTACGTATGCTCTGGGATGAAAAGTCTTGGCAAACAAAGGCTTCTTCATTCCATGATTGGTTCTTCCGTCCCTTGGGCTCTTCGAGAGTCAGGCCGATACGGATTTCCTGGTTTCTTGGTATTGCTGGCGTGATAGTTCTGACGGCCGTGGGGCTCTCCATGCAGTTCGCTGTTGCCCGTCGCAATTTGAATCCCGACTCCCATACCAACGCCTATCCCCCAGACGTTCTAGCTGCTCAATGGATTCAGTCCCACACAACGCAGAGTGCGATCATCATGGCGAGGCACCTCCCCATCACCTACCACCACTCAAATCGAAAAGAGGTGTGGTTTCCGCCGAGCTCAAATCCTCAACTGCTAATGGAAGGGATTCAAAGGCATAAGATTGACTACGTGATTGCTGTAACCCGTGACGATAGCTACTACCTCCCTCCCGAGGATGAATGCTTGGCGGCGCTTCTTGCTGCATATCCGGGCGCCCTTCGCCTGGTACATTCTGGGCCAGAATTTCGGATTTTCCAGGTCGCCTCGAACGAGGCCGCTTCTCCGGAGACTGTTCCCTATTCCGGCCCGTAGAGTTATCTCGGAGCGCTCGCCATCTGACGGAAAACGACAATGCCGTCGCTGCCCGAGCCGTTCTCCTGGCCTCCGATGCCCCTTCGTCCAGCTAAGCGGAAATGCAACGCGGATGATCGTGAGCAGGTCTTCGAACAGGACAGCGCGCAAGGTTTGGTGAATCCAGTCTCACACGAACTCTGTCGTGGTGAGAGCAGGCCGCACGGCCACCGGTGTCATTAAATATCTCGAAAAGATCAATCCCCTCATCGCACGGGCATTTCCAGTGATGAATACCTGCCTTCGACTGGGCTTCATTTGAAACGTTTCCGGAAGAAGGTGAAGGAATTCGTGCACGTGTTGAATCTGACGCCTCCCACAAAGATAAAAATGTAGGCGATATCTTCATGCGGTATTTTCACGGCAGCTATCTTTGACTTTCTTCCCCAACGGAGAAGTAGCTGCAATCCGGATGCTGAAACACCACCGCGCTCACGCTAGCCTCGGGGTCCATCATGAAGCCATCGGTCAATTGCACGCCAATCTCTTCCGGCCGCAGCAATTTCCAGATTCCAGCCTGGTCGTCCAAATTCGGACACGCCGGATAGCCAAAGCTGTATCTCTTCCCGCGGTAGCGTGAAGTAAATCGCTGCGCCATCGTCATTTCCGGCGCGTCAGGGAAGCCCCAATCCTCACGAATGCGCCGATGCAGCCACTCCGCGCACGCCTCCGCCGATTCGATTGCCAGCGCCTGCATTCCGTGAGACTTGAAATAATACCCGTCGTTCTTGGCTTTTTCCGAGCGCTCCCGCACGCCTTCTCCGGATGTCACAACGAAGAGGGCGATGTGATCACGTTGTCCATTCTGCGGTGGCAGCACGTAATCGCTCAAGCATAGAAAGTCGCCTAAACGTTGCCGCGGAAACCGGAACGAATGTACCGGCTCCGTACCGCCTGGTGCAAACAGATGCATAGCCTCGTCGTCCGACTCCGCTTCAAAGAATTGCCATACCGCGCGCGGTTTCAGGAACTCCGCCGCCTCGCCCTTCACTTCCTCCATGCTCTCAAACAGCTCGACCGCTTTCGCATCGCGCTCGGCAAATCGTTTCTCGAAATCGCCGCGGAATCCCATATGTCGTCCATACAACATAAATGGATTGATGTAACTCCACACCTCGTGCAAATCCGGCACTAGCCGCACTTTCCTCTCGAGATACCCCACCTTCGGAATCGGCAGGTCCGTCCGCACCTTCGGCGAACGCGTAACCGTCGGTATCTCGGCGACCTTCACCGTCGTCGACACGGCAAACCCGTTTCCCGACGCCGCGTGCTCGTGCAAAACTTGTTCCCGCGTCGCCGGGTCCATCAGCTGATTCATCAACCGCAGCCCCGTCATCGCATCTTTTGCATAGCAAACCGCCTTGCCATAGCTTGGCGCAATCTTCGTTTGTGTGAATCGTGCGGATAGTGCCGCCCCTCCGACCAGAAGCGGAATTTCGATCCCCGCTCCTCGCAAATCACTCGCGGTGATCACCATCTGTTGCGCGCTTTTCACCAGCAGCCCCGAAAGGCCAATGGCATCGGGATGGTGCTGGAGATAAGCCTTGATCAATTCTTCCGGCGGCACCTTGATCCCCAGGTTCACCACGTCGTAGCCATTGTTTTTCAAAATAATTTCAACGAGGTTTTTTCCAATGTCGTGCACGTCGCCCTTCACCGTCGCCAGCACAATCTTTCCGCGCTTCGCCGTGTCTGCCTTCTCCATGAACTGCTCGAGATGGTTCACCGAGGCCTTCATGGCCTCCGCCGATTGCAACACTTCCGCCACAATCAACTCATTCGCATTGAACAGACGGCCTACTTCCGCCATTCCGGCCATCAACGGCCCGTTGATGATTTCCAGCGGCGATGTGCCTTCTGCGCGCTTCCGCTCCAGATCGGCGATCAAGCCGTCTCGCGTCCCCTCGATGATGTAATTGGCGAGTCGCTCGTCTAGCGGCACGTCCGCCGCGCGTTTCTTTTCTTTCTTCTTTGCCGTTCGGAAATACTCCGCGATGGCAGCGATGTGGTACTGGTTTACTGCCGCGCGTTGTTCCTTCTTTTGCTCGCGCCAGTCTGCCGGAACGTTTCGCAGCAGTTCCGTGCGAGAATCGCCGGCCGGTAGTTCCTTCGGCGGATGCGAAAACAGAAGATTCTCCGCAAGGTCTCTCTCGTGTTGCGGAATCGACGCGAACCGTTCCAGTTTCTCCGTGTTCACAATCGCGAGATCCAGACCCGCTTTCGTGCAGTAATACAGAAAGACCGAATTCACCACTTCGCGCGCGCCCGCCGGCAATCCGAACGACACGTTCGAAATCCCCAGTATCGTCCGCACATCCGGCAGCGCTTGCTTGATCAATCGAATGCCTTCCACCGTCTCGACCGCGCCGCCAATATAATTCTCGTCGCCCGTCGCGCACGGAAACACCAGCGGATCGAAAATGATGTCTTCGGGCCCCAGCCCATACTTTTCCGTCAGCAATTTATAGCTGCGCTGCGCCACCGCCAGCTTCCTCTCTCGCGTGAACGCCTGTGCCTGCAGCTTGTCCTCATCGATGCATCCAACAACCACCGCCGCACCAAAATCATGCGCCATCGGTACCACGCGCTCGAACTTCTCTTCGCCATCCTCGAGATTGATCGAATTGATGATCGCTTTGCCCTGGCAATACGTCAGCGCCAGTTCGATCGCCGGCGCGTCGGTCGTATCGATCATCACCGGCGCCTTCACTTTTCGAATCAGCTTCTCGTAAAACGGGGGTATATCCTTCTTTTCTTCCCTGTCCGTGCTCTGCAGGCACACGTCCACGATATGCGCCCCTCCCTTCACCTGTCTCCGTGCAATCTCGCTCGCCTCTTCCCATTTCTCTTCCGCCACAAGATTCTTGAAGAGCCTCGACCCGATCACGTTGGTTCGTTCGCCCACCAGCAACGGCCGCGTGCTGTCCTCCGCCTCAATCGTCTCGATTCCCGAATACACCGCCCGGTGCGATTCGCCCGGCCGCACACGCGGCTTTTTGCCCTCCGCCATTTGCGCAATTGCGCGGATGTGTTGCTCCGTGGTCCCGCAGCATCCACCCACGAAATTCAGCCATCCGTGATCCACAAATTTCTCCAGCTGCGCCGCCAGCGAAGTTGGCGTCTCCAAGTATTTTCCTTCTTCATCGGGCAGCCCAGCGTTCGGATAGCACGAGACAAATTCGCTCGAAAGCTGGCTCAAAGTTCGAATATGGTCCGTCATGAATTCCGGTCCCGTGGCGCAGTTCATTCCAAATGCTAGTGGCTTCGCATGCCGCAGCGACGCCCACATGGCCTCGACCGTTTGCCCCGCCAGCATGGTTCCCATCGGCTCAATCGTCACCGACACGATCACCGGAATCTGCATTCCGATTTCTCTTGAAAGTCTCTGAATCGCCAGCAGCGCCGCCTTGATATTCCGCGTGTCCTGGCAAGTCTCCACCAGCAGCAAATCCACGCCGCCTTCCACCAATCCCTTTGCCTGCGCGTAATATGCCTCGCCCAGCCCCTCAAACGTCACGCCTCCCGTCACCGTAATAGCCTTCGTCGTCGGTCCTACCGACCCTGCAACAAACCTCGGCTTTCCCGCCGTGCTGAATTCATCCGCCGCCTGCCGCGCCAATTCGGCCGCGCGCCGATTTAACAGATGCGTGTCCGCCGCTAGCCCATACTCGGCCAAAACAATCGGCGCTCCGCCGAAGCTGTTCGTCTCAACAATGTCCGAGCCCGCCTCGAAATACTTCCGATGAATGTCCAGCACCACATCCGGCCGCGTTCGCACCAGGTTTTCATTGCAACCCTCCAGCGCCGCCCCGCCAAAATCCTCGGCTGTCAGATGCCGCTGTTGCAGCATCGTCCCCATGGCTCCGTCGAGCACAAGGATCCGTTCCGAGAGCAACTCTCGCAGAGCCTTCGCCGAATGGTTCAAGTTACGCATTTTCAGGGAACCCGCCACTCCTTATCCGACTTCCTCTTGATTTGGGGACACCAGCAGAGAAGGCCGCGCCTGGGGGTGCATCCCTATTTTACGCAGGTTCCAGCCCGGAATCGAACGTCTTGCAGCGAACTAGTGCTTTTTTGGCGCGAACGGTCATTCCAGCGCCCCGAACCGCCCAAACTCAAATGCTATACTTCTGCTCGTCGTCACATCCGACCATTTCATGAGCCGCCGCCTAAAAATTATCAATATTGTCGGAGCGCGCCCCAATCTCCCCAAGATTGCTCCGCTCATGCGCGAGATGCAGCGCCACTCGGAGATCGACCCCATCCTTGTCCACACCGGCCAGCATTACGATGAAGCTCTCTCCGACATTTTCTTTCGCCAAATGGGCATTCCCACGCCGCACGTCAACCTCGAAGTCGGTTCCGGCTCCCATGCCGCGCAAACTGCGGAGGTCCTCAAGCGCGTCGAACCCGTTTTAATCGAGCGCCAGCCGGACCTCGTTCTCGTCGTCGGCGATGTAAACTCCACCATTGCCGTCTCGCTTGCCGCCGTGAAGCTCGGCATTCCGGTCGCCCACGTCGAAGCTGGCCTCCGCAGTTTCGATCGCTCCATGCCCGAAGAAATCAACCGCATCCTCACCGATGCCCTCGCCGACTATCTCTTCGTCACCGAAAAAGACGCCATCGACCATCTCCTTAAGGAAGGCCGTCCCCGCGAGTCCATCTACCTCGTCGGCAACGTCATGATCGATTCGCTCCGCCACTTTCTTCCCATCGCCCAAAAATCAAGCATTGGCGATGATCTCGGACTGAAAAAGGGCGCGGACTGGCAACGCTTCGGCGTCTTGACGCTGCATCGTCCTTCGAACGTCGATTCCACGGAAAAACTCGCGGCGCTCCTCGGCGCCATCGATTCCATCGCTGCCCAGGTTCCCGTCATCTTTCCAGTCCATCCTCGCACCCAGCAGCGCCTCGCGCAGGCTGGCATCAAGACGCATCCTCAGCTAAAACTAATCTCGCCTATCGGCTACCTCGACTTTCTTTGCCTGCTAAGCAAGTCCACCATCGTTCTGACCGATTCCGGCGGCATTCAGGAAGAAACCACTGCTCTCGGCGTCCCCTGCCTTACCCTCCGCGAAAACACCGAGCGCCCCATCACGATTTCCGAAGGCACGAACCAACTCATTGGAACCGATCCCGCAAGAATCATCGCCGCCGCGCAAGCCATCCTCACCGGAAAAGGCAAGCCGGGCCGCATTCCGCCCTTCTGGGATGGCCATGCTGCGGAGCGCATCGTGGACGTTCTCCTCAAGAATCCTCCCCTCGGCCCCCACCGGAAAAGCACCCTACCTGTCACGTAACAATTCGAGAACAGGACCATGCCAAGAGACTTGCCCCTTGGGACAGTTTTCACTACGCTGGCTCATAGTGGCTACCAAGCGTGCAAGTTCAAAACTGACGGTCTGTGTTCTGTCGCCGCATCCCCTGGTGCTGAGCGAGTTCGAACGCGTCTTGTCGAAGGCTCAATTCAAAGTCGTCGTCAAGCAGCTCGAATCCACGCTCGCGCCCGATATGCGCAATCTAGAGCCGCCGGTCGCGCAGGTTTACGTCATTGACGGGCACGCCGCGCGCCCCGCTACTGGCGCTCTTTTGGCCAACATTCTCGAACGCCATCCCGAAGCGCGCCTCATCGTCGTCGGCGAACAGCACACCGACGCTAACAGCTATCAACTCTTGCGTCTCGGCGTTAAGGGTCTTCTCACTTACACCGAAGCTCGCGATCAGTTGACCCGCGCGCTGCCGCTCGTCGCCAACGGCGGTTTCTGGGTTCCCCGCTCCGTCCTTTCCGGCTTCGTGGATTCTGTCCTCACCAGTCAAGGCCGCCGCCTCAAAACGGATTCCGTCACCAATCTCAGTCGCCGCGAGCAGGAGGTTCTTGATTCACTTCTCGAGAATCTCTCCAACAAGGAAATCGCCAGCAAGCTCAACATCGCCGAGCGCACCGTAAAATTTCACGTCTCCAATCTGCTCAGCAAATTTGGCGTCCGCCGCCGCGCCGATTTGATCCTTCTGACCTTCCAGCGCCGCATGTCGCAGCCCTAGTCCCTATTCTTGACGAGCATCTCATCCACTCTTTCACGCTGTCGCCGTTCCGTTTCCGCGCCGTTGTTGACTCCGCCTCCTGAGGTGGAACGTTCTTCCCCTCTGATTCTTCCCCAATTCCTCGCTGACAACGCCTCTCCATCCTGATAGTTTTAGTAGTTGAATGGTTTGGGCAGTTGCGTGTGCGCGCGGACAATTTTCATCCAAAAGAGAGGTCACTTCCTTGAACGTTCTCGTCACCGGAGCAGCGGGCTACATCGGCAGCATCTGCGCGGAAGTTCTCCTAGCCCGCGGCTACCAAGTCGTCGCCCTCGATAATCTTCAAGAGGGCCACTCCGCTGCAGTCCCTCCCAAAGCGATTTTCTGCCGCGTCGATCTCGGCGTTCGCTCGCAAATCGACGAAGTCTTCTCGAAGCATAAGATCGACGCGGTAATGCATTTCGCAGGCGAAGCCCTCGTCGCCAAGTCCGTCCGCGAACCCAGCACCTTCTACGCTGCCAACATTGCCTGCGGCGTCAATCTTCTCGACGCCGTAACTCGCCACGGCGTAAGAAAACTCATCTTCTCTTCCACCGCCGCCACTTATGGCGAACCTCGCACCGTCCCCATCCCCGAAGATCATTCCAAAAATCCCATCAATCCCTACGGCAAGTCCAAACTTCGCTTCGAAGAAATCCTTTCCGACTACCGCGCCTACACCGGCCTGCACTACGCCACTCTCCGCTATTTCAACGCCGCCGGTGCCTCCGCCGAGCGTGGCGAGGCCCATCGCGTCGAAACTCACCTCATTCCTCGCGTTCTCGATGCCGCAATGGGCGTCATTCCCCAGGTGGAAGTCTTCGGCTCGGACTATCCCACTCCCGACGGAACCTGCGTCCGAGACTACATCCATGTGCTCGATATCGCCGACTCCCACGTCCGCGCGCTCGAAGCCATAGAAAAAATCTCCGGCGAAGCGTTCAACGTCGGAAATAGCCGCGGCTTTTCCATCCTCGAAGTCCTCGACGCCGCCGAAAAAATCACCGGACGCAAAATTCCCCGCAAATTCTCGCCACGCCGCCCCGGCGATCCCGCCGTGCTAGTCGCCAGCAAAGACAAACTCCGCCGCACGCTTGGCTGGGAAGCCCAGCACTCTTCAATCGAAGAGATCATCACATCCGCTTGGTCTTGGAAACAAAAATACCCCCACGGCTACTCCGAAGCCGCTTCACACTAGTCCGCTGCCCAAGTCTGGACGGGGCGGACATCACAAAACAAATTTTGTTTGATTATCTTCCGGCTTCCGGCTCAACATTCATTCTTAACGATGCCAAGAAAACACCGTGCCTGTGCTCGGCACGATTCACTACCCAGCACTCGCTTCCCCCTAATCTCCAATCTTGTATCGAAAAATGCACCATAGCGCCTGCACGCCGTCTTTCCAGGTAATCTTCTTGCCCTCCTCGTACGTCCGCCCCGCGTAACTGATCGGCACTTCGTAAATCCGCCACTTGCCCTTGGAAATCTTCGCCGTAATTTCCGGCTCGAACCCAAACCGGTTCGACTTCAGCTTGATCCCGTGCAACACTTCTTTTCGGAACACCTTGTAGCACGTCTCCATGTCCGTCAGCTTCAGATTGGTCATCAAATCGGAGAGCAGCGTCAGCATCTTATTCGCCACGTAGTGCCAGAAATAATGTACCCGCTGAGGTCCGCCAAGAAATCTCGACCCGAACACCACGTCCGCCCGCCCATCAATTATTGGCCCGAGCAGTGTCGGATAATCTTTCGGGTCATACTCCAAATCCGCGTCCTGCACCAGCACGATGTCGCCGCTGGCCTCCGCAAATCCCCGCCGCAGCGCCGCCCCTTTGCCCTGGTTCTGTGTCTGAAAGAAAATCCGCAACTCCCGCACGTCCACCGGATCGCCCCCATCATGCGCCGGCGCCCAGGTTTCGCCGCTCGCTTGTCGCTGTATCATGCTTTCCAAATATTGCCGCGTTCCATCCGTCGAGCAATCATCCACGATGACGATTTCCTTGCGCAGTCCCGTCTCCAGAACGCGCCGCAGAATTTCCTCGATCGTGTTTTTCTCGTTGTAAACAGGAATCACAACCGAGATCTTGGGGTTTTCAAGCGCAGAGGGGTGACGCCGCAGAGCACACATTCTCAGCCACCGATTGTAGCGGCCTCCTCTCGCCGAGTAAAGCCGCCGTACGCGAGGCTGTAGGGTCACCGTTCCGGGGGTGACCGTTCTTACGCTGCGCATTCCGCCTCAGTCCAATGCCGTCCGCCCAGTTCCTCTTCCCGGCGATCCCAAAATCCGGTTATCCTACCCTCCGTCCAAAGGGCGCGGATGCTTCGCGGAAGCGCACTCATCTTCCTCTTCTCCGCGCCCTCTGTGAACTCCGTGAACTCTGTGTAAAATCTTTTTCCTGAAGTCTTTCGTCGTTTCGCAAATCAAATGTCCACCTTCTACATCCAACAATTCGGCTGCCGCGCCACGCAAGCCGACGGCGCCGCCCTAGAACGCCAGCTTCTCGACCGCGGCTGCACCCCCGCCTCCAATTCTTCAGCCGCCGCAATCGTCGTCCTGAACACCTGCACGGTAACCGCCGCCGCCGACGCTCAAGCCCGCGACGCGATCCGCAAAATCCACGCCCAAAATCCCGCCGCCCGCGTAATCGTCACCGGCTGCTACGCCCAGCGCGCCCCCGAAGAATTAGCCGCCCTCCCTGGCGTCACTTGGGTCGTAGGCAATTCCCACAAACCCCAAATCCCCAAGCTCGTTGACTCGCTCTCCTCCAACTCCTCGTCCCGCGATTCAAACAATCTCGTCCCCACCGCCGCATTGATCCCAGATTTTGTCGATGTCCCGTTCCCTTCCTTTGTACGGGCGGGGCTTGCCCCGCTCGCCGCCCTCGTTCGCGCACCTGAAGAACAAACTGTCATTCCGAGCGGAGCGAGGAATCTGCTTTTTCCTATGGCGCCGGCTGCTGCGAATTCACACCTCGCTCCCATCCTCACCGGCGACATTTTTGCCCATCCCGAATTCCTCTCCGCCCCCATCCAAGGCGGCGAATTCCACCACACCCGCCCCATCCTGAAAATCCAAGACGGTTGCAACAACCGCTGCTCCTTCTGCGTCATCCCCTACGTCCGCGGCAAGTCCCGCAGCCTCCCGCCAGACTCCGTCATCCGCGAAATTCAAGCGCTCACCGCAGAACATCCTGCATCCGAGCCCGCGAACGCAAAAGTGCCACAGCCAATCCTGGCTGTGCACTCCCCCGCCCGCGAGATCGTCCTAAGCGGCATCAACCTAGGCACCTACGGCCGCGACCTCACCCCGCGCGTAGAATTCCTCGGCCTAATCCGCCGCATCCTCGACGAAACTCAACTAGACCGCCTCCGCATCAGCTCTATCGAACCCCAAGACGTCACCCAAGACCTAATCGACCTCTTCGCCAAAACCGACCGTATAGCCCAGCACTTCCACATGCCCCTGCAATCCGCCTCCGACCGCATCCTGGCCGCCATGCACCGTTGGTACCGCGCTGAACATTACGCCCGCCGTGTCGACCTCATCCACGCCCGCCTCCCCAACGCCGCCATCGGGGCCGACGTAATCGCCGGCTTCCCCGGCGAAACCGAATCCGACCATACGGCCACCCTATCCTTCATCGAGCGCCTCCCCTTCACCTACCTCCACGTCTTCTCCTATTCCCCCCGCCCCGGCACAAAAGCCGCCGCTATGCCCGATCAAGTCCCCACCCCTATCATCAAACGCCGCGCCCGCGAACTCCGCGCCCTATCCGAAGCCAAATCCGCCGCCTTCCGCCACTCCCAAATCAACCGCACACTCCGCGTCCTAACCCTCCATCGCGCCGAATCCGCGGACACTGAACACCTAGGCAGCGGCCACCAACGCACCGAATACACCCCCGCCCTATCCTCAAACTATCTGCGCGTCCAAGTCCCAGGAATTTATCCGTCAAATGAATGGCTAGATGTTGCAGTTACATCCGAAGAAGGGAACTACCTGCTAGGCGAGCCCGCATCATCTTGCTCCGAATTCTCCGTGACCTCTGCGTTCTCTGAGTCCTCTGTGTAAAATTCTCTCTTCCGTATTTCGAATTTCGTTTTTCGAGTTTCGTCTCTCAACTCTCGAAAATCACCTGCGCCAAAGCCTGCACTTCCGTATGCGTAATGCTCAGCGCAATCCTCTTCACCCCCAACTCCTCCGCAATCTTCCGCGCCGCTCCATCCAACCGGATCGTCGGCCGCCCGCCCTTCTCCCGCACCACTTCAAAATCCACCCACCGCACCCCGCGCCTCCATCCCGTCCCCAACGCTTTCATCGCCGCCTCTTTCGCCGCAAACCGCCCCGCATACCTCTCATACTTGTTCCTGAATTTTTCGCAATACTCCCTCTCCGCTCCCGTATACACCCGCCGCAAAAACGGCTCCCCATGCCGCTCAATCGCGCCACGAATCCGTTCCACCTCCGCCAAATCCACTCCCATCCCAATAATCAATGTCTCTCCTCGCGGTGACACTGCAACGCGCCCGTCTTCGGTGTGTCTTGTAGGGGCACGATACATCGTGCCCTCTTTCTTTCCGCCGCGCCCGCACTTTCATCTGACCTTGGCTAAACGCTGCGGTTCGATTGTCATTCCGAGCGTAGCGACCGAAGGTTCCGACCTTGTCGGAAGGAATCTGCTTTATTCCTGGTTTTTATATGTCTGCGCGTTGCCAATGCTCCCGCGTGCCCTCGCCAAAACTACTTCTCCACTCTCGCGCCCGCCAGTTCCGCAACCGCCGCCAGCGTTGTTTGCGTCGCAGTCAACCCCAGCCGAAAATCCGCATCCGAGTATGTCTTGTACACGTCCGTCGGTTGGTGCCATTGCGGATCCCATCCGTTTCCAATCTGCGTCCCACGCTCGTTTTCCCGCACGCTAAGCGAAGGAACCAGCGTCCATGAACGAACTCGAATCCGTATTTGTCATGTGGCTGCTCACGCTAGCCGGATAATCCGTCGCGTACTTTTCATTGGATCGCTCGAGCACCCACGCCAAAGCCTGCGACTCTGCCGCAAACTTCGAGTTCGACTGAAACTCAATATTGATGTCCGCTTCGGGCCGCTGCTCTTTGCTCACCGTTCCATCCGCCCGCGGCATCCCATGATCGAACATCATCATATCGTGCGTAATCATTCCCAGCCATTTCGGCTCCGGGTAACGCCCCGAGCCTGCCGGTTCCTCTTTCCCTTGTAAACTCTGTCGCTGTTCCGCGTATGCTTTGCTGCCATTCAGTCCTGTCTCCTCGTTGTTCCACAAGATGAATCGCACCGACCGTTCCGTCTTCACGTCTGGACTGCTCAGCACACGCGCCACTTCCATCACCAGAGCTGTCCCCGACCCATCGTCATTCGCCGCCTCTCCCCATCCAATGCCGTCCATGTGTCCGCCAATGATGTACATCTCCTCGGGATGGCTCGTTCCAATCTTCGTGCAATAAACTTCTTCGCGCGCCCCCGGCGTCGATGGTTGCGAGTCCAGCGCGCGCAACTTCTCATCCGGCTGTTTGTTCGGATCGGTATTTACCCCTGTCGGCACGCGATTCCCTCTAGGCCGTCCGCCTCCAACCGCCACCGGTGTCTGCCCCGGAGGCGGCGGTGTGCGCCGGGCCCGCGGCGGCCCGGGCTCATAGTCATACTTAATCCGCTGCGTGTTCGTGCACCCATAACTCTTCAGTTGTGCCTCGATCCAATCCACCGCCTTACGATTTCGGTCCGTCCCCTGCCGCCGATCCCCAAACTCTGTCAACCCCTTAATCGTGGCCTTATACCGCTCCAACTCCAGTCGGCCCACCATCGCCGTGATCATCTTCGCGCGCGCAGTTTGGTCACTCTCGTTCTGCGGCGTCGACGTATCGAAGGTTCCCGCTGCCGAGCCGGACCCCGCCCGCAATCCGTCCGCGGATTCAGCGCGCTGCGCCCACCCCACCCCACTCACCGCAACTCCAATCACCCCCACCGCTGCAACCACCAATTTCCATCCCATATCCACCCACCTCCGTCTCTCTCAGTTCACTGCGTTCAGACCGCCATCTCCAACGTTTGCCCCCGCACGATTGGCATTCCAATCACTCGGTCTGTTCACTTGTGCTGAGCAGCGGTATCGATACCCAGCAGATGCGCAATATTCAACGCGTTTGAGTGTTTCACCACTCCTTGACGAAGCTTATAGTCGAAAGACAGGCTGCCGAACTCGCCCGAATCCTCAAAGCATACATTGCGTCCAGGCAAACCATTGGTTGCAATCTCCGTCAAGGCGAGATCGTGAGTAGTTATCGCGCCGATCGCTCCTCGAAGCATCAAGGCCTGCATCACCCATTCAGCTGCAATCCTCCGGTCATGCGAATTCGTGCCACTCATGATTTCATCGGCCAGGAACAGCAGCGGCGCATCTTCTGCTGTTTCGATCATGCGCCGTAATCTCTGCATCTCTGCAAGGAAATGCGACCGGCCATCGACCACTGAATCCTGCATTCGTATTGCCGCGCCGATAGCCAGTGACGATAACCGCAGTTTCGCGCAGCGAACAGGCGCCCCCATGTACGCCAAAACTGCGTTGGCTCCTATCGCGCGGAGAAAGGTACTTTTGCCGGACATATTCGATCCGCTCACGATCAGAAAGCGCACGGCGCCTCCGAGCTGGAGATCGTTCCGTACACACGCGCTTTCCTCGAGAAGTGGATGTCCGAGCCCCTCGCACTCAAGCACCGGTCCCTCCTCCACTAGCTCTGGAAATGTGTCTTCAGGATGCTCGTAGGAGTAGGTCGAAAGGGAGATCAGTGCCTCAAATTCTCCGAGGCTCGCCATCCACTCGAGCAATTGTGCACCATGAAGCTGGCGCCACCTTTCGATCGCCATCGCAAACTGGGTCCCCCACAGAAGGCAAAACGATGGATAGGCGAACCATTCTTTCTCGCGTTGTTCTGCCAAACGAGTCAGCCGTAGCAATCGCTTCACTTGGCCCGAAGCCGCCGGCCGGCTTTGGCTCAGCCGGTCAGTCAGTGCTTTGAGTTTTGTGCAGGAAAACCGTTCCCGCTCCGCGATCTCCAGCAATTCACGCAGGATCGGCAGTTCGATAGCCAGCGTCGGAAGTGATTCCAGCAGAACTTTGACTCGGCTTCGCAAACTGGGTGCGAATAGAACATCCATGAGGACTAGAACGCTGAAAATCGACCAAAATCCTTGCCCGTTCACGAATCCGGACCAAAACAAAAAAGGTGCCGCGATAGCCGCAAGTGCCAGGATAAAAGCCGCCAGAGGAGCCAAAGCCGGAAAATCCGCGCGAGGTTCGGCGACCCACATCTTGAAAAACTCGGGTCGAAAATCGCCCGCCTTGATGGCGCCCGCGGCTACAACGGATTCAGGCAGGTCTCGACGTGGCCTCAATTCCGCAATTGCTTCTTGCCTTCCGCGAATCTCGTCCCGATCTGCGGGTGATTTCATCCAACTGGCGAGGGTTTGCTGCGCTATGTGTGTGCGCGCCGAACAGAGTAGTTGATAAAGCGAACCCCGTCCGAAAAGGCTCAAGTCCTCTGCATAAAAATGTTCCGGCTCTTCAAACCTGTCGCCGCCGTCGAGCGAATCCCACTTCCGCGTGAGTCGCGCGGATCCCTTCTCGTAATATTCAAGGAGGCTGTGGAGTTCTACCGACTTGAGATGACATCGATGGCGGCGCTGTACCACCCACGCTGCCCGCAGCGACCACGAGAATGGTCGGCCAAAAGGGAAGATGCTTCGCAATCACAGACTCGTAAAGCAGCCCGCAAACCAACAATCCCATCAGGGCCAAAAATTGTGTATATCGCGAATAGCGCGCCGCGCTTTCCTCCGCCGCGCTGCGTAATTCGCCGCTCCGCCTGGCATAGAAGTCAGACGGACGGCGGAGCTCTTCATCCGTTAGCTTGGCCACACCGAAAAGACTATCACCAACGTCCCGCAAGAGTGCGCACGACCTGAGGCTCCGGTTTTTACCTCACGTTACTTGCTTCCAACTTCTCCTGGTGCTCTCTGCTAGCGTCGCCGCCACGGACAGTTGTCATTCCGAGCGGAGCGAGGAATCTGCTTTTTCCATCCTTTCCTATCTCCCTGTCATTGGTCGCAAGTAGTGCCGCTATTCCTCTCGCAGCGCCACCATCGGATCCACTCTCGTCGCCCGCCATGCCGGAATCGCGGTAGCCGCAAACGCCACCGCTGCCAACAACGCAGGTACAGCAGCGAAAGTAAGCGCAGTCGGTCGCACTCACTCCGAACAGCAAGCTAGCCATCACGCGAGTCAGCGCCGCGGCAGCCGCAAGACCCACCACGATTCCAATACCTGCCAATTCCATCCCCTGCCGCACCACCAGACCGACAATGTTCCCCGGCCGCGCGCCCAGCGCCACGAGCACGCCGATATCGTGAGTGCCCTGCGTCACCAGATGCGACATCACGCCGTAGAGACCGATGGCAGCCAGCAACAACGCGAACGCCGCAAACGCGCCCAGCATGGTGCTCGAAAAGCGCTGCCGCGCCAGCGAATCGTACAAGCGATCCTGCATCGTCCGGATTCCGTAAACCACCACGTCCGGATCGACCGCGTGGATTTCGCTCACCACCGCCGAAGCCAGCCCTGCCGCTTCCGATGACGTGCGCACCGCCAGAAACATCCTAGTTCGCGAGTCTGTTGCTGTTGCGGAAAATAAGTCGCGATCTTGCCATCCGTCTCCAGGCCGTATTGCTTGACCACCCCCACCACTCCCACGATCGTGATCGGCTTCTTGGGGTCGAACCACAAGTGTTTTCCAATGGGATCGCTGTTCGGCCAGAACCGCTGTGCGAATTTCTCGTCGATGATCACCACCTGTGGCTTGTCCGCCGTATCATCCTCGGTGAAAAATCGGCCTTTGCGCAGTGGAATCTCCATCGTCCGAAAATAGTCCGTGCCCGCGCTTCGAATATCCACTTGCAATTCCTGCCCGGGGGGAGGGGCATAGCCCTCCACGTTGATTTGTCCCCAGCCTACCTCACCTGTGAGCGGTAGCGCCGAAACCACGCCTTCCGACACGACGCCCGGCAGGTGCGCGACGCGGCTCTCGAACTCTTTGTAGAGATTGACCACCGGCTTATCCTCGCGGTACTTCGGGCCCGTGGCGGCCACCTCCATCGTCAGCACATGATCGGTGGTGAACCCCGGCGGCACGCTTTGCAATCGCACGAAGCTGCGAATCAGCAGCCCGGCTCCGATCAAGAGCATCAGGGAAAGCGTTAACTCCGAAACGACCAGCAACCCCCGCAAACTGTGCCTTCTGAGGTGCAAACCGCCGTCGCTCTGCCCGCTGCGCCCGCCGGCCTTCAGCGAAGTGTTCAAATCCACTTTGACGGCCCGCCACACCGGAGCCACGCCGAACAGAATGCCAGTCGCCAGCGAAACGCAAAGCGTGAAAATCAGAACGCCCCCATTGATGGCGATGTCCTCCAATCTTGGAATATTCCCGGGATTCATTGTGCGCACGAGATAAATACTCAGCTGCGCCACCAGCAGTCCCGCCGCACCGCCAAGAAGTCCGAGAAGAACGCTTTCCGTGAATAGCTGCCGCGCGATCCGCTGCCATCCAGCTCCTAAAGCCGTGCGGATCGCCACTTCTTTTTCTCGCCCTGCCGCGCGTGTCAGCAGCAAGTTCGCTACGTTGGCGCAAGCGATCAACAGCACCAGCCCCACCGACCCGAGCAGCACCAGCAGCGCCCGGCGCACGTCACCAACCACCTGTTCCTGCAGCCCCACCACGTGCATGCCGAAGCTGGCGCCGCGCTTGTCCTTCTCGCGAATCCTGCTGGCGATCACTTCAATGTCTGCCTGCGCCTGCTTTACCGAAACGCCTGGCTTCAGCCGCACCATAATGTTGTAGTTTTCGTCGCCCCTGTTTTTCGCCGCATCGGCTCCCAGCGGCAGCGGCGCAAAGATATCCATCTTGTCCATCGGCGTTTCCGACGGCATCACTTCGTCGGTGAGCGCGAAGCCCGGCTGCAACACGCCCGCGACGATAAACGGGTTGCCGTTCAGCACAATGGTCTTACCCACGATCCCTGGGTCTGCGTTGAACAGACGTTTCCAGATTCGCTCGCTGAGAATCGCCACATCCGGCTTGCCGGGCTTGTCCTCGTCCGGCAGCAGCAAACGGCCAAGTAGAGGTTTTGCCCCGAGCATCTCCAACAGGCTGGACTGCGTACGCGCTCCAAAAATCCGCTCCGGCTGTTCGCGGCCCGTCAACACAAAGGCCCGGCCCTGCGCCAGCGCCATCTTTTCAAAGGAATGATTCTCGTTCTGGACATCGATGTACTCGCCCGGCGATGGCCAGTCGCGCAGAATTCCAATTGCCGGAGAATGCAGCCACACCGCGGCCAGCCGCTCCGGATGGGGATAGGGCAGCGGACGCAACAGCAGCGCATCCACCACGCTGAAGATGGCGGAGTTAGCGCCAATTCCAATCGCCAACGAAGCCACGATCACCGCAGTCATCAGGAAGTTCTTACGAAGCATCCGCAAGGCGTACTGAACATCTTTCAAAAATGTCTGCATCACTCCTCCGTCATAAACGCCGGCCCCAAAAACGACTCCCCATTCCGCTCAATCGCCGCCCGTATCCGCCCCACCCAAATTGTCATTCCGAGCGAAGCGAGGAATCTGCTTTTGTCTTTCCTCCGTCGCCACCAGTCACACCGCCAGTATAGTACGCCGCAAATTTGCCACTACCGGAAACGTCCCCTCATATTAACTCTTTGAGATAAGTACCATAGTCAGAAAGCACATCAACAGCGATCATTGAAACCGACACCAATTTTCCAGTTTCCGGCAGTCTCGCCCATCAGGGGCATCTGATTTCCGAAGAATTGGCCATTCAAAGGATTAAGGGCATGGTGAATCGAATTGTGAAAAGAACTCTTCTTGCCGTTTTCTTCTTCTCCCAAGTCGCTGCCGGACAATCGGCACCACCTCCGGAAGGACATTCCGTCGATAGCCAAAGCTGCGAAGGGAGCGATCGTAACCATCGTCACGGCCGAACAACGATAAACCGATAGCGCAGGGCACTGGTTTCCTTGTCAGCGCGGACGGCGTGATCGTGACGAACTACCACGTCATCGCGAAGGGCAACGTGGGTGTAGTTAAATTCGCGGATGGCGCAATCTTGCCCGTTGACGGAGTACTTGCGACCGATAAGTTCCACGATTTGGCGCTTATCAAGATTCATGGCAAAGCCTTCCCAACCCTGACGCTGGGCGACTCAAACGCCCTTCAAGTCGGCGAAGAAATCGTGGCAATCGGCAATCCAGAAGGACTTGAATTGACGGTTTCAAACGGAATCTTGAGCGGAATCAGAAGCGATGAAAAGGGAGATGAAAAGCTTTTGCAGATCACTGCACCAATCTCGCATGGCAGCAGCGGCGGTCCACTGTTTAACATGTCTGGCGAAGTTGTCGGGATTAACTCTTTGTTTCTCGAAGGCGGCGAGAGTCTCAATTTTGCACTTCCAATTAATGATGCCCAGCGTTTGCTTTCGGAAAAATCCGCGAAGCTCCAGGATTTGCCAAATGAGACCGAGCCGGTCAAGTCCGAAACAAGGCATGAACCGATCAAGTCGGAAACAACGCATGCAGAAGCAACCCCTTCATTTTCAAAGTCGTCGTTAAAGGATACGTTGCAGTGGATGCACAATTCTTTACGCGATGAAGGGGCGAGTCACCTGCCGGAAGGCGGAACATTCTCCGCTGAATTAACCGACTTTTCTGGCTGCAGCGTTCACTTCACTGTCAGAGATGAGGGTGCCGGAGGGGGGAGCGGCGAATATTTTTTCAATCTCAGCGATATTGATCCGACTACTGTAGTCTTTCATCGGGATTCAGAGGACAAATCTGAGAGTCCTGTAAAACCTGGGGAAGAGGATCTCGGGATCTTTGGGGCTTTGACAACAAACAAGCGGAAGACGTTGTCTGTCAAAATTTCCACGACCGGGAAACACGAGAGTGTTTCCGAAATCGTATTCTTTTTTGGGCATCCGGGGTATGGAGACCAGTTTGCCGAGGCATTTCGTCACGCAGTAAATCTTTGTGGCGGCAAACCATCGACTTTGCCACCGCCACCACCGTCTTACTACGTTCGCGCGCGCAAGGGTGAAACCTACATCATTGAGTACAGAGGCCACCAACTCACAGCACACTGTCGTGAAGCTTTGGTCTGGAATGACGGCACGGAGAAGCCGGGCGGGCAAATGAGTGACGGATGTATCTATATGTTGGATAAGGTTGGTAAGCACATCGATGCAGATTTGATGGTCCGGCAGGATAAAGAGTTGCGCTATCGCCCGCTGGCTGGCTACCCCGATTCCCTGCAAGTTGCAGATGTTCTAGACATCATGGACGATGAATCGTTGGGTGCGCCTAAGCATCCCCACCCTGCACCCAAGACTAGCCCCGAAATTCTGAAAACGCTGCGCTGGATTCAAAACACACTCGATGATGGCGAGGGCAATACACTTTACCCAGGGAAAAATGAGGAAACCGACATCTCCCGACAATAACCTAATGCCTGAAGTGAATGGCTGTCAGGTGGCTTTCGTCTATGAAACCGTGGAAGAAACCAGCAAGGGCTCGAGGACCACAGACCGCTCCACGAGCCAGGTGAATTTCGGAGACCTTGACCCAACTTCGCTTATATCCCGTGTTATCTCTCATGATTATCTCGGAGACCCCGTGAGCATGGTCGGTGTGCACACTACGGACAAAACGCCATCGGTAGGTCAGGCCGGAGACGATAGATGGTGGGCACCAGCGCTCGTAATGCCCACTACCGTTCTGGATTGGCAGCTTCCCTCACCCTACGCCGAGCGGTTTGTCAAGGCTCTTCATCATGCAATTACACTCTGTGGTGGCAAGGCCTCTGCCTTTTAGGATGGTCGGCAGGTAAAATCCAAAGTTATGACACACAACGTCTACATTCTCGGCATAGACCATGAAATTCAGGCTTTTGACGGCAGGCGAACAGCAGAAGAAAAATCTGAATTCGAGAAACTACTACGGGCAGTAGTGTCCGAACACCAAATCGAATTCATAGGCGAAGAGACTTACCTAGAGAAAGACGCCATAGCCAAATCCGTTGCGAGATCACTGGACATCCGTTGGCAACCAATTGAAATGTCGCTGACGGCTCGCGAAGTTCTGGGAATAACCAACGAGCAACTACGTGAACGTCACGAACCGGTCTTTAGCCGCGGCATTCCGATCAGCTCCAGGGTTGTGCGAGTATTGTCGGATGGAATCCGTGAAGAATACATGCTCTGGCGCACGCTTACAAAGGCGGATGAAGTCAAAAACATCCTCGTTCTCTGCGGATTTTCACACGTTGATGAGCTTCGTCAAAGATTCGAGAAGGCAGGCCATCAAGTCACAACAGACAGCTTGTGCAGATACAAATGGTATGTAAACCCTGACTGCGGCTAGGTCGTAGAGGGGCATGGCAGAGGCGCCTGCCCCCACCGGGATTCGGAGCTTCGGAGGCAAAATGAAGAGAGCAATTACATTCAACGGCTTTACGCCGGTCCCGGGGCCTTATGAAAATGGTGCACTTCTTCCTGACCGACCGAGCGCCGAATCATTATGCAAGGCAATCAATGGCCTAAGCTCTGGCTGGACTGTGGAGGAAGCAAAGCTGGCCGGAAAGAGCTAATGGCGGGTCGTGTGGCTGGGAAAAACAGGGTAAAACGATCCCCCCGGTCAACCGCGACTATACTGTTAGCCTCATGCCTTCGACGAAGCTATCTCCAAAACATTCAGCCCGAAAAGCTTTAAGCTCAACTCGTACCTACACCACCCGCGCGTCCGGCCACGTCCAAATCCTCCAAGTCCCCGCCCTCTCCAAACTCCCCTGGCTAATTCACGCCTTCTCCACCGCACCAGGCGGCACCAGCCCCCTCGAAGACGAAAAAATCCTCAACCTCGGCTTCACCGACTGGGACACCCGCGAAAACGTCCTAGAAAACCGCCGCCGCTTCCAAACCGCCGCAGGCGCCGAAGGCCTCCCGCTCGTCACCCTAAAACAATTCCACTCCGACGTAATCCACGTCTTCGACTACGCCCCATCCGATCCCTGCCGCGGCGACGCCAGCATCACCAACCGCCCCAACCTCCTCCTAGCCATCCAAACCGCCGACTGCGTCCCCATCCTCCTCGTCAACCCCAAGAAACGCGCCATCGCCGCCATCCACGCCGGCTGGCGCGGCACCCTCGCCCGCATCGCCGCCAAAACCATCGGCAAAATGCAAATGCACTTCGCTACCAACCCCCGCGACCTCCTCGCCGCCATCGGCCCCTGCATCGGCCCCTGCTGCTACCAAGTCGGCACCGAAGTCGCGACCCAATTCCTCTCCCAATTCCCCGACGCCCCCACCTACTTCGACGAATTCCGCACCGGCGACGAGCCCAACCCCGTCCAGTGGCTCAACATGATGCCCCCCGGCCACCAACCCCCTCCCAAAGGCGTCCTCCTCGACCTCCGCAAAGCCAACCGCTCGCAATTCCGAGCCGCTGGCCTCCGCCCCCAAAACATCCACACCATCGACCTCTGCACCGCCTGCCGTCCCGACCTCCTCTTCTCCTACCGCAAACAAGGCCCCCAATCCGGCCGCCTGATGTCCATCATCGCCCTCCGCCCCTAATTGCTTAAAAGACGCGGGCCTGATTGCGCACACAGCCTTTGCGGACCCTCCTGTAATAAGGATTCTTTCAGGCCCCAGCTTCGGAGTCGGCAGAAATGTGCACACTTGTCAGTGTACAAGAGCCAGTGTACACTGTAGCTCATGAAGAACATCACTTTAAGCGCCGACGCCGACCTCATCGAAAAAGCCCGCGCCGCTGCCAAGTCCGAAAACACAACGCTCAACGCCGCCTTCCGCGAGTGGCTCGCGTCTTACATTCGCCAACGCAACCTCGCCGCCCATCGCGTCCTCCGTGAGCGCCTCAAACACATTGATTCTGGCGGTCCTTATACCCGCGACGAAATGAATGAGCGCTAAGTTCTTTCTCGACACCAACATCTTCATCTATGAGGACAGTCCTGCGGAACCCGCCAAGCAGGTCGTTGCCATACGCCTCGTCGAAGATGCCTTCGCTTCTGGCCATGGCATCGTGAGCTTCCAGGTCGTGCAGGAGTTCTTCAGCGTCGCCTTCCGCCGCTTCCATCCGCCGATGTCGTATGCCGAAGCCGAGCGCAAACTCGCCATCACTTTCGCTCCGCTCCTGATGGTGCACTCATCATATTCCCTCTACCAGCGCGCCCTCGCACTGTCCCGCCGCTTCTCCCTCTCCTGGTACGACTCCCTCATCGTCGCCGCCGCCCTCGAAGCCGACTGCCGTATCCTCTACACCGAAGACCTGCAACACGGCCAAAAATTCGACAACCTCCGCGTCCAGAACCCGTTCCTTTAACCCCTTCTCGTCATTTCTTCGGTGCCTGAATTTCTCACTTTGTCAGGAAAACCCAGCGCTCCATCCCGGGCCGTAAATCATTTCACTTTCCCATTTTGGTCCTTGACTGTCAGTTACTTCAGGTGTATAAGTAATGCTAGGTAACACTGTGAGTTTTTCGAGTACCGCCAGCATCCTGCTGGCGTTTTTGCTTTAGAGGCCTCCGTATTGCCTAAGTGCCTTATTTGCAACGCCTGTGCAGCGCTCTGTAATCTTGCACCATTTGAGTGCAGATCAGCCCAAGCAAGCTATTTGGAATCAACACTTGCAAAACTGATACAAAACAAACCACTTTATCTATCTCTAGAATGAGTGCTTACGAAAAACCCCAAGGGGGTGGGACAGCCAAACTCCTTTCCATAGCGCTGTTTGCGCGTTATGAATCCTGGCTGTCCTCTTGTTCCGTCATAGGCTCCGCCACCGCAATCGACTGCTCACCAGCAACTACTCACTATCCACTACTCACTTCTCTCAATCTGCGTCAACGCCAACTGCCCGCACGCCGCCATCACGTCCCGCCCACGCGAGTACCGCGTGAACACCGGCACGCCCCGATCCAGCAAAATCTTATGAAAGGCAGCTACGCGCCCTTGATCCGGCTCCGCAAACGGCAGCGCCCCCGGATTCCACGGAATCAAATTCACTTTCACGCGTCCGAGATCCATCATCATCTTCGCCACGCGCCGCGCATCTTCCGGCGAATCGTTCACCCCGCCCAGCAGCACATACTCGAACGTCACGTATTCTCGCGAGCCGCGAGGAAATTTCTCACACGCCTCGAGCAACACTCGAAGTGGATACTTCCGATTGATCGGCATCAGCACGTCCCGCTGCTCATCGCACGATGCATTCAGCGAAATCGCCAGCTTCGGCCGCAGCGCTTCGCCCGCCAGTCGTTCGATTCCTGGCACGATACCGCTCGTCGAAAGCGTCGCATGCCTCGGCGCAATGGCCATTCCGTTGTTGTCCAGCACAATGTGCATCGCCGCCATCACCGCGTCATAGTTCAGCAGCGGCTCGCCCTGTCCCATCAGCACGATATTCGTTCTCGGCGCCAGCCGCTCCTTGTGCTCCTCCAGCGGCAGCAACACCTGCGCCAAAATCTCGCCAGCCGTCAAATTCCGAATCAACCCCAACTGCGCCGTCATGCAAAACTGGCAATCCACCGCGCAGCCCGCCTGCGTCGAAACACAAATCGTCTGCCGCCCCTCGCTAGGCATAAACACCGCCTCAACGGATGCCGCCCGCAAAGATGTTTTCCTCTCTGTGTTCTCTGTGCTCTCCGTGCTAGGCGCCTGTCCCCACCGGGTCGGGGTGTAAACTCTTTCTCTTTCCGCCCCGCCCAACTCAAACAAATACCTGACCGATCCATCGCTCGATGCAAATCTCTGCTTCACGACAGGCAAAGTAATCGTCATCTCTTTAGCCAATCGTTCCCGCAAAGCTGCCGGCAAATTCGTCATCTCTTCAAACGCAAATTTCCGCTCCGCATACAGCGCGCGGTATATCTGCCCGCCGCGATACGCCGGCTCTCCCATCGCCGTGCACATCTCGCGCAACTCCTCTTTCGATTTTCCAAGCAGTTCCATGAGTTTATCCGCGAACCCTGCCTCAGCTCTTACTCTTCAACCGAATCACCCTACAGAATATCGTGTTTCTTTAATTCGTTCCTTCTTTACATCATTGCTTCCACTGTTCAGCGTTATAATTTTCCTGCCATGCCAAAACAACTCGCCATCGAGCGACTCACGATCGCCGACTGGGTCAAATCCCTCGCCGCCATCCCCGAGCGCGCTTTCTCGCTCGAAACCGTCCAGGACTACATCATCCAGCACCCCGTTAAGCCCGAAACGCTCGACAAGTACCTCTTTTTCTCCAAAGGCAATTACACGCGCAATCTCATTTTCAAGAACGATCTCTTCGAGTGCATGACCATCTGCTGGGAAGTCGGCCAGCATAGCCGCATCCATAATCATCGCGATCAGAATTGCTGGATGTCCGCTCCCATCGGCCGCTTAAAAATCCAGAATTTTCGCGTCGAACAAAAAGACGCCGCCCACGGCACCTGCAAAATCGTTCCAACGGAAATCTACGAAATGGATGGAGCGCACCCCGTCCACGTCAATCCTCTCGAACCCGTTCACCAAGTCTTGAACTTGCCTGAATTTAATCAACGCGCCGTCAGCATTCACGTCTACTCCAAGCCCTTCGACAGTTGCGAAGTCTACGCGAAGGAAAAAGGCACCTACGGCGACGTCCCCCTCCACTACACCAGCGAGTACGGCAAACTTCATCCTGACGAGAAGCTCCTCTAACTCTTCTGTGCCCAGACCTCAGTCTGTGCGCTTTTCCATGCCGCCTGTGTCACAATTAAGCATGGCGACCGCCACCGAAACTCGCGACATCCAAAAGCATGTCCTCGGCAACGGCCTCGTGGTCATCACCGAGACAATGACCCACGTGCGCTCGGTTTCGGTAGGCGTTTGGATCCGCAACGGCTCGCGCCGCGAAATCCCTGAAGAAAATGGCCTCGCTCATTTCATCGAGCACATGGTTTTCAAAGGCACCGAGCGCCGCTCTGCCGAAGCTATTGCTCGCGAAATGGATTCTGTCGGCGGCATGCTCGACGCTTTCACCTCGAAAGAGCAAATCTGCTTCAACGCCAAAGTCCTCGACGATCATCTCCCCATCGCCTTTGACGTCATCGCCGATCTCGTTCTCCGGCCCAAGTTCGATTCCGACGACGTGAAAAAAGAGCGCCAGGTCGTCCTCGAAGAAATCAAGATGGACCTGGACAATCCCGAATATCAGCTCCACGACATTTTCACGCGCGGCTTTTGGCCCCAGCATTCTCTCGGCCGCCCCATTCTCGGAACGCCGGAAACTGTCCGCGGCTTCAATCGCGAACATCTCGTCGAGCGTTTCCGCGATTGGTTCGCCCCCGATCATCTCGTCATCACCGCCGCTGGCAACGTCTCCCACGAAAAAGTTCTGGACCTCGTCCAGCGCGAGTTCGGCGATCTCCGCCCCGCGCGCACGCTCGAAGATCACACCGCTCCCGTGACACACGCGCCCATCCATCTCGAAACCAAGCGCGACCTCGAGCAAGTCCACGTTTGCATCGGCGTTCCCGCGCTTCCTCTCGGCCATGAAGCGCGCTTCGCCGCCGCGGTCCTCAATAATCTTCTCGGAGGCGGCATGTCCTCGCGCCTTTTCCAGAACATCCGAGAAAAAGAGGGCCTCGCCTATGCAGTCTTCAGCGAGCTTACGCCCTATTCCGACGCCGGCATGTTCACCGTCTACGCCGGCACTGCGCAAGAAACCGTCGGCCAGGTAATCGATCTCACCATCAAAGAATTTCGCGCCATGAAAGAATCGCCCGTCAGCGAAGAAGAGCTCACTCGCGCCAAAAATCATCTCAAGGGTTCGCTCATGCTTTCCCTCGAGTCCACCAGCTCGCGCATGTCAAATCTAGCCCGCCAGGAACTCTACTTCGGCCGCTTCTATTCCCTCGACGAAATCCTGGCCTCCATTGAAACCGTCACGCTCGCCGAAGTGCAATCCCTGGCCCACGATTTCTTCCGCCCCGACCAAATCGCCGTCACCGTCCTAGGGCCCCTAAACGGCTTCACCCTCGACCGCTCTCGCCTCACCTGCTGATTGCCGACGGTCGAGCCCTGCCAACCGTTGAAATCATTGAAACGGCGTGCAACGCTTCGATTGCATTTTGTTTCTGAGCGGAACAGAGTTATTTCCTGCGGTGTCTAAGCTCTGACGGAGGTCGACCGTGAGCAAATCGGAATTGATGACTCTCATTGCCGTGCTACTTTTTCCCTGCGCCATCCTAGCTCAAACGGGGAACGAGCTCTCTCCCCGAAAGACCATTGAGATCAGCGCAACGGAAAAAGTTGAGGTTCCCGCGGAAACTGCGACGGTGAAAATCGGCTATCAAAACCAGGCGGCCACCAAAGACGCCGCGTACACCGAAAATACGCGAACTGCAAATCGCATTCTGCAAGCACTGCTGGATGCGGGCGTGCCGAAGGATGCGATTGAGACGGAATCGTTGAGCCTGGCGCGCGATGAAGATCGCTTTGGAAGCAAGCCGCAGACCTCCACGTTCACCGGGACGCAGCAATGGCAAATACAGTCCAACGCCATCGAGGCACAGAAAATAGTGGACATAGCGGTTGCGGCGGGAGCGAACCAGATCGAAAGCGTGGATTGGTCCGTTGCGGACCCTCGGAAACTCGACGACCAAGCCTACGCGGCCGCTTTAGCAAGGGCCAAGACGGTTGCTGAACAAACCGCGGCGCAAACTGGCGTTAAACTTGGAGCAATTGTTTCGGTGTCTAACTCTACGAATCCGGCCGGGCGGTTTAGGATGAGGGATAGGGAACTAATGACGGTCGATGTGACGGCTCCCAAATTGGCTATGCCCATGCTCAAACTACAGCCAGGCACGGTCGAACGCGAAGCTTCCGTCACAGTTACCTACGCCATTGCTCCGTACGTGATTGGTCCACAACATCGTTGACGAAGCCTGAAGGCTCTGCCATCATTCTGAAAATTCGTTTGTGAGATTTTTGTAGTGCAATTGAGGGCAAACCGATCGGCTTGCGGGTATCCATACTGGCGTCAGGCAGCTCGGGCAACATCACTTTGCTCGAGACACAGCGCACCCGACTCCTGGTGGACTGCGGCCTCGGCAAACGCGAGACGCTCGCCCGGCTTGCCGCCATCGAGTTGAGCGTCGACCGCATCGACGGCATCCTTATCACCCACGAGCACACCGACCACTGCAACGGTCTTCCGCAGATGCTCGGCCTTTGGAAAGCTCCGCTTTACGTTACGGAGTCCACGATGGACGCGCTGCGCCGCACTCTACCAGACACACTCGGCAAGCGCCTCAACGCCCTCGAAACGATTCAAGCTGGCCAGCATTTCTCGATCGGCGATATCGATGTTCACGCTTTCCAAATCCCGCACGACGCCGCCGATCCCATCGGCTTCACGTTCCGCACCAATGGCACGAAGATGGCGATTGTAACCGATCTCGGCTACATGCCCGAGCTCGTCAAAGTCCATCTCCGCGACGCCGATTGTCTTATGCTCGAATCGAATCACGATCTGGATATGCTCAAGGTCGGCCCGTATCCGTGGGTCGTCAAGCAACGCGTCCTCAGCCGGACCGGCCATCTCTCGAATCATGCCGTCAGCGAATATCTTTGCGACCCGGAAGGCTTCGACGCCCGCGCTCGCTATCTGGTCCTCGCGCATCTCTCGCAGGAAAACAACAATCCCGATCTCGCGCGCCTTTCTGCGGAAGAAGCTCTCAATCGTCGCCCCGCCGAATGCGCTTTTCACGGCGAACTGCTGATCGCCTCACAAGAAAAGCCGCTCAAGCCGCTCGAACTCTAGCGCATAACCTAAATCAACGTACGAAGCTGCCAATCCGAGAGTAGGGAGGAATCTGCTTTTGGTGGCACAGGCAATCCTGCCTGTGCGGGTTTTGGAGATTCCATAGCGCAGCGCACAGCCAAGATTGGCTGTGCCACCGCAATCTCAGCCACCACCTGAATTCCTACTCGCATCTTTCTGCGTTCTCATTTACACTATCTTTGTTCTTGGTAGAGGAGCGGAGGCCATGAGTAGCGCGGTGAGCAATTCCGATCAGCTTCGGACACCGCGGCAAAAGGGGCTAGTTTTTACTCCGCCGAAATCGCAGCGGTAGCTGTTGCCGCGGCGGTTGGGGAACAGGTCCAAGGCCTGTCCACTGTCATCCGTTTAGATAGCCGCAGTTGCGGCCAGAGCTAAAGCCGGATGGAGCGCTATCGAGAGGCAGCAGCCTCGAGCCATTTCGTCGCGGTTCCTTCCTTTCGGTTCGTTCCATTCAGAAAAATAGGATTCGCATGCATCTTTTTGAACTTACGCGCGCGCTCGTCGATATGGAATCGACGACCAACCACGAGAAAAACGTGGGCGATTTTCTGTTCGCCCAGTTGTCCATTCTCGCCGCGCGCACTTCCGGCCGCCTCGAACGCATGGCCGTCGAGCCGCACCGCGACAATATTTTCGCGTCGTGGGGCGAACCTATCGTCACGCTTTCGACGCACATGGACACCGTCCCGCCCTTTTTCCCATCACTTGAAGACGCGGATTTCATCTGGGGTCGTGGTTCTTGCGACGCCAAAGGCATCATCGCCGCGATGGTCGCCGCCGCGGAAAAGCTGCTCGATTCCGGCGCGGCAAATTTCGGACTTCTCTTTGTGGTCGGCGAAGAGCGCAACAGCGCCGGCGCGAAAGTCGCCGCCGTCAATCCGCGCGGTGCGCGTTTCCTCATCAACGGCGAGCCTACCGAAAATCAGCTCGCTCTTGGCTCGAAAGGCGCGCTCCGTTTCGAAGTCACCGCGCACGGAAAACTCGCACACTCCGCTTATCCGGAGCTTGGCCATTCCGCCATCCATTCGCTGCTCGATGTCTTGCGAGCGATTCGCTCCATCACACTGCCCGAAGATCCGCTCCTCGGCCAGAGCAGTCTCAATATCGGCGTCATCGCGGGCGGCCGCGCTCCGAACGTTGTCGCCGATCACGCGCAAGCCGAGATTATGTTTCGCACTGTGGGCGACCCGGCGGAAATTCGCCAGGCTGTCCTCGACGCCGCTGCGGGGCGCGCCGAAGCCCGCGAAGTTTTGCACACGCCTGCGCTTCGTCTCGCGGCTTTCGACGGGCTTCCCACAACGGTCGTCGCCTTTACCACCGACATTCCCACTTACAACGGCGCTTGGGGCCAGCCCTTCTTGATCGGCCCGGGCAGCATCCATTTGGCGCACACCGCCGAAGAGCGGATCCCGAAGAAACAATTGTCTGATGCCGTGGAGATCTATGTACACATGGTCAAACAACTTCTTGCGACGGGAAGCGCACAGGCATGAGCCAGGGCCTCGCCATCGTCGGTTACGGAAAAATGGGCAAGCTCATCGAGCGCCTCGCGCCGGAATACGGCTTTGAGGTATGCGCGAAGTTTTCCGGGAGCGATAACTCGAGCGCACGCGGACTTTCGCACGAGACGCTGCGCGGCATCGACGTTGCCGTCGAGTTCACGACACCCGAGGCCGCCCCAGAAAATATCCGGCGCCTCGCCGTTCTCGGCGTCAATTCCGTTGTCGGCACCACCGGCTGGTTCGATCATCTTCCCGCCGCGCGCGAAGCCGTCGTCCACGCAAAGTCCGGCCTCGTCTGGGCCGCGAATTTTTCCGTCGGCGTGAATCTTTTTCTGCAAACCGTTGCGCAAGCCTCCGCTCTTTTCGCCAAGCATCCGGACTACGAAGCATGGGGCTGGGAAATCCACCATTCGGCTAAAAAAGATGCGCCCTCCGGCACGCTCAAAAAACTTGCCGAAGAAATGCGAGCCGCCGGTTATGCGCGGCACGTCGGCCTTAGCTCGAACCGGGCTGGAACGATCCCCGGGACGCATGAAATCGGTTTCGACTCCGCGGCTGACACCATCACGCTGCGCCACACCGCGCGCAGTCGCGAAGGTTTTGCGCGCGGCGCGCTGCAAGCGGCGCGCTGGATCGCCGGCAAAAAAGGTTTCTACGAGTTCAAGGAGATCCTCGGCGAGTTAAGTTGAACGACTTCCTTCGCAGCAGCCGTGGATAGGTGCCGCCTTTGGTTTTGTAACGGCGGCCTTTGGGCCGCCATCCGCGGCTTTCGGCAGTACGCAGCACGATGTTTAGAAAAGAAGGAGAAACACCATGTTTACCGGTACAGGCACTGCGCTCGTCACTCCCTTCCGCCGTGATGGTTCGCTCGATGAACCCACGCTTCGTGCGCTGATTAAGCGGCAGATCGATGCGGGCATTGATTTTTTAGTGCCGTGCGGCACGACGGGCGAAAGCCCCACGCTCACGCACGAGGAGCATCTGCGTGTGGTCGAGATCGTGGTGGAACTCGCGAAGGGACGCGTGCCCGTTCTCGCTGGCGCAGGTGGCTACAACACCGCCGAAGTCATCGCTCTCGCACGCGAGTTGGCTGAAATCGGCGCGGATGGCATTCTCTCCGTCACGCCGTATTACAACAAGCCGACTCAGGAAGGCCTCTATCAGCACTATCGCGCGATTGCCGCGGCAACTTCGCTGCCCATCATTCTTTATAGCGTACAAGGCCGCACCGGCGTGAACATCGAGCCTGCGACGGTCCGCCGTCTCTCCGCCATCGAGAACATCATAGGCATCAAGGAAGCTTCCGGCAACGTTTCGCAGATGGCTGCGATTCTCAACGCCGTGCCGGACGACTTCATCGTGCTCAGCGGCGACGACGCGATCACGGTGCCCATCATTTCGCTTGGCGGAAGCGGCGTGGTTTCCGTCGTCTCGAATGAAATACCGACCGACATGGCGCGCCTCACGCATCTCGCACTCGCCGGCGATTTTCAGGCTGCGCGCCAAATTCATCGCCACATGCATCCGCTGATGGAAGTAAACTTCGTCGAATCAAATCCCATCCCAGTGAAGGCGGCTATGGCGCAAATGGGTTTGCTCGAAGCAGTGTGGCGTCTGCCGCTCGTGGCGCCGAAAGCGGAAAGCGAAGCGCGCATTCATGCCGTGCTGGAGTCGCTCAACCTGCTCCACGCGGACGCGCCATCGCCTGAGAGAGTGCATGCTGCAGCAGCAAATTGAGCGATTGTTTGACGAGCCTCCGGCTCAATACATCGAAGACCACTTCCGGCTCTTCCGCGAATTCAAGAGCGCGCTGAACCGCGGCGAATTGCGCGCAGCGGAGCCTGATGCCGCATCGCCAACGGGCTGGCGCGTGAACGCCTGGGTCAAAAAGGGAATCTTGCTTGGGTTTCGCATGGGCGCGGTGATTGATATGTCCATCGATCGCGCGCGCCAGCCGTTCGTCGATAAGTCTACCTATCCCGTGCGCACCGTCTCGCCCGCCGACGGCATTCGCATCGTGCCCGGCGGCTCGAGCATCCGCGACGGCTCGTACATTGGGCGCGGCGTCGTTTGCATGCCGCCGATGTTTATCAACGTCGGCGCATACGTCGGCGAAGACACGATGATCGATTCGCATGCGCTCGTCGGCAGTTGCGCGCAGGTCGGCCGCAACTGCCACATTTCCGCCGGCTCGCAAATCGGCGGCGTGCTCGAACCGGTGGGCGCGATGCCTGTAATCATTGAAGACGAAGTTCTTGTGGGAGGGAATTCCGGCGTTTACGAAGGAACCATCGTGAAGCATCGCGCGGTTCTTGGCACCGGCACGATTCTCAATCGCTCAATTCCTGTTTACGATCTTGTGCGCGACATGGTGTACACCGCCAGCGAGACTTCGTCGGGCGAGTCCTTGCCGCTCGTCATTCCCGCCGAAGCCATCGTCGTTCCCGGCTCGCGCGCCGTGACGAATCCCGTTGGCGCAAAGCACGGCCTCAGCCTGCAGTGCGCCGTGATCGTCAAATACCGCGACGCAAAGACCGATTCCCGCATCCAGCTTGAAGATCTCCTGCGGTAGGTTCTTAGCGTGTCAGAACCTGCTCAAAAAAATCGAGCGCGCGCGGGTCGTTTGATTGTCCCAGCCAAAACATCGCTTGCTTGCGCACTTCGCGGTTGCGGTTTGTCTTTGCAACTTCGATGAGTTTTGGCACGCCTTCGTCTTTCGGCATTTGGCTTAGGGCAAAGACCGCTTTCTTTTTCACTTCGGTGTCGGGATCGTTCTCGATTGCTCCTGTGATGGCGCCCATAGCTTTTTGCCCCGCCTTTTGCGCCAGCCAGAAGAGCGCCTGTCCGCGCACGTGCGCGCTTTCATCTTCATGCGCCATGCGGATCATTTCCGCGAGCGCTTCCGGCTCGTGGCTCACGGAAAGCGCGAACGCTACTTGCGAGCGCACTTCGGGACTTGGATCGTTCTTCGCCATTTTCTGCAGCAACACCTCGCCGGATTTGCCGCGCGCCGCTCCGAGCCAAAAGGACGCATGCTTGCGCAACTGCTCCGGCTGATCCGCGGCGACGAACGATTCGAACGCACGGTCCGCCGACGCGTCGGCGTGCAAAGCAATCGCTGATAGTGCCCCTTGGCCAATTTCGTGCTCTCCATGTCCTTCGAAACTCGCTTTGTGCACAAAATCCGTGAGCAGCGCCACGCTCTCGGCGGGTTTCGCGCCGGTCAGCCAGATAAACGGTAGGCCGCCCGCATCCAGCGTGCAATCCTCCGAGGCCTCTCGAATTCGCATCACTTGATTGCCTTCGAGGCGGAAGAGGACCACAAGCTGCTTCGAGCCTTCCAGTTGTACCGTTCCGTTTTTCCCTGAAGTTCCAGAAGTCGTGCTCGTCACGCCATTCTCTTTTTCGAGCCGGCACGTCCCGCAACCCCCATATCCATCGCTGTAGTTTCCGCAGCATACCGTGCGGTCGCCCGCAATCTGCGCAACGCCGTAACCCACCCATTCCGGCTTCCCTGCTTGCGCCTCGAGACCGTGAAACGTGTCGGCAAGAGAGCCAGTCACCGTTCGCGTCTCGATCTTGGCGTTCACAACCTGCGGCGTTTCCGCCGCTTGTCCCGCCCATAATGTTCCTGCCGCAAAAAGCGCCGCTAGAACCGCCTGCCCGGTCAAAAACGTTCGCCTAGTTTTCATATTCTCCTCACGATTGCCTTCGCACACGCGCAGCGCCACGAGTCACCAGTCACTATTCACCAGTCACTTCCGGCCTACTTCTGCAAAATCTCCATCAAGTAATCATTGCCTTCTTTCGAATTCATCAGCGCGAGCTTGGAGACGGCCGTCTTCTTCAGCTCCGGATCTTTTTCGCCTCGCGCAATCGTCACCAACGCGTGTGCATTCCCCTGAATGAAGAGCGCGTTGAGCACGGCTTCCTTGTTCTCGCGGTCGGTTTCTTTTGCATAGATCGCCAGCAGCGCCTGTCGCGCGTCTTCAGAACCAATGAGTCCCAGGTTGCGAATCGCCGCGCGGCGAATGTCCGGGTCTTTTTCTCCTTGCGCTGCTTCCGACAAGAACTTTGCGTCGCCGGAGAGGAAGAATGCCTGCAGGATGTCTTTTTTCACGTCCGGTGAAGTTTCCGTCTTATAGAGCTGCCGCAATTCATCCGGCGCGTGAACGATTCCAAGCTGCCGGATCGCGTCGGCGCGCAGCGACGCATCTTTCTCACCCTTTGCCGCTGCCAGCAAATGTTCCTTGTCGCCGCCGATCATGTAGCTCTTAAGAATTGCGTGCTTCACCGACGGGTCGTTCGTGGACGCATAGATTTCCGCAAGCGTTTGCCGTGCCTGTTGCCCGCCAAACAAGCCCAGATACTCGACGGCTTTCCGTTGCAGGTCCGGGTTACTCTGCCCTCGCGCAATTCGTCCTAGAATCTCGCGCGATTGCGCCGAGCCGCTCTGTGCCAAAACGAAAAGTGCTTTCGACTTTTCCTTCGGAGTGCCGGGGCCGTTCAGCACTTTTTCGAGCAGCGGCATGGCTCGTTCCGGATCACTATTCATCAATCCCTGGATCGCCAGCATCTTCAATTCTTCGTCCGGTTGTGACTCCGGGTGCGCGGACTGTCCGGTCGATTGCTTCACTTCGATTTCCAGCGCTTTCGCATCCTTCAACCAGCGGCTTTGTGCATATTTTCTCTCTAAATCGGCGATGGTTGTTAGCGCGGCATCCCTCTTGCCCAATTTGTTTTCCGCGTAAGCTTTCCAATACATCGCCGCGTCTGTCTGCGGCCCATTCATCCCCACTAGCTGGCTGAATTTAGCGTCCGCTTGGTCATAGCGGTCTTCATCGAGCGCTTCGCGCCCGTCGCTATAGAGCTCGTCGAGCCGCTCGATGCGCTCCTGTTCCTGGTCTTTCTTTTCTTGTTCCCGGTCGCGTACTTCTTGCTCGCGATCTCGCTTTTCTTGCTCCTTATCCCGCGCTTCCTGTTCGCGGTCCTGGCTATCCTGGTCTTGCCAGGATTCCGATGGAACTCGCGCGATGCCTGGCGCTCCTGCAGACCTTGCCAGCCGCGGCGCGATCAGAAATGTCGCCGCGATCATCCAGATTTTTGCCGCTCTGCTTGTCCGTGCTCCGATGCTCATGCCTTGTTCCTCTCTCTTGGGTCCGCTCCCGGTGCCGCTGGCGCGGAATTCGTCGTCTTTTGTCTTTCCTGTAATTCCTTGCCGATCACTCGAACCTTGAACAGAATTCCGTGCGCCTCGATGCGCTGCCGAATCGTCTCGAGCTCCGCCGGCGTAACCTCTTGCGGGCTGTGCGCCACGTCCAGCAGCACTCGCTCCAGGTCGTCCAGCACGTTGGCCAGTGCTGCGTCTCCATCGTGCTCGGCCGTCTCGCGGTACAGCCGGTTGGTATCCAGCAAGTCTTCCGCTCGCCGCTGTTCCGTGGAGATGTTGATTTCCTTTTGTCCGGAATTGGGCGGCGCGGCGTTTGCCAGTTCCATCAAAACCATTTCCGATTTTCCCAAGTGCTCGCCCACAGCCAGGACCAACACCCGTTGCCGTACCTGCGCCACGCTCGCCGCCGGCGTTCCGCGTTCAGGCTTCTTTGTCCAACGACCAGCGACGAACGCTCCAATCACAACGGCCGCCATCGCTCCGATGGCCACCCAGCGGCGCGGTTCGAACCACGCACGCCATCCACGCCCTGCTCTTTCCGGTAGCCGCGGCGCAATCTGTTGCCACACCGCTCGTCCGTACTCCGGGCCGCGCTCGGGAACCGGCAAGTGGTCCAGCGCGCGAAGCACTTCATCAATGCGTTCGAGTTCCATTCGGCAGGCCGTGCAGTTCGTCAAATGCTCGGCGATAGCTTCGCGTTGCGTAGTTTCTCCCTCTCGATAAGCAATCAATTCTTCCTCTGTCAGGTGTTTCATAGTTCTGTTCCCCTGGGTTCCGTTGCCGCTCCCGCCGCCTTCGCTTGCAGAGCGCCTCGCGCTCCCACGTACGGTTCCAAAGCCCGGCGTAGTTTCTGCACCGATCGAAAGACTGTGTTCTTCGCCGCGCTCGTCGTCGATTTCAGCACGGTGGCGATCTCTTCGATCGCGCACCCTTCCCAGTGGCGCATCACGAACGCCGTTCGCTCCGACGAACTCAACTCTTTGAGCGCTTCTTCCATCTTTTTCCTCAGCTCGGTGTTACCTGCCAGCCGGTCCGGTGTCGGCCTCTCATCGGGCACCAAATCCAACGGATCCTGCTCCTGCTCTTCCGCCAGACTGCTCGGCGTGCTGCGTCGCGCATCCTCGCTCCGTTTTTGCCGCATGCGGTCGATCGCATAGTTCGCCGCGATGCGGTAAACCCAGGTGCCGAAATTCGCGCGTGATCCGAATTGCCCGAGGTTTCGGTAAGCCCGCAAAAAAGCCTCTTGAACCACTTCCTCGGCGTCGTGCTCGTTTCCCGTCATCCGGTACGCCAGCCGAAAAAGCTGCTGGCTGTGCCGCTCGACCAGCACTCGGAAAGCATCGCGCTCGCCCGCGAGCGTGCGCTCGACAGCGATGGCATCGCTCTCTCGGGCCGCGTTCTGGGCTGCTTCGCGGTCTTGCATGCTGCCGGCGCTTTCGTTCATCCGAATCATTAGACAGGAAAACGTGCTTGCGGTTAGGTTAGCTCGGGATGGAGGCATAACGGGTGCACTGGCGACACAAGCCAGGCCCCATCCGTAAGTCCTGCACTATCATTGCACTGTGGCACGGCTTGGGGAGAGAACTCTTGTATCTAACTTTTGCCTCTGGCGGACCAGTCCGCTTCACTCATGCCGCAGCGCCACCACCGGATCGACACGCATGGCTCGCCTCGCCGGCACGTAGCAAGCAGCCAGCGTGACGCCCCCCAACAGCACCGTGACCGCGACGTATGTCAGCGGATCGGCGGCCTTCACGCCAAATAGCAAATCCTTTGCATAACGCGTCAGGGCCAGTGCCAGCCCGATTCCCACGAGAGCTCCTACGAGCGTCAGGCGCATTCCCTGCGACAGCACCATCCGTAGCACGTCGCGCTTCTCCGCGCCCAACGCTGCTCGGATGCCGATTTCGCGCGTGCGCCGCGCCACTTCATACGAGACCAGCCCATACAAACCGATGCACGCCAGCAACAGCGCCAATGTTCCAAAAAATCCGGACATTCGGGCGATCAGCCGCTCCTTCAAAATCTGTTGGTCGATCTGCTGGCTCTCCGTCCGGACGTTAAACACCGGCAAGTTGCTATCCATCTGGCCGACAATGGAGCGAATCTGCGGAGTGAACTTCGCGGGGTCGGTTTCGGTTCGCAACGAAAACGAAACACTTCCCCCGCTCGATGGAACATAAATGGTCGGCGCGACGTCGCTCCGCAATTTGCTGTATTTTGCGTCCCCAACGATCCCTACAATTTCCCAGCCCGAAGACCTCTCCACGTCTTTGGCCGGGTCCGCTTCCTCGGTTCCAAAAATGTGCCCGATTGGGCTAATTCCAGCCATGTATTTCCGCACAAACATTTGATTCACGATGGCTGGCGTTGGAGGCAAGTCCTCTACACCCGTGTTGCCTGCCGCCGTGGCACCCGGCTTCAGCTTCGCCGCCCGCGCCGCTCTCCGCCTATCCTCTGCTTCGTCCAGCCGCTGCGCTATCGCGAATTCCGCGGCGCTGAACTCGTGCCCCGCCAGCAGCGGGATTCGCATGGTGTGAAAAAACTCCGGCCCGACCGAGAGTTCGTCGGCATCCACCTCTGTATCTTTCGGTTTTCCCTCCAAATGGAACCCCGTGCTCCAGTGTCCGCCTCCCAGCAGCGGCGTCCAGGAATAGGTCACGGAGTTTACGCCTGGAACCTTTGCCAGTCTTTCCAGCAATTGTTCGTACAAATTGTTGGAGTCAGCAGTCTTGTATCCGATCAGCGTCGGATCGATGTTGAAAGTCAGGATGTTCCGCGTATCGAATCCAGGATCAAGATTCTTCAAGTTTTGCAGCGTGCGCACCAGCAGCCCGGCGCCGGCAAGTACGACGATGCTCAGCGCCACTTGCGCCACGACCAATCCACTTCCCGCGTTGAGCCAACCCCGTTCGGCACGGCCGGCCTGCGAACTGGTCCCTGCCCCTTCTTTCAGTACCGGCGTCAAATCCACGCGCAATCCGCGCAACGCCGGGGCAACGCCAAAAAGAATTCCCGTCAAAACGGAAACCAATGCTGTAAACATCAGCACGCGCGCGTCGATGCCTGGTGAGAACGGCACAGGGCCGTTCTGGTTTGTCTCCATGAAGGCCACTATGGAAGCGACGCACCAGGATGCGAACAGAATTCCCAGCGCCCCTCCGGCCAGGGAAATCAGCAAGCTTTCCGTCAGGAGCTGCTGCAGAATTCGCCAGCGCGAAGCGCCGAGCGCGAATCGCACCGCCATCTCTTTTTGGCGTGATGCCGCGCGCGCAAGCATCAGCCCCGCCACGTTGGCGCATGCAATCAGCAGCACGATTCCTACTACAAGCAATAGCACATACAGCGGCGCCGAAATGTCAGTTCGAATGCCGGTGAGGCCCTGCTCGATGGGAGTCAAGGAAATCGCAGGGTCATCTTCTTGCTTGAACATGGGCTTCGCGCCGCTCGTCGTATCGTTATGGAATATTGTGCTTATGGCGGCTTGGGCCTGTGTTCGCACCGTGCCGGGCTGCAGGCGTCCCACGATTACGAGCCACCAGTTATATTGGTCAACCTCACGGTTATCCCAGGGCTGGCTGAGCTGCGGCTGTGCGGAGAGCGGCATCCAAAGCTGAAGCGCATTTCCAGGTGACAGCGAGTCAAATCGCGGTTCGGCTACTCCCACAATCGTGCAAGGTACTTTATTAAGAAGAATCTTCTTGCCGACCACCGAAGCTGCGCCGCCGAATTGGCTGCGCCAGTAGTTGTAGCTCAGGACTACAACGGCAGGAGCCGACGGCGTATCGTCTTCTGCGTTGATTAGCCGGCCCAACGCCGGCCGCACACCGAGAGTGTCAAAATAATTTCCGGAAACAAACTCAGGGCCGTCCACGGTGCTCGCGGCGCCGTTTCCGCTCAGATCCAGACGGTCCCCAGCGGCAAACGCGGCGACGCTTGCGAAGAGTCCGCTTTGCGATTCAATCTGATGATAAAACGGTGCGGAAAGGGAACAAGCATCCTTGCAGTCTCCGTAGGAGCGCATGCTGTGGCTGTTCGGGTCTTTATGAGCGTGCCATTGGACAAGCACGAGCTCGCTCGCATCGCGTACCGGAATTGCGCGCAGGAGCGCTGCGTCTATCAAACTGAAGATCGCCGTGTTTGCCCCAATGCCTAAAGCGAGCGTCAAAATGGCGACCCCCGCAAAACCTTTGTTCTTGCCCAGCGTTCTGATTCCATAGCTCAAGTCTTCGTACAAATTTTCCAGCCAGCGCCAGCCCCACGCATCCCGCGTCACTTCTTTCACCAGGCCAACATTTCCGAATTCGCGACGCGCTCCGGATTGCGCTTCGTTCTGCGAGGCTCCTCTCTCGATGCGTTCTGTCTCCGCCATGTGCAAATGGTGCTGGATCTCTTTCTCCAGCTCTTTGTCCCGCTTGGATCGCAGCCACAAGAGTTTCATGACGCACTCTCTTTCTTCGCGGGGTTCAGCACGCCGCCAATCGCATCCGAAATTTGCTCCCAGCGAGTACGTTCTTGCGCAAGGCGCCTTCTGCCTGCCGCCGTCAGCTTGTAGACCTTCACGTCCTGCTTGTTTTCGGAAACTTTCCATTCCGCGCCTATCCATTTTTTCTTTTCGAGCCGGTGCAGCGCCGGGTACAGTGACCCAGCATCGACTTGAAGCAGCTCGCCTGAGTTCGCGCGTATGGCCTGCGCGATGCCGTATCCGTGCCGCGGGCCCCACATCAGCGTTTGCAGGATCAACAGGTCCAGCGTCCCTTGCAGAAGCTCCATCCGGTTTTGGTACGGCACAAATTTCTCCTCTGGCACTACAGCTATAGAGCGTCTATACCCTACCATATAGACTGCCTATACCCTAGAGCATTTGCCCTGAACAGGATTCAGTTTTGGACTTCCTTCTACGTGCAAACGGCCCTGCAGCCACTTACGGTATGATGGAGATGGAAGCGAAGCGCATGTTCCCCGTTAGGCTGAGTGGAGTACTGCATTGCTGGCGCGCGGGACCACGCTGGCATTCCGAGGAGAGACGGATTGATCCCACGTTACACACGCAAAGAGATGGGCCAGGTTTGGAGCGATGCCAATCGATTCCAAAAGTGGCTCGATGTCGAGCTAGCGGCCACCGAGACGCTTGCCGAAGCGGGCCTCGTACCTAAAGACGCCGCAGCGACGATTCGCGAGCGTGCCAAAGTCGAAGTGGCGCGCATTCACGAACTCGAAGCGCGCGTGAAGCACGACGTCATCGCCTTCACGATGAACGTCGGCGAATCCATTGGTGATCCCACCGCCGCGCGCTGGCTGCACTACGGCCTGACTTCGAATGATGTGGTCGATACCGCGCAAGCTCTGATGGTTCGCGATGCTTCCCGCATCATTGAGCGCGAGCTGGTCCTCTTCGGCGAAATCCTTGATCTTCGCGCCCACCAATTTCAGCATACGCCGCAAATCGGCCGCACCCACGGGGTTCACGCCGAGCCGATTACTTTTGGGTTAAAAATGGCCAACTGGTTTTCTGAAAACCAGCGGAACATCGAACGTTTTCGCACTGCAGCCTCGCAAATGGCCGTCGGGAAAATTTCCGGGGCCGTCGGCAACGCTTCGCATCTCGGCCCGGAGATGGAAGAACGCATCTGCAAGAAACTTGGGCTGAGTGTTGCACCCGTCGCTTCCCAAGTTATTCAGCGAGACCGCCACGCGCACTATCTCAGCTCGCTTGCGCTCATCGCGGCGACGCTCGAGAAAATTGCTCTGGAAATTCGCCATCTCCAGCGCACGGAAGTGCGTGAAGCAGAAGAACCCTTTGGCGGAGAGCAGCGCGGCAGCTCCGCCATGCCCCACAAACGCAATCCCGTGGCGTGCGAGCAAATCTGCGGCCTCGCGCGCCTCGTGCGCTCGAACATGATCGCTGCGTTCGAAGACGTCGCGTTGTGGCACGAGCGCGATATTTCACACAGCTCCGTCGAGCGCGTCATCCTCCCAGATTCCACCATTCTTGTGGACTACATGCTCGCGAAGATGACGACCATCATCGCCGACATGCGCGTCTTTCCGGAGCGCATGCTGCGCAACCTCGAATCCACGCACGGGCTGGTGTACTCCGGGCAACTTTTGCAAGATCTGGTCGAGAAGGGCCTGCCGCGCGATGATGCGTACAAAGCCGTGCAGGAAAACGCCATGGCCGCTTGGGAAACGGATTCGAGCTTCCAGGAACGTGTGTCTACTGACGCGCGAATCACAAAATATCTCGATGCGAAAGCGCTCGCGCATGCTTTTGATTTGCAGCGGCAGCTTCGCTACGTGGATGCGATTTTCGACCGCGTGTTCGGCGCTCATCCCGCCGGCGAAAAGTCTGCCGCCAACAAAGCCTAAGCAACAGGGCTCGAAATTTGCAGCCAGCAGAGCGCGCAATCCTTTTTCAAAGAACGAAGAGCCCCGGTTGCCCGGGGCTCTTTCGCCTCTTCTAATTTTCGCTCGCGCGGAAATTAGCTGCGGAGGCGGAAAAACTAGAACGAAACTCGAACCGCGAAAATCGAAATTCGCGAACGGAAATTCCGCACGCGGAACGATTTCTTATTCGACGCGCTGAACGTAGCGCGCTTCCGTAGTATCCACCTTTACTCTGTCGCCCGAGTTTACGAACGGCGGCACTTGAATCACCAAGCCCGTTTCAAGCGTCGCCGGCTTCATCACTGCGCTGGCCGTGGCTTTTTGCAGCGTCGGCTCGGTCTCCAGAACTTTCAGTTCCATCGTGTCCGGCAAGTCGACGCCGATCGCCTTTTCCTCGAAGAATTCCACCTTTACCGTGGTATTTGGAATGAGATAGTACACGGTTTCGCCCAGCTCTTCACGGGTCATTTGCATTTGTTCGTAGGTTTGCGTGTTCATGAAGTGAAAATCGTCGCCCTCGTTGTAGAGGTATTCGAATTCGACCTCGTCGAGAATCGCGCGCTCGACGAATTCTTCGGCGCGGAATCGATAGTCGATCATGGTGCCGCTGCGAAGATTTTTCATGCGCGTCTGCATCGAGCCGCGCTTGTTGCCGGGCGTGCGGTGATCGACACTGAAAACAGTGTAAAGCTGGCCCTCGTGCTGGATGACCATGCCGGGACGAAGTTGCGTGGCTTTGACGCTGCTCATAAGCTCCCTGAACGATTGCAAATTTCGGAAATTCCTGCAGGCAGCCCGCTCTGCGATGCGGTGCACGCGGAATGACTCGAGGCACGCCGAGCGGAATATCGCGCCCAACGCGAATCAACAGTATAAGCGGCGGTGTTCAAGGCGGTCAATGATCTCCATTCGCAGGTTGTTTGGCGCGCTGGGCGGCGGCTTCGGCCATGATTTTTTCGATTTCGGCGGGATCGCGCGGGAGACGTTGGCTCAGGAATTTGTAGCCGGTTTCGGTGATGAGGATGTCGTCCTCGATGCGCACGCCGATATTTTCTTCGGGAATGTAAATGCCGGGCTCGACAGTAACGACCATGCCGGGCTCCAGCGGTTTGCAATATTCGCCGGGGTCGTGGACATCAAGGCCAATATTGTGGCCGAGGCCGTGAATGAAATAGCGGCCCAAAGATTTGCCGTGAAGATCCTTGCCATGGGAATTGATGTAGTCGTAGGCGATTTTGTAAACGCTTCTCGGGCCTCTTTGGCAGTAGTTCATTCCGGGCTTGATGGCCGTGAGGGCCGCATTCTGCGCGCCGAGGACGATGTCGTAGATTTCGCGTTGGCGCGGGGTGAACTTGCCGTTTGCGGGAAGCGTGCGCGTGATGTCGGCGGAGTAGCCGGAGTATTGCGCGCCAACGTCGAGGACGACGATGTCGCCGTCTTCCATCTTGCGGGAGAGCTTGTCGTAGTGCAGCGCGGTGGAATTCGGTCCGGCACCGACGATGGGTGCGTAGCCTTCCGCTTCCGAACCGCCCATGGCATGAACTTCTACCATTTTAGCGGCGATTTCATATTCGTGGAGGCCGGGGCGCATCATGCGCATGGCGGCGAAGTGAGCATCGAGCGAGAGCTCGATGGCTTGCGTGAGGAAAGCAATTTCGCCGGGCGATTTGATTTCGCGCAGGGCCTCGATGTTGGGGCGAATGTCTTGCAACTTGGTTTGCGGAACCGAAGTGTGAATCCAATCCATGACGGCTTTTTCGTGCGGATAGCCGCCATTTTCCTTTTCGTAAGGAAGGATTGTGTAGATGGCCGGATAGAGCTTCGCGAGTCTTTCGAGAGTAGCGCGCATTTCGGAAAAGGGCATTACCGAGGGGAAACCGGTGCGCGCTTGAATGCCGGGATCGGACGGCGACATTCGGAAGCCGTGCCATTTTTCCTTTTCGGGATTTTTCGGCGGCAGAAAGAGCATTTCCTGGGGACCATCCCAAGATGTAACCGGGACGGTGCTTCCGCCGTTGCGCAGAGCGGGCATGATGATCAGCCCGGCTTCTTCTTCGTTGTGCCCTGTGAGGTAGTAGAAATTGTCTTCCTGCTCGAAGATGTAAGTTTGCGCGGATTCTTCGCGGCCGGTGAGGCCCCAGAGAAGAATGGGGGCGTCGACTTCGGCGGCGAGTTTGGCGCGGCGAGCGGCGTAGACGCTGTTTGGTTCGCGCTCGCGGCGTTGCTGGGCGCGAACGAAAGGTGTGGAGGCGAGGAGGAGAAGCAATGCATAGAGAAAAGCAAAGAGGGCACGATGTATCGTGCCCCTACAAGAGGCATACGAAGCTTTCCGAGTTTTGCATAGACCACTCACCAGTTCACCTCGCGAGTAAACGGACGAGCATTGTAGCTGAACGAGGCGCGCGGGCAAATCCGCGGACATATACTGACAAACCGCGCTAACCCATTTTGGGTTGAAAGAGGTGACCCCCACCCCGGGTGTTTTTTGTAAGAGCGGCAAACAAAGGGGTAATGCTTGACGCGGCCCGGAAGAGTGGCAAATACAGGGTTTAAAATGGCTGTCTTTTCATTAAGTTGCGGGTGGTCTGCAGTAGTGGCAAGGAAAGGACTTACGGTTGAGGAATGCAAACGCGCAGCAGACCGGAGCGAAATTTGACTGACAAACATAGGGAATGATACTGTTGAAGTTAATTACTGTAAAGATATAGTTCTATAGTTTTATCATTCGAATGAGACGCGGGGAAGTCGAGGCGTTAGATGGAGATAGGGGGGAATTTTGTAGTTTGGTGAGACGGGAAAGGGATGTGAGTTGACCGTCGGGCGCTTGCAGCTTACAGTCAACAGCCCATAATTAAGGATCGGAACAGAATCTCCGCACGCGAGCTGTAGGGAGCTTGAGCGTCGGGTCAGAGGGCGAGTCCGCAAGGAGGTCGAACGGGCTAGGCGAGGAAAGATCGAAGGGCCCAATGCGAATGATGGCTCCCGGCAGGCAGTTTCTTCCCCTGGGCAGCCTTGTCGAGTTGAGTCATAAGGATTGGGGGCGCTTACTTTCGAGGGAACAGAATCTGAACGTCACGACGGGAGGTGCGTATCTGTTGTTCTTCAGCCTTGCCTTCCTGGGGCAGGGGTTCATAGGTTAGGAGATAAGCTCCTTGCAACTCGCCGTGGAGTCTATGGAGAACATTATCGAGGTCTTTCTCACTGGACACGACCAGGACGTCCCCGCCAGTCTTCTCGGCAATCTTCCGAGCAATCTTTCCCAAGTGCCTAGTGTTATTCACGCGCCGTTCGTCTTCCTCAAGGCGAAGCAGCGGGAAGATTCGAATTTTCTCTCCCTGAAGCATTTGGATCATTTTGTCTGCAGAGATGTGACTGGAATTGTCCTGGAAGTCGCTGACCACGATGAACAGATTCTCGCCGCGTGCTATTTGTTGTGGAGATATGTGAACCGAACAGAGTGCGTCGTACACAGCAGTGGAACCGCGGTATGTGGCGTCAGGAATCTTCTGGAGTGCGGACTCAATTTGTTGCAGGTCACTGGTCGGGTTGGCGAGAGTAACGGGGATTTCGCCAAAAGCGATTACGAATGCCACGTCATCTGGATGCCAAATTGACTCGAGGAATTTCGAGGTTGTCTGGACTTCCTTGGAGATCAACTGGTCTTCACGGCGGCTGCCGCTTATGTCGAAGAACAGCCCGATGCCCACTGGCGCAGAGACGGCTGAGGTAAGAGAGACAACCTTGCGTGGCTTTCCGTTGACCGTCACGGAAAGGTCTTGAGCTTGCAAGTCGGTGACGGGATTACCGCCGCGATCCACAGCCAGGAACCTAAGAGTGGTGGGAGTCGACGTATCCGCAGCGGTGGAGGACGAAGGAGCCACAGCGGGAGCGGGCGCTTGGGCGGTGGCCGATTTTTGGAGTGCGGCCGAAACTGCCAATACGGAGGTCAGAAAAAGGCTCAGATGGAAAAAGGTTCGCTTCGTCACTTTCTTCGCCCCGATCGAGAGATGTTAAGCGCCGACGGCAAGACAAGTCAATTCAGGAGGCAATTCCGCCGCTGGACATCATCGACTTGGGGCGAAAATTAGCGTTTTGGCCAGCGGAGGTGGACCTCGCCGTTGCGCGTAATGGAGGCGACAAAGGACGGACTGAGTTTGTGGCAGAGGCGGCGCATTTTGGGGATGGCGATTTCGAGGGCGGCGGCCATGTCTTGGCCAGACATATTGCCAGTGGTGAAGACGAATTCGCGGACGGCGTGTTCTTCGAGTGCGTGTTTCTCGAGAAAGTTGTAGCGGATGCGTTTGTCTGCGGTTAGTAATGCCCAGCCTTCCGAACCGACTTTGGGAAGCCAAGTCTCATCGAGGGTTCCTCGAACGAAGTGAGCAAGATGGCGCTCGAAGTGGACGCCTAGCTTGGTCAACATGTCCTGAATCGCGCGAGAGCTGCAGGGATTTTCGTCGAGGTAGAGGACGAAGTCGTCAGGCGGCGACGGGGAGGGGGACGGCGCTCTCCCAGCGAATGGCTACGTCAATTTGCTGCGGCGTGCAGCCATATTCTTCGGCCAAGCGGGTGATGGGATTGCGGACGCTGAAACGCGAGGGGGTCGGGCGGATTAGGGCTGAAGCTTGATGTCCTTGGGGTGAAAGACGGTCAGACCGGGGATCTGCTTGAAGTCGTCCTTCTCGTCGAATGTCAAAATTTCCGTGATGCCGTTGTTTTTCATGATGACGCTGTGAATTACGTCGCCAACGCTCGAGTGATATTTCAGGATGCTCTGTTTTACGTGATAGAAAAACTCCGTGAAGTCGTAATCCTTATCCGGACTAACTTCGACGAAATGAAGCTTGAGGTTTTGTATTCGCCGCTCGCTTACAAGCTGGCTTTCGATATCGCCAACAATGGCCCGATCCATTCTCTTGGCGGAAACGAGAATATTGACCATCTCCGTGATGGCCCAGAGCGACGTGCAAAGCTGAATGTCTTTGAGCCGCTGGAAAACTGCCAGCGCCGTTTCTACCATCTTCTTTTTTGTTTCTTCGGCCTTGTCTGTTGAGAAATGAGCGATGAGGATGTTGCTATCGAGGTAGATCCTTCTCATTTTCTTTTTCTGCGGAAACTGACACGTACAGGCTGCTTAACTGTCTTGAGGGCTCTGAAGGAGACAGTCTCGCCTGATTTCGTTTTGAATTTGACGCGAGTGGGTCTCGCCACGGTCTTGGTGGCGAGAAACTGGACTTTGCTTTTAGCCATGATGTCATTTTACCACCAAGAGGGGGCCAGCGAGGAATGAACAGAGCAGAGAGATTCATCGTGCATGAACTCGCGTGGCTAAGAGACTTTTTTGGCTTGGAAGGTTTGAGGGCCGGCGTGGAGGATTAGGCCGGTGACGGCGCCATTGGCGTCTTTTTGGAAGGTGAAGGTGATGTCGCTGGAGAGGATGAAGAATTGGGTGGAGGAGTCGGGGAGTAGTTCGATGGGATCGGGGCCCAGCGGATCTGCCTGGATGTAGAGAGCGGCGGCCTTTGCGGTGACGGTTAGTTTGCCGATGCCGGGAATTTCGTAGGTGCCGGCGTAGGAGGCGAAAGTGGCGGGATTCATTTTGAGGAGCGCGTGCTCGGTGGGATGGAAATCGGGCCAGGCGTATTCTTTGGCGACGGCACGGTAGATTTCTTCGGTGAGTTCGCCGCCAGAATCCGAATTGGTCATGACGGCGAGGCCCTGGCCTTCGTCGCGATAGGCGAAGAGATTGCAGCGGAAGCCTTCATTGGCGCCGCCGTGACTGAAGCTCGGTTTGCCGCCGGTGGATTCGAGACCGAAGCCGAGCCCCCAAGTGCCCATTTGGGGAGTGAGCATCTGGTGCGCCATATCCTGCGAAAGAATTTTTGAGGATTTTCCGGCGTATTCGCTTTGGACTTCAATGGCCATGCGAGCCAGATCGGAGGGAGTGGTCCAAAGGCCCGCGGGCGCCATTTCGGGATAAGTGTGCCAACCGCCTTTGACGGGGTCACCGTTAGCGCGATAGGGGGTGGCGGCATCGGGCCAGAGGTTTTTTGGGAGCGGCTGCTCGTAGGTGCTGTGGGTCATACCTGCGGGACGCAACACAAGCTCACTCATAATCTGCGGGAAAGGCTTTCCGGTGACGTCGGAGAGGAGCGTTTGCAGAACGACGAAGCCGCCGCCGGAGTAGCGCCAGAGAGTGCCCGGGACAACGTCCACGCGAATAGGATCGGAATTGGCGGGCTTTTCGCCGTTGAGGATTTGGACGACGGTGGGCACTGGTTCGTCGGAGGCGTAACCCGCAAAACCATGAACGGTGAGGCCGGCGCTGTGGCTGAGAATGCGGCGGACGGTGACTTTCTCTTTTTCGGTGAAGGCGTTTTCTGGGGCTTTCCAGGTGCGGAGTTTGACGTTGACGTTTTCATCGAGGCTGAGCTTGCCTTCCTGAACGAGATGAAGAGCCGCGAGAGCGGTGACCGGCTTGCTGATGGAGGCGGCCTGGAAAAGTGTGTCGGAAGTGACGGGTTTCTTGGCGGCGACGTCGGCGAGACCGTAGGCTTTGGTCCAGATGATTTGTCCGTGGTCAAAGAAAGCGACACTGACGCCGGGAACTTTGTAGTGCTCCATGCGGCTGGCGATGGTCATCGGCGCGGGAGGCTGGCCTTTGATGACGACGGCGGGAAGGAGGCCGTTCTCGATGCGGGCAATGCGCGCGGAAAGAACGGATTCAGGCTGGGATTGTTGGGCGCTTCCGGAAACAGATTCGCTGAGGGAGCGGCCGCGCAGAGAGATAGCCACAAGCGCGGCTGAAGCCATGAAAAAAACGAGAAGCCTTTTGAAGGTTGCGTTCATGGGCGAAAATCGTATCACTTTTTTGCAGCGTGGAATCAGCGATTGGCTAAACGCGAAAGAAATCGATGAGGAGTTCGGAGACGCGGGCGTGCTCCTCGTGCTGGAGCCAGTGCGAGGCGCCGGCGAAGGTGTAGAGTTCGGCGCTGTCGCAGTAACGGAGGCTGTCGTGAGCCATTTCGGAGAGAAGGAAGGCGTCGCGTTCGCCCCAGAGGATGCGGGTGGGGACATGCACGGCCGGGTCGGAGAATTTGGTGCGATGGCGCGCTGCGGCGCGATACCAGTTGATCATGGAGGTGAGCGCGCCCGGTTGCGACCAGGCAGCACGATATTGCGCGAGATCTTCAGCAGAGAAAGTGCCGGGGCGGCTGGAACGGACTAAAGAGCGGACGCCAAGCCGGAAATCGAACGCGGAGAAAACAACTTCGGGAATAAAGAGAAGTTGGAAGAAAAACATGTACCAACTCCGGCGAAGCTGGCGGCGGTTTGTTTTCAGGTAGCGAAGCATGACGCTCGGGTGAGGAACGTTGAGGATGGCAAGCTTGGCGACGCGCTGCGGATGGACGAGGGCGACGCTCCACGCGACGGCAGCGCCCCAATCGTGACCGGCGAGGAAGATGCGGGGCCGGCCGAGTTGATCGGCGATGGCGAGGACGTCGGAAGTGAGATGGGCAAGCGAGTAGGAGGCGGCGCCGCGAGGCTTGCTGGATTTGTTGTAGCCGCGCTGATCGGGAACGATGACGCGGAAACCCGCGGCGGCAAGGGGGTCAATTTGTTTGCGCCAGGAATACCAGAATTCGGGAAAGCCGTGGAGGAGGATGGCGACCGGGCCGTTGGAAGGGCCGGCGGCAACAGCGTGCAGATCGATCGGGCCGTTGTGAAAAGTCAGGTGTTCGAGAACGGTTGGCACAGTTGCAAAGTCTACACGTGCGACCGGAAAAGCAAAGCCGAGAAAAGGATTTTACGTGATGGAAGTGGTTTCGAGGCCGTAGGTGGTGATGTAATCGGCGGTGGCCGCGATTTCTGAGACGCGAGCTTCAGAATCGCCGCCAGCGACGGCGGAATGGGGTTCGGCGGCGGACTCAGGAGGGAGAGCGCCGATGGCCAGGTTGCGTCCGGCGTCCTTGGCCTTGTAGAGAGCGCGGTCGGCGAGAGCGAGAACCTCTTCGTAGTTGATGTCGACTGGGGAATCCATGTTCCATGGAAAGGCGGCCCAGCCAATCGAGACGGTGCGGTGCAGAGAAAGGCCCGCGCCCTTGATCTTGAAGGGCTCTCCGGAAACGGCGGAAAGGACGCGTGCGGCGAGCGTGGCGGCTTCCTTTCGTTCGCAAAAACGAGAGACGACGAGGAACTCTTCGCCGCCCCAGCGGACGAGGACGTCGGAATAGCGAATGGCGGAGCTGATGCGAGCCGTAAGGTCGATTAGCATCTGATCGCCGGCGTCGTGGCCGAAGCGGTCGTTGATTTCCTTGAAATGGTCCGCGTCGATTAGATAGAAAACGATATCGCGATTGCGACGGCTGCGCGTGGGATCGGGCGCGGTGTAAGAGCGGATGGCCTGACTGACATCGCTGGCGATGGTGGCCTGGAAGAAGCGGCGGTTGCGCGCAGCGGTCAGGGGATCGGTGAGGGACATTTCCTCGAGTTCTTTGTTGGCTTGCGCGAGGGCTTCGCTGCGTTCGGCGACGGCTTGTTCGAGACGGAGGCGCTCGCTTTGGAGCTTGCGCGTGCGGTAATTCACAAGGAAGTAGAGAGCGACGAGGCCGAGAAGAACAGCGAAGCCACGCGAATACCAGCGCTGCCACCAGGCAGGGATCACCGCGAATGAAAATTTCGCCGGGAAACTGAGAGTGCCGCGGGCAGAACGGCAGGAAACGGTGAAGGCGTAATCGCCGGGCGGGAGAGCGGGATAGCGAGCTTCGCGGCCCGAAGTTTCGTTAGGCGTGCTTTCGAGGCCAGCGAGGCGATAGGAACAGCGGACATTTTCCGGGTCGCGGAAGGTGAGCGCGGCGAACTCCACGCTAAAAGTATTGTCGCTTCGAGGGGCTTCGGGGCGGCGCTCGCCGAGGCGATTGCGAGAGCCGAGCTGCGCGGAAGTAATGACCACGCGGGGAGGGAGCTCAGCGCCATCGGCTGCGGAGGACGGATTGTAACGGGCGAGGCCGCCGCTGGTACCGAAGAGCAAGGTGCCGTCTTGTTCGGCGAAGAAGCCGTTTTCGCTCAGGTCATTCCAGATGAGGCCGTCCGCGTGGGTGAAGCGAAGGGTGGGGCCATTGCGGAAAAATTCGGTGAGACCAAAAGCGCCACCAGCCCAGACATTGCCCTCATGATCAGCTCCGAGCATGTAAACGTTGAGAGAGGGCAGCCCGTTGGCCAAGCCATAGTGAGTGAGGTGAGGTTGACCGTCGACGAGCCGAAGACAAGTAAGACCAAGAGCGTCGGAATAGCGGAACCACACTTCATCGCGGCTGACGGCAGCGGCTTCGACGACTTCATCCTGAAGAAGGCCGTTGGCGGTGGTGAAGTGGAGCCAGTGCTGGCCATCGAAGCGGGCGAGGCCGTTTCTGCCAACAGCCCAGAGGACGCCGTCGGGGCTGGAAGCGAAGCGGCCGAAGCCCCGGTGGATTTCCGGAGGCAAAGTCACGTCGACAAAATGAACCGGGTGCTGAGACGGCGAGGCCGCTTTGAGGTAGTGAGAATTGGCGATCCAGATGCGGCGGTCTGGCCCGACTTGAATGCCAGTGGGATCCGAGCCCGGAGAAGTGATTTTTTCCGGACGAAGGGATTGCGGGTCAAAACGTGTGAGACCCCCTGGATAGCAAAGAACCCAGACGGCGCCATCAGGAGCGAGAATTAAGTCACGAGCGACCGTGCCATTGAGACCGTCCTTTGATTTCCACAGGCGCCAGCGAGTTTCCTGAGGATCCCACATAGCGACACCGTTGTTGGTGCCCAACCAGAGGCGTTTGCGGGCATCGCGCACTTCGGACCACACAACATTGTCGGGAAGGCCTTCGGCTTGCGTCCAGCCCGACCAGGTTTTTCGGCCGATCCAACGCTGGATGCCTGCTCCACCGAGGCCAATCCAATAAGCACCTTCGCGATCTTCGGTGATGGCAAACGTGGCGTTGACGGCCATGCCGCGGCTTTGATCGATGACTTCCCATTGCCCCGAAATGCGGCGATACAATCCTCCGACAGTGGGGATCATCAAGTTGCCGCCACGGTCCAGGGCCGGCGAGCCATAATCGTTGGCGGGAGGAAGATCGGGAAGTTCCGAGACGAACCGGGTGGCGCCCGGATTTAGGCGATAGAGATGAGCGGTGGTGCGAACCCATAGATTTTTCTCGAAGTCCTGCAGAATGCTGATGATTTGTTCCTGAGGGAGGCCGCTCTGGGCTGGGAACATGTGGACGTGGTCCTGTGAATCGAGCCAGCCAACGCGATGACCGGAAGCAAACCAAACGCGACCTTCGGGAGTGATGCTTACGGCCTCCACTTCCAAGGCGGGCAGGCCATCGGGTAGAGACCACAGGCGCAGGTCATTGGGACGATCCGGATCAACGCGCAGAAGGCCAGCTTCGGTGGCGAGATAGACTTTGCCCCAGGAATCAAGGGCGAGAACGGAAGTTCGCCGAAACGAATTGTAGACTTTGGCGAGGTGGAGACTGTGAAGGGCTCCGCCTTCCATGTAGGCGATGCCACGCGACGTGACTATCCAGATTCGGCCAGTGGGGGCGAGAACGAGCTGGCCAACATTTGTACTGGGTAGGCCCTGTTCGAGCCCGAAACGCACCACGCGAGTGCCGTCGAAGCGAAGGAGTCCATCCGGGGTGCCGATCCAGATGAAGCCATCCTGGTCCTGGAGTATGCAGGAGGGGGTCAAAGAGCCGAGGCCAAAGTTATCGCCGACGCGCTGGAAGACGTAATGTGGTTTGCGAGGAAGAGAAAGCGCAAGCGACTCGGTGGGCTTTGCCTGTGCGGCAAGGGAACAGAGCACCAAGAGGATGAAGCCAGTCAAGATTTGGGCGGCGGAAAGCTTGCTCCGCATGAACACTCCGAATAATGCAGTCCGAATAGTTTAGCGTGGGGGTGGTCGGGGCGGTGGGGGTGGTCCCAAAACGATAATGGCGGATTGTGAGGTTGTGAGAGGACGGAGTCGGTCAAAAAGTCAAGGATGACCAGACAGCAAAGGGTACAGCACTCTTCGTTTCCAGGGTTCACTTCAGTACGTCCCGCGCAGGCAGTAAGTTTCCTTCAGCTCTTTTCAGGATTGCGCGGCCGCTTCCTCTGAAGCAGGACCTCCGAATGCTCGGATGCCTCCTTCACCAGAAAGCCCATCTTGGGGTGAGAACTCTCCAGATCAACCGAAAGGCCGAAACTGCGCAGAACTTCGGAGGTTGTGGGCCCAATCGAAGCCTTCACAACGTGTTCCAATCCAGTTTTTAGAGCGATCTTTTTTCCGGCTTGTTCGGCAATCTGAAAAATGTGGTGGATCTGTACGCCTGTCGTAAACAACGCCACATCGATCTTTCGCGCGATGACCGCATCCACCGCCGCTTGCAGCGGAGCCGTGTCCTCCGGCAAAGCCCATTGGTAGACAGGCACAGGGGTAACGCACGCTCCTCGCTCGCGCAAGCCTTCGAGAAGCTCAGGATTAGAAACGCCGTATTCCTGCACGGCGACCTGTTTGCCGGCCAAATCCTGTTTAGCGTCGTCAATCGCCTGGAGCACTTCGCGCCAAGTATTAGGCTCCCGAGCGGTTAGCGCGACCGGCACTTTCCATTCCCGCAGGACGGCCACCGGCTTTGGTCCCCGCGCGATCACGCAGACTTTTCTTAGAGCCTCGAAAAACTTCTCTCTGGAATGCGTCCCGTCCAATACATTAGAAAGTACGCGCGCTCCGACGCCGGTGAGAAAAACGACCGCATCAAATTTTCCCGCGAACAACGCATCGGCGAATTTCAATGCCTCGAGATTGGAGGAGAGCGGGAGTTCTCGCATCGCCGGCGCATGAAACGGCTTGCCTCCATACGCTTCAATCAGCCTGGTTATTTCTTGTCCGCGCCGGCTCTCCAGCGTCAGAACAGTCAGTCCTTGGAAATTTGAGGAGGGCATTTCTGAGGTTCCGCTGGCTACAATACCTCGGAAGGAGCAGAAAGGGGAGCGCTGGGCTTTCTTTGTACCCAGCGAATAGGGCGGTCGCGATGAGCGCAGTTATCAGGCAAGCGCTCCTGCTCCATCTCGTCGGACGGAATATGTAATTCAACGATTCCATCCGCAATACGTATGGGAAACGTGGCAATGCATGCTACGGGACTCGCGGGGTTCGCTGCCGCGCCTGTAGCCAAGTCAATCTTCCATGCGTGCAAGGGACACACAACAGTGGTTCCCGAAACAATTCCTTCCGACAGCGGCCCTCCACGGTGCGGGCATCGATTGTCGACCGCGAGAAAGCGGTCCCCGAGATTGAAAATAGCAATCTGTCGTCCGCGAACAGCCGTCACCCGGCCTTCGCGAACGGGGATGTTCTCGCAGGCGGTGATACGCACCCAAGTTGCTTCCGGATTCATCCTGCCAGCCTTTCCATTGGTTCGATCTGCACAAACTGCGTCGGATGCCGGGGTTCATCGCCTTCGAGCCACGCGTCACGTGAAGCCGCCTTGGACTTGCGCAAGCGCTCTCGCAGCCCCTGTTGCACAGCCAGCGGCGCGTAGACAGTTTCGCGCCGCACTCGTTCAATCGAGACACGCTCCACAAAATCGTAGGTGCGTTCAAGGTAGCTGGCATTTTCGCGGTAATACTGAAAGAAGAGGGCCGCCGCTTGCAGAGCCTCCTCCGCGGACTCTACCGTCACCAGCAGATCCGCCTTGCGCACTTTTTTCCCCGCTGCGCCGCCTACCACGATTTGCCAGCTTCCTTCCTGCCCTATCAAGCCAATGTCTTTGACGGTGGCTTCCGCGCAGTTCCTGGGACAACCCACGGCGGCCATTTTCAATTTGTGGGGGGTGAAGAGATTCTCGAAACGCCTTTCCATTTCAATTCCCGCAGAGGTGGAATCCTGCACTCCAAACCGGCAGAAATCCGTTCCGACGCAGGTCTTTACCATGCGCACACCTTTCGTGTACGCCTGGCCGGAAGGCATTCCGAGTTCCGCCCAGATCTTCGGCAGGTCCGCTTTCTGCACACCAAGAAGATCAATTCTTTGGCTGCCCGTGATCTTTAGCATGGGCACCTTGTATTTTTCCGCGACGTCCGCGATGCGCCGCAATTCATCGGGCGAGGTGACGCCCCCGCGAATGCGCGGCACGACCGAAAAAGTTCCGTCTTTCTGAATGTTGGCGTGAACACGATCGTTGACGAAGCGTGCCGATCGATCTTCGATATGCCTTCCGCACCACACCACATCCATCATGTAGCTCAGGGCGGGCTTGCAAGCCTCGCACCCGATCCCATTTCCGTAGATGTCCAATACCTCCTGAACCGATCGAATTCGCTGGCTGCGAACGATTTCTCGCAACCGGTCTTCGCTCATGGGCACGCATCGGCACATGAATTTCTTTTTTTCTTCTTGAGCTCCTGGAACAATGGCATTCAAAAGCTGCTGGCAAAGGTCCGTGCAACTCCCGCACCCCGTGGAAGCGCGCGTGCACTCTTTTACTTGTCCGAGCGTGCTCAAGCCCTTCTCCTGGATGGCGCGAATGATGGTGCCCTTGGATATGCCGTGACACCCGCAGATCACCTTGCTGTCCGGCACAGCGGCCACGTCGAATCCGGTGTCGCCGGCCGGTTGGGGAAACAACAGGTGCCGCCGCAACTCCGTCAAGTCCTGTTTGGATTGCAGCCAATCCATGTATCGGTGGCTTTCGGACGTATCGCCCACGAGGATCACGCCGGCGAGACGGTTCTCTTTCAAAGTAAGCCGCTTGTAGATTCCAAGCGCAGGATCTTCAAATCGCACAATGTCGTTTCCAGGCGTTGTCTCGCCAATTTCGCCCGCCGAAAAAACATCCACTCCCATGATCTTAAGTTTCGCGGCGGGAACCGTCCCTTGGTAACCTGGGCTGGGATGGCCGGTAATTATCGCAGCCACCACCTTCCCTTGCTCAAGCAACGGAGCCACCAAGCCGTAGCAAACTCCGTTGTGCTCGACGCACTCGCCAACCGCAAAGATGTCAGGGTTGGAAGTTTCCATCTGATCGTTGACGACGATTCCGCGATGAACCGACAATCCCGCTTTGCGCCCAAGCTCGACATTGGGACGAATTCCAGCGGCAATCACCACAAAATCCGCGGCAAGTTCAGTCCCATCGTCGAACTGCACGCCTCTGGCTTTCTCCTCACCGAGGATCGCCGTCGTATTTCGGTTCAGGAGCACCTCAACGCCTATACACTCCATTTTTGCCTTGAGGTAGCCGCCGCCGGTCAAGTCCAGCTGGCGCTCCATCAAGCGATCCATCAGGTGCACCACGGTCACATCGCATCCTTGCACCTGCAGCCCGCGCGCAGCCTCCAGTCCCAGCAAACCTCCGCCAATGACGACTGCTTTCGCTCCCGTACGCGAACAATCCAAGAGGGCGCGTGTGTCGTCCAGATTACGGAATACGTACACGCCCTTCTTGCTGGTGCCTTCCATGGGCGGGATCAACGGCGTACTTCCCATGGCCAGTAGGAGCTTGTCAAAAGGAGTACTGCTCCCGTCGTCTCCCACGACCGTCTTCTGTTCCGGATTCACATCCACAATGCGCACACCCAGGCGCAGTTTGATTTCGTTCCTTTCGTACCACTCCAGGCTATTCAGTACGATTTCTTCGACGGATTTTTCTCCCGCAAGCACGGAAGAGAGCAGAATGCGGTTGTAGTTCAGGTGGGTCTCGTCGCCGAAGAGGGTGATCTCAAACTTTTTTGCGTATTTCAGGATTTGCTCGACGCAGCCAATCCCAGCCATCCCGTTTCCGACGACAACGAGCTTTTCCATTCGTTTCTCTCTCGGCAACGTCTCAAAGGCTCTTTAGCCGGCCTCGGCCACTTCTCCCACGGCTACGATCAAAGATTCATCGTCGCGCAAAGGAATTTTCAAGGTCGCAGTTTTCTTGGGGGCGTTTGTGACATACAGCGCGAGGCCCGTGAGCAAAGCACCGGAGACAAAGTTGCCCAGAGTCACCGGAATTTGATTCCAGATCCACCATTGGCCCAGCGAAACGTGCGCCCCAAACAACATGCCTGTGGGAATTAGAAACATGTTCACAATCGAGTGTTCATATCCATGCGCAAAGAACGTCATAATCGGCAACCACATCGCGATGACTTTGCCGACGGTGGATCGCGAAGCCATCGCCAGTACCGCTCCCAGTGTCACCATCCAATTGCACAAGACTCCTTTGATGAAAGCCGTTTCCCATCCGTGCATCCCCAAGACCATGTAGCCGAGAGTCTTTTTCTGTGCGGCGGTTTTCACCAACTCGCCTATGGCGCCACTGCCGCTGGCGCCGCAGTTGGTCATCACCAGATAAAACAGCAAACCGTAGAACAGACTTCCGGCCAGATTTCCCAGGTAAACCCAGCCCAGATTGCGAAGCAGCCCAGGGAGGGAGACTTCGCCGGCCGCCCATCCCATCGGCAGTAGCGCAAAATTCCCAGTTGCCAGCTCTAGCCCGAGCAGGACCAGGATTACGAAACCCGCGGGGAAGAGGATCGCCCCGACAATGGGAGCGACGTTCTGTGAGAGCACCATGAAGACGAGGGACGTCGCATAAGCGAGCAATCCGCCCGCAAGAAAACTCCGAATCAGAAGATCGCGAACGGAGAGAGAAGCCTTCCTGCTAGCAGATATCACTGCGTCGTTCAGAAGGTCTGCAGGCTGTACGTAGTCCAAAGGCCACCTCCGCAGGCTACGTCGCGAGGACACGACGGCAACACGGGCGTCAATCGTGGCTACATCTTGGGGTGGGGCGTGGTCGCGTGCAAACGCAACGTTTTTATTGGCAGCATCGAAAAATGTGAGTTGTGGGACTTCCTAACCCGATAATCCGAGGAGCGATTTCAAAGTCCAAAGGGACTGAGGCTAGCAAGCGGGAGACTGGCGCACGGCCGAGATTCAGAAGCCGGGGGCGCCGGAGGCGGCGGGGCGCATTTCCGGAGCGTTGACGTCGAAACGGAGATGAGCGAAGTAGGTTTGGCCGAGGGACATGAAGCCAGTGTAGAGGTAGCCCCAGACAAAGAGGAGAAGGAAGGGGATGGTGGCGTAATTTTCGTTGGTCGCGGCGTAGAAGACGGTGGCGGCGAAGTAGATGCCGAGAAGGACTTCAGCGTAGGGCATCCAACCGGCTTTGTTGCGATATTTTTTCGAAACGAAAGTGCCTTTTCTGCCCTCGATATTGAATTTGGGAGTGCGAGCGAATTCGCTCTTCTTGCCGATGATGGCTTCCAGGACAGCCTGCGCGTTGCGGACGGAAATACCGATGCCAACGGCCATGACGAAAGGCATATAGAGAAATGTGCGCCACCAGGTCTTCGGGCGGAGCTCGCGTTGCGCGACGATATAAAAGCTGGAGATGGAGCAGGTGGAAGCCAGGAAAAGAGGCAGGTCGATGATAAGCATTTGGAACCAGCCCTGATAGAAGCGGACGATCATGGCGGGGAGGAGCATGGCGGAAAAAAGAACCATGAGCGGATAGCTGATATTGGCTGTGAGATGGAAAAAAGCTTCGGCTTTGACGCGCATGGGCGCATCGGATTTCAGCACGCGAGGAAGGATCTTTTTCGCGGTCTGCATCAGGCCCTTAGCCCAACGGGCTTGCTGGGCTTTGAAGCCGTTCATATCGATGGGCAGCTCGGAAGCGCATTCGATTTGCGGGAGGTAAAGAAACTTCCAACCTTTCAGTTGCGCGCGATAAGAGAGATCGGTGTCTTCGGTGAGGGTGTCGTGCTGCCAGCCGCCGGCTTCTTCGATGGCTTCGCGGCGCCAGACGCCTGCGGTGCCGTTGAAATTGAAAAAGGTGCCGCGGCGAGAACGCGCGCCATGCTCGACGACAAAATGGCCGTCGAGGAGGATGGTCTCGACCTGAGTAAGGAGCGAGTAGTCGCGGTTGAGATAGGTCCAACGGGTTTGGACCATGCCGATTTTGGGGCCATTGGCGGGATCGACGAAATACGGAATGGTGAGGCGGAGGAAATCGGGCTGGGGTATGAAGTCCGCGTCGAAGATGGCGACAAATTCGCCTCGCGAAGTCTTGAGGCCGTTTTCGAGGGCGCCTGCTTTGTAGCCTTCGCGATTGGTGCGGTGAATGTAGTTGATGGGCAAGCCTTGCGCGGCGTGGCGCGCTACGCAGGCACTGGCAACCTGGCAAGTCTCGTCGGTGGAGTCGTCAAGGACCTGAATGTCGAGAAGCTCGCGGGGATAATCGAAGCGAGAGACGGCTTCGACGAGGCGCTCGATGACGTAGCGCTCATTGAAGATGGGAAGCTGGACGGTGACGCGTGGCCAATTCTTGACTTCGGGCGGAGTGCCGGGGACGTTTTTCGAGTAGAGATAATAGTCGTAAACGAGCCAGTAGCGATGGAAGCCGTAGGCTGCCAGGACGAAGAGGACCAGAAAGTAGGGGATGGTCATGGCAAGGTCGAAAGCGTTGGCGTGATAGATGCCCGCAAAAGTGCGGTCGGTGAGCCTGTGCCAGTAATGGCTGAGGGAGGTTTGCGCCAGAAGAATCGAAGAGATGGGCAATGGAATCGGCACGAGGTGATCAGCTTTGCTTTCCGCGGATGGCGTCCTGGATTGTACCTGACGACACAAGGATTATAGGACGGAAGCGGGGACAGTCAAAGACCGGGAATGGGTTCCCAAGCTTACAACCCCACGCCAATGGTCCCGGACCAACAAGGGCATACTGCCTCTAGTGTTTTCCTATTATTGATGAACCTATTCTTTCCCCCATAGAGTGGCTGCCACGCGGCAGGGAACTCGCCGAGGGGTGTCGGAGCAGGGGTTCCCGGAATCCCGCAGAGTCGCGAAATCTGCTCGAAGCGGATGCTCCTGGGAGAAAACTGGGTGAAAAAACTAATCGTCTTGCTTGGTTTATTTGGGCTGGCGCTGCCCGTGTGTGGCCAGAGCAATTTTGGGACTGTCACCGGCGTGGTGATGGATGCGCAGCAACTGGCTGTTGTGGGAGCCACCGTCCAGCTTAAAGCCGCCAGCACCGGCGCAATCCGCAGGGTCGTGACAGACGAGCATGGATTATTTGAGGCCCCCGCGCTTTTGCCGGATGATTATGAGGTAAGAATCGAGGCGCCAGGCTTTGCTGCCGAAACGCAATCGCTGCGGTTGGAGGTGGGGCAGAAAGCAGCCATTGAAATCACCTTGAAAGTCGGTGGCGTGACACAGGGCGTGAGAGTCACCGCCGCGAACGAAGTGTTGCGCACGACGGATGCAAGCGTGGGGGAAGTCGTCGAGCCAAAATCCATCCAAGATCTGCCCCTCAACGGCCGGATGATGATTGACCTCGTCCTCACCGTTCCTGGAGCTCATGTGGGCTTCGGCGCGCAAACCGGATCCACGAATCCTCTCTACTGGCGCCCCGGCCAAAGGTCAGCGGTAGTCATAGGAGGCGCCCGCCCGAACGCGAACTATTTTTTGCTTGATGGCGCGACGAATACTGATCCCACGTTCAATACGCAGAACTTGAGCCCATCTCCAGACGCCGTAAGAGAATTTCAAGTGGAAACAAGCAGCTACACCGCGGATATGGGAGGCGCCGGCGGCGGTCAGATCAACATCGTCACTCATTCCGGCTCGGGCCAATTCCATGGAACAGTTTACGAATTTCTTCGCAACGGGGCCATGGATGCGAGCACATTCGACTCCATGGGCAACAATCACCTGGTACAAAATAATTTCGGAGCATCAATGGGCGGACCGCTCTTTGGGAAGAGAACATTTTTCTTTGTCAATTACGAGGGATTGCGTCTCGCTCAAGCGGATGCACAGATATTGACCGTGCCGACGGAGGCCGAAATCCAAGGCGACTTCAGCATGAGCGGCGTCAACATCTATGACCCCGCGGCCGCCGTCGCCAATCCGAATTACAATCCGAGCCAGCCGACGGGTCCCGCTAACTTCCCCTACACGCGCAGCCAGTTTCTCGACAATAAAATACCGTCGAACAGGATCAATCCGCTCCTTGAAAGCTTCCTGCTGCAGTATCTGCCGCAACCGAACATGATGATGAATCCGGGGGATCCGGACTCGAACAATTATCTCGATGTGCGAAACGAAACTCATTTCCAGAACCAAGGCACGGCACGCATAGATCACAACTTTGCGAATGGCGACACGCTGCTGCTGCGCTATTCGGCAGGGGGAGAAAATGGATTCTCGCCGAGCAGCGGGACTACCTCGACGACGGAAAATCTTCCTGGATTCGGCGTGAACTTCGACAATCTGTCCCAACAGTCGGTAGGCTCCTGGATTCACATTTTCTCGAACAACAAGCTCAACACCGTCTCGATCGCGGTCTCGCGTCTTTCGATGGACCGCACCTCCCAGAATGACGACGTGAACGACATCGTTAGTCAGCTAGACATACAAGGCATAGGCTTTGGTGGGAAAGACGCGTGGGGCGCTCCGTGGTTTGCCGTGCAAGGCTATACGGGAATTGGCGACACCTTTGCCGCAACGCCTATGCATGCCTGGGACACAACCGTCGAAGCCCGGGATACCTATTCGTGGCAGCGGGGGCGCCACGGCTTAAAATTCGGGGGGGATATCTACCGCTATTTCTGGCCTATGTGGGGTTTCTTCCAGAATCGCGGCTACTACCAATACACGAACGGCTACACCACCCAGTTCGGATTTAACGATGGCAGCGGTTCCGGACTCGCGAGCATGCTTTTGAGCCTGCCCGCGGTGAAGCAACGCCAGGCGGGAATCCCTCAAATGGATTTGCGTGCATGGGGGATGGCCGGCTTCGCCGAAGATAGCTGGCAGGTTACGTCGACGACCACGATCAACTTTGGTGTTCGCTACGAGTATACGAGTCCTCTGTACGACACGGAGAACACCAACTCGAATCTGATTTTTCAGAACGGGACGCCCTCCGCATTTGTTGGTGGCGAACTGGGGTATCCAAAGGGGTTGATGTACGCCAACAAACACAACATTGCGCCGCGGTTCGGGATCGCGAAGAATCTTCCCGGACATGGTCTTGTTTTTCGCGCGGCCTACGGAGTCTTCTACACGCCCGTGGATCTGAATACCTGGTGCAACCAGCGCCACAACGTGCCGTATGTCTTTCCGGAAACACAGCAGGCGGACAACTTCACTCCTCCGGCCTCGCTTTTCGCGAGTGGGCTGAATTTCGGTACCCCGGTGCTTGGGACGGGGACACTGACCCCGACGACGGTGAGTTTTACGGCATTCGACCCGCACTCTCCCGCGCAGTACGTCCAGCAATGGAACGGTTCCGTGGGAAAAAGCTTAGGGCAAAATACATCCATCGAAATAGGCTACATAGGTTCGCGCGGCTTTCATCTCCAGCGGGCGCACTTGATCAACAACACTTTGCCTGGGCCCGGTCCTCTTGGACCGCGGCGTCCGTTCAAGACGATAACGTTTGTGCCGGGCACGGTGTTGACGCAGAGCAGCACGGATGCGGTAGTGCAAAGCATGACGTTTCCGGTAAGCACCATCAATTTGTTGGAGAACGCCGCGCAGAGCTGGTACGACGCGGGCTATGTAAACGTGCGCCGGCGTTATTCTCATGGGCTCAGCCTGCTGGCGAATTACACCTTCGCTAAGAACCTAACAAATGCTCCGGACTTCCGTTCGCCCATGGATGAGTCAGCTATTCCGCAAAACAACAACGATCTAGATGCGGAAAAGGGTCCGGGGTGCGACGTGCGGCATCGCTTTGCGCTTAGCAGTGTGTACGATATTCCCGCCTACCGGCATGCGGCATGGACACAATGGGTAACGCAGAACTGGCATTTCTCGACCATCTATCAGATTCAATCCGGGATGCCGTTTACTATCTCCGTCTTTGGCGATACGGCGAATTCGGGGACTGTTCTCGGCGAGAATCCGATTCGAGCCAACGTTACGGGGCAGCCGATATTTGGTCCCGGCACACATACCGCGGCGGAGTGGTTTAATCCGGCGGCTTTCGCTGCGCCCCCCGCTTTTACATTCGGCGACGCGGGCAGAAACTCCGTGTATGGTCCACCGTTGCAGACCATGGATCTTGCGCTAGGACGCACGTTTCGTCTCACCGAAAGTGCGAATCTCCAGTTACGCGCGGAGGCTTTTAACGCGCTGAACAAGGTGAACCTGGGCACACCGAACCGCTATGTGAACGAGCCGCAATTCGGAACGATCACCATGGCCATGACGCCGGGACGCGAAATCCAACTGAGTGCGAGGATTTCGTTCTAGCGGGTATTTGATAACTCGCTGGGCGCAACTGAGACAGGCCGGTGGACCGGCTTTCCTAACCATCCCCCCTCTGGTGCCCTTTCCGATTGGGGGCCCCAGATGCCGGTTTCGCGTCTTGGTCGTTCTCTTTTTGCATTCTAAGTTCTCCAGATAACCACCTAAGCACGTTTCGCGGGCAATGGCCGCCGGGCATTCATCCACGTCGCATACTACTTAGAAAGTCGCATCGCGGGAGGTCCCTACTTTCGGCCCACCCGCCGGAGTCGTAGATGCCATCAATTCAGGATCTTTCTCGGCGCGCCGCCACTCCGTCCCGCCGAATCTTCGGCGTAGTCGCGGCGTCGGCTCTTCTAGGAATCTTCGGTGGCCTCGGATACGTTGCTCTCAGCGCCATGAATCACGGCAAGGCCCCGGCGAGCGCGGCGCCCCATTCTTCACCACCATCGCCCGTACAGGCCAGCGCAACGCCTCCGATCGCGCCTGCTCTTTCTTCTACAACCCCGCCATCCGCCGCAGCGCCAGCCGAACCACCAACCTCTGTGCTGGCTCCCGTCGATGACTCCGGCGCTTTGGGAATCTTCTTCCTGCGCAGGAGGGATATCTGGCTAACCAATCTCGATGGTTCCAATCAGCAGCAAATCACACATTCGGGCGAGGTCGAACATTACTTCTGGGTCCCGAAAACGCAGACGCTGGTCTACGACGATAGCCCTCCGACGGACAAAAAGGACATTCTCACCGAAACTATCAACACTCTGGATCTGGCGACGCAGAAAGTCGAAGTCATTCACAAATCGACTCTCCAAGCCAAGTGTGATGGGGACCTGTGCCCGGATTTCTCTTTTGCCTTGGACGTGTCTCCTGATGGGAAAATCATTTTTGGCGAAGACTTCCTTGGCGATCCAGCCGAGAGCAAGCGCGAACGCGTCGCCAAGGAAGAATCCCGAGTCATCTACTATCCGGATACGCGCAAGTACGAGGCCTCGAACGATCTTCCCGGTAACGCACTGATGCACTTTTTGCCGGACGGTAGCGTGGCAGCTTGGGCTGACGACGGCAACATCTACACCTATTCGTTCGTCACCAAAACGCGCACGCAATGGACACACTATCCGAGCCGCCTGGAGGACTACAAGCAGCACAACGGCAATGTCAGCCACCTCCCGACGGCTTTCGCTTTTATTGGCTGGTCGCCCGACGCATCGCGTATCTTCTTCACGTGCGGCACCAGCGCTTACGAGATCAATGTACTCGCCGCCTGCGAGACCAGCCTTGCCAACCCAGAAATAAAAAAACTTTCCCCGGACGCTAAGCTGGTCAATCCTGGGGTCGGATTCACGATGTCTCCCGACCGGAAGTACTTTTATTTCCAACTCCCAGATTGGATGCCATCAAAAATCGACACCACCACCGGCGAATATGTGCAGGTCGCACTCAACACGATCGGGCTCCCACTGCCGTCTCCGTCCGGCAAAATCGTCCTTTACCTTCCCGCGCCGCCGTCGTACTCCCTTTGGCTCATGAATCCAGACGGTTCCGGCGGGCGCCGCATTCTTACGGACGCCGACAATGTTCAGTGGCGCTATTAAGATACAATCCCCTCGAAGAAAACCGGGTTGAAAATTCGGCGCTTTGCCGCACATCACAGATAGGAGGAAGCGACGCATTCGTGCCAAGATTCGTCGCCGCGCCTACGGAAGAAGGACGATCTTCCCGGCGGCGCCGGATTCGAGGATTTCTTTGTGAGCCCGGGCGGCTTCGGCCAGAGGCAGTTCTTTGCCGACGACGGGGCGAAGCATGCCATTTTCGAGGCCAGCGATGATGCCGGCATGAATTTCGGATTCTTCGGATTCGGTAATGCCCCAGAGCGTAAATGCGCGAATCGAAGAGCGGCGCGCCATGAGTTCTCGAGCGTTAACGGTGATTTCGCCGCGATTGCCGATGACGATGATGCGGCCGTTGGTGGCGAGGAGCTTGGTGTCGTTGGCGAGATTCACGTTGGCGAGCATTTCGAGAATGATGTCCACGCCGCGGCCGCCAGTCGCCTTCATAATTTCATCCAGATAGCCGGGTTTGCTGTGATTGAAAACCTGATGAGCGCCTTCGCGCGTGGCAAGGTCGAGGCCTTTCTGGCTACTTGCGGTGCCAAATACTTTGAGTCCCATGGCACGGGCAAATTGAACGCCGGCGATGCCGACACCGCCGCTGGCGCCGTGAATTAGCACGGTTTCCGAGGCATGGGCTCGCGCGGAGTGAACGAGCGCGTGATAAGCAGTTCCGTAAGGAACCCAGACACCCGCACCTTGCGCGAAGCTGGCTTTCGCGGGAAGCGTATGTACCTGGCTTTCGAGGGCGACGGCGTATTCGGCGTAGGCGCCGGTTACAGTTTTCGCCATATAGACGCGATCGCCTGGCTTTACTTTGGTGATGCCGGAGCCGACGGCTTCAATGACGCCGGCGCCATCGGAGCCAGGCGTGTAAGGCAGCGGAGGTTTGACGGCGTACGTGCCGCTGCGCATATAGGTGTCATAGGGATTGACGCCGGCGCCGTGGACGCGGACGAGAACTTGTCCCGCGGCGGGCTTGGGTGTCGGGACTTCTTCGAACTTTAGGACTTCAGGACCACCAAATTCGTGGACGATGATTGCTTTCATTTTTGGCCTCCGATATTTCCATAATTTGATGCCGCTTGTGTTGCCGGCTGTGTTCTAGACGGCGAAAACTCTGACGACGACGGCCACGGCATGCCGTCCCCCTACAAACAAAATTTGGCGTCGCGGCATTGTAGCGTTTTGAGTCTTCTAGAAGTGATCGTCTGCGTGTACATGGAGCGATTCCTTTTCTTTTTCCAGGAGTCCAGCAGATTGGCCCCAAGCGGTGGTCTGCCAGTTGTCTTTGCCCTTTTTCTGGGGAATCCAGGGCGGCAGATTCTGATTCAAATAGGCCGCGAGCGCGAAGATGTAGGGCTCGTACATGCGGCGGAGCTCATGGAGGCGGAGGTCTGCTTCGTCACCATCGCGCAGCTTCAAACCGTGCTGGGCAAGAATGTCGCGGATGCGGCGCAACTCCTCCACGGGGAGCCGATCCTGCGGCAATGGTGCTGGGGCTGTACCGAAGACTTGAGAAAGATCGACGACGGCGTGGCGTGCAATCGCGAAGGTGAGCTCGGCTTGCTTTTCGCAGGCGCCCTCGATACCGACCATGACGAGGGCGGAAGTATCCAGGATGGCGGTAAGCGAAGCGATCCACGATTGGTTGTCATGCTGCGAGCGGAAGTAGGCCAGGACGGGATAGGAGAGATGACTCTCCATCAGCTCGGCGGACCAGTGCTCCCAGTCTTTGAGGAGTTCGCGCAAGGCATCCTGTCCGTGGGGATAGCTATGGCGGCGGAGAAGCTCTCCCGCAGTGGGAGGTGTGCCTGCGCGGGAATCGAGAAGGGAGATGTCCACTTCGCGTTTTGAGAACGAGCCGTAAATGAAAGGGAGATAGCCGATCACCGCAGCGAGAAAGCCGAAGCCGAATCCGGCCTCGGTCACAACCAGAGCGCGTGCCGGGCCCGAACGAGGAACGACATCGCCTAGACCAAGAGTGAAGAACGTCGTGCCGCTGAGATAAATGTCGGTGAGAAAACTGGGCTCGCCACCAGTTATTACCACGGCCGAGCCGGCCCCGTACTGCATGAGCGCAAAGCCTAAAACCAAGCCGACCGCCCAAACGCCCACAAGAACGAGAAGCGAGAGAGGGCCGTAGAAACCCAGAAGTGCTTCGCGGCGCTTGCGGGACGAGATCCGGCTTGTTGCGAATTTCCACACATGCCAGGTGGACTTGTAAAAGAGCCGCGCGAGGCGAAACCTGCGCGTTACCCGCCGAGGCAGGATGATGGCCTCGAAGGCGTCCCACAAGACAATTAGAAAGATGGCGGCGCCCGCGACGAAGGCGCCCGGAACTGGAATCATGTGCGGCATTGTACTCGTTGGCGTGGGCTAGCTGTAAGGAGTAGCGCGTTCAGGAATTGAGGCGCGCGCTGACGCTGATCTCCGCTTTGAACAGTTTGGAAACGGGGCAGCCAGTCTCGGCGGCCTTTACCGCGGCGTCAAATTTGGCTTTATCCGCGCCGGGGATGGTGGCAACGAGATCGAGGTGGCTCTTGGTGATGGAAAAGCCGTCGCCAACTTTCTCGAGCGAGATGGTGGCGGTGGTTTCCAGTTTTTGCGCCGTCATTCCAGCACCGCCGAGTTGCGCGGAAAGAGCCATCGTGAAACATCCCGCATGCGCAGCGGCGAGGAGTTCTTCCGGATTGGTGCCTACACCGTTTTCAAAACGCGTGCTGAAGGAATACTGCGTTTGTTTTAGGACGCCACTGTCGGTGGAGATCGAGCCTTTGCCGTCTTTCAAGCCGCCTTGCCAGATTGCCGATGCTTTGCGTTGCATGATGCCGCTCCTTTTGCAATGTTGAGTTAATTTGAATCCAGAGAATTCGATTCGCCAGCGATAGAGAAGGGTATATTGGCAGAATGATTGTGTCGAGTGAATCGAGCGAACTTTGATGGGTGCAAACCTGGAGCAGATCGCGCACAGGCCGTGGGCGCTGCCCATGAGTGCGTGGGCCATGGCGCAGATCTGGCACGATTTGCTGTTTGCGCATTGGCCGTTGCGGGCGGGGATACTGCGGCCGCACGTTCCCGCGAGGCTAGCAATTGATACGTTTGCGGGACAGGCTTGGCTGGGCATCGTGCCATTTCGGATGTCCGGCGTTCGGCTGCGCGCGACACCGGCGATTCCCTGGCTTTCAGCTTTTCCTGAATTGAATGTTCGGACCTACGTTGTGGCGGATGGAAAACCTGGCGTGTGGTTCTTTAGCCTGGATGCGGGGAATAAGCTGGCGGTGGCGATTGCGCGCGCCTGGTTTCATCTGCCGTATTTTCGTGCGCGGATGTCGTGCGAAGAGCGAGATAGCTGGATCGAGTATGGCAGCGAGCGTATACACCGGGGAGCAGAGAGTGGTGGGTTCGTAGGCCGCTATCGTCCTATGGGGGCGAATTTCTTTGCGCAAAGCGGCTCGCTCGAACATTTCTTGACGGAGCGGTATTGTTTGTACGCTGCTGACGGCGAAGGACGGGTAACGCGCGGCGAAATTCATCACCTTCCGTGGGTGTTGCGGACTGCCGAGGCCGAACTGACAAAAAATACCATGCCAGAGGCCGCGGGATTCTCCCTGCCCGCGGAAAGGCCGCTTCTTCATTTTGCGAAGCGGCAGGACGTCGTAGTGTGGCGACCTCAGGGGTTGGAGCCTTGATCCGTCTCGGCCCTGTCTACCATTTGTGGAAAACGAAGAAGACGGCAAGGGCGATACAACCGAAGCCTGCGCCGTAGTTCCACTTAATTTTCTCGCCGAGATAAAAGATGGAGAAGACGGAGAATACCGAGAGGGTAATGACCTCCTGGATGGTCTTGAGCTGCGCGGTGGTGAATTCATACGAGCCGATGCGATTCGCGGGGACCTGGAAGCAGTATTCGAAGAACGCGATGCCCCAGCTTATGAGGATTACTTTCCAAAGAGCTGTAGAGCGAAATTTGAGGTGGCCGTACCAGGCAAAGGTCATGAAGACATTGGAGATGGTGAGCAGGAGGATGGTTCTCATGTTCTCTCTTCGCAGTGAAATTTGTTCTTTGTCAGACGCAGCATTCCTGGCTTTGGCGACCAAGCAGCGATTCAGCTTCGCGAAGCCTGGCCCGCTCCGTCAATTCGCAACGAGGGTCAACCCGGAGTCACGGGCGCCCCGGTGAAACGGGCCCGTTTCAGTTTAAGACTATTTCGTAGTTCTTAATGGCGGATTCTGCACACCTGAACGAGGTGCCAGTTCAGCGGACAGGAAGGAGTCCGCTAGAGTTGTCCATGACGGACAATTTGGCTTTCCTTTTCTCGTTGTCGGATCTAGCCCGTGTGGCCTGGGAGAGACTCGTGGCGCGGATATACAGAATTGTTAGTGTGCTGGCCTTGACGCTGGCAGTCATTCTGCCCGTTGCAACGAACGGGCAAGACTCCACAGTGCTGGTTGTGACCGGCTCGAGCATGCCGGAGCCGCTGTATTTGCTGTGGAACGACGAATATAACAAACAGCAGCCGAACGTGAAGGTACGTTATTTGCCGGAAGGGAGCGGCGCTGGCGCCAGCCGCGTGTTGACGGGCACCGGGGATTTTGCCGGAGGCGATGCTCCGATTCCGGAGAAGGAATTGAAAGCCTCTACATCCAAGGTGGTCGAACTTCCCACGGTCCTCATCGGAATCGTGGTGATCTACAATTTGCCGGGCACGTCCGGCGAACTGCGTCTATCTGGACAGGTGCTGGCAAACATCTACCTCGGAAAGATCACGGACTGGAACGATCCGGCACTGGTTAAACTAAATCCGAGCGCAAAACTTCCCGCGATTCCCATCAAAGTTGTGCACCGGACGCCGGGAAAAGGTTCGAGCTACATTCTTAGCGATTTTTTGTGCAAGACCAGTCCCGAATTCCTCGCGCGCGCAGGACGCAGCGAATCGCCGAATTGGCCGGTCGGTGCGAGCGCCGGCAGAACACAAGATATGGTTGATAAGGTGGAAGGTACTTCAGGATCTATAGGCTACACGGAATTGAATATTGCGGAGAAGTCCTCCTTGCGCATGGTGAACATCCGAAACGAGCAAGGTGAATTCGTCAGGCCAAGCGCCCGATCCATTGCCGCCGCGGCCAAAGCTGTGACGAGCAAGACAACGGACGATTTTCGGATCTCGCTGACGAATGGACCTGGAAAAGACAGCTATCCCATCAGCAGCTTTACCTGGTTTTACGTGCCGGCCATCGCGAAGGATTCACAGCGTGGCCGCGCCATCCAGGCCTACTTGAAATGGGTCTACAGCAGCGGCCAGACTATGGCAAAGCAAGAGGGCTACCCGCCCCTGCCTGATGAGTTGCTTGCCAGAGTGGCGGCGAAAGCCGGGACAATTCGCTGAGTGCCTGCCAGAGGTTCTAAACGTTTAGCGTGAGGGAGACCAGATCCGGCCGAGGAGTTGGAAGAAGCGGCGGCATCTTGGAGCGATCAACTGGCCGATAGAGCGTGTCGCGTTCAACCGGAACGCGTCCAGCGGCGCGGATGAGGCGTTCGAGTTCTGCGCGCGGCGTGAACTCCGAGGTTTTCGCGCCAGCGTCGTGATAGATCTTCTCTTCAACGACCGTGCCATCCAGGTCGTTCGCGCCGAAGCGCAGGGCGATTTGCGCGATGCTGGGCGAAAGCATGATCCAGTAAGCCTTGATGTGATCAAAATTATCGAGAAGCAGGCGCGCGACCGCAATGTTACGAAGATCGGCATAGCCGGTGGGTTTCGGAATGTGCGAGAGCGCGGTGTTTTCCGGGTGAAACGCCAGCGGAATAAAAGCGACGAAACCGCGGGTCTCGTCCTGCAATTCGCGCAGTTTGATTAAATGGTCGGCACGCTCTTCCTCGGTTTCGACGTGGCCGTAAAGCATCGTAGCGTTGGAGCGAAGCCCGATTTCATGGGCTTGGCGCGCGATGCTGAGCCACATTTGGCCGCTAACTTTGTGATCGCAGATAATCTTGCGAACGCGAGGGTGGAAAATTTCCGCGCCTCCACCGGGAAGAGAATCCACACCTGCCACTTTCATTTTTAGGAGCGTGTCCTTGATGGAGAGCTTGGCGATGCGCGCGAAGTAGCCGACTTCGACCATGGTGAAGGCCTTGAGATGCACGCCGGGGCAGCGCTGCTTGAGGCCGCGAATCATTTCGAGGAAATGGTCGAAGGTCAAATCCGGATGCAGGCCGCCGACCATGTGAAACTCGGTGGCGCCTTCGCGCACGCCCTGCGCGGCTCGCTGATAGATTTCCTCGAGGGCGAAGGTATAGGCGCCGGGCGCGTTAGGATCGCGGCCAAAGGCGCAGAGTTTGCAGTGAGCCACGCAGACGTTTGTCGGATTGATATGGCGATTTACGTTGAAATACGTGATGTTGCCGTGGCGCTTCTCGCGGATGTGGTTCGCAAGCCAGCCGACGGCAAGAAGATCCGGCGAACGATAAAGCGCGATGCCGTCATCCAGACTCAAGCGCTCTCCGGCAAGCACTTTCTCTGCGATGGGCTGCAACCTCCGGTCGGTGATTGTGAGTTCGCTCATTTTGAATCCGCTGAAAATTTCAAACGCGCCAAACCGCCGCCGCAGCGCCCCAGAACAACAGGAACAATAGACTAATATAACCGTTCACGGCGAAAAACGCAGCGTCGAGCTTGCTGAGATCACCGGGTTTGACAAGAGAATGCTCGTAGGCCAGCAAGGCGGCGACAACTAGAATGCCTGCCCAAGCAGGCCACGGAAGAGCAAAACTGTAAGCGAGCCAGGAGAGCAGAGTGACGACACCGAAGTGCATGACGCGCGCGATGAGCAGGGCGGCCGCCACGCCGAAGCGCTTGGGGACGGAATAGAGGCCGGCGCGGCGGTCGTAGTCGACGTCCTGACAGGCGTAGAGCACATCAAAGCCGCCAACCCAGAGCGTGACGGCGCCGCAAAGGATGAGCATGCGGGCGTCAAGACCGCCTGTGACAGCGATCCACGCGGCGGCGGGCGAGATGCCCAGCGCAAAGCCAAGAAAAATGTGCGACCAGTTGGTGAAGCGCTTGGTAAAGGAATAGAAAAAGAGAACGGCGATGGCGAACGGAGCGAGTTTGAGAGCAAGCGGATTGAGCTGCCAGGCGGCGACGAAGAACAGAGCCACAGCGGCGAGTGTAAAAAGCCATGCAAATTGAAGTGAGAGTGCGCCTGTGGCCAGAGCGCGCTGTGTTGTGCGCGGATTTTCTCTGTCGTAGCGGATGTCGGCGATGCGGTTCATGGTCATGGCGGCGGACCGCGCGGCGATCATGGCGATGATGATCCAGATGAATTGGCGTAAAGTCGGCCAACCTCTTGGAGGCTGATGCGTGGCGCGCGCCGCTAGAAGGGCACCCGTCAGCGCAAATGGAAGCGCAAAGATGGAGTGTTCGAACTTGATCATTTCGAGCACGGTGCGGATGCGGCTAGCCATTGGGAGATTACGCCTCCGCCTTATTCACCCGGGACTGGCCGGTCCAGCGATACATTATTTCTTGAGGAAGATGGATTTGCGCGAGGACGCGACAGATATACTGCGTAACCAAATCGTCGATGGTTTGTGGATGATGATAGAACGCTGGGATTGCGGGCATGATTACCGCGCCGGCCTGCTGGGCGCGCAACATGTTTTCCAGATGGATGCGGTTGAAAGGCGTGTCGCGCACGCAAAGAATAAGTTTGCGGCTTTCTTTCAAGATGACGTCGGCAGCGCGGGAAACAAGATCGTCGCTGACACCGCCGGCGATGGCAGCGAGCGTGCCCATGGAACACGGCACAACGATCATGGAATCCACGGAGTAGCTGCCCGAAGCGATGGCAGCGCCGATGTCTTTGTTTGGCAGCACTTCGATTTTTGTCGAAGGGCGGTCCAATAGCCGGCCAGGAAGTTGCCTCAAATCGCCCGAAGTAATTCCCAGTTCTTCAGAGAAGAGACGCTGGCCAGCTTCGGTGACGACGAGGTGGATGCGCGCCACGCGCGCATCGTTTTCGAGTAATGCCAAGGTTTTCCGCGCGAGAACGGCGCCGCTTGCCCCGGTCACACCTACGGTGACAACTTGTTTTTGCGTGTCAGGCATGTTTCTGTGCGGATAGAATCAGTCTCGCAGCCGGGTTGGAGCAAGTCAAGCCGAGGCCGCACGCCCGCGGGATGATAGAATTTACGGCGGTCAAATAATATGAATCAGCAGGAATTGCTGAAAATTTTGGAATTGGTGAAGCTGGGCGCTTTCTCTCCTGAAAAGGCCGTCGAGCGTTTGAAGCATTTGCCATTTGAAGATCTCGGATTCGCCAAGGTGGATCACCACCGGGCACTCCGCCAAGGCTTTGCCGAGGTCATTTTTGGAAAGGGAAAAACGCCGCGGCAGGTCGCGGAGATTGTCCGCGCCATGCTCGGGAAAAGGGATTCCCATCACAATATTCTTGTCACCCGGGCGGACGCGAAGATTTTTACCGCCGTGAAGCGCGCCAACGGAAAACGAGCGCGCGCCGCCAAGTTTCACAAGAATTCCGGAGTCATCACCATCGAGCGAAATCGAGAGATCACCGGAAACGGGAAGATTGTGGTGGTCTCGGCGGGCACCAGCGACATCCCCGTGGCCGAAGAGGCGCTGTTGACGGCGCAAATGATGGGCAACCGCGCCGAACACCTGTATGACGTAGGCGTGGCCGGAATTCACCGACTGCTTGAACATCGAGAGAAATTGACACAGGCGCGCGTGATTGTCTGCGTGGCCGGAATGGAGGGTGCCCTGCCGAGCGTCGTGGGCGGCTTGGTTGCGGCGCCCGTAATTGCCGTGCCGACGAGTACGGGCTACGGCGCGAGTTTTGGCGGGGTGGCCGCCCTGCTCGGGATGCTCAATTCTTGCGCATCCAATGTGACGGTCGTGAATATTGATAATGGATTCGGAGCGGCTTGCGTGGCGTCTTGCATCAACCGGCTGTAGCGAAGGTCGTCTTTCGAAATTTCAGAAAAAGGTTTGACATATCCAGCTTCTGACCGCAGCGGCACGCCGCATGCGCTCATTCCGCGGAGACTTCAAAAAACATCGGAAAGTGGCTCCCCGGGCTAGATTCGAACTAGCAACCCTTCGGTTAACAGCCGAATGCTCTACCATTGAGCTACCGGGGAACGGGCAAGTAGGCTTTTAATTTACAACAACTTGCGAACTCGTGCCACTTTCCTCCTCTTGATCTTGAGTCCAATTCGAGTCCAACAACGGCTTCACTTTCGCCATTTCGGGCGAGTGATACTGCCACATTTTCTTCGTGTACAGGTCGATCAGCTTATCGCTGCCGTGTCCAGCCCAATCTCGGATAACCTGACGACTTACACCGCTGTAAACCCACTCAGAGATTCGCCCTCTGCGGAAAGCGTGCATCCCCGTTCGAGGAATTCCGAGTTCGTCCAAAATGGGATGGAGGGAATCCTCCAGCACATTGCTCAGACAAAAAGGGGTTCCGTTACGAGTCTCAAAAACGTAACCCGAGGTTCTCTCGCCCAAGTGCTTTTTAACTTCTGCCATTACGGAAGCATCAATCGGCACAGTTCTAATTTTGTCGGATTTCGTTGTGTTCTCTCGGCCCGCAAAGACCGAGCGTCGAATACAGACAATACCTGTGCCATTCGATTGCTCCCGAACATCCTCTACGTGTAGACCGAACACTTCTCCGCCCCGTCCGGCGTTTCCGCCTGCCATCGCGTACAAGGCTCTTTCCATCTGAGTCTTTGCCTTATTCACGATGGCTGATGTGATTGAAGCAGAAAAATGTGGCTGCTCCTCTTCGATTGGTTTTGGTGGTGCGACCCTCTCCCACTTCACAAACCACTCCCCGATCCTCGGTTTACCCTTCTTAGCCGTTTCGTCCCTGTAGAAGTTGTAAACCGCTCGGATTTCCCCAAAGAAGTTCTGCATGGACTTGTAGGAATAGCCGACCTCCCCATCCTCACGTTCTTCTTCCTGCCATGTGGCAATCAAATCCCGAATGAGAGAGTAGTCGTTCACTTCCTCAAGCGGGATGTCTTTAAGCAGGGGAACAACATGCTTTCGAAGTTCGCAACCCATACTGCTTTGTGACGATGGTTTGCCACAAGCGATGAGTTGACGCTGCCGCCATAACTCCGCTGCATCTCCGAAGGTAACGGCGGATGATTGCGACCGTGCCAGATGAGCCTCACTGTTGACGCCCTGTTCCTCGATATAGTTCGCCAGCCAGCGTTTGGCTTCTGACATGGTCATCTTGTCGATGGCACCGATCTCCACTGCTTTCCTGACTCTCTTCGTGCTGCCGGGTACGTCGGCCCAATAACGACCGACATATTTTTCGCCGACAACTCTGACGCTTCCTCTTTGCCCTCGTCTGCGAGACATTAATCTCCTGTCCCGCTGACTCGGTACCGTAACCGTGCACAGATTAGGCCGTTTTGCGATTGGGGGCAATGTCTCGGAGGCGAAAGGCTCTATCCCGCTGGGATTGTGGTCGGCTGGTGTCCCTGAAGCGGACGGCGTGTGGGCGTTCTCAGCGACGCAGGGCGAGAACAGGATCACACGTCCATCGGACGCGGGTACCGAGCCACAAATGTGAAGAGACTGTTCCAAGCGATCTGTCCTTCGGTGCTGCGCTGCGTTTGATCATGTGAGACCCACGTCGCTGCCCACTATTCAAATACGCACTTTGCGAGAAACATTGAGGTATGGGGGCGGGGCCGCAGCGATTCCACGCAATGCTACCCGGCTGTAATTCGAGGCTAGAAAAGGTCGAATTATTTTGCACGCGAGATGGCGCGATGTCTCGTACCAAATCGGAAGTACCAAAGAGTACTACTAAAATCTTGCGTCAAACGGCGCTCCACCCTGCATCCAATCAGTGAGAGTAAAAGCCCCACCGACATTCGGAGGAACGGTCGGGAACAAGAGGGCAGCGACGCCTAATACGCACTGGAGTGGGAAACCACCGCCGCGCTTGATTGCGCAGGGTTGCCTGACACCGCTAAATTGTTGGGTGCAGGCACAGGGCAGCAAAGCTCCGCACAGGTTGCGGAGTGCGAGATCGTGAAACAGAAGCAGCCCGGCTCGAAGTTCGAGTCGTAGACCACCGGAGAATCAACCGAGGCGGTCGCGAAGACGTAGGGATCACGAACCCCTACCACTTCGCGACCGCCTTTTTGTTTTGCGCCAAGAAATCTAAGGAGCTTTTCGGAACTCAGTTCCGAAAGGAAAGGACAAATCATGGGCAAGAAATCAACAACGCAGAAAACGCCACAGCCTGACATTGACCCAGTTGAAACCGAGACCGGGGTCGGCGAAGAAGAGAAGAAGGAAACGCCGCTCGCGGAAGCTGTGCAAGGCGGCACAACTTTCAGTTCGTCCCTCGACGAGGCGAAAATTCCAGCCTCCTCGCTCCAATTTGTACCAGTCTCCAAGAAACTGGCGACCGAACTGGTCGTCAAAAACCACTACTTACACCGCAAGCCCATCATCTCCAATTGGGAAACGAACCGCAGTAAGCGGAGACGTGGCGTTGACAGCCGGGGACGGATCAAAGTCGTTGTGGGAGACAAAAAATCCAAAAAGGCCCTCTGTTGGGGAATTGAGCGTGACGGTCAGATCGTTGGCGTCTGCACTTTCGGCGCACCGATGTGGTCGGTGTCCGCAGGCGTGACGGGTGGGGCATTGTGGGACGTGAGACTCGGCTTGGGCCGTTGGTTCGACTGTCTGGAACTCACACGCCTTTGGATCAGCGACGATGTGGACGAGCATTGCATCGAGAGTAAGTTCGTCGCTTGGTGCTTGAGGGAGGTCAAGAAAATCAACCCGAATGCGTTCGTTGTCAGCTATGCGGACTCAGCCGCAGGGCACGTCGGCACTATTTATCAAGCACTCGGGTTCACCTACACGGGTCTGAGCATACCATGGACTGACAAGACGGTCGGTGGTAAGGACCACCGCAGCGTGAGCAAAATGATGCAAGGTGAAAAAATTGGCAATCGTCGCTCGTGGGCTGGCGTGAATGTAGAGCGCAAGAAGCGATCACCGAAGCATCGCTATGTGAAATTCCTTAACCCTAAGGACGAGCCATTATTGGCTTGGAAGCGGCTGCCGTACCCGAAACAAGCCGCCTGACCTCCACCTGCCGTCTGCTCTCGGTCACTTGAAGAGTGAAAACTGATAACCATCAAAAAGCTTGACGCATGGATGCAGCGCTGGGGGGCTGTTGCGCTTTGATCCTTCCAATGTGGCTGAGGTATTGCGGGTGCGGTCAAACTATCAGGGCCGAGCAGATCGCTACGCGAAGGTGACGGACGGGTGCCGCTATTTGTTTCCTCCGGCGACCACAACGTCAGCCGAAGGCAATGGGTCAAACCCGATCATGAGACCAATCCGTTGGCGGAAGTTGATCACGAGATAGAGCCGATTCGCAGCCGTGCGGCAACGGCGAGCTATTGATCAAGTAAACCGATACTATCCCGCTCCTTCCATTTTGAAAGGAAGTAAGCCCGAGCAGAAAGCCTCTCGACGAGGCGTCTGGTTCGAAGTTCCCGAAGCACTTCTTCCGCAGATTCCTCCGAGACCTGAAATTCTTTCGCCAAGCTCTCAGCGTTGCCGTGCCAGATACCGTCATCGTCTGCGTTTTGCCGGATGAAGTGGAAGGCTTGTTCCCAATCGAAGTATTTGTTGCGCCTCATTGCCCCTCCTTACGCCGGGAAGGACTGCCCGCGCCTCTGGGTCGTCTGACGCCGAACTCCACGGCGACCCGGTACACCAACCAGCGAGAGCAACCGAGAAGTTCCGCGAGTTGCTGGTACGAGCGAGTGGGGTTCGCAACGATTAGGTCGCGGATCGCCTCATGCGCCTTCGCCGTGCTCATTCTTTTCACGAGACGAACGTCAATCACTTCGGTGCTCGCAGCTTTGATCTGGCTGTATCGACTCATAACTACCCCTCTGAAAGAGGGATCGAAAAACTGATTTGCAACTTCACTGGCGATCTTGAGATCGAGAAAATCCCAACAATATTGGGAATCCCGTGATGTCAGCCGCCAGTTGGTGGAAGGAAAGACAACTTTGAACCCCTTCTTTAGCGAGCGGGGCAGGTCGGATCGCCTTGGGAGCGTCGGGGCCGTGCGGTGCAGGGGATGGCGTCCTAAGCAGCAACGCGAGGAAGTTGTCGAAATCTGAGTATCAAAAGATGTCGGAGTCTTCGCGAGAAGATTCAAAGCCGGGGATGGGCTGACTAGCCTCTTGCCCATCCCACAACGGTTCCCGATGCCCCTCGACAGGGCAAGGACGGAGGCTAGACAAACAGAGGCTATATGGACAAAGAAACCAAAGACAAGCTAATCGCAGCGGCAAAGAAAAAGAAGCGGTCGCTGCCCATCCAAATCATGGAGTCAGATTGGTATGACTACAACCCCGGCGCACGCCTAGTTCTGCTGATCATCGCACTTGGTCAGCGGAGCAACCCCGACGCCCGTGTGCCAGACGATATGCCGGAGCACATGAAGGCAGACATGTTGGGCTGGTGCGATATGACCCAAGCAAGGATCGCCCTGCGTGCGGGCAAATCCGAATCCCAAGTCCACAAGGACATCCAGATGTTCCGCAAGGATGGCGTTGTGCAGGCTAGGGGCTGGGAGGACGAGAATCACATCGACCACCTGATGTACAGGATCGTGCCCGAGGTGATCAAGGAACACAAGCGCCCCAGCCAGACATCAGACGCGGGGCGTCCGTCGCGGTACAAGACCAAGTCCCGAAGCCGGGGCAGGTTTACCGCCTCCAACCAGCCGAAACCAAAGGCAAATGCTGCCGTGGCGGGGGATGAAAATGACGCCTAGTAGCGAACGCTATCTCACGTGTGGAGCGGGCATCGTCTCACGTGTGACCGAACGGTGCCTCACGTGTATACCGAACGCTATCTCACGTGTGGTAGCAGGCATCATCTCACGTGTGGTAGCGAACGGTGCCTCACGTGTCAGTCACACGTCAGACGCCGTCGAAGGACTGATTATCAGGGGAGATCAAACCTTTCAGGGCGGATTAAAGTCTTGCAGGGCTGATTTGCAGGTTCGACATCAGCGACACTTGCAGCTAGTTGCGCCTGCGGCGCGAACTGGTTCCGTAGGGTCAGTAGTCCTAGAAGCAGAAGCAAAAACTCAAAGCCCAAGGAGCTACGGTGATGAGAGAAGTCGGTAAGGTACTGTTTGATGACACGCTGACCAAACACCCTGTGGTTGAGGAAGCGAAGCGAAGTCAAGAGCAAAAGCAAAGGCAACAACAAGAACAAGCCGCTGCCCGCGCCGCCCGACCCTTGCTGAACAAGCACACCTACCCGGAACTCTATGCCCGCTGGGTCGGCAACGGCGGGGGTCTCTTACCCGAAGTGCAGGCGGTGCCGGGAATACACCATCCATTGGGATGAGCCTGCCCATGTATGTGAAGGCTACAAGCCTCAGTTCGAGGATGCCGAGGTTGTCGAGGCACGGTACGAAGCCCGCAAGGATGAGCGTCGCGCCCGCCGCGAGGCTGAGGTTGAGGCGATCAGGGAAGCAAGACGTAATGGCACCCTTTACGACGAATGCCGCGAGGACGAGCCGGAGGAAGACTGGTTCGACGAGGACGAAAGCTACGAAGAGGAAGACGGCGATCCCATGTGGGACTAACCGAGGAGACATGAACACGAAAGACAAGAGCAGCCTGCTTTGCCGACCCGAGGAAGACGCGCTGGTGCGCAGGGACGTGCTCGTCCACGAACCCCAAGTACTCGAAGCCGTCCGCGTTCCGCTGCCGTCAGCCGAGGAGCGCAGGCGAATTCCCCGCTCGAAAGGAAGAATAGAGTGTTCGGAATAGACCTTGCAGTTAGCATCATGGACGGACCCGACCTATCGGAGAAAAGACGCAAGGAGCTTGCCCTAGCGCTGCTGATGGCTGAAACAATCGGCGTCATACTGTATACAGCCGAGTCCGACTCGGACATCCGAATCGAGGCCGCGAAGGACATGGTTCGCGAGTTCAGGCACGTTTACCCGGAGATTGCGGAGATTTGAATCGGACTCCATAGGACTCACGTTTGGCTTACGGCGTCGCCAGCACCCGGAGTGAACGGACTTCGCCGAGCTTTGGCGACTGACGCCGCTGACCTTGCTCATCGGCACATAGCCGTGCCGCTCCTCATCCCCGCGCCGTCACCTCTCTCGTGTGTTCCTTGCCGTCCAATTCCTCGATATGCACGGTCACGCTGCCGCCGCGTGCAAGTAGATCGAACAGATCGGCGACGACCTGTTGCGCTGCTTCCTCCGGCGTCGCGTTGAACGCTTGACATGCCCAGAGCACCTGCACCGTTAGCATCGTGCTCTTTTGTTCGACGGGTTCGGACTTGGTGCGTTCCTTATTGTTTGGTTCCATCACGGACTTCTCCTGATTTGCGAACTACAAAGGAAATCGACAGCGAGAATTTCAGAACAACATTGGAAGAATTCAGCCCACCGCTGGGTGTACTTACGAGGAGCGTAGGCGCAGGGAGGTTATGCTTGCGCGGGTGATGCTTCACGCGATAGACATCGTTCTTGCAGGCGAGCCGCTTGGGCTGGAGACGGCCCGCGATTTGGGCAGAGAGGTTCGGCATGCGTACCCTGAGCTTGTGGACGAGTTTCTATGACCCGTGAACGCACAGTGAGTGGGTCGCAAGAAAGCGAACGCCCAGTTGCCACTGGCGTATTTCTTTACAACTTGGAACCGTTCACGCAGGGAAGCTCTCCGTCGGGTCGTGGAGCAGGGCTTGACGCCATCCGGCTTGGATTTTACTGGGGATGCTAATTCTATCGCCATTCTCCGGTTCACCGGCCGATACCACCGCCGACTTCTATGATCTTGTTGTAAGCTGGTCATCTGATTTCGCTCGTTGACTTCGCGTTCTGCTCACCCCTACCATTTTCGCCAGTGGCTACAGACTCTCAGCCAGTCGGGCAGACTGCGCCCACTGGCTGGCACCAGATCGACCAATTTCGGTTGACGCAATTTCAAGGAGTTCACAATGATCGTCGTAACAGGCGCAACAGGACGCACAGGGCGACGAGTAACGGAAGTGTTGCTAGCACAAGGGGAAAAGGTTCGTGCCGTTGGGCGAGATGCAAGAAAGCTCGCGCCGCTAGTGGGGCTAGGTGCGGAACCTTTCGTCGGCACAGTTGAAGACCTTTCTTTCCTGACCGCAGCTTTTTCTGGCGCGACCGGAGCCTATCTGGTTCTGCCCGAAGACTTGTCACAGCCGGACTTGCGTGCCCATCAAGAACGGGTTTCCGATTGCTACGCGGCTGCAATCGCAAACGCGCAAGTGCGATTCGCGGTTAACTTGAGCAGCATCGGTGCTCAACACGCCAGAGGGCACCGGTCTCATCGTGGGGTTACATAATCAGGAACAAAAGCTGAATCGAGTCGCCGGACTCAACGTCCTCCACCTGCGGGCGGCGTATTTTATGGAGAATCTGTTCATGAGCATGGTGCCCTTGCGTGAAACTGGGACACTGCCCGGTGGAATGCGGGGCGATGTGCCGATGCCTTGGATAGCAACGAAAGACATCGGGGCTTATGCCGCAACTCGTCTCGCAGCCCGCGATTTTTCCGGCAGTTCGATACAGGAACTGCACGGGCAGCGCGATATTTCGATGAACGAGGCGGCGTCCATTGTGGGCAAGGCGATCGGCAAGCCCGATGTTACCTACGTGCAAGTGCCCAGTTCGATGCTTCTGGACACCCTTCTTAAGATGGGCTTGTTTCAGAAAACCGCTGAATCGGTCATTGAAATGTGGGAGGGCGCGAATGCGGGGCTTATCGTGCCCCAAGAAGCGCGGTCGGCAAGAAACACGACACCCACTGCGCTGGAATCGTTCATCACCGAAGCCTTCCTACCGGCGTATTTGCGCACGGTCTGATGGCGGTGTTTCATGAACGCCTTCCATGTCCCGTCGCGTTCTGCGCCCGCTGGTTTTTCGCAAGCGGTTGAAAAGCCCCAGCCGAGGGGCTAGAATCCTGCTACTCAATACATGGAGCGCTCCTACCGCAATCTTGGCTACGTCTTACTTGTTCTTCTGCCAATCTTCGTCGCGGGTTTCTGGATTCCGTATTTTTCAGAGATTCCCCATTTTGACGAGACCATCACGATGGCAGTCCATGTCCACGCAGCTTCGCTGTTTTGCTTTCTCCTCCTGTTGATCGTACAGCCGCTGGCCATACGCTACAAAGCATTCTCGACCCATCGCATTCTTGGGAAATTCTCCAACACCCTGATACCTATTGTGCTCATCTCCTCTGGCGCGATGTTGTGGAAGGAATATCACGAGCACCTGACCGACGGAGCGACGATAGGCATGGCTCGCAACGCCGAGTTTCTGTCCGCTGCCCAGCTTCTGATTTTTGGCGGGTTGTATGCTGTATCAATCGCCGCGATTCGTCGGCGCGATGTCGCGACGCACATGCGATGCATGATTTGCATCGCGCTGGTGTTGCTGCCAGCGGGAATGGCGAGAGTGCTCGGATACCTTTTCCACGTACGGCAGGCTCCGTCCCAGACTTTCTGTCTTGCTTTGATCGACGCCTTGCTGCTAGCCCTAATTGTGTTCGACCGGAGCCGCCGAACGGCAGCCCGCCCTTACATTCTGGTGCTCCTAGCCTACATCGTGATCGAGGCTTCTTGGCTCACGCTGGGGCGACCCATCTAGCTAGAACGCAGTTCGTCAGATTTTGCTAGTAACGTTGCGGCTGCCTGTTACCGAGCGGAGACCGTACAAGAGACGCCTTACAAAGCGGATCAGCGTCCGCGTCCGCCACCGTCGGTGTGTTGCGTGGTAGACTCGCGACAGCATTCTAGGCTTGCTCCTACAATCTCACAATCTGAGGTGCTGCTATGCGGTTCACCCTGCGTTGGATGGCTATGGCTGTGATTTTTGCTGTCAGTTGCTGTGGGATGCACGCGCAGAGTCCGAGCGCGTCCGATGAAGCCGCGATCAAGTCATTGATTCTGGCGGTTCCCGAGGCAATGAATCACAAGGATTGGAAGGCATACGGAGATCTGTTCGCGGAGGACGCTGATTGGATCAACGTCGTCGGGATGTTCTGGCACGGAAAAGTGAACGTCGTGAAGGCTCATGCAGCGTATGCGAGCACCGTGTTTCGCAATGGCGGATTTACGTACTCTGACATGTCGATCCGCGAAGTTGCGCCCAGTGTGGCCGTCGTCGTTGTGACTGAGCATTCCGGGGAACAAGTGGCTCCCGATGGAGTAACCAAACTCCCGCCGGGACAAGGCAGGCTTTCGTTCGTCGTGGTTAAGAGAAACGGTGAATGGAAGATCACCTTGGGCCACAACACCGGTGTACTCAAGGAGGCTGAAGCTGAAGATCCAACGAAGGGCTGGAAACCGAAGAAGACAAGCTAGCCGCAGAGGACAGCGTCGCAGGGTTCGATTGGCGTGACATCGCCATAACGCTCGTTGACCCTGAGCAGCGGGTTTTGAGCACTATCGCCTGATTTCGCCAATGGAGACACACCGGCTTCGAGAAAATCAACGTGCAGGAAGTCGGCACAAGAACAAGCGTCAGATTCCGCGTGAAGCAGTAGTTTGACCTTGTGGGCTGACTTCAAGGAATGCCCACCGCACTCAGTTTCTCGAACAAAACCGCCAGCTACGCAGCGGTTCGGTGCTCAATTCCCAAGCTCAAAATCGTCGCAATGCGAGAATTCTTACCCACAAATTTACCCACAGAGAGTGGTTCCTACAGTCCTTTTCAGCGACTTGGCAGCCCCCGTTGAGAACGTAAGTCGCTGATAATACGTTTATGCCTAGACTGTCACGGCAGAGGTCGCGAGTTCGAGTCTCGTCGTCCCCGCAGGGTGGTAGCGAACTTTTGCGACACCATCCCACTACCCACACATCTCCGGTAACCGCGTTCGAACAAAGCCGCCCGCGCGGCGGATGCTTCGTGTGAGGCTACTCCTTCGACTAAGACACAGACGCGGCAAGGGTCTTCGGGGCTGGATCGAGATCGACGACTTGAACGCGATCTTCAGATGACTGGACTCGTTTCAGGTACGGCAGAACCTCCCACCTCAGCGCCGCTCGCAAAATACTTTTCGTGCGCCTGTCGCCATAAAATCCAACGTAGCGCAGCTTCCGCTGATCGTCTTTGAAGAATTCGCAGCCTTCGGAGACGAGCAGTTGCTTTTGTTCGGCACGAGTGCGCTTGTATCTGAGCTTTCCGAAGCGTCGATCACGTGTGAGCAGGTGAACGTTTCGCGCATCGTAGACCTTGCCGTCCGGTCGTCGGAATTTTTCTGTGGGGTTCGTGAAGCCACAAAATTGCCATCCCACCGACTGGTACACAACACCGAGTTCTCCAGCCCGAGGATCGGCATAGGCGACGAACACGTGTGCCCCTGCCTTTTTGACCATGAGCTTGCAGGCTTGAGTAATCAAGTAGCTAGCACTATGCGGGTGGCCCCAGTGTTCACAGCAGCCGCGAACCAAGGTGACGACTTTGTCTGCGTGTTCCTCGCCGCACACTGATGATCTGACCTTCGTTCCCGCCGTGCTGCCAAAGCAAACACAACCTGCGAGGTAGTCACCGAAGAAAAGGCCCCACGCGTGCTCAGTGCTCCCCAAATTTCCGAGCCATTCATTCGCAACGATGAGGTTGCGTGCTTCCGCAAGAGAAATTTCTCGGACTGTGGCGTTTTTGAAGTCAGCGGCGAGAGCCATCTTTTCGGCGAGGAGCGGATCATGTTGCTCTGCCATCCGCTCGCGGATCACGCGCTGGAAGGCTTTGCCGTTCGCGGGGAAATCCTCAAAGTCTTTTGAAAGCTGCGCCTCGGATTCCGACGCGTGCCTCCGCGAATTCTTCAGGGCCAAAATCAACTTCTTCCTGATAGTCGGGTTCAGGCGGTTTCGAAGCCGAACGACTGTTTCGAGCTTTTCCTGCCTGCTCTGCGACTCGATGTCACGTGTCAATTCCGCCGCGATCAGGCTTACGTCGGGTTCGACGACGGTCTCGATGGGCGTGACGATCTCCCGAATTTCTCGGAGCAGAGCCGCTGTAGTTAGTTCTCCGTTTTTTTCACGTGCTTGAACGAGCGCCTTTTCAAACGTGGCATCGTCAACGAGCAGTGCGATTTTTTGCCATTTCGCACTCTGATCCTTCGATATGCCGATTTCCTCTAGTGTGGGCGGATTGGCGGTCGGTCTGCTCGACCGCCTTTTGGTTCCATCCTTGCGTGGTCGTCCCTCACCCCTTGTACCGGGGTTCTTTTCCAAGTCCAGTAGCAATTGCCCTGCGCGGCGCTCAGCACGAAGCCGAATCTCGCAAGCCATGTTTTGTAATTGGAGGTCGCGAGCCTGTTGGGCGTAGGTTCTCACGGCTTCGGCTCGATCCCGAATCGCCTTGACCTCATCGACGCGGTGGGCGGCGGCAATCGCTTTTCGAGCAGCGTCGTATCTGATGAGCGCGGTCACACGAGCGAAAATAGCACAGGTTTTCGGAAAGGCCAGAGGGTGGGTTGGCGAATCACATTGACGACAAAACGGCTCGGCGTACCACGTTCAAAAAACCCCGCCGCCAGCGACCGTGTAACTGGTTGATTTTGAGGAGTGAAAATCGTCGATCCGAAGCTTCAACATACATCTGTTAGATTAACGGGGTGGTCGCGCCTGACTCTGAGGCGCTGTGCCGATGATTCAGTAGACCTCCAGAGCACAAGGCATAATGCTTCTGTGTCTGCACCGTCCGAGTTCATTCCCGCAAGGAACCACGCGCCGCATAATTCGGATTCAGGTTCTTACGCTGATCTGGATGAGCGTGGAGGCGGTCGTATCGCTGAGCGCAGCTTGGATGGCTCGCAGCGCGGCACTTCTCGGCTTCGGCGGCGACAGCGCGGTTGAACTTCTCTCGGCTGCGGTCGTGCTCTGGCGCTTCTATTCGCCATCTCGCGGAGACCACGCGGAGCGGCAGGCGGCGAGAATCGCAGGCGGCTTGCTCTTTGCTCTCGCTGCATTCGTTGCCCTCGCTTCTGTTCTGACGCTGCTAGGGCACGTCGAAGCCTCGACCTAGTCCCATCGGAATCGTGGTGCTCATACTTGCGGCAGTGGTCATGCCTTGGCTTGCAAAACAAAAGCGACGGCTCTCTGCGGCTGACTGGCAGCGCAGCATTGAGGGCCGATGCTGCCGAGTCCACTGTCTGTGGGTATCTGGCGTTGATTGCCTTGGCGGGTCTAGCCGTCAATGCGATTTGGAGACTGAGTTGGGCAGACCCCGTTGCCGCCTTGGTCCTCTTGCCCTTGATTGTGCGTGAGGGATGGGAGGCGATGAAGGGCAAGCCGTGCTGCGATGCAGCCTGAATAAATTTAGCCCTAAGGCCGGACAGTTGAGGAGGACGCCTACTTGCTTTACCCAGAACTGAATGGAATAATTCCGAAATGATTATTGGCGACCGTCTTCGTGCACTCCGAGAAGAAAAGAATCTCTCTCAAGGTGACATCGAAAAGCGAACGGGTCTGCTCCGCTGCTATATCTCCCGTGTGGAAAATGGTCACACCGTTCCCGCCATTGAAACGATGGAAAAGATGGCTAGGGCTTTGGAAATTCCGATGTATCAGCTTTTCTACGACAGTGACGAGCCGCCCAAACTACCGAATCTGCCCAAGCGAAAGTCGTCGGATGACCTCGCGTGGGGCAGCACCGGAAAAGACGCCCGGTATCTAAATAAGCTTCGGCGCGTGTTGAGCAAGACCGACGAGGAACACCGCAAACTCGTGATGTACATGGCACAGAAAATGACCCGCCGCTAGTCACGATTTTTTCAGTCGAATCTCCATTCACAACAAATTAAAGGGAATGCTCCTAACCTCGCATGCTTGTAGATCAAAACTGTGCGCACTCGGAGTAAACCACACACCCTTGTACTTGCGGCTCAGCACTACGTGGTAGGACATAGCGTTGAACAAACTCAGAACACAGCTAATGTTCTCATTTGTGATATCCCATCCAACCGCAACAATGTGACCATCCACAAATGGAGGCTTCTCGGTGTCCGGCTCAAACTTCGGGGTATTCGAGAAGGAAACAATAGGCTGTTCGGGGAAAATACCGTCCCTCACATAATTCCGAACCGCTTCAAAGTCGTCACGCAGTAGTAGCCCGGTGTTCTCGCCGAATATATACGCGAGATAATTGAAAGCAATCTTTGCGACACACCGCGACATATTGAAATCGAAGTCGCAGGTCACTCGGGTCTTGAAATCCTTAGTGGGAAGCACTTGGTCTCTATTGATATGTTGAGTCGGTCCCAAGCCAAGCTCCCGAAGCCGAGACCTGATCTCTTGCTCTTCTGTCGGCGAAGTGATGAACAACTGAATCCGAGCACCCGGTTCAAGCGTTCGCACAACTTCCGAGTCCAATTCCGGCAATGTATACCAACGCCATTCCGGTTCGTCCGGGTTCTTAACACCCAGTTGGGGCACGTAAACGTTACCAATCCCGCTTTTTGCTGACGAATCTGGACGCAACAGAACCTTTGCGCCTCGGATCGCTCCCGGTACGTTCGCCCGCGCCCGTACGCCCCTTGTTCGCTCAGCAGATTCGAGGTCGCGCAGGCCGTACCTGTAACGGACAATGCTTTCAACGCTTTCTGTTGCAAACACTGATTCTAAGTGTCTGCCAAAGTAGCGGTTGCATTCACCGCACACGCAGCCAAGGGTCAAGTTGTTATGAAAAGAACCAAAAGCCTGCGGGACGACGTGCTCCCTCGGGAATTTTTCTTGTGCAGAGAATCCGCAGTACACGCATGTGGGCATGTTGCTTCGCCCTCACAGTTTTTGCCTCTGATGACCGTTCCAATTTCTGACGGGGAGAGACTTGATCCAAATTTTATCATGTCAACACGCGACTACCGAATTTCCGTTCATTTTGAACGGGCGGACTATAGAACTACAGGAAGCGCACGGAAAAATATGCCACGGAGAGGTGTCGCCAATACCCCGTGCTAATATTTCATCATCAGCGAGGGCCTGTGCCGATTCCAGTTGAGAAGACGTTCGAGGCGTATGTCGTCAAGTACGGCGGCGAGTTGGTGAGCAAGCTCATTTCTAACGAGAATCCACCAAAGAACGCCGATTATCTCTTTCGCACGCCATTGGTCATTGCGGAGCTAAAAGTTGTTGAGCGGGATGCCTTTACTCCTCAGGACAAAGAAAAGCTAGACAGGCTCGTCAACGGTTGGATAAGGCAACGCTTGATTGGCCCCATCTTTGGGACGGCGCAAATCGAACTTAGAAAACTACCTCCTCCATGCCAGCGAGACTGGCTCAGCCTGCACATGGCTCCTTGGAAAAGAAAGCTGGAGGACGCCAACAAGCAAATCAAGAAAACGAAATCTCTTTTGAATCTACCCGACGCATGCGGAATTCTATTTCTCGTTGACGATTCTGCTCGCTCGTTTGCCCCGGAGGATGTGATGGGCTTCATTGCTCGCACCTTGCAGTCCAGAAAGTCGGAAGGCAGTCAAATCTACTCTCATCTCGACCGTATTGTATATTTTTCGGTGAATCCGAGAGCAGTGACAAAAGATGGTGTTGGGCTAAATTTCTGGATGCCTGCCTATCGCCACACAGATGAGAAAGTCATTTCTGAATTCCTTGAGAATTTCCGACGCGGGTGGGTTCAGTTTCATGCCGATCTTCTCGGCACGAAAGCCGTTCAGATGTCACAGGACGACCCAAAATTCAAAGGGACTTGGGCGAATGGTTTGCACGGCTTGCGGATACGGACTTGATGGGGGGGGGGCCTTGACACCCTCGAAGAAGGCAATGATAGACTTTTGGAGGGAGGACAATCCCATGATGCAGCCACAATTTCAAAACACTCGGCTAGGTTATGTGCAAGTCATCGACCGAAAAGAGGACGAAGTGCGTCGCTTTGCCAGTGAGCATTTTGAAGGTGCGGAGCGTTACCGCATCCTGCGAGACCCGAACTCTATCAGCCTTCGGATAGCGATCTCGTCTCCACGAGCGAAGGAATTGTTTGTGAAATTACACGCCGAAGTCTTTCGGACTTTCACGCCGCCCACGCCATCGCTGCAAGAAAACGGTGAATGGGTCGCGTGGTTTGGGTTTTCGGAGCCGGGTATTCCGACTAACTACGTTTCGATACACTAGGTCGCAGCCCGAAGCAAACACGGCACACCGTATCCTGCCTAGTACTGGCAAGCTACCACCCTCACCAATCAACTTGACTTGTCCATTGTCAGGAAATTAAATGACCACATGCCCTCGGCGCACTCCCTTGAATCGTTCAACGCAGAGTTGACCCGCCTCACATCCTCTTTCCGAAAGAATCTCTCCCATTTGAAGAGTGAAGCCTACGATGAATCTGCCCTGAGAAATGATTTTCTCAACCCCTTTTGGCGTGCTCTTGGCTGGGATGTGGAAAACATCGAAGGCGTCACTCAACCTCTCAGAGAAGTGCAGATTGAAAGCAGAGTAGACATTGCAGGGCGGAAGAAGCGTGCAGATTATCTCTTCCGCACCGATGGCATTGACCGCTTCGTTTGCGAAGCCAAGAAGCCTAGAGAAGAACTCTCTGACAAGGATGCTTACCAAGCACAGCGTTACGCCTTCAACTTGAAGCTGCTGATCTCCTCTCTGACCAACTTTGAATCAATGAAGCTCTTCGTCGTGGGCGGAAAGCCTGACCAAGACGCTCCGTGGGATGTCTGCAAGCAATGGCACTTCTCTGAATACGAAGCCAAGGCGCAAGAACTCTGGGACTTGTTCTCTCGGGACAACGTTGCTTCCGGCTCACTGGACAAGTTTGTCGCCAGTCTGCCCAAGAAGATAATCAAAGGAAAGGCACGGCAAGGCTGGCACATCGTTCCCGACCGTGTCCGCACAGTTGATGCCGACTTTCTAGCCTACATAGAGGTGGAGCGGGAAGAGCTTGCAAGAGATTTAGTGCGAGAAAACGCAGGTACAGAGTGGAGCGACGATTTCCTCAATGAGTGCATCCAGCGCATTCTGGACAGACTTCTGTTTGTGCGCATCTGCGAAGACCGCGACATTGACACTGGGAGGACTCTTGAGAGCCTGCTGAAGGAATGGCAAGACATCTCAGCGACTAAACAGCCTTTTTACTCTCGCTTGGTGAAACATTTTAGATCGCTGGACGAGAGCTTCAACGGGGCGCTCTTCCGTGCGCACGAGTCCGAAAAACTTAAAGTCTCTGACGAATATCTGGCCAACCTAATCACTGAACTCTCCAAGGAAGATTCTCCTTATTTGTTCAGCACCTTGCCAGTCGAAATCTTGGGTTCGGTCTACGAAAGGTTCATCGGCAAGGTCGTTCGGCTGACAAAGAGCAATAAGGTCAAAGCAGAATTGAAACCGGAATTGCGGAAGGCTGAGGGTGTGTATTACACGCCCCGGTTCGTAGTGAATTTCATAGTCAGCCGAACGGTTGGACGTTTGATTCACGGAAAGAGTCCGAAAGAAGTCTCCAAGCTGAGGTTCCTTGATCCTTCGTGCGGCTCAGGGAGTTTTCTGCTGAGAGTTTTTGAACTTTTGTGTGAGCACCACTTGAGATGGCTAATACAAAATCCCGACCAACAAAAAGCAGATGTCTGTTACAAAGATGATCAGAACTCCCTCCAACTCACGACACATCTGAAGAGACAGATCATGCTCAACAACGTCTTTGGGGTGGACTTAGACCATCAGGCAGTAGAAGTAACGATGCTGTCTCTTTATTTGAAAATATTAGAAGGCGAAACGCGCACCACATTGGGCAAGCAGCACACGCTTTTCCCCAAAGAGACTTTCCTGCCCGATCTGAGCCGCAACATCAAATGCGGCAATTCTCTAGTCGGGTCAGACTTCTACGCAGATGAGCAGTTGTCTCTGCTTGAACCGACTACCAACTCACACGTAAACGTCTTTGATTGGTCTTCGGAGTTTCCTGCACTGGCTTCCGGTGGTTTTGACGCCGTCGTCGGGAACCCACCATACGTCCGCATTCAGACGCTGAAAGATATTCGCCCAGCCGAAGCCGACTATTTCAAGCATCACTACCTGACTGCTGCCAAGGGCAACTACGACATTTACATCGTGTTCGTCGAAAAAGGCTTTTCACTCCTCAACAAGCGGGGCCTGATGGGCTACATTCTCCCGAGTAAGTTCTTGGCCACCGACTACGGTGAACCACTCCGCAAGCTTCTTTCTGAGAAACGTGCTGTTTCTGAGTTGGTTGACTTTCGGCATGAGCAAGTCTTCGACGGCCCTACCACCTATACTTGCCTGCTGTTCCTGTCAGGCAAGCCAAACGAGGAAACTCTGTATTCAATTGCATCGCCGCCTTTGTCCATCGCAACAGGCGAACCAGAACAGCACGCCGTACCAGTGAGCGAACTTTCTGCCGTTTCGTGGGAGTTTGGTAGCCGTGAGGTCGCCGCGATCCGCGCCAAACTTGACACGAACTCGGTGCCGCTGTTGGAACTCCCAACACTGATCTCACGTGGTTCGTCCACTGGTGACGACGATGTTTTCATGCTCGTTCGCAAGGGTCGAAGCCTTCAGACACGGGAAGGAACGCCAGTTGAAGTTGAGGAGGGCATTCTCCGAACCCCGATCTATGCAACAGACTTCGGACGGTACAATTTTCACCCGGAGGGAGAAGAGCGAGTCATTTTCCCCTACAGCGTCACAAACGATGGGTACTCGCTTATCGAAGAAAGTGTGCTTCGCACAAAATATCCCAAAGCCCATGAATATCTCTCAAGCCGCAGGAAGGAATTGAAGCGCAGAAAGCAGTTCTCCGAGTGGTATTCCTTCAGCGCCCCACGCAATCTCGATGCGCACGACAAGGCGGACATGCTCGTCCCGTTGCTGGCTGACAAGGGACTCTTCTGCAAGATTCCCAAGCAGCGGGACAATTACTGTCTGATGGCTAGCGGTGGCTTCAGCATTTCGCTCCCCAAAGACTCCGTGTATTCATCAGAATATATTTTAGGACTCTTGAACTCGAAGCTGCTGTTCTGGGTTCTTGGGAAAATCAGTAACATCTTTAGAGGCGGGTGGATTACCTGCACCAAGCAATATGTGGGCAGGCTGCCGATCCACCGATTGTCACTCGCTGATCCTCCTGAACGAAAGCGCCACGACTCTGTTGTGCGTGCGGTTCGGCAGATGCTTGCGTTGTGCGAGGCGCTTCCGAAAGTTAAGACGGGTCGGCAGCAAACGGCACTTCTGCGCAGGGTGGCGGCGACAGAATCTTATATCGACCGACTCGTATTTGAATTATACGGATTGACTGAGCAAGAGATTTCTCTGGTCGAAGATGCTCAAACCCCAGAAGGCAAGGCTGCGGCTGTCCCCAGTATCGAACAGACATCCCTAGAACTAGATGAGTGAATAGCAAAAGTGGAACTCCAGAAAGACCGCAAGGAAACCCCCGCGAAAAAGGACAATCTGAAAGCTGTCCTAAACCACTCTGGACGCCACCTGCCCAAGCATCTCGGTCAAGGCGCTCTCAAAATCTCGGGAAACGTCAACATAGCCAGTTTTGGCATGGGCGATCTCATGGAGTAGAGTGCCCGCAAAATCCGGCAGACTCCCAAGTTGCTTCCGAAGAATAATGATGCTGCCTGAGGCTTCATCCCACAACCCTTGAGTAATGGTTCCAGTTAGAAAGTCCGGTCTCATCGTCTCTGAGACCTTAACGTTCTTCACTTTTCTAGGCACGCCGCCCACCAACGCTGCTATCTTCTGCCGCTGCTCGAAGACCTTGCGCTCAGACGCGGTTAGCTTGTCGGGACTCACGAACTTAAACTCAAAGCTTTCGTTCCACTCCTTCTGGTAGACTCCGAGGTCACGAACGGGATTGCCTTTGATGTCCGTAATGCCTCGCAAAGATTCCCGGATGTTCTCGGGCACGGTCACGATTTTCATGCCGTCAGACTGTGCATGGTCGATGGCATCCCGAAAGGTATTCAGATCATTTGCGGTGACAAAAACGACCTTCTTGGATGCATTCAAAATCTGACAGGCGTGGACAGCGACATCCATCCACTTCACTTCGTCATGATTCGTACCAGCTTCCAGCTTTTGCAAGTCGTTCGCCAGCGTGTCGGCAACAGCATCCGCGTTCGAAGCCAAAAGCATTTGCTTCACTCGGTCAGTGTATGCGGTCCGTCCAACATTGGTGCGTTCCCGGTTGAGTGCTTTCCGCATTGTGGCGGTCAAAGAGGTAATGTTGTAGGAGAAGGCGAAATTTTCTTCCTCAGCCACGAGCATGCCAGTCACATAGATTCGAGCATTTCCAGCGCCACTCTTTCCAAGGATTTGCCCATAACTGGTCTCATCCAGCACGGGCTGATTTGAGAACTTCAGGAAGAAGCTCTTTGCGGTAGCAATGTCAGCGTCAGACACACCTACCAGAGCAACATCAGTCCCCACGAAAGATGGCTCGGCTGGAGGGTTGACGATAGCGTGGAGCGTGACCACATCCGGAAATCCGTGTTTAGCTGTCTGTCCCAGTGTGATTTCGCCGTGTTGGGAACGAATGAGGACTTTGAACTTGCGGCGGTTCAGGGTAGCGAGTGCATCCTTCAGACCGACGCCGAACTTTCCGATCACGCGGCTCGGGTTCTTTAGCTTCTCTAGATTTTCATTTTGCGTCAGGTGCTCGTACTTGAGTCCCCGCCCAAAATCCCTGATGTGCCAAACGGACTGTCGATCCTTAGAGATTTCAACATCCTTGGAGTTGGCAAGAACTTGCTCGTCCAGAGCGTTGGCGATTACTTCGCGGATCGCGTGGCAAGTTTCCCAACCTTCCAGAATCTTCTCGATGTTTAGATCAAATCTCCGTTCCACTGGTTCGACCATGCTGTACTCCCTATTTCAATGAACTATGACAGGGATCGCCGCACTTTCTTGGAAGCGAATAGACACGGTCAGCCCTTCTCGTGGACTTCTCCGTGGTCATCAATCGAAATCGTAAGCCACTCATAGCCGCCCGTGCTGACTGCTTTCTCGATGCTCCGCTGGAGCACCCTGCGGTCTCCCGTCGTGCCTGAGCGGTCGAGCAGAAGCAGGTTCTTCATCGAAGCAGACTTCATGCCATTAAACACAACGTAATCGACGGGATGGAACAGCACCTTCGCATCGTCCGGATTCAGATTGCGCGGCGTAAAAACAGGATCGAGGGACTTGATCATCTGGAGCGCCTGAATTCGTCCTTTCTTACGGGCAGGTTCCCGCAACTGCTCTTCTTTCTGATCCAGTCGTTCTTTCATGCGGTCAAGGCGATCAGATTCGTGGTCGAGTTCGTCTTTCCAATCCCGCTTTGGTTTGGTGCGCAAAAAGACTCTGCAATCACTCAGGCGAAAAATCTCGCCGGAGTGTGGGCAGATTCCAAATATGTTGCGATGAACCCGGTAGAAGCCAACAAGTTCCTGTTTCACGTCTTCGCCTCGTAAGTGTCGAACTCAACCTTTTTGCTGTTCACGAGACTACGAATCTCTCGCTGTTTTCCGGACAGTGCTGCATTCCCAGTCTTAATGTCGGCGAAAATAATTCTTGAAACCAATCCTTTCTCGGCTAACCCTTCGAAAATGATGTAGTCGATGGGGTCAAACAAGGAGCGGCAATCGCTGCACTCAAAACGAAACGTGCTCAGGGTCGGCGCAAGCCTTTCAAGAATGAATCCGATATTCGTTGCTCGGGCCTGCGTTTCTGATGATTCCGATATATGCTTGCGTTTTTCCCTCAAATCAGTTCGGCGTTGCTTGAGTTCTTCCCGGTAAAGGTCGTAAATTCCTTGTCCCTTTTCACTGAAGTCGTCCAAGTAGAAAAGGTCGCAATTCCGCAGAAGGATCGGTTCTTCGCAGCAAGGGCATTCTGCGTAGAACCCGCCGTCCTCCAAGGTGCGAATAATCTCCTTGGCAAATTGTGGATCGTTCATGAGCGCCCTCCGCGTTCTCTTATGAAATTCACTCTGAGACACGCTGAAGTTTTTCTACGAGCCTTACCATCCCCAGTGTGTCCTGCCCACAGTAGTCCAGCAGCGCCTTCTGTTTCCGCTGGCGCTCGGCCTCGCTCCAATCGCCAGCGAACAATCGACTCCCAAGCCAATCCGGCAGCCTGCCCGTCTCGCCACTTCCATGCCCTCGTAAGTCATCTCAGGCACCAGCGCCGGGAGCACCGATTTCAGCGAGTATGAGCCGCCAAATGCTGGATGGTAGACGTGATCGCGGACGATTGGCAGCAAGTCCCAGAGTCGCCGCTGAATCTTCGTTGATCCGCGCCGAGAACTCCGGCAGCCACGAGGCAAGGTCTGAGAGCCGCTGAGATTCGAATTGCTGGTGGTACACGACGATGCTGCCGCGATCACCGAGGGCATCGCACAGCGCCGAGATGAACGCCGGGCGAGGATCGCTCTTGTCGGTCGCTAAGAATTCGAAATGCTCGGGCGCTGCGCCCGGCTGCCGCTGCACATGCACCGCTCCATTGGAACGGCAATTGATCGTAGGGACGCATCCCGGCAAATCGTGGAACGCATGGATTCACGGTCTCAAAATCATGAAGTAGAGCGGGTACTTCAGCTTCTTCAACTCGTCTCTTGATTTCCGGGCTGTACCACGGCTCTCCCATCTGCACGCTGGCACACGCACGACGGAGCCGTCCTGTGAGCGGGTAGTTCTCGGGGATGTCGTGAATGGATTGGACGCCGAGAGCGACAAGCTTTGCGACCGTGCTGGCATGAATTCTGGGAAGACGCAGAATGTGATCTTCAGGAATCGGGGGATTGCAATGATCAAAAAACTCGCAAGTGAATGGATTGCTGCACTGCCGTCCAGCAGGAATGTTGGGAGCCTCAGGCATTGCGAGGACTCGAAATTCTGAGCGGAGTTGAACCGTAAGCTCGGGCTGCAATCTCTCAACTTGCCGGGTCAGGTTCCGAATCTTGAAGAAGCGGCTTGCGTCGATGGGGCCGCCCTCATACACGTAATCTCGATTCACGTGCGCCAAGCACGATGCCGCGAGATCGACTCCCGAGCGGGTCACCACCCGGTGCTGGATCGCAACGTCGCCGAGATGGTGATCCTTAACATCGGTCGTGGATTTCACTTCGATCAGACGCCAGCGTCTCGTCTCTGCGGCGATGGAGTATATCGACGCGCACGAGAACGCCGCCGTGCTCGAAGGTGCCTTCGAAGATTGCGGGGACTTCGCGGTTTGCGATTAGCTCTCGCGTGGCGCGGATCGCCTGATCCAAGTCCTCGTCGCTGCGAACCTCGACGCCACCCGGAAACATCTGGCGGGCGAGCATGCCGACCTCGCGCCCCTGCTCGATGATCGCCTCTGCGGCAGCATCCGGCTCGGCAGCCAGTTCCGGCTCGTGTACCTGCAAGTAGAGCCGCTTGAGGCATTGGCAGCCTGCAACGAACTTCGATTTGCTGAGTTTGATGGTCACCGCAGCGCTTCCTCTTGCATCATCTTCACAATGTCTCGGAATTCGGATCAGGCGTCGGCGCGAAGCTTTCCCCCGGACAGCAGCATCTTCCTGTACTCGCAGTACATCAGGTTGCTGCGCCGGGAGCGGTCTGCGCCGACGAACAGCAGCCAGAGGCGCTTGTCCGCGACGTACTGCGCCTCCATCGAGTCGAACCATTCGCAAAGGTTGTCGGGGATTCCCTTCTGCGTCTTGGCGATGCGGTCGATCTTCTCGAACCTCTTCGCCGCCCGGACGTACTCGTCGCAAGCCTCGGCGAACTCCGCCTCCGCGAGGGTCTCCTCGGTCGCCAGCGGCTTGACCTCGGCGGTGCCGTCAGGCTTGATCGTCGTCGAGATCAGTTCGTCGAACATCTCCATCTCATTCCTCCTCGTTGAAGAACATGTTGAGCGACTTGCTGTCGCTAAGCCGTTGCGTACTCGTCTCTGCGAATCCAGCGGCTCAGCAGCACCAGCAGCACGGGCGCGAACACGGCAAACGGAGCCAAGGCGAAGAAGAGCATCAGGTGTCCCGGTATGACGGACATGCGGTGCGCAGTGTACGTGAGAACGCCCTCCGCCAGCACCGAGCCGAAGAACCCGGAGATCATGAACCAAATAGACTTTCCGACAGTGCAAATCATACCGCCGTGATCTTCACGCCAACTGTCCAGCTTACCGGAACGCTGCCACTGCCGGACGCTGTGCCAGTGACAAATGAAAACCATCCAGATCGCGCAAGCAAACGGCCCGGCAAACAGGTAGATCACTGCCCACGTCGATGAGTAATCGGGATACCGCCATGCGAGCCACAGAGCGCCGACTGTGAAGAGAAGAGGAGCCGACAGCCCGAAGAAGATCACGCCGAGAAACAGAAGGACTTGAGTCAGCGCCCACTTCACGAGTTCCTTAATTGTTCCGACGACGTCGATAATCATTGGCTTCATGGACGTTTCCTCCGCGAGGAGACCACTTCGCGATAGTCGGAGGCTGTCAGGCGCATAGAGCCTTAGCGTGCTGAGACCTTGTGCGAGCCGCCTCGTACACGGTTCCGACCGACAACTTCATCATGCCAGCTATAGCGCGCCACGAATGCCCGGAAGCTCGGAGTGAGTTGATTCGGTCAACATCCACGCGACTTCGTTGGACGCCCGAGTCGCTTGCCCTTCGCTCTCGCGTTCCTAAGTCCGGCTCGCACGCGCTCCGCAATCAGATTCCGCTCCCCCTCGGCGACCGCTCCCAATATCGTGAAAACGAGCTTTCCAGTGGGAGTGCTGGTGTCAACCTGCTCGCAGAGCGAAACGAACTGAATGTCGAGAGCGTTGAAAGTCTCCAGTGCCCGGCACAGATGTGACACCGACCGTGAGAAACGGTCGAAGCGCCAACAAGCGACCACATCAAAACGGCGGGCGTGCGCGTCCGCCATGAGGCGATTCAGCGCGGGCCTTGAATCCTTCTTGCCGGAAACGCCGTTGTCCACATAGAGGTCGAACACTTCCCAGCCCCGGCGCTGGCAATACTCAGTGAGTTCACGTGTTTGCATCGCAGGGTCTTGCCCGTGACCTATTGTGGAAACCCTCGAATAGACTGCGGCGACCACCTTCCGGGGAGTCGAATCGCTCTTTTTGACAATCTGCAATCCCATCCAGACCTCCATTCAATCCTCACAGAACCCGTTCAAAAAACTGCTGCGGGGCGTTCCGGGAGCCACTCCAGTCTCCGGTAGACCCGATCCCTTTCGGTGACCGGAAGTGCCCAGAATGCCCCGCTACCAGCAATTTACTTTTTGCCGTCGAAGTCGGATGTAAGCGGCGTTCTGCCGATAAATGTCTTGGAATCGACCTTGCCTGTCGTCCGGTCTCGGGTCGTAATCGTGCTGACGTTACGGTGGACGGAAACATCAACGCTTTCGTCCTTCGAAAAATACGTTTCCCTCCAGCCGATGGTCTTACCGCCGTTGTCCTTGCTGATTAGCATTCGCATTCTCCTTGAAGTGGATTTGGGCACCGCAAATCGGACAACGGGCGGGGAGACCGTGGCTCCGAAAAGTCATGAGGGGTTGGCTCTCGCACACGAGGGCGCACTCATCCGTCTTCTGACTGTCGGCGGAGATGAAATGGAAGTAGTGCGTGGAGCAGCCCGGCTGCGAGACGAGAGTCTTTGCGGAGAACAGCGGCAGTGATAGCTTGCGTACAGCCATGCAGCCTCCAATCAGGTTGCTTCGGTCAGGGGCGTCTCGGTGCTCGTAACACCGTGGCGTCCCGCTTTTACTTCTGGCGCTTCAAGAACTCGTCAATCGCCTTGCGAATCAGCCATGAAACTGGAACATCCTCACGAAGGGCGATCTTCTCCAGTTTCTCGACCTGTTCTGGCTTGAGCCGAATGGCGGTGAGCTTCTTTCTCACGTAAAGCATCGTACCACGTTGTTATACGTCCGTAAAGCGTTTTTTGGCAAGTGTGTCAACGCTTCGCCTGCACTGGGCAAGCGTTGCGTCCTCGGAAGCAGAGTTCCGCGACACCGAATGGGGAGTGGAGTATGACGCGACATCCACTGACAGGCGCAGTCCTCCGCATGTCCTTGACTAGCCGCATGACAGACTGGCGACGAATCGTACACAGTGGATCATGACGAGGTAGGAGAAATATTTGAGTCCAATGAGTCCAACTGGCTCGGTTTCTAGCAGCCGTTCTGGTTGGTTAAACGGTGCCGAATCAGCGTGTTAGTTAGATTTTGTAAATCGGTTAACAGCCGAATGCTCTACCATTGAGCTACCGGGGAACGGGCAAGTAGGCTTTTAATTTACAACAAGTTGCGAAGTCATGCCACTCCCGTTATGGCGCTGCGATCCCGGCACTAAGATTTTGTCGCGCTAGCGACAATTCCGAGTGCGAAAGTCTTTTTCACAGACATTCGCTGTTGGATTCTAGGATTCGAGTTGGGGCTGCGGTATTGAACCTCGGCGGGTTGGATTCAGGTAGTGTGAGACGTCTTCGAGAAATTGGTTGCTAGGTTTGGGCCTGTGGCCCTCATCTCATTCAGCTAAAACGCAACTAGGCTCGTGCGAGACACCCCGCTCCAATTTCGAAATCCAGGCCGATTTAGGTTTAAGGATGGAGGAATCTAGAGGGGACGCGATCATCACGGCCAAAGTGCAGTTCGTCGAAGGACGCCGCAACTCCGTACCAGCCGGGCATGGCAGCGGGTTCGATGCGGCTCACGCGCGCCATGGTGGCAATCACGACGCTGCCGTGCCCCATGGGCCGGCTCACCAGTACGATTTCCAACTCAACGAGCGCTCCCACCGCAATTTCCTTTGGGCAAAGAAAGAAAACGCCCGTCGAACTGATGTCTCGAGTCACGAGTGTTACTGGGAAGTCTTCGGCGACAGAATCCACGCTGCGCAAGCGCAACGGAAGTTTCAGCGTGGCACGGGGATATTCGCGCTGTTCGTGGTTTACCCCCACCGCGTGCGTCGGGACGCGCACAAAACAGCGCGGCCGTCCTGGCGCAAGCAATGGCGCCACACGTAGAGCAGGCATTCGCACAGGTACGGTCGCCGATTCCTGCACCGGAATCGGCGTCGCCAGCTTGCTCACAATCGTTTCTTTTTCCCCCGACTGAATGGGTCTTGCGCGGTTTGTCGCGCCCATCTCGCCCTCAGAGATGCCACTTCATCGCTGCCAATACTGGCCCAACTGCACTTGCCGTTGATGTCGCCCCAGGATGCCCGATCGTGCTGAGTGGGTGGATAAAATGCCACCTTAGGCATCTTACGTCAACCTGTGGAAAACTATCGAAGTGTCTTAACCTCAAACACTTGGTTATAGTACCTGGGCCTTTCCAGCAGCTCTCTCACTGCGTTGTGGAAAACTTCGTCCAAAATGGTGCTCGACACTTCGCTCTTCTGCCTCTACCTTCAATCCTTTAGGCAATTTTTTGGCTTGGCGGAATGTCCACACCCATCACCGAACGCTCTACAAACTCAGTGGCTCCTCCGCTCTTGCCGCAAGATCCTGCCAAGCGCGATGCGATGCTCCTCGTCACTGCCTTCGCCGCTATTTATCTCATTTGGGGCTCGACCTACCTTGCCATCTCTGTCGGAATCGAGTCTTTTCCACCCCTCCTGCTTCCCGCCGCGCGCCATCTTACTGCAGGTCTCATTCTCTATCCCGTGTTGCGCTGGAAAACCGGAATTCGCCCGACACACTCCCAATGGCGTACCGCCGCCATAACCGGTCTCCTGCTCCTTCTGGTGGGAAACGGAGGAGTCTGCTTGTCCGAGCGCACCGTTCCGACCGGGGTGGCTGCCTTGCTCGTCGCTCTCGTCTCTTTTTGGATGGTACTTCTCGATTGGCTCCGCCCGGGAGGGCTGCGGCCTGTCCCCAGAGTCGTGGCTAGCCTCGTCCTGGGGTTCGGTGGTTTGGCCCTCCTGGTGGGCCCAGCGCATCTGGGAGGCTCGGAGCGCGTCGATTTGACTGGCGCGGGAATTCTAGTCGTAGCTTCCTTCGCGTGGGCCTGCGGCTCCATCTATTCGAAACACAACGATCTTCCGAGCTCGCCCATGCTGGGCGTAGCCATGCAAAGTCTAGTGGGAGGGGCCGCTCTCTGTATCGTCGGGATCCTGTCCGGCGAGGGGCGGCAACTGCATTTCGCTGCCATTTCGCTGCGTTCCTGGATTGCTCTCGCTTATCTGATCATATTTGGGTCGGGAATCGGCTTTACCGCCTATGTCTATCTCTTAAAGAAAAGCTCCGCGGCTCGGGTAGGGACCTACGCGTTCGTCAATCCTGTTGTGGCGCTCTTTCTGGGCTGGCTTTGGGCCGGCGAAGCTATTACGCTGCGCACTGCGCTCGCCGCCGCCGTCATTCTCACGGCCGTTCTTCTGGTGATTACTGCGCCGCACAAAAGTCCCGTCGAAGCCGCCGAGGTTCTGCCCAACCCCGGCGAAGCTTGATTCAACTGGTAAGCTGCGTTTTGTAATTTTCTGAAATCCCTGATTGCGAAACCACTTTGCCGCGCCTTTCCGGATAGATTTGATTTGAAGCCCGCGTTATTTTCGTAGCATGCAGACGATGAACAAATCGAACGGGGACGCGACAAAGCGGCTCTCGGCCCGCGAAGCAGCGCAGTATTGGAGGGCGACGCTCGAGCGAGATGCGCGCGCCGATGGCAAGTTTGTGCTGGCTGTGCGCTCGACGCATATCTATTGCCGACCATCCTGTCCGGCCCGCCGCCCTTTGCGCCGGAACGTCATTTTCTTCCGCACGCGTGAAGAGGCGGAAAAACAAGGCTTTCGGCCCTGCCTCCGCTGCCGTCCCAATGAAATCGCCGCCTCAGCCGCGCTCGTCGCGCGGGCCTCGAAACTTCTGGCGCAATTCTCAGAAGAAGGCGTGCGCCTCTCCGAACTCGCAAGAAAGATGCATTCGAACCCCGGGACGCTGCGCCGCGCCTTCCGCCAAGTTACCGGCCTCGCCCCTCGCCAACTGGCGGAAGCTTTGCGCGTGAAGCGCTTCAAAAGTTTGCTTCGCGCGGGGAAAAATATCACCGATGCGCTCTACGAAACGGGATATGGTTCATCCAGCCGCGTCTATGAGCGCAGCAACGCACAACTGGGCATGACACCTGCAACTTATCAAAAAGGAGGAAAGGGAATGAAAATCGAATTCACGATCGCGAAGTCACCGCTTGGAAAAGTTCTTGTCGGAGCCACGGAGCGCGGTATTTCCGCCGTTTATTTGGGAACTGCGCAAAACAGGCTCGTGGCGGAATTGCGTGAAGAATATCCGCACGCGGAAATCTCGCGGGCAGCCGGCGGCATGCAGCGCTGGGTCGCCGAAATTGTCCAGCGCATCGAAGGCAAGCCCGCTCACGTTGATCTTCCGCTGGACTTGCAGGCTACGGCCTTCCAGCGGCGCGTATGGCAGGAATTGCAACGCATTCCGCGCGGAAAGACGCGCACCTATTCGCAAGTCGCCCGCGCCCTGGGACGCCCGAAGTCCGTACGCGCTGTGGCCCGCGCTTGCGCAACAAATCCTGTTTCGATCGTGGTCCCGTGTCACCGCGTTATTCGCGAGGACGGAACGCTAGCGGGTTATCGCTGGGGTGTTGCGCGCAAGGGACAGCTCCTCGCTTCGGAGCGTGCCGCGTCGAACTAACAGGACTATCCATTGCTAATCTGTGAACCGAAGTGAGCTGGTGCGTACACCATGCATTCAACCTGCAAGTTAAGTACAACAACGACGCAGAAGCTGTCGGAGTGGAAGAGACTTCTTGGGCGGTAAGTCAAACGTACTGAGAGGGTCAGTGAGGATCACCAATCACGAGTCACCAGTTACTCTTAAGCGTGGGGTTTTTCGCGAGTCGCGTCCTTCGGCCAGTCCTGCTTGAATTTGGAATCGCTGATCTTGAGATTTTTCATCAAGTTGCTGTAGTGGAACAAAATATAGTCGTCCGAACCCGTCTCGTAGAACTTTTGTTGAAGAGGCAGCCAGGAAGCTTCGTCGATCCACATTTGGATCCGCGAGATTTGGCTGCGAATCTGGCCGGATTTCGGTGTCAACTCCAACACAACAGCTTTCTTGTGATCGAAGTCTTCCTCGCCTGTGACGGTCACCAGGTAGCTTTTCTTTATGTCTTCGCTCTTTGTCCCGAACCCGAGACGAATATATTGATCCACCATCGCGCGATTTTTGCCCAGGTCGTATTCTTCCACGCGATTCAGCTTGGGGTTGTAAATGAAAAGTGAGTCGCCGGTCCGCAGTATCGTCCGCGGCTCCGGCTTACTGAATTCAATCCGCATTTTTTGATCGTGCCGCACCCAGATCTGTCCCGTTTCCGTCGATGTGTCTTTTACAACGGCGGTGTATTTTACGTTTTCAATATCCGCCGTGAGGCTGCGAAAATCTTTCGCTGACCTGTCCATCATCTCGAGGACACCCTGGGTCGTCCACCGCGCAGCACTTTGTGGCGCGTTTGCCGCTGCGGTGATAGCCGCCACGCAACTTCCCAGAATCAACAGAAAAGAATGCCTTTTTATCAATCGAAGCCCCTGTTGGTACGCGATTGTGCGGCTGGTTCCACTCTTTCAAATCCTAGCACACACATAAGGATGCGCGAACTTTGGCCGGAGTTACTTGGCCGAAGTAGCTCGGCCGTGCTCAGGAAGACGAGCAAGCGGGATCTGCTGAGAATTGCCACTAACGGCGTATTTCCACGTGATAGGCGATCACGGCGCCCTGCTCATCGCGGATTGGGTCGATCTTGGCGATGGTGAAGCGTTTGTTGCTAAGTTCAGGCAGCGTCTTCTGTAGCGCGTTGTGCAGTTCATTCTCCAGCGCGGGGGTTTGCACGGGCGGCGCGAGGATACGGGCGTCGATTCGATAGGTCTTGCTCTCGCCTTCGTCTTTCAGCAGCAGCACCTGCCCCGGCGCATTGGCTGGAAGACCCATCTGCGGTTCATCGCGGAACCATGACCGCGGCGTCAGCAGAACAAAAACCAAAATAAGGATGACCGCGGCGTCGTACTGCCACGTGCCGCGCTCGTAAGCCCAAAAGAACGTCTTCGAAAGAATCCGTCCGAGGCTGGCCATCTCAGTCCGCCGGCACTCCGTCGACAATCACGCCATCCCGCATGTGCACCACGCGGTCAAAATACGCCGTGGCTTCGGGATTGTGAGTGATCATGACGATTGTTTGGCCGAGGTCCTTGTTCAGTTGCCGAAGCATCTGGAGCACGGCTTCGGAATTTTTCGAATCGAGATTGCCGGTGGGCTCATCGGCCAAAAGAATTTTTGGTTCATTGATGATCGCGCGCGCAATCGCCACGCGCTGCTGCTCACCGCCGGAAAGTTCCGACGGCTTATGCTGGAGGCGCCCAGTAAGACCCAGCAGGTTGGTGACAACATCGAAGCGGTGGGGATCAAAACCATCTCCATGGATGAATTGCGCGATGGCGATGTTGCCCTTCGCGGTTAGCGTGGGCAGCAGGTTGAAACGCTGAAAGACAAACCCGATTTTGTGCCGGCGCAGCTTGGTGCGCTCGCCGTCGCTCATGGCCGCCAAATCGTTGCCGTCCACCAGGACGCGGCCCTTGGATGCCTTCGCCAGCCCCCCGATCACATAGAGAAGGGAAGATTTTCCGCAACCAGAGGGCCCCATAACGGCCACCGATTCACCCGGTGCCACGGCGAAATTCACGCCACGGAGCGCGGGGACTTCCACCTTCCCAGCATGGTAGAGCTTCCACAAATTTTCTGTTTTAAGTATCGGCTCCAAGCTCTTTTTTCCCGGGACCATCAGTCCCTCGGCAAGTGTCCGTATTGTAGCCGCGATTCCCATCTCTGCCTAGTTACCAGGGTCTTCCGCTGCATCTATTCTCCGCCATACCAATGCCCTCGCGTTTTTCCCGGCCATTTCTATTCATTCGCTTCTCAATCAGGGAGATGCTCAATCACAGGAAACGCTCAATCGTAGGAGAGCGCTTCCACTGCGTCCTTCCGGCTTGCCAGCCATGCCGGATAACTCGCACCAAGCACGGTCCCCGTCAGCGCAATCCCCGCTGCCCGAATAATCCATCCCGTGGTTATAAGAATGGACAAAGTCGGGAAGCCCGCGAGGAATGCGGCGCGCACCGCATAGCTCAGTCCGATGCCCGCTACTATGCCTAACACGCATAGCCCCGCTGATTCCGTCAGGAGCGCGCGCACGATGAATGCGCGGCCTGCCCCCAGCGATTTCAGAATGCCGATGTCGCGCGTCCGTTCAATCACCGTCGTATACATCGTCAAAAAGATCACCAGCAGACCGATGGTAACCGCCAGAGAGATCATCGCGTTGATGAAGGTCTGCAATCCCGGAATGTTGGTGGAAGTCATCAACGACAAGAACGCACTGAGAGGACGGACGGTGTAGCCCGGTATGAGGTGACGGATCTCGTCCATGGCGTCTTCCGCGTGTTCGGGCCGCGTGCACTTAATCAAGAAAATGGAGGCTTTGTCATGGGCGCCCACTAGATCCTGGAGCGTCGCCAAGGGAACGAACAAGCGCGCGCCTTTTCCGTGCTCGATGATGCCCGCCACATGCCAATCGTGGTTCAGGAGCCTATAGGTATCGCCGACCTTGATGTGTTTCGCCTTTTCCGCCCAGTCGTCCACGAGCAGATCATCCGGCCCTTCCATGTCATGGCCTTGCAGAAAAACGAACCCGCCAGAGACGGCGCGAAAGCTTTCCGGCTCGATGCCCCAAATAGTCTCGATCGCGCCGGAGGAATTGAACTGTAGAAGCGCCGGAGCCGTAGCCTTGACGTACTTCAATTCGGCGAGTTTTTCGCCTATCTTTGTCGGCATCGGCGAGCCGCTGAAGTTGATGATGATTGACGCCGCCGGTGGCTGAACCATGATGTCGGCGCCGATACCCTCGATGCGCTTGGCGGTCTCCGTCAGCAAACCCGACGTCAGCCCAACAATCAACACAACCAGCGCGACCTCGACGGCGATGGCGAAAATTCCAATCAAGGTGCGCAGCGGCCGATGCAGCAGGTTGCGGACGACGAGTTCAGCCATCATGGCTGTTTCTCCGGCGCATCCCCGCTCACGCGGTCGAGTTCCGAACCCGCGGGCTGCTCAAGCTTGAAGCGATCCGCCGGAATGTCTTCATTCAACATCAGCTTGGTGAGCTGTAAATCCAGGCGATAGTCATCGTGCGGCCGCTCGATTTGGATGACACGCGGGAAGGCGCCGACTCCGGAGGGCGTTCCTCCGGCTGGCTGCTCCGCCGCGGTGAGAGGATCCCATGCCGAGTAGCGCACATCGGAGACTAGTATGCCCTTCGGCCCGAACCCTTCCAGCCGCGCGATCTGCAGATTGGCGCGGTCAAACCAGATTTTGCGCAAGATTTCCGTCTGGTATCCACCCCGCAAGACGGTGAGAACATAATATCGCGCTCTTTCGTCGTTGAACTCTTCAAACAGCACGGCTTCTTCTTTGCGAATTTCGGTCCAGAGCAGCGCGTCCAGCAGGTGCTGCGGCCTGAGATTCTCGATGGGCTTGCCGCTTGTGCGCTCCAGTGCCACTGGTCCAACTAGAAATTTGTTTTTGGAAGGGATCCACACGCGAAACGTTTCCGCGTCGCTGGACATGTCGAAGACCGTCTTGCCGATGACTGGCGCTTGCCCAATCATGCGAATGGAAGCCGGCCGCTCCGCCAAAAGAAACGCCTTCACCTCGTGATACTCCTCGATCACACCGCTGTATTGTGAGCCGGCCGTCGGTTTCAGTTGCACTGTGCTGTCCAGGCTTGTCACGCCCTTAGCGATGGCGTTGTATTTCTCGATCAATTCGTCGCGCGTGGCAACTTGCGCGATGACCATCTGCGTGGCTGGCACATTTTGTTTATGACTGACCGCGCCGTCGCAACCGCAGCAAATCGCCGCCACTGTCATCCATACCGTGCATGCCAATGCTCGCCGCATCCGTCTTTTCCGGCCCTTTCAAAGAAACGAAGCAATCTAACAACCACTTCGGACCAGGTCAATCAGTGGCGCATGACACATGGTCCCCACGACGTGGTGCCAATGACCATTATGAACGAGTCTGCCCGGAAGCTGCGAACCATCGCAGGTTGCGAAGCTTACTGCGGGCGAGCGATGTAGATGTCGAAAGGTTGAACCGCGGGACGGGCGCGGCGGATGACTTCGCTGGCCCAGAGCGTTGCGCTTAGGAGCGTTACCCAGCCGTCTTCGGGTTCGCAGATGGCGCAGAACAGGTATCGCCCGTAAGCCGACTGGTAGGCGTCCACGCCGCGCTTGGAAAGATCGCCTTCGAGCGGGGCATCGGGAGTTTCCGAAGCGGTTCCCGCGCGGATTCCAAAGGTCTCCCCTTCGAAGCGCTCGAAAAGCTGGAACATCTGGCCCTGCAGTGGCTGCGGCAGAACCAGGCAGCGCGCACCGGCTTCGCGATACTCAATCTTTCGAGCCAGGCAATATTCCCGAACGCGATCGATATGGCTGAAAAAATCCACCATGTAGAATTCATCGCCCGCCAGGGCAGGGAAGATCGCTGACCAAATTTCGGCGGCCTGCTTTCCGCGCACCGGCTCGCGATTCTCCGTTTCGACCAGTTCGAGGCCAACCGCTTTCACACCCGGGCCGAGGTCCACCGCCTCCACGTCCAGCGAAAAGGGAGGCAATTCGAGCGCCCCTGGCGATACGCCCGGGGGAACGCTCATTCCGGGGTCTCCGCTTCAGGAAATCTGCTTCGAAAATCCGGCGACTGCTTCCGCACGTCCAGCCAATCGAAGAAAGCATCCGGAGTTTCGAGCCAGATGCGGAACCAATTGGCGATCTCCTCTTTTTCAGCGCGTTTGTGCGGCTCGACTTTGTGATTGTGAGAGATCATCTCCGCGCGCCGTTTGCCAAGGCGTGCAATTCCCAAAACGCGATCGACTGCGGCATGTTCGCCATGCGCCTGAAATTTCCGCATCAGCTCATCCAGCCGCATGATGCTCACTTCGGCGTCTTCGAGCGTCTTGAAGTGCAGCAAGTCCTCGAATTCTTCTTCGTACTGCTCTTCCGCTTCTTCTTGCAGCTCGAGCAGCACTTTCCAGCCCGCGTCTTTCAGAACATCCGCGATGTAGTCCGAGCTGGTCTTTCCGGCTTCGCCGTGTTCCGCATGGATGCGGCGGCGCAATTGATCGATTTCCGCGAGCGTCCATTTCGAAGCGCCGATCTCTCTCGCTGTCTCGAGGATCAAATCCTTCTTCGATTTTTGCGAGTCCGTCATGGTCATCAAGCTCTGCTTCTGTGCGCCTTCCCGTGCGCTTTCGTGCGCGCCTTCTTATTGGTGTGCGCGTGCTTCTGCGGCGGGGGCGGCGGAGGATCAGCCGGGAGTCCCGCGAGCAGACGGCGATACTTTGTCACATTCCGGTTGTGTTCGGCCAGTGTAGCGCTAAAAAAATGTCCGCCTTGGGTGTTGGCCACAAAATAGAGATAGTCGGTGGGAGCAGGCTCAAGGGCTGCGCGCAACGATGCCTCTCCCGGATTGCCAATGGGGCCCGGCGGCAATCCCGTATGCTCGTAGGTATTATAGGGCGAATGCACGTGTAATTCGGCTCCCGTCAGTGTTCCGGTGTAGCGGCCCTCTTGCTCCAAGGCGTAGATTACCGTCGGGTCGCATTGCAGCATCATGTCCTTGCGCAGTCGATTCTCGAACACTCCTGCGACGAGCGGGCGCTCCTCTTTCTTGGGCGTCTCGCGCTCGACCAGGGAGGCCAGCGTCACGACGGAAGAAATCGGGTAACCGGACGCCAGTCGCGTTTTATCGCCGTCCGCCATCGGTGGGGCGATCCGCGCCCACTCTTCTTTGAATTTCTTCACCATCTTCGCCGTCAGTTCGTTGGGCACCGGGTGGCGCGGCAGTTGATAGGTCGCCGGGAAAAGAAAACCCTCGAGAGTCAAGGCGTGGGGGGAGATGTCGCGGACTAGCGTGGGATCGGTCGCGGCTTTCACGAATTCATTGGTGGTAAGAAAATGGCCGGCTTCTAGGTCGTGCGCGATGTCATAGAGCGTTTCGCCTTCGCGAACCGTAAAGGGGACCTCATAGACCTGGCCCTTTGCGAGCATCCAGAAAACGTCGCGTCCCGTCAGCGGCTTGTTGAAAAGATATTCGCCGGCCTCGAGAGTGCGCTTGGGATGCCGCCGCGCGTAGATTTCAAAGGCCAACGAGCTGCGCACCACTCCATTGCGCTCGAGCAGGTGCGCCACGCCGCGGCTGGAAGCGCCGTGCGGGACCGTCACGAACACACCCTCTGACCCGAATCTCTGATATGGCTGCGTGAACGCATACCACAGCCAGGCTCCGGCTCCAGCGGCGGCCAGCAGAACCAGCACGATGAATACGAAAACTTTCTTCAAATCAGCCTCGGGATCAGCCTAGCGAGCCGGGAGTGTTCCTGTTTCACTTCGCCTCTTGCGCCGCATGACGCCGGTCCAGGTACTCTTTCAAAATCAATGCGGCAGCCATGGCGTCCACGCCAAGCTTCGCATTTTCTTTTTTTTGTTTTTTGCTTGACAGGGTGTGAATGCTTCTGCCCTGGTGTTCTTCGAGCAGACGTTCTGCTTCCCAACTCGTAAGGCGCTCGTCCACCATTTCGACAGGTACCCCTAGCTGTTTGCGCACGCGGTCTCCGAATCGCGCCGCTTCTTCGGCCATTTCTCCGCGCGTCCCATCCAGCCGCAGCGGCAGTCCCACAACGACTTGCTTCACGCCATGGTCGCGCACCAGTTCCCGCAACCGACGCATGTCCTCGTTGCGATTGATGCGGTCCAAAGTTCCTAGCGGCTGCGCCAGCGCAGCTTCCGCACTGGCGATCGCCAGCCCGATTCTCGCGCGCCCATAGTCCAGCGCCAGGATGCGCCCTGGTTTGGTTTGCTCCGAGCCCAAGTTTTCTCCACCCACGCCTTGTAGCATGAATCTGTTCCATTCCAGTATAGCGTGAAGTTTCCGAGGCAAGACGGCACGGAATTCCGACTGTACACGGCCCGGGTTGTCAGGATTGCGGCGGTATGCTATTCCATTTCCAGCTATGTGCAGACTGTGTTTATCCGTGTCCTGCCTACTTCTGGGATTCGTGCCCTCTTTGCCCGTGGCAGCGCAAGACGCCTCCTGCTTTCAACGGACCCTCCCGCTTAACATCATTGATTCACAACGGCGTCTGATCCGGTTAACTGATCCCTCTTATTTTGCTGGGAAAATTGACAGGGAGCCCGCAGAGATTCTCTCGATCAAACCAGATGACCGGCCGCACCGAATCGTCATCTTGCTAGACTCCAGCGGCAGCATGCTTGGTGAGCAATCCGGGCGTAAATGGCAGATGGCGCGCTTCGTAGCGGCGCATATCGGCAAGGCGAAGCTGCCCAACACGTCCGTTGCCCTAATGATTTTTTCCGACAAGGTGAACGAACAAATGGATTTTTCGCAAGGCGCCTCGGCCGTTACTAGACGCTTACTGGAAATTGGGGCTGACTCTAACTATGCCAAGAAAAATGTGCGCGGCACGACCGTTTTGCTGGATGCCGTCCTTTCTGGACTGCGCATGCTAGGTGATTCAGGCTTCGAGGACTCCATCTACGCAATCACCGATGGTGGCGACAATAGAAGCAGGAGCCGCATGCGGGATGTGCGGGAAGCGCTTGTCAGGAGGGGAGTACGCTTGTACGTCACTTTGTTAAGTTCCGAAAATCCGGATCGCATGGTGCCGGAAGAGCAATCTGGCCCGAGTCAAGTTGCTGGCCTCGCAGCGGATACCGGCGGGTTTGTGCTCGGCCCGCTCGGCGCAAATGCGTTCGGCAGGATGAGCTACAATTTGAGCAAGGATGAGTTGCGCGGGATCGCCATGGGTTTAGATGGATTGTACATGGCGATGACTCGCGATGATCTGATTGAAGTCGAGCTGCCGCGAACACTGAAAAAATGGAGCAAATGGTCACTCGAATTCTCGTCTGAGAAAAAGGCGGCACACAAAGATTGGCTGATCGTCTACCCCAGGGAACTCGCGCCTTGCAATGTAGAGGCGAATTCGCACTGAAAGAACTCGTAGATCGTAATCTATGGTTTACGACCACGGGCGCCGGATTGCCAAGCATCCCAGTAGCCGAGCGTCTTCATCTGCTGGTCGAGGCCGGTTTCTTTGACGAGGACGTCGAGCTCAGCGCGCGAAAGTCGTCTGCCGAGAGGCTCGACGCGATCCGCGATGCCCCAGGCCGTCAGCGCGGCGAGCGCGGTGTTCAGTTTCAGCTCGCGGATATCCACTTTGTCCAGCGTGTCCGACGCCGCGTGGTAGTTCGGCAGATAATTTGCCTCTTCCTGATTCGCAACCAGCGTTGGCACGCCTTGCAGCAGGAAATCGAAATTGTCGGTACCGAACGAGGCTTCGTATGTGTCGTTGTTCGCGCCCCACGATTCCAGCGGCTTTAGAACTTCGCGCACGCCGGACTCGATATCGCGCCGTCCTCCCAGCGAATAGCCAGTCATGCGTCCGATTCCAGCATCAAATGTGATCATGGCGCGAATTTTATCCAGCTCCGCGCGATGTGCTTTCACGTATTCATAAGAGCCGATGGTGCCTTGCTCTTCGCCGCTGAACAGCACAAAGCGAATCGTGCGCCGCGGCAGCAGCCCGGTCGCTTTGATAGCCCGCGCCGCTTCGATGACCAGCGCCGCGTTGCAACCGTCATCCAGCGCGCCAGTTCCCAGCTCCCACGAATCCAAATGCGCGCCAAGAATCACCACCTCGTCTGGCTTCTCATACCCGCGAATCTCGCCGACCACATTTTCCTGTTCGATGGGACCGCCGATGTTGTTCGGCATGGTTAACCTCACCCGGACCCTTCCCGGATACGCGGCCACGGTTCGCGCGAGCCGCATCGCGTCTTCGCGCGCCACGATGGCCTCCGGAATCTTGTCGATCTTTCCGTTCAGTGCATTGGTGTGCCGGTAGAGCAGCAGCCGTTCGCGCGCGCCCACCCACAAGATTGCGGATGCGCCGCCCTTGAGCGCGTTCTGAATGATTTCCGGCGCACGAAGATATTCGTTGAAGAGATCGGCCCAAGTCGAGCCGATGTCGCTGTGGGCGAGCAGGATCGCGCCTTTAATCGCCGAACCGGCCCGCTCAAAATCATCCTCGGTCCCGTAACCCACATCGACCAGGTTCGCTTCGATGCCGCTTTCTGGAGTGGCCGGCGACCAGCCCTCCGCCACGAGCCGCAAAGGAAACCTCACGGGGCCCAGTAGTTCGAGCCGCGTATCCCCCTCGCTCCACGTTACCGGCATCGCGTATTTCTCTGTATGGACCTCGACGCCCTCCGCGCGAAACGCGGCCACCGCCCACTCGACGGCTTTCGCCATCGCCGGCGACCCGGTTACACGTCCGCCGATCTCGTCCGTCAGGCGCCGCAAATTTTTTTCCATCGGTGACGGCCCCATCACTTGCGGCAAAATCTTCGCCGCAGCTTGTGCACAGCTCGAAGCATCCGTCGCCGAACAAGCAGCGGCATTTTGCCCGGATTGTGCCGGATGGAGAGAATCCTTTGCTGGAGGGAGTTGCGCTGAGGCCGAAATCGAAGCAAAGAAGCAAAGAAGTGATGAAGCAAAGGAAATCTTCATATAGCGCATCGATTCCTTCTCCGCGACGTAGTAGCGTTGCCGCGACTACTTTTCCGCGGCAAGCCCGTGCATCCTGGCGCAGAGTAGTATAAGCTCGCGGCGTTTTGATAAGAAATTAGACCGCCCAAACAAGCCGTTCGAGAGAATTTGCCATGAAAAAATCTATTTCCATTATTGCACTGAATTTGGCCCTTGCCGCCGCGGCGCTGTCGCAATCATCCACGCAAACAGCCCCCGCAAATTTGGAAGCAAACGCAAAAAAGGCTCTCGCGCAAATTCTGGGAACGCTCAACGTCCATGGCCTCCAGCAAGCCGTGCGCGTTCAGCGCGACCGCTGGGGCGTGGCTCACATTTACGCGCAAAATCAGCACGATCTTTTTTTCGCTCAGGGCTTTGTCGTAGCGCAAGACCGCCTCTTCCAAATGGAGCTGTGGAAACGTTCGGGCCAAGGGCGCCTCGCGGAAATCCTCGGACCGAGCGCCATCCAGCGCGACGTCAATGCCCGCCTGTTGCAATATCGCGGCGATATGGACGCCGAATACAAAAGCTATGCGCCCGACACGAAAGAAATCCTCGAAGCCTTCACCTCCGGCATCAATTCTTACATCGAAGAAATTCAAAAGCCCGGCGGGCGCGGCCTTCCCATCGAATTTCAGATTGCCGGCTTCAAGCCTGAGCCATGGAAGCCCGAAGACTGTCTGAATCGCCTGGCCGCGTACTCAATGACAGGAAATGCTTCCAGCGAACTGCAGCACGCCCAGGTGGTTGCCCTGCTCGGAGCGGAGAAAGCTTCACAACTGTTTGAGTTTGATCCGGCAGTCAAGCTCGACCCGGCTCCTGGAATCGATTTTTCCGGATTGTCTCCCGCTTTGCTGGAAAATCTCGTAGGCAGCGACACGCGTATCAAATTCCCCGCGGCGTCACTCGAGGGAAGCAACAACTGGACCATTTCCGGTGCGCTGACCGCCACGAGCAAACCACTGCTCGCCAACGATCCGCACCGCGTCATCGCCGAGCCCTCGCTGCGTTACATCGTTCATCTTGTTGCTCCGGGATGGGATGTCATCGGCGCCGGTGAACCCGGTTTGCCGGGCGTCGCGGATGGGCACAACGAAAATATCGCCTGGGGATTCACTATTTTCGGACTCGACCAGCAGGACCTCTATCTCGCGCAACTGAATCCCGACGATCCGGACCAGTACAAAACAGAGCACGGTTGGCAGCGCCTGGAAGTGAAAACAGAGACTATCAGCGTGCGCGGCGGCACATCGGTCAAAGTGAAGCTGAAATTCACGCGCCACGGTCCCGTGATGTGGGATGACGGAAAACGCGCTCTCGCGCTTCGCTGGGTTGGCGCGGAGCCCGGCACTGCTGGCTACCTCGGCTCGCTCGCGCTCGACCGCGCGGAGAATTGGGAGGAATTTGAACAGGCCATGGCGCGCTGGAAAGTGCCGTCGGAAAGTATCGTCTACGCCGATCGAAGTGGCAACATCGGCGAACATTCCACCGGCCTTGCCCCTCTTCGCAAAAACTGGACCGGTCTTCTCCCCGTGCCGGAGAGCGATAGCTACGAGTGGAACGGTTTTGTGCCCAACGGCGACCTGCCGCATTTCTATAATCCGGCCAAAAAGTTCATCGCCACGGCGAACCACAAAATGATTCCTGAAGATTATGGTTACGCCGTGGGATTTCAGTGGGGATCACCGGAAAGATTCCATCGCATTTCGGAAGTGCTCAGCGGTGCGGCAAAAACCGCGCACAAGCTCAGCATCGAAGATATGCAAAATTTGCAGAACGATGTTGTTTCACTACCCGCGCGAGAATTGCAGGCTTTGCTGAAGCACGCCGTTGGAAACTCGCCCAGCACCGCGGCTAAGCTCCTGCTGGATTGGGATTGCGCGGTCACTGCAAATTCCAGCGCGGCGTCGCTGTACGAATTTTTGGTCGCCGAGCTGCGCGCGGCAGTTACAGAAAAAGTCGTTCCCGCGGAAGCACGAAAAGCCGTGGGAGAATTGCCCGTGCCCCGCGTCGTCCAAGAATTGTCGCATCCGCGCTCGGCCGTCTTTGGAGCAGATCCCGGTTCCGCGCGCGACGCGTTACTCCTCGAATCGCTCCGCGCCGCAGAGCATAAACTCGCCGCCACGCTCGGCCCCGATCCTCAAAATTGGCCTTGGGGAAAGCTGCATCGCGTTTCGTTTCTACATCCGCTCGGCGTGGCCCCCTCCGTCTCCGCGCTCTTCGATCGCGGCCCTATTCCGCGTCCCGGCGATGGCTATACCGTCAACGCCACAGCCTTTTGGGGAAATTCCTTTGACCAATTGGCCGGAGCGAGCTATCGCGAAATATTTGATTTGAGCGACTGGGACAACGCAGTTGGCGTCAACGTTCCCGGACAAAGTGGCCAGCCCGCCAGCCCGCATTACGACGATCTGCTCGCACTGTGGACCACCGGCCGATACTTCCCTCTGCGCTACAGCAGGCCGTCCGTTGACCACGAAACAACAGACGTTCTGGAACTCAAGCCGTAGGCAAAAAGTCCAGCACCCGCTGAAGCTAACGTGTGCCCAGCGAGGGATATGCGATGCAATCGGCAGCGCGCGCGACCAGCACCATCTCCGCAACGTCATGCACGCGCACAATATTTGCGCCGCCCAAAATGCTGGCGGTGACGGTTGCAGCCGTGCCCCATGTTCGCTCTTCCGGCGGAACTGGTTTCTCCTCGCGCGCCAGCGTCGCCCCAAGAAACCCTTTGCGCGAAGTCCCCACGAGCAGCGGATAACCCAGCGAAGCGAGCTGCGGCAACTTTCGCAGGAGCTCGTAATTCTGCGAATGGCTTTTCCCGAATCCAATCCCCGGATCCAAAATAATCTGCGACTTTGCCACCCCAGCCGCGCGCGCTTTCGCCACCGCTTCTCTCAGCCCCTGAGCCACGTCGCGCATCACGTCGCGCGCAAACGGCCCGCGTTGCATGGTGCCCGGTTCGCCGCGCATGTGCATCAGCACGAGCGGCACTCCATACTTCGCCGCAACTTCGGCAATTCGCCCGTCGTTCCGCAGGCCGGAAACATCATTGATGATCTGCGCGCCGGCGCGAATCGCGGGCTCCGCAACCGCGGATCGGCGCGTATCGACGGATACGGGAATCCTGAGGCGTCCTCGCAACCCTTCCAGAACAGGCAAAATGCGATCCAGCTCTTCCGAGGCAGGGATTTCTTCTGAGCCTGGCCGAGTGGATTCACCTCCGATGTCGACAACGTCAGCCCCGGCCTTTTCCATTGCAAAGGCGTGTTCGATCGCCAACTCCGGTTGTTCGTAATCGCCGCCATCCGAAAAGCTGTCCGGCGTGACATTCAGTACGCCCATCACGAGCGTGCGCTCGCCAAGAACCAGAGTCCCCGAGCGCAGCTTCAGCCGGAATATCTTGCGTTGTTTCATGGAACCGATGAAATAGGAGTTTAGCTCAGCGGGGCAGACATTCTTGTCTGTCTTCTCACAGCTCACAACTGAGCGACGGGCAGGAATGCCTGTCCCACTATCTAATCCAAATCAAAATCGCGAATCGGTTTTCCGGCGGGCGCGTCTTTGGCTTTCTTCATCGCTTCTTCAAATTTTTTGGTGAGAATGTCTTCTTTATGAGTTTCCTGAAAAAATGAGTCGGCAAACTTGTCCTCGCGTTGCCGATGCTGTTCCGCAAGAATGCCTTGCGCATTTTCCAGGTCAACGTTCGGACCCGCCTTCACCGGTGCCTCGTGCGACAGCACGGCCCCAAACACCGCATCCACCACCAGCTTCGCCTGGCAGCACGGACACGTCACCTGAAGATTGTCCGGCTCCTTCTTTCCCATATCCGCATTCTACGCCATTTTGCGGGTAACGGTCACCGTCCCTCCCCGTCAAAATATCCTTCCCAATGAAAGTGCACGAAGAAAAAACAGGGGCACGATGTTTTGTGCCCCCGGCGCTTCCGATAGATTGCGTTTTATGCCTTCGCCGGATTCTCCCCGCGCGTAAACCCCGGGGCCGGAATGCCAACCGGGCGAACAACTTTTGGATCCGCGCTGGGCGCCGGCGGCGCTTGAGGAGGCGGCGTGCGCGGCTTTTCCGGCAGCGGCTTGCCTTCCATCAGCATTTTCACTTCATTGGCGTCGATCACTTCGCGTTCGAGCAAAGCTTGCGCGATTCGTTCGAGCGTCGCACGGTTGTCGCAAAGCAGCCTTTTGGCATTCTCGTAGCCGCCATTGACGATTCGCTTCACTTCCTTGTCGATCTGAATCGCCGTATCTTCCGAGTAGTCGCGATGCTGCGTGATCTCGCGGCCCAGGAAGATCGCTTCGTCTTTTTTCCCGTACGCCAGCGGCCCTAGTTCGCTCATGCCCCATTCGCAAACCATGTTGCGCGCCAGGTCCGTGGCCCGTTCGATGTCGTTGCCCGCGCCGGTGGTAATGTGTCCGAGGAAAATCTCTTCCGCGGAGCGCCCGCCCATCAGCACGGCAAGCATTGCTTCCAGGTATTCTCGAGTGTAAGTGTGCTTGTCATCCTCGGGCAGTTGCATGGTAAGCCCGAGCGCCATCCCTCGCGGAATAATCGTGACTTTATGAACCGGATCGGCTCCTGGCGTCATCGCCGCCACAAGTGCGTGTCCCGCCTCGTGATACGCCGTGTTCTTCTTTTCGTCATCGGAAAGAATCATCGACTTCCGCTCGACGCCCATCAGCACTTTGTCCTTGGACATCTCAAAGTCGACCTGCATCACGAACTTGCGGTTCTGCCGCGCCGCCCACAGCGCTGCTTCGTTCACCAGGTTCGCCAGGTCCGCTCCGGAAAATCCCGGCGTGCCCCGCGCGATGATGGACAGCTCGACGTCATCGGAAAGCGGAACTTTGCGCGTATGTACGCGAAGTATTTCTTCTCGCCCTTTCACGTCCGGGCGCGCAACCACCACGCGCCGGTCGAATCGCCCCGGCCGCAGCAGCGCCGGATCGAGCACGTCGGGCCGGTTCGTCGCTGCGATTAAGATCACGCCTTCGTTCGATTCGAACCCGTCCATCTCGACGAGCAACGCATTCAAAGTCTGTTCGCGCTCGTCATGTCCTCCGCCCAAGCCTGCCCCGCGGTGGCGGCCCACAGCATCGATTTCATCGATAAAAATAATGCAAGGCGCGTTCTTCTTTCCTTGCTCGAACAAATCGCGTACCCGGCTCGCGCCCACGCCCACAAACATTTCCACGAAATCCGAGCCCGAAATCGAAAAGAACGGAACGTTTGCTTCGCCTGCAATCGCTCTTGCAAGCAGCGTCTTGCCCGTTCCAGGCGGCCCGACCAGCAAGACCCCCTTGGGTATCCGTCCGCCCAGCTTCTGGAATTTCTGCGGGTCTTTCAAAAACTCAATGATTTCCTGCAGCTCCTCTTTTGCTTCGTCCGTTCCTGCAACATCCTTAAACGTCGCTTTCTTCTGCTGCGCCGATAGCAACCGCGCGCGCGATTTGCCAAAGCTGAGGGCCTTATTTCCGCCCGCTTGCATCTGCCGCATCAGGAAAAGGCAAAAACCCACCAGCAAAATCAAAGGCGCGGCGTTCAAAAGGATTAAGATCCAATCCCCGCTGCGAACCTCCTTCATCCCCTTGATCATCGCTCCCTTGTCTCTCAATTCCTTAATGATGTCCGGAGCGGATTCCTTGAATACCGTCACCGTAAACTTCGTATTCGCCGGGTTGCGGTATTCGCCCTGAATCTCGTAGCTGCTCGGCGAGAGGTACAACGTCACTTCCTTGATGTCTCCCGCGTCCACCTTGGCCATGAACTCGCTGTAGCTGGGCTGCTGCTCCCGCTGCTGGCTTCCGTTCGCGGACACCAGCTTCCACAGCATCACGCCGAGAAAGACGATGGAGATCCAGAAGAGAATTGTTTTAGCTGTAGAGCTTGAATTCACGTTGTCCTCACCTTTGTCCCTGGTCCCGCGGAATGACCTTCCACGAGGAAGCGACGCGCGAACTTTTCGATCTTATTTCGTACGTCCTTGCCGCCGCTTCACCTGCGCTGCCCCAGCAGACAGCGCCCGGTAGTTCCGTCCCGTCCCGTTGTCCGCAGCCAGGCCGTATCCGACCCACACTTCGTTAGATGCCGTTCGGAACCCAAAGTAATCGGGCTCCAGGCCCACTCGCCGCCGCGCCGGCTTATCCAGCAGCACTGCCAATCGCAGTGATCTGGGCTGGCTTTCTCCCAATCGCCGCAGAAGAAATTCTTGCGTCACGCCGCTCTCCAGCACCGCGTCGAGCAGCAGAACATCCCGGCCTTTCAACTCCGGCCGCGCGCCGAAATAAACTTCGCGCCGTGCGTGCCCGCCGTCATCCACGTCTCGCACATCCTCGCGAACGAAATGGCATACGATTCCGGTGTTAATCTCGCGAATCAGGTCGGCGGCAAAAACGAATCCACGGTCCAGCGTGACAACCACGTCCACTCGGCGGCCTTTGTACGCTCGCGTGATTTCGCGTCCCAACGCCTCAACCCGCGCGCTGATTCGCGCGGCGGAAAAAGCCACACGTCCTCGCGCGCTCGATTTGACCGCTGGGCGGTCACGCATCAAGACTTTTCCTCGGCGATCAAGATTCCCGTCTTGGTCCCTTCACCTGCCGCAAATCCGGCCGCAACTGGAAAGCCGCGCGCCCATACAAGAACGCCGCCGCTTGTCAGCACCGGCCAGCCGTCGCGTTCCCATCGGCTTACACGATTTTCATTCAACAAGCGTTTTAGCTTGTGCGCCTTCTGATGTCCGATGGGTTGCAGCCGGTCCCCGAAACACCAGTTGCGCAAAACCAACGGCTCGCGCAGCCGGTCGCGGTCTAAGACCGCCCCTGATTCCTTAGTTTCCCCCCTCTTTGCGGCCCAGTCAATCACCCTGAGGCGGAAGACGCACCCCGCTTGCGGTACGCGCAGAACCGCTTCGCCATTCCTAAAATCGATTTTGTGCTCGTATTCCGCCGCCGAAGATTTTTCAAGACCGCAAAACTTGCCCGTCACGGGCTTCACGACAGCTCCGCTGTTCGACCGCAAGCGGAAAACCAAATCATCGCGCTCACGCCGAACATCCACACCGCCCGGCAGTTGCAGCAGCTTGCCGCTCTGCCCCTCATGCGCCAGTTCCAGCACCGCCGCGATGTGCTGCGCCAGGATTTGCCCCGGTCCGCTCTTCCTATCTCCAATTAGACGAAACAGCATCCGCTTCGTCAGTGCTTCGAATTTCTCCTTTTTCTCCACTTTGTGCTTCTCCTTTTCGTTTTTATTCTCTTTCCTTTTCTTCTCCATGTCCTCGGCGGCCAGCGCCTGCCCCGACCAGATCGGGGCGAGGAAATCCCTTTTCCCCATGGGCTCCAGCAACTCAGCCACCCCAATCCGAGTTTCTCCGCCGGCGTTCTTTGCCAGCGCCTCGCACCGTTTGCGCGCAAGCGATTCCAGAAACTTTTCATCCTCACGCGCAAATTCCGCAAGTGAAGCCAGGTGCTCCACCACTCCAGCCTGAAACTCCCACTCCAAAAACGGCAGCACTTTTTTTCGAATCCGCGCCCGCGTCCGCGTTGTGTCTTGATTGGTGGCGTCCTCGCGCCAGTTCTGCTTTTTCGTTCGCAGATACGCCCGCAATTCCTCTCGTCGCATGCCCAGCAGTGGCCTCACTACGGATTCCGTCGCTGGATGAATTCCGCCCAAACCAGCCAGTCCCGTTCCTCGCAAGATGTGCGCCAGCACCGTCTCCGCCTGATCGTCCGCCGTATGCGCCACCGCCACTCGCTCCACTTTTTCTTCCTCAACCAGCCGCGAGAAAAACTCGTATCGCGCCCGCCGAGCCGTATCCTCAAGATTCGCTTTCTCGCGCCGCGCTTTCGCTGATACATCCACGCTCTCGCTGTAAAGCGCCAACCCATGCTTCGCCGCCAGCTTCGCCACAAACCCTTCATCCGCATCCGAAGCCGCGCCCCGGAGCTTGTGGTTCAGGTGCGCTACGCTCAACACGATCCCGAACCCTTCGCGCAATTCCAGCAAAAGCAGCAGCAGCGCCACCGAGTCCGCTCCGCCAGACACGCCCACGCCCACGCGCTCGCCCGCGCGCAACATTCCCGAGCGCTTCAGGCTTGCAAGCAATCGTCCGGCAAGCTCGCCGCTTTCCCCACGCGCTCCTGTTTTTCGAGAAATTCGTTTGGCCATGAATGCAGCCGCTATGGTAGCAATTGCCCGCTAAATAGGTCGAGTCTCACTCCCGCCCGTACTGCGCTGACTTCGCGAAGTTCGGCAAATCGCGGATTAGCCTAAAGCCAGCGCTGGCGCGTTGCGCTCCGAGGGATATACTATGCGGCGGGTAAAAGCGCTTCCAACAAAAAGGCGGCAATTATGGAAATCGAGCGGCGTGACTTTCTGAAGACAACGGGCAAGGCCCTCACGGTGGGCGCGGCAGCACTCGCTCTAGGCGGAAAAATTCTTGGCGCAAATGATCGTGTTCGCATCGCCGTTTGCGGTGTACGCGGCCGCGGCCACGACCACATCCGCGGCTTCGCGCACGTCCCGGGAGTCGAGCTCGCCGCCCTTTGCGATGTCGATGAAAACGTTTTGAACGAGCGCCTCGGCGACGTCGAGAAAATGGGTCTGCCCAGGCCCAAATCCTATGTCGATGTTCGCAAGCTGCTTGAGGACAAAAATATCGACGCCATCTCCATCGCTACGCCGAATCATTGGCACTCGCTCATCGCCATCTGGGGCTGCCAGGCCGGCAAAGATGTCTACGTCGAAAAGCCTTGCTCGCATAACACCTTCGAAGGCCGCCAACTCGTTCGCGCCGTAAAGAAGTACAACCGAATATGTCAGCACGGCAGCCAGTCGCGTTCCAATCCAGGCATGATCGAGGCTATTCATCATCTGGGTGACGGCACGGTCGGCGATGTCTATCTGGCCCGCGCCATTTGCTACAAGTGGCGCGGAACGATCGGCCACGCCCCGGAGGAACCCGTTCCTGCTGGCGTTCATTACGATCTATGGACCGGCCCCGCCCCGCTCAAGCCTTTCACCCGCAATCGCTTTCACTACAACTGGCACTGGATCTGGGACACCGGCAACGGCGAAGTCGGCAATCAGGCCATCCACGAAATCGATATCGCTCGCTGGGGTCTCGGCGTAGGCTTCCCGGTCTCCGTCTCCGCAATGGGCGGCCATTTCATGTTCGACGACGACCAACAGACACCCAATACCTTGAGCGCTACCTTCTATTTCGATGGTCAAGGCAGCAAGCGCAAGCTGATGGAGCTCGAAGTCCGCCACTGGATCACCAATCACGAAGCCGAAATCGGCACCGGCGCCTACGGCGGGAACTCCGTTCCGCCTGCGGGTCTTAAACCCGCGGCGTACAAATTGCCCGCTCCGGGGAACCAGCAGGCGCCGCTTGGCCCGCGCGATGCCAAGAGCAACACCATCGGAAATATCTTCTACGGCTCGAAGGGCTATTTGGGAATCGACGGTTACGAGAGCTACAAAACGTGGCTCGGCGATCAGATGGAACCTGGGCCTTCAGGCAGGGCTGCCGGCGATCACTTCGCGAATTTTATCGATTGCGTTCGCAGCCGTCGCGCCCAGGACATTCATTCGCCCATCGAGGAGGGCCACATCTCGACCACGCTGGTGCACCTCGCCAACGCCTCTTACCGCCTCGGCCGCACCTTGAAATTCGATCCCGCCACTGAGCAAGTCGTCGGCGACGACGAAGCCAACGTCATGCTTCGCGGCACCTATCGCGCCCCCTACGTCGTCCCCGAACAGGTTTGAGCGTCTCCTTCAAACACTCGCGCCCCCACGAAACATTCTCGCGTGCCCGAAGGTCTCAAACCGTCGTGCAGCAAGCTTGCCCTCTCGCCACACACCATTTTCTGGGAGAAATCTACCCGTCCACGCGTTCGGCGGCGACTGTAACAATATGTAAGCCAAGTAGGTGGAGTCTAGCCGTCCGCTCGCAGCCGCTCAGTTTCTGACAACCCGACCGATCATTCGATGAGAGGGTGCTTATAGGGTATTCACCCTCTCTAGGCTTCCTGAACGACTTGGTTCTAATCGTGCCCTTCCATGTGGGCTTTGAGATGCTTCGCGCAAGCTTCTGCGGTTGTCTGCTGGCCATGCATGGTGCTCTTCTTGTCCACCGCATAGGCGTATACGATGGCACCGGTACGCGTATCCACCATGGTGATACTTGCAGCGTTATCGGAGTGGACGTTTCCCATGAAAACGATCTTTGCCCATCCAGCCTTCTTGTGGACAGACGTGCCGCTGATTACGTAATCGGCCTGGCTCTGATCGAAAACTGGCACGAGTGGAACCTTCTTCTTGCCCAGGGCAGCCGCGAGATAATTTTCGAAGCCATCCATGGGTGTGATGTACACCCTTCCGCCTAGCCTGATCTTCATGCTCTCGGGCGTGACCGGAAGTAGTGGCGACGAAGCGGTTGTTGTGGGTTGAGAAGTAGCGGGCGAGGAGTCTGCCGAGGACGCCTGAACCGGCGTCAACGTGCCTGTAGGAGCGTGATTTACGGCCGCATTCGCGTTCTTAGGCGAAGCTTGTTTAACCGGATGGCACGCCATGCCGTTGATAATTACCTCATCAGGACCCATGAAATTTCCACTCGAAGCGAGGTCGTGACATTGCATCTGGACAGTTGCGGCCTGCTGCGCGGACGCAACTGTCGCAGCGGTCAGGAGCGCGAGAATCAACACGGAAGACTTCATTGTTTTATCCCTCCGCGCCCAGTCTTACACCTTCAGGTGGAAGCCAGATCGTTACTTTGGTACTAAATAGGTATGAAGTCGCCCACTAGCCACTGTCCGTCTGACCGGGTGGTTCAGAACGGTTCTTGCAAGCTACAGGGCGAGTTTCGCCACCGGCCTCTTTATAACGAGCCCATTGAAAACTGAATCGCTAGCGCCTGCCGTTGTGCAATCCCCCATTTCATCTCGCTACGGCTTCGACTGTGCCTGCCGCGCCTGCTTCGCCTTCGTCACCATATCCCGCACATCGCTCAACAGCGCCTGCGAATCAAACACCACTCCATCACGAATCGTATACTTCACGCACTGCTCGTGCACTTCCTTGCGATCCTGGCTCACCCGCGTCACGCCAATCCCATAAAACACTTTTACATCCGCCAGCGGATTTTCCGAAAGCACCACCAAGTCCGCCAAATAACCCGGCCGAATCACTCCAAGCTCCGGATTTTTCACCACCTTCGCTCCATTCTCTGTAGCCGCATGAATCGTCTCCAGCGGTGAAAACCCCGCCTCCTCCAGCATCTCCAATTCTCGAATCGTTCCAAATCCCCATAGCGCAAACAAAAATCCCGTATCCGATCCCACCGCCACCGTCCCGCCCTGGTTCTTATAGTCGTTCACAAAATCCATCCAAATCCGGTAAGCACGCGCCCAATCCGCTTCCTTGTCGGATGTCCAATCATAAAAATAAGAAGCGTGATGCGCCGGGTTCGGCAAAAACGAATCCATCACCACAGGCAGCGTGTACGTCGAGTGCCATGGCAAATTCGCCGCCCGCGTCACGTCGCGATTCGCCTCATAAATACTGAACGTCGGCACCATGATGAATCCCGTCTTATGCATCGTGTCCAGCAGCGAGTCAATCACTTCGCCATGCAGTTTCCCCACGTCCGCCTGCAGCCACGCCCGCCCCGTCTCCAAAAACCGGTCCGGCTCGCTCGAATAGTTATAGTCCGGCGGCAAATCCTGAATCGTCTGCGTCGTGAACGAAGATTCCGGATAACCATAATGATGCTCGATCGTCGAAGCCCCCTCGCTCGCCACTTTTACCGCATTCATCGGATACACGCCGTCTTGCGCGATATGCACCGCTACGCCCATGCCGTTTTTCCGCGCCTCGTCCGCAATCGCGTGAAACACATCCGGCCAAAGCCCCGGTTTGCCGATGACTTTCACTCCATCCACGCCCTCCGCATGCCATTCGTCCACAACCTGCCGCGCACCATCAGGATGGAAATAACGCGGATCGTCCCCGCGCCCCCAAAATGGATACACATACATTCGCGGCGCAATGATCTGGTTGTCCGCGCTCCGTTTTTTCTCCGCCACCATCCCCTTCGGATCGTCATTTCCGATATTGAACGTGCGAATCGTCGTCACGCCATGCCCCAGCAGTAATTTGTAGATGTATTCCGCCGGTACCTCCTTGCTCTCGTTGACGTGGATGTGTACGTCAATCAGCCCCGGCGTGACATACATTCCTTTTCCCTCGATCACGCGATCCGGCCCTTTCGCTTCCTTCCCGCCCGCCGCCCCTTGCCCTCTTTCTTTGCGGGATATGGGATCCACCGCCGCGATGCGTTCAATGCGATTACCCTTCACATAAATATTCACCGGCCCATACGCCGGCGCACCCGATCCATCAATGACGGTAACGTCGCGAATCTCCAGCGACCCGTATGGCCCGGCTTCCTCGGCAGCATTCGCGTTTTGCGCAGAAGCATGCGGCACGCAAAACAAAGCCGCTGCACACAAAATTGTCCCCACACAAACCATCATCCTGGTCGTCAGCATTTTTTCCTGCATCAAAGTCTTCTCCTCAGCGAAACTCGCAAGGCTAATTTCATTGTGGCGAGAAGTCCAGCATTGATTCGCAAGAATCATCTCCGCGAATTCCGTATCCTCTTTCCAACAAAAGCCTTAGCCACGTTCCCCTATGGAAGCCTGTGGAAATCGATAATCACCTGTTGACTTACTCGCAGCTTCGTCGTATTCTCCTTGGGCTGTGGACGTACCTTTCTGCTGGACAGGGAGGTCTTGCTCTTTGACAACCGATACGATGTGCCAGAATCCGTTCGAAACCATTCGGCCTTTTCGAGCCCGAATGGTCTGAGTAAATCGAGCGACAATAATTCGCTTGGCAGGCTGGCTCTCTGATGCAAATCAGAGGGCATTTTTTTTCGCCAAGCTACCAGTTTCAAACGAGAGTTTGATCCTGGCTCAGAGCGAACGCTGGCGGCGTGCTTAACACATGCAAGTCGAGTGCGCGCCTGTAGCAATACAGGTGGCGCACGGCGCACGGGTGCGTAACACGTGGGTAATCTGCCCTTCGATGGGGAATAACTCCGGGAAACCGAAGCTAATTCCGCATAACATTCCTTGAACCTCGGTTTGGGGACTCAAAGCCGTAAGGCGTCGGAGGAGGAACCCGCGCACGATTAGTTAGTTGGCAGGGTAACGGCCTACCAAGACTTTGATCGTTAGCTGGTCTGAGAGGATGGCCAGCCACACTGGAACTGAGACACGGTCCAGACTCCTACGGGAGGCAGCAGTGGGGAATCTTGCACAATGGGCGAAAGCCTGATGCAGCGACGCCGCGTGGGGGATGAAGCTTTTCGGAGTGTAAACCCCTTTCGACCCGGACGAATGCCCCGCAAGGGGACTGACGGTACGGGTATAAGAAGCCCCGGCTAACTACGTGCCAGCAGCCGCGGTAAGACGTGGGGGGCCAGCGTTGCTCGGAATTACTGGGTGTAAAGGGTTCGTAGGCGGTGTGGCAAGTCGGGAGTGAAATCTCTGGGCTTAACCCAGAGACTGCTTCCGAAACTGCTGTGCTTGAGTGTGGGAGAGGCGCGTGGAATTGCAGGTGTAGCGGTGAAATGCGTAGATATCTGCAGGAACACCCGTGGCGAAAGCGGCGCGCTGGACCACTACTGACGCTGAGGAACGAAAGCTAGGGGAGCAAACAGGATTAGATACCCTGGTAGTCCTAGCCCTAAACGATCAGGACTTGGGGTGCCGCACGTTCGTGCGTCGTCCCGGAGCTAACGCGTTAAGTCCTGCACCTGGGGAGTACGGTCGCAAGACTGAAACTCAAAGGAATTGACGGGGGCCCGCACAAGCGGTGGAACATGTGGTTCAATTCGACGCTACGCGAGGAACCTTACCTGGGCTCGAAGCGCACTTGACTAGCTATAGAAATATGGCCTTCCCGCAAGGGACAAGTGTGGAGGCGCTGCATGGCTGTCGTCAGCTCGTGCCGTGAGGTGTTGGGTTAAGTCCCGCAACGAGCGCAACCCCTGCACGTAGTTGCCACTCCGCAAGGAGGGAACTCTACGTGGACTGCTCCGGATAACGGAGAGGAAGGTGGGGATGACGTCAAGTCCGCATGGCCTTTATGTCCAGGGCTACACACGTGTTACAATGCAGGGCACAAACCGTTGCCAACCCGCGAGGGGGAGCTAATCGGAGAAAACTCTGCTCAGTTCGGATTGCAGTCTGCAACTCGACTGCATGAAGCCGGAATCGCTAGTAATGGCGTATCAGATCGACGCCGTGAATACGTTCCCGGGCCTTGTACACACCGCCCGTCACATCACGAAAGTGAGTTGTACTAGAAGTCGCCGCGCTGACCGCAAGGAAGCAAGCGCCCAAGGTATGACTCATGATTGGGGTGAAGTCGTAACAAGGTAGCCGTAGGAGAACCTGCGGCTGGATCACCTCCTTTCTAAAGTAGTCGTGGCTCAACCCGCTATGGTGTGCGGATCATGCCACGCAAATGTATCCCGCCTTTCTCACGAATTGCAGGGATACACGTTCGGTTTACAACCTGGTTTAATCCAGGATTCGGGCGGATTCTGTCAGATCGTATCGAGTCAAAGAGAAAACAACTTCAGTAGTGCGTCTCAGGGCCGCGTGCTCCTTCCGCGGCCCTTTTTGTTTTTGAACGGACCTCGCTGGATAACTTTTCCTTTTTCGGCTAAAGTCTGCTTGACAAATGGAGGTAGCCATGTCTGACGTCACCGTGAAGTTAACACTCGGTAGTTTTAGCGTGGAGGTTTCGGGACCTGCCGAGTACGTGGACAAAAAAATAGAGGACCTCACCGCGCGTTTTTTGGGGTCCGGGAGATCGGCCGTTTCTGAGCTGCGATCAGCGGCGCCCGCAATTTCCGAGGGCGGCGGCAAGAAAATAAGTGCAGGCGAGTTTGTAAAATCCGCAAATCCTCGCAATCTGTCTGATCAGGCGATGGTATTAGGCTATTTTCTAGAAAAGATGGACAGCATGACAGGTTTTACCTCAACTGATCTTGGGAATCTCGGTAGGGAAATTAAAAGACCTTTTGGGAATCCAAGCGATGTCGTAGCCAAACTTACCGCGCGCGGGCTGATGATGAGTGCAGGCGACAAAGAGGGTCAGCGGGCATACGCGTTGACTGCAAGTGGTGAGGAATATGTCGAGTCCATGATTGAAGCTAAGTCTTAGTTTCGGCGGTTTACCGTGCTAGAGCCGCTTCGCCGGTTACGTAAGGAAATCGACGCCATCTCGACGGCCATGAGGGCTGCTCGTGCTCGCGTCCCACCTGATGATCCCCTGATCGATCGAATACAAGAGTTCGTCTATACTTGGTCCACAAACGTACAACCTGGACTCACTACTATTGGTGTCCCGACCGAGGTCGTTAACCGTGCGGATGCAGCGTTCCTCTCGCTCGCACGAGGTACGGCTCGCGCCGCAACTCGGGCACAGTTGTTAAACGGATTGTCGCGAGCCCGTCGCACCCTGATCGAACAGATTTTATTGGAAGTCGCGAAACTGCCGAGAGCACTTCAGATAGGTGGCGTAACGTCGGCACAGAAAGTTCTCATTCCTGAAATCCCGGATCTTCCAAACGAACTGATTCCGAACGCTCTTCAGGGCTGGATACCTCAAATCCGAGAATTCCTAAGACGGAATAATTTCGATCGCAATGTCTTTATCATGATTTCCTACAAGGATTCGCTTTCGCCCCTAATTGGTAAAATAAGCCGGAAGCTCATTGAACTGAAATTAAATCCCATCCTCGCGCGAGATCATCCAATCACAGATGACTTATACAATCCAATAGCGTGCCTGCTCTGCTGCAACTACGGTATCGCTGTATTCGACCGTCCCGAGGTCCAGCAAGTGCATAATCCAAATGTCGTTTACGAACTAGGAATGATACAGCTACTGAAAAGACCATGCGTCATATTAAAGCACAACAAGCTCAAAAGGATGCCGACTGACATCCTAAGTCGGCTGTACGAGAATTACCTCACATCCGAAGACGCCGTGCAAGGAATTGAGAACTGGTGGCAAAAACAAACCCACCCATAACGTGAGGCTGCTTCTCGTTCTCGGCCTCTTCATCCCGCGCGTCGCCGTCTGTCGTCGCGCGGGTGGTACTATTAATTTAATTCTATATGTCGTAAAAAGACTTGACTTTGGGATGGTCTGAAGTTACATTTAATTGTGTACGACTCCCCGGCAAACCAATGCCGGTTCGGGCAATCTATATGATTGCCCTTCTTTTTTGTCCCGCGCATGGCCGACCGCACCATTGTCTATGTAGACGGCTTCAACCTCTATTACGGTGCCGTCCGCGGTGGGGCCCACAAGTGGCTGAATTTGCAGCGATTTTTCAGCCTTCTCAGGCCCCACGACAGCATTCTTCAAATTCACTATTTTACCGCGCTTGTCGATGGGCCCACCCGGCCGAATCAAGAGGTCTACCTTCGAGCCTTAGGTACTCTGCCAAAGGTGAATATTGTTCTCGGAAAATTCAAGAAAAAGCAGATTCGCTGCTCCAACACTGCGTGCACATTTAGCGGAGACCGGTTTTTCCAAGTCCCCGAAGAAAAAAGAACGGACGTAAATATTGCGGTTTTCCTCCTAGATGACGCTTATCAGGATAAATGCGACCACTCAATTGTGGTCAGCGGTGATTCCGATCTTGTTCCTGCAATCGGCTTACTAAAAACACAGTTTCCCAAAAAGCGCGTCACCGTCTATGTGCCATCCAGAAACCCCAAGCGCGGGGCTGCTGTCGAACTCCGTTCCGCAGCCGATAAGAGTCGCACTCTGCCGCTAAATCTCTTGCCCCTCGCGCAGTTTCCTGCATCGTTTCCGGATGGCGCAGGCGGCGTCATAGCAAAGCCCGCAACGTGGTAGCGAAGCCGCACTCTCTATGTAAGAAGCCGGGTGCCCCAGACGTCGGTTTTACGTCTGGGTCTTTCTTTCTCTTAACCATTACTTGCATGCGTCGCATGTCTGCGGGGTGTGATTTTTCTACCTTTCAAGGTAGAGGGTAAAGCTGCACTTCCGGCATTGGGAAGTCTCTTGGGTTATCAGTGAGCAACGCACAGCCACGCTCAATCGCGACGGCTGCCACAATCGCATCCGCAAGAGAAAGTGTGTGGCCTTCGCGCGCCCATGTCATTGGCCGGGCGCCAGAATTTCACCGAGACGATCGGCGGTCCCCTCCACTCTTTCCAGATGCGGATAGCGCATTCCGCCGTGATAGTCCAGCGTGACCGTCACAAACTGTTCATCCTGTTTTGCTAGTAGCCTGATCGGCTCGTGAGCACTTTCAGCGGCGAGAATTGCCTCTCGCAGATTGGCAAGGCTGAAGGCATGATCATTTACCCCCTCAAGTTGCATATCCGGCGTCATCCCCGCTTTAAAGGCTGGGCTGTTCCACGACACGTTGACAAGGGTGCCGTCGGCTTGCACGCTGAACCCCAGCGAGGTCGCGAAGCTCGTACCCCGCGGGCTCTGTTCGTGCTTCATCCAGTCCGGCTCCATGTCGTTGTAGACGAGCCGGTAGCCGCCCTGGGTAAATCCGCTCTCCGGAGGGTTCGGCGCAAGGTCGTCAACGCGCGCACGCAGGAAGGTTCCCCAATCGTAGGGCTGCACGGTGTTCAATGCTTTTACGATATCGTCGAAATCGTAAGTTCTTGTCACGTAGCTTCCGTTGTCGACGCTGAAAAATAGTCTTGCGAAATCATCGAGTGACTTCTTTCCGCTGCTCAGTTCGCGGATTTTTGTGTCCGCGTCGAGCCAGATCAGCAGGCCCTCCATGTAGTAATCTTCGCCGCGCTGCCAGCTGGCCCAGCTCACCGGGGACCGCTGCGAAATCGTCGGCTGGTTCGTAGTATCTACCAATGGGCGCCACGTGCGTCCAGCGCTTGACTCGAAGTTGGCTGCGATCCGCGCGATGAGGTCGCGCGTTTGCTCCGGCGCGCGCAGTCCGGAACGAGCCGTTAGCACATAGCCGTAATATTGCGTCAGCCCCTCGTAGACCCACAACAAATCGTCTCGCATGGGGACATTGAAGTTCGGCGTCCAAAGATCCGCCGGCCGCCGGAATTTTCCGTTCCACGAGTGGGTGTACTCATGCGCCAGCAAATCGCGGCCTGCCACTCCCGCGGCCCAGTCCGTGAAGTAGTTGCCACGCGTGCCGTCCTCGCTCGATTGGTGATGTTCCAATCCTTCTCCCCCGATTGTATCGCTCAAAGAGAAGAGGAAATCATAGTGCCCATAATGATGCGAATCGAAAAGTTTCGCCGCTTCTTTCACCAGGTTCCGGTGACCCTGCAGTTCTTCCGGAGTTATCTTCAACTCGGCGGGCGTATCGGCGAACACATCGAGGTAGACGGGGTTGCCGGCGTCCGGCGAAAGGTCCACGCGTTCGTAATTGACGCCCGCGTAAAGCGGCGAGTCCACCAGCGTGTTCAGCGTCGTCTCCTTGAAATGAACCAGGTTGCCGTCTTGAGAACTCGTTTCGAGCGAGGTAGCGAACTTCCATCCCTCCGGCAATCGAATCGAGGGAGTGAAATGAACGCGCCGCGAAAAATGTCCCGCCGGATAGAGGACCACCGAGTTCCAGGAAAGATCTATAATTTTCGAAGAGAAAGAGATTCGCCCTTCTTTTTTCTGCAGCGGCGCGAGAAACTGAAAATTCACTTCCACCGACTTTGCTCCCGCCGGCACGCGAACGTGGAATGCAAAGACATTTACGCGATCGCGCACCCAGGCAATCCGTTTGCCTTGCGCCGATACCTCGAGCCCTGCCAGCTTCGAGATCGGGCCGGTGGGGGAGTGATTGCCAGGGAGCCACTGAGGATAGAGCAGCGTGAGCTCGTCGCCCTCTACCGGAATTGTCTCCTCCACATTCATCACTCGATGCGTCACATCCGTGAGATCAACCAGCAGCGAAATCGTGCCCGGATAAGGTGTATCCGCGGGAGCAGCAATCGCCGGCGGCATCGGCACAGGCTCCGGGCCCAGGTAGTTTTGCGCAACCATTGCGGGAGCCAGCGACAGGAACAAGGCGGCGAAAAGCCCCGCGGCGGCGCCGCAACTGCGAACAAGACGAATCATCGGGATTCTCCATAATACTGGGCTCCACTCTATCGCACTTGCCGCAATGCTCCCAAGGATGCGAAGCCCCCATCGCGGGAAAGGCTTTGTGCTTGTCCCTGTGGAAAGCGTAGGGTTGTTCGGTATCGGTGACAGTGGCGCGAAGTCAAGGACCGTCGTGCGCTCAACTCCTGTTAGGCCGCTATGCGATTGGCAACAGCTGATCAGGTTTTAATTTGACGGGGTTCCCTCGCGATTTTAAAATGAAGTTTCGGGCGTTCGTCACTCGGTAGAAGGAAGGTCCACCCCTGATGGCTCATTGTCTTGCTGTAGCTTTGTGTGCTGCCAGTGTGTTCGCAACTGCTGCTCCTGCTCAGATCTCAAGCTCAGCCATAGATCCCATCCGCGTCCCGGCGGGAACGGTTCTTGCTTTTCACTTGCAGACGCGCCTTCGTCATTCGACCGCTGATCCGCTTGACCTATTGCCGCAGGGAACAGTTCTGCACGTAAGAATTCTTAACTCCATCGACTCCGGCGTCGATCGTGACGGCACCGAGTTTCGCGGCTCCGTGGTATCGAATCTCGGTATTGGCGCTAATGTGGTCATTCATTCCGATGCGGAGGTGCAAGGCCTTCTCGTTCTTCTCCGTAGCAGGAATCATCCTGCCGGTTTCCGCTACGAACTGCTCCTCACGGAACTTACCGACCACGGAAAATCCTACCCGCTCACTGCTTCCCTTTATCCTTCCTTCTTCGATTCCGGCTCTCAGCCCGCCCCAGTCGCCAAAGTGGAAGCCAAAGAGCCGGCCAAGCCAAGCGCGCCGCTCACTACCAGAATCCCTGTAAACGCCCAGCAATAGTTTTAGGATGGTCGTCCATAATACCCTGGGCAGTGAGCGAGACATCTCGTTGCGCTATCGAACTTCGTCAACCGCAATAGCCCTTTGTTTACGCCTAAGGAAGACTTTTCCGGTCCTGGTACTAGGAGATGTAGCGCTGAATTTTTTCTTTATTTTCCACTAAGCCCTTTGTCCCGTTGAAGTTCCGACATTGTTTGCGCCAACTTTCCACTCTGGCACACTTTCTGCTCTCTCCAAGTGCCTCAGCCAAATCTCCAAGGAGGGTTTGTAATGAAAAATGTATGGCGATTTGGTTTTTCCACCCTGGCTGGCACGGTTCTCGTAGCGGGAGCCTTGGCTTTGCCCCCGGTCAGCACGCATCAAAGTCAGGAAGGTCAGCAAGCCCAGCAGCCTGCCGCTCAGACACAATCCGTGTCCGGAACCATTGCCTCAGTTGAGAAAGATTCCTTCACTCTCACAGTCGGCTCCGCGACGGAACAAAGTGCGCAGACTACAAGTACGAGCACTGCAAAGACCATGTCCTTCGCGATTGACAAGAACACGACGGTCGAGGGCACACTCAAGGTCGGTTCTAACGCCGACGTGACCTATCGTCAGGATGGCGGCGTCAACGTGGCCATCAGCGTCCACGTCACTCCTTAGACCACATCCACGTCACACCGAGCTAATCACAGCTTGTCCCGGGGCTCTCCGAAAGCCCTTTTCTCGTTCCTCTCGAGGAGTCCCAGGACAAGCGCAGAGCTCCCTCGCTTTCAATCCGAAACTCAATTTCAGCCTGGGGTCGGACGGACTCCATTTGGGTGGTGAGTTCGGTTTCAAATGGCTTCTGCGCGATCCCCATCCGCTGCGACCGTTGTGTCAACAAGAATTCTCGCTCTTCAGGCCTCAATTAACCGCATTGCAAACAGCAATTCTTGAGAGTACGCTTTCGCAAGCCTTACTCTGCCACTCCCCCAAGTGGTTTTGTGAGGCAGGGGCCTATTCCCGAGGAGTTTTCAATATCTCATTCTTGGGAGAATGCGTATGTTGACAGAAACCAAAGCCATTGTTCGCCGCCTCTATGAGGAAGTCTGGAACAAACGCCGCCTCGAAGTTGCAAACGAAGTCATCTCCCCAAGCCACGCCCTTCATGATCAGCACCTCACCGGCTCGGCCGTTGGCCCCGAGGCATATAAGCGTGTCTGTACGCAATTCATCGCCGCCTTCCCCGACCTGCGCTTCACTGTGGAGGACTACATCTCCGAAAAGGATAGAGTCGTCGCCTGTTGGACCATTTCCGGCACCCACAAACGAGCGTTTCGCGGCATCCCAGCGACAAACAAGAAAATCTCCGTCGAAGGCGTCACCATCAATCACATTGCAAACGGAAAGATCATGGATTCCTACGTCAATGTGGATTATCTCGGCATGATGCAACAGCTCGGCGTTGCTCCTCTCTTCGGCCAGCCCAAAGGCGCCGCCGCTCGCTAATCTCGCGTCGAAATCTCAGTCCTGCTCGATTCTTTCCCAAGTTCTATTGTCTTGCTATTTGCTCGTCGCCCTTGAGCGGCGCAGATGGTTCCGTCGCTTTCCTCGCCCTGCCGTTATAACTACAAGAACAAACCTGTACTTCGATCCAATTTTGTTGGCGGGAATAACTTCTAAAATTAGCTTATGACCAGGCCTTCCAAAGGCGCAGCCGTATTCCTTGCATTTTTCGGCCTGATGTTTTTTATCCCCGGGCTGCTCTCGCTATTCACGTTTCTCGCGAATAGGCGCAACGCCAGCGCAAGCGACACGATTGCGGCCGCCGGCATCGCTATGTTCATCACGGCCATTGGCACCGGTTTCCTATATGTGGCCCTCTCTGGTTATGGCCGTTTAAAGAAACAGGCCGCGGTTGAAGAAGGAAATCCATCGTCGCCCTGGTTGTGGCGAGCGGATTGGGCCACCAGCAGAGCGGATAGTCTGCACAAAAAAAGCGAGGTCATTGCGTGGGTGGTTTGCATCGTCTGCAACATGATAATGCTTTCCATCGCGGCCGCTATCATCCCCCAACTCATTCGACGCAACGATCCTCGCGCATTCCTGGTTCTTGGTTTTTCGTTCATCGGCGTAATACTTTTCGTGATTGCTCTGCGTGCCAGCCTTCGCCACCGGCGATTCGGCGATGCCTATTTCGAGTTTGACTCGCTCCCGTTCTCTCCGAATGGGCGGCTCGCCGGAAGGATTCATCTCAAACTCGATGCGGACGCATCGCACGGCATCGATCTACGCCTCGGCTGCGTCCGCCGGACAGTCACCGGTTCGGGCAACAGCCGCTCCACGGTGCAAACCGTTCTGTGGCAAGCCGATCAAAACGTCCCCTCTGGCACAATCGGAATGGATCCACTTGGCAGAACGATTCCGGTGGACTTTGCAATTCCACCGGATGCCTACGTCACCGATCACGACAATCCTTCTGATCAAGTTCTTTGGCTTCTGCACGCCCAAGCCGATATTCCCGGTATCGACTACACCGACGACTTCGAATTGCCTGTTTTTAAGACCTCTTCCTCTGCGGTGGAGTCGCCGGCCATCTCTTCGTCTGATTCCTTCCGTTTCGCGTCCGAATCATCCGGCGAAACTCAGGCAGCAGCAGTAGCGGCACCCGCGCATCCGAAAGTGATCATTTCCGCGCAAGGCGGAGGCACTGAATTTTATTTTCATGCATTTCGGAGCCCGGGCCGAGCGCTCTTTCTGGTGGTGTTCACCGCCATCTGGAGCGTCGTCGTCTATTTTCTTTTCCGTTCAGAAGCCCCGTGGTTTTTCCCGCTTGTCTTCGGTTTTTTTGACCTGTTTCTGATTCTCGCGGTCTTTCATACAGTTCTGGGGACGGCGCGGGTCCGCGTGGGTAACGGCGAAATCATTTCGACCACGCGCGTGTTCGGCATCGGAACCACGAAACGATTTTCCGTTTCGGAGATCGATACCATCCTTCCCGTGACAAGCGGACAGCAGAGCGGCAATCAAGGGAATACGGTTTACGCCATTCGCCTCCGCATGAAGAACGGCCGCCGTTTCACGCTGGCCGACGAAATCACCAGCCGCCAGGAAGCGCGCTGGATCGTTTCGCAGATCGAGTCTCTCGCCGGGATGAAAATCGATACGCGCGTCGAGGTTACTGCTCCCTTCGGCGCTCCTCCGCAACCGCCTCAGCCAGAAGGTGGTTCTTCGCAACTCCGGGCGACGAGGCCCGGTTGGCCGCATTCGCGTCCCCAATCGCGAACGGCCACGATTATTTCCTTCGCGATGTTTTCGCTGTGTGTCGCGGGCATGTTTGCCTGGCAGGACTGGCGGTTTGCGAATCTCAAATCGGTGGCCGGCGCAGGCCGCGCAAACCGAATGCATTCAACTGCACCGGCCGCCGTTCCGGCGCCTCGACATTTCGTGAAGTCCATGACCGATGAGGACGCCGAGCGCGTGCTGGCCTTGCCAGCACAGGACCAGGCGGAGGAGTTGCTTGAACGCGCCATCGGCCACGATGCGAAGGCTCTCGAGCTGTTCGAACAGCGAGTCGAAAGCTGGGTCGGGCATATCCGTTTGACAGACCGCATGAGGCAGTTGGAGCGCCGCTCGGAATTTTCGAGCGATTTGCGCGTACGTTACGCCAACGCGGACATCAATCTCACTCTGGACGGCTGGCAGAAAAATGAGCAAGCCGCTGACATGCTGATCGAACGCGCGCGTACGGATTCGAAATATCGCGCCGCTGCCGTGTATTTTCTCGGGATGCTGGCCGGGCGCGGCGTCGCATACGAGAAGGTTCATCCCGTGCTTCTCAACTACGCAAAACACGATTCGGACGCTTATGTTCGCCAGTGGGCCGTCGAAGGCATGCGTTATCTCGGGAAGGACGAGGCGCTCGACGAACTCTTCGAGTCTTTCACGCAGGATCCTTCGAGCAACGTGCGCAACCGCGCGGGCTGCAACATTTCGGATTGCGGAAATTTCACTCGCGCGCAGCGCATGCGCATGGTACCGAAGTTTCTCGAACTTGTTTATGACCCAAGCACGAGCGCACAAATGCGCGCTTGGTCCTTCCTGGCGTTGCATGAGATTACGGGCGAGAATTTAGCGGCCGACGCGGACGCCTGGCGAACCTGGTACGGCCAGCACGGCGCCGGAAAACTGGCTGAATTCGAGGGCCTGGATTGGTGGCAAGTCCGCGGCGACGAATGAGAATCAGCCCAGCTGCGGCGCTGAAAACGAGAATGGTTATTTTCCCGGCGCGAGGATGCGCTCGATTTGCAATATATGGTTGAGGTCGTGCCCCGCTATCATGCGCGCGATCCGTTCGAGGCTTTCTTCGCCGCGCTCCGCGTGCATGCCGAAGTGCTTCCATTGTGCTGGAGAGAGAGATTTGTAGAAAACGAGATTGGCGTCCCGCACAGCGCGAAATTGCTCGATGCTCTTGCGCGGGTCGCGCTTCGCATAGAGCCCCGCGGCCGCCCACGCCTCCTGGTCGTACGCCTGAATGGGTGTTCCCGGCGCGCCAAGGATCGAGCGGATGCGCCATCCGATGACAATTTCCGTATCGGCCATGTGGGCGATGATTTCGTTCACAGACCATTTGTCCGCCGCCGGGCGCTTGCGCAATTTTGAGGTTGGCGCGCGTGTCACCAAACGGTCAAGCTTTCTGGCTGTTGCCGCCTGCGTCTTCAGCGGATCCTTACCCTCGATATATTTCATAATCCGCTGCGAGTATTCTTGTGGTGTTTCCTTCATGGGCAGGTTTCCCTTCTCCAGAAGCCAGCGGAGAGAGCTGTGCTTCAAAATGTTTTGAACAATCTTCTCCAGCGCACTTCGCCCGGATGAATCACGGCATTTGCGTAGGCCAGGAATCGCTCGCGGATCTGCCCGGGTTCCCAGGCGTCCGGCGAGGCCTCGAGCGACATGTAAATCATCACGGGTGTGCCGATGATGTTCTTTCGCGGGACGCAGCCCGTGAACCGGCTGTCGTAAGAATTTCCGCGGTTGTCGCCCATCACGAAGTAACAATCATTGGGAACTTTATAGGGTGTGTGCATGTCATAGGGGTCGCTGGGCCCGGTCGTATAATTTTCGACGAGTTTTTGTCCGTTGATCCACACGGCGCCATCATGAATATCGACCGTTTCTCCCGGCAAGCCGATGATGCGCTTGATAATGTCCGACGTTTCCTGCGCGACAAACGGAGTGAAAATCACGATTTGCCCGCGCTTAGGATTCCGCCAAAGCGACACATGCCAGTGTGTGAAAGGCACGCCGGCGTCATAGCCGATGCGGCTCATTATGAGGTGATCGCCGATGAGCAAAGTGTTTTCCATCGAGCCCGACGGAATCACGCGCGCCTGGCCGAGGGTTCCGTTGATCAACAGAAAGAGCAGCACGACCCACATCCAGGAGATGACTTCCCGCTGGACGCGCTTGGCCCGTGAGAGATTCTCGTCGGGCTTCTTGAATTGTCGTTTATCGGATTTCATTCCTTACCCCGCTCTGCCATTCTAATTGTTCATTCTACCTGTCGTGAGTTAGGACGCGTCCACCATTACGACGTTAGCGATGGCTTCGCGCCGCGCAATGTCGGTGAGGATGGTGCGCGAGCCCATGTATAAGACAAACGCGAGTGCGACACACAGAACCGGAATGATCAACATGGCTTGCTGAAGGCCGACCGCCCGGAACGCCTCTGTAATCGTGGCAGAGCCTGCCAGCGCCGCCGCGCGGCTGGCGAGAATATCGCTCAGCTTGCCGGTAAACAACGGTCCGAAGGAGGCTCCGCACAGATACATGGCCATGAAATAAATCGCCATTGCGGCGCCACGTTGATTTGGCGCGACGATATCGTGGAGGGCGGAGTAGACCAGGCCATAGTAGGTGGTGAGTGCGGCGTAAGTCAGACCCAGGAAAATAAGCGCGAGGTATAGAGAGCCAGCGGGCTGGAGAATTCCCACGCATGCGAGCGGGATGGCCACAAGAGCCATGACGGAGGCGCAAAGCATGCGCCCGTCCTTGCGGCGAAGGACAATGTAATCACCGAGAAACCCCGCGATGGCGCCGCCGGTGATGCCCCCAGCGAGATACGCCGCGCCAGTCGCAACACCGGAGCGCGCCACCGACAGACCGTGAACGCGGCTCAGAAAGGCCGGCAGAAATGTCGCGAAGGCATAGGCGTTGAAATTGAGCAATGCTCCAGAGGCGATGATCCACCACAGTGTCGGAATGCGTAGCAAACTCCACATGGAAGCGGACACAACGGGCGCCGGATGGATCTCGCTGGCGCCACGCGCCGGTTCACGGAGCAGCAGCAACGCCGGAACGAGCAATACTGCCGGGACGGCGGCCAAGACCATCGCGGTGCGCCAGCCGTAGGCCTGGGCCAGCGGACCGCTGAAAAAGTAGCCCAGAGCGCCGCCGACCGGCACGCCAAGCATAAATAACGCGAGCACGCGAGAGCGTTTCTCTAGTGGAAAAAGATCTCCGAGCCAACTCGTCGCCGTCGGCGCACAGGCGGCTTCTCCGACGCCAACACCCACACGCGAGAAGAGCAGCAACGCGTACGTAGTTGCAAAGCCGCCGGAAGCCGTTAGCGCGGCCCAAACGACGACTCCCCAGGCGAGAAGCTTTTTGCGGCTGGCGGTGTCCGCGATGCGCCCGAGGGGCACGCCGATGATCGCGTAGATCCAGATAAAAGCGCTGCCGAGAAGGCCGATCTGCGTGTCGTCGAGATGAAATTCTCTGCGCATGGGTTCGACGAGCGCGAGGGGGACATGGCGGTCGAAAAAATTCAGAATGTTGATGGCAAACAGCACCACGACGGAGAACCACATGCCGTTTTTCGCTGATTTGTGCGACATTTCGTTCGACAAGGCCCAGGCATGCTAGCACACTGGTCGCAGCCGGGGACTTGAGACTCGTCATTGGGAAAGCAACGAGCGACGAGCGATGAGGAAAATATTCTGGTTATGAGGGACGACACCCCGCAGTTTTCGAAAAGGTTGAGGAAGAGGCTGGTTACCTGGAAATTAAAAAGTATCATCGAGAAACCGCTCCGGGTTGGATGGAACAAATCTACGCGGCCAACGTCTACTAACCGGTAGTGAAAGGGATCGTCCAACCGGTCAGCGGAGAGTCCGTGATGAAAGCAACCAGTCCCGTGGATGAACTCGACCTATCTCGGGTCGCGGTCTCCCGCAGATCGGGCCTATGTACGCGGCTTCTTGATCTTTCGGCAACTTGCAGAGTGGGTCGCCAATGAACTCGCTCCTTTCGGATTTGCGCTATGCGGCCCGCGAAGTGCGCAATCGGCCCGGTTTCACTTTGACCGCGGTTCTGTCGCTGGCGCTCGGCATTGGCGCCACAAGCGCTGTATTCAGCGTCATTTACGCAGTGCTGCTCGATCCCTTTCCCTACCCGGACGCCGGCCGGACGATGGAGATTCGCCTTAAGGACAAAGCTGGCCACGAGCGATTCTCGGGCCTGAACGGTCCGGAAATACAGCAGCTTCGCAAGACCAAGTCGCTCGAAGACGTCGTGGCGATGGGCGGGTGGAACCTCACGACGACTGATGGCGACCTTCCCGAAGACGTCATAGGAATGGAAATTTCTCCCGAAGCGCCAAATCATTGGGGCACGCGCGCTCTGATGGGCCGGTGGCTAATTCCTTCCGACGCGCCATTTGGCCAGCAACCACAGGCCGTCGTTGTCCTCAGCTATCCATTTTGGCAGCGCTACTATGTGGGTGATCCGAACGTCGTGGGCCGCACCATTCAATTAGTTCACAAGCCCTATAAGGTCGTTGGGGTGATGCCGCCACGTTTTCGTTGGGGCGAGGCAGACATCTATCTGCCTCTGAAACTCACTAGCGATCCCAAAATTTATTTCGGGGCATCGGTCAAGCTCCGGCGGGGAGTTACCGTCGCTCAGGCCAACGCCGAACTCCAGCCGCTAATGCAGGAATTCGCCAAGCAAGCGCCTGAGCGATATCCCGATACGTTCCGCGTGAACCTGCGCGGCATCATCGACATTTATGCCCGGCCGCTAGGGCCGATTTTGTATCTGTTGCTCGGCGCGGTCACCTCGCTGTTGCTGATCGGGTGCGCCAACGTATCGATCTTGTTGCTGGCGCGTGGCACGGAACGCCAGCATGAGCTGGCAGTGCGCGCTGCTGTCGGCGCAAGCCGCTGGCAGATGATCCGGCAGTTGCTGACCGAATCACTCTCTATCGCTGTCGCAGGAACGCTGTTTGGAGTGCTGTTGGCTTGGAAAAGCCTGGGTTTGATCACGGCCTGGTTGCCCGAGCGCACGTTCGCCGCCGAATCGGTCATCAAAATGAATATACCGGTTCTGCTCTTCAGCATCGGATTAGCGTTTGGCACGACCCTGGTCTTTGGCTTGTGGCCCGCACTGCAACTTTCGCACCCAGACCTTGCCCGGCTGATGCAAAGCAGCACACGCCGCGTCAGCGGAAGCGTGCGCGCCCGGCGAACTCACAGCGTTATGGTGGGAGCACAGGTGGCGCTCACGCTGCTGATGCTTGCAGCGGCGAGCGCGGCCGGCAAGGGTTTTGTCAAGCTGGTGGATACCGATCTCGGCTACGACCCGCACTTTGCGATGTCGGTTCCAATCCCCGTGCATGAAAACACGCACATGCCCTGGCAGGACCGCGCCGAATACTTCGAGCAGCTTCGGGCGCGCCTCGCGGCGATGCCGGAGGTCGAAATCGCAGGCATCTCGAGTAATGCCACGCCACCTTCAAACGGTAACGACAACAAGATCGAAATCATGGGCCGCGCAGACGCCGAGAAGCCAACCGTGCGGGTGAATTTCGTCAGTCCCGAATACTTTCCGTTGTTACGCATTCCTCTGGCCCAGGGCCGAATTTGGGATCGTGCTGAAACGATGCGCGGGGCTCCGCTCGCGGTCATCAATGAGACCATGGCCCGCGAGTTCTGGCCGAACGGGAATGCCATCGGACAGGAGCTGCGCACCGACGGGCTCAAGGCAGAGGTGCCCTTTGCGCCGGCGGCCCCAGGCAGCGACGGCTGGCTGCAAATCGTCGGGATTGTCGGGGATGCGCGAGACGACGGCCTGCGCAACCCGATCAAGCCGGCCGTGTATATCCCCTATACGCTCAAGATGTGGATGTTCACGCAGATCCTGGTGCGCACGCGCGTGCCGCCGCTGTCGGTTTTGCATGAGATTCGTGCGCAGATCGTGAAGGTCGATCCCGACCAGCAGGTGATGGGGGATGCGCGGAATCTGGAGGGTTGGATTAAGGAGCTTCCCGAGTATGGCCAGCAGCGGCTAGTTGCAACGCTGTTCGGAATTTTCTCGGTCCTGGCGCTGGTTCTCGCCGCAGTGGGACTGTATAGCGTCGTCTCCTACGGTGTCGCCACCCGGACCAACGAGTTTGGCATACGCATGGCCCTGGGCGCGAATGCTGGGGATGTCTCGCGGCTGGTGCTCTCTTCAACGGCGCTCAACCTGGCGGGTGGTGTGGCGGCGGGCCTTCTGTTGTGCATCGCCTTCAATAAACTGGCGACGAAGTGGGTGACCGAGAGTTCGCGAGACCCGATAATTCTCGGGGCTGTAACGCTGGTGCTTGTTGCGACCGCCGCGCTTGCGTGCTTTGTTCCCGCGCGCCGCGCCGCCTCCGTCGATCCGATGGAAGCGCTACGCTACGAATAAATCATTGCTGTTCAAACCAAAAGTAGCCGCAAAGAATCAGTCACCAGCCACTACGAGTGGCGAGCAGGTGTGAGGCACTGCTCAAAGGGGCCCATTTGGGCTTGAAGATAAGTAGTTCGAGTTCGCCGGGGATCAGGGCTAGTCTTCGCGGCGAAAGCGAAGGCGAGCACGAAAATGCCGGGAAAACCATCGGCAAATAGCGAAGGATGGCTGCTAAACGGTGGCGAGTTCTGCGGCAGATTCGCGGCGCTGATGCTCGGTTTCGAGGGCGTGTTTGACGAGATTAACGACGGCCTCGCGGGAAAATGGCTTTTGCAGGAAGAAGGCGTCCTCGAGTAGTTCTTCGGCGCCGTCGTTCTTTTCAAGATAGCCGGTCATATAAGCGATTTTGACGTGCGGCAAGAGAGCGCGAAGGCGCTGGCCCAGCTCGAGGCCGCGCATTCTGGGCATGATCATGTCCGTCAAAACCAGGTGAATGGATTTGCCCATGCGCTCGGCAGTGGCGAGAGCATCGAGTCCATCCTCGGCGGTCAGCACACCGAAGCCGGCGGCGCTAAGGAATGCCGAAGCTAGTTCGCGCACTTCTTTTTCATCCTCGACAACGAGAACCGTTTTTCGTGGCGCTTTGGAATTGGCGCCGATGAGGGGCGAGTCAGTGGAATGGTTTTCGGCCGTCTCTTCAGTGCGTGGGAAGTAAAGCTCGAAGCGCGTGCCTTTGCCGGGCTCGGAGTCCAGTGAGATGTAGCCGCCGCTTTGCTTAACGACGCCGTAAACGGTGGCGAGGCCGAGGCCGGTGCCTTTGCCGGGTTCCTTGGTCGTGAAGAAAGGTTCGAACACGCGAGCTTTGGTGGCGTCGTCCATGCCGTGGCCGGTGTCGGTGACGCTGACGAGAATGTATGAGCCGGGTTCCGCGGAGGGAAGCTTGCGCGCGTAGCTCTCATCCACAACGACATTTTGCGTTTCGATGGTGAGCTTGCCGCCGAGAGGCATGGCATCGCTGGCATTGACCGTAAGATTCAAGAGAACCTGCTCGAACTGACCGGGATCAGCCTTGAAGCGGCTGAGCGAATCGCCGAGGCGGAGGCTGAATTCAATGTCTTCGCGAACGAGGCGACGAAGGAGTTTACCCAAATCGGCGATGATATCGTTGACCTCGAGAACCTTTGGCTGAAGCACTTGCATTCTGCTGAAGGCGAGGAGTTGGCGGGTGAGGGAAGCGGCACGGTCGGCGGTTTTACGAATTTGCAAGGAATTGTTGTGAAGAGAGTTGTCAGGCTGAATGCGGTCCAGGAGAAGTTCGCTATGGCCGCGAATGACCGTGAGGAGATTGTTGAAGTCGTGGGCCACGCCGCCGGCGAGACGGCCCAGGGCGTCCATTTTTTGCGCCTGCCGCAGCTGCGATTCGAGTTGCTCCTTTTCGGCGGCGTTTTCCCGGAGGGCGCGGCGCATGGCGTCGAAGGCGTGGGTAAGGCGCGCCATCTCATTGTGACCGCCGGAGTCAAGCGGATAGGCGTAGTCGCCGCGTTCGAGAGCCTGGACGCCCTGGACGAGAGAAGCAAGAGGGCGAGTGACGGTATCGGAGATGAGGTAAATGAGTCCGCCGCCAAGGAGAATCGTTACGAAGGCAATCTTCAGAAGCAAGTGGTCGAGCCCTTGGAGGTAGGCATCGGTTGGTCCATATGACTTCAGAAAAAGCAGGCTGACAGCAGGATGAAGGCCGGCGGTCAAATCAAGGAAACTGGCAAAGAAACGCTCACCGCCAAGATTTACTTGGGATGTATCCAAATGGTAGGTGAGCTGACGCTCGAGCTCCATTTCTTGGAGGGGAGCAAGCGTGCTGATGGCGATCGAGGGTCCGTAGCGAAAGACGACATCGCTGGAGGCAATTCTTCCGAGGTCAGCGGCTGCCGTGTCATCGATCAGCCGGCCGACGACAACGAAACCACGGGTGTCCTTTTTGCCAGGCGCACCGTAGAGAGGCTGCAAGACCACTCGATACAGATCTTTTCCGTTGGACCACCAACCCGAGCTTTCGCCCCGCTTGACGGAACGCAGTAAGAGTTGTTGCGCGGAGGCTGTGGAGAACTCCGGCTGGCCGGAGTGCAACGCGGTAATTTTTCCGTTCTCATCCGCAAGGACAAAGAGGTTGCAGTCATCAGTTTTCCAGGGATCGTCGCTGGCAGCGGTGACCGCCGTGGCATCGCCGTTCCTGATCAAGGCGAGCGTTGCCAGGAGGTCGGCCTTTCTGGACAGAGAGGTTAGCTCCTGCCTCTGCATGGCTTGAAAGATCAAAGTTGCGTTTCGCGTGGACTGTTCGATTTGTTGCTGCGCGTGCGATTGGGCGTTGTTGCGCACCACCACGAGGGTGACGCAGGTGAGCCCTACAGTGAGCAAGACGAATGACAAAAGGAGTTCCGTGCGAAGTTGGCGGGTGTTCTTCGTCCACCGAAGAAGCTTCGCGAGGGTGCGCCGGAGCGCGCGACGAGTCCATATCCAGTTGGAATTCACGCGGGAAGTAGAGTAGCGGGAGAGATGTTAGGCGCGGAATGGACCGGGAGTACCAGAGAGACGGTACGAAGGTGTGAGCTAAAGAACAGGATTATTTGGGTGTGGAGGTAAGGAGTTCCAGTTCGTCGGGGGTGCGGGGCCAGTCTTCGCGCAGGAGGCGGGAAAGAGCGCGGTCGGCGAGGAGCTTGCCAGATGTTTGGCAGGCAGGGCAATAGTTTGTCTCGTTGGAGGCGTAGCGGATGCGCTGGATTTTGGCGAGGCAGCGCGGGCAGGGTTGTTTGTAGCGGCCGTGGGCGGCCATGCCTTCACGAAAGGCAGTGACTTTTTCTGGGAACTTGCCAGCGGCTTCGGCGCGGAGGCGAGCGGTCCAGCGCGTGAGGCTGGAGCGGATGGCCTCGAAGAGGCGCTTGATTTCAGAGACGGAGAGCTTTTGGGTGAGCGCAAGGGGCGAGAGCTTGGCTTCCCAGAGAATTTCGTCGGAGTAGGCGTTGCCAATGCCGCTGAAGAGACGAGGGTCGGTGAGGGAACGCTTGAGAGTGTGGTTAGCAGAGAGAAGGACGGAAGCGAAGTGCTCAAGGTCGGAGTCGAGGACTTCGAGGCCGCCGGGATCGAGAGAACGGAGGCCTTCTACACCGGAGACGACGTGGAGCGAGGCCCGTTTCTGGGAGCCGGCTTCGGTCCAGAGAAGGGAGCCAACGGAGAAGTCGAATGCGGCGAGGCCTCGAGGCGGAGAGATTTTAGAGCGGGCGGTGCCAAGGGCGAGAGCACGCCAGTGAAGACGGCCGGCGATCATGAGATGAAGAACTAGCCAGAGGTCGTCCTCCAGGCCGATACAGATGCGTTTGCCGAGGCGGCGGAGTTGGAGGACCTTCTTGCCCGAAGCGTCGGCGAGGGCTGGGGCTGCGGTGCGCAGAAGAAAAGGGCTGACGACGCGGACAGCATCGAGGGTCTGGCCGAGGATGCGGGTTTCAAGGGCCTCGACGTAAATGGTAATGTCTGGGAGCTCCGGCATGCAGTCTCCGAACGGGCGCCCCAAATTGGGACAGCGGCTATCGTACAACGTCTGCGGCAGTCATGCAGCGAGGGCAGCACAAACTGACTGGTGGAGTGAATCAGAGAGCACAATAGATTGTGGGAGTGAACGAGGAAGGGCAGAGGGCTGGCCGAACGGACAGGCGAAAATTATTCGTAGAGTCGCGAGAAGTGAATTGCATATACAAAAATAGTTCAAGAATAGTCTTGACACAAAACGGCTAGCCGCACGATACTCCCCAACGCGCCAGTTTCTGTCTTCCCCAGTAGGACGTTCCGACGTTCCTTCCGCTATCTGCACGCCGGGCAAAGTCAGCGAGGAGTACCGGTGTCTGCACAAATAACAGAGAAAGAAACAACGATGAATTCGTTGGAAATGGATAGGGAAGTCATTCGCTGTAAGACATGTGGTCTCGTCCAATACCGGACGCGCACGGGAAACTGCCGTCGTTGTGTGCGCGCCTTGCCTCAGCGTTTGGAATTCCTGATTCCTCCACCGGCACCTCCGGAGGAAGCAGCCGCTGAACCCACGTCCGAAAAGTTCGCCAACCAGGAGACGGTCGAGAATATCGGCCAGCGGATTCGCCAATTGCGCGAATCGCGGGCGATGACCCAGAGCCAACTACAGTCACGCTCGAAGGTCTCACGCTCCTACTTGTCCCGCATCGAGAGCGGCCAAATGACGCCGAGCCTCGGCACGCTGGAGAAAATCTCCGAGGCGCTGAATGTGGGCTTAAACCGGTTCTTTATCCCGGAATCCGACGGCGAAGCGCTGCTCGAGGATCCGTTCATCCAGGGATTGCGGCCGTTCCTGAGGCAATTGGATTGGGAACAATGGCAGTCCATTCTGAAGAGGCTGCAGGCGATCAGCGATCACGTCCATGCAGCCCCGGTTACTCTCCGCCCTATCGGTAATCCGGCGCGGATGCCGCAGCCCGCGCCGGCGAATGGCAACGGCCACAACGGACACATTGGCGCCGTCCATTCGAATGGCCATGCGTTGACGCATTCCCATGGGCAGCCACAGGGTTATGTGCTGCGGCGGCCAGGCACGGGACCTATCTTTCAACGGCCGGTAGCACGGTAAGTTTTTCGTTTCTAAACCCGAGCACAAATTGGCGCGGTGTGACTTTGAGAGGTCACACCGCGCTTTTTTTCGGCTCGCCAGCCTTTTCCAGCCCTGCAATTGGCGGCCAGGACCGACTTATGTCAGGGCCAAGTCCCAGAACCGAAGATGGATGTCGGCGGCCAAGAACCTTTGGCGGTGGCGGAATGTAAAGCCCGTACCAATCGGTATCGCCGGTCGCGCCAAGCTTTGCACCGTGTGCCTGCGAGCCACCGATGTAAGCCATGATGAGATTTAGTTCGTGGGCGAATCCGTATTGGGCGAAGTCTGGTTTCATTCTTGGGTGCGGAACACAGTCAGCCGATTAATAGTACCGCGCTCCGGTCCGAAGAACCTTGTGCAGGCTGTTGACTTCGGTCAAGCCGGAGAACAACGCACGCAGAGCAGCGCAGGAGAACAACACGTGAGGCAAAACCCTGTCGATACTGAATCAATCGCGGACGACGGAGACTTTGGCGGTAGGGACTTCGAGGCGCATCAGGCGATGATTTGAATCGAGGTAGAGGTCGACTTCGAGGTCGGTGGTGTTGATGCGGAAGCCTTGGTAGGATTTTCCATCGAGCGTGGCGGAGCCGATGGCTTCGGCGGTGATAGTGCCGGGCATGAGTTCCTGGGGGATGAAGACGGGGAAAGTTTGCGGGCCGCGTTTGGACCAATCGTAGATGCGCGCGAGGACCCCGTACTGATCGTAGAGATTGTTGTCGAGGACGACGATAAGGGGAGAGTTGAAGGAGAGACTCTGTTCGAAAAAGCAAGGCTGCTTGCGGTTGGGATCTTTTATCTCGTCAGGCGTGCATGGACGCGCGCCCTCCATCTCGACGGTTACGTTGGCGATGCCGTTGGCGAAAAGAATGTGTGCACCATTCTTCTTGTCGCTTTGCGCGGTCCATTCATAGCTGATCGGTGCGCCATCGGGTTGAAGGGTAAGCAAACCGGAGACTTTGCTGGCAGCGCCTTCGGCAGGCTTGATCTCGGTGTTGCCCTTGACGACCCAGCCCACGCTGGACGGGACGATTTCAAATTCTTCGTGGCCGACGATCTGGCCATCCTTGATGATGTTCAGCTTGCCTTTGTCCTGAGCGAAGACGCCCGCGGGGGTCGAGGATTTTCTCTTTTGGTCGGCAATGCCAGAGGCAGCGCAAGCAAAAATCAATAGCGCGCCAAGAAAAATGGATGTATTGGCCCGTGTGGCGAGCAATTTTTCTTTCATAAAAACTCCGTTCGCAAAAGGCGCGAAGCGCGACGCGTAATTTAGGAGGGAAAATCTCCGCTGCCTATTCTAGCGAAGGCCGGTCAAGAATTTGGTTTTTCGACGACGAGATGTGCTTCGTTGCCACCTGCCACGACAATGCCGTGGCGGAGGATTTCGCCGACAACCTGGGTGGGTTCGCCGGAACTGTCCACACGAAAGTCAGCGAGCTGATACGAGGGAAGACGCTGCGCATGGAGAGCGCGAAAGCTGCCTTCATCGCGAAAGAGCGGGCGGCCAGTCATGGTCATGCAGCGGGACAGAAGGATCTCGACGGGCGAATCGAGCCAGAGAACGGGAATGCCGGCGTTTTTGAGGAACTCGGGGCAGCCAGGCTGGGCGTACGTGCCGCCGCCGAGAGCCAAGACAGTGGCTTCCTTGAGTTCGGAGGCGCGGCCGAGGGCGGCGCGAAGCTGATCCGCTTCGATTTGACGAAATGCAGGTTCGCCAAAGCGCTCGAAAATCCGTGGAATGGAAAGTTCGGCGGATTGCTCGATGCGTTCATCGAGGTCGACGAAACGCCACGCGAGCTGCCGGGCCAAGAGAGTGCCGACGGTTGTTTTGCCGGAACCCATGAAGCCGACCAGGCAAATCATCTGAGGACGGACGGAGAGGCCGCGCAAAGGGGGCTGTTGAGTCACAGTTCGGTATAGAAAGCGGCCACGAAGGGCCGGCCAAATTGCAGCACGAAGAGTTAATCGCGCTTCGTGATGCGGATTGTACCACTGTAAGAGGAGAGTTCGACCTTCGCGAGGCCCATTCCGACGGTTCCGAAGAGCCCGTGGACGAACTTGGAGGGCAGATGCTTTACACCGTGAGAATCGGGCTTCAGGAAGGCTGTTGCCTGATTGTCCACCATGCCGGTGGAGGTCTGAGCTTTCAGGTCAAAGGAATCGTTGCTCGAAAAGCGCACCTCCACGAGACCTCTGCCGCTTTTCATCGAATAGAGGCCGGTGCGGATAAAATCTCCATCGAAAAGAATGTTTCCCGTGGTGGTCATGAGGTTGACGTTGTTCAATTGCGGCTGAAGAATTTGCGCATTTCCACCGATGGAGCTGAAATCAAGTTTGCCGGCGCATTGCGTGCAAACCAGCGAGCCGCCAGTGGTCTTGACGATGATGTAGCCCGAGACTTCCTTTAGGTGGACGTCGCCGCCGAAGCTTTCGAGTTTCATGTCGCCGGTCACCTGCTCGACATAAATCAGGCCCGTTTCGGTTCCAAGCTGCAGCTCGGTTTCCTCTGGAACGGTGAGCTGTAAATCGGCTTCGAGATCCAACGGTTGAGCGGATGCGTCCAGGACGTTGGCAGTGACGTCGACACGGTCTCCCACTTGCTCGATCTCAAAACCAATTTTGTTGGAAGCTTGATGACCGACGATGTCGACCTGGGCATTCTTCCAAGACTTGACCTCGATGCGGCCATTGGCCACGTTGTGAATCACCACGACGGGGTGCCCGGTGACGTTGAATAATTTCTCGATGTGCTGTCCGGCGCCGGCGGCCCGTGCGGGCGCGGCGCACCAGAGAAGAAGTCCGGCGCTCAGAAACGGCAGTAGGATGCGCTTGTCGCGGAACCCCGGCTGGGCTGAGGCCAACCCCATTGTTCGAAGGCACATGTCAGTTTATGCTCCTTCCGCGCTCAATCATCGCGGACAGTAATTCGGCTTTTTGCTCGTAGGCTGCGGAGAGGTATTCGCGAGTCAGTTCGTCTTGCGGCTGTTCCTTAAGGTGACGCTCGCAGTCAGCAATAAATTCGTTCACTTTTTTCAGATTGTCGCGCAAAGACACGTCAACAGGAGAAGTGCTTGCGAGAATCATGCCAGTGGCTACAGGCTCCTGATCGTCCAAGGCCCGCGCGACGCTGGCGAAGACCGGGGGCGCTTCGGGAGCGGATGTTTTCTGGGCGGCTGGCGCAGGCGCGGATACGAGCACGGCCTTGGCGGTCTCGACAGGCGGCGCCACATAAGCGGTCCGGTCACGGCGAATTTGGAAAACAGTGGCGGCAACGATCAAGATTCCAACCATGGCCGTGGCCAGCACGCGATTGCGGAAGAAATCGCCAATGGATTGCCAGAAGGGTACCTGCTCGCCGTGAATGGGGTCTGCTGGAGTTCGAATAATACCTTCTGCTTCCAATTGTGCCCGGAGGGAGAGCCAAACGCGATCAGGCGGAGCGATTTCAGACGGCAACTTTTTTGCGGCGTCCACGAGGCTGGTCAGGTCGGCAACATAACTGCGACAATTCCGGCACTCGGCCAAGTGCGCCTGGGCCTCTTTGGGAAGGGGTTCCAGCCCTTCTTGCTCCAGCGCGAGTTCGATGTCTTTACACTGCATGGCGGTTCACTCCGCGGCTAAAGGACCTGGGTAGCCTTCCCGCTCGACAGCTCTTGTATCTATATGACGCTTTCCCGGGCCTAGCAGTTGGCTGCATTCTAGCTCAATCGCCGAGCCCAGCTTGGGTTTTTGCAGCGTGACGTTCCGCTCGAGCCTGATCGCGCAAATCCTCCTGAAGCAGTTCGCGCAGACGCGTCCTCGCTTTGTGCAACTGCGACTTCGAGTTACCTACCGAACATCCCATGATGCCTGCAATTTCGTTGTGCTCGAATCCCTGCACGTCGTGCAGCACAAAAACGGTTCGGTATCCGGGCGGAAGCTTTTCGATGGAGCGTTCGAGATTGACGCGGTCCACGGCGCCGCTGAGCCGCAAATCGGGGGCGCCAATGTCTTTTCTCGGGCCACCAGTCTCTTCATCGGGTTCCGTCGTTTCTTCCAGAGAAGCCGCAGGGAGCGACTTCTTACGCAAACGCATGAGGACCACATTAACGGTCATGCGGTGCAACCAGGTTGAAAAAGCCGACTCTCCGCGAAAAGTCCCGATTTTGCGAAAGAGCTGCAGGAAGGCTTCCTGCATAAGATCTTCCGCGTCGGATGGGTTGCCAAGCATCCGAAGGCACAAGGCGTAAACGCGGCGGCTGTGGAGTTGATAGAGCAACTCAAAAGCTGCGGCGTCCCCGGCCTGGGCTAGACGAATAGCTTCCGCTTCAGTCGCCGATTTAGGGGACTGCGTGATATAGGCCCTATTTGGCGGCTGTAGAGCAGTCGGCACACTGGGCTCACTTGGTCGGTTCCGGGCCAATGGTCCAATTGCGGCGCATCCAACGTTTCGGATGCACCGAATACCTCCTAGAGTTGTCCTCGCAAAAGCTGGCTGTTTTCAATCAGACAAGCGCGGAGACTAACTTATTCCCCAGCGGATGGATCTGGAGCCAAGCCTAAACAGGCTGGAAGATTCATTCTCCCCCAATGGGGACGGCTCGTCTATGCCGAACAAAACGCTGGCTGAACGAGAGCTTTTTGGGTCGGGAAACGCCCATTTGGGTACGCACAGTCGCCTGAAAGGGCTCTAATTGGTCGTCGGGGAGGGCCATGAGGAAGGATTTCAACATGACGATGGCTTCACGAAGGCAGGTATTGAGATCGTAGTGAGCTGCGTCAACTGCTTGCCACTCGGCGTCAGAGTCGATCGAGAGGCCGCCGACAATATGGGCTGCTGCGGCGCAAAAATCCTGACTGAGATCGTCCACCATCTCACCCAGCGTGCTCAGTTTATGGAGAAACTGGGAACGTTCGGTGAGGAGGATACGGCAAAGCAAGCTATGGACGCGCGCGGCCCGCTGGCCTCTAGCTCCCTGGAAATTGGCGGGGTCAAGAGGAGCAGCATTTGGAACAGTGCCATGATGTTTAGCATGTTCGCCGAGAGACCAGAGCAAGGCTTCAAGAGGGTGAGCGAAGCGGTTGCAGAGATCGGGGGCTACGCAAACTGCCTGGCTGGCCTTGTCCAAGCGTCGTCCCTGACGCAGCGAAAGAGCTTCATCCAGAGAAACGCTCAGCATGTTGTAGGAGATTTCAAGGTGACGCACGTGCGAACGAAACACTTCGTCCTTTGCTTCCGGCAACCACGCGCGCCAATCATCTTTGACAGACAAGCCGCGCGCTGAGGGGGCGCGCACACGGTCTTTCACAGGATGACTCCAAGAGGGAACAGGAAAAGGAGTATAACAAATTCTAATTCCGAGCAAATGATTTTCTTGGGGAACAGCCACCAGTAGTACCAAAACTACCAGCGGGAGAAAGCCCCTCGAATTCGCAGGCTGTTGCTCCGAAGCGGCGGCGACCGCTATACTCGCGTGCGATCGAGCCGAAAGGATCTCCCTTGCAATTTGAGCCACGCGACCAGTTTGAGCAACGACAGAAAAAACTCGAACAAATTCAAGCGCTGGGATATGAGCCATTTCCGCGTGAGTTTCGCTGGACGGATACGCCCGCGGCCCTCGTGGATAAATATGGCGAAAAATTAGCCGCGGTCCTCGAAGCGGACAAGCATGAGATTCGCGCGGCGGGACGGCTTGTTTCGCTGCGCTTGATGGGCAGAGCAGGCTTCGCGCATATCCAGGGATCCGGCAAGCGAATTCAAATCTATGTAAAGAAAGATGTTGTTGGCGAGCGGGGCTTCGCGCTGTTTCAGTTGCTCGATCTCGGTGATTTAATAGGCGTTCGCGGACATCTCTTCCGGACGAAGACCAACGAGCTGTCCATTTGGGTGGAGGAACTTACGTTTCTTGCCAAGGCGTTGCTGCCGCTTCCGGAAAAGTGGCATGGACTGACCGACGTGGAGTTGCGCTATAGGCAGCGCTATCTGGACCTGATCGCCAACGACAAATCGCGGCAGGTGTTTGTGGCACGTGCGCGGATCATTCAGGAACTGAGACGATTTTTCGATGCGCGCGGATATATAGAGGTTGAGACGCCGATGATGCATCCGATTCCCGGAGGCGCAGCGGCCCGGCCATTCGTTACCCATCACAATACACTGGACATCGATCTCTATCTGCGGATCGCGCCGGAGCTGTATTTGAAGAGGCTGACGGTCGGAGGGTTTGACCGGGTGTACGAAATCAACCGGAACTTCCGCAATGAAGGCATCTCGACGCAGCACAACCCGGAATTCACGATGCTCGAATTTTATGAGGCGTATAGCAACTACAGGGACTTGATGGAGATGAACGAGGAACTTTTCGCGCTTCTCGCGATGAGCATCACCGGGGCAACATTGGTGAAGTATGGCGAGCACGAACTGGACTTTGCGAAGATGCAACGGTTGACCATGCGCGAAGCGATCGGCAGGTATTGGCCCGTCGGCGCGGGGGCCCCACCGACGGAAGCGGAACTTGCGTCGACGAGCGGGCCGCGCGCCGCCGTGGAGCGCTACAACGCCTGGGCAAAAACTGCGGGCGCGCCTTACGCGGCCTCGAAAGGCGTATTGACGGATGGAGAGTGGACAGGCTTGCTGTTTGAAACTATGGCGGAAGACAAATTGATTCAGCCGACGATCCTTTATGATTTTCCGACGGACATTTCGCCACTTTCGAAACAGAAGCCCGAGGATCCGTCGTTGACTGAACGATTCGAGATTTATGTGGCGGGCATGGAAGTGGCCAATGGCTTCTCGGAGCTGAATGATCCAGCGGAGCAAGAGAGACGCTTTCTGGCGCAAATCGCGCAGGGCGGGGAAGAGGTTTCCAAGCAACTGGATGTGGACTACATTCGCGCGCTCTGCCACGCAATGCCGCCGACTGCGGGAGAGGGGATCGGCATCGACCGGCTGACCATGTTGCTCACTGATTCGCAATCCATACGCGATGTCATCCTGTTCCCGTTGTTGCGGCCGGAGGCTCGCCAAGACTCCGCTTCCGAAGCGGACGGCGCGTAAAGTATCCTTTGACTGATGCGGTTCAACAATGCAATTTGAATGGTTTGTGGCGCGACGGTATTTGCGGTCGCCTTACCGGCCGGCGGTGCTGCGGCTGGTGACGCTGTTTTCGATTCTTGGAGTATCAGCGGGGGTCGCGACGCTGGTGATTGCGCTGGCAATGAACACCGGCTTTCGCGAGACGTTGCAGGACCGCCTGTTGGGTGTCCAGGCGCATATTTCGCTGTTGCGTCCGGGCTCCGATATTCGTAATTACGAAGCGCTGGCCACGAAACTCGCGGGCATTCCCGGGGTGCGCTCCGTGACGCCTGCGGTTTATGAGACGGTGCTACTTTCGTTCGGCGGCGAGGCGCTTGGCGTGGTGGCGAAAGGCGTCGAACCGGAGCGCGAGCGGCGAGGGGATGAAGCGCTGCAGCGGATTGTGGCGGGGAAGCTGGATTTCGCGCCTGATGCGGACGGCATTGATGCGTTGCTGGTTGGCAAGCAACTGGCGGATGACTGGAAGATCGAGCCGGGCGACTACGTGACGCTTACAAGCCCGCAGGGGCGATTGACGCCGTTTGGGTTAATTCCACGGACGAGGCGATTTCGCGTGGCGGGAATATTCGATTCGGGCTTTTACGATTACGACAGAAACTGGTGTTTCATGAAGCTGGGCGCGGCGCAGTCGCTGTCCGGGACGAGCGACATTGTCAACGTGCTGGAATTCCGGCTATACAATCCGGAGAACGCGGGAGAAATTGCGCGGAAAGCGGAACAAATCGCGGGGCCCGGCTTTTTGGCGAGCACTTGGATGGAACAAAACTTCGCGTTGTTCCGTGCGCTGCGTCTGGAAAAACTGGTCACGGCGATTTTTATCGGGTTGATTACATTTGTTGCGGGATTGAACATTCTTGTGGTCCTTTCGATGACGGTGACGGATAAAGCGCGAGACATCGCGGTATTGATGTCCATGGGAACGCGGCGCGAGCAGATTCGAACGATCTTTCTGTGGCAGGGAATCGCCATCGGGTTTGCCGGGACGCTGATCGGCCTCTGTGTTGGATATGCGTTCGCGCTGGTCGCAGGGACGTATCATTTGATTCCGCTCGATCCACAAATCTATGCGGTTTCTTACGTGCCATTTCATCCCAGCGTGTTGGATGGCGTGTGGATAACGCTGGCGGCGATGGGGATTTCGATCGGGGCGACGATTCTTCCCGCACGAGCAGCGGCGAAGCTATTGCCGGTAGAGATTCTCCGCTATGAGTAGGGTACAAAGGGCGGGGATTGAATCTAAGGGGTTTAGGGGAGAGAATTTGGCGCGTGGTTTGCTCGTATAAGTTTGCAGAGGCGAGCGGGCAGAACTGGGGTGTCATCCTCACCATCCCGAAACGACCGTGCTCGTTATAAGCTACTGGAAAAAATAGGCTTAAAGGCGTTTCGAACAAGGCATTTGTAGGGCTGTTTGACGACGGGCAGGCGCTAGGCGGAAATAGGAAACTCTTGGGCAATCCTGCGGAATGCCGGGCACTTGCCGCCGAGCACGAACAGGACGTACGTAGCATCTAAGTAAAGAGAAAGTAGAAGGGCAACACAGGCGCCAGAGAATCAGGCTCGAGAGCATAATGACCCAATCGCAAAACAGCACGAACACAGCAACTCGGCCCGGCAATCCCAAGGCGCGAGGCAATGCTGCCGTGGTCATCGAAGCGCGGGGCCTGAAGAAAATCTATGGAAGCGGCGAAAAAAGTTTGTCCGTTTTGTCCGATGCAAGTCTGAGTTTGCGGCAAGGCGAGATGGTTGCCATCGTGGCGCCATCCGGTGCGGGGAAGAGCACTCTCTTGCATTTGCTGGCCGCGCTAGACACGCCAACGAGCGGTACAGTATACTTCGCGGATAAAGCCATTGAAACGAATGATGACGCGGCGCTCGCGGAATTTCGAAACCGCGTGGTGGGTTTTCTCTGGCAACGTCATCAGTTATTGCCGGATTTTACGGCCGCGGAAAACGTAGCTATGCCGCTTTTGTTGCGCGGCGAGAATTTTGCTTCAGCGCTGGGGACGGCGCGGAAGTGGATCGCGGAGGTCGGCCTGGAAAATAGGGCGGATCACCGCGCAGGGGAACTCTCCGGAGGGGAACAGCAGCGCGTCGCGATAGCCCGGGCGCTCGTCACAGGGCCGGCCGTGCTGCTGGCAGATGAACCAACCGGAGATCTGGACGAGCAGAATGCTTGGGCCGTGTTTGAGCTGCTGGAAGGGCTGCACCGCACGCATGGGCTGACGTCGCTGATCGCGACGCACAACCTGGCATTGGCCGCGCGGTGCGACCGGATACTCGGACTTGAACATGGCGTTCTGCAAACTCGCGGGGCTACGGCTCCTGCGAGCGGGGCCCCCGGGGGAGAAGCGAGCTAACGTGTTCGAACGCTACACAGAGAAAGCGCGTCGAGTCATCTTTTTCGCACGATACGAAGCCAGCCAGTATGGCAGCCCGTACATCGAGACCGAGCATTTGCTGCTCGGACTGATGCGCGAGGACAAGGCACTGGCAAACCGTTTCCTGCGTCAGCAAGGATCCATTGAATCGATCCGCAAAGAGATCGAGGCGCGCATTACGATTCGCGAGCGGATTTCGACCTCCGTCGAGGTGCCGCTCAGCGCGGAGTGCAAGCGCATCCTGAACATGTCGGCGGAAGAAGCCGAGCGGCTGGGGCACAAGCACGTTGGGACGGAGCATTTGTTGCTCGGGATCCTGCGCGAAGAAAAATGCTTTGGCGCGGAGATCTTGATGGAGCGCGGGTTGCGCCTCTCGACGCTACGCGAAGAGTTGGCTCGCACATCGGGTGAGAAGACGGCCGCGGCCCGGCCCAAGGAAACGTCGCTGCTCGCGGAATTCAGCCGCGACCTGACGCAGGCTGCCGGCGAGGGGTCATTGGACCCGCTGGTTGGGCGCGAGGGTGAAGTCGAGCGCGTCATCCAGATTTTGTGCCGGCGGACAAAAAACAATCCGGTTCTCATCGGCGAGCCTGGCGTTGGAAAGACGGCGATCGTCGAAGGCCTGGCGCAGCGCATTTCCGATGGCGACGTCCCGCCTTTTCTCGCGGACAAGCGCATCCTTTCGCTGGACCTCTCCTTAATCGTTGCGGGAACAAAATACCGCGGGCAATTCGAAGAGCGGCTCAAAACCATCATGAAGGAATTGATGGAGAGCCAGAACTCGATCGTGTTTATCGATGAGTTGCACACGCTGGTGGGCGCGGGCTCCGCGGAAGGCTCGCTGGATGCCGCGAACATTTTGAAGCCGGCCTTGTCTCGTGGAGAAATCCAGTGCATCGGAGCGACGACGCCGAGCGAGTACCGCAAATCGGTGGAAAAGGACCGTTCGCTTGAACGGCGCTTCCAGTCCGTCAAGGTTCCTGCACCGAACGAAGAAGAGGCAATCCAAGTTATTCAGGGCGTGCGCGAACGTTACGAAAAGTTTCACGCTGTCAGCTACACGGATGAAGCGCTGCGCTATTCCGTCTATCTTTCGAACCGTTATATCCCAGACCGTTTCCTGCCCGACAAGGCCATCGACTTGATTGACGAAGCCGGCGCGCGCGTGAAACTGCGCCAGGCCAGCGTTCCAGAAGAAGTGGGCGAGGTACAGAAGCGCGTGAAGTTCATCACGCACCGGATGGAAACGGCCATCGCCCAGCACGAATTCGAAAAGGCGCGCTTTTACTCCGAAGAAGAGCGCAAGGAAAAAGAGAACCTGCGCACGCTTCGCGAACGCTACAAGCTGGATGACGCCTCGACTGGGATTGTGTCACGCGAGGATATCGAGGAAGTAGTTTCGCGCTGGACTGGCATCGGCGTCACTTCGATTAAAGAGGATGAGCAGCAGAAGCTCCTGCGCATTGAGCCGGAGCTGCATAAGCGCGTCATCAGCCAGGACAAAGCCATCACCGCGCTGGCCCGAGCGATTCGCCGCAGCCGTGCGGGCCTCAAATCGCCCCTGCGCCCTGTGGGCTGCTTCTTCTTCCTTGGCCCGACGGGTGTCGGAAAAACGGAAGTTGCGCGACGGCTTGCGGAATTTCTGTTCGGGTCGGAGAAGTCGTTGGTGCGCTTCGATATGTCGGAGTTCATGGAGAAGCACTCCGTTTCGAAGCTCATCGGCGCGCCTCCAGGGTACGTGGGCTACGAAGAAGGCGGGCAGTTGACGGAGCGTGTCCGCCGGACACCTTACTCGGTCATCCTCTTGGATGAAATCGAGAAGGCGCATCCGGACGTTTTCAACATACTTCTCCAGGTGTTTGAAGACGGGCAACTGACGGATGGTCTCGGCAACACCGTGGATTTCCGCAATACCATCATCATCATGACTTCCAATCTAGGAGCGCGGCATCTGCAGAGGCGCACTTCCATCGGATTCCAGTCTGGCGCTGATGAAGCCAGCCAGAAGTCCATCGAAGAGATGGTGATGAACGAAGTAAAACGGGCGTTCAACCCGGAGTTTCTCAACCGGCTGGACGAAGTGATTATTTTCAACGCACTCGGCGACGAAGATTTACTCCGTATTATCGATTTGCTCGTGGGCCAGCTGAACGATACGCTGATCCACCGGCAGGTGCAGATAGTGCTGTCGCCGGAAGCACGCCAGTGGATCCTCGAGAAAACGTGCGCGGACCGTAACTATGGGGCACGGCCGCTTCGTCGGGCTCTTCAGAAATATGTGGAGGACCCGCTCTCGGAGGCGCTGATCCAGGGAGGAATCCAGAGGCCCGCGACGCTGCAAATTTACGTCGGGGGAGAAGGTCTGGCATTCCGGCCCGTGGTTGAGGCAACCCCGGTTATCCACTAGCGAATCTGACACAACGCACGGGAGACCTCGACCAGGTCGGGGTCCGCGATCGACCGGCCCACACCGGGACCGGCGGGAGATAAACAAATTGTGTTTCGGGGCGCGGCCTTGAAGACCTCAGCGGCCGCTTATAGGAGAGTCTGTTTGCCATCTGGAGTTTTGGCGTTTCGGGTCACCTGGATCGCGGCGTTTCTTCTTTTGCTGGCGGCCAGTTCTCCGGCAGCAACGCAAAAAAATCTCCTCTCGGCATTGTCTGCATCCGCGGACCCGGCATCGCTGTCTCTTCCCTTTGATTCTTCGATAGCCGGAATCTCTGCACCAGCCGAGCTTCAAGAGCCGCAACAGACCCCGCAACAAGCCGCTAACGGCAAGCCTCAGGGCGTGATTGAGCGCATCGAATTCATCGGTAACCGCAGAATCCGCAGCGATACGCTCAAAGCGCGCATTTTCAGCCGCGAAGGCGATCCCTATAGCGAAGAGACGCTGCGACGCGATTTTCAAGCGTTGTGGAACACGCAATTTTTCGAGGATGTGAAGCTGCGCGTCGAAGATTCTCCGGATCGCCCGGACGCCAAGATCATCATTTTTGAAGTCAAAGAACGGCCCATCATTCGGCGCATCCGCTACGACGGCACTCACTCGGTTACGGAGTCGGATATCCTCGACCGCTTCAAGGAGCGAAAAGTCGGGCTGTCCGTGGAAAGCCCGTTCGATCCCACGAAAATCAAGAAGGCCGAAGTGGTGCTTCAGGAGTTGCTCGGAGAGCATGGCCGCCAATTTGCGAAAGTGACGCCGCAATACGAACGCATTGCTTCGAGCAACGCAGTCATTCTGGTCTTCAAAGTTGACGAAGGTCCAAAGGTTAAGGTCGGCTCCATCAAATTTGTCGGGAACCACGCTTTCAGCGACCGCAAACTTATCCGTGCGATGAAACACGACCGGCCCTACGGAATTCCTCTGTATTTCTGGGACATTCCGGTTTTGTCCAAGACCTACGACCGTGAAAAACTAAATGAGGACCTGGAAGTGGGCGTGCGCGGGTTGTATCAGGACAACGGCTACTTCCGGGTGGTGGTTGCCGGAAATGGCCCAGTTCTGGAGAATGTCGATGTTCACCACGGAGGAGTTCCCGTGCCCGGACTGCGGCCGCACACCGGGAAAGCAGTTAACATCACGATAAAGATTGAAGAGGGCGAACAGTACCGCATGGGGACGCTCAAGATCGTGAGTTCGGACCCGGACAAAGCCTTGTCCCTGAAAGCGGAACCCCTCAAGGCCCTTTTTCCGTTGAAGGAAGGCGACATCCTAAATGTCGACAAGCTCCGCAAGGCTCTGAAAAACTATACGGATGCTTACGGCCAGTACGGATTTATCGATTTCACCGCAGAGCCGGACTTTGACATCGATGATGCCGCCAAAAAGATCAACCTCACACTTCGGTTCGATGAGCAGAAGCAATATTACGTCCGCCGCATCAACTTCAGCGGCAATACGACAACGCGCGACAAGGTGATCCGGCGCGAGCTGCTGATCGATGAAGGCCAGCTCTTCAACAAGCGCTATTGGGACATCAGCATTCTGCGCCTAAACCAGCTCAATTATTTCGACAAAATCGATGCCGACAAAGCCGTGGAACTCCAGAAAAACACCAAGGACGGCACGGTCGACATTAACCTTAAGCTTAAAGAGAAGGGCAAGCAGTCCATTGGATTGCAAGGCGGCGTCAGCGGCCTGGCCGGCGGTTTTATCGGTTTAACGTATCAGACCAACAACTTTCTGGGCTTGGGCGAAACGCTCACGCTCTCGGCGCAGTTTGGCGAATACCAGCGCACCTTGCAATTCGGATTCACCGAACCCTACCTCTTCGACCGGCCAATTTCCACAGGGTTCACCGTCTTCTCCAGTAAGTACAATTTCAACCAGGCCCAGCAAGAGGCCCTGCTACTTGGCCAGCAGGTCAGCCTTAACCAGCAATACGTCCAGAACTACAATCAGAACAGCGACGGGTTTACGGCCTTCGCGAGCTATCCGATAAAGCGATTCTCGTTCGCCAGGTTTGGCCTATCCTATGGTCTGACTCGCACGAATATCCAGGCATTCAATCAGGCCTCTTCCCTGTTATTTGAGCAATTGCAATTCAGGAGCATCGCCGGGCCAAGCGCGCTGAACGGCATCGTCTTCGAGCGCCATTACGCCCTCGATCAGTTACAACACCATCGATAATCCGATGAACGAGACCAAGGGCAAGAGCATCTACTACTCCATGTCGTTCCAGGGCGGGCCATTGGGTGGCAACGTTAACACCATCTCCAATGTCTTCGACATCAAATATTTCCACCCCACGTACAAGCGGCGCAACGCTATTGGTTTGCATTTCTCCACTGCATATATCGCCGGGTATGGCGGCGGGGAAGTGCCTCCTTTCAGCCGATTTTACATGGGCGGCGAACAGGATCTTCGCGGGTTTGATATCCGGTCTATCTCGCCGGTGGTATTCATTCCCACGGTCACAGCGCAAACCCTCTTCTATCACGATCCGCTTTCCGCAGGGGCGATGCGATCGTTCAGCCTGCCTGTTTTGGTGTATACCGCTACATTGCCCGGCGGCGACACTCAGGCCGTCGGCAACATCGAATACCGGATTCCGATCGTGGGTAACTACGCCAGCATGTCCTTCTTTGCGGACGCTGGAACAGACGGAATCCTCAATCGGGGCGCTTTGCACTTGGACCCCACGGGCATAGCAAATATCACTTCGAGCTTTCCCGGGGCGCCCCTGGCGAAGACTCTCGGAATCTTTCCCGGAACCAATTTCCGGATAAGAGACTCGGCGGGCATCGAGTTTGGCATCAACCTTCCGATCATCCAGGCGCCGTTCCGGATTTATTACGCATACAATTTGAACAGACTGTATTCGCAGATCGCTGCGCCAAATCCATTCGTCAACCAGAGCACGCTCAATAATTGGCGGACCACATTGGATAAGGAAGTCCCGAATCTTTGGGAGAACGAAATAGTGCCGCAACTGAACTTCTTGAGCAATCCGGGACGGTTGAATTACTTCGAGCCCAAGACGACGTTTCGCTTTACGGTAGGGAAAACTTTCTAGGCAGGACGGAGCGGCGGGGAAATGAAAATCGTCGGGGTACGAAATCAGGCCGGAGCAGCCGCAATGATCGCGGCGAGCGCGAATTTGGGGAGGCAAGGGAAATGAAGTTGAGGAAGATCTCGACTTGTGTGACGCTGGCGTTGGTCGCGCCGTGCTTGTTTTTGAGCGGATGCGGGAGCAATAGTGGCGCCGTTGTCACCACCGTCACCGTCACATCCACTACCAGTACCCTCATTTTGGGGCAGTCAACGACTCTCACCGCAACGGTTGTCGGCCCGACCAATATGGATGTCAACTGGGAGCCCGGAGTCCCGAAGGGCGTGCCGTGCACTTACACAACGACCACCACCAACTCTTCCGGGACACCAACCACGTCGAAGGCGGTGAACTGCCCCACGGACGGTTCATTCGGCACCCTTACGAATGAACAGACCACGGGGACCGCGACATACACGGCTCCGCAAAATCTGCCCGATCAAATCAAGTTTCCCGGGTTGACCCTCATCATCACTGCGCAATCCGTTGCGGATACGAGCAAGACCGGCATCGTCAACCTATTTATCGATTCCGGCATCAGCGTCTCGATCACACCGACCACTGCCGCCGTGCCCACAAAGGAGAAGCAGCCCTTCTTTGCGATTCTTACCAATGACCTCAAAACCCAAGGTGTGACCTGGCTCGTCACTCAGACGACGCCCAGTTCGACCACCCCCACAAGCCCCAACATTTACGCGGCACTTCCGTCATGCACCGTGAGTGGCAATGCCACAGGATGCGGCTCGATCGATGCGAACGGTGTCTTCTCGGCGCCAGCCGTGGTGCCGACTAGCACGACGGTGACCACGACTCCTTCCGAGGTCACGGTGGTCGCCACCTCCGTGGAAGACCCTACACGCTTTGCTCTTGCGACAATCACCATCACGGCGGGCGGGCCAATCACTTTTAACGGGATCTCCCCAACCATCGCTCCGCAGGGTGCCGAGTATTGGGACATTTATCTCAATGCACCAAACATTTCATCGTCTTCACTTATTACGCTGACCGATGCAAACCACGGTCAAACGACACTTTCGTCGGCGACCGGGCAGGTCAAGGTGCTCTTCCCGATTCCCACGATCACCGTGACAAATCCATCTTCGACGGGTGCGCGCATTCGCCTGTTCTCGAATAATCTGGCTAATGCGGGCCCAGTTACTGTTTCCGTCACGGACCCCGGGCAGCCGGTAACAACAACCGCTGGAGGCGTGTTCACCTACAACATTTTACCTGTGCGTCCAACGGCCGTGGCTTCGACTCCAGGCGACATTGTTCAGGGGATCGTGTCCTCCGGGGATATCGGAGTTACGGTTGACGGTGGTTATTTTGGGCAGAACGGTCAATTAGCCCCCGTGCTTTTTCAGGGTGTTCCGATTCCCGCCAAGACCAACGGTCAGGGCCAGACGCTCTCGAATGCTAAGCAATTGCAGGTGGCATTTCCCAGCGGGCCAATCAACACTGGGCTTCCCGGGTTGTATTCACTCTCCGTGGCACGCACCACCCCGCCGCTCCCGTTTGAGAATAATCCCGCGGTGACGAATCTGGCGGTTTTTCCGAGTTATGCGACAAATCCTCCGGTCGTGACGAGTACAGTGATGGGTGTCGGCACCAATCCGAGCGCGGTTGACATTGATCCGACGCTGGGGGTGCTTGTCGTTGCAGAAACCGGTTCCAATGCCGTGCAGTTTTACAGCATCGGGAATGGCACGCTGACGGCCTTGAACGGTCCCGTTCATGTAGGTCTTACACCCACAAGTATTCCAACTGGTCTTTCCGTGAATCGCAATAATCATACGGTCGCGGTAGTCAACTACCAGGAGCAAAGCGTAACGGTTTTGCCGATTCCCGGCGGTTCCACTCAGACTCCGTTCACCATTGATCTTTCCAACGCGCTGCAAGGCCAGGTTTTGCCGGCGCCTTTGCCTTACGCGATTGGTGTGGACCCCGACACGAATATGGCGCTCGTGGCCTATTCCTCGACGTCGACTTCTTCTTCGGCGAACCTCGGCTTTCTCGTCAACCTGAACCCCAACACGAAAGACGCCAACAATAATCCTTCCAACCCCTATGGATGTGCGCTCGGCCAAGCCATCAATTCCGGTTCCAATAGTATTGGTCAGTGCCTCACCGCGCAGGTGACCTTGAACTCTGGCGCGTTTCCACAGATTGCCATGGCGCCGCACGGCCACTTAGCCTTCGTAACACCGGGTGGCCAGGGCGCTCTGCAGGGCGTTGATGTCACGAAGGGGTCCACCTCATCCAACATTCAGTCACTTACGCTTGCCGCGGGGATCGTCACCGTCACCACAACTGGTTCGAACGGTTTGGTACCTGGGAACTCCGGCGCGGTCCTCATTGCCGGCGTGCCCGGTCCCGGCACGACTGGCAACAGTACGACGGCGAACTTCAACGGAGTCTTCACCGTGGCTGCGTTAAGTGATACGAGTTTCAGCTATATTCTGAACTCCACCTCCAGCGGTACCGTCAACATTACCGCCAACTCGGATGGCAGTTGGCCAGCCAACGTCTTTTACAGCACTCCGAATTTGCTCTTCGGCGGATTGTCTCAGACCACGCAAGGCATCGCCATCAATCCCGTCACAAACACCGCCGCGCTTGCCGATGCGAACGCGACCGGCGGCGCTTAAATGGCCTAATGCGCAGATCAATCTAATCAATAACCTGGATCAGACCATTAGCTCAATCGCCTTTTTTGCCAACTGCACGTTCTATACGACCGCGCTTCCATGTGCCGGTTCCGCAGAATTACTTGGGCACGGCGGACATCGCATGGCAGCCATATTCGAACGCCATCGTTTCTTATAACCCAGGCTCTCAACCAAGTTTCCATCTCCGACCCCGTCAGCGCAAGGCGCTATGCCTTTGTGTGCGACGCTCGGCCAATGCCTCTCTACGCCGTCCTGTCAACCCGCAAGTCCGATCCGGGCAAATTCCGCACCACAACCATCTTCAACAACCAAACCACTTTGTCCGGAACAGGCACGGCCACGCTTACGGTCACGAACGGCACGACCAACTCACTGACGCTGTTCGGTGGCCTCGCCGTCGATCCAGCCACAAATCAGGCTTTCGTGGTCATGTCCGGCAGCAGCCAGATCGACATCATCGATCTGGGACCATGCAAGGCTTCAAATGGCTGCCCCAATCCGTTCAATTCTCTGAAGCCGGCGCAAATATCCGAGATAGTTGTGCCCAGTCCCAATCCAGGACTCGGCGTGGTCGGGGGCATTCCCAACGCCACCGTACCTCAGGGAACTCTGACCTCACAAACGCCGCTTGCTAACGTACAGGTTTTCGGTTCCGGCTTCGATTCGAATACCACGGTTCGGCTGGATGGCGTAGCCCTTCCAATGGCTAACGTCACGCCCGGCAACAGCAGAGAGCTCGCGGTCACAATTCCCGCATCCTTCTTGTCCTTCCCGCATCGTTATGCGCTCGATGTTATTAATGGGAGCGGTGTGCAGTCCAACTCCACAGACTTTTTCGTGATTCAAGCGGTGGATATGACCCTCGCTTGCGCTCCGGCCACTCCAAATACGCAGCACCCCAGCTCGGTCGCCATTGCGGATCAGCTGATGAACGGCCCGTTCGCGCCGATCGCGGTGGTTACCAACAGCGGTTGCAACAACATTTCAACCGTGGATATCAATCCGACAGCAACGGTCAACGGCCAAACGGTACAGAACCCCAACTTTGGCAAGATTCTAAATACCATTGCCGTTGGATCAACTCCGCAAGGTATAGCTGTGAGCCAGCCCTTCGGACTGGCCGTGGTCGCTAACAACGGAGATGGCACCGCCTCGGTTGTTAATCTTCTGACGAATTCGCTTGCTGCCCCGTCCGTTGCGACTGGGACGAACCCGACAGGTGTGGCCATCAACGACGCGACGGGAGCAGCGATTGTTACTAATCCGGGTTCGAACACGATCACGGAAATCAACTTGGGTTTGCTCTTTGGGAGTTCTGCGGTGACAACGCTTGCTGGCACTCCTGTGAGCATCGGCGGCTTCCAGCAGCCCACTGCTGTAGCGATCGACCCGGACCGAGGCACTAACAACCAGGGCTTGGCCGTGGTCACCGCGCTCGAACTTGTTAGCGGACAGCCACCCCAAGGGGCGCTGCAAGCCGTGGATATTGGGGCGGCCACTCCTATTCTGAGCCAGACGGAAGCGACCGGCGGCGTAACCGCGCCGGCGACTGGCATCGTGTTTGATCCCACGGTTTCCACCGGCACCGCAAACAATGGTGTGTTCTATGCCAGTTCCAGTGGCGGCAATGTGATCTCGTCGTTTAACCCGGACTCTGGAAACCCCATAACCGTCAACGTCGGGATCAACCCGACCGCGCTGGCGATAAACCCGGAGACCGGAGCGATCCTGACCACAAATTTGGCAGGGCAGACGTCGTCGATCGTTGATACCACCTCTAGTCCGTTAAAGACGGTGCAGACAATTGGGCTGCCGGGATCGGGACAGTTTGGCGTGGCCATCGACCAATTTACGAATCTTGCGGTGATCGTGGATCAGGCCAACAATCGGCTGCTTATCTTTCCGATGCCAAACTAAGGAACATGGCACGGCGGTAATTGAGGAAGCCAAAGGTATGCGGCTTGTTGATGCTTTCTGATTGCAGCAGGCCGAGGGGGTCGGCTATACTTTGAGGTTTGTGTGGCACTCGCGGATCGCGCAGGCAGGCGGAAAAAGTTTCAGACCCATCAAGAATTGGTTTCGGTTGGTCCCGCTAAAGTCGGGATCACCCATAATAAGGAGAATAAAGTGAATTTGAGAATCGTATTGAAATCCGCGGCTCTAGCTGCAGCATGCCTCATCGGCACAGGGGCAGCATGGGCACAGGCGGCCCCCGCGGCCGGTGCCGCAGGAGCAACCAAGTTGGTGGGTATCATCAATTTGCGCGGCGCCATTGGAAGCACCGCGGAAGGGAAACAAGCGTCCGCGGAATTGCAATCGCAGTTCGCGCCACGGTCTGCTGAAATCGATAACTTGACGAAGCAGATCAATGACCTGCAGCAGAAACTCCAGGCAGGCACTGGTAAGTTGAGCCAGGAAGAAGAAGCGCGGCTCACGGCCGAGGGGCAGAGGTTGACACAGCGTCTCGATCGTCGGCGAAGCGATTTCCAGGAAGACGCAAGCGCCGCGCAACAAGACGTACTGGAGCGTATTGGGCGGAAGATGGTGGACGTTTTGGACCGTTACGCGCGCGAGAACGGCTTCAGCATAGTGCTGGACACGTCTGGTCAAAATTCCCCCATTCTCTATGCCTCGGAACAGATCAATATCACTCAGGACATCGTTCGGCTCTACGACCAAGCATATCCGGTTAAAACGGGGACGGCTCCGGCAGCGGCCAAGCCCGCAGCCAAACCGCCGGCGAAACCGAATCAGCCGTAATTTAGCGGACAGGTTTTTCCACGATTTCTGGTCTTAAGGCGCCCCCGGCGGAACCGGGGGCGTTTTCTTTTTACATGAATCGCCGTGCAAATGGCCGCTTGGAAAGAAGATGCGCGATGTCGTGCGCGGCCCGAAGGCAAGAAAAACGGCCGTCACATTTAGCCAGAATTCGATATAGTAGGCGAAACGCAGCAAGGAGGAAATCATGCCCGAAATTAAAACGCGAGCAGAAAGAATGCCGCGGCCACCGGTGTTCGCAACGGTTGCCGAGGAGCGGCGCCACCGCAAAGAACGGCTTGCAGGAGCGTTCCGTCTGTTCTCGAAGTGCGGGTTCGATGAAGGTGTGACGGGACACATCACGGCGCGCGATCCGGAGCGGCTGGATCATTTCTGGGTGAATCCCTTCGGGATGCACTTCAGCCAAATTCGCGTGTCGGATCTTTTGCTTGTGAATGATCATGGCGAGGTTGTGGAAGGCGAGCGCGAAGTGAATGTGGCGGCGTTCGCGATTCACTCCCGGATCCACCGCGCGCGTCCGGATGTGATCGCGGCGGCACACGCGCATTCGCTGAACGGGAAGGCGTGGTCTTCGCTGGGGCGGCTTCTCGATCCGCTGACGCAGGACGCCTGCGCGTTTTATGAAGACCATGTCGTGTTCGCCGATTATACGGGCGTGGTCTATGAAGCCGACGAAGGAGAGCGGATCGCCAAGGCGCTGGGCGACAAGAAAGCCGGCATCTTGTGCAATCACGGACTCCTTACCGTGGGGCAAACCGTCGACGAAGCGGCGTGGTGGTTCATCACCATGGATCGTACTTGCCAGGCGCAGTTGCTTGCGGAAGCCGCTGGAGAGCCGCGCAGAATACCCCACGAAACAGCGAAGCTGACGCACTCGCAGGTGGGCACTCATCCTGTGGGCTGGTTCCAATTCCAGCCGCTGTGGGACCGTATCTCACGTGAGCAGCCGGATTTGTTTGAGTGAGCGGCGGTGAGCCAGCTTCAGCGATAGTTGGCCCCTGACAGGCGGAACGAAACGGATCCACTGCTCCGCAGAGCCTTTCTGGAAGGAAACCCTCGCTGGGCGACTAAAGAAATCCCGCAGTTCAGATGATTGCTTAGAAGACGCTCCCTTTCCGACGTGGTCGGAATTCGCGATCGTCGAGTGTCGATTGAGAATTTGCCCGCTTTCCAGCACTTTTTGCGCAAATGCGGATTCGGCAGGAATCGCTGGCCGGGACAGGTGATTCGCGGCTGCCAAAAAAAAACCAGTTACGCTCAGGCTTGGCACACTGCTGCTCCCAGTCCCATGATCTCATTTAAGCTTGGATAACTTACATTTCAATTCTTACTTACCAAATTGTCCGGACTGCTCTTAGGCGGATTGCACGGCCAGTGTCAAGCGGCGGTGGGCTCTCGACCAAGGTAGCACCGCGGAGGATGCGAACCGCGGAATCTTTGAGATTCGTGGGGCCAAGTGCGCTACGCCGTCGCTGACTGGGAGGGTCGGCGCGCGGTCTTGGCTTCCCAGGCTTTGTGCAGGGCCTCGCGCTGCTTGAGGACGAAGGATTTGGCTTCGGCGATATTGGCGTAGACCTTGGTGCCTTTGAGGGTGTTGCAGGGAGTGCAGCAAGCGACCAGGTTGCCGGGATCCTTTTTGCCTTTGCGGGCGCGAGGATGGACGAAATCGACGCGCATGACGAGGGCGTTTTCGAAACTGGAGCGGCCGTCGAGTCCGCAGTACTGACAGCAGTAATCGTCGCGTTCGAGAATCTTAAGGCCTTCTTGCACGGACACCGGGGAAGCAACCAAGGAAAGTGTTGCAAGACTTAACGGCATGGGGGACCTCCAAAGCGGAAATCATCGGGAGCAGGCGGGAACTTGCGACTTCCACTTTCTAGAAGCAAGACAGTAGGGCAGTGGGGGTGTGGTGTCAAGAGTTGAGCAGCCAGGGTTAGATATGCAAAGAACGCGGGCAGACATCCGTTGGGAGGGTCAGCAGGGCGGTACAATCGCGGTTCGTTGCCAGCCGGGCTTCGAAACTAATAGCCATGTGGCCAGCGGCTGGGCCATTCAGGTTTCATTGAGTACAAAGCAATGAACGGGCCGGGGAACACATGGAAGAAAAGACGGTTGGGATTCGGCGGAAGATTGTTGGGTTTCATCTGGACGAACGGAAGGATTGGGTCGCGGAGCTGGAGTGCGGGCATCAGCAGCATGTGCGGCATAATCCGCCGTGGACGGAGAGGGTTTGGGTGACGACGGATGAAGGACGGCGGGAACATATTGGGCATGAATTGGTTTGTATGGCGTGCGGGACGGGTAAGTAGGTTGGGCAGGCGCGGGAAGACGGCGAGAAAAGATTACGCGTGAGTGGAAGCTTCGGGGCGGATGTAGCGGTCTTCAAGACGGCGGCGCATTTGCCAGCTGGATGGGTTATAGCGTTCGTCCGCATGGACGCCGGCGGAGGCCATCTCAGCCTGGATGACAAATTTGTTGTCATCGAGAAAGGCGATGTGATGGAAGTGCCGGACTCCTTTATCGTCGTCGTCGTAACGGATGAGGATGTCGCCAGCGACGGCGGGATCGCCGAGTGGCACGTCGGTGGTCCAGTTGGAGGCCCACTGATCGATGCTGCCGCTCCATCCGGTTTTCTGGTCGGGGATTTTGGTGGTTTCACCGAGGACGTAGTTGATGAAACCGATGCAATCGAAATGGCGGATGACGTAACAGTTTTCGCCCCAAACGATCTTGTCGGCCCCATGGACATCTTTTCCACGGACCACGCGTGGAGTGAGAGTGCGGGGCCTGCTGTCCCATTGCGCCAAAAGCCCATTGGCGTATTGGGAGCGAAGTTGCGTGAGAGCGGGGTCGTCGTCGCCGACGATGTGGCCGCCACACTTTTCAAAGCGGCCAGCGCAGACGTAGTGGCCCGCGACATCACATTTGGCGGCGGAAACAGAGAGGTTCGGGAGTTGGAGCGAAGCTTCGTTCCAATAGACTGAGCCTGGTCGATAGCGGCTGCCATTCAATAAACCGGGAGAGGCGCCTGCTGAGCCCCACAAATAGTGAGAGCCTAGGAAGGTGCGGGCAAAAGCGGTGATGGATTTTCGGCCGTCCAAGCAATGCACCTAAAGTCGCCGCGAGACGCGGACAAACGGATGCCGGCGCTCGAGGGATTATATATTGTCCTGGTGTGATGCGACAAAGAGTTCGTGATTCGGGAATGTAGAAGAGAGTGCGCCGATCGCTTAAAAGAGCGCCGCCCTCGATTGAAGGCGAGGGCGGCGGCTAGGCGCGGTGGAAGGGCGCAGGAGGTTAGCTCTGACCTCCGCTGGCAGCCGCGGCTTTGGTCATGTTAGCTGTCCACTCGGCGGAGCGGCGCGCCATTTCATCGGGGGCGACATCTTCCATGTGAGTGGCGACGCCCCAGCCGTGGCCGAAGGGGTCGGTTAACTTGCCGTAGCGATCGCCCCAGAACATGTCAGTGATAGGCATACCGACTTGGGCGCCAGCCGCGACGGCGCGGTTAAAGACGGTGTCCACGTCGGGCGTGTAAAGGAAGATGTAATAGGAAGCGACCGCGCCCGGTGTTGGGGCCGCGGACATTCCCGGGAATTCGTCGGACACGAAAATCACGGAATCGCCGATGCGCAACTCGGCGTGCAGAACACTGCCGCCGGGACCGAGCATGCGGTTGATTTCTGTCGCGCCAAAGGCTTCTTTGTAGAAGTCGATGGCGGCAGCGGTGTCCTTACAGGTGATTGCAGGTGTAAGGGAATGATATCCCTCAGGGACGGGTCGAACATGATCTGGCATAAAGGCTCCTTGAAGTTTTGGACATTCGCGCGGCGAAACTAGGGAGGCGGAGGCGGGGCGCGCGTAGAGGATTAGATACTCCAGGCGCAGGTGGGTGTCAACCGTTGACACCGTTGACTAGCGTGCAAATGATAGGCGGAGAATTACTGCACGGTGACGGTAACGGTGGTAGTGGCGCGGCCGAACTGGTTGGTGGCGTAGAGGGTGTAAGTGGTAGTGGCCGATGGAGTGACGGCAGCGCTGTTGCCGCGGACAGCGCCGATTTGCGGGGAGACGATGTAATAGGAAGCGCCAGAGGCGGCCCAGGAAAGGGTGACAGTCGTGCCTGCAGAGACGGGATTGGAAGTGTTGGCGGCGAAGCTGGAGATGGTTGGCGCTGAGCCCTTCGGGAGGTTAGCAGATGTGTAGACCGTGCCAAGCGTGATGACTTCGAAGTCGGAGGTGGTGAGCGTGGTGAGGTTGTGGAGATCGTCGTTGTTCCAGCGATCATCAGGCGCGCCACCTATGTACATGGACGAGCCGTTGTCGGCCATGATCATGCCGTATTGCTTTAGAGCTTTGAGTATCACCTGGTTGGTGGCGGAGAAACTGGAGATGTCAAAGCTGGATTTAAGGCGGAGACGCATGCCCAGGGGTGCCGCGAATTGCGCGGATGAGTTTGAGGCCCAGTGTGTGGCGGGTTGAACGAAGGCGGCGACACTGTGTTGGAGCGTGAACCGGATTGCGTGAGCGATTTGGCCGCTGGCAACTTCGTCGTAGCGGATGAGACCAGGGAAGATGGGCAGGCCGGCGGCATCGGCGGAAGTCCAGGTGAGCGGGCGCTGCGAGTAATTTTGCAAATCCCAGACGGCGGCGGAGTCTGCGTTCCATGAGCCGTCGGTGTTGACGCTGGAGCTATAGAGTTCGTACAGCCAGCAATTGCTGTTGTCGAGAACGAGGACATGGCGATCTCCGGTGCCGGGATTTGGATAGCCTTCGATATTGGCGTTTGCGGGAATCGGCATGGGACCTGGATCGCTCTCGTCACCATAGGCGTTGAAGTTGATGCTGACGGGAAATTGGGCAGAGTCGACGACCGAGTAGGGAATGCCGATGAAGCTGCCCTGATATTCGCCCGAACCGAAATCGGGATGGAGCGGGGCGGTGGTACCGATGAAATTAATGTAGGAGTCGGAGCTGGGATCAACGGCTGTGCTGGATATATCCTGATTCCAGGCGTTGCTGGCGGGGAAAGGACGGAACCCGTTGAGACTGGCGCCTGCGCCGACTGCCATGCCGCTGCAAGCGCTCGCTTGCGTGGTGGAAGTGACTTGAAGATTGATGCTGGAGGAAGTGCTTTGGCCGGGGTTGGGATTACTGACGGAGATGGCGAAGAGGCCGACGGTGGAGGCGGTTCCGGTGGCAGTGAGTTGCGTGGAGGAGACGTAGGTTGTGGCCAGAGGGGCGCCAGCAAGAAGAACTTGAGAGCTGTTAAGGAAATTGCTGCCTGTTATCGCGAGGTTGAGGGCGCCGGCATTGACCGAAGTGGGATTGATGTTTGAGAGGATAGGAGTTGGATTGAGTAGAGTGACGTTGCTTGAGCCGGTGGCGGAAGAATCGGCGGAGCTCGTGGCCTGTATTGTGACGGTATTAGGAGTGGGCAGGACGGTGGGTGCAGTGTACTTGCCGGAAGAATCGACGGTGCCATATGAAGAGTTGCCGCCGCCGACGTTGTTGACGGACCAAGCGACGGTTGAGTTCGTGGTTCCAGTGACTATGACGGTGAACTGCTGAGAGCTGCCCGCGCGCACGTTCGCGGGATTTGGCGCGACAGAGAGTTGGATTTGCGTTGGTACCGGCGGCTGAGGCGTTGTTTTCAAACCGGATCCGCCCACAGTGGCGCATCCCGCTTGGAAGAGGGCGAGCACAAAGACGAGCGCAGGTAACAGGCGCCGCAACAAATATCCTCCTAACGCTTACTGTCGTTCTCTGGGCAGTGGTTGGAAGCTCAAGAGAGGCTGCCTGAGATTCAACCTCGAGAAATAAGAGCCCTGCGAGTAAGAATTATGACGGTGGCGGCGGCGGGAAGCGACTGGCCGAGGGGACAAATTAAGTACAGCTAGGCGTCTTGCCAGATCATCGAAGAAGCTATGGTTCGCGCGAGATTTGTCCCACGGAACGCAACATCTTGGCTGGTCTTGGGAGCTAAGTGACGGGTAAGCGTTGTGATATTTGCCGGAGGTGTAAAAGATGAGATACGACTTTCTTGTGGAGACTTACGAGACGGAACGAGTGAAAGTGGTGAGCGTGTGGAGCGAGTTTAGCGACGATGAACTGGAGTTTCGACCGAATGCGAAGGATCCGCGAGGCCGTAGCGTGCGCGAACAGATGGTGCACCAATGCGTGAGCGAGGATTTGTGGTTCCGCAACATGTTGGGAATCGAGGTGGGCGCGCCATCGCTGCCGGCACAGGAGATGCGGCTGGAATTCATGAAGCGATACGCGGAATTCAGCGGCCGGCGGCTGGAAGCATTGCGCGTGAAAGAGGAAGCGTGGTTCGAAGGCGAAACGATGTTTTTCGACGTGAAGCGAACTCGCGCGTGGGTAATGATGCGGCGCATTGCGCATACCGCGCATCATCGTGGGCAGCAGATGGCGATGCTAAGGATGCTAGCGCATGATTTGCACAGCAACTATGGGCCGACGGCGGATACCGGAGGCTTGATGCAGAATCACGCGCCGACTATTTACGCTTATTCCAGCCTCGAGACGCTGCTGCAAAGCGAAGCGGGCGGAGGATACAAAAGTCCGTTGCCGGGACGCGGAGAGAAGCCGGTGACGGAGCGCCCCTAGAAGAACTGAAGCGGGGCGCACCGCGCGGACGATTCCGCTAGGGTTTTCTGACGATCCCGCAGGCAATGCGCGCGGGAGCGGCGGAGCCAGTGCCTTCGGACACCGCGTGGATGACAATCGCGGTCCCTCCATTGCTGAAGACGGAGTGATCATCGTCCCCGAGGGTGACGTTTGGTGCGATCACGGAGACACGGGCGGTGCCATCGGCGCCTACAATGAGCGAAAAATTCGGGATGTCGCCAGCGGGTGCTCCATCGTGATGGTGTTCAGCGCCGCCGGGATTGAAGTGCGGGCCAGCGGACTTGAAGTCAGGCGGATCGCATTTAGCGACTTGGTGGATGTGGATGGAGTGCTCGCCCGGCGGCAGATCCTTGATGTCCAAAGCGATCTTGACGCCTTTGGGCGTGCTGGAGAGCAGCGCTGTTCCCACGAGCTTGCCTTCGGGATTTTTGAATTCAACGGTGATGTTTTTGGAAGAGGCGCGGCTATGGGACTCCTGGGCGCGAGCGACAGAAGTCAAAGCAAAGAGCAGGCACACCCCACATAAGATTGCTCTCATCGGAATTTCCTCTTTCTTTTCCTGAGTCGAAGGATATTAGGGGCAGCACGGAGCAGGCCCATTCCACTGTAGCCTGAGGTCAACGCCGGAAATACAAGCTGTATTCATTCAGATACCCATCGGATAGTTGGTGAGTTTGCCCGGAGGCTAGAGAGCGGCATTCAGTCGTTGCGATAAAGGTTGGGGAATTGCTTTTTGAGGCTGGCGATCTTTGGGAGATCGTTGATCATAATGTAGGGCTCATAGGAATGGTGTTTGAGGTAGTCCTGGTGATAACCCTCAGCGGGATAGAAAGTTTGCAGCGGGACGATTTGCGTGACGATGGGCTGCGAATAGATTTTCGCGGCGGTCAGTTGCGCGATGTAGGCTTCGGCAATTTTCTCTTGCTGCTCGCTGGAATAGAAAATGGAAGAGCGGTACTGTGTGCCGTGGTCGGGGCCCTGGTAGTTGAGCTCGGTGGGGTTGTGGCCCACGGCGAAGAAGATCATCAGAATCTGGCCGTAGGAAATCTGCGATGGATCGAAGACAATCTTAACGGATTCGGCGTGGCCGGTTGAGCCAGTGCTGACATCTTCGTAGTGGGCCGTGTTGGCCGCGCCGCCGGAGTAGCCGGAAGTGGCGGAGACGACGCCGTCCAGGTGTTGGAAAACTCCTTGAATGCCCCAAAAGCAGCCACCGGCGACTACAGCTGTTTCCTGACCCTTGTCAGGAGTGAGGGGAACATCGACAGCGGGTTTCGGATAAGCGGCTTTGTCGTTGGCGCGACCGTTGTTGGGCTTGGCTGAGGCCCACGCGAGAACGCCAATTCCCGCAAGAATTAGAACTGCAAACAGAGCAGCGCGCACGATGAAAGCTCCCTAAAGGGCGTACATTTGAACTATACGCTTCCTGCACGCGATTGGATGTTTCGCGCCCCCGCCGCGTTGCGCAATGAAAGGAGTCGCGCCGCGCAGATGTTTTAGGCCATTTTCCCCTAAGAATTGGAGCTTGGAGGCAGGCACCTGCTCGGAGCATCATAGAATTGGTTGAAAAGCCGAACTGAGGAGAGTTTCATGAAATTGGGCATCCGTGTTGTTTCTGCAATGAGCGGTTTTCTGATTTTACCGGCAGTTCTTTGCGCTCAAGTTACGCACGGGGAGAAGCCGAAGCTGCCTCCACCGTATTCAACCAAGTCGGCGGGCAACGGTCCGGACAAGGAGGCGCCCCCGGCAGGTTTTCTTCCTACGGTGCCGAAGGGATTTCACATAAGTATATTTGCGGAGGATTTCAAGGTGCCGCGATGGATGATGGTGGCGCCGAATGGAGATGTTTTTCTGGCGGAGAACGGAGCCGACAAGGTGGACATCCTGCGCGATCCGCACAATACGGGAGGAGCACAGGAACGGGAGGTGTTCGCGAGCGGGTTAAAGCGGCCGTTCGGCATTGCGTTTCACGGTGACTATGTTTACGTAGGCGACACAAATGAGCTTTTGCGATTCAAGTACGACCCGAAGACATCGAAAAGGCTGGGCGAAGCGGAGCACCTGATGGATTTTCCTTCCGGGGGGCACGTCACGCGCTCCGTAGCCATTGCTCCGGATGGCAAACACGTGTTTGTTTCGGTTGGATCGGGCGAGAACATTGGCGTAGGCGAGGACCCGATTCGAGCGGCGATTACGATTTGCGATCTGGATGGAAAGAATGCGCGGCTGTACGCGACCGGGCTTCGGAATCCAGTGGGATTGGCGATCGAGCCGGTCACGGGAGAAGTGTGGACCAGCGTGAATGAACGCGACGAGTTGGGCGACAATCTGCCGCCGGATTATTTTACTTCCGTAAAGGACGGCGGATTTTATGGCTGGCCCTACAGCTACATCGGGAGCAACGTCGATGACCGGGTGAAGCCGCAGAAGCCGGAGCTTGTGGCGCGGGCAATTATTCCTGATGTGCTGCTAGGCGCGCATGTGGCTCCCCTGCAATTTGCGTTTTATACAGGGAAGCAATTTCCGGAAAGCTATTGGGGCGGAGCATTTGTGGCGGAACACGGATCGTGGAACCGGGCGACGCGGGCGGGATACCAGATTGCGTTTGTGGCGTTCGAGGATGGGAAACCGTCCGCCGATCCGATCCCGTTTATGACGGGACTGGTGCCTAATCCGAACGGACCGGACGTGTACGGCAGACCTGTGGGCGTAGCGGTTGCGCCGGATGGGTCGTTGCTTGTTGCGGACGATGGCGCCGGGAAGATTTACCGCATATCCGTTGCGAAGTAGGATACACGCCTAGTTCACAGTCAACGTCAATTGAATCGGCTGCAACTGCAGCGGCTGACCGGAAACGGACGTAGCCGATGGGATGATCATGATTGCGGATGTCCCTTGAGGTGTGACGATCTGTTGCGGCGGTGTTGTAGCAGATACGCTGGGACTTCCGCCGCCGCAGCCTGCTGCATTCAAAATCGCGACAAACGCCAGTGTCGTGAGAGCGGCGCCCAATGCGAGACGCCTCGGCCTTGGCTGCGGTTTCGAATCGCGCCTGGCGCGGAACACCAGCAAGAGAAACAGGATGATGCCGAGGGTCAGGCCCGGAATGGTGCGAAGATCGCGGAACGGTGTCGAGCACGGGACCTCGTAGAAGGGCAATAACCCGCTGGAACCACCCGTGGTTTTGACCATCACCGAAAATTGCACAGCGTTGCTACTCGAAATTTGCAGCGTGGATGGCCCCTGAACGCTTGCGGCGAGCGGCGCTCCGCTATAGGCGAGTGAAACCGTACCGCTGTATCCCGGGCCGGGCGCTAACTGAAGATTGAACTGCGCGGTCTGACCTGCCGAAACCGATGCCGCTGTAGAACCGGAAGGAGCGGCGCCAATGGTCACGGCTGAATTCGCGAAGCCGCCTATGCTGATGATCTGGGGAGAATTTGCTGCATCATCCGTGAGCGTGATGGTAGCCGCGCGCGCGCCAGCAGCCAGTGGCGCAAAAGAAACACCTATAGTGCAGGTGGCATTCACCGCATAGGCGGGGGCGGTGCATCCGTTCGTCATGCTGAAATCGTTGCTGTTTGCTCCTCCCAGGACAACAGAAGAGATATGGAGAGCGGCTCCCCCGGAGCTCGTTATCGTCACATTTTGCGGCCCGTTGGTCATACCTTGCGTGACGACAGGAAAAGAAAGGCTGGTTGACGAGAACGAAAGAGCGGGTTTTGTGGATGGAGCCGACGTGGCTGTGCCGCTAACCTGGATGGCCTGCGGAGAATTCTGAGCGTCGTCCGAGATCGAGATGATCGCCGAACGCTGGCCAGCGGCGAGAGGCGTGAACCTCAAGGTGATCGTGCAGCCTGCATTCGCGGCGTAGGCGCCGCTGCAAGCGTTCGTCATTTGAAAGTCGCCGGGATTGTTGCCGCCGAGAGTCACGGAGGAGATATCGAGAGTGGCGTTGCCGGAGTTCGTAACCGTGACAACGATCGAGCTGCTGGTGGTGCCTTGCGTGATGGTGGGGAAGCTGACGGGATCCGGCGTCACAGCCACGGCGGGGGCAGGAGGCGGCGGCGCGACGCCTGCGCCAGCGAGCGTTATGGATTGCGGGCTGCCCGCGGCATCATCCGTTATCGACAGCGTGGCCTGCTGAGGCCCGGCATCGGTGGGCGTAAACGTGATGCTGATGGAGCAGAATTTTGTAGGTTGAAGCACGGAGGGAGTCTGGCACGTATCCATTTCCTGGAATTGGCTGGGGTCCGCGCCGCCAAGGGAGATGGAGTCCACGCTCAGAGCTTGACCGCCGTTGCTGGTGAGTGTGATTGTTTGCGCCATGCTAGGCGAACCAGTTTGAATCGTGCCGAAGGAAAGGTTCGTGGCCGAAAACGACGCCGCAGGACCGCTGATGCCTTGTTGCCCGGGCGCAATGCTGAAAGTAAGGACTCCGGCGATTTGCGGGACGACAAAAGGAGAGTTGGAAGTCTCTACAAAATAGCCGGTTTGCGGGTCTACCGTATAGGCAATCGCGCTGTTTTGGTCCGAGCCAAATCCATAGTTAAAAGAGCCGGTGGGATCCGCGTAGTACGGGGGAGCCGAAGTGAATCCTGGCAGAGGTGAGCTCGAGGTCTCGGCAAGCCGGCCGGTTTGCACGTCGACAGAGTAGATGTTCACCACGACGGGATTCGCGAGATTCGAAATGGCGACGTACAGAAATGTTCCCGTGCTATCGATCCAGAGGCCCTGGGGATAGCTCTGTTGAGGCAGTTGGACGTTGCCGAAAAGTCCGTCTCCGCCAATTCCCAGAAGCTGGACCATGCCAAATTCGAGGAGATTATCTTGTGTGCCCGTCACGTAGTAGCGGCCTTGGGGATCCATGGCGAAACTGTCGCCACGTTGGGAGAGGGCGGCATCCTGCTGGTAGCCGGTGAGGAAACCGGTTTGCGGATCGATGGAGAGAGCTTGAAACTCCGAGCCGAGAACGATCGCGGAATCTTGCGAAAAAGGGTTTGCGCCCATGAATAGCAAGAATTCTTTGTTATCTGGAGGTTGAGCGAATCCGATGGCCGTGGAGTCAAGCTCGGTGGCCGATCCTGCAACTGGAATCAGTGCGGGGCCGCCGGGAGCCGCCGGTGCGATCTGGAAAGTTTCGACTGAGCCGTCTCCTGGATTTTGTCCGACACGATTGACGACGGCAATGTACTTCCCCGCCGGCTCGACCGCGATGAACGCCGGCTGGTTCGTGTTTGGCGAGGCGAAGGGTGAATTGGCGACCTCCAGGTAAGCGCCGGTCGTGGAATCGGTGATCTGAAACATGCGGATACTGTTGGTGGTGATCGCGAACAAGAAGCGGCCTTGGACGTCAATCGTTAAGGACTGATTGGCGGTAGTAAAAGGAGAGCCGCTCACCGGCGTGAGAAGACCAGATTGATCGTTACGGACGGCGACGGCGCCCGCGGAGGAGAAGACCAAGGGCTGCTGGAATTGCGCGCGGGCGGAGGGAACATTGGCCGTTGCCAAAGCGAGGATGGAGAAAACGATTAGATTTTTCCAATAATTCATTGCGCGAAAGAGGGGCACTTTGCCCGAAACAAGGAGAAAATCGCGTTTTGGGGCCATGTGTCTTCCTTGGCCGGCGAAATGAGCGGCACCTCAAACGATTTGAGAGAGAAGCAAGAGCAAATGGAAGGTAGTCCGAAAAGCGCGCGGCGTCAACAAGATATATCCAAATATCTACTAAACTTAACAGTTTACATGGCTATTGATTCAGGGAAGTTCCGAGAGCTGGCCGATTGTTAGCGTATTCTAATGTGCGAATGACGGGTTCTCATGCCCTGTTATACTCAGCCGCATGGATGAAAAACCAAGATTTGATCCGCAAGACCCTGAATTTGTGAGCCGCGTACGGGCAAGTTTTGCGCGGCAAGGCCTGATGAAGCATCTCGGCGCGGAATTGGCCTCGCTCCAGCCAGGTGGTGCCGAAATACGTGTTCGTTTTCGCCCAGAGCTGACCCAACAGCATGATTATTTTCATGCCGGTGTCACTGGTGCGGTGGCCGACAGTGCCTGCGGGTACGCCGCGTATACGCTGATGCCTGTGGGCTCTTCTGTGCTGACCGTGGAGTACAAGATGAACTTGCTTGCGCCGGCGGATGGCGATGAGTTGATCGCCCGGGCATGTGTTGTGCGTTCCGGAAAGACGCTGAAAATTTGCACTGCTGACGTATTTGTTCGCAAAGACGGGGCGGAGAATCACTGCGCGACGATGCTCTCCACAATTATGTGCATGGCGGGGAAGCCAGATCGCGCCCGCTAAGCGAACGGCAGAGTATCAGGCTTCGCGCAGTATTCGAATTAGTTCCGCGGCGGCGTGGGGCAGGCGCGCGCCGCGCCGCGAGACCAGATAGACATGACGCGGCATGTTCATCTGCCTGACCTTCACTTCTTTCATCCAACCGTGCTCGATCTCCCACTGCACGCACATGCGCGGAACGATCGCAACTCCCATACCCATCTGCACGAAGCGCTTGATGCTTTCGATCGTTGGCATTTCGATGGGCATTTTCAGCTCGGTGCGGTTTCGCGCGAAGAGTTCGATGACGCGGCGGCGGAAGGGGGATTCCACGCTGTGGGCGATGAAATCTTCGTTGCCCAGGTCTGCTACGTCAACTTCGCGCTTTTTGGCGAGAAGGTGTTTTGGCGGGACTACGAGGGTGAGTTCGTCTTTTAGGATTTCCGTGGCCTGCAGCTGCGGCTCCTGCGGGACGTAAGAAATCGCGCCGAGGTCCAGCCGGTAATTGAGCACTTCATGGGGGATGTCGCGCGAGAACATGCGATGAACGCGGACCAGGACGCCGGGATGAAGTTGGCGAAATGTGGCGAGAGCAGGAAGAAGGGCGTGGATGGAGCTTTCGTTTACGCCGAGGGATAACTCGCCGCGTCTGAGGCCCTCCAGCTCGCTAAGTCCTTTTTTCACTTCATCGCGGAGATTGATCAGGCGCTCGGCGTAGTCTTGCAGAAGAGTTCCGGCGTCGGTCATGCGCACGGGGCGCGCGCCGCGAACGAACAGCGGCTGACCGAGGCCGTCTTCGAGTTTGCGAATGGCGAGGCTGACGGCCGGCTGAGTGCGGTAGAGGCGCTCGGCGGCTCGAGAGAAACTGCCTTCCTTGGCAACCATCAGAAATACCTGGAGTTCGCCGAGATCCATGGCTTCTTTCCCTCCTGCCCCTCTCGGGCAGTATAAGTCAGAATTATCAAAAGTAGAACAAAGATAAATTTGACCGTGAGGCCGTCTTCTGTCCTACTACTAGCTTAGGGGGACTCCATGGACTCCGTACGCATCTTCGATACGACGCTGCGCGACGGCGAGCAATCGCCGGGATTCTCGATGAATACCGAGGAGAAGATCCGTATGGCTCGGCAGCTTGCGGCGCTGGGCGTGGACGTTATCGAGGCAGGGTTTCCCATTTCGTCGCGAGGCGACCTCGAGGCTGTGAAGCAGGTGGCGCGGGAAGTGCGGAGTGTCCCCATTGCTGCCTTAGCTCGAGCCAAGCAGCAGGATGTGAACGCCGCCATCGAGGCGCTGGAACCGGCGGCGGCGTCGCGGCTGCACATTTTTCTGGCGACTTCCGATCTGCATCTTCGGGTGAAGCTGAATATGACGCGGGAGCACGCGCTCGAAGCGATCGGATCGATGATTCGCCTGGGAAGGAAGCACGTTGGTGAAGTGGAGTTTTCAGCGGAAGACGCCGGACGTACGGATATCGGATTTTTGTGCCAGGTGTGCCAGGTAGCCGTGGACGCGGGCGCGACTGTTTTGAATCTGCCGGACACGGTTGGTTATGCGGTGCCGGATGAGTATGGCGCGATGTTCGAGCAGGTGCGCGCGCATCTCGACGATCCGCAGGGCATCACGCTGAGCGCGCATTGCCATGACGATTTGGGGCTGGCTGTGGCCAACTCGCTGGCGGCGGTTCGCGCGGGCGTGCGGCAGATTGAATGCACGATCAACGGAATCGGTGAGCGGGCCGGGAATGCGGCGCTGGAAGAGATTGCCGTGGCGCTGGCCGTGCGCAAGGAAAGCTTTGGAGTGACAACCGGAATAAAGTTGGACGAGCTTTTCCGCTCGAGCCGGATGCTTTCGGAGATTACGGGCGCGGCGGTGGCGCCCAACAAGGCTGTGGTCGGCGCGAACGCCTTCGCGCACGAGGCGGGGATTCACCAGGACGGAATTATCAAGAATCCGCTGACGTACGAGATTATGTCCCCGGAGTCGGTGGGAGTGCCTTCGCGGTCGTTTGTGCTAGGGAAACATTCCGGGCGCAATGCGCTGAAGGTGAGCTTGCGCACGCTGGGCTATGAGCCGAGCGATGACGAACTAGCCGAGTGTTACAGGCGAGTGACGACGCTCGCGGACGAAGCCAAGCAGGTGCGTCCGCGCGACCTGGTGGCGATTGCGCACGAGGTGATGCGGCGGCGGCCTACACCGGCAATGGCGACGGAGGCGACTTCCGCGGCGCAGTTGGGCGGGGACTGATCCGCGCTGGACGAGTTTTTAGGTAATCGGGGACCCAGATGAAAAAGACCATTGTTCTGTTGTCAGGAGACGGCATCGGACCGGAAGTGACACGAGCGGCGGCGACGGTTCTGCGCGAATGCGCGCACGAATTCAGCCACGAATTTGAGCTGCACGAATTTCCGATCGGTGGCGCGGCGATTGATGCCGCGGGCACGCCGCTGCCCAACGAAACGCTGGACGCTTGCCGGAAAACGGATGCCGTTTTTCTGGGTGCTGTTGGAGGGGCAAAGTGGGATGCGCTGCCGGTGGGGAAGCGGCCTGAGAGCGGTCTGCTTGGCTTGCGCAAGGCCCTGGGGCTTTACGTGAATGTGCGTCCGGTGAAGGTATTGGAGCCGTTACGCGGAATTTCTCCGCTGAAGCCGGAGCGTTTGGGCGATCTGGATATCGAGATTGTGCGGGAACTCGCGGGGGGAATGTATTTCGGCGAGCGGGGCAACACGACGGAAAATGGCGTTGAGCGGGCTTGGGATACGGAATCGTATTCGACACCGGAGATCGAGCGCATCGCGGCGTTTGCGTTTGCCCGGGCAGAGAATCGCTCGCGGCGCGTCTGCTCGGTGGACAAGGCCAACGTTTTGGCGAGTTCGCAGCTCTGGCGGCGGACCGTGAGCGCGTTGAGCGGCGTCTACACCTCGGTGAAGCTCGAGCACATGTATGTGGATAACGCGGCGATGCAGCTTACTCTCAAGCCTTCGCAGTTTGACGTGATGCTGACGAGCAACATGTTCGGCGACATTTTGAGCGATGCGGCTGCCGCGCTCGTGGGCTCGATCGGGTTGATTCCTTCGGCGAGTTTTGGGACGGGTGCGCCACTGTTTGAGCCAATTCATGGCTCCGCGCCGTCGTTGGTGGGCACGGATTCGGCGAACCCTGTTGGAGCAATCCTCAGCGCCACGCTGATGCTGCGCGATGCGTTTGGGCTTTCGCTGGAAGCCGATTGGGTCGAGCAGTCGCTGCACCGCGTCCTCGCGGGTGGCTACCGGACGCCGGATATCGCCCAGCCCGGCGCCAGCACGATTGGCGGATCGGTCTTTACCGAGATGCTGCGCGAAGAAATGCAGCGCACCCTGGAACATGCCGAGCGCTATGGCTGGGGTGTTTAACGCCTTCGTGCCGGATTCGGTCTATTGGCTGAAGTGAAGGTCTGAAGGTGTTACCTCGACACGGGGGATACCGCCGCCTACAATCCTGCAGTTTTTGCTGGTTCTGTTAGAGCATTTGTGGTTCGTCACCAATCCTACGGCTATCATGTCCTGATCTTCGCCAGAGCTGTCAACGATTCGTACATACGTGACAAGTCGGTCTGTTGTGACGAACAATCGGGTCCTTGCAGTGAAAACGGGAACATTAAACTGCCCTCCGGTCTCGACGGAAAATACGACTTCCCTCGCGGGGAAACATGCAGGTCGGACCGAAGACTCAAGAACCCAATCAGTACCGTGCAGGATCGCCGTTCGCTTCTTCCCACGCGCTCCTGAAGAGGATGTAAGACACGAGAATAGGCTTCCAGTCGCGGACAAATCGGGCTGGCGTGTCGGGCCTGAGGGAACCTGTGGAACGGATTCAACTTTCGCGCAACTAACCATGAGGAGGGCAAGACTAACGAATGGGACCCAGACTGCCCTTCCACGATTTACTCGTTGGCGCGGCGGTTCCATTGCTTAGGATTAGACACCGGAGCCCAGAGCTTGTTTCCAAAACTATGTACACAGCTACGGTTGCCGACTATCTGCGGGGCCATTTCATCGCGATCGGGTTGCTGGGGAAAAACAGCCCCGAGCTGACGGCTAGCTTGCGGTAAGCCGCTGAGGATGCTACTTTTACACTTTCCTAGGCAGCCGACGACCCCGCAGGTCGGGCACACGCATGGGTGTGAGGCGGTCGGTGGTTTGACATTCGATCCTGAATGGAATGATTTAGGGTGCGAATCATTATTCAACCTTTCCGAGCAGATTTGCTTTACCTTGCAAGAGCGGCCTGACACTGGCCCGTTATTCTCAGTGGCATTTAACAGTGGCATGTAACTGCAATGGCTGACCCAGCTACCAACTCGAAACGCGTGAGCGGCGAACCGGCGGCGCGCCTGGCCACGTACTGGCGCATTGAGGGTTCCTTGCTGGAGCTAGGCGCGTTGCGGCCGGTGGGCTTTTTTACGTGGAACGCGCAGAGTTTTGCCGAGCGCTGGGCGCGCCGCGCAGGAATGGCGTGGCTGACGGTGACCCGGCCGATAGATTATGCGGCAAACCGGACGTTTGCCACTAGGCTGCTGCACACGCTGCTGCGAGGCGTCAGCCGCGACAGGCTGGACCTTCTCGGCGAGGAGTATTTTCACTACGTGCTGAAGCCGCAGCTTCGCCACGAGGCTGTCGAGAAATTGCTCGAAGCAGGGCAAAGCGGCGAGCGAATTGTGCTCGTCGGCCAGCTCCTGGATCATATTTTGCGGCCGCTCGCACAGCACCTTGGGGTTGAATCGTTTATTTCCAACCGCATGGAATTTCGCGGCGGCCACGCCACCGGGCGTTTGCTCGATCCTGTCGTCCGCCCGCGCGGACCATTTGCCTGGCTAACGAGTGGCGCAATCGACGGCCGCATCCCTCGCGAGAAGTTGCTGCGGCAGCTTGGTTGGACCAAGCAACCCGGGAAACTCGAAAGCGCCGTGCAGACGGCGGAGCGCCCCGCGCAGCCCGCAAGCACCTCCGTTACGCTTTTTGACGGCGCCCCGCGCCCCGGCCAGTTCTCAGTTCGCGAAACGCTTGCAAACCGTCACATCATGTTGATTGGCGTGACTGGATTCATCGGCAAGGTCTGGCTGGTGGACCTGCTGGAGAATATTCCGAACATCGGAAAAATTACCCTGCTGATTCGCAGAAACAGGACAACCTCCGCTCAGAAGCGCTTCCAAAAAATAATCGAAGAATCGCCGGCGTTCGATACGCTGCAGGAAAAATACGGGCGCAAATTGGGCGCGCTGCTTGAGGAAAAATTGGAAGTTGTCGAAGGCGATGTGGGCTTGCCGGGGCTGGGACTAGATCGGCGCGGCTCAAACGCGATTGGCGAAATCGCTCGATCTGGTCGTGAACAGCGCGGGGCTCACGGATTTCAATCCCGACTTGCGCGACGCGCTCGCCTCCAACGTGGATTCAACGCGTTATCTATTGGACTTTCTGCGGAAGTGCGGCCACACCGGTTTGATGCACCTCTCGACCTGCTACGTCGTGGGCATGCGCGACGGCCGCGTCACCGAAGATTTGCAGGCCAATTACAATCCCGCGCGCGACCCGGCGTTCGATGCCGAAAAGGAAATCGCTTCGTTGGGCGAAACGATCCGTCGCGTCGAAGAACGAGCCGAAAGCCCGGAGCTCACGAAAGCTCTTCGGCGGCAGGCGCTTGGGCGAGGCGGCGATCCTTCGGCCGTGCCCGCGACGGAGCTGGACGGAGTCTTGAAGCGGAACCGGCTGCGCTGGGCTCGCAACCGGCTCGTGCGCATCGGCTTGCGCCGGGCACAGCATTTGGGCTGGCCCAATACTTATACGTTTACCAAGAGCCTGGGTGAATCGATTCTAGCGCGCAGCAGCAACGAACTGCCCATCGCAATTGTGCGGCCCTCCATTGTCGAAAGTTCAGAGCGCTCACCGTTCGCTGGCTGGAACGAGGGGATCAATACTTCCGGCCCGCTCTCGTACCTGCTGGGTACGAATTTCCGCCAACTGCCTTCGAACGAACGCAAGTGCCTCGACGTGATCCCCGTAGACATGGTTTGCCGCGGCATGACTTTGATCGCGGCCGCCGTAATTTCACGGCGCCATGCGCGTTTGTATCAGCTGGCGACTTCGGCGATCAATCCCGTGAACATGGGGCGCAGCATCGAGTTGACGGGCCTCGCGCACCGCAAGCACTACCGGACTCAGCAGGGAATCGAGCACTGGCTCAAGGTGAAATTCGAGACTATTCCTGTTTCCAAGCAGCGCTACGAGCGCCTGTCGATTCCGATGCAGAAAGCGGTCATTTCGCGCATCAACCGCGCCGCCGTTTCGCTGCACATGAAGAAGGCGCCCCTCGCCAAACAGGAGCGAGACTTAATCCGCGCCGAAAAGCTCATCGAGCTGTATGAGCCGTTTATTCTGCACAATGAGCACGTCTTCGAGTGCGAAAACACGCGGCTGCTCTCCGCGGCTCTTTCGGCCGAAGAGAAAACAGTTTTTGATTTTGCTCCCGAATCGATAGACTGGTGGGACTATTGGATCAACGTGCACATTCCGGCGCTTCGCCGGTGGTGCTATCCCTTAATGGAAGGCCGTCCGCTCGAATCGCGCGCTCCCCGCGAGCTGGATTGGTCTCCTGAGAGTGCCCGGGCCGCAGTGGTTTCCAATTCTGCGACGCCGTCGGACCCGCTATGGCGATCTTCGTAACCGGCTCGACCGGATACTTGGGAAGTTATCTGGTCGCCGGGTTGTTCACCGAGCACCGCGACACGTTAAATCTACTTGTTCGCGCAAAGGACCAGAAGGAAGCCCGCGAGCGCTTGTGGACGTCGCTGCAATTACATTTTGGTTTTCGCGATTTTTACGATTACCTTTCATCCCGCGCGCGGATTTTTTGCGGCGACCTGACGAGCGAACGCTTCGGCCTCTCCGACGGCGAATATCACGCGCTGGTGGACACCACCGATTCGATCATTCATTGCGCGGCCTCGCTGAACCGCAAATCGGAAAGGCATTGCCTCAACGTTAACCTGCGGGGCGGGCTCGAAGTGATTCAGTTGGCTCGGCGAGCGCAAAACCGCAACGGCCTGCGGCGGTATTCGCATGTGTCCACCGTGGCCGTGGCGGGGAAGCGCCGAAACGAAGTCGTGACGGAAGATGCGGCGATCGATTGGGCACGCTCCGACTACGATCCCTACGCGCGAACAAAAAAATTCGGCGAGCACATGATTCACCAGCTTCTTGCCGACGTGCCGCATACGATTTTCCGGCCCGCGATCGTCCTGGGCGACAGCCGTCATGCGGAGACTTCGCAGTTCGATATGCTTCAGGCTTTCGACGTTTTGGTGAGGCTGCCTGTTCTTCCGCTGCGCTCTCGCGATAAAATCGACATCGTGCCGGCGAATTACGTCAGTAAAGCGATCGTGACAATTCATCAGAAGGGCGAGCCGGCTCACGGCATATATCACTTGTCGTCCGGGACGGGGTCGCAGACCTACAAGGAATTGACGGATGCGCTGGCAGAGGCGGGTGGCTGGCGGCGTCCCGCGTATTGGCCCTGGATGGGCCGCGCGTTTTCCGGTACGGTGAATTGGTTTTCGGAACGGAAAAGCACGGTTGCGCACGGAGCGTCGCTTTTGAAAGTGTTCTGGCCATATTTGGATTGGAACACGGTCTTCGACAATTCGCGCGTGGTTGCCGAGTTGGGAGATGCTCCGGCAAAGTTTTCGACGTATGCTTTTCCCCTGTTGAAATTCAGCCGTGAAAACAAGTTTCGTTATCCGGCAAAACCGTGGCCAAAAATAGACACGGATACGCCGGAAAAATCCACAGCGGCCGGAGGCGCTCGCGCATGACGGACTTTCTGCTTGTGGCTTGGGTCAGCGCGCTGATCGAGATCCGGCGCCTCGGCTGGGTTTTTGGCCTGGGCCAGCGCTGGACTCCGGGCGAAAAACTGAGGTTGCTCTTCGCCGGCTACAACGGCACGCGAAACACCGGCTCCGACGTGCGTGTGCAGGAAATGCTGCGTCAAGTGCGGCACGTTCTGGGTGCGGATAATGTCGACTTCAGCGTGATGACGCAGAGCTTCGACCGCACTCGCGGCTACTTCGAAGGCACGCAGCAAGTTTATCTCCCGGATGTCTTTCCGCCTTTTTTGTTCCGGGAGGTGCGGAAAAATCACGGCGTCATCGCGTGCGAAGGATCGATGTTCAAAAGCAAGTTCGCCAACGCCCTATCCACGATGATGATCGGCTCGCTCGGCCTGGCTTCCGCCGAAAACAAGCTTTCCCTCGGTTATGGCGGCGAAGCGGGGCACATGGACCGCCTCATCGAGAAAATGTGCGAGCGCTACGTGCACGATTCCCTGGTGATCACGCGCAACGAAGAATCGCAGAAGCTTCTCAGCTCTTTGGGAGTTCCGACGGAGCTCGGAACGGATACTGCGTGGACATTCGAACCACATCCGGCGTCCTACGGCCGCAAGGCGCTATGCGATGTCGGGTGGGATGAGAAAACTCCCGTTCTTGCAGTTTGTCCCATTCATCCATTCGTCTGGCCGGTGAAAGCCTCGATCGGGAAATATATCGCGCGCGTCACGACGGGCGCGTACAAGGACAGCCAGTACCGCACGGTGTACTTTTTTCAGTCGGGAGCCGGCATCGAGGCGAAATACAGGCACTACATTTCGGCGTTCATCAACGCTCTGCGATCTTTCACCCAACGTCACCGCGTTTTTCCCATTCTCGTGGCGATGGAGAGGCTGGATGCTGTGGCTTGCCGCGACATAACCGCCGCGCTTCCGGGATTGCCGATTTTCACTTCCGACGATTACGACATGTTCCAGATGGTCTCCATTCTGCGCCACTCTTCGTTTATGGTTTCGTCGCGTTATCACGGAATTGTGACGAGCATGCCGAGCTTGGTGGCTTCGGCTGGCGTCACGATGGACGAGCGCATTCGCAACCTCATGCGGGAGCGCGGGCACCAGCATCTGTTCCTAACGGTCGATGATCCCGATCTCGAGCCCAAGCTAATAACGATGATGGACACGCTGGTTGCGGAAGCGGACTCCGTGCGGGACGGCATTGGAAAGACCGTCGTCCGCAACCTCAAAGTCATGGCGCGCATGGGCACTTTTCTCGAGGACGCGATGCGCCGCAGGTATCCGGAATTCCCGCTCCGCTCCGGAATTCTTTCCTGGGAGGATTATCTCCCGCCGTTAAGCGACACCTTGCTGCAGCTTGCTGAACGCTACGACGCTTCTACCTCCGCCCCGCAACATTCCCTCGCTGGGACTGCATCGCGATGATGACAGCCGCGGCCGGGACCTAACCTCTATGCCAAATTTCCTCGTAGACATTTTCGCGCAACTGAAGCGGGCCGATAGCCGCGTCGTGCTGCGCGAGATTCATGGCGAACAGTTCGTCAGCGTTTCGGGAAGGGAATTGCTCCAGCAGGTGCAGCGCGTCCGCGCGCATCTGCGGCGGACGGGACTTCAGCCAGGGGAGCGTTGCGCGCTTCTCGCGCCCAACTCCGTGCGCTGGGTGGCCTTCAACCTCGCCTTGCTTGCCGAGGGCATTATCGTCGTGCCGCTTTATGCGAGGCAGGCGCCGGCGGAACTTGCGGCGATGATGAAAGATTGTCTCCCGCAATTCCTGTTCACTAGCGATGCGGCGCTGGGCGAGCCTGTGGCGAGAGCCTTGCCGCCCCAATGGTCGAATGCGCGAAGGCTAGTCTTGTTTGATGAGGTTTTGCAAGAGGCCGCAGCGGATGCGCCGGCGCTCGAGGAGCCGAACCTTCGCCAGGATGCGGATCTCGCCACTATCATCTATACGTCCGGAACATCCGGAGAACCCAAAGGCGTTTGTCTGAACGTCGGCAACGTGACGCACATGCTCTCTTGCACGCGCGAGCGGTTCGATCTGCTCATGGGCGCAACGCACGAACCCGACCGCGTCTTTCATTATGGGCCCTTCAGTTTTGCGGCTTCGTGGATCCTATTGCTCACCTGTCTCTCGCGCGAGAGTGTTCTGACGTTGTCCACCGATCTAAGCAAACTCGCAGACGAAATTCGCCTCGCTTCTCCGCATTATTTCTTGAATGTGCCAACGCTTCTCGAACGCGTGCGCCGCGGCGTCGAAGAAGCGCTCTCGAAGAGGTCCGCGCTAATTCGGTCGTTATACGCAAAGGCGCGCGAGGCGTGGCTGCGCAAACACGTGGGCCGCGGGCGTGCGATGGATGCCTTCTGGCTGGCTCTCGGTCGCAAATTTATTTTCGGCAGAATCAAAGAACGCTTCGGGCCGAATATTCGCATTCTGATTTGCGGATCGGCGCCGCTCGCCCCCGATACGCAGCAATTTTTCCTGATGCTGGGTATTCCAGTGTTGCAAGCTTACGGCCTCACGGAAACGACCGCCATCTGCACGCTGGATGATCCTCGCGTTCCCGTGGAACCCGGGTACGTAGGCACGGCGGTGAATGGCATCGAGATGAAAGTCGGCGAAAACGAAGAGATTTTGGTGCGCGGACCGAATATCTTCCCGGGCTATTGGAACCGTCCGGAGGAGACGGCGCGCGTAATGCAAGACGGATGGTTTCACACCGGTGATCAGGGCGAAACGAATGTGCGCGGCAGTTGGCGCATCATCGGGCGAATCAAAAATCTGATCGTGCTCAATTCGGGCCACAAGATTACGCCCGAACCCCTCGAAGAGAGACTGGCCCGGCTGCTTCCAAGCGCGCAGCAAGTAGTCGTGATTGGCAATGGTCACGGTTATCTGTGCGCCCTCATCACTGGCGCGATCGAGCTTGCGGCCGTGCAACCCGCGTTGGATGAGTTGAACCGCGAGCTTCCTCACTATCGTCAGATTCACAATTTCACCGTGCTCGCTGATAGTCTAACGCCCGAGAGCGGGCTCCTGACTGTCATGGGCAAATTGCGCCGCGACGTCATAAACGCGCGATTCGCGGCGGAAATCGATGCCATGTATGCCAATACGCGCGAAAGTAAAGCGGCTGCCGGGAGCCAGGCGTGAAGTCGTTCACCGGCAAAGCCCTTAGCTGGGAATGGCGGCAAGCGGTGATCGAATTAACGCTCGACCACGAGCCTGCCAACGAAATCGGGACGGCCATGCTTGCGGAACTCGAGCAGTTTGTCGCCGCTTTTCCGGCGTTGATTCCGGAAACCGCGGTCTGCATCATCTCAAGCAACCGTCGGCACGGATTTTCTGCCGGCGCCGACCTCCGCGAGCTTTATCGTGGCGCCGAACAGCTTTCTGGGAAAGATCGTCTCTCGGGCGTCCGGGCGTTTATTGAGCGTATCCATGCGGTGTTTAATGCCATCGACGATGCGCCGTTCACGACCATCGCGGCCGTTCACGGCGTCTGCTTTGGTGGTGGCTTCGAGCTCGCGCTTACCTGCGACATCATCGTGGCCGACAAGATGGCGCGCTTTGCATTCCCCGAGTTGCGCCTGGGATTGATCCCGGGTTTCGGCGGCATACCGCGCCTGAAGCGCGATCTCGGCAACGCGTTTATCCGCGATCTCCTCTTGACGGGCCGCAGCGTCAATGCCGCTCGCGCGCAATCCGTTGGCCTGGTCGCGCAGCTTGCCGCGGAGGGAGAGTCGCTTCGCATCGCACGCGCTACAGCGGCTCAAATCATAAAATTTGACGGCGTCGCACGCGCGGCTGCGAAAAGGTTCATTAAGCCTGTCCCTCACGACGACCTGCGCCGCGAAATCGACCTCTTCTGCGAACTTTTCTCGCGCCCGGCTGTCATGGCCGCGCTCAAGAAATTCGTCGAGTCCGCCGACGCGATGCCGTATCTCCCTTAGGGACCGCGCCGGAGTCGGCTGGGTGCTTCGGCTGACAGGGCATTTTCTTTCTTTGTCCGGAAAATGGTAAATTTAGACTTCCATGCGCACGCTTGAGCAAACCACCCAGGAAGTACTCGATTTGGCGTCGAAGCACTTCAACGTGCCCGCGGGCTCGCTCGCCCCGGAAGACGATTTCTTCAGAAAGCTCGGCATCGATAGCCTTCAAACGCTTGAGATGCTCAGCCGCCTCGAAAACCATTTCGGTATCGAATTGCCCGATTATGAAGTGCAAGGCGTAAGCGACTTCCGCACCCTTGCCTCGCGGATTCAATCCCGCTTGTAATGCTGGACCTTTCCAAATACCAATCCATCGGCGCGGCTCTGCAGGATGCGCTGGAACAATTCGCAAGCGAAATTTGCCTGATTGAGGCCGACCGCGAGCGAGAAAAGGAGCGGCTAACTTACCGCGACTTTAAAGACCGTGCGCATCCGCTCGCAAGAGCTCTGCATGACGCAGGCTTCGCCGGTGGCGATCGCGCCAGCATCATCATGACGAATCAGTCCAAGTGGCTGATTTCCGCTTACGCGGTTTTTTATGCCGGCGGCGTTCTGGTTCCTCTCGACTACAAGCTCACTCCCGATGAACAATGGCACCTCCTCAAACATTCTGGCGCAAGAGTTCTGGTCACCGAATATCCTATTTGGCGGCAATTATGCATGACTGCGGGCCGTGCCTCGGCAGCCAATCTGCGCACCATTCTGGTGACTGAGGCGCCCGCCAAGGCCGATCTCGCCGGCGCCCAGCGCTGGGAAGACTTTCAGGGCAGCTGCGAACCGGTTTTCATTCCGCGCGCGCGCGCGGATGTGGCGTGCATCGTCTATTCCTCGGGTACCGGCGGCCGCCCCAAAGGCTGCATGATGACGCACGAAAACTATCTTGAGCAGTGTGTCGCGCTCACCTCGATTTATCCTTTTGCGCCGGGCGTACGCTACCTCAGCATTTTGCCCACGAATCACGCCATCGACTTCATGGTTGGTTTCTTCGGGCCTTTTGTTTGCGGCGCGGCCGTCGTGCATCTGCGCACGCTGCGGCCGGAATATGTGCGCGAGGCGTTCTCAAAATACAAGATCACTTACGTTAGTCTCGTCCCGCTGGTGCTGAAAAATCTTCAGAGGGGCTTGCAGGCGCGTTTCGACGCGCTTCCGCCCGGCAAGCGCAGAGTGTTTAACGCCCTCGTTGCCGTCAATAAAGCATTCACGAAAACCATGCCGCGACTCGGTCTCAGCCGCCGCTTGCTCAAACAAGTCCACGACCCTTTCGGCGGCGAACTACGCACCATTATCGTCGGCGGCGCGTTCACCGAGCCCCAGACACTGCAATTTTTTTACGATCTTGGAATCCCCGTCGCCAACGGCTATGGCCTGACCGAAGCTGGTACGGCCATCACTGTCAACGATCTCAAGCCCTTCCGCGCGGATACCGTCGGCAAGCCTCTCCCCGGGATGAAGGTTCGCATCCTCAGTCCAACCGCAGAGGGCATCGGCGAAGTCGCCGTCCGCAGCAAAACAATCATGTCCGGCTACCTCAACGAGCCCGAGCTTACCGCCGAGGCCGTCGTTGACGGATGGCTGATGACGGGCGATCTGGGCCGCTTCGATGCCACAGGTCACTTGCAGCTCTTTGGACGCAAGAAAAACATGATCGTCACTGCGGAAGGCAAAAACATCTATCCCGAGGACATTGAAGCGGCTTTCGAAAGCCTCCCCGTGAAGGAATTTTGCGTCTTCGCTGCCAACTACATTTGGCCACAGCGCTCTATGCTCGGCGAACAGCTCCTGCTTGCGCTGCATCTCGAGCCCAGCCAAACTTATTCTGAGGAATTACGCCGCGAGATTTCCGCGCGTAACAACAAACTGCTGAATTACAAGCGCATTCACGGTGTGCTCTTGTTCAACGAGGATTTTCCGCGCACCGCTTCTTTGAAGATAAAGAGGAACGCGCTTGCAGAGCAGCTTGCGAAGTACGATCGCGCCACTGCGTTTTTGCCCTTGTAGTGAAAGTTAGTCAGGGCATTTCGTTGAAGGCACTAAGGCGTCTTTGAAAGATCACTTTTTCGCTATCGTCAACCCTGCCGCCGGTGGCGGCCGATCGGCCAAGCTTGCCGGACCGGCCCTCGCTGGCCTTCGCGATAAGGGCCTGAATATCGACGTGCTTGCTTCCACCGGGCCTGGACATGCCGTCGAACTGGCCCGCGAAGCCTACCAACAGGGCTATCGCCGCTTCATCGCCGTCGGCGGAGACGGCACAGCCCATGAAATTCTGAACGGCGTTTATGAACGCGCCCGCGGCAAGGAACGCATCGCTCTCGGTTTTCTACCTCTCGGAACAGGCAATTCTTTTCTGCGGGATTTCACGACGGAAGGCGCCGAAGCCTCTCTTCAAGCCCTGATCGAGGGTCGAACGCGACGCATCGATCTTCTTCGCCTGACGCATGCAAAGGGAGAGATCTATTCTTTCAACCTTCTCAGCTTGGGCTTCACCGCTGACGTGGGCGCCTTGACCAATCGCTATTTCAAGCCCTTTGGCTATCTTGGTTATCTGCTTGGCGTGTTTGTGCGCGTTGTGCAGTTGCGACGCCGCGCTTTTCGTTTGCGTTGCGACGAGGATAAAGATTGGGACGAGACCCGCTGCCTCTTTCTTTCCTTCAACAACAGCAAATTTACCGGTGGCACGATGCTCATCGCACCCCGGGCCGATCCCACGGACGGCCTGATCGAGTTTGTCCGCTGGGGGCCCATCGGACGCATCGGATTGCTGCGCATGCTCCCCAAGCTTTATGACGGCACGCACATCGAACACCCGTTGGCTTCGCGCCGCGCCGTCCGCCGCATCGAGTTCGGCACACGAGTTCCGGTGGACGTGCTCATCGACGGCGAGATCGCTGCACTCGAGTGCGTTTCCCTGGACGTTCTTCCCGCTGCCGTGGACATCTATATATGAAGCGCGGCCTGCTTGTCCTTCGCAGCGCGTTTCTCTGGATTTTGAGCGGCCTGCACTTCTTCCTGGTCGCACCAACTCTCGTCTTCCTCGGAATCTTCCTGGACCCCCACAGGCACGACTGGCTTCAGCGCGGCTTCTGCCGCCGCATTGTTTTTCTCTCGGGAGCGGGCTTGCAAATAATTCGCTCGCCCGGTTTCGATCCTCACCGCACCTGCTTCTTCATGGTGAATCACGTCAATCTCTTTGATCCTTTCATGCTGTATTGCGCCATCCCGCAATACGTCCGTGGCTGGGAACTGGAATCCCACTTCAAAATCCCCGCCTATGGCTGGCTCATGAAGCGCTTCGGAAATGTTCCTGTCCCGGATGTGCGCCGTCCTTCCGATCTCAAGCGCATGTGGCGGCTCACGCAGGACGCCATCGACGGCGGCACCAGCCTGATCATTTTTCCGGAAGCGAAGCGCAGTCGCGATGGCCACGTTGATCAATTCGAGGACGGTGGTTTCCGCGTGGCGCAGCAGTTGGGCATTCCGATTGTCCCTGTCAGCTTGGTTGGTTCCATCAACCATCATCGCACCGGCCACTGGATGCTTTGGCCGGCGACCATCACCGTCCATCTCCATGACACGATCGAGACAAGAGGAATGACCAAACGAGAAGTATCCGCTCTTCGAGAGCGCGTGCGCGAAATCATTTCTGCTCCTGTTGAAGCAGCATTCGGAAAACCGCAAACATAGCTTTTTGAGCCAGCGACGAAGCGTAGAGCAGTGGATTACGAAGGCAGTTTAATCCAGGGAATGATACGGCCTGCTTTTGTTTCATGCCATGTGAATACGATGCGGTCAATCACCGTGATCGTCGAGACCACTGCAATCACCCAAAGCACCGCGCCCATCCGGTTCATTAGGCCGCCAATGATCAGCAAAACCAGCCGTTCCGGCCGCTCCATGAAGCCGACTTTGCAGAGCGGGATGAGCGACTCCGCGCGCGCTCTGGCGTAGCTAACCATCACCGACCCCGCCGTAGCTACCGCCGCCAGCACCACGTATGGCGTCCGTCCGCTCACCGAGTAGTACACGAGCAGGCCCATGTATAGCGCCATATCCGCATAGCGGTCGAGCGTCGAATCGTAGAAGGCGCCGAAGGCCGTCACGCGGTTCTGGCGGCGCGCCACTTGCCCATCCAGAATATCCAGGAAGCCCGCGAAAAAAATGATCAGTGCGCCAATCCGGAAATTCCCCAGCGCGAAATTGGCCGCCGCGACGAAATTCACCACTAGGCCGAGAAAGGTCAGAAAATTGGGGTTGACGCCCGTCGCGGCCAGTACGCCGACAATCTTGTCGAGCAGCCACTTGCTCCCCGTTCCTATCGCGCCTGTAATCGTAGCCATTCTTTTGCTGCAACCAATCCGAAGTTTGATTTTTCCCCTGGGTGAACAAAATCGTACACTGGCTTGCAATACTCTGCAATCACGCCGGCCAATTCGGCCTGAATTACTCCTGTCCTTGGCTGATTTGCTCTTGACCCTCTGCGCTTCACAGCATACATTCACTGCGTTCGGATTTGGCTCCCCATTTTATGAAGAACACTCGCTCGCGCCGGGAAATTCTTTCGCAGGGCTTGGCGGGAATGTCCGCCGCGTGGGTATCCGCGCACTGGCCCGCCATGCTCTCGGCCGCCACTTTCGCGCGTCAGGCCGCAAAGTCCGCTGGGCCGCCCAAATTTGATTTTTTTTCTCCCGAACAAGCCGCGGAAGTCGATTCCGTCTCGGCCCGCATTATTCCCACGACCGATACCCCCGGAGCACGCGAAGCTGGCGTCGTATTTTTCATCGACCGCGCTCTCGTCACTTTTGCAAAGACCAATCAGAAGCTTTACGAAGAAGGTTTGCCCGAACTACAGGCTAGAGTCCGCGAAATGTTCCCGGGCACGAAGAAATTTTCCGCCGCCACTCCCGAGCAGCAAGATCAGATCCTCCAGTCCCTGGATGAACAGTCCGCCGGCGGGAACAGACGGCCGTTCCGTTCCCGCGTCGCAGCCCAATCTTTTTTCGAAACAATACGCGTCGATACCATCTCCGGTTTTCTGATCGACCCCGATTCCGATAAGCGCGGCAATCACGATGGCGTTGGCTGGAAAGTGATCGGCCGGGATCCCGACCACATGTTCCAGCCGCCGTTTGGTTACTATGACAAGGACTATCCTGGCTGGCAGCCGAATCTTTCGGACACGCACAAAACCAAATCATGACCTCCGAACAACCCAAATACAACACCTCCGACGAGGTCGACTTCGTCATCATCGGTTCCGGCGCGGCCGGCGGCATTCTTGCCAAAGAATTATCCGGCAACGGCTTTCGCGTTGTCGTGTTGGAGCAGGGCCCTTACCTCACCGAGAAAGATTTTGTTCACGACGAAATCAAGGTTTTCAACCAGAACCTCCTGACCAATCATCCCGAGCTTCAGCCCAGCACCTTCCGCAAAACGCCGGACGAGAAAGCCAAGCCTCAGCGCGTCGTCGCCTACGGCCGTCTTGTCGGCGGCACCAGTGTTCATTTCACCGCGAATTTCTGGCGCTTCCACGAAATTGATTTCACGGAAGTCAGCAATGTGGGCCCCGTCGCTGGCGCGGAATTGGCCGACTGGCCCATCACCTACGCCGACCTCGAGCCTTACTACACGAAAGTAGAATGGGAGATCGGTATCTCCGGCCAGGCCGGCGCGAGTCCATTCGATCCTCCTCGTTCCAAGCCTTATCCCATGCCTCCGCTTCCGGTGAAATCTTCTGGCGTGCTTTTCGAGCGAGCCGCTCGCAAGCTTGGCTGGCATCCCTTCCCCGCTCCTATGGCGATTCTCTCCCAGCCGCGTCCGGGACGCAGCGCCTGCATCAATTGCGGTTTTTGTCTCGGTTTCGGTTGCGAAGTGGGCGCGAAATCGAGTTCACTCGCCACCGCCATTCGCATGGCGGAAAAAACCGGCCGCTGCGAAATTCGCCCGAACTCCTACGTGCACCGCATCGAGCTGGATGCCAATGGCCGCGCTACCGGCGCCGTTTATTTCGACGAAAAACGCAGCGTCCAGCGCCAGCGAACCAAAGCAGTCGTTGTCTGCGCGAACGGTGCGGAAACTCCGCGCCTGCTCTTGCTCTCCGCCAACAAGCGATTCCCCGATGGCCTCGCCAACCGCAGCGGCATTGTCGGCAAGCATTTGATGTTTAACAGCAGCGCGATCTCCATGGGTGTTTTCGAACATCCCCTGAACGACTACAAGGGTTTTGCAGTTAGCCGCATCCTTCATGATTTTTATGAGCTCGACCCCGATAAAGTCGGCTTCCGCGGCGGCGGAGGGCTTGACGCGCGCTTCGACGCCACGCCCATCGGTTTCGCCATGGGCAGCCTCCCGCCAGGCACTCCGCGATGGGGCCAGGGCTTCAAGGATGTTTTGAGCCACAATTTCACGCGTACCGTCGAAATCTTTTGCCACGGCACTTCGCTTCCCGTTGCGAACAACAGCTTCTCGCTCGATCCCGATTTGAAAGATGCCTGGGGCCTTCCTGCGCTTCGCATGACGTATAAAGATCATCCCGACGACATTAAGCTTAGCAACTGGCTCAATGTTCGCGCGGCCCAGCTTCTCGACGCCGCGGGCGCGCGGAAAGTGTGGTCCTACCCTGCTCAGGAACAGCAATTCAGCGTGCACCTGCTCGGCACATGCCGGATGGGGAAAGATCCGAAAACCTCCGTCATAAATTCCGATCATCAGACGCATGACGTAAAGAACCTTTTCCTCTGTGACGGCAGCAGCCTGGTCACCTCCGGCCGCGGCCAGCCCACGCTGACCATCGAGGCGCTCGCCTTCCGCGCCGCTGACCGCATCACCGCTCTCGCCAAACGCGGCGATCTTTCCGCCTGACCTCTCCGCAAGAATTTTCGTTCGCGCGGATTCATACCTCTTTCTGATACACTTTTCCTCGCAAAATACTTGTCCAAGGGGTTGAGGATGATCTCAAATCGCCGAAACGTCACTTTTGTTTTTTGTGGATTAGCCTTGTCAGCAGGCTTGGCCATCGTCGGAGCGCAAGCGCAATCCACCGCTCCGCCTGCGCCCGCCCATCCCAAGCTCGCCGGGGACGAATTCAAGAATCTCAAGGTCCTCAAGGACGTTCCCGCCGATCAGATTTTCCCCACCATGCAGTTCATCACCGCTTCTCTCGGCGTCGAATGCGAGTTCTGCCACGTCCGCGAAGGCCAGAAAATGGTATTCGACAAGGACGACAAAAAAACGAAACTCACCGCGCGCAAAATGATGCAAATGGAATTCGCCATCGATAAGGACAATTTCAAGGGCCACCTCGAAGTCACCTGCTACTCCTGCCATCGTGGCGCCTCCGAGCCCGTCGGCACTCCCATCATTAGCGATGAGGAGCCCAAGCCCGAAGCCGAACGAGGCAATCCCGCCGCCGAGGCGAAACCCGTCCTGCCTCCCGCCGATCAGCTCCTCGATAAATATCTCAACGGGATCGGCGGTGAAGCTGCGCTTCTGAAAGTCACCAGCCGCGTGGAGAAAGGCGAAATCGCCGCTAACGGTCACCAGCTTCCTATCGAGGTCTATTCGAAAGCCCCGGACAAGCGCATCTCCATCATGCATATGCCCAATGGCGAGAGCATCACCGCTTTCGATGGAAAGCAGGGCTGGCTGAGCAATAATGGGCACGCGCACCTGATGTCCGCCGCGGAGAACGACGCCGTGCGCATCGACGCCGACATTTATTTCCCCTCGCATGTCAAAACTCTCTATGCGAAATTTACGGTGCATTCCGGGAGAGAAAATCGACGGCCACAATACCTATCTGGTCGTCGGCCACAACGAAGGCCAGCCGCCTTTGCGTCTCTACTTTGATCAGCAATCCGGCTTGTTGCTCCGCCTTGTGCGTTACGCGGAAACCGCTCTCGGCCGCAATCCCACGCAGATCGACTACGCCGATTATCGCGACGCGGATGGCGTCACGATTCCTTACCGCTGGACCCTCGCTCGCCCCGGCAACCGCTTCACTATTCAGATCGACCGAGTCCAGCAGAACCTCCCCGTCGACGACTCCAAATTCACCCCTCCGCCCATGCCGCCTCCTCCAGACGGCAAACCATCGGGTCATTAGAGTCAGAAAATGGCCGCCGCGCCGCGATTCTTCTAAGAAAGCCTTCGCAAGACTCCCGGCTTCAGGCTGGCCTTCCGGCCAGTGGATATAGCACGCCGCATTGCTATAATTGTCTCATCCAGAATTGTGAAGTTCTGTGCGGCAGCCAAGCTGCCGTTTTTTTATTTCCTGGCAAGTGCAGTGGCACAGCCAATCCTGGCTGTGCTCCCCATGTACAACCTCGCAATTCGGCAAACTAGCACAGTCCGCCATATGTTGCGCTCAGACGAGCCCTGCAGTCTTTTCCCTTGGTTCCAGAGCAACGCCCGCCATGTTCTCAAAGGCAGCGCTGACCTGCTTCCAACGGAGGAACTTCGATCCCATACGATGCATACCCATAAGTTCTTTAAAATCAACACCTACATAAACGCCCGCAAGTGCTGATTCTAATCAACTTACAGAAAATCTAAACCAATTAGAATCAACGCTTACAAAAAAACCGGGGGAGGGAAGAGCTACGGCCAACTTGGATTTTGTCGCAGAGAATGTGCTCCTCCCAATCGTCTGCCGAGGCCTTAGAACAGATCGTGACCCTTACCGCGTCCCGCATAATATTGCGAAGTAGCGACCTGGACTGCGGCAGCTCTGCTGCCGCTTTTTTCAGTGACTCGCACGACTCTATATTTGGCGAGGCTCAATAATCTCGCCTCTTGCCACCGTGCTACTCGACGAAACGCCCCGAGCTCGTCAACTCCTTCGCCGGTAACCTTTTCCTGGATTCGTCGTCTTCTAGCTAAGGACCGGTGTATAACTGGTTCCATATCCATCCGCCCAAACTTGGCGTCCCGCGAGGTGTTCGATGACTAACCTCTGGCAAGACATTCGATTTGGCCTCCGCGTCTCTGGCAAAATCTCCCGCTTTCACTCTCGTTGCCATTCTGACGCTCGCTCTCGGCATCGGCGCCAACTACCGCCATCTTCACCATCGTCTACGGCGTCCTCCTCCGCCCCCTTCCATTCCCTCATCCCGAAAGCATCGTCGAGCTCGCGGAAAGCTACAAAGAGCAGAGCGATGAAATGGATCTCGATTCTCGCGAATTGAAGCAGCTGCAGACCTACAAACAGCCGTTCGAGAATATCGCCGGCTACACTTCTGTCGGCTACAACTTGGCGGTCGGAAATGCCGCCGAACACTTGCGCGGCATGCCCGTTGATTCCTCTTACTTCAGCGTCTTGGGAATCCACCCCGCCCTCGGCCGCGACTTTACTCCCGAGGATAACGCCGGCGATGGACAGCGCGTTGCCATTATCAGTTACAACCTCTGGGTGCGCCGCTTCGCCTCCGATCCCGCGCTAATCGGCCGCAACATCCTGCTGAATGGCGAACCTTTCATGCTGATCGGCGTGATGCCGCGCGATTTTGCCGCCATCGCGGTGGCCACCGATCTTCCCAACAGCGGTTCAGCGGATGTGTGGACGCCTCTCGCACTCGTCGCCAAGACAGCCGGTAGCGGAGAAAACATCGGTGTCCTCGCTCGTCTCAAACCAGGCACCACTCCCGCCCAGCTTCAGGCGCAAATGAATATCGTCACGCAGGATTTCCGCCGCGAATTCCCTGGTGTGGTTGGCAAGGAACTCAACATCAGTTTCCGGCCGTACCTGCAAATGATCGGCGCTGACGTCCGTTCCGTCCTGTTGCTGCTGCTCGGCTCCATCGGCTTCGTGCTGCTGATTGCTTGCGCGAACGTTGCCAATCTGTTCCTCGCCCGCGGCAGTTTGCGCGGTCGCGAGATTGCCGTGCGCATCGCCATGGGCGCATCTCCAGGCCGCCTCTTTCAGCAGTTGCTCACTGAATCCATGCTCGTCGCGCTCGCCGGCGGCGCGCTCGGCTTGCTCGTGGCTTACCTTGGCCTTGGTTCCCTCGTGGCGCTCGCACCCGTCAATCTGCCTCGTGTCTCTGACGTGCATCTCGATGGCTGGGTTTTCGCCTTCACTTTCTTCGTATCGCTCTTGACGGGAGTTCTCTTCGGCCTCGCTCCAGCCCTCGAAGCCAGTAGGACCGGCATCAACGAAGCCCTCAAGGAAGGCGCCGGCCGCTCCAGCGCCGCCCCCGGCCGCGCACGCTTGCGTCAGCTCCTCATCATTGGCGAATTCGCTCTCTCCGTTATCCTGCTCACCGGCGCCGGCCTCATGATCGCTACATTCTCAAAACTCATTCACACCGATCCGGGCTTCAATCCTCAGCGCATCCTTTCCGCGCAGTTCTGGCTGATAGGCTCGAACTACAATTCCGAACCTCAAATCGCGACGTTTGATCGCGCCATCGTTCAGCGTCTCGAGGCCATTCCCGGCGTGGATGCCGCCGCTGTTATCGCCGCCGGCCTGCCGCTCGAGCGCGGTGGAAATAACGGAGTCCGCATGCCCAATTCGCCCGATTGGTACAGCGTTGACTACCGTGAGATCACGCCCGGCTTTTTCCGTGCGATGGGTATTCCGCTGCGTCAGGGCCGCACATTTTCCGGAGCGGATTCCGAGACGGCCGACAAAGTCGTCATTGTCAACCAGGCCTTCGTCCGCAAACACTTTCCCAGCAGCAGTCCGATCGACGAGCACATTTTTCTCGGCAAAACGTCCTGCGAAATCATAGGCGTAGTCGGCGACGTGAAGTCCCGCCTCGACCAAACTGCGGTTCCCACCACTTTTATTCCCGCCGCGCAGGCATCCTACGGCACGTCCGCGCTTTTCGAGGGCTGGTTCCCGCGAATCGTTCTTGTCCGCTCCAATGTCGATCCTCTCAGCCTCAGCAATTCCGTGCGCACTGCCATCGCCGCCGTTGACCCGACTGTTCCGACCGGCTCGATACGCTCCATGGAGCAAGTGCTCTCCCACTCTCTTGCACTCCGCAGTTTCATGATGTTTCTCTTGGGGCTTTTCGCCGCCCTCGCTCTGGTCCTGGCCAGCGTGGGCATGTACGGCGTTATTTCTTTCGCCGTCTCGCAACGCACGCGCGAAATCGGCGTGCGCATGGCGCTCGGTGCCCATCCTGGTGACGTCCTCCGGCTGATTTTGGGTGAAGGTTTAAAACTTGTTTTGGCAGGCGTGGTCCTCGGCATCATCGCGGCCCTCGCCATGACCCGCCTTCTCTCGACTTTGATTTATGGCGTAAGCGCGTCGGATCCGCTCATCTTTTTATCCGTCGTCGCGCTTCTCGTCGTGGTCGCTCTCGCCGCGTGTTTTGTTCCCGCGCGCCGCGCCATGCGCGTCGACCCCATCGTCGCTCTTCGCTACGAATGAACGCGAGTTCGCCGCACGGAATTCCGGTCTCTGTGAGTGTTTGGAAATGGTGGGCCTGGGTGGACTTGAACCACCGACCTCGCCCTTATCAGGGGCGCGCTCTAGCCACCTGAGCTACAGGCCCTTTTTACGACGCAGGCAAACAGTTTATCACGCCCTGCCGCCTGCACAAGACACGGCTATCCGCCGCCGCTTCGAACCTCTAACTTCCAGCCTCTAATCTCTAATCTAGCCTTTACTGCACAAATCCCACGTTTGGTGTCGGCGGAACGCCGCCCTCTGGCGCTTCTTTGATCGTCCCGAATTGCCCCTCATACCGCGAGATATTTTCTCCCAGCGCCCGCCAAATCCGCTTCGCATGCCCCGGACTTACGATCATGCTGCCCAGCAGTTTCCCCTGCGCTGCGTTCGGAAAAATGTAAATGAAATTCAGTGTGAACTCTTCCAAATTGTGGTGCAGCATCACCAAATTGCTGTACTGCCCCTGCAACTCTTTCTCGTCCGCTTTGATCTGCACTTGCCCCGGCACCGGCCGCTGCTCTTCCATCGTCATCTCCCTTAGTCGTCTGCCCGCTGCACTTCTTCTCCGAAGGTATCACAGCCCTTCTTGTTGCGCTCGTTCACACCAGACTCCCGCGTTTGGCGGCGCCCCGGGAGATGGAACAATTTCCCTCAGTCCTATTGACAAGCGCTCTTATTAAAGCTAGTTTAGTATGAACATTTACCCTAGTTAACAAAAAATATGTCACCTGCGTTTCCTCCCCAACTCGAAGCCGAACCCGCCTCCGGCGCGGATTCCACATCGGCCGTTCCCTCGGAGCCGCGCCCTCCCGCGAGTTTGCCGTCTCTCCCCGAGTCCCATCGCACCATCCCCATCTCCCACACTGCTTCCTGGATTCGCAAGGTTCTGGCTTTCGCCGGTCCCGGTTACCTCGTCGCCGTCGGCTATATGGACCCCGGCAATTGGGCGACCGACATCGGCGGCGGGTCGAAATTCGGGTACACGCTTCTCAGCGTCATTCTCATCAGCAATCTCATGGCGATGTTTCTCCAGGCGCTTTCCGCAAAACTCGGCATCGCCACGGGCCGCGATCTGGCGCAGGCTTGCCGCGAACACTATTCTCGCCGCACTTCCGTTGCGCTCTGGATCATCTGCGAAATCGCCATCGCCGCATGCGATCTCGCCGAAGTTCTCGGCTCCGCCGTCGCCCTCAAACTACTCTTCGGCCTTCCGCTTCTCGCCGGCGTGATTATCACCGGACTCGACGTCTTGATCGTCCTCGCCTTGCAGGGCCGCGGCTTCCGCATCATCGAAGCTTTCGTCGTCACTCTCATCGCCACCATCGGCGGCTGCTTCGCCTACGAAATCTTTTTCTCCCATCCCATCTGGCGCGAAGCCGCCATTGGCCTCATCCCCACCGTCGAAATCCTTCGCAATCGAGACATGCTGTATATCGCCATCGGCATCCTCGGCGCCACCGTCATGCCTCACAATCTCTATCTCCACTCCAGCATCGTGCAGACGCGCGCGTTCGGCACTTCCGTTCGCGACCGCCGCGAAGCCATGCGCTATGCTATCTTCGATTCCACCCTGGCCCTCGGTTTCGCCCTCTTCATCAACGCCGCCATCCTCATCCTCGGCGCCGCCGCCTTTCACACTCACGGCCTCCACAATGTCGCGGAAATCGCCGACGCCTACAAACTTCTCAGTCCCGTCCTCGGCGTGAGCCTTGCCAGCACCGTCTTCGCCTGCGCCCTGCTCGCCTCCGGCCAGAACTCCACGCTCACCGGCACTCTCGCCGGTCAAATCGTCATGGAAGGTTTTCTGCAGATTCGTCTCAAGCCGTGGTTACGCCGCCTCATCACACGCTCCTTGGCCATTCTTCCCGCTGTTCTGGTCATCGGCATCGCCGGAGAAAACAAGGTCACGTCGCTCCTCATTCTCAGCCAGGTGGTTCTCAGCTTCCAGTTGCCCTTTGCCGTCATCCCGCTCATACAGTTCACCGGCAACCGCAAAAAAATGGGCGAGTTCACCAACTCCCGCTTTACCGTCGTCATCGCTTGGATCGTCGCAGCCGCTATCCTCTTCTTCAACGCCGAACTCCTCTGGCTAATCTTTCGCGGCCGGTAGCTCCGGCCCAGGTTTCTGTATTTCCTCTCTTCTCTGCGTCCTCTGTGTCTCTGCGCCCTCGGTGTAAAATCTTTTTCTTTCTTCTAAACGCATATGCGAAAATTTCCTCCTGTCTACCGCAACCAACTCGCCGGGCGCACTCCAACTCCGCAAACTCGTTTTCGCCGTTCTCCTCGCCCTTATTTGCACCGTCATAATCGTCGCTCTTTATCAGAACCGCCCCTGGGCAGTTCCGGAAGCCGCGAAGCTGCGCAAGAATCCCATCCAATCTTCTCCAGCAGCCCTCGCCGCCGCCCGCTCGATCTATCTCGATAAATGTGCCAATTGTCATGGCCAGACCGGGAAAGGTGACGGCCCGGATGCTGCCTCGTACTACCCGTCACCCGCAAGCCTCGCCGACGCCAATCGCATGAACGGCGTCACCGATGGCGAAATCTTTTACCAAATCAGCCAGGGCCGAAAACCAATGCCCGCCTTCAAAAAGCGCCTCACCGAAGAGCAGCGCTGGCAACTCGTTATCTTCGTTCGTTCTCTCTCCGCCTCTTCCTTTCCAACAGAGCCCAAGTAATCGCCCAGGAATAAAAACGGGCCGGCAATCGCCAGCCCGCTTTCCTTCTCTTCTGTGTGAACTCTGCCCCTGCGTTCAGTTTTTCTTTTTCTCGTTGCTTCGTTACTTCATTTCTTCGTCTTAAGCCGTGGCCGCCTTCACCTGCGACAGCGCCGCCGCCACTTCCTTCAAATCCGGAACCACCGGAATGTCGTAGTCCTTCTTCCACGCTACCTTTCCCGCCTTGTTCACGATCACGATCGACCGTCCCGTGATCCCCTTATCCGCCAGATACACACCGTATTTTTCGCTCATTGCCCCGCGCGGCTGAAAATCCGCCAGCAGCGAATACTTAATCCCCATTTTCTCCGCGTATGCTTTGTGCGACCACACGCTGTCCACGCTCACTCCCAGTACTTCCGCGTCCAGCGTATCGAACGACCTCATGTCATTCACAATGCACGCGTGCTCATTCGTGCAAGTCGGGCTCCAGTCCAGCGGATAAAACACCAGTACGACATTCTTTTTCCCCGCGAAATCCGACAGCTTCACTTCCTTCTTCTCCTGATTCATCAACGTAAAATCTGGCGCCGTTTCTCCTGTCGCGATGCTCATTTTCCGTTCCTCCCTTTCACATCAAATCCCGCCAATCATCTTACCGAATTCCTTCCGCTACCGACAAATCTCGTCTCTCCCCATAAGAAAGTTTAGGAACCTCAGGCTTTGCACCCTCTCTCAAAAATCTCTCGTCACGGAAGTGGGGGAGCGATTGCTTGGTCACCGAGCCGCGATAACGTCATTCACTAGCCGCAGCAGTCCGCGAATGTCGAAGTAGGGAGGATCGATCGTGACTCCAAATCGCACAATCACGAGCTTTTGCGAGGGAATAATGACGATACGTTGTCCCAAATTTCCGGAAGCAAAATACGCATCCGCGGGCATCCCCGCCTGCACCCGCTCCCGTGCATCCTCGGATTGCCCGGCATTTAGCCAAAAGCCTGAGCCATAGGCGCTATCCAACGTGGGCTTAGTCGAGTAGCTAACCCAGCCTTCCGGCAGAATCCTCTTGCCGCTGACAACTCCGTCGTTGAGATAAAGCTCGCCGAAGCGAGCCCATTCTCGCGCCGGCGCGAATATGCGCGTGGACCCAATCGGAGTGCCGGCATCATCGAACTCCACGGTCACGTGCTGCATGCCCACAGGATCGAACAGTTCGCGGCGAGCGAACTGCAGCACATCCGCGGCATTTCCGCCCACGGCGTCGCGCAAGATAGCGCAAGCGATCAAGGTATTTCCGCTGGTGTATTCCCAGGTCTGGCCGGGTTTTGCTATCAGCTTGGCCTTCTCGGCGTATGCGGCCATATCGCGCTCGTGGAACATCATGCGCGATACGGGATCGAAGCCGCTGTCGCTTTCTTCGAGATTCAAGCCGCTTGTCATGCGCAGCAGTTCATTCGGTGTAATGGAATGGCGGGGATCGCCGGGAGAACTCCACGCGGCAACCGGGGCTGGCGTATACAGGTTGAGCTTGCCCTGGCCCACCAGGATGCCCATCAGCGCGTTGATCACTGATTTGCTGACCGAGTAGCTGAGCAAAGGCGTATCGGGCCCGATGCCCTGCCCGTACCGTTCCGCAATGATTTTTCCGTCGCGCATCACTACGATGGCGCGCACGCGCCGGTACGGCGGCTGAGGAGGCTCGGCGAAGGCTCGGTCCAGCGCCTCGCTCAGCTTGGGATTGACGGGCGTCATTGGCGTCGCCGGATTCTCCGGGGACGCCTCGCTGGTCATGTCCGGCGCAACAGTTGGGGCATCGGCTTGGGCATCTCCCAGCATGCAGCCGTAGCCCTGGTGATAAGTCGCGATGCCGGCAAAGTGGCCGGCCCAGGTTGTCACCACTTGCTGGCGCTGATGGTCCACTGTAAAGCGCAGCCGCTTAAGCAGGAAACGCATTCCTCGCTGAGGCAGGATCTCCTCCGTGAAGACGCGCTTGGCGTCGAGTCCCGACACGAAAACCTCATCGCAAAGTGTCTCGCTGGTCGATGCCGTTCCGACTTTGATGGCGATGTCTGGCCGGTAGCGCCACGCAAGGAAAACAACACCAGCCACAAGCACCACGCATGCCCACCACACAGCTCGAACGCGCATAATGTGTCTCGCCACCGAATCTCCCTCCGACCCCTCTGAGAAGAATACGCCTTCAAATGGTGAAGCCCCTATCTCAGACGAGTGGCCATTCGCTCTCGCACTCGTTCTTCCCGGTCTCCCGTAATTCAAGCTGCGCCGCTTCCCTTACTTCTTCCCCGGCGCTACACTACGCTTCATCCGATAGCGTTATCCATGTCCACGCAAGCTGCACGCCACGCGCCAATGATGCCTCTAAGCGATCTCGTCTCCCGTTACCTCTCCCTTGCCGGTGAATTCGGCAAGCCGATCGCTCTTTCCTCTTTCCAACTTTCCGCCGAGGAAACCGAACGCCTTTTCTCCTCCTTCGACGAGGACTACCACATCAGCCGCTTTTTCCATTTCTTCGAAACCGGCGGCGTGAAATTTTCCATCAACGGAATCCCCGCCACTCACGTCTCTCTCGATTCCGAAATCCATTCCATACTTTGAAATGCGTCGATTCCAACCGGCTGGCCTCTCGGTGAGGGGGTCAGAGTTCTAACGCGGACTGACGCTGTTGCAGGAAACGGCGGACCGCGGGGTCGCGCTCGAGACCGATAGCGATTTCGTACGCCCGCCGCGCTTCGCCGTTGGCGCCTGTCTTGGCCAGAAGCTCCGCGCGTGCCGCCCAATATGGCTGATATTCGGAAAGGCGCGGGTCGGCGGCTGCATCTGGCATGGCGTCCAGAGCGGCGCTGGCACCACGCACTTCTGAAATCGCAAGGGCGCGATTGATGGCCACCACGGGTGAGCCGACGAGTGCGAACAGTGCATTGTAGAGCTGCACCACCTCTGCCCAGTTGGACTCGCCTGTGCGGCAGCGATAAACGTGCGCCGATTGCAACGCGGCTTCCAGTTGATAGCGGCCGATGGAACCGCAGGCGCTGCCACGCTGTAGCAGCGCCTCGGCCTCCAAGATCATTTGCGAATCCCACAACTCCGGGTCCTGCTGGGCAAGCGAAACATACTCGTCGTGCTTGCTCCGGCGCGCGCGACGCCGTGCTTCCGCGTAAAGCATGAGTGCGAGGAGGCCAAGGGCTTCCGGCTCCTCCGGCAGCAGCTCCGTCACGAGCCTCGCCAGAAAGAACGCTTCCTCGATGAGGTCGCGGCGGACCGCATCGGTGCCGCCGGGGTCGCTCCAGCCTTCCGCAAAAGCTGCGTAAATCGAATCCAACACGCTATCGAGCCGAGAGGGAAGTTCTTCGCGTTCCGGAACGCGAAACGGAATACCCGCTTGCCGGATTTTTTCTTTCGCCCGCACAAGTCGCTTGCCCATGGCCCCTGGAGACATGAGAAATGCCGAAGCGATCATCGCTGCGTCCAGCCCAAGCACCACCTGGAGAATCAAAGGCGCGCGAATGCCGATTTCCAGCGCGGGATGTGCGCACGCAAACATCAGCGCGAGCCGTTGATCCGGGATCACCGATTCGGCGGCGGCAGCATCCAGGCCCTCCGCCATCACGCGCAGTTCCTCGCCCGCAAGCTCATGCCGGCGCCGTCCTCGGACCATATCGATCACCTTTCGCCGCGCCACGGTCAGTAGCCACGCTTCGGGGTTTGCTGGACAGCCGTTTCGCGGCCAGTCAGCCAAAGCCGAAGTAAACGCCTCCGACAGCGCGTCCTCGGCAGCCGCCACATCCCGCGTACGCGCCGCAAGAAACGCGACGAGCTTGCCGTAGCTGCGGCGAGCAACCGCTTCTGCGGTGCTATGCGCCTGCGAGTCGCCTTCGCGAGAGTTCATACTCTTCATCCCGCACTTAGGAAATGGTTTCCGACATGGGCTTCCGTCCCGTTCGCCATTTCGCATCTTCCTCGAGGCTCTCTCGAACGCGGAACTCGGTGATCTTGCCGATCAGGGCAAGAGGAAGCGGCTTTTCCAGTGGAAAGCGGATCGACGAGCTGGCCGTGGCGAATTTCGAAAGATCCTTTGCGAAGGCTTTCACGGCCGATGGCGTGGGATAGAAGCCGATGTGATGTTCGAACGCGGCGAATGTAACCAGAATCCTGCGATAGGAGAAAGCGGGCATTCCCCACCTTAGGCTTTCCTTTGCTCCAGGTGCGGCTTTGCGAACACACGCACGCAGTTCACGCAGTTTCTTCCGAGCCTCTTTGGGCGCGTCATTGATGTATTCGGTGATGCTTGCGGGCCGCGCTGTTTTTGGATTCATCGTTTTATTCCTTTTATTCCTTCCGGCTTCCATGCTGTTCCTTCAGGCCGTTGGCTGGTAGCACGTGAAGACGGTGCCGTTGCCGAAGGTGCGTGATTTCGTCAGCTTCAACTTCAGCTTGTCCTTGACGCCCTCGAACATCGTCCTGCCCTTGCCGAGAACAATGGGGCTCAGCGCGACCTGGTATTCGTCAATCAGGTCTTGCTGCGCCAATTGCGAAACAATGCTGCCGCTTCCGAGAATCACCATGTCCGGTCCCGGCTCTTTCTTCATCCTCCGTATTTCCGCCGCCAGGTTCCCCTTGATGAGCGTGGTGTTGCTCCACGAGGCCTTGTCCAGGGTTCGCGAAAACACGATCTTCGGCATATCGTTCATCCCTTTGGCCACACCCGGAGAATTCTGCAGCGCCGTCGGTGTCGGCCAGTAGCTTGCCATAAGTTCGTAGGTAATCCTCCCGAACACCAGCACACCACTTCCGCTCGCATTCTCGTTTACAAAAGCGTTCCACTCCGCATCATTCTTGTGGGCCCAGCTCATGTCGCCCCTGCTGTCCACAAAAAAGCCATCCAGCGACACCATATTAAAGACGATTAATTTACGCATGATTCTTCTCCTTTATTTTCTTGTTGATATGTAATTGCGAAACTTGCGCCTCTTTGCGACTCATTCCGGATTGATATATTTGGAGAGGTCCTCGGTCAGCAGCGTGCCTTCTCGGACGGGACGCACTTCGACGACACCGTGCAGTGCCGTTGGGGAGCGGGCTGCCCACGAAATCGCGGCGTCAAGATCGGCCACCTCGATGATATGAAATCCCCCAAGCTGCTCTTTCGAGTCGGCGTACGGGCCATCGAGCACCTGAGTCTTCCCGTTCGCGACCCGCACGGTCGTCGCCGACGACGTGGGATGCAAACCTTTGCTGTCTTTCAGCACACCCGCCTTCGCCATTGCCTCCATATAGGCTCGATAGGCGCCCAACCAGTGTTCTTGCTCGTCCTTTGTCAATTGGGGCCAGCCCGCCTCGCCCACGTAGTCCATCAGGATATATTTCATCTGGAGCCTCCTTCACCGCTTAACTCGTGATTCCTGTTCCTCTACTATAATGACGTTCGAAGGCCGCCCATTTGGACAGCTAGGCGAAGTTTTCTTCGTATGCCAGTCTCGCATACCGCTCAAATCGCGCCGGCCGACATCAAGGCCACCGCCGCAAGTCTCAGGAACGCCTCGAAGGCAAAAATCCACCAGTGATGCCCAGGCAATACCGCGGCAACTGTCAGCATAATTCCGATAACCACCAATTTTTTCCCGATATTCATGGCATCCCTCCAAGCCTCCGCTGTGAGTTTCGGCGGCATTCTGTTCTGCTATTACAATGACGCTCGACAACCGCCGATTTGGACAACCGATGGTTTCGGCTGGGGCCGCGCCCGGTATACCTTCAGCCCTGGCGGCTCCCATATATTTGCAGATTGAGTCCGCTCTCAAAATTGGCCGTTCTGCCGCGTCTTCGATATAATCTGTCTGCAACATTCGTGTCATTGTTTTATCCATTGCCATACTGGAGGTCCTTAGATGGCTGGCTCGCCAACCCTCTTGCCTGAATCGCGGCTCGGAAGCACGCTACGCCGCGACGCTTGGTGGGTCGAACTCGTCCCCGTAATTATTCTTCTCGGCGGTTTTGGCATTTACGCCACGTTGCGCGCGTTCGAAGGCGCATATTACGCGTGGGGGCCGTATCTTTCGCCCTTTTATTCGCCGCTCATTGATCCGAGTCATCATTGGTGGCCCTGGTCTCCCGCGCTGCTCATCCTGGGCGGCCCTCTTGGTTTTCGCGCCACCTGCTACTACTATCGCAAAGCCTACTACCGCGCCTTTTTTCTCGATCCGCCGTCTTGCGCCGTAGGTGAACCTTCCAAGCGCAAATACAAGGGCGAGACGAAATTTCCTTTCATCCTCCAGAATCTCCATCGCTATTTCTTCTACATCGCCGTCGTCTTCCTGGCATTTCTCTGGTACGACGCCATCATCGCCTACGACTGGAGCGGCCACTTCGGCATTGGGGTCGGTACGCTCATCATGAGCGTCAACATCATCATGCTCACGCTTTACACCTTTTCTTGCCACTCTCTTCGCCATCTCGCTGGCGGACAGCTCGATTGCTTCTCATGCGCCTCCTTTGGCAAATCCCGTTTCGCCGCCTGGCGCGGCATCAGCTTCCTCAACGAACGCCACATGCTCCTGGCCTGGACGAGTCTCATCACCGTCGGCTTCACCGACTTTTACATCCGCCTGGTCGCCACCGGCGCCATTCATGACCTGAGGATCCTGTGACCACAAGCTACGAGACTCGCGAGCATGACGTTCTCATCATCGGCGCCGGTGGCGCCGGCTTGCGCGCCGCTATCGAAGCCCTCGCCCATGGCGCGAGCGTCGGCGTCATCTGCAAATCTCTTCTTGGAAAAGCCCACACTGTCATGGCCGAAGGCGGAATCGCCGCCGCCATGGCCAACGTGGACGCTGCCGACGGCTGGAAGCCGCACTTCCGCGATACCATGCGCGGCGGAAAATTCCTCAACAACTGGCGCATGGCCCAGCTTCACGCCCAGGAATCTCCCGACCGCGTCCGCGAACTCGAACAGTGGGGCGCGCTCTTCGACCGCACCGATAAGGGCGAGATTCTTCAGCGCGCGTTCGGCGGCCACACCTACAAACGTCTCTGCCACGTTGGCGACCGCACCGGCCTCGAAATGATTCGCACCCTCCAGGATCGCGGCGTGCACCTCGGCTTCGACGTTTACATGGAGTGCACCGTCACGCGCCTCCTCACCGATGGCGGCCGCATCGCCGGTGCCTTCGCCTACTGGCGCGAAAATGGCCGCTTCATCGTGTTCAAAGCCAAGTCCATCGTCATCGCCACCGGCGGAATCGGCAAAGCCTGGCCCATCACTTCCAATTCCTGGGAGTGCACCGGCGACGGCATGACCCTCGCCTATGAAGCTGGCGCCGAGTTGATGGATATGGAATTCGTTCAATTCCATCCCACCGGCATGGTTTGGCCGCCCGGCGTGCAGGGCCTTCTCGTCACCGAAGCCGTCCGGGGCGAAGGCGGCCTCCTCCGCAACAAACTCGGCGAGCGCTTCATGGAAAAATACGATCCCAAGCGCATGGAACTTTCAACGCGCGACGTCGTTGCGCGCTCCATCTACACCGAAGTGAAAGAAGGCCGCGGCACCGAACATGGCGGCGCCTATCTCGACATCTCTCACAAGCCCGCCGAGTACGTGAAGAAAAAACTTCCCAGCATGTATCACCAGTTCAAGGAACTCGCCGACGTAGACATCACCAAAGGCCCCATGGAAGTCGGCCCCACGTGCCATTACGTCATGGGCGGCATCCGCGTCGAAGCCGAAACCGCGCAATCCACTGTCCCCGGCCTCTTCGCCGCGGGCGAGGCCGCCGCTGGCCTCCACGGCGCGAATCGTCTCGGCGGAAATTCGCTCTCCGATTTGCTCGTTTTCGGTCGCCGCGCCGGCGAAGCCGCTGCCGAGCACGCCAAGCAAGTTTCCAACGCTGGACTCGTCATATCGCAAATCGAGGAAGCCGAAAGGGAACTCCTTGCTCCGTTTTCCAACACGGCTGCCGAGAGCCCCTACGCCGTCCAGCGCGACTTGCAAAAGGTCATGCAGAGCCTCGTCGGAATTTTCCGCACCGATGAAGATTTGAAGAAGGCCTTCGCCGAACTCGAAGAACTGAAAGCTCGCGCCGCGAAAGCCAGCGTCGAAGGTTCGCGCCTTTTCAATCCTGGCTGGCATCTCACGCGCGAGCTAAACTCCATGCTCACCATCTCTGAAGCCGTCGCGCTAAGCGCGCTGGCCCGCACGGAGAGCCGCGGCGCTCACAGCCGCATCGATTTCCCGAATTACGACCCCGTCTGGGAAAAGAAACACAACGTCATCGTTCGAGAAGACGGGAAAATGACGCGCCACGAAGTTCCCGTCGAGGAAATGCCCGCGGACTTGAAGGAGATTTTGGCCACGGACTAGTTTTGCCCGCTGTTTTGTCAGTGGATGTAGGCGCCGGGCTTTAGCCCGGCAGCGGTTCGTATCAAATCTCGAGCTCAAAGGCCCGAGCGCATTTTGGAGAACTCATCGATGCCCGAAGCCACCTTACGAATCTTCCGCGGTGAAGGCGCCGTCGGCGGTCACAACGTCGACTACCAGGTCCCCATCGCACCCGGCATGGTCGTTCTCGACGCGCTCCACTACGTTCAGGGCCATCTCGCGCCCGATCTCGCCGTCCGCTGGAACTGCAAAGCCGGGAAGTGCGGCTCCTGCTCCGCCGAAGTCAACGGCCGCCCCCGCCTCACCTGCAAGACCCGCATGGACGATCTCCCCAAGGATCAGCCCATCACCGTCATGCCCATGAAATCTTTTCCGCGCATCAAGGATCTCGTCACCGACGTTTCCTGGAATTACCAGGTCAACAAGAAAATTCCCGCCTTCCAGCCCAAGCCCAACACCGACTGGAACATCTCCCAGCTCGATGTCGACCGCGTCCAGGAATTCCGCAAATGCATCGAGTGCTTCCTTTGCCAGAACGTCTGCCACGTTATCCGCGAGCACGACGCCAAGAAAACTTTCGGCGGCCCGCGCTTTTTCGTCCGCGTTGCCGGCCTCGAAATGCATCCTCTCGACGGCCTCGATCGCATCCCCTTGCTCAAAAACGATCTCGGCATCGGCCTCTGCAACATCACCAAATGCTGCACCGAAGTCTGCCCCGAAGACATTCACATCACCGACAACGCCATCATTCCCCTCAAGGAGCGCCTCGTCGACCGCTACTACGATCCGCTAACCATGCTCTTCCGCATGTTCGGCGCTCCTAAGTAGCACAGCCAATCCTAGCTGTGCTTTTTGCATCCTGATCCCCCGAAGTTCGCCGCCAGTGGCATAGCCAATCCTGGTTGTACTCCGTATTCTTTCTCATCTCGCCACTCATCACTCACCACTCGCCACTTCGCTCTCAAAAACAGCCAGCCCGCTCATCGCCTCGCGCCCTCCCGAAAAAATCGCGAACGCCAGCGTAAGCACACCGCCTGCGTCCTTTGGCGCCGCAATCGTCTCCCGCAACGTCACCGTCCCGTTTTTCTTCCCGACTCCCGCAATGTTGTGCCGATCCACCCGCGTATACGCAATCGCATCCGCCAGCGACGATCCCGTCACTGGATAGTCCTTCCCATCAAATCTCGCCTCAATCAAAACATTAGCCTTCGCCCCCGCCGCGCTCTCCACCTCTTCCCGCACTCGAATCTCCTCCCCCGCAACCTCGATCCACTGCACCCAGCTCCGCACCCCTGCCGCATCCGATTTCTCCGCGCAAAATCTCCACGTCCCCGTGAATGGATCCCTCTCGCTCATCGCGCACCTCGTCGCGCCAGGCCCACTCTCCGCAAGAATCTTCCTCTCGCGTTCACTAAGCTAGAGATGCACGGTCTACCTGACGGAAGTCCGGAAGAAAGAGCTGTGGCATGTCCGGCCCGACGCGTACTTGCACCGCCCCGACCCGATATGCAGAGATACTCCTATCAGCTCCATGAAGGGCAACCAAGTCTCCGTTTAAATCGAGCGGCTTAACCGGGATCCCCGTCGAAAGCTGACGAGTACTCTTGGGATTTGTGACTAGTGCGCCATAGTCCACCACAGTTCGTATAGGCGATTCTAAATGAGTCCCAGAGAGCACAAGAAACGCCTGCGATATGCCAGCGTGTCGACCGGAGTCAAATCTATTCAGCAGTTGATCGCGGAGGAACACCGCATTTTGATGATGAGTTATTCCAAGCCAAAGTATTCCCGGACGCTCATCGGCGAGTTCCGAAAGAAGTTGCTGAGACGCCTTACTTACACGACTCGCAACGCGCAGATTCTCCTTCTCAGAACGTGGACAGAGAACGTAGCAACCTCGATAGAGGCCCTTTCCTGGCGGGGCCGCGCTCACGAATATATTGAACGACTTGGTCCTAGATTCCTTCGGGGCCGGTCGTGGGTCGCGCAATAACGCTGTGACGGAACTTACGACGGTGGCAGGGTCCGCGAGGTCGTTGACATCCTTAAGTATCACTGTGACGGGTGCGTGGATCGATTCCTGCGACATAGCCTCAGCAAATATTTTCTTGTAGACTCGCTCGCCATACTTCCCAAAAGTTTCCTCCAGATCGGAATCCACCAATAACTTCGCCTCAACATTCGCTTCAACAGAATCGAATCGGATTGAAAAGTCCGGAGCCGCCTTATCCGTCTGCTTATAGAATTCGGTAACATTGGCATTTGCCCGCTGAAACATGGCCGCGCACCTGATCAAATGCCAAGCTGGTTTGCACAGTTCGCCATCACACAGGTCTTTCAAAACTTGGTCAAACCCGGGTACTGCCATAAGCAGTCGAGCGTCCTCCGCAAGCGCATTGAGAAGAAGAAAGGCGTTACATCCCTTAGTCATCCATTCAGAAATAAGCGGATGGGTGCTCAGGGGCACCAAGGCATTTTGTAGCCACTCTCGGCCAATCAAGTCTACAAGGAAGTCTCGGTTGCGAATGGCATCTTCAGAGGAGAACCGGCAGGGTAGGTCCTCTTGCCACCACGATGTCCAAAGTGCGGGGAGGGGATGCATTGGCTTTCCGTTTCAAAACTATAGCATCTTGAGAACGGCGGGCAGAGCGCCTCGGAGCAATGAACAAATCGGGTGCCGCATCGCTGCGGTTTTCAGCGTGCGGGTTTTTCTCCTCCGGTAGCCTCTAACCTCCAGGAAAATTCCCCCTCAGGTGTTTCGAATAGCGTTCCAGTAAACACTTGACAGAGTATTGCCGTATTTGGCGGGCGGCCGTTTCTTAAGCCTCGGGTGGCCTATCGTTTGCGGTGTTGTTTCTTGCAAACGGTGGGGCACTGCCCTCTCTCTTGCTCGCCGTTCAACTCACTACTAACTACTCCCTACTCACTCTCCACAACCCTCAACTCCCACCAAACAAATGACTTATAATTTACACTTGACAACCAGTACCAGTATGTTATAATGTCCTGGTAGATTGGGACGCGGACCTCGTCCGTTTTCCCGCAAGTCATGCGCCTCCGTCGCGCCGTCCCTAAAATTCCCTCAAAATCCTCAGTCTCACCCAGGTTACCATTTCATAAAATCCGCCCTCTCACAGCCTATTCAGAATCAACACTTCCACAACTGTTGATTCCACTCCACTTTAACTCCCGCAGATGCAACGTTTACAGAAAATCGGGGAGGGGGCCCCTCTCTCCACCACGAAAGTTTTGCAACTCGTTACTAGTCGTTCGCGCGCCCTGCGTACACGCACGAATTCCCGCAACCCGCTTCCTCTCATGGAGTTACTTCATAACTTCTGCACACCCCGGGGGGTGGGGTGCCGCTTCACTTCGATCTTGCGGTTCGCCCGGCAAACACCGCCAGCGGTCGATCCGCGCTTGCCGAGTCTTTCTTCGCCGCGCCAGCGCCCGTCGGCGTCGTGTCTCCAGCCTTTGCGCCCGGCGTGCCCATCTCGACCGCGCGGCGTATCGCCGCCAACGGCGCATCGTTATTCAACGTCACCGTCGCGCCATCCGGTCCAACTTCAACTCCCAATTCTTTCCACATCGCCGGCAAATCCACTTGCACCGGCTTGTCTTTCCACTCTGCGTACAATTTTTCCAAAACATCCAATCCCACTGCTTGGTCACCGATTTTCAGCGCTTTCTCGATGTCCCAATCATCGCGGATGTCGCCGCCTGCATCGAGCACTCCGCGCAGCGCGTCTTCCAATCCTTTTTTATTTTTCGTCTGCTTGCGAATCTCCACGTCCGCCACAAAACAAAAAAGCGCGCCGCCCCAATACGTTCGTCCCCAGGTGTGCGTGTGGTCCAGCCCTTCATCTCCTTCTTTCGGCTCGCCCTTTGGCATGTCGCGCACCAGGTCGTGCCACATTTTCAGTGCCGTCCAATGTCCCGCGCGTATGCGCGCAATCGGCTCGACGTACACGGAAATGCCTTCCTCGATCCAATGGTGCTCATCCGCCATCGACGGGAACGCCAGATGGATCATTTCGTGCGTCAGCATCCAATCGTCCGCAAAATCCGACGCCGAAGTTTTGCTTCCCGCAAATATACGGATCAGTCCGCCGTCCTTGCCCCAAGTCGTCCCGTGCCGCACACCACTGCCGTCAAACGAAACCACGCGGAGCGTCAGATGAGGAACAGGAAAATGCCCGTAGTACGTCGTAACAGCTTCCGCCGCCCACTGCACCCACTTCATTACATCCGGCTGCGAAAGCGGCGCTTCGCTCGTATCAAGGGTCACGTCGATTCGCGAGCCGCCAATCATCACGGTCGAAGTCACATCAGCCGCCTTTGCAACTGGAAAGGAAAAGACCAGAAGCAAGAAAATGAGGCAAGCGCGCTTGCGGAAAGCTTTGCGGGAACCAAGGATAGATTCCATCCGGACCATGACTGCCCAAAGCCTATCCTATCTCAATTGCAAGTATTACGCGTGAACGTTCTAAGCGCGAATCTGGCCGGATGTTTTGTCTTGCGGATCGGTTTTCCAGAACACTTTGTTGACGAGCGCGTCGATGGAAAAAATCCCAGGGCCAAACAGCAGCACGATAACCGAGGCAACGAGAAAAACGTACGGCGCCGCCGCAGTGAATTTGTCCGGATCGTAAAAAATCGAGAACAGCGCCTCGTGGTCCGCCATGATGTAAGCCATCATCATGTTTATGGTCAACACCAGAGCCGTGACACGCGAGAGCAAGCCCAGCGCCAGGAAAAGACCGCCGAAAAACTCCACGCACGCAATGAAAACTGCCGTCTGGTGCGGCATGGGCAAATTCAGCGACGCGAAAAAGTCCGTTACTTTGTCCAGATTGTGCAGTTTGCCCCAGCCGCTCTGCATCAGTTGTACGCCCCAGTACAAGCGCACAAAAAGCAGGAACGGATGCTGGAGATAGTCGACGAAATGAAAAAACTTGCCATGCCACGAGTGCAGAGTCGTCAGCAGTTTGTTCATGGGAGGTCAGTCGTCAGAAATGGTCCATGGAAAATGAATCGAAAGAAATTGTCAGAGCAAATCTGACGCGCAACTCTACAATAAGTCTTGGCGGGATGCGCGTTTTTTCTCCGGGCGGCAGAACCAGCCCAGCGCGGCCCACGTCTGAAACCAGGTTTGCACCTGCACAGGCCGCTCATCCGGCGTTATCGCGCTCTTACGAAAGGCCGGCGCGATCGCAGCGCCGAGTGTTTTTCCCCGGCGCAGCGCGGTGAGAATTAAAAATTCTTCCTGCTCGAGGCGGCGGAAATAAACGGAATAGTCGATCCGGTGCACGGCCAGAAAAATTCGCGCCGGCTTGAGTTTCGCGACGGCGCGAACGCGTTTGCGCTTGCGATGCTCCGCGAAGGTGTTACTCGCGAAATCCGTGTCGTCATCTTCCTTGCGCACTTCAAGGAGAAGATCATCGACCGGATAGCGAAAACTCAGCAGCCGCACATACGGCTGAAGAATCAACTTCAGCCGCGCGCCCGTCGCACTGGAAAGATCCTCGGAACGCAGAGCGGGCTCGGCCTTTCCATCGAACGCTTCGATGTCCGCCCATTCAAGCCGCGCAATATCCAGCGCAAGAGTTTGATTCGGCCCGGTCCACTTGGGGTTTTTCAGCAGCCACGATTCCATGCGCGAGCCAAGGTTGCGCAGCGTAAAGGAGCGCGAAGGATTGGCGATGAGATAAGCCTTGGCCATCGCGTCGAAGCGCCGCTGGCCCAGAACGGCGCGCAAGCCGGGAAAATCTTCCGCGAGAGCGGAGAGCACGCGAAACCAATATTGGCGATTGTAAATTTCGAGCCGCTCGAAGGACGTGAGCCGGTCGTTCGGCTTGATGAAGCGCGAGGCGTATCGCTTCATCGGACCGCCGTCCGGCGCGCGCCGCTGCATGCGTTCGGAAGAAGTAAGCGGCTGCATCACGGCCCGCGCCATGGTGCGTTGGAGCTGCAGCAGTTTCATGCGGCTTCCGTCCTCACAAATAAATTCATACCGCTGCCATTCCTAAGAAAAAGCTCATACAGCTTCCGCCAGCGCGCTGGTCCGCAAGAACTTGTTCGCCTTCAACGCTTCGTCGTGGACTTCCTGAAAGGAAGGAATGCTGTCGTCCCACTCAAGAAGAGTCGCGGTGTGGCCGGCGCGCTGGATAGCACGCTCGTAAAGTTTCCAGACCGGATCGATCACCGGATGATCGTGCGTGTCGAGAATGTATTTGCGGTATTTCGAATGGCCGGCGATGTGAATCTGCGCAACGCGCTCCGCGGGAACGCTGTTCACGTAGTCGAACGGATTGAAACTGTGATTTTGCGAGGAGACATAAATATTATTTACATCCAGCAGAATGCCGCAATCCGCGCGCTCGACGACTTCGTTCAGAAATTCCCACTCGGTCATTTCCGAATCGTGATATTCCGCATAACTGCTGACGTTCTCGACGGCGATCGGAATCTCCAGAAAATCCCGCACTTCGCGCACTTTTTGCGCGGTAATGCGCGCGGCCTCGAAAGTATACGGCATGGGCAGCAAGTCATGCGTGTAGCGCCCATCGACGCTGCCCCAGCAGAGATGATCGGAAAGCCACGGCGTTTTCGTGCGCTTGACGAGGTCCTTCAAACGGCGGAGGTGCTCGCGGTTGGGTTTCTCCGCGGAGCCGAAATACATCGAGACGCCGTGCTGCACGACTTTGTATTGTTCCAGGATCTGATCGAGGATGTGCAGCGGCCGCCCGCCATCGATCATGAAGTTTTCCGAAATAATTTCGAACCAATCCACGACCGGCTTGCGCGTGAGAATGTGATTGTAATGCGGTGCGCGCAGCCCGATTCCGATTCCGTAATCCGTAAATCCATTAAAACGGTTCGCCGACATTCATGTCTCCGGGAAGGGGAATGACGAAAGGGCCAGCGGAAGCCACCGGCCCCCCATCATGGAATCAATCCAAGCCAGTAATTGACGTTAGGAACGGTTGGATCAATCGGGCATCTTCGAGCCGTCGGTCGCGCAGCCGCCCTTGCCTTTGCAAGAGTTCTTGCCTTTGCAACCGTTGTCGCTCGACTTGCAGCCGCCTTTGCCTTTGCAGGAGTTTTGGCCCTTACAGGCGTGCTTTTCTTTCACTTTCTTGTCGGCCTTCTGGTCCTTATCCTGGTCTTGAGCCGTGGCAGTGGCCGGAGCTTTTACCCCGGTGATCAGATTCGAAGCATGCAAGCTGACGCCGGTTCCCGCGAGCAAGCCCGCAAGCGCCGCGCCCGTGATGAGAAACTTATTCGACTTTGTCATTTCTGTTTACGACCTCCAGTTTATTTTGAAGCTACTGCTGCCCTTCCGGCGGATTGCCCGCCGTGAAGATCAAAAATTCGAACGGGGAAGCGATTCTTGCAAGCCGCGAATCGCACTCGCATCTCGCCGGTGCGCCCACATCGGCAATCGGCTTGCCACAAATCTATCCAGCCCATGTTAGACGCCGTGCGCATGCAAAAGGTGATGCAACATTTGGAAACTAATGCGCAAGGCTAATCGAAAAACGTTAGCTTGGTTTTCCGGGATCCCATCCAAGCAGAATCTGTCCGCAATTCCGGCCGATGATTGGAATCCGCGAGAGCCCGAAAATATGTCTGCCACCATGGTCCAGGCGCGGGTTAATTTTGCTCCAAGGACTGCGGGCGGGCAGGGATGCGCGAGCGAACCCTGTGTGACACCCCGTCCCCCACTCCGGGGCTGGGGTACAACTTGTATCCTCCGATTGCGAGCCGCCGTCAAGCGAAAAAAATGAGAACCCTCTTGAAACTGGATCACCAAGCCGGCCTCCGTGGCTAGAACGATGGAGCACGCTCGTTCACTGCCCCCTCCTCTATGTACGGAGTCTCTCGCGATCTGGATGTCTCTGGAATAGGAGGCGAGCCTGCCCGATTTGAGCTACGCCGGCGGGCCCGATGCGCGCTTCCAATTTATCCTGAAGAAGGAAGAGTGGACATTTCCTCGCTGGTGCTATCTGTGAGAGTCTAGCACCTCGAACTGGATGATATGTCTTTGCGACACCATTGCCTCCTTCGCGTCGCTCCGTTCCTGATCGTGGCTGCTTCACTGCGCGCGCAGACGAACGCGCCCAATACTGCCAGTGACCTGCCTACGATAAGGTCCAAAGTCAGCGTTGTCCTCGTGGATGTGGTGGTGACCCAAGCGAAGGGTGAGCCTGCTCCCGGTCTGGAAGAAAAAGATTTTCAAATCCTGGAAGACGGCAAGAAACAGACCATCTCGTTTTTTGAGGAGCACAAAGGGGCGGCACCCTCGCCTGTTAATCTGCCGCCGATGCCGCCGCATGTTTTTGCCAACAACCCGGCAATCCAGACATCTGACTCAACAAATGTGTTGTTACTGGACTGGCTCAACACGCAACCACAGGACCAGCCTTATGTGCGCGCACAAATCATTAAATATCTCAGGGGTATGTCTCCCGGCACGCGCATGGCGATTTTCACTCTAGGGTCGCGGCTGCACCTGGTGCAGGGATTCACATCCGATCCCTCGGGTTTGTTGGCGGCGCTTGACAATGAGAAGGCGGGAGCTGAGACGCAGTCCTCGCCGTTGCTTCCCACGGCCCAGCAAAATGCGGCGGATCAAGGGATCATCGAGCTAATGATCATGAACCAAGCAGCGCCATCCGCAGTGCAAGCAGTGAGGCAGGAGATGGCGGACTCCGCAGGTTCTCAATCCGACGCACGGATAAGGATCACGTTGCGCGCTCTGCAACAACTCGCGCGCTATCTCTCGCGAATTCCGGGGCGCAAGAATGTGATCTGGTTCTCGGGCTCTTTCCCCATCAGCATTTTTCCGGATGCAGGCACGCCGCGTCAGTATCAGAGGAATGTTCAGCAGACCGCCGACGAATTCACGGCGGATCAGGTGGCGGTCTATCCCGTCGCGGCAGTGGGGCTCGTCGGGGAGGCTGCGTTCGACCCGACGATGGGATCCACTACGCGGTCACAGAGAGTGGACCTTCGAGGAGCGAACTCGAGCGGGATCGCTGATCAAATCGCCATGGAGTCACTCGCGAAGGACACCGGCGGCCATGCCTTCTACGACACCAATGGACTGACCGCCGCTGTGAGTCACGCTATCGAGGATGGGTCGCACTACTACACGCTGACGTACACTCCGACGAACGCGGCGATGGATGGAAAATACCGGCGCATCCAACTGAAGCTTTCCGGCGGCAAGTACAAGCTCGATTACCGCAGGGGTTACTACGCCGACGACACCAAAACCGAGCAAGCGGCGGATCAAACGCCAGAGGGCGATGCACTGCTTCCTCTCATGGGATTCGGGATGCCCGATTTTGCTCAGATTGTCTACAAGGCGCGCGTGCAACCGTCAAACCCGCAGCCGGGGCCAGGTGCAGTCCGCGCAGGGAGCAATGCCGGGCTAAAAGGGCCGGTCACGCGCTACGGAGTGGACTTCGCCATCGCTGCGCGGGATCTTCGGCTCGAAGCTTCGCCCGATGGGGTGCGTCGTGGTCACATAGAGGTGATGATCGTGGCCTACGACCCCAATGGCAAGCCTCTCAACTTGATGGTTGCGAAATACGGGGTTGCCCTGCCACCCCAGGCCTACGTGGATGCCCAGCAACAAGGCCTTCAAGTGCGTGGCGAGATTGATGTTCCCAGCGGCGAGGTCTTCCTGCGCACCGGCATCTACGATTTAAATTCGCACGCGGCCGGCACGCTCGGAATTCCATTGAATGAAACAGCCAGCCTGGTAGCGCCCGCGAAATAGGCGCGCAGCTCAAAACGTCAAAACGAGCACACTTAAGACCAAAGGGCGCGGCACCCGCAAGAGTGAAAACCAACTTTTCGGGATCGGTCACCCGCCGAAAGACCCACCCTTGCAAAACCCAAACCCGCAAGGATGGGCCACCCTCGATGGAGAAAAACAAAGTCAAAATCTCTTCGGCGAGTAAAGGATGTCCCACCCGCCCGGAGTAGCTCTTACCGAAGTGCGTATCGTCCAGAACTAGGGATTAACACAACTTTGACTTGACACTTGGCACAAGCTGATAAGGAGATCATTGTTCGCGTAATTTCACCCAGTCAACCGAAAGGAGAGGTATGAAAAACAGGTTGCCCGCACCGCAATCCCATGGAGTAGCCTCCACTATTCGCTGTTTGGGTATAGCGTTAATTCTGTCCATGCTTGCCCTCGGAGCCTGGGCGCAGACTTCTCCGCCGCAACATATCCATCCGAACGTGACAGTCGTGGATGGCGCAATACGCCCCGAACTCATTCCCGATTCCACTGCGTACCGGCTCTGGCTTATAACCGTGTCGCTGCCACCAAATGCGACCGAGAAACAGCAGCGTTTTCAGCAACGCCATCTCACGAAAGTTCAACTATCAAGCGCGGATTACCAAGAGTTGCTGTCCGTTCTTACCGATTTTAGGACGCAGTATCTAGCATTGATCGCGAACTACAACAAATCCGCGAAAGCCGCCTTGCTTAACGGCGGTCAAGCAGACATGCAAGCATTCCTTCAGCAGCGCGACGATCTCGTGTCCAACACCCGTGACGCAATCGCGAAGCGGCTTACGCGGGAAGGGGCTGTTCGCATCGATGCGCACGTTCAAGGCGAGAAAAGCCATATTCAACTACACACGACGGGAGGCCCACAATGATGCGAAAACATATTGCAGCTTTGACGACGTTGTTGTTTGGCGCAGCCGGGATCGCGCGCGCCCAATGTACAGTTAACTACAGTCTTTCGTATGCCGTGTATACATCGGCTTATGCCGATAATATCCAGGAGGGACAAGGAGGACCTGTTCCTGGCGTTGGATCTGTCACAATCGGCGGCTCCGAGCAATCCGCACAAATATGCACACAGCATCTCGCGGGTGGGGATTGTGGGAGGTATAGGACGCAGTACGACAGTGGGACGGTGTCGATGACAGTTAACGGAATTCTAGAATCGACTAGCTATGGTACAGGGACTACAGCTTCGAGCATTGCCTCCGGAAATTGTCCCTGGTTTAGTTGAAAGTAGCGGCTCTCGACGTTCTGCACGTTACGCGACCTGCGCCTGCTGAGTCAACGACGGGTTCATCCGGCGATGCAATCGTTGCAGTTCCCGATAGCCTTTCACTCGCCGGAATTTCTTCTGAGCTTCCAGCAAGCCGGTGGCCGTCCAGCGCAAGGCTTGCTCTCCTTCTCGCCAGCGTTTTACATTGCGCGCCACGCGCTCGACGGTCGAGAGACAGGACTCGATGGGATTGGTGGAGGCCAGCGTGCGGCGCAGCAGCCAGCCCACACCCAACCGGTGCATCGTCAGCGTTTCCTCCAGGCCTTCCTCCAAGCTGTGTGCCGCGCTGGGGTTGATGCGTTCCAGTTGCCGGAAGATTTTCTCCAACTCCGTTTTCGCCGCCGCGTACTCGGTCATCGCGTAGGCGTTGCGGATTCTGCGGTCGTAATCGCCCTGCGCGTTTTTCGGCAGATGCTCGGCCACGTTGCGCCGCTTGTGGATCTGGCAGCGCTGCACTTCGGCGCGTTCGCCAAACACACGCGCGATCCCCGCGCGCAACGCTTTCGCTCCGTCGATCACGAACAAGTAGCGCCTTTCCGCATCGAGACCACGCGCCACCAGGTCTTCCAGCAACTCCTTCACCACCGTGGTGTTTTCCGTGGCGCCCTGCCACAACCCCAAAACATGTTTTTCGCCGTTGGTTTCGATCCCCAGCGCCACCACCAACACTTGTTTGCCAAGATGAATTCCGTCGATCAGGATGGCTACCAGGTCGAGTCCACCCAGTTTTTTCTCGCACAGTTCTTGCAACTGTGCGGCACTGGCCTGCACGAATTCACGGCTCACGCTGGACTTCTCGATGCCGTAGCCTTCCACCACACTTTGCACCGCCCGGCGATAATTCCGCGCCGTCAGTCCCGCGACGATGCCTTCACGTACCGCCCGCTGCCGCCGCCCGTCGTGCTGCAACCGCGCGTAACTGTCCAGTTCCACTTCTTCGCCTGTGCGCGTGCGCACCCGCGGTCGCTCCACGGCCACCTTCCGCCCGCCAAATACCACGTAACCCGGCTGGCGGCCCCAACGTACCACGCCCGACACCGGATCCGGCCGGTGCGGCGGTCCCACGCGCCGCGTCACCTCGTTTTCCAGAATCGTGCCGATGATGCGCAACCCGGCTTCCCCGGTCAACTGCTCCACCTGGGCTTGCAGCTCCTCCCACACCTCGACCATCGGCAGCGGTACCTCCACCAACAACTCCCGTTTGCCGAGCACCTCGAACTTCGACTTGGACTTGGACTTGGACTTGTCTGGCATTTCCTGATAGGTTTTCTTCACAGCGGCTCTCCTCTCAAAAAGAGTTTGCAACCCGAACTCTATCCGAGTTCGGGTCGAGAGCCGCTGCTTCACTTGTTCAGGTTTCAACTAAAGGCGGGACAACTTCCAGTGCAGAGCATTGAAGACAGTGGGCCGGTTACCCTTGAACTACCTACGACGTTTTCCTCGGGTGGCGAAGTCGATTGCTCGGTAGGCGGCCCTATTTTCGTTCCACCGATCACGAGCCAGCCGTTCCCAGGCTGTCTCGTGCCTTCAACTGAGGAAACCGACGATATAGGATGGAACGGCGGGACTGACCGCGAGCAGTTCGACATGACGCTGAGCGACACGGCTGCAGATAGTTTTGACAACCACTATGTGCAGGAATTTACAGTTACGCCAGGAACGAACACGTGCTGGTGGTCCAATTCGGGGCTTGTGCAATATCCGGGTACCCAAAACGCGTCCTGGCCAGTGGGAACCGTCGGCGGGAATGCAGAGCACAACCACTGGGGGTATGATGAGATCGGGTGGGACATAAGTATTTTGGACAAGATCATACAAGACGGGCCGAAAAACGGAGTTATATTCCCCTGCGTGACAACAATATACCAGGGAATGCAAATAGAGTGCGATGCTAACACTTGGTGGGACTACCGGACGGACGTCATCACCATCACAGTTGACAACAACCCGGAGAACGATGAAACGAACTGCCGGGATAAAGCGGCGGACCCGGACAATTGTGGCCTTCCCCTGAACTTCTCGTATCGAAAGGGAGAGCAGTCCACCTGGTGGGCACACATTCGGAAGGTTCCGGCACGATCATCCCCGCAATCGGCGTCAGCGAAGGAGGCGAGATAACATGATAAGAATATTTGTTCTTTGCGCTCTCCTCATCAGCGCTGGTTCGTTCCTCCTGGCGCAATCTCCGACAAGGCCATCCTTCATGAGCGCCGCAGTCATTCAACACACCGGAGTCTCCGAGACGTTGACAGCGGATTTTCCCAGACCTCTGTCGCAAGCGATTGAGACAATCAGCCAAGAATATGGCTGGATCGTCGATTTCGAGGACCCGCATTACATAAGTCACTTTGATTTGGTTGACTGCACCGACCCCACATGGAGAGCAAGCCACCCGAATGAAAAAGGCGCGTTACGGGTTTCGGGCGGCTTCTTCCAGAGTAATTTCCCTGAACCCTCGACGATCTCGGCGGGGGACCCAGAGGAACAGGTTCTGCAAAAGCTGGTTGCCGATTATAACGCCAGCGGCAATCCGGGCAAATTCGTCGTTCGCACGGAGGCCGAGGGGAGATATGCCATCATCGGCGTATCGAGAAAGGATGAAAACGGGCGCGATGAAGCAGTCAATGCACCTCTCGACACGCCTATCAGTTTTCCGGTGCAACAACGGGACGCGAGGGCGACGCTAAACCTCATCGTGGATTCCGTTACTGCCAACAGCGGCGTGAAAGTATACTTGGGCATGACTGGCCTCTCCAGCAATCCCCTGCAAGAGGCCACGGTTACTATCGGTGGCTCAAACGTTCCGGCACGAACGCTGCTCATGCAAGCATTAGATGGCGTAAGCAGCGAGAGTCCCCACTTTCGAGGAATCTTTGAATGGGAGTCCCTCTTCAACGCGGACATGAATGCTTATTACCTTAATCTCCGCTCGGCAACAAAGTCCGTGACAGATTCAAACGGGCGGAAAACAATTCAATTTACTCGATATCCGAGAAACTGACCGCCATCAACAGACCGATGTAGGGAGCATCCTTACAACCACCTGCAGGCTCAACGCTGAATGATGGACTTCGGCAGGCTCGGGCGGTGGGGAAGGAGGCGAGATAACATGAAAAGAATACTTGTTCTCTTCGTTTTGCTCATCAGCGTTGGTTCGTTCCTCCTGGCTCAATCTCCGACCAAGCCGTCGTTTATGAACGCCGCAGTTATTCAACACAACGGAGCGTCCGGGGCGTTGACCGCGAATTTCCCCAGACCTCTGTCCCAAGCGATTGAGGCGATCAGCCAAGAATATGGCTGGATGGTTGATTTCGAGGACCCGCATTACACAAGTCATTTTGATTTAGTTGACGACACAGACCCTACATGGCGGGCGAACCATCCGACTGCCAAAGGCGTGGTGCGGGTGGCAGGCGGCTTCTTCCAGAGTAATTTCCCCGAACCCTCGACGATCACGACGGGGGATCCGGAAGAGCAGGTTCTGCAAAAGCTGGTGGCCGATTATAATGCCAGCGGAAATCCCGGCAAGTTCCTTGTCCGCAAAGAAGCCGAGGGGAGATATGCCGTCATCGGCGTATCGAGAAAAGATGAAAATGGGCGAGACGAAGCAGTCAACGCCCTGCTCGATACCCCGATCAGCATACCCGTGCAAAAACGGGACGCTGAGGCGACGCTTCGGTTGATCGTAGACACACTATCAGCGGACACTGGTGTGAAAGTCTATTTGGGCACGGTTGGGCTATCGAGCAATCCGCTACAAGAGGCGACACTTACCATCGGCGGCTCAAACGTCCCGGCCAGAACGTTACTCCTGCAAGCATTAGACGGCATAAGCAGCACGAGTCCCCACTTTCGAGGAATCTTCGTATGGAACTTTCTCTTCGATGCCGATACCAACGCTTATTGGCTGCGTCTCCGCCCGGCCACAAAAACCGCGACAGACGCAAACGGGCGGAGAGCAGTTCAATTTATTAGGCATCCGGGAAACTGATCGTCAAAAACAGACCCGCGAGCTTGAGTTTCCCGCGACCTGGATGGGCGGTCGGCGCACCCATAGCCGAGAGAGTGGTTCGTGCGAGTGGCAGCTACATCTGAGGCACTGAATTTTAGCTTCAAATCACCCGGCGGCGCTCTGGCCAGGACGTATGCGTTTCCAGAAGACGTATTTCAGAAGATCGGCCAAGACCCCGCTGCGCTTCAGGATTTTGGAGACCTTCCAGGTGCTCCTCCGATTTACTATCGCGTTTTCTCACCGCCGCGGGGAACCATAATTCAGCTCGGAATTGTTCCGGGCGGCCAGTATGGAGGTAGGGGAGGAGTGCCGGAAGTGTACTTCCCCGACGAGTTCTAAAATGACGACTCTACCTACAAAATTCGATCTCCCTTGTAGCGTTTCCGAGAGAGTTGTTTGGTTCGGAGAGTCGAGCTATGGCGTGACCATCGTGACTCTAGTATGGAAGGACGGAACGCGTGTCCCACACGCTAATGTGGCTTGGGGCCGTAACGTTATCACCTGCGGATATCGTGGATGTCTTGCCAGAGCCATGAAAGGCTCAATGAGCCGCAGAAGTAGGGGGAGCTCACTCGACGGCTGTTTTGAAGTAGGCGAGGATGAAGAGGAGGCCGAGGAGGGAATCGGTGGCGGCGAAGACGAGGTCGGAAGGGTGCATGCGGCCTTGCAAAACCAAGATAATGACGGCGGCGGCATAGGTGGCTTTTTCGAGGATGGAGGGGATCATCAGCGGGCGATAGCGGATCGGATTGGTGGCGATGAAACAGAAAGCGATCTGCCAAGCCAAGGCGCATCCCACGAACCCGTAGTAAAAGCCGGGATGAGTGATGGGAGGCGGGTCTTTTTGACCGATGAGGTCAAACATAAAGTAGAGCGGTGTAATGACCAGCAAACCCCATACGCCCGCAACCCAAAAGATAATTTTTGCGAATTTCATGGTGCCTCCTGACGGCTGCGAATCGCAGACTATTGAGCCTCGCTACATATAGAGACTTCTGAGCTACCGGGAAAAGCGGCAGCCGGGCCGCTGCACTCCAGATCACTTCTCGCAATAGCATGCGGGACTTAGTAAATCATCTCCAAGATATGGTGGAGGTCCGACGCGGAGTTCAATCCTTCTTTCCAAATCTCAAGTGAGCCGCCTCGATCAGCCACTGTTTCAAAACGGTCAAATAATGGGGATTCACATTCTGAAAGCAGACGCCGATGCCTTGAGCCGGGTGGGCATAGACGACGTTACCCTGGGCCTCGAAGTATTTTCCATTTGAGTAGACTTTGAGAAAAATTGAAAGGCCCTTCTCGAAAGGATCGGGCATCTGCACGTAGCAGCCGTAGAGGCTTAGCTCCGTAATTTTGGCGGAAATGCCAGCGTGCGCGCCCTTTTGAATTAGTTCGACCGTGGCGATAAAGGGGTACCTGGGAGTTCGGCGTCGCTCGTCTTCCACGAATGCACCCCGGATAGCAGTGGCGGGATTCTATCTCTACTTGGCCAGGTTTAGGGTCAAAAAGAATGCGCAAAAACGGGGCGAAAGTAGGGGAGAAAGTGGAGGGGGCGGAGCGGAAAATCGTGCATCCACGTAAGTTTTACACCAATCGAAGAACCTTCGTACTATTACATTTTTCCGTCTTTCTATCCATGATACGCGCGTATGCCAAACCTCTACTTTTGCCAACCACACGCGAAAAATCAGGGAATGCTGCGAGCCGTGCTTTCCGTGAATGAATGCGACCGGGTGGTCCGCAAGCATTCTGTCACGTTCTTTGGAGAAAGTTTCCCCACGTTGGGCGACGGGCAACCTGGAGCGAGCGATTTCGCCGTTCTGAAGTTCGCCGCGGAAGAGAAGAATGAGTCGTGGCGCCCTGGGTTTTACCGGCTGGACTCGGACCTGACGGAATTGAACGCAGTTCTGCTGGACCTGCAAAGGTAAGTTCGACCTTCCTTCCATACGCATTTTGACCCCAGGAATAATTGCTCAAAACGCACGAACTTTCGGCGCGCGGCGCGAATCGTGTGTTGGTTCCAGCAAATCCCCCGATGAACTGACCACGAGGCCGGTTGTTTTTTAGTGTCCGCTTTTGAATAGAATTGCTACATGCGCGTCGAGAAAATGGTATTGTTATGCCTGCCTAACGCGATCGGCACACCAGGCATTCACGCACACAACAAAGCAGATCGACGGAGAGATCATGGAATTAGCCGCCACACAAGAAGCACGGCCATGGGAGCGCCCATTCTGGAAGCCGGTGCGTGGTAAGGAAGGCGTCTTCGCCTATCTGGTCATTATTCATGTGCTTGCAGTCGTTGGGCTGATTCTATTCCCCTTGCCGAGCTTGAAAGTTCTCGGCCTGGCGCTGCTGTTCATAGCGTTCGGCGGCCTTGGAACCACGGTGTGCTACCACCGCATGCTGGCGCATAAGACCCTTAAGACCAACAAGTTTATCGAGCAAGCGCTGATCTTTTGGGCGGTGTTCAATGGATCTGGCCATCCGGCGAGCTGGGTGGCATATCACCGGCTGCATCATTCCGTGACGGACACGCCGGACGACATATCGAGTCCCAAACAAGGCGGCTTCTGGTGGGCGCATCTGCGCTGGCTCTATCAGACGCAGCCCGCGGATAAAAAGCGCTGGGCGCCGGAACTGACACGCGGCATGTACACGGCGTGGGGCAAGCTCGAAACACCCGTGATTCTGCTATCGATTTTTTCAGGATTGCTGCTTGGCCTGGGCTGGATGGGTTTCTTTTGGCTGGGTGCGATCCGACTGGTCTATACACTGCACATGCAGTGCCTTGTAAACAGCCTCACGCACCTCGGCCATTCCAAAGAGGGTGGCGACGACTCCAGTATGAACGTGTGGTGGCTTGGTCCTTTCCAAATCACCGCGTGGGGCGAGAACTGGCACGCGAACCATCATTCGCATGCAGGGTCAGCACGCCTGGGTCTGCGCTGGTGGCAAACGGATATCGGCTGGTATTTTATATGGACGCTCGAACGCATGGGTCTGGCGCACAGCGTCAAGCGTCCGCGCGCTTCGTAGCTCATTAGTCTCGCCGAAAACGCGCACGCCGTGGTGTTAGGATGGCGTCGTGTACGCACAAAAATTCAAAGTGGATGTACTCATTCGCGGCGAGAGCCGCGCCTGCCCTCTCGACTGGCTCGATCAATTCTGCATGCGCAATTTCACGAATTCCGCGGATTTTGACGATACGTTGCCACTTGCCGACGGCGCAGTCGAAGCCAGTTTTCGGTTGACGCCGGAGCGCTTTGCCGAGGGTCTGGGCGCGTGGCTCTCGCAGCGCGGTAAAGGAGAGGGTGAGCCTGTTGTTGTGCGAGTTACGCGGGAATAGCCGCGGTTGGTTTCACTGAAGAGAGAATTAGCTGGTAGTCAAGGGGAGTTACGCGGCGGAATCGCGTTTTTCGCCGCTGATAGCGGCGCGAATTCCAGGCAGCGCGGCGAGAGCGGCAGCTTCACCGGCCGCGACCATCTCCGGCGTCTTGGTGAAATCATCCCAGACAAATGGAGTCACATCCGGCTCGATAATGACGTCCGCCTGCTGTCGCCAGGTGAGATCGGAGTGGCGTTGAAGGATAGTGAAGGAGCGGCTGAGCACATCGGTGAAGGTGCGAGGCTGCTCGATGTTACCCGCTTCAAGATAGACGGCAATCACAATGTCCGCACCGAGAAGCAGCGCACCTTCCAATGGAACTGGCGCGGTAAGAAATCCATCCACCAAGGTGCGTCCCTCATATTGAATGGGCACGAAGAGGCCCGGATAGGCGCACGACGCGCGTAATGGCGGACCGACCGGGCCGCGCGTGTAATAGACCGAGACGCCCGCGTTAATGTCCGTTGTGGCGATCGTCAGCGGGATAGCCATTTCCTCGAAAGTCTTCACCGGGGTGAACCGCGCAAGAAAGTTTTCCAAGCGCTGATTGGTGGCCAGGCCAAGCCACGAGGGCGTCCAACGGCCAAAATCGGTGAAGCTGGTGGCCGCGCCGATGCGCTCCATTTCGTCAAGCGGCGTCCCCGCGCAAAAAGCGGCACCGATGAGCGCGCCGACGCTTGTGCCGGCGACCATGTCGATGGGTATGCCGGCCTCGCGCAGGATGCGCAGGACGCCGATGTGTGCGATGCCGCGCGCGAATCCGCCCGCTAGCGCGAGGCCGACGCGAGGGCGTTCCGCCGGTTTGCTCTCTTCGGGCTGAGCCAGAGAGCGCAACTTTTCTCTGGCGGACTGGAGCCAGCCGACAGCGTCTTTCATTTTGCGAGGGCTCATTCCCACATTACTGTAACGCGGGTTCTGCGGCGGGGCCATAGTTCGTTTGACCAGGCGATAGCGGTTTTGTAACCTGTCCTCTCGTCTTAATGTCCAAAGAGGGCTTCGGAAAAGGCAAGCGATGAAACGTCGAATCGAGAAGGCGGCGGTGCTGGGCGCTGGGACCATGGGTTCGCGTATCGCGGCGCAACTGGCGAACGCCGGGCTGCCGTGCATTTTGCTGGACATGGTGCCCCCGGGCAATGTTCCGCCGGGTTTGAAGGCCGGTACCTCTGCCGCGGATCGCAACAAGATCGTGCGCGCCGGGCTCGAGGCGGCGAAAAAATCGAAGCCTGCGGCGTTTTTCACACCGGCATTGGCGGAAAAAGTGTCCATCGGAAATTTCGAGGATGATCTGGCTCGCTGCGCGGAGGCGGACTGGATTATCGAAGTTGTGGCGGAAAATCTCGAGATTAAGCGGAATTTGTTGTCGCGCGTGGCGCAATTCCGCAAGCCCGGCGCGATCGTAACCACCAACACCTCCGGCTTGCCGGTCCATCTGATCGCGGAAGGGATGAGCGAAGAGTTCCAGCAACACTGGGCGGGGACGCATTTTTTCAATCCGCCCCGCTACATGAAATTGGTGGAAGTGATTCCGGGACCCAAAACATCCCGTGAAGTGCTCGAGACGCTCAGTGAATTTTGCGACCGGCGGCTTGGCAAAGGCGTGGTGATTGCGAAGGACACGCCGAATTTCATCGCCAACCGTATCGGGACGTTTTCAATGCTGAGCGCCATGCGATTGATGGACTCGCTGGGAATGACCATCGAAGAGGTGGACGCGTGCACCGGACCGGCGGTGGGCTGGCCGAAGTCGGCGACGTTCCGCACGGCCGATCTCGTTGGACTGGATGTGCTGGCGCACGTGGTGAAAAACATTTACGAAACGGCGCCGAACGACGAGTCGCGCGAAATGTACAAAGTGCCGGCGCCGGTCGAGGAGATGGTCCGGCGCGGATGGCTTGGCGACAAGAGCGGGCAGGGTTTTTACAAAAAGATGAAAGGGGAAGGTGAAAAAGAGATTCTGACGCTGGACTTGAACACCATGGAGTACCGTCCGCGCCAGAAAGCGAAATTTGCCTCGTTGGAGATGGGAAAAGCGATTGAGCACACGCGCGAGCGGCTGCGATCGCTGGCAGGGCCGGTGCTCGAAGGACAAAAAGGCGACAAAGCCCAGCAGTTCATTTGGGGCGGGCTGTCCGAGATGTGTTTGTACGCGGCGCGGCGCGTGCCGGAGATTTCCGAAAGTATCGTGGACGTGGACCATGCGATGCAATGGGGATTTGCGTGGGAGATGGGCCCATTCGAAATGATGGATGCGATCGGCGTGAAAGCATTCGCCGCGCAAATCCAGAAAGAAGGGCGCGCGCTTCCGCCGGTGATTGAAAAAGTGTTGGCGAGCGGCAGAAAAGGATTTTATGAATCGGAGAATGGCAAGACGACAGTTTTCGATGTGACGAACGGCAGGGCAAATACTCTCGAAACGCCGCCGGGGGTCATTATTCTTAGGTCGCAAAAAGAGGCGGGCCGTGAGATCGAGCGCAACTCCGGCGCCAGCCTGATCGACCTCGGCGACGGCGTGGTCTGCTGCGAATTTCACGCGAAGATGAACGCCATCGGCGCGGATTTGATTGCGATGCTGCAGAAAGGGCTGAAACGGCTGGACACGGACTTTGACGCGATGGTCATCGCCAATCAGGCCGTGAACTTTTCTGTGGGCGCGAACTTGATGCTCATGCTGGTCGCGGCGCAGGAACAGGAGTGGGACGATCTCCATCTTGGCGTGAAGCAGTTTCAGAATATAAATCTTGGCTTGAAATATGCGCCGAAGCCGGTGGTCGTGGCACCGCAGGGAATGGCGCTCGGCGGCGGATGCGAAATCAGCCTGCACGCAGCGAGGATTCAGGCTGCGGCGGAAGCCTACATCGGGCTGGTGGAAACCGGCGTCGGTTTAATTCCGGGCGGAGGGGGAACGAAAGAGATGCTTATCCGCGCGAACGAACACGCCGCGGGCGGCGAGGACCTGGATTTGTTCCACGCGATGAAGCCGGTGTTCGAAACGATTGCCATGGCGAAAGTGGGAACGAGCGCGGAAGAATGCCGCAGCCTCGGATTCCTGCGGCGCGAGGATGGCGTTTCCATGAATCGCGACCGCTTGGTGGGCGACGCGAAAGAAGCGGCGCTCGCGCTGGTTCGCGGCGGATACAAGCCGCTCGCCGCGAGCTGGCAGGAAGGTGCGCAGACTACGCAGATCAAAGTGCTCGGCGAACAATTCTTGGCCGGCGCCAAACTGGTGATTCACATGATGCAGCGCGGCGGCTACATCACGGACTACGATGCGCACGTCGGCCGCAAACTCGCGAACATTTTGGCCGGCGGGCCACTGACCTCACCGCAACTCGTCAGCGAGCAATACGTGCTGGACCTCGAACGCGAAACCTTCGTTTCACTCTGCGGCGAAAAGAAAACGCAGGAACGCATTGCGCACACTCTGAAAACAGGCAAGCCTCTAAGAAATTAGCTGAGGCGCCAATCGCGCTTAACGAGAGACAACTCTACGCCGCGGGAACGGAGAAATGCTCGTGCGCGATACGCAGTTTGCCGGAGGCGTCGCGGTGCATGACGTGCGTGGCCCTTACGGTGTCCAATTTTTCCGCCGCGCGTTTGCCCCCGACATCACGGCCTGTCGCCTGGAACTGAAACGTATAGCTCGCGACCCCCGCGTCGTTTCCGCACAGAACAACCTCAATGGTGCTGAGTTTCAGTTCCATGCGCGTATCTGGATTGAAATATTCGCGCGAACGGCGCATCGCGCCCAGCCGGCCGGGCTCGCTGCGGCCCATTGCAATTTGAAACACAGTGCTAGCCGGCGCATAGAAATCGTTCAACTCATCTTCTGATTTAGCTAGAAACGCCGCCCAGAATCGCTGGATGGCCTCACGAACTTCCTCGGAGGTCAGCTTGGTAGTCGCCGTAGACATGAGTGACTCCCCACGCGGATGCATGCACTTGTTCCTTTGTCAGTTTACGCGAGCTGAAAAAGCGGCAAAGCGGCAATTCGAGCCCTGTAGCCGAAACAACAAGAAGCCCGGAGCAAGGCCGGAACAAAATATAACGGCTATAAACGCATAGAATCGTACTATAATGGCGGTTTAGGTCCACTTAAAATGAACCAATGTGATTGAGGAGAGCTTGATGCATCGAGCCGCACTGCTGCCACCGCGAGAAGCGTCCAGAATACTGGGAATCAGCTATCCGACTTTGAAACAGTGGATCTACCGGGGAAAAATCAAAACCGTAAAAACGCCAGGCGGACATCATCGCGTGCCGGAGAGCGAAATCGACCGCATGATTCCGAAGGCTCTGGAACGGGGAGATGTCGTAATGCGACGCGGCAATTTCCGGAAGATCAGCGGCCGCAATCAGTTGCTTGGGCGCGTTATGGCATTGAAGTACAGCGGGTTGCTGGCGCAGGTGACGATGGCCATTGGGGAGCAGCACATCACCGCGATTATCACGGCGGATGCCGCGAGGGAGATGCGGCTGAAGCCGGGAGAGCGGGCAGCGGCGCTGATCAAGTCCACGGAAGTGATGATTTTGCGTGTGTGAGAAAAGCGGTGACTGGTGACTCGTAGGAAAGCAAACTGGCTTAAGTCACTTATGGCTGTGCTCGTCCTCCTCGCCGTTTTTCTTGCGCAAGGCGCGGTGCAGGGCCAGGGCCAAGAAATACGCATAGCGGCGGCCGCGGATTTGCAATTCGCGATGCGGGACCTCGCAGCTCGATTCGAGAAAAAGACGGCAACGAAAGTGGACGTAACTTACGGCTCGAGCGGAAACTTTTTCTCGCAACTGCAAAATGGCGCCCCGTTCGATCTGTTTTTTTCGGCAGACATCGCCTATCCGAGAAAACTGGAATCGGCGGGCATCGCCGAGCCGGAAACACTCTATGAATACGCCGTAGGGCGCATCGCGATCTGGATGCCCGAGGATGCAAAAGTGGATATAGCCCGCCTGGGATGGAACGCGCTGCTCGATTCGAGTGTCCAAAAAATTGCGATTGCCAACCCGGAGCATGCTCCTTACGGCCTCGCGGCAGTGGCGGCGTTGCAAAAGGCCGGCGTTTACAAGCAAGTGAGATCCAAGCTCGTTTACGGCGAAAATATTTCGCAAGCAGCCCAGTTTGTGCAATCCGGAAACGCGCAGGCAGGTATTGTCGCCATGTCCCTGGCCGTTTCTCCTGGAATGAAAGAAGGCAAGCGCTGGGAGATTCCCGCGGACATGCATCCCGCGATCGAACAAGCCGCCATCGTATTGAAGAACGCCAAAAACAAAGATTCGGCGCGTGCCTTTCTGGAATTTGTGAAGAGCAGTGCCGGACGTGCGACTCTCTCGAACTACGGATTCACATTCCCGGCCGCCGCTCCTGCAGCGACGGGGCGCAGCTCCCAGAAGGGATAACCATGGACGCGCTCCTGCTTTCCCTTCGACTCGCACTTTGCGTTTCCGCGATTCTTCTAGTGGGCGGACTGCCGCTCGCGTATTGGCTGGCCTATTCGAATTGGCGCGGCAAGTTTTTGCTCGAAGCCATCGTGGCGCTGCCGTTGGTGCTCCCGCCGACCGTGCTGGGATTCTATGTGCTTCTGGCGATGGGCCCACGCGGCCCCCTCGGCAAATTGTGGCAAACATTCTTCGGGCATGGCCTGGCGTTCACGTTCGAAGGCCTCGTCATCGCGTCCGTGCTCTACAGTTTGCCCTTTGCAGTTCAGCCGCTCATCGCGTCCTTCGAATCGGTGGACCGCAAACTGCTTGATGCTTCCGCAATTTTGGGCGCCGGCCGCCTCAAGACATTTTGGCGCGTCATCCTTCCGCTATCGATTCCTGGAGTTGTCACCGCTCTGGTCCTGAGTTTTGCGCACACGATGGGTGAATTCGGTGTTGTGCTCATGGTCGGCGGCAATTTGGCGGGAGTCACGCGCACTGCCTCGATCGCCATCTATGATCGCGTGCAATCGCTCGACTACGCCGAGGCGAACCGTTTGGCGCTTATTCTCCTCGCAATCTCTTTCAGCGTCTTGTCTGTCGTATATGCCGTCAATCGTCAAGTCGGACGCCAATTGGCACGCCGTGTGTGGACACCGTGGGCGGCGAAGTAAACGCGGCCATGCTAACGGCCCGTGTGAAGTTAGAGCGCCGCCGCGCGGATTCGCCGCCTTTTGTCCTGGACGTTTCGATAGAAATTCCTCCCGGCATCACCATTCTTTTCGGGCCCTCCGGCGCCGGAAAATCCACGCTGCTGGATTGCATCGCGGGTTTGGTGCGTCCCGGCACCGGGCGCATCGCTTCCGGTAAGGAAGTGCTGTTCGATTCGGAAGCAGGCATAAATTGTCTGCCCCGCGCGCGCCACATTGCTTACGTTTTTCAAACGTTGGCGCTCTTTCCTCACATGACGGCGGAGCAGAACGTAGCTTACGGACTCGACAGCATGCCGCACGAACGGCGCAGCACGCGTGTGGAAGAAATCCTGAATGCCTTCCGAGTCGAAAAATTGCGGGCACGCAAGCCGCCAGAAATCTCCGGGGGCGAACGCCAAAGGATTGCTCTCGCGCGTTCCCTCGTCACGCAGCCGCGTGTCTTGCTGCTCGATGAGCCTTTGACGGGGCTGGACGCGGCACTAAAAACCTCGATCGTCGATGACCTGCGCGCGTGGAATGCCGCGCGGGGCATTCCGATTTTGTACGTGACGCACAGCCGCGAAGAAGTGGACGCACTGGGCGAGCGCATCATTGTCATGAATCACGGCCGAGTGGTGAGCGAGGGAACACCCATGGAGGTACTGGAAGCGCCGAGGCGTGCGCGGCTTGCACAGGCGGCCGGTTTTGAAAATTTGCTAGGCGGCGCCGTGGTGGATTTGCGCGAAGCAGATGGCGTGATGCGCGTGCGGCTTGGCGAAAGCAATTGCGAAATCGAGGTGCCTTTGGCCTATGCGGCGGCTGGAGATCACGTGCTCGTGGCCATTCGCGCCGGCGACATCTTGCTCGCAACGGCGAAACCGGAAAAACTCAGCGCGCGCAACGTCATCGAAGGCCGTATCGCAGCCATGGAAACGCGCGGCACGTTGGTTCGAGCCCGTGTGGATTGCGGCGTGAAATTCATCGTGCACCTAACGCCGGGAGCTGCGAGGATTTTGGAACTGGTTGAAGGACGCCGCGTGTGGCTGGTGCTAAAGACGCACTCCTGTCATCTCGTCGAAGAATGAACGAGCGTCAAGCGCGAACCAAAAGGCTCTCAGGATTTTGGTTTGCCGGCCGCGCCGGCAGGGATGGCCGGCGCCGAGAATCTCACTTCGGCAGCTTCGAGCGTGTCGCCCTTGAGCGTGGCATGAATGAGCACGCGATCGCCGACCGCCAGGTCGGAAAGCTTTGCGGGTTTGTCGGGAGCAGCATCGGAAGGCGGGGCTGGCTTGTTTGCAACGTGAAGGACGTAGACGGTAGAGGGAACGAGCTTCACCTCGACAGATTTTCCATCGGCCGTCTTTACGAAAACAGAATCCGCGGTGATTTTTTCTACAGTGCCGCTAACGTGTTTCATGTCGCCATGCGCGAAAGCTGCGCTGCCAACAACCGCGAGCGACAAAAGGAATGCCGCGAAGCGAAGTTTCATAGCAGTCTCTCCCCGAGTTCAAGCCCGTCCAGACATTATTCCACGAATGTGTGAAATGCAATTCGCGGACCTAGCCGGCGCCCTTGAGATCGATTCAACCCGCTAATGATGATGAGATTCCGCGGGAGGTGCTGGCGTTGTTCCGTTCAAGAAATCGTCTTCTCGCTGTTCCTCCAGGCGATCGGCGAGACTCTTCGGGTTATTGCGCTCCATGTCAAGACGCTCCTCGCCTGTCAACCGCGGAAAGTGCCGGATGAAGTGGACGAGCTTCCAACTGTCGTTTTGCGAGCCGGGGCTGAAGAAGGCCGGCATTCCCGTGAATCGCACGCCATTTTCGATGACCCAGAAGAGTTCGCCGTCGGAAAGTTTCTGCGTTTCAGGCAGACGCAGGTCAGGCGGCTTCGGGTAGAGACCTCGTCCCACCATCGTATCGCCGCTGCCGTCGTTTCCATGACACGTCGCACAGTGGTCGGCAAAGTGAAGCCGGGCGTCGCGAAGATTTTCCTCCGAGGCCGGAACGGGATTTTTGAGGGCCTGGGCGCCGGCAGGAATGGCGAGATGCCGCGCATCGCGCGCCATCATCTTTTCGAGAACTGTGGGGGTGGCTCGTGCGCTTAGGCCATTGTGGAAAATGGAAACAATCACAATGACGAAGAGACCGGCAATGAGCACTAGAACGAGCAGGATGAGAGTTCCGCGTTTCATAGCTCTGGCCCCATGTTAGACGACGCGAGCCACGAGTTGCCAGCCCGGATTTCCTGTACCCGGCTCATCCCGCAATGTTCTTTCTACAGAGTTGCACCTGCAGAGTTGCATGGCCTCTGGTAGGATACGGCGAGCGATGAGAAACAAAATCTATTCGAGCCTGGATTCCGCCGTGGGCGATATTCGAGACGGCGCGCGAATCATGTTCGGCGGATTCGGAGGAGCGGGCTTTCCCAATAACCTGATCCAGACGCTTTCCCGGAAGGGCACGAAAGACATCACCGCCATCAGCAACAACTGCGGAACGCGCGATGGCGAACTGGGATTGATGTTCAAGAACGGCCAGATCCGGCACGTAATCGCATCGTTTCCAGGCCCGCATTCCACTTATTTCCAGGAGCAGCTCGCTGAAAAAAAAGTAACGCTCGAATTGGTGCCGCAAGGAATTCTCTGCGAACGCATGCGCTCCGCCGCTGCTGGCTTGCAAGGGTTTTACACGACCGTGGGCGTGGGAACGGAAGTCGCGGCCGGAAAAGAAGAGCGCGTTATCGAAGGCAAGCGCTGCATCTTGGAAATGCCCATCCATGCGGATTACGCTCTCATCAAGGCAGAGAAAGCGGATGAATTGGGAAATTTAACCTACCGGCTGGCGGCGCGGAATTTCAATCCGATCATGGCCATGGCCGCGACAACGACCATCGTCGAAGTTGACGAGATTGTTCCGGTGGGCTCGATCAAGCCGGAACATGTGGTGACTCCCGCGATTTTTGTGCACCGTATCGTGCAAGCAAAAGGAATCCGCTATGCGGGATAAGCCGCGGCTCACCCGGGAACAGATCGCTCAGCGTGCCGCGCTCGAATTGCCCGATGGCGCGTGCGTAAATCTCGGCTGGGGAATTCCAAATCTAATCGCGGAGTATTTGCCCAAGAACGTCGAGGTCTACTTTCACAGCGAGAACGGAATTCTCGGCATGGGCCGGCGCGCGAGGCCCGGCGAGGAAGACTACGACCTGGTGGATGCGATGAAGGTGCCGGTCACTTTGATGCCCGGCGCGTCCTTTTTTCATCAGGCGGATGCGCATCTCATGACCCGAGGTGGGCACGTGGACGTCGCCGTGCTTGGCGGATTTCAGGTTTCGGAAAAGGGCGACCTTGCGAACTGGAAGATTCCGGGAACGAAAGGTTCCGGCGGAATTGGCGGCGCGATGGATATCGCGGCGGGTGCGAAAAAGTTGATCGTGTGCATGGAGCATACCACCAAGGAAGGCGCGCCAAAAATCGTGCGGCAGTGCACGTATCCGCTGACGGGGCTGGCTTGCGTCGATACGATTGTCACCGATCTCGCCGTCATTGATGTAAAACCAGAAGGATTACTACTGCGCGAGATTGCTTCCGGATGGGGCATCGAAGAGTTGCAGAAATTGACGGGAGCGCCGCTGATGTGGCTCGGCCGCGCAAAGGAGATTCAATTTGTTTGAACGTTTCTGCGATTTGCCGTGATTTATCGGGCGCACACAGATGCAAGCGGCGGTTCACGCGTGGTAGAGTTTGGACGTGTAGGCAAAAGTGAGAATCATCTGGAGGCAGCCATGGCGGAAAATATTCCGGAAAAATATGCGGATCTTTTGGAGAAGCCGGCGTTCGGCAATCTCGGCACGCTCATGAAGGACGGCAGCCCGCAAGTCACGCCCGTGTGGGTGGATTACGACGGTAAGTACGTGCGGGTCAATTCCGCGTTGGGGCGCGTGAAAGACAAGAATATCCGGCGCGACCCGCGCGTTTCCATTTCCCTGCAAGATCCGGCCAATCCCTATCGTTATCTCGAGATTCGCGGGCGCGTCGTGGAAATCACGCAGAACGGCGCGGACGATCACATCAACAAGCTTTCGCAAAAATATCTGGGCAAGCCCGTCTATCCGTTTCGTCAGCCCGGCGAAGTGCGCGTGCTCTACAAGATCGAGCCGGAAAAAGTCAGCTCGATGGGATGAAAGAAAAACTGATTTCATTAATCTGTCTTGCGGCGTGACGCTTGTTAAACAGAAACGCTACAAACGCGCGGCGACGCGGGCGGCCATGCGGCCTGCGCTTGTGCGGAAAACGAGCACGAGGCTGTCCGTGAGCGGGACGCCCGCGCAGGAAATCGCAAATTCGTAAGACCACAGGTAGCGCTTCGGCAATTCCGCCGCAAGATCCGTGGCATAGGGCTGGATGGGATCGACGGAGACCTGCACCAAGGTTATTTTCTCCGCGGGACGCATATCCACGCCGTGTTTCCAATACAACGAAAGTTTTAGGGAACTCATCGCTTCCTGCGTGAGATAGGCGCCTGTGCCCACGGGCTGAAGACCATAAGAGCAAGGCTGATCGTGGATGAACAAAGTGAGCACTATACTGTCGGGGAATTGCGTCACGACGTTCGTGCCCACGCGGAAGGTCGTTCCGTCGTCGGTGTCGTAGGACTTCAGTTGGTCGAAGAAAGTTCCGGAGGTGACGCGGCCGTTGATACGAAAGCAAGGGCCGCTGGGAATGCCGCCGTCGCCGACGAGGAAAACGCCGCCATAATAATTCGCAACCTTAGCTTCCTCTTTTTTGGGATGCTTCGGTTTTTTTTGCGATGGAGCGACGTAAGGAAAAAGAAACAATCCGGCGAGGGCGAGGCAGGAAATTCTTGAAAGGTAGGCGCCCATGGGAGTGTTCCAACGCGGTCATTTTACCCCTTGCGGCCCGGCGCGGAGAAGAAAGGTGATGCCGTTCGTGGTGTACGAGGCTCTGCCGCCGTCGAGCGGCTTGCCTTCGACTTTTCCAGCGCGGACATCTTCGATGGCGGTGACGAGTTTGGAAAGAATGCTCGGATCGGCGACGGGAACATTGTGCGCGCCAAGAACGAGATGGATTTGCGGAGCGAGCGCGGCGAGTTTTTTGACGGAGGCAACGTAAGCATCAAGACTTGTCTCCGGGCGGAAGAGCCAGATGGGGCCGGGATAGTACGTGTCGCCAGTGAAGAGCAGGCCGTTGGCGCGATCGAGCAGAGCTATCGAGTCCGGCGTGTGTCCGGGGGTGGCGATGATTTCGACGTCGTGGCCGTGGCCGAGGCTGATTTTGAAGCCGTCGTGCACGAAAAGAGAAACGTGCCACGGTTTGGTGGCGTACGTTTTGGGATTGAAGCCTTTTGGCAATTCGCCGCAGACCATGCCTGGAGCGATTTCTTCTTGCGCGGCGTCGCGGGAACCTTTCGCGTTGGCGCGCGTGAAGTCCGTATCCATGCCGTAGATGAATGGGAAGAGAGAGTTGCCGCCGACGTGGTCATTGTGCGTGTGCGAGTTGAGCACGACGACGGGGCGGCTCGTTAATTGGGTGACGACTTTGTGGATGTTGGCGATGCCCATGCCGGTGTCGAAGAGCAGCGCCTGCTTCGTGCCGACGATGAGATAGGAAATCGTTTCTTCGGCTTGGTGCGGCTCGTAAATCGCGAAAACGCCGGAGGCGACTTTGTAGACTTCAAACCACGGTTCGTTCGGGAGAACGCGTTCGAGCGATTTGTATTCCGGGCGCGGAAGATTTTTGCACCAGTCGGAGCTGATCGTTTGCGACGCCTCCATCATCTCTGTGGGAATTGGGGCCGGCGTACCATTTCCATCGACGATGACGGTGAGAGGTTTCTCTGGAGATGGATTCTGTGGCCGTTGAGCGTAGGCCGCTCCCACGGATATCGCCGAGACGATAGCTGCTAGGGCGAGCGCAGCCTTAAACGCTCGCCAAGGACGCCCCCAATTTGTCATTCCGAGGGCGGTTTTTGCCCGAGGAATCTGCTGTTCGCTCGCACGTCCAAAGGAAGAAAAAGCAGATTCCTCGCTTCGCTCGGAATGACAATGGGGGTGCGGGATCATTTGGAAGCCCCGGAGACGAAGATGGATTTGGGAATCATCATGTGGACGCCTTTGTTGCCGTCGACTAGTTCGGTGATGTGGAGGTCGGCGGCGACGCTGGCGAGCATGTAGGCGTCGTCGCGGGAGAGATGCTTTTCGGTGACGAGGAAATCGACCATTTCGCGGACGGCGATCGTGGCGCAGGCATTCAAATTGTCGTTGAAGCCCATGGTGATGTAGTGCGTGGGCGTTTCGGCGCGCGGCCACTTCAGGTGCATGTCCTTGCGCACGATGAATTGAAACGTGCCGACGAGAGAAGTTTCAAGCGCGGTGATGTCCACTTCGCCGTCGCCCTGGCCGGCGTGGCCGTCGCCGACTTCAAAGAGCGCGCCCGGCGCGTGCACGGGAAGATAGAGCGTCGTGCCCGCGACGAGGTCCTTGTTATCCATATTGCCGCCCATGATCCATGGCGGAGCGCTGTTCCATTTGCCGACGCTTTCCGGCGGCGCGTCGCCCATGCTGCCGAAAAAGGGATGCAGCGGAATCTCGATGCCCGGCGCGAATTTGGCGATCATGCGCTGCGCATCCAGCGGAATGATTTTCATTTTCGCGTAAGGATAATCGTCGGGAATGTAGCCGCGCCCCGGCCCGAACGCGTTGTACGCATATGGAATCGCCAGCTTTATGGCGAGAATTTTCACTTCAAGCACGTCGCCGATTTCCGCGCCTTCGACATAGATCGGTCCAGTCAGAATGTGCCCGCCAGGACCTTTTTCTTTCACTTGGTCATAGATATCGCGTAGCGATTGCTCGACCTGGTCTGGCGGCAAGCCCGCTTTTTCGAGCCCCTTCGGGCTGTTCGTGAGCAGCGTATCAATCTGTACTGTGTCGCCCGACTTGACGCGCAACACCGGCGCCGCCTTCGCGTCGTAATACCCCCAAGCCACCGTCTTCGGCGTCGCCTTCAGCGTGTACGTCGCCTGCCCGTTTGCCTGCCGCGGGCTCGAAGCGCACAAACCGAATATGCAGAGAATCAAGAAGCGCGATTGGCGCGCAACAGCCCTCTTTTAAACGCGAACATTGACTCCGCTTGTTTAGAGTTCAGTAGATAGCTCAGCCATGTATGCTGGTTCCACCGTCATGGTCACGGATGAGATCGATCCAGACTTCTGATGCGTGATTCTGTCACGCAGCTTATGACGGCGTGGCTCGCCTGAAGAAGCGTAGCGCAAGCGCGAACGGCAGAAGCTGGTATCTTCGCTCGATAAGCCTGCATTGGGGGACAGCCGGTTCAGCGATCGTCCGGAACGTTTCGATATCTGATTCAGCCGCTTTTAGCACGCTCAACAACTTTTATGCTGTCCAGGCCGAGTGCGAACTCGCAGAAGCACTCCGCTGTTCGGACTTGGCAGCTTCTTTCTCGCACTAGTTCCAAACGAGCGTCTACAGGAAGCAGGTCATGTAATATCCGGCAGCTCCGTGCTTCATAGTAAACGGATTGGCTGTTTCTCCTCCAGTTGAAGCCGCACACTGGCAGAGGTCTAAGTCAACCTGTCGTCCTGACTTCACTCGCAACAGCGCGTCGCGGCCTTCGCATCGTATATCTCCAAGCCACGGTCTTCGGCGTCGCCTTCAGCGTATACGTCGCTCGCTGTCCGCAGGGGCTTGCGAGAAATAAGAATGCAATGCTCATGCATTGATTGCGCGAGATCAGAAATCGCTCGTCGCGATAAGCATATTCCTTCACACTCCGCATCGATCTAGGTCTTCAGCCTACGTAAATCCATTGTCCCGTGATACCGAGGTTCGGCTGTGGCACTGACCACAAGAATCTGAGTTTTTCTAGTTGTAGCGCCCGGGAATTCCAAACAGAGTATCCCTAGTTCCCTGCTCGATGAGGGAACACACGAATTCCATGAAGAAAATTGGTCATTGAAGAAGTGGCTCGGACTATTCGTATAGGGACAATACAGCTCGACCAGTCGTTGCCCGCGACCCATCCGTTCAAGCAACTAGTTGCGAGCACTAGAAGCCAGGTGCTCAGATGGCGCAATCTTCCTTCTGATTTACAGTATTCAGACAGCAGGGAAGATCTTCAGAAATGCACTGCCTGGTTTGATTGACCGGTCCAGATAAATTGCTCATCCATAGCCAAGGCAGTAGACGAACCGTGCGAAACTGCTCGGCAAACACTTCGGAATCGAGTCTAGCGCCTTGATGGTTACTTTTAGCTCTGCCACCGTCGTCCGCACATGGGACTCCGCTAGTAATACGAGCTTTGGATTTTTGGGCCGCCAGTACCGGCGGTGCTCGTCAACCTCTCGAGCAACGCTGAGAGGCTCGATCTCTGACCCTAACAGGCCTGCCAAGACAGCGTGGCAGTGTCCTAGGGAGTCGGGCGTGGTGACTATCACGTTCATGGATGCGTCATGTCCTCGGGCTTGACGAGGGCGTCGAATTCTTCGGCGGTAACGAAGCCGAGTTTGATAGCGGCTTCGCGGAGACTGATGTGGGAGTGATGGGCGGCTTTGGCGACTTGGGCTGCGGCGTCGTACCCGATTTTGGGAGCCAGGGCGGTGACGAGCATCAGGGAATTGTGGACGTAGTGTTCGATTTGCGTGGTGTTGACTTCGATGCCCTGGACGCAGTGGGCCACGAAACTGTTGGAAGCGTCGGCGAGGAGTTCGGCGGAATGGAGATAGTTGAAAATGATGACGGGCTTGAAAACGTTGAGCTCGAAATTACCTTGCGAGCCGGCGAAACCGATGGCGGCGTCGTTGCCCATCACTTGCACGGCGACCATGGTGATCGCCTCGGCCTGCGTGGGATTTACTTTGCCAGGCATGATGCTGGAGCCGGGTTCATTTTCCGGAAGAATGAGTTCGCCGAGGCCGCAGCGCGGGCCGGAAGCTAGCCAGCGAATGTCGTTGGCGATTTTCATGAGCGAGGCGGCGAGCGTCTTCAATGCCCCAGAAGCAAAGACGAGTTCATCGTGGGCGCTGAGCGCGGCGAATTTATTGGGATGCGAGCGAAAGGGAAGCCCCGTAAGCTCGGCGATTTTTTTCGCGGCGCGTTCGGCAAATTCGGGGTGGGCGTTGAGGCCCGTGCCAACCGCGGTGCCGCCGATGGCGAGATCGTAGAGGCCATCGAGTGCCATGGCGATGCGGCCGCCGTCACGATCGAGCAGATTGACGTAGCCGGAAAATTCCTGGCCGACGGTGAGCGGCGTGGCGTCCTGCAAATGGGTGCGGCCGATTTTCACGATGCCGGCGAATTCTTTGGCTTTGGCGTCGAGCGCGTCGCGAAGTTTTTTTACGGCGGGGAGAAGCTTCTGGCGCGTTTCTGTGGCGGCGGCGATGTGCATCGCGGCGGGGAAACGTGTCGTTCGAGGATTGCGACATGTTTACGTCGTCATTCGGGTGGATGGGCTTTTTGCTGCCCATCACGCCGCCGGAGATTTCGATGGCGCGATTGGAGATAACTTCGTTGACGTTCATGTTGGTCTGCGTGCCGCTGCCGGTTTGCCAGATGCGCAGAGGGAAATGCTCGTGGAGCTTTCCGGCGATGACTTCGTCGGCGGCTTGGGTAATGAGCGCGGTTTTGTCGGCGGGGAGCTTGCCGAGGTCTTGGTTCACGAGCGCGGCGGCTTTTTTGAGGATGCCGAACGCGCGGATCAGCTCGGGGGGCATGGTGTCTTTTCCGATGGCGAAATGGATAAGCGAGCGGGCGGTCTGCGCGCCGTAGTAGCGGTCGGCGGGGACATCGATCTTGCCCATGGAGTCGGACTCGGTACGCGTCGGGATGTTGGCGGCTAGCTCGGTGGCTTCAGACATGTGCGGCTCCTGGGAGTGAACGCGTAAATCTTACCTTGAAATGAAGAGGAACGAGTGAGTAGTGGGTGGTGAGTAGTGAATAGTGAAAGAGAGGAGGCTTGGGGCTCGGCTTGCGCGTACCGGCAGAGGTCGAGGCGGGTTGGAATGGGGATTTTAACGCAGAGATCACAGAGTATGCGGAGAAGAGGAAAGAGCGGGAGAGGAGGGCGTTCGATCGGTAAGCAGCGATCAAGTGGGATACGCGCGACCCCCACCCCCGGGTGTGACGGAAACTGTGAAGTAAGCGTATGAGGGGATTGGGGTTGCGGGCGTTGCTATGCGTGCGCAGGCGCAGAGCGTGGCGGGTAACTAGCTGGCAAACTTTGGGGATGGCAGCGGGGATCCTCCCCCTTGTTTTCTTGTAAGCGTTGCTACTAAAGGAGTTGAAGTGGAGTGGAATCAACATTTGTGGAAGTGTTGATTGTGAAGGGGTTGGGAGAGAATGGTTTTTATGAAATGGTAACCTGGGAGGGACTGAAGATTTTGCGGGAATTTGAAGGACCGCGCGGCGGAGGCGCATGACTTGCGGGGCACAGAGAGAAGCGGTGCCCGAATCGACTCAAGCATTATAGCACATTATTACTATTTGTCAAGGATAAACACTAAGTCGTTTGGATGGAGAAAGTTAGCTGGCGCCCATGCGCAACATGGCTGGGAAAGACGGAGAGAGGGGAACTAAGGATGTAACGAAATAAGGAAACGGAGACGGGCCAGGGTTAGTCCGGCCGGGATTACTGGCGAGGAAGAGTCCGCAACTCTTCCGGCGGGACCGCAACGACTTTTCCATCGCGCCAGATATACAGCGGCAGTCCCTCACGGATATGCTCTTCAATGACTCGCTCCATCGCGGCCTTCATGGCCATTTCGGCGCGCTCCAGCAGCGGCAGCTCAAAGACGTTTTGCGTCGAGTGAATCATGGTTTTGCAAAACTTCTTACAATCTCATTATAGCCCTTGGAATCAATAATATGAAGACGTCCTTCTATTTCCTTAGCGATAGTTGAAAGAGCGGCAGCCGAACCGTCAAACAAGATCCACTCATCCGCCAGTGGGCGATACTGCTCCCAAAAGTTCCTCGGCGACCGTACAAATCTCCTGCGCACTATCGCCTCCGGTACGTCATGCCCGCCTCGCAAAACGCGCTCCTTGATTCTCGCGAGTGTCAATTCCGCGCTAGGCACCCAAAGATAAAAGATGTGCACCTTCTACCCGCGCCTCTTCAGCCCGCGCACTACCTGCAAGTGGCCTTTGCCTGAAAGCGTCGTCTCAAATCCAAAATCCACTCCCAGATCCGCTTGAATCTCAATTTCTTCCAGCATCAACCGCCCGCCCGGAATGCTGCCCTTCCCGGATCAAAGGGTGACATTCCTGCCGCAATCAGGTCCGCATTGATAAAGATCCTGCAGTTCGCAAAATTTGGCAGGAACTCTCGCGCAAACGTCGTCTTCCCCGAGCCATTCGGCCCAGCGATAATGTAAACGTTTGGATTCACAAGATTTAGGTTAGCCTATTTCCTTAGCTGGTGCTCCGCAAACCTGGCTCGCAGCCCTGCACCATTACCAGTCATCCGTATGCCCACCCGAGACCCATTCCACGCCCCTCCGGGTGAATTCTCAATGGCCGAGTTTCTCTGCGAAGAATTTGGCCATGAGGTTGAGGGCTTCGGTGGTTTCGGGAAGCTGGAAGTGGTACCAGAAGGCGTGGGGCAGGGCCTCGAAGACAACGAGCTGGGCGTCCACGTCGGCGCGGAGGAGGGCGCGATGAAAAAGCGCGGTGTCGCTGAGGAGGAGGTCGCGTGTGCTGGAGACGAGCAAGGTCGGAGGCATGCCTTTGAGGTCCGCGAAAATCGGGGAAAGGACGGGATCTTTGCGGTCGGTATTGCCGGCGTATTCCTCGCCAATGGGGCGATTGGGATCTTGTGGCTGAAGATCGCCGGGAAAACCGTTTAGGGTGAAGAGCTGCATGGAGTCGGCGGGACGAGAGTAATCCGCCAGCGTGGAAAAGAGGCCGAGAGCGGCGGGTAGCGGGAGATTAAGCTGCTTGAGGCGGACGGCGACTTCGGCGGTGAGGATGGCGCCGGCGGAAGTGCCGAAGATGCCGATGTTGTGCGGCTTGTATGTTTTGAGGAGATCTTTGTAGACGGCGACGACGTCGTCGATGGCGGCGGGGAAAGGATGTTCGGGAGCGAGGCGGTAGTAGACGGAGACGACTTTGATCTTGGCGAGATTCGCGATGGGGTCGCCCTCGATGAGCGAGCCGGAATCGGAATTGAAACCGCCGCCGTGGAGATTGATGAGCACGAGATTGCGATGGGAGGCGGGAGTTTCGAGAGGAGTGATGATGTCAGTGGGGACACTGGCGATGGTGGTGGATTCGATGTTGACAGGGAATAGGCGGCGGGCTTCGGCGGATTGTTTGACGCGCCACTCGTCGGTGCGCTTGCGGCGTGTGGCGAGATCTTCGGGACCTGGCGTGGATTGGGCTAGGGAGGCGAGCCATTTTTGGGCTTCGGGGCTGAGCGTGGCGGGCATGGGGATGACGCGGGTGATGTGGGCGGTGCCGTCGGGATCGAAGGAGGCGGAATCCTGGGGAGGTGGGACGACCGGGGCGGGCTTGGTGCAGGCGAATAAGAACACGCATACCAGCACGAGCGATAGTGGGAAGAGAGTTTTTCGCGACATGGGACGAACCTCCGGGATGCAGACGGTGGAAATGGGAGATGCCGGTGGTGCAAGAGAAAACATCCTACATGCGATAACGACGTGAAGCTAGAAATCAGGAAAAAGAAAAAAGACAGCGCAGAGATGCCGTGGCCCGGCCGGGGTAAACGCCGTGCGCGGAGGAACGCAGAGGGAGAACCGAAAAAGAGCAATAATCCAGCTGGCGGCGTTGGTGGGCGATTGGGAACACGGCTGGTGAGAACGGGGAGGCAAGAGAGGCCGCGAGCGGGGCGTTGTGTATAATTAAGGTCTTGGGGAATTAGCAGGTTTCATGCCAGAAGAGACCCAAATTGTGAAAGCTAACGCGGAGGTATTGCGCGAACGGGGGCGAAGGTTCCGGCGGACGCGTGTGCGCGAGCTGAAGATGATCGCCAAGGCGCTGGCGTCGACAAAGCACCCGATTTTAGTGCACATCATTCCGATGCGCCGATGCAACCTGGACTGCGGATATTGTAACGAGTACGACAATTTCTCGAAGCCGGTGCCGATTGAAGAAATGAAAAAGCGGCTGGATATTCTGGCGGACATGGGGACGTCAATCATCACGATCAGCGGAGGAGAGCCGCTGATGCATCCGGAACTGGAAGAGGTGATCCGGCACATCCGGAAGCGCGGGATGATCGCGGGAATGATTACCAATGGATTTTTGCTGAGCAAAGAGCGAATCGGCACGCTGAACAAGGCCGGGCTCGAGCACTTGCAGATCAGCATCGATAACCTGGTGCCGGACGAAGTCTCGAAGAAGAGTTTGAAGACTCTGGATATCCGTCTCGAATGGCTCTCGGAGTTCGCGGTGTTTCAAGTGAACATCAATTCGGTACTGGGGAGCGGAGTGAAGGATCCGGAAGACGCTTTGAAGATCGCGCTGCGGGCCGTGGAATTGGGATTTACGAGCACGGTGGGGATTATTCATGACGGGAATGGCCAACTGAAACCACTGGGGCCGCGCGAATTGGAGATTTTTGAAGAGGTTATGGAATTAGGCAAGCGGTCGTTCTCGCGATTCAATGATTTTCAGCATAGCGTGGCGCGCGGAAAAGAGCACGACTGGCGTTGCCGTTCGGGAGCGCGGTATTTATATATTTGCGAAGACGGGTTGGTGCATTGGTGCTCGCAACAGCGCGGCTATCCGGGAATTCCGCTGGCGCAGTACACGGATGAGATGCGGCATCGCGAGTACTACACGACGAAACATTGCGCGCCGATGTGCACCGTCTCGTGTGTGCAGCAGGTGGGGATTATCGACAACTGGCGTGGTCCGCAGACCTTGAAGCCGAAGCCCATGGCGCCCGCAGCGGCGCAGCCCGAACTGGTGCAAATCGGCAGTACACGAAATGATTCCTAATCGCGAACTAATTTTCTTCCTGCCACGGACCCTCTAGTTTCTCTCCGCGCACACGGCTGGGCGTGATTGATTGACGCTGGAGCCGTGCTTCCGAAGAATGGGAGCATGCCAGGCGCAGCGATTGAGATTGAAAATCTGACCAAGGACTACCCCTTCGGGTTCCTGCACCTCAAGAAGAAGAGGTCGTTGGAAGGGTTGACCATGCAGGTGGAGAGCGGCGAGGTGTTTGGTTTTCTGGGGCCGAATGGGGCGGGGAAATCGACGACCATCAAGCTGCTCGTGGGATTGATTTTTCCCGAGGCAGGAACGGCGCGGATCCTGGGAAAGCCGATCACTGATATTGAAATGCACCGGAACATCGGTTACCTGCCGGAGCAGCCGTATTTCTATGATTATTTGACGGCGGCGGAGTTGCTCGATTACTTCGCGAGGTTTCACGATTTGAGGGCGGCGGATCGAAAAGAGCGCGTAGCGCGCATGCTTAAGAAGGTGGGGCTGGAGACGGCGGGGAAGATTCAACTGCGCAAGTATTCGAAGGGAATGCTGCAACGCGTGGGCCTGGCGCAGGCGATTTTGCACGACCCACAAGTGGTGATTCTCGACGAGCCGATGTCCGGGCTCGATCCAATCGGGCGGCGGGAAGTGCGCGACATCATTCTGGAGTTGAAACGCGAGGGAAGAACGGTGATGTTCTCGACGCACATTCTTTCCGACGCGGAAATGCTCTGCGACCGCGTGGGGGTGATCGTCGGCGGGAAGTTGCGCGGAGTGGGGGCGCCGGGCGAAATCGTGGGGATGAAGGCGGAAGGCATGGAAATTTTGTTCGAGCTGCCCGGAAGTGGTTCGAATGCGACGGCGATTGCGGCGAAGGCAACGAAGACTGGCGACCGTTACCGCATGCAGATTGCCGAGGAGGGGCTATACGCAGCGCTGGAGCAGCTTCGCGAGGCGGGAGCGAAGATTCTTTCCGTGGCGCAAGTGAAGGCTTCGCTGGAAGAGTATTTCATGCACCTGGTCGAAGCAGATCGCGCGCAAGGTGCGGCGGTCGAGGTGAGCGGGAAATGAGGCGCGCGGGAGCGGTGGCGTTGAATACATTTCGGGAAGCGGTGCGCGACCGCGTGCTGTACAACCTGGTTTTTTTTGCGCTGCTGATGATGGCGGCGGCGATTCTCGTCGGGCAAGTCTCGATTGGGATCGAAGAGGTCGTGATCAAAACGCTGGGCTTGAGCGCCATCTCCGTAATTGGATTGTTGATCGCGGTTTTCATGGGGGTCGGCCTGGTTTACAAGGAGATGGACAAGCGAACGCTATATGCGCTGCTGGCCAAACCGGTGAGGCGGTGGGAATTTCTACTAGGAAAATTCGGAGGGCTGGTGCTGACGCTGGCGGTAAACACGCTGGCAATGGCGGCGGGACTCTTCGCGGCACTGTTGTACGTGAAGCACCATTTCGAACGCGGGGACGCGGTGTTGCTGATCGCCATCTATTTCATATTGCTGAAGCTGACGCTGGTGGTGGCGCTGGCGCTGCTGTTTTCGTGCTACTCGACGCCCCTGCTGGCCATTTTGTACACGTCGGCGTTTTATGTCGCGGGGTTGTTCGTGGAAGATATGCGCACTTTTCACTTTGCTACCGAAAGCTCGGCGATGGCGGCGCTGATGCGATGGCTGTCCTACCTGCTTCCAAATTTTGAAAACTTTGATGTGATGGGCGCGGCGGCGCACGGAACGAAAATTCAAAGCGCGTTGATTTTGCAGAATACGGCTTACGCCGTGCTGTACTGCGGCATCGTCTTGGTCGCCGCCGCTGCCGTTTTTTCGCGGCGGAATTTGAAATGAGCGGGCAGACCTCGAAGAATTGGCTGCTGCTGATCCTGTTGCCGCTGGGATTCGCGGGCGTTTGGAAGCTTCAGCAAAACATCGACGGCGAGCGAGCCGCGCTGCACCAGGAGCGCGATGATCTGGTGCTGCGGTCCGGCAAGCTGGTGAAGGCGATGAGCCTGGAGTACGCGCCCCTGATCGCGGATCTTTACTGGACGCGCGCCGTGCAATATTACGGGGACAAGCGTGCTCGGCACGATCCTAACTTCGAGCTGCTCTGGCCGCTTCTGGACGTCACGACGACGCTCGATCCAAATCTGACGGTGGCTTACCGCTTCGGTTCTACATTTCTGAGCGAGCCTAGTCCGCGCGGAGCGGGCCAACCGGAGCTCGGGATCGAACTGCTGGAGCGCGGGATTCATGCGAATCCAGAGTACTGGCGGTTTTATGAAGATCTTGGATTCATCTACTACTTCGATCTGAAGGATTACGCGAAAGCTTCGGAGGTGTTTGCGGAGGGAAGCAAGGATCCGAAGGCGCTGATTTGGATGAAAGTGATGGCTGCTAAAATCGCGGCCGAGGGCGATTCGCTTTCGACGTCCATCTTTTTGTGGAACGAAGTGTACCAATCGACGACAGATCCCGATGTGAAGAGAAACGCGCTAACGCATTTACAGCTCCTGAAGGTCGAACAGGATTGCAGACAGATCGACGCATTAGCGGATGAATTTCAAAAGCGGACTGGTCAACGCCCCTTGCGCGTTGGGGAACTGGTGCAAGCGGGGCTACTATCACGTTTGCCGATGGATCCGATGGGCTATGCGTACATTTTCGGAGCCGACGAAAAGGCCGCATTGAATCTGAATAGCCCGCTCGTCGAGCAGCAGTTACTCCACCAACGCTTGAAGTGAAGTGCCGCCTAGCCGTGCTTATTCCCGAGTTTTTTCCGCTTGTTCGGTGGTGCAGAGGAGCGTCATTTGAGGGTCGATGACGAGCTTGTGAGGCTGGAGCTTCGTTGTGAAGTGAAAGGATGTCTCCGGTCCGGCGGCGACGACGTTGCCGAGAAAAACAATGTGTCCAGCGCCGTTGTTGGCATAGAGCGGCACGCTGGTGATGAAATAATGCGGTACACCGAATTGAAAGAGTTTCCCCCGCACGATTTCGCCCTTTTCCGTGTGATGCGTGGAAAACTCGACGCTATAGCGGGGGATACCCGTACCGCGCACCCACTGCTCGAAAAACCATTCCATGGAACGCCCGCCTTCGAGATCCATGGCGGGAGTCATAACGGCCTCGATTTCTTTTTGAAGATCATCGGTGGAGAAAGCGCGGTACGCGTACTTCGTGGAAATCGAGCGAAGCAAGGCCACGAAACGCTCGTCGGGGTCCTTGGCACCGGGCTGGCGCAGCATTTCCCGAAGCATGTGAATCACCCAAGAGCCCTTACTGTAAATCACGTCCTCGAAACCGTCCGGCGATTTTGAGGAATTGAGCCGGTTGCCGAGAGTCAATGCGCCAATTTCGCCGCCGGGCGTGTCCGAGCCGGGAACCTTTTCCTCGAGTTGTTTTCGGTAACGTTCGAGCCAGACGCGAAGGGCGTGCTCGGAGGGCTTTCTGCTGTCCGCGAAAAGCAGAGCAAGATAGTTGGCGATGGCTTCATCGATCCACTGATCCCGATAACTGGACCAGCCTACAACGTTACCCCACCATTGATGGGCGACCTCATGATAGGGAACGATATCGGTAAACGCCTCCTGCCCGGCAGAAGAAAGTCCGGCGCGATTCTGGGCTTCAGGAGACAAAAACGAAAAAGTTGAAAGATAGAGCAGGCCGGGCCAGCCTTGGCCGAACGTGCCGGGAATTTGCGAGACGCTGAGAGTGCGGAAAGGAAAAGGACCGCTGAACGATTCGTAGAAATGGATGGAAGAATCGATGTCCTTGGCCAGGTGTTTCAGCGCGTCGGCGGGACTTGGCTGGGCAGGCTGCAAGGCTGCACGGCTCGCGCCCCTCGGAGTGCCGTTGGGAACCTCGATCGCGGGAAGGGAATCCGGGTTTACATCCATCCGATTGCTCAGGGCTTGCTCAAGCTGGCGGTTAGCGTAGACGTCGATGGTACGCGCATCGCCGGCAAGAGAGCTGGAAGCATATTCACCCAAATTGAACCCGGCGATGGCGAGCGGCTTAACACTGCGCCAGTGGCCGACACGAAAATCTCCGGAGCTCTGTTCGTCGATTTTAGCGCCTGTAGCGACTAGCTTCAGATGGCGCGGCCAACGCATGATGAGGTCATAGGAAGCAAAGTCTGCTTGGTCGCCGAGATGCGGATACCAGCTTTCGCGCGCGCCGACGAACAAAACGCCGTTGCCGGCGTCTCGAATGACGTTGCCGCGATAGTGCAAGCGAACCGTAAACTCCTGGCCTTTCTGGGAGGGTTGCGGCAATACGACATGGAGGTAGTCATTGCCGCGTGCGCTGAGTTGCTGGAGGTTCATCCCTTCGTTCTGGAAATATACCAACGGCTTGCTTTGCTCGTCCGTCACGGTTTCGGCGCGGAGAGCACGGGAGAGTTGAAAAGTTAAAATGCGCTCGCCGGAGGTTTCTGAGCGAAAGTGGACGGCGGCCGTCGCGTCGAGAGAGTTGTCCGGCAAGACGGTTGTGTCAATGGTGTAGTCGAGTGCATGGAAGTTGACTTGTGGAGGAACGATTCCTGGAACGCTGTAGGAGGCCCAGGTGTCGTAATAGGAAAAATCGCCGGATTTCCGACGCTGGCCTAGCAGAACCTGTTCTCTGCGCTGTGGATCAAAGAGGAGATCAAAGGAACCACTCTCAACGCCCTCGAGCGCGGCGTAGAAATAGGGCTTTGGATTTTGCGAGAGGCGGTCTTCAAGAATGCGCAAGGATTGAGAAGCGTTGAACTGCGCAAGAAACGGATCCGAGAGAGAAGCAAAACGGGTGTCTAGCTGCGGCGCAAGATTGGCCGTATGGAACTGGCGGAGGAGGTCCTCCGCGGCGTCATCCGTGAATCGCACGTAAGCGCTGAGAAATTCCTGGTCCAGAACGGGAGTGCCCAGAAAACGGGCCATCTGCTGCTTTTCCACTGGGTCGCGAGGGAAGGCAAGGATATGGCCGCGGCCGGAGAAGACGAAGCCGGTAATGCGGCCGTCAATGGGTGCGAAAAAGGCAACCTTGCCTTCCTCGAGGTAGATTTCCACGCCACCCCGGCGAAGTTCGATGCGATTGGCGGGAACGAGCTGGTAGGTGGATGCAGGATCGAGGCGAAGAGCATTGAGTGCGTCATAGAGTTCATGGGGGGACTGGCGGGACGGTTGATCGGCAGCGAAAGAGACGGCTGGCGTAAGGAGAAACGAGAAGACTAGAAGCGCCGCGCCGGGCCGCATGCAAGAAGTGTAGTCACATTCGGCATCGCGGAACAAGGCCGCTCGGGTCCCACCGAGGAAGCCGATTAAAATGGTGGGATGCGGCAAACTTCTCGAGCGGGGCGCACTTTTTTGCTGGCGGTGGCTTTTCTATTTGCGGGAGCCGCGGCGCGCGCGGATACGATTGTCCTCAAGAACGGACGGCGGATTGTTGCCCTTAGCGCGAGAATAGAGGGCGACAAGGTGACGTACGAGACGTCCGCCGGCGAGTTAAGCCTTCCGAAGTCTATCGTCGACCACATCGAAAAAGGCAGTACGGTACCAATGGGGGATTCTCCTGCGGCTGCAGCAGCGAATCTGGCAATCACGCCGCCCGCGATGGAAGCGACAAGCGGGGGCTCGGAGATTGAGAGCGGCGCGGTGCACGACGGCTCGATCGACCGGGAATACATCGCGAAACTCGAAGGTCTAGCGCGAGCCGGCGGGCAGCGCGCCAATTTAGGCGCGGCGCTCGCGCATCATGCGGCGGCACAGTTCGAACTGTCGCACGGCGACATGGAACACGCGCTGACTGACGAACGTACCGCGCTGACGTATGCGCCGGAAGAGGCGGCGGTGCTGATGAACGTGGCATACATGCATTTGCGGAGGAGCGAATACAAAGAGTCGCTAGACTATCTGGAACGCGCCCGGCGTGTTGCGCCAGACAATGCCGACGTGGCCAAGCTGGCGGGCTGGGCATACTACGGCCTGAACAAACTGGATCAGGCCGTGGCGGAATGGAAGCGGGCGCTGGCATTGCGGCCCGATCCGGAAGTGCGGGCGGCCCTCGATAAAGCGCAGCGCGACAAGCAGGAAGAGGCGAGTTACAAGGAAAACGAAAGCAGCCACTTCACGCTACGGTACAGCGGCGCGGCGGAGCCGGAACTGGCGCGGGAAGTATTGCGAACGCTGGAAGCGCATTTTTCGGAGGTCGAGTCCGAGCTGGATTTCACGCCGCCGGATTCCATTGGCGTGGTGCTCTACACGCAAGAGGCATTCGCGGACATCACGCGGGCGCCCGGGTGGGTTGGGGCGCTGAATGACGGGCGAATTCGCGTGCCGGTGCAGGGATTGAGCGGAGTGACGCCGGAGCTGTCGCGCGTGCTGAAACACGAACTGACACACAGTTTCGTGGGGCAGAAGACGCGGGGGCACGCGCCGACCTGGATTCAGGAAGGGTTGGCGCAGTGGATGGAAGGGAAACGCAGCGGCGAAAATGCCGGCGTTCTGGCGCAGGTTTATCAGGAGGGGCACGCGGCTTCGCTGGGTCAGCTGGAAGGTTCGTGGATGAGTTTCTCGAGCGATGCGGCGAGCTATGCGTATGGGTGGGCGCTCGCGAACATTGAATACATCGTGCAAACAGATGGGATGGGCGACGTCGAGCGGATCCTCGATCTCGTTGCAGGCGGCAGCTCGACGGAGGCCGCGTTGCGCGAAGTGTTGCACAGCGATTACAACGATTTGATGCAGTCCACCGCGGAATATCTGCGCAAGACTTACGGGTCATAGCCGAATCGAGCCCGCAAATTTCTTCAGGAGTTCAGCAACAAAGCAGCCAAAAGAGCGGCGCGGGCGGGCATGGTGTTGATGAGGATGTGTTCGTCCCTGGAGTGTGCGCCGTGGCCGACGGCGCCGAGGCCGTCGAGCGTCGGGGTACCAACTGCGGCGGTCAGATTACCGTCTGAGCCGCCGCCGGCGGTGCATTCTCCGAGGGATAAATCCATTTGTGATGCCAGTGATTTGGCTTTGGCAAAAAGCGCGGCACTGGATTTACGTTCGAGAGGCGCGCGATTGAATCCGCCGTGAATTTCCAGACTCGCGCCGGGAAGAATGGGATGCAGCGCGCGAAGACGGCGCTCGATCCGGCGCATGTCCGCGACGCGGAGTGCGCGAAGATCGAGAATAGCTTTGGCGGAGTCGGCGATGACATTCACGCGAGTGCCGCCTTCGATCATGTCCGCGTTCACGGTTATGCCGCGGCGCGGGTCATTCCACTCCTGGATGCGCACGAGCTGGAGCGCCAGTTCGTGAATCGCGTTGATGCCTTCTTGCGGGGCCAGGCCAGCGTGAGAGGCGCGGCCGTGGACGATGAGTTCAGCTTCGCCCACGCCCTTGCGAGCAGTCTTGATCAGCCCGCGTGGCCCGAAGGACGGCTCGAGAACGAACACCGCGTCGCTGCGGCGGGCCTCCGTTTCTATGAGTCTCTGCGAGCAATCACTGCCGATCTCTTCGTCGGAAGTCCAAAGGAACACCAAACGGCGCGTCAGCGGGGCTTTCGTTTCTTGAAGAGCTTCGAGAGCGAAGAGGGCTTGAACGATGCCGGCCTTCATATCAAAAATGCCAGGCCCGTAGGCTTTTCCGGCGGAGACGCGGAAGGGCATTTTGGCTAAAGTGCCGGTCGAATAGACGGTGTCGTAGTGCCCGAGCACCAAGAACTGACCTTTAGGCCGCGATTTCCAGGGCCACCACGTGACACGAAGCTGATCGCCGCGATGCTTTTGCGCGATACGTTCGATGCGGGCGCCGCGCTTGCGCCATTCCGCGGCGAGTAGTCCGCAGCAGTGGTCGGAAGGGGCTTTTTCGAGGCTGGGAGACTCAGCGAGAACGAGCCTTCGTAGCGCCGAAAGCATTTCCGGCAAGCGATCTTTCAGCAGCCTGAAGAACTTCTTGGGGTAGTTGATGTCCGGCATAGCCGGGACATGCTAACAACGACTGGCAACTGGAGCAACGGCGGAGGCGCAAAATCTGAAATGACCGGGATATTGGGAGACAATGCGCGGAGGGCAGCGCAAGAACAGCGCATATCGCGGTTGGCTTGGGTTCGCATATAATAGAAAGTTTGCCGGAGAAGAATGAAGCGCCGCAGGGAGGAACTGCGGCGCGATGGGGAGCAGGGATGATACTCGACGTGGTCGAAATCCAGAAGATATTGCCGCACCGCTATCCGTTTCTCATGGTGGATGCGATCCTGGAAATGGAGCGGCTGAAGTACATTGTCGGCGTCAAGAATGTAAGCATCAACGAATCGCATTTCCAGGGGCACTTTCCCGGCAAGCCCATCATGCCGGGCGTGCTGATTATTGAAGCGATGGCGCAGACGGGCGGGTTGTTGCTTTTGCTCGAAGATTCCGGACCGCGACAACAAGCTGTTGTATTTTGTGGCTGTGGACGGAGCGCGGTTTCGCCGGCCGGTGGTGCCCGGCGATCAGTTGCGGCTGGAAGTCAAAGTCATTTCGTGGCGCGGCGACTTCTGCAAGCTCGAAGGCAAGGCCACGGTGAATGGGCAACTGGCCGCGGAAGCGACGCTGATGTGCAAGATGGTGGACCGCGAGTTTGGCGCGAAGGCCGAAGAACCTACGAAATGAGCACGACGGAGATTCATCCGCAAGCCGTCGTGGCCGCCAGCGCGAAGCTTGCCCCGGGAGTGAAGGTTGGGGCTTATGCCATCGTCGGCGAGGAAGTCGAGCTGGGCGAAGGCTGCATTCTTCACCCGCACGCTTATGTGGGCGGGCCCGCGAAGTACGGCCGCAACAATGTGTTTTATTCGTTTTGCGCAATTGGCGGCGATCCGCAGGATTATACCTACCGGGGCGAGCGAACTGAGCTGGCGGTGGGCGACGGCAATATTTTTCGCGAGTACGTCACGATCAGCCGCGGCACGCAAAAAGGCGGGGGTATCACGCGGATCGGCAGCGAAAACTTTTTCCTGGCGTATTCGCACGCAGGGCACGACGACCAGATTGGCAATCAGACGCTATTTGTGAATGGCGCGACGCTGGCAGGGCATGTTGCTGTGGAAGATTTTGCCACTATCGGATCATTCTCCGTCGTGCACCAGTTTTGCCGCGTAGGCCGCTACGCGTACGTCGGCGCTTGCACCGTGATTGTGCAGGATGTGCCGCCGTTTTCGCGTGTCGTTACGGACCGCGAGACGAAGAGTTATGGCGTCAACACGATCGGGCTCGAGCGCAAGGATTTTTCGAAAGAGCGCCTGCAATTGCTGGATCGGGCTTTTCGCTTGTTGAGCCGTTCGAAAATGAATACCACGCAAGCCCTCGCAGAAATGCGCGAGAAACTGGCCGGCTCGGATGACGTGCAGGAACTCATTCGATTCATCGAGAGCGCCGAGCGCGGAATCGTAAAGTAAGAATCGCCGCCCGCCGTTCACACCATGCCGGATGCCAACACAAATACGAAGGGATGGGGACTTATCGCCGGGAACGGGCGATTTCCGTTTCTCGTGCTGGAGGGCGCGCGCAGCCAGGGAATCGAGATGGCGGTGATCGCGCTTAAGGAAGAAGCCTCACCCGAATTGGAAAAAATCGCCAAGAGGCTGCACTGGGTAAGCCTCGGCGAATTGAGCAGGGCCATCGACCTGATGCACAAAGAAGGCGTGACCCAAGCCGTGATGGCCGGGCAGGTGAAGCATAACAAGATTTTCAGCGCGATCCGCCCTGATTGGAAGCTGGCGAAATTGTTATTTTCGCTGCCGCGAAAAAGCACCGATGCGCTGATCGGCGGAATCGCGCGCGTGCTTCAGGATGAAGGCATTCAACTGGTGGATTCGACGTTGTTTCTAAAGCCGCTCCTGCCGGAGCCGGGCGTACTGACACGCCGAGCGCCTGACGAACAAGAATGCGCCGATATCGCATACGGGCACAGCATAGCGCGGCGGATTGCGGGCATGGACATCGGACAAACGGTCGTGATTTGCGACCAAGCCTGCGTGGCCGTCGAAGCCATGGAGGGAACGGACGAAGCTATCGAGCGCGCGGCGCGGATTACAGGGGGGAAACCTTTGGTGGTGGTGAAGGTTAGCAAACCGGGACAAGACATGCGCTTCGATGTACCCGTGGTCGGTTTGCCGACCATCGAACAGATGAAGAGCTCCCGAGCCACTGTCCTGGCGGTGGACGCGGGACGCACCCTGCTGTTTGACCGTCCCAAATTGATTGAGTTGGCCAACGCGGCGGATATCGCCATCCAGGCGTTTGCGCCGGCAATGCAAGCGCAACTGAACAGCGCTTCAGGGGGAATGAACAAAGAATGAGCGGGGCGGCGGGAGAATCGAGAAGAGTCCGCACCGCCGTCGTTGGGACGGGGGAATTCGGGCGCAACCATGCGCGCGTGTATCGCGAGATGGAGGGCGCCGAACTGGTCGGAGTTTACGATCGAGATCAAGCGCGCGCGGAAGCTATCGCTGCCGAGTTTGAAACAAAGGCGCTGCGAAGTCTGGAAGAAGTCCGCGAGCTTGCTGAGGCAGCAAGCATAGCAGTTCCGACCTTAGCGCACGCCGAAGTGGGATGCCGACTGCTCGAAAGCGGTCTGGATGTGCTGGTCGAGAAGCCCATGGCAGTGAATCTCGCGGAAGCGGATTCATTGCTCGAAACAGCGCGGCGGCATACACGGATTTTACAGGTGGGCCACGTCGAGCGATTTAACCCTGCCGTTGTCGCGGTTGAGCCGATTCTCAATCGGCCGCTTTTTTTTGAAGTGCACCGCTTGGGAGTGTTCACCCCGCGTAGCCTCGATGTGGAAGTGATCTACGACGTGATGATCCACGATCTGGATATTCTGCTGGCGCTAGTCAAGGAGCCGGTAACTGAATTGAAAGCGGTGGGTATTCCCGTGCTGACGGACAAGGTAGACATCGCGCACGTGCGATTGGAGTTCGCGGGCGGCGCCGTCGCCAACGTGACAGCCAGCCGGGTTTCGACGGAGCGCGTGCGAAAGATGAGATTTTTCCAACAACACGAGTACATCTCGCTCGATTACGCGCGGCGCGATGCGCTTCGCGTCGGGGTGAAGCGGCCCGGGCCGCAGCCAGAATTTTCGTATGAAAAATTGCCCGCTCCCAATGTGGAACCCTTGCATGCGGAACTTGAGACCTTCCTCGATGCGGTTCGTACTCGCCGCGAACCGCGAACCAACGGAGCGGCCGGCCGCGCCGCGTTGGAACTGGCGAGCCGCGTGATGGCAAGCATCCAGGAACACGGGGAACGCGTCCAAGTAGCAGCATTCGCCTCACATGAGAAAGCAGGAAAATGATTCCCCGGACCCTGGTTCCGCTTGGCTCCCGCCTGCCTGCCGCGGATGAAACTGCGACGCAGCGGAGGCGTCCGACGACGCTGGACGAGCGGACGCTCGTGCCGGCGATGCTGCCTATCGTTACGTTAGACGGGAAATCAAATATCCCAAGGTCGCTCCCGCTCGAATCGATTGCCGCGCGGGTCGTCGTGCCACGCGACATCAATCAAGAAGCCTACGGCGTCGTGGAAAACACCACGATTCCTGTCCAACCGACGGACATGGACGAGCGCATTGCCATCCCGAAAGGAGCAGCGCCGCCGGAAAAGATTGAAGCGCCATTAGTTCCACCCGCCGATTTGGTCGATCTCGATGTTTTCATGACCGGCGAAGTGAATCTTCTCACCAGGCCGCAAACGGAAGAAAAAACAAAGTGGGACTTAATCACGCGCGTCTCGTCGTTTGCATTCCACGTATTGCTCTTTGCGACCATTATCCTGTGGGCAAGGATTTTCCCCCCGCACGCGCCGACGCAGCAACAAATCGATCTCGCAAACAGGCAATTAACCTGGATTCCTCCGGAAAGTTCCTACAGTCCCAAGCCTAAGCCAGCGCCGCGTCCCGTGCAGCCTCCGGTGGTGCATGTCGACCCGCGCGTGCTGCGCAACGTGGCGCCTCCCATACCTCAGCCAGCACCCAGGCCCGAGCCGGAACGTCCGAAGACAGAGTTGCCAGATACGCCGACACCAAAAACACAGGTGACGCCGCCTGAAGTCCAACCGTCCGCGCCCAAGCCGGATGCTCCGAAAGCGCCGCTGAAACTCGACACGCCGGACATGCCGACGCCGCAGCACGGGCTAGTGCTGCCGAAGAACTCTTCGATTCAGGAGGCCATGCACGACGCCGAGCAAGCGCCGGTCTCCGGCGGCCGAAGAGGCGCGATGGTAGGGCCGGGGCCGCGTTCGATCCCGCCTGGCGGCGGCCCGGGACATGGCCAGGGCTCGTTTGGGAATGGCTACGAGATTTTGACTCCAACGGAAGGCGTCGACTTCAGCGACTACATGCACCGCATGCTGGAAAATGTGCGGCGAAACTGGTATGCGGTGATGCCACAGTCGGCGTTGCTGGGAGATCGTGGGCGAGTTTTGCTTCGATTTAAGATAATGGCAAACGGCAGCGTTCCGAACGACGACCCGTCGCGGGAGATGGGCTCCGGAAAAGAGCCGTTGGACCGTGCGGCCATCTCCGCCATCCGTTCGTCTAATCCATTTGAACCGTTGCCTTCGGCTTTCCACGGCCCGTATATCGAGATCCGCATCATGTTCTTGTACAATTTGCCGATCGAAGACGCATATAAGTGAAACTCGGCCGCCAACAGGTTCTCGGCAGTCTCCTGCTCGCCTTGATTGTGCTTATTGTGCTGTTCTTCCGCGCTTGGCATATTCTGTTTCGATGAACCCAGACGCACTCGAACTGCCGTTTGTTGCCGTGGTTGGCCCTACGGCATCGGGGAAGACCGCGCTCGGCGTGTGGCTGGCAGAGAAATTCGGCGGAGAAGTACTGGCTTGTGATTCGACGCAGCTTTATCGCGGGTTCGACATCGGAACTGCGAAGCCGAGCCAGGCGCAGCGCCGCGGCATTCCGCATCATTTGATCGACACCTTGACGCCAGACCAGCAAGCCACAGCCGGAGGATACCGGCAAATGGCGTTGGCTGTGCTGGAAGATTTGCGGCGCCGCGAGAGGCTGCCGATTCTCACCGTCGGAACTGGATTGTATTTGCGCGCGCTCCTTGAAGGGTTGGCGGAGGTGCCGCAGCGCTCGGAGGAGTTGCGGGAACGATTGCGCGCCAGCGCGGAAGAGCATGCGCCGGGTTACTTGCACCGGTTGCTCAAGCGGCTGGACCCGGAGACTGCAGGAAAAATCGCGCCTGCCGATGAGCAAAAATTGATTCGAGCCGTCGAAGTATGCGTGCTGGCGCGACGGCCGATTTCCGCAGTGTACCGCACGGGACGCACACCGCTTTCAGGCTGGCGGGCGCTGAAAATTGGATTGATGCCGCCGCGCGAGGCGCTCTACGATCGCATCCGTGTGCGCACGGATGCGATGCTGGCGCAAGGTTGGATGGAAGAGGTGCGAGGTCTCATGGCAAGTGGCTTGCCGGAAAACGCCAAGCCGTTCGACTTCATCGGCTATCGCGAGCTTCGCGAAGTTCTGCGCGGAGAAAAGAAGCTCGATGAGGCGCGGGCTGCGATTCAGCACGCCACGAGGCGCTACTCCAAACGCCAACAGACGTGGTTCCGGAAGGATCCTGGCGTTCACTGGCTGGCCGGTTATGGCGATGAAGCAGACGTGCAGCGCGAAGCGCTCAAATGGCTCCGTATGCATGGCCTGATGGATTCGCGGCAGGCAAGTTGAGCGCGTATAATGAGGCAGGTGAAGAAAGACCCGCTCCCTTATGGCTTCCTCCGCACAATGACTTCAGGACTGGCTTCGTGACGAAAACTTCGCAAACTGTATCCACGGCGGATCGCGCCTTGCTCGTCGGTTTGGGGTGGAAGCGCGCGCCGCGCTTTCCAGGCATGCCTGCGGGTGAGCAGGGGCGTGAATCGCTCTTGGAGCTTGTGGAGCTGGCCCGCAGCGCCGGTGCCGAAATCGCGGGCACGGTTTTTCAGGTGCGCGAATCGGCTGACCCGGCAACGCTCGTGGGCCGCGGAAAGCTGGACGAGATTCGCGCGGAAGCCACCGCGCACAAAGCGCCGCTGATTATTTTCGACAGCAACCTTTCGCCAATGCAACAGCGCAATATCGAAGCTGCCACGGAGCGCCGCGTGATCGACCGCACGCAGCTCATTCTGGATATCTTTGCGAAGCACGCGCGCAGCCGCGAAGGTCAGTTGCAGGTGGAACTCGCGCAACTGAACTACATGCTGCCACGGCTGACCGGCAAAGGCGCTTCGATGTCGCGTCTCGGAGGCAAGAGCGGCGGCGGAGGCGCAGGCGGCGCAGCAGGGCGCATTGGCGTACGCGGACCGGGCGAAAAGAAATTGGAAACGGACCGAAGGCGCATTCGTGACCGCGTAGGAAAAATTCAAAACAGCATCGAGGATATTCGCAAACAGCGCGCCCTGCGGCGCGAAGCCCGCAACGCGGTGCCGCTCGGCACGATCGCGCTCGTTGGTTACACCAACGCGGGCAAATCGACTCTGTTCAATGCATTGAGCCGCGCTGAAGTGCTGGTCTCGTCGCGGATGTTCGCCACGCTGGACCCGACTATTCGCGCGCTTCGTCTGCCCTCAAATCGCCGCGTCCTTGTGTCGGATACGGTGGGATTCATTCGCGATCTGCCCAAGGCATTGCTGACGGCGTTTCGCGCGACGCTCGAGGAAGTGCAAGAAGCCGCGCTGATTCTTCAAGTTAGCGACGTTTCGAATCCTCATCACGCCGAGCTCGACGAGGAAGTGGACAAAATTTTGGACGATCTTTGCGTGGCGGACCGGCCCAGGCTCCGCGTCTTCAACAAAGTAGACCGCCTAACCCAGGATCAACGGGCGCCGCTCATCCATCCCTATGCGATGGGTGCGGGGACAAACGGCGGACCTGTGCTTGTGTCGGGGCTGACGGGAGAAGGCGTTGAAGATTTGTTGAAGCGGATGGACGCGGCGCTTCCTGTCGATCCTGTGGTGACGCTTTCTCTGCGGCTGCCACTTGCCGAAGGCCGCACGCTTGCGCTCGTTCATGCGCTTGGACGCGTACTGCATTCCGAAATCGAAGATTCCCACATGTTGCTGGATGCCGAAGTTCCGGTGTCCATCGCGCGCAAGCTCAAGCTGAGCGCCTTTTCAAAAGATGGAACTTCAGGCCGCGCTCGTGCGTAGAAGAAAGTGAGGAGGTTGCCATGGTTGCGTTCCTCTTGTGGTGCATTTTATTCTTCTTCTGCTGGCCCCTCGCGCTGCTTGCGTTGGTGCTTTATCCCATTGTCTGGCTGATTCTATTGCCGTTTCGCATCGCGGGGATCGCCGTGCACGGCGTTTTGTCGTTCCTGAGAGCGCTTTTCTTCCTCCCGGCACGCATGTTGCGAGGACCTCGGGCGATTTGAGGAAGCGCCGGTGGTTTCCTCCCAAGTAACTTCTAAGCAAACTTCCGAAAACCGCGCTTTTTGGCTGCTAAATGGGTCATTCTTGAAGGATTTGCAGAGGCAGGGAAAGACAATCGCGCTGTGGAAACCTTGTGGAAACTGTTTTGTCCAAGGAAGTCTGCGCTCCTTCTTGTTGCCCGTAGGTGGCTCTGGGACTTCCCAAGCACACCCCTAAGACGTTGATTGCAAGCATGTTGCTAGGATTTGGAGCGCCCTGAAAGATCTCCCGGTCATCTGATGTTCACGTTCGCCGTTTTTGGACATTTGCACAGCTTTGCAGCAACAGGCTTACGGATGAGTACTGCATTCCGCCCGCCGCAACTCATTTTGGTTGTTGACGTTAGAGTACCCGCCGCCCTGCCCATCGATTGTTCGGCAGACGTTGACGCCTGCCGAGCAGGGGTCTATAGTCAGGCCAGTAGTGGACGAAGCCTAAGGGGCGGCCTCCCCACCGCTATGTCGCTATGAACCTCCCCAACTCACTGACGGTTCTCCGCATCTTTTTTGTCCCCCTGCTGATTGCCGTTTTGCTGACGAAGAGCCCCAACGTGGACTTCCGTGGTTTCCCCATGCATTTTGAATTTTGGGGCGTGCTCATCCTCCTTTTGGCGGCCGCGACAGACTGGGCCGACGGCTTTTTTGCGCGACGCCGGCTCCAGATAACCACTCTTGGCATCCTTCTCGATCCAATCGCGGACAAGCTTTTGATCTCCGCAGCGTTTATTTCTCTTGTCGATATGCACTTGGCTCCCGCCTGGATGGTGGTGATCATTATCGGGCGCGAATTCACCGTCCTCGGCTTGCGCAATATCGCTTCCGCCGAAGGATTCACAATTGCGGCTTCTTTGTTGGGCAAGACGAAAATGGTGCTGCAAGTGTGCGCCGTGGCTGTATTGATTGTGGGGGCTCGGCATCCTTCGCTGAAACCGCTGGCGCTCCTGCTTTTGTGGCTGGTTGTGATCAGCGCGTTGGTTTCGGCCGCGCAGTATTTCCTGCGTTTTTGGGGCCAGCTTGACGGCCGTATCAAGCAGCGGCGCAAACTGCGCATGATGGAGAGCCACAATAAGTCCGAGGATGCCGTTCCTCTCTGAAGCCGATCGCCGGTCCTTGCTCGAATTGGCGCGCCGGGCCGTTGCGGAAGCCGTCTCTTTTCAGAAACCTGCCGGAGGTATTCCAAGAGGCGGAGTCTATGACGAGAAACGGGGTGTCTTTGTAACTCTCCATGTGCGCGGCCGTTTGCGCGGTTGCATCGGCGTCATCGAAGCATTCGAGCCGCTCGGGGAGGCCATAGCCAGGTGTGCTGCCAGCGCTGCCCAGCATGATCCGCGATTTTGGCCCGTCCGCGCGGATGAACTCCTCAGCCTGCAAATCGAGCTCTCTCTGCTCACGCCGCCAGAGCCGATTCTTCCCGAGAATATCGAGATCGGCAAACACGGTTTGTTAATTTCCCAAGGCACGAAGCGCGGTCTTCTACTTCCTCAGGTTGCGGTTGAACACAAACTTGGACGCGAAGAATTTCTTGAGGAGACCTGCCACAAAGCGGGGTTACATGTGAAGGCATGGCAGGAGCCGGAAACACAAATTCTTGGATTTTTCTGCGAGGTCTTCTCCGAAGGTGACGAACCTGGGGAGCAGCCTCCGGCAAGTGCCTGAACTGGCCAACACATCTCTGTTGAGAAGCTGTGCAGTCCGGCAAAGGAAAGGCTCGCGCGAGGAGCATCTCGCGGCGGGCCGGAAGTTTCCGCTTCGCTGGTTTTCGATTATTCGATTTCGACGTAATCGCCGGCGTACATGTCGATGGTGCTGTAAGTAATCAGCACCGTTGAGGAGTTGCGGCTCACGTTGATCACGATGCCCTCTCCCAGCACTTCGCGCGGCAGATCGTTCCAGTTATATCGCGTTGGCGAACTGCCGAACCCATATAACCGGTCCTGATAGCCTTTTGTCTGTGGAGCGAACTCCGCCAACGAGCCCTGGTACCGGAATACTCGAAAATAATCGCCTACCTTTACCCCTTTATCGGTCCCCAGGTTTACATACACGGTGCTGCCTTGCCCGGCGGATTGCTGATAGTCTTTCGATTGCACGATCATGGCAACAGGCTTGCCGCTGACGGGCGCGAAATGATCGAAATTGCTGGAATCCTTCAACGTGGGTTCGGGCCTCTCCTGGAAGGGAATGATGATGTCGCCACGCTGCATATAGTCACAGGACACGGTCACTTCCGCGGTCAACACCTTCGGCTGAACGTTGACGACGCGAAGCTGACCGGCGTCCAGATAGTGCGTCCCCATCGCCTTCATCAGCTTGCTTTGCCACTTAAACCAATCGACTTCGACAGGATCGCCTTCCGCCCTCACAACGGAATAGCGGTCGCCGACGCGGACGCCCTTGTCCTGCCCGCGATTGATGTATACATAGTCGCCGCGCGCAAACGTGATCTTGGCGTTCGACTGCTCGCCGGAGATCAGGCGAGTGGCATCGGGAACTTTTTGGTCTGTTACAAAGCCCGAACAATAGGCGACGGCAAAACCCACCTGCGTTGGAGCGGGGGCCGTCTGCGCCGAGCAAATTCCGGCACCGGCGAAGACAAAAATGCTTAGAGAAGCTAATTTAGCGCGCATTCCAAGGCTCCTTCAAAACACGCCCTATGGGCCGTGCGGGGACGTTTCCTTGTGAAATTAACAGGGACCGCCTCGATGCGTCAACAAATAGGCTTGGACCGCTTTACACTTTTGATACGGCATGCTACAAGGCCTGTTTTCAATACTTTGAGAATAATATGGCGAAAACCGCGCATCGCACGGGGTTGTTTGGGGTGGGCATCAGCCGCATCTGCGCGGTCGCTGCGGCCTCAACGGCTGGGGAACTGGCCGATCTGGTATGCGAGGGAGTCCGCGAAACGCCTACGATTGAGCTGCGCTTGGACTGGCTGCGCGGCGATTCTGAACGTTCCCGCTTCCTAATCTGGCTGAAAAAGAACAGGCCCCGCGGCGTGACCTTTCTTGCCACCTGTCGCCGCCGCGTTGGGGGCGGCAAGCTGTCAGGGGGCATTGAGGCCGAATTGTATTGGCTCGCTCAGGCACGTGAGGCAGGCTGCTCCTGGTGCGACCTGGAAATCGAGACGATGCAGGAGATGCGTGGCATGTCATTGGGCGGCCTTGGCTTGCCCCATCATGTCCTGCTCTCCTTGCACGACTTCCATCGAGTGCCATCGCGGCTGGGGTCCATCCATTCTGCCGCACATCCAGAAGTCGACGCCCTGAAAATCGCCGCGCATGCCCGGACCATTGGCGATAGCCTCCGCCTTTTGCATCTTGCTCGCCGTACCCCCAATCTCGTCGCCGTGCCGATGGGCGAAGTCGGCCTTCCCGCGCGCCTCCTCGCCTTGCGAGAAGGCAGCGCGCTAGCGTATGCACCCATCGGCGAAGCCACTGCTCCCGGCCAGGTCTCCCTTCATGATTTGACGCATCTTTATCGAGCGCATCGATTGACCCGGCGAACCAGCATATATGGCGTCATCGGCGACCCCGTCGGTCACTCCCTTTCACCGCTTCTACATAACACCGGCTTTATCCTGCGCAAAATCGACGCCGTTTATTTGCCTTTCCTGGTAAAAGACCTGCAAGATTTTCTGAAAGCCATGCCGGAATTTGGGATTCGCGGCTTCAGCGTCACCATTCCGCACAAACAATCCATTCTGCGTCATCTCAAAGACTGCGATCCGCTCGCGGCCGAGATTGGCGCCGTCAATACAGTTGTCGTCCGGCGCGATGGTTCACTCTTTGGCTCCAATACGGATTACGTTGGGATTCTGCGCGCTCTCGAGAAAAAACTCGGACTGTCTGGCAGCCGCGTTTTGATCTTCGGCGCAGGGGGCGCCGCCAGAGCCGCGGCGTTCGCGCTTACGAAAGCCGGCGCGCACGTGGAAATCTGTGCCCGCCGTGAAAAGGCCGCGCGAGAATTGGCCAAAGCCGCCGGCGGCGAAGCGGTTCCCCGGCGCGCACTGCAGAGCGAATTCTTTGACGCCATCGTAAATGCCACTCCCATCGGAATGCATCCCCGCGATCAAATTTCGCCGCTGACGTCCCGCGAGCTGAACTGCCGGCTCGTCATGGACCTCATCAGCCGCCCGCAAAAGACGCAACTCCTGAAGCTGGCGGCCCGAAAAGGCATCACCACGGTTTCCGGAGTCGAAATGTTCGTTCCGCAAGGTGTCGCGCAGTGGGAATTCTGGATCGGGCAGCGCGCGCCGGAATCCGCCATGCGCGGAGCCGTTTTGCGCGCGTTACGTCTGGAAGAAAACTCCCGCCAGCACGGTTAATCCAGAAGTGCGATAATGCCGACCTCGGAAAATAAACCTTAGCCGTGAACTGACCCCATGATTCAGCCCGACTTCCGCGAATTCCAGCGCCTCGCTAAACAGGGAAACCTGATCCCCGTGTACGACGTGTTCGCCGCGGACTTGCTCACGCCTGTGAGCGCTTATCTGCGCATTGCCCAGGGCGCCCGCTATTCCTTCTTACTCGAAAGCGTCGAGGGCGGCGAAAAAATTGCACGCTACACGTTTGCCGGCGCGAATCCCGAGGAAGTCTTTCGCTATGCGGCCGGCGCCTGCGTCCTCGAGAGCCCCAATCGCATCCTTTGGGAGGAGCGCGACCCCGTGACGTTTCTTCGCGCGCGGATGGACCGCTTCCGCCCCGTGCGCTTGCCGGGCTTGCCGCCGCTCGTGGCGGGCGCGATCGGCTACTTTTCCTATGACATGGTCCGCCTCATCGAGCGTCTCCCCAAGCGCCTGCGCGACGAAATCGGTCTTTACGATGCGATGCTGATGTTCTATCACGGTATTATTGCCTTTGACCACGTTCAGCACCGTTTGTGGATCGTTCGCAATGTCCACACCGATGGCGAAGGCAGTCTGCGCGCAAAATACAACGCCGCAGTGCGCGAGATTCGCAAAACGCGCGAGCTGCTTGATCATGTTTCTCCTGCCGAGCAGCCGAAAAAGGAAACCAGGAAACGCCGCGCGCCGCTTCGCGTAACCTCAAATTTTCGCCGCGAAGAATTCCTGGAGGCCGTTCGCAAAGCGAAAAACTACATCCGCGCCGGAGACATTTTTCAGGTCGTGATCAGCCAGCGCTTCTCCGCCAAGACGCAGGTTGAGCCTTTCCAGGTTTATCGCGAGCTACGCGCGCTCAACCCGTCGCCTTATCTCTTTTTTCTGCAGATGAACGACGTCGCCGTCGTCGGAAGCTCGCCGGAAATGCTGGTAAAGGTTCAGGGCCGCGATGTGTTTTACCGGCCGATTGCCGGGACACGCTGGCGTGGCAAGGACGAAGCCGAAGACCAGCAGCTCGAAAAAGAAATGCTCGCCAGCGAAAAAGAGCGCGCCGAGCACATCATGCTCGTTGATCTCGGCCGCAACGATCTGGGGCGCGTCTGCGAATATGGCACGGTGAAACCTGAAAAGCTAATGACCGTGGAGCGCTACTCCCACGTGATGCATCTTGTTTCGAGCCTGCGCGGGCGTCTTCGCGAAGATGTCGATTGCTTCGACGCGCTGATGGCTTGCTTCCCTGCGGGCACCGTTTCAGGCGCTCCCAAGGTTCGCGCCATGGAGATCATCGAGGAGCTCGAACGCACTCGTCGCGGCATCTATTCCGGCGGTGTTTTATACTTGGACTTCGCGGGCAATCTTGACTCGTGCATCGCACTTCGCACCATGATCATCAAAAATGGCGTAGCCCATGTGCAGGCCGGCAGCGGGATTGTCGCAGACTCCGCGCCCGAGGGAGAATACGAGGAATCCGTGAACAAGTCTAAAGCCTTGCTCACCGCCCTGGAGACTGCACATCGAAAAGGAACGGAACGAAAACTTGGAACTGTTCAACGAAGGCGTGGAAGAAAGTGATCCTGCTGCTCGACAACTACGATTCGTTTACCTACAACCTGGCCCAGTATCTCGGTGAGCTCGGCTGCCATGTCGAGGTGCACCGCAACGACAAAATCTCTGTCGAGGACATCGCAAAACGCAAGCCGGAGAAGATTGTCATTTCACCAGGGCCCTGCACGCCGCAGGAGGCGGGCATTTCGGTCGAGCTAATCGAGAAGCTTGCAGGCAAATTTCCGATTCTCGGCGTGTGCCTTGGCCATCAAGCCATCGGCGCGGCTTTCGGCGGCACGATCGTTCGCGCTCCAAAACTCTTTCACGGCAAGACGAGTGAAATCCATCACGACGGTAAAGGCGTGTTCCGCAAACTTCCCGAGCCTTTCACGGCCACCCGCTATCATTCGCTCATCGTCGAACGAAAATCACTCCCCCGTGAGCTCGTCATTACCGCTGAAACCGATGACGGCATCATCATGGGCCTCCGCCACCGCCGCTATAAGATCGAAGGCGTCCAGTTCCACCCCGAATCCGTACTCACCAACTCCGGCAAGCAGCTCCTGCAGAATTTCCTCTCCCTCTGAAGGTAACCTGGCTCTTCTCTATGTCCTCTGTGCTCTCCGCGGCCTCTGCGTAAAATCCTTTTCCTTCTTTCACCAATTCAAATCCGCCAAAATCGCCGCGTAGATCTCCATACCGCGCCACAAATGTCCCAATCGCAAATTTTCATCCGAACTGTGCTGGTGGTTGTCGTAATTCACGATCGGCATGCCGATCCACGGCAATCCCAAATCTTCAAAAATATACATCGGCACGCTTCCGCCCAGCATGGGCGCAATCACCGTATCGCCGGCTGTCGCTTCCTGCACTACTTTGATCAGCGCCTTTGACACGGGCAAATCCATTGGCGTGCGCGAAGCCCGATAGCCGCCTTCGTCAATCACTTTCGCGATCAGCGCATGGGTGCGCCGTTCTTCCATCGTCGGCTCGCGGTCAATCACGTAATATCCCTGCGTGCGAATGAACGCGACAATCTGTTCGAATTTTTTCCGCGGATCTTCCCCTTTTACGAGCCGCGCCTCGATCGAGGCCTCGGCTCTATCCGGAACGATGTTCTGCGCATGCTCTCCAACGTAAGCGCTTGCCAGCCCGCGGACGTTGAGAGAAGGCTCCTGTAATAATTCAACCAGTTTCTTTCCCGCGCCCTCTGGTTTCGCGATGCCAAGTTCCCGTTCGAGGTCGGCGTCATTCGCCGGCATTTCGGCCAGCGCCTTTTTTTCGAGATCACTCAGCGGCACAACGTCATCGTAATAGCCGTCGATCAGCACGCGCCCGTTGGCGTCCTTCATCGACGCCAGCAAACGCGAGAGTTCCATCGCCGGATTCGGCGCCCAATTTCCGTAGTGTCCGCTGTGCAGCGCCCGTACCGCCCCGTACACCGTAAGGTCCAGCCCGATGTCGCCGCGGTTCCCGAAAAAAACAAGCGGCCGTCCCGATTGATGCACCGGTCCGTCCGCTGTAATCAGCAGGTCGGCCCCCAGCAGGTTTTTGTGCAGCTCCAAAGTGCGTTCGAGATTTGTCGAGCCCGCTTCTTCCTCGCCCTCAAAGATCACTTTCAAATTCACGTTTAATGGAATCTTTTTCGCGCGAAGCGCGTCGAGCGCGGCGAGCAGCGCTACAATCGGCGATTTGTCATCGGAAGCGGATCGTGCATAAATCCGCCAGTCGTCTTTATAGGCTGCCGGCTGGTTTGCCTTATTTTCCGGAAACGGGATGTGTTTTCCGCCGGCCTCGAGCGCGTCGCTGCGCAAGATTGGTTTGAACGGCGTGCCATCCGTCCATGCGGCGGGATCTACGGGCTGGCCATCGTAGTGTGCGTAGAAAATAACGGTGTGTGCGGCCTCCGGCACAAGCAACTTGCCAAAAACCACCGGGCCGCGTCCCTCGATCGGCAGCAGATGTGTTTCGATTCCTCGCGCTTCCAGCATTTCCACGAGGTGCGCCGCATTTTTCTGGATGTTCGGCGTGTCGCTTGCCACATTTGGGATCGAAAGAAACTCCGCCAGCTCCCGCACAATGCGGTCTTCGTTGTCCATGCGGTAGTCGCGCACTTCTTGGACGACCTGCGCCGGCGGGATGGCCGCGGGCTTCTGACCCACCGCCGGACTTACTAGAATGGAAGCAAACGCGGCTACCGCGAGAATTCTCAAGAATTTCCTCCTCTACCTTCTTCTGCGAATTCACTTCCGAACAAACTTTACCGCCATCGTGTCATTTTCTCATCTACCTGTACTAACGGACAGCTGTCCTTTAGGACAGGCGGTGTTTCGTTTTGTGCGGAATCCGGTAACAGTAGATTTCGCAAGTACCAGTGCTCCCGGCCTTTCTCTTCCCGATACTTGGGATTCGCTTTCCCTCGGAGGTTTCGCATCATTATGAGCCGTCGCATCTTGTCCGCTGCCTTGTCGTGTTTGCTGGCCGCTGTTGCGCTGCCCGGCCAAACCGTTCCCGCGGGTGTCATCCTGCAGTCGGCTAGCGCGCGCTTGAATACCGCCGATGCAAGCGTCGGAACCACCATCTACGATGGCGACCGCCTCGAAACGCAAGACAAAGGCCTCCTCAGCGTGCGTTCCGGCCAAGTGCAGCTTGCCTTGTCGGAGGACAGCTTGCTGTGGATGAACCATGAGAATTCGATACTCACACCCACGCTCCAACGCGGCACCGTAACGTTCCGCGCGGAAACGGGTGAAGGAGTTGAGATTCGGGCTGACGACGTGCGCGTGCGGCCGCATGCTCCCGTTCTAACCGTCGGCCAAGTGACGCTGGAAAAATGCGACGTGCTGGTAACCGCCAACACGCAAGCTCTTGAAGTTACAGCGGGCAAAGAAACCAAGATCCTTGAAGAAGGAAAATCCTATCGTGTGACCCGTGCCAATGCCTGTGGCGCGGCTCAGTTCCGCGCGCCTCTCGCCGGTGGCCAGAGCCGCTTCCTACTGGTCGCTGCCGTGTTCGTTGGAGTGCTCGCTGTAGGGTCGACGCACAAAGGCCTTGAGAGCCCCGACCGGCCTTAAGCTGTTTTCCCGTGAAGCTTTCAATCCGAGAGCTGTCACTCACGCCGCTGAGTGAAATCAACCAGTGCTGCCAGTTTTTCTAGGCCCGCTCCCGAGTCAAGAACTGCTGTAGCCAGTCGCGCGCCCTCAAGGAAGCCTGTTGCACAATCCGCCGCGACCAACGCCGCGGCCGCGTTCGCTACGACAATATCGCGCGCCGGACCGCCTCTTCCGCCGAGAACTTCGCGGATGGTCGCGGCATTTTCAGAAGCGCTCCCTCCGTGGATCGATTCGATTGGCGCCCGCGAAACTCCAAAATCTTCCGGCATCACCGTGAAACGGCGAACGCCTCCGCCTCTTACTTCGGCAATCAGTGTTTCTCCCGCAAGCGAAATTTCATCCAATCCGCCCGCGCCATGCACCACGAATGCATGCTCCACGCCAAGCTCGGCGAGCGTCTCTGCCGCCAAATCGATCAGTTCCGCCGATGGAACGCCCATAACCTGGGCCCGCGCACCGGCAGGATTCGTCAACGGGCCGAGCAGATTGAAAACCGTGCGTACCCCGATCTGCTTTCGCGCGGGAGCGGCGTGGCGAGCCGCCGTGTGTGCAGCCCTAGCAAAAAAGAAGCCGAGCCCGATTTCACGAATCGCTCTGCCGAAATGCTCGACCGGCAAATCGATCCGCACGCCTAGCGCCTCCATCACGTCCGCAGATCCACTGCCAGAATGAGACGCGCGGTTGCCATGCTTTGCCACTCGCGCTCCTGCCGCGGCGGCGACGATGGCTGACGCCGTCGAAATGTTGAAGGTCGCAAATCCCTTTCCGCCCGTTCCGCAAGTATCTACCAGATGCTCGGGCCGCGCCTCGCCCTCCGCAAACACCGGAGCCGCGCGCCGCCGCATCACGCTCGCGAAGCCGGCGAGCTCCCGCACCCGCACTGGCCGCGCATTCATCGCCGTCAGCAGGCGCACGATATCCGGGGTCTCAACTCGTCCGGCAAGCAACTCTTCCATCACCGCTTCCGCTTCTCGGCTCGAGAAAATGTGCCCGGATTCGGCGCGATCAATCAGCGATTTTGTCATTTCGATTTGGCCAAAAATTGGCCGCAACCTTGCTCCGTTTTAGGCTTTCCGAGTACACTCTTATGTTTGCGACGACACGAAAATTCTAACACTACGGAACCCCGATGAAGATTCATGAGTATCAGGCCAAGGCCATTCTTGCGCGCTACGGTGTCACCACTCCTCGCGGCGAAGTGGCCTTCTCCAAGGAAGAAGCCCGTGAGGGCGCGGCGCGGCTCAGATCCAGCGTAGTTGTTGTGAAGGCGCAAATTCACGCCGGCGGCCGCGGCAAAGCGGGCGGCGTCAAGCTGGCGCACTCTCCCGATGAAGCCGCGGACATCGCTTCGCACATGCTCGGCGTGAGTCTAGTCACCGCGCAGACTGGTCCCGGCGGCCGCACCGTGAAGCGCGTTCTTATCGAAGAGGGTCTGGACATTAAGCGCGAGCTCTACCTCAGTATTCTCGTCGATCGCAGCGTTGGGAAAGTCGTTTTCATGGCCAGCGCTTCCGGCGGAATGGACATCGAAGAAGTCGCCAAGACAAACCCGCAAGCCATCATGCGCGAAACCATTCATCCCGCCGCGGGTCTGCAAGCTTATCAGGCGCGCAAACTCGTCTTCGGTCTTGGTCTTTCCGGTGATGTCGCGATGAAAGCCGGCCCATTTCTCCAGGCCTTGCATCGCGCTTTTGTGGACACCGATTCTTCCATGCTCGAAATTAATCCCGCCGTGGTCACCGCCGACGGCCGCCTCGTTGCGCTCGATGCCAAGATGACTTTCGACGATAACGGCCTCTTCCGCCACAAGGAACTCCGCGAGTTGCGCGATCTCGACGAGGAAGATCCGCTTGAGGTCGAAGCCTCCAAGTACGGGCTGAACTACATCAAACTCGACGGCACCGTCGCTTGCATGGTTAACGGCGCCGGCCTGGCCATGGCCACCATGGACATCATTAAGTACGCTGGTGGTTCGCCCGCCAACTTTCTCGACGTGGGCGGCGGCGCGTCCGCCGATCAGGTTAAAAACGCCTTCCGCATTTTGATTGGCGACCCGGGAGTCAAAGCAGTGTTCATCAATATCTTCGGCGGAATTTTGCGCTGCGATGTTCTCGCCACCGGCGTCGTCGCCGCCGCCAAGGATTTGCAAGTGAAAGTCCCAGTCGTCGTCCGCATGGAAGGCACCAACGTCGAGCTCGGCCAGCAAATCCTACGCGATAGCGGCCTGAACTTCACCATCGCCAAGGATATGAAGGACGGCGCGCAAAAGGTCGTAGCGCTTGCGGGAGGTGCGCGATGAGCGTCCTCGTCAATGAACAAACTCGTTTGATCGTGCAAGGCTTCACCGGCCGCGAAGGAACATTTCACGCGCAACAAATGATCGAATATGGCACGAACGTCGTTGGCGGCGTGACTCCCGGAAAAGGCGGCACCAAACATCTGGAGCGCCCTGTATTCGATACGGTTCAAGAAGCAGTGAAGGGAACTGGCGCGAACGCCTCCGTCATCTTTGTTCCTCCGCCTTACGCCGCCGACGCCATCCTCGAAGCCGCCGATGCCGAAATTCCGCTCATCATCTGCATCACGGAAGGCATTCCCGTCATCGACATGGTTCGCGCCTCGGCTACCGTGGACTTCAACAAGACGCGCCTCATCGGTCCCAACTGCCCCGGAGTTATCTCTCCTGGTAAATGCAAAATTGGAATCATGCCGGGCCGCATTCACAAGCAAGGCCACGTCGGCGTCGTCAGCCGCAGCGGCACGCTCACGTACGAAGCGGTCGATCAGCTCACGCGCCTCGGCATCGGTCAATCCACATGTATTGGTATTGGCGGCGATCCCATCATCGGCACCTCGTTCCTCGACGCGATGCGGCTTTTCAACGACGACCCCGACACCCACGCGGTCATCCTCATCGGCGAAATCGGCGGCAACGCCGAAGAGACTGCCGCGCAATGGATTGCAGCTAACGTGAAAAAACCGGTGGTCGGTTTCATCGCCGGCCAAACCGCGCCCGCGGGACGCCGCATGGGTCATGCCGGAGCCATCATCAGCGGCGGCCTGGGCACCGCCAAGGACAAGTACGCTGCGATGGCCGCCGCAGGAATCCACACAGTCCAAACCCCCGCGGACATGGGTTCAACCATCGCCGCCGTTCTCAAATAATCGTTTTGTTTTTGTAGGCCCCGGGCTTTAGCCCGGCGTTCCTGCACTTAATATCCCGGAGGAATCTTTCGTGGCACTCGAACGCACTTTCGCAATCATCAAGCCGGATGCTGTCGCACGCGGACAACAAGGCGAAATCCTTTCGCGCATCCACAAAGCCGGCTTCCAAATCGTCGCCATCAAATCCATGCGCCTCACCAAAGAAGAGGCCGGCGGCTTCTACGCTGTCCACAAAGCCCGTCCTTTCTTCGGCGAACTCACCGAATTCATGAGCTCCGGCAAAATCTTTGCCATGGTTCTCGAAGCCGAAGGCGCCATCCTAAAGTGGCGCGACACCATGGGCGCCACGGACCCCAAAAAAGCCGCACCCGGCACCATTCGCCACGACCTCGGCACCAGCATCGGCAACAATTGCACCCACGGCTCCGACGCCCCCGACACCGCGGCCTTTGAAATCAGCTATTTCTTCGCCGGCCTCGAACTCCTCTAGCGCATCTCCGAGGCCTCTTCACAACGGAGTTCCATCGCAGTATCCGAAGCGCGCGGCTTGCCTCTCGGTTGTGACGCTTTTCCACGCATGAATCGGCTGCGCTCGGTTTACGCTTCCGCGGTTTTGTCTAAGGCCGGTCCGGACTTTCCAGGGCTTTGATCACCGGAGGAATGGTCGTTATAACAATGACAGCAACAGCGAGCATTAGCAGAGCTTTGTTGGGTTCCCCTGCTTTTTTCGTATTCTCAGCCCCCGCACTTCCGTCTCCCGCCGCGCCGTCCTCGGGAGGATTGAGCAGCACGCGATAGGACTTTCCCTCTTCAATCGTTTCGCTTTCGCCGTGATAGGAGATCTGTGCCTGCCCCTGCCGCGCAAAAACAATCAGTTCATTAGGTCCAACGCGCCGGACCTGGACCACGCCGCGCTTTTCTCCCAGCGGAAGAATCCGTGCAGAGCTGGCCATGATTGCCGCTGGCGTGCCGGCCGCCACTGAAAACTCAATGCCCCCCGACACCAGTTCCGCCTCGAACTCTTTCGCCGCTCCGTCCGCCGCTTCTCGAACGATCACGCTGCTTTGCCCCGTCAAATAAAGCATTGCCTCGCCCGCCACCACGCGCAGCGAACCCCCGGCGGCCGTCGACAAGTGGTCGCCGTCATAAATCGTCGTTCCGTTCGATGCGGCCGCGGAACCCAAATTCGCAAGCTCCGCCTGCACAATGATTCCGAGCGCGCCGGGTTTGCCGCTGGCGGGAACGCCCGCCAACAAAAGAGAAAAGGACATTGTGATCGCCAGAAGGCGCTGGGTGCCTGCCATGCGATACCTCCACGAAAGCCGTAAATTTGAAAATCGGGTTGGGGGTCGCCTTCCCGATGGCCTGTAAAATAAACTACTAATTATAGTATTCTAGTAATAAATATTGGGCAAGGAGATTTCGCGGATTGCCCCGGGTGAAGGCTCAGGCCATCATTTGGCCGCGGACGGTGGTTCGCTCTCTTCTATAATGTCGTAGTGGATCCCCTCCGCGAACTTGGCCGCGCCCTTCTCGTCCTCGCTGCGTTCCTCGCTATCATCGGCGCGCTGCTTTATTTCGGCGGCAAGCTTCCCTTCCGCCTCGGTAAACTCCCCGGCGACATCATCCACCGCGGCGAACACACCACGTTTTATTTCCCTATCGTCACCTGTGTCATTCTCAGTCTCGCCCTTTCTCTCGTCCTCTGGCTCTTCTCGCACTTCCGCCGCTGATTGCTCCGCCGATTTTCCGCGCACCGCCGCTCTCCTGATGTATAGTTCCCGCGTCCAAAAACCAGAACCATAGGCTCACATGACGAAGTTACGTTGGAGAACTCTCCATGAAATTCACATTGTTAGTGCTGGCCGCAACTCTCACCATTTCCCAGTCTTCCGCCGCGCAATCTGCGTCGAGCGCATCCGCCCCGCAACCGCAGAGTGCCGCGCGCCATTCGCAGCAGCCCGGCCCTGATCCCTTCTCTGGCGCTCCCGCCGCAAAGCCCGAAGACGTCGACTCTATCGATCACGTTCTAACCGCACTTTACACAGTGATCTCCGGCCCTCCTGGCCCCCGCGATTGGAATCGCTTCCGCTCTCTCTTCATACCCGGCGCGCATCTCACCTCCACCAGCAAGGCTCCCGACGGCTCCATTCGCGTTCGCCCAAACACCGTTGACGATTATGTCAGCCGCGCTGGCGGTTATTTCCTAAAGAACAGTTTCTTCGAATCGCCGATTAACAGCCGCATCGAGTCCTTCGGTAACATCGCCCAGGTCTTCAGCAGTTACGAATCGCGTCGCGCCACGGGTGAAGCACCGTTTGCCCGGGGCATTAACAGTCTTCAACTCCTTAGCGACGGTCGGCGCTGGTGGATTGCCGGCATCATCTGGGACGAAGAGAGACCTGACAATCCTCTCCCCAAGGAATTCGCCTCCAAGCATTGAAGCTTCGCAGCGCTGGCGCAAACCCGCAAATCTGCTCTGCTTCGCTTTTTCCTGGTTCCGCCTCCCTTTACAGGCTCCCGCGCGCCTCTTATAGTCGTTCTTACATGGCCTTTGCCTCTTCCACACGTCTTTCCCGGACCGCGCGATTTTTCAAGCCACATTTTCTTTTCGCCGTTCTTTGTTTCACTTGCGTTCTCTCCGTCACTGCTCAAAACATCAAGGACATTCATCCCGCCGGCTACGTCACCGATCTTGCCCACGTCATCACTCCCGACGCCAAAACTCGCCTTGAAAATCTCTGCACTGAACTCGAACAAAAAACCGGCGCGCAAATGGCCATCGTCACCGTTAACTCGCTCCAGGATGAAACCGCCGAGCAATACGGCAACGAACTTTACAAGCAGCTCGGCGTCGGCAGCAAAAAAGACAATCGCGGCGTTCTTCTCCTTGTCGCTCCCACCGAGCGCAAATACTGGACCGAAGTCGGCTACGGTCTTGAGCCCGTCATCAACGACGCCCGCGCCGGAGACGCCGGCCGCTTGATGCGCTCTTATTTTCTCCAGGGAAATTACAGCGCCGGCATCGAAGCCGCTGCCTGGCAGCTCGCCAAATACGTCGCCGACGATCGCGGCGTAACGCTGACCGCAAGCCCCCCTCCTCGGCCGGTCAAGCCGCGCAACAATGGTTCCTCTTCTTTCCCCATCTGGCCGATTTTCATCCTCATTTTCTTCGTGTTTCACATTATCAGGGCCATCGCCAGAGGTGCATCGGGCCGAGGCGGAAGACACGGCGGAGGCGGATGGTGGCTCGGCCCGATGATCGGGGGCATGCTCGGCGGTGGCGGAGGATTCGGCGGCAGTTCCGGCGGGTGGGGAGGCGGTGGAGGCGGAGGCTTCGGCGGTTTTGGCGGGGGAAGCAGCGGCGGCGGTGGTGCTGGCGGTAGCTGGTGAGCGCCGTTGATAAGCGCATTTCGTGACCCAGTTCTGCGAGTGTTGTTCGTGAGTTTGTACAAGGAGCGGTGGCACAATGTTGTTGACGGAAGCGAAGCTGACTGATCTTGTGAGCCGGATGAAGGAATTCGCCGGAGAGAATCTCGAGTCCGTGATTCTCTATGGCTCTGCTGCGCGCGGCGACTTCAAGGAAGGCCATTCCGATTTGAATGTCCTCTGCGTGCTGCGTTCAGTCGCCGCCCGCGAATTGACGCGCGTCGCGCCCGTGGTTCATTGGTGGTGTAAGGACCAAAGCGAACCTGCCCCTCTGTTTTTCACCGCCGAGGAGTTGCGCAGTTCCGCCGACGTCTTTTCCATCGAGCTTCTCGACATGCAGGAGAATCGCCGCGTTCTTTATGGCACCGACGTTGTGGAGGGCATTCCCGTGCCCATGAATCTCCATCGTCTGCAAGTCGAGCGCGATCTGCGCACTTTGCTGCTCAAGCTCCGCCAACATTTCCTGCTCAACGGCCAAAAAGAAAATGAGCTGCGCGTCGCCGCCGCGAAATCTTCTTCGAGCGTGTTCGCGCTCTTGCGGCACACTTTGATTGCGCTCGATGAAAAGCGGCCCGTCGCGGCCCACGATGTCTTCGTTCGCATCGGCGCGCTCACCGGCGCCGACGCCGAAGCCTTCGGTGTGGCATTCAAGCTCCGAGAACATCACGCGCATGCCAATGACATCGTGCGAGCCTACGGTGAATACTTGAATGCCCTAAGTGTGGTAATTTCCGCTCTGGACAAACAAGTTCCCAAGCACGAGTGGCAGAGGGCCGGCAAAGCCGGTTCCTGATTTTTTGCGGAGGCAAGCATCATGAAGACAGGTCTGATTATTCTGGTCATTCTTATCATCGTCGCATTGCTGATTGGCGGGTCCTTTATCTCGAGGCGAAATCAAATGGCTATCAAGCGCGAAGCCGTCAACGCCGATTGGGCCCAGGTTGACGTTGTCCTCCAGCGCCGCGCGGATTTGATTCCCAATCTCGTCGAAACGGTCAAAGGTTTCGCTACGCACGAAACCGAAGTCTTCGAAGACGTCGCCAAAGCCCGACAAGGCTACATGAACGCCACCACGCCCGCCGACAAAATCGCCGCCAACAATCAGCTTGATGCCTCTCTCGCCAAAGTTCTCGTGCTTACGGAAAATTATCCGCAGTTAAAATCCAACGAGAATTTCCTCCGCCTCCAGGATGAGCTGGCTGGAACCGAAAACCGCATCGCCGTCGAACGCCGCCGCTACAACCAAGCCGTTCAGGACTACAACACATACATCTCCCTCTTCCCGAACAGCCTCGTCGCCAGCTTCGGCGGCTTCACCCGCAACGACGCCTACTTCAAAACCGAACCCGGCGCCCGCCAAGCCCCCAAGGTAAATTTCAGCACGACTCCCGCGCCCGCATCGGCACCTGCTCCAGCCCCCGCAAAGCCCTAGTGCGAACGGATCACGCGTCCGTCCATCTTGTAAGGGCCGCCCCCGGGCGGCCCTTGTTTTCCGTCTCTGCTGCTAAATGTGAAATTCCGACCGAATGAACGCCTTGATTCCCTCGCTCCCGGTCAATCGCAAACACACCAGCTTCCCTTGATTCTCCAGATCAATATGAAAATCAAAAAATGGGCAGCATCTGCTCTCCGTTACGACCCACTCGGCCACTTCCGCGATCGAGACTTTATCTGGACTGTACTGAAACTCATACCCTTTCTCCGTTTCAGCGGTTTCGTTTCTCGCTGCGAGCAGCTTCTCCGTCAATTCCTTGTGGTGCGCTCGTTCGCTCGGAGAGAGCGCTTTCACGTTGCAGTAGAATTTCCCCTCTATCCGGACCACCGGTGCCTCTTTTCCTTCCTGTGGTTTCAAATTGTGCCCGGCCCCTATTCCTGTAATCCCTAGGCCTATTGCCATGGCCGCAAGAGTCCCACCGGTCTTGTGCATGCGAAGCTTCCATTCCTTGTTCATTTTATCCTCCAGGATTGATTTGCCACCCCGCATTCGAGATGCTAAAAGTTAAAGCGGACTTTAAGTCAAGCCGTGATATTGACCGCAAGTTGCTTTCGCTGCCAGGAGCACAAAAATGAAAATCGGAGAACTCGCCGCGCAGGCTGGTCTCGCGCCTTCGGCCATCCGCTACTATGAAAAGCGGGGTTTGTTGCAGCCGGCCGAGCGCATTGGTGGCCAGCGCCGCTATTCCAGTGCCGCGTTAGACCGTGTCATGTTGATCCGTTTTGCCGGCGAGATGGACTTCACCCTCGCTGAAATCAAGCTCTTTCTTCACGGCTTCCGCGAAAACACGCCGATCTCTACCCGCTGGCGGAAACTCACCACCCGCAAAATCGCCGAACTGCGGAAGCGCCTCGCTTTCACCCGCCGCCTCCTCAATTTGCTAGAACGATTGCAGCAATGCCGCTGCCTTCATCTCCATCAATGCGTCTCTGGCCTAAGTCTTAGCCCTCGACTTGCCGCCCTCCGCAATGCACGCCGCAAGACTTCCCCAATTCGCCGCACGATGGCCGGCACCGCAACCAATTCGAAATTCATGCTATCCGCCACGAAACAAACGACTTGCAAGTAATTACTTGACAAAGGGTACCGATATGATATATTCTCCCTGTTTGCACTGCGGAGGAGAAACGAACGGTAACGCTATGTCCCCTCTTCCATTGCACATCCAGCCCCTCTGCACCGCGTGCTCCTCCCTTTCTTTTGCGAATCCCGCGTGTCCCACTCTGGACCCCAAATCCATGCCGCCTCTAAGTCCTTTGCCTGCCGCCCTTACGGGCCGTACACGACTCACTGAAAAAAAAGCCGCTTTAAATCCTTTCCCTGCCGCTCTTACAAGCAATGTCGAGCATAAGTCCTTTGTTTGCCACTCTTACAAAAAACACGGGGGGGTGGGGTACGTTCCTGTTGTTATGCGTCACTCGCCACCAGCCACTCGCCACTTCCTCCCATGACAGCCCAACTCACCTTCAACCTCCAACCCACGCGCCGCGCCCTCACCGTCAGCGAGCTCACCGCCCGCATCCGCGAACTACTCGGCAAAAATTTCACGGACATTTGGGTCGAAGGCGAAATCTCCAATTGCCGCGAAGCTCAATCCGGCCACATTTATTTCACCCTCAAGGACGACCGCTCCCAAGTCCACTGCGTCTTTTTCAAGCAGCAGCAGCGCGGCATCAAGTTTCGTCCCGAAGACGGCCTTCACGTCACCGTTCGCGGTTCCATCAGCGTCTATGAAGCTCGCGGCGAATACCAAATCTACGTCGAGAACATTGATCCCATCGGCCTCGGCGCGCTGCAACTTGCCTTTGAGCAGCTCAAAAAGCGCCTCGAAGCGGAAGGCTTGTTCTCGGTGGCGCGCAAAAAGCCTCTGCCCATGCTCCCCAGCCGCATCGGCCTGATCACATCGCCGCGGGGAGCCGCTGTGCGCGACGTTGTCCGCATCTTGCGCCGCCGCTTTCCCAATGTTCACCTGATGGTTTTTCCCGTGCGGGTGCAGGGTGAAGGCGCGGCCGCGGAGATCGCCAAAGCGCTCAAGTTTTTCAACCAGAAGAAGCTCGTCGACGTTCTGATCCTCGCGCGCGGCGGCGGCTCCATGGAAGATCTCTGGGCCTTCAACGAGGAACCGCTTGCTCGCGCCATCGCCGCTTCCGAAATTCCCGTTATTTCCGGCGTCGGCCACGAAACCGATTTCACCATCGCCGATTTTGTCGCTGACGTTCGTGCTTCCACTCCCTCCGCCGCCGCCGAGCTCGTCGTCCAGACGCGCCGCGAGTTCGATAAGCACATCGCCGATCTTCGCGAAACGCTAGCCAGCCTGGTCCGATATCGCCTTCTCGATCTGAGCAAGCGCGTCCACGAACTCTCCGCGCGCCGCGGCTTCCGCCGTCCGCTCGATCTCCTCCGCCAGCAGCGTCAGCGCGCCGATGAAATGACTTCGCGCCTCGCGCTCGGCCTCCGCGCTCGCCTGGAACAATCGCGCAAACGCTTCACCGCGCTGCACCTGCGCATCGCCACGTTTGATTTTCGCGTGAAAATTTCCGCGTTTCGCCTGCGCCTCGAAAAGCGCAGCGCCGATCTCGGCGTCCGCGCCGAACGCCTCCTGCGCACCAAACGCGAACGCCTCGAGCGCCTGGTTCTCCAGCTAAATGAGCGTAGCCCTCTCCGCGTCCTCGAACGCGGCTACGCCATCGCCACCGACGCCTCCGGCAATCTCCTCCGCGACGCCGACCAAGTCCAGCTCGGCGACACAGTCTCCATCCAGCTCCACCGCGGCCGTTTGTCAACAGAGATGAAAAAAAAGGAGGTTTAAGCCAGAGTTAAAAGACGAAATACGGAGCGACGCGCGCTAATCGTCGTCGGAAGAGGAGGCAACTTTGAGGACCGCGAGAAATGCTTCTTGCGGTATGTCGACCTGGCCGACGCGTTTCATGCGGCGCTTGCCTTCTTTTTGTTTTTCGAGGAGTTTGCGTTTGCGCGAAATGTCTCCGCCATAGCATTTGGCGAGCACATTTTTGCGGATGGCAGCAACGGTTTCGCGTGCGATCACTCGGCTGCCGATGGCCGCCTGGATGGGCACTTCAAACATTTGTCGCGGAATCAGCTTGCGAAGGCGCGTTACCAATTCGCGGCCGCGTTCTTGAGCGAACTCACGATGGATGATCAGCGCCAGCGCGTCCACGGGCTCGCCGGCCACGAGCACATCCAGTTTGATCAGATCCGATTCGCTGTAGCCTGCAAGATGGTAGTCCAGCGAAGCATAGCCGCGTGAAACGCTTTTCAGCCGGTCATAGAAGTCGAGCACGATTTCGTTGAGCGGCAATTCGTAAGTGAGCATCACGCGGGTTGGCGAAAGATATTCGAGATTCTTCTGCGTGCCGCGTTTTTCCTGGCAAAGCTGAAGAATTCCTCCGACGGACTCATTGTTGGTAATGATCATCGCGGTGATGATCGGCTCTTCGATTTTTCCGATATCGCTGGGATTGGGAAATTTCGCCGGGCTGTCGACTTCGATCACTTCGCCGCTGACGCGTGTAATGCGGTAGCGCACGCTGGGCGCGGTAGTGATGAGGTTGATCCCGAACTCGCGTTCCAGCCGTTCCTGCACGATTTCCATGTGCAGCAAGCCGAGGAAGCCGCAGCGGAAGCCGAAGCCGAGCGCCACGGAATTTTCCGGCTCGTAGAAAAATGCCGCGTCGTTCAACTGCAATTTTCCGAGCGCGTCGCGCAACGGCTCGTAGTCGTCGGCGAGAACAGGAAAAAGTCCGGCGAAGACCATCGGTTTGATGGCTTCAAATCCGGGCAGTGGAGCGGCAGGCCTCGCCGCTTCCGTGACGGTGTCGCCCATGCGTGCGTCCGCCACGCGCTTGATGTTCGCGACGATAAAGCCTACGTCGCCGGCGCCAAGTTCATCGAGCGCGATGGGTTTCGGCGTGAGCGTGCCGAGCGTTTCGACTTCGTGGACTTCGTTGCTATAGCAAAGCCTGATTTTCATGCCCTTCGTGACGCGGCCTTCCATCACGCGCACCAGGACCACGGCTCCGCGATAAATGTCGAACCACGAATCAAAAATCAGCGCCTGCAGCGGGTTTTCCGAGCTGCCTTTCGGCGCGGGCACGCGCTGCACAATGGCCTCGAGGACATCTTCAACGCCAAGGCCGCTCTTGGCGCTGATCAGCAAAGAGTCCGCCGCGGGAATCGCGAGCACGTTTTCAATTTGTTCTTTGACGAAATCGATTTGCGCGGCCGGCAAATCAATCTTGTTGATGACGGGAACGATCGTCAAATTATTGCCGGCCGCGAGAAACGTGTTCGCAACGGTTTGCGCTTCGACGCCCTGGCTGGCATCGACCACGAGCAGAGCTCCTTCGCACGCAGAGAGCGCACGGGAGACTTCGTAGGAGAAGTCAACGTGTCCAGGCGTGTCGATCAAATTGAGCTGGTAGGTGTTTCCATCTTTGGCGGTGTAGTGCAGCCGGATGCTCTTCGCTTTGATGGTGATTCCGCGCTCGCGCTCGAGGTCCATCGAGTCAAGCACCTGTTCGTGCATCTCGCGCTGCGTAAGCGCTCCGGTCATCTCCAGCAGACGGTCCGCGAGCGTGGACTTGCCGTGGTCGATGTGCGCGATGATGCAAAAATTGCGTATGAACTTCGGATCCATGTAGTTCGGTTATCGCTTCCGCTTTGCGATTGCCTTTATTTTTTTTCAGTTCCCGGCAGGAGCCGCATGCTTCGAGGAGCCAAGACACCAGGCTGCGCAAAACCGTGCCGTGTGACAGTTCAGTTTGCCACAAATCGCCATTCCTCGCAGCCGTGCCGTATACTGCTCGGCAGAGACGATGCTGGAAGAGCTTCCAGCCAACAGGATGGGGAGGAGACAATTATGCGACGACTATTCATGATCGCGATGCTGGCAATGGCGGTTCCCGCGCTGGCACAGGAGCAAAAGGCGCCGACTCTCAAGAGCATCCTGCTGGACCAATTGCGCAGCACACACAACAAAAGCGAATGGTTTGTGTGCGCGGATGTAGCAGTTGCGGGGCTGACGCCGGGACAAGCGAGCTGGACGGACGGCAAAGGGAATCATTCGGTGGGACAGCTTACCAATCATTTGGTGTTTTGGAACGAGCGGCAACTCGAGAAGCTGACAGGCGAGAAGCAGGCAAACTACAACGGAAACAACGACGAGACCTTCAACAGTTTCGACAGCAAGAGCTGGAGCGAGACGGTGAAGCGGCTGGACACGGTTCTCACGGAACTGGAGAAGCTGGTCGAGAACGCGGATGAGGCCAAGCTGAAAGAGATCGCTCCAGGAATCGCGCACGTCAACACACACAACGCCTACCACATCGGGCAAATCGTGTTTGTGCGCAAAGAGCAAGGCTCCTGGGATTCAAGCAAAGGAGTGAAGTAAGCGGAGAGAAGGGAAGAGCCGAGATAATATCGATTCCTTCGAGATTCCGCGCCGAGAACGATTTTAGCCAAAGCGGCTCGTGCTGAGATTAATTTCTGTGACGTATTACTTACTGCATTGATGGAACGCGATGCTTTTGAACGCTCCAAGCTTGCGGTATATAGTTGAACGAGGGCGCGCGCACCTCTCACCGCGCGCGGCCCGGCAAAAGCTTTTCTAGTCAGCCGACAGGCAAAGCAAAGGCAACCCGGACGGATGGCCGCAGACGTCAGCAAGCATTTGGACCGCGCCAAGCGATTCCTCGAAAAGAACCGCGTCGAGGACGCTATTGAGGCCTATCTGGCAGTGCTCGATGAGGCGCCGCAGCACCAGGAAGCGACGCAAGCGCTGGGGGATCTTTACGCGCGCATGGATCAACCGGACCGCGCTGCCGTCTATTACGGTCTACTCTTCGATTTGTTGATTGAGCCGCGCGATGAAACCAAAGCGCTGGCGATCTACAACCGCTTTCTTCGAAGCGGTTCCACCGCGCAGCCGCCAGAACGCATCGCCAGGCACGCGTTTCTCCAACAAAAACAGAATCATCCCGAAGAAGCGATCGATCAATACACCAAGGCAGCGGAACTGTTCACGAGCGCGGGACGCCACGAAGACGCGCTCTTTTGCTGGGAGCGCATAGCGCAGCTCGATCCGGAGAATCTAAACCGGCAACTGAGACTGGCGGAAGCAGCGGAGCAGATCGGTAAGAATGCCCTGGCAGCGCGGACCTTTCTACGGGCGGGGCAACTAGCATCGGCGGGGGGCGCGGAAGTCGACGCACTGAAATTGCTGAGCCGGGCTTTTAAGCTTGCGCCGCAAGAGCGCAGCGTAGCGCTGCTCTACGCGCAAGCAAAGCTGCGCAGCGACGAAGCGGCGGAGGCGGCCACGCTTCTGGAGCCTTTCGCAGCTACGGAGAGCGACACGGTTTTTCTCGAGACCTTCGGCGACGCACTGATCCGCGGGGGGAATCTCGACCGGGCGCGCGAGATTCTCGAAAAGTTATTGCGTGAGAAAAACGCGGGCGCGGAGCGGCTCTTCGCGCTTGCCGACGCCTATGCGTCCTCCGCGCAAACTAATAAAGGCGTGGACGTGCTCCAGACGCTGAAGCGCCGCATGTTCGCGGACAAGCGTCAAAATGATTTCGCCACGCAATTAGACGCTGTGGCTTCAAAGCACCCGCACTCGCAAGGCATGATGGAGTTCTGGGCCGCGGTTTACAACGAGCTGAACCGCGAAACGCAGTATTTCGAGATTCTGGTAAAACTTTTCGATGTGTATTTCAATGCTGGCGATTTCCGGAAGGCGTGCGACTCGCTCGAACGGCTTGTGGACATCGATGCCTACGACTATCGCAATCAAGAGCGGATGGAGAAGCTTCGCGGGCATGTCGACGAAGCGTTTTTGAAGCGCGTGGGAGGCAGGCTGGCTAAATCCATGAACACCGCGCCGCCTCCGCCGTCCAACACCGGCGCGGGAACCGGCGTGGCGCCGCCTCAACCGAACACGGAAGAGGGGCGGCATGCGCAAGCGCTTGAAGATCTAATCGTGCAAACAGAGATTTTTTTGCAATATTCGTTACAGAGCAAGGCGCTCGAACGGTTGCAGAAGATCGCGGCCATGTTTCCCGGTGAAGAAGAGCGCAGTGCGCGATTGCAAAATCTCTATCAGATGGCCAATTGGTGGCCTCCGGGCGCGGTTAAACCCAAACAAGAACCGGCGGCGCCTACAGCACCAGCGGCGCCGGTGGTCGAAGCGCAGCCGGTGACGCCTACAACGCGGACGGGTGTGTACAGCGCAGAGACGCTTCGCGATCTCTCGAAGATTTCCGAAATCAACCAGAAAATTTTTCGGCAGCAGACGCCCCGGGCGATGCTGAACACGGCGGTGAGCGAAGTGGGTTCTCATCTGCATGGCACGCGCTGTATCGCGGTCGTGGGCGCACCGGGCAGGCCGCCGGAGATGTCCGCGGAATTTTGCGGCCAAGCCAACAAGCCCGCGCCGGGGGCACAGATAGTGCTGTTGCTAGCGGAGATGGAGAAAGCGGAGCCGGATGAGCTAGGCGGTTTGGTTGTCGACGCCACGGAAGGATCGATTCTCACCGAGATGGGACTCGCGACGGCGCTTGGCGTAATGATTACGGACAAAGAGACGCAAGCGCCGGCGGGAATGCTGATCGTGGGCCACGCCGAGCCGCATAAGTGGAAGCCGAACGAAGCTTATTTTCTGCAGGCCATCGGCGATCAGATGCTGATGAGTGTGAGCCACACGCGGTTGCGCTCGCTGGTGCGCCGCATGGGCGTTTCCGATGAACGCACGGGATTGCTGAGCCGCAGTTCGTACCAGAGTTGCTTGTTGACGGAAGCGGACCGCGCACGCAGCCAGGGCACGCCGCTGGCGCTGGCTATTTTGCAAATCGATCGTGGGGCGGAGATTTTGCGGCAGCAGGGAGAATCGCCGCTGGAACGATTTTTAGAACAACTGGCGCGATCGCTGCAGCCGATCGTTAGGCAGAACGACGTGGCGGTGAAGTATACGTCATGGTCGCTGGCGTTTATTTTGCCGGACACGACGCTAGCCGGCGCGCAGAATTTGGCGGACAAGCTGCGGAGAGCAGCGAGCGGATTGCGGCCGCCGTGGGATACCACGCAAATCACGCTGAGCGCGGGAATTGTCGAGGCGGTAGCGAAACACGAATTCGATAGCGAAGATATCGTAACGGACTTGATCAATCGCGCGGAATTCAGCGTGGAAGAAGCGCGGAAAAAGGGCGGGGATACGGTGGTGACGCTGGAGACGCCGAAGGTTTAATGTGAAGGACTTAGTTTGCAGCTTAGCCAGGCTCCGAGGTAACGAACGTACTTTCCGCGGCCCCATTCGCAACAGCAATGTATGACTCGGCAGAATATTTAGCGATGACATACAGGAGTCTTAGTTGTCATTCAGCTTAGACTTAGAAATCTTGAATAGAGCGAACTATCTGTACCTCCGCGAGATCTCTGAGCCGAGGGACAATTCCTTGCGGATTGTCGTGCAAGAGGCGGTGGTGAATCCTCTAGGAGCCGTTCCGGCAGTGCTTCCAGAGCTAGCGGAAATCATGGCCGGTGCGTCGCCGATTGAATCCACAGAGGATTGCAAGAGTTTTGAAATATTTTGGGAGCGCTACGTGGCATACCTTGTTACCGAGGAGTGCGTTGGCTCGTGCGGCAACGAGTGTGATGAGGGCTACGAAGGGACGCTGTTTCGTGCGTATACGAAGTCGCATTTTCTTGATCATCTCGCTCGCGACACCGGCGGACATACCGAACAGATCCAACACTATAAGTTGGTTTGTCTAAACCATCTCATTGATGTCGCCTCCTACGCTCCGCCAGAGATCCAAATTCACGACCCGACTCCAAAGCCTCCTGCGCGAATTCAATAGGAGAGTTCGGGTGTGCCTTATTCAGCGGGTTTCGCGACATGGGCGTATGAAGGGAGCGACTTGATCTAGCGAGGGCGGTCAAGAGGTAGAACTTTGAATTGGCGTTTGCCTTCGATGCGGTAGGTGGCGAAGTCAGCGTGGTCGATGGTCAGAATGGCGGAGATGGACTCACGTTTCGCGAGGTGGACGAGAGTGGCATCGGCGAAGTCCATCGGACGATCCCAATACTGTGACATCAAGGCATGGACTTGCGGCAACTCGTTGTGGTCGATTTTCGCCAGAACGAGTGCTCCTGAGCGGACGAACTTCCATGCGTTTTCCATTTTGGATTGTGCTTCGCCAACGAAATGGAATACTTCGGTTAAGACTGCTTCAGAGGTGAGTAATGGCAAGTGAAGCTGCCGAAATGCCTCCTGGCATAGCCGATGCCAAGGGTCGGTCTTATCCAGCATGGCGACAATCGCGCCGGAATCGATGAGTGCGTCAGCGGCCATAGCGACGCGCGAGGCGACGCCTGACTACCTTACGAACGGATGGTGCGTCGGCTGTATGAAGGCCGGAAAGAATGCCAATAAAGGGTTCGACGGCTGCGTGCAGTTTTCTCTGAGTTTCATCATCGGAGACGCTCGCGGCGCTCTCCGCGAGCCATTTACGGGCGGCCTCTTCCAGGATTGAGGATAATGGGACCCGCCGGTGCCGGGCCGCGCGCTCGAGATCGGACTTCAGCTCGCGGGAGACACGCCAGCTATAGACTTCGGTCTTCATGCACTACAGTGTAGTGCACGGCAGCCGGAGGTGTCAAGCAACGGCCCGGCATGGCAGAATGGTTCAATGCGAGCGCGGAAAAAACAATTGTCGAAACGGAGCAAAAGGAAAAAGATGCGCCGCCCGGCTACGTTGAAGACCCGTGGCCGGAGACAGGAGAAAGACGACATATTTGGATTCATGACGGGGAAGTTTTAGATAGTTGGTGACAATTAGTCGCCGATTGAGGATTGGAAGTACTGGGGTGCGGCGAAGAACCTGGAGAAATGAGGCACATATGTTTCCAATGGATGTGGTGATTGTGGCGGGGGCGCGGACGCCGATGGCGCGGTATACGGGGGCGTTTTCGGAGGTAAGCGCGATTGATTTGGCGGCGCATGCTTCGAAAGAGACGATTCGGCGATCGGGTGTGGACACGGCGGAGTTTGATCACGTGATTTTTGGGAACGTGATGCAGACGAGCGCGGACGCGATTTATGGCGCGCGGCACGTGGGATTGAAAGCGGGATTGAAAGTGGAGACGCCGGCGGTGACTGTGAACCGGTTGTGCGGATCGGGGATTGAGGCGGTGTCGCAGGCGGCGCAGCGGTTGCTGTTGGGCGAGGCGACGATGGTATTGGCGGGCGGCATGGAGAATATGACGCAGGCACCGTTTGTGATTCGGGGGGCGAGGAACGGATTGCGGTTGGGCGGCGGGGCGCTAGAGGATTCGTTGTTTGTGGGGTTGACGGACAGTTACTGCGGACTGCCGATGGCTTTGACTGCGGAAAAATTGGCTGAGCAGCATGGGATTACGCGGAAGGACGCGGACGCATACGCGCTGCGCAGCCAGCAAGCGGCGGACTCCGCGTACAAAGCGGGCCGGATGAAAGAAGAGCTGGTGCCGGTGGAAGTGAAGCAAGGGAAAAAGACGATCGTGGTTAGCGAGGATGATCACCGGCGGCCGGAAACGACCATGGAGACGCTCGAGAAGCTGCCGCCTTCGTTCAAGAAAGATGGAATTGTGACGGCGGGAAATGCGAGCGGGATTGTGGATGGCGCGGCGGCAGTGGTGGTGACGCGCGAGGCGACGGCCAAGGAACGCGGACTGAAGCCGTTGGGAAGAATCGTGGCGTGGGCGACGGCAGGCGTCGATCCGAGCATTATGGGGATTGGACCGGTGCCTTCATCGCAGAAAGCGTTGAAGCTGGCGGGACTTACGCTGGGGCAGATGGATCGCGTGGAAGTGAATGAAGCGTTTGCGGCGCAGTATCTGGCAGTCGAGAAAGTGCTGGGATTGAATCGAGGCAAGACGAATGTGAATGGCGGAGCGATTGCGCTGGGGCATCCGCTGGCGGCGAGCGGGACGCGGCTGCTGATTACGATTTTGAATGAATTGCGGCGCAACAATTTGCGATACGGATTGGCGACGGCGTGCATTGGCGGCGGGCAGGGGATTGCGATGATCGTGGAGGCAATGAACTAGGAAAAAAGATCTCGGAATTTACACAGAGGGCGCAGTGGACACAGAGAGCACTGAGGAAAGAAGCGAAGGCGGGCAGCGACTCGCGGCGGAGATTGCACGATTTGTTTCTGTTAGACTTTGGGGCGCGCTCTCCTTCGAGTGCACTGAATCGAACCGAAATTCCAGCGAGGATAAAGAATGGCGATTCACAAAGTGGGAGTCGTAGGGTGTGGGTTGATGGGGTCGGGGATCGCGCAGGTATGCGCGGCGGCGGGATTCGCGACGGTGGTGCGGGAAGTGAGTCCCGAGATCGTTGATAAAGGACTGAAGAGTATTGAGAAAAATCTAGCGCGGCTTGTGGAAAAGGGAACTATCACGGCCGCGGCGCAGGGAGAGATTCGCGGGCGATTGAGCGGGACAACGGGGCTTGAGGATTTGAAGGATTGCGATGTGATCGTCGAGGCGATCATCGAACAACTGCCGGCGAAGCGCGAACTTTTTACGGCGCTGGACAAGCAGTGTCCGCCTGCCACGATTTTCGCGAGCAACACTTCTTCGCTGACGATCACGGAAATTGCCACGGCGACGAAGCGGCCGCAGCGGTTTGTGGGCCTGCATTTCTTCAATCCCGTTCCCGTGATGAAGCTGGTGGAAGTGGTACGGACGATCGCGACGGACGCGGACGTGTATGAAGAGATGGTGGCGTTTGGAACGAAGCTGGGGAAGACGGCGGTGCGTGCGCACGATTCGACGGGATTCATCGTGAACCGGCTGCTAGTGCCGTATTTGCTGGATGCGATCCGCGCGCTGGAAGAAGGCGTGGGATCGATCGAGGACATCGATAATTCGATGAAGCTAGGCTGCGGGCATCCGATGGGGCCGCTGACTTTGCTGGATTTTGTCGGATTGGATACGACGTATTACATTTCGCAGATCATGTTCGAAGAGTTCCACGAGCGACGATTTGCTTCGCCACCGTTGTTGAAGAGGATGGTGCTGGCGGGGTGGAACGGGCGGAAGGCGGGGCGGGGATTTTACGACTATGGGGATCCCACAAAACCGAAGGCGATGAAGTTCTAACAACCATCGGTTTACAACTGAGGTAGAGAAGAAGATTTTCTTAACAGAGAGTTTGCAGAGGACACAGAGGAGAAGATGGCTTACGAGAATTTGTTGTACGAGAAGAGGGATGGAATTGCGTTCGTTACGTTCAATCGGCCGAAGGTGCTGAATGCGCTGAACCGGAAGACGGTAGAAGAACTGCGCGAGGTGTTGCTGGATGCGGGCGAGGATGCAGAAGTGCGGGTGATCATTCTGACGGGTGCGGGAGAAAAGTCGTTTGTTGCGGGAGCGGATATCGGCGAGCTGGCGCAGCAGACGCCCGTGAATGGGAAAGAGTTTTCGCTGTTTGGGCAGAGCGTTTTTCATCTACTGGAAACGATGGGGAAGCCGTCCATTTGCGCGATCAACGGGTTTGCGCTGGGCGGCGGATGCGAGCTGGCGCTGAGCTGCACGATTCGAATCGCCAGCAAGACGGCAAAGCTGGGACAGCCGGAAGTGAAGCTTGGAATTATTCCGGGATACGGGGGCTCGCAGCGGCTGGCGCGGCTCTGCGGGAAGGGCGCGGCACAGGAACTCTGTTTGACGGGAGAGATGATACCCGCGGAAGAGGCTTTGCGCATCGGGCTCGTGAATCATATTTACGAGGCGGCGGAACTTTTGCCGGCGGCGGAAGCAATGGCGAAGAAAATTATCGCGAATGCCCCGATTGCGGTGAAGTACACGATGGAAGCGATCGAGCGCGGGGTAGAAATGCCGCAGGAGGAAGGGTTGTTCCTAGAGGCGACGCTTTTTGGGTTGGCTTGCGCGACGGAAGACATGCGCGAAGGAACTAAGGCGTTTTTGGAAAAGAGGACGGCGAAGTTTTCGGGGAAATAGCTTAAAGGAAAAAGAAGAGAAAAGATAACGCAGAGGCACAGAGTTAACAGAGTTTCGCGGAGAAAAGGAAGCCAGGCTGAGTAATGCAAACTGGAGAGATTGAGGGCGGATTGGGCGCGGCTGGATTGAGGTTTGGGATTGTCGTAAGCCGGTTCAATAGTTTTATTACCGAGCGGCTGCTGGCGGGTGCAGTGGATGCGCTGGCGCGCGCGGGCGCGGCGAAGAAGGATGTGGATGTCGTGCGGGTGCCGGGATCGTTCGAATTACCGCTAGCCGCGAAAAAACTCGCGCTGAAAGAGCGCTACGATGCGCTGATCGCGATTGGATGCGTGATTCGCGGCGAAACTTCGCATTACGATTATGTTTGCTCGGAGACGGCGCGCGGATTGCAGTTGGCGCAGATGGATTCGGGCGTGCCGATCATGTTTTGCGTGCTGACTTGCGACACTCTGGAGCAGGCGATCGACCGCGCCGGGCTGAAGGGCGGCAACAAGGGATTCGAAGCGGGGCTGGCTGCGATTGAGATGGCGCATTTGTCGCGCAAGCTGCGTGGCGCGCAATCCAAGCCGTCCAGCATCGGAAAGCCGCGGCGCAAATAACGTGTCGCTGCGCACAAAATCCCGCGAATTCGCAATGCAGATGCTGTTTCAATGGGACATGAGCGAACAGGATCCCGCGAAACTGGAAGCGAAATTCTGGAGAGCCGCGAAAGCGGCGGAGACCACGCGCGCCTTTGCGAACCGGCTGTTCGAGGGCGCCGTAAAAGATACCGCGGCGATCGACGAGTTGATCGTCAAGCAAGCAGAAAATTGGCGGCTGGAGCGGCTCGCCGTAATCGACCGCGCGATTTTGCGACTGGCGATCTACGAACTGCGAGCCACGGATACGCCGCCAAAGGTGATCCTGAACGAGGCCGTCGAGCTGGCCAAGAAATTTTCATCAGAAGAGGCTGCTTCCTTTGTGAACGGGATTTTGGATGCCATTCACAAATCGTTGAAAGGCAATTAGCAAGGAAACGCCGCGGTTTTTTCCATCAGTTTGCCTGCTCAACCGTGCAGGACGGGCGATTCCGCCTTATGCAAAGACGGACGAGTTCAGGGTGGAGAATAACGCGTAGCGCCTGCTGCCCATTCTGCGGTTTCGCACTCGGAGCTGCAGGCGCGAGAGATTCGTCAACGCGCAAAGTATTCTCTGGTTGTTAGACACCGGAAAGGATCGCGTGGGGCTTGGCTAGATGCGAATCGTTCCTTCGAAAACCTTGACGGCGGCGCCGCTGACACGCGGGACCAGTTTTTTGCCGCTTTGCGTGACTTCCACTTCAATGTGACTGGGGCGGCCCATTTCTTCGCCTTGCAAGATAGTCAGGGTGTGCGCCGGCGGCAGCTTGCCGTGACGCACCAGGTACGCGCCGAGCGAGCCCGCCGCAGAGCCGGTGGCCGCGTCTTCATATAATTCCCACGGAAGCATGCCACGCGAAAAAGCCCTGCCGTTGGGGCCAAGGGCGAAGCAATAGGCCATGGTCGCTTCTTTGCCGAGCAAGCGGCGCAGCTCGAGCATGTTCATCTCGATCTTGCCGAGCGCAGCGCGATTGCGCAGCGGCACCATCAAATTAAAGATTCCCGTGGAAACGTGTTCGGGTTCGAGCTTGGGGTCGAAATCCTTCGGAGAAAGTCCAAGCGCCGCGGCGAGCGCCGCCTTCTTGATTTTCGCGGGGCGGAAGGCCGCTTCCTTCTGCGTCATGGTAACGCGCTGCGGCCGGCCGTCTTTGAAGCGTATTTCGACCGGCAAAACGCCGGCGCCAGTCTGCTGCAGGATGTGGACGCCGCCCTCCTGCGCGGGCACCACGCCGAGCTCCGCGAGCAAAAACCATGTGCCGATGACAGGATGGCCGGCGAGCTTCAGTTCCTCGCGCGTGGTGAAGATGCGCAGGCGAGCGAGAGCTTCGTCTTCGGTGGGCCTTTGTACGAAGACAGTTTCCGAGAGATTCATTTCGCGCGCTATGGCGAGCATCTGATCGTCGGAGAGACCGTCGCCATCGGTGATGACGGCGAGCGGATTACCTTCGAAGCGCGTCGTCGTGAAAACGTCGAGAGTGTAAAAGCGATGTTCCATTGGGTTGTGAGCCGTGGCCGGAGCAGACAGGCGAATCAGATGCGCTCCAACCGTGCGACGGTCCTTTCGTTGGAGATATTTCCGGTGTTGAGCGTGGACTTCGGCTCAATCAAGATAAGGTGTACTTCTTCGTCCGCAACGGGGCAATGCTCAACGCCGCGAGGAACGATCACAAATTCGCCTTCGCGAACAATCGATTCGTGGTCGCGAAACTTCATGCGCAACGTGCCCCGCGTAACAAGAAAAAGCTCGTCTTCGTTGTCATGATGGTGCCAGATGAACTCGCCTTTGAGCTTGACCGCTTTGATGTGGCAGTCGTTCAACTCACCGAGGATACGCGGATTCCAGTAGTCTGAGATGAGGCTGAATTTGTTCTTTAGGCTGATCGTTTCCATGTTTGCACCTACAAAGCCCGGACAAGTTTGGCCACGGCATCGAGCACGCGTTGCGTCGTTTCTTTTTTTGACGTTTCGCAATAAAGGCGAAGCAGATTCTCCGTGCCGGATGCACGAACCAAAAGCCAGCCAAGTTCGCCAAGATAGATTTTGATGCCGTCCATGTTTTCACGCCGCGGGATGTCCCAATCCAGGAAGCGAGTCAGCTTGCTGTCGGAAAAATAGGCTACGGCCTTTTGTTTCTGGATAACCGTGACCTCGAGATCCACGCGGCCGTAATAATATTCGCCGAATTCGCCATAAAGGGCCCGCAGCATGTCGCCCAGCGATTTGCCGTGCCAGGCCATGAGTTCGGCAAGAAACAACGCGCAAACCGTGGCGTCGCGTTCGGGAAGATAGAGGCTGGTTCCGATGCCGCCGCTTTCTTCGCCACCGATCAGAATATTCTGCTCGAGCATTAGCTCGCAAATGTATTTGAAACCGATGGGGACTTCGTGAAGTGTGCGGCCGAACTTGCTGGCGAGTTTGTCGATCAGCTTGGTGACGCTGAAGGTTTTGGCAATGTCGCCAGGAAGATTGCGAGTGCCTGCAAGATGCCAGACGAGGAGCGCGAAGATCTGATGCGGGTTGACGAAGGTGCCGTCGCGATCGACCGCGCCGATGCGATCTCCATCGCCGTCCGCGCACAGGCCGGCGTCATACTTGCCAGCGATCACGGCCTCTTGCAGCGGCGCGATGTGAGGCGGAATGGGTTCCGGGTGCACGCCGCCGAAGCGTGGATCCCGCGAAGCACGAATTTCGTCACAGACGATTCCATTGCGCGCGAAGAGCGCCGGCAACAAGCCCGTCGCGGAGCCATGCATGGGATCGGAAACAAACCGCAGCTTCGCGTCGCGCAGGCGCTGCCAGTCGACAAGTTTCTCGATGGTGTCGAGATAGGGAGCGCGCGGCTCGATCGATCGGATCAGCTTTTCCCGTGGAGGGAGCGCCGCTACGGTTTTTTTTTGTGCTCCGGCGAGCTCAATTTCGATTTGTGTAACGATGGAAGGCAGTGCGCTGCTGCCATAACTGGCTTTGTATTTGATGCCGTTCCACTGATAGGGATTGTGGCTCGCGGTGATCAGGATGCCACCCGCCGCGGCGCGCTGGCGCACGAGCAGACTGATTGTGGGTGTAGGGCACGGTTTGTCCGCAAGCCATACGGGCGTGCCGGTAGAAGCAATCACTTCAGCGACCGCCGCCGCCACGCTATCGGACGCAAAGCGGTGGTCGTAGCCAATCAGCACGCCCTTGCGCGCATCTTCGCAGCGCACGACGTACCGCGCGATGGCTTGTGCCACGATGCATGCGTTGGCAAACGTGAAGTCTTCCGCAATAACGCCGCGCCAGCCGTCAGTTCCAAATTTAATCGCGCTCATAAGGGACAAGAGGAAGTATACGCGAAGCGATATATCCGCCAAACAGCCGCATTGGACTGGGCCGTGTGAAAAAAACAACTAGAGGAGTTTGGTGAGTTTTCGCTCTTCCAGCGATTTTACGATTTTGCCGACGTCCTGGGCGCGGTCGCGGGGAACGACGAGGACAGCGTCGGGGGTTTCCACGACGATGAGATCGTGCACGCCGATGGCGGCGACGAATTTCGTTGGGCTATAGAGGAAATTGCCGGAGGCGTCGACGGCAAGGCCATGGCCGGCCAAGACGTTGTCGCCCGAATGTTTTGCGAGCAGCTCGTACACGGCAGCCCACGAGCCGATATCGCTCCAGCCGACATCGGCGGGAATCACAAAGACGCGCGGGGGACCCTCTTGGCGCGTGGCGTTTTCGAGAATGGCGTAGTTGACAGAGATGTTTTCAAGCTTCGGGTAGATGGCGCGCAAGCGGCGCTCGTAGGATTTTTTGCCGATGGTTTCGGCCAAGGATTCGAGAGCTTGGTGCGTTTTCGGAAGGTAATGCTCCAAATTTTCCAAAAATGTCGAGACACGCCAGAAAAACATGCCGGCGTTCCAATGATAGTTGCCCGTGGCGACGTATTGTTCAGCGATATCGAGGGCGGGCTTTTCCGCGAAGCGGCGAACGGCGAACGCAGGGAAGCCGCTTGAGCCGAGGGCATCATCGCAGCGCTCGACGTACCCGAAGCCGGTATCCGGCCGCGTCGGCGGAATGCCCAGGACAATCATGCGTCCTGGCTCGCGTGCAAGTTCTAGAGCGGCGCTGATGATTTTGCGGTATTTGTCCGGCTGGGCGATGAAATGATCGGCGGGCAGCACGGCCATAAGCGCATCGCCTTTTGCGGTGTGGCGCACATGAATAGCGGCGAGCGAGATGGCGGCAGCAGTGTTGCGACCTATGGGTTCTGTCAAAACTCGCTTGCCAGCCGCGGTCGGGAGCTGCTTCTTGACGGCCGCACTTTGCTGCGCGTTCGTGACGGTCCAAACGCGGTCGGGAGGGACGAGCGGTCGCAGCCGAGCGACGGTTTGCTCAAGCATGGTGTCTTTACCGACGATATTGAGCAGTTGTTTGGGAGTGCGCGTGCGGCTGCGCGGCCAGAAGCGCGTGCCGCGGCCTCCAGCGAGAATCACTGCGTGCGTTGTTAGCTTCGTCATAGCGATGGGCTTCCCATCCTAGTCGAAAACCGTATTCTCGATCTCTTGCCAGGAAAGACCACGCTGCTCCAATCCAGCCCGCAGGTTGGGTAAATCCGGAATGTAGGTTCGCAACACCTTCGTGATCTCTTTTGGATTCAGCGCGAACTTCCCAAGGCTTGCGGGAAGCAGCCAGCACTCGCCGGTCTGATACTCCGCCGAGCTTGCATCCCAGGCGAAATCCCCGCTGCCAGACAGAATAACAAACAGATCAAAGTGCTCGGAATCCGAATGGGATTCCATGCGCGCGGAGTCTTTCCATCGTTCGGTGGCAAAATAAGGGCACGCGGCGAGCAAATATTTCTGGGAACCATGTCCAGGCAAACAAATTCGCGATGTCTTGCCGCGGGTCGCCCGGCCGAATTCAATCACTTGTAGAGCTTTCTCTATATGCAATTCTCGTGGCGTGTGGTGTGCATCCACGCGTCCGTAGTCGTATACGCGATAGGTGAGGTCCGAATACTCCTGCACTTCGCAGATCACCATATTGGGGCCAATCGTATGCGGCGTACCCGCGGGCACAAAAAAGGTATCTCCCGGCTGCACGCGCCAGTGAACAAAGATATCTTCCAGCGTTTGCGTTTCGATGGCCTTCAAAAATATTTCTTCGTCCGTCTTTGGTATCAATCCTACAAGGACACGTGCGCTAGGCTCCGCGGAGACGGCGTGCCACATTTCGGTTTTTCCGCGGCCGCCGGCTGCCTTTTCGTGGACGGACGCATACGCGTCGTCGGGGTGCACCTGGATGGAAAGCTTGTCCGCAGGGAATATGAACTTTACGAGAAGCGGAAAATCGGGCATCGAAGCGAGTTTTGTACCGCGCCATTCCGCGGGCATTTCGCGCCACGCTGCACCGAGAGTTTTGCCCGCGAAAGGGCCCGTCGCGACTTTGCAATCGACGCCGGTAAGCCAGGCTTCACCGATTGGTTCCGCGAGATTCGATTTTTCTGGAAAAAGAGGAGCCAGCGAGCGCACGCCCCAAATGCGCGGACTGAAGATGGGTTCGATGCGAAACGGCTCGGGCCTTAATGAGGAGGCACCCACGTTTTACGCGGCGGCTTCGACGCGGGTGAAGAAGCGCTCGAGGCGGCGTAGTCCTTCGTCGATGCGCTCGATGGAAGTGGCGTACGAAAGTCGAAGATAACCCGGTGCGCCGAACCCTTCGCCGGCGACCAGCGCGACGCGAGCTTGATCGAGCAATAACTTCGCAAGTTCCGAGGTGTCTTTCGCGACGGCACGGTTGATTGAGCCGTTCGAGAGATGCGCAGCGACATTCGGAAATGCGTAGAACGCGCCGCCAGGCATTTCGCACTTCACGCCAGGGATGGCGTTCAACCCTTCGACGATGCGCTTCCGCCGCCGATCGTACTCCGCGAGCATGGCCGGCACCGAATCCATCGAGCCGCGCATGGCTTCAAGCGCGGCATATTGCGCGATGGAAGTGGGATTGGACGTTGACTGGCTCTGGAGTTTGGTCAACGCCTGAATCAGTTCCGCAGGGGCCAGTGTGTAGCCGATGCGCCAGCCGGTCATCGCAAATGTTTTTGAAACCGACCCAATAATAATCACGTTGTTCTTCGAGTCCGGAGCGCTGGCGATCGAGAACGGCTTGTGCGGCGCGTAGGTAAAATGCGAATAGCACTCGTCGCCCATCAACCAAACGTTGTGCTGCTTGCACACCGCGAGGATGCGCGCGTATTCGTCCGGGGGAACGACTCCGCCCGTCGGATTGCTCGGCGAATTGAGAATCAATAGTTTCGTTTTCGTAGTAATCGCTTTTTCAATGGCAGCGGCTTTCACGCTGAATCCGTCTTCCGGGCGCGTCTGCACATATACCGGAGTGCCGCCCGCGTACTTGACGATGTCAGGAAAGCTCACCCAGTAGGGCGCAGGGATAATGACTTCATCGCCTGCCTGCACCAGCACGCTCATCACGTTGAAGATGCCGTGCTTGCCGCCGACCGTTACGATGCACTCCTTCGGCGCGTAATCAGAGCCGAGTTCGCGCTGGTGCCACGCGCAAATCGCTTCGCGCAGCGGAATGATTCCGCCCGTCGGCGTGTACTTGGTCTTGTTTTCCTCGATCGCCTTGATCGCTGCCTTCTTGATGTGGTCGGGAGTCGGGAAGTCCGGTTCACCCGGGCCGAAGTCGGCGATGTCCACGCCCTGCGATTTCAGCCGGTCGGCCTCGGCAATGACCGCCGCCGTCGGCGAGATTTGTATGCGGTTGATGCGTTCGGTGAGTTGCACGCTTTCTCCTAGTGGGACAGGCTTCAGCCTGTCGTTTCGCGCCAGCCCTGGCGCATGAAGTGTTTTACGAAACTTTGGCGCGCAACCGCTCTTCCACAATCGGCGGCACAAGCCCATTCAACGAAGCTCCCAGTCGCGCGATTTCCCGGACCAATTTCGAACTGAGATAACTATAGGAGAGTCCCGGCAGCATGAAAACGGTTTCGAGCCGTGGCTCAAGCTTCCGGTTCATCAGCCCCATCTGCAATTCGTACTCGTAGTCCGAGACGGCGCGAATCCCGCGCAGAATTACGCCCGCTCCTCGTTTGCGCGCATAATCCACCAGCAAGCCGTCGAAGACGTCCACTTCCACGGCCGGCCATTGCAGGGTTACTTCGCGAAGCATTTCGACGCGCTCTTGGACAGAAAATAACGGCTGTTTCTCGGCATTCTGCAATACGGCGACGATCAGCAAATCAAACATTTTCTCGCCACGCTCGATCAAGTCGAGATGGCCGTTCGTAACCGGATCAAACGACCCGGGGTAGATGGCGATGGACGTTTTCATGAGCGCCGCATGGAATTCCTTATTCTAACCCAGCCGGGGAAATTGTTGGCCCGCAAACTTTACCCACTGACGTGCTCCCCATTTTGGAGCGACAGATTTTCTCTTCGCACCAGACAGCGATTGTGACAGTATCCTCGTGGGCGCCCGGAAGGCGACGCGATCCTGGTTTGTTCTTGGTTGTGATTTCTAGAGGAGTTCTTAAAACATGGCTACTGGCCCCTGGATGCGAGGTTTTGGTCTGCTTTTGTTGGGGGTCTTTATGATTTCTCCATCGGCACTGCCGCAAGAACGGCCTCCGCTCAATCTGATGCCTGTTCCATCGAGCGTCCAAATTGGCGCGGGCCGACTGCTGGTGGATTCCTCGTTCACGGTGGGATTCACCGGGTATACGGAGCCGCGACTGGATCGAGCCGTGGAGCGTTTCCTCAGGCAACTCTCCCGGCAAACCGGCGTGCAGTTGGCCGTGAAACCCAGCGCCGGTCCGAAAGCTATCCTCGTCATTCACACAGAGCACGCAAGCAAGGAAATCCAGGAACTCGGCGAAGACGAATCCTACGTGCTTGAAGTCAGCGCTAGCGGCGCGAAGCTCAGCGCGCCAACGCCGCTCGGGGCCTTGCACGGCCTGCAAACTTTTCTTCAATTGGTGGAGGTCTCGCCCGATGGCTTTGCCGCCTCGGCCGTAACGATCAATGACAAACCGCGTTTCCCCTGGCGCGGGCTGATGATCGATTCCGCGCGCCATTTTGTTCCTATAGGTGTGGTGAAAAGAAACATCGACGGTCTGGAAGCCGTGAAGATGAATGTGTTCCACTGGCATCTTTCCGATAATCAGGGTTTCCGCGTCGAGAGCAAGAAATTCCCAAAGCTCCAGGAAATGGGCTCCGACGGTCTCTACTACACGCAGGATGAAGTCCGCGACCTGATTGCATACGCGCGCGATCGCGGCATCCGCGTGGTCCCTGAGTTCGACGTGCCGGGCCACAGCACGGCGTGGTTCGTCGGCTATCCGGAACTTGCCAGCGGGCCCGGACCTTACGAAATCGAGCGCAAGTGGGGCGTTTTCGATCCCGCATTCGATCCCACCAACGAAAAAACCTACAAATTCCTTGATCAACTCGTCGAAGAAATGGCCAAACTGTTTCCTGATCATTTTTTCCACGTCGGCGGCGATGAAGTTAACGGAAAGCAATGGGACGCCAACCCGAAAATTCAGGAATTCATCAAAGCTCACGACTTGAAGAACAATGAAGGCCTGCAGGCCTATTTCAACAAACGGCTCGAGCCGATCGTGGCCAAGCACGGGAAGAGCATGGTCGGCTGGGACGAGGTTCTCGATCCTACGTTGCCGAAAGACATTGTCATCCAGTCGTGGCGCGGGCCGGATGCGCTTGCGGCCGCGGCGAAGCAGGGCTTTCGCGGGATTCTTTCGAACGGCTACTACCTGGATCTGGGCTGGCCCGCGGCGCGCCACTACGCCATCGACCCGCTGAGCGGCGCAGCAGCAAACCTCACTACGGAAGAAAAGGCGCGGATCCTTGGCGGAGAATCATGTATGTGGTCGGAGTACGTAAACGCGGAAAATATCGATTCGCGCATCTGGCCGCGAAACGCCGCTATCGCGGAGCGATTGTGGTCGCCGCAGGAAACTTCCGACGTCGCCTCGATGTACACGCGGATGGGAGCTGAGAGCCAGCGCTTAGAGTGGCTCGGCCTGACGCATCTGTCTTATTACCCGCAGATGCTTCAGAGAATCGCAGGCCCGAGCACTCCCGAGGAATTCGCCGCCCTCAAAACGCTCGCAAACGTCCTCGAGCCCGTGAAAGACTACACGCGCGAACAAACCGCCGCCACGGAACCTACCAGCGCCACACCGCTAAACCGCGTCGTGGACGCTGTGCCCCTAGAGAGCGCTGCTGCGCGCCATTTCGGGGAATTGACCGACAAGTTCATCGCCGCTTCGTGCCACGACCCCGCTGTGAATGCACGCCTCCGCGAGCAGTTCACCGTGTGGTACGACAACGACGCAATTCTTCAGCCACTAGCCCAGCGCTCCTTCTTGGTGAAGCAAATCTCCGATTCTTCGCGGGACCTTTCGACGCTGGGAAGCATCGGTCTCGCGGCTTTAGATTTCCTCGACAAGAGTCAACGAGCGCCGGAGGACTGGAAAGCACAACAGGTTGCTGTCCTTCAACAGTTGGAGAAGCCCACAGGCCAACTCTTGCTGATGCCCGCGCCGGCCGTTCAGAAGTTGGTCGAAGCTGCATCCGCCGGCGGGGTTTGTCCGGCGTCGAACTAATGGCTCAGTCGCGCAAGATATTCGGGCGAAAATAGAACTAGTTAGCAACTGCAGGATGAGGAAGGCAGTCGCCGGAGCCTGAGTCGGTAAACATCTTGCCCTCTTCAGGAATAAATTCCCAAGTGTAGTGTCCGGGAGTGAGCGTCAGTTTAAGCACGCCAAAGGTATCCGTATTGCGTACCTCACTATTGGCCAGTGCAAAGCCGAGTGGATCATGGCTGCGCCCGCCCGTTCCAACGACAATCTCGCGAATTCCGTTTACTGGATCAGCGTGGCCGTCCGGGTTCTGCGGCGCAAAGCGTTCATAGGAATGTTCGTGACCAGCCAGGACCAATGCTGCGTGCGCAGCGTAGAGATCCCGCCATAAGTCTTTCAATTCCGGGTGGACGGCATGGCTCTTGAACACGCCGCTGCTGAAGAGCGCATGGTGCCCATACGCCAGGACACAAGCATCTGGGTGCTCCGCGAGGTCTTTGCGCAGCCAAGTCTCTTCTGAGGAGCCAGATGCACAACCACCCAAGGTTTTCGAGTAGCAATTCGTGTTTAGCGAGACGATATGCCATAAGCCAAGGTCGTAGCTGTAGTAACCTTTCCCTATAGGTCCAGCCTGCGCGCCCCAGTATGTAAAGTAACCTTGCGCCGCCGGGTTAACATACTCGTGATTGCCCAACGCCGGTTTCGTCCGAGCCTTAAACTCGCCCCAAGTCGAGCCGTAGCAATTCTGAAATTCGGCAGGGGTGCCGCTTTCATACGCAAGATCCCCCGCGGCAAAGACTGTGCCTGGAATCCGCTCCAGGAGCTTCGCCGTTGCGCGAGCTCCATCCAAATCCTTGCAGCCTGCAATGTCGCCGGCACCCACAAGTGTGAACGTCTTTCCATCCGACGAGGTCGGGGAGGGAAAAGGGTCAACTCGGTGCTCGATGATGGAGGGTTGCACGGTTTGGGAGCAGCCCAAGAGACCGAACTGGGCATGGAAATAGACTAGCCAAGCTATTCTTGCGATCAAAGCGCGGACGGAGGCTTTCAGCCTGCTAGTTTCTGGCATAGTTTCAAGGCTAGCCTATCACGGCAGGCAAGATAGGCGGCCGAATTACCGTTGACACCCCCGAAAAGACGGTTTGTTGCTGAATACGACGTTTCGCCGCAAAATGCTAGCAAATCAGACTAAATTAGTCTTACTATAAGCCGCACGAAATAAAGGGTTTGGAGGTACTCGCAAGGTCCGGTCGTTTGACTTGGAGCATTAAACAGAGTATCCTCTGACTGCGACTGAATCAGTCGCATATATAGTGGGGGCAGGAACCAGAGCGAGAAATGTTTAAGCTATCCAAAAAAGCTGATTACGGCCTCATTGCCGTCAAGCATCTGGCCATGCACCGCCAGGAACATGCGTGCAGTGCGAATGAAATCGCGGAAGAATATGGCATTTCGATTACGCTGATGGCTAAGGTGCTGCAGCGCTTGGCACGCGAGGGCGTCGTGCTCGCGAAACACGGGTCCACTGGGGGCTATCAGCTTGCCAAAGACCCCACGCAAGTGAGTGCGCTCGACGTGATCTCGGCCATAGATGGCCCGGTGTTGATCACATCATGTGTTACGAGCCACGGGAATTGCGAAACCACGGAGAGATGCTCGGTACGCGAGCCGCTCCGCAAGGTAAATGAAAGCATTTTGGGAGTCTTGAGCACGGTAACCATTGCGCAGATGAGCGAGGATCCGAATGAGCCCGCGCTTGTGGGATTGACGAGTTCGATGCGCTCAGGTTCGCACATGAGTTCGAGTTAGGAGACTAAGGAAATGGCTGTCAAGCTGCCGATTTACATGGATAATCACGCGACCACGCCGGTTGATCCGCGCGTCGTAGAGGCGATGCTGCCGTATTTCACGGAGAAATTTGGAAATGCCGCCAGCCGCAACCATAGCTTCGGCTGGGCCGGCGAGGAAGCCGTCGAAACGGCGCGCCAGCAGATTGCCTCGCTGATCGGCGCCACGCCGAAAGAGATCATATTCACCAGCGGCGCTACGGAATCCGATAACCTGATGATCAAGGGTGTTGCCGAGATGTTCCGCGAAAAGGGCAACCACATCATTACGCAGTCCATCGAACACAAGGCTGTCCTGGACACCTGCAAGCGCCTCGAAAAAGACGGCTTTGAAGTCACCTATTTGCCGGTGCAGAAAGATGGACGAGTCAGCTTGGACGACTTGAAAGCCGCCATTCGGCCAACAACCATCTTGATCACTATCATGTACGCCAACAATGAGATTGGCGTGATCAATCCGATCGCCGAAATTGGCAAAATCGCCAAGGAACACGGCATTTTCTTCGCCGTGGACGGCGTGCAAGCCGTGGGGAAGATTCCAGTCGACGTCCAGAAAGACAACATTGACCTGCTGGCCATTAGCGGCCACAAAATCTACGGCCCGAAGGGTGTGGGCGCGCTTTACGTTCGCCGCCGCAATCCCCGCGTGCAGCTTTCTGCCATCATTGATGGCGGTGGCCACGAGCGGGGCATGCGTTCCGGCACCCTCAACGTGCCAGGCATTGTCGGCTTGGGCAAAGCCTGCGAGCTCTGCCAACAGGAAATGCAGCAAGAGGGCGCCCGGCTCGGCGCTCTCCGCGACCGTCTCAAGAAGGGCTTGGAAGCCAAGCTTGACGAGGTCTACATCAATGGCTCGCTCGAACATCGCTTGCCGAACAACCTGAATATGAGCTTCGCCTACGTCGAGGGCGAATCGCTCTTGATGGGCATCAACGATATTGCGGTATCGAGCGGCTCCGCCTGTACTTCGGCTACGCTTGAGCCAAGCTACGTGCTCAAGGCGCTAGGGGTTGGAGAAGACTTGGCGCACACCTCGATCCGCTTTGGCCTCGGCCGCTTCAACACGCAGGAGGAAGTCGATTACGTGATCGACAAGATGGTCCAGGTCGTCACCAAGTTGCGTGAGCTTTCGCCGCTTTACGAGATGGCCAAAGAAGGCATCGACATCTCCAAGATGAAGTGGCAAACCGCCTAAACCCTGCATCTAATGGGTTAGGAAGGACCAGATCTCAAGAAGAGAAGGAATAGCGATGGCAAACGAAGGAACAATCCGAATTCACCGCTCGATCGGCGGCACAGGAGCCGCTTTTCGAGTGACGTTTGTACCCTATGAAGAAGGCGAAGAGGCCCCCGCAGCCGGCGAGCGCTCTTTCCACGAGCTGCAGCAGGTTCGCGCCTTTTTGAAAATGATTGGCGTCGGCGCGGAGTTCATCAAAGACGCGCTTCGCCAGCTCACCGCAGGCCGCTCGGCATCCGTGCCCAATGTTTCGCTAACAGAGAAGGCCGTCAAGAGCGCCGGATTTGGAAATCTCGTCAATTTGGCAAGGAGCAACAGCTAATGGCATACAGCGATAAGGTGGTTGAACACTACAACAATCCTCGCAACGTCGGAAGCCTGCCGAAGGAAGATCCCAATGTTGGCACGGGTCTCGTCGGGGCTCCCGAGTGCGGCGATGTGATGAAGCTGCAGATGAAGATCAATCCCGATACGCAGGTCATTGAAGAAGCCAAGTTCAAGACCTTCGGCTGCGGCTCGGCGATTGCCAGCTCCTCGCTCGCCACTGAGTGGGTCAAAGGCAAGACGGTTGAGGAAGCGCTCTCGATCAAGAACACGGACATCGTGCGCGAGCTGTCGCTCCCGCCGGTGAAGATTCATTGCTCCGTGCTTGCCGAAGACGCCATCAAAGCCGCCATCGGCGACTGGAAGAAAAAGCACGGCATCGAAGCGCCCGTAGCCGAAAAGGCCGCGCACTAATTCCGCACAGGGCTGTCGCGCGTCCCCGTTCTTGTTTTTGCAGGGGCACGGCATGCCGGGCCGTGCTGCGGAGAGGCTAGTTTTCTATAGGCCTTGGAGTATTTGATCATGGCAACAGAAGTCGCCAATCCAACCATCTCGACGATCCACCTGAGCGAGCGCGCCGCACAGAAAATCCGCGAACTCCTCGAGAAGGAAGGCGCCTCGACTGAAAAAGGCGGCCTGCGTGTGGGTGTGCAAGGCGGCGGGTGTTCCGGACTCTCTTATGCCATGCGCCTCGATACGCAAGCGCGCGATCGCGACAAGATTTTTGAAGAGCACGGCGCAAGACTTTTCGTGGACCCGAAAAGTTTTCTCTATTTGAATGGCACGACGCTTGAATACGAAGAAACGCTGATGCGCCAGGGTTTCGTCTTCCAGAATCCCAACGCGGCGCGCAATTGCGGCTGCGGTAGTTCGTTCACGGCTTAGGCAGCACAGACTTCAGTCTGTACGCTTTGACTTTGCTTTTGTCTTGGATTTGGCGGGGGATGCAAAAGGCGACTCTGACAAGTGGTTGGCAGCCGCATCCGCCAGCCACTTTTTTTATGCCCGGTTAGGATGGGCGATTCATAAATGAGCACGCCAGCCGCATCCAAAACGAACGCCCAGAAGCCGGACTATTTTGCCATCTTCGGCCTGCCGCGCAAGCTCTGGATCGCAATGAACGCGCTCGAACAAGAATTTCTGAAACTGAGCTGGAAGCTGCATCCCGACAATTTCGTGAACGCAACGGAGCAAGAACGCGAACTTTCCTTGCAGCGCAGCTCAGAGCTGAACGACGCTTACCGCACGCTGCGCGATCCGGTCGCCCGCGTCGAATATCTTCTGGGCATCGAGAATATGCGCAAGGAAGGCGAGCACAAGCAGCAAGCTCCGCCGGAGCTGCTCGAAGAGGTCTTCGAGCTGAACGAATCGCTCGACGAACTCCGCGAAGCGAAGAGTTCCGGCAGCGATTTAGCAGCGCTGAAGCCGCGGCTCGAATCCGCCGAAAGAAATTTCGGCGAGAAGCTTGCGGACGTGGACGAGCAGCTCCAAGCCACGGCCCGAGATTGGGATGCTGCCGTGGACGCAAACGCGGATGAAACCGCACGGAAAAAAATAGCGACGCGTTTGAACGACCATCTGAATCGCAGATCATACATTCGCAACCTGGTGGCGAACGTCGCGAAAGAATTGGGAGAAGTGTGAGACGGCCATGGGACGCATCGTAGGAATCGATCTCGGCACGACGAACAGCCTCATCGCGTACATCGATCCGCAGACAGGTCAACCGACTTGTATTCCGGGCCCGTACGGGAGCACGCTATGTCCGTCGGTCGTCAGTCTTGATGCCGATGGCAGCATCGTTGTCGGAGAAGCCGCGCGTAACCGCCTGCTCACGCAGCCCGAACGCACCATCTATTCCGTCAAGCGCCTCATGGGCCGCGGCCCCGCGGACGTGCAAAGCGAACTTAAACTCTTCCCGTTCCGCATCGACCCAGCAAGCAAAAACGTCATTCGCGTCATGCTCGGCGACAAAGTCTTCACTCCGCCGGAAATTTCCGCGTTCATCCTGCGCGAATTGAAAAACTGGGCCGAGAGTTTTTTCAGCGAACCGGTCGACCGCGCCGTCATCACCGTTCCGGCGTATTTCAACGACGCTCAGCGCCAAGCCACCAAAGACGCGGGCAAAATCGCAGGCCTCGAGGTACTTCGCTTAGTCAATGAGCCAACCGCCGCAGCGCTTGCTTATGGTCTCCACGAAAAACAGCGCGGCCACGTGGCGGTTTACGACCTGGGCGGCGGCACGTTTGATATTTCCGTTCTTAAGCTCATTTCCACCGCCGAAGGCGATATCTATCAAGTCCTCTCAACCAACGGGGACACGCACCTGGGCGGCGACGACATCGACAATCTCTTGCAAGCCTTCGTCCACGAACAAATTCTTCAACAGGACGAGATCGACTTCTCACCTCGGGGTGAACTCGCTCAAGAGCTGCGCAAAGCTCTGATCGCCATCAAGCATCAACTATCCGAGACGGAATCCGCTACTCTGCGTTTCCCGCTCCCGAACGGTTCTATCTATGTGCGCGAATTCACGCGTGGCGCGCTGGATGCCTTAATTCAACCGGTCGTTGCCCATACGATGGGTCCCGTAAAGAAAGCCCTCGCGGACGCGCAGACCAAAGAGCCGGAACTCAAGCCTGAAACCATCGACGAAGTCGTCCTCGTCGGCGGCGCCACCCGCACTCCGCTCGTTCGCCGCACCGTCCAGGATTATTTCAACCGCACCCCGCATACCGAATTAAACCCTGACGAGGTCGTCGCCTTGGGCGCGGCCGTCCAGGCCAACATTCTCGACCGCGGTGTCACGAACATGCTGCTGCTTGACGTCACGCCGCTTTCGCTCGGCATCGAGACCTACGGAGGCGCCGTCGCGAAAATCATTCCGCGCAACTCCACGATCCCGGCGAGCGCGCAAGAGCTCTATACGACCGGTGTCGACAACCAAACCGGCATCGACATTCACGTACTGCAAGGCGAACGCGAACTCGCGAAAGATTGCCGTTCGCTGGCTCGCTTCACTCTGAAAACGCCGCCCGCTCCCGCGGGCCTGCCGCGCATCGAAGTGAAATTCCTGATCGACGCCAACGGCATCCTGCAGGTTGGCGCGAAGGATATTCGCACCGGCGAACAGCGCACCATCGAAGTCCAACCGAGTTACGGCATCAGCGACAACGAGATCGAGCGCATGCTCGAAGAATCGATCGAGTACGCCGAACAGGATTTCGCCGAGCGCCAGCTCATCGAAGCGCGCACCGAATCCGAATCGATTCTCGCAGCCACTGCGAAAGCGCTAACCAACGGGCAGTCGACGAATTTGCCGCCCGACGAGCGTGCCGCCATCGATGCCGCCATCGTCGGGTTGAAAGATGCCGTCGCAAGCACGGATTACAAGCTCATCCGCAAACGCATCGACGAACTGAACCGTGCGACAGAGCATCTTGCGGAATTGCTGATGAACAGCGCGGTCACAAGCGCGCTGCAGGGCAAAAATCTAGCTGAGGTCTAACCATGTAGGAGCACGATCTATTGTGCCTCTACTCGGCAAAAAGTGAACGATTGGCAATCGCAACGGGGGTAACCAAGACATGGGCGGAAGCAATCCGTACATTGAAGAAGTCAAGTTCACGCCCGCCACGAAGAAATATAAGGTGACGTTTCTTCCCAGCGGCAAAACCATCGAGGTGGACCCGGAGAAAATTCCCTACGGCCACAATGGCCTTCCGGGGAGCGTTCTCGATATTTCCGAGGGCATTAAAGCCGGCCTGGACCACGCGTGCGGCGGCGTCTGCGCCTGCTCGACCTGTCACGTCATCGTCAAGCAAGGCCTCGAGTCTTGCAACGAAGCTACCGACGCCGAGCTCGACGAGCTCGACATGGCGCCGGGCATTACGCCGAAATCCCGCCTCGGCTGCCAAACCGTTCCCGACGGCACCACGGATATCGTCGTGGAAATTCCCGAGTGGAACAAAAACTACGCCAAGGAAGCAGATCACTAAAAATCCGTGACCCGTGGTCCGTGCCCCGTGAAGAGACTCAGGCGAACGGTTGGTCTCAAGGAACTGTCGTGTTGAAGAGTTTCACAGACCTCGAAGTTTGGAAGCGCGCGCACGGCGTGGTGCTTGAGATCTATAAACTGACCAATCCTTTTCCTCGGAACGAGCAATTTGGCGTTGTTTCTCAAATACGGCGTGCTGCTTATTCGATACCTGCAAACATTGCTGAGGGTTTCGGAAGGCACTCTACAAAAGAGCTTCTGCAATTCCTGGCGATCTCCAACGGCTCGCTTGAGGAACTTCGCTATTTCCTGATATTGAGCCGCGACCTGCGCTATAAATCGCCTCTCGATCTCGAGAGACTGGAGAAAGATTTGAAAGCCGTTGCGCAGATGCTGGAAGCTCTGCGCCAATCCCTTCAGCGCCGCCTTAACGCCTCTTCGAATTTTTCTTCACGGGACACGGATCACGAAACACGAGACACGAAATCGAGCCACTAACTCGCACTTCTCCAGGAGCCACACATGCCGCCTACATTCGGTTGGGACAACATCGAAGACATCGCCATCGCGTTGACCGACAAATTTCCAGACACCGATCCGCTCACCGTCCGTTTCACCGACATGCACAAGTGGATCATCGGGCTTTCCGGCTTCTCCGGCGATCCCTTGGCCTCCAACGAAAGCAAACTCGAAGCCATCCAAATGGCATGGCACGAAGAATTCCAGGACCGGCAGGTGTAACGAATTACCGCGGCTCAGGCGTTGCGCGCATCTGGCCAAGCTGGCATAATTTTCAAATACGGGGGAGCCAATTATGAAGAGAATCCCTTGTCCTCTGATTGCGGTAACCCTTTTCCTCTTAAGTTTTCCTACTTTTGCTCAATCGCCGCAGGCGCCCCAGCACGCACCAGACGGCAGTACTCGCGAGACTTTCGCCAGTATTTTTATCCCATCCAAGCCGATTGCACCGTTTGCTGCCACCCTGAACACCGAGTGGATTCGGCAATTGCCGGATGGCAGCAACATTACGCTGAAGAATCACAGAATCATTGCGCGTGATGCTGTGGGCCGCATCTACCAAGAGCGCGCTCTCTTCGTCCCGGACGACGGCAAGCACGAATCGGCCGTAACGCAGATTGAGATCAGCGATCCCGCCAGCCACGAACGTTATGTCTGCCGGGTAGCCGGACACGTTTGCCGCGTGGAACGGTTTTTCGCTTCGGATTTTGCGGTTTCCTCCGTAGCCGCTGCCTCTTCAGCCAAATCTGGCGCCCCAGCCGTCGAGAACCTGGGTACCCAGAACGTGACGGGACTCGAGACGATTGGCACGCGGAAGTCCAAACTCGTCGAGATCGCAACCCTCGGCAACGAGGCCCCGATTTTGGAGAGACGCGAGTTTTGGTATTCACCGCAGTTAGGCGTCAACCTCATCACTAGGCGAGAGGATCCCCGGTTCTCCACGCAGCAAAATTTCGAGGTCACCAAAGTCGTTTTAGGCGAGCCTGACGCCAATCTCTTCGCACTGCCCAGCGGATACAAGATCATTGACCTGCGAACACCGCCGGAAATTTCTGCGCCGCAGGCTCCGTCTGAAAACTGAGTTTCTTGTTTCGTCCGGATTTGCGCACCCAGTGTTTGTTCCTATCTGCCTTGCCAAGGCACCTTGTGAAATGCGGCCCTTTTCCTTATCCTAATAGAGTTGCGGTTCTCCCTCCGACGGCGCTATGGTGCAACGGTTAGCACGCGGCCCTTTCAAGGCCGAAATACGGGTTCGATTCCCGTTAGCGCTACCAATTAGTCCGCAGATCACGGTTTTGCGTGCCATATTCTGCAAGTGCCCGGTCCCGTCTATAATTCGGGCGAGTCTTCTAGGAAGCGAATGGCCCCGCACGCGCTTGAGGAGCCACTTTGAGCTACATTGAGAAACACCTCATCCCTGGCGAAACACTGCAATATCAGACCAAGCTGCATTGGGTTGTCATGCTCGGTCACGCGGGACTTACGGCGTTTTTCGTCGTCGCAGGCATCGCGCTTCTCGTTTTTTCCTGGGACACCAGGCATAGCACCGATTCGCATTCCAGCATTTTGATTTGGCTTGCGTTTGCGGCGTTTCTTATCGCAGCGATTCTTCTCGGAGTTGGCCTCATCAAGCGCGGCGCCACAGTAATGGCGCTGACCAACAAGCGAGTCATCGTGAAGACAGGCTTGGCGAGCCGGCGGACGCTCGAGATTCTCTTGTCGCGAATTGAAAGCGTTGTCGTGGAAGAGCCGGCTATGGGTCGCGTGCTTGGCTATGGCACGGTCATTATTCGCGGCACTGGCGGAACTCCCGAAGTCTTTGAGAAAATCGCCCATCCACTGGAATTTAGAGCGCAGGTCCAGGGGCAGATCGCCGACGGTCAAAAACAGGGTTGATCGAGTTTTTCGAGCATAGCCAGTCGGCTAGGAATTGTTGAACTGGGCAGAGTAAACTGAAGTCCGCACCTTCCCGGAGGCCATTCATGGCAAGTTTGATGCGCACGTCAAATCCAGCTCTAAATGAGAAAGCTTTCAAAGGGCAAGTTGCGTTCGGCGACGCCATGACGTTGCAAGGCACTGTCAACAAGACGGGCTTGCTCCTCCTCTGCACCGTCGCGACCGCCGCCTGGACCTGGGGACTCTCGCACTCGGAAACGCCGGAAGCCGCTGTTCCGTGGATGATCGGTGGCCTCGTTGGCGGCTTCGTCGTCGCACTGGTGACTATTTTCAAGAAAACCTGGTCGCCTTTCACGGCGCCGGTCTACGCCCTGCTCGAAGGCTTGGCACTCGGAGGCATCTCCGCCGTCTTCGAGAAAACGTATCACGGTATCGCCATTCAGGCCGTGGGCCTCACGCTTGGAGTTCTCTTCGTCATGCTTCTCGCCTATAAGAGCGGCCTTATACGCGCCACGCAGGGCTTTAAGATGGGCGTGATTGCCGCGACGGGCGGCATCGTAGTTTTCTACATCGTCGAGATGGCTCTGAGTTTCTTTTTTCATTTTCAATTTACGGCCATCAACGGCGGAGGTTTTTGGGGCATCGCTTTCAGCCTGTTCGTTGTCGTGATTGCCGCGCTGAATCTGGTCCTGGATTTCGACATGATTGAGACCGGAGTGCGCGGCGGCGCGCCGAAATACATGGAGTGGTACGGCGCATTTGGCCTGATGGTCACTCTGATCTGGCTGTATCTGGAAATGCTCCGGTTGCTTGCCAAGGTGAACCGCAAGTAGAGTGGACTAGCTGCCCGTCAAAACGTCAGCTTCAGCCGTGCCGAAACACTTCTTGGCGCCGCCACCGCCGTTCCCGAAAACAAGCTGGCGAAGTTGATAACGTTTACGCGCCCGCTCAGATTGTCGGCCTGAATCTCGAACGTAGCACTTCGCTGTTCCTTGTGGTAGAGCTTCGCGCCAGCCGCAGCATCCAGCGAATAGTTTGGCCGCACACGGCCTTTGTCGAAATTCACATGGTCTATGATGGCTGCGCCGTATTGCGAAAGCAGAAAGTTTAGATCGATCGAGTCTTTATCGATTTCCACCGGCAAGCCGCTACCGTATTGGCCACCGAACGCCAGCCAAACACGCTGCGTCGCCTCATAGCGCACCCGTGCGCGCAGCGTGTTCCGCTGATCCTGCGAGACCGCGAACTTGCTCGTGTCGGCCAGTCCGCTTGCAGCGTCTTCGCCCAGAAACAGCCCGCCCGTGATGGGCCCTTGCCCGATTCCGGACTGGTTCGCGTAACTCAAGTAACCTGAAAAGCGCCCCCAGTGCGGCACTGCGAGCCGCACTTCTTCTCCAGCAATGCGCGCCTTTGCAAAGGCGATCGGGAAACTTACACTCGTATCCAGCAACGTGTCGTCATCGGAGTAATTGCGAAAATCGCGCCGGAACACGGTTGCGTCCAGCCGCAAGTTTCCAAAGAGGGATTTCGTCACACCAATCTCATAGTAATTGGCCCGCGCGGGTTGCACCGGCAGACGCAGTACAATCGGATCGATGGAACTGAGTTGCGGCGAACTGGCAAGCAACAGATTCTCCATCGCGGGCGTTTGGAAAATGCGGTCGTAGGCAACGTGAATTAGTAAATTCAGCGAAGACACGTATCGCGCAAGACCCACGCGCGGACTTACTGCGGATTCGTTTACGACAAATCCGTAGTGATCGAATCGCAGCCCCGCGCTGATGTTCCAGCTTCCGCGGTGCCATTGGTCCTGGATGTACGCCGAAGGCTCAATGTCCCAGTGCCGGTCGGCAAATTGCAACTGCTGCTGCGTTCCCGGATCAAACTGCGTCGGGCCAGTGATCGCGTACTGCAGCTCTTCATGCACGGGGCTGAAAATTCCGTCCGCGCCCGCTTCCCAGCCGTGATGCCCATGATGTCCGGCGATGTCGCCGCGCGCGTAGCCCTCGCGGTAGCCACGCTGCTGCGCAACGATCACCGGTGTCGCCAGCAAGTTGGAGATCAAGGTTGTTTCAGCATCGCGGACGCTCCCGGAGAAACTAAGGAACAAATCTGGAGAAATCGTGTGCTGAGAATAGATCTCTCCGGCTGTCTCGCTGTTTGCAATGTCCTGTCGCTGGCCTGTTTCTTGTTGGACCAGCTCATTCGGCACGAGAAAGCGCACTTCATTGTGCGATACGGTGACGCGCAGCCGGTCCCTTTCGGAAAAATCCCTCTCGTACGAAGCGGAAAAGTTGCCTGCATTTCCGCGATTGGTAAAATTCTCAAGCACGGGCGGATCAAGGTAGCGGTCTGTGTGAAAACCGTCCACTCTCCCCGAAAAACGATTCTGGCCCGTGGAATAAGAAACAGCCGCGGAGCCTGACACGGTGGAAAAGCTTCCTCCGTCAGCGTCAGCTTGCCCGTGCAGACCGCGCGGCACTTCTTTCGTCGTCGTGATCTCAATGATTCCGCCAAGCTTCCGTCCGTACTCCGCGGGAAAGCCGGCCGTCAGTACGCGCATGGATTCCACTTCGCCGGCGTCAAATGCCGGCGCAAATGCCGGTGACCGGTTCTGCGTCAGCGGCAATCCATCGAATACGTACTGGACATCGTACTCGGACCCTCGCGGATGCAGAATTCCGTTAGCTTCATAGAGCCAGCCCGGCTGCTCGTTTACCAGAGCGGAAAGCTCGCGCCCCGGTTGTGCGGAAACCTGTTCGTCTATCGATTGCCGCCCAACCGAGTAGATTGTTGCCGTGCTGCTGAGGTCCAGAAGTGTGGCCGAGTCGTTTACTTGCACCTGCGTCGTCACTGGCGCCACGCCCAGCGTCGCGACAACGTGTACGGGCACCTCGGAGCGAATCTCGATCAGTTTGTTCCATGGCGCAAAATTCTCCGCACTTAGGCTCAGCCTGTAAACGCCGAAAGGAAGGTCCTGCGCCGTGAACCGACCTTCCGCTCCAACCTCAATTGTCTTGTGAAATTGGTTTGCTTCGCTTACCAGTTCAGCGGTGACCGCCAGCGCAGCGCCGTGCGGGTCTCGTACTTCGACGTGCAGCTCGCCACGCACACGTTGCGCCCATGCCGGCGGCGCCAGCGAAACAACGAGCACGGTCAGAAGATACAGGTTCGCCGCATTCTTCCTCCTCGCCACCAATTGTGAGTTTTTCAATGGCACTCGGATCCTTGGCGCCTGAAAATCGGCTCTTCCCACATCGAAACAGGATCATCCAACTCATTCGGGGCTGCTGGGCGAGCTATTCTACGTTAGCATGAGCGACGAGCGGCCTTTCATGTCTGCTCGAAACCGGGTTGCAAAATCGCAATTCCCCGCCTTCTTCTCGCACTTGCCGACTTCGCCGCCTTTCGGCAGAATACATCCGGCCCGTTGAGTGACCCTCCATCATGTTGCCGCCGCTCTCGAACATATCTCTCTTTACCGTCGGACATTCGAGTCTTGATCTGGCCGAGTTCCTGGAACAATTAACTTCTCATCAGATAAAAATCATCTGCGATGTCCGCAGCCGTCCCTGCAGTTTCCGGTTTCCACAATTCAATCGCGAGCCGCTCGAAGCCTGTCTCGCCTCCGTGGGAATCCAATATGAATTTCTTGGCGAGTCACTCGGCGGCCGGCCGTCGGACCCTCGCGCCTATCACGCGGACGGCGTCGTGAATTACGAACTACGCCGAAAAGCCGCGGATTTTTGCGCGGGAATTGAGCGTGCTCTCGAACTATGCCGCACGTCGAACAGTGCTTTAATGTGCGCAGAGGAAGATCCGCTGCAGTGTCACCGATTTCTGATGATCGGCCCTTCGCTCGTCGAACGCGGCGTGACGCCTTTGCATATCCGCCGTGGCCGGGAACTTGAATCGCAACGCGACGCCGAGGATCGACTGCTCAAGCTGCACGACCTGGCGGCCTTTGACAGCGGCTCGCTCTTTGTTTTCGAGCGCGACACGGCCATCAAGGATGCGCTCCGCCTTCAGGCCCAGGAGTTTGCGTTCCGCGCTTCCGCCGAGGCAATAGAGTATTTTTGATTTATGGAAATTCTTATTTGCACTATCGGGTTCGCGGGAAAAACGGCCGAGGAATTTTTTCAGCTTCTCGAAACTGCGCGCGTGGAAAAAGTGGTCGATATCCGCCAGCATCGCGAGGGCCAGCTCTCCGGTTTCGCCAAGCATCCGGATCTCGCTTATTTCCTGAAAAAAGTAGCCTGCATTACGTACTCCCACGAACCGCAGTTCGCGCCCACGTCTGAGTTGCTCAAGACCTATCGCGACACCAAGGACTGGCCTGCTTACGAAGCGGGTTTCCTGGCGTTGATGCGCGACCGCGGAATCCCGCAAACGCTCGATGCAAACGCATGGCCGTCAAGAGCGGCCCTGCTGTGTTCCGAACCCGGTCCGGAGAAATGTCACCGCCGTCTTGTCGCTGATTTGCTCGCCACCCACTGGCGATCGCAGAGCCACAGCGTTGAGATCCATCATCTCGTCGCAATGTATGCGAAATCCTCGAAGGCGCGGCGCAAGAAGCCAAAGTCCGAGCCATGACCAAGTTGCTCATCACGGAAATCACCCGCATGGGACCGGCGTTCTGCGTCATGGGTTTGCAGCGCGATAAGGAAAAGATTCGGTCCCTTCGTCCTGTTTCCGCGACAGCCAATAGCTGGTTGTATTTTCCTTACCAACGCGGCGATGTGCTGCACTGCGATCTCGCTCCGTTTGCTGGGGCCAAGCCGCACGTCGAAGATCGCGTTTCGACCAGCGGTTTTAAAAAGGAATCCGCCGTTCCCGAGGCCGAAGTCGTCGCGTATCTTCGCAAAGCGGAAATAGCGGAATCTTTGCCGGAGCTATTTGGCTGCGTGCTTCACGAAAATAAAACGGGCAGCGGACTCTTCGCAAAGCCTCTCGAACCACAGCGCTCCATTTGTGGGACGGAGACGCAAAATTTGCGCTTCGAGCTTTGCGCAAACGAACTGCGCGCCACGCTGGCTCTTTCTTCTGGCGAAATCTTGCGCGATCTTCCGGTCGTGGATCGCGATTGGCGCAATTTCATCGAGGCCGCCCTGGCTGAGAATCGAGGCACGAATCGTGTCGCGCGTCTCGATCGTTTCTTGAACTCTCAATTCCATTACAAGATTTTGTCATGCCCGCATCATTTCATCCGCCTCGGTCTTACGCGGCCCTATCATGATCTCTGCTGGCTTATGCTGGACACGCTGTTCCCGCTGCCAAAGCAGGAATGGCTCGAGGAGTTTTGATGGCGTCGTTCGCGGATGAAAATCGCTGGCGACACCTCGTCGAGGAATGTTTCCGGCGGGAAGCTGGATCTCAGGCCTCCATCCCTGGTCCCACGCAGGATCTTATCGAAACAGGCGTGCTGGACTCCATGGGCTGGGTCAGCTTTTTGCGCGGACTGGAGTCCGCGAGCGGCATTAACGATTTGGGCGCGCACCTCACGGAGCACACTCCCTCGTTAGAAAGCATCTTCCAGGCCATCCAGGAAGCTCAAGCCGAAAACCGTTCCCTTGCGCCGGATTCCTCTTACACTCAGCAAGCCGCAACAAGCGGCGCGGCCATCATTGCAGCTTCGTGTGCGCTCGTCGGCTCTCGCAGGATCCCTTCTGTGGAGATTGATCGGGCTTTCGGCATGCCGGAAGGCAAACTTCGACTTCGCGCCGGAATCGAGTTCCTTGCGTATGCGGCCGAAGACGAGAACGAACTCACGCTCGGTGCGTGCGCAACGCGGCAGGCCCTGCATTCCGCCGCTTGCGGCGCTCAACAACTTGATTGGATCATCGCCACCAGCGAAACGCACCACGGCTACCCCTCTCTCGCCGCGCAGCTTCACTCCCAACTTCTCGCTCGCGAAACCTGCGGGGCCCTCGATGTCGGCGGCGCGTGCCTCGGCTTGTTGAATGGATTTGCCGTCGCCCAAGGGCTTATTGCTTCAAGACAAGCTCGCACCATCGCTGTTGTTACCTCCGACGTCCACAGCCGCATCTTCAAGCCTGGCCGCGTCGCCGGAGAATTCGGCGGCCTGTTCGGCGATGGCGCCAGCGCCTTTCTTTTGCGCGCGCCGGCATATATCACGCCGCAACACACTTATACGCTTGGAGAATTTTTCTTCGGATGTGCCGGGCAGCATGCCGGCGCGATCCGTGTGGCTCAGACTGAGGATGGCAACCTTGACGCAAGCTTTGATGGCGAGGCGCTCTCTCGCGCTGCGATAACGAGACTGGAGAAGGTAGTACTTGAAGCCGAAATCCACAGCGGTATCGCCAGGTCATCGTTACACGGGCTGGCAACTCACCAGCCCAATCCGCGTCTTGTTGAGCTCCTTGCCAAGCAACTGGGACTGCCCCAGGATAAGTTTCCAATCGTGGCTCAAGCGTTCGGGAATCTTGGCTCATCCACTTGCGGAGTTGCCCTCGACACCCTTTTGCAATCTACTCGTAGTAATCCACCTGGGAAATTTGGCCCAATCTTCATGGCTTCCCTCGGACCAGGACTTCTCTTCGGCGGCGGATGGCTAGTCGCTGCCTGAGTAACCCTCTATTTCAAAGGTAGCGACCCGTAACATTTTGTTACAGACCGCAAGCTTGGCGAATCTCCAAGGAACTCGAAATCTCCATAAGCCACACAAAACAATATAGTTATATGATCATCTACACTGGTGGGGTACGTGCACCTTCCTCAGCACCGGGCAGGTGGCCGGAGGTAATTCGAGGAGTTCCCGGATGAGCAAGCGCACGAACAAGGCCGATAAAGGGTTTTCTCTTCTAGAGATGGTGGTTGTCGTGATGCTCGCCTTCGTTGTGATGGCCTTCGCCGTCATCAACACGGTGAGCAGTACGCAAAATGCCCGGGCCAACGCCGCGATGGACGCGGTCATATCTGAACTCCGGCAGGGACGAGAACTGGCTATCGCCAAGCGTCGCAACGTGCAGGTGCAATTCACGGCCCCCAATCAGATACAGCTCACTGTCTTGACGTTGCCGGGCGAAGCGATACCTCCAGCCATTCCTCCCGTGTATTTGAATGACAACGTGGGCGGTGGCTCGACTTACACACTGTTTCCGGGCCTTCCAGACACCCCTATGGCATTCGGTAACGCTACAGCGATCAGTTTGCAACAGCCGGCCGGCGGCGGAGCATGGTCGGTGATGTTCACTACTTCGGGCGCGTTTGCCGGTTCTGCCCAGGCGGCAGCGAGTCTCTATCAGGTGACGAATAACAATCCCGTGAACGCCTCCATCTTTATTGGAGTCGTTGGAAAATCCAACACGGCGCGCGCCATCACCGTTTTTGGCGCCACTGGCCGTATTCGCTCTTACTACTGGAACAGCTCGAGCTGGCTGGAATAGGGGAATCGACTATATGAGACAACAACGCAAAATCTCTCGGCATCCCGCCGGCTTCACGCTGATCGAGGCCATGATTTCGATTGTCATTCTTTCGTTCGGCGTGCTTTCCCTGGCGGCGGTTTACGCACAAGGCATCATGTTCTCCAGCATATCGCAATATAACTACATCGCGGAAAAGAAGGCCGAAGAGGCCGTGGAAACGATCTTCACGGCGCGCGACACAAAGGTTTTAACTTGGGCGCAGATTCAGAATGTGTCTACCGGGGGCGTGTTCATAGACGGTGCCGCTCCTTTGCTGGACCCCGGCCCCGATGGGCTGGTTGGTACCGCGGATGACAATGCGCTGCTCCCGGATACCATCATCATCGGACCCGGTTCGGACGGAATGCTGGGTACAACCGATGACAAGACGATCAATTTGAATTCGATTATGAATCGAACGATCGCCATTACGCCCGTTGCGGGAGAAGCAAATCTCCGGCAGATCACCGTTACCATTAATTACAGGTTCGGCCGTATTCAGAGCTCTTATACGCTCATCAGCTATATCTCGGCATTTGCGTGAGGATGGCGGGAGAAAACTCACCATGAAGAAACAGTCTGGATTCACTCTTATCGAATTGATGGTGGCGTTGGGCATCACGCTCGTCGCCCTGGCTGCCACCATGCTGGCGTTCAAAGACGCCACGAATACCAACCAGAGCGTCACTCTCAAGTCCGATCTTTCGGATAATCTCCGAGCCGGAATGAATCTTCTCGAGCAGGATCTCATTCAGGCTGGCACTGGGATCCCCACGGCTGGCATTCCTGTTCCTTATACGCCAGGTCCGCCGAATTGCCTCGGGAGTGGCGGCGCGCCGATCAACCGCCCCAATCTGACGGGTGGCCTAACCTTTCCTAAATGCAACGTGAGCCTTAATGCCGTACAACCAGGCTGGGAACTTGGCCCGCCAATCACGAGTCCGGACTCCACGCCCGGAGCAAACACCGACCTTATCACCATGCTTTACGTGGACAATACTCTCGCCCTCAACGCTAGAATGATCAACGAGCCGGCGCTGGGCGCCAATCCGGGCTGCCCAGCCGGAAGCATCACCAATAACGGACAAACCGTAAAGTTTGATTCCACCTGCATCTTGTTTTCTCCAACGGGCGTTCAAATCAATCCCGGCGACTTGATCATGTTCAGCAACGCCTTGGGCAATGCCATTCAGGAAGTCACCGCCGTAGCCGGCCAGACGCTGACGTTCGCCGGAGGCGATGGCTTGAACCTGAATGCCCGCACCGATCCGCAGGGCACGATGAAGCAGCTCGAAAACACAAACGTCGCCGGCAACCCCAACGGCACTTTTCCGCCGACCACGGCCACGCGCATCTGGATGGTCACCTACTATCTCGACAATGTGACCGACCCGCAGCATATTCGTCTGATTCGCCGTGTCAATTACAACCCCGGCGTGCCCGTCGGCGAAACGATCGAGAACCTCCAGTTCAAGTACAACTTTGTCGACGGCGTCACTAATCCTTCGGGGCAGGTCACTATCCCCGCGGGCGAGTCGGAAAGCCAGATCCGCTCCGTCGATATTATGCTCGGGGCGCGTTCTACCAGCGCCTGGGGACAGAACCATACTTATCTTCGCGAGAATTTCATGACGCAGGTCAGCCTCCGCAGCATGGCCTACGTAAACCGGTATCAATAATGAGGAGTCCAACCATGAACGCCGTAAAAAAACTGATGCGACGAGACTCGGGCATCGCCCTGCTCACGACCTTGCTGCTTATGATGCTGATGTCCAGCCTGCTGGTCGGCTTCATCCTGCTGATCACCTCGGGGCAGAAGCTCAACGGAAGCAACAACGATTACAGCCGCGGCTTCTATGGCGCCGAGGCCGGAATGGAAAAAATCACCGCGGACCTGGGCACGCTATTCGATACCAATTACGCGCCTTCGGCTGCCCAGATCAATGCTATTGCCACCAAGCCTCCGGTTATTCCCGGAATCCAGTATTTGCGGTACGACGGAACTTCCGGTTATCAGATCAACTACAACACCGACGGGAGCGGAAATCCTCTCGCGACGGTCACCCAAGTCCAGTCGGGCGCCTATCAGGGCATGACCGCTTTGGCCACCCAGTACACGCTGCTGGTGACGGCGCGCACGCCTAATAACAGCGAAGTGAAGTTGCAGCGCACCACGCAGACTGTCGGCATCCCGATGTTTCAGTTCGGAATTTTCTCGGATACGGACCTCAGTTTCTTTCCTGGTCCGCCATTTAATTTTGGCGGCCGCACGGCAACCAACGGCAACCTGTTTCTGGCCACGCAGACCGGCCCGCTTAAACTTTCCGACCGCGTCACTGCGGTAAAGGATGTCATCCGCACGAATCTCTCAAACGGATTCGTCAACGCAGGCACCTATACCGGGACCGTGAACATCACCACTTCGCCGGGCACCACATCGTATCGCGCGCTCGCCATGACGGAAGGAAGCCTCGTTAGCAACCTCGGTACCGCCGTAAACCCCAATTGGACCAACATCTCTCTTGGCGCGACGAACTATGCGGGCAATTTGCGCAACGGAGCCACGGGGGCAACGCCCCTGAATCTTGGCATTGTGCTGCTTGGGAATGGCACCACGCAGGCGATCGACTTGATTCGCCGGCCAGTGGTGGCCGAGGACCCGTCTGTTACCAGCCTTCGCTACTACACACAGGCCAGCCTCAGAATTCTGCTTTCGGATAACCCACAGGACATTATGTCACTTCCCTGCATTCTTGATACCGGCACGCAGCCGCTTGACCTGTCTACACTTGCCATGCCCGTCGCAAGCTGGACCGGGGCGGCAGCCACTCTCAGGACGAAGATGACCGCTAACAACGCGGCGAACCGAATCACGCCTCCGGTACCCCTAGCCACATCCGGAGCTGTTCTGGGAACTACGGGGTATAACAACGCGAATGGCTACTGGCTTCCGACACCGGGTGGGACCGGGTTCGCCACTGGCTCGGGTCTGCCCATCATAAAGGGCTTTATCAAGATCGAATTGCAAACCACCTATGGATCTCCCACTATTTGTGGCACGGGGAAAGACGTAACGCTGGAGGTTCTGAGCTACGGCTATGCTGGCCGCAACATTAACCCAATAAGTGGGCTTTCGTCGGGCACAGGCTATGGTAGTAACGAACCGCTGCTCACCTTGGCTGCGACGACTATAGGTTCCCCGACCGGCGTAAACTCGTGCGCGGACGTGCATCCGAACGCGATCATCCGCTTGGAACGCGTGCGGGATAACCCTTCGAACTATAGCAGTACAACTCTCGCCGGTCGCTGCGGTGTGACTAGCAGTACGTTACCAAGCGCCCAAATAGCCCCAGGCGCCTACATTAGCGGAATTACGAAGCCCGGCTACCCGGCGGATTACTGGCCGAACGCAATCTTCGATCCGCGTGAGGGTCAGGTTCGCGACGTTACGCCCTCGTCGGGCAGTGGCGTCGGCACGATCCATTATTCGCAGATGGTCACCCTGGGAGGCGTCATGCAGTATGTCGAAATCGACGCCAAAAACTTAGCAGCCTATCTTGGGGGAACCGGAGTCTACACGACGGGATCTGGCCATTCGTCCTATGATTCCAGTAACGCGACAAACGACTTCGAGGTTTATGTCTCCGACCGTCGAGGCAACTATACGGCTACGGCGCTCACGAACGCCTGGCCACCGCTTTCACCGAGTGGTCACGAGACCGGCGAATATGGATGGGATGATTTCGTGAATCTCGCCACCGCGGCTGGTTGCCCGAACGGCTCGCAAGATACCGGCGAAGACCTCGATGGCCTCGGCACCACTGGGTTTTACACCTACGGGTGGAATCCCACTTACATTATGGACGCCAACGCAGTGACCTCCGGGATGACCCTAGCCCAAGCGAACTCTGCCTTGGGATACGGCCAGTACGGTTTTTATAAACTGACCGGCCCTGGAAACCTTTATGGCGCAGCTACCACCAATGCGATAGCGGCTAGTGCGACCTGCCCAGCCGTAGGTTCGCCTTCAACGATCTGGCCCATGGCAGAAGTCATCCACGCCAATGAAGCGCGTGAAAATCCAAATCCCCTCTTCCGCCGGGCAATCAAGATCATGGACGGCAATCTCTTGACAGCTCTTGGCACTTGTCCTGCTTCGGTACCTTGCGGCTTGGCGATTGCCACCGAGAACCCGGCCTACATCCAGGGTGACCTCAACGCCAACTCCGCAGGTGGTGGTTTCAGCGTCGCCGACGCGAACGTGGCCGTCTCCATAAGCGCGGATGCGGTGACGCTTTTGTCCAACAACTACAACGACGTGAATGCCTTCGCGTTTCCCTTTCAAAATCAGAGCACCAACATTCCGGCCGCCACTACGTATTACCGGGCCGCAATCATGGCGGGGAAGGGAGTTTCGTTCCCACAACCGGCCGGAACGAACCAGGATTTCGGCACAGACGGCGGAGTTCACAACTTCCTCCGCTTTTCCGAGGATTGGGGTGCAAATGGTGGCCAAACCCTGAACTATCTCGGATCAATCATCAGCATGTATACCAACCGTCAGGCAGTTGGCACTTATAAGTGCTGCACCACGGTCTATTCAGCGCCAACCCGCGGTTACACGTTTGACGTTGAGTTCCTGACTCCTTCTCTGTTGCCGCCGCGCACGCCGCTTTTCCGCGACGTGAACACGACCGGATTCAGCCAGCTCCTTTTGCCAAATCAGTAGAACGCAGCAGACTGCTGCACCCGCGACCGGCCCTGGCTCATCCGGGGCCGGCTGCTTTTTTGGAGCGTTGCTTTTGACGAAGCGGAACGCAGAACAAGAATATCGATTTCTGCGGCTATCGCTCACGACCCCGGGCGGGTTCGCGTCGTGAAGCTGGTATTCACGATGGGCACCACACACGCCTGCAAGGGCGGCCATCCGGCGTCCGTCAGGGGATTTCGGCAGAGCGACGCCACGGCGGGGCTGACGAGGGAAGGATAGACGGTATTGTCGAGCGGCTCGGCATAGACCTGGAAGCTGTGTCCAAGCGGAAGATGGCTGATTTCATAGGTTCCGTTGAATAGAGCGGGGCCTGGCGCAACGCAGCTCCATCCGCCGAGCGTCGCTCCGATTACAGCTCCGCTCGCGGCGTCCACGGCCACTACATGCGCTCCGAAGATTCCCGTTACGCCGGGCGGCGATGCTGGCAGCGAGAGCGGGTTTGCCGGAACGACACGGCCGCTGAGCGAACCTATGTTTACCGTGTCCGCAGGGTCGGGGTACAAAACGCGAAGGCCCGTTCTGTCGTCGTCCCCCAATGGCGCATCGGCTTGCCGGACCGTGGGCCGTGTTCCGGAAAATGTTCCCGGGGCTGGAGCGAATGGGTACATCATCGCGCCCCACACTGCGGAATGGCTGAAACCCAGGGTGTGGCCCAATTCATGGACCAGCAAAGACTCAAAATCGTATGCCTTCGGCGACGCTGCTAGCGCCGCGGGCGTCGCAAATGTGATGGAAGAATTGCTGGGATCGAAATAAATGTCAGCGTCGAGGATTTGTCCAACCTCAGCTGCGGGCGCACCCGTTCCCACCTGTACCCCGATGATGTCTGCGGTGATCACGCGCGTAAACGCAAGAATCCCCGGCGTAAACGCGCTGTCCGCCTGATCCAAGCAAATTGAGTTCACACCGTCCGAGCCGCATGCGTTCTGGGTTGTTGTACGGGCTATCGGCGCAAAAGTGGCTGGTGAAAGGGTGGTACCGTTCACACCCGTCCACACGGCCATCGATTGCGCGATCACTTGTTCGATCTCGTTCAAACGTCCGGCGGCAGTCTGGTCCTGCGTCAAAATGGCCACTGGATTCGCTCCCAGGACGGTGCTCCATTGTTCGGCAATCGCACCTGGCGCGATGATCTCGTGCGAAGCCACCGGACACGCGGAACCACCGGAAACGTTTGCTGGCTGCCGCACATCCGGAACGACTTGGTTAAACGTGTATCCGGTTGCTCCCGGAATGCCGCAGACACCGTAGAAAGCCGCAAAAAGCGCGGCCATGCCTTTGGAAATGATCGGGTATGGTTTTCGCTTCGTCATCGACGTTCTCCTGCGCTTCACTGGTTTTGCTGCCTCAGTGCCTTATGCAATTTTTCCCGGAAAATGGCCACCGGCAGATTTCGGATCCCACCGCGCCGAAAAGCTCGCGCCTGCGGGTCGAAGATCGGTGAGGACGCGGAATCCTGAGTGACCACTTCCAAACCGGAACGGGGATTGCGCGCGATGCGGAAAGTTCCTTGTGACCAGCCGAGGACTTGATATGGTTCTCCGTCGCGTCCCCACAGAAAGAGATAGACCTCTTCACCCGGTCGAAATGCCGGAACCTCATCCACATGCGAATGGAGATGTGCCACGGTTCCTCCGAGCAAGCGCACTGTGACGACCCCCGGCAAAGAGCCCTTTTCCCGCTGAACAACTTCAAACTTCGTCTCCGTCCAAATCTCTCCCTGGTCCCAAAGGTTTGTTGCTCCAAGGCAGCGCAGCCGGGCGACCGCCGTGGATTCTTGCGCGAGATCAGCCAGCTTTAGCCGGGAAAGCGTTGTGGCGCTTGCCACGGCGGCAAGAAGCACAAGCCCCCCGAGGAAAAGAATCCATAAGAAACGGCGTCGTTGTATGTAGCTCATTTTCAGTTATCTCGCGATTTTCACTGGATCACCAAAGCGCCGCTGGCGGCGGTCTTGTCCAGATTTGTGTTTTGAATGAAAAGAGTGCGCGCCCCGGGCAAAGCGCCCGCGGAGATCTGCAGCGTCAGATGAATAATCCCGAGACCGGCGGGTTGTTTCGTGATGACCGTGACATCGCCAGGTCCGGAGACGGTGTACGTCATGCTGGTGTCCAATCCGCTTTCCGAGAACACGCAAATATCGGCTGTCACGATGCCGCTTGCAGGAGGTTGAACCGGCAGCGGATTGCCGGAGAGCGAACAGGAATTGTTCGCGACGGAAAACATGCCAAGCGCGGCAACATCCAGGTCCACATCGGTGCCTTGAGCCGACACTCCCGCGGTCGTCGGGTCAACGACGACAATGTCCTTGCCGGCAGCCGTTGGGGCGGAGCTGCTCAACCAAATCGCGTCGTCCGACGAGTTCGGGAGAGCGACCACCAGAGAGACCGCATTGGATTTCGCCCCATTCGGATTCTGGATTTGTACCGAAGCATTCCCCGCCACAGATACATCAGCGGAAGTGACGGGGGCTGTGCATTCCGTCGCCGTGATACAGGTCGTCGTTCGCGCCGTCCCGCCGATGATCAGAATCGATCCCGGCCCAGGGCTCGACGCTGTGAACCCGCTTCCGTCAACCAGAAGCGTGAAGCCATCGGCCGCGCCCGCATAGACGCTCGCGGGATGCAGCGAAAGGATGCTCGCTCCGGTGGAGATCGTGACGTTCGCCGCACCGGACTGCGTGGTGTCGTCCGAGCTGATGGCTACTACTTGCAGTACGTCTGGTGTGGGCGCCGAGCCGGGTGCGGTGTAATTGCCGTTCGCATCGATCGAGCCGCAAACGCCGCTGTTCGCGCACGCCGTGCCTTGAATTTGCCAAACCACGCTCTGGTTGCTCGTTCCGAGGGCGGTTGCCGTAAAGCCCTGGGCCGCAAGAGGTGCAAGCGTGACGCTCTGCGGCTGTACGGATACGAGCACGTGATTGATCACCGTGATTTGCGCTGCAGCGCTTTTTGTGGAGTCCGCCAAGCTCGTTGCCATAACGCTTACGGGATTCGGCTGGGGAATCGATCCTGGCGCGAGATAGTCCACTTGGAACACCGTACCGCTTGTGACGCTTTGACATGGGCTCGAGCCCACGACGCAGATTTGACCGAGTGTCGTGTTTCCGCCGATCACTCCGGTGACGCTCCAGCTCACTCCCGTGTTTGTTGTTCCGAAGACTTGCGCGCTGAGGGTCACGCGATGGTTTGCGGCAAGCGTCGCTGTTGCCGGAGTGAGGCTGACGTTTATACCTGCCTGGACGGCCATCGAGGCTTGCGCTTTTTTTGTAGGATCGGCTTGCGGCGTTACGGTGACGGTCACGGTGTCGGGGCTCGGCGGCGTAATCGGAGCCGTGTAGGTCGCCGTATCGGCGGTGCCTGTTCCGCCGGAACCTTGCGTGGTCACCACTGTCAAAGTTCCGCAGTTTGTCGAACTGCAGCCCGGGCCAGAAAGTGACCAGGAGAGAGTCGTGCTGGGGTTGGAGCCTGGAACGGGCGTCATGGTCGCGACGATTGACGCTGTTCCACCGGCTGGCACACTTTGTGGTGCGGTGACTTGGAGCGTGAAACTGCTAGTGATGCTGATGGCGGCGGATGCTTGTTTTGAAGGGTCGGCGACGCTCTGCCCCGTCAAGATGGCAGTTGCGGGAGATGGAAGAATCTCGGGTGCGGTGTAGTTGCCGCTCGGGTCCACGGTACCGCATGCTGCTGGGCATGTTGGCCCGCTCACGCTCCAACGCACAGACGTGTCTGGGTGGCCGCTGCTACTGAGCGCTGCCTGAAACCCCTGCGCCGCGCCGAGCTCGACGCCGGCAGTCGGCGGTGAAAGCGTCATGGAGATGTCGCTCGCAATGACGAGCACCGCCGTCGCGGATTTCGTGGTGTCCGTCTGGCTCGTTGCCGTCACGCTTACCGTCGCTGGCGAAGGCAGGTCGGCCGGCGCGGTGTACAAACCTGCCGCCGAAATGGTTCCCGTGGATGTGCTTCCATTGGGAATGCCGTTCACGCTCCATGTCACGTCGGAGTCGGTAGTGTTTGTAACTGTCGCAGCAAATGCCTGCGAGTTTCCCAGCAAGACCGATCCGCTCGCCGGCGTGACCGTCACGACGATGGACGGTAGAGGTGCAGGCGGCGGGTTCGGTCCGGAGCCTGCGCCCCCTCCACCGCAGCCCTGCAGCCAGGCCAATGCCGTAAGGAGCAGGAGGAATTGCAAAGCGGCGAGGATCGTCCACGCACACTTCTCTCGAAGATCGAGCCTTTTCAGTTTCGTCGCGTTTTGCGTGAGAGGACGCATGCACGGCGGAATGCAGGCGAAGGGCCAGCGAAAGGACGAGACGAGCTTCATCTGGGAGGAACCGGACATTTTTCCCGATTGTCTTTCTTAATCATTGAAAAGAAAGGCAGTTATGTTCTGTATGGGAGGGTGCATGGATTCTCGCTCGGGCGGACAGGAGTCTCCGAAGTCATGCTACGCAACGCCGTTCGTCCCCATTTGGAACTGAGCATCCGAGCCGCTGCTCCAAAACGGGATGGTCCTGTGCTGGCCAGTGGAGCTTTGCGGGCTTCTTTGTATTTAACCTCCAGGTTAAATACACTTCGGTGAACCAAATGGCCTTCCGCGCCGTCTGGCAGGTGTACGGGGAGGGCGAGCCTTTTCAGTTCGCATAAGCAACCCAATGCAGGAGCTGGTCCTGATCCAGCCAAGCCGTACCGCCGAGAAGGAATTCGCGCACGAAGCAGCCCAAGCGACGCTCCGCCGCGAATTCGAGGAGCGCCTCGCGGAATGCGGACCGCTGGCGTATCGCGTCGCGCGCGGCGTGCTGCGCAACAGCGAGGATGCGGAAGACGTCGCTCAGGAAGCATTGCTGCGCGCTTACCGCAGGTTTGAACGCTTGCGCGATCGTGGGCGGTTTCGCGCTTGGCTCGTGCGCATCGCGTTCCGTCTCGCGATTGACCGAGCACGCTCATCGAAGCGCCGCGAAGTGCGCGAAACGCTTTGGTCGCAAGCGGCGCCGCAGCCATCGACGGAGGACTTGGCCGCTACCAGCGAGTTTCAGGGGCATCTCGACCGCGCTATGGAAGAGCTTCCGGATAAACACCGGTTCGTACTTTTGCTCGCGGCCATGCAGGGCCACTCGCTCGAAGAAGTGGCGGAAATGCTTGGCTTGCCGATTGGGACAGTGAAATCGAGATTGTTCTTTGCCAGAAAGCGGTTAGCGGAGAAATTGCGATGCCATCGGAAATAAATTCTTGTGAAAAGTATCGCATGGCACTTACCGATGTTGCCGCCGTAGCTGCCGAGCCTTCGCTCGAACTTCGGTCGCACCTGGACGCTTGCGCGTCCTGCCGCGCTGCCTTCACCGAAGAAATGGAACTCTTTGCCGCTATAGACATCAACTTGAGCATCACCGCGAACGCCGAAGTGCCAGCATCATTGCTTCCACGAGTACGCGCTGGACTGGTGGAGCGGCCTGCTTCCCGTCGCTTTTGGGTTTCTGCCTCTGCCGGTATTGCCGTTGCTGCCGTTCTTGTCGTAGCAATCGTTCTTGCCCATAAGCTCGGGAGCAGTGGCACTGAACCAAATCCGCAGGCAATCTCTGCCGCGCATAACACCCCCTCCGTCGTGGATCAACCGGCTACTTCGGCTGTTTCTCCGCCCCAAATCGCCCGGATGTCTCGAAAACATTCTCGAGTCGGGGCAGTCAAAACCGAGCCTAACGGTGATGTTGCGGGAGTGGAAGTTGAAGTAATATTAATTCCCGCCGGCCAGAAGCAGGCCGTCGACACTCTGCTCGCCCGCATTCAGCATGGCGAGGTCGAACCGGATCTCTTGCGTGCTGAAGAATCCGGGAAACCCTTGCAAGATTTGGAGGTTTCTCCGCTTGCCATCCCGGGCGTCGAACTAAAACTTCTTCCCGATATGAGCGAGGAGTCAGGATCACAGAATAAGGGCACCAGCCGTTAGGTCGATAAAGAAATGGAAAAAGGAGCGTTCCATGAAAAAGAATATTTTGGTAGTGTCGATTGCGATTCTGGTGCTCGTTGTCCCGCGCTCGTGGGCGCAAGATAAACAAAAGTCCACAGAGGTCGGCAAGCCTGTCGAGTCCGAGAAAACTATAACCCCCTTGCGCGTCCAGGTCGTCTTCAGTGAATACGAGGGCGAGAAGAAAATAAGCAGTCTGCCTTACATCTTGCTCGTGAATTCAGACGACGTCGCACATCGAGCCGCAATTCGTATGGGATTGCGTGTCCCAATCGAAGTGTCCAGCAATACAGGCGTCAAGCAAATGCAGTATCTGGACGTGGGGACCAACCTGGACGGTCGCGCGGAGAAGACCGAAGGCGGCAGGTTCCTCCTGGACCTGACCGTAGAGAAGTCTTCCGTGTACACGCCGGGCGAAAACCAGAAACCGGCAACTGTCGGTGGAAATGAAATCTCCAGCGCACAGCCAATCATCCAGCTATTCCGCAGCCAGGTGAGCCTCCTCATTCGCGACGGCCAGACAATCCAATCGACGGTCGCGACGGATCCTGTTACGGGGCATGTGCTTAAGGTGGACGTCACTCTCAACGTTCTAAAGTAGGCCGTCCAACGGAGTTTACAGTGCGTGGACAATTGCTAGGAGGGCACTATTCAACTCTGCGTGCAAAAAGTGGTAGCCAAGTTTTTGCAACTTCTGCGGGAGTACGCGCTGGCTGGAGAGGAGCAGCGCGTCGGCCATTTCGCCGAGGGCGAGGCGCAGGGCGAAGGCTGGAGCGGGAAAGAGAGCGGGACGGTGCATCACGGTTGCCAGTGTTTTCGCGAATTCGGCGTTTTGGATTGGTTGCGGAGAGATTACGTTTACGGGCCCTCGGACTTCTCCACGCTCCAGTGCGAGGCGCAAAATTTCGATCGCATCTTCGAGTGCGATCCAGGACATCCATTGCCGGCCCGAGCCGATTCTTCCGCCCGCGAAAAAGCGGAACGGCAGCATCATCTGCGGCAAGGCACCTCCATCCCGCGACAGAATAATTCCGAAGCGAGCTAGCACGACACGGATGCCAATGGCTTCCGCCTTCAACGCTTCGGATTCCCATTCCTTGGCCAGGCTGGAGAGGAAGTCATTCCCTGGCTCACTTTCTTCCGTGAGCAGTTCATCGCCACGATTGCCGTAGAAGCCTGTTGCTGACGCGGAGACGAGCACTCTGGGCCGTGCGTTCATTCTTGCGAGGGCGGTCACGAGCGCGCGCGTCGTGTCGATGCGGCTTGAGCGCAACTCCGCTTTTCGCGCGGAGGTCCAGCGGCCAGCAGTAATCGACGCTCCGGCCAGATTCACCACGGCGTCCGCACCGACTGCGGCGCCACCGAGTTCACCTGTTGACGGATCCCAGGCGACTTGAAACCCGTCATTTGATTCGTTGTTCGTGACCGCTCCAGGCCTCATCAGCCTGCAAACCGTGTGCCCCGCTTGCGCGAGCGCGCACACCAGCGCGGTTCCCACCAGGCCACTCGATCCTGTCATCAGAATCTTCATTGCGATTCCGCCCGATTTCCAAAGACTATTTCTCGGATGCGTTGTATCAAGACGCTACGCAAGCTTCCTCCACCGGTCAAGCCATAGAAAAGTTTGTAGAAGCCTTTTTTTTATGAAAGCATCGAACCCTTGGTAATCGGCATCGTTGTTGGCGCTAACCGCGCAGGCTATAGCCGCGCAATCTTTCGCAGGTTACAATTCACTTGTGACTGCTCCTTCGCAGACTATGCGTATCAAAGTCCTTTTCTTCGGCCGGCTGAAAGAAATTGTCGGCTGCGCCGAAGACTCAGTCGAGCTCCCCGACGGCGCGGTTATCGAAACGGTATTCTCCCACTTTGGCGTTAGTCATCCAGAGCTGGCACGCTTCCGGACCTCGCTGGTGGCCTCGCTCAACCAGGAATTTGCCGCGTGGAGTACGCCGCTCCATTCCGGAGATGAAGTTGCATTTCTTCCGCCGGTAAGCGGCGGCTAACGCCGTTGTTCATGACCAAGCCCCTACAACCCGATCTGCTTCTTCTCGTGCGCGATCCAATCGATCAAGCCGCCTTGATCCGGCATGTACGCGCCGCTGAAGATGGCGCGGTCGTCACGTTCGATGGCTGCGTGCGCAACCATTCTCACGGACGGCGAACGCTTTATCTCGACTACGAAGCGTACGAGTCCATGGCGCTGGCAAAAATCCGCGAAATCGCCGCACAAATCCACGAGAAATTTCCGATTCACCTTGTGGCCATCGCTCATCGGCTTGGGCGGCTTCAAATTGGCGAGACCAGTGTTTTTATGGCCGTCAGTTCTGCGCACCGGCCGGCGGCCTTCGACGCTTGCCGCTTTGCCATCGACACCCTTAAACGGACCGTTCCCATTTGGAAAAAGGAGTACTTCGAGGGCGGGGCCGTCTGGGCTGATGGCGAGATGCCTCCTGCTCCTGCGGAGACACGGGCTGCGAAACCCGCATCTTAATGATTCAATGATCTCCACCCCACGACGCGTGCTCGCCGCAGCCGGTGCATTTCTGGCCGCGATCTTTCTGATTGGGACTGTTTTCGCTCAAGATAAACCTGACCGCCCGCCTTGGGCGCAACCGAAGCCCAAGCTGCCTGCCAATTCCTCCTCTGCCGATGCCACCGTTCCAATACCGCCATTGCTGCCCTCGCCCCCCCCGCCCGGTAGCATTGTGCCAACACCGGAGCAGCCTCTTAAGCCGCCTGATGATACCGACGCGCAGCGGGGCAGGATCAAGGTCAAAGTCGATCTCGTGAACATTTTGGCGAGTGTGCTTGACGAGCACAACCGGCCAGCGCCGGATCTGCCCATTGAAGCCTTCCAAATCTTTGAAGAAGACGTACCGCAGAAGATCGAAGTATTTGAATCCGAGACCAAGCTGCCTCTGGACCTTGCACTGATGATTGACTCGAGTCTGAGCGCGAATATGGAAATAGCCTTCGAGAAAGAGGCTGCCGCGCATTTCATTCGCCAGGTTTTGCGTCCTGGAGACCGCCTCTCGGTATTTGCGTTCGACGAAAATGTCACCCAACGCGCCGCATTCTCCGACGATGTTCCTGCATTGCAGGCGGCCGTGCGCAAGATTCCTCCTGGCGCCGGGACTTCGATCTATGACGCCATACTTCTCGGAGCGCGCGCCCTCGAGCACCGCGGCGAAGAGCGCCGCAGGGTCATTATCCTGGTTACAGACGCAGGCGAAACCACTAGCCGCACCGACTTTGACGCCACCCGCAAAGAAGCGGTTCGCTCGGATGCGCTGCTGTACACAATCGTAATCCGTCCCGTAAAGAACGAGAGCGGCCGAAACACGGCCGGTGAGCATGCGCTGGAAACCATCACTGAAACCACCGGCGGCGCCATGTTCTATCCAGATACACCGCAGGAGCTGGATGTGATCTTCGATGTGATCGACCGCGAACTGCGTACGCAATACCGTTTGGGTTACTACCCCACTCCGCGGGGGCCGGCGAACACCTACCGGAATGTCGAGGTTAAGGTTCTTAACGGCGAGTACCACGTGCGATCGCGGAAGACGTACCTCACCGGGGCGCAGTGAATCACCGGCGGGCCGAATTCCGAATATGAGGAGGGAGCCCCCCCCTATTTTTGTAAGAATATCAAAACATGGGGTTTAAGCTACGTGGAGTTGCAAAGAGTATCATTCTAAAGGGCTTACAAGCTGTTTGTTTTTATACTCTTGCGAAAAGTGTGCCAGATGATGGTGCGACACGAGTCAAGGTCGCGGGATATGCGGCAGGTCTTTGATCCGAACAAAAGTAAGAGAGCTGATCTTCAGGCTGCGGCACCGGACGAAAATACAAACTAATACCCAATCGATATAATATCACGACAATGAATTCATTGCAAGCGGAAATTTTTCGCCTAGCTTAATTATCAGGTGCACGAGGGGTGTAATTACAAAAACGGCCTGGGAGGGGGGGCCGTGTGCGCACCGGCTCCTCCATGGAATGTGGGACGGAGCGGCTACTGTGGCTTTTTGATGTCCGCGCCGGCTTGTTCGATGCTGCCCTTGATAAGTTCGGTCTTCACTTCGGATTTTTGTCCCGCGACCACGTTGACATCGGTTTCAAAGGTTCGATAACCGGGTAGTTCAATTTTGATCTTGTGATTTCCAGGGCTCACCAGCAGGGAGTGAAATCTTCCGCCTAATTCGCTTGCGTGACCAACGTAGCTGCCGTCAAGAAAGACGGCCGCGCGTTTTGGCTGAACGGAGATCTTCAACTCCGAAGTCACATCGGGAGTTGTCGCGCCGGGGATCAGATGCATGGAGACTTGAATCGCTTGCATTTGGCCGGGTTCGACGACGATGTCTTGCGTCAAATCGGCATATCCTTTTTGTCGGATAGCCACGTGGTGTTTCCCTGGCAACAAGAGTACTTTCTTATTTCCCTTGAGCTCCTTCACGTAGCCGACATAATCGCCGTCGATCCAGACGCCTGAGTCTCTATCCAACTGGGTATCGCCCTCAAAGCGCACTTCACCCATGACTTTGCTGTCCTGGGCAGAAAGGCGCGCTGCGCCGATCGAAAGAAAAAGCAGCACGAGCAATGATGCCGCGGACCCGAACTTCCACATTTTGAGCATGATGTTCCTCGCATTCAGGACGGGAATCCATTTTAACTCGGATGCGGAGGAGATGCCGCAAAAAAGCGGCAGAATCCGAGAAAAATGACCGAGCCATGAGATTTGATTGCCGCGAGCAGAGCCTTTGTGGGGCGCAGGTGATAGAGTGGAGACGCATTGCGACGCCGAGCAACTGTTGAAGCGCTGCGACGCGCATCTTCCCATGAGCAAGGACTATCTCAGCGCTGCAATCGAAATTGCCCAGGAAGCGGGCAAAATCCTGCGCGAAGAGTTCGATCGTCCCGTGCAGATTGCCTACAAGGGCGACGTCGATCTGGTGACACAAGCGGACAAGCGCTCGGAGCAGGCTATTGTCGCGCGGCTGACGAAATATTTTCCGGAACACTCGATCGCCGCGGAAGAAGGAAGCGGCCACGAAGGGGGCACGGAATTTCGCTGGCACGTCGATCCCCTGGATGGCACGACGAATTTCGCTCATGGTTATCCCTGTTTTTCGGTTTCGATTGCGCTTGCGCAGCGCGGAGCTCTTCTGGCGGGCGTGGTCTACAATCCTTTCTACGAGGAGTTGTTTGCCGCAGCACGGGGCGGAGGCGCTACGTTGAACGGCAAGAGAATTTTCGTTTCGAAAGTGGAAACACTGGCCACCAGTCTTTTGTGCACGGGTTTTCCCGTGCACAAACGCCAGACAACTCCCAACATTCATTATTACTGGGATTTCACTTTGCAATCGCACGGCGTGCGTCGCGATGGTTCCGCTGCGCTGGATCTGGCCAGCGTGGCCGCCGGCCGCTTCGATGGATTTTGGGAATTCGGGCTAAAGGCGTGGGACACTGCCGCTGGAGTTCTGTTGATTGAGGAAGCGGGCGGTAAAGTCACCGACTTCTCCGGGCAACCCTATCAACTTGGGGGACCTGTAATTCTCGCGACGAACGGGTTGATTCACGAGGAAGCTCAGGGAGTGGCATTCGAGATTTCTCAACGCGACCCTGCCGCTCCGCTCCGCCGATAATTCTTCCTTTAAGCCGTAATTTCTACTTACAAAAAGCTATCAGCCCTCTTACGATTTTCTAACGCCGCCGAAGCTAACCTTTCTTGGCAACGAAACACTGTTCCGCGCCTCTCGAAGGCGCTCGATATCCGTGACCGACAATTTCGTTGACAAGCAGTGAGAATGGGAGAGATACATGCTCACGCTCATTCAGAAGCGAATCCCCGTTTTGTGGATAGCGGCTGCATTGATTTGTGCCATCGCAGTTCCGAGGCGTTCGCTTGCAGACGATCAGAAGGACAAGAATACTCCGCCGATTAAAGCCGCAGCTGCCAAACTGGATGCTTCTGATCCGGACTTGACGGAGCGCGAGCGCGTGCTTCTGGAGCGCGTCGAAGAGCTCGAAAAGCGTGTTGCGGAACTTGAGAACAAAGGGAGAGTCGCAGGCCCTGCCGCGGCCATTCCGGGAGTGGCACCGACGTCCGAATTCACGACCTCGCAGCCCGTCGCGCAGCCCAATCCTGGGGACGCTGGCAAAGCGACCGCCGCGACAATCGCCACAGCAGCGGATACTGCGCCGGCTGCATCCAGAGCTAACGCGAATGTCATTCCTGTAAGCGGGGCGATTGCGTCCATTTCCGCGCAAGCAACCGATAAAGGAAAGCCTGGCGCGGCCAAGGCACCCGCGAGCGAGCCGTTCGCGTTCGCGGACTTTACCTGGCTGAATGGCAACGCGCGCACGAAAGAGTCGCCCATAAACACGAAATTCTTCACACCAGAGATCCGCGCGGACGTGGACTACGTTTACGATTTCAACCACCCGAGCGACGACAGTATAGGCGGTTCGAGCGAGGTTTTTCGATCGGACGAGGTCCAGGTAACCCAACTTGGCGTCGGGGGAGACTTCCACATCGACAATGTGCAAGCGCGGGTGATGACCCAGTTTGGCATGTATTCGGAAACGACTCCGCGGAACGATGCAAGCCCAGCGCGCGGTCAATGGAATCTTGCCGATGCCTATCGCTACCTCTCCGAGGCGTATGGCGGGTACCACTTTAGCGTTCTGCACGGTGTCAATGTCCAAGCGGGAATCTTCATGTCCTACATCGGGCTCTTCAGCTACTACAATTTTGACAACTGGGCGTATCAGCCCTCGTATGTTTCCTCGAATACGCCCTGGTTCTTCAATGGTGTGCGCGTCCAGATTTTTCCGACGGAGCACCTGAAAATCGAGCCGTGGTTTGTGAACGGCTGGCAATCGTATGGACGATTCAACAACCGGCCGGGATTCGGAATGCAGGTTTTGTGGCGGCCAAACGGATGGTTTTCCATTCTGGGGAATCAATACGCTTTGGGCGAGGATGCGTTCAATGTGCGTGGCCGTGTCCGTTATCACACCGACGACAGCATGGAAATAAAATACTATGACAGGCCCGGAGAAGCCTTGGACAAAATGGCTTTTTCGTTGACCGGCGATGCGGGATGCGAACATGGCGGCGGCGTGAGCTGCTATACCGACACGAAGCAGGGACCGAAGCAAAGTTTTCTCGGTTTTATGCTCTATAACCGCATGTGGTTCCAAAACGATAAGCTGGGACTGACGCTGGGCGGCGGTAAGATTAACAATTCCGGACGCTATTTGGTTTTGCTGCCGCCGATCAATGGAGCTACGGCGGCCTCCGGGACACCCTACTTTACGGAAAATCCCGGCGATCCGTTCAAAGCCTGGGATGCATCCGGAACCTTCGATTACATGCCTAGCCAATACATCACGTTCCGTTGGGAGTTCGATCATCGCGCCGCGAGTGTGCCTTATTTTTCCGGACCGGGAGGAGTCACGCCGCCGGGAGGCAACGCGGGCGCTCCCGGTACGCTTACTTGCCTGAGCGGCTTCATAGTTTGCAACGGGTCGCCCGCCAATACCTGGTTCCCGGATCTCAAGAAGATTGAGAACCGGATTGATTTGGCCATCCTGGTGAAATTTTAGCGAACTGCACTGAGAGCTTCCAAGAAGTGGCGGCCAAAGGAGAACTCCATCGCCATTGAAAGGAAGGAGGTTTTGTGCTTCCCGCCTTTTGTCCTGCTCAAGGGCAGTTCGGACGCTCTCACAAGCCGTCACGATTACATCACATCCTGGGCGATCTTCCTGCAGAGTAAGGCAGCGTGGATATACCTTATAGAGATAACCGCGGCGCGTATCCGCGGTTTTCGACAGGAGGCTTCTCGCAATGTACAAGGTCGTGGCGCTGGTCACCATGTGGTTGGCACTTTTTCCGGCGTGGAGCCCCCAGAATGACGAAATACAGGATTGTTACAAACGCTGCCGCGTGATGCCGCAGAATGATCCGGAAATGCAGCGCCAGGAAATAGTCAATCTGGAAAGGGAAGCTGCGCATGCCATTCAGCAGAGCGATGGGACCTTTTTCCGGCGCGTATACAGCGAAGAATTTACGGGAACACTCTCCCGAGGTGAGCCCGTCAACAAAACTGGGTTTATCAACGCAGTGCAGTCGAGCGCAATCAAGTACCAAGCTTTCAACGTTTCGGACATCAAAGTACGGATCTACCGAGAGACGGCGGTGGCAACGTGTCTATGGTCGTCCCGGAGCCTTTTGAAGGGACAATTCGTCAGCAGCCAAATGCGAGCGATACATGTCTATGTAAACGGAGGAAGCGGTTGGAGAGTGATTGCCGGCCAGGAAAGCCCCTTGCCGCCCTACATGCCGCAGGCCCTGTAGATTTTATTTAGGATGGAGGCAAGGCCAGTGCGAAACTCTCTCCCGTTGATTCCAGTGGGTTTCCTCAGGTGGGGAGGTCCTCGCGTTCCGCATTAACCGCCGCCTTGATCATTCCCGGCTAATCCTTTTTAAGCATAAAGCTGCAAATCAACTGTTTTCAGGCAACAGTAGGCCGCTTCCTTCCTGTACCTTGCAGTTCGAAGAAACAAGATTTACTCATACCGCAAAGCGACCATGGGGTCCACGCGCATCGCTCGGCGCGCGGGAACGTAGCAGGCCAGCAGCGCGACACTCACGAGGAGAAGGGCCACGCCTCCAAAAGTGATGGGGTCAGTGGGTTTCACGCCGTAGAGCAGGCTGGAAATCAGCTTCGTCAACGCAAAAGCACCGATCAGTCCAAGAGCGACTCCGGCAAGCGCCAGTTGTGCTCCACGGCCGATCACAAGACGCCAGATGTCGCGCGGCTGCGCTCCGAGCGCCATGCGGATGCCGATTTCGTTTGTACACAGGCTGACCACATAGCTCATCACGCCGTAAATTCCCATAGCGGCCAACAGCAGCGCGAGGCCCGCGAAAACTCCGAGCAGGAAGGTGGCGAATCGCCGCGGCGAGACTGAATCCGAGAATAGGTTTTCGAACGTGGTCACGTGCGTCACCGGCAGGGTCGGATCGAATTTGTGAACTTCGCGGATCGCAGCCTGAGCCAGCACAACGGGGTCGGACGCCGTTCGAATTACCGTGTACCGCGTCCAGCCACCGGTAAAATAAACATCCAGAGTCGGCGCGGCCTCGAGCTCATACTGATGTACATTCCCGACCACGCCAACGATGGTCGACCAGCAAGGTTGCGGATCGAGCGAGCACAAGTTAAGTCGCTTCCCAGTTGGATCACCATGGGGCCAAAATCTCTGGGCGATTCCTTCATTCACGATGATGTTCTGGGTGCCGTAATCGTGCGCGTCCAGCGGACGGCCCATGCGCAGCGGAATCTCCATGACCGCAAAATAACCGGGGCTTACGCTGCGCGTTTCCGCAATGGGCCGCGCGCCATTTGCGGCAAGTGGTTGCCCTTCCACGACAAATCTGGACGCGGACCTCATCGCTGAACCGAGCGGCAGCACAGTGATTCCTCCGACTGCTGTTGTGCCCGGCAAGGCTTGAATTCTCTGAACAAGCTCATCGAATTGCAGTGACTGTTTGCGAGCCAGTGCAATCTGTTGCTCGTTTGTCAATTTAATCTGCTCCGCGAGCGGCAATTGCGGTTGGTCCACCTCCATCGCCAAAATATGATCGCGTTGGAAACCCGGATTGACTTCCAGCAGGCGATGAAAGCTGCGAATCAGCAAGCCGGCGCCGACCAGTGGAATGAGAGCCAAGGCAATCTCAGAGACGACCAAGAGATTTCTGATTTTCTGGCCCCCCGCCACGCCCGCTGTTCTTGTCCCTTCTTTCAAGATGCCGTACAAGTCTTGTTTCAGCGTCTGCGCTGCCGGAATCAGGCCGCAAACGATTCCGACGAAAAAACTCACCGAAAGCGTAAAGCCCAGCACCCACCGGTTGAGCCCTGTCTCTTTCACGCTTGCGAGATCGGATGGAGCGAAAGCGCCAAGGACGCGAAGACCAGCGGCAGCAAGAAAAACGCCCAGCAAGCCGCCAAGAAGCGAGAGCAGGATGCTTTCCGTCAGCAACTGTCCTAGCAACCGCGAGCGGCTCGCGCCCAGCGCAACACGAAGCGCAATCTCCTTCTGGCGGACTGCGTTCCGCGCCAAGAGCATATTCACGATGTTGGCGCACGCCACCAGGAGCACCAATCCAACCGCACCGAAAAGGACCAGCAACGCGACTCGCATCTTTACGGCGGAGGGATCCTGCATGGGTGTTACGAGCACGCCCCAATTTTTATGTGTGTCTGGAAAAGCTTGCTCTTCGTGATGATTTAACGCAGCTAGTTCCGCTTGCGCTTGCGAAAGCTCAACACCTGGCTTGAGTCGCGCGAGAACGGTAAAGTCATGATGCAGGTGGCTCGTGAGATCATCACCGTATTCAGCGATCGGCATCCAGAGATCCGTCGAGGGCACCAAGGGAAATTTAGCGGGTAGAACGCCTATGAGCGTGAAGCCTCTTTCATCGAGCATGATGGTGCGTCCGACAACAGATGGGTCCGACCCATAATGGCTTTGCCACAAGCGATGACTGATCAAAACGACTGGCGGACATCCTGGTTTGTCTTCCTCTGGATGAAAAGTGCGTCCGCTAACCGGACGAATACCTAGCAAAGGAAACAGTTCGGAGGTCGCAAGGCTTGCTTCGAGACGCTCGGCTTGACCGTCGCCAGTTAAATTAAACCCGGTAGACGGATCCACATATGCCGCCATCTGAGAAAAACTGCTTGCCTGACGCTGGAAATCCTGAAAATCGCCGGCCGACATAGGAGTACGCGGAAAAGCAGGAAGGTACGTATTCGAAACTTGAACGAGCGCGCCTGGGTCTCGATAGGGCAGCGGACGCAGCAGGACGTTTTCCACCACGCTAAAAATCGCGGTATTGGCCCCGATGCCCAATCCAAGCGTCAGCACGGCAACTGCAGCAAACCCAGGGCTCTTCCGCAATGCCCGAAAGGCGTGCCGTAAATCCTGCCAAAGATTTTCCATCGTAACCTCCTGTCCGCTACTCGCTTCCTCAATAGACGGTCACCTCACACTCCCGTTTCACTATTCAGGACGAGAGGCCGTGAGAGCTGTCACCGTGCTTCCATCCGTCGAGGATAGGAAGCATCCGTCGGGCTATACTTTCATCGCGCGTTGACTTGCATTCCCACTCAACCTAAGATTGCCACCAAGGTAGGTCCCACCTAATGATAGGCCAAACTCTCGGCCACTACCGCATTCTAGAAAAAGTAGCTACAGGCGGGATGGGCGTGGTCTATCGCGCTCATGATGAACAACTTGAGCGTGATGTGGCGCTCAAGGTCCTTCCGTCGGGAATCCTTAGTGATAGCTCCTCTCGGCGGCAATTCCGCAAAGAGGCTCTTGCCCTCGCCAAACTGAGCCACCCCAATATTGAAACGATCTACGAGTTCGATACACAAGATGGTATCGACTTCCTTGTGATGGAATATGTTCCGGGGAACACGCTCGCAGACCGGCTTGGCAGTGGCGCCCTCACGGAGAAAGAAGTGGTTGGCTTGGGGATGCAGATTGCCGCGGCAATGGAAGAGGCGCACAACCGGGGGGTCGTACACCGCGATTTGAAACCTAGAAACATCGCCATCACCGAGCGCGGCCAAGCGAAAGTCCTGGATTTTGGTTTAGCGAAGCTGTTGCCAAACGTGAACGAATTGACGTCCGATACATTGACGGACACACAATCCGGAGCGGGCACCTTGCCCTATATGCCGCCAGAACAACTCCAGGGCGAGTCCGTCGATGCCCGCGCCGATATCTATAGCATCGGGACAATACTTTACGAGATGGGTACCGATCGCAGGGCGTTCCCGCAGGAACTCCCGTCGCGCGTCATTGATGCCATTCTTCATCATTCGCCGGTTACTCCTCGCGCGCTCAATTCCCGCATTTCGCCGGAGTTGGAGCGCATTGTCCTCAAGTGCCTCGACAAGGATCCAGGCCAGCGCTTCCAATCCGCGAAAGAGCTGCTCGTGGATTTGAGACGCTTGGATGCGTCTATGTCCCACCGGCCGGCGTTTCCTCAACCTCCGCCTCTCAAACCCAAAGGGGTTCGGTGGGTGGTTGTGTACTCGCTGGTAGCGCTGCTGGCGATTCCGGTGACACTGATCGCGGTGAATCTGCACGGCTGGCGCGATCACCTGATGGGCCGCCCTCGAGCAGCGAACATTCGGTCACTGGCCGTGCTGCCATTTGTGAATTTTTCTGGCGACGCCGATCAGGACTATTTCGCTGATGGAATGACTGATGCCTTGATCAACGACCTGGGTCAGATTGGTGCGCTGCGCGTGATTTCGCGGACCTCGGTAATGTCCTACAAGGGCGTAAAAAGATCGCTACCGGACATTGCCCGCCAGCTTCATGTTGATGCAGTGGTGGAAGGTTCAGTGCGGCGTAATGAAAACAGAGTACAAATCAATGTCCAGCTAGTGCAAGCATCGACCGATCTTCAGTTGTGGGGGAGAAGCTACGAGGAGGATCCGCGAGACATTTTGACTTTGCAGAACACCGCGGCCCGGGCGATCGCGGACGAGATCCAGATCAAGCTGACGCCGCAGGAGCAAGCCCGCCTGGCCAGCACTCGCGAAGTAAACCCTGCGGCTCACGAGGCCTACTTGAAAGGCAACTACTTGAAACTGGGAACACAAGAGCAGAGGGAGAGGTTCTGAAAGCAATACCTTGAAGAGGCAATCCGAATTGATCCCAACTACGCTCCGGCCTATGCCGGCTTGGCGGACCACTACTGGTCCGCTCAGGAACTCCATTCCGCGCGCTGCCATGCCTGAGGCGGAAAAGTACGCGTCTGAAGGCACTTGAGCTCGACCCAAACCTTGCACATGCGCACCTCGCGCTTGGCGCCATCCGCTTCTATGGCGATTGGGACTGGGAAGGTGCGGATCGGGAGTTCAAGCGTGCAATCGAACTCAATCCAGGTGATTCGGAAGCACATCGCACCTATGCTTTCCATTTGTCGGCCCTCAGTCGCGAAGGAGAAGCGGACAGCGAAATCCGTCGTGCCGAGACCTGGACCCGCTCTACATTGCAACGCAAGTCACAGCAGGTTGGGTCTTCTATTTTGCGCGGCGGTACGACCAGGCAATCGAGCAGTGCCAGAGGGCGTTGGAGTTGGATCCGAACTCGGCTGGAGGTTACGACTGCTTGGGGTCTGCCTATTTAGCAAAAGGAATGCACGAACAGGCTATTGCCGCTTGTAGGCAGGCGGTTATCCTTTCGGCAAACGCTCCGGCACGAGCTGTGGGGCTAGGGTAAGCTTATGCGCTCGCGGAAAAAAGCCTGAGGCAGGCAGAGGTTCTCAAGGGTTACGAAACTCACGGTACCTCACGCCATTTCTTCCGCCATCTTTCCTGGCTCTCGGTGGGCGAAAGGGACTTGGCTGAAGAAGCTAGTATGCGGAGCGTGATCCTTATTTGGCATGGTTCAGATCAAGGTTTCGATCCCTTTCGCTGCGTCAAGGATCCGCGCTTCCAGGATCTTCTGCGTCTAGTTGTGGCTTTGTCAGTCTCTTCTCCTGAGGTGAGGACCGCCGGATCGCGGGAGATTTCCTGCTGTGGAAACGCCATTTCGTAGTCTTCACTCCTCCACATTACATGATGACGTACCCACACTGGTGCTGGTTATATCGTGACGAAGCATGACAATGCATTCATTGCCTAGCTTGCGGCCATCCTTTTCATGAACGTGAGATAGCTCGCATCCATCGAAATTTCTTCGCGGGATACTCGGGCGGGTACACCTGGTTGTCGTTGAGATAACCTTCCGGGTCTTTGCTGAGAAAGTATCCGTACATTCGTCGTGCAACGACAGCCGGAGAATGGCAATCTGCGGCCACTTCGTGACCGATGCTCATCACCCAGGATCGCGGACGGTGCGATCACGGTGGTGACTGAACATCTTCCGTGAACTTCTTCGAATTGAATGTGCCGTGAACGATCACTGTTCGATCCAGCCCCTGAACGATCCCACAGTCTCAAGACTTGTACACCGTCCTTCAACTTTTTGAATTCAGGAGCAGGCATTTCTTTTTGTTGTTTATCTGCGGCCGTTTGAGCAGAGCTCTTTTCACTTGTCGGCAACAACAATAAAGAGAAAAGAGCTAGAGTCAGGGCTAGGATTCGCTTCATGTGTTTTTCCTTTTCGAAAGACTAGGGAAACCGAGGGACCTTCTTGTGGCTTGTACAACATGGCTCCTTCGAAGTCAATCACGTAATCTCAGTTAGTCTCAGGTGTGCGACCGCAGATTCGGTTTTGATCTTGCGATCTAGGGGCGTGAATTCTGGTGGTCCGTAAGGCCTTGAATTGCATGAAATTCAAATGCCAGCAATGCAGGAAGGTGTTCCGCGAAGTAGACCCAGTTATGCCCGCCGGGGTATAAGTGAAATTCGTGAGGGATGCGGCGCGAGGTGAGCAGTTTGTCCAAAGCCTCCGCGCCATCGTCGAATCCGTAGTCGTCTTCCGAGCCGCAGTCAAAATAAATTTTTAGTCCCGTGAGATTCGCCGTGCGCGCGATCGCTATCGGATCGTTCTGTCTCCAGAACGAGGGATCGAACGGGGAGCCAAACGCCCCGCCGAGAACATGCAGCAAGCCCAATTGCCGCGAATTTTGTGTGGTGATGTTGGGGAACTTCTCGATGAGTGCCGCGCTGTGCGCGCCCACCGCGCTAAAGAGCTGCGGATGCCGAAACGCGATATGCAGAGCGCCGTATCCGCCCATGGAAATCCCGGCAATTCCGCGGGACTTGCGCCCGCTTTGGGCGCGATATCGCTTTTCGGCCCAGGGAATAAATTCCCTCAGGAAAAAGTCCTCATAACGATGGCTCCCATCGCGCGAGTTGATATAAAAACTGGCGCCGCCTGCCGGCGTCACAATCAAAAACTCTCCCAGCTGATGCTGTTCCCACAGGTCTTCGACAAGATTCATACCGCCCGAATGCACCAGCATCTGCTCGTCATCGCCGAGCCCATGGAGAAGATAGAGAACGGGAAAACGACGCGTTTTCTCGGTGTCATAACTCGGGGGCAGAAGAACGCAATAAGGGACAGCGCGCCGGAGGATTTTGCTTGGGAATGAAACGCATTCAGCCCGCCCGGTGGCTCGCGCGGTGGATGTCAGAAGAGCACAGCCCGTCAGCAGTGCCGTCAAAGCAGCGTGCCAAATTTTATTCATACCGCAGGGCCTCGACGGGGTTCAGCCGCGCTGCTCTCGTTGCAGGATAAAGTCCCGCGGCAAGACTCACGCCGACAGCAAACACAATCGCACCCAGCACCAGCCACCACGGTACGGAGAAAACATGCGCCGATGGCAAATTTTGTCGATGCAAATAAATATTTGTGCTCCAGGTGAGCGCTTTCCCGATAAACCAGCCCAGGCCCACGCCGAGTACTCCGCCGAACAGCCCCATTACGCCTGCCTCGACAAAAAACAACTGCTTCACGTCCCGGTCGGCCGCGCCTAACGCTTTCAAAATTCCAATCTCGCGTCGCCGCTCTAAAATGGCCATCACCAGGGTGTTGATGATCCCCAGTGTTGCCACCGCGAGAGCTAAACTTCCGAAAATCGCCAGCAACAGATCAAAGATTGTAAAAAACAGGCGCAAATTGCGCGTCGCATCGAGAAGGGAAAACGTGCCGAAACCCATGCCTTTAATCGCGGTCTCGATCTCCCCCACTTGCGTGGGGCTTTTTGCGCGAACCGTCAAACTCGAGTAATTAGGTTTTCCGTTTCTCGCGCGGACGGCGTCTCGCAGATCGTTCACCTGTGCCGCCCGCAGAGCGGAAGCCACTTCCAAGGGAATCAGCAAGCGCCCGCTTCCGAATCCACCGAAACCGGCCGCTGGTTCCGTCTCAACAATGCCCACGATGCGCAGTTGTTTCTCGCGCGGAACGATGGAGAATCCTCCCGCGTTCGCATTCTTAGCATCGCCGTTGCTCGCGTCGCGCGTGCCACTTTGCGGCGGGAGCGCTTCGCGCTCTGCGTAGCGAACCACGAGGTCCTTGCCAATAAGCGCCGCAGTCTGAGGAGACAAATCCTTTGCGAATTCTATTTGCAAGATGGCTTCATCCGCATTCGAGCCCGAGAAAAAACTGCCTTGTATTCCATCGAACGCACCGGTCTGCTGCGCGGAAGCAGGCACTCCGGCCACGATCGTCGAATAGGGAATTCCGTTGTAGCGGACTTCAGTCGGAAAGCGAATCTGCGGATAGACCTCGACCACGCTTGGCAGCCGCTCAAGCTCCTTTCGCACGCCCTCATCCAGCGCGGGCGCTTCTTTTTCTGGGGCGGCATTCGCTGCGGGGCGCCGCATGCCCTCCATATTTCTTCGCTGAGTGACGATGACCGTGTCAAAGAGTCCAGTATTCGAAAGCCGCTTCGTCGCCAATTCCTGCAAGCCCACGCCGAGAGAAAGCATCGCCACCAGAGACGCCACGCCGACCGCGACGCCGAGGGTCGTCAGGGAATTGCGCAGCACCGCCTCTCGCAGATTCCGAAGCGCGAGCTCGCCGAGGTCGCGTGCCTTCATGATTTCACTCCGTCGCTCACCAATTTGCCGTCGGCAAGTGAGACGATGCGATCGGCGAAGCGTTCCGCGAGCGGACGCTCGTGCGTCACCATCACGATAGTCATGCCGAGATTTTGCTGAATGTCTTTCAGCAAAAGCATGATGGATTCTCCCGTGGCGCTGTCCAAATTTCCCGTCGGCTCATCCGCAAACAAAAGTGTGGGCCGGTTCACGAGTGCCCGCGCCAATGCCGCCCGCTGTTGTTCTCCTCCGGACAATTCGCTTGGTCGATGCCTCAACCGCTTTTCCAGCCGGACGCACTCCAGTGCATCCCGCACTCGCGCGCTGCGCTCGCCGCGGTCCACCTCTGCCAATCGCAAGGGCAATTCCACATTTTCTTCGAGCGTCATGCGCGGCAGCAGATTGAATGATTGAAAGACCATTCCCACAGTACGGCTTCGGTAACGCGCCAGCTCCAGCGAGCTCATCTCCGAGAGATTCTTGCCGCTCGCGAAAATCGCGCCCCCTGTCGGGCGGTCCAGCCCGGCCATCAGATTTAGCAACGTCGATTTTCCCGACCCCGAGCTGCCCAGCAGCGCCACGAACTCTCCCGCGCGTATTTCGAGCGTCACATCATCGACCGCTCGAATCACCGCGGAGCCCATTTCATATTGCCGGGAAACGCGCTCCGCACGAACAGCCACACCATCAACCGTCGCCATCATCGCCTTTCGATGTTACTACGCATTGCGCGCACTCTGAGTTACCAACTGTTTTGTGAGCTTATCGGGCCGCGCCGGGTGCTGCTCCAGACCCACGGCAAAGACTCCGCAAAGACCCCGGAAAACGTTTTTCTACAAATTGTATTGACATGGAAATGCCTGTCTGCTATTTTCATAGCAGAGGTGCTAGGAAAATAGCACATGACCAAGAAACCAAAGCCAAACGCCCTCTCCCGCCGCGAACGACAGATCATGGACATTCTCTATAAGCTCGAACGCGCCTCCGTCGGCCAGGTGCTTGCAGCGATTGCCGGCAAGCTCAACTATTCCACCGTCCGCGCCCAGCTTCGGGTTCTTGAAGAAAAGGGACACGTCCGCCACGAAGAGCACGGCCTTCGCTACGTTTACGCCCCGGCTGTGCCGAGAGATGTCGCCCGCCGCTCCGCTCTCCGCCATCTGGTTGAGACATTTTTCGAAGGCTCGACGGAAAAGGTTGTGGCCGCACTTCTCGGCGGCGAAGTCTCGCGCATCACGCCGGAAGAACTCGAGCGTCTTACCCGCCTCATTTCGAAAGGCCGAAAGGAGAGTTGACCATGAGTACGCTCGCCGGCTCCGAACTCGCGCTGGCATTTCTCATCGCTTGCACCGCCAAGGCCACGCTGCTTCTTGCCGCTGCATGGATTATGGCCATCGCCCTGCGCCAGAACTCCTCCGCTGTGCGGCATCCGGTGTGGGCCGTGGCGACTCTCGGCTCGCTTGCGCTTCCGTTATTCGCGCTGCTGCTTCCCGCGTGGCATTGGGTCACGTTGGGCAGCGGCGCCGGACTCTGGGGCTCTGCGGCGGCAATTGCAAGCTCCCCCGTCTCGCACACAATTCCATCCATGCTCGTTAAGGTCGTGGCGATCTCGTCGGGCTTGTACAACGTTGCCATCGCTGCTCTTCTCGTGTGGGCGCTCGGTCTCTCATTCATCATCTTGAGGCTTTTCGCAGGCCTCGCGCGACTCGCCTGGATTTCCGCGCACGCCAGACCCGTCTTCGACGAGGATTGGTTGCGATCCGTATTGGAACTCTCCGACTTCCACAAGATCACCCGCTCCGTCCGACTTCTTCAATGCAGCAGTCCTCTCACCATGCCACTCACGTGGGGAATCTTGCGCCCGGTCATCGTGCTGCCCTCGAGCGCCGTGCATTGGCAAGACGAACGCCGCCGCATCGTTCTTTCCCACGAACTCGCCCACATCGCCCGCAACGACTGGTTTCTGCAAATCTGCGCGGAACTCGCCCGTGCCGTGTATTGGTTTCATCCGCTCGCCTGGCTGGCCGCGGCACGTCTGCGTCACGAAAGCGAGCGCGCGTGCGATGACGCAGTGCTCCTCTCTGGCGTCGCGTCTGCCCAGTACGCCAGCCAGCTGCTCGATCTCGCAAGGACACTCGAAAGTTCAGGCCGCGCGTGGTCCACTGCTCTGGCCATCGCGCGTCCATCCAATCTTGAAAGGAGATTTGCCGCCATGCTGAATCCGTCCATCAATCGCCGTTCTCTGTCCGGGAGAACCAAGTTTTTCATTCCACTTGTAGCTCTCGCGCTCCTGCTTCCCCTGGCCGCTCTGCGACTTTCGGCGCAAGACCGTGCTGTCAAAACGTATGGATCGATTCACGACCCGAGTGGAGCTGGCATTGCCAACGCTACTGTCGTCATGTCCAACCACGGCGCCAACACCATCGACATGACCACCACGGACCGCGAAGGCAAATTCATCTTCACGGGGCTGCCGGCCGGAAAGTACGAGCTGCAGGTTTTTAAACCCGGCTTCCAAACGTATCGCCAACCGGACGTCTCGCTCGATGCCGGTCGCGATTTCACCGCAATATTCACTTTGAAAGTCGGAGCCATCCCCGAACGTGAGATCGAGCGGAAGATCGTCATGGTTGTTCCTGAAAATTCAGGGAAGCCCGTCGTCACCGAGAAAACCAATGGCAAGCCTTCACGCCTCGCTGTCGGCGGCAAAGTCGAAGCTGCCAAACTCATAAGCAAAGTCCAGCCCGTCTACCCTGAATCCGCGAAAACGGCAGGCGTGCAAGGCACTGTCGTTCTTCACGCCGTCATCGGCATGGATGGCAGACCACTGTCTCTCCGCGTCATGAACAGCCCGATCGATCCCGACCTCGCCCGCTCCGCCGTCGAAGCCGTCAGCCGGTGGCGCTACACACCCACGTTGCTCAATGGAGAACCCATAGAAGTTGACACAACTATCACGGTGAACTACTCGCTGGCGCCTTAGTTGAATATCGCGTGATTCCGAGGCAGTTGCAGGCCGGGCGGGAATGCGATTCGTCGGAGAGAGAATTTGCCGTTGCAGATCTGCGGCAGGTGTCCGCGACTAACTGCTCGGTAACCTTTGAATTTCTTGCAATGGGTTGACGCTGCTAGTTGGAGAACTCGGTGTCGTCATAGACTTTGTCGCCGCGCAGCACGTCGTCGTGGCTGGCGTTCCAGTCCTGGTTTGAAGACATGGAGAAGGAAACCGCCGCGTCTTTATTGGGATCGGCGAGAGTGTGGAATTTCGCGCCATTGAAGGCAGTCTGGCCAGGAATGAAGCCGCTGATTAGGTCCGTGCCGTCGATGCTAATTTGAAAATCCGCGATAAGCGTGGGGCCGCCGACGGGAACGCTGAGGTCATAGGTGGCCTTCACACTAACGTGGTCCTTCTCAAATCGGATGCGATAGTTGATGGGGAGATTGTCGTCGGACATCTGGAGCTCCTTATTGGCGTTGGGGAAACGAGTACGCCCATTAGAACCAGTATAGGTTTTGGGCTCTTTTAGATGCCACGGGAAAATGCGCGCCTGGTCTCCCTCGTCCGGTTTCGCCGCCCGATACGATTCAGCACAAGCTCGGCAGGAACTTGCCTTATAGATGGCGCACCTCTTCTACACTCTCTTTGATCCGACTGGCTACGATTCAACTGGCTACGATCCGACTGGCTTCATTTGGCGGGCGCTTTTAGAGAAAACGTCCCGGGCGTGCCGCGGGAGGTCTGTGTGGCGACAGGCGAAAACTTTGACTTGATTGCCATTGGCTGTGGCCCCGCCGGAGAAAAAGCCGGCGCACAAGCCGCTTATTTCGGTAAGCGCGTCGCCATCGTCGAACGGGCAGCGGAAGTGGGCGGAAGCTGCATCAACACGGGCACAGTTCCCAGCAAAACGCTGCGCGAATCCGCGCTCTATTTTTCCGGACTAAAGCAGCGCGGCCTCTATGGCATCGATTATTCGCTAAAGGAAAACCTCACGGTGCAGGACTTTATGCGCCACGAACGCGCCGTCGTAGAAATGGAGCGCCGGCGCACATTGAAGAACCTCGAGCGGCATCACATCGAACTTGTTCGTGGCCAGGCCGCTTTCGAGGATTCGCACACCATCGCGGTCACCGGCGCAAACGGTTCGCGCAAGCTTCGAGGAGAGATTATTCTCATCGCTAGCGGATCGAAGCCGCATCGACCTTCGGAAATCGCTTTTGACGACGTCCACACGTTTGATTCGGACACGTTTCTTCAAATGGACCGAATTCCGGAGAGCCTTGCAGTCATCGGAGGCGGTGTCATTGGTTGTGAGTACGCGTCGATCTTCATGGCGCTCGGTGTTGCGGTCACACTCGTTGATGGCCGCGACAGATTGTTGCCGTTTCTCGACGCAGAAATCTCCGATCGTCTCCGTGAGCGGTTCACGTCGCTCGGAATGCGCTTTTTGTTCAACGAGCGCCCTATAAAAGTGGAGAATTCATCCGCAGGCGTTCGTCTTTCCATGAAGAGCAGCAAGACCCTGGAGACTGATGCTGCGCTTTTTGCCGCGGGGCGCCGCGCCGCGATCGATGGGCTCGCCCTGGAAAAGGCCGGACTGGCGATCAACGAACGCGGGCATATTACCGTGGACGACAATTATCGGACCTCGATTCCGAACATATATGCCGCGGGCGATGTAATCGGATTTCCCGCGCTGGCGTCCACTTCCATGGAGCAGGGGCGCGTGGCGGTTTGCCATGCCTTTGGCTTCAGGTACAAGCAACGCGTGGCGTCGATGCTTCCGATGGGAATTTACACGATTCCAGAAATTTCGGCGGCGGGCGAAACGGAAGAATCTTGCAAGGAAAAGAAGATCGACTATTGCGTAGGGCGCGCCCATTACGAGAACAACGCGCGTGGGCACATTATCGGTGACACGGCCGGCATGCTCAAGCTTATTTTCGCGCGCGCGGACCGCAAACTCCTTGGCGTGAGTTTGATCGGAGAGATCGCCACTGAGCTCATCCATATCGGCTTGATGGTTCTCGACAACGGGCAATCCATCGACGAATTCATCGAGCAGGTGTTCAACTACCCGACGCTCAGCGAGACCTACAAGTACGCGGCTTACGATGGCCTCGGCAACCTTGCTGGCCACAAACTCCGCGAAGGCTAGCCTCTGCAAACCTCTTCTGGCATTCTGGATGCCGTGACCAAAGTGAAGGCCGGCCTTTCATTCTTGTCTATTTCTGTCGTTGCCGCTGTGCTGCTCCTGTTCTCTTGCCGAGCGAGCACTCAGCCCAACTCGCAGGAGCAGCAAGCGCCGCGCGCCTATCTTGGCTTCGATCTCAACATTTTCCCTGGCAAAGATGCGCTTCCGGCTTTGCGAAAAATATTCTCCTTCAGCAGCTACTGGCTCAGCCCACCTACCGGCGAAAAGAAGAACACTTGGCTCGGCCAGCGCGACGTTCTGCGCTCCCAAGGCTTCGGCTTTTTGCTTCTATATCTCGGCCCTTTGAGCCGCGAACTCAAGAACGAAGCGGCAGCAAAGCAGAGGGGGACCCTAGACGCGCGCAGCGCGGCTGCGGTCGCAAAGAGCGAAGGCTTTCCAGCGCAAGCGATCATTTTTCTTGATATTGAAGAAGGTGGCCGCCTGCCCGCGACGTATCACGCTTATTTGCGTGCTTGGGCTAGTGGTCTCGCAGAAGCAGGTTATCGTTCTGGCGCGTACTGCTCCGGAATCCGCGCTAAAGAAGAACCAGGCGTCACGATCGCAACCGCGGACGACATCCGCGCCCATGCTCCCTCAGCCGATTTCGTTTATTTCATTTTCAACGATGTCTGTCCACCTTCGCCCGGCTGCACCTTCCCGCAAAATCCTCCATCCCCGGCAACTGGAGGGATTCCGTACGCCGCGCTTTGGCAATATGCTCAATCTCCGCGTCGGATGGAACGCACTGCGCACTGTGCTCCGGGCTATCACACAGACGGCAACTGCTATGCCCCCGGTGATACCGCTCACGCTTGGTTTCTCGACGTGGACACCGCTAGCTCTTCCGATCCTTCCAACGCAGCCGGCGCTGGCAAGTAGAGTCGCAGATGCGCCAGTTAGAATGCTTGTGGAGAGTCAGTCCGTCGGATTCCGCGGGAACTTGAAGTAGGGAAGTCGCACTCCATTGATGGAAATCTGGTCCGCTCGAATACTTGCCGGAGCTTCGAATCCTTGTGTCCCGCCATTCGTCACGTAATCGTCCTGATCCACTCCGTCACCACTGACGCCCAGCCCGCCTACGAGCGTGCCATTGCGATACAAGCCGGCACTTCCCGGAAAGAAAACAATGCCGCTCTTGTTGACATTCGGAGGTCCTGCCTCGAATCCCTGCGTACAAGGATTTGCCAGGTCCTGCAAGTAGATATTGAAGAAGGGCCCTGCGCTTGTGCCGTCAATGCCCGGCGGGAACAAAGGCTGCGTCCCGAAGCTAATCGTGCGGTTCGTGACGGCGGTGCCCATGGGCACCTCATTCAAATCCGCGGATGCCCGCGCGGAACTGTTGAAATACACCATGTTGCGCGCTTTGCTTGCCGCCACGTCAATGCTGAAAACCGTCGAATCCTGCATGCGCCGCAAGCCGATGATGGTTCCATCCAAGTCGGCAACCGCAATCGTCATTCGTGCTCGCGCGCCAATCGGCAAACGAATCGCGGCGCGCGTTTGATTCGCGGTCGCTTCCGCGTTATTCAAAATATTCTGAACATCCGTTGGACTTAATCCACCAAGCGGTCCCGCTGCAGGCGGGATGAGATCGCCTTCCGGAGGTTGTCCTGCGCTATTAGCGGGTGCAACCAGAAACGATCCACCGCCGGCGACTGGCCCGGCCGTAACGATCGCGGGCAGCGACGTTTGCGTCACGAAGGGAAGCGTGACTCCTGAGATGGAAACTGTTCCGGGAGCAGCCGGGGTTGGTCCAAAAGTGTCGGACGGTCCCGTGCGCTGTGTCGTCGATCCAACAAACGCCGCATATTCGGCGAGGTTGAGATCGATCGAAGAAGTAACCACTCCGACGCCGCCCAGAACAACATTCTGATAAAAAATCGGCACGCCGCCGGGATTCACCGCCAGCGGATCCGAGTCCATCGCGTCGGTTTTGCCAGTAATTACGCCGGGGCCAAATCCGCCGCCTAGGGCAAGTGATGGGGGAATCTGGCTTTGGAATGCCGCTCCGCTGACAAGCGTGCAGCCGCGATTTGTATTCTCGATCCCGTAAAGCGCAGCGGTCGGCTGGTTTGTGACGCCTGGAGGAAAATGAATTCCGCTGATGAAGCGCACCGTGCGCGAGGAGAGTGGCGCCTGATCGTTGCTGAAAAACGCGCCGGTTCGGGCGAGGGCGACGGCTACATCATTCGCGTCGAGCGTCTGTCCGAAATTCCCGAGCTCCGTGGCTGGAGCATTTTGTGTGCGATACACTCCCAGCACAAATCCAGCCCGGTCCACCACCGCTACGACCATATCGACATTCGCGGAGTTCACGGCGGCCTGCACAATGTTCTGCACGTCGACGATTTGCAGCGGTTCCACGGCCGCAACCGGGGGAGGAGACACGGGCGCAGTGCTCCCACCGCCGCAGCTCACCAGCAGCAGCGCCAGAACGCCGGCAACGCCCAACGCCAGCAAAATAGCCACTGCCAGCGTCTTTCGACGCCGTTCCAGGGCGCGGTGTGCCGCGACCGGCCTCCGAATCGAGTGTTCCGTTTGCATGATGGGTATCTTCCTTAGTAACACGCCTCTCCGCGCCCCTCAATCCTTCGCGGCGCACCCGATTCCTATTGGTGAACAATTGCGCCCCGTTCGAAGTGTTATCGCACTGTGTTCATCCATTGCGGAAATGGGTTGCCCGCTGCTGCGCGATATTGTTAGCTAGAATGCGATTCCTTTTACTTGCGCAAATTCTCCCAGGCCGCAGGCATGCTCTCTCTCTCTTCGCGAAGCTCTCGACGCGTCAGTCTCTCGATTCGCGCCGGATTTGGCCTGCTGCTGGCTTTTCTTGCCACGGGGAGCGCATGCGAAGGGCAACAGTCCACGCCTGGGCAGCAAGCCCAAAGCGCGTCCGGGGGACAAGCCACGCTGCAAAAATCCAGCGAAGCAGCGCCTGCGCAGCGCATCCCCCGCCAGCAGGCTTTGACAACCGCCGCCGTCGATGGCGTCCTGCGCGAAGCTATCTCCCCCACAGAATCGCGGCCGGTGGCTTCGGCTCAACTGACGCTCCGCAATTTGCAGACCGGACAAATTGTGCGCGCCAGCTCGTCCGCTGAAGGCGTCTTCCGCATCTTGCTTCTATCGCCCGGCCACTACGAATTTCGCGTGGAAGCCGAGGGATACGCTCCCTTCGGAATTCCCGATCTTGCGCTCAACGCCAATGAAGTCGCCACGCTGGAGATTTCTCTGATCAGCACCAGCAGCGCCGCATTTCGCTCACGTCTTCCGCGGCTCCCCGAGCTTGGTCCCGCCCTACCGCCTGGCTCATCGCCCGCGCTCGGCAGCCATCGTGAGTTTCGTCATCGCCTCGATTCCGATCCCAAGTACATCGCGGAACTCGCGCCGGAATACCTGCCTCCCGTCGCCGACATCTTCAACGTGGTGCCCAATCGCTGGGCCCTCAATCAGCCGGACTATCGACGCTACCCGCAGAAGGGTGAGTACCTCTACACCAAGCCGCACTGGTACGACCCTTTCAATCGCAACCGCTTCAAAGGCGACGAGCCCATTTGGCCCGAACTACTGGGGCAGCAGATTTTCCTGAACATCACCGCTTCGTCGGAAACCTTTTTCGATGGCCGTCGCGTCCCTTCGCCCAGCGGCGTCAGCGCCGCGGAACCCGGCAGTTCAGGTTTTTTTGGTCGCGGCGAGCAGGCTTTCTTCGATCAAACTTTGCGCTTCAGCTTTGATCTTTTTCATGGCGACGCATCGTTCAAGCCTGTCGATTGGCGCATCCGTATCACGCCGGAACTCAGCCTCAATGATTTGGATGTTCGCGAACTTGGCATCGTCAGTCCCAGCGTGCGCGCTGGCATCAATCGCTTCGACGACCACCTCGGTTTTCAAGAAGCCTTTGTCGAAGTGAAGCTCCATGATCTGAGCGACAACTACGATTTCATCTCTGCCCGCGCCGGCATTCAGCAATTCAACGCCGATTTCCGCGGATTCCTTTTTGTTGACGAGCAGCCCGGCCTGCGCATTTTTGGCGATTTGCGTAGCGATCGAATCGAGTACAACGCAACGTATTTTCAACTCCTCGAAAAGAATACCAACAGCGGCCTAAACACATTTGACCGCCGCCACCAACAAGTAGTTCTAGCCAATGTTTATGTCCAGGATCTTTTCCTTCCCGGCTACACCGCGGAATTTGTCGCGGCCTGGAACAAAGATGACCCGAGCGTCCATTACGACGACAACGGCTTTCTTGTGCGGCCCGCGCCTATCGGCAGCATCGTCGTTCAAGCCCCCGGTGGCGGGCCTCTCGCGCACGGCATTCGCGTCGGCTATTTCGGCTGGCTCGGCAGCGGCCACATCCGCCGCATCAATCTCACGCACGCTTTTTATCAGGCTATAGGCGAGGATACTTTCAATCCCATCAGCGGGCGCCCCGTCACCGTCAACGCCCAGATGGCCGCCGTCGAGTTCTCTTACGACCATGACTGGATTCGCTACCGCGTTTCCACGTTCTACACCTCCGGCGACGCAAGCCCGCGCGACGGCCGCGCCCGCGGCTTCGACGCCATCGAAGATCTGCCAAATTTCGCCGGCGGTATCTTCAGCTTCTGGAATCGCGAAGACATTCGTCTTCTTGGCTCTGGAGTGTCGCTCACCACCGACGGCAGTCTGATTCCGTCTCTTCGCTCCACCAAGGAAGAGGGTCAATCTAATTTCGTCAATCCCGGCATCTTTGTTGCAAACGCCGGTGCAGATTTTGACATCACTCCCAAGCTCAAGGGGTTTGCCAATTTCAACTATCTGCGCTTTGAACGCACCGAGGCGCTCGAGTATCTGTTGTTTGAATCCCCAGTCCGGCACAGTATCGGCGAAGACTTCGGCATCGGCGTGACCTATCGCCCACAGCTCACGGAAAACATCATTCTCACAGCTGGCGCTTCCGCCTTGCAGCCTGGCGACGGGTTCAAGGATATCTACACGAGCCGCACACTCTTCTCGCTTTTCGGCTCCATGAAGTTTACTTTCTGAGGAAACGCAACGCATGATTTCGCCGCGCACATTCGATCGCTCGTCTCTGCGAAACCTCAGCGTCCTTTGCATCTCTGCGTTATCTTTTCTCCTTGTTCTCTACGCTGAGTCGTCGGCGAAAGTTCAAGCGAAGCAAGATGCGACGCAGGTTCGCGGCCAATCCCAAGAAGAAGCCGATCGCAAATCGTCAGGCTGCATCTCTTGCCATACCTCGACCGACGAACCCACGATGCACCCGACGAAAACCGTTTTTCTAGGCTGCACCGATTGCCACGGTGGCAACTCTTCGGTCTCTGTTTCCAGCGGCCCTGCGCCAAATTCTGCCGAGTACATCGCCGCAAAGGAACGAGCTCACGTCCAGCCTCGCGACCCGAGCTTCAAGGACCGCTCTGCTCTTCCGGAACGCACCTATGCGAAATGGCTCAAAGAATCTCCTGAATTCATCAAGTTTGCGAATCCCGGCGATCTTCGCGTTGCGCCAGAGACTTGCGGCGCCGCCGGCTGCCACGCTCAGGAAGTTCGCGCCTCTTCAACAAGCATGATGACCCATACCGGCCTGCTCTGGGGCGCGGCTCTCTACAACAACGGCGGCTATCCCTATAAAGATACTCATTTCGGCGAAAGCTACGATCGCGACGGCCAGCCGCAATCCATCAAAACCTTTCCGACTCCCACGCCCGAAGAGACGCGCACCAAGGGCGTGCTCGCCGAGCTCGATCCCCTGTATCGTTGGGAAACTTCCCAGCCTGGAAATGTCCTTCGCGTATTCGAGCGCGGCGGCGAAAGGAGGTCCGAGCTCGGCAATCCCAATCGCGAAGAAGATCCCGGCAAGCCCGATGACAAGCTCAGCGACCGCGGTCTTGGCACGGAACTCCGAACCGATCCCGTATTCCTCGGCCTTCAAAAAACGCGTCTAGTCGATCCCGTCATGTCGCTGCCTGGTACGAACGATCATCCTGGCGATTATCGCGCCAGCGGCTGCACGGCGTGCCACGTTATTTACGCAAACGATCGCGACCCAGCGCATTCCGGCGCTTACGCGCAATTCGGAAATTCCGGTTTCAGCGACTCTTCCGACCCGACCATTCCCAAGAACGAGCCCGGCCATCCCATCAAACACGCTTTCACGCGCTCCATCCCCTCAAGTCAGTGCATGGTCTGCCACATTCATCCTGGCGCCAACATGCTCACCACCTATTTCGGCCTAACCTGGTGGGACAACGAAAGTGACGGCGACAAAATGTATCCGCCGCGGCAACGCAATCCGACCGAGGAACAGCGCTATCAATCTTTTTTGCGCAACCCCGAAGCCGCCGCTGCCCGCGGCCTTTGGAGCGATGAAAAATTTCTCGATAATCTCGGCAGCCCCGAATTCAACGCGAAATTGAAAACCACGCAATTTGCCGACTTCCACGGCCACGGCTGGGTCTTTCGCTCCGTTTTCAAGCACGACCGCAAAGGCAACTGGCTCGACAAGGACGGCAATCAAATTCCGTTCGAAGATCCGCAGCGCTTCTCAAAGGCGGTCCATCTCGCCGACATCCACCTCGAAAAAGGAATGCAGTGCAACGACTGCCATTTTGCCCAGGACAATCACGGCAATGGGAAAATCTACGGCGAGGCGCGCGCTGCGGTTGAAATCGACTGCATCGATTGCCACGGCACAATTCGCAACAAAGCCACGCTGATCGCTTCCGGGCCTGCCGCTCCCGAAGGAGGGCGCCACCTTGACACACTGCGGACGCCGTGGGGTCTTCGCCGTTTCGAATGGCGTGGCGATGGCGCCTTGATTCAGCGCTCCATGTCCGAACAGAACAAAGAATGGGAAATCGTTCAGACGCTCGATTCCGTCACTCCCGGCAACGTGCATTTCAGCATGAAATCGTTTCGCGCCAAGTTAATGACCAAAAACGGCACAGTCGCGGCGCAAATGCCGCAAGACGACGAACATCTTGCCCACGCCAATTCCTCCATGACCTGCTACTCCTGCCACACTTCCTGGGCGCCCACCTGCTTCGGCTGCCATTTGCAAATGACCTCCAACGCGCGCAATCCCATGCTGCACAATGAAGGCCTCACCACGCGCAATTACACCAGCTACAACTTTCAGGTGCTTCGCGACGACACCTACATGCTTGGCGTCGACGGCACCGTCACCGGCCACCGCATCGCTCCCGCGCGTTCTTCCTGCGCCATCCTCGTCAGTTCGCAAAATGCGAACCGCGACTGGCTCTACTATACGCAGCAAACCATCTCCGCTCCCGGCTTCTCAGGGCAGGCGTTCAGTACGTTTGTTCCGCACACCGTTCGCGCCACGGAAACGAAGCAGTGCAGCGATTGCCATGTTTCGGCCGCCAACGACAACAATGCCTGGATGGCCCAGCTCCTGCTGCAAGGTACGAACTTCATGAATTTCATGGGCCGCTACATTTATGTCGCCACGGGCAACAAAGGTCTCGAAGCCGTGGCTGTCGCGGAGCACGATGAGCCCGAAGCTATCTATGGCAGCGATCTCCAACGTGTCGCCTATCCTGATGATTACAAGAAGTTCGTCGCTCGGAATCGCGAGATCTCAACTTCTATCCGCCACGAAGGCAATGTTCTCGATGTGCAAGCCCGCGGCGAATACGCCTACACTGCAACTGGCCCCGGCGGCCTTCGCATCTATGACATCGCTAACATCGACAACAAAGACTTCTCCGAGCGCATAAGCACGGCGCCCGTCTCTCCGATTGGTCAGCGCTTCTTCGTGCCTACCAAAAACGCCCTAGCCGTCGCCTCACCCACCACTCTCGGCGTTGATCCGCTCCGTCAGCGTCTCCCCGAAAACGAAGAACAGCCCATCCATCTTCTTTATGGCTTTCTCTATGTCGCCGATAAAGAAGAAGGTCTCGTCGTCATTGGGAATCCTGATCTGAAATCCAGCAGCCCTGGCGTCGGCACACTCCTCGACGGCAATCCCGCCAACAATTTCCTCAAACGCGCCCTCGCCTTCAATCCCAACGGCGTCCTCACCGGCGCGCGCGCCATCACCATCGCCGGCACTTACGCCTATATCCTCACGGACAAATCTCTTGTCGTAGTCGATCTCGATAGTCCTCTCGCCCCTCGCGTCACTTCCACAATCGCTGCTCCCGATCTCAACGCCCCTCGCGCCATCGCCGTGCAGTTCCGCTACGCCTTCGTCGCAGATCGGGACGGACTCAAAGTCCTCGACGTTACCAATCTTGCCCAACCCAAGCCCATCGCCAACGCCCTCGTGCATCTTGAAGACGCCCGCAATGTCTACGTCGCCCGCACCTACGCCTACGTTTCGGCAGGGAAGCAAGGCCTCGCCCTCGTCGACGTGGAACAACCGGCCGCTCCAAAGCTAGATCAACTCTTCACCGCCAATGGCCAGCTCAATGACGTCAACGACGTAAAAATCGGCATGGTCGCCGGCAGCGCCTACGCCTTCGTCGCAGACGGGGAAAATGGCCTTCGCGTTTTGCAAATTGTTTCCCCGTGGGACGACCCTGCGCACTTCTCCGGCTTCAGCCCGCGCCCCATGCCAAAGCTAATTGCCACGGCGCGCACTCGAGGCCCCGCTCTCGTAATTTCCAAGGGGATCGACCGCGACCGGGCTGTCGATGAATCCGGCAACCAACTGGCCGTTTTCGGCCGCCGGGGCGCCCGCCCTCTCAATCGTGCGGAAACACAGCGGCTCTATCTTCATTCTGAAGATGGCGCGTTCTACTCCGTCACCGATGAGCCCGCAGGGCGCCAGCGCCCTAAGCCCAGTACATCTTCCTCCTCAAGTTCGTTCAGTTCTTTGGATACCGCAATTGCACGAGCCCGCTCGTGGCTCAATTCTTTCTTCTGAGGTTATGACCATGAATCGACGCAAATTCCTATCTTCCGCTTTCAAGTCAGTTTCCGCTGTTTCTTGCGTTCCATTTTTCGCAAACTCGCTCCACGCAATGACATCCTATCAATCTCCCATCTCAAAGCCCCATTCCGACCCTCAGCCTCCGCAACTCGCCATCACTATGGACGACCCCAGGCTGAAGCTGGACACTGGCCTCCAATGGGCCGATGCCAATTCGCGCATCTTGAAAGCTCTCGATGGCCGCGGCATCAAAGCCGCTCTTTTCGTTTGTGGCATGCGCGTTGATGAATCCGAAGGCTCCAAGCTCCTCTCTGCCTGGGATCAAGCCGGCCACATGATCGGCAATCATTCCTATTCCCACCTGAATTATTGCGGTCACACGAGCTATGCTGATTTCGCCGTCGATTTCCTCAAAAATGAAAAGATCATTGCTTCGTATCAGAATAAGACCCTTCTCTTTCGCTATCCGTTCTTGAAAGAAGGGGACACTGCCGACAAACGCGACCGCTTTCGAGCGCTCCTCAAAGAAAGCGGCTACCGCGTCGGCCACGTCACCATCGACACCTCCGATTGGTACGTCAACGAACGCATGGGCGATCGCTTGGCCAAAGAGCCCAACGCCAGCGTGAAGCCCTATCGCGACTACCTCATTGCCCATTTGCTTGACCGCGCTTCCTTCTACCGCCAGCTTGCGATCGACGTCCTCGGCCGCGACATTCGCCATACGTTGCTGATTCACTACAACTCGCTCAATGCCCTCGTCCTCCCCGACGTAATGACCGCCTTCGAAACTGCCGGCTGGCAATGGATCGATGCCTCCCTCGCCTATCAAGACGAAGTTTTCCGCAGCGTCCCTAAAACCCTTCCGGCAGGCGAGAGCCTTGTGTGGGCGCTGGCCAAGGAGACCGGCCGCTTTCCGGCCCGCCTCCGCTACCCCGGCGAGGACGGGGCCTACGAGGAACCCAAAATGAAGGCCTTGGGCCTCTGAGATTTCCTCTCTCGATGCCCTCCAGCAATTTCTTCGCTTTTTATTTGCTATCGGTATCTCATTATAGACACTCGTCTTGCTCATTTCAGGTGTACAAAAAGATACCCATCTCCTTTCCTTTGTATCCTTTAACGGTAGGGCACATCTAATCGAGGTATAATGGTTCGTTAACGCTTTTGACGCATAGCACCCATCAAAATAATTCGTGGGGTCCCCCTAGGGAACAAGGCTATCGTAGAAGGTAGGGGGGTTCCGGCACCGCATCCAGGGCGGGCCAAGCCTGCTGACGGCGAACATTTAAGAAGAAAGCAAGAAGGAGTGCTAGAACATGCTTAAGCAGTATCTTCTGGCAAGTGACTTTGACCAGACACTCAGTTTCAACGACTCGGGAGTAGTGCTCTCCGAGCTTATCGGTTTTCACGGATTCCACGACAAGGTCAAAGGCCTTGCGTCCATGAACCTCGTCCAGCAGGGCGCCGAACTAAGCTATCTGATTCTGCACGACCCGGAATTCCGTCGCGTTCGAAGCGAGCACCTCGTCGAAACCGGCAAGCGCATTCGTCTGAAGCACAACGTTGCCCTATTTGCGCGCGCGCTAGAAAATCTCGCAGAGGGCTACAAGTTTCATTTCAACGTGATCTCGGCGGCTCCGCAGGAAATCATTCAATCCGCGCTCGAAGGAATTGTGCCGCCGCAAAATATTTTCGGTACCCGTTTCCGCTACAACGAGACTTCCGGTGAAGTCGAATCCATCATTCGCGCCTCTGCTGGATGGGGCAAAATCACTATTCTCGAAGAGCGCCGAGCCGAACTCAGCATCAGCCACGACCACATCATCTACATGGGCGACGGAAGCTCTGATCTTCCGGTGATGATGCACATCAACCAGCACGACGGCCTCACCATCGCCGTTTCCGAAGCCAAGTTCATCTCTCGCGTCGCGAAGCGCACCGTCCTCAGCGACAACGCCATGAGCGTTCTCGTCCCAGTGCTCGAAAAAGTCCTCAATTGGGACTCCGCGCGCATCCGGAAGCTATTCACTTCCTATGGCCTCAATTTGTTGGAGTGGGAAAAGGTGCGCACCGACATGCTCACCATTCAGGATTCAGCGGAACCTGTTGTGGTTTCTTCTGCTCACGCACAGTAATTTCGATTGGAAATGAAACGGGCGGTTGTCCTATTCAAGGACAGCCGCCCGTTTTATTACACAAGTCCAGTTGCTCATTGAGAGCCGAACTTAAATTCAATCACCTCGGTTGTTTCCTTTGGACCGGGCTCGAATTCGCTTTGCGTGGCCGCTCGCTCCGCTTCCGCGGCCAACACCGGATGACCGCCGACGATGCGTGTTCTCTTTACCTTGCCATCCGCCCCTATGGTTACCTCAATTTTCACAACGCCAGAAAGGTTTAACTTTCTGGCGAGATCAGGGTACTGAGGTTTTCCCAGCACCTTGACCTTGCGTTTCGATCCAGCAATGTCCCCCTCTTGGGCGCGAAGCGAAAATGTCCCCAAACTTGCCGCGGCGACAACGGCGAGTAGACACAGCACGAATATTCTCTTAGCTCTTTTCACCATCATGTCCTTGAAGCCGGATAGTCCGGCGAAGTTAACGCCACCCAACTATTTGCATTTAGCAAGCCAGACTGTTCGCAAAGCTGCGCTGATGCGAAATTTCTCGTACGTTCTCTGGATTCATGGACTTAGGGAGAGCCTCGGCGTGGGGCGACGACACTTTCAGCCATCCTCGTCTTGTGTTTCCATCTCAATGTTCAATCGTTTTAAATCTCTCCGTCTCGATTTGAGACGCGTTTCTCCCGATCACCAAATCTTCCCTTTTTCCCGCATCGTTAAGATGCCCAGCAGTTTTCTACGCTTTTCGCTTCCGGGCACTTCTTGCCTCGCTTGGGCCAATCCTCTTCCTCAGTTACAATCCCCGTGGAGGCCTCATGTCCAAAAAATCCATTCTTATGCTTGTTGGCGATTACGTTGAAGACTACGAAGTGATGGTCCCGTTCCAGGCTCTTCTGATGGTTGGGCATACTGTTCACGCCGTTTGCCCCGGAAAGAAATCCGGCGAATTCGTGCCGACCTGCATCCATGATTTCGAAGGTGATCAAACCTACACCGAAAAGCGCGGTCACAATTTCGAACTCAACGCAACCTTTGACCAGGTCAAGCCCGAGGACTATGACGCGCTGATCCTGCCCGGCGGCCGCTCGCCGGAATATCTTCGCCTTAACCCTCGAGTCATCGAGATCGTCCATCATTTCTCGAAAGCCAACAAACCCCTCGCCGCCATCTGCCACGCTCCGCAAATTCTGGCTGTCGCCGGCGTCCTCAAAGGTAAGAAGTGCAGCGCCTATCCGGCCACCGGTCCAGACGTCACTATCGCCGGCGGAACTTACGTCAGTCTTCCCATGACTGACGCCCTCGTCGATGGCAACCTTGTCACCGGCCCAGCTTGGCCCGCGCTCAACTCCTGGCTCGCCAAGCTCCTCGGCGTCCTCGGCACGCAAATTCAGCTGTGAGTGGGGCGAAACCGCGCAGGGGAGGCAGCTTGCATTCTTCCCTCGCACCACGCTTCCTATATATCTGCCGCGCATGGATAATTGTCGATCCACTATTTCTCGGAAAGGGCTCAGCATCATGGCAAACATCAACACCAAAAAAGGCGTCATCGGAATCCTCACCGGAGGCGGTGATGTCCCTGGCTTGAATCCCGCTATTCGCGGCGTCACCATCCGCGCGCTTCACGAAGGCTACCAGGTCATCGGCTTTCGACATGGATGGGCCGGCCTCGTCGAAATGATCCGAGAGAAGGACTACGACAATTCCGACAATTTCATTATCCTCACGCAGGAAGTCGTCGATCGCGCCGCACGCACGGGTGGCACCTTTCTCCACTCTTCGCGCACAAATCCCGGCCGCGTCAGCAAGTCTGGCGTTCCCGCTCATCTAAAGGGTGCGTTCAACGCCGAAAAAAATGATCTCACCGCCGAAATTCTTAAAAACCTCGCATGGCTGGGCATTGACACGCTCATTCCTATCGGTGGCGATGACACCCTCAGCTACGGGGTCCGCCTCCACAAAGAGGGATTCAAAGTCATTGCCATTCCCAAGACTATGGACAACGATGTTCCCGGCACCGACTACTGCATCGGCTTCAGTACTTGCGTCACTCGAACGTTGCAGCTTGTCAATGACCTTCGCACCTCGGCAGGCTCTCACGAGCGGTTCATGGTCATCGAAGTCTTCGGCCGCTATGCCGGTTACACTGCCATGCTTCCCACCATGGCCGGCGCTGCCAACCGCTGTGTGATCCCCGAGTACAAATTCGATATCGAGCGGCTCACCGAACTTCTCGTCCATGACCGCAACAAGAATCCCAGCCGCTACTCGACTGTTCTTGTTTCGGAAGGTGCGATGTTCGAAGGCGGCGAAATGGTTTTTGAGAGCGACACCGCGGATGCTTATGGCCACAAAAAACTAGGCGGCATCGGCGATCTCGTCTCCGACCGAGTCAAGCAGCTCTCCGCAAAATTCAACAAGGGCAAAACCGTGGATATTGTCAACCAGAAGCTCGGATATCTGGCCCGCTGTGGTGATCCCGATGTGGTGGACTCCATCGTCCCTATGGCCTACGGCAATATCGCTCTTGAATTGCTCCTCAAAGGCGACCATGGCCGCCTCGTCGTTCTCCACAACGGTAGCTACGGCAACATGCCCATTGAAACCATTACTTCCACCAAGAAAGTTGTTGACATCAAGGAGCACTACAACACCGAGCGACTCCGCCCGCAGTTCTTCAGCTTTCAAAACAAGCCCCTCTTCATCATGGGCAGCTGATTGGCATTTCATGCAAGAATCGGGACCGCCGGGATCAAACTGTGGAACCCGCTCTCTGAGGCGGGCCGTTGTTCTAGTTGGCGGAGAATTTGACCTGGTGGTTCTTTCGCTATGCCCGCTTTGACATGCGAATCACGGGAAGCGAGGCCCCATTCTTCAGAGGAACCTCAATATTTTCTGCCGCAACGTAGCCTTTCGTCCCGAAGAGCTTCGCCCCCGTCAGCGTCGCGCCCATTTCGTAGCTTGTAAAACCTGCCGTACTGGCCGCGATTTCGCTTGCCTCAAGAATTCTGCTACCTATCCCACGTCGCGCCCACGCGGGATGAATAAAGAACGCTCGAATCTTCGCGGCGTCGCGCTGAGGCTCCAGCAGCGCGTCTTCTCGCCCCGTCCAATGATCGCTTCCATATAGCGTCTTGCGCTTGCTCCAACCTCCGCAACCGGCTATGACCCATTCCGATCCAGAATGTTTTCCTGCGTATGTCTTCTCCGTTTCCAATTCCGCATCCAAAGCCCTAACCTCAGCCACAAAATAAGTACCATCCGCAATCAACTGGTTATCTATTCCGAAAACCGTTTCCAGTGCGCCTTCCATCTGCGCGGGCGTATAGTCCGCAGCCTGAAGTTCGCGTACGGACGCAGCAATCAGCTCTCGCAACTCAGGAACGTCCGCGGCCCTGGCCTTTCTGATTCGAATATTCACCTTATTCATTCGATCCCATTTGGAGCTTGTTAGCGATCCTCACCCTTTGTGCAACTCGACCTCTTGTGTCCCTGCCTCCTGTAACCACTTACCAAGCATTATCCCTTCGCTTTCGCCTTCAACTGTTTCGCAAGCTTCTCAATCTCTTCGGTCCTTCTGTACATCCGTACGGAGAACACATCGGTCGTCAGCGTCTTGTCAACTTCCTCCTTGAGCTCGCTCGCCAACCGGTACAGCTGATCGACATCCGTACGAAACTCTTTTTCGTTCTGTTGCAGCGCCGCTCTCTTCGCCTTCTGAGGGTCGGATTTTGCCGCTGCCGCCTCCGCTGGGTTCTGAGTCTCCGCCGCCTGAGGCGGCGTTGGAAAGGGATTATTCTTTCGCACTTGTGCGAACACAGATACATCTGTCACGACAGAACAAGTTGCCGCCGTGGCCAACGCTCTCAAGAATCCGCGCCTCGTTTCCCGCATCGCCCCCTCCTCATCCAACTTCTCCGCTGCCCCATTCTGTCACCAGTTCCCCCAGCGTTTTCAAGCAATTCGTCCTGCACCACGCCCAAAAGTCCGCGACTGTCGCTCTTCACAAGACATGTACCCGCTTTGCTCCGCGCCACATCCAATCGCTGGAATCCATCTGGAGTCAACCAAATGCACCGACGTCAACTTGGGAAAAATGGCCCCCTGGTTTCTGCGCTCGGCCTGGGCTGCATGGGCATGTCCGAATTCTATGGCCCGCGTGACGACGCCGAATCCACCGCCACCATACACCGCTCTCTCGAGCTGGGCGTGACTTTTCTCGACACTGCCGACGTCTACGGCTGCGGCGATAACGAGATTCTCGTCGGCAAAGCCATTCGCGGTGTTCGCGACACCGTCTTTCTTGCCACCAAATTCGGGATCGTGCGTGACAAAGCCAACGCCACTCTCCGCGGCGTCAACGGCTCCCGCGCTTACGTACGCTCCTGCTGCGAAGCCAGCCTCAAGCGCCTCGGCGTCGACACCATCGATTTGTACTACCAGCATCGCGTCGATCCCAAGACTCCCATCGAAGAAACAGCCGGCGCGCTCGCAGAACTTGTCCGCGAAGGAAAAATCCGTTACATCGGTCTCTCCGAAGCGTCCGCGGAAACGATTCGTCGCGCCCACAAGGTTCATCCCATTGCCGCGCTACAATCCGAATATTCGCTGTGGAGCCGCGATCCAGAGGATGAGATTCTCTCGGCCACGCGCGAGTTAGGGATCGCTTTCGTAGCTTATAGCCCGCTTGGCCGCGGCTTTCTCACCGGTCAGATCAAGCACTTAGACGACCTCGCCTCCGACGACTACCGCCGCTTTTCGCCCAGATTTCAGGGAGAGAATTTTCAGAAGAATCTCGATTTAGTTGCTCGCGTCGACTCCATCGCGAAGGAAAAACATTGCACGCCGGGTCAACTCGCCCTTGCGTGGCTTCTAACGCAGGGCGAAGACATCATCCCCATCCCTGGTACGAAACGCCGCAAGTATCTGGAAGAAAACTTCGGTGCACTCAGCGTGAAGCTTTCCGTAGAGGACCTGCGCCGCATCGATGAAGCCGCCCCGCCTGGCACGGCTTCTGGCCAGCGCTATCCCGAGCACATGATGTCGCTCATCAACAACAGAGAGTCCGCGTCAGGCTGACCGTTACTTTGCTTCGCTGGCTTTTGTAGAGGCGCAGCATAACCCGGCACCACCATCTTTGGGCTACGGAGTTAGTAGCTCGGAGCATTGGCGCGCCCAAAGGGATGGCAGGCGGCTCGTTGAGCTGTGAGTTGCATTGACTGCTGCTCCTGGTGCGGCGTCAGCCATTGCTGGCTGACGCCGGAAATAGAGAGCGACGGATATGAGTTAGGCAGCGATGAAGAGGGTAGTGCCGCCGCGGTTCACGAGAAGAAGAGGAGTGTCTCCGCCCTTGCGGACGGCGCTCTGGAACTGGGCAACGTTGTTGACGGGCTGATGGTTGACTTCCTGGATGACGTCGCCCTTTTGCAATCCGGAGTCGGCCATCTGGCTTGCCGGGTCGATGTTGGTGACGACGACACCTTTGGTTGTCGCGGGGACGCCGAGTTGCTGAGCGATGTCGGCATTGAGGTTCGAAACTTCGACGCCGCTCAATGACTTGTTGCCGCCTTCGTCGCCGTTCGGGCTGACTTGTGCGGTTTGCGTGGGCATTTCAGCAAGCTTGACGGTGGCATCACGCATGTCGCCGTTACGGAGGAACTTCAGCGTGATTTCCGTGCCGGGCTGCATCATCGAAATGTTCATACGGAGCTGATTGCTGTCTGTTACGGGCTTGCCGTTGACATCTAGAATGATGTCGCCGCGCTGAATACCCGCTACATGCGCAGGGCTATCCGCTGTGACGTCGCCAACAACGATGCCTTCCGACTGCTTTTCACCAAACGCTTTGGCCATCGCCGGAGTTACGTCTTGCGGGTAGATGCCCAGATAAGCGCGGGTAACATGCCCGTTTTTCAGGATTTCGTTCATGACCTGGCGAGCGAGGTCGGACGGGATAGCGAAGCCGATTCCCTGGCTGCCGCCGGAACCGTGAGAAAGAATGGCGGTGTTGATGCCGACCAGTTCTCCGCGGTCATTGATGAGCGCGCCGCCGGAATTTCCGGGATTGATGGGAGCATCGGTTTGAAGAAAATCCTCGTAATCCTCGATGCCAAGATTGCCGCGGCCGGTGGCGCTGATAATGCCTTTGGTGACGGTCTCGCCGACGCCGAATGGATCGCCGATGGCGAGCGCGATGTCTCCGACTTGAACGTTGGAGGAGTTGCCGATGGTGATGGGATCGAGATTCTTTGCGTCAATGCGCAGAACGGCGATGTCGGTTTTTGGATCCGTGCCGACGATATGCCCCTGGAACTCGCGCTTGTCAGCAAGAGTGACGCGAATGTCCGTGGCGCCGTCGACAACGTGATTGTTCGTGAGGACGTAGCCTTCCGGGCTGACGATGACGCCCGAGCCGAGAGCATTCTCGCGGGAATCCTTGGGGACATTGAAGCGGCCATTTCCATCGTCGCCAAAAAACTGGCGGAAGAATGGATCCATCGGCGTTTCATCGGAGCTCATGCGGTTGTGCACGACTTTCGAGGAAGAGATGTTGACGACGGAAGGCAAGACTTCTTTAACGAGCGGAGCGTAACTGCCCTTCGCCAGGCCCTCGTTGGCGCTTGCCAGCTTTAGGGTGGCGGGAGGATTTGTGGACACCGATTTTTCCGTGGTGTGGGCCAGGCCCAAACCCGCCGCGCCCAGAACAAAACCAAGCGTAAGAATTGCGGGCTTGGATTTCAGCAAGCTTGTAATTGATTTCATATTTCCTCTCTTGTTTCAAACGCGATTCGCTGCAACCGGCGAGTCAGGGGGTTGCTGCTGTTTCGGTTCCACTCAATAGGACGCGATGGGAGAGGGAGGTGATTCTCCCTGGCAGCAGGGATATTGCAGGCCGACGATTGGGTAGAGGGAGAGATTGGAACTAAAGAAGCCGCAGATAAGAGCGCAAAGTTCAGTGCACAATACTTGGGGCGCTGGACTTAGGAGATGATGCCTCTGCGGACGGCGAAAAGGATCAGTTCGGGAATGCCGCGCAAATTTAATTTCTCCATGAAATTGGAACGATGGCTCTCGACGGTGTATACGCTGAGATTCAGGAGATTGGCGACGTCTTTATTGGATTTACCCTCGACGATGAGCTGAAGGATTTCGCGCTCGCGAGGGGTAAGCAGGTCGTAGACATCTTCGGCGCCGCTGCGCCTGAGCTTGCGTACGTAGTCGTCGAGCAGGACTTTACTGACGGCGGGGCTGAAGAAAGACTTCCCGTCAGCGACGGCGTGAACGGCCTTGATTAGATCGGATTCGGCGGAATCTTTAAGGAGATAGCCTTTGGCGCCGGATTTCAAAGCGCGCAGAACGTAGCTTTCATCCGAATGCATGCTCAGGATGACCACGGAAATATCCGGATTGGCTTGAGTGATTTGGAGCGCTGCTTCGATGCCGTTCAGATTGGGCATGCCGATATCCATGACGACTACGTCGGGCTTTAAGGATTTGGAGAGAGACACTGCTTCTCTGCCGTCGTTGGCTTCGCCGACGACCGTAAGATTTGGTTGTTGCTCGACGAGCAGACGGAGGCCGCTACGCATGAGTTTGTGATCATCGGCGAGGAGGATGCGAATTTTTTTCATGGCCGATTCACGGAGAATCCGCGGAATGGAGTGGCAGGTGAGCTTTGAGGGCCGTGCCCTTGCCTGCAGCAGATTCGATTGTGAGGTTGCCGCCCAAGCGCCGGACCCGCTCTTCCATGCCGAGAATGCCCATGCCACGCTGGCGTTCGGGATCGAAACCGTGACCATCGTCCATGATTGCCACGGTGATTTTGTCCGTGCCCTGGACGACCGTTACTTTTGCGTTCTTGGCGGAGGCATGCGTCGCGGCGTTGTTCAGCGCCTCCTGCACGAGTCGGTAGATGGTGACTATTGTTTCGTCGCTAAGATCTTCGGAGACGTTTTCGGAATGAACTTCCGCTTCCATCTCGCTGTGGCGGGAAATTTCGCGAGCTTGCCATTCGAGGGCCGGGACGAGCCCGAGATCGTCGAGCATGGGAGGACGCAGAAGAAGAGCAATATCGCGGATGGATTTGACGGCAGTTTCGGCGACTGATTTTATCTGAGCGATTTGCGCTTGCGTTACACGGTCTTCCGGCGGAACAAGTTTGGAGAGCTGGCCCACTTCAACGAGAAGCGCGCCGAGCGACTGGCCCACTTCATCGTGAAGTTCGCGCGAGATCGAGCGGCGCTCTTCCTCTTGCGCTTCGACCAGGCGACTGGACAGGCCCTCGAGTTCGAGACGGCTGCGAGCCAGGGCTTGATAGCGCTGGCGGGCTTGGCGCTCGAGGCGAAGAATATACCAGCCACATACGAGCGATATGAGGATCCCGGCGATTAGAGCGAGAGCAACGAGCCAGACAATCCGGGATTCCAGCGATTGAAAGCGCGTGGCGACGGCCAGGCTTTCGCGGGCGAGCCTTTGTTCGTTCAGGGAGGAAATTTGAGATGAAAGTTCGAAGATGTGCGTGCGCCATGGAATGAGCTGTTGAGCGATGAACTGGTAGGCGCGCTGCTGGCGAATGTCGGAGCGCCAGGCCAAGACGATGGCGCAGGAGCTTTCTTGTTCTTGCAACTGTTGTTGCATCGCCTCCAGGAGGAGTTGCTCATCAGTATCGCGATCGGGAGGGAAGTCGAGCAGGGCGGCGCGGACTGCGGCGATTGTTTTTGTTATGTCTGCGGGATCCGGACTGGAGGATTGCAATTGATCCCGCAGCAAGAAGTGTTCGATTTGGTCGTCGTAAACGCGCACGGAAATGACGATGGTGGCGAGGGCTTGATTACGGGCCATGAAGCGGCGGCTCACTTCGTGGGAGGCGATGTCGAGGTGGCGAACGGAGAGAAGCGCGTCGACTCCGGCGCCGATCAAAAGAACGAGAAGCCAGCCGAAGGAGACAAGCAATAGGACGCGAACTTTGCGCGCGTGTTCAGTGGACTGAACGTCTTGTGGGCTCGGTGGCGGAAGTGAGACGGGTTTATTGGAAGCTGCACGCACCTAATAAGAATAGAACAAATTTGGGAAGGAGGCGATTTCGGGAGGGCAGGCGCAAAGGTCGAACAGCGCGAAAAGGGAACGAGTCGTCGAACAGAATAGGGCGGGACAAGCCCCGCCCTGACGGAGGTAGAGAGACTGGCGCCCGACCTAGGCTACCGTGACGTCGGGGCTGAGGTAAACGTCCTGGATGGTATTGAGGAGTTGGACGCCTTCACTCATCGGGCGCTGGAAGGCTTTGCGGCCGGAGATAAGGCCCGTGCCGCCGGCGCGTTTGTTGACCACGGCGGTGGTGACGGCTTCCTCGAAGTCATTGACACCAGAGGCGCCGCCGCTGTTGATTAGTCCGGAGCGGCCCATGAAGCAGTTAGCAACCTGATAGCGGCAGAGGTCGATCGGATGATCGCTGGCGAGGTCTGTGTAGATGCGCTTGTCGAATTTTCCGTAGCTCGAATCGCCCATATTAAGGGCCATGTAGCCGCCATTATTTTCCGCCATTTTCTGCTTGATGATGTCGGCCTCGATGGTGACGCCGAGATAATTCGCCTGGCCAGTGAGGTCGGCGGAGAGGTGGTAGTCCTTGTCCTTCTTGAACGCGTTGTTGCGGAGATAGCACCAGAGGACAGTGGCCATGCCGAGTTCATGCGCATGCGCGAAGGCTTGGCTGATTTCTACGATTTGACGCGTACTTTGATCGGAGCCGAAATAGATTGTGGCGCCGACAGCGGCTGCGCCCATGTTCCAGGCTTCCTGCACAGTGCCGAAAAGAACCTGGTCAAAGCGATTGGGGTAGGTGAGCAGCTCGTTATGATTCATCTTTACGATGAAGGGAATCCTGTGCGCGTACTTGCGCGAGACGGCGCCGAGGACGCCGAACGTGGAAGCGACCGCGTTGCAGCCTCCTTCGATGGCGAGCTTGACGATATTTTCCGCGTCGAAATAATCGGGATTCTTCGCGAAGCTCGCTCCGGCGGAGTGCTCGACGCCCTGATCGACGGGCAGGATCGAAAGATACCCGGTGCCGTGCAAGCGTCCGTGAAGGAACATGCGCTGAAGGCTTGTCAGGACGCGGCTGTTGCGGTCGGAGAGGGTCCAAACGCGATCAATGAAATCGGGTCCGGGCAAATGCAGCCGCTCCTTCGAGATTTTTGGCGTTTTGTATCCGAGAAAATACTCGGCCTTCGCGCCGAGATACGTTTCAATTTTTCCTGCGCTTGTGATGGTTGCCATGTGGCTCTCCTAAGTTATTCGCGAATTGCCCGCGTGAGCATGCTGCCGGCGGCGGTATCCACCAGCCAAAGCAGAGCGCCGTTCAGCGGTTGAATCAACTGCGCCGGCAACTGCTCCGGCTCGTAAAAACGTTCGAGGACCGCAGTCAGAGCGGGGGACTTCTGCGCGCCGGTCACCATCAAAATGATGTTTGCCGCGTTGTTAATGGCCGGGGCAGTGAGCGTGATGCGGTCCATCAAGACTTTTCCTATCCAATTATGCACTGCAACGCGGTGATTTTCGTGCAGCGCTTTTGTGCCCGGAAAGAGCGAGGCTACGTGGCCCTCACTGCCCATGCCGAGAAGCACCAAGTCAAAGCGCGGGAACTGCCCGGCGCTCAATTTGAAATGCATCCGAATCGCTTGCTCGTACTCCAGGGCGGCTTGCTCGGCTTCCGCGTATTCGCCCTTGATGCGGAAGACTTGCTCCGGCCGCAGGGGCGACTTTGAGATCATTGTTTCAGTGGCCATGCGAAAGTTGCTTTGCGGGTCGTCTGGACCAACGTGTCGCTCGTCGCCGAAGAAGATAAACATTTTGTCCCACGGAACTTGGGAACGGAGGGCCGCGTCATTTGCGAGGAGTCCGTAGAGCGCCCTCGGTGTTGAACCGCCGGACAATCCGACGCTGAATGAGCCCTTTTCTCTTACGGCAGCCGCGGCAATCTCCACAAATCTTTGCGCGCAACGCTTCGCGATTGCCGCGCCATCCGGCAAGATGCGTACCTCGACATTTGATGTGGCTGTGGCCATGCGCTCTTCGCCCTACTTGGTCATTGCCCCCGCGCCCTTCAGGTTTTCCGTTGCCGTCGCAGAACTCTTCGCGTCCTCTTCTTCTTCACCGATCCTTCGCCAGGCACGGCCATCGCGGGCCATGAGTTCATCCGCTTCCTTCGGTCCCCAAGAGCCTGCGGCGTAGTTTGGAAAACCACGAGCGGGGAGCGCTTTCCAAACATCGATGACGGGTTCAATCGCGGCCCAGCCGGCTTCGACCATATCCGCGCGTTGGAAGAGCGTGGCGTCGCCCATCATGCAATCGTAGAGAAGGCGTTCGTAGCCCGTGCTATGCGAAGTGCCAAAATCTCGCGCGTAGTCGAAATCCATATTCACAAGTCCCAGCTTCATGACAGAACCAGGGACCTTGGCGGCAAAGCGCCAGGAGATGCCTTCGTCGGGCTGAATGTGGATAACCATGCGGTTGGTGCGCGGGTCCTTGATGGGAGTCTTCCGAAACAACATGAAAGGCGCCCTGCGAAATTGGATCGCAATTTCTGTTACACGTTTGGCGAGGCGCTTCCCGGTGCGAAGATAAAAGGGCACATCGCCCCAACGCCAATTATCGATTTTAAGCTTTAGCGCGACGAAAGTTTCGGTATTCGAATCCGGCGCGACGTTGGGCTCGTTGCGGTAGGCAGAAACTTTTTGGCCGTCCTCCGAGCCTTCGCCGTATTGCCCCCGAACCGTGTTGTGCAAAACATCTTCCGGAGTGGGAATTTGCAGGGCGTGCAGGATTTCAGCTTGTTTGTCGCGGACGGCATCCGCATCGAAAGAAATGGGAGGTTCCATGGCCGTAAGAGTGAGGAGTTGGAAAAGGTGGTTCGGCACCATGTCCTTAAGGGCGCCCGCGGTTTCGTAGAAGGCGCCGCGGTGTTCCACGCCGACGGATTCAGCGGCAGTGATTTGCACGTGATCGATGTACGTGCGGTTCCAGAGCGGCTCGATCATGCTGTTGGCGAAGCGGAAGACCATCAAGTTCTGGACCGTCTCTTTGCCGAGATAGTGGTCAATCCGGAAAATCTGTTTTTCAGTCAGGATTTGCTTGAGTTCCTTGTTCAACTGCTTTGCGGACTCGAGGTCATGACCGAAAGGTTTTTCGACGATCACTCTGGTCCACTTGCCGTTTTCTTCTTTGGTGATCCCGATCTCCCCCAGCTTCTGGACGATCAGCGCGAAAAAGTCAAAAGACACTGCCAGGTAGTGGAACAGGTTGCCCTTTGTGTCGTGTTTCTTCTCCGCCTCGGCAATCTGGTCCTTGAGCCGCTGGAAGGCTGCCGTGTCCTTAAAATCGCCCTGCACGTAATAAATGCGTTCCAGGAACCACTGCCACAAATTCGGGTCCATGGGATGCTCTTCAAATTGTTTGATATCTTCACTGAGGTGGGTGCGAAAAGATTCGGTGGTGAACTGATCGAACGCAAAACCGACGATGGCGAATTGCCTCGATAGAAGCCCTTCCTTCGCAAGGTTGGCCAAAGCGGGAATGAGCTTGCGCTTGGTGAGGTCGCCGCTGGCTCCGAAAATCACCATGACGCAAGGGGGCGCGGGAGAACCGGGTTCGTTGTGGTCTGGATTCATGGATGCGTCCTGTTTTGGATGATGCCGGATCTAAGTCGTCCTAATCTCCGGACTTTTTCTCGATGTGGCCGCCGAACTGAAATCGCATCGCGGAGAGCACCTTGGCGGCAAAATCATCCTCGCCGCGCGACGAGAAGCGCTCGAAGAGAGACGCAGTCAGTACTGGCGCTGGCGCCGTGGATTCAATCGCCGCGAGAATCGTCCAACGTCCTTCGCCGGAATCCGAAACACGGCCGGAGAATCGCTCGAGACCAGGTTGCGCTAAAAGGGAAATGGCCGTCAGGTCGAGCAACCAAGAGGCAATCACGCTGCCGCGGCGCCAGACTTCCGTGACGTCCGCAAGATTGAAGTCGTATTGGTAGTGTTCGGGATCGCGAAGCGGCGTGGTCTCCGCATCCGTTTCGCGATGCGATTTTCCGGCGTTCGCGTGCTTCAGGATGTTGAGTCCTTCCGCGTAGGCGGCCATCAAGCCGTATTCGATGCCATTGTGAACCATCTTCACGAAATGCCCGGCGCCGGATTGGCCGCAATGGAGGTAGCCCTCTTCGGCGGTCCCTCCAACTTTTTCGCGTCCGGGCGTACGATCGGCGTTTCCGCGTCCCGGGGCTAGCGTTTTGAAGATGGGATCGAGGTGTTTCACGATGTCCGCTTCGCCACCAATCATCTGACAGTAGCCGCGCTCAAGGCCCCATACGCCGCCGCTCGTTCCGACGTCACAGTAATGAATCCCTTTTGCGGAAAGCTCTTTAGCGCGGCGGATATCGTCGATGTAGTAGGAATTTCCGCCGTCGATCACGATATCACCGGATTCCAGCTTACTGGTGAGATCGTGCAGAGTTGCGTCCACCGCTGCTGCCGGAACCATTAGCCAGATGGCGCGGGGTTTTTGCAGTTTCTTGACGAAATCGTCGAGCGAATCTGTTCCAGTCGCGCCTTCTCCCGCGAGTTGCTTCACTGAATCAGCGCTCCGGTCGTACACGACGCACTTGTGGCCGCCCTTTTGCAATCGGCGCACCATGTTGGCGCCCATTCTTCCCAGCCCGATCATGCCAAGTTGCATCGCAATTGCTCCTCTGTCTTCTTTTGAAAAGCTTCTCCTCTAAATCCTTATCGATAGTTAGTTTTTATGCGAGCGCTTGACTAACCGCGTCCGTCAGCGTCGCTAGCCCGGCCGCGACATCCTTTCCCAGATGGACCCGCAACGCGCGCCGGCCGCGTTCCGCGAGCACGGCAAAGTCGCCGCGTGCTTCCGCCGCTTTTACGACGCCAAAGGTGTATTTTTGTCCGGGAACCAGGATGTCTACGGCATCGTCGCAAGTAATTTGCAGGAAAACGCCGGAGTTGGGCCCGCCTTTGTAGGCTTGCCCGGTCGAGTGAAGGAAGCGCGGTCCAAAGCCCAGGACCGTCGCCACTTTTTTGTTGTCCCGCACCGCCAGGCGAATCGTTTGGAGCGCCTCTTCATTCACTTCGTTCATTGTGAGGTAACCGAGCACCGCAAAATAATCGCCTGCGCCAAGGCGAGCGAGATGTTTTTTCAGAAAGCCCGCAAGTGTCCCGCCGCCCTTTAGCGCAACTGTATTTTTTAGATCGGCATAGAGCTTGATCCCGTCGCCGGTAAAAAATTGCGCTTCGGAGGGTAGCTTGCCTGTCGATTCGTACTCGGAGGTTAGTTTACGCGTTTCCACCTTGCTCGCCTCGACGTCGGGCTGGTTGAAGGCATTTATGCCAATAAGAGAACCCGCCACAGCCGTAGCAATTTCCCAACGAAAAAATTCCTGGCCGAGGCTATAGATATCCGGCAACAAAATGCGCACCACCGGATTCCCTGACTTTGCCAGCGCATCGACCGCTGCGGATTGCACCTTGTCGGGATCAGACTCCAGCCGCAGATACGCGAAAACGCGGTCGGTGCCGTAGACATCGGGCTTGGACACAAGTTCGCGATCGACGGGAATAATACCTTTGCCGGATTTTCCCGTGGATTCGGCAATCAACTGCTCAAGCCAGGCGCCCAGATCGAAAATTCCCTTCGAAGTCAAGATCGTAAGCTTGTCGCGGCCCTGATTTGCCGCAATGCCGAGAATCGTCCCCAGGACAACGCCGGGGTTCGTGGCGGCGTCTGCGTCCGCGCCGCAAGCGCCCACCATTTGTTCCGTGACCTTAAGGAACTTCAGGACGTCTATGCCCATCACGGCGCCGGGCACCATGCCGAAATTGGAAAGCGCCGAGTAGCGCCCTCCGATGCTCGGCACACCCATGAACACTTTGCGGAACTTGTCCTTTTCCGCAACGCGCTGTAGTTTCGAGCCTGGATCGGTGATAGCGATGAAGCGGCTGCCAACCTCCTTGTCGCCTACTTTGCTTCTGATGCGATCAAAAAAATACTGCTTGTAGATGTTGGGCTCGAGCGTGCTCCCAGACTTGCTCGATACGATGCAGACGGTGCTGGCGAGGTCCACGCTCGCTTCGAGGGCCTTGATTTGCGCGGGGTCGGTGGAATCCAACACATGGAGGTCCGGAAATCCGGCGGCTTTGCCGAAAGTCATGCGGAGAACTTCCGGACAAAGGCTTGACCCGCCCATACCGAGCAGTAGGGCGTTCTTAAAGGCCGCTTTCTTGATGTCGGCGGCGATTTGCTTCAGCTTTTCTACGTTCTCGATCTGTTCTTTGGTAATATCCAGCCAACCTAGCCACTTGCCCTCGTCTTTACCATCCCAAAGCGAGGCATCTTTTTGCCATAGCCTTTTAACTTTGCCGCTCTTCTTCCACTCCTCCAACGAGGCGTTTACTTCGCTTGCGAGTTTTTCCGGGAGTGTGTAGGTCTGGGGATTCACGTTCACGCATTCACCCCTGCGCTTTTTCCCGTCGCATCCAGAAGCTGCTTGAACGCATCCGCGAAAAGTTTCACGCCGTCCATCAGGAGTTTGTCTGTTACTTCTTTCATCGAGACGCCGGCCTTGGCCAGGTTTTCCATGGTCTTGCGCGCTGCATCGACGTCATCAGTCAAGCTCGCGCGCAGTTTGCCGTGGTCGCGGAACGCATCGAATGTGGCTGGCGGGATGGTGTCCACAGTGTCGGCGCCGATCAGTTCTTCCACGTAAATGACGTCGCGATATTTGGGGTTTTTCGTGCTCGTACTGGCCCAGAGCAACCGCTGCGTTTGTGCGCCCTTGGCCGCCAAGGCGTTCCAGCGCGGACTGGCAAAAAGCTCTTGGTATTTCTTGTAGGTGAGCTTGGCATTGGCAATGGCAATTTTTCCGTGAAGACTTTCAAGCAAGGTCTTTTGTATTGGGTCGGAGGTGATTTTCAGCTTTTCGTCAATCTTGTTGTCGACCAGCGTATCGATGCGGCTGACAAAGAAGCTCGCAACGCTGGCGATGTGGCTGATGTCCTGGCCTTTGCCCGAGCGAGCCTCGAGAGCGGCGAGAAAAGCTTCTGCGACTTGCTCGTACGCGGATTGCGCGAAGAGCAAAGTGATATTGATGTTGAGGCCGTCTTCCAGCGTTTGGCGAATCGCGGGAATGCCCTCCGGCGTGGCTGGAATCTTGATCATCACATTTGGACGATCGACAGCCTTCCACAGGCGGCGCGCTTCGTCGATCGTACCCTTGGTATCGTTGGCGAGATAAGGAGATACTTCGAGGCTGACGTAGCCGTCGCGGCGTTTGGACTCGGCGTACACCGATTTGAATATGTCGCACGCGTCTTGAACGTCGCGGATGGCGATCTTTTCGAAGAGACCTTTGGCATCAAGCTTTTTCGCGTCAGCTGAGTTTAGAATGTCCGAGTAAACATTGCTGCCCGTGATGGCCTTCTCAAAAATCGCCGGATTCGAGGTCATACCTCGCAGACCATCGTCATCGATGTATTTCTTCAACCCGCCGCTGGTAAGCAGGTCTCTTCGGATGTAGTCCATCCAGGGGGACTGCCCGAAAGCCAGCAGCGCCTTGACGGGGTTTGTGCCTTGCGGCGCGCTGACCCTTGGAACTGTGGTTGTGGTCGTCATGATGATTCTCCTCTGTGGTGGGAAATTCGTTGAATATTCATTGTACTCCTGGGAAGCATGGCCATGCTGTTCACTTCCGTTCACTTGCCGACTGGCCAATGCGGCCAGAGTTTAAGAGCCGGTGCAGTACTTTGTTTCCAGGGCCTTCACTTTGGCGAGCCGCCGCACGTGCCGCTCTTCATTCGAGAATTTCGCGCCCATAAACGCCCGTACCAGGTCTTGGGCGAGTGCCACGCCAACGACACGCGATCCGAGCACAAGCACGTTGATATTGTCGTGCTCCACGCCTTGATGCGCCGAATACGTGTCTTGGCACATTCCCGCGCGAATGCCCGGAAGTTTGTTCGCGGCAACACTGGCCCCGACGCCGCTGCCGCAGATCAGCACGCCGCGCTCGGCCTTGCCTTCGAGCACGGCGCGTCCCACGGCTTCGGCGAAATCGGGATAGTCCGAAGGGTTCTCGTTAAACGCGCCCACGTCTAGCACCTCATTGCCCATCGAGCGCAACAGATCGCCCATGGCGTTCTTGAGCTGAAAGCCGGCGTGGTCGGAACCGATCACAACTCTCATGTAAGACTCACTTTCCCAGGACTTCTTTGGCTGCGGAGATCACGTTTTCGACTTCAAAGCCGAATTTTTTCAGCAAATCCTTCAGTGGGGCAGACGCACCAAAGGAGCGCATGCCGATGATCTTCCCTTTGGGGCCTACATAGCGGTCCCACCCCAAAACCGATTCCATTTCTACGGAAACGCGCGCGGTTACGTTCGCTGGCAATACGCTTTCTTTATAGCTGGCGTCCTGCTTTTCGAAAAGCTCCCAGCTGGGCATGCTGACGACACGGGCTTTTATACCTTCCGCGGCCAACTGTTCATAGGCCGCAGCGCAGAGTCCGACTTCGCTTCCTGTGGCGAGCAAGATGACGTCGGGTTTTGCGCCGGGAGAGTCGGCGAGAACGTAAGCACCCTTGGCGACGCCTGATGCGGAAGCATATTTTGTACGATCGAAGGTGGGGATGGCCTGGCGCGTGAGGACGAGCGTGGAAGGTCCATGCATGTGCTGGAGCATGATTCTATAACACTCGACCACTTCGTTGGCGTCGCCGGGGCGCAACACAAGCATGTTGGGCATCGCGCGAAAGGCGGCAAGCTGTTCGACAGGCTGGTGCGTCGGTCCATCTTCGCCAACGCCAATGGAGTCGTGCGTGAAAATGTACATGACTGGAATTTCCATCAACGCGCCGAGGCGCATGGCGGGGCGCATGTAGTCGCTGAAATTAAAGAAAGTTGCGCTGAAAGCGCGGAGTTTGCTCAACGTCATCCCATTGACAATCGCGCCCATGGCGTGTTCGCGCACGCCGAAGTGGATGTTTCGGCCGTGGAAAGCATCGGGGAAGAAATCTCCGGCGCCTTCAAATGTGAGGTTGGTCTTGTTGGATTTGGCCAAGTCTGCCGAACCGCCAACGAGCCAGGGAATGTTCGCCGCGAGTGCATTCAGCGTTTTTCCGGAGCTTTCGCGCGTGGCCATGCCTTTAGGATCGGCGGGAAAAGACGGGAGATTTTTGTCCCATCCGTCGGGGAGCTGGCCGGTCTGCATGCGATTTAGTCGATCGGCAAGCTGCGGAAACTGTTTCTTGTACTCTTCAAACTTCGCGTTCCAGGTGGAATGAGCTTCCGCGCCGCGTTTGCCGAGACCGTTCTTGAATTGATCGTACACGCCGTCAGGCACCAGGAATTTCGCGTCTTCGGGCCAGCCGTAATTTTTCTTGACCAATTTCACTTCGGCTTCGCCGAGCGGTTCGCCGTGCGCTTCGTACGTATCTTGTTTGTGCGGTGAGCCGTAGCCGATGTGGCTATCGACGACGATGAGCGTGGGACGATCCACAGTGTGTCGGAACACTTCGAACGCTCGCCCCAGCGTTGGCAGATCGTTCGCATCCGCTACGTGCGTAACGCTCCAGCCGTAACCTAAGAACCGCGTCATCACGTCTTCGCTGAAGGACCAATCCGCGGGACCGTCCAGCGTGACGTGATTATTGTCGTAAATCCAGCACAGGTTCGAAAGCTTCAAATGACCCGCAAGCGAAGCAGCTTCGCTCGACACGCCTTCCATGAGATCGCCGTCTCCGCAAATGGCATAGACCTTGAAATCAAAGATATTAAAACCAGGCTTGTTGAAATTGGCTCCGAGCCATTTACTGGAGATCGCCATTCCGACGCTATTTCCTGCGCCCTGTCCGAGCGGGCCCGTCGTAGTTTCGACGCCGGTAGTGATATGGGATTCGGGATGGCCAGGCGTTTTGCTGCCGAGTTGACGGAAGCGCTTGATTTCATCCATGGATACGGCCAGTGAATCTAAGATTTTCCCATTTTTAGTGGTTTCTTTGACGCCTGCAAGGTGGAGCGTAGCGTAGAGCATCATCGAAGCATGGCCCGCCGAAAGAACGAAGCGGTCGCGATTGGGCCAGGTGGAATCGGCCGGATCGTAGCGCAAATAGTTTTGCCACAGTTCATACATAACAGCCGCCAACCCCATGGGCGCCCCAGGGTGGCCGGAATTTGCTTTCTGCACGGCGTCGATTGCCAAAGTGCGGATGGTGTTGATGCTCAGCAAATCCATGTTCGGCTGGTTCACATTGGCTCCTGGGCGGGCGGGAAGGACGCCCGCGAATCTCCTCAATGGTTTTGATGCACCACGCTGCAGAACGGATGAGGTAATTTTATGTCAATATAAATGCAGCCGCTCGCTAGCGCACAGAACCGCTGTTTGAGGACTCCCGCATGACCGCGCTTGATTCACCTCAGGAGCGGCCCGCCATCCAGGGAGAGAAATAAAAATTACCGCGCCTTCCGCCGGTTGTCAATCAAGTTACAGAGCTTTTCCGCGAAGTCCCGCGCGAAACGCCTGCCAAGACTTTTGACCCGGCACACCCGCCACTTCGCCGATGTTGAGCGCAGCCTCCATACATGCTATTTTTTCGTATCTGCCCTGCCCGGGTGGCGGAATGGCAGACGCTGAGGACTTAAAATCCTCCGGGGATTTTTCCTCATGTGGGTTCGACTCCCACCCCGGGCACCAGTTTTTCTGTGTTATTTTCAATCATTTCACGGCTTGCGCGCCGCCGCGAAACTCTTGCTTTGAACAGCACGATAAGATCTCGCTCCAAGCGCGCTGGTGCGCGTAGCAGACCGGATTCAAAACGGACGGGCCCATTAGATGGCCCATCGCGCTCCACAATTACGCAGCGCCGGCATGCTGCTAAAGCGCTAGAAATTATAGGAAATGCCTACGAGAGGCACGGCCCTGCTTCGAAGTCCTCCCTGATCCAGGCTAAGCAGCACATTTCCAGTCACCACCAGCCGGCCAATCAAGCGGTACTTCAGACCAAGCGACGCTTCGGTGATATTAACGTCCGTGGTTTTCTGCGCGATGTCCGGATGGCTCGTTCCTGCCGTAAACGCCCCGCAGGTGGCGCCAGTCGCATCTGTTGGACCGGCGCAGTTCCCGAGACCCGTGTACGGCTGAGAGACGAGTTCCGGGCTGTTGAACAATCGCTGACCGTAAATATCAAACGCGGCCGTCAGACGTTTCACGACACGAATGTCCGCACCCACAACGTAGACAAAACGGTTGGGGAGTTTACCTGTGGAGGTCGGCGTTGCGCCAGCAGCCGCGGGCACTATGTTGGTTCCGGCGAGTGTGGAACTACCGTTCCATTCATAACCCACCTCCGCGTGCGGAGAAATGCGGGCCTTGTACGAGACGACTCCGAAAGGCTTCACCCCCGTCGCCCCAGAACCCAGGAAATTCAATTCATCTCCGGTGGGCAGTCGCACGTCCACCCCGCCTGCCACGGCGAATCGCTCTCCGTTGTATATGTTGTATTTTCCGCGCAGCACCACGTCGCCGATTCCGGCCGCGCTGCTCGAATCAGAAAACTTGGCACTCAGGCATGGAACCTGCGAGGCACATTGGGAGGCGAGCACCGGATTGGTGGGGTTGAAGGAATGCCATACATTGCCGGGAGCACCAGCCGCTGCGGGCGTGGCGGAATTAGGAACGATCGTGGCCTGCGAAGTGACGCCCATCTGAATATTCAAAATCGGAATCGCGACCGAAAAATCCAGACGGTTTGTAATCCCGTAAGTCGCATAGATCGTGTATTGATGAATCGTGAGGTCGATGTTGTTCGATGTTTGTATAAAGTCACGCACGAAACACGGGTCCCCTGCATAACCATTCGCGGCTGTCAGCGCCATTTGATTATCGCAGGACGGTATGTTCTGGGCATTTGGAACAGCAAATGGCTGGTGCTGGAGGACGGTCGGAATGTTGCTCATGTTCTGTCCGTCGATCGAATTGAAATTAAAGTATTGGTAGCTGAAGCCCAGGAAGAGCTTGTGCTTCCCTATCGTGCTCGCGCGATCGCCCACGATTGGCCCGAGACTCTCATCCGTGGAAGGCGCAAACGTCTTTAGCGACGGGTCATAGACGAAAGTGATGCCGGAAGAAGGCGAAGCGAGGGGCAATTGTGAAGCCTGGATGCCGACCGCTTCGTTGATGGGCGCGAAGGTGGCGAGAAAGTCGCTCGAAAAGTGAGCCTGGTGGTGGTCACCTGTGAACAACACCGATTGGGTTGGATCCGTCGTAGTGCCAAATCCAAACGCCCCATAGACCTGCGGAATTTGGCAGACCAGTTTATTGTTGAGCGTGCCGTTCAACGGACACGTCTGGGCCGAGGCGCTCCCGCCGACGAGAAAAGATAGGGTCGCAAAACTGACCAGCATCCAGCTCTTCATTTGACTTCTCCCCTCGTTGAATAGAACACTTGTGTTTCCTTATTGGGTCGTGCATCGTGCGCGTCGCCTGTCCCCAACACCACGAATTCGCCGCCGGGGTGGGCCCAGAGAGGCCGGGCAGTTCTGACGGTTCGTTGTTGTCCGTCGGACGAGTCCCGCTTACTGCTCTGCAATCGATTTCTCAGACACCGCTCCAATACTGGTCTTGAAGAATCGGGTCAGACTAAGCTGACCAGAATGTAGTGATCGGCGCAGCCGCTTCGTGTCACCCGATCGTGAGTCGGGGCGAGTTTATCGATGCGATGTATTTTGGTCAAGCTGTTAAGACGCTAGGCGGGGCGCTCCGACTCACTGCACGTTCGTGATGATCCATGAACCATTCGACTTTGCAAATTGAAAGATCGTCCGCCCCTTTACGCTTCGAGGCTTCTGGCCCTCGGGAGTATATTCCTCGGTGAATTGTGCAGTCACCGTGGCGGTATTACCGTCAGCGCCGATTTGCACGTTTTCCGTTTGGACCTGCATGCGGATGGCACTGGCCTTCTCAAACGAGTTTTTGTAACCAGTGTATAGCTTCCCCATCGTTGGCCAAATCTTACGCAGAGCGTCCGGATTCCTCTGCTCAAAAGCCTGTGAATACTGCTTAATCAGTGCGAATACCGCGTCATTGTCAGCCGCTCCAGAAGCTACTTCGGGCTTAACAGGCGTCGCGGGAGGAGGCTGGCTCAGCGCTGTCAGCTTTGTGCTGATCTCTTCCAAAAACTTCTGGGCCTCGCCTGCGTGGGGACCGCCGGTTTGAGCGATAGCTTGGAAGGCAGTTCGAGCTGCTTCCAGTCCGCGTTTATCGCTAGCATTTGAAGCCTGCTGGTACTTGGTGACAATTTGCTGATAGGCAGTTTCGGCGCGCTTGCCCGCCGCACGGTCATGCACTTCCCGGATCGCCGCAGGCACATTGTTGACGAAGCTCTTGGCTTCTTCCGACCGCGGACCCGCGCTATCTACGATCGCCTGGAATCCTCGTTGTAGGCTGCTGAGTTGCTGGGCCGCGGCATCATCGTCGCTCTGTTTTAGCTGATTGAACTGGCTCTCCAGTTGGGTGAGGCGATTCTGTTCAGCTTGGTCGATCTCCGCGAAAAGTGTCCCCGAATCGCCGCCGTTTTTCTGGATGAAATCAGCCTTTTGACGCGAGGAATGGAAATCTTCTCGTTGCAAATCTTGACGAGCTCCGGTGGCGTACATAACGAATAATTTTCCGTGGACAGCTTGAAGCAATTGTTCAGCTTCCTGTTTACGCGAGCCGTCCTTTGCAATCACCTGCTTAAGTAGGTCGGAAGCACTCTGAAGACTGCCCAACTGGCCTTTTTGCGAGGCTTGCTGCGCTTGCGCGAACAATTTCTCTTCAAGCTGGCGAGCTGGGATTGTGTGGGTGAGGACCTGTTGAGCATCGTTCTTGCGCAATCCTCCGTCTCCGAGAGCAAGTATTTGGCGCAGGTTTTTCTGAGCTTCGGCAAAGCGCCCTTTGACGACCTCGTCGTTTGCCTGCTGCCACAACTGCTCTTCTTTCCGCCGGAGGTCGCGGAGACTCTCGTTTTGCATCGATTCCTGGATCCCCGCCTGCTTCTTCTTGATCTCTCCAGTCAACGGGCCGTTCAGTTCCGCCGCCGGTCCTAGGATTTTCAGCGCGCCTTCGAGGTCATTCGTGGCAACGAGTTTATCTGCGGTGTTTAGAGCGTTGCGCTGTTGTACCTCCAAGGGATTTGCCATCGGTTTAGGAGTTGGCTTTATTGCCGTCGTAGGCACGGTCTCATGCGGACGAATTAGCGGAACGATGCGCACTGTTCCCCAAATTAATGCCAAAGCGCCCAAAGCCAGCCCCGCGAGTTGCGCGGGTCTCTTCCAATCGAATGTTGGATGTGGCATTGGAACGGGCTTCGGCTCAGGGCCAGGAATTTCTGGAATTTGCTGTTGAGAACCCGTCCGTCGGTTCGGAGGCGCTGGCGGAGAAACAGACCGACCCGCCGATGCGACAGTAGGAGTAACAATGGGCTTGCTCGCGCGCGGAACGGGCGCCGGCACGGGGCTGGGCGGAGCAATCGGTGGAACAAGAGGTGGCGCGGGCTGCGGAACCGTCTGTGCTGCAGACGCCTGCGCATCAGGCACTTCCGTCGGGGGACGCGTTTTTTCGGGAGCAGCTACTTCCGGCTCAGGCGGACCTTGCAGCCAGGCGTACTCCTTGGAAAGGCTGGCAGCCGGCGCCGTTATCTCCGTCGTCGCCGAAGCAAACAAAGCGGATTTCGCAACCTCCAATTCTTCGCAGACGCGCTGGACGCGCGGATCGAACCCCTCAAGAATCTTCTCCGCAACGGCTTGGTCCAGGGTTTGCGTCGCCTCGACCAATTTTCCGGAACCGATTAGGGAGCGAATGGCTTCCAGCTTCTCTTCCTGACCTTTCTTTTTCTCGCGTGCCTCGTACTCAACTCGGGCAGAATTTAGAAGTTGTGTCACATCGGTGTCTGGCCCCAAAGTCACGAGAGTCTGTTTTGCCAGGTCGATCGCTTCGCTGATCTTTCCACGGTTGATCTTGACCTTGATTTCGCGAATTCTCTGCTCGATGTGCTGCCGGGTTTCCAGCTTCCTTTGCTGGTTATCGGCCTGCTCTCGCAAAAACTGAAGCTCCTTGTTGTCGGGGAAGGTCTTGAGACCGGCCACCGCCGCCTGAAACGCTTCCTCAAATCGCTTCGACTCAAACAGCTTCTTAGCCTCCTGTAGAATTTCCTGCCGTCGTATCTCCTGCTCGATTTGTGTTTGTTGGGTCCGCGAAAACTCGATGAGCCGGCTCAAATCCGCATTGCCCGGAAATTCGCTCTGGATTCTTTCTGATTGCGAGAGAACCTCGGCGTATTTCTTTTCGCTCACCAGCTTTTTGAGAGCTTTCAATTCTCTCTGCAGGCGTTCGAGGCTATCTTGTTTTTCTTTCTCCTGGAGGACGAGCGCTCGCAGCTTGAGAACTCCGGAATCCGTCGGGTGGGCTTCGCGAAGCGCTTCGAGCACGCCCGTGGCATCCGCGAACCGTCTTGCAGCCAGGTGATTTCTAGCCTCCGCGAGTTGGCGCTGTTTCTGTTGCTCCGCGCGATCCTCGCGCGCTATTTCGAGAAGTTTGGCGATGTCGTTGTCTTTCGGATATTGAGTTTGCAGATTCGTCAGCAAGGAGATGCATTCTTCATAGTGCCGGGAAGTCAGCATGCTCCGGGCTTCCGCCAGGCTTTTCATCTTGCGCTGCTCGGCCTGATATTCGTGTGCTGTCTCGAGCAGTTTTATTACGTCGTTGTCGTTCGGATGCTCGTTTTTCAGTTTGGCGAGCGCTGCGATGCATTCCTCATAGTTCCGCGAGCCCAGCAGGCTCCGGGCTTCTGTTAAGCCTTGCAGCTTGCGTTGCTCTGCTTGATCCTTGCGGACCACATCGAGCAGCTTGGAGATTTCGTCGTCCTCGGGAAACTGCTTCTGCAATTCAAGAAGCAACGTGCTGCACTCTTCGTGGCGCCTTCCGGCAAGCAACTTTCTCGCTTTCGCCACGCCTTGTTGCCGCTGCTGTTCGGCTTTATCCGCCCGCGCGGTTTCGAGCAGCCTGGCGATATCGGCCTCGTCTGAGAATTCTTTTTGAAGAGACGCCAGCCGTGAGATGCCGTCATCGTAGCGCTTCGCCGCCAGAAGGCTTCGCGCCTCGCTCACGGATTCGAGCATTCGTTGTTTTCTCTGATCGTCGATAGCATTTTTTTGGAGCTGCAGGATTTCCTCGTCGGCCGGGAATTCCTTCAGGAGAGAATTCAGCAGTGAACTACAGTCATCGTAGCGCCTGGCCGCCAAAAGGCTTCGGCCTTCTGCAATAGACTGCGACCTCCCTTGTTTCCTCTGGTCATCGACGATGTTCTTTTGGAGCTGCAAAACTTCATTGTCGCCAGGGAATTCCTTCAAGATGGAACTTAGCAGTGAAGAGCAATCGTCGTAGCGCCTGGCCGCTAAGAGGCCTCGAGCTTCCCCGATGGACTGCGACCTCTGTTGTTTTTTCTGGTCCTCGATCACTTTCTTTTGGAGCTTGACGATTTCTTCATCTCCGGGAAATTGTTTTTGCAGCCCGGCGAGAAGCGCCTTGCATTCGTCGTAGCGCCGGTTTGCCAGCATGCTGCGCGCATCCGCGAGCCCTTGAGATCTTCGCTGGTTTGCCTGATCTTCCTGTGCCGTCTCGAGTAGGCGCGGGATTTCGTCCTCGTCGGGAAATTCCTTCCGCAATTCGGCCAGAAGCTGGATGCACTCCGCGAAATTCTGCTGCGTCCACAGGTTTCGAGCTTGCTGCATTTTCTCGGATAGAAGCAGGCGCTTCTGGCGCTCGGCCTTTTCCTTGCTCACCTGCACCTGAAGTGTTTGTGCCCGCTTGTTGGACGATTCCGCTTCAAGCGCCTTAGCCAGCAGTTCCTCGGCTTCCTCCAAGAGCCCCTGTGCCATGCGTTGTTCGGCAGCCTCAATCCATGCCGCCACTTGGCGAGCGCGATCGATTTCTTGCTCAATTTGCCTCAGCAGCGCCTGACCTGGTTCAAAAGTGGAGTCCAATTGCAGGACGACTTCCGCCTCCGCCCTTGCTTCTTGAATCTTTCGTTCGGCGAGTAAGACATGACCCTTTTCGACATGCTCTTGCAATTTGGGCCGTATCAGAATGCGTCTGAGCTCGGCATTAACCTTGTCCAGAAGATTCCTTGCTTGTGTGTTCGTTGAATCGATCTGAAGAGCCTGACGCAGGACATCCCGCGATTGAGAGTAGTCACCCTTTTCGGACATCTCGCGAGCCTGAACGACCAAAGTGACAACCGATTCCGATTGCAGGCTTTTGCAAATCGGATCCAGATCTAGTAAGAGATCCTCCATCGACTGATATCGTTCCTCGGCGGATTTCCGCAACACTCGTTGGATCACTTTTTCCAGAGCAGGCGGGCACTCGGGGGCCACTTCGAGCAAGTGCGGAGTCTCCTGCTCGCAAATGCTGTGCATGAGGCTTGCCGGGGTGTGCCCCTTGAAGGGTCTTTGGTAAGCCAACAGCTCATACAGTAGGACTCCGAACGACCAGATATCGGACCGCGCATCGGCGTGCTCGCCATGATATTGCTCGGGAGACATGTATGCGAAAGTACCGAGCAGCATCCCGGTCTGCGTCTTCGAGGTTTCAAGGACCCGGGCGATGCCAAAGTCCACCACCTTCACCGTGCCGTCTTTGGTAAGCATTACGTTGTCGGGCTTGATGTCTCGGTGGATGATGCCGCGCTTATGCGCATAATCGAGCGCGCGACACGCTTGCAGCGCGTAAGTGAGCTTCAGGGGAACTGGCAGCGGCACCCGGCGGCCTATCAGTTGATCTAAACTCTCGCCCTCCAAAAGCTCCATGGCGATATAAGGAATGCCTTTTTCATCCCCCAAATCGTAAATCGTGACAATGTTGGGGTGCTGTAAGCCCCCGGCCGACTGCGCCTCTTGGTAAAAGCGTTGGAGCAAATCGGGAAATTCGGCCAAGCCGGTAGTGATCGTCTTCAGGGCGACAAGACGATTGATGATCGGGTCGCGCGCGCGGTAAACGACACCTCCGGCCCCGCGACCTAGTTCACCAAGGATCAGGTACTTGCCTAACTTCTCCAAGCTCACACCCCTGCAACCGCGAGCCCGTTCAAATCCATTGCGTCGTGGCTCTCACTTCCTAATAGAGTTCTAGAAACCGGCACAATCTCACGTTGGCGAAATCCAGATTTTCATAATGAAATGTCAGACCTGCGATCAATTGTGTTGACCTATCCTCGCTCAAAAGGCCGAGAGCGGTCCCAGCTCTCAATTCCTGACAGATGATCGGAACTTGCTCACACCACAATCTTTCGCCGCGTTCACGCCCTGTACTCCGAGAGCTCTCACCAACCGGACCGCATTCCGGTTAGAAGTCGGAAGATGGCAACTCCTTCCACATCAGCCTTTCGAGGATAATATACCCCAAAGGGGGGCCGAAATCCTTGAAATGGCGCATCCGCTTCGGAACTATAAATGCCCGACGCCAGGGAAAACAATACCAGTCGCGGTAGCGTAAGACACCGCCAATCAATGGGATAGCAGTATGCCATCAAAACTCGAGTCGCTCGCTATATCTCCCATTCCAAGCCCAATATGCATTAATGCGCTGAGTGACCTAGCCCTTGTCCTCCCAATATTTTGCTATTGAGCCCCAATTTGAGCGCGAGATTTACATTCGCCAGGGTCTGCGTCAAGATTAATTTGGGGAACTGCGCCTGCTCATGATCCTCACGAATAATTGCGTTAGCCTACATCCCCCCTTATTCCTGCCTGGCCGCCAGCCCGTCAGGCGAGGTAGACTTATTTCCAGTTTGGCGGGGAACCCCGGCCAAATCGCCATGCTAATCACCAAGATGCGGAGCAGGGAATGCCGCGAGATACTCACTCGACTCGGTTATGGCAGACTCGCGTGTGCCTCAAACAACCGGCCCTATATCATTCCCATCTATTTCTCTTACGACGCCGACCGATTGTGCTGCTTCTCCACTCTGGGACGAAAGATTGAATGGATGCGCCAAAATCCTCTGGTTTGCGTCGAAGTCGATGAAATTCTCGGCCACGACGAATGGACGAGCGTGGTTATGTTCGGCAAGTACGTGGAAATTCCGAGCGGGCCGGAGTATGCCGAGAGCCGGGCACACATCCGCTCCCTGCTGCAAAAGAGATCCCTGTGGTGGCAGAGTGGATATCCTGCCTCCCAGATTCGCCGTAAGCCCAAGCCTCCCATCTCTGTGTTTTACTACATTCAGATCGAGGAGATTTCCGGCCTTCGCGCCACCCCAGACACCAGAGAGAAACCCAATCGCCGCACGGCGCGCTCCTCCGTGAACTGACATTTGATTCGCCGTAGTTTGGCCAATTGTTTTTGTCGCGCTCGTCGAAAATGAATAACCTGTCTGTTTCCAATGTCTTACCAGGGAGCGATTTCCGCTCCTTGCGACGTTATTTCTTCTCTTATTTTCAGTGGCTTGGCGCTGATTGTAGCTTCCGTTGACGTCGTCATCTGCCGATGTTACGCTCGCGCCGCAATCCTCAATACTGCATGCGCGCCGTAGACCTCATCCGCAAAAAACGCGATTCCGGTGAGCACTCCCGCGAGGAAATTGATTTCCTCATCTCCGGTTACACGCGCGGCGAAATCCCCGATTATCAATTGTCCGCTTGGCTCATGGCCGCCTGGCTCCGTGGACTGAACCGTTTCGAGATCGCCGCACTCACCGATTCCATGCTCCATTCCGGGCAAGTGCTCGATCTCTCGGATCTTCCTGGCAAGAAAGTAGACAAGCATTCCACCGGCGGCGTTGGCGATAAAACTTCTCTTATCCTCGCACCCATCGTCGCCGCTGGCGGCCTCACGGTCCCCATGATCAGCGGCCGCGGCCTCGGTCACACCGGCGGCACGCTCGATAAGCTTGAGTCCATCCCCGGCTTCAACGTGAATCTCTCGCTGCAAGTATTTTCGCGGCGTTCTCCGCGATTGCTGGCCTGGCTCTCATCGGGCAAACCGCCGAAATTGCTCCTGCCGACAAAAAAATCTACGCCCTCCGCGATGCCACCTCGACCGTCGAAAATATCGGCCTCATCTGCGCATCCATCATGAGCAAGAAGCTCGCCGAGGGCATCGACGCTCTCGTCCTCGACGTCAAAACCGGTTCCGGTGCCTTCATGAAGCGCGAAGAAGACTCCGTCCGCCTCGCCGAAGTCATGGTCGAAACTGGCCGGCGCATGGGCAAAAAAGTCGTCGCGCTCATTACCGATATGGACCAGCCTCTCGGCCGCATGGCCGGCCACTCCAACGAAGTCATCGAGTGCATCGAGATTCTCAGCGGCCGCGGTCCCGCCGATCTCCGTGAATTGAGTATTGAACTCTCCGCCTGGATGTTTTTCCTGGGTGAACGGACCAAGTCCGTTGATGAGGGCCGCGCCCTGGCTGGATTCATGATCGAGTCCGGCCATGCCATAGAAAGATTCAAGCACTGCATTCGCTTGCAAGGCGGCGACGATCTTATTGTCGAAAAACCGCAGCTTCTTCCTCGAGCCCGCTCCCACGTGAATGTCCCCAGCCCCAGCTCCGGTTTCATCGCCGCGACGAATTGCGAAAACCTCGGCATCGCCCTCGCCATGCTCGGCGGAGGCCGCGAAAAAAAGGAAGACAGCATCGATCACGCAGTCGGCCTCGAATTCCGCAAGCGCATCGGTGACCGCGTAGAAAAAAGCGAACCTCTCGCCACAATCCATTACAATAACGCCGAAAAGTTGGCCGAAGCGCAGAGTCTCATCGCCCGGAGCTATCAGATCGGTGAAGCCGCGCCTTCGGAAAAGCGCCCGCTCATCCGCCGCATTCTTGGCGGTTAGCGCGCTGGCGAATTCGTCTTAACCTGCACGGCAGAAAGAGGACATCGCATGGGACGTTTCACCGGGGTGCTCGGCCTGCTCACGATGCTCGGCCTCGCGTATCTCTTCTCGACGGAACGCAAAGCCATCAAGCTCAAAACCGTTCTCTGGGGCCTCGGCCTGCAGCTTTCTTTCGCCGTTTTCGTGCTGCGTGTCGCAGCCGGCCGCGATCTTTTTCAGTGGGCCGGAGAAAAAGTCAACTTGCTTCTCGGTTACGCTTTTTACGGCTCTCAATTCGTTTTCGGCGAGCTGGGCTTGCCATCAACCGCCAATTCCAATTTTCCGGCTTCTCCCGAGCACTTCCTTTTTGCCTTCCAGGTTCTCCCCACGATCATTTTCATCGCCGCTTTTTTCGCGCTGCTCTATCACATCGGCGTGATGCAGATTATTATCCGCGCGGCGGCGTGGATCATGACCCGTGTCATGGGCGCCAGCGGCGCTGAATCTTTGAACGTCGCCGCAAGCATCTTCATGGGCCAAACCGAAGCGCCCCTCACCATCCGTCCTTTTTTGAATAAGCTCACAAAATCCGAGCTCATGGTTGTGATGACTAGCGGCATGGCTCACGTTTCCGGCGGAATCATGGCTGCCTATATCGCCTTCGGCATCAAGGCCGAGTTTTTGCTCACCGCCGTCATTATGACCGCGCCCGGCACTTTGCTCATGGCCAAGATGCTTGTGCCGGAAACCGAGCAGCCGCTCACCGCCGGCCGCGTCGAAATGCCCGAAATGGAAAAAGACAGCAATTTTCTCGGCGCCATTTCGCGCGGCACCGTGGACGGCCTTTATCTCGCCCTCAATGTCGGTGCCATGCTGATCTCTTTCATCGCGCTTCTTTATCTCGTCAATGCGTTGATGGGCGGCGCCCACAACTGGTTCGTCATCCATCCACATTTCCATCTCTCTTGGTTTCCCTCCAGCCTTCAGCAGATTTTCGGCTGGGTTTTCGCGCCCATAGCCTGGCTGATTGGCATCCCCTGGCATGAATGCATGGCCATGGGCAACCTGCTCGGCACACGCATGGTCATCAACGAGGTCATTGCCTTCCAGCAACTCGGCGAGTTCATCAAAGCCGGCGCCTTTGATCCCCGCTCTGCCAGGATCGCCACTTTCGCTCTTTGCGGCTTCGCCAATTTCAGCTCCATCGGCATACAGATTGGCGGCATCGGCGCCCTCGCTCCCGAACAGCGCGGCCAGCTCGCAAAATTTGGCATCCGGGCCATGCTCGCCGGCACCATGGCCAACCTGATGTCCGCCTCCATAGTCGGCATCCTTTCATGACTCTCTCTTTCACGCGGCGGCGGGTTCCCCCTCCTTCACGCAGCAGCACGGCATGCCGCGCCCGGTCTCTCAACGACTTCAATGCGTTCACATCGTGGCGCAACCAATCCTGGCTGGGCTCTATCGTTGTTGCCGTGACCCGGCAGTGCATTGCAGTTGTTCCTCTGGAGCAAACTCAAGGTAGAATTCAGAACCAACCAGCATGAGCCCACGACGAAAAGCAGCGCAAAAAATAAAATCCGACTCCGAATTCGAACGCGCCGAAGCCGCTGCTAGTCTCATCTCCGCCAAATCCAATCTCCGTCCCAAAATCGCACTGGTCCTGGGTTCAGGTCTCGGTGCTTTCGCCGACGAATTTGGCAACGCAACAAAAATTCCTTACGCGGAAATTCCGTATTTCCCGAAATCCACCGCCATCGGCCATGCCGGCCAGCTCATCATCGGCACAGTCGGCGATATTCCCATCGCCGGGATGCAGGGCCGCGTCCATCTCTACGAGGGCTATTCCGTCAAAGAGGTCGCGTTTCCCATCCGGGTTTTTTCGCGTATGGGAGTGAAAGCGGTCATCCTCACCAACGCTGCCGGTGGGATCAAACGTGAATTCACGCAAGGCGAGCTCGTAGTGATCAAGGATCACATCAACCTGCAGGGCGTGAGTCCTCTAACCGGAGAGAATGATGAGCGATTCGGCCCGCGCTTCCCGGACATGACCGTCGCCTACGACCGAAGATTTCGCGAAATGACCGTGGGCGAGGGAAACCGAAACCGAATCGGCCTGTATGAAGGCGTGTACGCCGCGCTCCCCGGCCCCAGCTACGAGACTCCCGCGGAGATACGCTATCTGCGCACCATCGGCGCCGATCTCGTCGGTATGTCCACCGTCCCCGAAGTGATTGCCGCGCGCCATTGCGGCATGCGCGTGCTCGGCATTTCTTGCGTCACCAACGCCGCTGCGGGCATCCTGGATAAACCGCTCGATCACAAGGAAGTTCTCGAAACCGGCGAGCGCGTTCGCGGCCAGTTCATCGCGCTGCTGAAAACATTGATCCCCCGCATAGCCGCCGAGGTTTCATGATTACCTCAAAACCCAGCCACCGTCGTTTCGAGCGAAGCGGCCGAAGGTTCCGACCTTGTCGGAAGAAATCTCTCTTTCTTTATCCCTTACCTTCCCGGAGGATCATCTCGTGAACGAACACGACGCACTCGTGGAAGCCGCGCGGCAAGCCCGCGAAAATGCGCACGCGCCGTTTTCGAATTTCCGCGTTGGCGCGGCCCTGCACGCCACCTCGGGAAGAATGTTCGGCGGCTGCAACGTGGAAAACGCCACCTACGGCCTAACGGTTTGCGCAGAGCGCGTCGCCATCTTCAAAGCCATGAGCGAAGGCGAGCGTAACTTTGACGCCATCGCCGTCGTCACCGATACAGACACACTCACGCCGCCATGCGGGGCATGCCGCCAGCTCATCTGGGAATTTTGCGGCGATGTTCCCGTGATTCTGGCCAATCTAAAAGGCAAAACTGAAACGCTCCAGATGCGCGATCTTTTTCCAAAGCCGTTCGATTCGTCAAATTTGTAGCCGCAGCCTTCAGGCTGCGCGCTTCGCCCATACGAGGCCGATAAAAATGTCTTCCGCTTCTAGAAAACCCCTTCTCCTTTTACTTCTCGCTTGGTTTTACGCTTTGCCAACGGCCGCTCAGTTGCCTGCGACCCAGGCTCCGCCAAAACAAGCTATGGGCTTCGACATGCTAATTACCAATGCCACGATCGTCAGCATGGATCCCGCTCGCCGAATCATTGAGCATGGCATCATCGGCGTTCGTGGCGACACCATCGCTTTTGTCGGCACGGGTTCAGAACTCCGCGCGCATGCGATGAAAGGCTACATGGGGGCGCAGACTATTGACGCGAAAGGCGCGTTGGTGCTGCCGGGCTTCATCAACGGCCACACGCATGTTCCCATGACTCTGTTTCGCGGGCTGTGTAACGACGTCACGCTCGACGACTGGCTGCGCAAATGCATTTTTCCTGCCGAAGCGAAAAACGTGACCGAAGATTTCGTCCGCTGGGGCACTCGCCTTGGTGCTGCGGAAATGATTCGTGGCGGCGTCACCACTTTCGCGGACATGTATTACTTCGAGGATGCAGTCGCCGAAGAAACCAAAGCCGCCGGAATGCGCGGCGTGCTCGGCGAAACTTTCATCGACTTTCCCGCCCCCGACAATAAAACCAACGCAGCCATGCTCGAATACACCGAAAAATTCCTGAAACGCTGGCAGGGCGATCCGCTGATTCATGCCGCGGCGGCGCCGCATTCGATTTATACCTGCTCACAAAAAACTCTTCAGGATTCAGCTGCTCTCGCGCGCAAATATCACGCGCCGATTCTCGTCCATGCCGCCGAAATGAAGAAGGAATTGGACGACAGCCTGAAGCAGAACGGTCTGACGCCCGTGCAATACCTCGACAAAATCGGCGTCCTCGGCCCGGATGTGGTCGCGGCGCACTGCATTTTTGTAAACGAAAAAGACCGTCAAATTCTCGCGGAGCGCCGCGTCGGCTGCGTACACAATCCATCGAGCAATATGATGCTCGCGAGCGGCGTAGCACCGGTCGTCGAGGAGCGCGCCGCAGGCGTTGCGGTCGGTTTGGGAACCGACGGTCCGGCTGGCAGTAACAATGACCTTGACCTGATGGAAGAGATGGACCTCGCCGCCAAGCTCCAAAAAATAACCAAGATGGACCCGCGCGCGCTCGGCGCAGAAGCGGTCGTTGAAATGGCTACCATCGAGGGCGCGAAAGCGCTCCACATGGAGAAACAAATCGGCTCGCTCGAAGTCGGGAAAAAAGCCGACATCATTTTGATTTCGCTCGACGAGCCGAACGCTGTTCCCATGTTCGACGTCTACTCGCAACTCGCCTACGCGCTGAAGGGCAGCAACGTCGAAACGGTCGTGATCGGCGGCCGCATCGTCATGCGCGACAAAAAACTCCTGACGCTGAACGAGCCTGAAATTCTGGCTAAAGCGCGTGAATACCGTCCCAGGATAGAGGCTTCGCTCAAGTAATCGGAGTGCGAAAAATAAATGACAACTCTTGTGTAGGTGCCAGCCTTGGATGAACAAAAGTACGCGAAGTATTTGAAGGCGGCGCTCGATGAAGCGAGACGCGGACTCGCCGAGGGAGGTATTCCGATCGGCGCGGCTCTGTTTGACGATGCCGGAAAACTTTTGGGGAGCGGGCGCAACCGCAGAGTGCAGGATGGCGATCCTTCCGCGCATGGCGAGACCGATGCGTTTCGCAAAGCGGGACGACAGAAAAGCTACCGCGACAAAATCATGGTGACGACGCTCGCGCCGTGCTGGTATTGCAGCGGGCTGATCCGCCAATTTGGAATTGGGACTGTGATTGTGGGCGAATCCGAAAATTTTCGCGGCGGGATCGACTGGCTGCAAGAAAACGGAATCAAAGTGATGGATCTTGCGTCTAAAGAATGTGTCGAGATGCTCGCGAAATTCATCGCGGAAAATCCCGCGCTGTGGCACGAAGACATTGGCGAAGACTGAGCTTGGTCCTCCGGAAACTCTGCGCTGATGCAGTGAAAGAGGGGGTTCCCCATGAAACGAAGTTCCATAACGACAAAATATTTGGTGTTTGCATCCCTTTGCGTGGCTACGCTAACGCTTGTGTTCGCGCTGCATGCGCGGGCTTCCGCAGTCGACGAAATTCCGAAACTCGCGGCGCTGATGGGATGGAAGCCGGGGACGGTGGTGGCGGACATCGGCGCGGGAGACGGAAGCTATACCTTCGCCGCGCTGGAACAAGTGGGTCCGACGGGAAAAGTGTTTGCTACGGAGATCGATCCGGAAAAATTGAAGGCGCTGCGAACCGAAGTCAAGAAACGGGATTTGCAGAACGTCACGGTGATCGAGAGCGGGGAGGCGGAGACGAATTTGCCTGCATCGTGTTGCGACGCGATTTTCTTGCGGCGCGTCTACCATCATTTGACGAAGCCGCTGGAGTTCGATGCCAGCATTCTTCGCTCGCTGAAGCCCGGCGGGAAGCTGGCGATCATTGATTTTCCGCCTCACCCAGAATACGGGCGAGTGAAAGGCGTGCCGAAGGACCGCGAGGATCATGGAATTCAGCAGAAAATCCTGATCGACGAATTAGGCAAGGCGGGTTTCCAGATGGAGAAAATCGTGGACGATTGGCCGACGAGCGATTATTGCGTTTTGTTTGTGAAAAGGTGAGATGGCCAAGACGCCCGAGGATAGCGCGCTCGAAGAAAAAGCGCGGGTCTGAACACGCGCACCTATAAGAACGGGAGAAGAGCACAGCTAAAGGTCCGCCACTCGACGCGGCGTGACGCGCAGAGAATAAATGAGAATCAGGCGGTTTCATTGTAGGTGTCGTATTGGACGGCGATGCCGCGAACTTCCTCGAGGGTCATCTCGCGGAGGATTTTGCCGTCTTCGAGAATGGTTTCGAGGGCGTTGGCGCCTAGAGCGGAACTATCAGGATTGGGAGAGTCGTTGTCCACTTCGACGGTGACGAATTCCTTGCCGTTGTGAACGAGATTGAAGCGGCCGCCTTTGCTGGCTTTCGATGGATCGGTCTTGGGGTTTTTGTAGACGTTGTGCCATTTGCCGCCGCGGTCGATGGCGGAACATTTCAATGCAAATTTCAGCGTATCGCGATTCACTTGCTGGAGCAGCGCGCCGCCCATGCCATAGCTCCAAATATCCTGTGACCAGCCTTTGCGGGTGAGCTGGCCGGTGATGTTCTGGATGGTGTAGTAGTTCACGCCGTCACCTTGAATGAAGCGGACGCAGGGAACGGTCGTTTTCCAGCCTTTTTTGTTAACCTCGTAGCCGAAGACTTCCGAGACAATTTTGAAGAGCTCTTCGAGGACGGTGACGGCATCGCCGGAATCCGGGCGAATGACGAGCGTGCCTTTACGTTGGAGAATTTTGTCGCGCAGCGCGCCGCCCCAGAGATTGCGCACGGCGTTGTAAATGTCGTAGGAGTCGCTGACGCAGGCAACGAGCCCCTCCGGACAGTTTTCCAGCATGTTGGCGTAGGCCTCGCCTTCGTTCGCTTCGCCCCAAGCGGTGATGGTGGAATGCTCGGAGGCGGGGATGGCGTAACCGGCGCAGTTGAGTGGGTCCTTGGCCGTGAGGTCCGCGGAATAAAACTGATTGAGAAGCTGGATGGCGGCGATGGTGTCCGTACCCAGGAAATTGAAGAGATGAGCCGCTCCGCCGATGGCGGCGGACTCTTTCGAGGAAACGCCGCGGAAGCCAAAGTCATGCAGCTTGAAAGGCAGAAGCGAAGGATCGCCGGTGCGGACGAGAGCGCGCCCGATGACCTGCTTGATGGCGCGGGAAAGGGTCGCAACAGTGATGGGGTACCAGACTTCGAGGAGAACGGTTTCGGCCCAGTTCGTAAGCCAATAAAATTCGGGATCGGTGTTCTCGATGGTAATGAGGGCGTTGTGACTCTTGACAACGGTGCCTTCCTTGACGGCGCGGATGCGAAGTGGAAGCCGGCCGCCATGTTTCGCGTAAAGCGATTTGAACCCTTCGTAATTAAAGGACTTAGGGTGGCCGCTGAAGTGGGCGTAAGCGAAGCGGCGGGCTTCTTCGACGTCCTCGAGCGTGAAAACCTGGCCCGCGAAATTGGATTTGACGATGTACTGGAGCATGGCCAGCATTGTTTCGTCAAACATGCCGCCGCGAGACTCGACGTAGGAATAGATATGGCGGGTGTCGGGCGGATATTGCCACCAGTGGGTGAGCTTGTAGGAGTCGGTGTTGAGAATGGGATTCAGCCGCAGCGACTGCATGGTGCTCCTTTGGACTGACAAAGTAGGATAGCAGAAGCGGGTGACGGGTGATTTGTGACAGGTGAGGTGCGACCCGTGTTCTGTAAAAGGTGCAACGGGAAGAGGATAGTCAGGATTGGCTGTCCCACTGTAGGTCGCTCGGGATAGAAGTCCTTCATCGGTTTTTCTAGTTAACAAATTGCCCCTCCCCCTGGTTTTTTTGTAAGTACAGATTCTAAAGGGGTTTAAGTGCCGTGTTTTTGTAAATGCGGATTCTAAAGGAGTTACGCAGGCGTTTTTCGCAAGTGCGGATTCCACGCGGGTTAGCGGCGAGTTATGAATTACGCGCGACGCAGCTGACAGAGGGCTGTAAGGCCAGCCAGGCCGCACAAAGGAGTGGGAGGCATGGGAAGGGCGGGGGCACAAACGATGCGCGAGGTCTTGCGACTTTGCAATGGAAACGATATTTCGAGGTTGCATGGCAGGCACAGGAAAGAGCTAACGAGGCAAAGAGCTGAAGAAGCAATGATTGGGAATTAAGACGGAGATGGATTGCCGAAGTCACAGGAAATGGTAGCAATATAATTACCAAAGGTCAATATAATTCGTTAGTTGACTCGAATGGGGAGGGAAGATTCACCGGCGAGGCTGGGAAGTGAAGCACTGGAAGGGCTTAGAGTGGGAGCGGTTGAGGAAAAGGTGTGGGAAACGCAAGGAGTCGGATCAGGAGACATCGGCAGAAATTAGGCGGTTTATGAACATCGCAGCGCAGGATTCCGAAGTGCCGTCTCCGACTCTGCCGCGGAGTGGCACTGGATCCTTTACCTGCTTACTCTGCGCGACGGTGCGGGCCGATGGACGATTCACTCGTCGCGGAGGACTTGCATGGGTTCGACGCGGGCGGCGCGGAAGGCGGGGATGAGGGAGGCGGCTGGCGGCGATGACGAGGACAAGCAAGACGACGCCGGAGAGCGTGGGGACATCGGTGGGGGAGACGCCATAGAGAAGCCCCACGAGGAGACGAGTGGATGCGACGGCAAGCGCCCATCCCGCGACACAGCCTGCGATGCAGACGGCGAGTCCTTGCCAGAGGAATTGGCGGACGATTTGGCCGCGAAGTGCGCCGAGAGCGAGGCGCAAGCCAACTTCGCGCTGGCGCACGTTGACCGAGTAGCTGAGAGTACCGTAGAGGCCGATACCAGCGAGAGAAAGGGCGGTGGCGGCGAAGAAGGTGAGGAGAATGGTGCGGAGACGGCCTTCGGCGAGGGCGTCGGAGAAATGCTGCTCGAGAGGAGCGAAATCATAAACGGAGCGCTGAGGGTCCACATCATGGATCTGGCGACGAATGGTTTCGGCCATGGTCATGGGAGCGTTGCGAGTGCGGAGGAGGAAGAAAGTGCCAGGTTCGGCGACGGGAGCGCACCAGTAGGCGGTGGGAACGGGGAGATGGTCGAGGCCGGTTTCGCGGGCATCGCCGGAAATACCGACAATCTCGGCTGGGCCGGAGTAGCCAAGATTCAGCGATTGCACGTGATGGCCCAATGACGGGTCGCCGGGGAAATAGGCGTCGGCGAAGGCTCGGTTCACAACGACGGTGGGCGGGCCATCCGTCTCGCGGCAGACTTCGCCAGCAAGCAGCGGGATGCGCATAGTGGCGAAGTAGCCAGCGGAAACGAAACGGTTTTCCGCGATGAGTTTGGGCTCTGTTTCGGCGCGGCCCTCAATGTAGCTTGAGTTCAGTTTCATAACGGAAGGGAACCCCGGGAACGCCCACGGAAATGGCCGCAGACTCGACGCCGGGCGTGGCACGCGTAGCGTTTCGAGAAGGCGGTCGGTGAACTGGCGCAATTTTTTCATGTCGCCGGTTTCGCCCCAGTTCATGCTGAGCTGGAAGGTGAGAATGTGGCTGGAATCAAAGCCGCGTGAGACGCGGCCAAGTTCCTGAAAGCTGCGGAGAAGCAGGCCGGCGCCGGCGAGCAGGGTAACGGCGAGGGCGACCTGAATGCCGACGAGGAGCCATTGGAGGGGATTTCTCCCCGAGACTTGCGAGCGACCGGATTGCGCAAGAGAGACAGAGAGACTGCGGCGCGTACCGCGCACGGCGGGAATCAAGCCGCAGAGAAGAGTGACCACCACCGAGCAGGACAAAGAATAGAGGACGATGCGAGCGTCGAGATGGATTTCTTCGACGCGGGGAAGCTGCGCGGCCAGAGAGCGGAAGACGTCTGACGCTGCCGCCGCGAGAAACAGACCGAGGCCAGAACCGATGAGGGCCAGGAGAAAAGTCTCAGTAAGCAATTGAGCAATGAGCGCTCCGCGAGGAGCGCCCAAGGAGAAGCGGACGGAGATTTCATGCTGACGCTGAGCCGAGCGAGACAGGAGCAGAGCCACAATGTTGGTACATGCGATCAACAGCAGCAGAGTGACGGAGCCAAAGAGCAGCCAGAGGGAACGGCGGGAATCGGCGATCGTGGTTTCCTTAAGCGGCTCGACGCCAACGGAGAGCTCCGCGTCGGTTTGGGGAAACTGGCGGCCGAGCTGTGCCTGTACCGTGGCGAGATTGGCGCGAGCTTGTGCGACAGCGACGCCGGGTTTGAGGCGCCCGATAACGGTGAACCAGTTGTTTGTCCTGGCCTGACCGTACGAAAGGCCAGCAGGAATGGGGCACCACAAATCAGCCTCGCGATTGGGAAAAAGGAAAGAGGGAGGCATTACGCCGACGACCGGAGTTAGATGACCATCGAGGCGAAGATTTTTTCCGATGATATTGGGATCGGCGTTGAAGCGGCGACGCCAGAAGCGATCGCTGATAAGGGCCGCGGCCGGTCCGTTGAGAGTCTCCTCGTCGGGTGTGAACTCACGGCCCAACATGGGCGAAACAGCCCAAACTACGAAAAAACGGGGGGAGACCCAGGCGCGAGTTATCCTCTCCGGCAGAGGGCCGGTGGACTCGGAGACATCTTCGCTGTAGTAGCCGGTAAGCGCTTGGAAGGTGGAATTGAGGCGATTCCAGTCTTCGAGACGAACCGGAGCCACCTGATGAAGCGGGCTTGCAGTTTTCGGATTGTATTGGTCGACGCGCATAAGCTGATCGCTATCGGGGAACGGCAAAGGGCGGAGAAGGATGGCGTCAATCGCGGAAAATACGGCGCTGTTTGCGCCGATAGCTAGAGCCAGAGTTACGATCACCGTGATGGAAAATGTAGGCGACTTCCGGATAAATCGAAAAGCGGATTTGAGATTTCCCAGCGTGCTTTCGATGACGCGGACACGATAGACATCACGGACTTCTTCTTTGATCTGTTCCTGGCCGCCAAACTCGAGGACCGCGCGGCGACGAGCTTCCTCTTGTGTCATGCCCGCCGCAATGTTTTCGTCGGTGAGTTCATCGATGTGGAAGCGAAGCTCGGAGTTCATTTGCGCGTCGGAAGCGCGCTTGGGAAAGAGGGATTTCCACCAGGACATGAGAGGCTCCTAATGCGCGGTTTGCATGATAGTGGCCACTGCGCCGGCCAGGCGATTCCAGTTCGATTCTTCGCTTTCCAGGTGCTTGCGACCCTTTGCCGACAATTTGTAAAACTTAGCTTGCCTTCCTTTTTCGGACTCGCCCCACTCTGCCGCGAGCCAGCCCCGTTTTTCCAACCGATGGAGCGCGGGATAGAGCGAGCCCTGCTGGACCTGTAACACTTCTTTCGAGATTTGGCGGATACGCAGCGAGATGCCGTATCCGTGGACGGGGCCGAGGGCCACAATTTTCAAAATCAGCATATCCAGAGTGCCTTGGAGCAGATCCGATTTCTCAATGGGCATTGCGTCTCCTGAACTTGTTCGGTACTTCAACCGAATGCGCGCCTAATCACTCGGCATTGCATGTCTATAGCTAACTGGTTCCGTTCTGTTTTGTTTTTGCATCGCGAATTTGACGCATTAGAATGTCGCGAACGTAATGCCAATTGGGGACGATTGCCAACGCCGCTTCTGCGTCCTGCTCGGCGGCTTTCAAGTCTGGTGTCGCGAGATTTAAATTTGACCAGGCAAGACTCATCAATAATTCGGGCTCGCCCCATGCGGGATCAAGCGGATCGCTATTTGCGCTTTTGTGGTTTCGAATAGTTTCGAGACCCTTCCTGTACGTTTCCACGGCTTTGGCTTGGCCACCGCCGCGGTCCACGGGAGTATTCCAATAGATGGGACCCAGGACCCAGAGCAGGCGCGGGTTGTCGGGTGCCGCGGCCTGAGCCTCTTTCAGAGTCTGTCGGATGCGTGCTACGTGCGTTTGCTGCTCAGGAGAGCCTCTTTCGAAGGAGTAGGCGAGGAATCCCAGGCAGGAAGCGATGGCGATCTTGGAATCCACGAAAGCCGGGTCTGCGGACACGGACTTGTCGAACGCATCCACCGCCTGATTCAGATCCTGCTGAATCTCTTGTTTGTCGGCGTTGTCGTTGAAGCCGTTAATCGCGCTACGCCAGAGGGCAAAGCCGCGCCAGTATTGCACTCGGGAGGCAAGTTCCTTCCGGTCTGCAAAGGGAGCCAGGTCGCCGTACAGACGGTGGAGTGCGGCGCGATCGGCGTCGTAATCGGCTTTTTGAACTTGCAGGACGATTTTGCCGACTGCTTCTCGCGCGCCGGCGGGGAAGCTTGCGAAAGTTACCCTGGGAAGAAAGGGAAAACCTGCCGACGCGGCGATCAGGAATAGAAAAAAATGGTTTTTCCTAGACATTCTACAGGTATAAGCCTTGATATGTAGAATGTCAAGGAGAGAGCAAAAGGAAAAATTGCCGATGCTTAATCACCGAGTTCGAGGACGCAAGGGATGGCTCAACTGCCGGTTGGATGCATAGCGCGGCCCGTGGTTGGAGACTTAGGAATTCCAAGCGACGCGAGAAAGCTGTTTCTTGCGAGATTCCCATTCCGTGCCGCTGAGGATGCGCGGGGCGACGTCGATGAGGCGGGGAATCAGTCGGAAGACGATGGCGGGAGTCCAGGGGCGACCGTCGCGGGTGCGGTAGTCGCGGACGTTAAGAGCGTCGGCCATGCTGGTGAAAGAGACGTCTTGAACGATTAACTCGGCCAGGAATTTGAGAGTTTGCATCTCGAGGGGGTCGTCTTCGAGGTGATGGCAGTCCGCGGCGATGCGGAGGCCGAAGGGAATCTCCTCGGAAGGAAGGGCCTCGTCGGGAGGCTCTGGGGTGGAGGAAGTTTCGATCTCGCGCTCCCATTCGAGGGCCACAAGGGTCCAGCCAGCGTCGTGCATTTTCGAGAGGTACATTGAGGTGGGGAGTATGGTGATTTTCTCTCGGATGCGTTCGTGCTTCTTCATGGGCACCTCCTTGACGATGAACCGGGAACGGGGCCACGACTCAAACCAGGAAATGAGGGCAATCGAATAGCCGATTCTAGGCTTGGCGTAACAGATAGAAGAATAAAGCGTTACGTTTCTGCGATGACGCCCCGAGGCCAAGTGGATGTTCGGTCGTGGGATGAGGATGTCGCGTTGCCGGACACTTGGAAGGGGCCCCTCAGCGCTCGAACGTGATGATTTTTGAGGAATGAAACTTCTTGACGATTCCGGGGGTTAGAAGCGTATGATTTGCCGGTCGTTGAACCCTCCCCAACGTTCACACCCACATCCCGGCTCGGAAAGCAACGCGGTGTCCAATGGATAGCGAAGCACGGCGATTGGAAGATCGTGCCCCGGTGCATGTGACTGTGGACTTGTCTGGATTGGATGTGCATACCTCGGCTCAGCAAGGAGTCACGGAGAACGTAAGTGCGCGGGGAGCCCGCGTGGTGACAAGCAAACCTTGGCAGCCGAACGATCACATCACGGTGAGATCGCTTTTGGGGAGCCTAAGGTCAAGAGCGCGCGTGGTTTATTGCCAGCCGCTGGGAAAAGATTCATTTGCGATTGGGCTGGAGCTGTTCGTGAGCGTTGGCGAATGGACAATGCAACAGGCCGAGCACCGGCGTACTGCCCGCCGCAGCGGCGACCTCTGGGATTCATGAGTGGCCTCTGGCCGCTGCGGATCACGGACACGCTCTATTGGGTTATGAATGACGGGTCGCCGGTGGCCGTGCCGCCTGGCAGGACAAGCTGGTTACAGGTTAGGCGGAAGGATTCGTACCATGTTCGCGTAAAGCTGGCGACAAGTTCCTCGACGGTGCGGCCGCCAATGGTCATTCCTGAGTGAACGATTTCCCCCCAAGTGTGGACGCGAGTACCCTCCATCGGGCTCTCTTCAAAAGTGACCCATTGGGCCATGGCGACGCCGATGGCGTGGTCAATCCATCCCACTTTCTTTCCTGGCACGCATGTGGTAATGACGTGGTCGATGACAGCGTTGACGGGACGGAGGAGTTCAATCTTGAGGCGACTGCCGGGTTCCCAGGGGTTGCCGTCTACCCAGCACAATTCGCCATAGACGTTGGCGAAATTGTTCCAGCGATGATGATCGGAAAAAACGAGCCAAGCGAGCGCAGGGCTGGCCTTGGTGATAACGGAATACTCGAATCTAGCCATAACTTGCTACTGACGTCTCCTTATTGAGGTTCTTGCGGGGCCGAGCCAACCGCAGGTGCGGGCGGCGAAGGTTATTTATACGGTGTTTCTTTAACGCTGTCAAGTGTATAATTGTAGAGTTAAATGGGTTTAAAAGCGCACGGGAAAAAAGGGGCCAAAGATGCCGCGAAAAGCAGACACGCACTTGGAGGGCCGGATCGTGGATGCGGCGTACCAGTTGTGGAGTAAGGGTGGAGAACATGCGTTAACGATGAGGGCGGTGGCGCACGCGGCGAGGACGACGACTCCGACGCTGTACGAGCGATTCCGGGATAAGCACGAATTGCTGGCGTTCTTGCGAGACCGAGCGAGGCAGAAGATGTTTTTGGCCTTACAACCGGCAGAGTCGACTGTGGAGGCATGCCAACTTGGGCTGCGGTTCACGCTCGATCACGGGAATGAATACTTGTTGCTGACGTCGGATTGGGCGGAGCGACTCGGGCGCAAGGAACCGATGCCGTCGTACGAATTTCTTAAGAATAAGCTGGCCGAGGATCTCGGTGGCGCCGCGGCAGACTATGAGAGTGTGGCGCTGGCGCTTGTTGCGCTGGTGCATGGAACGGCCATTTTGTTATTGGGAGAAGGAGTTGACAGAAAGATCGCCAAGGAGTTTAAGGATGCCTGCCTGGAGGGGTGCCAGGCGCTGATCAAGTCCGCCGGCAAGAGAATGAGCCGAGCCTGCTAGAGGCTGACGCTAGCGTTGCATTCAGCAAACTGATTGAGTTCGCCGCGACGATTCGTGAGTGGCACGCCCGTCTCTGCCATACGAGTGTTGGTACGCGGGCAAGGAAGCGCGCGGATAAGACAGATCAATTTGCGGCGGAGACGGCGCGCCGTTTTGCTTTGATTAGGACATCGACGGAATCGGGGCGGCCATTCCAGAAATCCAGGCGGATGCGGCCGTCGGGAAGCTGCTTGATGGTTGCGGGAATAGCGCTGGCGCTGAGATACCAGCCAGCGGGGAGAACGACGGCATTGCGCGCCCGGCCGAGGCTGCGGTCGAAGACCAACTCGTCGCCGTCGAGTCGATAGCTAAGGGGCGCGGTATAGGTTTCGGAGATGCGCAGCCGGACGGACTGGCCTTTCTTCACGGGCGGGAACGGAATCAGGACGATTTGTGTCGCCGGACTGACGGGTTCGCCGGCATCGATTTTTGCGACGGCGAGGTCAGCGCCGGTTATCAATTTGGTGGAGAGCTTTTCGCCGGTGTCCAGGATGTAGGCGGATGGATCAGCGACGGTACTGCCTTCGCGGACGACATTGAGATACTTGTCCGCGCCCTCGTGGGATTCCGTGTAGTCATGGTAGAGACTGAAGGCGTGGGTTTCCGGCTGCTCAAGGAAATAGACGATGTCGCGGTCTTGGTGGGCGCGTTCGGAGAGGCGTGTTCGCTCGGTTTCTCCCTGGAAAGGTGATTCCCAACTGCGCGCTTGCGTTGCCGACCGCGGCGCTGCGGGGGGGCCAGTTTGTGCTCCTAGTTTGGCGCGAACGATTAATGGGGCTTCGCCAGAGCTGGCGTTCTGAAAGCTGATGGCGATGCGGCCATCGGGCTCCGGCAGGACTTGCGAGGGGACATTGCAGGCGACCAACTCATAGCCCACGGGCAGAACGATTTTGTTGCGCTTGATGCCGAGCGGGCGGTTGAAGACGATGGCATCGCCTTCGCGGTAGTAACTCTTCGCGTCCTTATAGGTTTTGAGGATGAGGACGCGGCCTTGGCCCTCCGGAGGCACGGGGCGTGCGAGTGAAATCCTGATGTAGTTTGTATCGGCATCCGCGTCCGAGATGAGCGGATCTTTGCGGGCTTCGGCGCCGCTGACGACCTGGAAATGGAGCGGCTCGCCGGTCATGGAGTCGAAGACGGACTCGTCGCTGGCTGCGCTGCCCTTGCGGATAGGATTGTAGAAAAATTTGGCGCCGGGGGTGGCGGCGGTGACTTCGTAATAGATTTTGAAACTGGCGGATTCCGGCGCGAGAAGCTCGTAGCGCGTATACTCATCCGTTTCGGTTTGCCTGGCTGAGGGGGAAGAAGCCGGCGCAGTCTCCGTTTGCCGGGCAAGTAGAGACTGGCAGCTAAAGAAGGCAAGGGCCGCAATCCACAAAGCAATTTTTTTGTTCATGAACTCGCTCCTGGGGGCAGCGTACAGATTTTTCAGGCGGGTGAATCATCCATGAGGAGGCGAAGAGTGTAAAGTGCAATAATTTTGCCCTCCGAGTAACATTCACAAGGTAAAATCACAAGCCAGAAGGGCTTAGGAGAAAACGATGGCAAAGAAACCAACTGTTGAGGAAGCGCGCTTGATTCTCGAACTGTACGATTTGAGGCGGGAACCGGAGATGCGGAAAGCGCGGCGGTGGTGGACGGCAACGTTTTGGCCCAAGGATGCGGATGATTTCATGAAAACAGCAATGACAATGGGGACGGACGAGAATAACTGGTTCAGGCAGGTACTCAGCTATTGGGGGATCGCGTTGTCGTTTGTCTCGAACGGGGTGGTAAGCGAAAAGCTGTTTTTTGATCCGGCATTTTGCGGAGAGCTTTTTTTCGTGTTCGCCAAGGTGCGGCCCTTCTTGAAGGAGTTGAGAGAGAAGACAAAGAATCCCGTCATGCTGCTCGCTTTTGAAAAGGTGATCTTGGGATCGAAGCTGGGGCGGACGCAATTCCTAATGATGGAGCCGCGCGTTCAGGCGATGCGGCCGAAGTAAAGGCGTTTGCCGAGGTCCGATTGCGCAGACTTCCTATCAAGCTCAGGGCATCGATCGTTTTTGCGGGGACACTGTTACTCGGTGCCGCGGCGCGTGCGGAGGATTGCGGAGGCGGGGTGCAGTTGTGGGTGAGCGCCCCCGATGCAGCCCAGGGAAGCCTCCTCTTGGCGACGATACGCAGCGCAAAGGCGTTGGGCGAAGTGACGGGCAAATGGAACGAGCGCGAGGTTCCTTTCTGGCCGGCAGAGGGGAAGGAGCGCGCAGCATCAGGCGTGGACGTGCGACGCGCCCTGCTTGGAGTGGATTTGCAAAAACCGGCGGGGAAGTACGAATTTATGGTCGCGGGTGAGGCGCAAGACGGTGAACGTGTGAGTTGCCGCGCAATGGTGGAAGTGAAGGAAGGACACTTCGCCACGGAAAACTTGACGGTGAAGAAGCAGTTTGTCGAGCCGGACCCGGAGCAAGTGGCGCGCGCGGAGGCGGAAACGAAACGGCTGCGCGAGATTTTTGACCGCGTGACGCCCGAGCGTCTGTGGAACGGGCCATTTCGCGTACCGCTCGATGGCATGTTCAAGGGCGCCAACTTTGGACGGCGGCGCGTATTGAATGGACATCCTGGATCGCCCCACACCGGCGTAGATTTTCCAGCGGCGAAGGGCACGCCGGTGCACGCCGCGCAGAGCGGGCGGGTGGTGCTGGCAGATTCATTATTCTTTTCGGGGAACACCGTCATTGTCGATCATGGCTTGGGAATTTACACGTTTTACTGCCACTTTTCGGAGATCGACGCGAAAGTGGGCGACACGGTGAAAGCCGGGACGGTTCTGGGGAAGGTGGGGGCAACGGGCCGCGTGACGGGCCCGCATCTTCATTGGGGTTTGACCGTGGAACGGGCGCGTGTGAATGCACTGGACATAGTGAGAGTGCTTGGGAAGAGCTAACCTCCTGTGAGAACAAGAGAGGCTTGGGGGAAAACGCGCTTTCGGTATTCCGTGTGAAGAATTTTGCCACAAGAAAGAAGAATTCTCGGACTGATCTCGGATACGCATGGATTGCTGCGCGAGGAGGCGGTGGGTGCCTTGCGCGGTTCGGATATGATTCTCCATGCCGGGGATGTGGGCGCGCCGGAAATTTTGGAAACCCTCAAGACCTTGGCTCCCGTGGTGGCGATATGTGGAAATGTGGATGTGGGTGGGTGGGCGCAAGCTCTGCGGCAGACTGAAGTCATTCAACTTGGCCCTGTAATGGTCTATATGTTGCACAATTTAAATGATTTGGATATAGACCCGGTTGTAGAGGGGATGCAGATCGTGGTGAGTGGACACTCCCACAAACCAGGTCAGAGCGAGAAAAACGGGGTGTTATACTTGAACCCCGGCAGCGCCGGTCCCAGGCGATTTAAATTACCCGTGACAGTGGCGAGGTTGGATTTAGGAGCTAGGCCGTGGAAGGTCGAATTCATTCTTCTCGAGAACTGAAATCGAATCACATTTTCACGGCATGGCCATAAGTTACAGAATACACAGAGGTTATTCTCCGACGCTCGGGCGCACAGCGCGATACTTCGGCGGTGAGATCCCGCGCGAGCATGGGTGATCGAAATTTTTGTGGAAAAGCGAAACGATTGGAGGCTGGTTTGCACTAATGCCAGAAGGCAATTATCTAGATTGGTGTTGAACTTGATGGGGTAACGTACTACAGTACCGCAGCAACAGGGGTTATTTTGGTACCGTCCCGCTATTGCCGGGACACCGTGCCGAAACGCATAATACGAACAATGTGGACGACGTTCGTGCTTGTTTCCTCGCTCGTGTCGACCGTTCACTTCAGCGTCATGTTTGCAAAGGTGATGACGTTGAAGCCAGTCCAGTATGGGCAGGCTTAGGTCCCCGAGTCGTAAAGTTCAATCGAGAGGTTAGCGTCTCTCATGGCCATACTTCATTTTCGTTGTAAAGAACGGCGTCGGACGTTGCGGGTAAGCATCACCGTTCCGATAACCGTTCACGGACAGGATCAGAACGGCGATAAGTTCCGGGTGAAAGCGAAGTCGCAATCCGTGAACCGCCATGGAGCTCTGCTGCAGCTCGAAGAGCCCGTAGTTGTCGGACAGATGCTGATCCTGGTGAATGAAAACAGCGACCGGACAGCGGAGTCCCGGGTGGTTTCCGTCAAGCGTGACCGCGAAAACAAGACCCACGTTGGGGTTGAGTTTGTGTCGCCGGACTCAAATTTCTGGCACATGAGTTTTCCGCTTCCCGGAGCCAGGCCGTTGCGCCGCACAGCCGATTCCAAGGCTTCCGCCTAACATTTAAAGAGATTAGAGATCAAAGGAATCTACAAGCCCTCTCTTCACCGAGAGGGCTTTTTCGTTTTGCGGCGCAGTTCGCGTGGACTGCGCTTTGACTTTGATTTTTTGGAGGCTCTGGGGCGCGCAAATGTCTTCGCGGATAAGAGGGCTTGGCGAGTCTTCCTGGGGAGTTTGGCGAGCACCATGTCGTAGGACTCGCGCAAGAGTGGCGCGAGTTCATCAGGCGGGAGAGCGTCTTTGGTTTCCAGCGCGACCCATTTAGCGCGGGCCAGGTAGGGGGCTGGAATAATGCCGGGGCGTTCTATGAGCTCCGCGTATTTTTCCGGGGAAGCTTTGAAAGAAAGCCAAACTCCGGCGGGTTCGAGCGCCGCGACGGCGTGAATCTTGCCAGCCACCTTGAAAACGAGGGCGTTCCACTGCATGTGCTCGGTGGTATGAGGAAACGAGAGACATAGATCGCGAGCCCAATCGATGTTCATCGGCGATCCACTCGCACGATCTGCTAGCTTCCGCTTTGACCGCGGAAGGCCATAATCAGGCCAACAAAAGCCACTCCAAAACACGCTCCTGATGCAAGCAATTGCAGAGCATCCACGGTATGAATGGCGGCGAATCTCGGTCTTTCCATGAGGGAGAAGAGACCGATCATGCCGATCATAAAAGGCGCGAACGAAAAGCTTGTGAGCCGCTTGAGATTGGCCATATACGCTCCTTTGAAAGAATTAGGGGATTGCCGGGGCCCAAGCGAGGCCATCCACGCCCCGAGTGAGCTTGATCGGCGGCAGCAGCTTGTTACCGGGCACATCGAACACTTCGATCACGCCAGCCTGCGGGCAACTTATGAAAGCAGAATTGCCGTCCGGAGTGATCAGAAGCTCACCCGCTGCGGCGGGAGTGTCGAAAGACTGCTCGAGCTTGGAGCTGGCCAGATCGATGACGAAAAGTTTGCCCGAGGGAGACGCGGCCAGCAATTTGCGGCCGTCTGGCGTCGGCGAGGACGAATAGACGGTTGCAGGGACAGGAATCCAACTGGCGATTTTGTTTGTGGCGGCGTCGATGACGGCGATCCGTGGGTTGTCTTGATCGTGGGTGAAGATGCGTTTGCCGTCGGGAGTGATGGAAATGCGTTGGACGGTTTTTGCGATGGGGATGACGGTGATCAGGGAGCGCTTCTTGAGGTCCAGGACACTCACGCTGCCCGCACCCACATTGGCGGTGTAGGCGCGGAGGCCATCAGGCGAAACAATGAACATGTGGGATTCGGGTGCGCCGGTGGGAATTTCCGCGATGACTTTGCGAGTGGAAGGATCGATGACGTCGAGGGCCTTGTCGAGTTCCGCCGAGACGTAAAGCAAGCCATCGGGACCAAATTCGGCGCGGTGTGGCCGGAGGGGCTTGCCGAGTTCGATGGTTCCGACCAGCTTGCGTTCGGGCAAGTCGATGACGTCGATGGTCGTGCCGTCGGTGCCGGGTTTGCCAACGCCGGAATTACCATAGATTGGCACATAGGCGAAGCGCGAGTCGGGCGACACGGCGACTTCATGGCCGTTGATTCCCACGGTGACTTTCATTATCACCTGGCGTGTCTGCGGATCGATGAGCAGAGCGGTGTGATCGCCCTGGTTGGCCACCACGAGCATTCCGTGCGCCGGCGAAGCGGGACTGCGGCTGCCTCCAGCCGCCAGGGCCAGAAGCATCACGGAAGCGATCACATAAGAGATGGGTGCGGGCATAGTGTGCCTCGTTTGCGGATTTTGCCGGGAGCACAGCAGCAAATCGTGCGGATTATAGCAGCCGTGCGGCACATTGCCACAAGGATTCAGAGGCTTGGATTCAGAACCTCAAAGTCCGAGATTCAGAATCTGAAACTGGGCCGATTCGTTCGGGAGTAAGATACGCCGTCGCCGGGAGGCCTGCTTATTGCGTGGCAGTCCAGAGACGCGGTGCGGAGCCAGGGCATGAAAAGATTGACGGGCATGATGTTGATTATTGGCGGGGTGCTGGCGATTTCGAGTTTGCTTTCTGTGGGCCGGCGTATAGTTCACGCCCGTGGAGTTCAAGAGACGAGTAACCTGAGCTCTAGCCGCTTTGCCGCAAAAAACATCAGCGAAGGAAGACGCGATTGGCCCGTCTACGGGGGCTCACCGGAAAACACGCATTACTCGGGCCTTGCGCAAATCAATCGCGCGAATGTGAAAGAGTTGAAGATGGCCTGGAGCTTCGATACGGGTGAACCGGGAGGCCTCGAAACAAGCCCCATTATCGTGGACGGCGTGCTGTACGGAATTACCCCGACGCAGAAAGCTTTCGCATTGGATGCCGTGACCGGCAAACTCTTGTGGAAATTTGATTCCGGGATTAAGGGCACGCAACCTAATCGAGGCCTGGCCTATTGGTCGAGTGAAAAAGACAGGCGCATTCTGGTTGGAGTGATGAACTTTCTTTATGCGCTCGATGCGGCCACAGGCAAACCGATCACATCGTTTGGGAAAGACGGACGAATTGATTTACGAGGCGATCTCGGACGCAATCCCGAAAGACAATCCGTCGCATTGACGAGTCCTGGAATCGTTTACAAAGATCTGGTCATTGTGGGCGGGCGGAATCCGGAAACTTTGCCAGCCGCGCCGGGAGACGTGCGCGCGTATGATGTGCGATCTGGGAAATTGCGCTGGTCGTTTCACACCATTCCGCATCCCGGCGAATTTGGCTATGAGAGCTGGCCGAAAGACGCGTGGAAGCATAGTGGAGCGGCAAACAACTGGGCGGGCATGGCGGTCGATCCGAAACGCGGCATTGTTTATGTGCCGACAGGATCGGCCGCGTTTGATTTTTACGGGGCAAACCGCGTGGGCGACGACTTGTTCGCCAATTGCTTGATCGCGTTGAATGCGGAAACGGGAGAAAGAATTTGGCACTTTCAGGGAGTGAAGCACGATCTCTGGGACCGCGATTTTCCGTCTCCCCCGGCGCTGGTAACGATAAATCGCGAAGGAATAGAAATCGACGCCGTCGCGCAAACCACCAAGCAGGGATTCGTTTATTTGTTCGACCGGGTGAGCGGAGCGCCGCTCTTTCCGGTCCAATACCGTAAATATCCGCCAAGCACAGTGCCGGGCGAGATCGCAGCCGCCGAACAGCCGTTACCAACCAAGCCCGCGCCATTTGCGCGGCAATTTCTGAATGAGGAGATGCTTACCAATCGCACTCCCGAAGCCCACCAGTGGGCGCTCGAGAATTTTCGAAAACTACGGAGCGAAGGGCAATTCGTGCCCTTCAGCGTTGGCAAGGACACGGTGGTCTTTCCCGGATTTGACGGCGGCGCGGAGTGGGGCGGCCCGGCGGTTGATCCGCAAACCGCAATTATTTACGTGAATGCGAACGAAATGGCATGGACGGGCGCGCTTGCTCCGGATACCGGGGAAAATAGCCCAAGGGCTCTTTATTTGAGCCAGTGCAGCATATGCCACGGCGAGAAGATGACCGGGTCACCGCCGGCAATGCCTTCGCTCGTTGACGTTGGGAACCGTTTGTCGCCGCAACAGATTGCCTCGACGATCAAGGGTGGCAAGGGCAGAATGCCTGGGTTTACGAATTTCGACGACGGCCAGCTTTATGCGCTGGTGGATTTTCTATTAAGTGGGACGTCCAAAGAACTGCCGAGCTCGGAACACGCGAGGCCGGAGATGAAGTACCGCTTTACGGGTTATCATAAATTTTTGGACCCTGACGGCTATCCTGCGATTGCACCGCCTTGGGGCACGCTCAGCGCGATAAATCTGAACACCGGCGAATACGTCTGGAAGATAAATCTGGGGGAATATCCAGAGCTTGCCGCGAAGGGATTGAGAAACACGGGCACGGAGAATTATGGCGGGCCTATTGTGACGGCAGGAGGGCTCGTCTTCATCGGGGCGAGCGACTTTGACAAGAAATTCCATGCATACGACAAAACCACGGGCGAATTGTTGTGGGAAACGAGGCTGCCTTTTTCCGGTAATGCAACTCCTGCAACGTATGAGGTGAATGGACGCCAGTATGTGGTCATTGCGGCGGGCGGAGGCAAGGATCTGAAGTCGCCCGCGGGCGGCGTGTACGTGGCTTTTGCGCTGGCGAAATGAAATGTGAACGCGTCATCTCGGCCCAATGAAATAAGTGAAAAGCGGAGCGTATAGCGAAGCCGCCAAGGGGACGGGTGTTCTCTGATTGTGCGTTCACCGAAAGATTCCCCTATTCATCTTCCAGAATATGACTTAAGAAAGATAGAGAGGGTCGGCTCGGGTGAGCCGTGCATGCCTCATCGGCGCATTCGCCGGGATCAGGTTGGCCATTTCTTCATCGCGAATACGCAGACGGTGGATTGGGGAACTCAAGGTTGTCCGAACCACAAATCGGACGAGGAGGAGTGGTTTATGAGAACGAGAATCCTAATTGCAATTGCACTGGGGGCTTTAGTCGTTGCGTTTGCCTATACGGCGTCGGCTCCGGCCGCGCCAAATGAGGCCAGCGCAAATGCCTTGCCAGCGGCAGTTCCGCAACCAAATGCTGCGCCGGCAACGGCAGCAGAACGGCACCCGGAAATCCATGAGGCGATCGAGGCTCTACGGCACGCCAAAGAACACTTGGAGCACGCCTCGCACGATTTCGGCGGGCATCGTGTGGAAGCCATTCGCGCGACGGACGCTGCAATTCACCAGCTCGAGGAGTGCCTCCGGTACGACAGAGACTGAACCTCAAAATTTCGAAGTAATCTCAAACAGCGTCCGGAGAGAGTTCTCCACGGACGCTGTTTTTTTGCCTCGTTGTGATGGAGATACAAGAGCTGCCGTGAACGAGCGCGGTTGCAGAAGCGCAACTCCACTGCCTACCATTTGAGCGGTGAGCTGAGAATGGAGGCCGGGAATTGTATTACAATCGCGCGCTTGTGGTTTGCCAAGGAGAGAAGCCGATGCTGGATCGAAGGCGATTCTTAAGTACATGTTCGGGACTGGGGCTGAGCGGGACGCTATTTCCAGGTGTGCTTTGGGGGCAGGCGCAGTCGCAAGGGGCTGCAAAGATCACCAAGGAGATGATCGACAATGCCGCCGCCATCGCGGACGTGCCCATCCCCGAAGAAGACAAGGAGATGATGCTGGACAATCTGAACCAGCAGGCCAAAAGTTACGAAGCGATTTACGCCCTGCACATTCCGAATTCCGTCGCGCCATGCTTGATTTTTGATCCCGTATTGGCGGGGAGGAAAATTGAAACCGAGCGACGGCCTGCGCGGACTTCGAGGCCCTCAGCAGTCGTTGCGCCGAGTACTCCGAGGAATTTGGAAGACGTGGCGTTCGCGAGCGTGCGCGAACTGGCGGAATTGGTGCGAACGAAAAGAGTGTCGTCGGCAGCGCTGACGGAGATGTACCTCGAGCGGTTGAAGCGTTACGACCCCACGTTGAAATTTGTGGTGACGTTGACGGAAGAGCGCGCGCGGGCCCAGGCGAAAGACGCGGACCATGAGATCGCCGCTGGAAAATATCGAGGTCCGTTGCACGGATTACCTTGGGGTGCAAAGGATTTGCTGGCCGCAAAGGGGTATCGGACCACGTGGGGAGCCGGGGGGTTCGAAAACCAGATGATTGACGAAGACGCCACCGTCGTGAAGCGGTTGGATCAAGCGGGTGCGGTATTGGTGGCGAAGCTGACCCTGGGCGCGCTGGCGCAGGGCGACCACTGGTTTGGTGGCGTGACGCGGAACCCTTGGAATCCGGGGCAAGGGTCGAGCGGCTCGTCGGCGGGACCTGCTTCCGCGACCGCTGCGGGATGCGTGGCGTTTAGCATTGGGTCGGAAACGCTCGGCTCGATTTCGTCGCCCTCGACGCGTTGCGGTTGCACGGGTTTGCGGCCGTCCTTTGGACTCGTGCCGCGCACTGGTGCGATGGCACTCTCCTGGAGTATGGACAAGCTCGGGCCGATTTGCCGCGCGGTGGAAGATTGCGCGCTGGTGCTACAAGCGATTTACGGATCAGATGGCGCGGACCCGAGCGTGAAGAGTGCGGCATTTCACTGGGACGCGTCGATGGATTGGCGAAAATTGCGCGTGGGATATCTGAAAGGGGATTTTGAGCCGAAGCAGGAAGAGCACCCGGAGGCGGCGAAAGAAGAACCGGCGGCGACTCCGGAAGAACAGAAAAAGAAAGACGAGCAGAAACGGCGCCGGGAGGCCGGACGTGTGCGCTCGGAGTACGACAAGAAATACAACGAAGAAGCCCTCGCGAAACTGAAAGAAATGGGAGTCAAGCTCATTCCCGTTGAGATGCCGAAATTACCGTACCAATCCATGGTGACCATGTTGTCGGCGGAAGCGGCCGCTGCCTTCGATGATCTGACGCGGACCGGGAGAGATAAACTGCTCACCGCTCAGAGGCCGTTTGACTGGCCAAACTCGTTCCGTTCGGCGCGATTCATTCCGGCAGTCGAATACATCCAGGCGAGCAGGGCACGGCGGCTAGCTATGGAGGCAGTTGCGAAAGTGTTTGATGGGTTTGACGTGATAGTGGCGCCGACGAACAGCGATCAGCTCGTCATTACGAATCTGACGGGAAATCCAGCGGTGATCTTGCCGAACGGCTTCCGCGGCGATGACGCGCCGAAGCCGGCGACCGACGATCCCGGCGATTTTCAAAATGCGGGTGGCCCTGGAACACCGGTAAGCCTTACATTTCTCGGACATTTATACGGAGAAGCGAAACTGCTCGCGTTTGCGCGGGCCTATCAGGACGCAACGGGATTTCATCGCAAGCATCCGCAGTTGTAATGGGCTTGGGAATGGGGAGCAAGTTGCCGGGCTTGACCTGACCAGGCAGCGAGCTAGCCAGGTATCGTTCGGCCCCGCACTGCCCGAGAGCTAGTCCGTGCCTGAAAATACGAAAATCGCTCGCGGGAATTGAACCAATGAAGGTCCAGAATCGTATAACAGCTCGGGAGATCGAATCGCAGCGAACTATGATTGGCAACAGGTTGGGAACTGCTGGTGGCGCGGGTGATTGACCGATGCCATGAGGGGAAGTAGGATTCCCGCAACTGACGGCTTGCTTGGACGTTCGCACGAATAAGGAGATTCTGTGTATTGCTCAAAATGCGGAAGCGAAATTTCCCCGACGACGGCATTCTGCTCGACCTGCGGACAAGCGGTTCCCGCCTTGGTGGCAAGAAACACGCTCCCGTCCTTGTCTCCCGTCGCCATCGAGTCAGTTCCGCCCGCACCGATGGTTCCTGCCAGTGCAAGTTACGGCGGCGTCGAGTATGCCGGTTTCTGGCTGCGGTTCGTGGCCTACATTATCGATGGAATCGTCTCCTGTCTGGCCTTCGTGATCCTGCTCATCCCTCTCTTTGTATTAACGGGAGCCGGAGCCGCGCTCGGAAGAATTGTTTCGGACGGGGATATCGGCGACGACATGGGAGCCTTCCTCGGAGTTGGCTTCATTTTCGGGTTCTTTGGAATCATCCTGGTGGTAAGTTGGCTGTACTATGCGCTTTCGGAAAGCTCTTCGTGGCAAGCCACGCTGGGCAAAAAGATTCTCAATTTGAAGGTTACGGATATGAGCGGGCAGCCGATTTCTTTTGGGCGTGCAACCGGGCGCTACTTCGGGAAGATAATCACGAGCATGATTCCTCTTTTCATCGGTTACATCATGGCGGGCTTCACCGAGAAAAAGCAGGCCATTCACGACATGATTGCGAGCTGTCTGGTATTGCGTAAGATCTAACCCTACTTTCTGGATGGGCTGACGCAATACTGTTTGTCCGGGCAACGCTTATTCAGGCGTGGCGGACGGACTCCATAGGATCGGCGCGCATCCATGGCCGCGCCGCGGAATACGCCGTGAGCAGCGTCATCCCCCCCATAATCATTGCGACTGCAAGAAACACGAACCATTCCACGGGATGAATTCCATACAGCAGAGAACGCACGAGCATGCTGGCGATGATTCCGCCAACAACTCCCAGGCCCACGCCCGCAGCCGTCACAACGCTCGTCTGGCGCAAGATCATTTTCCAGAGATCGCGCGGAGCAGCGCCAAGCGCGACTCGAATACCCAGCTCCTTTTTTCTTTCGCTCACGGAGTAGAAGACCGCTCCGTACAGCCCCACCGCTGCAAGGATAAATGCCAAGCCGCCGAACGCGCTGATGCAAACCAGGGTAATTCGCGGGACGTAGAGCGAGAAATCCATCCAGTCATCCATCGTCAGCGTTTGGAAAGAAAGTTGTGGGTCCAACACCCTGAGAGCTTCGGACACGGGCGCCAGCCACTGATGCGGATTGCCTTGCGTCCGAGCCATGAGATAGACGACCGGCTGGTAGCGCTGAATCAAGTCGAAATACATAAATGCGCGAGGAGGTTCGTCGATATCGCCGTACTTGCTGTCGCCGACCACACCCACGACGGTTACAATTTGACGGTCATCGCCTATTCGAGCCGTCTCTCCAACAGGATCTTGTCCGGGCCAATATGTTTGCGCCATCCAATGATTAATGACAATCACGGCCGGAGATTTCATTGTGTCCGCGGCCGTGAATGTGCGTCCCGCGAGCAAGGGAATTCCGAGGGTGACGAAATAATTCTCGTCAACGTCCACGGACGAAATGCTAGCTGCCGGCTGGTTGGTCGCGGGAGAGCTTTCTACACGAACCTGTTCCAGATTTCCACCGTTCCCGCTGAGAGGAATGTCTCCAGCCAGGCCAATTGACTTCACGCCGTAGATTTGCGCGGCAGTTTCTAGCATTCTTGCGTACATGTTCCGGCCCTGCACTTCGGAATAGCCGTTGGCTCGCAAATCTAGAGTCAAAATCGCGAGGTTGCGCGCGGAGAATCCCAGATCGACGCTTTTGAGATTGCTCAAACTACGAAAACACAGCCCCACGCCGATGAGTACCACCGTGCAGACGGCTACTTGGATCACTACCAATGCGCTGCGAATTCTTCCTTTGCGCGTTCCTCCTACCGCAATCTCCCCGCTCAGCGCACCAGCGAGATTGGGCGCAGAGGAGTACAGCCCCGGTACAAAGCCCGTCGCAAGCCCAGCCACAAAAACCAACCCGATCGTCAAAGCGGCGACGCGGATGTCCGGGCGAAAATCAATGGTCAGGGGAAGCAGTCCAATTCCCGGGAAATAGGGCTTGAATTGCATCAATTGTCGAAGTCCAAGATAGGCCAGCAAGAAGCCGAGCACTCCGCCGCCGGCGGCAATGAGCGTGCTGTCCAGCAACAGTTCGCGAATCAGCCAGGCGCGAGTTGCTCCCATCGCCGCACGCACCAGGATTTCATGCCGACGGGCACTTGCCAAAGCAAGCAGCAGATTTGCGACGTTCGAGCACGCTGCAAATAAGACCAGGGCGACAATCGCAAGAATGAGGGCAGATATGATTTTTGCGCTGGAAACGGAGTCCACCGGCAGCATGCTCGTTTCCGTTAACTGGGCGACGCGGTTTTTGTCTGTGGCCGGATAAGCCGCTGCGAGGTGCGCAGACAGTATGCGCAAGTCTGCCAGGGCTTTGGGACGCGTCACGCCAGACTTCAGCCGGCCTATCAGATACAGAACGCGGTTGTTGCGGTCCGCACGCCAATCCTGTGCTTGGTGATTTAGAGCCGCATCGATGGACAACGGATACCAGACGTCCGGCAGATCGCTGAAAATTGTGCCGACAAAGCTTCTCGGAGCGACGCCAATGACCGTAAGCGGCACGCGATCAATCGTCACTGTCTTTCCCGCAATGTTCGGGTCGGCTCCCAGCCATTTCCAGTAGGAGTAACTTAAGACGGCTAGCGCGGATGGCTTGTCATCGTCGCCTCGGGCAAACACCCTGCCTAAGAGCGGTTGTACACCGAGAACAGAAAAGTAATTGTCCGACACCGCATTCATCAGCCCTGATTTGACGCGGCCGTTGTGCGTAATCGGGCGCAACGAGATGGAGTAAGGGAATGCCAGGACGCCCGAGAAAACGCGATTGTTGTCGCGATAATACTTGTAGTCGTCGTACGAGACGCCGCTGAACTCTTCCGTCGGCGTGGAAGTATAGACCGATACGAGCCGTTCTGGCGCGGGAACGGCGGGAGGGCGCAACAACAGGGCGTTGAAGATGCTGAATCCGACCGTGCCGGCTGCCATCGCAATGGCCAATGAAAAGACGGCAATGGAGGTGAGTTTCCAGTGCTTCCCTAAAATCCGCAGCGAAAAACGGATGCTGGACCGGAGCGCCATGTTGTCCTCCGTCGAAAGGGTCGGTTCATCAGGCTCAACCAAACAGACTTGTAAAGGATCGAACCGTTGCTGTAAAGGATGCTGCGGGGTGATTTCGAGTTGCCGCGGTTTTTGATGGGCGTGGAAACTTTGAGTTTGCGATGCGATCTATTTTGTGCGCAAGAATTTCGGAGGCTCAGAGCCCCTTCTGCAGTGGGTAGCCTTTCTGGACCCAATCAGCCGCGAAACTTGTCGTGAGAACAAGTACGCGCACGTGGGTGAAACCCATTCCGTGAAGCGCAGAGTAAGCCGGACGGATATTAGGACAGTGGTCGAAAGGGCAGCAGCCGCAATAGAGGATCAAATTTGTGGAACGCGGAAGACTGGCAACCCATTTTTTCATTTCCGTGAGTCCTTTTTCCGTGGAAGCAGTCCCATGAAAGGATGCGTCTGGAATGTGCCCGCCCTCGAAGAGCGTGCGAAAACCCACATATACGATGGTTGGAGTGTTTCCGCCCCTGGTGGCGCCTAACTCGCGCACGAAGTCGGCAGGATAGAGTACTTGCGCGCGGGTCCAGGGCTCCGCCGATTTTTCTTGATTCGCCGCGCCGTTCTGGGCCGGCTGAAGGGCGGGCGCAAGAGGCAACGCAGCGGAAATGCCAATTGCCAGGAGGGCCGCGCTCGTCCGAAATTTGGAATGGAAGAGCATGTCGGGAAGCCTCCACGCAAGATTGTAGAGCCAAATCGCGTCCGCGAAGATATATTTCCCCTGCTCGGCTAAAACTTAGAAAACCCTACGGATTAATTATTTCTTGGAGTCAGCGCGCGTGCGCTGCAGTTTGAGGGCGGTCGTCCGCAAAGTCTCCGGCACGTTTTTATTGGTGGTCAACTTTTTGAGGTCCATGACATTGACCATAGGGAGCATGTGTAGTGAAACATCCAGAGGCGTCTTGGGGTTGTTGAGAAGATTGCGGATAACGGAGTAGTTTTTTCGAAATTTGCGGTTGCCCGCGATCAGCCGCAGAATTTCGTCCGTGAGGCTGGTCATGGCAGCGAAGGCCTCGACCTCCTGATCCGTGAGACGAGGCGATTGCAGAACCGCGCGCTGAACGACCTTGTTCGAGTCGCGAATCAAAGTGCGGCGCGCTTCCGATCCGCCTTTGATCGCGAACTGCACACGCTCGGAAACGTTCATCTTTGCGACGCGCTGAATGAGGGTTTGGCGTTTAGCAACGTCGGGTTCGGCTTCGGCTGCCGCTTCGGCAAGAGCAGCTTCGTCGATGGCGGAGCCCAGCAGTTCGTGGAGCTGATGCTTCTGCTCGGTAGTGATGAAGGAGGAATGCTTGAGCGCCGCGGCCAGAGCGGGGGACTCGCTGACGCGCTCCAATTCTTCCATGAGCGCATTAATACCCAGCGAAGAAAGATGGCGCGCCACCGGAACCAGATATTCAGCCGCGCAATTCTTATTCTGCACCATCGCGTCGCAGACTCCGGGTTTGTCTGCGAGGTGTTTCCCGGCATACGCGAACAACGTGTGGACGGCCTTTTCGCGCTTTAGAGCTTCCACAAAAGTTTCCGCCGGCTGAGAGAGAATGGCCTCTTGCGCGCGCTCGGCGACCATCTCATCGGCATCCCCGGCGAGCACGGCCAAAATTTCCGCGCGATCCGCTGGCGCGAGGTGCCCTCCGCCCGCGCAAACCGCGATCTTACGCTCGCGGGGAGCGCGGCCTGCGCGGAGATCTTCGAGCACTTCAGGGCTGAGCGGTTCCACCGGACGCCTGCCTCAAATCTTTCTGACTGAGCACTATTGTACCGGAGGCTCCGGGCGTTCCGACGGGCGGCATGGCGCGCCCGTTCAATTCCAGCAACACCACGGAGGAATCGGCCGCTGTCACCTCGAACTGCTCTTTAGCGGAGAAGTGCCGAGTTTCACCGGCGGGCAGTTCGGCGTCGAGCAGCAAAGCACCGTCGGCGATGATGCGCATGCGCGTGGCGGCGGAAGTGGAGACGGCAAGGTCCAGCGGAAGTGACATGGAAGCGGGAGCTATTGCGATCATAGCCGGATCGACACCCCCGCTCGGCGTTGCTGGAGCGACTCCCACCCGCATCTGCGGCGGCAGCAGAGAAGTCGAGGATGGTTTCGCGGCGCGATGCGCGGAAAAACGCCTCCAGCCATAAATGCCGCCCGCAATGAGCCCGCCAAGTACGGCAAGCAGCGCAAGCACGGCGATTATCGGGACCCAAACGGGCGGACGAGGGATTTTGTTTTCGTAAGGCTGAGGGACTGGCAGGCTCTGTCCGCCATGTGCGAGGTCATACTCGGCAAGCAGATTTTCTTCGTCGAGGCCCAGGTAACGCGCGATGGCTCGCACAAATCCGCGGTTGAAAATGCCGCCGGGCAGCTTTTCCCATTCTTCGTTTTCCAGCGCATCGAGAAAGCGCGAGCCAATGCGCGTGGCCGTGGTGACTTCCTTCAAAGAGACTTCGCGCATCTCGCGCTCGCGCTTCAGGCGTTCGCCAAAATTTCCCCTGGCCATGAATCGAAACCTGTCCTCGCCGATACACGTGGGGCAGTGGAGCGATCGAATTCCATGCTGATCGCAAACTTGCCTGGTGTGGCGGGCGCCCCTTTTCTCTTGAAGACCGCTGCTGAGGAAGCTCAGGTCTGGCCGTAAGACGGTTCACCCGTGCGTCTGCGCGACCCATTTCTGCCTGCGCAAGGCGCCAAAATTCCCTCGACGGCACTATAGAAGGTGTCGCTCGGCAGTGTCAAACAAACGGATTGGGAGCATGTAGCGGTTCCGTACGGCTATATTTTCTGGTCAACCATCTCTTTGTGCGTCGGGCCGACATCCAGCAGACGCATCCTCCTCGAGATGTTTCCCATCTGCGGGGCCTGCCGCAAAGCTCACATAGAGGCGTGGTCCGATGAGGAATCCGGCCTGGCGGCACGCCCTGTACCTGCCGATGGCAAGATAGCCACGCCTGTACCACGAGATTCTTGCACCTCTTTTTGAGAGGCGCCTATACTGAAAAAGATTCGCGGACCAGCCTCGAATCGCGCTCGTGGTGTTGTCTTCTGCGGCCGCGACGGTCTGGCCTGCAAAACTTTCGAAGCAGGGATTAATCCAGCGTGGACGAAGTAAAGCAGTTTCCGGCGGTGGAACGCCGCCGAAATCTCGCCGTTTCCGGCGATCAACGCGAGGCGGGCGAAGTCGCCATCTTCCAGGAGCTGGGGAAGGCGCTGACCTCGTCCTTGCAGCTCGACCAGGTTCTCCGCACCATCATGGAGAAAATCGACGAGTTCCTGCGCCCGGACAACTGGTCACTGCTCTTGCTGGACGAATCCAAACAAGAACTCTACTTCGAGTTAGCCGTTGGCAAGGCCTCCCAAGCTTTGAAAGATGTTCGCATCAAGATCGGGCAGGGAATCGCCGGCTGGGTGGCGCAGCACGGAGAAACCGTGGTCGTCCCGGACACTTCCAAGGACACACGCTTTTTCGGCCAGGTGGACGAAAAGACGAAAACCGAGACACAATCGATCGTCGCCGTTCCCGTCAAATTTCGCGACACCTGCCTCGGCGTCATCGAGCTGATCAATTGCTTCGGCCCGGAGGGATTTGACGACCGTGACCTCAAGCTGCTAGAAGCTCTTTCAGACTTTGCAGCCATTGCGCTCGAGAATGCCCGCCACGTGAAGAGAATTCACGAGCTGACCATCACGGACGATTGCACAAGCTTGTACAACGCCCGGCACATGGGCTTCATCCTCGAGACGGAAATCTACCGTTCGCAACGCTACAACTATCAATTTTCGCTGGTGTTCATCGACCTCGATCATTTCAAGCAGGTGAATGACACGCACGGGCATCTTGTCGGCTCGCGCTTGCTCGCGGAAATCGGCAACGCTCTGAAGGCACATTGCCGTCTGATCGATTTTGCGTTCCGCTACGGTGGCGATGAATTCGTGATTCTCCTGCCGCAAACCGCCAAAGACAATGCGCTCAACGTGGCACGCCGCCTCCACAAGCTCATCCGCGAAACCGTGTGGCTCGACCCCGAAGGGCTGAGTATCCACGTGACGCCGAGCCTGGGAGTTGCTTCTTATCCCACCGATTCGCGGACCAAAGAGGGGCTGCTGCACCTCGCCGATGAAGCCATGTACCTGGTGAAAAACACCAACCGCGACAGCGTCGCCGCCGCCAATATTGGCATCTTGCCGGACACCACCACAGCGGCTGCCGAAACAGCCGGATAGACTTTCGCTCGCTACTCCTCTCTTTTTTGCAGCTTCTATACAGTCCCTCGGAATTTTGCTTAACTAAATCTATGCGAAGAAGCGAAGCGGCGCGGTATGCGCGCTGGTCCGCGGCGGTGGCGCTGCTGCTGGCCTGCCTGACGGCTGGCGTATATCTAAGGCGTGGCTGGCAAAGAATCGTTGACAGGAGAAAGGCCCCGCCCCCGGCGCCGCTTAACGTCGAAAAACAATCCAGCGGACTTACGCTCTCGAAAATGGACGGCCCCCGCACAATTTTTACGGTCCACGCATCGAAGTCGACCGAGTTCAAGGACGTAGAAGCCAGCCTTCTCGAAAATGTAAAGGTCACGATTTTCGGCAAAGCCGGTGATCGCCACGACGTCATGCAAACACGTAGTTGCCAGGCCGAAAAAGGAAATGGCGGGATCACCTGCAACGGGGACGTTCAGATCGATTTAGAGAGCGCGGTGGACGCGGATCGCGCCGCAAAAGATCCAACAGCGCCACCGCAGGTCGTGCACGTGGAGACTCGCGGCGTTAATTTCGATCGTGCCACCGGCGCCGCAAAAACCGATCAGCCTGTGGAGTTTACTTTTCCGAGCGGAAGCGGGGAAGCCGTGGGCGCGGAGTATAACTCGGAAGAAGGGACACTGCGCCTGCTGCAGAACGTCAAGTTGCGGCTCAAGACCCCCGCGAAAAAAGACTCCGGAAAAACACCCGCGAATGCAGCACCTGGCGAGGAAGTGCAAGTGGCCGGAGCCAGCCTAGAATTCGGCCGTGACTCGAGAACGATCCACATCCTGGGGCCGGCAGAGGCTGACTCGCCCACTGTGCGATTGACTGCGGGAGAGCTCACACTCGAAATGGACTCAGCATTCCGCGCGCGCAGGCTTCTGGCCATTGCGGGAGCCAATGGCAAGCTGCCGGAACTTACTTCGCAACGGGGTGCCGACTCGATGCTCCTCGATGCAGACACGTTGACGGCGCTGTTTGCCCCGGAAGGCTGGGTCACTCGACTCAACGGCACGGGAAGCGTTCGCGGCTCCCGTCATGGCAAGACAGAAGAGGACGAATTCCACGCCGATGCGGCGTCGCTCGATCTTTGGCCTCGCGTGAATCAGGCCAAAGTGATGAACCTCACCGGCGGAGTCTTTCTAAAGACGCGCCTGGCTAAAAACGGCGGCGCGCGCATTCTTCAGACGGGCGCGCTCCGGATGGAGTTCAGCGAAGGGAAAGACGGGCGATCCGGCGAACCATTGAGTGCGGAAACCCTTACCGCGGGCAGCATGGAATGGACAGATGCGGCGCCGCTGGCCAACGTCGCACCTGCGCACACTAAATTGCAAGCGGACAAGCTGCAGTTATCTTTTGGAGAAGACGGCAAGCCCAGGCAACTCGATGCCACCGGCAATGTGCAAACAGAGCGCGTCATTGCTGGCCGCCCCCTCCAAACGGCTACGGCCAGGAGCGGAGTCGCGCAGCTCATTCCCACGGGCGGATGGTCGCAGATGGACCTGCAGGGTGACGTGAAATTAAAAGAGGCCGATCGCGCCGCGCAGGCGGACCATGCGAAGTTCCTGCGCGCCGCCCAGACGGCGATTTTGACCGGACATGCCATCGCGCGCGATGCAACTACCGAAACACAGGCTCCGCGGATCCAGTTTGCCGGCGCGAGCGGCGAGATCCGCGCGGAAGGCGGCGTGCACTCCGCGGATTTTTCGCCCAATGGCGATGTCGTCCATTTCGCGCAAGTGCCTGCCAACATTTCCTCGGACACGATGCAAGGCAACTCGAAAACTGGACGAGCCATGTATTCGGGCCACGCCCGGCTCTGGCAGGGCGATTCCGTCTTGGAAGCGGACTCGATAGAACTCTTGCGGGAAACAAAAATCTTGAACGCATCTGGAAACGTACGCGCCGTCTTCCCGCAAACTCCACCTCCTCCATCCGCCGTCGCGCCTCAATCCCCTGCCAAGAAAACTGCTATTTGGCATGTGAGTTCTGGAACGCTTAGCTACAACGACACGAAGGACATTGCCCATCTGGAGAAGAATGTCGTCGTTCAGTCTCCGGATCAAAGGATCCGCGCTCCCGAAATGGATTTGTATTTCACACGCGGGGCCAATAATTCGGTAAGCGGCTCCAAGGTGACTCCCGCGAAGAGCGGAGCGCAGCAGATCAGCCGTGCCGTGGGGACGGGCGGTGTCATTGTGGATCAGGGCAGCCGCCGCGCCACATCTAACCGAGGAGAATACACGGCCGCTGACGGCAAGTTCGTAATGAGCGGCGGAAATCCCACACTCTATGACGGTTTCGCGGGAACCACCACGGGCCGTCAATTGACCTTCTTTTTGGCGGATGATACGATCATCGTCGACTCAGAAAATGGTTCGCGGACTTTGACGAAACATCGGGTCGAGAAATGACGCGGCCGCCGAGCGGCCGTTCGTGACGAGGTATGCTGAAACTCCAGGCCGTCGAGTTGAGCAAGTCGTATCGCGGTCGCAAGGTCGTTGATGACGTTGAACTGGAGATCGGCCAGGGTGAAGTCGTCGGGCTCTTGGGACCCAACGGCGCGGGGAAGACCACTACTTTTTATATCTTGGTTGGTCTTGCCAGGCCCGATGCCGGCCAAGTTCTCCTGAACGGCGGCGAAATCACGGACCTTCCCATGTACCTCCGGGCCCGCAGTGGCATCAGCTATCTTCCTCAGGAACCCTCGGTCTTTCGCCAACTGACCAGCGAAGAAAATCTGCTCGCCGTTCTTGAGACCCTCCCTCTCACGCCCGAGCAGCAACGCGATCGTTTGGAAGAGTTGTTGGTTCAAATGGGACTCGAAACCGTACGCACGAGCAAAGCCTACACGCTCTCCGGCGGGGAACGCCGCCGACTGGAGATCGCCCGCTCGCTCACTCTTCAGCCTTCCTTCATCCTTCTCGACGAACCTTTTTCCGGTATCGACCCTCTAACGGTAAAGGATCTTCAGGAAATCATCCGGGACTTGAGCCGCTCCGGCATCGGTGTCCTGATCACCGACCATAACGTGAGGGAAACACTCAATGTGACGGACCGCGCATATATAGTGAATCATGGCAAAATAATGGCGAAGGGAACGCCCCTCGAATTAAGCAACGATGCGGAAGTGCGCCGCGTTTATCTCGGCGACCATTTCCGCTTGAACTAAAATTCCAGGATGGAGAATTTGAAGGGATAATCGGAACCGACCATGGCATGGCAGGGACTCAAGCTCAACCTTAGAGTGGCGCAGAGGCAAATTCTGACGCCCGGTCTCGTGCAAATGGTCAGCGTGCTCGCACTCAACCGCCTTGAGCTGCGCGAGATGATCAACCAGGAGATGATCGCGAATCCCGTCCTCGAAGAGCTCAGCGAAGAAGCCACCCAGAGCGACAACTACAGCGACGAAACGTTTCTGAAGGCGGAAACCGAGAAACTTCCGGAAAAGCCGGAAGCCAATCCTTTCGACGAGTTCGATGTCGGCAGTTTTTTCAATAAATACCTCGACACCGGCGGAGACGGCGGCCAATCCCAGGAACGAGAAGTCTCCGAGCGGCCCTCCTTCGAAAAGTTCCTTTCCTCCCCCAGCGGCCTTACCGACCATCTTGCTTGGCAATTGAGCGTGACCATCTGCTCCGAATCCGTCACCGAGCTCGCCGAGAGCATCATCGGCAACCTCGACGAGAATGGCTACCTGACAGCTTCGATTGAAGAACTCATGCAGAATGGCAAATTTTCTCAGGACGATCTCGACGACGCCCTCGCCGTCGTTCAGGATTTCGATCCTATCGGCGTCGGCGCCCGCGATTTGCGTGAATGCCTGCTTCTCCAACTGAAAGCTTTCGATCCGCAGAATACGCTGGCCCAACAGATCGTTTCCGAGCACCTAAAGCAAGTGCAATCGAACCAATTGAAAGAAATTGCCCGCGCGCTAAACCGTCCACTCGAGGTCATCAAACGCTCTCTCGAAATCATCAAGAAGCTCGATCCCCGGCCTGGCCTGCGTTACAACAAGACGGAGCCGCGCCTCGTCGAGCCCGACGTCTATTTCCGCAAGGTCGATGATCAGTGGCAAGTTTTCCTGAATGAAGACGACATGCCGCAGTTGCGCCTCAGCCCAACGTACCGCCGCCTGCTCGCGCGCGACGCCGCCGACCGCGACGTTCGCAATTACGTCAAGGAACGTTTCACCGCCGCCATCCAGCTCATGAAAAACATCGAGCAGCGCAAGCACACCATCCTGCGTGTCTGCCAATCCATCATTGCACGCCAAGGTGAATATCTCGATCACGGCCCGGACGCCCTCAAACCCATGATGATCAAGGAAGTCGCCGAAGAAGTCGGCGTGCATCCATCCACCGTAAGCCGCGCCGTCGCCAGCAAGTACGCCCACACCTCGCAAGGCGTGCTTGAGCTCCGCTCCTTCTTCAGCGAATCCGTCAACGGCCCCGAAGGCAGCGGAATGTCCCTGCTCACTCTCAAGCGTGTCGTCAAGAAAATGATCGAAGAAGAAGACGGGGCAAAACCGCTCACCGACGAGCAGATCGCCAAGAAGCTCGATGACGCCGGCATCCACGTCACGCGCCGCACCGTCGCGAAATATCGCGAAGACATGCGCATTCCCAGCACTCATCAACGCCGGGTAAAGAGCTGAGCTGCCGACTTCCGTGAAGCCGCCCACCAGACGCGACTCGCGCCATCTCGTTATTCTTACGGGCGTCTCGGGCTCGGGGAAAAGCACTGTCCTCCGGGCCTTCGAGGACATGGGCTTCTACTGTGTCGATAATCTTCCCGTCGAACTAATTCCCATTTTTGCCGAGTTGCATGCCTTCGGCGAAGGCGATTTTGCCCGCGCTGCCCTGCTCGTCGATGCTCGCGAAGGCGCGCAGCTCGAAAAGCTCCCTCCTCTCCTGAAGCATCTTCGTAAGGATCATCCGATCACTCTGGTCTTCATCGATGCCACCGACGATGCGCTCCTCCGCCGCTTCAGCGAGACGCGCCGCCCTCATCCGCTCGGCAAAGCTTTGTCCGTTCGTGAAAGTCTTCGCCACGAGCGCACCCTCATGGAGCCTATCCGCAAGCTCGCCGATGTCGTCATCGACTCGACTCAGTTCAACGTCCACGAGCTCCGCACTTTCGTCACCGAGCGCTTCAAGAATCCCGACAAGCGTCCCATGCTCGTCTCCGTCGTCAGTTTTGGCTACAAGTACGGCGTTCCATCGGACTCTGACCTCGTTTTCGACGTGCGGTTTTTGCCCAACCCCCACTTCGTGCCCGGCCTGCGCCGTTTCACGGGAAAAGATGCCAAAGTCCAGAAATACATTCGCTCGTTTCCTCAAACCGGCGAATTTCTTCGCCGCATCGAGGGCCTCCTCACCTACCTGATCCCGCATTACATCCGTGAAGGCAAAAGCTATTTGACGATTGCCTTCGGCTGCACCGGCGGAAAGCACCGCTCCGTCATGCTCGCCGAGCGGGTAAAAAAATCCCTCGAAAACCGCGGCTTCTCTTCCAAAGTGACCCATCGCGATATTGAGAAATAGGTTTTTATTTGTGCAGCCCGCAGAACTGAAAAGAACCAGCTATTTTAGAATTTCACAACTCTCGAAATCTTGACTCGTCGTCTCACTGTGAATCCACGATGGATGCCCATTCCCCGGCGTCAATCGCGGAATGCGGAACCAGAAAGCGCCTTAATTTGTAACTTCTCTTAGCCATTCCATACAATTCTTTCCCGCTTTTCACATAGGGGATAAGCCGCGAGGCTCGGCGAGCCAGCGAGGACCGTCGTTCTCGAAATGCCCGGCCGTCTTCCGGTCGAAACTGAGCCCAAGCAATCGATTGAACGAATCCCGCCGGTCCGAATCGATCCGAGTGGAGAACCTCTTCCACGAACACGCGGATTGGTCCCGGAAACGCATTCAGAGCGTCGTGGTAAGCGACCACGCCAAGCGGTGTCAGGTGAGGAAAGAATCCCTCCAGATCGTTCTTGGCGCCTTCATAGCTATGATCGCCGTCAATCCACAGGAGCCGGATGGGCCGGTTCCACGTGTTCGCCATGTCTTTCGAATACGCGGCATGTGCTTCCACGTGACTGGATACCCCAGCGGCATGGATATTATTAAGAAAATCTTGATAGGAGGACGCTTCCGGGTTGGCATGGTGATCCAAAAGGATGGGTGAATTGTGCGGATCAATGGCGACAATGGGGCCGCAACCGTAATGAGAAGCAACCTTAGCCAGCATGACGGTGGAGCGTCCCTTGAAGCTGCCAATCTCCATGATCGTGCCACTCGCCGGCACGCACGCGGCGAGCAATCCCAAAAAACGTGCTTCGTTCTCCGTAAGATGACCTGGGACCTTCCGGGTCTCTTCCCACGCATCGTTAAGGACAGTTTCCAGGTCCGCAGGAATCTTGACAGCAGCCAAGAGTCGTCTCCGTGAACTCCTATGTCGCAAAACGCTTTAAGGCTGGGCGGTCGTGCTCAGAATCTGGGTAGTGGTCTGCCCGCACGGGTTTAGAATACCATCCGAAATTCGCCAGCGCAGTAATGCCAGCCCTTACATCCGGTTCGAAGCGTATGCGGCGTGTCTGCCGGATTATGGGAACGACCTCCGGTAGTACGGCCGGGCGTTCGCAAGTGGGCTATTCTGCATTTTGTCTGTTGCTAATCCCGCTCCCGAAAACTTGACACGCCCAAGCCGCCGCACTAGCGTACCAAGTACGAATCGCAGGGGATTAAGGACTGTGGCTTCTTTCGTTTCACCACAACTTCGGCGCTTGCTCGGCTACGTGCGGCCTTACGCCCTCCGCCTCATCGTTGGTGTGATCCTGCTCGCCTTCGTCGCTCTCGCAGAAGGCATCATCGCGCTCCTCGTGACCCCTGCTGTCGACCACGTTTTGAATCCTTCTGTAGTCGGCCGCACCCTTAAGCTGGTGACCATTCCCTGGAGCGCCAAGACCATTTACCTCAACGATTTCTTCCCGCCGAGCATCCACAACGTCTGGACGATTTTTGCCTTTACGCTCGTGTTTGTCTACGTAGCCAAAGCTGTCGCCGAGTATTTGGGCACCACGGAGATCTACCGTGTCGGCTACGCCGCCGTCACCGATCTCCGCAATGCCCTCTTCGCCAAAATTCTCCGCCAGCCCATAGGTTTCTTCCGCGATCATCCCGCGGGACGCCTGGCATCCGTTGTCATTAACGATGTCGAGCGCACCCGCCCCGCCCTGGGCGAGTTTTTGGTGGATCTCTTTCAGAAGGGTCTCACCTTTCTCGTCTTCACCGCCGTCCTTCTGGTCATCAACTGGAAGATGGCCATCGCGTGCGGCGTTCTTCTTCCTCTGGTCGTACTGCCTGTAAGCAAGTTTGGCCGGAAAATCCGTCGCTCTGCTGAAAACAGCCAGTTGCGCCTCGGCGATCTCAACCAGATTCTCCAGGAGACCACTGTGGGCAACCGCGTGGTCAAAGCCTTTGGCATGGAAGACTTCGAGATCCGAAAGTTTCGCGAAGCTGCCAGAAAACTCTTCCGCGAAAACATGAGGTGGGTTCGTGCCGGTGTGATCACGCCGCCGCTCATGGATCTGCTCGGCGCCATCGTCATCCCCCTCCTGTTGCTCTTTGCGCGCGATCAAATCCGCAGCCATGTGATGACCTCTGGACAATTTTTCACCTTTGTCTACGCCATGTTCAACGCCTACATGCCGCTTCGCCGCCTGGGCACGGTTTTTCAGCAATTCCAAACTGCCCAGGGCGCCAGCACGCAGTTGATTTCCTATCTCGATTTACCCGAGGAGGTCGCGGACGCACCGGGCGCTCGAATCTTGTCCGCTTTTCAAGGAGAAATTGCGTATAAGAATGTCGGCTTTGCGTACGATTCCAATCCGGTGCTGCGGGGGATTTCCTTTGAAGCACATCGCGGGCAGGTGATTGCGCTGGTAGGCTCTAGCGGCGCGGGCAAGACAACCCTCGTGAATTTGCTGCCGCGTTTCTATGAGCTGACTTCAGGTTCTGTTCGAATTGATGGCATGGACACTCGCGAAGTCACGATTCGCTCGTTGCGCGAACAGATCGCCGTGGTAACCCAGGAAAATATTCTTTTCCACGATACGGTCTGGAACAACATCTGTTACGGCCTGACCAATGTTCCCAAAGACCGCGTCGCGGCTGCCGCGCAAGCGGCCCTGGCGCACGATTTCATCATGGAATTGCCGCAGCAATATGACACTGTGATCGGCGAGCGCGGAACTCGTCTCAGCGGCGGCCAAAGGCAGCGCATTGCCATTGCGCGGGCCATCCTTAAAGACTCGCCCATCCTCATTCTGGACGAAGCAACTTCCGAGCTCGATGCCGAGTCCGAAATGTATGTGCAGAAAGCACTCTCCAACCTCATGGTTGGACGCACCACCTTCGTCGTCGCGCATCGCCTGGCTACCATCCGCCGTGCGGATAGGATTCTTGTTCTCGAGGACGGACAAATCCGCGAGAGCGGCACGCATGCGGAACTCATCGCTCGCGGCGGGACCTATGCGCGCCTGCACGATTTACAATTTGCGGATGACGACATCTTGGCGCCGGCTCAGGCTGCGCAGCTGAATGTGACGGCGATCGCGGAACCCTTATGACCCAATCCTCTGCACTACCAGGAAAGAACGCCGATTGTTTCTCCATGACCGGCTACGCTCAGGCCCGCCACGAACAGAACGGTTGGGCCGTCCGCGTCAGCGTCAAAAGCGTCAATCACCGCTTCTTGGATCTGAAGTTGCGCCTCCCGGAAGGCTTTGATCTATATGAACAGCGATTGCGGCAGGTCCTGCGAGAGCGCATTCATCGCGGCCACGTCGAGGTTTACGTAAACGTTGACCCCTCGGTCGCCGCACCCGTGCATGTCAATCGCGAACTCGCCCAGACCTATATGCGTGTCGCTGAAGAATTCCGGCAGCAGTCACGGGCTGCTGCGGATGTGGACGTCGTGGCGATTTTGCGCTTGCCCGGAGTTATCGCCGGCCTTTCCGCCGCCGTGCCGGAATCCGAAGACGATCAGGCACGGCTCGGCCACGCGCTGGACGCTTGCTTGCTTGAAGCCCTCCTTAAGCTGGATGATATGCGCCGCGCCGAAGGCCGGCACTTGATCGGAGATTTGCGCTCTTGTTTGGGACGCATTGGTGAACACGCGGAAAAAGTCCGCGAACTTTCGGCCGGCCTTCGTCCCGTTTTTGCGCGGCGTCTCGAAACCCGCCTCAAGGAATTGCTCGGCGGTGCCTCGATCGATCCCGCGCGGCTGGCGCAAGAGGCCGCCCTCCTTGCGGAACGCAGCGATATCAGTGAAGAATTAGATCGCCTGCGCAGCCACCTTCTGCAGTTTGCGAAACTCCTCGACGGCGCGGGTGAGATGGGGAAAAAGCTGGACTTTCTCCTGCAGGAAATGCATCGCGAAGCAAACACGCTGTTGTCGAAAACCCCAGGGGTCGAGAGTGAAGCTCTCACCATCACCGGCTTGGCGTTGGAAATCAAGTCGGAGATTGAAAAACTGCGGGAGCAGGTGCAGAACATCGAATGAGCGCCGAGAGAGAGCTTGCACCGCTGGTTCTGATTGTTTCGGGGCCGTCGGGATCGGGTAAATCGACGCTGGTGCAGAGAATTTTGGAGTTGCCGGGGACGATGCCTTCGATCTCGTGTACCACCCGGTCGCGCCGCGCGACCGAAGCCAGCGGGAAATGCTATGATTTTGTCACGGAAGCGGAATTCGACGCCATGATCGCGCAGGGTGAGTTTTTGGAGTATGCACGGGTCTTCGGCAAGTATTCGTATGGCACGCCGAAAAAATGGCTCCAGGAATCCCGCAAGAAAGGTCTCGATCTCGTCCTCGAGATTGACGTCCAGGGCGCGGCACAGGTAAAGGAAAAACTTCCGGAATCGGTGGCGATTTTTATTTTACCTCCATCGCGCGCTGAACTCGAAAGGCGCCTGCGCGGCCGCGGCCAGGACTCCGATGAAGAGATTGCTCGCCGCTTGGCGAAGGCGCGGGATGAAATTGCGGTGTTTGGGCGTTATTACGATTATTGCGTCGTGAATGAGGATGTGGGACGAGCAGGGCGCGAGGCGCAGGCCATTGTGACTGCGATTCGCTGCTCCGCCGCGCGGCGCAGAACTCGGGTGGAAGAACTTCTGGCATCGTTTGGAGGGAAAGACTGAAATGACCGTGCAGACAAAAGCTCCACAGAGCCAGTTTGCTTACGTTGTGCTTGCGGCAAGGCGCGCGCGCCAGATCATGGCGGGCGCGCCCTCGCTCATTGAAAATCCCAGAACGCTCAAGGCGACTCGCATCGCCTGCGAAGAGCTCGAGCACAGCCTCATCGAATACGAATTCACCGAGCCCTCTTCGATCGACGAAGACAAGGACGGCAACAAGCGCCGCAAGTAGCCGGCCACAAGCCTCTTGCCTGGAAGTTGTTGGGGCGCGGCGGGCCACGACCGAGCTTGGCTCGTTGTATTGAGACGGGAACCGATGCGAATTACGCTTGGCGTCACAGGTAGCGTGGCGGCTTACAAAGCCGGCGAACTGGTCCGCCTTCTCCAACAAGAAGGTTTCAGCGTGCAAGTCGTAATGACGCGCGGCGCGCGTGAATTCGTCACTCCTCTCACCTTCGCCGCATTGAGCGGACAAAAAGTCATTACGGACCTGTCCGAACAGTCCTCGTTGGGCGAAGCCAACGTCGAAAGCGCGATCGAACACATCGCCGTGGCCCAGCGCACCGATCTTCTCCTCGTAGCTCCAGCGACCGCCGACATTCTCGCGAAATTTGCCCGCGGCATCGCCGACGACTTTCTCACAACGCTTTATTTAGCAACGACCGCACCGGTCATTGCCGCTCCGGCGATGAATGTGAACATGTGGAATCACGCCGCGACTCGGGAAAATGTTGCGAAGCTGCGCGCTCGCGGCGTGAAAATCGTCAATCCCGATGAAGGCTACCTGGCCTGCGGCATGACCGGCGCGGGCCGTCTTGCGGGTCAGCAGGAAATCATTGCGGCCGTGCGTGAAATGCTGCATGCACGCAAAGATTTGCAGAGCGAAACGATTCTGATCACCGCCGGCCCAACGTGCGAAGATATTGATCCTGTTCGCTATCTGACCAACCGCTCGTCCGGCAAGATGGGTTACGCCGTGGCTGAAACCGCCGCCCGCCGCGGCGCTCGCGTAATCCTGGTAAGTGGCCCGGTTAACCTCGATACGCCTCTGGGTGTCGAACGCGTCGAAGTTCGCACGGCCGGGGATATGCAGTGCGCCGTCACCAGGAGATTTCCCGATTCCACCATCGCCATTTTTGCCGCCGCCGTCGCCGACTATCGCCCCGTCGAAATCCAACCGGAAAAAATGAAACGCAACAAGGCGCCGCTTTCTCTTCAACTCGAACCAACGCCGGATATTTTGGCCGAAGCCGCGAAATCGAAAGGCCATCGTCTCATTGTTGGTTTTGCCGCTGAGACGGATCGCGTCGCGGAAAACGCCCGTAAAAAACTCTCTGCCAAGAATGCCGATCTCATCGTGGCCAATGACGTAACCGCTGAAGGCGCCGGCTTCGATCACGACACGAACATCGTCACCTTGTTCTCGTGCGATGGCCGCGATTTGGCTCTCCCCAAGCTGAGCAAGAGCGAAGTGGCTCAGCGCATCCTCGATGAAATCGTGCGCTTGCGAACTCTCCGCGCAACTCAGCATTCTCCTGTATGATGCGTAGCATGCCCGCGCGCATCCCCGATTCTCTTCAGCAAAAAATCTCCCGTCGGCTTGGTTTTTACGACGACCTTGGTTTCCGCCATTTCTACAAGGACCGCGGCCTGAGCGGCATTCTGCCTGGAACAGTGCCGGCCGCGGAATCTTTCACGAAAAAAGTTGGCCAAGAGATCTCCTGCGAGGAATCGGCCTTGTCAAAATCCACGCGAAAAACGGAACCCTCCAAGGCCGTCCAGCTTGTATCGTCAGTCGTTCGAACGCTCGATTCAGTGCCGGTTCCCGCAGGCCCATCGCTGTTTGAAGCGTTTGGCAAAGTTCCCGGCGATACTCTGCTGAAAATTCGAGCCGATCTGGGGGAATGCACTCGCTGTAGACTTCACAAAACGCGAAACAAAATCGTCTTCGGCGACGGCAATCCAAAAGCTGAACTGGTCTTCGTCGGCGAAGGCCCCGGCCACGATGAAGACATGCAGGGCCTTCCGTTCGTGGGCCGCGCCGGAAAACTTTTGACGCAGATGATCGGAGCAATGGGCTTGCAGCGAAAAGATGTCTATATCTGTAACGTTGTGAAATGCCGCCCACCTGAAAATCGCGCTCCCGAAAAAGACGAAGTTGCTGAGTGTTCGCCATTCCTGCTGCGCCAGATCGATGCCATCGCTCCCACAGTGATCGTCTGCCTTGGAAGCACCGCGGCACAGACCATTCTCCAGACCAATCGCGGCATTTCTCATTTCCGTGGACAGTGGCTCGAATTTCGCGGAAGAAAATTGATGGCTACTTATCATCCTGCGTATTTGCTGCGTAATCCCAGCGCCAAAGCCGAAGTCTGGAAGGATTTGCAAAAAGTCATGAATGTTCTGGGCCTCGATTTGAAGAAAAGCAAATCCGCCGCGGCCGGCGAGTCTTCCTAGTCCGCCATGGGAATTTTGTTAGGCCTTCTCACGGCCTGGTTATGGGGCACGTCCGATTTCATCGCTCGCTTCGCCGCGCATAAAATTGGCGCGCTCAGAACCACTTTATATATGCAGTTGGCGGGATTTTTTCTGCTCAGTATCTTCTTGCCGTGGGTAGGCGGCTGGGGGCATTTGTTCGACGGGTCAGGCTGGCGCCCGTGGGCTTGGGGATCGCTCGCCGGTTTGCTCAACGGAATTGCAACCCTTTCACTTTATCGTTCCTTCGAAGTTGGCAAGCTGGCGGTGGTCGCGCCGCTTTCCGCGAGCTATCCCGCGCTCACAGTCGCTTTGTCCCTGCTCACCGGCGAGCATCTAAGCACAACGCGCTTCGCCGGTAGCGCGCTGATTGTCGCCGGAGTCGCACTCGTTGCGGGCGGTGAAAAAGCTTTGGCCAAGTCCTCAATAAAAAACTCAGGCGAAGAACACCCCAACGCTCCATTTCTGTCCGCGATCGCGAAAAGCGGAATCGGCTGGGCGCTTCTTGCCGCGACTGGTTTTGGCTTTTTGTTCTGGCTCCTTGGCACGCGAATTATTCCGGCCGTGGGTTATGGCGCTACAGTTTGGATGATTCGCCTGACCTCCTCCGTTCTGACTGCCATCGCAATTCTTTCTCTCCGCCAGCCCATCTCTCTTCGGCGTGCCGGCCGCATTCCGCTCTGGCTCGTTGGCATGGGCGTACTGGATACAGGCGCGTTTGTGATGAGCAACTACGGAATGCAGATCGAGCAAGTCTCCGTTATCAGTGTGCTGACTTCATTGTACGGAGCGGTCACGGTTGGCCTGGCTGCATGGTTTTTGCGGGAACGCATATCGCGCTGGCAATGGTTCGGAATCGTTTCGATTTTTGCGGGGATTGTTCTCATTGGCCGTTAACCTCCTTACGTTCGAAAAATCAAAACAGACTGAGCGGGTCCATATCGACCAACACGGCGGTTTGCGGAATATCCCGCGCGTCGCAATACGCCAGGGCACCGCTCAGGAGTTTTGTCAGGACCGAGCGCTTGGGTGACTTCAGCAAGAACTGGAAGCGATGTTCCTTCTTCAGCCGTGCCAGTGGTGCAGTTGCAGGGCCGAGAATGCGCACCAGATGTCCGTCGTGCGGCGAAAAGTATTCAGAGAGTTTGCGCGAGAAGCGAATTGCTTTTTCGAGGCTGACGTCCCGCACGATTACATTCGCCAGCGAGGTAAGCGGCGGATAGGCCATCATTCTGCGAAAGTGCATTTCGCGCTCAAAAAAGGAAGCGTAATCCTGTTTCACCGCGTCTTGAATCGCGTAATGCTCCGGATAATAGGTTTGGATCAGCACGCGCCCCGGCAACTCGCCGCGTCCGGCGCGTCCCGCGACCTGCGTAAGCAATTGGAAGGTGCGTTCGGCGGCGCGGAAATCGGGCATGCTGAGCGAAGAATCCGCGGAGACGACGCCGACCAGCGTGACGCGCTGAAAGTCGTGCCCTTTCGCGAGCATTTGTGTGCCGACCAAGATATCGAGAGCGCCTCCAGCGAAGGCTCCGAGAGTTTCCTGATACTGGCGTTTCGTGCGCGCGGTGTCGCGGTCAAGCCGTGCGATGCGCGCGCCGGGAAATTCCTTGCGCAATCTTTCCTCGATATGCTCCGAACCTTCGCCGAAAAAATAAACGTACTGCGATTGGCATTTCGGGCATTGCTTCGGAACCTGCTGGATCGAGCCGCAGTAGTGGCATTCGAGGCGGTTGCGGCTCTTGTGATAGGTCATCGAGATGCTGCAGTTGATGCACTGCACGCTCGCGCCGCAACTGCGGCATAAAACGGACCAGGAATAGCCGCGGCGGTTGATGAGCACGAGCGCCTGCGTTTTATTGGCGAGGCATTCCTGTAGTCCTGCGTGAAGAGCCGCGGAAATCGGACTGGTCTTGTGGGTTTGTTGAAAATCCTCGCGGAGGTCGACCACTTCGACGTTCGCGAGGGAACGATTTTCCACGCGCGAGGCGATGGTGATCAGCTCGTATTTTCCGCTCAGTGCATGGTGATAAGTCTCGAGAGAGGGCGTCGCTGAACCGAGAAGCGCGAGAGCACCTTCACTTTTAGCGCGGACGATGGCCACGTCGCGGCCGTGGTAGCGCGGCGTCTCTTCCTGCTTATAGCTGTTTTCCTGTTCTTCATCGACGATGATCAGGCCGACATTCTGAAGCGGCGCAAACACAGCGGAACGCGTGCCGACCACGACGCGCGCTTCGCCGTTGCGGACGCGCCACCATTCGCGGGCGCGCTCGACGTCGCTCAGCGCGGAGTGCAGTACCGCGACGCCTTCGTACTTTGCTCCAAACCACGAGCGGCATTGGCGGCCGATCCAGAGAGTCAGGGCAATTTCCGGCACCAGGATGATCGCTGTCTTTCCACGCGCCAGCGTTTCCTGCACGCAGCGCAAATAGACTTCGGTCTTTCCGCTGCCTGTAACCCCGTGGAGCAATTGCACACCGAATTCGCCAAGCTCGAAGCGCGCGCGAATGGCTTTCATGGCACTTTCTTGTTCTTCATTCAAGGCGTGCGCAGGCGGTGTGTATCCCGTATCAAAAGGATCCTCAGCGGGATCGACGGGTTCCTCCCAGCTCTCAAGCAAGCCGTCGACAAGCATTCTGACGATCAAACTGCGCGAGACTTGCGCTAATTTGAGAAGTTGAGGCATGGGCAGCGGGCCGCGTTCCGTCTCAAGCAGTGCGCGGACTTTTCCTTCTTTTTCCTTGAGTGCCTTCTCAGCTTTGTCGGCAAAGCCTTTCCAGGCGACGATGGTTTGCGATTTTCTTTTCGTGTCCTGCAAAGACTCCCGAATTTCGATCAACCCAAGCCCTTGCAGTCGTTGCAAGGCTGCCGACAAAATGCCCATTTTCGCCGCGAGGCTTACTAGAACCGGGCCTTTCTTTGCGTATGCTTTTTCGAGGAATGCGGCTTCTGAGACAGTTAAACCGTGCGAAATCTTGCCCCCGCCGAGACTCTCCGCCGCGTTCCGTCCCGCCGCCGTCAATCGAATCTCGCGGCGCACATTCAGTTCCGTGATGGGAGGCAGCATGGCGCGGAAGACTTCGCCGATCGGGGCGAGGTAATAGCCGGCGATCCATTGCGCGAGTTCGATCAGCTTGGGAGTGACCGCAGGGGCAAATTCCATGACTCTGGTGATTTCGCGGAGTTTCGTGTCGGCGGGGGGCTGATCGGTCAGCTCGACTACAACGCCGATCATGGACTTTTTGCGAAACGGGACGAGGACGCGTGTGCCCGGTTGAAGCGAGCGGCGCAGAGACTCTGGAATGGCGTAAGTGAAGGTTGTGCGTAGAGGGACGGGCAGCGCGACATTGCAGAAAGGCGATGTCATTCCGGTGGCTAGTGTAACAGTAGGGTAAAGAGCCGGGGTCGTAGTTCGGGTTATCGAGGGTGACGCGGACGCGTGTGGGGATTTCAATACAGACTTTGTGGCAGAATGGCGCTGGGCGAGAACTTCGACGGCAGGGGAGTACCCACCCCGGTGTTTTGCAAAAGAGTGCGGAAGGCATTGAAAGGAAAAGGGTTGGCGGAGGACTGTCTGCGAAAGAGTGCCGAAGAGTGTGAAAGCAAAGGACTTACTTTTGCGGGGTTTTTGTCATAGAGCAGTGGAGGCAGCCACGCAGAGAAAACACCCTCTGAGTATTCGTATAAACATAAAACCAAAGGAGTTGTAAGCATGGCTGTTTGCAAAACAACGAAAAAAAAGGGGCCGTTTGCACGCGAACTTCACGCAAGGGATGAGAAGCAGTGCGAAGGGGAAAAACTCGTTTGGAAGCGACAGCGGAGGAATGATCGGCGAGCGTAACATGAAGCATGGTCGCTCGTGTGGTCATTAGATGTGAATATACTTTGTTATTAATTAGTAGGTTATTAGAATGAGGAAGCGCGGATTCGAATGATGCGGGTGGAACACGAGCGGTTTGAGGGAGTTTGCGGGAATAAGGCGAATTTGTGGGACTGTGGAAATCTGTGGAAAAATCGGAATCAACTCCAAATGCAAGGATAAGTCCTTCGCCCGCGCTACTCTTTGAGCTTTTTGCTAGGGGTGGCCAGGCGCTCGTTTTGGAGCTGGATGATGTCGGCGCCGGTGTCGTAGGAGCCGAGGAGCCAGCGAGCAAAGAAATCGCCGCGAGCCATGTCAACGTAGCTGGCGATGGGCATATACGAATGGCGCATGCCGGGGTAAACCTGAATTTCGAAACGCTTGTCGGCACGGATGAGAGCGTTGGCGACGCGCATGGTATTGGCCATGCTGACGTTGTTGTCCATATCTCCCGTGGTGAGCATGAGATGGCCTTTTAGATTCTTGGCGAGATCGGAATTCTTATCGATTTCATAGACGTACTTTTTGGTGCCGTCCTTCAGCGTTTCCTCGCGGACGCCGTGGTATTTCTCGCTCCAGTCGCGGTTGTAGACGATATTGTCGTGATTGCCGGATTCGGACCAGCCGGCTTTGTAGAAATCGGGATACTGCATGAGGGCTGCGGCAGTCATGAAGCCGCCGCCAGAGTGGCCCCACATGCCGACACGGGAAATATCGATGTAGGGATGAAGAGCGGCGAGACGCTCAGCGGCAACTTTTTTGTCGGCGAGACCGTAGTCGCGGAGATTGCCATAGCCGTAGCTGTCATACCATTTGTTGCGTTGAGGGCTTCCGCCACGCGCCCCGACTTCGATGACAATGAAACCGAGTTGCGAGAGCGGGACGTTGGGGCTTTTGGGTGAGAAAGTCTTATTCACTTCCTCGGTTTGCGGGCCAGGATAGACGAATTCGATGAGCGGATACTTGCGGCTGGGATCAAAGTCGAAGGGCTTGTGCATGACGCCATAGAGATCGGTGATGCCGTCTTCGGCTTTGACTTTGAAGGTTTCGGGAAATTTGTAACCGGCTTCGAGGAGTTGTGAGACGTCGGTGGTTTCGAGGTCAAGAAGGTGATTGCCTTGCCCGTCGACAAGGATGGATTTAGGAGCAGTGTCCACGCGGGAAAAAGTGTCTTCGAAATACTTGCCGGAGTCCGGAGCGCTGAAAGCGTCAGAGAAATTGCCGGGAGTAAGGAGCTGAAGGCCGCTGCCATCGAGATTGGTGTGATAGAGATGAATGTAATAAGGATCTTCGCCGTGCTCGCGGCCGTTGGCAGTGAAAAAAAGAGTGCGCGATTTGTCATCGAGAGAAACGATTTGATCGGTGACGAATTCGCCGGAAGTGATTTGGTTTTTGAGTTTGCCGGCGGCGTCGAAGAGGTAATAGTGGCCCCAGCCGTCGCGCTCGGACCACCAGACGAGCTCCTGGCCATTGTCGACGAGGCGAAGGGGTTTGACGCTGAGCCATACGTTAGAGCGCTCCTCGATGAGTGTTTTTGACGCGCCGGTCGCGGTGTCGGCGACGCAGACGTCTACTTTGCGAAAATCGCGATTGGTGCTGACGAAGTAGAGTCTGTCGGAAGTGTCGGAGAGCCAGCGCGCAGTGACGCGCGCGAGTGGCATCGGTGCGCCCTCCTGATTGCCTTCCTGCTCCTCACGGAGCTCTTCACGATCGCGTTCGAGGAGCAGTGCATCTTCGATGCGGAGTTCCTGCTCCGAAAAATTCTTGGCTTGCACGACGACGAGCTGCTTCGTGGCGACATCCAGAACTTCGATTTGAGAAATCGGCACAGCGTCTTCGCCAGGGAGTTGGTAGGGATAGGATTCGAGGATTGGGCGAGGATTCGCGACCGAGTGAATGACCCAGAATTCGGGGATTTTGCGGTCGTCCTGGCGAACGACCGCGAATTTTTTCGAATCTTTCGACCAGTGAATTTGAATGGCCGGTGCGCGAATGCCTACCTTGTTTGGGTCGCCCTTGTCTTCTTTTTTTAGTTGGTCTTCCTGTTCGGGCAGGATCCGGCGGGTGTAGCTGAATTTGTCGACGCCGCCGGTGGTGAGCTGGGTTTCGACGATGGTGGTGTCGCCGGCCTTTTTAAGAGCTTTGGCGTAGTTTTCGGCGTCCATCATGTAGAGATTTTGGCCGCGTGCAAAGACGACACTTTTCTCATCGGGGGAAACGGAAGCCCACAGGGGCTTTTGCTTCATGGGCTCGACACTGTCGAGGCGCGAGACTTTGCCGCTGGCGAGTTCGTATTCGAATACGAGCGTGCGGGTTTCTTCTTTCGGCTCCGCGGGCTGGCCGGAACGATCGCCGCGCTGGTTTTGTTGCTCAGTTTGCTTGTCTTCGTTCTGCTTATCCTCGTTCTGTTTCGCTTCACTCTCGTTGCCTTGCTGGCTACCGTCGTTTTGGATTTTTTTTTCTGGTTCATTGGGAACGACGCCGTCCTTGCGGATCTCGACTTCGAAACGCATGCGCGTGTCTTTGTTGACGAGCTTGAGGCGTTTGACGGGGAGATGTTGCGCGTCATAGGGAAAATTCGTGAGAACGGAGAGAGCTGCGGCGATTTTAGAGTTGTTCCAGAGAAGCGACTTGGATTTCTTAATGGGGTCGACGATGTAGTAGTGCGTGCCTTCGCTGGTGCGGTAGCTGTACCAGAATTTGTCGGAAAGAGTGAACCAGCGCGGAGTGACGGAGAGGTCGAAGACGAGCTTGTTCATGTTAGCGGGGAGGAAGCGTGCTTCGAGGGCGTAATTCGGAGTGTGGATGGGCGCGGGGGATGCGGGCGCTGCGGCATCGGAGGGCAAGGCGGCGGGAGGCTCGGCGCTCGCAGAGTGAGAGGGAGTCTGCGCGGTGAGGCTTACGACAAAAATGGCCGAAGCAATGACCAGGGCCGCGGAGGCCCAGCGGAACCAACGCGGATCCCTTGCTGATAAAGACTTCCACCGATTCGCCGATTTCATGGCTGCGCTTCCCCTAGTTTGGTGTGCTGATTCGTGCCCGGGTTATCTATCCCACGGGCGGCGCATTATAAACCAATCGGGCAGGAATTCCGCATTTGGACTTGTGGGCGAGTGTAGGCGAAGAGCGAGACGCTCGTTCGCAAGAAGGGTAGCGCACCTATGGAGGCAGGAACCCGCCCGCGATGAGGCATGGGACGGTTGGATGCGTTCGAGTTGGAGGGGCGCCTGGAACCTAGTTAAGGGCGCGTTTGAGGCGTTTGGTGGTTTTCTCTAATTGGCGCTTGAGGGCTCCGACTTGCTTCGATATTGCCAGGAGTTCCTGCTTGGCGAGCGATCCTGCCTCTACAACTTTATGGGCTTTGCGGTCCGCCCTTCCGATCGCGCCACCGATACTTGCGGCGACTCGTGTGAGCTTGTTTTTTTTGGCCATGTTCGTCCTCCTTTAGGATAGACAACTATCGTATACCCAAGATGACTTCTGGGGTTAATGAAGAGATGAAATGGAATCGACGGGGCTTGCGTCGGGAATTCGGTTGTAACGGACACGACGACAAACAAGTCACTTCTTACTTGCCCGCGATGCTGTTGTAGGAGAGAGGGCCGAGTTCGCTGCGGGTTTGCATGACGCGGAGAATGGAATCGCGGCTGACCATGCCGATGATGTGGGCGGCGCCATCGTCGGAGCCGGAGACGATGGGCATTTGGTTGACATCGGCGGTGAGGAGCCGTTCGAGAAGGCCGAGCAGCGGTTCGTCGGGAGTGGCCCAGAGGATACGCTCGCGGGGAATCATGACAGCTTGGACGGAGTTGTGGGCCCATTCGTCGCGCGGCACGGAATTTAGCTTGTGGACATTCATCATGCCGACGAGACGATCGTCGGTAATGACGAGGTGACATCGACGGCCGGTGCGCAGGACTTCGGCGCCATATTCCTCGAGAGAGATGGCCCGGCCAACGGTGGGGACTTCGTGGCTCATCACGTCGGCGGCGCGGAGGCCGGAAAGAGTTTCGCGGATGGCGGCTTGGGCGACGCTTTCCTGCGCGGCATTCAAGAGGAAGAAGCCGATGAAAACGCTCCAGAGTCCTTGCCCGATGAACCCCTTGAAAACGGCAAAGCCGCCGAGAAGGATCATCGCGTAGGCGATCATTCGGCCGCTGGCGCCGGCGATGCGAGTGGCTTTTGAGAAATTTTTTGTGGCACCCCAGATCATGGCGCGGAAGATTCTGCCGCCATCGAGCGGGAAGCCAGGCAGAAGATTAAAGACCGCGAGCAGGAGATTTGTGGTCCAGAGCCAAGTGGAAACCGCATTCACCATCTGGTTTGACGGAAACGCTTGAGCCACGCCGAAGAAGAACGCGGCAAGAAGGCCGCTGGCGAGCGGGCCGGCGATAGCAATGTTGAATTCCTGGGTGGCCTTGGAAGGATCGCGCTCGATGCTGGCGACGCCGCCGAAGATGAACAAAGTGATGGAGAGAACGCGAATTTTATAGTATTGCGCGACTACGCTGTGGGCGAGTTCGTGAAATAGAAGCGAACAAAAAAAGAGGACGCTAGTGAACACGCCGACGCTCAAATGCTGCGCGGACGTCCAGGCGGGATATTGCTGCGCGAACTGCACGTACAGAAAATAGGTGATGCCGGCAAAAATAATGATCCAGGTGGAATGCAGATAGATGGGTATCCCTAAAATTTTGCCCAGCCGCATTCCGGAACGTTGCGCCATATCGAAGTTTCCCAGTCGAAGCGAACGCCATCGCCAAGGGAAGTCAGCGAGGCAGGTTTGTGCGCTTCGTTCTTCCGGGTTCTTTTCCAGACACTACTACAATAGCTCTGATTGGCTGTGAGGCCAAACGCGGGCGCGAGGTTCGCGTCTGTATGGCCACGGCGTGTTTCCGGCCACACAAGAGGGCCTTTTCTCCGAAAGCGTAAGTCCTTTATCTTCAATACATTCAGGCTGGCGATCAGCGTGCGACTCCTTGTGTCGCAGGCCATTGAAGGACGTTGGTGGACTAGGGAGACAACCATGATCGCCATGCTGCACTTTGCAACGCTCGTCGTTACCACGATTCTTGCCGCGGCGGTTGCAGGAGCATTCCACTGGATGCTTTTGCGGGCGATGTTCGTCCTGATGCGGCCAGCGACGGCCCGGCACATGCCTACGCCGACGTACTTGGCACGGGGCACAACGCAACTGGCGCGGGCGTACGCGTCGCAACGCTGAGCGCAGCGACGAACGAAGGTACGGCCTGAGAGTGAGCGGGCAGGATTCCCGGCCCAACGTGAGCGGCGGAGTTGACGGTCACTTTGCCGCAACGACCGGGAGTGAGACGGAAGGGAGCAATACGATGCTGGCTTTGAAGTACTTGCTGATGATTCTGGGACTCGGCTTATTCGGCAGTTCCGGCGCTCTCGTGGCGTATGACATTTACGTTTCGGAGCAACTGCGGCGGCTGCTGATGCGAAGTAAGACAAGCGAATCTGGCGCGGAGACGGGAATAGGGGCACGACGCCCTTTCGGACCCGTCCGCTGGCGTTTGGCCCAGCGGTTCGCGATTTCGGGCGTGCTTCCCTTATTGCTGGCGATGAGCATCGTAGTGATTCCGGACGGCTCCGCCGGCGTGCGCGTCAGCCAGATTTGGGGCGCGCGGCGCGGCACGCTGTATCCGGGAATGCACTTCGTCACACCGCTTGTCGATAGCGTGGAACTGTATGACACGCGAGAACAGGTTTATTCGACTTCGGCGAGCGCATCAGCAAAGTCAGAAAACGAAGTTCTGACTGTGCAGGCGCGAGAAGGTTTGAACATCGGTCTGGCTGTTTCCGTGAGGTACCGCCTGGACCCGCGGCGGTTGGACACAATACACGAGAATTTGCCGCAACCGGTCGGCAAGGAAGTGGTCGCGCCAGTGGTCTCGACGATTTACAGACAGCTTGCGCCAAACTACATCACGCAGGAAATTTTTGCGACGAAGCGCGAGGAATTGCGCGCGAAAGCTGCGGCGGCGATTACCACCCGGCTGGAGAGCGACGGGATTCTTGTGCGTGAAGTGCTTCTGCGCGATTTGCAGCTCCCAGCGGAATACGCCAAAGGGCTCGAAGGCCTGCTCTTGAAGGAGCAGGAGAACGAGCGGCTGGGAACCGAGCAAGAGATCAAGTTAAAAGGAGTGCGCATCGCGGAACTCGAGGCGGAGGCGCAGAAGGCACGCGACGTGAAACAGGCCGAAGGCCAAGCCGCGGTGCGCGTGTTGCAAGCAAAGGCGGAGGCGGACGCCATGCAGTACACACTGCCTCTCAAGCAGAAGCAGATCGAACAGACCAAGCTCGAGGCGGAAGCGCGCAAGGAATCTACACTGCAAAACGCAGAAGCCGCAGCGCAGGCGAAGATTATAGACAGCAAAGCGGAAGTCGAGCGGCAGAGGAATCTGTCGGAAGCGGAAGCAAACCGAATCCGGGTCACCGCAGCCGCGGATTCCGAGCGCATGAAGTTTGAAGCGGCTGTCCTGAAGCAAAATCCGATGTTGATCCAGAAAATTATTGCCGAGCGGCTTTCGGACAAGCTGCAAATCATGATGGTACCGATGGACGGGAAGAATTTTTTCGCGAATGACGTGATGCGTTCGGCGTTCTCCGGTGTGACGAATGCGAACAACAACGCGGCGGTGGACGATTCGGTGGATTCGGATGGTTCCGCGCCGGCAGTCAGCGCGCAGAGGCGATCGCCCAAGAAGCCGTAAGAATTCATTTTGAGATTGCACGGGCTGAAGCCTGTGTTACCGGTTCCGCTAGCCAATACCCCTGTGGGTGGCCCGGGACACGTTGCTGGAAGGAGCGAAGATCATGAGCATGCCGGCAAGCACCGCCGCGCTTGACCGAATTTGCCAGAGGTTATTCCTCCGCCAGCGACGTGGGCCGAGCCACTCGGCTAGCGGTTTGATTATTTTTCATTCGAAGACGAGTGCGGCCGGCTGATTGCCGGCCGCTCTCGTTTCTGGGTGGAAGTGCTTGTGATGATTCGAGAACGTAAGAGACTTCCTACTTCGAGCCAGGGAATTTTGGCCTGGGTGGCAGACCTTTGTAATCTTTCAAGGCTTCTTTGGCCAGTTCGATGGCCTTCTCGAGTTGCGGGTCGTGGCCCTCGACGACTAAATCGGGGCGCTGTGGCACGACGTAGTCCGGATCGACGCCGTGGTTCTCGACGGCCCAGGAGCCGCCGTTGGCCCAGGAATAGAACCCGGCGGATGGAGCCGTGACGAAACCTCCGTCACGCAACGGCGCGCCACGATTGATGCCGACAAGACCGCCCCAGGTCCGCGTGCCAACGATTGGGCCGATTTTTTCGAAGCGGAAAAGCCACGGGAACAGATCGCCCCCGGAGCCGGATAGTTCGTTAACGAGCATAATTTTTGGTCCGTAGATAGCGACCGGCGGGTACGGAACGTCCTTGCCATCGCGGGCAGAAATCACTGCCAGCAGGGAACGCTTGAGTTTTTCGGTGTAGAAGTCGGGAATCTGGCCGCCGGCGTTATAGCGCTCGTCGATGATGATGCCGTCTTTGTCGAGCTGTCCGGTGAGCTCCTTGTCGAAGGCTATGATGCCGGGAATGCTGGTGTCCGGAACGTGCATGTAACCAACACGGCCGCCGGTGGCTTCCGCAACCTTGCGGCGGTTGGATTCAACCCAATCCAGGTAGCGGACCCCGGTTTCATTACCGATGGGTTTTACCGTGATTTCCCACGCGCCTTCCGCGCTGGGCTTGTTGTTGACTTTCAGGGCGACGAGCTTTCCGGCGAGGTCCTGGAAATAGGAGTAGACCGCATGCGATGTGCGCGCTTCCTGCCCATCGACGGAGATTAAATAATCGCCGGCTTTCACTTTGAGGCCGGGATCGGTCAAGGGCGAGCGGGTGGCATCGTTCCAGTTTTCGCCGGGGTAGATTTTGGCGATGCGATAGAAGCCGCCGTCGGACTCGAAGTCCGCTCCGAGCATGCCAACGCTGACGTGGGATTTTTGCGGCTGATCCCCGCCGCCAACATAGGTGTGCGAAGTGCTGAGTTCGGCGATGAGCTCGCCGATCAAATAATTGAGATCGCTGCGATGGGCCACCCAGGGGAGGAGCGCCTCATAGCGCGCGCCGATTTTGTTCCAGTCGTGGCCGGTCATGTTGGGATCCCAGTAGAAATCGCGTTCGATGCGCCAAGTTTCACGGTAAATCTGGCGCCACTCTTCGCGAGGATCGATTTTCACTTGCAGCGCGCTGAGATCCAGTTTGCCTGCACCGACTTTGGCTTTGCCGGGAACGGCATCGGTGATGCCAAGGACGGGGCCGGCCTTGTAGAGAACCTTGTTGCCTTCTTTATCGACATCGTAGCCGTCGATGCCCTCGAGCAGGACTTTATCCTCTCGCTTGGTGACGTCGTAAACGTGAAGCACATTCTTAGGGTCGTGATCCGGTGTGCCGAGCTGGCGGGCTTCTACCGGTGTGGAGACATAGAAGAATTTGTCTTTTCGTGCGGCAAGGTTGCTCAAGATGCCAGCCTCGATGGGGACGGGCGCGACACGATTGGCGATGCCATCCAGATCGATTTGAATCGGCTTTACCACTTCTGTTTTTTTCTCTTCTTTTTGTTCATTGGGTTTTTGCTCGCCTGATTTGGCGGACTCATCCCTGGCCTCGTCTTTCTTTTTGTCCTTGTTTTCGTCGGCGCTTTTTTCTTCGTCGCTTTCGGGTTTGAAAGGGGATGGTTCATCCGCCTTCAACGTGACGGCGAACACGCCATCGGTGGAGTAGTAGTTGTAACGCTGATCGAGCTGGCCGATGCTCGGATAAAAATAACGGGTGGAGATGAAGTAAAGGATCTTGCCGTTGTTGTCGAAGACAGGGTTGTTGTCGCTGTAAAAGCCCGAAGAGACTTCGGCAATTTTCCTGGACGCGAGCGAATAGAGAAAAACATCGTTCGCACCGCGGCGATGGGGCTTGGAATAGGCAAGCCAGAGGCTATCGGGTGACCAGGAGGCATCTGCAATGAGGCCATAATCGGAGGCATCCACGAGGACGGGCTTCTTGTCTTCGAGGTTCACGTACCAGAGCTGGTTGGATTTGTCCCAATAGGCGAGTTTCTTGCTGTCCGGGGACCACGTCGGGCCGTAGCGATAGATTTTGCCGTCCGTGGTGATGCGCGTTTCGTCGCCGCCCATTTGCGGGCGCGTATAGAGTTCATATTCGCCGGATTTGTCGGAGAGATAAGCGATGGACTTGCCGTCGGGCGACCAGGCCGGATTGAGTTCGTGGATGCTGGAGTGGTCGGTCGTCAAAGTGCGCACGCTGCCGTGTTCAGCTGGAATGGTGAAAATATTTCCACGGGCTTCGACAACCGCGCGAGCGCCGGACGGAGAGATCGCACCGCTGCCGATACCTTGAGCGACGGTCTTGAATTCCGGCCGAGCTTCGAGATCCTCCGCGCGGACGAGGATGGGAAGACTTCGCGTTTTGCCGCTATCGAGATTGTATTCGTAGAGCAAGCCGCCGTTTTCGTAAACGATGGCATCGGGGCCGAGGCTAGGCCATTTGATGTCGAATTCCGCGTAGTCGGTGAGTTTTTTCGTTTGCTTGGAGGAGAGATCGTAACTGTAGAGGTTCATGATGCCGTCGCGGTCGCTGATGAAGAAGATGGAATTGCCGTGCCACATGGGGAACATGTCCATGCCGGCGGTTTTTGGCAACTCTTCGTAGGTGTTCTTTTTCAGGTCGTAAATGGCGATGGGAAGGCTCCAGCCGCCGCGATAGCGCTTCCAGGTACGGAATTCCTGAGAAGTTTCGAGATAGGCGATTTTGCTTCCGTCCGGAGAGAAGGAAGTAAGGTCGCCGCGCGGAACGGGGAGCGGGTGAGGCGTGCCACCTTGCGGCGCAATAAGGTAAAGGCGAGTGGAGCGGCCAAGAGGCTCGTTGAAACGGTCGGAGCGGAAGAGGATGTTCTTGCCGTCGGGAGTCCATCCGAGGACGATGTCGTTGGAAGGGTGGAACGTGAGGCGTTTTGGCTCGCCGCCTTCGGTGGAGATGACGTAAACGTCCGGGTTGCCGTCATACTCGCCTGTAAAGGCGACCCACTTGCCATCGGGCGAAAATTTGGCGTAGAGCTCGTCTCCGACGTGAGAGGTGAGGCGCCGGGCATCCCCGCCTTCGCGAGAGGCGATCCATAGATCGCCGGCGTAGGCGAAGACCACTCTGTCTTTCGAGATGTCCGCGAATCGCAGAAGCCGCGTGGGTCCTGGAGGTACTTGATCCACGGCGGCGGACTGCCCATGAGCGGACAGAGCTGGCAGGCAGACCATTGTGGCGAAAGCCAGCCACAGCATTGTGTTCAGACGAATTGCGATTCGGTTCATTCTGATCATCCTCGAAGACAGAGATTTACCCCAGATACCTGACTACCTAGATGGACGTGCGTCCTGGCAAAATGTTTCGCGGCGAGCGAGCAATTTCCGACGGCTAGGGGCTGCTCGCCGAGGGATATTCGAATGGATATGGCACATCCCGGCCATGGCATACAATACCCTGGATTGCAGGCGTGTTATCATCATGCGGCAAGCCTGTGTCCGCCAAGCAAAATCTGTACCCGCCGCGCTCGCGCAGCCTCATCGTTTTCTGCCATCTACTAGGATTTGTTCTTTTGTTTTTGCCGTCGTTTCTGAGAGCGGAGTCTCTGGAAGACGCGGCGCATGAGCTGGCAATGAAGGTGTGCGCGACGGCACGCAAGCAGCAGGTGAGAGTTCATTGGCTGGACTCTCCGGACTCTACAGGCTACTTGTCCAATTCCCTCAAGAAAGTATTTCTAGAACAGATTACGGCTTGTGGGATGGAGCCGATTGACAGTCCGGAAGCCACCCTTATAAAAGTCGCAATTCAAATCACGGCGTCAAGAGTGTTGCTGATTGCCGATGCGGAGGACTCGGCCGGTGTCCGGCAAGTTTATATGATTGAAATTCCGAGGGCTTCGCTTCAAGTCGCGCGAGAAACATCGCCTGCGCCGCAGCTCCAGAGAGAACTGTTATTCCAGCAGGAAAAGCCTATCCGGGATGCCGTGGAGTGGCAAGACCCGGCTACCCAGGAACGGTATCTCTTTTTCTTGAGCGAGAATCGGCTCATACGCAGGCGCTTCGAGAATGGAGCTTGGAAATTGGTGGATTCCACGGATCTACCTGCGGGCAACCATCGTTTGCGCTTTGAAGACGGGCGCTTTATTTATATGCCAACCGAAGAAAAACTCGCGATCGCTCTCCACCACAAGATCTGCGATTTTGATCCGGTTGACCGCGCATCGTTTTCCTGCAGTGCAAGGATCTACGACGAAAAAAGTGTGGGTATTTCTTCCTCCTGCGAGGATTATTTTCGGCTTCTCGATACTGGCAAAGGCGATTATACGCAGCCGGATCGCATCACGCTGTCCAATCCCATCTCGATCCATGGGGAAGTGGCGAATTTGCTGAACGGGGACTATTCCAGCTCGCTAGACGTTCCAGGGCCCGTGCTCCGGCTGAGCGTCGGGAAAAACTCAAAGACAGCATTTGCGGTTGTCAGGAATCTTTTAACAGGGACCTATGAGGTTTATCGGATCACGGCTATTTGCGGCAATTAGTTTCTTGTCGTTTGCTGTACATCTCCTGTTGGTTGCCCCGGTGCCTGCGGCGACACATCCGCGATATGGCGGGACGCTGCGCGTGGAGGTGCACGCTGCCAGCGTGTCGCTCGATCCGCGCGAGTGGCAAGTGGGATCGCTCGAAGCGGCTGCGAATGAAAAGCTGGCGGGGCTGGTGTTCGAACGGCTTGTCGCGCTTGATAATTTTGGACGATTCCAGCCGGTACTTGCGACGGAGTGGTCGCACGACGCTTCCAACAGGCGCTGGCAATTTACGATTCGTTCGGACGCCAAATTTTCCGACGGTTCGGCGCTGGCTGCCGCGGATGTTGCCGCGGCTCTTCAGCCGCTGCTTCCGGGGGCGCAGCAAATCGTTGTGTCGGGCAACGCGATTGTGATTCAGTCGATCGTGCCCGTATCCGATTTGCTGGAGCAGCTTGCTTCCGGCCGCTACTTTGTCTATCGAGTGCTGGCAAGCGGAGCGCTCGTTGGCACAGGACCGTTTATCTTTGGAGAAACCCCTACGGGCACAGGGCAGGGCGTCGAGAAAACATCTGCTGCGCAGCGGCCCGAGGTTCTCGATAGCACAGCTTCGCGTGGCGGAGCCGGACATCTTTTCTTTCGAGCGAATGTGGAGGCTTGGTCCGGCCGGCCGTTCGTCGATGGGATTGATGTCACGCTCGGGGTGCCGGCGCTGCGCGCGATGTTTGATTTGCAGTTGGGCAAGGCGGATTTGATCGAGTTGACGCCGGATCTCGTGCCGCGCGCGAAGCAGGCCAATCTGCGTGTTTGGACTTCGGAGCCCGCGACGCTTTACGGGTTGCGATTTGACGACGCACAGAGCGCCGCATCGGATCCGCACCTTCGGGAAGCGCTGGCGCTTTCCCTTGACCGCGGCACGATGGCTAACGTGTTGCTGCAAAAGCAAGCCGAGCCGGCAGCAGCCCTTTTGCCGCAGTGGCTCTCGGGATATGCTTTCCTCTTCAACATGGACACTAACCTTGAACGCGCAAAGGAATTGCGGCGCGCGCTGCCCGTCAACGAGGTCGGCGCCGCCGGGCCGCTGCGCTTGCGTATCGATCCGGCGGGCGGCCTGGCGAAACTTCTGGGGGAGCGTGTCGCCGTGAACGCGCGTCAAGTTGAGGTTCCTCTACAAGTCATCAACCGGCCGGTCGCACAACCTGGCAATGCCGGGGCGGCACCGGTCGAGCCTCCCGCGGGGGTGCACCTGTTTGCGTGGCATTATTCGTCTCTTTCTTCGTGCGCGGAACTCGATTCCATGTTTGCGGCATATAATCTGACGCAGCCTTCGGAGGCGATCGCCACGAGCACGGATTACGAGCAGCTCTACGAGCGCGAGCGGCGGATTCTCGAGGAATGGAGAATTCTGCCGCTCGTTACGGAAGCGGAATCCGCCGGGCTGGGTCCAACCGTGCGCGATTGGATGCCTGCACGCTGGGGCGAGTGGCATCTCGCCGACGTTTGGCTGGAACTTCCCGAGCCTGCGGCGGCGGCCGCTTCGAATAGCACAGTTAGCGCGGCACATGCTTCCCCGCAATCGCATGCTGCTGCCGCTGGAGCAAAGCCATGAGCTTTCGTACAAAATTATTTCTCGTTTTCTTGATTACCGTGCTTGCTTCGGTTTCGCTCGTGGCGTATGGCGTGACGCACTATACGCAAGCCGCCTTTGAAGAGGCGGACGCTCAGCGGAGCGAAGCGCTGGTACGGCAGTTCAATCAAGAATACGCGGAGCGGGGAGAAGAGATCGCGCGACAAGTGAAAAACATCACCGATGCCGAAATCACCCTGAAGGTGGCCATTGATCTGGCGGGGTCCAGCCCAGACCTTTCGCTCTATGTGCATGACGCCTCCGGAGCCGCACAGGATCACGGTTTGGATTTTGTCGAGTTTGTGAATTGGGACGGCACCCTGATCTCTTCGGCGCAATATCCGGCGCGCGTCGGCTATAAAGACGATTGGGTGACAGCTAACAAGAATTGGAACGATTCGGGGCCTTTCTTGAGGAAAGAAGAATTGCCCGACGGCGTCGCCCTTTCGCTGACAGTCGTCCGGATGCTCTCCGGCGGAAACAACAAATCCATGTACATCATCGGAGGACGGCGGCTGGACCAAAACTTTCTCGCTTCGCTCGTTCCTCCCGCGGGGATGCGCGCGATGTTGTACCGAAATCTGGAACCCGGTTTCGTGATGACGGCCCTCACCGACGTAAACGGGCCGTTCGATCAGGCGGACCGCCTGCAGCCGGTCATCGAGCGGATCCAGAAGCAGCCCAAGCCTTTAGAGCGAACCATCGATTGGTCGGAGAACGCCGCCGATGCTGAGACATTTCATGCGATTCCGCTGATGGGGCGCAACAACGAACTTCTTGCCGTGCTGCTGCTGGGAAGCTCGCGCAGGGATCTTGTGCTGCTGACGCGCCACATTTTGCAGATCGCGGGAGCGGTTGGGGGCGCGGCGATTTTGATTGGGTTGCTGCTTAGTTTGTGGGTATCGGCCAGAATCACGCGGCCGCTCGAGGACTTGGCCGAAGGCGCGCGCGAAGTGGCTTCCGGACGATGGGACACCGTCATCGATCTCCGCGGCCGGGACGAGATTGGAGAGCTTGCTTCCGCGTTCAATGAAATGACGCGCACGCTGGCAGCACAGCGGGAGCAGCTCGTCCAGACGGAACGCGTCGCGGCGTGGCGCGAGTTGGCGCGGCGCCTTGCGCACGAGTTGCGAAACCCATTGTTCCCCCTGCAGATCACCGTCGAAAATCTGCAGAAGGCGCGGCAGTTGGACGCGAAACAATTCCTGGAGGTATTTAACGAATCGACGGCGACGTTGAAGGCGGAACTTGCGAACCTCAATACAATCGTGGGGAGATTCAGCGATTTTTCGAAAATGCCCGCGCCGCACTTTGCGCGTGTCAACGTGAATGAAGCTTTGCGCAATGCTGCGCGACTGTTCGAACCGCAGTTCTGTGCCATGGGCAAGCCGCCCGTGGTTCCAGAATATTTTCTCACTGAACCGCTGCCGGAAATCGACGCCGACGCTGACCTTCTGCACCGCGCGTTTCAAAATCTCGTCCTGAACGCACTGGACGCGATGCCCGTGGGAGGCACGCTGACCATGCGCACTGCGGAGCACGAAGGCAGCGTTCGAATTGAAGTGGCGGACACGGGGAAAGGGCTTACGCCGGAAGAATGTTCGCGGCTCTTTACGCCGTATTACACGACGAAGGTGCAGGGCACTGGCCTGGGTCTCGCGATTATTCAATCGGTGATCAGCGACCATCACGGAACCATTTCGGTTTCGAGCGATGAGGGACACGGGACGACGTTTCTCATAGAGCTGCCGCAGCGCCAATCCGCGCATCCGGTAGCTCCTCCGGAAGAAGCAGCTCCTGAGAAACCTCCCCCGCAGAGCTTCACAGTAGCCGCTTCGGACTGACTCGTAGCCGCAAAGGACAACCATTTGCCTCGCAAAGCTCGCCTGCTGCTCGTCGATGACGACCCCAACACTCTGGCTTCGCTCTCGCGGGCATTTCGGCTCGCGGGGCATGAAGCCACGGTTTGCGACAACGCGCCGCGCGCTATCGAGCTTTTACGCACGGAATCCTTCGACTTGATTCTTTCCGACGTGGTCATGCCCGGCAAAAGCGGCATCGAATTGCTCGAAGATCTCAAGCAGGCCGGCGTGAAGACGCCGATCGTACTCATCTCCGGCCAGGCAAATGTCGAGATGGCGGTGAAAGCGACAAAGCTGGGTGCCCTCGATTTTCTGGAGAAGCCGCTCTCAACGGAAAAGCTGCTGGTCACGGTGGAGAACGCCCTGCGGCTTTCCCGCCTCGAAGACGAGAATCGCGAGCTACGACACCGGCTTGGTAAACACGAGTTGGTTGGATCCGGTCCGGCAATGAAGAAGCTGCTCGGACAGATCGATCGGGTAGCCGCAAGCGAAACGCGCGTTTGCATTCTTGGCGAAACGGGGACCGGAAAGGAGTTGGTCGCGCGAGCCATTCATGAGAAATCACAACGGCATGAAAATGCTTTCATTACGCTGAATTGCGCGGCTGTTCCTGCGGAACTGATCGAATCGGAACTATTCGGACATGAAAAAGGAGCGTTTACCGGTGCCGCGGCAAAGCATGTCGGCAAATTCGAACAAGCCGAAGGGAGCACGCTGTTTCTCGATGAAATTGGCGACATGCCCATTTCCATGCAGGCAAAGCTGCTCCGCGTCCTTGAAGAGGGCGAAGTCGAGCGAGTCGGCGGAGACAAGCCGATTCGCGTGAACGTGCGCGTGCTCGTGGCCACACACCGGAACCTCGAGGACCTGGTGAAGCAGAACGCGTTCCGCCGCGATCTGTTCCACAGGATTTATGTTTTCCCATTGACGCTGCCGCCGCTCCGCGACCGGCCGGAAGATTTTGCGGAGCTTGCGGCGCACTTTGCGCGGCAAGTGGCCGCGCAGAATGGGTGGAGAGAGAAACTCTTCGCCTCGGATGCGATTGCAGAACTGCGCCGTTACGCTTGGCCTGGGAACGTCCGTGAGTTGCGCAATGTCGTGGAGCGTCTGGTGCTTCTGTCCGGGGAAGAGGCCGTTACCGCCACCGATGTGCGGCTCGTCCTTCCCGTTGAAGACGCTGGTTTCGTAGCGTCGCCAGCGGCGGGAGCTGGAGCCACGGGAACCCTTGCGGATCGCACGGAGGCTTTCGAGAAGGAAGTGCTGCTCCAAGAAATTAAGCGCAATAATTTTCACATGACGAACGTGGCGCGCGCGCTGGGATTGGAGCGCAGCCATCTTTATAAGAAGTGCCAACAGCTGGGAATTGATCTGCAATCGTTGCGCAAACCAGACTGACCGCTCGACTTAGACACACCTGAAATTTCTCCACGAAAAGCCAAGCATTCTTTAACAATCCCATAAGTTGTTGAAAACAGGTATAATATAGTTCTTGACACAAATAGCAGAAAGTAATACGTTATTTGCAGATTGCAATAAATGGGTTCTGCGATGACTCTCGGCAACAAACTCCGTTCTCTCCGTTCCGTGGAAGGTTCCTTGCGGGGCTTGGGACGTCCCATGACGCAACAGGAATTGGCGAAAGCCATGAAGCGCGAAGTGGGACGCGGTCTGAGCCAGGCTTATCTCTCGCAGATTGAAAACGGCACGCGGCCGCACCTCACGCACGGCACGCGCACGCTGCTGGCTCGCTTCTTCCGCGTCTATCCGGGTTTCTTGGTGGACGATCCGGAAGGCTACACGCCGGAACTTCAATCTGCACTCCGCGCCGTCGACGCCAAGATCGATTCCTGGCTATACGGCGGTGCGGATCAGTTTGCCGCCGATCCGGAGCTTCGCCGCGGCCTTTTGGCAATCGCGGAGCATGAAGATTCGCGCCGGGCCCTTTTGCTCCTTGCGGAAATTCTTCGCACACCGGGCTTGGCCGGTCGTCTCGGAGAAGTTTTGCATTCGGGCAAGCAGCAAGGCAGTGGTCATCCACCGCCCGGTTCGCTGAATAACTGACCCGAAGGGGCCGCGTCTCGAATTCCAGTCTGCGCAGCGGGGTGCTGCGTTTCGGGGTGTTTTATGACCTGGTCTGACTTCTATCTGCTGTGCTTTCTTGTTGGTTTCTCGCTGAGCGTACTCTCGTTCCTGGCGGGTGCGGTCCACATCCATCTGCCGTTTCACATGCACCTGCCATTTCATGGCGCACATCATGCGGGCGGCTTCTCAGGCGGGGGTCACGCGCACGGCGTGGTCCTGAAGAACACTGGCATCAAATCCGGAGGCCACATGTCCTGGCTCGACGCCTCGACGATTTTGGCATTCCTGGCCTGGTTCGGCGGCGTCGGGTACATCCTGACAAAGCATTCGCACTTTGTAGCCTTGGCCATCCTCGGATTTGCGTTACTAGCCGGACTTTTCGCGGGGATGCTCGTTTTTCAGTTCATGGCCCGAATGGTTAAGTCGACGAGCGGACAGATGCTGGACTGGGATTATCGCGTGGAAGGAACCTTGGGTACGGTCAGCATCGCCATCCGCGAAAACGGGACGGGAGAAGTCATCTTCGAGCAGAACGGCGCGCGCAAGAGCGCCGGTGCGCGCAGCGAAGATGGCGCGAGTTTGCCGGCGGGCACGGAAGTAGTGATCGCGCGCTATGACGACGGAATCGCTTACGTAAAGCGTTGGGAAGAGTTCACAAAGTAGGCGGAGTGGCGCACGGAAAAGAGTTTCCCGGACTGTCGCACGATGCAAACAGTCCAGTCGGGTGAAAAGAGAGGTCCTCTATGCTGGATTTTTCGAGTGTATGGGTCATGGCCGGCTTGTTGGTGCTGGTGATCCTTGTAGTTCTCGTGACGTTTGCAAGGATGTTGCGGAAGGTGGGACCGCACGAAGCGCTGGTTATCTACGGCATTCGCGGGCCGCGAACAATTAGCAACGGCGGCACGATTATCCTGCCGATGCTCGAGCAGTGCAAAGAGCTCTCGCTCGAGCTCATGTCGTTTGACGTGGCTCCGCAGCAGAGCCTCTATACCAACCAGGGCGTCGCCGTCACGGTCGAGGCGGTCGCTCAACTCAAAGTCAAATCGGACCCCGTGTCCATTCGAACCGCCGCCGAACAGTTTCTCACGAAGCGGCCGGAACAGCGCGAAGGGTTGATTCGCCTCGTGATGGAAGGTCACCTGCGCGGAATCATCGGACAGCTTACGGTCGAGCAGATCGTCAAGGAACCGGAAATGGTCGGTGACCGCATGCGTTCCACGTGTGCCGCCGACATGAGCAAGATGGGACTCGACGTCGTGAGTTTCACGATTAAGGAAGTCCGCGACAAGAACGAATACATCACCAACATGGGGCGGCCGGACATCGCGCGCATCAAGCGCGATGCGGAAGTGGCCGCCGCCGAAGCTGACCGCGACATCGCCATCAAGCGCGCCGAAGCGACGCGCGCTGCGGCTGTTGCGAAAGCGCAAGCCGATCAAGAACGCGTCGCCGCCGAAACGGCTTCTCTTGCGAAGCAAGCGGAGGCGGAACGCGATCTGGACATTAAGAAGGCCAGCTATCTGGAAATGACCAAGAAAGCCCAGGCCACTGCCGATAAAGCGTATGAAATCGAGACCAACGTAATGCAGCAGCAAGTCGTCGCCGAAGCCGTACGCGTCCAGCAAGTCGAACGAGAAGCGCAGGTGAAAGTACAAGACGCGGAAATCGCGCGCCGCGAACGCGAATTGATCGCCACCGTGCTGAAGCAAGCCGAAATCGAGCGGCAGCGCATCGAGACGCTTGCAAATGCAGAACGCCAGCGCTTGATCAGCGAAGCCGAAGGCCGCGCCTCCGCCATTCGCGCCCAGGGCCAAGCCGAAGCCGAGATCATCTTCAAGAAAGGCGAAGCGGAAGCCAAGGCCATGAACGTCAAGGCCGAAGCTTTCCAGGAGTACAACCAGGCCGCCGTGGTGGACAAACTCATCAGCAGCTTGCCGGAAGTTGTGCGCGCTCTCGCTGAGCCGCTAAGCAAAGTGGACAAAGTCACCATCGTCTCGACGGGAAATGGCGACGCCGCTGGCGCTTACAAACTCACCGGCGACATCACGAAGATTGCCGCGCAAGTGCCGGCGCTCTTCGAAGCGCTCTCCGGTATGCAAGTGTCGGATCTGCTCAGCAAAGTGCGTTTGATCGGCGATAAAGCGCCGAAGCCGGAAAAGCCAGCCGCACCGGCGTCCAAAGCGTAAGCCGTAACGTTCGCTTCCGTCCCGGCAGGCCAGCGTGTTTGCCGGGACGCTAGATGGAGGTTGGGGGACCGCCATGACGTGGAAAGATGAATTCCTGGTGTTGTGGATCTTCTGCTCCGTTGTGATTATGTTTGCCGCCCGGCATTTTCTTGAAGGGGCCGTCTATCTGGTAATGCAAATGGCGGCATTCAGCCTTGCCTACCTGCCGGGCCTGCTCCATTTGTTCATCGGGTGCTTGCGTTAGGCGGGTCTTGTTTCGAATCCGGTTTTGGGGCGGCAGTTTGGGTATTGAGTTTATTATTCCGCTTTTAGCTGTAATCGTCTTCGGCTGTTTGAAAGGAGAAATGTCATGGGACTCTTAGAGCGAGTAGGCACTTTAATCCGGGCCAATCTGAACGACATGATCGATCGTGCGGAAGACCCGGAGAAAATGATCAAGCAGGTGATGATGGACATGGAGAATCAATATCTCCAAGTCAAAACGCAGGTGGCGGTTTCCATCGCCGATCAGCACATGCTCGAAAAGAAGCTTCGCGAAAACGAAGACTCGGGGAAGGACTGGATGCGTAAAGCCGAGATTGCGGTGGACAAGGCGGAAGACGATCTGGCACGCGCGGCGCTGGACCGGTTCCACACCTCGCAGCGGCTGGCGCTAAGCTACCGCGAACAGGTGAACGACCAGAAGGCGCAAGTCGATGCATTGAAGAGCGCTTTGCAGAAGCTCGAACAGAAACTCGATGAAGCCAAGTCCAAACGCGATTTGCTGCTGGCACGGCACCGCCGCAGCGTGGCGCTCGGCAAAGCCGCGCACGCACAAACGGTGCTCGGGGACAACTCGAAGAGCGCTTCGTTTGACCGCTTGAAGGACCGCGTGCACCACACCGAAGCCGTGGCGACTGCCGAAGTCGAGTTGTTGACGGACGATATGGGCGAGAAACTCACACGCCTGGACCGCGACAACGAGGTCGAACGCTTGCTGAATGACCTGAAGTCGCGCCGCAGCCTCCCCGGCTAAGGATGGCTGCGTGACGGCTAAATAGCGGCTCTGGGCGCGCTGCATGGCCAGACAGTGCCAGTGGTGACCGCGACGACAGCTCCTGCGTGACGAAAAAACGGCAGACTTTACAGCGATCCCCGCGTCTAAAATAGCGGAGTATAGCGTTCCAAGTAGTCCGCAGGAGTCGCGCCGTGCAACAATGGATGCAATGAATCCTTGGTTGATTGCCGCGCCGCCCGCGCTAGCCGCCGCAGCCGCGGGACTTGCGGCTTACGCAGCAGCCTATCCTCGCTCGCAACTCTTTGGCCAAACTATCTGCCGCACGAATTCGCCGCGCAAGCTGGCTTTGACGTTTGACGACGGCCCGAATCCCGCAATCACGCCGAAGTTGCTCGATCTTCTTGACCGCTACAAAGCTCGCGCGACTTTTTTTGTGATCGGAAAACATGCGCGCGAATGCCCCGAGCTTCTCAAGGAGACCGCCGCGCGCGGGCATGTCATTGGTAATCACACAGACGCACATCCCAATCTTTTCTGGCTCAAGCCGGATGGCATCACGATCGAACTTCGCTGCTGCAATTTTTCGATCAAGGATGCCACTGGTGAACTCCCGCGCTGGTTCCGGCCGCCGTTTGGATTTCGCAACCCGTGGGTAGTACCCGCCGCACGAGAACTCGGCCAGCGCGTCGTCATGTGGACGCTTATTCCAGGCGATTGGCGTGCTACCTCTTCGGAATGGCTCATTCCGCGCATGGAGCCGATCTCGGCGCATGCAAGAGATAATCTGGCCAATGCCGCTTCAAAATTGCCGGCCGCCACTGGCGATATAATCTGTCTCCACGATGGTTCTCACCGCCAGCTGAATGCCGACCGTTTGCCCACGCTCGCGGCACTCGAACATTGGCTTCCTCGATGGCGTGACCTCGGCCTGGAATTTGTTACAATCGAGGATGCGGTGAGTGCGCCCGCGACTTAGCCATGGACGAACGCGCGTTTTACACGGAAAAAGAAGAAACCAGAAAGATCAAGCTCGTCTGCCCGAGCTGCCGCGGCGAATTTGAATTTCCCGTGCGCTGGAAAGTCTCCCGCAAGAAAAGGGAACTGCCCCGCGGCGCCGGCGAAGAAGACCGCAGAAAGTTCGCGAAGGCAACTTCCTTCATGGTGCGGCTCGACGATCTCGTGGCGTGTTACAAATGCCGCAAACGCTTTGAACTCACCGGCCAATCCACGGTGCTAATCAACGACAATCTCGGCGACCCTAGCGCGGATCCCGAGAATTTTGGCAACCGCTGAAGCTTTTTCGATCTTCCGGTCACGCACACTGCATTTCATGACGCGTTAAATTTCCGGATAGAGTTCAAAGAAGGCAGCGACCGACTCGTGAAATGTGGCTTCAATTTCTTCCTTGCTGCCTTCGATTAAATGCATGGTAATGCGCGCTGTTCGGCCGTTCTTCAGCACCACAGTAGCGTCCTTCACCTCGCCCAACTCCTCTTCTGGGAGCAACCGCATTCCGTAGATCAGCGCCAGCTTCGCCATGTCCGTTGCCCTCTTTCTTGGTCGTTTCTTGAGCTGCCCAGAGGCTACTCAGTTTCCTTCCACGCCGTCAACCTTAACTAACCAAAGCGCCTCAACTGCCGAGGTACGCTGGCCAAATTCCCCCTTCCGCCTGGGAATGCAAGCGATATACTTAGACATTCAGTGCCTACCTTGGCCCATTGCAACAAGTGTAACGGAGGGATGTCATGAGAGAACCGCTCCGCCGAGAGCTTCTTTTGTACTTTCTGCTGACTGCCAGCCTGTTTGTGGTTCCACAAGTTGGCCGCGCACAAGAAGCCGCAGAGCCGCAGACTTCGGCTCCACCTCCAGTAACTCCTCCTCAGCCTGCAGTGGCGGCCAATCCAGCGCCCCGGGAGATGATCAGGATTCCCGCGGGCACGCGCGTCGCCGTCGTCCTTGAAAATGGCATTTCCACACGCAGCGCGAAGCCCGGCGATTCCGTTTACTTTCATACGTCCTTTCCTATCACGCAGGACAATCACATCATCATTCCCGTAGGTTCTTATCTTCGCGGAGAGCTAATCGAATCCAAGCGGCCGGGGCGAATTAAAGGGCGCGGCGAATTTCGCATGAGGCTGGACACGCTGATTTTTCCGAATGGATACACTGTGGACTTGAATGCAGCTCCCCGCAGCGCGGATTCGGGCGGAAAAGAGACCATGGATTCCGAAGGAAAGGTGATCGGCGCAGGTGGGAAGGGGAAAGACGCGCAAACTGTCGCGGAAACGACAGCGGCTGGCGCGGGGATTGGCGCGATTGCGGGGCAGGCCAAAGGCCTCGGAATCGGCGCGGGCGTCGGGGCTCTTGCGGGATTGGGAGCGGTTCTATTGACGCGAGGTCCGGAAGCCGAATTGCCTCGCGGCTCCACGCTCGATGTCGTGCTAGAGCACGATCTGGCCTTGGACAGGAGCGAGATTCAGTTCAACAGCACCGGAAGAGCCATGCCCATCACGCCGCCCCCCGCTCCGCAGTAGTAGGATCGGAGGAGTAGGCGTCCAGCTCTTTCGTTCACGCAGGCGCTCCGTGCGCCGAAGCGGATTGAAACCGCATCGGGCTGAAGCGTTCCCAATCCACGCTGACGTGGCGTTGCGTCACCCATTCACGAACAAGTCGCGCGGTAATTGGCGCGAGGAGGATCCCGCTGCGGAAGTGTCCAGTCGCGATCAACAATCCATCGATGTCTGTTGGCCCGAGGATCGGCAGATGATCCGGCGAGTCGGGGCGAAGTCCGGCCCAGGTTTCCTCGACGCGCGCGTCCGAGAGCCCTGGCGATAGTTCGATCGCCGCCGCGAGAATCTTTTCGATGCCGCCTGCCGTCAGCGTTTTATCGAACCCCGTATGCTCCACGGTAGCTCCGGCAAGAATCCTTCCGTCATCCCGGGGGACCAGATAGATTTTCTCCGCCCAAAGAACGCGCTCGATTTTCAAATCGTCTGCGCGCAACGCCACCATTTGGCCTTTCGCCGGCCGCACCGGGACATATGCGGCCGCTCCCTCGATGCTCGCGGAAAAACATCCAGCCGCGATCACGGTCCACTGCGCTTCAATCTTTTCGTTTTTCAGATTCAGTCCGACGCACCGGTCGTCTTCGCGCCAGATTGCTTCCGCGCCGCTCAGAGGAAAAAGCTGGACGCCGCTTCGCCGGGCGGCTTCGAGCACTGCTCCTGTCAAGGCGCGATTGTCGATGGAGGCTTCCTCCGGGCGCAGCACAGCGGCTTCGAGGTCTTCGTTGAGAGAGGGTTCGAGCGCTCGAGCATCCAACGCGCTCAGCGGCTCTGCCTTCAGCCCCAGCCCGTGATGCAGCGCAATCACGGTGCTAAGTTCTTCCCGCGCGTCCCGGGCAAACAATGCTTGCAGCGTCCCCTTTGGGCGATAGCCGGCGCGTTGGCCCGAGATTTCCTCCACCATGTGTACGAACCCCGGGTAGATTCCCATGCTCGCCCTGCCCAGCGGCACAAGCGGAATCATGGCTGAACCTTCCGGCGCCGGCGAAAGAATTCCCGCTCCCGCCCAGGATGCTTCCCGACCCGGTTCCTGGCGGTCGAACAATCCGACGCGCAGCCCCGCTTGCGCAAGCTCGAGCGCGATGGACCCACCGATCAAGCCGCCGCCCGCAATGGCCACGTCAAACTTCTTCATCCGGCCATTTTAGCGCATCCTGGGGCCGAGTTCATGCCGCGAGAAAGACGCAAACTTAGGTTTAAGCAAGTACGACAGGCGATTCGTTCCGTTGCTGGTTGCGCGGCTCAAATTTCTTGCAAGAGATGGACAATACAAAGATAGGACTTAAAGCGATCCTGCCAATTGTTCCGACAACACTTGCGCCTTCTGCGCCAGTTCGCGAGCCCGCGCCCAATCTCCTGCCCGGCCTGCTTCCCGCGCATCGGAAATAAAGCTGCGAACTTTGGAAGCGAGGTCTGATTGCATGGTGTTTAGAGATTTTCCGGCGGTGGCGGAAAGGTTGTGTTCAGCGGCGCTCAAGCTTTCTTCGGTCTCTCGTTGCAATGAGGCGGATTCTCCCGCCGGCAAATTGGGAACAATCTGCGCAGGCTCGATCTTTCCAGACCTCCCATTTTCACTGGGAGCCGGCGTAACACTGCGGGGCCTCGCGGGAACAGTTCGCGGCGCCAGGGGCGCGGGAGGAGGCGGAAGTTCCAGCCGGAGGTCCGGCACGGGATCTTGGAGGTCTGGCGTTGGAGCAGAGCGTTGCAGCACAATCGGGCGGATAAGCACTGCGGTGCTCCAAGGGATGGCTGGACTTTTCCGCGCGGCACAGCCGTTTAGCAAAACAGTCAAGCAAGCCAGCGCGCTGAAGAAAATATACCCGCTGGCGCGGCTCACGGATATTCGGGAATGGGCCGAGGTTTCTGCCATTTTCAATTGAGACTGCGCGGCGTTCCCCATCAGGCTGCCAGCGGCAGTTCGATTCGGAACGTCGTTCCTTTACCTACCTCGGTTGTAAAGTCTATGGAACCGTTCAGAAGCTGCACAATTCGAAACGTGCTGGCCAGTCCTATGCCGCTCCCTCCCGGCCGCGTCGTGAAAAATAGTTGAAATATTTTCTGCCGGTGCTCGGGCGGAATTCCTTTTCCCGTATCTCCCACGGTTATCTCCGCCATTTCGCCGCGGCGGCTCAACACCAGCCGCAATTGCCCGCCGCTGGACATCGACTCGCCCGCATTTAATACCAGATTTAGCACCGCTTGTTTCAACAAAGCGCGATCCACATAAACCTCGGGCACGTCGATCGGCAAGAGCTGAGCCACTTGAATGTTAGCCTTTTGCATTTGCGGTTGCGCGACCTCGAGAACTTCTTTCAGTAACTCCGCAAGTTGCGTGGGTTCGAGCCGCACGTCCATCGGCCTCGTGAAATCCAGGAAGCGCTTCACGACGGCATCCAGCCGGTCGATCTCCTTGTCGAGCACGTTCACGGCCTGCTTCGCGCTGCTGTCGGAGTCCGCCGGCAGGGACTCCTTCAAGTTCTCAAGCCACAGCCGCATCGAATTGAGGGGATTCTTGACCTCGTGCGCGACTCCTGCCGTGATGCGCCCCAAAGCGGCCAAGCGTTCGCTCACCTGGAGCTGTGTATTGATGCTGTCCAGCGAATCGAGATCGCGCAGCGTCAGCAGCGCGCCCATCCGCTCGCCATCCTCTTGAATGGCCTGCACGCTCACGCTAACGCGCCTTTCTCCCTCCGTCGTCTTCAATTCCGTTTCGGCGGCGATTTCCGTTAGTTCATCACCCTCGATGCGCAGCGCATCCCGCAAGGGATGTCCGACTGGAAATATTTCGGTCACCCGTCTTCCAAGAAATTGTCCTGCGGGCGCGCCAAGAAATTTCTCCGCTGCTGGACTGACCATGACCGCGCGCGCGTCGCGGGTAAATAGAAGCAGTCCATCTTCCAGCCCGGCCATAACCGAGTTCATGTTCTCTCGCATGGTGCTGAAAATTTCGTGTACTCCGCGTAGCTGCTGCCCGACCTGTGTAATCTTCAGACTGACTTGTCCCAATTCGTCGCCGGTTCCAACAAAACCTCGGACCTCGGGCACTGGCGCGTCATACTGGCCCGCGGATATTCGATCAAGTTGCGCGGAAATGCGCGCCAACGGAGCCAACGCCGCCCCGCTGACCACCGCAGCGAGAACCGTGGAAATGAGCAAGGCCAGCAGCACGATCGTGCCCAGCTTCCTGGCAATGGGCAGAATTTCCTTGTCGAGCAAAAGCACGGTGGACACGGCCACGCGTACTTCACCGAACGGCTCGTCGCCATTGTTAAACGGGTATTCGTATTCGTAGACGCCGCCCGGTCCTGCAAGAACCTTCACCTGTTGCAAGAAACCGCGCTGTGTGAGCTGTGAGAGCGGAGGCCGCCGCAGGGCGAATTTTCCCACCAAAGATTTGTCGGGGGCCGACGCCAGCGCTTTGCCCTCGTGATCCGTTATTGAAACTTCATAAATCCCGGACGAGGCGATAGCCGCCTGCAACTGAGCCTGCAAACCCTGGCTTGAGCCGAGCGCGTAGCTCACATAGTCTCGAATGTCTTCCGGCGAATTCGACTCCGGTCGCCACCCTTGTGCCTCGGCATCACGTAGCGCGCCTTTTATTTGAACAAACGTGCTGTTGGCGATATCCTGCACTCTCTTTTCGCTCTGATCCAGAACCTGCTGAAGGAGAAGCGCGAAGTACACGCCGGACACCGCTGCCACCACCAGCAGCACCAGTCCCGTCATTACCAGCGTGAGTTTTGTTCGCAGCCGTAGCTGCATCGCGGATCCCTACTCTGCCTCGGCGCGTTCGCCGCCGTATTCTTTCAGCTTATTGTGGAGTGTCTTCAGGCTGATGGCCAGCAATTCGGCAGCCCGCGTCTTGTTGTTCCCCGTGGCATTCAGCGTCTGAAGGATTAACTCGCGTTCCATCGCGTCAACCGTCGTCCCCACGGGAAACTTGATCGAAGACAGATCGCCCGGGCTCTTCGGCGGCGCTTTGCCGAATTCTCCTGGCAGGCAGGCCCGCGTGATCAATTCTTTGTCGCACATGATCGACGCGCGTTCGAGGATATTTCGCAGTTCTCTGATGTTCCCGGGCCAGGTGTGACTCATGAAAATATCCAGCACCTCGGCGCCGATCCCGCGCACGTGCTTTCCATGCTTGGCGTTCACGTCCCGCAAAATGTGCTCCACCAGCAGCGGAATATCATCCTTGTGCTCGCGCAGCGGCGGCAGATTGATATGGAAAACGTTCAGCCGGAAATACAGGTCCTGCCGCAACTCTCCGCCGGACACCGCCTTCTCCGGATCTTTGTTTGTCGCCGCAAGTACGCGGACATCCACTGGCGTTTCGCTCTTGCTCCCCAGCCGCCGCACTTTGCGGTCTTCGAGCACGCGCAGCAGTTTTGCTTGCGTCGGCGCAGGCATCTCTCCGATTTCGTCCAGCAGCAACGTGCCGGCGTCCGCTAGTTCAAAGCATCCGATGCGCCGTTCGGCCGCTCCCGTGAACGCTCCCCGTTCATGGCCGAAAATTTCGCTTTCCATGAGTGTTTCCGGAATTGCCGAACAGTTGATCGGCACAAACGGCCCGTTCGCCCGCGGCGAGAGTTTGTGGATCGTCCGCGCGACGATCTCTTTGCCGGACCCCGTCTCTCCCGTAATCAGCACGGAAGCCGAGCTCGGTGCGGCCATCTCCACGATGCGCATCACCTCCTGCATCGGCTTCGACGCGCCCACCAATTCGCCCAGCCGCCCCGCCTCGCGCAATTGCCGCTGCAACACGACGAGCTGGCGCGCATCTCGCGCTTTGCTTAGCGCACGGTCCAGCAGCGCCCGCAGCACCGGCCCCTTCAGCGGCTTTTCGATGTACCAGAACGCTCCGGACTCGATAGCCGCCACCGCGCGCTCTTCGCTTCCTTTGCCGGTGATGATCACTGCCGGAACGTCTAGCAGTTCCGGTCCAAGTTGTTTGAGCAAGTCCAGTCCGTTCATTCCAGGTAACTCGACGTCCGCGATCAGCGTGTCCGGCTGATAGCTGCCAAATTTTGCCAAAGCCTCTTCCGCCGTCGCCACGCCCAGCACGTCAAAGCCCCATCTTTGCAGCAGTTGCTCATAGCCCTTGCGCGCGTTGTCTTCGTCCTCGACAATCAGCACGCGGTCCTTGCGCTCCAGTGGCTCCATCGCGCGCACCGCACTTCTCGATTCATCGCCCATGCGATTCTGCCTCTCCATCGCAACTCTTCTTATTTTCGCAGATTCTCATGTAAGCTGGTAACTTCGACTGTAACAAGCTCCGCAAGGCTTGCCAAGCGCGCGCTATCTGGTTCCGCGTCCACCGTCGCAGATTGCAACGCTCCGTTTGCGCCTAAATGCAAGAGCCGGCGCAGCCTTCGCGCTACGCCGGCTCATCCCGGCCTCGGACAATTTCAAGGTACAGTTTTGGCGCAAACTTCTGCCTAGCTTCTGTACCACCCAATTTTCACTTGCTGCTTGCCGACAAACTGTTTGCTCTCTCCTTCACCAAGTACAGTACCCGCCGCCACTTGCGCCGCGTTTTCTTGCGCGCTGCTTCTTCCTTCGATTAGCCCTTCCTGGCCCGGTTTATTCTTCACACTGTGGTCTTCAGGCACGCTCATTACTTCGGCTACAATCGGTATTCGCCCAAAGCTAGTCTGAATCTCATCAAAGGTCAGCCACAGTCGCGCTCGGCCCGCCACGCCGGCCGGTTCCACATGGCTAACGTGCCCCTCGATGACTGCTCCCGAAGGCAAGTAAATCCCTTCTCCCGCTTCCAGTGGCTCCAGCGTTTTCACCTTGAATTTCGCTTTTTCCGCCGTGCCCTTGGTCCCCAAGTCACCTTCCAACGCCACCAGAAATTTGATATCGACGCCGACAGCGGATCGAGCGCCCACGGCAAGCCACGAGCATCTGCTGAAAAAACTACGAGGCCAGGAACCGCCGAATCCGCCGCAAAACTTGTCCATACATGGCGGGCGTCACTCGCCCCGTCTGCGTGTTTTGCTGGCTGGGGTGATATACGCCAAAGAGGCGGGCGCCCTCGCCCGGCAATTCCGCTTCTGCGCCATGCGCAAAGTGAAACCCTGCCCTCGACGCAATCAGACCGCGCTGCTTCATGATTTCCAGGTATGCATCCCAGGCAATTCTCCCCAGCGCAAGCACAGCGCGAGGCTGCAAAATCTCCAGTTCGCGCACCAAATAGCTTCGACAATTTATGATTTCCGATGGCAGAGGCTTGTTCGCTGGCGGCGCGCAACGAATCGTCGCCGCGATGTAAGTATTCTTCAGGCGAAGTCCATCTTCGCGCCGCTCCGAGGTCGGCAGATTCGCAAAGCCCGCCTTATAAAGCGCCGCATACAGAAAATCACCCGAGCGGTCTCCCGTGAAAACCCGCCCCGTGCGATTCGCTCCGTGCGCGGCTGGCGCTAGTCCCAGAATCAGCAGTTCGGCATGAGAATCTCCGAATCCTGGCACGGGCTTGCCCCAGTATGTCCATTCACGAAACGCTCTCCGTTTTTCTCGTGCTACTTTCTCTCGATAGACGACCAGGCGCGGGCATTTCGTGCACGCCACGATCTCCTCATTCAAAATGTTTAGTGGAGCGCTTTTCTCAGCCATGTCGAAGAGCAATTGCTTAGGAGAGCTTGCGTGCCATCATGCTATTCAATTCGGCATAAGGGATAGTCACCTGCGTCAACGAGTCATAAGATCCGCGCACCAGCCAATCTTCCGCGACTCGCCGAAAAGCTCCCATCGCCGCACGCATCGCCGCCGATCCCGCGCTCACTCTAGCCACGCCCATTTTTTCAAGCTCGTCGAGAGAAGGACACCCCTGCGACGCCAGAATGTTCAGAGGCGCGCCTAGCGCTTTCACCAGTTTCACGATGATCTCTCGATCGCATACCCCCGGCGCAAATAAACAATCTGCCCCCGCTTCTCGATACGCGCGCAACCGCTCGACCGTTCGCTCAAATCGTGTAGCCTCCGGCCCGATCGGCATTAGGTAAACGTCCGTCCGCGCGTTGATCACCACCGGCACGCCCAGGGCGGCAGAAGTCTCTCGAATCATTCGAATTTTCTTCACTTGCAACCCCAACTCCACGTGCGAGCCCTCATCGTCTCCCGTCACATCCTCGAAGTTCAGCCCCACCGCTCCCGATGCCACGAGGGCTTTCGTGAACTCGGCGATCTCTTCCGGCGTTTTGCCGTATCCAGACTCCAGGTCCGCACTCACCGGGATGCGCACCGCCCTCGTCATCCTCTCCACGGCATCCAACATTTCGCTGCGCGATATTCGCTGCCCATCCGGATGTCCCAGCGAGAACGCAACCGCCGCGCTGCTTGTCGCGATTGCCGGGTGACCCACTTCCTCAAGAATCCGTGCGCTGACCGCGTCCCACGCATTCGCCAGCGCTAGGATCCGCGGCCCATGATGCAGCTTCCTGAGCTTCTCGGCCTTCTCCGCTTGCGCTTTGATGTCCATCGTAATTCCTCCGCGGAACAAAATTGGGTCTTCCTCTCGCTTCGAAACTCTGGGTATCCGCGGGTCGCTGCGAAACCTCCAAATGAGAAAGCCATTTCCAGCCGGAAGAAAATCTTGCGTCCCGCCAATACGGGCAGTTTCTGCTTATGGATCTGGCTCACCGCAAGAGCGCGAGCACCTCTTCATGGACTTTCCCGTTCGTGCTCACGAGACTTCCGCTATAGATCGTTCGCTTGCCGTTTACATCCGTTGCGCGGCCGCCGGCCTCTTCCACGATTAATCCTGCCGGCGCCAGGTCCCACGGCTTCGAATGCAAATCCACTGCCGCTTCGATCGCGCCTTCGGCCACCAGCATGTGCTTCCAAAATCCGCCAAAGGAACGCCCGTATCGCGCTGCATCCAATAGATGGCGCATTTTCTCCGTGTTCTGTCGGTTGCTGTTGGGCCCGGTCCCTCCCGTCAAGGCCATCCCGGCGTTCATATACTCTGCCTTCGAAACATGCATCTTCTTTCCGTTCCTCCATGCGCCCTCGCCGCGATACGCCCACCACCGCATGCCGAGCGCCGGCGCGCTGACCATTGCTGCGACAATTTCTGCGTCGCGCTCGACCCCCAACAGCGTACCGAATGTCGCGATCCCCCGCGAAAACTCCTCGGTTCCGTCGATGGGATCTATGACCAATCGCGCTCGGCCCGTCGTGGCCGGGGCCTTGGCATTCCCGCCCCCCATCTCTTCGCCCAGGACGTCCATCGCCAGCCCGCTCGCAGACACTTTGGCTCGCGCCATCTCTTCCACTCTGCGGTCCGCCTGCGTGACGGCCGATCCATCTTCCTTCTTGTCGATGCGAATTTCGTCCGTCTGGAAAAATCGCATGGCAATCGCATCCGCCTCCTTCGCCAGCTCCTCCAGCAGCCCCCTATACTCTTCCCGATATCCCATTCCGTCTCCCTAATTTCGTCGATCCCTTCTAAATACTCTGATTCTGGCCGTTTCCTTTAACTTTTGATCTTGCACTCTGAACCTGTTTTTACTCCGATTGACACTAATACCTTCCGCCTCTAGCATACAAAGGAATGGCCATTAGTGCTCACGCCGGCGGTGGAACCGTCCTCGATCGCATCCTGCACGCACGCCGTGCTGAGGTCGATCACCGCAAACGCGTCCTTCCGGAGGCGGCCCTGCGCTACGGCGTCAATGCCGCAACGCCTCTCCGCGATTTTCCGGCAGCTCTCAAGCGAGACTCCCTAAACATTATCGCAGAGCTGAAGCCCGCCTCTCCGTCGAAAGGCATTCTCCGCGAGCCATTCCATCCCATCGAGTTAGCACGTTCGCTCGAGGCGGCTGGCGCCGCCGTGCTCTCCGTACTCACCGAAGGAGAATTCTTCCGTGGCTCACTGAAAAATCTCCGTGACGCGCGCAATGCCGTCAAACTTCCCGTCTTTCGCAAGGATTTCATCTTCGATCCCTGGCAAGTCTGGGAGACGCGCGCCAACGACGCCGACAGTTTCTTGCTGATCGTCGCTGCTCTCGAGGATGAACTCCTTCGAGACCTAATCGCGCTCGGCCGCGAGCTGAAAATGGAGCCTCTCGTCGAAACCCACACTGCCGCCGAACTTGATCGTGCCCTCTCTGCCGGCGCCCGCATCGTCGGCGTCAATAATCGCGATCTGAAGACTTTGGAACTGCGCATCGAGACCTCCTTCGAACTCATCGAGCGCATACCCGACACTTGCCTGGCCGTGAGCGAGTCCGGGCTCCGCACTCACGAAGATCTAGCCAAACTTCGCAGCGCGGGCTTTGATGCTTTTCTAATTGGCGAAAGCCTCATGCTCTCGCCGGATCCCGCGGCCGCCCTGGGAACTTTTCTCGGCCGCTCTGCGTTGCCGGTCTAGCGCGCATGATCCTCGTCAAGATCTGCGGCATCACCAACTGGCTCGACGCCAAGGCCGCCTGCGACGCCGGGGCCGACATGCTCGGCTTCAACTTCTACGAGAAAAGCCTTCGCCGCGTTTCCACGGTTGAAGCTGCCACCATGCGCGCGAAGCTTCCATCGGGTGTCCAGGCCGTGGGACTTTTTGTGAACGCCAAGCCCTCGGAAATCAATTCGCTCCATGCTTTTGTGCGCTTCAACGCCGCCCAGCTCCACGGCGATGAAGCTCCGTCCATTGTCTCCGAGGTTACGCGCACCGTTCCGGTCATCAAGGCCTTTCGCGTCGCTGCGGATTTTCCACTCTCAACACTCGACAAATATCACGATGCTTTTGGTTTCCTGCTCGATGGTTCACGTACGGGCCAATTTGGAGGTACGGGCAGCAGCGCCGATTGGAATGTTGCACGGCGCGCCGCCGCCGCTCACCGTATCATTCTAGCTGGCGGTCTTACGCCCGAAAACGTCGGTGCCGCGATTCGTTCTGTGCGTCCTTATGCCGTTGATGTCGCGAGCGGAGTCGAATCCAAGCCCGGCAAGAAGGATCACGGCAGGCTGAAGGAATTTATCGACGAGGTTCGCCGCACCGAAGAGCAGTTGAACGCTCCACAAACCGGACAACCCGCTCGATGAGCTCAAGCCTGCTGTCAGCCACACTTGCAATCGGAAAGTTGTGGCAGACATTCTTGTCTGTCTCTGCTCCCCCGAAAACGACCTCATGAGCTCAACTCTCCACTCCGTATCATTAACTCCCGGACGCTTCGGCCCCTACGGCGGCCGTTACGTTCCTGAAACATTGATGGTGCCGCTCTTCGAACTCGAGCGCGCCTACGAAGCCGCGAAAACGGATGGGCGCTTCCAATCCGAACTCGCCGATCTCCTGAAAAACTTCGCTGGCCGCCCCACGCCTCTGCAATTTGCTTCGCGCCTCACCTCGCATCTCGGTGGCCCGCGCATCTACCTCAAGCGTGAAGATTTGCTCCACACTGGCGCGCACAAAATCAATAACGCCATCGGCCAAGGCTTGCTTGCCGTCAAAATGGGGAAACCTCGCATCGTCGCGGAAACCGGCGCGGGCCAGCACGGCGTCGCTTCCGCCACCACCGCCGCGCATCTCGGCCTCGAATGCGTTGTCTATATGGGCACGGAAGACATGGCGCGTCAGGCGCTCAACGTTGCCCGCATGCGCATGCTTGGTGCGCAAGTTGTCGGCGTCGATTCCGGCAGCCGCACCCTCAAAGACGCCATCAACGAAGCCATGCGTGACTGGGTCACCAACGTCCGCAACACCCACTATCTTCTCGGCTCCGTCCTGGGCGCGCATCCCTATCCCACGATGGTGCGAGATTTTCAATCCGTCATCGGCCGCGAAGCTCGCGAACAAATCCTCGCCGCCGAAAAACGTCTCCCCACGTATCTGTTCGCCTGCGTCGGCGGCGGTTCGAACGCCATCGGCCTCTTCCACCAATTCTTGCGCGACCCCTCCGTGAAAATGGTCGGCATTGAAGCCGGCGGCCGCGGCGGCCAACTCGGCGAACACGCCGCACGCCTCGCCGCGCATCAAGGGTTCACCGGCGCGCGCCCCGGCGTCTTGCAAGGTACGTACACGTACATTCTCCAAACCGAAGACGGCCAGATCGCCACCACGCATTCCATCTCCGCTGGCCTCGATTATCCCGCCATTGGCCCCGAGCACGCATGGCTCGCCGACCGAGGCCGCGCCGAGTACTCCGCCGTCTCTGATTCCGCCGCTCTCGAAGCTGCGCGTCTCCTCTCGCGCACCGAAGGTATCATCCCCGCGCTCGAATCCGCCCACGCCATCGCCGGCCTAATCGAACGCGCGTCTCCGGTCACGAGCGGCCGGCCTCGACTCACCGCCGACGACCTCGTCATCCTCAACCTCTCCGGCCGCGGCGACAAAGACATGGACACCTATTCCCGCCTCCTCGGTCTGAGATGATTGCGGCTCCTTCTCCTTGTAGGGGCACAGCATGCAGTGCCCCAGCTTGCCCAGGCGTTTTCCGTCGTCTGCGTTCCCGACTTTCCCCATATTTCTGCTAATCTTTCTGCGATTCCCATGACCGTCGCGACTCCCAACTCGACCCGCATCTCACGCCGCTTCGCCGCACTTAGCGAATCCGGCGAACTCGGCATCGTCGCGTACATCACCGCTGGCGATCCGTCGCTCGGGGCCACGCTGAAATTCGTCTTAGCGCTCGCGGAAGCCGGAGCTGACGTCATCGAACTTGGCATCCCTTTCAGCGACCCTCTTGCCGATGGACCCACGATCCAACGTGCCTCCGAGCGCGCCCTCAAATCCCACACAACGCTCGCCCAAGTCATCGATCTAGTCCGCGAAATCCGCAACTCCAGCGAAGTTCCGATCGTCCTCTTCGGCTACTACAATCCCGTCCTCCAAATGGGTCTCGAAAATTTCGCCTCTAAAGCTGCCGAAGCCGGCGCTGACGGCGTTCTCATCACCGATCTCACCCCTGAAGAATCCGACGACTATCGCCGCATCCTCGCCGCGCATCATCTCGACACGATTTTCCTTGGCGCTCCCACGTCCACCGACGACCGCCTGGCAAAAATCGCTGCGGTATCCACCGGCTTTCTCTATCTCATCTCCCGCACCGGCGTCACCGGCGCGAAAGACGCCCTCCCCGACGATCTTCCCGCTCTTCTGCGCCGCGCCCGCAAAGTCACCCAACTCCCCATTGTCGTCGGCTTCGGCATCTCGCTCCCCGGCCACGTTTCCGTTCTCGGCGGCCTGGCCGATGCGGCCGCAGTCGGCTCCGCCCTGGTCTCCGAAATCGAAAAAGCCACGGCTGCCAATCCGACTCCCGCCAACATCGACGCCGCGGCCGCCGCCCTTGCTAATCGCATCCGTTCCCTGAAACAAGCCGCCCGCCACGGCCTCTCCCGCCGCGAGGTCGCCCCATGATTTCTTATCTTGGCTGGCGGCCAGCCCACTGGCGACCACCTTCAAATTTGTCATTCCGAGCGAAGCGATCGCGGATTCCGACCCTGTCGGAGGGAATCTGCTTTTCTCTTTCTTGCTCGCCACTCGTCACTCGTCACTCGCCACTTCTTTCCCCGAAGGTGGCCCCATGAACTTAAGCGACTGGCGCCGCCGCATCGACGAAATCGACAAAAAGCTAGTCGAGCTCTTGAACGAGCGCTCGCACTGTGCCCTTGAAATCGGCAAGCTCAAGCAAGCGGCCCATCTCCCGCTCTACCAACCAGACCGCGAGAACGAAGTTCTGGCCAACGCCGAGCGTTCCAATCCCGGCCCGCTAACGGATGCCGCCATCCGCCGCCTCTTCGAGCGCATCATCGACGAAGCCCGCGCCGCCGAACGCAACGCCATGCACCCCGACTCCAAGCCCAATAAAGGTGTAACGGAATGAGTCGCCGCGCAACGCCGGATCTTCGAGGCATTTGTAGTGGCCGGTCTTTAGACCGGTGCCTGTGCTCGTGAATTTGCATCTTTGCTGCGCCAGTACGCCGCAATCGAAAGGGAATCAGGACTAATCATGGTCATCGTCATGCAAGAAGGCGCGAGCGACGCGCAAATCCAGCACGTCATCGATCGCCTAGTCGCGTCAGGTTTTAACGTTCATCGTTCCACCGGCGAATCGCACACCGTCCTCGGCGCCGTTGGCGTCCATCGCGATTTCGATCATCGCGATTTCGAACTCCTCGATGGCGTGCGCGAAGTCATGCGCATCACGCAACCTTTCAAGCTCGCCAGCCGCCAGTTCAAGCCCGAGGGCACCATCGTCGATCTTGGGCGAGGAGTAAAAATCGGCGGCAATGAAGTTGTCGTCGCCGCCGGTCCATGTTCCGTCGAATCGCGCGAACAAATTCTTTCCGTCGCCGAAAGTGTCTCCAAAGCCGGAGCAAAAATTCTCCGCGCTGGCGCCTTCAAGCCGCGCACTTCGCCTTATGCCTTTCAGGGCATGGGCGAACCTGGCCTCAAACTCATGCGCGAAGCCGCCGACAAATTCGATCTCTTCACGGTCAGCGAAGTCATGGACCTTTCGCAAATCGCCATGATGTCTCAGTACGTCGATATCTTTCAGGTCGGCGCGCGCAATATGCAGAATTACTATCTTCTCCGAGCCCTTGGCGAAATTCGCAAACCGGTCCTTCTCAAGCGCGGTATGTCCGCCACCATGGAAGAACTTCTCCTCAGCGCGGAATACATTCTCGCCGGCGGCAACTACAACGTCATCCTCTGCGAGCGCGGCATTCGCACCTTCGAAACCTACACGCGCAACACGCTAGACATCGCCGCCATCCCGGTCATCAAGAAACTTTCGCATCTCCCCATGCTCGCCGATCCCTCCCACGGAACCGGCCGCCGCGACAAAGTTCCGCCAATGGCCCGTGCCGCGGTAGCCGCAGGCGCTGACGGCCTCCTCATCGAAGTCCACAACGACCCCGATCACGCTCTCTCCGACGGCGCGCAATCTCTGCACCCCGACGATTTCACCCAGCTTATGGCCGAGCTCCGCATCATCGCTCCCGCCATCGGCCGCCGCATGGCTTGATTCCTATGCCCGTCCTCACTGCACAAACAGCGGCGCAACGATTGTCATTCCGAGCGAAGCGAGGAATCCGCTTTTCAGTCTTTGCGCCGCCTCTGCGTACTCTGCGTCTCTGCGTTATCTTTCCTCTTTCTTCTCTCTTTTGTCTTGACTTTCAACTGTCAACTGTCGAACTGTCGACTTCCAATGACTTCCCACCTAATCCACCGCGTCACCATCCTCGGCACCGGCCTGATCGGCGGCTCCTTTGCGCTTGCCCTCCGCAAGTACACCACCGACATCCACATCACCGGCTGGGACCGCCCCGAATCCGTCCGCGAAGCGCAATCCCGCGGCGCGATCAACGCCGTCTTCTCCGCCGAACTAGCCCCCGCCCTAGAAAACGCCGACCTCGTCTACATCGCCCTCCCCATCGGCGTCACTCTCGATCTTCTCCCCGAAATCGCGCGTCTTGCCTCGCCCAACGCTCTCATCACCGATGCCTGCAGCACCAAAGTCCGCATCACCGAAGAAGCCGCCGATCTTTTTCCCGACGACTCAACAAAGCTTTTCCTCGCAGGCCATCCCATGGCCGGTCGCGAACAATCCGGCATCGCACACGCCGACCCCGACCTCTTCCTCAACAACACCTACGCCCTCATCGGTGCCTCCGCCGATCAAACCGACCCACGCATCTCTGCCTTCGTAAAAATCCTCGAAAAAATCGGCGCCCGTCCCCTTTGGCTAGGCGCCCAGCAGCACGATTACGCCGTCGGCCTCGCCTCGCATCTCCCCCAGCTAGCCGCCGTCGCCCTCGCCTCTTTCCTATACGACCATCTCGATGAAAACGGTCTCCCCATCACGCTCGCCGGCCCCGGCCTCCGCGATTCCCTCCGCCTCGCCGGCAGCCCCTATTCCACCTGGCGCGACATCGTCCTCACCAACAAACAGGTCCTCTCCGCCTCCCTCGACCTCTTCGCCCGCCGGCTCGACGATCTCCGCGAACGCCTAGCCTCCCGCGACCTAGAAGCCGACTTCGACGCCGCCAACGAACTCTACAAACTCCTCCGCTCTTTGTAGGGGATCTCCTCCCCCAATCATTGCGTTTCCCCGTCAGCCGATCCCCGCCAAAAAATTCTTTCTTGACAACTCAATCGGAATCCGATATATCGAAAACAGTATGAAACGCGAAAACGCAGAGCGTTTCCTTCCTCTTTCCCCGGCCATGCTACATCTCTTGCTGGCCCTGGCCGGTCAGGATCTGCATGGCTATGGCATCATGCAAGAGATATCCCGCCAGTCCGATGGCAAATACAAACTCGGCCCTGGCTCCCTCTACGATAACCTACAAAAGGCCATCTGCCGAAATTGGGTCATGGATCTGGGCCATCGCGCCGGCGACGACGATCCTCGACGCCGCTATTACCGGCTTGCGTCGCCCGGCGCGGCTATTCTTGCGTCAGAAATGGTCCGGCTCGAAACCGTAATCCGCGACGGTAGAGCACGTCTCCGAATTCCTAAGCCAAGGAGGGCGTGATGCTTCGCTCCTTCTTTCGTTTTCTGGTCATCCTCCATCCTCCCGCATTTCGAAAGCGATTCGCGGGGGAAATGCTCTCCATTTTTGATCAGGCAAGCGGCAAGGGCCCAGAGCTCGAACTTATCGCGGACGCGTTCTTATCCCTCTTGAGGCAGTGGGGGCTTCGTCCGGCTTTCTGGAACGAACTCGCCCCCGCTGAACAATCTCAGCCCGTTTCCGTCGGCGCTCCCGCCTTCTTCATCTTAGAAAATCATAGAGTCCGCGGAATCGCTCTGATTCATGGAGGAATCCTATCCCTGGTGTTCTTCATTGTAATTTCCCTTGCCTTCCTCAATTCGAAAGGCTCTAAAATCCAGCCCAAGCTTCCTCGGATTGTGCCCGATACCAGTTGGGGATCTCCCCCCAAGCAAGAATCGGTGGACTTGGCAAAATCCCTGACGAGCAGAAACCCCGACGCGACGCCGAGCGCCCCATCCGCACGAACTCAACAAAGCTTATCCGGGACACCCCAACCCGCTTCATCGGCACGCCCGCCCGGAATTCTCATTTCCCCATCGTCTGAACCCATGTCTTCGCCGGCTACTGCCTCAGCTCCCTTCGTCGCCAATAGCGCCGCGTCAGAAATCCGGCGTCAAGTCAGTCCTGATGAAAATCTGAATTCTTCACCGTCTGCCATTGTCGTCGTTCCCGCGGCTCCGCCGTCATTCCTGTCCTACGAAGGCGTCTATTTTGTGAATCGTCCGAATAAGTTCAGAGTGAAGATAAGGTCAGAAGACGGTCGTCTCTATCTAAGCTCGCAGGATAGTCCAAGGCGTGCTCTCGTGCGCTGCTCGGGTACTACTTTCAGGTTCCAGGATTCATCTAGTTGTGGGGTTACATTCTCAAAGCTCGATCAAGGCGTGTTTCATCAGCTGGATATTATTCAAGGCGATGCCAGCTCGACTGCTGTTCGCTCGCAAGAGTGATGGCAGACCATTTTAGGGTCCGCACGTCACGGCGGTCCGCTAGCTCGTTTCTCTAGTTCAGTTCGACCTTCTCGTGCAGCGGCAATTCCTGCGAGGATCCTCCGACCATAAACGTATAGCCGCCCGGCACCAACTTCCACCCATCGCTGGCCTCATCATAAATCGACAAATATTTCTTGCCGACGCTTACGCTCACTTCCTTGCTCTCCCCCGCCTTCAACCATATCTTGCTGAATCCCACCAGCCGCTTAGGCGGTTCCTCCGCGCTAGCTCGGCAGAGCCGCATAAACTTCCGCAATCTCCGCTCCCTCGCGGCTTCCCGTATTCTTCACCGTAAAACTCACAGTCGTCTCTTTCCCCGGCGTCACTTTCAATCCCGAATAGGAAAACGTCGTGTACGACAACCCATACCCAAACGGAAACAGCGCCGCCTTCTTCTCCGCTTCATACCACTTGTAGCCCACCTTCAATCCCTCGTCGTAATGCACGCTGAACGTCGGCTCTGCTTGCCCGGATTTCATCACCGCCGCCTCTCCCGCTCTCGCCCGGACCCGGCTTCACGAGTTGTGGATGCGGCAAATCCTCCACGCTCTTCGGAAACGTCATTGGCAGCTTCCCGCTCGGATTCGCATCGCCGCTCAAAATGTTCATCACCGCATGCGCGCCGTCGCTCCCCGCATACCATGCCTCCAGCACTGCGCCCACCTTATCCAGCCACGGCATCGTCACCGCCGTTCCCGTCTCCAGCACCACGATCGTTTTCGGATTCGCCGCTGCCACGGCCTCAATGATCTCGTCCTGCTTCACGGGCAGCGACAAATTCTCCAGGTCCATTCCTTCGCTTTCCCACTGGTATGCGAACACAATCGCCACGTCCGAATTTTTTGCCAGCGCCGCCGCGCTCGCCGGATCCTTCCCCGAATCAAACTGCACTTTCGCACCAGGGAACTTCTTCTGTAGCACGCTCACGGGCGACGGCGGAAACCACACCTGCGCCTGCCATCCCGCCGACGGCCTCCCCGGCGCGTCCACTTGCGCCGACCCTCCGCCCGACATCATGCCTTCATCCGCATGGGGCCCGATCACCGCAATCGACTTCACCGTCGCACTTTGTAAAGGCAGCAGCCCGTCCGCATTTTTCAGCAGCACGGCGCTCTGCTCTTCAATCTTCCGCGCCGTCTTCAGATCGCCCTCAACGTCCACCACGCCCTTCTGGATCGGATAGTCGACCAGCCCGCACGCAAACTCCGACCGCAACACCCGCCGCACGTGCTCGTCCAACTCCGCCATCGAAACCTTCCCCGCTTCCACAGCCTCCTTCAGCTTTGCCCCGAAAAACTCATCGAGCGGTTCTTCATTGTCCAATCCTGCCGCCGACGCCTTCACGGTGCTATGCGTCCCGCCCCAATCCGAAACCACAAATCCCTTGAAAGCCCATTCCTTCTTCAGCACATCCGTCAGCAAATATTTGTTCTCGCACGCAAAATCCCCGTTCACCGCGTTGTACGAGCACATCACCGCCCCTGGGTCCGCAATTCCTACGCCAATCTCGAACGCCAGCAAGTCACTCTCCCGCATTGCTCGCTTGCTGATGATCGAGTCCACTTCATTCCGGCCGTTCTCCTGATCGTTCACCGCGTAATGCTTGATGTCCCCAATCACGTGCTGCGCCTGTTCGCACTTCATCAGATTCCCGACCAGCGTTCCCGCCAGCACCGGATCTTCGCCCAAATACTCAAACGTTCTTCCATTTCTCGGCTCGCGCGTCACATTCACGCCGCCACCCAATGTCATGTTGTACCCCTGCGCGCGCAGCTCTTTCCCAATCACAGTTCCATACGCGCACGCCGCCTCTGGATCCCAGCTCGCCGCCGCTCCAACATTGGCAGGCAGCGCGGTCGAATATCGCCCATTCTCCGCGCTGCTCCGCACTCCGTACGCCGCATCGCTCATCTGAATAATCGGAATCCCCAGCCGCGGCACACCGAGCACGAATCCCGCGCCGCCGTTTCCCAACTCCGGCTCCGGATTCTGCACCTCCTTCGGCCATCCTGGCATGCCCATCCCGTGCAAGAGATCAATCTTTTCGTCGAGCGTCATCTCCTTCAGCACCATCTCCGCCCGCTCGTCCGGCGAAAGGCTCGCATTCATCCATGGATGGTTCCGGTCTTCCTTCACCTGCTGCCCATGCATCCGGTGCTGTGCGAAAACCGCCCGGCCAAATCCCAACACCCCGCACGTCACTCCTGCCAACACCAAAGCCATCGTCGCCAGCCGGCCCCGCTGTACGCACCACGCCTTATTCATTTTCATTTTTATCCATCCCCGACAAGAATGAACCACGCCCTCGATAGACCGAAACAAATGCCCCTATAATATCGATATTTCTGATTTATGCCAGAACCAAAACAATTCCCCTCAAGCCCCGGTTTGTTGTTCCTCCCCGCCGGTGAGCCGAGGGCCGCTCGATCGCCTGCGCCGCCGGCTCCACTCCAGCCGGCCCCCAATCTTCACCTTTTCAACCCGCGCTCCCGGGGTTTCCGCTCCGCCATGTATGATTTTCTTGACAATTACCGCTTAGTGCTTTATTCTCTTTCGAGGTCAAACTAGGCGGACCTTGCTAAGCGGCTGCTTTCAGCCGCTATTTTTTTGCACGAAGGAGGCGAGCTTCGATTGGGCCGAGATGCCGGGCCTAATTCCAAGCCAAGAATAGTGTCCGGATCGCGCCTACCAAACCCTTTAGAATCAATGCCTGCGGATGTTGCCGTAAATGTCGATTCTGAATCACTCCAGAAAATCTAAGTCCTTTAGATGCATCGCTTACGAAAAATAGGGGGAGGGTAGCAGTTATTGTTAACTAGCCCGTACGCTCCCTGTGGCTTCGCCGGAGACTCGTTACCTTTTTGCATCCTTATGTCCTGACTTCCTCTTGCAGTACACTGCTTCTTCGCCCAGGAGTCCCTTTGTACAAGCGCATCGCTTTCGCCGACCCCGGTGGCACAGGCTTCAGCCTGTGCGCTTTTCCAAAACGCTACCTCGACCTTTGCCATGGATAAAAGAATCGCCTCCGCCGACGCCGCCATCGCCAATCTCGCCGACGGCGCCACCATTCTCATGGGCGGTTTCGGCCTCTGCGGCATCCCCGAAAACCTCATCGCGGCCGTCCGCCGCAAAGGCACCAAAGACCTCACCATCGTCAGCAACAACGCTGGCATCGACGACTTCGGGATCGGCCTGCTACTCCAGAATCGCCAAGTCAAGAAAATGGTCTCGACCTATGTCGGCGAGAACAAACTCTTCGAGAAGCTCGTCCTCAGCGGCGAACTGCAAGTCGAGTTGAATCCGCAAGGCACGCTAGCCGAGCGCCTTCGCGCCGGCGGCGCAGGCATCCCCGCGTTCTTTACGCCCACCGGCTACGGCACCATGGTCGCCGAAGGCAAAGAAACCCGCGATTTCGACGGCCGCAAGTATGTCCTCGAACGCGCCCTGCGCGGCAATTTCGCATTCATCAAAGCCTGGAAAGGGGACCGCTGGGGCAATCTCATCTATCGCAAGACCGCCCGCAACTTCAATCCAGTGATGGCCACGGCCGCCGATTACGTCATCGCCGAAGTCGAAGAACTAGTCGACCTCGGCCAACTCGATCCGAACCAGGTCCACACTCCCGGCATTTTCATCGATACCATCTTGCAAGGCTCAAAATACGAAAAACGCATCGAGCGCCGCACAGTGAGAAAACCATGAGCGCACAAATCATTCCTATAGTCGCCATAAAGGATGGTCCCGAAAGGCTCCGCTCTCCCTGGTGGCTGACCGTTAGATGCTGCATCTACTTCGTCATCCTTTGTAGGAGCTTCTTCATTTTCGTTCCGATTTTCGCGGAGCTGTTCAAGGGACTTGGCGTCGATCTGCCGTTTCCAACAAACCTATTGATGGCAACATACCGGTGGTCCCTCCCGCTTTTTTATCTCTTTGCCTCGGGAGTTGCTGTCGTAAAGCAATTCGTGCCTTTACAAGGCGTGCGCGCGTGGCTCGCCAATTTAACCCTGATTTTTGCGGGGATTCTAATGCTGCCCTTAATCGTTCTTTGTATGTATTTGCCTTTGTTTGTCTTAATCTACAAGCTTCACCAGATGCATTAACGACGGAGGCTTTTGCCCATCCTTACGGACGAACAAAAACGGGAACGGATTGCACGAAGGATTGCGTTGGAACTGCGCGACGGCTATTACGTCAATCTCGGCATTGGCATGCCGACGGCGATCGCCAACTACGTGCCCACAGGCATGGACGTTATTCTGCAATCGGAGAACGGTATGCTCGGTGTTGGGCCGTATCCGCTCGATTCCGAAATCGATCCTGACCTCATCAACGCCGGAAAAGAAACTGTTACCGAGCTGCCAGGCACTGCTTACTTTTCTTCCGCCGATTCTTTCGCGATGATTCGCGGAGGCCACGTCGATCTCACCGTTCTCGGCGCACTGCAAGTCGATGAAAAGGGAACTCTTGCCAACTGGGCCATTCCGGGGAAAATGCTGAAAGGCATGGGCGGCGCGATGGACCTCGTCGCCGGCGCCAAGCGCGTCTTCATCGCCATGGAACACGCCACGCGCGACAGTAAGCCCAAAATCCTGAAAAAATGCACCCTGCCGCTCACCGGCGTCGAAGTCGTCGACCATATCGTCACCGAGCTCGCCTTCATCGACGTCACTCCCGAAGGCCTTGTCCTCCGCGAACTGGCGCCCGGCGCAACGCTCGACCAAGTCCAATCTCTAACAGAACCCAAATTATTGATTCCATCCGGCGGTCCCAGAATCATGCAGGTCTCAGCCTGCTAAGTCCCGCATAATATTGCGACGAAGCGATTTGGAGTGCGGCAGCTCTGCTGCCGCTTTTCTCCGTGGCCCGCACGACTCTCGTTTTGGCGAGGCTCAATAAGACGGTTCTTTTCTCTCTGTTCTCCGCAACCTTTGTGTAAATGTTTTTCCTAGGAAGGAGCAGAGCTGCTAAGGCTCCGCGTAGTGCTGAACGAATAGTGAAGCGCGGAAAAGATGCTGATGAACGTAACGCCATAAACGAGCAGGTGGATGATCCTTGCCAGATGAAAAGCTGGAAACGCCGCGGAGAAAACAACGGTGAACACCAGAATAATCTGGAAAGCCGTCGTCATCTTTCCAAATATGCTGGGCGGAAACGGCCGATAACCCCAAATCAGCAGAATTACCACCGCCACCACAAGAATCAGGATGTCCCGGCTGAAAACGATGATCGTAAGCCACCATGCGATCTTTTTCTTGAACGCCAATATAATGAAAGAAGAGGAGAGCAGCAGCTTATCCGCGATGGGATCGAGATACGCTCCGAGAGACGACCGCTGATTCAGGCTGCGCGCCAGCAGCCCGTCAATGCCGTCCGAAAGTCCCGCCACGACCAGCACCAGCAACGCCCATCTATAACTCTCATAGGAAATAAGAATGAGAAAGAACGGCAGAAAGCCGAGTCGCAGCAAAGTGATTTGATTCGGAACTGTCCAGATGCGGCCTTTCATTGCAATTGAGGATAACGCAGTTCACCCGGCCCTTGGGACGCAAAATGAGTCATGCAAAATTGTGTCGAGTGATTTGCGTCACGCGAATTGTGACAGATAATCGGTAAGCGTTCGTCCAATTTTTCGCGCGAACAGTTCGTTCATCGAAGGGATCGCCCCGGTCGGTTCATCGAGAGAGACCCGCTCAAGGCGATTCATTGGGAAAAAAATTGTGGGCAACCCGATGCGTTCGCCGTCGGGTTCGTTGATTTGCCGGATAAAATGATCGAAAGAATTCAGATCGATTCCGCGCAGCGTGACGCCCGAAGGATTAATGTCCAGCAACTCGCCCCAGATCTTCTCCTTGGGCGAGTGCAAACTCACGACGACAATGGAATGCGGATCCACGGCTGGTGCCTCGTACTGGCAGTAGAGTAGCGCACTTTTTCCTGCTGCGGGATAGGATTGTGCCGATTGTCCGGGCAGAGGGTCGCGATAGTGCATGATCATCAATACGAAGCTGGCCACAATCACCAGCCCCGCAAGCCACCCCATCGCGAAGGCCCTGCGCCGTTCGTTCGCGGTAGCTGGTTGCCGGTCCGCGAATAACTTTCCCAATACGAATCCGGATGCCATTCCCGCCCCGTGCGCGTAGTTGTCGATCCCCATGTGCATGAATCCAATGGCAAATAAAATCACCACGGAGCTGATCAATCTCGACCGCAGCTCGCGCATTTGAGTGCCGCCGCGTTTCGTCGTGATCGCCAGCATTACGCCTACGAGCCCCAGCAGCGCACCGCTCGCTCCTAGAGAAAAGTTGCCGAATCCCGCACTGACCAGGAACCCGAAGGCTCCCGTCAACACATAAATAAACAGGTATCGCGCGGAACCGTAGAGTTCTTCAATCGGCGGCCCGAGTTGCATTAAGGCCATCATATTGAAACCGATGTGCAGCAGGCCGCCATGCAAAAACATCGCGGTGACGACCCTCCACCATTCATTCATGTAGAAAATAGAGAACGGAAAACTCGCTCCCAGGCGGTATTGCGTCGCCCCGCCCAGCCCCCACAAAATGCTCAGCCCGCCCGCCGCCACCCGTGGCGACAAGCGCCATCCAACTCACGCCAAGCATCAAAATGTTCGCGATCAAAAGCACAGTAGTTACCGGAGCTGGGTGCTCGCCAAACACCCCGGAAAATTTCTTGCTGAAAGCCGCGAGAGAAAATCGCAGGCTCGTGCCGCAAACGTGGCAACGGGTGGCGCTGATGCCCACGAGCGCTCCGCAAGCCGGGCAAATCTGAGGACGCGGCTGATTGTTTCCCCCGCCGCCTCCTAACAATCCCCGCATGCTACTCTTCCAGCGCTCCAAACGCCGCTGCCACTCATAGGAAAGCGCCAATTCTCCTCCTTGCGAGCCGCGCACCGCGTTCCTATAATACAGAATTCGCAGCTTTTTACCGTTAAAGTGGGTTCTGGACTTCACTATGGACAAATTCGAAGAATTCGGCCGCCGCATCGACGAGGAGGTTTCGCGCTTGAAGAACATCAATAGTTTTGAGGATTTCGGGAAGCGTGTTGACGAGGAACTGAAGCGCGTGAAAACTTTTGTAAAGGAAGACGTCGCGCCCGAAACGGAGAAGCGTACCGCGCAATTCCTGCGCGAAGTTTCCGAAAAAATCACCGAAGCGGCGGCGTGGATCGAAGCTCGCAACGCCGCGCGCGCCGAAAAAGATTCGCAGAAGCCGCCATCGCAATCCTGATGCGAGCGAACTTGTGACCTACGCTAAGGGCCAAGTTCCGCCAGACGTTCTTCTTACTATCGCTGGGCCTCACCTGCTTCTTTTCACTCGCCGGATGCGCTGCGCGCCACGTTACGGCGAACGGCAGCCTCCGCCGTCGCAACCCTCGCCCGGCTTCGCCCGGAAACTATCGAGTCCTCGAAACGCTCCACGGCCGTCGGTCCCACGCCAGCACGGGCGCCGCCGCTGCCCCGCCTCTGCCAAGGCGCAGCAAAGTCTCCCATCAATCTCAGCGCCTGAGGGCTACGTGGAAGAAGGCAACGCTTCCTGGTATGGCGTGCCCTTCAATGGCCGCCATGCATCGAATGGCGAAATCTACGACATGTACAAATTGACGGCGGCGCACCGCACTCTGCCGTTCGATACGGTGGTGCGCGTGACGAATCTTAACAACGGCAAATCGACGACCGTGCGAATCACGGATCGCGGGCCGTTTGTCGAGAATCGAATCATCGATCTTTCGCTTGCCGCGGCGCGCGAGATTGAGTCCGTCGGACCCGGAGTCGTGCCCGTACGCGTCGAGGTGCTGACGCCCGGCATCGATCCCACGGGAGGTTTTTTTACCGTGCAGGTCGGCGCGTTTCGCGACCCCGCGAACGCTCAACGATTGCGCGACCGCTTGAACCTCTCGTATTCGCCGATTTTCATTCAACCGTACGATTCGCCTGATGGAACGTATTACCGCGTGCGCGTCGGCAAGGTTTCCGGAGAAGATGCCGCCCGCCAATTTGGCGAACAGCTTCGCGACCGCGAGGGAGTTACGCCAATCGTGGTCCGTCTCGATGAGCAACCGTAGTGGCACGATATATCGTGCCCCTACAATTGCGCTTACCTCGACCGCTCTTCTATCCAGGCAGATTTGCGGCTATTCTTATTGCCGGACAAGTTGCGGAGAGCCACCGATGAGCGCTGACTGCCTGTTCTGCAAGATTGCCGCAAAACAAACTCCATCCAAAATTGTGTACGAAGATCCCGACATTTTTGCCTTCGAGGACATCAGCCCGCAGGCCCCAACGCACATCCTGCTGTGCCCGCGAAAACATTTTGTCTCGCTGGACGACGCGCAGCCCGAGGATCAAGCACTGATCGGCAAGCTGCATCTCGTCGCCGCGCAACTCGCCCGCGAACGCAATCTCCTAACCGGCTACCGCACCGTCTTCAACAATGGCACCGGAGCCGGTCAATCCGTCTTTCATCTGCACCTCCATCTGCTAGGCGGCCGCCAGTTCCGCTGGCCGCCAGGGTAGCTACATCATTCATAACGAAGAGCGACCATGGGATCGACGCGAGTGGCACGGCGGGCAGGCACGTAGCAGGCTGCTAGTGCGACACATACGAGCAGGACCGCGACGCAAATGAGTGTCAGCGGATCGAAAGGGTGGACATCATAGAGAAGACTGGCGATATAACGCGTGAGTAAGAGAGAGCTGGCGAGCCCCAGCGTAAGGCCAGTGAGAATCATGACGACGCCCTGACCCACCACGAGTCGAAGAACGTCGGAAGCCGCTGCGCCGAGAGCCATACGAATGCCGATTTCGTGGGTACGCCCGGAGACAAAGTAGGCAATAACGCCGTATATGCCGACTGCGGTAAGGACCAAAGCGAGCGAAGCGAAGCTGGTGATGAGTGTCATACTGGAGCGCTGGATTTCGATTGAGCCTTCGACCCGGTGCTGCATGGTGGAGATGTCGAAAACGGGTTGCAGCGGATCGGTGGCGGCAAACTGGGCGCGAACGGCAAGGACGAGGCTACGAGGGTCCCCATCGCTTCGGATGACGATGGAAGCAGCGTTTTCCCCAAAGTAAGGGACGTAGACTTGAGGATCAGAAACGTGGTCGAGGCCAGCATAGTGGACATCACCTGCGACACCCACAACAGTGCTCCACGGGCTCTCGAACCCGTGGAGGCGGACACGTTTTGAGAGCGGGGCACCAGCGGGAAGAAATCGCCGGGCGAAAGCTGCGCTGACTATGATCGCATGAGAATCGGGCGCGAGATCGGACGGAGTGAATGATCGTCCGGTGAGCATAGGGATGCGCATGGTTTGAAAATAATCTGAACTGACTTCGTCGGCGAATACCATCGGCGCGGTGCCGCGCGGAGGTTCGGGCTGGCCCTCAATAAGGAATGAAAACGACCCCCAAACTGGGCTGAAAGGAAGCTGAGTGGTTAGGCCAACGGAGTGCACACTGGGAAGACTGTGTATGCGCTCCAGAATCAGGGAGAAAAAAGCCTGGCGCTGCTGGTCAGTGGAATATTTCGAGTCAGGGAGCTCCGTGCTGACAGTGAGCACATTCGTGGGATCAAATCCAGGAGCGACGTTAGACAAACGAATAAAACTGCGAATCAGGAGCCCCGACCCGATCAGCAGCAAAAATGCGAGCGTGAACTCTACCGCTACGAGCGCGCCGTGAGATCTGCGATGAATGTAAAGGCTGGTAGCGCGAGAGCCGCCCTCTTTGAGAGCATCTTTCACGTTCGGCTTTGAGGCGCGAAATGCGGGCGCGAGGCCGAACAGGATGGCGGTGAGGCAGGTGATGATGATCGCAAACAGAAGGACTCGGCGGTCGATAGAAATGATGCCGATCTGGGCTATTGTTGCCGGCAAAGAGATGCGAAGAAGCCGAATGCCGATGGCGGCAACAAGCATCCCTGCTGCACCTCCCATTGCAGCGAGAGACGCACCTTCAGTGAGCAATTGCTGAATGAGGCGTGCACGGCCCGCACCGATAGCGGTGCGGACTGCCAACTCTTTGTGGCGGCTGGCAGTGCGGACAAGTTGGAGATTGGCGACATTCACGCATGCAATGAGCAGGACGAAAAGAACTGCAGCGAGAAGAACGAGGAGCGCAAGGCGGACATCTCCTACAATCTTGTCGTGTAAAGGCGTTAGCTGAACTTGCAGACCGTCCCGAGTCCGGACGAATGCTGCTGGCATGACCGAGTTAGATTGCGCGGCGAGCGCCGCGAGGTCAGCTTGCGCCTGACTAAGAGAGACGCCCTGCGCCAGCCTGCCGATTACGCGCGTAAGCCTAAGGGTTTGCGCGGCCCAGTCGACTTCGGGAGAAAGCCGGAAGGCGAACAGGCATTGGGGAGTTTCGCGCCTATCTGGAAAACGGAAGCTCGCAGGCAGGACGCCGACTACGATGTAGGTCTGAGCATCAAGATCTATGGATTTTCCGACGATGCCAGGATCAGTGCTGAATTTGCGACGCCAAAGCGAATCGGTGAGAAGGGCGACGAGCGGACCGCCGGGGCGATCCTCGCTTGGCAGAAATCCGCGGCCCAGGGCGGGGTGCACGCCTAAAACATCAAGGAAATTGGCAGTGACGCCCGACGTTTCGATGCGTTCGGGTTCTCCGGCGCCGGTGAGATTGGACTGGCTACCTCCATCGTAGGCGGCCATGGCTTCAAACGTGCGATTGTGCGTGCTCCAGTTGGTGAACTCCGGATTGGGGACAGCCCAATCATTAATGTGGGGCACGAATTCATCGGCCCAGACGAGACGCGAGGGGGCGCGATACGGAAGCGGGCGAAGAAGACAAGCGCTGACAACGGAAAAAATTGCCGTGGATGCGCCGATGCCGAGTCCGAGAGTGAGAATAGCGACAGCGCTGAAGCCGGGATTTTTGCGCAGCATGCGAACGGCGTATCGCAAATCCTGAAAAAGAGTATCGACCAGATTTCCGCGGCGGGATTCGCGGGTCTGTTGCTTGATGGATTCGAGGCCGCCGAAATCGAGGTGGGCGCGGCGGCGGGCTTCCTCGGGCGGCATGCCTGACGCGATGTAATCGGCGATCTGTTTTTCGAGGTGGAAGCGGAGCTCGGCGTCGAGTTGTTTTTCGGACTGCTCTTTGTGGAAGAGACGGCGAAGCCAGTGCATGGAGGCGCCTCCTATTCGGCAGTGCGCAGGATCAGCGCCACGGCGTCCGAGAGCCGTTCCCAATAAACGAGTTCGGTCTCGAGCTGCCGGCGGCCCTTACGAGTGAGCGTATAAAATTTTGCGTCGCGCCCGGTTTCCGATTCGCGCCAGTCCGCGGCGAGCCACCCACGGTCCTCCAAGCGGTGAAGCGCGGGATAAAGAGAGCCTTGCGGCACCTGGAAAAAATCTTTTGAGATTTGCTGGATACGCTGGGAGATGGCGTAGCCGTGAATCGGGCCGAGGGCGACGATCTTGAGGATCAGCATATCGAGAGTTCCCTTGAGGAACTCTGATTTTTCTTGAGCCATCCATACACCTAGAAGTTCTACCGCTATACCTAGGATACCTACCTATACGAAAGAACCCACCAGTTGTCAAGAGCAAGGGCCAGGGCTGGGATCTGGCTGTGATTCTGGGGAGGTGCAAGCGATACGTTGAGGCTCAGGGAGCGGAACGTTAAGGCGCGACGATATCTTTCAGCTTGGGCTTGACCTGAATGGCCGCGAGGCTGGAGGCATCCCATCCGCCTCCGAGCGCTTTCACCAGAAGTACGCTGGTTACAAGCCGCTGCCCTTGAATGACCGCGGCTTCCTGTTCGTTGTTGAGCAGGTTCTGCTGTGCGGTGACCACGTCCAGGTAGCTGACAAGTCCGCCTTTGTAGCGGTCCTCGGATAGGTCAAGAGTTCTGCGCGCGGCATTCACGGCGAGCTGTTGAGTATCCCGCGCCTGTTCGAGCACGATAAGCCCGGTGACATCATCCTGCACTTCTTGAAAGGCAGAGAGCACCGACTGGCGGTAATTCGCGACGCTGACGTCGTAGCCGGATTTTGCAAACTCGACCTGCGCGCGGCGGGCTCCGCCGGTGAAAATGCTTTCCGCCACGTTTGCACCAAGCGCCCAAAAGGTGCTTGAAACATTCGCCAGCTTCAAGAGGTCAGCGGCCTGCCAGCCGCCATTGCCAAATAAATTCAAGGAAGGATAGTACGCCGCTTTCGCAACGCCGATTTGCGCATTGGCGACGGCCATCTGGCGTTCGGCTTGGGCAATGTCCGGCCGCCTCTTCGAGCAAATCCGAAGGAAGGCCTGCGTCAAGGGAGGGCGGCTCAACGCTCAGTTCCCTGGTGGGAACGTGAAAATCCGGAGCTGGTTTGCCGACGAGCACGGCGATGGCATCCTCAAACTGCTTTCGCTGCTGCAACAAAAGAGTGGCTTGCGTACGTGTAGTTTGAAGAAGGGTCTCTTCCTGCGCGACATCGAGCCCGGAGGCAACGCCGCCCTTGTGGCGCGAATCCACAAGCTGCAAGCCGCGTCGCAGCGTGTCCACGGTGCGGTTGAGAATTCCCATCTCGGCATCGAGCTGCCGAAGAGAGAAGTAATCGCCCGCCAGATCCGCGGTGATGACCAGCTGGACATTTTCCAATTCCGCAGCGCTGGCCTGGTACGAAGCCTCCGCCGCTTCGATGGTCCTGCGCCGCTGGCCGAACAGATCCACTTCATAGCCGGCCGTGAACGGCAGCGTAAATGTATTTTGGGTAACGGGCTGCAGCGGGATGACCGCGCCGTTCGTCGGACGGTTGCCGGAGAGGCGTTGGCGCTGGGCGCTTGGCCCGGCACCAAAGGTGGGGAAATTCGTGGCGACCTGAATGGCGGCCGCGGCGCGCGCCTGATTATAATTTCCGATGGCCGCTTGCAACGTCTGGTTCGCGACGAGCGCGTCTTTCTCGAGTCCGCTGAGTTCGTCGTCGTGAAAAACGCTCCACCATTCACCCTTGGGAATGGCATCCTTAGGCGCGCTTTGCCGCCAAGGCGGCGCAACGTCCCACTTCGCCGCAGTTGGCGCAGTCGCTCGCTCGTACTTGGGCCCAACCGTGCATCCGGCCAGCAGCGAAACAATACCGGTTGCAGAGAGCAAAAACAGGAAGGATTTTCTCTCGAACATTACCGCCGGACTCCGGACGCTCCGCTCGGGGTTGGAGCTTTTGTCTGTGGTGCCGATGATAGCCCTTCACTGGCGCCCGGCTGTTCCGGGCGGGGGGGCTGCGCGACTTGTTTGACGCGCACGTTCTGCCCTTCGTCGATGGAGTCAGGAGGATTGAGCACGATCCAGTCGTCGGGCTGCAAGCCTTGCAAAACCTCAAGGGTCGTTCCAAAGTCTCGACCGATCGTCAATTGGCGCAGATGAGTCTTGTGATTGGCGTCCACGACCACGGCGCGTAAGCCTTCCGCGCGGAAGAGCAGAGCGTTCACCGGCACTTGCACTCGAGAAGCGGCAACTTTCACTTGCAAATGCACCTGAGCGTAGCCACCAGGGAAGAGCTTATCGTTTTTATTGGGGACATCCACTTCCGTCAGCAAGGTCCTTGTATTCGGATCAATGGCTTCGGCGGTGCGGACCACTTTCCCCTCAAAGTTCTGCCCAGGGTATTGCGTCAACTCGAGAAAGGCCCCGAGTCCCGCGCGGACGGAAGGCGAGTACATTTCCGGCACGCTCACGTAAACGCGAATGGGATCCGTCTGCGCAAGCGTGAAAAGCTCCTGCTGCGCGCCTCCGTTTCCGGCGTTAATGAGTGTACCGATATCGATGTTCCGGCGAGTGATGACCCCGCTGAAAGGAGCGTAGACGTGTTTGAAGGATTCCATTTCCTCAAGCCTGCGCACATTGGCTTCCGAGGACTTCACCGTGGCCGCCTTCGCTGCATAGTCACCGACGGCATTATCGACTTCCTGTTTGGAAACGCCATCCGTCTTGATCAGGTCCTGATAGCGCGTGGAGGTAATCCTGGAAAGATTTGCGTTTGCCTGGGAGGTGTTGAGGTCGGCGCGGGCCTGCGAAAGTTGTTGATCGACTTCGGGCGTGTCAATGTCCGCCAGTAGTTCGCCCTTTGGCACCCGGCTTCCGATATCGTGGTACCACTTCTTCAAATAACCGTTCGTGCGGGCATAGATGGGGGATTCCACATAGGCTTGGAGCGTGCCTGGGAGCACGAGGTCTTCCTGAGCGGCCTCGGTCGTGGGATGAATGACCGCCACGGTAGGAATCGCCAGGGCCTCTGTTTCTTCGGCCAACGCATGGTACTGCGCCCGGCGCTGGAAGAGCGTGAATGCTCCCAAGATCACAAGGACAATCACGCCGCCAATAAGAAACTTGAACAGCCCACTGCCTGGCGCGTGTTGTTGCCCGCCCTGCTCAGGTTCCATCTGTGATCCGCCTTCTTTCATTTTCCGGTATTCCCCCGTTTCAACAAATACTTTTCCACTCAAGCCAGCGTTGGGGATGGTGTTCCGCCGTGATGCCTTCTGCGCTCACGTCGTCCATGAATCATGGAGAACACGCAAGGCACAAAAAATAACGTCGCGAAGGTGGCGAAGATCAGTCCGCCAATCACGGCGCGCCCCAGGGGAGCGTTCTGTTCGCCGCCCTCTCCGAGGCCGATGGCCATCGGCACCATCCCGATGATCATTGCCAGCGCGGTCATGATCACGGGGCGCATGCGCACAAAGCCCGCTTGCGAAGCTGCTTCTCGCGCGGACTTTCCTTCGCTCAATTGTTCACGCGCGAAAGAAACCATCAGAATGCTGTTGGCTGTGGCCACGCCCATGCACATGATCGCGCCGGTAAGAGAAGGCACGCTGAGAGTGGTGTGGGTCAGCAGCAAAATCCAGCAGATGCCGGCAAGGGCGCCGGGCAAAGCCGTAATGATGATGAACGGGTCCAGCCACGACTGGAAATTCACGACGATCAGCAAATACGCCAGAACAATGGCGCCGAGCAAGCCGAAAGCCAGGCCCCGGAAGGAGGTACGCATGGTCTCTACCTGGCCGCGAATTTCGATGTGACTGCCCCTAGGAAGCTCCTTCTTGATGGCGTCGACGCGCTTGATGACTTCGTCGGAGACGGCGCCGAGGTCCCGGCCATCCACGGCGGCGTAAACATTGATCATGGGCTGCACATTGTAATGAGAAATCTCGGCTTGCCGGGCAGCTGTTGAAATATTCACGAGATTTCCCAAGATTTGAGGCTGCACGCCAGGCTTTGTGCCGGTTATGGGGGTGTTCTTCGAGCGCCTGGTAGGTGTTGACTCGGTACTGTGGCGATTGCACGGCCACGTTGTAGCTCACGCCATTCTTGGGATCCAACCAGAAGGCCGGCGAGGTTTGGAAGCTGGAGCTGAGAGAGACGAGCAAGTTCTGGGCAACATCCTTGGCTTGCAGGCCGACGTATTCCGCGCGCGATCGATCCACATCGAGGTGAAGAGTGGGATCATCGAAGGCCTGTTGTACGTGAACGTCCACGGTGCCGGGGACGTGTCGAATCTGATTTGCGAGTTTTTCCGCGACGACGTAGTTGCCTTCCTGGTTCGCGCCCGTTACCGCGACGTCAATGGGGGCAGGCGTTCCAAAATTCAGAATTTGCGTAACGATATCCGCGGGCTGAAAGAAAAACTGCACGCCGGGGAATCTTTGTGGAAGCTCTTTGCGAAGCTCATTGATGTATGCGCTGGTGGGCTTACCGTGTTCCTCTTGCAGTTGGACCATGATTTCGGCGTCGCAGGTGCCGAAGGTTCCGGAGTTGCTGTAGCTCAGATTGATGCCGCTATAGGGGACGCCGATGTTATCGAGAATGGTGTGCAACTCTTTGGGAGGAATTGTTTCGCGGATGGCGGCGTCCACCTGATCGGCGAGGCGCGCGGTTTCCTCGATACGAAGACCGGTGCGTGCGCGGAAGTGCAAACGAATCTGTCCGGCATCGACCTTAGGAAAAAAATCCCTGCCGAGAAGCCCGACGAGGCAAACGGAAAGCACACAGAACGCCAGAAAGCAGATGCCAAAAACCTTGGGCCAATCAAGCGCTGCCTCTAACCCGCGCCTGTAGCCTTCGCGGAATTTTTCAAAGTTCCGCTCGAATCCCTGTTGATAGCGGCGAAGCAGGCCCTGCTTTTCGCCGAGGTGCTCATCGGCATGGTATTCGTCTTCGCTGCTGAGGAGGTACATGGCCATTGTGGGGACGATGGTTCTTGACCACCCATACGAAGCGAGCATGGCGAAGATCACGGCTTCGGCAAGCGGTACGAACAGGTATTTGGCGACGCCCGAAAGGAAGAACATAGGGATGAAGACGATACAGATGCAGAGCGTGGAGACAAACGCGGGGACAGCAATCTGCTGCGCGCCGTCAAGGATTGCTTGAACGGTTTCCTTGCCCATCGCCAGATTGCGGTTGATATTTTCGATCTCCACCGTGGCATCATCCACCAAAATGCCGACGGCCAGCGCCAGCCCGCCCAAAGTCATGATGTTGATGGTTTCCCCCAGGGCGCTCAACATCAGAATGCTTACCAGAATCGAAAGCGGAATGGAAATCGCGATGATCAAGGTGCTTTTCCAATTTCCGAGAAAGAGCAGGATCATAACCGCGGTCAGGCAGGCGGCGATAAGCGCTTCGCGCAGCACACCCTGGATGGATGCGCGCACGTACAGCGATTGGTCGAAGAAGGTTGTGACGTCCAAGCCCGCCGGTCTGGCAGAGGCATAGTTATTGAGCACCTGCTTTACGCGGCCGACGATATCGAGGGTGGACGCGCCGCCGGTTTTGTAGGTGCTCATCAGGACTCCGCGCTGCCCGTTCACGCGGACGATATTGGTTTGCGGGCTGAAGCCATCACGGATGTGAGCGACGTCACGCATATAAATCGTGGCGTCGCCAACGGTTTTGATGGGGATGTCGTTCAGCCCCTGCACCGTAAGCGGGCTGCCATTCATTTCCACTGTGTATTCGAGGGCGCCGAGTTTGACGGTGCCGGTGGGCAAGATCAGGTTTTGGGCGTTGATGGCATTGACGATGTCAACTGGCGAGAGTCCTTTGGACTGCAAGGCGGCGGAATCGAGGTCCACGGAAATGTTTCTTTGTTTCCCGCCGTAGGGATACGGAAGGGCTGCGCCCTGGACCGTGGCGAGCTCAGTGCGGATGAAATTGTTTCCATAATCGAAGAGTTGTTGCTCGCTGAGGCTGTCGCTTGTCAACCCAATTTGAATCACCGGCACAGTCGAAGCGGTGAAGATGGATACCAACGGGGCAGTTGTGCCGGGCGGAAGGTTTTTCAGAATAGTTTGAACAGTTGCGGTGGTCTGGGCCAGGGCCGTCTGAATATTGGAGTTCGGCTGGAAATAAATCTTGACGACCGCTATGCCGTAAATCGTTTCCGATTCGATGTGCTCGACGTCGTTCACCAGCGTAGTGACCGCGCGCTCCGAACTCGAAGTGATGCGCCGCTCCATCTCCTGCGGTTCGAGACCGTCGTATTTCCAAACCAGGCTGATCACCGGGATGTTGATTTCCGGAAAGATGTCCGTCGGCGTGCGCATGAGCACGACGGGCGTCAGCAGGATAATGACGAGCGCGAGGACCACAAAGGTATAAGGTCTCGCGAGCGCTAATCGGACAATCCACATAGAGCTTTAAAATTTCCTCTAAAGGCCCATCGGCCCAGACTCGCAGCTTGAAGCGGCTCTTACGTCAGCCTTCTCCTGTCTTAGATTCCTGGGGCCGATTGTTTGGGTACGCCTCCGGGCCTAGGCACGATACATCGCCATACTAAGAGGCTTCACAACGAGATACCTCGAATCCGGTCATTATATTGGCGCGCCGCCGACCGGCTCACCAATGCCAGCCCGAAGCTGGATCGCGGCCAAACCTTTATGGTTCAGACTGTTAGCCAGAAATCAGAGCTGCGCGACTCTCATCTTACGCCTTTTTGGATGTCCTGGTTTTGACCCTGGTCACATTTAAGCGTTGGCCAATTTGGACGGAGGCCTTCAACCGCTATGAAATGAATTGATGCGATGGATTAGTGCGTCTTTCGGGTATCGTCCTTCGTCATTAGAATTGCCGCGTCTAACCAATCGCGAAGACTGTTCGTAAGCGACCGGCCGTGACGTTTGAATTTGTGGTGGATGAAAAGCCGACACTCGCGGGCGTCGATCCATACAACAAATTGATTGACCGCGATCCCGCCGATAATTTGGCCGAGGTGGAAAAGCAGTAACGCACGTGACGCTCCGCGTTCAGGGCGCTACTTGTGCGTCATGACGAAGACTCCGTCCCAATCCGAGGGCGGTTCATCCGCTGCATATTCCTGGCAGCGCTCCACGTAAACTCGAGCTGGGCCATCCTCCGGCCACTTCTCGAGGAATTCCTGGAAGGCGGTTTGCGCGGCTTTCCACAGACGAGCGCGGTAGAGTTCGCGGGCGCGAGCGAATAGTTCCACCTGTAAACGCACGATTTCCGCCGAACCATCTGCATCGAAGTCCGCCTGGCGCCCCATGAGTTGGTAGATCGTGACGGGCTGTAGTTTTCCTTTGACGCGCATCAAATCCAACTCGCGAAAAACAAATCCGCCGCCCTTGGCAGATTGATACGTCGTCTCGTTCGCGATGATATGCGTTCCGTAGTCCTTGTTCAGGCCCTCGAGCCGCGAAGAAAGATTCACAGCGTCTCCGAGCGCCGTGTAGCCGTAGCGCAGCGCCGAACCCATGTTGCCCACGCTGGCAACGCCAGTGTTCAATCCGATGCCAATCTCCAAGCTCGGCTTACCCTCTGCCTCCCACAGCTTTTGCAGTTCGCGCACGCGCTTCATCATTTCCAGTGCCGCGTTGCAACCTCGTGCGGCATGGCCTTCTTCTTCGAAGGGCGCGCCCCAGAAGGCCATGACCGCGTCGCCGATATATTTGTCGAGAGTTCCATGATGGCTGAAGACGATCCGCGTCATGTCCGAAAGATATTGGTTCAGGAAAAGAGCAAGCTCCTGAGCATCCAATTTTTCGGAGATCGTGGTGAACCCGCGAATGTCGCTGAACATCACGGTGATGTCAGTCTTCTTCGGATCGACCAGGCGCGGGTTAACGAGCAGGCGGCGGATAACCTCCGGGCTGAGGTACTGGCCGAAGGCGGTACGCACCTTGCGTTTTTCCTTTTCCTCGACGAGAGCGCGGTATAGCGAAACAAGCAGCACGTTGCCCGTGAGCGTCATCGCAGGAACAGTAAAGTTCAGCCACCAGCCGAGCAGAAAAGCGCCGTAATCCACGGCGACGAGTGGAATCATCAATCCCGCGCCGAACCACATCCAGCGCGGCTGCACGAGTGCCATCCAGATCCCAAGCGGTATGCCAAAAGTGAAAATGAGAAGCGCGTCAATGAGAGCGGATCTGGCATCTCGCTTGATGAAACGATCGTTTAAGATGTTGTCGATCGTGTTGGCATGAATCTCCACGCCAGGATAGTTCGTGCCGCCGAAAGGTGTGGCGCGCAAGTCGCCTATGCCAGTAGCCGTGGCGCCGATGAGAACTAGTTTTCCTTTGAACTTTTCGGGAGGAATGCTCTTATGGAGAACATCGGCGATGGAATAGTGTTGAAAAGTTCCCCAAGGGCCCTGGTAATTGATCAACATTTGTCCAAGCGCGTCGGTGCGCAGCGAGAGCTCTTTGCCGAAATTGATCCGTACAATCCCAACAGGGCCGTAGAAGAGATTCGTATCTTGCGCTGCGGAACCCATCAAAGCACGTGCGGCCATGATGTCGAGCGAGGGATAGAGATCCCAATCAGCCGGATTTTCCGAGCGTCCGTACGGCAAGAGAAGCGTTGCGCGGCGTACTACGCCATCTGTATCTGGCGGAACGTTGAAAAATCCGGTCCATGAACTGTCGCCGGAAAGCGCCGACGTGAGGCTATCAAGATTTGCCTCGGCTCCCCGAGGCACAAGATGTGCACCGGCAAAAATCTCCATTAGATGGAGTTTGTCTTCCTTGCTGAATTGAGGCCGCAGCGGATGTGCCGGCGGATAAGCGAAAAATGCGATTTGATCCGCGTAGGCTTGCAGTGCTTTGTCGGAGACGCCTTCAAGGTCCGCTCGAGTAAAGAGAAAATAGTTTCCAAGAATTACCGGGCCAAAACGTTTGATGGCCGCGGCGAACTGAAAATCCGCATCATATTTCGCGGCAAGCTGCCGCACTTCGGCAATCAGCTTTGGATCGACGGTTTCTCCTGCTTGTTGGCGCTTGGCGAGCTCTTCCGCCAAAGCGCGCACCGGTGCCGCGCTCTGATCTGGTTTGCTAAAAGTTATGTCGAAGGCAGCTACTTTGGCGCCGTCTTCATGCAGAATGTCCAGCAACTTTGCAAAATACGTACGCGAAAAAGGCCAGCGCCCAAGAACTTCCTGCGCTTTCTGATCGATATCCACGATAACAATGGGTGAATCATCCCGAGAGAAGTGCTGGGGCTTGTAGCGGAAGCGCGTATCCAGTGTGTCGAGCTCCAGCCGCTGGGCTAGTTCCGAGATGGGCGTTCTTTTTTCCTGAAGAAAGACCAGGTAATAGACGGCTAGAGACCCAATAGTTATGCACAGACTAAGGATGAACGAGACGCGATGGCGCCACCATGACTGAAGAAGTTCGTAGAGGCCGAGAGCGCCCCGCCTCTGCCACCATCCGCCTGACGGAGCTGCCATCGCGGTTCGCGCGTTACTCGCGGTAGACGAAATTCATGCGGACGCCGCTGATCTCGATGAGATCGCCGTCGCTCAACCGCACGGGTCCGGTGATCGGCTTGCCATTCACGAGAGGCATCTTGTCACCGGGGCCGATGTAGTAGCCGTCATCACGCTGGTTAATTTGCGCGGCGATGGGCGGCTTGAACCAGCCTTTGACTTTCACCGTGGCCATCGCGGATTTGCCGATGACCGTCAGCTTGTTCGTGAGCATGTACTCTTTTTGATCGGTTCGCCCGCCAATGACAATCAGCGTCGGAACTTTGAGCCGCCCGGACGCAAACTGCACGCGTTCTCCCGTGGCTGCGGCTTGCTGAAGCATCTCGCGCCGTTCCTTGGTGTCCAGAACCATGGTTTCGTTGATGCGCGGAGCGCTCGCTTTGCGGCCGGTGTCCCAGGGCACGGGAGCATCGCCTGAAGCATCGACCTTAATGTGATGCTTGCCGATCCAGATCGAATCCCCATCATGGAGAGTGGCCCGCTCGACCCGCAGATCATTCACAAACGTGCCATTGAGGCTATCCAGGTCTTCGACGACGAGCCGCTGGCCCTCAAAATATACGCGGGCGTGATAGTTCGAGACCGCCAGATTGTCGACGGGCAAGTCGTTGTCCGGAGAGCGTCCGATGCTTACAGGCCGGCTTCCCACCGGCACCTCTTTGACCGTCTTCTCTTCAAACATCAGGCTGAGCTTCGCCATCTCACCGTCCTCCTGTGGCGCCGTTTCCGGCCGCTGTTTTCCGCGCCCCACGGCGCAGCCATGAAAACCAACCTTTTGATTCCGAGCCTACGCGCACGACGATGACGGTGATGTTGTCCACGCCGCCGCGCTCGTTGGCCAATGCGATAAGCTTTTCCGCGGCCCTGGTGGGGTCGGTCTCCGCCTGCAGAGTGCCTGCAATTTCCGGCTCGGTGACCATGCGCGTCAATCCGTCGCAACAAAGCATCAGAATGTCTCGGGCAAACAAGGTGTGCTCGTCCGTATCCACTTCGACGTCCGGCAATGCCCCCAGCGCGCGAAGCAGAACGCTCTGCATCTCGCTCTCTTCCGCCTCCGCCGCCGTTAAAATGCCCCGCCGCACTTGCTCGGCCACCAGAGAGTGATCGCTAGTGAGCTGCTGCAAATTGCCGCTCCTCAGCAGATAGGCTCGTGAATCTCCTACATGCGCGATGCTCAGTTTCGAGCCTTCGAGCCAGGCCGCGGTCAGTGTCGCTCCCATTCCATGCTGTTCAGGATGCGCTTCCGCTGAGTCATAAATATTTTTGTTGGCCAGGTGCACGGCGTTCGTCAGCCGCTTGGTCTTCTCGCTCCAGCTTGGCTCCGAGCTGCCGAGTTGCGTGGCTGCGGAATCTGCCCCCGCGTCCATGCAGTGCTTGACGATTGTTTCCACGGCAAGCGCGCTGGCCACTTCTCCGTGCGCCTCGCCTCCCATCCCGTCCGAAAGCACAAAAAGATTCAGCGGTTCGACGATGCGGAAGCAATCTTCGTTGTTCGTGCGCACCCGACCCAAATCGGTTACGCCTCCGCTCACGATCCGCACAAATTCTCCCCGTGCTGCTGGAAGTCTGAATCCGTGTCCACACCCGTACCCGGCAACCCAGTTCTCACGCTATCAGACCCTCTCCGGCCGCGAAAGCCTTTGACGCCTACTGATTACTTGTTTTCTCGCCCCATTCGCCGCCCGCCCTTCCAGAGGGTACAACCAAACAGGCCAATCTGTGTCCTTGTTTCTGGCCCTCGCCGGTACATTGCTTACCTCGCCCGTCTGCTCCGCTTCCGCTATAATCTGCCCCGCGCCGGGCGGCCCTCCGACTAGCGGCGCCTTAGCGTCCCTCATCATGGCCAAAGCCAAAAAACAGCCGCCGAAGCGAACGACCGCATCGCGGCGCGCGAGTTTGTCCGCCGCGCAGGCAGGGCGGGAGCTCGAAGAACTCAACCGCATCGGCGTCGCGCTCTCCGGAACTCATGACGTCGAACGCCTGCTGGCTCTGATTTTGTTGAAAGCTCGCGAGATCACAGGAGCCGACGCAGGATCGCTCTACTTGGCGGAGCAAGCCGCCGGCGATTTGAACGCATCTCCGCAAAAAGCGGCGGATGGGAAGGAAGCGATACGACAGTTGCGCTTCCGCATGACACAGAACGACAGCGTGCAATTTCCCTACGCCGCGCACACCCTCCCCATCACGGAATCTTCCATGGCGGGTTACTGTGCGCTCCACGGCGAGGTCATCGAGCTGGCGGACGCCTATCGCATCCCCAAATCGCGGCCCTTTCATTTCAATTCTTCATTTGATGAACAAGCCGGTTACCGCACGCGCTCTCTCATTACGTTGCCAATGAAAAACGGCAAGGGTGAAGTTCTTGGCGTGCTCCAACTCATCAACTGCAAACGCCATCCAAAAGCGCGGCTCACCGATGCGAACGCCGTCCATCGCCATGTTCACCCTTTTCCCGAACACGCGGTGCGGCTCGGCCTATCGCTGGCTTCGCAAGCTGCGGTGGCTTATGAGAACTCCCAGCTCTACCGCGACATCGAAAATCTTTTTGACGGTTTCGTGAACGCCGCTGTGAAAGCTATCGAGCAACGCGACCCCACCACTTCGGGCCACTCGCAGCGTGTATGCCAAATGACGCTCGCGCTCGCCGAAGCCGTGGACCGCGAATCGCGCGGGCCTTACGCGGATTTGCGTTTTTCGCGCGAGCAGATGAAGGAATTGCGCTACGCCGCGTTGCTTCACGATTTCGGAAAAGTTGGCGTGCGCGAAGAAGTTCTCGTCAAGGCCAAAAAGCTCTACCCGCTCCAATTTTCCAAACTGTTGGACCGCTTTGATTACATCCGGCGGGACATGGAAGCCCGCATCGCCGAGCAAAAGGTGGAATTCTTGCTCGGGGATACTCGCAAGCAAGGCGAAGTGCGCGCGCGTTTGAAGCTGCTCGACGGCGAAGCCAGCCGCCTTCTCGCCGAATTGGACCACTATATCGACTTCATCATGCGCGCCAATGAGCCTACGATCTTGCCTTCGAGTGATTTCGACTTGCTGACGGAGATCTCGCAGAAGTCCTACCGCGACCCGCGCGGCGCCGAGCGCCCCTACCTGACGTCGGAAGAAGTCAGATATCTTTCCATCCCGCGCGGCAGTCTCGATTCGAATGAGCGGCGGCAAATCGAATCGCACGTCACGCACAGCTTTAATTTTCTGGCGCAAATCCCGTGGACACATGAATATCGCGCCATTCCCGAAATTGCGCGCGCCCACCATGAAAAACTCAACGGCCGCGGCTATCCGAACGGCCTGACCGCCGGCGAAATTCCCGTACAAGCCAAAATGATGACCATCTGCGACATTTTCGACGCGCTTTCTGCTTCCGACCGTCCTTACAAGCGCGCCGTTCCAACGGATCGCGCCATCGAGATTCTCAAACTGTGCGTCCGCGACGAGGAAATCGATCCCGAGCTGTTCCGGCTTTTCCTGGATGCTCAGGTTTACCGGCTCGTCGCAAAGCCCGCGTAGTTGGCGCCCAAAGATTTCTTTGACGATTACTTTTTGACTGGGTCTCGCGGCTTAAGTTCCTGGCAAAGCCTTTATCTCTTTTACAATAACTGCGGGGCAGGATATGTGGATCTACCTTCTTGGGCCGTTTCTCGCTTTGCTTCCGCAACGCTGGCGCAAAGCGCTGCCATACTCCCAAGCCGTGCACTGGCGCTCTGCGGCAATTCTCAGCGGGCTTGCGGAATCCGTCATCGCTCTCGGCGCGCTCATGTATTGGTATTGGTATTCCATGTCTACCTGGATTTCTCGCCTATTGGATCTCGCACTCGCCGGCAATACCGCTCCCGGAACGACCGATCATCACATTGCGACCGCAGCGCTTCTCCTCTGGTCCACGCATCCGTTGACATGGGTCATCGTTTTTTTCGGTATTGAAGGCATGGCGCGCTTGTGCGCGGCATTCACGGATACGATTCTGGGTATTTCCCCGCTCTATCTGGTTGACAAGATATTCTCGATGGTTTTTCGAGTTGGCCAGCCGGAAGCGCCTCACGCGGCTCAGTTTTCGCAAAGCCACGTCTCCTCTTATGTAGGAGCCATAAGGGATAAAGTTTCGACAGCCAGGCCTTCGCAGTTCGCCGACGAACTCCGCGTTGCCAAAAACGCCTCCGAGGAATTTCTCGAAATTCGCGCTTGTCGGGCGAAACCGGATTGGACTCCGCCTCGCGTGATTCGTTTTGAAGACCGCTACTACCGGCTGGAAGAATCCTCCCGAGGATCTTCCCCGCGTCCATTCGTCTACAAATTGCGTCGATTGTCCGCAGGCGTTCCCGGCCGCACCGTCCTCACTTATTCTCCGGATGCAGAACCTGTCAAAGCGAGCCGTTGAACCAAGGCTCTGCGCTTGTGGTCCGTTTTCCTTCGCAAAACGCTCTCTGGCTTCCTCAGCGTGCCGCCTCTCGACTACAATCTCATCATGCTTTTTCGCCGGCTGCCTTTTCGTTTCGTTCTGCGCTGCTTTTATTTGGCAGTGACGCAACTGCTCCTGTTTTTCCCGGCCTACGCCCAAAAACCGCCTGGGTCCTCCGCAGGGCGCATTCTGCTGCTTCCGCGTACGATTGTCTCGGGCGATCGCGCCACTCTGGCGGTGCTTGACGTAAACGGCCGGCTGACTCCCGGCGCGACAGTGCTCTTTTCGAATGGCGACCGACTGACCACGGACGCCACGGGCCGCGCGCTATTCGTCGCGCCGCTCAATCCCGGCGTTATTCATGGTTCCATCGCCGGCCGGCCAGGACGCGTACCTGTAGCGATTTTGTCCCCGAGTGAAGCTACGGCGACTGCGATGGCGGTTGCCTCGATCCCCGAAATTGCTTCACTTACCGACCGCTTCGAGATCAGCGGAAGCGGTTTTTGCGGCGACGCGGATGCCAACCACATCACCGTCTCGGGCGAGCCGGCCTTCGTGCTTGCGTCATCGCCGACTTCCCTCGTGGTACTGCCTCCGGCGGATTTGCAGCCCGGCCGCGCCTCCGTCGACCTTTCCTGCGGAAAACGCAATGGACCGCCTCTCGAAGTCGTCTTCGTAGCGCTCGAATTGGAAGCCGATTCTTCGCCCTTAGCGCCGGGCGTTCACCGCCAGCTCACTGTCCGTGTACGCGGTACAACGGCCAAAATCAGATTGGAGGCCAGAAATCTGGCTCCGGACATCACGGAACTAACGGGTGGAAATCCTGCTCGGGTATCCAGCTCAGGCGCTGCGGAGAACCTGGCCCACTTCGAAATCGTCGGCCGCAAACGCGGCAGCTTCTTGATTTCCATCCATCTGCTCAGTTCGATCACGCGACATCGATAGCTCCCGGCGCGAGGCAAGCGCTCGCCGCTCGGCAGCTTTTTCAAATTAATGTGGAAAGACTACGCGCTGGTCTTGGCGCTCGATTCCGCCGGAAGTGCAAATGTACCCTGGCCGTTCTCGATGGACGCTTCCGCCTCGCCCGTTCCGATCAAGGAATCCAGCGCATTCTGCGTTTTTTCGAGCCGCTTGTCCGCCTCACCATAACTTTGCTGCGCATTCTTCAGATGGGTCCCCAGCTTTTCGAACACATCGATGAAGGTCGTCATGTTTTTCTGGATTCCAGAGAGTCCCGCGGAAATCCGCTTGGCATTTTCCTCGATCTGCATTCCGCGTAGGCCCAGATGAATCACGCAGAGATGTGCGTAGAGAGTGTTCGGCGATACCGCGATAATATTCTTGCCCCGGCAGTACGAGTCCAGCGGCTCGCCCTTACTGTCCTGCGTCATCAGCATTTCGTAGTAGACGCTTTCCGAGGGCACAAACATCAGCGCAAGGTCCAGCGTGTCCTCGTTCGGGACGATATATTTTTTAGCGATCGAATCAGCGTGGCCTTTCACGGACGCCGCAAACGCCCGCTTCGCCTCCTCCCCCTCCGTGCTGATTCTTCGGAAGGCATCCAACGGGAACTTTGAGTCGATGGCTAAAAGTTTCTTGTCGCGCAGAAAGATCACCGCGTCCGCCGCTTCGCCGCTCGAGAATCGATATTGCGTGGCATATTGCGAGGAAGGCAGGGAATCCTCGAGCAAACGTTCGAGAGTTACTTCGCCAAGCAGCCCGCGGGTCTTTGCTCCGCCAAGAATTCCCTCAAGAGATTTTGTTGCCGAGGATATTCCCCGCCCTAACTCCTGAAATTCGCCCAGTTGTTTCTGAATGTGGCCAATCTGCTCTCGCGTATTTTTCAACTCGGTGGCGATCGCCGTTTGCCCCTGCGTGGCAATCTGCGCGGAACTGGAAACTCCATCCTGCAGCGCCTTGGTCACGCTCTCCAGGCGCTGAGAAACGCCTTGCCCAATACTGGCGATCTGCCCAGTGCTCTGCGCCTGGGCCGTCCCGATCGTCTGCAAATCCCGGCGCAGCTCATTCATCTGGCCTTCAAGGAGCGCGCTTCTCTTCTGTTCCTGTGAAGTCTGCAGCACAAGCCACAGCACCAGCCCTGCCACCACGATCACTACACCGATGAGCACCGCGTTCATTCTTTCTCCAGTACATATCCGGGAAACGGTCTCTTTACTTTACTCGGAGTTGTGTTCGGCGGAAAGCTCCTGCCAAAACAAAAGGGCCTCGCTTTCGCGAAGCCCCATCAAATTTAATTTATGGTTCTCTGAGTTCCCGCCGGCGAGCTCAATTTTCCTACCACGTCAATTTCATCGCAAACTGAAATTGCCGCGCATCATACGCCGCCGTCGGCTGGCCCGCGCTGCAGGTCGAACCCGCGGAAGGATCGCAGAGTTGGTTCACCGCCGTGATATTCGTGCGGTTCAATAAGTTAAAGGCGTCGGCGATCAGCTCGATCTTGACTCTCTCGCCCACCGGTATGCGTTTTGCCACGCGCATGTCCCACGTGAACCATCCCGGCATGTTAAATGAATTCCGGCCCAGATTGCCCACGCACCCCGCGCTTGCACTTGTAAACCCTGGCACCGTGAACGGCGCGCCGCTATTCGTTAAACAAACGTTGGCAAGTGCGAAGGTAACGCCAGGAATGTAAGGAGAGGTGGTGCCGCTGGCTCCGCCGGCGGCCACCGAAGGCCGCGCCTGCGAAGCTCCCAGGTCTAGCCTCGTGTCTTCGCCCGTGATCACGTCGAACGGCCGGCCGGAGGAAACTTCGATGATCGGTGAAATCGTGATATTCCCTCCAAGGTTTCTGAAGAAGCTGCGGCCTTGGGATGCCCCGGGTGTCTGGAAAACCGCGCTGGTCACCCAGCGGTGACGCTGGTCGTTATCCGAGTTGGAGCGCTCTAATTGCGGAAAACGGCTGTCTTGCGGTTCGAGCGTGGACTGCAAGTCAGTACTATCGTCAATCGAGTGCGACCATGTGTAACTCGATAGGATCTCGAACCCTCTTGAGAAGCGCTTCGACAGGTTGACCGTCAGCGCGTTGTACCACGAGTTGCCGTTGGAGGACTGCGCATCCACGCTGTTGAACGGCACTGGCACTCCGAATCCTTTGGGGTACCCGGCCAGCGCCGCCAATCCTACTTGTCCGGCGTATCCCACATTAAGTGGCTGGCCCGGTGCGACCAAGCCTGCAAACGAGGGATTAGGCCCTGATGGCCGGAAAAAATTAAAGAATGCCGGCGTGCCTACAAATTGGCCATTGAGGCTCGCGATAGGCGCTGGGCAACCGTTTAACACCCCAAGCGCGCTCGGGGCGATCACGGTGACTCCGCATGTGCCCGGCGTTGCAGCGATGTTCGCGGAAGGAGCGACGACCGTCAACGGATTGCTTACCGATATTCCAGCTGCGGCCGCGTTAAACGCGTTTTGATCGAGCAATTGCGGATCGGTTGAATTGACGTCTATCGGCTTGTAAAGGTGCAGGCCGCGCGTCCATTGATAGCCGGCGCTTATTTTCCACGACCCAGGCAGTTCGCGTTCCACGGTCAGATTCGCTTGCTGCGCGTATGCATAAGTGAAATTTTTTGATACAGGGAGCGTGAACGGCAGAATCGAAAGCGGAAATCCGCTTTGCAGATAGGCCTGGTTGGCGAAAAGCGATCCCTGCGCAAACGGATCAAAACGCTGTTGCTGCGGCAAGTAACCTAGCGTGAGGGAAGTAGGAAACGCCGCGTAAATCGAGTTGGCGTTCAGCACTCCCTGAAAGATGGAAGAACCGTTCAGGTTTGTAGGGCTGTCCAGGTTTGACCCGCAGAATCCCGGCGGAGTTGGCGAGCCTTGCGGCAGCGGCAGCAACCCGCAGGCGGAGGCAGTTCCTCCCGCTGAAAGCAACTGCACAGACCGGCCGCCGTCGGCAGTGGTCGAGTCAAAGGCGATAGCCAGAAGCGGGTGATCATAGAAGAGCCCGTAGCCTCCGCGGATCACAGTTTTGCCGCTCCCCGTGGGATCCCACGCAATTCCAAAACGCGGCGCAATGTTCTTGTAATCGCGCGGTACGCCTTCCTGCACTCCCAGGGCCTGTTCAGCTGCCGCGTTAACCGCCGTAGCTGGCGAAAACAGCGGGGTAATTTCCAGATCGTATCGGAGGCCATAGTTGAGCGTCAGCTTGCGGTTTACTTTCCAACTGTCCTGCGCGAAAAATCCGATTGGTATGTTGTCGAACGGTGAACTCGAGTTCCCGATGCCCTGAATGTAGGAAGTAGGAATTCCCAACCCATACGCTTGCAACCCAGTCGCGCCCGGCAGGGAAGCGGGGAAGCCGAAAGAAGAGGCCGAAATGCCTCCGAAGTTAACGTCTCCGCCAAAGTCCAGCTCGAAAATCTGCGGCTTGCCTGAGCGCAGTTGTATCAGGTTGAAGTCCCCGCCCATTTTGAACGTATGGTTGCCGCGAACCAGCGTGACATTGTCCGTCCACTCGAATCGCCGTTCGATGCGGTCCACCGTCGAATACGGCTCGCGCCCGAAGTACGCATAACCGGGAATATTCACTCCGATGTTCGACCCGCCGGGCAGATCCGAAAAGCCAAAGTGCAAGCCGCGGCGCGCGCCCTGGAAGCGAAATTCGTTGAAAGCCGTATCGCTGAGTATCGTGTCGTGCTGGAATGTCGCGGACAAATCCCGGTATTGGCTAATGCCGGCTCGCGTTCCGGCGTTCTGGCCAAATACTTGGTTCTGTGAAGTGGACTCGATGCCGGTGACGAGAGAAGGCGAAACTCCCACACGCAGGAAGGACGTGTTGCGGTTGCTCCAGCGCTGATCCAGCCGCCCCGACCACAAACTGGTTTTCTCCGTCGCGGGAAAGTTACCTCGCGTGCTGTTCAGACCCACATAGGATGCAGGGAGTTGCGCTACGCCAAAAGAAAAGCCGGCACCCGGCGCCGCGGGAAACGGGGAACAGGTCACTGTGCCGATCATCGCGCCGACAGGGCATGTGACCGGGATCGGGAACTGCGCACCGGGTCCCGGATTCACCAAGCCGCCCGTAAGCCCCGGGGCAACCAGACCAAAATCAAGCTTGTTAAGCGCGACGCTTGAGGCCGAGCCCATAAATGCTGCGTACTCTCCCGCCAGCGCGGTCTGCCCTGCCTGCTCCAACGCGGCCACCGCGCTTGCTTGCGATGGAGTCAGTTGCACTGTCAGACCGGGGCCCAGGTTGACGGGCACCATGCCGAAGGGTCCTGTCCCGGACGATGCCGCTCCGATGCTCGAGAAGTCCGTCTCTTCGCGCTGCGTGTATTCGTACGACAGAAAGTAAAACGTCTTGTCCTTTTTCAACGCCCCGCCGAAAGTGAAGCCGGTCTGTACCCGCGTATACGCCTGTTTGACGGGATTCAGTTCGCCCGTGGTCGGGTCCACCTCGCCCGAAAACGGATTTCTCGCTTGAAACGCCTTGTTGCGCAGATAACCGAAGATGTCTCCATGCGTCTCATTGGTTCCGCTCTTGGTAACAATGTTGATGACCCCGCCCGTGGCCCGTCCGTACTCGGCGTTGTAGTTGCTCAAGATAAGCTGAAACTCTTGCACCGCTTCCTGCGAAACCGTGGAGCGAATTCCATCCACCGAGTTGTCTCCGGCGTCCGCTCCGTCCACGCTGACCATGTTCGATCGCGCGCGCGCCCCATCGATGTTCAATCCGCTGTTCGGTGCTGGCCCGATAGTCGGAGAAACGTCCCGCGTCGTCTGCGAATTTGTCAGCGTAAAATTGATGTAATTGCGGCCGTTGATGGGCAAGTTGTTGATACTGCGCTGATCGACCGTTTGCGAGACCTCGGTTTTTGTGGTCTCAATCAGGGCCGTTTCTGCCGTCACGGTGATCGTCTGTTGCGTGCCTCTCAGTCCAAGCTGCGGATCGAAGCTCGCGTCTTCACCCACCGTTACAACCACGGAATCATTCTGGTAAACCGCAAAATTCGCGCCGCCAGCTACAATTATCTTGTATTTTCCTGGAGGCAGACCCACGACCTTGTACCGCCCGGCGTCGTCCGAGACGGCAGTACGTTCCGCGCCGGTTGCCGTGTTCGCAATGGTAAGCTTTGCGTCTTTCACGGCCAGGCCTTGCGGGTCTATCACGGTTCCGGACAGCGTCGCCGTATTTACTTGCGCCCTCGTCAGCGCCGCGCATCCCAGCACCAGCATGCACAGCGTGGTCCACGCAAACACACTATGACGTCGCTGCATCTGAGTCCTCCTAGTGGAAACCTGCCAGACTTCCGCTACCCCTAGCGGCTGCGGGATGCCCCGCCGAACGATGGCCACGCCGATGAATACTTGGTTTTTACTTCAATAATCCGTTGATTTCAACTAAAACTTATCCGCTAGGTGCGTGAGTCCAAACCCACCACGCCATCCCTTGTAGGGGCTCGATATATCGTGTCCCATCTCGCCCGCCGCCCGCCTGTCTTTCCCGCCTCTTGTAGGGGCACGATATATCGTGTCCCATCTCACCCGCGTCCGCCCGTCTTTCCGCCTCTTGTAGGGGCACGATACATCGTGCCCTCTTCTCTGTGCACCTCTATGAACTCTGCGCCTCTGCGTTATCTTTCTCCTTTTCGTTCCTGCATGGTGCCCCAGGTTCATTGTTTGAAACTGAGTCTTGCGCTCGCTTTCTCTTCTCACTCTCCCCCTACCACGCGCCTATCCATAAACATGAACCTTCCCATCCACGACCACCGCAATGTATTTCCCCTGCTCCAAAAACTGCATCACCTGTCCGCCCTCCCTCGCCCTCTTCGCCCACCGAGATTTGGTCTTCGGATTCTGTTCCAAGCCGCGCAACTCCCGATCTCCAAAACGGAAATCTACCTGCTTTAACTTGCTTTTCGCGGTTTGCCGGACGGCATAAGTTGCATCGTCAAGCTCAACGCTTTTCTTCTTGTCGATGAATGCCTGCTGCCAGACGGAGAGAAGCGTGGATTCCAGATCAGCGGCCATAGCCCGAGCATAACCCAACTCCACCTCTAGGACTCCCGTGGCAGATTTCGGTTGGTGAAGACTGAATTCTTACCTAGAGGAGGAAAAGAACCATGATCGCCCGGCCGGAAAAATCAGAAACCCCACAAACAAATCCCCCTATGGGCAACCCAGCGATTTGAATGCCTAGAAGATTCTCTGGTTCGCTTGTCTAATAGCCGCGTCAACGTCACGATTTTCTAGGGTAATTCTGTCAACGTCTGACGGCTTAAACTTGTGTTGTGATTCCAAGAATGATCTGAAAGCATCCTGAGCGGAGGCGGTGTCAGCAAGCAACTCCAAGATGCAAGCCATGTCGAACAAATAGATTGGCAACGAATGCAGAGAGTAGGCTTTCGAAGCCGCCGCTAATGCCTTCCGGAAACACAAATTTCTATCGACCACCTGCCCGTCCGCTAACTCCGCTAAGGTCACTTGGCTCTGGGCGTAGCCGATAAGTGCCCAAGCGGTCATGGCTTTGTGTGCTTCAGGGTGGATGTACCACGCCCCCGGTCCTGTTTCCTGACAGGAATCCTTGAGCATTTCGAACAAACGATTAACTTCAACTTCTTCTTCATCAGTCAGCGTAAAGCTGACTCGTCCATTTTGGTGCGGTTTGATTCCCGGCAGTTTCGAGTTCTTGATGAAAGGCCACATGCTAGAGTTCCTTGCCAACAGCGCGAACTGTTTCGAGGAGACCCAATTCCTTGAAGGAGCTTGTGGCCAGGCCCCTCACCTTCATGTAGGTCTGCGCGTAGTCCGTCAACTCGCTTGAGTCCGTACCCAGAAGTTCGCAAATGTTCCCTGCGAACTTGGAAAAGAGAGCATCCCCTGCGAAGGGATTGTCGGAATCTAGAAGCTTCTTACACCGTCCGTACTCGGTTTCAGCGATTCCCAACTTCTCTATAAACTCACCCTCCATTTTGTCTTTCAGGCTCACTGGCCAATGCCCGAAGACTGATTCTATGGTCGGTCGTACTATCAACGGGTAGAGCCGATCCTGCATTCTGCATCGACGTTCATGGCCCAATTCGCCGTACGCGAATCGGTTGGCCATGTGCATGAAGAAGTAGAGAAATTCGCAAACGAGAGCAAACCAGCGTAGCATGCGATCTTTTTCATCTCCCGCTTGAATGGATACTTTCAGAGCTTCAGCGTTGCCCAAAGAAGCTTTGACAATGCGCTGGGCAAGATCGGCGACCGGCGGCACATCTGGCTTGCGAAATGTATCCAACCATGGCTGCATGACGCAACTTGTCATCGTATGCTAAACTCGTCGTGGCCTGAATCAAAGCGGTTTCTCTTCCGCTACCCAAGGCCGGTAGGCTAGGCTTTCCTAACTGAGTGACCCGTCAACGGATGACGTGGATGCGCGCGCCGACCTTCAACTTCTTCCATGACTTGTCGGCCGTATATACGGAAGCCTTCAAAGCAAGACCGAGCGCCAAACAAGCCCGGTCACCCAAGGACAAGCCAAGCGGACGGGTTTGCGCGACCAAATCGCCCGCGAGCCTGGCGTGTTCAGCGGTGAAGGGAACGGCTTCCCGGATGGGCCCCAGTGCAGCTTCCCACGCATCGTCAGGGCTGAGGCCCCGCCCGACAAGCTTACCGTGCACTTCGGCCAGATTGACCGTACTGATCGCAGCGCCGCTCAAGAGCTCCGGCGTCAACGTTTCGGCTCCAGACTCCTGATTGAGAATGGCGAGGAGGGCCGAAGCGTCCAGCACAACTCTATTCATTTCGCGCGGCCTCGCGGCGCTCGGCAATCAATTCGTCCACCAGAGAGGTACCCGGCTTTACGTGCTTGCGGACCACCCGCTGCGCCCGCTCGATGTTGCGTTTTAAGGTCGTGATGCGTAGTTCGTTGTCTTCAATCTGCAGCACAACTTCGTCACCAACACGGATCCCCAGCCGCTTGCGAAACGAAGCCGGAATCACCACTCGCCCGTTTTCGTTGACACGCATCCGTGTTTTTAGCGTCATGTCATTTCTCCATCTGTGACACTATCATAGCATATGTCACGCAGAATCAGGAGTGTCACATCCGATTGGGTGGCGCCCCGCTCACGAATCAAAACAACGCGGAGGGCGCCTAGGTTCGTTGGTTGAACCTGGATCTTGGGGTTGGCTGGTTCAGATCTCACAGCAAGCGCGGCGAGAATCGCATCGCCAGCTGCCCATCAATTCTAGTCCGAGCGTTACTTCCGCTTTGCCGGCAACTCGCCTAGAACCTCATCTTTACGCTTCCCAGAACCCCGTTTACGCAGGTATCGTAGACCGATTCGCGCTCTTCTCGGAAGGAGGATGGGATGCATTTTCAAAGACGCCAATTGCTTCGAACTCTGTCATTTGCTTTCGGGTCGAGCTTCATCTTGGGTCGGAACCAACTCGGCATAGCCGCGCAGACAGCCGTGCCGCCAAAGCTCTCTCCTCCCCCTGCGGGGTCTGCTGTTCGCGATGGGATCGCTGGAGTAACGGAAATGGAAACAGTGACCGGAATCGGAGGATTCTTCTTCCGAGCCAAAGATCCGAAAGCGCTGGGGCTTTGGTACCAGCAACACTTGGGGATCTCGGTCCTACCAACGAGCTACGGGGAATCCCCTTGGCAGCAAGAGGCCGGACCCACCGCTTTCGCTCCATTCAAGGAGACGAGCGGCTATTTCGGGGATACCCAGAAGGTCTGGATGCTGAACTTTCGAGTCCGGGATCTCGACAAAATGGCGGCCCAGCTACAAGCCGCTGGAATCGAGGTCAAGGTTGACCCGCAGTCCTATCCCAACGGCCGGTTTGCCCGCGTGCATGACCCTGAGGGAAATCCGATCGAATTGTGGCAGCCTAAGGTTCCAGACACCAAGGGCTAGATTGCAAAACAGTTTAGAACTGTTTCTGGATTTCTTCTGGGTTGCGGACTAGCTGGAAACTGACCCCCACGCAATTTTTGCTTGACGAATTGTTACTCCTGGCATATAGTAGTTCCTGGATATTATTGCGCCTTCTCGTCGTAGCGTCAGCATCTTGCTGGCGTTTTTGCTTTCCGGACCCTGTCGAAAGTACCAAGCCCTTTATTTGCAATGCTTCCGAATCGAACCGCCATCGTGCCCAATTTTGGTGCAATTGAGTGCCAGCAAGTCCTTTAGGGGCAACATTTACGAAAGTGCATCAAAACAAACGACTTTATCTCTCTTTAGAATGAATGCTTACCAAAAACCAGGCGTCAGAGTGACACAGCCAATCTTGGCTGTGCTCTTTCCTGTCTCACCCGTCACGGATCAGCAGCCAGGCACCAGAGCTGCCGGTCTAGAGGCTGCGGGTTCAACGCAGTTCATACTGCCGCTTGCGCACTGCGAACGCACAGCAACACCTGCAACTCCAATGTCGTTATGGATTTACTTCACGGTTCTCTGGATACCCCGGGGTGGGGTCCTGAGCTCAGGCATCCCGCAGGCCACGCACCTTACAAGACTAACGTATTCGTCCAAAGAGCCTTGCGCTAGAACTGCAGGTGGCGCTGCACCAACTTGCGCAGCTTGTCGCGGTCTTCGTCCTTCATGTGCACAAATTCGACGCCGCTTCCGTCTGGTCCAATATTGCGCACCACGGCGGTGAAGTGAATCTTTCGCAAGTCCGGAGCGAACCTCCAGCTTAATCGAGTCTCCAACCGCAAGTTTTTTCGGCGATTCCAGGTATGCTCCTCCGAGGCTGATGGTTTTCACGCGAGCCAGCCCTACCTGGGAGCCCTCAATCTGCGCTCGCAACGGCGATTCCAGAGGAACGCGAGCATATCTCCGGGGAACGACATAGCTGCCATTCGTTTGCGGGGCCGATTCAAAGGCCGCGCGCGCCCGCGCCGAAGCCGGCCGGTTTTCGAGCATCGCCAGCGCATCTTCCGCCGCCGCGCGCAGACCCGACGGCTCGGCAAACGCCAGCCCTTCGCGGCCTTCCGCCAGCATGCGGAGCAATTCCGCCGCCTCAACGGCGCGCATGCGTCCAATCGCTTCGATCGCCTTGATACGCACAAATAGATCGCGCAGAACCTCGTGCTCGCCAGCGGCAATCTCCATCAATTGCGGCACGGCGGTCGTCTCTTGAGCCAAGCCGATTTGATCGATCATCATCGGCACGACCAGCGGATGCGCGTCCGCCAAAACCGCGGAGAACACGAAAGCCGCGCTCTGCATCGAACCGGCATTGGCCGGCCGCGAGAGTTCGCTCACCGCCAGGTCCTGCAAATTCCACTCCCAACTCGCCAGCGCCCGTCCCAATCCGCGCAATAGCCGCTCAGGATCTGCAGCAGCCAGCAGTTTGATCGACGCGCTAACTCGCTGCCTTCGCGCTTCATACAGCCGCGTTTCAAGCAGGCTCAGCACCGGCACGCCGATGGTTCGCAGCAGACGCGCCATTGCGGCCACCATTTCCGCGCCGCGCGGTTCGGTCAAGAGCAGCGTCAAGCGATCGAGTAGTCTCTCCGGGTCGCGCTGGAGCAACCGCGGCAAAACCGGATCCAGCGGCCGGTTCGCCAGGGCGGCGTCCACCAGTAGCAGCCAGCGGTCCTGCGCCACCAGACGGCGGGCCAGCGCCGACATGTGATCGTGTTCTGTGTCCTTCGGCACGCGTTCCAGGCCGACCAAAATGTTTTCGAATCCGGAGTAATCGCCGCGCATCACGGCGACGCGCCCCAGCGTCTCGAGAAAAGCCGCAAGAAGCGCCGCGGTCTCTGGAATCGTTTCCTTCTCCAACGCCTTCATCGTCCCGCGGCTCAAGTCCTCCGGCAATTGATTTGGCCAGAGCGATTCGATGATCGGCGTCATTTCATTCAATCCCGCCGCCACCGCCCGCCGCGCGGAAACATTCTCGTTTTCGACGCGCCGTGAATAGTTCAGCAGAATGTTTCGCGCCTCACGCCGCGGAGCATCCGCTCCCGTCTCGGCCAGTTGCCCCAGCGTGCGCTTTAGCGCCACAACCGGCACGCACCACGCTTCCGGCCCGCGCAGTACAACCGATTTCTCTCGCGGGGCCAGCTCCAGCCAGAATTTCTCGACGATCTGCTCCCTGTGCGTGTCGTTCGCCCAGGCGGCTGCCAGCAAGGTAAGATGTTGCGAGGAATGCGGCCCCGTATAACCACCCGAAGCGACCAGCACATCGCTCAGGCGATGAAAGGTGTTGCGTACCGCGGCCGGCGCCAGAGTCCCGGCGGAAAACTCCGCGCCCAGGAATTCAAGAATCAGACTCTCAGAAAGACGCAGCAGGTAAGGCTGCGGATGTTCGCCCTCGCGCGGAGAGTACTGCGAAATGGAACTGAGCAGCATGCAAACCGTCTCCCGGCTCGCATTTTCCATCGCCCCGTGGATCGCTCGCGCCGCTTCTTCCGGCGACAGCCCGCGTGCTGCTTCGAGCGGCGGCGTCAGCCGTCCAATCAAACGCAGCGCGCCGATGAGATCGTCGATCTCCGGCGGTAGAATAGGAACTTCATTGACCTCGCGCGGCGTGTTGCCGCCGTACGCCACGAGCGCGCCCATGAGGCTGGCGAGCACCGTATCCACCCTGCGCTCTGTTTGTGTGTTGATCGAAATCCCTTCCACGCGATTCTCCAAAAAGCGCGCAGTCCACCAGCCGCTCCCGCCGCGCTTTATAGAGTCCTCTGATCTTAACAATGATGCCTTGAAGAGTTGCGCGAAAGTGTCCAGTTCGCCTACATGAAATTGCCGGGCAATTCCCAGCGATTGAATTCCCGCGCGCTGCAAATCCAGCGCAAGCGACTGCATCTCGCCCCGCACATCCGGAAGATGAGCATCGCTCAGTTTCGGTGCAACCAGGCCGCCGCGCTCAATGTGGATTTCAATGCCGTCCAGCGCGCTTGCAAAATCGCGCAACGTTTCATACGACTTGTCCAAACTTTGAAGTCGCCGAGGATGGTTTCTGTCGTAAAGACGTTCTGACCGGATCAATAAGTGAAGGCACCGCAAGGCATGGATAAGGCCCGCCGTCCTGGCGTCCGGAGTTGGTGCAGCCGCTTCCGTCGCTCCGCCAGAGAGCGGCCGCGCGGCAGTCCGCACCGAAGCCTGGGCCGGAGTGCGCGACTCAGCGTAATTGCGCTGCTCCTCCACCGGCATGATGGCCCGAAGTACCAAGGCATTCCCCACTTGCTTCGATCGAGTGTATTTAACCGATAGGTTAAATAAGCGTCCCTGCCTTGTACAACCCATTCAAGGTCTGCGTGAGGGCAGGGTACCCTTGCCTATAAGGCAAGCACGCTGCCTGCCCCGCAACTCCAGAAGTAAACGCTTTGTTTTGAGTGGCTTGATTTCGGAGTTCTAGGACTCAGGCCCAAGTCTTGTTACAAAAAGTTACGTTCCAAGTAGAGGGAACCCCAGGCCAAAAAGCGTTCCGAGATCGTTTCAGAGGCTCTCGCTCTTTGCACGGCAGGGCGCTAACGCGTTCATCGGGGTCTTAGAGTTTCTTGAATGCTCACCGTTCCGCCCTCGCTGGCCTGCACCGTTCTTTTCACTTGCTGGTATCCAGGCAGCCTCACAATCAAGGTGTGGAGGCCGGCAGGCATTTGTACCCGCGCCGGCGATGTCTCTCCCGTCGCCGTCCCATCCAAAAAGATCTCGGCACCCTTCGGAGTCGTATCTACCTGGGCCCACGCAACTCTGGAATTGAGCTCGAGGGCGAGTTGTGTCTGTACATTGTCCCGCACTTGTACTTTTCCCGCATACGCTTCGTATCCCGGCAGGCGCACAACCAGGTTGTAGTTGCCCGGCGCAAGAGGCAACGTCAGAGGCGTTTGCCCGGATTGCTTCGCTCCGTTAATGAAGACGTCCGCTCCGGCGGGACGGCTGGTCAAATACAGGCCCTTCGAGAGTGATTCGAGCGCCGCCTTCTGATCGATGACATTCCCGGCCTTCACTTGCAGCGCGGTTTGCATCGGCTGGTAGCCTTGTTTCTCAACCTCCAGGCTGTACTGCGCGGGCCATAGATCACTAAAGCTGCAGGGCGTCGGGCATTGGCTAACAACACGTCCCGCAGAATCCCGCAAAATCGCATTGGCGCCAATCAGATCCGTGACGACATGGATTGCGCCTCGGCCCTCCGAAGGAACCGGGTGACCACCGTCCTCATTATTTACTTTTCCAGTGGCGGGCACGTCCACGTATTCGATGTTATCCACCACCCGCACGCTCGCGGGAGCATTTCGCAGGAATTTCAGCAACTCCCCGTGTTCCGCAGGACGTACTTTGCCCCCCAGAATAAGAGTGTTTCCAACGGCCTGCACTCTGGCTCGCCCCGTCAATCCCTTATCCGCGATGATCTGATCAATTCTTCCTTTGTATTCGGCCGCTTCGGGACTGACAATCAGCCCGCCCTTCTTCGCAGGGGGCTTTTCCGCACTGGGTTGGGCCGGCTTCTCTTCCACCGGGGCCGTCTCGGAGCTCGCCGCTGCTGGCGGTTCATTTCCGTCCGGGTTCGGGGCCGGACTCGCGGCGGGATTGTTTGCCGCGTTGTTAGCCGAAGCAGGGGCTGCTGCTGTCGCGGCATCGTTGTCCGCGGCCTTCGGCGTCGCGTTAATCTGACGGGCATCTTCAAACACCGGCCGCAGCTTTTGTATGCCATAGGCGATCACGCCCAGCAGAATCAGCGCGATGAAAATGCTGCCGAGCACGCTCTTCTTTTTGGGTTCTTCCTGGATCGGTGTGATAGCCCCTGTGCGGCGCACGGTCGGCGTCTGCATCGGACTGGAAGCTCGCACATTCAGCGATCGCGTCGTCGCCAGGGTCATCGGATCTTCCGGGTAATTGTGCCGGCCGCTTTGCGCACCCACGCCCGTTCCGGCGAGTGGCAGCGTTGCGTTCGGCGCGCCTTGCCCGCTGGCAACCATGGTCTTATCCGGACTTCCGCCAGGAGCGATGCTGCGATAGTTCCGCAAATCCTCGAGCATTTCGCGGCAGCTTTGGTAACGCGCTTCCGGTTCCTTGGCTAGCGCCTTCATCACTACCGCGCTGATGCCCGGATGAATTGATGGGTCAATCTGCCGCGGCGGGACTGGCTCTTCATTCACAATCTTATAGATGACCGTCGTAATGTTCTGGCCGGGGAACGGCTTCTCGCCCGTCACCATCTCATACAGCATCACGCCCAGCGAAAAAATGTCGCTCCGGCCGTCGACCGCCCGGCCCTTCACCTGTTCCGGCGACATGTAGCTTGGCGTGCCCATCACGTGAGCCGTTTGCTGCATCGTGCCGAACTGCAAAATTTTCGCCGTGCCGAAGTCGGTGACTTTCACCGTGTCGTCGGCTGTGAGCATGATGTTCGCGGGCTTGATGTCCCGGTGAACCACGTTGCGTTCGTGCGCGAATTGCAGAGCGCTGCACGTCTGCTCCATGATGCGCAGAACGCGCGGCAGCGCAAACGCCTGGCCCCCGTCGAGATGCGCTTGCAAACTCTTTCCTTCCACCAGCTCCATCGTGATGTAGTACAGGCCATCTTCTTCGCCCGCGTCAAAGACGACCACGATGTTTGGGTGGGTCAGCAAGCCCGCGGCACGCGCTTCAGTCTGAAACCGCGTCAGCAGTTCGGGGCGCGATAGTCCGGTGCCTTCTTCGCTCAATTTGATGGTCTTTACCGCGACTGTGCGTCCGATCACCGGGTCCGTCGCCTTATAAACGACACCCATGGCGCCGCGGCCGAGTTCGCCGATAAGTTCGTAACGTCCAGCCTTCAGCGCTATTGTCATCGCCCTATTCGACTTTCCATCCGCAACAACGGCTGCTATTACCTTGTTCGTTGAACAGGCATGGAAACCGCGAGTATCTCCTGCAAACAAATGAGAACACCACGTCCTCCAGGTGCCTCGGCCGCGTCACTTCCGGCAAACTGTGTTGGCGTGCGGGTTCGTAAGGCAATCGAGACACGTTTGCTGACACCCGGGCGCCCTATCATGACAGTACCCATTAAATTTTCGGTGGGTCAACGCTACCAGGGTACTAGTGTTTCGCACTCGACAAGTGGCGACGCCGATGGGAAACGGTACTTTTCCATAGTTGTCTACACGGCCTTCGCCTTAGGGCCGAGGCATCGCTTCGCCGGGCGACATACTCCGTTCGGGCATCGGCACGTTGGTTTCTCGGATGGGGCGGTCGAGTTCGCCAGGCCGCGCCGGCGCTTCCAGCCCGTCGGTCAGCAAGTAGCCCTGCAGGGCCAGCCCGTTGGTCCACACGCCTTCGAGCGCTGCGATGTACTCGATCTGTAGTTCGTAGAGTCTACGCTGCGCATCCAGCACCCTGGGATACGACGCCAGCATCTGGCCGTACTTGTCCACCAGCAAGCTGTAGGCTTTCTTCGCCTGCGGCAGCATCTCGTCGCGGTACTCCAAGGCCATCAACCTCGCGTTCGCATACTCATCGACTACCGTGGCTGCGCGCTCGCGCAGCGTAAGTGCCACGCGTGTCTTTTCCTGCTCTGCTCGGTCCATGTCCGCCCGCGCGGCCGAGATGTTGCCTTGATTGCGATTGAAGAGCGGGATCTCCACACTCGCCTCCGCTAAGCCTTCCCATCCTTTAGCAAATGGCACGCTCCCCAATGTTTCGTGGTTGTATACCATTCCCGCGCGGACTTGCAGGTCCGGAAACGGCTCCCGCTGCGCGCGCGACAGCATCGCTTGCGCGCGCCCCGTTGCTGTTTCCGCGATTCGCACGGCGGGGCTCTGCTTCGCAATGGCGTCTACGGCTTCCTCTTCGTTCAGTTCCGGCCAACCGTGCTCCATATCTCCCGCCACCGTCGAGACCGGCATGGCGGGTTGTCCAATGACGGCCGCCAGCGAGCGCCACTCTTCCCTCAATGTATTTTCTTGCATGCGCGCCGCCATGCGCATCCGTTCCGCTTCCACTTCCGCTTCCAGCACTTCGGATTCGTCCGCCTGCCCGGTGTTCAAGAGTTCCCGCTGTGTTTGGGCGGTATTTTCAGCGATCTTCGCCAAATCGCGCCGCGCATCCAGCCATTCCTGCGCGGCCAGCACTCGCAGAAACGATATTTTTACGGCGGTTTCGACGCGCGTGCGCTGCTCTTGCGCCTCGATCTCCGCAAGCTTGGTTTCTGCGCCGAAAACCGCGCGATTCTTGCCGAGTTTTCCGCCCGTAACAATCGTCTGCTGCACAAAAAATCCCTGCTGGCCTCCGCCCACCGAGCCGCCGCGGATCTCATCGCCGGTGTATCCCACGGAAGGATTTGGGTAAAATCCCGACTGCTCTTGACGCGCTTTCGCTGCCTCGATTTCCGCCTTCGCCTGCCGCAGGGTGGGATTCGTCTCGCCAGCCATCTTTTCGGCCTGTTCCAGCGTGACGACTTGCGCCCCTGCGCGTTCTTGCGCACGCCCCATTTGCGGATACTCCGGCTTCACCAGCGGAATTTCTCCATGTTGGTGCTGCATTTGTTGATTCATCGACATCGGCGGGGTCTTCTGCTGGGCCTGGGCTACAATCCCCAAGGTCGCCGAGCAGAAAAATACCACAGCGAACGTTAATGCCCGCGATACGGATAGCCGGGATTTCAACACAGAGATCGCCCCGATCCGGTCGGGGTAAACGCCGGGCACAGAAAAGAGCAGCCGGAGCGGGGATGAGGATTCTCTCTTACGACCCATGGGAGTGCTCCTTTTGCTCTGGAGTGCCGGCACTTTTAATTCGCTGCATCATCTCTTCGTATTCCTTGTCTGGCAGCACGCGCACCAAAGTCATCATGCCCATCATCTGCGCGCTCCAGTTCGGAGGCAGGCCAAACGTCTCCGGTTTTGCCACCGCGTCGTCCATTCCCATTTCCATGAACGCATCCTGGGGGAATCCCGGGACGCGGCTCGCATTCGCCGCGACCGGGGAAGGAGGCATGTGTTCGAACGAAACGCTTTTTGCCAGCGTGGCCATCTGGCTCATCGCTTGCTCTTCGGTCAAACCCGCAGTTTCAATCGCTCGGTCGCGCAAGAGATCGGACATGCTGTTCATCATGTGGTGTGGCATGTGGCAATGCAGCATCCACGCTCCTGGATACTTCGCGTCGAACTCCACCACGCGCGCTTGGGCCACGCCCACCAGCACCGTATTCATCGGATACCAGGTCGATTCCGGCGCGCGCCCACCTTCCGTTCCCGTCATCACAAATTGATTTCCATGCAGATGAATGGGGTGGTGGTCCATCCCCATATTGATGATGCGCAGCCGCACGCGGCTCCCCAGCCGCGCGATCATTGGCGTGATCGCGGGCGCGGAAACGCCGTTGAACGTCAGCCAGTTGTATTCCATCGCCGCCGAGTTCGGGACCTGGTTGTTTGGCAGCACGGCCCACTCCTGCAAGACCACGCCAAAATCATGATCGGCCCGCGGCTTGTAACTTCTTTCGGGATGCGCCACAAAAAATCCAATCATCCCCATCATTTCCTGCATCGCGCCGTGCGAGTGATAAAAAAACGTGCCCTCCTGATGCACCGTGAATTCATAAACGTATTTTTCTCCCGGCGCCACGGGCTTCTGGCTGATCCACGGGACGCCGTCCTGGTCGATCGGCACTTCCACCCCATGCCAGTGAATCGAAGTGGCTTCCGGCAAATTGTTTTCAAGAATGATTCGCACGCAATCGCCCTGCTGGACTTGAATTGTGGGACCGGGGAGACTCCCGTTGTACCCCCACGCCTCGATGGTTTTGAACGGCGAGATTTTTCGCCTCACCGGCTCCGCTACCAGCTTGAAAACTTTCACGCCGCCGTCCATCTCGAACGGCAAGTCCGGCACGTCCGGCGTCACCATCGGTAAAAACGGATCAGGCCCCGCCGGCGCCGCTTCCTTTTTTTTGTGGCTGCCGTACGGGCTATGGTGACGCCCCTGCTCAATCTCACGCGCCGTCTGTGAGTCATTCGCCCGCGGACTGCCGCGCAACGCCCCGGAAAATCCCAGGAAACCCGCGCCAAAAAACGCCGCATCCTGGAAAAACCTTCTTCTTGTGCCGCTCATTCTTGCCTCCCAAGCTGCCTTTCGAGTCTTTCGCGTTCCTGGATCCGTGCAGCGCTTCCGCCATGCATGATACCGGTAGCTGCAATGCGTGAGTGGTTGGCTGCGCGCCCTGGCCGGGCAGACTTCTTTTGCTGGATGGATTCGGACGGTAGCTTCAAATGCGAAGGATCGTAGTCAGCTGGACTGGCTCCGCTGACTCTGGTGGAATTCGATGCCCGCGCCCCGGATTTGCATGCGAACTCCCAAGGCCCTGGCCTGACGAGACATCCATCAAGACCGGCGAGGAACCACTTCGCAATCCCTGCGAAAGCAGAGCTTGTTCATCCCTGCTGACAAGCACCGCGGAAGCGTCGGAAGCCCCGCAAGTCTTGCTGGGCGCAAGCAGATGTTCGCCGCCGTTAGCCGCCATGCTCGCCATCCCATGACACGGTTCGAGATGCGCGTCCGAAGCACAGCCACTCGCCGCGCACAGCGACGTGCATACCGGCGCAACCAGTAAAGCCAGCACCGTCACGAGCACAATAGCGATTGCGGAGGGCCCACCCGCACGAGATGAAATTGTTTCGCTCATTCTTTCCTGTGTACGCCGTGCAGTTGCTTTCAAGCCGTCAACGAGGGACTTCTTTATGTTCGCCAAAAAGCCAGCGTCGTACGCCTTTTGGTAATTTTGGCAATCGACCGAGTCCAGCCGCGCCAGCCACCTGGGATGCGGCCCAGAGCAATCGATAGACGATCAAACCCACTACGAGGAGAACTGTGAGCGACATGGCTATCCAGGTTGACTTATCCATAGCGCACCTCGCAGGTAGTGTATCACCGTCGAGGTCCGGCAGTTATTTGCACGACGGCCGTTGCCGAACTAGGACGCCATCCTGCGGCTCCTGTCTCTGATTTTCTTCTGATCTTTCTTGCTCGTCTAATACCCGTGCCCTTTCGAATCGCTATCGACTTCTACTTTTCCCGCAAAGGAGCGGTATACGTAGGTGAAATAACCCGCCGCCAGGATCATGCCGACGGTCCACCACGCCAGGCCGACCTTCAATCCGTACGCGCCGGCCTTAGCCCCTTCGACCGTGAGCGAATACACGGGATTGCGCGCGGGTAGCACCATAGGATAAACGCCGAAGACCACGCTGGTCAGCATTCCAGCCAGATATAAGCACGATGCAAAAAACGCCTTCCGCTCCGCGTGCTTTCTGAGTTCAAAAGCCACGCCTGCGAGCCCCGCCACCGCCAGCAAAGGGCACACGATTCCCAATGGCCAGGTGACAAAATTTTCCTTTACTTGCGGCTGCACCTGAAAGGTCACGGCCGTCACAAGCGCCGTCAACGCAACCACGCTCCACCAGACGTGGCCGGCAAGCTTCCTGGCGCGTTCGTTCACGGCACCATTGGTTTTCAATTGCACCCACAAAGCGCCGTGCATCACTAGAACGAGCAAAGCCAGCACGCCAACCAAAATCGTGTACCAGTCCAGGATGCCCGTGTCTTCCTCCAAACGGAAATTCGTCCACAGCGGCTCGAAGAAATACCCGCTGGCATCGAGTGGTACGCCGCGCACCACATTGGCCAAAGCCGCGCCGTAAAATACCGCCAGCAACACGCTCGAAGCGCAGAACAAAAAATCCCACAAGGGATCCCAAACCGCGCTCTTCACATGGTTGCGAAACTCGATCGAAGCCCCTCGCAAAATCAAAAGCCACAGCACCATCATCAGCGGAAGATAAAATCCGCTGAAACCGCTCGCATAGAGTTCGGGGAACGCAAAGTACAGGGTCCCTCCCGCCGCCAACAGCCACACTTCATTTCCATCCCACACCGGTCCGATGCTCGCCAAGATTTGCCGGCGCTCCGCATCCGTTCGTGCGATCAACAGATGAATCGCCCCCGCTCCCAGGTCAAAGCCGTCCAGCAAAACATACATGACGATCATGGCCGCTACGAGGCAGAACCAGACAGTTCCCACCGTGTCCTCCTCAATCTCAATCCGCTACGATGGAGATTCTGGCTTCGGTGCCAGAGTCTTGGTCATCAGGCTCAGGGCCCATTTCGATCTCGCGGTACACGAGAAAGAGCCACAGCATGGCCAGCACCGTATAAATTCCCATGAAGCCGATCAGCGTGAACCACGCATTGCCCTCTCCCACTCGCGGGGAGACCCCGTTGGCCGTGCGCATCATTCCGTAAATCAGCCAAGGCTGCCTTCCAAGCTCGGCCGTCATCCAACCGGCGGTGTTCGCGATATAAGGCAAGGGGACGCTGATCATCAAAATCCACAACATCCATTTCGAAGAAAACAATTTCTCTCGCCAGTACAAGAACGCTGCCACCACCATCACGGCAATAAAGATCGTTCCCAGCCCCACCATCAGGTGATAGCTGTAGTACAGAAGCGGAATCTGGTCCGGCCATTCTTCTTTTGGGAATGCGTCCAGGCCGCGCACGTTCGCGCTCCATTGTTGGTACGTCAGGAAGCTCAGCATCCGCGGCACGACCAGTGGATTGTCCAACTTTCGGCGTTGCACATCCGGCTGCCCCAGTATCGCCAGCGGCGCACCCTCTTGCGTTTCGAAAAGTCCTTCCATCGCGGCCAGCGTAACGGGCTGATTTTCGGTTATCAGTCTTCCTTGCTGGTCGCCAGTGGGAATAAGTTGCAGCACCGCGGCAATCAAGCCGACCAAAACGCCCGCCTTTACAAACGTTCGTCCGAATCTTTCATGCCGGTTCGTCAGGAGGTAAAACGCGCCGACTGCCGCCATCACGAAGCAACCGGTCTGCACCGCGCCCAGCATGGTGTGCGCGTATTGCCAGATCGCCCACTTGTTCAACAGTAATGCCCAGAAGCTAGCCAATTCGATCTCGCCATTCGCCCCGATCCGGTATCCCACGGGATGCTGCATCCACGCGTCCGTCGCCACAATGAGAAATCCTGAAAGCCACGAACCGAGCCAAACCAGAAACGCCGCCCACCAATGTCCCATGCGTCCCAGTTTTTTTTCGCCGAACAAAAATAGCCCCAAAAAGCTCGACTCCATAAAAAACGAGAACACGCCTTCCATCGCCAGCGTTTGTCCAATCACGCCCCCCGCCGTTCTGGAAAACGCCGCCCAGTTGGTCCCGAACTGAAATTCCATTGGGATTCCCGTCACCACACCCAGGGCAAAATTAATCCCAAAGATCCTGGCCCAAAATCGCGCTGCACGGTTGTAGTGCTCGTCGCCAGTTCTCAGCGCTTTCGTCTTCAGATAGACGAGCAGCAGCGCCAGCCCCATCGTTAATTGGGGAAAAATGTAGTGGAACGTGATTGTAAACGCGAAATGCAGCCTGTGAACGCTCAGCGCTTCATTCATTCCAGCACCTCGCTGCCCTTCACCTGTTCACCGCTCTCGCGGCCTTCGAGCCCCCGAATTACACGCTCCCGGATGGTTGGACGGCAGCATTCTGCCACTTTCGCCGTGACGAAGGGCAGGATTTCTGCCTTGCGCAGATGAACCGCATTGGATTTTCCTTAAGGGGAGTAGAAATCTGGTGGGGCTGGGGAGGTTCGAACTCCCGACAAACGGTTTAGGAAACCGTTGCTCTATCCATCTGAGCTACAGCCCCGCTCTTCCACATTGTAATACGTTCCTCGCTTCTGGCATTCAAAGCCTTCGCTTTTCTTATGCGGGATTTTCCCCCGCACCGCATTCTGCTCCGGCAGAAACGCGCTTCTCAGGGGTGCAATCCTGGCGCCACCTTCGCAATCCGCAAACTCTTGAAAATCGTCGGCCAATACTCCTTCAACAAACTGTTGGCTGCGCCAAACCCTATTCGAATCCCGCTACGCTCAAATGTCTTTCCCGCCGTTCTCTCCGGGGGTGGAAGATAAACGTTTGCCAACGCCTCCGCCATCATTGGCCCCAACGTTCCCGGCAAGTTGAACGTTTCGCTTCCCGCATCCGTTCGAATCACAAGTACTCGCCGCAGCGCATGTCCAGCTCTCGCTCTAAACCCGCCGTTCAGTTTCACAAAGTATCTCGGATCTTCATGCAGCAACGCAGGCAACAAAAAAGTCCCAAAAAAATGGCTCGAAGCGCCGCTGGCCATCGACGAGCCGAATCGTTTTCCGTACCCCTCGCCGCCTTGTCCGTAGCCGGAGAGCGTGCCTCGCGCTTCGCTAATTCCCGCCCCGGCCATGGAACTGAGTATTTGCGGAGGAGACGTGCTCTTGCTCAGGAACAGCTCGAATTTCTGCCCGGAACTCAGTGCCCCCGGCGTGGTCGCCAGCTCGGGATAAAAGTAGGACTTTCTCGTGATCAACCCCAGCGGAGTCGCCAAAATATTCTTCGCTTGGTTCTGGTCCGCAGCATTCGGGTTTTGCTGCGCTTTGGGAGTATCTGGAAGATTGGACTTGTCGGGACTTTGCTGCGCCACAGCGACGTGGCTCGTCAAAACAACCAATACACCTGCGAGGAGGGCCTGGACTCTTAGCTTCATGCTTCGCATCTTAGCACGCGCTGCTCATACCTTTGCCCGACTGAATCGTACAGTTTTTGCTGTATGGGACGCGCTCTTCCGGCAATCGCAGGCAAGCGGCTTTTCACGCACCCAGTTTGTCCGTCGCGGAATATGCCAGGTATGCAAAGCGGTTGGCATCCAGATTGGAAGCGCCCATTCGTTGTTCAAGATGCTGTTCCACGAGTCACCTGTTTCGGCTTCCCGTGCTATCATCGCCACACTGCGTCTTACCAGCCCTGCCGCATTGGAGATCGTCATGAACCGCACCCTTCGCATCGTTGCCATCGTCGTTGCCGTCTTGATACTTCTTATCGTGGTTGTCCCGTTTCTGATTCCCGTCAACAAGTTCCGGCCCACTATCGAGGAAAAAGCTTCGCAGGCCCTTGGCCGCCAGGTTCAGTTTGGAAGTTTGAGTCTTTCTCTGATCAGCGGCTCACTGTCTGCCGAAAGTCTTTCGATTGGCGACGACCCCCAATACAGCACATCGCCTTTCCTCACCGCCAAATCGCTCAAAGTGGGTGTCGAAATCTTGCCTCTGATCTTTAGTAAGACTCTGAACGTTACCGGGATCACGATTGAGAGTCCCGAAGTCATTCTCCTTCACAATCCTGCGGGTCAGTGGAACTATTCCTCGCTTGGCGCTGCCTCGGCAAAGTCTAAACAGGCGCAGGCTGCGAAAAATTCTGGCTCCGCCGCGCCCGCCGATCTTTCTGTCCAAAAGTTCACGCTCAAGGACGGCAGCATCATCGTCGGTTCCACCAGCACCCAAAAGCGCAGCACTTATAATCACGTGAACGTAGCCGCTTCCAATTTTTCCATGACCTCTAAGTTTCCCGTAACCGTCACAGCCGACCTTCCTTCCGGAGGAACCTTCAAGCTCGACGGAACTGCCGGCCCGATTGATCAAGAGGACGCTTCACTCACTCCCATCGATGCCAAACTTGACGTCGCTTCTCTGAATCTCGCCTCCACCGGCTTCGTGGATTCTTCCGCTGGCCTCGGCGGCCTTCTCGATCTCACCGCCGATCTCTCCTCGCAAAAGGGCGAAGCGGAGACCAAGGGCAACGTGAGAATTTCCAAGGCACTTTTCATCGCTGGCGGCTCTGCCGCCGGTGTTCCGGTGACCGTCGATTTCGACACCAAATATGATCTGCACAAGAACTCCGGCGTCCTGGAACCCTCAACGCTCAAGATCGGCAGCGCTGTCGCGCATCTCAATGGCACCTATGACACGGCGGGGGAAACCACCCTCGTCAACATCAAGCTCGAGGCCAAAGATATGCCCGCGAAAGATCTCGAAGCTTTTCTCCCCGCACTCGGAATCATTCTTCCAAAGGGAACCTCTCTTCAAGCTGGCACTCTCAATGCGGAGCTGAATCTCGCCGGCCCGACGAGCAAGCTAATTACGACCGGCAGCGTCGGTCTGTATAACGGAAAACTCGCGGGTTTCGACCTCGGCTCGAGGATGAGTTCGATTGCCTCGCTCGCGGGGATCAAGAGCGGCAAAGATCTGGATATCGAAAAACTCACCACCAATCTGCGCATGGCGCCCAATGGCCTCCAAGCAGAGAATTTCCTCGCGGTTGTTCCCACAGTTGGAAATCTTGCCGGCGCGGGGACGATCGACTCCAAGAACAATCTTGATTTCAAAATGGCGGCCACGCTCACAAGCGCGCTCGGCGGCGTCGGAAGCCCCGTATCTGACCTGGGCGGCCTGCTCGGCAAAGCGTCAGGTGGCGGAGGTGGATGCAAGAGCGGCACAACCGTTCCTTTCCTGATACACGGCACGACCGCGGATCCGAAGTTTATTCCCGATGTCGGCGGGCTCGCCGCTGGCATGCTCAAATCGCAGCTAGGCTGCGCCGCTGGCCTCGGCACGGGTGCCGGAAAAGACGCAAGCAAAGCCCCTGCCGACGCTGTAAAAAGCCTCGGCGGCCTTTTCAAAAAGAAAAAACCGCCGCAGTAGCTAGAGAGTCAGCGCCTGAGGACAGTGCTGAAGCAAATTGGGAAAGCGGCACAGGGCCGGGCGGGAAACGCAACCGTGTACGTTAGCCCTACTCTAATTTTGAAAAAAGTAAATGGCTCGATTGCCACGCGGGAAGAGTCCGAGCGATTATTCGTATCGCAGTGCCACGATCGGATCGACACGCGAGGCGCGCCGCGCCGGAATGTAGCAAGCCAGCAGCGCAACAGCACCGATCAGAGCCGGCACGATGAGGAAAAGCCAGCCTCCCCGAACGTGGAAATCGTAGAACGCCGCTTCGAACAGGCGCGGAAGAGGAAACGCGCCAAGCATGCCGATGGCGGCGCCAACCGCGGCGAGCTTCAATCCATCGCGAAGGACCATTTGCAGGATGGTTTTCTTTTCGGCTCCCATGGCTACTCGAATGCCAATTTCCTGACTACGTTGTCCGACCGTGAAAGCGACGAGGCCGTAGATTCCGATGCCCGCCAGAACAAGTGCGAGAGCGGCAAAGATCGCCATCAGCTTGCTGAAAATCAGGTCGGGGGCAGTCTCGTTTGCCAAGAGGTCGGGCATGCTGATAACACTTCCGATGGGCTGCTCTCTGTCGAGGGACCAAACCGCTTCGCGAAGCCCCGGAGCCAACGAATTTGCCCGGTCTGCTGAGCGGACGACGACAGACATTTCGGCTGTCGGGTGTTGGGGATAAGGCTCGTAGATTTCTGGCTCGTCGGAAAAATTGAGAGGCCAGCTTTTGACGTTATGCACGATTCCGACGATCTGGCGCCATTGCGTTGCGACGGCGTCGCTGGAATCGATGCGAATCTGTTTTCCGAGAACGTCGCCCTTGGGGAAAAAGCGTTCGACAAATGTCTCGGTGACAACCGCAACAGGCGGTGAGTTCGCGTCGTCGGTTTCAGCAAAAACGCGTCCGGCAATCAAAGAAGTTTGGATGGTCGCAAAATAGCTGGAGCTCACGACGTAGTAGCGAGCTCGCGAGCGTTCTGAAGGAGGGAGATTCTCTTGGCCTTTCAGGAGAAAGTTTACAAAGCCGGCGCCGGCGGCGGGCAAGCTGGAAGTGATTGCCGCGGAGCTTGCGCCGGGCATGGATTCGAGATGCGCCGTGAGTTCGCGGTAGAACTTGATTTGTTTCGCCGGTTCTTTGTAGCGAGATTCGGGCAGGGTAATTTGCGCGGTCAGCAAACGCTGAGGCTGGAAGCCGAGACTTCGGTGAAGCCCTTCGAGAAATCCCTTGATGAGAATGCCGGCACCGCTGAGCAAGATGACTGCCATCGCTACCTCAGCGGCCACAAGCAAGCCGCGGCTGCGGCTTTTCTTTTTCCCGGCAGAGACTTTGCCGCTATCGTTTTTCAGCGTAGGGAACACATCGACAGCCCAGGCTCGCAGGGCAGGTGCGAGGCCAAAGAGAAGAGCGGACAGCACGGCAATTGCGGAAGTGAACGAGAGAACGCGCCAGTCGATCTGCATGTCGAGCGTTTTGATGGCTTCGTTGAACGACAAAGTTTTGTGCAGGAGTTGCGTGCCACCAACCGCGAGACCAAGTCCAGCAATGGTTCCAAGCACGGCGATTAGCAATGCTTCCGTCATCAACTGGCGGACGACGCGGAGCCTTCCAGCGCCTATGGCAATGCGAATAGCCATTTCTTTGCCGCGGCTGGTGGCGCGAGCGAGAAGCAGACCGGCGATGTTGGCGCAGGCAATCAAGAGAACGAAGCCGACGGCGGAGAGAAGAATGACGAAGGCGGCGCCGGCGTTGAAATCGCGGATACCGTATTCCTGAAGCGTCAGACAGTTTGCGCCCCAGCCGTTCTCTGTTTCCGGGAAGGATTGAGCCGCGAGAGTGCCGAGCGTTCGTATATTTGCCTGCGCTTGATTCAGAGTTACGCCGGGCTTGAGGCGCGCAAAGAGATATAGAGTTCGAGTTTGCCTTACTGCCGAACTCTGCTGGGATTCGTCGAGAACGAGGGGAAGCCAGATCTGCGACCGGAAAGACATGATCTGAAATCGTTGGGGCAGGACACCGATGATGGTGTGTTCCTCCCCGTTGAGGCGGATGGACTTGCCGATGATGTTGAGGTCGGATCCAAATTTTTGTTCCCAAAATCGGTAATCCAACAGCACGACACGATCGTGGCCCGGCTGGTCTTCTCCAACTGCGAAGCCGCGACCGAGTGCAGGAGCGATACCGGTGACCGAAAAATAGTTCGCGGTTGCGCGATTTGCGATAACGAGCTCGGGTTCGCCGGTTCCAGTGAGATTGACGCTCACATAGGGCTCCGATGCCGCTAGTTCGGAGAAGACCTGATTTTCGCGCTTCCAGGTGAAATAGTTGGGCGCGGAGACGGGATTCAGGTTTGCTCCCCACGCATGGGCCGCGGAGGTCCCATAAACGACCAGCACACGATCGGGGTCGTAAACGGGAGGGCGTTTATAGAGGACGGCGTTGACGAAGCTGAAGATTGTCGCGTTCGCGGAGATGCCGAGAGCGAGGGTGAGCACAGCGACGACGGTGAATCCGGGGTTTTTCCGCAGCATGCGCGTGCCGAAGCGCAAGTCCTGCCAGAAAATTTCGAGGAGCGGCAGACCTGCGGCGCTCGCGATAGTTTTCCTTGGTTTGCTCGACTCCGCCCAGCTTTCAAATGGCCTCTCGCCGCGCTTGCGCCGGCGGCATCCCCGCGCGCAAGTTGTCCTCGATGTGCAGTTGGAGATGGCTCTCGATCTCTGCGGAGAGCTCGCGCTCCCGCCGCTCTTTCCCAAACGCTTCGCCGAATCGAGAGAACCAAGCCCGCAGGCGCCTCATGTAAATCCCCCCTCGCAAAACCGATTATGACTACTCCTCGCCCGGCACAAGGAAACGCGCGAGGATCGCGGTTGTCTGTTCCCACTCGCGCTCTTCCTTGTTTAATTGTTTGCGGCCCGCGCGGGTGAGCTTGTAATACTTCGCTTTGCGATTGTTGTCCGAGAAACCCCATTCCGAGCCGATGTAACCCTCTTGCTCGAGTTTGAGCAAAGCCGGATACAGTGTGCCGTAATTCACAATCAATCGATCGCCGCTGGTCTGCTCAATGCGCCGCGCAATGCCGTAGCCGTGCAGCGGTCCCATAGCTTGCAGGGTCTTCAGCACCATCAGCGCCAATGTTCCCTGCCAAACATCCTGCTTGTCCGCCGGCTTATCGCCCATGGTTCTCCTCGGACTCCTCGCTGCTCCTATGGGAAGCCCATACCGAAGATGCCATAGGCCCTATGGGAAGACAATAGAAGAAACGAAGCTGGCCGCCAATTTGTTTCCGGTTTCTTTGAGATTCTTTTTTGCCCTTCGCCGGCAGAATCTCCTTCCCCGTCGATCCCAGAATTCCTCAGTTTCCTTGACTATGCCGCAACTTCTGATTAGCCTCATGCGTCTACAGAAAAGACGGTCTGGGGAACGTGGTTCTGAACAATTCCCAAAAAGGAGCTTGCATGCGTTCTGTCCTCGCGCGCCGGTGCCCGTTTGCACTCGCGTTTGCTCTCACTCTTCTCATTCTTCTTGCTATCGCCCCGCAGATGTTTGCGCAGGGCGGCGAGCCGGAGTACTTCGCGATCCGCGGAGCAAGAATCGTCCCGGTATCTGGACCGCCCCTGGAGAATGCAACCGTGGTGATGGCGCATGGCATCATCACCGCCATCGGCAAGGATGCCTCGATACCCCCGGATGCTTGGGTGATCGAAGGCAAAGGCCTCACCGTTTATCCCGGTCTCTTCGATTCGTTCACCGATGTGGGCATTGCTGCCGCGCCTGCTGGAGCCAGCGGCGGTGGGGAAGGCGGACCCCGCCGGCCTCAGGCGCAGGAAGTATCGCGTGGACCCGAAGACCGCCCGGGAACGACGCCATGGAAGAGCGCCGCCGATGAAGTGAACCTGAGCGACAAGCGCATCGAATCGTGGCGGGACGCGGGATTCACGACCGTTGTCTCCTCGCCCAAGGGCGGAATGTTTCCCGGACAGGCCTCCGTGCTCGATCTCGCAGGTGACCGCGCCAGCGAAATGGTCGTAAAGACGCCTGTAGCTATTCCGGTATCCTTGGTTCCCGGCGGCGGCTTTGGAAATTTCCCCGGCTCGTTGATGGGCACGCTCGCTTATGTGCATCAAGTATGGATTGACACGAATTGGAGCACCGCCGCGCTGGCCATCTATGAAAAGAGTCCGAGGGGAATGCCGCGGCCGCGCTACGACCGCACCGAGGCCGTGCTTGGCGAGGCGCTTGAGGATCACACGCTGGTGCTAATCCCCGCAAACAATTCGATTCAGCTGCGGCGCGCCCTTGAACTCGTGCACGTTTGGCAACTGGACCAGGCGGACCAGGAAGAAGGAGTAATCTACGGCGGGCAGATGGCCTATGAAGTCGCGGATGAGATCGGCGCAAAAAAGGTGCCCGTGCTCGTGGATCTGAAATGGCCGGAAGCGGAAAAAGATGCGGATCCGGACGAAAAGCCGTTGCTCCGCACGTTGCGCTTCCGCGATAAAGCGCCTTCTTCACCGGCGGCGCTGGCCAAAGCGGGAGTGCAGTTCGCATTTTATTCCGGCGGAATCACCTCGTCGAAGGACATCCTCAAAGCAGTGAAAAAATCCATCGACGCAGGGCTCGCGCCGGATGCCGCCTTGCGCGCGCTCACGCTGACGCCTGCCGAGATCTATGGAGTCTCCGATCGGCTGGGCTCGATCGAGACCGGGAAGATTGCGAATCTCGTCGTGACGGACGGCAATCTCTTCGACGAAAAAACGAAAATCAAAATGGTTTTTGTGGATGGCGAAAGGTTCGAGATCCACGAACCTGAAAAACCGAAGGATCCGCCAAAAGGCACTCTGGCGGGAAAGTGGAAGCTTGCGTACACCACGCCGGAAGGGCCGGAAGAATCCACGCTGGATCTGGATATGGCGAGTGACGGCACGCTTTCCGGAACGACCACGAGCACCCGCGGCACGGCCAGCATCATCAGCGGCTACCTCAGCGCGGACAAATTCAGCTTCACCATCAACATTCCGATTGAAGGAAATCCGAGCGACGTTGTGTTCTCGGGCACGTTTGACGGCACCTCGCTGAAGGGGACTATCGATGTCATGGGTTACTCGATCGAATTCACAGGCAACCGGCCCACGGCGCAGGCCAAAGCGGCGGCGGGTTCCGCCATGCATGGCCGAACAAGCATTGATTCCTCCGTTTCGGGGGGTGCGCTGTGAGCCTTCCATTCATGGACGCTAACAAACGTTCTCGCCCCGCCCTGGCCTTCTTGTTGTGTTTCTTCGGGCTTCCCCTTTTCGCGCACGCGGCCAATCCGCCCGACGCGCCGCCAGTGATTTTGATTCAAAACGCCACCATTCTTACCGTTTCGCACGGCACCATCGAGCACGGCTCCATCCTTATTAAGGATGGCAAAATCGCGGAAGTGGGAAAGTCCATCAAGGCGCCGAAGGATGCGCAAGTGTTCGATGCCGCGGGCCAGTACGTCATCCCTGGGATCATCGATTGCCATTCGCACATCGCCATCGACGGCAGTGTGAATGAAGGCAGCATCTCCGTCTCTTCGATGGCCAACACCGCGGATGTCCTCAACCCGGATGATATCGACATTTACCGCGACCTCGCCGGCGGCGTAACGGTGGCGAACATCCTGCATGGCTCCGCCAATCCTATCGGCGGACAGACCATCGTTATCAAGCTTCGTTGGGGCCAGCCGGCCTCGAAACTTCCCTTTGAAGGTGCCGTCCCCGGGATCAAGTTTGCCCTGGGCGAAAATCCCAAGCGCTCCAACTTTAGCTTACCCGGACAGCCCAAGCGTTATCCCGCCACGCGCATGGGAGTCGAAGAGACGATTCGCACGGCGTTTGCCAAAGCGCGCGATTACAAGAAATCGTGGGACGATTACGACAAACGCGTTGCTGCCGGAGACAAAAATGCGATCGCGCCGCGCCGCGATCTTCAGTTGGATCCGCTTGTCGAAGTGCTCGAGGGCAAGCGCTATGTCCATGCGCATTGCTACCGCGAGGATGAAATTCTGATGCTGCTGCGCGTGGCAAAGGAATTTGGTTTCAAGATTCGCACCCTGCAGCATGTGCTGGAAGGTTACAAGGTTGCCGACGAAATCGCGGCCGCAGGAACGGGAGCTTCCACGTTCTCCGATTGGTGGGCCTATAAGGTGGAAGCTTTCGATGCGATTCCTTACAACGCAGCCGTCATGACACGGCGCGGCGTGCTCGTCTCGATCAATTCGGACGACGCGGAAGAAGCCACGCACCTCAATCAGGAAGCGGCGAAGACCATGAAGTATGGCGGCCTCTCGCATGACGAGGCGCTGAAGCTGGTCACGCTGAATCCCGCGATTCAGCTGGGCATCGACAAGCGCGTGGGTACCATCGACGTAGGCAAGGACGCGGACCTCGTCATCTACAATCACGACCCGCTCAGCGCCTATGCCGTCGTGCAAAAAACCCTGATCGATGGCCGTGTCTATTTCGACCGGCAGCGCGATATCGCCGAACGCCCCGCCCTCGAAAAAGAAAAGAAAGAGCTGATGGAAAAGGAAAAGAAAACGGACGACAAAAAAGCCGGCGAAAAGAAACCAGGCGATAAGAAGCCCGGCCAGGAAAAGCCTCAGGACAAGCCCAAGCCGCCGCAAGCCGAAGCCGTTTCCGGGGGTGCATTGTGAAGCGCGCTAAAGCGGCGCTGTGGCTCGCGGCTTGCTTCGCTGCCGTCTGCTGCTTCTCTGTGGTTTCCCACGCGCAATCCGAGCCGCCATCCTCGTTCGCTCTCACGCATGCAAAAATCTTTACTCTGGCGGGCGCGCCTATCGAGGACGGCACACTGGTCGTTAAGGACGGCAAAATTGCCGCCGTGGGCGCGAGTGTCGAGGTTCCCGCGGGCGTGGACGTTATTGACGTCAAGGGGTTGCAGGTTTATCCCGGCCTCTTCGATCCCATCACGCAGATGGGGCTCAGCGAAATTTCGGCGGTAAGCGCTACTGTCGATACCACGGAGACTGGCGTGTATAACCCGGACGTCGTGGCGGCGACGGCGATATCTCCTTCCAGCGAGCACATCCCCGTGACACGCGCCGCGGGCATCACCGAAGTCCTCGCTGTGCCGGACAGCGGTGGTTTTGATTCCCGCGGCTCAGAGGGCATCATCGGCGGCCAGGCCTCCGCGATTCATCTCGCCGGATGGACGATCAACGACATGCTCATCAAGAAGAGCGTGGCAATGGTGATTGCCTGGCCGGAGATTGAAACCCGCACCTTCGATTTCGCAACGTTCACGCGAAAAGAGAAGCCGTTCGGCGAAGCCAAGCAGGAGCAAGAAAAGAAGATCAACGAACTGGCGGATTATTTGGATAGCGCCCGACATTACGCGCAGGCCATGGGGCATGGCGGTCCGTCGGATTTTAAGCGCGACCTGAAGCTGGAAGCGCTCGCGCCGGTTGTCCGCGGGCAATTGCCCGTGCTGGTGTTCGCCGATCGCGCGCGGGACATCCGCAATGCCATCGAATTTTGCGACAAGCAAAAACTCAAGATGATTCTTGCCGGAGGGTCAGAAGCGTACAAGGAGAAGGATCTGCTGCGTTCCAAGGGCATCCCGGTAATCCTGCGCCCCACTCTAAGCCCGCTTTCCAATGACGACGATTCTTACGATCGGCTGCTCACGCAGCCCGCGGAACTCGCTGCTGCCGGCGTGAAGTTTGCTTTCGGCAGCTTTGACAATTCGTTTGCGCGGCGCCTGGGCCAGCAAGCCGCGAACGCCGTTGCCTACGGCCTGCCGTATGACGAAGCTTTGAAGGCGGTCACAATCTATCCCGCTCAAATTTTCGGAGTATCCGACCAGGTGGGCACTCTCGAGAGCGGCAAAGTCGCCAACGTCATCGTCACGAACGGCGACCCGCTCGAACTAACGACCGAAGTCAAATACCTCTTTATAAAGGGACAGCGCACTTCCCTCGATAACAGGCATCTGAGGCTCTACGAAAAATACTCGAAACGGCCAAAAGCCGTCAATTGACGCCACTCCATCACGAGCGACGCGCACTACGTCCGCCATTCATAATCTTGGTGGAATGCTAGCGGGAGGAACCTGCGCTTCTTGGCTTGCTCAAGCCATGTTGTGGCGCTCTTCGTTTTCTTTGTGCCGAGCAATGCCCATTTTATCCTCTCGTGGTAACGGTTACGCGTAGGATGCGTCTGACAGAATGGCTTGGTTTGTGCCTCGGGGGAATCCATGTTCAAACTGCTGCAGGATGTTCGCTATGCTTTCCGGCTTCTTGCGAAGAATCCCGGATTCACGGCGATTGCCATCCTGACCCTTGCGCTTGGCATCGGAGCGAATACTGCCATATTTAGCGTCGTGAACGGTGTGCTCCTTCGCCCGCTGCCGTTTCGCGATCCGTCCAGGCTGGTGCTGGTCGCGGAAAAGAGCTCTTTCCCTGTGATAAGCACCTCTTACGAAAACTATCTGGATTGGCGCGATCAGAGCCACTCCTTTGAGGCTATGGAAGCAACCCGCGGAGGCGCTATCACGTTGACAGGTGCGGGAGAACCCGAGCGGCTCAATGTTCGCATGGCCACAGCGGGGCTTTTTCCGATGCTGGGTATTAACGCGCACATCGGCCGGACCTTTTTGCCGGAAGAGGATCGAGCCGGCGGCGCGCCCGTGGTTTTGCTCAGCTACGGCCTCTGGCAGCGGCGCTTTGGCGCCTCGCAAGACATCATCGGCAAGGCCATAAACCTCGACTCGCAGCCTTATACGGTCGTTGGAGTTTTGCCGAGTGGCTTCCAAATTCTCCAGCCCGCCGATCTATTTTTGCCGTTCATGCCTTGGGCACGAACCCTTCCTGATGACCGCAATTGGCATCCAGGCATCATCCCGCTCGCGCGGCTGAAGCCGGGAGTCTCCAAGGCACAGGCCCGCGTCGAAATGGTGGGCATCACGAAGCGGCTCGAGCAGCAGTATCCGGATTACAACACCGGGACTAGCGCGGACGTCGTGGGATTGCAGGACCAGATCGTGCAGAACTCACGCCCCGCTCTTCTGCTTCTGCTTGGCGCGGTAAGTTTCGTTCTACTGATCGCCTGCGTTAACGTCGCCAATCTCTTGCTCGCGCGGGCGGCCTCTCGCGGCAGAGAAGTTGCCATTCGCACCGCGCTGGGCGCGGGACGTGGGCGCATCGTTCGCCAACTCTTGACGGAAAGTGTTCTCCTGTCTCTTGCTGGAGGCCTCTTGGGCGTCTTCATGGCCTGGGCTGCGCTTGGACCCTTGCTCAAAATTGCCGCAGGAAGTGTGCCGCAAGGTGCTCCCATCGGATTGGATCCTTCGGTGCTTGCATTTACTGCCGGAGTGTCGCTATGCACGGGCTTACTCTTCGGCATCATGCCCGCCATGCGCACGGCCAAGCTGGATTTGCGCGAAGCTCTTAACGAAGGATCGCGCGGCTCGACCGCCGGGCCCGGTCAGCATCGGCTTCGCGGTGCGCTGGTGGCCATGGAAATTGCCCTCGCGATGTTGCTGCTCGTCGGTTCCGGGCTGCTCCTACGCAGCTTTTCCCGGCTGCAGGATGTTCCGCCGGGCTTCCAGCCCGATCATCTTCTCGTTGCCGACATCCCGCTATCGCAGACGGCTTATGCCAAGCCGGAAGCTCGCTACCAGTTTTTCGATCGCCTCGTCGAACGCGCCCGGACTCTTCCCGGCGTTCGCTCGGCCGCCGCGGCTTCCTTTTTACCCGTGAGCGGAGGAGGTTCCGTCATCCATTTCAATATCACCGGGCGTCCTCCGAAGTCGCCGCACGAGTTCGTTGCTGCCGGCTATCGCACCATCACGCCAAATTACCTCGAGACCTTAGGCGTGCCGCTTTTGCAAGGCAGGCTCTTTACGCAAGCGGACAACGATAAGTCGCTGCCCGTCGTGGTCATCAACGCGACCATGGTCCACACTTTTTTCCCCAACGAAAATCCCCTCGGCAAACGTCTACAACTCGGCGCGCTGCCTGATCAGCAGGTGCCCACCATGGAGATCGTCGGCGTCGTTGGCGATGTTCGCCCCGGCTTGGGTACCGATCCGCAGGCGGAAATGTATTTGCCCTATCGGCAAGCCGACTTGCTGCTGCCCGTCTTCCAGCTCTCCGTAGTGATGCGCACGGCAGTCGACCCGGCGCTCCAAACGGCGGCTTTGCGCAGCGCGCTTGCTCAGATCGATCCCAATCAGCCCCTCGTCAAGGTTCGCACTATGGAAGAAAACATGGCCACCACGGTGGCGCAGCCGCGCTTTCGTGCCTGGCTCATCGGGATTTTTGCGATGCTCGCCTTGGTGCTATCCGCGGTTGGCGTTTACGGCGTAATGTCTTACGCCGTCACGCAGCGCATCAGTGAAATCGGCGTTCGTGTCACCATGGGCGCGCAGCCGCACGATGTTTTCCGCATCATCGTTGGCGAAGGGCTGCGGCTTTCTCTGGTTGGCGTGGGAATCGGTCTTGTGACCGCCCTCGCACTGACTCGCTTGCTTCAAAGTTTTCTTTTTGGCATCAGCGCGTACGACCCGCTTACGTTTGTGGGCGTTTCGGTTCTCTTGACGCTGGTCGCGCTTGCCGCATCCTTTTTCCCAGCCCGCCGCGCGACCCTTGTCGATCCGCTAGTCGCATTACGCTACGAATAGCTCTTGGAGTGCGGCAGCTCTGCTGCCGCTTTTCGCGTACCCGGAACTTGTAGGGGCGCAGCATGTTTACTCTGAGTTTCGAAGGGCTGCGCCCCATCTCGGCTCACGCCCCTAAAGTTCGCTTCGACGTCCGCTTCTTCTTCTGAGGTAATAATTGTCTCCGGGCTGCGTCTAGGTAAGAGAGGTTCCCATGCGGCGCGTAACGTACTACACCCTGTTCTTTCTTCTCCTTAGCTGCGTGTCTGCCTCCGCCCACGCGCAGGATCCCGCCAAAATCGTCTCCGAATACGTCAAGGCCCTCGGCGGCAGCAAAGCCCTCTCCAAAATCCGCACCGAAACCCTCGAAGGCGCCTTCAGCAATCCCGCTGACGGCAAACCCTCCACCTACACTTTCAGCCTCAAACTTCCCAACCGCTACTACTCCGAATTCGTCCTCGGCGATAAACCCCTTATCGAAGCTTACAACGGCAAATCCGCCTGGCACGAAACCCCCAGCGGCGAACTCTCCACCCTTCTTGGCCGGCAAGGCCAGCAACTCGAAGCCGCCTCGCTCTATTACAACTCCCGCCTCCTCAATCTCAAAAAGAACAAGCTCGCCCTCGCATTTATCGGCCACGCCGAGGTCCGCGGCAAAGATTCTCTCCAACTCGAACTCACCACTCCCACCAACATCCGCCGCGAACTCTTCTTCGATCCGCAATCCCATCTCCTCGTCAAGGAAACCGCTCCCGTCGCCGGCCTCGACGAAGAAATTCTCTACGACGACTACCGCTCCGTCGATGGCGTCAAGCTCCCCTACAAAATCGAGCTCCATCGCGGCCCTGACATCTACTCCATCAGCATCACCCGCGCCTCCATCAACGAAACCGTCGGCGAACGCACCTTCGACTTCCCCATAAAATCCCAGGTCAAGCTCCCCGATCTCAAAGCCCTCTTCAAGGAAATCGACGAAAATCAGAAAGCCGCCGACAAAATCCGGGAGAACTACGCTGGCACGCGCGTCGAGGATGAAACCGAATTCGAAAAAGACGGCAAAGTGAAAAAGACCGAACTGAAGGAGTACACCTTCTTCTATCTAAATGGCGACGAAGTCTCCACGCTCGTCAAAAAAGACGGCAAGCCTCTGAGCGACGAAGAACAAAAGAAAGAAAACGAGAAAACCCAAAAGGAAATCGCCGACATTCAAAAACGCGAAACCAAAAGGGAAGCCCAGGACGAAAAAGCCAAGGAAGAAGCAAAGGACAAAAAGAAAAAGGACGACGATGACGTGGGCATCGAAATCTTCCTCCGCGCTTGCCAGTTCGTCAACCCGCGCCGCGAACGCTTCCGCGGCCAGGACGTCTTCGTTTTTGACTTCGAGCCCAATCCCGAATACAAAACCCGCAATCTGGTCGAGAAAATCGTCCACGAGCTCGCCGGTGTCGTCTGGATCGACGAGCACGCTCACGAAGTCGCCCGCCTCGAAGCCTATTTCGTCGGAGACTTCCGCGTCGCCGGCGGCCTCCTCGCCAATCTCCAAAAAGGCACCAGCTTCGTCTTCGAGCAGTCCTATTTCAACAACGAAGTCTGGCTACCCACCTACGAAGAAGCCCACGTCGGCCTACGCGTCCTCCTAATGAAGGGCTTCAACCTCAACGCCACCACCCGCTACTCCGACTACAAACGCTTTAACGTAGAAACTCTTTCCACCATCAACAAACCAAAAGGTGCTGAGGACACTCCGCCAACCAAGCCCCAAAATCTCCCCGACCCCGCCGCCGAAAAACCCGAGCTTTAAGGGCGCACACGAGTCACGCGCCACTCACAACTCGCCGCCTCCCTCACAAAAAATGTCATTCCGAGCGTAACGAGGAATCTGCTTTTCTCTTTCGCGCCGCCCGCCCCCGCGGTCATTTCGAACGGAGCGGCCCGACGATTTTGCTTTATTTCGGGAGGTGACCTGCCTTTGCGCTTCTGTTTTTTATGTCTAGTCCCGAGACATGGCGTGTGGTGGCACCTTAACTCCGCTCCACTCCCTCAACTCCCCGCATACAACTTCAACCCCGTCCACCGCGCCATCCGCGCAAAATCCTTATCGAGCGTAAACACCCTTGCTCCATGCTCCAGCGCAATTGCCCCAATCAGCGCATCCGTCGTCGTCAAGCTCACGCCCTTGCTCCGGCACAGCCGGAAAATCGCCGCCGCTTCCCGATAGGTCCCGAATCCCTGGGGCTCCAGCAAGTCCCATTGCGCAAGATAGCCCTCGATACGCGCAACGTCGCGCGTCAATCCCCGCAATACCTCCGCCACTACGATTCCCGTCAGCGCAAACGCCTCCGCGTTCCCGATCATCCGCCGCAACGCGTCTCCCGCACGTCCCGGCCTCGCGCTGAAGAAATCAACCCACACCGAGCTGTCCACCAGGATCAACCGCGATTCCTCCGCATCGCCTTCAAATCCCCCTTCCAGATCCCGGTGCCGTAGTGCTTCAGAATCCCCTTCTGGCTCTCCGACCGCACCAGCAGCTCCAACGCCTTGTCCACAATCTCCCGCTTCGTCTTCAGCCGCGTCAGCTTCCGCGCCTTCTTCACCAGCTCTTCATCAATCACAATATTCGTTCTGCCCACCCCCGCAGCATACACCATTTCCACCAAATATGGTGTATGAATTCCCTGCGTTCACGTTTGACAATGGGAAACCCCTGGCGTCGGGGCAGACGGGACGTTGTCCTTCGCATTTGCTAACAGATAAACTCTGGGGGGCTTGACCTAACTACTGGTACCCCGTACCATATGACTTTGAAATTCGAGTGGAACAAGTCCAAAGCAAAGGACAACTACGGTCGCCGCGGAGTCCGTTTTGAGCTGGCTAAAGAGGTATTTAAAGACCCGTTTGCCGTCGAGTTTCTTGACGACCGGCAAGATTATGGCCAAGAACGTTTTGTGATTATAGGCAGGGTTGCCACCCACGTTCTACGTGGCCTATATCGAACGGCAGGACCTTATCAGAATCATACCCGTCCGGAGGGCGACGAAACATGAGCAGGAAACCTATCTCCCGAGAAACCCATAAAGCGCTTCGTCCCATGACCCGAAGTGCAATCGAACGCGCTGCGCTTGCTGACCCTGATGCACAGCCTTTGAGCAGCGCCGCAGTAAAGCGCATGAAGCGCACTCCGCAAGCAAAAATCATTCGCCGCGCATTGGGTTTGACTCAGCAGGAATTCGCCAAGCGGTTTCACATTCCCCTCGGCACGCTGCGCGATTGGGAGCAGGGCCGCGCCACACCCGATCAGCCAACGCAAGCCTATCTGATAGTCATCGCTCGCAGCCCGCAAGGAGTCCAGCGCATATTGAAAGGCTAGCGCCGTAGGCGCGCCACCCCTCCGTCCCGCCACCCCTCCGTCCCGCCACCCCTCCGTCCCGCCACTCTCCCGTAGGGGCACGACACGTCGTGCCCCCGCTCCGCCTCTTGTTTTCTATTGTAGCGGCACGATTCATTTATCCTGAGCTTCGAAGGACCGTGCCGTCTTCGCGATTCCAACCCGCCGCCACGCGCCCCACCGTCATTCCGAGCGAAGTGGGCCGACTCTTTTTCCTTCATCATCGCTCCAGCGATGATGTCGGCCCACGCAGTCGAGGAACCTCTCTTCGTCTCTCTTTTTCCCCGCTACTCAATATTTCCTACTCACCACTCGCTGCCCTCCCCGTCTTCAAATCTCCCAACAACCTTTCAAAATATTTAGCCATGGGGCCTCGGGTGGCAATCAGCCTGATGGCCATTGCGAGTTGCTGCACACCGACCCAAGCTTAGTCCAGCTTGGGTTTCCGCTGCAACTCCCACGACTCCAAAGAGCAGGCGGGAAGCCAACCCCCGTGCGTTGGCGTAACGAAGTCCCTTCTCCGGCGATCTCGCCGGACTATGTTCTTTGGGAGGAACGAGCTATGGCCAGAAAGAGAATCAACTGCATCAATAAAGCGCCTACGCACCAAGACCCTCACTCAAACATCACCGCTGTGGGGATTGGTGACGGGCACCATTGGTCGGAGCGATTGCCCGTCAGTCACGTAATTCAGCAGTTGCGAAACCCCTCGGGGGACCGCTACTACGTTCACGGCTCCGACGGCTCGCAAGCAGACGTTCGGCTCGGGAAGTGCGCGTTCTGCACGAATGCTCACACTTTCATCCGGACAACTCCTGATCATTCATTGAGAGACAACTTTCTTTACTTGCCGGAGTGCGTGGCGTAAGCCACCCTCCACCACAAAATTCAAAAAGAGAAGGGAGGAAATCAAAAATGGCAACACGCGAATTCGATGCACACGAATGGAAAAAGAAGCCGCAAACTGTCAGCTTCAGAACCAAGGAAGGCGAGAAGGTAAGATTTATTGCTAGAAAGGAGACCCGGGTCCCGGTCCACGTCCGATTTAAGACGAACGACCGCAAGTCGCGTTAGCAGTGACGGGCACAAATTTAGGCCCTCTTCGATTCAATAGCTGTCCCCGCCTATGGGTCGAGGAGGACCTGAGCGTTCGCTGTAAATCACACAGACGCGCTTCTGTGCTCACGCGGTCAGTAGGGTGCGATGTGCGGCGTGTTACACTTTTGGCCGAAAATGCCCTACGCATCCGTTGACCAACTACAAAAGGTCTTGGTAGAAAGAGTTTTTCACTACGCCAAAGACTCCAAGAAGGCTGCGGGTCGCGCCCTCGGCACGCTCGTCGAGATCATCACGTTCTACATGCTGAAGTCCTGGGGCTTCGAACACTCGACAGCAATTGAGCGCGCCCTCGCCGAATACGGAAATCCCGACATCACGCACAACGTCGAATACTCGCTGCATCCCATCCTTCGGCGGCAGCAACTCGTCTTTCCGCCGAGTCTCCCGATCAACGCCGCTCGGATTCTGGAGAACATCGACGAGGAAACATTTTCGTTGGTGGACTTCGCAAAGGCGGACAGAGTCTTGCTCACCAGAGGAGGGATTCTCAGAAATTCGTGCGTGGTTGCAAACGGCAGAAGTTCGCACCTAATAGCCACGCTAGATTCGATTCAGAACGACAGAGCAAAGATTGAGATTGTCGAGCAGTACCGCAGGCCGTATGCGATCTTCGAGTGCAAGAGGGTCGGAGTAGAGGAGGGCATGAAGAAAGGCCCGCAAACGATTGAGAAGGCGAAGCAAGGCGCTTACGTCGCCAAGTCCCTTTCCTCGATGCAGAAGGTCCGCACGGCCTCCGGCGAACTGCGGGGACTTGTATATAGGGCCGACCAAACGATCTACTCGAAGCCTTATGCAGAACTGTTGGCCGAAATCATCGCTTCGAACGACGCCGAACTTCTGCACGATTTCATCCTCACCGTCGGCGTAGTCAGCAACCACGGCAACTGGTGTACCTCGGAGAATCACAACAAGGAACTTAAGGTGTTGGCTCAATCATATGACTGGCTCCTCTTCCTCACAGACGCAGGACTATCGGAATTCATAACGGAGCTGCTGCTTGAACCCACCTCGCTGCTAGAGCCCGCCCGAGATGCCTTCCTTGCTAGCTATACTGGGGAGAAAACGAAGAACCAGTTCACAAAAGTTCAGATGGAGTATCGGGCCGATCTGGTTCTACAAAAATATTTCAAAGACAACGCGGAGCGTATCGAAAGGTGGTTTAACATCATCGAGCCCCACAGGGGTACAATGAAGATCTTAGAAGGAGAGCTCGCACAATTGCGGGAAAAGAATTGGAGGGCGATTCATTCCCTATGACTGCGGGACGAAAACTCATCGCTGATAACAAGGATTGGGGCACTCCCAAAAAGTATGTTGATGCCGTGAAGGAGTGTTTCGGTGGAACGATTGACCTCGACCCGTGCTCGAACAGCTATTCCATCGTCAACGCTCGCGTCGAGTATGCGCTGCCGAGGAATGACGGTCTTCGAGAGTCGTGGAATTTCCGCACAGTATACGTGAATCCGCCTTACGGAATAGACCGCCAGCATGGAAAGACCATCAAGGACTGGCTGCGGAAATGCGAGGAAGCCCACCGATTGCACGACGCGGAAGTCCTCGCGTTGGTTCCCGTGGCGACGAATACTGGCCACTGGAAAAAATACATCTACGGCAGGGCGCTGGCCGTTTGCTTTCTATACGACACGCGCCTGCGCTTTCTCGAAAACGGGAAGGACACAGGGAAGGGCGCTCCCATGTCATGCGCTATGGTTTATTGGGGGAGGGACTTCGAGCGATTCTCCGAAGTGTTCATGCCCTACGGGGCCGTCGTGAACATTGAAAACCTCAAGGGCATCGCGGTAGGCCACGCTCACAATAATGGAAACGGAAACCAGTTAGTGTTAGGCGATTTTGTCGAGGAGCCGACGGTCAGGCGGGTGGCGATTTCTTAACTCTCGGGTGGCCTACCGTTTGCGGTCGTGCTTCTTGCAAACGGTGGGGACTCCCTCGCCTGCTCGCCCTTCTACTCACTACTGACGACTCCCTACTCACTACCCACCATCCCCAATCCCCACCAAACAAACGGCTTACAGTTTATACTTGAAAACTAGTACCAATATGTTACAATCAGTGGGTCGATTGGGACACGGACCCTGTCCGTCATCCCGCAAGCCATGCGCCTCTGCCGCGCGGTCCCTAAAATCCCCGCAAAATCTTCAGTTCCTCCCAGGTTACCACTTCATAAAAACCGCATTCTCCCAACCGCTTCAAAATCAACACTTCCACAACTGTTGATTCCACTCCGCTTTAAGTCCCGCATCAGCAACGTTTACAAAAAAACCGAGGGGGAGCGCCTTATCTCCTGCTCCAAAGTTTTGCAACTTGTCACTCCCCTCTGGACTTCCAAAGAGTGTGCACCAGAATCATCCACTGGGCTTCCGCTTCCTTTGTTTTCATACTCTTACGCACTCTTTTGCACTGCGCCATCCGCCAAGCCCTTTGCCATCAATTGCTTCCGCACTCTTTACAAAAAACGCCCAGGGTGGGGTACCCCTCTCAATCGCAAGTCTCCTCCTCAGTTCCGATTTCTCAATGGTCGTCCTCCCCGCTGGGTTTTTTCGTTACCGAATGACCTTCATATTCCGTTACTTCTTTCTCCAGTGCTACCATCCTCTCCGAATCCAGGAGCTACCCTTGCCTAAGACCCTACTCCCCGCGCTTTTCCGCGCCATCGTTCTCGCGTCGCTCGCCGCTTCCGCTCTCTCCGGCTCAAACCACGCCTTCCTCGTCCCCCCTCCGCGTCGGCATCGCCGGCCTCGTGCATGGCCACGTCGGCGGATTCCTCCAGCAAAATCTGCATCGCTCCGATATTGAAATCGTCGGCGTCGCTGAGCCCGACAGCAAACTCTCGGCGTTCTACGAGTCGAAATTTAGTCTGCCACACGACATCTTTTTCTCGAGCGTCGAGGACATGCTTACCAAGACTAAACCGCAAGCGGTCCTTATCTACACAAATACGTTTGATCATCACCGTGTGGTGGAGCTCTGCGCCCGCCACGGCATTCCGGTCATGATGGAGAAGCCTCTCGCCGTCAGCCTTGAAGACGCCCGCGCGATGCAAGCCGCCGCTCAGCGAGGAAAAATTCCCGTCTTGGTGAACTATGAAACGACCTGGTACCGCAGCAATCGAGCCGTGTACGACCTCGTTCACGAAAACGCCATCGGCGAAGTACGGAAAATAGTCGTCCACGACGGGCATCAAGGCCCCAAGGAAATAAACGTCGAACCCTGGTTTCTCGCCTGGCTCACCGATCCCAAACTAAACGGCGCTGGCGCGCTTTTCGATTTTGGCTGTTATGGCGCGGACTTAGCGACCTGGCTTATGGACGGACGCAGGCCGGACTCGGTCACCGCGGTCACGCAGCACATCAAGCCGGACATTTATCCGCATGTGGACGACGAGGCCACCATTATCCTTACGTATCCGAAGGCCCAAGCGATTCTGCAGGCCTCGTGGAACTGGCCGTTCTCTCGAAAGGATATGGAAGTCTACGGGCAGACCGGCTATGCAATCACCGTGGCCAGCGACGCGGTGCGCGTGCGACTCGCCAAGCAGGAGGAAAAACGGGAAGACGCCAAGCCGCTGGATTCCCAAGAAAGCGATTCGGTGAACTATCTGCGAGCGGTCGTTCTCGATGGAATGCAGCCGCGAGGTCTTTCCTCGCTCGAAACAAACATGATTGTTACGGAAATTTTGGATGCCGCACGGGAATCCGCCGCGACCGGCAAGACGATTTACCTTCAAGGCTCAAAATGACCAGCCGCTCCCGCATCCTTCGTAGGGGCACGATACATCGTGCCCTCTTCGCGCTCGGCCAGGACTATCTACTTGGCGTGCACCGGACTGTCGAGCACGTCGCGCACTTTTTGCGCCAGCGCACCTGGGGTAAATGGCTTCTGCAGAAAAGATACTCCCACTTCGAGCACGCCGCCTTGCGCCAGCACATTGTCTGTGTAACCAGACATGTAAAGTACCCGCGTTCGCGGATGCTGCGCGGTGATGCGCCGGGCAAGTTCGCGGCCGCTCGTTCCCGGCATGATAATGTCCGTCAGAAGCAGGTGAATTTCCCCAGCGTTCTTCGCGGCGAATTGTTCTGCCTCTTGCGTGCTCTTTGCTGCCACGACCGAATACCCTTTGGCGGAGAGAATCCGGCTGGCCAGCTCGCGTACCGCTTCTTCGTCTTCGACCAGGAGGATGGTTTCGCTGCCCTTGCCCGCTCCGGGAAGCTGCACCGCGCCCGGCTTGGACTCGGCCAGTTCCGTGACGCGCGGCAAATAGACTTTGAATGTCGTTCCTTTGCCCGGCTCGCTATACACCCAGATGTATCCGTCGCTCTGCTTCACGATGCCGTAGACGGTGGATAGACCGAGACCCGTTCCCTGGCCGCTCTCCTTCGTCGTAAAGAACGGCTCGAAAATGTGAGCCACGGTATCGGGGCTCATGCCCATGCCGGTATCAGAAACGGCCAGCATCACATAAGCGCCAGGCTTCACGCTAACGTGGTCCCTGGCGTAGGTGGAGTCCAGATCCACATTAAACGTCTCAACCGTTAGCCGCCCGCCCTTCGGCATGGCGTCGCGGGCGTTGACGACCAGATTCATGATGACTTGCTCGACTTGCGCGGGATCGGCTTTCACGTTCCCCACGCTTGCGCCGCAGCGCGTCGCCATCTCGATGTGTTCACCCATCAGGCGTGCCAGGAGCTTGTCCAGTCCCAGGACGATGGCATTCAGGTCGATAACCTTGGGCTGAAGAACTTGTCTTCGGCTGAACGCCAGCAATTGCCGGATGAGCATGGAAGCGCGTTCGGAGGCGTTCTCAATCTGCATGACATCGGCACGAAGTTCCGGCTGAATTCCGGTACGTTGCAGCGCCAGCTCGGCATAGCCTTTGATGATGGTCAGAAGATTGTTGAAGTCGTGCGCAATGCCGCCCGCGAGCCTGCCTACCGCTTCCATTCTCCGCGATTGCTGCAGCTGATTCTTCGAGCAGCTTCCGCTCCGTAATGTCAACGATAATGCCTTCCATTACTGGGTGGCTGTCGCTTCCGGAAACCACCACGGCTGTGTCGTTCACCCAAATCACCGCGCCGTCCTTGCGCACAATCCGGTATTCCGCCTGGAAACGTTCCCCTCGCATACTCGCTGCTTCCGCCGCTTCAATAACCGCGTGGTCCTCCTTCGGGATATGCCGGATCCACTTGCGAGAGTTGGTGAGCCATTCCTCTTGGGAGTAGCCCGTTATGGCCTCGATTTGCGGGCTGACATACAGCCAATCTCCGTCGAGACCGAGCTCCGCGATGTAACTGATAGCGGCGACCTGTTCCACAAGCGTGCGATATTTATTTTCGGCGTCAGCGCGGGCTTTCTCCGCTTCCTTTCGCGCGCTGATGTCATGCCCAATGCACGCGGTAACGCCATTGGCTAACTGTCTTATGGACATTTCCACGGGAAGAATTGTCCCGTCGCGCCGCCGGAGGTTGAATTGCCCGGCCCACTTGCCTTCGGCAACGAGGGAACTGCGAACCTGGTCTTGCAGTGAGTTGATATCGCGCGAGTCGTAAATCTTCCGCCAGTGCACGCCCAGCATGGACTCCGGATTCTCATGTCCCAGCATGCGGGCGAACGCCGCGTTGACGTAAATGTGTGTTCCATCCTCGCCCACAATCGAGATGCCGTCCGCTGCCGAATCCATGGCGAGTGTCTGCCGGCGAACGGTCTCCGCCGTGGCCGCTTCGCGGAAGCCGCTGATCCCCAAACGAACCGCAAAGCAGAGAATGGATACGCCGAGAAGAGAAAATCGGAGGATCCGCCATTCAGAAGGGAACTGCGCCACCTGCACAAGAACAATCAGCGGAGCCACCGCGAACATCGCGTTGTTCAGCGCGACCCCGCTTAGAGTCTTCTCTCCTTTGCCGCGCACTGTTTGCAGCTTGGGCGAAGATTGCCAACGCGCCGCCCAGAAAGCGGCCCACAGAAACGGGATAGTCCAGCAGAGATCAAAGAGCGTCCCAGTCGGCGCCGTGCTGGTGGCCTGGTGATATTCCTCCAGGGCCATGCCGGCAATGAACAAGGCGATGTAAATTGCAAAGCCGGAATACAACTGACGGATGTTCCTTGCCCGTGCCCGTACGATCTGGAAGCACGCCAACGCCAGGATGGTGCCCACTTCTCCGAACTCCACCCATAGGCGCCGTGACGCGCCAGTCTGTTCCTGAACATCCTGCGAAGGCAAGTAATAAAGGCCGAGATAGAGGAAGAAAAAAACAATCGCGATCTGCGTAAAATCCAACAGGAATTCAGGTTCGAATTCGGTGGAATCCTTTTCCTGATCAAGGAACAGGACCATTGCGAAGAAAATGCCTTGCACGGTGAATAGAAATCGCACCGCGGAGCCAGGGACCGGTTCGGTGTGCAGGACGAGCTCGTAGTACAACCACCCAAGATTCGCCACGCCCCAGATGGCCATTCCGCAGCCCACCAAGGTCCAAAACGGGCGTGCCATTCCCCGGGCTCGCCGCGCTGCTCCGAAGCACATCACGGCGGCCAACACGCTGGCCGAAACCTCCAGGAGATTCGCGATGAGGGTTCCCGCGGGTGTCGGCCCCAGCACGAGCGCTTGCGCAAGATGAGCGCAGACAATAATGGCTGCCAGAATCAGGAGTTTTCTTTGCATTCCTGGCTGTTCTCTCAGAGAAGGAAGCTGTTGGACCTAAAGTACAAGCTTAACCGAATTAATAGACGGACTCACTGTGAATTCGAGGTACGTGCCCTTGGATGTAAGGGGACAGCGAGCGTCCCGAAGTTTCCGGGCCTGGACGCGCAGGCCAACTCCTGCCGCAAAAGATTTGCACGCGACCTCGACGAATTCGCGGCAGATGAAATTTGAATCATTCGAAAATCTCGTTGGACAACCGGACTCCAGGAGCGCACCCTTGAGCCTGTCAGGTAGCATCTAATTTTCATGGTCACCTCTCAACCAAGTCCGAGCATTACTCCGCGAGAGATTTTGAGCGCTTGGAGGAAAATCCTGGGCGGCCAAGCGCCGATGCTGTCCATCGAAATTACTCGGGAGTGCCCGCTCAGCTGCCCCGGCTGTTATGCGTACGGAGATGCACACCTTGGCGGTGGTAAGCTCCTCACCGAGTTGAACGATTTCCGCGGCGACGCTCTCGTCAATGGCGTCATGGAGTTAGTGCGCAAGAACCGGCCGATGCACGTCTCCCTAGTGGGCGGGGAACCCCTTGTCCGCCATCGCGAATTGAACGCCATCCTTCCGGCGCTCAGCGCCATGAATATCTTCTCGCTGGTCGTCACCAGCGGCATCATTCCAATTCCAATGGAGTGGATGAATCTGCGTCGCGTTCGAGTCGCCATCTCCATCGACGGGCTTCCCGAGCACCACGACATTCGCCGCAAGCCGGCGACCTACGAGCGCATCCTCAAGAATATCGACGGCCTTAAAGTGAACGTCCACTGGGTCATCACGCGGCCCATGCTGCAACGGCCCGGCTATTTGGAAGAATATGTGTCGTTCTGGAGCGGCCGGTCCGAAGTTGATCGCATTTGGGTGAGCCTCTACACGCCGCAGATTGGCGAGGAAAGCGCTGAAAAGTTGACTCCTGAAGACCGGCGAGAAGTGGCGCGCGTGTTGCCCCCATTGGCGAAGAAATATCCAAAGTTCCTAATGACCGACGGCATTGCGCAGGCGCTGCTCCATCCGCCGCAAAGCCCAGACGACTGTCTTTTTGCGAAAATGTCCGCAAACTATTCCGCGGACTTGGAGACGCGAGTGGAACCGTGCGTTTTTGGAGGTACGCCCAACTGTTCCGAGTGCGGATGCATGGCCAGCAGCGGATTGCACTGGATACGAACCGTCAAAGTCGCTGGCCCGCTTCGCGTCGGGCATTTTGTTGGTGCGTCGGTCGGAGTTGGCTCGTTCGTCAACCGCCTGCGCGGCCGGAGAAATCGGCCTGCCCGTTGGGGCTCCGATGGCCCCGCGGGTGGCAAGAAACCCGATCTGGTTCAGATCGCGACGTAATCGCAATCCATGAACTCTCGCCATCCACGAAACTAACGGCCTTCGAAAGGATAACGATCTTGTGATTGAACCGCTGCGGCGACGCGCCGCCGCAGCGCGATGGTATCCACGGGAGCGCGTTTGCCGAAGCGCTTCAAAACCGCCATCTGCGTGGCGAGCATATCTCCTTCGTGAACCGCGGTGATGGCCCGCTTGGCTTCATGTTCGACACGTTCGGCGGCATCAGCGATAAAAACACGCGATGCATCGATCATGTTCTGCGTCGCGGCTTCGCCTCTCGCCGATGCGGCCTTTTGCGCGCGAAGGAGGCAAGATTCCATCGCGTACACTTCCATCACGATATTCGAAAGCGCCCCGATCAGTTCCTGCTCTTCGGCGAGTTTCTCGCGGAATCTCTGGACAGCGCCACCTGCCGCCTGTAAAAACATCTTCTTGGCATTGGCCACTACGCGGGTTTCATCGGCCAACACGCCTTCCGGCGCTTCCTCGAACGAAGGACCGGCGAGGATTTCGTCCGCCAGTTTCATGGCCGCGGGGATCAAGGGGATCTGACCGCCCATGGCGCGCTTCATCAGCATCTGAATGATCAACATGCGGTTGATTTCGTTCGTGCCCTCAAAGATCCGATTGATGCGCGAATCGCGGTAGGCCCGACACACCGGATAATCTTCGTGAAAGCCGTATCCGCCGTACATTTGAACGCCCTCGTCGACCACATAGTCCAGCATTTCACTTCCGTATACCTTGGCGATGGAGCTCTCGATCGCGTACTCCTCGAGGACTTTCATCGTGTTCTGAATTTTGTCCCCTGATCCAGATGCGGCCACCATCGCCGCTTCGATGTTTCCCGCCGAGCGGTACACCATCGATTCGACGCCGAATATCTGAATGGCCATCTCCGCGAGCTTTTCCTTCATCAGCCCGAACTCGCCGATCTGCCTGCCGAACGCCTTTCTTTCTTTCGAATATTTCGAAGCGTTTTGCAGCACGTGCTTTGCCCCGCCCACGCAGGATGCCCCCAGCGTGAATCGTCCCGCGTTTAGAACATTGAACGCCACGATGTGTCCGCGGCCTATCTCGTGGAGCACGTTTTCCTTCGGCACTTTGCAATTTTCGAGGAAAATCGGGGTCGTCGAGCTTCCATGAATGCCCATCTTGTGTTCTTCGTTGCCTGGTTTGAATCCGGGGAAAGTCCGCTCGACGATGAAAGCCGTGAATTTTTCTCCGTTCACCTTCGCGAAAACAATGTATAGGTCCGCGAATCCGCCGTTGGTAATCCACATTTTCTGTCCGTTCAAAATGTAGTGCGTGCCTTCCGCATTTAATTCCGCGCGCGTCAGCGAATTCTGCGAATCCGAGCCAGCCTGCGGCTCGGAAAGACAATAAGCTCCAATCCATTCGCCCGTGGCCAGCTTGGGCAGATACCTTTTCTTCTGTTCTTCGTTGCCGAAATACACGATGGGCAGCGTTCCGATGCCCGCATGCGCGCCATGAGTGACCGCGAAAGCGCCATAAATGGAAAGCTTTTCGGTAAGCACCGTTGTAGCGATCTTGTCCAGGCCCGCCCCGCCGTATTGCTCCGGAATGCCTCCGCCTAGCAAGCCAACCTCACCGGCTTTTTTGACCAATTGCGGCATGAGACCCGGCTTTTTGTTTTCGAGGTCTTTCACCAGCGGCAGCACTTCCTTGACGACAAATTCCTCCGCCGTCTGCCCGATCAATTTTTGGTCGTCGGTCAGGCCGGCCGGAGTGAAAACATCCTGGGGAAGGGGGCTTTCGAGAAGAAAACTGCCGCCCTTTGCGGCTGGCTTGGTAATTATTGCGGTGGCCATGACTGCCTCCTCATCCTACAGAGCGCTCAGGCGCTTCGGGTCTGAATCTGGTTCACCCGGTCCTGGGGTTTGTATCAAGTAGCTGGAATGGACGCCCGAAAAATAGCGATGCGCCTTATTTTACTCCGACGACAGGAGCAGGTAAACAGCGTTAACCAGCGTGCTCAAATCGCCGCGTAGCACTGCGAGGGGGCGCAGAGCAACGCGCAAAGCGAGACGTTGAACGGAACATTAAATATGTCTTGACAAAATAAATGGTCCATCAGAAACTTCTGGAAACGAGGTATTGCCAGCCCCCATGCGCGTCACCCGCAGCGGCAATTGGAAAATCCACTCCACGCGCTCTGCGCAGGCCTACGCGGCTTTCCCCGGTGTCGCCGTCGCACTTGTGGGTGAGCGTTCGCACGCCGCTGTGCTGCTCCACCATCCCTTGCGTCTGCGGATTCTCGCGTCCCTCCTGGAGCCCGATTCCGCGACCGGCGTCGCCAGACGCTTGAATCTGCCCAGACAGACTGTCAACTACCACGTGCGCGAACTTGCCCGCGCTCGCTTTTTGGCACGCGCCGGCCGCCGTCGCCGCCGCCATCTCTTCGAGCAATGCTATGTTGCCACAGCGCGCGGTTATATCTTGTCTCCTGAATTGCTCGGCCAACTAGCTGCTGACCCCGCGCAGGTTGCCGACACGCTCTCGGCCAGCTATTTGCTCGGCCTTGCCTCCAAACTGCAATCCGAGCTAGCTCGTTCTGTTGAACTGGCCGCTGCGGCAGGGAAGCGGCTCGCGATCCTTTCCATGAACATCGAGCTCCGTTTCATGTCAGCCGAGCAACGCGCCGCTTTCGCCGAGGATGTCCAGCGGGCCATTCTCGATATCGCCTCCCGGCTCAGTTCGCCCTTCACCAAGGCGGATGGCTCCGCAGAGGAGGGCCGGCTATACCGCCTGGTTCTGGGTTGCTACCCGATTCCCTCCGCAAAGAATCAAGAATCCCGCCCGCAAATCGTGAGCAACCCAGGGAGCGCATCGCGACAGTAGAAAAACTAATCGAAGTAACGAAACGAGAAGGCCGACTCGAGAGGGAAATAGCGATCGATGCTCCCAACGAAGAAGTCTGGGAAGCACTCGGCAAACAGTGGGAGCAGCTCTTGCAGGAATTCTTTCCGAATGGCTAAAGGCTCCTACCTCATTATTTCGAGGGAGCTGCGCCCGAGTCCTTGAACGAAATCAGCAGAAACCGCGACCCGCTGCCCAGGAAATCTCCTACCTTGCGCGCAAGGCCCGTAGGCAGCCAGAGCACGTCTCCCACATGCAGAAATGCCGCGTGCTGGCCTCCCAGGGAAACATCCAGGTTTGCATTGCTCATAGCAATCAGCAGCGCAGCCGTTTCCGGCGAAGCCTGCAAGAAGTCTTTTCCGCCCTGGACCTTCACCTCGTCCATGTGAACTTCGCTGGTTTCAAAGCAGGGGAGCGCTTGCTCGAAGGGAATCTGATCGTTTTGTGCCGGGGCGGCGCTATTTTGCGGGCAGGAGCCCAGCAGCCGGTCATCGCCTTTATCTCCCAGATTGTGCAGGGATGCCTGCGGATGCACCAACGCCACGGTGATGTTGTGAAATGGAATGCCCGCGTCGGTCCGAACAAGATGCGTAAAATCTCCCGGCGAGTAGCGCGCCGCTCCATCCTCGAGCACCAGGCGCGCCGCAGGCTTCCCTTCCACCTCGTTGACGATATCGGCGGCGCCCAGCATCAAGTAGATGTACGGCAGATCGTGCCGGTGCAAGAGCGTGGCGTCGAGCGGCGGGACCGTAACGTCGTATACACGAACGTAGCTGTTTTGAAAAACGTGAGCATGATGTGGTTCATCTGCCACCGCGACGGCGCTCTCCGTCTTGATGGGACTCTGAATGTCGATCTGGATGTCGTTTTTGACGTCGGAAGGAATCTGAGCCGGCGCCGGAGTTTGCGCAAACGCGGCGGCCGACGACAGCAGAACAAGAGCTGGCAAAACGGTAATTTTCATCGCAACGCATCCTGGCGACGCACACGGAGTACTCGCAAGTTAAACGCTTTCCAGGGCGGAAACGTTACATTGAGGTTGGACATGGTGTCAAAGCAAAGGAAGTCTTAGAGACGCTCCAAAATTCCCGCGGCGCCCATGCCACCGCCGATGCACATGGTCACCATGCCGTAACGGGCGTTGCGACGCTGCAATTCGCGCAGGATCGTTGCCGTAAGCTTCGCTCCAGTACAGCCGAGCGGATGACCCAGCGCGATGGCTCCTCCATTGGGATTGACGCGCGAAGGATCGAGTCCGGCCTGCTGAATCACCGCAAGGGATTGCGCCGCGAATGCCTCGTTCAATTCGAAAACCGCAATGTCATTCAGCGTAAGCCCAGCAAGCTTCAGCGCTTTAGGAATTGCAGCAACCGGCCCGATCCCGAACTCTTCTGGCAGCACTCCAGCCGTCGCGTAGGCCACAAATCGCGCCAACGGTTTCAGCCCCAGCATTTTTGCCCGCTCGTCGCTCATCACCACAGCCGCGGCCGCTCCATCGCTCATCTGCGAGCTGTTCCCCGCCGTGACCGTGCCCGCGACGTGAAAAGCCGGCTTGAGCTTGGCCAGCGCTTCGAGCGAAGTGTCAGCCCGTGGCCCTTCGTCGGTATCAAACGTAAAAGTCTGCGTCGTGGGCTTCGCCGCTGTCTTTGCCCTCGCACTTCCCGAAGCACTACCCGCACCAGCCCCATTAGCGTTGGGCAACGAAGTGATTTTCACTTCCACTGGCACGGTCTCATCCTTGAAATGCCCCGCTGCAATCGCCGCCAGCGCTTTTTTATGCGATTCCACGGAAAACTGGTCCGCTTGTTCCCTCGTAATCCCAAACTTTCGCGCGATATGCTCCGTTCCCAGGCCCATATTAATGTATGCATCTGGGCTGTGATCCACCAGCCACGGATTCGGCGAGACTTTATTCCCTCCCATCGGCACCATGGTCATTGATTCCGTTCCCCCGGCGACAATCACCTGCGCCGAGCCCCCCCGAATGCGCTCCGCGGCAATCGCAATGGCCTGCAGCCCAGAAGAACAAAATCGATTGACGGTCATAGCCGAGGTTTCCATCGGTAGTCCCGCGCGCAGCGCCGCGATCCGTGCCACGTTCATCCCTTGTTCGCCTTCCGGCATTGCGCACCCAAGAATCACGTCGTCAATTTCCTTTGCGTCGAGCCCGGGAACTCGCGCAAGCGCTTCCTTGATTGCCAGCGCGGCCAAGTCGTCAGGGCGCGTCGCCCGCAGCGATCCCTTAAACGCTTTTCCAACAGGTGTTCGAACAGACGAAACGATAACGGCTTCAGGCATGGCGGCCTCGCAAAGTAAACTTCCTTGTTATTGTTGGGCGACTAGCCGCGAAAAGCAACTCCACGAACTTCTCGGTAGGAGCTAGTTTCCGGCTACAGTTTGATCAGGCAAACGACGAAACCTCGATGACCTGGTTCGAGGGTTGTATGATGATCCTTGTGAGAAGCAGGAAGGTCGATGGCGCTCATAAGTAATTGCTTAAAACTGGCTCTGTTCCTCGTCACTCTGCTGACTGCTCCGAACCTATGGGCGCAAGGGCCCCCTTATCAGACTGACGATCCGACACCCGTAGACTTTCAGCATTACGAGGCCTATATCTTCGGCGGCGTCGATGGCACCCCGGTGGAGTACGACACACTGGGACCTGCATTTGAATTTAACTGGGGCGCGCTTCCGGAAATCCAACTTCACGCGATTTTGCCTTTGGGCGGTGTGTTTCCGACGAATAATCCCATCTATGCACCGAGCGGAATCGGTCCGAGAGCCTTTGGCCTGGCGGACATGGAACTCGGTGTGAAGTTCGGTTTCATAAAGCAAACGAAACACCGTCCGCAGATTGGCACGTTCACCATGTTGGAGGTCCCGACCGGCAGTTATGCCAAAGGCCTCGGCATTGGAAAGGTCTGGTACAAACTTCCCGTTTGGGTTGAAAAGGACGAGGGACCTTGGACGTTCGATGGCGGTATGGGATATACAGTCGTGAGACAAGTTCAATACCGCGACTTTCTGTATGGCGGATTTCTCGTGAAGCGGAAGATCAACAAAAAGCTTGAGCTGGGAGCGGAAGTCTTTTCTCACGCCCGGGAAGGATTGGCAGCTCCTCAAACACAGTCTTCGACTCTGATTGATGCAGGCGGTTATTACCACTTTAAGAATCCAGATATCCAATTCCTTTTCGCGTATGGACACTCCATCGCCGGGCAAACGGAGAACTACGCTTATCTTGGTCTCTACTACACTTGGGGAAAAGATGACAAGAAGCCGGGCGCAGGGGACGCAATGCTGTCCGGGCAATTGGCCAGGAACGGATTTCACTGACTTGTAGCTTGAGGGGGCGTGAGACCACACTTCGTGGTTTGAGACCACGTCATCGTATGGGAGAAGTTGATTGGCCCTTCCGCGGAATGAAAATCGTCCCTGGAGGCGCAATCTTATTAACCTGCGAGAAGTTCCGTTGGTTCAACGCCAACCCGATACGCCCGCGCGAATCGATGTATAGCAGCGGCTCTCCCACGGGCACATCCATAAACGTCTTCATGTAAGGCACGCTAAATGGCTTCTTATCGAGCTGCACGATGATTTTGTCCCCGACTCCGTAACCCAGCTTCTTAAACTCGTCGCTCGGAATGTTCGTGATGAGCGATCCAAAAGGATCATCCAATCCAATAATTTCGCCGTCGATCCCCTTTTCCGACGTGCTGGAAACTTTCTTCGTGAGCTGCACAAGTTGCGGAACCACGGGTCCGGCCATCGTGAAGTCCCAGCCTTCCGCAAGATGCGCGGCTGCCGGCGAAAAAATGTCCCGGCCATGGAATGTCGAGGAGACCTGCGGCTGCCGCATCCACGCTGTGTTCGTAATTTCCCTCGCCGAGTCCAGCCCGTCCCGCTCGATCACAGGCGTAATCAATCCATTGTCGGGCAGTACAAAATACTGGCCCTTCTTCGACTTCACCATCACAGCCTTCCGCGAAGTCCCGACTCCGGGATCTACCACCACAAGGAAAATCGTGCCAGCCGGGTAGTAAGGAGTTACGCCAGCCAGAAATCGCGCGCCCTCTTCAATGTGGAAGGGCGTCACTTGATGCGTGATATCCATCAACCGCGCATCTGGCGCAATGCTCGCAATCACGGCCTTGCAGATCGCTACCGCATCGTTGGCCGTGCCGAAGTCCGTCATGAACACAATCGTCGGGCGCGCTGGCGTCCCCGCGTGTCCCGGCGATCCCCTCTCTTCCGGTGCCTTGCCGCATGCGCAACAGAGAAGCGGGGCCACGAACAAAAGAAGTGTGTAAAGTCGAGTTCGCAAGGCCATGGAGTCTCCCAAGTTCAATGATTGTTTTTAATCCAGTGAGACCCGCGCAGGTCTCACCTAATCGGACATCGGAACGCGAGCACTGGCGTCATCACGCTGTCTGGTCACACCGGGGTAATCGCAATAAGTCCATCGCCTCGAACGAGGCAGTATACAGGAAGCCCGAAAGCCACGTCTCCCGCTTTCGCTCCTGCGCCGCTTTCTCCCTGATAATGTCGTTGGGTTTCCACCCCACCTTCGTTACAATGTCTGAGCTTCGTAAGAGAAGTTACGCAAGAGTAAAGAAGCCTGCCTGCGCCCAGAGAAGGCCCTGCCGCTTTGCGTACGTAAGCTTGACTCACGTGGACTCTACTGAGGGGAGAAAAATAGTGTTTCGAAGCTTTTTCGTGGCTGTGTTTTTGTGCGTCTTCGCAACGGCAACTCCAGCCGATCAGGTAACTCTCAAAAATGGGGACCGGCTGACGGGAACCATCGTCAAGTCCGATGCGAAAACTCTTCTAATCAAGACCGATCTCGCCGGCGACGTCAACATCCAGTGGGATGCGGTCACCTCCATCGTTTCCTCGCAAACTCTCCATCTCGCTCTCAAGGATGGGCAAACCGTCGTCGGCACTGTCACCACCGCCGATGGCAAGTTTGAAGTCGCCACCAAAGATACCGGGGCCATCACCGCTTCCAGAGATGATGTCGTCGGCGTCCGCGACGACGCCGAGGAAAAAATCTACGACGATCAAATCGAGCGCCTCCGCCATCCCCACCTCACCGATTTCTGGAGCGGTCTCCTGGACACCGGCCTCAGCCTCACCAGGGGCAATTCAGACTCGCTCACCTATTCGCTCTCCGGCAAAGCTGCCCGCGTCACGGAACGCGACAAAATCTCCGTCTATACCACCGCTATCTACGCCGATAGCACCATCAACGGCGTCAGCTCCACCACGGCCCATGCCATTCGCGGCGGAGTTCGCGGTGACCTGAACGTCAGCGAGCGCCTTTTCGTTTTCGGCTTCACGGACTTCGAGTACGATCAATTCCAGGATCTCGATTTGCGCAACGTCCTTGGCGGCGGGCTCGGCTACCACGTCATCAAAACGAAGGCCACCACCTTCGATGCTTTTGCCGGCGGCGACTTTGACCAGGACTTTTTCGGAGCCATCGCCGCTACCGCAACGACTCCTGCTACGGCTGCTGTTACTCGCAAGAATGGCGAAGTCGACCTCGGCGAAACCTTCAACACCAAAATCAATAACCGCACTACACTCACCGAACAGTTCAGCCTTTTTCCCAACGTCTCGGACACCGGCAGCTTTCGCTTCCAGTTTGACGCTACCGCGGCCACCAAGCTCAAGAACTGGCTCAGTTGGCAAGTCACTTATAGTGACCGCTACCTCAGCGATCCCCTCCCTGGCTTCAAAAAGAACGACCTGCTCCTCTCAACCGGTATACGCTTGACATTCGGCAAGGGTGTCTTCTAAATGAATCTCGCTCACCCCTGGTTTATCCGGAACTAAACGAAGGAGGCGTTGCATGAATTTCCTCACTTGGATCATCGTTGGACTTATTGCTGGCTGGCTCGCCGGACTCGTTATGAAAGGGGGCGGCTACGGTGTGCTCGTTGACATCATTCTCGGCATTCTCGGAGGGCTAGTCGGTGGGTGGGTGTTCAGCCACTTGGGCCTCTGGCCTGGCGGAGGAGTGCTCGGCGCAATCATCGTGGCCTTTATTGGTGCGGTCATCCTCGTCTGGATCACTCGCCTCTTAAAGAGAGTCTAACTCTTCTCTCCTGAAGCAAACGATCGCGCTGCCCGGGCATGCAAATCCTGGGCAGCGCGATTTGCGCTTTAAAAACCTATCTCGCCAGGAGCCTGATCACTATTCAACCCAAAGGCGCCGCCCATCGCTTTGAATCTTTGATATGGATTGGCCTTTCCGCTCACCAATTAGGGGGAGAAAGCGCACCTGTACTCCTGTACGGAAGGTCAGGTGCGCACTGTCGCGTACAGCGAAAAACTGGCGAAGAGAGAGGCGAAAAGTTAGCGATATATAATCTACTGATTCTAAGCGATTTAACTCGTTTCAAAGTGGGTCATAAGAGTACCAGACAGCTAGTTTGGGCCCCAAAATGTATCTTCTGTACTATCGCGTTTAGGAGCCTCATGGTGTCAAATAGTACAGGTGCAAGGGACTGGACCAATTAACATAGCCCCCGCATCTAAAGCACAGGTCGATAAACAAATGGGGATTCACAACAGAGGGAAGATGAAGACCAAAGACAGCAATCGGAAATGGATGTGGTGGTTTCTGGGGGTTGTGCTCGCGCTGCAACTGTACTTCGTGCGTGAGCTGCTGGCGGCTTTTGCGCTGTTTGCCGTGGGATTTGCTGCCATCGCATTCGTGGTGATGAGTCTTTACATGATGCAGAAGGTTTGGGAAATGGGCGTTCAGCGCGTTGCGGACAGCCAGAATCCCGTGGTCGATATAGCCCGGCGCGGTGTTAACGCCGTGGAGGACATAGCCCGCCGGCCGTTCCACCGCCCGGGTTCAGCTCCGGCTCGTTGAGCCGCCAGCAAGTTTCTGGCATTTGCTAGAGCACACGCGGAGCTGCCCAGCCTGCCTCCTTCAGGATTGATGCAGCTTCCGCATAGCAACGAAAAGAAAAGGGCCAGCCGTCCTGAGAGAGCGGCTGGCCCTTTTCTATTTGTGCAGACTGTGCGATTCCAGCTTCAGGCAATCGCCATTGTCGCAAGGCTCTTGACAAGGAATCCGCCCGATCGTATTTAACCAGTAGGTTAAATACGATGCCTGCTGACCAACTCTCTTCCACTTTCGCCGCCCTGGTGGACCCCACCCGCCGCGCCATTCTCGCTCCTCTGATGTCCGGCCAAGCCACTGTCACCGAGCTCGCCGAGCCTTTAGAGATGAGCCTGCCGGCGATCTCCAGGCACCTTAAATTCCTTGAACATGCAGGACGACTTATTAGGCGTGGACGCGCCGCCCAGTGGCGTCCCTGCCGCATCCAGGCCGCCCCCCGGAGGACGTTGGCGATTGGGTTGAGAACTATCGAATGGCCTGGGAGCAGAGGCTCGACCGCTTGCACGACTCTTTGCGCGACCTGAAAGCCCCCAAAGGGAGGCTGAAGGAAAAAAACATGGCTGAACCCATAGGTAGTTTTGCCGCGGGACCAGCCACGCAGGAACTCATCCTAACGCGAATTGTTGGTGCTCTCCGCAGCCTTGTCTTCAAGGCCTGGACCGATCTAAAACTCGTGGCGCGCCATGTTCTTTCGTCCATCTTTGCCGCACGGCAGCAATGAGTTTCTCTTTGTCGCTGCGCATTTCGCGGACGAGCGCCTGGTTTCCGGTCTCTTCATGCCGCGCGGCCCACAAAACCATTTCCGCCAGCACCGGTGCGAGATCGATGCCTTTGGCTGTGAGCGAGTAGAGCACCTTTCGGCCGTCAGATGCGTCCGGTTCCGTGGCGATAATTCCGTAAGATTCCAGCCTGCGTAGCCGGTCCGCCAGAATATTGCTGGCGATTTTTTCATCCGAGCGCAGAAATTCCTTGAAGGTCCGATATCCACGCAGCATCATGTCTCGCAGGATCAAGAGCGACCAACGATCTCCGAGCATTTCCACAGAAGCATTGAGCGGGCACGCGGACCGCCGCTTTGGCTCGGTCTTCTTTTTGGGCATATTTCCATACTATCCTATTTTCACTTGCAATATGCAAGTAATCAAGTAAGATCGGCAAACTGACTTTTCCGGATCGGAAAAGGACGGCGTGGAATCTAGCCATCCCAGTGAGGCGTGAAGTCACGGAGAAAGAGTTGCAGAGGTCGAGCGGAAACAAAAGCTGGAACAGAACGTCACATATAGCTTAAGGAGGGCAACATGCAATTGAGTCCCTATCTGTTATTCAACGGGCAATGCGAGCAAGCATTCAAGTTCTATCAAAAGTGCCTGGGAGGTGAGATCGAGGCAATCACGACATTTGGGGATTCGCCGATGTCGAAACAGATGCCAGCCGAATGGCAGGGCAAGGTCATGCATGCTGCCCTGAAGTTAGGGGACGGGATGATCCTGATGGGTTCTGACCCACCGCCTGACCGCTATCAAGCGCCGCAAGGGTTTTCCGTTTCAGTGAGCGTCAAAGACCCGGCGGAGACGGAACGCATATTCCATGAACTGGAGCAGGGCGGTACAGTGACGATGCCGATTCAGAAAACGTTCTGGTCGGCGCGTTTTGGCATGCTGGTGGATCAATTCGGCATTCCATGGATTCTGAACTGCGAGCAGGCGGCGGAGGCGGCCGCATAACGATTTGTGCGGGGGGACGCTTGATTGCGTGCTTGGGGCAGCGAAAGCAAACGCGGACAAGCGGGAACAGAAGATCGGGTATGAATACTGGACTTCTTGCGAAATAGGGCACAGCATGCTGTGCTCTTGCAAGGGGAACAAAGTCCGGGTGAGGCAAACGTCACAAGCTGAACCAGGGTCGGCGTAAAGGGGAGGAAATGGATGGAAGCAAGCGCGCCAATCTCGAAGAAGATGCTATGGATCGGGCGCGTCATCAGTGCCATACCCGTACTATTGATGCTCTTCAGCGCGGTGCTCAAGCTAATCAAGCCGGCTCCCGTCTTGCAGGGATTCGTGCATTACGGATATCCCGAACATCTCATTTTTACACTGGGAATAATCGAATTCGCGTGTTGCGTCGTGTATGTAATTCCACGCACCGCGATTCTTGGCGCCATTCTGATGACAGGCTATCTTGGCGGCGCAACGGCTACCAACGTTCGCGTCGGCGATCTATCATTCATCATGACAGTCACACTGGGCGTGCTCGTGTGGGCGGGCCTTTTCTTGCGCGACGCACGGATACGCGCGCTCATTCCCTTGCGCAAGTAGGCTACCTCGGAAGATGTGGTATTGCGGATGCGTTGATTAAATCGAGTTAGGAGAAGTGACGATGAATTTCAAGCCGGAGTTGTTCCTGAGTGACCTGAAGATTGCATTCCGTTCGCTCACTCGCACGAAGGGTCTTGCGATTACGGTTGTGCTCACTCTCGCGCTCGGCATCGGTGCCAACGCGGCTATCTTCAGCCTGGTGCGCGGCGTGCTCCTTCGTCCGCTGGTAAACGCCGACGAGAATCGCCTCATTTACATTCGCCAGAGCGCCATGGGTATCGGCAGCGAAAATGTGAACTTCTCGGTTCCGGAGATCCAGGACATCAAAGCCAGCATAAAATCCGTCACCGAATTCGGCGATTTCTCCGTTATTGGTTTCACCATGATCGGTCTTGGCGAACCACGCGAAGTTCGCGCCGGCGTTGTCGGCGGCACATATTTCGAAGTGATGGGCCTCCATCCCGTCCTGGGCCGGCTTCTCGGTCCTCAGGATGACGGTCCCAAGGCTGCCGGGGCTGCCGTGCTGACATATCGGTTCTGGAGAGACACACTCAAAGCCGATCCTACCGTCATCGGCAAGACTGTCCGTCTCGGCACTCGTTCCGCCACCATCATCGGAGTTCTCGAGCCCTCCGTACCTTATCCAGCAGAAACCGAGATCATCGCCAACATCGTCACTAGCCCGCATCACCTTTCCGCCACCATGGTTACGGGCCGCGTCCATCGCATGACGGAACTCTTTGGCCGCCTCGCTCCGGGGGTCACGCTCGATCAAGCACGCGCAGAACTTCGCACCGTTTATGGCACGATGAAGAAAGACCATCCCGAGGCGTATTCCGCACAAGGCGACTACCGCATTGACGCCAAGCTCCTTCGCGATCAAATCACTTCTGGCGCTCGTACTGTTCTTCTCGTGCTTCTTGTCGCCTCGGGACTCGTCTTCATCATTGCCTGTTCGAACGTGGCCAATTTGATTCTTGCGCGAAGTGTCCGGCGCGAAGGCGAGCTCGCCATCCGCGCCGCGCTGGGCGCCAGCGCCGGCGCCTTGCGCCGCACGTTACTAGCGGAAAGCCTCATTCTTTGCGTTGCGGGCGCCGCGCTCGGCGTCATCATTGCCCGGCCGCTTCTTGCTGTGCTCGCGCGCTATGCCTCACGCTTCTCCGTTCGGGCGCTCGATCTCACGGTGGACTCGAGCATGCTCTGGGTTGGAGCCCTGCTTGCGGTCATCGCCGCTATTCTGCTTGCCTACGTCCCGCATCTTCCTACCGCGAACACCTCGCAAACGCCCGGCCTGACCAGCGGGGGAGTGCGCATCACTGGGAGCACGAATCGCCGCCTGCGCATTTTCGCCGTCACGCAAATCGCGGCGTCTTTCATGCTTCTCGCCGGAGCGAGCATGCTCCTCAAAACGCTTCTGTCGATGCAGGCCGCGCGTACTGGCCTCGACGTGCGTCACGTCCTCGCCGTCAACGTCCCTGCCGTGTCTTACGGAAAAACTCCTCAGCAAGTGGCCGACTTTTACAAAGAATCCATGCGGCGCATTGACGAACTTCCCGGCGTGGATAAGACTGCTTTCGGTATCGTTGTTCCGTGGCGTGATGCTGGTATCTTCGGTCCGGGCTTTGAATTTTCGGCCGACGGCCACACCCACGCTCCCGGCGAAGAAGATCCTCGCGCGCAACTGCGAGGCATCTCTCCCGGATTCTTCGCGGCGCTCGGCGTTCCGCTCGTTGCCGGACGTGATTTCAATGATCTAGATGGCCAAAGCAAAGAGCCCGTCGTCATCGTGAGCGAAACGCTCGCGAAGCGCATGTTCCCCGGCGAAGACCCTGTCAATCGTCACGTCTATTGGACCGACCCGGTGATGAAGTTCGTCGACATAAGCACCGCGCCGCGCCGCATCGTCGGCGTCGCCGCCGATATTGACGACGATCACGTGGTCCCCGGTCCCACGCTCACCGTTTACAGCCCCTTCGATCAGGGAGAGATTTGGGGCGGGCGACTTTTCATTCATACGCACGCGAATCCCTATTCGCTCGTCACTCCGATTACGAAAATAATTCGCGATATGTCCGTGGACCAGCCCGTCGAGCGCGCCGCCACGCTCGAGGACATTCGCGCGGAAGTTCTTACGCCGGATCGCCTCAATACCGTCGTCTTCGGTGTCTTCGCGGGTGTCGCTCTGGCCATTGCTCTGGTTGGCGTCGCAGGGGTTCTAGCGTTTTCGGTTAGCGCGCGCACGCGCGAATTCGGCATTCGCCTCGCACTTGGCTCGCCGCCGCAGCGCCTCTTGGCTGGGGTTATCCGGGAAGGCGCCGTGATGGCCGTCGCCGGGGTAGCTGCGGGCGCAGCCGGTGGGTATATTCTCGCCCGCTTTGCGGGCAGCTACTTCCTCGACGTGCGTATGCCGAGCGCTTTGCCGGTCATCGGTTCGGCGCTCGTGCTGCTGGCAGCAGCCGTCATCGCCTCCGCGCTTCCGGCAGCCCGTGCCGCGCGCGTGGACGTGATTCAGGCGCTTCGAGCCGACTAACTTTCGATAATCTCCAAAAAAACAGCGCCGGTAGCTTGATTCGCTGCCGGCGCCGCGACGCTTGAATAAAATTCAGCTAATCAGAAGTTGAGCTTGAGTCCGAGCTGCATGATGCGCGGATCTCGCGTTGAAGTCACCTTATCGAAAAGCGTAGAGGTGAAGCTGGTCGAAGCGCAGCAGATGGGGTTGGTGTGGTTGAAAGTATTGAACGTCTCCCAGCGCAACTGGCCGGTGACGTGCTCTCCAAATTTCATGTTCTTGAATAGCGAGAGGTCGGTTCGCCAGAAACCCGGTCCACGAATCGCTCCAGGACGTTCGGTAGTAACCGTCGTCTGCGTAGCATCTGGCACCGCAAACGCCGCCGCGTTAAACCAATTGGCGTACGTGTGCGGAGCATTCGCGTTGGGGTTGCCAATCTGATTTGGGCGGCAACCCAGGGGTGACGCGCCCAACAGGCAGCCCGCGCCGGTGGGATCGTTGCACGTCGCGCCGGTCCCGGCAGCGCAGCCGCCGTTGCTCAACGTTGCCGTCAAAGGCAGACCCGTTTGAAATGTCTGCACGCCGGAGAACTGCCAGCCTCCAAGAACGTGTCCGGCGGCGCCATGCAGGTTGCGCGCCCACGGTATTTCCCAAACAAAGTTTGCCGTCAGCACGTGCCGCCGGTCGGCAATGTTTGGACCGTAATTGTTGCGAAGGTCGCCCGTCACCTGGGGCAGGGCACTGCCTCCGGTGCTGCGGTCGGCGGGATCAGTCGTTAATCCGTGTGACCACGTGTACGAAATGTTGACCATCGAGTTGCCGGAGAAACGCTTCTGCACCTGGGTTTGCAGAGAGTTGTAATTCGACGTGAACAGGTCCACGAAGAACAGGCCGGGTCCATACCCAACGTATGGTCTCAGCACCGCCAGCTTGTTCGAGTTTGTCGTGCCGTTGATGGGTCCTGTGATGACCACCTGGTCCGCAGCCGTGGGAGCAGGCCCCGCGGTGCAAGGAGCCGCGGCCGTGCAGTTCAAATAGGATGCGACGGCAGGCTGATTCAAATCCTCGAAACCCGGAAGATGTATACCATTACTGCCGTAGTAGCCTACGTCGACCAGCCACGATGTTCCGAATTGATGCTGGGCGTCCAAACTCCACTGCTGCGAGTAGGGAGACTTGTAATCAATCGGCATTCTCGATTGAATGGTGAACGGCGTCGTGGTCGCAGCCGTGGTGGTTGCGCTGGTCGGATCCGAAAGTGTGCTGCGGTTGATGCTCAGGTTCGTCAGGAATCCCTGGCTAAGTCCGACGTTGAGTTCCGGATTGCCAAACTCAAGTCCATTATCGAAGTACATGCCGTAGCCGGCGCGAACAGATGTCCGCCCATCTCCACGCGGATCCCAGGCGATTCCGAAGCGGGGTGCGATGGCTTTATCGAACTCTGTGCCGACCTTGCTTCCGAACGGTGACTTCGTGCCGACAAATCCATTGAATGTGGGCGGATCGGCAAAAATAAGGCCATTCAGAGGGTTGTAGTTCGGATTGCAAGCGCTGCTGTTTGGAACTCCGTTGAGTAGCGTTACGTCCATGGCGCCGGAAGCTGTGATGCAGGGCGCCTCGGAAGGATTGTAAAGCGCGGGGTCAAAATTGACGAGACGGCTGGTGCCTCCCGCGCCGCTCGCGTCGGTGGGCTGCCGGAAGAACGAGTGCCGGATGCCAAAGGTAACGGTGAGATTTTTCCGAACGCGCCAGGTGTCCTGGCCATAGTACTCAAACTGGTTGTCAAAAATGTTGGCGGTCACGTCCAACGAGGCCTGCGCGAACGTGCTGGTTTGCCCGAGCAGGAAATTCGCATACGACTGCTCGAACGAAAACGGACAAGTGCCGCCCGTTGCGGCCGTCCCGGTGCAAACAGGGTTTCCGTTGAACATCGTCGTCGACGTTGGCGCATTCTGCGCGTCGAACGAGAACGCCCCGTTGTTGCTGCCAGTCAACTGGTTCTCATGTTTGTTGTAGTGATAGTAGATGGCTCCAAACTTGAGCGTGTGGGAGCCAACGACTTTGGTGATGTTGCCGTATATCGTGTTGTTGACATTGTAATCGTTGTAGGGGCCGAAGTCGGCGATACCGGTTCCGCCAGTTAGCGTAATGCTCGGCACGCGGCCCAGGAAATTCTCGAAAGGCAGCACGTTGGCCAGAGCGGTCTGGACGTCCGGCGATTGCGAGAAATTCTCGGCACCGATCACGCTGCTTAGGATCGCCCCGTAAGAATAGCGGTAGCCCGCCTCGATTACCAATTTCGCGCTGGGGGTGTATGTAGCGGCGATGTTGTATTGGTGTCCCGGCGAGTGCGTAGATGTCGTCGCGATGCCGTTGATGGGCATGCTGGTGAAGAGGCCCCCGGCCTCGACCGTCGGATTGGTATCGTGCAGGAACTTTCCGTTCACGGTCAGCTTCGGGCCAAACACTTGATCAATCTTTACCATGTCTTCCCGGAAGTTGAATATGTTCCCCAGCGTGGTTATGTCAGTGAAGGGACTAGCGGCAGTAGCGGCATTAGGCTGTGGGAACTTGGAGAAGAGGTCTTTGACGTAAGCGGCAGCGACTGGGTTGATGTCAGTACTCGGAATGCTCGTGCCGTACGCGGTGCAAGCGCCAGGCGTCCCGTTGCTGTTCGCCCATTGCGTGCAAACGACATGGTCGAACTGTCCGTTGGCCATTCCGGAATAAGGTACCGATGCAGTGGGATTCGAGTAGGTGACGATGCGCCGGGCCTCGTCGGAGAAGAAAAAGAAAGTTTTGTTACGCTGCTCGTAGATTTTGGGTATCCAGACCGGACCGCCGATCGTTCCGCCAAAGTCGTTGTAGCGCAGCTTCGGCCGCGGAGTGACGGGGTTCGTCGCGTTGTTAAAAAAACTGTTGGCGTTGAGTATGTCGTTGCGGAAAAATTCGTACGCGCCGCCGTGAACGTCACGGGACCCCGAGCGGGTAATGACGTTGATTTGCGCCCCTGCGGAACGGCCGGACTCTGCATCGTAAGCCCCGCGAACCACGCGGAATTCGCTGATCGCGTCAATACTGGGGAAGGAGAGCAGCGTCAGGTTCGACCCGCGGTCAATGTTGTCGGCTCCGTCCACCTGCCAATTGTTTTCCTCGCGGCGATTGCCATTGATTTGAAAACTCATCAGGTTTGTGCCGAGGGGAGCAGTTGCTCCGGGAAAAATCTGGTCAAAATTGCCGGAATCGGAAGCGCCAGGCACCAAAAGCACAAGTTGAGCGTAGTTCCGGCTGTTGAGTGACAGTTCTCGCAGTTGCGTGCCCGTAATCACCCCCGTGGCCGTCGCGCTCTGCGTATCCACCTGTATGGCATTTGCTTCCACGCTCACACTTTCATTCACGGTCCCCACTTCCAGTGTGAAATTGACTGCCACTCTGTCGTCGACGTTTAGAACGATGTTCGTCCGCGTGGTCTTCTTGAATCCAGCAGCGTCTACAGACACGTTGTAGCGTCCCACCGGCAGTTGCGCCGCGACGAATTGGCCCCGCTCGTCTGTTGTCATTGTGCGAACGGCGACTTGCTGGTCTGCGTTGGTAACGGTGACACTAACGTTCGGCACCACTCCGCCCTTGGAATCGGCCACCGTCCCGGATATGGTTCCGGTGACGTTCTGCCCGAAACATGCTCCGCTCAAGCCAAGCAGGAACAAAAACAGGCCCAGACAATTGCTTGCTATTCTTCTCATAGAATCTCTCCTCCGTTCCACACCCACCTTAGACGCAGAAGAGCCCCAATATTTCTTCCGCGTCTCGGATACCCCTAACCCTGTTTCCACTTCCCACCCCCTGAAGAATTGCCGTTGCCTTGCCGCCTCAACTGATTCGTAATCTTGTAACGGTCACCGCGGAATGTGGACTTCACGTATTCGACGGCTTGCCGGCTCTCCACGTAAGCCGTTCGCGTAAACAGAAAAACGGGACTTCCCTTCGAAATTTGCAGGAGTCGTGCTTCTTCGGAACTCGCTAGGCCGGCCTCCACGACCTCGTCTGCTTGCACGATATGAATTTCGTAGACCTCGGCCAAGGTGCGGTACAACGAAGTGCCCGGATCGAATTTTTCGAGCAAATCTGGGCAGAGGCGGAGAGGGAGGCAGGTAGACTCGACGCCCATGGGCAACGAATCCGCCATTCGAACGCGCTGCAATCGGATCACCTTCTCGCCAGGGGAGAGGCGCAATGCCTCGGCCGTCGCTCCGCCGGCAGAAACCACGTCGAAGGACGTAACCTTTGAATGCGGGCGGGAACCACGAGCCTCCATCTCTTCGGTGAAGGAAAGAACCTGGCGGAAGTTTTTTTCCAGCTTGGTCTCGGCAACGAAGGTGCCTTTTCCGCGTTGGCTATAAGCGACGCCCTGGCTGCAAAGAGATTTGAGCGCTTGGCGGGCGGTCATCCGGCTAACGCGCAGCCGCCTGGAAATTATCTCCTCGGAGGGAAGCGGCTTCCCCGGCTTGAAGCGGCCAGAACGGATATGCTGGAGGAGTTGCTGTTGAATCTGGAAGTAAAGTGGGACAACACTTTGACGGTCCAGATTGAGCGAGTCCACTTCGTCCCCCAGTTGTCTAGACAACTAGGTCTCTGTATATGTCCCGCCGGGCTGGCTGTCAAGATTTTTTTCAGCTCGAGCAAATATCTCCAGGCGGATCGAGTGGCGAGTGAGACCTCCTTCGGTCCTGTGCTACTCTTTGCGCCCGTACCATGCCAAGGAAGGACTCTAATGAGGAGCAACGAGATGAATGTCATGACCCCGAGAAATAAACCATCCACGCTGACGAGTGTTGCTTTGGGACTGATACTCTTGCTCTGCCCTGCAAGCCGGGCGCAGGAAAAAGTCAAGACTCCCGCGGAGAAAATAGCCATCCGAGCCGGCCGGCTTATCGATGGCAAGAGCGCCACGCCGGTCCTCAACGCCCTTATCGTCATCGAAGGCGACAAGATTGTTTCCGTAACTGCAGGAGGCACGCCACCCGCAGGCGTGGAAGTAATCGATCTCTCGAAAGCCACTGTGCTCCCCGGATTCGCCGATGTTCACACGCATGTTCTTCTTAACGGCGACATCACCGCGGACGATTACGACGTGCAACTCTTAAAAGAATCCACTCCCTACCGCGCGATTCTCGCGGCGCGCAACGCCCGCATCGCCCTCGACCACGGTTTCACCACGTTGCGTGACGTTGAGACCGAAGGCGCCATGTATGCCGACGTTGACGTCAAGACTGCCATCGCCAGAGGTGAAGTGCCCGGTCCGCGCATGCAGGTTGCTACGCGCGCCATGGCTCCCACGGGCATGTATCCGCTGCTCGGTTATTCGTGGGAATTGAAAGTTCCGACAGGGGTGCAGTATGTCGACGGAGTGGAAGGCGCGCGCAAAGCCGTCCGCGAACAGGTTATGTATGGCGCGGACTGGATCAAGTATTACTCCGACCGCCGCTACCGCTTTGAAGACGACGGCGTGCTTCACAGCATGGTGAATTTCACGGACGAAGAAGCCAAGGCTATCGTCGACGAAGCGCACCGCCTCGGCAAAAAAGTCGCCGCTCACTGCATCGGTTCCGATGGAATTGCCGCCGCGTTGCGCGCCGGCGTCGATACCATCGAGCATGGCGACGGCTTCACGGATGCGGAGCTGGATGAGGTGGCAAGACGGGGCGTCTACTGGGTTCCGACCATTACTGTCGGCGCGTATGTCGCGCCTGGTCGAGGGGGCAATTGGGTGAAAATGGTGGACCTCGAGAAAATCGCGTTTCAAAAAGCCCTGAAGAAGAACGTAAAAATCGCTCTAGGAACCGACGCCGGCGGCTTCGATTGGAAAGAAGTGAACGAAGCGGAAGAGTTCGTCTACTACGCCAACTATGGAATGTCGCCCATGCAAGCCATTCGTGCGGGGACCATCGTTCCCGCCGAGCTTCTCGGCTGGAGCGATAAGGCCGGCACCATCGAAGCAGGCAAGTGGGCGGATATCGTGGCCGTCAGCGGCGACCCCCTTAAGGACATCACCGAGCTCAAGCGCGTGAAATTCGTCATGAAAGCGGGAACTGTTTACAAAAACGAATACCACTAGCTGCAAATGAACTGTTATTGGCGACAATTCGGCCGCTCATCACGCGCCTTCTGCATTGTCTAACAATTTGGACACTGCATGTTCTGGATGCGTTAGATTCACACCTTGCGGCAGGATCTGAAATTTGCCTTGCAGATGCTCGGCAAATACGGGGGCTTCACGGCCGTCCCCGTACTCACTCTAGCTATCGAGATCAGCGCTAATGCCCGTTATCTGCCGGCTCGCCGCGCCACCCGCGTTGACCCGATCGTGGTCCTAATATATGAATAGCTACAGTTACGGAGACTCGCGAGCCGAGGAAACACTACGCTTGAGGCGCGCCCTCGCCAGGGCGCATCCGCAGAGTCAGAATCAGATAGATGGCAATGAGCAGGCTCACAATCACATAGAGAAATCCCGGCGCGAACGAGTGCGTTTTGTCCAGAAAATAACCAATTACAGATGGTGTCACAAGGCTGCCGAGATTTCCGATCGAATTGATAAGTCCAATGGACGCGGCCGCCGCCGATTCGCCGAGGAACGCTGAAGGAACGGGCCAGAAAGACGGGAGAAAAGCGTTGGCGCTGGAAGCGGCCGTCAGACAGACAAACGCAAACCAGAAATGCGATCCTGAAAGAATCGTCAGCGCAAATGCGGCGGCGCCAAGCGTGAGGGGAACTGCCGTGTGCCAACGACGCTCGTTGGTGCGGTCGGAATGCCAGCCGTTGAAAATCATGGCGAGCAGCACGGCGACATAAGGAATAATCGAAAGCATCGTCACGGAGAGGTCGGACCTGCCGGAAGCGCGTTTTAGAAATGTTGGAAGCCAGATCGTCAGCGAGTAAATGCTGCTGACGGCGAAGAAATAAATGAAGGTCAATCGGATAACCGCGGGCTGGCGCAGAGCTTCCCAGGTTTTGTAAGGGCGCGCCATTTTTTTCGCGAGCGCTTCCTTCTCGAGTTCGGCGATGATCCACTTGCGTTCTTCTAGCGGGAGCCAGCCAGCCTCGCGCGGCCAGTCCGTGAGATAAAAAATCGTAATAATGCCAAACACAATCGCGGGAATTCCTTCCAAGATGAACAGCCAGCGCCATCCCTGCAAACCAAACCAGCGCACTCCGAGCAGCCAGCCGCCGAGCGGCGAACCGATAATGTTGGCGACGGGAATCGCAATCATGAACATCGCGCAGGCTTTTGCCCGGTCTTCCGCGCGGAACCAGTGTGTGAGGTAAACAAGGATGCCGGGAAAGAAGCCGGATTCGCAGACGCCGAGAAGGATTCGGACGGCGTAGAAATGCACGGGCGTTCGAATGAACGCCATCAGAACGGTGACGAGTCCCCAGGTAATCATGATTCGGGCGAACCATTTGCGCGCGCTCCAGCGCTCGACGATGAGGCAGCCGGGGATTTCGAATAGCAAATAACCGACAAAAAATATTCCTGAGCCGAAACCGAAAACGCTGTTGCTGAAGCCGAGGTCGTGCGTCATTTCGAGGGCCGCGTAGCTGACATTCACGCGGTCGAGAAACGCGATGACGAAAAGAGTGAAGAGAAACGGCAGAAGGCGCCACGCAATGCGGCGGCGCGCGCCTAAGCCAATAGCAGTTGTGGAAGCGGACACGTTCATCCCGCTTGGGCTTCTAACATAACGAAACGCGGATTGCACGTGCACGAAAATACTTTCGCAGATCGTTGTTCGGCGCCCGGGCCAGTTTTGCGGCCGAACCGGCGACGAGTAATCGCGGTCCTGTTGGAAGCGCCGGCTAGTCTTTGATTTCCGCGCCGGGCATTACGTTTTTCAGCGGCTGAGTACGCTTGGGTTCGAGCTCCGGATGCGGGAGCGGTTTGCGGGGAAGCATCTGATCGCGCATTGCTGCGTTGTAGACAAAGGTGGCTTCGACGAGCGCGGCCTGGGCCAGATCTTCAGGTCGCAGGCGCTCGTAGGTGTCCATGTTCGAATGATGCGTGCGCGAACCGTAATCCAGCGGATCCTGGATGAATTGGAATCCGGGAAGCCCGACGGCATCGAACGCTTCGTGATCCGTGCCGCCGGTGTCGCGCATCGTCAGCGTGGTGACTCCGAGATCTTTCAACGGTTCGATCCACTGAGCGAAAATCGGCGCGATTGCCGCGTTCCCTTGCAAATAAACTCCGCGAATTTTCCCACTGCCATTGTCCAGATTGAAATACGCGGACAGTTTTTGATGTTCCGGCTTGAGCTGGATTGGTCCGGCGGCTTCCCGGTCGTATTCCGTAATTTTCAGTTGGTCGGGATCCGTCGAGCGAGGAACGTAGCCGAAGTGCTGCTTGACGTAGCCGTAGGAGCCGAATTCACCTTCTTCTTCACCGGTCCAAAGCGCGACACGAATGGTGCGCCGCGGCTTTACGTTCAGCGCATTCAGGATGCGCATCACTTCCATGGCGACGACCGTACCGGCGCCGTTGTCAGTGGCTCCGGTGGCCGACGCCCAAGAATCGAGGTGGCCACCGACCATGACGACTTCGTCTTTGAGTTTCGGGTCAGTACCGGGAATTTCAGCGATGGTGTCGAAGCCGTGCTCATGGTCGCCTGTGAATTTCGTATCAATGTTCATCTCGATGGTTACAGGAACCCTGGCTTTGAGCAGTCGATAGACGCGGCCGTAATTTTCCACGGCGGTCACGGCGATGGGCAGGGGATCGGCATGTTCGCGCTGATAAACGGTCCAGCCGAAAGCCGCGCCGGTGTCATCGAAAATCGTGCCGCCAGAGCCGCCGCTATTTCTGCCGTCGCGGCTTGCCACAATCACGGCCACGGCTTGTTCCTCCGCGAGAAAACGGCCAATCTTTTCCTTGAATTCCAGCGCTTTGAGAAACATTTGAAAAAACGATTCCTCATTTTCGAGATGAAGCGGAAACTCCTGAATTTTCTTGAGGGCTTCCTCGTCATCGCGGGTGAAGAGAGGCTTCTCGACCGGCTTTACTTCGCGCATGTCACCGAGAAAAACAATTTTTCCGCCGAGCTTTCCTTTGTACTTTTCGACGTCAGCCAGAGTGGATTTGTTGACGGTGTCGGTCTTGATGTCCACCCCAATGGCGGGAGCGGTGATTGGGCCCTTCGTTGCAGGGGACCATGGCCCGGCTTGCGCGATGAAAACGGCGGTATCGGGCGATGTCATGCGGACCCAGGTGTTCAGTTGTTGCCAGCCCATGCCGAACTCACCCCAATCCTCGAGATGGGCGTTGCTGCAGCCCATCGCCGCGAATTGATCGCGGGTCCATTCGTTGGCGCGTTTTAGGTTTGGTGAGCCGGTGAGGCGCGGGCCGATGCCGTCGGTCAGAGCGGACGCATACTCCATGACATGGGAGTGAGCGAGCGCTTCAATTCGAATGCTCTGATACATCGCGAGATCGAGAGATTCTTTTTCGGGCTGAGGCATTTCATAGGATGGCCGCGGAGATTCCTTGGGGGCGGCTTCCTTCTTGTCTTTTTCTCCGGCGAATAAGGAAACCGCGAGGCCTGCAGCCAGAATCGCGGCAGGAACCGAAATTTGTAATGAGCGCATGAATACTCCGTTTTTACGGAAACGAATTCGAGGAGCATAGCAAAGGCTCGGCGAATTACCAAGAATCGTGGGCGCCAGGAAAGCGGAGTGGGCGGATTCCGAGGAATCCTTGCGGCGTGTTACCATCATCGGCGCGAAATTTAAATTCGAGGAGTTCATGGTGCGCCACGTTCTGATTCTTCTCGCTGCTTTCGCTTGGATGTCCACCAATTCCTTTGCGCAGAAGACGGGTTGGCCGCCCGGGCCCGGACACACGATCATTGATGTGTGGCCGCACCGAGCGCCGGGCGCTCCGGCTAATCTGCCGCCCGAGAGCGACACCACGACGGCGAAGGACCATCTCGTGGCCGAAAGGCGCGTGATTCGAATCGGTAATATTTCGACCCCAACGCTTACTCTCTACGCGCCCGAAGGCAAAAACACGGGCGCAGCCGTCCTTGTATTTCCCGGAGGTGGCTATCGCATTCTGGCGATCGATCTCGAAGGAACCGAAGTATGCGACTGGCTCACCTCTCAGGGCATCACGTGTATCTTGCTCAAGTATCGTGTTCCGGACACCGGCCCTTATCCGAAATCCGCTGCCGCTCTGCAGGACGCGCAGCGCGCGCTGGGCATCGTTCGTTCTCATGCAGCGGAGTGGCGCATCGACGCGCATCGCGTCGGCGTCCTCGGATTTTCTGCGGGAGGCCACCTTGCGGCTGCGCTCAGCACGCACTTCGATAAACGGCTCTACGATCCGATCGATGCGGCGGACGAACTGAGTTGTCGGCCTGATTTCGCGGTGGTGATTTATCCGGGTTATCTCGCCATCGCGGAGCAGAACTTTGCGTCCAATGCGGACATCCATGTGACTGAGCAGACGCCGCCCACCTTCCTGGCGCAGGCCGAGGACGATCCGGTGCACGTGGAAAACTCTGTTGTGTATTTTATGGCGTTGAAGAACGCCAAGGTTCCGGCGGAGATGCACATTTACGCGCAAGGCGGACACGGCTATGGTCTTCGACGAACAGAGCTTCCAGTTACGGGCTGGCCCCGGTTGGTGGAGACCTGGTTGCATACGATTCAGATCCTGCCAACCTCCAAACCTTGAGAACCGCGAGGCGGGGAGCCGGCCCCAATCTTGACAAAAAGCGTCAGAAGAACGCCGCGCCGCCATCGACGTTGATCGATTGGCCGGTAATGGCGGTGGACTGATTCGAACAGAGAAATAGCGCGGCGCGGGCGACCTCATCGGCAGTTTGGCCGCGGCCCTGCAGAATGGTGTTTAGAAAACCGGCAAGCTGGTCTTCGGCACTGACACCGAGTTTTGTGGCGAGCGTGTTTCCTAATTCCTTGGACATGCGCGTTTCGGTGACTGGACCGGGGCAGATGGCGTTGACTCGCACGCCTTTGCGGGCGGCTTCGGCGGCGGTGATGCGCGTGAGGCCGAGCATGCCCGCTTTGGCCGCCGCATAGGCCGATCCCCACGGGAACGCCGCTTTGGCCGAGAGACTTGAAATGTTCAGAATGATGCCAGAGCCGCGCATGTACATTTCCGGGAGGATGAGTTTGCTAAGGAGAAATGCGGCACGGAGATGTACGGCGATGACGTTGTCGAACTCCGCGAGTGGATAGTCTTCCACGGGAACCACAGGGCCGTATTGGCCGGCGTTGTTGACGAGAATATCGATCTTCCCGAATTGTGCGCGGGCTTTTGCGACGAGGTGGGTGCAATCGGCCTCGTGCGCGAGGTCGGCGAGGGAGTAGTGCGCGCGACCGCCAATGCCGGAAATCTCTTTTGCCGCGGCTGCGAGCTCGGCTTCCGTGCGTGCGGCCAGGAATACCGAAGCGCCTTCGGTGGCAAAAAGCCTCGCGATGGCGCGTCCGATGCCGCGGCCCGAGCCGGTAATCAAAGCGACTTGTTCTTTGAGGAGCATAGCTAGAAAAGGATAGAGGCAGAGGGTGATGGAGGCAAGGAGAACAGAGGTAGGAGAGACAGACAAGAATGCCTGCCCCGCCGAGTGAAAGAAGAAAGCACGGAAACGCGTTACTTGCCGGGCTTCAGATCCTTTAGCAGTTGATGGACGAGTCCGTTGATATCCTTCTGCGTGAGCGAGAAAGCATCGCGGCGTACCGGCTTTGCGCCCACGGCGCGATAGACGCGATGTCTATTCTCTTTTTGGATCCAGTCGAAGACGATGGTTCCTTCGCGGAAACGGATATTTTCATAGCCGACATACGCAGGGCCATAGCCCCAGGACTGCCAGCAGCGAAACGGTCCGCAAACGAGGCCGGGATATGCGCCCGGATAGCCCACGGGTACGGTGGCGTTCCCATGTCTTACAGCAAATTTATAGTCCACCAAGAAATCGGCCGCGGCCGGATCGGGGACTTGTTTGAATCCCTTCGATGCGAGCGCCTGCTCGATGGCGGCCTTCACGCGCTGGCGATCGACGGCGTCGTCGGCGTTGTCGTTTGCTTCGCGGCGTTCGGGTTGATTGCGAGCCACGCGGTCGCGCGAAACCACGGGGCGATTGTCCCCTGTATTGGCCGCTTCCTGCGCGGCCGGCCGCCATGTCCAGGTGGCGTTATTCGGGATGCGAACGTCGTGGTCGCGGGTAATTCGAACATATTCATCGCAACCGGCCGCGAGAATTACGGAAAGAAGCGCGGCAATAATCAAAGGCTGCCGGGATGATTTGAATGCGTGCAATTCCCGCATTTGAAGAGCCTCCAAAGGCATATTTATCCCCTACTCTATGAAACCCTGCTTTCCTTGGATAGTTGCGGTGGGAAAAAGGGTTGCGTGATGGCGCGCTTTTCTGTCCGAAACTCCCTGCCTCAGATCTTCGGAACTTCCCAGTCTGATGGTGGAAAAGTGACAGGCCAGAATTTCGGCGAGGGACGTTCAAACTCGAAGGCTACGGCGAAGTAGTCCGGGCTCGGTTGATCGATGCGGACTACGTGGCAGCTCTCCTCTACCCCTGTTTGGGGATTCACCAGAATGATGGGCTGGCCCTCGAGGAGGTCCATCTTTAGTTTCATCAGGCCGCCATGCGCGTTGACGACCAGTGTGTGGGTGTCTTCCTGGACCTGAACGCGATCGGGCGTCTCGGCGAGAACCGTGACGCGGATCTGCAGCATCACACGTTCGCTTCGGCGGCGATTGCTGGCATCTGAAGCGGGCACAAGACTCTCCGTTAAGCGGCTCTGTTCGCTGCAAGTCTTTAGGAAGAGAATCAGGCCAAGCACACCTGTTGCTCCCAAGACACCTGTTTTGCGGCAGCGCGGCCGGGCCGGCACGCTTGGCTCGAGCGGGAAGAACGCTCGAGGCATGATTATTAGTCTAGTTCAGGCCCGCGGGGGCCGCCCCAATTGGAATGAGCCTTGACGTTCAATGGTAAACGGCTTGGCGGAACGGGAGATTCCATGGAGTTTCGCTAGTTTAGGGAAGCATCCTGGTTTGAAGGAGGGATTTCACCGCGGGCCATTCCGAATCGAGAATGCTGAAGTACACGGTGTGGCGGATGCGGCCGCTGGCGGTGATCATGTGATTGCGGAAGGTTCCTTCCTCGCGGGCGCCGATGCGCAGAATGGCGGCACGTGAGCGCTCATTGAGGGAATCGGTTTTCAGCTCGACGCGCATGCAGCCGAGCGCTTCGAAGGCGTGCCGCAGCAAGAGATATTTTGCTTCTGTGTTCGCTGCGGTGCGCTGCCATGCTTTAGCGACCCAGGTCCAGCCAATCTCGACGCGATGGTGTGTGCGGTCGATGTTGCCATAGCGAGTGCAGCCGATAGCACGGTTGGCGGCCTTTTCGATCAGCGCAAAGGGCAAGGAGACGCCGCGCGCCCGCTCCTCCAACGCCGTAGCGATATAGGCGGACATCTCTTCAGGCGTGCGCACAGGAGTGGGAATCCAGCGCCACAATTCTTCATCGAGGCCGACGGCGGAGAGCCCGGCCTGATGCGTCTGCGAGAGGGGCTCGAGGCGGACGTGGCGGCCTTCGAGGGTGACTGGAGCAATATTCATTTCTGCACTCATGAAGGATGCATGTTACTGCCACATCGACGGCTTCCGGGAGAACCAATTTGGCCACGGCTTCGGCGCTGGGGACCTTCGCCGAATTCGCCTTGGGTCGTCGAAATGCACTGGCTGTAAAGACGCGGGTAAGCCAAAACGGTCTTGCGGGCATCCTATCTTCGAGCGTGCACGGGAACTTTCCGCCGTAGAAGAGAGAACTAGACATTTAGAGGGTGCAGTACCTTTACGCCTCGACCTGGAAACGCATGAAAAACAATTCTGACCGTAGCGCTCCTCAATATTCGACACGTCGTTCGAATGCTCTTTCGAAACGTCCTTCGAAACGGGGACTGCGTCTGATTCGATGTGGCACAAGTGTGGCCGTGCTCTTTTTTCTGGCGCTGGCAGCCGAGGGATTTAGCGCGCAGCAACCGCCGCAGCAGGCACAGCAACAAGCGCAAGCGCAGCCAGAGCTAAAACGCCCGCAGGAAGCGCAGCCAAAGATTGCCGTCGAAGTCAAAACCGTCAGCGTGCTGGCCACGGTTCGCGATAAGCACGGTAAGATCATCCCGGACCTGACCAAGGACGATTTTTTGTTGGACGAAGACGGACGTCCGCAAACGATCAACTACTTCGCGCGTGAGAGCGATTTGCCGCTGTGCCTGGGCCTGCTGGTGGATACCAGCTTGAGCCAGCGGAAGGTGCTGGATCAGGAGCGCAGCGCGAGCTACAGCTTTCTCGATCAGCTCCTGCGCCAGGACAAGGACTTGGCGTTTGTGATTCACTTCGACCATGAAGTCGAGCTGTTGCAGGATTTCACTCCCTCGCGCCCCAAGTTGCAGGAAGCCCTCCAAAAGCTAGCGACGCCTCAAATGGACAACGGGGGCGGGAGCGGCGGCGGTGGAGGAAACGGCGGATATGGCCGCGGTGGCCGCCAGGGCGGGCGTATGCACGGCGGAGGCACGCAGCTCTATGATGCGATTTTCCTGGCGTCCGACGAACTGATGAGCAAGCAGCAGGGCCGCAAGGCGTTGATTGTCTTAACAGACGGCGTGGACCGCGGCAGCAGAGAAACTTTGGCCGAGGCCATCGCCAGCGCACAGCGCGCCGATACCATCGTGTATTCGATTTACTTTGCCGACGAGGACCAAGACTATGGCCGCCCGGGTGGATTTGGAATGGGCGGACGCGGCGGCATGGGCGGTGGCCGCGGCGGCGGCAGGTATCCTCGTCAAGAAGAGCGGCCCGACGGCAAGAAAATCCTCGAGCAAATTTCCAAGGAAACCGGCGGGCAGCTCTTCAAGGCCTCCAAGAAGGAAACGGTAGACAAGATTTACGCCGAGATTCAGGAAGATTTGCGCAACCAATACAGCCTCGCCTATACCCCGGACAAGGGGAACACGGTTGGCTATCACAAGTTACTTCTCACCGTCGTAAAGCAGAAGGACCTCGTCGTCCAAGCTCGCGATGGCTATTACTTCGGGCAGTAGCACTCTAACTTTGCTTTTCGTGTGGCTCAAGTCACCGAAGATGCGGTACTCGGCGTAGGAATGCCTATTCTCTCGAGGTGCTGGCGGAGTCAAACGCTCGCAAAACCTGTTCCGGCCGAGCGCGCACGCGCAAATCTTCCGTGAGATTCACCCAAATCACCTTGCCGCTCGGGTCAATCAGAAATTCAGCAGGGCGCGCAATGTCCGCTCCATCAACGCCCCCATGCGGATGCACCAGGTCCCAGCGGCGAATCACATCATCTTTGGCATCGGAAAGAATAGGGAAAGTATATCCGGCCGTCTCCCGAAGGTGCTCGGACTCTTGTTGCGTGTCCACGCTAATCCCGATCACACGAATTTTGCGGGCGTTGAACTCCGGCAGTCGCTCTTCGAAGCTCCGTAACTCGGAGTTGCAGAATGGTCACCAGTAGCCGCGATAGAAAATCAGGATAACCGCGGCGGTCTTGCCGGATGCAACTCCCGCCGCAGATTGACCGCCCGCTACAAAAGGAGAATGGATTAGGCTCGAAAGCGTCACGCTATTGCCATTCGAATCCGGAAGCGTGAAATCCGGCGCAGTCTCCCCAACCCGAGGGGCTCCGTGGGCCGCCGGAATCTGTCTGCTCAAGTAAAAAGTCATTACTAGGAAGAATCCAACAATCCCTACCGTGAGAACTCCAAGAATGCTCCCGCTAATTTTCCCACGGTAGGCGTCCGCGCGCCGAAAAGCCCTTGAGATGCCGCTTGCTACCAAGAACAGGGCAGCAGCCATGAGCAGCAGAGTGGCCCAGGGGAAATCACGTGTGAAGGGATATCGGATGAAAACCGTGAAATAGCTGACGAAAGCCGCAACGCATAGAACGAATCCGACCCATATACGTAGATTCCAGCTTCGTTTCATATCTGGCCCCGCTTCACCAATCGTATCAGAAGTGGTTGCCGGAATTCCCAGTTCTATCGCCGCCAAGCGCCTGTCGTACGGAAACGACCCCGTTTCCAAATAACGAAACCCGGTGCGGGCGGGCCACGCCGTAAGGTATGATAGAGTCTTCGGAAATTACTCACTTAGGATAACGATGCAGACTGCGACAAATGGGAAGGTATTGCTGAGGGTACGGCCGCGAGGGTTCTGCGCCGGAGTGGTGCGCGCGGTGGATATCGTCGAGCTGGCGCTGGAAGCCTACGGTGCGCCGGTCTACGTCCATCACGAAATCGTGCATAACACCTACGTTGTAGAGCAGTTGCGCCGCCGCGGTGCGATTTTTGTGGAGTCCATTGCGGACGTGCCGCACGGCGCGGTGCTGGTGTTCAGCGCCCACGGCGTGCCGCCGCCGGTCCGCCAGGAAGCCAAGGATCGCGCGCTAAGAGTAATCGACGCGACTTGCCCGCTGGTCACCAAGGTACATCTCGAAGCTCTGAAATTCGCGCGCGAAAAGCGCACCATCATTTTAATTGGCCACAGGGACCACCAGGAAATTGTCGGAACATCGGGCGAGGCGCCGGACAGCACCATCGTGGTGGATTCAGTGGCCGCGGTGGACGCGCTCGAGGTAGACGATCCGGAAAAGCTTTCCTTCCTGACGCAGACCACCCTCAGCCTATACGACACGCAGGAAATAGTGTCGCGGCTCCGGCAAAAGTATCCCGCCATCAAAGGCCCTGCGAGCGACGATATTTGTTACGCCACGCAGAATCGCCAGGAAGCCGTCGAGCAAGTGGCCAAAGATGTGGATTTGATTTTGGTCGTTGGCTCGCCAAACAGCTCGAATTCGAACCGGCTGGTGGAAGTGGCGCAGCGCAGCGGAGTGAAGGCCCAGCTCATTGATTCGGCCGCGGATATCGACGTGAAGTGGCTCGAAGGCGTCGGCCGTGTGGGCTTGACGGCGGGCGCCTCCGCTCCTGAAGTGCTCGTCGAGCAGGTAAGCCAGCGGCTGGCGGAGTGCGGATTTACGGATCAGCGCGATCTCGATTTGATTCGCGAGGACGTGCGCTTCACGCTGCCTCCCGAACTGGCGACGATCGCGTCGGCGCCGCGCCGCTGACGTCTTTGCAGCGTCATCGGAACGGAGGGGCTGGTTTCTGGCCCGTGCCGTTTGCATTCGACCCAGCGCGGCAGGCGGGGATACACAACACAAGGAGCAAACTTTGGCGGTCAAAATCGTCCGTCAGCCGAAGAAGATTGCCTTGATAGGCGCGCCGTCGAGCGCCGCCGCGTTCCTCGCTGGAAGCGAGAAGGCGCCGGCTGCATTGCGAGCGGCAGGGCTGGTCGAGCGGCTGCAAAGCGCGGGCTACGAAATCACGGACTACGGCGACTGCGCGCCGAGGCTCTTCGCCGATGATGACGAGCACAAACGCGCTCGCAATCTGCAGGAAATCGTCGCCGGTCTGAATGATCTGAAGGTTCGAGCCGAGCTTGCGGTCAAGAGCGGCGCTCTGGTGCTGGTGCTGGGCGGCGATTGCGCGCAAGTCATCGGACTCTTGACGGGCGTGCGCCGCTACTACAAACACGTCAATTTATTGTGGTTCGATCGCGATGCGGATCTGAACACGCCTGCTTCAACACCCTCCGGGCGTATTGATGGAATGGTGGTGGCGCACGTTATAGGAAAAGGCGCTCCGGAATTGGTGCGTTTTTTTGGCGAGTCGGCGCTGGTGCGCGAGCCGGACGTCACGCTCTTCGGTCTGGAACGGCTCGATCCTCCTGAACAGGAATTCCTGAGCAAATCGCCGATGCGGCACATCGATGCAGCGGAGATTCAATCCAAGGGCGCACGCGCCGCGGCGCACGACGCGCTCGCCTTCGTGCATGCCGACGCGCACGAATTTGTGTTGCATTTGGATACGGACGTCATCGCAGCAGACGAATTTCCCGCAGTGAATGTGCCCGCCGCCGGCGGCTTGCGCTTGGAAGATGTCCGCGCGGCCCTCAGCGAATTCGCGAAACACAAGAACCTGCTCGGGCTTGACGTGGCGCAGTACAATCCAGACAAAGATCCTGATGGCAGCGGCGCGAAAAAACTCGTGGATTTGTTGGTCGAAGTCCTCTCCGCACGGCTTGAGGCCCTGACGACACCTGCGCCCGCGGCTGAACCCGTAGCAAATACGCCCGAAGTATCGTCCTCGGAAACGACCGCTTAGTCACCTTCATTCTCCGCCCCGCCCACCGGGGCTTGCTCATGCGGCTCCTTCTTATGGGGCACCGCTTCCGCTGAAACGCTTGCGTCCCTCCCAGCACTACCCTTCATACAGATCTAGGTTTGCTCGCGGGTCCGAGGCCGGAGTTGTACTGGTGTACCGGAAATCTGTCCGAAACCGCCCGCGTGTTGGAGTTCCTTGAGGCTCTTCCGACGGGTGAACTATGAAGAGAGGCGGTCTGTTTCTCGCGGCGTTTTTGCTGATTGGGGGAATGCTGCGCATTGCAGGGCCTGGAGCGGCGTCTCCCGCGGCGCAGGGAAGCGAATCCCTTCGGAAAACAAACGACACGAAGACGGTGAAGAACGCCCCCAAAATTCCCTATCTCGCAAAATTTGCCGGAGAAATCAAGGAATTTTACGGAGTCCAGGAAGCCGGTTCCGGCGCGGGAACGGATCTCGCTTCCTATTTCGAAGGGTTGCACGCACCGCTTGGGCAGGCGAAGCGCGAACCGGCGCAATTCGTCATCGCCACCTTTCCAGACCCGGTACACACCCACCTGGGACTCTTCTTTGATCGCAGCGCGGAAGCTCTTCAGCAAGCCGCGCAGATGAAAGGATTCGTTTTTGACCGTGCCGTAATGCCGTGGGAGCGTACGCCACACGGCAAACCGTCGGATTTGAAAACCAGGCAAGAAGATGTCGAAGAACAAAAGCAAAGAGAATCCTATCCAGGGCTGCTGATCTTCCGTCCACCGCGGGAGTCTCTGGCCGCATCTGCCCAATCGGAGGCTTCCGATAATTCGCGGGAGCCACGGCAGTCCTCCGCGGAAATCGGGAAAGCGGCAAGAAGTCCGCTCTTTGTGTTGGTCGTAGGGGAGACGCCGACCGCAGGTGTAAACAGAGAGCAATTCCGCAACGCTTTCCAAATCATTCTGCAGCTTCGCAGCGCGCTTACTCCGGCAAGCGGCAAAAACAAGCAGCCTCAAAAGTCGGATGAGCCTTCCGCGGCTTCCAGCGAGGCGAAGCAGCCGCCTATGCTGATTCTGGGGCCCTCCTTCTCTGGCTCGCTGGAATCGCTTCAGCAGGAACTGCAGCGATCCGAAGTGAAGGAAATCTCCAGCGAGAAATTTGTTTACAGCGGAACGGTTACCTCAACGGACAGCATGCTGTGGTTTCAACAGCAACTAGATGCGGCCTCCCATTTCGCGTCCTTCCAGGAAAATGACGATTTCGCGCGGAACGAATTCCTTCAGTTTGCATCTGATCGAGGGTATCTTCCCCAGGAAGTCGCCATTCTTTCTGAAGATGAGACCGTTTTTGGGGCGCCGGGCCGCACAGACAAGGAGAGCTCGGCGCAAGCAACAACTGATGTGCCTTCGCAGGACAAGACAGCCCCGGCTACAACTCCGTCATCGAGTCTCTCTGCGACCCCGCCATTGGGTCCGCAAAACACAACCGGACACGATCGGCTCGATCGCAACGTCCTCAAGCTGCATTTCCCCAGAGAGATCTCTTATTTTCGTTCCGCGTATCAGAAGGAAGCGGCAACGCAACAATCCTCCTCGAACAATGCGTCGGGCGTTGCGACTCTTCCCATGAATCTGGATGAAAACGGAAGCGACGACGACACCGTGCCCCCCTATGCGGTAGCGCAAACGTCCCTTTCTCAGGAAGCCGTGATGCTCGGAATCGTCAGCGAACTTCAGAAGCATCACATCAAGTTCACGTTGCTGCTCGCGAGCGATCCCGTCGATGAACTCTTTCTTGCGAGCTACCTTCGCAAGGCGTACGCGCAAGGCCGAGTCGTCATCACCGCTCCCGATTTGCTTTTTGCCAGAGAGGGCGATCCTGCCCTGCGCGGTGTCCTCGGTCTGAACAGCTATTCCCTGGTCCCCGGCTTGAGCGACAGGCTTTGCAGACAGCAGGAATCCATTAGTTGGCATGAGGACCGGCTCTTCGTCAGCAGTTTGAGCGAGGGAACGTACAACGCCATGGCTGGCCTACTTTCCGTGACAGATGAGGAGGAGAAGGGCTGGAATCCCGTCTCGGGAGCGCGCGAAAATATCTCGCTGGGTCACGCTACGCCGGGGAGCCTGGCCTCGGGAGTAGCCGGGAGCAGCGTTCCCTACGCTCCCTATGTGGAATACGGTTCGCCGAATCTCGTTCATTCGTCAGATCCAGAGGCGGACTACTGTCAGGAACGCCCGCTGCTGTGGTTGACGATTCTAGGACGCGACGGCTTTTGGCCGCTCGCCGGACTCAATGACAGAGGCCTCGAATCTGCGGATGGCCAAATTCCCATTGCTTCCCTCGACCCTGACGGAAAGCCTGTTAGCACGCTCGAAACCGGGGCCGGCTCTCCCAATTCTTATGGGCTACTCTCTTCCGCGGACCCATGGGAAACGAAGCTGCGTACTCCGCCCGCGTGGAACATCGCGTACTGCGTTTGCTTAATCCTATTGGTTATTCACGCCATGTTCAGTTGGTCGGGCTCGATTCTCGACGACTCCGGGGACCGGGCTCAGTTCACCAGAAACACGGATTGCCGGGGCGCGATTGTTCTGGCGCTGGGCGCGCTCGCGCTGGCCTCTGCATTTGTGCTGGTCATGTGCACCAGGAATCCGCAATTGGATTGGGCCGGATTTCCCGGGCTCACTCTCTTGATGTGGCTGCCGTATCCCGTTTTTGTGGGCGTCACGATCTATGATTTACGCAACTTGCGGGAAGAGCGCGTTGTGGCTTACGCGTTCATTTTTCTTGTGTGTTTGATGACGGGATTCCAGTTTGTGCTGACTTGGATTCCATCCGGAAGATTGCACGTGTATTGGTCCACGCGAATGCTGCACATCACTTCTGGCGTGTCGCCTGTTCTTCCTGTGCTGTTGCTGCTGGGAGCCGCCTATTGGTGGATGTGGCTGGGCTTGCGTGGAGTCTGCCTGGTCGATTTGCGGCGCCCCAGGCTGCCGGAGAAAGAGAATCTTCCTGATGATTCGTATCGCATCAGCGACGCCGAGGGAGAAGAGCTGCGGAAAACAGCCCATCCGTTCTACTTCTCATGGCAAGTCGTGATTCCTGTAATTGGCCTGGCTGCGGTGGCGCTAATCGCGCTGCATCGCGACCTTCCGGTGCAGTCGGTGGAAGGGACGGCGTTTGACTGGGGATATACGGTGATCCTGGGTGTGATGGTTGCCGCGTTTCTTGGCAGCCTGCTGAAGCTCGTTCGGACCTGGCAGAAGTGCCACCAGGTTCTCGCGGGTCTGGACCGGCTCCCGCTGCGCGCCGCTTTTAGCCGGATGAAAGATCTCTCCTGGCATTCGTTTTGGAATCCGGGAGGAAGCACGCTCAGGGAAACGTACAAGGTCATGGGCCGCGCCATGGAGAATCTCACGCGCCTGCTGGGGTTGGTGGAAAACTGGAATACGCCGCTGGGAGACAACGCCAGGCTCAGCACGCGCCTTCAAATCCGGAAGACACTCGACACGCGGCAGAGCGTGTTCGATGTATACGTGAAAATCTTCGCGAGCGAAACGAAGAAAGAAGACGCCGCGAAGCCTGGACTGTGGAAAAAAGCGGCCTCTTGGTTCGAGGCGGATTCCAGGAAAGGCGAGCGGTTGAAGCTGCTTATGAGGGGCGTCGAATCGCTTCAGAAAGAGATGGCCAAAACCGCCGCTGCGCTTCTCAACGGCATGCTGATCCCCATTTGGAATGAGGAAGCGGCGCCCGTGGTTTCTTCGAGCGAACAAATCGCGCGGGCGCCCTTGCCGGCCTATCGCGCGATGGCGGAAGAGTATGTCTCGCTGGTCTACGTCAATTTTCTCGTGAGCGTATTGCTTCGAATTCGCACGCTGGTAATCTCGGCCGGCGGCATGTATGTGTTCATCGTGATGTCGATGAACGTGTATCCCTTCGAGCCGCATCCCGCCTTGCAAACTCTTGCCGTGGTTTTGCTGGTGGTCATGGGTGGCGCGGTCGGGTACGTCTACGCGGAAATGCACCGCGAGAGCATCCTCAGCCGCCTCACATCGACCGCGCCTGGAGAACTTGGGCTGGATTTTTGGTTGAAGTTCGCGTCCGCCGCCGCCATTCCGGTTTTTAGTTTATTGGCGGCGCAGTTCCCCGGTATCAACCAGTTTCTCTTTTCCTGGCTGGAGCCGGCCTTGCAAGCGATGAAATAAAGGTCGATTCCGAATCTGCGCAAGTGAAGAGTCGAAGTGGCTGGTCACTCGTGATTGATGATTTGCGTAGACCGCGCCAATCGCACGATTTGTATGGCTTGCGAGTACCCTTGCCGGCGGGCCTAGCGAGCCGCCGGAGTTGGAATTTTTAGAGCGTGATCGGCATGCCCATAGATTTGATGGAGTGTCGCATCGGTCTGTGCGGCGGCGGGATCTTTCAGCAACGTTTGCACCTGCTGCAGTCCGACAAGCGCCTCGACGCGTTGAGGCGCTCGCGCCAGCGCGGTTTCAAACGCATTGCGCGCTTCCGGCATGTGGCCACGCTCTAGAAGAAATTCCCCCAGCAATTCATACGAAGGCTTGGCAATAAGCGGCGGCCCGAAAGCCGAGGGCAATAACGCTTCTTCATCAGCGGCCTTTTGAAAAGCGGCGCCGGCTTGTTCCAGCGCATTGTCTCGCGAAAAGGCCAGCGCTTGAATCTGATCCGTCAAGATGCCGGGCACCTTACGCATCCAGTTGTCGGCGGAATATCTCTCTCGATCCAGGTCCGCATTCAGTTGCGGTCCCAGCGCTTGCATTTGCTTCAAGGACACGCGCGCGGCGGCTGTATCGTTACGGTAGCAAGCCCCGAGCGCGTTGGTGTAATGAAACATCAGTTGCGTCCATGCCGACGCGCCGGAAGGAAGCTCCCAGCTTGCGGCTTGGCCGCTCCAGTCTCTCGTCTCAATCAGGTAATGCGCACGCATCTGGACGAAAGAGCCCGCGGCTGAATTATCCGCGTCGACCGCGCCGCGCGCGTGGCCCGTTGCGGATTGCGCTTGCGCCCGGCACCCGGAGAGGATGCGCATCGCGTTCGCAAAGCGTCCTTGCTGGAGATAACCGTATTCCAGCCACAGATTATAGTGTCCGCAGAACTGCGGCGGCCTATTGGCGGAGGCGCGCTGTCTGTTGGCGATTCCCATGGCGGTTTCATTTGCGCTTACGACGTCATCCCACATCCCGAGCGCAAGAAAAATGTGCGACGTCATGTGTTGCGCGTGGGCGGCTTCGGGCGCAATTTTCGAATAAGCCCGCGCGGCGCGCAACCCCAGGATCGCGTGGGTAGGATCATCGAAGGAATGAATCAGGTAGTGTGCCGCGCCAGGATGCCGCGGGTGCGTGTAGAAAACATCTTCCAGAAGAGCGGCCGCACGCATGTAGGTGGGCACGTCGCGGCCGTCATGCGCGGTGCCCAATAGCGCCAGCGCATAGAAACACGTGGCGTCGATGTCGTCGGGATGCTTTTCGTGCAGTTCGCGCATAAAGTCGGCGTAGTGCGCATCCCGGTCGTATTTTTCGCCCTCGCCATACAGAATATCCACCGCGCGTAGATAATCTTTTTCTCGTTCGGTCTTTGCTTTAGCCACGCGTTCTTCGGGTGTAAGCGCGAGTTTTTGCAGAGCGGCGTGCGCCGCGCGGCGGTTCTGTTCGTCCCAGATGGGGTGATTGAACGTCATGGCTTCTCCCCAGTAGGCCATTGCGAAGCCGGGATCGATCTCTTCCGCCCTGCGAAACGCTGCCGCGGCGTCTTCGTACTCGAAGTTGTGAAGCTCCGCAAGGCCGTACAGAAAATCCTTTTGCGCCGCGGGCGCGCCGGAATTGGCGAAGGAAACGTCGCCCACCGAGGACTGCGCGAAAAGCGCGGGAGAAGTGAGGGAAAGAAAAGCGAGAAGCAGAAGAACAACCCTCGTATGGACGCGCGTGCAGGCCAAGCTCATGCGAAGTCCCCTCGGACATTCCTTCCATTTATCATCGGGCGTTTTTCCCTGTGTGTGCCTCATCTTAGGTTCCTGATGGTGTGGCGTCAAACGCGCGGCGGAGATGCGGCGGCTTCGGCGCGCTTGCGGTGGTAGCGCGCAAGGCCCAGCCAGGAAAGGTTGAGCCCGCAATTAAAAATGTAGTGCTCGGCTTCGACGCCATGGACGTGCAGTTTAATCTCGGCTGTGCCGGCGGCGACGAACGCCTCGATCGCCGTACGTTCCTCCATCTGCGAGCGCTGGATCTTGGCTGCGAGCGCGCTCCAGCGCTGCAAATTCTTGCGATAGTTGGCGATGTGCGCCACGGGATTTTTGGAGTAGCCGAAGTGAGTCAGGAAAAGACGCTCGGGTTGGCGCTTCGCGAGGGCGTCCAGCGAAACGTTCCACGCTTCGAGGTCGATGTCCGGCGGAGGAGCGAGTGGAACCGCGTACGGCTGGCCTTCAATGTGGAACCCTGCCGTGTCGCCAACGAACGCGGTGCCATCCGACGAATCGAAATAGGAAACGTGATGCGAGGCGTGGCCCGGTGTGTACATCACGTCCAGCTTGCGGCTTCCCAGGGCAAGAGTCTCCCCGCCTTTGAGCATGCGCAAATTTCCGAAGGGCACCGGCACCGTTTCGCCAAACAAGCGCCCCAGTTCGCCGGGCCAGAGCCGCTCGGCGCTCGCGAGCAATTTTGACGGGTCGGCCAAATGCATCATGCCGGTTTTGTGAACGTACACTTCGATATTGGGATTTTCTTTGATGAGCGCGCCGGTCGCTCCGGCATGATCCAGATGAATATGGGTGAGTAATATGGCGTTCAGATCCGAAACTCCGATGCCGCGCGAATCCAGAAGGTGACGAAGCGCGGGGAGAGTTGAAGCAGGCCCCGGATCGATGATCGCGCGATGTCCGTCCGATTCGAGCAGGACCGCGGCAATGGATCGAGGACGCCCCAGCCAGTTCGTGTCGAGAATGGTCTTGACAAGCATCACGCCCGTAGTGTAACGCGAGTTGGTGCGGGGAACGCTGGCGTTGCAAGCGAGAGAGGAGGCCCCAGCCGCGGTTTTTTTGTAAACATTCATTCTAAAGGGGGATAAAGTCGTTTGTTTTGAGGCAATTATGTAAGTGTTGATTGTAAAAGGGATAGTGGGAGGGGGTGAATGCCAAGCGACGAAGTTGTGGAAAAAGCGGGAAGGCGTTGGGCCTACTGGCCACGCAGGAACCGCCACAACTCCATTCCCAAGTGAGCGTGACGGCGGGGATAGCGGACGGGCTGGGTTGGCGCGAGGCAGAGTAGGGAGAAAAGCAGATTCCTCGCTTCGCTCGGAATGACCGTTTAAGGAAGAGTGTGGGCGAAACATGAGGAATGGTAGCAGGGAGATTACCGTAGCGTCAATTCATTTTCATGGAATGGTCGGATTTAAGGGTTGAATGGTGGTTTGGAGGATTGAGCGGTTTGAGGGACTCACGGGCCGGAGAGAGGAAGAGTCAAAACCCGCACCCTTGAAAATCACAAGGGATGCGGCACCCCAACAAGAGAAGACAAACTCAAAATCGTCTCAGCGCGTTAAGGGGCGGCCACCCGCCGAAACCCGCGCGCTTAAAACCGACCCGAATGTGGGTCTGAGTGCCCTTGTCTAGAACAAGGCGAGTAACGATCCGTCTGGTGCCCGGATCCCCCGTATCCCAGTTTCCCACGGCTTGCGCCTATTGCAAGGTGAGCGTGGCCTGAAGGGAATGGAAATCGCTGCCGGTGTTTCCCAAGATAGTCACGCTAGTTGTTCCGGTAATGACCTGGGGCAAAGCGCTTGAAGTTGAAGCTAAGTTGAGCGGGTCTCCGGTGTACTGTGCGGTGATCTGATGGACACCGAGACCATAGAAGTTCCCAGGTTCCCCGATAATTGCCTGGGTGCCGTTAAGCGAAAATGTTCCGAGGAATTGGGTACCGTAGTCGTACAGAGAGACCATTCCGGTTAGCGGATGCTGCGCGGTAATCTGCGCAGTGAGCATAATGACTGTGTTTTGATCCACTTTGGAGTTCGAGGTGGTGAGCGTGATGCTGGTCGGCGTCGCACCGCCAGCGCCTCCTCCTCCGCCGATTGCGCCGCCACCCAACGGCAGCGCCCCCGCCGCAACCCAAGGCAAGACAGAGCAAGCAGAGCATGCCAAATCCCGTCGCTGCGCAATATCTCCGTCGCCGATCCGTAAAGAGCAGCAGAAAAACGGCAGCCAGACCCATGGTTGCACTCAAAGACCACCAATCGCCGCGCGTGACCAGAATAGTCTCAGTGTGGCGTAGCGGTCTGGTCATGGCAGTCGTCGGAGAGCTGCCTGTAGAAGACAGTAAAAGCATAGCCGTTGCCGCCGAACCATTTAAGCTGACTTGATTCGAATTCAACGAAATTGTGTAGCCCGCGATGGTAACCGGGGACTGGATAGCCAGATTCACCGTGCTCGGTGTTTGCGTAGCAGGCGTGATGGTGATTTGCCCCGAAGCAGACTGCCCGGCCGAGGTAACGATGGTAATCCCAGCGCCGGGCCCAAGCGTGAAGTCCGGTATGTTTACAGTGATCAAGTTCGTAGAGGAGGAGTTGGCCTGGAAATTGGAATCACCGGAATAGTTAACCTGGACGAATTCGCTTGACTGTGGGGTGGTGGTGGTCGTGGCCGTCAAGATCTGATTGCCGTTGGCGTCCGTACTCGGTATTCCGATTACTGTCCCGGTTATGGGAGTGAAGGAGCCAAGAAACGAGAAACTGCCGGTCATAGCAGGGCTTTTCGTGTTGCTGGTTACAACTGCAGTAATGGTGAAACTCTGCCCAAAGGTGATAGTGGTTGGGGATGCGGTCACGCTCAGAGTCGTTGGATAGAGCGGCTGGACGGTCAGGGGAGCCGATGAACTGGCGGCATAATTTGGGTCGCCGCTGTATTTCGCGGTGAGCTGATGAACGCCGCCCGTCGAATAGGTAATCTGAACCGATGACGAAAAGTCCGAGGGAAACCCGGATTGAACAGAATCTGGAATGACAGGGAGCGGACCGCCTATCAATGTCGAACCGTCAAAAATGGAAACAGTTCCGGTTGGAGCGACACCGTTTTTCAGGTCAGGACCGCCGACAACAATCATGGTCACGGGCTGGCCCACGAGAGGAACGGGGTTATTGTTGAATACCGCCACAGTCGGCGCAGGCGTGACCATCAGATTGTAGGTTCCGCTGCTACTGGCGAAGCTGTGGTCGCCGGGATAGCTGGCGGTCAGCACGTGATTTCCTCCGCCGAGGTTAATTAATTGATCTTCGGCAAATCCGTCCGTGTTCAGAGGGAACGTGCCGCCGTCCAACATTACTGCCGACGCGCCGTTCAGCGAATCCAGCCAGGTAATAGAGCCCGTGGGGCAGGCTGGCGAAACGCAAATCTGCTGGGGAGGGAAAGTAAGCGTCGCATGAGCGTTGCCTACGTCAATCCGGGCCAAATATGGCGATCCATAAACAAGAGTGGCAGGGGTGTTCTGCGTTTCCAGGCCGGTAATTGGATTGAAGGTGGGAATGCTGATCAGTGTCTTGCTGCTCTCGCTGGTGATTGTGACCGGAATTGGCGGCGTCGAATCGCTAACTCCGAATGTGCCGTCACCCTGATAATGCGCCGTCAGCAAGTAGGTGCCGCCAGGCAAGACGACGGACGTTCCTGTTGCCGTGCCGTTTGTAAGAGGGATCTCTTCGATACCCAGATTGGGGCTTTGGACTCCGGACGTTGGGTTGGGAGTAGCCATCAATGCAATTTGTCCTAAAGGAGTGCCCATAGCTCCTTGTCCCGCGGAGACCGTGCTGCTCACATTGATGGGCGTACCGTGGGTTATCCCGCTAACCTGCGTAACGGAACTCCCATTCACCGCGGCGGTCAAAGTAGTCGTTGACGGAAGGTAGGTCACCGTGGACCAGTTTTTCACGAGGTTTGCCACGTTTACGGAACCTAATCCTGTCGCTAGGTCATAGCCCGTGGTGGTCGTGTATGCCTCCAGTGGAGGAGTCGCTGGCGTCGTCAGAACGCCGTTGCCGTTCGCGGGAGTTTTGGCGCTGCAGCTCGGCGAACCTCCTGAGCAGGGAACAGAATTCGTTCCGGTAGCGCTGTTAACCAAGGCGCTATTTCCGCGCGCTACGTCATAAAAGGTGCAGGCTGCGGAGGGCGTTGTCGACGAATTGCAGTTGATAGCGGGATTCGCGTTAACCTGCTTCTTGAATAGGGGATACAAGACATAATTTGCGTTGCCTTGGCGTGGCGCCGGGTCTTGCGCGGTTGCTTGACTCTGGTTCACGAGTGCCATGATTCCCGCAAACGCAGGTGCGGATGCGGAAGTCCCCCCAACGCCTTGGAATGTGAACCCCAAATTATTGAGATTGCAGGACGCCGTCCCTGTGACGTCCTTCTGGCAAACCGTGTAAAAAGTCCCATCGAAACCATTGCTCGCGAAGAGCGAGACGTCCGGAAGATCGCGGTGTTGGTCCATGGGCACGCCGGTCCCGGACTGCCAGGAGGGCTTGGGATAAAGAGTGCTCGCGCCACCGCTGCCCGCGACGATATTCAGGGAACCGCCAGGAGCCGAAGCTCCGCAGCCGTTGATTCCGAGTTGCGCGCAGGAATCATTCCAGGGGATCTCCGGGATGTAGCCGAGGGCTGACGACTGGTTCGTCGAATTGTTTGTCGTGTTCCAGAATTGCGTCCACTTGTTGATTTCGTCGAAGTCCGTTCCACCCACCGCTATATTGAACGGCGTCGAGGCAAAGCCGCTGACTCCCAGTCCATGCGAGGCGGTTTGCTGCGTGTCAAAGTTATCGCAGCCCGCGGAACCGCCGTCTCCGGCGGACAGGACTACGGTTATGCCTTGCGCTGCCGCTTGTTCCCAAAGCGAGTTGTGAAACTGATTCAGCGTGCCAATCTGCTGTTCGCAGGAACCGAAACTCTCGCTCATCACTCCCGCGAAATTGTTTTCCACGATGTAGATGGCCGAAAGAAAAATTCCTCCGGTGGTCTCGGTCGGCTCGGACGTGACGAATTTGACCGTCGCGCCCGGTGCGACGGCCCCGGCCCACTGCACGTCCAGATCAGATTCGCCTTCGCTGCCATTCACGCCCGGATCGGCTCCATTCACAATGATGTTAGACGCCGAAAAATTTGGCGTCATCCCGAACATTGTTTGAAAGTCCGTGACGTCCGTCAGGTCGATATCGGACTCACCCACAATGGCGATGGTCTGTCCCGTTCCGTCAATCTTGGGAGTTCCGCTTAGTAGCGGCGCCGAGTTGTAAATTGTTGCGAAATCCGCCGGCCCCAATGCAAAACAGCCTGCGGGAGTGCAACCCGGAAAAGTGAATAGAGGTTTTGCGAGACTCGTGTTTTTCGACTTCTGAAACGTCCCAAGGCGCCGCATGTGAGACGGTATGGGAAAACTGTTCAACGACACGGGGCCCGCAACCACGGGCGCGAGCGCGGCCGGGATTTGCGGATCGCTGGCGTTGGCCATGCGCGCTTCGCCGTTCACCAGATACCTGTGCATCTCCGTGTGAAAGGTGCTGCGCACCTGTCCGGCGCTGCCTGAAAACTCGATCAAGGTGCGGCCGGCTGTCACGTTGTTAATCTGAAAGCCGTGCGACAGGAGCCAATTTGTGACGGTCTGGATGTCGGCATCGGCCGGGCCGAACTGCTGGCCGAATTGCGCGGGCGTCAGCCAGGCGTGGTAGCTGGGCGAAGACTTATCTTGCTGGTCATCGAGAAGTTTTTGCAGCGCGGCCTCTTGATCCGGGGGGCGCCGCAAAAGAAGCAGCATTCGGCGCAAAGGCTCGCCATCGCTGACAGCACCCTGATCGAATTCTGCAAGGGCCAGCGGGTGCACGTTGCCTTTCAGCACTACCAGATTCTTTTCATCGACGGCTTGGGTAATGCGAGCCGAGGGGATTGCCGTTTGAGGTTCGCCGCGCACGCAGAACAAGCTCAGAATTGCTATGCAGAGTAAGGTCCGAGCAAAGAAAGCTGGGTCTTTGGTTTGCATGATCCGCTCCACGAAGCAGAAGACATTCGAGTTACTGTGGTCCGCCCTGGATGCGGGACAAGAGGTCCAAAAGTGAGTGCAGCACTTCGACGCGGAGCTTTCCCAAGGTTCGAGAACATCGCCAGAGGCTGGACCACCACAGTAAGTGGCGGCAGCCTATCATAATGATCGGTAACTCACTAGGTACTTAGCTCCTAGGGCGTGACGAGTTGGAGTCTCAAGGGAGACCGAGGCTAACGAGTGTTCAGACGGCTTTAATGGCGAGCGCGGAAGGAGGGGCGACTGCGCTGTGGCATGAGTTGATGGACCGGGGTGCGGGGCGCATCTATACTCGGAGCATGAGTTCGGAAAAAGAGCTGCTGGGGGCGCTGCGGCAATACTGGGGATACGACGCGTTCCGCCCTTTGCAGGAAAATATCGTGAAGAGCTTGCTGGGCGGGCGGGACACTTGTGTGGTGATGCCGACAGGGGGAGGGAAGTCGCTTTGCTATCAGTTGCCGGCGGCGATTTTGGCGGAGAAGACGGTGATCGTGGTGTCGCCGCTGATTGCGCTGATGCAGGATCAAGTGGCGCAACTAACGCAGATGGGGATTCCGTCGGCGCTGCTGAATAGTTCGTTGACCCCCGATGTGCAGACGTGGGTGTTGCATAAGGCGATCGAAGGAGCGTACCGGCTTTTGTATATTTCGCCGGAGCGACTGGCGCGGGAGGATACGATTGGATGGCTGCGGCGCGTGCCGGTCTCTTTTTTCGCGATTGATGAAGCGCATTGTATTTCGGAGTGGGGGCATGAGTTCCGGCCGGAATACCGGCAATTGAGCCGATTGCGGGAACACTTTGCGGAGCTGCCGATTGCGGCGTTTACGGCGAGCGCTACCAAGCGGGTGAGGCACGACATCATCGAACAGCTTAAGCTGCGCGAGCCGGATAAATATATTGCGAGTTTCCACCGGCCGAATTTGCAGTACATCGTGAAGGAATGCGATGGGCAAACGCAGGAGGAACTTTTGATTAGGTCTTTGCGGAAGTACGCGGACAGCAACGTGATTGTGTACGCTCCCACGATTGCGACGGTGGAAGAGACGGTGGATTTCTTGGCGGAGCAGAGAATTGCGGCGATTGCTTATCACGGGAAAATGGATGGGGACACGCGGCGGCGGAATCAGGAGAGGTGGATGGCCGACGAGGTGCGCGTGCTGGTAGGAACGATTGCGTTTGGATTGGGGATCAACAAGGCGGCGGTGCGGGCGGTGATTCATCTCTCGTTGCCGAAATCGATTGAGCAGTATTACCAGGAAGCGGGGCGGGCTGGGCGCGACGGGGAACCGGCGGATTGTATTTTGCTTTGGCAGAAACGCGATGTGGGATTGCTGACGTATTTCGTCCAGCAGTTGATTGACCCGGAGGAGAAGCGGCGAGCTTGGCAGCGCTACCACGAGATTCGGGAGTTCGTGGAAGTGCAGACATGCCGGCATCATCAGATTTGTTCAGCCATTTCGGAGAGAGTTCGTAAATGGAATTCTTGCAGAGCTTGTGATGTGTGCATGGGAGAGCCGGAATGGCTGGCAACGACCGCGCCTGCGCAAAACGAAACGAAACCCAAGGTCGCGGCTGCGGTTGCCGGCGTGACTCGCGGCGGTGCTTTTCAGGCAAAGGAGACCGGCCGAAGGGGCGCTGTTTCCCGTGGGAGATTCGCACAGGAGAGCATTGGCGCTGGGATCGACGCCAACTACGAGAATATCTTCGCGAGTGGCGGCGGAAGGAAGCAAAAGAGAGCAGCATTCCCGCTTTTGTAGTGATGCATGACACTTCGCTCGACGAGCTTTGCCGGGCGCGGCCGCGGTCACTGGGGGAGATCCGGGGAGTTTCCGGGTTCGGCGATCGCAAGACTGAGATGTATGGACCGGGAATTTTGAATGCGCTCGAAGAGTTTTGCCGTGGAGCACGAGCGGCGAAGCAAGAACAAGAAGAGGAGAAGCTGAAGCCCGCGGAGGAGACGAAACGGCTGCTGGCGGAGGGGCGAACGTTTGAAGAAATCGCGAAGACGCGTGGGCGGCAACTCGGGAGTGTGGTCGAGCTGGTCGTGAGGCTGATGGAAAAAGGAGAATTGGAGTTTGAGCCTGGCTGGGTTGAAGCTGGGAAGCAAGTGCGAATTGAGGAGGCGTGCAAAAGGCTCGGATTCGAACGACTAAAGCTCTTGAAGGAAGCTTTGCCGCCAGAGATTAGCTACGAGGAGATCAGGCTAGTTTTGGCGCGCTTGCGGGTGGAGCAAGAGGCACAGACAGAGGAGAGGCGCGAGGCGGGCGACTAGGTTTGCGGGCGATTGAGCCGTTGCGCGAGAATGCAGCGCTCATTGCACGATTCGAAAAGATTAGAGAGCGGAGGAGACAGAAGTACCCGCGGCGGCGAAGACGGTGGCCATTTCGGCTTGAGCAAATGACAGGAAGGACTGGACGACGAGAGGGTCAAACTGGGTGCCACTGCAAAGAATGAGGCGGCGGACGGCCTCTTCATGCGGAAGGCCTTTGCGGTAGGGACGTGACGAGACCATGGCATCGAAGGCGTCGATGACCGTAACGATGCGGGAGACGATGGGGATTTCGGTTTCTTTTAGGCCTGCGGGATAGCCTTTGCCGTTGAAGGATTCGTGGTGGTGAAGGATGTCGAGGGCGGCGCGCTCGAAGCCCGGGAGCATGCGTAGGACAGCCCATCCGTATTCGGGGTGCTTCTTCATCAGGGCGTATTCTTCGTCGTCCAACTTGCCTGGCTTCTTCAAGATAGAATCAGGAATTCCGACTTTTCCGATGTCGTGAAGAAGTGCGGCGACTTCGAGGTTCTGGAGTTCGGCTTCGTCGAGGCCGAGCTCCTGACCCACACGCATGCCCCATTCGGCGAGGCGAGTGCTATGGACGCCGGTGTTGAGATCCTTGAGGTCGAGAAGCTGGTTGAAAGCGCAAATCACTGAACTGCGAAGGGCGGAGACCTGTTCTTCGACCTGCTTGATGCGAAGAGATTCCGGCGTCCGCTGAGGAATAGGGGACATGGCGAACACCGGAATCATTCCGTTTGCCAGACTGGTTATCAACGCCTGCCGCTCGAACTGTTCACCCATGCCGAGATCGCCTGATAGACATCCAAGCGGCCATTGTGGAGATCCGGTGTAAGCCGGATGGCGTGAGCGAACGCGCTGGCTGCGTTTGATTGGTTGAGAGAAGGCTTTGCACTCAGAAGCAGATCGGCAGAGCCCGCTACAAGAGGAGAACTAAAGGAGGTGCCAGAAGAGGCAGCATAGGTGCCACCCGGAAAAGTGCTGATGACATACTCGCCGGGGGCAGCGATCCATACGTCGGTATTGCCGTAGTTCGAGAAAGTTGAGCGAGTATCATAGTCCGTAGTGGAAGCGATTCCCATTACGCTGCTGTTGAGCGCGGCCGGGTAGACGGGGGCGCTGGTGCTTTCATTGCCGGCAGCGGCGACGAGGACGACGCCCTGCTGGTTCGCGTAGGAGATCGCCTGGGACAGTGCCGCAGAAGAAGTGGACACGTCAAAACTCATGTTCACGATATTGGCATTGTGTTGGACGGCGTAGTAGACAGCGGCAACGACGTTGGAAAGGTAGCCCGTGCCGTTTGCACTGAATGCCTTCAACGGAAGAATTTTGGCTTTTGGCGCGATAAGGTGGACAAGGCCGGTCGTCATCGTACCGTGGCCAAAGTCCGAGCAGGAGCTGCCACCGCCATCCAGAATTGCTGCGGAAGACTGATCGAGAATAGCGGCGCTGGATTGTTGAACGAGGACGGGTTGCTCGTCTTCAGAGCCGGTGCTTAGGTTTCCATTCTGCAATTGGGGGACGTCGAGCCATTCGGAGGCGCCGGGTTGGTTGCGAGTAAAGTCGTAGCCGGGAAGAAGAACGGGAGTAAGAACAGGGTGGTTTATGTCCACGCCCGTATCAATCACAGCGACGATACCAGTGCCACTGACGTTGAAGCCGTTCTGGGCATCGGTTAGGCGGATGATCTGCGTCGCCGGTTGTGCGGCATAGCCGTGGGTAACAACCGTTCCGTAATAATTGACGGGAGCGGTGTCATAAAGGCCGGCGGGAATGGTGTTTATGGGCTTTTGAGGGAGAGGCAGAAGCTTATCGGCCTCGACGCTCTGAATTCCCAGAAGATTTTCCAGGAGATTCCCGACGAACCCGAGAAGGTTCGAGATGAGATTTCCGGACGAGGTCACGAGATAGGTTTGGCCGACTGAGCCATCCAATGTGCTCTTCACCTGACAATTCGCGGAGAGGCAGAGTTTCAGGACGGAGCCAAGTCCGCCCGAGGTGCGGACTATGTAGCGGTTTTGAGCCGCGGCTGGGGTTGTGCCGACCGCGATAATCATCATTAGAATCAAGCAGATGCCAAGGTTACGTTTCATAGAGTCGGTCCCTTTCCAGGGTCTCCTGCTTCCGAATCGCCGGTACACATCCGCAAAAGTAGGCCCGCTAAGTCTTGCGAAATCTTCCTCTTGCGCAAATAGTACGGACGGTTTCTTGGGGACAAACAAAAGTTATAAGAGGTTTTGGTACGCCGGTACCAAAGGGGCATCTTTCTGCGAGTGGCATTGAGGAGGACAGGTTCATAGCTTGCCTCCGCGCATGTTTCCAAGAGCGTTTCGCAAAGAGATGACGATCGGCTCTTCGCCCTGGCCCGGGATGGAAAGCTCCAAATCACCGGAGTTTTCAAGCTCTCCGGAAAATTCACCAAACTCATTTGTGGCCACCATGACGCTGTTTCCGCGACGATTGGTAATGGTCACTTGAATATCGCGACCGATGATGCCGGGATGGCTGAGATCAAGCAACTGGCCGGTGATGACGATGCGATTGCCGCCCGGCTTGGGTTCGATCTGAATGTCGATTTGATAGGGGTCAGCTCTATAAAGCATTTGTCTTGTTCCTATTACGAGCGAGCGAGCGCCGGCGTTGGCGGGCTGCAGAAAGCTGTCGAACAGCACTTCGACCAGACGGTGTGATGCTTTCTGAGGTGTATTTAACCGAGTGGTTAAATACGCGGCCTTGGCAAGGCGCACCGCATCCGCTGGAGGCTGGTAACTGACCTCCGCGGCTGCCGATTTGCTGACCTTTTGCCATAGTGAGACAGTCTCCTTGCAGCGCTTGCAGCCGGTGGCGAGGTGCTCTTGCATCGCTTCATTTTGGCCGGTGGTGACGACGTGCTTCACGAAATCGACCCATTCCTCTGTTGAAAAGTGCTCCATTTCTCTTCCCCCCATAATTTCCTTCCTTGTCCCACCGCTCCCCAGCGGTGGCAGAGACTCAACATCTCTCGTTGCAAAAGGGATGTGAGTGCGGCGAAAAATATAGGCTCCCGAAAGTTAGCTAAGTCTTTTATTTACTGCTAATTGACCGACGAGGACGAATGGAGCCCAGAAGTAGGGGTGAGGGTTTTGCTGACGGAGCTGAGTCATGGCGGATTGCAGGGATTTGGCCATGTCACCGGTTTTGATGTAGCCCTGGTAGAAGGCCTGCATAAGTTCGGCGGTGCTGCGATCATGGACGTCCCAAAGGGAGAGAAGCAAAGAAGCTGCACCTGCGCAAAAGAGGCCGCGCTGGAGGCCGAGCAACTCGTCGCCTGCGGCGACGAAATTCATTCCTGTGGCACAACCGCTCAACGTGACGTGCCTGGCGGAGAGACGCAGCTGATAGAGATCGTAGAGGTTAAGGTAGCCATCGCCAAGACGGATGCCAGAGAACATGGGATTGTCTTGGCGGTAGGTGCCGTGGGTGGCAACGTGGAGAAGGGCGCTTTGGGACCCCTTTTTTTTGAGAATATCGGCGGTGGCGTGTCCGCCGAGGAAGAGATCCGTTTGCGGAAGGATCGAGGCTACGGACTGCACCTCGGCCAGGATGTGGGGGGCACGATCGTCGGGGATTCCCATGACGAGGGAGGCGGTCATCTCAGTCGGCGGTTTTTCCTGGCATAGAGCAAAGACGGTGGCGCTGGGAGCGTAGGAAATGGTGTGGGTATCGCAGAGGTAAGAGTCGCCATTTTTGAGCGCGTGGAAGGGAAGGAAGTGGAGAGGTCCGTGAGGGACAAAGATCAAATGTTTGGCTCGGAGATGCGACGGCAGAGGGGCGATGAGCTCCGCATAAAGGGCTTCCAAGTGACTTTGCGTGGCCTGGAGCAGCGGTTGCTCGAAACGCTGCGTGTAGGTTGCGCCCATGCGGAATTTTGAGAGCTGGAAGCGGAGAAGGTTCAGGAAATGAATGACGCGGGAGAACACAGTAATGGGAGTGATTTCGATGGAGTGCGGCGTGACGACGGCGGCTACCAGGCGGTCTCCCGCCGAATAGTATTCGATGAGAGCGGCATCGGCGGGGAGAGCGGATTGCAATTTTTCGAGCGAAAAATCCGAAGGGGCTTCGAGAGTGGCGCTTTCTCGTTCGTGGGCAGGTAATTCACGCAAAGTACGCAGGAGCTCATTTTCGTGGGAGAGAGCTTTCTCCTGGAGTTGCTGTAGACGCTTGGCGGATGTGTCTTCGGGGCGGAGTTGCTCGAGTTCGATGCGGTGGTAATACCAGTTTAGCTCTTCACGCAGGTCGCGAATTCTGCGGACGAGCTCGCTTTGGCCGGCGTCGCCGAGAGGCAAGCTCTGGCCGCTTTGAAAAATCATTTCGGTCATGCTGCGGGATTTCGCGGCTTCAATGCAGGAAAAAGCTTCGCTTGCGGAGGCTTCGCCGCCGTCGCCGCCGAGGTGCAAATCGACGAGCGCTTCGTAGACTTGCAAGCGATTTTTTACGAAGGAGATTTTCAGCTCTTCGGCATGCAAACGGCTGCGGAGAGCTTCCAAAGATACGCGGGCTTCTTGAAAGGCGGCGAGGGCCGCCGGGCGATCGCCGCGTGTTTGTGCAAGCTGGCCGCGGAGGAAGTGGGTTTGGTAAGCGAGGACCGGGGCCTGAAGACCGGAAATTTTTGTGACGGCAGCGTCCGTTTCCGATTGGGCGGCGGGAAGTTCTCCAACCTGCAAGGCGATACGCGCGAGGAGAAGGTGCGCGAGAGCGGCTTTGCCCAGCAAGGCGGATTGGTCGAAAAACGCAGCGGCACCCAAGCAGAGACGGCGGGCTTCAAAATACCGGCCTTCGTGGAAGAGAAGAAGGCCTTGATAGAGGTCAAGGAGCCAGGGCCAGACGAGATTTTTCTCAGTGTCGAACATAGCCCGGGCTTTTGTGAAACGTTCGAGAGCGTGAACTGTTTTACCCTGCTGGCCGTAAGCGATGGCTTCGTTGGCGAGAGTTTTCGCGGCCTCGTAGCCCATGCCAAGCTTTTCAAAACGGAGGAACCCTTCGCGGGCCATTTCGCGGGCTTCTTCGCTGAGGTTCAGCTCGAGATAGATTTCGGAGAGGTCGAGATGGCAAAGGGCGAAATGATAAGCGTCGCCGGTTACTTCGCAGGCGCGGCGCGTGGCAAAAAGCATTTCAATGGCGCGGCTATATTCTCCGCGGAAATAGTAGAGGTAGGCGATGTTGTAGTCGGCCTGGTCGCGAAGAAGAGGCATGTCGCAGCGCACGCAGAGTTCGCGGGCTTTCTGGTAACAATCGAGAGACTTGGGGAAGTCGTTGAGGCTGATGAGGCACATGGCCATGTTGTGGAGGGTAATGGCGACGCGTTCCCAGTCCTGGTTCTCGGAGAGGGTTTTGTAGGCGCTCTCATAGTGGACCATGGCCTCTTCGAAACGATCCTGGCGATGGAAGATGTTGCCGACGTTGTTATCGAGGTTGGCAATCCGGCGGGGTTCACCGAGCTGAGTGAAGATTTCTCGGGCGCGCTCGGAGGATTTGAAGGCGCGGTCGTATTCGCCGAGCAAGATGAGGGGCTGGATGGAACTGCTGAGGGTGCGGGCGGCTTCTTTCAGGTTGCCGAGAGAGTCGTACATGGCGATGGCTTGTTCGTGATGCTCGACGGCGGCGTGATTGTCTCCGCAGGCGTAGAGGGCGTTGGCTTTGGCGCGGATGCCCAGGGCAATGTCTTCTTTGCGGCGCAGCCTGCGGCCAATCAGAACGGCAGCTTCGGCGAGGTGCAGAGCTTCCTTGGTGTTGACGCGGATTTTTTCGAGGACCAAATCGGCGAGTAGCTTAACGGTCTCGCTGCGAATCAGGGCTTTGTGGCGAGAAAGAAATTTTCGGCGGTCCGGCTCGTTTTGAAGACGTGCCAGTTGGAGCAGGAGTCCTACCCTTGGGACTTTTTTGACGGCCGTGGGCATCAGTCAAATCCCAAATCGCTGAGGTGTTTGCGGAGGCGATCCATGCATTTTTGGCGTGTAAAGCCGATGGAACCGACGGCGAGGCCCAATTCCGCGGCGACTTCGCTGTAGGGGCGCGCGGGAGTTTCGAGAAAAAGAAATTCCACCAGGCGGCGGCATTGCGGCGAAAGAGCGGCCAATGCCTGGCGAAGCATTTGCTCTTCCTGCGTTTGTTGTATCAGGGTTTCGGCGATGGCCGGGGTCTCGGGGACGGGGAGATCCGGGTCCGCGTCGCGGCTGACGAGGCGCTGCTGTTGCTGCTTCCAGCGGTAGCACTGATGGTGAGCTACCTGCATGAGCCATTTCGGAAGAGCACGCGGCTCGCGAAGCTCGGGAAGGCGCTTGAGAAGCTCCATGCAGGTTGCTTGAAAGACGTCGGCTGCTTCGTGCGTGGGCAGCCGGTATTTGACGGGTATCGAGTAGATAAGCGCTTTGTACTTGTCGATGAGAAGTGACCAAGCCTCTTCGTTGCCGGAAAGGCACTCCTTGATTAGACGCTCGTCGCTCCAAGCGCGTGGAGTTTTTTTCGCTTTGGTGAGCACGGGCGTCATCGGCTGGAAGTCTCCGCGACACCACGGAAAAAGAACTGTTCGACGTTCCAGAGCAGGTACGGTTCGAGAACGGCTGGATGGATATTCGCGAGGGTGTTTTTTGCGCCGACCAAAACGTCAGGGCTGGCCAAAAAGATCATGGGCTGATTTTCGGCAAGGATTTCCTGGACGCGGTCGTACAACTTTTTGCGCTGTTCGTAACCTGGGGTGGAGAGTTGCTGCTCCATGAGGCGGTCAATTTCGGCTTCCCAGGCGGTGGCGGGATGGGATTGCGATGGGTTCCAGAGGTGCGTGCCTCCGCTCGAGAGCCAAACGTTGAGATCGGAATTTGGATCGGTATCGTAACTCGCGAGCCCGAGAAGGCAGGCGTCGTATTCCTTGGTTTGCGTGATGCGATCGACCAGGGAGCGAAATTCGAGCGGGACGACCTGAACGCGCATGCCGAGCTGCTTGAGATCGTCTTGAACGAGAGTGGCCATTTTGGCGCGGTCGGCGTTCGAAGAGCTCGTCAGGATTGAGAATTCAACGGGCTTGCCGTCGGAGTCGAGGACCGTGGATTCGCCATTCGGCGCCGTGGACCAGGAAAAACCGGCGTCTTTCAGAAGAGCGCGGGCACGTTCGAGGGAGCGAGGCGGATGCGGGATTGCGGCATCCACCCAACGACGATCCCCAGGAGTGACCGGGCCCCAAAGCGCGGCACCGCGGCCTTGGTAGACGAGGCGAACGATGGCCTGCCGATCGATGGCAGCGGAAACGGCTTGGCGAAATTTCGCGTCGCGAAACCATTTTTGTTTTTTCGTAAGATCCGGGGAAGATTTCTCCCCTAGATCGTTCAGGTTAAAGAAGAGAAAGTTGTATTCGAGACCGGGGCCGGCATCGGCCATGGTGTAACCGCGTTGCCGGCGAGAGAGGACTGCGTAATTCTCAGCGCCGAGGTGAGTAATGAGGTCGGTTTCGCCAGATTGAAAGCGCAGAACCTGCGCGTCGGCGCTGGGGACGAAGATAAAATCCAACTCATCCAGATACGGCAGACGATGTCCGCTCGTGTCCGTTTTCCAGTAATAGGGATTGCGCTCGAGAACCAATTTTTGCCCTGGAACATACTCTTTCAACCGAAAGGGGCCGAGACCGGCCCATTCGCTCGGCGGAGTGGAAGGCGTCCAGAGCTGGCTAAGCTTACCTTCTTCGTAGGGCTTTTCGAGGAGATGGCGCGGCAGGATGGCGAGACCATCGAAGAATCTTTCTTCTACGCCGTAGGGCTTGGCGAGTTGGAAAACAAGGGTGTACGGGTCGAGTTTGTTAACAGTGATGGGTTTGCCGCCGACGACTAGAAGATCACGCTGCGTGGCGTGGACATTTTCGTCGAGGTAGACGCGGAAGGTGAAGAGGACGTCGTCAGCATCGAGGGAATGGCCATCCGAAAAACGCAGACCTTTGCGCAACGTGAGCGTGTAGCGGAGACCGTCGGAAGAGACTTTCCAAGATTTGGCGAGAGCGGGTTCGGTTAGCTGGGTGGCGCGGTTGATGTGAATGAGGTCGGCCTGCATGGCGGCGATGACTTCGCGGGAGGGAGTGTCGGCGGCGGTCAGGGGATTCAGCGTTTTCGGTGCGTCGCGGAGGGCGATGACGAGGCGTCCGCCTGGGCGACCGATTTCTCCGGGCAAGGCGAGCAATTCTTCTTTGGCATTGGCCTGTTGTGGGCGAGGAAATGCCGCGGCGGGGCAGGCCGATGCGGCGGCGGCGCAAGCAAGAAAGAAGCCGGCGATGACGACGCAGCGTGGGGAAGAAAGTCGTTCTTTTCTCACGATGGGGTCCAGCTACTCTTCTCGTCTATCTTGTATGGGCTGAAGCGCTCCTGCAATGCACTCGCTAGACCGAGGTATCCGACAAAGAACGGGATGATGGCCAGGGCGGGGAGGTACATCCACCAGTAGGAGACGAGAACGCTGTATTGCTGGAGGCTGGCGAGGAGGTTGCCCCAGCTGGATGTTGGTTCGGGCACGCCGAGGCCAAGAAAAGAGAGCGTCATTTCAGCGAGGATGAATTGAGGGACGAGGATGGCGGCTTGTGTGAGGAGGACGCTTGCTGTTTCCGGTAAAATGTGGCGGCGCAGCAGGTACACGTCTGATGCGCCAAAACCTCGAGCGGCGCGGACGAAATCGCGTTCCTTCACGCTGAGGACGACTCCGCGGACCAGGCGAGCCGGCCGCGCCCATCCAACCAATCCGATAACGACTACGACGAGGAAAAAGGCTTCGAGGGGGCTGACGGAGAGAGGCAAGAACGCGCGCAGGGCGAAGAGCAGATACAACCATGGGAGCGCGAGGAAAAGTTCCGCGACGCGCATTAGCAACTCGTCTCTCCAGCCACCATAATAGCCGGCGGCCATGCCGATCAGCGCGCCAAGGAGCAGAGTTACGCCCGCTCCAAGAAGGCCGGCGAGGAGAGAGACTTGTCCGCCGTAAAGAATGCGGGAGAGTTGATCGCGGCCGTAGGCATCAGTGCCCAGGAGGTAGATTCGAGCACCAGAAGCGCCGAATAGATGCCAGCGAGATGGAACAACGCGGAGCAGGCGGTAGCTGACACCGCGGATTAAGAAGTGAAGCGGAACGAACGCGGCCGTGTCTTCTTCGTACTGATCGAAAGAGCCTGCTCGCAAACGAAGCGGGTAGAAAAACGGGCGGAAGTGGAGATGGCCTTGCGCATCGATCAGATGGAGATGCATGGGAGGAAGATAGGGACGGTCGCGGTCCTGCCCGGCGGGGTCGTAGGGAGAGAAAAAACCGGCGCCCGCGATGACGCAGTGGAGCACGACGAGAACGACGAGCCATCTGGCGAGCTTGCGGCGTTGCGTCATCTTGCGCTCGTAGCGATGCGAATGCGGGGATCGGCCCAATAGAGAAGCAAGTCCGCGAAGAGATTTCCGCCGACCAGGAAAATCATGGAGAGCAGAACGCCGCCAATCACCACGTAGAGATCCCGCGCCAGAATGGCTTCGAGGAGGAGCGGACCCAGGCCCGGCCAACTCATGATGACTTCAACTAACAAAGAGCCACTCAAAAGGGTGCCCAGGCTAAATCCGAAAAGGGAAATGAGGGGATTAGCGGCGCCGCGAAGTGCGTAGCGATAGAGAAGCTTGCGATGAGGGATGCCATGGCCGAGGGCCGCGCGGAGATAGGGAGCCGAGAGAACCTCCGCGACGGAAGCGCGGACGTGGCGCACGAGCATGGGCAGAGCGGAGAGGACGAGCGCCATAACCGGAAGGGTCATGTGCAAGGCGAGGTCGCGCAACTTCTGGAGCAGAGACATATTTTCAAAGCTGACAGAGACGAGGCCACCTGTTGGAAACCAGCCAGTGCGGACCGCCAAAATCAACAAGCCGAGAGCGAGGACGAGATCGGGGATGACCATGAGCGTCGCAGTGGTCCACGAAAGGACGCGGTCGGGAGCGTGGCCGAATCTTGCGGCACTCCAGATGCCGAGCGGAAGTGCGAGCATCCAGACGAGCAGTGTGGCCGTTGCGGTGAGAAGGAGAGTATTGCGCGCGCGCACCCACAGGAGCGGGCCGACGGGGCTGTTGTAGGCAAAGGAGAATCCCAGTTCGCCGTGCGCGATGGAATTCAGCCAGTGGATGTATCGCACGGGGAGCGGGCGATCCAGTTGATACTGCACGCGGAGGGCAGCGACAGTTTCAGGAGCAATTTGCGGATTTAGCCGCATCTCATCGAAATAGTTTCCAGGCGTCAAGGCGGAGAATAAAAAAGTGAGCAGAGAAACGCCGAACAGGAGAAAGACGGCGTGGAGCGTTCTGCGGAGGAGATAACGCATTAGGAGTTCACCATCACTGTCGGCGTTTCGGCGAAACGCAGTGTCGCCGCGAGAAGGGAACGCGTAGCTTCGTGGCTGGGAGAGCGCAAAATGTTTTCAGCAGGCCCCGACTCTACGATGCGGCCGCGATCCATGACGGCGATTTGATCTGCCAGATGAGCCGCCATTGCAAAGTCGTGAGTGATGAAGAGATAGGTCAAACCGAGGGAGGATTGCAGCTCAAGCAAGAGGTTGGAGATCTGGGCTTGCACGGAGCAATCGAGAGCAGAGAGGGCTTCGTCGAGAATGATCAGTTTTGGTTCGAGCGCCAGTGCTCGCGCAATCGCGAGACGCTGCTTTTGGCCGCCGCTGAGTTCGCCTGCTCTCCGGCTGGCCACATTGCGCGGGAGAGCGACGCGATCGAGAAGGGCGCGCGTTTTTTCAACGCGCTCCTGCTCGGTGAAGCGTCGTTGCACTGCGAGCGGCTCGCTGACAATTTCCAGCGCGGTCCATCGCGGGTTAAGCGAGCTCGCCGGATCCTGGAAGACGAGTTGGATCTGCGAACGTACGCTGCGACGCTGATTCTCAGCGAGCGCCGCGACATCGACGCCTTCGAACAGAATGCTTCCTGATGTGGGAGGTTCCAGACAGGCGATGCAAAGTGCCAGCGTGCTTTTGCCGGAGCCGGATTCGCCGACGAGAGCTAACGTGGTTTGTGACGCGATCGCGAGGGACACCCCATCGAGCGCGGTCAATCTAGAGATCGGACGGAGCGATCTTCCTGCCGCGTATTGCTTCACAAGATGTTCTACCCGCAAAAGTGGCTGCATGGCTTCGTTCCCAAGAGTTGATCAACCGGCAAATTTAAAACAGGCAACGTTATGCAGTTCGCTCACGGCGGCCCCGGCCGGTTCGTCGCACTTGCAAATTTCCATTCTATCGGCGCACCTGGGTTCGAATTGGCAACCCTTTGCATGCAAGGACAGGTCCGGCGGATCACCTGCGATTACGCGCAGGCTGTCCTTGCGAACGCTGCGGTTTTGGTCGAACGGCGAGGGGAGGCATCGCAATAATGCTTCCGTGTAAGGATGTTGCGGCGAGGCAAGCACAGTTTCTGCTGGACCAATTTCAGCGACTCGTCCGGCGTATAGGACGAGGATGCGATCAGCGAGGCCGGCGAGCAGCGCGGGACTATGGGTGATCAGAATCACCGCAATGCCGAACTTTTGCGCGAGAGCCTGGAATAGCAGCAGGATTTCCTGCTGTGTCGTGGAGTCGAGCGATGCGGTCGGCTCATCGGCGATGATGAGAGAAGGCCGACAGGCGATGGCCTGCGCAATCAGGACTCTTTGGCGCTGGCCTCCGCTCAACTCGTGGGGATAGGAGCGGGAGATGCGCTCGGCTTCAGCAGGAAACACAGTTGCGAGAAGTTGACTGGTTTTTTCATGCAAAGCGCGGCGATCCAAAGATTCGTGGGCCGCGAGAACGTCGCTGACTTGTCGGCCTACTTGCAAAGTGGGGTGCAAGGAGGAGGAAGGTTCTTGACCGATTAAGCCGATGCGACCACCGCGAATTTTCTGAAGGAGTTGGGAAGAAGCTTCAAGAAGGTTTATTCCATCAAACAGGACTCTGCCCTGCTGGATTTTTCCGTTGGATGGAAGAAGAAGCAAGAGCGAAGCTGCAAGCGTGCTCTTACCTGAACCGGATTCACCAAGCACGCCCAGGATTTCTCCGGGCGCGAGATCGAAATTAACACCGGCAAGAGCCGGGCAGAGCTCGCCCGTGCGGGCGAAATAAGCGACGTGGAGATTCTGGACCTCAAGAATGGGCGTCATGCCATGGACCAGGGGCCGGGAGACTTCCCGCGCAATATCCATGGTGTGTTAAGCGAGGCGGGTGGACAAGACGGACGTATTTCCTGGCGCAGGAAAGGTAATGACGAGTAGGAACTTACTGGCCGTTGGTACAGGGGAGCGCGGACTGCCGCAGACTTGCGCAGAGGCGATGCTATTCAGCGGTGTAGGTGATCTCAATACGGTGAATGAGGAAGCAGGATAGGACAAGTATCGCGATAGTGAGACAGAGCAAACCGAAGACGGCAATGAAGGGAGAGACGGGTTCGGCTACGACAGTGAAAATGGCCATGGGGCCATCGACGGGCAGGTTGACGGGGCAAAGATGCTTCAGATAGAAGGTGACACTCAGCCTCTGCGCCCAGGCAGGAAAGATGGGCGCGATGGCTTCCCATCCCATCAACATCGCTCCCGGGATGATCGGATTTTTGAAGAGCAGGCTGAGAGCGAGAAACACGGCACCGTAGCCGAGGCAGGCGAGAGCGGTCACGAGAACATAGGAGCCCAACTGGCCGAGACCCGGCCCGTCAAAAACATACGATCTGCCAGCGGAACCGAAGCGGCTATAGGTGAGGTAGAAGCAAGCGAGGATAGCTGTTTCAAAGAGCACGATGGAGATAATCGCGCCGGCAAGAAACTTTCCAACCACCAGAACTTCTTTTCTGACGGGAACGAGAAATTGATAGTGGAGAGTGCGTTCGACGATTTCGCCGCGGAATAGCCAGGTAAAAATCCCCATGCAGGCGAAGAAGATTCCGAGACGAAAATAGTAGAGCTGAACAATTCCGGCGAGGACCAGTGTTTCATTCTCCATTTGGGCTGGGTCGTTGTTGTATCTGCCGACGATGTTATGGGTGATGAGGATTAACACCGGTATCAAAGCCAGGAGATAGACCCAAATCCTGCGGCGAGTAAACAGGTTTCGGCGAACTTCGTTGCGCACGAGGACGGAGATTTGGCCACCGTAGAGACGCCAAGGCTGCTCTTTGAGAGTTTTCTGCGCGCGCGCAACGAGATTTTGAGAGCTCATGCCGGTCCGCCATCCGAACCGATGAGATATTGATAGATGGAGTTCACATCGTCGTCGGCAGGGGCGACGGCATCGACTTCAACCAAGCCGCCGGAAACGACTTTGTTCAGTAGCAGATAGAACTGCTCGGCATCGCGTGTGCGAACCAGGACGCTCTGGCCATCGGCGAGGATTTTGGCTTCGACGACATGATCGAGTTCGAAGGCTGCAGACGCCAGCTTCGCGGCATTCGAACAACGGACCAGAATCTGCATGGGATGATCACGGACTTCTCTGCGAACCTCTTTAATCTGGCCTTCGGCGACGACATAGCCGCTGCTCATTAGGACGACGCGGTCGGAAATGCGATCGACTTCCTCCAGAATATGGCTGGAGATAATGACGTGCATTCCTTGTTTGGCGATGGCCTGGAAGAGCGCAATCGATTCCGAGCGGGCCATGGGATCGAGGCCGTTGAGGGGTTCATCGAGAACGAGCACGGACGGATGATGCGCAATCGCTTGAGCCAGACGGATGCGCTGGCGCATCCCTTTGCTGTAGCCGGCTACCTTGCGGCGGGCGACTTGCGCCATACCAGCACGCTCGAGGGCTTCGTTCGTGAGCTTCGCTGCCTGGTCGTGGTCAAAACCGTGAAGGCGCAGCGGCCAATAGATGAAGTCGTAGCCATTCGTGCCAGGAGGGAAGGAATCAAATTGGGTGCAGTATCCGACTTGGCGAAAGAACTCGACGGGCTGATGCGTGGTGAGGCCGAGAACGTAGATTGCGCCCTGGGAGGGCTTGATCAGACCAGTCAGCAAGTTCATCAAGGTGGTTTTGCCGGAGCCGTTGGGGCCGACTAGGCTGGTAATTCCCGGATCGAGAGAGAAGTTCACTTTGTTCACGCCAAGAACTTCTCCGTAAAACTTGGAGACGTTTTCGAAAACGATTTGGCGGGCGTCTGGGGTCATCCGCGCACGACCTCACGGGCCCGCAAACGGGCATTCAGAACAAACAGGGCGAATAAGCAGACTAGTGCCAGCATGGTCCAAGCCACCGGAATGGGAATATCGTCCCCACGCGTGAAGGCGCCCATTATGGACTCCGCGTGAAACGAGTGCATCAAGACCCGCTGGAAAAGGCTTGAGAAATTCAGGAGTCCGCCCCAATAGGTGCCCATGATGGCGTTGAACATTTCGCCGAGACCCGCAGGAATGAAAAAGGTGATGAAGATCACCCCAGTGGCCACGATTCGCAACTTTACCCATGCCGATACGGCCAAAGAAATAAGGGAGAGCATCAGGATCCAAATCGCGGAACACAGTACGATGGGGATAATCATCCACAAGTGCGACCAGATCCATCCGTCTTTCGCCAGTCCCGATTGCAGGCTGAACAGCAGCAAGCAAGGAACCCAAGTGACAGCGGAGAGCAGCAATCCCAGCACGGCGAGTTTTCCAAGGACATAATTGGCGCGATTGAACGGCCGGCTCAGGAAGAGCGGAAGAGCGCCATTGGTCAGATCTCCGGCGACCAAGACGGGCCCAACCCAGCAGTTCAAGAGAAAGGCTGCTTGCGTCTGGACGATCATGATGATGATGAAGTACTGGGTTTCCACGGTGAGCAGATCCGCGGAGCGCAGCTGCATCAGCAATTGCACGGTCTTGTTATTGGCGATGAAAATATAGCCGGCGAAAAACAGCGTCGGAATGAGGCTCAGAATCAGAAGGAGCACGAAGAAACGGGACTTGAAGAGGTCAGCGAAGGCATAACGGGTGAGGACGAAAAAGCGCGACCATGCAGGCGTCAGCGAGCCGGTGTAGGAATTGTATCTGCGCTTATAGACGGCCATCCGCCGCTCCCGTTTGTTCCATGGCGTTGAGGAAGATGTCTTCCAGCGAATCGCGCCGGTGATTCATGCGGCGAATTTGCACGCCACGATCCGCGGCAACTTTGAAAACCTCGCGGATTTCGACGCTGTCCGGCATGACAACTTTGATACGGCCATTGCTGAAAACCGCGCACTCGCAGCCGAGGCTCTCGAGCGATGAGGTGAAAGTTGCTTCTGCGCCAAAAGTTTCGAGTTCAAGGAACTTGCGATTGGCGCGGCGCTCCTCAACGAGATTGCAAATCGAGGCGATTTTCCCGTTACGAAGGATGAGCACTTCATCGCAAGTCTCTTCCACATCGCGGAGAAGATGCGAGGAAAGAAGCAGGCAGATATCGCTGGCTTCGCGGATTTCGCGAATGAGCTCGATCAAGCGTTTGCGCGCTGGCGGGTCCATGCCATTGGTGGGTTCGTCCAGAATCAGGACTTTGGGGCCGTGCGCGATGGCCTGGGCCAGCTTGGCCAACTGCTTCATACCGAGAGAGTAGGTTCCAATCGGGCGATAACGCGCCTCGCCTAATCCGACGTAGACGAAAGCTTCGTGAGCGCGCTCCATGGCTTGTTCGGCGGGAAGGCCGGAGATCTCCGCCATGTAGCGAACAAATCGGACGCCGGACATTTTGGAAATGAAAGCGTCGTTTTCGGGCATATAGCCGACAAGGGATCGAAGAGCTTTGCCGTTGGTAAGAGAGTCGAGGCCGAGCACACGGGCGCTACCTTTAGATGGCGAGTGAAAACCCAAAAGGGTATTGATGAGTGTCGATTTGCCGGCGCCGTTGGGGCCGAGCAGGCCGATGGCGCGGCTCTTCAGAATGCCGGTGAGACCATGAAGAATTGTGCGGCCGCCGAGTTGTACTTCGAGCCCGTCGAGCTCGATGGTTGGGTTGGTCATCTAGAAATCATTACGGAATCGGAGTGCGCGAAGTTCCATGATCTGCCTGCTGCAGCAAGCGGGACAAGGCCAGAATACCCGGATTCAAGTCCAAGAGTTTGCCGCTGCCGGCTACCTCGATGCGATCCGTTTCTCCGTAAGCACAGAATACGCTCGGTTTGGCGTCGGCTGCCAGTTGCTGAAGGAGAGCCAACTGACCGGAAGTGAGCTGAGACGCGAGCGGCTTCAGAATGGGGCTGAGATTCTGATAAAGCATTGCCGAGAAGTTTGCGTGAGTGTCGCTTGGCAAGAGAGCGTGAAACGAGGCAGAACGCGCGAGCGATGTGCCGCTTGCGTGAGTTTGCAGCGCGGCAAGGAGCAACGCTCGAAGAGGGGGCAATAATCATGTAGCCGTCCGCAAAGGTGTAGTCGTACTCCGTCGTGAGTCCGGCGGCTTGGGATTGGATGGTATAAAACGTGCGGCCATTGGCTTGCGCTTGATTGACCGTTAAGCCGGCCTGGTCGGATTTTTGCGCTTCTCGGTTAGCAGCCTGCACCAGCTTGTCTATGGCGACCAGAAGGGCTCCCGAATCGTTGACCTCGATAATCGCTTTCCATGAAGGCGTGGGGAGAACCGGGCCGTCGAGAGCCAGGGTCATCTCGCCGCCGAGGGCGCTCGCCAAGTCGTTGCGCAGGTCAAGCCCGAGTTCGGAATTCGTCTTGGCCAGACTTTGGCTGAAGTTGGGATCGGACGAGCCAACGGTATTGAAAATGTCGTCCAACATCAGCGCGGGCTGTTTGGTAACGAATGAGATGGCCGCGCCTGCGTTCGCGGAAACGTAATCCAGCGAGCCCAAGGGTGCGGGAGCAGCCAGCCAGGAAGCGATGCCGCGCCGCTGGCCGCTAAATTCCAGCGAGATGCGGTTGTCGCCCTGACCCGAGGAGTTCGAGGAGGAGGATTCGCCACGCGTCGCAATCAGATACTTAACGTCGTTGAAGCCACTATTTCGAAATGCGTTCGTATCATGCTGCTCGGCATGGGTGGAATTCAGAATTTGGCCGAGGTTTGCAGCGACCAGAGTTTCGGCACCGTGGCTGTAGACCTGGGCGATGCGTTGGCCAAAATTCGTTCCGGCGAAGGCAGTTGCACCGGCGCTAAGCTGCGCGTTCATTTGCTGAACCGAAGCGGCATTGCCTCCGACCACCAGCATGTCCTGCCTGACGAGCATGATCATCCCGCGCTGATCTCCTGAAAGAGAAGAGAGCGACTGTGGGTCCACTACTTGCAAATTGGGCTTACCCTGCGAGTTTGACAACGCGTCGGCAAAGTGATTTTGCAAGAAATCTTTCAGGCCTTGCTGATGCACCTCGGCCAGAAGCAACGGACCGCCTTCGCTGAAGTCCGAACCTCCTCTGGCGGTGATCACTACCTCGTCGCCCAAGTACTGGCTGACGGCTTGAATTTGGTCGATCAACTCCTGGGGAGTCAGGTGCCGATTCGAATTGCCGCTCTTGTTCCACCAATCTTGCAAAACTTTGCTTTGCGACAGCTCCTGCTGAAAGATTTGATTGGCTTGTTGGAGCGCGTCACCAAGATTGGGGATACCGATATAGAGAACGGTATCCGCCGGCAGCAGAGGAAGGATCTTGCTCTCATACCGCGGTCCCGGAGTCTGAATTGCGTTCAGCTTGTTACGAAGGTTTCCAAATTCCGCAAGTAAAGCGAGTTGATGATCCAGATCGCTGCTCCAGGCAATTTCTTGAGAGACAGGAACATAGCCGACACTTTGCGTCGTGGCCATCTCATCGCCCGAGTGCAGAATTGATAGCAAACCTGCATGCTTGACGTGGACTTCTCCTTCGATTACGGCGACGCGGGAGCCTTTGGTGCCAGAATTTACGGAAAAGACCGTTCCGGTAACGGCTACTGTGCAATCCGGAGCGCTGACATAAAGATGTCCGCTACGGCGTTTTGCGGCCTGAACAATGATGTTGCCCTGATCCAGATGAATGGTGGCATCGCGGCGGGTCGCGGTGACGGCCAACTCGGCGCGCTGATTCATCTCGACTTCCGAGCCATCAAAGAGCCGCACCTTGGCGCGGGAATTGGCCGCGGTGCGAATAAATTCACCCTGGCTAAGTTCGTCGCCGAGTTTCAATGCGCTTTCGCTAGCAGGGCCAATGCGAAACGCTTGGCCTTCAATGGAGTCGACGCGCGCGCGGGTGCCGGGAGGGCCTGCGAAGTACCAGTTGCGGCCAGTCCAGGCGAGCGCGACCAGCAAGATCAGCGCCGCCGCTGCGAATGACCATCTCGCAAAGCTCCACTGAAAACCGCGCGCCGTCGGCTTCATTCGCCAATCTAAGCCGTTCGCGCCGGCAATTCCCCTTCCATGAGCGTAGGAACGGCAAGAGACGCATTCGCGTAGGTGAGCTTCGACGAGCAGAGCGCGAGCAGGGGTAAGTTCTTGCTGATGGAAAGCCGGCAACAGAGCACGGATATCGGCGCAGCCACGGATGGGTTGCAGAGCGCTGGTCGTGGTTTCCGCGCCTTCGGCGGCTTGGAGCTTCTGCCACACGCGCTCGGCGGAAGCAGAGAGCGTCTTGGTGTCCGGATCTTCGCCGCGGAGTTCTGCTATTGCTTGATCAAGAAAAACGTCCTTTTTCGACCGAAAGAATTTCATGATGCACCTTTCCTAAATCCTCGAAGGCCCTTCTTGAGCCGCGCGCGCGCCCGATGCAAGGTTACTGCGACCACTGCCTGCGAGGTCTTCATCATTAGGGCAATCTCGGGATTATCGAGGCCTTCGAGGTAACGCAACGTAAACATCTCGGCTGCGCGGGGATTTAATTGGGCAAGCTCGCGGCGCAGCAATTGTTTCATTTCCGATGAAGAATGCGAACGTTCGGGCGAAAGGCTCGGATTCGAGTGCAACTCGTCGGCCATTTCCACCGGGACGATCTCTCGATGGCCTCTGGAGCGGATTAGATCCAACGCAGCATTGACCGCCGACCTGTGCAGGTAACTTTGCAGGTTCGAGATGCGGCCATGGTCGATCGTTCCGCGAGCCAATCGTAGAAAGACGGACTGCGCGACGTCCTCGGCGTCCGCCATGCTGCCCGTTATGCGGTAGGCGGCCTTCAGAACGCAGGAATGGTGCGCCCGAAAGAGTTCCTCAAGCTCCGCATCCGCTTGCGTCACCATAATGTTTTCTATCGCCGCCGCCAAGCATCCCTCCCCGGCTCTTCTATAACCTAAGACGCGATAGGTAGAAACTTCTTAACATACAATTTAGAATTCGAGGGAATTAGGTTGGCGAGCGTCGCGTTCCCGGATGTACTGCCCTTTGGGACAGTCTCCAATTTTGATCCCATTTTAATCTCTCACCAAAGCTGTTCGACGCTACTGAATTATTCTGGATCAGGAAACAAGCGTGCCGCATGACGGACGGCATTTTCTCGAAGATTGCAAGCCGGGAGCTCCAGGCGCTTCGAGAATGCCCGCAACGCAAGATTAGTATTCGTTCAGGTTGTTTGCCGGGAACATCAAGCACAGGGATTACACAAGTATTACAGAACTCCAAAACCATGCGTGGTACGTTGGGAATTATGAACACCATTGCACGGGACAAAACTTTTTCAGAGCCGGTGAATTGGACGACGACTCTCTTCATGCTGGCATTTCATATCGGCGCAATCGCCGCTCTGTTCTTTTTTACCTGGAAGGGTTTGGCCCTGGCTGTTTTTCTCTGGTGGGTTGCCGGGAGCCTCGGCATCGGCATGGGCTACCACCGCTTGCTCACGCATCGGGGCTATAAGACGCCAAAGTGGATGGAGTATTTCCTGACGACCTGCGGCACGCTGGCGCTCGAAGGCGGACCTATCGCGTGGGTAGGCACGCATCGGGTCCACCATCAGAACACGGACAAAGAAGGTGATCCACACTCGCCGCGCGATGGGGGCTTGTGGGCACACATGGGTTGGATACTGACCGGGCAGGCCATGCACAACAATACCAAGCAGCTCCTGCCCTTTGTTCCGGACCTGCGAAAGGACAAGTTTCAGGTTTGGATCAGCGAATGGCACTGGGTTCCGCTCACAGTGCTTGGCATCGCAATTTTCGCGATAGGTGGATGGTCTTGTCTATTGTGGGCAGTCTTTTTGCGAACCGTCTTCGGCTTGCACTCCACTTGGCTGGTCAATTCCGCAACGCACATGTGGGGATCGCGGCGTTTCCTGACGGACGATACATCTAAAAACAGTTTTTGGGTCGCCCTGCTTACCTTCGGCGAAGGATGGCACAACAATCATCACGCGGTTCCGCAATCCGCGCGTCACGGTCTTGCATGGTACGAAATCGATCTGAATTGGTATGGTATTTGCGCTTTGCGCGCGCTCGGTCTTGCGCGAGATATCAAGCGACACAAACTTATGCACCATGGGCAAGCCGGAGTGCGCCCGAGTGCGATCGCGGCCGAGGCTTCCCGGGCAGTTAATCCGCAGCCGATAATCGGCGGCGACTGAACTAAGTCCCGCGCGAGCTGTGCGTGGGATGAAACAAGCCATAAACCAACATCGCGGTCTCTGCATCTGTGGCACACGCCCGGCCATAGCGTAAACTAAGACGTCATGCGCATTACGCGCCGAACCAAAGCAATCGTGTTCTTCATCGTGCTAGGAGTTTGTCTCGTTGCCCTGGCAATCGCACTCAATGTCAGTTGGATCATCTTCCATTGGCGCCAAGTTGTTCCCCTCGTGCTCGGCATCATCTTCTTTGGATTGCTTATCGCGGGCCTGGTGGTTAACACCATCTTTCTTGTCCGAGAGATCCGGCGAAGCGAGCAGCAGGACAGCTTCCTCAATGCCGTCACCCATGAACTGAAAACACCCATCGCTTCCATTCGACTGTATTTGGAAACACTGGCGAGCCGGGACTTGGAGGAAGCGAAGCGGCGCGAATTTTATCGAATTATGCTCGAGGATACGGATCGCCTGCTGGGCACCGTCGAGCAAGTGCTGAAAGCCGGTGAAGTCCGGCATGGAACCGCACGAAAGGATTGGCAAGAGGTGCGATTTTCCAACGTTGTGGGCGAAGTGCTTGCGTTAGCCCGGCTGCGCCAAAATCTAGCTCCAGAGGCTCTGTCTTTTGGTGCGATCTCGCCAGATGAAATCATAGTTTTGGGCAATCCCGAGGAACTCCGCACAGCGGTATTTAATTTGCTCGACAATGCCATCAAGTACTCGGGGGACAAAAAAGACATCGTTGTGGATCTGATCACGCCTGATCTGGACACCGTCTTGCTGCGCGTACGCGACCGCGGCATTGGCATCCCGCGAAACGAGGTAAAACGCATCTTCAAACGCTTTTATCGAGCATCAAATTCCAAGAGGGACAAAGTGAAGGGAACTGGTCTTGGATTGTTCATCGTGCGCTCGATTGCCAGGCGCTATGGCGGCGACGCCTATGCCGAGAGCGAAGGGGAAGGGCGTGGCAGCACATTCACGATACGTCTTCCCAGGGTGTACCAGGCATGAGCCGGATCCTCATTGTTGAAGACGAAACGCATCTGGCGGAGGGGCTTCGCTTCAATCTCGAAGCGGAAGGCCACAGCGTGCAGATCAATGACAATGGCGAGGACGCGCTGAAGCGGCTGCTGAAGGAGCGCGAAGACTTCGATGCGATCGTGCTAGATGTCATGTTGCCGGGCAAGGACGGATTTTTGGTGGCGCATGAGTTACGAAAAGCGCAGAACTACACGCCGCTACTGATGCTTACCGCTCGCGGACGCCCCGAAGATGTTCTTAAAGGATTTGAGTCCGGCGCGGACGACTACCTGCCGAAGCCGTTCAATCTTGCCATTCTGATCGCACGGGTCGCGAGTCTATTGCGGCGGAAAAACTGGCAAGCCACGGCTAGTTCCGTTCCGGCGCAAGATGCTTCGCCAACCCCTAGCTCGCCTTGGCCGCAAATCTTTGCCTTTGACGACAAAGTCGTGGACTTTCAGAATCTGCAACTCCGCGTGGGCAGCCAAGTCATTCCACTTACCATGATGGAGTCCGACTTGTTGCGCTGCTTAATCCAGAATAGCGGTCGTCCCGTTTCACGCAAACAGTTACTGCAGGATGTCTGGAATCTCCACGAAGATACCGACACGCGAGCGATAGACAACTTCATCGTGCGTTTGCGGCGTTACATTGAGCGGGAGCCCTCCAAGCCGCGCTATCTGCTGACAGTCCGTGGCATAGGATATCGATTCGTGCCAGGTGTGGCGCGCGAGCATCCCCGAAAGTAGTTGAAGCACCACAAAATGCATCAGAAAGTGTTGGCGGCAGGGAACCTAGGAACCCCCACTCGTTCGGGATTCCTATAAGAACCCGCTCTCCGCACATTAGAATGTGCGCAGAAATCTTTCGATTGTTGAGCAGTTAACTAAATAAGAGAGTATAATCGAATCATCACGTCACACAATTTGCGCTGCGCTTACTAGCGCGGCGGCGGTTATTGTGCCGCAAAACATGCATCCCGCTGGTTACCGCTTTATGTGCGTCGCCAATTTGTGGAGAATTTCGCCGGCTGGAATGAAGAGGAGCGGATGGCTGAAAACGTAAAGGTACAGTACGTTGGTTTCAAGGCGAAAGCGCTCGTGCGTGAGTACAGCTTTATCGTGCGGCGAGCCTTAAACGAGATTAGTGAATTTACCGTAACAATTGGGAACGAGGCATTTGGTTCCCGGCGTGTGCGTTTTCAAGACGCGCCTGAGATCTGCTCGCTGAGGCTCCATCGTGAGCTGGCTGTTTTCGGGGACCATCCTCCGCAGGCGAGTTATAGTATCAGTGAGACTGACTTGGACGACTACCGCAGCGCTCACGCGCCCAGTACTCGAGGTTACCCTTACAAACCCAAGGTTCCGCGGGATCTCTAGTGTTGCTACAGAAGTTGCCTTGGTAACAGGGTACTCCTTTGCGAAAGCGCTATACCCACCTACTTTTCCTGGAACGACTTGATGTAGTTCGTCAGGTTCGCAATTCTCAAGGCCACTTCAGGCTCACCCAATCGATCCATCGCAAAATCCGCTCCCCAGATGGGCATCTCCGCAGGCCCATGCGCCGGCATCACGACGCCATTCCGAAGCACCTTGGAGACATAAACGTCGGGAAATTTGCCGCCATGACGCAGCGCCAAAGTAGTTAGGTCGGGCGGAGCTCTGTATGGATCAGGGGCGGGGCCGCTTCCCTTCAAGTCAGTTCCATGGCAGACGGCGCAATACTGCTTGTAGAGTTCGGCGCCGGATGGGGCATGAGAAGCTGCGGTCGTCTGTATTGATTGTAGATATTTCACTAGGCTGGACAACCTTACGTTTCCCCAATCCATATCCGCCTCGACCTGATGAAAGATGGGTCCCCAAATTGGCATTTCTCGCGAGCCGTGAGCAGCTACAACGTTGTCGCCCATAATCATTTGGCGCACGCGTGTCGCGGGAAATTCTCCTCGATCGTTCCAGGCCAAAAGAGTCAGATCGGGTACCTTGGCCTTCAACGCGGGTGCCGCGGGACCCTCCCCTTTGGCATCTATGCCGTGGCAAGAGGTGCAATAGGCTCGGAATAAGTCCGGACCTTCGACAGAGCGGATCAAAGGCGGAGACTGATGCTCCACATTTGGGGCGGTCTGAATTTGCTTGCCAGCCCCAGGAAGGACAACGCCGACGAGGGCAAGCACCAGAACGAGTTGCAGGAACCTCCTAAATCTTCTGTCCATCGTCGTCTCCTCGTCTTCGGCGCGTGCCCAAGACTCCGCCTAACTTGAATCTAGCTCACGACCGCAGCCTCGGAAACTTCCAACGTAATCTTCGGAGCGTGCAGCAGAGTGTTATGAATTAGGCAGTGCTGTATCGCTTCCTGGATTCCATTTCGGTGTTGTTCGCTAAACACCAATGGAACTTCCACCTCGATGCGAAAGTTATCCATGCGTGGGGGATCCTTCACCTTGTCGGCAGTGACTCGAACCCTCATGCCCTCACCCGCTAGGTTGTGCTTCTTCACGTACTGCGCAGCGTAGAATCCCGCACACGAACCCAGAGACGCCAACAGCAATTCCGGAGGTGTCATTCCTTCATCGAATCCACCGTTTTCTGGCGGCTGGTCGCAAACAATTTTGTGCTGCCGCGCTTTGATTTCGAACTGCACCGCGCCGAGATGTTCGACAATCACTTCCACGGTACCTCCTATTCCTGGATAGATTCCAAATAGTCGCAGAGGTTCTTGATGCGTTGCCGCACGGCAGCCTCGTCATAGTTATCAAGGTATTGGAAGATCGGCCCCCAAACGGGCATCTCCGAAGAGCCATGGGCGGAGAGTCCCGGGCCAAACCGTAAAGCGCCCGCAACGTATTCACGCGGGAATTTGCCGTCATGGCGCTTGGCGAGCGTCGTGAGATCCGCTGGACGTTTGTTGAGCGACGCACTTGCAGGGCCGCGTCCTTTGCCATCGGTACCATGGCAGGAGGCGCAATACTGCTTGTACATGGTCTTTCCTGAGGGCACGTAAGTTGGAGGAAGCTGACTTTTGTCTGCCACCGGGTCTTGTTGGGCGGTGGCGCAGACCGCAACGAACAGCGTGCAAAGTAGAATGCCGCGTTGAAGAGTCATGATCTCCTCCAGTTATCCAGACCGAGACATCACGTTCGGCTAAATCTTATGTCTTATCACTGACATAACTCGTGATGTGCGTCACACGTTCAAGTGGCGCCTGGCACAGTCCGAGCCGCAAGAAAACTACAGGATGAATCCAGTTTCCACGGAATTGCAGTTGTGGTTCCGGGGAAGGGCGGCCAGAAACGATTTTGCAGATTGTGAAAAAGGAGATCGAGATGATCACAGGTCAACAAATCGTGGAAGGCGCGGAAACGCGAACTCCCGCAAACATACAGCATTTCTTTAAGAACATCCTGCTCGCAACGGATTTTTCACCAGCTTCCAGCCGAGCGTTGGAATATGCGGCGTCTCTTGCGAGACGCTACGGCTCAACGATCTACCTCACCCATATCATCAGCCTGGATGGTTATCCTCTGATGGCGCCTGAATTTGCGGCATCCTCCCTGCAAAAGATGCAAGTCGAAGCGCAGGAAAACTTCCGTGAATTATTAAAATCCGGACTTCTGATCGCTTTGCCCTACAAGGCCGTGATCCAGGAAGGCAATCTTTGGCCTTCGCTCGAAGAATTGATCAAGAAGTACGAGATCGACTTGCTGGTTGTAGGCACGCGCGGCGCGGGCACCGTGCGGAAAATCCTTATCGGTTCGGGAGCCGAAGAGATTTTCCGCAAAGCGAAAATACCGGTGCTGACGGTCGGACCGTCGACAGCGATCGATCCGCAGTACGAAGTGGAGTTTAAGAATATTTTGTTTGCTACCGATTTCGGAAAAAGCGCCGAGCGCGAAGCGGAGTACGCCCTGTCGCTGGCCAAAGAACATTGCTCGAGACTGAGGCTCGTGCATGTGTTCCCGCACCCAGAAGCGTATGGGAGTCCGTCCTGGCTCTGGAGAAACAAAACAGCATGGCTCAGTTAAAAGAGCTAGTGCCGGCTGAATCCGACCTGCACTGCAAGCTGGATTTCGAAGTTCCTGTCGGCGAGCCCGTCGAGCAGATTCTGCGAATCGCACAGGAAACAAAGGCGGACCTCATCGTCATGGGTGCGAAGGCCAGGAAGAGCCTTGCAGGCAATGTTCCGCACACCAAGGCATACCGGCTTGTCTGTGAAGCAAAGTGCCCTGTCTTGACTGTGCGATCCTGAACGGCAGGCGAGTGACAATCTCAGGGTTGATCCGAGGCCCAGAGTTTCGAGGCGATGTAGCTGGTAATTCTGGGCCTCTTTCAGGCTTGAGATAGAGGAGTAGGCTGGCAGATAGCATCCGCGGCACGGACATAAGGAAAGGTAGATGTTCTACCGCCCTCAGCGATTGCTGGTTCAATTCCTGCGAAGACGATTTGGAAAGTCGCGTTGGCACGACCGTCCCAAAGAATAGGAACCATCACATTGGTCTGCAAACTTCTCGCGACAGGCAGTCTCGTAGTCGGGTTGTGCTTTGGGGCTACTGTCGCACGCTCCCAGCGGCAGCCAGAAACATTCTTCAAAACCAAGATCGGTCTGTCCGAGAGTGACATTCAGAAGATGGAGCAAGGCCACGTCGTGACCAGGGTCCTCGACTCCCCCGACAAGAAGTACGGGGTCTTGGTGTTTGGCGGGGTTTACATCAACGCCTCGATCGAACAGTTCGCCGCTTCCTACCGCAATGTAAACACACTCCTCGAAGATAAGGTGTACCGCGAAGTGCAGGAGTTCAGCGCGGATGGTCCGCCGACTCTCTCCGATTTCAGTCGCCTCTCATTCGGACGCAAGGACATCGACACAATACAAAATTGTAAGCCCTACCATTGCGACATCCAGGTCTTCGACGTCGCTGCTTTTCAGAAACAGATCAACTGGAACTCGAAAGAGAGATACGACCAGTTCAATAAGCTCGCCCGCCAGCGCATTTGCCAAGGCCTGGCAAAATATATGGCTGGCGGCCTGAAGGCGTTGGGCAGCTACACCGACCACGAGCGGCCCTTCAATCTTTACGAAAATATGAAGTCGATGCTAGACGCTTCGTACTACTTGCCTCAGAACGAGTCCGGCGGCATTTATCAACACGTTCTCGACTATCCTGAGGGAAAAGTTCCCAGTGCGATCGACTTCTTCTACTGGGAAGACATCGATTTTGGGGAGGGGCCGACAATCCGCGTGAATCGTGTGTCCATGTTTCCAGCCGGCGTGGGCGACGCCAAGTATGTGATTACCAATGAGCAGTTATATGCGAGCCGCTTCATCCGCATCGCTCTGCAGGTGTTCTACTGCGTCCCCGATGCCCAGATCCCTGGTAAACCGGGGTTTTACCTGATCGAGATGAATGATTCCCGTGTTCCAGATTTTGGCACGCTAAAACTAAGCGTAGTCCGAAAAATCGCGACTGGAAAAGGCCTCGCATCCACGCGCGACATACTGAATCTTTATCTGAATAGACTCACGGTAAAAGCAAGAACCCAAAACTCGAACTAGGTTCGGTGTTTGACCTTTCTTGCGTAGATGAAGTGACGAACCTGCGTCGGCTCAATCTTTGGCTGCAGGCATATCAGAAGACTCTATACCAATGCGCATCGTCGAGCGGTGGACCGACCCAATGTCGGCCTAGCGCGGGACACCTTCGTGGACGACCGTATGCTCTTGAAATCCCGACTCACCTCGTGTGCGCGGCGTCACAATACCTTGTGACATCCGTCATGGCCTGGATCCATTGAAATGGCCAAACGTATAGGTACCGCTCGTGAAGGAGGAATACCATGAACACGAGACAGCTCCCGCATCCATCAACCCGCGAGACTAGCGTCCCCATCATTCCTGTTGCTCCAGAAGAGCAAAGCCGGAGAATTGAGGCGGCCATCGCCGCACGCGCCTATGAGATTTTCGAGACGCGCGGAGGCATGGGATGGCACGAATTGGAAGACTGGCGCCAAGCCGAGGCTGAAGTCCGGAGCAAGGTCTGCTTCGGTTTCACGACCGGGGACCATGCGGTCGTCATTGGCACCGATGCCGCGGGGTTCGAACCCGGCACGCTTGAGATTTGGGTAGCGCCTCGTCAACTCACCATTTGTGGAAAGACGCGGGCTCAGAGTGCGCATCCGGCCAAACCGCACCTCGATTCGAGGGAGCATTTGGTCTTCCGTCAAGTCCAACTGCCCTGCGAAGTCCAATGCGCCGGGGCCCGGGCTCATCACAGCGCGCGCTTCCTGGAGATTCAACTTCGCAGGGCCGAATCCATGCAAACACTACCCAGAGCTGATGCGGCATGACCTCGAACTATGAACTCTGGAACCCCGGGAAACTGAAGCAAGAACCATGCATCAAACGGGTTTAAGATCTCATCGAAGGAGAACGCATCATGCCTTCTGCATCCGCTACCGGATCAGCCAAAGCTGTCGAAAAACCGCATCCACTCTCTCCTGAGGAACTGAGAAAAGTACATGCGTATTGGCGTGCCGCGAACTATCTTTCCGCCGGACAGATCTACCTCTATGACAATCCTCTGTTGAAAGAAACCCTGCGGCTGAAGCATATTAAGCCGCGTCTCCTCGGTCATTGGGGAACGACTCCGGGATTGAATTTCATCTATGTCCATCTCAACCGCCTGATCAAAAAGCATGACCTTAACGTCGTTTATGTTGCTGGCCCGGGGCATGGCGGCCCAGGCCTCGTCGCCAACACCTATCTCGAAGGCACATACAGCGAAGTCTACTCGCACATCTCGCAGAACGAAGAAGGCTTGCAGAAACTGTTCAAGCAGTTTTCCTTCCCCGGCGGAATCCCGAGTCACGTCGCACCGGAAACGCCGGGTTCGATCCACGAAGGCGGCGAGCTTGGCTATTCGCTCGCTCATGCCTACGGCGCAGCATTCGACAACCCGGATCTGCTGATTTGTTGCGTGGTGGGCGACGGCGAGGCAGAAACCGGACCGTTGGCGACCAGCTGGCACTCCAACAAGTTTTTGAATCCCGCGCGCGATGGAGCCGTTCTTCCGATTCTTCATTTGAACGGATATAAGATCGCTAACCCGACGCTGCTCAGTCGCCTTACCGATGCGACGCTGACGCAGCTATTTTCCGGATATGGTTACAAACCGTATTTTGTCGAAGGGCGTGAGCCTGAACCCATGCATCAGCTTATGGCCGAGACCATGGACACAATTCTCAATGAAATCCGGGCAATCCAGCAGGCAGCAAGAAGAGGAAAATCTGTGGACCTTCCCGCGTGGCCGATGATTGTCATGCGGACCCCGAAAGGCTGGACCGGGCCAAAAACCGTTGACGGCAAACCCGTGGAAGATACCTGGCGCGCACATCAGGTGCCGCTCACCGACTTCGCCAAGCACCCTGACCACGTCAAGTTGTTGCAGGAATGGATGAAGAGCTACAAACCCGAAGAACTGTTTGATGGGAATGGAAAACTCGTACCCGAGCTCGCGGAACTCGCGCCTGCAGGAACTCGTCGAATGGGTGCGAATCCCCATGCCAACGGCGGCTTGTTGCTGCGTGATCTCGCCATACCGGACTTCCGAGACTATGCCGTCAACGTGGCCAAACCGGGAACTGAATTCGTGGAGTCCACGCGAGTCTTAGGCCAGTTGTTGCGCGATGTCATGCGGCTCAACGCCGATACGAAGAATTTTCGCGTCTTCGGTCCTGATGAGACCGCTTCCAACCGTCTCGACGCCCTCTACGAAACGACCGACAAGACTTTCATGGAGCCGATGCTCAAGACCGACGAGCACCTTTCGCCGAACGGCCGCGTCATGGAAGTTTTGAGCGAGCACATGTGCCAAGGCTGGCTGGAAGGCTATCTTCTGACCGGGCGCCACGGCTTCTTCTCCTGCTATGAAGCGTTTATCCACATCGTCGATTCCATGTTCAACCAGCATGCCAAATGGTTGAAAGTCACGCGCAATATTCCCTGGCGGCGACCGATCGCGTCCTTGAACTACTTGCTGACCTCGCACGTCTGGCGGCAGGATCATAATGGTTTCACGCACCAGGACCCAGGCTTTATCGATCATGTCGTGAACAAGAAAGCGGACATCGTGCGTGTCTACCTTCCTCCCGACGCGAATACACTTCTCTCCGTGGCCGATCATTGCTTGCGCAGCCGCAACTACGTGAATGTGATCGTCGCCGGCAAGCAGCCAGCCCTGCAGTATTTGGATATGAAGTCCGCCATTGAGCACTGCACGGCGGGACTCGGCATCTGGGAGTGGGCTTCCACCGATAAAGGCAGTGAACCGGATGTGGTCATGGCCTGCGCCGGAGACATTCCCACGCTGGAGACCCTCGCCGCGGTAGCGCTGCTACGCCAGAATTTCCCGGACATCAAGGTCCGCGTCGTCAACGTTATCGACCTCATGACTCTGCAAACCTCGGCCGAGCATCCGCACGGACTGTCCGACAGGGAGTTTGATTCGATTTTCACGACGGACAAGCCCGTGATCTTTGCTTTTCACGGCTACCCTACGCTAATTCACCGCTTCACGTACAAGCGGACCAACCACGACAACTTCCACGTCCACGGCTATCGTGAGGAAGGAACGACCACGACCCCGTTCGACATGACAGTACTTAATGAACTCGACCGCTTCCACCTGGCGGGAGATGTTGTCGATCGTGTTGCGCGCTTCCGCCCGATCAATGCCCACTTCAAACAGCTCCTCCGCAACAAGCTGGTTGACCATAAACAATACATCTGCGAACATGGCGATGACCTCCCGGAAATCCGGGATTGGAAGTGGCCCTACTGAATGAAGATTCTCGTCCTCAATTCCGGATCGAGCAGCCGGAAAGCCTGTCTCTTTGACCTGAGCGATACACTCCCGAACCTTCCTCCGAGGCCTCTGTGGGAAGGCAAGATTGAATGGCGCGAGAAACACGCAGCTCTTGAAGTGCGTACGTCGTCCGGTGCGGTGTCGAAGCAGGATCTGAAGCGAGGGGAACGCGCCGAAGCGACCGTGCAACTGCTCCATGCTTTGGCTTCCGGCGAGACTCGCGTACTTACAGAGCTTTCCGAGATTCATGTT
>CAVRAJ010000006.1:0-536278 GCA_963718945.1 uncultured Acidobacteriota bacterium | reverse complement strand
ACCATGCCTACACCATCGCCTTCGAAGACGCCGCCAAATTCGCTCGCAAAGCTCCGCGACATCATCTCAATATCCACAGGTTACCGTTGTCGGCTCTGAGCTTGGCCGCCCCGATGACGGCACCGACCCCACCGGCTTTTTCAATTGTGAGTTTTACGTTGGATTGAAGCCTTACGACGACGCTTCCTGGAAATCCGGTCCATTCACACTAAGGAAGAGCTTAGCCGCGACCTCGACAAAAAACTCGAGCCTACCCTGGCTCATCTTCAACTTTACCCAGCCCGCCGAAGACGCCGTCGACGAAGCTCTCACCGGTCTCAAGTCCTCTCTCGCCGTCAAAATCTTCGGCCCGGATCTCGATGTTCTCGAGAAAAAAGCCGTCGAAATCCGCAACGTCCTCGACAAGACTCCCGGCTTCAACGAACTTACCGTCGTTCGCGAGCTCGGCCAGCCCAGCCTTATCATTGATGCAGACCGCGCCAAAATCGCACGCTATGGCATTAACGTTGCCGACGTTCAGGCCGTCTCGAAGCGGCTGTCGGCGGCCAGGCTGCTACGCAAGTCATCCAGGGCGAAAAGCTATTCGACCTTGTCGTTCGCATGGAGCCGCAATATCGCTCCAGCGCGAAACAAATCGGGGATCTTCTCGTCCCCGCGCCCGGCGGCCAGCAGATTCCGCTCGCCGAGCTCGCGATATTCATGAAGCCACCGGCGCATCGTTCATCTACCGCGAAAATAATTCCCGCTACATCGGCATTCAGTTTTCCGTTAAAGGCCGCGACCTCGAAGGCACCGTTAACGCCGGCCAGGCTGCCGTCGCAAGCACTCAGTCTGCCGGAGGGCTATCGTCTCGATTGGGGCGGCGAATACAGCGAACTCCTCGAAGCCAAATCCCAGCTCTACGTCATCGGCCCGCTAGCAATTCTGCTCATCTTCATGATCCTTTTCGCGCTCTATGGCAACTTCAAATTTCCCGTCACCATCGCTCTCGGCGTCGTCCTGACCGAACCTGTCGGCGCGCTCATCGCTCTCAAACTCACCCACACGCCTTTCAGTGTCTCCAGCATCCTCGGCTTGCTTGCCCTGCTCGGCGTCTCCGTCGAAACCGCCGTCATCCTCGTCAGCTACATCAACAAGCTTCGCCTCGAAGGCATGGACATCCGCAAAGCAACGCGCGAAGCCTCGCTCCTGCGCCTGCGCCCCATCATGATGACCGCGCTCGTCGCCTGCCTCGGCCTGCTCCCGGCCGCTATGTCCACCGGCGTCGGTCCGACACGCAAAAGCCCTTCGCCATCGTCGTCGTCGCCGGCCTGCTTTCGCGTCTGTTCCTCGGCTTCTTCGTCAACCCGGTTCTGTATGCAGTCATCGCCCGCGAAGGCGACGTTCTTCAGGTTGATGTGGAAGGTCCGGTTGATCGTCCGCATCTTGGACCGCAGAAATCGCGACGCCGCTTTGTCACTGTTCGCTCAGAAATATTGCTTGGACTTATGGGCTTGCTTATGAATTCGGATCGAACTCAATGGCCACGGTCATCGTGCTTTCGCCGCCGGGCGCAAATTTCCATTGCCGAACGGCTTTCTCCGCGGCCTCGGCCAATGCTGGGTTTCCGCCGAGCACCTGAATATCTTTCACGGTCCCATCCGCGTGGATGGCCACTTTCAGCCGCACAGTCCCCCCAATGCCTCTGGTTTTCAAGACGGAGGGATAGTGCACATCCACCTTCTTCAGGATTTTGCGGTCATTTTCCTGCGCTTGCCCCGGCGTCATGCACAGCACCGTCAACAGAAGGCAGCAATAAATTGCGGCGTATCGTGTCCTGCATTCACGTTTTGTCATAGTGCGGCCTTAAAGCAACGGCGGGATCTTGGCTTTGGGACCAAGCGCACCACTGCCTCTTCCTTTGCCGCAGTAATCTTGCAGTCCTCCTACCAACCAATTGCGCATTTTTCAAACAGGTTCCAGTAGTGCATGCCACCGCTTAGACTGTGTGCAAGTTGTTGGAATGCTTACACTTAGATTCAGGGAAGTGGTATCGCTTGAATGCCTTCCGCCATCGAAGGATCAGCCCTCGAGACAACATTCTCAATGTCAGCTCAAAACCTCGTTCCACATTGAGAATTTCTCGGCGATAACTCCGCCTCGCAGGAGAGCGCTGCCGGCCCCGGCGGCCGGGAGCCGAGCCAAAAACTACTTTTTCGGTGGCTGCGCGGTTGGCGGCAAGATCCCGTTCAGCCGTAAATAAATGGCCTGCGCCCCGTAGTGGTCGTACCAATCGTCGCTCAACGTGATCAGCGCCCCCGCCCGTGACGTCTGCCGGTTCCCAAACAAAGTCAGGGAATCCCCCAGCTTCGAATCGTCCACGCCCGCAAGCGCCGTGCTGCAATACTCAAACGAAGCCTTCAGCGCCGCCACCAGCTTTTCCTTGCCATCGGTGTCCGCCAGTTTCACCTCCGGCGCCGCCTGCCCTGAAATTTTCGAGCACAGAAAATTGTTCGACTGCGCGATGTGCATCACCACGTGCCCGAACGAGTTCATCTCCGGCGTCGGCTTGAAGCCATATTTCTCCGCCGGCATCAAATCGGCTGCATCCACCATGTTCTTCTCGTACCGCGTCAATTGCCCTTTCACCGTTGTCGTCACCGGATTCGCCACCGGTCCGCCCGCCGTTTCTTGCGCCGCGCAAACCGCCCCAGTTGCCAGCACCGCCGCCATCATCAATCCAATTCGCTTCATCTTTTTTCCCTCTCTGTACAAAGCGCTTACGTCCCGCCCCGAAACCTTCTTACCGCTCAGTCGCCAGCAGCATACCCCCGCTCCACCTGCGCGACAAGCAGCTTCCATTGCGCCCCTCAGCCACGCACTTCTTTGCCTTCCAATGATTGCGGAATCCGATTCTATTTATTCAAATTTCATTTGCCTTCTCCGGCCGTTCGCTCTCATAATACTAGTGCCGCTTCCCGAAGCAGCCCTGTCTGCTTCGAGGCGAATTTAGACTTACGATCTGGCCTCCCACGGCCAGGATTTCTCGAAAGGCAGGAATCAAGGCCGCGGGTCGCGGTCTGAACGAGGAGCTTATGGCAAGAACAAATGGAAATGGTTCATCGGCGAAAAGCAAATCTCCCTCCGCCAAAAAACTTTCCCCTCAACAAAAGATCGCGCAACGCGCCTACGAAATCTATCTCGAGCGCAACGGCGCTCCCGGCAACCCCCTCGAAGATTGGGTCCGCGCCGAACACGAAATCCTGCAAAAGACCCGCAAATCGGCGAAGAAAACCGCCGCCGCAGCCTAGTTTCATTCTGCTGTAGATCTCCTTTTCCGATTCTTCCTGCGTAGCACAGGGCAGCAGCCCTGCGGTTTTTTCTGTGCTTGATCTTTAGCCCGCCGGCTTTTTCCTGGCACCCTGCTCCGTGGCCTCCTCACCGCGCCCCGCCCTTTTCTTCGCGGTCTCTCGCTGTCTTGACGCAGACATTCTCGCAGCACTCCGCTACAATGGCGCGGCTCGCAAAACGCCATCCACGTTTCGCCAAGGAAAAATCTGATGCCTCCTCTCTCAAAAATTACTTGCAGCGCCTCGCGCCACGCCGCTCGCAAATTTGCCGCCCGCGCACTCTCGTCTCTCATCGCGCTCTTCGCGACCTCCGCAATTCTTCTTGCCGCCCCGCAATCCCCGCGCGAAAAAACTTCCCCCGCGCAACCTCGCTTCGCCATCTCTTTCGACTCGCAGCTTAGCCCCACTCCGCTCGACGGCCGCGTCTACGTCGTCATCTCCACCACCAACGACCCCGAGCCCCGCGACCAAATCCTCGAAGTCGAAGTAAAATCCCAGCAAATCTTCGGCGTTGACGTCGACGCCCTCGCCCCCGGCCAAAACGCCATCATCTCCGACGACGCTCTCGGCTATCCCACCGCCAATTTCCGCGCCATCCCCGCCGGCGACTATTGGGTCCAGGCCGTCCTCAACAAATACACCACCTTCCACCGCTCCGACGGCCACACCGTCAAGCTCCCCATGGACGAAGGCGAAGGCCAGCACTGGAACTCCAAGCCCGGCAATTTCTACAGCGTCCCCGAACGCGTCCACATCGATCCCGCCGCCGCAAACGCCACCATCATCCAAATCCATCTCACAAAAATCGTCCCGCCCATCGACCCGCCCAAAGACACCGCCTGGGTCAAGCACATCAAAATCCAAAGCCAGGTCCTCACCAAATTCTGGGGCCATCCCATGTATCTCGGCGCCATCGTGGTCCTCCCCGAAGGCTGGGCCTCCCATCCCAACGCCCACTATCCCCTGCTAGTCGAATCACGGCCATTTCCCGCACGATTTCACCGGCTTCCGCACCACCCGCCCCCCGACCCCAGATATGACCGGCTTCGCCCTCGAGCGCGCCCAATCGCATACAAGTTTTATCAGGACTGGACCACCGGCAAGCTCCCCCACATGCTGCTCCTGCTCGTCCAGCACGCCAATCCTTACTATGACGATTCCTACGCCGTCGATTCCGCCAACGTCGGCCCTTACGGCGAAGCCATCAATCGCGAACTCATCCCCGCGATCGAAAAACAGTTCCGCGGCATCGGCCAGGGCTGGGCTCGCGCCGTTTACGGCGGCAGCACCGGCGGCTGGGAAACTCTCGCCACGCAAATTTTCTATCCCGATGATTTCAATGGCGCCTGGGGCGCCTGTCCCGACCCCGTCGATTTCCACGCCTATCAGATGGTCAATATCTACGACGACAAAAACGCCTACTGGACCATCGGCCCCTTCGGCCGCATCGCGCAACCCGAAATGCGCACCCCGCCCGGCCAAATCCTCGCCACCACCGAGGGCACCAATCGCTGGGAGCTCGTCCTCGGCACCCACGGCCGCTCCGGCGAGCAGTGGGACATCTGGCAAGCCGTCTTCAGCCCCGTCGGCGCCGATGGCTACCCCGCCGAAATTTGGGACCAACGCACCGGCGTAATCAATCATGAAGTCGCCGCCTACTGGCGCGACCACTACGACCTAACCGCGATCATGCACCGCGACTGGAAAACTCTAGGCCCCAAGCTCCAAGGCAAACTCCACGTAAGCGTCGGCACAGCCGACACCTACTTCCTCGATGGCGCCGTCCACCTCATGCAGCACTCGCTAGAATCCACCGCCGCCCCACGCTCCGACGCCACCTTCGACTACGGCGTCGACCAGCCCCACTGCTACACCGGCCCCCCAGGATCCACCACCGGCGAAGGCGGCCTAACCTTCACCCAACGCGTCCTAAAAGAATCCGAAGCCCACATGCTAAAAACCGCGCCAAACGGCGCCGACACCACCTCCTGGCGCTACTAACTCGCTCCGGTCACTCGTAAGGTGTCATTCCGAGCGTAGCGAGGAATCTGCTTTTCTCCTCGGTGTGTCCCTTGTAGGGGCACGATACATCGTGCCCCCTTTGTGCCTTGAATTTTGGTGTAGGCGCCGGGCTTTAGCCCGGCGCTTTTCTCTTTAGAAAAACACCGCTGGCGAAACGCCAAATCGTTTGCTCAATTTGTTTCGCCGCCGCCCTCGCCGCCCATCGCAAAGCCTTCCTCGCCACCAGCGACCAGGAGTATGTTCCATAATGCCCTCATACCTCCAACTTCGCATCTTCGAGCCCCCTCCGCACCCGCAGACCCCCGAACGCAAATCCTCAGGCAGTCTCACTTAAAGACTCTTGACTACACCATCTAACAACATTAGTATACCAAGTACCATCATTAGTAACTCAAGGGAGCGTGCTAATGTCAGCTGCTGCTGCGCAAATGCCACGTGACGAGATGCTTCGGAAAATGGCGCAGATTCATCTTGCGTTCACGCCCAACACTCCCGTTAACAGAACTGACCTATTCTCTGGAAGAGAGAAGCAGATCGACCGAATACTCGGAACCGTCTTTTCCCCAGGCCAACATGCAGCAATTTATGGAGAGAGGGGCGTAGGGAAGACTTCATTAGCGAATATCATCTACGACGTAATCGTTGGAGCAGGGCAACACAATTTCATACCAGCCCGGATGAATTGCAGTCACGGAATCACCTTTGGCGAGATCTGGCGCGAAATATTTAAGCAACTTCCAGTCACAAGAGGAGAAGATACCTACCATCTGGACGATCAGATTCCAGAAAATCCCAATTCGGAGGAGATACGAGGGCTCTTCGAGCAACTCGACAATCCCAGCATCATCATCATCGACGAGTTCGATCGCGTTGACCAGGGCACGGCCACGCTTATGTCCGATACGATCAAGACGCTTTCGGACCGCGCCACCAATACAACTCTGGTGATCGTTGGTGTCGCTGACTCAATTGAACAACTAATTGAAGAACACGAATCCGTGTTACGCGCTCTGGTTCAGATCCAAATGCCGCGCATGTCCCCCCGAGAGTTGTTAGACATCATCAACAACGGCCTCAGAACAGCGGAAATGACTATCGTCAGTCCGATTCCGGAGAAGATTGCCAGTCTTTCCCAAGGATTGCCCCACTACACTCATCTACTCGCCAAGCACGCGGCACTTGCAGCTGTTAAGGACAGTCGAATCGAAATCAACAGGGTGGATTATGATAAGGCGATCGGCGAAGCGGTAGAAGACAAATCGCAGACAATCGGAAAAGGCTACCAGCAGGCCACTCACAGTCCTAAGGACAATATTTTTGCGAAGGTGCTGCTGGCATGCGCTCTTGCAAGCGATGAGCGCGGGTTTTTCAGTGCGAAAGATGTTCGTGACCCGCTAAGAAAGATTACTCAAAGACAGTACGACATCCAAGCTTACATAAGGCACCTCAACAGGTTCTGTCAAGAATCCCGAGGACCAGTGCTTGAGAAAAAGGGTGAAATAAGACGATTTCAATACAAATTTACGGAGCCTTTAATGCAGCCATATGTCGTAATGAAGGGTCTTTCAGAAAACATGATTACAGAAGAGCAATTAATGACTGGCGAAATTTTCTCGACCGCGCAGAAACGGCTTTTCTAAGCGGCAGGGTGCCGCTACACTTCTGCAGCATTTCGGCGGCGCACAAACATCTAGGCCCCCAGGTCACAGTTGTCGGCCTCTCAGCCTTTGCTGGGCCCAGCATCTTGTTTCGGAATTGCCTGATTTCCACCCCACTTTATCTGTTCTTCGACAGGATGCCCAACGCCATATGTAATTCCCTGCGTATCTACGCTCAGGCCAGGAGAGTTTGCCAAGAATTCGTTGTAACTTCCGATTCTGTTCCGCCTCAAGTACGACAAGAAGCCCACAGCAGCGGCACTCATCAGGTAAGGAAGACTCCTAGCGAACTCGAAATTCCGGATCGGCTCATGGATTCCCGGCAACACGCGCAACACGAAGTGATAGCAAATGAACAGCGCGGCTATTCCTAACCCAAGTGCATATTGAATCTTAAGGTGCGTAAACATCGCAGACTTTTTACGATGCTTCCCGAAGTAATAGTGGATTTCTTTTAGATCTGCGGCCTTTAGGAACTGCCGCTCAATATTGGCGATAATAGCGAGATTGCGGTTGTACCAATATGAGGCGTCGTACAGATTTGCGATCAGCCAGGCTGAAAGCAGAATCATGAGGGTGCATGCGAAATCTATTGGGATGACATTTTTCTCAACTAGAGCAAAGACGGCGAATGCTCCGATCACGACACCGACAGACTGCCATACAACAAGGATATGCGTATTAATGTCGTTGAACATCTGATCGTACATCTTCCCGAGGAATTCTTTTCTATCGTCTGACATCGCTCACGTAATTCTTCCACAACAAATTCATATTTCTCAGTGAATCTCGAATGCAACGCTCATATCCTCCATGCGGGTGCGGGCGAAATATTTCGCCATCGAAATAGTCTCCGAAGGCAGCATCCAGGGTAAACCGATTACAGTCAATACTCACCACCGGCATCATTTCCGCCAATTTTCTTTGCACATCCGGTCGTCCACCGAGCAAATGTACTGGTCGTCGAAAACAGCTCGCAGGAATCTTAGTTCCCCCATACCTTGTGGGAACACTGTAGCCGAGTATGAATTGTTTTGGAATGAGCGTGTCGAGCTTGTTCCCCATGGACAGATGCTTAGGAACGACAACGACGCGGTTACAATAGAGACTCAGCTCAAAAGCTTGATCGAGAATCGCTGGAAGCTTCCTAGCGTTAGTCACATCCATGGCTACGGTGAGAAGAGGTCTTGTCGCTTTCACGGCTTCTAGATGGCGCCGGAACGAATAGTTAGCCCATTCAATATCAATGAAGCCTACTTGTTCACACTTGCGAAGATCACGCAAGTTTGTATATCGAGCTCCCGGTAACCAACCGAATTTCCGAGCAATTTTAAGAACTCGATAGCTATGTGCGACGAATTTGAGGATCATCTCTCAAAATTCTTATCACATTAGGGAAAGTTATTCTGGAATATATCAGCTGGGCGACCGAACCAATAACCACAGAAAGAATCCAATCGCTTAAATCGCGGTTCTTGCCTTTTCCACACATTTCCACAGTCTCATCAAACCGTCTCAATCCCGCCAACTCCCTCAAACCCCTCGACTTCCGCCACTTTCATTCGAATCCGCGCCCCCGTTCGAATCACCTGCTCAGTAATCCCAGTTTTGCGCTGTATTACAAATCGTGTTACACTCACACCATCATGGCATCACCACTCACTCTCCGGCTTGACCCCAAAACGCGCCAGCGCATCGCCCGCCTGGCTCGCCGCAAACGCCTTTCGACCTCGGAAGTGATTCGCCAGGCCATCGCCGCATGGGCGGATCGTGAGGAGCCCGTCGCTTCTCCCTATGAAGCAATGATGGACCTCATCGGCGTCGTCCGCGGCGGGAATCCCAAACGCTCCGAGCAGGCCGGCCGCCGCCTCGCCGCACTTCTCAAGCGCCGCGGGAACCGTTCTTGATTCTCATTGACGCCGGGCCCGCTCGTTGCCCTGGTCGATGCGGATGACCAGCACCACGCCAAGTGTGTTGCCGCTCTCAAGCCGTTGCGCGAGCCTCTCGCCACCGTCTGGCCTCCGCTCGTCGAAGCCATGTACCTCTTATCCGACCAACCTGCCGCCCAGGAAGCCCTCTGGGAAATGCTCGAGCGCGGCGCCGTCCTCCTGCTTCCCTTCGATTCGAGCGACATCCCCAGAACCCGCGAGCTCATGCGTAAATACGCCAACCGCCCCATGGACCTCGCTGATGCCGCTCTCATGCGGGTCGCCGAACGAGAAGGGATCCGCAAAATATTCACCGTCGACCGCCGCGATTTCTCCGTCTACCGCCTCCACAACCGCACCCGCCCCACCCTCATCCCCTAGCGCTTCCCAACACCATTCTTTCTCATCTTCCCCGGCTGTCATCCCGACCGCAGCGGAGGGATCTCTCTTCGCGGGTGCCCCACGTGTCGGCTTTACACGTGGGGCTTTCGCCTTTTCCACACATTTCCACAGTCTCACCAAACCGTCTCAATCCCCGCCAACTCCCTCAAACCCCTCGACTTCCGCCACTCTCCTTCGAATCCGCGCCTCCCCGTTCGAATGACCTACTCAGTAAACACAAAACTATTGACAACTGGTAACTAACCCTGCTACCATCTCCCATGCTTGCCCTGAGTAGAATCCGAAGGGTTTCGCTCGACGACCACCCCATCACCCTCCCCTCCGCCCGATTCTTCTTCCCGCTGCGCGCTCAGCGTCTCTGCCCGGGCCCCTCTTCCGCTCCATCGCCATCCCGAGCGAAGCGACCGTAGATTCCGACCTTGTCGGAAGGGATCTGCTTCTCTCTCGTCACTAGGCACCACTCACTCGCCACTCGCCACTAACTCCTTTATATTCCGCACTTACCTAAAATCGGCCCATAACCTATTTAAAATGAACACTTCCAAAACACAGGACTTAAAACTCTTTAGAATGAACACTTCCGAAAAAACCCCCCGGGGGGCCACCATCCAATGCACGGCTTGTATTTTCCATCGTCGAGTTTCCAATTTCCGTTTTCGAGTTTCGCTATTTCCATCTCGGCACTCATCACTCGCCACTTCCCCGTATCCCGTATAATGTGCCCTCAACGCAAGGAGAGCACACCATGCATTACCGCCGCTTCGGCCGCACCGGATGGAACGTCAGCGAAATTGGTTACGGAATGTGGGGTATGGCCGGCTGGACTGGCTCGCAAGATACGGAATCGCTCGCCTCGCTCCAGCGTTCCGTCGATCTCGGCTGCAATTTCTTCGACACTGCGTGGGCCTATGGCGACGGCCACAGCGAAGAGCTTCTCGGAAAAATTCTTCGCGCCAACAAAACTGCTTCCGCAGCCGGCCCCGACAAAAAGCTTTACGTCGCCACAAAAATTCCGCCGAAAAATCGCCGCTGGCCCAGCCGCCGCGAATTTTCTCTCGACGATTGCTTCCCGCCCGATTACATCGTCGAATACGTCGAAAAAAGTCTCACCAATATCGGTGTCGAGACTCTCGACCTCATGCAGTTTCATACTTGGGAAGACAATTGGCTCGACGACGAGCGCTTGCCACGCGCCATCGAAAATCTGCGCAGCAGCGGCAAAGTCTGCGTCGTGGGCATCAGCCTCAATCGCTGGGAACCGGCGAACGGCATTCGCGCCGTGCGCGCCGGCCTCGTCGATGCCGTGCAAGTCATCTACAACATCTTCGATCAGAATCCCGAGGACGAACTATTTCCCGCGTGCCGCGAAAAAGATGTCGCCGTCATCGCGCGCGTGCCGTTCGATGAGGGTTCCCTCACCGGCACTCTCACTCTCGAGAGCACCTGGCCTAAGTCCGATTGGCGCAGCACCTATTTTGTCGCGGAAAACCTCAAGTCAAGCGTGGCCCATGCCGATGCTCTCAAGCCTCTCCTCAAGGACGGTATGACCATGCCCGAACTGGCCCTGCGCTTCATCCTCAATAACAAAGACGTCGCCACCATCATTCCCGGCATGCGCAAAACGCATCACGTCGAATCCAACATTGCCGCCATCGCCAAAGGCCCGCTACCTTCCGCGCTCCACGCCGAACTCCGCCACCATCGCTGGATCCGCACCCCCACCTCCTGGAGCCAATGAAATGAGTTTCCGAGTTCTGGATTGTCATTCTGAGCGAAGCGAGACCTCTGCACCTCCGCGCGTTTTGCGTGCGGAGAAATCACTCTTTGTTTTTCCAAGACGCAAAAGCGCAAGCGAAGGATCGAAGCTCAGAGAGGGAAACTACATCAAGCAGTCTGTTTCAGAGCGCGCTCGACGAGCGTCAGGCAGCGTTCGGCTTGCTCGCGCATCAACTCTTCACGATCGCCACGGTCTTTCTGGATGCTGTGGAGTTCGTCGGCGATTGCCAGCGCCACCAGCACGGCAACTTTTTGCGTGTCCACCGTCGCCGTGGCGGCCGCAATCGCGTGCATTTTTTCGTCGACGTATCCGGCCAACTTGTGGACATACGCTTCGTCCAGATCGCCGCGAATCGCGTACATCTGCCCGAATATCTCGACCTTTACGGGACCGCTCATGCTCTGCTCCGTCTTGGCAATGGTCAACATATCACATTGTAGGGGCACGATATATCGTGCGCTTACGATTGCGAGGACGTGCAGATGAATCAGGAAGAAGAAAATCAACGTCGCGAATTGGAGCACAAATTAGCTTGCGCGCAGTTGCGCGCCGAGATTTTTTTCGAGAGCGGAAATAATTTTGGCGGAGAAATCGCTGATCCGCGCGTCGGTCAGTGTCGCTTCGCGGCTCTGGAACGTCGCGCGCACGAGCAGAGAATATTTTCCGGCGGGCACATTTTTCCCGCGGAAGAGATCGGCCGCTTCAATGGCTGCAATTTCAACGATGTTGAGCGCGTGAATCGTTTTGACGACATCCGAAAAAGCGGTGCCGTCGGCAAGTAACAGAGAGAAATCGCGCTCGACCGCGGGGAAACGCGGAAGCGGCTGGTAACGACGCGCCTCTTTCGCCGCGCGAATCTGCGCGTACAAGGGTTCGAGGAGAATTTCCGCCAGAAAAATGTCCTGACGCAATTTGAATTTGTCAGCAACGCGGCGTGCAAGCTGTCCCGCAATGCCAATCGAAGAGAGATTTCTTCCGACAAAGTCGGAACCCTCGGTCGCTTCGCTCGAAATGACAGTTGGCGAGGAGAGCGGTGACAACGAAATTGTTCCCCGGCGCGCCGCGTGAGTCCACATCGCTCCGCCATCGTGCCATTCAAAGGCGCCGGCGAGCGCGCCGATGGCGTCGAGGTCGCCTTTCAGATCGGCGAACTCGTACTCGCGGGCATTTTCGTGGATGCCTTTTTCGCGGACTTCGCCCGTCGCGCCGATCGTGAGGATGGGCGTTTCGAACGACGTGCTTCCTTCTAGGCGATAGCGGCGGCCGATTTCGAAGAGGCGGACGTTGCGCTGGCCGTGGTTGAGATTCCATTCGAGGGCGGCGGCCATGGTGACTAGGCCGTTCGAACGGAGGACGCTGGCTTCTTCGGAAAGTGGATTCGAAAGGCGCGCGGGGGTGACGCCCTCGGGGCGGAAAAGCGCGTCGCGGTCTTCAGCAACATGCGGGATCGTCAGGATTTCGCGATAGCCGAGGCCGATGAGGCGTTCGCGTACGCGCTGCTCGGGTTCAAACTTCGGGAGGCGCTGCGCGCCTTGTCTCGCGGCGGGGAGGCGCGGCGGAAATTTGTCGAGACCGTAGATGCGCGCGACTTCTTCGATCAGGTCGATTTCGCGTTCGACTTCGGCGCGCCAACTTGGCTGGGTGCATTCCCAGACTGCCAGCAGCGAGCCTGCAGCGCCGCGATTTTCGCCGATTCGAACGGGGGCGAAGCCGAGAGCGCTGAGGATGGCGTCGATTTCTTTGTCGGGAACGTCGGCGCCCATCACGCGAAGAAGTTCCGTGCGCGTCAGTTGGATTTTTTTCGGAGCGCGTTTGCCGGGATAAACATCGACGATACCGGCGAGCAACTCGCCGCCAGCGAGTTGCAGGATAAGCTCGGCGGCGCGGCGCGACGCGAGTTCCGCCGTTTCCGGATCGGCGCCGCGGCCGAAGCGGGTGGAGGCTTCGGTGTGAAGCTTGAGGGAACGCGCGGCTCTTCGAATGGCGACCGGTTCGAACCACGCGCATTCGACGAGGATATTTTTCGTGGAGAAGGAGATTTCGGTGTCAGAGCCGCCCATGATGCCGCCAATGCCGACCGCGCGGGAGCCGTCACCGTCGCAGATAACACACAGAGTTGAATCGAGGGCGCGTTCGATACCGTCGAGCGTGCGGACTTTCTCGCCGGCTTTTGCGCGGCGCACGACAATGCGATGATCGCGGACTTTGTCGTAGTCAAAAGTATGAAGCGGATGGCCGAGCTCGAGCATGACATAGTTCGAGATGTCCACGACGTTGCTGATGCTGGCGACGCCAGCCGCTTCGAGGCGATCTTTCAACCATTTTGGCGAAGGCTGGATTTTCGCGCCGTGAATTACGCGCGCGGTGAAGCGGCCGCACAGGTCGGGAGATTGAATTTCGACTTTTACGGCGTCGCTTGTTTTTGTTGCGCCTTCTTGAGGCTTCGACGAAACGGGTTTCAGAGGCAACTTGTAAACTGCGCCAATCTCGCGGGCAATTCCGTAGTGACCAAGGCAATCGGGGCGGTTCGAGCCGACTTCGGCGTCGATGACGGCGCCGTGTGCGCCGTTTTCGACGCTGCCGATGTTGGTGCCAGAGAGAGCGAGGCGCGACGCGACCTCGTTTGGAGGAGCGGTCACGTCGACGAAGTCTTTTAGCCAGTTGTAGATGACTTTCATGCGCGGACCTCAATCTGCAAGCAACGCCACGAATGGATACGGACCTGGGTAGCCGGGGCGCAGCATGCTGCGCCACTACAGCTGCGGCCTGCTGAATTACTCATCGGATGCGTTTGCAGAATTACCTTCCAGACGGCCGAAGTAGATGCGTGTCGTGTATTCGAGGCGCACGCGGCCATCCTGATTGTAGTCGTCGAAAATTCTTCGGAGTTCGGCCATCATCGGGGCGTAATTTGGATGGTCTGGCGCGGGGCTGAAGGAGCTGCTGCGCAGGCGTCCGGCGAGTCCATCGAACTCAAATTCCTGAGAATTCGGAAGTGTGCAAGAGGCGTAGGAGTCTTGGCCAAAAAAATCGCGCATGTGTTGTTCGTTCGGATAGCTTTCTTTAACACGAGCGTAGTCCGTGCCGAATTTCTGAAGCAAGGCTTCGTATTCTCGAAGAAAAAGAGTTGTGTCCGTGAGGCGCTCGTTCCAAATGACCACGGCCCAGCCGGCGGGCTTGAGTATACGCGCGAATTCCCTGCGAGAAGCGTTTTGCTCGAACCAATGAAATGCCTGTCCCGTGGTGACGAAGTCCGCGCTGGAATCATCGAGCGTGGTAGATTCCGCCGAGCCGTCCACGCTGGTGAAACCGTCGTAAGAGGCGAGGTATTCTTCGCCGGCTTTGCGCATTTCTTCATTAGGCTCGACACCGAAGACGCGGTTGCCGTTCTTGAGGAAGAGTTCGCTCAGAAAACCGGTGCCAGAGCCGACGTCGGCGACGGCATGACCGGACTTCAGACCGCATTCGGCGCGCAGAATGTCGCGGATGCCGGAGGGATAGCCGGGGCGGTAGCGAAGGTAGTCGGCTACGCGGGTGGAAAAGCGCTCTTTGGAATTGGCAAAAGTCATATCGAAACGATGGTCCTCTTTGCCAGGGCGAAACAAGCCGAGTACGCGATCCGGCTCAAGCCTCGGGCATCTCCTCGTCAATGAGCGCGCCAAAGGATTCATACCAATCGTGAACGCGCTCATAAAAATGAAAGACGCCATCGAGGAGAAAACCGATTCTAAGGGAAGCAGTTTGGCCGGCATACTCGCGGAATTCTTCCAGGCGGTTGTTACGGTCAATGAGCCAAGCCGTTTGCGATTCGTTCAATTCCCGGCCTTCCGCGGCCTGCAAGACATTATCGTCGATGGCGTCCCGCGTGAATACGACCCAGTTGATGTAGATGAGCCGAACGCTTTGCAATTTCGCCGCCTGCAAGAACTGATCCGGATCGGAACCAAGCTCCGAGTTCCAAGCCAGTTGCGGCAGGTTCTCGCTGGGAAATGCGCCCAAATAAAGCGCGAAACCTTCACGACGAATGGAATCGAGCAGCCGTTCTTTCAGGATGGCTAGTTCATCAGCCACGGATGCACCTTTTTTGCGCGAGCGAAATCATCAGCCAAGGGCTCATGGGAATTGACGTAAGAAACGGACGTCGTTTTGGAAGAAGACTTGGATGTCGTCGATTTGGTATTTGAGCATGGCAAGGCGATCGATACCCATGCCGAAGGCAAAACCGCTGACTTTCCTGGGATCGTATTTTACGAAGCCGTAGACGGCGGGGTCGACCATGCCGGCGCCGAAGAGTTCGATCCAGCCAGAGCCTTTGCACTTGGAGCAAGTTCCGCCACCTGCGGCTGTCCCGCTGCCGCCACAGAAGATACAAGACACGTCGAATTCGACGCTCGGCTCTGTGAACGGAAAATAGCTGGGGCGGAATCGGGTTTTTACGCCGGCGCCGAAGAATTGTTTTACGAAATATTCGATCGTGCCGGTGAAATCGCAGAAGCTAATGTCCGAATCGACGGCCAGGCCTTCGACTTGATGGAAGATGAAAGAGTGCGTGGCGTCGGGATTGTCGCGGCGATAGACTTTGCCGGGGACGATGACGCGGACGGGCGGCTTGCGCTTTTCCATGGTGCGAATTTGCATCGGAGAAGTGTGCGTGCGGAGAAGCAGCGGCGTTGGAGCGCCCTTCGGCAGGTCGAGATAGAAGGTGTCCATGTCGTCGCGGACGGGATGGAATTCAGGGATATTGAGGGCCTCGAAATTGTAGTAGGGCGTTTCGATTTCGGGGCCTTCGACGACGGAGAAGCCGATGGAGACGAAGATGTCTTCGATCTCCTGGAAAACCTGGCGGATTAAATGGTGCGAGCCGATGGGACGTGTGACCCCTGGAAGAGAGAGGTCGATGTGTTCGCGCGCGAGGGCGGATTGATCGGCGCCGGATTCGATGGATTGGCGGCGGGATTCGATTTGGGATTCGACGTGGGCGCGGAGTTCGTTGAGACCAGCGCCTACGGCGCGTTTTAAACCGGGTGGAGCGGGTTTCAGCCAGTTGTCGGTGATTTGGGCGAGGACGCCGGATTTACGGCCGAGCCAGGAGTCGCGGAAGGTTTTCCAGGCGGATTCGTCGTGGACGATGGCGGAATCGCCATCGAAGCGCAAGCGGATTTCGGCGAAGAGCGGCGCAATCTGATCCGGTTGCACGACGCCGAGGGCCGCGAGGGTTTTTTCGGTTGGCTTTTCCATGTTCTGCATGATTGCGAAATAGATTACACCGTAGGGGCACGATATATCGTGCCCCTACGATAGAAGTCAGGCCGAAAGGTGCGAAATTCTAAACGCTGCGCCATTCGTTATATTACGAGCGCCCTCAGAAACCGAAGAGAGATTTCATCGTTCACTAAAAGCGTGAGCGATGGGGCAGCGGTTCTCTCTCCGCAGGCCGACGCGTTCGCAGGAGCGAACGCGAAAACAAAAGCGACGGCCCGCTCCGCTCGAAATGACGGTTTGCCGGGGCTGCCTAAAGGCTACGACGCCTTTTTGGCTTGAGGCGGCGCTGCTGCTTTTGCGCTGGCTACCAAGCTTGAGAAGGCGGCGGCGTCTTTGACGGCGATGTCGGCCAGGATTTTGCGATCGAGGGAGACGCCTGCGACTTTGAGACCGTGGATTAGTTGGCCATAGGTTAAGCCGTTGTTGCGGGCGGCCGCGCCGATGCGCTGGATCCAGAGTTTGCGATACTCGCGTTTTTTTACGCGGCGGTCGCGCTTGGCATAACGATCGGCGCGATTCGCGGCTTCTTGCGCGGATTGGTAGAGCTTGCTCTTTGTTAGAAAGAAGCCTTTTGTGCGTCTGAGGTACTTTTTACGACGGGCGCGGCGTTTTGTGCCGCGTTTTACGCGTGGCATGGGTTTTTTCTCCTTAAGTTCGGAGACAAAGGCGATGCGCTCGCGCGGGAAAATACGCGTTAGGCAGCGGGTTTGTCTCTGATTGTATTGCTGGCCGCGCTTTGTTTGCCTTGCGGCAAACAATTGTGGCGGCTTATCGGCCGGCAGGCACCCGTGAAGCGCTGCCTGGCACGATATCGAGATTCGAATAACGAAATTCGAAACTCGAAGATCGATGAAGCTTACGGCGAGTACAACTCAGCCGTACGGAAGCATTTGTCTGACGGCGGCGACGTCTCTGGGACTGACCAGCGTCAGCTTTTTCAGTTTGCGCATGCGGCCGGGAGCCTTGGTGCCCATCAGGTGGCGTTTGCCGGAGTGCATGCGTTTGATTTTGCCATTCGCGGTGATTTTGAAACGCTTTCTGGCGCCGCGATGGGTTTTCAGTTTCAATTTTGGCTTCGTCGAATTCCGTGGCATGACTTGGAAGTCTCCTAAGATTTTTCTGGCGTCTAGATGCTTGAAAGCTTTGCGCCTGGTTCAAATCGGGCACGGCGTGCCGTGCCCCTACGTATTCGGCGACACGAACAAAGGCTACTGCGATTGCTGGACGTTGGCCGTTGATTGGCCGCTGGGCTTTGCAACGGAGACGCCTTTTTTCGGCGCGAGCAGAGCGACCAGGACGTTGCCTTCCATGCGCGGCATCGTTTCGATCTGGCACTGATCGGCAATTTCCACCAGCAAGCGGTTCATCTTGGCGCGGCCCACTTCCTGATGCGCCATTTCGCGGCCGCGATGAAAAATCATGGCGCGAACTTTGTGGCCGTCGCCGAGGAAACGGATAATCTGGTTCTTGCGAACCTGATAATCGTGCTCCGCAGTGGCGGGACGAAATTTTACTTCTTTTAGCTGCGAGCCACGGCTACTCTTGCGCTGTTCATGCGCTTTTTTGTTGGCTTGGTAGAGATACTTGCCGTAGTCGGTGATCTTGCAAACCGGAGGATCCGCCGTCGGCGAGATTTCCACCAGGTCAAGCCCGCGCTCGCGCGCTAACTTCAGCGCTTCAAACGGCTGCATAACCCCAAGCTGGCCGCCCTCTTCATCAATCACCCGGATCTCGCGAGCGCGAATCCGCTCGTTGATGCGGATGCGATCGCTCTGCCGGAAGCTGCGTTCTGCGATATTCCCCCCTAAGTGCTAAAAGGCGCATTGCAGCCCGCCTCGCCGCGCTGGGCCTCGAATCGTCACGAATCCATCCGCACAGCCGAAAGGAGGCAGGGGACGGGTTTCAAAGTATAGCATGGCTCATATTCGGCGGAACAGAGAAGGATTGATCCGGCGGCTGGCCGATGGTATAGAAAGCCTTGAGGTAAAAGAACCGTGCTCCGGTCTTGGGGTCTATTCACGGTGGCCTTTGGAGTGGCTGTTCTCGTTGCGTACGAACACGGTTCATTGACATGGCCGCAATGGCTTGTCATGGGTCTGTGCTTTGCACTACTGAGTTGGCGGTTCATGCACAAATTCCGCAATAGTCCAAGGGCATCTCGCAGTACCCCGGAATAAACGCATCCACAAAACCCATCGTAAGGAGCCAGACCTGTGTACCGGTTGTAATGTTTAGGCCAGGGCGCGGGAGACGACTTCCGCTTGCAGCGCGGCAACGACTTCGGCGAGGGGCTTGGGGCCTTGGTCGCCTTTGCTGCGATGGCGGACGGAGACGGTGCCGGCTTCGGCTTCTTTGGCGCCGACGATGAGCATGTAGGGAATTTTTTGGAGCTGGGCGTCACGGATTTTTGCAGGGAGCTTTTCGTTGCGGTCGTCGAGATGGACGCGAATGTTGTGGCGCTTGAGAGTTTCGGTGACGTGCTTGGCGTAGTCGGCGACTTTTTCGCTAACGGGGCAGATTTGTACTTGCACGGGCGCGAGCCAGAGCGGGAAGGCGCCGGCGTAATGCTCGATCAAAATACCGAAGAAACGTTCGACGGAACCGAGCAGCGCGCGATGGACCATGAGCGGCTGATGCTTGGCACCGTCCTCGGCAACGTATTCGAGACCGAAACGCGCGGGGAGATTGAAATCGAACTGGACGGTGGTGAGCTGCCAGGGGCGGCCGATGGCGTCGATGAGCTTGACGTCGATTTTGGGGCCATAGAAGGCGGCTTCGCCAGTGATGGTTTTGTACGGGATGTTGAGGCGCTTCATGGTTTCGGCAAGCGCGGCGGTGGCGCGATGCCAGTCTTCGGGTTTGCCGGCGTAATTTTCCGGATGGGAGGAATCCCAATCAGAGAGCTCGACTTCAAATTTGTCGAAGCCGAAATTTTTCATCACGGCGAAGGCGAAATCGACGCAGGCTTCGACTTCGGCTTCGATTTGGGATGGTGCGCAGAAAATGTGGGCGTCGTCTTGCGTGAAGCCTCGAACGCGGAGGAGGCCGTGCAGGACGCCGCTGCGTTCGTAGCGATAGACGGTGCCGAGTTCGGCGAGGCGCACGGGAAGATCGCGGTAACTGTGGAGTTTTGATTTGTAGATGAGGATATGGCCGGGACAGTTCATGGGCTTGAGCTGGTAATCGGCTTTTTCGACTTCGATCGGGCCGAACATGCTGTCTTTGTAAAAGCCGGTGTGGCCGCTGGTTTTCCAGAGGTCGAGGCGCATGATGTGCGGGGTATAGACAAGATCGTAGCCGCGTTTGAGAAGCTCATCGCGGAGCCAATCCTCGACAATTTTGCGGATGAGGCCGCCCTTGGGATGCCAGAAGATGAGGCCGGGGCCGGCTTCTTCCTGAATGCTGAAGAGTTCGAGTTCGACGCCGAGCTTGCGATGATCGCGGCGCTTGGCTTCTTCGAGGCGGTGAAGATATTCGTCGAGCTCTTTTTGCGTGAAGAAACACGCGGCATAAATGCGCTGGAGCTGCGGATTGCCTTCCTGGCCTTTCCAGTAAGCGCCGGCGACGCTCATAAGCTTGAACGCGGTGATGCGTTTTGTGGAGGGTATGTGCGGGCCGCGGCAGAAGTCGAGGAATTTTCCGGTGCTGTAAAAAGAGACCATGAGCTCGTTGGCTTTTTCTTCGACGAGTTCGCACTTGAAAATCTGATTGGATTTTTTGTAAAGATCGAGGGCTTCCGGCTTGGGGATTAATTTGCGCTCGTTGGGCAAGTCTTGGGCGGCGAGCTCGTGCATTTTCTTTTCAATTTTGGCGAGGTCTTCCGGAGTGAAAGGCTCATCGCGGAGAAATTCGTAGAAGAAGCCGGTGTCGATAGGCGGGCCGATGCCGAGCTTGACGTTGGGGTAAAGCTCCATCACGGCGGCGGCGAGCAAATGCGCGGCGGAGTGTCGGAAGACGAAGAGCGCGTCGGGATCTTTTTCGGTAAGGATTTGGAGCTTGACGTTTTGTTCCAGCGGGCGGCGCAGGTCGATGAGCTCGCCATGGTCGGGAGCGTCGGGCAGAGGAGTGCCATTGGTGGCGGTGACGCGAGCGACGAGCGCGGCATCGGCCAGCCGGGGCGAGATTTTGCGAGCGATGTCCGCCGGAGTCGTGCCCTTGGGCACTTCTTGAACCTTGCCGTCCGGCAGTGTGACTTGCAATTGCTCCATGATTCATTCACCTGGTAGGAGAAACTCTAAGCTTATCGGCGCAGTGTATCCGGGTCAAGGAGGTGCACAGCACTGGGGAGGCGCGCGCTAAAGCAAAGTGACCCGCGGCAGGCCTTTGAAATGAGCGTCGGAAGTGACCAGTTCTGCGGCGTGTCTCTCTGCCGTCGCGTAAATCAGTGCATCAGCCACTGGCAGCTCGTGCTGGATGCTAATGACGGCGGCGGCGAGAGCGATCTCTTGATCCACAGAGACAACGGTGCGACGCAGCGCTTCAGAGACAAAATGGTCCGCGATGGTTTTCGGCTGCCGCTGGAGGAGGATCTTGCGGACCTCATATAAGACGATGGTTGGAACCAACAAGGGCCGTTGGCCTTCGAGATAGGGAGCGAAAAGGTCAGCCTTCGAGTCCGAAGCAATGTATTCCAGCCAGCCGGACGAATCGACAAGGACGGGATCAGAGGCGATCGGAGTGGTCACGGTAGCTGTCCTTCCAGTTCATCCCTTGCGCCACACCGCGAAGTTCCTTGATGGAGCGAGGCGGATGAAGCCGGATGGTTCCGTCGAGAACATAGATGTTGAGTTCCTGACCGGGTAGGAGCTTGAGATCTTCACGAACCCTTTTCGGGATCACAACTTGGAACTTGGGTGAGACCTTAACGGTGTCCATCGGCAGGTGATCTCCTACAGGATTATATCGATACCAAGAGTGGTATGTCTATTTTATTATCGAAATTAAATGTAGTACAATATATCTATCGACCATAGTAGTTCGGTAACGATTCAAATAGCGAGACTTAACAGGTTTCTCCCGGGAGGCGGCGAGGACCTGACGGGACTGCCGGGCAAACAGTGAGGTAAGCTTATGCCTCGAATCATGCAGTCACGTGCGCCCGAGACGCAAGGGCATCAGGATTTTTTGGCGCGGGAGGCCTCGAGGGCTTCCCAAGCGGATTCGGGCAGCATGAGGAGGTCGTTGAATTCGCCAGCGCCTCGCAGCCACTGGCCGCCGTCGATGACCACGCATTCGCCGTTGATGTATTCCGCCATGTCGCTCAGGAGAAAGGCGGCGAGATTCGTGAGCTCTTCGTGACGGCCGAAGCGCTTCATGGGGTGCTTGTCTTTGGCGTGGTCTTCAAACTGTCTCGAGGGCATCAGGCGGGACCACGCGCCTTCGGTGGGAAACGGCCCGGGAGCGATGGCGTTCAGCCGGATGTGATATTTGGCCCACTCGACGGCCAGCGATCGGGTCATGGCGAGCACGCCGGCCTTTGCACACGCCGAGGGGACGACGAATCCAGAGCCGCTGTTGGCGGCGGCGTAGGTGGTGACGATGTTCAGGACATTGCCGCCGAGCTTTTGCGAAATCCAGCGATTGGCGAAGGCCTGAGTGCAATGAAATGAGCCGTTGAGAACGATGCCGACGATGGTGTTGAAGGCGTTGGGGGAGAGTTTTTCCGTGCGTGCGATGAAATTTCCAGCCGCGTTGTTGACGACGGTGTCGATGCGGTCAAACTGCTGCTCGGCTTTCTCAGCGGCGGCTTCGACCGCACCGTAATCGCGCACGTCGCAGGTGGTGAAGGCGGCCGAGCCTCCGGCGCGATGAATTTCCGAGCAAACTTCCTTCAATGGTTCCTCGCGGCGGCCAACGAGGAACATGCGAGCGCCAAGCTCGGCAAAGCGCAAGGCCATGGAACGGCCCAAGCCGGTTCCTCCTCCTGTCAGGAAGATGGCCCGGCCTTTCAAAGTGTCCTGTTGAAACACATGCCACCGCCTTTTGAGTATGCTGCCGGATGGGGGCGGTCCGGAAAAATGATTCTAGTGCATTAGTATCCCAGAGAGGCGAAATTTGCGTAACGCTGGGAAGAATAACGAACAAGCTGCCGTGCCGAGGGAGAACAGCGACCGCATGTGCGTTTGGAGGTTAAGCGTTATCGACACGGGTGAACCTAATTCGGCTTCATCTCCGCGGGAATCGGCCGGGCCAAGACCTTTGCATATTCCGCCGCGAACAGCGGGCTGTCAGGATATTCCTCAGTTAATTCATGCAAGAGCTTTTGGGCCCAGGCGTCCTGCTTTTCACGCCTGGCTGCCAGTGCCAGAAGCACTTTTGCAAACGGCTCAAGATAGCGGCCGTTTTCAGCCGTTCTTCCGACCAGCTCCATGCCAAGCTTCTTGTCGCCATGAATACCGCCAAACCACAGCATCATACGAAAGCCGGAGGAGAGGCAACCGATGATGTAATCCGCCGAGCCCGGCGCGACCCAAGCATCATTTGCATCGGGACGCTCCGCCAGCAACACTTTGGCGTGCTCGTTGGCTTCTTTCATTCTCTTGAGGCCATCGACATGCTTTTTTTCCAGAATGCTGTCGGCGTTGGATTCCATGCCCGCGGCGAGCGTTAAAGAAAAGAGCCCAGCCGCATCATGCTTGTCCTTCACGAGACGCTGGTTGGAGAGCTTGCGGGCCTGCTCCAACTCATCGCGGAAATTCTTCATGCGCTCGTGATCGGGCTTGCCCTCGATTCCTCGGAGGAATTTCTTGTCATCCATGAAGAAGTCGCTCGTCAGAACGCCTTGCCGGTAGAACTCCTCAAAGAGGTAGCTCGCGGCCCTAGCCACAAAACCAAACGGATCGTCCGGGTGCTCGGAAGTCCATGCGGAAAACTTCTCCCTGGCTTCTCGGTACTTCTGCACATAGAGCAAACGGAAGCCCTCTCTGAGCTCCGGCACTTCCGTGAAGGCGGAATCGCTGCCATCCGCGGCTGTCTGTGCGCGAGATATGGGGGAGATGAGCAAAACAATTAGTACAAGGGTAGGCATCCACCAGGAAAAGTTCTTTCGTATTTTCAGAAAACACCCGGCAAGAACCTCGGTTTATTGGCCATGGTGGCGCGATACTCTGGATTGGCCAATAGGACACGCTCCTCCGTGGATAGGCGCATCGAAAGCACAGCGATGTGCGCGAGCGAGCCAACGGCGGCGGTAATCCACGCAGTGTGGATCAGGGGCAGCGAAAGCATTTCCGCAAAGACCGCGGCGTAATTTGGATGGCGAACATAGCGGAACGGGCCAGTAGAAATGACGCCGAGGCTGGTCGAGTCCACAATCTGGACGTTCCAATGATTTCCCAGAGTGCGGATAACCCACCAGCGCACGATATTCGCCGCCAAGAAGATCGCAAACATGATGGAAGCAAGAATAGGGATGAAAGGGCGGCGAAGGAACACAACTTCCACCGCGGCGCCGAGGAGGACCGCGGTATGAAGAGCGACCATCCAGCGAAATCGGGGCTCGTCTACCTTGGCAGCGCCGCGGGCGATCATTTCCCGTTGATGCCGGCGCGAAATTTGCAGCTCCACGATGCGAAGCAGAGCCACGGCCATCAGCAGGCCGAGAAACGCGATGACGCTTAGGTCCATTGCAACAGGAGAAATTCGGCGCTGAATCCGGGGCCAAAGGCGGCCGCTAGCGCATATTCGCCGGATTTGAGAGGCCGCTTTTCCAGCCATTCCTGCAAAATGAAGAGAATGGTGGCGCTGGAAAGATTGCCAACGTTGGCGAGGATGTCCCAGGAGGGTTGCGTGTCACATTTGCAGAGTCCCAGTTCTTTTTCGATATTCCCCAGCAGGCGTGCGCCGCCAGGATGCAAAATCCATCCTTTTATGTCTTCCTGCTTCCGGCCCTGGCGTTCAAGGAAATCATCCACGAGGCCGTGGATTTTTGCGCCGATCATTTCCGGCACGTCTTTCGACAACAAGATATGGAAGCCCGAATCGCGCAGGTCGAAGCCCATGGCATCCAGGGAATCGGGGAAGGTGTAGGTTTCTGAAACGAGAATCTTCGGTCCCTTGTGCTCTTTTCCGGTCACCAAGACCGCGGCTGCTCCATCGCCGAATAGAATCGAGGAGATCAAATTCGCCTGAGAGATGTCCTTGCGCTGAAAGGTGAGTGTAGGCAGCTCCACGGCGATGATCAGCACATTGCCGCCAGGGTGGGCCTTCAGGTAATCCGCGGCGCGGCCGAGGGCCATAGCTCCGGCGGCGCAGCCAAGTTCCGTGAAGGGCATGCGGCGCACATTCGAGCGGAAGCCCATGAGATTGATCAAATACGCGTCCAAGGAGGGGATCATGAAACCCGTGCAGGAGACGGTGATAATGAGATCCACTTCATCGGGGCGCAAGCCGGCCCGGCGCAGGCATTCTTCCGCCGCCTGCCGGCCGAGCTTCACCGCATGCTCGATATATTCCTGGTTGGTCTTGGAGAGGGCCCGCGGTTCGACGGTATATTCGATGGGGAAGATCGAGTAGCGCTGGTGAACCTGTGCATTGTCCACGATGGACATCATGGCTTCGAGCCGGCGCTCCGGGATGTCGAATACGCGCCCCATGTAGTACTTCACGTCGTCGCGCGTCATCTTATATGGCGGCAAAGCGGTGGCCGTTGCGGCAATCGTGCAGTGCGAGTTTGAGGCCCCGTTCGAGGGTCCAATATTCACGTATTCCACCTTTAACTCAGTGTGACAGCTCCGCCCGAGAGCGCTGCCAGCTTGCTAAGCCATTTTGTTGCAACGGTTCAGCAGCGGACCGAATATGAGCGCTAGACTTTACATCATTCCTGGCGCGGGTAACAGTTTGAATTAGAATACCACCCATCCGCACCGTCCAGTGCTGTTCACCTCCAATCTAGCCTTGTGTCGCTCCTTTGTAAAATCCTCATCTCGATTTGGGGTATGCTTTTGCGCATTATGAAAAATCCCGCAAGTTTCCGTTATGTGCGATTGCAACGCACCATCTCCCTTTCTGGCTTCGTCTTCTTTATCTGCGTCGCAGCTTTTTTACTTGCGGCCAAGGCTCCGGCTCAGGAGCAAGCGCCGCCCCTGCTGGTGATGATCTCCGTGGATGGCATGCGTCCGGACTACATCACGGAGGCGGACGCGCACGGCGCAAAGGTGCCGAACCTGCGGCGCTTCATGAAAGAGGGAACTTATGCCGAAGGAGTGGTGGGAGTCGTACCGACGGTGACGTATCCGAGCCACACAACGCTGGTGACAGGCGTGTGGCCGGCGAAGCACGGAATTTTCGCCAACACTACTTTTGATCCCTTCCAAAAGAATCAAGGAGGCTGGTATTGGTACACGGAAGACATTCGTATGCCCACTCTGTGGGATGTTGCGGCCGCGGCGGGACGGACTACGGCGAGCGTTCAATGGCCCGTGACGGTTGGAGCGCACATTATCTGGGACATTCCGGAGTTCTGGCGCGCGAGCACGCCGGACGATGCAAAGCTGTTGCGGGCCGTTTCAACGCCAGGATTGTTGCAAGAAGCGCGAACAGACCTAGGCGAATACCGCGGGGGAATCGATACGTCGGCGGAAGGGGACGTTAACCGGGGACAGTACACGGAATGGATTCTGGAGAAGAAGCATCCCGCGTTTTTGACGCTGCATCTTAGCTCGCTCGATCACATCGAACATGAGACGGGGCCGTTCAGTCCCGAGGACATCGCCGTACTTGAAACTATCGATGCGACGATTGGGAAAATCCGCGCGACAGCGGAGAAGCTTGCCCCAGGCCGGGCATACATCGCGGTTGTCTCCGACCACGGATTTGTTCGAACAGACATGCAATTGAACTTGTTTCCCTTGTTTCGTGAGGCGAAGCTGATCACGGTGAATGAAAAAGGAAAGATTACGGATTGGAAGGCGATACCGTGGGTAACAGGCGGGTCCGCAGCGATTGTGCTGAAAGATCCTAACGATGCCACCACGCTTTCGCGAGTGCGCGATCTGCTTGAGAAGGTTGCGAGCGAGCCCGCGAACGGGGTCGACCGTATTCTCGACGCGGAAGAACTCCACAAGCGCGGCGGGTTTCCACCAGCTTCCTTTTTTGTGGGGCTCAAGCCTGGGTGGCGGACAGGTTCGAGTCTCGACGGCCCGGTTCTTTCCAAAGTAAAAGTTGGCGGCACGCACGGGGCGATGCCGGATTTGCCTGACTTACACGCTTCGTTTTTCCTGGTTGGCCCGGGCGTACCTGCCCACAGGTCATTGGGGCTGATCGATATGCGCGACGTGGCGCCCACGCTGGCGCACGAAATGGGACTCTCTCTACAGAGCGCGGACGGTAAAATCCTTTTACCCTAGTTGCGCGGGCTTTACGCGGCGTTGCGCTGAGACTTATGTGGCTTATCGCAGGCCGACGAGCCCTTTGACAGAATCGATGAGTTTGGCGGAGTCGTAGCCGACGCCGTCCTTGAAGACGAATTCGACTTTCTCGATTTCCTTGATGTTGGCCGAAAGATCCCCCTGCAAGACGACGATATCCGCCGCTTTACCCACTGCAAGAGTGCCGACTTTATCCCGTTCGCCGAGAAATTCGGCGCCATTGGATGTCGCGATGTGAATTGCTTCCACGGGTGTGAAGCCCGCTTCGACGAGCAATTCCACTTCGCGCTGATCTCCGAAGCCGGCGATTACTCCGCCGTAACCGGTGGGATCGAGCCCTGCCAGCAGCAGTCCGCCCTGCTTCGAAAATTCGTGCTCAAATTGCATCTCCTTCTTGAAGACGGCCGCCGCATCGGAAGTCGCCGCGTTGTCGGAAATGCGCGCGCGTCTCGTCAGATACGCAAGGCGTGCTTCGGGCGTCATGGCGTCGAGCACGCGCTCATCGAGCGGGGCGCGTCCGGGAACGGAAGTTTCGAAAACAGGGAGTGTGGAAGTGACCGCGACGCGATGCGCGATCAAATCGTGGATCATGTCTTGCATGGGCAGGCCCGCGATGTCGACGGAGAGCAGCGCCTTCGCGGCGTCTCGGGGATTGGGGCAGATGCCGGGCTTTTTGTCCGCGAGAAATTCAGTGTCAACTTCGATGCCGTGCTCGAGGTCGTCAATGCCAAGCGCAGCTGCTTCGCGGAAACCGATCGAGCAGAGATGGCCGGTGACCTTGATTCCGTGGGCGTGCGCGGCTTTGACGGCTGCAGCCAGCTCATCCGGCGTGATGTTCATGTATGCCTTGAAGGACGTGGCGCCTTGCGAGATCCAGAATTCGACCATCTGGCGCGCATCTTCAGCATCTTTGAGCTGATGCATCTGCAAGGCGAATGCACCCTGTCCTTCGAGATAAGGGCCAGTCACGTGAATTTTAGGACCTGCCATTTTTCCCGCGTCGATCGCGTGCTTGAGTTGGATGTCTGTGTACGGTTCGAGGCTGCCGGTCGTGCGAATGGAAGTGACGCCGCCGGCCAGATAGAGGCGCGGGAAACTCGAGGCATGCTCGGGATACAGCGGAATGCCGCCTGGCGAAGGATAGAACATGTGGTCGTGCATGCCGACGAGCCCGGGGATCAAGGTACGGCCGGCGAGATCGAGCACTTTCGCGCCGTCTGGGATTTTTGTAGTGGCGGCATCGCCGAGCGCGGCGATTTTTCCATCCGCGATGACCAGCGTCTGATCCGCGCGAGGAGCGGAGCCGGTGCCGTCCACCACGCGCACATGCGTTAGCGCCAGGACGGGCGCGTCTTCCTTCACGAAGGCAGTCACAGCAGGCGAAAGTCTGGGTTTGGCCTGGGACCAGGACAGGCAGGGCGAGAGCAAGATACACAGTCCGTACAGAAAAATTATTCGCATCGAACCACCTCGCGCACCAGAAATGTTATCGCGCGTTGCAGTCTATTCACAGGACTGTATCAACACAAGAGTTGTGTGCCAAGGCGGGCACGAAAAGCCGTGCTACCCGGTTTGTGATAGATTTTTGGCCATTGAGGTGGGAGATGATCAAGTGCTTCAAGAAACTTTTTGTCGCGACGCTTGGAGCCATGATGTTTGTGGCCATGACGTGTGCCGCTCAGCAGCCGCCCTCCGCCGCAGCTACAGAAGGAGACTTTGTCATTCACAATTTTCAATTCCATTCGGGCGAGTCGCTAGCGGAATTGCGACTGCATTACACCACGCTTGGCAAACCGGTCCGCGACGCGGCGGGACTTACTACCAATGCCGTGCTGATCCTGCACGGGACAGGCGGCACCGGACATCAATTTCTATTGCCGCAATTTGCCGGCGTTTTGTTTGGTCCTGGCCAGCTTCTCGACGCGTCGCGCTACTTCATTATTCTTCCCGATGGGATCGGCCATGGGAAGTCATCTAAGCCCAGCGATAGCATGCATGCGCACTTTCCGCAGTATGACTACGACGATATGGTCGCCGCGCACTATCGGCTCGTCAACGAAGGGCTCGGCGTCAATCACCTGCGGTTGGTGATGGGGACTTCAATGGGTTGCATGCACTCTTTCATGTGGGGCGAGATGTATCCGGATTTCATGGATGCGCTCATGCCGCTGGCGTGTCTTCCCGTGCAGATTGCCGGGCGCAACCGCGTCTGGCGCAAGATGGTGATGGATGCGATTCGCGGAGCCCCCGAATGGAAGGGCGGCGAATACAAGAAAGAACCCAAGCAGGCTCTGCGGACGGCGCTGGATCTGCTGCTGATCGCGGGGAGCGCGCCGATTCCGATGCAGAAAGCGCTGCCAACGCGCGACGATGCCGACAAGTACCTCGATGACTATTTTAGCAAGCGCTTTGACGGTCTTGATGCCAACGATCTTCTGTACCAGGTGAACGCATCGCGCAATTACGATCCCTCGCAGCAACTTGGCAAAATCAAAGCACCCGTGATATTCATCAATTCCGCCGACGATTTCATCAATCCGCCGGATTTGGGAATCGCCGAGCAGGAAATCAAGAAAGTGAAAAACGCAAAGTTCGTCCTCATACCCGCGAGCGGACAGACCCACGGCCACGGCACGCACACCTGGGCGGAGATTTGGAAACAGTACATGGCGGAGCTGCTTGAAGAGTCAGCCCACTAGAAAAGACGCGCGAAAAACTGTTATCGAGTGGCCTCGTGGCTGGCGCGAATTTCCTGCCAGCGGCGCGGACGCTTGTTGGCCTGCAAGACCTTTTTTCGGAGGCGAATCGATTTCGGCGTGATTTCGACGAATTCGTCATCGGCGATAAATTCGATTGCCTGCTCGAGACTGAGTTCGCGATGGGGAATCAGCCGGATGGCCTCGTCCGCGCTGGAGGAACGCATGTTCGTCTGCTTCTTTTCCTTGGTGACGTTCACTTCCATGTCTTGCTCGCGGGAGTTTTCTCCGATGACCATGCCTTCGTAGACTTCGATTGCGGGACCAATGAACAATTCGCCGCGCTCTTGAAGGTTCCACAGCGCAAAAGCGGTCGATGGCCCGGAACGGTCCGCGACGAGCGCACCCGTCGGTCGTAGCGCCATTTCTCCGGCGTATTCCGTCCAGCCGTCGAAAATCGAGTGAACCAAGGCCGTGCCGCGCGTATCCGTGAGCAACTGGCTGCGCAAGCCGATCAGCCCGCGCGAAGGGATTTTGAAATCCATACGTACGCGGCCCGAATTGTGATTGCTCATCTTGAGCATTTCGCCGCGCCGGCTGCCCAATGTTTCAAGAATGATCCCGATAAAATTTTCGGGGACGTCAATAACAAGGCGCTCGAGCGGCTCGAGTTTCCGGCCATTTTCCGTGCGCACGACGATTTCCGGCTTGCCAACCATCAGCTCGAAACCTTCGCGCCGCATGGTCTCGATCAGAATAGCGAGCTGAAGTTCGCCGCGCCCCAGCACGCGAAAGGATTCCGGCGTGTCCGTATCTTCCACGCGAATCGAAACGTTGGTGAGCAACTCTTTCTGAAGACGGTCGCGCAGGTCGCGCGATGTTACATAGTTGCCTTCTTTGCCGGAAAGCGGGCTGCTGTTCACCGTGAAAATCATGGCGAGCGTCGGCTCGTCGATTAGCAGCGGTTCCAGAGGAGCCGGCGCGGCGAGATCCGTGATGCTCTCTCCGATCTGAATTCCTTCTACACCTGCGATGGCGACAAGATCGCCCGCGCCAACCGCTTCCGCTTCATCGCGCTCGAGTCCGCGAAACGTATACAGCTTGGTGATCCGCGTGGATAGAAGCTTGCCGTCCAATTTGCTGATGCCGACTTCTTCGCCGCGCTTCAGGGTGCCGTTAAACACGCGGCCAATCGCGATGCGTCCGAGGAAATCGCTGTAGTCAAGATTCATGACCTGAATTTGCAGCACGCCATCCGGGTCGCCGGGCGGCGCAGGAATGCTTTTGACGATGGTCTCGAACAGCGGAAGCAGATCCTTCGAGCTGTCCCCGATTTGCCTGTGCGCGATGCCCTCGCGCGCGTTCGTGTAAACCACGGGAAAATCGAGCTGGTCCTCGGTGGCGTCCAAATCAATAAAGAGGTCGTAGATTTCGTCGAGCACTTCTTTTGCGCGCGCATCGGTGCGATCGATTTTGTTGAGCACGATCACGGGTGGGAGCTTGGCGGCCAGGGCTTTCTGAAGGACGTAGCGGGTTTGCGGCAAGGGCCCTTCGCTGGCGTCGACCAGCAGCACGACGCCGTCCACCATGCGCAGCGCGCGCTCGACTTCGCCGCCAAAATCGCTGTGGCCGGGCGTATCGACAATGTTGATTTTCGTGTCGTGAAAAAAAAGCGCCGTGTTTTTGGCGAGAATGGTGATCCCGCGTTCGCGCTCGAGGTCGTTGGAGTCCATCACGCGCTCGACCAGCGCTTCGTTGGCGCGGAAAATCCCGCTTTGGCGCAGCATGGCATCGACGAGGGTCGTTTTCCCGTGGTCCACGTGCGCGATAATGGCGATATTGCGAATATTTTGGCTCATGATTTCTGTGTCGGTCTGCGGACTACTCTTCGGGCAGTCACTGCAAAGACAAAAATAGCCCCGACCCGGTCGGGGCCCGAACGAATCTCCTTTGTTCTCAGGTGCGGTCGAGCAATCCATAGTTTAGCAGAGGGGCTGCTGGTGGGACAGGCATTCTTGGCTGTCTCTTGCCTCTGCCAACACACCAGGAGCCGACAGACAGGGACCGCTTTCCCGCGGCCAATTTCGTGTACTATCCTCAGCCGGTGAATAGGTTGTCCAATCTCGTTCGGGATCGATTGGGGGTTGTCATGCGATTTGGGCGTTTGCTTTGGAAAAGCAGAGTCTTCGTTTGGGTTTTGGTGATAGTGCTTCTTTTTTTGCTCTCAGGCCGTGCTCAGACTCCGAATCCACCCGACTATTCGCTGCTTTTTGACAAAACGGACGTGATGATCATCGCACGCGACGGCGTCAAGTTGCACACGGAAATCTACACCCCGAAAAATTCCAAGGAGCCGCTTCCCATAATCATGGAGCGGACGCCTTACGGCCTGCATGATGATGACAAAGGTTACAGCCGCATCCTCACACGCTATTCCGAGATGATTCCCGATGATTATATTTTTGTGTTCCAGGATATTCGCGGCCGCTATGGCTCCGAAGGAGCCTTCGTGATGCAACGGCCGGTTCGCGATCCGAAAGATCCGAAAGCGATCGACGAAGGCACGGATACCTACGACACCATCGACTGGCTGGTGAAAAACGTGCCGCACAACAATGGCCGCGCCGGCCTCGTGGGCATTTCGTATGGCGGTTGGCTCACCGTCATGGGGATGCTCGATCCGCATCCCGCGCTCAAAGCCGTTTCCGAACAGGCTTCCCCCGCGGACATGTTTCTCGGCGACGATTTTCACCACAACGGCGCGTTCCGGCTGAGCTACGGCTTTGAATATTCGACCATGATGGAAACAGGGAAAACGAATTTTGCTTTTCAATTCGATCTCTTCGACACCTATGAATGGTATCTGCGGCTAGGCGCGCTATCCAATGCCAACAAGAAGTACATCCATGGGACTCTGCCTACCTGGAACAATTTTGTCGCGCATCCGAACTACGACGCATTTTGGAAACAGCAGGCCATGCCCTACATCCTGACGAAACCCAAAGTGCCGAATCTCAATGTGGCGGGCTGGTGGGATCAGGAGGATTCTTACGGGCCGATGAAGATCTACGAACTCCTTGAAAAAAAGGATCCAAATCACTTGAACTATCTCGTGGCTGGTCCCTGGAATCACGGCGGTTGGGGCCGCAGCTTAGGCGACTCCCTCGGGCCCATTTCGTTTGGCAGCGACACCGGCCTCTATTTCCGGCAAAAAATTGAAGCGCCCTGGTTTGCCTATTGGCTCAAGAACAAGGGCAGTCTGCCACTAAAAGAGGCTCTGCTTTTTCAGACCGGCAGCGACAAGTGGGTGCAGTTTGATTCGTGGCCTCCACACGACGCGGCGACCCGCGAGCTGTATTTCCACAAAGACGGCAGGCTCTCTTTCGAGGCGCCGACGGCCGCCGCGGCGAGGGCCGTTGATAGTTACGTCAGCGATCCGGCGCATCCCGTGCCTTATCGCCATCGCCCGATCGACATGACCTACCCGACAGATCATCCCGGCGGATGGTACACCTGGCTCGTGCAGGACCAGCGCTTTGTCGACAATCGCCCGGACGTGCTGACGTGGCAAACGGACGAACTCACCGAGGACACGATTCTGGCCGGCCAAGTCACCGCGAAACTGTTTGCATCCACCACGGGGAGCGACTCCGACTGGGTCGTGAAACTGATCGACGTCTATCCGGAGAAGTATCCCCAGGACTGGAAACTTTCCGGCTACGAATTGATGATTGCAGATGAAGTTTTCCGCGGACGGTTCCGCAAGTCGTTTGAAAAACCGGAACCCATCACGCCGGGCACCATAACGCCCTTCACGATTGATCTGCACACGGCAAATCACGTCTTCAAAAAGGGCCACCGCATCATGGTGCAAGTGCAGAGTACATGGTTTCCCATCATCGACCGCAATCCGCAGAAGTTTGTCCCCAACATTTTCGAAGCGAAGGAGTCAGATTTCCAGAAGGCCACTCAGCGTGTCTATCGCTCGAAGGAATTTCCTTCAGGAGTCGTGCTTTCTCTCCTGCCGTCAACGGCGGGCAACTAGCGACTTCTCGCAGACCAAAATAATTCCGGCGAGCAATGCTTTTTTTGCAGGAATAACGCACTGAATCTCCTGTGGTATTCTCAGTCTCGCCGGAGAAATCGTGATCACTGGCGTCACTCCAAAGGGAGTTTCCATGTATTCCACCCGCAAGACAGTCAGCGCCGCCATTTTCCTTTTCGTAACCGGCCTTGTGTTTGTGCCGCTTTTTGGAGCCGCTCCACAGCGTTCACGTCCGGACTTCGCCGCTCTCTTTAACAAAACGGAAGCGATGATCCCCATGCGGGACGGCGCCAAGCTGCACACCGAGTTCTACACGCCGAAGAACGCCACGGAACCATTGCCGATTCTCCTGGGACGAACTCCTTACGGTATTTCCAGTCCGGACAAGGGCATCAGTAGCATGATTTATCGCTACGCGGATATGGTTCCGGATGGATATATCTTTGCGTTTCAGGATATTCGCGGCCGCTACGGCTCCGAAGGAAAATTCGTCATGCTTCGCCCGCTGCATGACCCGAGCGATCCCAAGGGCGTGGACGAAAGCACCGACACCTACGACACAATCGACTGGCTCGTAAAAAATGTTCCCAACAACAATGGCCGCGTCGGCCTCGATGGGATTTCTTACGACGGCTTTCTCGTCACCATGGGAATGATCAATCCGCATCCCGCGCTAAAGGCAGCGTCGGAACAGGCTTGCATGGGCGACACGTGGCTCGGCGACGACTTCTTCCATAACGGCGCTTTCCGCCTGAGCTACGCCTTCGAATATACCGCTCTGCTGGAATCCTCGAACGAGAATTTCAGTTTCGCCTTCGACCGCTTCGACGTTTATGATTTTTATCTCCGCCTTGGCGCGCTCTCGAACGCCAACGCGAAATACTTTCATGGAAAATTACCGACTTGGAACGAATTTGTGGCCCACGCACGTTACGATGATTTTTGGAAGCGCCATGCCGTCGCTTACGGTTTGAAGCAACCCACCGTTCCCAATCTCAACGTTGCCGGCTGGTGGGACCAGGAAGATTTTTACGGGCCGATGTCCACGTACGCGCGCCTCGAAAAATCCGATCCGAAGCATCTCAATTATCTCGTCGCTGGACCGTGGAATCACGGCGGTTGGGGTGGCGGGCCTGGCAAGTCGCTTGGCGAAATTTCCTTTGGCAGCGACACTTCTGTCTATTTTCGGCAGAACATCGAAGCGCCTTGGTTTGCCTATTGGCTCAAAGGCAAAGGCAATCTGCCGCTGAAGGAAGCGATGCTCTTTCAGACAGGCAGCGACAATTGGGTTCAGTTTGATTCCTGGCCTCCACGGCAAGCGAAAACGCGGGAACTTTATTTCCGCGAGGACGGAAAGCTTTCCTTCGATGCTCCCCAAACGGCGTCCGCCGCCGCTTCGGACAGCTACGTAAGCGACCCCGCGCATCCGGTTCCGTATCGCCATCGCCCCGTCGATATGACCTACCCCGAGGATCATCCAGGCAGTTGGTATACGTGGCTGGTGCAGGACCAGCGATTTGTCGACGACCGCCCGGATGTTCTGACCTGGCAGACGGACGAATTGACCGACGACATCACGCTCGCGGGACAGGTCACAGCAAAGCTTTTTGCATCCACGACCGGGAGCGACAGCGATTGGGTCGTCAAATTAATCGATGTTTATCCGCAGAAATATCCCGACGACTGGAAACTCTCGGGCTACGAGCTGATGATTTCCGATGAAATTTTCCGCGGGCGCTACCGCAATTCCTTCGAGAAGCCGGAGCCTCTCAAACCGGGCGAGGTAACGCCGTTCACGATCGACCTGCATACGGAGGATCACGTTTTCAAGAAAGGCCATCGCATCATGGTCCAGGTCCAGAGCACCTGGTTTCCGCTCTATGACCGCAACCCGCAGAAGTTTGTTCCCAACATTTTCGAAGCCAAAGAATCCGACTACCAGAAAGCGACGCAGCGCATCTATCGCTCGAAGCGATACCCATCGAGCGTCGAAATCATGACTCCGTCCGAGGGCGTGGCGAGCGCGCGAAAGTAACGGGAGGCTTCAAAACGCAAGCTACTTTTTCCGGTTGTAGGTGAAATCGTACTCGACGTGCCAGCTTTTCCCATCGTCTGTGGATCCCTGGCTGAACTGCCGTACTGTGTCTGGGCCGAGCTTGAAAAATTGCAAATGCCGCTTCAATTTGGTTCCATCGAGCTGCGGGATGGCGTCGGTCCAATAGTCCATCACGCCATCTTTCAACCCGCCGTAGAAGAAAATGTTTCCGCCGACGCTATCCACCCAATACTGCTCCCAGCGTTTTAGCGACTGGTTATACACGTTGTAACTTTTTCCGCTGCCCCCGCCTCCGCCCGTCCAATTTTCTTGCACGACGCAATCACCGAGGATCAACTCGATCTTGCTGCTTCCGGCCGGGGCTTCGCCTTGTGTGGTGACGACATTCCATTCTCCCAGCCAGAAATCGAATTGCCTGTTTTCTGCTGTATAGGCGCACGGCTTCTGATTTCGCTTGACCCGCTCCGTCAACTTGGCGAAACGCGCATCGCCGCGCAGCTCCGCAAGTTCCGAGTCTGAACTAAGTGGTTCTGGCTGGTTGAAACCGTGTTGCGCCGATTTCTCCAGGAATTCGAACGATTTTTCATCCTCTTTCATGGACGCGTAGACGAGCGCGAGTTGGTATTCCCCGAGCGCCGGCGGCAACCCTGCTTCCATGGATTTTTGGTAAGCCGCAATGGCTTTTGTCTGTTCTCCGATCTCATGCAGCGAAGTGGCTAAGCGAAACCATGTTCGTGGATTCTTCGGTTCCTCTCCCGCAATTTGTTGGTAAAGACGAGCCGCCTTTTGCCAGTCCTGCGATTCGTACGCCGCGTTTGCCTCTCTTGCCGCATTCGCTTTCTCTTCCGGTTGCTTTGCCTGTCTGGCTTCTGTTATTCCTCCGGCAAGCAAGATCAATAGGATAGACAAACCCGTGGTTTTCATGATTTGGACACCCCTGTTTCCAGTCTTTTCTGCCTTGTTGGTTTTGACGTTTCCCGTCGAAAAAGGCGAGTCCGATTGCCGCAATCGCCCGTTTTAGATTCATAAATTCAGCGGCTGTGTCGCTTCGCGCCTTATATCCGGCCTGGGATAGCAGAGCGGAATATGCTGAGGGAGCGTCGAGCGGAGGGCGTTTTGCGAAGCGAAATTAAACGTCCCATTTGCGGACATGTGTTCATATTCGGGCAATGCCGAAGAATATTTTCACGGTATACAAGAAATTTGATTTTTACTTGGCTCCAGGGGCCGGCTGTATGGCCATTCTGACGTCTTCCTTCTCTCTTTCAGTTGATCGAGCGTGAATAAAGAAACTTCTCTATAGGAATTTCGTATTCTTGAGCAAACACCTGGACGATTCGCGCGTCTAATCTCTATAAAGGATGGGGTGTATGACTCCGAACGTTATCCCAACGATGGAAACCGGGATGGACGAAAGTTCAAACCTCGCGCCTCCTGAAGGCCCGCGTTTTATGCGTTTTGGTCCATTTCAGATTGACCAGCAGCGGCAGGAAGTAACCAGAAATGGCTCCCGCCTCAAACTACAGGGCAAGGTGTATCAGGTCCTCGTAGCACTACTCGAGAAGCCGGGTGAGATCGTAACCCGAGAGGAATTGCGCCAGCGTCTCTGGCCCGCGGACACGCATGTCAACTACGACGCCAACGTGAACACGACAGTCAACAAGCTTCGTCAAGCGCTCGGCGATTCCACGGATAAGCCGCTCTATATCGAGACGATTCCCCGGAAAGGGTATTGCCTGGTGGCGCGATCCGAAACTTCCGATGTTCCTGGCGCACCGCTCGCTGGGGAAGCCGCTTGCGAAACCATTTCCTCGATCACATCTGCGTCCCCCGCGACTGAGCTGCCGCCGCGTTCAGGATTTTGGATGCCGGTTGGCGTGGTCGGTCTGATCCTTGCCGGAATGCTTCTCGGCGCAGGCATCACCCTCACCACTCTTTTCCTTTCTCATTTCGCACAAGCCACGCGCTGGCCATAACGAATCGCCCCTGCTTTAAGTTTTTAATGTGTGGCGGCATTTGAGACGGATGAAGAACTCCCGAGCCCCCCAGTCACTGCTATTTTTGTGCCACGGCCGCCTCGCCGGAATGAAACTCCGTCCACGGACCTGCTTTCATGTCGTGCAGGTAAGGCGCTTGCCAGGCATATTCCGGATGTGCGGCGAGGAACGGCTTGGCCAGAAAATCTTCTCCGCAGGGATGTCCGGCCCGCGCCACTAGCTTCATTTCTTTCGTCATCTCGGAATCCGTCGCTTTGCCTTGCACGGCCCCGCCGGGAAAATACGGCGCCCATCCCCATATATCGATGCCGCGCGGCGAAGAGTCCACGTGCCCGCAAAGCGTCCGCTCGTTCGTTTCCGGTCGCTGATGATAACTATCGATATGATCGCCGAGCATCTTTTCCGCGAGGTCCACGTCAATCTTGCCTTTGTTTTCCTTCAACAATTGTTCCCACCGTACGCGCCGTGCGTTGGGCGATGTCTCCGGATCATTCGGCTTGAATTCCGGCGCATCCTCTCGCAGCACTTTCGGATCGCGCGCCCAGTTCGAACCTGCATAAGTCCCGTCCTTCGTCCTCCACAGTTTGTACGCCTTTAGCCCGAGCTCGAGCTGCGCGATCTCTCCGGTTTTACTGTCGCCGAGCAGCCAGTCGTTCGCGTAGCCGCCGTTGTTTTCGTCGAGCATGATTTTCGTGTACTCGTCGATCGAGCCGGCATACTGCAACGCCTTGCGCGCGCGCACGAATTCCGCCTTCCCGTTGGGATCCCATCCTTCGAACTGCGTGATGGTCGTTTCCGTCACCATCAGGCCGTCGCTGTTGATACCGAAGTCGTCGTCGCTCGCGATTACTCCCGGAAATCCGTCCATCAGAATGCGGTGGCCTGTTTTCGGCACGATGTCGAAGACGATGCGCCAGCGCTCCCCGTTTACATAGTTCGTCCAGTTGTTGTGGGCCATGACGATCCGCCCGCCTTTCGTCCAGCTTCCAGTGGCCACAAAGGCGCTGCAGTTTCCCGGGCTCTTCAAATTCGGGGCGTGCGCCGTTTTCTGCTGCTTGTTGTACCAGGGCACGTAATAATCCGGCAGTTCTTCGAAGGCGTTCATGGCCACGATGTCGTCCACGTCCAGCTTTGAGTTTGTCCTGGCGCGCAATCCTTCCACGATTCCTTGCAGTTCCTGCTGGTACTCCTCATCGATCTTGGGCCAAAGCATCTCGTGTGCTGCTTTGCGGAAAAACGTCCAGTCGCGCTGCGTTTCATGCATCATTCCGGCGCTGACTGCCGCGAAGCCGTCCTCAATTTCCGGCGCCAGCAAATAGCCATGCTGAAAACCGATCACCGACGGATCGCCCTCGAGATGCACGTAAATCCAACCGCCGTCTTCGAAGCGGTGCGCTCCCGCAAGCCTTGGATCGTTTGCGCCCGCCGGTTCTTGCCCTCCCGCGATATTCTCGGACAAAGCGCCTCTGGCGGTTGAGACGCTCGACCCGCTGCCGCCCAGCCACCACAGCGCGGCTCCCCCCAACAGAATCACGAGGACCGCCGCTGTTCGTCTCATCGCACTGGTCCCTGTCTCTGTTTCCATCGAGCCTCCTACTTGGCTGCGCCGTTGCGGCGCCTAAAAATCATGCCTAGCGTGCGCCCAGCATCCAGTTTGAATCCGCTGATCGCCTGATTCGAATCTCTCTCGAAGTGAATTTTGATCGGCGAATTGCTCAGAATGAATTCATCCGTCGCCGTCGTTCCGAACGCATCGGGAGGAAGAGTGCTTGTATGAAGGAATCCGCTGCCATCCAGCATGGCCACGACCTTCAGTTTGGCATCCACAATCCCCAGGCGATACGTTACACCCAGTTCGTTGCTCCAATAATCTCCCGTGTAAGGTTGCAGTTGCTCCACGGTCAGTGGATTTTCCTTCTGCTCGGGTGTTTCACGCTCGCGCTCCGCGTCTTTCTTTTCATCCTTCGGCTTCATCATGGCGCCCAGATAAATGTCCGCCACTTGACGCGCGCGCCGCGAAGGACTCGCATCTCCCCGGTTGCACAGGCATGCCACGGAAAAATGCTGCTCCGGGAAACGCAAAAGTTCAGCCCGGTACCCGCCCCACGCCCCGCCGTGGCTCACGCTATGTAACCCGCGGTAATCGGCAATGAACAACCCTTTCGCATAATCGAGCACTTTGCCGCTGTTCAGCTTGCCTCGTTCCTGAAGTTCCACGAGAAAGTCCTGACCGCCGACTTGTCCGCTGTAAAAGTTCTCATCCCATTTCAGCAAATCTTCGACCGAGGTGTGCACCGCGCCGTCGCCCGTCTGCTCAAAGTAGGAAACATCCAGCTTGTAACCATCCGCAATTTCTTTTGGATCGTAGGCCATCGCGCGATTGGGAATCAGCGCCGCATGATCATCGCGATACTGAGTATGCGTCATGCCCAGAGGTCTAAATATATGTTCCGCCGCGAATTCGTGGAGCGTCTTGCCGCTCACGCGTTTCACGATGATGGACAGCAGAAAAAATCCCGTGTTGCTATAGAGCCACTCGCTCCCGGGCGCAAAGTTCAGCGCCTTCTGCCGCGTGATGAGCTGCAGCGCGTCTTCATCCGTCGTCACGCTGTCCATGTTGAAGCCGGCGAGGTGCATCAACGTCAAGTAATCGCGCAGGCCGCTCGTGTGATTCAGCAAGTGCAGTATTGTGATCTTTTGGCCGTAGTCCGGCAGTTCGGGAATGTATTTCCGGATGTCGTCGTTTACAGAAAGCTTCCCCTGTTTTTCCAGCAGGAGGATACTCGCGGCCGTAAATTGCTTCGACGTCGAGCCAATGTCGAACACCGATTCCGGCGTAATCGGGACGTCTTCTTCAATGTTCGCAAGACCATAGCCTTTGGCGTAGCTGATCCGGCCATTTCTATACACCGCGACCGCGCATCCCGGCGATCCCGGTTTTGTGTAATCCGCGAACACCTCGTCCACGGCAGCGCCAGTCTTGTCCTGTGCGCTGCTCGCCTGCGGAACGCTGCATGTGCCCAGCATCAAGGCGCACGCAGCGATGCCGCTCCCCGCTAACCGCAAAACGCTCATCCCATACCCCCTCGCCGTTTGCTGCGCGCCGAGTCTATCTTCTTCGCAGCCGGGCTTCAATACTGCGCGAGCTTCTCGTGTAAACTTGGCATCGCAAAATGCTCACAGCCATCACTCGCGCCGTTAGTCCAGCTATCGTGAATTGCGAACTGAGCTTCATTCAGCGCCAGCCGATCAATCTCCAAATCGCCCAAGGACAACATCATTCCTACGAGCAGCTTCTCGAAAATCTCGGCGCTCACCTTATTTCTCTCCCCGCCGAGCCGGATCTCCCCGACTCCATGTTCGTCGAGGATCCCGCCATCGTTCTCGATGAGCTCGCCGTCATTTTTCCGCTCGGCACGGAGTCGCGCCGCCCGGAAGCCGCCTCGCTCGCGCAAGCGCTTTCCAAATTCCGCAATCTTGAGCATGTCATGCTTCCCGGCACGCTCGAGGGCGGCGACATTCTCCGCATTGATAGAAGACTTTTCGTCGGCCTCACCAAGCGGAGCAACGCCGAAGGCATCCGCCAACTCGCCGCTATACTCGCGCCGCACGACTACGAGGTCATCGCCGTGCCCGTGACCGGCTGCCTGCACCTCAAATCCGCCGTAACCTGCCTCGGCCACAATACGCTTCTCGCCAACCGTCCCTGGTTCGATCCCGCGCCCTTCTCCGGCTACGATTGGATTGACGTCGATCCCGCCGAACCACACGCCGCCAACGCCTTGGGCCTTGGAGAAACAATCATTTTTCCGGCGTCTTTCCCTAGCACACGTGCGCGTATAGAAGCCCGCGGCTTCCACGTCACGCCGCTCGACATCTCCGAACTTCAAAAAGCCGAGTCTGGCCTCACATGTTCCAGCTTGATCTTCCAAGCCTAGCTCTTACGCTGCGCAGGTTTTTATGTTCCCGCGTTCCACAAAAAGAAGCGGCCACCCCGAATTCTCGGAATGGCCGTTTAGCTCAGATGATTCTGCGACTGCTTAGTTCGTCAGCTCCGTCACGCTGCGCGCCACGAACACCGGCTGGCCGCTAATGGGATCCTTTAGCACGATGCCGATCACTCTCAATGGATTTGTCGGATTGCTCTTCAGGTCCTGCAAACTTGTCAGCCCTCCGCCAAACCTCGTGAACGGCGTCACATAGACGGTCACCGGCCCGTTGAACAACACGCCCACCAGCCCATTCGAATTGAACTGGAAGGTGCTGGCGCCCACATTCACACTGCCCGCTACCAGCGTGCCTGTGTGTCCTTCATGCCGCAGCACCACGCGTTTCACCGTGACGGCGCCATTGGTGAATGGCCCGCCGATGGTCACGCGCTGTCCCGGAACAAGAAGGGCCGCATTGAAGAAAATGTTGCTGAACCGCGAATTGACGAACACGTTGTGCATCCAGTAGATGAAATACTTCTCGTTGCCCGTCAAATCGATTGTTGAGATCTGTCCGGATTTGAATCCCGTGCCCGCCGGCAGGACGCTGCGCACGTATAGATCGAAGTCCTGCGCGGTATTCACTGGCGGGTCCACGTATGTGATCAAGCCTCCCGCATAGAACTTGTCTTGCGAAAGGATTGCCACCGTATCCGCCAGAAATGTCCCCGCGGTCCGGTCCAGCGTTCCTGAGATCAGCACAATCGACGATTCGGTCAGGTCGTTGATGGTCTCGCTTCCTTCCCACTCCGTCTGATCGTTTGCATCAACCGTAAACGCGCGCCCGTGCGGCCCCTGAATCGTGAAGGAATTTCCGCTGGCATTGACGGTCGTCACGCCGGCGATGAATTCATCGATATACGCGTCCGCATCGCTGGGCGTGATTGCCTTCACGTTTAGTGTCGGGTTCACGGCCCCGGTGATCTGGCCGTTCATATCGACGGGCAGTGACTTCCGGATATCGAACTCGAAACCCAAGCCAATCACGTCGCCGGAGTCTACGACCAACGGGCTGCTCAGGCTGATGGTCACCGTCGAAGTCGAAAGCACGGCCGGCGGTGTACTTGTCGCAGTCAGCGAGCTGATGGTTGGCCGAGTCGGCGGATTTGTCTGTGGATTGGTTACATTGAGATAGTCGATTTCCGGGTTCGCCAGCGTGACAATCACTGTGTCGTACGTTCCTGCCGGAATGGTGTTTAGATCCAACAGCGTATGGAGCCCGTTCAGCTTGGCAAAGTCCACGGTTTGTGGACCCGTCGTTACTGTCACTGGCGTGCTTGAGCCCTCCGCGACGCTTATCCCCGAAATATCCACTTTGAATGAAACAACGCTTGGCAGAGGCGCGTCACCGCCGGACACAAATACCATTCCCGCTTGTTGCTGCCCGACCGGCGTAGTGCTCATGTTTCCTGCCCCACATCCCACAGCGAAGGCGATCAACGCGAGCGCAAATACCCCACTTAACCACTTCCTTGCATTCATGATTTTCTTTCCTTTCCTGCTTGAATACCCCGGAGGCGCACCGTGCGCCCACCGACCCTTGTCCCCTTAAACACAAGCCGCCGAATTAAGTCGCTGTCTGTACATTATTGATTACAAATTACTTAAGAAGTGATGGAGTGCCGCCTAGTCAGTTATGGACCGCTTAAATAGGCAGACAGATTGCCCTCTCAACCCCTTCTGCACACCACCCCAGGTCTCCTTCCCAATCTTTACTTTGCGTCCCATTTTTCTTGTGCTAATCTTTCTTTCGGCATGTTCTCCATCGCGACGATGCGAATTACCCCGACGACCTCTATGTCGATTACCTCGACTAAGGCGAAGTCGACTATTTTCGCTTCCGGCGCGTGGAGAAACAGCTAGCAAGCTAGAAAAAGTTTCCAACCCACCGCCTGAAGCGAATCCGGCGGTGGGTTTCTTCTTTTAATCCCCGCCTCAATCGCTCCAGCGGAAATCAGGAGCGGACGTCATGAGTCTCGAACACGTGCAAGAAGAAGTGGCCGCGGAAAGCGGCCCAGTTGATGGCTTTTCGCTCGGCAAAGGCGAAACCCAGCAGCGGCTTCGCCAAAGCGTTGTCGCTTTGAAATTTGGCGGCAGCTCTCTGCTCGGAGCCGAGCGCATGTTGCACGCCGCGGGGCTCGTCCGAGCGGCCGCCCAGACCTCGAACGTCATCGTCGTCGTTTCGGCGATGAAGGGGGTCACCGATCGTCTTCTGTCAATCTCGCGCACTCTCGCCGAAGGAAAGCTTTCTCACGCGCGCAATGAAGCCGAAGGCGTCATCCATCTCCACTTCGATGTGCTTCAGGATCTCCAACTTGGTGAAGAGAAACAGGATCGTGTACGCCGGGGATTGCAACTCCTCGGCCGCGATCTTCTCCACGAAGTGCCTCGCGAGGGCCGCGTCGCTGCCACAGCTGAGCTCGCCGATCGCCTCGCTTCCTTTGGAGAACGATTCAGCGCGCGCCTCTTCGCCGCCGCTCTCGAAAAATCCGGCGCCGCGGCTGTTCCCGTTTCTTCTTCCGATTTCGTTCTCACTTGCGATACGTTCCGCGACGCCAAGCCTCATCTGGAAGAGACCAAAGAGCGCGGCCGCGCAATTCTCCTGCCGCTTCTCGAGGACGGCCTCGTGCCTGTCGTTACCGGTTTCATTGGCGCCACTCCCGACGGCCGCATCACCACGCTCGGCCGCAATAGCTCCGATTTTTCCGGAGCGATCATTGCTCATGTGGTGGACGCCCAAGAGTTCATTATATGGACGGATGTGGACGGCCTTTATAGCGACAATCCGCACCTCTCCGCCGAGGCTAAACTTCTGCATGACTTGAGCTATGCTGAGGCGCACGCCCTGGCAGCCAGCGGCGCCAAGGTTCTCCATCCAAACGTACTGCCGCTCGCCGCCGAAACGGAGATCACCATCTGGATTCGCAACACGTTCAAACCACATATTCGAGGGACCCGCATCGGCCTGCCTCAAAATGCAAGTGACCGCGCGCAGTTCGGAGGTGCGGCATGAGCGCGCATTCTTCGGAGAATGGCGAAAAGGTCGGCATGGCCGAGCAAGCGGAGAGTTCCAAGCCTGCCAGTGCAAGGAAGAAATGGCGCGCAGGCATACTAGGCGCGACGGGTCTCGTCGGCCAACGACTGGTAAAACTGCTCGCCGGTCATCCTTGGTTTGAGTTGACAGAAGTTGCCGCGTCAGAACGCTCTTCCGGCAAGAGCTACTTCCAAGCTGTCCGCTGGCACCTCGACGCGCCCATCCCGGAAGCCGCTCGCAATCTCGTCGTTAAGAACCTCGATCCCAGCCTCGATTGCGACTTCCTCTTTTCCGCGCTGGATTCGAGCGTCGCCGGCGAAGCCGAAGAAGAGTGCGCGCGCGCCGGCTATCCGGTCGTCAGTAACTCAAAAAATCACCGCATGGATCCCGACGTTCCTCTGCTCATTCCCGAAGTCAACGCTCTCCATCTCGAAGCCATTCGCACGCAACAAAAAAATCGCGGCTACGACGGCGGCTTCATCGTCACCAATCCGAATTGCTCGACCGCCGGTCTCGTCCTGGTCCTCAAGCCGCTCGCCGACGCCTTCGGCCTCGAAAAAGTTTTCGTAGTCACGCTGCAGGCCGTCTCCGGCGCAGGCTATCCCGGCGTCGCTTCCATGGATATTCACGCCAACGTCATTCCCTTTATCAGCGGCGAAGAAGAAAAGCTCGAGTCCGAGCCGCAAAAGCTCCTTGGCAAATGGGATGGCACGCGTTTCATTGACGCTGGCCTCGGCATGAGCGCACACTGCAATCGCGTTCCTGTTCTCGAGGGCCACCTCGAGTGCATCTCCGTCAGCCTGAAAAAAATTGCCTGCCTCAAAGAAGTCCGCGAAGCCTTCCGCAATTTTGAAGTGGACGCCGAGCTAGCCTCACTGCCTTCCGCCGTGCGCCATCCCATAGTCCTCCTCGATGGCGACGACCGCCCCCAGCCCCGCCGCGACGTTCACGCCGGAAACGGCATGGCCGCCGTCGTTGGCCGCGTTCGCGAGTGTCCGCTCCTCGACATCAAGCTCACGCTGCTCTCGCACAATCTCATTCGTGGTGCCGCCGGCGCGGCCCTCCTCAATGCCGAGCTCCTTGCCGCCCGCGGCTTCTTCAACCATCGCGTCTCCACCGGACGCGAAAAGCAGCTTCACGAGCCCGCCAGTCGATGAATCAGATGGTGATATCGACCTGAATATTTTTTCCTGAGGCGTTCCTTTGCAGCAGTTCCGTCGTCTGCTGTCCCCACTGCTGCAATGTTTCCGCCCCGCCGAACGAGATGATGATGGCAATGACCCGCTTCGTCGCTTCCGTCACCATCGTTCGCTCAGAATCGCTTGTCGGACTGCCGTGCGGCCCGACGGCATCGCAAAACACCGGCAATCCTTCCAAGTTCAGATCGTATTTCCCAATTCCTTTGTATGTCTCCCCCGCGCGCCCCGCCCGAAACACGATATCGTCTTGCACATGTGCCAGGTCATAGAGCCCGATCGGCAGCCTGCTCTCGACACTCACGAGATTGATTACGTCCACCACACTACTGATCCGCGGCAATCCCTTCCCCGCGAGCACCCGCCGCAGCAGCGCCTCCGCCGACCCACGATACCTTGCCGGATCCTTCCCCAGCGCCTTATAGGCGGCCCGCGTCGCCAATATCTCAGACGACTCCAGCACCGCCTTGGGTTCCGCCAGCTTTAATATTTTCTCTTCGCAAAGATGCAGCTCGCGGTCCAATCCTTCCGGCGTCACGCCTGCTTCCACTTCCGCCGTCACGCACGCCAGCGCCACTCGCGGGCATTTCGCCTTCAACTCCGCATCGATGCTCACCTTCGCCATCTATCTTTTCCTCACCGCATTCAAGTGCGCCCTGTCCCGCTCAAGAACTCCATCACTCGTGTTAAGCTAGCTCCTCCGTAGGCTCGTAGCTCAGTTGGTTAGAGCGCTACCTTGACACGGTAGAGGTCTGGGGTTCGAGTCCCCACGAGCCTACCATTCCTCTGCTTTTCTGGCTGCACGATGGCTTTTGTTTACATTCTCAGAAGCGAAACCACAGAACGTTTCTATATTGGTTCGACCAACGATCTCACTCGCCGCCTGCCATTCCTTAATCTTCCGCAACGCTTTTCCAGATGAGACTTCCTGCCTAACGCAGCAACCTCGAATCCGAGAAGACATCCTGCCACAATAATCTGTAGTCTAATAAATTCAGGCCCAAGTACACCGGGTGAGGTATGGGGTTCACTCGTCTAATAACTTCTGTCTTGGCATGCTTGTTCATTCTGGCGCCCGTAGAAACTCGCGCGGCGGACTCAGCCGTTTGTTCCGGTCTGATAGTGGACGAAAACAACGTCCCGATAGCTTCCGCCCAAATCAAACTGGAAGACGTCGCGAGCCACGTCTACCGCACCGAAACCGACGGTGCCGGCCGCTTCACTCTGCGAAATCTCCCCGCGGGTGATTACAAACTCGAGGTCCGCAAGCAAGGCTATTTCCTAATCGCCGGCCGCGCGCTCGCACTTCAGTCGGGCGTTAACGAACTCAATCTCATGCTGAATCACGCCGAAGAAGTTCACCAGCAAGTCCAAGTCACAGCTCCCGCCAACCAAATCGATCCTCAAGATACCGCCCAGCGCAGCACTCTCACAACCCGCGACATTCTAGACATTCCCGTGCCCAGCCCGCATGTCCTCGCGGAGAGCCTCGTCGCACTTCCGGAAATCACTCAGGATCATCAGAACAATCTGCACATCGCCGGCGCGCGCTCTGGAGAAACGCAGTACCTCCTCGATGGCTTCGAAATCGGCGATCCCGTCAATGGTTCATTGACCTCCCGCTTCAATGTGGACGCCACGCGCGCCGCCGAAGTCCAAACCAGCGGCTTCGGTGCAGGCTATCCCCATGCTGGGGCAAACATTCTCAGTCTTGAAACTCCCGATGGCGACGACCGCTGGCGCTTCGGCACCACCAATCCCGCTCCCGGCATCAACGTTCAGGAAGGCCTCCATCTTGGCAACTGGTATCCACGCTTCACCTTCTCGGGACCTATCCAGCGCGGCCGCTTTTGGTTCTCCGATTCGATCAGCCTTCAGCACGTCTTCGCCGTCGTCAAACAGCAGCCCTCCGGCGCCAACACCTGGGAAGAATGGGCAGGCGACAATCTTCTCCGCCTTCAATACAACATCACCCCCAAGCACATTCTCCACGCCACTTTCCTCTATAATCGCGCCCGCGATACACACGCCGGCTTGGATGCCCTCGATCCCGAGTCCACCTCCGTCACCACCAACCAGCAGCGTAACTTCGCCGCTCTCAAGGATCAAATTTGGCTCTTCGACACGCTCTTCGACTTCGGCGTCGCCGCCGACAGCGGCACTCTCGATTACATACCGCAAGGCTCCCAGCCCTACGTCTTGCTCGTCAACGGCTCGTCTGGAAATTATTTCCAACGCCTCCATCAACGCGGCCGCCGCTTGCAGGCCGTAGCCGGTATGCCCGCCGCAACTCGCCACTGGCGTGGCACTCATCAACTCTCGGTCGGAGTCAATGTCGCAGCTCTAACCTATTCGCTTTCCGCAGAGCGCGGCGAAATCCAGGCGCTCCAGGCGCTCGCTAACGACACAACGTCTTGCACTTCGGTGCTAGAACCGGGTTGTTTGGTACGCCAAACAACTTTCTCCGGCCCCGCAAGTCCCTATCTCTCAAACACGCAGGCTGGCGCCTACGCGCAAGATACTTGGTCGATTTCGAAGTATTTCGTCGCGCAGGCCGGCTTGCGCGCGGACTGGGATCGTTTCACGCAAAGCGCCATGGCCGAGCCGCGTCTCTCCGCCAACGTTCTTCCTTTCGGCGACGACACCTCAAAAATTTCCCTTGCCTGGGGCATTTACAACGCCCCGTTGAATCTCTCTCTCATCGGCCAGGCTCTCGACCAGCAACAACTCGACACCTTCTTCGACTCCGCCGGGAATACGGTCGGTTCTCCAGTCCTCAGCCAGTTCCTCCTTCCCACGCATGGACTGCAGCAACCTCGCTTCACAACAACCAGCGTCGGCTGGCAACAAAAATTCGCGCACAGCACGCTCCTCGGCCTGCAATTTCTCGCCCGCAACGGTTCTCACGGTTTTGCCTATGTCGATCAGCAGCCCGCTCAACTCGGCGGCATTTTTCTCCTTCAGGACACTCGCAAGGACCGCTACCGTTCCGCAACCGTCTCCCTCCGTCACGTTTTTTCGGAGAGTATGGAAATCTATGGCGCCTACACGCGCTCCGTCGCGCATTCCAATGAAGTTCTGAACCCCGCCCTCGGCTCGATCTTCTACGTTGCGCAGCAATCCGGCCCTGTGGCGTGGGATATCCCCAACCGCATCGTCACCTGGGGCTGGGCCCCCACGCACATCTGGGGCATCCAACTCAGCTATTTCTTCGAGTACCGCACCGGCTTCCCTTTCAGTGTTGTCAATCTCCAACAGCAATTAGTCGGCCCGGCAAACTCCTTCCGCTTCCCGGTCTACGCCAGCCTCAATATCGGCCTCGAGAAAAAATTCGGCTTTCGCGGCTATCTCTGGGGCGTCCGCGCCGAAGCCGTGAACATCCTCAACCGCCAAAATCCGGACACCGTGGTCAACAATGTGGACGCCCCCAATTTTGGCACCTTCCTCGGCGGACAGGGGCTGGCCTTTACCCTCCGCGTCCGCTTCATCGGCAGAAAATAACCTCGCAAGCTTGATGACGTAAACTCAACATCTCGTCCCATGAATGCGAACATGCAACCGGCGCTCCGTCGAATTGCCCAAAGGAAGGAATCCATGAGTCAGGTGTCCATCTGGTTCGATCGCAAGTTTGAGTTTACGTTTCCGGTGGAACTGCATCCGAATCTGTGCGCGCGTCTGCGCGGGACTCCGGCCCGGCTTGAGGAGACTCTTCGGGGCCGTTCTCACAGTACCCTGACCACGAAAGCGCAACAAAAGTGGTCGGCCCAGGAACACGCCGGTCACCTGCTTGACCTCGAACCGCTGTGGCTGGCCCGCGTGGGCGATTACGTGGCCGCCAGCGGCCAGCTCACCATGGCCGACTTGGAGAATCGAAAAACGCACGAAGCGAACTACAACGCACGCCCGCTGGACCGGATTCTGTCTGACTTCCGCGCTGCAAGAGCAACACTGCTGAAGCGTGTGGACGAATTGGATCCAGCCCTGTTTGCTCGAGCCATTCCCCACCCGCGCTTGAAGACGCCGATGCGCCTCGTGGACCATCTATATTTTGTCGCCGAACACGACGATCATCACCTCGCGCGAATATGGGAACTGACCAACGCCGCGCGCTAGTGTCAGGCAACCACACCACGCGCCCAACGGGCCGGGCCAGCTTGCCTTGACTTCAACGCTCCACGCGCATAGCTTGGGAGGGATGCGTTTTGCAAAGCCAGTTTTGCTAATTGCCATGGCATTCGCGACTGCGGCGTACACGACCGATTGCGGAGCCATGACGACGCCCGACGAGGCGATGCAATGTTGTAATACGATGCCTTGCTCGCCGCACAGCCAAGGGAACAGCCAGAAATGCTGTACGACGATGACTTCCACGCACGCGCCATTTGTACAGCCGGTTTCGGCGCATGATTTATCGTTCTCACCTGGTTTGGTCGCGGTGCTGCCGGCGTTTAGTGCATCGCAGGACATAGGTTCCGCAACGGACGTCCTGGCGGCCCATTGCCACGCGCCGCCGATTTCTCAGGCAGCAGGCGTCTCGCCTCTTCGCGTTTAGTCAATCCTCCAGTCGTCTCGATACTTCGTGGGCGGGTGTGTCTTGACACACTATTTTCTGCTGGAAGGAAAAACAATGAAATTTCGAAACGCATGTGTTCGCGGGCGCCCCTGGGCGCTCGGTTTGATTCTTCTGTTGCTTCTTGCTTCGAATGTGGATGCGCAAGGACCGGCTCCCGAGACCGCGCCTACGCTCTTCCCGGGCGGGGGACTAGTCTCTTACAACTCCATTTTCACCACGCGTGGTCTGATGGCCATCCCCTCGGGAAATATTCCTTTGACCGCCCGCCCCACCTTTTCTCACGAAGGTGACTTCAACTTCACCTGGGGTTTCTATCGCGATTTTGATTTGACCGTGCTCCTTCCCGTCGTAACGAACCTCTTTGACGCTGGCGGCGGCAGCGGGATCGCAGTAAGAGGAACAGGTGTGGGCGACGCCATGGTGCTCGTAAAATACCGCTTCTACCGGCGGGATTCTCCGCGGGGAACCACCCAGGCATCCGTTACGATCGGCCCCAAACTTCCAACCGGCCAGACAGACTTGCTCGATGCAGCAGAAAATCGCCTGCCCACAAGTTTGCAGCCCGGTTCCGGTTCTACCGATCTCTTCGTGGCCGCGAACTGGACGTACACCGGACTGTTCAATCTTAGGCGCCTTGTTGCTGATGAGGATTTCCATTCCCTGCTGCGCTCGCAAGGAACACAAAAGACCCGCCTTGGCAGCGGCCTCGAATCACGCTTTTGGCTGTCGTACCGGCCTTACGAATCGAAAACTGGGGCCCGCGAATGGTTCGTTGGGCCGGTCGTAACTTGGTTGCACTCTCAGGATGACCGCATCGCGGCAGTCACCCAGGGCAACAGCGGAGGCGACGAGTTGCTCGCCGGAATCACGACCTACGTCGGCGTCCGTCCCGGAACCCACCTCTGGCTAGGCATGGACTGGGACTTTGCGCATTCGGCGGGCGCCGCTTACATGCCTCTCCGCCGCCACATCAGTTTCGGAATCACCCAACAGTTTCGGATGCACCTCAAATGAAAGGAGGAACGATGAACACAAGAAAACTCGCTCTGCTGTTTTTGCTGGGTTCCGTGTTTGTGCCGGTATCGCAAGCACAGATCAAGCACATCGAAATGCGTGTCGAAGGCATGACGTGAAATTTTTGAGCCTACGGGGTGAAACAACACCTCGGGCGCCAGTCTGGCGTCCAAAACGTGGAAGTTAGCTTGATTGATGGAAAGGTTGATCTCACGCCCAAGGAAGACGGGCAGATCGATCCCGCTCAGCTCCTCAAAGCGGTTTACGACAGTGGTGTGACCGTTGCGGAGATGGACGTAACTGTGCGCGGAAAAATCGTGAAGAACGCGGACGGCAATCTTGCGTTGCAGGTTTCGCCGAGTCAATCCTTCGCAATCGCGCCGAATGATTTGCTCAAGACGGTTGAATCTCTTGCCGGTTCACCCGCGATCGTCACCCTTCGTGGTGAGTTATACCGCAAGCCGGCAGGGAAAAAGAAAGCAGCCGCTTCGGCGCCCCTGAAGCTGCTGATTCTCGAAGTACAGAAGAAGGAATAGATGCTAAATCAATGTCTGCTCTTTGTTTGTCTTGCTGGGATTGGTTTCGCCGGATGCAATCAGCATCCGGCGAGTTCCCCTCAGCCCGTTCAGGCCGTCATCGCCACCGGTGAAATAGGCTCGCACCTACCAGAATTCTCAGAGAAGGACCTGCAGGGCCACGAAATCTCGTCCGCGGATCTTCGCGGCAAAGTGGTACTGGTGGATTTTTGGGCCACCTGGTGTCAGCCATGTAAGAAAGAGATGCCCGGCTATCAGAAGCTCCTCAACCTCTACGGCGCCCGCGGATTCACCGTCATCGGATTCAAATTCGATACGATGGCGGATACCGAGGATCCCGCTCAATTTGCAGAGAAAATCGGAGTGCGTTATCCGCTGGCAGTCGCCTCGGACGATCTTAAACAGAAGTTTGGCGGCATCGAAGGTCTGCCAACCACATTGCTCTACGACCGCCAAGGCATACTCCGCGACAAAATTATCGGTTTTGAATACACCGAAACATTAGAAGCAGATTTAAAGCCGCTTCTCTAAACCCGCTTTCGGTGGGCTTCAATCGCGACTTCCACGCAAACCGTCACGAGCCAGGCTTCTGCTAGTCGCCTGTTCGGCCCTGCCTCCTCCGCGATACCCACACGGGTCGTGAAAAAGCCGATCTCTACCGCAATCCGGAAAACAAAAGCGAATTTGGCTGTAAGCGGGAATGCTCGCGCTCTGCGGCGCAACTCGCGCTTTGGAGCGCTTATATTCCTGTCTCAAGGTGTTTTATCTGGGGCCGGATGAGACATATGGGCATATAGCTGAATGACCGCGTAACATTCACATGCTTGATCTTCGAGTGCGCTGCGATTCAAAATCTTCACCGCTCCTCGGCTGTATTTAATGATGTTCATTCTCTGAAAAAGACCCGCTGCCTTCGAAACGCTTGGCCGGTCGGTTCCCAGCATGGTCGCAAGAAAATCGTGCGTGATGCGAAGCGTCCCGGAATCTACTCTGTCGTGGGCCATGAGCAGCCAGCGGGCAAGCCGGCGATCGATGTCATGCAGGCGATTACACGCTGCCGTTTGCGCAACTTGTAGCCCCAGCATCATGGTGTAATGCTCCACGATTTTTTGAAGACTGGCGGCGGATTCCAGCATTTTTTTCATGTCTCGAATTTTAACTCTGAAACCATTTCCTCCAATTTGCATGACTTCACGAATAGGGGCGCGGCTCAGGCCCACGATCCCTGGCAGTCCTGCAATGCCTTCACTCCCCACGATTCCTGCTTCGACGGTCTTTCCGTTTGCCATTACGACCACCAGAGAGATCAAACCTTCATTCGGAAAATAGACAAATTTAAGCGGCTGAAGCGGTTCATGAAGCCTGAGATGCGACGGCAGCGTCAGGTACTTCAGGTAAGGTCGAATCGCGCGGAATTCCACGTCGCTCATCGCCAAGAGGATCTTGTTGCGTATCGGTTTTCCGGCTGCATTGGTTCGTTCGCGGACATGCCTGGCTTGCGGCGGTTTACGTCTCAAAACAATCCTTCCTTGGTTGGCATCCACATGCCCGGCGCTCTCTCGACCCATGCGGCGCCAAGAGCTCCATGGCCGGCACTTGCACGGTTGGAGTGTGACCTCAGGTTCTATACGGGGAGGGATTATGACCGCAAGTACAAATCGCTTATGTAGTGCAGCCTACAGAACAGAACTGACTTCCATCTCTTATGTAGTGTACCCTACAGAACAGAAATGGCTTTCGAGCGCCTGGGGAGGCGGCGATCTCTGGCTGGCTCGTTTGTCGCTTTGCGCTCGGATTGCCGGGGATAGCATTTCTATCCGAGGGCTCTTGATCGCTCTTCTCAAGGTCCGCGCGAAATGGATGATTCGCGGCGAAACTGGGAACAACTTGCATGTTGTTACCGCACCGCCGGAAAAACCTTAAGGCACGAAGACCCCTCTCGGTCTGGAGTCCAGGCAGCAATGGAGGCTTATGGTAAGCGCCAGTACGCTGTTAGCGCGTGGTGAACGCTCTGTCTTGCAAAGCGTTTTGGGCGGTAAGATCTCGCACTTTCGAGACGGGCAAATAATCCACTCTCAAGGCAAGAGGGCCAATACGCTCTGTTATATCCGGGAAGGCGCGGTAATGCTCACCAAACAATCGAAAAACCAGGGCCGGCCGGCGGTTGTTATGGTCTTGGGTGCCCGTGACTTTTTTGGTCAGTCTTGCCTCGCGGATTTTCCTCTTCGTAAATGTACGGCTACCGCAATTGGCTCCTGTTCGATTCTCAATATTAAGAAGAAGCAAATGATCCGGAATCTCCGCGAGGACCGCGTAATTTCAAATTTTTTCGTCGACTACCTTCTTTCCCTCCTCAATAGACAACAAGAGCGCCTGGTGGATCTGCTTGTCAATTCAGCCGAGCAACGGCTCGCGGGCGTTCTCTTGGAACTAGCCCGTTTGAGTACGAAGAACGGGCGAATCCCCAAGATAAGTCAGAGGGTTTTGGCAAACATGATTGGTACCACTCGCAGCCGAACCAGTTCTCTTATGAATCGGTTCAAGAAGCGGGGATTGATTGGTTACAACGGCGGAATCAAGGTATACAGCTCCCTGCGCGCCAGATTCCAGCCTCTCTAGACGATTCGCAAGCTGGCTTGACGTCAATTGAGCTTCCCTCCTGCGGCCGTATAACGGCGGATGGAGCACCCCCAACGTACTGGCGCCTCCTTGGGTGCCGCATCCCTTTGGGGTTTGGTTCACCACAGGGTGCGGGGTTTTGACTTTTCCCCGCATTTCTTGTTTATCCTTGACAAAAAGTTGTCCCTAGCGTACCATACTCTATGGGTAATAGTTTCCCTCTCTACCACCACGCTAGCATTTCTGCTGGCATTCTTGCTTTCTGGAAACTGCTTGTTCGGCCTAAGCCCTTTATCTGCATCACCTACGGAAAACACGGGGGGAGGGGGGTAGTTATTGTTAACCAGACATCCCGGCGACCCAAGGTTCCGACCTTGTCGGAGGGGATCTTTCTTCCTATCCGATAACGATACCTGTCCTGCTTGCCCCGCTTAGCATCAGCACAGTCAGGGAGCTTTCGAGCGGGACAGCCAATCCTGGCTGTCCTCTTGGAGATTTCACGGATCACGGGACACGGATCGCTGGTCGCTGAGCACTGAGCAACACTCCCGCCCCACTACTCACCGTGAACATTTCTTTCGCGCCCCGCCGCGACGGTGGTAGGCTTCACAACTGGAAACCTGGAGGCAAGAAGTGAGCCTAGCCGCTCCCCCGGATCATCTTCATTCTCTCTCAGGCTTGGAAGGCCGCCGCAGCACGCGCATTGACCGCACCGTTCCTCTCGTCGTGCTTGGTCAAACCAAAACGGGGCTCTCCTTCCAGGAAAAAACATCGACCCTCAGCTTCAATCTTCACGGCTGCCGCTATCCTTCGCGCCATGAATATCCCGTCGGCGCCTCGGTCGGTCTTCGCGTCCTCCAATCCGATGGGGAGACCATCTCTCCTGTCATTCGCGCTTTTGTAAAATCCGTCCATCCTCCCGCCAGCCCTCGTGAACTCTTCCAGGTTGGCGTCGAGCTAGAATCTCCCGCGAATATCTGGAATGTCTCTCCGCTGCCGTCGGACTGGAATCGCTTGCTTGGAGGTACCGCATCGTCCGCAGGACTCGCAACGGCTGTTGCCCCTGCGCTGGAGCCGGCCGCGCGGCCTGCCGCCCCCGCTGCATTCCCGTCCGCTCTAGTGCCAAGCGCCGACGAAGCGAGAGCTTGCCAGGAAACAGCATTTTCCTCGCCGACTCCTGCACCAAATGGCGCGGAGCCATTCAAAGAGACCTCTCCCGCTAAACCGGAGCGCGTCGCCATCACCATCGACCAACTCGTCGCCGCCATGCAAGGCAAATTGCAAGCTGCCGCCGACAAGGTCGTTCAGAACGCGCTGGCCACGCATCTCGATGAAGCCATCAACGAAGCACTCGCGCGCATCGAGGGTGTCCGCGAACATAATCTTCAGCAATTACATGAATTTTCCGAGCAGCGCTTTGAATCGCTGATGCGTGCTTCCCGCGAAGAAATTCTCGGCCACCTCGAAGCTCGCCTCGGCGAAGTCCAGAGCCACTGGGAGGAACAACACAGTGTCTACCGCGCTCAGGCGGAAGAAATCGCCCAGCGGCTCGAAATGCTCGGTGCCGATACGCAGCGCAACCTTGGCGAAACGCAGAAATACATTGAGAAGGCCGCTCGCGAAATCGAGCCGCAGACACGCGGACGCCTGGACGAATCTTTGGGTCAGGCCACCGAACAATTCGAGGCTTCCGCGGATCGTATTTCCGACCGCCAGCTCGTTCGTGTGATGGAGTCCACGCGCATGGTCATTCGCGAAGCCGCCGCTCAACTGGACGCCCGTGTTGCCGAGTCTCGCGCGCTGCTGCACACGGCTTCCGGGAACACTCTCGAGGAATTCCGTCGTCAGGCCGAAGTCCAAGTCGATCTGGCCATTTCGGAAACAACAGAACGTGTCCGCTCCGCACTTTCTGCTCTCGATGCGGAGAATCGCGCCGCTTGCGAGTCCCGCCGCCGCACCATGATTGACGACGTCAATCGCACCACGGAACAGTCCACCGAGCAATTTCGCTCCGGCATTAAAGCGTTTCTCTATTCCTGCCTGGTGGCCGCCGTCGGCGCCGTTGATGAGCACGCAAAAACCACGCTCGACGGCCTGGTCAAGGATCCCGGCAGCGCTCCTCGCGCCATTGACGACATCAACATTATTCCGCCCGACGACGAAAAGCCCAACTAATAGACAATAAGTTCCCCCCTCGAATCAATTGCGCGTCGCGGATTTCTCGAACGGGTTCAGTTCCCAAATGAATTTGCAAAGTTTGCAGAATTGTTCAGTTCGCGGCCGCGCCCAGCCCAAACTCGCGATGCGCGGTGATTAACGCCGTCTTCATCGCTTTTTCTTCCACCACGAAGGAAATATTCGACTCTGAAGAACCCTGCGCAATCGCAATCAGGTTTACGTTTTCGCGTCCCAGCGCATTGAATGTTCTTCCAGCGACTCCGGGCGTCCCGCGCATGTTTTCGCCCACCACCGCCACGATGGCGATGTTCGTATCGATCGTGATGTGTTCGACCTTCTCGTGCGCCAGGTCTTGCGCAAACTCTTTTCGCAGCGCCTCGACCGTCCGCTGCGCGTCCCCCGCGGACACAATGAAGCAAATATCGTTCTGCGAAGACGACTGCGAAATGAGCAAAACATTCGCGCGCAATTCCGCCGTCGTAGAAAATGTCCGTCCCACAACGTCCGGCAATCCCACGATCCCAGGCCCGCCAACGCTGATCAGCGCCACATCCTGTATCGCCGTCAACGCTTTCACGCCGCCTCCGGTGCTCCGGCCTTCTGGCGTAATCAAGGTTCCTGCCCGCTCCGGCGCAAAACTGTTGCGAATCCAAACGGGGATGGCCGCCTGCATCACGGGATTCAACGTTTTCGGATGCAGCACCTTCGCACCGAAGAAAGCAAGCTCCGCGGCCTCGCGGTAAGAAATCACAGGAATCGTTCGCGCCTCTGGAACCAGTCGGGGGTCCGCCGTCAACACACCGTCCACGTCCGTCCAGATAATCACTTCATCCGCGTTCATGGCCGCGCCCAGGATCGTCGCCGAATAATCTGATCCGCCCCGCCCCAGCGTGGTCAATTTTCCCTCCGCGGTCGCGCCAATAAAACCCGTCACGACCGGAACGACGCCTTTGTCGAGAAGTGGCCGCAGTTGTGCCTCACACGCTTCTCGCGTCCGGTCCATTAACGGTTCGGCGCCTCCGTGGAACCCGTCCGTGACGATCACGCTCGTTGCGTCCACGCCCTCGCTCTGCAATCCGAGCTCCCTTATCGCGCCCGCAACCAGCGGCGCCGAGAGACGCTCGCCCAGACTTGAGATCGCATCCAGCGTTCGCGGTGTCAGCTCCCGCAGCAGGGCTGTCCCTTCAAACAGCCTGCTGCCTTCGGCAAGAACTTTCTCCATCTCCTGTTTGATGGCCTTGCGAGCATTCTCATCCCGGACCAGGCTCACCAGCGCCGCTTCATGCTGCTGCCGCAGCGCCTCCAGAACGGCTGTCCCCGGCTCTTTCTCGCCAGTTCCCGCCTGCTTGGCCGCTTCGATCAAACGGTTCGTCACCCCGCTCATAGCGGAAACCACGGCGACGCAAGCTCCTCCCCGCGCTCCCTCCGCGATGATCTGCGCCGTCCTGGCCATGCACGCCGCATCCCCCACCGACGTCCCGCCGAATTTCATCACCTGCAATCGTGCCTTCATCATCCGTCCGCCTTCCTTCCGCGATTGCTTTGAAATTTCACTTGTGAGTTTACCTTGAGAATCCGACAACTTAGCAATTTTGGACGGGCAGAGGGACGCCACTTCCCGTGGTGCGTTTCTTTTGGGTTGACATTTTACCCGAGCGGGATCACGCTGAGGTTACATGTCTACCCAAGAAGCCAAAAACCGGCTGGAACTGCTGCAAGGCACTTTGGACCTGCTGATCCTGCGCACGCTGATCTTTGGCTCGCAGCATGGGCAAGGAATTGCGCGCGCAATTCAACAAACTTCCGAAGAGGAACTGCTGGTAGAACACGGGGCGCTCTATCCGGCGCTGCAGCGGCTGGAAGAGCGGGGCTGGATCTGTGCGAAATGGGGAACTTCCGCCAACAACCGGAAAGCGCGGTTTTATTCGCTGACCGTCGGCCGGCCGAAAACAACTGGTGAGGGAAACGACGAAGTGGAAGCGGCTGGCGGCAGCCATCGGGCGGATTTTGGAATCACAGACGAAAAGGAGCTAAGCCCATGTTCCGGCGCAAACGGAAAGCGAACGATTTCAGTGCGGAAATCGAAGCGCACATCCAGCTCGAGACGGAGCGCTTGCGGGAACAGGGCCTAAGCGAGAACGAAGCACGGGCTGCCGCGCGGCGGGCATTTGGCAATGTCACGCAAGCGACGGAGCAATTCTACGAATCGCGCCGCTGGCTCTGGTGGGAACATCTCAAGCAAGACGTTCGTTTCGGCCTGCGCATGCTGCGTAAGTCTCCGGGTTTCACCGCTGTCGCAATCCTTACCCTGGCCCTGGGCATCGGCGCGACGATTGCAATTTTCTCGGTGATTTATGCGCTGGCGCTCAGGTCGTTGCCCGTGCGGCAGCCGGACCGGTTAGTCGAAATTGCCCGCGGTGACGGTTTCAATGGACACTCCTACGCCGAGTGGAAGGAATTTCAAAACCGACAATACATCTTTTCCGCTGTTCTCTCTTATAACTACTTCGACGGCGAGTTCGAAATTACAAATTCAAGGGAAAAGGAGGAAGTATCGGGCTTGTATGTTTCTGGGGATTACTTCCCAACCCTTGGGGTGTCAGCCGTTTTAGGTAGGACCCTGCAACCTTCGGATGACCAGCCTGGTGCGCCGCCTGCTTGTGTGATTGGTTACAGATTGTGGCGGCGATCGTATGGCCAATCAAGAGATATACTCGGCCGGGCGATCCGCGTAAATGGAAACGAATTCCAAATCGTTGGAGTGGCCCCTCCGTCTTTTTTCGGTGTGGATATCGGCAGCATGCCTGAGGTCTTCATGCCCATCGAGGCGGAGAGAACGTTCAGAGACTATCACATAATGTACGGACGTCAGTCGCCGTCGCTGGATTCGCACGCTACGATACTGAGCTTCGTCGGCCGGTTAAAGCCCGGAGTCAGCGTGAGCCAAGCCAACGCCGGGCTGCAAGTTCTAAGTCCAGAAATATACGGAGCCCTGCCGCCAAGATCTAACGAAAGCGATAATCGATCAGTTGTGCGCACAACCCTTGTGGCGCGTCCCATGCCGAACGGCACCTCGGACACCTGGCTGCAAGACATGGACGTGGTACTGCTTTTGATGGCTATGGCCGCAATCGCTCTAGTCATCGCTTGCGCGAATTTAGGGAATCTATTGCTCGCGCGGGCTGCAAAGCGGCGCAGCGAAATCGCCACTCGGCTGGCCCTGGGCGCGACGCGGTGGCGCCTGGTGCGGCAACTGCTGACAGAGAGTGCAGTCTTATCGGTGGCCGGCGCTGCGATGGGTCTTCTCGTCGCGCGCTGGGCGACTCAAGCGCTGCTGTGGGCGCTTTCCTTTCCCGGCGATCCGATCCAACTGGATTTGTCCTGGGATGCGAGGCTGGCTGCCTTTGCCGTGAGCATCACTTTGGCGTGCGCTCTTCTCTTTGGGTTGGCTCCCGCGGTCGAGGCAACTCATATTTCGGTTTATTCAGCGATGAACAACGGCGTGGCAACTGGAAAGTATAGAAACCGGTTCATGAATTCTGGGCTGGTTGTGGTGCAGGTTGCTTTATCGGTCGCGCTGCTTGTCAGCGCGGGCTTGCTGACACGCACGCTGCAGGCGCTCTTGGCAAAGGATGCCGGCTATGACCCCAAAGGCGTCTTGGTGGCTCATGCGAGTTGGCGAGGCTCCGGCGAAAGCCCGCAGCGCGAAGCAATCGTTGGCAAGGAAATACTGACGGAATTTCGTTCCCTGCCTGGCATCATTTCCGCGTCATGGAGTCGTCTGTTTTCCAAGATGAGCCTCGCACAATTGGGCGTTATCGGGCCAAGAGGCTCCGAGCGACGTCTTGGCTCTTATCTCATCTTTGTTTCTCCTGATTATTTCAAGACCAGGCGCACTGCGCTACAGGCGGGCCGGGACTTTAATGACGGTGACACCGACGGGTCACTTCCGGCAGCTATGCTTAGCGAAGCCTTGGCGAAGGCGCTTTTTGGAGAAGAGAATGCCGTTGGGCTGAGATTTCGTGAAAACGATGGGGATGGTAACGGGCAAGACTACTTCGTCGAGGTTGTTGGGATCGCCAGAGACCAACAATATCGACGGCCCAGTGACGCGCCTCTTCCGATCTTATACAGGCCGGTTGCACAATGCGGGGGTTCGTGCTCGGGGATGGGCAGCTATGAAATTCGAGCTGCTGGTGCGTTCGCTGAAACAGCTAAACGCTTGGAGAATGCAGCCGCGACTGTTGATCCTCGTATCGTCTTGAAATGCGACCCGCTCAGCGACGCGATCAGCCACTCCGTCCATCGAAATCGCGCCATGGCGTCGATTGCGACGACGTTCGGTTTGTTTGTCGGGCTACTGGCAATGATTGGCGTGTACGGAGTGACGTCGTATGCGACAGCGGAAAGAACGCGCGAAATCGGGATTCGGATGGCTTTGGGCGCGAAACGAGGCGATGTGTTCCGCATGTTGCTTGGCGAGATGATGCGAGTAGTGTGCGTAGGCATAACGTTTGGCGTGGGAGCTGGTGTTGCGGCAGCACAGATGATTCGCGAAACAATCTGGGGGGTAAAGCCAACTGATCCGCTGAGCTTGGGTCTTGCAATCTGCTTGATGCTCCTCATAGCCGGAATCGCGGCGTTTCTCCCGGCGCGGCGGGCGATGCGCGTCGATCCCATGGTTGCGCTGAGGCACGAATAGATTGTCGAGCATTCCGAACGGCAAGCGCATCTAGAGTAGATGGAGCCCTCGCTCCGGCGTGAGCTTGGTTGAGCCTCTGCCGACGCGGATGCTATTCTGCCTGCTATGGCGGATCCGGCTATCTCCCCGCCCGAAGCAACCCTTGCAGCGCCGCTCGAACAGTCGCGGCGTCAGCTCGAAGCCCTGCTCGAAGTGGCCGAGTCCATTGCCCAGCACCGCGATCTCGCGGCACTTTTTCACGACCTTGCGGAGCGGCTTCATTCCGTCGTTGATTTTGATTTTCTCACGCTCGTCCTTCATGACCCTGTGCGCAACGTCATGCGCCTCCACATTCTCGAAACGCGGCTTCCTACTCCCGTCAAAACCGGCAGCGAAACGCCGATGGACGGACATCCTTCCGGCTGGGTATGGCAATCGCAACAGCCCTTTGTCGTCAGCGACACGGAGGAAGATGATCGCTTCCCCGATTTTCTCCAGCGGCTCCGCGAAGTGGGTGTCCGCTCTTTGGCGATGGTTCCTCTCACGACCGCGCAGCGGCGGCTCGGGGCGATGGGGTTCGGCCGGCTTGTTCCGCAGGGCATAACGGATACCGAGCTTCAATTCATGCAGCGCGTGGGCAGTCAGGTTGCCGTGGCCGTCGATAACGCGCTCAATTTTGAAACCTCGCAGGCTTACCAAAGCCAGCTCGCGCGCGAGCGCGATCGTCTTCAGGTTCTTCTCGAGGTCAACAACGTTCTTGTCTCCACGCGCGAGCTTCCCGACCTCTTCCGCGGCATCGTCACTTCTCTCCAACGCGTCATTCATCATGACTTCACCAGCCTTGCGCTCGCCGATCCCGCAACCGGCCGGCTAAAAATCCACGCCCTCGATTTTCCCAACCGCCCGGGTTTCTTCCATCAAGAAATGATTGTCTCCGTCGATGCCACTCCTGCCGGTCAATGTTTCGGCAGCAGCAAGCCGCTCCTTGCGCGCGGCGCGGAAATTGACAACTTTCCCGCGGAAGCGATCCGTATTCTGCGCAGCGAAGGCGTGCAAACCATTTGCTGCGTTCCGCTCATCACACAGGGCCGCACCTTCGGCACTCTTAATCTCGCAAGCCGAAGGGAGGACGCATTCTCGCCTCAGGACGTCGAACTCCTGCAGCAAGTCGCCGCGCAAATCGCGATTGCGGTCGAAAACGCCCTGGCCTTCAAACAAATTGACGTGCTGAAGGACAAGCTCGCCGAAGAAAAGCTCTATCTCGAGGAAGAGATCCGCAGTGAATTCAACTTCGAGGAAATCATCGGCGACAGTCCCGCGCTCAAACGTGCCCTCGCGCAGGTCGAGCTCGTGGCGCCCGCCGGCACCGCCGTGCTCGTTACGGGCGAGACCGGGACAGGCAAGGAGCTTATCGCCCGCGCCATTCACAACCTGAGCCAGCGCCGCGAACGCACGTTTGTCAAAGTCAATTGCGCCGCCATCCCCAGCGGGCTTCTCGAATCCGAACTCTTTGGCCACGAACGCGGCGCCTTCACCGGCGCCATCACGCAAAAAATCGGACGATTCGAGCTCGCCGACCACGGCACTCTTTTTCTCGACGAGGTCGCCGACCTTCCGCTCGAGTTGCAACCCAAACTTCTCCGCGTTCTTCAAGAGCAGGAGTTCGAGCGCCTGGGAAGCAATCACACGCAGCGGGTCGACGTCCGCGTCGTGGCCGCCACCAACGGCGATCTCGCCAAGCTCGTCGGCGAGCGCGCCTTCCGCAGTGACCTCTACTATCGGCTCAACGTTTTTCCCATTCACATCCCGGCGCTTCGCGAACGCCGCGAAGACGTCCCCTTGCTCGTCCGCTACTTTGTCCAAAAATTCAGCCGCCGCCTTAATAAAACTGTCTCGTACATCCCCGCCGAGGGCATGGATGCACTTGCAAATTATTCCTGGCCCGGCAACATTCGCGAACTCGAAAATTTCATTGAGCGCGCCGTGCTGCTTTCTCCCGGCAAGGAGCTGCGCGTCCCTGCCGGAGAATTAAAATCAAACGAAGTTGCGAACCTCGCGGGAAGTTCCACAGAAGGCGCAGACTCGTCTTCGTCGTTTTCCTCCTTTGGCTCGAGTACCCCTTCAACCTCAGCTATTTCCACGCTGGAAGAAGCCGAGCGGCAACACATTCTCCGCGCGCTTCGCCAGACGGAATGGCGCATCGCCGGGCCCAAAGGCGCGGCTGCGCTGCTTGCCATGAAGCGCACCACGCTGCAAGCCCGCATGCGCAAGCTCGGCATCCGCCGCCCGGTCTAGCGCCGGCCAGCGGCTGCGGCGCTCCGCACTTCTTATCCATTTTTTCGCTTGGCTTTCCTCTATTCGAGGAGTAGATTTTCTTTCAACCAGCTGCCCGCGAGGTCCCCATGAAGTCACTTGCCTGCGTTGCTCTTTTTTTATCATTTGGTTTTCTCGCTTTTGCTCCGCCGCTATCCGAGGCTCCCACGGGCTTTGACAACAAAAGCAATGGAATGGTCGATGATGCGACTCACACCGCCGATCAAGCCAAGTTCGAAGAAGTCGAGGGCCTTACTGACGGCTTGGGCCCACTTTACAACGCGCAATCGTGCCGCGAGTGTCACCAGAACCCCACTTCCGGCGGCTCAAGCCAGGTTTCCGAATTGCGCGTGGGACATAACGATGCCAAGGGCGTGTTTCAAAACCCGGAAATTCCCATCAACCACGGCGCCGAAGTCATCAAGGGCCGCTCTCTCATCAACGACCGCGCCATCTGCCCGAGCGGTGCTTTCCCCAACACCGAAATTCAGGAGCATGTTCCCGACTCCGAGAAAATCCGCACCTTCCGAGTTTCTCTAAACGTTCTTGGCGACGGTTTTGTCGAAGCCCTTTCGGACCAAACACTTCTCGATCTCGCCAAGGATCAATGCAAAAAGAGTCACGGCAAGATTTGTGGCCAGGCGCTTTATGTTCCTATCGTGGAAGTCCCCGGCAAGACTGGCGTTGGGCGTTTCGGCTGGAAAGATCAGCATGCCAGCTTGCTCTCCTTCTCAGGCGACGCCTATCTCAACGAAATGGGCATCACCAACCGCTTGCAGCCAGACGAAGTCACCAATCTCTGCAACGCCGCCGCCGAGCCGAACGACAAGCCCGGCCCAGATGGGCTCTCCGATATCGATCACTTTGCCCGCTTCATCCGCGCCTCGGAAGCTCCCGCGCGCGATGCGATGCTTTCGCAGACTCCCGAAACCAAAAATGGCGAAGCGCTCTTTGACAAAGTGGGCTGCTCTACTTGTCACGTCGCAACGCTCACCACGGCCGCCGCCGGCACTGCTGTTGACGGCGGTAACTTCACCATCCCGCCCGCGCTCGGCGATAAGACATTCCATCCTTACGGCGACTTTCTCTTGCATGACGTCGGAACCGGCGATGGCATCGTGCAAGCGGTCGTCGAACACTACGGCAGAAGAATTGCCGAGCATCCCGGCATGAAGAATGCGACATTCCCAAAATTCCAAAGCACCGCCAACAAAATCCGCACTACACCGCTCTGGGGCGTTCGCCTTCACTCTCGCCTGATGCACGACGGCGCTTCTCTCACATTTTCCGACGCCATCCGCCGCCACCGCGGCGAAGCGGCGCACGTCGCCGAAGAATTTGAAAGACTATCGTCTGCGGAAAAGAAAGCTTTGCTTATTTTTCTACAGTCACTCTGATGTTTGGACTTGGCTGCAGGGAGGCACTCTTATTCCGTCGCCGAGGATGGCGTGCCCCTACGGTTTCACGGGTGCTTCATTCGAACTGCAACACTACGATCTCGGGATTCGACCCGAGCCGCAGCGGAGGTCCCCAAGTTCCTGCGCCGCTCGACGTGAAAACTTGCATCTTTCCGATTCGGCTTAAGCCGTACACAAACTGCCGGTAAATCCGCCGCGCCATCCAGCTCCACGGAATAAACTGCCCAACATGCGTATGCCCGGAAAGCTGCAGAGAAACGCCGGCCGCCTCCGCAACCTGCGGATGGTCGGGGGCATGCGTCAAGAGGATACTTGCGCGTTCGCGATCAACGTCGATGCCCCGCAGAACCGAGGCGAAGTGCCCGCCGTGTGTCGCATGCCGGTACGGCACGCCAATGATCTGCAAGCCGTCCGCTTCCACTTTCTCGTTGCTGAGCACGCGCACACCGGCCGCGGCCACCGCCCGCAAATATTTGCTGTCGTCACCAAACTGTTCGTGATTCCCGGCGACAAAATACACTCCGTGCGGCGCGGTTAGTTCGGTCAGCGGAGCCGCCGCCTGCGTTGCGTCAATCGCCGTGCCGTCATACAAATCGCCGGCGATGAAAATTGCATCCGGCTGTTCCTTCAAGATCTTCGACACCATGCGCCGCAGAAAACTCCCGTTCCGTACGTGCCCCAGATGCAAGTCGCTGATCAGCGCCGCTGTTCGCCCGCGCCACGCTTCCGGTAAGTTCGCCAGGCGAACCGTTGTCCGCGTAATGCGAGTCCAACTTGCGTTGAAAATTCCGTAGACTCCCACGAGCATCGCCGCGCCGAACAGCACTTCCACAATCAGGTGGAAATTCGCATTCAGCCCGGTCAGCCGAGCCGCTCCGTAAACAACCCACGAAGAGACCGCCGCAAGAAAGAGAAAACTGAGCAAGCCCAGCCATACAGCCGCTACCTTATATATCGCTCGCACCATTGCGCCCGTGTGGCGCCACGCCAACAGCGAAGCGCCAAGAAAACTCACCGACAAAACGCCGAGAGTCAATTTGAGCGGCAACAACACGGATGCATTGCTTCCGCGCGGCAAGAACACCCATGTTTCGTACAGAAACAAATGCGTCAAGAATAGGACCGCCTGAACAACGACAATAAACCTGATAATGTCTGCTCGATTTCTCATGCGTTATTAGATTCCCCAAGCCGCCATTAGTATTCAGCGTTTGTGAGCTAATCCCGGAGTTTCCCTGTCTTCGCCTGATGTCGCATGTAGCGCAGGGCGGAATTAGCGGAGCCCGGCGGTTCCTTCTTTTGCAAGGCGGAGCTGGTGCTACGCGTTTTTTTCGTTTGTGTAGAGCCGCGCTTCAACCGGATTCTTCAGTTAGAATTCACCTCATGCCGATACACATTTCCATCGAGCGACTCTCGTCACGAAGCACTACCTGGGGGACTCAAGTCTTGCTTCTTCGCTGGTCGTTCTTAGCCTTGTCACTCCTCGCGCTAAACGGCCTGTCTTGCGAGGCACAGCAATCTGTCCCGGCCGTAAACATTCAAGTTCACGCTGATCAACCGGACGGTCCGCTCCGGCCCGTCTGGCACTATTTTGGCTACGACGAACCGAATTACACTTATGCGCCCAACGGCAAAAAACTACTTAGCGAACTAGCAGCCCTCAGTCCCGTTCCCATCCACGTCCGCGTGCATAACTTGCTGAACACCGGCGATGGCTCGGCGTCCCTCAAGTGGGGCTCGACGAATGTTTACACGGAGGACGCGCAGGGGAATCCGGTCTATAGCTGGGTGATCCTCGACCGCATCTTTGACACGTTCCACGAGCAAGGAATCAAGCCGCTGGTGGAAGTGGGGTTCATGCCCGAAGCGCTCTCAACGCACCCGGCACCGTATCGACACAACTTCCCTTATGGCACGATTTTCACGGGCTGGGCCGATCCGCCGAAAGACTATCAAAAGTGGGCTGATCTCGTCTTTCAGTTTGCGACGCACTTGCGCGAGCGCTACGGCGACGCCGAGACAAAAAGCTGGCTTTGGGAAATCTGGAATGAACCGGACATCGACTATTGGAAAGGAACTCCGGAAGAATATTTCAAGCTTTACGATTTTTCCACGGCGGCCATTCTTAAAGCTTTGCCTGGCGCCAACGTCGGCGGACCGGACACGACGGGACCGGCTTCTCCCAAAGCGGCCGAGTTTTTGCGGAAATTTCTCGAACACTGCGCGCACGAGCGCAACTTCGCTACCGGAAAAATCGGATCCCCCTTGGATTTCATAAGCTTCCATCCAAAGGGAAACGTCGCGTGGCAAGACGGCCATGTTCAAATGGGAATCGCGCGGCAGTTGGCTTCGATTGAAGCGGGTTTCAAAATTGTTACTTCCTTTCCAGAATGGCAGCGCACACCGATCATTCTTGGAGAATCAGATCCAGAAGGTTGCGCGGCATGTTCCGCGCGCACCTATCCCCAGAACGGCTATCGCAGCCGAGCGCAGTACGCCTCGTACACGGCTGAAACACTCAGCGCGATTTACGATTTGTCTCGCCGCGAGCACATCGATTTTGCGGGCACCGTCACCTGGGCCTTTGAATTTGAAGGTCAGCCGTATTTCGAGGGATTCCGCGAGCTGGCCACCAACGGTTTGGACAAACCCGTGCTAAACGCTTTTCGCATGTTTGGCCTGCTTGGCAGCGAACGCATCAACGCAGAAAGCTCAGCGGCGCTTTCGGTCGATGAGATTCTGCGCGCCGGAGTGCGCGGCCAGCCGGACATCAACGCGATCGCCACGCGCAAAGATCACGAACTCGAAATCCTTGCTTGGAATTATCATGACGACGACCTGCCGGTTGTCCCAGCCTCAATTCAGCTTTCCGTAAGCGGGTTGCCCGCGAACGTTACCCAAGCCTTGCTCGAACATTTTCGCATTGACTTGGATCACAGCAACGCGTTCACGGCATGGAAGGAAATGGGATCACCACAATCTCCCTCGCCGCATCAATACGAGCTACTTGAGAGCGCCGGGCAGTTGCAGCTTCTGGCGTCTCCCTCCTTCATCCCAATCGAGAAAGGCTCCGCGCACATACAATTTACGCTGCCGCGGCAAGGCCTTTCGCTGCTCCGCATCGGTTGGCAATAGACAGACAGTTACGTCATCCGTCAATCTCACACTCCTGGACCTAGTAATCCTTTGTTCAGGGAACAGCTGAATCGTGCTTAGTGAATCGTGGAGTTGCTCAACGCGAGCACGGCGTAAGCAGTCGCCGCATCGTTCATAAAAAGGGCCGTCTGCGGACTTATGTGATGTTCTTCGTTGTTGTTTAAGGAATAGGCCAGCCAAGAGCCGCGAGCCTTGTCCTGATTTCGCAACAACCATCCGAGACCTTGTTTCAGTTGGGCATTTTCCCGCGGAATCCCCGTCTGTTGCAGCGCGAACGTTATCAACCCCGTCGCATATCCGTCGCTCTCGGCTTGCTGAGGAGTTCCATCGTGGCGCTTCCATGGCCCAACCAGCGAGGACAAGCTCCAGCCTCCGTCTGCTTGCTGCTTGCTTAGCAACTCGCTTATCAGTGCTTTTTGCCGCTGCGGATCAATCAATCCAGGAATCTTCGTAGAAGCCCAGAGCAGGACCGCACGATTGATCGAAGTTTGCGCAACGGCTTCGCGGTTCAAGTATTCGGCCAGCAATTTCAAATTATCTTGGATTTCCAGTTTGGCGCGATAATTTTCGGGAGCTGTTCCAACCGCGACGGCCGCTAGCGCCGCTCCGTAGTAGCCGGAGTCATCCGCTTCCCAGGGTTCGTTCTTGAATCTCAGCCAGCGCCATGCACCCTGGTCGTTTCCCGTAGTTTGCTGCTCGGCCCACATGTTTTCGAACGCGGTGCGCGTGTCGTCCGTCAGATGCCCGCCCCGAGCGGCATCGCTGGCAAGGATCAGCGCATTCAGAACCGATTCTGTCCCACGAGATTCGACGCTCTTGTACGCGCCGCGATCGGCGTCGCTGTAGAACGGCGCGACTTTCTTCCAAAGACGCACGCGCTTCGTCACGTTTTCCAACAGCCTGCGCTCGTTCGGGGAAGGCCCGTGTTCCGCGAGCGCCCCGCGAAGCAACGGCCGGGACATCGCGTAAGGGACCGCCGTGTGGCACGATACGCAAAAAGTCTCATGGTCCCGCGCCGCCTTTGGCCACTCCATCCACCAACCCGCTCTTTGATCGAGGTAAGCCGCAGCGGTCTTGCGGTCCCAGGAATTCGCCCCGCGCGCGTCCGGCTGAGCGTCGTAAGCCGCTGAGGTCTTCCCTTCTCCGGAGTTTGCCGCTCGGGTTTCTGTTTGCCAAAACACCGCAACGATTCCTGCCACGAGACAACCCGCCAGGCCTAATATTCGCCGCATGGCCGCATCCTCTCTCGCGTTCCGCTTTGAGACCGACAGCAATTCCCACCACGCCCACTGTTCGCAGCCTCGACACATCAGCGCCGCGATTTTTGCGTGCGCCGCGACTATTCCGCGGTTGGGTAGTGCATGTACATCGATTGTATTCCGACACGCCCGGGGCCGGTGAACCGGTTGACTATCAAATTGAACCCGCCGAATATCCCGCTGGTGATTCGGTCCATCACCGTCTCCATCCGAACGGCGGGAGCCTTATAAAGCCAGCCACCGGGTTCGATATCGATGATCTCGCCCGGCCCCAGTATCTTCTCAAAGACGTTTCCATAACCGTGCAGCCACAGGATGCCGTCGCCGGCGTGACTGTGGAACTTGTCGATAAAAAAACCTGTTCCGCCGAAAAGCATGTTGGCCGCGCCGCGCACGCGTTCAAAGCTGTAGTCGATGCTCTCCGTCGCCGCCAGGAATTGGTGCTCGCGAACGTGGAGCTCCATTCCCTGGGGAAGATGAATCGGAACAATGTGCCCTGCTCCGTCGCGACTGAAGGCGATCATCCCAGCGCCACTGGCTTCAGTCACAAAGACCTGTATTCCGGCCATCATCCGCTTGAGTGCGCCCTTCATCGGCTTCAGGCCGATTCGCACCGTGGGGTGCTTCCACAACAGGATGTGATGCTCGAAGTAGATGGGCCTCGCGGACACATCGACGGTGAGGACGGGCACGAGTTCACCGTCAATGTGATAGGTTACGCCGCCAAACGTTTCCGCAGTGGCACTGGTTGGCAAGAGTTGCGGTAATCCGCTCATCTGCGTAATCCTTTCCTTTTTCGCCTGCTATATCGAGTCGTGCTTTGAGGAGTCGAGCGTGTTGTTTCTCATTGGGCCAAAAATCCGTGTGCTGCTCTCCAGCCTTTGATCTCGCGCGCATGATACCACGCCGGCTATTTCGCCCGCGCCCGCCTTTTGGCCGCGATCCGTTCGTTCGCAACTTTCGGTTCCCCGCACTCACCTGTCCACCAGAACTCTTGGCCGATTACGAATCAGTGCAAATCCCTTTGCCGCACTATCGCTTAACCATAAAATGGCGCACACTGCTTCCAGGGGAATCACATGCTCGCAGTCGCAGGAGTTTGGAAGAAAAAACGCGATGACTTGAAATCCAAACGCAATTCGCTATTTGAAAAATACGCCAAACGTCCCGAGGATTTTCATCTCGCTCTGGAAATCAAAAAGCTCGACGACCAAATTGCCGATTGCACGCAGCACGTCGAACAAGAGCGCCGGTCCGAGCGCGCCGCTTCATCCCCCAAGAAACTTCAGCCGGCCTCCAAGTAAGAAACTAAAATTGGACTAGTAATTCTTTGCCAGGAAGTCTCGCAGCAGGCCGATGCGGAAGCTGGCATCGCCCGCCTCTATCTCCAAAAGAAGCCGTGCCGCCGTCAGTTGGTTGCTGAAGTCGAGAGCCGCCGACGTGTCTGGATTTGCGACAAGCTCAAGGTTCTTATTCATTTGTTCCCTTTCTTCCTGGAAACACTTGAGCCTGTTCTCCTGCGCGGACACGCTCTCCGCCAACTGCTGCCGCAGCGCCTCCGTGCTACGCACAACATCGCCTTCCTGCGCTTTCTTCCATTCGTCGTGGGCTTCCGCTGCACGATCCAGATGTTTGTTGATGGCGCGGCTTGCGAAATTGTAGTTGACGGTGACCTCGCCGTAGGGCTGCGCGCCATAGGCAACCGGATTCACCTGCTGATGAACGCCCACGGAAAGAGCCACATCCCAATTATTCTGGCGGCTCAATTTATCCAGCGCGCGCTGCTCCTCCGTCTCGCTGTTTTCCTTTCTGGCGATCAGTTCCTTCAATGGCTTGGCACTCAGTTCGGGGAGATAGATCGCGCTGAGTTTTGCCTGAGTGTCAGCCCGGTCGCCGTCCAGTTTGATCCTCGTGGTCTGCAGTGAGAAGAGCATCAGACGCGTCGCATTCTGCGCCTCGACCATCTTCGAGGTTTTTTCGACCAATGCATCCAGCGACTTAAAGGCGCTTTCGATCAAGGAGAGCCGGTTGCGCAGAGCCTCTCTCTCCAAGTTCGGTACTGCATATTGGACGGCTTGCTGCGTTTCAGTGGTGGTCTTATACAGCTCGCAGTCTTTCCTGGCGGCGTCCATCGTCAAGCCCGCCTTTTTTACATTTGAAAGACCCAATGTGGCGCCCCCTACCACCTGCATCGGCAGGCCAGTCTCGGGCTGCGTCACCCCCGCGATCGCCGTCGGCGTGCGCAACAGATCTCTTTGTGCCTCCGCCTGTTCCATTACATACGCGCAGTAAGCGTGCTGATCGATGTGGTCCTGTGCCTCTGCCTGCGCCGGGACAAGGATCGCTGCGGCTAACAGAAACTTCCAGTGATTTGCGTGCATTCAAATTATCCTCAGAACAAAATCGGCTTGCGGCCCAGGAACAAAGTCCTGGACTTCGCAGAATCGTCGCCGTTCAGATCCATCTGGATCAGAAAGCCGCGGATAGGGGTCCTAAAGATCGGATGGATCGCTTCCTGTTCGCCGGTGAATATCTGTTTCACGTCACCCACCTTGCGGCAGACGATCATGTTCAAGTAACAATCGTAAATCGGCCGGCCGGGGACCGCGCTTGCTCGGTTGTCATACGGAACGAAAGCGAAATACACCGTCTGTCCTCCGGTGGCATTCAGGTAGTAGGGACTTTGTTTAGCTGTGGCGATGGCCTGTCTTAACCGATCGATCTGTCGAGAGTCTTCCTGGAGCTCTTTTTGGGCGACGTTGATAGCGACGTCGAGCTGAGCGGCTTCCGAACGCAACTCGGCCTGTTTTTCGAGTACGTCGAGCGAGTCGGTGTTAGCCGTAGTTTTCTGAAGGACGCTATCCGTCAGGAGGACCTCTGCAATTTTGCTGTCTGTATAGGAGCTCTCGGCCTGATTGAGAGCGGACAACTGGGTGGCCGCGTCGCCCTTTGTGATGAGCCCGGCAGCGAGGTCTTTGCCGATGTCGGATTCGACTTGCTGGAGTTGCGCGAGGACGGACAGCGTTTTCGAGTTGTCCGCCTGCTTCTGGGTGTCAAGAGCGGCGAGTTGAGGGCCGGTGGCGCGGTTGTGAGCGCGTTCGCGGGCGATAGCGTCCTTGAGTTCAGGCTCGAGCGCGACGAGAGCCGCGCGGTGCTTGGACATTTCCGCAATGCCACTTTCCATTTTTTGCGAATCCACCTTCAGATCTTCGATGGTCTGCTGGCTGGTCACAAGCTGAGCCCGGAAGGCAAGACTTTTTTCGTCCGCGGCGGAGAGAATCACGGGGGCGGCCCACGAGCTGCTTATCGCGTAAAAGCCCATCACGAACGCATACGCAAGAATGCCGATCAACACCAAATACAGCATGGCGATGGCAAAGAGTCGATACAGAGTAATAACCAGCTTGTAATGCAGCGATTGCCGCACCGGCGATTTCTTCGTTTCGGCCGGAATCGCATTAGCTGCTGGTGTCGCCAACGGCCACCTCGTTCACTTCCTTGGTTCGTGTGCCCCAATCCGCGGAATCCATGGTGCAGAGCGCGAGCGGTGTGAGCAACAAGCTGCTCACAAGCGACCACGCCACATAAGCACCAAAAGCCACGGGATGGGCCACCGCTTCTCGCGCGCTGTACTTTTTGATCACCCAAGTCAAAACCGCGCCGATTCCAAGTGCCACGATCAGCGGCACCGGCCCCGCCCATGCCAAGGGGTCCGAGGTAAGGGCCGTTATCACCACCAGAAACCCCACCAACGCGCCCAGCGGCGTCAGGATCAGCGTCCAAACGGCGTTGGGGTGGAGTTTCCAAACATGTTGTGGCAGGGTTTTTAAAGTATAGAAAAAATCCCGCACGATGCTGCGCCGCCACCGCAGTTGCTGTTTGAACAGCACCGACAGAGTGTTCGGCACCGTAGTCCAGCACAGCGCATCATTGTTAATGTAAGTCCCGTATCCGCGCAGCAGCGTCTGATGAGTCAAGAATCTGTCTTCGCCCTGATTCACAGGAATTCCGAACCAGTGCCGGGCTCGAATCGCCGGCTCAATCTCCAGCAGCAGCTCGCGCCGGATGGCAAAAAGGCATCCGCTTATGCAGCACACGCTGCGCGTCCAATTTTCTGGAATCTTGTAAAGCTGAAAAGCCGAATAGTAAATCACGGCCTGAATCGCGGTAACGACGCTGTCGTTCGGGTTGCGCACTCCGACTCTGCCGCCCACCGACCCGATGTGGGCCTCCGTGAAGCACGCGGTCAGCTCGGAAATCGCGTCCGGATGAAAAATGCAATCCGAATCGATCGAAATAATAATCTCTGCCGAGGATTGCTCCATCGCATTGCACACCGTGCGCGCCTTTCCGCTGTTCGCCACATTGCGCCCGGTCCGTATGCGTATGTTGGTGAAGTCGCGTTGCGCCTTGAGCATCCACTCGTAGCTGTCGTCCACCGAACAATCGTCCTGCGCAATCACTTCAAATGTTTCCGCGGGATAGTTGCTCTTGCTGATGCTCTCGATTGTCTCGTAGACCGTTTTTCCTTCGTTGAAGCACGGCATCAGCACGCTTACCGTGGGTTGGTAGCTATAATCCTTTTGCACCTTCGCGCTGGGGAACGACAACTTCAGGATGATCCCCATGACGTACTTCACCACGGAGACCAACAGGCAAAGAACCATGATCAGCCACAGAAGAACAGGTGCCATTCCCGCCGCGCCCCCACTCTTACATAGGACTACACTCGTCCCTCTGTATATGTCTACCTGTGTTTGTTAACTGCGTACCACTCAATAAACGCCACGCACCGCGAGTGTCGCTCCACAACAGTTGTTTCGCAGGGTGGCCAATTCCTTGGGCTTTCGATTAATCGAAGGGCTTATGCTCTGATTTTGCAATGCATTTCCACAGTGCTCTGGGAAGGGCGCCACGTTGCCATTTTGAGCCGCTCCGCGCGGGCCAATCTCCGGGCGGAAGCGGACTACATCGCGGACGACAACCCGGCAGCGGCAGACCGTGTCGCGCAAAGGATTCGTCTCGCCATCGATCTGCTAAGAAGGGATCCCGCTATCGGCCGCCCGGGGAGAGTCCTGGGGACGCGCGAGTTGGCCGTTGGCGACGCACTTTACATCATTCCCTATCGAGTTCGGGCAGATGCCGTTGAAATCCTACGCGTGTTTGATGCCGCGCAAAAATGTCCCCAAAAGTTTTGGAGCGCAAGAGCCGGATAGCAGCCTCATGGACCAAGGGCCTCGCCTGCTACGGATAAGCCGCGAGCCTCCGTCCACGAATCACGCTTCCAATAAGCCACTTGGCCTGCACCGCTCATTGTGCTCTTCTATTAAGGACGTATGCGACTAACGCGACCATTATTTCTTTCTAAGCGGCCCGCACTGCGCGGGCTTATTGTTTCGTTGCTTCTTTCGTTCGCGCCTGCCTTCGTTGTCGCGCAACAAGACAACGAACCCGTGATCCGTTTTGTTCGCAACCCCGATCCTGCGCCCGGCTTCAAACTCACCTCGCTCGATGGCAAGCCGCTCACTCTCGAAGCCCTGCGTGGCAAAGTCGTTTTTCTGAATTTCTGGGCCACCTGGTGCGGACCATGCCGCGCCGAAGTTCCAGATTTAGTCGCGCTGCAAGAGCAGTATAAGGGACGTCTCCAAATCATAGGTCTCAATGTCGACGACGATGACGCCGCCGAGGTTCAGAAGTACGTCGAGGAAACAGGCATCAACTATCCCGTGGCCATGACTTCCGACGCCATTCGCATGGAGTACGGCGGGATCCCCGCCTTGCCCACATCCTTCGTTTTGGACACCGAAGGCCGCGTCGTTCAAAAACACACCGGACTCCTGGATCCAGCGCTCTATGAAACGGAAATTCGCGCCCTGCTCGGTCTTCCAATCCAGGCAAAGGTGGAAACGTTCGAGGACAAGGGCGAAGTTTTTCTGAAACATGCCGACCGCGCCACGGAACTTCCCGGCGTCGACCTCTCGAAACTCACGCCCGAACAAAGGAAGATCGCGCTGCACCGTTTCAACGCGGACGCTTGCACCTGCGGCTGCAAGTACACTTTGGCGCAGTGCCGCATCTGGGACTCCGCTTGCGCTGTGAGCAAGGCCGCGACGGAAAAAATCATCGCGAAACTTTCCACCATCCCGCAGCAGCCCCCTGCCGCTCCAACAGCGCCAGATACTCCTTCGTCACCCGCGCCGGCACAACTTGCGCGTCCCGGCGCCGCTTCGCCGTCGGCGCCTGCCGCGAAGCCTTCTCCTTCGACGCAACCGGTCCCATTCTCGCCAGTTAAAACACCCGCGGCTCCCGCGCCTTCGAAGCCGAGAGAACAACAATAATCTCGGTCGTGCAATACTCTACAAAAGTGCGGGTGAATCTCGTGCCACTCCTCTATTTCGCCGTTGCCCGCGATTGCTTCGGCCTGCATACTCTTTCTTCTCGTAATGACCGCTCTCTCGAAAATTATTTTCTTTCTCGCGCTCATCCTTTCTTTCACAGGGCTTCTTTCTCCTCCGGTGGCTCTCAGCATGGGAATTATTCTTGGCCTGAGCTTCACGCATCCTTACGCCGCGGCCACGCGAGCATCCGCTCGAATCCTTCTTCAAGTGTGCGTCGTGGCGCTCGGCTTCGGAATGAATCTGCACGCAGTGCTGAAAGCGGGCCGCAGCGGCTTCGTTTATACGGCGATGGGACTCTCGTTTGCCATTTTGATGGGCCTGGCGCTCGGCAAAATATTGCGCGTTCGCGGAAATTCGTCGTTTCTGATTACCGCGGGCACGGCGATTTGCGGTGGCAGTGCGATCGCGGCAATCGGTCCCATACTTCATGCCGATGACGAAGAGATGGCCGTTTCGCTCGGCACGGTTTTTATTTTAAATTCCGTCGCACTGCTTCTTTTCCCCCCGATTGGCGGACTGCTTCATCTTTCGCAATCGCAATTCGGTCTGTGGGCCGCGCTCGCGATTCACGACACCAGTTCCGTCGTCGGCGCCGCCGCCAAGTATGGCCAGGAAGCTCTCATCGTCGGCACGACAGTAAAGTTAGCCCGCGCTCTCTGGATCCTTCCTCTGGCTTTAGCCACCGCCGCCGTCAAGCACAGCAAATCGCGAATCAAGCTTCCGTGGTTCATCTTGTTTTTTTGTCTCGCCGCGATTCTCGACACCTACATTCCGTTGATTTCCCGGCTCTCGCATTCTCTGTTCGCGCTCGGCCGTCTCGGTCTCACGGCCACTCTGTTTCTCATTGGCACCGGTATTTCGCGCGCGACGTTGAAGGAAGTAGGCTGGCGGCCGCTGCTGCAAGGCATACTTCTGTGGTTCGCCGTGGGAGTCACTTCGCTTTATTTTATCCGCGCGGGAATGATTGCGCTGTAAAAATGCTTCGGCCCTCTTGCGAGTTTCTGCAAGAAGAAAAGTACGTGCGGAAAGCCGCACATTCACGACAACCCATGTGCCGATCGCGACGATATTATTTTGAGAGGAGATCCATCACGGCGGAAGTCATGGCTTTGACGCCGGTGTGGATAGCAGGGCCGGGGAGGGGAGCGAATTCGCTGGAGTGCGGGCCGGGGAGGCGTGTGCCTTTTTCCGTCGCGTCTTTTAGTTTTTCCGGGTCGGCGGCGCCGAGCCAGAACATGCAAATGGGCGGCTTGGGCTCCGCGAGGGCGAAAAGACTGAAGTCTTCGCTGGCCATTATGGGCTCGCCCGCGAGCACATTGTCTTTTCCGAGAGCGCGTTCGAGCGAAGCACCCACGCGGCGTGAGAGTGGTGGATCGTTGATGGTGGCGGGAACGTGGTCTTCGGCCACTTCGATGATGGGCGCGCGATCGGCGGGAACGCCCGCGGCTGCGGCGACGCCGTTTGTGATTCTGGCGATTGCCGCGAGGACTGTTTCGCGTTGTTCGGGATTCATGGTTCGAACGGTGAGTTGCAGGTGCGCGTCATCGGGAATGATGTTGTGTTTCGTGCCGGCGTGGAATGATCCGACGGTGACGACAGTGGGAAGCTGTGGATCCATTTCACGACTGACAATGGTTTGCAGCATGACGACGATTTCGGAAGCGATGACGATCGGATCTTTTGTCGCTTGCGGCGCGGCGCCGTGCCCGCCATAGCCGCGAACGGTGATGTCCACGGAATCCGCGCCGGCAAGGAGAGTTCCCGCGTGCCAGGACACTTTTCCGGCAGGGACCGCAGCGGTGTCATGGAGCGCGAGGACGTAGTCCGGTTTTGGAAAGTTTTTGAAGAGTCCGGCGCGGAGCATGGCCTGTGCGCCACCGACGGTTTCCTCGGCGGGCTGGCCGATCAAAACGACCGTGCCACTCCAGCGATCCTTTAGCTGCACGAGCATGCGGGCCGTGCCGAGAAAAACAGTCATGTGGAGATCGTGGCCGCAAGCGTGCATCACGCCGACTTCGGCGCCGTCCGCACGTTTCACTTTTACGTGACTGGCATAGGGCAGACCGGTGTTCTCGACAATGGGAAGCGCATCCATGTCCGTTCGAACGTAGACCACCGGCCCAGGCCCATTTTTCAGAACAGCCACGATGCCGTAGGAGATCAATTTTGGGTCGTCGTACTGGCCGAAATGATCGGTGACTTCGTAGCCGGCTTTCCTGAGTTCCGTGGCGACGAGCGCGGAAGTTTCCTTTTCCTGCGTGGAGAGTTCGGGATTTTCGTGGAGATGTTTGTAGGTTGCGAGAAGCGAGTCTTCTTCCTTATTGATGCGCTGGTCCAGATCGCTTTGCGCAAAGAGTGGCGCGGAGATGCAAAGAGCCGTGGCAAGAGAGAGCACGGCGGCTCGAATCGAGGAACGCATTGAATCACCTCGCAAAGGAAGCGGCATTCTAGCACTGGTGGCGCGGCGTTAGGCCTCCAGATTTCGTAGTTTTTCTTGAGGCCGCGTGCACAGACTGAAGTCTGTACCACGGGTTGCTACGGAACGCGGTGCGGGCTACACTCGCGCGGCAAATCCGCGGAGTTTGTTTCAGAGCGGATTCGAATGGAGGGGAGCCGTGAATCGTCGCGTCAGTTTTCTACTTATCGCCCTTGTTGCTGGAGGAATTCTCACAGTGCGCGGGGCACTTTCAGAGCCTGCTGCGCAGACAACACGTAAGGCATTTAACGCGCCGGAGAAAGTCGTGCAGGCGCCCTTCAGCGACGGGATTCTTGCGGGGAATACATTCTATTTGGCGGGAAGAATTGGACTGGACCCAAAGACGGGAAAGCCGCCCGTGGAAGTCGAGGATGAGATCAAACTCATGCTCGACAGTTTGAAAGGGACTTTGGCACAGGCCGGAATGACGATGGACGACCTGGTATATGTGCAGATAGCCTGCTCGGACTTGTCTCTCTACGACAAATTCAATGGCATTTACAAAGGCTACTTCACGACAAAAGATTTGCCGGCGCGGGAATTTATCGGAGCGGCCGCACTTTTGCGCGGTGGCCACTTCGAATTGCAGGCCATCGCCGTTCGCCGCTAAGACGCGGGAACGCCCTCCGGGCGGCAGGAGAGCAGCGGGTTAGGACAGAGGGGGCAGTGCGTTTTTACTGCACGCTATGTCTCGCTCTGTTCGGCTATTGCTTGATCTCGCGGTCATACCCAACAACCCGCCACGGACAAGACACACCACGCAGGCCCCGCCCTGACTCGTAAGAAAACATCCGAACTGGCGAGCTTTTGAAGCAAGAGGAGGCAAATACTCCAGAGATGCGGGTCTGGTTTCAGGTTGGGCGCGACGACGGAGGGTTGTCTAATGTGGCATTCTTCCTCGTGGCGGCTTCCTAGGGGACAAACGAGTAACGAGGGCCACCTAAGGAAAGAGGGATCGTTGCGGGAATGACCGAATATCGTCTAGGGGAATAAGACATCCCGACGTCATTTGCCCATATATAGTCAATCAAGATTTGGGAATCCGCTTTTGTTGTCGCTAAGATGCTTATAATAAATAACTTAAATATTTACAAGATTTAATGTCCGATGGCTGGCCTGGTGCATCTATCTGGCAGCAGCAGGGGCGAGACAATGCTAAGAATTACGACCGAGAAAAAACGAGGAAAGACAGTCCTCAGCGTCGAAGGACGGCTGACAGCCCCGTGGGTAGGTACATTAGACCAATGTTGGCGTCAGAGGGCACCGGGAGAAAAATTCAGTGTGGATTTGTGCGGCGTGAGCTTCATCGATGCGGCGGGCAAGGCGCTTTTGAAGGAGATCCACCAGCAAGGCGGAAGGTTGATTGCGGAAGGATGTCTGAACCAGGCAATCGTGGAAGAGATTGAGGGGGGCGAACGAACGGAGAGGACGAGCCTCGGAGGCCGAAAAAAGGGCTCGCACATTATTTTCTACGTGACGTTTTTCAGCTTGCTTATCACGCCGGCGATTGCGCGAGGGCAAGGAGCCGGGAAAGGCAGTTTGCTACCGGGCACCGCGCCGACAGGGGTCATGAGACTGACGTTGGATCAAGCCGTAAAACTGGCTCTGAAACAGAATCCGACGGCGCAGGTGGCGATATTGACGGCGGCGGAAAGCGTCCAAGACAGAAACGTAGCGCGGGCGGCGTTATTGCCGCAGGTGAACCTGAACGTGACGGACACCGTCGAGCGCATCAACCTGCAGGCATTTCTTGGCGCGAGGATACCAGGATTTCCGCAGCACGCCGGCCCCTTTCAGGTTTTTTCGGCAGGGCCGGGATTCAGTGCGCCCGTGTTCGATTTGACGCTGTTCCGGCGGTATCAGGCGGCCAGGGAGACGGCAAATGCGAGCCGTGCAGACAGTCTGTCGACGCGCGAGCAGGTGATTTTGCTGGTTGTATCGCAATACATCGGGACGCTGCGTGCGGTGGCGAACGTGCAAGCGTCGCAGTCGCGAGTGGAACTGGCGCAGGCGCTCTATGACCAAGCGGCGGACGTGCAGAAGGAGGGAGTCGGGACGGGGATTGACACGCTGCGTGCGAACGTGGAACTGCAAAACGAGAAGCAACGGTTGCTCGAGGCGGAAGACGACCGGGACACTTCACTTTTCGGACTGAGCCGGTTGCTGAATTTGGACCCACGGCAAGCCATCGAATTGGGTGATTCGCTGAGCTTTTTCGATACGCCGCAGCCGGACGTGGAGGCAAGCATCGAGTCTGCCCTGAGCGAGCGGCAGGAGTGGAAGGCGCTTCAGGAACAACTGAAGGCCGCGGGGTTGCAAAAAAAGGCTTCGCAGGAATCGCGGCTGCCGACGCTGAATTTCAACGGGAATTGGGCCTATCTGGGGTCCTCTTCGACAACGGGCATACCGACATACAACTACCAGGCGGCCGTGAGCTTGCCGCTGTTTACGGGGGGCCGGATCCGCGCCGAGGTGGTGAAAGACGACTTGCAAATGAAGAAGCTGGAGCAGCAGGAAGACGATTTGCGAAACCAGATCGCGCTGGACGTCAAGACGGCGCTGATCAATCTGGATTCGGCGCGCAGCCAGGTGCAGGTGGCAAATTTGGGAGTGCAGTTGTCGAAAGAGGAAGTGGATCAGGCGCGGGACCGGTTCAAGGCAGGTGTGGCGAACAACATCGAAGTGATTCAGGCGCAGGATTCGCTGGCGCGGGCGAACGACAACCAGATTGCAGCGCTTTACCGATTCAACCAGGCCCGCGCTGACTTTGCGCGTTCGACCGGGCAAATGGAAAAAGTTTATTCGAAGTGAGGGAAACGATGAGCGTGGAGATCGAAGTAGGGTTGGAAAACGCGGCGAAAGTCCGGCCATCCTTGGAAGAATTGCCTATTGAAAAAGAAGAGCCAAAAGGGCTGGCGAATCCGAAGATGCAGCGGCTGGCGATTCTTGGCGGAGTGGTGCTGATCGCCGCACTGGTGGGATTGTTCCTCTACTATCACAACCGTGAGAGCACGGACGACGCGCAAATCGACGGACACATCACGCCGATCGCGGCGAAGATTTATGGGCGAGTGCAGGAAGTTCTGGTGAAGGACAACCAGGCGGTGAAAGCGGGCCAGGAGCTGGTGAAGATTGATCCGCGCGATTATCAAGCGGCCGTCGATCAAGCAAAGGCTGCGTTGGAGCTGGCGGAAAGCGAGGCGCGATCGGCGGGCGTGGACGTTCCGCGGACGGCGGAAAACGTGGCGAGCGGGACTTCGAGCGCGGATGCGCAACTGCTGGGAGCGCAGGCGGATTTGGCAAGCGCGCAAGCGACCTATGAGCAGGCGCAAACAGCGGACCTGGCGTTTGCCCAGGCGAACGTGAATAAAAGCATGGCCAACGCGGCGTTGGCGCAGGCCGATTTGGCGCGGTACAAGCCGTTGATGGAAAAGGGCGAGATTTCACAGCAGCAATATGACGCGGCGAAAGCCAACGCGGACGCCACCGCGAGCGCCTTGAAAGCGGACCAGGAAAAGCTGGCGCAGGCGCAGCGGAACGTGGAGGTGGTGAAAGCGCAGTTGGACGCGGCAAAGGCGCGAGTGCTGCAAGCGCGTGCTGGAGTGGAAGGAGCGCAGGCGGATAAGAAACAGGTGGGCATGCGCACGGCGGATGCCCAAGCGAAAGTGGCGAAGGTGGCGCAGGCACAGGCGGCGCTTGAGGCAGCCGAGCTGAATTTGAGCTACACGGACGTGGTTGCACCGGTGGACGGCGTGGCGACGCACAAGCAGGTCGAGCCGGGACAGATCGTGCAAGCCGGGCAGGGCTTGCTGGTGGTGGTGCCGCTACAGGATGTGTGGGTGACGGCGAACTTTAAAGAGACGCAATTGAGAAATATGAAGCAGGGGCAGAAGGCGGAAGTGAAGGTGGACACGTACGGAAAAACGTTCAGCGGGCACGTGGACTCGATTGCTGGAGCGACGGGCGGAGTGCTGAGCCTGCTGCCGCCGGAAAACGCGACGGGAAATTACGTGAAAGTGGTGCAGCGGATACCGGTGAAGATCGCTCTGGATAAGGATTCTATCGGCAACACGGTCTTGCGGCCGGGGATGAACGTGGACGCCACGGTCTTTACGAAATAACGGATGGTAAGAGTGGAAGTTTTCTGATGAACACGGCGGGCGCAACTTGGCCCAGGTTGTTAAGAAATGAGCGGGGATGCGGAAAGTCAATGTCGTATTCCTGGCGGGGATACCGGCTTTGTTGCTGATGAGGAAGCCGAGAGCGGCGGCCGGAGGGGTTCCGGTGCATGAATGGACGAGGGTTTGTATGCATTCGGCCAACGAGATTCTTGGAGCGATATTTTGAACTGACTTCTGGCAGTGACTTTGTGCGGTAATTGGGGGGAACAATGGCAACACAAACAGCAATAACGACGCAAGCAGCGGTGTCAACGCAGTTCAGCGAAGACAAATTGATTCGCGCCGGGCAGAAGGGCGATGCGCAGGCGGTGGAGACGCTGTTCCGCCGTTACCAGCGGCCGCTGTTTCAAACGGCGTTGCGCGTCCTTGGGAACACCGAGGATGCAGAAGATGCTTTGCAGGATGGACTGCTTTCCGCGTACCGGAACATGAAGCGCTTCGAAGGGCGGTCGCAGTTTTCGACGTGGCTGACGCGCATCGTGATCAACGCAGCTCTGATGCGGCGGCGCAGCGCAAAAGCACGGCCGGCGGTTTCGCTGGATGAACCTCCGCGCGAAGACGAATTGCCGATTGCGGAACGTTTTGCAGCCGAAGGCCCGAACCCGGAGCAGATGTTTGCCGGGACGGAGCTGCGGGAGATGATCAGCGAAAACCTGGAAGAACTTTCGCCGCTGCTGCGCACGGCGTTTGTGCTGCGCGAAGTGGAAGGCTACTCGACGGGCGAGGCGGCGAAGAAGCTCGGCGTGACCGAGAATACGCTGAAGGCACGGTTGTGGCGTGCGCGGCATCAGCTTGCCGAGCGGCTTGGGCGGCGTCTGCGGCGCATCAAGGACGACATGACAGGCGCTGGCATGGGCGATGCCGAGTGCAGCTATTGCTAAGCCGTAGATGTAGTGAAGCAAAGATGTAAGAAACCAAAGAACTGATCCGAGGAGGCCGGCAACAATGCCGGCCTCTTTCATTTAAGGGCGTCCGCTGCTTACTTTAAGCGGATGCGGTCGGCGTTGTCGTAGGCGGACATGTCGGAGAGGATGACCTTGTCGCCTTCTTTGAGTCCATCCAGAACTTCGATTGCGTTTACGGATGAGCGGCCGAGCTTGACGTTGACGCGCTCCGCTTCTGCGCCGTCCTTGGCGAGTTTGAAAAGTGAGACTGTGGAATTTGCGGTGGCGTGTACCGGGCGCCCGACGTAAAGAATGTTGTCCAGTTTTTCGATGTCGATAGTTGCGTCGATCGGGAGATCAATACCGGCTCCTTCGGGTAGGGGGCCATCGAGGGAGACGTAGAGGATGCCGGTTCCGTCCGAAGAAGACGAATTGATGCCGATGACATGACCCTTCACGAGGCCTTTGCGCGTATCAATTGTCGCGTTTTGATTGGGCTTCACCTCTGCGGTCATGACGACCGGAAGAGCCACGCGCGCGACTAAGCCCGCGGAGTTTTCGGCGCGGACGAGTGTTCCCAGTCCGCGGACTTGCCTGATCATCGGACCTCGCTTCACGGCGGCGGTCCAGATAGTGCTGATATCTACAGTGGGTGTGTTCTGAGATGCGCTTCCCCTGACTCCGCCGGCGACACCACCACTGATTCCATCACTGACACCATCTTTGATTCCACCGCTGGTACCTTGCGATGGAGTTGCGTTCGAAATTCCGCCAGCGACTCCGCCGGGAACGCCCCCTGACACACCCTGCGCGACGCCGCCAGTCGCGCCACGTGAAACGCCTGACGCGACGCCACTGATCGGCGCAGATTGCGCGGTAGGTGGCGCGGCTTTGAGAGGAAAAGTCCACGCCGCGAGGACGACGACTAGAGCGAGGCAGCAAGAGATGACCGTCAATGAAGCTATGAGTCTTTTTCGGGACATACGAACCTCCTTTAGCATGAGCGAGACACGCTCGACGAGTTGTTGCTCGGCGAGAAATAGCGGAGCCGGAATGGAGGCGACGGAAGCGCGGCCATGCGTAAATTCGAGCAGAGCCTCCAAATAAGGTTTGCGCGCTTGAGTAAGTCTTACAACTGCGAGATCGACGACTTGCTCGCGCGCTAGACGAAGGCGCGCGATGAGCCAGGCGATGGCTGGGTGAAACCAGAACACGGCCCGAATGATTTCCTCGCTTAGGTGATGCGCCCAATCCTGACGGCGAACGTGCAACATTTCGTGACAAGCGATTGCGGTCTGGAATCTGGTGTCCATAGATACGAAACGTTCTGGCAGCAGAACAACCGGCGGCGCAAAACCGAACGTGACCGGCGAATCGACATTGGCGGAAAGACGGAACTCGGCGCGGGCACTGACGCGGGCGCTAATTTCTTCGAGCAGGGCGGCGGATTCCGGAAACGGCGAAATCAACAAAGATGTCCGCCGGAGGTGGCGAAGTTTCAAAAGACCCATCCCGAAAATCAAAAATCGCGTGGCGATTCCAGCAAGAATTGCGAGGCCGACAATCTCGGCGATAAATTGAAAGCTTGGCAGGTGCCAATGAGAAACGACAGGGCTGGTTGGTAGAGAAAGGGCAGCGCCAAGAGAGTCCGGCGCGGTGGCACTGACGGCGATGCGTTGCGCTCGATGCCAGGGCTGGACAACGGGGAGCACGAGGCTGACGGCAAGGAGTGCGCGCCAATATCCAAGTAGAATGCCTGGCTGGCGAATTTGGAAAAGACGGGGAAGAAATCCGGCGGCTAGCGCGAGCAGCGCAACCTGAGCGCTCCAAAACAAGAGATTGGAAAACCACAAAGGCGTGATCATAGGCGACTCCGGATCGCTTCAAACGCTTCAAGAACGCTCATTTTAATCCCTCGATCATGCGCACAATCTTTTGTAAATCCTTTTCGCGAATGTGATGGGCTTTGACGAGGTGAACGAGGAGCGGTTCCGCAGAGCCGTTGAAAACGCGGTCGATGAATTCGCGGATCATGCCGCCGATGACCTGGCTCTTGGGATGCGAGGGGCGGTAGATGAAAGCGCGATCCTGGCGGCGCTTTCTTAAATAGCCTTTGGTTTCCAGGATTTTCATCATGGTCATCACGGTGGTATAGGCGATTTTGCGATGCTTGAGGAGCGCTTCGTAAATATCCCGGACAGTGGCGGTATCGCGCTGCCAGACAAGCTTCATGATTTCGAGTTCCTGCGGGGTGAGGGTGGTGTGTTTGGGTCTCATGGATATCATCCTTATAGTACTAAATAATTCGTATGTCAAGAAAAAATCGGAGTAAAATACGGAGGTTCAAGACGTGTCCGTTCCGGCGGCCGATAGTGATCAGACTCTTGCCGTGGTTCCTTTGATTCCGCAAGCAGCCCACGGATAGGCGCAAGCTTCAACGGCCTCAATTGTCCTGTGGCGGGTCGGCACACTTGCCGGAAAGTGATCGATTGCCGTGCCGAAAGGGCCGTTGTCTCAGAAGATTGAAAAGAGTAGGCTGCGGAAGTCAGCAGCTAGAGCTTGGAATTTCCGGTTCATGAAGGCTGACGAGGATTCCTACTAGCCTGCATTGGAGGGTTTCCATGGGAAATTTTCTGCAGGATTTGCGCTATGGGCTAAGGATGCTGGTGAAGTCGCCGGGGTTTACGGCGGTGGCGGTGCTGTCGCTGACGCTGGGCATTGGAGCGAACACAACGATTTTCACGTTGGCGAAGGCCATCTTTCTGAAGTCGATCCCGGTGGATGAACCCTCGCGATTGATGAGTCTTTTCTCGACGGCGCAGAGCAAGGGCGGTCCTCTGCAGGAGTATTTGCCGACGCCTTATCCGAATGCCGCGGACTACCGCGAGAAGAATGACGTGTTTTCGGGCGTGGCCATCGCGGTCCCGACGGGCGTGGAGCTGACCATCGGCGGCAAGAAGGTGCAAGCGTTCTGCGAAGTGGTGAACGCGAATTTCTTTGATGTGGTGGGCGTGCATCCAAAGCTGGGCCTGGGATTTTCCGCGGAGGAGGAAAAAACACCGCGGCCGGTGGCGGTGATCAGCTACGCGTTTTGGAACCGGGAGTTCGGCGGCGATCCGAAGTTGCTGGGGCGAGCGATTCAAATCAATGAGCAGGATTTCACCGTGATTGGAATCATGCCTCCCGAATTCCATGACGTAGGAGTGCTAGGAAGCCCGGATGCGTGGATTCCCATGCTGATGCACGACCAGGTGCTCACAGGAGTGACCAAGGATTGGTTCAATCAGCGAGCTTTTCGAATGGCGTCGATGGTGGGGCGGCTCAAGCCGGGCGTGACGGTGGCGCAGGCACGGGCTTCGATCCACAACCTGGGACTCGAACTCGAAAAGGAATATCCCAAGGACAATGGCGGGCGAAACGAAATGCTGGTGCCGATCGATCAGACCGCAATTCCACCGCAACTGCGAAGCGTATACGTTCGCGCCGGATCGTTGATGTTTGTGGTTGTCGGGTTGGTGCTGCTGATCGCTTGCGCGAACGTCGCTAATCTGCTCCTGGCGCGGGCCACGCAAAGACACCGGGAGGTTGGCGTGCGGCTGGCGATGGGTGCGTCGAGAATCCGCTTGGTTCGGCAGTTGTTGACGGAAAGCCTGCTGATGGGGCTACTGGCCGGCGCCTTGGGAATTCTCGTTGCTTATTGGGGCCGATCACTGCTGCGCTCGCTTTTGCCGCCGGGATTGCAGAGGCGGCTGGACTTCACACTGGATGGGCGAGTGTTGCTCTACACCATTGCTCTTTCGCTGGTGGCGACGGTGCTGTTCGGGCTTGTTCCGGCGCTTGAAGCATCGAAGGCGGACCGCATCGCGGCGTTGAAGGATCGTACCGGAAATCCGACCGGGAGCGCGCGCTGGTACGGGCTTAGAGGAGTGCTGGTGATAGTGCAGGTCGCGCTTTCGTTGATTGCACTCGTCGGAGCAGGGCTTTTTATCCATAGCCTGCGCAATGCACAGGAGATGGACCCGGGATTCGAAGTGAAACATGAGATGGTGATGTTCCTGAACCTCGGCGCGGAGCACTACACACAGCCGCGGGCGGAGCAATTTTACGAGGATGTGGTGCAGCGGCTTGCCGGTGTTGGAACGGTGCAAAGCGCGGGCATTTCAGACACGTTTCCGTTTTCCGGCGGGCTGGCGCGAACGACGTTTACGGATGGCGTGGACATTGCCGACCCTCGGAATGGCAAACTGACTCCAGTGATTGCGGTGGAGCCCGGCTATTTCTCGACGGCGGTCATCTCGATGATGCAGGGGCGGGACTTCAACGAACACGACGATGCGCAAGGCGCGATGGCGGGGATCGTGAACAAGGCCGCAGCGGACCAGATGTGGCCCGGAGCGGACCCGATCGGCAAGCACATTCATTTCCTCGGAGAGGCTTGGGACATAGCCATCGTGGGCGAAGTGGCTACGGTGAAATACCAGACGCTGGGCGAGCCGCCGCAGGCCATCGTTTACCTGCCGCTCAAGCAACACTACTCAGCCCAGGTGGTGTTGTACGTCCACACGAAGGGAGATCCGGAAAAGGCGATCCCGAGCGTGCGTAGCGCGGTGCAAGCGCTTGGGCCGGCGGTCCCGCTGCTGAATGTGCAAACGGTGCCGCAGGTTTTGGTGCAGTCGCTGACAGCGCCGCGCGTCGGGGCGGAGTTGCTGGGGAGTTTTGGGTTGCTGGCGCTGGTGCTTGCAGCCATGGGGACTTACGGCGTGATGTCGTACTCGGTGAGCCAGCGAACGCAGGAGGTTGGGATCCGAATGTCGCTGGGAGCGCAGCCTCGCGATGTGCTGCGGCTGATTTTGGCAAACGGGATGGCCATGGTGTCCGCGGGAGTGGTGGCGGGACTTGCCGTTTCGACCTTGCTCGCGCGGAGCATGAGTTCGTTGCTTTACGGAATCGGAGTGTTCGATGCGCCAAGTTTTCTGATCACCGCGGCCCTGTTAATGGTTGTGGCGGTGGCGGCGTGTTACCTTCCCGCGCGGCGAGCGATGCGCGTCGATCCAATCATTGCACTGCGGTACGAGTAAGAGCCGCTGACTTTCACGCCTTACCCCCACGCAACTGCTCGGCAGTAGCCGGGGAGTTGCGAGCGGCGACGTACAGACCGAGGACACGCAAATCGCTCGTGGCTTTGCGGACTTCCGCGAGAGCGGATTCGAGTTGGGAGGCGGATTCCGCTTCGACATCCAGGAAAAACTGATATTCCCACGGGCGACCGTGGATAGGGCGGCTTTCGATCTTCTGCAAGTTAACGCCGTGTCTTGCGAAAGGCTCGAGCGAGGCGAGGAGCGCGCCGGGGCGGTGCGCGAGGCGCATGGCGATGGACATCTTACGCGCTTCAAGGCCTGGCAGCTTGGTTTCGCCGGCGGGACGCAACAAAAAAAAGCGAGTGAAATTTTCCATATTGTCTTGAATGCCGGCTATGAGAATGACGCCGCCGTAGTGTTCCGCGGCGCGGCTTCCGGCGATGGCCGCGGAAGTTTTATCGCCGCGGGCGATCACTTCGCGCACGCTTCCGGCGGTATCTTCCGCGGGGACGCGCTTCAAACGAGAATGCGCAACAAAAAAACGCTCGCATTGGGCCAGGGCCATGGGGTGGGAAGCGACGGAGCGGAGATCGTCGAGAGACGCGCCGCGGCAGCCGATGAGGTGATGCTCGATTGGCAGGATGGTCTCCGCGGCGATAGTGAGGGCGCTTTCGAGAAGAAGATCGTAAACGCGGACGACCGGGCCGGCCAGAGTGTTTTCGACAGGGGCCAAGAGAGCATCCGCGAAACCTTCGTCGATGGCCCGAAAAGCGGCGTCAAAAGTGGGCCGAGGCACGGTGGTGATACCTTCGCCGAGAAGCTGGACAGCAGCTTCTTCGCTGAAAGCGCCGGGCTCACCTTGAAACGCAACGCGCATTTTATGGATGATAGCATTTCTCGACGCGGGCACGGTGTGCTCGGTTTTTCCACGATGTCCTGGCTGCGGCGAGAACAATCCTGATTGGCCGGAGATTCGAAAGAGAGCAGGCCGAAAACAGACCTTGGCTGGGGGCGAGCACGGTATACTGCGCAGGGGGAGGGGGAAAATGAAACAGGCCAGACCCGAGCCCGGAGAATACCCGGCTTATTACGAAAAGTATATTTCGCTGATCCCTGGAAACGACGTGGCGAATGCGCTTGAGGCGCAGCGCCTGCAGACAATGCAGCTCTTTGCGGGACGCAGCGAGCGGGACGGCAACTTTCGCTACGCGGCAGACAAGTGGACGGTGAAGGATGTGCTCGGCCACATCGCCGATTCCGAGCGCATTTTTGCCTACAGGGCGCTGAGAATTGCCCGGGGCGACCAGACGCCGATCGAAGGATTCGAACAAGACGATTACGTGCGCGGCGGAGGGTTCAATGATCGTGCGCTCGCAAGTATAGCCGAAGAATTTGCGCTTGTGCGAAGCGCAACCCTCGCGATGTTTCGATCGTTCAGCAAAGAGGCGTGGTTGCGCCGCGGGACGGCCAACAAGAATGAAGTCAGCGTGCGTGCGCTGGCCTACATTACAGCCGGGCACGAGCTGCATCACCGGCAAATTATCGAGGAGCGCTACCTCTCGGCTATTCCGCGCGCCTGAAGCGCGTGGTTCGCAAGCGCTCCTCATGCCTCGGTTTGGGCTTAAAAAGAAAATAAAACAAAATGGCCGAGAGCGTAATGCTGAGCGCGGCAGCGAGAATCCCCACGGCCTGGGCGTCCAGCGGGTGCGCGAAAGCGTCCCGGAGCAAATAGACACCCAATAGCAAGAAAATCAGAGCCAGGAAGCTGACCAGACTTCCGAAGGTTCGCGCAAGGCCTCCCCGAATGACCAAAGGCTTGGCGTGATGCGCGTCGGTCCGGACTAGAGTTTCAGCGCGCATCGCTCATCCCTTGCGGGAGCCGCCTGGCGCCGAGACCGGTTCCTCCACGCGCAAAAACTCAAGATAGGTGATGTGCGGCGGCACGTAGTTTTTCTTCATCGGCGCGCCGCAGACGCAGCGAGGATTAGACCCTTCGATTTCGCTGATTGCCTGGACCAACACTTCGCGCCGGCACGCGGGATTTGTGCAATGCCATTGTTCTCCAATTTTCATGATCATGACGCCGTCCCCCTTGACTTCGAGCTTGCTGGATCGCCGAGAGGCAGCTAAAGCCCGGGCTTACAGTAAGAGGGGAGGGACTATACAGAGCGGTAAATATAAAAGCAAGGGAAAGATTTACGCTAAACGACGATACTATATAGTTAACTGTGGATATTCTTTTTCTGGAGTGCTCGTTCGAGTGACGGGCAACTTATTGCGCTTGGCTTTCGCGCAAGGCCGAGGCGCGTTGTCCAGAGAAGGCAGGGTCGCCGGAGACATCGTTTGCCGTGTTAGGTTGCGGGGGCCGCAAGCGGCTGCTAAAATTCATGGTTTGCCGGGGTGCCGGTGTTCGCGCTGAAGGCTGCCTGATGCATCCGGCTGGGTATCCCACGGAATTTGTTGACGTTTGCATCCAGGCTGAGAGTAAGTGCAACCACAGTGCATTCCAAAGAACGCGCGACCGCAGTGGAGTAGACTGACCAGTTTGGGCGCCTGCGGAAGGGAGATTACGAGTGGCAAAGTATGATGTGGCGATTATTGGGAGCGGTCCCGGCGGGTATGTTGCGGCGATCCGGGCGGGCGAGCTTGGATTGAAAACGGTTGTCATCGAGAAGGATCCTTTTCTTGGCGGGACCTGCTTGCATGTGGGATGCATTCCGACAAAAGTTTTGCTGCACCACGCGGATGTTTACGATCACTTCAAGAATGGCGCGGAGCTGGGGTTCGAGGTCAGCGGACTGAAGATTAATTGGGCGAATATCCTGGCGCGCAAAGACAAGATCGTGAAGAAGCACGCCAAGGGCATTGAGTTTCTTTTCAAGAAGAACAAGGTGGAGTGGGCGCAGGGATGGGGGCGCTACGCCGGGCCGGGTCGCGTGAGTGTGGATAACAATGGGAAGAAGAGCGAGATCGAGGCCGCGAATATTTTGCTGGTGAGCGGGTCCGAGGCGCGGGCCCTGCCGGGGATCGAGCCGGACCACAAAACGATTTTGACGAACCGATCCATTCTGGAGCTGCCGGATATCCCGAAAACACTGATTGTGGTTGGCGCCGGAGCGGTCGGAGTGGAGTTTGCTTCCATTTACAACACGTTTGGGACGCAGGTGACGATTCTCGAAGCGCTGCCGCGCGTTGTGCCGGTCGAAGACGAAGAGGTTTCGGCGGAGCTTGAGAAGGACTTTAAGAAGAAAGGGATACAAATTTTCACGAGCAGCAAGGTGGATTCCGTAAAGAAAGACGCCAAGGGCGTGACGGTTTCGTTTAAGGATAAGGATGGGAAGGCGCAGACGCTCCAGGCGGAGAAGCTGTTGCTGGCGGTGGGGCGTAAACCCATGACGGAGAATTGCGGGCTGGAAAAATCGAAGGCGAAGCTGGAGCGCGGGTTTGTGCTTACAGGGGCAAATTTCGAGACGGATGAGAAAGGCTTGTATGCGATTGGGGACATTGTTGCAGGGATGCCGCAACTGGCGCACGCGGCGATGATGGAGGGGATTGTTGCGGTGACGCACATCGCAGGGAAGAAGACGCAGCCGATCTTGAAGACGCGCATTCCCAATGCGACGTATTGCGAGCCGCAGATCGGGTCGATTGGATTGACGGAGAAGCAAGCGCGCGAGGCGGGGTACGCGGTGAAGACGGGGAAGTTTCCGTTTTTGGGGAACAGCAAGGCGACGATTTTGGGGAATCACAACGGGTTCATCAAAGTGGTTTCGGAAGAGAAGTATGGCGAGATTTTGGGGATTCACATCATCGGGCCTTTGGCGACGGAGATTTTGGCGGAAGCGGCGGCGACCTTGAATCTCGAGGGGACGATCGACGACATGATGAACATGATTCACGCTCATCCGACGGTGTGGGAAGGGATGGGGGATGCGTTTGCGTCTGTGCGAGGGTTGCAGATAAACGTGTAGTGACGGGTGACTGGTGAAGAGCTGTCAGATTGTTGATCTCGGATTGATTGGATATGGCGAGGCGTACGCGCTGCAGAGTCGCATCGTTGCGGCACGCAAGGCGGATGCGATCGGGGATATGTTCTTGACGTGCGAGCATACGCCGGTGATTACGCAGGGAAGAAACGGGAAGCGCGAACATCTTTTGGTTTCAGAGAATGTGCTGCGGCAGCGGAATGTGGAGTTTTACGAGACGAGCCGCGGAGGAGACGTTACGTATCATGGGCCGGGTCAGTTGGTGGGTTATCCGATTTTGCAGCTGGCGGCGATTCGCAAGGACGTGATGTGGTACGTGCGGATGCTGGAGGAAGTGATGATCCGAGCATCAGCCGAGTTTGGGATTGAGGCCGTGCGGGAAGCGGGGAAAACTGGGATTTGGGTTGGGAACGAAGGCAAAAGCTCTACACAGAGTTCGCAGAGGACACAGAGTTCCCAGAGAGAAGAAGGGGCGGCGGAGAAGCTGGGGGCGATTGGAGTGCACATCAGCCGATGGGTCACGTCGCACGGGTTTGCGTACAACGTTTCGACGGATCTGCGCAATTTCGATTTGATCGTGCCGTGCGGCATTGCCGGACGGAAAGCGACTTCGCTGGAGAAGTTGCTGGGACGAACCGTGAGCGGAAGCGAAGTGGCGCCGCGGATGGCGCGGCATTTTGGGGAAGTATTTGGCTTGGAGATGGCGCGAGGATCGCGGAAAGAATTGTTTGCAAAGCTGGAGCTTGCGGAGCACCAGCTTGCGGTGCCAGCTTAGGAGCGGGAATGAAGAAGGATCTGACGCGACAGCAGTATTTGGACTTGTATTACTACATGAGGCTGAACCGCGCCGTCGAAGACACCATGGTAAAGCTCTTCCGGCAGAACAAAATTGTCGGGGGGCTGTACTCGAGTCTGGGGCAGGAAGCGATTTCGGTGGGAACGGCGTACGCGCTGGAAAAGAAAGATTGGCTGGCGCCGATGATTCGCAACATCGGGGCTTTGCTGGTGAAGGGCGTGCCGCCGCGCGACGTTTTCATGCAGCACATGGCGAAATACGATTCGCCGACCAAAGGAAAGGACGGCACGAGCCACTTCGGCGATTTGGAGAAGCTGCATATCGTTTCGCCGATTTCGATGTTGGGAGATTTGATTCCCGTGATGACAGGCGTGGCGATGGCGGGACGGTATTTGGGACAGAAGATTGTGACCATGACGTGGATCGGCGACGGGGGAAGTTCGACCGGCGTGTTTCACGAAGGATTGAATTTTGCGGCTACGCAGAAGGCGCCGTTCGTGTTGATCCTGGAAAATAACCTGTGGGCGTACTCGACGCCGGTAAAGCGGCAGGTACCACTCGAGAATCTGGCGGACCGTGCGAAGGCATACGGAATTTCCAGCTACATCGTGGACGGAAACGACGTGGCCGAGGTGTTTACGACGACGCGGGAAGCGGTGGCGCGGGCACGAGCGGGCGAAGGGCCGATTTTGATCGAAGCGAAGAGCTTCCGGCGGCTGGGCCACGCGCAACACGATCCTGCCGAGTACGTGCCAAAGGAGATGCGCGCTTACTGGGAAGCGCGCGATCCCATCGCGTTGTATGAAAAGTTTTTGATGGGCGAGAAACTCCTCGATGCGAAGAGCAAGAAGGAAGTCGAGGAAAAAATCGAGAAGCTGCTCGCGGCGGAACGCGAGTTCGCCGAGAATTCTCCGATGCCGCCGCCGGAATTTGCCGAGACAGGCGTGTATTGCACTGGCGATGACTGCCACAAGATTCGGCCAAAATGGGAGCGACCGATCGCCGAGGTGACGCCGCCGAAATCGAGCGTCAAGCCGGTGTGGACCGTCGAGGGCTTCGGTTCGGGCAAAAGTTCGGCAGCAAACGCCGCGATCCACTTTGGCGACACCAAGGCCGCATTGGAAACAGAAACTCCGGGAACGGACGCGACGACAAAAAGCAATGGATCTAAGCCCGCAGCAAAACCGCCAGCAAAAAACACCGTAAAGGCCCGGGCGGCCGCTAGAGCTACGAGAAAGGTAAAGAGGTAGCCATGGCGGAGACCAATGGAGCGCAAATCACGTTTCTCGAAGCCATCAGGCAGGCGATGTTTGAAGAGATGGAGCGGGACCCCGCGGTCGTGCTGCTTGGCGAGGATGTCGGCGTTTACGGCGGCGCGTTCAAGACCAGCGAGGGATTGCTGGAGCGGTTCGGCTGGGAACGGGTGATTGACACACCCATCAGCGAGAGCGCGATCATCGGCGCGGCTTGCGGGATGAGCTACATGGGGCTGCGGCCGATCGCGGAGCTGCAGTTCATCGACTTCATCGTGTGCGCGTTCAATCAGATTACGAATTTCGTGGCCAAGGGGCACTACTTATGGAACGCCCCAGCCCCGATGGTGATGCGCGGGCCCTCGGGTGGCGGAGTACATGGCGGGCCGTTTCACTCGGCGAATCCGGAGATGTATTTCGTGCACACGCCGGGGTTGAAGGTGATTTATCCTTCGACGCCCTACGACGCGAAGGGATTGCTGAAGGCCGCAGTGCGCGACAATAACCCGGTGCTTTTCTTCGAACACAAATTTCTTTACCGGCGCATCAAAGGAGAGGTTCCGAGCGGGGATTACACCGTACCGATTGGCAAAGCCATCGTGCGGCGCGAAGGCAAACACCTCACGATTATTTCTTACGCGGCGATGATGCACACGTCGCTCGAAGCCGCGGACGCGCTCGCGAAGGAAGGCATCGAAGCTGAAGTGATCGACTTGCGGACGCTGCTGCCGCTGGATGAAGAGACGATTTTGCGGTCGGTGAGAAAGACGAACCGGTGTTTGGTGGTGCATGAGGATACGAAGACGGGCGGAATCGCGGGCGAGATTGCGGCGATTCTTTGCGAGAAGGCGTTTGACGATCTGGACGGGCCATTGATGCGGGTGACGGCTCTCGATACGCCGGTGCCATATTCGCCGCCGCTTGAGGAATATTTTTTGCCGAACGCGAAAAAAGTCTTTGATGCAGCAAAGGAACTCGCGCGGTATTAGAGCGTGCCGTGTCCCTACAAAGGAAATAAAGCCGGATAGGAGAATGCAAATGGCCACAGACGTCGTGATGCCGCAGATGGGCGAAAGCATTTTTGAGGGGACGATCACCAAGTGGCTCAAAAAGCCCGGCGACAAGGTCGAGCGGGACGAGCCTTTGTTCGAGATTTCGACGGATAAGGTGGACGCGGAAATTCCGTCGCCTTCGGCTGGCGTGCTGAAGGAGATCAAGGTTAACGAAGGTCAGACCGTGCCGATTCAAACGGTCGTGGCGGTCATTGACGGCGCGGGCTCGGCGGCAGCTGCATCGGCGCCTGCTCCGGCTCCTCCCGCAAAGGCCGCAGCTCCCGTGGCGGCTGCGCCCGCGCCCCCTGCGGCGGCGAGACCTGTGGCTCCAGCGCCAGCCACGCCAGCGGCAACACCGGCAGCTGCGGCGCCGCAACGAAGCGGCGGAGAACGCATCCACAGCTCGCCGCTCGTGCGCCGCATGGCTGCGGAGCATGGCATTGATTTGGCGGCCATTCCAGGAACGGGCGCAGGCGGACGCATCAGCAAACAGGACATCGAAGCGGTCATCGCCGCAGGTGGATCTCCGGCTGCGGCTCCGGCGAGCACACCCACAGCAGCGCCAACTCGTCCAACGCCCACGCCACCACTAGCTCCGGCCGCGGCGTCCGCGCCTCCGGCTGTTTCTGGCGGACAAGTACACGTGGCCTTCGAAACGGCGGTCCCGCGCGAGAAGATTTATTTCGGCAACTACCAAGTTGAACCAATGAGCAACATGCGGCAACGCATCGCGGAGCACATGGTGGCTTCGAAGCGCGTTTCTCCGCACGTCTACTCCGTGGATGAGGTTGACATGACCAAGGTGGCCTCGCTGCGCGCCAAGGCCAAGGATGAGTTTCAGGAACGTTACGACACCAAGCTAACCTTCATGCCCTTCTTCGTGAAGGCTGCGGTAGCGGGCCTGCGGGCATTCCCGACGGTAAACGCTTCGCTTGACGGCACGAACGTGGTGCTCCACAAGGAGATCAACATCGGCATCGCCGTGGCGCTGGACTGGGGCCTCATCGTGCCTGTAGTGAAGGGCGCGGACGAGAAAAATGTCCTCGGCATCCAGCGCACGCTAAATGATCTGGCGGAACGCGCGCGCTCGAAAAAACTGAAGCCCGAAGAAGTGCAGGAAGGCACCTTCTCCATCACCAATCCGGGTGTCTTCGGCGGGCTCTTCGGCCTGCCGGTTATCAGCCAGCCGAACGTGGCCATCCTGGGCCTCGGCGCGATCGAAAAGCGGCCTGTGGTAATCAACGATTCGATCGCCATCCGCTCGATGTGTTATATCACCTTGAGTTATGACCACCGCGTCGTGGACGGTGCGATCGCGCACCAGTTCATGCACAAGGTAAAGGAGACGCTCGAGAACTGGTCGGAACCGGTTCTCTAGGCCCCTTCTTCCCCTGGTGCCCTCACAGCATTTGTGGTCCGTGCGGTGCCGGAGTTGCGACTCCTCCGCCCGGCATTCCAGGGCGCGTTTCCTGGATTCGGACACCTGTCCGAATGTGGGACGGGCATTCCCGCAAATGGTCGAAGCTGGGGCGCAACTGGCTGGCATTCTCCTTCCATGTACCAAATACAAAAGGGTTACATCAGATCGAGGGTGGAGGCTTGCCTGCCACCTCCTTTCTGAAACTTTAAGACGACCCCAAAATGGCCACGCCGACACCGCGAATCCTGATTGCCGACGATCAGCCCGACGTGCTGAACGCGCTGCGCTTGTTACTGAAGGGCCAGGGTTACGAAACGGAAGCAGTGACCTCGCCGGCGGAGTTGCTGCTGGCCGTGGCCGCACGCGAGTTTGATCTCCTGCTGATGGACTTGAACTATGCGCGGGACACAACCTCGGGCCGCGAGGGCCTGGACCTGCTCAGCCACTTGAAAGAGAACGAGGAAGCGCCGGCGATTGTGGTCATGACCGGCTGGGCGACCGTGGGGCTGGCCGTCGAGGCCATGCAATACGGCGTGGCCGATTTCGTGGAGAAGCCCTGGACCAACGCGCGGCTGCTGGAAATTTTGCAAAAGCAAATTGCTCTGGGGCGTGAACGGCGCGCGTCCCGCCGCCGGACGGCACAGGAAAACCTGGACCACAAAGAGATCGCGCTGCAATTTCACCAGCAGGAACAGGAAGTCGCCGAGGCGCGGTCCATCCAGCAGGGTCTTCTGCCGAAGCGCATTCCGCAGCAGGCGGGATACGAGCTCGCGGGGGCGTGGCAGCCGGCGCAAAGCATCGGCGGAGACTATTACGACGTTTTGGCTTTTGACGAGACGACGCTGGGCTTGTGCATCGCCGACGTGGCGGGGAAAGGATTGCCTGCGGCGCTCTTGATGTCCAATCTGCAGGCCGCGGTGCGAGGGCTGGCTTCGCCTTCCTTGGCTCCCGATGGATTGTGCGCGCGGCTGAATTCGCTCGTGTGTCACAACACCGGCAACGACCGCTTCATTACGTTTTTCTACGCGCAACTCGATGGTCCGGCCCGGCTCCTGCGGTACACGAACGCGGGACACAACGCGCCCATCGTGCTGCACCGCGATGGCTCGCACGAACGGTTGCAGGCGGGCGGGGGAGTGCTCGGTGTTTTTCCGAATCAGACTTTTGGCGCGGGCGCGGCGCAGCTTGCGCCCGGCGACCGCGTGATTCTCTTCACGGACGGCGTGACGGAGGCTTCTGACGGCGCGGGCGAGGAATTTGGCGAAGCGCGCGTGCTTCGTTTGCTGCAAGAAAACGGGCTGTCGCCGGCGTCCACATTACTGGAAAAAATATTGGCGGCGGCGGGGGAGTTCAGCCGCGGTCATTGGCATGACGACGCGACGCTGCTCGTTCTTGCCGTCAAGGAATAGGGCGGGGCTCCATCCGGATCGTCGCGGGCCCGCCGTTTTACGCGCAACCCGCGGACTGCGAATCTCACTGAATGGACGGCTTCAGCTTTCCGACCCACACGGCAAAGTGATCCAATGGGACCGGCTCGATGCCCGCCTCGCGCAGCGTGCGGTCCACGAAACGCTCGCGATCGTTCTGTCCCTTCAAAGCGACATCGGTAATGGCGGCAAATTCGGTTTTGAGAGCAGCTTTCGCGGCGATGCGCTCCGCGGTATAGGCCAGGATTTTGGCGTCGCCCGGAGAGCGCGACACGGAGAGCATGTGCAGAAATCCTCGGGTGCCGTTGCGCCGGTAGCTGTAATCGATGCGCATGGGGTCTCCGGGAAACGTAAATTCCGCGGCGCGGACGGATCTCTGGATTCTGTCCCACAGGTGCGCATGCCGGAAAACCTGCGAGCAATAGGAGCGCATCTGCGCACGGCTTCCTGGCGCGCCCACGCGTGCAGCGGCGCGCGGGATGGCCACCGCATCCCCATAGATGCGTTCTAGTTCAGCATCCAGGTCACGCGAAATCACGCCTCTTTTTGGAGAAAACTGGACTGCGCAGGAGAGCGTATCGTCCCACTTTTGTACCAGCGCTTCGATGGAGGCCGCGTTCGAGCCTTGAGAAGTTGCGAAACGATCTTCGAGGTCGGCACGGAAGCGGCGCAACACCGCTTCATCGGCTGCCGGGTGCAGGCGCCGCACGCGAGCGAACTCCTCCTCCTCCTCGATGAGGCGCAATCGGCAGGTAGCCGATCGCGGGTCGAACACTAGGACACCGATGTTGAGCCACTCGTCGCGCACCTGGTAGGGACTATATCGCAGGATGCGGTACACACATGTATGTTCATCCCCTGCTGATTCAGCGGTTTTTTCATTCATGGTTCACACCCAATTTGGAAACGGCTGGCGGTTGGATTTCTTGGCGTCCAGGACCAAATCCGGTACCCGCGAGCGGCGCTTCAGTAGTTGCTCGGAGAGTCTCATCAGCGCGTCGTACTCGTCCTCATACCAGGCCGGAGGAATCTGCTTGGTGATCTCATCCAAAGTCCTCTCCGTAAATTGCTTTTCCAATCGCTCGACCCAAGGTGTAAACGATTCCATGCCGGTCACTCCTTCATACACCCGGTTGCGCGCGTAAAGTCCCCGCAGTGGCGCATCGGGAAAATTCCACTCGCCGGCATTGAAACAGAAGCCTTGATCGATCATAACCGTGCTATAAGGCAATCCAAGCGATTCCTCTGGATTAGAATCTACAACCGGACGAGTCTCCCTAACCGAATCTCGGAAAAAAAGCGTCTGCCGGCCGTTGGTGTTGCACGTCCACTTGTCGAAAACCAGCATGCCCGCGAAATCGTGAAGGTTTACAACCTGGCGCAATTGTTCGTCGGGCAGGAAATCGAACACCGCCTGCCGCCGTGGATCGACCGGGCAGCGCGAGGCGAATTGCAGTCCCGCCTGGCACGGAATCCTGCTCCGCGGCATTTCGATCATCAACTCGTCCGTCAGTCGAATCAGTTCTTCGGACACTTCCACAATGGCAACCGGCGTCGTCGGAAGCCCCAACCTCGCCGCCAGCTTGGTTCCCAGCAGTTCATTCACCAGAATACGGCGGTGCTGCGGATTATTTTGGAACTTGACGACGTAATAGTTCCCGTCCGTGCAGCGCATCAGGTGAGACTGAGCTCCGCCGCGCATTCGCCGTAACTGTTCAAGCGCCCGCAACATCCGGCGCTATGCTAATGGCACGGACTCATTCCGGCAAGCGGGCACTTCGCAAAGCCGGAAGATTCCCGATTCGAGAAGCCTGCCGTGTGTAATTGGGATTACACTCGGTCGAATCGAGTGCCAGAGTGGCCTTGAAACGTTTTCAAAAAGAAAAGGCCTGGACGATGGTCCAAGCCCCTTCGTTGAATCCATCCTTCGACCGGCCGCCAGCCCTTACCGCCGCTTTTTCTTCTTGGCCGCTTTCTTGGCGGGCTTCTTCGCCTTCTTCTTGGGCTTTGCTTTGGGCTTCGCTTTTTTGGCTTTGGCCTTTGCCTTTTTTTTGGGAGCCGCCTTCTTGGCGGGCTTCCCTGCCGGCTTGGATGCAGCCTTCGCTGCCGGCGCTGCAGCAACCGGCTCTTCTTCCGTGATGAGAATCTCTTCCTCTTCGGTCTCCACGATCTCATCCCCGCCGCCAGCCAGCTCGTCTTCCTCTTCCAGCCGCGACAGCTCATTGTCGTCTTCGAAGTTATCCTTCTCGAAATCCATCGCATCCTCCCGAGGGGGGAATCCACAAGCCTATGGCTCGTGGGACGCTGCCTCAGCCGGAGTCGCCGACTCCCCTCCGCCGCAGCGAAGTTGTTATCGTACTCCCGCAAAGTTGTCAAGCATTCTGCATGATTCCCCCGAATGCCCGATGTTCCGAAAGAAATGGCGACACTCCGGCTTGCAGGCCATCTGCGCTGTCGCATCCCTAGCCAGAATATAACTCTTTGTAAATAAAAGGTTTAGTTGTGAATAGAAGCCGTGGCCCGGCTGGAGATGGCGGTTGGCCGGTGAGAACTACCCTTAACTCTCGTTTTTGTGGGCCGGTGCACGGGAGCGGCTTCGGGAGCGCCGCCGACCGTATAAATACGCAGCACCATGCCGCGGCTCACTCGGTTGGTCTTCATGCGATTCCACTTGCGCACATCTTCCGTCTGTACACTGAAACGATCCGCGACCCCTCCGAGCGTATCGCCTTTGCGCACGCGATAGCGAACCAGACGGCGCTTGGACTCCTCCGGCGGAGCGGCGGGGATAATCAGTTTCTCTCCGACATCCAGCGCCGCGCGGCGGTCCATATTGTTCGCTTCGGAAATCGCCGCCGGCGTCACGCGATATTTTTTCGCAATGGAGGTCAGCGTCTCGCCCGCTTCAATGCGGTGGCGCCGCCAGCTTACCCACTTATCCGGAGGAATGTCCGCGATCTCCGCGGAAAATCTTTCCGCTGTGCCCACGGGTAAATGCAGCTCGAAGGAAGGATCGTCCGGTGTCGCGAGGCGCAGCAACGAAGGGTTCAGATTGCGCAGAGTCTCGACGTCCACATCAATCGTTTCGGCCACCAGCCGCAGATCGATGGCCCGGCCGGGTTTCACGACGTCCGTGGGCACCGGCTGCTCGGGATCAGCCTGTATGCCGTAATGCGCCGCGTCCTTGGCGATCAGCGTGAGCGCCAGAATGATGGGGACGTAATTTTTCGTTTCGCGCGGAAGCACGTTGCGCTTGTAGAGCTCCCAGAAATCGGCGTAGCCCGTGCGCTCGATGCCCTTCTGCACATTTCCCGGGCCACAGTTATACGCCGCCATCGCCAGATACCAATCGCCGAATTGCGCGTACAGATCGCGCAAATGCTGCGCGGCAGCGCGTGTGGCCTTTTCCGGGTCCTGCCGTTCGTCGATCCACCAGGTGTGCCGGAGGCCGTATTCCATGCCGCGATAAGCGACAAATTGCCAGATTCCCCGCGCACCGGCTCGCGACAGCGCCAGCGGCTGAAACGCGCTTTCCGCTTGCGCCAGATAGATCAAATCCTGGGGCACGCCCTCTTCGCGCAGCACCCGCGAGATCATCCCGCGATAGCGCCCCGAGCGCCGCAGCCCTGTCTCCACGATGGCGCGGCCGCGCGGAGTCTGAAAAAAATTGAGGAAGGAGAGCACTTCGTCGTTCACCGTCAGCGGCAAGTCATGTGAAATGTTCTTCGCCGCCTCTTCTGCCCGCTCCTTCAGCCGCGGATCCACCGGAAACGTCATCTCCGCCACTTCGTCGATCGCCGCGGGCACCGCCGGCGCTTCCTGAAAACCGTCTCCCGCGCGAAAAGCCTGCAATTCGTAGCCATAGACGGTGTCTACCACGCGGTGGAACAGTTCGTTCAGCTTCGGGTCGCTGTTCGCATCGATCCCGCTCTCCAGCATCCAGTCGACGGCTTCGTCAAAATCGCGCCGCGCCGCTTCGAGATGTCCGGCTTTGTAGTTCTCCTCGCCGGCGGCGAATTTCTCTTCCACCTGAGCGATCAGATATTCCCTGGGTCCGGGAACTCGCAGCGCCAGTGCACCGAGCCACTCCGGCGAGAGTTTTCCCAGTGGAAGCTCTCCCACCTTGCCGGAAACCTGACTAGCCGGCGCCTTCGCCGGGTCCAGCGCCGGCACGCGCGCTTGCACCCCGTGCTTTGCCGCATCCTCGCACCCGCCTGAAGCCACGGCAAGCGCCGCCAAGAGCGTCGCGCACAGACCAATTAGGAGCTTCCGCCGCATCTCTCTATGTTAAGTAGCTGTTACAGTCCAGGTCAACGCTTTCCGGCAGGGGAGGGTTGACCTACTCAATACATTGTTGGAAACATCGGTCCGGTCTTAACTCTGTCCCTGAGCAGGAGCAGCCTGGAGTAAACTCTCCCGCGAGGTGTTTCACGTGAAACCGTATGGACTTGCCCGCCTGCAGACAAGAGGCTGGTCTCTTTTTGCTTGGCTGTTCTTCTGCGTCGCGATGTGTCCTGCGCTATGCGCCCAGCAAGCCCCAGCGAACGCGCCCTATCGGAATCCCAAGCTGCCCATCGAACAGCGGGTCAACGATCTGATTTCCCGCATGACTCTTGAAGAAAAGATTTCCCAACTCGGCCACACTGCTCCTGCCATTCCCCGCTTGCATGTTCCGGAATACAACTGGTGGAACGAAGGGCTTCACGGCGTCGCTCGCGCCGGATTTGCCACCGTGTTTCCCCAAGCCATCGGCATGGCCGCCACTTTCGATGAACCTCTGATGCACCAGGTCAGCGATACCATCAGCACGGAATTTCGCGCCAAGTATTACGCCTCCTTGCACCCCGACGGCTCCGCCGACTGGTATCGCGGCCTCACCGTCTGGTCTCCGAACATCAATATCTTCCGCGATCCGCGCTGGGGCCGCGGACAGGAAACTTATGGCGAGGATCCCTTCCTCACCGCGCGTCTCGGCGTAGCGTTCGTCACCGGCTTGCAAGGTAACGACGCAAACTATTTCAAGACCGTCTCCACGCCCAAGCACTTCGCCGTTCACAGCGGCCCGGAATCCACTCGGCATACTGTCAACGTGCAGGCTTCCCGTCACGACATGGAAGACACCTATCTGCCCGCCTTCCGTGCCACAATCATGGAGGGCAAGGCCGATTCCGTAATGTGCGCCTACAATTCCTTGAACGGCCAGCCCGCTTGCGTCAATACCGACCTGCTTCAAAAACATCTCCGTCAAGATTGGGGTTTCCAGGGTTACGTTGTCTCTGATTGTGGAGCTGTGGCCGACGTCTTCGGCGGCCATCATTTTTCGCCCACTCCCGAACAGGGTGTCGCCGCGGTCTTCAAGGCTGGGATGGATCTCATCTGCGGCGATTACCGTCACGCGATGAGCACCGAGCACACGGCAATCCTGAACGCGGTGCACCAAGGTTTGCTCTCCGAAACCGACCTCGACCGGTCCTTGCGCCGTTTGTTCCTCGCACGCTTTCGTCTCGGCATGTTCGATCCGCCTTCTTCCGATCCGTACTCTCGCATCACGCCCGCGGAGTACGACACCGAAACTCATCGCCAACTCGCCCTTCGCATGGCCCGCGAATCCCTCGTTCTCCTGAAGAACAAGAACAACTTGCTTCCGCTTAACCACGCCCCTGCAACGATTGCCGTCATCGGTCCCAACGCCGACAGCCTCGACGCGCTCGAAGGCAATTACAACGGCACGCCCTCGAAACCGATCACCGTGCTTGACGGCATTCGCAATCGTTTTCCGCAATCCAAAGTCGTTTATGTCGAAGGCACCGGCCTGGTCGGTCCAGTAACCAGATCCATTCCCGCCAGCGCTCTCTGCACCGATGCGTCATGCACTGAACACGGTCTCAAGGCGGACTACTTTCCGAACATGACGCTCCAAGGTTCGCCCGCTATGAGTCGGATCGATGCCGCCATTGACTTCGCCTGGGGCGACACGGGCATCTCGCCGCAGCTTCTCAAAAACTATTCCGTTCGCTGGACCGGTTTCCTATCGGTACCCGAGTCCGGCGACTATCTCGTCGGCTTCACCGGCCAGGATGGCTATCGCCTCTGGCTCGACGGAAATCTCCTCGTCGAAGATTGGACCGTCCACCATCCCGCTTCCACGTTGACCCAAAAAATTCACCTCGAGAAAGATCATCCCAATGCGCTCAAAATCGAATATTTTCAGGACGTTCGCAGCTCCGAATCCCGCTTGATCTGGAGCTTGCCCGATAGCGAAAGCCGCCAGGCCATCGACGCCGCTCGCAGCGCTGATCTTGTCGTAGTCGTCATGGGCCTCTCTGCGCGCATCGAGGGCGAAGAAATGCGGGTCAACGCCGAAGGCTTCGCAGGCGGCGACCGCACGCGCATCGAGCTTCCCGCTCCGCAAGAGCAGCTGCTCGAACGCGTCTACGCCGCCGGCAAACCCACCGTTCTCGTTCTGATGAACGGCAGCGCTCTCGCCGTCAATTGGGCCGACGCTAATCTTCCAGCCATCCTCGAAGCGTGGTATCCCGGCGGACAAGGCGGCACTGCCGTCGCCGAAGCGCTCGCGGGCGACTTCAGTCCTGCCGGCCGCTTACCGGTTACATTCTACAAATCCGTGGACCAGCTTCCGCCCTTCGACGACTATTCCATGGCCCATCGCACTTACCGTTATTTCGACGGCCAGCCGCTCTACCCCTTCGGCTTCGGCTTGAGCTACACGTCCTTTGCATACAATCAGCCACGCGTCGATCACGCAAACGTTTCGGCCAAAGACGCCATCACTATATCCGTCGACGTCAAAAACACCGGCTCCATGGCTGGCGACGAAGTCGTCCAGCTTTACATCTCCCATCCCGGCGTCGCCGGCGCGCCGCTTCGCGCCTTGCAAGGTTTCCAGCGCCTCCACTTCGAACCCGGTGAAAAAAAGACCGTCAAATTTGTCCTGCGCGGCCGTGACCTCAGCATCGTCGACGAATCCGGCAAGCACCGCATCGTCCCCGGCAATGTCGAAGCCTGGATCGGCGGAGGCCAGCCCATCGCAACCTCTAGCCTCGCCAAGCCCGCCGGCGCCGCCACGCATTTCGCCATCACCAGCGAGGCCACTTTGCCGGATTAATCCACTGGTCCGCATTTTGTCTCACCCCAGTGCGCCGAGAAAATAATCCAAAAATTTCTCTTGGCAAAGTGCGCGAACTGTAGTATTCTGTCTTTGCGTTTGTTGCTCTTGTATCGCCTTTGGATGTGTAAAGCGGTCGCAAGGTCAAACTTGCGGCCTTTTTTTGCGTCTGAAAGCGGCCGTAACTCTTAAGAGGGGTTCGGATTTCGAGGCACCAAATAGCTCAATTTAGTAATGCTCGGTTGCAAGCCAGCCGACAGAAAAGAGTACAGCAGTGAGTAAAGAACAAGGAACAGTGAAGTGGTTTAATGCCAGCAAGGGCTTCGGGTTCATCCAGCGCCAGAGCGGTGAGGACGTTTTCGTCCATTTCTCCGCGATTGTGGCTGATGGCTACAAGTCGTTGAACGATGGCCAAGCGGTTGAATTCGAAGTGACCAAGGGCCCCAAGGGTCTGCAGGCCTCGAACGTCCAACCCCTCTAATTCCACTTCACAAAAATACGAAACGGGCGGTGCGCTTCGGCGTCCCGCCCGTTTTTGTTTTTGGTGGTACAGCCTTCCGTCTGTGTTCCAATCCGAATGACGAGATCGTTGCGCCAGATCGCCACTTACCTGGATCGTCTCTCCCGTGGTCCAGCTTTATGCCAAGGCCTGTTTCAAATCGCCGATCAGATCTTCCGCATCTTCGATACCGACGGAAACCCGCACCGTGCCCGGACTCACGCCCGCACGCCGCAGTTCTTCGCCGCTCATATTGTAATGCGATGTGTAGATGGGAAGTATGACCAGAGACTCGACGCCCCCGAGACTGGCCGCCAGCAGAAATAACCGCACGCGATCGCAAAAGCGCCGCGCGGCCGGCAACCCCCCCTTCAAATCAAACGCCAGCATCGTGCCGAATCCGCGCATCTGTTTTTTCGCGAGCTTGTGATCCGGGTGAGACGTCAGCCCCGGATAGTGCACGCGCGCGACCTTCGGATGTTTTTCGAGAAACTTCGCAACAACCATCGCGTTCTCGCATTGCCGTTCGACGCGCACTCCCAGCGTCCGAATTCCACGGATCAGAAGGTAAGCTGCCTCCGGATCCATCGACCCGCCCAAATAAATCACCATGTGGAGAACACGCTTCATCCACTCCTTGCTGCCCGCGGCAGCGCCTGCGATCACGTCGGAATGCCCCGCCAGCGCTTTGGTGGCGCTGTGCACCACGATATCGAAGCCCATCGAGAGAGGATTTTGCAGCACCGGCGTGGCAAACGTGTTGTCGATGATTGAAATCAGTTTGTGCTTTTTCGCAAAGGCGATTGCCTTGTGCAAATCCACGAGCCGCAACGTGGGATTCGTCGGCGTCTCCACATAGAGACATTTCGTCCGCGGCGTGACAAGCTCCTCGATCCCAGCGAGGTCGGTGTCCACCCGGTGCACCTTGATTCCCATGTCCGGAAAAACGTCGCGCATCAGCCGGTAGCTGCCGCCATAAACTTGCGCTGTGGAGATCAGTTCGTCGCCGCACTTCAATACGCCCAGCAGCGCCGATGAAATCGCCGCCATGCCCGATGCCGTGACCACCGCGGCTTCCGCGCCTTCGAGCGCCGCAATCTTTTCTTCCGCCACGCTCAGCGTCGGATTGCCATATCGTGTGTAGATATACGCTTTACTCTTGCCCTCAGCCCACAGTTTCATCTCCGCGGTCGACGAAAACGTGAACGACGATGTGCGGCAAATCGGCGTGCCCACGGGCCCCCCGACTCGATGCCGAGGCGGCTCACCGCCGTGGATTGCCGTCGTTTGTGGGCCTAGCTTGCGTGGGGTGTGTTTAGGGGCTGGCTTGTTTTTCATAGGAACACCATTTTGGCTGCGCGTTCTGCACCAGCAAGCACCAATTTGGCGCTGGCTAGCAGCCTAGAACATGCCACGAATTACTCCAACCTTGCGAGTGCCGCTTGACACCTGGTGGCGTTATCCTAAGAACAGAATATCTTTGGCTGCGGTCACTTGACCACATCGTGAGAGGTTTCAGATGGGATCATTCCGATTGGATCTTCGGCACGCCCTGCGGCTAATTCGTAAGAATCCTTCGTTCACGGCGATTGTCGTGCTGATACTTGCTCTCGGAATCGGCGCCAACGCTGCTATTTACAGCATCGTAGATGCCGTCCTGATTCAATCACTGCCCGGGCGAAATTCCCGCGAAATTGTAAGTGTTTACTCGACCGAACAAAAAGGTGGGACCGATAGCGGTACGTTTTCCTATCCAGAATTTCGCGAGTATCGCGAAGGGCTCACTTCGTTCTCTGGCATTGCCGCATATCGCACCGTGGTCTTACAGGTCGCCCAGAAAGATGGAATGGCGCAGCGCATCTCGGGCGAAGTCGTTGGCGGCAATTTTTTTGACATTCTCGGAGTTGACGCAGAGTACGGACGATTGTTCTCTGCTTCCGATGACGGCGCGCGCGGCGCGGATCCGGTGGTGGTTCTCAGTGAGCGCTATTGGAGGCAACAGTTCGACGGCCGACCGGATGCGATTGGCTCCGTGCTTCGCATCAATGGCTATGGCTTCACGGTGATTGGTGTCGTGCCCGCTTCGATTCAGGAATTTGAGCGCGCCCCGCAGATCTGGTTGCCGATGTCGATGACCGTCGAAGCCGAGCCAATGATGGCCACACAAATCGACCGCCTCGGCAATGATTTCTTTCATGTCGTTGCTCGGCTCAAGTCTGGCGTCTCGATGCAAACAGCACAAGCGGAGCTTGATACAGTCTCGGCGCGTCTTGGCTCCGGGCAAACCATCCGCCTATGGGACAGCATGCAAGGACAGGTCGTCTCACCATCCAACACGCCGCCGACTCCGAGCGGCGGATGGGAAGAGTATGACTGGAAAAGACCCTGGGCCAGTTTAACGCCGGCGCGGACGGGGTTCAGCCCAGAAGAGAGCCGGCTGTCTTGGCTTTTGCTTTGTGTAGCCGCTCTCGTTCTGCTCGTTGCGACTGCCGATATTGCAGGTCTTCTGCTTGCTCGCTCCGAGAACGAAGAAAAAGAGTCTGCGATTCGCGCATCGCTCGGCGCCTCTCGTTGGGATCTACTACGTCAACGCCTTGTACAAGGATTTTTGCTTGCAATCTTGGGTGCGGTAGCAGGCCTGTTGACGGCATCCTGGGCAAGCAAGCTGCTCTTCGCTTCAGCGCCCGAAGGGCTTCCGCTGCCGGTTGGAATCGCGTCATCCGTGCTCAATGCTCGTGTTGTTGCGTTCGTAATCGCCGTCGCAAGCCTCACCGCGATTGGATTCAGCGTAGTGACTGCACTCAGGGTGCGGCGTCAAAACTTAGGCGAAAGTCTGAAACGGCAGATCGGCGGTTCGTGGTCAGGCTCGATCCGTGGCCCGCGACTGCAAGAACTGCTGGTAATAGGTCAGATCATCGCCTCTGTTGTGCTGCTGGTAGGTGCCGCTCTGCTACTGCAAACCATGCGTAACGTTGCACGCATTGATTTGGGCTTCGATACTGACCACGTGCTCAGCGCTACGCTCGACCTCTCTCGCGATGGATACACAAAGCAACAAGGTGCGGCCATGCTACAGCCGCTGTTGGAAAAAGTGCGATCGATTCCGGGCGCAAGGTCGGTTGCACTAGTCGGTGGAAATCCCGTGAGGTGGCGTCCGAAGACACAGAAACAAGAGCGATCCGTCTGCAACAATCTGCCGATGACGATGGTTAGCCCTAGTTACTTCGAGACGCTGCAAATTCCCTTCCTGCGCGGCAGGGATTTTATGGCGTCTGACTCGAAAAGCGCTCCAGGCGTCGTGATTCTCAATCAGGCCGCGGCCAACCTCTGCTGGGGAGGTGATCCGATTGGCAAGAGTTATCGGCGACTCCTGACCGTTGCAAGACCTTTCGAGATTGTTGGAACTGTCGGTAACGTGCGGGTCGACGAAGCGAATGAAAATCCGCGGCCACAGATGTATACGCCATTAGCTCAATTCTACGATGCGCTGCCGTGGCAATTCTCGTTTAGCGTTCTCGTTCGAACGAATTTGCCGCCGCATTCCATGGTTCCTGCTCTCACTTCTCAGCTTCGGTCGCTCGATCCTACCCTCGTTCTTTACGACGTTCGGACCCCGCGCGAAATGCTCGCAAGAACCTATGAGCGCGAGCGCTTTTTCACGCGCATCCTCGGCGTCTTCGGTATTCTCGCGCTTATTCTTGCTGTTGCGGGATTGTATGGCCTGCTCTCCTACATCACGACGAAGCGCACGAAGGAATTCGGAGTTCGCATGGCCCTGGGAGCCCTGCCTCATCAGATCCTGCGTCTCGTTTTGTCACAAGGAGGTCGGCTGATCGCGATCGGTGTCGTGCTGGGACTCGTTGCGGCTGCGGGCGCGTCTCGCCTATTGCAAAGTCTTCTCTTCGGTGTATCAGCGACCGACCCGCGCATTTTTCTTGTTGCCAGTCTTCCGTTTATCTTTGCGGGACTTCTCGCCTGTTTCCTCCCGGCACGGCGCGCGGCATCCGTCGATCCGATGATCACGCTTCGCGATGAGTAGATTGATTTTGGCTCAATCGCTGGTCTACCCTTCCTCTTCTTCCGTTTCGCCGTGGGCCGGTTTGTGCGCGTCGATCACTTTTTGCGCCAGCTCGTTCGGCAGATAATCGTAGTGTGAAAACTCCATCGAATACGTCGCACGTCCTTGCGTCTTGGAAATCAGATCGTTCGCGTAACTCAGCATTTCCGAAAACGGCACCTGGGCCTTGATGACTACGTTATGCCCGCGCGCTTCGCTTCCCGCGATGCGCCCGCGCCGCGAGCTGAGATCACCCATCAAATCACCTGAATATTGGTCCGGCGCGTACACCTCGACGTGCATCACCGGTTCCAGCAAAGCTGGTTTGGCCATCTTCATCGCTTCCTTGAAAGCCAGCGACCCCGCGATTTTGAAAGCCATGTCCGAAGAATCCACATCGTGATATTTCCCGTCGTAGAGCACGGCGCGGAAATCCACCACGGGGAAGCCGGCGAGATAACCGCGTGCGGCCGCGTCTCGAATCCCCTTCTCCACCGAAGGAATCCAGTTCCTGGGAATCGCCCCTCCAAAAACGTCGTCGACGAACTCGACGCCCTTGCCGCGCTCAATCGGCTCCATCTTGATGCGGCACACGCCGAACTGTCCGTGCCCGCCGGACTGCTTCTTATGCTTGCCCTCCGCATCGGCTCTGCCGCGGATGGTCTCGCGGTACGGCACCTTGGGCGGCTTCAACGTGAGGTCCACGTGATAGCGCTTGTGCAGTTTCGCCACCACCACCTCGATGTGTTGCTGCCCGGAACCCGCCAGCAGAAACTCCTTGGTTTGCGGGTCGCGCATAAAACGCAGTGCCGGATCTTCCTCAATAATCTTGTGAATAGAAACGCCGATCTTGTCCTCGTCCGCGCGCGTTTTGGGCTCGATCGCGAACGTGATCGAAGGTTCGGGCAGTTGCGCCGGCTTGTAGTAGACCGGAGCCGCCTTGTCGCCCAGCGTTTCGCCAGTCGTCGTTTCCTTCAGTTTGGCGATCGCGCCGATGTCACCCGAATGCAGTTCCGCGATTTCGCTGAGCTGCTTGCCCTGAACGACCTGCGTGTGCTGGAAGCGCTCTAGTGTTCCCCGGTTGTAATTGGTCAGCGTGGCGTCATTTTTCAGCACGCCGCTTTTCACTTTGAAATAGTTGATGCGCCCCGCGAAAGGATCCGCCAGCGTTTTGAACACAAAAAGCGACAGCGGCTGTCCGTCATCGTACTTGCGTTCCACGCGCTCGCCCTTGTCGTTCGCCTCCGTATATCCCACCTGCGCGTGCTCATCAGGGTGCGGAAACGCATCCGCAAGGAATGTCAGCAGGCTGGCCGTTCCAATGTTGTGGAGACTGGAAACCATGAGCACTGGAAAAATCTTCTCGGCAACGATGGCCTTCCGGACGCCCGGAATCAAATCCGCAATCGGGATTGTGCCTTCCCTGAAAAACTCTTCCATCAATTCGTCGTCGCCTTCCGCCACCATTTCGACCAGCTTTTCGTGCGCCTCTTTTGCCTCATCTGCAAGTGCTGCTGGAATTTCTTCTACCGACGGCTTTCCATCTCCATCCGGCTTGTACATGTGTGCTTTCATCCCCACGAGGTCGATCACCCCGCGGAAGCCTTTTTCCGAGCCGATGGGAAGCTGCAGCGCGACCACATTGCGTCCGAAAACCTGTTCCAGCGATTCCATTGAACGTTCAAAACTGGCCAGCTCGCGGTCCATCCACGTAAGCACAAACGCCCGCGGAATGTCGTACTCCGTGCAGTAATCCCAGACTTTTTCCGTGGTCACTTGCGAGCCAACGTGCGCATCCACGGCAATCAGCGCCGCGTCCGCGGCAATCAGCGAAGCCTTCGCTTCCGTGATGAACGTCGAGTAGCCCGGCAAGTCGATGAAATTAATTTTGATTTTTTCAGAGCCGCCTGCTTGTCCGCCGGAAGTCGGCCACTCTGCGTAAGCCAGCCCCGTTTGAATCGAGATTTTCCGCGCGATTTCTTCCTCGTCCCAGTCCGTCGTCGTGCTGCCTTCCGCAACTTTTCCCCAGCGCGGCGTCATACCCGCGGTGAAGAGCAACGACGACACCAGTTGCGTCTTTCCGGTGCCGCCGTGGCCGACAATGCCAACGTTTCGAATCTCCTTGGTGAGATAGTTTTTCATACAGACCTCCCTTTGCTTGGCCCCGGCGATGCCGGCGTCAACAGGCGAGGTCCGTCCCGAAGAATGCAGGCGCGGGCCTGCGCCTGGGTGTGCGATTCAGAAGTTAGTGGAGAGCGTGACCCCAATCCTGGCTGTCTGCAAAAAGAAAGCGCCGGACGGGATTTTACCCCTGGTCCGTTCCCCAACTCCGCGGATGCTAGCACACGCCCTCGCACCCCGGCAATCTCGCTCCTCTTGCCTGCTGGATAAACTCTTCGTCCAGCCAGGGAAAATTTCCTAGGACTAGTACTCCGATAAAACCTCGCAAGTCTCCGTTCTCCACCTTTCTTTCTGAAGATAAACCTCTTAGTGCATAATCATGTGGTGGCCTCCCGGCCCCCAACATGCAGCTAAATTCCACGAGACAGGTGTCCTCACAAAGGGAGATCGAGATTTTCCTTGTCATCCAATGCCAATGAGCAGCCTGGCATCCAATTTTCAAGGCTGCTGCTCGAAAGTTGAAAGAGATTCAGGAGGGTAATCATGGACGAGTATCAGGAATCGAACAACAATGAGAATCGCTGGACGGCACTTCGAGACGGCTCCAATCGCTGGCTGGTCGTTGCCGTGGTAGCCCTGCTGGGGATCTCCGCCGTGGCTTTTGCGTACGGCTATCACCAAAAAGAAACGCTCAACCAGCTTGCTGCGCAGGCCGCGACATCCAACGCCGCGATGGTCCAGATGCAAGGGCAAGTCAATGCTCTCACCGCGAAGTTGAATGAAGCCGCAGCGGTGCAAGCTCCCCTGCCCTCCGCGCCACCTGATGCTGCGCCAGTACTCTCCTCGGATGCTATTCCGCAGTCTCCCGAAGCTGCTTCCACACCCGCCGTGCGCCCCAAGCCCGTTCACACCAAGCATCATGTCGCCAAACGCCACGTCCCTGTCGACAAGAAATACCTGGAACTCCAGGCCCAGTTGGCCGACCAGCAGAAACAGTTGAAGGAAACGCAAGATGAAGTCGCCAAAGACCGCTCTGACCTCGAAGGTTCCATCAACTCTACTCGCGGCGACCTCAATTCCACTCGCGATAACCTCAACGGTTCCATCGCCAAGACGCACGATGAACTCGTGGCCCTCGAAAAGCGCGGCGAACGCAGCTATTCCGAATTCGACCTTTCCAAGTCAAAGCAATTCGCGCGCGTCGGGCCTCTCACTCTTTCCCTGCGCAAAGCGGATACCAAGCATAAGAGCTACGACCTCGCCATGATCATCGACGACAACCAACTCCAGAAGAAAAAGGTAAACCTCTACGAGCCCATCTGGATTCACGCCGAAACCGATTCGCAGCCCGTGCAGATCGTCGTCAACAAGATTGACAAAGACCATATCCACGGTTACATCAGCGCTCCGAAATACAAGCCGTCCGAACTGGCAGTTGCGTCGTCGGCAACCGTGACATCGGTTTCTGACAAGGCGTCCGCCAACGCTCCGTCGAATATCCCGAATCCGCAGCAACCACAGCCGCCACGGCAATAGAATCCCGCGATTCCCAGCGGCAGGGTGGCCCGCAAGGCGTCCTGCCGCTTTTTTGTTGGCTCTTTGGATTTACAACTATCAAGGCGCGTGTTCTAGAACCGGTTTCAGTGTGACGTGGCTGTCCTTCAGAATCTCCAGCGTGCGCTTCCATTCAGCGAATCCGGCGGCTCGGATTATCATAGTGTGATTTCCCGCTGCGAGTTTCAATTTTGCGGGAGCGTCGCCGACGAACTTATCGTCCACGTAGATTTCCGCGCCATCAGGCTCGGCGGTAATCGCGACAGTACCAAATCCGGATGGAGTTTGGCTCGCCTGCGGTTCGGATGCCGTATCCGGCGTCTGTGCGACGGAAGAAACCGTCCTCGAAACCGCCTGCGTCTCGGCGCTCGAGGAAGCAGACATCGCTGCATCGGTGGCTTTGCCGCCGGCTGGCAATGCAGGATCAGGAGAAGGCGAACCTGGCGCGACCACTGCCCGAGCGCTCTCGGCGGGCCTGGTCGGCGATACATGAGGATAAAAGCGATGGAGAACGTCCAAGACATCCGATGCGCTGAGCGCGAATCCGATTCCCGTAACATTTTTCTTGATGAGCTTTTGCGTGTTGATGCCGATCACTTCTCCCCGGCCGTTGAGCAGCGGCCCGCCGCTGTTTCCCGGATTGATGGGCGTGTCCGTTTGGATCCACGTCCCGGGGCCTGCGTTGGCAAATTTTCCGACCGCGCTCACAACTCCTTTTGTCACGCTGAACAGCATGGCATCGCCGGGATTGCCGATTGCCACCACGCTTTCGCCTTGCCGTACCGTAGTCGCATCGGCAAGCGTCAGGTGCGGAAAGTCCCTGCCCTCAACTTTAGCGAGCGCAACGTCTAGATCGGGGTCGATGTACACAACTTTCGCTTCGAGCTCCTGGCCTCCCGGCAGCAACGTCTGAAGCGACTCTTCGCCGCGCGCCAGATGCGCGTTTGTTGCGATCACACCCGTCGCGGTCACGAAGAATCCTGTTCCCGATTTATCCAGCCCCTTCAAATAAACAACCGCCGGTTTCGTCTTTCGCACCAACTCTTCGAGTGAAAGTTCAGGCTCCAGATCAACACTTCCTGCGGCCGATAATTTTGCCGTGACGCCGCCCGTAAACACCTGTCCGATGGCTGACAACTCAACCTCAAAATGGTCGCTCTTCAGCAGCCAGTATTCGCCTCGATTCCGGCCGTTGATCGAAATCCAATTCATCGGCCCGTCCGCCATGCGAATCTCTTTGGTGGTGTATCCCGGCAGGCTGATGCGTGCCACCATGGCATGTTCGAGCCGCGAACCCATGGAAGTCTTCGTCTTGTGAAAATAGCCTCCTGGGTACTCCTTTTCGAAGGGTGTCGTGCCTGCGAGCACTCCATCTATCTCCACTGTGGCCCCAGGCGGCTTGCTGGTAATTTTGAGAGTCTCTGCCGCCGCGCCGATTGGGCAGAGAACCAGAAGGACAATCGCTGCGAGCCGAGCGCCCGAGCCCGAAGTCATGGAGGGACCTCGCTGGATAGATAAACCCACCAGTTAATGTACCATGACGGTATAAATGGAAGAAGATCAAAAGCTAGATGCGCTGGGCCTGTTCCGCGTTTTTCTCGTATCCAGGGCAGGAAAGTACTGGCAGTTGTGGGTATTTGGCGAATCGCTGGTCGCTGCGTGATAGTTCGCAGAAAAGAAAGATGGAGCCGCGATCGGATTCCACGCGGCGCGCATGAACACAATCCGCGCATAGTCCCGCGCGTTCCCGCGTCATCCGTGTTTCACTCTCATTCGCCATGCCGCCAGAATAACTCAGCTATTGCAGAGCACACATCCCCGCGCTTCCGTCGAAGTGACCAACTCGAACCCTTCTGCTTCGAGATAACTCGCTCTGTGGCCTACAGCGTTGCTACTCTATTCGCAGAACGTTAGAAGTGAGCCTTCAGCATGCAACTCTTGCGAGTGTCTCGGTGCGCCATCCTATTTAGTTTCTTCGCAGCCGCTTGCACGGCAAGTGCACGGAGTCAGGAGCAGGATCAATCGAAACAACAAGGTGCGGCTCAGCCGCAGCCCCAAATTGAAAACTCCAAGAACGAGCAAACTCCTTCTCCAGCAGCCGGCGAAAACACCCCGCAAGAGGAAATAACCGCCGTCCCGAACCGCCCAACATTCGCCTCCACTGCCGAGACAGTGCAGCGCGGTGTTTTCGAAATCGAATACGGATTTGAGCTCGCCAATGCCCACCAAAATATCAACGGCCTGCTCAAATGGGGCATGTTCAAGGACTTTGAATTGTGGTTCCTCAATATCCCCATCGAGCGCGATTCCGGTGTTGGGGGAAGGGGAGATTCCGGCGCGGGTTTCAAATATAAGATCATTTCGCAATCGAAGATTTGGCCTTCGACCGCCGTATTGTATGTCGCGACTCTCCCCACTGCCACGGCCGAACTGGGTTCCGGAGCGTTGGGACATTCCGTCCAGTTTCTGTTCAGCAAGGATTTCGGCAAGCATCATTTCGACGTGAATGAGGGCGTGCAATTCGTAGGGCGGCCGGGAGCGAGCGGGTTTGACCGGAATTACTTTACCGCGCTTTCTTACTCGCATCCCCTCCGCGGCAAATGGGGCTGGACCGGCGAATTGGCAGGCTTCAGTTGGACCAACGCAAACAATCCGGCAACCATGACGCTGCTCGGCGCGGGCACCTACAACCTGTCGTCGCGGCTGGTGCTGGATGGCGGCGCGTATTTCGCGATCTACGGGCGCTTGCCACGCACGACCTTTTTCAGTGGTGCGACCTATTCCGTCGCCGATCTGTACCATCTTCGTTCGTCGCACCGCGCGCCAAAACACTGACCTAATGTTTCGGCGACGAGGGAGGCGGCTGCGCGGGGGCAGCGGGCTCCCCGGCAGAGGGAATTTGCGGCTTCCCGAAACGCGAATCATCGATTTGGGAATCGACTTCAATCTTATCCACCACAATTCTCTGCTCGGCATCCGCTCCGGGATTATTGGAAACCAGCTCAAACGCGAATTTTAGCCCGCCCACATCCCGGTAATCGTGGAAAAAGGTCTCGCGCGTGACGGTTTCGCCGTTCACGGTATCCACGCCGCTCCACTTGGTGAGCATGAAAGTCTGCGCATCGAACGAATAGGAAGACACCGTGCCATCCTTGTGCGTCACTTTGAGGATGTAGGCGTCCCGGCCTTCCACTTTTTCCATGCCGGCCAGTTCAATCACGTTTCCTTTGGCTTTGGAGTCCACCAGAGGGCCGTCGAAGTCAGATTCATTCGCCGCGTCCTTCACGTCGTCCGCGGACATGGGCTCCGGAGCATTTTTACCGGCGAAAGGGTTGATGACCCAGCCTCCGTCTTTGCCGTTGAAGGTACGCACAACGGTCTTGTCCTGGATGGTCACTTCGTTGTGCATTTTGCCAGGCCGCTTGAATTCGGCCAGGAAGGGTCCGTACATTTCCGGGTTGAAATAGATCGTGCCGGTGATGCGCTCGGTCTGGACGGCTTTGGCTTTCTCGAGGCCGCCGCGCGCTGCCAGCACTTTGGCGACGATTTCGTCGGCGGTCTGCGCCGCAGCTGGCGGCATAAGAGCAATCCCCAGCGCGGCCAGAAGCCCGAGTTGAGCAGTGGCTAGAAGCGCTGCGCGACATGCATTCCCTTGCGATTTGTTCTTCATCGGCATGTGGTCTGTCTGGCGCCGCCCTCCAGCGGAAGCGTCTCTTTTTATCCTTTGAAAGAGGCGCGCAGTGACAAATTCGTTGCCTGCGCCGAAATCCCGCCGGCGCGCGCGCAAGGGTGTCCTCTCTCCGGATGGAAAAGATAGTGTTGCATAACTTCGTCCCTCAGAACCACTCCGCGACTTCTCCAGTGCGCGGGGAGAAGGGGCAGGAAACTTGATGTGAAACGTGTGACCTCCTCCCCGGGTGTGACGGAAAGTGTGCGGAATTGCATGAAAGGACTGGAGATACCGGCGATGCTGCGTGGCCAGTTCGGTGATTTGCGGCAGCTGACGAGTTGAAGAGGATTTTGCCTTGGGGGGCCCCCGGGGATTTTTTCGGAACTGTTCATTCTAAAGAGTTTTAAGTTCTTTGTTTTGAAACTGCGCATTCTAAAGGGGTTAGGGGCGGATTTTGGGGAAGTGCGGATTCTAAAAGGGATAGTGATTAGTGGCGAGTGGTGAGTGTCTAGTGGGCGAAATGAAGCTGATTCCTTCCGATAAGGTCGGAACCTACGGTCGCTTCGCTCGGGATGACAATGGAATAAGAGTGGGTCTCGCGCCCCGAGCTGCTCGGGGTAAACGCCGACGTTCCGACCGGATCCCCGATGTGATCTGGGCTGGCGGGGTAAACGCCGCAGGCAGAGGGAAGAGGAATCGGGCGAAGGGGAGGGGGATGAGGTGGTAGTCGAGCGAGACCCTTTGAGGCTCAAGGTAAACATGGAATATAGTAGCAGGGTTAGTTACCAGTTGTCAATAGAATCTTAGTTTACTGAGTAGGTTATTCGAACGGCCAGGCGAGGATTCGTATGAGATGGGCGGAAGTCGAGAGGTTTGAGAGGGTTGGCGGGATTGAGACGGTTTGGTGAGACTGTGGAAATGTGTGGAAAAGTCAAAAAGAACCACCCGCGATGCGCCAAAGCACGGCCTTCAGACGCGAACTGCGGGTCGATTATTCCGAATCCTTTCGAAATGTCCACGGAAAACCAACGGCTTTGTCAATAACCATGTCCTTTATATCAGAGGAGAGCTTCCACTCTTTTCGGATGTTGGGCCCATCGGGATCGGGGTAGGCGTACCGGAGATCGTATAGCCTGTACAAGAGATCGAAAAACTTTGAGAAATGGACTTCGCTTGTTGGCATGGGAAAGTTCTGCCAAACTGGTGAAATCGCGCTGTCCGAGTAAATGACGAGCCCCACAGCCTCGTAGCGCATGACCGGGTCAGTAATCAATCTTCTCCCTGAAAGTGAATTTAGAACCTCGTGATATCGCGTGATCGCGGGCAGGGGCTCATCCTCGTCAGTAAACGAGGCGTCAGGCTTCTCTGCTTCACCTACAGATCGGAGTCTCAAAAAATGTAGGAAACCGAAGACGAACCCGGGGTACATCAGGTGTACGTTTGTGCATTCGCCGAGTGCTTCTTCCATTCGGTTCGTAAGGTTTCTGAAGGCATTGCCGGTGTTTTTCGCTGAAATTGCAAGCGCGGGGCCTATTCCGGGAACGACCACGGTGACGTCGACATCCTTATACTTGATTCCCCCAAGAACCCGCGCTTCGGAATCATCCGCTTGCTCTGGGTCGTATTTGAGAGCGTAGATTGCATTGGACTTCTTGGAACTAGTGAACGGCGGGCGTGGGCTAATCCACTCGGGCGGAAAGCCACCTTCGAGGACAAGCCGAGCTGCGCAATAGCGCGTCAGGGGTTTTATGTGCTCGCCAGATTGAATTTTCTTCTTGCCGCAGAGTTCCTTGATCGCTGCCTGCAAGGTACCGATCTCTACTGGCTTCCTCATCGGTGCAACCGCCAAGCTTCAAGCAGGCGCGCGGAATCAGCCAGCATGTTGCATTCGGTCGCACTCAGGCCGAAAACTGCTCTCAGAACATAGCGATCGACCAAGTCCCGCGCTTCCTCGGTGCGGGCTTCTCTCAGGTACGAATCCGTTCGCTCAAGAAGTAATGGAATATTGCGAGTCTTGGGCAATGCCACCAAGACTCTCCCGGCCTCAGTAGGTTCGAGCTTCAGCATGCCGCCTCCCAAGGCATGGCCTTCCATTTCGCAGCTTAGACTTGTCAGAGAGGAATACCAACCAGTTGTAATACTCTTTGCGTACTTCGGCTCGACGAATTGGACGAGGTGTAGCGTGTTTGGAGCAACCAGTCCACAAGGGTTAAGCACGAACTTGGGTCGCCCACCCGACATGTAGGAGAGGAAGGCATCAGCTTTCCTGACATGAGGAACGGAGTACCAAGGATCGCGGACGCGGCACTTGAACCTGAGATGAATTTGAGATGCGCGGCCCCGGCTCAAATAAGACCGAATTCCAGCAGCGAAGCCCTTTTCGCGGGTCGGCGGCAAGGCAAGAAGATAGGATTTTTTGCCTTCCCGCCTGCGGGACTGCCAGTCAGACCGACGAAAAACTAGCCCGCTATGGCTACCGAGTGAGCCCACGGCTGGCCTCAAATACTTACGAGCAACCCTCTGGTGAATCACCTCGTCCTCTGACAGGTGAAAGAAGTCGTTTGCTCCCGTCACGTATCCGATACCAACATCGGATACGTCGCCAAGTCTCTGTACATTTGTTTGTTCGGCTAGGTATCGATACAGACTTTTGACTTTTGGTGACAAAAGATAATGTGAAAGGCGAACATCTCCCGACTTGACGGCCTCGAGATCAACGGGGCGATCGTTGTCTTCGCCTGCTAGAGCCGCCTCAATATTTTCGTAGGATGAAACAGAGAACCAGCGGCATTTACTTCCTCGTCCTTCGGCAAGAAGCAAAAAAGTATCTTCGCTTAAGTGCGGGAAAAGCTTTTGTCGGAAAAGGCAAACCTTGATTTTAGAGAATTCTTGCGTGAGAAAGCGCAGTACACCCTGGGCATATTGCGCGTGGCCCAGTTCAGCAGGCACAACCATGGCAAGGCGGCCGCCAGGACGCAGGAAAGCGACAGAGTGAATGACAAATGGGGCCCAGGATGAAGTCAAGCTGGACAAGTTGACTCCTACACTTCTGGTTCGGGAGAGGGCGGAAGATCGTGAGTGGCCTGAAAATATCTGGTACCTGATGAAGGGCGGATTTCCAACGACTGCGTCAAACTGGGGTAGATCACTTGGTCCCAAAGCAAAGAAGTCGGAATTGATGAGCTGGCCAGTTGGAAAGAGGGAGTGCGCGGCGGCGATAGCATCAGAATGGAGGTCGACTCCCCAGACTTTGGGAGCATTCGAGCCGAGTTCGTCCAGGCGTGCGACGGCAGCGTCAATGAAGGCACCGTCACCACAGCTGGGGTCTAGGACTGAGTCGCTCGGAGCCCGTACCGCCCATTCGACTAAGAACCTAGCGATGGGTTGAGCTGTATAAAATGCCCCAATAGTTTTCTGAGTAGCTGCTGTCACCATCTAATAGAGGCTCTGGCACCCGTAGTATACGCGAGATTTGGATACGGTTCACAGATCCGTTCGCACTTGGACACATTCGGGAAACCGGGGACAGGCGGGAAGTCCCGTGTGCCCTGGGTTGCAAGAGAGGAGGAAGAGAGATTTCATCGCTCACTAAAAGCGTGAGCGATGGGGGCAGCGGTTCACTCGTTTGAGGCAGAGACAGGAGGCAGAGAGATTTCTCTCTTCGCAAGCCGACACGTTTGCAGGAGCAAACGTGAGAGGAAAAGGCGTCGGCTTGCTTCGTTCGAAATGACGGTGGGCGGTGTGCGAGATGATAGGAGGGGCGAAGAAATCGACCCCATCTACCGCATCGGTCTTCAAGAAGGAAACTTGAGCCTAACGAGATTGAAGCATAAAGCCGACAGGCTTCGACCAACGGTGCGCGACGTCTTTACCGGCGATATCGGCACACAACGCTCCGAACAATGCAGCGAAGTACGCGACACGAGCCAAAACGAAGACTAGTTTTTGCCGAATCATGCCGCAAGGATATCGCGGAACCTGGCTCAGGTCACATCCTCGAATCGGTCCGGGCTAATCCGACAAATCCTTGGTCGTGTGAATGCGGTTAGTTCGAAGCATGTCTGCACAAAAAGTGGGACATGGTGCAGGAATGTTCACAGGCCGCATTCAATCCAAATAAAATACTTCCTTCATCATGGCGAATTTCTCGCCAGGTTTGAGTCCAGGGACCGGCTCGAAAAGAGCCGACATTTCTTGCTGCCATTTGAGGTTCGTTGGATCTTGATCGAGCGCGCGCCATGCGGCGTCAAAATCATCGACCTGCATGACGAGGAACAGATCTTGTTCGCGGCGGAAGATGGAATATTCGGAGATGCCGACCTCCTTGAGTTTAGCGAGCAACGCGGGCCAAACGTTTCTGTGGGCGGCTTCGTATTCTTGTTCCTTGCCGGCTTGGATTCGCAGACGAAACGCGGTTCGAGGCATGTGAACCTCCCAATTCCGTTGGTGCAACGCTAGCGACTCGCGGACGAGGGCGCCGCGGGTCTTTCAACACCCAGGTAATTCCCGTACCCCACGACAATGGTCGATGACACCAGGACAAAGAGGCTGAGGCCGACCAACCATCTGGTGCGGCGGCCGGTGCCTTTCCATTCGTGCAGGGCGATGCCCCAGAGGGTGCTGAAGATGATGATGCTGGCCATGTGGAGAGTCCAACTGGAGAATTTGTAGCGGCCCATTTGGGTTTCGCCCATGGTGTAGAAAAAAAACTGGAAGTACCAGGTGGTTCCGGCGAGAGCGGAAAAGAAATAGTTCGAGAGCATGGGCGCTTTCGAGAGGCTGGGCGAATTTATGATGCGCTGTTCGGCCATTTGTTCGGCGGGGGCGTCGATAACGTTCTCGAGGATGGGTTCGTCGTCGCGCGAGGGAACCGGGCCGCGGATTTTGGATGTGAAGTATTGATAGCCGGTGCGGTTGCGGACGTTCAGGATGGCGCACCAGATGAAGTTTGTGGTGAACCCGCCGAGCAGCACCACGACTAACACCGGAAGACCTTGCCAAAGGACGGGAGTGCCGTGACGAAGAGTGATGGCTTTGATGGGATCGCCGGCAGCCAAGCCGTAGGCAAAGCAGGCGCTCATCACTCCGGAAAACGTGGCTACTACCAAACCCTTCTTGAGGTTGAATTCCTTGATGGAGGCGCGCTTTTGTTCCTCGGACAGTTCATTTTCTTTGGACATTCCGGCCATGCCGGCAAAGACGATGCCGAGGAGACAGATGGCGACACCCACGAGGATGGTACGGCCTGAGATGGTGTTGAGAACTTCCGTGGCGAACTGTCCGCGGAAAATGGGAGGCATGAGCGTGCCGAAAGCGGCGGTGTAGCCAAGAGCAACGGCCATGCCCAGCGACATGCCGAGGTAGCGCATGGTCAAGCCGAAAGTGAGCCCGCCAAGGCCCCAAAGGACGCCGAAGGTGTAAACCCAAAACAGGCTGCTGCGCGGAGCTTCGTGGAGAACAAGGAGCAGGTCGCTGGTCATCAACGAGGCGAGAATCCAGGGCGCGATAATCCAACTGAAAAATCCGCCGACCAGCCAGTATGTTTCCCAGGCCCATACCGTTACGCGGCGGAAAGGAACGTAGAAGCTGCCGGAAGCGAGTCCACCCAACCAGTGAAAGAAAACGCCGAGCAAAGGATTTGGTCCCAAGCAGAGTCCTTTCCAGAACCGGATCGATGCGCAAACGAACGCGCGTTGCGGCATGGCCGAGAAGCTGGCGACCGGGCACGGGGAGCGACTTTAGATTTGATGGGTCACAGGGTCAATATAAAAGCGGCGGAGCTATTGAAATGACGAGGCTATTGCGGGGATGGTACGGTTGCAGTATGGTTTCGAGGTTTCGTCGTGCTGTTGCCGCGGTCGCACAACTGGCGGGCTTCTGTGTTATGGCCAGGAAATCCTGATGAAGACCCAAGAAAAGTTGCGCTATTTGGAAGATCGGTGGGATGAGCGCGTCGCAAACGCGCTCGATGAGGCCGAGCTCCTACGTTACCGATCCAACTTGCTGGGTTCCGACCTTCGCATCACCAATTTTGGCGGCGGAAATACCAGCTCGAAGATTATCGATGCCGATCCGCTCGACGGGTCGCCAAAGAATGTGCTGTGGATCAAAGGGAGCGGCGGCGACATCGGCAGCATCCAACGAAATGGATTTGCCACGCTTTATTTGGACAAGTTGCACGGACTTGCCGGGCGTTACCGAGGGGCCGATACGGAAGATGAGATGGTCGGTTTGTATCCACTGTGTGTTTTCGGCACGAATGCGGTGGCGGCCTCGATTGATACCCCACTGCATGCTTTTCTGCCGTTCAAACACGTCGACCACCTGCACCCGGACTGGGGAATCGCCCTGGCTGCGGCGGCGAATGGCCGGGAGAAAATGGAAGAGTTCAATAGCGATTACTCTCACAAGCTGATCTGGCTGCCCTGGCAACGGCCTGGTTTTGAGCTAGGCATGATGTTGCGAGATGCGATCAGACAGACGCCGGACTGCGATGGAATCGTTCTTGGCGGCCACGGGCTCTTCACTTGGGGAGAGACGCAACGCGAGTGCTACTTGAACACCATCGCCATGATCGATCAACTCGGGCAATTTGTCTCGGATCATATGGAACGGCGGGGAGCGAAGTTGTTTGGCGGGAGCCGTGCTGCCACGCTGGAGAATCATCTCGTCCTCGCTCATGAGATATTTCCTTTTGTTCGCGGAAGTGTATCAGCCAAGCAAAGAGTGATCGGCCATTTCAACAGCCTTCCCGAGGTTCTGCGATTTGTGAACTCGGCGGAGGCACAGGAACTTGCGCATCTCGGAACAAGCTGCCCCGACCATTTTATAAGGACCAAAATCCGGCCGCTGTTTGTGGATTGGAAACCTGAGCCGAGTTTGGCTGGATTGCGTGAGGTGATCGACGGCGCGCTCAAAAAATATCGAGAAGAGTATGCCGGCTACTATGGTTCTTTTGCCCAGCCAGATTCCCCGAAGATGCGGGATAACAACCCTACCGTTGTTCTGATACCCAGCATTGGAATGTTCAGTTTCGGCAAGAACAAAACAGAAGCTCGGATCACGGGCGAATTTTATACGAACGCGATTCACGTGATGGAAGGCGCGACTGCATTGGGCTCGGAGGCAAAGCCGGCAGTGCTGCCGCAAGCTGGTCCGGCCGCGAAGACGGAAGCGTTCAGCGTCCATTCCAACTATGTGGCGCTGCCGCCGTCTGAAGCGTTTCGGATCGAGTATTGGAAGCTTGAGGAGGCAAAGATCCGCCGGCAGCCTCCAGAAAAGGAGTTGAGCCGGCAGATCTGCCTGATTGTTGGCGGCGGGAACGGAGTTGGGCGAGAAACCGCGCGGCTGGCAGCACAGCGTGGTGCGCACGTCGTCGTGGCCGATAAAGACTTTGAGGCTGCCAAGACTGTTGCCGTCGAGGCTCAAATGATTGGCGGCAAGGAAAGCGCTGTCGCGGTTGGCATCGATATTCGCGACAGGGACTCCATTCGCCAAGCACTTCGTGAAACTGTTGCGACGTATGGCGGCGTGGACATCATCGTGAACACGGCCGCCGTTTTTCCTTCCTCGCCGGACGGGCGAATCAATGATGCACAGTGGGGACAGACGTTAGACATCAATGTCACGGCCAATCACCGTCTTCTGGAAGAAGTGTCGAAAATACTTCGAGAGCAGGATCTAAGCGCGAGCGTTGTATTGGTGAGTTCGGCGAACGCTGTCGTTCCGAAACACGGGAGCGAAGCCTACGACGTGAGCAAGGCGGCGGTGAATCATCTCGTTCGCGAATTCGCGATTTCGCTCGCGCCGAAAGTTCGAGTGAATGGAATCAGCCCGGCTACAGTCGTGAAAGGTTCGACGATGTTTCCTCGCGATCGAGTTATCGCGTCGCTCGCCAAGTATTCGATTCCTTTTGATCAGAGTGCTTCCGACGAACAGCTCCGTTCACTTCTCGCGGATTTCTACGCCAGGCGCACTTTGACTCACCAGCCCATTGATCCCCAGGATTGCGCGGCGGCCATCTTGTTTCTTGCTGGACCGCAATCGCGTTGCACGACTGGCCATTTGATCCCCGTGGATGGCGGATTGACAGAGGCTTTTCTGCGGTAAGCCTGTCTTTTTTGACTGACGATTGAAACCGCTGAAGGAACGACAGGGCCTATGGAGTTTGCTGCAAAACGGAAAGCGCTAGTCGCGATCGACTTGGGCGCACAGAGTTGCCGTGTATCCCTCCTGCGTTGGAATCGCGACGAACCCGAGATCCGGGTAATTCATCGTTTCTCGAACGCGCCGGTTCCGATGGACGGCGGCCTGCGCTGGAATCTTGACGCGATCTTTGAGGGTGTCGTTGCCGGATTGCGCGCGTGCGCGACCCATGCTCCTGAAGGCATTGCGAGCATCGCCGCGGACGGGTGGGCCGTCGATTATGTTCGGCTGGACAAGAGAGGGAATGCCATCGCTCCTCCTTTTTGCTACCGGGACACCAGAACAGAGAGGGCAGAAATCGAAGTACACGCTCTGTTACCTCCTGCGCAGCTCTACACTTTGACCGGGATTCAGATCCTTCGATTGAATACGCTTTACCAGCTGTACGCCGACAAGCTTGCCGGGTTCGATCCGCATTTGCCGTGGGTCAACCTTCCCGAGTTCATCAGCTATCGTCTTTCCGGCAAGCGCGTGAGCGAATATACGAATGCCACTCATACCGGACTCATTGCCCTGGGAACGCATTCCTGGTGCCAAGAGATTTTCCGCGAACTTGACCTGGATGTGGCGGCGGCACCAGAGATCGTACATAGTGGGTCGATCTCTGGGAAGGTGACTGCTGAGTTCGCCAACCTTCCGGCGTTTCGTGAAGCGAAAGTCGTTGTCCCCGCCTGCCACGACACGGCTTCCGCGATCGCGGCGATTCCCGCGACTGGCGAGGACTGGGCCTTTATTAGCTCCGGAACGTGGTCTTTGGTCGGGACGGTTCTCGACGCACCTTGCGTTAGCGACGATGCGCGCTCCTTGAACTTTACGAATCTCGGCGGCGTTGGCGGAAGAATCTGCTTCTTGAAAAACGTGAACGGCATGTGGCTGCTCCGCCAATGCATGGATGAATGGGAACAGCAGGGTGTCCGGTGGTCATTTCAAGAGATGCTTTCGCGTTGCGCTGCATTGCCGGCGCCGAGCGCATTGATCGACGTCGATGATCCTCAACTGATGGTTCCAGGAAAGACCATCGAGAAGATCAACTTACAACTCGAAGGTGCCGGCCAGACAAAATTTGGCTATGACGCGAACTCCTGCGCAGCACTCGCGAACACGATTTTTCACAGCTTGGCGGCTCGCTATGCCGAGGTACTTGCCTGGATTAGCAAGATTACAGGGAAGAAACTCAGACGGCTGTTCATTGTGGGCGGAGGAAGCAGAAATGGTCTGCTCAACCTGCTGACGGCGCGGCGCACAGGTCTGGAGGTTATTCTCGGCTCGGCGGAAAGCACCACTATTGGCAATTTCGCCGTTCAGATGGCTGCTGGCGAGAAGGACTGGAGCCCGTCCACAGGCGTGACTGTGAAGTCGGTCGCGAAATGGGCGGAAGTGATATCAGGGAGTGCGCTTGCGCCTTTAAATTTCCACGAAACAGATTAGTATCGGACTCGGGTTACAAATCCCTCCGGTTAAATGGAGACTTTGCGATGAACGATAAGGCGGTCGAAGCTGTATGGAAGGCGCTCGACAATTTCAGGATTGAGCTGCCTTCCTGGGGATTTGCCAACACCGGTACACGCTTCGGAAAGTTCATTCAAGCCGCGGCCGCGGCGACCATCGAGGAAAAGTTCAGAGATGCCGCGCAGGTTCACGCTGCCACCGGTGCATGCCCAACTCTGGCCCTTCATGTTCAGTGGGATTTGCCGAAGGGGTCGCAAGATGTGGCCGAGATCCAAAAGTTGGAAAAACAGTTTGCCATCCGCGCCGGATCGATCAACCCCAATGTCTTTCAAAATCAGGAATACAAGTTCGGCTCGATTGGCAATCCAGATCATGGCATTCGCAAGATCGCGATTCGGCACATTCTGGATTGTGTGGCGATATCGGATGCCTTGGGTTGCCGAGACGTCTCGCCGTGGTTTGCGGACGGTTCCAACTACCCCGGCACGCAAAACGTGCGCAAACGCATCGGCTATTTTGAGGAAGGGCTCCGAGAAATCCACGATGCTCTGAAGCCGGGACAACGGTTGCTGCTGGAGTACAAGCCTTTCGAGCCAGCCTTTTATCACACGGACATTGCGGATTGGGGAATGGCCTTTCTACTTGCGAAGGGAGCCGGGCCTCAAGCCCTTGTTCTGGTGGATACTGGACATCACTACCAGACACAAAACATCGAGCAGATTGTGGCGTGGCTGCTTCACCACAAAATGATCGGAGGATTTCATTTCAACGACCGGCGTTACGCGGACGACGATCTGACGCTGGGCTCGATCGACCCTTATCAGGTTTTCCGCATCTTTCACGAAATCAAGATGTTCGAATGGGAAACGGAAAGCACTGCGGATATTGTGTACATGGTCGACCAAAGCCACAACCTAAAAGGGAAGATCGAGGCGATGATTCAAACCGTGTGCACCGCTCAAGAACTGTACGCGCGGGCAGTTCTCGTCGATCATGCGCGCCTCGCGAAGCTTCAAGCGGAATGTTCGCTGGTCGATGCGGAGGAAGTTCTGCGCGGTGCGTTCTGGGAGGATGTTCGGCCAGCCATTCGCGAATGGAGAAAATCGCGCGGCTTGCCGGAAGATCCCATGCAGGCGTTCCGCACGAGCGGATATCTGGAACAAATCACGAGAGAACGGAGTGAAAAGAACCCCGGCGAAACCGCCAGCTATGCCTAGCAAGGCATGGCGAAGAACGGAACGTTCTTAAAACGGGCAATACGACTTGGGCCGGCCGAACGCGAACTTGGGACACGTAGGGTGTGATTATGAGGTTGAAACCACTGATACTGGCGGAGAGGGGGGGATTCGAACCCCCGGTAGGAGTTTTGGCCCCTACAACGGTTTAGCAAACCGCCGCATTCAGCCGCTCTGCCACCTCTCCGGCTCTTAGCTTGTAGAGTTTAGCATAGTTCTCGCGTTTCGATTGCTGAACGATTGCTGAACTCCAACGCCAATAAATGGATCTTCCGAAAAATCAATTAGATAACCTCAGTAGAATGAATACGAAGTGTGGCTAAGAGTTAAGAATTCATCGGCGAAGGGCGGAAAACCGCCGCCTGTTGACGATTTCCAGAAACCGTCACTCGCTAATTAGATAGAGGTCTGAAGTCGAATCCTCATGCGAGGCGTTTTGGTGGTGCGGCGGTCTGAGGAACTCTGAAGCCGAATGCTTGGCGATCTTCGACAGAACAGTGACCCAAGAACCAAAACAAAGTTCGGCTCGGTTTCAACATGTTCCGAAATCGGACTTCTGGCTCGGAATAACGTCCGGTTAGCACGTGATACGTGACGGAATCCAGGCTAGAGCAAAAGTGCACGTGCAAACAGAATCTGCTGGTCCCTAGTCACAAGTACCGAGGCGATCTGCGAACGTTCGTACTCAGTGCACGTCACACTATAGCGTTATTGTACGGTTAGCGTTGCCGTAGTTGTGTCTACGGCGGCGCCGCCAATCAACGTTGTCGACGTCACGGAATACGTTCCCGGGCACGTGTTCTTCGGGACTCTGAAGGGGAACGAAACCGCCTTCGACGTTCCCTTCGGAATCGTGAAAGGCGGGCTGGTAAACATCACCGACCTGGAGCTTGAGCAAGAGATGGGACTCCGTGGACCGGCCAGGTCAAACTCTACGCTCACAGTCTGAGAGCTGCCGGTACAGGACATAACATCCGCGCTCACAGTTATCATGCTCCCTGGAGTCACCGCCGACGGACTAATTCCGATTCCAACGTAGTGACAGGAGACCAGGTAATTGCTGACCACTGATGTGGTGTTGCCGACCTTATCCGCACCGGTGATGGTGAACGATTTTGGCGTCGATATGCCGTTCGGAGTCGTGTCGATCTTACTGCCACTCGCAACAGTGCCAGCGCAACCGGCAACTCCGGATCCGGAATCGGAGCAGGCGTAAGCAGCGCTGAGCGCTTGGTTGGCAAAATAGGTCGCGCCATTTGCAGGTGTGGTGAGAGTAATTGTCGGCGCCTTCTTGTCGATCATGTTCCCGCCAATGGGCCCTGCATTTGCACAGTTGCCGGCGATATCACAAACCGTCCGAGAACCTGTTGAGGCGTTCGCGGTTTCCGTTCCAGGCGGAACGGCGGTGACCAGAGCGAAATTGCCGCTGGACGCGAGACCGGAAAGATTGTCGTTGGCGGTGCAGGTGATGCTAACATCCGCAGTGTGCCATTGGCCGTCCGGAGAACCACAGGTGATCGTCGGAGGCGTCTTATCGATCATGATGATAGACTGATTTTGAGCTTCGGTGTTTCCTGCGTTATCCACCGAGAAAAAGTCCAAAGTCGTTTGACCCTCGCTGGTGATCGAGACCGTGGTGTTGGTGCCGGGCACGACGGTGCTCGGAGTGGTCTGTGCGCCGCTGGCGCCATAGGTAATCTGTTTCACGCCGGACCCGCCAGTGTTGTCCGTGGCCGCGAATGTGGCGGTGACGCTGGTATTGTTCCAGCCTGCGCTGTTGGGCAGAGGAGACAGCGCGAGGGTGGTGGTGGGCGGAATCGTATCGCTACCTCCATTACCGATGACGGGGACTGTCAACGTGAACGAAAGAGCAGCGGGTGTCGTTGCAGCCGCGACGGCTTGCCAGTAGGTGCAGTTGTTGAACGACGGCGTGGTGGTCGAAGTCTGTCCTTGAGCCGTGACACTCAGGGTGACTGTGACTTGCAAGTCCGTAGCCGGATTGCACGCCGGCAGAGGTGCGCCCTGCGGCAGCAGGTAGTTGAAGTAAGGAGGTAGTTCCAAATACATGAGGCCCGTGCTGTCCAATTGCCGGCTGATAAATGTTTGCCCGCCTGGATAGTTGATGGTCAGGTTCGCGGTTGCGACGGAAAGGGGCGCGCCCAGGGAATCCAAAACTGTAAGCCCGATGTTGGAATTTGGGATCGCAGGCACGTCGTAACGGGGAATAATCGTAGGAGGAATCGAAGTTCCTGCGGCATTGTACGTGTAATGAGCGCTTTGCCCGACGTAGGCGTCGCGTGCAAAAGCTCCCTGACGCTGAGCATAGCCAATGTCGTAAAAGTAGGTGTTGTTGGTCTTCCCGATGCCCGAGCTTTGGTCAGTGTCAATGGGTAGAAGCCATGCATTAAGAATGGAATGTCAATCGGAGCGACGTCTGGCACTCCGTCGCCGTCGAGATCAATCGTAAGTGGCGCATTACCGAAGAACTTTCGAATATCCCACACTGTTGCGGGATTGGTGGAAGTCAACTGGGCCCAGAGCTGGCTAATTGGAATGTTCGGGCGAATGTTGGCGTATGTGACGTCGGAGATTGCGCCACTAGGGGTAATGATTCCCGAGGGTAACGTATTGCCGCTTCGTACGACCAAATCCCAAAACAGTCCAGCCACTGCATATTCTTCTTCCGCCGATAGGATTCCCGTTTGGATAGTTTCCGAGCTGCACCCAAGCATACGCTGGCAATTCGAGATTCCAATAGTAACTATACGTTGAATTTTTATTCACTATTAAGCTGCCGTCGTCTCCCAAACTTAAATAGGGACCAATAATGTCGCGGCTGGCGAGCGTCGGTAGAAACTCTGCAAACCCTTCATCCATCGAATCACAGGTGTCAGGGTTTGGATAACCCGCATGCGCGAAATAAGGAGAGAAGCAGCTCGAACGGTTGTTAATCAGATTTTTGTGAAGATGATGGGTAAATTCGTGCCATTCGACGAAAGGCCCTTCATCGTTTCCCGTCCCGTCACGATTTGCATACAAGGACTCCGCGACATTGAACACGATTTTTGCGCTGGCCGGGTTGTAATAGGCTCGGTCTACGAGCGGGCCCATGGTGTCAGGGTCTGCGCTAGCGAATGTGTAGTACGAAACGGTGGGGACCGCAGACGGCGTGAGCCGCGCCCGAATCCAATCCACGTATTGGTGAACGCGAAAAGCAATCGCCGCCATATCCGCCAAACGAGTAAAACCGTCTTCTGGAAGGTTGGGTCCGGCAGTAGAGAGTTCCGGTTCAGCGAAGGAAAAAGAAAAAGAAAGGAGAAGAGGCTGGCCCGTTAGAAAGGCTTTGGTTTCGATCCACACTGGTTCTGTCGCCGCATCGGCGTAGCGTACATCAAAGGCGGGCTGCGACCCGGAAGGCGCGGTATTGTCGATTAAGGTTGCGCGGATGATGACAGGACCTAAGTAAGATGCGCCGTTCTGGAAGACGTAAGTTCCTCCGATGGTATTGACAGGCTGTCCGTCGAGAATATTGTCGTTTGCATCGCGCAGCTCGACTTTCATTCCTTTGAGCGGATCGCCGTGGCCGTCATCGAAGTTGACAGTCAGGGCCTGGGGAATGGGCTGCCAGTCCAGGACCGCCGACCCTGCGTCATATGAGCTGACAGCCCCGGCCACCAAAGACGCGCTCGCGGTAATAACAGACGGAGTGCTTCCTTGTGCACTGAAGACTGCTAAAGCTTGACCGGTGTTTGTGCACGCGAGCGGGGCGGCCGGACCATAGTTGTCAACGACAGCAACGATCCACTGCCCGTCTGGTGAATAGTGCGCCGCAGAGTAGGCATGGGGGGGACATGAACCGCCGCCTGTGTTGGTGATCTGTTTAGCTAAAGCATTGCTGTTTACGTTGGTGGCGAATAGTTGAGAAAAAAGATTGGAGGCAGCTATATCCGCATTGAACAAAATTGTTGTGCCATCCGGTGACCAATCGAGCGCCGGCCAATTCCGGGAAATAGTTTGAGTCCCATCCGCAAAGTTGACAGGCAATTCCTTGATGGCTCCAGTGGCACCATCGAGGAGACAAAGATCGAGTGACAGTCCCGCTGACGACCCGACGCGGAAGCTGCAAGCAAAGATCAGCTGATTGTTCACTGACCAGCTGAGCCGAATGTCGGCAGCGTAACCCGAAGAATTGATGACAGGGCTCAACAGCGTGGTGGCACCATCCGCGCGTATGCCTATCACGGTTTCAGTTAGTTCAGACCCATCGACATTGACCGTCCAAATCCCGCTCCCGAGTCCTGTGCCGTGATTGACAAAGAAGGAGAGTCTCTGACCATCCGGGGACCAAGCCAAAGAGGAAATGTGAAAGTACTGTGGTCCATCGTTGACAAAAGGAAGCGCCGCGGGAATCGCGGCGGCGCTCAGTACTTGGCGCAGACCTGTACCGTCCTTTCCGATGATCTCGACCGTATCGACGTCCGCAACGGAGCGAATGAATGCTACCCAATTACCGTCAGGAGACCATGCCGGGCCGTAGTCATAAGAGTATTCTGTGGACGATCCCACCACGATGCTGGTCGACTGCGTAAGCTGCCCCAAATCGGTAAGGAATATATTGGAACTTAACAATGGGTTGGAAGTTCCCTCCGCAGACCACATGGCGTAAGCGATGCGTCCGTTCTGCCCGGGAAAAGTAGCAGAGGCCCGTGGGATGCAGGAGAGCAGGACCGCTACTACCGCAATTCCGCGAATCCCCGTCAGCGATGACCGTGAAGGTTTCGCGCGGCGTCCCGTGTGGAGGCTCAACAATTCTTCCTTCCCCGCATCCCTCTTGCGACTCTTGCAAAAAGAGAATGGTTTTGCAGCGCGGGCGCTCTGGGCAACACTTGACATACGCGACCTCCTGATAGCGAGGGACGAAGGGTTCTCGGCTTCTACAAGGACAATCGGAATTGACGGGCAAAAGACGACAAGCCGGCGGAAAATAGTTGATTTAGCTCGGAATATGGCTGGATATAGCTGGCCCAGTAGTACTTAGACGAATAGCCAAAGCACGGTTCGTCGCCAGACCGGAGCCGCTTCTTGTGCTCATACCACTCGCCACTCAACGTGGCAGATCGGTCTTGTTCAGCGGATCCACCGGCGGTTCGCGTCGCAGGACGCCTTTTGGGTCGATCGAAATTTAAAGAAGAAAAATGTCGAGGGGGTTGACCCTGCACCGGGCAGGGCTATTTCAGTCCTGCGATCTGGCGAGCCTCATGCAGGCCTGGGTAGTCTGGCCCGACGGTTTGCTCGAATTCGTCTATTGCGGTTCGGGCGGCTGCTTGAGCTTCACTCGTTCGCCCGAGCGCCTGTAGCGCGCGAGCACGGGCAAGGCAAAGCCGTGCGTCCGGCGCGGAAATAGTGCCGGACCGCATGCCGGGTGTCTCGAACACCCTTTCTATGTCTTGGTATGCTTTTTCCGGTTCGTGCAACGCTAATTCGAATCCTGACCTGTCTCCGAGGTAGCTGGCCACCCAACCCTGACGTCCTGCTTTGATTGAGGCCTCCATAATGGAAATAGCTTCACTATTGAGGCGCAGTGCGGTAACGAAATCACCTCGGCGTGCTGCAAGAAGGGAACGGTCACCGGCGAGCTTGCCAAAAGCATAGTGTCCGGGAGGGAGCTCACGTCGAAGCAAGGGCTCCGCTTGATCAAGCATGGATTGCGAGCGGTCAAAGTCACGCTCTTCTCGATAAATCCTCGCCAGGTTCAGCATCGCTTGCTCCAGAGTGACCTGGTCTCCCGTGGTTTTCGCTTTCGCGAGAGCGCGTTCTCCGTACGATTGGGCTTCCTTGAACCGCGCGAGCTCATAAAGAACATTGGAGTATTTCAGGAGAAGTTCTGCCGTCGCGGCGTCTTCCAGATCCTTGGCGCGTGTGAAATCGAGAGCTCGGCTGAATGTCTTCTCTGCATCGAAGAGCCGGCCGGACAATACCAAGGCAAATCCCCAGGCCTCAAATAAGTTGACTGCGGTCCGCGTGTCGTCATAGCCCAATTTGGAAAGAAGAGCAGCGGTTTGTTCATACAGAGGCAGGGCTTTGCCGGATTGCCCGCTCATGGTGTAAGCCTCGGCCAAATCACCCAATACGGTTAACCGCAAACTGTCTGAATGCAGCGGCGAATGCTCGAGCGCGTTCAGAGCGCGCAGCGAGCGAGACACTGCCTCCGCGGTAATCCCATTTCCCAGCGCAACTGTGCTTCCGTTGGTAAGACAAGAGACTCGATCGAGCGTGGCTGCGGAATCATCTGGAAGTTCCCGAAATCCTTCTTGAATCAGAGCCTCGGCCTCGGAGTGCTGTCCGGATTGATCCAGAGGCACGGCCAAAGCGCACGCCGCGTGTGCGCGGACGGAAAGGTCAGGCAATTTCTTGGAGAGTTCGTAAGCCTCCTGCAAAATGCGCTCGGATTCCTGTATTTCTCCGCGCGCGAGATACTGCTCCCCGATGGAGATCAAGAGCTCTACGTGATCATCGGGATGATCCGCGTAGTTTTCTTTATTGACCATCAGCTCGGCGCGACCCAGCAGATGATTCACTGTGATCGGCATACCGGAAGGCGCGGCATCGGTGAGAAGGAAACTATTGAGCTGATTCAATTGCTCAGCGCGCGCCAATTGTCGGAAAGCGAAGTCCCGCTGGGTGCGCGCACGATGAGCCTGCAGCGATATTCCCACTACCGCTGCTGTCAATGCCACAAAACTCAGCGCGCCCAAACCGACCGAAATTCGATTCCGGCGAACGAACTTCGCCGTGCGGTAAGCAATCGTATCCGGTCGCGCACTGATCGCTTCGTGCTGCAAGTAGCGTCGCAGATCGTCTGAAAAGGCGGTGACCGAACTGTATCGCTCTCGAGGATGCTTCTTCAGAGCTTTATCAACAATAGTATCGAGATCGCCGCGAAAGATCCGTCGCAGTTTGTCAGGCGTGCTGGCACGCTTCCTGGCGATCTGCCCTGCGTCTATTTCTTTGCCGAAAATGACAACCACATCCGAGATGCGCAGAGGTTCAGTATCGACGATGGCTTTGACCAAATCCGCTGTAGAACGCGGGTTAGCGCCGGCGGGATGCCGGCCCGTGAGCATCACGTAAAGCAGAACTCCAAGCGCATAGATGTCTGTCGCCGTCGTGATAGGTTCGCCAGTCATTTGTTCAGGGGCGGCAAACTGAGGAGTCATGGCGCCACCAGCCTCGATCGTGAGCGCAGTGGGCATCCCGGAACTCAAATCATCTGCGAGAAGCTTCGCGATGCCGAAGTCGAGGAGTTTTACCTGGCCATCATCTCGGACCAGCACGTTGGAAGGTTTGATGTCGCGGTGCACGATCAAATTCGCATGCGCTCGCGAAACCGCGCTGAGCACATCCAAGAACAGCCGGACTCGCGCAACGACATCCAGGCCGTGCTCATCGCAATATTCGTCTATAGGAACGCCGTCTACGTGCTCGAGCACGAGATAGGGTTCCCCATTAGGGGCGACTCCAGCATCAATCAATTCCGCGATATGCGGATCAGAGAGCTGACCGAGAATGTGGCCTTCTCGCTTGAACCTATTCGCGCCCTTCGCGGCCACCCTAAAATTAAGGAACTTCACGGCCACGCGCCGCTCGAAACGTCCATCGCTTCGTGCTGCGAGCCACACACTGCCCATGCCGCCTTCTCCAATGCGCGATATGAGCTTGTATGCTCCGACTGTTTTTCCCGCTAAAGAGGCATCATCGATTGAACTCAGCAACTCCTGCTCCAGAAATTTCTCCTGGGCTAGTGTTCGATGATCCTCCAAAAGTTTTTCAAGGAGCTCGCTTAGATCAGGTCTCCGCGTCCGGAAGGCTGCCAACCACCGAGGGCGCTCCGCCTCTGGCAAGGAGAGCGCATGGTCCAGATACGGACTAATCTCCCACCATCGCTCCGGCTTCATTGCGGGCATATTCGTCAATCCTCCAGGTCACCGCGAATTCGGCCGTGAAGATAGATGCGCGCCTTCTCCCATTGGCGCTGGACAGTCCGTTCGGACACGTCCCTCATTGCAGCAATTTCGGCAAACGAAAAACCACAAAAGAATTTGAGGTCAACAATCTCAGCAAGCGCCGATTCGACCTTGGCCAATTCGTCCAGCGCTTCGCTGATCCGGGCGAGCTTCTGATCATCTGGCGGATCTTCGATCTCCACTTCAAGCGAAGTGATCTCGAATCGCCCGCCGCGCTTTTGAGCGCGACGACTCCGAGCGTGGTCAATGATTAGGCAACGCATGACTCGAGCCGCATAAGTCATGAATCTCTTCCGATCCGGAAAAGAGGCCCCGTCCTGCGCTGCGATTTCAATGTAAGCGTTATGAAGGAGTGTTGACGCGCTGAGGCTCATCGGTGCGCCATGTCGTGCTAACTCGTACTTCGCCAAACGCCGCAACTCGGAATAAAGCGCGCTGAACAACCCGTCGGCGGCCGATTTACTACCGCTTTCAGCCGCCTCCATCAGCGCGATTAGGCTAGCTTCATTCCCCAAGGTAAGTCCTCTCGGGCACTCGTTCCCGGGTACCTGACTCGCGAAATTGTGCTGCATTCTAGCTCAAATCCAGCGATGCCGCAGAAATTCCGATTCCGCAAAAGAGGACAAAGCTAACTAGAGTCCCGAACGGATGGTCAGCAATCTGGAAGTTGGCGAGAAACGGGTTCTGGGAAACTTGTTGGAGTGATGATGCCCAAGCATGCAGGTCCTGTCCAAATATTGGCCTCATCGTCTGTTGGTTGTGGGAGCCTGGTGGGTTGCACAATCGTTGTACAGATGCTCCTTAATGGGGCCATTTTGCACGAAAATGGGGCATCTCACCCGAACATAACTCTTGATTCCGAACACCAGGGTGTGAAACGGGGAATTTTGCTAAACCGTTGTTTCGACGCTAAAAACGGAGCACTTCCTGCTGAACATTTGCTGAACTTTAGACCGCAAATGAGGGTATTTCGCTGCGACTGCGAACTGTCTAATGCAAACAAAACAAAGGAAAATCGGTCCGTGCGAACAGGTCAGGGTGAATTAGCAAACCGCCGCATTCAGCCGCTCTGCCACCTCTCCGCGGTCTATCAACAGGTGCCTCTCCGCAAGCGGCTTTCGGAGAGAACTGCCCGGCGAATAGCGAAAGTATAGCATCAAACCAACTGGCCGAGGCGGCCAAAAAATCTGCTAGGAATGGCTGCCACCAGTAACAAACTGAGCTGAGATACGTCTTAAGTGAGAGGTCGGTTTTTCGCGAGGGAATGCTGTACGTGGTCTGAGGAAGCCTTCCATTTAGGTTGTTTTGAATCTAGAATGTAGGAGAGATTCGGGGCTAGCTTGCAGGTGGCTGGCCGAGTTGCTCCCGCTGGGAAGCCACACCGTTTAGCGCGCAGCATCCTCTGGCGAAACATTTCGACCCACAAGGGCGTATGTAATGTAGAGGACGAGCTGGAGAATAGCGCAATTGTGTTCCCGCTGGCGCGGATTGTCCCGGAGACGTTTAGAGTAGCCCTTCCAGGGCGAATTGAAGAGGAACCAAATGAAGACGTGGAAAAAGGTAGTGATTGGCGCAATCGTGGCCGGAGTCCTGATAGGGATTGTTGTGTTCAGCGTCAATCAGGCAAACAAGGGTGTGGTGACGGTTCAGACTGCCAAGGTTGCGACGCAAGAGGATTTGGTTTCGCTGGTAACGGCCTCTGGAGAGATTAAACCGACGACCTACACCAATGTGACCGCCCAGGGATTCGGCAGAATCACTGCAATCCTTGTCAAGGAAGGCGACCACATCAAGAAGGGCGACAGACTCCTGCTCCAAGAAAACGTTCAGGCAAGCGCGGACGTGCAGGCGCAGGGGGCTGCCATCCATTCGGCGGAAGACGGCGTGCAAGCGGCTGACGCGAGTTACAGAGCAGCGCAGGCGGACTTGGTTTCTCAGCAGGCGAACATGGAGAAGGCCAAGCTCGATTGGCAGCGCGGGCAAGGGCTCTTCAAGGATGGGTTGATAGCGAAGCAGGATTTCGATCAGCGAAAGACGACCTACGACGGGGCAGTCGCGGCGGTTGATTCAGCACGAGAGAAGGTACAGTCGCTGAAAGCGCAACTGGAGCAGACGCGCTCGCAAGTAAATCAGAACAAAGCGATGCTGGTGAAGACAAACGATGTATTGTCGAAGACCACGTACACATCGCCGATCAATGGAATCGTGAGCTACTTGCCGGAGCGCGTGGGTGACTACGTCGTGCCTGGCATTACGAATACCAACGGCAGTTTCTTGATGACGCTGTCGGACATGTCCGTGGTAACCGCGGAGGTGAAGGTCGACGAGACCGACATCATTAACGTGAGGCTGGGGCAAGATGCGGACGTGACCATTGACGCGCTGCCCGGGAAAGTGTTCAAGGGCAAGGTAACGGAGATTGGTTCGCAAGCGACGCTACGCAGCTCGGGCCTGGCGACCACGCAATCCACCACGAGCACTCAGGAAGCCAAGGATTTCAAAGTAGTCGTGAGACTTGAGCAACCGCCGGACAATTTGCGGCCCGGACTTTCGACCACAGCAAAAATCAAGACCGCGGAAAAGAAGAGCGTGATCGCCATCCCGATCCAGGCCCTCGCGGTACGCACGCGCAAGGATTTGGAAGAAGCGGCCAAAAACGCGAAGGGGCAAGGAACTTCAGGAGTGACGCTTGCGGCTCCTCCGCCTTCCTCGCCCGGCGATCCCAATAAGGACGAGGTACAGGGCGTGTTCGTCGTCAACGGAAAGAAAGCTTTCTTCCGTCCGGTGGAAACCGGAATCACCGGAATTACCAACATCGAAGTCACCAAGGGTCTGCAAGTGGGCGATGAGATCGTTGTGGGGAGCTACAAGGCGTTGCGAACGCTGAAGCCCGAGGCGAGCGTGAAAGTGGATAACTCCGCGCCGAAGAAAGTGGACGACCAGCAGAGCTGACGCAGCACAACCTAAACGAGGACATTTGAATGCCCGTGGAGACAACAGCACCGGATTCGTACCGTGAGGATTTGGTCAGCTCCGGTATCGTGATCAAGACCGAAGCCCTTACGAAAGTGTATGAGATGGGCTCGGAGAAGGTGCACGCTCTCAGCGGCGTGGACTTGCAAATCCGCAAAGGTGAGTACGTGGCTATCATGGGGCCTTCCGGTTCGGGAAAATCCACGCTCATGAATCTCATCGGATGTTTGGATTCTCCCAGCGAGGGAAAATACTGGCTTGCCGGACGCCTGGTAAGCGATTTGGACGATGACGAGCTCGCTTACATCCGGAACAAAGAAATTGGTTTCGTTTTTCAAACGTTTAATTTGCTGCCTCGCGCCACGGCGCTGCACAACGTGGAGCTTCCGCTGATCTACAACGGCACACCGGCGGAAGAGCGTCTCGAAAAGGCCAAAAAAGCTCTGGAACGCGTGGATTTGGTGGACCGGATGAGTCACAAGCCGAACGAACTCTCAGGCGGCCAGAGGCAGCGTGTGGCTATCGCCCGAGCCCTTGTGAATTCCCCGTCGATTGTCCTCGCGGACGAGCCGACCGGCAACCTCGATTCGAAAACCGGCGAAGAGATCATGGCCTTGTTCGAGAATCTCTACCGCCAAGGCAACACGATTATTCTCGTCACGCATGAAAATGATATCGCGCAGCACGCGCACAGAATTATATTTATCCGTGATGGAAAGATTGCTTCCGACGAAGCGGTCATAAAGAAGTAAAAGACAATTCGGCTCTTTCCTTCCCTTTTCAATCCCCTAGTCTTAGAGACTGACCTTGGCACCCGGTTGTGGCTGGTGTGTTTTTTCATGGGCGCAAGCAGGATTGAAAGGCCGGTATAACGATGCAAACTGATCGCAAGGAAATTCCCAGTGGGCATGAAGTGCTGAGAGAAGCGGCAGCTAGAGCTCTAAAATACGTGGCGGCTATTGATGAACGCCCGGTCGCCCCCGCCGAAAAGGATCTTCAGAACTTGGCCAAATTCCGTGAACGATTTCCCGCATCGCCGTGCGATCCAGTGCAGGTGCTCGAGAGGCTGGATAAACTCGGCTCTCCAGCGACAGTAGCAACAACGGGCGGTCGATATTTTGGCTTCGTGATTGGCGGAGCCTTGCCCGCTTCTCTCGCGACAAGTTGGCTAGCGGCCGCGTGGGACCAAAACGCGGCATTGCGGGTCATGTCGCCGGTTGCCGCGGAGTTAGAGGAGGTGGCGCTTGGCTGGGTATGCGAGGCGCTTGGTCTTCCGCAGAACTGCGAGGGCGGGCTTGTAACCTGCGCAACGACAGCGAATTTTGCGGCGCTGGCGGCGGCGCGTCATGCCCTTTTAGCTCGCATGGGCTGGAATCTCGAGGACGACGGGATGTTTGCAGCGCCGCCCATCGATGTCGTGGTCGGCGACGAGGTTCATACCTCTCTCCTGAAGGCGCTTAGTCTTGCAGGGTTCGGGAAAAAGCGTGTGACGCGCGTGGAAGTGGACAGTCAGGGGCGAATGCGCTCGGACAAACTGCCGCGCCTCAGCGAGCGCACGATTCTCTGCATCCAGGCCGGCAACGTGAACACCGGAGCCTTCGATCCCGCCGCTGAAATCTGCGAGAAAGCGCATGAACAAGGGGCGTGGGTTCACGTGGATGGAGCTTTCGGTTTGTGGGCCGCTGTCTCGCCGAAGTATCGCCATTTGACCGAAGGATTCAAGCAAGCCGATTCGTGGGCCACCGACGCTCATAAATGGCCAAACGTCAATTACGATAGCGGGATAGTGCTGGTGAAAGAAGGAATGGCGTTGCGTGCCGCGATGACGATGACGGCCGCTTACCTGGAGGGTGGCGCGCAGCGAGAACCTATGTATCACACGCCGGAGGCGTCTCGAAAAGCGCGAGGGGTGGAATTGTGGGCGGCACTGAAGTCGATGGGGCGAGAGGGTCTCTGTTCCTTAATTGAGCGAACTTGCGGCTACGCGCAACGATTCGCAGAGGGATTTCGCGAGGCAGGCTTCGAAGTTCTGAACGACGTAGTCATCAACCAAGTACTCGTTTCATTCGGCAGCGCTGAAGCCACGCAGAGGATAATCCGCGCCGTTCAAGAGGATGGCACATGTTGGTGCGGCGGAACGATGTGGCAAGGGAAATCTGCAATGAGAGTCAGCGTCTCTTCCTGGGCGACCACTGAAGCCGATGTGGAACTCAGCTTAAGAGCAGTAGTGCGCCTCGCTCGCGCTTGCCTCTCTTAGGGTGCATTTTCCAGTAATCCTGAGTCACGCGCCGAGATCAGCGGGTATGCGCGACGTGCGTTGCGTCCATGTCGGCGAACGTTGGCGCCGGACAGAGATATGTGCGTGACAGACGGTCGTGCCAGGTCAAGGCATCTTCATCCCACATAGCCCACAGAAACCCCATGAAAAAAGTGCCCGCGGAAAGCATATAGCCCGCGCTTCGCCAAAGCATCTGCCGCGGCGCCGGCGGTTCGCCCGAGAAACTGACCACTTGCAGTCCCCGCAGCATCATGCCGGGGGTCGTTCCGCCAAAAACCGTGAAGAGAGCGAAATACTGAAGGTAGACGATCACGAATGTCGTGAGGCATACGGCCGCGCTCAACTTACTGAGGGTAATTTGTCCACCAAGCGAGCCAAAGAGCGTGAGGAATCCGCCATAGGCGAAGAGCAGGCATCCGGCGTCAATCAATCCGGCAATTCTGCGCTCATCGATGGAGGCCACTGGATACAAACCGTCGTGTTCCGAGGCCTCCGTTACGGGAGGAGTTTGTTCGAATCCCGGGTCTGCTACGGGAGGCAGCGAAACATCGATGACCATGCGCGACTCTTCGCGCGTCGCGGCGTTTCGGCCGATCGCGATCGTGAATGAGAAATCCTCCTCCGCAACGGGCGGAGCCTCGGCAACAGCCACCGAAGCGTGAACCGGTGGATTTGATGCGGGCGCTTCGAAGGGAAGCTCTGATTGAGAGAGATTAGGCGCAACCCTTCGCCGGCGAGCGCGGTACGCCTGAAGGCGACCGGCCAACTCGCCACGCCAGGCAGGATCTGAATCTTGGGATCCGGCAAGCGCGTGATTTCGGATTATTTTTACGTCAGGTTTTTGCCCTGTATTTTGAGCAGAATTCTCCTCGTGGAGAGACGAATCTAGCTCAAGGGATGAATCACAAAAGTTACAGACGCGTACTCTCGAAGGAAGTACGGCGCCACACTGCAAGCATGTTTTTGTCACCGGTCGTTTTTGCGCTGCGGACGCTTCCACTCCGGTGAGGAGGGAACAATGTCAGATTACCACGAGCCTGAAAAAGTCAAGCCAGGAATGGGAAATGGATGTGGCGAATGAGACATCGGACGGCGCCGGGACGAGGCGCCTGATAGAGGGATCCCTACGACTCCAACTGCTGGGCGAACATGTCTCTACTGAAGGCGATGCGGCGTTCGAGAGTCACAGCCGCGAAATAAGTACACTGGCCGCGTTCCGTCTCCGTCCATGTGCGCAAGGAAGGGACGATTCGTGCAATGGTGGCGCGAACAAAGCCGAGGAGACTGAAGTAGGCCCCAATAGCTTGAATCCCGCTGCGATCTTCCGGGCGGTCCGGACAGAGATGCAAGAGTTGAACTACGCGAGTGAAATCCTCACCCGCCGCCGCAGCCCTAATCCCGGTAACGTCCTGCACTTCTGCAGAAAGAGGATGCTTGATCGAAGCTGCGATCAAGGAGCGGCAATAAGACACAAAGAACTGCAGCAAGAAGACCACAGAGCACACGAGAATGATTCCGGCCATCATCGGGGGATCACCGCCAGCCGTGCAGGAGACAGGCGGGCCTCTTCGGGTAATTGCCAAAAGGCATAGGCCCAAGCCAGCGGGAGGAATGTCCCGAACACCTGAACGAGGGGAACAAACACAGAGCTCAGTGACGGATACAAATTTCGAATCGCATAGTTGGCCGCAATCAAACTAAAATAAACGCCCAAAGAGAGGACGAGTTGGATGAGACGCGTGCGGGTCTCGCGGAGCTTGAGAATGGCCGCCCACAGCACGTAGGTGAGAACCAACCCCACGAAATAAAGGTTCTGGGAGAGTTCCACAACGAAATGCGTCACTAGCTTCGCAGTCGATTGTTGTACCACGGCATAACTGAAGAGAGCGGTCCCGGCAAGAAGAAGGAGCGAACCCATTCTCACATAACGCTCTGCGTTCATCTCGCTGAAAACGTGGGAGTAAAGTGTGCTCAATGCAAAGAAAAGGAAGATTGTGAGGATCGCGTCCGAGTAATAATAAAAGTACAGGTATTGTTTGGAGCTGAAGCCATACTCAGCAAGCACTTTATAGCGCGCAAGCTCAGAAACAAACAACCCTCCCATGTACAAATTTAGGAGGAGGTATCGACGGAACGCGTGTTTCTTAAGCGCGCACACCAATACCAAGGCTTCACAGAGAAGGCCTAGGAACCAAATGAAATATTGAAACGGACCAAGCACGCTTTAGCCAATCTACGCCCTTGATCCCCGCCCCGCAGAAAATCTAGCCCAGCATCTGCGGATACTGCGCGTTAATCAATAGGGCGTCGGTGGTGCCGGTGCACTGCCTGCCCGATAGGGCGTCGGCGGTGCCGGCGCACTTCCGGCCTTGTACGGTGTCGGTGGCGCAGGAGCTGATCCAGCCGCCATCAAAATGGAGCCGTCTCCGTGCGTTGTAACTATCGTCTTCAGGCCCATTGCCGCCACCAATACCAGCATGACGAGCAACACTACCACGAGTTTCTTGGACATTTTGCCTCCGGGGATGGAAGACACCCAGAGACACTCTATCCCTAACTACAGGGATGTGCAAGTAGCTCGCGCTACGGACCTGTTCCGTATAGGTACACACATACCCGACCGGCCCCTTCGCCAGGCCTTCGCCTAACGTGATGGGACCGCCCGTTCACTGCACGAGAAGAATAGGTTTTAGGACTTCTGGGGTCAACAGTACAGTAGTACTAGCAGCCTTGGGACTCGAGGACAGGCTACTCCCATAGGGAGTCGAACTGGTGGATTAGGATATTCAAAGAATATCTATGCTTCGCCTAAACCTCCGAGCCTGTGTTGATGGGGATGACGACGGAATCCGAATTCGCCCCAGGGCGGAGATGTGTTGGGCACAGGTGGTTAACGAATAGATCGAGACAACACTGTCGGACAATTCAGCGCCAACAGCCAAACGTGGACGATGTTTGTGACCGGGGATCCCCTTTTTTTTGTAAGTGTTCATTCTAAGGATAGTTAAAGACATTTGTCTTGATGCGTTTTTGCGAGTGTTGATTCTAAGGCGCTTGTTTGCACTAAAATTGTGCAAATGCGGTGATCTTTGCAAGTGCGGAGAACAAAGAACTTAAGACGGAAAAGGGAGTCTCCAAAAGGCAAAAACGCCATTAAGATGCCGGCGCTGACGAGACAGCGTGCAATCTTATATAATAGATAATATACTATAAAGAGTAACAATTTGCGGGGCAAAAAGTGAGCGGAAAAAAGCAGGAAAAAAGCGTGACTAAGCTTGTGACATCTGACCTTCCGTTTCGGATCCTGTCGCAGCAAAGCATTTCAAATATAGGATAGCGCCGGAATGCTTGACACCTTTGCGACAGACTCCGTAGCATTAAGGATTGTCTCTGTGCCGGCGTAGCTCAGTGGAAGAGCGAGGGTCTCATAATCCCTAGGCCGTGGGTTCGATTCCCCCCGCCGGCACCAATCCACACGAGACCTTTCGGCTCCCATGCCGCAGTCTCTCCGCATAGGCTGCGGTGTCGCTGGACTGGCCCTTCCCTCAAAGAGAATGAGTCGTTTTGGAGCTTGCTCGAGACCGCAGCGCAATCGCTTTCTGTTTGCAACCTTCTATAGGCTTTGTTTCGCAAATTTCTTGCGTGATCTTGGAGGCACAAAAGAAAGAGTTCCGTATACCCCGCAAAAACTCCTTTGCGAGTGCCCAGGACCAATTGGTGTTGGATCTGCGGCGAACTGTGAGGAGGATAATGTATACTCTGCGCGTTCGGCGTACTCCAGTCTGACTTGGGACATCGAATTCCAAAATTCTTTTCTGGAGGTTTCTGTGGCGCTCATTCGAAGCGGGAAGATTTGTCTCGCACTGCTGGCTGCATCGTGTTGCGTTTCGACGGTACACGCACAACAACAGGAAGCCCATGAAGACGGTCAATTCCGATTCCGCTTCGTCGGGCCGCGAGTTGGCAACCGCATCGCTTCCGTCGCTGGAGTGCCCGGAGATCCCAGCACATACTACGCGGGAGCGGCCTCCGGCGGCGTATGGAAATCGACGGACGGCGGCAACCGCTGGACGCCAATCTTCGATAAGGAGCCTGTTACTGCCATTGGCGCGCTTGCCGTTGCACCATCCGACCCGAGCGTCGTGTGGGCCGGAACAGGCGAAGCGTGGGCGATCCGCGACAGCGATGTAATAGGTAATGGAATCTATAAATCCACGGACGCTGGGAAGACGTGGACCAACATGGGCTTGCCAGAGACCGGGCGCATTGGGCGAATCATCGTTCACCCCTCGAATCCTGACATTGTTTTTGCCTGTGCTCTTGGACGCACGACTGGGCCGCAGCAAGAACGCGGCGTTTTTCGTACAATGGACGGCGGCCAGCACTGGGAACGCGTGCTTTTTGCTGGAGAAAACGTTGGTTGCTCCGGCCTGTCCATGGATCCGCACAATTCACGGGTGCTCTTCGCTGGAATGTGGCAAGTGGAAATGCACACCTGGGCCGAACTTGGCGGCGGCCCAGGCAGTGGTGTCTACGTTTCGCGCGACGGCGGGACGAAGTGGACCCACATTGAAGAGCATGGCTTGCCGCATTCACCCCTGGGCAAGATTGATGTGGCCGTTGCGCCGACAAACTCAAATCGTGTCTACGCGTTGATACAGACGAAGGACCAAGGCTCCGTATGGAGATCGGACGACAGCGGTGCCCATTGGAAGGCGGTCAATTACCAGAGAGCTTTGATTGGGCGCGCGGGTTACTACATCCGAATCGCGGTCTCGCCCGGAAATGACAGCGAAGTCCTGGTGGCTAACAGCTCGTTCCATCAATCGTTGGATGGAGGCCTGAATTTTCAAGAAGTCCGCTGGGGAGGAGACACTCACGATATCTGGATGGATCCTTTGAACCCCGATCGATTTGTGATTACGGATGACGCCGGAATGATTATCACCACTGTTCACGGCCGGGGCTTTCACCGCGTCACCCTGCCGATCGGACAGATGTATCACGTGGACGTCGACAACCAGATTCCGTACGACTTCTATAGCAACATGCAGGATGACGGGAACATGCGCGGCTCAAGCGTACCTACGGACTCGCAGGAAACGGGATGGGATCGCCACATGGGGGGTTGCGAATCCGGTTTTACCGTTCCGGATCCGGCCGATCCCAACATCGTCTGGGCCACTTGCTATGGGGACGAAGTGACGCGCTGGGACGCCCGGACCAAAGAGGCTCGCTCCGTAAGTCCATATCTTCATACTCTTGACTCACCGCCGAACGACATTAAATATAGATGCCACTGGACTCCGCCGCTTGCCATCGATCCCTTCGACCACAATACCGTCTACTACGGCTGCCAGGTCATTTTCAAAACGACCAACGGCGGCCAAAGCTGGAAAGTGACGAGTCCGGACCTCTCGACGCAGGATTCCAGCCGCATCATTCCCTCGGGAGGGCTCGTCGGAGATAATCTGGGCCAATTCTACGGAGAAGTCGTTTTCGCGATCGCTCCTTCCAAGATCCAGAAAGGACTTGTCTGGGCAGGCACGAATGACGGCCAGGTCTGGTATACGAAAGACGGCGCTTCCACTTGGACGAACGTCACCAAGAACATTTCGGGACTGCCTCCTTGGGGGACTATCACAAGTATCGCCCCTTCGAATTTTGAAGCTGGAACTGCTTACATCGCGGTCGATTTTCACCTCATGGATAACCGCGATCCTTTCCTTTATAAGACAACGGATTTTGGCAAAACATGGAAGCCGATCAGCAGCAATCTTCCAAAGCATCCTCTGGCGTATGTGCGCGCCATCGCCGAAGATCCTAACTGCGCGGGTCTATTGTTTGCGGGTACAGGGAACGGTCTGTACTACTCGCTGGATGACGGAGGGCAATGGACGCCGTTCCAGACTGGACTGCCCCACGCACCTGTAACGTGGGCGGTGGTGCAGAAGGATTTTCACGACCTGGTGATTTCAACCTACGGGCGCGGACTCTACATCTTCGACGACATCACGCCTCTCGAACAGCTTGCAAAAAACCACTCGGATGCTCCCACGGTGTTCTTTGAGCCGCGCCCCGCGCGTCGATTTCTTCACGGCGGCCAGGCCATGCTCAATTTTGAGTTAAAGTCAGCGCCCAAGGAACCGGTGCAACTGGAAATCCTGAGTCCCGATGGCAAAACGATTCGCAAACTAGAAACGAAAGCACGCGCCGGCATCAATCGCTTGAAGTGGGATATGCACTATGAATCGCCACGGCTGATTGCGCTCCGTACCGCGCCTTCCGAAGACGAGCATATTTGGATCGAGCCTCGTTTCCGTGACGCCGACTCTCGGCCCATCACACACTGGGGAATCAAACCAGCTGAAGTCGGACCCTTGGTGGCTCCCGGCAAGTATTCCGTGCGTCTGACTGTGGCAGGCCAATCCTTCACCCAGCCGCTGACGGTGTTGCCGGATCCGCGCATTTCGACGCCGGAAGAGGGCATTGAATCCTCAGTGAAAACGCTTCTCCGAATCCGCGACGACATCACACAAACTTCCGATACCGTCAACCAGATCGAATGGCTGCGTAAGCAAATGGAAGTTATCGAGACGATGCTTCGTCCGCCGAAGAAAAAAGAGAAGGAAAGACCGCCCTTTGCCGAGCCAGATGATTATGATGAACCAGAGCCTGCGCCCGCGCAGGATCAAGCGCAAACCAAGCGCAAGGCCGAACTCTTGAAGATCGTCGATACCATGGATAAGAAACTGCAGACCATTGAGTTCAAGTTGGTGACACCGGAACAAGCCAACAGCGACGACAAATACTTCGTTGAGGCTGACAAGGTTTATCTCAACCTGATATGGATGAACGCCGAGGTCGGTACCGGCGGCGGCGACGTTGCAGGGGGCGCCGACTCCGCCCCTACTGATACAGAGTTGGAGTTGCTGAAGACGATTGAGTCCGAATTAGCTGGAGCTGTTGAGGGCTACAAAAAGCTCCTGAAAGAGGATCTTCCAGCGTTCAACCAATCTCTTTCTGAAAACGACGTCGCTGCCATAGTCGCTACGACATCAACGGTACCCTCGACCGAGGATGGGAATTAGAGGGTAATCTGCCGGTTTATTGCGCGGTGATGAGAGTGCGGTTTTCCCGGCACCCGAATTTCGCAGCGTGTTTAGAGAGGGGAACCCCGGCTCTTCTGCCTTCGCGTTCTTATTGCCAGACCTAGAACTGATTGAGCAGGACGGCAGACCCATTGGCCCAGCCAAGCCCTATTTCATCCTTGCTGCCGGCAGTTGTGCTTGCAAACGTCGCCGCTGGCGGCGGGCGCGCCCGCTCTTTAATTCCGCGAATTCGAAAAGTGTTCGAGGCGGCCTCCGTTCCGGCAGAATTCTTTTCCAGCGAGAGCACAGAGGATCTCGAATCGGCGGCGCTCGCCGCGATACAGAGCGGTAAGCGGTTGCTCGTGGCACTTGGCGGCGACGGCACTTTTCAGGCATTGGTGAACGCTGCCTATGGCGCTGATGTCGTGTTGGGTGTTCTGCCCGCGGGTGGAGGAAATGACTTTGCCGCCGGTCTTCGGTTGCCCGAGGATCCGGTTTCTGCCGCTGAGGCGATTCTGCGCGGCCAACCAAAGTGGGTAGATCTCGCGCGGGCTCGAACCGCGGACGGCCGAGTTCGCCTCTATTCGGGCGGTGGAGGAGTGGGTGTGGATGCGGAAGCAGCGCGGCACGCAAACGGAACTTTCCGCCGTTTTCCCGGCAGACTTCGCTACGTTGCTTCAGCCCTGGGAGCGCTGTATGGGTTTCGCCCCATTTGCGTAAGAGTGGATTTTCCCCAGAGTGACTCGCCATCGATAGAAACCCAGGCACTTCTCGCTGCCGTCCTGAATACCCCTACCTACGGCGCGGGGATCAGACTCGCGCCGGATGCGCGCTTGGATGATGGCTGGCTTGATATCGTGATTGTGAATGACGTGAGTCTTTTCCAGGTTTTGTCGTTGCTACCGCGACTATTGAAAACTGGCGAACTACGTGGCCCGCATATTGAACGGTTCCGAGTTCAATCTGCAAGACTCAGTATAGACCGGCCCTGTATGTTTCATGGAGATGGCGAGATTCTCGGTCCCACGCCGGTGGAGATCGAAATAGTGCCGCATGCCGTGCAAGTTCTGGCGCCTGCCACAAACTGATTTCCAGGATGCCTCTCCCGCGCATTCTCAAGGCGTATTTTTGTGGAGCACCTTACGCCGTATGTCCGGCCAGAATTCCTTTAGTTCGTTGGAGAGGCCATCGTAAAGAATCAGAAATGCAAACGTAGATGCGTTTCGCCCTGCCGTGCGATCCTCCGCTGGGTGGTAAATATTTGAGATTCCAGCCGCCACGGCATTGCCAAGCGACTCCGAAATGTTAAACCGATCGTGCCCGGAATCGGTGCGGGTGACGAAAAGCCGATTGACGGCATGATACGCGCGGTGCGAAAAGCTGCCATGCGACATCTGGTAGTAGCGAGGGTCTTCATGCAACAAACTGGGGAAAATGGCCGTCGTCATGTATGTGCCGATGCTGTTGTCGGCGAAGGATTCTCCATAGCGTTTCCCGTAGGCACCCCAGCCCTGTCCCCAGGACTTGGGATCATCCTTCGCCTGGGCGATAGCGGAGAGCACGCCGTTGAATGGATACGCGGCCCAGTCGAATACACTAGCAGTTGCGAGCCGAAACTTTTGCCCGGAGCGGAGCGGTGGAAGACTCTTGGAGGTTTCAACGGTTCCATAGTTTGGCAACACTTCGAAAATACGGTCGTTTACGGTACCCGTTTCTTTCTCCAGCTTGCTCTTCCCAATCTGATCGTCAGGTGTCTTTTTGTCCTGCCCTTCCTTCCCGTCCTTGGTCTTATCCGCCTGTGAATCGGCTGGAACGGGTGTAGGCGCTTGCGGTTGTTGTGCAAGCACTGCTGGAGCTATCAAGACTAGGGCAAACAAGATTCGTAGAGACAAATGGCTCGGCCTCCCAAGATGCTATCCACTCAGAACTCCGATTCTCTCCTGAGAGAACGGATATGCGAAAAATGGGCTGACCGAGATTCCAGAAAGCCTTTCTCGCCCTTTGGATTCCACTCCACCCAGAATGGTTTCTTTCGACTTTCACCCGTTTTAGCGTACATGTCACTCTGCGGAAGACGGGTGCTTGCAGTTGAACAGCCGGACCGGCTGGTTTTCTCTGGCGAGTAAAACTCCCCCATCCAGGGCACAGAAAAACCCGCGCCATCCGTCGCGCTCAACTTTTCTTCTTTTCGATTTTCAGATTCAGCGTGATATCTTTGCGGCTGTCAAAACTCGATACAGTGTGCGTCGCTGATTTGGTACCCGCTTTTTCCGCATGGATTTCGTAGTCCGCATTTGGGTCCAGGCCGCTGAAACGGTACTTGCCGGTGGTGTCCGTATACGAGCTTCGAACGACGTTTGTCCGCGTGTTCTTGAGGAAAACCACGCTTTCCGAAACCAGGTCTTCGGATTTGTCCATCACCACCCCGTGGACCGTGCGGAGTTGCGATTCCCGCTGGGCGTCCTGAGCGGCGGCCGCCAGTGTCGTCAACGCCATAATCACCGTCACCAAGAGAAATCGCTTTGGCGCCATCATTTCTTCTCTCCTCCTCCAGATTCCATTCGAAACACCAAGCGTGCTTCGTTCACGCCTGTCCTGGCATCCAGGTCGCGCGTTTGATCCTGGAATCCCTTCGCATGGACCACCATCTCATATTCCGCGCCCTGCGGCACGCGCACTGCAAAGTCGCCGCGTGAATTCGTGTAGTCCTCCCAACGGAATTTCTTCTCGCTGTTGCGCCGAACTTTAAACTGTACTCCGGGAAACGCGTAACCTTTTGGATCAAATACCGTTCCCATGATTAAAAAATCGCTGGCGTGGCTGTATTTTTGTTTCTTCGGCTTTTCAGGAGCCGGTGCCTGAGCGGAAGGCGGGGCTTGGGGAGTTGGAGCGACAGGCCCCTGCTCCTGGGCAAAAACCGGAACAATTCCGCTAAACATCACTGCCAATCCCACGAGAACGACCCACGGGGGACTCTTCATCAGTCCACTCCTGTCAAATTAGATGCCGGCGCTGAGGGACGGGGATGCTGGACAGGCGGGGCGAAGCCAGTTACTCCTCGTCCTCTTCTTCTTCGTCGTCTTCCTCATCTTCCTTGATTAAGTCGCCGTTCTCGCCGGCTTCGTCTTCTTCATCCTCTTCTTCTTCATCGAGGTCGTCGGAAATGAGGTTTAGATGCACGGGGTGCGTCTGCGAGACCTCCAACTCTGATTCGCACTCTGGACAACTCAGGATTTCGCCTTCTTCGACTTCGTCTTCATCCACGTCGATTTCGGTGGAACACTCAGGGCAGCGGATCACGGCTCCATCCTCCGTAGAACTGTTCGCAGGGCGGCGCCCCACAGATTGTGCCACCGCCACCATGGCGTATTATATACCGCGTTGTCCTAAGTCAACTCTTATGCGCGGCGCGGCTGCCTCGATTGTAAACTGCTCCAGGGCGGATTTCCTAAAGTGACTTCCTCACGCGAATTCCCCGAACGTCCCGTCGTCGGCGTGGGCGGCGTGATCATCGACAATGGCCGCGCACTGCTGATTCGCCGCGGCGGCGAGCCTCTTCGTGGCGAATGGTCCATTCCAGGCGGAACGCTGGAACTCGGGGAATCCCTTCAAGAGGGTGTTGCGCGTGAGTTGCGTGAAGAAACAGGCCTCGATGTGCGTGTATTGGAGCTCATTGAGGTCTTTGACCGAATATTCCCGGACGAGACCTTGCAGCATTCAGACCGAAAGCCCGGGCCGCGCTTTCATTTCGTCATTGTGGATTATTTGTGCCAGCGTATCGGAGGGGAACCGCGCGCGGGAAGCGACGTGACCGATGTTGCTTTTGCAAGCGAAGGCGAGTTGGGCCAGTATCACCTAACGGAAACCGCGACTCGCGTTCTGAAGAAAGCGTTTGCCATGGATCTTGCACGAGGTCCGGTTCGGTGAGCCTGCGCTGAGCCGAATACAGGCCGGCTTGCACGCGGAGTCCCTTCAAGGCGCTTTGGCAATTTCAATGCTTCCGTTCGAATCGGTTACTTGCAACTGGCAGCCTCCTCCACCGATCGTGCCGTTTAGCGAATCGCCACCGATGTTTCCCGTCGCGGTGACCGGCAACTCGGATGAAACTCGGCCGAACGAGGTCCTTGCCGAAACGTTGTAGCCGACATTCTCGGGGATGCGCACGCGGATAGAGGAGAAAGACGTTTTCAGCGAGATGTCGTGGCAGCCGCTGGTAGGACGTACGGCGATCACGGAAATACCGCCGTTCTGATTGTCCACCCGTATGCTTCCTCCAATGGATTCCAGTGTCACACCAGAAAAAGAAGTAGTCACGCCGGCGTCGCCTTTGACGATTCGCGCGGTGACCGAACCGTTGCTGTCTTCCGCGGTAAGGTTGCCGTTGATGCGTTCGGCCAAGATGCTGCCAAAGCTGGTCTTCGCGTAGGCGTCAGCCCCAATGTCGGTGAGCGTAATGGCTCCATTTCCTGTGATTGCACGGATGCCCTTGGGCACGTTGGTTGCTTCGATGGCCCCAAAGGAAGACTTGAGCGTGACGCTGCCGCGTACATCGCGAACCGTAATTTTTCCATTGGAGGTCTCTGCGTCCAGGCTGCCGCTGACATTTTCCAGATCGAGATTTCCAAAGGAATCCCGAATAGTCACGGAAGTTCCAGTCAAAGCGCTGGCGGTGATACGGCCATTATTGCTGGTGCAGTTTACGCGTCCCTTCACGCCGGAAAAAGTCACGTTTCCAAAGCTGTCGATGATGTCTGCGGAACCGCCGATGGTCGAGAAATCCACGTTGCCATTGTTGTCGTGAATAGAAAGGTCGCCACGGATGTTTTGCGCATTCACGCTCCCGAACGAGGTCGTGATGTTCGCCGAACCGGCATCGGTGAGAGTGACGGCTCCGTTGCCGCCAGAGATAGTCGCGGCCCCTTGAACGTTTCGCGCGGTGATGCTGCCGAACCGGTCTTGCACCTCAAGCGTGCCTTTCACGTCAGAAACTTGCACCGAACTGTTCTTGTCGTTGATGACGGCGTTACCCGCGGCGCCGGTGAGCTCGATGCTGCCGAAAGAGTTGTTCAGATGCGCTGGGCCGGCATCCTGCACGGTGACCGAGCCGTAGCCATTTTCGACTTCGACCGGACCGTGAACGCGGGCGACGTTAACGCTTCCGAAGCTGTTGCGGATATTCAGCGGAGTGTCAGTCGGGATCGCGATGTCGTAACTTACGGACCAGGAAGAATGCTTGCTGCTATGAAACCATCCATTTTCTTCCGGTGGATAAATCGTACGAATGCTCACACCCTGATCGGTCTGATGCACTTCGATCTGGATTTTCTGCGCGAACGACTCGGCTTCTTCATGTGAGCTAGCCTGCGCCCGGATGACGGCGGAAATTTTAACGTCGCGGCCGGATTCGCCGTGAACCTTGACCTCGCCAAATTTATGCTCGATGCGCACGGACTGGCCCGCGCCTAGAGTCAAAGTCCTATCAAAATTGCGAGTGACTTCATCCTGAGGCCAGTTTCCCGAAGCCAACGCGGGACTCGCGGCGAGAAGAAGAGCGGCCGCAAACTGAAAAGCCACGTGCCCGCCGCCCAAGCGTTTCCTTTTTCCATTCGATAAAAACAACCTCATCGCTTTTCCTCCAAAACTTCTTCCAGCGTCTGCTGCTTCTCCTGGTACATCGCCAGAAGTTGCTGGCGAAGCTGCGCATTGGACGGATTCATCCCGGCCTGCGCGCGAAGATCGCGGATGGCGCTGTCCAGAACGAGCAGTTTCTCTCGGTAGCTCGCTTGCAAAGGCGTCGCCGGGTTTTCAAGTTGCGGTTTCGTTTGTGCAGCGAGTTTGTCAATCGCCTGCTCATAAGCGGCCTGCGCGCGTTCCACCTCGGCAAGCGCCGAACTCTTCAGAAGCGAATGGTCACCCGGTTCCACTGGTTTCGAGCGATGCAAATAAACCCACCCGGCGGAAACTGTCAAGACCAACACCAATGCGGCAGCCGCGGCAGTTTGCAGTCCGAGAGTGAAACCGCCGCTCCAGGTGAACCAGCCCCGTCGCCCCGCGCGATTTTTCTTGGCGGCGGCTTCTTCCGTGAGTGCGCGCTCGATGCTCGGCCAAAGCGAAGGTGCATCGGAGTAGTCGCGCAGTTCCTGTGCCGCTGTGCCAAGCGCTTTCCAGCTTCGCAGCTCTTCGGCGCAGACAGCGCAATTGGCGCTGTGCGCTTCGAGGGCGGCCCATTCCGCCGGCGTGCCGCCCTCGAAAACTCTGTCCCGTTCTTCACATTGAATGTTCATCGTCGTTTACCGTGTTCCCCCGACAGTGCTGCCACGCGGAGGCTCAAGCATCTGGCGAAGGCTTCGTTTCGCCTGAAAAAGCGTGTTCTTCGAAGCGGTCTCCGTAATCTCCAGCATCCCTGCGATCTCCGCATGATGGAAACCTTCTACTTCGTAAAGCAAAAAAACGTCGCGCTGATGCTTCGTCAAACTGGCCAGCGCGTGTTCCAGCGCCATGCGCAGCGAAGGATGCGCGCCCGGCGCCCGCGGTTCCAGCCGCGGCGAATCTTCGCTGTCATCGTTCGCCACTTCTTTTTTCCGCATGCGGCTGCGGCGCGCGTCATAGCAGGTGTTGATGAGAATGCGGTACGTCCAGGTGACAAAACTGGATTGCCCGCGAAAGCCCGCGATGCTCCGCTGCACTTTCAAGAATGTTTCCTGCACCGCATCTTCGGCGTCGATTGGGCTGCCCAGCAAATTGCGCGCCACGTTCTTCATGCGCGCGCCATGTAATGCATAGAGTCGTTCATAGCCAACCAGATCACCGGCCCGGCAGCGTGCCGCCAACTCGGCATCTTCGGAAGCGGCGGCGTTAACCGCAGCAGGCGCTGCAGCCTGTCGTAGGCAGCCTGTAAGGTCTTCGGAAGGTTCCACTCGCATCTCCCGTTCGCGCTGCACGGCAGAGATTCTAATCTCCCAGGGCAGCGCAAGTCCTATAGTTCCCATTCCTCGCTCCTGGGATATAGACGCCACTCGAGGGCTAAACGTCAGGGCAAGAAACGAGCGGCCGCCAGTAAGGATTTACTGGTTCGAATGTAAGGGGCTGATTGCAGAGGTGATGCTGGGGGCTAAGTCGAGGCCAAGATAGATCTTCTTGTGAAATAGGCTGTTCTCGTGCCCGATTATTAGGAAAGTTTCTGGGTCGTCCTCAGTGATCAGCAAACGTATCCCGGAAGCGTCTTTGGGCACGTCGAAAACAAGATCCATCCCGAAAGACTGGCCGGGGCGCAACGGCCGGCGAAGAGTTGTTTCCCCGCCGTCCACACACGCGAGTTCTGCTTCTCCTTCAGAAGATTCAGCGTACTCTCGGCCGCCGGCGTCGACAAGCACAACCCGCCGGGCATTAGGCGTGAGCGGCCCATCGCCTCGTGTCAGCGAGCTGGTGTGCTCGTTGAACCAAACCTTCAAGCGAACACTGACAAATTGCCCGCGCGCCATCACCTGCTGCGTATCGGATCCGATGGCTGCAGCCGTGCGCACACCGGAGACCGAATAGCCAATATGACAATCGATCTCGCAAAAGTATTTCCATCCCCCCTGTGGCTCGACCACTTCGTTGCTCGCCAGCGAGACACAGCAGAGCAAGAGCACGTAACCTGCGACGATACTGAGCGCACCTGCACTGCCGATGCCCGCAAACCGCTTGGAACGGCGCACTGCACCGTATAGCAAGACGAGGATGCTCAGTCCCACGAGAAAAACAGCCCCGAGAAAGGCCAGCACAACAATCGGCGCCAAGTGAGGGGTAGTTTCGGCCATTCCTGTGCTCCGTTCGAGGTAAGCTATCCCGCAATCGCGTCGGGCAAGGAACCCCGTGTACGCTCTCGCCTTCCGAATTCCTTCAATGCGTTCTCAAGGTCGGGGACGGCAAAATCAGGCCAACGTTTCTGCAAAAAAACAAATTCGGCAAACGCGCACTCCCACAAGAGAAAATCGGAAAGCCGCTGTTCGCCTCCGGTCCGGATGAGCAGATCGACTTCCGTTGAGCCGCCGCGAAGAACTTCCGCGAGCACGTTTGAGAAAGACTCCGGTGAGAGTTCCGTGACTTTGTAAAAACGGCAGGCCGCGTGGTAGATGGCTTCCCTCGCGGAGTAATCGATTGCGAGGCGAAGATGGAGCCTCGCGCCGTTTGCAGTGGCAGCCTCGGAATCCGCTATGGCCTGGCGCAACGTGGCAGGAATGCGGTCGCGCCGTCCGATGACGCTCAGCCGCACGCCTTCTTCGATGCAGTGAGATGTTTCCGTCAGTAAGTACTCGTGCAGAAGGCGAAGGATGGCATGGACCTCCGCGGCCGGGCGCTTCCAATTGGCGGAGGAGAGCGCGAACAGCGTCAGCGTATGAATTCCCAGCCGCGGTGCCGCTTCAATGATGCGCCGGGCGGACTCGGCGCCCGCTCGGTGACCAGCCGACCGAGGCAAACCGCGAGACGTTGCCCATCGGCCGTTGCCGTCGGAAATAATGGCCACGTGCAGGCCCGAGTCCAGGATCGCTTCACGCCGGATCGTACCCCGATGCTGCATGGTGAGAGGTTGCATATTGTTTGCTGCTTTCTCCGCCGCCGGGAAACGTTCGTAAACTACTCTATGACACAAAGTAGACCTGCAAAAAAATTTGCCCTTCTAGCCCTCGCGCGTTGCGCGAATCAGCGCTTCCATGTGATTCAAGTAGCGCTCGAGCGCGCGCCGGCCAGAAGCCGCCAGGCGATACTCCGTTTTGGGCAGCCGTCCATCAAAGGACTTCGTGCACACGATGTAGTCCGCCTCTTCGAGCTTTCGGGCATGTACGCTCAGATTACCGTCCGTAGTTTTAAGCAGAGCCTTGAGTTCATTGAAAGTCAGAGAGCGGTTCACCGCCAGAGCACTGACGATGCCAAGCCGAATTCGTTCGTGGATCAGCCGGTCCAGATTTGGAGAAACCGCTTCGCGCGCCGATCCCCGCACCGCAGCCAGCGAGGAGTCTCGCTCACGTCCTCGTTCGATCCGTTCTTTGTGTGCTGTCGAAGACTTCGTCATGCGATTCCCTTTATCCCCCGTGGTGCCGTGCAATCCAAATTCCGAAGCCGATCTGCAACACGCCGAATCCCGCCGCCATGAAAGCATCGCCCCAAGCCGCTGGAGCAAGGAGCGCGCCAGTCCCGAGACTCATCAAGCAAAAGCCCATAACCGGAACAACGCGCACGGAAAACGCCCCGCCCGTGACGATAGCCGTTCCGTAGAGAAGAAGCCAAACACCTGGGAGGACAGCCACAGCTCCGGCTGCGTACAAAGCAAATGTCAACAAACCGCCCACGATGATCGGCGGAGCAAAGCTCAATAAAAATTTGCGGCCAGGGCCGGAGAAAAGAGCCGAGTTCGCCCGATGCGCCTTGGTGGCGGCCGCAGGTGCGGCGATGGCTACCGCAACAAAAGCCTCAACTAACCAAACCGCGAGCCAGGCCCGTGCCGAGGACTGTCGCGCTGCGACGAATGCGGCCGCCAGCGCTGTAATACCCATCGCCACACCGCCCCATCCGGGCACGGCTGTAAACTCCGCCGCGCTCTCCATGGTTTCGCGAATGTAGCGGAGATGATCGGCGGCGCGAGCGTCAATGGGGATGGGTTCGCGCTGCTTCGAGCGGAGTGGGCCCGCGGCTACCATGCAGGAAGCCTGGCAGAAAATCGCGCTCCTGTCAAGTACTTTGCATCACAAAGCAAGCTCGCTCCGGCGGCCATTACGACTCCCTCGGATACCGCCCCCGGATTGCGTTCAAGCGGATCGTGAACACGTCCGCGAACATCTGCATGCTGTCGCGGAGCATGTTCACTTTCGTCGCCGGCGAATGCCCCCAGCGCACGGGAATTTCCATCGTGTGCAGTCCGTGATGCCGGGCCAGATAGAGCAATTCGGGATCGAACCCGAACCTCTCGATGCGTTGCTGTTCAAAAAGGATTTGGCAGCGCTCCCGCCGGAATGCTTTGAAGCCGCACTGCGTGTCGACAAAGGGCAATCGCAGGATCACCCGCACGATCGTGTTAAAGATTATGCCTGCGAACTCGCGGAAGCGTGATTCATGGACGGTGATAAGGCTGCGGTCAAGCGCCCGGGAGCCAATGGCCACATCGTAAGTCTTCAAGGCGGCAAGGAGTTTTGGCGCCTCCTCGATCGGCGCGGAGAGGTCGGCATCCGTGAAAAGCACGCTGCGACCGCGTGCTTCAAGCATTCCGCGTCGTACGCTGAAACCCTTGCCGCGATTCACTCCGTTGGAAATAACCCGCAGGTTTGGAAGTCTCTTCCTGAATGATTCAGCAACTTCGGCGGTGCGGTCTTTCGAACCATCATCGACGACGAGAATTTCCGTCTCCGTGCCCAAGCTGGGTAGATAAGCCTCTATTCGCTCGAGCGTCGCCGGCAGGCGCAATTCTTCGTTGTAAGAAGGAATTACGATTGACAGCTCAGGAACCGCGGGATTCATCGCGCTGGCGGTTCCTTCCATCCATGGTAGCCAATCAGGGGCACAAAACGGCACGCTTCAAGAGTGCGTGTGTGGAAAAAGTTGCCCTGTCGCTCGATAACCCGCAATTCCTGGTCCTCAGAGTCGCCTACCGGCAAGATCAACCGCCCGCCCTCCGCGAGTTGAGCGCGCAGTGGCTCCGGCACTGCGGGCGCCGCCGCGGCAACAAGTATGGCGTCAAATGGCGCAAATTCCGGCAGCCCCAGCGTTCCGTCGCCGCAGTGAACATGAACGTCGCCATATCCGAGGTGCTCAAGCCGCGCGGCCGCCGCGAACGCAAGCTCCGAACGCGACTCCACTGTAAAAACGATTTTCGCCAGGTGCGAAAGAATCGCCGCTTGATATCCGCAACCCGTCCCGATTTCCAGAACACGGTCGTCGCCGGCGAGGTGCAGCGCTGCGGTCATCGCCGCAACGATATAGGGCTGCGAAATCGTCTGTCCTTCGCCGATCGGCAAGGGTGCATCTTCGTACGCCCGAGGTCGAAGCTCCTTCGGCACAAACTCTTCACGCCGAACGGTTCCCATCGCCGCCAGCACACCGGCATCGATCACCCCGCGCCGCTGCAATTGCTTTTCGACCATCTCGGTTCGCTGCACGGCGAATTCGTCCCCGCAGGAATCAACTCGCTGCGCGCCGCCAACTTCGTTACCGCGAAATAGTTTCATCTTGCTGGCGCTATCCTCTACTTTCCTCCCAGAGACTCCTCAAGCGTGCGAGAGTGCAACTGCGTGTTTTTCCCACGCCCCGGTATCGAGGATCTCCGCGATTTGTGCAATTGCCAGATCGCACTCCTCTTCGCGGTTATAGAAATGCGGCGAAAGCCGCACGCCGGCTTTCGGACGGTAATCCACGAGGATCTCTCGCGCCAGCAACTCGCGGCACACTTCGGCAGCATGTGGGCAGTCCACGGAAACAGTCCCTGCGCGTTCCGCTGGATTTTCCGGAGTGTTCACACGCCATCCGTGCGCCATAGCAGCCTCAAAGAGACGCGCTGTCATACGCATGGATTTTTCACGGATCGCGCCTATCCCCGCTTTATTCAGTAGGTCGAGCCCCGGCTGGCATGCGTACAGGGCGGGAATATGAGGCGTGCCGTTCAAATAGCGGAAGGAATCTTCGCGTGCATCGATGGCCCCTGTCTCGAACGCAAAAGGCCGCCGGTGCGCAACCCAGCCCGCGATCGCCGGCCGTAGCTTCGCCCGCAGATCTTCCCGCACGTAGAGATACCCCACGCCCGGACCACCGCACAGCCACTTGAGGACACCGCCGCATGCAAAATCCGCGCCGAGCGAACGCACATCAATCGGAATTGTCCCGGCAGCTTGGAAAAGATCGAGAATGACATGCGCACCAACGCGATGCGCCTTCTCGATAATTGCTTGCGCATCCACGATGTAGGCGCTTCGGAAAAGCACCTGGGAAATTGGCACAAGCAACGTGGTTTCATCGATCGCCGCAAGAAATTTGTCGAGATTAATCCTCACTGGATCCATGCTGGGAACCAGTTCTACCCGCGCGCCGTTGCGCCGCTGCTCGTGATAAAAGTACTGAATTGACGGAAATTCCAGATCCGTCATCACTACTTTATTCCGCGGAGCTCGAAAATCGAAACACGAACTGATCACCGCCTGAATCAGCGTTACGTTCTGATGCAGCGAAATCTCGCCTGATCCCGCGCCAATCAACGGAGCGATTTTGTCGCCCACGCCGACGGCCATCTCCCACCAGCCTTCCTCCCACGCGCGCACTCCGCGTTCGCCCCACGAATCCGCGTAAGCCCGCATTTCCTCGTATACGCCGCGCGGCATGGCCCCCAGCGAATTGCTGATCATATACGTCGTGCGATTCAGGATCGGAAATTCGCCGCGCCATTTCAACAATTCATCCATTTTGCAACGCTCCATGCGAGATCTTCGGAGACCGGACTTTTCTCCACACAAGGTAGCACAGCGAAATGAACCCAAGCCAGGGAACTCCCGCAATCAGCGTGATCCGCAGCCCGGGAACCCACCAGGTGGAAATCAACACGGCCGTAAGCGTCACAAGGCCAAAGAGCGAACTCCACGGCCCTCGTGGAGCAAATCGCATCGGAGGCCGCGCAAGGTTTGCGGTGCGCCGTCGAAATACCAGGTGGGTGACGAATATCATCTGCCATACGAAGATCCCGCCCATAAACGCCGAACCCAGCATGTAGACATACGCTTTCGCGTGAAACCAGTGATCCACAAAGAGCGCCGCGAACATCCCCGCGCTGGATACAAGCAGCGCCGCGACCGGCGTTCCGCGCTTGCTCAGTTGTCCCAGTGCCGCCGGCGCATACCCGCCGCGCGAAAGTGAAAACAGCATGCGCGCCATCAGATACAAATTGCAATTCACACTGGAAAGCGCTGCTGTCAGCACAACAAAATTCATTACTCCCGCCGCCGCGGGGATACCAACCGTTTCGAATACACGCACGAACGGGCTTTCCCCGAGCCCAACTTGATTCCACGGCACGATTCCCACAACGACCGCAAGCCCTCCCAGATAAAACAGTCCCAGTCGTCCAAGCGTCCAGCGCAACGCCCTTGGCAGCGCTGTTGTCGGATCTTTTGCTTCACCCGAAGTCACAGCCACGATTTCAATTCCTAGAAAGCTGAAAATCGCCATCGCCACGCCGAGGCCCACTCCTTGCCAGCCGTTTGGAAAAAATCCTCCATGCCCGGTATAGTTCGCCGCCCCAATTCGCGGAAATCCGATTCCCAACAGCAATGCGGCTCCGAGAATCAGGAACGCGGTGATTGTCAGCACCTTGATCATCGCGAACCAATATTCGAATGCGCCGAAGTTCGCGACGCTCCGCGCGTTCACATAAACCAGCGCCGCTGAAAAGCTTGCTATCCACAGCCACGATGGCACGTTCGGGAACCAATGCCGGCAGTAGATCGAAGCGGCTACCACTTCGCTGCCCGTGGCGATCACCTGCGCCAGCCAGTAGGAATAGCGCATCGTAAAGCCAGCCCACGGATGAACGTACATTTCCGCGTATACGCCGAACGAACCGGCCACGGGATGTGCCACCGTCATCTCGCCGAGCGCCCACATCAGGCAGAGCGCAATCGCCGCGGCCGCCAAAAAACTGAAAATCACGCCCGGACCCGCGAGTTGAACGGAGATGGCGCTGCCGAGGAACAGCCCCGTTCCTATGGCTCCGCCGATGGCAATCATTGAGAGTTGCCGCGGCGTTAGATTCCGATGGAGCCCTGCTTCACGATCGAGGATTTCAGCGTGGCCCGCATCGCCGAACGGCGCCGCGTTAGTGGATGTTGTCTCCGCCATGCCGCCGCATGGTAGCAGAAAGCGGAGCGGCGATGCCCTCGCCACCTGAACGAACGAACAGTTAAACGAAAAGCACGCCTGTACCTCGGCGATGCCTGTGCCTGGCGCGGCATTCTCTACAATCTTTCAAGTGGCGGTCACGGTTTGCACCGTCCTCCACGGAGGAAGTCATGAAGGCGGTTCTAGCTCTCGTCGTTATTTATGTCGGGACATTTTTCCTTGCCATTCAGGGATCTTCGCAAAACCCTGTTAGTGCTGCACCGCAAACCGCGGAAGTGCAGGACCAGGCAAGCCCAGCGCAAGCAAAGCCCGTCGATCCGGTCAAGGAAGCGGACATCCGCTCGCTGATGGAGTTGATTGGCGCCCGCGACCAGGTGCAGGAAGCTGTCAACAATTCGAGCGAGCAGTACCGCGAAAAGCTTCTCGCCACAGTTCCCGATAACGGCAAAGGACAGGCCTTTGTAACTTCGTTCGTCGAAAGTTATCAAAAGAGATTTGACGTCGGCCAGGTGACCGAGCAGCTTGTCGCCATTTACGACAAGCACTACACAGACGACGAAATCAAGACCCTGCTCCAGTTCTATGGATCACCTGTGGGGCAGAAAGTGGCTGCGGAGATGCCTCAGATCGCGCGCGAAATCCAGGCAGCCAGCCGCGCAGCCGGTGCCAAAGCCGCCAAAGAAGCCCTGCAGGCATTGAAGCAGCAAGACCCGCAAATCGGCCAATCCGCGCGTCTAGGGAGCCGTTCGCGCCGCTGGCAGCAAGGTGGCCGTGGGCAACAGGCTCAACCCCAGCAAGCGGCCGCGCAGCCTGACCCTCCGCAACTCTAAGCCTTCTGCGGCTGCATTGACTCCTACTGAAAGTGCTTCTTGAACTTGATGTCGATGCCAAACGTGCCGTTGTAATCTCGTAGCGCCACTATCGATACATTGCGGTTCAGGTTGTATTCCACCTGAATCACCTGCTCCTGCGTCGATCCGACATTCGAAACGTAAGTAATCGTTAGATCTCGCGTGACCTGCTGCTCCACCGTGACTCGTGCCGCCGCGTTCTGCGAGGAACCTGTCGATCCGACTTCCGCAAGCCCCGGATCAACACGAAAACGCGTAATCCCAAACAGGCGTTCGACGCGCCCGCCCAACTGGCTCGACACTGCTTCCGAGAGAATTGCCGAAGCTCCGGAACTGGCGCTTTGCGATGTTCCTGTTCCGCCGCCGCGAATGCTGGCTTCCGAACTCGTCTGGCCCAGCGCAAGCAGCGTGATGATGTCGTTCGCAGGCAGTGGAGGATCAGATCGGTACGCAAGCGTCAACTTGCTCGCAGGCCCGTTAAAATTAAGCGTTATTTCATACTGCTGAATCGTCGTTGTGGCCTCCACATTCAGCACCGGGTCGAGCCGGAACGGATTGGCAAAATTCATGTCGCCGCGCGTCACCTGGTATCGGTCGCCGTGGAACGTCAAGTCGCCGGAGAGAATGTGGATATGCCCCAGAAGAATCGGGTGCTCCCACGTCCCCCGCACACGAAGGTTTGCTTCAGCCTCGAGCTCGGCACCCGGCCATTCCAGCCGTGCGTCGGGGGCGGAAAGCGCCGCGATATCGAATTGCAAATTCCGCAAAAAGAGCGAACTCGTGGATGGGCCGGAAATGCTGCCTTTCGAGGATACCAATACGCCCGCAACCTCGAGGCCCTGCGTCAGGGTCACACGTTCAATTGTAACTTTTCCCGAAAGCACTCCGGAAGTCGGGGTTCCAGCCAGCCTCAGCGAGCCGCCAGCCAGCCAGCTCATTCCTTCAGGATAACGAATGCGGACGCGATCCGTCCGTACCGTGATGTCGTAGCGTAGTGGACTGTCCACATAGTTAACGTTGCCCGTCAGGTACAGTGTTCCTCCGCCCGATTCGGCTGTTACATTTTCAAAAAACAGCCGCGTGGCATCAAAGGTCAGATCGCCCTTGATGTTGCTCATTCCCGTCGGAAAATCAGCAACGCGTGCGGAAGCATTTTCGATATGCACTTTTCCGGTGATGCGCGGGCGGTCAAAGGGTCCTTCGAAGGAAGCGTTGATCTGCGCGGGACCGCCAGCTTGTAGCGTCGGCACGAATCCACTCAGTAGCCGCAGGTCCAGTGCGCCATTCATTTTCAACCCCAGTGAGCCACGTCCCGCGAATCGCACGGCTCCCGCAATGGCAATGTTTGTGTCGGTTCCTTTGAATGCGGCTTGATCGATTTCCAGGCTTTCCTTCGAGGAACGCAAGTGAATCGGACCCGCATTTTCCAACTGCACGTTGGCGTAATTTAGCGCCAGCTTTGAAAACTTCGCGTCCACAACGATATTCTCGGGATGCTTCAATTCGCCCGCAACGGTGATGTCGCCGTCGGCAATTCCGTGCCCGTTAAACCGCTTGAGGTGCAAAGCCGTTATCAAGAATGGATCTAAATCTATGTTCGCAATGGAAACTTTCCCGTTCAGACCATAAGGATCAGCCAGCCCGAGCGTTACCTCGCCCGATATGCCCCCGGTAGTCATCGCTGACCCAAGGGTCAGCTTCGCCGTACTTCCATCCGAGTTGAGAGTCCCATCGAAGCTTCCAATCACGTCCTTCCCGATGCGAAAATCCACCACACGGAATGTTCCCTCGCTGCGCAGCGCGGAAATCGGGCCGCTTGCTTTCAACCGAAACGTGACTCCCCCTCCCACCGGCAGCCTTTCCGACTGCAGTTTCTCTATGTTTTCGAGAGGCAGAGATGCTCCCACGAGGTCTGCTGTTATGCTTTGGTCCGCAAAACGATAGCCCGCCGTCCCGGTCACTATGCCGGCGCCACGGCTGTTCTCCTTTCCGGGAGCAAACACGCGCAATTCCGCGTCCGCGATCCGTATTTCTCCCGGCGCGATGTTCAGCTGGCCTCGCAAGCGATTGAAAGACACGCCATACACCTTTCCATCGCCGAGATCGAAGAGTCCCGTGACGTTGGGCTCTTCACGTGTCCCGTGCCCATGCAATTGACCGCTCAGCACCCCTTCCACTGGATACGACAAGCCCAGGAGCGTTTGAATGGTCCCGACCGGCGTCTTATCAAAGCTCACATCGGCCGCCCATTCATCGTCCGGCAGAAAACTCCAATCGGTTAGCGCCAGCGTTCCATCGATCTGGGTATCCATCGCGCCGAACCGCACGTGCCCGCGCGCGAGCGCCAACTGCGTCGAAGAATAGGTCAGATCGGTTTCCAGGGAGTCCAGCGCAAGGCCGTTATAGCGCACTCGCTCCCCTCGGACGTGACCGCTAAACGTGGGACGGCCATCGGGCCCCGTAATCTTGCCGTCCCATTGCACGTTCCCCGAAATTTCCTGGATGGCATCTGCCGAACCCTTTTTTGAGCCGCGAATTCCATTGATGAAATCTTTGTACGATTCCAGCGCCCCCGTTTCAAAATGAACGTCCAGCGTCGAATTGTGCGGTGCGAGAATGCCTGTAATCGTGCCCCGCGAAGATGGCGTTTCGAACTCTCCCGAACTAATCGCAAATACCCCGGGGTCGTAACGGTAGCTGATTTGCCAGCTCGCGGTTATCGGCAAATGGCCCGCTGCTGGCACGTCCACCGGCTCCCACTCCATCTTGCCGCCCAGCTCGAAGTGCTGAAAAGCATTGCTCCAGGTCTCGACCGTGTCTCCACCCAGCAGCGCGTCCCATTCCAGCTCATTGATGGGAAAGCCCGGATGTTCAATCGCCGGAAACACTTCCGCGAGATGCATGCCTTGTATGTGCGTGTCCGCACGGAACCGCACCCCCGCGAAACGCAACGTCACCTTTCCCTTCACGCTTCCACCAAATCCTCCCGCGAGGAAGTCAGGGACGACTAGGCCGTCGTTGTTGATGTCATAGCTGCCCCGGCTGGTAAGTCCCGCTGCGTGGAAAATCGTATAGCTCAAATGGACGTCGCGCCCCGCGTAGCTGCCCGCGCCCTTGTACTGGCCATTCGCGAACGTTCCCTCTCCCCGCAAATCGACGTGCCCGGTCGGTGTTTCCGGTGAACGAAATGTCTCCCGTATATCCTGCAACTCGACCCAGCCACGGTAACGGAAACTCCACTTGGGGTTCGTGAAGCTGGACATTTCCGCTTGCGCGTCGATGTGCGAACGCCCCGCGCTCCACACCCCTTGCTCCAGCGTGAATCCACCGTGCCAAACTGTAAATTTCGCGGAAAGATTGGATGGCGGCGGCACGGCTTTTCCGGCGCTGAACCTCATGCCCTGCCAGTCAAGATTGCCCAAATACAGTGGATTCTCGAGAGACCCGCCCGCGTCCAGCGCAAGCCGCAAGTCGCCCCCTTCCACCACGAGTGGAGTTTTCACTTCGTTGTACAGGATCCATCCGTTTTCAATCTTCACTCGGCGCACTCGCAGATCGAAAAGCGATTCGCGCAGCGATTTCGTGGAACTGCCTGCTCGCGGCGGGGTTGGCACGTTTGTCGAACCATCTTTCCCTACACGGATGTGCACCTCCGGTTCCTTCACCACGAGTTCGCTCAGCGATACCTTTCGCCCCCAGAAGGAATCTAATTGGAATCCTGCTTGTACCTCCGCCGCAGAAAACAACGGCCTCGCGCCCGCGGGCTCGCTTCCGTGAATCACCAAACCTTTCAACGTCCCTCGCAGCGAAAGCCAGTGGATGGAAATCGCCTGCAATTCCACCCGGCCGCCGGTCCCCTTCTCGAGGCCATGTACGATCCACCGCCGCAGGATCGGGTTTCCCGACCCGCTTCCGAAAAATCCGATCAGTGACAAAATCGCGATCACCGTCAGCACCCACGGCGTGTGAATTACCCAGCTCCAGATCGGGTGGCGCTTACGGACCTTCATTTCATCCCTTCTTCGAGGAATTTTTGAATGTGCAACCGGTCCCGGCTTTCCTTCAGCCAGCGGTCCGCCTGTTCATTGATGTCGCTTTGCACCAGGGCTTCCTGGATGATGTCGCGCGAGGCATCCAGCGTTGGAGGCGCCTGCCCTCGCTCCGTCGCTTTCGGCACGACTTTGTTCTGATAGAAATCTTCTATCGCCTTTTCATCGATTTGCGCTGATGGGCGAAATCTCGAATCAAGGTAGTTGCTCAGGTATAGCTGCGAAGCCACCATCTTTCGCACTTCCGCTTCACTCAGGCCGCTCTGCTTCTTTCGCGCTTCGTATTCCTCCGGAGAGGCAAAGGACTTCTCAACTTGCGAAACCTCGTGCTCGATTTCCGATTCCGTCGGTTTCGCAAACTGGGACAATTCCGCTTCCGAGCGTACGATCCACTGATCGATCAAGCGGTCCAGAATCGCGCTCTCGCTTTCCGACTTGCCGTCCACCAGTTCTTGATACCGTTGCAGCTCCTGGACATCGCTCAACAGAATGACGTCGTTTTCCACGCGCGCCACGATACGATCCACAACTTCCCGCGCCTTCGCAAACGAGGCAGCAGCCAGCGCAAAAACAATCGCGCAGAATCCCGCAACCAACCCGCGGCGCATCAAAAAGTCGACCCCAAATTGAAGAAGATCTGCAGCCTCGGCAGTTGTGTTCCTTTGAAGCAGGCGGGTGTCGTTGGCACTGCCGTTGTGCTGGGCACGCATGGAACCACGAAAAACGGGCGGTTGATCTGGTAACCCAAATCAATTCGAATCGGCCCCACCGGCGTCGCGTAGCGAATGCCAAACCCGACCGTGTGCGCGAAATAATTCAGCTCGTTCGTGCAGTTTGAAACGCACAGCGTGGGATTCGTTGCGCTCGGCGGAAGCGAAGGATCCTGCAGCACGAAGACCGGTTTCGGCGAGTACGCCCGGAACGTTATGCGATCGAGCCGACTGTACACATTTCCCCCGTCATAAAACAACGCCCCGCCCAGTTGTGTGCCGATGTACGGCAACCGCATCGGGAAGCGAAATTCCTGGTTCAGGACCAGCATCGCCTGGCCCCCCACGGGGAAGCCCGTGCACGGGTCGCGCGGTCCGGCCTGATTGAGCGCAAATCCCCGCAGTGATGTTCCACCTCCACCGAAGAACCGTTCCGGCAGCGGGATAATTTCTGGCGTCGGCCCTGGTGTCGCCGTTGCCGTGCACTGTGTCGCCGTCGGTGCCGGAAATGTGAGCGACTCCGTATTCGCGAATGGCTCGAGAATCCCGATCCGTATCGAACGCGCAAAGCTAAACCGTCTCTTGATTGGATGGTACGTCGAATTCTGGAAGAAAAATCGCAGAAAGCTCGAGCTTGAACCAATGCTGGTGCTCGCCACGTTGAAGTCCGCGCTATTGAAGCTGCCTTTGGTTGCATCCGCGGGATTGTTCCTCGCGTCGCGCAGCCACGTCACTCCAAACTCAGAAACCAGCGTCGGCTGTTCGAAGAGCGGTATCTCCTCCTGAGCAATGTGTGTATTTAGGTTTGAGACCAGCACTTTCCGGAACGCATACCGGTAAAGCAACGTGGTGAACGGCGTCACTTGGTCTGTCAGTTGCGCCGACCCCTCGTACCGCATTTCCGTAAACGTGTTGATATCCTGTGTTTTCTCGGTGTACGCCGTCGCTTGCGTGCTGTAATGCGAACTTCCAAAAGTATTCGGGATCGAGTACCCCAGCAGCGCACGGTCTTCAATCGTGCTCCCGCGCAGCTTCAGCGAAAGCGAATCGGCTCTCCCCGTCAAATTGACCTTGGTCAGCTCAAAAATTCCGCGTGGTGCCGCCTGTATCTGGCCGCCCGCTGGATTTGTCGTGCTCGCCAAACGCTGCACTTCAAACCCTCCTCCATACGCCATCGTGTATCGTTTCGCTTCCTCCACCAAAACCACTATGTCTTTGTCCGGGTCTGACCCGCTTGGATTCTGCGGTTCTATCGTCACGCGGTTGAATATGCCCAGGTTGTACAAACGCCTCTGCGAATCCACCACATCCCCTTCTCGCAGAGGTTCTCCGGGTCTAACGTGAATTTCACGCCAAATAACTCCTATCCGGGTGTGGACGTATCCCGTCAAGAGAATTCGCCGCACCCGCGTCTGCGGCCCTTCCGTAATCCGGTAAACGAGCCGCACCGGCGCCGCTTGTGTGGTCTCCGGCTTCGCGCTCTTCATCTTTTCTTGTTCTTTTTTCTGGTTCGTCCCGTTTCCCGCCGCCCCTGTCTTTGTCCCTTCCTCTGCTGAAGCCGCTTTCTCCGCAGCCACCCGCTCTGCCGTTGACGTGAAACTCGCTTCCGGAAATCCTTCGTTGAAATACAGCGCCAGGATATTGTCCCGGTCCGTCGCCACGTTGAAATCGGAGTACGGCTGGCCCGGTGTTGAGCCGATCACTCCCAGCAATTCTTCTTCCTTGAACGCGTGAATTCCCTCGATCGCGATCGACGCCACGCGCGTCTGCTCCCCTTCCTGAATCGCGAATCGGACCAAAATGTCTCCATTTTTCCCCTTGAAGTTGTCCAGGATTTGTCCTTCCACCTTCGCATCCAGAAAACCGTTTGCTTCATAGAGGCCCTGCATCGATTCCGCGTCGGATGTGATCAGCCGCCGGCTAAACCGCCCTCGCGAACCCAATGCCGCTCCGTACACTTGCAGTCGGCTCCGTAGCAATTCCGTGCCGAAGTAATGATTTCCTGTGATTTCGATTCCCGCTAGGCTGTGCCGGTCGCCCCTCTCGATGTGATACGTGATCACCTCTTCCATGCCCTTCGCCTGCTGGTCTTTGCCTTGTACTTCCTTCGTCTCCGTCGTGTAATTCACTTGCGCGTCAAAATATCCGTCCCGCTCCAGACGTTCGCGCAGATTCCGTTTCCCTTCTTCCAGGAGATCCGTATCCACCGCACCTTCCTGGTAGATAGGAATCAGCCTCTTCACGTCTCCCTTCGAAAATTTCGCCCCCGTTATCGCCACTTCCACTCGCGGCCCTTCCGTCACTTCAAGCACCAGAGGCACCGTATTCTTTGCCGCGTCGTATTCTCCTCGCCGGACTGTCGCACGGGCGCTCAGCCGTCCTTTCTTCACCAGGAACTTTCGGATCCGGCTGGTCCCGCGCTGGATTCGCGCTGTCGTCACCGTCTCCCCGGCCTTCATCTTCAATCGAGACAGAATTTCCGAGTCGCGGTACTCCGTGCCGTTCTTTAGCTCGATAGACCCCACGCGCGCCCGCGGCCCTGGCTTGACGTGTACCAGGACGTCCAACTCATGAGTCTCCGGATGCGGCACGTTTTCCGCCGAAACCTCCGCCGTATACAGCCCCTCTTCCTTCAACACACCTCGCAGACGCTCCAGCCCTTCGTTCACATCCTCTTGTCGGAATGGATGACCGAGCGAAAGTTGCATGGCGGCCGCGGCTGAGGCATCCGTGGGCGGCGGAGTCAGGCCTTCGACCAGCACCCTGTTGAAGAAGAGATTTTCTCGAACCACGAAATCGAGCCGCACGCCGCCGCCCTCGGGCGTCGTGACTGCTTTCAAGTCCGCATAATCGCCCGTCCCATACAACGCGCGTATGCTCTTCGCAATCTCATCTCGATCCAGCGGTTTCCCAATCTCAACGGCAATCCCCGTTGGCGATTCCGACAAAACGTGCCCGTCTTCCGTCACAATTCTCACGGCAACCACGGGCGCTGCCGCTACGGCGGTCTGATCTTTCGCTTCGGCCTGTGCCTGCTCACAACTCCCCATCGCTCCCAAAAGCAGCGCGAAGACAGCGAATCTCCCTAATCCTTGGCCCCATCTCGAAATCATGCTCACTATCGCTCAGACGAAGCGTAGCACAAGCCCGTTGCCCGTCCCTCTATCTCTAGCGTTATGATGAAGCAAGAGGGACGATGACCGACACTGCCGCGCCGGGCCCGCGCTTGCTCCATTCGCTTCAGGAAAAGTACTCCCGTCAGATGCTCTTTGCTGGGATTGGCGAAGAGGGCCAGCAGCGCCTTCTCGCATCCAGCGCCGTCATTGTGGGTTGCGGCGCGATTGGCGCGGCAGCCGCAGGTCTCCTCGTGCGCGCCGGTGTCGGCCGTGTCAGAATTATTGACCGCGATTTCGTCGAACCCTCTAACTTGCAGCGGCAAGCTCTCTTCGACGAGGACGACGCTCGCGCCGCTATTCCCAAAGCCGTCGCCGCCGAACGTAAGCTCCACGCCATCAACTCAAGCGTCTACGTCCAAGGAATGGTTGCAGACCTAAACCCCGGCAACGCCGAGGAGTTGCTCTCCGGCTTCGATCTCCTCCTCGATGGCACCGACAATTTCGAGACCCGCTTCCTTATAAATGACTACGCTGTCCAATCCGATCGCCCCTGGGTCTACGCTGCCGCTGTCGCCAGTTACGGCGTGACCATGACCGTGCGTCCCGGCCTCACCCCTTGTCTCGCCTGCCTCCTCGAATCCTCTTCCAACAGCCATGGCCTCGAAGAAACATGCGACACCGTCGGCGTCCTCGGCCCCATCGTCAATCTGATCGCTTCGCTTGAAGTTGCGGAAGCCCTCAAGCTGCTCGCTGGCTGCGAAGAAGCTCTTCATGGCCGGCTTATCTCTTGCGATGTTTGGAGCGGCCATTTTCAATCTCTCCGCGTCGCTCAGAACCCCGCCTGTCGTGCGTGCGCCCGTCGGGAATTCGCTTATCTCCTGGGACAAGTCCAGCCCCACATCACCTTATGCGGTCGGGACTCTGTCCAAATTCATGAGCAGGGCCGAACTCTTGATCTGGGGGCGTTGCGAGTCAGGCTTGCGGCTACCGTTTCCGATGTTCGCCACAACGATTTCTTGCTCTGTTTCCGCGTGGACCCGTATCAAATGACTGTTTTTGCCGATGGCCGCGCTATTCTCAAGGGTACAAAAGATCCCGCCGTCGCGCGCTCCTTGTACGCTCGCTATATCGGCGCCTGAACCTCTGTATTTTAGGATGGAGGTTTCGTCTTGCGGGCTTTAGCGGGTGTGACCAGTTCGCCCGAACGAACTCCGCATGTTGGCTCTGTCCAGGTTTTCACGCAGATTCATCAGCGTCAGGAACGTGCTCAGTATTCTCGCCTTCAAATCATCCGTCAGATGTAAGCCACTTGTTGCCACTCGCGCCAGCCGCTCTCCGCTTTCGGTGATGAACTTCATGATCTCTCTTTGCCGCTCGTGCGGTGCATTCCCCAGCGCCGTCTCACGCCTCATTTCCGCGCAGTTGCCCTCGATGGACAGAGTAAAGTGCAGCACGCAAACCTGCTGCTCCGCGAGGGCTGGCGGCGAGTCGTTCTTGCATCCCGTTACTTTGCACGGTGTAGCCATGGGCGCGCAATCTGGGGCTGAGAGGATAGGTAACCATTCCTGGCCCCGAAAATCCAGTCTCCTTCCGCGGAAGGTAGCGAATCCTGCATGACCTCTTTCCGCACCCCGTGCCGCTCCCGCCAATCCGTCCCCGCGACAAACCCATCTTTCTTATTCAAAAAGGATTGTATAAAAATGCAGAGCGCTGTATATTCGAAGTCGCCATGAGCGCAGGTAAGACATTTCGCCACGGTCAGATACTGAGGCTGGTTGGCGGGCAGCCCATCGTCAACCAAGAGGATCTTCGCCGCCGTCTCGCCCAGCAAAAAATGCGCGTCACTCAGGCCACTCTTTCCCGCGACCTCCAGGAACTTAAACTCGTCAAGACCCAGGAAGGCTACAGGCCTGCGACTGTTCTTCCCGAGGACAACGGCGCGCTCCCTCTTCCTCCGCTCGCTCGCGCTCTCCGTGAATTCCTCCTCGATATCCGCCCGGCCGAAAATCTGCTCGTTCTCAAAACGCCTCCCAGCGGCGCTCAGCCTCTCGCTGCCGCCGTGGACGCCTCAAAATTTCCAGAAATAGCCGGTACCATCGCGGGTGATGACACCGTCCTGATCATCACTCCCAACAAAAAAACGCGCGATTCTCTTCAAAAAAAGATTGAAGCCCTCGTGAAATGAGAGACCTTCGCCAAATCGCTGTCGTGGGAGTCACCGGTTACGCGGGTCTCGAGCTCGCTGGCATTCTTCTGCGCCACCCCGCCGTGGCGTCCGCCACTTTTTATGTGCGTGAAACACGCGGTGCTAACTGCATCGCCGAGCTTTTTCCTCAATTCCGTGGCTGGGGACAAGCTCCGTTGCGGCCGCTTTCTCTCGATTCGATCACTTCTTCCGCCGCCGGAACCGCTTTCCTGGCTACGCCTCACGAAGTCTCTGCGGATCTCGCACCCCGGCTTCTCGAAGCCGGCATGCGCGTCGTTGACCTAAGCGGCGCGTTCCGCTTTCGCTCGCCGGATACCTTCGCTTCCTGGTACAAACTCCCCACGCCACACGCCGATTACCTCGGCGAAGCCGTCTACGGCCTTCCCGAACTCTATTCCGAAGAAATCGCAAAGGCTCGCCTCGTCGCCAATCCCGGCTGCTACGCCACGAGCGTCATCCTTGCCCTTCGCCCGCTTGCCGAAGCCGGGTTCATCGCTTCGGACCAGAACGTGGTTTGCGATTGCAAGTCCGGTGCCAGCGGCGCGGGCAAGGATCCTCGGCGCGACCTGCAATTCGTCGAAGTGGACGAAAACTTCAAAGCCTACAATCTCTTTTCGCATCGCCACACGCCTGAGATTCTCGAGCACACCGGCCTCGCCGAATCGCAGCTCATCTTTTCAACGCACTTGCTGCCGCTCGCGCGTGGCATTCTCTCAACCATTTACGTCACGCTCTCCGCGCAGCAACCGCCCGACGTCATCGAAGCCGTGTATCGCAAATTTTACGCCGGGCGCTCCATGGTCCGCATCTGGCCCGCCGCTTCTCTGCCGGAGTTGCAGCACGTCGCCCGCACTAATTTTTGCGACCTCGGATTTGTGTTGGACAAATCCGGCCAGCGTTTGATCGTCGTCTCTTGCCTCGACAATCTTGGCAAAGGTGCCGCCGGTCAGGCTGTTCAGAATTACAATCACATCTTGGGTATCGAGGAGAAGACCGCACTTCAATGAAAACCGTCATCAAGTTCGCTGGAGCCTTGCTCGAAGACGAAGCCACGATCCGCTCACTGGCGCGCCAGGTCGCGGCCCTCGCCCTCGAAGGCCACGAAATTCTCGTTGTCCATGGCGGCGGCCGCGCCTTTACCGAAGCCCTCAAGCGCATGGGCATCGAAAGCAAGTTTGTCTCTGGCCTTCGCGTCACCGACCGCGAAACGCGCGACGCCGCCGTCATGGTTTTCGCCGGCCTGTTGAACAAGCGCCTCGCCGCCGCCATTTCTGCGGAAGGCTATCCTGCGATTGGCGTCTCCGCCGCCGATGCCCAGTGTTTTCTCGCTGAACCCATGTCCCACGATGAAGTCGCCGGCAGTCTTGGCTTCGTCGGTTATCTCACTGGCATCAACAACGCCTTCATCGAATCGCTCTGGCGTGAACGTCTCCTCCCCGTCGCTCCCTGCCTCGGCCTCGGTCCCGATAATGAGCTGTACAACATCAATGCCGATCACATGGCCGCCGCTTGCGCTGAATTTCTCGGAGCCGACCAGTTGATTTATCTCACCGACGTCGCCGGTGTCCTCGACGGAGAAAGGGTCCTCTCCGCCATTACCTGCGTAGAGATCGAGCGCCTCGTCCTGTGCCGGGTCGTTTCCGGCGGAATGATTCTCAAGCTCGAGGCGGCCAAGCGCGCCCTTGAGGGCGGAGTCCGCGAAGTCCGCATCGTCGGCGGCACGGCTCCCGATGCTCTTCTCCTGGCGTTTCATTCCGCCGAACCCGGCTCGGAAGACCACTCTTCCGCGATTCCCGGAACGCGCGTTCTGCGTGAGCCTCTGTCTAACGCTCATGCGGCTCTTTCGGCGGCGTGATGCCCAAATCAGACACAAAGAAGTCCGCCAGCATCGCTGCCCGAAAGAAAAAAAGAATACCTCCGCGCGCGCCAAACGTGGCTTCCATTTTGCGGGATGCCGATCAATTTCTTTTGCCAACTTATAAGCGCCAGCCCATTGTCTTCACACACGGCCGCGGCTGCTACGTGTACGATTCTCGCGGCAAAAAATATCTCGATTTTCTTGGCGGTATCGCCGTCAACGCTTTGGGCCACGCACATCCGCGCATCGTCAAGGTCATCCGCCGCGAATCCGCGCGCGCCATTCATCTTTCCAATCTTTTTCACAACTCTTTTCAGGGCCCCCTGGCCCGCAAACTTGCACAATGGTCCGGCCTGGACCGTGTATTTTTCTCCAATAGCGGCGCCGAAGCCGTCGAAGGCGCGCTCAAGCTGTCCCGGCTTTACGGCCGCACTCCCGCCGACGCTTCCGGTTCGCCGGCGCGCAAGCACCGCATCCTCGCGCTTGAAAACTCCTTTCATGGCCGTACCTTCGGCGCCGTCAGCGTAACCTCCACGGAAAAATATCGTCTCCCGTTTGCCCCTCTCGTTCCCGGCGTCGAGTTTGTCCGCTTCAATGACGTCGCCGATCTCGAATCCAAATTCGACGATACTGTCTGCGCCATCCTCCTCGAAACCATTCAGGGCGAAGGCGGAATCTATCCCGTCAGCGAAGAGTTCTGGAATCGCGCTCGTGCCCTCGCCACAAAAAACGGCGCGCTGCTCATCGCCGACGAAATTCAATGCGGTTTGGGCCGTACGGGCCGCTATTTCGCTTACCAGAAGTTCTCCTCGACACCCGACGTTGTGCTGGTTGCCAAGCCGCTTGCCGCCGGCCTCCCGCTCGGCGCGGTCCTCACGACGGAAGCCGTCGCCCAGCGCATTGCGCCCGGCCTGCACGGGACCACCTTCGGCGGCGGCCCGCTCGCTTGCGCCGCCGCGCTAGAATTTCTCAACATTGTCGAAGACCAACATCTCCTCGAAAACATCCGCGTGCGCGCCGCGGAACTACGCGAGGGCCTGTCTGCTCTTGCCGCGAAATTTCCCTTCGTTCGCGAAATTCGCGGCGAGGGCTTGATGATCGGCATCGAGCTTTCCATCGATGGCTCTCCCTTTGTCCAGCAAGCCATGAAACGCGGCTTGCTCATCAATTGCACCCACGATTTCACGCTGCGTTTGCTCCCGCCTTTCCTTGTCACTCGCGCCCAGGTGCGCCAGCTTCTGCGTCTCCTGGAAAAACTCTTTGTAACTATCCCGAAAAAGGCCGCCGCTTCGGAGCCCGCGAAACTAGCGCTTCCGTCGCATGCCGCCCTGGCCGCGGCAAGGTGATAAAATGACTACATCCACCCTCGTTACGCCTATTTCTTTGTCGAATGATTTGCTCACCGGAGCGGAATGGAGCCCCGCGCACACGCGCGATTTGCTCCAACTCTCCGCCGAAATCAAAGCCCGCCCCGGCCGTTACGCTTCCAGCCTGACGGGAAAGTTCATCGCCCTGATTTTCGAAAAGCCCTCTCTCCGCACCCGCGTCACCTTCGACGTAGGCATCCAGAGCATGGGCGGCGCGGTCGTTTTCCTCGATCACACCCAAGCCTCCGCCTCTCTTGGCGCGCGCGAGTCCATCGCCGATGTCGCCCGCAATCTCGACCGCTGGGTCCATGGCATCGTCGCCCGTGTCTACCAGCAGAGAGTGCTCGAGGAAATGGCCGCCAACGCCGGCATTCCCGTAATTAACGCGCTCTCGGATAAATTTCATCCCTGCCAGGCCCTTGCCGATTTCTTCACTCTCGAAGAAAGATTCGGCGCGCTTCGTGGATTTAGGCTCACGTACGTCGGCGACGGAAACAACGTTTGCCATTCTTTGATGTACCTCGCTGCGCGCCTCGGCGTTCATCTGCGCATCGCCACGCCGTCGGACTATCAGCCCGCGCCGGAAGTCGTCGCCGACTCGAAGCGCGTGGCCAAGGAAACGCGCGCCAAAATCGAACTCATGACCGATCCTCGCGAAGCCGTCGCCGGCGCTCAAGGCGTTTACACCGATTCCTGGACCAGCATGGGATTCGAGGCCGAGGAAACTGTCCGCAAGGCCGTGTTTGCTCCTTACCAGGTGAACACCGAACTGATGGCGCTCGCCGCGCCGGAAGCCGTCTTCATGCACTGTCTTCCGGCGCACCGCGGCCTGGAAGTCACGCATGAGGTTCTCGACGGCCCGCAGTCGGTCGTCCTCGACCAGTCGGAAAACCGCATGTACGTGCAGAAAGCCATCCTGCACACTCTGTTCTGATGCATCGATGCTCGCCATCACATCGCAATTGCTCGTGTCTGTTCGTAGGGGCACAGCACGCTGTGCCCGCACTTGGCTAAATTTAATCGCAAGAGGAGAACCGTGAAAACGCAATTGCCAAAACCAAAAAAAGTTGTTCTCGCCTATTCCGGAGGTCTCGACACCTCCATCATCATTCCGTGGCTGAAAGAGAATTATCAATGCGAAGTCATCGCCATGATTGGCGACGTCGGCCAGCAGGAAGATCTCGAAGCCGCCCGCAAAAAAGCGCTTGCCACGGGCGCGTCCACCGCCTACGTCGAGGATTTGCGCGAAGAATTTGTCCGCGATTACATCTGGCCGACGCTGCGCGCCGGAGCAGTGTATGAGCATACGTATCTGCTCGGCACATCCATGGCCCGCCCCCTTCTCGGCAAGCGCCAAGCCGAACTCGCTCTGCAACTCGGCGCCGACGGCCTCTCGCACGGCTGCACCGGCAAAGGCAACGACCAGGTCCGCTTCGAGCTGGCTTACAAAGCCATCGCGCCCGATGTCCAGATCATCGCCCCCTGGCGCGAGTGGGACATAGATTCCCGCGAAGACGCTATCGCCTACGCCGCAAAACACAACGTGCAAGTCGAGCAGAGTAAAAAAAATATCTACAGCCGCGATCGCAACATTTGGCACCTCAGCCACGAGGGCGGCGAACTCGAAGATCCCGCGAATTCGCCGAACGAAGCCATGTGGCAATGGACGGTCTCTCCCGAAAAAGCCCCGGACAAAGCCGAGCAAGTCGAAATTGGCTTCGAAGCAGGCACTCCAATCTCCGTCAACGGCGCGAAACTTGGCCCGGTGGATCTTCTCAATACGCTCAATGAAATTGCCGCGAAGCATGGCATCGGCCGCACCGACATCGTCGAAAATCGCCTTGTGGGCATGAAGTCGCGCGGCGCGTACGAAACGCCCGGCGGCACGCTCCTTGTCACCGCGCATCGCGAACTGGAAACGCTGACCATCGACCGCGAGACCACTCATTTTCAGCAAGCGCTCTCGCTCCGCTACGCCGAACTCGTTTACTACGGCTTGTGGTTTTCTCCGTTGCGCGCCGCTCTCGACGGTTTCTTCAACGTCTCGCAACAGCGCGTCACCGGTACGGTCGGGCTGAAACTCTGGAAAGGCACGCTCACCGTCACCAAGCGCGTCTCCCCGTTCTCGCTTTATCGCACCGACCTGGCCAGCTTCACCATGGGCCGCTACAACCCCAAGGACGCCGAAGGCTTCATCAACCTTTTCGCACTGCCAGTCACGGTCCGCCCCAAAGCAAAAGCCGAAGGGAACTCGTAATACCGTCATTTCGAGCGAAGCAAGAAATTTCTCTTCGATGAATAAAAGGCTGTGCAAGTGACCGAACGCAAAGATGACCGGCTGTGGGGTGGGCGCTTCGAACGTGAGCCAAACGCTCACTTCGACGCGTTCCAGCGCTCCTTTGCGTTCGATCGCCGTCTGCTGCCCTACGAAATCGCGGTAGACCGCGCCTGGGCTAAGGCCCTCGAACCCATCGGCATTTTCACCGCGACCGAAGTGAAACAAACGCTCGCCGCGCTAGAGAAGATTTCCGACCGTGCCAAAACTGATCCAGCCTGGGTCGATTCTTTCGGCGCGAACGCCGAAGACGTCCACCACTTCGTCGAAAAAGCCCTCGTCGAAGAACTCGGCCCGCTCGGCTGGAAGCTGCACACCGGCCGCAGCCGCAACGAACTCGTCGCCACCGATTTCCGCCTTTTTGTCATCGACGCCGCAGCGGAAATTCAGCGCGGTTTGGCCGTACTTTTGAATACGCTCCTCATGCAAGCCAAGGCAAAAATCTCCGTGCCCATGGCGGGCATGACCCACATGCAGCACGCCCAACCAATTCTGCTCTCGCATTTCCTCATGGCGCATGCGGAAGCCTTCCTGCGCGACGTCACCCGGCTGCAACACGCTGCGACAGGCGCCGACGCCTGCCCCATGGGATCTGGCGCGCTCGCCGGAAATTCCTTTGGCATTGACCGCAACGCGATCGCGCGCGCCCTTGGCTTTTCCAAAATCACCGCGAACAGCCTCGACGCCGTCAGTGACCGAGACTTTGCGCTCGATTTTCTTTTCGCGCTCACCGGCATAGCCACACATCTCTCTCGCCTCGCAGAAGACTTCGTGATCTTTGCCTCCCAAGAATTTGCATACGTCGTTCTTCCCGATGAATACTCCACCGGCAGCAGCCTCATGCCCCAAAAGAAAAATCCCGACTCTTGGGAACTGATTCGCGGCAAGACCGGCCGCATCACGGGAGCACTGCTTGGTTTGTTGACAACGCTCAAGGGCTTGCCGACCAGCTACCAGCGCGACTTGCAGGAAGACAAGGAAGCGCTCTTCGCCGCGCACGATCAGATCAACGACATGCTCTGTGTCGCCGCAGGCGCTCTCGCTGGCGCCGAATTTCGCGAAGACCGTCTCCGCGCTGCCGCTTCCAATCCCCTGCTTTTGGCTACTGAAGCCGCAGACTATCTCGTTCACAAAGGCGTTCCCTTCCGTCAGGCGCACGATCTCATCGGCAAAGTTCTCCGCGAAGCCGAGAAACAAAATATTTCGTGGACTGCACTGCCTCTCGAAGCCCTCAAGAAAATCTCGCCCGCATTTGAAACCGATTTTGCGAACAGCCTCAGCTTGCAAGCAGCGCTCGAAAGTAAAAAAGTTCCCGGCGGCACTGCGCCCGAAGCGATCCGGAAGGCTATCGCGGATTTGGAAGAACATCTCAACAAGAAAACGACCAAAATAGGAGCTACGCCATGAGCATGCAAACTGCAATTCAGCTGAACACCCTAACCTCCATTTCGGAGGAGAGGAGGTCTCTTCCGGGGACGGCGCGCTAGTCACACGGACATTCCGCTGATGAAGCACGCACTCTCCGAAGCATCCCTGCCGCACGGATTTCGTTTCGCGGCCGCTGCTTGTGGCCTTAAGAAAACCGGCGCGCTCGATCTTGCAATTATCTCGAGCGACGTTCCCGCTTCCGCCGCCGCGGTCTTCACGCAGAATCTGGTCGTTGCAGCCCCCGTCACCATTTCCAAAGAGCACTTGCGCGCGTCGAAAGGCCGCATGCGCGCTGTGATCGTCAATTCTGGCAACGCCAACTGCGCGACGGGGCCGGCGGGCCACGCTGCCACGCAAAAAACCGTTGCGGAAACGGCCCGGCGCGTTGGCTGTACGCCAAACGAAATCATCGTCTGCTCCACGGGTGTCATCGGCGTGCCGCTGGCCGTCGAAAAGATTCTGCGTTCGCTGCCGAAGCTCACGCGCAATCGCCGGCCTTCGGCGCGTTCCTTCGCGGAGTTCTCGCTCGCCATTTGCACCACCGACACGCGCCCGAAAACCGCCGGTGCTTCGTTCAAAATGGCTGGCAAGCGCATCCACCTGGTGGGCTGTGCCAAGGGCGCGGGAATGATTCATCCCAACCTGGCAACGACACTCGCGTTCGTGGTAACCGATGCGGCCATCGCGCCGGCGCTTCTGCAAAAAACACTGCGCGACGTCTGCTCGCGTACATTCAACTCCATCAGTATCGACGGCGATTCTTCGACGAATGACACTCTGCTCGTCTTTGCCAACGGGGCGGCGGACACACCCGCGATTCGCGCCGGAAGCGCGGCACATCGGGCATTCGCATCCGCACTCGAGGAAGTCTGCCAATCGCTGGCGCTGCAAATCGTCGCCGATGGAGAAGGCGCGCAGCGCGTGATCGAAATCCAAGTCCGCGGCGCGAAAACGGAAGCGGCGGCCAAACGTATCGCGGAAACGATCGCGACGTCTCCGCTCGTCAAGACGGCGTTTGCCGGAGGCGATCCCAACTGGGGCCGCATTTTCGCCGCGGCGGGCCGCTCCGGGGTCCAATTCGATCCCGCCCGCGTCGATATCAAGATGGCGGGCATTCCCGTTCTGCGTCGCGGAAGCCCGCTCGATTTCAATGAGCGGGCAGCCAGCAACCGCCTGCTCGCGGAACACGTTCCGATTGTCCTGCATCTGCACGCCGGCACCGCCAGCGCACGCTACTGGACTTGCGATCTCACGGCGGAATACGTGCGCATCAATGCTTCTTACCGCACCTGATTGGTCCAGGCCCCGTACCGGACTTAACCGGTGCGAGACTCCGATCGGACCGATTTGAAAGAGGACGAAGCGTCTTCACGGTGAGTTTGGAGATGGTAGATCCGGGCTAGTGCCGGGGGAAGAGCGGGTACGTGAAAGCACTGGTGATGAAGAGGCCAGGGCACGTGGAGATAGAGTCCGTTCCGGAGCCGGCCGCAAGGGACAATACGTTGCTGTTAAAGGTTCGAATGGTGGGTTTCTGCGGAAGCGATTTGAATTCCTTTCGCGGGAAAAACCCGCTGGTTTCCTATCCCCGGATTCTGGGACACGAAGTCTCGGCCACTATTGTCGATGGCAGCCCAGTTGACCCAAGTCTGGCTCCGGGCAGGAACGTGACCTTGTCTCCTTACACGAGTTGCGGCGTTTGCGCCTCCTGCCGCCGAGCCCGTCCAAATGCCTGCAAGTTCAATGAAACGCTTGGCGTGCAACGCGACGGGGCGCTCGCGGAATACATTCGAGTGCCGGCGGAGAAAATCTATGCCGCGAAACTCTCGCTGACCGAGTTATGCCTCGTAGAGCCGTTGACCGTCGGGTTTCATGCCATTGCGCGCGGGAGGGTGACGTCGGAGGATACCGTGGCCATCTTCGGCTGCGGCGGCGTGGGGCTCGGAGCCGTTGCGGCTTCGAGCTTCAGGGGAGCAAAAACGATTGCGGTAGATGTGGCCGGCGAAAAGCTCGCAACGGCGAGAGCAGTCGGCGCTGCCCATACCATCAACACACTTCAAGACCAACTGCACAAGCGGCTCGCGGAGCTTACGGATGGGCGCGGTCCGGACGTAGTGATCGAAGCGATAGGATTGCCCCCAACGTTTCGGGCGGCGGTGGAAGAAGTGGCCTTCACCGGCAGGGTTGTGTATATCGGTTATGCCAAAGAGCAAGTTTCCTACGAAACCCGACTCTTCGTGCAAAAGGAACTGGACATCCTGGGATCGCGGAATGCCTTGCCCGAAGATTTTCGCGCCGTGATTCGCATGCTTGAGGAAGGGCGCTTTCCTGTGAATGAGGCAATCTCGTCCGTCGTCAGTATGGATGAAGCGCCGGAGGCTCTGCGCGCTTGGAGCGAAGATCCGTCCCGGATCAAGAAGATTCTGGTGAACTTGGATTGAGAGTCAGATTTCAGCAAGTTTCAGGATTTGCTCTTTTTTTGTGAAAGGACAGTGGCCTATGTTCTCGAGGAAGTTCGCACCTGCAACGGGTTGGGTATTCGCTTTTGGGATGTGGTTTGGAGGCTTTGCCATTGTTTCCACCCCGGCCTACCCGCAGGCCGCGACTTCCGCGAGTGCGCCGACAGCTTCCCAAAATCCAGAGGAGCTCGATCAGGCTTGGCAGCGAGCCAGCGCGAAGTATGATTCCCACCGCGCCGAACTCCTGAAGGACGTGAATCGCGGGGATCACGAAGGCCCATTCCGGGCCGATTGGGAATCGCTCGAAAAGTACGAAGTTCCAGAGTGGTATAAGGACGCAAAATTCGGCATCTTCATCCACTGGGGCGTTTATTCGGTTCCTGCTTTCGGAAACGAGTGGTATCCGCGCAACATGTACCGCGAAGGTTCCGACGAAAATAAACACCATATAGCCACCTATGGCCCGCTGGATAAGTTCGGATACAAGGATTTCATTCCAATGTTCAAGGCCGAACATTTTGACCCCGTCGAGTGGGCGCGGCTTTTCAAGGAAGCAGGTGCCAAATATGTCGTGCCCGTTGCCGAACATCACGACGGCTTCGCCATGTACGACAGCGGCTTGAGCGACTGGACCGCGGCGAAAATGGGTCCGCATCGCGACATCATCGGCGAGCTCGCGAAAGCTGTAAGGGCCGAAGGCCTCCGCTTCGGAGCCTCGTCACACCGCGTCGAGCACAATTTCTTTCTCGGCGTCGGACGCACCATCCCGTCCGACATCAATGACCCTCGGTACGCCGCCTTTTACGGCCCCGCCCACACCTGGCTCGAGGCCAGGGACGGCACTCCGTTATCCAACGATTTCACTTACGTTTCGTCCGCGTGGACCGCGGACTGGCTTGCTCGCGCCACGGAGATCATCGAAAAATATCATCCCGACGTCATGTACTTCGATTGGTGGATTGGCCAGCCCTCAGTTCGAGCGGACCTGACGCGTTTCGCCGCTTTCTACTACAACAACGAGCTCAAATACAGCGGCCACGCCGGAGTTATCAATTACAAGGACTACGCCATGCAGGATCACAGCGGCGTCCTGGACATCGAGCGCGGTCAACTCAGTGACATCCGTCCGCTCTACTGGCAAACCGACACGTCGGTCAGCAACAAATCCTGGGGCTACATTAATAATGACACCTTCAAGTCCCCGCAGTTTATCGTTCATCAGCTCATCGATATCGTCAGCAAGAATGGAAATTTGCTCTTGAACATCGGCCCGCGGTCCGATGGCACGATTCCCGAGGAAGTGCAGGCAGTATTGCGGGATGTGGGTTCGTGGCTGAATGTAAACGGAGAGGCGATCTACGGAACGCGCCCCTGGAAAATTTATGGCGAAGGCCCAACGAAAGTCGCCGCGGGTTCGTTCCACGATACCGACACCACGGATTACACACCGGAAGATTTTCGCTTCACCACCAAAGGCAACACGCTCTACGCCATCGAGCTCGGCTGGCCATCCGCGCGCGAGGCGGTTATCCATTCTCTCGGAAGCACCGCGATCAAGGGCCAGAAAATTGCATCGGTCGCGCTGCTCGGTTCGGACGAAAAACTTTCTTTTCGGCAACAACCCGATGGTCTGCGTATTCAACTTCCGCCGCAAGCGCCGGGTAAGTACGCCTACGCCTACCGCATCGTGTTTGCTGGCAAAGGATCTTACTGAGTCCCGCATAATATTGCGAAGTAGCAACTTGGAGTGCGGCAGCTCTGCTGCCGCTTTTTTCAGTGGCTCACGCGACTCTATATTTGGCGAGACCCAATAGTGCGCGAGGACAGCGGCGCAGGAAGTGCTCCTATTTTTCCCAATTCCAGTCGGCGAACTGTTCTCGGAGCGCGATTTTTTTGAATTTGCCCACCGAAGTGCGCGGCAGCGCGTCAAGAAAAACGAAGGCGTCCGGGAGTTGCCACTTGGCGAATGACTCAGCAAGGAAAGCGCGTAGCTCTTCCGCGGTTGCCTGCGCTCCTTCCTTCAACACAACGGCGGCCAAGGGGCGCTCCTGCCACTTGGGATGGGGGACGCCAACGACCGCGGCTTCCTTTACCGCCGGATGTCCCATCAACATATTCTCGATATCCACGGAGCTGATCCATTCGCCGCCGGACTTCACCAGGTCTTTGGCGCGGTCAACAATCTTGATAAACCCTTCGTCGTCCATCGTGGCTATGTCCCCGGTCTTGAACCACCCATCCTCGCTCCACCGATGAGCCTGGTCCGGCGATTTGTAGTAGCTGGCAGCCACCCAGGGTCCGCGCACTTCGAGCTCGCCCGGCGTATTGCCGTCGCGGGGAGCTTCCACCGACTTCTCCTCAAGACCTTCCGGGCGCATGACGCGCAGTTCGATGAACGGCGTGGGCCAGCCCTGTTTAGAACGGACTTCATACTGTTGGTCGATACTCCACTCCCTCATGTGGCGTTTCAGTTTGCCCACGGTAGCGAGAGGCGTGGTTTCCGTCATCCCCCAGAGGTGAAGAATGTGCAGATTGTGTTTGTCGAGAGCGCGCATCAGGCGCTCCGGCGGAGCGGAGCCTCCGATAACGATGCGAACGGGCCACGAGAATTTCCATCTTCCGGGATTTTTCTCGAGGGCCCCGAGCACGCCGAGCCAAACGGTGGGCACGCCGCAGGCGATCGTGACGTGTTCTTCTGCCATGAGGTCCAGAACACTTTCGGGGTCTACGTTGGGGCCCGGGAGAATCAAGCGAGAGCCGGCCATCGCGCAGGAATAGGGCAATCCCCAGGCGTTCGCATGAAACATAGGTGCCACGGGGAGGACCGTGTCGTGTTGGCCGATGGCAAAGGAATCCACGCCGAGTTCGGCAAAGGTATGCAAGACCAGTGCGCGGTGTGAGTAGACCACGCCTTTCGAGTTACCCGTCGTGCCGGACGTGAAGCACATGGCCGCGCCGTCATTTTCATCGATCGCCGGGTAGCGGAAATCGTCGCTCGCTCCCGCAAGCAGTTCCTCGTAATTCAAAAAACCGTTCGGGATGATTCCTCCTCCGTACGGGACGACAATGACCCGCTCGAAGGCCACGCTGGCCCGGAATTTTTCAAATATCGGCAGTAGTACGTCGTCAATAACCAGGAACCGGTCCTCAGCGTGGTTGACGATGGCCGCAAGCTCGTGCGCATGCAGCCGCAGGTTCAGCGTGTGCAGAATCGCTCCGGCGGAAGGCACGCCAAAGAACGCTTCCAGATGCCCCGAGTGATTCCACATCATCGAGGCCACTCGCTCGCCGGAACGTAAGCCAAGTTTGGTCAACGCGTCCGCAAGGCGCCGGGCGCGGCGGTAAAAATCCCCGTAGGTGGTTCGAACGATCGAGCGGTCCGGTCTGCGTGAGACGATTTCGACGCGGTGAAAGAGCTTGCCGGCCCGCTCCAGTATCACAGGAAGAGTCAGCGGAAATTCCATCATCGTGCCGCGCATCAAGAAGTCCTATCGAAAACCAAATTGGCGGCATCCTACCACTATTCCGCCGCTCCGAGCGCTTCAAGCGCGAGTGCCTGAGTTAGCAGGCAGCTTGGCCGTTCGCGCGGCAGGCCGAGTTTGCGGCTGGCCCAGACAAGGGGGGTGAGTCTCTTTCCGGTTGCAAAAGGAGTTAATTTTCGAGAGGATGCCTCTGACCGCTGAAGTCCCGGTCTCGCACCCGCGGTGGCTCGGCTTTCCCGACTGCCCGTGAACGATAGCTGTCCTTCAGCGCGCTCCGCGACTCTCACTTGGGTTCCGGGCAGAAGGAGTGGCAGGTGAAGAAGCTCTATATCGGCAATCTTCCGTTTTCCGCGACGGAGGAGCAGCTTCAGGAATGGTTCGCGCAAGTTGGCGTTACCCCTTCGGGTGTCAATCTGATTCGTGACCGTTTCACGGGACAATCACGCGGCTTTGCCTTTGTCGAGGTGCAGAACGACGAGGACGCAGACCGCGCGGTGAACTCGCTGAACGGCCAAAATTTCGGCGGGCGGAACCTGGTCGTCAACGAAGCACGGCCGCAAGCTGAGCGTGGTGGCGGCGGCGGCGGTGGACGCGGCGGCGGTGGCGGCGGTTATGGCGGCGGACGCGGCGGCCATGGTGGCGGTGGCGGCGGTGGACGCGGCGGTGGCGGCCACGGTGGTGGTGGCGGAGGTCGCGGCGGAGACCGTGGAGACCGCGGCAACCGTTGGTAGACATTCGCTCCGGATTAAGCGCCACTGCATGAAGCTGCGGCGCCCTCTTCTCGCGGGGCGCCGCTTGATACCTCCCTCAAAATTGCCTTGAGATAGCCCTGCGCCAGACTCCTTTTCGTCCGCCTGCAACATTCCAGTCAGAAATTCGTCTAAGAGAACGGGAACGCTCCGGCACGTTCGCCGTCGTTGTTCGCGAACTCCGGACTCGTCTGAGTCTCTCGCTGTTCGTGCGTTTCACCGCGGCGCGCTGGTGCCTCGCAAGATGGCCCTGGCAAATACTTGCCATTGCGTATAGTATCCCGCCGCATAACGGACGTCCCCAGCCCCGTTCGCTACAGCGCGGCGTTTTCGCTGCAAGGCGTATTGCGCGCGAAACAAATCACCCGTTGACGTGTTTGAAACAATAGGCAAGGAATATATCGCATCGTGCCGGATGTGCAGTATGTTGAGCGCCTGGCGGCCCACCTCCCTAGGGAGAGATGGATGGTTACGAGGGGCCTCGGGTGAGTTGAAAGATGTCTGACAAGAGCGCGACGAACCTTCTGCCCGGTCCGTGCATCCAACCCGAAGCAGAGGACGTACCAAAGACGACGATGACAACGTGGCACAAACGCGATTGGCAGCAATTTTACGAACTGGCGCGCCGCCCCTGGCAGCGTCATCGCCCCCCGCGTCCCGTGTATCCCACGGGCTTGAACCGCGTGCTGCCCGCCCAAGGTTTCAGTTTGTCTGAGCTCGATGATGCCGGCGTCGATCTCGATCTCGCCGAGCGCCTCGGCCTCCCCGTGGACGCCGGCCGCATCGGCGCCTACGGCCCCAACGTCACCGTCCTGCGCGATTTCGTCCGCTCCTCGCGCCAGCCTCTGTAGTCTCTCCACCTTTCGCTGCCTGGCCCGCCTCGCCGCGAAGCAATCTCTTTCACTGCCGTTTGTTTTGGGTAGGCGCACGACTTCAGTCGTGCCGTGCTGGCTCTATCCTTCGTTTTGGGGTCGGAGCTTCAGCTCCGGCTCTACGCCTCGGTAGAATCTGTCTCGCACTTTGGTTCTGCGCATCCGCGCTGCGCCTTTTGGAGCGAGTGCAAATCTTCTTCCTCCGCCGTCCCAATCAGTCCGCTGCACCTCACACCGTCATTTCGAACGGAGCAGGCCGGCGCTTTTTGTTTTCACGTTTGCTCCTGCAAACGTGTCGGCCTCCGCAGAGAGAACCGCTGCCCCATCGCAAGCATTTTGTGCGATGAAATCTCTCTTCCTCTTTTTCTTACTCGGTTCTGACCTCTAATCTTGCCTTCATCTCGGCGCGCTGTTGCAACGTCTCGCCTACGCCGTCGCCCTGTGCTCCACCACGTCAGCCCGCCGCACACGAACCTTAACCTCAACCCGCGACCCAAGCCGGTTAATGATTGATATCAAGCGGTCTACCGTGAATCGCCCGAGGTTAGCATTCCGAATCCGCGAAAAGTCCGCCGCCGCAATGCCCGTACGCCCGTGCGCCGCGCGCACAGTCAGCCGCTCTTGATCGAGCGCCTTGATGATTTCCGCGGCCAGAATCGCCTTGAATTGTTCCGCATCGGCGTTCTCGTGCCGCAGATCGCGAAACACGTTGCCGCTTCCCCTCGCCACCTGTAGCTTTTCCTTTTTCATCGCAAAAACTCCTTCAATCTTTTCAGCCGGTCCTTTATCACTTCGATCTCGCGTTGCGGCGTCTTGACGCCCTGTGTCGATTTCTTCTGAAACGCATGGACCACCCAAATGTCCTCGCCAAACTGTGCCGCATAGACCACGCGAAACGCATCGCCCCTGAACGGCAGCGCGATCTCGAACACGCCCGAGCCCAGCCCATGCATGGGCTTTACAATGTCCGCTTTCCCGCCCTCCGCCGCAATCGTCAACGCCGTCAGACAAATAGACCTCGCCTCCTGCGGAAAGGTCTCGAACTCCTTCCGCGCCGCCCTGAACCACGAAACCGGCCGCGTCTTTCGGATCATTCTCCGTCCGCTAAGTCTGAGTCTCCTGCGCCATTTATGTTGTCATATTTGACAACGCGCGTCAAGCGCGTGTGCCCGCCCGCTTTTGTTTTTGGGTGCGCCCTTCCTTCCCCCCTTTCCCCCGTAGGGGCACGATACATCGTGCCCTCTTCTCTGCGCACCTCTGTTAACTCACCGCCTCTGCGTTATCTTTTCCCTTTCCCCTCGTCACCCGCCACGCCGCCAAGCAACGTACATTCCCTGTCTACCTTCGCTGGCACTTAACGCAACGCCCGAGTAAAATCGCACACCTTGAGTTCCGGCGTGCCTTCAACCTTTCTCGCTTGTCATGGAGCGTTTCGTGCCGAAGGAAAAATCGACCAGCATACGCGCAAACGCCAAATTCCCCAATCCCCCCATCGAACAGTTCGTCCATGAATCCAAAACCCGCGTTAACAACGCTGCCCTCGGTCTCGCCACTTTCCAAACAAATCCTTCCGCCACTTCTCGCAAAACCTGCGCCTACGTTCGCACCTTCCACGATGCTTGGGAACCCGGCATCCACTCCTACCTGTCCTACCCCCGCATTCGCCGCCTCGCAATTTCTAATTTCGGCCATGCGTGAGATGAGTATGAAGACCGTGAATATTGTCCGAATCTGTGCTGTCCTTCAGCGCGTTTACCGCAGTCCACGGCACGGTAACAAACGGAACCCTCTCGACGAACTGATTTACATCATCCTTTCGACGAGGACCAGGGATCGATCATTCCGCACTTCCTATATACGCCTCAAAACGAGATTCCGTTCGTGGAATCGAGTGAATGGGCGTTCCGCGGGGGTGCTCGAACGAGTGCTCGTTCCCGGCGGCTTGGGCCGACTTAAGACTAAACAGGTCATAGGGATTCTGAAGTACCTGAGAGCGACATTCGGACACGCAACTCTAACCTCCTTAAAACAAATGAAAACGGACAGAGCTGAAAAGCTCCTCACGATGTTGCCCGGCGTCGGACGTAAGGTGGCGAAATGCGTGCTCATGTATTCACTCCGACGGAGAGTCTTGCCGGTCGACGTTCACGTGCACCGGATTGCGAAGCGGCTCGGATTCCGTGTGAAAAATAGGCCCGATACGTCTCAAGACCTCATCGAGCACGCCGTGCCGCCCAACTTAAGGTATAGTTTTCATGTAAACGCCATCGCGCATGGGCGCGCAATCTGTTTGCCACGCGCACCACGATGCGGAATTTGTCCGATCTCGAAATGGTGCGCCTACTACCGAAATCGGAGCGACAAGCTTTGAAACCACGCAAGTCCAAACGTCCTATCGCCCTCGACCTCTTCGCCGGTGTTGGGGGCCTGTCTCTCGGATTCGAGCAAGCTGGGTTCGACGTCGTCGCAGCCGTCGAATACGATCCGATACACGCTGGTATCCATGAACTGAATTTCCCGAACTGCGAGGTTATCTGCGCCGACGTACGTGATTTGAGCGGAAGCGAAATTAGGAAACGGTCTGGGATCGGAGATGAGCCGATAGATGTGGTAGTTGGCGGTCCACCTTGCCAAGGATTCTCTCTCATGGGTCACCGGGTTCTCGATGATCCGAGAAACGGCCTGGTCTTTCACTTTCTTCGTATCGTCAAGGAATTGAAGCCTCGAACTTTTGTTATGGAAAACGTTCCTGGAATGGCTACGGGGCTACATACCCGTTTGCTCTCCGAACTAATCGAGGGCTTTCAAGAGGCCGGCTACGCGGTCAGAATCCCTGCGAGAATCTTGAACGCCGCCAATTACGGTGTTCCTCAAGATCGTAGAAGACTTTTCCTGCTCGGAGCAAAGCGGGGAATCGCCTTACCGAACTACCCCTTACCACGATCGAGACTTCCGCTGCGCAGTTCTTCCAATGGCAATAGACATTTGAGCTTCGCCGACTTGCCAGCCTGCCCCACCATCTGGGAAGCCATAGGCGATCTCCCTAACATCGATGAGTACGACGACCTACACGAAACCGACGAACTGAGGGTCCGTGCGCCGAAAACCTCCGATTACGCCGCCTTCCTCCGCAATCAGGTGGCTCGCGATAGCGATTACTCATATCCCAGGGAGTTCGACGAACGAGTTCTGACGGGCTGCCTCCGCGCCAAACATACACCGCTGTCTCGGAAGCGGTTCGCCGCTACCCAAGCCGGAACCACGGAGCCCGTGAGCCGTTTTTTCAAACTTTCGAAGGAAGGCGTCTGCAACACGCTTCGCGCGGGTACGGCTTCGGACCGGGGCGCTTTCAGTGCTCCGCGACCTATCCATCCCGTTCATGCACGATGCATCTCGGTAAGGGAAGCGGCAAGAATCCACTCCTATCCGGACTGGTTCCGTTTCCATTCCACGATCTGGCATGGCTTCCGACAGATCGGAAATTCCGTTCCACCTCTGCTTGCTTGCGCTGTAGGCTCCGCTGTTCGCGAGGCTTTGGGATGGGTACCTGTCAAACCTACCTCAGCGGTGCGTCTAGGCCCAGAGGAGTTCACGCGATTCAATATGCGCGCGGCCGCCGCGCATTTTGGCGTCGATCCGGGAGTAATTGCACCACGGAAACGTCAGTCTATTGCAGCTGACTAAGTCACTCATGGCGAAGAAAAAAACTCTGAACGCGGACGCTTACAATCGCATCATCGAACATATATTCTTTCAGCACTTCACCGCAGGGACTAAAGCGTTCGAGTTCGAACGGGAAGAAATATCGGCAGCCGCCAAGAAACTTAGGGTGCCCTCTCCGAAAAACCTTGGCGACGTAGTCTACAGTTTTCGATATCGGCGGCCATTTCCCGAGGCGGTCCAAAAGACTTGCAGCGGAGGGAAAGAGTGGATCATCCGCACAATTGGCGCGGCGAAATATCGATTCCTGCAAACTCCCATCGCGAACGTCCAGCCACAGTCCGGTCGGTATCAGATTAAGGTCCCGGATGCCACCCCAGAAATTGTGGCACAGCACTCACTCAGTGACGAACAGGCCCTTCTCGCGAAACTCCGTTACAACCGTCTCGTCGATATCTTCAATGGGCTCGCCACTTACTCACTTCAGAACCACCTTCGAACCCAGCTTGATGGAGTTCAATTAGAAATCGACGAACTCTATGTTGGGATTGGCCAGTCGGGGGCGCAATATATCATCCCAGTCCAAGCCAAGGGAGGGAACGACCGAATCGGTCGCAGCCAACTAGAGCAAGACATTGCCTTCTGCGGGTACAAGTTCCCTCAACTCACCTGTTGACCAGTTGCGGCGCAGTTTCTTGAAGACGATACGATTGCGCTCTTCGAACTGACAATCGACAACGAACACGTTCGCATCGTAGAGGAGCGCCACTACACACTTGTCCCGGCCTCCGAGATAACTGCCGCAGACTTGGAAATAATGCGCAAATCGGCGAGCCTCAAGAGTGGCTAGCATGATTGTTCCGGCGGGTTCCCGCGCTCTAACTCTCGGGCGACCTTCCCTTTGCGGTTCTGTTTTTCGCAAAGAAGGAGCAGCTCTTTATTTTCTCCATCCGCCACGTTCTTGACCAAAGCATACGCCGCTTCGATCGCCTCGCAGTTCATCCCCCATAAATCGCCATTCAATCCCCAATTTCGACGCTTCCCTGCAATTCACTTTACCTCCTCGCCAATCCGGTGCTACCCTTCCCCATGTTCTCCTCGCCCTCCGCCTCCTCGACGATCTCCTTCTCGACGATCTCCTTCTCGACGAATCGCTCCCCTCGCGTCCATCCGTTCTCCTATCCGCTCCATTGCAATGGTTGTCATCCTGCCTGCACTGAGCTAAGCCGAAGGGAGCGTAGCGACCGAAGGTTCCGACCTTGCCGGAAAGGATCTGCTCTTCTCCCCCTTCTCGCCACTAGCCACTCACCACTCGCCACTTCTTCCCTAAGTCCTTTCTCTGCCACTCTTACAGTCGACTCGCAATTTACTGAAAACTCAGCCACTTTAAGTCCTGTGCTTGCCGCTCTTACGAGCCGCGTCAAGCATAACCCCTTTGTTTGCCACTGTTACAGGAAACACCCGGGGTGGGGCTACGTCTTTCAATCCCAATTCTTCTTTTTCCGAGATCCAACGACTCGCCACCCACTGCTCTCTATTATCTCCTTTACAATCCGCACCTACGAAAAAAGGGGAGGGGGCCCCGCCCCCACATTTGCGCTCCTCGTCCGTCCAACCACGCAGACTCTCATCCGAAAGGATTCCCAGTATGAACTCGTCTCTAACCGCAGCCTTCCTGATGCTCGCGACCCTGAACGTCTATCCCCAAGACAAGCCTGCCGCCAAGGACGACCATCACCAAGGCGTCGTCGAACGCGGCGATCACATCATGGGTTTTTCCCACGACAAGGCCACCCATCACTTCCATCTCTATCCCGATGGCGGAGCGATCGATGTCCAAGCCAACAAGGCCGACGACAACGCCACGCGGGATGAAGTCCGCATGCACTTCGGCCACATCGCAAAAATGTTCGCAGCCGGCGATTTTTCCGCGCCTATGCTGATTCACTCACAAAATCCTCCTGGCTCGGAGACCATGAAGCGTCTGCGCGAAGCGATTCAATACAAGCTCGAAAACACCGAGCACGGCGCGCGCATCCGCATCACATCGAAAAATCCCGATGCTGTTGCGGCCGTGCACCAGTTTCTGCGCTTTCAAATCAAGGACCATCAAACTGGCGATTCCGGCGAGGTTACAACCGCGCCGTGACAATCCAGTTGCCTGGTTTGTGCCGCCCGCTCAATGAGGTAAAATAGCTCTTTCGATCACACATCATGGCCACACCGTTCAACATCATCTCGAATCAGCCGCCCACGTCGGTCCCCCCGCCGAACGCCCACCCGCGCCCGGATTGGCTCCGCGTAAAATTCTTTGGCGGCGACCGCTACCAGGACTTGAAGCGCATCATGCGCACGCTCGATTTGCATACCGTTTGCGAAAGCGCGCGCTGCCCCAACATGGGCGAATGCTGGGACCATGGCACGGCTACTTTCATGATTCTGGGAGACATCTGCACGCGCGCCTGCGGATTTTGCGCCGTGCCCAGCGGCAAGCCCGCTGGCCCGCCCGATGAAGAGGAACCTTTCCGCGTCGCCGAAGCCGTCGCGCGCATGGGTTTGCGTTACGCCGTCGTCACCAGCGTCAATCGCGACGATCAGCCGGACGGAGGCGCGCACATTTTTGCTCGCACTATCGAAGAAATTCGCCGCCGTGTTCCCGGCTGCAGAGTCGAAGTGTTAATCCCCGACTTCCGAGGCGACTGGGACGCGCTCAACGTCGTCCTTGCCACCAAGCCCGACGTCCTGAATCACAACACAGAAACCGTTCCGCGGTTGTACCGCCAAGTGCGCAAGGGCGCGGTCTACGAGCGATCACTCGAATTGCTGCGCCGCGCGAAAGAGACCCATCCGGATGTGCCCACGAAAACGGGTTTGATGTTGGGACTTGGCGAAGAAAAGCACGAAGTGCTTGCCACGATTCAGGATCTCGCTGCGCAAGGCACCGACATTCTTACGCTGGGGCAATATCTCCAACCAACACGCGAACATCTTCCCATCGTTCGCTATGTTCACCCCGATGAATTCGCCGAGTTCAAAATCCTTGGCGAAGCCATGGGCTTCAAGCACGTTGAAGCCGGCCCGCTCGTCCGCTCTTCCTATCACGCCTTCGAGCAAACCGAATCCGCCCACAAATAATTCGATGAAGCCCCAAAAAACACTCGAGAGCGCCGAACGCAGATTTTTCCATCAACCGTTTTTTGCCGCCGTTATTTTTGCGCAGCCGTGGGCCAAAATGTGCTCAGTTTTATTTCGGTGCAGCCTTCAGCCAAAAACTACTTCGCCTTATTTTGGTGCAGCCATTGGCCAAGGAGTGTTTTGCCTTACTTCGGCGCAGCGGTCGTCCAATCGGTGAATGGCACGGCGCGACCCCCGCGAACCACGGTAGGAATTACGTGGTCGAATCCTTTGTGCTCCTTCGCTGAATAATTGAGCTTGAGCTGCGGCCCGAGACCCAGGTCGTGGTCATGGATCGATTCGATCGCGCGGATCAACCCTTCCCGCGTCAGATCTTTCCCCGCTCGCTTGAGGCCCTCGACCATAACCATGGCGTCCACGAATCCCTCGAGGCTGACGAAGTTGGGCTGCTCCGAAGCAAAATACTTCCCCAGCGCGCGCCGATAGAGAGCAACAGACTTCTGCTCCGTCATGTAGTACGGCGGCACAACTTGCGTAATCACGGCGCCTTCCGCGTCCGCACCCGCCTCGGCAATTAATTCATCGGTGCCGACGAATGACACGGTCACAAACAGCGGCTTCCAACCCTTGGCGTGCGCCTGTTTGAGGATGGGCGCCACGGTATTCGCGGGCCCCACAACGACCACCGCCTCCGGGTTTGCCTCGCGCACCGTGTCGATGGCCCCGCCAACCTGCGTCGTTTGCCGCTGATAGGATGCCGTGGCCGCAGGCTCCGCGCCGTGTGCCTTCAAAGCAGTTTTCACGCCTTCCAGCACTGCTGCGCCAAACGCGTCATCCGGATAGATCACGCCGATTCTTTTATAGCCCAGAGTTTTCCAAAGTCCATCAACCTGTTCGCGCGTCTCGTCGAAATAAGACGCACGCACATTTACAATCCAGTGGCGCAGCGGGACATAGAGGGTTTGCGCGCCGGTGAACAAACCTATCAATGGAATCTTGGCGCTTTCGGCCATGGGGACGTACTTCACCGCCGTCGGGGTGCCCACAAAGAATCCCATCGCGAAAACTTTTTCATTCAGCAAATGGTCAAAACAGGCTTGCGTCTTCGCAGGATCGTAACTGTCGTCCGCGGAAATCAGTTTGAGCTTGCGCCCATTCACGCCGCCTTCGTCGTTAATCAGGTTGAAATAAGCCTTCGCGCCAGTCACCGTTTCCACGCCGAGAAAATGCGACGGACCCTCAAGCGCGGAGCAGGATCCAATCAGGATTTCCGTTGCGGTGACGCCGGGCGCATTTTGGGCCAAGGCGGGTGGAGCGTTGGCGATGATCAAGGCAAAAAGCAGAGAAAACCCCAGAGCCCACTTCAAAGCGACCATTTTCATAGTGACCTCCGTGCAGAGGGAAGTTGTGCAACCAGGGGTACGAGTCCTAGGCTAGCGCGCGGAGAGGAAATGTCCACCGATTATCGGACAAAGGTGACCTTAAGAGTAAAGATTTAGGAGTATGTTACGTAAATCGAGAAGAAGGAGCGACGCGGTGTGATGCTGTTCGCCGGCCTGGCACTGATTGTTGAATTTCGCGTGGCGGCTGGGGCGCGCCGGCTGCCGAAACGACGCGTGGCATAGCGCGCCTAGCGATGCCCCACACGGCGCGGGGAATTCGACTTCCCACGTTTCGGCGAGCTGGTTGGACAATGGGTTTGCTACTCTTAGTCCCGATGGCGCGCATCAAGAATAAGAGTGTGCAAGGAGTGTTGTTTGATTGGGACGGCACGCTGGTCGATTCCTATGAGGCGGATTCCTCGGCCTATTTAGCGATGTTTAAGGAGATGGGCATACCCTGGGGAGTGAAAGATCTGGCGCGGCACTACTCGCCAAATTGGTATCGCGTGTACCGCGCCGCGAAATTGCCGAAAGCGAAATGGGACGACGCCGATCGCGCCTGGCGCAAACAATATGCCAAGCATTCGCCTCAGCTCATTGTGGGGGCGCGCCAGGTGCTCACTCGCTTGGAGCGGGAACATCGTTTGGGTTTAGTCACGAGCGGAGACCGCGATCGCGTGACGCGGCAATTGCGGGCGTTCCGATTGACGCAGCTTTTCGGAGCGCGCGTGTGCAGCGGAGACACTCCGGAAAAGAAGCCTCATCCAGCTCCTCTTCGTCTCGCTTTGCAAAAACTTCGCTTGGAGCCTGCTGCGTGCGTGTACGTGGGGGACTCGCCGGAAGATTTGCAGATGGCCAAGAGCGCGGGAGTCCGCGCCATTGCGGTGCTTGGTCCTTTCCCAACGGAACAGCGGCTGCGTGCCGCGCGTCCGGACTTTTTGCTCGAATCGATCCGGGAATTGCCAGAGGCGCTGAAAAAGTTAGGTGGCTAACGATCCCTGGGGCTGGCTTCAGGATTGTGGTTTTGGCGAAGCGGGGGCAGGAGCAGGAGTTGCGGCGGAGACCGATTTGTAATCGGTCCACTTGATGACCAGGCGCACGGGCACATTTTGATCTTTGAGGTTCAGCGTATCGTCGGAACGCATATAGTTTGGAAGCCAATACTTGCCGTCGACGTTTTCGCGATACGTTTCGAAAATCGAGAAGGGCATGGTGGGCGTGCGCATGTCGCCGAGGTCGTTAACCCACTTTCCGTAGGTTTTCACGACTTCGAGGTACACGTCATCGACCCAGACAATGCCGTCGAAATAATAATTCGCGCGCTCGACGGCCTTGGGCTTCACCTGGAAGATGTAGCAATTGATTTCATCGACTTGTTCCTTGCCCAGATATTTCAGATCGTATTTTGCAAGCTGGCTGCTCGTGAGCGGGAAAGCCGGCATGCGCGCGAGCTTTGCGAAATCTTCCGGGCCCATCTCAAGATAATGCAGCGTGGATTGCGGCCTCTCGACGGTCTTCTCGTAAACTTTACCGTCAGGGCCCGGTTTTCCTTCGATCACGAGCGATAGTTCTCCCGAAAGTTTGCCGTCGGGGCCGAATTCCTCGAGGCGGACTGATTTCTTGTAGGTGAATCCGGCGCGGGCGGCAATGTACTCGTCTTCTTTTTGCGAGAACCGTTTGATGATTTCCTCGGGAGGCACGGATGGAGGAGCAGGCGGGACAGGTTCCGTGCTAACTCTTCGAACATCGTGATCCGGCGGAGGCGTAAGCGGCCCCTGCTGCGCATCCTGGGCATGGCCTGCCGCGCTTGCAAAGCAGAGCGCGGCAAGAAGAAAAGCCGAGCGCAAAATGATGCGGGAAGGGAGGGCTTCTGAATGGGCGGTGTGCGGAATCATACTGATTAGGATGCGCGGAGAACGCCGAAGAGCAGCCTCGGCCTCTTGGCGAACCTGATCAAGTTTAGCGCATTTCCACAAGGCGACCCTATTGAGTCTCGCCAAAAATAGAGTCGCGCCAGTCACTGAAAAAAGCGGCAGCAGAGCTGCCGCACTCCCAGCCGCTACTTCGCAATATTATGGGGGATTCCGTGAGCGTCGCCGGCCGCGAAACCGGCGACTCCAAATTGGTTGCGGTTTCAGCAGAATGGCGGAGGTCTCTGCTACAATTCCGAAGTTTGTGGGCGAAGAGAAACAAACCAGGCGATATTTTGTCTCCGGGACGGTGCAAGGCGTGGGATTCCGCTTTTTTGTGCAACGCGTGGCGGAGAAGCTGAAGGTCGGCGGATATGCGAGGAATCTCTTTGATGGCAGGGTCGAAGTCCTGGCTGTCGGCACACCGGGGCAACTTGCCGAGATGAAGAGCGCGCTCGAACGCGGGCCGCGATTTTCGAATGTGTCCAGTGTTCGGGAAGAGGAAGCCCAGCCCAATCCGCGGTTTGAGAAGGGATTTGTGATCGAGCCGGACGCTTGAGACGCGTGGACAGAGAGGAGCCGTTCGCATGGATGATTTGAAGAAGCTGATTCGCGAAGTGCCGGATTATCCGAAGCCGGGAATTCTTTTTTATGATTTGACGACGCTGCTGAAGGACAAAGAAGGATTCCACACGCTCATCGACCGGCTCTGCGAGCACTACAAAGGCCACACGATCGATGTCGTCGCCGGAATCGAGGCACGCGGATTTATTTTTGCTCCGGCGCTGGCGTACCGGCTGGGAGCGGGGTTCGTGCCGGTGCGAAAGCCGAAAAAATTGCCGGCGAAATGTGCCAGTATTTCCTATGCGCTCGAATACGGCACGGACACACTAGAAATTCACGAAGACGCCGTGAAACCGGGCCAGCGCGTAATCATTTGCGACGATCTCCTCGCGACTGGCGGGACCGCGGCGGCCACCACAAAGCTCGTGGAGAAGCTCGGCGGAAAAATCGAAGGCGCAGCATTTGCGGTGGAGCTGATGTTTCTCAACGGCCGCTCGAAACTCAATGGCGTGGACGTTTTCTCGCTGATTCAATACGACAAGTAGCTTTCGATTGCTGACTTCGACCTGAGCGCCAATGACCTAATTTATTCCGGCCGAGCGAGACGGTCTTCGAATGACGCGCGTTAAGATCTGGACCCTTAGCAGCTCGGCTGGTGGCGGATTCGATACCCGAGGTCGTTGTTCTAGCAGGCTCTAAATATTCACCTCCTTGGGTCCTCGGATAGTAGTTTCACGGAGTGAGTTCAATGATAAACGGTACGTTTGGTCGGTTGGGGCATTTTTGCAGGATTGGTCTCGGGCAATTAACAGCATGGCATTCTCGATCTACTGAACTTTGCAGTGTCCCAGCGCAACAGGACCAATTGCTCTTTCGACTTTTGCAGCATCGGCGAGTTTTATTCGAGGATGTTGATGATATTGCTGGGCTCTGAAAAGGCCAAGCTCATGGTTAGAACTCTGGGATATCTTCTCGTCGCGGGCGTTATGGTCGCATTACCGGAAGCTGAGTCAGCTGCGCTATTTCGAATGGCGCTGGCGGAGGGCTTCGAAGAGGACGACGCCGGCGGCGACGGACACGTTGAGGGATTTGACGGGGCCGGTCGTCGGTAGCGAGACGATGAAGTCGCAGCGTTTGCGGGTCAGGTCGTGGAGACCTTTGCCTTCGCCGCCGAGGACGATGCCTACCGGGGATGTGTAGTCAGCTTCGGTGTAGCTTTTGTCGGCGCGCTCATCGAGGCCGATGAGCCAGTAGCCTGCTTCCTTTAGCTCTTCCATGGTTCGCACGAGGTTTGTGACCTTTGCGATCGGCATGTGCGCGATCGCGCCAGCGGATGCGCGGGCAACCGTGTCAGTAAGACCAGCGGCGCGGCGTTCAGGAATGACGACGCCATGCGCGCCTGCGGCGAGAGCCGTGCGAATGATGGCGCCGAGATTGTGCGGATCTTCAACCCCGTCGAGAAGGACGATGAGTCCCTTGCTTCCGTGATCCGGGCCCTTGTTTGCGGCGGCGAGAATGCTATCGAGGGTGGCGGGTGCGCGAGCGGCGGCCAGAGCGACCACTCCCTGATGATCTTTCGAGTTGGCAAGGCGATCGAGCTGGCCGCGATCTTCAAAGCGGACGGGAATGTCGCGCGAGCGGGCGAGCTGGACGATTTCCTCGACGCGGGTATCTTGCCGGCCGCGCGCGATCAGGATGCGATCGAAGGGGCGGCCCGCGTCGAGCGCCTCGCGAACGGCGTGAATGCCGGTGAGCTTGTCCATCGGAGCAATAGTCTACAGCACGAAGGGGCACGATATATCGTGCCCCTACAACCCAATCCATGGACGATCAATCGAGGGCAGAACAGAATTCGAGGATGCGCTGGCGCGTCGGCTTGACGGGGACGGCGAACGAGAGAGCGGCCGCATCATCGAGAAGCAGAATCACGCGATCGAGTTCGCGATCTCCCGCGCGCCCGGCAAGCGAGAGGCGGATAGGATGAAAGATCTCGCGGCTGCCAATGCCTATGCGGTCCTTCAGGGCAATGATGATTTCTTTAAATCGCTCGCTGGTGAGGGGGGCACCCTCAAGCAGCAGAAGCGCGAGATGGCGGAGGACATCGCGCGCGGCGTAACGAGAGAGGACGGCGTGTGTCTCGACCTTGGCCAAGATTTCATGCGCGTCGTAGCGAAAAACGAGTTTCAGCAAATCGCCGAGCGAGCCACGATCTGGCGTTTGAGCACCGAGAAGCGCGGCGGCGCGTTCGCACCACGCGAATTGCGCGGGAGTGGCATCGCCGAGGAGCCAGCCTTGCTCGCGCAGAATTTCGGCCACGTCGCGCCCTGTGAATTTGTTGGTAGCGGCGGGCGGCGCGGCGGGGTTCGGAGTCTCGTGCGGAGGCATGCTAAGAATCTTAGCGCACGATTGCGGATCGGATTGGAGCCAAGAGCATGATTATCGTTGCGAGAGCGTGGCGACGACGTGCGCGGCGATCGCTTCGCCGCGGCCGACGGCGTCTACGCCTTCGTTGGTCTTGGCCTTGAGAGAGAGCTGATCGGTGGAAATGCCGAGAGAGCGAGCAAGAGCTTCGCGCATTCTTGGGAAGTGCGGACCGAGTTTGGGTTTTTCCAAAATGACCACCGCATCGATATACTCAATCACAAAGCTCTTCGCGCCGAGCAATTTTCGCGCGTGTTCCAGAAAGAGCAGGCTGTTCGCGCCTTTCCACTTCGGATCCGTGTCCGGAAAATGCATCCCGATATCGCCAAGACCTGCCGCGCCGAGCAACGCGTCACACATCGCATGCGCCAGCACATCGCCGTCGGAGTGTCCGACCGATCCTTTGTCAAATGGAAGCTCGATTCCGCCGACGATTAGCTTGCGTCCTTCGGCGAGCCGATGAAGATCGTAGCCAATGCCGCAACGCACGTTCATGCTTTGTGACGCTCTTGTTCGAGGTAGAAGCGCGCAAGGTCCATGTCGGCGGGCTTGGTGATTTTGATGTTGCGCTCGGAGCCGAGGACGACGTGGACGTCGTGGCCGAGGCGCTCGACGAGGCCGGCTTCGTCCGAGGCGTTGACGCCATCCGCTTGCGCGCGAGCGAACGCTTCCTTGATAAGCTTTGTCGAAAACGCCTGCGGCGTCTGCGCCAGCACGACACGTTCGCGTGGGATCGTTCCGGTAATCAGCGCGACATCCTCGGGCAAGCTGGCGCGTTTCACTTCCTTGACGGTATCCATCGCGGGAATGCCGAGAATCGCGGCCTGGCAGCGACGGGCTTCCTCGATGACGCGGACGATCTGCTCGCGAGTGACAAAGGGGCGCACGGCATCGTGAACCAGAACGATTTCCGTGTCGTCCGAAACTTCCTTGAGCGCGAGTGCAACCGAATCCTGGCGCGAATCGCCGCCGCGCACGACGCGGATGGACTGCATGAATCTTTCGCCGCGAATGCGTTCCTGGAGGGACTCGACCACATCGGCACGAGTGGCGACGATGATGTCGGTGACCAGCGGGCAGGAAGCGATGCGCCGCACGCTGTGAATGACGAGCGGAGTTCCGTCCAGCTCGAGAAACTGCTTCGGCGTGTCGGCGCCCATGCGAGTGCCGAGACCTGCGGCTGGGAGAATGGCGGCAATGCGGCTCATTTTAGGCGCGACCCGCCCGGACAGGATTAACGATGGGCCGCAAACTTCAGAGTGTACCTCAAGCAGGGTTGCCAGGCGAATGGCGGAATGAAGACGGCGAAAAGATTAATACGAATTCGAGATATCCATTACTGAAAATAGAGGCGCGGCACACGCTGACTCACGGCGCAGAGTAGATCAGAGGTCACGGTGCCAATGCTGCGGGCGATGACGTTGGCGGGAAGGACGCGGTCGCCATCTCTGCCGTAGATGGTCGCGGCGTCTCCGATCGCGGCGTCCGCTATATCGGTAACGTCGATCATCGTGACGTCCATGGAAATGATGCCCACGATCGGGGCGAGTGCGCCTCGCACCAGGACGCTGCCGCGATTGCCGAGCGAGCGGTGGATGCCGTCGCCATAGCCAGCGGCAAGGATGGCGATGCGCGACGCGCGATGCGCGATGAAGGTTTCGTTGTAGCCGACACCCGCGCCTTCGGGAATATTGCGGATGTTGATGATGCGTGTGCGCAGGCTCATCACTGGCTTCACCGGCAGGCGCGCTTCGATTTCCGCGCGCTGCTCCGCCGGGTCGTAGCCGGGATGATAGCCGTATAAAATCGCGCCGGGACGGACCATGTCAGCCCACGTCTCGGGACGGGCGACGATAGCGGCGCTGTTGGCGAGGTGCACGATACCGGGATCAACCCCAAGCGCGCGCAGACGATCGAGCGCGGCATAAAAACGTTCCTCCTGCCGCCGCGTCTGCTCTCCCACGCGCGTGTTGGTAAGAACTTCGGAGGACGCGAAATGCGTGAAGACACCGCCGAGTTCCAGATGCTTGCACTGTGCTAGTTGTTTTGCGAAACATTCCACATCGCCGGGCGCGATACCCAGGCGATTCATGCCCGTATCCATCTTCAAGTGGAACGAAACGCGTTTGCGCCCCTTCTTGCTTTTGGCGCGGGCGGCGGCGCGATCGAGTTGCTGAAGCTGCTCGCAGCGATGAATGACAGCCGTTAAATCGTGCTCCACAAGGCGCGGCTCTTCGCCGGGCCAAAAACTTGTCAGCACAAGCACCGGCTTGCGCACCCCGGCTTTGCGCACGGCAATGCCCTCTTCCGTGCACGTCACGCCAAACCAGTCCGAGCCAGCTTTCTCCAGAGCCTTGGCGGCTTGCGGGCCGCCATGGCCGTATCCGTTGCCTTTGACGATGGAAAGAATTTTTCGCGGCGTCTTGCGCTTCTCTTCCGGCGGATTCACGAACTTGCGAATCGCGCGGAAATTTTCCGCCAGCGCGCCGAGGGAAACTTCGGCCCAAATCGGGCGGCTCTTTAGATTTGCTGGATTTTTGTCGACTCGCGCCATGACCCCATCCGAAAGAATTTAGTTTACGCCATTCACTCATCGCGAGCCGAGCGCCACAATGGATGCCGCGAGGGGTGCCGCGAGAATGACAACATCAGTGATCAGAGCAAGCTGAAGGCCTGTTGTGCGGCAGCGGACCGTTGAGCGTTCCTTCCCCTGTTTTTTGTAGCTGTTGCTTCTAAAGGACTTAGGCATGTTTTAAGTTGTTTAGAATCAGCGGTTACGGACCGTCTTCTAGGCGTTGATTCTAAATGGTTTAGAGTTGCACCAAAATTGGGCAATACGCGCGCCTGCAACTGCTGAGCCGCTCCGTGGGGTGTCCGAAGAACGGAGCGTGGGGATTCTTACACAGAGGTCACCGAGGGCTCAGAGTCCACGGAGAGTGCGATGACAACGACACGCCAGTCGACAGAATTTTCTGTTTCAAAACGAAAAGAGCGGCAGGATAGCTGCCGCTCTTAGAAATTCGGGAATTCACCCAAAGACGATTTTACCAAATGGGGTAGCGGAAGTGAAGGGCAATCGCTAAGATGCTGGCCATGGGAAGCCAACTGAATCGGCGAAGTTTTATTGTGACGACCGGGCTGACGGCGCTGGCGGCAACGCGAGTGCTGGGTGCCAACGACGCGCTGCGCGTCGGAGTGATCGGCGCGGGCGGGCGCATGAATGACCTGCTCAACGCCGCAGACAAAGCCGGTAACTATCAGATCGTTGCGGTGAGCGACGTGTATGGGCCGCGTCGGGAGGCCGTCAAACAACGCTCGAACGGCGTCGCGACCACGCATGTGGATTATCGCGAAGTCCTGGAGCAGCAGCTTGACGCCGTGTTTATCGCCGCTCCGGACCATTGGCATGTGCGCATCGCCGTCGACGCGCTGGCAGCCGGCAAGGACGTGTATCTCGAAAAGCCGGTCACGCACACGTTGGAGGAAGGCGCGATACTGACGAAGGCGGTGCGCTCCAGCAAGCAAATTCTGCAAAGCGGGATGCAGCAGCGGAGTTGGAGCCACTTTCGCGATGCCGTGGAGCTTATTCAAGGCGGCAGCCTCGGGCGCGTCGTGCAAGTCAGGACGTATTGGTGGCAGAACTATTTGGGAGACAGGGGACGCAAAGCCATCGACACCCAGGCTCTCGATTGGAGGCAGTGGCTCGGCGGCGCGCCCGATCAGGCGTTCACGGAAGAAAAGTTTTATCACTGGCGCTGGTTTTGGAATTTTGGCGGCGGAGCGATGACCGATCTTTTCACGCACTGGATTGACGTGGCGCAGTGGGCCATGAAATTGGACCAGCCGAAAGACGCGCAGATGCTTGGCGATAAATACGTCTTCGAGCAATGGGATTGTCCCGATACCGTTCAGGCAGCGCTGCGCTATCCCGGATTCGATGTGGTGTACGAGGGGATGATGGCTTCATCGATCGACGACGGCGGACTGGAATTTCGCGGTACTGCGGGGACGCTAAAGATTAACCGGGGCGGGTTTGGCGTCTACCATGAAGGCTTATCGGGCAGAGAGAATCCGGTTGTGAGGGGCGAAAGTTTCTTGGACGGAACGATCTCGCACATGCAGAATTTCTTTGAGTGCATCAAGACGCGGCAGGAGCCGAACGCGCCTGTGGAGACCGGGGTTTCGGCGGCGCGCGCGGGGCACATTGCGAATTTGGCTTACCATCGCGGCGGGCAGATTGCGTGGCCGGCGAAGAACACAGCTTGAGCCCATTGGTGAGATCTTCTTCTGTCGGAGACTTCTCGTGTGCAGAGACTACCGGTCAATCCTGCTGAGCTTGCTTTCCATTTTCTTTGCGGCTGCCGCGTTCGCACAAACTGGGGCGACGCCAGCGAAGGAAGACAACTTGTATTCCAAAGCATTGCAGGCCAGCCTAAGCGAAATGGAAAAGTCCTGGGGGCATATCGATGACAGCGATGGAGGGAGAGGAATTCGTACGGACTACCGTCACATGCTGGTGGAGAAGGTCCCGGACATTACGGACGGCCTGATATCCCAGTTTGGGGAGTATCACGTCGAATATTTGGATCAGCAGGCGCAGATCGATCGGTACAGAAAATTGCGGAAACAATTCTCTATTCTCAGGATTCATCCCATCGAGGACGAAGGCTCACGGCTGAAAATCATTGTTTCGTTTTCTTACCTCACTTATAAGAATAATAAGGTCGTGTATGGAGTTTCGGATTGGAGCAGCGTCGAATTCCGGTATGGCTGTGCGACGCAGAGCTTTGTCATTTCCAATGTGAAGCTGGGAGGAATTTGACATGGCGGCTCGCGGGTATCTAACAAGCGTTGGGCGCGACATTGCCGGTCTCGGAGATTTGGAGGAGTGCCATGGGATGGATCCACAGGAATAAAGCATTTTTAGTTTTACTTGGTGTGATTGAGGCGGTGTGCGTTTTTGGGTCACTCGTGCCGGTGCGAAGCCAGCCGAAAGCGGGAATGGCGGCGGGCGAAGCGTGTCCGAACGATGACAGCGGGCTGAAGCTGCCGGCGGGATTTTGCGCGACGGTGTTTGCGGACGGAATCGGCCACGCGCGGCATTTGGTGGCGGCGGCGAACGGGGTGCTGTACGTGAATACCTGGTCGGGGCGGTATTACGGCAACAGCACGCCGCACGAGGGCGGATTCCTTGTGGCGCTGCAGGACAAGGCGGGGGCGGGGAAGGCGGATGTGGACGAGCGGTTTGGGGAAACGGCGGCGAGCGGGGGACATGGCGGGACGGGAATCGGTCTATACAAAGATTTTATTTACGCGGAGAGCAACGACAAGATTGTGCGGTATGCGTTGACGAGCGGATCGATTGTGCCGAGCGGGGCGGCGGAGACGATTGTTTCGGGATTGCCGCTCGGGGGCGATCATCCCATGCATCCTTTCATTATCGATAAGACAGGCGAAATGTATGTGGACGTGGGAACCGCGACGAATTCCTGCCAGGAGAAAAACCGGACGTTGAAATCGCCGGGAATCAATCCGTGCACGGAACGGGAGACGCGCGGCGGAACGTGGCGTTTTGACGCGAACAAACTGGATCAGACATTTTCTCCGGCGGAACGTTATGCCACGGGAATTCGGAATGGCGAAGGGTATGCGTTCGACGATGCGGGCCGGCTGTTTGTGACGCAGCACGGACGGGACCAATTACACGCGAATTGGCCGGAGTTTTACAAGCCGGAACAGGAGGCGACGCTGCCGGCGGAAGAAGTGGTGCTGTTGAAGCAGGGCGGGGACTACGGCTGGCCGGAGTGCTACTACGATTCGTTCGTGCGGAAGCTGGTGCTGGCACCGGAATACGGCGGGGACGGGAAGAAAATCGGAGTGTGCGCGGAGAAGGGCGAACCGGCAGCGGCGTTTCCGGCGCACTGGGCGCCCAACGACATGGCGCATTACGACAAGAAGGAATTCCCGGCGCGTTACCGCAAGGGCTTGTTCATCGCGTTTCATGGATCGTGGGATCGAGCGCCGTATCCGCAGCAGGGATACAACGTGGTGTTTCAGCCGATGAGCGGGGAGCATGCCGCTGGGCGTTGCGAGGTGTTTGCGAGCGGATTCGCGGGAGCGGTGATGTCGCCGGATGGAGCGGAGCATCGTCCTAGCGGGTTGGCGGTGGGACCGGATGGAGCGCTCTACGTTGCGGATGATATCCGAGGACGGATTTACCGCATCACGTATCGAGGCGGAGCTTTTGACGAGAAGTCGGTAACAGCATGTGAGAGCGCGACGGCTTCGCCGGGGGAAGTAGCTGCAGCGGAGGCCAAGCCGCCCGAGGGTACGCATCCGGATGCAGGCGCGGCGGCGAACGCGAAGGTTTCCGTGCCAGAAGGCGCGACGCGGGAGATGGTGTATTTGGGCGAGAGGATTTACCGCGGACAAGTGGGCGGAGCGGCTTGCACAGGCTGCCATGGCATGAGCGGGAAAGGATCCACTCTTGGGCCGCCGCTGAATGGGAAGAAATGGTTGTGGAGCGATGGGAGTTTTGCGGGAATTACTAAGACGATTAACGATGGCGTTGCGCAGCCAAAGAATTATCGCAGCCCGATGCCGGCGAAGGGTGGGGCGGAGCTTACGGATGGGCAGGTGAAGGCTGTGGCGGCGTATGTGTGGAGCTTGAGCCACCACTAAGTCGGGACGATTCAGCAGCCGTTGTTCGTTGCAGGTGTTGGACGCACGCGGATACAAGACTTGAAGGCGAGGGCTTTGATCTCGGCTCTTGCCCGACGCGCCTTACCTGCTGGCATCTCAGCTAGTATGTCAAGAATTGCGTTCGCTGCTTTGGCAAGCGCCGTTTCTACTTTTTGATCTTTCTTTGCCATAGTGAACAGTTTAGCTGACATGCAGATATGGAGACAGCTTTTGCTGAGTCCGGTTGTATCCAGGTCGGTCTAAACAAGAATTAGTCCGCAGAGGGGGACCCGATGAAGCGCACGTGGACGATCATAGGGGTAGGCGACGTGCCGGGCAGCTTCAAATGGTACCAGGCGCTGTTCGGTCAGCCGGCTACCCTTCCTGCCCATGATTACTTTGGGCAAATCCTCGATTCAGATGGAACTGTCTTGCTCTGCCTCCACGAGTGGGGCGCCCACGAGCATCCCTCATTGATGAGCCCCGATCACGGGACACCCGGCAACGGGCTCCTGTTGTTCTTCCGTGTCGATGATTTCGACCTGGCGCTTCAAAGGGCACGCTCTCTCGTCACTCGGCTCGAAGAGGAGCCACACGTGAATCCGAACACTCAAACCAAGGAGTTCTCGCTCCGAGATCCGGACGGATATTACGTTACGATCAGTGCGCTCTCTGCGGCCTGACAAGGACACGGAAGTCAAAACCCGCACCCTTACAAAAAACGTAAGAATGCGGCACCCGGCGGCTTACGTTTGGGGCTTGAGCCATCGGTAGCCTTAAGCGGCTTAGTAGGCTCCCAGCAAACTGCCTCGGGCTATTCCTCGGATGCTTCCCCGGCGGTGCCTTTCCAATCGCAAGAGGTGCATTCGGCCCCATTTGCATCATCCCACTCCATGTCGCCATCAATCTCCGTCCCATCGGGATATGCGATAACAGTGGTACGCACGGCGAAGATGCGAACGCTGGCCTTGCATCGTGGGCATTGCCACATTTTATGGTCCTCTAAACGTTAGTTAATAACTTCTGATCTCTCAGCTCGGTTCTCCCGCTGAAATTCTTTCAGCGCTGTTTCCAAGACCTCTTGCAAATGGCGGGCCTGTTTCGACCGCTTGTCGCGGGCTAGCAGCCACGAAATGAAATGATTCAATAAGTCGTTCAGTTCGATCGTCTCCAAAACGTCGCCTTGACCTAGGTCCTCAATCTCGGCGTTTAGCGTTGGGCGAACAAGTACGCGCTTTGTTCCCGGTGCCTTCGCAAGGTCCTTCCGAATCTTTTGACTGCTCTCGTCCGTGGTGACTTGGTAGATGGCCTCTCCCCCGACGAAGTCCATCCCTCCGTCATTCGCGTGGGTTGTTGAAAATCTCTGGAGGGAAAAACCGAACGTGCGGAAGTATTCACGAAGTACGGCAAACGAGACGACCTCGAACATCTCGCCTCGATTCCCGGTCAACTGGGACAAGTAGGCGCCAACTAGGGCATAACGCTCTTGAATTAGCTCTCTCGGTAACAAACATGCATCTTTGAGTTTTTGGATTACCGCCTGCCGCTCCTCGTATGCACTGGCCAAGGAACCTACTAATTCGCCGTGCAGCGCCTCTAAGTCGCTCAGCGATACGTCCTTGAGAAGCTCACTTCGGATTTTATACCGACCATTTGATAGGGTCAGAAAGCCGCGCGCACCTAATCGCCGATCAATGTACGTTGAGTGGTAGTCACTCTTAATGAACCGAGACGTCAGTTCTCTGAAGGCAGCTTCTATTTGCTTTTCTGTTAGGCCGGTGGAGCTCTCCTGGTTTTTAGTCGCCATAATGTGAGCGGCCAGAACAGGGATCGCGACTGCCAATACCGTTCTTTGTCCCGAGTGTCGGCGGAGAACGGTACAGATGTCTTTTCCCCGAATTTGCTTCGTCTTGCTCATCTGGGCTCGAACAGAACACGGATACTATCAAAAAACTTACATCTCGCCGGGGGAGAATTGGGAGAAGGCGTCGGGGGCGGCTTCTTCGAAGCGGGTTAGGCGGCTGCGGAAGACGAAACGGACTTTGTCGGTGGGGCCGTTGCGCTGCTTGGCGATGATGAGTTCGGTTTGCTCGCGCTCGTCGGGCTCGGCGTCCTTTTTGAAGAAGTGCGGGCGGTAGATGAACATGACGACGTCGGCGTCCTGCTCGATGGCGCCGGATTCGCGGAGGTCGGAGAGCTGGGGGCCGCGTTCCTCGCGCTCGGGAGCGCGCGTTAGCTGGCTGAGAACGAGGACGGGGATTTGCAGCTCCTTGGCGAGGCCCTTCAAGCTGCGGGAGATGCTGGAGACCTCTTCGTTGCGGTTGCTGAAGCGGCCGCGGGCGGTGATCAACTGCAGGTAATCGACGATCAGGAGCGCCAGGCCGCCTTTCTCGCGCTTGAGCCGGCGGGCTTTTGCACCAATTTCCAGGACGCTGATGGAGCCGGCGTCGTCGATCCAGAGAGGCGCGGAAGAAATCGTGCCGAGGGCTTCGGTCATGCGGCGCCAGTCTTCGCGGCTGAGATGGCCAGTGCGGAATTTGTGCGCATCAATCTGCGCGACCGAAGCGACGAGGCGCTGGAGGAGAGATTCCTTGGACATTTCCAGGCTGAAGATGGCCACCGGCTTGCCGCCGCGAATGCCGATGTTTTCGGCCAGGTTCAAAGCCAGGGCCGTTTTTCCCTGCGAGGGCCGGGCCGCCAGGATCAGCAGCTCTGACGACTGCAAGCCGGAAGTTAGCTTGTCCAGCTCGACGTAGCCTGTCGGAACGCCGGTGATGCTCTTGCCTTCGCGGAAGATTTTTTCGAGGCGCTCGAAATTGTCGCGAACGATGTCCTTGACGGGAATCAAGCCGGCTTTTACGCGGTCTTCGGCGAGGCGAAGATGGAGGATTCGGCGTTATCCAGAATGGTGTCGGCACCATCCTCGCCTTCGAAGGCGCGCTGCTGGATGTTGTGAGTGGTGTGAATGAGATTGCGCAGCATCGCCTTTTCCTTGACGATGCGCGCGTAGTGCTCGATGTTGGAGACTTTCGGCATGCCGTCGGCAAGCGAAGCGAGGTATGGCGCGCCACCGGCGGCCTCCAAATCTCCTGTGCGATGCAGTTCTTCCGTCAGCGTGATGAGGTCGATGGCTTGCTGGGCTTCGCCGAGCGAAATCATCTGGGTAAAAACGCGGCGATGCTGATCGAGAAAAAAGTCTTCCGCGCGGAGATTCTCGATGGCCGCGTTGAGGGCGTTGTTATCGAGCAGAATGGCGCCGAGGACGGAGCGTTCGGCGTCGAGATTGTTCGGTAACGGCTTTTCTAATGTCGTATCGACGGGCATAAGCTATCTTTGTATTTCGCCTTTTCTTCGCTTTTGTATCATTTTCTCCGCGAGAGGGCAAGCGCGGAGTTTCCGGCCGCAAAATCAAGAGCTCGGTGTTTCAAATGAAATTTAAATTACATTCAAACTGATGCGGCATTGTGCGCGGAAGAGGGAGGCGCGTCAACCGGAGAGCTGTGCATCGTTTCGGAAATCAGTGCAAAACTTTTTCTCGGCCCAGTGATGCGCAGAAAAAAGCAGGGGCACGATATATCGTGCCCCTACGGTTGAAATTTCAGATCGGTGGACCGGCTAGCCTTACTCTTCCTTGGCGACGTGGACTATTACTTGGGCTGTGACGTCGCGGAACACCTTTATAGTTACCGGGTATTCGCCGAGGGCTTTGATGGGATCGGCGATCTGGACCTGGCGTTTATCGACTTTGAAGTTTTGTGCGGCGAGCGATTCGGCGATGTCCGCAGTGGTGACGGAGCCGAACATCTGGTCGTTCTCGCCGGTTTTGCGGGAGAAATTGAGCGAAACGCCGCTGAGAAGGGCCGCTTGCTTTTGCGCGGCGTCCATTTCATTGGCCGTCTTTTTCGCAAGAGAATTGCGGATGCGTTCGAGCGCTTTCATGTTGCCGACGCTGGCTTCGACGGCGAGCTTGCGCGGCAAGAGGAAATTGCGGGCGTAGCCGGGCTTGACGGTGACAACGTCGCCGCGGTGCCCGAGCTTTTCGATGTCTTCTTGAAGAATGATTTGCATGTTCTCTCTCTAAGCTCCTGTTTCCATTTGCCCGAGCAGGCTTTACGCCTTCGGGGCTTCGGGTGCAGCGACTGGCGCTGGCGCAGCTGGGGGTGTACCAGGCGCTCCGTGAGCCGCTTGCGGAACGACCTGACGCGGCGCTTGCGTGCCTGCGGCGCTGCCTGCAAACGGCAGCAGGGCGATGTTGCGCGCGCGCTTGATGGCCACGCCGAGCCAGCGCTGGTGGCGCGAGCAAACTCCGGTCATGCGCCGGGGCAGAATCTTGCCGCGTTCCTGGACGAACTGCGAGAGGATATCGGCGCGCTTATAGTCGACGAAGTCCATCTTCTCGACGCAGAATTTGCAGACTTTCTTCTTGCGGAAATATTGGCGCTTGCCGCGCGGCCGGCCGCCGGGACCGCCCGGGCCACCTCCGCCCGGTCCGCCTTCGCGGCGCGGGCCACCATGCCCGCCATGGCCGCCCGAGCCACCTTCGCGGCGCGGCGGTCCACTGTGAGACTGTGCTTGTTTCGGTTCCTCTGCCATACCGTCCTGCCTTTCTCTCCAAAAACCAAAAAACGAAAGTCGAAAATTGAAACTCGAAAAAACGAGAGCGGAAACTTAGCTTGCTGCCGGTGTCTGTTCCGGCGGGGGAGCTGGTGCATGTGCTGGAGCTGAGGCGGGCGCGGCCGTGGTGCGGCGCGGACGCCGCGCGGCGCGTTGTTCGCGTTTTCCGCCGAGCTTTTTTTGGCGCTTCAAATCTTCGTCGAGACGCACGGTCAAATACTTGATGACCACGTCCTGAACGCGAAGGCGCCGCTCGAGCTCCGCAATGAGATCGGGGTGATTCGTGCGAATCTGCTGGTAGACGTAAATGCCCTCGCGGTGCTTGGCCACGCGATAGGCGAGCTTGCGCGTGCCCCACTGCTCGGTCTTCTCGATCTTTCCGCCTTTTTCGGCGCAGGTATGCTCGATGCCGGAAATCACTTTCTTGATTTCGTCTTCCGGCGTTGCCGGCCGCGCGATGAAAATCAGATCGTACAAACGCTCTTCCATGATGACCTCTTTCCTCTTTGCGCCGATGCAATCGGCGGCACTTCAAAATCCGTTCCGGATGCAAGCCCGGAAAGACCGTTCACTCTTTTTCCGGCTCTTCCGCTTCCGGCAGCCTTCGCCGGTTAAACTTGTTCATCGCCGCGTCGATACCCTTCTCAAGAATCATTTCCACGGCGTCGCCGGCTTCGCCCACCATTTCGGCGGCGACTTCGAGCTCGGCCTTTTTCATCGGCCGCAGCACAAATTCTTTGCGGCTGCTGAGCGGATGATCCGGCCCGCAACCCAATCGGATCCGCGTGAACTCCTGAGTCCGAGCGGCGCTGATCACAGAGTTCGCGCCGTTGTGACTCCCGCCGCTGCCCTTGCGGTCAATGCGAATCGTTCCGAAGGGCAACTGCACTTCATCCCACATCACCAGCAAATCCGCAGGAGCCAGCTCGTACTTTTCCAGCAGCTCTCGAACCGAGATGCCGCTGAGATTCATGTACGTCTGCGGCTTCGCCAGAAGCACATCTTCTCCGGCGAGCTTGCCGCGGCCCACGAGCGCCTTGCCTTCGGGCCGTTCGACGCGAATCGAACCGCGATTCGCCAGCTCGTCCACCGCCATAAATCCGAGGTTATGCGGCGTCCATTGGTACTCCGGATCAGGATTCCCAAGTCCAACGATGAGCCGCATAGGCCTCTGTCCAGCAGCCCGATCGATGCCAGCCGCCGCGCATTCCAACTTGCTGCATTACTTCTTCTTCTCGCCCTTTTCGGCCTTTTCCGGCTTGGCTTCTGCTTCGGCGCCTTCTTCGCCCTCGACTTCCTTCTTGCCCTTCTTGATGACTTCTGGTTCGGCGGGCGTTGCGGCTTCCGTGGCGACCACCTCGGCCGGTTTCTCTTCTTCGACCTTGAGAGCGACGACGTGGGCCAGAACGCGTTCGGGATCCGTGATCAGCTTCATCTTCGCGCTGTCCAGCGCCAACTCTTTGGCGCGGAGCTGATTGCCGAGCATCAAGCCGCTGACGTCCACCTTGAACTCCGTGGGAATCTCGGCGGGCAAGCATTCGATTTCGACTTCGCGCGTGACGACTTCGAACACGCCGCCTTGCTGCTTGACGCCGGCGGCCTCGCCGAACGTATGCACAGGGACTTTTACGCGCATGCGAACATCCATGGCCACGCGCAACAAGTCCACGTGCAGCAGGTTCCCGCTCACGGGATCCACTTGCCAATCCTTCAAAATCGCCGGTTCGTGTTTGCCGGCGAGGTCCACCTGGAAGAGGGTGTTGTGGCCGCTGGCCGAGCGCAGAATCGCTCCGATCTGCTTGGTGTTCAAAGCGAGCGCGATGGCGTCGCCTTTGCCGCCATAGAGGACGGCCGGAACCTTGCCCGTTTGACGCAGACGGCGAGCTTCGTTTTTGCCCCGATCGGAGCGGGGCGCTCCTTCTACCACGATTTGAGTCTGAGCCATGCTTTCATTCCTTCCCTAAAATCTTGCGTCACTCGAAATCCAACCTGGGTAATTCAATTTATCTTCAGTTTCACTTCTAAGTTCGCCGAAGCGACAGACTGAAGTCTGGCCTGCTTAAATAAACAGTTCGCTGATGGAAGTCTCCTCATGAATCGAGCGAATGCCGCGTGCGAGCAGGTCCGCGACGCTCAGGATCTTGATTTTGCCCATGCCCCTCGCGGCTTCGCCAAGCGGCACGGAGTCCGTCGCGACCACTTCGGTGATGCGAGAGTTCTTGATGCGCTCAATGGCGGGACCGGAAAGCACGGCATGCGTACAGGCCGCAAAAACCTGCGTTGCGCCCTCGCGAATCAAGGCCTCGGCCGTTTTTACCAGCGTTCCCGCTGTATCGATAATGTCATCGACGATGAGCGTGCTTCGCCCGCGGACATCGCCGATCAGGTTCATCACTTCGCTGACGTCCACATCGACGCGCCGTTTGTCGACGATGGCCAGCGGCGCATCCAGTTTTTTCGCAAAGAATCTGGCTCGTTCCACGCCGCCTGCGTCAGGCGAAACGACCGTTAGATTCGGCAGGTTCAAGTGCCGGAAGTGTTCGACGAGCACAGGAGACCCGTACAAATGATCGACGGGAACGTCGAAGTAGCCCTGTATTTGTGGCGCGTGGAGGTCCAGCGTCAAAGCCCGGCTTGCGCCGGCGGTTTCGAGGAGGTCCGCGACAAGCTTCGCTGAGATCGGAACGCGCGGCTTGTCTTTGCGGTCCTGCCTTGCGTAGCAGTAATACGGCAAGACCGCCGTAATGCGCCAAGCGGATGCGCGCTTGAACGCGTCGATCATCAGAAGCAATTCGAAAAGGTGGTTATCGACGGGATAGCAGCAAGGTTGCACGACGAAGACATCCGCGCCGCGCACGTTTTCAAGAATTTGAAAATAAATCTCGCCGTCGCTGAAGCGTCCGAGGCTGGCTTTGCCCAGCGGCACTTCGAGATGCCGGCAGATACTCTCCGCCAGCGGCAGATTCGCGGTCCCCGAAAATATTTTAAACCGGTCGTCGTTCAAGACGCTCGCGCTCCATCAACTCTGATCCTTGGCATGCGCACTTCTTCGCACGGTTTCACTTTACAGAACCAACGATTTGTTTCTTTGGAGACGCTGCGGATCAACCGAGGCGAAACGGAGGACACTTGTGCGCTACTAGGTGCCCTTCATTTTACGAACATACCTATCGCGCGAGAGTGTCTCGCAAACAAAGGTCTGATCGTCCGGAAACCCAACAGCGGCTCGGCGCGCCATCGCTGGGCTCGGGAAAACTCCAAACACCGCCGAACCGCTACCCGCCAGCGAGGCTTCCGTAGCTCCTTTTTGAAGCAAGGCCCGCTTGATTTGACCAAGACGGGGATGATGCCGGAAGACAGGCCGCTCGAAATCATTCGAGAGGCCGCTTTCCTGCACGCTCCAGCACAGAGCACAGAACTTCCAAAGTTTAGAGTCTGCGGCCCCTTTTGTCAATGTCAGTGGGGAGGCTTTCAGCCAGCGGTAAGCGTCGAGTGTGGGGACGTGAATCTGTCGTGGCGAAACGATGAGCAGAGAGAGAGGGGGGATGTCCGGAAGCGGGTAGATCTCGTCGCCGCGGCTGATGCCCAGGGCGCGGCCTCCAAAAAGGAAAACGGGAACGTCCGCGCCGAGCGAAGCCGCAATTTCGAGCAGAGCGGGCAACGGAAGGATGCTTCGAGTAAGGCGCAAATAGCCGAGCAGGGCGGCCGCAGCGTCGCTCGAACCGCCTCCCAAACCACGACCCGCTGGAATTGTTTTCTTGAGTTCGATCATCACCCCGGAACGAATCTTAAGCTCATGGCGGAGCGCATCGACGGCGCGGTAGACGAGATTTTTCTGAAAGGGCTCCTTGGAAAGAGCGGCATTCCCCTGAATCGACAACGAAATGCCCGGCCGCCTGGTAGCGCACAACCGCAGCTCATCATGCAGCGAAACGCTCTGGAAAACCGTACGCAGCTCGTGATACCCGTCAGAGCGTTTCCCGAGGATTTCCAGGCGCAAATTGATTTTGGCAAACGCGGGGATGCAAACTTCGCGCATGCGACTTATTGCGGTTTCACGTCTTGCGGCGAGGACTTTTGCGCGACGCGGTGCTTCACCTGGGAGAGCTTCTTTTCCACTTCCGCCACTTTGTCGTTCTCGACGTCTTCCGGCAACGAGTGGCGCCATTCTTCGAGGGACTTCTCCCATTGTGTCGCCGCAAGGTCCATCCGGCCGGACTTGGCGTACACGTCGCCCAGATGCGAACGAATCGTGGCATCGTGACCCTCAAATTCGACGGCTTTGCGCAGGGTGGCTTCGGCGTCCGCGAGTTTGTTTTCCCGGAAATAAATCCAGCCAAGGGTGTCCAGATAGGCGCCGCTATGGGGCTCTTCTTTCAGCGCGCGCTGAACGAGCGACTGCGCTTCATCGAGCCGAATGCCCAGATCACCCAGCATATAGCCATAATAGTTGAGGACCGCCGCGTCCCGCGGATTCACGGCCAGAGCCTTCTTGAATTCGATTTCGGCGCGGTCGAAAAGCTTCTGACGTTCGTAGATCGCTCCCAGCATGAACCACGCCATCTCGTTATCGCGAGGCACGCCTGGCATGGCTTCCGCAGTCAGCGCCGCCTGCTCGGCTTCCTTGTAGAGGCGGCCGCGCTCATATACCTGCGCAATGTTCAAATAGACGTCACGGTCCGCCGGCGTCTTCGTCAACTGCGAGCGAAGGATCTTGACTGCTTCGCCGGTCTGGCCGTTCTCTCCCAGCAGCAGGGCATTGGAGGTAACAACCCCAGGGTCGCTGGGATACTTTGCCACTGCTTCCTTGCCGGTCTCGAGCGCCTTAGGCAAATTTTTCTCCGCACGGTACGTGTCCATGATCAGCATGCGCGCGCGGCGATCTTCTTCATCACCGAGGTTACCCAGCTCCGTGTAAGTATTAATCGCGGCCGTAAAATTCTGTGCGTCCCGGTAAAGCTGCCCCAATTGCTGGTACAAGACCGCCAGCGAGCGGCGGCGTGAGGGCAGGACCGTCGATCCCGATTTTAAGCCGGCCACAGCATCGGACAGCACGCGAATCGCATCGCTGTAACGCCCTTGCGCCTCGTACAACATCGCCTCGTTGTACATCACCTCGGGGCTTCCCGGCTCGTATTGCCGTGCTTTCAAAAGACTCTGTTCCGCAAGATCGAGTTGATGCAGCTCGCGATAAATCTGCCCCAGCCGCAAATACACATCGGCATCGTCGGGCATCAAGTCGGCAAGCTTCTGGTACGTTTTGAGCGCATCCGAGTATTTTTCCTCGGACAGCAGGGTCTGGCCCAATCCGCGCAAGTGGCTCGACTCGGAGGGGTCCAGTTCCGCAGCCTTGCGATAGGCCGCCTCAGCCTTCGCTAGATCATGCGTCTGTGTGTACGCATCGCCGAGCAGATCGAGCAAGGCCGGGGAAGGCGTGCGGCCGGTGATTCCTTCGAGCAGCGAAACGGCATCCTCGGACTTGCCTTCATCGAGGAGAAGCTGCGTGAGCTGCTCGACTGCGGCTTCGTTCTCAGGATCTTCTTTCAACAGGCTGCGCAGAACTACTTCGGCTTTATCGTGCTCATTGCGCAGGCGGTACAACCGCGCCAGCCAAAGCGCGGACTCCGAATCCGTGGGATCCAGCCGGTAGACTTCGCGGTACTGTTCAATGGCGCGCTCCGCCATATCGGACTGCGCGCTGGAGGTCAGATCGCCCAGGTTGCGCAGGTAGATGCGCCCAAGAAGCCGCCGCGTGGGCAAATCATTCGGGTCCCGCTTGAGGAGTCCCTGGGCCTCCGTGATGGCCTCATGGACGCGTTGCGATTCCCAGTACATCTCGGCAAGACGTTCGCCGATGACCGGCGAACCTGGATCGAGCGCGTAAGCTTTTTTATAGGCATCGATGGCCTTCGTGGCATATTCGGGCTGGTTGGTTGCTTCATACTGCTGCTCGAAGAGATGTCCCAGCGCGAAATTGTAATAGGCGTCCGCTCGTGGAGAGGGAGCGGCCTGCGTCTCCGATGTTGTTGCGTCAGCCTTGGACTGGTCCGCGGCATTCGCCTGAATTTGCAGGTCTGGAGGAGTCTGGGCGCCGACGAGCGCGCCCAAGAGGCCAGTGAGGAGTGCGGCGAGACCAATTCTTTGTAGATTCATGGATGCCCCGGAAACCAAAAGTATCCCACGCGGCTGGAAAGCGGTCAAAAGCGAAATTAAAGCGTTTCCAAGGCTCGAAAGTGCCCTTTCTTAAGATGCAAGAAACATTAAAAGCGTTGAACAGGAGTCTAAGATCACATTATCTTTCTATCGAAAGCAAAGGGGCTGGACGTCCCCGAAACGATCGATCTGCTCAGAGCGCCGCGCAACGGCCTATTAGTGCAGGAAATGCCGCATGCCGGTAACCACCATCGCCATTCCGAGGCGATCTGCGGCGGCAATCACCTCGTTATCGCGGATGGAGCCTCCGGGCTGAATTACGGCGACGGCGCCGGCCTTTGCCGCTTCCTCGACTCCGTCGGGAAACGGGAAAAACGCATCGGACGCCACGACGCTCCCGGCAAGCGAGGACTGCGCCTTCATCACAGCGAGTTTGACGGAATCCACGCGGCTCATCTGCCCCGCACCCACGCCCAACGTCGCGCCGTCCTTCGCAAAAACGATGGCATTGGATTTGACATGCTTGCAAACTTTCCAGGCAAAACGCATCGTTTGCATCTCCGCAGCGGTGGGAGGGCGCTTCGTAACGGTCCGCAGTTGATCGTCCTTGATCTCGCCAAGGTCCGGCTGCTGTACCAGCATTCCGCCCAAGATGCGCTTGAGCTGCAATTCGCCCTCGGGATCGAGTCCGCCGGGCGGCAGTTCCAGCAAGCGTAAGTTCTTTTTCGCCGCGAAAACTGTTTTCGCTTTTTCGTCAAATCCGGGCGCGGCGATGCACTCGGCGAAAAGTTTCGCCACTTCCTCTGCCGTCGCGGCATCGACCACGCGGTTGAACGCCAGCACGCCTCCGAATGCTGAGACCGGGTCGCCCGCGAGCGCTTTCAAATATGCGTCCAGGAGGGTTTCGCGCTCGGCCGTCCCGCAGGGATTGTTGTGTTTGACGATGATTGCGGCAGGTCCGCTAAATTCCGCCGCCAGATTTCGCGCCGCTTCCAGATCCACGTAGTTGTTGTACGAGAGCTCTTTGCCCTGAAGTTGTTTAGCGGCTGCGAGCCCCGCCGGCGCGCTTCCCGCGGAGAAATACAACGCCGCAGCCTGGTGCGGGTTTTCCCCGTAGCGCAGCGAATTTTTCTTCTGCAACGCGAGGTGTACCCGTTCGGGCAGCACCGGTTTCTTGCCCAGTTCCAAATGACCCACTCCGGCGGATAGACGCTCCAGTTCCGTGGTGATCAGGCCGTCGTAGCGAGAGGTCGTGGCGAACACCTTCCGTGCCAGCTCAAGTCGCGTGGCAAGCGAGGTCTCGTGGGCCGTTTCGAGCTCTTCCGCCACCAGGTTGTAATCGCCTGGGTCGGTGACGACGGTGACACTTTCGAAATTCTTAGCCGCGGAGCGCAACATTGTGGGTCCACCGATGTCGATGTTCTCGATGAGCTCTTCCGCCGCCAAACCCTGCTTTGCTGCAGTCGCCTCGAACGGATACAGATTCACGACAACGAGATCGATCGGCGCGATGCCATGCTGCGCCGCCTGCTTTTGATCATCGGGATGCTTGCGGCGATACAACAATCCTCCATGGACCTTTGGATGCAGCGTTTTCACGCGGCCTCCGAGCATCTCCGGCCATCCCGTAAAATCGGCTACGTCTCGCACGGCAACGCCGGCTTCGCGCAGCAGCCTGGAGGTGCCGCCCGTCGAAAGAATCTCGATGCGGAGGGCTGTAAGCCGTTTCGCAAACTCCACGATTCCTGTTTTATCAAACACGCTGATGAGCGCGCGTTCCACCGCCATGTAGTCCTCCCGAAAAAGAAAAGCACAACAGTGTATGCGCCTGGGGGAAATTCGGAAAGTGGAAAGGCCGCGCGAGCCAAAATCAGCTGTTGAAAAAGGTAGGCTCGCGACGAAAGCAAGAGCTGCAAAACAATTTATCGGGGGATTTCAAATACTGAGAGCGGTTTGGGTATCAGACCCGTTTACGCCTTAACGAGTGCCTTGAGTTTCACCTGGCCGTCAACGATTTCGACGACATACTCGACATCGCGGCAATTTTTCTGCTTCCGCAGATCTTTTGTTTTTTTCAGAACAAACTCATTAAAGTTCGAGCGCGAAAGCTTCCCGGTTTGCTCTCCCGCGTGCTGCTTGGCTTGCACGAACGCCTGGTAAAGCTGGTCGACCTTTTCGGTCTCACGTTCCGGCTCGGAACAGGTCACTCGGAAAGCGGATGGCGAGGCTGGAGCAGGAGTTTCCACCGGCTTCGGAGCCGACATGCGTGCCCGTTCGGCCTCAATCGCTTTCGCGGCGGCACCGAAGTGCCTTTGGACTTTTCCCTCCTCCTTCTGCTGCGTCTTCTTGCGAAAAATGTCTTTGTACTTCGAGTACGTCTGGGTCAGATTATTCAAGCGGAATCGCTGGCCGTACTTCAGGTCGCCGCCGCGCTCGCCATATCGCTTGATCGTCAATTCAATGCGCCACTCGATTTCGGTCGGGGGACGCTTTCTGCCGCCGCCGAAATACTGGTCGTATTCAATCTTGAGCTGGCGGATGTCGCGTTCGAGCTGGCCCAGATCCTCGTCGATGGTCGCCATGGATAGAAAGGCCCCTTGAAGTATCATGCTAGGAGCACAGAGCGAGGCCGTCAACCAGCGTGGTGTGTTACGCTGCGCATTGTGCATCCCGGCATCACCGCGGCTGTTGGAGGCGGCAGCCGGGCGGCAGAATGCATCATTGCCCCTGAAGAGGCGCTGTGCTGAAATAAGGGCATGGAAGCCCGCGCAAAACAAACTCTTTCCGCCGAGCAGGCGGAGATTCTGCGCCAGATTCCTTCGGTCGACGAACTTCTTGGCCAACCCCGGCTCGCGGCGCTTGCGGGGCGTGTCGACCGCACTCTGCTCGTCGAAGTGACCCGGACAGTTCTCGCCGAACTGCGCTCGCGCATTACCGACCAGATCAAATTCACGGTGCTAGGCGAGCTTGCCGTTCTTGCTGCTAACCGGGCCGCTCTTGAGGAACACATCCGTTCCGTGGTCGAGCGAATTCTTGCGCATTCGCTTCAGCCGGTGATCAACGCCACGGGAGTCATCCTGCATACTAATTTGGGCCGTGCTCCTCTTCCCGCGGCGGTAGTAGAAGAGTTTCGGCGGACTGCGACGCAATACACGAACCTCGAATATGACCTGGAGGCGGGCGCGCGGGGCAAGCGGGACGTGCATACGTCATCGCTGCTCGAACGGCTCACCGGCGCCGAAGCTGCGGTCGTGGTGAATAATTGTGCTGCGGCTGTCTTACTGGTGCTGGCCGCATTGGCAAAAGGCGGCGAGGTCATCGTGTCTCGCGGCGAGCTGATCGAGATCGGCGATGGCTTCCGCATCCCCGAGATCATGGCGGAAAGCGGCGCCGTGCTGCGTGAAGTGGGCACGACGAACCGCACACGCCTGGCCGATTACGAAAACGCCATCAACGAAAAAACGCGGCTGCTACTGCGCGTGCACCCATCGAATTTCCGGATCACCGGCTTCGCGGAAAAACCAGCGCTCGAGGAGTTGGCGACACTTAGCCAGCGGACAGGGCTTCCACTCGTCGAAGATCTTGGTTCCGGATGTCTCGTCGATCTCTCCGCGAGCGGAATCACTGAACCCTTGGTGCGCCAAAGCATCGACGCCGGAGTATCCATCGTGATGTTCAGCGGCGATAAACTGCTGGGCGGACCACAAGCGGGCATCATCGCCGGGAAGAAAGAGTTCGTAACGCGCGTGCGCCGGCATCCGCTGTTCCGCGCGCTGCGCGTGGACAAGCTTACGACAGCGGCGCTGGAAGTGACTCTCGGCGCTTATCTGCGCGCAGCTTGGGACGAAATCCCCGCATTACGCATGATTCGAGCGAGCGCGCAGGAAATCAAACGCCGCTCCGAGAATTTCCTGCGGGAACTTCTGCCGGAGCTTCCTCTCGACGAAGTGGAGATGGAAATTGTAGATGGTGCGTCTCTAGCGGGAGGAGGTTCGACCCCTACGCAAGCGCTGCCCACAAAGGTGATTCGCATCGCCAGCGCACGTTACTCCGCGACACAGCTTGAACAGCGGCTCCGGCGCGCCTCCGCGGGCATCTCCGTGGTCGCGCGCGTGGAGAACGACCGATTGATCCTGGATCTTCGCACCGTCTTCCCCGAACAGGAACCTCTGTTCATTAAGACATTGGCTGCCGCGCTGCACTGATTTCTCGCCGAGTACTCTGGATCTTTTGCCGTTTTGTGTTTGATCCGCCTTGCACTGCTTTGACAAGAGTGGTCTTCTATTTTTCCACAAATGAAACTCGCGCAGCGTGCCGCACGTCCTACGAAATGTTTCGGGCGAGTGGACGGCCTCTTCCGAAATTCCGGTGCATGCCCGATTGCCCGACTAATGTCTTGAATGAAAAAGGAGAGAAGAGAAATGTGGAGAGACAGGTGCGTCCTCGCAGGTATAGCTATCCTATTTGGCTTAGGAACCGCAGCGGCCCAGCAACAAACGATCCCTCCGGGCCAGCAGCCACCGCAGAGGCGCGAGCGCACCCGTCTGCCGGCGGAGCAGGCCCCGCCTCAAAACGAAGGAGCTCACGACAAACAAGCGCAGCATCCTCCTGCCCCCGAGGAGAAATCCGTGGTCACGCATCACTCCGCGCGCATCGGCGGGCAAGCGATCAACTACACGGCGACTGCCGCGACTTACAACATCAAGGCGGATGACGGGACAGTGAAAGCGACGATGTTTTACGTTGCCTACACGAAGGACGGCGCCGGCGACGCCGCAAAGCGCCCCATCAGCTTCGTTTACAACGGCGGCCCGGGGTCTGCTTCTCTTTTCACGCACATGGGGATGGGACCGGAGCGCGTGGTGCTGAGTGCTGATGGCCACGGAATGCCCGCGCCATACACCATTACGGACAATGAAGATTCTTTTCTCGACGCCACCGACCTCGTTTTCATCGACGCGATTTCCACCGGTTTCAGCCGTCCCGCACCGGGGGAAGCCACGGCGCAATTCCACGGCATCATCGAGGATGCCAACTGGTTTGCGGATTTCATCTATCAATACATCACGCGCAATGATCGCTGGGCTTCGCCGAAATTCCTGATTGGCGAGAGCTATGGCACAACGCGCTCCGCGGAACTCTCCGGCGTGCTGCAAGAACGTCATCAAATTTACATGAGCGGGATCGTGCTCCTTTCGTCGGTGGCCTTCAGCAGTTGGGGCGCCGACGATCGAACCGTCTTCTATCTGCCGACCTACGCGACGACGGCCTGGTACCACCACCTCTTGCCTTCAGACCTGCAGAGCCTTACCGTCGAACAGGTGGCGGACAAGGCGCGGGAGTTCGCGCACGGAGAATATGCGCAGGCTCTGGAAAAGGGCGATCAACTCTCCGTGGCGGAGCACCAGAAAGTCGCCGAGGATCTCGCGCACTACACCGGGCTTTCGACGCAGTACATCGAAGAAGCCAATCTGCGCGTCAGTCCGTTCCGCTGGTTCAAGGAACTCGAACGCAACAAACGCCGAACCATTGGCCGGCTCGATTCGCGTTTTGAGGGCATGGACGTTGACGCTGCCGGCGAGCGGAACGAATATGACTCGAGCGAAGCTTCCTACGAAGGCGCTTTCGTCGCCACGTTCCATGATTACGTACGGCGCGATCTGAAGTGGGATAGCGACGCGTACTACACCGTCACCGCCAACGTGCGCCCGTGGGATCAGACCGGGAATACCGAAGTCGCGGAGGTTCTGCGCGCGGCGATGACGCAGCAAACGTACTTGAAGGTGCTCGTGCTATGCGGCTACTACGACGTGGCCACGCCGTTCAACGGCATTGAAAACACGGTCGCACATATGAACCTCGAGCCGCCCGTTCGCAAAAACATCAGTTTCGCCTACTACGAATCCGGACACATGGTGTACATCGACGAAAAAGCGCATCACAAGCTGCACAAAGACGTCGATGACTTCATAAATTCCAATTACACGCACTGAGATTCCCACGATCCGTGGGCCAGCCCCAGTCCGGGCTGGTTCTTTCGTTCGCAACACCTTGCAGTGGCGCGCCGCAATGCTAGGATATATAGGTGTTATATAGGAGCATGTGCATGGCCACAGCATTGATCCATTTTGACGAAAAGCAAAAGCAGCGCCTGACACGGCGCGCGCGCCTGCGCGGGAAGTCCTTTTCACAGGAGGTACGCGACGCGGTAGATCTCTACCTTTCTGTTCCTGTTGAGTCGGAAGAGGAGTTAAGTGCCCTCGCCCGGGCCGCGAACCTTGCCGCTGACCGCATGATTAAACGGCTAGACGAGACCATCGCTTACGTGGACCGAGTGCTAGGGCACAAGAGGCATGGCAGATGAGCTGGGCGGGACAAGCGATTGCTGCCATCCGCAAAATGGCGCTCATCGAAGATCGGATGAATGGATTGACCGAACAAGTAAGAAGATTGGCAGAATCGTACAACGAGCTAGACCGGCGCCTTTTGCGGGTTGAGGCGAAATTTGAACTCATCGAGCGTCTCGGCTCCGTACGAGAACGGGCGCTGCCAGGTACATCTGGAAAAATGAAGCATCCCAAGAAAAAAGACTAGAGTCGAATCGTGCTGGCCTTTTCTGTTTCTAACGGAAAACTCAAATCTGTCTCGAAGCCCTTGCCAAAGTTGCGTCCGGGGTGGGCGTTGATTCGTGTCCGTGTGGCGGGCATTTGCAACACGGACGTCGAGATTCTGCGCGGCTATCACGCGTTTCGCGGCACGCCGGGCCACGAATTCGTCGGCGAGGTTGCAGACGTCCGAGGTGCTTCCGCTTCTTTGAAGAAGAGATGGCTGAAACGGCGCGTTGTTGGCGAGATCAATGTCTCTTGTTCTGGTTATGGTTACGGCCCCGTCTGCTCTTTTTGCCACCGCGGGTTGAAAACGCACTGCGCGCGCCGTACCGTGCTTGGCATTGTGGCGCACGATGGCGCTTTTGCAGAGTATTTGGCGCTGCCGCTCGAAAACCTCCACGCTGTCCCTGATTCGGTCAGCGACGAGCAAGCTGTTTTTGTCGAACCTCTCGCCGCGGCCTGCGAGATTCTCGAACAGGCGGACGCCACGCTATTCCGCGAAGCGGCTGTGCTCGGCGACGGAAAGCTCGCGCAACTCATCGCGCTGGTTTTACGGACAGCAGTACCTCGCGTGGTCATGTACGGGAAGCACGAAAAGAAGCTTGCTCTCGCGCGCCGCGGCGGAATCAAAACGAAAAAAGTGAGCGGCGATGCCCGGGATCTGGAACGCGTCAAAGAAAGCTATGGCTTGTTGGCCGAGGCCACTGGTTCGCCCACCGGCTTCGTGCTGGCGCAGCAGATGACGGAGCCGCGCGGCACACTCGTTCTGAAATCGACGTTTCACGGTGGGGCTCCTATCGAAACCTGGCCCATCGTCGTCAAGGAACTCACCGTTGTCGGCTCACGCTGCGGCCCGTTCGGAAAGGCTCTTGCCCTCCTGGCTTCAGGCAAAGTCGATCCCATGCCACTTATCACAAGGACGTTCTCAATGAACGAAGCGCCAGTGGCGATTCGTTTCGCTCAAAAAGCTGGTGTGATGAAGGTCTTGTTGAAAGTTTAAGAGCCGTACCACTGCGGCAGGAGATTGATACATGAAGTCACGTGCGGCGTCCGCACGACCGTTCGAGTTCGGATCACTGCAGATTTTGCGGTAATAGCATTTGAGAATGGTTCGGGCTAGTCGCGGGGTTGGGCTGCATCTTCTCTCAGAATGTCGTCCAGCGTCGTGACAAAAAGGTTCGCGTCGGCTTGGGAGAAAATGAGAGGTGGACGGAGCTTGATCACGTTGTGATGCGGGCCGTCGGTGCCAGTAAGGATGCCACGTTCGCGGAGCCGGTTCACGATGTAGGAGGTTTGCTCGGGGGCGGGTTCGCGGCTATCGCGATCGAGCACCAAGTCCAATCCCAGGAACAAGCCCGAGCCGCGCACATCGCCGATGAGCGCATGCTTTTCTTGCAGCGCCTTTAGCCGCAAGATGAGATAACTTCCCACGCGCAACGCGTTCTGCTGAAGATGCTCCTCCTCGAGCACATCGAGAACTGCGAGTCCTGCGGCGCACGCGACTGGATTGCCTCCAAATGTGCTGAAAAATTCCATCCCGTTGTTGAAGCTTCCAGCGATCTCTAGCGTAGTGACGACCGCTGCGAGGGGGAAAGCATTCCCGATTGGTTTTCCAAGCACCACAATGTCGGGAACGACGTTTTGCGTTTCGAATCCCCAGAAGTGCGTGCCCAAACGGCCGAAGCCGACTTGCACCTCGTCCGCGATGCATACACCGCTTGCTGCGCGAATGTGCTGGTAAGCTTCGGCGAGATAGCCCGCTGGAAAAACAATTTGGCCTGCGACACTCGGCAGGGTTTCGGCAATGAACGCCGCGACTCCGCGGCCCTCCAGTCGCATGTCCCCCAAAATCTCAATAACGTGCTGGGCATACTTCTTGCCTGCGCCAGCGTCGCCGCGCCTGTAAGGCCCCCGATAATCATCGGGAATGGGCGCCACATGGACCCACGGTTTGCGTCCGCGGCCTCCAGGTCCGTCAAATTTGTACGGGCTGATGTCGATGAGCGTATTCGTATGGCCGTGGTACGCATGTTCGAGAACAATTACGTTTTCGCGGCCGGTGTGGGCGCGAGCCAGCCGCAGCGCCAGTTCGTTCGCTTCGCTGCCAGAGTTGACGAAATAGCAGACGCGCAGCGGTTCCGGGAGAAGACGCGTGAGGCGCTCTGCGTAGCGGTTCACATTGTCGTGGAGGTAGCGCGTGTTTGTGTTGAGGAGTGCGATCTGCTCTTGCACGGCTCGCACAACGCGCGGATGACTGTGCCCGACGAGAGGGACGTTGTTGTAAGCGTCGAGAAAGGCGCGGCCCGTGTCGTCGTAAAGATACTGCATCCAACCGCGCACAATCTTCAGCGGCTGTTGATACGAAACGCTGAGACTCTTTCCGAGCACGCCGCGCCGGGCAGAAAGAGTTTCCGCAAGACTCGGTTCCTGCCGCGGGAAACGGTCGACGGGAATGCCGAGCAATAAATTGGGATCCGGAGAAAGAGAGGTCCACACGCCGCGCTCCGCCGCGCAAGCAACTCCGGGAAAATCGGCGCCGCGCTCGAGCAGATCAACAATGATCTGGAAATGAAGGTGAGGCGCCCAGCCGCCGTTTTCGTCCACGTTGCCAACGCGGGTGAAGTGCTGTCCGCACGCAAGACGCTGGCCCACTTGCAGCGCGTCAAAGGTGTCTCGCGCAAGGTGGCCGTAGAGCGTGAAGAATTCGAGGCCGTCAGCGGCCAAGTGGCGAAGAATCACGAGCGGGCCGTAGTCGAGCGGCGCAGTGTTGACCGCAACCGTGTGAACGATGCCGTCAACCGGCGCGTGGACAGGCGTGCCAGGAGCGGCGAACAAATCCATCCCGAGATGAATGGTGCGCCGCTCGTCGGTAGGGTTTTCGCTGGCCCCAAAGAGCGGCGATGTGTAGAGCAGGCGCGCTTCGTTGTAGCGGCCGACACCCACAGACGCACTCGCACTCTTCATCGTACGGAAGATCGCGTCGCTGAGGTTTTCTGTCTCTGCTGCGCGGGGTTCAGCGCCGAGAAATGTGCTCCCGACGCTCAAATCGAAAACGATGCTCGGAGCCGTACGCAAATTCACTTTAAGAACAGGAGCCGCGCTGGCCGTATTGGACACCAGCCATCGCTGCACTTTTTCGTTTTGCGGCGTTGCAGGCAAACCGCACGCATCGCGAAACGTATAATGCGCAAATCTTGGATGAACCGGCGCAAGTTTCTTCGAGCGCTTCCCATGCGGGAGCCTCGCTGATGGTTACGTAAGGTTCATCAGGGACGACCGACTTGCGATGCGCGGAATTTGTGACGCTAACCGCGAGGCGCATCCCAATGAGCACATATAGAAGACGCATCTCGGCTTCGTTGAGCGGATAAGCCTTGTGATAGCCAGCGACAACGGCGCTCGCCGCATGCAGCACGTCTTTCTCATCAAGCATTGCGTAGGCTGCGGCGATGGCGACTTCAGAAGCGATGAGGCCATAGTGCATGTCCCCGAAATCGATCAGGCTAACTACTTTTCGCGGCTGCGGCCACGGTGGACTGACCAGGACGTTGTAATCGTTGGCATCTCCATAGATGATGCTGCGCCGTAATGATGGCAACACCGAGACCGCTTCCGACTCGTACAGTCCAAGAAAGCGCTCGACGAGCGCGCGCCGCGAGGAATCCTCGATGTGCTGCAGATAGTCTCGAATCCAGCCGGCTCGCGAAAGATCCCACTTCAATTCCCGATGCGCAGCCGGATGAGAGAAATCCGTGAGCGCGGCATCCATCTTGCCGAGAAATTGGCCGAGGCTGCGCAACAATTCCGGAGTGTGCGGATTTACCTTGGCGAGGACCGATCCAGAAACGTAGGTGAGCAGCCAGACGAGACGTCTCGATCCATTGGAGAGTGTCGCGACCGTGAACGCCTCGCCACCAGGTGTTGCACAAACTCGCGGAAACGAAAGGTGCGGAGCGCGCCTGGCAAGATGTTGCAGCGCCTGGCACTGCATCTCGACGAAGGAATGCTCCCTCGCGGGATGCATGACTTTCAGGACAAATTCACGGCCGCCGGCCAACGAAAGTTGAAAATTGTCGTCGTATTCGCCAGGAAGAGCTTTGGCGGATGCTTCGAGGCTGAAAATTTCACGCGCCAGCCGCACGGCTTCCGATTCGGTGACGGGCTGGGCCACGCGCGCTTCGGGAATCATGCGCTGAATCTTATCCGCAAGAGCTAGAGCGCGTCCATCCTCGCGGGATCCGGGATGCGATCCGCCCGGCAAATCACGCGGCGCTGGGTGTTCGGTGGCGTTTAGTACAAACAGGCATCGCTACATTTCCTCGCGCGATGACTGCACGGAAACCGGCCCGTTCACCGTGGAGAGCCGGATCATCGCGGGCGAGCTGCCGAATTCGATGCGGCGATTGTTGTCGTCCCAGGTTTTCCGCGCATTTTCGCAGATGCTTGCCTTGCAGCTCATGGGCGAATAATTCCGCGATTCCACGCTGAAGCTGGACTGGTAATCGGATGGAACGGAAAGCGTCAGGGGACCGTTCTTTGCATCGGCGGTCAGGCCGGTCCCGCTCCAGGTCTTTCCCGTCAGATTAATGGAGATCGGGCCGTTCTGGGTGTGGACGCGCAAATTACCGCTGCCTCCCGTAATGGTGATGGGACCGTTTGACGCCTCGACATCGGCATCGCCGGAAAAATCCCGCAGGCTGATGGGACCATTGGTGGCATGGGCGGTCAATTTGCCGTCCACGCTGTAGAGAGAAAGCGGACCATTGGCGGTCTCCAGGTCAATGACCGCCGCTTTCGGCGCGCGAATCAGGAGATAGACGGTCCAATCATGCTCATCGCTGGGTCCGCTGGTCGAAACCTCTCCATTTTGAATGGTGAGCTTGATTTGCGAAAGAATCCGCTCGGCGTTCCCGTCGTAGTCCGCAGCGGCTTTGCAAGCTGTCACGGAGTAGACGTCTTTATCCCAGCCTTGTACCTGAACGCCGCCATTTTTGTGGGGTTGAACGCGAAGCGTGGACGCTTCGGTCTTCGTTACCGTGCGCTCTTCCGATTTCACGACGGCATCGCGGTCGTCAAAGCGAATCTCAAGATCGGAACAGGCTTTTATTGGATGATGATGTCCGTCGGAGACGTTCATCGAGTGACGGTCGCGCCAGTCGGGCGGACCAGGCGGTTCGGGAGGCATCGCAGGAATGGCAGGAACGGCCGGCATTGCGGCAGGAGCCGGAACTGCAGGGGCGACGGGCGCTGCGACGTAAAACGAATTGAGCTGCGGCGATGGAGGCGTTGGTGGCGCGAAAGAAGGAGGCGTGGGCGGGGTCGGAGGAGTCGGAGCGTCCTGCGCTCCAGCCATAGCAGACCATACGCAAACTCCGCAGACCGCAGTCACGAGAAGCAGAAGAGCTCTAATGAGCGATTTCATGGACAAACCCTCCCTTGCTACATAGACGAACAAGCTGGGCATTGGTCTGCTAAGTTCGCTTGAATTGTTGGTTGCTGGCAGGGGCATCCAAGTGACCGCCCTGCACTCTTGCCAAGGAATGTGCACCTCCGTGGCCTCGTGGAAGGAATAGGTACCTATTGAGCCTCGCTAGATTTAGAGGCGTGCGAGCTACTGAGAAAAGCGGCAGCAGGGCTGCCGCACTCCTAATTGCTTCTTCGCACCATTATGCGGGATTTAGTAAAGCTCCCAATCGCAGTCCAGCATGCCCATGCTTCCGATGGGAGGACCGTCAGGCGGCTCGACGGGCGCGGTGAAATTGATCTGTTTGGGGTCTTTTTCAAATAACTCGATTTGTTTGGAAGCAAAGTAAACGTGCGCTTTGTCAGGAATAACTGACAGGGCTTCCGCCGGTGTGAGCCACTCTTTCAGTTCGTTGAGTTTCCATGAGGCCACGGCGCGGACTTCGTCACTGGCATGGTCATTGGCGGAAAGGGCCATCAAATCGTAGAGAACGACGTTGTCGACGGTGTTGGCGATTTCTCCTTCGTAGCCTGGGAGATGCGGCGCTTTCCACGTGGCATTGAGCACGGCATCGAGCGCTTCCGCAAGGCTTGGATTTTCCGCATTGCGCGCGTGGAACTCGACGAGCCGCGCGGCGCGCTCCGGATTAAACAGAAATTGCAGCGTGTGCTGGGCCGCCGACTCCGCGGGGGCGAGCGCGTCAAAGGCAGGGCTGGTGTGAATTTTGAACAGGTCGCGATCGCGCGGATACTCGGGGGGACGAGGCGGAATGATCTTTAGAAGCGATTCGGGCAGCGCGAGCACCTCCGGTTTGAGCGTAGCGAGCACAGCGGCGAGAGCGCGCCGCTGCTCGGTGGGAGCAACGATCTCCGTGGGAATTTGTCCGTCGCCGCGCAAGGCAAACGTGTAGTCCATACCTCCGACCAGCTTGCTGGCGGCTTCCACCTGGTAGCGGTGCAACATGTAGATTGGCGCCAAAACGTCTTCGAGGGTTGCGAGCGGCGCGCCTCCACGAATATTGTTTTCGCCAAAGCGACGGAGAGCCGCGGCGCGAACCTGCATGAGCCGATTTAGCTCGTCAACCGGATTCGAACCGGTATCCCAGAGATGCGCAACGCTGCTGGAAGAGCCGGCGGGGCGGGCATCCTGGTCCGTTAGATAGCGAAGCCCTCGGCCATAGGCATCGCTGAGAATTTTGTCCAGCGCGGCATGTTCGTCGGTGCCTGGGGCAAAGTCGCTGTAGCCCCAAGTGATGGACACTTTGTCCCAATCGCCGATGGCCTTTGTGTACGCGTCGGAGACATCGGGCGTGCCATCGGCGGACAATTTCACGAAAGGCGGCGGATAGTCCATCACCGACGATCGGTTAACCGTGCTCGCCGAAAAGTTGTGCATCAAGCCCAGCGTGTGGCCCACTTCATGCGCGGCAAGCTGGCGGAGCCGCGCGAGCGACATCTCCATCGCTTGCGGCGAGTCAGAATCGCCCTTTCCATAGGGAGCCAGCAGGCCTTCGGCAATTAGAAAATCCTGCCGCACGCGAAGCGACCCCAGCGTGACATGCCCTTTGATAATTTCCCCGGTGCGCGGATCGATGACGCCTCCGCCGTACGACCACCCGCGCGTGGCGCGATGCACCCACTGGATGACGTTGTAGCGCAAGTCCATCGGGTCCGCGCCTTCGGGCAGCAGTTCCACGTGGAACGCGTCCTTGTAACCGGCAGCTTCAAATGCCTGATTCCACCAGCGCGCGCCCTCGAGCAGGGCCGAGCGAATCGGCTCGGGCGCGCCTCGGTCGAGATAATAGATGATGGGCTTGACCGCTTCGCTCATGGCCGCGGTGGGGTCCTTTTTCTCGAGGCGATGGCGCGCGATAAAACGTTTCACAATGGGCTCACTGACCGGCGTTGCGTAATCCATGTATACAATGCCGAAAAAGCTGCCGCGAGGATCGTAGGCACGCTCCTTGAACCCCGGAGGTGGAAGCTGCACGAAGGAATTATGCTCGCGGACCGTGATGGATTCGGGCGAGGGCGTTACATCGCGCACCCATGGTCCGGGGTCGTCGCCGGAAAAAGTAAGTATGGCTTCGACTTCCGTGTTGAGAGGAAAGTTCTTGGTTCGCGGAAGATAGATGGCGCAGCGTGAGGCATCCAGCTTATAAGAGCCCTGCTTTTCGCGCCGGAGAGTTTCGGGAATACCATGAGCATCGCGCAAGAAAAAGTCGGTGGCGTCTACGAGCGCATGGCCGTTCTCCTCGGCGGCAACGGTGAATCCCCAAAGCGCCGATTCCGCGAAAGAGTCGTGGACCGTGTGCTGTTCGTCCGGGTCGGTGGTCACGGCGCGATATGCAAGATTCTCCTCGATGAGCAGAACCTTGGGGCCGCTGCGTTCGAATCGGACGATGGCCGTTTTGCCAAGCTGGCCGCGATCGAGCCCGATGTCGTTCGAACCCACCCCCGCGGGGAGACTGCTCTGGTAAAGGAATTCTTTGTCCCATTGCAGTTTATTGATTTCCAGCCAAAGCTTGCCCTGCTTGGCGTCCCAATAAAGATTGAAATAGCCGGGCAGTTTTTCCGCGCCCGCGGTTTTCTGGATGATGGTTGGCGTCTTGGAAGCATCGGGGCGAGCCGCGAGACAAATCGAGGGCAGGCACAGAAAACACAGTGCAAAGAAATAACGCGAAGCTTTCAGCATGTTCACAGCCTCCGAATGGAAGGAACGTTTTACAACAAAAGACGCCGTGCGCGGAGGAAAATCCACTCTGCTATACTTGGTCGAAATCGCGAGCATCCGAAACTTGCAAAAACTTCGCATATCGATTGTGCAGTACTTGAACACGGCGCCGCTGGTTTGGGGCTTCACGAACGGGCCGCTGGCGGGGAAGTACGAATTGTCCTTTACCGTGCCGTCGCAATGCGCGGAAGCGCTGCGCACGGGCGCGGCCGATATCGCCATCATTCCCGCGATCGAATACCAGAGGATTCCGGGCCTGGTGGTTCTTCCCGACTTGGCCATCGCCTCGCAGAATCGCGTGCGCAGCCTGTTAATCGTCTCGACGAAGCCCATTGAGCAGGCGCGCAGCATCGCTCTGGACTGCAGCTCGCGCAGCACGCAAGCCCTGACGCGAATCCTGGCCGCGGAATACTGGAAAATCGACCCCAAGTTTTCTGAAGCCGCGCCCGATTTGCCCGCAATGCTGGAGAAAGCAGACGCGGCGCTGCTCATCGGCGATCCGGCACTGCGCATTTCCATCGGCATCGAAAAGAAAAGCACGGTCAGTCAGGCAGGCCGTGCCGTATGTCAGGCAGCCACGTTGGGAATCACTGGACCGGAGATTTTTCATGTCTACGATGTCGTCGGTGAATGGCGCAAATGGACGGGCCTGCCCGCGGTAATGGCTGTATGGGCCGCAAGGCCGGACCTTATTACTCCGGAAGTGCTCGGGGATTTCTCAGCCTCCCGCAACTTCGGGCTATCTCAGATCGCGGCCATCAGCGCGGAAGCCGCGCGCGAACTGGAGTTACCGCAACAGGCGCTCGAATACTACCTGCGCCACAACATTGACTTCTCGCTTGGGGAAGAAAATCGTCGCGGCCTGGAACGATACTTTCAGGAAGCCGCGAAATTGAATTTGATCCCAAGGAACCAGAAGGTTGTCTGGGCGCCTGCGGAGAAACAAGCCGCCCAAGTGTCGGTGAGGTAGAGGCATAGCATGCCGTGGCTGTCCCGAAGCCGCGCTTAGCGATTATGCGGCGCTTCCGCTAGACTGAGTGTGGGACGAAGAAAAGGAATGACGTGGGACTGACCAAACAAGAAGCTCTCGAAATGCTGCAATCCGATGACCTGGTGGGCATCGGCATGGCCGCGCATCAACTGCGCCTGAAAAAAAATGACCCGCGTGTCGCGACTTACCAGATCGACCGCAACATCAACTACACGAATTTCTGCACGGAGTATTGCTCGTTCTGCGCCTTCTACCGGCCGCTGGGCGCAAAAGACGGCTACATCCTCTCTTTCGAAACCATCTACGAGAAGATCGAAGAAATGCTCGAACTCGGCGGCACCGGAGTCTTGCTGCAAGGCGGCCTGCACCCCGACCTTCAGATCGGCTATTACGAAAATCTCCTCCGCTCGCTCACAGCGCGTTTTCCGCAAGTACATCTGCACTGTTTTTCCGCGCCAGAAATTTTGTGCATTGCGGAAGTCAGCGAGCTGACCGTTCGCGAAACGATTCAGCGCCTGATGGACGCCGGGCTGCAATCCATACCCGGGGGCGGCGCGGAAATTCTCGACGACGAAATTCGCGGAAAGATCGCGCGGCTGAAGTGCACCAGCGACGATTGGGAGGAAGTCCACCGCGTCGCGCACTCGCTAGGCTTGCGCACCACCGCGACGATGATGTTCGGCTGCGGCGAAGAGCTCCGCCATCGCGTGAATCATCTCGAACGCCTGCGACGAATTCAGGAAGATACCGGCGGGTTCACAGCGTTCATTCCCTGGATCTTTGCGGCGGAAAATACGGCCTTGGGCAAAAAGGTGCAGGAAACTACGGCGGTTGATTACCTTAAAACGCTCGCGGTGAGCCGGTTATATCTCGACAACATCGACCACATCCAATCGAGCTGGCTGACACCCGGCATCAAGGTCTGCCAGGTCGGTTTGCAGTTCGGCGCGGACGACGTCGGCAGCATCCTCATTGAAGAAAACGTGGTGTTCGCCGCCGGAGTGAGAAACCGCACCAACGAAAACGAGCTTCGCCGCATCATTTCCGATGCAGGATTTATTCCCGCCCAACGCGACACCCTCTATCGTTCCTACGCTTTGAAGTAATACGAGAGAAATTCAACCGCTATTTTTGTGGTGTTGGACGCCGCAAGGGACGAAGCACGATCTGCACCTCGGTGCCGTCGGGGAGATCGATATCCTCCAGCGGGTAAAGAATTCCGCTGCGGAATCGCGCCTGAATCCATCGTGGCCCGGGTTTGGCGTCAGTCGCCGCAGGTTTCCCGGGTCCTCCGGCGGCGCTGGGGACGCCCGAAGTTTCATCGAGAGCTTCATTCGCAAGAGCATCCGCCTCGCGGTTCTGCTCTCGGTAGACGTGATCGATCCGGAACGATTCGAAGCCTAGCGACATTTTTTTCGCTCGCTCAAAAAGCGGGCGCAAATCCTCGCTCTTCACTTTGTATTGGCCTTGCATCTGCTTGACCATCAGCTCGGAATCGCTCTCCACGCGCAATGCGCGGATGCCGTGCGATTCCGCGTAATCGAGCGCGGCGATCAGTCCGTAATATTCCGCCACGTTGTTGGTCATTCGCCCGATGTATTTCTTCAGTTTGGCGACCAGTTCACCCTGCCCATCGCGAATCACGACGCCATAGGAAGCGGGCCCGGGATTTCCACGTGCCGCGCCATCGATATTCGCTTGATGAGCCGGCGTTGCGGCCTTTTGCTCCGCAGGCGAATCCGCGAACAGTACGGCGCCGGCAGCGCGAGGAGACTTTGGACGGGGTGGCATCAGGAATGGTTCGACGCGGAGGAAGCGGCTCGGTCCGAGCCGGAAGCAGGGTCCGGCAGCGGGATCGGCTCTAGTGTGTATAGGATCAGGCCGCAGGATTCGCAGCGATAAATCTCTTCATTGGGATCGCGGCGAAGCTCTTGCAGGATGTGCGGCAGCACACGCATACCGCAGCCGCGGCATTGTCCATCTCGGGCTTCGGCTACGCCGGTCCCGTGGTGGCGCTTCGCGATGCGCGCATAGAGTTCGCGCAGTTCCTCGGGAATCGGAGCCAAAGCCCGTTCGCGCTCGGCAAGCAGGGATTCGAGTTGTTTCTTTTTTTCGGCTTGCAGAGCTTCAATCTCTTTTCTCTCTCTTGTCACCGCCGTTCCGTCTTCCTTCAAATTCGCTTCCGCGTGCCTCACACGACGCTCGGCCTCTTCGCCGGCCATCATCACTTCGAGTTGCGCGTCTTCGGCCTTGCCAACTTCCGCTTCCGCGTTGGTGATCTCGTGTTGCAAGGCTTTGTACGCTTCGTTGGTTTTGACGGCGCCGCTCTGGTCGCGGTATTTCTTCGCGCGGTCTTTCCACTGTTGTACGTCCATCTCAAATTTCTTGCGTTCTTTTTGGCTGTTGACGAGACCCTCTTTTGCCGTCGCTACGGCAGCACGCGCGCCGCTCAGTTTAGTGTCGGCTTCGCGCACCCGCTTCGGGAATGTGTCGATCTCGGTGCGCACCGCGGCGATCAAGTGGTCCACGCGCTGCAGTTCGATCAAGTGAGGAATGGCGGAATGCATGGACCTGTAATACTAACACAGCGGGCGCTATGCTTTCCCTGCCACGCTCGGAGGCGCCCAGGCGCCTCAACGGTTCTCAAGTTCCGGTAGAATGCCTTCGTTGTGGGTGCAAGATTTTGGAGATTGCCGGTTCCAAGGAGGACGCGATATGCCACACGTGCAAGTTACCTGGGTGGAAGGACGGACGCCGGAGATGAAGCGCAAGATTGCCGAACGTATCACCACCGTCCTGATAGAAGATGGCCGCGCGAAACGCGAGAACATTCACGTGTCGTTTCACGATGTGCCGGCAACGAGCTACGCCGAAGCGGGCGTCCTGGTTGCGGATCAAAAGCGCACGCCATGACGAGAGGACTGGACACATCCTTGTTGCGCCGGGCTTCAAACGTTAACTCCGGCAACGCCTGCCGATTGCGGCAAATAACACTATCCGCCTTCAGGCTGTTTCAATCGCACGGCAACCGAACTAGCTGGAAGCGCGCAGGTCTCGGCGAATCAACGTAAAATCGAGAAAGTAGCCGATGCCGACTGCCAGCGGGATGATGCCGAATGCGGCAGCAGACCAGAAGTCGCGATCCGCTTGAATCCCCGCGATCATTCCGAAGGTAACCATGTAACCGAGAGCCCCGGCGATCAGCAAAATCCCCGACCGGCGCGCGCGCGCCCCTTGCGAAAGCTCCGGCTCTTGCGGAATGCTCACGCCACGGGCGATGGCTGCGAGAAGCTCTTCGCTGCGTAATTTGCGCACGCGATAATACGTGTAAAGGATTCCAAGGGGAACGCCCATTCCCAAAGTGACTGCCACCAATCCAATCAAATCTCCGCCCATAATTTGCTCCCTCCAGGATGCGCCGAAAGCGCGACCGTGTTGCAGCAACCGTTGTCATTGGATTGTACGAAACACTGTTGAAAAAAGTTCCCAAGAGGGGCGCGAGAATTGCGGACTTACTTTACCGATCTGACGAAATAATCCCGTGCCAGCCGATCAGTTGACTTCGTGGACTTGCATGCTCTGGTCAATCGCGAGCGTGGGATAACGAATCGGCGAACCCGCAGGCGCGGGCACGTGGCGTGCCGTGACGCTGAAGTCGCCTCCGGAACACTGAATCGAATAAGAGTAGCCGTCCCGCTCGGGGCGCGACATGGCCAGCGCCTTGGAAGAAATAAGCTCCTCGAGCGGCGCGCATTGGCCGTTCAGCGCAATGTAGCCGCGCTCAGCTTGCGCAATCTGCAAAAGATCTGTGCGAACCCCAGTGAGGCTGATCGCTTGCGTGGGGGCAGTGCCCTCGTCGGTCGTCGGCATTTTCTTGAAATAATAATGATAGATGCAAAAGATAAGCGCGGTAGCGACTAGAAGCGCGACGAGAGCTCTCATAGTAAAAGTTTGGCGCTGCTCTAAACCGGTTGCAACAGGGGAACGAAATCGGCGTGCGCGAGGAAACAACAGATTAGTATTTCCACCAGCGATGTGGCGCCCCTGTTAAACTCCTCTCGCCGCCGAACCCTCTTCTCGGTGTAGCACCCTTCCGCTGGTTTAACGAATGAACACGTTTGCGCCCGCAACCGAGTTGCAGGCACTCGAAAAATTGCGTCAAGAGGAATTGGAAGAAGCTCGCGCACTACAAAGCGTTATGCTGCCCACAGAATCGCTGTGTTCGCGCGGCGTGACGATTTCCCATCAATTTCAGCCGGTTTCGGCCGTAGGCGGTGATTTCCTGGATTATTTCGAACTCACCGACGGCTCTATCGGCCTGTATCTAGGCGATGTCTCCGGGAAAGGCCTTCCCGCCGCATTTTTTGGAGCACTCGCAGTTGGCACGCTCCGTGGAGTACACAAGACGGGAACGCCCGCGGATCAAGTTCTTGCCACTCTGAACCGGCGGCTGATGATGCGCGGCTTGCCGGCGCGTCATGCCGCGCTGCAATATGCCGTTTTCAACCCATCCACTCGCGAACTACAAATTTCGAGCGCGGGCATGCCGGGACCGCTGCATCTTAGCAGCACAGGCTGCCGCTTACTCAAACTAGCTGGTATTCCACCAGGACTATGGCCCTGTACGAGCTACGACGCCATAGTGCTCCAACTCGAACCAGGGGACTCGGTACTTTTCTGCACCGACGGAATTACGGATTCCATGAACGTGGAGGAGGAGAGTTTCGGGACGGACCGCCTCGTGGCGATTTGCGACGAACACCTTGCTGACACCCCGACGCACCTTCTCCAAGCTATTTTTATGGCGGTGGAAAGCTTCAGCCGGGGACGTGAACCTCACGACGATATGGCTGCCGCACTCTTCTACTGTTCGGAATAGCGATCCGGTCTAGGCTAGTGAAATAGGTAAATTCGAAAGGATGAGCCGGCTGCCAGATCCGCTGATGCCCACAAAGCGGCTAGGCCCAAAGCAGGCATGTCCGGGATGTAGTGACTGCGCAAGCCCCTCTGGGTTTCCAATTGACACTCGGAACACTCTCCAGTAACAACGATAGATAACGCAAGTCCCGGTAACCTTTTAGGAGAGCCCCCGATGAAGACCAAGTCCCCCGTTGCGTTCGGCCTGGCGCTGTTGCTTTCGCTGATGATCGCTATCCCGGCAGACATCTCTGCCGCGCCTCAGTCCACCGGACAGCGAGCCGGCGAAGTCTCTCGCTTGATTCCAGCTGTGAGCATCGCCCGCGGCTCGAAAACCATTAACGCTTCCGCGAAAACAGTGATCGACTGGCAAGACCTGTTGAATACCAGAGCGGACGCCCGCGCACGTGTGGCTCTGGATGACGGCTCGGTTCTGAACGTGGGGTCGGATTCCTCGATCAAAGTCGTGAAACACGATCCCGGCGCGCAACAAACGGACCTCGAGCTGGCTTACGGAAAGCTCCGCACACAAGCGCAGAAGATAACAAAACCCGATGGGAAATTTGAGGTTCATACTGCCGCGGGCGTTGCCGGTGTGGTGGGCACGGATTTTTACGCTGCTTATGAGAACGACGTAATGAATGTGATCGTGTATGAGGGAGTCGTGCGCGTTTGCAATCTGCAGGGAGTTTGCGTGCTGGTGAAAGCCGGTCAGTTCAGCAACGTGCGTCACGGCGACAATTCGGCTCCCGCTCCGCCGACCCAGGCGCCGCTCGATATGCTTGTCGCCGCGGGCAAGGATACCGAAGTGGGCCCGCGCCCAGGCAGCGGACTCGAAAACGCTTCCCATTTCGGCAAGGGTTTGGGCATTACGATGGGCATCATAGCCGCGGTCCCGGTCGTCGTCTTTACGATCATCGCCACACGCCAGAGCTCTACTCCTACAAAACCCGTGACCGGTGGGTGTAACCCCGTGACCAATCCTAACGGATGTGGCTAGAATTTCTCGCAGCCGAGAGGCATCCTCTTTTTACGTTTGAACGTATGCAACTCGCTGGTTCCGGCAACCGTCAAACAAGAGTCATTAGATATTAAAGACGCATTGAATCCGGCATTTTGTGCCGTTACCCACGGTAGCGTACACTGGTTGTTTCGCAGTGCCGTCTAACTGTAAGTGAGGCAATCCTTGAATATTTCTGTCCGTTATCACCTAGGTTCCATCCTGTGCGCTGTTGGTTTTGCCGCCGCATTGGCGCCGCTCGCGGCGACCCTGGCGCAAGCCGCGCCGCCGGATGTCGCCCCCGCAAAGTCTCCGCTTCTCGCAACGCTCCGGGCCGAACTCGATCGCTCGATGAAAACGTTCCAAGCGCAGGATCCCCCGGCGTACTACATCGGCTACACAGTCACGGAGACGCAGCGCGCGGAAGTCTCGGGCTCGAATGGCGCCCTCCTCAACAGCAATGAAAACCGCAATCGGTGGCTGGAAGTTTCCGTCCGCACCGGCAGCTACGATCTGGACGACACGCACAAGGTCGGCGAGCGGCAGCAGACGAGCGCAGGTCCTGGCACGTCCGTTCCACTCGACGATGCTCCCGATGTTCTGCGACGAGCGTTGTGGCTGGAGACCGACAGTCAATATCGAGCCGCCGCGGAAGCCCTCATAAAGATCAAGTCCAGCAAAGAAGTGAAAGTAGATTCGGTCGAAAACCGCGCACCTGATTTTTCGCATGAGCAGCCGCATACTTATATTGGCGCACCGGTTTCTATCACGGTGGACCGCAAACCGTGGGAAGAGAAAGTTCGCGCCTACACTCGCAACTTTCGCGAATCCGCTGCGATCATCAATTCCATCGTGACCTTTACGGCCCAGGCCCAGAACGTTTTTCAGGTCACCAGTGAAGGAACGGAGCTGCAATTCGGCCAAATCCGCTACCGCCTCGAACTGTTCATCCAGGGGAAAGCCCCGGATGGCATGGACATCGACCGTTATTACAATTTCGACTGGGTCAATCCCTCGGAAGCCCCGGACGACAAGGCCGTCTTAGCCGCGGAAGCGACAATGCGCAAGGAGCTTGAAGGACTCGTCGCCGCGCCGATTAATGAACCGTCGGTGGGACCGGCACTATTAACCGGCCGCGCGGCGGCCGTCTTTTTCCATGAAGTCTTTGGCCATCGCGCCGAGGGCCATCGCCAGAAGGATGCTGACGAAGGCCAGACCTTTGCAAAAAAAGTTGACGAACCAATCTTGCCCAGTTTCCTGAGCATCGTGGACGACACCACGATGAAAAGGCTTGGGCCCCAGGAACTGCTGGGCTACTACCAGTTCGACGACGAAGGCGTTCCCGCGCAGCGCGTGACTCTCGTCGAGCACGGAGTACTGAAAAATTTTGAGATGTCGCGCTCGCCTCTCGTGGGCTTCCCCCATTCCAATGGCCATGGGCGCCGCCAGCTTGGCGCGACGCCGGTCTCCCGCCAAGGCAACCTGATCGTGGAGAGCAGCAAGACCATGACGAACGCGCAACTTCGCGCGAAGCTCATCGAGCTCATCAAAGCCCAAGGCAAACCCTTCGGATTGCTCATCGACGATATCGCCGGCGGCTTTACCTTCACGGGCCGCGGGCAGCCACAAGCCTTTCAAGTCCTCCCGCTCGTCGTTTACAAGGTGTTCCCCGATGGCCGTCCGGATGAATTAGTCCGCGGCGTGGATATCGTCGGTACTCCCCTGGCAGCGCTAACGAAAATCGTGGCCACAGGCGACACGACCGAAGTCTTCAACGGCTATTGCGGCGCCGAATCGGGTTCTGTTCCCGTAGCTGCCGCATCGCCCGCTATTCTGACTTCGGAATTGGAAGTACAAAAGAAACAGACTTCCACGGACCGGCCGCCTATTCTGCCGCCACCCGCGCATGATCCCCAAGCAACGGGAGGCCAGCAGTGAGGCGCGCGCAGGCATTTGCAATACTCACGATTCTAGCCGCAGTGCTCGGTTGCAGCTTCTCCGCCCGCGGGCAAGCTCCCGCGGACACCGACCACACGTTGCAAGCCATGCGCGATGAAATGGCGCGCTCGAAAACTCGGCTCGAGCTGCAGATTCCGGGTACACCGCAGCCTCGGCGCCCCTACTACGTGGAATACCGGTTGCTGGATCTCGACGTCCGTGAAGTCGTCGCGGAGTTTGGCGCTCTGGTTTCCTCGACGCGCACGCGCAATCGCTTCATGGATGTGGAAGCGCGCATCGGAGACTACAAACTGGACAGCTCCAATTTCATCAGCGATGACGGTTTCCGCGGGTTTATCGGCCCGACCGGCTCTGTGGGGATCGACCGCGACTACAATTCGCTGCGTCAGGATCTCTGGATCGCCACCGACCAGGCCTTCAAGGAAGCCGTCGATACCTACTCTCGGAAGCAGGCTTACTTGAGCAGCCTCGCCCGCCCATCCGACATCGATGATTTTGCAAAGGTCGCTCCCCTGCAACTTATTGAACCCCCGGTCACGCCGGACTGGAGTAATCGCAATTGGGAACAGGAAGCGCGCGAAACCTCCGCCACTCTTCGCGCGTTTCCGCAAATCTACGAATCTCGCGTCACCTATTATCTCGTCTACGCCACTGAATATCTGCTCACCAGCGAGGGCACGGAAATCCGCACGAACCATAGCTATGCTGCCATCGAAGCGGGCATGAACACGCTGGCCGAGGATGGCATGCAGGTCAACCACTTGTATGCCGCCTACGCGCCTAAGCCTGCAGATCTGCCGGGCGTTGATGCGGTTCGCAAGTCGTTAAATGTAACCGGAAGCGAACTGATGACCATGCGCGCCGCGTCGCCGGCGCAGGACTATACGGGGCCTGTGCTCTTTGAAGCGCGAGCCGCTGCCCCGCTTCTCGCTGAAGTGTTAACCCCCGCGATCAACGGCGCCCGCCCGCCGGTCTCTTTTACCCCCGTGATGGAACAACTTCTCACCGGACTGGGCGGAAGAAGCGATTGGGTTGGCCGCATGGGTGCGCGTGTCTTGCCCACTAATGTTTCGTTAGTCGATGATCCGGCCGCGAAGGAGTTTCACGGGACCCCGCTGTTGGGGAGCTACGCTATCGATGACGAAGGCGTCCGCGCGCAAAAAGTGACGATTGTGGATAACGGTGTCGTCAAAGAGTTGCTCATGTCGCGCCGGCCTGGGCCGGATTCGGACCAGTCCAACGGCCACGGCCGCTCGGCATTCCTAAACGACGCCAAACCTACGATGAGCAATCTCTTATTCACCTCCACGGAGACGCTGTCGCCCGCGGATTTGAAGAAAAAATTCCTCGACGAATGCCGTTCCGAAAAATTGCCCTACTGTCTGGTGGTCCGCGAAATGGATAATCCTACCATCAGCCTGCTTCACCAGGATGACTTCTCGGAAATGCTTGCCAGCTTCGGCGGCGGCGCCGGGACCGGCGACCGCCTGCCCCTCATCGTCTACAAAATCTACCCGGAAGACGGCCGCGAAGAGATGGTCCGCGGAAGCCGCATCATCGGACTGAATGCCCGGATGTTGCGAAACCTCGGGGGGATTGGCAACGACGACTTCATTTATAACTACATGCAGAGCCAGGATGCAGGTTTCGCCGGAACAGCGCTCGGCGCGTTTGGCTCGGCGCGGAACGGTTTGCCCGCTTCGCTTGTGGCTCCCTCGCTTCTCTTCGATGACCTGGAAGTGCGCGGCGCGCGTGGCGAGCCCAAGCGCCTGCCCTTGCTTCCTCCTCCTCCGATGACGGCGGATTAATCGCGATTTTTACGGGTTTACGCGCCCACATGGTTTCGAAGCATGAATGACCTGACCCGCCGCGGCTTCATTTTTGGCACCGCTACTGTTGCCGCTTATGGTCTGCTCATCGGTGTTCAGCGCGCCTGCCAATTTGCGCTGGCAGATAACAAACCCGCAAAGAGCGAGATCGGTGCAGTGCAAATCGTGAAATTCGCGGATGACGGCATGCGCTTGGGCGTCCAGACCGTGGCCAAAATCGTCAAGAGCGACGCCGATTGGCGCCATTTGCTTAGTTCCGACCAGTTTGACGTCACACGCCGCGCGGACACCGAACGTCCCTTCAGCGGCGCCTACTACGAAAACCACAACCCCGGCCTTTACCGGTGCATCTGTTGCGGCAACGCCCTATTCAGCTCCGCCACCAAATTCGATTCCGGCACGGGCTGGCCCAGTTTCTGGGCGCCCATCGCCAAAGAAAATGTTTCGACAAAAATAGATGTGAGTTTTGGAATGCGCCGCGACGAAGTCTCCTGTGTTCTCTGCGACGCCCACCTCGGCCACGTATTTGACGACGGGCCGCAACCCACTGGCTTGCGCTATTGCATGAACTCGCTGGCGCTTCTCTTTCTCCCCCGCGAAAAGTCCTGATGCTTCACGGTTAAGAGGCACAATCAGATAAGCCGGCGGACTTTGGTTCGCAATTATTTTGCTTCATTGTTTAACTTCGGCCAGCAGGTCCTCGTAGTCGTTAATCGATACGCGGTCGATTTTGCCGGGAATAGCGAAGTCGAACGGCTCGCTGGCATGCGTCACGGAGACCAATCCCATTTTTATCGTCCTGTCTCCAATGTGGGCATAGAGTGGTATGGCATCCTTCCAGGTATCTGGGACACCGGTGCGGGTAATTTCTCCCTTGATGTGGGTCTTTCCGTCCGCGGTGGTATCCGTCGTGGCATGAAACGAATACTGCGGTTCACCCATCCCGTACACGTACTCGTTGAAGAACCAGTCCATCTTGTGATTCCCATCGAGATCCATTCCTCGCGTCATGTGCTTTTCCACGATCGCCTTGAAATCCTCCGTTGACGCAGCCTTATTGTCGAATGTCTTGCAGTAGTCTTGCATCATGGCCTGGAACAACTGGTCCGGATCCTTGTCGCGCGGATTCGTCATCTGCATTCGCAGCATTTGCAGGATATAGCCGCCTTTCGAATAAATTAGAGCCTGGTACGAACCCGGGTTCGTGATGGACGCGCGGATTCGCTGGCCCATCCATATCGGCCCGAGCGCTTCCACCTCGTGCCCGTAGATGTCCTTGGTGCGCAGAAGTTCTTTTTCTTTGCGCCAGCGGTTTAGGTACTCCTTTATGTTCTGGCGATACTCCACGTACAAATCCCCTGAGAATTCCGCGAATCCTTCGGAGAGCCACTGGTCGTGGTAGCTCTTCCACCCCACGCGATGCCCCCACCACTGGTGAGAAGTCTCGTGTCCGCGGAAAAAGTCCGTCACGGCGGTCTGATCATGAATCCCGATGGCATTCCGCTGAGTGGAATCCAAAAAAGAAGCCGACCATAGATAGAGAAGTCCCGGCCAGCCTTGTCCGTAGGAATAGCTGACGGGCAGGCTGGTTACGGAGAGATGTTTGTAAGGAAAAGGGCCATACCACGCCGAAAAAACGCGGACGGCATTTGCGACTTCCGTCCCCATGGTTTTGGCCATGATGGAAGGTGACATGGAACCGACCGCAGCTTCTTGTGCGCCGGGGCCCTGCTCAAAATAGCGTTGCACTTGCTCCATCACATCATCCGGCTCGCGGTTGGCATAAATGTCGATGGCGACGTCTCCGGCTTTGTCGTTAGTGACCTTGTAGTCTCCGTAGGCGAACCCTGCCACAGCCAGAGGAATCTCGCTTTTCCAGGTTGTTATGCGGGTATTGCCGTCGACCGTATCGCTGGTTTTTTCTCCAGTGGCAACCAGCACCGTTTTCTTCGGACTGTGGAACGTCAGATCGAAATCGGCGCGCGCCGAAAAACTATTCGGCCTTTCGGGATACCAACCGGAGCTTTCACAGAAGTAATTTCCTGCGCCAGCCTTACGGATCGCGCGTTTTCCGCCGTAGCGAAACTCGAGCGACAAAGGCGTTCCGACGGTAAGAGGTTTGGCCAGAATGACCGCCACGTAGTCGCCATAGGATTGGTAACGGTCCTTTGTTTCCCGCGACTGGAAGAAGGTCAGCGAAGTGTTGCTGGAATCTTTGATGGATTCGAGCCGCAGATTTGCATCCAAGTCGAAAATCAACACGCTCTGACCTGCTAGACGGGACTCCAGATTGAGGCTCGCGGTCGCGTTCAGTTCCGCCCCGGAGGTCACTTGGGCGTCGATCTTGTAGCTGTGAATGGCGAAGTCCTCCTTGGCTTGCGGATCTTTCCAGGCCTCGCGGCTTGTGCGTCCGCTGGCGGGAAAGCTCATCCAGGTGTCAAAAATCTTGATCGGCCCCACATCCACCCATCGGCCAACCTTGATGTCTTCGGGCTCCAGAGCATCATCGTGGACTTCCACCCAACTCTTGTCGGTTTTCATGTCCGCGAGAAAGTACGCCGCCCGCGCGCGATCCGCCGACAAAATGCCTTGTAGCAAGCGGGGCATGGACGACTCGCCCAGGTCCTCGCGCTCCTTCGAGCGCCTGGCATAGAGATCATCGGCAGCCGGTCCTGAGGCTTGCCATTTTACTTGTTTGGCGACTTCGTCGAGCAGGCCGTCCGTGAAACTGAACGTGGCGTCGGTGAATTCCACGTTCAGTTTGTCTTGCCTGGTGAATAGCCGAAGTTGCTGAGCTTCCAGCGGATTTGGAGGGTCCGCTTGCAAACGTCCTTTGCCATGGAAGATCGCGCCAAAGACCACGCCATCGACCGGCTGCGTGAACTGAATCGTGCCGTCCACAAGCGTGATGTGCACGCGATCGCGAACGATGTCCACATTTTCGGCGTGAGCCGACTTGGCGGGATCCATCGCCGGCGCCGAGAGCGCGTTCCAAACGGTTGCCGCAGGGGAAGCCGCCGCAGCTTGCGCGAATCCCCGCTGCGCCAAAAGCGAAATTCCAAACAAAATCACGAACGCACCACGGGCAATGAAATTCATCGGGCTGTCTCCCACCACGCAGCGGAAAAATACTCTTTCGTAGCACAAACGGCAAGTGCTGAGAGCAATACACGTATGCGAACGCAAATGTCCGCCAGCCCTGAGCTTCGAACGGTGCCTAGGTCAGAAGTGTCCGGACAGCGCACATCCGCCCGCGTGGACAACGGTAAAGCCGGATTGCCCTCACCGGCTCCTTGCGGAGTGCGGAAAGTCACGAAACTTGAGGTAGTCTAGTTGGACGGTCATGCCAGCTTGGCAAAACGAGGAAGCACGCGAAAAGAGGACGGCGGCGCTGTTGAGCGTCGGCTCTGCCATCGTGCTTGTTTCGCTGAAAACTTTCCTCGTCCTCCGAACGAGCAGCTTGGGAGTCCTCTCCGAAGCGTTGCATTCTGGTCTGGACTTGATTGCCGCGGTCATTACGTTTCTCTCCGTTCGCGTCTCGGATGAACCCGCCGATGAACGCCATCCGTATGGCCACGGCAAATTCGAAAACTTCTCCGCCTTCGTCGAGACTGGATTGCTGCTCCTCACCGCGCTGTACATCATTTACGAAGCGTTCAACCGGCTCTTCTTCCGGAGCGTCCACATCCAGCCAAGCATCACCGCCATTGGGATTCTGTTCGCGGCGCTGGCTATCGATGTGACCCGCGCACGTGCGCTCAAGCACGTTGCGCGAAAATATTCGAGCGACGCTCTTGAAGCCGACGCGCTCCATTTTTCAACCGATGTGTGGAGCACCACGGTGGTCATCGCCGGCGTCGGCCTCGTCTGGGCCGGTGAGGTCTGGAACTTGCCTTGGCTGGCCTACGCGGACGCTCTCGCTGGCCTCGCCGTTGCCGCCGTCATCATATGGGTCGGTTCGCAGCTCGGCAGACGAACCATGGATGCTCTTCTGGATGTTGCTCCCAAAGGCTTACAGCAGGAAATTGCCATGGCGGTAGCGCGGATGGACGGCGTCCTGGATGTGGACCGCGTTCGCGTCCGCCGCGCCGGCAATCGGCATTTCGTCGATGCCACGGTCAGCGTGGCGCGAACCGCCAGCCTCGAACAGGTTCATGCTCTGAGCGACGCCATCGAAAAGCGCATCGGCGAAATCGTCCCTTCGGACGTCATGGTCCACGCCGAACCCCGTGCGCCCCAGGGCGAACACCTGTTTGAGGCAATCCGGGCGGTGGCGCAGCGCATGGGCTTGGCCATTCACGACGTGACCGCGCTGCAACACGAGGGGCAACTGTTCATCGAACTGCATCTCGAAGTGGACGAGAACTTGAGCCTGCGAGACGCGCACCGCCAGGCCACGGAACTCGAAGACGAAGTTCGCAAGCTGCGCGACGGTTCAACCGACGTGAATATCCATATCGAGCCGCTCGGCCGCCACATTGCCACGCCCGACTCCGGCGCAGGCGAAATGAAACAGCTCTCCGGCGCGATCGAAGAGTTTCTGAACAGCTTGCCTTCCGAATTTGACGAGCTCGTGAATTGCCACGATGTGCATGTGCGCCAGGTCGAACACCACATCCTTGCTTCCTGCCATTGCACGATGCGCGGCGCCCTCCCGATTACCCAGGTGCACGACGTGACCGCGGCGCTGGAAGACCGCGTGAAAGAAAAATTCCCGCAAATCTACCGAGTTACGATTCATCCCGAACCCGTGGAAGAAAAATAGCTGGGAAGATTACGCTAGATATTTTTGTGTCCGATGGTCTTAGCGCCGCCAACGAAAACCTGTCCCGCCAGAGCGAGGATCGCCGGGAAACACTCCAGTACATACCGCGGCTCGGGCGTTTCGAGCGTAGTGAGAAATGCCGTCCGCAACACCATGTAGCCCGCCAGAAAAACGACGGCCAGCCGAAGCGCAGAATTCTCTCTCCATAATCGCCACGCTCCCCAGGCCGCGAGCGCGACATACAAAAGATTCAGCAGAAAAAATCCCACGGTGACGGATTGATCGGCCGGATCATTCTCCCACGCCTCTTTGAGCGGAAAAACGTCTCCGGAATACGGCAGCAGCTCGATCCGCGGAGTAAACCAGATGGTGAAACTTCTTGCAAGGGGCAGCCACAGGTAGGTGCGCAGCGGGTGCCGCGCCGTCCGCTCGCGCGCCAACTGTCCGAACGCCGCGTCCTCTTCGGGAGTGAGCGTAACCTCTTCGTTGTATTGTTCGAGGATCGCTCCCGTTTGTTTTTTTTCTTCCGGCGTGTCGAAAGCCCGCTGCGGCAAATCCTCCACGTTTATCTCTTCTCCGTTCAGCTTCCACGGCGCGAGATAACAGTCCTTTATTCGAAACAGCCACGTCCTCTCCCAGGCCATGAAACCGTAGGGAACAAGTTCGCCGGGCAAATTCGAATTTCTCGGCGCGAGAAATTGTACCTCATGGAGCGTAACGGCATTCCGCACAGCCCAGGGCACAAGGGGCAAAACGCATCCCACTACGGAGAGCGCCAGTATACGTAGGCAAGAACGAAATCGCTGCTTTCTCAACCACATGAACGCAATCACAAGCCACGCCGCCACCAGGAGAAGCGGCGTTTCGGGACGAAACAGCGTTCCCATCCCAACAAGAAAGCCGCCCGCAAGAGCAAACATCGATTCCGCATGCCTAACAAATCGCTCAGTTACGAACAGTCCCTCCGTGGCGCCACAATCCCACCAAATCAGAGCGACCAGCGTCACCATGGCAGCCGCGGTAAAGAATCCTGCGAAGACTTCCGTAAGCGGAACGGCCGTGTAATTTGCCGTGAAGGGGCACAGCGCGGCCAGCCACAGCGTGACAATAAATACGCGCCTCCAACTATCCGAATTGCGCCTCATCAAAAACAACAGCGTTGCGAGACCTGCGATGATCAGACAAGAGCACAGATCTGCCGCCACCTGTCCCAACATGACGTAGAGGCGCGCGTCGAGTCCCGTCCGTCCCGTAATAGCGTAAACAATGGCCAAAAACGCGGGGTAACCCGGCATGCGCAGGTCAACCGGCGGAATCGTCCCATTCACGTTCATGGCGTAAACGTGGTGTTGGAGCCAGTTTACGGCCATCTGTTCATACAGCACCGTATCGCTGCTGGAATTCACGGGATACTTGAGCACGAAGCAGAGCCGCAGGCAGAGGCCCCCGGCTAATGCGGCGACGGATTGCGAGAAAATTCGCTTCATAAGCGAATCGCATCTTACAATAGAGCAGACGGAATCGCGCAGAAGGTCTGGGCTCGGCCACGGCCCAGCTCCCTGCCATCCCGCCAGGTTGAAACTTTTGTTTTAAGCATTCATGAAAGAACGCGGACCTATCTTTTACGACGCGCAGCGCGCGCGATGGCGCCGTACGCGCCGCTTCATGGAAATCACGGGCGCTCTCCTGACGCTCCTGCTTGCTTATTTCTTTGTTACCATCGTGGTAAGTGTTGAGCTTCCGTCCGGTCTGCTGCCAGACATCAAGCCCGCCTTCCACGCTCTCAAGACGGCAGTGAAGAAAAAACCGGTCGCTGTGCGCGAAGGCCGCCGGCGGCGCGTGGCCAACATCGGAAAGGTCCCGGCGGCCTACGACCCGCTTCGCGCGGCTTTTTACGTCAGTTGGGACGCCAACAGCCTTGCGTCGCTCGAAAAACACTACAAAGATCTAGACTTGGTGATCCCCGAACAATTGCATGGCGTAACGCCGGATGGCGCTCTCACGATCGTCGATTACCGGCACAATCAAACTCGTGCTGTGAAAGCCACTCCCGAGCAGGCCATAGCCATCCTAAAAGATGACGAACTCCACGAATGGATGCGCTCCCTCAATCCTCCCATTGAACTGCCCATGATGGGTCTGCTCGATAACTATGACGGTACGGTATGGCGCATCGCCGAGATGGCCGCTCTTCTCGCAAGTCCCGTGGCCCGTCACACTCTCGTTCAAAATGTCACCGAGTTTGCCGTGCAGGCGCATCAGGCCGGCATCGTCGTGGACTTCGAGGAAGTTCCGGAGGCGAGCCAGGCGCACTTCCGGCAGTTTGCTGGGGAACTTGCGGCCTCGCTTCATTCTGCCGGCTTGAAGCTCATGCTCGCTCTTCCCGCACGCGATAGCGATTACGATTACCAATTTTTCGGCAAACAATGCGACGCCATCATCCTCATGGATTACGATCAACATTGGCTGACTTCGCCCCCCGGCCCCATCGCCGCCCAGGATTGGTTTATCGAAAACCTCCGCCAGGTGCGGGAAATAGTGCCCGCGCAGAAAATCGTCGTCGGCATCGCCAATTACGCCTACGACTGGGGCGAAACAGATAAAAAGGGCGTCTGGTCCGGAGCCGCGTACAGCATCCAGGAAGCGCTCTTGCACGCCTACGAATCGGAAACGGACGTCGAATTCGACGATGCCTCTCTAAATCCACACTATTCTTACTCCGACGAACAGAATCATGTCCACAGAGTGTGGATGCTCGATGCCGTGACGGCCTACAACCAGCTTCGCGCCAGCGAGCGCATGGGCGTCCAGGGCACCGCTCTTTGGCGCATGGGTTCTTCCGACTCTTCGATCTGGCCGATCTGGGACGCCACTCGCCCGGATAATGCAGTTCGTCAAAAAATCGAGGATATTCCGCCGGGGCCTGACTTGACCCTCGAAGGCAGCGGTGACATCTGGCATTTTGCCGATACTCCCAAATCCGGCCGCCGAAGTTTCACGTACGAAGCGGCCACCGATCTTTTCACCGACGAAACCTACGAAGAATATCCGCTTTCCTACGACATCGACCAAATCGGCGGCACGTCTCAGAAGAAACTCGTAATCTCTTTCGACGACGGCCCTGATCCGCGCTGGACTCCCAGGATTCTCGATGTCCTCAAGGAGAAACATGCGCCGGCCGTCTTTTTCGTCGTCGGCGAGGAGGCCAACCAGCATCCCGACATTCTTAAGCGCGAGTACGCGGAAGGCCACGAAATAGGCAATCATACCTTTACCCATCCGCAGTTCGATCAAATCTCAAGAACCGAACTCAAATGGCAGTTGAATCTCACACAGCGCCTCATCGAAAGTACTGTGGGCGTAAAGTCCATACTTTTCCGCCCGCCCTATGGCATCGATCATCAACCAGAGTACGCCGAGGAAGTCGCTCAACTTCCTATCGCGCAGGATATGGGTTATCTGATTGTCGGACAGCGTGTCGATCCCGACGATTGGAGCACTTCTGACGGCAAAAATCAGATTCCTACTCAGGAAATCGTACAGAATGTTTTGCGTCAGGTAGACAAGGGCAACATCATTCTCTTCCATGACGGCGGCGGCGAACGCGCCCATACGGTAGCCGCGCTTCCGATAGTCATCGACGATCTTCGCGCTCGCGGCTTTCAGTTCGTATCCATAGCAGACCTGATCGGGAAAACGCGCGCGGAAGTGATGCTTCCGCTCTCTCCGCAAGAACGGCTTGAGGCCAGGGCGGACGGCTTCATCTTTGGCATTTTTCAGTGGTTGCGGTTCGCCATGGCCACGATTTTCATCGTCGGCATCGTGCTGGTCAGCGCCCGGGCGGTGGTCATTGGCATTCTGGCGCTGATCGAGAAGCTTCGTCCCGATCACGCCGTGATGCCCGTCCCGGAGCCCGCCGTGACCGTGTTGATTCCCGCGCATAACGAACAAAACGTCGTGGTCCAAACCATCACCTCGGTGCTGGCCTCCGATGTGAAGTCTCTTCGCGTTATCGTCGTCAATGACGGCTCGACCGACAACACCGGTCCTTTGCTCGATGAATCTTTTGGACATGACCCGCGCGTCCGCATCATTCATCAGGTGAATCGCGGCAAAGCTGCGGCTCTCCATCGCGCCTTGGGAGAGGCCGCCACGGATATCGTCGTCACCATTGACGCCGACACGGAAATAGAGTCGGACGCCATCAGCAAGCTGTTGCGCCATTTTTCCGACCCCACCGTCGGCGCCGTCGCGGGCAACGTCAAAGTCGGTAATCGTTCGCGGTGGCTTACGCGATGGCAAGCCCTCGAATACATCACCAGCCAAAACATGGAAAAGCGCGCGTTCGATCTTCTGAATTGCATCACCGTCGTGCCTGGGGCGCTGGGCGCTTGGCGAAAGGAGGCCATCGAAGCCGCTGGCGGCATCACTTCCGACACCGTTGCCGAAGACGCAGACCTGACCATCGGAATTCGGCGCCTCGGATGGCGCATCAGCTACGAAGAAGAAGCCATCGCCTGGACCGAAGCGCCGGACACCGCCTCCGCTCTTATTCGCCAGCGATTCCGCTGGACGTTCGGCACACTGCAAGCTTTCTGGAAGCACAGTGACACGCTGGTCCGGCCCAAGCACGGCACCCTGGGTTGGATCGCACTGCCGAATATCTTCGTCTTTCAGCTTGTTTTGCCGCTGATCTCCCCGGTCATCGACTTGATGTTTTTTGGCTCTCTGCTGCTCTGGGGCCTGGCGCAATTCCGCGTCACCAAGCTTCCTCAGCTTTGGACCACCGCCGACGTCGAAAAATCCGTGATCTTCTTTCTCGGCTTCTTGCTAATTGATGTCCTCACGTGCATGGTCGCATTTGCATTGGAGAAAAAAGAAGATTGGACACTCCTTGTCCCGGTCCTGCTTCAGCGCTTTTACTATCGCCAGTTGATGTACGTGGTCCTGTTCCGCTCCGTCAAGGAAGCTGTCAGCGGCCGTCCAGTGGGCTGGCGCGGCGTTGAGCCCGAAGCGCCCCGCGCGATTGAACCCGTCTTGCACTCTTAGCCCATGCTGCTCACGCCCTCGCCGCGTTTACGTCTGATGGAAAGGGGCCCTTGTAGTGTCTCCAACTCTTACGCGTCGCTCATTCCTCGCAACATCGGCTGCAACGACTGGTAGCCTGTTACTTTCTTTCTACCTTCCGATCAGTGTGTCTCGGGCTGCGAGCTCCCTGTCAGCCGCCGCTTCTTTCTCTCCCAATGCCTGGCTTGAGATTTCCACTAACGGCATCGTCAAAATCTGGTGCGGCCATTCCGAGATGGGTCAGGGTGTTCGGACCGCGCTTCCCATGATCGTCGCCGAAGAGCTCCGTTGCCACTGGCGGCGCGTCCAGGTCCTGCAGGCTGATCTCAACCCTCAATATGGCGATCAAACCACGGGAGGGAGTGGAAGCGTGCGAAGATCATACGAAACTCTTCGCAAGGCGGGTGCCGCTGCCCGCGAAATGCTCCTGGCTGCCGCCTCGTCGGAATGGTCGGTTCCCCACGTGCAATGCCGCGCCGAAAATGGCTTCGTCATTCACACCCCTACGCGACGAAAGCTTCCATTCGAACAGCTTCTTGTCGCCGCATCTCAGCTTCCGGCTCAAACCGATCCCCCGCTGACAGATCCCTCGAGTTTCACTCTCATCGGCAAGCCCATTCTCCGCACCGACGCGCCTGATAAAGTCATCGGTGCCGCGATATTCGGCATTGATATACACGTACCAGGAATGCTCATCGCCTCCGTGGAGCGTTGTCCCGCCTACGGCGGCACGCCTCGCACCTTCAATGGCGATGAGCTGAAATCCCTCCCCGGCGTCCGTGCTGTCTTCGAAATTCCCGCGATTCACATGACCCATCAGTTCGGCGAAACCTCCGGACCTGGCAGCCGCAACTACACTTGCTCCGGCGTGGTCGTCGTCGCCGATTCCACTTGGGCTGCTATGCAGGCACGCAAGCGGCTTAAGGTCGCATGGAATGAGTCGGCGGCCATTCACGAAAGTACAGAAAGCCTTCGCCAACAAATGATCGGCCTCGTCGCCAAGCCCGGCTCTCTCATCCGCAATGATGGTGACTTTGAGCAAGCCCACGCTGCAGCCGCGAAAACCATCGAAGCCCTCTATGAAGTTCCGTTCCTCGCTCACGCCACCATGGAGCCTGTCAACTGCACCGCGCATTTCCGTGACGGTGAATGCGAACTCTGGGCGCCCACCCAAATACCCGATGCTGCCGCCGCTTCTGTCGCTCAAGCGCTCAACATTTCCAAGGACCGCGTCAAAGTTCACGTCACATTTATCGGCGGCGGATTTGGCCGCCGCCTTATTCAGGATTATGCGGTCGAAGCCGCGTTCATTTCCCGTGAAATGAAAACTCCCGTCAAAGTGTTCTGGAGCCGTGAGGACGACATCCGCCACGATTTCTATCGTCCTCCCGCGGTTCACTCTCTGCGCGCCGGCCTCGATGCCATGGGCAACTTAATTTCCTGGAAGCATCGCGCCGCTTCGCCCTCCATCGGAACGTTCTACAATGGCACTGGCATCTCCCCACAGGCTGCTGCTGCTGTTGACTCCTTCGATTTCCCCGCGTTCTCCGTTCCCAATCTCCGTCTGGAATTCTCCATCGCGGAAACCAGCATGCCGATTGGCTATTGGCGTTCTGTGGACGATTCCGGAAACCAGTTTGTGCGCTCCGGGTTTTTTGATGAAGCGGCCCACGCTGCCGGTCGCGATCCCATCGAGTACTTGCTGGCCGCTCTCGGCCCTGCTCGCAAAATCGACCTTGGCCGTGAAAACGGGATCATTGACGTAGGCCGGCGCCGTGCTGTTGTCGAGCTCGCCGCGCAAAAATCGGGATCGAACTCTGCTCTTGCGGAAGGGAAAGGACGCGGCATTGGCGTCATGTACGGCTGGGGCACGTACGTCGCGCAAATCGCCGAAGTGACTTGCGATTCGAAACGCGGCGCAGTTCATGTAGATCGTGTCGTCTGTGCGATTGACTGCGGTCTTTGCATCAACCCGCTTGGTGTAGAGGCGCAAATGCAAAGTGCCATCAACTTCGGCCTCGCTCAGGCGCTCAAAAGTGAGATCACGGTCTCGAAGGGCTGTGTGAACCAGAGCAATTTCAACGACTACGAAGTCCTCCGCATGAATGACGCCCCGCCCGTCATCGAAGTCCACATCGTTCGAAACAATGAGCGTTCCGGCGGCGTCGGCGAACCCGGCGTGCCGCCTATCGCTCCCGCCGTTTGCAACGCGATCTTTGCTGCGACCGGAAAAAGAATTCGCCGCCTCCCGATCCGAGCTGCCGATTTCGTATAGGCTTCTCAATTTTTCATGGTGCGTCAGTCTCCAGATCGGACGCCCGCCCCGCGTCTCGCGACCCATCGCCGTTAAATCTAAATTCGCAGTGCCTGGACGTGATGTAAACTCTCACTCCATGAATCAGGGGCAAAAACCCGACGGGGTCCGCATGCTTAGCGAAGATACGGAATGCTTTTTTCAGGGACCGGGCAAGGCCAGCGAACGAACGACCAAGAGCGTTCGGATCATTGTCTGAAGGTTTTTTCCCCCGATGAGTCACCGGCCATGAATGCTCAATCCCACTTTGCCGTCTACCCGAGTTTGCGAGACCAGTTGGTCCTCGTCACTGGAGGAGCATCGGGAATTGGCGCTTCTCTCGTGGAGCATTTCGCTTTGCAGGGTTCTCAAGTCGCTTTCCTGGATATCGATCAGAAAAACGCCGAACAATTAGTCACCGAGCTTTCAACGAGATGCACTCACGCTCCCGCTTTTTTGCCCTGCGATTTGACGGATATTCCAGCGCTTCGTGCAGCGGTCGCCGGGATCGAAGCGCGTCACGGCGCGGTCCGCGTGCTCGTAAATAATGCGGGTAATGATGCTCGCCATTCCATCGAGGATGTAACCTCGGCGTCTTGGGATCGCTCGATGGCCGTGAATCTTCGCCACCAATTCTTCGCGACGCAGTTCGTTATTCCGGCGATGAAGAAAGCGGGTCAAGGATCCGTCATCAACTTGAGCTCTATCAGCTGGATCATTCCGTCGATTGGTTTGCCCGTGTACGTCACGGCAAAGGCCGCCATCGTGGGCCTCACCCGCAGCCTCGCTCATGAACTAGGGCCGCACAATATTCGCGTAAACTGCGTCCTTCCTGGTGCGATCCTCACGGAGCGTCAAAAGCAACTGTGGTTCACGGATGAGTATCGCGCTGAAATTCTCCGCAACCAGGCCCTCAAGAGAATGATCCTGCCCGAAGAGGTCGCTCGCCTTGTCCTCTTTCTCGCTTCCGACGACAGCGCCGCAATTACAAATCAAAGTTACGTGATCGATGGCGGTTGGGTCTAGAATTCTGGGTCGCATTAATTTCTTTGGAAATCCCGCGGAAGCGGGGATAGACAGGAAAGAATAGGATGGACCAGTCGCTGAAGCGGCTTCGAAGCCTGTAATCTTGCTTTCCAGACATCAGACACGCTGGCTGATTCGGGAGGAGTCTGGGTCTCTTCTATGGAAAGAAGTTGCCCCGTGGTCCGCTGAGCAGAACACACAGGATTAATTCGTGTTGCAGCCAACGCAATCTCCTGCGCGATTTCCTTTGACTGTTCTAAACTGTACAGACCAGCGCGACCGGGTTTGCTAGGTTAATCGGCGTATGGTGTTCCGCCCGCCGCGGCTGACGGGCCCGCTGAATAAACTCAGAGCAACGTATCGACAGCTTTTTGGTTGCAGAGAAATGTAAACCAAAACTGGAAACCAGGCCTTCCAACTTTTGGTGGTGGCTCCTCTACCTCAGCAAGAAATGGCAAATTCTATAGCGAACGGAGATTCCCGATGAAAAAGTCCTATCTTTGGCTCATATTTATCGCCTTTATCTTTTGTTTTTTCACGCCCTCGAAAGCAGCTGCACAAGACCGCCGCAGCCAAACGATCACCTGTGAGTCTCATCGTAATCGGTTCCAGTCGTGTCCCATTTCAGATCCCAGGTCCGAAGTTGTCCTCGCGCAAGAACTCGGTGGTGCGCGATGTATCCGCGGAGAAACCTGGGGGAATGACGCCAATGGAATCTGGGTGGATAAAGGGTGTCGCGCTCGGTTCCAAGTCAATCCTCCACGCGACAATGGACCCGCGTGGTGGAACTCTGCTCGGGGTCGCCGTCAGCCCGGCCGGCCCGGCAGCGGTGCCTGCTTCTTCAAGAATGCGAATTTCACGGGAGATTATTTCTGCAGCGCGCGGGGATCGAATATTCCCCAGGTTCGTTTGGACGACGAGATTACTTCCGTTCAGGTTTACGGCCGAGCTTCTGTCACGTTTTACAAGGATCCGAACTTCAGTGGTCCACAGGCAACCACCGATCGAAGCATCCCAGACTTGCATCGCTGGCGGATGCCCAACAACCCCAATTTGAATTGGGACAACCGTATAAGCTCTGCTCGCGTGGACTAGACGGAGTAGTCTTGCTGTAAGATCCCAGAACGCATTGGCCCCACCGCTTCAATCTGGCGCGCGGGGCCTTTGCCTTTGCGCGGTCATTTCCCGGCAAGCCTCATGGAATTGCGGGCCGGCTTGCGTGTGAGAAGCTTTCGATGCAACTCCTGTTCGACATTTCGTGGATTTTCAATCAGTCCCGGGATGTTGTAGGATAGCTCTCTGTTTTAGGAGGATCCCATGGCCATCACTTTTACGCTGAACGGAAAATCCCAGACGGTGGACGTCAGCCCGGACATGCCTCTCCTGTGGGTGCTGCGCGACACCCTGAACATGACAGGCACGAAATTTGGCTGCGGCATCATGCAGTGCGGCGCCTGCACGGTGCACATCAATGGAGAAGCTTCGCGCTCCTGCATGTTGCCGATCACCAATGTCTCCGGGAAAAAGGTCACCACCATCGAGGGTCTTTCCGCGGATGGTAGTCATCCCGTTCAAAAAGCATGGATCGAAGAGGACGTTCCGCAGTGCGGTTATTGCCAGTCCGGCCAGATCATGTCTGCGGTCGCTCTGCTCTCGAAAAAACCCAAACCCACCGACGCCGACATCGACGATGCCATGAGCGGCAATATCTGCCGCTGCGGCACCTACCAGCGCATACGCAAGGCCATTCATCGCGCCGCTGGCACCAAAGCCTGACGCCATAAAACCCGCCCCCGGAAGTCTCGCAAAAATCTCTCGCAGGAGTAACCCATGACAACTCATCTTTCCGTCGATCCTCACCTCTTTAATCGCCGCACGTTTCTGAAAACCGGCGCCACGGGCTGTGCCGCTCTGCTCATCGGTTTTCATTTGCCAGCGCACGCCTCTTCCGATCCCGCGCAGGCGCAGGAGAAGCCGCCGGTCAATCCCCTGAACGCCTGGGTGCGCATCACTCCAGACAATCGCGTCACCTTGATTCTCGCCAAGTCCGAGATGGGCCAGGGCATTATGACGGCGCTGCCGATGATTCTCGCGGAAGAGCTCTGCCTCGATTGGAACAAGGTAACTGTTGAGCAAGCGTCCACGGATCCCAAAATCTATGATCTCGGCACGGGCGGCAGCGGCAGCGTCGCTGGCTCCTGGCTGCCCTTGCGCCAGGCGGGCGCCGCGGCACGCGAAATGCTTATCGCCGCGGCTGCAAAAAAATGGGAAGTCGGTGCCGACACTTGCAAGGCCGAAAAAGGCTGTGTGGTGCACGGCCATCCCGAGCGCTCCTACACCTATGGCGAGCTTGTTGCTGACGCCACGCTGCTTCCCATTCCTGATTTCAACAAAGTCTCGCTCAAGAACTCGCGCGATTTCACCATCCTCGGCCATGATACCCATCGCGTCGACGCGGCTGCCAAGTCCACCGGCACTGCGAAATTTGGCATCGATTCGCGTCCGGATGGTTTGCTCTACGCCGTGATTGCGCGTTGTCCTGTTTTCTACGGCAAGGTCGCTTCGTTCGACGCCACGAAAGCCAAGGCTGTCCCGGGCGTGCGTGACGTCTTCCAGATCGAGACCAGTGGCCGTGGCGCCTCCACAACCGGCGGAGTTGCCGTGCTCGCCGATAATTCCTGGGCCGCCATGCAGGGGCGCAAAGTCCTCGAAGTGAAGTGGGATGAGGGCCCCGCCGCCAACGAATCCACCGAGGAATTGCATGATCAGTTCGTCGCCAACGCTGCCGCGAAACCCGGAAGTATTATCAGGAACGAAGGCGACGCCGATGCCGTCTTTGCTGCAGACGCAAAAAAGGTAGAAGCAGTTTACGAACTTCCGTTCGCCGCGCACGTTTGCATGGAGCCGATGAATTGCACCGTGCACATTCAGTCCGACCGCGCCGAAGCGTGGGTCCCCACGCAAGCGCCGCAGTGGGCGCAAGGCGTGATCGCCGAAGCCGCGAAGCTTCCGCCTGAAAAGGTTACCGTACACACGACGCTGATGGGCGGCGGCTTCGGCAGGCGTTATCAAGCCGATTTCGTGATGGAAGCGGCGCAAGTCGCGAAAAAGTCCGGCAAGCCCGTCATGGTCTTGTGGACTCGCGAAGACGACATGCACCACGACTTCTACCGTCCGGCTTCGTATCACAAATGCCAAGGCATGGTTGATCCCAGTGGAAATCTCGCCGCGTGGAGACATTTCCAAACTTCGACCTCCATCGCGGCCAAGTGGAGTGCTAAAGGCGAAGAAGACAACGGCCAAGGCGAATTCGGGACGGGCGCAACCGTGCCGTACAGGTCTCCGAATATCCGCATCGAGTACACCTTGGCGCACTCCAGCGCGCCACGGGCGTGGTGGCGTTCGGTTGAGCATTCCAGCAGCGGTTTCGTCGTCGAGAGTTTTGTCGACGAACTTGCCGCAACTGCCGCAGAAGACCCGCTGGCGTTTCGCATTAAGCTCATTGGCGAGACCCGCAAAATTGCACAGTTTGGAGGTGAGCCGGATTCTCCGCCTCTCGACACCGGTCGCCTGAGAGGGGTCCTGCAACTTGCCGCCCACAAAGCCGCATGGGGCAAACCTCTGCCGGATGGCGAGGGACGAGGCATCGCCGGATTCTACTCGTTCGATTCCTATGTTGCGGCAGTCGCGGAAGTTTCTGTGAAGCCGCGCGACTTGAAGATCAAGCGCCTGGTTTGTGCCGTCGATTGCGGCCGCGTTGTTAATCCGAACGGCGTGCGTGCCCAGGTGGAAAGCGCGGCGATTTATGCGCTTACGGCCACACTCAAGGATGCCATCACGGTCGATCGCGGCCGCGTTGCACAATCCAATTTTGATGACTACCACATGATCCGCATGAAAGAAGCGCCGCCGATCGAGGTTTACCTGGTGGACAGCGAGGAAAAGCCCACCGGCATCGGCGAGCCGACGGTTCCCGTGATAGCGCCCGCGCTCTGCAATGCCATTTTCAACGCCACGCGTAGCTGGAAGAAAAATGTCCGGATTCGCCGCCTCCCGATTCGCACCGAAGATTTGGCTTAGCCTCGCGCGGCCCGCACTCATCTGTTACATTTCGCCTTCCATGACGGCGCTCTCTCATGCCACTATCGCCGGGACTATCGGCATCATCGCGCTTGCCATCTGGCTGCACTTGTTTTTTGGGCGCGGCTGGTTCTGGCGCGTAAACATGCTTGATGCGGATGGAGTTCGCATTGAACCGCCGGATGTTTGGCCCAGGGTCGTGGCAGTTGTACCCGCAAGGAATGAAGCGGAGACCATCGGCGAAGTAGTGGCAAGCCTCGTGAAGCAGGATTATCCCGGCTCGTTTTCGGTCGTGATTGTGGACGATCACAGCGAGGACGCGACGGCCATCATCGCGAGCCACGTTGCCATGGAACAAGGCGCCGAAGGGCGCGTCCAGCTTGTCCCTGCATCAATGCTCCCCGATGGTTGGACGGGAAAGCTCTGGGCGCTAAATACGGGCGTCGCAAGTGTGCAACTGGATTCGCCCGCATTCTATTGGTTCACGGATGCGGACATCACCCACGCTCCAGACACTCTGCGGAGGCTGGTGGGGCGCGCCGATGCGGACAAACTCGACCTCGCTTCTCTGATGGTCCTGCTCCAGGCAAATACTTTGCCGGAGCGCGCGCTAATTCCGGCGTTCCTCTACTTTTTCCTGATGCTGTACCCTCCGCGCTGGATTGCGGATGAAGACCTCGGCACGGCAGGCGCGGCGGGCGGTTGCATCTTGCTGCGTCGCGAAGCGCTCGAACGCATCGGTGGTTTTGCCGCAATTCGCGGCGAGGTCATCGATGATTGCGCGCTCGCCAAAGCCATAAAGCGTAGCGGCGGCCGCGCTTGGATGGGTCTTACGCGAAATAGCCACAGTCTGCGCGTCTATGGCATCTGGGGCGAACTCCGAGATTTGATCGCCCGCACGGCTTTCACGCAACTCCGTTACTCGTCCCTCTTGCTGCTCGGCACTTTGCTCGGCCTTGGTCTCACGTTCGTTTCGCCCGTGATTCTACTTTTTGTGCATGACTCTACGGCAAGAGTACTTGGCTTCGCGGCGTGGCTCTTGATGTCTCTGTCCTTCCTGCCGACGCTGCGCTTCTATCGGCTCTCGCCGCTCTGGGCTCCGCTCCTTCCTCTGACCGCTGCCTTCTATGCCTATGCCACGCTGCTCTCCGCTCTACGATATTGGCTGGGCAAAGGCGGATTGTGGAAAGGGCGGGCGCAGGCGCCAAGAGGAACCTAGCTCGAACTAGTTTCGCGCATCGCGCGCCAAAAGCAATTGAAGCGCTCGGTTGCAATTCAATTTGATATGCTCGGCGTAGGCCTCCACTTTCTAATCAAGGAGATTGCGGAATGAGAGTCTGGCTAACAATTGCTGCCGTGTTATTTGTGCCCGCGTCTTGCTACGCGCAGGGCTCCAAGCCCTGCGAAGAACTCAAGTCTGAAATCGCAACTAAGTTGGAAGCAAAAGGCGTCAAATCGTATTCCCTCGATATCGTGGCCAAGGACCAGGAAGTGACAGACGGGAAGGTCGTCGGCACTTGCGAGGGCGGAACGAAAAAGATCGTTTATCGCAAAACGACAACTCCGCCGCCGGCCCCGGCCAAAGAGCCGGATAAGCCTTAAGATTTGTGCCAGTTCACATCCCAGCCTAGATAGCGGGTTGTGGCTTCGTGCAGGGCGGAAGCCACCGTGGAAAAATTTGCGGCAACGTGGTGCTCGAAGCCGCGCTCGCAAATGTAGCGTAATAATTTTTGTAACTGGGGAATTTTTACCACGCCCGCGCCGCCGAATGTTTCGAGAGGATCGTCGGTGAAAGCGCCCTCCCCGACGTAGCCTGAGATCTTTCCTTCGCGGTCGTTGGTGGAAAAACGCGCGAAACTCATCGGGCCGCTCTTGACGCGTCCCACGCAGGTGCCGAAAGTATTGTCCTTGCCGACCGTGCCGGCGATTATCTCCTGAAAATCCATGCGCACGTCCCGGAAGAAGTGCTTCGGAAGATTACTGCAGTGGAAGCACACAGCTTTGTCTGGATCATCCGCGTAATTATTGTTCCAATCGAGCAGGGCGCTAGGCGTTTGGGATGCCAGTTGCAATGCGTGCATGCCGATGACTCCCGCAACATCCACTTCGCAGGCGCTCGAAAGTCCTTGCTCGCTCATCATGCTCATGACCGTGCAGGGTACGACGCCGAAAAATTCCTCAAGCGAGGTCCAGCACTGGATCGCGCTGATGGTGACCTCGGTATCGCGCATCCAGGTGTCGATGACCGTCCCGAGCTTCGCCATTTTGATTAGCGACGCATCCGGAATGCTTTGCGTTGAGACGTACTGGCGTATCGCTCCGATCCTTTGCGTAACCTTTGGATCGTCGTCCTTCAGCCTCGCAGTCCTTCCCATGACTTCCGAAAGGTCCAGCGTCTCGACGGAGATGCCGGAAGCCTCGAGAATCTTTTCGCTGTAACGAACCGTGTTGAAGGCCGCGGGACGCGCGCCGATTGCGCCGATACGCAGTCTTTTTAGGCCATTTGCTACGCGGCAAACCGCCAGGAACCAGTCCACATCCTTTTGGAATGCTGCGGAATCCGGCGCTTCCGTATGGAGCGTCGTCAACGAATAAGGAATTCCGTACTGCGCGAGGTTGTTGCAAGCCGACATTTTTCCGCAGAAGCTGTCGCGGCGATCCCTAATCGTCATTTTCGATGGCGTATCCGGTGTCGCTTGCATCAGCACGGGTACCCCGAGATTTGCCATGCGCAGCGTGTCCGCGATGGCGCGTTCATCGCCGAAGTTGGGCAGCGTGACCACGATGCCGTCGATCTGTTCGCGGTGCTTCTTGAAAAGCTCGGCGCATCGCGCGGCATCTTGGCGGCTCTCCACCGCGCCCCATTTGGAATCGCTCTCTTCAAGAACGATCGGCTTGATGCCTTTTGCCGTCAGCGCCGCGATCATGTCTTGGCGGCCGGAGCGTGCCAGATGATCGGGAAAAAATCCCCGGTTTCCTACAATGATGCCGAGCGTCATCTGTGCGTTTGAAGATTGAGCCATGATTCACCCTTGAATTTCATTTCACGATTGTTCTCTGAGAGCACCTTAGTGCGCCCCTCGCGATACAGTCAAGCGAATGAGCGCGCCCAGGTCTGGATTACCTGTCGGCCACGGTCAAAGCCGTTTCGATCAAGTCGGCCGAATTTCCGCCCACCATGATCTTGAATATCCCCGGTTCCACAACGCGACGCATATCGCGGTTCAAGAAGGAGAGTTCATCGAAGCCGAGCGAGAATTCGACGCTCTTCGTCTGCCCCGGATCAAGCGTAATTCTGCGGAAGCCCCTCATCTCTTTCACCGGACGCGTCACCGAGCTGATTTCATCGCGGATGTACAGTTGCACGACTTCGTCTCCGCGGACCTTGCTTGTGTTCGTTACATCCACGCTGACGTGCGTCGTTCCTTCCGGGCCGATGGCAGCGGGCATCATGCGCAGATTCTCATACTTGAACGTCGAGTAGCTCAATCCCCATCCGAACGGAAAAAGCGGCAACGTGGTGCTGCCCAGATACTCGCGCTTCGCGGAAGGCTTCTGATAGTAGTAATCGGGAAGCTGCCCGACCGAGCGAGGAACCGTGATCGGCAATTTGCCGCCCGGATTGTAATCGCCAAAGAGTACTTCCGCCGCCGCGGTGCCGCCCTCCTGGCCAAGATACCAGCCATCTAGAATCGCCGGGACATTCTCGGCCAGATACGTGATGGAATTGGGCCGGCCATGCAGCAGGAACACGACCACGGGCTTGTGAGTCGCCATCATGGCTTTGGCCAGCTCGTCCTGATTCCCCAGCAAATTAAGATCGTCGCGGTCGCCCTTATGCTCGGGAGCCCACGCTTCCCGGGAAGTCTGTTCGTTGCCCCCCAGTACAAGAAGAATCACATCCGCTCGCTGCGCCACCTTCACCGCTTCTGCGATGCGCTTGGCATTCAGCTCCGGGTCGCCCAGGACAACTTTGTCCGCGTCCCAATCGGGCTGCGTCTCGGTAATCTTCACGCCTTCCGCATAAAGAACTTCCATTCCCGGACCCACGCGATCCTTAATGCCCTGCAGAATGCTTACGCCGCGCCCCGGTTTGTTGCTGTATCCGCCCAGATGAAGATCCGCGGCGTTCGGCCCGATCACGGCAATCCGCTTGTACTTCCCAATATCCAGCGGCAGCAAATGGTCCTGATTTTTCAGCAGCGTGATGGTTTCCCGCGCGGTTTGGAGAGCCAGCTTTTGGTGCTCTGCGTCATTGGTGATTTTTTCCGCATAATCCGGATCGACATAGGGATCATCGAACAGCCCCGCAAGGAATTTTTCACGCAGAATATTTGCCACCGCGCGATTTACACTGGCTTCCGCGACCGTGCCTTCCTTCACTTGCTCAATCAACGTGGGATAGGCATCCGGAAAGGGCAGCTCAACATCGACTCCGGACTCCAAAGCAAGCTTGGCCGCAGCCTCCTTCGTTCCGACAACGTGGTGGATCCTGATGAGCTCCGTGATGCCGAAATAGTCCGACACCAAAACTCCGTTAAAGCCCCACTCATGCCGAAGAATGTCGATCAACAGATGTTTGTTGCTGTGCGACGGTATCCCGTCGATCTCGTTGTAAGAAGCCATCACGCTCTGCACATGGGCTTCTTGGACGGCGGCTTTAAAAGGCTTAAGAAAATATTCTCGGATGACGCGCTCGGAGTAGTTCCCCGGTCCCACGTTGGTCCCGCCTTCCGGCTGGCCGTGAACCGCAAAATGTTTCGCTGTCGCCAGGACATGCGATTTGTCGATGAACGGCCCTGTTCCCTGAAGGCCTTCAATGGCGGCTACGCCGATGCGCGAAACAAGATAAGGATCCTCGCCATAAGTTTCTTCCGTCCGGCCCCAGCGCGGATCTCGTGCGATATCCAAAACAGGCGCCAGGCACTCTTGCGCGCCGCGAGCCCGGGCCTCCGCTGCAGTCGCCGTGAACACATCGTGGACCAACCCCGGATCCCAGGTAGAAGCCAGACCAATTGCCGATGGATAGGAAGTGCCCTTCAGGGCCACGTGCCCGTGCAGGCATTCATCGTGAAAAAGTACGGGAATGCCCAGGCGCGTATTTTCCTTCAACCATTTCTGCATCGTGTTGGTGAACTCCGCCATTTCGCGCGGTCCGCGGCCTTCGCTCGGGCGCGACATTTCGCCGATGCCGTCTTTCAAGAGCACTGCGGCCCGTTCCGGAACAAATGCTCCCTTGTCGTCCACAAAGCGCGATTCAGGAGTCTTCATGAACTGCTGGTTCTCCCAAACTCCTTCTAGTTGAGCGACTTTTTCTTCCAGCGTCATTCTTGAAAGCAGATCGGCGAGGCGTTGCTCCAGGGGCAGTTTCGGATTGCGATAGGCGGGCGCATCCTGTGCCTGCCCAGCGAGGAACATCTGGCCGCAAACGGCAATCGCCACGGACGCAACAACAGCCTGCCGGACGCGAGAAAAAAACCTCATCTAAACCTCCAGAAAAAAATACCGTTACTTGCAATCCGAAAAACGGCTGGTACTATAGCACGGCCGTTAACGTACACGGCGAATCTTTCGCTCGATTGCTGAAGGCCTCCATCCCATGATTTGCTTCAGGTCCATCGCGATCTGCGGCGCGCTTCTGGTTCTGGCGTCTGGAGCGAGCTGCGCCCGCGCCGAAACGGGTGCCGCAGCCTGGTTACGCTATGCCGCGCTTGACAAGCACGCCGCCCAAAAGTACTCGACCTTGCCCGCGAACGTGGTCGTACTCGGCGATTCCCTCGTCCTCAATTCCGCGAAAGCCGAACTGATGCGCGGTGTTCGTGGAATGTTGGGGAAAACTCTGCGCGACGACAAATCTTTGCCCCGGGAGAACGCCATCATCCTGGGTACACTGTCCACTTTGCAATCAGCGGCGCTCCAGGTCTCCGCCAACGCCAGCCTGCGCGAAGACGGCTTCCTGCTTTCGACGCAGCAACTACACGGATTCGAGTGCCTCATCGTCACGGCAACCAACGACCGCGGCGTTCTCTATGGCGTGTTCGCGTTGCTCAGCAAAATCGCCCGTAACGAAAGCATTTCCGCCTTGCACGAAACGCAGCAGCCCTCTGCCCCGATTCGCTGGGCCGACCAATGGGACAATCTCGATGGCCGCATCGAACGCGGATATGCCGGACCGTCCATTTTTTTCGAAAATGGCAGTGTCCGAGCCGACTTGACGCGCGCCGGCGAGTACGCGCGCTTGCTCGCTTCCATAGGGATCGACGGCTGCGCCATCAACAACGTCAATGCCAATCCAAGCGTTCTGGAAGACAGTTTTCTCCCGCAACTTGCTCGCGTTGCCGATGCGTTTCGTCCCTGGGGAGTCCAGCTATCCATCTCCGTCGACTTCAGCAGTCCTAAAGTGATCGGCGGTCTGGACACGTTTGATCCCGCGGACCCGCGTGTCGTCGAGTGGTGGGCAAAAAAGGTGGGCGCGATTTACCGGCAGATTCCCGATTTTGCCGGCTTTGTGGTCAAGGCAGATTCCGAGGGCCGCCTCGGTCCAGCCAGTTATGACCGCACGCCCGCCGATGCTGCCAACGTGATCGCGCGCGCCCTGGCGCCGCATCACGGAATCGTTTTTTATCGCGCCTTCGTCTATAACCATCATCTCGACTGGCGCAATCCTAAGAACGATCGCGCCAAAGCTGCCTACGACATCTTTCATCCGCTCGACGGCAAGTTCGATGACAACGTAATCGTCCAGATTAAATATGGGCCGATTGACTTCCAGGTGCGCGAACCCGCCTCCCCGCTCTTCAGCGGCCTTGAAAAAACAAATGAGGCGATCGAGCTGCAAGTCACCCAGGAATACACCGGTCAGCAACGCCATTTGTGTTTTCTTCCGCCGATGTGGAAAGAAATTCTCGATTTCGACATGCACGCCGTCGACCATCCTACGCCGGTGAAAGATATCGTCGCCGGCAAGACTTTCCACCGCAGCCTCGGCGGATTCGTCGCGGTGGTGAATGTCGGCATGGACACCAATTGGCTGGCCCACCCGCTGGCGATGGCCAATCTCTATGGATATGGCAGGCTGGCGTGGAATCCAACTCTTTCTTCGAAGGACATTGCGGAGGAATGGACTCGGCTCAGCTTTGGAAACGATCCTGTCGTCCTGCAAACAATTTCCAAGATGTTGCTCGCTTCCTGGCACATCTATGAAAGCTACACCGGCCCTTTAGGCGCGGGAACACTCACCGATATTCTCGGCAGCCACTTCGGTCCGGGAGTCGAATCGTCCGAACGAAACGGTTGGGGACAATGGCATCGCGCCGACCACAATGGCATTGGAATGGACCGTACCGCGGCGACGGGCACGGGTTATGTCGATCAATACCCCGCGCCGGTCGCGAAGATGTATGAGTCCTTGAGCACGACGCCGGACAATCTGCTGCTCTTCTTTCATCACGTTCCCTACATCTATGTCTTGCACTCGGGAAAAACCGTCATCCAGCACATCTACGATTCGCACTATGAGGGCGCGGAAGCTGCGGCAAATCTCGTCGCGCAATGGGAGTCGTTGCAAGGCCGCGTGGATGAAGAGCGCTATACCGCCGTGTTGAAACGTCTCGAATATCAGGCCGGTCACGCCATTGTTTGGCGCGACGCCGTTTGCAATTGGTTTCTTCAAATTTCCAGCATTCCCGATCAGTACGGCCGAGTGGGACATTATCCCGGCCGCATTGAAGCCGAAGCGATGCAATTGCAAGGTTACGTACCGTTCGATGTTATTCCATCCGAGGATGCTTCAGGCGGAAAGGCCGTCGAGTGCGCGCCTCCGATCCAGAAGTGCTCCGCAACTTTTCACTTCGATGGCCCTCCAGGCCGCTACGAAGTAGACGTCGAGTACTTCGACCAGAATAACGGCGAATCAAAGTTTCGCGTGCTGGTCGGCGATCATGTCGTCGACGAATGGATCGCCGGCGATAATTTGCCTGCCACAAAGCCAAACGCTGATTCATCCACGCGCCGCCGCATCACCGGTCTAGCCCTTCGCCCCGGCGATAACATCCGCATCGAAGGCGTTCCCGATGGTGATGAACACGCGGTCCTGGACTACATCGAAATCCAGCTCTCTTCCGAATGAATTTGCGCGCACGAGACAAACCCTGTCCCCACGCATTACACTTCTAGCGCTCCCATCTTCGCCAATACGTAAGCTCGATTTGCTAGTGGGTCAGTCTCCGCTAAATGCGTTTGCACTAACTTTTATCAAGCATTGGATCTCTTCGCAGGCGGGGATGCGTGCTCCCATTAGTTGTCCGTAGAGGCCGGAAGAACCATGTGCAATACTGGACAGTATTGAGGATTGGACATTTCTATAATAGCCGGAGCGTCCCGATGTGACTTCGGCTGCAGATGCATGAGTGTCGAGTTTCCAACTGCGGCGACCAGGCAAACCATCAGAATCACATCAAAGACGCTTAGCCTAGTTGGCCTGCATGACCTCCCGTCGGCGAGAGATCATCAGGTGGAAGGAATCACAATGCGCTTTATCCTGTCCATTCGTTCGTTGCTTTTCGCACTCGTACTGCTCGCCATCTCGGTGGCCTCATCCGCCCAAATTAGCGTGGGAGTATCAATCAGGATCGCCCCGCCCGAACTGCCCGTGTACGAGCAGCCCGTCAGCCCAGGCGATGACTACATCTGGACCCCGGGGTATTGGGCATACGGTGACGACGATTATTATTGGGTGCCAGGAACCTGGGTTGTGGCTCCTGAAGTCGGCTATCTCTGGACTCCAGGCTACTGGGGAGAAGATGGCGACGACTACATTTTCCACGAGGGCTATTGGGGAACACAAGTCGGCTTTTACGGCGGGGTTGATTATGGCTATGGCTACTTTGGCCACGGCTACGAGGGTGGTCGGTGGGACAACGGCCACTTTGACTACAACCGTTCCGTCAGCCACGTGGACATCTCCAACAATCGCAATGTTTACAACGAACGAGTCGAGGACAACAACAACGGGAATCGCGCTAGCTTTAACGGCCGCAATGGTGGCAGAACCGACCGCCCCACTTCCCAGGAAGAGACAGCCGGACGCGAAAGGCACATCGCGCCTGTGGCCGCGCAAACTGAGCATGTCCAGGCTGCCCGTGCCAACCCGGAGCTACGCTCCTCCTCAAATCACGGCAGGCCTCCCATCGCTGCTACACCCAGGCCCGGAGCATTTAGAGACAGCGGAGCCGTAGCTGCGAGAGAGGGCGGAGCAGTTCATGGCGCCCCTTCTGCTTCCGCGAACAACAATGCGCGCATCCACCCCGAGACATCTCGTCCGAGCACAGACACCAATCGTTCGAACTCAGAAGCCGCTCGTCCGAACCCCGCAACGCATGCCAGGGATCTTCCGCCTGTGGAACAAGTCGCCGCTCCAAACACCGGCAATGCCCAACGAGATCAGAAATACCAGCAGCAACAGCAAAAACTTCAAGTACGGCAAGTGAGTGAGCGCCAGAAGCTCCAGACGAAACAGGAGCAGGATCATCAGCGGCTGCCGCAAACCCCGGCTAATCAACCGAAACAGCAACAGCTTGAGCAGCGGCATCAACAGCAGACGCAACAACTGGTACAGAAGCACACCCAGCAGCAACAACAGTTGCAGAAGCGTCAGCAACCAGCTTCACACCAGGCCGCGCCAAAGCAGGCAGATAAGAAAAAGCCTAATTCGTAGATCCAGCGAACTATGCTGGCCGAATCTGACTTTGGACCGTCGAATTTGGACAGTGATAATAGGCAAGTCCGGTATCTGCTCAGGCAGTGCTGGGCTTGCTCGCGGTAAGTCGCATTATTGAAAATTCAGTCACTACCCGTTGAAATTCCTATGCTTGCAAGAGAGCGCTGCTCTTAAGAACCGGTTCGCTCGTCTTGATCTCGCTAAGCCGCATCTCCCGGAAGAGATGCAGATTCGTGGACATCACGACTCCGGGGCTGAGATGCGCTGCCGGTGGCAAGTGAACTCTATTGGTGAGGTTATCCACGAGCAGACGCACGGCGATTTGGCCCTGCCGGTAAGGGTGCTGGTAAATCGAGGCGCTGATAATCCCTTTTTGAAAGTACGGAGCCATCTCCGCGAACAGGTCGGTGGTGATTAGCTTTATTCTGCCTTCGAACCCCTGAGCTCCTAGCGCACGGCAGACTGGAAGGCAATTGACCGTGTTCACATAAAGTCCATCGAGTTTTGAAAACCGGCGGAGCAGATCGGAAGTTTTTTGAAAACTTTCGTTCTCATCCTCATGGCCTTCCAGCACGCTGACAATTTCCCCCTCCGGACAGTGCCGCAGAAATCCTTCGGAAAAGCCGTCTGTTTTTTTCCGGTGGTCTTCCGTCGAAAGCATCCCTGCAACGACCGCTACTTTGGAGCCCGCCGGAACGCACTTGCCCATCAATTCACCCGCCAGGCAGCCGTTTAAGTGTGGTTCAACGCATACGATGCTCGAACGCCGGCTCTCCGGAGCATCCGTGGAAACGCAAACCACGCGAAGGCCCTTTTCCTCCGCTTCGTCGATCAGCGGCGTCAATTCTCTCGGGCTTCCTGCCGTCAGAATGATTCCATCGACCCCGCTCTCCACCAGTTCCTTGAAAACTTCTATATCGCCTTCTCCCAGGGCTTGCACCGGACGGTTCTCAAACTCGACGCCGAGCTGTTCAAGATGCCGCCCTTCATCCAGTACTCCGCCCCAGAGCTGGTCGTAAAAAAAATGGATCTCTTTGGGGATGCAGACGCCGATGCGAACTCGGGCTTTCGCAACCGAAAGTGCGCGCGCCGCAAGGTTCGGCGAGTAACCGATTTGCTGTGCGATTTGCAGAATCCGCTTGCGCGTCGCTTCCTTGATGCCGCCGCGCCCGTGCAACGCGCGATCCACGGTCCCGATGGAGACCTTCGCCATTTCGGCGATCAAATGGATTCCGTGTTTCTCCTTGCTCATCTACTGCGCTCCTCGACCCCGCGCGGCGCTTGCAACGCGCACTTCTTTTGTCCGGCGCTGCCACGCAAGATCAAAATCCAAGCTTTCATCTAATAACCGATTGGATTGGACGGTTCCGGCCCGATATCCTAAACTCACACCCCACGAAGGCAAATTTTAGGAGACGAGACCTACAGCCCGCGTACCTTAACACGATTTAATGAAGCACAACTGAGGAACAATCAGTCCGGGCGCTGCACGGGGCAAAACCGCGCTTGCGCCTCACCGTGGATTGGGGAGTACAATCACCGGCTGCCGTCTGCCTCACCAGATATCGTGCGCCGTTCGCGCGATTCTGGGCTTTTGCGGTTCAATGCGGACAATGGCGAATTGTCGAAGTCAGACTTTTCTAGGGAGCTCTACAAATGCGTTCTGTCTCACGAAGGCACTTCCTGCAAGATGCTTCGAAAGCGGGCATTGCAATCGGTGCGAACCTCGCCCTCGGGCCGCACTTGCTCGGCCAATCGCCTTCCTCGAATCCGGCTCAACCTATCCGTATCTATGCCGACTATCGCAGAACGCTTGCTCCCATCAACAGAGATTTATTTGGTTCCTTCCTCGAACACCTCGGCCGGGCCATTTACGAAGGCATTTACGATACGCAGTCCAAACTTTCCGACGCCAGCGGCCTCCGCAAGGATGTTATCGATGAAATCCGCAAGCTCGGCGTTCCCATCATCCGGTATCCCGGCGGAAATTTTGTTTCCGGCTATAACTGGCTGGACGGCGTTGGGCCCAAAGCAAATCGTCCCGTAGTGCTGGACAAAGCCTGGAATACCCTCGATTCCAACCAGTTTGGAACGGATGAATTCCTCGCCTGGTGCCGCCTCGTCGGCACGGAACCGCTGCTGGGCTTGAATCTCGGCACGGGGACTCCGGAACAAGCCGCTGCCCTCGTCGAGTATTGCAATGTGGAGAAAGGCACGCTTTGGAGTGACCTCCGGCGCAAAAATGGAATCGCGGAACCTTACAAAGTCCAGCATTGGTGCCTCGGCAACGAGATGGACGGCCCCTGGCAAATCGGCCACATGACGGCCACCGAGTATGGTTTGAAAGCCGAAGACGCCGCACGTCAGATGCGCTACGTCGATCCTTCGCTAAAGCTCGTGGCCTGCGGTTCGAGCGGCCCCGGCATGCCCACCTATCTGGAGTGGGACCGCCAAGTTCTCGAGCAGTGCTACGACTACGTGGACGCCATCTCTTTGCATCGTTACCTCGGTAATACCACAGAGGAAACCGGAGGAGATAGCGCGAAGTATTTAGCCTTGAACCTCAGCATGGAACGCCAAATTGATGAAGTTGCGGCAGTCTGCGACATGGTACAAGGCCACAAACGCTCGCCGAAAAAATTGTGGCTCAGCTTCGACGAATGGAACGTCTGGTACCGCGCCAGGTCCGGTGCCGCAGTGAACGGCGGCAGGCAAGTCGCGCCCCATCTTTTGGAGGAAGTCTATGACCTCGAGGATGCTCTTCTGGTCGGCGGCCTTCTTAACGCGCTGATTCGCAAGTCAGATCGCGTCAAACTTGCCTGCCTGGCTCAGCTTGTCAACGTCATCGCCCCGATCGTGACCAACGAAAACGGCTTGGTTCGCCAGACGATTTATTATCCCTACAGTTGGGCGCTCGAATTCGCGCGCGGCGCCGCGCTCGATCTCCTGGTCGATTCTCCTACTTACGATGTCGCTGGCATGGGCGCTGTCCATTACGTGGACGTGGCGGGAACCTATCAGGCCGACACCGGAAAGATCGCGCTTTTCCTGCTCAATCGCGATCTGGCGAAGCCGCACGAAGTTCAAATAGTCTGGGAAGGGTCTTCCCCGCGCGCCGGCGACACTCTTGTCCTCACCGGCAGTGACCTGAAAGCGACCAACACATTTGATTCCCCGGCGCGCGTTACTCCGCAGAAGGGGGAACAACCCTCGAACGCAGCGGGACACACGACCTTCGAGCTGCCGCCGCGCTCTTATTCTGTTGTGCAGTGGAAAGCTTAGCCCGCCGCGGGCCTATAGGAATGCATTTCCTTTCGCGATACCGTGGCGCCACTCGCGGCCTCCTGATATCATCTCCGTGGGGAAGTGTCTTATGCGGCGGCGTTACTCACACGTGTTGTTCTCTCTGCTCCTTCTGGCCTCCTCCACATGCTTTGGGCAAGAACCTCTGAAGAAGGTCCTCTCGGGCTACATTCGCGAGGAGGGCTCAGGGCATGTCATCGGCGAGGCTCGCATCGAGCTGCAAAATGCCATGGGCACGCCGATCGGATTCGCATACTCGGACCGCAACGGCACGTATGAATTCGATGATATCGGTGGTGATTGCTACGTATCAGTTCAGCACGAAGGCTACGAGACTGTGCGCGAGTTCGTGCGGCCAGACGGCTCCGGCCACGTCTACAAAGACATTCTCCTGCGGGTGGCAAGCCACGAGTCCGCGCCCAAGTCTGTAAATCCAGTCTCCCAGCATCAGCTGAGCATTCCGCCCAAGGCGCGTGAATCGTTCGAAAAAGCTGTGCAACTGATCGTTGAGAAGTCCGACTACCGGGGTGCTGTGGCTCAATTTGCCAAAGCCATCGCAAAGTATCCCTCCTACTACGAAGCCTACGCCGCGATGGGGCTCGCCGAATCCAAAATGGGCGATGCGGAAGCAGCGGAGACCGCTCTGCGAAAATCTATCGCATTGAGTGTGGAAAAGTATCCCCAGGCGATGGTCGACCTCGCATCTATGTTCAATGGCCAGAAACGCTTCGTCGACGCCGAGCCTCTTCTCCGCAAAGCAATTGCTCTCGATGCTTCGTCCTGGCGTGGCCAGTTCGAATTGTCCGTCGCGCTGAGCGGGCAGAATCGCTTTGCCGAAGCTCTAACGAGCGCGTCCGCGGCCCGCGATCTGAAACCGGACAATCCTCAGATCTACTTGTTGCTCTACAATCTCCACATCCGCACCAACGATCTCCCCGCAGCTCTGCGTGATACGGAGAGCTATCTCAAGTTGGCCCCCGCGGGTGCCGCCGCTGACCGCGTCCGCCGGATGCAGGAACAAGTTCAGAAAGCAGTTCAATCCTCCGGCAACAACCCAGGCCCGTCATCCGATGCGCCGCCTGCGACACCATCGACTCAGTCCTCCGTTGATGCTGACGCCGCGGCTCCAGGAACAGCTTCTAATCTCACATCCCTTGACGCCACAGTCCCGACTTCTGCCGCTGCGCCCGCCGCCGCACCTGCCGTTTCCCAACCGAGCCCCGCTCCTCCTCCTGACGTAATCTCCGTAATTCCTCCGCGCGTGGATGAAATCGTCCCAGAAGTCGCCGTGGATGTGCCGTGCTCTCTCGCCACGGTTTTGCAAGGCGCAGGCCGTCGCGCCGAACAGCTCTTGAATAGCCTTCAGAAATTCGATGCTTCGGAGCGCGTCGAGCATTACAAATTGAACGCAGCGGGGCTCCCCGGCGTTGCCGATGTCCGCTCTTTCGATTACGTTGTTTCCGTTTCCCATGATTCGCAGGGGGGATTCGAGCTGCAGGAATACCGGAACGGAGCCATCGTCAATCCGGGACAGTTTCCGTCAGGAATTGTCACCACGAATCTCGCCGCTCATGCTCTGATCTTTCATCCCTCGCTCGCCCCGCATTTCAAGTTCACCTGCGAGGGGCTCGGCGAGTGGAAAAACCATCCAACTTGGCAGGTTCGCTTCGAGGAGAAGCCGCAGCAGCTCAATCCTTTTCGCTCTTATGTCATTGGAGGGTTTCGTTATCCCATTCTGTTGACTGGCCGCGCTTGGATCGATGCGGGCACCTATCAAGTGCTCCGTCTCGAATCCGACCTTCTTAGACCCGTCGAGAAAATCCGCCTCACGCGCGAGCATATTTCCATTGAATACGCTGCCGTCCAATTCCACACTCGCCATCAGCAGCTTTGGCTTCCGCAGACCGCCGACCTTTACGTCGAACTGAACGGTCATCGCTTCTACCGCCGCCACTCTTTCAGCAACTTTAAGATTTTTTCGACTGACTCGACGCAACAAGTGCAAGCCCCTAGAGAATCCTACTGCTTTGTCAACACCTCCAACCTGCTTATCACCGGAGTTCTTAACGCTACTCCCGTCTTGGGGAAAGCTCTCAAACCGGCGTCTCTGACGCTGACCATTCCCGCAAACAGCACTGTTTGTAAGACCATCGGCGCAGGCAAGGACATAAACATCCCTGTCGAATCCCTTGCGTCTGCGACCTTCGCTCACGATGGTCCTGCCGGCTCCGTCGAGGCCGATTCTTACCTGCCGAATGGAAACGCTCCGGAAGTTGTGCTTAAAAGCGGTGTTCCCGATACTCAGCGCCCCTGAATCCTCCTCACGCCAGGAGTGCGGTACGCGAAGTACCTCGTTTCAAGTCAATGTTTGCTCTGCTCTGGTAGGTTCTTATCTTCTTGGACTGTAATGATGCGATCTATGCCTGGTGTCGCAATTTTTTCTATCGCTCCGCTCGGCCAATGAATCTCAATCAAATTCACCGTGGTGGCTTTTCCCAGCCCGAAGTGAATGCGCTGATCGGAACTCGATCCATAAGATCCGCCGCTGTATACGTCGCCCCGCTGCCGGATCCCGCCGGTCGTCAGTAAGACCTTTGCTCCGTTCGCATCGCGCGGACTCTTCGCCCCGCCAATCAGTTTCAATTCTAGCCAATGATTGCCGGTCTTCAAAACGTTCCGCAGCAATGCGGGCTTTGAATCAATATTGTTGATCACCACATCGATCACGCCATCGTTGAAGATATCGCCGAACGCCGCGCCTCGCGCGGAAATCACATCGGCCAGTCCGCTCCCCGTCGCCGGCGGGACTTCTGCGAATTTCTTTCCCCCAAGATTGCGAAAAAGTTGCGGGCGCTCCGCCCACGTTGTGCCCCAATCCTGTTTGTCCACTTCCGGATACACGTGTCCGTTGGCGATAAACAGGTCCAGCCAGCCGTCATTGTCGTAATCCAGAAAGCCCGTTCCCCAGGAGAGAAACGGAGTTGTCGGCCCCGCGAGTCCCGCCTGATAAGTCACATCCGAAAAACTTCCCTGCCCGTCATTGCGGTAGAGCGTTTTGTAATCATCCGAAAATGTCGTCGTGAAAAGATCGATTCTCCCCGTCCGCTGGTAATCGCCGATGGCGATTCCCATCGAGGCCTGTTCGCGGCCGTCGTCGCTCAAGGCAAATCCCGACGCATAGCTTTCATCCTCAAATGTGCCGTTGTGCTTATTTCGGTAGAGATAGTTGGGTGTGGAATCATTCGCCACCACTAAATCCACCCATCCGTCATCATCCACATCCACAAAAGCGGACGCTAAGCCGTAGTAACCGCTCGGATCGGAAACGCCCGCTTTCACGCTCGCATCGGTGAACGTGCCGTCGCCATTGTTGTGAAACAGGTGGTCGCCCTCGCCCGGCAACCCCCGCGGCCCGCACATGACTGCAATTCCTCGAAACTGACAAAAATTTGCAGGAATCCGTCCCTGTCCCGCAATCGGTGGATTGTCCACATCGTACTTCACATACCCCGGCACGAATAAATCCAGCAATCCGTCGTGATCGTAATCGCCCCACGTAGGCCCAGCCGACCAGCCTCCAAGCGTTACACCGGCCATCTCAGCCACATCCGTGAATGTTCCGTCATGGTTGTTGTGATAAAGCCGGTTCTTCCCAAAGTTCGCCACGTAAATGTCTGGCCACCCGTCGTTATCGTAATCTCCTACGGCTACGCCAACTCCCCATCGTTCGTTTGCCACTCCTGCCTTCTCTGTGACATCCGTAAAAGTGCCATCGTGATTGTTGTGGAAGAGCATGGCGCGCGGCGGAGCTTCCTTCCCCTTCAAAGCCGCGATGGTGGAACCATTCAGAAGATAGATGTCCAGCCAGCCGTCATTGTCGTAATCGAGCAGCGCCACGCCCGAGCCGATGGTCTCAAGAATGGTTGTTTTCTCCGGAGTCCCTGAATCGATGCAGGAATTTATCCAAGCCCGCCTGTTTGGTGATGTCGCTGAATACGACGGTCGCGCCGTCCACAAAACCACCCGCCGTGATCGGACGTGAGAGAGAATCCTTCACCGCCGGGTGTGCGCCCCCCGTCGCGACTCCCATCCCCGAAGCGCCTTGTTTTGCCTGCTCACTTGGCTGTTGCCGCCCGGTTGAACCCAGCGCGAGGGCAAACATGCACAGCGCGACTAAGATCGTGTTTGCCGCTAGAAACAGTCTTGACCGGCGTGGCTCTCTCGGCTTCGGGCTTGAAGATGTCATTAGTAAATCCTTTTACCTGCCCAAAGCGGAGTCCTCGTGCGCGGTTTCCTTCGAGGCGCGTTTTCGGCAAGGCCGCATACTCGGCTCCTCATCTGCCACTAACAGTACCAAAGTCCACGCCCCTGTCCATCGGCCGGGCGCCGCCCGTTTTTTTTCCGCAGAAGTAAGCATCAGGTGCACCGCTGTGACAAATCAAAAAAAGTGCTTGACAAGTGGATTGCTCCAATGAAAAGCTCCGTTTACGTTAACGGCGTTTCCAATCGCCGTGGGGTGTGGAGGCATGACAATGCGTGTTGTGTTTCATTCTGTTAAGAATATCGTTTTTGCAGTGAAGCCCTCTCGGCTTCGTTTTCTTTTTGTTCTTTCGCTTGCTCTCATTGCTTTTTCGTTTTCAACCTTTGCTCAGCAAGCCACCATCGTCGGCACCGTCACCGATCCCTCTGGTGCCGTTGTCCCCAATGTGGCTGTCACTCTCACCAACATCGATACCGGCTTGAGTCGCACGTTTCCCTCTAACGATGCCGGCCAATACGTAGCGCCCGATCTTCAGATCGGCCATTACGTGGTCAAGGCAGAGGCCAAAGGTTTCAAGGCTGCGGAACAAAAAAATATCGTGCTGACCATTGGCGACCGCATCCGCGTCGATTTCCAGATGCAGTTGGGCGCCGCGCAGGAAACGGTCACCGTCGAAGCCAACACCGTCCAGGTCCAGACCGATTCCGGCGAGCGCAGCAACCTCATCACCGACCAGCAGATGAGTCAGATCGCCGTGAACGGGCGCAGCATTTATCAGCTCGCCGCCCTGACGCCGGGTGCGTCCAGCCAGATCAACAATTACGTCAATACACCGGTCGGCGGCGACGCCAGCGTCGAATTCAATGGCATGCGCCAGAACCACAACATCTATTTGCTCGATGGTGGCGAAGATGACGACCGCGGCGGTGCAGGCGGCATGAGCATCGCGCCTTCATCCGATGCGATCGCGGAATTCCGCGCTCTCACTTCCAACTACAGCGCGGACTACGGTCTATCTTCGGCAGGCACCATGACCATGGTTTTGAAGTCTGGAACCACCCAGTTCCACGCTTCCGCATGGGAATTCAATCGCAACGACGCCTTCGACGCGCAAAACTTCTTCGTGCCCAACACCGAGCTGCGCCTCAACGTCTACGGCTTCAACGTCGGCGGCCCGGTCACTTTTGGCCACCTCTATAATCCCGACAAGAAGAAGACCTTCTTCTTCTACAATATGGAATGGCGCCCCCTTGTTACGGGCGGCGCAACCAACCAGCTAGTACCCGAGCTACCTGTCCACCTTTCCGGACCTTCCCGCCGGTGAACTCGATGTTAAGTTCCCATCCCAACAACTCGCAATTTGTTCCCTGCCGCTCAGCTCAGAATCACGCTGCCTTGCCGCCCTCTTTGCCGAACTGCCCGGGCGGAGCTTCTCCTGCAGGCATCGCTACCAGCTGCTCAACGTTTCCCCGGCAATATCATTCCTGTCCTTGCATGATTCCCTTCCGAACGCTGCCAGGCCCTGGTCAATGCCCATATTTTCCCGGCGAACAACGCCCTGGACTCCAATGGCAATCCGGAGTTCAAAGGCGGTGCCAACTCTGTCACCAATTTGCGGGAAGAGATCGTCCGCATCGATCATAACTTCAGCGACAAATTCTCGATTTTCGGACACTTCATCGCCGAACAAGTCTCGCAGGGTTTTGCAACCAGCCAGTGGAGCGGAGACAACGTTCCCACTGTCGGCGACACTTTCGGCAATCCGTCTCGTAGCGCCGTTATCCATACCACGTATACGATAAGCCCCACTCTGATCAATGAGGTGGCGTTCAACTACAACGGAAACGTAATCAACATCGTTCCGTTCTCGGCGACGGGCTTGGGCAGCTTGGCTCTCCCGAGTGGCTACGACTCCACGAATTCACGGCTCTTCACTGGACCCAACAACCTAAGCCGCATCCCCAACATCGACCTGAGCGGCCAGAGCGGCGCGCAATTCGAAATCTCCAGTTGGCCGTGGCACAACAAGGCCGATGACTACCAGATCCGCGACGACGTCTCTTGGACCCATGGAGCGCATCAGATCAAGATGGGCGGAAGCTGGGCCCTCTACAAGAAGGTTCAGGATCTCTTCGGTCAGACCCAGGGCGGATTCACCTTCAGCGGCGGCAGCGGTTCTTACACCGGGAACAGCTTTGCCGACATGCTGCTTGGCTTGCCCTCGAGTTATCAAGAACTCGCGGTGCAGGACAAGGGCCTGTGGAACAACGTTTCTTGGGCCGCCTACGTCCAGGACAACTGGCGCGTGAACCATCGCCTGACCCTCAACCTCGGCTTGCGCTGGGATGGCGTGCCGCACACCTACGAAGCCAACAACCGCATGGGCAACTTCTATCCCAGCCTGTACAACGCGGCTGATGCGGCCACTTTCGACTCCAATAATAGCATTTGCAGAAGTGCTGCCGATCCTGGCTGCGCTGCTGCCAGCCCCGGCCTTGGCACTAGCCCGAACTCCGATTCTCGCCGGCATTCCGCTCTATTTGAACGGCATCGGCATCCCCGGCCAGGGCGGCGTTCCTAAGGGTCTCGTCAACAACCATTGGGCGGCGTTCGGTCCTCGCCTTGGCTTTGCCTATGACGTAACCGGCAGCGGCAAGACCGTTATCCGCGGCGGGTTCGGCATCATGTACGAGCGCATTCAGGGCAACGACATGTACAATGCTGGTCCAAACATCCCGTTCAGCCTGCAGGTTGGCCTCAACGGCGTCACGATGACCAACCCCAGCATCGCTATCGCCACTAACGCGGCGGCGGTTCAACCGATTAACGCTGCCAGCATCACCGGCTTGGCCGTGGCGGATTACAAGTTGCCCGTCAGCTACCAGTACAGCTTTGGCGTGCAACATTCTCTTGGCACCAAGTCAGTTTTGTCGGTCAGTTATGTCGGTAACATGGGCCGCCATCAAAACGACTATCGCAATGTCAACTTGCCCACCGAAAGCGACCTTGGATCTCTCATTTCAAACAGCTCCCCATATCAGACGGCGCCGGGCTTGCCCTATCCTGGCTTTACAACCATCAGCCTCTCCAACAACGAAGCCAACACGCATTACAATGGCTTGCAAATGGATTTGAACTCGCAGCTAAGCCATGACCTGACCCTTCGCGCCATCTACACCTTTTCCAAGGCGGTTGATCCGACGACGGGTGGCAACGGCGGCGGCGACCTGGGCACTGTCTCCAACCCCTACGCGGGATGGGCCTATGACAACGGACCGAGCGGATACGACCGCAGAAACGTAGCCGTGGTCGACTTCATCTACGACATCCCGCTCCTCCGTCACAGCGAAAACCGCCTCTTGAAGTCCACCGTCGGCGGCTGGCAAGTGTCCGGCATTATCACCATGGAATCCGGCTTGCCGATTAACCTTGGTCTGAGCGGTGGACCAAGCCGGCAACTTCGTCGGCGGTTCTAACCGGCCGGATCTAACAGGCACCATCGCCTATCCTCATACTGTCAAAGAATGGTTTGACCCCTCTGCCTTCTCGAATCCCGCCGTTGGGGATTGGGGCACTTTGGGACACTATGCTCTGCGTGGGCCTGGCCGAGACAACTGGAACATTTCGCTCTTCAAGAGCTTTATGCTCAGCGAGTCTCGGGGCAGCCGCTTGGAACTGCGTCTGGAAACCTTCAATACTTGGAACCATACGCAATTCAACGACATAGCCACGGGGGCCAGCTTCCTTAGCAACGGGCAACTTGATCCATCCAGCAATTTCGGTCAAGTTACCTCTGCCTTCGACCCGAGAATTCTTCAGCTCGGCGGCAAGATTTACTTCTAATCACCCCGAAGCAGCACCCCCGCCCCGCTCGCATAGCCTGCGAGCGGGGCGTTTTTTTTCTGGCATCCCATGCCCGCCCCTCCTGTTTGCCCTGGTCCCTTTTCTATCCTTCCTATTTTCTTACATTTACAATTATCTTGACAAGTCGGTAAACATGTGCTACAAAGTTGTGTGAAAGTCCGCCATCACCAAGCTTCTCGCGCGCTTCCCTCGGCCACTAACGCCGCTCTTGCCTGCTCCTCTCCTTGTCCCTCGCGTCTGAACCGCTGCTCCGCCGCCATGCGTAGTGCGATCATCGCGGCCTGTCCGCTTCTTCGTAAGTCCTTTAGCATCAGAGTTTACGAAGCATCTGTAGGCGTTGATTCTAAAAGACTTACGGTTGACTTAAGTCCTTTACATGCAACGTTTACGAAAAATGCCGGGGGGGGTAATCCATCTCGCGTCGTCTCCTCAGTCACTTGCCTTCTCCTCCTTACCCTCTCTCTCCCGATCTTCTTCTCGCCCGCCTTAGCCTGTGCCCAATCCCCCCAGCCGGCACCGCAGCAGGCGCTCGCTTTCGAGCAACAGGGAAAGCTAGCCGACGCGGTTCGAGTCTGGCAGGCCGTCGTCGTCGCGAATCCGGGCGACGCCGCTGCCTTCGCCAGCTTGGGTGTGGACCTTTCCAGGTTGCAAAACTATCCAGAAGCCGCCGCCGCCTACAAAAAGGCTCTCGCTCTCGAACCCAAGCTCCCGGGCATCCAGCTCAATCTGGGCCTGGCGGAATTCAAGCAAGGGCATTTCGCAGCAGCGGTAGCCCCTCTCAACGCCGCTTTGGCCGAACAACCCAGCAGCATGCAGGCGCGAACCCTTCTTGGCCTGAGCTACTACGGCGCGAACCGTTTTGCTGAAGCCTCAAAACAACTGGCACTGGCGGCAAAAGCCGATCCGGACAATACCGAGTTGCGCAAAGTCCTGGCGCAAAGCTGCTTATGGGCCAAGAAGTTCGATTGTGCTCTCGAGGAGTTCCGCCAGATCGCAGAGCGCGATCCAAACTCACCGGCCACTCGTGTGCTCATGGGAGAGGCTCTGGACGGTTTGGGAAGGACCGCGGAAGCCATTGCCGAGTTTCAGGAGGCGGTAAAGGCCGCTCCCCGAGAACCCAACGTGCATTTCGGGCTTGGCTACCTTCACTGGAAGCTGAAGCAATACGACGAGGCGGAAACGGACTTCCAGGCCGAACTAACAGTCGATCCGGATAATGCGCAAGCTCTCGCCTATCTTGGCGATGTGGCCATGAAGAAAAACGACCCGGATACAGCCGTTACATTACTCAAGAAGGCCCTGCAATCGCGCAAGGACCTCCGTATCGCGTATCTCGACCTGGGAGCTATTCTTTCTCAGCAAGGGCACGCTCCAGACGCGATCGTCGCGCTAAGGCGAGCCATCGAACTGGATCCCGAAGAGCCCGATGCGCATTTCCGGCTTGGGCGCGTGTATCAAGCCACGGGCAATGAAGCAGCTGCTCAAAAAGAGTTCGCCAAAGTCCGCGAACTTCACAACAAAGCCGAGGAAGACGTTGCCCGCAAAATGTCCGCCGCCCCGCCCCCTTTGAAACAATAGACTCTCCTCGGCGGAATCACTTGTGCTTCGTTCTCGCTATGTTAGAGTTCCCGGCATTATGCGAAAACTCCGCACGTTTTTTTCAGTTGCAGTTTTCTTTTCCTTTGGCGTGTTTGGATCTGCCTCATTGCGTGCGCAAGCGAAGCGCGGCGTTACTCCGGAAGACTATTTCTCCTTCAAGTTCATCGGCGATCCCCATATTTCGCCGGACGGCAAAGCTGTCGCCTATGTTCTCACCACTATCGACAAGAGGAAAAACCGCCGCGAATCCTCGATCTGGGCCGTCCCCGCCGATGGCTCGGCCGCGCCGCGCCGGTTGAGCGCGGAGGGCTTTAGCTCCAACGCTCCGCGCTGGAGCCCCGACGGGAAGGCGCTTTCTTTTCTTTCCGCGCGCTCTCTGGATTCCTCGGCCGGCGAAAAACCCAAATCTCAAATTTATTTGCTCTCGATCGCCGGCGGGGGCGAGGCTATGGCTCTTACAAAACTGAAGAACGGCGTGCAGAGTTACCAATGGTCTCCAGAAGGATCCCGCATCGTTGCGGTCAGCTCTTCCGGTCCATTGGATGATGTCGCTCCGCCGGATCGCAAGAGTGACGTGCGGCATTACACGCACATGCGGTACAAATTCAATGACACGGGCTGGTTTAACGACCAGCGCCGCCATTTGTGGATCGTTAGCCTGCCTGGCGGCGAGGCCAAGCAAATCACAGAAGGGCAGGATTGGGACGACGCCGATCCGCAATGGTCGCCCGATGGCACGCGTATCGCTTTTGTTTCCGATCGCACGGGAAAAGCTTATGACGACAGCCACAACACCGACGTCTGGGTGATTCCGGCCGCGGGAGGCGCACTCACAAAAATTTCGGATCATGCGTTCGACGACGAAAATCCGCGCTGGTCACCGGATGGGAAACAGATTCTCTTCGCTGGGCAGACGGCAGCCCATCAATTCCCCAAGCTCTATGTGACGGACAGCGCCGGAGGCGCTCCCTCGCAGCTCGCCGTGAAGAATCTCGACCTGATTGCCGGGGAGTTGCACTGGCCGGCGGCCGGCTCGGTCTTTTTTGCCGCCGGAGTGAAGGGCGAAACGCACGTTTTTCGCGCCGATCTTGGCTCGCGTACCTTCTCCTCCGTAACGTCCGGGCCGCGTGGTATTCACGCGTTTGATTTGAACGAGAGCGCCGGAAGAATGGCCTATCTCTCCAACGATTTTCAGCACCCCGATGATCTCTACATTTCCAACCTCGACGGCTCTGGCGAACGCCAATTGACCCACCTCAATAGCGAGTTATGGGCGCAACTCGAGTTGCAACCGGTCGAGCGCTTGCCATACCAAAGCACCGATGGCTGGCCGATTGACGGTTTCTTCGTCAAACCGCTTGGCTGGCAACCAGGCAAAAAGTATCCGATGGTTCTGGTGATTCATGGCGGGCCGGAGGGCATGTTTGGCGTGGATTGGTATCACGAATTCCAGGTGTACGCCGCAAAGGGCTGGGCTGTTTTCTTCTGCAATCCGCGCGGCTCGACCGGCTACGGAGAAAAATTCGAGCGCGGCGAAATCAACAACTGGGGCGGAATGGATTATCAAGACATCATGGCCGGAGTGGATGCCGCGCTGAAGCAATATCCCTGGGTTGATCCGAATGACCTGGGCGTGACCGGCGGAAGCTACGGCGGTTATATGACCAATTGGATCGTCTCGCACACCAACCGCTTCAAAGCCGCAGTGACGCTGCGTTCCATTTCTAATTTTATCAGCGACGACGGCACCCGCGACGGTGCGTATGGCCACGAGGACTATTTCAAAGGCATCCTCTTCGACGATTTCGACCAATACTGGGACGCGTCTCCTCTAAAATACGCGCGTAACGTCCGCACACCCACGCTCATTCTCCATTCGGACAACGACTTCCGCGTTCCGATCGAACAAGGCGAGCAGTGGTTCCGCGCGCTCCAGCACTACGGCGTCACGTCGGAGATCGTTTTCTTTCCGCGTGAAAACCACAATCTCACTCGCACCGGCGAACCGAAGCATTTGGTGGAGAGCCTCAACTGGCAAGTGTATTGGTTTGAGCGTTTTCTGAATGGCGACGCCAGCGCGAAACCACCCGACGCCCAATAACTGAGCAACTCCCATAAGCCTTACCTCGCTCGCCACCAACAATCCTGGATAAGGGAAGCATCGAGGATTCTGCTTAGTCCGAGCAGGCATTACAGAACTTTTACATGTAAATCACTTGCATCTGATTTAGGACTAATTTAGTCTCATATCCTTTCTTGTTGTTAGTAATTTGCAACTAAGGCGGGGTGTGGATGAGCTTAGACCTTATTTCTCTTCGTATTCGCCCGATTATCGGCAGGCAGTTCGCCGCTTTGTGGCCCCTGGCAGTTGTCCTCTACCTATTTTGTTCCCAGCAGGCCAGGGCACAGGAGCCACCTTATCTCGTCACGTATTCCGACGCGCTTGAGGAACCCGGCAATCTCGAGATTGCCGTCAAGGGTGTGCACGCGGCCACGAAGTACGGCAATTCCTTCGCCGGAGCTACGCTGGAATTGGAATACGGAGCTAAAGGCTGGTGGACCACGGAGGTCTATCTCTCCGGGCAAACAACGCAAAACGACAGCACCGTGTTCACCGGCTTTCGTTGGGAAAACCGGGTACGGCCCTTGCTCCGTCAGCACTTCATCAACCCCGTGCTGTACATGGAGTACGAAGACGTAAACGGCGCGGATCGCAGCTTTCTGGAAATCACCGGCCACCACAGCATCTCTGATCTGTTGCTGACGAATGCGCAGAGCCGCAGCAAGGTCGAGCGATCGATGGAGCTCAAGCTGATCCTTTCCAGCACCGTGAAAGGCTGGAACGTCTCCGAGAATTTCATCGCTGAAAAGAATTTGAGCAATGAACCGTGGGAATTCGGTTACGCGCTGGGCGCCAGCAGGCCATTGGCGTTCAAAGCCAGCCCCCGGCCTTGCTTTATCTGCCGGCAAAACTTTGCCGCGGGTGCCGAGATATACGGCGGGTTGGGCGATCGCTACAGCTTCGGCTGGAAACAAACCTCGCAATACCTGGGGCCGACCGTGAGCTTCGACGTCCCGAAAGGCCCAACGATTACGTTTTCCACAAGTTTTGGACTGAACGCCAACAGTGTGGGCGTTCTCTACCGCTTCAAAGTGTCCTACGAGATTCAACAGATTTTCAGCAATCTGCACAGGGGGGTGAACTGATGGCCACAAAATCAGCCACTCTTCGCAGAAGCTTGCTGACACTGGCACTTGTGTTCGCCTCTGCGGCGATGGCCTATGCAGCCGCGGACGGTTCCTGGCTAAAGCATGTCCCGGACGCGGACCGTGCCCTGAAGAACCCCTATGCGGGCCAGGCGGATGCCATCGCGGCGGGCGGAAGAGTCTTCGAAGATCATTGCGCGAAGTGCCACGGAGCGGACGCCGAGGGCCGGGGCAAGAAACCCAGCTTAAAAGGCTCACGCGTTCAAGGAGCGACGGACGGCGAAATCTTCTGGCTGCTCAAGAACGGGAATCTTGCCAAGGGAATGCCCACGTGGAACAAGTTGCCCGAAGAAACGCGCTGGCAAGTCATTGCTTACGTGAAGAGTTTGGGAAAGAGCGGTCTATTCAGTTATTCCGGGAAACCCGCAACGGGGGAAGGCAGATGAGAGGATTTATGCGAGGCGAGGGATTGGCAATTCTAGTTTGCTGTTTTGGCGCAACCATCCTGCCGGGGCTCTCGGGATGCAGTTCCGGGCAGGCTCCGCAGTTCGAGACCGACGAAGATGTCACCCCTGCGGAACAGAACATCGGAGAACGAATCTTTGTCGATACGCGATTCGCCGAATATTTCGCCGAAAACATGACGAACGTGAATGCTCCGCTGGCGGTGGGAGATCCGGTCGTTGCTACTGTGCAAACTCCGAATGGGCCGCTTCCCGGGCCCTTTGCGGGACAATCCATTAATTGCCGGTCCTGCCATTTTGTCGTGGAGTTTCAGGGCGTGCCGGGGACGGGAAATCGCACCTATGCCGACTTTACGGACCATAGCCCGATCCCGCGCGTGCTCAATGGCTTTTCGACAACGCCCAGAAATTCCATCCACATGGTTGGCTCCATACAGCCCCATGCCGGCCCGACCTTTCTGCATTATGACGGTGAATTCACCGATGCGGCGGACCTTGCCAAGTCCACGCTGACTGGGCGCAATTTCGGCTGGGCTCCCGGCCAATACCAGCAGGCCATCGCGCATATCGGCAATGTGATTCGCAACGACAACGGAAACAATGTCCCTGCGGTCACATTCGGTTGCGGGTTTTCCTACGCTAAGATTTTGCTGGGGACGGACCCAACCATTCCCAGGGACTGCAAGCTTCCCGCGCAATACCGGCTTGATGTCACGAGCGCCAGCGACGAGCAAATCGTCGAGGATATGGCCCAGATGCTGGAGCAATATCTGGATGGCCTGCAGTTCCAGCAAGACGAAAACGGACGTTATATCGGCTCGCCCTATGACGTTTTCCTCCGCATTAATCATCTTCCCTTGCAGCCAATCGCCGGGGAGACGCTGCCCCAATACAATCAGCGGCTTTTGGGCCTGCTCCAGAACCAGAACAACCCGATCTTTGTCGATGGAACGTATGGCAGCTTCAAGTATCACGCGCAGCCATTCGCGTTTGGAGCGACGGAGCTTGCGGGCTTGAAAATCTTTCTGAAAGTAGCGGTGAATGCCACCGATGGCTCGCAGCACGCGGGGAACTGCGCGGCATGCCACCTGCCGCCAGACTTCACGGACTTTCAATTTCATAACACCGGGGTATCGCAGGAAGAATATGACGCCGCTAATGGCGCCGGAGCGTTCGCTGCGCTGGTGGTGCCGACGCTTGCGCAACGCAACGCCAATTTTAATCAATATCTGCCCGCTTCGGCGAACCATCCGAACGCCTCCGAGAGATTTCGCCACCCCGCGGTCCAGGGCAATCCTATCTATGCGGATCTGGGCTTGTGGAACGTTTATCTCAATCCGGACATTTCGAATCCACAAGCAAATCTGAGCATGGTGGTTTGCGCCATTGTGCAAAATTGCGCAGTGGACCAGGGGCTGGGCACAACCATCGCGCAGTTCAGAACGCCGATGCTTCGCGACCTGGAGGATTCCGCGCCGTATTTCCACAACGGCAGCAGGCCGCTCTTCACGGGCGTGGTCGAGTTCTACATCAAGAGCTCGCAACTCGCCCATCAGGGTCTACTGAGAAATGCGCCGACGGAATTCCAGGGAATGTCACTCAGCGAGGATGACGTCAACGCACTTGCGGCCTTCCTGGCGTCTCTGACGGAGGATTACGACGACGCATAGGACGTAGCTGAACAGATTCCTATTGCTTGTAGCGGGACTTATGCGCAAAATGCGCGCGTCGATCCGTTTCTGACTGAATATCCAGTCGAAAAACCCGTTGCCTGCGACGGCCGCGGGCAGCGCTGATGCCCGGCGGGAGAGTGTCCGCGACGATGCATAAATGTTGGAGGCTAATTTTTTTGCTGCTCGCAAGCACCTCCCTCGCGGCGCGCGCGCAGACCGCCCCAAAATCGCTGGCAGAAAGACTGGGCTACGCGCGCGACGCGAAACTCGTGATTGTGCACGCCGACGACCTGGGCATGACACATTCCGTAAACGCCGCTTCGATGAAAGCCCTCGAAACAGGACTCGTGAATTCCGCCAGCATCATGGCGTCTTGCCCCTGGTTTCCAGAAATAGCGGACTATGCGAAGACTCATCCGGAAACCGATTTTGGGATTCACCTGACGCTGACGAGCGAACGTGTTTTTTATCGCTGGGGACCTGTCGCTCCTCGGGACAAGGTCCCGAGTCTCGTGGACTCGAATGGATACTTCCGCCTGAACTGGGCGGAAGCAACTCGCATCGACGCCAAGGAAGTGGAACTCGAGCTTCGCGCACAGATCGAAAAAGCGATGGCCATGGGTGTCCGCCCGACACACCTCGACTCTCATCAATACCGCCTTTTCGAAAATGGTAAGGACATTTTCGAGAGCGTTCTCCGCGTCGCCCATGACTACAAGTTGCCAGTGTTCATGGTTCGAGATTGGTTCGCGGGCCACCCCTATCTTGAAACTTCCCTGAGCCCCGATGACCTGGTCGTCGACCACACCGTGACCATGGAGCCGGGAGTGGCGCCGGAAAAATGGGCGGATTTCTATATCAATGCACTGAAAAATCTTCAGCCCGGCGTGACTGTCTTCATCATTCATTTGGCCTTCGATGACGAAGAGATGCGCGCGGCCACACGCGAGCGCGATACCTGGGGCGCAGCCTGGCGGCAGCGCGATTTCGACTACTTTACCAGTGAGAAGTTCCGCGCGTTGCTGCGAGAGGAGAACATCAAGCTGGTCACCTGGCGCGAATTGGCCCACGCCGCGAAATGAAACATTTTCGCCGGAGATCTTCTCTCTGTTCTTGCGAGCAGGGTGCAATAAGGGCTTTCCCGCGCCCCCTATCCAGGTTATTTTAAATGCTGGAGCCAGTAGCTCGTGGAGCGCGCTCATGCTGCCTGACCCGGTTCCTGAACCTAAGTCCCCTTTGAAGAACCCGCTTTTGTATTCTTCGGCTGTTCTTGTGGTTGTGCTCCTCGGCGTCATTTTCGTCATGTTCTCCCGCTGGCAGGATGCTCGCAACATCGAGCGGCAAGCCGCGCAGAAGCGGGCGGAAAAACAACATGAAGAAGACCGCCTCGCCGTCGAGCAGATGGGGGGCAAAGCGTTCACGATTCTCAGTTTCTATGCCAGCCCAAAAGTCGTGCGTCGTGGCGAATCCGCCCAGCTTTGCTATGGGGTATCCAACGCCAAGAGCGTCCGGCTTGAGCCACAGACGCAGCCGGTGTGGCCGTCGGCCGCGCGCTGTGTTGACGTATCTCCAACAAAAAACACCACTTACACACTTACAATCGAGGACGCGGCTGGCAACAAAAAATCCCAGACTGTCGACGTCCAAGTCCAGTAATTCTTCGGAGGAACCCCGAGCTTGTTATCCTCATCGCTCGGGTCGCGTTTCCCTTGCCGGCGCCCGACACGGGCGGGGAGCGAAACTAACTGTGACTGCCCCTTGTAGCGGCAATTGTCTCGCATCTATAATGCTTGCTCGCGCGGGGTCCGGCAAACCACCCTGTAAAACCGGACTCCGCGAACATTTTTTGGCAACCGAAATCCTGGTGATGGACGACCATGTTTGACCCGCTCGCAAAGATCAAGCAGCGCTTGCAGGGGGAAATCGACCAGCTCGAGCACGAGCTCAACATCGATCTTCCCAAGGAGATCGCCAAAGCGCGCGCCCACGGTGACCTTTCTGAAAACGCCGAATACAAGTACGCGAAAGAACGGCAGGGCTACGTTAACGCGCGTATCGGGCAGCTCAAAAAACGCATGGGCGACCTGGGCATGCTCAACCTCACCAATATTCCAAAGGACCGCTCCGGTTACGGTTCGCGTATTCTTGTGCTCGATATTCACCGCGAGGTGAAAATCGAATACAAGCTCGTTACCACGGAGGAAGCGGACGCCGAAAAGGGGCTGATCTCGACGACCTCGCCCATTGGAAAAGCGTTGCTCAATCGCAAAGTAGGGGACGAAGTTCAGGTCGCCACACCGGCCGGCCAAAAGGAATTTGAAATCGTTCGGCTTGTTACCATCCACGAGGACGAATAAGCATCCGGCTTTTTATGGCGTCCTACCGGTGCGAGGGAGTCATCTGCGAGGCATCATGTATTGGGGATCTGGCCCGGCGCTTGGGCTTCTAACTCTGCTCGGTTATGTCATCTTTGCGATCGGCGCTGCTCTCGTTTGGCGCAAGCGCGACGATTTCTCCGTATGGGCGCACGACGAATTTGGCGCCTTCCGGCGCAGCCTTTCGCGCTATACCGTCATTGGCCCGTTTTACGGTCCCCGCGAAGAGTCCCGCCTTAAGGCCGTTCCTTCCCAATTTCTTAGTTCGCTGGCCCGTTTTCCTCGCCGGCACATCAATCCGGCTGTCATCCTGCTTTTTCTCGGTGTCTTTCTTTTCTTTCTCGATTTCTTCATCTAGAGGATGGACACAGCCGCTCTTCCTCCTTCTGGACAATTTCTTGGTGCTTTGCCATTCTCCTCGCGATGAAACCTGCGCTTATAGTCCATGGCGGCGCTTGGGATATTCCCGATGAAGCCGTCGACGCATGCAATTCCGGCTGCCGCGGCGCCCTCGACGCCGGGTGGTCCATTCTTTCCCGCGGCGGCTCCGCGCTCGATGCCGTGGAAGCCGCCATCCTGGTCCTCGAGGACGACCCTGTCTTCGACGCCGGCTTCGGCTCGCATCTAAATCTCGATGGGCGCGTGGAATGCGACGCCATCGTGATGAATGGCGCGAGTCTTCGTTCCGGCGCCGTGGCTTCCGTGCAGCGCATCCGGAATCCGATCCGGCTGGCCCGCGCCGTTCTCGAGCACTGCCCGCACATGATGCTTGTCGGCGAAGGCGCCGAGCGCTTCGCGAAAGACAACGGCATCGTTCTATGCGCTCCCGCGGAGCTTGTCAGCGACGCCGAACGCGAAGCTTGGCGCCATTGCCGCCAGGACAAACACGCCGCAGCTCACCATCGCGGCCACGAACAGGGTACCGTCGGCGCCGTGGCTCTCGATTCGCAGGGCAAACTCTTCGCGGCAACCTCCACCGGAGGCACTTGCTGCAAGCTTCCTGGGCGCGTCGGCGATTCGCCGCTCATCGGCTGCGGCTGCTACGCCGATTCCACTGCAGGGGGCGTCTCTTGTACGGGCTACGGCGAAGCCATCATGAAAATCGTCATGGCCAAGACCGCCGTAGACCTGCTCCGTACCGAAACCGCAGCTTTCTGTCTGTCCGATTCTTCCCGCGATCCTTCCAGCACCGCACCCGCGTCCTGTGCCGGGGACGCTGCCATGCTGGTTGCGCGCGAGGCCGTTCACCTTCTTGCCCGGCGTACCCACGCGACCGGCGGCCTCATCCTGCTCGACCGCGAGGGGAACCCCGGCTTCGCCTTCAACACGCCGCGCATGGCGTATGCGTACGTCGCGGGAGACGGCGCGTTCTTCACTTCGGTGTAGCTCCTGCCTCCCCCAGCCCTGTCGTGCCGATTGCGGTCGAGGACCACGGAGCGTATATTGACGTGCGACCGAGAACGCAAAGCGAGAGCTCTCGAAAGAGATTGGGAGGAACTGTGACGAAGATCTGTGCACTCTTGGCGGGATGTTTGATGTTGGCGGCGATGCCGTTGCCTGCGCAGGCTCCGGGACTTGCTGGAATGTACGCGCAGATCCGCGCGGAAGAAACGGATCATTCGAAAATTATGTGGATCATCCATGAAATTGCCGACGTGCACGGCCCGCGGCTGACGGGCACGCCGAATTTGAAAGCGGCGGACGATTGGGCGGTCGCAACGATGACGTCGTGGGGACTGGCGAACGCACACCTGGAACCGTGGACATACCAGCCGCCGAGCGCGGCGACGCCGGTGCCGGGCTGGGAAAATATGGAGCTTTTGGCGGAAGCGGTAGCGCCGTTCCATGGGCAGCTTATGGTCGAGCCGCTGGCGTGGACGCCGAGCACGAATGGAGTGGTCACCGCGCAAGTGGTGAGGCTCGATCCTCCGGGACTGGCGCTGCCGACGCGCGGTGGATTCAACTTTTTCGGAGGCGCGCCGCCACCACCAGAACCGAAATGGGCGGCGCCTCCGATGCCAGCGAGAGCGAAGCCAGCGGAGCCAAAGCAGCCGACACAGGCGGAACTTGACGCCTATTTGAATTCGATGAAGGACAAGGTTCGCGGAGCGATCGTGTTTGTGGGGAAGCATGTAGAGGTCGCCGAAGACATGAACCCGTCGCCCATGCGGCGTCCGGAAGACGAATGGAAATCGCGATTTGATGCGAAGAATCCGCGCCCGTTCCGCTTTCCTGAACCGCAAAAGCTGCCGGAAGGGCAGTTGACACGGCAGGAAGTTTCGCGGCAAGTGGACCAATTTCTAGTGGATAACGGAGCGCTGGCGCGGATCAATGACGCGGGACGGGCGCACGGCGTTATCGTGGCGCAGCAAAACGGCACTTACGATTGGGCTCGCGCGGTGCCCACGCTGGTGATGCGCAACGACGACTACGGCCGGATTTCCAGGATCATGGACGACGGAACGGCGGTGACGTTGCGCATCAATATTCAGAACAAGGAATATCCCGAGGGCACGACCGTTTATAACGCCATTGGCGAAATTCCCGGTACAGACAAGAAGGATGAGGTCGTGATGCTGGGCGGACACTACGACTCGTGGCACGACGCGACGGGTGCGACCGACAATGGAATCGGTTCCTCGATGATGCTGGAGGCAGTGCGGATTTTAACGGTCCTGCACGTGAAGCCGCGCAGAACGATTCGAATTGCCTTGTGGAGTGGGGAAGAAGAAGGATTGCTTGGGTCGCTGGCCTACGTGAAGCAGCACTTCGGGAGCTTTGAAGACCAGAAGCCGGAGTATGCGAAATTGGACGCGTATTTCAACATCGATTCGGGCACCGGCAAGCCGCGAGGCGCGGGCGTGTTTGGTCCCGAGGGCGCGGCAGATATGGTTCGCGAAGCGATGATGCCGTTCGAGGACTGGGGATTCACGGGGGTCCTCAAGAGCGACAGCCGCCGGACTGGCGGAACGGACAGCACTTCGTTTAACAACGCAGGGCTACCGGGAATCGGGCTGGCGCAGGACGCATTCGACTACGGTTCCTTCACGCATCACACGAACCTCGACACCTACGAACGGATTTATGAAGAAGACGTAAGAGAAGGTGCGGTGGAGATTGCGTCCGCAGTGTATGCATTTGCGATGGCCGACGAAATGGTGCCGCGATTCAAGGATTCGGAGATGCCGAAACCGGTGCCGGAGCCCGGTCCGGGATCGGAAGCGACGCCAGTGCGGCATGTTCCAGCAAACTGAAACAAGATAAATCGAGACAGATTCGCGCACCCAATTTTGCGAGTGCGTCTGCACGCCTGTTGAACTGCAAGGGCGGCGCTCAATCGTTCGCGCTATCGCGCGATAGAAAAGATCGAGTGCAGCGTAGCCCCGGAATCTCCGCCTACCCAAACGTCGAAGGCAGCGGGCTCCTCGACCCAGGCTTTTTTGGCTGTGCTCCAGTAAGTCAACTCATCCTTTCCAAGCGAAAAGTGGACCGTCCTTTTTTCGTGTGCGGCGAGCGTGATGCGCTCGAATCCCTTGAGTTCGCGGACGGGACGCGAGGTGCTACCGAATTGCTGGTGAATGTAAAGCTGAGCGACTTCGTCGGCAGACGCCGCGCCAGTATTTTCGACATCGACGCTGACGTCGATCGTGTCGCCGGGCTTGATCTCCGTCCGGCTCAGTTTCACATTTGAAAAGTTGAAAGTGGAATAGCTGAGGCCATAACCGAAGGGATAGAGCGGCGTGCTCTCTTCATCCCAATAGCGCTTGCCCTCATTATCCGGAGCTTGCGTCGTGTTATGAGAATAATAGATCGGCACCTGACCGACATCGCGCGGCCAGGTGATGGGAAGCTTGCCGCCGGGAACGGCGTCACCGAAGAGGAGATTCGCGACGGCGTTCCCTCCCTGCGTGCCGGGATACCAAACGTCGAGGATTGCGGGGACGTGCTCGGAGGCCCATTTAATGTTGAGAGGGCGGCCGTTCATTAGGATGAGGACAACGGGTTTGCCGGTCGCGGCGACGGCTTCTAAAAGCTGCTCTTCCTGACCGGGAAGATCGAGCGATTCGCGCGAAGCTGCTTCGCCGCTCATGTTCTGCGCCTCGCCAAGAACGAGAATCGCAACATCGGAAGATTGCGCGAGGGCGACAGCCTTGGACATTTCGTCTTTCGATTGTTCGGGCGTCCAGGCGGGTGCTGTTTTCAGATGGAATATCGCGTCGAAAAACGATGGAAATTTGCGGCTGATTTGGACGCCGGGCGCATAGCTAAGTTCTGCTTGTGAGCCGAGCTTGTTACGAAGTCCGGAGAGGATAGTGACGGTTTCCGCGAGATCGTCCTGGAAAACCCAGGAGCCAAGAGTGTCGGCTTGCGAATCGGCGAGAGGGCCGAGGACGGCGATTTTCTTATAGGCGTCTTTCTTGAGCGGAAGAAGGCTGCCTTCGTTGCGGAGAAGCACGGCGGTGCGTTCGGCGGTAAGTCGAGCAACAGTGCGATGTTCGGGTGTAGCGAGGATTTGTTGGGAGCGAGCTTCGTCCACGTAAGGGTGATCGAACAGGCCAAGACGCATTTTCATTTCGAGAATGGGGCGAGCGGCGTCTTCGATTTGTTGAGCCGTGATTTGGCCCCGCTCGACGGCGGTTGATAGACTTTTCGAATACGCGGTGAACCCGAGGGCCATCTCCATGTTGACGCCCGCCTTGAAGCCATCGAGGCCGGCTTCGTAAACGTCCTTGGCGTAGCCGTGGTTTTGGAGGCTTTTGACGGAGTTGGCATCGCTGACGACGAAGCCGGTGAATTTCCAATCGTCGCGGAGGACGTCGTGAAGAAGCCAGCGATTGCCAGTGGCGGGTACGTCGTTCAAGTCGAGATAGGCGCTCATGGCGGAGCCGATGCCGGCTTTTACGGCGGCATGAAATGGTTTGAGGTAGACGTTATAGAGAAGAGTATCGGGAATATAGGCTTCGTCGTAATCACGGCCGCCGATGGCGGCGCCGTAGCCGGCGAAGTGTTTCATGCAGGCGAGGATGTGATCTGGCGAGCCAATGTAGTCGCCCTGGAATCCGCGAACTTGCGCCACAGCCATGGCGGAGCCGAGATAGGGATCTTCGCCGGCGCCTTCGACGATGCGGCCCCAGCGAGGGTCGCGGGCGATGTCCAGCATTGGCGCGAAAGCCCAATCGATGCCGACCGAACGAGCTTCCTGGGCGGCGATGGTCTGCGCTCGCGTGACGGCGGCAGGATCCCAGGAAGCGGCCATGGCGATGGGCACGGGAAAAATGGTGCGGAAACCATGGATGACGTCGAAGCCGAAAATCAGAGGAATGTGCAGGCGGGTGTGGTCAACGGCAAGATGCTGGAGGCGGTTGATTTCGGCGGGATCGGTGACAAAGAGCAGCGAGCCGAGCTGGCCCTTCGCGACAGCGTCGTCGATGGCCTGATCCTTGCGGAAATCGAAGAGCTGGCTGAGCTGACCGATTTTTTCATCGAGAGTCATTTGTTTGAGGAGTGCGTCGGCGCGTTGATGGACGGCCGCGTCATCGGGAGGAGCGCCAGATGGCGTTTGAGAAAGCGCGAACGGAACAGATGCGAGCGCGAGGATGAGGAATAAAGCGCTTTGGAGAGATTTTTTGCAGAGTCTGAGCTGCCGGCGCGTTTTCACGATAACCTCCAAGGAAAGCGCGATGCTAATTGTCTGGCGTTAAAGATGCCAGAAGAAAATGAGGGAAAGTGAGCTCGCGAACGAGTTTGTGCGAACATCGGTATCGCGTTCGATTTGGGGCTAATCGGCGGATAGAATACGGGCCGGAGGGGACATGACGAAAACGCGGCGGGAGTTTTTGACGGGTACATCGCTGGGACTAATTGGGGCGACAGTCGTGGGGGCGCAGCAACAGAAACCGGGCGAGCCGCCTGCGGGGACGCCACCGGCGTTTGGGACGGGGCCGGCGGTGGGGCCGGATGTGTCGCCGGGGACTTTTGCAGAGGCAGAGAAGCTCGTGCAAGTGGAGATGAGCGGGGCGGAACGCGAAATGGCGGCGTCGAGCTGGCGCGGCAACATGGCGGCGCTGTACGAGCGGCGCACGGGACCGCACAAAGTGGCGATCGAGGCGCCGGCCGCGCCATATTCGCATTGGGATCCCATTTTGCCGGGGGAGAAGCGCGGGCCGGAGCGCGAGCGATTTGTGCGCAGTGTGAATGACGCGAGGGAATTGCCTGAGCGAGACGAGGACATCGCGTTTGCTTCAGTGGCCCAGCTTTCGAGATGGGTTGAGATTCGGAAAATTACATCGGAACGATTGACGAAGATTTATTTGGAAAGGCTGGAGAGATTTAACGGGAAGCTGCGGTGCGTGATCACGCTGACACGTGAGCTGGCGTTGGCGCAAGCGAAGAAAGCCGACGCAGAGATTGCCGCGGGAAAGTATCGCGGGCCCTTGCACGGAATTCCGTGGGGTGCGAAGGACTTGCTGGATACGGCGGGCATTCCGACGACTTGGGGAGCGGAGCCGTTTCGCGATCGCGTTCCGGCGAAGGATGCGGCGGTGGTGAAGAGGCTGCACGACGCGGGTGCGGTGCTCGTTGCGAAGCTGAGCCTGGGAGCGCTGGCGTTGAATGATATTTGGTTTGGCGGGCAGACGATGAATCCATGGCTGCTGGAGGAGGGATCGTCGGGCTCGAGCGCGGGGCCGGGTGCGGCGACGGCGGCAGGGCTGGTGGGATTCGCGATAGGGAGCGAAACAGGTGGGAGCATTGTTGGACCCAGCATGCGCTGCGGTGTTACTGGTTTGCGGCCGACGTATGGACGAGTGGCGCGGACGGGAGCGATGACGCTGTGCTGGTCGCTCGACAAGCTTGGACCGATGACGCGAAGCGTTGAAGACGCCATGCTGGCGTTGAACGCGATTTCGGGGCCGGATGCGGGTGACGTTTCCAGTGTACACAGCCGCCTCGATTTTGACGCGGGCGCAAGCGTGAAAGGATTACGCGTCGGATATTTTCCTGCGTGGATGAAGGAAAATCCCGCCACGGAAGTGGATCGCGCGGCGCTGGAAACGGTCAAGAAAGTGGGGATGGCTCCCGTGGAGGTGAGCATTCCGGACTGGCCGTACGATTCGCTGAACTTGATTTTGTTTGCGGAAGGGGCGGCGGCGTTCGAAGAGATTACGCTGAATCACGCCGTGGACCAGTTGAAGGTCCAGACATACGACGCGTGGCCGAACATTTTCCGGCAGTCACGATTTCTTTCGGCGGTGGATTTTGTGCAGGCAGATCGGCTGCGGCGAAAAGTAGCGATGGAGATGAAGCGGGTTTTTTCACAGGTGGATTTGTTGCTGGTGCCTTCGCTGCGGGATGAAATGCTGACGATCACAAATTTCACTGGCCATCCGTCTCTGACGATGAGGGCGGGGTTCATCGAGGTGTCCGAGGCGCGCACGGATTGGGCGCCGGATCCGAGCAGGCCGCTTCCGAAGTTTTCGCCGCCGAGGCGCGTACCGCACGGAGTGACGCTGATCGGCCGTCTCTTCGAAGAAGGCACGCTGGGCCAAGCCGGGCTGGCACTGGAAAAAGCTTTTAATGTTGGGGGAGAGCGTCCGCCCGGATTTTAGGCCGCACGCCGGAAAGCTTGGAAGTGTTGACGAAGACTGTAGCGAAGGGAGCAACGCTAGAAGATTCGAATAGGTGGTCAAGGTCGGATGAATTTGGTATTCTGCGCGAAGGTGAGAGACAGGGCTGTATCCTGCGGTTAGGGAACGGCACCGGAGGCCACCATGAGCGTTGTTCCTAGCGCGGGCAAAGGAAAGATCACCGTGCCCGATTTGCTGCAGCGGAAGTCTTCCGGTGCAGATTCCAAATCCAATTTCTATTCGCGAAAAATTACTTGTTTGACGGCGTACGACTATCCGACAGCGCGTCTTTTGGACGAAGCCGGTCTGGACGTATTGCTCGTGGGCGATTCGCTGGGGATGGTTGTGCTGGGGTATGAGAGCACGCTGCCGGTGTCGATCGAGGAAATGCTGCATCACACACGGGCGGTGCGGCGAGGGACGCGGCGTGCTCTGGTGGTGGCGGACATGCCGTACGGCAGCTATCACACGGACACCGCGGAATCGCTGCGCAACGCGGTGCGCTTCGTGAAAGAAGCCGGCGCGGAAGCGGTGAAAGTGGAAGGCGGCGAACGGCGGCTGGAATTGATTGCACGGCTGACGGAAGCGGAAATTCCGGTGATGGGGCACGTGGGGTTGACGCCGCAATCCGTGAACGCGCTGGGCGGGTATCGCGTGCAAGGCAAAACGGCGGTTGCCGCGGAACAACTTGTGCGGGATGCGCGAGCGGTGGAGGCGGCGGGAGCGTTTGCGGTGGTGCTCGAGGCGGTGCCGCGGGAGCTGGCGGGACAGATCACGCGAGAGCTGCGGATTCCGACGATTGGGATTGGTGCGGGGCCGGATTGCGACGGGCAAGTCCTGGTGATTCACGATTTGCTGGGGCTGACGTTTGGTGCGACGCCGAAGTTTGCGCGGCAATATGCGAATGTGGGCGTGATGATTGCGAAGGCGGCGCGGGAGTATTGCGAGGATGTGCGTGGAGGGACGTTCCCTTCGGATGCGGAGTCGTATCACGCGGCGCAGACGATGAAAGAGGAGAAAGAGGCGCCGGTCAATAGCGACGGCGATTGGTAGAATGCAAGTAGCGAATAGCGAAAAATAAGAAGCAGATTCCGCGCTTCGCTCGGAATGACAATCCATGGCGTTCCTGTCGCGTGATCGAGGAAGGGAAAGATGACGCCGGAAGAGATACGCTTACTTTACGATTACAACGCGTGGGCGAATCACCGCTCGCTGGATGCCGCGGCGAAGCTGACGAGCGAGCAGTTCACAAAATCGATGGGGTCGAGCTTTGGGTCGGTGCGCGACACGCTGGCGCACATTTGCGGGGCGGAATGGGTTTGGCTGGAGCGGTTTCAAGGGCGGTCGCCGGCGTCGCTGCCAGATGCGGCGGAGTGCGCGGATGTGGAAAGTTTGCGCGCGAAGTGGGCGGAGCAGGAAGGGCGATTGCTGGCGTTCGCCGGGAAACTGACGCAGGAAAATCTGAACCGCGTGATGGAATTCAAGACACTGAAGTTTGGTGTGTACAAGAGTCCGCTGTGGCAATCGATGCAGCATGTGGTGAATCATGGGACGTATCATCGCGGGCAAATTACGACGTTGCTGCGGCAACTTGGAGCGCAGCCCATTTTGACGGACCTGATGCATTTCTATCGTGAACGCGCAACGGCGGCGAGCGCGTAACCCGTGACTCCGTGAAACGCACACTTTCTCCGTGGAAATAATCCGAACGATTGCCTGGATGAAGGAATACGCGCGAGGTGCGCGCGCTGAAAGCCGTGTGATTGGCCTGGTGCCGACGATGGGCGCGCTGCATGAGGGGCACACTGCGCTGGCCGCGAGGGCGAAGCGGGAGTGTTCGAGAGTGATCGCGTCGGTGTTCGTGAACCCGAAGCAGTTTGGGCCGAAAGAGGATTACAACAAGTATCCGCGCGACCTCGATAAGGATGCGGAGAAGCTTGGGGCAGCAGGGGTCGATTGCCTATTTGCGCCCGACGTCACGGATGTGTATCCGGACGGATTTCGGACGTATGTGAATGTCGAAGGGATCAGCGAGCGGCTGGAAGGACGCTCGCGGCCGGGGCATTTTCGCGGAGTGGCGACTGTCGTATTGAAATTATTTGAGATCGTGCAGCCACATTTTGCGTATTTCGGCAGAAAAGATGCGCAGCAGGTGCGCATCATCAGCGAGATGGCGCGCGACCTCAATCTCGACACGGAAATTGTGGTATGCCCGATTGTGCGGGAAGCGGATGGGTTGGCGCTCTCGTCGCGGAATGCGTATTTGAGCGGTGAGGAGCGCAAAGCGGCAACCGCGCTGCACCGCGCGCTCGTGGCGGCGAGAAACGAGTTGGCGACGGGCATGCGCGATGCGCTGCAATTGCAAACCGTGATGCGGGGGATTATTGAGGCGGAGCCGCTGGCTCGAGTGGATTACGCGGAAATCGTGAGCGCGGATACGTTTGAGCCGGTAGTGCGAGTGGCGCGGCCGAGTTACGCGGTGCTGGCCGTGTTCATCGGCAAGACTCGTTTAATCGACAATTTTCTCATCGAACCTACGCAGGCAAATTCTGACGAGTTCGTATTTCATCTCTGACATGGATTTCCGCGGTGAACACCGCTCCGCCTCAATGGAGCAGCGGTCATCCTCGGAAGGATGACCTTACATGAGCCACAACCGGCGGTATTACTTTTTTGCGGCTTCGGCGAGAACCTCGGCGGGGTGTCCCTTCGCTTTGACGTTGTCCCAGATGTGTTCGAGGTTACCGCCGGGTCCGATGAGGAAGGTGCTGCGGATTATGCCAAGGAATGAGCGGCCGAGAAACTTCTTCATGCGGCGCGAACCAAAGGTTTCAATCGTTTTCAGGTCGGGATCACTGAGGAGATCGAAGTTAAGTTTTTGTTTGGCTTTAAACGCGGCTTGCGCTTTGACGGAATCGCCGCTCATGCCGAGGATGACCACGCCAAGCTTGTCGAAGTGCTTTTTTGCGTCGCGAAACTCGGACGCTTCAGTCGTTCAACCCGGAGTGTTGGCCTTGGGATAGAAAAAGAGAACGACGCGTTTGCCGAGATAGTCGGAAAGAGAGACGTCGTTGCCTGCGTCATTCTTTAAGCGAAATGCGGGGGTTTTGTCGCCTATTTTAAGCATGTCTACCTCGGTGATCGGCTGCGCCGGCAAACAACGCGTGGCTTCGATCAATAAGACAAAGATGCCGGTCTAAAGCCCGGCGCCTGCAGCTAGTCCACAACCAGTCACGAAAGAAGCTTCCGTAAGATATCGTTGACGGCCTGGGGGTTGGCTTGGCCGCGCGTGGCGCGCATCACCTGGCCGACGAAAAACTTGAAGACGCCTTCGTTGCCGGATTTGAATTTGGCGACGTTCTCCGGATTCTTCTCAATGACTTCACGAGCGGCCCGTTCAATGGCGGAGGTGTCGACCTGAGCGCCGAGGCCTTCGGCGGCAACGATATCGGCGGGGGAACGGCCACTGTCGAACATGGCGGCGAAGACTTTTTTCCCGACGGCGGCAGTGATCTGGCCGGGCTCGATGAGTTTGAGGAGTTCGGCGAGACCGGCGGGAGAAACGGGGCTGGCCTCAATCTCCTTGCTTGAATCGTTCAAGCGGCGAAGGAGTTCGGTCTGGATCCAGTTGGAGGCGCTTTTCGCGGGCGCTCCCGCCGCTGTCGCCGCCTCGAAGTAATCGGCGAGAGATTGCGTGCCAGTGAGAACGTTTGCGTCGTACGACGTAAGGCCGTAAGTGCTCATGAAGCGGGCGCGCTTTGCTTCCGGAAGCTCGGGCAGGGTGCGAATAACCTGTTCGCGCCAGGCGGAGCTGACATGGATGGGGAGCAGGTCGGGCTCGGGGAAATAGCGGTAGTCGTGAGCTTTTTCTTTCGAGCGCATCGAGATGGTACAGTCTTCGTTCTGATTCCAGAGGCGCGTTTCTTGCGCGATGCGGCCGCCGGATTCGAGGACGCCGATGTGGCGCTCGACTTCAAATTCGAGAGCTCTTTGCAAATACCGGAACGAGTTGAGATTTTTTACCTCGACTTTCGTGCCGAATTCTCTTGCGCCGCGAAGGCGGACGCTGACGTTAGCGTCGCAGCGTAGCGAGCCTTCTTCCATGTTGCAGTCGCTAACGCCGGTGTAGAGCATGATCTGGCGAAGCGTGGTGAGGTAGGCGTAAGCCTCTTCAGGAGCGCGCATGTCCGGCTCGGAAACAATTTCGCTGAGGGGTGTGCCGCAGCGGTTGTAGTCAATGTAGGCTTTGGTGGCGGATTGCGAAAAGCCCTCGTGCAAATTTTTGGCGGCGTCCTCTTCGAGATGGAGGCGCGTGATACCGATGCGCTTTTTCGCGCCATCGTGGCCGATCTCGAGCCAGCCGCCGGTGGCCAGGGGCAGTTCGTATTGCGAGATTTGGTAGCCCTTGGGGAGATCGGGGTAGAAATAATTCTTGCGAGCGAAGCGCGAATGCTCGTGCACGGTGCAGTTCAGGGCGAGCGAGGCGCGCATGCCCAGCTCGACAGCACGCTTATTCAAAACTGGCAGCGTTCCGGGCAGGCCGAGGCAGACCGGACAGACGTTCGTGTTGGGCGGATCACCGAAGTGGGTCGAGCAGCCGCAGAAGATTTTGGATTTCGTCAGAAGCTGGACGTGGACTTCCAGGCCGATGACGGTCTCGTATTTCACGAGAATCTCGGGGACGATGGCAGCTTCTTCTGAAGATGATTTCGTCATGACGGAACGGCAATTATAGCATCAGCGCGGCGCGGCATAGTGCGGGTGCGCCATAGCGACGGCACTCCTCATTCGTCCTCGATGGCGACCAACGCCTAGCCTAAACGCGCGAGGCCCCAGCCCCGGGATATCCAGAGAACCGTAGAGTAGACGCATGAAGGCATTGAAGCTGCGCGTGCTGATCTGCGTGCACAAGGCCGTCATGCAACGGCGATGTCCGCGGCCCGACAAGCGCGGTAGCCTCCCTCGATTTTTCGTAAGCATTCATTCTAAAGGAAGATAAAGCTGCTAGTTTTGATGCACTTCTGCAAGTGTTGATTCTGAACGACTTGTTTGCTCGAAACGGGTCCGAAGGAGGTTTGGTTTCGAGTGTTGTTTGTAAAGGCCCCAAGGCGATTGGCAAGCTCTAGAAAGCAAAAACGCCAATCAGGAGATCGGCGTTCCCGGGAAGGTTGCACAATATTACCTAGGAGATACTGTACGCCGATTGACACATTTTGTCAAGCAAAAAAATCGTGGGTTAGCTGTGCGGATCATGCAAGTGCTCTTCCCGGTTGAGTTAGCGGCGCGCCACGTCGATGGCGGGTTCACGGAGAATGGGCAAGAGACGCTCCGCTAAGGCGAAACCGCCGAAGAGTAGGAGGGCATAAACGGCGTCGCCAGCCAGGGTGTTCCAGAAGAACGGGATTGCTGCAATGTAGCAGGCGAACAAGCCGGCGGTGTTGCGCGGGTAGGAAAGGCCGAACGCCCAGACGGCAAAATTGGTGACAAGGAAGAACTGAATAGCGCCGAAAAGAGTGGCGGCGGTGATTCGCGCGACAGTGCGGCCGTTGCGCAACCAGAGGCCGATGGCGACGCTGACCAGAAAACAGGCGTAGACGACGGGCATCAGCTTGTGAAAGCCGATGAAAATGTCGCCGAGGAAGAGCGCAAGAATGGGAAACAAAAACGCGAGGCGGCGGCTTCGGATCACGGCGCCGGAGAACAGGGCCATGGCGCCGACGGGGGTGAAGTTCCAGGGATGCGGAGCGATGCGTAACGCGGCAGCCAGGGCAATTATGACGAGAGCGAGCAGCGTGCGATAAAGCAGATTTTCTTTTTCAGACATTTGCGTATTCATTTTGTTGCTGCCTCCAGTTGCGGGAATAAGTCGCAGAAAACAAAGCCATCACGGTTGACAGTCTCTCCGGTGCGAACGGAAACGGGAGAGTGAAAGATGGGGCCATCGAAGACGAAAGTGTGGAACTCACCGTTTTCGCCGCAGGGATCGGCGTGCGGCGGGAGATCGTGGAAGAAAGATTCGTCCAGCTCGCGGCCGGCGAAAGCGGGATCGAGAACCCTGGGATCAATGCAGACGGCGATGGCTCGAAATCGATTGGAGTGAAAGGAGCGGATCAAGTCGCGGGTGTCGCGCTTCCAGAGGGGAAAGAGGGCGGTCATGCCGATGCGAGAGAGATTCTTTTCGCGATAGGCGCGGAGGTCTTCGAGGAAAATGTCGCCGAAGGCAACCCGCCGAACACCCTTTTCGAGGTAGATGCGCAAGGCTTCTTCCATGCGCGCTTCGTAGATGGGATTGACGCATTCCGGCGGAATGCGAACTTCATGAAGCGGCAGGCCGATGGATTGAGCCTGCCGCTCGAGAAGTTCGCGCCGGACGCCGTGCATGCTGATGCGCTCGTAGCCATCGGTGACGGTGGTAAGAAGCGCGACGATTTGAACTTCGTTCTGCTGGAGCAGCGCGTGCAGCGCCATGGCGCTGTCTTTGCCGCCGCTCCAGCAAAAAAGAATGGGCTCGCGCGAGGGCATCAGTTCTTGCCTTTGAAGGTGTAACGCAAGCCGGCATGCACATCGCGGCCGAGCGCGGGATAGCCAAGAGCGTCCTGGTATTGCCTGTCGAAGAGATTGGCCGCGCGCGCATAAAGCGTAACGCCGTGGCCGAGGTCATAATGAGCGGCGAGATCAAAGCGGGCGTAGCCTGGATTTCTGGTTAAGCCGAGCCCGAGAAAGTCCGAGTCCGTGCGAACTCCGGTGAAGTAGCCCCCAAACGTCACGCCGAAGCGGCGAAAAGCGACGTTTAAGGTGAGCGATCCGGAATTGACGGGACGCCTGGCCAAGTGGTTTCCGGGAAGTTCAGTGGGATCGAACGCGTTGGGAGAAACCAGAACGCGGCTGTCATCGTAAGCGTAATTCCCCGCCAAGTTGAGCCAGCGAGCAAGCCGGGTTTCGCCTGACAGGTTGATTCCGCGCGCGCGGGCAAGGTCGGTATTGAAATAAAACCCGAAGTCGGGAGGCGCGCCGGGGATGGCGATGCCGCACGTGTTCGTAGCGGCTGTTATAGCCAGGCATTCCGCAAAACTGACGATGTCGTAGAAGCGGCTGGAGAAGTATTCGGCGGACAGACGGATTCGATCGTGGAGCAGTTTTTGATCGAGGCCGGCCGTCCAAGTCTTGCTGGCTTCGGGCTTGAGCGAGGGATTGCCAAAATCGCCGAAGTTGTCTCCAAAGACCTGATCGAAACGCGGCTCCTTGATTCCCTGGCCGTAGAAAATGCGAAGCAGGGTTTCGCCCCAAAACCTGGCGCCGTAGCGCGCAACCAGGGACGCTCCGGCACGCGGAACGACGCGAGTGCCAAAATTGGCGTTGTCTTCGGCACGCGCGCCGAAATTGAGAGAGAGACGGCGCTGCGGCCGGTAGCGGAAATCCAGGAATCCGGCCTGATTGTTGCGGCGGGCGTGGGGGACGTCGATGGAGGTGAGGAAGGCGTTCTCGACTTCGTATTCGTAGCCGGCAGTGACGCCGAAATTGGAGAGCAGGTAACTGGATTGAGCGCTCACGCTCGCGCGGTTGTATTGGAAGCGGCTTTCGCCGGTAAAGTCGCAGAATTCGGCGGTCGCGACGGCTGCCGGATTAGCCTGGGGACAGAATGCATTGGGGTCGGTGGCGTAAAAGCTTTGCAAGGGATTGTCGTTGAATTGGCGAGTGTAGGATTCGCCGCCACTGATTTCATGGCGCCAATGCTTGCCGGTGGAAAAATCCCAGCGGATGCTGGAACTGAAAATATGCTGATCGTAACGCTGATGCAGGCTCGGCGGTTCGAAGACAGTTTGTCCGGGAATGCCGGCGCCGCTGTCGTTGTTGCGGAGAGTGAGCCGGAGTTGGTTGGTGTCACTGAGGCTATAGCCGAGATTGCCGGAGAGCGTGCGATTGAGGAAATCATCGTTGGGTTCCTGGCCATCCGTCTCCAAGTAGGATGCAGCCGCGGAATAGTCGAACCTGCCGAGCAATCCGCTGATCTGAGCGCCACCGCGGCCAGAGGAGAAACTGCCGCCGTCACTGTAGACGCTGAATTCCGGAGTGCGCGTGGAGCCGCGATGAGTGAAGAGCTGGATGACACCATCCACGGAATCGGTGCCGTAGATGGCGCTTTCCGCTCCGCGGACGATTTCCACCTTGTCGATGTTGTCTAGCGTGAGACCGGAAAAATCGACGGCACTGCCGGGTGGATTGATGGGCGCGCCATCCACGAGCACTTTGGTGAAGTTTGAATTGCCGCCATTGAGAAAAACGGAAGCGGTTCCACCTTCGGGTCCGGTGCGGCCGATGGCAATGCCCGGCGCGAAGAGCAGAGCATCGGTCAAAGAGACCGCTTGGCGGGCATCCATTTCCTCCTTAGTAATAACGGAGACTGAGGCGGTGGTTTGATCCGCAAGCGTTGGTTCCGCCTGCGCGGTGACGATAACGCTGGCGGAGAGGCGCTTGAGGTCCAGGCTGACGTCCAGATTACGCTGTTGGTTGCGGACCAAATCAATCAGGAAGTCGCGGGAAACAAATGGAGCGCGTGTGAACCAAAGATGATAGCGGCCGGGTGGGATCGTCAAGCTGTAGGCGCCATCAGTGGACGAAATTGACTCCCAGAGAGGAGCGGTTGCGTCACCTTCCAATTTTGCGGCGACGTGTACTCCCGCAACAACCGCGCCGCTGGCATCCAGAAGCGTGCCGAACAAATGAGCATCGGAGGATTGATTCTGTGATCGTGCGGAGAAGCTGACTGCAAAGACCGCAAAAAAAAGAAAAGCAGATCGAAGAAGTGTAGTTTTCATGTTTTCCTCCGCTCCCTCTCGCGCGGGAGTTGAAGGTTGGCCTGGCGCTGGGAAAAAATCGCTCGGGCTTGCAGACTTCGCCGGTCTCCTGGCTTGGCGGCAGTTCCGTCCCCGTCTCGAAGGGGCCGGTGCCCGGCCTTCCCGCAGCGCCGCCCTTTGTTTCTGAGCGCGATCCTCTTGGAGAGGGTCGCGAGCAGTGAGCGATGCGCCGCAGTGGCCGCGGCAGTACTTATTCCGCCTTACAGTCGCGCGGCGGCGACGGCTTTTTCACGTATGACCCCAGCGTTGGCGAGGGTGAACGCACCGTCTTCCCGTGCACGAAGTCCGCGATGAATGTGGGGGGGCCCCCTCCCGGAGGTCCGCTGTTGGTGATTCGAGTGCCGCAGCAAAATGCGCGGCGATTGGGGTGAACAAGGGAACCTCTACTCATTTTGCAGGTGGCGTATTCACGCGCGGACGGCCAGACGAGCTGAGTTCCACGGTGAGGGACGTCTGAAAAACCTGTTCGAGCAATTCGCGCTGAAAGACGCTCGCAGGCGTTCCAACGCGGAGACACTTGCCTTTCTGAAAAAGAGCGACTTGGTCGGCATATTGGCCAGCGAGATTGAGTTCGTGCGTTACGACGACAACGGTGTAACGGTTGGCCAATGCGAGGCGGCGCAGCGTTTCGAGCAGATCGACCTGCGCGCCGATATCGAGATGCAGGGTGGGCTCGTCGAGGAGAAGCAGAAGAGGCTGCTGAGCCAGGGCACGCGCCAAAATGATGCGCTGCTTTTCGCCGCCGGAGATTTGATCCATCCAGCGGTCGCTGAGATGTTCCGCGCCGACCTGCGCCAGCGCGTTGCGAGCGATGAGGATGTCATCTTCCGTTTCGAATCGCAGCGTACGGCCGTAAGGATGCCGTCCCTGGAGCACAAATTCCCAAGCGCGCGAAGGGAAAAGCAACGGACTTTCCTGCTGGACCATGGCAATGCGCTGGCCGCGGGTGCGGTGCGGAAGCGTGTGCGTGACGAATCCATTGAGGAGAACGCGGCCGGAAAGAGGTTCGAGTGCGCCGGCGATGAGCTTTAGCAGGGTGGACTTACCGCATGCGTTCGGTCCCAGGATGGCGACAATTTCGCCGGGACGCGCCTGAAAGCTTGTCGCTTCGAGCGTGAAGAGGGGAGCCTGCGATGGATTCGCGGAGTAAGCGTAGCTGACTTGTTCGACGCTCAAACGGATGTCGGAGTTGAAATCCCCGGCCTCTCCCAGAGGGCGGGAAGCGGCGGAAGCGTGGGAGCGGGCGTAGCTACTCACGCCAGCCTCCTGCGCATTAAATAAAGAAAAAGCGGCGCGCCCGCGATGGCAGTCATAGCGCCGACGGGAAGTTCCGAAGGAGAAACGATGGTGCGCGCGAGAGTATCTGCGACGACCAGGACGATAGCGCCGCCTAAGGCCGCGGTTGGCAAAAGGATTCGATGATCGGAACCGAACAGTAAGCGCATGACGTGGGGCACCAAAAGGCCGACATAGCCAATGGCGCCGCTGACGGATACGGCCAAACCAGTTAATAAGGATGCCGCAATGTAGACGACCAGGCGCACGCGGCGGACGTCCACGCCGAGATGCATGGCTTCTTTTTCGCCGGCGAGAAGCAAGTTCAGATCTCCGGCAGTAGTGTAGATTGCCCCCGCAGCAAGGAAGAAACCAAAACGAAGGATGAGGCTCACAATGTGCTGGGGCGGCGTGGAGAGATCGCCCATCATCCAGAAAGCCATGCCGCGATAATTGCCGCCAGTCAATGTAGCCATGAAAAACATGATGATGGCGGAAAGAAAAGAAGCGGAAATGATCCCGGCGAGGAGCAAAGTACCGCTGTCGATTTGCCCCTGGCGAAGGCCGAGGAAGTAGACCGCAGTGACCGTGAGTGCGGCGCCGAGAAAAGCGCCGACCGGGGTCAAGAGCGCGGCAACAGCCGGCGCGAGCGCCAGATGGGGCTCGACAATCAGAGCGACGATGGCGCCGACCGCCGCGCCGCTGGAGACGCCGAGAACGTAAGGATCCGCGAGAGGGTTACGCAGCAAGGCCTGAAAACTGGCGCCCGCGACCGAGAGCGACGCTCCGACAAAAATACCGAGGAGAATGCGCGGCAAACGAATATCGAAAATAATGAGCTGATATTCGCTGGAGAGTTGGCTGGTCTGGCGGAAAAGGACGCGAAGGAGGTCGCGGCCCAGACCATAGAGGGAAATGGGCACAGCGCCCATCTTCAGCGCGATCACCACCACGACGAATAAGACGCCGGCGAGAATCGCGCAGTGCGCAAGCAAGCGGCTGAGTGTCAAGGGGCGCAAGAGCATGTCTCCAGGAGAGAGGGATTCCCGCTAAACGAATCCATTAAGCCGAAAGAAGGTCGCGGTTGGGCGGGGGAAGGGTTTTTCTGTTCTTTTTCGCCGTCGGGAGGCGCGGAAAAAGCTTCGGGATGCAACTGCCGCGCGAGCTCTTCGATGGCGGAAACGATGCGCGGCGCAGGCCTATTTACAGCCTCGCTTATCACGGCAAAGCGACGGTTGCGCACGGCATCAAGACCGCGCCAGCCGGGCCGCTCGGCCAGCACGTCGAAATCATTCTGTCCGCTATCGGAGTGGGATTCAGCGAAAACGAGAAAGTCCGGCTGGAGTCGAACAACCTCCTCGAGACTCATTTGAGGCCAGTCTTGCGAAGAGTCCACGATGGAGTTGGCGCCCGCAAGCCGCAACGCATCGGCGATGAAGGTAGCCTTGCCCACGGAGATCAGGGGATCCGGCCAAACAATGAAGAGAACGCGACGCGGAGTCGAACCGCTTAGGCGTTGCCGCAGATCCGCAAGGTGGCGTTCGAGATCGGCGCCAAGGACGGCGCCCGCTTCCGGCACACCGAGCACATCGGCAAGCCGCTCGGTCGAGGAAACGATTTCCTGCACGGTGTGGGGGTCCGTGGCGTAAGAAGGGATGCCCAGGCCGTCGAGAGCATTTACGGTCTCGAGGCGGTTCAAGCTCTTGGTGACGAGCACCAAATCGGGCCGCAGAGCCACGATTTGTTCAAGGCTCGGATTGATCGCGCCTCCCACTTTGGGTTTTTTCTGGGCATCGGGCGGAAAATCGCAATAGTCGGTGTCTCCGACGAGGCGGTCTTGCAAGCCAAGAGCGTAAATTGTTTCGGTAAGACTGGGTGCAAGAGAAACGATACGCCGCACGGGCAACGAGACACGAACGGTACGGCCAGCTTCATCGACGAATTCCTTCTGGACCGGCGCCGCGGAAGGACTCGCAGGCGGGGTTTGCGCACGCAGTGCGGGACACCAGCATGCGGCGCAGAACAGCAGCGCGGTGACTGCGCGTCTCGCCACAAAATTTCCTGGTGCGATTTCTCGTCTCGGCACTGACCCCACCGACAAATGCAAATTTCTCACAAAATAAAAAAGCCCCGCGAGATACCCTGGGGCTTTGTGGCAGCGCTTCTTCTCGCGAAAAGCGGCAGCCTCTGCGGCGCGGGAGGGTAGTCTGGCTTACGGCTTGTTCAGCCGCTCACAGTGGCGGGACCGCGGCCGATTCTCACGGCCTTCCCCACTTCCCTTGCCTGCAAATTGGAAACTCAGTGTATGCCGCGGGTCTGGGAGTGTCAATGCACAGCATGAGAATGACATTGAGTTCTTGGCCGAACGAACTCAGCGGTTCTTCCAGTTAGGTTTGCGCTTTTCGACGAGCGCGCGGAGCCCCTCTTGAGAATCCTCGAGGCGGTACAGTTCATTCAGGAAAATATTCATGGAATTCTTCATGCCATCTCGCAGCGAAAGGCCCATGCCGCCGAGAATCGCTTTCTTGGCCATGGTCAGCACGGGACCAGAATGCGCCGTGATGCGTTCCGTCAAATCCTTCACAGTCTGCTCGAGCTTGGCCTCGGGAACGAGACGGTTCACCAGACCCAATTCCAGAGCGCGTTCTGCCGTCACGGCTTCTCCGGTGAGGACAATTTCAAGGGCGCGTTTAGGTCCAACGAGAAAAGGGAGGATCGTCGACGCGAGCGGCGGAAAAACACCGATGGAAATTTCGGGCTGCGCGAAACGTGCCTTAGGCGTGGCGATCACCAAATCGCCGAAGGCAGCTAACTCCGCGCCGCCGCCGATGGCGGGGCCGTTGACCACGCAAATCACCGGCTTAGCCACTTCCAGCATGCCGGAGAAGGCCGCATGGAACGCATCCAGCATTTGAAAGACGCGCTGCGACGTGTATTCACCGATGTCGATGCCGCCGCAAAAGACTTTACACGCGGAATCGAGAACGATCAGCTTCACTTCCGCAGTTTCGCCGGCAATGGTGATTCCGTCGGCGAGCTCGCGCAAGAAAGCTTCATTCAGAAGATTGTGCTCGGGGCGGCTCAGCGTCATCCGCGCGACGCTGCCGTCCAGGCGCAACTTGATGTACTCGAATTGGTCCGGCGTGCGTTTCCCGGGTCGTGACACGTATTCTTCTGAGTTGGCCGGCTCATTCATGCCGCGCCCTCCTTGGAAATCGCCGCAGGAATGCGTGCAGCGGCGATTGTGAAGTACCAAACCTCGATGCTAGCACGTTGGGACTTCACGCCTGGGAGGAGTGAAGGAGGACGTGCGCAAAAGGTTTGCTGTTCGCGATTATCGGCTTGCAGCTTGTTCCACCGCTTCTTGGCATTCTCCGCACATTGCCCTGCCTCCTTCATATTGCCTTTCCTTTTGCAGGTATGCTGGGCTACGACTTGCTTATCTCGCGCGAGGTGCACTGCGTGCTCGCTGGAAAAACATCGTCAACTTCTGAACCCGAAACAGCAGGCGCGAAGCAGTTCGCGGGCCGGCCCGACGCGGAAGGATTTCCGGCGGCAGGAGCGTGGGAAATCGCTCTGCCGATACGGTTCGATCGCGATTGGCAGGGCAAGAACAGCGATCCGCAGCGGGAAACAGAGGTGCGGTTGCTCTGGACGAACGAAGCTGTCTTCTTGAGATTTCTCGCGCGCTATCGCAGCATCACGGTTTTCGCCGATGCCGAAGCGGGCGGGCGGCGGGATCAACTGTGGGACCGCGACGTTGCGGAAGTTTTTTTGCAACCGTCTGGGTCGGACGCGCGGCGCTACAAAGAGTTTGAAGTGAGCCCCAACGGTCTCTGGATTGATCTGGATATTGCACCGGGAGAAAAACGCGATCTGCAGAGCGGATTGCGGCGCCGCGTCAAAGTCGATGAGAAGCGCAAAACCTGGATCGCAGAGCTGGCCTTGCCCATGAAAAGTCTGACCTTGCGCTTCGATCCGTCGGCAGGCTGGCGCGTCAACTTCTTTCGCGTGGAAGGAGCCAGCGAGCCCCGCTTCTATTCGGCGTGGCGGCCCACAGGAACGCCGGCGCCGAATTTCCATGTCCCCGAGCACTTCGGCAAGCTCCTATTCGAGAGCTAGATCGATTTTCAAATGGCAACGGATACAAGACTGGCGTCACGGCGCCTTTTTTCCTATGCTTCTCGTGTAATGATCTCTCCTTCTTTGCACAAGTCGTCGATTCTTAAACGTTCCATCCGAATTCTCTCGATGCTTGTTGTCAGTTTCGTCCTTTGCACCGGAAGTCTGTCCGGCCGATCCGAAAAATCGCAGCAGCCAGAAGCCAATGCGCCCGTGGTGACGAAAGTCGAGCCTCCCTCGTGGTGGATCCACCTGACACCGGAAGTGATGTTGCTGATTTCCGGCCACAGCCTGGAAGCCACGCATGTAGCCTGTAATTTGCCGAGCATCGTGGTCGAGCGCACGCGAGCGAGCGCCGGCGGCGATTATCTGTTTGTTTGGCTGACGATCGGGCCGGACACGCAATCGGGTACGGCGGTCTGCCGCATCACGACTCCGGCGGGAAAAACTTCCTTTGAGCTGCCGCTGGCCGCACGCGCGATGCAGCTGGGGAAATTTCAGGGCCTTTCGCAAGAGGATGTGATCTATCTCATCATGCCTGACCGCTTCGCTGATGGCGATCCCACGAACGACGAACCGGGGGAAGCGCGCGGTACGCATGACCGTTCGAATCCGCGCGCGTATCATGGCGGCGACCTGCGCGGCATCCGTGAGCATCTTCCTTACTTGAAGGATCTAGGAGTAACCACTTTGTGGCTCACGCCGATTCTAGAAAACGGGGCGGCGCAGGATTATCACGGCTATGGCGCGGTGGATTTGTACGCCGTGGATCCGCATCTTGGAACGGTCCAGGATTTTCAGAACCTCGCCGCGGAAGCGCACAAACTGAAGATGAAGATTTTTTTCGATTTTGTGGCCAACCACGTTGGAGCGAAACATCCGTGGGTGGCTGATCCGCCGTTACCGGACTGGTTCCACGGAACGCCGCAGCGTCACCTGGATTCCTCCGCAGGTCTGAACAGGTCTTTCTACGGGAAGGCGAACAAGCAACCGATTGCCAACGATCCATTTGAGGCGCTCGTCGATCCGCACGCGACTCCGCGGCTTTCGCGAAACCTTTCGGAAGGCTGGTTTTTTGGCGTGCTTCCCGACTTGAATACCGAAAACCCTGCTGTTGCTCAATACCTTCTGCAAAACGCCATTTGGTGGGCGGAAACTGGGGGCCTGGATGGCTATCGGCTTGATACGTTTCCATACGTTTCCCGCAAGTTTTGGTCGAGTTGGCACGCGGGTCTGCACCAAATCTATCCTTATCTGACGACCATCGGCGAAGTCTTTCATCCGGACCCAAGCGTCACCTCGTTTTTCGCGGGAGGCCAAAAGCGATTCGACGGCATCGACTCTGGCTTGAATACGCTGTTCGATTTTCCGATGTTTTTCGCGTTAAGGGACGTTCTCTTGCGAAACGCGCCGGCGGGCCGCATGGCCGATATCTTGCGAAGCGATTGGTTATACGCGCATCCCGATACTTTGGTAACTTTCTTCGCGAATCATGATGTGCCGCGCTTTGCGAGCGCCGAGGGCAGTTCACCGGCAAAGCTCAAGCTGGCGTTTGGACTTACGCTGACTTTGCGCGGAATCCCCGAACTCTACTATGGCGACGAAATCGGAATGCCCGGCGGAGGAGATCCGGACAACCGGCGCGATTTTCCAGGCGGCTGGCCCGGCGATCCGAAGAATGCCTTCACGAAAGAAGGACGCACAGGGGAGCAGCAAGAACTCTTCACCTATGTGCAAACGCTGTTGCGATTGCGGCGCGAGCATCCCGCATTGCAAAGCGGAAAATTGTGGCACTTGTTTTCTGACGAAACTGCCTACGTGTTTTTGCGCCAGACGGAAGAAGAGCGGGTTCTCGTAGCCTTCAACAATTCGGCAGAATCGCGCAAACTGACAATGACTCTCACCGACACTCCTGCGCAAGGCGCGGCCGGATTTACCTTACTTCTTGGAGAAGCGAAATTAGATGCATTCGGCGGCGAAGCCCGGCTTGCCATGCCCGGGCAATCCATTTCAATCTTTCTGATCAACTGAAGAATCAAAAGGTTAATCGAACATTCCAGTTTTTAAGAGCGTCGGTCACGGTCAGAGTAATGCAATGTGTTTGAGCGTCAAAGCGCCAGTCGTGAATCAATTGATCTCCGATGTGGATTTCTTTCGGCTCCGCGCCAGCTCCAAAAATTTCCAATTGCGTGCTGTTCCACCACGGCTTATAGCCATTTTTCTCCACGCTGCTCGAAACGGTCATGTCTTGGGGAGATATGTCGCAAGTGAAATTCACGCGAAGATAGTCGCCCTTTTGATAAGCGAAGGTGAGCCCGTCATCTTGATAGAGCGTTCCATGGCAGTCGTCGCCCATATAAACCCGCAATTCGAGCGGGCCGTCCGGTTTTTCATTCGTGCTTTGCACCACCGGCTGCATGGGCACGATCGCGCCCGCGCGGACGTAAAGCGGCGTTTCCGCAAGTGCTGGGCGCAACGAGATTTGGTCCTTGCTCGTATGGACGTCGGCGGTCCAGAAATCGTACCAGTCGCCGGGCGGCAAGTGGACGTCTTCCGCATCCATTTTTTCGGTGATGACCGGCGCGACGAATAGATCCGGGCCGAATAGGAACTCGTGGTCTTCCCCGTAGGAGCCCTCATCTCCGGGGTACTCGAGAAAGACAGGTTCCATTAGCGGGACACCGGTGCGCGAAGTTTTTTCCATGGCAGTGTAGATGTAGGGCAACAGTCGGTAGCGAAGCTCGATGGAGCGCTTGCGGATCACTTCCTGCTTGGGGCCGCTCGCCCAGGGCTCGTGGTCGGCGGTGTCCTTCGCCGCGTGATCGCGATAAATCGGATAAAAAACGCCGAGCTCGTACCAGCGCGTCAGTAGATCCGCGGGAGGAGATCCCGCGAATCCGCCGACATCCGCGCCAACGAGCGCGTACCCGGAAAGTCCGAGGCTCATGATCTGAGGCACGCTCATCCCAATGTGATTCCAGGTGGCGCTGTTATCGCCGGTCCAGGTGGCGGCGTAGCGTTCTGTCCCGGCATAAGCCGCGCGTGTCAGCACGAAGGGCCGCTCGCCGGGGCGCAGTTTGAGGAGGCCGTCGTGTGTCGCGCGAGCGTTCTCCATGCCGTAGACATTGTGAATGGCGCGATGGTCGCGCGTTGTGGCGTCGTCAAGCCGGTGTACAACATCGAGCGGCATGGTTTTCGTGGGCGTGAGAAAAACCGAGGGCTCATTCATGTCGTTCCAGAAACCGGCGACGCCCATGTCCACAAAATTCTTGTACAGGCCGCCCCACCAATCGCGCACGCGGGTAAGCGTAAAGTCCGGGAAGACGCTGTCGCCAGGCCAGACTTTTCCAACATACACGGAGCCGTTCGGATTTTTGACGAAGACATCCTGCTTGACCCCGGAGTCGTAAGGAACATAGCCGTGGCCGGGATCTTCTTTGATGTGAAGATCCGTGATGAGAACGGTGCGCATGCCTTGCGTGCGAAAGTCCGCAATCATCTTTTCGAAGGTTGGAAAGTATTCGCGGTTTACGGTAAAGGGCGCGTAGCCCTGTTGATAATCGATGTCCAAATAAATGGCATCGGCGGGAATCTTTTTCTCGCGCAGCGTCTGGACGATTTCGCGGGCACGCGTTTCGGGATAATAACTGTAACGGCTCTGCTGGTAGCCGAGTGACCAAAGCGGCGGAAGCGGCGTGCGTCCGACAAGCGCGGTGTATTCCTCGACGATCTTCTTGGGCTCCGGGCCGGCGATGAAGTAATAATTCAGCTCGCCGCCTTCCGCTCCAAAGGAAAAGTACTCCCGCGATTCTTTTCCAAAGTCGAAGCTGCTTCGGTAGGTGTTGTCGAAAAAGAGCCCGTAGGCAGTGCCTTCGCGGAGGCCGATGAAAAACGGGATGGTCTTGTAAAGAGGATCGTCCGATTCCTGCCAGCCAAAGAAATCGGTGTTCCACATCGTGTAAGCGTGATCGCGGCGGTTCATAGGGCCGGGTTTGTCGCCCAACCCGAAATAATTCTCGTCAGCAGGCATTCGTTTCCAGGCGTGGATGTACGTGCCGTTCCAAGCCATCGGCAAGGACGGCTCATCCGCAAGAAGCACATTGCCCGCCGAGTCCGCAAACGTGATAAGCAAAGGCGATTTCCTGACGATGACGACGACGCGGCCAGCCGTCATTCTCAGTTCGGTTTTGCCGTCTTCGATTTTGATTGGAGGTGGGTCCGAAGATTCAATCACCGCCCAGGAAAAGTCCTTGGGAAAGGAACCTTGCGGCGCAACGCGTACCCGGATCACGCCGTCGCGAAAAGCCGTGATGCGCGCCTTCGCGGAACCGGCCGTTAGTTCGACGCCGTCTTGAAGCTTCTCCACGAGCTGCACGTTTCCGATGTGCTGCCAGCCCGCCGCCGCCGCGCTGCTGAAGTTGATTGTCCAGAATAGCAGGCTGATTCCAGTCCATCTGGCAAGACGTAACATGCTCTCCCTCTATCCGCGGGGCAGATGGAAGCAATTTCCCCTCGAAAGCCCCAGGGCGCACCGGGCACCCATCGCGAGTATAACTATGCTGCGAGCCACTGCTCAAAAAAGTACGAAGCTTTTGCGCCCTCGATGCGCCGGCGCACCGCGTCCATGACGCGGCATTTTGCCGCGCCATTGCTTCCGTAAAAAGCCAGCCAATACGGGAGATGCAGTTCAGCGGGCATGTGGGTGATTTCCACTTTCAATGCGCGCATTTTGAAAAAGCCCTGCTGGAAGAGCACGCGCAGAACTTTCAGCCTAAGCTGCTCTTCCGCAGCCTCCGGCTTCAAGCAGGGCATCAGGCGATTCCTCGTTTCGACGGTGAGCAGTTCATTTTCTCTCGGAACATGGGGGAACTCGAAAAGATCGAGCGCGCCTTGAACTGCATCGAGCGCAAAAATGCGGGTGTTCAGGGCGCCCACCACTTCGTAACGCACTTGATAGACGCGGAACGGCACGTAGGCGTCCGCGACTCGCTGTAGCGGACCACTCCGAATCTTCCAATAAGCCGCGCTGAAGCCGCCCGACCGGAATACACGGATAGCCTCTTCCTGCGAGACGTTCGGTTTTAGGGTGCTGATGGCCGAAACTCTCATTTATTCCTTGTTCGCAGAGGCTGCTAGCGGAAATATATCCATAAGCCGATCACCGTGCCGAGCAACAGGAGACTAAAGACGATGTTGATGACACGCTCCGTTTGCGTCTCGTGCGCGGGTTTGCGCTGGCGCGGGTCCACCACGGTGGTTTCGATCTTGTCGTCGACGGTTGCAAAAGTCAGCCCGGCAATCTGTTGGCGGTTAGGCGGTTTGGTCATCAAGCTGACCACGACCAGGACGAGCGAACAGACCACGAACATGAAAATCGCGTAATGCAGGAAATTCATGTCGACAAGCCAGCGCACGGCAGGGGATTGGAAATGCCGTCCGCCGGCCTGATCGACGAGTTCCAGCACGAATCGCGTGGCACCCATGACGAAGCCGGTCAGGAGAGAGGTGATGGCCCCCGATCCATTCAGACGCGGCCACAGAATTCCCAGTACAAAGCAGGCGGAAATCGGGGGGCTGATGTAAGCCTGGACGCTCTGCAAATAAATATAGAGCTGGCTGCTGATGTAGTGAATGAACGGAACCCAGAGCAGCCCGAGCAGCACCATGAAACCGGTGGCAATGCGCCCGAAATTAACGAGTTGTCTCTCGGAAGAGTGAGGACGAATCTTCTTGTAGAAATCCAGGGTCACCAGAGTGGATGCGGAGTTGAACACGGAGCTCATCGCGCCCATCACTGCCGCGAGCAGGGCGGCCATGACCAGACCAACGAGGCCCGTAGGCAACAAATTCAGGATGAGGGTGGGGTATGCATAATCGGGCTTCTTTACCTGCTCGGGGAAAAGCGCGAAGGCGATAATGCCGGGCAGGACGAGTATGAACACCGGCAATATCTTCAGAAAGCCTGCGAAAATCGTTCCCAATTTCGCGTGGCCCTCGTCGCGGGCAGAAAGCACGCGCTGCACGATGACTTGATCCGTGCACCAATACCAGATGCCGAGTATGGGCGCTCCAAAAAAGATGCCGGTCCATGGAAATTGAGAGTCGGACGCCGGTTTGATCATGTGAAAGTAACTGGCGGGCACCATGGTCCGCAGGTGTTCAAATCCCCCTACACGGTGAAGACCAATAATCGTCAGTACAACCGCACCCGTAATTAAAATCAACGTCTGGACGGTGTCCGTATAAATGACGGCAGCCAGCCCGCCGGCCACGGTGTAAATTCCGACAGCGATGACCAGAACGACCGCGGTTTTCCACAACGACCATCCGGCCACTCTTTCCAAAACAACGCTCGCGGCATAAAGCTGCACGGAAATTTTTGTGAAAATGTAGGCGATGATCGAGATAGCAGCCAGATACACGGCGCAGTTGCGATTGAATCGCCGTTCCAGAAATTCCGGCATCGTAAACACGTTCGAGCGCAAGTAGAAGGGCACAAAGACCCAGCCCAGAACGAGCAATATGAGGCAGGCGAGCCACTCAAAATGTCCCACAGCCAGGCCGGACGACGCGCCGGTGCCAGACAAACCGATGAAGTGCTCCGTCGAAATGTTCGATACGAATAAGGATGCTCCGATGAAGAACCATCCAATGTCACGGCCGGCGAGAAAGTAGTCCTCGGAAGTCCGTTCTCTCCTGGAAAAATAAAGACCGATACCAAACACAATGGCGAAGTAGATCCCGATGATCACCAGATCCAAGGTGGCCAGGCTCTTGTGCGCAACCGCGACTTCCGCTGCAAACAGCATCCGTTCCTCCTTGGCATCCGCAGACATGCGCCATGCGGGATCTGTTGCCCAGATGGGCTTACTTTCGAGAGAGTCCTGCGCGCCGGCCTCTGCTTGCGAAGCGCGCTTGGTACAATGAAATCGCCGCAGCCCCTAAACGAGAATTGCGCGTGCGAAGTCTATAACAGGGCACGGGAAGGCTCAATGAATGTTTAACTCCCCACAGCGTGGGAGTGCCCTGACGCTCGCACGCGTGTTCTCTGGCATATTGCCGTGCAAAAGCCTCATCATTAGTTATGGCGATCGTCGCCTTTCAAAAAGTCACCAGGGACTATCTCACCGACGGGCAGCTGGTCCGCGCGCTGGACGGTGTTTCACTGGAAGTAAACCGCGGCGAATTTGTTGCCCTGGTGGGCCGAAGCGGCTGCGGAAAATCGACCCTGCTCAATCTCGCCGGCGCGATGGATTTTCCAACAGCCGGCCGAGTGCTGCTCGACGGCGTCGACACATCCACCCTGAAGGACGCCGGCTTGACGCTCCTGCGGCGTGAAAAAATAGGTTTCATTTTCCAGTCGTTTCAACTGCTTCACACCCTGACGGTTTTTGAAAATATCGAGCTGCCCTTGCTTCTAGCCGGAAAGCCGAATGCCCGTGCTGCCGCACGGGAGAAGCTTGGCTGGGTGGAACTCGATGGATTGGGCGACCGCTATCCGCACCAACTTTCTGGCGGACAGATGCAGCGCGTAGGCATCGCTCGCGCGCTCGTTCAGTCGCCTGCAATTCTTCTGGCTGACGAGCCGACCGGGAATCTCGACACGATTACGGGTAACGTCATCCTCGAACTTCTGAAACGGCTGACGCGTGAACTAAACACGGCAACCCTCACGGCCACCCATAGCGCAGAAGCGGCTGCGCTCGCCGACGCCGTTGTGCATATGCGCGATGGAAAAATAGAAGAGATCACTCCTCGCTGACATGGGACGCCTATTCCTTTTTTATCGCTTGATGCTTCGTCCGCTGATCCGAGAGCCGGTGCGCGCCATCCTGACGATTCTTGCCGTAACTCTTGGCGTTGCAGTGGTTTTGGCGATCGACCTCGCCGGAGCGGCGGCAACTGGATCTTTCCGGGCCTCCATGGAAACTCTGACGGGCGGCAATGATATAGAGATCGTCGCATCCGGCGGCGTACCAGAAGCAATCGTGGGAACGCTTGCGACGCTTCCTTATTCCATTCGCATTTCACCGCGAATCGAAGACTCGGCAGTCGTGGTCGATACCAGGCAAACTCTACCGCTCATCGGCCTCGATCTGGTTGCGGAAGGCAGCTCCGAGCGCAGAGGAGCTGCCTCTGAATCCAGCTTGAGTGAAATTTCCGCGCCGTCCGAACATGTCGTGCGGTCATTGCAGAACGCGGACGGCATTTGGGTCGGTGCAAGTCTCGGGAAAAAGGCGGGCGACCGAGTTCACCTGCTGATCAACGATCAAATCCGCGAATTCACAGTCCGCGGCGTTTATCCGGATTCGAACGGCAACGAGTCCGCCATCGTGATGGATCTGGCGGCGGCGCAACGAGCGCTGAACCGCTTCGGCCGCGTCGACCGCATCCTCCTAAGGGTTCCAGAAACGCCGAGCCTCGAAGAATGGCAAAAGCTCTTGCGTGCGGTCTTGCCGGCAGGCGTCGAAGTCCGGCCGGAAGGAGCGGGCACAAACGAAAATCGGCGGATGCTCGCGGCCTTCCGGTGGAATCTGCAACTGCTCAGTTACATTGCGCTGATTGTGGGCGCGTTTCTCATCTATAACACGATCTCCGTCTCCGTGGTTCGCCGCCGCCCAGATACCGGAATCGTGCGCGCTTTGGGCGCCAGCCGCGACGCAGTGCTCGGGGCTTTTATCGGCGAGGCAGCCTTTTTTGGATTAGCGGGAGCCGCGCTTGGCCTCCCAGTGGGCCGTGTTATGGCCTCGGGAGCGGTGAAGCTCATGGCCGCCACGGTGGAGTCACTTTATGTAAGCAGTCGTCCTGGATCGATCGAGTTGAATGCGTGGTCCGTCGCGCTCTCATTCGTCATCGGCGTTGGCGTTGCGATTATCTCCGCGTACTCGCCCGCGCGCGAAGCATCGTTCGTTTCGCCCGTCGAGGCCATGGCGCGTGGCCGGCGCGAATACTCCGTCCGCGTGCACAAGTCGCGCGATTTGTGGCTTGCGCTTGTCCTGGCCATCGCAGCGGCAGCGGCTGCGCGCGTTCCTGCGATCGAAGGCAAACCGGTATTTGGCTATCTCGCGGCGGTATTGCTCGTGATCGCGTCCGCGCTGGCGATGCCCGCTTTCACGGACGCTGTTATTTCGCGCTCTTCCCGGTGGCTCGGAAAAATTCTCGGCGTGGAAGCTCTTCTGGCGTCGCAAAGCCTCTCTGCTTCGCTCCGGCGCACTTCCGTGCTTGTTGGCGCGCTTTCCACCGCCGTCGCAATGATGGTTTCCGTCGGAATCATGGTGGGCAGTTTCCGCGAAACGGTCCGGATCTGGATGGATAACCGCCTTCCCGCCGATCTCTATCTGCGGCCCGCCGGTGAACCCGCTCCGGATCGTCACCCGACAATTTCCCTGGAATTGGCGGAGAAGATCAGCAAACTGCCGGGCGTCGCGGGCGTGGATCGCCTGCGCGCCTATGAAATCAGCTACGATGGAATGCCCGCGACTTTGGCATCAGTGGACGTGAGCGCCTTCCGTTCGGAACACCGTTCGAATTTTTTCTCCGGCCGGCCCACCGAAATGGTGCTCGCGCAAATTCGAGATACGGATGCTGTCCTCGTCAGCGAACCATTCACCTACAAACATCATCTGCGCGCGGGCGGCATTATCATGCTCCCTCTCGGCTCCGCGCGTCCGGCCTTCCGCATCGCGGATGTTTATTACGATTACGGCAGCGAGCGCGGCACCATTTTGATGGACCGCGAGACAATGCTTCGTTATCTCCCGGACCCCGCTCCTTCGAGCCTGGCCGTCTACGTGGCTCCCAACGTATCGATCGAGGTTGTGCGGAAGGAGATCCTCCAGGCGTCCGCCGGCCATCGTGTTCTTCTCGCTTCGAACCGCGATTTGCGCACCGAAGCGATCCGGATTTTCGACCGTACTTTTGCCATCACCTACGCGCTCGAGGCTGTCGCCGTGATTGTTGCAGTGATGGGCATTGCCGGTGCGCTGCTTGCTTTGGTCATTGACCGCCGCCGCGAACTCGGCTTGCTCCGTTTTCTCGGCGCGGCTGCCGGGCAAGTGCGCAAACAGATTCTGGTCGAAGCCGGTCTGCTGGGCCTCCTCGCGAATTTCGCGGGACTCGTTCTGGGATTCGCGCTATCGCTCGTCCTTATCTACGTCATCAACAAGCAGTCCTTTGGCTGGACGATTCGATTCCACTGGCCGGTCGCCATTTTGCTGGGCGCTATCAGCCTGGTATACGTGGCTACAGTGTTGGCCGGTTTGTATCCCGCGCAAGTGGCCGTGCAGCTCAATCCCCTCGAGGCCGTCCATGAAGAGTAAGCTGGCCGCGCTGGCCGCGGCGCTCTTGTTTTTCAACCCGCTTGCCGCGCAATACCGCACGGTGGTGCCCGGCTATCGATTCGAATTCCCGAGAGATTATTTCAATCATTCTGGCTTCCAGACGGAGTGGTGGTACTACACGGGGAATCTGAAATCCCCGAGCGGTCATCGTTATGGCTTCGAACTGACATTTTTCCGCCAAGCCGTCAGCCGTGATCCCGCGCAATCCGCAACTTGGGACGTGCAGGATGTCTATCTCGCGCATCTCGCGCTGAGCGATCTGGACGGACAGCATTTCTATCACATCGAAAGAATCAATCGGGCCGGTCCGGGCATCGCCGGCGTCAGCCAAGCAAGCGCCCGCATCTGGAATGGCAACTGGCAGATTCAGTGGCAGGGCGCGGATCAGAAACTGCAAGCCATCGATCAACGGTTTCAATTACATCTAACGCTTCATCCGAAAAAGCCTCCCGTCATTCAAGGCGAAAACGGCATCAGCCAAAAAGCCGAAGGTACTGGCCACGCGTCTTACTATTTTTCTCTGACGCGCCTGACCGTGGCTGGCCAACTGGACTTGAATGGTGAACCACTAAGAGTGACCGGTCTTGCCTGGATGGATCACGAATTCTTCACGCACCAACTGGAATCCGATCAGGCCGGCTGGGACTGGCTGAGCCTGCAACTCGATGACAACACCGAGCTGATGCTCTTTCATATTCGGCGCAGGGATGGTTCGCACGATCCGTTCTCCGCGGGCACCTACGTTGATGCGCAAGGTAAGTCCACGCACCTGCGAGTGAACGACTTTATCTTGCAGCCACTCGCGCAAACCTGGACCAGTCCCGTCACGCATGCGGTCTATCCCATAGCCTGGAAGATTGCGATTCCGAAGCTGGGGATCGAACTCGACGCACGCACGGCTCTGGCCGACCAAGAACTCGCTGGGAACACTAACTTTGTCCCATCCTATTGGGAGGGAGCCATCACTTTGTCGGGCGTCCGCGGAAAGATGCGGCTAAGCGGCGTGGGTTATCTCGAAATGACCGGATACGATCACGCCGTCAAACTGACGCCTTAAGCGTGGCGAAGGACTGCGAGAATTCGGATGAGTCTGGCAGAGCCTCTTCCTTCGCTTGAGTATCCAACTTAATCGGTTTATCATTGCCGTTCTGGGGAGGCGGCCCAGGTGTCGAGGGATTTGTTTGGCCGCGCCAGCGCGGGAATTCCAAAAGAATAAGGATTTTCTGGCGCCCGGGCAAGGATCAAGAATTCAGAATTATTTGCCCTTGTTGGCCCAAATGCTCCGGAATCGAGTAAGGTGTTGATACTTTCAGCGTCGAGCAGGGCGTGCGATTCTGCGTCCATCGGCACAATCGGAGTTCTTGAAAACGTGCTCACCCCACTCATTCGCATCGCAATTGTCCCCTGCTTGCTGCTGTGTTCTTTGCCTGCCAAGGCACAAGAGCCCGCGCCTGGCACGGCATCCAAGGCCGCGGGGGTCCATGCGAGTCTGAACGATCCCGTCGTCGAACAAAAAATAGATATCCTTCTCCGCAAGATGACACTGGAAGAGAAGATCGGCCAATTGGTTCAATACTCGGTCGGGCAGCCCGCAGGTCCGGTCACCGGGCCCACTGAGTACAAGGAGATGATCGAAAAAGGCGAGGTCGGTGCGCTATTTAACGTAACCGATGCGCGAGATTCGAATGCGTATCAACGCCTCGCCGTTGAAAAATCCCGCTTGCACATCCCCATTGTTTTTGGTCAGGACGTCATTCATGGGTTTCGCACCGAGTTTCCGATTCCTCTGGGGTTGGCATCCACTTGGGACCCCGAGCTTGTCCAAAAGGCCGCTCGCGTAGCTGCAAGGGAAGCATCTGCAACCGGAATCCGCTGGGTGTTTTCTCCCATGGTTGATATAGCGCGGGACGCGCGCTGGGGAAGAATGGCGGAAGGCGCCGGCGAAGATCCGTACTTGGGTTCGGCAATGGCGCGAGCCTATGTGCGCGGCTACCAAGGCGAACAGCTTTCCAATCAGGATAGTGTCGCCGCTTGCGTCAAGCACTTTGTGGGATACGGAGCAGCCGAAGCTGGGCGGGACTACAATTCCGTGGAGATTTCCGAGCATACGCTCCGAGAGTTCTATCTGCCTCCCTTTCACGCAGCAGTGGACGCAGGCGCCGCCTCGATTATGACCGCCTTTGATTCCTTGAATGGAATCCCCGCTTCCGCAAACTCTTTCACCATCAAAGAGATCTTGCGCAAGGAATGGGGTTTTCACGGGCTCGTTGATAGTGACTGGACTTCCGTCGCCGAGCTTATTCCGCATGGCATAGCGAACGATCCGGCCACCGCCGCGCGAAAGGCCTTTCTGGCCGGCGTCGAGATGGACATGGTCAGCAGCTTTTACCACGACAATCTCGCGAATCTTGTGCGTTCCGGCCAAGTGCCCGAAGCGGATGTGGATCAGGCTGTTCGCGACGTTTTGCGCCTCAAATTTGCGCTGGGTTTGTTCGAACATCCCTACGCGGACGAAGAGAAAGAGGCGGCGGCCATGCTTCAGCCAGACAGTGTGGCGCTGGCGCGCGAAGCTGCCGAGCGCTCGTTCGTGCTGCTGAATAATTTGCCTTCGAGCAATGGCTCGGCCTTACTTCCGCTCTCCAGTGACTTGAAGAGTGTTGCGCTCATTGGCCCGCTGGCGGATGACGCCGCGAACATGCTTGGTTCATGGACTGCGAAAGGCCGGCCTGAAGACGTCGTTACGATGCGTGCCGCGCTTATCGAGAAATTGGGCGCGGACCGCGTGCATTATGCGAAGGGCAGTGAAATCACCACGGGCTCGGATGAGCAAATGGCTGAAGCTGTTGCCGATGCCAAAGAATCCGATGTGGCGCTTGTAGCGCTCGGCGAAAATGGCCCGGACATGACCGGTGAAGCGGCCTCGCGCGCGCATCTCGGGTTGCCGGGCCGCCAGGAACAACTCCTCGAGGCGATCGTCGGCACGGGAAAACCTGTCGTCCTGGTGCTGTTCAGCGGGCGGCCACTCACGCTTCCCTGGGCGTTTGAACACGTGTCTGCCGTTCTTGCCGCTTGGTTCCCGGGAGTCCAGGCTGGCCCCGCTCTCGTTCAAACGTTGTTCGGCGAATCGAACCCGACTGGTAGACTCGTCGTGTCCTGGCCCCGTTCCGTAGGGCAGGAGCCGCTTTACTACGACACGCTGAATACAGGCCGTCCTCCGGGCAACGCCGATCTCACCAAACCTCCCTGGGAAGGCTCGGTCAAGTATGTTTCGCGGTATATCGACGAGCAGAACAGTCCGCAGTTTCCGTTTGGGTACGGACTTGCCTACACCAGCTTCCGCTTCGGGCCGCCGCAGATCAGCTCCATTTCGTTGAGCGCCCGAACGCTGAACAGCGATCTTCGCGACGCGGCAAGTTCATCGAAGGCCGAGCTAATAGTCAGCGCCGACATCACGAACACCGGCACGCGAGCCGGCGAAGAAATAGTTCAGCTCTACGTTCGCCTTGAAGGCACAAGCACGGCACAACCAGTTCGCGCGCTCAAGGGATTCCAACCCGTCAAGCTGGCCGCCGGAGAGACCCAGCGCGTTAATTTCCATTTGGGCCCCGATGCCTTCGCGCTTTGGGACGGCGACAATAAATATGGCGTCGAGCCTTCGCGCGTGAGAATTTGGGTCAGCCCGGACTCCGCGCACGGTTCCGAGGCGACGCTCGAGATTACAAAGTAGGCTAGGTGGGCAAAATGGCCGAACATTCTCTATACGACCGGAGAGAGCTCATCAGGCTTTGCGGCCTCGGTCTGCTTTCCGCTCCGTTTGCTCCGCTTGCAGTTTGCGGAACCCGCTCGCAAAAGTCGTTCCGTGTGCCGCCCGGCGCTCCTTATCAAGGGACCGACGAAAAGCTGCTGGACGAAATCCAGCGCACGGCCTTTGATTTTTTCTGGTTCGAGGCAAGCGCGAAAACGGGACAGGTGAAGGACCGCGCGCTGGCCAACGGGAACGACACGCGCGCGATGTCCAGCATCGCCGCCACCGGCTTCGCTCTCACAAGCCTATGCATCGGCGACCATCGGGGTTTTGGAAAGCCTGCCAACATTCTCGATCGCGTCCGCAACACGCTGCGCTTTTTGTCCAACGAGCTGCCGAACGAACATGGCTTTTACTATCACTTCATCCACATGGAGACCGGCCGGCGCTGGGAAAAATGCGAACTGTCCTCGATCGACACTTCGCTCCTCCTCTGCGGCGTGCTCACCGCTCGCCAATATTTTGCCGACCAGGAAATTAAGGATCTCGCCACAAAAATCTATGAGCGCGTCGATTGGCCGTGGATGCTGAATGGCGGCGCGACGCTCTCGATGGGCTGGCATCCCGAGTCGGGTTTTCTGGACGCCCGCTGGGAGCATTACTGCGAGCTGATGATGATTTATCTCCTCGGGATTGGCTCGCCCACTCACCCCTTGTCCGCGGATACCTGGAAAGCCTGGGCTCGGCCCGTCATCAAGTATCAAGGGATTGAATATATTTCGGGAAACGATCCGATTTTCACGCACCAATATTCGCAAGCATGGTTTGATTTCCGCAAGAAACGCGATGCCTACGCGAACTATTTCGAGAATTCGATCAAGGCAACGAAGGCTCATAAACTTTTCTGCCTCTCTTTGCATGACCGCTTTCCGGATTACAGCGATGACCTGTGGGGAATCAGCGCCTCCGATTACGTCAAAGGCTATACAGCGTGGGGCGGGCCGCCTCCGCAGGGGCCGATCGACGGCAGCATTGTGCCCTGCGCTACGGGCGGTTCTCTGGCGTTTCTTTATGACGATTGCATGCGCGTCCTTCGCAACATCCGCGGCCCATGGGGAGAGAAGGCCTGGGCGCGATACGGCTTTGTTGACGCCTTTAATCCGCTTACCGGCTGGTATGACCAGGATGTATTGGGCATAGACCTCGGCATCACCATGCTGATGGCGGAAAATCACCGCACTGGTTTTGTGTGGGACACCTTCATGAAAAATCCAGAAGCGCAATCCGCCATGCAAAAAGCCGGCTTCCGCTCAACGTAACAACGCAGCTCAAAACAAAAAGCTGTCAACGAGGAGGAGAGTATGAGTCCGCTCGTTGACAGCTTCCTCGATCAAACTACGGAGGCGCTCTCCAACTTCGAGCTGCGCCCCTGGGGTGGTGGGGTTAGAAGCTGAACCGCGCCTCTAACTGGAGCACTCGACCCTCCAGGCCCCCTGTGGCAATACCGAACTGCGGGTTAGCAACCGGAACTAAAACGTTGTTGACAGTAGCGTTCCCAAAGCTAACGACAGTCGAGGGGCTGCCGAAGACGAAGGGTTGAAGGTTGAGTTTGTTAAATGCATTGATTGCGTCCAAGCGTAGTTGAATATTGGCTCCCTCGCCCAAAAATCGCATGCTCGGCAATCCAAACTGCTTCATCAGGCTAAAATCGAATTGGCTAAAGCGCGGTCCGCGGAAGGAGTTGCGGCCGATTCCTGGTTCCGGAATCACGTTTGGCGATGTAGAGGTTGCCAGAGTGAAGTAGCTAGTGCCGCCCTTTGGGAAATTCGAGGTCGCAGGGGACAAGAATGAATCGGTCGATTGGCTGGCACCTGCTCCACCGCTATAACCGATGGGGCGGATTGGGCAGAGCCCATTAGTGCCAATGACTGGGCACGTATTTTGAGCCACAGGTGTCCAAGGAAAACCTGAGTGATACTGGAAGTCGCCATTCAATTCCCAACCGCCAAGGATTTTCCCGGCAAAGTCGTGGCGCTCGCGGAACACGGGCAAATCCCACAGGCCTACCACGCGGAAGTTATGTGTCATGTCGAAGTCCGAAGGCCCATATTCCTTGGACAAATCAGTGGGAAAAGTCTGATTAGTCACGAAACCTGGCCCTTCAAAGGAGAGCTCATCCAAAGACTTGCTGTAGGTGTAGAGCAAGTTGAGCATGAGTCCATGAGCGAATTGGTGCTGCAACTGAGTGTTCAAAGCGTTGAAGTTGGCGTTGACGTCCGGTGTCGGCGTAAAGACGTTATTGATGTCCGGATTTTGCGTCGAATAGAAGTACTTAAGGTCCTTGATCCGCAGCAGCTTGTGGCTGCTGCTGCCCTGGTATCCCACAGTCGCGAACCAGCGGGCGGGCAGGCTGTACTGCGCCTGCAAAGAATATAGATAGATATATGGGCTCGGCATATTGGTCGGATTCGACCACACGTCTGGAGGTCCAAAACCCGCCAAAATATTCGGAAGGTTCGTTGCGGGATTGATGCTCGTGGCTAGCACTGGATTGGCAGGATACGCGAGCGGCGAATTGCTCGTTGCCGTGTTGAAGGTGATTTGCCCGTTGACAAAGGGCGTTCCGAAACCGTCAAAGGGCGAACCCGCTGTGCCGCAGCAGATGCCGTAACTGGCCTCGAAAGGCGGATTGTTGCGTGTATTATTGAAGGCGACGTCATCAAACCGGTCGTATGCGATTCCAAATCCTCCGCGGATCACCAATCGATTGTTGAATTCCTTTCCGAACGGAGGCAATTTGTTTGGGCTCCAGGCGAACCCCAGGCGTGGTCCAATGTTGCGTTTGGAAGAGGTCCACATCTGGGAGGGGTTAACCCCGATCGCATCCAACAGCCCATCAGCCCCGGCTCCGGGGATGATATTCGCAAGATGACCTCGTGCTTCGGTTGGCGGAGCAAAGTATTCGTAGCGCACCCCAAGGTTGAGAGTGAGATTTGGGCGGACCTTCCAATCGTCCTGGAAGAAGAACCCATAATCGGAAGTCCGGTAGTAGCGAGCGGTCTGCGGAGGGCCTCCTGTTAGAGGGTCAACGATGATCTGTTCGAATATCGGCGTGCCGTTCGCAAAGTTCCACGGCCCTTGAAAAACCATGTCGGGACGCGCCGCCCCAATATCCGTGTTGTCGTTATCTTGCTCGTGGGTAAGTTCCAAGCCAAACCTGAAGACGTGCTGCCGCCTGACCTTGGAGACCAAGTCGCGGAAAGCAAACGTGTTTTCCGCAAAGACACCCGGGCTGCCGCTTCCCTGCGGCGAACCGTACCGGATGCGATCGCCGAAGCCTGGGAAGGCATTTTGAATCTCGATGAGGGGGAGTGCATAGTTCGTCTGGGGGTTGGCAGTTAGTTGATTGAACCCGTAGCGGGTGAAATTAAGGCGCGCCTCGTTGGTCATCGTCGGGGACAAAGTGGACAGCCAAGAAAGAAACGCGGATGGGCTGAAGCGCTTTGAATTCACATCGGACATCGGCCGTCCTTGCTCGGCTCCTTGCGCACTTAAGTTGTTGAAAAAAGTAAGGAATGTGGAGGCACTAATAGTGTTCCGGCCCATTGTGTAATCGACGCGGGCATTGTATTGATCGCCGGAATTGTTCGCTGGAAGGTTCATTTGAGCAAATTCGAACTCTGGAACGTTCGTTAATCCCCCGCCTACCAAGTTTGCGGGATTAGTCGAAGACCCAAAAGAATTGATATACGTCCCATAGCTCGCTCCGGGAGAACCAATGTTGATTTGATTGGTACCGACGACTTGGCACGCGCCTACGGGGAACGTACTGCAACTTGTTGGAAGCACTTGGGCGATTCGAGGGGCAAGCCCGCTAGAGGAAAGAATTGTGGCTACGGGAGTTCCCGGCCTGTCATTTAGCAACAACTGATCGAACTGCGGCGTTTCCACCCAGCCATTCTGGAAAGTGGTGAGATTGTCGCGAAGCCCCTCATAGTTGAAAAAGAAAAAGAGCTTGTCCTTTAGAATCGGTCCCCCCAGGTTGCCCCCAAATTGGCGGAAAGCGTTCTGGTCGCGTACCACTGGATCGGGCGTGTCGTTGTTTGCGTTGAAGCCGTTGAATTTATTGTAGGCATTGAGTCCCGGTGACTGGTATTGAAAAAAACCTGCGCCATGAAATTGATTCGTACCGGACTTTGTAACTACCTTGATATGCGCACCGGAGCTTCGGCCATCGGTCGCGTCGTAGTGAACTGACAACACGGTTATTTCTTGGACCGATTCGATGCTTGGCGTGATTGTCGCTGCGCCGCCCCACTGCAAGCTGTTTACACTTACACCGTCAACCAGATAATCATTCGAAGTTACGCGCTGGCCGTTGGCGCTAATAGGTTGCTGGTTTTCCGTTTGGAAAATCGCGGTGTTCGACCCGCCCGTGCCGCCGGAAGTGCCCCCGCTGTTTGCGCCGTGCCCATTCGGAAACCCAACCGAGAGTCCAGCTCCGCTCCGCGAACCGTCGCCGGCAATACCGGGTGTAATCTTCAAGAGTTCGTATGGGTCGCGTCCAAACACCGGGAGTCGCTGGAGTTCCTCATTTGTGATGGTCCCAGTGATGTTGGCGTCTTCTGTCTGCAAGCCGCCGCCGGTCGCGGTTACGGTCACTTCCTGATTGATCGCCCCGATCTCCAGCCGAACATCAAATCCTCGAGGCAGCTCGGCCTCCACCATCACATCTTTGGTTACTGATTCCTTGAAACCATCAGCCTTGATCGTGACGCTGTACCTGCCGGGAGGCAGCTGACCTACGCGATAGAACCCTGCATCCGATGTCGCAGCTTCGTGACTAACCCCTGTGTCTTGATTCGTGACAGTGACTGCTGCTTTCGCGACAGCATCGCCGCTAGGATCGGTCACAGTACCTTGGATACTGGCTTTGAACTGCGCGCGCGCGGAGCCTGCAAGAAAAATCGAGCAAACCAACAGCAGAATCCCACGAAGGGTCATCTTGGATGACATCATGGCAGTTCCTCCCCTCAAAAGAATCGCCGAATTGCCGTGCACCATCAGCTAAATCGGTTAACTAATCATTTTTGGGAGTATAATCATCCCTTTTTTGAATGTCAACGATTCTAAGTCTCGATGCTTGGCGCTGGCTCGGCAGCTATTCCTTCTTCTCGGATTAGATGCCTCCCTACCTTGATCGGTTCGGGCGGAAAACGCGCTGGTATGCTATTTAGTGGTAGAGATTAATCATTCTTCGAACTTGAACCCGGCAAGCCCGCAATCTTCACTCGCAAAGTACGCGCACCGGGTACGCGAATCGAACAGCCCGTTTCCAATCGCCGGTCATTTATCCTGGGTTTAGGTTGACCGCTGTATAGATAGGTACGCTCGATTTCCATCACGAGCGCTGCATTCCAGGAGAGAAACAGCATGCGTAAGAGTATTGCAGTCCCAACAATCCTCGGTTCCCTCTCCGTCGCGATGATTCTCTGCGCCGGCTTGTTCTCGCGCGCCGCCGCGCCAGCGCCCGGCTCTTCCAGCTATCACCTCATCAAAACAGTTCCGGTTCCCGGCGATGAAGGCTGGGACTATCTCGACGTCGATTCCGCCGCGCGCCGGGTCTACATTTCTCATGGCTCCCATGTTGTTGTCATGAACGCCGACACCTACGCCATCGAGGGTGATATTCCCGATACGGCTGGCGTCCACGGCATCGCGCTCGCTCCCGGACTCGACCGAGGCTTTGTGAGCGCCGGCCGCGCCAACCAAGCGGTCATCTTCGATCTCAAGTCCCTGAAGACTCTCGGCACGGTGAAGACCGATACCAATCCCGACGCCATCGTCTACGATCACGTCACCAAGCGCGTCTTTACCATGAACGGCCGCGGCCAGAATACCACCGCGATCAACGGGGCCGATGGTTCTGTCGCCGGAACCCTCGCTCTCGGCGGCAAGCCCGAATTCGCCGTCGCCGACGGCAAGGGCAGCATCTACGTGAATATCGAAGACAAATCCGAACTTGTCGAATTCGATGCGCAGAAACTCACCGAAACGCACCGCTGGCCGCTCGCGCCTTGTAAGTCGCCTTCCGGCCTCTCCATGGACCTCAAACACCGCCGTCTCTTCTCCGTCTGTGATGAAAAGGTTATGGCGGTCACCGATGCGGACACTGGAAAAGTCGTCGCGACCCCCGAGATCTGCCAAGGTCCGGACGCTTCGGCTTTCGATCCCGCTACGGATTTCGCCTTCGCTTCCTGCGGCGACGGCAATCTCACCGTCATTCACGAAGACTCCCCCGATAAGTTCACCGTTATCGAAAACGTCCCCACAAAGCGATCCGCCCGCACGATGGGCCTCGATCTAAAAACGCACAACATCTTTCTCTCTTCCGCCGAATTTGATCCCCCGGCTCCCGGTGAGCGCCGCGGCAAAATGAAACCGGGCACCTTCGCAATCCTGGTCGTCGGCAAGTAGTCGGTAAGAGGCAGCCGGCAAAAAGGCTTGTGGTTGCCAAGTTTCCACATCCACATCCGCCTCCGCGCAAAATAAAAGCGTCCCGGTACAGTCGGGACGCTTTTATTTTTCTCGATTGTTTCAGCGCGTTAGTGCGAGGGCACCACGCCAACGTTGTGTACGCCCGCGCCCAGCGACATTCCGGTTCCCGCCGACTGCGGCAGCCACCACATCCGGCGCATCCAATTGTGCCGGCTCGTCATCATCTTGCGCCCGACGAAATCCAGGGCCAGTGGGCTGACTTGCGTTGCCACGTAGAGCGCCCCGGAATGCGCAAAGGGCCGAAGCAGCGGATTGGATTCCATGCCGTATCCGCTCGAAATCGCCCTGCGCGTCGACCAGGCGTCAAACGCCGCCGCGCCGGACGATGCAATCGTCAGCGCATACCAAACCTTCTTCTGTCGCTCATTATCATACTCGCGGTTGTAAGCCGGCTTCACTGGCTTAATGGCCAGGGAGGGATTCCCCGGTGCGATGGCATCCGTCGCCGCAGCCGGATTTGCAGGCGCGGGATTCGAGGCATCCGCAATTTCCACATCGCTCTTAATCTTGGGTTCCGGGGTGGACGGCAGCGCCTTCGAGGTTGAAGAATCCTTCGTTGCTTCCGCGGACACGCCTGCGGGGCGCTCCGTTATTGCCTTTACAGCCTCCCCATTCTGCGGAAAGGGGCAAAATAAAAGTATAGTGGCCAGCAGCATTTTTCACCTCAGTAGTTGAAAGCTCTGCACATCGGTCCCCACTCTCAACTTTGGAGAGTATACTGACCCAAAGGGCAGGTAGCACTGGCCCATTGGTCACATTCTTATTAGTACCCTCCTTTGGCCCTTCCGTTTGTCTCTTTTAGGACACCCGTACTAGCCCCTAAAGTGAACAAATTTTCACTTTTCGGGCATCGCCGTGCCGCCTCTTTACTCGAATTTGGAATGCGAACGCCTTACTCCCGCTTTCCCTCAATCGGCCACGCCCCAGATAAACCGCCGCGTCTCGGCCTCTGCGGTGAGAACGACTCTGCTATAATCCCGTCCATAGACCCCGGCAACGCCGAGGTTCTTCCAGAGGCTCCTCGAAACAATGGCGGCCAACGAATCCACCGCAGCCAAGCGCGCCCCTCAACCGCAGCGCGGCCCGCAATCTCCTCGCTTCATCGTCATCGAAGGCCCGCTGCGCGTCGGCAAAACCACTCTCGCGAAAATTCTGGCTGAGCGTCTTCACGCCCGCCGCGTCTATGATTGCGAAGACAATCCCTTCCTCGCCGATTTCTACAAAGAAAAAGCCGGCGCCGCTTTCCGCGCCCAGATGTATTTCCTCATCGAGCGCCAAAAGCGCAGCCGCGAAGCTCTCGCCGTCGATGCTCCGGGCCCCATCCTCTCCGATTTCCTCCTCGAAAAAGACCGCATCTTTGCCAATCTCAATCTCGATGACGAAGAGCTCAAGCTGTACGACCGCTTCTATGAGTCCCTCACCGCCGGCATTCCCGCTCCCGATCTCGTCATCTATCTCCAAGCCAAGCCCGAAGTTCTCCGCGCACGCATCGCCAAAAAGGCCTCCCGCGACGAATCTCAAATCTCCCCCGAATACATCGAGGAAGTCGCCCGCGCCTACGAACACTTCTTCTTCCGCTACGCCGCCTCCGACCTGCTCGTCATCAACACTTCCGACATTGATTTCGTCGAGCGGAGCGAAGACCTCCAACTCCTGCTCAAGCGCCTCCAGGAACCCGTAAAAGGCACCCAATACTTCCTTCCCCTCAGCGCTGAATAATTCTCCGGCCCTCGTGCATGTTTTGTCCGTCGTAGCGGCACGGCATGTCGTGCCCGCTCTTCGAATCGAAAACATCCGCCGGCTCACCTCGCGGCTCTCGAGAAGTCCAAGATGCTAGCTGAGATTTCTCGGAGTTTTTTTCTCGCTCCGTCCGAATAACTGCCTTTGCACTGTTCGACGACCCGCGCTTTTTCCTTTCACTTCGCCGCTGCGCAGTGACCGGCCTGGATAGAGTGAATATCTCTTCTCTCCGCCTTGACTAAATTCGCGGCCGCACGCCTCTCGCAATACTATTAACGAGATATGTTCCAAAACGGTACAGAAAAAAAGAACTTTCTTATTGTTTTTTTCGAATGTGTTCACTATTGCACAGACGCTTGAACTAATGAATCGGTATATACACAGAACGGCTGCTGGACTCCCTCCCGTATTAACCAGCCTCTGAAATCTTGAGTTTCGTTTTTATATCCGTCTGAGGCGGCTGCTATCACTGTCGAACGCCGCGTAACTGGGTGAAGAGGAGAAACTAATGCGCAAATTCGCGTTTGAGAAAATATCGTTGGTGGCGTTCGTACTACTAGCTCTTGTGGCCGGTTGCGGCCGGGAACAAGCATCCAGTCCGCTGTCACCCACGGTGATCGCCACATCTCCCGCGAATGGCGCTACAGCTGTAGTCCTTAACGCCACTGTCACCGCAACTTTTAGTTCGGTGATGGCCCCGGCCACCATCAACACGTCAACGTTCACGTTGACCGGGCCAGGAGCCGCCGCTGTAGCCGGCGCTGTAACTTACTCGGGGACGACGGCCACGTTCACACCGACCGCCTCGCTCGCAGCGAATTCTGTATACACCGGCACTATCACTACCGGAGCTACAGACCCCGGCGGCAATGCCCTCGCCGCAAATTTTGTTTGGACCTTCACGACCGGTGCGCCGACCGTTATCTCCGCCGTCCCGGCTGCAGGCGCCACTACAGTGCCCGTCAACACTCTAGTCTCCGCCACATTCAGTGAGCCGATGAACCCGCTCACGCTTACCAACGCTACATTTACTGTGGTTGGCCCGGGCGCAACTCCGGTAGCGGGCGCAGTCACTTACTCCGGTTCCACGGCGACGTTTACGCCAACGGCAGTCCTTGCCAACAGCACCCTGTTCACGGCCACGATTACAACTGGCGCGAAAGATCCGGCGGGCGTCGCCCTGGCAGCCAATTTCATCTGGACGTTTACCACGGCACCGCCGCCTACGGTTGTGTCCACCGTTCCGGCAAATCTAGCCACCGCCGTGGCCGTCAACACGACAATCACCGCTACCTTCAGCGAGGCTATGAACCCCGCAACCATCACGGCCACTACGTTCAAGGTGACCGGCCCAGGAGCTACTGCCGTGGCTGGCGCCGTTACGTATTCTGGAACTACAGCGACGTTTACGCCGACGTTGAATCTCGCCAACGGCACATTGTTCACCGCCACGATTACCACCGGAGCGAAAGATCCCACTGGCGCGCCACTCGCCGCCAACTCTGTGTGGACCTTTACGACGGCTCCGCCTCCTACGGTAGTTTCCACGGTTCCCGCAAACGGCGCCACTGCTGTGGCCGTCAGCGCGCCGATCTCCGCAACATTTGCCGGGCCCATGAACGCCGCCTCCATCACCGGCACAACCTTTACAGTGACCGGGCCGGGAGCGACCCCCGTCGCCGGGAACGTCACATACACAGGCAACACAGCGACGTTTACGCCCACCGTAATCCTTGCCAACAGCACTCTGTTCACGGCCACCATTACCACCGGAGCAAAAGATACCTCTGGCGCTTCGCTGGCAGCCAACTTCGTGTGGACCTTTACTACGGCTCTGCCTCCGGCAGTGGTTCCTCCCACCGTTCCGGCAAGCAATGCCGTTGGCGTCGCAGAAGGTGTCGTTCTCTCGGCTACGTTTAGCGTCCCGATGGAAGCCTCAACGATCAACACAACAACATTCACATTGACAGGGCCGGGCACGACTCCGGTCACCGGCGCAGTCAACTACTCCGGAACCACGGCAACGTTCACTCCGGCATCGCGCTTGGCCGTCTCTACCTTGTATACCGCTACGATTACCACTGGCGCGATGGATACTACTGGCGCTCCACTAGCCGCCAGTTACGTCTGGACGTTCACTACCGCGCCTCCGCCAGCCGTCACCTCCACTGCCCCCGCTAGTGGAGCCGCCAACGTTCCGCTTAACCAGAAAGTTGCTGCGACCTTTAACACTCCGATGACTGCTTCCACGATCGCGGCGGCGGGAGTCTTCACGCTGGCTACCACGACCGGCGGAACTGCTGTGCCAGGCATAGTCGCCTACGACTCGTCCAGCAATACGGCTATCTTCACACCAACTGCCGCACTCGTGGCCAGCACTCAATATACGGCTACCGTTACCACCGCCGCCCAGAGTGCCCAAGGCAACGCACTGCCTGCCAACTATGCTTGGAGTTTCACAACAGGCATCTCGCCAAACGCTAGCGCGCCAACAGTGACTTCGACGGATCCAGCTAACGCGGCGATTAATGTGCCTCTCAATCAAAAGGTTGCCGCTGCGTTCAGCGCATCTATGGACCCGTCCACAATTTCCGCAGCCGGGACTTTCACGGTAGCGGCCACGGTCGGGGGAGCTGCAGTCCCCGGAACCGTTTCCTACGCGGGCAATACCGCACTCTTTACCCCAACTGCCAATCTCACCGCGAGCACGCAGTACACCGCCACAATCACCACTGCCGCTAAAGACCTCACAGGCGTCGCCCTGACCGCCAATTTCGTCTGGAACTTTACGACCGGCGTTGCCACCAATCTGGTGGGTCCAACGATCACGCTCACCAATCCAGCGAGCGCAGCCACGAACGTCTTCATCGACACGGCCGTTAGCGCCACCTTCAGCACAGCAATGGATCCCACGACGATAACCAACGCCACTTTTACGCTGGCAGTGGCCGGCGTAGGCGGAGCTCCCGTGAGCGGCACCGTTATTTACGATTCCGCAAGCCAGATCGCAACGTTCATGCCCTCTGCAAATCTCACGGCCAACACGCAATACACGGCCACGATCTCAAATATGGTCCAGGACCTGTCGGGCAACGCTTTGGCCAGCGGGCCCGCATCGACTCCGCCTGATCCGTGGAATTTCACAACGGGCGCCGCAGCTGGCGCCGCCGGTCCAGCGACGATTAACCTCGGTTCCGCGGGCAGTTTTGCCGTGATGGCCACGGCATCCATCAGCAGCACCGGACCTGTGGTCATCAACGGCAACGTCGGATTGGCCCCGGGCACTTCACAGGGCATACCGCCAGCACAAGTGAACGGTACGATCCATGTCAACGATCCAATCGTCACGCAAGCCCAAGCCGATCTCTTGGCTGCATATAACGATGCCGTCAGCCGCTCGGCGAATGCCATCACCTTGCCTGGAAATATGGGAGGGCTGACATTCACTCCCGGCCTTTATACCAACTCGACGTCTGTTTTGATATCGGGAGCAGGACCAAACAACAATGTCACTCTCGACGCTCAGGGCGACCCCAATGCTGTCTTCATCTTCCAGATGGGCTCCACACTCACCACAGCAACCAGTTCTCAAGTAATCCTGGCCGGCGGTGCCAAGGCAGGCAATGTCTTCTGGCAAGTGGGCACTTCCGCGACGCTCGGCGTCACATCCATCTTCGAAGGAAATGTGCTCGCTGCTACCAGCATCACGATCAATACCGGAGCAGCAGTGACCGGAAGAATGTTCTCCGGCGCGGCCGGAGGGGCAGGCTCGGCCACGATAAACGCCAGCACGGTTACCGTTCCTGCGCCGTAACGCAGGGTCATTCGAAGCGCACGCGCGATACACAAGATGTTCGGCCGCGAGGCGGGTTTTCTTGCCCCGCTTCGCAGCCAGTAGGCACGATTCTGGAGGCGAAAATGAAATTGGGAACACGCATTATTCCCACAATAACGATTGCTTTTTTCCTGGTGCCTGCGCTTTTCGCGGACGGCACGCCCAAGTCCGCTGACACGCCCAAGTCCGCTGACACATCCAAAAAGGCCGCGTCCGCGAGCGTCACCGCGGCTCCTGGTCTCCCGGCCGCGCCTGTTGCAAATTCGGCGCTCGCCGTGACGGCCGCGCCCTTGCCTCAAGAGCCTGCTGGTGCAGGTGAAGAAGGAGGCAAGCATTCGGGGAGGCACGGGCATCGTTGGAGAGATCACGGCGACTCTACTCCAAAGGTCGAGCTCTTTTTGGGCTACTCCTATTGGCGCGCTCTGCCGTATAGCACTGGCAACCGAATCGAGTCCATGAACGGTGGCAGCACCTCTTTGGCCTACAATCTGAACAATCACCTCGGCTTGGTTTTCGATTTTGCCGGCTTCGGGGCCGACTCTCTTAAATTCAACAGCCCTGGCCTGGGTTTCAGCCCTTCTCGCGTTGTGGACGCCGATGGCCAGGTCTTCACTTTCATGTTTGGCCCCCGCGTTTCCTTCCGCGATCATGGCCGGTTCACTCCGTTTCTACAGGTTCTCGGCGGGGCCGCACACGCCAGCGAGGTCACGCTGGACATTTGTAGCGCCCCTATTTATGCCTGCATCCCGCTTCCCACGGAAACGGCCTTCATCATGACTGCCGGCGGCGGATTGGATTACAGACTGAATCATCGCCTGGCGTTGCGCCTCTTTCAGGCCGAATTCTTGCTCACCCGCTTCCAGGATCCTACCTCCGTCACTGGCGATCACGGCTGGCAGAGCAATGTGCGTCTTTCCACGGGGCTTGTATTCCGCTTCGGTGGAAATGCTCCGCCTCCTCCGCCTCCCAATCGTTCCCCGGTGGCTTCCTGTTCCGCTGACAAAACTTCGATCTACGCCGGCTCGGGAGACTTCGTCGTTGTGCGTGCGGACGCTAGCGATCCCGATGGCGATCCTCTGACGTATTCCTGGACCTCAACCAGCGGTGCCGTCGAGGGCAGCGGTCCAGAAGCGAGATGGAACTCGTCCGCCGCAACGCCGGGCACGTACACCGTGAATGTCCGCGTCGACGACGGGCGCGGCGGTTCGGCGGATTGCTCTGAGGCCATTCGCGTTGAGCCGCCGCCCAATCATCCGCCCACGATGAGCTGCTCTGCGGACCGCTCTTCGGTCGCTGCCGGCGACGCAGTGCACATCACCGCAACCGCTGCCGATGCAGACAACGATCCCCTGACCTATTCCTGGAAATCCAGCGGCGGCCGAGTCCGCGGCAGCGATGCTTCCGTGCGATTCGAGACCGCCGGCCTAAGTCCGGGAAACTATACCGTCGATGGCCACGTGGAAGATGGCCGCGGTGGCGCCGCGGATTGCGAGCTGGGAATTGAAGTCCAGCAACCCCCGCCTCCGCCGGAGCAGGTCGAGCTGGAAGCGCGGCTCTCGCTTCATAGCATTTATTTTGCGACCGCTCGGCCCACTGCGGCGAACCCCACCGCCGGTTTGCTCGGCAGCCAGGAACAGATTCTGGTCAAACTGGCGGAAGACTTCACGCGATATTTGACCTTTAAACCGGACGCCCACCTGATCCTTGGCGGCCATGCCGATCCCCGCGGCGGCGCGGAATATAACAAGGGCCTTACCGAGCGCCGCGTGGAACGCACCAAGAGTTTCCTCGTGCAGCACGGCGTCGCCGCAGACCACATTGACACCCGCTCCTATGGCGAAGAGGACCAACTTACCGCCGAGCAAACCAAGGAACAGATCGCCCAGAATCCTGACATCACTCCGGCGGAGCGCCAGCAAATGCTGGACAACCTGCACGTCCTGGTCTTGGCCAACAATCGCCGCGTGGACGTCACTCTCAGCACCACTGGACAACAGTCCGTCCGCCGCTACCCGTTCAACGCCAGGGATTTCCTGGCACTAAGTAGCACCAAGGCCGGAGAAAAAACGCATCCTGCCAAGAAAAAGCCCTGAAGCTCGGATGTATCAGTTGTAATGCAATCGCTCCAGCTTTCGACTCTGTCGAAGGCTGGAGTCTCTCTCTATACTTGCTCCTTCACGACATTTTCCCCTCCTCCCCGCCTTCGAATAATTCTCGTTCCTCTAGACATGTTTTGTTCGTCGCATGAGTATGGCACGCCATGCTCGCACTACGCTTTAGAATTTGAATCGGCCGCCAAGCCACCCCGCGCCTGCGCTCTTTCCGCTTCAATGGCGGCCCTGCCATCCTACTAATTACCTATTAATAAATATACCGTTATGGTTTTCATTTCTCAGGTGCATTGCTCTCGAGTGCCATGTCCCACGTCCTTCTGAAAGCCGGCCGTCGCTTTCCTCGCGTTGTGTTTACCGGACCCCGTCGCGCAGGGGAAACAACCCTCTTGAGCGATTGTCAATGTCCGGAACTTGGTGACCTTTCGCCGCTCCTTGGCGCTTCTCGCCAGCCGCTACGGCCAGATGATCAACAAAACCGATCCGACCTCTCCTCTCGGTGTTTCTGTTCCTAGCATTGCTGTCTGGCTGGACATTTTGGAATCCACCTGGGAAATCATTCTCTTGCCGGCATACTTCGATAATCTTGGTAAAAGACTCATCAAATCGCCCAAAATCTATTGGGCCGATTTCGGACTTGCCTGCCATCTCCTCGGCATTCGCTCCGCAGACGAACTCAATCGTTCTCCTTTTCTCGGCCCCCTGTTCGAAGGTTTCGTCGTCAGCGAGCGGATGAAGGCGAATACAAATCAATGAGTGCGCCGTGAACTCTGCTACTTCCGCGATCAGCAACGAGTGGAAGTCGAGGTTCTCCTGCCTCGGCCCCGTGGCCGCTTGTGGCTAATCGAAGCAAAAGCCTCAAAAACGATTCACCCTCAATCGACTTCTTCGCTATTCTCCATTCAGAAAGGTCTCCGCAATAATCCTGCGCACTTACTCGTCGTCCATCGGAAATCTCATTCCGCCCACACCACCTCCGCCATCACTAAAGGTGTCGAAGCTCTACACCTCGAACAATTCAGCGCTCTCCTAAGCGTCAAACTCAAGTAAAACGGAGCCCCATCTACTCAGCTATCTTCAGGCCGCGCCCGAGTCTTCGACTGCGTCCGTGCTGAATTTCGACTTAGTACCATATTGAACAGACAACAAAATCAAGAGTTGTTATTCCTAGCAGACCATTTCAACGTTTCTCAATGACCGGTCAATGAAACCGGACGTTTCGCGTCTCTCCAGGGCCGCAGCCAGTGATTTTGAACGCCTTGTAACGGGGTAAAGAGGAGAACCTAATGCGTAAATCTAATGTCACCAAAATTTGGATTCCGGCGTTCTTATTGGCCGTCCTAATGGCAGGCTGCGGCGACCCCGACAAGAATGCTGCAACAGGGAACGCCACAGCCCCCCTAGCCCCGCCTACCGTGCTCTCCGTCGTTCCGGTGGGAGCCGCTACAGGCATTTGCCAAGGCGCCGTTGTCACCGCGACATTCAGCAAGGCGATGAATCCTTCAACGATCAGTACTGGCACCTTTAAGTTAGCGGCCGGTACGACTCCCGTAATCGGAACAGTCACTCTTGACTCAACAGATATGGTTGCTACCTTTACTCCCTCGGCACCTCTTGCACTCAACACCCCTTATACCGCCACTATTACCGCCGGGGCGCAAGATCAGTTCGGCAACGCCCTCACAGCGGATTTCGTGTGGATGTTCACAACGTCTGCGGCCGCCTGCCCGGGGCCCATTGCCCTTGGAACGCCTGGCTGCGGTTTCGGAATTTTGGCTGGCTCTACGGTCACCAATACCTCCACGGTCCCCGCGCCTACCAACGTAAGTGGCGATGTTGGCGTGTGGGCAGGAACTGCGATAGTGGGATTTCCGCCGGGAATGTTAACGGGCACCTTGCACTCTGGCGATGCCGTCGCCCAAACAGCTCAAGGCCAGTTGACCACGGCATATAACATCGCCGCCGGAAAACCAGTAGGCACCCATCTTCCCCCAGACGTGGGCGGGCAAACTCTCGCCCCTGGCGTTTATACAACTGTCGCACAGCCCAGTCTGGGTATAACTGGCGATCTCACCCTCGACGGCGGCGGCGATCCGAATGCCGTCTGGATCTTCCAAATAGCATCCACACTCACGACGGCCGGTGGCAAGGTCAAACTAATCAACGGGGCACAGCCTCAGAACGTGTTCTGGGCCATTGGCAGTTCAGCGACTCTTGGAACAGGCACGACCATGGCGGGAAACATCATGGCTCAGGCATCCATCTCCCTTAGCACCGGCGTGACCCTAAATGGCAGGGCGCTGGCAAGTATCGGCGCAGTCACATTGATCAGCGATACGGTGAATGTACCCCCGTGTCCGTGAGCTGTTCGGTCGTCAGCCAGCGTAACGCTGGCTCGCGACCTGGCAGGCCAGAAACGCATGATTTTAATGTTGTTGAACTTCGGAGGAATACTCGCATGTCATCACATTCAAACGGCTGCCTTGCCCGTCGCTTAACGCTGCTTTCGGCAATCATCGGTGTCCTATGCGCGTTTGCCACTCGCGCCTCCGCTCAGGAGCAGCCTCCTCCGAAGTGGGAACTATTCGGCGGATACTCCTTCTTTGATCCCGGTGCGAATGTCCATGGTCAGCTTCCTGGAGCTTTGCTTCCCTTGAGCAGCCGCCTCGAATCCAACCCCCGCGGCGCTGGCGCCAGCGTCACCTATGATTTCAACAACTGGCTCGGCCTCACGCTTGATACCAGCACTCATTGGGGCAGCGGTGAAACTGGGCTCGCGAAAAGAATCGACGACGCTGCTTTCTCCAACCTCTCTATCGGCCCAAAGTTTACCTTCCGGCACCATCGTTTTTCCCCCTTCCTTGAAGTATTAGTTGGGGATCAGCGCCTCACCCCTGATGCTTTCCACGATGTGGATAAATTAGGCGTCATGTTCGGCGGCGGTCTTGATATCAACCTTTCCAGGCACGTTGCTCTTCGCTTGATCAGGGCCGATTATGTAATCTCGAGTTACCGTTATGGGCCCCCCTCTGTGCCGTTGACGCAGGTTCGAGGGTTGAGAGCGCAGACCGGCCTCGTTTTTGCGTTTGGCGGCGGAACCCCTCCACTGCCACCCACGGCAGCTTGCACGGTACAGCCGACTGAAGTCTTCGCCGGCGAGCCGGTGACCGCCACCGCCACGGGCTCCAATTTCGATCCCAAGCGCACCGTCGCGTACTCCTGGAGCGGAACCGGACTGAAGGTCACTGGCAGCGATGTCTCCGCCCAGATCGATACCACGGGCCTGGAGCCACGCTCCTATGAAGTCACCGCCAATCTAAGTGATGGCAGAAAAAGTGGTTCTGCATCCTGCAGTGCCAGGTTCACCGTGAAAGCGCCACGTCCTCCGGTAATTTCCTGTTCGGCGGATCCGGCCACCGTCCAAACCGGCGGGTCCTCAACCATCACTTCGACAGCCAGCAGCCCCGACGGCCGCAGACTCATCTATAGCTACTCCGCTTCCGCGGGCGAGATCTCTGGCACCGGTGCTTCCACCACCTTGAATACACAAGGCGCGCAACCCGGCCATATCACCGTCACTTGCAACGTAAATGACGACCGCAGTCCTGCGCTCACTGCCTCTTCCACCACTACGGTGGACGTGGAAGCTCCGCCGCCTCCTCCTCCTGCTCCGGCTCCCGAGATCAAGCAGTTGGAAGCCAAACTGGCGCTCCACAGCATTTATTTCCAAACCGCTCGGCCCACCGTCGATCACCCCGAGGGCGGCTTGCTCGAAAGCCAGGCCGACATCCTGAAGACCTTGGCCGAGGACTACCTGAATTATCTGAAGTACATGCCTGACGCTCACCTAATCCTCAGCGGCCATGCCGATCCGCGCGGCACACCGGAATATAACCAGCATCTTACCGAGCGCCGCGTCGAACGCACCAAATCCTTCCTGGTGGAGCACGGCGTCCCTGCGGACCACTTTGAGCTGAAGCCGCTTGGTGAAGAGGAGCAACTCACCGCCGACCAAATCAAGGAACAGGTGGCGGACAATCCCGACTTGACTCCCGCCGATCGCCAAAAAATGCTGCGCAATCTCCGTGTCCTCGTTCTGGCCAACAATCGCCGCGTGGACGTCACCTTGAGCACCACCGGACAACAGTCCGTTAGGCGCTATCCATTCAACGCCAAGGATTTCCTGGCGCTGATCAGCATCAAGGGCGGAGAAAAGTCACCCCCGCCAAGGAAAAAGCCCTAATCGTAAAAGTGCGTGAACCCAGCCTTCGACTTCGTCGGAGGCTGGGAACCCGCGGGATTCGCTCACTCTCGATACAGATCCCCTGCGAGATACTTGAAACCGGTATCCACAGCCACCGTGGCCACAATACTCCCGCGTCCGAATTCTTGTGCCAGTTGCAGCGCCGCGGCAACGTTCAGCCCCGACGAAGTCCCGGCGAATATTCCTTCTTCCTTCGCCAACCGCCGCGCCATTTCGCGCGCTGCACCTTCCTCCACCGTCCGCACCTCGTCGTAATCGCCGTCCTTCAAGTGCGGCGGCCGGAATCCCGCGGCGATCCCTTCGACGCGGTGCGCCCCGCCTTTCCCCGTCGTGAGCACCGGCGAACTCGCCGGCTCCAGCGCCACGATCCGCGCCTTGCATCCAGCCTCTTTCAGCGCGCGTGACACACCCACAATCATTCCGCCTGTTCCCACTCCGCCGCAGAACGCCGTCAGCCCGTCCCCCGCTTGTTCCACGAGCTCTTTGCCGATTCCCATGTACGCGCGAATCGCGTCCTGGTTGTTGAATTGGTTTGTGTAGAACGTGCCCGGCTCCAGCGCCAGTTCTTCCGCGCGCCGCTTCATCCTCTGATAAAGCTCCGGCGCCAGCTTGCCGCCTTCCGCCGGAAAAATCTCCAGGTCCCCGCCGAAAAGACGCATCGTCCGCAGCTTTTCGTCCGCAAATCCATCCGACGAAATCGGCGTAAACCGATACCCCTTGATCGCGCAGACCATCGCCAGCGACGATCCCGTGCTCCCTCCCGTCCACTCCACCACGCGCATCCCCTTGCGCAGCTCGCCCCGCGCCTCCGCCCCTTCAATCATCGCCAGCGCCATCCGATCCTTATACGACCCCGTCGGGTTGTAATACTCCAGCTTCACCAGCACTTCCGCCATCCCCGGCGACACAACCTTCTTCAGCCGCACCACCGGCGTATTCCCAATCGCCTCGAGCACCGAGTCCCGCACCTCGTTTTTCGCCGTCATCTCTATTGCCTCCGTCTTCGTCGTAATTGTAGGGGCACAATACATCGTGCCCGCTATCCGATTGCAGCCTTCAAACTCTGATCGCACCCGCGCCTTGGATTGCACCGACACGCAAATCGTCGCAAATCGCGCAAGTTGCATCTCGGCAGTCGCTAGCCTCGGTGTTCTTGCGCAAACGCAGTAATTACCACAATGTAATAATTTGGCGAACTCGATATTGCTCATCACAGCTACCTGCTTTGGAATAGAATGCTCCACAGAGGGGAATCGTACGTGACAGATGATCTCAAACGTTTCATCGAAGGGTTCGACAACGAAGATGCACTGCGCCGGGCTGTCGAAGCGCTCCTGATGAAGATGCCTGGATGCACCAACGTTCGCGCGACGCATGGGGCTCTGGAGCAAGGGAAGGACATTGTCTTTTGCTCAAAGGGCCCAATGGGCGAAACTCTCCTCAATGCTTGCGTGATAAAGAACGGCAAGATCTCAGGTTCTGCGGAGTCCGGTTCCGGCGCAAGGACGGTTTTCCATCAGGTCGAACAATCTTTAGACACGCCGATCCTGAATGAGCAGGGGGAGACCCAACCGGTTTCCCGTGCGTACGTCATCACACCGCACGAGTGTTCGCCACAGGCAATGGAGTCAATCAGCGGGAGCCTCAAGACACGATCTGGCCAGGTTGCCTTCATTTGCGGTAATGACCTGCTACTTAAATTCAAGACATATTGGCCCGACTTTCTACTCGCCAATGTCAAATTCCTAGGGGCGCATGTTAAGTCTCTGAGGGATGAGTTGGACGGAGACCATTCTGTTGCGCGACTGCTTGTCCAAGAAGGGTTTTCCACCGCATACGGAAAAAGCCTGCGGGCGCTGTTTGTCCAACCGAGACTTGCTTTTATACTGCGCTCGCACAGTCTCAAGGTCGGTTTGCCGGAACCGAAAGATTTCGAGCGACCGATGCGCGATCAGGAGGCGGGGCGGCTCGCGAATCTCTTCAGAACCCTCGGCAATCTAGTCGTCTCGTTGAAGGCTGCCGATGGCGACGAGGCCGATCTCGTCGCGCAAGACGCCTTGAGCCTCGCAGATGATTTGCACGGAGCTTGGTCTTCTGGTTATAACGAAGCCCGTGCTCGAGGAGTTCTGTCCGAGGAAGAACTGGCAAAGGGCCCGGCAGCTAGCTCAGTAACTTTATTTGGAGCTCCTAATTTGCGCGAGCGGTCCGCGAAACTACTCGACCGAGCCGCTCCTTTTATCGAGAAACTTAGACAGCATGTGAGCGCATCGAACGTGCTGGCCTCCACTCTGTTTTCAGACCCGCTTTCTCTTATTCGGTCACAGATGAGGCTTCAGGATTTCTATCTTGTGTCAGATGTCTCTCGCCGAGTTCCTTCAGCGATGATTGCGGCGCACTCGATCAAAAGGATTCAGTTCGACAAGAATTTGCTAGGTCAAACTGTCGCGCCACTCCTGATAACGGGACCGGCCGGCTATGGGAAGACATCTTTTTGCAGATGGAATGCATTACGCGACTTAGAAGCTTTAGAGCAACAGAGTTCTAGGATCTTGCCTGTATATATTCAACTTCACAGGCTAAGCGACAGGCCGCTCCTATCATTTCAGAAGGCCTTTCTTGCGTCGGAGGAGCTTGCTGTCATCTGGCGGGAGCTCACTGAAGGTGATTCCCGAACTGGGTGGACGCTCAGGCTGTATCTCGACGGTTTAGATGAGGTGCCGAGTCATATTCGTCAGGTCGAGATTGCGAACATTGCCGCCTCCGGCGTATCACCAAAGGTGCAGATAATCATGACAGCCCGTGACCATGTGAGTGGTCCTTGGCTATCGTGGTTGCGTCGGCTGGAAATACAGGCTTTTGATGATCAGGAAGTCCGGCAGCTTACAGAGAAATGGCTGGATGGCGACGAATCCAAGATATCGGCCTTTTACGGAAAGTTAAAGCAAGTGCCCTCTTTAGGCTCTCTTATGAAGGTGCCGCTGCTCGGGACGCTGATTCTTGCGGTGTACAAACACGGTCATGAAGGGCTACCTGAGAGCCGCCCAAGGCTATACGAAATGTTCGTTCGGCTACTGGCTGGCGGGTGGGACGCAGCAAAAAACATCAACCGTGGTTCCAAGTTTAGATCGGCGACGAAGCTCGCCGTCCTGAATCATCTTGCCGGCATGTTGCATAATGAGAAGAAGCGTGACTGTTCTCCCGCCGAGGTCTACTCGGCTGTAAGGGGGAGTATATCTGGTCTGCAAGACAAGAAGGGTGAAGTTCTCAGCGAACTGATCGTTGACGGACTTCTAGTCCCAACCGGCTCAATTCTGTCATTTCCACATCTTTCATTCCAAGAATTCTTGGCGGCTAAGGATTTAATGGGGCTGCACCATGATCGAGCGAGCCGAAGTCTTGATACCTTTCTAAGTGGCGATGACTGGTGGCGGGAAGTCTTGGTCTTTTACGTAAGTTTTCACGACAAGCCAAGCGAAATGGAAGAATGGATCAAATCCGGCGTAGCTCGAGCGCTTCCAAAGACATCAGAGCAAACTGTGTGGGGCAGAGCAGTTGACCTATGCAAGGTGATTCTGACGAATTTCCCAAGCTTTAGGTTGTCCAGCGACACGCGCCGATTGCTAGGTTGGCCGTCCGAATCTGCGTTCAGCTTAGGGCAGGCAAAAAAAACTTCGGCAACAGGACCGCGTACCGTATCCCGATAGATATCGCTCGCCATTGGCCTAGGTGGGCCTGTGCTTCGCCAAAATCTAATCCGCGCCAACAATTACATATCGTACATACCTCGTACAAATACAGAGTGGCGGGTGGAGCACTCCTGACGCGGTGAGAGACTCTTGGGTGCCGCATCCCTGCGGTTTTCAGGGTGCGGGTTTTGACCTTTCCTTTCTGGTTCAACCCCGAACTCGAACCGAACATCCGCAACCCACTCGCCCGTAACGACTTATATTTATTACTTGACAATAAGCAGAAGTGTGCTATGCTTTGTTTCATCGCGGAGGAGAAAGGAGTCACCGCCTTGCCTCCGCTACCCGCCCGCCTCTGCAGCCCCTCCACTGCTCTTGCCAAGAGTCCGCATCAAGTTCATTCCGTGGAACTTACGCTTCCTTTGTTTTCATACTCTTCCGCACTCTTTTGCACAAGACAAAACGCCATCCCCAACCCTTTCAATACTTTCCGCACTCTTTGCGCAAAACACCCCGGGTGGCGCCACCCCTCGCTGGTTGTCATTCCGAGGGAACCGAGGAATCTGCTTTTTCTGTCTTGGCTATGCACTAACCACCGGCCAATAAATACTATCCCCTGTAGATTGATATTCTTAACGCACCACGACCACTTAACTCCCATCGAATCACATTCTTACAAAAAATATGGGGGGGGGTGGGGATCCACCGCAATCATCTTCTGCGTGGCACAGACTTCCGTCTGTGTTTCCTGGGGTTCATTTATTAGGATTGGGTTACGTCGAATCAGAAAGCGGGAACTGAAAATCTTCGCCGCCGCAGCAATGACAATTCACGAGTCACTGGTCACTGCCCCAAGGACTACAGGTCACGGATCACGGGTCACTTCCGCTCACGGCCGCGCATGCGGCGAGAAAAATCCAATCGGCAAATCCCGCGCCGTCCGCAAACCTGCTGGCGCATCCAGAATCACGGGAATCGAGTTCACCACCACCGATGCCGTCGCCACATCTCCATGCGTCCCGCCGGGAATCACCAAACTAATGTTCGGATGGCCCTTCAACGCAATCGTGTCCGCAGGCTCTTTCGCGCCGACGTACATTTGCAGCTCGAGATACACCAACTCTTTCCCGCCGCCTGTGCCGCGCGCAATCTGGTGCACGCCCGCCGCTTGTCCCGCTTCCACCGTCAAATATTCCGTTTGCACGCGCTCCGTCGCGATCTTTGGCTCGATCGTTTCGGTAATTTCTTCCACCGGCAAATTCAAACTATCCGCAATCATTGCCACGGACTCCGGCAAGCCCACATGCTTGATCACGCCAGCTTTCACTTGCGCGCGAAACTCTTCTTCCGTCATGCCCGCGCCGATTTTTTTCTGCAACGGCAGCCGCCGCTTTCCGCCATCGACGATCCGCACCGCTTTCGCATGCTCAATTCGCTGCGAAACCGCCGCCAGGGTAATCACCAGCTTGTCCATCACGAACCCCGGATTCACGCCCGTTCCTACCAGCGCCACTCCCCAATCTTTCGCGGCTTTATCCAGTTGCGCCGCCAAATCCGGATACGTCCGCAGCGGAAACGACAGCTCCTCGCACGTCGAAACGATGCAAGACTCCGCTTCCAGGCACATCAGCAACTGGTCCATCACTTTCGGCAACGAAGACGACGTCGAGTGGATCACCACGTCCGCGGCTTGCTCCAGCACTTCTTTCGCATCCGCCGAAATTTTCACGCCCCACGGCGCATCCGTCGCGCCCGTCACTTCGCCCAGGTCGTGCCCCACTTTGGCCGGGTCCGTATCAATCGCGCCGATAATTTCGATCGCCTGCTTTTCCCGCATCAGCCGCGCAATCGACGCGCCGATCGGCCCCACTCCATACTGGATCACTCGAATCTTCTTCTTCACGATTTCCCCCGTCCATTCTCCGCGCGCGCCGCACACCGCGCATTTTTGCCAGAAAAGAAACCTCTACGATAATGGAATTTGCGCAGCCATTCAACGACCAACTCAACCGCCGCAAAAAGCCCACCGGGCGATGGGAATCCTTTCGCACAGATCGCTTTGTGCGCCGGCTAAACTCGATTGCTTGTTTTGGAATGCCGCAAGTCGCGGCTCGTCCAACGGCTCGCTTCGGCTTCGGTCTACGGAACCACCGGCAAAATCAGCGCCGAAGGATGCGCTTTGTCGTGGAGAATCACATTCGTCGCTTTTATCATCCGCGTCGCGCGTGATTGCACTTCGCCGGTATTCATGTTCCGGTCGAACCGCGGAAAATTGCTGCTCGAAACTTCCAGCCGCAATTTGTGTCCCGCCAGAAAAACGTCGCTCGTCGCCCACATGTCCACCGTCACGTGGTACATCTCGCCCGGATTCGCCAGCTCCGGTTTTTCTTGCGAATTGCGGTAACGCATCCGCAAAATTCCGCTCGTCAAATTCTGCGCAAATCCGTTCGGCCAGACGTCTACGAGCATCCCGGTGAAATCCGTGTCCACCGCCGAGCTGCTCACGTACAAATCCAGCGTCACCGGCCCCGTCACTTCAAAATCTTTCGCAAACGCCGGCGTCGTGAACACCAGCACATCCGAGCGCGCTTCCGCAGGCCGCTGGTCCTCCGGCCCGATTCCGGTTGGCAGCGCCCCGCAACAAAGCGGGCCTCCAATCGTCGGTGTCGGATCGCTCGGGTCGTACACATACGTCTCCGGCTTTTCCTCTCCCGGCCCCGTCGTGCTCAGCGTTCCGTTACCTCCGAGACCATTCGCACTCCCCGAGGAATGCAGGTAATAACGTGTGTTCTTCGCTCTCGCCAACGGCCAGTTATCTTCGTCGCGCCATTCATTTTTTCCCATCACAAAAATCTTCACCGGCTTTTCGCTTTCCATTCCGTTCGCTTGCCCCTTGAAAATCCAGTCGTACCACCGCAGTGTTATTTCGTCCTGGTCGATTGGCAGCTTCTCCCCAAAATCCACCGCGCCTACTTTTCTATTGCTTGACCCTCCCGCGTGCCCGCCGATGTAAACCACAAGCCTCTGTCCGCGTTTCGCCGCTTCCGTGCCGGCTTCTGTTTTCAGCCGCTGAAAGTTTCGCAGCGTCCCGCCAAGAAAGATGTCGTACCACGCGCCAAAACTCAGCACCGGCACCTGGATATCCACGTAATGATCCTCGATCGACCACTGCTTCCAATACGCGTCGTAACTCGGATGCGCCAGCCAATCCGTAAAGTACGGCGCAATCCCCGTCGCGGAAGGCGCATCCAGCACGGCATAATCCATCAGCGGCAAAGTCTTCGTTCCGCCCAGCGGGTCGTCATTTTGCTCGACGCGCCGGCGCATCGTGTTCATCGCCAGGCCCGTGCTCCACGATTCGTTGAACCACTGCTCGAACGCCCCGCCCTGATACGTCCATCCGTCGTGGTAATTCGACGCCGTCACCGTCGGGCAAATCCCCGCCAGATGCGGAGGCTTCGCAATCGCCGCCAGATATTGCGTCGCGCCCACATACGATCCGCCGAACATGCCTACTTTTCCATTCGAATAGGGCAGCGCGGCGGCCCACTCGACCGTGTCGTAACCGTCCTGCGATTCATTCTTGAAGGTGTACCACTCGCCGTCCGAATTGAATCGCCCGCGCACGTCCTGCTCGACCACCACATATCCGCGCGCCGCTCCCTTCATGCCAAAATTCGATTCGCCCGTCTTGTCGTAAGGCGTGCGCACCAGCAGCACCGGAAATTTTCCCTCCGCTTTCGGCCGGTAAATATCCGCGCGCAAAGTCACGCCATCGCGCATTTTCGCCGGCACGTTTCGCTCGACAATCACGTCATAATTTTGTGCCGCAGCCCGCGCGGCTTCAGCCGCCGTCAACGCGAACAACACCGCGCCTGCAACAAACACCGCGATGCCGAGCCGCCCCATGCTGAATCCATTTCGTAAATTCAGTTGCATCGTTGCGCCTCTTCTCTGAATTTTTTTCCAGGAAATGCCGCTCTCGCAAACGCTCTTCTTCGCCTTGAAAGTGTTGGAGCCTAGGCCCGGCCACCGCCCTTGTCAAGCAACACAACTCCTTCTGCGGTCCGGCATTCGACCGGGGTAGCCGGCGGTCAGCTCTAAAAACGTCTAACTCTTCCTCTTTGCGCTCTTTTTCTTTTTGCTTGCGCGAATATAGAAATAAATCAAAACCGCCGCGGCAATGAGCCCCAGAATTCCCAGCAGCACCGGGTGAGCGTGTTGCAAAATAAAAGGCAACATCTTTCGCCCGTACCGCGCCGCCAGGTACGCCAGAATCAAGTACCTCACAATTCGTCCCAACGTCATCGCCACCAGGAATTTCTTCACGGAATATTGCATCGCTCCGGCGGCCAGCAGAAATGGCACCAGGGGCATGGGCGGCGGCAAAAGTGCGGGAATTGCGATCGCTGCGAAGCCCCATCTCTCGAAAATCGCGTAAACTCTTTTCAAAGTCTTGGCCGTAAATCTCCGCGAGAGTGATTCCTTGCCTCCCTTCCGGGCCAGCCTGTAAGTGACGAACCCTCCAATCACCGAGCCGAGCGTCGCCATCAACGCATAATAAAGCGACAACTGTGGGTGCCGTGCCGCGAGAACAATCAGCAGCACATCCATGCTGCCGGGGAGAGGAATTACAGAGCTATCGATCAGCCCAAGGGGGATGAAGCCCAACCCTCCAAGGCCGTAAATCCAGCGCCTCACGCTATGCGCTACAGTCGGTTTTACGGCCGCGATGAACTGGCGAGTGAGCATTTTCTTTCGAAGGCCGGCGCCTATTCTCGCATGCGGTTAATCAGGATTCCTAAACTGTTTTGTTCTCGCCGCGCGAATCACGAAGAGGATCAAAATAACGAGCAAAAGACGCGCACTAGAATTGCCGCCGCAGTTCACAAGGTGATCAACATCCCGGCCGCGGCGGCGGTCATCACAACGAAGGTAGCCCAGCCCAAATATCGCAGCAGCGGCGAGTTGACACGCTTCCCCATCACTTTACCGTTGCTCGTTAAAAGGATAACCAGCAAAATCAACGGCGGCGCAAGCAATCCGTTGATTACAGCAGATGCAAACAGCATTTTCACGGCATTGAACCCCAAATAGTTCAACATCAGGCCTAACGCCATCGCCGCAGCCATCACTCCGTAGAAAGGCTGCGCGTTTTTTGGACGGTCCGACATCGAGCCGCGCCGCCTCGCGCCTTCCGCCACTGCGTACGCGGAAGATCCCACGAGAACCGGAACTCCCAACATCCCGGTACCGATCAGCCCCAGTGTGAAAAGCAGGTAGGCCCCACTCCCCGCCAGCGGACGCAGCGCTTCGGCCGCTTGCCGGGCGCTTGTGATATTGGTTTGTCCATGCGCGTGCAACGTGGCCGCAGTGGTCAAAATAATGAAATACATGATGAAGTTCGAGAAGAACATTCCGGTGAGCGTATCCGCTCGCGCATCTCTCAATTCCTTAGTGGTCGAGCCCTTGCGCTTCGCGAGCGTCGTCTGGCCCTTGGCACGGTCTTCTTCAACCTCCTGCGCCGCCTGCCAAAAAAAGAGATAAGGAGAAATCGTGGTACCCAGAATTCCTACCAGCACCGCCAGAAACTCGCGCGACCATTCCACATGTGGCACCAACGTTGCGATCAGCGCCTGTTTCCAATCCACATGCGCAAAAAACGACGTCAGTACATAAGCGAACAAAACCAGCGTCATCCACTTGAAAATCCGCGCAATGAGCCGGTAGGAAGTCCAAAACAGCAGGCCAAGAATTAAGAATGCATAGAACGGAATCCAAAGCGCCGGTCGAATTCCCGTGATGAGGTGCGTCGCATCCGCCATGCCGCCGAGGTCGGCGCCGATATTGATGACGTTCGCAACAACAAGGATCGAGCACGCTCCCCACAGCACCCAGCGCGGATAATGAATGCGCACCGCTGCGGCAAGACCCTGCCCGCTAACCATGCCCAGCCGCGCGCACATCAGCTGCACGGCGGCCATGAGCGGAAAAGTGAGTAGCGCGATCCACAGCGTGGAATAGCCGTAGGCCGCTCCAGCCACGGAATATGTCGAGATTCCGGACGGGTCATCATCCGCAGCCCCCGTGATGACCCCTGGCCCTAGAACAGCAAAGGTTCTATGAAGAAGGCCCTGTTCGTTGGCGATTTGCGCCTCTTTGTGACCCACGGTTCCTGGGCTCGGTGGCTTGCCCGGTGGCTTAGCTGGTGGATCTGTTTTCGGCATTCGTTCATCACAATCCAAGCTCGCGCAGAATCGGGCCTTAGCAAAATAGTGTCCCGCGCCCCTCTATTACCCTGCGGCTGAAGCATGGCCGATAACTGCCTGCCTTGCAACCGCACTGACCACTGTCTCTTTGACTACGTTCCCAGTAGAAAAGTGGCGAGTGGCAGACCGAACAGAGAAAAGTTTGGCTTCTATTGGTCGTTTCGTTCCACCACGCTCAAGGCAAATGGCTTTCGGCTCTCCGTCCTCCACCGGTCACCCTCCATCGGCTTTCCTTCCTCCGCGGCGGTTGACATTCGCGCCGTTCTCATTGCAAATGGACTGGCCGAAAATACGGACACAGCTGCGCCGGACTGCCCATGAATATCCTCGACCTGCTGGTTGGCAAACCCATCAGAACCAGCGACGAACGTGCTGAACAGATTGGTCCAGGGCGAGGTATTCCAATTTTTGGGTTGGACGGGCTCAGTTCCGCGGCGTACGGGCCGGAAGCTGCTCTAAGCTTGCTGATTCCGCTGGGCTTGCTCGGCGTGCAGTATATCGTGCCCGTAAGCGCGGCCATTATCACGCTGCTGGTGATTGTTTATTTTTCCTACCGGCAGACCATCGCCGCTTATCCGGGCGGGGGCGGCTCGTACACCGTGGCGCGCTATAATCTGGGCGCGACGCCGAGCCTGCTTGCGGCAGCTGCTTTGCTGACGGACTACATTCTCACGGCCGCGGTGGGCATTTCCGCGGGAGTGGGCGCGCTGATTTCCGCGATCCCTTCCTTGCTGCCGCACACCGTTGGAATTTGCCTCGGGATTCTGGTCATCATCACGCTCGTCAATCTTAGGGGCGTGCGGGAGGCCGGAGTCGTTTTCATGGTGCCGACGTACCTCTTCGTCGGGACTCTCTTAATCACCATCGTCGGCGGCTTGGTACGCGCGGCGCTCAGCGGCGGGCATCCGGCGCCGGTCGCCGCGCTGCCACCGGCACCGCCCGTGACGGCCGTGGTCAGCTTTTGGCTGCTCTTGAAAGTATTTTCGAGCGGCTGCACGGCACTTACGGGAGTCGAGGCCGTCAGCAATGGCGTGAAAGCCTTTCGCGAACCGGCCGTGAAGAACGCGCAGCGCACTCTCACGATCATTATTTTTCTGCTGGCGTTGCTGCTCGCCGGAATTTCTTATCTCGTGAAGATTTATGGCATCGCGGCCACCGACCCTGGCAAAGCCGGCTATCAGAGTCTCCTCTCCATGCTGATCGCTGCCGTCTTCGGCAAAGGAATTTTCTATTACCTGACGATGGCCTCGATTTTGTTGGTGCTTTCACTCTCGGCCAACACAGCCTTTGCCGATTTCCCGCGACTCTGCCGTTCCATCGCCTCGAACAACTATTTGCCGCACGCCTTCGGTTATCGCGGACGCCGCCTCGTGTACGCCTATGGAATCATCGTTTTGGGAGTGCTGGCGGCTCTCCTCCTCGTCATTTTCGGAGGCGTTACGGACAATCTCATCCCCTTGTATGCCGTAGGGGCGTTTTTGGCATTCACGTTGTCGCAATTTGGCATGGTGGTGCATTGGCGAAGAAATCGCGGCCCGCACTGGGTGAAGAGCGCGATGGTCAACGGGCTGGGCGGCGTCGTTACCGGGATCACCGTGGTGGTGGTGCTGGTTGCGAAATTCGTCGAGGGCGCTTGGATTACGCTTCTTTTCATTCCCTTGCTGATGTTTTTCTTCCGTATCGTTCGGCGCCACTATCACGCGGTGCTGGTCGCCACGACCACCAGCGACGCCGTCATTCCCGCGGAGCATGGCCGGCCTCCCATCGTCGTTGTCCCCGTCGACCGCTGGAGCCGCGTCTGCAAACAGGCGATCGAGTTTGCCTCGAGGCTCTCGCCAGAAATCATTGCTATTCATGTCGAGCCAGGTGAGCATTCTGAGTTGCTGCGCGAGGACTGGGAGCGCTACGTGGAGCGGCCCTTTCGCGAATCCGGAGCCAAACCACCCGAGTTCGCAGTTCTTCCATCACCGTTCCGCTTCGTCATTATTCCCCTGGTCCAGTACATTCTCAATTTGTCGGAGAAACATCGAGACCGGCGCATCGTGGTAGTTATTCCCGAATTGGTCGAAGGCCGCTGGTACGAATACTTTCTGCACAATCAACGCGGCCGTCTGCTCGAATGGACGCTGCTCGTCCGTGGCAACGAGCGCATCTTCACCGTGTCCTCTCCCTATTACATTTCGGAAAAGAAACGGGAGGGCAAGAAAGCCGCCTTGAAGGAAGCGCGTAAGACTGAATTACCCAGGTAACCTGGCCGCGAAGAAATTTAGATCAACATAGAAAAATTCGTCTTCTGATTGAACGTCGCTAAATATAGAGACGCCTGAGCTGCTGGGAAAAGCGGCAGCAGAGCTGCCGCTTTCTAGATCATTTCTCGCAATATTATGTGGATGTTGGTAGTTTCTAAATCACGAAAATTCCAGAAATATTTGAGGAGACAAAGGCCGGAATTCCTTGTCTTCCTGTTAGCATCGGTAAAAGATCGAACCGTTTGCACGGCGTTCAGAGGAGCGCGACTTTGGATTCTGCCTCGGCCGGAGATTAATCGTATTATTGTTGTGCATGCGGAGGGCGCCAGGCGTCTTTGGCGGGGCTGGAAGCATCGAAGTGATGTAGGCGCGAACTGGAGTTCGCACTCCGGTCGGCCCGCATCGCGCCTGCACTGCGCGTGCTAACTCACATAAAAAGAGGAATCACATTGGTCCGCACAATCAGCGTTTGCGCAGTCGTATTGCTGGCCGCGTCCTTAATTTCTGGACAGGAGAAACACGCGGCGAATTCCGAAGTCACACGAGCAACCCTGGACAACGGGCTGAGAGTAGTAATTGTTCGCGATCCGCTGGCTCCGGTGGTTACCGTGGAGGAGAACTTTCTGGCGGGCGGCAACGAAACACCGGCGAATTTCCCCGGGATGGCGCATGCGCAGGAGCACATGGCTTTTCGAGGATGCGCTGGAGTGACCGGGGACCAGACTGCGGCGATCTACGCGCAACTTGGGGGCGCGGGCAACGCAGACACGCAGCAGAATATCACGCAGTATTTCACCACTCTGCCGTCTGCTGATCTGGACATTGCGCTGCGGCTCGACGCAGCTTGCATGCAAGACGCGGAGGATTCGCAGGAGGAATGGGCCAAGGAGAAGGGCGCGATCGAGCAGGAGGTGGCGCGCGACCTCTCAAATCCGACGTATAAGTTCATAACGCGATTGAATGAGGACATGTTTTCCGGCACAGCCTATAGTCATGACGCTCTGGGGACGAAGGAATCTTTTGAAGCAACGAGCGCTGGGATGCTCAAGGAGTTCTACAAGAAGTGGTATGCGCCGAATAACGCCATTTTGGTGATCGCCGGAGACGTCGAGCCGGCTGCCGTGCTCGCGAAAGTCAAGGAATTCTACGGAAAAATTGAGAGGAAAACGCTGCCGGCGCGCGCGGAAGTGACTCTGCCGCAGGTAAAGGCGGAATCGTTTACGCTCGATAGCAATCTTCCCTATCTCTTGGCGTTTGTTTCCTACCGAGTGGCCGGAACGGAGAGCCCTGACTTCGCGGCTGTCCAGATTCTGAGCGACGTTCTCGGAAGCCAGCGAGGAAATTTGTACGCGCTCGTGCCGCAAGGGAAAGCGCTCGACACAGGATTCGGTCTTGCCGAGACGTATGCGAAGGCGAGTGTGGCTTATACCGCAGCGGCTTTGCCCGCGGAGGCGGATGCGAAACCGATAATCGCGGAGATGCGCAAGATCATGTCTGAATACGCGGCCAATGGCGTGCCCGCCGAACTCGTGGAAGCTGCCAAACGCAAGGAAATTGCGGGCGCGGAATTTCGGCGCAACTCGATTCCAGGACTTGCGGCAGCGTGGTCGGCGGCTCTGGCGGGCGAGGGGCGCAATTCGCCTGACGATGATATCGAAGCGATGAGAAAGGTGACGCCGGAAGATGTGAATCGGGTGGCGAACAAATATCTGATTGATCAAGAGTCGATCGCGGCGGAACTGAAACCGCAGCCTACCGGCGCGCCGGTGGCCGCTCACGGTTTTGGAGGAGGAGAGGAGTTGACCGCGGCTCCCACGAAGGCGGTGGAACTGCCGTCCTGGGCCGCCGCAAAATTGCTGGCGCTCGAGAAACCGCGCCCCGAGCCGCCCCTCACGGACGCGACCTTGCCCAACGGCTTGCGCCTGATCGTTCGAACGGAGCATATTACGCCGACGATTACCGTGCAGGGGTATGTCCGTAACGATCCTGACATGGAGACGGCGGCCGGAAAGGAAGGCGCGAGCGACGTGCTGGACGAGCTGTTTTCGTACGGCACGAAGAGTTTGGACCGGTTGGCGTTTCAAAAAGCGCTCGATGACATAGCGGCGGATGAATCCGCAGGCTTCAATTTTTCGCTGGAAGTATTGAAGCCGGACTTTGCACGGGGAGTGCACTTGCTGGCCGACAACGAATTAAACCCCGCGCTTCCGGACGAAGCGTTCAAGGTCATCAAGCCGCAGACTGCGCAATATGTGGCCGGCAGGACGAAGAGCCCTGGTTTCCAAACCACCCGAGCGCTGAACATGGCTTTGTATCCGGCGGATGACCCGGCGCTCCGAGAAGCGACGCCGCAGACGGTCTCTTCGCTCACACTTGAAGACGTAAAACAATATTATGCCAAGGCGCTGCGTCCCGACCTCACCACGATTGTGGTGATCGGCGACATCACGCCGGCGGAAGCGCGGAGTGCGATCGAGAAGGAGTTCGGAGAATGGAAAGCTTCGGGAGCCAAGCCCGCGGTCGATCTGCCTCGCGTTCCTGCCAACAAGGCCTCCGCAGCGAACATTCCTGATCCAAGCCAGCTTCAGGATTCGGTCGATCTTTCGGAAACCGTGGGCATCACAAGATTTGATGCCGACTACTACCCGCTTCAGATGGGAAACCACGTGCTGGGAGGCGGATTCTACGCGACGCGCCTCTATCACGACCTGAGGCAGGAGAAAGGGTACGTATACAGTGTGGACGTGCGCATGAGCGCCGACAAGACGAGAACCCTGTATACCGTCACCTATGCGTGCGATCCGAAAAATGCATCGAAGGCGCGCGAACTTATCCAGCGGGATCTCTCTGCAATGCAGCGGGAGAATGTGACGGATGCTGAACTGCAGCAAGCCAAGGCGCTTCTGCTACGCCAAATTCCGCTGGCCGAATCGAGTGAGAGCGGAGTAGCCGGAGGATTGCTTGCACGGGCCCAGATCGGGTTGCCGCTGGACGAACCCGTAAGAGGAGCACAGATATATTTTTCCATGACGGCCGGTCAAGTGAAGGCAGCTTTTGAAAAGTGGATCCGTCCCGATGATTTCGTCCAAATTGTGCGAGGGCCGGCGCCGCAATAATCACGCGAGCTTCAAATCGACTCCAAGCGTAATGGCATCGCCGCATCGCCGGAAGCATCTCGTTGCGCGTGGGACACTCCGCCGCTTGCCCGGCACTTTCAGGAGCCGATTGAAAGTTGAGTTGATTTCACTCAGGCGATTGTTCCTGGAAAACCTCGTATTCGGTGGCCATCCACTCGATTGCACAACGCCTGCATGAATCTCTCTTTGCAATTTAGCCTCACTTGAAGTGATCTGGCCTCGGTGTTTTGAACCGAACCGTCCTGGGTCGTTCCCATTCATCGGCAGACGACCACGCCGCTCAAGCGTGTTAGCCCGTTCGATTCAGGACTCAAATGCATCTCGTCAGGCAGGCACAATCAGCAGAAGTGTCTGCGCTCGCTTGCAGTGTCTCTAAGTGAACAGATATTCCTGCTTGAGACGCGCAAGTTGGATCTGCAAGGGGTTCTAGCGAAGTCAGCAGTGAAAGCTACACGCGATTATAGAGAGGGCTCAGTATCGCGCGCAGAAATAGGGAGATGAAATCATGTTGGGAATCATCGCAGCAATTTTGATCATTTGTTGGTTGCTTGGGCTTTTCGCATTTCACGTTACCACCGGTCTAATCCACATTGTGCTCGTCGTCGGCCTTATTCTTCTCGTTTTGCATTTCGTGACCGGGAGAAGGGCCGCCATTTAAAAGACGGGTACCACGCTCAGGAAACGCAACGAGGTGTTCTGTGTTGGCGGGCGGGACATCTCCGTGCCGAGTCAGAGCAGTGACACCATCCTGAACCCGGCTGAGGAATGTTGGAAAGAAGCAGGAGGCTATTGGTATGAGCACAGCGGAATTAGTCATTATTATCGGTGTAATTTTCATCGCGATTGTGGGCATCGCTGGCGCAATTTATCTCCGGAAGCATAAAACAGAAAGGTTGCGCACCCGATTCGGACCTGAATATACGCGTGTCGTCGAGGAAAGCGGCGGCCGGCGAAAAGGGGAGGCCGGACTCGAGCGACGGGAAAAGCGCGTGGAGGCTTTCGCAATCCGGCCTCTTGCGGCAAGCGACCGGGAACGCTATATCGTGTCGTGGCGGCAGGTTCAAGCGCAATTCGTGGATGACCCCAAAGGTTCAGTCACTCATGCGGACCAATTGCTTGGCGACGTGATGTCTACCCGCGGTTACTCCGTCAGTGAGTTTGAGCAGCGCGCGGCGGATATCTCCGTGGACCATCCGCTGGTTGTGGATAATTACCGGGCGGCTCATGAAATCGCGGTGCGCCATGCCGCTGGCCAAGCCAGTACGGAAGACTTACGGCAGGCAATGATTCATTACCGGACGCTCTTTGATGAGTTAGTCGGAGAGCCTGAGATGGCGCGCGCGAAGGCTGCGTCCTAAACCTCGGTTAAGAGGCGAAAATTCGTGGCAGGTCATCAGGAGTGCTTGATGCAAGGAGGCGGTAATCCAATGGACGAAACAAAAAAGATAAAAGAAGAAGATACGGATGTGGGGCTGACGACGGCGACGCTGGCTCGTGCCGGTGCACAACCTGAGGCGCGGGCTGTGGCTGGGCCGGGCATTGCCGTTGTTGGCGGTAAGTCATCCGCGGGGGCCGCAACCGCTCCGGCTTTGGACAAGCTGGTGGTGCCGCTCTTTTCAGCAGAAGAAGCGAAAGATTTTCGCGCCCGGTGGGATGCCATTCAAGTGAGTTTTGTTGACGAGCCCCGGCAGGTGGTGGAGCAGGCAGATAGTCTTGTCGCCGCGGCGATGAAGCGGTTGGCCGAAATGTTCGCAGCGGAACGAGCGAGGCTCGAAGGCCAATGGGACCGCGGCGATAACGTCTCGACCGAGGATCTTCGCCTGGCACTGCAACGCTACAGGTCGTTTTTCGGCAGAATTCTCTCGGTGTAGTAAAGCCGGACGAACCAGATTCGCTGACAAAGCAGACCTGTCAATTGCTTCGGAGACGCTTGCGACCTGCCACGCGTGAAACGATTTTGCTTTGTGCCTCACTAATGTCCGTAACCAGGCCCATCCCAATTCAAATGCCTCCGTTCTAACCAATGGGGGCACCGTTGTTCCAGGTGCCGGTCGTGGGGGTAATTGGTCGGGAGACGCGTGGGGGAGCGCTTCAGGGAGAGTTGCGCTTCCCTCGTGTTCCATGCCGGCCAGCGAAGATGATCCCTGCGAACCTACGAAGCCGGCAAGCTAGCGCAGGTGTCTGCCAACACCAGCCGCAAACAGAATATGGAATAGAATGCAGGCGAGTTTCAGGAGTGCGCGCTGACGGAGGAGCGATGGCCGCGAAAACTGGCAAGGTCGCGAAGTCGAAGAAAAAAATCTATGTGAGAGATGATAATCCTGCGTTGCGGAAGGTGGCGCGAGGGTTGCGAAGCCTGGTTCAAGCGCTGGTGCCGGGAACGAAAATGACCGTCAATTCGTGGGGAATTCCAACATTTGAAACGAAGGATCCGTTCTGTTTTTACATGGGGGGGAAAGAAGCAGGTTACGTTCGCGTTTCACCATGGCACTTCGCTGGATGACACGGAGGGTTCATTGGAAGGCACGGGGAAAAACATTCGGCACGTGAAACTGCGTACCATGGAAGACTTGGAGAAAAAGGGATTAAAGAAACTGGTGCTGGCGGCAGCCCGCTTGAAAGGAAAACCGCGGATGAAGGGGGCGAGCGGGAAACCTACCAAGTAATTTTTCATCATGATTTCTCCTCGATGGAGGATGTTTTCCGCGCCAGGGCAAGTCTACTGTCGGCTTACTAAACGCAAGGTAAAGAGGAGCTACTAGAGTCCGCATATTACTGTGCAAGAGAGATTTGGAGTGCGGCAGCTCTGCTGCCGCTTTTCCCAAGGATTCGCACGACTTTATATTCGGCGAAGCTCAATAGGCACGCGTTCGATGTGGTACACACGACGGTACGCCGACCGCCGCGCGACTAAAACCAGGTGGTGGCTTTGTAGCGGCGATATTCGTCGCCGAAGTGCTCTTCGAGGACGCGTGATTCGGCACGGGCGCGAATGATCTGCAGGATTAGCAACGGGATGAGAAGCAAAAGCAGCCAGGGCCGCTCGAGGAAGAGAAGGAGTCCCGCGATGACGAATGTGCCAAAAAAATAGATCGGATTGCGGATGTGAGAGTAAATGCCGTGGGTGATGAGTTTTTTTGCCTGGGGCGAGACGGAAAACGAATTGCCGAGCTGGAAGCGCGAGATGGTCAAGAAAATAAGACCGACGATGATGAGGACCAGTCCGGTGATACGCAGTGGCGTCCAAGCCTGGTGCGCAAGTTCATAGACCAGAAATGCGAACGCGACGAGCGGGACGAAAATCACGAAGATAACGGCGCGGTTCAGATTCATCGGTGAACTCCCCGAGGTCGTCCTGTTGGCGGAGAGTGGGACGCATCGGCGCTTTTCACTTCGACGAGGACGTACACCAAAGTGGTTTTGCCCACATTTTCGGAGGTGTGCGGCGCTTTGGTTTGCAGCCAGCCGCCTTCGCCTCGTTTCGCTTCCCAGGTAGCCACTTTGCCGTCGGCGAAAACGATTTTCATCGTTCCAGGCTTGGTGACGTAGTACCAGCCGGAGGGATGGGTGTGCATGGCATCCTTCTCGCCTGGGGCGAGAGTATTTTCGATGACGCGCACATCGGAGTTCTCCAGGATGATTTTGTTGTGCTCGGGAGCGACTTTGACGACGTCCTGAGCGCGGCAGATCTCCACAAGTGTGAATAAGCAGAGACCAGCGATAACCAGGAGAAGTTTCCGCAATGCAAGCCTCCATTTTCTTCGGCTATCCTAGCACGCGCGGCGGAGGCGAAGGCGGTTATCACCGGCGATTTTGGAGCAAAACCTGCGCATGCCAGGATAGCCGGGTAAAGATTAGGAAAAATCAGTACGAGACTGTATCGCCATGAAACGTCGATTGTGGTATTTCGTGGGTTCCAGCCTCGGGAAGAGGCGCAAGATAAGAGGAGTGGAGCATGATCAAAAAAGTCTCCGGCGGGTACAAGGTGGTCTCCAGCAAAGGGAAGAATTTGGGAGGACCGTATAAAACGAAGAAAGAAGCAGAGAAGCGGCTTCGCGCCGTGGAATATTTCAAGCATAGGAAGGGGTGAAGGTTAAGTTCGTGATCGCGCGTGCGCAAACGAGGACGGCCAAATTGGCGAGACCATGGTCCAGAGCAACGATAGCGGCGAGCATCTTCGCGTTCGCGAGCATGTTCTTGATCGTAGATTTCCCTGCTTGGATCTTGGCTAGAGGGAACTATCAAGATTCGTCGCCCCCGTTGAAGGCAGAGAACGATTGGGGACAAACGGTGCGCGACGTGATTAACCATGAAATTAAAGCGCAGGCTCGCGACACGTCGCTCTGGTGCTATCAGAAGCTGATGCAGAAAAATGGTAGGGAGAAAGTACTTGAAGCGTGCCAAACGAGAGGCGGGGAAATTGACCGGTTGGAGGCCATGAATGGGAGGCCGCTCGATGAACAACAGAAAAGGGCGGAAGACAAGCGCATTGAAAATTTGCTCGGAAGTCCGCGCGAATTGATAAAAAAGGAACGAGAGCAACGCAAGGACGCAAAACAAGCGACAGAGTTGCTGAGACTCATTCCGGATGCTTTCCTGTTTCAAAAAGAGGCGATGGACGGGGACCAGATCACGCTGAAATTCACGCCAAATCCCAGATTCCATCCCTCGGGACACGAAGCGAGTGTTTTCCATCACATGGAAGGAACGCTGATACTGGACCTAAAGCAAAAACGGCTCGCGGAAATTAATGGACATCTCACCAGCGAAGTAAAATTCGGCGGCGGGATATTGGGCCATTTGGATAAGGGCGGCACGTTCTTGGTAAAGCAGCAGGAGGTTGCAGCGGGATGCTGGGAAGTCGCGATGCTAAACGTAAACATGAACGGCAAAGCGCTCTTTTTCAAAACCATCGGCGTGCGGCAGAAGGAAATCGACAGCGGATTTCAGGCAGTTCCGCAGTCCGAGACAATCCAGCAAGCGGCGGTCATGACAAAAGCTAGAAATATGAAATTGGCCGGGCGAAAATAAGATATTTCTCATAGTCCTCTTGGTGTCCGACTGGGGCGGGACACGGCACCCGAGGCGATCGAATCGCGTCGAGCGGGCTGCACCCGATCTGCTGATCGGCCAGTCCTTGAAGCGGTTACTCGCCTGGAAATTTGTGGCCGCCGAACAGCAGTCCGAAGCCGAATCCGAAGCATAGGACCGAGGCAATGAGTTGCACGAGGTCAGACCTACGGAGTCCATCGAGGCGCGGGTTGCTTAAGTTGTTCACGAGCGGGAACAGCCCTAACATCAATAAGAATAGAAACAGGGTCACTCTGCGTTTGCCCACGAGTCCTCTTTTGTCTCCGTGCGCGGGGCGAGAATACCATCAAAACGCTGTATCCTCAGGCGGACTCCTTCGTATCGCTGGATGGCGCTGCAAAACCGGCGCAACGTGAGCGCCAACTTTGGCGGAACTTCTCTCGCTCTTCGGGCGTCATCTGCTCCCAGCGCTCGTCCATGCGTTCCTTTATTCGTCGCCGCATATTGGAACGCGGGCCATGACCACCATGACTACTCCAGCCCCCGAAGAGAATCCGGCAGAGAGCCAGCAGTCCGATAGCCTGCCAGAAGGTAATTTGCCGCCATCCGAACAGCGTCGGCAGCAGCCAGTTCCACAGGTGCAGCACCAGTTCGCCGCCAATCCAGATGAAAAGAGCGATCGCAAAGGGCGCCAGAATAGCAATCCCTATCCTTTTCTGAATCTTATTCATGTTGTGCTCCTCATTTCCTCGTATCAATTCTTCGCGTCATTTCCTCATAAATTCGTCGTGAATACTCTGCAATCGTTCGCGTAGATGAAGCACCGCGTAGCGCTTGCGCGAGAGCAGGGTGTTGACGCTAACGCCGCTTTCTGCCGACAACTCTTTGAAGCTGCGCCCCTCGAGTTCGTGAGCGACGAAAACTTCGCGCTGATCGCTGGGCAGTTCGCCGATCGCAAATTCCAATTCATCCAGAAGCACGCTGCGGAAGTAGAGCGCTTCCGGCCCGGCGTCCGGCGATGGCAGCAGATCTTCGATCCGCAGCAACTCGCCGGCTTCGTCCTCGATCGCTGCGCCGCTGAAAGTCTCAGGTTTCTTCTTGCGAAAAAGGTCCGTGATGCGATTGCGGGCGACGCGAAAAAGCCAGCCGGTGACGTGTTCAATCGGCATCAGCAGGCGATTGGCTTCCACCAGTTCGTAGAAGACTTCCTGCACGATGTCCTCGGCGTCCGAGGGATTGGGCACGCGGCGGCGGATGAAGTTGCGCAGCCGCAAGCGCTGTTCCGCGACGACTTGGGAGATTTGACGATCTTGGTCGGTCATCGCGATGACACTCACCGGCTTGTCCATCCACTGCTGTAGACGAATGGTGGCCGCGGATATTGTAGAGAATTGAGCCGACCAAAGCAGGGGCGCACTAACCGCGTTGGGGGTGCTCCCCCAAGTCGGAGGAATAGCCAAAATAACCATGACTGCCCCTCACCCATTTTTCTGTAAGTGTTGCTTCTAAAAGATTTAGCGCCTGCGTAGCTTATTTAGAACCAATAATTGCGGGGGAGTCATGTAAGTCTTGATTTTGAATGGTTTAACATTGCACCAAAATTGTGCGGCCTACCAAGTCGCGAGCCAGTCGGGTTGCAAGTAAAAACGCTCACGAGCCCGCGGGCCGGTGTTAGCTTGGAGAAACGCAAGGGCAGGAGTGCCTGTGCCACCCAAAACAAAAACGCCAGCAAGACGCTGGCGCTTCGGGACAAGACGCAATGTTATCCAGTAACGACTATACGCGGGGAGTAACCGTTTGTCAAGCAAAACGAGGAAGGCGAAGTGGTTGACGGGACATACTGTAGTTTCATGGCAGGGTGGTCAGATATGCTTGGTTGTGGTGGGATGGCTAGGGGAGAGCTTTGCGTATGAAGAATCTGTTTGAAGCGGCGAGGGCGGAAGAAGTGAAGCAGCGAATCGCGCAGATGAGATCGGATAGCGAGCGGCAGTGGGGCAAGATGAAGCCTGCGCAAGCGCTGGAACATTGTTCACGAGGGATGGAGATGGCGCTGGGGGACAAGACTCCGCCGAGAATGTTGGTGGGGCGGATGCTGGGATGGGTCGTGAAGCCGAAGGTGATGGGAAACGACGAACCGCTGCGCCGGAATACGCCGACGATGAAGGAACTTGTGGTGCAGGAGGAACGGGATCTGGGAACAGAACGCATGCGGTTGTGCGGGTTGATTGACCGGTTTGCCGCGGCGGGGCCGGCGGGGTGCACGACGCATCCGCACAGCTTCTTTGGGCGGCTAACTTCGGACGAGTGGGCGATATTGATGTACAAACATCTGGACCATCATCTGCGGCAGTTTGGAGTTTAGCGGCGGGGAAGAACAGACTCACTCTTGCGAGAAGCAAAATTGCAAGGGATCGGGCGCCCGGCCGCACCCTTTGATGAACCAAATCCCAAAGGGTACGCCACCGGCCAGTCCGAGACTAATTTTTCTCGGTCGGAAGTGATCCCCTGGCGCCATGACGGATGTGGAGGATGTTGACGGCGTTTTTGTGTTTGTCCACTGCGTAGATGATTCTGTATGTGTTCGGGCTTTCGCCAAAAAGCAGATGGCGAAGCTTCTTGTCTTCTGGAATGACTGTCCCACGCTCGGGAAATCGCTCCAAACTGTAAATAGCTTCCGCGAGGACGCGAAACCACACGAATGCCGTTTCGGAAGAATCGGCTCTTATGAACTCGTAAATGGCTTCAAGATCCCGAACGGCACGGTCGGCGAGCCTAACTTGGTATGGCATGGCTGCGCCGGAACATTTCGAGCGCTTTGCGCGCGGGACGCACACGGCCCTTTTGCACGTCTTCGAGGCCTTGGCGGATGCCTTCGAGCACATCTGCCTGTGCTGCGATATCCAGAAGGCGCTGATAGGCTTCGGCATCCTGGACCACGGCCTCGGCTTTTCCGTTGACCGTGAGAATGAGCGGCTTTTTTGTCTTCTTGAGATGCTTCATGAACTTGGCTGGATTGCGCCGGAAAGTGGTCATGGCTTGAATGTCTTTTTTTATGTCGAACATGAAGACCTCGCACGACGATGGTAGCACCTTTAAAGGTGCGCTAGAAGTGTAATGGAAATACTGGGAGCGGTCAGACGGTTCGATCAATTAGGAGCGCCAGCGAAGAGCAGACCCACCCTTGCGAGAAACAAAATCGCAAGGGATGGGGCACCCGCCGCCTGTAATACACGGCGCCTTCGATCGGTCGAGCGTTCCGTCACATGGGAAGGCCGGATTTGGTCTTCTCTGGTTGAGCCTCTTCATTGCCGCCCTGTTTCCTTTGTAGAAGGAGCAGATACCCTCCGGCAGCTAGCGCGAGTAAGCCGACGATTCCGGGCACGAACTTGGTTATCTGTTCTCCCTGAGTCGGAACTGGCGGAGCCTGGGTTGGGCTGCCGGACTGCCGCATAGAAGAAACAAGAATGTACGCCTGCAGTAGGAGAAGCAGAAGTCCCACCGCGGCGAGGCCGCCGCCTTGAACTCTGGCAAATTGCATAAAAACTCCTTCGTGCAAATCAGCTATGTGTTTGCAGGTTGAGTCTAGACCTCGCAAATTATGAAATCAATGCGGTGTATGGGGCACCCGGCGTCTAATGTGGTTAAGCGTGCTTCACCCGCCCGTCAAGCTTGCAACTGTCAGAGGGTGTGGAGCATACTGTGTAGAGGACTCCACAGTATGGAAACGGTGCAGATTGTCATCGATAAGGACCTCTTGCGTGCTGCTGATCAAGCCGCACGGCGGACCAAGCGCAACCGTTCTGCCTTGATACGAGATGCTCTGCGAGAACATCTGCGACGATTGCGCGTTCGAGACGCGGAGGAACGCGACCGCACGGGTTACGGCCGGCGGCCTCAAACGGAGAAGGAGTCCCTAGCCTGGGAGGCGGAGGCCGTGTGGCCGGCAGAATAGCGCGCGGAGACGTCCGGCTTTATCAGTTCGCTCCGCCGGATAAAACACGGCCGGTCGTCATCCTCACACGCGACAGCGCTCTTCCCTACCTTTCCGCGGTGACGATAGCGCCGATCACTTCCACCGTCCGCGGAGTCCCGTCGGAGGTGCGTCTGGACAGGGACGACGGGATGAAAGCGCCGTGCGCGGTGAACCTTCATAATATAATCACGGTTTCGCAGCACCGCTTGGGAAAGCGCGTGGCGCAATTAAACTCGCGGCGAATGAAGGAAATCTGTGCTGCCATACAGTTCGCTTTGGGCTGCGACATTGGCTGAGCGTCGACTGGCGGCGGGATGGGATTGCCGCAAGCGCTGCTGGAGAAAGTCAGGGGCGAAGGGACGAGAGCAAAGCCGGCACCCGCCGGGCTTAAAGCGAGGGAAATCCCAGGGCTTGCAGCCGACGATTCAAAAGCCGCTGATCGATATAGACGTTGTGCGCAAGCAATTGTTGGAACGCGGCGCGGAGATCACTCAGATAGCCCTGGTGGTAAAAGGCTTCGAGCAAACCTACACTGCCCAGAATTTCAAGACCTTCCGCCTTGGCCAATTTGCGCGCTTTGTAATCATCGAGGAGCACAGGACTCACCGAAAGTTCTTTGGCCAGGAGAATCGTGCTCATCTCGCCCGGGCCGAGGGCGTACTTGCGTTGCGACGACGCGAGAGCAGCTTGGTTCTGAAGCGGTTTGACCTCGACCCACTTCGCTTTCGCGGTCTCCGATGCGCCAGGTAAGCCAGCGCCTGCAATGACAATCTCGTGGTGGACCTCAACGGAAATATAGAGGCGCACGAAAAGGCGGGGGAGGAAGTGAACACAGCCTAGCTTTGTCAGAATAATGAGCGGCGAAGAGTCTGCTACAGCAGTCACGATTTAAGGCGGTCAGCTACTTGGCGCTCTTCTTCCAGATCTTCGAAGCTGTATCGCAGGGGCGGTACGCCGTGCTTTGCGGCGAAATCCATGAAAGCGGCCAGCGGAGTCTGGCATAGCTCGGCGGCACGTCCCAAAGACACTTTGTCCTCCCGATAAAGCTCCAGCGCGAGCAATCGAGCAGCTTCCTGAGAGAGGCTGTTCCCGTCTAAATTTGCGGCCTTCAGGAGTTCGGAGGGCAGTCGTACGTCCACGGTTTCCATAGAACAAAACTACCGCATACAAGGCGGTTTGTCATGCTGTTGTTGGTTGCGAGAAAGCCAAAACCCGCACCCTTTGATGGACCAGAACCCAAAGGGTGCGCCACGCGCCCTCCTTTTGTGATTCTCCTTTAATTTTCAAGTTTGTTTTGGTGCGGCGTTTGTTGTTGCTGTTGCTGTGCCTTCTTTGCCCGGTTTTCTCGGGCGATCTCGCCGAGGGATGGCTGTTGGTCTGTGCTTTGGAGTTGCATGACCGGTTCCTGATGGACAGCTGCTTGTTGCGGAGGAACCTGTGCGACTGCAGCAGGGCTTGCTGGCAGCACGGGCGTTACCGGCAGGCTAGATTTGACGAACCTGGAACGGTCCAGCACATCATCGCCTTGAACGAAGGCGGTAAGTGCCGTCCCCTTGGGAATCGTGATGTCCTTTCCATGGATAAACAGGAAGAACGGTGCGGCAGGCCACAGGATCAAGCTGGTGGCAACGATTGCGCCGGTCATTGCTCCCGTGTGTCCACCTCCTTTAGCGTTCTTGACGGCGCTCAGAAGAGTCTTGCTGCCGTCAGCGAGGCGGACTTTATCGATGTTCAGGTCCAGTTTACCGCCGCGACCCATGCGCCTCTTAGCCTGCGCTGCGGTGACGGTTGCCCACGCGGTCCCGCCCTTCGGGATTACAACTACTCCGTCTACCAGAACATCTTCGACTACTTCGAAACTAACAAGCTCTCCTACGGTTGCATCGGCGGAAGAGATGGTCTCACCCAGGACCAATTTGATCGGCGTAGCGTCCTCAAGAACAAACGTCCTATCAGGTAATCCCGCATTTTGCGGTTGCTGTTGAATTTCCTGCCGACTTGTAACCGGCTGTTGTGCGAGACCTGGCAGCGCAACTAGTGACAAGCTGGCCAAGAATGACAGGGTTTTTTTCATGTCCATATCTCTCCTAGATCAAGGCTTTTGAATTCCGTGTAACCTTAATTTTGGGCGAGATAATGAACAGGGGGAGTAGTACGAAAGTAATAAAACAATTAGTTGCGGCTTATTGGTAATAGCTGTCCCTTGGTACGGTGAATAAGACGATCTCAGAGTGGCGGAACTGTACGGGACCGAAAGTGGCCTGCCTCACGGCTGATTCCTCTCGCCGCGCCGGGCCACGGGGAACATCGCTGCGGTAACATAAAAAATACTATCGATGGTTTTAGAGACTTCCTCGATATGTACGATTGGACTGCACGCCTTGCAAGGCTTTTGCACAGAGTCCACAGGGCTGAGGATAAGTGGCAAAAATAATTATTGCGGGGACTTGACGAATACAGGAAAGTCGGTATACTTACAAATGGCTCGGGGGTAGCTGAGCCAGCAGGGGCATCACAGTCGGGTCGAAGAAGCGTCTTCCCAGCGAAATACCAAGCGAAGGCCAAGAAGTAGATCCTATAGTGAGGTTCTTTACGAGCACAGGCTAGAACGAAGTCGAGCATCGCGTGGAATCACTCAGGAATGGGTGGTTGTACCCGGCGCTCGACGCCGGGTTTTTTATTTTGCGGCAGTGATTAGTGGCGAGTGACGAGTGGCGAGTTTCCGCAAGGGAATTCCGAAGCAAGTCGCAAAGCTCTAAAAACGAAAGCAAAATCCCAACGGAATGTTGGGGACTCTGACAAGATCAGGGTCAATGTTCTTTGACAACAGAAAGGCTGGCAAGTCCACGCCGACAACTTGGCAGGGATTACGGTTCCTGCTGGGGCAATGGTGTGGATTATTTACAAGTTTGCTCGAGAATCGAGCAATACTGTGGAAGAAAAGGCGGCTTATTCAAACCACAGTGGTGTGTGACGAGTGGCGAGTGGCGAGACGGGTAAAACCGGAGCGCGATTCGCAACGAAGCGCAAACTGCTGAGGAGTCCGAAGACTACAGAGTCGAAAGCCTGCAACGGATACCTGAAGTGATTTTCCAAAAAAATCATGAGGACTTTTCTCGGCCCTTGCCCGGGTCGGGAGAAGATCGGTTGCGAGGATATATGGAGCTGCAGGAATCGGGACGTCGAAGGCCGGATTTAAAAAGCACGGACTAAGCACCGTGTGAATCGCGCCGGACGAAAGTCCGGAGCGGAGTCTGACAGAAGACGGATTGAGTAAGTTTTATGATTAAGCTACTAAGGGCGTACGGTGAATGCCTTGGCGCCAGAAGGCGATGAAGGACGTGGCTAGCTGCGAAAAGCCTCGGGGAGCCGCAAGCAGGCTTTGATCCGAGGATCTCCGAATGGGGAAACCCGACGGGATGAACTCCCGTTACAGCCCGCTGAATACATAGGCGGGTATGAGCTAACCCAGGGAAGTGAACCATCTCAGTACCTGGAGGAAAATAAATCACAGAGATTCCGAAAGTAGCGGCGAGCGAAATCGGAACAGCCCAAACCCAAGTGCTTGCACTTTGGGGGTTGTAGGACCGCATAAGTAGAGTTACCAAACTGACAGCTAGATGAACCTGCTGGAAAGCGGGGCCATAGAAGGTGAGAGCCCTGTAATCGAAAGCTGATCGGACTCGAAGCGGTATCCTGAGTACCACCGGACACGTGTAATCTGGTGGGAAACTGGGGAGACCACTCTCCAAGGCTAAATACTCTCTGGCGACCGATAGTGAACCAGTACCGTGAGGGAAAGGCGAAAAGAACCCCTGCGAGGGGAGTGAAATAGAACCTGAAACCGTATGCCTACAAGCAGTCGGAGGGCCATGCATGGACTTCGGTCCGTGAAAGCCTGACGGCGTGCCTCTTGCTTAATGAGCCGGCTAGTTAATGTCACGTGCAAGGTTAAGCGCAAGCGAGCCGTAGCGAAAGCGAGTCCGAATAGGGCGACAAGTACGTGGTATTAGACGCGAAGCGGGATGATCTACCCTTGGCCAGGTTGAAGGTCGCCTAACCGCGACTGGAGGACCGAACAGGTGTGAGTTGAAAATCGCTCTGATGAGCTGAGGGTAGGGGTGAAAGGCTAATCAAATTCCGTGATAGCTCGTTCTCCCCGAAATGTCTTTAGGGACAGCCTCATGTGAATTACCACGGTGGTAGAGCTCTGAATGGACTAGGGACCAACTCAGGTTACCGAATCCAATCAAACTACGAATGCCGTGGATAAGTGCATGGGAGTGAGACTACGAGGGATAAGCTTCGTGGTCAAAAGGGAAACAGCCCAGATCGCCAGCTAAGGTCCCTAACTGTATGCTAAGTGGGAAAGGAAGTGTATTCGCTCGGACAGCCAGGAGGTTGGCTTAGAAGCAGCCATCCTTTAAAGAAAGCGTAACAGCTCACTGGTCAAGCGGATATGCACCAACAATCCAACGGGGCTCAAGCATACGACCGAAGCTGCGAAATGGTTATTTCTTCGGAAATAATCTTTGGTAGGGGAGCATTGCGTGGAGTCTGAAGGTAGACCGAGAGGACTACTGAACACTACACAAGAGACCCTGCCGGCATAAGTAGCGATAAACACGATGAGAACTCGTGTCGCCGAAAGTCTAAGGTTTCCTGAGGAAGGTTAATCCGCTCAGGGTTAGGCGGGTCCTAAGGTGAGGCCGAAAGGCGTAGCTGATGGACAACAGGTCAACATTCCTGTCCCGCCTGGCGACGTTATCACGATGGGGTGACACAGAAGGATAGGAGAGTCAGGTGATGGATATCCTGATTGGCCACTGTAAGCCGGATTCCGGAGGCAAATCCCCGGGGTCATTCAACGGTGAGAGTGGTGACGAGGTCACACGACCGCAAAGTCTCTGATTTCACGCTGTCGGGAAAATCCCCTAAGGAGTCGTCCAGGTGCCCGTACCACAAACCGACACAGGTAGACGAGGTGAATATCCACAGGCGCTCGAGAGAACACTCGCTCAGGAACTAGGCACATTAGTCCCGTAACTTCGGGAGAAGGGACGCCGCAGTAGGGTTTATAGCCCGAAGCGGTCGCAGCGAATCGCGCTCTGCAACTGTTTAACAAAAACACAGCTCTCTGCAAAGTCGAATACGACGTATAGGGGGTGACACCTGCCCGGTGCCGGAAGGTTAAAGCAAGGGCTCAGCCCGCAAGGGCGAAGGCTTGAACTGAAGCCCCGGTGAACGGCGGCCGTAACTATAACGGTCCTAAGGTTGGTAACGCAGCCTTAGTAAAAACTGACCATATGCGGGGAAATCCGCACAATTCCTGGTACTCGCCGCGATAATTCGCGGCAGTCAAAATCCGGCGGACAAGGGGACAATCCGCAGGAAAGACTCCAGGAGAACAGATATGGAGAACCCTCAGAGACTACACGCCAGTCTCCGGCGCAAGCTGGAGAAGATATAGTCCGGACTGCATGGCGACATGCAGAGGACGGCAGAAATGTCCGTCCCGCTTCACGCAGAGGATCGCGTGAAGTTGTAACAGCATCGAGCGAAATTCCTTGTCGGGTAAGTTCCGACCTGCACGAATGGTGGAATGATAGAGCGACTGTCTTGGCGAGTGACTCGGCGAATTTGTGGTTCCGGTGAAGACGCCGGATGCCCGCATCTAGACGGAAAGACCCCGTGCACCTTAACTGCACTCTGGCCATGAGTAACGGATTGATCTGCGTAGAATAGGTAGGAGCCTGTGAGCCCTTGGTTTCGGCTGAGGAGGAGGCAACAGTGAAATACTACCCTGACTAATCTGTCGCTCTAACCTACCACCCGTGACGGGTGGGGAGACACGGCCAGACGGGTAGTTTGACTGGGGCGGTCGCCTCCTAAACTGTAACGGAGGCGCCCAAAGATCGGCTCAAGCGGATTGGAAACCCGCTGTGGAGTGCAAGAGCATAAGCCGGTTTGACTGTGAGACTTACAAGTCGAGCAGGAACGAAAGTTGGGTCTAGTGATCCGGTGGTCCCGCGTGGAAGGGCCATCGCTCAACGGATAAAAGGTACGCCGGGGATAACAGGCTGATCTAAGCCAAGAGTTCACATCGACGCTTAGGTTTGGCACCTCGATGTCGGCTCATCGCATCCTGGGGCTGTAGAAGGTCCCAAGGGTTAGGCTGTTCGCCTATTAAAGCGGTACGTGAGCTGGGTTCAGAACGTCGCGAGACAGTTCGGTCCCTATCTGGTGTGGGCGCAGGAGAATTGAAGGGAGTTGTCCCTAGTACGAGAGGACCGGGATGAACAGACCTCTTGTGTACGAGTTGTCCCGCCAGGGGCATAGCTCGGTAGCGAAGTCTGGAAGAGATAATTGCTGAATGCATCTAAGCAAGAAGCTCGCCCTAAGATAAGTTCTCCCAAGGTTTATGACCTATGAAGGGCAGTCGAAGACTACGACTTTGATAGGCTGGAGGTAGAAGCGCAGCAATGCGTGAAGCTGACCAGTACTAATCGCCCGTTCGGCTTAATCATAAAACTTTCTCAATACGTCTTTGAGAGAGGTAAGAGAAGATCGCCTTCTCTTTCGCAGTAATGTTCGACTTCGAGTCGAACCTGTAAATTGCCAGCCTTATTGTGTATGTCGCTTAGTGCGGCTATGCAAATTCTGTTGTCGCACTCGCGATCCTTGCTCGGGATGAGCTTGGATTCACTACGCGAGTTTCCAGTTTCCTGGTGATCATACCGCGAGGGTCACACCCGTTCCCATCCCGAACACGGAAGTTAAGCCTCGCCGGGCCGATGATACTGCACGGGCAACTGTGTGGGAACGTAGGTCGTCGCCGGGATTAAATTCGAAAAGGCCGTCTTGAGCAATCAAGACGGCCTTTTTGTTTTGGTAGCGCCGGCGTCCTTGCCGGCCATATTGTTTTCCCGTCGCGGTCGCTCTGGCCCTTTGTGACCGTGGCTCAGCCGTTGACCACCCGCGACCCGCCTCTTCGCCTTTCTGGACGATTTTTCTTAACGTTGTCATCCCGACCGGAGCGCCGACGCTTTATGTCGGCGCGGAGTGGAGGGACCTCTCTTCTCGGGGTGGCAGAGCGGAGCAATAGCAAGAGAGATCCTTCCACTACGGTCGGGATGACAGGCCGGCCCGAGAAGCCAGAAAGAAGCGGAGAAAGCCTCCCGTTGGCCATGTATAATCCATCCGCTATCTCGATCATGATTTACCACATATATATCATGGCTAGCGCCTCCGGCGTCCTCTACACCGGCATCACCAGCCACCTCGAAGCCCGCGTCGCGCAGCACAAACAGAAACTCTTCGCCGGTTTCAGCGCGCAATACAACACGACCAAACTCGTTTACTTCGAGCCCTTCTCCGACGTTCGCAACGCCATCGCCCGCGAAGAGCAGCTCAAACGCTGGCGCCGCGAGAAAAAAGTCTTTCTGATCGAACGAGCCAACCCCACCTGGCGCGACCTCAGCGCCGACTTCCCCTGCTGATCGGTACCACCCCTCAAATCTGTCATCCCGACGCACCCAAAATCTGTCATCGGGGAGCACCTTAAATCTGTCATCCCGACCGGAGCGTCAGCGCTTTTTGCTGACGCGCAGTGGAGGGACCTCTCTTCGCCCTTCGCTTTGCCGTCAACCTGACGCGTAGTGGAGGGACCTCTCTTCCCTCCGCTCTGTCATCCCGACCGCAGTGGAGGGATCTCTCTTCTCCCTCTGTCATTTCGACCACAACGCCCTGCTCCGCATGAGAGGTTTCTCACCGGACTATTTGCCATGGCATTTTTTGTACTTGCGGCCACTGCCACAAGGGCAGGGATCGTTCCGCTCAATTTTTTGGCCTGTCGTTGTGCTGGCACGGAGAGAGGGTTCGTTCTTCCTGCGTTTAGCTGCGAAATTGTGGTCTCGGCTCTTTTTTTTCCAGGCGAGCGCTTCGAGGACGGGCGCGTTTGTGATTCCTTCGGGAATTATGATTTTGTCATCCGCGTCAATAGCAGAAGCGTCTGGATCGTGTCTTCCAACCTGCCAAGCTGGTCGGACGTTGAGCTCGCGTTTCAGGATTCCGAGACTCGGGGCAAGAACAGCCGGACCGGTTGGAGTCATAGCGCCCGGCAAGAGCACGTACTTCTTCACCTGTTCGTAGCACGCAAGAAATGTGTCTAGGTTGCGAGACGTCTCCGGTGTCATCCGATTTATGCGAGACACTATGATGAACTGTTTACTTCGATTTTCGTCCGACGACGTAAGATTCTCGCTCACGATCGCTCGATAGTAAGCGGGGTTGTCTCTATCGATCCCAGTAATGATTGAAATGCGTAGCCTGTCGTGTGTGTCCTCGTGTCCAACTCGGCCTGAAATCCTTCGAATATCTCTTGCGCAGCGCCTCGGTTCTTGAATAGCAGCATTAACCAAGGTGGCTCGCTTAAATCAGCAGTCATCGCATATCCCGTGCCTGTCCATTCAGCCTTGTCCCAAAGGTTTACATGGACGAGTGAGTAGATCTTGCGGTCTCGATGACGGAGATTTTCAATGTTAGTGAGTTCGGGTGGCGGCTCTCCGGTTCCGGGTTTCAGTTGGCGGGCTTCAACTTTCTCGGTGCGGTCAGTCCAAGCAAAATCCAAAGCCTCGCTTCTTAGGAGGGGAAATGTCTCCTTTTTAGCGGCGTTGGTTTGCCAATCCGAGATTCGAGATTTTGGCGCTGAGCCCAAGACGTTCTGAATAAGTGTTTGGACGTTCGTGATTAGGATCGCTCGCCCGAGACCTCGCTCGTCTCGGATGAGTCTCTCTAGAAATGCCGACCCTTCTTTCGGAAGAAAAACGAAGTGGGCTGTAACTGTGCTGATAAGCTCGACCAGCTTGTCTTGCATCGCCGAAGTATCCGCCGCCACGCCCTTTCCCTCTTTGGGGTGCGATATTTCAAAGACTAGGTGCGGGGCATTCGCCGGGCTGAATGCGAGTGGCTCATCCATAAAATCGCGAGGGATAATCTTCAGCCGCAGAAGCGACGTGTGCGGAACCAGTGGTGCATCGAGGCTCGTGGCTAGGAACGCCTCAAGCGCCGAGAGGATTCCTTCAGCGAGATGAAGGGACGCAGGGTTATTTGGAACCTCGGCCCTGACGTCGCATCCAAGGACTGTAGACCGCAGCTCAACGGATTGAGTGTCTAAGTAGTCGGGATGCTTCGGCAGATCGGCAAGGTTGGATTGGGTTGCCCACTCTCGGAAGAAAGTGGCCACGGCTTCCGGGGTCTCTTCGGTCGGAATAATCTCGTCGTTTCGTAGCCGCCCTTCGTACCCCAGCGCATACAGCAATGCCATCCGCGAGCCCTCGAGGTGAAGCTGCTCGAGGATTCCAGGCAGAAAAGATACGTTTTTCAAGTCAAATGGATCGCTTCTCAGTAGAAGAGTCCCCAGGATACCATCGATGTTAGTCCATTCGTCTTGCAGCTTGGCGCGATCTTCGTCGTCAAGGGCCGCTGCGGTACTAAGCGCGAGGAAAGCCTCGATCCACTGGAGCACGCATGGAATACGGCCAAGTTGCAGCTCAATCCAGATCAGTCGTCGAACGCAGACAAGGAGCTGCGGGGTGATCGCGCCTTCCTCAAGAAAAGAATTCAGAGCTTGGTTGGTGGCTAAAAGTAGGCTTCCGCGAGACGCCCAGAGCAGGCCGACTTCTTCGTAAGCGCTCGCGCACAAGCCAAGGGCGGCAGCCATCTCGCCGCGGGATTCGTGCAACGCGAGGTCTTGTTGGGCACGTCCAAGCAGCCGAATGGCCTCGTATGGTTGTTTGGCCCGGAGTTTTTGCGCGCCTCTCCGCAGTAGCATGCGTCCAGAAACTGCGCTGCTTTCTCGCTGGCGGGCAACTTCGAGTGCTACCTCGAACAGACTGTCGAAGCTTGGCTCACCCGGCAGGAGCTCCTCTAGTTCTTCAAGGATTCTCACAAATTTTAATGCCGGGAAATCGATCAACCCGTTGCTTTGCTCGAATATGTCCCGAAACTGGTCAAGCTTTTGCCTGAGATCACCGGGGTTGCCGAAGCGGGCGTACGAGTCCATGAGGATCAAGCTAGCCCGGGCAAACAACGCTGCGCTCGGGCGGTTTGGGCTGCTTTGAAGTTCGTCTAAGTGCCGCCTCAACGTTGCGGTCCGCTTATCCAACCAGGAATCGGACTCCTTGATATGGCCATTGCGGACAGATGCGTAGAGCAACTGCCAAAGGTTCTGCAGAAGCTCAAGGTCCGTAATCCGACTGGGCTCAACTAGCTCCTCAACGCCGCCGTAGATTTCGTTGAAGGAACTAAAGTCGTCATACCACCAGAAGCTTGTCCACGCTCTGCTGTAAGCGCATCTCAGCTGCTGTTCCCTAATTCCGATTTCTTTAGCTAATCTGCGCGCCCTTTCGAACCTGCCGTCAACCTCTACTCGAGGAAACTCCAGGCCACGGGAAAGAAGCGCGGCCTGGATTGCGTCTTCGACCAATTGATAGTCGAGACCGCGGTACCGCTCTGGGTCAGCGATTTGATGTTCTATTTCGCGGAGTTCTGCTTCGCGGGACGCATCCCTGGGCCCTTTGCGAGCGAGGCCGGAAAGGGGCACGCTAAGTTTCAATGCTTCAACGGCCAGACTCTCGCGGTGATTCGTAAAGACCTTTTCGAGTATCCATGTCCGGTCGAGGATCCGGAAATCAATGCCGTAGGCCTCCCGCAGCTCGTCCTGGATCGCTGCTTTGTCCTTATCCTTCGCGTACCGACTAGTGATAAAGTAAGCGACCTTATAGCCTCGGTCGGTCTCGCCAATATTCTTCGCGTCGGCACGGGCTTTTGCTTTCCAATCCTCTTTCGCGCTAAAGGCAAACGCCCAGCGGTCCGTCGATCCCTCGCGTCCCTTTGCATCAGCGTAATACCATCGGCTCGAAATCTCGGTCGAAACGGGATAGGTTTCCGAGTCAACTTTGGCGTCGCCCCCTCCCGTTGGACCGGTCTGGGGCACGAGGTTCGGGCAGAGTTCTTTTTCCGCAAGCTTTCTAGCGAAATACTCGAAGTCCAGCTCTTGCTTGCGTTTCGTCAGCGTTTCGAGGTGATATTCGAGAGTTGTGCGGTCAAGCTGGACCTGCTCCTCTATCTCTGAGTCGGAGAATAGGTAGGGGCGGCGAGACCTCATGAACGCGGAGGGCAAGAATCTAGTATCTTTGGGCGGGTTTCTATCTCGCGTCATATCGCCAAATGATAACTCTTTAGAGCTGAATAGCAATGAATGGAGCCTGCAGTCAGGTGGGGCAGCTGACCAAGGTGGCCCAGACCGAGGGGCAGTCCGGACGTAATCCGTCTCACCAAACTACGAAATTCCCGCCAACGCTTTCCATTCACTCCACTTCCGCGTCTCACGTTCGAATGATAAAACTACAGTACTGTACCTTGACAGTAACTAAATCCCGTGCTACCATTCTCTATGATTCGGCGCCGCTCCACGCCCCGGCATTCCTTCCACTCACGATTCACTGCCCACGACTCACGATCTTCCTCTGCGTACGCACAGCAACAGCCGCAACCCCAATCCCCTCATGTGTTTACTTCACAACTCTCTGTATACCCCGGGGTAGGGGGTCTCCCGTCTTTCTCTGCGATCCTTGTGGACAGCGCCTGCTCCGGCCTCGTCGGAGCGTTAAAACCAACCCCAACTTCCACCGCCTCTCTTCCCTGTCTCGCCCTGCCTTTCGCCGGTACGTTCCTCAAACTTCCCGCAAGCCTCCTCATTTCTGGCCCGTTACCATTTAACAAAATCTCTCCCCCGCTAAACTCTTTATTTGCAACACTTCCGCAAGTGTTCATTCCAAACAATTTAAAATCCTTCATTTTCAACACTTATAAAAAATCCAGGGGGGAGGGTCCGATTAAGGTTAACCGATTCCCGCTCTCCCGTTGCCATCCCAGTTACCCCAGCCCCCATCACACATGATCGCCCGCGAATCCTTTCCTCCCATCCTTTTCCGTACGCTTTTCGTCACAGCGCACGTGGGCGCCTCGTCAAAGCCTCTCTCCCTTCCTCTCCCTTACCCGTCAAAACACCGGCGCACTTATCCCTGCCGCGGCGCCTCACATCCAATTAAAATGGAACTTGCCAATCTCCTCGGCCAGGGACAACGATCTGAGCACAACTCCCAGCGAAATAAAAAATTCAACCGAAGGCAAACAGGGCGTCGCTCGCGTATGGCGCGCGCTGCGTCACCGGAATTTCCGGCTCTTCTTCAGCGGGCAGAGCATTTCGCTGATTGGCACGTGGATGACGCGCATCGCCACGAGCTGGCTGGTTTACAAGCTAACCAGTTCGGCTTTGCTTCTGGGTGTAGTGGGATTTGCGGGGCAGATTCCTACATTTCTTGTGGCGCCTTTTGCCGGCGTATGGGTCGATCGATTGGACCGCCAACGGGTGCTCGTCGTTACGCAAGCTCTGGCGATGTTGCAGTCGCTGGCGCTGGCGGTTCTAACGCTCAGCCGGCATATCACCATCCACGAAATCATCTGGCTCAGCGCGTTTCAAGGGCTGATCAATGCGTTCGACATGCCCGGACGGCAAGCGTTTTTGGTGCAGATGGTCGAGGACAAGCGGGATCTCGGCAATGCGATCGCGCTGAACTCCTCGATGGTGAATATGGCGCGGCTCGTGGGTCCTTCGCTGGCCGGATTGGTCATCGCGCTTTCCGGCACCGGCTATTGCTTTCTGATCGACGGCCTCAGCTATCTCGCGGTGATTGCCTCGCTGCTCATGATGCGGTTGAAGCCCTCTTTGACCCCGCATGTTCCGGCGCCGATGTTTCAACAGTTAAAGGAGGGCTGGGAATATGTTTCCAAGTCGACGCCGATTAGGACAATTCTCACCCTGTTTGGCCTCATCAGTTTGATGGGCTGGCCTTTCACCGTGTTGATGCCGGTATTCGCGTTAAAAATACTGCATGGCGGTCCGCATACGTATGGATTCTTGATGGGCGCGGTGGGTGTGGGCGCGCTGATTTCCGCATACTCTCTCGCTCTTCGTCCGAATGCGCGCGGCCTGACCAAGATGATTCCGATCTCTTCCGGCATGTTTGGAGTGGGACTGATTCTCTTCGGCATGTCACGATATGTTTGGGTGTCGCTCTTGCTCCTCGCGATTTGTGGTTTCGGCATGATGCAGCAGATGGCGGCCAGCAACACGATTATCCAGACGATCGTGGAAGAGGACAAACGCGGACGGGTGATGAGCTATTACACGGCGGCATTTGTTGGGATGGCGCCTTTTGGAAGTTTGCTCGCCGGGACGCTTGCCCACGCCATCGGCGCCACGAAAACGGTGATGGTCAGTGGCGTCTGCTGCCTGGCGGGTGCAGTCTGGTTTTTCACGCAGTTGAAAGCGGTGCGCCGTGTGATCCGGCCTATTTATGTGGATCTAGGTATTGTGCCGCCCGATGTGAACGCCGTGCTGCAGGATGGCGGCGGCAACTAGAATCTGGCTGTTTTAAAAGAGATCAGATTCCTTCAGGAATACGCAAGCCATCCAGATGATTTGAAAGCGCGCGCGGTGACGCCGGATAGAACGCCGCAGATTGATTTTTCATGACGCGATCGAAAGCGGCTTGGAAGTGCTCCATTTCGGGTTGCGTACCGACGGTGACGCGCACATGCGTTGGCCAGATGGGCCACGGGCGGCCGATAAAAACATTCTGAGCCGCCATCGCGTCGATGACTTCTTTCGCGGGGCGTTTGGTATCTACCATGAAGCAGTTGGATTGCGAGGGAACGTAGGAATAGCCGTTTTTGGCAAGCCACTGAAAGGTGGCTTCGCGGATGGACGTGTTGATGTGCTTGCGTTCGGGGACGAGTTGCGCATCTTTCAAGCTGGCCATGGCGGCCGCCACGGCCGTGATGGGCATGGCATTCCAGCCGGAGAATGCGGCCACTTTTTCCAGAAGATCCGGCCGGGCGATGGCGAATCCGCAGCGCAGTCCAGCCATTCCGTAAATTTTTGAAAACGTGCGCAAAAGGACCAAGTCTTTGTCAGCCTTGACGAGATCGAGGACGGAAGTAGCGTCGGAGAATTGGATGTAGGCTTCATCGACGAGAAGGATGGAATTCTTCGGCTTGTTGGCGAGCAAAAACTCGATATCCGAATGGCTGGTGAGTGTGCCGGTGGGATTGTTCGGAGAGCAGATATAAAAGACGCCGGCATCCGGCGCCACCGCCACCATGGCTTTCACATCGTGCGCGTGGTTTTTGGCCAAGGGCACTTTCACGACGCGAGCGCCAGCCATTTTCGCGGCATACGCACCGGCTTCATAGCCGGGATCGGCAGTGACGTAACTCTTAGCGGGCGATGTAAAAGCCAGCACGGCGAAGTGTAGCGGCTCGCTGGAACCGGGGAAGGTGCGGATGTACTGAGGCTTAAGTCCTTCCATGGCGGCAAACATTTTTACGAAATCGTCGGTCATCCACATCGAGTAGCGGCCGCCTTGCGAGGCAACGTCATTGACGGCGCCGCAAGCCACGCTGCAGGGGCCAAGAGGATTCTCGTTGGCGTTAATGAGGACAGCATCTTTGGGATAAGGACGCGAGGCGGCAGCGGCAAGCATTGGTTCTGTAACGATACGGAATCCGGTCGCCACAGCTGCCGCGGCCGCGGAGACTTGCAAGAATGAACGACGGGAACGACAGGCGGGATTTTCTTCCATTGGCATGATCGAACCTCCCCTAATGCGCTCACAGAGTGCGAACTGGCTGCACACAAGCTAACACGTTACAAGATGGACGGGTTCCCTTTTTGCATGCGTTTTCTTGTTTGCGCGTATTGGTGTCAGGCAACAGTCTCTTACGCGGTTCGATGGGATAATTTGGAGAAGAAAAAGAGAAGATGGAAAATAGTTGCGATCTCAAATTGAAATAAGACCTTTGTGTTCAGGCGATTAGGATGCTTTCTCGACGGATGCAATCTTGGTTTCTTGAAATTGCCCTGTGGACCCTTCGATAGCGATCTTTGCATCAAACCTTACGAAGTACTATTGACTGCGCCGGTCCGCCGAAATATCTTGGTTTTTGCTGGACCCGGCCAAGTACGAAACCCACACGCTGCGAGGTCAGGCATGGCTACTGATATCGAAGTAAGAAGTGTCCCCCTCCCATCCGGCAAGGCACTTGAAGAGCGATGGGAGAAATTACGCACCCATCGGCGAATCGTCTCTCGCGTGAAATTCCAGGTCGAATGGGAAGAAGGTTCCGAGCGCCAACGCGCCAACGGCGTCACCGTGGACGTAAGTAAGTCCGGGTGCTTGGCCGTTGTGGGCGCCGGACTTCCCTTGCGCAAGCGCGTTCGTCTGATCAATCCGACAAGCGGACGCACGGCAGAAGCGCAAGTTGTCTGGCGGGATCATGAGGCTTGGGACGTCGGACTCGAGCTGGTTAAGCCGGACCCTTCCTTCTGGGGAGTGAAGTTCTAGACCAGATTGCGGGCGGGAAAGCGTGTTACGGCGGTCGGCGCGCCACCCTCGAAATCCGTGCGCTTCCTTTACAAATTTGCAGACTCTTGAATGAGAAAAAGCGGGTTATACCTTTCTTTCCCGGGGATTACTTCGGCCATTTCTCCTTCGGCAAACTCTTCTGAATAGTTTCCAGGTTTTGGAATCCATCTTTGATGACCGTTTGCATCACGTTGTCCTTGGTAACCACCACGGGAGTTACAAAAATGGCTTGGATCGTTGTTGCTCCGTCAGCAATGGAAACGGCATTTTTAACCGGAGTACCGGACGCCAGGTTCACGGCAGCTTCCGCGGCCAATCTAGCTTGCAGCTTTATGGGTTTATAGACTGTCATGGTCTGTGTGCCGCCCAAAATGCGGATGATGGCGGCGAGATCCGCGTCCTGACCGGACACAAGCACTTTGCCAGCGAGTTTGTGCTCGTTTAATGCCTGAATCGCGCCTCCGGCGGTTCCGTCATTGGAAGCGACCACGGCGGTGATATTGCCATTTGTGGAATCAATCGCCTTGGACATGATCGCGTAAGCCTCGGCCGGATCCCAATCCTTTGCCCAGGAATCGCTCACTGTTTTTATATCGCCACGATCCAGAAATGGCTCTAATGCTCGCATCTGACCTATACGCAACACGCGGGCATTGTTATCGGCCGGAGAGCCGCCAATAAGAACATAGTTCCCCTTGGGGGCGAGCCGTGCGAGCCACGAGGCTTGCAGTTCGCCGATCAACTCGGAGTTGGTGCCGACGAAGAAATCGACATCACCACCGCGCACCATACGTTCGTAGCAGAGCACGGGGATGTGCCTTGCCTTTGCCGCATGCACGATGCGTGCGGCCTTGTCCGCGTCGTGAGCGACCAAGACGAGCACTTTCGCTCCAGAATCCATGAGTTTTTGGGATTGTTGGAGCTGCAAATCGTCGTCGCCCTCGGCGGTTTCCAGGAGCACTTCGGCGCCCAGTTCAATGGCCCGTTTTTGGAAAATGTCGAGATCTGTCTGCCAGCGCTCGACTTTGAGAGAGTCCATCAAATACCCGATCTTGAGCGGGGTGGATTGTGTTGAGCTGGTCTGCCCTTTAGCGAGGAGAAAGGGTGAGACGAAGAGCACGGCCGCCGATAGGAAGAGGAGCACTCGACGCGAGAAGCGATGCATAATTTTTCACCACCAAGTATCTAAAACCGTAGCATCAGTGGAGCCGGGTCTCAATGTGATAAGTCCCGGGAGCGAACCAAGAGTAAAGGGGAAGGGAACGGGTGGCCGGTTTCGCTACAGGCGATCCCGCGAACGGTCAATCAAGAACGAACCGGGAGGGATGCGACGCCAGTTAAATGATTGGATACAAAGGGCTTGACGAGTGGTCGTTATGGGTTTCCCCTTGCATGCCATAAAGGAGTAGACATTCTACATGCATTGGGTGTAGAACATCTACATCCTGAGGGGAAAATGGCTTCACGCTACCAGACTCGCATCGAACTGCTGCAAGGCACGCTTGATCTGCTTATCCTGCAAACCCTTCGCTGGGGGCCGCAACACGGCTACGGTATCAGCCAGGCGATCCGGACAAACTCCGGCGATATTTTGCAAGTGGACACCGGTTCGCTATACCCCGCGCTGCACCGTCTGGAACGGCAGAAATGGGTCGCCGCGGATTGGAAGGTTTCTGAAAATAGGCAACGCGTCAGGGTCTACCGCCTGACGGCCAGAGGCAGAAAACAACTGGAGTCCGAGCGTTCAAGATGGGCGCAGATTTCGGATGCGATCGCGGGGGTGCTGAATCCAGCGAAGAAAGAGAGTGAAGCGTGACATTTTCCTTCTGGCGTCGTCAAAAGCGTGAAAGTGAACTGGAAGAAGAGCTCGAGAGTCATTTGCAGATGGCCGCGCAGGACCGCGCCGACCGCGGTGAAACGCCAGAGCAGGCGCGAGGCGCGGCGCTGAGGGAAATGGGCAATGTCGGCCTGATCAAGGAGGTTACGCGAGAGATGTGGGGATGGGCGTCGGCCGAAAGGCTTATGCAGGATTTGCGTTATGGACTGCGGATGCTTGCCAAATCACCCGGATTCACAGCGGTGGCCATACTGACGCTGGCGCTGGGCATCGGAGCGAACACGGCGTTGTTTTCTGTTGTAAACGGAGTTCTACTGAAACCACTGCCCTACCCGCAGCCCGAACAACTCGTCTGGCTCGCCGAGAGCAAACCTAATTTTTCGAGCGGGTCCATTTCCTGGCCGAATTTCAAGGATTGGCAGAAAGAGAACCGCACATTTTCCGGAATGGGTCTGTATCGCGGCTACAGCTTCAATCTTACCGGGCATGGCGAGGCCGAGCAGCTGCAGGCCCGGTTTCTTACGTCCGATTTCCTGAATGTGGTTGGCGTGAAGCCTTTGATCGGCCGTACATTCGCGCCCGGTGAGGACGAAATTGGCGCGACGCCCATTGCAATCATCAGTGAAGGACTCTGGAAAAGGAAACTCAACTCTTCTCCGGAAGTTCTCGGGAAGAGTCTGGATCTCGACGGGAAGAGCTTTTTGATCATTGGTGTGCTTCCGGCAAGCTTCGATCTATCCGGAAGTTTCCGTGGTGTGGATGTCTATGCACCAGTAGGCCAGTGGGAAAACTCGATCCTGCCCACGCGAGGGGCGGGACTTGGTTTCCACGGCGTGGGGCGATTGAAGCCCGGGGTCAGCATCGAGCAAGCGCGGGCGGACTTGGCTCGAATTTCGAGCGGCCTCGCGGCGGCTTATCCGGACACGAACACCGGTATCGGCGCCTTCCTGCGGCCTCTGAAACAAACGATGGTTGGGCGCGTTAGCGTGTTGCTACTCGTGCTGCTAGCCGCGGTTGGATTCGTCCTCCTGATTGCTTGCGTCAATGTTGCGAACCTGATGCTTGCACGGGCGGCGGCGCGAACGCGCGAATTCGCGATACGTGCCGCGCTGGGGGCGGGCCAGGCCAGACTCGTGCGCCAACTGTTAACAGAGAGTCTTTTGCTGGCATTGGTTGGCGGCGGACTCGGATTGCTACTGGCAGGCTGGGGCACGCAGGCGGCGCTGCGCTATCTGGCAGACGGGTTGCCGAGAGCCAGCGAGGTAGGGCTGGACACGCGCGCGCTGATCTTTACCGTGGCCATTTCCCTGGGTTGCGGGATTTTCTTCGGACTGGCGCCCGCGTTGAAAACTGGAGCGCGCAATTTGCACGACACTCTGAAGGAAGGAGGGCGAGGCGGAAGCGGATCACGGCACCGGGCGCAGGGAGTCTTCGTTGTGGTGGAAATGGCGCTCGCGCTGGTGTTGTTGGTTTCCGCGGGTCTGATGGTTCGCAGCCTGACTGCGCTCTGGCACGTCGATCCGGGATTTGACTCGCACAATGTTCTAACCTTTGGCGTGGCTCTGCCGCCTTCGATGCGCAATGCGAGCATTGCGGGAATTCGTGCCGCCCTTCGCGTCGTGGATCAACATTTGAAAGCAGCTCCTGGAGTAAAGGCGGTGTCCCTTTCCTGGGCCGCCGTGCCGTTAGGAAGCGATGATGAAGATACCTTTTGGATTGAGGGAAAACCGAAACCCGAGACTGATAATGATCTGAGCTGGTCGATCAGCTACGTAGTGGAGGAAGACTATCTGAAGGTCATGGGCATGCCGCTGGAAAGAGGAAGATTTTTCACGGCGCAGGATGATGAAAACTCCCCGCATGTTGTTGTCGTGGATGACGTCTTCGCGCAGAAGTATTTTTCTGAGAAGGACCCGATAGGACAGCATATCTTTCTGACAGGAAAAGGCGGACGGGCGGAGATCGTGGGTATAGTCCCGCATGTGAAGCAGTGGGGACTCGACTCCGACGAGAAAGAATCGCTTCGCGCGGAACTCTATTTTCCGTACATGCAACTTCCGGACCAGGCCATGAAGCTATCGTGGAATGGAACCGGGGTCCTGGTGCGTTCCGATCCACGGGTTGCGGCGATAGGTGATTCGTTGAGGGCGGCTATCAAGGGGATCAGCGGCGAACACGTGATGTCAAAAACGCAAACGATGGATAGCATCATTTCTGATTCGCTTGCCTCGCAACGCTTTTCCATGGCCGTGCTGGGAATTTTTGCCCTGCTTGCGCTGGCCCTTGCCTCCGTTGGTATCTACGGTGTCATTTCCTATCTCGTAGGGCAACGAACGCAGGAGATCGGCATTCGCGTAGCGTTGGGGGCAAACCGTTCCGATGTGCTGCGCATGGTGCTTGGCGACGGAATGAAAATGACGCTGATCGGCGTAGTCATCGGTCTTGGGGCGGCATTAGGACTTACGCGGCTTATGACCAGCCTTCTTTTTGGTGTCAGTGCGACGGACCCGCTTACGTTTACCGCGGTGGCCATCTTGCTCTCGATCGTTGCGCTCGCGGCTTGCTACATCCCGGCGCGGCGCGCCATGCGGGTCGATCCGATGGTCGCCCTGCGGTATGAATGAAAAGCTGAAAGCTTCCGATGTGCGAGCGGGCTTATTGAGCTGGAGACAACCACGCGTCGATACGTGGCGACAGCAAGGTGCAAAGCTGTGCGACGCAGAGAGCGGCGAGAAGCCCGGCAAAAACGTCCATGGTGTAGTGCGCACGAAGGATGAGCACGGCGGCAATCTCGAAGAGAACAATTGCCACGGCTGCGATCGTGAGCCAGCGTTTACCGAGGCGCGCCAATTCTATTCCGCCAAAAACAGCGATGGCGGTGTGACCCGAAAAGAAAAAATCATTGCCAACGTCGTAGGTGACCAGCAGAGAAGGAAAACCCGGATAGTGCCAGATCATATTCGGAGGCGCCGGGAGGGCACAGATGGCTTGCATGATTTGTCGCAGGCCAAGCAGCAGGACGAGGCCCAGAAACGGACGCACGCTCGGGCCGAAGAGCCAGCGACCGAGCAGGAAAAGTCCCAATCCATCGATCAGCGCAGAACTAAGAATCAGCAGAGCGTTGGCGGCAGAGGGCGAATGGTAGAAATAGGAGTTGAGGCCCGCGGTCAGTGTGTGAAGCGCATCACCGACGCCGGAAGCCGGGACGCCTCGGCGCGCGATCAGTGACTGCGTCCAGAACCAGATTCCTAAGGCAATCGCTGTGAGCACAACCCGGAAGATGAAGCGACGCCATTTGCGCGCGTTTTCGACGCTTGTCATTTGCGGGGAATCCACGATTCCGCACCTACAGTTTGCGTGGACGACCTCATGCTTGTTTCACGACGTCCAGGGCGAGTTCGCGGGCCTTACGCAAATCCAACTTGCCCGTGCCGAGGTAGGGCAATTTCTCCACGCGCAAAAATTGATCCGGGCGTGGCCTCCATAGCGCAGGCAAATCGCACTTTGCAAACAGTTCCAGAGTTTCCTGGAGCTTATCTTCGGGCACAGTGTGCAAGACCATCAGACGCTCGCCTTTTCTCTCGTCGGGGACGGCGGTCACGACAAACACCTGCTCGGTCGCGCCTGCCAGTTCGTGCAATTTGTCCTCGACTTTGATGTGAGGAACCATTTCGCCGCCGATTTTGCTGAAACGACTCAAGCGGTCTGTCACGCGCAAAAAGCCATCTTCGTCCAGCATCGCGATGTCACCGGTGTTATACCAACCATCGCGCAAGACTGCCGCCGTTTTTTCCGGCTGGTTCAGGTAGCCCCGCATCACATTCGGACCGCGGACGAGCAGCAAGCCGGGTTGATTGATGGCCAAGGGTTGTTGCGTTTCGGGATCGATGATCTTCACGGTCATACCGGGCAGTGGGTGCCCAATGCTGCCGCGCTTTGCTCCCACTTGGCGAAAAGACGCCGCGCGAAAGTCGATCGTGTTCACGGTGATAGCCGGCGAACACTCCGTGCAGCCGTATCCTTCGAGCGGCCGGATGCCAAAGCGATCCTCGAAGGCTTGGGCAATACGTTCCGGCAACTTTTCCGCGCCGGCCATTACAAAGCGCAGACTGCCGAATTGTTCCGGCTCGCAGCGGCGCGCGTAGGCGTTGAGGAAAGTTGGAGTGGCAAGAAGCATGGTGACCGCGTATTTATTGACGAGCGCGCCGATGAAGCGGGAGTCGAGGGGATTTGGATGAAACACGACACCAATACCCGTCGCGGCCGGGAGGCATAGCGTGCCCGTGAAGCCGAAGGAGTGGAAGAATGGAAGGATGCCCATGATGCGGTCGTTGGAGTGCAGGAGGAAAACCTGGTTGAGCTGTTCGACGTTTGCGGCTACGTTGTAATGGGTCAGGACGACGCCTTTGGGCTCGCCAGTCGAACCGCTGGAAAAAATAATGGTGGCGATGTCTTCGAGTTGGGTCTTGCGTTCGGCCCCGGCGTACTTTTCGATGATTCGCGCCGGAAGCAAGCACACCAAGGCAGCGCCGAGACGCTCGCTGATGCGCGGCTTCTGCGCCAGGTCTTCCAGGAAAATCGTCTCGGCAGGCGGCTGCACGTGTACGCGCTCGAGAAAAGCGCGAGCCGTAATCACCGTTTTTAGATTGCACTGCTGCGCGCAAGACTCCAGGGTTTCGTTCGAAGCCGTGTAATTCAGATTGACGGGCACTTTTCCCATGAGCATGGCCGCGAAATTCACCAGCGCGCCGGGAATCGAAGGCGGGAGCAAGATGCCCACCATGTCCTGGCCGCGCCACGTTTTCCGCAAGCGATGGGCAAGAAACAGCGTTCTCGCCAGGACCGCGAAGAAAGACAGCTTCGGTGTTTGTCCATCGGCCATGGCGAAACGAAACGGATGGCGCCGCACCGTGTGCAGGAACGTCCGCGGCAACGGTTGCATGTGGCGCTTGCGCCGACCAAAAGCTTCCGCGCTCAGGTCTTGCACGGCTTGACGCGCTTCCTGCGAAGTTGCCGTCGGGGGAAGCGGCGTGCCAAAAGTCACGCGCACCGGATAAGGAAGGTGGCGCGGGAATTTCCAAAGGAAGCGGCCACCCGCGAAGCTGAAGATCGAGCCCCACACGCCATCGAGATTCACCGGAATGATCGGAACATCCACGCCTTTGATGATGCGTTCCATGCCACGGCGGAATGGCAGCATCTGGCCAATGCGGGTCATTTGCCCTTCGGGGAAAATGCAGACTAGCTCTCCGTCTTGCAACGCCTGTGTGGCGCGGCGCAAGGAATGAATCATTTCGCGCGGACCTTGATCGGACGAAATCGGAATCACGCCCAGTATCTTCGCGAACGGCTTCACCAGCGGATGGTCATAAGAACCTTTGAACATCAGGAAGCGGACGGGGCGGTCGAGGGCGGCGAGGAGCAGAACGGCGTCGGCCATGGAAACGTGGTTGGGAACAAGAAGCGCTCCGCCGCGAGCGGGAACGCGTTCACGTCCCGCAACGTCGAGCCGGTAAAGCGTGTGCGTGAGCATCCAAAGTAGAAGGCGAAGCAGCGAGTCTGGCAAGAGCCACAGGACATAGGCTGTCGCGAGGAGCGACATGATTGCCGTCCAAATGAAGAATGATTCCAACCCGACATGCAGATAGTGTGTAAATCCAGAATAGATCGCGGAAGCGGCAATCACCCCAACGAACGATAGCCAGTTCGCAAAGGCGATGACGCTGCCTTTTTTGTCCTCATCGGGCCGATGCTGGATCAGTGCATTGATAGGGACGATGAAAAATCCACCCGAAAATCCTAGTGCTGCCAACAGCATAACCACCTGGAGAAAGGTCAATCCATGAAGTGATATTGCGAAAGCGAATAAAGACATGCCAATCGCGCCCAGCGGGATGAGGCCGTACTCGATCTTTCCCGCGGAAAGGAGGCCCGCGGCATAGCTGCCAATGCCGATACCGATGGCAAGCGCGGCCTGCAAGTACCCGCCGTGGGTTTCATCGATATGCAAGACCTCGCGGCCGTAAAAGACAATCACGAACTGGAGCAGGGCGCCGAGGAACCAGAAATAGGTATTGCCTACGACGGCAAGATGCAGAGTGCGGTCAGGACGGACAATCCGAACTTGCTTGATCAAATCGCCAAAGATGTTGAAACGGAATTTCCTGGAGGGGTTGGCGGCAGGAACATGCGAGATCGCGAAGCTCGTTGTTAAGCCGACCAGAGTGCAAGCGCCAAAGACGAAACCTGCCAAGACCTCTCGTCCGTGAAACCTCTGAGCCAGCAGCGGGCCGGCTACGGCCCCCGCAATGATCGCAATGAATGTTGTGAGTTCGAGAATTCCGTTGCCCCAAGACAATAACTCGTCCGGGAGAACCTCGGGAAGCAGGCCGTATTTCGAGGGCCCAAAGAAGGCCGCTTGGGTGCTGGCGAGAAAAATCACGGCAAACGCCATGAGCGTGCTGCCCTGAGAGAGAGCGTAGAGCGCGAAAAGCATGGCGAAAAGCTCGAAGATTTTGGTTCCGATTGCGACGCTGCGTTTGCTGAAACGGTCCGCCAGATAGCCGCCAGCCATCGAAAACAGAAGGAACGGCACGGCGAAAAGATTTCCGATGTAGAAAACCAGAAGATCTTTTTGTGAATCGGCCGGATTGGTTCCGAGGATGAGGAAGATTACAAAGAACTTCAGGCCGTTATCATTGAATGCGCCCTGAAATTGCGTGGCGATGAGGCTCCAAAAACCGAGCTGCCACTTCCGATTAGGCTCTCGTATCAAAGGACTTCCATCGTCCGGCATGCAGGCGCACCTACGCATTCAAGTGGAGGTTAAAGAGATAGAACGATCTTAGCAGTCCTTCTTGCACGCGGGTGCGCGACGGCAGTTGGCTGTGCCGAAAACGAGACGCTGGCGTGTAAGGTGCGCTCGACTACGGTTTCGTGGGCGCAGGTGCGGTCTTATCAGCGGGTGGGGCTGGAGCTTTCCGCCCGGCGTTCAGGTGGTCGAAGTTCAGCGCGGCGTTGAGCAGGAGCATGAATTCCCCCTGGTTCTCTTGCCGCCACATGGGGTTGGTGGCGAAGAGAACGACGTGGCCGCGTCCGACAGGCACGTCGATGATGACAGGTGCATCCGCCAACTCAGAAGCGCCTGCGAGCATTCCGCTGATCCACAAATTTTTCTCATCGGCGAAGCGCAGCACGACACGCGGATAAAGGGATGGCGGAGGAAGAAACGAGCTCAAATAGGACCGCAAATCCGGATTGACGTAAAGTTCCTGCTCCGCGCGGCTGCGGTGCACCGGAGGTTCCGGCGCCGTCCATGGCCGACCCTGCGGAATGTCAGGGTCGGTGAGCGAACCTCTGCCACTGGGGCGCGAACCGGCTCCCTCTTCGCCAAAGAACCTCCCAAATCTTCCGGCAACGGAAACACCGAACACCGGCCCCTGATTGAAGTACACACCAACGGAATCGTCATAACCGTACATGATGGGGCTGGCCTTGTCCTCGACGGTAGCGCGAGCGATCATCCCGCGCGCTTGCAGTTGGTGCGTGTCTTTAATGTTCACGGTATCGGTGATGCCCAGATCGATCGGCAGATGCGCGCTGGGGCCGACGGGAATGAAAAGGCCGCCGTCCTCGATGAACTTCTTGAGGTGAGCGACACCATCGTAGCCCAATCCCCCGCGGATGTCTGCGGCGTGATCGATGAGGCCGAAGTTCGGTGTCGTGGAGGAAGTTTCCCAAGGAATCGGGCCGCCGGCTTCGCTGCCGTCCGCGTTCGTGCGCGCGGGGATGCCGTTGAGAATTTGCTCCAGGCCATAAAAGGTCGGAGGAAACAAAATTACGTCGTACTTTTCCCGCAGGTTGGGGCTATTGCGGACGGTGATGTCGGAAATGTAGGCATAGGGCACGCCGGTTTCTTCCAGCGCGAGCCGAAACCAGCCCTCATTTTGGGTGTCCGTCCAGTTGTGCATCAGGGCAATACGCGGCACGCCGACTTCATGGCGCGCTACATCCGGCACGGAGCCGACGCTCTCCACGCGGACGCCAAGCTCGCGCGCTGCGGACTTCAGCCGCAAATCCAAATCGGCTGGATTGCCCTCCAGGGGAAGAATGAATGTTCCAGGAACGAATTTTTGGCCGGCGGACTCGAAGCCGTCTTCCGCGGCAAAAAACTTCACGTCCTTCAGCCGGAAACGCAGCGTCGCGAGGTTGGGCTCTCCGGTGGCGTTGATCACGTAGAATTTCGCCGCTGCCGCCACTTTGCCTTTTTCAGAATGAGGAGGAATGATGCCGCCGCCGTCATACCGCGCGGAGGTGTCCACCAGCGTCATCGGAACTTTGAGGATCGCCGTGTCTGTGATGCGCACGGTCTTTACGTTGCGCAAAGGCCCAAGCGTCCAACCGGTATCGTCGTAAGGGCGCGGATCGCTGGTCGAATAATACTGCGTGTCGAGCAGCATGTCCGCCATGCGGCTGTACGGCTGGTCCATTCGAATGATGTAGCTGCCCAGCGGGAGCTTCGTGCCCCTGGCTTCTTCCGGTTTCTCTTCGCCGGTTTCTTCCTTGGATTTGCGCGATTTCTCCTTTTTCGTTTTGTCGTCGTCTTTGTTTTCCAGCTTGGCGTCGGTCTTTTTATCGGCAGACTTCGGCGCTGCGGATGGTGTGTCCTTCAACTCGAAATCCTGCTCCAGCTTTTGCACCTCGACGCCTTGCCTCTGCAACAAATTTGCCAGTTGAGCGGCGAGCGCCGGACGCCTCCCGTCATTCACGATGGCCCAAGCTGCCGGGCCTTCTGTCGTTGCTTTCGCAACGGAGCGCTTGCTTTTCTCGTAGAAATCTTTCAGGAGCTCCTGTCCGTGCTGAGCGGTGTAGTCGAGCGAAAGAAGCACGCCGCTTTCCTCGAGGTTGGTGTTGTCGCGCAGCGACCACATCACTTTGGGCAGAGGCGGGTTGGGCCGGAACCACGTGCGGCTCGTCGCACTCGGCGGCAGCTCAGCTTCCTTCGTTTCAGGTGTGCTATTGCCGTATGTTTCGTAGAAGCGCCCGATCGAGTTGTGGCCGTTCGCCACATAAAACATATAGTTGGGCGCCCAGCCATCATAGAAACCATGCGTCCAAACACCGACAATGCCGCGCTCAGTCAAGCCTTGCACGTCGTTATAGGCGAACTTTTGCCATTCGCTGATCACGATCGGGTCGAGCCATGCGTTATACGGTCCCGTGCCGGTCGAAACGTACAGATACGGAATGGACTCGTGGAGATCATGGAGCACTTGCGGATGCCAGTAGAAAAAATCTTGCATCATCATCTGCGAAAGTTTGAGGCCCATGGCGATGCCGTCGCGGTTGTTGTCGTGCTGAACGTAGTGTCCCCAGTAAACGAGATCCGGCTGGGGTTTGTCAGGATTAGCTTTTTTGTAATTCCAGGAGTCCACCATGCGGTCGTGGCCGTCCACTTCGACGACGGGGGTAATCAGAAAAATGGCGTTCTTGCGGATATTCTCAATGAGTGGCGAATCTTCCACAGCCAGACGATACGCCAGCTCCATCAGCATTTCCGGCGAGCCCGTCTCGGGCGAGTGGATCGAGCCGGAAGCCCAGTAAAAGGGCTTTCCGATCGAAATAAGCTGCTTGGCGTCGGCATCGGTGATCTTGCGGGGATCGGAGAGCTTGGCGGTGATGTCGCGCAGGTGGTCGAGTTGCGCGATGTTGGCTTCATCGCTTACGGCCACGAGCAGGAAGTCTCGCCCCTCTTCCGATTTGCCCACGCGGAAGACTTTCACGCGCGGGCTGGCTTTCGCGAGCTCGTCGTAATAATGATAGATGTCCTTCGAATAGGTAAGAAATCCCGGCGCGCCGACGATGTGGCCGAGAATTTTGTCCGGCGAGGGAACCGTGGGGGAAGCTGGGAGATGATCGACAAGGTTGGTGGTGAAAAATGGCTCCGTCGTGTACTCGTGGATTTTCTTCCCGTACTCGTCATCGTTTGCCTGAGTGCCCTGTGCGCCCGCGAACCGGGCCGTGAAGCTGACGAAAAGAAAAGCGGCAACCATCGGCAACCAAATTTTCCGCAGCAAATTGGGTGACGCCGCGCCAATTCCACACAAGTTTCCACTCTGCACTCTCATCATCGCTTCACCTTTATATTTTGCCTAGCAACGAACCGTCTGCTGCACCATGTGACGGGCTGTTCGCAACAAACGTTTCAGCCGATTGTTAGCATGCTCGCGTCACGAAAGAACCGGCGTAGCATAATGCTTTCCCGGGATATAGGGAAGCTGGAGGGTGGAATGACGAACGGGGCAAGGCTTCAAAAAACCGTGCTAATCACCGGCGCGACGGACGGTTTGGGCAGAGCCACGGCGCTCTTGCTGGCCCAGCGCGGCTATCACGTTTTTGCCGCCGGGCGTTCCCCGGAAAAACGCGCCCAACTCGATGCGGTTGCTCGCGAGCAAAAGCTGCCGCTTGAAACTCTGGAACTGGACGTCTGCGACGACAGATCCGTTCAACGCGCGGTTGCCGGCGTCCTTGCAAAAGCGGGCGCCATCGATTTCCTGATCAACAACGCCGGAGTGAATTTCACGGCGGCGGTCGAAGACTTGCGCCTGGAGGATTGGCGCCGCCAGTTCGAAACGAATTTCTTCGGTGTTTTGCGCGTCACCCAAGCCGTGGTGCCGCATATGCGCGAACGCCAGCGCGGACGCATCGTGATGATGAGTTCAGTCTCTGGGTTTGTGACTGCGCCGACGCAAGGAGCATACAGCAGCAGCAAGTTCGCGCTCGAAGCCATGAGCAACGCGCTGCGCCTAGAGCTGTATCCCTTCGGCGTGCAGGTGGTGCTTATCGAGCCGGGCTACATCGTCACTGGCATCCAGCAAGCGGCCTTGGAACTCTCCAAACCTTATCTGGATAAAATGAACACGGGCCCTTATGCGCCGCTGTATGCGCGATTTTTCGAGAGCGTCAAGGGCAGCCGTGCCAAATCGAGAACGACGCCCCAAGATTGCGCGCATGTGATCCTGAAAGCGATGGAATCGCCGGAACCGAAGGTTCGCTACCTTGTCACGCAGTTGGCAGTAGTGGCGAAATGGTGCAAGCGATTATTGTCCGACAAAGTTGTAGACGCCGTTTTCCGGCGCAGATTCGGTATTGTCCGCGCGAAATAGTCCGCAGACAAGCCGGCGAGCGGGAGCACCAGAGGTGGATGCTTTAGGGATTCGAAATCTGGAAAGAAAGGCTGTTCTCTCGCAGCTCCTGCCATTTCTTTGACCACGCCTCGTGGACGGGGCTCTCGGCATAGTCGGCGGCTGCTTCCGCGCTTGTAAATTCAATTGCATAGATACCGCTGAAGTCTTTAAGCTGATTGCGCTCCGTCTTAATCCAAATGTTCTTGATTCCGGGTATTTTTCCGGCCATCGCTTTGATCCCGTTGAGGGCATTCTCGCGGTCGTTATTGGAAGTGGTGTCCTTAAACTTGTAAATCACAATGTGCAGCACGGTTTTCGGCTGGCCGAACCGGTTTTGACCTGCAACGCCGAGAGCGTGCAGCGAGCCTGCCGCGATCCCGGCGATAAACAAAGCCGCACCCACAGCGATTTGTGCGATGCGTTTCTTGGTTGATGTCACGTCGTCCTCCCGTTGTTGGTACTAAGCCAGTCTATGAAATGCGTGCCCGGCGAGGCAACTTATCTCAAGCGTCACAGTCGTAGCCTCGAGTTGCTTCGTCTGCAAAATGTTTGACGGACCTGCGCTCCGACCGTTACGCTGCCAAAGCGTGTTTCTTGAGGACGGAATGGAATTTTCGCCAGCGGACTTGCCAGCCGAACAAACGCAGTCAGCAAAGCTGCCACCGCTCCCGCAACTTTGGGTGGGCTATGTGCTCGGACTTGCCACGATTGTCGCAGAGTACGTCGCTGCATCGCTGCACCCGGAGATGGCCAAGGCCGCGTTACCCATTCCTCCCTTGTACCTTTTTCTTGTGATGTTCGTCGGCGGCGTCTACTGGCTCGTATGCGTATACCGGTATCACGTGGTGATGCAACACGTGCCCGGCTGGAAGCACCCGATTTCACCGGCGCGGGCCGTCGGCTTCCATTTCATTCCCATTTACAACTTCTACTGGGTTTTCAAGTGGCCGCAAGAGATAGCCCGGTTCGTGAACTGGAGATTCGGGCAGCAGTTGATGAAGCCCAAAATGGTGGGCCTCATGGTTTTTAGTGCGTTCATTTTGCGCTTCTTGTTTGATCCCGGACTTGGGCTAATTTTGCTTTTCCTGGCTGGCTCGTACGTTTCGGGCTGCCTCCGCAGGGCCTTTGCATTGCCGCCGATGCCGACGGCGAGCGCGCCACCCTCGCCGGAATGAATTTTCACAAGGAGCTGAGAATGCCTCAACGGAAATACTGGATGGTGATGCTCTGCATACTCCTGGGTCTTGCGCCTCTTACGCGCGGGCAGGACCAGGAGGAAACGAAACAGCAATCGCGCGAAATTTTTAGGCAGCTCATCGAGATCAACACGACAGATTCGGTCGGCAACGTGACGACCGCAGCGGAGGCGATGGCAAAACGCCTGCGCGATGCAGGGTTTCCAGAGCAAGACGTCATCGTGGCGGGTCCAAACGATCACAAGAAGAATCTCGTCGTGCGCTTGCATGGAAGCGGCCAACAAAGGCCAATCCTCTTCCTGGCCCATCTGGACGTCGTCGAAGCACGCCGCGAGGATTGGACCACCGACCCATTTCAATTTGTCGAGAAGGATGGCTATTTCTACGGGCGCGGCACGGCGGACATCAAAGACGGCGCCGCCATTCTAATCGAGAATTTTATCCGCATGAAAAAATCAGGTCTCGCGCCCAGCCGCGATCTCATCCTTGCGCTCACCGCCGATGAAGAAGGCGGAGACTTCAACGGGGTCGAGTGGCTTCTCAAGCATCATCGCCCTTGGATTGACGCCGAGTATTGCGTAAATCTCGATGGTGGAGATTTTATGAGCGTCAATGGCAAGAAGATTTATGGCGCGATTCAAGCCAGCGAAAAGGTCTACGTTGACTTTCAATTCGAGGTCACGAATCCGGGAGGCCACAGTTCCCGGCCGACGCGCGACAATGCCATCTATCACCTGGCCGAAGGGCTCACCAGGCTGGCAAACTACAGTTTTCCGGCGGAATTGAACGAAATCACGCGCTCGATGCTGGAAAAGAGCGCCGCCATCGAGGGCGGTCCCCTCGCTGCGGAGATGAAGGCCGCGGCCAAGACTCCGCCAGACAGCGCGGCCATTGCGCGGCTCTCGCAAGATACGTTCTACAATGCGATTTTGCGCACCACCTGCGTGGCGACAATGCTTTCCGGCGGGCACGCTGCGAATGCCTTGCCGCAAACCGCGCGCGCCAATGTGAATTGCCGCATACTACCGGGACAAGATCCCAACAAGATAAAAGAAACCTTGGTCAAGGTCGTGGACGACCCGCAGATCAAAGTAACTTTCGTTGAGCAGCGCGACGCCGACGGCAAACTTATTTTGCCGGAACTCGTACCTCCGTCCCCCCTGCGGCAGGATCTGATAAAGGCCGTCGAGACAGCAGCCGGCAGCGTTTGGGGCCCGCTTCCCATCATGCCGGTGATGGACACGGGAGCCTCGGACGGGCGCTTCTTGCGCATGTCTGGCATTCCCACGTACGGCATCGCCGGTGTTTTCCTGGATATCGACAACCGCAGGGCGCACGGCAAGGACGAACGTGTTCGAGTCCAGGATTTTTACGACGGCGTGGAATTCAATTTCAAACTCATGGAGGATCTGGCAACGGCCAAGTGAATCATTTCGTCAGCAAAAGAAACGGCCCGGTGAAAACGTCTTCACCGGGCCATTTCTTTCGAGCTTTAGAAACTATTTGTCGGGTTTGTTCGGCACGTCGCCGGCCTTTGGATCAACCGGCGTGGCGGCGCTCGCAGCGATCGGCTTGCCCGCATCACTGCCAAACCGCGTCAGGTACGGCATAAACGGCGTCACCTCGAACGGCATCTTTTCGCGCTCAGCCATGACGCCCACCGGTTTGCTCTTGATTAACTCCAGCTTGTCGTTCCAGGGATCCAGTTTTACGCGGCCGCCAATCGGCAACGCCGCGATCATCTGCGGGTTCTGCTTGGGATCCACCGGAGCGGACGATTTCAAGTCGGCGATTGCTGGCACGCGGTCTCCCAAATGCGCGCTGATCAGGTTTGGTATTTCCTTCTGGCGGGTTTGCAGCGCCGCCAGAAATAGTCCCGCATTGGCAAGCTGATTCTTGTACGGCGAGTTGCTCAGCAGCTTTGTGGCTTCTGCGTTGGCGGCATCTTCCTCCGCCGGTGTGCGCCCGAAACCAAAATGACGGAAAGTGTCCTTGTCATCGACCAACAACTGATCGAAGAAGGCAAAGTTGGAGTCCATGCGGTGTCCGAGAATCACGTGGCCCAACTCATGCGCGAGAATGGTCGCAAAGCTGGCTTCATCGGGCAGCACGTCGATCAAGCCGCGGCTCAGCACGATGGTGTGGCCCAAAGTGAAGGACTCCAGCGTCGAAGTCATCAGCACCCGGCATCGGACATCCGGTTCGATATCCAGATTGTTGGTGACCTCAAGGTTATTCACGATAGTTTCGAGCGCTTTGTCCACTTCACCCTTTGGCGCCATCAGGCCTATACGCTCCAAACGATCGGCGACGTTTTCTTCCGCCTGCCGGTCCCATGAACGCTGCGCCTGTATGGGAGTCAAATCGTTCGCGGTTTTCGTATCGTCCTGCACCGGAGTCTCGACCAGGATTTTGCTGAGTTCCTGCTCCTGCTGCGCGTGACCGAGGTTGTATCCCCACAGCCGCGTTTGCGCCTTGAAGTCTAGCTTCTTGGTCATCGCGTAGTGCAGATCTTTTTCCTCGCTGTAGACAAACGAGGGCATCCACATCCCCGGCTGCACGTTGGTGCGCCAACTGTCAAAGTGGAAGTACCAGCTCGAGTGGCCTCCGCCGCTGTAAGCGCCGTTGAATCGCACAATGTTATAGTCCTGGTCTTCAACCCAGATACGCCCGAGAAACCGGCCCTTGCCGGATTTTTCCTGTGGCGTGACGTCGAACACCAGGCAGCGCACTTCGCCGAGAAATTCGCGGCGCACATAGTCAAACTTGTAGTGCTGCTTGTCAAAGCCGTTGGTGTCGATGAAAATCATCTGCAGAAAGCCGTCTGGCAGGAACTGCATGGCGAAGGAAAAGAAATTTCCAACCGTGCCGAAGATCTTTTTCCCCTTGCTCTGCGCGTCGCTCAATCCCACTAGAGCGATGCCCTTCGAGAAATCGGCGCGTCCCAGGAAGTACTTGTCGCCTGCGGGGACGTAGCCGAGCTCTTTGTCGGGTTTCAGGTTTTGAATGTACGTTTCAACCAGCGGCGAGTACTGCCGAATCTGCTGGTTCAAACGATTTTCATTCGTGATGACCCGGTCGATCACTTGATCCATCGTCCGTGCTTGCTGCGGTTCGGGCGCCGCGGCGCTGGCGATGGCCCCGGACCCACCCAAGACGAATCCGAGGACAACTGTAGCTAGCTTACGCATTTCTCTCTCCCCTCAGTAGGCCAAGCGGAACTCAATCCGCACGCGTGCCGGAAAATCGACCGGCTGGCCTTCGCGTTTTGCTGGTTTAAACTTGATCTGTTGGGCCGCGCGGACCGCGGCCTCATCGAGGCCATGGCCCAATCCACTGATGACGCGGTTCACTTGCACGGTGCCGTTTGAGAGGAACACCATGTCGATGACCACATCACCTTCTAGCTTAAGACTACGCCCTTCGGCCGTGTATTCAGGCTTGGGCTTGTCCAGGATGTCAACAGGCGTGTCAATCGGGCCTCCGGCTGCCGCCTTTTTCTTCGGCCCTTCCGCCACTGTTTGCTGTCCGAAGCCCGAAGATTGCACTTTCCCGGTCCTGCCGGCGCCAGCCGGCGGATTCGCGACGCCGTTTCCGAAACCGGAGCTCGCCACCGTTCCGGGTATTCCCTTATTGCCGCCCGTGCCGTTGCCATAGCCCGGCCCGCCAGGCAACAATGGGGAACCCTGCCGGTTCACCGTTGTCGCATGGTTCGGATCGCCCTTGCCTGGTATTCCGTTCGGATCGCCAAACCCGCCGGTCTGTACTTTATCGATCGGCGCTTTCACCGTCGCGGGCGCAGCGCTCCCCGAATTAATATTATTCAGCTTTACGTCTTCTCTCGGGCGTTTCGGCTGATCTGTTGTCGTATCGATCTTGGTTGCTTCCAAGTGCGCCTGTACGTCCGGCGCCAGCGCTTCTAGTTTGCGTGCCTTGGGTACGACGGCCTTCGGTATTTCGAAGATGTGAGGTTTCTTCGGGTCCAGTTTCACCGGCTCAACTACTTCCGGCTTTGGCGGCGGCGCTTTCGCTCTCACTGCCTTCGGGGGAGGCGGCGGGGGTGCCACCGGAACCTCCGTTAACGGCGAAGCTAGCTGCACCATTTGAAAGTGCAGCGCCGTCTTCAGTTGGTCCGGATAAATAAGCGGAATCAAAATGCAAAAAATCACCAGGCAAAGTTGGAACGCGGCACTGACTCCGATACGGTCCCAGCGAGGTTTCGAGTCCGGCAAGAGGGCCAGGCGAGCGGCAATCGGCTTCGTACCGATGGCCGACTTCCACGCGTCCGCGTTAGGTAGTTGACGCCGATTCGCGTCCAAGCCGACGCCTAACCGCGTCGCTCTTTTTGGTGGATCTGCAAGCATCGTTGTCATCCGCGTGCCGCCTCAGGTAATTTCGTTCCAGGGAACCTTGGACAACTAGGACGGCCTAGCGGTCCCAAGTTCGCCAGTTAGTTAGAACGTGCGCTATGTCAGTACTAGGGTACTGACGGGGCTGAGGGTGTCCGAATAGGACTTTCGTACTAGCGTCGCGAACTCGCTAATGCTCCCGCGAGCGCACGCACGGTTCGCACGCAGTCTGCTAACCCGGCGAGGCGGTTCTTGTTGCGGGGGTTGGGCGCGCGCGCAACATATATAGCATACCGCAATCCAAGTCCTTGGCGACCGTACTTTTGCCTACTGGGTCTCCCAGGCTGGATTAAACTCTTAGGATGCCCACAGTATCTGCAGCGTTGGATGCTTTGCGATACTGTGAATACCTGAATTATCGATGAAAGAAGACGCCACAGAGCGCTCACCAGCCAGAACTGCTGCCAGCCTCACCTCCCCGGCCCAGGTGCCGGGGGTGTCCTCCGCCAAACTCGAGTGGCTTTACGCGCAGTCGAAAGCCGCGCGTTGGTCCCTCTCCATGGCCAGCTTTGCTGCTTCGCTCGGGCGCAGCGCGGAGAAACGGCTGGCTGGCGGAAGTTTATCCCCGGATAAACTTGAGGATTATCTCGGCGCCCTGCATCTTGAGGACATGGCGCTCGCTACTGCCTGCATCGAAAATTGCGAAGCCGCTTGGGAGTATTTCTTTGGCGCTTATCGCGGCTATCTGCGTTCTGCCGCTGCCGCGATTCTCCGTTGCAGTTCAGCTTCTGCGGAGGCTTCGGAACTGGCGGATTCATTATTTGCGGAGCTCTACGGGCTTGAAGCTGGCCATCGCCGCGAACGCTCCCTGTTCCGCTATTTTCACGGCCGCAGCTCGTTGAAGACCTGGCTTCGCGCCGTTCTCGCACAGCGCCACATTGACGTCATTCGCTCCGGCCGCCGGTTCGAATCTCTCGACGGCAAAGAGCCGAAAAGCAACGCTCCTCGGAATTTCGCGCGTGTTTCCGTTCCAGTCACGGACCCTCACCGCGAGCGTTACATCGCGCTTTTCGTTCGCGCCTTGCAGGCCGCCCTCGCGGCGCTCGATACGCGTGATGAACAGCGTTTGCGCTTGTACTACGCCAAGGAGCAAACCCTCGCCGAGATTGGCAAGCATCTCGGCGAGCATGAATCCAGCGTCTCGCGCAACCTGGACCGCATTCGTCTCGCGCTGCGCCATACCGTCGAAGAGACTCTTCGCAACGGCTGCCCCGCAGTCAATGGCTTCGCGGCCGAGCCCGGGCTCAGCGAAGCGCAAATCTCTTTGTGTTTTGAATATGCCTCTGCGGATGCTTCCTTCGACCTCGATCAGCTCCTCCAGCGCCGCGGCCGCGCCAGTCCCGCGGCGGGGAGGCCCGATCCATGAAGCGCCAATCCATGAAACCGCGCTGTATTGGCGGATGCAAGAACTCCGCCAACTCTCGTTCTAAGAAAGGGGAAAGCCATGGCGCACGATGACCGCGATCGGAATTTCGAAAGAGCGCTCGTCCGCCATCTGCGTTCTTCCGCTTCTTCGGGCGCCGAGACAAATGCCCTTTCGGGAGCGCCGCTCGAATCCTGCCCTGATGCGGATATCCTGAGCGCCTACCACGAGCAGGCGCTCTCGTCTGACGAGTTGAGCCTTTGGAAGGAACATGTTGTGGCCTGCAGCCACTGCCAATTCGTTCTCGCACAGCTCGTCGCGACGGAGAATATCGAGCTCAATGCCTCGCCCACGCAAGACGAGTCTCTCATTAGCGAGCTTGCTTTTTCTCGCAAGCAGCGCCCCGCTGCTTCATCGGCGACCGATTCGCGTCCTGTCAATTCACGGCCCATCGACTCACGACCCGTCAAAGGTGAGAGACGCCGCCCTCCTAGTTGGCGATGGGTTTTGCTCATTCCTGCTGGCGCCATCGCCGCGAGCTTGGTCGTTTGGGTTTCCTTGCAACGACCCAAGCCGTTACAGATTTCACCCTCATCGCCCGTTGAAGTGGCCGAAAATCGGGCTACTCCTCCGCTTTCCACTTCGCCGAAACCGGTGCTCGCCGTTCCGAGTGAGCGAAAGGAGAAGGATCAACCCGCCGCGCCGTCAGTTGGAGCAACCGCCCGCTCTGTCTCGCCAAACCGCGATGCCGTGGCCAACGAGCTCGACAAGCAAGAGCAGTCCGCCAAACAAGCTCCTTATGGTTACGCAACGAAGACCTCTCCCGGACCTTCCTTGAGCATGCAAAGGCAAGAACAGCAACAGACTTCGCGAGTGGCCGCGGGTTCCCCTGCCGGAAGCATTGTCGATCAAAAGAAGCGCGACGCAGAAATCACCTCCCAACTCGCACAGGAAGGGAGAGCGATTGCGACAAAATCTCCGCCGCCTCCGCCGCCTTCCCAGCCGGGCTTCCTAGAAGATGGCGCCGTAACAATCACCTCTGCGGGTGCCGCGGGCAAGGTGCCATCCCCCGCCCCCGCTGCTGCGCCGAGTGTCGCTGCGCCCAAAGAAAAGGCCGCCAACGCGGATGCAATTTCGGCCATGAACGAGACCGTCGAAGTCTCCGCCGAACCGCAAAGTCCCGCTAGAGCCCGTGCGATGATTCGCGCGGCCGCTTTGCAAAACCCCCACGTTTTTTGGGCTCCCAGCGGAAAGCATGCTTGGCGCGCCGGCCCTGCCGGGTCGCTCGAAAGTTCAAAAGACAAAGGCGTTACGTGGACGCCACAGGTCAGCGGTGTCGACACGGATCTTTTCGCTGGCTCCGCTGTTTCCGCAAAGGTCTGCTGGATTGTCGGTAGCTCCGGAACCATCTTGCGTACCACCGACGGCGGCGAGCATTGGATAAAACTGAACTCGCCCGTCACAAGCGACCTTACCGGCGTTCGCGCCAGCGACGCCTTCCACGCCACGATTTGGTTTGTGGCGGACCAGCAGACCGGCGTCAACAAAACGTTTGAAACCACGGACGGGGGAGCGGCCTGGTCTTCGATTCCTCCAAAGTAGTACAAGGCAAGCATCCGTTCCCGACCCGTGCAAGGAATCGCCGCCACTTCGTTCTAAGCTGGAAGTTAAATCTTGGTCGAGGTGCACATCATGGAAAACCGCCATTCGAAAGTTCAGCGCCGCTTGCCATGGATTCTATCTGGTACGGCCGCTCTGCTGGCCGCTGCTGCTTTCTTTTATCCTGCTTGCCGAAGGCAACAGGTTTTCGCGGCGCAAGAAAAGGAAGCGCCCCGCTCCACGGCCCCAAATCAGTCCACCAGCCTCAACGACCAGACCGATCTCAACGTCACTGTCTACAATTCCAACATCGCCCTCATTCGCGATGTCCGCAATCTCGTTCTTCCCGACGGCACGTTTCGCCTTAAATTCATGGACATCGCCGCCACCGTAAATCCCGCCACCGTCCATTTCCGCTCGCTCACCGATCCCGATAAACTCGGCGTCATCGAGCAAAACTACGAATACGATCTGCTCGAACCCGCCAAACTCCTTCACAAATACGTCGGCAAGGAAGTCACTCTAGTCCGCTCGTATCAGGACAGCGGCACTACGAAACACGAGGAAATCAAAGCTACGCTGCTCTCCGATAACAACGGCCAGGTCTGGAAAATCGGCAACGACATCGTTACCGGAACTTACGCGGAGAGCTACCGCTTTCCGGATATTCCCGCAAATCTCTACGACCGGCCCACGCTCCTCATGTCACTCGAAAATTCCGGCCCGCGCAAACAGCAGATTGAAGCTTCATACCTCGCCAGCAACTTGTCCTGGAATTCCGATTATGTTTTGACCGTTGCTCGCGACGACAAAGCCGCCGACCTCGATGGATGGGTAACTCTCGTCAACAATAGCGGCACAGCCTTTCACAACGCTCGCCTTCAACTCGTTGCCGGCGATCTGAATCGCATTCAGGGTGGCGTCGCGGGCGGTGTGATGGCGCAGAAAGCTATGTTGGCAAGAGAATCCTCCGCGCCCCAATTCCAGCAGGAAAATTTCTCCGAATATCATCTCTACACCCTCGGCCGCCGCACCTCCGTCGAAGACAAAGAAACGAAACAGATCAGTCTTCTCCAAGGCTCTGGCATCCCCGTCGAGAAAATCTTCGTCGTCAACGGCCTAAGCTATTACTACCGCAGCGCGCAAGCTCCCGGCTCGCCTATAAAAGATCCGGTGATGGTCTATTACAAATTCAGGAATGAAGCAAAAGCCGGGCTGGGCATGCCGTTGCCTGCCGGAAACGTGCGCGTCTATCAGAAAGACTCCAAGGGAGGGATTCTCTTCGTGGGTGAGGACCGTATCGACCACACTCCTAAAGACGAAAATGTCACCGTGCACATCGGCAACGCTTTCGACGTCGTCGCAGAGCGCAAGCAAACCGACTACAAGCGCATCGACTCCCACACCTGGGAAATGGAATACGAAATCACACTGCGCAATCACAAGGACACGCCCATCACCGTGGAAGTCAACGAACCCATCGGCGGCGCCTGGGAAATGCTAAATTCCACTTACAAATTCACCAAGACCGCCGCCTTCGCCGCTCAGTTCCACGTCCCCGTGGATAAGAATGGCACGTCGGTGCTGAAGTACCGCATCCGCGCCAACTGGTAATTCTTGTCGGCCAACGGTACGCCGTGACCGTCTTCCGATGCCGCCACATAGAAGTGGGACAGGCTTTCTTGCCTGTCTCCTTCTTTTTCTATTCCTTTGTTTTTGCCGCGCTTCCCGTCACACCGCCTCCGCAACAAAGATCATTTCCGGCGAAGTGTCCGCCAGCGGCGACCGGTCGAAATCTCCATACACCGCGCTCACTCGAAACCCGCACCGCGCCAGCAGATGTTCCACTTCATACCGGAAGAAATACCTCAGGGTCCACGCAAAAACTAGTCGTTCTTCCTTCCCCTGTGCATCCGTCACATAAAAAATCATTTCCACATCATTTCGTTGCTGCGCCCGGTGAAATGCCGCGACTCGCTCCGTGATCTTTGTGCGCCGTCCGTCCGGCATCGCATACTCCGTCACCAGGCCTTCCTCTTGATACGCCGGATCGTGCATCCGTTCCGCGTCGGTCTGAAAAACATCCAAAATCAGCCGCCCGCTCTTCTTCCCAAACACGCGGCCTTCCACCTGCAAATGTTTTCGCACGGACTCTAGGCATGAAATCTGCTGTTCAATCTCGAGGAGATGTTGCATCGGCCGGAAGGGGATGATCACCACGCGGAATTTCTCGCCAAGATCGAACCGCGTCATGTCTCCCTGCACCAAATGGACTCGTTCGCGTGCCTCGGTGGGCAACTCTGCTCGCTTCTGGTTGCACCGTTCCAGCATCCGCTCCGAAATATCGAGCCCCGTAACGCGATGCCCTGCCTCGGCCAGAGCCAATGTAATCCTCCCCGTCCCGCAACCCAGTTCCAGCACCGGATCGCCATACTCATGCAGGGCGTCGCGGTAAAACGCCACATCCCGCGTTCGTCCGCGCACAATCGGCGACTCGTCGTAATAGTCCGCAATAAATCCGTCGTAAAGTTCCTTGCCCATGAGATTTCTCTTTACGTCATTACATCATTACTTTCTTACTTTGCTTCGCTGCTTCACTCCAAAATCGCATCCGCCTCAATCTCCACCAGCATCTCCGGCGAGATCAATTTGCTAACTTCCACCATGCTCGTCGCCGGACGTATCGTCCCAAAAAATTCTCCGTGCGCCCTCCCAATCAATTCCCAATGCGCAATGTTGGTGACGAAAATCCGCGTCCGCACCACATCCTTCAATCCCGCTCCCGACTTCACCAGCGCTGCTTCGATGTTTCGAATCGTCTGCTGTGTTTGTGCGTACGCATCTCCCACGCCCACGATTTTTCCGTCCGGGCCTGTCGCCGTCGTTCCCGATACCGCGATCACATTTCCAATCTTCACCGCCCTCGAATAGCCCACAATCGGCTCCCAAGGCGTCCCGCTCGAAATATTGTCCCGTGCCACGCGTATCTCCTTCGCCTCACCCAAGTGTGTCGTCACGAGGCTGCATGCTAAACTGAACGAATTATGGCACAGCCCAAGCTCGTTGCTCTTGCCGGACTGTGCGCAGGAATATCTCATGCTCTGTAACAACATCCTCGAAGCCATTGGCCGCACGCCCCTGGTGCGCCTCAACCGCATCAATCAAGGCCTTAAGCCGCAGATCTACGTCAAGGCGGACTACACCAATCCCGGCGGCTCGGTAAAAGACCGCATCGGCATCACCATGATTGACGACGCGGAAAAACGCGGCCTCCTCAAACCTGGCGGCACCATCATCGAAGGCACCTCCGGCAATACCGGCATGGGCCTCGCCCTCGTCGCCGCCGTGCGCGGCTACAAGATGGTCTTCACCATCACCGACAAGCAATCCAAGGAAAAAGTCGATCTTCTCAAGGCCCTCGGAGCAGAGGTTATCGTCTGTCCCACCGCCGTCGAGCCCGATGATCCGCGCAGCTATTACTCCGTTGCCAAAAAACTTGCACGCGAGATTCCAAATTCTTTCTATCCGAATCAGTATGACAATCCGATGAATCCTGAAGCGCATTATCAATCGACGGGCCCGGAAATCTGGGAAGACAGCCAAGGAAAAATCACGCACTTCGTTTGCGGCATGGGGACTGGCGGCACCGTCAGCGGCGTCGGAAAATATCTCAAGGAAAAAAATCCCGCCGTCCAAATTATCGGTGTCGATCCCCACGGCTCGCTCTATTACGATTTCTTTAAACGCGGCGAAACCGTGAGGGCCAAGACCTACGTCGTCGAAGGCATCGGCGAAGATTTTTTCCCGGCTACGATGAACATGAAGATTCTCGACGACGTCATTCAGGTTAACGACGAAGAATGCTTCGTCCTGGCGCGCCGCCTCGTCAAGCTCGAGGGCATTTTCACCGGCGGTTCCGGCGGCGGATGCATGTCCGCGGCGCTCCGCCTCGCGAAGGAGCTCGGTCCTGAAGCGTTTATCGTTGCCTTCATGCCGGATACCGGCATGCGCTATCTCAGCAAGGTTTACAATGACGAATGGATGCGCGAGCGGGGCTACGTCGAAGCCGCTGTACACATAACCGCCGCCGAAGTCGTCAACGCCAAGCACTTGGCCGGCAAAGTGCGCGAGCTGGTCATCGCTCGTCCTTATCAGACAGTTTTCCACGCGTTGAAGACCATGCAGGAGCAGGACATCTCGCAAATTCCCGTCTTTGAAGAAAACATTCCCATCGGCACGATCTACGAAGATCAAATCCTCACCATGGCGCTGCAAGGCAAAGATTTGCGCAAACTCGTCGTGCGCGAAGTCATGAGCAAACCGCTCCCGCGCATTCCCGGTACTTCGCCCGTCGAGCGCGTAACCTACATTCTCAGCCACGAAAATCCGGCCGTGTTCGTCGAAATGGACGGCGCCAAGTTCGAAATCCTCACCAAGTACGATTTGATGAGCACCGTTGCCTCGCTCATGGAACAAAAGCGTTGAGCGCTGCACCAAACGTCGTCATCCAAAAAACAGGGTGGAGCACTTTTGAGGATTCTTGACTTCAATGAACGGCTGAAAGACTCGATTCTTATCGCCGATGGCGCGATGGGCTCGATGCTCCACGAAGCCGTCGGCACGCAGCGCTGCTTCGACGAACTCAACGCCACGGAGCCTGAAGCCGTTTTTCGCGTGCACCAGGCGTACATCGAGGCTGGCGCTCAAATCATCGAGACCAACACGTTCGGCGCGAATCGCTTCAAGCTCGCACCTCTGGGTCTTGCCGACGAAGTACAGCGCCTCAATTCCCGCGGCGTAAAAATCGCTCGCGAAGCCCGCGAGTCCGCTTCCCGCGAAGTACTCATCGCCGGTTCCATCGGCCCGCTTGGCCTCGGCGTGCAGTCTCGCCATCCCGAGCCCGGTGAAATTCTTGACGTCTTCCAGGAGCAGGCGCTTGCGCTGGAAGAGCGCGGCGTCGATTTCTACATCCTCGAAACCTTTTCTTACATCGAGGAAATTCTTCTCGCCGTGGACGCCATTCGTTCCTTCTCCGGCTTGCCGATCGTTGCGCAGCTTACCTATTCCGAAGAGGGAACGACTTACGGCGACCTGCGCCCCGCCGATGCCGCTGCCCAGCTCAAGGCGAAGAACGTTCAAGTGATCGGCGCGAACTGCACACTTGGCCCGCAAGCGCTGCTTCCCATCCTTCAGGAGCTCACCGAAATCGACGATCTCCGCGTCAGCGGCATGCCTAACGCCGGTTTGCCCAAGCGCGAAGGCGACCGCATCGTTTATCCAAAATCCTCGCCGGAATATTTCGCGCTCTTTGCGCGCGAAGCCGCCGCTCTCGGTGTCCGCATTCTGGGTGGCTGCTGCGGCACAACGCCCGCGCACATCCGTGCCATGGCCGAAGCCGTCAAGTCGCTGCGCCCCGCCAAATCGCCCGCCGGGCATCACTCCGTCGAGGTCGCCGCAAGAGCCTGCGCCCGTCCTGCAACGCGAACCCGAAAGCAAATTCTGGAAGAAACTTCAGGCGGAATGAATTCACTGTCTGCGTCGAAATCGATCCGCCAAAGGGCCTCTCGCTTGACCGCATTTTCGAGCAAGTCGACAAAATCATGGCTTCGAAAAAAGTCGACGCCATCGACATCAACAGCGGCGCCATGGCTCGTGTCGGCATGGATGCGCTCATTACCGCTGGCGCTCTGGAAGCTCGCGGAGTGGAAACCGTTCCGCACCTGACCACACGCGACTTCAACATCATCGGCCTACAAGCCGTCTTGCTCGGTGCGTGGACCGTCGGCGGCGTTCGCAACGTGCTCGCCGTCACCGGCGATCCGCCTGCCGTTGGCGACTATCCGGAAACCAGCGGCGTCTACGAAGTCGATTCCGTCGGCCTCGTCAAAGTCTTGAGCCGTCTCAATCAGGGCACGGACTGGGCCGGCAAAACTCTCGGCGGCGCTACCAACTTCGCCATCGGCGTCGCCGTCAATCCCGTCGCCGACGATCTGGAAGGCGAGATCGAGCGGTTCCAAGCCAAGATTGAAGCCGGCGCGCACTTTGCGATGACCCAGCCGATTTTCGATCCCGAACACTGGCACGCCTTCGTCAAAAAACTCGGCGGCAAGCCTTCCATCCCCGTGCTCGTCGGCATCTGGCCTCTCAATAGCTACAAGCAAGCGCTTCGGCTCAACAACGAAGTTCCCGGCATCGTCATCCCAGAGCAGGTGCTTGCTTCGCTGGAATCCGCCGGCGCCGCCGCCCGCGATCGCGGCTTCGACGTCGCCCGCCAAATGCTCGCGTGGTCACGCACCGAACTCGCCGGCGCGTATTTAATTCCGCCGTTCAAACGCTACGAAGAAGTTCTCGATATCTTGTAGAAGAACTTTCAAGCTTCGAGCTTCTTTTTACCGCCCGCTGCGCTCCTCAGAATCGGGATCAAAATCACGTAGAACGCTGCCGCAAACACCGGCGCCACCAAACACCATGACACCACCGCATGCCACGTCGTCGTCCATAGGAATTGCGTTGCGCCCCACAGGTTTGCACGAATCATTCCCAGTATTTGCGGTACGGACAGCGGCAAATGCGGCGCTCCAAATAGCTTCTCTCCCATGCGGAAAAATGGAATCAGAAGTGCAATCTGCGCGGGATACACAAAATAATTCAAGATCTGGATTGCCGGCAAATTCAACCGCAAAATCAGCGCAGCTAACGCGCAAAGCGCTGTCGTTGTCCCCAGCACGGGAAATACACCCAAGGCGACGCCGAGCGCGATGCTCAGCGCCAGTTTTTCCGGCGTTACTCCCTGGCGCAGCAGGTCTACGATCGGCCGCGCCATCCGCCGGTGAAAAAACCCTTCCTTTCTGCCGCCTTCCGTCTCCACGCGAAGCGCCCTCTCTACCAACATATTCGGCCAAACTTTGCTATTCGCCAAGATTCACCCACTCGAAAAATTGCCTTACAGAGTGCTAAACTTCGTGCAAGACAAGTCACGATCTGGAGGCTCGCATGTCGACAAATTCTGTGGCGGAAAATTCTCGCGGAAGCTCTCACACCTTGGGAGTATTGTGGATCGGTTACGCGCTCCTTCGGCTGGCGGCGGTCATCCTGCTCGTGCTTTACAGTGGCACTGCCACGGTAATGTTTGGAGCGCTTCTCGCTCGCGTGGCCGATCCATACACTTTGATGGCGGCTTTCCATGTCATTTACATCTGCGCGGTCATTGTGACGGCTCTCTCCGGCCTTATCGGATTATTTGCTGGATTGGCTCTTCTCGCCGCAAAATCTTCCGCGCGTTCCCTCGCTCTCATCGCCAGCATTCTCTCACTTTGCGATCTTCCTTTCGGCACCACTCTCGGAATTTATACGCTCGTCATCTTTCTTCCCTGACCTTGTTCAACATGGGCAGCCGTCCGCTCCGCGCCCATTTTGCTCCTCGTGTCGCGAGTCGGTGTCGGTGGGGCTTGCGGTGGGTCGGCTCTCGACCTATGCTCGGTGTTTCGGAGGAGGGGCTAGACGATGACAAAGAGCTCTCGCTGGGTTGTGGCAGGTGCGGCTGTAATCCTGTTGTTTACCGTAGGCATCCGAACGGGAAGGCAGACGAAAGCGGCGGAAAGACGCGAGGCGGACACGGCATCGATATCGGCGGTGTTGGATGCGCAGCAAACGGCCTGGAATCGCGGAGACCTGGACGCCTTCCTGGCAGGCTACTGGCATTCGCCAAAACTAACATTTTCAGGGAGCAACGGAGTCTCGCGCGGGTGGGATGGCGTGTTGGCGCGTTACAAGAAGAATTACCCAGACCGCGCGGCGATGGGACAGCTTGATTTTTCGGAGCTGGAGTTTCGTTTCCTCGGGCCGGATGCGGCGCTGGTGCTGGGGCATTGGCATCTGAAACGTGACAAAGGAGATATCGGCGGCGTGTTCTCGCTGGTGTGGCAGCGGTTTCCAGAAGGATGGAAAATTGTTCATGACCATACGAGTAGCATAGAGAAGTCTTCTAATCCAAGTCATTGATTATAAAATGGTTAGGTAAAAGACCCAGAGTCCCATCGAGCTGGTACTTCGGGCCTATTGGAACGGAAGAGCATCGTAGGCAGAATGTGGGTAGAGGCTACTGAGGGATGTTCGCCGCTATGCTACTTGCGATCTCCATCGTTGCGCTTTCGCAGTTCGCCCTTTACTACTGGCGGGCGATCCTTGCGGGAGTGGCAGCTCAACCGGTTTCTGACCGTGTGCTGGTTGCGGCCAATCTCGATGCCCGGCGTATGAAGGGCCAGGATTTCGAGACCCTTGCCGGATTGCACGAGCTGACCCCGGATCTGCGGCCCAGCGGCGGCGGGCTGACGTTGGTGCGTGTCTACTACCGGATTGTCGAAGGTCTCGCGGTTTTCTCTGGCGCCCGCATTCCGGCAGTGGCTGCGTGGTGCGAACGCGAGCGCCTGATATGCGCGCGTTATGCCGCGGTGCAGATCGACCTGCGCCTTCAGGCGAATCTCGAGCTTGCGGCTGCCCTCCGCTCCTGCTAACGAATCAAGTAAGATTCCTCCCATAGTAACTACCGTTCCTACAGGCTTTTCCAGTTAGAGCGTTAATTCTTCCATTTCGAATCCCGCCGTACCAATCCCGAAACAGGCTGCGATTCCGCGCGGTGCGCGCGCGTCTTGCGCGTAGGATGCGTGTGTAACCTTTTCTGTGGATGGCGGTATTCACTCAATGAGAGAGCGAGAACGGGCCGATACGGAAAATGACCAAGTGATGAAGTTGGCTCCGGACGAGGATCTGATGCTCGAAGTGCGCGATGGCACCGGCGAAACGCTAGGGGTGTTGTTCGACCGCTATCAAAGGCCCTTGTACAACTTCTATTCGAAACTGACGGGGGACCGGACGCTGAGCGACGACCTGGTGCAAGAAGTGTTTTTGAGGATTCTGCGGTATCGGCAGAGTTATCAGCCTGGAACGCCGTTTCGGGCGTGGATTTACCAGATAGCGAGGAACGCACGAGTGGATCATTACCGGAAGACACCGCGGCACATCACGTTCGAGCCGGAGATGGCGCCTCCGGTGATGCCGAAAGATTCGGCGCAGCAATCGGAGGAGGTGGCCCTCTTGCACCGGGCGCTGATGCAAATGCCGGAAGGGAAAAGAGAGATTTTGATTTTGAGCAGGTTTCAAGAACTGAAGTACGAGGAAATCGCGCGCCTGCTTGGGTGCGAGCTTGGCACCGTGAAGACGCGCATTCATCGCGCGATTCAGGAACTGCGGCAGAACTTCAAACAACTCGAGCGAGGGCTGCCTGCGACGGAAGGAAATTCCGCGGCGATGAAATCGATTCCTCCCCGGAGGGCCGGAAATGAAATGTGAAGAGATCGGAAAACTCCTGCCGGACTATTTGCAGGGGAATTTGAAAGCCGAGCAGGACAACTCGGTGGAACAACACATTGCGGAATGCGCCGATTGCCGCGAAGACGTGGCGATTTGGAAGAAATTGTCGCTTCTGCCGGTGGAGGAGCCAAACGCGGGGTCGCGCGATCGATTCGAAGCGATGTTGCATGCGTACCAGACGGGCCGCAACGATAAGACCGCCGCCGGATTGGAACGTCCGAAACGTGGCGCGGTGTGGAACTGGCTACGTTCGCCTTTAGGGGCTGTGGCGTGGAGCGCCGCACTCTTGGCGATTGGGATCTTCGCGGGCAACTATTTTGGGAACAGACCGATTCATCCGAATCCTAACCAGAACGAAATAGCAGCGATGCACTCTGAGTTGACGAACATGCGGCAGTTGGTGGTGCTATCGATGTTGCAGGAGCAGTCCGCCAGCGGGCGGCTACAGGGAGTGAGCTACAGCCAGCGCGAGGGACAGCTTGATCCGCAAGTGCTCTCGGCGCTGGTGCACACGCTACGGTACGACAACAGCGTGGATGTGCGACTGGCGGCGCTTGAGGCACTGAGCCGGCATGGCGGCCAGCCGCTGGTGCACACAGGTGTCGTGGACGCGCTGCAGGAGCAGCAATCACCTCTAGTGCAGGTGGCTCTAATCGACCAAATGCTGGAATGGCGTGATCCGGACGCGGCTCAGCGGCTCCGCAATTTTGCGCAAACACCTAATTTGAATCCGACCGTGCGGCAGCGTGCGGACTGGGCGCTGAGCAAATTAAATTGAGGAGGCGCACGTGAGCAGAAATAGCATCTTTGCAATTTTGGTGATGTACGCGGCGGCAGCCCTGCTCCTGCCTGTGTTGCCGGCGAGCAACACGACAGGCGCGCATTCGAGGAAGAGCATCTTGCATTCTCTTTTCGCGATGATTGGACCTGAGACGGTTTCCGCGAAGAGCAGAGATGACGATGAGCGCGACCTGCCGGTCCGGGAAGAAGAAAAGATACAGAAGTCCTTTGTCATGCCGGCAACGGGACAGAAGTCGCTGGAAATCGACGACGTTTGGGGCTCCATCGAGGTAGTGGCGGACACGGGCGACAAAGTGGAGATGTCGGTCGACAGAACGACGCGAGCGGAGTCCAAGGAAAAGCTGGAGTTGGCAAAGAAGGAAGTGACTTTGGACATTACGCAGCAAGAGGGCGCGTTGAAGCTGTACGTCAACGGACCGTTTCGGTGCCAATGCGATGATTGCCGGCATTCTCGCGACGACGACGGGTACCGGGTCAAGATGGATTTCCAAGTCCATGTGCCGCGCGACATCGACATCAAGGTGAAGACGGTGAACGAAGGTCGCGTGGTGGTACGAGACACGCACGGGAGCTTCCTGGTAAGGAACGTGAACGGGGACATCGAGATGGATGATGTGGCAGGTTCGGGGACGGCGCGAACCGTGAACGGGCCGGTGATCGTGTCATTCCGTCAGAACCCGAAAGAGAATTCCGACTTCAAGACGATCAACGGCAACGTGGAGCTGAAGTTTGCGCAGGATTTGTCGGCGGACTTTCGGTTCAAGACGTTCAACGGGGGCGTTTACAGCGATTTCCCCGTGACGGCGATGCCCGTGCATGCGATGGAGCAAGAGCATAAAGGCAGCAAGGTGATTTATCGAGCCGACCGCTACGCCGAAGTGCGCGTGAAGTCCGGCGGCCCACAGATTCAGGTTGAAAATCTAAATGGAGACATTCGCATTCTTGAAAATCATGAATAACCAAATGCATCGGTTTACCCGCAATTTCGCAGTAGCCGCAATGCTCGGCGCGGCGATGATGGTCCCGGGCACGGGAGCGCAGGCGCAGTCCGGGAGCGACCGCATCGTGGTCAAGCTAGACGATCCGGCGCGGCCGGCGTTCGTCAAAGCGAGCTTGGTGAACGGCGGCATCACCGTGAAGGCTTACGACGGCAAAGAAGTGATCGTGGAAGCGCGCGCGCGCAACGAGGAAGGCGAGAAATCCTCGGGCGGGCCGAAGCGCTTGAATATTTCGACGACGGGCTTGTCGATCGAAGAAGAGAACAACGAGGTGCGCGTTAGCACGGAATCTTATGCCAGGACGATTGACTTGACCATTACGGTGCCCACGCACACTTCGCTAAAGCTGCGCGCGGTTAACGACGGAGAAATCGTGGTCACTGGCGTGGATGGAGACCTGGATGTGGATGACATCAACGGCGCGGTCACGCTGAATAATGTGTCGGGCAGTGCGGTGGCGCATGCGCTGAACGGACATGTACATGCCACATTCGCGAAGGTCAATCCTCAGAAACCGATGGCGTTCAGTTCCCTGAATGGCGACATCGATGTGACTTTTCCACCGGACGTGAAGGCCAACGTGAGCATTCGCTCGGACCGAGGAGACGTCTTCAGCGACTTTGATGTGCAACTGCAAGCATCGGCGCCGCAACAGGTGGTGGAAGACGGCCGCGCGAAGGGTGGAAAGTACCGCGTGAAGATCGACAAAACCGTGCATGGAACGATTAACGGCGGCGGTCCGGAATACCAATTCACAAATTTCCAGGGACAAATCTACATCCGCAAGGCAGGCAGCGCGCGGTAGCTTACTAACGCGCGCGCTAAATCAAAGAACTATCAATCGTCCTGTCAACTCTGCAACTCACTCTCAATATCCCCAGCGAAGGAGTACGCCGCCGGTGGTGTAGCCCGCGCCGACGGCGACGAGGAGTACGAGATCGCCTTTGTGCAAGCGCCCTTGCGCGACGGCGTCGCAGAGGCCCAGCGGAATCGTCCCGGCGGTGGTGTTCCCGTATTTGTCGATGTTGACCATCACCTTGCGATCGTCTATGCCGAGGCGTTCCTGCATGGCGCGAATAATGCGGAGATTGGCCTGGTGTGGCACGACCAGAGCCAAATCCTCGCTTGTGAAACCGTTGCGCTCGAGGAGTCCTGTGGCAACTTCCGCCATGCGTCGAACAGCATACTTAAAGACCTGCGAACCTTCCTGATGAACGTAATGCATGCGCTTCTCTACGGTTTCAGCGGTCGTGGGATTCAGCGAGCCACCGCCGGGCATATAGAGAAACTGGCCGCCGGCGCCATCGATATCGTGTGAAAAATCCAGGATGCCTTCGCCGGGCTCAGATGGCTCCAGGAGGACGGCCCCCGCGCCATCTCCGAATAGAACGCAGGTGGCGCGATCGGTGTAATCGAGGATGGAGGTCATGGTATCGCTGCCGATGACCAAGACTTTTTTGTGGGTGCCCGAGCCGGCAAATTGTGCGCCAACCGTAAGCGCATAGGCAAAACCAGAGCATGCGGCGGAAAGATCAAAGCCCCACGCCTTTTTCGCGCCGATGCGATCCTGGACGAGGCAGGCGGTCGCGGGGAAAAGCATGTCCGGCGTGACGCTGGCGAGAACGATCATGTCAATGTCGGCGGGATCGGTTTTCGTCTTCGCGAGCACCGCTTTGGCGGCTTCCGTGGCGAGATGGGAAGTGGCAGTGCCGGGTTCGACGGCATGGCGCTCCCGGATGCCGGTGCGCGTTCGAATCCATTCGTCGTTGGTCGCGACCATTTTCTCCAAGTCGGCGTTGGTGAGCACCTTTGGGGGAACATAGCCTGCGACGCCGGTGATCTTAGCCGCGATGCGGTGGGACATGTTTCTCCTTGGGCGTTACTGGCAACCAGACGAATCCAAAATTCTATGCGATGCGGATGCGAGGTTACAAGGCGAGAGCGAAAGAAACAAGCATTTGCGGCAGCTTTCAGGTGCGGCGGAGGCGAGCAGGCCGCCCGCGCGGAACGAATCATTCCGCGAGAGGAAGAATTTCATGGCGCCAGGTGAGGGTTGCGGTCTTTTGGAGCATGGCGGAGACGGAGCAGTATTTTTTTTCACTAAGCTCGATGGCGTGCTTCACGGCGGCTTCGTCCAGCCGGCCGCGGAGCCGATAGAGAATTTCAAGTTTCTTCCAGACGGTGGGCGGCTCGGCAGCTCGTTCGCCGGAACAGATCACTTCGAGCGTTTCGAGCTTTTGACGTTTTTTCTTGAGAATGCTCACCACGTCCGTCGCGGTGCATGCGCCCAGCGCCATGAGGACAAGCTCCATTGGGCCGGGGGCTTTGTTCGAAGCGCGGTCTGAATCGATCGTAATGGCGTGCCCGGAAGGGCTTGTGGCCACAAATTTCTCATCGCTAACCCACTTTATGGATGCTGTTTGCATTTTGTCTCCCAATGCATTCGTAAGCTTCGCGGAATGCTCTAAGGATAGCAGGGGCGAAGCGGATGTTGGAGAGCCGAGGCCAGAGCGTAGAGGGATCGTGAGTACTACTGCAAGACGAAATGGGGGCATGCCGACGAGTTCTTTGCGCTTTTCAAAAGGGATCATTGTCCGGTGCGGAAAAAAAAGATGGAACTCGGCCGCATATTGAAAGTGAGCATGACGGCGCCGCGATATCACGCGACGGTGGACGAGCGCTGGGATTTCCGAGTGACGATCGTGTTGAAGAACGCGAGAATCGCGAACGACAATTTCGACAGCTGGGCGCTAATCAAACAGCTCTATCCGGATCAGGAGACGGACTAGAAAGAGGAGCAGAGGAGATTTGAAATTCTGGACGCGTATTGGGATTTGCCGATCAAGGGCGTGGATCTCGATGGGCGACAAGGGAGCCGAAGTCGTTTCGATTTTTAGATGAATCGTGGATGCGCGAAGAGAATTGGTGAGAGGCCCAAATTGGAACAAGAACCGTAAAACGGGACAGTCTAAGATCCTCAGCTCGGCAGGTGCCCGGGCAATTTGTTGATTGGTTTTTTGTCAATTTCGGCCGGCACACCATCCGTTTTTCTCTGGGGAACTCTGCCGCCGGGCAAATGTTTCGTTGGAGCCTTGGCGTCGGGGCTACGCGGGGTCCAATCGGCTGGCGGAAAAGTGACTCGCCAGAATCGCGGGGAAGGATGTTCAAACTCGACGCCCACCTCTCGCTTCCCCGCTTGTTCGGGGCCGAGATTCACCACGCGGCAGACAAGTTGTTCCATAGTTTGCGTGTTCTTGACTCCAAGAAGTTGGCCAATCTCAACCGTTAAGGCCAACTGGATAAGTGCTCCGTGCGCATTCACGATGAGGGTATGAGTCTCTTCCGATGCCACGTTGGTTCCAGGTCCTTCTCTGAGTACTAAGATAGGCAGTTTAAGGCAGACACGCTGGCTTCGGCGTAAGTGCGTCGGTTTATTGCTAATCTGCGGATCCGGAGGATTCATGGTCACGGGCTGCCCCATTTCTATCGGCACTTCAGGGGCCAAACCTTAACCAGCCTCGCCTTCCCAAAGTGGGATTGACGGGACTTGCATAAGCCACTAATCACTTCGTGCTCACACCTTTAGCTTTGGAATTCGCGCTAGGAGTTGCGTGGGCCCGTGGCGGCGACTTCGATGATGGGATTAGGTAGCTGGCGCATGGTACGGACAAAGACTTGGACGATAGCGCCGTCAAACTGAGCGTTGGCGCAGCGCTCCAACTCGGCCAGGGCTTCGGGAGAACTCCGGCCTTTCTTATAGGTGCGGTCGCTGGTAATTGTGTCATAGGCGTCGGCGACCGCGATGATGCGCGCGCCGAGAGGAATGCCCTCTCCGGATAGCGCGTCGGGATAGCCCGAGCCATCGAAAAATTCGTGATGATGGAGAACCATCTCGCGAATGTGGGCCAGTGGCTTGAGCGGGTCCAATATCTTGGCGCCAAATCTCACGTGGGCTTTCATGGTCTCCCATTCTTCGGGATTGAGCGGGCCGCTCTTATTTAAAATATTTTCCGGGATGGCGACTTTCCCGATGTCGTGCAGCACGCCACCCAGACGAATCTCCTCGATTTCCGCGTCGGTCATGTTGAGCGATTCGGCGATGAGGGCGGCATACGCGGATACCTTTTGGGAGTGCCCCTGCGTGTAATGGTCCTTTGCGTCGATGGCGAAAGCAAGCGACGTAACGGTATCGAGGACGGCCTGAGGGAGACCTTCCGGTCCTTGAGAGGAAGTGGGTACAGTGGGCTTTCCGCCCGGAGTCTCGGTCGTGGCAAGCGACTCGGTGAATTGTTTGAGGCGCGAGTAGATCTCTTCAAAAGCTTCCGGCCCTGTTGCAAAGAGTCGCTTGAGGGTCACGCCAAGATAAGCTTCGAGGACATCACGCTTCCATTTTTTCGCTTCGTTGGGATCGAAATGGTCGGCCGTGGAGACGGCATTTCCTCCCTGATGTTTGGAAAGATACATGGAGGCGTCGGCCACTTGGATGAGTTCTTGCGGCGATGAGCCATGGAGCGGATAGCAGGCGATACCGAAACTGGCGCTGATGTTCTTCTCGCGCAAAAGGGGGTCGGCGGAAACCCAGCCGCGAAGCTTGGTGGCAAGCTGCCGGGCGTGCTCCATGTTGGTCTCCGGCATGAGAATGACGAATTCGTCGCCGCCGTAGCGGGCCACGACATCGGAGCGCCGGCAATTTGTTTCGAGAATGTGGCCGACACGCTGAAGAACGAGATCGCCTTCGAGGTGGCCGTAAAAGTCGTTCACGAACTTGAAACGGTCAAGGTCCATCAGGACGAGGGCGAAGGCACGGCCTGCGCGTGTGGAGCGCTTCCACTCCGCGGAAAGCGCTTCCATGAAGAAACGATGCGTCTTGACGCCGGTGAGGCCGTCCGTGATGGCTTGCTCCTGAGCCTTCTGGAAGGAGAGTGCGTTGTGCAAGGCCCCGGCAATCAAATCTGCTAGCGTGCGCAGAAGCAGAATCTCTTCATCGGAAAATTCGACGGGCAACGAAGATTCGACGTACAAGACGCCGTGCAGTTGTTCGGCGTAAAACACCGGGAGAGCGATGGCTGCCTGAGAATCCGGCAGGAGCGGTTTGTAAGGGGAGTCCACGGAGGCGGAAGCTTGATAGTCGGCCAATTGTCCGCTGCGCGCGACTTGGCCGATGAGGCCGCTGCCGAGAGGGATGCGCCGGCCCAGGGCGCCGCGGCGGGCGCCGGCTTCGGCCTGTATGATGAGCTCGCGCGTCGAGTATTCGAGCACGCAGATTCCGATGTGATCGTAAGTAGTAAGGCCGGCTTCAAGCTGCTCGGCGATCTTGGACAGCATTTCGTCGGGGTTGAGCGTGGCGATGGCGTTGCGGGAAATGGTGTTCAGTAGCGAGAGATGCCGCGCCTTGGTGCGCTCTTCGTGGAAGAGCCTCGCGTTTTCGATGGCGATGCTCGCTTCGCTGGCGAGCACGCGCAAGAGCTCGAGATGCCCTTCGTCAAACGTGCGCTCGTTATCGGAAAAAACCGCCATGGCGCCGATGGCATGGTCGTAAGCGACCAGAGGCACGCCGCAGTAGCAACCGCGATCACGAAGAGGATCTACGCCGAGTTTCTTGACTTCGGCGACATAGTTCTCGCGGATAAGAACAGGCTGGCGCGTGCGGATGATGTATTCGGTGATGTAATTGCCGGCCGGCCGGCTGCGCGCAGGCTTGGGCGTGCCACCGATCACTTCCAAGTCAAAATGCATTTCATCGCGAAGCGGGTCGAGCGAGGCGATATAAAAATTTTCGACATCAAAGAGGCGGCGAAGCTCCTCCCATACTTTGCGCAACAGATCTTCCTTGTTGAGTGTCGAGCTGAGCGCGCGGCCAATCTCGTTCAGGACGTGCAGCTCTTCGGAACGGCGGGATGTCTGCTGGATGAGGTAACTATTCTCGACGGCCATGCCGATTTGGTGGCCGAGGGCCAGTAGGAGACGGTATTCGGCGGGAGTAAAGCGGCGGCTGTCCGGAGTGCCGAGGAGAAGAACGCCAAAGGCTTGCTCCTTGGCCTGCAGGCTGATGGCCACGATGCTGCGAAGTCCCTGCGCGAGAGCGAGCTGGCGGAATCGCCGGATGGGCTCTTCACGCTCCAGAGCTGCGACGGTATCGTCGTTGCGCAAATCGCGGAAACCAAGGAGGCCGCCGAGGCGCGAAACGAGGCCCACAAGATAATCGTCTAATCCCTGTTCTTGCGCGGTCCGGCAAAAGTTATCGCTCAGGCCGACGGCGACCACCGAGGTGGGGCCTTGCGGGTCGCCGTGATGAAGGAAGAGTGCGCCAGCAGGCAGTCGCACGACGCCAAGAACGCGGTCGAGAGCCTGGGAAAGCATCCGTTGAATTTCTCCGCCGACAAAACTGGATGTGGCGAGATTGAGATTGGAAAGAGCGAGCATGTTGCGCTCGACGCGGCGCTTCTCTTCTTCGTACAGGGCCATGACCATGAGCATGGCGACGAAAGCGGACGGGACTGCGGCTGCTGTCTGGAAACTGATGTCGCGGATGAAGGGAGCGGTGCGGAGAAAAGAGAAAATAAGCCCAACGGCGGCCCACACGACGAAGGAAATCGCGAGAAGCCAGTCAGCGAGAGTCTCCTGTCGGCGGCTTTCTTGCCAGAAGACGTAGCTAACACCAAGAAATATGGCGGCTGCGGGAAGAATTAAGGGAACGAAGAACAAACCGAGTGAGTTCGCTCCGGCCCAAAGCACAAGCGCCCCGCCCGCCGCGGCTGCGTGGACACTCCAAAGTGGCCGCTGTGCATAAAGCTGAGCGCCGAGAAAGAACAGGAGTCCTGCAGCGGCATACAGCAGTTGCTCGAGCGCAGTCCTGAGCGGCCAAGCGTTCGAGGCGGGAGAAAGTACGGGGCCAAGATAACTGAGAGCTACGACGGCCCAACCTATGGTCCAGTATAGGAGATAGGGGCGGCGCTTGAGGTTGTAAATATACGCGAAGAAGGCCGCCACCAAAGAGGTAGCCGTCAGCAATGCCAGTGCGATGAAGCTCTGGTTGGTCAAGGCCTCGGTCAATTCTCCGTCCCACGCGCGGACGGTTCCGTTGCACCGTATAAAGACGGTGAAGCGATTTGCGCCTCAGTGTGGACTCAATGCCCCATGCGCAGCGCATGGAGACAATAGCGCCTGAGCGCGAGGGAGTCACCTCGAGGCACAAAACAAAGTACTTGTGATTATGGATGATGGAATTTTCAGGAAGCAAGCGTACCGGGGTACCGGTTGCGAAAGAGGCAGCAGGGAGGGGGTAACGGTTTCCATACACGCCACCGGTCAGTCCGGCGGGGGCGGTTTGGGTTAGGTCCAGTCGGCCCAACCGGGGGCGGATTGGACGCAATTTGGGGGTTTCGCTAAACTGAACTGTTAAATTCGCGTTGCAGGACGTGCCACGCGCATGGGTGAAATGACTAACAAAACGCAAGATGGCGTACGAGTACGGTTTGCGCCTTCGCCGACAGGCTACCTCCACGTCGGTGGAGCGCGGACGGCGCTATTTAATTGGCTGTTTGCGCGGCGGCACCACGGCAAGATGATCCTGCGGATTGAAGACACCGACGCGGAACGCAACAAGCCGGAGTTGGTCACCGGCATTCTCGATGGCTTGAAATGGCTCGGCGCCGAATGGGACGAAGGTCCGTTTTACCAGTCCCAGCGCGCGGAACTCTATCGCCAAGCCGCAAAAAAGTGTTTGGCAAACGGCAGCGCTTTCTTGTGCTACTGCCCCGCGGAGAAATACGCAGGCGGAGACTACGCGGAGCCTGGCCAGGATGAAGAGCCAAAGGGCGGCGGCGCGCGCCGCGTGACGCGGTGCACTTGCCGCGAGGGCAAACCATCGACGCCGGGCACAAAACCGGCGGTGCGCTTCAAGGTGCCTCTCGGCGGAACGACAAAATTTACCGATGTGGTGTTTGGTGAGACGGAATTCTCGAACGACGAGATCGAGGATTTTGTGCTGTTGCGTTCGGGGAAAGGCGACGAAGAATTCGGGCAGTCCATGTATCAATTGGGAGTGGTCGTGGACGACATCGACATGCGCATCACGCACGTGATTCGCGGTGCGGACCACCTCTCCAACACGCCGAAGCAAGTGCTGTTGTACCGCGCGCTAGGCGCCGAGCCGCCCTTGTTTGCTCATGTGCCGTTGATTCTCGGGCCTGACAAAAAGCGTCTTTCGAAGCGTCACGGAGCGACGGACGTCAACATGTACCGCATCGATGGCTTCTTGCCGGAAGCGTTCCGGAATTTTCTGGCGCTTCTCGGATGGTCGCCGGGCAACGATGACGAGTATCTGCGCACAAACGAACTGATCGAAAGATTTTCACTCCAAGGCGTCAGCCGCACGAACGGAGTGTTCGATCGGCCCAAGCTCGAGTGGTTCAACACCCAGTATCTGCAGAAACTTCCCATCGAAGAGCTGCTGCCGGAAGTGGAATCCGAACTGAAGCGCAGCAAATTGTGGAAAGAAGAATGGGCCGCAGGCTCTGCTTCTGGCCCGGATAGACGTGACCACGCGTGGTTTTCGCGCACGGTGGATTTGCTCCGGCCGCGCATCCGGCTGTTGCCGGACTTTTCGTCGTGGTCGCGCGGGTTTTTCAGCGATGAATTTCCCATTGAGCCAGCCGCGAAAGAAAAGTTCTGGAAAGACCCGAAAATTCCGGAACTGCTCGCAAAGCTGGCAGATGCACTCGCCGCCCTGCCGGAGTGGAACCACGACGCCTGCGACCACGCCTCGCGCGCCGTCGCCGAAGCCGCCGGCGTAAAAGCCGGCCTGCTGATCAACGCGACGCGCGTCGCCATCGTCGGCCAAGCCGTCGCACCCCCGCTCTTTGATACGATGGTTGTATTAGGGCAGGACCGAGTTGTGAACCGCCTGCGGAACGCGTTCGTCTAATCTCACACGACTGCGCTGCCAAGCGCAGCGGGATCGCTGTCTCTGCAATCTCTGCTTCTCGTTCTATTCGTCGCGCAGCGCCACGACCGGGTCAACTCGTGCCGCGCGCTGCGCCGGGATTACACACGCGGCGAGCGCAACGATAATCAATGCCGCAGCCATACCTGCATAAACCAGGGGAGCTGCGGGCGTCACGCCAAAAAGCAAGGACCGCAGCAAAACTCCCAGGGCGCCCGCCAGCGCCGCGCCCGCCACTAATCCGATGGCGCTCAGTTTCAATCCACGGCCCAAAATCATCCGGGTAACGTCGAGCGGCCTGGCGCCCAATGCCATGCGAACACCGATTTCGCGTGTTCGTTGTGCGACGGAGTAAGCCAGCACGCCATACACTCCGATGCACGCCAAAACCAGCGCCAGCCCCGCGAAAATGCCCAGCAACATCATCGGCCGCGCGCGGTCGGCAACGTTTTGTTCCATTAGCTGGTCCATGGTGCGAATCATCGCGACGGGCCGCTCGCTATCCACGGCCCAAACCGCGCCGCGCAACGCATTGATCACGCTCACAGGATCCTGGGCAGTTCTCGCAACCAGATAGTAGGGCTCCGGACTATCCACCTGATTCACCGGCACGTAGACCGCCGGCTTCATGTCCAATAAAAGGCCGCGCTCGCGGATGTCCTTGACCACTCCCACCACAGTTCGCCACGGCTCCTTTGATCCCGTGAGTTTCAAACGTTTTCCGACAGGGTCCTGGCCCGGCCAATGACGTTTCGCCAGAAATTCGTTGATCACCACGACCGGCTGGCTGGACTCAATGTCGCGATCCTCCAGAAGACGGCCCTCCTGAAGGGTTCCTCCTATGGTCTCGAGATAGCCCGCGGTCACTTCGCGGTACAGCGCGTCGTTGTCCTGCCCCGGCAAAGTGGGTGGTGCTCCTTCTATGGCATAGCCTTCCGTGTCCCCGACGGAAGTGAACGGCACGTCCGAGCCAAAGCCGACGCTTTTGACTCCGGGAAGAACTCGCGTGCGATCCAGGACGTCTCGATAAAACCCGCGAATCTTTTCGTTGGTGTTGTATTTCTTGTCGGGCAGCGGCACACCCATGGTCAGAAGGTGATCGGAACGAAAACCCAGATCCACCCGGCGCAGATTCCACAAAGTCTCGATCATCAAAGCCGCGCCCACCAGGAGCGCAAAGGCCATGGCGAATTGCGCGACCACCAAAGTATCCCGCAGGCGCACTCCGCCGCGAGATTCACCCGCTCGCGCGCCTTCCTTAAGCGATTCCTGCAGAGAAACATCCGTCGCCCGCAGAGCCGGCACCAGCCCGAAGAACACGCCGGCTAAAATGGAGACCGCAGCGGTAAACACCAGCACCGGCGCGTTCAGGGCAAAGCCGTCGCCGGCGATTTGTGAAGGAACCAGATTTTTGAAGACGCCCCAGCAAAGTCTGCCAACGAGCAGTCCCGCCACACCTCCGCCGACCGAGAGCAACAAGCTTTCCGTGACGAGCTGCGCGGCGATCTGTGCGCGGCTCGCACCCAACGCGATGCGCACGGCGATCTCACGGCGTCGTCCCGCGGCGCGTGCCAAAAGGAGATTCGCCAGGTTCGAGCACGCAATAAACAAGACCAGCACAGCAGCGATTTGCAGCACCCACAGCCCCGTTGCAGTGTCGCCGGCAAATTGCTCGTGGATCGGAACAACCACCACGCCAATGTTGGCGTTGGTATCCGGATACTGCTGCTGCAGGCGCTTGGCGATCACGTCCATGTCGTGCTGTGCTCGTTCGCGCGTCACGCCAGGCTTCATTCGCGCGACGACTTCCAGGTTGTGCCGCGTACGCCGCGCGAGGTCCTCCGGCGTGAAAGAAGCCGGCACCCAGTACTCTGTTGCATTGTCTGGAAAAAAGAAGCCGCGCGGCATAATGCCTACAACCGTAGTTGCCTCGTCGTCCATCAGAATGGAACGGCCGAGGACAGCAGGATTGCCGCCAAAGCGCCGCTGCCATAATGCATAGCTCAGCACCACGACCTTGCTGTGAGAGGCGTCCTCCTCAGCAGTGAAGGGTCGTCCGATAGCGGGCTGAATGCCGAGGACATCAAAGAAGTTGGGCGTGACGCGACGTCCGAGAGCCTGTTCCGGCGCTTGATCGCCAGTAAAGGAGGCACTAGCGTAACGGATCGCGGCCATGTCCGTAAAAACCTGGTTTTGGGACCGCCAATCTACATAGTTTCCCGCCGCCGGGGTGTTGTGTGCGAAGCCTAGATAGGATGCGTCTTCCCAGACCATCACGAGCCGGCTTGGATCGGCATAAGGCAGTGGACGCAGCAGCACTCCCTCTACCGCGCTGAAAATAGCGGTGTTGGCGCCGATTCCCAGGGCCAGGGCGGCCAGGGCCACAGCAAAAAAGCCGGGATTGCGTCTCATTTGGCGGAACGCGGAACGAAGGTAAGCGTTCAGGTTCATGCCGTAGAAGACGGTCTTTGGGCTGAAAGGTTCCTCATTTTTCAGACATTTTCAGATGTATCCCACGTGTGTTTCTGGAGCATTGCCGGGGTTTGAGCCGGCCAGTCCCTGGCTTATTTGTGCGTGGATTTGGCGCCGCCCATTTTCTTCTCGATTTTCTTATGGAGGATAGTGACGCCCACTGTCGGGTGTTCGCGAGTGCCTGAGATGGAAATGGGAATAACTGCTCCGGCGCCGCCCTTCTCGAAAAATGGATCGAGGGCTTTCAGGAAAAAAGATTTTGCGCCCGTGACGGTTTGAGAGAGTTTCGCCTGAAGACGAAGGTGGCCGTTGAAATCGAGCTCGCCGCCAAGAATGCTATAGGTGCCCGCGAGGTCGATGACCGCGCCGGGAACCCTGAATGTCAGATTGGAAAAATGGATGGTGCCTTTTTCGACGTGGAAGTGGCCGCGGAGATCGGAGACCGAGCTGCCCGCATTGTCATCCCCCGGTTTGCCTTCGGCGTGGCGGCTGAGGGACTCAAGTTTTTGGCGGACTTCCAGGCTGGACCATCGCGCGTCGTCGATGCCGATCTGGCCGTCGAGGATCATCTTATCCAGCACTTTTTCCTTTCCGGGAGGCAGAATCAATTTTGCTTTGATCTTTACAGGGCCGCTCAGGATGGGCTGATCCGAATTCATGGCCAAGCTGAGAATGTCTTCAATGCGTGCATTGGGAGCGCCGACGTCGAGGACGATCCTGTGGCCTACGTGGCCAGGTTCGTTGATGACGCTGCCCTCCGCAATGATGAGTGAGTGGACGAGGGTGGCTCGCACGGGGTGAAGAAGAGTGTCCCCGTTGGTGCCGTCAACTGTCGCGGTATATTCGGTGTGGAGCGCCACAGGCTTGCCAACTTTGTCGAGAGAGAAATCCGGCGTGTCCGTTTCGCCATTCACCTGAAGCTCCGAAAGTTCGCCGGCGAATCTTCCCGTCGAGGACAAGATTCCCGCGATGCCCGGGAAAGGCCCAAGATCGGCGTTCGTAAATTTGTAGGAGCCGGAAACGGGCGTTGCGCCGGGGTCATCGAGATCCCAGGGACCGAACTCTCCGCTGGTGTCGATTTCTCCTTTGGGCTTGGCGTTAGTCAATGTTCCGTGGAAGAGGAAAGGTTTGTCCACGCTCGCGGCATGCAAGTCCAGGTCGTGGATGTCCCATTCTAGCGGCTCTTTTGGAGATTTGCCCGGATCCGGTTTCCTGGGAAGCATGATGAGAACGGTGTTCTTGCAGTGAACTTCATCGATGACCAAAGAAGGAACCTCATTGTTAGTTTTTCCGGCGTCTCTGGATTTCGGCCTCTTTTTTTCTCCGCGCGGCGGGATAGTGATGGTCATGCTCTCGATTTGTGCGCTGGAGATGTGTCGTGGAAGCCGAAGAATGGCCAGCACTCCGAGGCTGAATGAAAGTTTGTCAATGTGTATGAGCGGCGGAACGTCCGTGCGGTCGTGGAAGTAAATCGTCAGATCTTCGCCTGCAACGCCCAAATGAGGAAATCCCGTGACGCGAAGCGAGGCAAGCTGGACGCGGCTCTGAAAGCGTTCGCTTAGGGAGCGAATCACCAAGAGGCGCACGGAGTTCTCCATGTGCCGCGCGCGCCAGGCGAGGACTCCGCTGGCCGCGATCAGCGCCAGCAAAACGACTCCCAGGATGACCACCCATTTTCGAGAACCTCCTGCCGTTCGGCTCATGCAGAGATTGTGTCAGAGTCGGCGAGAGCAGCGCATACAGCGAAGAGTGTACGAAGGCCGGAATTGTGGATGAATGGCTACCGTCGGGGCCGGCAACGAGAAGCAGTTAGAGATTCGGGAGCAGAAGCAAGAAAGCTACTTAGAGCCAAAAATCTCGGGATGAGCTGGTTTGACGGCCGCAGCCGACGAAGCGACGTTTAGTGCTGCGTCCAGCGCTAGAGTGACAGGAGGCAGGCAGATTTCTGTGCTGCAAGCCTGGTAGCGAAGTTTTAGAGGGATATGTTGCGCGCCGAGAGGAGCGTTGGCTAGCACCGTTGCCGGGAGCCGGAGTGTGATCGTGCCCTCATAGACGTTTAGCGGCTCTTTGGAAAAAGTAAAGGTGTGCAGCGCGCCTTTGGGATAGGAAACTTCACCCAGTTGAAAACCGGCGGGAACGTTGGCGCGGAGATCGGTGGCGATCAGATATTCCGCCGATTTTTCGCGGGCGTTGATGTGGAAGCCGGAACGGATTTTCAAGACTACTGCAATTTGGAACTGGCTGCCACGGCCCGCGGGGTCGAGCGAGACGTAAGTTGTTGGAGCCACGACATCCTTCGGCGAAGGAACCTGCTGTGGCGCGGAGGGCAGCGCCGCGACGGCCATGACAAGCAAGATGCCGGCGACGATGGTGGCAACGAATTTCATCGAGTAACTTTCTTGGCCCGGCCGCGGCAGGTAAGCTTCATAGCTTGACCGGCGTGCCGAGCTGCTGCGAAACAACGCGGCTCATGACTTCAAATAGTTCTTCACCCGTTTTCTCCAGGACAAAAGCGTTTTTCGATTCCGACCAGCCGAGCTTGAAGGAAGTGGAGAGAGCTGAAATCCAAATCTCACGAATCGGCGTGTTTGGGGAAATAACAAACTTTGCTTCTTCGGGCTCCTCGAAAATCACTTCGAGCTTGCCGCTTTCGCCTTCCACATCGAAGTCATGCTCATCCGCAAGCACAAGTAATCTCTTCTTGAGCTCCGCAAAGGCAGCGTCCGCTTTTCGTTGAAAGTCTTTTTCTTCCAGCATGGTTTAGCGAGTGAGTAGTGAACAGTGAGTAGTGAGTAGCAAAAGCCAGAGACCTCACCTCGAAAGTTTAGCACGGAGCGCGAAAATCATTTTACTGATCTCTTCAGCTGTCTGCATTGACGTTTCGATATCACTTCGTTGCATGAGGCCAAGCCTTACAGCAATTAAAAGGTGAGTTTCGAGCTCCTTGACCGAACCGTTGGCGATGAGCAAGAACCGAACGAACTCCTTCCAGTGCCATCGCCCGAATCCCTCCGCAATGTTGGCCGGGATAGAGCCGGCGGCGCGACGCAGTTGCGAAGCTAAACCATACTGCTCGTTGAGCGGCAGTTTAATGACGATTTTATAGATCATCGTCACTAAGTCCATCGATTTCCGCCACACCAGGAGGTCCTGGTAACTTTCGATCTTCTTTTTAGCTGGAGTCGGCGGCAAGATGTTCGCCCTCGGCGAGAGGAACTCTATGCCACTTGCCGAGTACTAATCACTACTATTAATTTGTGGTTCTATTCACCGCTCACTACTCGCTACTCACTCTCTTCTCAGAGTTGCGATTCGATGGCTTTGCTCATTTCGTCGTAATCGATCATGCCGGTGATGCGCTTGATCTGCTTGCCGTCGCGCGAGATGAGGATGCTGGTGGGATAACCGAAAAGGCCGCCGAATTTGTCCGCGGCATCATCATTGCCGATAAGGATCTCGTAGCTCATGGGCAGCTTTTGGCCTTCGACGTCGAAACGCTCCTTCGCGACAAAGGGGGCGACGACGCTTTTGCCTTCATCGTCGAGTGCGATGCCGAGTACTACAAAGCCTTTCGGGCCGTACTTCTGCTGCAATTCGATCAGCCAGGGAATTTCAGTTCTGCAGGGGTCGCACCAGGTGGCCCAGAAATTGACCAGAACCACTTTGCCTTTAAACTCGCTAAGCGAGACGTCTTTTCCATCCAGATCTTTAAGCGTGAGCTCGGGCGCGGACAAGCCCGTGGTTGGATTATCGGCCTTTACGACGCTATTGGGAGTTTTTACCTGGATGCGCGTCGCTTTGTCGGCGAAATAAGTGCCGATTATCAAAGCCACCACGGTTCCGATCACCAGCAGAATTTTCTTCATTTCATTCCTCAATCTTAATTATACCTGAAGACGAATTCTGTGAGCTCGCTGAACAGTCACGCGGGCGCCTCATTTCACGCCTGTCAGGGATTTTTCCAGCCACAAAACGGCGCTGTTCAAGAAGCCGAGCTTGCCCGCCAGCCAGGTCAGCCTGTTCACGAAAACCAGTCCTCCCACGAAGAGGAGCAAAGCTCCGCTAAGGAGTTCGACGGCGTGGAGATATTTTCGAAAGCGCTGATAAAACTTCAGAAATTGCACGATGCCGAGGGCCGTGAGCAGAAAGGGAACTGCCAGACCGGCGGAGTAAACGGCCAGCAGCAGAATCCCCCGGGCAATCGTGTCGCTGGCTGCGGCGAGCGCGAGTACGCTGGCAAGGATCGGTCCGATGCAAGGAGTCCAGCCAAAAGCGAAAGCAAAGCCGAGAAAGAAGCCGCTGAGAAGGCCAGGCTTCGTACTGGTGCTGCGTAGGTGCACGTCACGATTAAGCCACTTCGCGAGGGCCGGGCCAAAAAAGCCGATGAGCGAGAGCGAGAAAAAGTGGACCCAGCCTAGGCCAAAAAAGAGTGGGCCATGGTGGAGAATCGCAGCAATGCCCAAAACGACAAGAATGGAGCCGGCGATTATCCCGGAGCGGAAGCTGAACTTCGCCAGCGCTCCGACCAGGTGCAAGCCGAACAGCAGGATCAACGCACCGGCAACCGGCGCGAGAAGTGCGCGGTTTTGCCGAAGAAAAGTGCCAACGGCGCTCGCCGAGGCTCCGAACGAAATGAAGACAACGGAAAACCCGACGACAAAAGAAAGAGCAGAAGCGAAAAGGCCCCCGCGCGGCGGCTGGCCCTGGCGTAATTGCTCCATGCCGATGCCGGATAGCATCGAGATGTAGCCAGGAACGAGAGGAAGCACGCAGGGCGAAAGAAAAGAAACCAGCCCGGCGATGAATGCTGCTGACAGGGAAACGTCGATCATCTTTTTTGGACCGGAGTTAGCCTCAAATTTCGATCTTAGATTGTGTTTCCAGTCTCAGACCTTGTCTAAACACAGTTGAACACGTTTCCTTAGCTGAACCTGTTTCTTGGTTGAACATCTTTATTCTCCCACAAAGACGGCGGAAAAGAGCCAACCGTTAGCGCGCGGATGTCTCGCGCAAAGTCTCTTGGGCGCGCGCGGGGCGTATTCGATACGTCTGGCAGTTGCGGCAGCGAAAGGGCGCCAGTTGAAAGGTTTGGCCGACGAAGCGGGAAGCACTGATTTTACAAGGCGCCTGTAAGTGGCGGGAAGCGAAAGCTTTGCATGCGGCCGGATTGGCAGAGTTGTTGCGATAAGCCCGATCAGCGCTTTCACGGCGCCGGGCAGGTGGCTATGCAATGGACACCAAACAAAGTGACGGCACTGCGGGTGGCGGTGGGATTTGCCGCGGTAACTCTGTTCGGACGAGGGCCGTGGGCGAATCTTGCGGCGGTTGGGCTTACCGTGGCGAGCATTGCGCTCGACGCTCTGGATGGGCACATCGCGCGGCGGAAAAGTCTGGCAACGCCGATTGGCGCGCAACTCGACATTCTCGGCGACCGCATGATCGAAAACGTGTATTTCACCTATTTCGCTGTCGTGGGAATGGTATCGCTGTGGCTGCCCGTTTTCTTTTTCGTGCGGGGAGCCGCGACGGATTTTCTGCGCGGGCTGGCCATGCGCGCGGGGCATTCGGGCTGGGGCGCGAACGCCATGCTGCAGACGTGGTGGGGGCGCGCGCTGGTGGCGTCGCGCTGGAGCCGCGGTTTGTATGCCGCGATGAAGTGCCTGTGTTTCTGTTACCTCGGATTGGAACTGGCGCTGGCGCGAGGGCCCGTGGCGTTTCTGGGAGGAATGGGCCCGCATTTGCATGCGCTGGTTCGCATTGGCGCGCACGTGCTGACCTGGATGACGGCGGGGTTTTGCATGTTGCGCGGATTGCCGGTGCTGGCTGAGGGATGGCGCTTTGTTTCGGACGTGGGGAAAGTTCGGAGGGTGAAGAGAGTGGCGCAGGGGGCGGCGTGATGGAGAGAAAGGAGGTCAATGGAGTGATGGAAGCAGAGGAAGTGAATGACGTGATCGAGAAGAGTGGAGGCGTCGCGGCGTTTTTTGATTTGGATGGGACGCTCATGCCCAAGCCGTCGATGGAGAAGAGGTTTTTTTGGATGCTCCGGTATCGGAGACTCATCGGGATTCGGAATTATTTTTTGTGGTTCGCCGAATCGTTGCGGCTGATTCCAAGGGGGATCAATCAGATCCTCCATGCAAACAAGATGTATTTGCGGGACGTGCGAGTGGATGAGGAGGTCTGTGGGAGGGACATTCCTGTCTGTCTCCGCGCGAAAAATGAAGCAGGAAAAAATCGAGAAAGAAGGAGACACGCAAGAATGCCTGTCCCCCTGTTTTATCCGGAAGCGATCGAGCGCGTGGCGTGGCATGCGGAACGCGGGCACTTGATTGTGATTGTAAGCGGGACGCTGGAACCGTTGGCGGAAGGAGCTGCGCGGTCGCTCGAGCAAGAGCTGGCGTGTCGCGGAACCAATGCATCGATCGAGGTTTGCGCAACGCGCGTTGAAACGATGGGAGGAAAGTGGACGGGGCGGACCATCGGGGAAGCCATGTTTGGCGAAGCGAAGGCGCGAACCATCAGGAAAGTCGCGGTGGAACGGGGTTTGGACCTCAAGCGATGTTTCGCATACGGGGACAAGGCGACTGACCGATGGTTGCTCGAGACGGTCGGCAGACCAGCGGCGGTCAATCCATCGAATGACTTGGCGCGCATCGCACACCGGAACGGATGGCTAGTTTTGCGGTGGGGTAGAGGAAAGCTTTTAACACAGAGGACACAGAAATCGCAGAGGGCGGGAGAGAGTGGGCAGGGAGTGCAGGCCGTACGCGCGAAATCGGGATTCGGGATATGAACACCATGAATAGGAACGATTACCGGGATCCGGAGTGCGCCATAGCGTGGCGCGACGCCGTCGCGCACCGCGGCGAGACCGTGACGGCGGCCGAACTGCATGGACAAACCGTTAGTGCGCGCGTGAAGCGGGAATTGGCGGCCGCGTGGGCTGCGTGCGAGATATTCGAGTGCGTGGCGCTGGGCTACCTGGGAGTCTCCAGTGCGTTGATTATTTTTTTTGCGGAAAACCTGGCGCATCCGGCGCGGCTGATTGGGATGCAGGCATTGGTGGCCGCGGTGATTCTTGCTTTATGCCGGGCCGAGGCTTGGGTTACCGGGCGCGAGGAGTTTGGAGAGAAACGTGGAAGAAGGACAGACAGAAGTGTCTGCTCCTCTGTGGAAAAAGCATGGGCGGAGACAGACAGGAGTGTCTGTCCTACTTATACGCAGAAATTCTGGCATTTTTGGCGGCATTGGTATCCACACCTGTATTTTTTATTTTGTTTTGAAGAGCTGGGAGACCTGGTTCATCTGGTGCAGCCGGGTTGGCAGGATGCGAAGCTGATCGCATTCGATCACTGGCTCACTGGAGTGCACCCGACGATTTGGCTCGAGCAATTCGCAACCCCGGCGCGGAATGATTTCATGCAGTTTGTTTATTTGACGTACTTCACGTACTTGCTGGTGGTCGGCGGAATTCTGTATTACCGGCAGGATTGGCGCGGGTACTGGTCGGTGATGACTTATTCGGCGGTGGGCTACGCGATCGGCTATGTCATCTCGATTTTTTTCCCTATCGAAAGCCCGTGGTTTTCGATGGCCGGAGCCTGGCACGGGGCGCTGCGGGGAGGCGCCGCCACTAGCGTGATCAATTTCATCGAACACTTTGGGCGAGTGCGCGGCGCGGCATTTCCGTCGGAGCATGTAGCGGGAGCCGTCGCAGCGACCTGGGGTGCTTGGCGGCACCGGAGATGGCTTTTCTGGTTGATGCTGCCGCTGGTGGCGTGTATGTGCGTTTCAACGGTGTGGGGACGCTATCATTATGTAGCCGACGTTTGCGGCGGGATAATCACCGGGACGCTGGGTTATGTGATAGGCGATTGGCTGATGAAATCACGACACGCGTTCAAGTCCAGCTAACAAAAGACAGAGGCTCCTGTTGATTTTGATGGCTTGAATTTGGCGTAGCCAGGCTTATTTCAAGCGTTCGTCACGCTCAGGACATTGCCATCCGGATCTGTGAACCAGGCCACGCGAACGGTTCCCCCAGGGGCGGTCCAGATGCCGAGTTCGTCCTGAAGGAAGCGCGGATAGATATTGAAAGACACACCCTTTTCACGCAAGGCTTTCACGGCCGATGCCACATCCGGCACGTTGAAGCCGAGTATGGTGTGCTCGTGCGGTGTGAAGTCGGCCACGACAGAGATGCGCAGGGTGACTCCGCCAATGTTGAATGTGGCGGCGAAGTTGTCCTCGTGGGCCAGTGACAACCCCAGCGTGGCGCGATAGAACGCCGTGGCGCGTGAACGGTCTCTTGTGCAAATGACAATCGCGGGTTTTGCATTCTCCAGAATTCCCATCTGTCCCTTCCTCTCTCCTCCTCTGAGCCCTCTATGGAATGTGTGCTCGCTGCTGTGGCGGAGGCCGAGGCGAATGTTGAGAATGCCCCGGTCTGTACCACCTGCTGATCACCTCAGAGGGCAGGGAGCCAATCGTTGAGGGCCACGATGCGCGGCAGGAGGGCCAGCGCGCCGAGTTCATGAAAACGAGCGGCGTGTTTGCGGCGCTCGTATGCTCCGGGCGGCAAGATAGCCATGAAGGGAACACGTGCACCGCGGGCAGCGAGGGCGTCGTCGATGTTATCCCCGATGTAGAGCGCCGTGGCGGGATCGCGCTTGCCTAAAATCTTCAGCAAGCCATCGGGGTGGGGCTTCTTGCGTGTTACGTCGTCCATGGTGATGACCGTCCGGAAGCGCCGCGTGGCGGGCCAGCGATCAAAGGTATAGGAAAATTCCTGGCGTGTGCGGCCGGTGAATAGATTGAGCTCGAAGCGCCGCGCCCAGCTCTCGATTTGACGCGGCGTCACCACCAGCCTTTCCTTGCGGACATTCCCGAGCTTGGCGTCTTTGCCCCAATAAAACTGTTGGAACGCCACGCGGGCTTCTTCATACGTTGTCGGCCGCCCCAGAGCGGTGGCCCAATTGGAAACCAGGTTCCAGTCGTCGTTGTTGCCCGGCTTGCTTTTCCATTTGTGCAGTTCGGACCAGGTGACGCGCTTGCCGGTGAGAAAGCGCATTGTTTCGATTGCCGAAAGCCAATACGACCGGCGAACATCCACGAGTACGCCATCGACGTCGAAAATCAAAATTTGCGGCAGAATTGGGAGTGTTTTGCGAGAGCGGGTCAAAGCGTTTTCTCCCCGACAGGTGGCCGGCGCGAGGCTCCCGGAAAAAGTCGCAAGCCAAAATGGCGAGCCAGTAACAATGACTGGCGCACACAAGAAGTGTCTCCGCTCCTCGCCTCATGGTCAACTCGACAGGTTTTGGTTCACTTCTTGTTCCGAGGATCGGAAATTCTGAGCAAGCGAGCAACAGGGAGGTCTCCGACCAATGCCTGGAAAGAAATGCCGGACACGTGCCCCTGCGTTATTTCTGAAGCGGCACGGTTTCAGAGATATTTCGGGCTTCCATGCGGCGCGAGACGTAAATCTCGAGCAGTTGGTCCAGTTCTTGCGGTCGAATGGGTTTAGTGAGGTAGCCATCCATCCCCAGCGCCAGGCATTTCTCGCGATCCCCCTTCATCGCATGCGCGGTCAAAGCCACCACGGGCTGGTGAAGTCCGCTGACCTTTTCTTTTTCGCGAATGGCCACAGTTGCCTCAAGCCCGTCCATCTCGGGCATCTGGACGTCCATGAGTACGAGATCAAAGTTTTCCTTCTCCAGCGCCTTGAGAGCTTCCAAGCCCGTGGCCGCAACGACAACCTGGTGTCCTCGCTTCTCTAGTAGCCGCACGGCCAGGCGCTGATTAACGAGATTGTCTTCCGCGAGCAGCACCCGCAAGAACGCATCAGGTTCGCGCGCGTCCTGCAGCGAGTACCGGGTGATCAAGCGAATTGCGCCCGTGTGTTCGTGTGCTCCTAGCACGCGAGCCACGGCCTCGCGCAATTCGGACTGGCGAATGGGCTTCAACAAGTACGCAGCCACGCCCAGCTCCTCGCAACGGGCTGCGTCTCCGCGATGTCCGGCCGAGGTGAGCATCATGATGGTGGACGTGGACAATCCCGGACGGTGGCGGATCGCTTCGACCAAAGCGAAGCCATCCATGCCCGGCATGTGCATGTCCGTCAAAATGAGTCCATAGGGCTCTCCCGCTTCGATGGCTGCGGATAACTGTGCCAGTGCCGCCGCGCCGCCATCCGCCTGTGTCGGCTTCATTTGCCAGCGCAATAGCATCCCCTCGAGAATCCGCCGGTTGGTGCGGTTGTCGTCCACCACCAGGACCTTTACGCCGCGCAAGATCTCCGGCGGGGCGATCATTCCCAATTTAATTTCTTTCGCATCCGCCGCCCCGAGCCGGACCGTAAAGTGAAACTGGCTTCCATGGCCCAGTTCACTCTCTACCCAAATCTTGCCGCCCATCATTTGCACCAGCCGCGTTGAAATGGTGAGTCCTAGTCCAGTGCCTCCGTACTTGCGCGTGGTTGAACTGTCCGCTTGGGAAAAGGGTTCAAACACCAATTTGCGCTTATCCTCTGATATTCCAATTCCCGTGTCCGCCACGGTAAAGCGGCAGACAATGTCTGGGCCCTCCTTGGCCTCGACTTCGACCTTCACCGCGATCTCGCCTTTGTCCGTGAACTTGATGGCGTTGCCCACGAGATTGACGATAATTTGCCGAAGCCGGCTGGAATCTCCCCGTACCACTTCCGGCACCTCCGGCGCAACTTCACAGAGCAGCTCGAGTCCCTTCTCGTCGGCCCGCAACGCCACCGTCTTCAGAGTTGATTCCAAACTATCGCGCAGATTGAAATCGATAGCTTCCAGATCGATCTTTCCCGCCTCGATCTTCGAGAAGTCCAGAATGTCGTTGATGACGGTGAGCAGGGAATCTCCCGACATTTTCACCGTCTCCAGATATTCCCGCTGCTCGGGCGTGAGTTCCGTCTCGAGCGCCAGATCCGTCATCCCCATCACGCCGTTCAACGGAGTTCGAATCTCGTGGCTCATGTTGGCTAGAAACTCGCTCTTGGCGCGGCTGGCTGCCTCCGCAGCTTCCCGAGCACTTTGCATTTCCTCTTGCGCCTTCTTGAGATAGGTAATATCGCGGCCGATGCCGGCGAGTCCAGTGATCCGGCCGTTCTTATCCCGCAGAGGTACCTGTGTCGTCAGAACCTGGATCTTCTTTCCACTAGAATCCAGGCCCGCTTCTTCACGGTTAATCTCTGCAAGCCCCGAACGAATCACCCTCTGTTCGTCTTCGTAGAATCTGGTGGCGAGCTCACGGGGATAGAAGTCAAAATCGTTCTTTCCGAGCAGCTCCTCGGGAGTGTTCGCGCCCATCTGGCGCGCTACCGAGAGGTTGGCCACCACGAACCGGCATTCGAGATCTTTCACGTAGATGAAATCAGGCAAGTTGTCGATTAAAGCGCGCAACACTTTTCGTTCCTCCGAAAGCGTCTCTTCGGCCCGCATTCGTTCGTTGACCTCCGACTGCAACTCCCGGGTTCGTGCTTGGACGCGGAGTTCGAGCTCACTCTTCCCGCCTTGCAGTGCCGCGTCACGTTCTTGAATTCTCTCGAGCATTTGATTGAACGAGCCGATGAGCGCTCCCACTTCATCCTCACCGCGCGGCACAGCACGAAGAGCGTAGTCCTCCTTCTCCGTGACCCTGGCTGCAACTTGTGCCAGATACAAAATGGGCTCCGTGATGAGCCGCAGGAGCCGCGAAGATACGAAGTACGTTACCAGGATGGAAAACAGAATGACCACTATGGAAATTTCCGTGTACCGCGTGATTTTGGCTTGCAGAGCGCCGAGGTCCGAGATGATGGCGATGGCGCCGGTTTTTTCACCGCCCAGGGAAACGGTCCGGTAGAGGGTGAGAGAGTCCTTGGCAAATTGTGCTCCGTCCTGGTGCCTGGGAGGCATTGGGAAGCCTGGCCCAATTCCATCGCGCCGATATTCTGCGAAGATCATTCCTCGGCTGTCGTAGAGGGATGCGGCGACGATGTGGGGTTCGGCGCGGAGGGCGCCCAGCATGTCCTGAGCGGACTTTCGATCGTTAAAGGCCAGAGAAGCAGCGGTATTGGCCCCCAACGTATCAGCAAGAACCGATAGTTCACTGGTCATTGCGGCATGGAAGCTTGTTCTTTCGTAGAGATCAAAGATCAGACACGCAAGGCTAAGACCCACGAGACTGGTGAACACAATGACAAAAGTCAGTTTGCGTTGAAGGGATGATTTTCCAATGAGCCGCATTTCAAGTTCCCTTTGGGCTTCCTATTACCGTTTTTGCGAGTGCCAATAGCCTGGCGCTGATCTGCAATTTGGCCTTCTGCGCGGCAACCAGGTTGATATCGAAGCGAACCTTGTTGTCCTCCAGAAAGAAGCCGATTATCCCGCCTTCTTGTGCAAAGTGTTCGGACTCTCCCACCGTCAGTACTGGATTCCCATTGAGATTCGTCAGCGTCGCGGAGATGAACCTTTCCTCCGGTGTTCCGATGAACAAAACCTGGCACGCGCGAACTTCGCGCACCTGTTTATAATGCTGCACGCGCAATGGCCGCGAATTGATGCTCTTTCCGTCCAAGCTCGCTTCCAGCGCGCCGTGGAATGGATCTTCTCCGACAGTGCAGTAGGTGAGCGGGCTATTGGCGGACCGGAAGGCTTCCGGGGGCCACTCGACAAATTGCGCAAAATGAAAAAGAAAGGCGGCCTTGACCTGATATTCGCTTGAGGGACCGGCTTGGGCCGAAACCCAGCGAGCGCCGGCACTGGATATCAGGAGGATAACAGCTGTAAACGCATACCGAGAAGTCAGCCGACGAACCCCTCTCCGGCGAATTCCGTGTCCTGGATTCCGCCGATCCCCGCGCATTTTGTCAGCAGATTTCAATGTCCCTTTTTTACGCAATCAGAATTGCCACATAATCTTGGCGTAGGCGCTCCGCTTGATGAGACTGGAATCTTCCGTTTGGTCGGGGCCGAAAAATTCAAGATGGTGGTCGCGTAGCAGGTTTTGCCCGACCAAGCTGATGGAAAACTGCTTTCGGGGTTGCCAAATGACATTACTGTCTAGCCGTGTGTAGGACTGGACTGCTTGAGCAGAGAGTCGTCCGACAAAATAAGCCGCGGCATTCCACTGCCAGTGGCTGCCTAAATCCAAATGCGAGCGCAATTGCACCTGCTGGCTGGGAAAACCTCCTTCTGTGCCCGGTATCGACGTTAAATCCTGGCTCGTCGCGTCCCGGTGCAGATGCATGGTCAGGAAGGAATATCCAGAGCTTAGCGTCCATCGCTTGGTTGCCTTCCAATCTGCGGACAGTTCGATGCCATGCGTTTCTCCATACAGTAGGTTATTCAGCACGTTTGGGATGACGAGGTGCGCCGGCGCGGGAACGGTCTCAAGAAAGGGCGTGCCCGGCTCAACGGACACGAGATTGTCGTAGTCGTTGTAGAAGACCGTCCCGTCAAGCGAGAGCCGTTTTGTTACCTCTGTTCGATAGCCCGCTTCGAAAGCGTCCAAGCGCTCGTTCTGCCGGGTCGGGCTGCCAAAAATGCTGACAAGAACAGGAAGATTACCGGGCCCAGGAAATACAGATTCATTGACGCGAATGTCCCGGTCACTTTGCGACGGAGTCCTGAGGCCTCTGGATACGGCGGCCCAGAACATATTTCGCTTATTGACAATCCAGGCGAGCCGGACACTCGGCTGCAATCCAAAACCGGTGAAGTCGTTATGCTCAAGTTTCGCTCCGACGGTCAGGTATAGCCGGTCCGGCTGGAGCGCTATCTCGTCTTGTACAAAAGAGCTGAAGAGCTGCCGCGTTTGGTCCGGCGGCGTGAAGGCAATCCGGAAAGTCGTCGCCAGCTCATCGGTGGTCATCAGGTAGCCGAGACCCCAAACAATATCCTGACGATCGCCCCAGCCGACGTGATGCTGGAAATCAACGCCCAGTGTGCTAAGACCCGTCCCGTAGGTTGTGTCGCCTCGGTCCTTGTGATCGAAATTAATTTGTAGATTCGTCTCCGAATGGGGCGAGGCAACATGGTCCCAACTGGAAACCACGTCCCAGCCGGAAAAACGATCGCGCAGATCGAGGACGGCATTCACTGGCGGCGAAATCGAGGCTATGGTCTCGACCATCTCTCCTTTACTTCCGCTGTAGACATCCCCCTCGAGTGTCAGCGAGTCCTTTGACGAAGCTTGCGCGTCTACGCGGAACCCTCCTTGAAAATTGTGCCAGTCGTCCTCGCCGTCCTGCCCCGCAAGATTGGGGAGATGTCCCCCGTTAAAGGCGCCGCCGTCTATCCGATACGAAATTGCGCTTCCTATGCTTCCTCCATAGCGCGCGGTTCCAAATCCTTGTTTGGAAGTTCCACCACCTGCCGTCACTAGGCCGCCCTGTGTGTCGGCTGCTCTCTTCGTCGTGATGTTGATGACACCATTGACCGCGTTGGCCCCCCAGACGGTGGCTCCCGGACCGCGGATTACTTCGATGCGGTCGATATTGTCCAGCAGCAGACTCTGGGTGTCCCAGAAAGTCCCGGAAAAAATGGGCGAATACACCGTGCGGCCGTCAACCAGGACGAGCAATTTGTTGGAATACTGGCCGTCGAAACCACGCGCCGTGATCGCCCACGTGTTGCCATTGATCTGCGCCACTTGCAGGCCCGGGACCATCCGCAGAAGATCCGGAATATTCGTCGCTCCCGAGCGTCGAATGTCCTCCTGCGTGATCACAAATACCGCCGCTGCCGTTCGCGAAAGCTTCTGCTCCTTCTTCGAGACGGAAGTCACCTCCATGTTCATCAGGTCCTCGATGCTGACTTTTGTGAGGTCTTTCGGCGGGGCTTGAGTGCTGTCCGGCGCTTGCGATGACTGTTGCGTCTGGGAGGGCGGTTGAGTTTGCGGAGTTTGAGCCGCTGGGGGAGCTTGCGGCCAGGCCTGCTGCGAGCTCGCAAAAAATGCTAGGAAAATTCCAGACGCGACAAAGCTGCCTCGGCTTCGGCGCAGTCCGGCGATTCCTCCGTTTGTGGACACACGTTCCTCCGTCGCGAAGGAAAGTGCACATTCGGTACCGAATCTGAATGTACTGGCATGAATCAAGCCGTTTGTTTTCAGAACGTTAGTTTCCGGACAGTCGTTCGACGATTCCTAATTTGAGTCTTCGGCAACGGTCTGTACCAAACTGGTGCAAAGTGAATTCGCGCTCTCGCCAGCGCAGTCGTGGCAACCACCTCGCGATGCCACTTGCCTCGCCGAACTCCGGTATGATTGCTGGGGCCAGAACGGCCTTGTACAATCACGCCGGCGAACGGCGCGGCTCAGAAAGAGGAATGATGGCTGGATTTGCGGGTGTGGATTTCATCGATTTTGACTCGCAACTGAACGACGAAGAAAAGCTAGTCCGGCGGACGGCGCGGCAATTCGTCGAAAACGAAGTGATTCCGATCATTGAAAAACACAGCCGTGAGGGAACGTTTCCGAAACACCTTGTTCCACAACTCGGGGAGTTGGGGTTTTTCGGCGCGAACTTGCAAGGGTACGGCTGCGCGGGAATGTCCAACGTCGCTTACGGCCTTGTGACGCAAGAATTGGAGCGAGGAGATTCGGGATTGCGCAGCTTCGTTTCGGTGCAGAGCGCGCTGGTGATGTATCCGATTCATGCGTATGGCAGCGACAAGCAAAAAGACAAATGGCTGCCGCTGCTCCAGCAAGGCACCGCGATCGGCTGCTTTGGATTGACGGAGCCGCAGTTTGGCTCGAATCCCGGTGGTATGTTGACTCGCGCGGTGAAGAAGGGCAGCAAGTATGTTTTGAACGGAGAGAAGATGTGGATCACGAGCGGGTCGATTGCGGACATCGCGGTGGTCTGGGCCAAGTGCGAGGACGAGAAAATTCGCGGATTCCTGGTCGAGAGGGGCACGCCGGGATTCAAGGCTTGGGATGTCCACGGGAAATGGTCCCTGCGGGCGTCGGTTACGTCAGGATTAGCGTTCACCGACTGTGAAATTCCAGAAGAGAATTTGCTGCCGAACGTTGTGGGACTGAAAGGTCCGCTGGGCTGCCTGAATCAGGCGCGTTACGGCATCGGCTGGGGGGCGTTAGGTGCGGCGATGGCTTGCTACGACACAGCGTTGCAGTATGCGAAAACGCGCAAACAATTTGCGAACAAGCCCATCGCATCGCACCAACTCGTTCAGGAAAAGCTGGCGTGGATGATTACGGAGATTGTGAAGGGGCAGTTGCTGGCGCTGCACGTGGGGCGGCTGAAGGATAAAGGCAAGGTTGATTTCTCGCACATCTCGATGTTGAAGATGAATAATGTGGCGATTGCGCTTGAGACGGCGCGGAAGGCGCGCGACATTCTTGGCGCGAACGGCATTGTCGATGATTGCTGCATCATGCGGCACATGAACAACCTCGAGAGCGTTTACACATACGAAGGAACGAACGACATTCACAAGCTCATCATCGGAGAGAAGATTACCGGGATTTCCGCATTCGTCTAAATGAAAGACCAGACAGGTTGAAGCCTGTCGCACGCTCCAGCCAACCAATCTTACGAGATGCCGAATCTTGTATGCTGTAGGGCGCGGCAGGCGGCTTGCCTTGCTGATTGATATCGAGTCGGCCGCAGCGGGCACGACGTGTCGTGCCCCTACAGGAGACAACTCCATGAATGCTTTCGCGATCGGTTCGTCTCGCTCTTTCATTCGCCGCGTTTCGTTGCTACTGATACTGCTCTCAGCGACGTGCGGGATGGTGCGAGCGCAGCAGCGGAAGGCTCCGTCTGTACAGAAGCAAAAGATCCGCGCCATCACGGCGTTCGTCAACCTGGACCGCACACAATATATTCTGCAAATCGCGGACGCCGTGAAAATGCTGAAGTACGCGCGCACGGTTTTTGAGTCACGCGGCTTCGAAGTGCAAACGATCCGCATCGCCACGCAGCCGTTCCCCGAATACATACAAGGACTGACGACGGACCAAACGCTGACGTTCTTCAAGGATTACGACGCTCTCGCGGAGAAGGACGGTTTTGCCGCGTCGATCGGACCGGCGATGTTGAACGCCACGGATAGCCCGGCGCAGGCGGACTTGCTCGCGGAGATTCTTCTCAACACGAAACAATTGAACGGCAGCCTTGTAGTGGGCGGGGCGGACGGAGTGCGGTGGCCCGCGGTCGGCGCCGCGGCGCGCGTGATGAAAAAACTTGAAGACACGGAGCACAGTCAGGGAAATTTTCGATTTGCAGCCACCGCCATGGTACCTCCGCTGACGCCGTTTTTTCCCGCGGCGTATCACACCGGCTTCGGCCACCAGTTCGCGATCGCTTTCGAGTCCGCCGGAATAGTTGCCGCGGCCTTCAAGGATGCTCCGGACCTGGCGACAGCGAAGCAGCGATTGACCGACGCGCTGGGCAAAGTGGCCTTTGATGCGCAAGCGCAAGCGGGCCGCATCGACCAAGACACCGGCTGGACCTACATGGGAATCGATCTATCGCCTGCTCCGTTGAAGGACGATTCGATCGGCGCAGCAATCGAAAATCTGACGACGCAACCGCTGGGATCGAGCGGAACACTGACGGCGGCGGCAACCATTACGTCAGCGATACGCGACATCAAAGTGAAACAGACGGGCTACTCAGGATTGATGCTGCCGATCCTCGAAGACTCGAGGCTCGCGCAGCGCTGGAGCGAGGGACGTATTTCCATAGACTCTCTGCTGAGCTACAGCGCCGTGTGCGGCACGGGGCTCGATACCGTGCCTCTGCCCGGCGACATCAGCGCGGAGCAACTGTCGCTCATCATTGGGGATATGGCCAGCCTGGCCGTGAAGTGGCACAAGCCGCTTTCGGCGCGGCTGTTTCCCGTGAAGGGCAAGGGTCCGGGCGACACGACGGAGCTGGACAGTCAGTTTCTGGTGAACGCAACGATCCAGCCACTTGCAAAGCAGTAGTCCTGAATCCCGGCGGACCTTCGCGGCGGCGAAGGCTGGCCGTCTAGAGCGCGAATGTGCTGCGGATTGTACCCTACCCCCCACCCCCTGTTTTCTGTAAGAATACCAAAACATGGAGTTTAGAGTGGATGGATGTGCGAAGAATATCATTCTAAAGGGATTATAAGTATCTTGTTTTTATATTGTTGCAGAGGCCTCCACTGGCGTGGTTTGCGCGTCGTGATCGGAGGATGGGAGAGCGCTCCACCCCTCCCCCTGTTTTTTTGTAAATGTTGCATCTAAAAGACTTAGAATTCTCGTAAGTCGTTTAGAATCAGCGGTTGCAAGTGGTCCTGTCGGCGCTGATTCTAAAGGGTTTGCTGGCCAGGATCGACGGGCATCGGAGCTTCCCGGGGGGATTGCGTGCCGTTGGCCTCGGAGGGCGGGGGTCGAAAAATCACACAGACAAGAGTGTCTGTGCTACTACCCAAAGCAAAAACGCCGATCTGGAGATCGGCGTTCCCGGGCAAGAGACACTCTACTACCAAGGAGCTACTATACGCTGGTGGCAACGTCCTGTCAAGGGGGAACAGGTGGGTTCCCTTGCGGGTTGATGAAAAACTCGATTCCGGCCAGGTTGTGGCGCAGGAATCGATTGTGCCGGCGGTGAGTTTATTGCCCTTATCTCAAACGCACAGCCAGGATTGGCTGTGCCATCCGAACTCCGCGGCTATTGCGCCGCTTTTTTTCGCCGCGATTTCTTGGCGGGGGCGATGAGAGGGGCTGTGAGTTTTTCGTAGAGGGCGAAAAGGTGTTCGACGCGCTGGCGGTCGTTCTGGAAAGGCTGCGGGCGGTAACAGAGATCAACGGCGCGGTCGAGGTCGGCGTGGGCTTTGACGAGGGCGGGCGGCATGGCAAGTGGGTCGTAGAGATCGGCCAACGTCGCGTGTGGGAATTCCTTTCGGACTTTCAGCACAGCTTTCGCAGCCGCTTCCACTGCGGCGCGCTGTTTGGCGCTCGGTCCTTCGGGCCACGGAAAATTGTTATAGACGATCGAAACGGAATATTGATAGTCGCTCTTCATGCGTCCGCAGATCTGCCGCATCCAGGCCATATGCATTGTCGATGTGAGAACGCCGAAGTGGTACCGGCTCGCCTTCGGAATGATTAGCGCGCTCCCATTTGCAATAACCTCAGGCGACAGAAACCCCATCGGTAGGAACCTCCGGTGTTCGGAAGAAACCTTGGGGATCAGAAGATAGTCGGAGGCAGGCTGGCGAATTTCCCCGAAGAACGCGGGGGTTGCCGACAGCTCGATTGTGCGGTTTTTGGAACTTGCACTTCGAAAGGAGAGAACTTGACCTAGCCGTTTCATAACTTCCGGGCACGATCGGAGGAGTGCTGGTGGTGCATCCGCAAGCCAGAGACACCAACGATCGAGCCCATTGATGAACTCCTTCCCACCAACGTAGCGGCGGACAAAAGGTTCTATTGCTGGGCAACTAGCGAGAAGCGCCTCGCGATCGGAAGCGGTGTCCAGAATTAGGAAACCGTCGTCAGTGGCCTCGCTGCCTTTCGACATTTCCGGCGCGGGGCCACTTATTTTTGTGTTACGCGTGGACACCACGGTGTTGCTGCCTTCAATCAGATAAGGGCTGATATTCCTAACAACCCGGGCGCCCGGCGTGTCGCTGCCAATATATTCAAAAAGAACTTTGTTTGCTTGGACGTCGGCCCCTGAGAAGCCAATGATTACAACATGGACGTGAGCTTTTCCTCGTGCCTCACTCGCCCATGGAAAAGTTCGGTGGGCAAACGTGATGTGAACATCGAAACGTGAGAAGAGCACGGACCAAAGAACGCCGACCTGTTCTCCCTGAGTGATCGAGTTGGTTGAGACGAAGGCACATTTAACATGCGCACCTTGGATATATTCCGACGCTTTATGGTACCAACCGCAGACGTAGTCGAGGGTCCGATGTCCCTTTACGTCTCCCCAGACGAGGTCCACGTCCTCGCCCTGCTTAGGTGTTTTTTCTTTTGCGCCCACGAAGGGAGGGTTACCGAGGATGTAGCTGCATTGGCTGGGCGGAAGGATTTTCTTCCAGTCGAGGCGAAGGGCGTTGCCGCAAACGATGGTGGGGGACTTCTTAAGCGGGAGGCGCACGAAGTACTGGCCAAAGGCTTCGGATAGCTGAATGTTCATCTGGTGGTCCATCAGCCACATGGCGACTTCGGCGATGCGGGCGGGCCATTCGCTGATCTCGATACCGTAGAAGGCATCCACGTCCACGAGGGACAGTTCCTGAATGTTCAGTTTTGGCTGGTCGGCTCTGTGAATCAGTTTAAGAATCTCGATTTCCAACTGGCGCAGTTCGCGGTAGGTGATGACGAGGAAGTTGCCGCAGCCACATGCGGGGTCGAGGAAGCGAAGCGCCGCGATTTTTTCGTGGAAGCGTTTCAGTTCCGCTTTGTTGCCCTTAATGCGGGCGAATTCCGCTCGCAAATCGTCGAGGAAAAGAGACCGGATGACCTTGAGGATGTCGCGCTCGTTGGTGTAGTGGCCGCCGATTTGCCGGCGTTCCCTGGGCTCCATGACCGCTTGAAAGAGTGAGCCAAAAATGGCGGGGGAGATGCGCGACCAGTCAAACCCCGTACAAGCCAGCAAGACGTTGCGCATGTCACGGTTGAAATCGGCGAAGCCGAGATTTTCCGAGAAGAGTTCTCCGTTGACGTAGGCAAACGCGGCGAGAGTTTCATCGAGGTTTTTCTGGCGCTTCTCGGGCGGGGTGTTCAGCACGTCGAATAGGCGGGCGAGGTGCAGGCCGAGGTCGGAGCCATCTTCAGCGGTGCGATTCAGCAGGTAGAGCTTGAAGGATTCGCGCTCGAAAATGCCCGTGTCTTCCCCGAAGAGGCAGAAAAGGATGCGAACGAGAAAGCGCTCGAGCCTGTGCCCGGAGTATCCGCCGGCTTCAAGCGTATCGTGAAGGCGGCCCATGATTTCGACGGCCTCCATGTTGATGGGGTCTTGTTCCGCGAACTTGTGCTGCTTGTAGCCGGGAATGAAGGCAAACTCATGAATGTGTTCGTGAAATTCTGCTAGGGAAAATTCCTTGGTCTCCACGCGCCGATTGTTGAAAAGCGGCAATTCGCGCTGGTCTTCCGGCTCGAGATCGTGAAGCGCGATACGGGCAAAGTCGGAAACGATAACGTAGCGGGGAATTTCCTTGGTGCGGCCTTCCCGGGCGAGGTCTTGAATGTAACGGAAAGCCTGCGATTCCGCTTTGCCGAGGTCTTTGCCAAGAGTCTTGTGCTCGATGAGCACGATGCCAGGCCAGAACAGGTCGATGTAACCGTATTCGCCGGAGATTCTCTTTACCGGCTCTTCAAAGCTGGCGACGGCGCGCCGCTGGATGCCGAAGACGTTAAAAAATTCATTCCAGAAAGTCTGTTTCTCGGCTCGTTCGCTCTTGACGCCCGTCCATTCCTTAGAGAAGGCGATAGCGCGATGGCGGATTTCGTTCCAGGACAGGGGCACGGATGCATGATAGCAAAGACAGAAGAGTGTTCCGACTACGGGTTGCTCAAGGATTACCGGGCTTAGATTACGACGATGGTCTTCCTTTTCTGCTGATGAAGCGGACTCGCAGGTCGGGGCGCGGGTGTTCCGGGAAACGCGAATGCCGGTGGACGCCGTTCTTGAGAACTGTGAAGATAGACTTGCCATCGATGAAATGATGGAATCGCATGACGGAGGGAGCCGGGAGCACGTGCAGGCAGTGCTGGAGTTTGCGGCGTGGAGTTTAGAAGGCGAGAGGCGGAAAGACTGACCGTGGCAGAAGATCTCTCTCAATACCATTATCCAGTGGAGAAGCTGTTTGCGCGACTACGTGCGGCGGAGGAATGGGAGAAGTACAGGCTGAGCGAAGAGCAGGTGGGATTTTTTCGCGAGAACGGGTATTTGAAGGGCGTTCGGATTTTGACGGATGAGCAAGTGGAAGCTCTGCGCGGAGAACTGGAGCAGTTGATGAATCCCGCGCATGCAGGGCGGGAGTTGTTTCACGAATATCATTCGAATGAGTCGACCGATCCGGACCGGGTGGTGTTTCACGCGCTGGGGGCTTGGCGCGTCATGCCCGGCTTTCATGATCTTTTGTGGAACCCGGCGTTTTTGGTGCCGGCGTCGCAACTGCTCGGCGGGCCAGTGCGCTTCTGGCACGACCAGCTATTTTGCAAGCCAGCGCGGCACGGGGGAGTGGTGGCCTGGCATCAGGATTATTCGTATTGGACGAGAACGACGCCGCTGGCTCATCTGACGTGCTGGGTCGGGCTGGATGATTCGACGCGCGAGAACGGCTGCTTGAATTACGTGCCGGGAAGCCACAAGTGGCCGGACTTGCCGAAGCCGGTTTTGACGGGAGAAATGGACGGAATTCGCAGCAGCCTGCCGCGCGAACTGAAAGACAAGTTCGAGCCAGTCGCAATTGAGCTGAAAAAGGGCGAGAGCGCGTTTCATCACGCGCGGACGATGCACGGTTCGGGCGCGAACGATACGCCGAAGCCGCGGCGAGCGACAGTGATCAACGTGTTTCGCGACGGCGTGATGTCGAACGCGGATGAGCCGCTGCTCGCGGGAGTGCCGGTGATTCCTCGAGGCAACAAGATGGACGGGCAGTTTTTTCCGCTGTTGTTTGAGCCAGGGACTGCGTCGAAGTAATTAAGGAAAATCAGAACGAGTCCGAACAGCGACAAAACGAAGAGAGATTTCTCTCTCCGCAGGCCGACCACTTTGCAGGAGCAAAGTGGAAGGAGAAAGCGTGGGCCTGCTCCTTTCGAAATGACCGTGACTGGGGGTTGACGGAGATTTGGCGGCGGCTGTTGACTCTTTCCGCGTCCTCAACGACTATAAACCCAATTTGACCTATCATTGGCGCTCGCGGGAGAGCGCTCCTCTATGGAAGAACAACTTAGCCTGGAATTTCTGCGCGTGGTGGAAAATGGCGCGGTTGCGGCTGCGCGGACGATGGGATTTGGCGACCGTCACAAAGCCGACGAAATGGCCGTGGAAGCGATGCGCAAGACGATGGATGCGGTGCAGATGGACGGGACGATCGTGATCGGCGAGGGCGAACGCGACGAAGCGCCCATGCTGTATATCGGCGAAAAAGTGGGTTTGGCGACGCACGCGCCGAAGGCGCTTTTCCCGGAAGTGGATATTGCGGTCGATCCGCTGGAAGGCACCAACCTCTGCGCCACGGGCGCTCCCAATTCGATCGCCGTGTTGGCCGCGAGCGAACGCGGCGGCCTGCTGCATGCGCCCGATTTGTATATGGAAAAAATCGTCGTGGGACCGTCGTGCAAAGGCGCCGTCGATCTGGATGCACCCGTTACGGACAATTTGAAATCGATCGCCAAGCGGCTGGACCGCGACGTGGAAGATCTTGTGGTGATCGTGCTGGACCGGCCGCGCCACGAAAAGTTGATTGAGGAGATTCGCAAAGCCGGCGCGCGCATTCGTTTGATCGGCGACGGCGATTTATCGGCGGGAATTTCGGCTGCGGTTGTCGGCACGGGAGTGCATGCCGTGATGGGTACGGGCGGAGCGCCGGAAGGGGTGTTAACAGCGGCGGCGCTGCGTTGCTTGAACGGGCAAATTTTGGCGCGGCTGGTGATCGGAAAACCGGAAGATCAGGTACGGCTTGAGAAAATGGGAGTGAAAGATCCCAAGCGGATTTACGACACCGAAGACCTGGCGCCAGGGAAGAAGATGATTTTTGCTTGCACGGGTGTGACGGACGGGAATATTTTGAAGGGCGTGCGATTTTTTGGCGAAGGCGTGCGAACTTCCTCGATGATTCTTACACTGGATGACCGGCAAGTGCGCTTTGTGGATTCCGTGCACCTTGATAAGCGGCCGGATGTTAAGGTGCGCTTCAATTAGAATTCACGCGTGTGGCACGCCCCTAGATGTTCGAGTGAGTGAAGGATACTTCTGAGCATTTTCTTGCACAAATCAGCCCTATGACTCAACCTGACCGTGAAAAAAGCGGTCCTGAACCGAAGAACAGGAACGCTTAGAGCACACCGGGATGCTTTCCTGGCATCCTTAGCGGCGCATCTGCCAGACTTAAGGTTGGGCGAACTGTGCCCGTTTGGGAGAAACAGGCTATGGCAGAAGCATCCTCATCGGGCAATTCGTCATCCTCGAAGTCTCTTATGTGGATGATGATTGCTTTGTTTGTGGGCCTCGGTTTGCTGCTCGCAGGCGGCCTATTCGTCGCCAGCAGGGTGGTACGCTCGCTGGGGCTGTCGGCGGCCAGGGCGAAAGACACAGTGCGAACCCCAGGAGGAACTTTCCGGCTGGAAAAAGAAACTGAGGTCGGTCCAGGTTTGCCTGTTTATCCCCGGTCATCGCTAGTGGTGCCGGACGACGACGCGGCGGCGGCAGCCATTAAACAGGCGCAAGACGGCATCGAAACATCCACTTATCACACGACCGATTTGCGAGATTATGTCGATAACTGGTACACCGGACATTTGAGTCCGGAGTTTACACGCCACAATCCGGGAGAAAAGGCGATTCCGGCGATTCCAAATGATGCGCGCGTTTCCGATGAGGACATCACCTTCGTGGCCGAACGCGATCAGATGGTCCGCATCGTCTCGCTAACTCAGGATTCCGGCGGCACAAAAATTTCTCTTATTCGGTTTAACAGGTCCTCGCCGGCGGCTGATGCGTTGCCGGCCTCTGTGCCACCTGCTCCCACTCAGCAAGATCCCGCCCAATAGACGGAATCCCCCTTGACGCGCGGTGGGCGCCGCGCACCTGTTCTCTGTGTGCAATTTGCATGCTTACTTCTGATTTTTTGTGAGAGCCAGAAAAACGCCGTCGTCGACGGCAAGCGAGCGTGTGAACAGGGTCGCCGTGTTTCCACCCGAAAGCGCAACATGATTCGCATTGCCGCTGATCGCTGGACCCGCCGGTTTGGCGGCGGACGTTCCAGTTGTAGAACCGTCGCCCGGTTGCAAGGAAATGCGCGTGGTTTTCGGAGTGCAATTCGCGGCGCCGAGACAAGTATCGCGGATGAAAACCTGGCGGAAGCCGCTATTGGATGCACTCGTTGCGGATTTATTCAGTGCAGCGGACGTTTGAGCTGCCTGGCTTTTCGTCACCGCCAGGAACGCGACGAACCTGCCCGATGAGCTGACGGAGGGCAAGATGCTCTCCGTGCCAACGAGCGTTCCATTGGGATCCGTGGAAAGGAGTTGCGTGGAAGGAGTGCAGGCTGCGGTTACTCCAAAACAGGTATCGCGGAGATAGACTTGGCGGCCTGTGCTGGACTCCGAAACGAGATTGGCCGCGGCGGAACTGAACGCTACATATCGGCCGTCGGAACTCATGGAAGGGGAATGGCTGTCGTCGTTCGCGGGGGTGCCGTCCAGCGCGGAAGAAATGAGGAGGGTGCTGGGCTGGCAAGAAGCGTCTGCGCCTTGGCACGTGTCGCGAACGAAAATTTGCGCATGACCGTTTTGTGAAGCCGTGTACGCCACATAGCGTCCATCCAGGCTCAAGGCAGGCGTCTCTTCTTGCACCGTCGCGGCGCTCTTACTGGCGTTATTTCCGCCAGGGTCGCTGATCGTGAATGTGGCTCCGTTGCTCGTGCCGCCGCCTCCAAAACCCGAGCAACTGACCTCGCAGGGCGGTGAAGGCAGCGGCGGCGCCGGGGGGTTATAAACGGTCACAGTGGCCATTCCCGCGGTCGCGAGCTGTGCAGCGGAAACTGTCGCTTGGATTTGTGTTGAACTGATGCTTGTTACCGAAAGATTGGTTTGGCTCGTCGTATTCCAGCGCACCTGAGAGCCACCCGAGGGGTCCGTCGTTAGAAGAAAATTTGTGCCTGTGATGGTGAGGCTCTGTGTTGCACTGCCTGCCGCGGCCGTGTTGGGACTGATGTTCGTAACCGAGGGAACGGGATTGGCCGGAGGATAAACCTCGAAGGCCACAGGATTGGAGAGCCCATTTGTACCCGCACCGGAGTGAGGCTGGAGGGTCTGAACGAAATGGGTTCCCGCCTTGGCCGTCAGAGCGGCAGGGACCACCGCAGTCACCGAAACAACGGTTCCGGTGTCGTTCGACGGGGCGCAAGTGTTCAGGGCCGTGGTGGTCACGACGCATGTTTTGAGATTATGTTGATCCCAGGTGGCGATGGTTTGCGGCACAAAGCCTTGGCCGGTCAACGTGAGCGTCACATCAGGTCCGCCAGTATTTAAGCTGGAGGGCGAAACAAACTGTAAGAAAGCACCGGTATTGCCCTGAAAGGTGTTGCCGTAGTCGTTGCAACCTGTCGCGGCGAAAATCGCCGCAAACGCGACAGCTATTGCTGTCCAAGACCGCTTCATCGAGACTCCTTCATCGTCACTGGTTACCTCGGCTCGGCCGGGCGAACCTGTCTGGTCAAACGGCGGGGAACCCCCGGTGCCAGAGTGCTTTTGGGGTGAGATGCGCAATTCGCGCAACGCGTTGACCCCGGCCTGGCCGAGGCCACGCAAACCTTGCCCGGCCCGCGCGGCGCTCTTCCGTAGCCGCCTGCCCTGTAATAACGGGTCCGGTCAACCCTACATGCTTACCATTCTCCTCGAAGAAAGGTCAATGAGCAATTCTACCCTCAGGTGGGGAAACCGAGTGGTGTGGCAACCCTCTCATTTTCAGCGGGTCACAGAAGTGTTCGCGACGCCTTGGGCAGCCAGCGAAGCGCGCACCAGCTCTTGAATGTGAGAGCGGCATTCCGGATCACGCACGGACAACGCCGCGGCGGCCCGGTAGCAAGCCAAGGCCTGCTCCTTGCGCCCCAGCTTGGCATACAGATCGCCCCGGGCCAGTTGAAAGAGCGGGTTGGAAGGATATTTTTCGACTAAGGGGCCTATTACGCCGAGAGCCTTTTCATATTGCTGGTCATAACGATGCAGATCCAGAGCCAGATAAAAGCGCGCAGCGTCAGGGGTGAGAACCCCGTCGGCAATATCATGCTCCAGTTGGCGAATGCCCTCGTGTTTGTTGCCGCTGGGGATACCCATGAAGAAACCGAGGAACTTGGTGATGGCGCTGAGGGTGTCGACATAATAGTTGTAAAGGCCCAGTCCAAATTCGGCATCCACGAGGTCCGGGTCCAGTTGAATGGCGCGGAGAAAATGCTCGCGGGCACGTATTCCTGCGCGAACCGTGGCGCGATTCTCCCCGCGGAGGCCGTAGAGCCGCGCGGCGAACGCATCCGCCAACCCCGCATAAAACTGCATTTCTGCGGTGCCGTGTTCCCGGAGGTGCATCTGCGCGATGGACGAAGCGCTCGTGATGAGGTCGAGGTAGTGCTGGTCGACCCGAAGCTTTGGCCGGTGCCGGGCATCGGTCATGCCGTACTTGAATTCCGCCGACGTACACCAGATTTTCCACCACAGGACTTCCGTTTCCAGCAAGTAGCCTAAAGGATGATCTGGCTCCTCTTTCTGAATCTCTCGCGCATCAGCGATGGCCGCATCGGTGTCGAAGGAATAGATTTTTTCGATCGCCTCGGAGGCTCCACGCGGCAACGTCAGTTTTTGGGCATGCACCTCTGGCGCTAAGAGGCACGCGATCAACGCCATGGAGCATAGGAGCATCGCGCCGGTTGTAAAGGCACGCTGTAGGTTCATACGGGCACCTGATGAATCTCCAAGATAGCCGTTGCCAGCCATTCTCGCAGGGGCGGGAGCGGCGTCCGATGAGTCTATGCCGTTCGATAAAAGTTGCAAATCCAAATGGTTCGAGAAGTGCGGAAGCGATCTGGAACATCGCCAGAAATTGTGCGTTCGCGGCAGCGAGGCGCATTTGCTATTCTCGGCGACGTGCCAAATAGCCGCGACAACGTTGCGCCTGACAAGGCGGGGAGCCTTTCCTTAGACCAACCATCGGGGCTGGAGCGCGGGCTAGGCCTCAAAGAGGCTGTCGCGCTGAACATGATCGAGATCGTGGGCATCGGGCCCTTTGTCGTTACGTCGCTGGTGATCAAAGCGATGGGCGGGCCGCAGGCTCTGATCGCCTGGGTGGCGGGAGCGGCGCTGGCCACACTGGACGCATTCGTGTGGGCGGAGCTGGGCGCGGCCATGCCTCGGGCGGGCGGCACGTACGTATTTCTACGAGAAGCTTACGGGCCGTGGCGTTGGGGCCGGTTGATGTCCTTTCTATTCGTGTGGCAGACATTCGTTCAGGCTCCGCTATCGATCGCATCCGCCTCGATTGGGTTTGCGCGCTACGCGGGATATCTTCACCCGCTCACGACGTTCGAGGCCAAAGCAATCTCGGGTGGCCTCGTTTTGCTCCTCGTAATTCTGCTCTATCGGCGTATCACGACTATCGGAAAAATCTCGGTCCTGCTGTGGGCCGGCGTAATCGGCACTCTTCTTTGGCTGATCTGGGGCGGAGCGACCCATTTCAATGCGAAAATCGCGTTCGATTTTCCGCCCGGCGCGTTTTCACTTTCCTGGGTGTGGTTTGCGGGCCTGGGATCCGCCATGGTAAGCACGGTTTACAGCTATTGGGGCTACTACAATATCTGCCATCTTGGCGGAGAAATTCGCGATCCAGAACGCAACATTCCGCGAGGAATTTTTCTCTCCATTCTCGGAATCACGGCGCTGTATCTGGCGATGCAGACAAGCATCCTGGGAGTCGTGCCGTGGCGTGAAGCGCAGAACTCGAAATTTATTGTAAGTACATTTTTCGAGAGGCTGTACGGCCATCACGCGGCGCAAGCGGCAACGTGGATGGTCCTGTGGATCGCGCTTGCATCGGTGTTCTCGGTACTGCTCGGATATTCGCGCGTGCCGTACTCGGCTGCGCTGGACGGAAATTTCTTTCCGGTGTTCGGGCGCCTGCATCCGACGAAGCACTTTCCTCATGTCTCGCTGCTTGTTCTCGGCGGCCTCGCCTTCCTTTTCAGCGTGACCTTGAAACTCGAGACGGCCATAGCGGGCATTCTGGCGATGCGCCTGCTTGTCCAGTTCATCGGCCAGGCGGTGGGAGTGATACTGTTACGGCGGCGCTGGGGCGCGGCTCGATTGCCGTTCAAGATGTGGCTTTATCCCTGGCCAGCGGTTCTCACGATGTTCGGCTGGGCGTGGCTTTTCTGGCAGACTGGCCCGGCTAGAAAGTGGGGATTGGCGGAAATCGCGCTGGGAGTTCTTGCATTTCTCATTCGGGCGCGTGAAATGCGACAATGGCCGTTTAGAAGAGTGAAAGAACCGGAGGCCGCGTGAATCGTCTCGTCCATAAGTCAGTGGGATTAATCAGCTTTGGCTTTTTATTCATTTCACTTTCGGTGCAGCCGGCATCGGCCCAATTTTCCCCCGCTCCAGGAACAGGCCCCAGTCTTCCAGACACCATCGAGGCCATCGAAAGCGCTCGAGTTACAACGCGCATCCTCTACATCACGGCTCATCCCGACGATGAATCCTCGACTTTGCTCACGTACCTTGCAAGGGGACTTCATGCCGACGTAGCTCTTTTGACCCTCACGCGCGGGGAAGGCGGGCAAAATGACCTTGGGCCGGAGCAATCACCTCAGCTCGGGTTAATTCGCACGCAGGAATTGCTTGCGGCGACGCAGGGTTACGGCATCAAACTCTTTTTTGCGAACGCACCGGACTTCGGTTTTTCCAAAACTCCAGAGGAGACCGAAAAAGTCTGGGGGCAGCCTGTCCTTGGGGAAATGGTTCGCGTGATTCGCACATTTCGGCCGGACATCGTCATCAACGGCTGGGGCGGAGTGCACGGCGGTCATGGACATCACCAGACTTCTGGCCTGTGGACACCGCGAGCCGTCGAGCTGGCGGCCGATCCCAAGGCGTTCCCCGAGCAAATTAGGCAAGGTCTGCGCCCCTGGGGTGGTTCTTCGAATCCCGTGCAACTACTGGGTACGGAACGTGGCGGGGCAACTGGTGAAGGCGGCGCCACGCTCCCCGTGGATGACATTTCTCCCCTTTGGGGCAAGACATGGCGCGAAATCGGGCTGGATGCTTTCGCGAATCATCGTTCGCAGGGCGTGACAAATTTCCTCGGTTCGCCCTTTCTACGGAGGCCGGTGGTTCTGATCCAGGAAAATGGCGGCAGGCTTGATGCGTCAAGCCTCGCCGTGAATCTCTCGCAATGGGCGGAAACTGTCTCTCGAACTATGTGCGCTCCCGCCGAAAAAAAAGAGTGCAAAATCCTCATGGTGGGCGACGAGGCCGACAAGAGAATTGCAATGGCTCGGACCGCAGCGCTCAAACTCGACTGGAAGGTTACTTTAAAACAGTTGGCGGAGGCGGCCACTCTTCTTAACGGCATATCTCCTCAGGACTCTGCTTCCACTCTCGCCGGATACACACCCGACCAGGCGTCCGATCTCAGAGAGATAAGAAAACGACTCAATGGTGCGTTCGCGCTAGCTGCTGGACTTGAAGTGAAAGCCGAGGCAGACCGTAGCACGCTTGTCGTGGGCGAATCTTTTGGCATACACGCAGAAGCGCATTGCCGTAAGGAAGACGGATGCGAACTTGGCAGCCTGCAATTGAGTTTTGAGGATGCGTTCAAAGAAACCAAGAAGGAAGGGGATGCCGAGAAGGGGTATGAATTCACGATCGCGGTGACTCAGCCTGCACCTCCGCTGACCGCCTGGGACAAGCTTCTGCCAAATCCCCCCCCGCTCATCCACGCCGAACAGGAAGTGACCATCGACGGCTACAAGTTCAAGGCCCGAGTTCCGGTGACCCACATCGAGGCAAGCTCCACTCGCTTGGACCGCGTTCCGCTGCGGATCGTGCCAGCGTACACGCTCGCGGTGGACCCTAAACAAGCCATTGCCATCCTTGGAAAACCTGAAAAACCTTTTGATGTGCTGCTGCGCGTGCATTCCTACGCGACCCAACCGGCCAAGCTCACTGTCGGCCTCGATCTGCCGCAGGGTTTCTCCGCCGGCCCTCCCGAAGATATCTCCATCGATGGCTCCGGCGATCGTTACGCGAAACTGACCGTAACCGCGCCAAACGGATTGGCGCCTGGAAATTACTCGATCCTCGCTTACGCAAAACGCGGGGACGAAAAATTCTCCACTTCGCTCGAGCCGCTGCACACGTTGCCGACGCAGCTTTGGAGCGAGCCGGCGCAATGCGTCGTCCACGCTCTGGCCATCCATGTTCTGGAAAATCTTCGGGTCGGCTACATCACTGCTGAGGGTGAGCCCATCCCGCAGGCATTGCAAATGCTCGGGATCCAGGTCGATGCTTTGGATGCTCAGGCGCTGGCCTTCGGCGATCTCTCGAAATTCAATGCCATCGTCGTCGGCGTTCGGGCCTATGAACTGCGTCCGGAGCTTCCCGGCGCCAACCAGAGGCTTCTGGACTACGTCTCGAAAGGCGGCACGCTCGTTGTGCAATACAACCGGGACTTCGCGTGGAACAAGGAACAATTCGCTCCTTACCCCGCGAAAATCCTGACAGAGCAAGGACACTTGCCGCGCATCACAGACGAGAATGCTCAAGTGAAATTCCTTAAGCCGGACGACCCTCTCTTGAACCGTCCGAACAAAATCACCCAGGACGATTTCAAAGGGTGGGTGCAGGAGCGGGGCCTCTACTATTGGACACAATTCGATCCGAAATACACGCCTCTCCTGGCGATGCACGATCCCGGCGAGCCGGATCTCGACGGAGCGCTGGTCTATGCTCGCTATGGCAAAGGCATGTACATCTACACGGGCATAGCTTTCTTCCGCCAAATTCCTGACGGCGTCCCTGGGGCGTACCGGCTTTTCGTCAACCTGCTTAGCGCGACACATCCAGACTGAGATCAGCGCATCATTGGCGCCTACCGAGTTGGTCGGGCGCCGCAACAACACAGGTAAATCAACTGGACATACTGTGCCCGCGCGGAAATCAGCGTGCTATCCTCTTTCACCGGGGGTTGAAGACGCATGAAGAATTATTTTTTGACTCATAGAGCCGGCCGGACGATCCAGGGAGCCGCCGCGTTCCTTCTGGGGATGGTTCTTTTTCTAGCTTGCGGTTCACCGGCAGCGGCGAGCCAGAAGGATAAGAAGAAGAAGACTGCGGCCGCAGAAACTACTCCCTTCATACCGATGGGCGATGAACAACAGATCGACTATATGATCTCGGAGATGCTCGGCGCCTGGCAGATCGGCGACATCGAAAAATTACGCAAGGATTATGCCGACGATGTCATCGTGGTCAACGGTATCTGGGCGCCGCCGGTGGTTGGCTGGCAGAGTTACCTTGCTGCCTATCAACAACAGCATTCGCGCATGCAGCAGGTGCGCATGGACAGAACAAACACCTACATCAAGCTTAGCGGTAACTTTGCATGGGCGTGCTATCAATGGGAATTTTCAGCCGTAGTCGATGGGCAGCCTTCGGCGGCGCGCGGGCAAACCACACTCGTCATGGAAAAGAGGGATAACCGCTGGGTGATCGTGCATAACCACACTTCTGTGGCGCCTACAGCTCAGACTGTCGCGCCCGAGAACACACCGCAAATAGTAAAACCCCAACCAAGCGGTGCATCAACGAGGTAGAGTACCGAACGGGCCGGTTGTCTTCAACGGTCTAGAAATTCTTCAACCCGTTGTAAAGCCACAAGCCGGCGAGAACCAGCAAGAGCGCCCCGGAGGCAATACCGCTGGTGAGAAGCGGGCGCGAAAGTGTGTTGATCTTCGCGATTAGTTCCCGCTGTTCCCGGGCCATGTGTTCCTGTGCCCCGTCGAGAAAGATTTGATCATCTTCATGGCTGGCAAGAAGGCTCCGCCGGATTAACAACAACATGAAGACGGTGGTAACGATCCCCCAGGCAATCAATACGTATAGGATGGACCCTGTGAGGTTTTCCATGGTGACCTCCCACTGGAACCGGCGCGCGGTCTTTGGTTTTGCGAGGACGGGAAGGTGTGAGACCGCGTTCTGAAGCGGAGTATAGCACCAACAATTCAAATTTCAACTGCTTGACATAAGTCAGCCTGATGCATGCCAGGAGGCCCCTGGGCGAGATCTCCTATATGGACAAACCGCACAGGGCCATCTGGCTGTGCCCCCCTGCCATTCTGCTCTCCAAACCCGGAGATAGTCCGACCCGCAGGCCATTACCACTGGTCGAGTGGCTTTGCTGGCGACTTTTGGCCGTTCGTTGACAAAGCAGCAAGCGGCGGGCACAATGAAAAAGCTTCATTGAAACGTAGACCCCATATGAATGGGGATTCACTCACCGCACTTGTGCCCGAGTGGCGGAACTGGCAGACGCGCTAGCTTCAGGAGCTAGTGATCGCAAGGTCGTGGAGGTTCGAGTCCTCTCTCGGGCACCATCAAAACCAACCACGGCAGAGAACTTGTTCGCTAGAATGGCGCACCTGCAAGAGTCCCAAGCCATGTGTGTCTAGTCGACGCGCAGCATGGAAGCCGGGTCGATTTGCACCGCGTGGATCACTGGCCGCAATGCGGCCAATAACGCCCCCGCAAGAATCGCTAGCGCGGGAAGCGCAAGCATCTGCAAATCGGTGGCTTTCACCTGGTAAAACAGCGACTCGATGGAATGCGCCGAAACGATCCCGAGGCCGACACCTGCCGCCGCTCCCATCAGCACCATCGAAAATACATCCACAGTCACCAGGCGCGCGATTCCGCCGGCCTGTGCGCCTATCGCGATGCGAATCCCGATTTCGCGCCGCCGCTGCAGCACCGAGTAGTGCAGCACGCCATAGAGCCCCACGCCTGCCAGCAAAAGCGCCACAATCGCGAAGAACAATGCCAGCGTCGCCAGCAACCGCTCGCCCACCGTGTGCGACTGATTGATTTCCAATTGGGTGCGGATGCGGCTCACGCGAAATTCCGGCCGCGCCCGCGGCACTCCCTGTCGCAGCACCGCCGCCAGCCCCATCGGCTTCGCAAGCGACGTTCGCACAAGCAGAGCTGCTTCACGCTTCTTGCCTGACGCCCCGCTCGCACTGACCGAGTGAAACGGCACATACAGCTGCGGCAGAATCGGTTCTCGTAAATCTTTGTACCTCACATCTCCCACCAACCCCACGATTTCATACCGCAATCGCGCGCCCTCATCCATCGCGAGATCAAAACTCTTTCCCACCGGGTCGGCGCCATCGAAATAGGTCTTCGCAAAAGTCTGATTCACGAGCGCAGACCCCGGGTGCGTATCGCCCGGCCGGAAGTCTCTGCCATCCAGCAAACGAATCTTCATCGTGTCCAGCCAGTCCGGCGAAACACTCCGCATGTACGCCAGAATCCCGTTGGGAGGCGCGCCATTCACCGAAATAAAGTTATTCCAACTGCTGCCGTCGAGCAGTGGCTGATCGGCCAGCGCCACCATCTCGACTCCTTGCATCCCGCGCAGATGCTCCGCCACCTGTTCCCAGAACTCCACCGGCTGGGGCTGCTTTGTCACGGTATCAAGAGCGAGCAGCCGTTCCGCGCTAAAGCCCGTGGGCTCTTCGGAAAGACGCTTGAACGTCGTGACGAAAAGCCCCGCAACGAAAAGTACAACGAAGCAGAACGCTACCTGCGCCACGATCAGAACATGCATCAACCGCCCCTTCGAATGCGGATCTTCTCCGCCCTTCAGCGCACTCACCGGATTTACGGACGAAGCCCGCACCGCGGGCGCCAGCCCAAAAAGCAAAGTCACGCCAAGCGCTAGTGCCATTCCAAACACCAGCACCTGCCAATCCGCCGGCAGCGCGAGCCGCGCCGGGTTGTCCGGTGGATTGATCATGCTCACCACAAACGGTCCGGACCACCACGCAAACACTCCGCCGATGGCGGCCGCCAGCAGCGCGAGCCACGCGCTTTGCACCAGCACCAACTGAACCAGCCGCCATCGTCCACCGCCGATAGAGACGCGAACCGCCATTTCGCGCGCCCGCGCCGAAGCCTGTGCCGTCATCAGGTTCGCCACGTTCGCGCACGCGATCAGCAGGACGAGTGCCACCAGCACCCCCAAAATCGCCAGCGGCCGGCGCGTCTCCGATTGCAGATCCGAAACGCCGGAAGCTGCCGGATCGAGCAAGACTCTCTGGTTCAAGAAATTGTCGATGTCCTCCTGGCGCATTCCCAGAAAACCCTTGGCGCGATCCTCTTCGAAAGCTCGTGAGGTTGCCTCCAATTTTTGCCGTATCGATTCGATTGCCGCGCCCGGCTTTACCATGGCCAGCGTCCGGTGCCACGTCGAGTCTTTGCGTGTGACGCCAGGATTCATCATCGTAGGCACGAAAATATCGACCATCGTGCCTGGCTCGGTCCCGCTAAACGGTGGCTCGGCAACACCGGCAATTTCGTAAAGTTCGTTCCCCATCCGAAAGGTGCGGCCAATTACGTTTGGATCCTGGCCAAAGCGGTGCGTCCAGTAGTCGTACGACAGCACGGCGTAAGGATGCCCGCCCGGTTTCAAATCATCGTTTTCGGTAAACACACGCCCCAAGGCCGGCCGCACTCCGAACGTCGAGAACATCCATCCGGAAACGTACTGCAGACACGCTCGCTCCATGTCTTCGTCCGATTTGTACGTTAGGTCTACCGGCTGCGCGTACGATATGGCGATCAATTCTGCCTGCTTCGCAACCGCCGCGTGCATCAGTTGGAAATCGGGATAAGCCCATCCATCAAATGTTTGAGGTTTTCCTTCGGGCCCGATGCCTTGACGCGCCAAATCATAAAGCCGCTCGGGATGCGTTACCGGCAAAGGCCGCAGCAGCAAGGCATCAATCAATCGAAATGCCGATGTGCAAGCTCCAATAGCCAGCGCAAGCGAAAGGATTGCTGCAATCGAAGTGACTTTGGTTTTCGTGAGCTGGCGCCAGCCGAAGACTGCGTCTGCGCGTAGTGATTCCAGCCACGTCACGAGCCTGACGTCGCGGCTTCCCTCTCGATGCCGCAACGCGGATCCGAATGCCTTTCGAGCCTCGCCGGGATCGCGCCCCCGCGAGATCGCTTCTTCAATATGCGATTCCAGCTCTTCGTCGATTTCGCGATTCAAGTGATTGCCTCGAAACACGTTGACGAGGCGCGACCGTAGCGACATATCAAGCCTCCCGCAAGACGCGATTCACCGCCAAGGTTACCGCCTGCCACCGCGACTCTGCCGTCCCAAGCTGTTTCTTCCCTGCCGTCGTCAACTCATACAGCCGCGCCCGCCGACCCGTATCCTTGGTGATCCAGTCCGCCCGAATCCACCCCGCTTCCTCCATACGGTGCAAGGCTGGATAGAGTGAACCCTCTTCAACGCGCAAAACCTCGCCGGAAATGTCTTGGATAGCGGACATAATCGCGTAACCGTGCAAACCCGGCCGCCGCGAAAGTATCTTCAAGACAAGCAAATCCATCGACCCCTGCAAGGAATCAGGCTTGGCCATATTCAGACCTCACCATACATAGACGTCTGAGGAGCCGAAAAGTTCCGTGGAAATTTTTGCTAGGTCCAGCTAGGCGCGCGGCGGGTGCGGCACAGGATGGGAACGAATAATTACGTGAGTCCGCTCTCGCGTCATTCGGATGTGGCACAGTACCGGGTACGGGCCAAGTCGGCAAGTCTTGTCCCGCACGGCAATCCAGGCAATCTGGTCTTGGCCAACAATCATCCACGCCGTCCCGTTCGTCGCGTGATGCGTTTGCTCCAGATAATACGCCGCGTTTAAATCGATGTCCGCCGCGCCCGCATTCAACTGTTCGCAATTGCCGCCGGCAAGCTCGCCCGTCCCACCTGCCAGCGCGCAGTAATCCTCATCGTGCTCCAACAAAATCTTTTCCTGCTGACCGCTGATGAAATAGCGTGTCGTAACCGGCGGAATCCCGGCCGCTCTGGACCATTCGCGCAGGTCCTCGGCAAAAGCGGGAGGAAGCTGGCTCATCTCCAGGAGCTTTTCCTTCAACTGTTTGGAAAAAATAGTCACCGTTGGCGTCGGCTCGCCATTCGTCGGGTGAAAGTAGAACCCGCCTAGTCCAATCCCATCCCGCATGTCAATCCACATGAACCCGCGCCCCGCAAGGTACGGCCCGCTGCGTCCAGACAGCATCAAGTATCGCCCTTGGCGTATTTGCACCGGCAGAGGCGAGCCCGTGAGCACCTTTTCCAGCGCACCAGGCAGCGACATGTCCCACCCATAGTGAAAGATGCAATCCGGAATCAGGTTGTGCATTAGTTTGCGGTACTGCTTATTCCGAACGAGGTCGCCGGACTCCGCCCCGGAGAACTGGCTCAGAAACTTCATCTGATCGCTGGGAATCGGCTTCTGAAAAATAGATTTATCGTAGTTCGAACCTGGGGCTTCCGGCGCCGGAGTTGCTTCTTGAGCCTGCGTGACTTGCGCCTGGACTTCGCCGGACGCTGGTTGCGGCGAACCTGCTTGGACAGTCGCCGAAGCTCGCCTTGCTGCAACTGGCCTGATTGCTCCGCCTACCATCAAAAAAATTGCGGCGATTCCCAAAATTCGCAAAGCCCTGATTCTATGTGGAGACTCTTGGAAGGAGAGCACAATTCACCTCTCTGCCCCGTCTAGCCCGCGCGGCCCGTTCAGCCCTGCGCCTCCCGCATCATACAATTCTCCGACTCGCCTCTCAACGACTTTGGCGACTCGGCTTCGTGGGCCCGCTCCTTGTAATGTCGGCGCCTCACGGTTCTACGATGCCGCGCCGGATAGCGTAGCGAACCAGGCTGGCAGTCTCGTGGGTATCCAGTTTCTGCATAAGCCGCATGCGATCTGACCCACCTGTCCCTGCGCACAGGCTCTTAATCACTTGTACAAACGGGCTTTCCCACTTCCTTTCCGTTCAGCCCGTTCTTGCTACGATAAAAGGAACCTAGGAAATTGCCCCCATTTGGAGTTGGAAACCTCGCCGGAACACAGCGAGAGTCGTCTGTTTAGCAACTGTCGCCATAAACGGTGGCCAAGGAGTCTGACGTGAAAAAGACATCTTTTTATCTCGCGATGGCCCGTCTCGCAACGGCCTGCGTCGCAACCGTCGGTTTGCTCGGCGTGCTTTCTGCGACCGCGTTGGCCCAAGCGCCAGCCGCGGCAAAGCCGCAAACTCCGGCAGTTTCTCAGCCTGCGAGTTCCTCGTCTGCTTCCACTCCCAACACCGTTTTCCGTACCACCAAGGCGGTGAACTATCGCCGCGCCGGGGGCACCACCAAGATTGATTTTCAAGGCACCGAGCTGATGCAAGGCGGCTCGGGCGAAGCCAGAGTGGAAAGCAAGAGCAACCGCATGGAAATTGAAGCCAAATTTTCTGGCTTTGAAGACCCCACCAAATTTGGCCTCGAATACTTGACCTACGTGCTCTGGGCGGTCTCCTCTCAAGGCCGCGCCGTGAATCTCGGAGAAGTAGCCCTCAAGAATGGCAGCGGCCAACTGAAAGCCATCACGGACATGCAAACTTTCGGCATGATCGTAACCGCCGAGCCGTATTTTGCGGTCACCCAGCCGGGCAACATGGTTGTTCTCGAAAATGTTCTGGGTCCAGCCACGCAGGGCAAAGTGGAAAACATCGACGCGCAGTATGAATTGCTCGGGCGCGGCATCTACTCCTCTTCAAACACGAAAATTGAAAACGCCATTTTCGGCATCGACCGCAAAACTCCCCTCGAACTTTTCGAAGCGCGCAACGCCGTTCGAATCGCGCACATCGCTCAAGCCGACAAATACGCAGCCTCTTCGCTCGCCAAAGCCGAACAGCAGCTGCAAAACGCGGAAGACATCTACCGCAACCGCAGCGACAAAAAATCGGTGTCGGCCGCGGCCCGCGAAGTTGTGGAAACGGCGGAAGAAGCGCGCGTGATGGCCGTGAAACAAAAGGCCGAGGAAGAAGCGCAAGCGAAAGCGGCCGCGGATAAGAAAGCTGCCGAAGAACAAGCCGCAGCGGAAATCAAGCGCCGCCAAGATGCGGAATTGGCTCGCCAGCAAGCGGAAGCCGCCAAAGCCGACGCCATTCGAATGAAACAGGAAGCGGAGCAGGCCGCCGCGGATGCCGCGCGGCAAAAAGCGGAAGCCGAGCAAGCCACTGCCGCAGCGGTGGTCCAGCAGCAAGCTGCGCAAGCCGCCGCCGAACAAGCGGCGCGCGACAAAGCCGCTGCTGTTGATCAGCAGCGTGCCGCGGAAGCCGAAGCAGAAAAAGCACGCCAGGCCGCCGCCAAAGCCGAATCCGAAAAGGCCGAGCTGCGCGCGCAGCTTCTTAGCCAGCTCAATTCCATTTTGCAAACGCGCGACTCCGCTCGCGGTTTGATCGTCAACATGTCCGACGTGCTCTTTGATACGGGCAGCTACACGCTCAAGCCCGGCGCGCGCGAAAAGCTGGCGAAAATTTCAGGAATTCTCCTCGCTCATCCCGGCCTGAACCTGCAAATCGAAGGTCACACGGACAGCGTAGGCGGCGATGAATTCAATCAGCAGCTTTCCGAGCGCCGCGCGGACTCCGTGCGCGATTTCCTCGCCGAGCAGGGAGTGCCGGCATCAACAATCACCGCGCACGGCTTTGGAAAAACGCAGCCCGTCGCCACGAATGACACTGCGGAAGGCCGCCAGCGCAACCGCCGTGTCGAACTCGTCCTGAATGGCGACGTCATCGGAAACGCCGCCGCGGCCAGTGCGACAACCAACCGATAAAATTTCTATCCGGAATCTCCGGGTTTCCTGGAGCGCGGCCAGCTTTCTCAAATCGTTGCATCCTCATGCGCTGATCATCGCAAATGGCGCATCGCACAAATCTCCGATTTGACCTTACTTCACTGCGCTTCCCGTAAATTGACGGGGCCGCGCGCAATCCGCCACGTTGTTTCTGCAACCGCGATCCACCCGAAGGGTGCGAAGTCGTCTTTCGTTAGGCCAGGGACTGCGCGGCCGTGCGTGTCGCGCACGACCACCTCCAGTTGAACGAGTTGGCTCACGGAGCGAAGAATTGGTCGTGGCTCGTAAGGGCGGCTGCTAAGGCGAACCTCACCTGGCGAAAGTTCCTGTGCCACGGCAATCAGGCCAAAAATCAAAAATGCCAGTGGCACGACCGCGGTCACGAGTCTTGCGTGCCTGAATGGTGGTGCGGGCGCGCCGCTGAATTCGATCCGAGTGTTAGCTCGATGGCAAGGCACGCGGGGAGCATACCACTTTAGGAAGTGACGCCCGCAAATTAGGAACGAGCGTACGCATGGGCAAGAGCGAACAGGAACCGCCAGCCCACGGGGAACGATTACAACGGAGGCAGCCGTGACCTTTATTCAATTCGGAGTATCCTATGGATGTAGACAGATCGGAAGGTAGAGATGGCACAACCTGCTGACGGTTATGTACTCGATCCAAACATAGAGCCGCTTTGCCCGCGCGATAACAAAGTGATGCGATACGAGGCGAGCGGTATTCCGTCAGGAACCGACAATCGGCCGTCCTATCACTGCAGCCCTGAAGAATGTAGCGTTCGGTATGACCTTGTCGACGGCTACTTCACCTTGATGGGCGAGTCGAAACATATGTATTCCGTCGAGGAACCGGGTGTAAACACGTTGAAGTGCGAGAAACACGGGACTTGGCTTTATCGGAGAAGAGATCGCGATGGGGAATCTGGCACCGCGTGGGGTTGCGGTGTCGAAGGGTGCGATTACGGAACGCAGAAGGCCACAAAATGTGGTTGGGATAGGACGTAACGGTTGCGCTAAGAACCGGCGCGATTTGTCACCGCTGTCGCTGATTCTTGGCCGAATGTGCGCATACTTTGAATTACGGACAGGAACAGTTTTCCTTCCCACGTCTTTCCTGGAAAAAATCTTTCTTTCCCTCCCGGCTTAGCAAATTAACAAAGACAAGAACAGAGATGGCTTTGGCGATCTCCTCGGCCAAGTCGCGCTGTGTTCGGATGCTGGGAGGCGGGATAAGAGATAAACTCGACGTGCGGCAGGTTGCGCGTGTTGAGAGGGAACGTGGCTGAACCAAAGGTGGAGTACGAAGAGCGGCTGGGGAAACGTTTGCAGGCGATTGCCCAGAAAGACCGCGTGCACTTGCGGATTGGCTACACGAAGCTGATCACAATTGCAGCGGGCTTGGTCCTGGCGTGGATGGTTTTTGGCAGGCATTTGCTGGCGATGTACTGGCTGTCTGCCCCGATTGCGGCTTATGTGCTGCTGGGAATTTTGCACGCGCGCGTTTTACGGGCGAAGAGACGAGCCGAGACGGCGGCGGACTTTTATCGCAAGGGAATCGCGAGGATCGAGGACCGTTGGGCCGGAAGCGGACAAACGGGAGAACGGTTTCGCGATGCGAATCACGTATATGCCGCGGACTTGGATCTTTTTGGCCCTGGCTGTCTCTTCGAATTGCTTTCGACCGCGCGATTGCCCATGGGGGAAAGCCGGCTGGCGAATTGGTTGACCGAAGGCTCGCATTTGGAAACCATTCTCGAGCGGCACAAATTGATCGCAGAGCTGCGCGAGAAGCTGGACTTGCGCGAGGATTTGGCTGTGACCGGAGAAGACTTGCGGGCGCGGCTGAATCCGGAAACGCTCATTGAGTGGGCGGAGGGAAAATCGATTTTGCCGCGCGGGGCCTGGCGCGTGGGGATGGCGCTGTTTGCCGTTGCGGCAGCGGCAGCGATTGTCTATTGCTTTGCGACTTCGGAGCTCTGGCCGTTGAGCGTGCTGGTGGTGGAGGCCGGCGTTCTGGGATGGCTGCGGCGAAATGCGCGCACGGTGATCGAGGGCGTGGATTCCAACGCCGAAGGGCTGCTGCTTTTTTCCGAGATTCTGGAACGGCTGGTGCGGGAACCGTTCAGCGCGCCGCGGTTGCGCGAATTAGCGGCGGAATTGAAGCAGCAGAGTGAGCCTGCTTCGGGGGCCGTGCGCAAGTTTGCGCGAATCGTTTATTGGATCGACGCCAACGACAGTTTGATTGCCCGGCTGTGTGAGTTGCCGTTTCTTTACAGCGTACAGGTGGCGATGGCGGCAGAGGCGTGGCGAAGGCGCTGGGGTGGAAAGATGCGCCGCTGGGTGGAGCTGACGGGAGAGATGGAGGCGCTGCTTTCGCTGGCCACGTATTCCTACGAGCATCCCGCGGACCCCTTCCCGGAATTTGTGAACACGAAAGACGGGCTTGGATTCTACGACGGCGCGGAGCTGGGACATCCGCTGATCGCGGCGGAGAAATGCGTGCGAAACAGCGTGCGGCTCGACGTCCAGACGCGCGTGCTTCTGGTGAGCGGCTCGAACATGTCCGGGAAAAGCACGCTTCTGCGTGCCGTGGGGATTAACGCCGTGCTGGCCATGGCCGGCGCGCCAATCCGCGGCACGCGGCTGCATTTGACGGCGTTGCGCATTGGAACCCGGCTGAAAAGCACCGATTCACTGCAAGAGGGACGGTCGAGTTTTTACACCGAAATTCTGCACATCCGCAAAGTATTTGACGGTGCGAATGAAGCCGTGCCGCTGCTCTTTTTGTTCGATGAGTTGCTTGAGGGAACGAATTCCAAAGACCGGAGAATCGGAGCCGAGGGCTTGATCCAGGCGTTGCTGAAGCGGCGGGCAATTGGGATCGTGACGACGCACGATCTGGCGTTGACGGAAATTGCGGCGGCGGTGGGAAATGTTTTGCGGAATATGCACTTCGAGGATCAAGTTGTGGACGGAAAGATGCGATTCGATTACCAGTTGCGCGAAGGCGTAGTGGAGAAAAGTAACGCGTTGGAATTGATGCGGCTGATTGGTCTGGAGACATAGGAGAGCGGCGGCATATGCTCAATTACTTGCGAGCGAGCAAAAGCGGATCCCTCGCTGCGCTCGGGACGGCACCCTAACGCTGCGGATGGTTTCAGAAAATCCCTTTACGCGGCGGCAATGCGGCGGAGCAGATCTTCCTGTTCGGCTTTGCTTTCGGCGCCGATAGTGAAGGCGTCGAGAAGATTCAGGCCGAGGGCGAAGTTCAGAGCTTCGTCCTGGCGATTGCGCAGATCGCCCTGGCCGAGAATTTTCATCCCCACTATGCCCTTACCGGCAGCGCGCATTTCCTTAATCACACTTACGACGGTGCCCGGGTCCGCTTCCATAAAGGAACCGATGGGATTGATCCGGACGAGATGGACTTCGACCCAGGGAGACTTTGTAGCCTCGCGGAGGGCCTCGATCGAGTGACAGGAACAGCCGTGGGCGCGGATGATGCCCTTTTCCTTGGCTTCGGAGAGAACGTCCATGACAGGGCGAAATCGCTCGGTCCAATTGGATTCGGTGAGGCAGTGCATGAGGAAGACGTCGATGTAATCGGTCCCAAGTTCGCGGCGGAAGCGGTCCAAGTCGGCGCGCATTGTGGGGGCGTCGCGCGCCCAGGACTTTGTTAGAACAGTGATTTTATCGCGCGGGACGTGCTTAAGCGCTTCGGCGACGTGGGGGTGGCTGCCGTAGCTGTCCGCGGAATCGAAAAAACGCAGGCCGTGATCGTATCCGTTGAGGAGCAGATCGGAGAGGCCTTTGAGGCCCAGGGCGGTCTGATGCGAATGCTGCCCGACACCGACAGTGCCCGTGCCCATCGCGAGGCGGCTGGTTTGGATGCCGGTCTTACCCAGGGTGATGGTGTCGGAAGCGCTGAATTTGCGAGGGAGCGGTTTGAAGGCTAAAGCATCGGCGCGACGGGGCAACGCGGCATGGAGCCAAGCCGCTCCCGCTGTGCAGGCGGTGCGAAGGAGAAATTCGCGGCGTTTCATGGGGCCTCCTCAGAAACGTCCTTCGAGAGGATGATACACCCGATATGGACGGACGGCTGCAGGGGCGGTTATCAAAGAGGGATGCGGTTTATTTGAAAGGCGAAGCTGGTGAATTGATTTCGGTTGGCGAGGGGAGGCGGGCTTCCAACGACAGGTTGGAACGAATCAGCGATTCTACCTGCTTCCAGACCGCGGGATCGCACTCAATTTGGATGTGGGATTTCATGAAAGCGCGGTCCCACCAGGGATATTGGCCGCAAGTGAAGGGCTTTGATTTGTAGTCAGAACGGAAATTGCCGAGGATGCGAGTGCGGGCGGGATTGGCGGCGCGGATCTTCGGCTGGCCGTGGAGCACGCCATCCAACTGAAAATAATTGACGGCTTGGGCGACGTTGGGTGGAATCACCGTGTCATTTTCGCCGAGCTTGGAAACGCTATCGACCTGGATAGTCAGGAGAACAGGGACACCGTCTTTTCCAAGCTGGCGCGCGAGCTCAACCGTTTCTGAGGCGCCCCAACTGTGGCCAAAAATAATGATGCGGGCGCTCTGCTTTTCTTGGGAGGACAAAGTTCCATCGCGATTGGCATCCAGGAGGCGGAGTACTGCTTGATAGGCGTCCTTGCCGCGGTGATTCTCGAAGGTTTGCCCGAAAACGCCGGAAGAATATTCTTCGCGAAGGCGATCAACGAGCTGTACCTCGATGTGCACGCGATCATCGCGGTGAACGAATCCGCCGACGAAACCAATGACAATGACGGGGGCAGCGGCGGAAGTGGATGGAACGGTAGCGGGAGCGGGAGGATTCGAGCTCGCCTGGCCAGAGACGAGGAACAAAACAAAAATCAAGAACAAGATCCGGAAAGAGAGAAGCATTTGCTGCACCGTGACGGGAAACTACATCAGTACAGATGAGTTAGACAAGACTAAAGTTGCGAAAAACAAGAAGGAAGAAAATGTTGGGGAGAGACAAAGAAGAAGAATCGTTGCGAAGCTTTAGTACTCACAGGACTAGCTTGGGAGACGAAGACGGTTTTACGGGGCTGGGGCCCGGGAAAGTGAAGCGCCATGCGAGGGAGCGGGCGTCGAGGGATTGTCGGTATTGGCTGCGGTCGAAATCGAGCTATTGATGCGGGCTGCTTGCAGGAGAGCCCAATCGTTTTTGAATTCCGGCATGATTTCGCGGCTGTGCTTGGGACTCTTCAGATAGTGAACGGCGCGCGCGAGAATGAGGGCGTAGGCCCACTGCGAATCCGTGCCGGGAGCGAACAGATTGCTGGCGCTCATACCTAGCCTTGCAGGTTTTCCACCTTGCGAGAGGTCCAGCCAAAGGGCGCCGTTGGAGTCGACGGATGGTGTGCCGGCGCGATCGAGATATTTGAAAAGACGGCCCAGAAAATCGTAGTCGGGAATAACTTCGCGGTTGATGGCGTCACCCGCGAAATCGTTAAACGCTTCTCGATATTGTTTCCATTCTTTTGCTGTGCCCACGAGCTGCGCGCTTTCCTTGTTAACCGCCGCCGCGAGTTCCTCTTCGCGAGGGACATCCTTTGCGGATTTTGCGTGGCGGATTTCCTGCTCGAGGTCTGAAGCTTCGCCGGTTGGATGCTTCTCTAATTCATGCTCGGGATTGAAGCGTCCCGTCAGAAGGTAAGAAGCGGCCACAAACGGCAATTCGTGGTCCGCGAAAATAAGCATGGGCACGAGAAGCTTTTTGGAGTGGTACAACTGCTCGGTTCCGTTGCGGCATTCGCTGCTGCGTTTGATGGTGCCGGGCAACTGGGCGAAATGAAGGACGCGGAAGTGCGCCTCCGGGTGACGTTCCGCGTAACGGGCAAAGGAGCGAGCGATGGCTTTGGGAGTGATGAGGCCGAAGTCGTTCAGATAATCGGGCTTGGCGGCATGGGGAAAATAAGTATTGATAACGCGCCTGCTGAAATCGGCGCAATTGTGCGTCACGCCGTTAAAGTGATTTACATTGGGGAGAGAGTTGAATTCGCCGATCAGAGAGCGATCCTGGTCGACCGTGGTGGCGACAACGAAAGCATACATGCTGCGCTCGAGGGTGGACCCGACCATTTCGCGCCATTCGGCTTTAGTGCTCGTGCGGCAAGCGGCGCTGCCACAGTAGGCGGAAAGAAAATTCGCGCGATATCTTTCCTCGAGGACATGCTTGATTTTTTGCGAACCAAACAAGGGGCGGTTCCCCGGATCCTCGACACCATACAAATAAATCGAGAGGGGAACCACGTTCCACTCGAAAGGCTGATCTTCGCCAAGAGTGGTGTAATTGCTCATAACCGAGCCTTGTTCGCCGGGGCGGCAGAGCCGCAGCTTAACCGGCGAGTCCGCGCAGATGCGGGAGAAGTAGATGGCGCTATGCCCCGAACCCGAGATTCTGGCAAAACTTGTATCCAAGGACTCGTTGAGAAGGACGCCGACATCTCCATAGGCGGGGGAGGCGGTCAGGCAGACGAGCAGGAGGCTCAGGATTATCGCCAGGCGGGCGATAGCTGCCCTCCGCGTGGGCAGAGGTCCAACCGATGCCAGCGGGGAACTCGTTGGTGTCAACTTTAGCAACGCGATCGGTCTCCTTTCTGCCGAAGGCTCAAACTACTATTTTAGCGGGCTGGAGAGAATCGGGCGGACCCTGTAGGGGCCAGACTAATAGTGCTTTAGGCAATTTCGAGCCAGCCCTAAAGGACAGGTAGTGCTTCCGTAAACTACTGAAACGGAATGACCTATCGTCAATATAGGATGCCCAAATTTGATGGAAGGTTGCGTTTGGACACGAAGACCCTAACACCTCTTATGGGACGCTTCTGCAGTCTTCAAAGAGTCCAAAAGGCAGACCAAATCCCACTGAGATAAACCCGACTGAGCAGGGGGAATTGCGACCACTCCCTAGTTGTCCTACCCCTGGATTGAGGGCGTTCTTGAGATGCTCCTTAAGGCCCCAGGAGAAGCCTTCGCGGGGCCCGAGAAAGGGCAGTCATCTACACCTATTCAACCGGAACCCAAAAGATTCGGCGGTGTGGAAGAATGGACCTACGCTCAGGAATCCATGGAGAGCGCACACTCGCCAGATTCGAAGTTGACAACTCTGCGTGCGGCTCTTGTAATGAATGGATTCCATCCTATGCTCATGCCAGTCTCTAATCCCTCGTGACGAAACCCGGAAATTCGGAAGACTCCAGGGGCGGATCGAAGCACCACGCTCTGCTGGTCGCTGCGGGAATTTTGCTGAGCCGCATCGCCGGTCTTGTGCGCGAGCGAGTGTTCGCGCACTATTTCGGCAACTCCGATGCCGCGGATGCTTTCAAAGCCGCATTCCGCATTCCTAATTTTCTGCAAAATATGTTCGGAGAGGGAGTGCTTTCCGCTTCGTTCATTCCAGTCTATGCCAGCCTCCTCGCGCGCAAGGACGACGAAGAAGCGCGCCGCACTGCCGGAGCCGTCGCGGCGCTGCTTGCGCTGACAACTTCCTTGATCGTGCTGCTGGGCGTGCTCACCACGCCTTACCTGATCGACGCCATCGCTGGCGGATTCACTGGCGAGAAGCGGGAATTGACGATTCGCCTCGTGCGCATTCTCTTCCCCAGCGCAGGGTTAATGGTTTTTTCGGCATGGTGCCTCGGAGTTCTCAATAGCCACCGCCGTTTTTTCCTTTCGTACGCAGCGCCGGTGGTATGGAACGCGGCCATGATCGCCACAATGTGGGGATGGGGAGGCCGCTATGCGCAGTTTCCGCTGGCACAAATTCTTGCATGGGGATCGGTGGCCGGCAGCGCGTTGCAGGTGGCCGTGCAATTGCCCGTCGTCCTGCGACTCCTGAAGGGCCTTCGTCTTTCGCTGAATTATCAGGCAGAGAATGTGAAGACGGTCGTGCGCAACTTTATTCCCGTGTTCGTGGGCCGCGGCGTCGTCCAAATCAGCGCTTATGTGGATACGCTGCTTGCAAGCTGGCTGCCTATGGGTGCCGTGGCCGCGCTCTCCTATGCACAGATTCTGTATTTGCTTCCGGTGAGCCTTTTCGGCATGTCCGTTTCGGCGTCTGAACTGCCGCACATGTCCGGCGCGCTGGGCAGCGAAGAAGAAGTCGCTGCTGCCTTGCGCCAGCGGCTCAACTCGGGCCTGCGGCAGATTGCCATGTTCGTGGTCCCGTCGGTGGCCGCGTTCCTGATTCTCGGCGATGTGATCGTCGCGGCCATTTACCGTACGGGGCAGTTCAAGCAAGCCGACGTAATCTATGTCTGGGGAATTCTCGCGGGCGCAACGGTTGGCCTGCTGGCTTCGACCCTTGGCCGGCTCTATTCGTCTACCTACTACGCGCTGCGCGATACTCGGACGCCGCTGCGGTTTGCTGTGATTCGAGTCATCCTGACGACTATCCTCGGCCTTTTTTGCGCGTTTCCCCTGCCGCACCTGCTGGGAATCGAGGCGCGTTGGGGAGCGGCCGGGCTGACTATTTCCGCGGGAATATCCTCCTGGGTTGAGTTCGCGCTGCTCAGGCGAACGTTGAACCGCCGCATCGGCCACACAGGTCTTCCATTCGATTCTTTGGTTAAGCTTTGGGGATCTGCGTTCGTAGCGGCGTCGCTAGGGTGGGCCATCCGCCATTTTCTAGGCCATCATTCTCCCATTCTTGTCGCCATTGCCGTGCTGGGCCCTTTCGGGATTATCTATTTCGCGGCAATCCTGGCGCTGGGGCTTGATGAGGCTCGCGGATTCTTGCGGATCATCAAAGGCAGATTTGCGACGCGCTAGGCTTATAGCCTCCTATTGGACTCTGAGCGGGGCCGCGTCTTTGAGTTCATCTTTCCGCTCAGGGCACCCATGGTGACCATCCTGTTTCGCAATGGCGTTTCTAGCGGGCAATGGGGAATTGCACGGTAACGCGACTTCCATGGACATGCCAGCTTCCTATTGACAGTCTATATGTGGATCGATATTATGCCCTATAGAGCGCCGATAGGAGATAGGTCTTGAACTCTGAACCGACAACGCTTTTGCAAGGGACTTTGGATTTGCTGATCTTGAAATCGCTTATCGCCGGCGAGATGCACGGATTGGGAGTCTCGCGCAGGATCCAGCAGATCACAGGCGGCACTTTCGTTGTTAAGCCAGGCTCGCTCTTTCCTGCTCTCCACCGAATGGAAGAAGAAGGCTGGATTTCCGCTTTTTGGGGAGACTCCGAAAACAACCGCCGCGCTAAGTACTATCGCTTGACCAAACCCGGACGGAAGCAACTGGAGATCGAAACAAAGCGCTGGGACCGCATTTCGTGGGCTATCGCTCAAGCGTTGGAAGCGTCGTAGAGAGGAGATCCGCATGCCACTCTTGGTGAAAGCTCGAAGTTTCCTGCGAAATCTCTTTTTATCTCGTCGGGTGGATGCGGACCTCGACCAGGAAGTTCATACCCAGCTGGAAATCCTGACGGAGGAAAACATTCGCACAGGCATGGCGCCAGAAGAAGCACGACGGGCGGCGCGAATCGAATTTGGCGGCATCGAACAAGTGAAAGAACAGGTTCGCGAAAAGCAGACCGGCAATTGGGTCCACTCGGTGTTCTCCGATTGCCGGTACGGGCTACGCCAACTGCGTAAGAACCCCGGCGCCACCGCAGTCATGGTCTTTACGCTCGCGCTGGCCATCGGTGCGACCACGGCAATTTTCAGCGTTGTTTACGGGGTGTTGTTGCGCCCGCTGCCGTATACGGATTCGAACCGGATCATGGCCATCTTCGAGGTCAGCTCCAGGGGCAGGCCGAATCGCCTTGCGGATCCGAACTTCGACGACTTTCGCGATCAAAACCACAGCTTCGGGGCGATTGCGAAGTATAACAACAATATCGTGTCCGTTTCAGGCTCTTCGCAGCCGACACGCACGGCGGTTGCAGGCGTCACACCCGACTTCTTCAAGGTCTTCGGTGTTCAGCCGATCATTGGGCGCGATTTCAGCGCAGGCGACAACAAAAAAGGGGCCGCTCCCGTCGTTCTTGTCAGCTATGGTTACTGGAAGCAGTATCTTGGATCGACTCCCGACCTTTCGCAGTCGCACCTGAAAATTGATAAAGCGGTTTACTCCGTCATCGGTGTGGTCCCCGCCGGATTTCAGTTTCCGCCAGAGGCTGCCTTGTGGCTGCCGGCAGATATTGACGGCGAAAATACAAGCAGGACCTCGCATAACTACTTTGCCGTCGGGCGCCTGCGCGATGGTGTGACTGTCGCGCAAGCAAATGGAGATATCAGCGCGATAGCCCGGCGTATTCACAATACGTCGAGCGAGCAAGGCGATTATCTCCTCAAAGATGGAACGGTCCTCCCGCTGCAGGACTCGATCACGGGTAACGCCCGCCCGGCGCTGCTGGTTCTGTTCGGCGCGGTGGGATTTCTGTTGCTGGTGGCCTGCGCGAACGTAGCGAATTTGCTGCTGGCTCAAGCGTCGGTAAGAGAGCGCGAACTGGCCATTCGCAGCGCGCTCGGCGCGGTGCGCGGACGGCTGATCCGGCAATTTCTTACCGAAGCATTCCTGCTTTCGGTGGTCGGCGGCGGCCTTGGTGTGCTGGGAGCGTTCGGGGGCGTGGTGGGATTGGTTGCTCTAGCGCCGGCAAGTCTGCCGCGGTTGGAGAGCGTCTCGATCAGTATTCCAGTACTTGTGTTTGCGTTCCTGCTTTCCACCGCAGTCGCCGGCGGCCTTGGAGCGTTCACCGCAACACGCGCGACTTCCGGGGACCTGCGCAAGAGTCTCGTCGAAGGCGGTCGCGGACAAGCGGGTTCGCAAGGCAGCCAGCGCGCCGGCCGTGTACTCGTGGCGGCGCAGATCGCTATCACGTTAGTTCTGGTGGTCGGAGCAGGATTGCTTGGGCGCAGCCTGATGAAGGTGCTGGAAGTGAATCCCGGGTTTCGCGTGGATAAAATTGTCACCATGGACGTGTCGCTTCCGTGGGTGGAGGATCCCAAAGCAAAGGCCGGTCAGGCGATTTTCTTTGCAAACCTGATTGACCGGCTCAAACAAATCCCGGGCGTGCGCAAAGTTGGCGCGGCTAGCGGTCTGCCGATGGAGGATGGCGGCCTTCCCGACGGAATGTTTTTGCTGATGACGCAGAATGAGGTCCCCAAGAGCTTTGATGGTTTTGGCGGGTTACTGCAGCAAAAAGAACGTATTGGCAATGCGGACTTCTGCGTCGCCACGGACGGATACTTCCAGGTTCTGGGAATTCCGCTGCTTCGAGGGCGCATCTTCGACGAGCGCGACGGCGCGGATTCTCCGCACGTGGCGGTGATCAGCGAATCGCTTGCGCGCGACCGGTGGCCAGGTCAGGACCCGATCGGGCACACGATTGAATTTGGAAACATGGATGGCGACTTGCGTTTGCTGACTATCGTCGGGATCGTGGGCGACACTCACGAATATGGCCTCGATGCGCCGCCGCGTCCGACTGTTTACGTGAACTTGTTCCAGCGCCCGCGCTCGGCCATTACCTTAACGATGCTGAGCGATGCCGACACCCAGTCCGTCGCTTCGGCAGCGCGAGGAATCCTGCGGGACCTCAACCCAGAGATTCCGACGAGGTTCCGAACGTTTTCGCAAGTCTATTCCGCTTCGCTGGGCTCGCGAAGATTCAACGTCATTCTCGTCGGATTCTTCGGAATCACGGCGCTGCTGCTTGCCACGGCCGGGGTGTTTGGCGTGATGGCCTATGCGGTCAGTCTCCGCACGCGCGAGATCGGCGTGCGTATCGCTCTCGGGGCGAGCTATTGGGACGTTCTGAGGATGATACTGGACCAGGGATTGCGCACTGTTTTCATCGGGGTGGCGATTGGCATTGCCGGTTCGCTGGCCTTGACGCGCACTATGGAGTCGCTGCTCTTTGGCGTGACTGCCACCGATCCGCTGACGTTCGCCGGTGTGACGCTGCTCCTTGTAGGGGCAGCGCTGCTGGCTTGCTACATCCCGGCGCGGCGCGCTACCCGCGTCGATCCCTTGGTCGCCTTGCGCTATGAATAGAATCCATCTCCTAGTCGATTGTTCGGGTGCATCACCCAACTCGGATTCGTAGTCCAGTTTCCCGGCAGGCGCCTGATGGACGGGGTAGCCGGGAAAGTGAAGCCCCAGTACGCCAGATGTCCGGTTACGCCCCAAGCGGACAAGTGATATCTAGCTGACTCTTCAGAAGTTCCGTTGTGGGAAGGTGGTAGCTCCGATTGGAGCTTGCCATCGATTGTGCTTGGACCTTGGCGGACTCGAAAACAAATCCTTGGCATTGCATTGCTTCTTTGCCAAGACTATACGGAACCAGAAAAGGACAGCACCCAGCAAAAGGCGGGCTTTGACGGGGATAGGGCGTCTGCTAGAATGGAAAGCTCAGTATTGTAACTTCATCAGAATCAGAGCAAAATTTCCGGCTGGACAAGACGGCCTGAGTAGGAAGAACAATGGCACTGAAGTGTGAATTTTGCGGCAAAGGGCCGCACTTTGGCAACGTAATCAGTCATGCGAATAATACCAGGCGGAGACGGTGGAATCCGAACCTGAAGCGCGTCCGCGCGGTTGTGGACGGAGCGAGGAAGCATGTTCGAGTTTGCACGGCCTGCATCCGCGCGGGCCGCGTGAAGAAAGCGGCCTGAGCACCCCACCTTGAATCCACCGCATGCGAAAAATAGTGTGGCTGGGCGCGCGCACGGTCCCATGAAGGGAAAGACGCGCTTGGCATTGCTGTTGCCTGCGGCTGCCATGGCGCTGGCGATGGGCACGGGCTGCAAACAAAAGGCGCAGCCATCGCCGGACGTATGGGCGGTAGTGAACGGGCAAGAGATTAAGCGTGACGACGTGGAGAAGTACTACCGGACGCGGGTGAATCCGGAGGGACAGGAGCCATCGCAGGAAGAAGCGCTGTCGCTGAAGCTGAATGTACTCGATGAGTTGATCAACAACGAGATCCTGCTGGAGCGGGCCAAGAAATTGAATCTGGAAGCCAGCGACGGCGAAGTGGAAGACAAATTCACCGAGCTGAAGAGCCCTTACACCGAAGACGAATTCCAAAGACAACTGAAAGAGCGCGGTGTCTCCGTCGACGACCTAAAGAGCGATCTACGGAGACAGCTCTCGATCACCAAACTGTTGAATCACGAAGTGGTGGCGAAAATAACGATCACCGATCAGGACATCACCGACGCGTACAACGCGAACAAGGCGCAATTCAACGTGGCGGAGCCGCGCTACCGGATTTCCGAGATCGTGGTCACGCCGCGGAAGGAACTGCAAATCCGCAACCTCAAGAATGACGACGCGACCAACGAGGCGGAAGCGCAGCGCAAGGTGAAGATGCTCGAGGACAAGCTGAACAGCGGCTCGGACTTCGCGCAACTGGCGATGGACTACTCCGAGGATATGAACTCCGCGGCGATGGGCGGGGATTTGGGATATGTACCGGAATCGGCGCTAAACCAATCCGATCCGATGCTGAAGAGGGCCGTGATGGGAATGCAGGCCGGGCAGGTGAGCCCGCCGCTGGCGATTCAATCGAAGGATGGGCCGCGCATCGTGATCTTGAAACTCATCTCTCGCGAGTCGCCCGGGCAACGCAATATTACCGATCCGCAAGTACAGCAGACGATTCGGGATTCGCTGCGTAATCACAAGGAACAACTGCTCCGCGCCGCTTACCTGACGATCGCGCGCGATGAATCACGCGTAACAAACTATTTGGCACAGCAAATCATCGAAGCCGCCGGCAAGCTGCCCGCCGCGGCGAAGACGGAATTTCCTCCCAAGTCCTCGGGACATTGAGCGGCGTTTCCGCCCTCGATTCTTCCGGCTAGTCTACCCAAGCAAGAACTTCGCCAGCGTTCACGGGCTGGCCTTCTTTCACTTGGAGGCGCTCGACCACGCCGCTCTTTGGCGAGCGAATTTCGTTTTGCATCTTCATCGCTTCCACAACCAAGAGACCCTGGCCTACTTCGACCTTGTCGCCGACTTTGACGAGCAAGCGAACGACCTTGCCCGGCATGGGAGCGACGATTTGCTGCCGGCCTTCGACTTCGAGCGCGCCATGCCGGCGGCCGCGCCATGCCCGGGGATCGGCCACCTCGGCGGTGAATTCCTGCAGGCCGGTCTGAAGCTTGAGCACGCCGTCTGGCGACTGTGTGATGCGAACTTCGTAGGATTGGCCCTCAAGAAGAAGAGAGAGCGTGTTGGGAGCGATTTCGACGACGTCGGCCTGGACCGGCTGGCCGTCCAGAACGATTTTCCAGCGCTCTGCGCCGCGCTCAAGTTCAACGGTGCGGAGCTTTTTGCCACAAGGTCCCGCGAGCTGGACTTCAAATTTCATGGTCATGGAAGGCGGTCCAACTGTTGGCGGCGGCCTTCTTGTTTCCAACGGGAATCTTGAGAGGAATCCTGGCTTGAGGAGGACGGAGCCGAATGTTTGTCCGACTGCTTGGCATGCCAGAGAGCGGCGGCGATGGCGGCGGCATCGGCGGCGAGATCCGGCTTTGCTTCGTCCTGTGCAGGAGACGCCGCGGTGGGCGAACGTTGAAGCAGTTCATCGAGCCACTTGGTGTGGATTTCTCCCCGAAGAAAATCCGGCTCGGCGAGAATACGGCGAAAAAGGCCGGCGTTGGTCTTGATTCCTGTGACGGTGTATTCCTCGAGGGCGCGGCGGAGTCGAGCAATAGTTTCTTCGCGGCTGTTGCCCCACGCGATCAGCTTGCTCAGGAGAGGATCGTAGTCCATCGGCACGGTCCAGCCTTCGTAGACACCTTCATCGAGGCGGATGCCGGAGCCGCTGGGCACATGGCGCGAAAGAATTGTTCCGGGCGACGGAAAAAAATTGTTGTCCGGATCTTCGGCGTAGAGGCGGACTTCCATCGCATGGCCGCGCGGCGTAATGGTCTCCCAGGCAAACGGGAGACGATGGCCGGCGGCGATGGCGATTTGCAGCTTGACGAGATCGAGACCGGTGACTTGCTCGGTGACAGGATGCTCGACCTGAAGCCGCGTGTTCACTTCCAGAAAATAAAAATTGAGATGGGCATCGACGAGAAATTCCACGGTGCCGGCATTGACGTATCCGGCGGCACGCGCGAGGCGCACGGCAGCGTCACCCATCCTTTTGCGCAGCTCCGGCGTAATGGCGAGCGAAGGAGCCTCTTCGATCACTTTTTGATGGCGGCGCTGAACCGAGCATTCGCGCTCGCCAAGAGAGACGACACGGCCGTGGGTGTCGGCCAGGATTTGGATTTCAATGTGCCGCGGCCTTTCCAGATATTTTTCGAGGTAGAGGCGCGAATCGCCGAAGGCGTTCAGGGCTTCCGAAGAAGCATCGCGCCAGGCAGGGGTGAATTCGGCGTCGCGAGTGACAACGCGCATGCCTTTGCCGCCGCCGCCGGCGACGGCTTTGAGCAAAACGGGGTAGCCCATATTTTGGGCGAGGGCCTGAGCGTCATCGGGATTTTCGATGGGATCGTTCGCGCCGGGGACAGTGGGCACGTCGGAGCGGCGAGCGAGTTGGCGGCCGGCGGTTTTCGAGCCGAGGGCTTCCATGGCTTCGGCGCCCGGGCCGATGAAAATGAGGCCAGCCTCGGCACAGGCTCGCGGGAGCGCCGCGTTTTCCGCGAGAAAACCATAGCCAGGATGTAGGGCGTCGCAGCCAGAGCGGCGCGCGACATCCATGATTTTGTCAATGCAAAGATAACTCTCGCGCGAGGATGCGGGGCCGATAGGGTAAGCCTCGTCGGCGAGGCGAACGTGGAGCGATTTGCGGTCGACCTCGCTGAAAACTGCAGCGGAGCGAATGCCCAGCTCGCGGCAGGCGCGCAGGATGCGCACGGCGATTTCACCGCGATTGGCAATCAGAATTTTACGGAACATGAGCCTCCTGCGATGCAGCGGGATTTTAGCACGAGGGGTATCGCCGCCAAGCCGTAGGCGCGGGAAGCGTGTCTAATGATTAGGGACGCGGCAACCAGAGAGAGGCGTTGCATAAAGTGGTGAGTCGAGGTTCTGCGAATGGGAGAAAAGCAAAGGCTATACTAGCCAGGCGAAGGGATTCCCCGATCGCGACAAATCTTCCGAGCCAAGAAGTCATTGATCTCAGTATGACTAGGGACGCTTGAAGTGGCCTTCGTTCGGGGATTGAAATAGATGGCGTGTCTGCCGCCCTCACGCAACAGTTCGCAACCACGAGCAGCAAGATGTCGTAGGAAATCGCGCCGCTTCACTTCTTCACGCTCAAATACTTACCGTGATGGGTTCCCGTATGGCGCAGCCGAGCCACCCTTTTGCGGCCAATTCGCGGTTAGCTTCGATTACCAAGGTTAGCGCTTCTTTCAGATTACGCCGAGCTTCCGCTAGAGTCCGCCCTTGCGTGTTCACACCCGGGATTTCTTCGATGTAGGCAACATACCAGCCACCGCGCTTCTCGATGATCGAAGTGAATTCACGCTTCATAGACTATATTTTAGCAGAGTGCGAAGGCATTGAGCGCACTCAAAGGGGGATGTTGCCGTGCTTTTTGCGGGGATTGGTGTCGCGCTTGTTTTCGAGGGCGCGCAGGGCGGTGATGATGCGAGAGCGAGATACGGCAGGCTCAATGATGGCGTCGATGTAGCCTTTTTCGGCGGCGACGAAGGGGTTCGCGAAGCGGTCGCGGAATTCGTCGATTTTCTCCTGGCGGAGTCTTTCGCGATCGGCCTCGGGAACCTTGTCCAGTTCGCGCTTGTAAACAATATTCACGGCGCCTTCCGGGCCCATGACTGCGATCTCCGCGGAGGGCCAGGCGAAATTGGCGTCGGTGCGGATATGCTTGCTGGCCATGACGCAATACGCGCCGCCGTAGGCTTTGCGCGTGATAACCGTAATTTTTGGCACGGTGGCCTCCGCAAAAGCAAAAAGCAGTTTCGCGCCATGTTTGATAATGCCGCCGAATTCCTGCTGCGTGCCGGGCAGGAAACCGGGAACATCCTCAAATGTGATGAGCGGAATATTGAACGCGTCGCAGAAGCGAACGAAGCGCGCTCCCTTGAGAGAGGCATTGATATCGAGAACACCTGCGAGAAACGCCGGTTGATTGGCGACGATGCCGACAGGGCGGCCGTCAAGACGCGCAAAACCAACAACGATATTTTTCGCGAAGAGTTCGTGGACTTCAAAAAAGTAGCCGTCATCGACAATGGCGTGGATGGCGTCCTTTATGTCGTAGGGCTTCTGAGTGTCTGCGGGGACAAGAGAGTTCAGAGATTCTTCGCGGCGGTCCGGCGAATCGGAGGACTGGCGGCGCGGGGGATCTTCGACGTTATTCGAAGGAAGGAAACTCAAGAGTTCGCGAATCATGGCGAGGCAGTCGGCATCGTCGGCGGAGACGAAGTGCGCCACGCCACTCTGTTCGTTGTGGGTCATGGCGCCGCCGAGCTCCTGCTTGGTGACTTCCTCGTGAGTGACGGTCTTGATGACGTCGGGGCCGGTAACGAACATATAGGAGGTCTCGCGCGTCATGAAAATGAAATCGGTGATCGCGGGCGAATAGACCGCGCCGCCGGCGCACGGACCCATGATGGCGCTGATCTGCGGGATCACGCCGCTGGCGAGCGTATTACGCAGAAAAATGTCGGCATAACCAGCCAGCGAGGCGACGCCCTCCTGAATGCGCGCGCCGCCTGAATCGTTAAGGCCAATGACGGGAGCGCCCGCGCGCATGGCGAGATCCATGATTTTGCAAATTTTCCGGGCGTTGGCTTCGGAGAGCGAGCCGCCGAAAACGGTGAAGTCCTGCGCGAAGACGTAGACGAGGCGGCCATCGATGCGGCCAAAGCCGGTAACGAAACCATCGCCGGCGGGGCGCTGCTCCTGCATGCCAAAGTCCACGCAGCCGTGGCGGACAAATTTGTCCAGCTCTTCGAAGGAACCTTCGTCGAGCAGCAAATTTATGCGTTCGCGGGCGGCGAGCTTGCCGGCTTTGTGCTCGCGCTCGCGGCGTTCGGGACCGCCGCCGGCTTCGGCTTCCGCGGACTGGCGCCGCAGTTCTTCCATGCGGTCGCGGTGCTTTTCCCTGGCGCTCGCTGCGGCGTTTTTCTCAGACAAACTTTCCTCCGGGAACAGAAGGCTCATTTTTGGCAAAGATGCGAACAGCAAGATGCGTGGCAAGCCAAATAGTGCCAAGAAGCAAGACGACGCCGAGAATCAGTTCCGCACCGATGGCGGCCGTGCGCTGGAGAAGTGACGAGAACGAAGTGACGTAGAGAGTGGCTTGCACGAGAATGAACATCGCGCCGAGAGTCATCGCAACGATCAGCGCGGTAGTAAAGATGGAGGCCACGATCATTTTCATGAGATTGCCTCGGCGCATCAGAGGCGCAGAGAGAAGGATAGCGCAATCGGGCGGAAATCAGAATGCAGGCCCGAAGCCCCCGTTGGGAGCCTCGAAGCTCAGCGCAAGCCGGACCAATCGTCGGCGACCAGGATCGAATCGCTCGGATTCGAAGGATCGTATTTCACGCTGGCGGGCTGTCCAGCTACCAGGCGCTCGAAGCGGATCTGCCCCTCGAGGCCGGTGATGTCCTGCGCGGTATGATAGGTAACGCCGGAAATCGCATAACTGTACGTGACGAGGTGCCGAGGGCTCAGATCGACGATCGGGCGGGCTCGCGAACCGAAGAGTTTCTTTTGTCCTTCGCGCGGCTCGGGAGGGTGTTCGGCCAACTCGACGACCTGCCCCTCCGCGATGCGCCCGATCTGGTTCAGATGGAGACGCCGCCTGCGCTCCACGTCTTGGGGCTCTTCCGTTGGGCGAAAGAAGGCGTAGGCGATCATGGCGACGGCTGCAATGGCTGCGGCACCCATGGCCAGAACAAGTTTCCAGTCTGCGAACAGAGATTTCAACTAGCCAGCTCCCACGATGCAAATGTAATGTGAATCGCTGCAGGCGCACACAGCGGTACACTCACGGCACACAAGAAACCGACCTTCCTGCTGAGTTGTCCCACAAGCTTGTATTTTACCGAAACCACGGCTGGGAGGTGCAATTACGTGTGCGGGGCGTGCACCGGATTGCGCAACACGCCAACACCATCGATGCTGACCTCGACGATGTCCCCTGCAACAAGCGGGCCAACGCCAGCGGGCGTGCCGGTGGCGATCACATCCCCGGGAAAGAGCGTCATCACGCGGGAGATCCAGCGGACAAGAAACGCCACTGGATAGACCATCAGCGAAGTGCGTCCGGATTGACGGAGCGCGCCGTTGACACGCGTCTCCACCAAGATATCGGACGGATCGAGTTGCGTCTCGATGTGCGGGCCGACGGGACAAAATGTATCGAAGCCTTTGGCGCGCGTGAACTGTACGTCGCTCTTCTGAAGGTCGCGCGCGGTCACGTCGTTGAGGCAGCTATAGCCGAACAGGTAGGCAAGCGCGTCGTCGGATTCCTTGAGGTGAGAACAGCGGCGACCGATGATCAGGGCAAGCTCTCCTTCGTGCTCCACCCGCTGGGACTGCGGTGTAAGAACGATCGGCTCGCCCGGAGCAATGATCGCCGAAGGAGGCTTGAGAAAAATGAGAGGTTCCTTGGGCACTTCATTGCCGAACTCGGCGGCGTGCGCGGCGTAGTTGCGGCCGACGCATACGATTTTGCCGGGATCGACCGGAGCCAGCAGATGAACGTCAGCAACCGGCCAGGTCCGCGAGCCTCGCGACCAGGAAGCCCACGGAGAGCCTGAGATTTCGCGAATTTGTTCGTCTTCGAGCAGGCCGTAACGCGGAAGGGCCGGCTGCGCAGCGGAAGCATCAAGGAGAAGGAAGCGGATAAATTTCATTCGGGATCAGCTCGAGTGGTGATTCGGATGAGATATGTGCGACGCGCGGGCGCGCCGGATGATGGTTCCAATCCAAGAAAGGGTGACTACAAGCAGATAAAGCACCGCGCCGAGCACGAAGATTTGCACGGCGCTGAAGCGCTGCTCAAGGCCAGGGAAATCCATGGAAAGAATGCGATAGCCCAGGCTGAAAATGAGCCAGGCGACCAGGCTTGAAGCGAGCAAGTTGCCCGGCATGCGCCAAAACCGGAGAACAGGAATCAAGGCGAGGAGACCAAGGAGAGCCACTGCCACCACGTTGCGCGCGAACGCGAAGCGATCGAGGAACGGAACGCGATTGGCCACGATCACCCATCCACTGAATGCAATGGAGAGGAGAACCCCCACGTAGATACCCGTGCGCACCGATACGTTCCGAAAAGCGTGGAACGAACCATAAGCATGCATGTGTGCGCGAACGGACGTCAAGCGATGCGCTCCCAATAATTCTTCTAACCCCCCCCGAGGTTACGAAGGAGGTTTCACAACTTCCACGGCGACGGCCGCGCTGGGCTCACTTTCATTGCCAGCGCGATCGACGGCAGTCACGGAATACCAGTAACGGTGGCCAGGCTCCACAGACGTATCACGATACACCGGCGCAAGCAACAACTCTGCGGTCGCAAGCGCACCGCGTGCGCCTTGCTGCTCACTTCGATAGACGCGATAGCCGGCCAGGTCGGTTTCAAGATTGATGGACCATGAGAGGTCCGTGAGTAGGGAGCCTGGCGTGGCACCGGAAAGCACAGCTGCGACCAGATTTTGTGGAGCGGCAGGAGGAAAAATGTCGCGAGGAGTCAGGATGGCAGGCGCGGAGTCCGAGGACTCGAGTGCGTTGCCATCCACCTGTACGACACTTCGGACGATATATGCATAGCTCTTGCCAAAGTCGAAAAAAGTGTCCTGGTAAGAGTTTTCGCTTGACGGAGCGAGTAGAGTCAGCGGGGATTTCCATTTTGCTTTCGAGAGATCCGTTGAAGCGGCCTCCGCGGAGGAAGGGTCGAGCTCGCCACGATAAATGCGATACTCGGAAAGCGCGCCGAGCGGATCGCCGCCGGATGTGCGAGTGGGAGCAGTCCAGCTCAAATTAATCGCCGATTCCGTGAGACGTGCCTCCACATGAGCAATCGCTTCCGCTACGGGAAACATGCGCACGGAAACAACATTGGAATTCGACGACGCGCGCTTCTTGGATGCTCGCGTGCGGATCATGTAGACGAGCACGCCGCCCGGATGCGCGCGAGTTTCCGAGGGCGCGATCGGGTCAACAAATTTCAGATGGCCGTTAGTGGCGTAATTGCCCACGAGCGAACCCGGAATCGTGTAAACGACGCGGAAAGAGTTTTTGTCCGGCGAACCATCGGGTTTTTGCGCGCCCCGGAGGAATTCAGCGGCAGGCGGCGCTGCCAGGCGATCGCCCGCGACGGTCTTGGCGGGCAAAGTGAAACTGAGTTCAACTCCATCACCGGCTTGCTGTGCGGCAAGGTCAGTGACCGCCACGGGAACCGGCGGCGAAGGCGGGACTGGTTCGCCCGGAGCGCCACAACCGGCGGCAACGAGAAAGGTAATCCCCAAGACGAGAAAACTGAAACTTGCAATGCCAGAATGTTCCACGTGGCACGATGCAGGCTTCCGCAAGTCTCGAATTTTCATTTTCGATTTTCGGAGTTTACAGGATATAGCGGCTTAAGTCCTGATTTTTAACGATCTCCGCAAGTTGCTTATTTACATAAGCGGCGTCGATTTTGACATTTTTCTTCTTCAAGTCCGGCGCCTCAAAGGAAAGCTCATCGAGAACCTTTTCGAGAATCGTATGCAGACGCCTTGCGCCGATGTTTTCAGTCGATTCATTCACGGTAGTGGCGAATCGCGCGATGGACGCAACCGCATCCTCGGTGAAGTTGAGCTTGACGCCTTCGGTCTCCAGCAGCGCAACGTACTGTTTGATGAGCGCGTTTTTCGGTTCCGTCAGAATGCGGATAAAATCCTCTTCCTTCAGCGATTGCAGTTCGACGCGAATCGGCAAGCGGCCTTGCAACTCGGGGATGAGGTCCGACGGTTTCGTTACGTGGAAAGCGCCCGCGGCGATGAACAGGATGTGGTCGGTGCGAATCATGCCGTAGCGGGTGTTGACGGTGGTGCCCTCGATGATTGGAAGGATGTCCCGTTGCACGCCTTCGCGGGAGACATCGGGTCCGTGTCCGGACTCGCGCCCGGCGACTTTGTCGATTTCGTCGATAAAAACGATGCCCATCTGCTCGGCGCGCTCGACGGCGATGCGCGTCACCTGGTCCATATCGAGCAGCCTGTTTTCTTCTTCTTGAATCAGATATTCGAAAGCATCGGCGACGGACATCTTGCGCTTCTTTTTCTGCTGGCCAAACATTCCTGAGAGCATGTCCTTGATGTTGACGTCCATTTCCTCGACGCCCTGATTGGAGATGATTTCGAACGAAGGCATGGCGCGCTCGCGCACTTCGATGTCAACCATGCGCTGATCCAGTTTGGCTTCCCGAAGCTGGACTCGAAGCTTTTCGCGCGTGCGCTGCGTCTGCTCGCGCTGGGCGGCGGCGTCGGCTTCCGTCGTGCCAGGAGCGGGCGGCGGGGACGGAGGAAGCAAGAGGTCCAGAACGCGCTCTTCCGCTGCTTGTTCCGCGCGCTCGGCTACTTCATCGAGCTTTTCTTCGCGCACCATGTCGATGGAAGTTTCCACGAGATCGCGGACCATGGATTCCACGTCGCGGCCCACGTAACCAACTTCCGTGTATTTCGAGGCTTCTACTTTTACGAAGGGACAGCCGGCAAGGCGGGCAAGCCTGCGCGCGATTTCGGTCTTGCCGACGCCGGTGGGGCCGATCATCAAGATATTCTTGGGGAGGACGTCCTCGGCGATCTCCGGCGGAAGTTTTTGGCGGCGGACGCGGTTACGCAAGGCGACGGCCACAGCGCGCTTCGCCGCGTTTTGACCGACGATGTATTTGTCGAGCTCCGTGACAATCTCTCGCGGAGTCATGTCGTCAAGCGCGGGGAGAAGTTCCTGCTCTTCAGCGGGCGGAGGTGCGCCGTTGCCGCCGGGCATATAAACGATTTCTTTATCGGTCTTGCTGGCCATGAATTGTTCAATCCTTGTGCGTCAAATCTCTTTGTGCGTGAACCACTTGGTGTGCAATTCCTTTGATGCGCGAAAATGCCCCGGCGTGTTATCGCTCAAGCCCTAGAGCTCTTCCACTGTAAAGTTGGCGTTGGTAAAAATGCAAATCTCGCTGGCGATACGCATGGCTTCCATGGCCAGGTCTTTTGCAGAGAGCTTTGAATGCTTGATTAGGGCGCGTGCCGCAGCCAGCGCAAAGCTCCCTCCGGAGCCGATGGCGCACAAACCATCATCCGGCTCGATGACGTCGCCGTTGCCGGAAAGAAGAAAGGTGGATTTCGAATCCGCGACGATGAGCAACGCCTCGAGGTGCCGCAGCGCGCGATCCTTGCGCCATTCTTTGGCAAGTTCGACGGCGGCTTTCTGCAGGTTGCCGGAATGCTCCTGGAGCTTGCCCTCGAACCGTTCGAAGAGCGAAATGGCGTCGGCCGTCGAGCCGGCAAAACCGGCGATGACTTTGTCGTTGAAAAGGCGGCGCGTTTTGCGCGCGGTGTGCTTCATCACGTGATCGCCCATGGTCACCTGGCCATCGGCAATCAGCACCACTTTATTTTCCTTGCGCACGCACAATACCGTGGTGCCATGCATCGGCGCGCTTCCCTGCCTGTTACGCATTCCATCATTATACAGCGCGAGCTTGCCGCAGGCACGCAGGACCTCGGACCAAAAGTCTCCCAGCACCACCGTACAACCGGCGGAGGTGATGTCGGCGAACAGGAGAGCGTTCTATGAAGGCGGAGGAATAGTTGGAGCGATAGGCCCTTCCTTGAGCTGCAGTTTGGTCAAATTTTCGATATGGTTTTGCAATACCTGCAGCTCCAACCGCTCCTTCGGCAAATCGGAAGTAATTCTCTTGATTTCCGATTGCATTCGATCTTTGTGTTCCGCTGGCTCGGTCGGGAATTCAACTGTGAACCGCGTCCAAAGCTTCTTGATCTTCAGTGATCTGAATCTCTTTGACTGCGATCAGTTTCTGTGTTTCCTCCACGGTGGCCGGCAGCTTCTCCGTCAGCCCCGCTTCTTTGATTTGCTTTGCTTCCGAAGCTTCCCTCGCGGCCGCTTCCCCTGCCGCAGCTTCTTGCGCCTCCTTCTCCGACCAAATAATTGTCTGCTGGCGTGCGCAAGGAATTACATCGTCGTTCGTCCAGACCTTCTTTCGTTTAGGCTCCGAATGCTGCGAAGTTGGTGAGTTCGATGGCTGCAGGGTGCTTTGCTGCGGTTTGGGGGATTGCTGCTGGGATTGCGAAGATTGCTCTTGCCGCTGTCGAGGGGCTTCCTGCTCTTGTCGAGGCGGAAACGAAGCAGAATGCCCGGATTGGACTAGAAAAGGAAAAACGGCAGACCTAAAGTTACAAGTGGCTCGAGTTCCTCTGAAAGGCATACAAAGGCTCATTCACAATCCTATTCTTATTTCGGAATTTCGTGGAAGGATAGAACTTTGTACGAGATGGGCTTCTGCAGTCTGGATCCAGCAACTGCTGTAATAAACCCCATTCCGCCATCCCCCGTGGCGTAGGCAACCTGGTAACTCCAAGCGAAAAGTGGAGACCCGCCAAGTCCACCGTCTTCGCGATGAACGAGCGCGCCGCAAATGGTTCCATGAATGCCGTTGTTTTGTGCATATCGACCGCTAAACTTGCCCGTGCCGATCACCAAAACGATCTCCGTTCCAGTATGCGTCCGGGTCATACTTTAGTTCGCCGGTCACGAGGAGAATTCCGTAGCCTGTGCTGTGCCAGCCGAATTCAAGTCTAAATCGCCGTTGACAACAACCGTCATGGGGTTCGCCGCAGTCATCCCAGAAGGCATCAGTTGGCTGCGGTCGTGCGGGTCCCGCGATCATCACTGTCAGCGCTTTCTCGTGAGGGTTTGGACCAAGTTATTGAGTTGCGGACACGGACTGCAAATTCGGCGACAGCGTTACCAGACCGCACGCTCGGCGGTCCGCCCCGTAGACCCTTATAATTGCTCGTAAGGAGTAGCGTGGATATTGGATAAGTCGGAGGGGAATAAGTACCCGACGGCCGGATTGATTGTATCGTTGTTTGGTATCGCAATTGCCCTGCGGTTTGGAGTCGGCCCATTGCCTGGCGGGCCATTTTGGTCTGTCCCATCGACGACAAACTGCGTGCTGTGCCATCCACGTATATTGGACGCCATAAGGTAGCATAAACGTTGTCGCGTCAACGTTTGCCGTTCAGGGTGACGGCCGCGGGAAAATTTAGATTCGCTGTAGTTGGAGCAACAAGGTACTGCAAGATTTTTTGGCTCCCGTTGGGTAGAGCGGCGAGAGCGGTGATCTCCAATACTTGCGAGGCAGTCGGCCACGGACCCACTCTCAGGCTGGGCCACGGGTTACCACTCGAATCGACGTTTGCTGGATCGTAATAAACCGGCGTGTTGGTATGATAGCCGGTGGAGTAGTTAATCTCAGTGTGGAGAGCTGCGTCGGTCACGGCGTTAATGCGAGCCCACTTAAATGGCGGCCCGGGGATACCGCCGGGGCTACTGTCCCAAACGGAGTAGACGGTCTGCCAGGAAGCGGGCTGCGCGCCAAACTCATTCGAGTAATCGTTGTCGTAGTAGGGATTGGTGATGTCCCAGGGCGCGATGTTTTCGGTCGGTTGTAGACGATTTATGAGGTAGACAGCATGGGTCAGCGGCAGCGGCGTGGGGACGTCCGCAAGACTAAAGTGATCTGGATTCTTCGGGAGCAAGCGTCCGCGGGCTTCTTCGAGGCCTGCGAGTGCGGCGTAGTATACGGTCGAGGACGACCGGTAATTCGCGCCGAGCGCCGTTTCCGTGCCGGAAGAAACAAGCAATGCAATCGCCACGACGCTGACCAACAACAACACGAAGATCGCGATCAACAGGGCGATTCCTTGTTCGGAGCAGCGGCGCGTTTTGCGGTCTTCCTTCATTGCCACGCTTCTTCTCTACTGAATCGGGTTTAGGCTGTGGCCCCGTCCATGCAATTCTATCAGCCGCGGCTGGCCAGTCTGCGCATCCACCGTTGGGGCCATGACGATCAGCGTAATCTCCACGTCTGTAATGTTTTCGGGAGAATTGTACGACCCGGCAAAAGGACAAGCTATTGATGAAGGGGGCGGCGTGGCGTTAGGGCAAATATAGGTGAAGATCGGCACCGGGTTTCCACCAGGAAACATCTGGGGATAGACCGCCTTGAACTGTGTAATTTGCGGGGATGAAGCATTGTTCATGACATTTTGAACGTATGGAACAAATGCAGGCGAGGTAGTCCCGATCTGGGTCACTCCCCGGCACTTTGTAAGTTTGGGCGCGAGACAGAACTGTGCCCCGAAGCTGATAGCGGGTCCATTCCACGCCATCGTGGTGCCAGGGGTCAACGTCTCTTTCGATGATCATATCGAAATCGGAAGGTCCGGGAATGCAGGTGCCTCCCCCTGCCGTTCCGATTTGACAAGGTGAGTTTGGGTAGCCCGGGTTCCAGGCGACCGGGGTGCTGGCATAATAATTCTCAGGCGGCGGGGAGGGCTTGAACGAGAACGAGTTTTTCGGAGGATAACCGGAGCCATCCACGTCCCGCACGATTTCGTCCAAACCGAAACGTGCTTCCTGAAAGGAATTCAACACCTGCGATTCCGTCTGGTATCTTTGCTGTGCAACGGAAAGAAGAGCGAACGCGGCTCCGCAAAGCAAAATGAAAATCATGGTGGCGATCATCATTTCGATGAGCGAGAATCCTCTTTGCCCGTGCATGCGCTCTAAGCGTTTCATTTTTCGAGTATCGTATCCAGCGTAACCGGCCTGAATACGCCGTTGCCGCCCTGTCTTCTGACTCCCAGAATGAACCGTTTCGCGGAGACCATGCCGCTGCTCGTGGTCGTGATCACTGCCCAGCGGACATCGTAGACCACACCGGCAGGGTCATTCGGGTCTTGATAACTAAAGCTGTAGCCCGCCACGGGCGGCGTTGCACTAAAATCAATCACGAGTTGGTTGTAGTACACAGCGACGGGACTGCCGACGATTGTGCCGCTGGGCTGAGTTGGGTCTCCTAAATCACAGCCAAAGCCTAGCGCGTCGATAAATGACGGCGGACTGATGGACATGTTGAGCGACTGACTTAGGAATTGATCCATCTCCCGTTGCGCGAACACCAGGGAAGTCGAGTCGTTGCGATTCGTGGAGTTCGAACTGATCGAAGCAGGCACCAATTGCGCGACGGCAACAATGCCTACGAGCAAAATGACAATGGCCATAAGAACTTCCACCAGCGTGAACCCGCGCTGACTGCTACTTCTCTTGGCCCCCGTCTTGGAATCATGCGGCTTTGTCATTGCCTTCTCTAAGAGCGGATTCAACTGATTCGATGCCAATCCCCCGCGGACGAGCTGGACCACGCTTGCACCGCTCCCGACGGCATCGTTATCACGGCCCGGTAACCAGATCTTGGGTCACTTGCGGCTGCCGAGGTAAAGAACATAGATCACGAAAGCGTCTATGACGCCGCGCTGGTCGTAAGTGATGCTGCCAGTGGTTCCAGAAAGTACCGTCCAGGCGTAGCTCGCAGCAGTGAGCCCCAAACTGGTCTTGATCGGGGCAGGATTGGGCACCGAACTTTCGGGCAGCAGCGTGAAAGCCCCGCCAACGAACATTTGCGGCTCAGCTTGATCCGCTATGGCGTTGCCATTTGAATCCGCCCAGACCAGCCAATTTGTACCCTGCTGCGCAATCTGGCAACTCACTGGTGTATTCTGCCGAATGGCATCAAATTTTGCGAATTTCAGCATCCCCGCCAATTGAGAAGCGCTGGAATTCAGTTGATAACTCTGTAGCGAGCGCACGACCACAGGTATCGCTATCACCGTAATTATCATGAGCACCGCCAACGACAGGACAAGCTCCACCAGACTAAAGCCATTTCGCGGGCTTCGATGTGGGGACACGAAGTTGGCGCTCAGTTTCATTTTGGGAAGACACCCATCACTGCGACTCCGGTAACATCCTCGGAGCCCACCTAACTTGTCAAGATTATTACATTCTATCAGCAATTTCCCATAGACAAGCGGTACCCAAATCCGAACAACCATAGGACTAGTTACTGGCAGTACTGTGCGGCCTATTCGCCCAATTTCCAGCAATTTGAGAAGAGATTCCTCTAGGCCTTGGAATGGTCTCCCACTCAGATTCTTCAGGAAGGCTTGGAGATTGGCTATATCGTTAAAAATGCGTTACTTACATCCGCATAAGCGAAGCCAAAGCAATCCTGGTTGCGAGGGGCATTCATCTCGATCGAAACCGGTGTAGTGACTCCCGAGATCCCACGGAGAGGCTTCCTCAGCGGAACAAATCACCGCATCTTCTCCATATTTCGCCGTGCCGTTGACGGCGGCCTTGTCATGCATCTGACAAATTCGGCAAGCATCTGCCGCAGGCTATCCTAATTGTTGTCTTTCTTACTCTTCTTTACGCCGGCGTCGCCGCTTCGTTTTTGCAGCGAGGACTTGTCGAAGTAGTCGCCCGGAAAGCCCGGATTAAATCTGCAGGAATCGTAGAAAAATTGGGTCGCGCGCCGGCCATTATGATCCTTCGAGACTTGCATCGGCGCCCACACCGTATCTTTCAACTGGTAGTTCGTATAAATGGTGACATCGTCGTCTTTTTCATGAGTCTCTTCATTGTTGGTGGTGACGACGCTGCGCACCAGCAAGTGTGTGGAGCGGTCCACGGCCAGGCGAAACGACCGTTCCTCGCTGTCCGTCAGCTCCACCCAGTCCACTTCCTTCAAATCGACTGTATCGAGGCCTCCGTAACGGTAAGACCAGCCGGGTTCCTTGAGTCGTATTCTCAGAACGTTGTCGATGTTTCTTTTGACTTGTTCCTCGAAGTCAGCGACGGAGGTGACCGGAAGTTCGCTGACGCCGCTGCGGTCCAGGGTCCAGCCGCGATCGCCGTTATATAGCGCGATGATAACGCCGCCGTGTGACCAGTCCAGACCGTCGACACCGATCACGGTATTTATGATGCTCTTCAGATTGTGATTCTTGGCCGAGTATTCCAGGCGCTCTTTGTCCGGGTAACGGCGGGCATCCAGGAAGCGGACATATCCGCTGATGGCTCCGTTGTGTCCAAATTGCGCGCGTGTGCCCTGGCATTCGCTCTCGGCGGCCTCCGTGTATCCCGCTCCGCCGCGCGCGTTGATCAGATCGCGGAGAACCTCCTTGGCTTTGGCCGCGCTCTGCTCCGGCATCATGGTGTCCGGATTCTGCGCGGAAGCGCGCAACGCAAACGACGCGCTGACAAGCAACGCAACGACCGCGAGCCGGGCGAGATTCAACCGCACAAGACCGATCCTCCGTTTACATTGATGATCTCTCCGGTGAGGAAGTTGGCCAGGTCCGAAGCCAGGAAAAGAATCGGGCCGGCGATTTCTTCGGCGGTAGCGGCGCGCCCAAGCGGAATCGCCGCGGCAACAGCCCTTGCCCCTGCTTTCGTCTGAAGGTAAGGATTCGACATATCAGTGGCTACCCAGCCTGGCGCGACGGAATTCACAAGAATGTTGTGCCGCGCTAGTTCGGTGGAGAGACCTTTGACCAGGCTGATCACGCCGCCCTTGCTCGCGCCGTAGTGGGTGTGGAACGACTCGCCACGTTGGCCCGCTGTCGATGTGATCGGAATGATCTTACCGGACTTCTGCTTGATCATTTGGGGCACGCTGAAATGGATGATCGAGTAAACGCTTTTCAGATTGACCCGTATCATTTCATCCCATTGCTTCTCGTTCATGTTCTCGATAGGCAGGTCTTCGGCATTCCAGACTCCGGCGTTGGCAACCACGATATCCAGGCGTCCCAGTCGCGCGATGCACTGTTCGACCAGCTTCTTGTTATCCGCGTGGCGGCTTACGTCCGCCTTGAATGCCTCGACGCGCGTCCCGTGCTTTTTGGATTCTTGCTCGACTTGCAGCGCGGCGTCTTTGGCTTTGTTGTAACTGAAAATCACGTCCGCGCCGGCCTGCGCAAAGAGCTTGACAGCCGCCGCGCCGATTCCGCGCGAACCACCGGTGATGAGTGCCGCTTTGCCTGCAAGTGAAATCATCCATTCCCCCCAACTGTTTGAAAAACGAAAATCGGAAAGCAGAAACTCAAGTTTCTCGAACAACCGCGCCGCGCGCCGCAACCACAAAATCACGGAATAGCCCTTCCGAGAAAGCATCGCCAACCATGCGTTCCGGATGCCACTGAACGCCGATGATCCAATTCGAGTCGCCGGTCCACTCCACACCCTCCACAACTCCGTCGGTCGAGTGCGCGGTAACGCGGAGGTTCTTTCCCGGTACTGCTATGGCCTGGTGATGCGAACTATTGATCTCTGCCCGCTCGCCAGACGCTATCTCGGCTAGGCGGCTCTCCCCTTCAAGCTTCGCCCCATGGATCGGATCATCTTTAGGTTCCGGCGAGAGGTCCTTCTTTCGGTGCGGTGTCGTCGTGCCAAGTTCCGATCGCACGTCCTGAATCAGAGTCCCGCCAAGATAGACATTCAGGAGCTGGCATCCGTAGCAGATGGCTAGCACGGGCTTCTTATGGGAGAGAGCATGGGCAAGGATGGCCCGGTCCGCCTGCTCACGCGGGAGGTCGGCAGGCGCAGACATTCCGCGATTTGTCTCGCCGTATTCGGCTGGTTCGACATCCGCTGGACTGCCAGGCAGGATGAAAGCATCCAGGTTTGGCATGAGCTTCAGCTGTTTCGCCCGATCACCGAGGGGGATGAGTACTGGCTCACCCCCCGCTCTGCGCACGGCGTCCTCGTAATTGGCGATTTTGGGACGGTTGTTCGCCGCCTCCTCTTCGGACGTTCGCCAAGGGATCCCCACACGGGGCCGGTTGGGAGTTTCGGGGCTCATGGAATCCCAAATCGTAGCATCCGCGGGGAAGTGCGGCAACCAAGCCGTCCCCTGCTCAGGACGAAGGGACAATCACTTGGGACTAAGAGGCTTTGGTGCCAGTGCCGTCCAGGCAGAATTCGGGGCGCTGGAAAAAGGGCGGCAAACTGGAAAAACGGCTCGTGAGTTGGTCGAACGACGGAGCGCGGAGCGTCACGTGGCCTAATTTTCGGCCGGGGCGCGGTTCTTTGCCATAGAGATGAAGATGTGCGGATGGAATGGCAAGCACGCGGGCGGATACGGGCAGTTCCCCGATGAGATTGATCATGGCGGAAGCGCCAATTGCGACCGTGGAACCCAAGGGCAGACCGTTGATCGCTCGCAAGTGGTTTTCAAACTGGCTCGTTACAGCGCCCTCGATGGTCCAGTGTCCGGAATTGTGGACACGCGGGGCCATCTCGTTGGCCAGCAGTTGGCCGTCGCGCTCGAAAAACTCGATAGCCAGAACTCCCACGTAGTCCAGCGATTCTAAAATCCTGCGCGCTATATCTTCGGCGGCCTTTTGTATTTCCGGCGAGACGGCTGGAGCGGGAGCCAGCGAGAGGCGCAGAATGCCATTGCGGTGATGATTTTCGACCAAGGGATAGAAAGCGGTTTCGCCCGCCTTGCCGCGCACGGCGATCACGGAGAGTTCTCTTGTGAAAGGGACAAATCGCTCCACTATAATGGGGAGTCTCGGCAATCCTTCCTTGGCGATCCTTACATCTTCCGCCGTTTTCAGGGTCCATTGGCCCTTCCCGTCATATCCCATGCGGCGGGTTTTCACCACCGCGGGCAGGCCCACTTTTTTCAGCGCCAAATCGAGATCCGAGGCTGCCGGGACGGAAGCAAATTCCGTGGTGGCAATTCCAAGTTTTTCGAACAATTGTTTTTCGCGAAGACGATCCTGGGCGGCTTCCAGCGCCCCCGGCGGCGGAAAAATGGCAACCTTCTTGGCGAGAAAATGCAGGGCATCCACGGGAACGTTCTCGAATTCGTAGGTAACGACATCGAGCCCGTGAGCGAATTTTTCCAGCGCGGCCCGATCCGAAAAATCTCCGGTGACGCGCGGCGCGATTCGTCCTACCGGGGCTTCGGGAGAAGGATCGAGAAAACGAAAACGCAGCCCGAGAGGATAGCCTGCGAGAGCCAGCATGTACCCAAGCTGTCCGCCGCCCAGGATGCCTATGCTCACGCGGATTTCCTCTTTTTCCGCGGCCCCTTTTTTCTAAGCAGAGCTGATGCCGAGGGGTTTGGATTGGCAAGAACACGTTGGGTTTGCGCGGCCCGGAATTTGCGCACCGCTTCGCGGATAGCCGGGTGCTTGCCCCCGAGGATGGCGGCGGCGAGAAGAGCCGCGTTGATCGCGCCGGCTTTTCCGATCGCCAGCGTGCCAACGGGAATACCCCCTGGCATCTGCGCAATGGAGAGCAGGGAATCGAGGCCTTTAAGAGCCCTCGATTCCACGGGAACGCCGAGTACGGGCAGCACCGTCTTGGAAGCCGTCATGCCCGGCAAATGAGCTGCTCCGCCCGCGCCCGCGATGATCACCTCGATACCGCGTTTCTCCGCGCTTGCGGCATATTCAAAAAGCAGGTCTGGAGTACGATGGGCGGAAACAACGCGCTTTTCGTACGAGACGCCAAGTTCTTCGAGCGTGTTGACGGCATGTTCCATCGTCTCCCAATCCGAAGCCGATCCCATGATGATACCCACGAGCGAATGCGTTTCTGGATGCACTTCAGCGAGGCTTCGTTCTTTCGCGAGCTTTTGTGCTTTGGAAGTTCTCTTCGCCATCGCGATCCAGTGTGTCGAGGAACGAATGCCAGCCTAGACGCCGGTGCTCCAGCACTCTATCGGAACTCGAACCGGATATTCTACGGTGTTTCTCAACTTGCAGCGACCTGTGCGCGGTTTTTCCAGTACTGGCGAAGTTGCCCGACGAGGTACAGCGACCCCGCTACAAAGATAGCGTCATGCGGCGCGGCACGATCGAGCGCGTATTCAAGGGCGGGTTCAGGATCCGGGATGACTTTGAAATTACTGGCGTGGTGAGCCGTGATCTCGGCAAGCTGAGCAACGGAAATAGCGCGCGTGGTGCGCGGTTGCGTGAAGATCACTTCGGCGGCAAGCGGAAAAAGAACACCGGCAATTTCGTCCACGGCTTTGTCGCGCAGCGCGCCGAAGACCAGCCAGATATTGCGCTCTGCAAGGTTCTGTTTCCAGAAATCCGCCAGCTCTCTCGCCGCAGAGGGATTGTGTGCGCCGTCGAGGTATACCTCCGGATCGGACTGGAGTCTCTCGAGCCGGCCAGGCCAGACAGCTTCGGCGATTCCCTCGGCAATCGCGTCGTCCGAAATGCGATAACCGCGGTTCTGCAGGTACCGCACGGCGGCAACCGCGTTGAGACTGTTCTGTATTTGGAATCTTCCGGGGAGCCGCGGAGCAAGCTCGAGCGACCAGCCGGTTGTATCTTCTCTGACGCCCGCGCGGCTGCACTCGTTTTCCATCCATTCCTTTTCAATGCGAAACGCCGTCGCGGTTTCGATAATCGGACAGCCAAGTTTGTTGGCTCGCGCGCGGATGACCTCAAGAGCTTCCGGCCGTTGTTCAGCCAGGACAAGCGGAACGCGCGACTTTAGAATGCCCGCCTTTTCGGCCGCGATTTCCGCGAGGGAATGCCCGAGAAAGTTTTCGTGATCGAAGTCCACGCGCGTAATGATGGAAACCGCCGGAGTCAAAATATTCGTCGCATCCAGCCGGCCGCCGAGCCCCGCCTCGAACACGGCGAAGTCCGCTCGCTCGCGCGCGAAGTATTCAAATGCCATCGCGGTGACGCATTCAAAGTAAGTCGGATGAGCGCGAAGTGTGCCAGCCGCGAGAAGCTCTTCATTCAACCCCTGAATACGCGTAAATGTTCCCGCGAACGCCTCATCGCTGATCTCCTCGCCGTTCACGCGAATGCGCTCGTTGATTCTTTCAAGGTGCGGCGAGGTGTTTAGCCCTGTCCGAAAACCCGCGCGGCGCAGTATCGATTCGAGAAACGCGGCGGTCGAACCTTTGCCGTTCGTTCCTGCGATGTGTGCGGAAAGATAGGCGCGATCAGGGCGTCCCAACCTCTCGGCAAGGATGGTGATGTTTTCGAGGTCGAATTTCGCCGCGGCCGCCTGCGTCGGAGCAGCCAGTTCCCTGCCCAGGGAAAGCAAATAGTGAACTGCGGCCTGGTAGTTCATTTCAGTTCAGAAGCAGATCGAAGGAGTTGGCGATAAATGCTTTCAGGTCTTTGCGGTGAACAACGGCGTCTAGAAAGCCGTGCTCCAAAAGGAATTCCGCGCGTTGAAAACCTTCGGGAAGTTTCTGGCGAAGAGTCTGCTCGATGACGCGAGGCCCCGCAAACCCGATCATCGCGCCGGGCTCGGCGATATTCATGTCTCCCAGCATGGCGAAGCTGGCCGAGACTCCGCCAGTGGTGGGATCGGTGAGCAGAGAAATATAAGGCACCTTGGCGTCGTCGAGCTTGGCCAGCGCCGCGGACACTTTCGCGAGCTGCATCAGGCTGATCGCGCCTTCCATCATCCGGGCGCCGGCGGAGCAGGAGACAACCACCAGCGGCTGGCGCGTCTCGATAGCCAATTCGATCGCGCGCGTTACCTTTTCTCCGACTACCGCGCCCATCGAGCCGCCGATAAATCCAAATTCCATCGCGCAGCAAACAATTCCCCGGCCATTGAGCTTGCCTTCCGCCGTGAGGACCGCATCGCTCATGCCCAGCTTTTTGCGCGCTTCCTTGAGCCGCGCGGCGTAGGGCTTGGTGTCGACGAACTTGAGCGGGTCGGTGGACGTCATGCCCGCGTCATGTTCGGTCCAGCGGGAGTCCAGCAGCATTTGCAGCCGGTGTTTCGCGTTCATCTTGAAATGGAATTGACATTTCGGACAGACAAACAGATTAGCTTCGAGGTCCTTGCGAAAAACGATGGTTTTGCAGGACTCACACTTAACCCACAGCCCCTCCGTGCGCACGCGGCGCTCTTCGGGAGGCGTGGTCTGTTCGATCGATTTTTTGTCTCGCTTGAACCAGGCCATAGGAAAAGTTCGACAGTCGCGCGCTCGAAGTCTCCAATAAGTGCATCCAGCAAGCACAGACGCAGGGCCACTTCCCTGTCTTGCACCTAGTAGTCGATACCCCGCTGAGCCAGTATACCCTTGGTGTATGGGTGTTTCACCTCGCGCATCTCCGTAACGAGGTCGGCCAGCTCGACAAGCTGGGGATGCGCATTGCGCCCCGTGCAGATCACATGGACGCGCTCTGGCCGGTTCTTGAGTGCTTCGACGACTTCTCCTGCGTCCAGCATTTTGTAGCTGATCGTGTAGTTGAGTTCATCCAGCACGACGAGATCATACTTCCCACCGTAAATCGCTTCCCGTCCCGCTTCCCAGCACTCCCGCGCCAGCTTGATGTCTTCCGGATCGGTTTCGGCGCCGCCGATTTTCACGAATCCCCGGCCCATCGGCCGAATTTCGAATTTACCGTCACCTAGCATTTTCGCCGCGTCCAGTTCCCCATAGTGCCAGGATCCCTTGATGAACTGGACCATCAAGACTCGCAACCCCTGTCCCACCGCGCGAAATGCCGTGCCCAACGCGCAAGTCGTCTTGCCCTTTCCTGGCCCGGTGTAAACGATCAGCAATCCCTTTTCTTCCGGCATGAGTTCCTTCCCCTTCGTGAAGAAGTGTGCGACAGGGAAAGGTCTAGAGTTTGGGGGGTGCGAAAAAAAAGGTCAAGCGAGCCGGGGCAGTGGCCCAAGGCCCCTGCCCGGATTGGCACGCCTTTTAAGAAGGCTCAAAAGCTGGTTGCGCCAAACGCCTGCTTGACGTGCGGCTTGAATAGATACACCAGGATCCAGATCTCAATCGCCAGAACGATGAGCCGGACCACCAGCAAGACAATCATCAAATGCGCGAGCATGCTCAGCACTCCGAGAACCCCGAAGAGCAACCCGATCCCCAAAAAAATGATGGCAACGATGCGAGCCCAGTTTTGCAGTTTGATGAACCCGATACCGATGGCCAGATCCAGCACCCCGAAAGCCAGCAGAATCGCACCAATGAAAACGCCTCCCATCGCGAAAAGCGCCGAGGCCGGGCCGCCGGCGTGAGCCAGTCCCGAAAGCATGGAGCCGCCGACGATAAAGAGAATTCCGCAAAGAGCAAGAAAAGCGGCACCGATAAAATAGAGTACGGCAAGGATCGTGACGCCTGTGGGACGTTCCATGGAGACTCCTGTATAGCGATTTTTTTGCGTTTGATGGAGTCCGCTTAAACAGGTGTCCAGGGATACTTCCAAATCGCGGACCGCCAATTGGGCGCAAAGGTATGCTACGTATCGCCGACGGTCAAGAAAAAAAATCGTTGGCAGCCAGCTCAGGAAAGTCCGAGACGTTTGGCAAACTCCGAGGCGATAGCGGCGAGGCGTTCCTGGGTTGCGGCAGGAAGAGTCGTTTTGGGCTTGGCGTGAGGATCGCGGACGATGATCCATAGGCCGGGGCGGTACACCTCGTCGTCACCGGGGCAAATGGCGCCGGTAAGCTGGGTGATTTCGAGCGGGAGCGGGGCGGAATGGGTGAAATCGAGATTGGCGTGTTCCGGAGAGTTCGCCTGGAACGGCGGATGGCTAAGAAGATCCATCAAGACGCCACGGGCATCATCTACAAGATCGCGAAAGCCCTGAGAAACGAGAACGAGATCGACGTCGCGAGGCGTGGGCTGGTCGAGTTGGAGCAAATCATAATCGGGCAGCGGTTTCTCGAGAGCAATCTCAATCGCCGCGGAGGGCTGGTCCTCGTCAGGAATTATGCGGATGGACATGGTCCTAGAGTTTTACACCAGAGTGGCTATTTCGGATAGGGGCTGCCGGAAAGGATGGCGAAAGCCCGGAAGATCTGCTCGGCAAGCATGGCGCGAGCAAGTTCGTGGGAATACGTCATGGGGCTGAGTGAAAGCTTTTGTGTAACGCGTTCGCGCAGGGCAGCGGGAAAACCGTCGGCGTCACCGCAGACAAAGATAAGCTCGCGCGTTCCGCGGTCGCGGAGTTCGCCGAGCCATTTCGCAAAAGCGTTGGAGTCCAGATTTTTCCCGAGAGCGTCCAGCAACACCGCCGTGGCGGCGCGGTCCACGTCGAGTTTCTTGATGGCCGCGACTCCGTCGCGCACCTCGCTGATCTCGATGGGTGCATGCCGCCCGATTCGTTTCATGTAGTCGTCGATCACCGCGCGTAACTCCGCGCGCCGCGTTTTGCCGAGCATGAGCAGGCGAATCTTCACTTCAGACCGTATTTTTTGCGTTTTTCGAGCAGGGTTTTGCGGCTGATGCCCAGGGCTTCGGCGGCGCGGCTGATGCGGTAGTGAGTGGCCTCAAGCGTAGCGGCGATGACTTCGCGCTCGACCTCTTCGAGAGATCGCAAGCCGGCGACCGAACCGGCCGCGCCGGAGGCCGCTGCGCGAATATTGTCGGGAAAGTCGGCGGGCTCGAGCGTGTCGCCGCGGGAAAAAACGATAGCGCGTTCGAGCGCATTGCGAAGTTCACGGACGTTGCCGGGCCACGCATAGGTGGCGAGCATGCGGCGTGAAGCCTCGCTGAGATGTGAACCGGGATGGCCGTGGATAGCACGCAAGGCCGTCAACAGATGATCGGCAAGAGGCAGAATGTCCGCGCGGCGCTCGCGGAGCGGAGTCACCGTGAGGGCGAGGACGTTTAGCCGGAAATACAGGTCCTCGCGAAAGTGGCCGGTGGCGACGGCAGCAGTCAAATCCACGTTCGTCAAGGCGACGATGCGGGCTTCAATGCGCAGCGTTTCCGTGCCGCCAAGCCTCTCGAAAGCGCGCTCCTGTAAAACACGAAGCAACTTGCCTTGCGCTCCGGGCGTCAATGCCGCGACTTCGTCCAGAACGATCGTGCCGGTCCCGCCAAGCTCGAGGCGGCCGAGCTTGCGCTCAACGGCGCCGGTAAATGCGCCCAATTCATGGCCGAAGAGTTCGCTCTCCACCAAATTTGGAGGAAGGCTGGCGCAATCGATTTTCAAAAAAGGCGCGTCGCGGCGAGGGCCCAGTTCATGGACGAGCCGGGCGAGATGATCCTTGCCCGTGCCGCTTTCCCCGCTGATAAGAAGCGTCGTCGCAGCGGTGGCGACCTTTTGCGCGAGTTCGAGCAGACGCAGCGAAGCGGGGTCTTCCGCGATCCACGGCAATCGTTCCGTGCTCATTTGGAATAGGCTTCGCCGGCGACTTGCGGCTCGCCGAACGAATGATTTCGCGCTGCCACGTCAGGCTCGTCTGGAATCACGAGCATTGGAGAAGAGCGCCAGAGACGTTCGAGGTCGTAATACCGGCGGGCTTGCTCGCTGAAGACATGCAGGATGAAACCGCCAAAATCGATCAGGGCCCATTCCGCCGAGGCGCGCCCCTCGCGGTGTTTCGGCGAACGATGGAGATGTTTTTCGAGCTGGTCTTCGACCTCGCTGCAAATAGCTTGCACTTGAGGCGTGCTGAATCCCGTGCAGATCACGAAGTAGTCCGTGAAGGCTCCGACACCACTGAGGTCGAGAACGGTTATTCCTGAAGCTTTTTTGCTTTGCGCCGCTTCCACAGCCAAGCGGACGCCTTGAGGCAAAGAGTCTAATTTCACCGGTATAGGCCTTGTTTGAGAATGTATTCCTCGACGCGCACGGAGACAAGCCCGTGAATCGACTGGCCGCGGTTGGCGCGGCGGCGTATCTCGGTAGCGGACACATCGATGGCGACAGATTCCAACAGATAAACGGCGCTGCCATGCAGATGCGCGACCACTTGCGACGGCGGGGTGTCCGCGTCTTTTTTGGCGTCGCGTCGCGCGATCAAGTCCGGCGGGATAACCAGCCGCAGGGCCTCCGCGCGAATTCCCGGGCGGTTGGCGACGATGAAATCGCAAAGACCGAGAAGCGTCTCGTACTCTTTCCACAGCGGAATGTCGAGAAAAGCGTCGGCGCCGACAATGAAGTAAATGCGGTCACCAGGACCGTTATAGGCATGGCGGAAATAGCGCACGGTATCCACGGAATAGTGAAGTTGCGTGCCGCTGAAGTCCTCGCCGGCTTCCGCGAGCGAAGGAACGAAGTGCGGATGTTCGGCGCAAGCGAGCGAGGCCATGGCGAAGCGGTGAGGAAAGGGAGCCAGATGCTGTTTGAGCTTGTGCGGCGGCCTGCTAGCCGGAATGAAATGGATTTCGTCAAAATTGAAGCGGCGGTCGGCGGCGCGAGCAACGGCGAGATGGCCGTTGTGAATCGGGTCAAACGAACCGCCGAACAGCGCGATGCGGCGCGGATGATGTTTTGCGGCGGTGCGGTGCGCCTGCGCTGTGGTCAATGCATCTCCCAAGGGGAACCTGTGGTTAATTTTCTCACGAATTCTTCATAGGCGCAGGCAGCGAATCGTGGTCAGGCGCGTTCTCGTCAATTTCTCCGGAGACTGGCGGCAAGTCCAGAGTTGTTTCATGCGCCGGACGCGGAATTTTGTCCAGCGCGTCGGCGATGGAGCGGATCAGATCCTTCACACCGTCACCGGCAACGGCGGAAATAGAGTGGAATTCAAGATTTCGCCCCTTGCAAAAATCCCGCAGCGCTTCAAGCCGCGCCCGATCGATGGTGGCATCCAGCTTGGTGGCGACGACAATCGTCGGCTTTTGGGCGAGGGAGGAGTTGAAGGCTTCCAACTCTCCATTGATGACTTCAAACGAGTGGACCGGATCATCGGCGTTGGAGTCGCTGGTGTCGATGAGATGCACGAGGAGGCGCGTGCGTTCGACGTGGCGAAGGAAACGAACGCCGAGGCCGGCGCCTAGATGCGCGCCTTCGATGAGTCCTGGCAAATCTGCAACCACGAAAGTACGGCCGAGCTCCTTGCCTTCCTTACCCGTGCCGCCATCGGCATTGACGACCCCGAGATTGGGCTGGAGAGTCGTAAACGGATAGTTGGCAATTTTGGGACGGGCCGCGGAAATGACCGAGATAAGCGTGGATTTCCCTGCATTCGGAAAACCGACCAAGCCAACATCGGCGAGCAGCTTCAGCTCGAGGCGGAGATGCCGCTCTTCTCCGGGGAAACCATCCTCATGTTCGCGTGGAGCTTGATGCCAGGGCTTGGCAAAGTTTTGATTACCGCGTCCGCCGCGTCCGCCTTGCGCGATCAGCACGCGCTGTCCGGGCGACGCCAGATCGGCAATGGTTTCGCCGGTCTGTTCGTCGTACGCGAGCGTGCCGACGGGAACCAGCAGAATCATGTCCGCACCGGAATGGCCGGTGCAATTCGAGCCTTCGCCGTGGCGGCCGCGATCCGCCTTGAATTCGCGATTGTAGCGGTAGCGCAGAAGCGTGTTGTCGTTGGGATTCGCTTCCAGATAGATGCTGCCTCCGTGCCCGCCGTCGCCTCCGGATGGGCCGCCGCGGGGAACGAATTTCTCGCGGCGGAACGCGACGCAGCCGTTGCCGCCATTGCCCGCTTTTACCAGTATTTTTGCTTCATCAACAAACACGTAATTGACACTCCAAAAGAAGTGACCGCTCTGCGGTCACCCTTATGCAGAATAGCAGAAGCGTGAAGACATGATGGAAGGCCGCCTCAGAAACCAAGGCGCTTAATTGACAATTTGCGCGGGTTTGCCTTGTTCGGTTGGCTGCACGCTGATGAAGCGGCCGTGCCGGCCTCTATCCGTGAACTTCACGTGGCCGGTGACGAGAGCGAAAAGTGTGTCGTCCTTGCCCTGGCCCACGTTTTCGCCTGCCTGGTGGCGCGTGCCTCGCTGGCGCACCAGAATCGTACCGGCGTTGACGAGTTGCCCGCCGAAGCGCTTCACGCCCAGCCTTTGTCCGTGAGAATCGCGGCCGTTTGTAGAGGAGCCGCCGCCTTTCTTGTGTGCCATGACGAATTTCCTTTTTTCCCTAAGAGCTTTTTCTTAGAAAACCAGAAGCCGGATGACTCTGGTTTGAAAGAGCCTATAGCTTGATTTCGCCAACCTCGACGGACGTGAAATTCTGCCGGTGGCCGCGAGAAATCTTGTATTGGTTGCCCTTCTTGAACTTGAGCACGGTGATTTTCTTGGCGCGGCCTTGCGTGACGATCTTGCCGCTCACGCTGGCTTTGGAAGCGTCATCGCCCAGGACGATTTTCTTTTCGTCCGTGTGCACGGCGAGGACTTTGCCGAACGTCACGCTTTCACCGACTTCGCCGGCGACGCGCTCGATACGAATGGTGTCGCCGGGTGCGACGCGATACTGCTTTCCCCCGGTCTGAATAACGGCGTACATCTGCCCTCCAAGCTGTAAAGACAAACGTCAATTATAAGGGTGAAGGAGGCAAACGGTCAACGAAGGAACGTGAGCATACGAGGGAATTGTGTTGGGCCGAATGGCAAGCATCAAGCGATGGCGATCGCGCTGTCGATGAAGACGCAGGTTGCAGCAGATTAACCGGCGCCGGACTCGTTGCCCAAGGGTGGGTGACTCGGAGAAATCCAGCGGACCGGGTACCCGCCCCGGGGTTATCTAGGGAACCGTGAAGTAAGCGCATGAGGACATTGGAGTTGCGAGCGTGGCTGTGCGTCCGCACAGCGGGTTGATGGGGGTTGCTGTGTGTGGCCGGGGGATCCCTGAACCGAGGTCCCCCCCGAGTGTTTTCTGTAAGAGTGGCAAACAAAGGAGTTATGATTGTTACAGTCTTAAAGGTGGCAGATGCGAGACTTAAAGTCGTTGCGTTTTCATAGAGTTGCATTTGGCTGCTAACAGTGGCAAACAAAGGGCTTAGGTCACGAAAATAAGCTCCGGGAAACAATAAACGCCAGCAGGGATGCTGGCGCTACGGGAGACAAGACTCAAAATTACCCAAGGAATAATATACGTAAATATGTACAATTTGTCAAGAGGGAATGTGGCAGAAAGCCCGGCAGCAAGACCATGAAAGTCCATTTTGGGATGAAGGTCTTGCCTGGAATGAAAGAGGGTAGGCCGGAGCCGAAACCCCAGCCGGAGCCTCAACAGGATTATTGACCGCAACTTTTGTTCCGTTTTGGAGTTAAACTAAGTAGGTGCTTCAGAATGAGTGAGACACCTGAAAGCACTGAGGTCCGAGGCGGTATCGAGATGTAGTCCGGATCTAGCGAGGACAAGACCATGCGTTATCTAAGATATCTTGCGTTGTTCGCGATTTGCGCGCTTCCCGCAGCATTACCGTCTCAAGCGCAGCTAAGTGTTGGCGTAGGCGTGGGAGGCCCGGTTTACGGGGACTACGACGTAGCGCCAGTATGCACTTATGGCTACTATTCTTATTACCCTTACGCCTGCGCGCCCTACGGCTACTACGGGCCTGATTGGTTCTATGGCGGCGTGTTCATTGGCGCCGGTCCGTGGTTCCATGGTTTCCGTGGAGGCTATTGGGGCCGGTCAGGTTTCCGCGGACGTGGCGGATTTAACGGACGGGGTGGAGCATTCGGGCGCGGGTTTGCCAGCCGCGGACGTGGATTCGCTGGACGCGGGTTCGCTGGACGGGGCGGATTTGCCCGTGGCGGAGCTGTCGCGCGAGGTTCTGTTGGCGGCGGTTTCCGCGGAAGCTCCAGAGGAGGATTCGCTCGCGGTGGAGGCGGATTTCACGGCGGCGGAGGATCCCACGGCGGTGGAGGATCCCACGGCGGTGGAGGATCCCACGGCGGCGGAGGCCATGGCGGCGGCCACCGGTAATTGAACTAGAAGTCTCGAACCGGGAACCAATTAAGGAGACGGCTGACAGCAGGTGCTGCCAGCCGTTTTTATTGCGCGGGAGTCGATCAACACTGAGACCTCACAAGTTTGACCTGCGCGAGACAATCGCAGAGGTTAAGTTGGCGGCAACCTTGAGCCCGGGAATTCTGTGTCGTAATGTACAGTTCGTGATTCTGGCCAAAAAGAGTTCCGCGTCGTGCATCATGCCCTGTAGCTCGGGCGAGAGGCGGAGCTGAGTGCCGACTGTCGAGCTGCTCCATTCGCCTCATGCGCCTGATCGCAGTCCTGTAACAATCTACTATCGCGAGCTTGGAAGTGGGCATCCTCTGGTTTTTCTGCATGGCGGCTGGGGCTATGAAGTTTATCCCTTCGACCGGCAAATTAAGGCGTTGAAGAACGAGTTTCGGATTTTGATCCCCGACCGCTCTGGTTACGGGCATTCGACGCGAGTCACGGGAGAGATGCCGCTTGATTTTCACCGCAAGGCGGCGGCGGAAACGATTGCTTTTCTGGATGCGCTTGGCATCGAGCGGGCCGTTTTGTGGGGCCACAGCGATGGAGCCGTCATCGCGGCGATGCTGGGACTGGCGGCGCCTGAGCGCTGCGAGTGTGTGATTCTGGAGGCCTTCCATTACCTTCGGAGAAAACCGGGATCGCGGTCTTTTTTCGAGCGATTTGCCGCACATCCGGAAGATCTGGGCGAGGAGACGAAGAAGTCGCTCGCGGAGGACCACGGAGAAACTCAGTGGCCAGCCGTATTGCGGCGGAATTGTTCTGCTTGGTTTCGGCTGGCCGATCAGGTGCAGCGGCCGGAAGAGGATTTGTACGACGGCCGTCTTGGGGAGTTAGCCGTGCCTACGCTGTTCCTGCATGGAAGCCTCGATCCGCGGACCGAACCGGGCGAAATGGAGCGCGTGCGAAGGGCGCTGCCGCAATCCGCGATGAGGTTTATCGCGAACGGGAAGCATAGTCCGCACAGCGAAGAGAGCGCGTTTGAAGAGTGCAACGCGATTGCGAGAGAATTCCTGAGGAGCCATCCGTAGACACGCGGGGTCTTCAGGGTGCGGCTCGAAGGAAACTCAGAAATCGAAACGGTAGCCCAGAATCATTTTCGCGATCAGATGATCGGTCGAGCGCGTGACGCCGACGCCGAGGCCAAAATTGACCTCCCACTTGGGAGACAGGTTCAGGTCGATGGCCGGAAAAATCTGGTGCTGTTGTTGGCTGATGGGAGAAAAATCCGTTGCTGGCCCGACGGAGCCGTAGTATTCGATTCCTCCCGTAATTTTCTTCGTAAAGTCGTAACTTATTTTGACGTTAGGGGAAAAGACGAATCCCTCGGGTACGGTCTCGCCGTGAAAGGATTTGTCGAAGGTGGGATTGAAATCGAGGTACCAGCGGCCGAGCTGCTTATCAATGATAGGCCGCATTTCCCAAGTCCAAGTGTCAGTGGAGAATTGGCGGCGTTGGTAGCCGATTTCGTTAGAGAGGCTGAGTCCTACTGGCCATTTCCATTTCTTTGGGATGGCGATACGCGGGCGAATGTGGTCGCCGACCCATTGGATGCCTTGCCCGCTACGCTCCGAAGTGAAGATGTAGAAGCCGACTTCGAGCCAGTCGGTGAAACCGTGGGTGATCTCGATGGTTTCGTGCTCGGCGTGGTCGGTGGGGTAGAGACCGTCGACGATGGTTTTGCTGCCATCGATGGTGAAATTACTGTGAAGCTCGACCATGGTGTGGTGAGGTTCGACGAGATCGTAGCTGTAAACCTGAATTTCGTAGTTGTCCTGGGCGCGGGCAGGTAAAACGGTCGCGAGCAGGACACAGCAGACCAAAAGCAGGTATCGGACCAGGGATATGGGATGCAACGCGAGACCCTCACAATAATTCGCAATACGAGACTAGCGCGTTTCGTTTGATGCTGCAAAGCGGATACGAGTAGCCAAATTTTCCTCAGTCATCCACGGTGCAACGGATTGCTTACAAATCGTTCATGTGCTAGAAACGTGTCACATTCGATGATTCCTGGTGCGGTTCAGGCAACGAGATAGGACTGAGGAAGCGGGCCCACAATCAAACTGGGAAATCCCGTTCAGGCGGCTATCGCTTCTTACAGTTGGTGCGCTGGTTGCAGAGATTTTTATTCCTTAAGGAGGCTCCTCAATGAAGCGGACGATGAGCAGGGGGGTTGTAGCGGGATTAGTTTTTGCGGTTTTTGTGTATTTGGCATCGACAGCGCCAGTTAATGCGCAATCGACAACCGACGGAGCGGTCGGGGGGACGGTGACGGATCAGTCCGGCGGTGTGGTGCCGAATGCGAGCGTCAGCACGGAAAATCTTGGCACAGGCAGCAAGTTGACCAGCACGACGGATGAGAGCGGGCGGTATCTAGTCATCCATCTTCAACCGGGATTCTATTCGCTGGAGATAACGGCGAATGGATTCGCGGCGTATAAGGCGACGAGAGTTACCGTTGAGGTTGGGCGCACGACGACGATTGACGCAAGACTTGGTTTGAAGGCAGCGTCGGAGACGGTTGTGGCTACATCGGAAGCGCCAGTGATCACAACGGATCGCGCGGACTTTTCGACAAACATCAACCAGACTACGATCGAGAATCTGCCCATCAACGGAAGGCGCTGGTCGTTCTTCGCGCTGAGCACCCCGGGGGCGGTGCCCGATGGCGGGTTTGGCCTCGTGAGTTTTCGCGGAATTTCTGGGCTGCTAAACAACAACACGGTGGACGGGGCGGATAACAACCAGGCGTTTTTCAGCGAGGAACGCGGCCGAACGCGCATCAGTTATTCGAGCAGTGAGGCTTCGATTCAGGAATTCCAGATCAACACGTCGAACTACTCGGCGGAATATGGTCGCGCCGCGGGCGGCGTGGTCAATGCAGTGACCAAGAGCGGAACGAACCATGTGCACGGCCAGGCGTTCTGGTATGACCGGAACAGCGACTGGGGTGCGATCAATCCTTTCCAGACGCATCTTGTGAATGGAGTTCCCACGCCTTTCTTGCCGGAAAATAAGAGGCATCAGTTCGGCGGCGGGATCGGGGGTGCAATTATCAAAGACAAGCTCTTCTGGTTCTTTAGCGCCGATCAGCAACTGCAGCCATTTCCGGCGGTGGCGAATTCGGGCACACCAGGGGCGATATTTGCTCCGCTGAGCGCTTCAGAAGCCGGCACGCTAACCACTCGAGGTATTTCGCCGACCAGCACGCCTGTGACAGACGCTCTAAACTTCCTAACGAGTCTTACCGGCACTGTTGGCAGGAGGGGCGATCAACTGATTCTTTTACCGAAGATCGATTGGATCATCAACTCGAAGAATCATGCGTCGTTCACATATAACCGGCTTCGGTGGAATTCACCTGAAGGCATACAAACTGCCGCAGTGGTGAACCGTGGAATCGAGAGTTTCGGAAACGACTACGTGAAAGACGACTGGGGAGTAGCCAAGCTCATAACCACCGTATCTTCCACGATGACCAACGAACTCCGCTACCAATACGGACGGGACTTCGAATTTGAATTTGGACAAAGCCCGCTTGGCGGTGAACCGCTTTCACAGCTAGGCGAATCTGCTCAGATCACCATAAATGGCGTGGGCGGCTTTGTCTTTGGAATGCCCAACTTTCTCAATCGACCGAAATATCCAGATGAGAGGCGGAATCAGCTGGCGGACACGCTGGCCTGGAGCCACAACACGCACCTCTTCAAGTTTGGCTTCGACTTCAACCACGTGCATGACAGCGAAATCAACTTGTTTGAGGGCTTTGGGGCATATTCCTATAACACGCGAGTGGATTACATCACGGATTTCGTGGCTGCCGAGACGGGATCGGGACCGCTTTGCACGAACACCGCGGGGCCTGTGAATTGCTATTCGAGCTTCGCACAGGGATTTGGAACGCCCGGATTCCAATTCGCGACGAACGACCTGGCTTTTTTTGCGCAAGATGATTGGCGAATCCGGCCCAGGCTGACGCTGAATCTGGGGCTTCGCTACGAAACAGAGTTGATGCCATCGCCGCAGCTTCCGAACAGCGCACTGCCGACCACGACAGCATTTCCGTCGGACCGGTCGGACTTCGGTCCACGCCTCGGTGCGGCGTGGGACGTCTTCGGCAACGGCAAGACGATTGTGCGAGGCGGATACGGCATCTTCTATGGCCGAATCATTAACTCGACGATCTTTAACGCCATCGCAAACACAGCACTACCAGCCGGACAAAATACCGTATCCTTGCAACCGACGGTAGCGACTGCACCGACTTATCCAAATGTGATCGTGGCGGGAAGCGGAACTCTGCCGTTTGGCGTCACCGCGGTGGGCTTTGCTCCAAATACAAAGCTGCCTTTGGTGCATGAGTTCGACGCCGAAGTGGAGAGGCAGATAGCGAACAACACGGTGGTATCGGTGTCTTACATCGGCAGTCTTGGAACGCGGCTGCCGCGATTCGTGGATACGAATCTCGTGGATTCAACGCAGACGACCACATATACGGTCGCTGGGCCTACGACCCCCATCACAAGTCCGTTCGCCAACCGCGACTTTGTCGGAGAATCCTTTACAGTGCCATACTTCGGAGTAGCGACGACTCTGACAGGAACGCGGCGACCGAACTCCGCGTTTGGAGCCATCACTAACATCAGCGACAGCGTGGATTCGAAATACAATGCGCTGGTGATCGGAGTAAACCGAAGGTTCTACAAGGGCTTTCAAATCCAGTCCTCGTATACCTACTCGCACTCAACCGACTACGGGCAAAGTTCGCAAACATTCACGGCCTCGAACAACGTCTTAAATCCGTTCAACCTTGCTGGGGAACTCGGACGCTCGAACTTCGACATCCGGCATCGATTCGCACTCGGGGCTGTCTGGACTCCGGACGTCTATAAAGGGGAAAGCAAGTTGCTGCAGCACCTTGTGAATGGCTACACTCTTTCGCCGCTTGTCAATGTGTCTTCGGGGGCGCCATTCACACCGGCCGTCTCGGGAAACGCACCGAACCCAGCCGGCTTCACATCGTTTACCGGAGGCACGGGCGTATTAGCCGATGGCGGAACGAACCGAGTGCCATGGTTGGCGCCGAACTCGTTCCAGTTGCCAAGAACCGTGAATGTGGACTTCCGTCTGCAGAAGGAGTTTACGATCCGAGAGACCTGGAAGTTGCTGCTGAGCGGCGACGCCTTCAATCTCTTCAACCACAACAATGTGACGGGCGTTGACACGCAGATGTACACCATTTGTCCGGTAAGTCCGGCGCCTCCGGCCAAAGCTGTTGTGTGCAGCGCCACGGGTTTAGCGGAATTAACGCCAACGCTGGGGTTCAATCCTCACTTCGGCGTGCCGACGGGGTCGAGCAATACGCTGATTGCACAACGGCAAATTCAGGTTGGCATTCGCCTAAATTTCTAGCGCAGGGCGGCGCATAACCTAAACTTCGGCGGGCGCTTCGGTTTACCGAGGCGCCCGTTTTTGATTTTTGGGATACACGCGGCGCGGAATTGGCCGCCGCGCGAACTATCCGTCCTGCGCGCGCTAAGCGTGAGGATGTGACTTGTCGTAGATGTCCATCAATTGGCGAATGGAAGCGTGCGTATATTTTTGCGTGGTGGAGAGCGACTGGTGGCCGAGAAGCTCTTGAATGGCGCGCAGGTCCGCGCCGTCAGCGAGGAGGTGCGTCGCAAAGGCGTGCCGCAGGGAGTGCGGATGCAGATCCCAATTCACATTGACCAGGCGGACGTATTTTTTGACGATGCGGCCGACGGAGCGCTGCGTGAGCCGGCGTCCGGTGTAATTTAGGAAAACCGCCTCGGCGTGAGCGGTGTCGCGGTGGCGCCCGCGGCTGGCCGAAGCCTGCAAAAGCAGCTGTTCCCGCAGCGGCCAATACTTATCGAGCGCTGCCTGGGCCTTCGTGCCGTAGGGGACGATGCGTTCCTTGTCGCCTTTTCCCCGCACTCGCAGCATGCGCTCTTTTTGCTCGATGTCGAGGAGGTTTAATCCGGTGAGCTCGCTGACGCGAAGTCCCGCGGCGTAAAGCAATTCGAGCAATGCGCGGTCGCGGGGCAGAAACAGGCCTTCCTCGTGAAGTCCGGCAAGTTTTGCCGCGGACGCATTTCCCGCATGGCGCGCGCGTTTTTGGGAAATTTCACTGCTGCTGGCTGAATGTTCCTCCATGCCCGCGAGCTGATTCAGAAAGCCGTTCATTTCTTCGGCCGAGAGGATGGAAGGGATGCGTTTGGGCAATTTGGGGGTGGGCACGAGCCGGGCGGGATTTTCCTGCAAGCGGCCCTCGCGGACGCAGTATTTGAAAAAGGAGCGAAGGGCCGCCAGTTTGCGCGCGATGGAGGTTTTCTGCAGGCCGTGGTCATGCAAGTGTCCGACGAACTCGCGGATGGTGGTATGCGTGATGCTGCTTAGAGCAGGCGCCTCTAGACCGGGCGGAGACAGGTAGCTCACGAACTGGCCGAGGTCCTTGCCATAATTGGAAATCGTGTGAGGCGAGGAATTCTTCACCGAGCGAAGATATTCAAGGTATTTGCCGATGGCTGTTCTCATATTGCGCCGCGGACAACGCCGGGCTTCCAGTACCAAGTATAGGATGGATCGGAGGGCAAGTGTGTTCAATGGGCGCATCCGCCGTCGGCGCCGGACGCGATTCATTCGCAAACGAAAATTACGAAGTTCCTGCGGCAGGGTAAGCCGAGCTCACTGTTTGGAATTGTTTTGAGTGATGGTTTCAACGCGCCCGCAATGAAGACTACGGTTTTGCGCCGACCGGCGTGGCTTCTTCGGGCTGAACTTGCGGTTGCTGCTCTGGTTCTGGGGCGAGCTTTTCCCAGTCGCAGCCTTCCTTTAAGCAGGCGTGCACCGTTCCAATTTTGGTTTTCTTCTCGACGATGAACGGGGCACCGCACTTCGGGCACGGCTCGGCGATGGGCATGTATGGCGTTGTGAAATCGCAATCGGGATATCGAGAGCAGCCGTAGAAAATGCGCGGACGTCCACGGCCGCCTTTGCCGGCGCTGCCGCGGCGGACAAATTCGCCCTCAATGCACTTGGGACACTTGATGCCCATGGTGATCGGGCGAGTGTATTTGCATTTCGGATAGCCGGTGCAGCCGATGAATTCGCCGAAGCGGCCATGCTTTTTGACCAGGCCGTTGCCGCAGAGCGTGCATTTTTCGTCGAGCGGCTCGTCCGGCTGCATGCTTTTACGCGTGCCCTCGACGAGCCGGCGGGTTGTCTGGCAATCCGGATATGCGGAGCACGCCAGGAAAGGTCCGAACCTGCCTGCTTTGATGACCATTTCTTTACCGCAGTTGTGGCAGTACTCGATTTTTGTTTCGCCCGGAGCGGCGTCCGGCACGGCCGGTGACAAATCCTGAATAAAATCGCAGTCCGGATAACGGGAACAGCCTAGAAAGAAGCCCAAACGGCTGATGCGCTCGAGCAGTTCGCCCTCGCCGCACTTTTCGCATTTCTTACCAGTCGGGATGCCCGCTTTGTAGGAAAGCATTTCGTCGTCGGCTTTATCCAGGTCGATGACGAACTTTTCCCAGAATTCTTTCACGGCATCCCGCCAGGGAAGCTTGCCTTCTTCAATTTCGTCCAACTCTTCCTCGAGGCGGGCAGTAAAGGTCACGTCGAAAATATCCTCAAAACTCTTGACCAGCAGGGTGCTCACGCGTTCGCCCAGCATAGTCGGCGTAAAACGTCCCTGCTCTTTCGTGACGTATTCGCGTTCGACGATGACGGAAATGATGGAAGCATACGTCGATGGACGGCCGATGCCCTTTTCTTCAAGTTCCTTAACGAGCGTGGCATCGTTGTAACGGGGCGGAGGCTGCGTAAAGTGCTGATCGGGCCGGATCTTGTCCAGCTCTAATGTCTGGCCTTCCGCAACGCGGGGAAGAGCATTGCCCTCGCCTTCGTCGCTCTTCTCATCGTCGGCCGTATCCACAGCCGCGGACTGATACACGGCCAAATAGCCGGCGAATTTCTGCACCATTCCTGTTGCACGGAACGTATAATCCGCCGCCGAAATGTCGATCGTCGTTTGATCGAAAACGGCGGGCATCATTTGTGAAGCCACGAAGCGCTGCCAGATTAATTGATAGAGCTTGAATTGATCCTCTTTCAGGTATTTGCGGACGTCTTCCGGCGTGCGCACCACATCCGTCGGGCGGATTGCTTCGTGCGCCTCTTGCGCATCTTTTTTGGATTTGTAGTAGTTGGGTTTTTCCGGCAAGCTGGCGGACCCATATTTTTCGGGAATGAGCTCACGCACTTGCGCCAGCGCATCCTGGGAAACGTTTACAGAATCCGTGCGCATGTAGGTGATCAGCGCAACGGAGCCTTCGTCACCCAGCTCGACCCCTTCATAAAGGCCCTGGGCCACTCGCATTGTATTCTTTGCCGAGTAGCGCAGCCGGTTATAAGAGGCTTGTTGCAGCTTTGATGTCGTAAAAGGCGGAGGCGGATTTCTCTTCTTCTCTCTTTGCGTGACGCCGGCAACTTGCCATTTCGATTTGCTGACCGCGGCGACAATCCTGTCGGCCGCTTCCTGGTTGGCGACTTCAATGTCCTCGCCTTTGTGCTTGAAAAGTTTGGCTTCGAAGAGGGGCGGTTGGCCCGCGTCGAGCAAGGCGTGAATGGTCCAGTATTCTTGCGGAATGAAGGCTCGAATTTCCTGTTCGCGCTCGACGATCAAGCGGAGCGCAACGGTTTGAACGCGCCCCGCGGAAAGACCACGGCGGACCTTATCCCAGAGCAGGGGAGAAATCTTGTAGCCCACGATGCGGTCGAGCACGCGGCGAGCTTGTTGCGCGTCCACTAGGTTGGCGTCCACCTTGCGCGGGTGGTCGAATGCGGCGCGAATCGCTTTTGGAGTAATCTCATTGAAGGTGACGCGAAAGATCTTCTTGGGATCGATCGCAACCGCCTCTTTCTTGGGAACCTCTTTTGGCTCTTCAACAACGGGGGGGGCCGGCTTTGCGAACTTTTTCTTGAATCGCGAAACCGTCGGCTCTTGCTCCTCAAATTTTGAAGGCTTCGAGAGGACCATGGCAAGATGCGCGGAGATCGCTTCGCCCTCACGGTCCGGGTCGCCCGCCAGGTACACGGCGTCCGCGGAAATCGCAGCCTTGCGGAGATCGTTGATGATCTTGCCTTTGCCGGCGATAATCTGAAGCGTAGGCTCAAAAATCTTTTCATCGTCGAGCGAAATCGGCGGACGAACCGGCTTCTCTTTTATTTTTTTGCTGCCCTTCTTTTTTCGCTTCTTTTTCTTTCCGTTGTTTTCTTCTTCGCCGGGCAGACGAATGCCGATCGTCTTTTTGGGCAGGTCCATCACGTGGCCAATGGAGGCCTTGACGAGAAAATTCCGCCCTAAATACTTATTGATTGTCTTCGCCTTTGCAGGCGACTCTACGATCACAAGCGAACGGGCCATCTTGTCTTTGTAACCCCGTACTGTTCTGCTGGAAGGGCTGAGAGCGCGGCGTGTGTCCTTCTCGCTAACTTACACGTAGATGCTGCGATCATCCTCTGGGATACTTACAGAGTTTAGATGCGGGAGCAGGGACAGGCGATTCGCGCCGTAACTGCTGCTAAAGCAATACCTTACTGAATTGCTTCCCCGGCGACTGCCGCACGATGCCTTTCATTTCCAGGTTAAAAAGCGTAGCGAGAACTTCGGAAGAGTTCAAGCCAGATCGTTCGACGATGTCGTCAATGTGTGTAGATTCCTCCGCGCTGAGCAGTTCGTAGAGCTTTCTTTCGGAGGGATTTAGGGAGGCCGCGACGAGCAAATTCCTTTGCGCCGCTTCGGGTTGTTCGGCTTTCACCAACGCAGCGCGCACGGGCGTGGGTAGCTCCTCGATCACATCTTCCGCGTTGGTAACCAGCTTCGCTCCCTGCTTGATCAGTTGGTTCGGCGCGAAGCTGACCGGCTGTGTGACGTTTCCCGGGACGCCGAAGACTTCCCGGCCAAATTCCATCGCTAAACGCGCGGTGATCAGCGATCCGCTGTACTGCGCGCCTTCGATCACGACGACTCCGAGCGGCATTCCCGCGACAATGCGATTACGAATCGGAAAGTTTTCAGGGGCGGGATGTGTGCGCAACGGAAATTCGCTGATGATGGCGCCGCGCTCCAAAACTTTTTCGTACAATTTTTTGTTCTCCTTGGGATAGCAGACGTCAATGCCCGTGCCGAGAACTCCAATAGCTCTGCCACCGACGGCCATGGCGCCCTGATGGCCGATGGCATCGATCCCGCGCGCCATGCCGCTCACAATCACCAATCCTCGCGCCGCCAGATCGCGCCCAAGACGCTCCGCCATCTGGGTGCCATAGAGAGTCGGCCGCCTGGTGCCGACAATGCTGAGCGATGGAAGATTCAGGACTTCTGCATCGCCGCGAACATAGAGCAACACCGGCGGATCGTAAATTTGGAGCAGGGTTTGTGGATACTCAGGTTCGGTCCAGTTGACCAGACGGCAGCGATCGATGTTGCCGGTGGCCGTCAGTTCTTTTTCTGCGCGTTTGAAGGCTTCTTTCTTGAAAACGGCTTGCGCAACGTGAGCGGGCAGGCGGCACCCCTCAAGGTCGGTAAGCGGGGCGCGAAAAACCGCGTCGGGCGAGCCAAATCGCTTTAGCAAGCGCGCAGACAGACGGGAAGCAAGGCCGGGCGTGAGCGCCAGCGCGAGCCAGGAGAGAGATGCATCTAGCTCCATCGCGGGATGAGCCTAAGGTAAGGATAACCCTAATGTCAAGTACCGGTATTTATAAATCTACAGGGATCTGTCTTGGGTGTTGACGCGCCGGCGCTGTGGAGTCGGGTGAGTTGGCAAAGTTCTGACACACGACGGCAAAAGTGTTGTTTCGGAGCTTGCGAACATCTGCAAATGCCTTAAAATGATTAAGAGTTCCCGCGGTGGGCGTGTAGCTCAGCTGGGAGAGCACCTGCTTTGCAAGCAGGGGGTCGCAGGTTCGAACCCTGTCACGTCCACCAACTATCTGCCCGCAAATCAATCTGTTGCTAATTTGGCCTTTGCACGACTCCAGCAACTTGGGTCCATTTGGGTCCAATAAGAAGTTTCTCCACTCCCTCTACCGCTCGGCGTTGCTCCGCAGGGATCGCGTGCAGATAGATCTGCCGTGTGACCTCAGACGACGCGTGGCCTAATAACGCCTGTACCGTTCCCAGCGGCGCTCCTACAGCATCCAGCAACGTCGCGTGGCAGTGACGCAGGGAATGCCAGGTAATCTTCGGCAAACCGAGTTCTTCGCAAGCGGGCTGCAAGTGACGATGCAAGAGATTCCGTCTGCACAATGGCTGACCCGAACAGGTTGAAAATACCAAGCTGTCAGGATCGCCTGCCTTACTTCGCAGAGCGGAAAGGATGGAGATGGATTCGGACCCAATTGGAATGGAACGGACACTGCGCTTTGTCTTCGGGCTGTCGAAGTGTCCATCGTAAACGGTTTCCGTAATGCGGAGCGTCCTCGCATCTAAATCGATGCTCTTCCGGCGAAGCGCGAGAAGCTCACCAATCCGAAGTCCCGTTAGAACCAGCAACGTGGCCACGGATTTGGATGGCTCTGGAAGAGCAATGAGTAGCTGTTTGATTTGCTCCGGAGTCGGGATGGACCGTTCCGATTTGTGTTCCCTTCTTGGGAGACGCGTCTTGCGTACTGGGTTGTCGGAGATGTAATCCCATTCCTCCGCCGTGCCCAGCACTTTGCTTAGCGCGCATCTAATGTGGTGCACGGTCTCCCAGGCAAACCCATCGCGAAGCTTTGCTGCGAGAAAAGTCTGGATCGCTTCGCGCGAAATGTCGGGGAGCCGCCGTTCACCGAAAACCGGAATCAAATGAACGCCAAGCATGTATTCGTAATGCCTTTGTGTTGCGTACTTGAGTGTCGGGAGCACAACGGGTTCCCAGTCCATCTGCACGAAATCTTTCAACGTGCGCATGGTCTGTGGCCGCTGACTTCCGCTGTTCAATGAACGAAGCCGCTCTGAGAGAGCACGCATAGCGAGACGGCGCGTGGCGAACTCTGCGACGGTACCGATTACAATTGACCGGCGCATCCTTCCCATTGTTCCGTCAGCGTTGATGACATCCTCCCACCAGCGGGCAACCCAAACCTTCTCGCGTTTGCCCCGCTTGAATAGCGAGCCTCGTTGAAAACGCCTGCGAACCATCGTTCCTCCTTCGATGGCCCGTTTGGCTTGTTCTGCGTCAGTTATGAGTGTAGCGCTGGAGTCAAGCAACATGTTGACCTCCGCACTGACGTTTGACCCATGCCAGTATTTCGTCCTCGCTGAAACGCCAATACTTCCCAAGCCGGTAGCCCGGCAATCGCTCCCTAGACCGTTTTCGCATTCGTCCATAGACCCAGGACACGGGCACTTGCAACAAGCTGGCGACTTCATGAACAGTGAGGAGATGGCTTTCGCCTCCGCGATCTCCCCCTGTGGCCGCGTGTTGTGGCGCGGCATGCAACGGGTTCTCGAAGTGTTCTGCTGGTGAGCTGTTCTGGAGCGAAGACCTTAGCGTTGCCGGGTCTTTTCCTTCAATGCAGATGGCAGTCGAATGGATATCTGGTGCAAGGCGCGAGGCATGCTGTCGGGAAGACGCTGTATTCTCGCGCGCGCCGGGTTGGTTTGAACGTGGCTTCATGTGCGTTATGCGGTCTTGGTGTGGACTCCTCCTTCGGTTTGCTGGTGGTTGCCACTGTTGGCTCGTTGGTCCAGCCAGCGTTTGAACTCGTCATCCTTCTTGAACAGGAGCTTGAGCGCTTCGCTCACGACGTAGGACGGGGTTGCGTCGATGAACTCGGCGTAGCTGTCCAAGTTGTGTCTGACTTCTTCCTCCAGGCGAACCTGCAGGGTTGTAGTTTTTGGTTGTTTCGAGGGTGCTTTCAGTAGTGCCATGTTCTTTCCTCCTTCTCCTTTTCGAGATGTAGTGCAGCCTGCATTACGAATTGTTTGCCGCATCCCTACGCGGCAATCCTAGAGCACGCGACCAGCGTGCGGAGGGCGGGAGCGACCCCACGAACTTTTTGGGCGGCTGAAAGCCGAAAAAGTGGGGTCGCTCCCGCCCGATTTGATGTTTTGTCCACAGCGTCTTTCCTCTTCGCGGCGTTTCCGTTCCTCTGTCGGACAAGGACTTCGCTCCGCTACAAGGTGAAGAAAGTGACAAGGGAAAAAGTGCAGAGCGTCATTTCTATCCTCTTCACCCTGTCTCAGCGGATTCGTCGTCTGCTGCGGCGACCCGGCGGAGGACCTGCATAGCAAAATACACGGCATAACTGTGGTCGTTGCCTCGCCATTCAGGAGACGGGTACCTACGGTAATCGCACAGCCTTCTACCTGCAGATGCTTGAATTGCTCCCGCAAGGTCTGTGGGTTTGTCGCCCCGGGGTGCTTGACGGGTTACGGCGACGGTCCCACGCTCGTGGTTGGGCATTGAGCAAAAACTCTCCTCATCTATACAGAGGGGGAAAAACGGGGAAACCTCACCGACAAAATCTGGTTTTCGATGATCTTTACGGTTGGGGTTCACGACTATGACCAGGGCTACGTGCAGTGCTAAGGCGTCGTACAGCACTTCAACTCCTTCTGGCTACTAGATGTAATGCCGTGTGCTTTACAAATGCTTCCTTGGACTCCGTGGCGCGCCCCATCCGAATTTTGCCGCGTGCTTCCGGGCTTTTCTTCACGATGTATTTCACCTGTTTTTTACAAGTTCTGCTCACCGCCAGGGTGAAGCAAACAAGAGCGATGGGTGAAGCGCCAGGGTGAAGTCCACTTCTATGCCCCGAGCTGAAGCGAAAAACTCCTGCGCCTGAAGTCTGGTACTGAAGAGCATTTCGGGTAGTCTCTTACAGCCCTGTCCTCAAAGTGGCTTTCACTCATCAGGCAACTGGGAAAACGATCCCTTGAGTATTGGGTTGGAGCGATATCGCGTCCTGATATATTCACAGGGTCTATATGCCCACAGTGAGGGGCGAACAAAAGCCGGGAGAGAGCGCGCGGTTGCCGGAACGTTGCCACGCCCGGACAAGCCGACGTGGGACGGTCTGACCTAGGTCGCTGGGAGAACCCGGCGAGCATTCTCCCCCCTCACCTATATAGAGGGATTTTTAGAGCAAAATCTCTCCAAGTATTTTTGGGAATCTTTGATTTTTCTTATCCCAGGGTGGACCGTTCGGTGTTACATCAGACACCGTCTGGCGCGCGTGGGAAAGCTCTTGTCACGCTCCTCGTTCAGCTATCCGTTCAAACTGAGTCACTGCGAATTGTTGGACACTGTATATTTCGACCGAGAGAATCAGATGGACGATATGAGAAAACAACTGAAAGGACGACTGCTCGCCGTTGATCCCAATACGGCCAGCGACTCTCCCACAGAGCGAGCGTTGATAGCAAGACCTGCAGGTGCGCCGGTCTATCATGGTTTTCAGGTGCTTGAAGACGTTGTAGTGGAAGGCTTCACTTTCGGAAAGATCACCGACTTCGAGGCCGAGCCCCGCCAGGAGGGAGATGCATTCGTAGTCGCCCCCGACAACAGTCGCGCAGGCCTGGTTTGGGAGGTTGCTGACAACGTTCTCTATCTCGCAAATCAGCCCGCTTGAACCGGACCGCTGGGGTGTCTAGGCAGTTTCGTTTCCTCACCGAATGAATAGCCGCGAGAACATTCGCCGGAATCTAGAGCTGAGCCTTCCTGCGCTCAAAGAGAAATGGGACGAGTGGCGCGAGAAGTTCCCAGGAACATAGAGAACCACGCATTGGGGAACAATCTGAGAGGTCGTGGTGTCTCTTTGAAGAAATGACTCGCCGAGCACGATTTCGATGGGCCTTAGCTTTGGGCTCGCTCTTATTGGTTGTTTGCTCGGCCATCCGGATTCTGCACTGGAATTCGGAGGAATTTGCGATCTATGAGGTCACGATTCGCGAGACCTTCAGCGGTGATGATGTCTCGCACTACGTGATCCTTGACACGACAGAGCCTGCGGGCCGTTTCGGCATTTCGAACTTCCATTCGGAGAGATTGGGCCTACCGCTCAGCGCAAGAGCCAGCTACACGACAAAGAATTTGTTCCGGTTCCACGTTCCGCCGAGGTTTCGCCTTCCCCACCTGTTCACAATGGTCAGCCAGGAACAGCTGGACAAGACTTATCGTCCCGGCCAGACGGATTCCCCCAACGCCGTCGAGCTCGGGGCGCTTCTGCGGAAAAGCTGGGGTGTAATCACCCTTTCACGCGTCGGATTTGATCTGGGCGGAAAGCATGCCGTTGTTTACGCGCAGCTCACCTACTGCGGCCTCTGTGGGGAAGGAACCTATCTTTACCTGTCGAAGGAAACGGGAGCGTGGCACATTGTTGGGCGCGCCGGAACTTGGATCTCGCAGGATTTTGAGTGGTACGACCACGGAACGCAAACCAAGTGGCCGGAGTTAAACCGCATCAGGCCAGCGATTCCCACGTATGTGTCCCTCCTGAACGTCTGGAGCCGTATCGAACCATTCACTGACGAAGCTTCGCATTTTGCTCTCTTGGTCAACCGCCATCTGTTCAGCACTGGGGTCGTAATCGCTGAGATCGCTCACTAGGTTCGATATCTCTCCGTGGGCGACTTTGTTTCGGAACTGTACGAACGCAATCGGTTTGTTGCTATCGAGATCGTCACCTAGTGAAAGGAGAGCATCTGTTGGTAGACCGTTTTCTCGTGCAATCCGGAGAGTTCGGTTGTTCAGGTACGCCCACGCATCTGATGCCCTGAAATTAGGCAGCACTCTGAGACGTCGATCGCGATTTAGGATGAGCTCGACTGCGGTCGAGGCCATCGCAACGCAGGCGAGGAATCGCCTCTCTTGGAGGCAATGCCCAGCCTCTCTCGTGTAGGAAAATACGTCCATCGGCAACCTCTCAGCGGGTTCCCGATACATCGACGGGCCACCACTCATCCAAGGTTTCTTCTCGTCCGGACCGCTAGAATCACTCATGACTCTTCCCCTTCCCCGCGACAGTTCATGTGATCCCAAGCCTCAATTCTGTCGCAGTTAGCTACTGCCAATAGCTCGCTTTGGCAGTTCGGTGCCCCGGTTGAGGATTTCCAGGTAGCGGTGATACGTGAAGAGCCGATGCCGCTGCTTGCCGGTCGTCTCGCGAACCATGCCGAGCTTCACCATGTGCTGCAAAGCCTTCGCCACAGTAGGCGCAGAGAGAGAAAGCTGCTCGGCTGTCGCCGGGATCGTGATGATCGGCTTGCGTTGAAGGTGTTGGTGAACGCGCAGAACCGATCCAGCAGGGCGGCCAAGCTCCTCGATCTTCTGGCGGTCCTTTTCAATGAGCGTGAGTATCTCCCTCGACGTATCGGCTGCTTGTTGAGCGGTCTCCTTCACCCCTGTTAGAAAGAATTCGAGCCAGGTCTCCCAATCTCCGTGGGTGCGGACGCGGTCAAGCAATTCATAGTATTTCTGCCGATTCAGTTTTGAAATACAGGCTGAGGTAAAGAATCGGCTCGCGGATAGCGCCAGCGACGCACAGCAAGAACGTAATCAGCAAGCGGCCCAGTCGTCCGTTTCCGTCCAGGAAGGGGTGAATGGTTTCGAACTGCACATGCACGAGGGCTGTCTTCACGAGAAGGGGCAGGTCTTCGTGCTGGCGATGAAGGAACTTTTCGAGTGCCCCCATGCATTCCATCAATTTCTCGGGTGGCGGCGGAACAAATGCAGCGTTGCCGGGCCGCGTGCCACCAATCCAGTTTTGGGTCTCGCGGAATTCGCCGGGCCGCTTCTCGCTGCCGCGCCCTTTGGACAAGAGAATCTTGTGAATTTCCCGAATCAGACGGAGAGACAGCGGGAAATCTTCTCGCAGTCGGCGAAGACCGTGATTCATCGCTGCCACATAATTTGAAACGTCCTGAACATCTTCCAGCGGTACGCTAGGGGCTTCGGCGCTTTCAAACAGCATCAGGTCAGAAAACGACGATTGTGTGCCCTCGATCTGCGAAGAGAGCACGGCTTCCTTTCGAACGTAGAGGTAAATGAAGAGCGAGGGGTCGGGCAAAATGGACGCGAGTCCGTCCAAGCGCCCGAGTGCCTGGTTCGCCTGCTCAAGCAGAGGCAAGAGCGGTTGGAGGGCCAGCGGCGGGTCCGGTGGCAATGGCGGCGGGCACGTAGGCCCGGAAGGACTCGTCCTTGAAGGTCTTGAGGACGTAGGTCCCGAGGCGGCTGTTGGGTTTGGTTGGCGTCGCCATCACAAAACCATCGTTTCGTTAGGAATTTCCTAACGAAACTATATAGCCTTTTCGTTTCGTTAGCTAGGGAAAGTAAAATTGCACCTGCTGTTTCATGGCTTATTGTTACCCGCCTTCGAACTCTAGCCAACCTTTTGCCCCATGGAAGCACCGTACCAATAGACGGTGGTAGTATCGCATTCGTAATCCTGGGGTGGGATCGATGCGCTACCTAGCAGGCCGTTTCGTTTGGACAATCGCTCTCTGTTTTATCCTCGTCGGCTCGTGTTTTGCCCAAGTTGGCATTCGGGTCAATGAGACTGCCACTCGTATCCAGATTCACTCTGACGACACGATTGTCGATCTGCCAGTAGAAAATCTATCGCACGAGAAGGTCTCTGCGCATGTGTTGCTTGAATTGGTGGACCCAAGAGGCGTAGTTCAGGTTCATGCGGACCAAGATGCTTCTCTTCCTGCCGGTTCAACGAAGTTGAAAATCGTCTTACCCCCTGCGTTCGCTCAGAATGAGAATCCAGATCGACGCAATCTTCTCTGGTACCGCTTGCGTTACACAATCTCGTCGATTTCCCCCGGTGAATCATCACTTACGCCCGTCGTTGGAATCATTTCGGTTGGCGAAGCCACGCCAGAAATCTTCGAACTGCATGTGGCTGGTCCCGCGTTCGTCAAGGAGGGTGGGCGTTACGCTGCCCGCATTCGTGCGATTCATCCGGTGACGGCTCGCCCCGTCCCAGGAGTTTCTGTCCAGGCTTCTCTCGATCTCGACACAGATGACAACAATCCCTTGCTCACGAGACCTGCTCTTACGGATCGACGGGGCTTTGCGACGCTGGAGTTCACACTGCCAGATAACGTCGACACGGACGAAATCGATGTGAAGGTGACTGGAAAACTGGGCAGCTTTTCATCGAATGCAGATGGTGCTTTCCGCGTGAATCATTTCTCGAATGTATCGGTGAGCACTGACAAGCCTCTCTACCAGCCTGGACAAGCGCTCCATGCCCGTCTGATGGCGTTCGACATCAACAAGAAAGCCATCGCAAGCGAGTCAGTAATCTTAAAGATTCTCGATCCTGAAGAAACACTCGTTTATCGAACGGAGCTGCAAACATCGCGCTTTGGAATTGCCGCTGCGGATTGGCAGATTCCCGATAACCTCCGTCTAGGAACGTATCGAATTCAAGCAAATTTTGGCGAGGGTCGCTATGAGGACTCTGGTGCCTCCGCCAGCGCTAGAATCAGCAGATACGAGCTTCCGAGTTTCACTGTAACGGCCAAGCCAGATCGAACCTACTATCTACCCGACCAGAATGCATCCATCGAAATCCGCGCGGATTACCTGTTTGGAGAACCGGTCCGTCATGGGCATGTTCGCCTTGCTCGGGAAACCGAGCGCCAATGGAATTACCGCGAGCAGAAATGGGATATCAAGGAGGGCGAAAAGTACGAGGGCGATACCGACGACCAGGGCCGCTACGTGGCCAAGGTAGATCTGACAAAAGACCATGGACAACTACAGGGAGATGACTACGAGCGCTTCCGTGACCTCACATTTGCCGCCTACTACACGGATTCCTCGACGGGGAGAACTGAGCAGCGCCGTTTCGACTTGCGCGTAACGAAGGATCCGATTCACGTATATGTGATTGAATCGAGCGGTTCCCAGTCGAATGGACTCCCTCTAGAGTTTTATGTTTCGACGGACTATGCGGACGGCTCTCCGGTCCAATGCGACGTTGAAATCAACTGGGTGGATGGGCACCAACCTTCAAAGAACGCTGCCCTCTCAGCGCCAGTGGAACAGCCCCTTCGACGGATTCATACCAATCGTTACGGAGTGGCAAAGGTCAGCGGCCTAACTATTCCGAGCGTCGGTGATTCGAACGATTTTTCTTTGAGTTTTCGGGCACGAGATCATAAGGGCGAGGTCGGCCATCACACAGAATCAATGTGGTACTCCGATAGGTCCGGAATCCGCATCGAGACTGACAAAACTCTATACAAGCCAGGTGAACCGATTGAAGTTCAACTCGCAACGAGCCAGCCTGAAGTCACCGTTGTGGTTGAAGCGGTGCACGATTTTCAAGTCCTGGCCTCTCGACTGGTGCGTGTTCGGCATGGACACGCCGACGTTGTGTTTGACGGGGGCGATAAGTTTCAGAACGACGTGACCATTCTCGCATATGCATTCGGCCTGAAGCCCGGCGATGACTATTACAATTCAGCGGTCGTGGGCGCACATACAGTCTTATTTCCGAAAGACCACGAACTCAAGGTAGATGTAAAGCTTGCGAAGTCGGTCTATCGACCAGGGGATGAGGCCACAGCGGACTTGCGGGTCACCGGTGCTGACGGTGAACAAGCAAAGAGTGCGTTAGGTCTCGTAGTTGTCGATAAAGGTGTGGAGGAACGAGAGCGAACTGATCGTGAATTCGGCGGGCAAGGAGGCTTCTACAATTTCCGCGATGTCTGGGGTGGGACTTCGGAGCTCAGCGGAATCCGCAGAAGTGACTTGGACAAGATTGACCTGACAAAGCCACTTCCGGACGGTCTGGAACTCGTTGCGGAAATCCTTCTGCAAGGGAATTCGCCATGGCCCGAAACCTTTGCCAGCGATTCGAGTTCTGCAGATTTGCACAAACTCTTTGCATCAGAGATCGATCCCAAGATTCAGCCGATTCGCAGGGCTTTGGACACCCGTTACGAGCAGAAGGGTGAGTATCCCAAGACTGAAGCCACTCTAGACGGTTACTTGGCGGCTGCTGGATACCGCATGCAGGACATTAAGGACCCGTGGGGAACGCCCTACCGCGCTGGATTCAGCGTCGCTCGTGAGTGGGATGTCTTGGAAATCTTGAGCGCGGGGCCGGACAAGGCTTTCGGCACGGAAGATGATTTCGTCGTGGCTAAGATGACGTGGGCATATTTTAAGCCGGATTATGAGGCCATAGGCCGGGCCGTGAACGAATATCATGCCCGCGCTGGCGGATTCATTAGAGATGCGCAAACGCTCAAGACTGAGCTAACGCGACTGGGTATCGACTTTGACTCATTGAAAGACCCTTGGGGGCATGGATACCAATTGTCCTTCGGAGTTGATAGAACTCAATTTACTGTAACAGTTACCAGCGCGGGGCCTGATGGACGGTTCAATACAAAGACCAATCCCTCCGATGATGATTTCTCGCTTGCCACAGTCGGTATCGACTACTTCTCCGCCACGCAGGCTCAATTGGATGATGCGCTGACTGCATATTTCAAAGAGAACCAATTGTTTCCTGAAAACCTCGAACAACTAAGGAAAGCTCTGGAGCGTTCGGGCATTAGCTGGGATGGACTTCGGGACGCCTGGGGGCATCCCTACTATGCGACTTTCCGCCAAGAGGCTCGATACTCCGATGATCTAGCCGTGGAGAGTTACGAACAATATGAGCAAAAAGGAGGACAGCGCTCCAGTGCAGTCCCCGTGACACAAAAAATCAATTGGGTTTACGTCCGGAGCGCGGGGGAAGATGGGGTTGGGGGTACATCGGATGATTTTGATGTCGCGATGTTCTCTCGCGGTGTCGTCGAGCAGAGCAGCAAGGACAAAGTGCCCGTTCCCATGAGGGATCACACAGTCTTAGCGGGATCGAGCGGCGCTATTGCGGGTACTGTGACTGATCCTACGGGGGCGACGATTCCCGGTGCCGAAATTAGCGCCAAGAACGCCACAACCGAGGACACTTTCACTGCAAAGACTGGTAATGAAGGGGACTACTTGTTGCGGAATCTGCCTGCGGGATTCTACGTGGTGCAGTTTTCAGCGCCTGGTTTTCAAACGTATGCGATCACCAATGTACCAGTGCGTTCGTCGAATGTCACCCGCCTAGACGGGCGACTGAACGTTGGTTCAGTCAGTCAAACGGTCACCGTCGAGGCCGCACCTGTCGTATTGCAGACTTCTACCGCTACCGTTTCGGTAGTTACAAAATCAGGGATTTCGAGTCTTTCGCTTCCACCTCAAGTCTCAACTCCTCGTCTCCGCGAGTATTTCCCGGAAACGCTGCTCTGGAGACCGGAGATCGTGACTGACGACAAAGGCCGCGCTCAAATCAAATTTCCATTGGCTGACAACATCACGACGTGGAAGCTCTCGGCTGTCGCCTCGACGGTGAACGGGGAGATGGGCACTGCGGAAAAAGACATTCGTGCCTTTCAGCCGTTCTTTGTTGAACATGACCCGCCGCGTTTCCTCACAGTTGGTGATGAAATAGCTTTGCCCGTGGTGCTCCGCAATTACCTCGACCGGCGACTTCAGGTTAACGTCGAATTGAAACCGTCGACATGGTTCGCAACCTTAAGCCCAATGACACTGAAGACCGACGTTTCGCCACAAGATTCCGCGCGAGATATCTTCCTCTTCAGGGCTGTGGCTGGCACAAAAGATGGAAAACAAGAAGTTAGTGCGATCGGTGCCGAAGCAAGCGACACCATTTCCAGATCCGTTACCGTGCGACCGAATGGCGAGGAGAAGACGGAAAGTGTCAGTCAGGTTTTCGGCGATGCAGCTTCCCTGGACCTGACGGTTCCCGATACTGCAATTTCCGGTTCATTGGAAACCACTCTGAAGATTTACCCGAATCTGGCAGCTCACGTATTGGAGAGTATTGAGGCGATTCTAGAACGCCCCTACGGTTGTGGTGAGCAGACGATTTCGTCGACTTATCCTAGCGTGTTGCTTCTCAAATACGCGAAAGATGCGGGGTACGAGCAATCTCCACTTGTACCTCGAGCGCGTCGCTATGCACAGATTGGTTATGAACGGCTCCTCTCCTATCGTGCTCCGAGTGGAGGATTTTCGTATTGGGGCAAAGGAGACGCAGACTTAGCTCTGACGGTGTACGCGATCAAGTTTCTGAGCGACGCCAGCGAATTCATCGCAGTCGACGATTCCGTCATCCAAGAAGCGGCTTCTTGGGTGCTGAATCAGGTCCAGCCTGATGGTCATTGGGTGGCACGAGACTGGAAGGGGAACGAAGATTCTCGGCGAAGCGCCATGCTGACCGCGTATATTGCGCGAATGATCGTCACTTCAAAACTGACTGCTGACGGTTCTGGCGGGAATTCTCAGGTCGTCAAGTCGGCTTCGCTCGCAGTACGGCGCGCCTTGACCTATCTCCAACCGCAGGTAGAAGGAATTGACGAGCCCTACGTGATTTCGTCGTATGCTCTGGCAGCACTCGGTGCTGGCGACACGTCAGTGTTTGCGACCAGTGTCGCGAGGTTGCGCAAACTTGAGCATCGCGAAGGCGATTCCAGTTATTGGTCGCTTGAAATGAACACTCCTTTCTACGGGTGGGGGTTGGCCGGAAGGGTGGAAACGACAGCCCTTGTATTACAGACGCTCGCTAACGACAACAATTCGGACGATTCGGAAACTCTGATATCGCGCGGATTGCTATTTCTCCTTCGAAATCAGGACCGCTACGGCATCTGGTATTCCACGCAAGCCACGATCAACGTATTGGATGCGATAGCCTCGTTGACTTCTCGCAAGGACAATCACTCAAATCAATATGGAAACACGGCGACTGTTGCGTCGAAAGCTGCTGTTTCAGTCGACGGTAAGCAGACTCTTTCCATTGATTTGCCGTCCGCCAATGCGTTGAGTGGACCGCTTGATGTCGACCTGTCGAAATTGGTGCCGCCCGGCAAACATCATATCGAGATTCGCCGACCAACTGGATCCCCACGTGCCTCGGTTCAAGTGCTTGCTGACTACTATGTGCCCTGGACACATACCGGCGTGGGAAGTGATCTTCATCAGGAAGCAAAGGTTTCAGACGCACTTCGACTCACAGTTCACTTCGACAAGCAATCGCCGAGTGTGGGTGAAAACGTACAGTGCAACGTTGATGCCGAAAGAATCGGCTTCCGTGGTTACGGAATGTTGCTTGCCGAAATTGGTTTACCGCCAGGTGCAGATGTCGATCGGAGCTCGCTTGAGCAAGCGATGAAGGCGTCTGGCTGGGATATAAATGAGTATGACGTGTTACCCGACAGGCTGATTGTGTACCTCTGGCCGCATGCTGGGGGCACAAAGTTCTCCTTCACCTTCAAGCCTCGCTTTGGATTGAAGGCTCTTTCAGCGCCTTCGATTCTCTATGATTACTACAATCCCGAAGCCCACGCCATCGTCGAGCCAACGCTGTTCGTGGTGCAATAGTGCAACAAGCTCCCGGACCTCATCCTGAGACGAGGCGCAAGTCACCGTCACAAAACCATCGTGGGGTCGGAAATTCTCTCGCGAAACTAAATGGCATTGGGGTTTCGTTAACTAGCGGACACGCTGCCTGTTAGGCAGAGGAAAA
>CAVRAJ010000005.1:0-131096 GCA_963718945.1 uncultured Acidobacteriota bacterium | reverse complement strand
AGGGATTGCCGTACTCGACCACACATTTTGTGGAGCAGATGTTCAGGTCGGCGACGTGAAGATGGCAGGGTTGGTCTTCCTCGTGGCGCGTGCCGGAGTGGTAGACGTCGGTGAGGCGATCGAAAGTGAGTTTGCCGTCGCCTTTGAAGCGCTCGGGGGCGGGACGGCCGTTGATTTTTTTGTAGTCTTCGTAGCCGGCGTGGACGTGCATGGGATCGATCAGGCCGCGACCGCCGGAGATTTGTTGAAGGGCACCGAGGAAGAGACCGCCGTAGAGACCGTATTTGAAAGATTGGTGAAAATTGCGAACGGCGCGGAGTTCTTTTTTTATGAAGCTTTGGTCGACTTTTTGGGGGAAGGCGCTGAGCGTTTTTGCGGAGGCGTCGCCAGTTTTCAGGGCTTCGAAAATTGTTTCGGCGGCTAGCATGCCACTCTTCATCGCCATGTGAATACCCTTGAGGCGTTGCGAATCGAGGAAGCTGCCGGAATCGCCGATGATGAGGGCTCCGTCAACGTAATTGCGGGGCATGGAATACCAGCCGCCGGCGGGGAGAGATTTTGCGCCGTAGCGGACTAGCTTTCCACCTTCAAGGATATTTTTGACGAACGGATGCGTCTTCCAGGTTTGAAAGGCGGCATGGGGATCGAATTGGGGATTGGCGTATTCGAGGCCAATGACCAGGCCGATGGAGACGCGATTGTTGGAGAGGCCGTAGATCCAGCCGCCGCCGTACATTTCGGTGGAGACGGGCCAGCCCAGCGTGTGAGCGACGTAACCGGGGGCAATTTTGCCGGGTTGAACGTCCCACAATTCTTTTATGCCGAGGCTGTAAATTTGTGGGTTGATGTTGTCGAGTTTTTTAGTGGCGACGAGATTTTTTGTGAGCGAGCCGCGGGGGCCTTCGGCGAGGACAGTGACTTTGGCGCGGAGTTCGTAACCGGGAGTGAAGTTGTCTTTGGGCTTGCCGTTTTTGTCGAGGCCTTTGTCTTCGGTGATGACGCCGGCGATGCCTTCGCCTTCGTAGATAAGTTGCGCGCCGCCGAATTCCTTGAAGACGTTTACGCCTGCAGCTTCGACGAGGCCGCCTAGCCATTTGGTGAGCTTGCTAAGAGAGATCACGTAGTTGCCTTTGTTTTGGAAGGGCGGCGGAGTGATAGGAAAACGGAACGAGGAATTTTTGGTGAAGAGGAGAGCGGCGGAATCGGTGACGGGCGTGTCGAGAGGGGCGGATTTTTCGAAGCCGGGGACGAGTTCGGCGAGGGCTTTGGGATTCATGATGGCGCCGGAGAGTTGGTGGGCGCCGATTTCGCGGCCTTTTTCGAGGACGTAGATATTTTCGGAGGAGAGCGGGGGCTTGGCGCCGGAGTCGTTGTGTTTCTTGATGAGATTGGCGAGATGCAGGGCACAGGAGAGGCCGGCAGGGCCTGCGCCGACAATCAGGACGTCGGCTTCGAGTTGTTCGCGCTGGACTTCATGCATTTTTCTGCTCGCTGCGCTCTTCCATAATCATATCGAAAACGAGCTTTAGCTCAGCCTTGGCTTCATCAGGAGTCTTCATCAGAGCGTAGCAGGCTTCCAATACGGGGATCTCAGCAACCCATCCCGAGCCATCGTCCTGCTGGTAGAGAATTTGTTCGTAGTCATCGAAATTCATGTGGGTCCAAATAGTATAGGACAAATGGAATCGTTCGATGCGGGCAAGTGCTTTGAACAGCAGATTCCTCGCTCCGCTCGGAATGACATTGCGCGGGCGTGCGAGGAGGCTTTCGTAGCGAGCGTCTGGAATTCGTCCAGCGTTGTGGCCAACGGCTGGAAGGATTTTGTGGTGTTGTACCCCCCACCCGGGGGTGTCCGCAAGTTATGAAGTAAACGATTGACAGCGCGAAGGTTGCGGGAATTCCTGCGTGTTACGGAGGCCGCTGACATTGCGACGGGTTGACTCGTCTGGGGCTTGCCTAGTCCATAGATCGGTCAGCACCCCCTCCCCGTTTTTTTGTAAGTGTTGCATCTAAAGAACTTAGATTCCATGCTAAACAGTTTAGAATCATATGATTACGGGCTGCATTGCAAGTGTTGATTCCACTAAACTTACGGGGACCGACGAGCTAGCAGCTCTTCGAGAGCTGCGCAGGGCACTCGTTTGGGGCACTCACAGAAAGCAAGAACGCCAGCGGGAAGCTGGCGCTGACTGAGTGGAACCGCAGTGATATACAGGAGAGACTATACACTTGAAGTAACTATTTGTCAAGGACCAAAATGGGAAAGCGGAGGTCGCAGGGTCAGATTCCGACAAGCCAATTCAGTCGGGACGTACGGAGCGGTGGGCCAGCGCTTTGAAAAGTAGGTGCGGTGCGCCGTTCGACGTAAACTTTGCTTCATGGTGTTCACTAAACGGCTTCGCGAGGGGATACGTCGCGGAGAGATCACTTGCAGTGTGCGAATCTGGATGAGTCCCCGCGTCAGAGTCGGCGCGCGATACCGGATGGAGGAAGGCGAGATTGAAGTCGATTCGATTGAACCGATAGGGTTTCCGGATATTACTCCTGAACTGGCGCGGGAGTCTGGATTCCTGGGCGTGCTGGACCTGCTCAAGGTCGCGAAACATGGTCGAGGCGAGAATATTTATTTGATCCGGTTCCACTACGTGCGACCGCGCGCCAAGCGAGTGGGGCGGCGTAAGTCTGGTTAGAACCATCGAGTGGATTTTGCGTGGTTCTTTCTTGGTTGAAAAGTGGCGCTGGGACGAACAAGCCCGGTTGAGCCCGTCCGACTTACCAGGCAAGCGAAATTGAATCGCTAGACACAAGCGCGTTTATGGGCAGCAATCTGCCAACCCGGAGGCATTGCTTCCGGATTGCCCGTCATCCGCCCCGAATCGAGCCAACCGGAGATCACTTGCAGTCTTTCATTTGCCGCCGTTGAGTAGAGAGTCGACAGCTTCTTCTACGTTTCCGAATCCCTGACTTTCGTTTGGTGAGGGATGCAGCCTTCCTTCCCGGTCGATGAGAAAAATTGCAGGATACTTAGCAATCTCTCGATAAAAAGCCGGCACCCCGGGAGTGATCGTTAGGAGCGGATATGTAACCGGGACTTGACTCACAAATGCTTGCTGCTTCGCGATAGTCTCATCAGAAATACCCAATACAATAAATCCGCGCCCTTTTCTAGATTGATACAGTTTGTCTAGTTGAGGCATCTCGTTGCGGCACGGCTCGCACCATGTCGCCCAGATGTTTACCAACACTACCTTTCCCTTGTAGTCCGCCAACCGCTGCAGCTTACCTTGAATGTCAAGACTGCTAAACATCGGGGCCGGTACGTCGTGCATTGCCATGTTGCGTGACTGTTTTGAACGGGCAAGGCCGTCCATCGCGGGCTTCGCAATAAGTAGCAGTGAAAGTGCCGCGATCCCCAAACCTATCTTCGCGGAAAGAGAAAGATCGGCACGGCGACGATCTTTCAAGGCCAGCACCAGAGTGGCTAGAAATGGAACCGGTAAAGCGAGACTAGAAATGAACAGGCGAAACCGCCAATTGTTCTCAGGATTGGAACTCAATGCAAGTAGGGTCTGAATGAAAATGATGTTTAATACCAATGCAAGCAAAGGTGAAAAGATTCCTGCAACTAGTACACGGTGTTTCGATACTTTACCCACGCTATCCTCTGTTCCGCCCGTGCCATCCCGCTCGGTTCGGTTCTTGGTCGTACGCCGAACAAGAAGGTTTATACCACTATCAGTAAGATTTTGGACCAACCGGCCAAAAGTGTGGTTTCGCGAAGCGAAATATGAGTCGCCGGCGGATTGTCGGCAACAAGGAAGTTACAAGGGCTGGGCCAAAGGGTTGTTCGGAATGATAGACAACAACATCAGGTAGCTAGCCGTTTTCGACGCGGGCCTTTATATCGGAGTACGCCGCATCGATGAGGCTGTTTAGCGCTGCGGCGTTTGTGGGCGTTCCCGGTTTCAGCTTGACGTGGCGCATGAACTTGCCGGTGCCTTGCAGGAGGCGAGCGGGATCGGGCAGGGATGCGCCTTGAAAGAAGCCTACGTTTACGTGCGAGGTGAAGACGTTTACGTAGCCGAAGGGGGCGTCTCCCAGGCAGGCGGTCGGGCAGCCGTCATGGACGAGTTCGCGGACTTCGTCGCCGCACTTTCGCATCAGCTCAAACCATTGATGCGCGATGGTTCCCAATTCACCTGCATGGTGTTTCATCCACGCATCGATGGCGGGATCGCGCTCGACAGCGCCGTTGAATCGCAGGAAGTCGGTTTTCATTGTTGCTCGCCTTAAACGGGAAAGAGAAACATTTTACACAGAGAGCACGGAGAGCGCAGAGGGCACAGAGAAGAAAAAGCAGATTCCTCGCTTCGCTCGGAATGACACTCGTTGGCGCGGGTGCGGGTATTGGCGCAAGGGCGCGTGTTGGCGCACGTGGGAGGTGGTGTTAGGAGGATTTGGATTTTTCGAGGGCTTCGGTTAGGGCGGGCATGATTTCGAAGATGTCGGCGACTACGCCGTAGTCGGCGATTTCGAAGATGGGGGCGTTGGCGTCTTTGTTGATGGCGACGATGGTGCGGGCGCCTTTCATGCCGACGACGTGCTGGATGGCGCCGCTGATGCCGAGCGCGAGATAGAGTTTGGGGGCGACGGTTTGACCGGAGCTGCCGATTTGGCGCTCCATGGGGAGCCAGCCTTCGTCGCAGATGGGGCGGGAGGCGGCGATTTCGCCACCGATGGCTTTGGCGAGGGCTTCGGCTTGGGGGATGTTTTCGGGAGCTTTGATGCCGCGGCCGATGGAGACGATGATGGGAGCTTGCGTGAGGTCGACGGCGGATTTGGCTTCTTTGAAGAGGTCGAGAGGCTTGGTGCGGATTCGATCGGGGGTCAGTGTGACGGCGAATGCGTTGATGGGAGCTTTGCCGGAGGGATGGGCTGCCAGAAGATCGGCGCGGAAGGCTCCGGATTGGAAGGACGCGAACCACGGGGCGGCGCCCAGGAAGGTGACGTCGGCGGCGGTTTTGCCCTGAAACATTTGGCGAACGAAGACGAGTTTGCCGGATTCGTGGCGGTAGCCGATGCAGTCGCCGATCATGCCTCTGCCAAAGGAGGCGGCGAGTTGGGGAGCGAAGTCGCGGACTTGGTAGGTGTGGGGGAAAAGGACTAGATCGGGTTTGGCGGAGTCGATGACTTGCTTGAGGGCGATGCAGTAGGCGTCGGGCGTGTAGGATTCGAGGAGGTCGTGTTCGACTTGGAGGACTTCGGCGACGTTTTTTGAGGCGAGTTCGTCGGCGAATTCGGCTACGACCTTTGCCGATCACTAGAGCGCTGATGGTGCTGGACGTGTCTCTTGGCGATTTGCTGGGCGGCGGCTAGAGTTTCGAAGCTGGCGTTGTTCCACTTGCCTTGGCGGAGCTCGTTTACAACAAGTACTTTCATGCATTCCTCACTTATTGGGAACACGTATCGGATAGCGGCTCCAGCCTAATTGGATGGCTGATCCGACACGAAATACTGCACTCTTCCTTCCAACTTCCATTCCCTTGTTTTATTGATTCGTAGCAGGAAGTAATCGCCCGTGGAAGGAACGCCCTTCATATAGGAGGCAAAAAAGACAAAAAGTACAGCTTCCGTCTTCTTTTCATTCAATCCGACTCTCGAAAGGTAAAACGCGCAATCGGGCGAATCCCACTCCTTCGAGGCTTCATCAGGGGCATCCTGCCCAACAAGTTTGTGCTTCCAGGAAGTCTCAAAGGAGTCTCGCAGTTTAGAACTTCGGGAATTTTGCTTTTCCAGATCTTCCCACGTTGAATTTTCCAGGTGCGGCCAGTTTTGGCGAAGCAATTCGTGGACTTGCTCCGTAGTGTCGGGAGGCATGACCATGCCGCCGCAGCCATTGAGCACAATGGGGTTTCCTGAGTCCTGGCCGCATCTAAAATTCAATGTGGTGCCGATAATGAGCACGTGCGCGTTGGCTTTGGGCATTTGGACGTTCCCAAGAACAGCATTGTAAACGCCATATTCTTCAATGCGAACTTCATCTGAATCCCCAACCCCAGCTTGTAAAGAAAAAGCTACACATACGGCAGCAAGGATAGAACCAGCAAGCGGCCCACGCAGAATTCTCAAGCTTGCGTTGTAACTCTCCAACTCTGTGCCTCCTAAGTTCTTCTGCCCAAAACTCCCGCCGATAGAATCGGGGCGGGGGCTAAATAACCCGCGCTTCGAACTTCAGTTTTTCGACTAGCTTGGTGGCGACTTCTTTGGGCGTGCCCGTTAGGAATTCGGTTTTTTTGGTTTTCGTCGGCACGTAGATTTTTTCGATTTTTTGGGTGGGCTCGTGCTGGATGCCGAGGGATTCGCGAGTGATGGTGGCGATTTCCTTTTTCTTGGCGGCCATGATGCCTTTTAGAGTGGCGTAGCGGACTTTGTTGATGCCGGACTGGATGGAGAGAACGGCGGGCAGCGGGCACTCGATGTGCTGGAACCAGCCGGCTTCGAGTTCGCGCTTGAGCTTCATTTTGTCGCCAGTGACTTCGATGGCCATGATGATGGTGGCGTGAGGACGATCGAGAAGGGCGGCGAGGAGGACGCCGGTCTGGCCGAAGCCGTGGTCGTCGCTCTGGAGGCCGGTGAGGACCAGGTCGGGTTTTTCTTTTGCGATGGCAGCGGCTAAGCGCTTTTGCGGAGCCTAGCGGGTCGAGTTGGGCGAAATTGTCGTCAGAGATGTGAATGGCGCGATCGGCGCCTTTGGCCAGGGCTTCCTTGATGGTTTGCTTCACGCGCTCGGGACCCATGGAAAGGGCGATGACTTCGCCGCCGTGTTTTTCTTTCAGGCGGAGGGCTTCTTCGAGAGCGTAGCTATCGGGCTCATTCATTTCGAAACCGATGTCGGATTCCTTGATCCAGTTTCCGGCAATGGAGAGTGGGGCGTCTTTTGCGGGGACTTGTTTGATGCAGACGATGATGTTCACGGATTTAGTCCTTGTGGCTGAGATGCTGCGCAACTGAGTGAATCTAAGAACCAGAGAACCGGCAGTCTCACCAAAGAGCGCCGGTCTGAAGACCGGCCACTACAACTGCACCGGCGAGGCACAGACTGAAGTCTGTGCTACTTAATTCCCCGACCAGCGTTTGAAAATCAGGGCGGCGTTTGTGCCGCCGAAGCCGAAGGAATTCGAGAGCGCGTATTCCACAGAGGCCTTGCGAGCGACGTTTGGAACGTAGTCCAAGTCGCACTCGGGATCGGGAGTTTCGAGATTGATGGTGGGCGGCAGAATCTGATCGCGGAGAGCGAGAACGCTGATGCCAGCTTCGAGACCCCCGGCACCACCGAGGAGATGGCCGGTCATGGATTTCGTCGAGCTGACAGGAACCTTTTTCGCGTAGTCGCCAAAAACCCTTTTGAGAGCGCGCGTCTCGATGACGTCGCCAAGCGGAGTGGATGTTCCATGGGCATTGACGTAGCCGATGTCTTCGGGAGCGAGCTTGGCATCCTTGATGGCAGCTCGCATGACGCGATAGGCGCCGTCGCCGTCGGCGGCAGGCTGCGTGATGTGATAGGCGTCGCCGGACATGCCGTAGCCAACGATTTCGGCGAGGATGGGAGCATTGCGTTTTTGAGCATGCTCGAGGGATTCGAGGATGAGGATACCCGTGCCTTCGCCGACGACGAAACCGTCACGGCCGGCGTCGAACGGACGGCTGGCGTGAGCGGGATCTTCATTGCGAGTGGAAAGCGCTTTCATGGCAGCGAAACCGCCGATGCCCATGGGAGTGACGGTGGCTTCGGTGCCGCCGCAGATCATCATGTCGGCAGCGCCGCGCTCGATGATTTTGAAAGAGTCGCCGATGGCGTGGGCGGAGGCGGAGCAGGCGGTGGCGGTGGCGGAATTTGGGCCCTTGGCCCCGTAACGAATCGAGATATGGCCGCTTGCAAGATTTACGATGGCGGAAGGGATGAAAAAGGGAGAGATTCTGCCTGGGCCGCCCTCGACCAATTTCCTGTGCTCGCGCTCGATGATGTCGAAACCGCCGATGCCGGAAGAGACGTAGACGCCGACTTCGTCGAGATCCGAGTCCTCGGGCTTCCAATTCGCGGACTTCACGGCGAAGTCCGCACCGGCGAGGGCCACCTGAATGAAGCGGCCCATTTTTTTCAGCTCTTTTTTCTCAATCCACAGGAAAGGATCGAAGTTTTTAATTTCGCCGGCGATTTTGCAGTCGAAGCCGGTGGTATCAAACTGCGTGACAAGGCCAACGCCACTCTGGCCAGCGAGGAGGTTCTTCCAGGATTCCTCCGTGCCGATGCCCAAAGCGCAGACAAGTCCAACACCCGTAACGACTACGCGGCGAGTCAAAGGTTCGATGCTCCCTGTTGAGGTGATAATTTCGTGGCTTACTTTCCCTTGGCGTGCTTGTCGATGTACTCGACGGCGTCCTTCACCGTGGTCATCTTCTCGGCGTCTTCGTCGGGAACTTCGATTCCGAAAGCTTCCTCGAACGCCATAACAAGTTCGACTTGGTCGAGAGAATCCGCACCGAGGTCGTCGACAAAGGACGCCGTCGGCGTGACCTCGGCTTCATCCACGCCGAGTTGCTCGACGATAATTTGTTTAACGCGCTCTTCCACACTGGCCATTCCGGTGTCCTCCGCGATTTGCTATCGCTTATTGTGCATCGACGTACAGTAACAGTCTATCGGCCCCAATGCCGTGGTACGGACTCGAAAATCGTCAATCAGGCAACCTGCCCATTCTAGGCAACACTCTGCGCAAGGTCAACTTTGCGCGGCATTCATGCAAGTCGCGTGAATTTCGAGCAACCTCACTGCGTATCGCCAGCTAGAATTTGCTCTCCGTCCAATTCAGTAGTTTTAGCTTGTGCAGCGCGACTTTGGCACCTGTACTAATAATGTCCCAGCCAAGTGTCTTCGGGATCGCTCATTGACCTGCGTTACTTTCGTAGAACGTCATCCCCGATATGCACCGCCTCGCACGTGGAGCACCAACACAGCGACGAGTTCCGTCTCGGTAGCTTTCGCACGTAAATCTGTCAAGAATGGCATCCTCGAAATATTCGTTATGCCAAGTACAAGCCGCCGTTGACGTCGAGAACGTGGCCGGTGATGTAGGCGGCTTCGTCGCTCGCTAAGAAAACGATTGCGGAGGCTACGTCGCGGGCTGTGCCCATGCGTCCTAGCGGGATGCGAAGCTTTAGTTCGTCTTTCACTTTGTCGGAAAGAACATCAGTCATGGGCGTGGCGATGAAGCCGGGGGCTACGGCGTTTACCGTGATGTTGCGCGAGGCGATTTCGATGGCGATGGCTTTGGTGAGGCCGACGAGGCCGGCTTTGGCGGCGACGTAGTTGGCTTGGCCTGCATTGCCCATTTGCGCGACTACGCTGGTAATGTTGATGATGCGGCCTGCGCGGGCGCGCATCATTGTCGCGAGGGCTTGCTGGATGCAGAGGTGCGCGCCGGTCAGGTTTGTGCGGATCACGGCGTCCCAATCTTCTTGTTTCATGCGGAGGGCCAGGCCGTCGCGGGTGATGGCGGCGTTGTTGACGAGGATATCGAGACGGGCGAATTTTTCCAGAGTTTGCTTGAAGCCGGATTTTATTTGTTCGAGATCGGCTACGTCCATTTTAATGGCGAGGGCTTCGCCGCCGGCGTTTACGATTTCGTTGACGAGAGCGGAGAGTTTTTCTTCGTTGCGTGCGGCAACGACTACCTTTGCGCCGGCTTCGGCTAGAGCTAGGGCGATTTCACGGCCGATACCTTGGGAGGCGCCGGTGACCAGGGCTACTTTGTCTTTTAGGCTGAACATCCGACCTTTTTCCCCTGCCTTCCCTTTACCTTGACGATTCGATTCAAACCCACGTTCAAAAAACGAAGAGGCATCCCCACATCACGTAAAAAGCGCCGGTCTAAAGACCGGCCACTACAACGGCGGGCACAGACTAAAGTCTGTGCTACTTCATGCCGCGTCGGAACGGGCGCCGGCGATTTTCTCGACGGTGGCCGCCAAACTTTTTTCGTCTTCGACGTTGAGCGTGGCTACGGAGCGCTCGATTTGGCGCAGGAGGCCGCTCAGAACGCGGCTCGGCCCGACTTCGACAAAGGTGTTCACGCCTTCGTCGATCAACATGCGGACGGATTCTTCCCAGCGTACGGGCATAGTGACTTGGCGAATGAGAGCTTCGCGGGCTTCGTCACCCGTGGTAACGGTGTCGGCATCGACGTTGGTCACTAGAGGCACGGATAAATTTGCGAAGGCTGTGGTTTTCAAATCCTGGGCCAGGCGCTCCTGTGCCGGCATCATCAGCGCGGAATGGAACGGAGCGGAGACCGGCAAGATTACGGCGCGTTTTGCTCCGAGCTGAGAAGCAATCTCGACGGCGCGCTTGACGGCAGCGGCGTGGCCGGAGATGACCGTTTGCTCGGGGGAGTTGAGGTTTGCAGCTGAGCAGACTTCGCCATTCGCGGCGCGCTTGCAAGCATCCGCCACGACCGCGGGCGACAAACCCATAATGGCGGCCATCGCGCCCACGCCTGGAGGCACGGCTTCCTGCATGTAGGCGCCGCGTTTGCGGACGAGTTGGACGGCGTCTGAGAACTTGAGCGCACCGGCAGCTACGAGAGCGGAATATTCGCCGAGGCTGTGGCCGGCCACAAAATCGGGAGTGAGGCCGCGCTCCGCGAGAACGCGATAGACGGCAACGGAACAAGCTAGAATGGCGGGCTGGGTGTTGGCGGTGAGCTTGAGCTCGTCTTCGGTGCCTTCAAAGCAGATTTTGGAGATGGAGAAACCGAGGGCCTTATCAGCCTCCTCGAAGACTGCGCGCGCGGCCGGATACTTTTCCGCCAATTCCTTGCCCATGCCGGGGTACTGCGACGCCTGGCCTGGAAATACAAATGCGACTTTGCCCATCGTCAATTCCTCTCCTGAGCCGTCATGCGAGAACGCTCGCGGCCGAGAGCTCCTGTTCGATTTTCTCGTTGATGCGCGCGCGTGCGAGACCAGCGGCCACGCGGATGGCGTTTTTGACGGCCTTGGCGTTCGAGCGCCCATGGCCGATCACGCAAACGCCGCGAACGCCTAACAATGGTGCACCACCGTACTCCGTGTAATCGATCGTCTTCTTCAAACCTTTCAAGGCGCCGCGCGAAAAAAGAAAGCCAACCTGCGAAGCAAGAGAACTTTGGATAGACTTTTTCAGCAAGCCGAAAATCTGGAGGGCCAGGCCCTCGCAGATCTTCAGCGCGATATTGCCGACGAAACCATCGCTCACGATCACGTCCACGTTTCCGGAGAAAAGATCTCCGCCCTCGACATTGCCGACAAAATGCACGGGACTCTTTTTCAAACGCGTGTAGACCTCGCGCGTGAGTTCGTTGCCCTTCATCTCTTCCTCACCGACGGATAAGAGACCAACGCGTGGGCGACGGTTGCCAAAGGTCGCTCGATAATAAATTTCACCCATCACCGCGAATTGCACCAAATGCTCGGGCTTGGAATCCACGTTGGCGCCGACATCCAGAAGCACGGAAACGCCGCCTTTGGCATTCGGGAAGGGCGCAGCGAGCGCCACCCGATCGACGGATTCGAGAGTACCGAGCAAAAATCGTGCCACCGTCATCACGGCACCGGTGTTGCCAGCACTGACCAAGCCGTCGGCCTTGGCTTCGCGCACCAGGCGGGTGGCAACATGGACCGAGCTGTCTTTCTTGCGACGAAACGCCTGAGCGGGGTGATCTTCCATAGTGATCACTTCGCTTGCCGGGACAATCTCGATGGGCAAGCTGGGTGCCGCGTGCTTGGCGAGCTCCGCGCGCACGACACTGGGCTGCCCAACAAGCACCACCCGTACACCTAACTCGCGTGCAGCCAGTACACTGCCTTCAACCTCGGGGCGGGGCGCGTTGTCACCGCCCATGGCGTCAACTGCGATTGTGATCATCGGATTTATCCGACCGCTTTAAAGGTCCGCCAGTTCCAGGATGGGAGCCGCGAGAAAAAAGGCAGCGTCAGGCCGACTTGTCTTGCACGGCGCGGCCTTTGTAGTAGCCGCAATGGGGACAGGCCTGGTGCGGCTGCTTTGTTTCGTGGCAGTTCGGGCACTCGCCGAGCGCCGGCTTCTCCAGGAAGTCATGAGCTCGCCGTGTGCTCGTCCGTCTTTTCGAATGCCGTCTTTTTGGGTTAGGCATAGCAATACTCCTCGTTCCCGCCTCAGTGGGCGGATTGTATGGGCTTTCGGCCCTGGAAACTATTGTTTTTTCAGCCAGTCCTGCTTTAGGCGCGCGAGAGGAGCCAGTCGCGGGTCCGTGGAGTGGGTCTCGCAGCGGCACTCCTCGTGGTTCAGGTTAGCACCACAATTCGGGCACAATCCCCGGCAGTCACTTTGGCAGATGACCTTCAGCGGCAGAGCCAGCAGCACCTGCTCCCTGAGCACATCCGCCAAGAAGAGGCCATCTCCCTCATAAAAACCAATCTCCGTATCGTCATCCTTGAGCCGGTCTTCTTTCGGCTTGGCACCCTTGGGCATGGGTGCGTAGAACAGGTCAAAAGAGCGGTTCACGTCTTCGATAACCGGTTCGAGGCAACGGGCACAGACCATCTCAATCTTAGTTTCGAGCTGCCCCTCGATACGAATCTGGCCTTCGAGCAACTCAGCCGTTGCGGTGACTTCGAGAGGGGCAACCTGCTTGATCTCCGAAGAATGATAGTCAATGCTGGCCGGGGCGTAGCTCTTCCGGATGCGCAATTTCCGAACAGCGAGTTCTTTAACATCAAGGAACACGTCTTGAACGCCTCCGGTGCTAACGCTCATGCTTTATCATTATTCCGTCGCGCGAGCGGCAAGTCAAGGAAGGGGACCGATTTCTGAACTATTTTGCTCCCTGCATGGCACTGGGGCGCTCTAGTACCGCAATGGGGAAGATCGGGAATTCACAAACTCGGCGGAGTTACCTGGGTGAACCTGAGCGGTCCAGGAAGCCAGGATGAGTGTGACCCTTGTGATGTGCATTCGTGGTTTGACAATGGCATTTGGAAACAAGGGCAAGTGGGAAAGAGGGGCCAAGAGCAAGAATTGCACGGAGATGGCCCGAAACACGATGGTATGCGGTTACCGATCACAGTACATAACTTACTGAGATAGCGCCACTTACTGGACACAGCTAAAAAAGAGCCACTTTGGCTCATTTCGTGCCTTTAGTAACTTCCCGGTCGAAATCAAAATGGAGAATACTTCATGAGATTCCGAATCATTCTTTCTCTGGCTACATTATTTGTTACGTGCTTCACCATAGCCGTATTCGCACAACCGCTGCCTCCGGAGGAGTCCGGATACGGCACGAAGGGCGCAGTGGAAAATCAATCCTTGTCAGGAAAAATCGCTTCCGTGGGCGATGGTGCGTTCGAGCTAAGTGTTACGAAAGAGAATCAGAAGGATCAGACGGTGCAGTTCCTGATCGATGACAAAACACGTGTGGAAGGCAAACTGGCCGTCGGAGCGCAAGCCATGGTGGAATACCGCTCGGAAAGCGGAAAAAACGTCGCGGTGCATGTGGTGGTAACTCCGAGCTCCGGCGTTCAACCATACTGAAGAATCGACTGGAACAAAGAAAGACGAATACAATTCCGACAAGGGACGTCAGCGTAGGCGGATGAACGCGGCCTTGCGGGCAGTGCTCTGATTCCATTGCGGCCGTTCGCGCTGCTTTGCTCGAAGCAAAAAACCGTATCCCAAGAGAGGGATTAGAAGCCGGAGATTGTTGCGCGAGTGCTATAATCGTGGCGCTGCACGGAGTCCGACCAGCCCCCGACTCACTTCACAGAGTCCTTGTCTTGCGGAGGGCCATAAATGCGCACAACGACGAAGATGGCTCTGCCGCTGGCCCTTAGCGTAGCCGCGATTTCGCTACTGTTTGCGGGGTATCAGGTCCGGACGGAGAAGAGGAATCTCGACCACGACCTCATCCACAGAGCAGAGAATTTGGGCGAGAGCTTGCAGGAAACGGCAGAACATGCTTTGGAACAGAACTCGACCCGGTCGCTGCAGCGCTTCGTGGAAAGATACGGACAGCGCGAGCATTTGAAGGGATTGGCTGTTTATGATGGAGATGGCAGGGCGGTGGCAATAAATGAAGGTCTCCCGCCGCAATTGAAGTCCCGCCCCCAAATTGTTTCAAAGATCACAACTAACATGGCCGGAGAAGGCGAATTCCTTCACGAAGGTAACTTACAGCTCTACGTGTACGAGCTTCCACTCGAGCGGGAAGGAAAAGCGGCGGGGACGCTCGCAATTTATTATGACACCAGTTATATCGATTCGCGGCTGACCTACACGCTGCGCGATTCACTGCTGAACGCCTTGGTGCAAACAGTGCTGATTACCGGGCTTGCGCTGCTGCTGGTCCGGTGGAATTTGACGGGGCCTCTGAATCGCACGGCGAAGTGGCTGCGAACGCTCCGCACCGGGCCACAAACTATTCCGCCGGTGCCGCCGCAAGGGGAAATCTTCGATCAAATACACAAGGAGGTGACACACCTTGCCCAGGACTTGAACGCGGCGCGGGCCACCGCGGAACAGGAAGCGCGGCTGCGGGATACGCACTCTTCGCTTTGGACCGCCGAACGGCTGCGAGTCAGCTTGCGAAACAAATTGCGAGACAAGCCGCTCTTTGTGGTGTCGAACCGCGAGCCTTGCATGCATGTATACAACGAAAAGGATCATTCCATTGGATACCTCGTCCCGGCCAGCGGGCTAGTCACTGCGTTGCAACCGGTTCTGATTGCCTGCGACGGCACATGGATTGCGCACGGATCGGGAAGCGCGGACCGCGAAGTTGTGGACAAGGAAGATCACCTGCGCGTGCCGCCGGATCACCCGAGTTACACGTTGCGACGAGTCTGGCTGAGCGACGAGGAAGAAAAAGGCTACTACGAGGGCTTCTCGAACGAGGGCCTCTGGCCGCTGTGCCATATTGCGCACACGCGTCCGATCTTCCGTCCGGAAGATTGGCTTCGCTACCAGCAGGTGAATAGACGCTTCGCGGATGCCGTCCTGGAAGAAATGGAAGGAACGGATTCACCGATCTTGTTGGCGCAGGACTATCACTTCGCGCTGCTGCCGCGGATGGTGAAGGAAGCGCGGCCGGACGCGCGGGTGGCCATCTTCTGGCATATACCCTGGCCGAATCCTGAAGTATTTGGCATCTGCCCGTGGCAGCGGGATTTGCTCGACGGGTTGCTGGGGGCGGATCTGATCGGCTTCCATGTGCAATCACATTGCAATAATTTTCTCGAGACGGTAGACCGAGGATTGGAAGCGCTGACGGAGTGGGACCGTTTTGCCGTGAACCGGCAGGGACACGTTACGCGCGTGCGGCCGTATCCAATCAGCGTGGCGTTCTCCGATCCGGCCCCGGCTATTCCGGAAGGGAGCAGCGTCGGGAAAGAGCGCGCGGCACTCTTCGCGGAGCTTGGCGTCGAAGCCAGCCTGCTTGGCGTGGGCGTGGATCGCGTGGACTACACGAAGGGGATCATCGAGCGGTTCCGCGGCATCGAGCTTTTTCTTGAGCAACATCCGGCTTACCTGCGCCGTTTTACTTTCGTTCAGATAGGCGCGCCCAGCCGGACGGATATCGATCGCTACAGGCTGTTCCTCGACGAAGTCAGCGCGGAAGCCGACCGCATCAACGCGCGCTTTCAGGCAGGTTACTGGAAGCCGATCGTTTTTCTGAAGAAGCATCACTCGCACGAGGAAATCTCGCGCTATTACCGCGCGGCGTCCGTCTGCATGGTCACTTCCCTTCACGACGGAATGAATCTAGTGGCGAAAGAGTTCGTGGCATCGCGCGATGACGAGCGCGGAGTGCTTATTTTGAGCACGTTTGCGGGAGCTGCACACGAACTCTCTGACGCGCTGCTGGTCAATCCCTACGATGTGCAACAGGTCGCCGAGGCGATCCATCGAGCGATCGAAATGCCCGAAGATCAACAGTCACTCCGAATGCAGCGGATGCGTCAGATTGTGCGCGAACACAACATCTATCGCTGGGCTGCCAATCTGCTGTCCGACCTGACGGAAATACGGATTGACGCAGCAGAGCGGATCGAGACGCCGCAAACCCAGTGAGCGAGCGGCGTGCCTGGAGCACGTTCTTACAGAGTTGCATATTCGACTAAGGCAGCCATGCCGCTTATTTAACAAGACATAGCAATCGCGGCTATGCGGGCGCAGGGCGCGAGCGTTCGACGCGACGGCAAAGGAAAGTAGGCGTTCAGAAGGTCAGCGACCATCCGACAACGGTTAATGTCAGCACGAGCAAGAGCATCCCGGTACTGATGACACTGAGAGTTCTTCCATGCCCGAGGAGGTAGTCCCGGGACTCCGCGTCAATACAGAGGAGGACGGAAACAACCAGGACGACGCCCCAGGCAAGGATCGCCGGTAGGCCGGGATACTTGCCAATCATGGAGAGAAATTGGCCTGGAGGCTGGCCTGCGGGAATCCACCAGGGGATCATCGGAGCGACTCCAGCAGCGAGAGAGAGCGTGAGCAGTTTGCGGGTGAACCAGCCTTTTACCTTCGGGCGGGCTTCTTTCCAGACAAAGTAGTCCCAGGCCAATAAGGCGACGGCGAAAAGGACCCAGCCGTAGAGGGCGGCTTTTTGGTCGAACCACCACCAAGCGCGAAAAATGAAGTGCGCTTTGTGTGACATGACATAGCGGGGAAGAAGAAATACGGCTACAAGACCATTGGCCGCCACCGCGACGAGCAACGTGACCAAGCTCATCAGCTGAAACCAGTAACGCGTGGGAACGCGCCGACACCGGGTGCAAATGGATTGTTTCGGCAGGAAATTTAGTCCACAGCGGTCGCAGAACACGGCTGGTCACCCAAGTTTGAGGGAATCGAATCCTGTGATCGCTGTCAGAGTATCTGATTGGAATCGCAAAAAACTACTGGTCTGAGGACCGCGGGTTGCGCCTTTGTGACCACTGGTCTGAGGACCAGTTGAAAGGGCAGGCAGTATTGATAGTATGGAGACATCCAGCCAGATCCCTTTCCCGGGCGAAGTACCGAAGCAGTGCCTAGACTTGAAAAATTCCGCAGTCAGGCGGGGGTGCAAAATGACTGAGGGCTCAAAACAGTGGGAAGGCCAGATTGTCGAAGGGATCTTTCCCTTGCGGCAATATCTTGGGGGAACCGATCACAGCGCGGTGTTCCTGACAGAGTATGGCGAGGGCGAACCGCGAAAAGCGGCCATTAAGCTTGTTCCGGCAGATGCGGCGACCGCGGATTCGCAACTCGCAAACTGGAATTTTGCGGGGCAACTGTCTCATCCCAATTTGCTGCGAATACTCCGTGCAGGGCGGTGTCACCTCGCAAGCAACAATCTGTTGTATTTGGTGATGGAGTACGCGGAAGAAAACCTGTCCGAAATTCTTCCTCAGCGCGCGCTGACGCCGGAGGAATCGCGCGACATGCTCTGCCCAGTTCTGGATGCGCTCGAATACCTTCACGGCAAGGGCTTTGTGCACGGCGATTTGAAGCCTGCAAATATACTGGCTAGCAGGGACCAACTGAAGCTCTCGAGCGATACGATTTCGCGAATCGGAGAATTGCAGGCCTCTTCGAGAGGATCTGGCGGGTACGATCCACCCGAAGCGCCCGGCGGAAAGTTGGCGCCGGCCTCCGACGTATGGTCGCTGGGCGCGACCCTGGTTGAAGTGATGACGCAGCGTTTGCCGGATTGGCAGCCAGGTTCACAACGCGAGCCACTGATTCCCGCCAATATTGCAGCGCCGTTCCAGGAAATCGCTCGTCAATGTTTGCGTCTGGAACCGCAGCGGCGGATCAGCATCGCCGACATTGCGGCACGACTGAATACGCGGGCGGCCGTGGCCTCTGCTTCTGTCTCGGCTGCTGCATCTGCTGCCATTCCGGCGTCGGAACCGATTTTGAGCGTTGCAGCCGGGCTGGTGTCTCCGGTGGTCCCCAACCCCACGACCCCACTGTCGGTGCCGTTCCGAGCTGCTGCCCGGCTGCAGAGTAGCCCGCATCGGCCGCCGCCGTACCGAGAACCGGGTACGAGGTCGCGCTTCATCGTTCCGCTTGCGGTGAGCGGGGTGATTTTTGCAGCAATACTGACGGTGCCCAGACTGCTGACGCACCGGCCACAAGTTCGGTCTACTACGGCCGTGACGTCGCAAAACCCGGCAAACCAGCCGATACCCGGAAAGACAATCGAACCCGCGGTTTCATCAAAGCCGAGATCGAAACCCGAAAGCCTGCCAGCAGCATCGAAGCCGTCAAAGTCTGGCCCACCGGCAATACGACAAGCGGTTCGGCAAAATGGGCAGCCAATCCCGACGGACTCTTTGAAGACAACTAGCGAAAAAGAGCAGCCTGCAACCGCAATTTCGCCGAGCCCAGTTTCTGACTCGGGGCAGCCTGCGTACGCCGCTGGGGCTGGAATTGTTTCAGCCAAGGGCGACGTCCTGGATCAGGTCTTACCCGAGGTGTCGCAGAAGGCGCGCGATACGATCCGCGGAAGAGTGCGCGTAGGAATCAAGGTTCACGTGGACGCGGCAGGAGCGGTATCAAATGCAGAGATGGATTCTCCCGGACCGAGCAAGTTTTTCGCGGATCTAGCCCTGCAAGCGGCGAGAAAGTGGGTCTTTACGCCTCCGGAAGTGAATGGAAAGAGCGTTGCGAGTGCGTGGAGCCTGCGGTTTGTGTTCACACAAGACGACACCAAAGTCACGCCTGTTCAAACCGTTCCTTGAGACTTGAGGAGTTGAATGCAAATCCGAACCCGTGCGGTTGGCTGCGGCAACCGGGTCACTTTGCGGGGAGAGGCTCGATCTTTTTGACCTGGATTAGGTTGGTTTTGGAATCGAGGGTGCCAATGAGCTTTACCCTTTGCCCGGCGTATTTTTCCGCCAGCTCCTGATTGTCCAGCTTGAAGACATCGTGTTTAGTCTCGAGCACATATCTACCGCCGCGGTTGTGAACACAGTAGCGCGTGCACTCTTCCGGCGTGCTTCCTGCGTGCCCCATGGCGATCATTTCCTCGTGGGATCGGTGTAGCGAATGAACGCCGAAAGCGCACTGGCTATCGCTGATTTCTCCGTCGTAGGTCTTATCGTCCGCTCCGGGCGCTGAAGAAGCGCTCAGGATAAGGGCCATCAAAATGGCGGCCCAAAAAAAGCATGTCCTGACTTTGGCCATCGTTCGTTCCCTCACTGCATCTAGAATCGCAAAATCGTCTCCGGTTGAGCTCAGGGCTCGACAAGAAACCGCATTTTCATTCCTTCGTGGTCCATGCTGCATATCACGGTGCAGATGACCACGTACTCGCCGGGTTCGCTCGGTGCCGTCAAGGTGAATTCCTGGGTTCCCGGCTTGAGCAGCAAGTCCCAGCCGTCAACAGGCTGGCGATCCGAAGCCCTCAGCAGCGTGAATCCATGGATTGAGCCATCCCTATTGTGATTCTTCGCTTTGATCGCGGTGATCCTCAAAGTGATTTTCTCGCCCGGCTTTACGGTAATTTGTGGCTGTTCCTGGCCGTGGATTTTGAACCGGCTGTCGTGATCCGCCAGAATCTCAATGACACGCGGCGGAGTTTGTCCTCGGGCCGACAGTGAAGCGCAGCAAGCGGCAGCGATAGCCAATGGAATTAGAAACCTTGGAAACTTTATGCTTAGGGTTCCGCTCTTGTTCATGGTTACTCCGTCATGTAGCGGAGAATCAGCCGCATATCTTCGTCCGTTATCATGGCGCGGACACGCATGTGGCGCACAATCGTAGCCATGGCGCGCGGTGGAAACTTCCTCGGCGCCACATGGCACCTGCCGCAGTTGGTCTGGAATCTCTTCTCTCCCTCGATGCGCGCGGCCCTCTCGTTGAGAACGGCGGTTCGCACGGTATGGCGGGATGCCGCATCCGTGTCTGGCGCAGGCGCTGAAGTGGAATTTGTTGAATTTGCTGCGGCCAGGGTTTGCTGGTCTTGTACGGAAGGAGCAGCGCCTGCGGTGCGTGGAGCGTCTTTGCGCTCTTGCGCGATGGCCATAAAGGTGGAACCGATCAACACCGCAAAGGCCGTGGCGAGAATAGCGCTTCTGCCTATCACTGAACCTCCCCGCGTCCCAGCGGCATCACCAACCTGTAGGTCAGCCCAATCGTCCACACATTCGCATTTCCTTGCGGGCTGAATTGCCGGCCGTAGCTGCTCATTGCTCTGAAATCATCCTGAAAGTAATAATTCATGCCAAATTCGAACATATTGGTGTTCGCAGGCAGGACAGACTCGTTTGGAAGCGTTCCGGTGTAGAACTGCTGCATGCGCGCCACCAACTGAGTCCGCCGCAGTTCATTCTGTGCAAAGGGCAGCTGACTCAACCGGTACGCGGATTCGACCCAATAGCCGCTACCCGTGGTTGAACGCGCCGTTTCCGCGCGAATGTCCAATGGCAGGGCTCGCGGTTGCCAAATCAGATGGAATCCATAGAGATTGGAGTGGTCGTCCTGGAGCAAATGTTGAAACGATCCGCCAATTTCGAGACGCGCTTTGGGCACGAATATGCCCATGCGTACGCCGGCGAAACGGCTTGAATCCACTGGCGAAACCGTTGACAGTGCGGAGTAGTAGACCGCGTAGTTGATGTTGAAACTCGAATTGGCTTTGAACCCGCCTCGCACCATGGCGCCAGTGCTTGCGTTGCTGGGGCCAACGCCGATGGGCAGAGTCAGCGGATCGGTTGCCAGATTCCTGATCCACACTGGGTACAATCGCTCGTTGTAAATCCCGAACGGGGTGAGAAATCTTCCAAGCGTGACCGTCATGTACTGATTCGCTATGAAATCCAACTGCGCGTATTCGACCTCTTTGTCCACAGTCCCGTGGAAACCGTTCGTGCCGGGCTGCTGAGTCAAATCCGATTCAAACGTAGCGCGAGTCTCAAACAACCAGCGCTGGCCGATCGGAACGAGCAAGACGGGGGTGATGATGGGGCCGAGGTGCGGCTCTCCACCGTCAAAAGTCGAAATGAAGCCTGCTGATGCCTGCAAGACGGGAATCGGCTTGATATCCTGCGAGCTTTGTAGCTGAGAATCGGAGGGCGGCGCGCTCGACGCCTGACCATCCGTGGATTGGGCAAACAGGGACGGAGACAAAAAGAGAAGCGCCAAGAGCGATGCCGCGAAGAGAGTCAGCGTGAGAATGTCTTTCCCCGCGGGCCGAGCGACAGAAACTTCGCGAAATCGAATGAATCCATCTTTGAGGATGAGTCGCCAGGCCGCCAGGGGGAGTCGGCCCATTCGTTGACAGGTTTGCGAAGCTCCAGCCCAAACAAAACTTGATTTGCGCACAGACCGTTCTTCTCTCTAATTATGGATGTCCCTAGAATTACGTGGCTGGCCTGGATGGTCAACTGGACCTCGAGGAGTCTGTGCCGTTCTTAGTATTCTCTTTTCAAAGGCATCCTGGAAAAAAAGGCGAAGTTCTCTGTAACGTGCCCGGCGAAAATCGGCCGTCAACTGGGGGTACCAAGCTGGTCGATTCCACAGTTCGAACAGCAATCGCGCCCTCCTCGGCACAAGTCATGGCTGCTGACCACCTGTACGCAGGTACGGAGTCGGAAACACCGCCGCCAATGAGTAACCAATCTAATTACTTGAAAATGGGATACTTAGGGCCGAAACATGGGTCTGCTGAACTGCCGTACCATAGCCCCCGCCAAGCGCAGCTTTTAATTTCGTCTGGAACAAGCAGCGCTTCTCACGAGGCGAAATTTGGCGGAGCTACGGCGAATGATCGAGCAGAACACTCAACTTTCCACCAGGCGCAAGCCCACAACGGCTGCAAAAGCGGGCCGCCTGCGCCGGGCCGTCGGTTACGCGGCATCCCTCGCGCTTCTCGGCAGCCTTTCGCTGGCGGCTGGTTTTGAAACTGCTCGCAGGACACTGCCAACCCAGAGTTTGGATAGCAGTCTTCCCGCACAGAGTTCATTGCGCTCCGTTTCGCCAGTACAAGTGCCGGCGCCTGAGAGAGAGGCCGATGCGGAAATCAACCGGCTGCCGCCGCAAGAGCAAGTGGAACGCTTGCTGGAACGAGCGATGCAAAACGATGCGGCCTCTTTGGATCTTCTGCGGGAAAAAGTGGATGGCTGGCGGGGACATTTGAAAAACAGCGACCAGCTTTTTGACCTGGTCCTGGCGGCGCTGAATTCGCATGATCTTCGCGTGAGGACGGCAGCAGTGGACGTTGACCTCGCAGCGAACAACCTGAGTAAATCGCCGGAAAGCGTCAAGCGGCTGATCCGGCAGTTGCAACGCGATCCCGCAAGCCGTGGGATGGCCTTGTGGCGGCTCGGCTCACTCGGAAATCGCGGCGTTGAACCTGAAAGAGTGCTGAACAGCTTGCTGAACTATGCGCACGACCCCAGTGAGCACACACGCTATTGGGCGGTGGAAGGATTGGCAATGCTGGGCAACGATGCCACGATTGATCCGCTGCTCGACCTCCTGGCCCACGACCCTTCGCCGAAAGTCCGCGAACGAGCGGCGAGCAGCCTGGGGCAATCCGGTTTGCTGACGCGCGAAGAGCGCCTGGCGGCTGTACCGCATCTGCTGAATCTTGCCGACGATGATTCGCTAAACGCAAGGACGCGGAGGCTGGTCTATGGAACGCTTCGTGTAATCACGGGTGCGGAACTCGGAAACGATGCAAACACCTGGCGGGAGTGGTGGGCGCATAATGACCCGGCCCAGCGACGTCCCCGGCCACGCTCAAGGATTTTGCGCGCTTAAAAGCAGGAATGGGCGCGTGCTTTCTTACGCACAACGCCTTCGGCCTTTCGATAAATTAACGGATTGAGAGTCTAGATATTGAGAAAATAGAATTTCTGCAAATTGTCGGCAGGAAAAATCAACCGATTCCTGGGAGGATACGTTGACGCACTCGTCTCGCAAGGCTGCCGGACCAATCTTTGCGATCCTTGTTGTCTTGTTGTTCGGAACGGCCGGACTCTCCCCGGTTTCCGCGCAGGAAAGAAAAGTTCCCCAAACAGACGGTGTGGATAACACTAAGATGGGGGCTTATCGCGCGCTCGCCCAGCATACTTACTTGGAATTTCAGAAGGGCGACGCAGCCGCGGCAGCCCAGCTTGCACGCATTCTGGAGCGTGTCTGGGATAAGGCGGAAGACTATGGCGGCGATATGGCGCTGAAGAAGACGCATCCCGATCAATTCGAGGAGATCGATAAGGCGATGGACGACTTCATCACACCTTTGATGGAGTACAAAACCAAACCTCCTGAAGCATCCAGGGTCAAAGCAGCCTATAACGCATACCTTGAAAAACTGAAGCTGGCGGATTGACAGACGTCGTATCGCCGCAAACCCCGCTCTTGCTTTGTTGAGCGGCAACCATTTTCTCCCAGAAACCTGGCAATTACTCAGAAGCGGAACGTGACTTCGATTGGACAAATCACCGCCGCAGGCTTGCCATCCGGCCCAATTGCAGGTTTGAACCTCCACGTGCTAACGGCCTTGACTGCCGAGGCCGCTAGGGCCACACCGGGTGATTTTCTAACAGAAATGTTTGTCGCACGACCGTCGGTGGTGATCGTGACCTGAAGCACGACGGCGCCCTGCGCTTTCGCGGCACGAGCTTCGTGTGTGAGCTCCGGCGGCGGACAATCGATACAAACAGGAACGCTATAACCCCCTACACCAGCGCGCGGGCTCCCACTCCCTTGCGCGGGGATAGGTTCCGGGGACAGTGATGTGATTTCATCTGTAATTGGAACAATCCCGGTCGCTTCACCCAGGATGTAAGCGGAGCCAGAGGGGTGTGAGGCAGCGAGCGAGATTGCTATGCCATTCGCAGTTCTAGCAAACGAGCCCGTAACGACCACTTTCGCTCCCAGGTGATGTGCCCAATCCTTGGCTGACTGCTGCGCGGAGGAGGGACTGTCGGTGACGTGGGCGTTCTTTGAGATCGCCTGATCTGCAGGGCGGGCGATTACTTTGAGGGCCGGAAAATTCCTGGCGAGGGATTCAGATAACTGGTCGGCCAGCCACTTTCCGACCGGATGGGGCTGGCCATCGGGTCCCGTCAGGTCGGCGACGATTACTTTTTTGGCATGCGATTCCTGAAGAGGTTGAGCAATCCGCGCCGCTATTTCCGAGACGGCGGGATCTATGGAATGCGATGGCGTTTGGGCTTGGAGATCCGTTGCCAGAACCAGAGCTTGCGCAAGAATCACAATCTGGAGCAAAAATTGGCTTCTATTCATTACTGTTTTCCTCCCTCATCTTGCCAAGCCTGGCACGCGAAAGAGCCAGCGGAGCAGCAGGTGCGTCGGGAAGTAAATTACTGCCACGAGGGGAATGAAAATCATCGCAAGGTGCGCCGGAGAGGGGCCCCATGTACGGTGGAATATGGGATCGCGGTAGGCGTAGTTCATGTTGAGTTCGGCCGACAAGAAGCGCGAAACAATCAAGAGAACAGCAGCAATGGCAGCCTGCAGGCCAAGCGCGCGGCGGTCGTAGCCGACTCGGCGCAGAGTCCAGAGAAGAACCAGCGGCAGCCCGACATGAAACGTCGAGAGCAGGCGAACCCACAACGGGTAGCGTGCGTCCCACATGTAATCCGTGCCGCCTAAGAGAAAGCGCCCCGTCACCAAGCGCCAGCCAACATCAAGGATCCAAAATAGACCCGCCGCCAGCGAACTGACTGCCTGACTTGAAAGCAACAAAGGGTTCGCCCACCAAATCCCGATGAAGGTCAAGATCACCGCGACATCGCACAAATGCAGCAGATTGGCCCAGCCAAAGACACGGAAATACGCGGGAAGCCAGACAGCCATCCAGAGCAAGCTAAACCATCGGAGCACAGGAAACGTGGGCGGGCCCGGCAACATGCGTGATTCCACCTTTTCGGTGTTGGAGGACGGCTAAGGCTATCACAAACGATGGCGGAGATTGCACGGATGCGGTCGTCACGTAATCGGCGCAGTCTCGTGCATCGAGACGAGTGTTTCAACATCTCCGCGGTCGACAATATCGGATCTGGAATAGTCGCCGGATCGAAAAGGCTAGGAAGTTTGGCCAACTGCCGAGGAAGCCGAAGCGTCGAATTGTTCCTTGTGCTTGCGAAGCAAGAATTGGTCGGTCATTCCGGCGATGTAATCGCAAACGACGAGGTGCCGGGGTTCTGTGCGGACAGATTCTTCGTGGGAGTCTGGCATGGAGCCCGGCGAATCGAGGTAGTACAAAAAAAGCTCTTCAAGGCAGCGAACGGAGCGATCGCGGTCCTCGGTGATGGCGGGATGATTATAAATGTGCTTGAACAGGAAGCGTTTCATCTGTCCGTTGCGCTGAGCGAGTGCGTCGCTGAACCCGGCGAGCCTGCGCGGGGCGCGGCGAATGTCGTCCACAGTGGCGGCTGCGGAGGAGAGCAGGCGATGCTGCGTGGCATCGATTAAATCGGTGGCGAAGCGATCAAGCACGCTCTTGAGAGCGGCGTTGAATTTAAGCTTTTCCCGCCCGTCGGGGTAGGCGGCATCGATCTGAGTGTAGGCCTCGGCAAAAATCGGGACTTCTCTTCGCAGGGCCTCGAGATCGAGAAGGCCAGCTTCACGCGCGTCGTCGAGGTCCGCCGTGTTGTAGGCGATTTCATCGACCCAATCGATGAGCTGAGCCTCAAGCGGCGGGCGAAGATCGAGCAAATACTCGGCAAGATGAGGCAATTCCACGGCGGTGTAATCGTGAGAATGCTTGATGATGCCCTCGCGGACTTCGAAGGTGAGATTCAAGCCGGGAAAATCGAGATAAGGACTCTCAAATTGCTCAACGATACGGAGCGCCTGGAGATTGTGATTGAAGCGCGAGCCATGAGCACGCATCAACGCATCGAGCTTGTGTTCGCCGGCGTGGCCGAAGGGCGGATGGCCGATATCGTGAACGAGCGCGAGAGCCTCTGCGAGCTCCGTATTGAGGCCGAGCGCAGCGGCAACCGTGCGAGCGATTTGCGAGACTTCGAGAGTATGCGTGAGCCGATTGCGAAAATGATCGGAGTAGCGGATGGTGAAGACCTGCGTCTTAGCTTCGAGGCGGCGGAAAGCGCGCGAGTGGATGATGCGGTCACGGTCCCGCGCATATTCGCTGCGATAGGGGTGCGGACCTTCCGGATAGCGGCGGCCGCGTGAAAGTTCCACGCGCATCGCCCACGGCACGATTGTGAGGAGTGGTTCGATGAGCGGCTCCGGCAATGGACCTTGTTGTCCGATTGCGTTCCTAAGGGCCTTCAACCTATTTTAGAGGCAAGAATTTGCGCCACAACTTGTATCACGGAGGAGCCGGGCTCAGGACTTTGGCGCAAGAGTTTCCAGGCCACGGTCCGCTTCATCCGAAACCGCCGTGTTGGGAAATTCTTTCTTGAGCTGCTCATACACGCTGGCGGCTTCCTTGGGATCGCTCTGGCGCAACACTTCCGCCAACTCGAGAAGAGCCAGAGGACGCGGCACAAACACCGAAGCGTGGTCCGCCAGGTTGCGAAAAACTTTGGCGGCATCCGCGGGCTTTCCCGTGCGTTCGTAAATGACGCCAATTTGATACTGCGACATGGCCGCGAGTTCTTTATCACTGCTGGAGCTGATTTTCTTCAGCTCCTCGAGTGCTTGATTTTGGCGATCAAGATCTTCATAGCAGAGCGCCGCATAGTATCTGGCGAGCCTGCCTGGGTTCGTGCTCGGATACTTTTCAGCCACGGCAGAAAATTTCTGCGAGGCGTCTTCCGAGCGGGCCTGCTCCGTGGGATAAAGCGTTTCGCCGGGATCGGATGGGTCGGGGGCGGGGCCAACCCGGCCAGAATAGGCTTTCATGGCCACATCGAGCGCGGCGGAAGCCTGCACCGTCTTGCGATCCGTATAGAAACGCCAGCCGGCATAGCTGACGGCAACGATCACGACAACCAGGACGGCCGCGGCGAGAAGCGTGGTGTGCGAAAAGACGGCCTCTGCGCCATGCTCGATCGCATCATGGATCTTGTCCTGCTTCAGTTCCTTGCGCGAAATATGTTCCGCCACAAACGGTCTCCTGGATGGACTGGGATGCTTAATCCTAGCACAGGACGCGGGAAAGATGCCTGCGCGCTTAACGTCGGATGTTCGCCCAGGCCGCAAATTTACCCTTGCAACATGGAGAGCAAGAGACCTTCAACACTGCGGCGGCGCGGGTGTTAAATTAAGGTGATGCAAGCCAAGTGTGTCCATTGCGGAACCGAACACAACCTCAAGGACGCCGATTCGAGTGTTCATCCGAAGGTGCAGTTTACGTGCTCGAAATGCGGGAAAACGACAGTTGTAGAGGTCAAATGGCGGCCCGATCAAACCGTGGTGATCAGCCCGCTGCCCTCATTTGCCCGCGCGGACGCTTCCAGTTCCAATTTACAGCTCCCGCCGGAAGCCGATGGCCTGAAGTTGCCCGCGGAAGGTGTATTTGTTCTTGCGATTACGTCGGGGCCGGCGAGCGGCGAGATCTTCAGGCTGGCGAAAGCGCGCGTGGTCATCGGGCGAAAGGGAGCCGACATCCCGCTGAATGATCCGGAAATTTCCAGGCACCATTGCTTGCTGGAAGTCCGGGACAAATTCATCGATCTGAAGGACCTTAATTCCACCAACGGCACATTTTACGACGAAGAACGTGTACGGGCCGCCATGTTGCGGGACGGCTCGGAGTTCCGTATCGGCGAAAGCCGGATTCGTGTAAGTCTCCAGAAAAAATGACGCCGTTTTGCTCGCTCGAACTTCCGCAAATTACAACCTGACCCGGTGCATCGTGAGTGTAAGATACTGACGACGCTATTTCGCTTCCGACGCATCCCATGAATCGCCTCTCTGTTTGCCTAATCACGCTCAACGAAGAGCACAATCTGCCGCGCGCGCTGGCGTCGCTGCAAGAAATCGCGGACGAAATCATTGTGGTGGACTCCGGGAGCACGGACCGGACCGAAGCGATCGCTCGCGAGCACGGTGCCGCATACTTTGAGCGCGCGTGGACAAATTACGCGGAACAAAAGAATTTTGCGGCGGGGCGCGCGCGATACGACTGGATATTGTCGCTGGATGCCGATGAAGAATTGAGCAGCATATTGCAGACTTCGCTCCTGGATTGGAAGAAGCACGAGCCGAAATTCAGCGTGTACGAGATGGCCCGGAAAACGTGGTATTTGGGAGCGTGGATCAATCATTCCGGTTGGTATCCGGATTTTCAGCGGCGGCTGTACCGGCGGGAGACGGCGCAATTTTCGGGAATCGTGCACGAATCGCTGCGATTCGAAGGCCGGGCGGGGCGGCTTCCTGGCGATCTGCTGCACTACACGGTGCGGTCGTTTGCGGAGCACGAAGCGAATGTCGAGCAGTACACCACATTGGCGGCCACGCAAATGTTCGATGCCGGGAAACGAAGCTGGAAGGGCGCGATGTGGCTGGCAACTCCATGGAGCTGGATTCAGAATTACTTTCTGCGCGGCGGATTTTTGGACGGCTATCGCGGCGCGCTGATTTCGCAAATGGCGGCGCGGTCAGTGCGGCTCAAGTATGCCAAGCTCGGGAAGCTGGCGAGAGATGCCGATCTGGCGGACAAGCAATGAGGATTCTCTTTGCTGATCTGGACCGCGAATGGCGCGGGGGACAGAGCCAGGCGTTATTGACGTTGCGCGGGCTCATGCAAGCAGGTCACTGTGTCGATCTGGTGGCTGCGGAACAATCGCCACTCGCGCAGCGGGCCGCCGCTATTGGCATCGAAGTCCATTCGTCGCCTCGATTCGGCTTGCGTGCATGGGCGGCGAAATCCATGGCCGCACTTGCGGCAACGAAAGAATTTTCCCTGGCGCATCTCAATGAACCGCATGCTTTGACATCGGCTTGGCTGGCTGGATTACACCGCCGAATGCCGCTGCTTTTGTCGCGGCGCATCGGGTTTCCGCTGCAAAGAAATTGGGTGTCGCAGGCGAGATTCCGCGCCGTCCAACGATTCGTGGCCAATAGTGAAAATGTCGCCCAGAGCTTGCGTGATTCGGGTGTGCCGAAGGAACGAATTTCCATTGTGAATGAAGGCGTCGATATTCCGGCGCTGCCAGACGCCCAGGCTCGGGCGCGAGCACGAAAGCGATGGGGCATTGCAGACTCTGAATTCCTATTCGGCTGTGTGAGCGTGTTTGTGCCGGAAAAAGGGCAGCGGCACCTCATCGAAGCGCTTTCGTTGGTGCGTCGAAAACATCCTCACGCCAGGCTTCTTCTGGCAGGAGACGGAGAATGCCGCAAAGAGCTGGAATTGCTGGCGAGTCACTTGCAGCAACAGGATGCGGTTCTTTTTCCTGGTTTTGTGGGTAACGTGGATGAGGCATATGCCGCGCTGGACGCTTTCCTGTTCCCGTCCGAGTTCGAAGGGCTGGGAACTGCGCTGCAAGCGGCTATGGCGATGGCGTTGCCGTCCGTTTCCACGGCGCGCGGCGCTTTAAGAGAAGTTGTGGACAACCAGCGCACCGCCTTGGTCGTTGAGCCAAGTGCGCAGGAATTTGCGGCAGCGATGTCCCTGCTTATGGACACCCCCGAACTCCGCGACAGATTGGGCCAAGCTGCGAGAGAAGAGGTCATCGAGAGGTTTTCCGCGGACCGTATGGTGGCTAATACAATCCACATCTACGAGGACGTGCTGAGCGGAGGACGAAGGGCTTAGCCGCGTTCCTCATTACGGTCACGAAGGCGAGGCCCGGAACTCGGAGCAAATTCTTCGCGAAGATTCGATGCGGTTTCCGGCTTATATTGCTGGTACCAAAAAAGATGAAGCGCCGGGCGGCTCCTTCTCGATCCGCACGGCGCTTCACATTTTTTTAATTCTGCGCAAGTTTTCTGACTTCTCTCGTTCCAGGCGTTCCCTCCTATCCGCTTGCCGATTTACGTCAAGCTATCTTGGGGATTAAACAACCCATCGCCCTTTTGGTTCGAGGAACTCCACGCCAACTGCAAAGCCGTCGCCTTGCAAAGGATGGCAGTAAGCAACCCGGGCCGAGGAGCGAAACTCTCCGGAGCGCGAAACGAACGTTAGCCGTTCGCCTTGTTCCCAGCGGCGGGTGCTCACCACCCGCGCGCCGCGCGCACTCACATTTTCCGTAAAAGTCGATTCCGTGCCGGGCATCCGGCGATGGCCGTCGAGAACGACGGGGATCTCCATGGGGATCCGGCGCTCGACGCGGTGAAAAGAGAATGTCTGCCTGTTGGATTTGACGGGCATTCATCCTCACAAACACGCGGCAATGCGCGTAAGATTTTTTACGTTGCTGGCGCCAATGCGGCGCTTCATTCCATACAGTGCGCGGTCGGCAGCCCCCAAAAGCTTTTCAGGCGTATCGCCATCCACGGGAAACGCGGCCACTCCAGCGCTGACGGAAAGCGCGGGCACTTCGGCTTCCGCGGAAAGCCTTTCCCGGATGCGCGAAACCACGCGTCCGGCAATGTCCGGGGCGGCTTCTGGAAGCACGAGAGCAAATTCGTCGCCGCCATAGCGCGCAGCCGTATCGATGGCGCGTGAATGAGTGCGGAGAATCTTCGAGAGGCGAACGATGGCGCGGCTTCCGGTGAGATGGCCGTATTGGTCGTTGATGCTCTTGAGGCCGTCCATGTCGAGAAGCACCACGCTGAAAGGGCGTTGCGTGCGGCGCGAGCGGTCCAGTTCCGCTTCCAACACGCTGATGAGCCGGCGATAGTTGGCGAGTCCGGTGAGCGGATCGCTGACGGCCATCGAACGAACCTGGTCAAAGAGGCGCGCCTGGTCCAGCAATGCGCCGGAAAGCATGACGACGTAACTGGCGGTCTTGCTCAGCTCCGCCAGGAAGAACGGGCCGTCGAAGAGATGACGGGAGAACACCGCGGAGACGTGGCAAACCACGTTGAGCGATGCCACGGCGAAGAGCGCGTAGTCATAAAGACTCGCGGCGCACTTATTGTTCTTGCTGTTCCGGAGACGCTGCCCGAAGCAGATAGCAGCCGCCAAGAACAGCGCACCCGGTAGCAAATCCCAAGGGCGCGAGATGATGCTGGCTGCATGAGCCACCGGCGCGGAAGGCGCGGCGAGAAAAGAAAGGCTTGTAAGATAAGCGGCGATGACAACCACCAGCACGGCGCCGGCAGTCTCCTTGCTCGGTTGCCGGGCAGTCGGAATATAACGTTCAACGGCGATAGCGGAGAGCAAGAGAACGGCGAGAATTGTGCGGCCGACCATCCAGCCCATAGGGATTCTCGTGAGAGCGGCAGGCCCGGCGTGGAGCATATCGTTCAGTCCGAAATAGCCGACTGTCTCAATAATTCCGGATAGCACAAATCCGAATGCCAGAATCAATGCGGTGCGATCATGCGTGCCGCGGAACCTGACCAGCGCGTTCGCGGCATAGCAGAAGCTGACGAGAGTACCGCCTACTTCCAGATAAAGGTAGGCTTCGGCGGAGCCGGAAATAGAGGCTTGCCGCAAATAAAAAATGGCGCCGAAAAAGAGGAGGAGGAGGGCAACGGTAGCAGCGATCAGGACGCGCGACCGCTCCTTCCGAAGAAACCCGACGATTTGGCCCCAACCACCCACGAAACCCCCCAAATACCGAAGAAACAACTACAACGGCAGGAAGATGCAAGTTTGTGCCCTTTCCAGCGGGAAAATATCAAGCTGTAAGTAGCTGAATCAAGGAACGTTACCGAAGCAGATTCAGCGGACTCGGCGAGCTTCGCACGGGCGAGACAGGAATGAGGACCCAGAAGAGGGTGCCTTAGAAATCTATCATCTTTGTTCCGTTAGAGTTACCGACACTTCGGCCAGTATCAGCTGAGATACTGAAGCCGTCTCAGTGTGAGACTGTCTCACCAGACAAGCTGTCTCGCCTGGGTCTCTTTTTGCAAATTACAGTTTGGGCTTGGGTGGTAGCAGATCTCGGGCAACAACAGGGTCGCTAAACCCGGAGGTCTTGTGCGAGCCATCGCAGAACGGCTTATTAGCGGAATGTCCGCATCGGCAGAGGCCGATGGAAGTGCGTCCTGCAAGGCCAAAGGCGTGGCCCTCGGGATCTACGATCTCGAAATCCCCTTCCACTCGAATCGAACCATTATTGTTGATGGTGATTTTGGCAGCAGCCATTCAGGCCTCCGAAAAAGGTGAAAGCGCGTTCGACGTTTCGCGCCAAACACGGCTCCTAGATTACGCAGAGATTCCGGGGAACTCAAGGAAGCGGCACAGCCTTTTGCGGGTCAATACTTTGGCACGCTGCGATCAACCTCATCCGACCATGCGAGGATGCCGCCCTTGAGATTGAGAATTTTGCGGAAGCCTGCTTTGCGCAAGAAATCGACGGCTTCCGCCGAGCGTTTTCCGCTGCGGCAATGCGCGACGATCTCGCGCGAAGAATCCAGTTCGTGAACGCGGCGCGGCAGCTCGCCGAGCGGAATCAAATGGCCGTTCAGATTGCAGATTTGAAATTCATGCGGCTCGCGTACGTCCAGGATGAAGAGATCATCGCCGCGGTCAAGGCGCGATTTTAGTTGGCCCGGCGTAATTTCCGGGACTTGCATATCGGGCGCGGGAGCTTCTTCGCCGCGCACGCCGCAGAATTCATAGTAGTCGATGAGCTTGTCAATGGTGCGATGCTCCCCGCACATGGGACAGTTGGGATTCTTGCGGAGCTTAAGTTCGCGGAATTTCATTCCAAGAGCGTCGAAGAGCAGCAAGCGGCCAACAAGATTATCGCCGCGGCCCAGGATCAATTTGATCGTTTCCATGGCCTGGATAGAGCCGACAATGCCAGGCAACACGCCCAGCACGCCGCCCTCGGCGCAAGATGGCACGAGTCCTGGTGGAGGCGGTTCCGGGTACAGACAGCGGTAGCACGGTCCTTCTGGCATGCCGAATACCGTGGCCTGTCCCTCAAAGCGGAAGATCGAGCCGTAGACGTTTGGTTTGCCGAGGAGGATGCACGCGTCATTGACTAAATAACGTGTGGGGAAATTGTCGGTGCCATCGACGATGACATCGAAATCCTTGAAAAGCTCGAGCGCGTTCTCGCTGGTGAGTTTTGTTTCGAAGGTATCGATCTGAATGTCGGGGTTGAGATTGGAAAGCCGTGAGCGCGTAGCTTCGGTTTTGGGCTTGCCGACGTCACTCGAGCCAAAAGCGACTTGCCGCTGAAGATTCGTGAAGTCGACGACATCGAAGTCAACGAGTCCCAGCCGGCCAACCCCCGCGGCGGCGAGATAGAGGCCCAGCGGTGCGCCAAGTCCTCCAGTGCCGATCAGCAGGACCTTCGCGTTTTTCAGTTTGAGCTGACCTTCCATGCCCACTTCCGGCATGATCAAGTGGCGGCTGTAGCGAAGAATTTCTTCATTGGAAAGGCTCGTAGCCGGCTTCGCTCCGGTTTGCGGCTGTAATGTTGTGGCCATCGCAAAAACTCCTGTGTCAGTTGACGGCTAATCCGTTTTCCGCGCAGAACCGCCGGCGATGGACGGGATGATACTGATGGTGTCCCCATCCTTCGTAGGCGTGTTCTCCTTCGCCATATAGCGAATGTCTTCGTCGTTTAGGTAAACGTTCACGAACGCGCGCAGTTTGCCCTCTTCCGTGAAGAGGTGCTTGCGTAGTTCGGCGAATTCGCTGGTCAGTCCACTAAGAGCTTCGCCGACCGTTGCCGCGGCAAACTCCGCGGAATCGCGCTTGCCTGCGTAAACCCGCAACGGCGTCGGAATCATAACCTTGACTGCCATTTTCCAGCTCCTCTACATCCTAGCGGAACCATGCTGGGCCGGCGCGAAGACCGGCGCTGCGCTGAGGCCTCGCTATCTCTAAATTGCCGCGTGTTGCCGAATCTCGATCTCTTCCGGCGAAAATTCCTGGCGGTCGTCGTTCAGGCGCCACGAAGCCATATCCCCGGCCGCGCCGTGATGCACGCTGACAATGATATAGCTGTACCACGGCCATGCGTGGTCGCGATCGTACTCGCTCGGCCGCGCCGGATGATCGGGATGCGAGTGATACCAGCCGATGATCTCCAGACCTTGGTTTTTTGCTGCCAGCTCCGCTGTGCGAACATCCTCTGCCGTAACCATAAAGCGATTGCGCGGCGAGTCTCCATTGCGATTAGCCAGAGGAAACAGCCGCAGCACTTCGCGCGGCGAGACAATCTTTTGTTCAGCATCAGCCTGATCTTTTGTTGACTCCGAATCGCGGCCCAAGAGCGCGCCGCAGCATTCGTGCGGATAGGTTTCCGCGCCATGGGCGCGAATTTTTTCCGCCAGGTGGCTGTTGATCCAAAGTGCTGTTGCATCCGGCATCGTCAATCTTCATCCCAGAAGCGTTCGGTCAGGTACTTTGACGCGGAATCGGCAAAAACGGTGACCACCACGGCATGCTGGCTTGGTGCAATATTCTTCGCAACCTTAAAACAGCCCAGCAGCGCGGCCGCGGCACTGGGACTGACCAACAAGCCCTCTTCTCGCGCGATGCGCTTCACCATTCGGTAGGCATCCTCGGTGCCGATCTCGAGATTCTCGTCCGCGAGCGTGTCATCGTAAATCGATGGGCGCAGAGCGGTCTCCATGTGTTTCCAGCCTTCCAGTCCGTGAAATGCGGCGTCCGGCTGCAAGCTGATACACCGGATCAATGGATTCAACTCCTTCAACCGGCGTGCCGTGCCGACAAACGTTCCGCTCGTGCCAAGAGCCGCCACAAAATGCGTGATGCTCCCGGCGGTCTGCTCCCAGATTTCTTCGGCGGTGGTGCGATAGTGCGCCTGCCAATTCGCTGGATTGCTATATTGATCCGGATAGAAATATTTTTCGGGCTCGGCCGCCACGATCTCTCGGACGCGCCGAATCGCGCCGTCCGTGCCTTCGTCTCCGGAAGTAATGACAATCTCGGCGCCGAGAGCTCCAAGGATGCGTTTGCGTTCGTGCGAGGCGCTGTTTGGCAAGCAAAGTTTCACAGGATAGCCCAACGCCGCACCGATCATGGCGTAGGCAATCCCCGTATTGCCGCTGGTGGCATCAATGATGGTCTTGCCAGGCCGAAGCGCGCCGTTCGACAGACCCGCCTGGATCATGCTCAAAGCGGGCCGATCTTTGACAGACCCTCCAGGATTGAACCACTCCGCTTTCGCGCAGAATTCCACGTTGGGAAATTCATTGCCAACTCGCGAGAGTCGCAGGAGCGGCGTGTTTCCAATCAACTCGAGCACAGACTGCCCTGCCACCTCAAGCCGCCCTTTTGCCTGGGCCGACGACGCGTGATCTTGAGCAGCGATGGAATTCAAAATGGCCATTCCCCTGAGTCGCCTAATGAGCCTCCGGATATGCGACCAGTTTACTCCGAATTAGATGCCGCATGCCAGTTTCCCGGTATGGTCTTATTTTAGCAAGAGTTAGAGGAATCACCCTACGAAAAGTAGAGAATTATGGAAGCAATATCTTCGACCCAGTCAACGGGCCGCTTCGATGTATTTCGACAGTCCATAGTTAACACTCGCGTGGAAGCTTGCGTCTTGTACAACGGGATGATGACGGCAATTGGCAGCGCGCAATCAGGAACCAGAGTTGACTCGCGCCTCACAATCAAGGACTGTCGAACGGTGACCGCCGCGCCTGGGCCCGGACCCTCGGCTGATTCATCGCTTGTACTGGCTGCACGCGCAGGCGACCGCGCCGCGTTTGGCGCGCTATACGCGCGATACGCGCGCATGGTCCACGGCATTTTGCTCGCGAAAGTGCCGGCGACTGTCGTGGAAGACCTGGTTCAGGACGTTTTTCTGCGTGCTCTCCCTCGACTCTGCGACTTGCGCCACACTGAGCGTTTTGGACCCTGGCTGGCAGCGATCACGCGTAACCGCGCCAATGATTACCATCGGCAATCCCGATCGCTAGGCTCTGTAAGGGAGAGCCTCTCCGAGGATGAAGAACTACCGGCTTCGAGCACTGCTCTCGATGCGGAAGCGGCGACGATTCTAGCGTTCGTGCGTAGCCTTCCGGATGCTTATCGCGAAACGTTAATTCTCCGCTTGGTGGAGGGCATGACGGGACCGGAGATCGCCGCGCACACCGGGCTGACTCCGGGCTCTGTGCGCGTAAATTTGCACCGCGGTATGAAGCAGCTCCGCGAAAAATTAACCCAGACGTCGCGGGACGGCGCAATACGACTCGCCTCCGGCGCGGCGGGAAATTCATCGCCGCATGAAAAGAATGCGCCGCGCAGAAGGAACCAGCCATGAATGACATGTACCTCTGGGACTATTCCGGCGAACCAGACCCGGAGATTCAAAAACTGGAAAATACCCTTGCCAGATTTCGCCACCAGGGCCAGACGCCAGGATTCCCTGAAATTGCTTTGGCACCGAGACAGCGGTTTTGGCAGCGATTCTTGCTCTCGCAATGGCCGTCTGGTCTCGGGCTCGCAGCCGCAACCGCGATCATTCTGCTGATTGCCGCAATCGGCATTCTGCGATGGAGCCAGAAGCAGAATGCATCTTCCGGACCCGCTTGGGACATCGAGAGAGTCGCCGGAACACCGCAAGTGGAATCAAGTTTTTTCGGAGAAAATTCCAAAGCTGGCAGTCTCGGCATCGGCGAGACACTCATCACGGACAGCCATTCGCAGGCCACCATTTCCGTAGCCGATATCGGCAGAGTAAGCGTGGAGCCGAACACGCACTTGCGTTTGGTGTCCGACAGAAAAGGACATAATCAACTCGCCCTCGATCGCGGGACTATTCACGCTTTCATCTGGGCGGCTCCGGGTGAATTTACCGTGGACACTCCTTCCGCTATCGCCGTGGACCTGGGCTGCGCGTACACGCTTCAGGTAGATAATGCGGGAGCAGGGCTTCTCCGCACGACACTCGGATGGGTCGGTTTCAAACTGAATGGCCATGAATCCTTCATCCCCTCAGGCGCAGTTTGCGCCACGCGTCCGAAAGTCGGGCCAGGCACGCCGTATTTTGAAGATGCTTCCACATCGTTTCGCGAGGCACTTTCCAAGTTTGATTTTGCCGGCGGGTCACCGCAAGAGCGGAGCGCCGAACTCGGCCAGATACTGGCCGAGTCTCGCCAGCGCGACGCACTCTCTGTGTGGCATCTTCTTTCTCGCGTGGACGATTCGAATCGCGGCCGCGTTTACGACCGCCTGGCAACGCTCGCTTCACCTCCCGCTGGAGTAACCCGGGAGGGCATTCTGCGCCTCGATCAAAAAATGCTGGACCAGTGGTGGAATCAACTGGGCCTTGGAGACGTTTCGTTGTGGCGCACCTGGGAACGTTCCTGGTCTCAAGACAAAACCTGACGAGATCTCAAGCCCGCTGCGAATAATCTCGAATAAGCCTCACCCAAACGATCGTTAAAAGCGGTCCGCTTTACAGAAAGCTCTGCATTTACTAGGCTATGAGTCCTATGTGGAATGTCGAAGAGCGGTTCACACCGAGGCAAATCGAAAGTTTGGCGGCGCTGGGCTTTGCCGTCGGCAGCACACGCGGCGTCGTACGCGTGGAAAAATACGGCAGCGGTGCGGAGTTTCGCAAAGGGACCGACGACCTGTACCAAATGACGATTGTACCCACGATCATGCTGAAAGGGCGCTTCACCCGGCTGTGGGACGCGGGATACCAAAAATTCCTGCTGACCGACGACGGCTTAAAGTTGCCGGCGCTGGCCACGCATCTCGAGAATTTGCGAAGGTTCAACGAAGAGCTGCGGACCGCGCTGGGCGTCCCGACTTTCTACAACGAAGCCCTCGGCTCGGTGAGCCAAATCAGCGTCTATGATCGCGTCAAGGGACGGAAAGGCGATGTCCCGGATAAGACGGTTGGCGCGCACGAACCGGCCGGCGGGCATTGAGTAAGCTGGTATCTGCTCTCACTTCCCAATCAAATTCGTTCTGCTCTCGTAAAGAGGGAGCAGAATGCCCTTTACGGTTTAGGATTCGAATATTTCTGAAATGGTCCAGCGTACGGATGAAACGCGCGCGCGCGATAAAGTTCCGCAATCTGCCGGAGATGTCCCAAGTCATGCGAAGCCCACTCGCTCAGCATCTGATGGAGCGTGATGTTGCCGAGCTCTGAGTGAGTCGCCTCGCGCTCGCCAGAGTCTGCCGGAATGCTTCTGAGCAAAATAACCGTGGAACGCCGCGTCTTGGTGAAAAATCCCAGATTCTCAGTCGCTGACCCGCGTGCGTAGTCGCCAATCACAACGGTGCCCGCCGCATCGTATTTTTGCAGCATCGGAGCGTCTTCCGTGACGATGCGCCGAGTCCGGTCGGCGTAAACCACCTCCAAGTCCGCGAGATGGCCAAGCACTTCCGCAATCGACCAGCGTTCCGGCGCGGGCTTCCACCGCAAGAGAGCTTCCGGCAAATCGCGAAGCATCGTTTCAAGCAGAATCGGCGTCTTTTCAAGGAGCAACAGGGCAGGCTGGATGGATCGAGTGTCGGCCGGCTCGGTGGTTCGGGCTACACCTTGTTGCATGCGGCGCCTCCCAAGCGATGAAAGAATCTTACTCGAAACGGCGGCGAAAAGTTGAAGTAGCGCATAATAGGTAACACGGGCGGAGGACACCCTGGCATGGGAAGAGTCGTGGCGCTGATGGACGATCTGTTTTTTCAAATGAAAGTGGCGGAGACGGCGAAGCATCTCGGCCTGGAATTAAAAGTGGCTAACACCGGCGACGCATTCCTGGGATTGCTGGAACCGGCGCCAAACCTGGTCATCGTCGACTTGAACGCACGGAGCCAGCCGCTCGCGGCCATCGAGCGCTTGCGCGTGGCGCAAAAAGATTTGCGGGTCATCGGGTTTCTCTCCCACATGCAGCGCGATCTCGCGGCGCAAGCCCAAGTGGCCGGCTGCAACGAAGTAATGCCACGCTCGGCTTTTACGCAAAACCTGGCCGCCATACTGAGCTCCGCAAAGGACTGATGTGATTTTTCGAAAAAATGCTTTAATCGCACAAACGCTGATTTTGACTGCGCTGCTTCTTTCGCTCGCCGGTGGTAGCTCGGCTCAGGAATCCAGTTCAAACATCGCCAGGCAAACTGCAGCGCCGAACGGGCCATCCGCTGCGCTTCGCGATGTTCTGACGGCGGCTTGTTCGCAGAGCCAGAGCGACTTCGAGCGTTTTCTGACCGTGCGCAACAAAGAATCGTTTACCCACATGACGCCGGCTGCGCGAGTCGCCTTCATGAAACGTTTCGTGCTGCTCAACGAGCCGGGCAAGCCCTCGGTCACCGCCAATCCGTCCGGTCGCCCCATCGTGCGATGCGACACCCCTGCGGGCGCCGCGGAGATCCAGATTGGCGGCGCAGACACGCGTGACAACATCGCATTTCTCCCGGTCAAGCTGCGTGACGCGACGGATACATCAGGCGCCGACGCCATTCAAGTAAACATGGGTCTCGTGCGTGAGAACGGCGAGTGGAAAATTCTCTCGCTAGGCTTGGTGCTCCTCGACTTGCCTTCCCTGGAATTTGAATGGGACTCCGCCGAAGCGGACAAGAATGAACAAGCCGCAATCGAATCGCTGAAAAGTATCGCCGAAGCGGTGGAGACCTACCGCCGCAAATACCTGCGGCTGCCCGATTCCCTCTCGAGTCTGGGGCCTGCGCTGCATGGTCCAGCGAACGCGGAATCCGCGGGGCTGCTGGACTCCGACCTGTCTACCGGCATGAAAAACGGCTACTCGTTCCGCTTCGTCATAGTAGGCGCAAGCACTTTGGGCGCGCCTGCCAAGTATGAGCTCGCCGCAACGCCGCTAGTTTATGGCCGTACGGGCCATCGCTCTTTTTTTCGCGATGAAACGGGAATGCTTCGCGGCGCGGACCGGCAAGGCGCAGTGGGCTCCGCATCGGATCCGAAGTTGCCGTAGAGCCACGGTCTGCAGCGCCAGAGCAGGCCTCTGCGGTTAACCCATTCGTGCCAGCTTCGCGTTGCCTTCTTGCTTCACGGCAACGCCAACCTGCACAATGGTGACAGGGCCATCTCTCCTGCCGCGACGAAATTCCCCAGGGAATCCTTCGCGTACCACAGGTCTCTCAAGGCAAAGGAGACCTGTATATGCCGGATGTGATGCAGGATCGTCGCCTTGCGCCTCGCTATCCGCTGGTACTCTCCGCGGAAATAACGGAACCCGCCAGCGGCATGAAAGTGATGGCGCGAACCTCGGACGTCAGCCGAACCGGCTGCTACTTGGATACCCTGAACCCCACACCCAAAGACGCGCAGATCCGGCTGCGGCTGATCCGTGGTGAAGAAGCGTTCGAGACGGAGGCCCGCGTGGTCTACGCCAGTCCGGGACTGGGCATGGGCGCCAGATTCCACGAGCAAGTGAAAGAAAATCAACTAGTCATTCTGGACCGCTGGCTGGGTGAAGCCGCCAGGAATTCCTGAAGCCAGTCGATCAAACACTACGGCTCCGTTCTGACGGTTGGATACTGAATCCCAAGTTGTTCCAGATAGGTCTTATAGCGCCCGGGGTCGTAATAATATTTTTTCAATTGCGGCGCGAACTTCTCCATCTTTTCCTTGTTCATCTCGATGGCAGGTTTATCGTCGGGGCCTAAAAACGTCTGGTAATGGACATCCTTGGTTTGGACATTCCGAAAATAATCCCACGCTTGCTGCACGAGTTGCGGCTGAAGAAAAAAGTCGAGAGCGGTCATGGCTTGCACCTTGGCTCCCGCGGTCGAGCCTTTGTGGGCGATGGGTGTCGCCATAGCCACGCCGTTGGCCCAGCTGTGGCCCGGCAAATTAGGAATGTTTGCCGGATACATGAGGTACACCATGGGCACGTTCCAGGAAATGTCGCCGATGTCATCAGATCCGCCGCCCGTCGGGTTTTTCACCGGTTCCGTGAGCGGTTCAACTTTCTCCTTAAGACCTTCTACCTTCGCGCCGATTTCTTTTTGCAGAGACTTCGCCAGCGTCTGATCGGCGTCGCTCCATGCCGGCATGCCTACGGTCTCTATGTTTTTCTGCTGCGTTTCCGCGATCACCTTATTTAGAAACGGCGGCCATGCCGATCCCACTAGCTTGTGATCAACCGTGGTTCCCGTCATTTTCGCGGCGGAATCCGCGATGGTATTTCCCAAATCGTAGAGATCCTTGATGTGCGGATAATCCAACTCGCGAAAGTAGTACCAGACTGCCGCTTCCGGTGGAACCACGTTGGGCTGATCCCCGCCATTGATGATGACGCGATGGGAGCGCTGCGCGGGGCGCAGATGTTCCCGTCGAAAATCCCACCCGGTATCCATTAATTCGACGGCATCCAGCGCGCTCCGGCCTTCCCACGGCGCCGCCGCGGCGTGCGCTGCCTTGCCATGGAAAAAATATTCCACGGAGACCAGTCCACTCCACTCTCCGTTACCTGTGCCGTACGACGTCGAAAATTCGGACTCCACATGCGCGCCCAGGACTATATCTACATCCTTGAACAACCCCGCTCGAACGTAGAATGCCTTTGTTCCCAACAGCTCTTCCGCGACGCCAGGAATAATTTTGATGGTCCCGGCGATGTGGTGCTCGACCAGGAGTTTCTTCAAAACCAATGCGGCAGTGACGTTGACCGCCATCCCGGAATTGTGTCCTTCTCCATGGCCCGGCGCGCCTTCGATGATCGGGTCGTGATACGCGACTCCCGGCTTCTGCGAAGCGCGGGGGATGCAATCGAGGTCGGTGATGAACGCGACGACCGGTTTGCCGCTTCCATAGGTGGCTACCCATGCCGTGGGAATACCTGCGACGCCATGCTCGACTTGGAATCCATTTTTCTCAAGAATACCGGTAACGTAGCGCGACGTTTCGTACTCTTGAAAACCCAGTTCGCTGTAACTGAAAATCTCGTCCACCATTTGCTGCGTAAGCGCCTGGAGCTTGTCCACTTCCGCAACGGCTTCCTGTTTTAGAGCAGGAAGCTGCTGCGACTGCCCGGCGCAAAATCCGCACGGCACTAACAAGGCTGCTGCAAGACTGCCCAGCACAAAAAATTTGCTCATCAGATTCTCCCCCGGCACAAAAGAAGCGGCATATTACATCGGGTATTGAGAATTAGGGGAAAGAAAGAATCCCGAGTTTGTGCGGCGGAGGAGTTGGCGCTACTATCGTGCGATTCAACATGCGCCCGGCTTCCGCCCGAATCCTTTTGCCGCTCTTGGCCCTCGCTCTTTTGAGGCCTTCGGCGGCAATGTCTCAAGAGTTCAGTTCGACATACGGACCACTTCCCGTCTTTGAACTCCACAGCGGGTTCTGGATCAACCTTCACCACACGCTCTATTACGAGGCCAAGCAGCGCGGAATTCCACCACCTGCCGCTCCTCGAGCCAGTGTGGGACCGCAATTAAAATTGAAAACCACGAAAGATGCCGCCACGACCCTCACCTCAGCGGAGCAGATCGCATGGAGCACCGCCGTGGCTTATTACGCGGCAAACTATGCGGATAAAGATCTGCTCTTCAACACCGACCTTATCCTGCTAAAAAATCAGCTCGAAGACTTTGAAGACTGCGACGAACTCTCCGGCGCGCACAAAAAAACTTGCGACGCAGGCTTGCCTCCAGGCGTGACCCGAGTGCTGGACGCCGCGGCTCCTGTCTATCGCGCCCACTTGTGGCCCGACCAGGACCGCGCCAACCGCCGGTGGATCGCCCGTGTGGCCCCGCTCGTGATCGAACAAGGGGTTGGAGTTTCCCAGCGGCTTGCGGATGTCTATCAGACGAAATGGCCCAAGGAGAAAATTCGCGTTGACGTTTCCGCTTATGCAAATTCGGCGGGCGCATACACCACGCTCGATCCTCTGCGCGTCACCATTTCCAGCACCGATCCGCGCAACCAGGGAGACGAAGCGTTCGAAGTGCTCTTTCACGAGGCTTCCCACGGGATCGCGGAACCGGTGCAGCAGGCGATTATTCGCGAATGCCGCCAGCGTGGCAAAGCCATTCCGCGCGACCTGTGGCCGGCGCTCATCCTTTACACCACTGGCGAAGTGATCCAGCCCTTACTGACAACGCCCAGTAAAGAAACCCAGGACGGACAGGACTCCGCCAATCCCGGAGTGGATGGCGCTCTCGCCGCTCCCCGAGAGACTCACCTGCCCTACACCGTCCGCGAGGGCCTCTCTCAGCGCGGCTGGAACGATTACTACCAACTTCTCATCCGTTTCTGGCAGCCCTATCTCGACAGCCGGTCCACGTTCGACGACGCCATCGCGCGCATGGTCTCCGCGCTCTAGCCGCTACAGCAGCGCTGCCGTTTGTCGAGAAGCCGCGGTTGTGCTAGTCTTTGCGGTGCGGAAACGAGCCTGGCCACGCGCCACGCAAGCCCCAGCGTCGCAAACGTTCTCTCCTTACCGTTCCTCAACAGAGCTTTCCCGAGGGGGAAGACTCTCTCCGGAGAAACCAAATGGACGGCTCGGGCTATTCGATGACCGGCTCCCTCGGACCTCGGTCGTCGGAAAGAACTGGATAAGCCCATGTCCGGTACACAGGCAGCCTCAAAACCCGAAAAAGAAACTCTTGAGATCAAGCTCGCGCATTCGCCGGATTCCGACGATGCTTTTATGTTTTATGCATTGGCAACTCACAAACTCCCCACGCCCGGTTACAAATACACTCATGTTCTCTCCGACATTCAATCCCTCAACGACGCGGCTCTGACCGAAACCTACGACGTCACCGCTCTAAGCTTCGCTGCCTACCCTACCTTGCGCGATAAATACGTCCTGCTCGATTGCGGAGCCAGCTTCGGTGAGAATTATGGTCCCATCGTCGTTTCCTCCAAGTCTTTGAAACGCGAAGAGTTAGCTGGCAAACGGATTGCCGTTCCGGGCCTGAAAACCACAGCTTATTTAACCTTGAAGTTGTTTGAGCCAAATTTTGAACCGGTTGTCATGGCCTTCGACAAAATTCTCGACGCCGTCAAGAACGAAGTCGTGGAGGCTGGTCTTCTGATTCATGAAGGCCAATTGCTCTTTCCCCAGCTCGGCTTACACCGTGTGGTGGACTTGGGCGTCTGGTGGCACGAACAAACGGGGCTCCCCCTTCCTCTCGGCGGAAATGCCGTTCGGCGTGCGCTTGGCCCCGCTCTCGGTCTGCAAATTGCTAAGACGATTAAGGATAGCGTCGAATACGGCCTAGAACACCGCGAAGAAGCCCTAAACTATGCCATGCAGTTTGCCCGCGACATGGAAACCGAAATAGCCGACAAGTTCGTGGGAATGTACGTCAACCGCTGGACGCTCGGCTACGGCGAGCGCGGAAAGCAAGCCGTCAGAGCCCTAATTGAGCGCGGAACCGCAGCAGGCCTTCTCCCCGGTCCGCCTGATGTCGAGTTTCTTTCCGAATAGCAACAGAAAAAGAAACTTAGTATGATCCGCAAGCCGAGTTAAAATTTCCGCGCCTTCTGCTGATGCGCATACTCTATTTTTCCAGGCCTCCCCGGCCGCACCAGAGCCAAGCCTGCCTTGACGCTTTCCCTCTAATCACTTAGTGTCTGTTGTCTGCGGGGGAGCCTCACATGATCCAGTCTGCGCGAATTCTTTCCACGGCATTTGTGGTTCTCGCGCTGCTTGCGCCTGTTTCTCGTGGACAAGCCGCCGCCGAGTACCGTCTTTACAATGATTCCAGCACACCATGGCCTCAAGAAGCGGTTCGCGCTCCGCACGGGATGGTTGCCACCGACGAACAGTTGGGCTCGCAGGCCGGCGTCGAAATTCTCGAGCGTGGTGGAAATGCCGTCGATGCCGGAGTGGCCGTGGCTTTTGCTTTGGCGGTCGTCGAGCCGGCCGCCGGAAACATCGGCGGTGGCGGGTTCATGCTCGTGCGGCTGGCCGATGGGAACAGCACCTTCTTTGACTACCGCGAGGTCGCCCCCGGCAAAGCCACGCGCGACATGTACATCGGAGCCGACGGCAAGCTTGTCAAAGACCTATCTGTGATCGGCTACAAGTCCGTGGCAGTGCCCGGCACGGTCGCAGGCCTGGAACTCGCGCTCAAGACTTACGGCAAGCTGAAACTTGCCGTTGTGATGGCCCCGGCGATTCATCTTGCGGAAGACGGTTTCCCCATCAGCGAAAAAATGGCCAAGCAATTGGAAGATCAGCGCGGCTATTTGCAGCAGTTTGCCGTGAGCCGCCACATCTTTTTGAATGACGGAAAAATGTTCAAGGCTGGCGACACGTTCAAGCAGCCGGAACTGGCTGCGACTCTCAAGCGAATTGCGAAAAACGGTGCAGCCGAATTTTACCACGGCGAAACGGCGCACAGGATCGCCGATGACATGCAGCGCATGGGCGGCCTCATCACTCTCGAGGATCTCGCGCAATACCAGCCGAAGATGCGCCAGCCATTGCGCGGCGATTACGAACTCGATGGCCACAAGTGGGAGGTGATTTCTTCGCCGCCGCCCAGTTCTGGCGGCGTTGCCATCATCGAGGCACTGAATATGTTGCAGGGAGTCCCGCTGAAAGGCTGGGACGATTTGGAAAGCGTACACATGGTGGTGGAAACGATGCGGCGCGTCTTTGCCGACCGCGCCGTCTACTTGGCGGACCCCGATTTTTCTAAAGTGCCCGTTGACGGCCTCACCAGCGAGTGCTACGCCAAGGAACTTGTGGCGACCATCGATCCGCAGCACGCTTCCTCCAGCAATACAGTGAAAGCGGGCACTCCGCACGTCTGCGGCGTTTCCGCCGCCAACGACGCAGCTCCGCAAAGAGTTGTCGGCCTCGGCGAGGGACAGCACACGACCCACTTTTCCATCGTCGACTCAGCCGGCAACGCCGTTGCCAGCACCTACACGCTCAACAACAGCTACGGTTCGCACGTGACTTCCACGGCGGGATTTCTGCTCAACGACGAGATGGACGATTTCACCACGCAACCCGGCGTTCCGAACGCGCTCTTCGGACTCATCCAATCCGAAGCCAACGCCATCGCTCCGGGCCATCGCCCGCTGAGTTCCATGGTCCCGACAATTGTGTTGCGCGACGGCCAATTGAGCTTCGTAACTGGTTCGCCCGGCGGACCCACGATTATTTCGGCCACGTTGCTGAGCGTTCTAAACTGGATGCGGCTGGGAATGGACGCCCAGGCCTCCATCAACACGCCACGTTTTCATCATCAGTGGCTGCCGGACGTGGTCCTGATGGAGAGTGATTTTCCCCCAGGCATCGAGGCTGCATTGAAAGCGGAGGGCTACCAAACGCGGCGCCGCGGACACATTGGCCTGGTGAACGCGATCGGGATCGACCCTAAAACCGGCGAGCGCCTCGGCGCAGCTGACCCACGCGATCACGGAGCGGCCGTGGGTTACTGAACGACTTTTTTGTACCTCCGCCCGGAGACTGTTCTGGGTGGCCTGGAGTAGGGCGCCTGGTTTTCAACTTAGGGGCAGAGCACGGAGCTATGCAAAGAATCCTATCCACATACATGTTTGTGTCGCGAAGATTGACTACGGAACTGCTCGGCGAGATCGCCGGGGCTGGCTTCGAAGCCCTCGAAATTTTCGCCACCCGAAGCCACTTCGATTACACCACCAAACAAGAAGTCCAGGCGATGGCCAGCGCTCTTTCGAAGCACGGCCTCGCTCTTGCGTCGCTCCATGCTCCTACGAGCCGCGATTTGAGCGCGACCCGCGAAGGCGGCGCGCCTCTTTCCATCACGGAAGTGGAACGCGTGCGGCGCATCGAAGCCATGGATGAGTTGAAGCGCGTGATCGACGTCGCCGAAGATTTGCCCTATTCCCGGCTGATTCTGCACATGGGCGGATCACGCGATACGGCAGACCCGCGTAAGCGCGATGCAGCCTTCAGCTCGCTCGAGCACCTCGTCTTGCACGCTCATCATTGCGGCGTGACCATCACCGTCGAGAACACCGCCAGCGAAATGGGTGACCCCGCCTATCTGCGCGCATTCGTGGACGAAACGCGTTTGAATGGCCTACGCTTCAATTTCGATATCGGCCACGCCTATTTGGCGGAAGGCCCCGAGAACGAACGCATCGAAAAAGGTTTTATGCCGCTGCGCGAATTGGCCGTCTCCGCTCATATTCACGACAATCACGGCGAAAAGGACGAGCATCTTCCGCCCTACGAAGGCTCGATTGACTGGGAATCCGCCGTCAAGATTCTGAAGTCCGCTCCCGATGCCCATCTCCCTCTCACCCTCGAGCTAAAAGAAAAAACCGGCCACGACACACCTTCCACTGCCGAGCAACTAGCCATCGCCCGCGCCTCCCTCGACCTCTTCGAGCGGGAATGGAACTAGGTCTTTTCAGTTAGTTGACCATAATTCTGACCATGGTCTATAATATGGTCAGGTAACTCCATGCAAGAAATAGCTATCTCCGAATTCAAAGCCAAATGCCTCGCCATTCTCGATCAGGTAGAAAAGACCAAATTGCCAATCCGCATTACTCGGCACGGCAAGCCCATCGCCGAGGTAATTCCGTCAAAGCCGGTTATGGACCGCGCTGCTTGGATTGGCTCTATGAAGGATTCAATGAAGATTCTGGGCGACATCATTTCTCCGGCAAGTGATGAGGATGAGTGGGAGGTTCTTCGCGATTGAAGCTCTTGCTCGACACGCACATCTGGCTCTGGCTCCTGCAGAGCCCTCAGCGGATCCTGCCAAACACTGCGCGGGAATTGGCCGACTCTACTAACGAACTATGGTTGTCTCCCATCAGCGTCTGGGAAGCGATGACGTTGTACCGTAAGGGCAGAATCCAGTTGCCAGCAGAGCCGGTCGATTGGCTTCCGCTAGCCCTTGCTGGAATTCATCGCGAGGCCCCCCTCACTCACGAGATCGCCCTTGCGGCGCACCAACTGCATCTCCACGGAGATCCTGCAGATCGCTTCCTCGCAGCTACTGCACAGGTGTTAGATCTGACCCTTGTCACCGCCGACCAGCGCCTCCTTGGACTCGGAAATATCCGCACCATGGCCAATCGCTGATGCTTCCCATCATTGCGTGCTGGGTCTGCCCTCTCTGGTAAACTATTCGTTTGAATTTCTAACTCAAAACCGAACTATGACCATCATCTCCATCGAACAAGCAGGCAAGTACGAGGAGCAGGAAGTAACGATTCGCGGCTGGCTCTATAACCTGCGCGAATCCGGCAAATTGATGTTCCCCATTTTTCGCGATGGCACCGGCATCATCCAGGGTGTTTGCTCCCTCAAGGAAAACCCCGAAGCGTTTGAAGCGCTGAAGGGTCTTACGCAGGAATCGAGCGTCATCGTCACCGGAAAGATTCGCGCCGAACAGCGTGCTCCCGGCGGCTTCGAAATGGGCGTCAGCAAAATCCAGATCGTTCAAAAGGTTCCCGACGCAACTCCTTTTCCCATCCAGCTCAAAGAGCACGGCGTCGACTTCCTGCTCGATCAGCGCCACCTCTGGATTCGCACGCCCCGTCAGGCCGCCATTCTGCGCATCCGTGCCGAAGCCATTCGCGCGGCACGCGAATTCATGGACGGCCAAGGCTACACACTCGCCGACGCGCCCATGTTCACGCCCGCCGCTTGCGAAGGTACCTCCACACTCTTTGAAGTCAATTACATCGACGACCAAAAAGCCTACCTGACCCAGAGCGGCCAGCTCTATGCCGAAGCCATCGCCATGGCTCTCGGCAAGGTCTACACTTTCGGCCCCACGTTCCGCGCCGAAAAATCCAAAACTCGCCGCCACCTCACCGAATTCTGGATGCTCGAACCCGAAGCCGCCTACGTCGAGTTCGATGAAATCATGTCCCTCGGCGAAGGCCTCGTCAGCGCCATCGTGCAAGGCGTCGTCAAGAATAAATCGCGCGAACTCGAAACGCTCAAGCGCGACGTCAGCAAACTTGAGAACATAAAACCGCCGTTCCCGCGTATCAGTTACGAAGACGCCGTTGCCCTCTTGAACAAAAACGGCAACCCCGCGAAATTCGGCGACGACTTCGGCGGCGACGAAGAAACTCTCATCTCAAAGGAATTCGACCGCCCCGTCCTGATTCACCGCTACCCCACGGCCATCAAAGCTTTTTACATGCAGCCCGATCCGCAGCGCCCCGACCTCGCTCTCGCCTTCGACATGATCGCCCCCGAAGGCTACGGCGAAATCATCGGCGGCAGCCAGCGCATCCACGATTACGACCTGCTCCTCAAGCGCCTCCAGGAACACAATTTGCCCCAGGAATCGTTCGAGTGGTATCTCGACCTGCGCCGCTACGGCAGCGTTCCCCACTCCGGCTTCGGTCTTGGCCTCGAGCGTACCGTCGCCTGGATTTGCGGCACGGAACACATCCGCGAAGTCATCCCCTTTCCACGCATGATTTATCGCGTGTATCCTTAATCCGGGGTAGTTGACGCCGCAAATGCGTCTCGCACGTAATTTGTACTGACCCTTTGAGTGATCTGTGCCTCGCGCATGTTTGCGAGTGGTGTGACTCTCTGTCTCTTCACGGGACGCGGGCCACGGATCACGGAACAAGTGATTTACATGGCGCAAAAAGTCAGAATCATCGGCGTACCCATGGACCTCGGCCAAAGCCGCCGCGGTGTCGATATGGGCCCATCCGCCCTTCGCGGCGCCGGCCTGCAAGCGCGCATCAAGCAGCTTGGCAACACCGTTGAAGACATTGGCAACCTCGAAGTCAAGCAGCCCGAAGAAATGCAGGTCGGCGAAAAACGCGCCAAGTATCTTCAGGAAATCGCGGAAACCTGCAAGGATCTCGCCACTACTGTGGAAAAATCTCTCGGCGAAGGTTTTCTCCCGCTCGTTCTTGGCGGCGACCATTCCATCGCTGCCGGCGTCGCCGCGGGAGTCGCCTCTTACTATCGCAAAGACAAAAAAGAAATCGGCTACCTCTGGCTGGACGCCCACGGCGACATGAATACACCCGAATCCTCGCCTTCAGGCAATGTTCACGGCATGCCGCTCGCCAGCATCATGGGCTACGGCCCACCCGAACTCGTCGATCTCATGGGTTTCAAGCCCAAAGCCGAGCCGGGCAACATCGTCGATTGTCGGCGCGCGCGATCTCGACGCGCAAGAACGCAAAATCGCAAAGAAATCCGGCATCCACGTCTTCACCATGCGCGACATTGACGAGCGCGGCATGCGCGAAGTCATGGCTGATGCCCTCAAATACGCCATGGACGACACCGCCGGCATCGCCGTCAGCCTGGACATGGACTTCGTCGATCCCAGCGACGCCCCCGGCGTCGGCACGCCCGTCCGCGGCGGCGTCACCTATCGCGAAGCTCATCTCGCCATGGAAATGATTGCCGACTCCGAAGCCATGGTCTCCCTCGAAGTCGTCGAAATAAATCCCATCATCGACGAACACAACCGCACCGCCCTCCTCGGCGTAGAACTGGTCCTCTCCGCCCTCGGCAAAAAAATCTTATAAGCAGATGACGAGCTCTGATCACTTAATCGGATAGCCAAGTCTTGGTAATGATCGCGGGAGCCTGTCCATTTCGCATAGTGGCAAAATAGCCCAAGAGTTATAGGCCGCAAAGAAAATAATTACGGTGAGAAAAACCGCACAATGCTTGGATGTTTACTGATCTCCGTTGTAAAGGCCTCTGACTTGCCAGGCTTTCCCTTCCTCACCACGGGAACGCCGTTCGGAGCTTCTACGGTCTTGATTTTCCGATCCGCTGTCCGGTTTGTGCGCCGATACTTCTCAGAACCCAGCTGTAATTCCGTTCACCGACTTGGAATCTCCGGCCCGAACAAAACGAATTGCTCCATGTTGGCTTTGCAGTCACCGTAGGAAATCCTCTTGGTTCTAGTCCGGGACAGCTCTTGGCCGCTGGTCTTGCTAGCCCATAGCTCCAGTTCTTGCTTTCCGCGATTCCTTAACTCTTCTAACGACCTTAAGCTCGCTCGGAAATTGCTTCTCCTCAATTAATCTGCCTCAGATCGGCAGTGCTACTCCCACGAATACGGTCAGCAGCAAAGCAAACGGTTCAAGACCGCAAAATCCGCCTATTAAAAGTGACCAAAGCATCGGAGTTCCCTTTACCGCAGTTTCCAGAACCATATTACGTAACAAACATTGGCATCGGCCGACAACGGTCGCAGCGATGGAGAAACCGAAAGATCGCCCAACTGAGCGTGACATCGGATCCATAACGCGTTGCACGTCGCGCCGACTGATGCGAAAAGCGCGTACCGTTCCGGCTCGGCAGCCGCAGCCTCGTTTGCCAGTGAACACGGTCGCTCGGGAGAAGCAGTTCGACCGCTGGCGGGTGGCGCGCCGCTTTAGTCTTGCGCGACGCTCCTTCAGACCGCTTCCAAACGGCAACCATTCCGCTGATCGAGCTCATATCTCTTCCAGTCCGCACAAGTATGCATATTGTCATCGGCACGATTGGCATGCCCTCGACCGACGCCCGGTAGAAAACTACTCTTTCTCACGTCGGCTGTTCCTCGGCGAAGCCCGCTCTCAGCTCATTCGCAACGCCGCCATCGGATCGATCCGCGAAGCCCGACGCGCCGGCAAATACCCAGCAATCGCCGCGACCGCCGTGAGAATCACCAACATCCCAGCAAACGTCACCGGATCGCTCGTCGTCACTCCAAACAAGAGCCCGCTCAACGTCCGCGCCAACGCCCACGACGCCACCACTCCCACAATCATCCCGATCCCCGCCAGCCCGAGCGTTTGCAGCAAAATACTTCTCTGCAACGTCTCCGCCGACGCCCCCAGGGCCATGCGAATCCCAATCTCCTGCGTCCGCTGGCTCACCGAATATGAAATCACGGCATAAATCCCCAGGGAAGCCAGCACCAGCGCAAATCCTGCAAATCCCCCGAGCAGCCACACCACAAATCTCCGCGGCGACACGGCGCGATCCACCATCGTTTGCAGCGTTCGCAGATTCGCCGTCGGCAGATTCGGCTCGATCGGCCGTAGCGCCTCTCGCATCCGCGACGCCAGCTCCGCCGTCGGCATCGACGTCCGCACCACCAAATCCACCGTCCCGTAATCCTGCGTCTGCCTCATCGGAATGTAAAACTCGTTGCCCGACCCTTCCTCCAACGCCATGTGATGCACATCGCCTACAACACCAATCACCGTCCGTTCCGGACTGTCCGCGCGCACAATCTTCCCGATCGCATCCTCGCCCGGCCACAAATTCTTCGCCAGCGTCTCGTTGATAATGATCACGTTTAGCGCGCCCATCGTGTCTCGCTCCGTAAAATCGCGCCCGGCCCGCAGTGGAATGCCCATCGCATGAAAATATCCGTCGCTGATAATTCGCGGAAATCCCTCCGGATAATTCTGCGGCGTATACTGCACGCCCTTCGCCGCAACCCCCCAGCTCCGGTTGTGCCCCAACGGCAGCGAATCCGAAAGTCCCGCGGCCTCGATCCCGGGCACGTCCATCACCCGATGCAGCGCCTCCGTGAAGTAACTGTTCTTCTGTTCCTGCGTCTTGTACGACGAATTCGGATCGATCCGCAGCGCCGCAGCCCGTTCCGGCTGGAATCCCAGATTTACATCCAGTACCCGCAGAAAGCTCCGTATCAATAGCCCTGCGCCAACCAACAGCACGCACGCCAGCGCAATCTCGCTCACCACCAGCGCCCCGCGAATCCAAGCGTGTCCGCGCCCCTGGCTCGACCCGCGATTCGAATCTTTCAGCGTGTCGTGCAATTTCAAATCCTGCACCTGCAGCGCTGGCACCAATCCAAAAAGCAAACCTGTTAAGAGCGCCGCCACCAGCGTAAATCCCAGCACGCGCGCATCGATGCGCACATCGCTCAGCATCGGAATGCTCACCGACGTCAGATGCGCCAGCGCCCGCGTCCCCAGAAACGCTAGCAGCAATCCCAACGCCGCTCCGCAGCTCGACAGCACTAAACTCTCCGTCAACATCTGTCCAATCAATCGCCCGCGCCCCGCCCCCATCGCCGTGCGAATAGCAATTTCTTTTTTCCGTGTCGCGCCCCGCGCCAGCAGCAAATTCGAAAGGTTCGCGCACACGATCAGCATCACCACTCCCACCGCGCAGGCTAGTACCAGCAATGTCGGCCGCAGTTGTCCGCTCACGTGTTGCGCTAACCCGGAAACCTTCGGCTCAAAATCATTTCTGTCTTTGTGTGCGTCCTGCAGCAGCTTCCCAAGCACCGCCGTTTCCGCCGCCGCACTTTGTACCGTCACGCCCGGCTTGAGCCGTCCAATCATCGCGACCGTATTCCCCTGCCGATTTATCTCCGGCGACAGCGGCAGCGGTTCGAACATATCAACCCGGTTCCCTGGCGTAAAAACCGTCGAAAAATCAAACGACGCCGGCAGCACACCCACGACCGTCACCGGCCCGCCATCAAACGGCAGCGCTCGTCCCACAATATTGGGGTCCGCCGCGAATTTTCTCCGCCACAATCCGTCGCTCAGCATCGCCACTCTCGGCCCGTTTTGTTTGCACTCTTCTGCGCTGAACTGCCTCCCAATCTGTGGCTCCACGCCCAATAGCGGAAAAAAATTCTGCGTCACCGGCACGCTCGTCAGCCTTTCCGGTTGTCCATCCCCGATCAGCTTCGCGTCTCCCAGTCCATAAAAGGCGTAGTAGGCCGCCAGATCCTCGTACGACTGGTTCTTTGCTCGCATATCCAACAGGTAGTCCGTCTGCGAAGTTTTCCCGGACATATCTTTTGTCTCGTCCTGGTGGTTCGCGATCCACACCAGTCTTCCCGGCTCGCGAAACGGCAGCGGCCGAATCAAAATCGTATTCACTACGCTGAAAATCGTGCAGCTCGCCCCCACGCCCAGCCCCACAATCAAAATCGCAAACGCCGCAAACCCCGCATCCCGCCAAAGCGTCCGCACCCCGTATCGCACATCCCGCCACAAATTCTCCAAAAACGGCGTTCTCCCATTTTCACTGTGAGATGACTCTTGCAAAGGCTTTTGTGAAGAACTCTCTGTAGACACGAATCCTCCCACGCAATTCCTGCACCTCTGTAGACGATGTAATTCAAAGAAAGTTCCGTCGCGTTTTCAAATTCCCTGTAGGGGATTGGCTTGCCTCTCCCTCGCGCTTGCTCGGCTCCTCGCGCGCCAGCCAATTCTCCGTTGTTACTCCGGCACGCGCCCGCCACTTCCTCCGCGACAACCTCTCACCTTTGCCCTATAACTAGGAACTGGCAACAAAAGACTCCAAACCGGCTATCTCCATGACCCCTGACAAAAAGCGTTTGCGAATCGGCGTCCTCTTCGGCGGCCGCTCCGGCGAACACGAAGTTTCACTAGCCTCCGCCGCCTCCGTAATCCGCGGCCTCGACCCCGACAAATACGAAGTCGTCCCCATCGGCATCACCAAAGAAGGCCACTGGCTCATCGGCAGCGGAGCACAAAAAATGCTTCCCGAAGTTCTCCGCACCGGCCAGCGCGTCACCATGAGCGCCGATCCCACCGATGCCGCCCTCGTCCGCCTCGACGGCAGCGGCGGCGGCCAGCGCATCGACGTCGTCTTCCCTGTCATGCATGGCACTTTCGGCGAAGACGGCACCATTCAAGGCCTCCTCGACCTCGCCGGACTCCCCTTCGTTGGTGCGGGCGTCCTCGGCTCCGCCGTCGCCATGGACAAAGACGTCGCCAAAAAACTCCTTCGCGCCGCCAAAATCCCCGTCGTTCCCTGGGTCTCCGTCCGCCGCGACGAATGGGAACACCACGAAAACGTTGTCATTCACCAAATCGAAAAAGAATTTCCCTACCCCGTCTTCGTCAAGCCCGCCACGCTCGGCTCCAGCGTCGGCATGACCAAAGCCCACTCCCGCCAGGAACTCACTCCCGCGCTGAATCTCGCCTCCGAATTCGCTATGAAAATTCTCGTCGAGCGTGCCGTCAACGCCCGCGAAATCGAAGTCTCCGTCCTCGGCAATCACGATCCGCAAGCCAGCATCCCCGGCGAAATCGTTCCCCACCGCGAATTCTACGATTACGCCGCCAAATATCTCGAGGAAGGCACAAAGCTCCTCATCCCCGCCAACCTGAAACCCGCGCAAGTCAACAAATTCCAACACCAGGCGGTACTGGCGTTTCGCGCCCTCGAACTCAGCGGCATGGCCCGGGTCGATTTTTTCCTGGAAAAAGTCAGCGGAAAAATCTATCTCAACGAAGTGAACACCATCCCCGGCTTCACTTCCATCAGCATGTACCCCAAACTCTGGGAAGCCAGCGGCATTCCCTTCCCCCAACTCATCGACAAACTCATCGAGCTAGCCCTAGAACAACACGCCGAAAAAGCCCGCACCAAATACGCCATTGAACTACCAGCAGGCTCCGCCGGCGCCCTCGAAGGTTAACTGCCAATTTCATACCACGGGTCCCGAAAATCCGGACGAGTTCATTTGCGCTAAGTGGCGGAAACGAGCCTTTGTTCGTTAGTATGCGATGAACGAGATTGGCCCAGGATTTGGCTCTAACAATCAGATTCACGGAGACTATCCGATGGATTCGACAGTTCATCTTTCATTTCGCTACTCCGAACAAGATTACGTCCGAGCGATGCGTGCGCATCTCAAGTCGCGTCTCCGCCTTAAGGTCGATATCGTTATAATCGTGCTGGCGGCTGGATTGGGCCTCTACGAGTGGCATTCGGCGGATTCACCCTTGTGGGGCGTGAGTCTGGTTCTTGTTTCAGTCGTTTTGGCTCTTGTCCTTGTTGTCGGCTTCGGTATCGTGCCTAAGATGGTTTTCCGAGGCGAGCCGAAGTTTCGCGACGAATATTCCCTCGCATTTTCCGGGAACGGCATCCACTTCCAGACCGCCCATATCAACTCTCAGCTCGAATGGAGTATGTACAGTCGCGCCCTCGTTGACGATCACTCATTTGTTCTATATCACGGTAGGCGTTCCTTCACAGTGATCCCAAAACGCGCCTTCGAAACGCCAGAACATCTAGCAAGTTTCGAACGCCTTATCTCTGAAAAGATCCCAGAGATATCCAGACGAGATGCATAGCAGTATGAATTGGGAAATAGGCTCTCACTTTGAGGGGTCCGCTTTTCTCCGTTTCTCACCAGACGCCAATCGGAGCCCAAGTCACCAATTCCCTCTGTAAGGGTTTCTTCTACTCACTAATCACTGCTCACTATTCACTTTCATCCAAACCTTTCATCCAAACCTAGCCATCCCGCCCAGAAAAGGTTAATTTAGATACGCTCGCAATTCGACCAATCTGCCTCGCAGGGCAGGAGACCACTGAATGTCACTTCTCGAACCGCCTGCCGATGTCCACAAGAAATCTCAGGCCATGATATTTACTCTGACGGCGGCCTTCATCATCGCTATCATCGCCGTCTGGTTCGTCCTTCGTTTTTATCCGGAAAAAAAGGCCACGGAGGATTTCTTCAACGCCGTCGTGGCCGGTGACATGACCCACGCCTACCAACTTTGGAAGCCCGGCCCCAGCTACAAATTGCAGGACTTTGTCGCCGACTGGGGACCCACCGGTTACTACGGCCCCGTGAAGAGTTACACCATTGTCAAAGCCAAATCTCCCACCGGCTCAACCACCAGCGTCGAAATCCGCGTGGCCATCAGCCCCTTCTCCCCCATGCCCGATCCCAACGACCCCGACAAAAGTCAGAAAACCAAAGTCGTCACCGTCTGGGTCGACTCCAAAGACAAATCCTTCAGCTTCCCGCCGTAGACTTTATCTCTTTCGCCCGTAGGGGCACGATACATCGTGCCATTCTTGCCGTTTTCTTCTTTTTTTCTCTGTCTGTGCCCCCCGCGTCCTCTGCGTAAAATTCCTTCATTTCGCTTTTTGCTGCCGCCCGTCAGTTGCTCGCTTCTTTTCTCACCGCCGAATATCTTCCAGCGCATTCTCCAACTCCTCCGGACTAACGCTCGCCGTCCCCAACTTCCCCACCACCACCCCCGCCGCCGTATTCGCCAAAACCGCCGCATCCTCCAACGATGCCCCCGCCGCCACCGCCAGCGAAAGCACGCTCAAAACCGTATCTCCCGCCCCCGTCACGTCAAACACTTGCCGCCCCGTAGTCCCGCGCTCCACCCCGCTCTGCCCCACGCGCGCGTACGTCACCTCAAAACTCGTCGCCGGAATCTGCAAATGCCTCGGCGAAGTCTCCTCGAAAACGCTCATCCCCTTCTCGCCCCGCGTGATCACCACCGCGCCGCACCCAAAGTGCGCCAGCAGCGCCCGCCCCGCTTCTTCCATCGATTTTTCATCCCCCAGCGATCGCGTAACAAAAAATCCCGCCTCCTTCGCATTACAGACAATCGCCCTTGCCCCGCGATACGCATACAGCCGCGAAGTCTTCGGCTTTACAAAAACCGGCACTTTCAACTGATGCGCCGCACTAAGCACCCGGTCCGCAAAATCATCCGTGATCAAGCCTTTGTCGTAATCAGAAATCACCAACGCATCCAGGCTCTTCAGCGCATTAAAAAGCACGCCCAGCAATTTCTTCTCTGTCTCAGGCCGAAGCGCCTCTCGCCGTTCCTGATCCACGCGAACCACTTGCTGGTGCCGCGCAATAATCCGCGTCTTAACGGTGGTCACCCGCTTGACATCAGGAACCACTCCCTTTTCAACAATCCCCCCCGCCCGCAGACATTTCTGCAGAGCTCGCCCTGCCTCGTCCGCCCCAATCGCCCCAAACATCTCGACATGCGCCCCAAGCGCCGCCAAATTCGCCGCTACATTTCCCGCACCGCCCAAACACTCGCTCTGCGAAACAAAATCCACCACCGGCACCGCCGCCTCCGGAGAAAGCCGCGTTGCCGTCCCCCACAAATACCGGTCCAGCATCAAATCCCCAAGCACGCCCATTCGCTTCCCGCGCAACTTCGGAATCCATCGTTTCAATCGTGAAATAGATTCAGAGATGTTCATCGGCATGTAGGCCCGTGACTTTCCCGCTCTGGTTTTTTCGGTTCCTGATTACCGTTCTGGTTGTACCTATTTCCGATTCACCGCGGATCGCAGTCCATCCACTACTCACTATTCACTTTTCCTCTTCAATCTTCGCCTCTTCCGGCAGCATCACCGGGATATCGTCCCGCACCGGATAAACCCGCCGGCACGTCTCGCACTTCAACCCAGAGTTGTCCGCGGTCAGTTTGACCGGCGTCTTGCAAATCGGACACACCAAAATCTCCAGCAACTCTTGCGGAATACCCATGCGCGCCTCCATTCCCTTGCCAACCCCTCGTTTCAAAGCGAACGGCCACTGTATCAAAGCTACTCTAACGGGAGCAATTGGGCCTGTGAGCCGGCGCCTACATGGCACAAAGCGGCGAAGGTTTCGCATTTGAATTTTCTAATTCTTCCCTCTGCGAAAACCCCGCAGATTTGGCACTCCGAGCGCATATACACGGGCGGGAGGCCGCATTTTGTGGTGCCTGCGGCGTGTCTTAAGACTCCGCAAAACTGCTGATGTTTCTATGTTTAGCGCCCTTTCCGGCGATCGCTGCCGTCCACAAGTGCGCAGCACTTGCGGTCCTCTTTCAGGCCACATTTTCATTTCGGAACACGATTGGGCCGCAACGTTTGCAATCCAACATTTGTGGCCAAGAGTGATGACCCGAAGACCTCACCCGTGAAGGCCCGCCCCATGGGCTGGCCGGAGGGCTGATTGGCTCCAAGAAAGAGATGGAAGCTCCGACGATTTCTAGTCGCCTTATGCTTCCTCATCGTGTACGTGCTGCTCGACCGTTCCACGATTTCCTTTCAGATATGGACGGAGATTAGCGCATGGTATCCGCCCACGGGTCTGGCCTTTGCCGCGCTCATTGGTTTCGGAGCGGCCTGCGCGCCCGTTATCCTCATCGCGGAATACATCTCCTCGATCTTTAACTATCACCAGCCGGTACACTCGTATATTTTCTTGGTGGGGAACATCGAGTTCGTGGCCGTGTACACCGCCGCGGCGCTGGTCTTGCAATGGATTGTGAAGATAGATTGGCGCCTGCGATCTGTCAGGGATGTGATGTGGCTACTTGTGGCTGGCAATTGCGCCGCCTGCGTGGGAGCATTCCTTGGCGCGGCGTTCTTGGCGGCAGACCATCTGATTCCCGCGCACACATACTTTCGCGCGACGATGAACTGGTGGGTGGGCGATGCCGTGGCGATCGGTTCCGTCGTGCCGTTTTGCCTTATATATATTTTGCCGGGGCTGCGTCGTTTCGCGGGCTACTCCGAAAGTGACGGCACCACCGGCCAAGCACTCATCCTCGCGAACCGGCATGAACTTCGCGGCTTTCCGCGAGCACTGGAGTCGGCGATGTTCGCTGCCAGCATGGTGGCCGTGCTTTGGGTGGCGCTCAGCGGCAAGTTTGCCCGCGGTAACGAGATGTTTTATCTGCTTTTTCCCCCGCTCATCTGGGTAGCGGTCCGTCGAGGCTTGCGCGGCGCCACGGCCGCGATTCTTGCCCTGGACACCGGCCTGATCGTCGCCCTCCGAATTTATCCCCGGAGTCCCGGTGAACTGACCCTCTTGCAATTTCTCATGCTGATTCTTTCGCTTGCAGGGCTGGTGTTGGGCGCATTGATCAGCGAACGGGACGCCGGCGAGCTGCGTTTGTCGGAAGAAGAAGCGCGCATCCGGCTCCTGCTGGAATCAACGGGAGAAGCGATTTATGGAGTGGACAACAACGGAGAATGCACTTTCTGCAACCATGCGATGCTTCGGCTCTTGCGCTTCGGGTCGCAGGCGGACGTGCTGGGCCGCAATATCCACGACGTGATACATCACACACGGAGGGACGGGACTCCATATCCGCGTGACGAATGTTCATTGCAGAAAGATTTCCTCGGCGGCCGAAGATTCCACCAGACGGACGAAGTGCTGTGGCGTGCCGATGGGTCCAGCTTCGACGCCGAGATTTGGTGTCACCCCTTGCTTCACGAAGGCGAAATGACCGGCGCCGTCGTCACCTTCGTGGACATTACGGAACGGAAGAAAGTGCAAGAAGCTCTTCGGCAAGCGAAAGAAGACGCGGAGGCCGCGAACCGCGCGAAGAGCGATTTTCTGGCGAACATGAGCCATGAGATTCGCACGCCCATGAACGGGATCCTCGGTATGACCACGCTCGCCCTGGAAACCAACCTGGACCCCGAGCAACGCGACTTTTTGACCATGGTGAAGAGTTCCGGGGAATCTCTGCTTACGCTCCTCAACGACATTCTGGACTTGTCCAAAATCGAGGCCGGTAAGCTGGACTTGGAGATCGCGGACATGTCCGTCGAAGACTGTATCGAGGAGGCTCTCGAGCCGTTGGCGCTAAATGCACAACAAAAGGGCATCGCACTAGTCTGGAGTATCGGCAAGGACATTCCCGACGTGGTGCGCGGCGATTCCATGCGCTTGCGGCAGGTGCTCATCAATCTGGTCGGAAACGCCCTGAAATTCACGAGCAAGGGACAAGTGGCAATTTATGGTCACCACGCCGGGACCACTGAGGGTGGGTTGATGCTGGAATTCACGGTCTCCGACACCGGCATCGGAATTGCAGAGGAAAAACGAAAGACGATCTTTGAACCGTTCGCTCAGGCGGATATGTCCACCTCGCGGCGCTACGGCGGCACGGGACTCGGCCTTTCGATTTGCCAACGGCTGGTGCATCTGATGGGTGGGCGCATCTGGGTGGAAAGTGAAGCGGGCCGCGGCAGCGAGTTCCATTTCACAATGCATGTCCTCGGGGAGCCGGCGCCGGAAAATCCGAAAGCGGCGAAGAGCGGAGATTCACAGCCGGTTTTGCAGCACTTGGCACGGCGCGTTCTGGTCGTCGATCATAATCCCGTGAACCGGGAGCTGCTCGTGCGCTTGCTCCCTCGTTGGAACATGACAGCCGAGCTCGCGGCAAGCGCCGAAGAGGCCATGGCGTTACTGGTGGAAGCGCGGCGAACAGGCCAGGAATTTTCGGTCATTTTGATTGAGAAAGATCTGCCCAGCCCGGGCGTCTTTGCGCTGCTCGCCGATGTACGCGCTTCTAGCGCGCGGGATTTGCCCGTCATTCTGGCTCTTTCGCGGCCACTTGATCCGCCGGATAGGGATCGCTGCCGGCAGTTGGGCGTAACGCAAACGATCCTCAAACCCTTCCGGCGCTCCGCTCTGCTTGAAGCTTTGCGAGTCTGCCACGGAGAAGTGCACGACACGAAGATCCCCGCGGCAGTGAAGCCCGTGGACCAACCGCGCGCGCCTTTGCGGATTCTGCTCGTCGAGGACAATCTCGTCAATCAGCGCTTGACCGCGCGGCTCCTCGAGAAAATGGGGCACGTAGTCGTCATTGCGGAAAATGGCCAGATCGCCCTGCAAATTTTGTCTGAACAGGAATTCGGCTTGGTTGCCATGGACATTCAAATGCCCATCATGGATGGGCTCGAGACCACCGAAAAGATTCGCGCCCGCGAGAAAAAAACCGGCAAGCACCTGCCGGTCGTGGCCATGACCGCGAATGCGTTCGAAGAGGACCGCAAGCGTTGCCAGAACGCCGGAATGGATGGCTACATCGTCAAACCCGTCACTTCCCAATCAATTGAACGGGAGATTATCCGTGTAATGGCCGCGCAGGAAAAAATTGAAAAGCTCGAAGTTCCTTGAACCCGACAGCGTATGGCGGCAAGCCTTCCCTCATTTTGATCGTCTCTCCTCGCCGTTGCATCCGCCTCCATTCCTGACAACGAGCCAGCCCCCTCGCAACCACGGGTTAGACCCCCATTCTGAGGCTGGCCTCTGTGTTCAACTCTCCCGTGATTTAGCGTCATCGTGGCAAGGTTCCTCGGCTATTGCTTGCGGGCCCGCACAAGCGTCTTCACGTTGCCGTAGGCCTCCGCGACGGCAATCGTAGTCAACAACAAAACAATCGGATCAATCGCATGCCGATAACGCAAATCCGCATGCGTCACATAATACAAACACGGAAAAACCACAGGAAACACAGCCAGCGGAAAGACAGGGCTTCTCGCCGTTTCCCCGGCTCCGTCCTTCTCCGCCTCTGCGCTTTCTCCATGTACTCTGCGTCTCTGCGTTAGCTTTTTCTGCCCTGCCCACAACACCACAATGCCCAACAATGCCCCCATCGCACTCAAGAAGTCCGCCAGCAAAATCCCCCGTATCAACCACGAATCCGTCTCTAGAAAATTCTTAACCGGCGATTCCATCCCCATCCAAAATTTCACGAACTTCTTCCCTGTCAGTTGCATTTCCAAGTTCGGATGCGACTCTATGAACGAAGTTGCGAGCCTCCATTTCTCCTGCATGTAAGCCGTCTCACCCATCCGCGTGTACGTTCTCGCCTCTTCCGTTCTCGTAATCGACATCCTGCCGCCGCGCGCACCCGGATCGAAAATGTCGTTATTCCCCAGCCACAATTCAAACGGCAAATTCGATCGCAGCGGAATCAACCGATGAAATGCAACGTAGTTGCGAACTGTCCACGGCACACAGCACAATATGGCCAGCCCGGCCGCCAGCCCCGCTCGTTTCCACCGGAAGCTGCTCGCTCCCCGCCCGCGCCACACCGCCCAAGCCAATAGAAACGGTAGCAGCGCCCCCAGCGCCGGATTCGTCATCAGCGACAATCCCCACAACAATCCGTATCCGCACCAATCCCGTACCCGCTCCGACTCCGCCAGCTCAAATGTCGCCCACAAAATAATCGCGGCTAGCAGCGCCGAGAGCGACGTATCCCAAATCCATTCAAACGGCATCAAAATCGCATTCGGGAAAATCGCCCAAAGCCAAGCCGCCCCGCTCGCCACTCCTAGTCCTTTGATTTTTTTTCCCGAGTAATAAATCGGCACGCACGCCGCCGATGAAAAAAGAATATTGAGCGCGACGCACGCAAAAAACGCCCTCGTCGTAAAAACTCCACAAATCTTGAACATCCCCGCCACAATCAGCGGGTACACCGGCGCCAGCCACGCCGTCGGCCCCGTATTCGTTCGATATACGTCGCTGAATCCCGCGCCGCGCGCCAAAGCCGCCGCGATGTTCCCCGTCTCCTGCTGAAACGGAACAATCCCCAGAACTCCTGGGGGAATTTTCCGCGCCTGGTCCCGCGCATATGCCATGCGGACACCCATCGCCACGATCACAATCAGCGCCAGCGAAGTCGCCGCCTTTTGAATCGCCTTTTTCATCAGAGTAAAATCATTTTCCCTTCGCCCGTCGAATCGCCCTTTTGCAGCGCGACAAATGTACAGGCTGCAACAAACTGTGACAAGCGCACGCAACAATTTCACGCTACAATAAGAGGGTTATGCTCACGGTCAATAATATCTCCATGCGTTTCGGTCCCCGGGTCCTCTTCGAGGATGTTACCTGCACCTTCATGGCTGGACGCCGCTACGCCGTCACCGGCCCAAATGGCGCCGGCAAGTCCACGTTCATGAAAATCCTCACCGGCGAACTCGAGCCTACTAAAGGCTCCATCACACGCCCGAAAAAAATGGGCGTTCTGCGCCAGGATCAGTTTGCATTCGACCAATTTCGCGTGATCGACACCGTCATCATGGGCAACGCCTCGCTCTGGAAAGCGCTCGAAGAGCGCGACGCGCTTTACGCCAAACCCCACGAGGAATTGACCGACGCGGACGGCATGCGCCTCGGCGAACTCGAAGGCATCGTCGGCGAAGAGGGCGGCTACACCGCCGAATCCGACGCCGGAACGCTGCTCGACGGCCTCGGCATCGAGAGCACATTTCACGAACGTAAAATGGGCGAACTGCAGGGCGGTCAAAAGGTGCGCGTGCTCCTTGCGCAAGCTCTTTTCGGAAATCCCACCGCTCTGCTGCTCGACGAGCCCACCAACAACCTCGACCTCGATTCCGTGCACTGGCTGCAGCGCTATCTGACGGACTACGAAGGCGTGCTCATCGTGATTTCACACGACCGGCATTTTCTCAACAGCGTTTGCACGCATACCGCGGATATCGATTACGAAACGATCATCATGTACGTCGGCGGCTACGACGACATGGTCGTGGCGAAAACGCATGTCCGCACGCGCATCGAATCGGAGAATGCGAATCGCGAAAAGAAAATCGCGCAACTCAACGATTTCATCGCGCGGTTTTCAGCGGGCACGCGTTCCGCACAAGCCACCTCGCGCAAAAAAGAAGTCGAGCGCCTGCAAACCACCGAACTGGCTCGCTCGAACATTCAGCGGCCGTACATCAAATTCGACATGAAGCGGAATTCCGGAAAGCATCCTCTCGAAATCCGCAGCGTCGAAAAATCCTACGGCGACCTGAAAGTGATTCCGCGATTTTCAGCGGCCGTAACGCGCGGAGAAAAAATCGCGCTCATGGGCCGCAACGGCGCCGGAAAAACCACGCTGCTGAAATCGCTGGTCCTCAACGCGCCCGGCTTCATTGAAGATGACGACCGCCAGTTCAAGATCGACGGCGGCGAAACGAAATGGGGCCACGAAGTCGCCGTGGGCTATTTCGCGCAGGACCATGGTGAGTCCATCACGAAAGGCACTACGGCCATCGAGTGGCTCTGGCAGTTCGACCCATCCGCCAACCAGCAGGAGCTGCGCGGGCTGATGGGTCAGATGCTTTTCAGCGGCGAAGATGCGCTGAAGCCGACGAACGCGCTTTCTGGCGGCGAGAGGGCGCGGCTGATTTTCTGCCGGCTCATGTTGCAAAAGCCGAATTTCCTGGTGCTCGACGAACCGACCAACCACCTTGATCTCGAATCCATCAATGCGCTTAACATCGCTTTGCAGCGTTATGACGGAACCGTGCTGCTTGTAACGCACGATCACGACGTGATCGACGAAGTCGCCACGCGCATCTGGCATTTCGAGGGCGGCAAAATCGAAGACTTCAAGGGCCCGTACGAAGAATTTGCCGCGTACGCCGAAGCAAAAGCTTCCTGACCGAACTTCTCGAAACTTCTCGAAGGAAAGCAGGCCTTTACTTTGCTTGCTTCCTTTTCTATTCGTCGCCTCGTTCTCTGTTTCTAGCTCCTCATAATTCCATCGCTGCGATCGGAGCACAGACTGAAGTCTGTGCTACTACTCCTTGGTGGCGCGGTCGATCAGGCTGGCGATGTGGTTGTGCAGGCTCACACGGTCCGCGTCATGCAGGTACATCATGTGGCCGGCGTCGTAATAATCCAGTGTGACGTTTTTCTGGAGGTCGGCGGGCAAGCCGAGGTGCTCCATCGTAAATTCGGTGGCGAAAAATGGCGTGGCCATATCAAAGTAGCCGTTCTCCACTTGCACGAGCAGCTTGGGATTGGTGATCATGGCTTGCGCGAGATCGCCTTCGACGTTCGGCCCACTCGGGAAAAATCCGCGAGGCCCTCTGGCTTTGCGAGTCCAGTTCCAGGTGCCACCGCCGCCGCTGGTGTTGTGATAGACCTCATCCTTTCCAAATTTGAGCTCGTCGTGATTGTAGGCATTGATGAGCGCCGTATATGCGCCGCCGACGGCCGGGCCTTCGGGATCGCCTTGGGCGTATTCCTCGAGAAGATCAGCCGTGTAGCCGGAGAAGCGGGCATCAATACGTCCAGTGGTAAGACCACGGCTGCGCTGGAGTTCGGCCATGAATTGCGGCAGGGATACGCGAAGATCGGCTTTCATTATGTAGTCTTCACTCAGCCCGGTAAGAGAGGAGAGTTTTTTGGCCACGGCGGCTTTTTCATCGGCGGGGAGTTCGGCGCCCTTGAAGAGCGCGGCGGCGTAGTCTCCCTGCGCGTACTTGCGAGCTTCTTCGATGAATGCCGGCAAATCGGCGGGGCGGTCTTTCAAGACTTTGTGGTACCACGCCACGGCGGCGTAACTCGGTAGGTAGTAGATATAGGAACGGTCATCGCCGGTCGGAAAGGTGATGGTGGAAAGATCGAGGACGGAGGAGATCAGAACGATGCCGTTCAAGTGGATGGTGTAATGGTTCTGCAAGTAATTGCCGAGAGCTGCGGAACGGAAGGTGCCATAGCTCTCACCAATCAGAAACTTGGGAGAATTCCAGCGATCATTGCGGCTCAGGTAGGTGTCGATGAATTGTCCGAAGGCCTCGATGTCTTCATCGATGCCGTAAAAGTCTTTTTCCTGCGCTTTGCAGACGGCGTGGCTGTAACCGGTGCCCATGGCGTCGATAAAGACGAGATCGGTTTTATCGAGCAGGCTCTCGGTATTGTCGACGAGCTTGTAAGGAGCAGGAGGAGTGAACGTGCCGTTGACGGTCCAGACGCGGCGAGGACCGAAAGCGCCCATGTGCAGCCACATGGTGGCAGAGCCGGGACCGCCGTTATAAAGGAAGGAGATGGGGCGGGTGGTCAAATCTTTCACGTCGCTGCGCGTGTATGCGACGGAGTACATGAGTCCCGTGGCGTCGCCTTTATCGTTCTTTAGTAGCGTGGTGCTTGCGGTAGCTTTGTAAGGAATGGTTTGGCCGCCGATGCGGATGGTGTGATCGGTTACGGAAGATTCTTCCTTTTTCTCAGCGGCGTCGCACTTATCAGGCGATTTGGCTTCCGGCGCATGCCCTTCGTGTTCCGGCGCTTGAGCTGCCACGCGCGCGGCCTGGCCAAAGCATAAGAAAAGGCCTGACACAAAAATCCACAAATACTTTTTCATTGCGTTGTCCCCCACCTGTCGAATTGGATTGTGTAGCATCCCCAGAATCCGGCGCGATTGTATGTTGCGGGGGGCGGCGGAGTCAAAGAGTCGTGATTGTTGACTTGGGGCTGGCGATTCGTGGTCCGTGACCCGTGAGCCATACCAAGTAGGAGGCGGACAGAGCACAGCCAAGATTGGCTGTGCCACGGGGGAACGAGCGTGTCTGCGGTGGTCATGAGGGTTTCTTTGTGGGGTCGGGTTCGGGGATGGAAGCGTCCCAACCGGGCGCGGGATTCGCACAGTTGTTCGATGCAGGAGCAGCGGTTATGCAGATCTTCTCCGAATCCGCATTCGCCGGACAAGAGTCTTCCGCGGGTTCCACTTTCTTGGGGGCGGTGGGGTCGGTAATGCCAGCCTCTCTGTCGGCATCGATGGCGGGAAGGGTGCGGAGCTGGAGGCTGTTGATGTAAGCGAGGACGGAGGCGCGGCGAGGGGAGATGTAATTGGCGGCGAGGAGTTTGTAGAGGTTGCCGAGGGAATAGTTGATGCCCTGGGCAGTTTGGAAGCCTTGATAATCGGTGAGAAGCGCTGTCTTGAGATTGAGGACGTCGGACTTCTTTAGCTCGACGGCGTGAGTGTAACAGAGAAGCTTGCCAGAGGCTTCGACGGGAAGTTTGCAACGGCGGCCGGAAGGCGTCAGGTGCTGGCAACGGGTGGAGTCATCGAGGGAATCGGTGTTGGCGGACTGCGCTTTCATTTTTTTCTCCATTGGGAGGCGGGGAATACCCCACCCCGGTGTTTTTTTGCAAGAGTGGCAAAGAAAGGGCTTATGTGTAACAAAACGCGTAAGAGTGGCAATGACAGGACTTAAAATTGCTGAGTTTTCAGCGATTTGCGGAGGGGTTGTAAGAGTGGCAGGGAAAGGAGCTGTACGAGAGCTGACAACCGACAGTTGACAGCCTACAGAAGGAAGAGGGGGGCAAGCTTTGGGGTGGGCGCGGAGGTGGCGCTGAGACGAAGGTATCGTCAGAAAGAGACAGCGCCTAACACTCACAAGACATGGTAGCGCGATAGTAACTAGTTGTCAATACATTTCTTGATGTACTTCACGGTGATTCGAACGAGGAGGCCTGGTTCGAATGGGGGTTGCGGAAGTTGCGGGGGTGGAAGGAGTTGGCGAAGAGGTTAGTGGTTTGATACGGGTGTGGAAATGTGTGGAAAAGTGTTCTAGAAGCTGGAGGTTGGAGAGTAGCGGTTAGCTCGCAGCCTTGTAAGAGCGGCAGGAGTGTGGCATGCGGGATGTCACATCCTCGGGGAACGCTTGATTTCCTGTTTGCCGCGCGTTGCCTGAATCCAGTCGATCATCGTGGCAATGTCATGCGCCCAAAAGAGTGTTAGCCCTCGTTCCTGGGCGGTCATGAGGTTATGCGTTTTGTAGACACCACTGAGAACCGCGGTCGGCACAATGTTCGCTCTTCCGAACTCGTGGAGCCAGACTTCCGCCTTTGCGGCCGCGTCGTTGTTCAACCTTTTGACCGAGTTCGTTGCGGAGTTTGATACCTTGCACTCAATGGCCATGATGCGCTGGTCGTACAGACCGACGATTAGGTCGGCTTTGCGTTTTCCAAGGAGGCTTTCTGTACAGAACTCACCCGGTCTCGGTGCTTGAGTTATCGTCTTCACCACTCTGTTCGGGACGAGCGACATGCCCGCCACTATAAGCGCCTGCTTCACAAGTGCTTCTTGCCGGTCTTTCCCCACATTCCGACGTGAGGTTCCGACGCGGCTTGTGGCAATTAAAGCAGCGGAGGCAAGCACAGCCGCTGAACGCTCAGATTCGGTGGGTTCTCGGTGCTCGGCGATCCATGGAAACCGACGACGGTCGAGCCCGGCACGGACAACTTCGACGAGGCGTTTGACCATCTCGGTGTTATTTTTCAATCTTCCCGGACTCAGCACTGCGTCAGATAAGATCTTCAGATCGTCTCTTGAGATAGGCGGCCCCGCAAGATAACGGAATGCTTCGAGCAATGCAGGATTGGTGAGGACCGCAAGCCCGCTTTCGTCGAGGGTAGACAAGTCATCAGTCGTTTCGAGGAGTTCCTCGACCGCTCCTTGATATTGATCAAATACCTCCAAGTAGTCTTCAAGCGGTTCCTGACTGCGCTCCTTGCGAAAGATATCTTGTGCTCTGTTACGTTCAGATTGGAGTCGTTCTTCGTTCCAGGGTGGCGTGAGGAGCATCGTCAGACCGTTGCGATCAGTAGAGGGATACTCGGAACAATAAGCCGTTCCATTTCTCTCGGTTCGAACTTTGTAAGACCACCCGCATAGGTGCGGCCCTCGGTCACCGACACGGCACATGACAAGTATTTGGCGAGCTTGGCCAAAACCTCCGTGCCGAGAGTTTCGCGCGGGTAGAGCCCATGCGCGATATTGAGGTGGCGGGCCTCCGTAAGATTGAGTACAAATGCGGGCGGCTTTCGCGCCATGTACGTCGCGAGGATTGGAGCTGGTGAGCGCAATCCAACCGACCACCAAGCCATTCGAGCTCTTGCGATATACCCCGAACGGGCACCGATCTTTTTTGCGTAACTGAGGAACCGAGCTACGGCCTTTCGCTCGTCGTCCGCGAGTTCGTCCAGGTCGGCAGGAAGATCAATCACGTCGCGCAATACCGAACCGTCTGAAAGCACGCCGTCGGCTTTGAACAATTCTCTCGCGCGAGTGACAGTTCGGAAGAGAAGTCGTTTGGGAAGGTCTTGGCTGTGCGGGCCAGCAATCCACACGTGATTTGCGCCGGTCACTTGACCCCTGTGAACGCGGCAAAGCTCACCGAGCTCAACATAACCTTCTGGTATCGAACGCGGCTTTCGCGTCAAGTGCGACCAGCGACTCTCGGACTCCAACCGGCCACGGTGGATACCTTGGCCCCCCGATAAGTCGCCTAGTGATTTGGTATTGGCGACGCGTGCCACACGTATGTTGGTTGGTCGGGAGCCGACTATAAACGTCGAGAGAGCGCCGGTTGTCGCCGCATCCTCGAATGGAAGAGCGGTCGGCTCGATAACGGTGAGCGACTCACCGCCCAGTTGTTTCAAGAACAACTGACGGACCAGTTTTCCATAATTCACGTCCAACCATTCCGCCGATGTAATGAACGCGCCCAGGTCTCCGGGCTGCGCTCTCAATGCGATGGCCAGAAAGAAGTACACGTGAAGACCGGACAATTGGCTACAGTCGTGACCCAATTGCGCAGCCGTCTTCGTCAACCACTGTTTCGCCGTTGAATCAATTTGATGGTGGCGGACGTAAGGCGGGTTTCCAAGATATAGAGTAACCCCTGCGGCTGCCGGCAAAACGGTGAAGCGAAAGTCGCTCACCAGGACTTGTGAGCGCTGCGCGAGGCCTGCGGCAGCGAGGTTCGCACGCGCAAGCATTGCGGGTAGCGGGTCAAGCTCGACGCCGACGAGCTCGGCTTTCGGGAACCGTCGAGCAGCGGCAAGCAGGAAACGTCCTGATCCTGCGCCTGGTTCTACGATTCGCAAGGGTTCGACGCGCTTCGCCTTCGCCCAGTTCACTATTGATGACACAATTACGCTCGGTGTGAAAGTGGCCCCCAAAGCGCGTCTATTTTCCGGCGAGCGTAACCTACCGAAGGCTGCGCCAAGCGGGTCACCTCCGCTTTGGACTCGGCGAGCGATATGTGCGGATAGATCCGGAGCAAGCGGCATGACTTTGGCCGCCAACTGTTCCTCTTCCGGGGACCAACCCGCGACGCTGCGAGCACCTAACCCAAGCGCGGCACTAACTAGATCAGATTCGCTACACAATGAGTTCGCAAGCATGTCCGAATTTTCGTTCTTGCGAAACAGAATATACTGCATGTCAATTCACTATCCTAGATGCTTTTGAGAGCAAAACCACACTCGGGTCGCAAGATCCTGCTCCGGGGTGCCTATCGCAACTTCCGACGGCGCGTGTCGGGTTCGCGCCACAAAGCATACTATATTCGCCTTTTATTCGCCACATGAAGTCGGGATTGATCCCGCCCCTTAGGCCCGAAGAAATGCGTTGGACGGATCAACTTCGAGCAGAGGGCCATCGTGCAGCGCTGCTCCCACGCCTCCGGGTAAAAAGAGGTGAGCCTTGCCAATGGAGAGAGACAGAATGGAGCTTGCTGTGGCGCCTGTGCAGCAAGTAGCCGAGGTCGGTGGCGGGTGTGTGCGTTGTGGTGATGGTCAAACACATGTGCGCCAATTGTACCGGGGGTCTTGCGAGGAAGCGAACTTCGAGTGGGCGGTGGGAGTTTGGACGGAACTGGCGAAAAGCACAGCCAAGATTCATCGCGTGCGAAGTGTGCATGCGGTGTGGCGGAGGGCGGCTGTGCCACAAAAAAGTGCAGGGGCACGATGTATCGTGCCCCTACGAGAGAGGTTTAGAGTTGGAGGCGGCTAGCTGTTGCCGAGGTACTCGACGTGGCAGTAGGTGCCGAGGCGGACGTTGTAGGCGAGGTACCAGCCGTCGTGATCGGGATCTTCGAAGATGGAGATCTGGTCGTTGGCCCAATCCCAATCATCGCAGAAGCCGTAGTCAGCAGGAGCGACGCTGAAATAGAAGCCGCCGAACCAGAAGCGCGATCTGTCGCCGCCGGCGATGTGCCAAACGTGGCCGCGGCCGAAACCGCCATTGAAACGGCCATGCTCCCAGGGATGATCGAGGTGATAGTGGGGATCATCGCGGCCGGTGTCGTGGCCAACCCATTTGCCGTTAGTGTGGACGTGAGGAGCTTCGGGATGGCCAGCTTTGTCCGAGTACTTTGGAGTTTCGGCTGGCGCGCCGTGAGATTCGCCGCGTTGAGCGCCGCGAGGAGCAGCCTTGGCAGGAGCAGGGCCTTTACGAGGCACGTACCCGTGACCGACGTCTTTGGCCTTTGGAGCCGGGTGCTGCTGCCCGCCTCTTTCTTGTGCGAGAGCAGGAACTGAACAGAGCAAGAACAGCGCAAGAACTGCGAGAAGTGATTTCATGCGAGCCTCCGTAATGTTTTTGTGCCGCCGTATTACTGAAGCCGGGAATTTGCTGCTTGCTACCGACCGAGCCCGTGACCTTTACAGCTTATAAAACCCAGGCGCATTCGCAAAGTTGCATTTGTGAAACTTGGCGCGAGGTGATCTGGCACCACTGGTTAGATGCTTGCAGATGGGCGTTTGGTTTCGGTCTACAAATTTTTTGATGCGCGGAAGGCGCGGACAACGGCGGCGACATCGCGCTGATCGGCGTCGACTTCGGCGTTGAGGCGGCGCATTTCGGAGGCGGTGATTTTTCCGCCGAGGTCGGCGAGGGCTGCGCGAAGCTGCGGAAATTTTTCCAGGGCGGCACGGCGAACGATGGGGACGGCGTCGTAGGGCGGGAAATAGTGGAGATTGTCATCGAGAGCGAAGAGATGAAGAGAGTCGATGAGGCCATCGGTGGAATTGCCGGCGACGATATCGACTTGATGATCGACGAGAGCGCGATAGAGGAGGCCGAGGTCCATGACATTGGGCGGGGCGGCGAAGCGGAGCGCGTAGCGTTCGCTCCAGCCGGGGAAGCCGTCGGGGCGCTCGAGGAATTCGTAGCCGACGCCGACGCGCCATTGGGGAGCTATGGGGGCGAGATCGGACATCGAGCGGAGATGGAGTTTTTGCGCATCGTCGCCACGAATGACCATGGCGAAGGTGTTTTCAAAGCCGAGAGGCTCGGTGAGAACGAGATTGAAGCGCTGGGCATATTGCTGCTTGACGCGATTGTAGATGGCGGCGGAATTGTCGTCGCTCTGTGTGACGGCGGAGCGGTCAACGCCAGGGGATTCATTGAGGACGGCGGTGAGAGCGGTGCCGGTGTATTCAACATATAGATCGATGTCTCCGGCGAGAAGTGCTTTGTGGACGAGGAGAGTGCCGCCGAGATTGGACTTGCGGTTGACGGGAATGCCGGTGCGGGCTTCGATGTGTTGGGCGAGGAGTTCGCCGAGGATGACTTGCTCGGTGAAAAACTTGGAGCCGATGGTTAGGTGAGGCGGCGAGGGCTTGCTGCAGGCAGAGCTGAAGTAAAGGAAGTTGACCAAGCAAATGAAGCAAAGGAAGCGGAGGATGGAGCGGCGCATGTCGAGTTGGCGATCCGGTTGAATGGGGAATTTAACACAGAGGGCACGGAGAACACAGAGAAGAGCAAGAGGAGGAAAGAAAAAACGAGCGGAGAGGAGAGCGCAGCAATCGTGCGGACATGGAGGCACGATGTACCGTGGAGACACGGAGGCACGATGTACCGTGGAGACACGGAGGCACGACGTACCGTGGAGACACGGAGGCACGATGTGCCGTGCGGACAGGGGGGCACGATGTATCGTGCCCCTACAAGGAGGAATTACGGGCGATTTTATTATGTTAGACGACGCGAAGGCGGCGTTCGAGGAGGGCGAGGAGGAGGTCGGCGAAGATGGCCAGGAGGGCGGCGGGGATGGCGCCGGCGAGTATTACGGCGTCGCTAACCATGGCGACTCCTCGGAAGATGAAAGTGCCGAGGCCGCCTGCACCGATGGCGGCGGCAATGGTTGCAACGCCGATGGTGATGACAGTGGCGGTGCGAATACCTGCGAGGATGAAGCTCAGCGCGAGCGGGAAGCGGACGCGGAGGAGAATTTGCGTGCTGGTCATGCCCATGGCTTCGGCGGCTTCGAGGATGGCGGGGTCAATGCCGGAAAGGCCGACATAAGTGTTACGGAGAATGGGAAGCAGAGCGTAGAGGACAAGAGCGACGATGGCGGTGCGGCGGCCGATTCCGCCGATGAAAGGGATGGGAATTAGGAAGCCGAAGAGGGCGAGGCTGGGGATGGTTTGAAACACGCTGGCGATGCCCAGGGCGATGACGCGGAGATGGCGATGCTGCACGATAAGCATGCCAAGCGGAACGGCAATGGCGATCGCAAAGGCCATGGCGATAGCGACAAGAGTGACGTGGTCCAGGGCGGCGCTGAAGATTTCGGCGCGATGAGTGAGGAAAAATGTCCAGGGCGTCATGGTGAGACACCATTGGAGACAGCCAGAGATGCCGCGAAGGCGTGGACTTCGGGATGATCGAGGCGGAGAAAATCTTGAGGGGCGGCGAGAGCGACGAGGCGTCCTGCCTCGAGAAGAGCGATACGTGAAGCGAGAAGGAGCGCTTCGCGAATGTCATGGGTGACAAAAACGATGGTTTTGTGGAGGCGGAGAGCGAGCGCGCTGAATTCGCGCTGAAGTTCAGCGCGAGTGACGGGATCGAGCGCGCCGAAAGGCTCGTCCATGAGAAGGATGGGCGGATCGGCGGCGAGCGCGCGCGCAACACCGACGCGTTGGCGCTGGCCCCCAGAGAGTTCGCGGGGACGGCGGGCGGAAAATTCCGCGGGATCGAGACCTACCAGGCGCAATAGTTCTTCGACGCGAGAAGCAATGCGGCCAGAATCCCACTTTTCAAGTCCCGGGACGAGGCCAACGTTTTCGGCGATGGTGAAATGCGGAAAGAGACCAGCGTCCTGAATGACATAGCCGATGCCGCGGCGCAAACGGATGGGGTCGCTGCCGGTGGTGGCGCGGCCTTCGACAAGAACTTGACCTTGTGAGGGAACGAGCATGCGATTGATGAGCTTCAGAAGAGTGGTTTTACCGCTGCCGCTACGGCCGAGCAGGACGAGTGTTTCGCCGCGCAAAACGGTTAAAGAAAGATTAGAAACGATGGGCCGGCCAGGAATATCGTTTATGTGATAGCCGACGCCCCGAAATTCGATGGTGACATCCGAAGAAGCGGCGGTTTTCGAATTCATTTCGATTGACAGCCTCACATCACGGGGGGAATATCGTACCCTACTCAGCCTCCACCGGCGCCGCATTTTGGCGCATCCTTCTCGAGGAAGCCGCATCCAAGTAAAGGGGATGACGCTATGGGAGCTACCGCTACTGCTGTCCGCATCCGGCACGACCTTCATACCCGCCTATTAAACGCCCGCGTACAGACTGATGAATTGTTTCGAATCCTGCGAGATGAGGCCATTTACGACAGGCCCATTCCAGAGCGACACCGGCTGATTTTTTACCTGGGACACGTGGAAGCATTCGATTGGAACCTGCTCGCACAGCGCGCGTTTGGATTGCAAGCGGTGCAGCGATCATTCGACGAACTTTTTGCGTTTGGAATCGACCCCGTGGGCGGGGGATTGCCGAACGACGGGCCGAATGATTGGCCAGCGCGTGAAGAAGTGGAAAGGTATAACCAGCGGCTGAGAAATGAGTTGGACACGGCCATCGAACATGCTTTGGCGCGGCCTGAAGAAGGGCATCCGCACCTGATTGCCATGCTGGAAGTGGCCATCGAACACCGGTTGATGCACGCGGAGACACTGGCGTACATGCTGCACCGGCTTCCGGCCGGAAGAAAGATTCGCGGGCCGGTGGTACAAACCTTCGGCGCACCTAAGCTGAAATCTCGCTTGGTAGAGATACCTGCGGGACGGGCAACGCTGGGGTTGAAATACATGAGCGGTGATGAGTTTGCCTGGGACAACGAACTGGATGCGCATGAAGTGGAGGTCGAAAGATTTGCGATCGAGAGCGGAAACGTAACGAACCAGGATTTTTTGCGATTTGTACAAGCTGGCGGGTATGAGAACCGCGCGCTTTGGAGTGCAGAGGCGTGGGAGTGGAAGAAAAGAGAAAGCGTGCAGCATCCGGCGTTCTGGAAGAGGGACGGAAACCTGTGGATGTACCGGGCGATGTTTGGAGAGACCCAGTTGCCGCTGGATTGGCCGGTTTATGTGAGCCACGCGGAAGCCACGGCGTATGCCAAGTGGCTTGGGCGGGCACTACCGAGCGAGGAACAATTTCACCGGGCGGCGTATGGAACGCGGGAAGGCCAAGGCGAGCGAAGCTATCCGTGGGGAGAAGAGCCGCCCGGGACGCGCCACGGCAATTTTGATTTTCGACAGTGGGATCCTTCGCCTGTGGGCGCATTTCCGGAAGGCGCGAGCGCGTTCGGAATTCACGATTTGCTTGGCAATGGCTGGGAATGGACGCGAACGAGGTTCGCGCCGTTCCCGGGATTTGTGCCGATGCCCTTCTACCCCGGCTATTCCGCGAATTTCTTCGATGGCAAACACTATGTGATGAAGGGAGGGTCACCGCGAACGGCTGCGTGCATGCTGCGGCGATCCTTCCGGAACTGGTTTCAGCCGCACTACCCGTACGTCTACGCAACGTTCCGTTGCGTGGAAGACTAGCACTCGCAAGACAAACCCGGCCCTGGGAGACGAAATGCTGACGCAAACCCTTCCCCCGAGACATGTGTCCGAGTTCGCGGCCGACGTACGCGAAGGCTTGACGAAAAGCGGACAGCGAGAACTGCCGTCAAAGTATTTGTATGACGAAGTGGGTTCGGCACTGTTTGAGGCAATTTGCGTGCTGCCGGAATACGGTCTGACGCGCGCGGATGCGCGGCTGTTGGAGAAGCACGCACGCGAGATCGTCGGGCTGCTGCCATCGCCGGTGCACGTTGCGGAACTCGGGAGCGGAAGCGGAAAAAAGACGCGCTGGATTCTGGAAGCGTTGTCGCAGCGGCAGAAAACGTATTACTTCCCCATCGAGATTTCGCCCTCCGCGCTGGCTGCGTGCGAGAAGGAGCTGGGCCAGATTGATCTGGTGAGCATCGTTGGCCATGAACAGCCGTATCTGGAAGGCTTGCGGACGGTGGCCTATGGGCGCGGCGACGGCGATCATTTGCTGGTGCTGTTTCTGGGAAGCACGATCGGAAATTTCGATCGCGACGCAGGAGAGGAGTTCCTGCGAAGTGTGCGCAACACATTGCGAGAGGGCGATGCGTTGCTATTGGGCACGGACCTGGAAAAGAGCGTCGATGTTCAAATGCTGGCTTATGACGATCCGGCCGGAGTGACGGCGGCGTTCAATATGAACCTGCTGGCGCGAATCAACCGGGAATTGCGCGCGGACTTCGATTTGGGGAGTTTCCGACACGAAGCGCGCTGGAACTCGATCGAACGGCGCGTTGAGATGCACCTGCGTTCCACTTGCCGGCAACGGGTGGAAATCCCGGCGGCGGGGCTTCGCGTCTCACTGGATGAGGATGAAACGATCTGGACGGAAAGCTCCCACAAATACCGCATCGGAGAAGCGGCGGAAATGGGGAAGCGGACTGGGTTCCGATGCGAAGGGCAGTGGGTCGATGAAGAGTGGCCGTTCGCACAGAATCTGCTGATCGCGAGGTAACAGCGGCTATTCCCTTCCTCGGAAAAATCCAGAAGCAAGCGCGGTACGCTTTCGGCGCGACGGAACGCACTCTTAGAACGATTCGATGCGCCAGACGAGACGGGCGAACCACGGTTCTTGCGCCACCAGCGGTGGATGCCATACGGCGAGAATCTGAGAGCCTTGGTAGACGCGCTCGAAGCCTTCCTCGGATTCGGAAACCGTTTCGATCGGTGCAATCCAAAATTCCTTTGCGCCTGGTGCGTGAAGCGCAACGCGGACGCGTTGCCAGCCGTCTTCCATGCGCAGCAACGGACCGGGCAGCACGCCGCTGAAGCGAAGATTTTGCCGGCCCTTGGGAGCTTCGAAAAAACGGTCGGGCTCGGCGGGGGCAAGCAGATTGATGACGGATTCGATGCCGACGGCGATGGGTCTTGAAAGAGGTTGCTTGAGTTTCAAACCGATTTCGCAGTCGACTTCGCAGCCCTGCGGGGCGGGGCCGAAGATGAAGCGTTTTGCCAGCGAAAGCACTGGCGCAGCGGCGGAGCCCTGCGCAGCGAACTTCAGTTCATCTTCACGAATCAGTTGAACATCATTGGCGGAAGAGGACTTGACGTGAAAATCCCCGGCGGCGAATCCGGGATCTTCCTGCAGTTCCAGCGTTTCATATTGGGCATGTGTGCGGGCGGGGTCGAAAAGCAATACGCGAAACGCGTGGCGGGGCCAACGGTCGTAGCGAAGAAAACGTTCGAGACCGGGCTCTTTGACGAGAGTCTGTTCGTGAATGGAAGCAACGCTGCCGGAGACCGCGGTTTTTGCGGCGTCGCGCAAGCGCGCGTGGTAAGCCTCCGGCCTGCGCTGAATGGAATTGATGAGTGTCGCGGCTGCAGGACGGAAATCGAACGCGGCGAGGGTTCCGCCGTCTGTAGGTTTGAGCAGCGCTTGATATTCGGGGGAAGTGAAGAGGTGCTCATGAGCGCCGTCCGCATCGTAGTCCAGCAATTCGACTCGCGGTATGAGCGCGCCAGCGGTTTGCCGATCGGCAATGAGTTCAGCACGAATTAAATTGCGCCAAAGATCGGTGCGGAGATGCGGAGCGTAGAGGCCGCCGAAGATGCCGTGCCAGTAAGCGTCATTGCATTGAGCGCGCAAGAGCAGGTCGCGCGCCTGTGCAAGTTCGACGCAAACCGCCGTATTATTGTGGCGGACGGGGACTGCCGCGACGCGCGCGGAGACGCGCAACATTTTCTTGTTGAGCAAATTCGATTCGGGATACTTGCGGAAAAACCCGCGCCAGGAGCCGCCGCGAAGAAAAGAAAGTATCTCTGGACGAGCGCTGAACTCCGTTTGGACGGCATGGTAGCGCTGACGGACTCGCGTGGGCAGAACCCACTCCATCATTTCGGTGTAGGAGGCTGTGGGGAGATCGGCTCGGCCCAGGGGCGAATGATCGGCCAGGTATTCACCAGGGGTCGAAACACGCAGCCAGGAAGAATTTTCCTCGAGAGCGGCAAAGAACTTTTCAAGCCAGCCGTCACTGTAACAATGGACGTTGGTGCCCGGCCAAACACCGAATTTCTCCATATCATCGCCCATGGCTGCCACGCCGCCCGAATGCAAAGCCGCAGTGTCACGCAAGTAAGCGATGACCTCCTCGACTTTGCCGAAGGGGATGAAATAGCGCAGCGCCTTTTGGCCGGGAAACACCCAGACGCTTTGGCCGCGGTCCTCGGCGATGTAAGCGCCAAAGAGTTCCTCGGGTTCAAAGCCGGCGGAGAGAAAATGGATGTCGTCAACGAGCGTGTAACGGACGCCGGCGGCGGATAGAACGGAGGGAAGTTGCGGCTCCCAAACGCGCTCAGCGATCCAGGCGCCTGTCGGTCGATGGCCGAAATGCGTTTCGAGATAGGCAGCGAGCCGGGTGATCTGTTCTCGCTGGTCTTGTGGCGGAATAGAGACAAGAATCGGTTCATAAAAACCGCCGCCTATGAGCTCGACTTGTCCGGCACTAACCAGGGCTTTCAAACGGGTGAAATACTCGGGGCGATTCTCTTCAATCCACATGAGCAGCGGGCCCGAATAATGCAGGCCCATGTGGACGCCGGGATGCTTTTCGAGGAGTTCGACGAAAGGCAAATAGGAGTCCTTGTAAGCCTTTTCGAGCACATGGCCGAAATTGCCGCATGGCTGGTGGGCATGAATCAGCAGGACGAGATGAAAGCGTTCTGGCATGGGGACAACTTTTCTCTCAAACATCATACTGTGCGAAACAAGATTTCCGATTCAGGAGATGAGAAGCCTGCACAAAGGGCGCACCTTTCCCTTTTGTTTTGATGCAGGATACGGCCTCGAGTACGCAGCGGGAGCGGGAGATTGACACCCCATCGCGCGTGTGAAAGGCTAACCAAGGAATAGAATACACGATGCGTGTCACAGCCAAGGGCGAATACGCCACACAAGCGGTTCTGCATCTGAGCCTCCAGTATCCTGAAGTCGTGACAATTCACGAAATCGCACAGAGGCACCACATACCGCTGAAGTACCTGGAACAAATCCTGCTCGAATTGAAGCGAGGAGGAATACTGGAGAGCCGCCGAGGTGTGCGCGGAGGTTACACGCTGGCGCAGGCGCCGGAGAAGATTTCCGTTGGGGCGGTGTTACGGGTAGTCGATGGCGCTTTCGCCGAATCCAGCTGCGTCCATAACGAGGCGCTAGGCGGCGTTTGCGTGGAGGGAGAAAGCTGCGGCTTGAAGCAAATATGGAAGGATGTTCAGGGAGCGGTGGAGAAAATACTGTTTGCAACTACGTTTGAAGAGGTGCGCAAGCGGACCATGAGCGGCGCTGGACGGAGCACAGAAACGGCGCGGCTCGAAGGTTGAGCCAAGAAAAACGGCACGCCGAAGCGTGCCGTGGTGATACCGAAGTCCTAATTGGACAGCTCAGATTTGCGCTATTTCGCGGTGTAAAACTCCGCGTTGACCGGCGTGAAACTGTTCCACTTCTCCGGCAGATCTTCGAGTGCGAAAATGGCGGTCACCGGGCAGACCGGGACGCAAGCGCCGCAATCGATGCATTCCGTCGGATTGATATAGAGCTGCGTGTGCTTTTCAAACTCCGGCTCATCCTTTCGGGGATGAATGCAATCGACGGGACACACGTCCACGCAGGCGGTGTCTTTTGTGCCGATGCAGGGCTCGGCGATTACGTAAGCCATTCAAATCTCCTTTGGGCGAACTGCGGGGCCGGCAGTGCCTCCATGGAAGAAAAGCATCCGGCGAAATTTTCTTATACCACGCCGCTGCCAGGGCCAACAAGCAGCAGCCTCAATTGTACTTGGCGCGAACGGGATTCTCAACTTGCGCACATGCGGATAGAATGGTTTAGGAAGGTACATCGATGAAGATCCGGACTGTCATTACAACGCTGATTTTAATGGCCGGCGGGACGGCGCTTACCGCACTTGCCATACCGCAATCCCCGGCACCGCACGACCCGAAGATGATCGACGCGCAAGGGTTCCAGAAAATTCTCGAGCAATACCGGGGAAAAGCGCTGCTGGTGAATTTCTGGGCGACCTGGTGCGAGCCTTGCCGCGACGAATACCCGATGCTGAACGAACTGGCAAAACAGTATGCGCCGAAGGGTTTGCAGGTTGTTGGCGTAAGCATGGATGACGACGGCGATTTGATTCTGATGCGGCGGTTTCTGGCGCGATACAAACCCATTTTCCCCAACTACCGCAAGACAGCGGGGGCGGAAGCCGCGTTCAGGGAATCCGTGCTTCCGGGATGGACCGGGTCGATGCCTGTATCGATCTTTTACGCGAGGGATGGTCGGCAGGTTAGCCATTTTCTCGGCGAGAAGGGCCGGGAGCAATACGAAGAGGCAATTCGCTCGCTTCTGGCAGGGGAGGGCGGAACGTCATCGCCGGGAAAATAACAGGTTGGCTGGAAACAAAAACGAGATGCGGGGGGAAATAACCAATGCTCGATACAAAGGGCAATCGAATTACCTATTTTGGTCACAGCACGTTTTCACTAACGACGCCGTCGGGGCAGGTGGCGCTCATCGATCCGTGGGTGATGACGAATCCCATGTGCCCAGCACAATTGAAAAACGTGCCGAAGCTCGATGTCATTTTCCTGACCCATGCCCACGGGGACCACTTGGGCGACCTGCTTGCGCTCGCGAAGCAACACAAGCCAAAGATTGCGGCGATATTCGAAACATGCCTATGGATCGGGAGCAAAGGATTCGAAAATGAAATCCGTCCCATGGGCAAGGGCGGATCTCAGAAAGTGGGCGAATTTGAAGTGACGATGACGAACGCATTTCATTCGAATTCCATCGATGAAAACGGTGTGCGGCATTATGGCGGCGAGCCTGCCGGCTACGTGATTCGAATGCCAGGAGGATTCACGATCTATCACGCCGGAGATACAGCGTTGTTCGGAGACATGAAGTTAATTGGAGAGCTATATAAACCCGACCTTGCCATGTTGCCGATCGGCGACCTTTTTACGATGGGGCCACGAGAAGCGGCTTACGCCACGCGGCTGCTTGGAGTGAAGCACGTGATTCCCATGCACTATGCAACATTTCCGATGCTGACCGGGACCGTGGACGGGTTCCAACGCGAAGCGAAGGACATTGCCGGGCTGGAGATTCATGCCCTGAAACCTGGAGAAAGCCTGTGATTCGCAGCGAGAATTTGCGTAGCGGCTATATACAAGACGATGTCGAAGAATATCTCTACGAACTGCTGCCGGAGCGGGACGCCGTCATCAACGAGATGGAAAGATACGCCGCAGAACACCGCGTGCCGATCATTGGGCCGGCGGTAGCTCGCTTGCTCGCGCTGCTCGCGCAGGTTTCCGATGCGAAACGCATTTTCGAAATGGGCTCGGCCATCGGCTATTCGACGATATGGCTGGCGCGAGCAGCCGGAGCAAAGGGAAGAGTTCACTATACCGACGGCGATCCGGCGAACGCGCAGCGCGCACGCGGGTATTTTCGGCGGGCGGGAGTGGCAAAGCGCATTGACGTTCAGGTGGGTGACGCACTTCAATTACTCAAGAAGACTACTGGAAAATTTGACCTGATCTTCAACGATGTCGATAAGCACCAATATCCCGACGCGCTGCGCGTGGCGCTGCCAAAGCTTCGGCGCGGAGGGTTGTTCATCACGGATAATACGCTGTGGTCGGGTAAAGCGGCGCGACCCGCCGCTGCGGATGATGCCGCAACACGAGGCGTACAAGAGTTCAACCGGCTGGTCTATACCTCGAAAGAACTCTACCCCGTTCTGATACCGCTGCGCGATGGCGTTACCGTTTGCCGAAAACAGTGATGCTGGACGCTAAGAGCGCAGGAAGCTGCGGATGAAAAAGCCGAGGTTGGCGGGACGCTCGGCCAGGCGACGCATGAAATACGGGAACCAGTCGTTGCCATAGGGAATGTAGACGCGCAGGCGATAGCCATCTTTCACGAGGCGGCGCTGCAAGTCGGCCCGCACGCCATAAAGCATCTGAAACTCGAAATCATCCTTGGAAATCTGCTTGGCGGCGGCCCATCTGATCGTTTCGGCAATCATGCGCGGATCGTGCGTGGCAAATCCGTGATAGAAGCCGCTGGGCAAGAGAATTTTCATCAAGCGGATATAGTTGAAGTCCGTATCTTTTTTCCGCGGATACGCAACGTCCGGCAACTCTTTATAGGCGCCCTTGCAAAGCCGGATGCGGCAACCGTAGGCGAGCAAATCCTGGATGTCGGTTTCGCTGCGATACAGGTAGGACTGGATCACCGTGCCAACGGCGGGTGTGCTGGAACGGACCCGCTTGACAAGATCGACGGTTCGCTGCGTGTATAGCGAACCTTCCATGTCAATGCGGAGAAAATTGTCGTAGGCAGCGGCGCGTTCAGCGATGGAGCGGACCAGGCCCTGGCAAAAATCAACGTTTAGGTCCAAACCGAGCTGCGTCAGCTTGCAGGAAACATTGGCGTGAAGCTTTTCCTGAGCGATGCGTTCGTATACTTCGAGATAGGAGTCGCGAGATTTTTGTGCATCCGTCGTAGTCGAGCAATTCTCTCCGAGATAATCGAGGCTGACTAACATTCCGGCGTTGTTGCAGGCGCGGGCGGCTTCGATGGCTTCGTCGAGCGTTTCACCGGCGACGAAACGGCGCGCCATGCGGCGCGTGGTGCCGTTGGAAGTGACCCATTTGGCGAAGCGGGAACTCTCGGAGAGCTTAAGAAGCGTCGCGCGCAGCATGCAATATGATTATGCCCGTCTCAAACCTCAGGGACTAGTCCTTGTGCTCTTCCAGGAACTTTTCCGCATCGAGCGCGGCCATGCAGCCTGAGCCCGCTGCGGTGACGGCCTGGCGGTAGCGATGATCTTGCACATCGCCAGCGACGAACACACCGGGAACGGACGTGAGGGTGCCGCGTTTGGCAATGAGGTAGCCATTACTGTCCATCTCGAGCTTGCCCTTGAACACGGTCGAGTTCGGATCGTGGCCAATGGCGACGAATATCCCATGTACGGCGATTTCGCGAAGCTCTTTCGTCTGCAAGTTGCGCAGGCGGGCGCCCTCGACCTGGCCTGGCGGCGCGAGAATTTCCTCGACGACGAAAGGCGTCACGAACTCCACTTTCGCATTGGCTTTGGCGCGATCAATCATGATTTTGGAGGCGCGAAATTCGTTGCGCCGGTGGATGAGGTACACCTTGCTGGCATAGCGCGTCAGAAAATTGGCCTCTTCCATCGCGGAATCTCCGCCGCCCACGACGGCGATGGCCTTCTCGCGGAAGAAATAGCCGTCGCAAGTCGCGCATGTGGAAACACCGCGGCCAATCAGTTCCCGCTCGCCCTGCAGGCCCAGCAAGCGTGCCGAGGCGCCGGCGGCGACAATCAGCGTTTGAGCTTCGTAGGTATCTTTGCCAGCCGTGAGCTTGAAAGGACGCTGCGTGAGGTCCACTTCGTTCACGACGCCGGCTTTGAACTCCGCGCCGAATTTTTGCGCCTGCTTGCGCATATTTTCGATGAGCTCGGGTCCCAAGATGCCATCGGGGAAGCCGGGATAATTCTCGACGTGCGTGGTGAGAGAAAGCTGGCCGCCCTGCTCGTGGCCGTCAATCACCAGGGGTTTCAGATTGGCGCGGGCAGTATAGATTGCAGCGGTAAGCCCGGCGCAGCCGCTGCCGATAATCACGACATTGTGCATTCCGATTTTCTCCACATATTAGATTCGGCAGTGTGCTTTTTCGATTCAACCCGCCGATACAACTCGGCAGTCGGCCCTCGATTAAGCTCGGGGTTGGATATTGTAGCATTCCCCGCCCCGCAGCTCGGGCTTCGGAGCGTCCAAATTGGAGAGGCACTTTTCTCGCTTCGCATTGACCGCTGCGGAAAGCCGCAGCTATAGTCACAGGCATCGGCTGACGGAAGATCGAGGCCGCTCAAGGAGAAAATCAGATGGATCCGCGCTATCCCATTGGAAAATTCGCAATGCCCGCGCAAGTGACGCCCGAGCGGCGTCAAGCGGCCATCAAGGAGATTGCCTCAACACCCGCTAAATTGCGTGCGGCCGTGAGAGGCCTGAAAGATGCGCAATTGGATACGCCGTATCGCGATGGCGGATGGACAGTGCGCCAGGTGATCCACCACGTTCCGGACAGCCACATGAATGCGCTTGTCCGGCTGAAACTTGCCCTCACGGAGGATAAGCCCACGATCAAGCCCTACAATGAGGCAGCCTGGGCAGAGCTGGCGGATTCGAAATCAGCGCCGATCGAGACATCGCAGACTCTGCTCGATTCCGTCCACGATCGCTGGGACCGCCTCTGGCGATCGTTGAAGCCGGAGCACTTCGCCCGCCTCTTGGTGCACCCGGACCATGGCGAACGCGACGTCGACTGGCTCCTTTTCATTTACGAATGGCACGGAAAGCATCACGGGGCGCACATCACGGAATTACGCAAACAAAAGGGCTGGTGACGCGCGGCAACTGGCGCGGTGTGCTGCGGCTCGTGTAGGATAATTTAGTACACGAGGAGAATGCATGAGCCGACCATCAGGGACGTACGCAATTTTCGAGACTTCGCAGGGGAATATTGTGGTGAAGCTGCTCGCAAAGGAAGCGCCCAAAACCGTCGAGAATTTCATCGGACTGGCCGAGGGCACCAGGGAATTTACGGACGAAAGCACCGGCAAAAAGCTGAAAAAGAATTTCTACGATGGGCTTGGCTTTCACCGCGTGATTCCGCAATTCATGATTCAGGGCGGCTGCCCGCAGGGTAGTGGCCGAGGCGGTCCTGGATATAAATTCGCGGATGAATTTCATCCTTCCCTCAACCATTCCAAAGCTGGCAAGCTTTCCATGGCCAACTCCGGGCCGGGCACGAATGGCAGCCAGTTTTTCATCACCGTAGCCGCAACGCCGTGGCTCGATAATAAGCACACCATTTTTGGCGAAGTGGTCGAGGGCCAGGACGTTGCCAATAAAATTTCCAACCTGCCGCGCGATTCGAGCGACCGGCCAAAGACGCCAGTAACCATGCAGAAAGTGCGCATCGAGCGAGTCCCCTAGAGACGCGGCGTGACGATGCTGACACCCGAGCGCGTTCTCCGGCTTATGATTGAAATGATCTTTGTGCTGCTGGGCGCGCTTGTCATTTGGCTGGCGCTTTCGGAGCGCGTTTCCGTGGAGCGCCACAAACCGTCCTGGCTCATCCTCAGCGCTGCGCTGATCCTCTGGGGACTGCGAGCGCTCTATGGGCCAGGCGAATCGCGGGCACGCTGGGAAAACTGGACCCGCGGGCTTTCGCTGATTCTGCTAGGCGTGATGATGCTGGCCATTTCACGCGTGCCATTCGAGTGGGTCGGGCCGCTGCTAGCCACCGCCGGCGCATTGATGGCCCTGCGCGGAATCATCGGGACAGTCCTCGTTTTTCGCCCACGCTGATTTTCCGCGGTTGCATTTCCGTCATACTTCTCTCGGCGCTTCAGATATAATCTGTCCACCAAACGGCCCCTCTCTGCTTCCGCGGACATGCGGGGCGATCGCGTGGCCCACGTTCTTAGACAAAAAGGAGGCACTTCATGCTGAAAGAATTCAAAGAGTTCGCCATGCGCGGAAACGTGCTGGACATGGCAGTCGGCATCATCATTGGAGTGGCATTCGGAAAGATCGTCACATCTTTCGTCGAGGACGTCATGATGCCCCCTCTCGGGAGGCTCATTGGACCCATCGATTTCTCGAACCTGTTCATCAGCCTCTCCTCCGCGCACTATGAAACAATTGCAGCGGCCAAGGCGGCGGGAGTCCCGACACTTAACTACGGAATGTTTCTGAACAATGTCATCAACTTTTTGATCGTCGCGTTCGCTGTATTTCTTCTCGTGCGTTCCGTGAATCGCTGGACGAAGAAGCCGGCGCCGCCCGCAGCGCCCACGACCAAGGATTGCCCTCAGTGCGCCATGAGCATCCCCATCCAGGCAAAGCGCTGCGGCCACTGCACGACACAGCTCGCGTAAGACAAATCATTCTTTATTGACTGGAGAATTTCCGCAGGCAGACGAGGGCTTCAAGCGGATGGCGGTTTTTTCGTTTGGTTTGCTTCGATGTGAACGCGTAGCCGCTTCACGACCGCATCTTCTCGCCCCTCTTCGATCTCTTTCTGGACTTCCTCGAGCGCGAAATGCACCACGTCGTGATGGTGCAGTTCCTGCGGCGCCAGCACGTCGCTGAAGCGCAGCCACAACCGATGCAGGAGATTTACTTCGTTGGCGGTCAGGTTCGGAGCGTGCGGCCCGAGGACCTTGTAGATCTTGTCGCCGTTCGGCAAATGAATTTCAAGGTTGAATTGCGGCTTGATGTCCCCGAGTTTTTCCCACGCATCGCCGATCTGCCGCGCCTGTTCCTCGGTGTTGTCCTTTGCGGAGCGCCCAATGACAATCGTGCTGGACTGCAACGAAGCGCCCGCGCGCAGGATGCCTTCCCAGAGGTCGTTCGAGGCGACGACGGCGAGGCGAATCGACTTCCCGCGCTTTTCGGCCATCGAGAGCGCCTGTGAAAAAAGATGCTGCTCGATGCTGCCAAAAAGCTGATCCGCGTCCAGTTCGTTTTCTCCGGAGGCTGAACGGCGCAACAAGCGCACATGCAAAACGACCACGTCGCGGCGTCCCGGCTTGATGCGGTCGAGGACGTTGCCCAAATGGTAGAGATTGAAGTGGTTGCTTACCGGCACGAGAATGTTGCCGGAACGCGCGCCGACGGCCTCCGGAGTCAGTTCGGACTCCAATTCCAGATTGAACTGGTCCATCTCCACCTGAGAAGCGCCGCCTTTGTGAGTGCGGCGCTCAGAGATCGAGAAAATGACAAAGAGAAGAACGGAAAATGCGCCGCCGGCCATGGTGGCCACGGGCTTGGTGAAGAGATTGGTGACGGCGATGAGAAAGAGCGTCAGGGTGATCAAACCGAGGCCGACCGGGATTTGTACCCCGCGAATATAGAAATTAAACGGCACCTGGAATTCACGCTGGCCCGGCCGCGTGTAGCGCAGGACGAGTACAGCCAGGCCGTTCATCGTAAAACTCCAGATGACCCCGAAGGCGTATAGGTTTGCAAGAAAAGTGACGTCGCCACGGCTGATAAAAATGGTCAGAATTTGCAGCGCGACGATGATGTTGATGAGCCGGTAGCTCGTGCCGAATCGCGGATGCGGCTGCCGGAACCACGCACTGAGAACTCCGTCCTCGGAAACGCGGTTCAGCACACCATTCGAGCCGACGATGGCGGTATTCACCGCTCCGGCCAGGATGAACGTGCCCACTACAACGACAAAGCCGTGAAAGATCAGGCGCGCGATGAGCGGGCCCTGCAAGCTCATCGCCAGCCCACCGATAAGATTTTCGAGATAATTTTGCCGGACTGTATCGGGAATGATCATCACTGCAAAAAAGGAAACCAGGGACGTGAAGACCAGGCTGTAGACGAAAATAACCAATCCTGCTTTCTTCAGGTTCGGCAGTTTGGGGTGTTCAATTTCGCGGTACACCTGCGCCAGAGACTCTTCTCCGCTCATGGCTAGGACTGAGTGCCCCAATCCAATGAAGATGGCGATGATGCCGAACATGTGCGGTAGAGGACTTCCTGCAAGCCAGCCGAGCGCGCCCGCATCCAATCGGAGATTGCGCGGGTGCGGCCAGGGCGGGAGTGCGGAATGCCTGAGGATCGCCGTGTAAATACACCAGGCGATCAGGAGCACCACCATCACGGTCACCAGCTTCATGATGAACAGTGCTTTGTCGCTTGACTCCGGAATACCCTTGGTGTTCTGCCACCAGAAATAAACCGTTACGAGAATCGCGAAGCTCGCTGCGATAAAGCTCACCTCGTACGGTGTGAGCGGATTGCCGAGGTGAGAATAGTGCAGCAGTTCGCTGATCAGCCCGGCCAGATACTGCCCCGCGGCAACGCCGCTGATCGGGCCCGTAAGAATGTAGTCGAACATCAGAGCGGACACGCTGAACTTTGCGAGAGTTCCACCGAGGGACTGTTTCACCGCGCGGTACACGCCGCCGCGCACGAACATGCTGCAGCTCTCGACGTACACGGCACGAACCGCATACGAGAACAGCATGATGGCCAGAATGAACCACGGCGCGGTCTTGCCGATGTAGCCTTCCGCTTCACCGCCCGCGTAGTAAGCCGAGGAGGCCAGATCGTTCAAAACGATGGCCGCTGCGCGCCAGAATGAAATGAAAGTAAGGAGCGCGGTCGTGGCGATGATGACGCGCGGAATACCGCTGCCTCGGCTGCCTGCGGCAGCGGGGCTGTTGGGAGTGCTGCTCATGTACGGGTGATCTCGATCAGCGGACTAAAATGCTCGCACTTTTCCGGCGCGAAGTCTAGCCGAACGGGACTTTTTTATGTTGGATGATGGATACACAGGCTTGAACCCGTCCCTCGATTAAGTTGAAACGCGGTAGAATTGAACTAACAAGTGCAGGATGAATGAGCCCTCTGTGAGGTTTTTCTCAACTTGCTTTCTACTAGATTGCACTGTCCGCACTGCCGCAAGGAAGCTACAGAGATCCGAGCGTTCTTATTCCAAGGCAGCGTCGGCTATTGCAAGAACTGTGGGTGGAATGTCGGGAAAGCCACGACGAAGCTGCGAAGTGACATGCGGGCAATGTGGCTGGTTTCCGGCGTAGGGGTACTCCTCGCCGCGACAGCTTCGATGGCGGAACCCTTTGGTATTAGGGGCGCGCTAGGGATTGCCGTACCATTTGTCGCGCTGCCCCTAGGTTCGGGCCTTGCCACCAAGCATCGACTGACCAGAATTGCTGCCTTAGAGACCAGCGCGAAACAAGGGACTGTCGGCGGAACAAAGCCAGTCTTGGCAACACCGGGTGCTGCAGGCCAGGACAAAGATGCTTCGTTGGCAATGCGACCCAGAACGGTGCGTCTCACTGTGCGTGGATACATGAATATCGCGGGAGTGGCTATGGCCATGACATTTGTGTTGTGGCTGCTGTCTCTCGTTTTGCGGGGGATTGCCGATCCATCGAGCGGGACGATTACCAAGACTGTGGTCGCTCTTTTCGTATGGAGTTGGGCGCTTTGGTCGTGTTTTTCCTTCTTTCGGAATCGCATCCGCGAGAGGCGACTGTTCGTGAACGGTGAACTTTCGCAAGGCTGCGTGTTGATTCAATCTAGGACGCGCTATGGCAGTCAAATCGTGTACAGTTACCGCGATGCGAGTGGTAACGGATTTCAAAATCGAGTGGCAGATTTCTCCAAGAAACTCTACGAAGAAATGCCCATCCACGTCTTCTACGACCCGCTTAACTCTCGTGAGAGTGCAGCACTTGAAAGCTCCCTTTATCGGATCGGTTAGACCAGGTGTGCGATTAGTGCTTCTCTGATGAGACCGATTGGGCAGAAGAGCATCAGTGGCTCAGTTCCAGATCAGTTGCATACTCGGAAACTGACCCGCTACTGGTGTTTATTGCCGAGGCGGACACGATTTATGGGGCGGCTGTGCGGAACGCCTTGGCGCACTCGGCGCAGGGGCAAATGCTGCGCAGGTGGTCGTAACTGTAGATGCCTGTGGAGTGGCCATCGGTGAAACTGATCTGCACGGCGTAGTTGCCGACGACGGTGGCTGCTTGCGCGCTTGGCTTGGGCTTGAACATGGGAAGCGGAGGAAATGAGCCGCTTCCGGGTGCGGTCGCGGCAAAGGCTTCTTTTTTGCCGCGCTCATCGTTGCATGTGGCGCAGGGACACTCTTCGCGCAAATAGGCGAACTCGTAATGGCTGGCGTGTCCGTCGGCTCCAGACGATGTCCACACCCGCACCGCTTTTCACGTGTATCTTCACGTCGGACGGCTTCTTTCGTGGATCAAGTGGAATAGGCATGTAGGAAGATGAAGTCCGTCAGCTCTTCGATTTCCCGTTGCAGCAATCTCCAGGCGGAATGGGATTGCCGTGCGGGCAAGTCTTCGGATGGCCGAGGAACGTGCAGATGCGCTGATCCAGTTCCGGGCTGATGATGTGCTCGAACCGGCACGCTTGCGTGTGAGCTTCGGTATCATCGACGGCGAAAGTGTCCTTGAAGAGGCGTTCGGCCAGGCGATGCCGGCGCACGACGCCTCGCGCTCGCTGGCTGCCCACGGGCGTAAGCTGCGCCTCGCCGTCTTGCAGTTCGACCAGATGCAGATCCGCTCATCCGGCCTCAAATTTTTGCCGCCGGCTCTTCGTGAAGAACGGGAAGTTCGCCAGCAGGGCCAGTCGCGTGCAGCCTATTTAACTGCGCCGGCTTCCCTTCCTCGCCGCAAATCCAGATTTGCTCGAGAAGATGATCGAAGCGAATCTCGTCGTCAGTGGAAACTGGCGTGCAGCAATCCGCGGTGTTGGCCAATGGACACGCGAGCGGGTGGCCTGGCCCATGTTGCGCCGTGTCAAAGTGCAGGTGGCCGTGGGCCAGTTCGATGCGCCGGTCGGCTTGGCGCGCGATGTCCGGATCATGCGTGACCATCAAAATCGTGTGACCAGCATGGTGCAGCTCGCGGAAAATTTGCAAAACAATTTCTTCGTTCGCTTCATCGAGGTTACCGGTGGGCTCGTCGGCCAGGATGATTTTCGGCTGATTGATTAGTGCGCGCGCGATAGCCACGCGCTGCTGTTCGCCGCCGGAGAGCTGCGCCGGAAGGTGGGTCATGCGCTCGCCCATGCCTACGCGGCGCAAAGCTTCCTCCGCCTGCTTTTCGTCCGTCATGCTGTGAAAATACTGCGCCAGCATGACGTTTTCGAGCGCGTTGAGGTACGGAACGAGATGAAATTGCTGGAAGACGAAGCCAACTTTTTCGGCTCGGTAGCGGACCATCTCGTTCTCGCGGAGCTTTGAGAGGTCGGTTCCGTCTACGACGACGCGGCCGGAATTGAGCGTATCGAGCCCGCCAAGAATGTTGATGAGGGTAGTCTTGCCCGAGCCGGATGGACCCATTAACGCGACCCATTCGGCGGCGTGGACGCTGAAACTAAGATCGTCAAGAGCGCGCAGCACGCCGTATTTCTTGACGAGATTCTCGATCACGACTTGCGGCGCCGCAGTCTTTTGCTCGGGTAGAATTTGGACAGGAGCGCTCACCCTTCACCTCGGAATACGGAAGCAGGGTGCACGCTCGCCAGCCGCCGGAGCGGGTACGCGCTAAGAATCGCAACGAGGGTGGTAAGTGCCACAGCTATAGGATACACAATCAGCCGCGGCTGCGCCGCGACGCCAAACACCTGCTTGCCCAGCCAAATCGAAAGAAAAATTCCTGCCGCAGCGCCAATCGCACCGCCCGCAAGACCGAGCAACGCCGCCTCCGCCAGGAAAAGGCGCAAGACGCGCCGCGTCGCACCGCCAATCGCTTTCATCAGTCCGACGTCGTTCTTGCGCTCCATCGCCACGTTGGTCATCGCCGCCATGACGCAAAGGCCCGTGAGTAGCAGAACAATCGCGATAGTGGCTGTCAACAAACCGCTGATGCGGCCGTAAATCTTCGCCTCGCCCTCCGTGAACTGCCGGATGGGGTGGCCTTCCGTGTCGGGAAGGCGTTGTTGGAGTGAAACAGCGTAAGCGTGAATCTGTGAAGGTGTGCCGGAAACTCTCAGCTGAATCAGACTGAGGCGCCCAGGCTCAGCTAGCAATACTTGTGCAGATGGAAGGTCCATGAAGACTTGACTGTCCTCCGGACCGCCCGTAGCAGCCAGAACGTAAACAGTGCACGAGTCTTTTCGGCTCCCGCTCGTAATGTCAATTCCATCGCCGGTGCGCAGTTGGAGAACTGTTGCAACTTTTTGCCCGACTTCACAACGTCGGGAGTTCACAAATCTCACTTTTTCTTCGGCATCTACCAAAGCCGCGGGAATGACATTCGAAGAACCGAGCGGCCAATGAAAATATCCAGCCAGAATTCCCCGCGTGGTTTTCACAGCCTGCCCACTCCGCTCGTCGGCTGCGGTTGTAATTTGAACAACACCGTAAAGAAACGCGGCATAGGCCGGAGAAGTGCCGTCGTTCGCATCGCGCAATTGCTTGACCACCGATTCATCGAGGAAGCGCGGCGATCCATCGGGACCACCCGCGCCTTGAGGGCCGATAATCAGGTTGGGGCCAAAGGCGCGGAATTCCGTGGTGATTCGGCGCTTGGCGTCGACTTGCAGATTGAGGAGCGCTGCCGTGACGGCGGCACCTGCACCGAGAGCGAGCAGAATCACAAACAGACGGCCGCGGTGTCCGAAGAGCAAGCGACGGACAATGCGCCAGAACATCGAGCGGTTGGCGGTCAGAGGCGCGGCCATCATTCGCCTCGTAGAATCGGCGCCGGCTCATAACGCGAAGCGCGGCGCAGAGGGATGGCGCTGCCAAGGAGCGTGACGCCAACTGCGAGCGCAAGCACCGCAACGAGAACCAGCAAAGACGGCTCTGGCGTAACTCCGAAGATCCTTTGCCCAACCAGCCGCGCAAGAATCGTGCCCAGCGAATACCCGATGCCTCCGCCGACAAACGCCAACAAAAGCTGCTCCGCAGCCAAGAGGAAACCAACTGTACTAGAGCCTGCTCCCAAAGCTTTCATCAAACCAATTTCCGTACGTCGTTCAATCACCGAAGCCGCCGAAGAAGCGCCGACAGCCAGCGCCGCAGCCAGCAGCGCCGCAAGCGTAACCATCCAGAGCAACGCGCGTACCCGGGTAAGAATAGCGCCCTCGCCATCGGCCACGCGCCGAATCACGCGCACGTCGGTCCCTGGCAGCACCTGTTTAATCGAATACGCAATCGAAGAAATATAGGGGCTGCACGACCACCGCTCCAGCTCATCCCCACTCATCGTCTTCGGATCGCGCCGCCCAAATTCGTCTTCCGGCTTGGTCAACGCGCTGACATAGAGTTGGCGATATTGCCCGGGTTCATTCGCAACCTGCTGCGCGATGGAGATTGGGACAATCACAGCGTCATCCTCTGGACCTCCGCTGTCCAGAATGCCCACCGCTTTCAAGAAAAGCGGCGGCGAGGATGGTCCCCGGTCAATGACGAAATTGTCGCCGATGGGCAAGCCCGCAAAAATGCGCTGACCGTTTTGATAAGCGCCACTCTCCCGAGCGAGGTTCTTCCCGACAACGCATTCCAGTGCATCGTTTGAAAACCAGCGACCCTTCATGAGGTGCCACCAAGGGTTCGTCTTATCAATGCCGGTATTCCAGGTGGTGTGATCGACAAGTTGAACGGGATGATTGGCCCACGTACCGATGACAGAAACCTGCGGCCATGAGGTTCGATTTTCTCGCAGGCCATTTTCATCATCCCGGGCATGCGACATACCCCTCACAGAAAGCCCAAGGATAGGTGCAAACCCGACAATGTTGTTGTGCCAGAAAACGGTCTTGATTCCAGGGAGGTCCGCTTCGGGTAGATACGCACCGGCGTTGACGGGGCGATAGTCAACGCCACCAATCTCCAGCGGAAGCGAATCGGCCTGCGGCGTGACCAGCAAATTCGCGCCGAGACTGCGGAACTCGCTCGCGAGGCGGTCGCCAACGTCAAGTGACACGCTCAGCGCCGCCGTCACCACGGCCATACCCAGCGACAAAGCCGCGGCAGTCAGCACCTTGCGGCGCGGACGGCGCGTAAACGAATCGGCAACTAAACGCAGGAACATGACACCAAATGCCGCAATCGTAGGGGCACGATATATCGTGCCCCTACTGCGGAATCTCCTTGGTCGCTTGCACGAGCGAAGAAACATCCAGGACAAGATCTGAGCCATCTACATGCGACGCGACGCCAATCGGATTGCATCCGCCCGCCTCGCCGATCGTCGGTATATATATCGCCGAGCCACAATGCCGGCAAACCACGTTCTGCCCATCCTGGCGATAACCCTCGGCGCCGCAGATGCGGCAAGCATCCAGCGCCGTGCCGTATCCATTCGGCTTCTTGATGACCATGAAGCGCAGCGATTGCTCTCCGGCACTAATCGTAAAGAGATGCATCTTGCCATCCTGCACATCAGCCACGGGAATGCGCACTTCGTTGCCTGCGGGGTCGATTGCCTGCGCCGATGGCGGCGCCGAATTCGCGTTCGTGTAAACGAAATCTCCGGTTAGCAGCAGAATCACGGACAGGCAGCCGGTTGCGGCCGCAACCATCCAGCCCCGCTGACGCCGGTTCTGCGCTTCGATCAGCCGTTTCTCCGCTTCACCGGCAGTTTCGTTCGCGGCTTTAGCGTGCGATGCCGATTGCCATTCGCGCAAGATCAACAGCGCCGCCGCCCCAAAGATCAGCACAAAGAAAAACAGTTCGTTCCGGACAATCGGCCCGATGATGGCCATTTCCATCTTGCTCGACGGCAGCCATTGCGCTTCGCTCAATTCGTGCAATCCCGTCAGCCCAAGTTGAAACGCCACAAGAATCAGGATCACGCTAGTGGCGGCAAAGAACCGGTGCAGGGGGACACGCAACGTGCCCTTGAAAAAAAACACGCCCACAGCCACGGCCGCGCCAATTCCCAAAGCCGTGCCAATCCAAATTTCCAACCCTTCCGTGGACAGCTCCACGGCCCGCAGGATCACCGCCAACTCCGCGCCCTCCCGCAAAACCATCAGAAAGACAAACAGGAAAATGCCCCAACCTGCAGCCGCTCCCGCCCTCCCCACGTACTTCTCGATCTTCTGCTCGATCTCTTTTTTCAGATGGCGCGCAACGCGATTCATCCATAGGATCATCGTAATAACGAATACGGCCGCGACGAGGTACATTACCCCTTCGAATCCGTCTTCGTTGATGCGCCAGCGCTCCAGCAGAATGGCGACACCCAGGCTGAGCGCAGTTGCGGCGGCTACGCCATACCAAACAAAACGCGCCAGTTGCGAGCGGCCTGTACGCGTGAGATAAACAAGGACAATGCCAACGACGAGCGAAGCCTCGACGCCTTCACGGAGAGCAATGAGAAAAGCCGGAAGCAAGAAATCTCCAGTTGTGAGTAATTTGCAACTAAGAACTAAGCCTACTCTTTCTATGGATTTCCGTCAACCGGACCAATCCAGTCCTATTTCTTTCTTGCGCTCACGGTAGAATGGGTGCCCAAGCCAATTCAACTATGATTCCCTCCTGCCTACGCCAAGCCTGCTCTCTTCTCTTGGCCATCCTGCTTTCCTGCGCTCAGGCCACCGCACAAGCTTCTCCGCAATCTCAGTCCGCCCCTCCGCAAACCGCACCCAATGAAGCCCAACTCCAAATGGCGCCGCGTCCCAATCCAAAATACGCCAGGAAAATCTCCGAACTCGCCGACAAGGCCCTCGCCGATGGTCGTTTTGATGAAGCACTCGATTATTACCAGCAAGCTGCGCGCTACGCTCCGCAGGACACAGCGCTTATCGAACGTATTGCTTCCATGCGATCGAAACTCGTTCGCGACCATGTGGATGCCGCGGAGCGCGACGCCCTCGCTGGCCACGCCGATGTGGCCACGGAGGAACTCGCCAGGGCCCTGCTCATCGATCCCAGCAACACAATTGTTGCGGAACGCATGAAGCAAATGAAGGCCATGAACGATGTCCCGGTAAAGAAGTCCGATTCGACCGTGGAAGGCTTGCCGGAACTGAAGCCCCACCCCGGAAAACAAAACATCAATCTGCGTGGAGATGCCAAGTCTGTCTACGAGCAGTTGGGACAGTTGTACGGAATCAAAGTCACTTTCGATCCGGACCTGCCCGCTCGAACCGTCCGGCTGCGCGTGGACGACGTCGATTTCGGTACCGCGCTGAAAGTCCTCAGCACCGAGACCGCCACGTTCTTCCGCCCGTTGACCTCCACCCTCTTGTTTGTCGCGCAGGACAACGTGGAAAAGCGCCGCCAGTACGCGGTGCAGGCCGAACAAACGTTTGTCTTGCCGGCCTCCGTGGGCACGGACGAAATGACGGAAGTGGTCCGCTTGCTTCGTGAGATGACCGGCGCCACGCGCGTCGCACTTGATGCGAAAAGCCGTTCGATCAGCGTTCGCGACACTCCGGAACGCCTCGCCCTCGCGGGAGAACTGATCAGCCAAGCGGAAAAGGCTCGCGGCGAATTGTTGCTGGAGATTGAGATTCTCGAGGTCGATCGCAACAAGGCGCGCACCTTGGGTCTTCTGCCGCCTTCCTCGGCCCAGCTGATTTCTCTCTCTCCAAGCATCCTCACCCAATTGCGGCAGGCAAAGGACATCAGCACGCTTATAACCCTGCTCGCGAGCATTTTCGGAAACGGAGGAAGCTCGGCCAGCGCGGGGAGCTCCCTTAATCTTAGTTCCCTTATCCCTCCGCTTACAGTCGTGGGTGGCGGAAAGACGACGTTCCTGCTGACGTTGCCCGCCATTGCTTCGCAGTTTTCCGATGCGCTCACCCTTGTTCACAGCGGCCGTCAGGTCTTGCTGCGGGCTCAAGACGGAAAGCCAGCCACTTTTTTTGTGGGTGACCGCTATCCCATCACGCTTTCTCTTCTTTCCGGAAGTCTCGGCCCCTCCACCGCAGCCACGTCCATCCCAGGAGCAACCAACAGCATCCTCCCGAGCGCTTCCTATGACGTCGGCGTCGGACCCGTTGCGCTCACCTCCGCGGATTTTCGTAACATAGGTCAGCAGGACCTCGCCGTCGTCAACGAGATTGACAACACGCTCACCATTCTCGTGAACCAGGGTTCAGGAACTTTTCTCGCTTCGGCGGGCTCGCCCATCGCGCTCGGCGCGAGCCGCGCCAACGCGCCCGCGATTGCTCCCTCCATTACTTCCGCAGTACTCACCACCAGCGGATTTCACGATCTTCTCGTCACCGATCCAGTTGCCAATACCGTCCAGGTCTTGCTCAGCAGCGGCGATGACACCTTCAAAGCGGCCACCGGCTCTCCTATCTCCGTGGGCCAACAGCCCAGCGCCATCCTCACCGGTGATTTCAACGGCGATGGCAATCAGGATTTTGTGGTGACGAATTTCATCGACAACACCTTCTCTCTATTTCTAGGCAACGGCGATGGAACCTTCAAGCAAGCCACCGGCTCGCCCTTTGCTCTGCCCAACGCGGTCGCGGGCCCTATTGCAATGACGGCAAGCGATTTTAATTCGGATGGATTTTTGGATTTGGCGATCGTGAATCAGACGACGAGCGATGTTTCGATTCTTCTCGGCAATGGCGACGCCACATTTACCCAGGCCGCCAATTCCCCGTTAGCCATCGGCAGATTACCCGTCGCCGTCGCTACCGGCGACGTGAACGACGATTCTCACCCCGACCTCGCGATCGTGAACCAATCGGACAACACGGTGAGCGTTTTGCTGGGCAACGGCGACGGCACCTTCACAGCCGCGCTGAACTCCCCGCTCGCCACCGGGCAGACTCCGACGGCCATCACGATCACCGACTTCAACGCGGATGGCAATCCAGATATTGCGGTGACCGACCCGCTCACCGATAGCGTGTCGGTCTTTCTGGGCCTTGGCCAGGGACTATTCGCGCCTGCTTTCGAACTTCCTGTCGGCTCGAATCCGACAGCCATCCTGGCCGCCAGCCTCAGCGGAGCTTCCTTGCCCGACGTGGCCATCACGGACGATCCGTCGGGCGCCATCGGCCAGGTCACCGTAATCCAGAGTCCCGCGAGCTTATTTTCAAACTCGGGATCAGGTGTGGCGCAGCAACCTTACCCCGGCGCGGAATACGAGGATCTCGGCGTGAAGATCAAGGCTACGCCCAGCATCCATGCGGATGACGAGGTGACCTTGCAATTGGATTTCGAGATTCGCGCCCTCGCCGGTTCTTCCATCAACGGCATTCCGGTAATCACCAACCGCACTCTTTCGCAAACCGTACGCGTAAAAGAAGACGTACCTACAATCATTGCTGGACTGCTCGACAATGAGGAGACCCGCACCCTCACCGGTCTTCCCGGCTTCGCCAATCTTCCAGGTGGATTGGGCTATCTCTTCGGCCAGAGAAACACTACCGGGCAGGATACCGAGATGTTGATTCTCGTCACTCCACACAAATTGCGAATCGTGGACCGCCTCTCCCGTTCCATCTATGCCGGGCACGACACCGGCAACGGCCGCGGTTCCACGGGCCTGCCTCCGCGCCGGCAACCTTGATCAAACGGGAGGAAGTTCGCGCCATGCCGGCTTGTGTTGCAAGTTGTTTTGTCTATGGCAAGGGGTCGAAAACGACGATGGGCTGGTACGTGCGCGGCACTACCGCTTCTGCGATGGCTACTAGCTTGTCTTGTTGGTTGAAAACACGCAATCGCGGTGGCTTCACTTCACCCCCATCGAGTTGCAACGTTGCGCCGGGAGGAAGTTCCACTCGTCCGGGTTGAATCTGTGCCATCTGCACATTGAATTTCGTGCCGTGGCGAACGCGTCTCTCAATGACCGGCAGCACATTGGCTCGCGGAAAACTCGGTAACAGGTTTTCAAAACGGATCAGGCAATCTGCGAATTTTCCCGCGCGCGATGCCTCCGCCAGTTCCTCCAGCTTGATGGCCTGCTCCAGCGAAAATTCGCCCACCGCCGTTCGCGTTATCTCCGCGAGGTGCGCGCCGCAGCCGAGTTTCTGTCCCATCTCGTGAGCCAGCGAGCGGATGTACGTGCCCGACGAGCACTCGATGACAAAGCGCGCCACGCTGCCTTCTATCCCAGTGAGTTTATACTCGAAGAGTTCGACTTCGACCGGCTTCAGATCCACCGGCTGCTTCTTGCGCGCCAACTCGTACGCTGGGCGGCCCTTCACTTTTTTTGCGGAAAAAGCCGGAGGCTTTTGCTCGAACCGGCCTACGCTCTGCGCCGCGAGCTTTTCGAGAATCGCTGCGTCCAGCAACGGCGGGTTGTCCGGCCCCTGCGCCTCGCCGTCCGAATCGTAAGTATCCGTCGCAAACCCGAACCGGAAACCTGCCGAGTAACGCTTCCGGCGCCCACTATAAAATTGCACCAGCCTGGTAGCCCGCCCTAGCAGAAGCACCAGCACCCCTGTCGCCAGCGGGTCGAGCGTTCCTAGATGCCCAATCTGCCGGAATCCCGCAAGATGCCGCACTGCATCCACGACGTCGTGGGAGGTTTTTCCCCGCGGCTTATCGATGACGAGCGCTCCGTCAAACGGAGCAGGCTGAGGCTGGCGTGGCATGAGATGAATGGTCGCTTAGAAGTCTTTGCTTAAGGAATAGTTCGCTCTTAAGGTGCAGCCGGCTTGTCTTTCTTCATTTCTTTCAAGAGCTGATCGATCCGCTCCGTATATTCCTGCGAATGATCAAGCGTAAAATGCAATTCAGGCAAGCGGCGAAGCTGCAGCCGTTCAATCAACTCCCGTCGGATGAATCCCGCGGCATGCTCCAGCGCCTTGATGGCGTCGTTCTGTTCTTTTGCGGATCCCTGCATGTTGATGAACACCCGCGCATGTTTCATGTCCTGTTGCACGCGCACTTCGCTGGCCACCACCATGCCCTCCAGCCGCGGATCCTTCAGCTCCCCCGCCAGCATGGCGTTGATTTCGTGAGCGATCTCCTCGCCCACCCGTTCGTGCCGGTGATTGGTAGGACTCATGTCCGTCCCCGCGAATTTCCTTAAATAATTTCAATCGCCTGGTTGATCAAAATTGACCCCAAGATGCGGTCCGCTTCATCCAGGACTTTTTGCAGCACTTCGTTGACGTGTTTTTCTTCATTCGAAAGCGTCACGACCCCGATCACCGATCGCTGCCACACGTCTTGATGGTCCAACTCCGCCACCGCAACATTAAACTGTCTCCGCAGCTTGTCTTTCAAGCTGCGCAGCACTTGCCGCTTCTCCTTCAACGATTGCGCGTCTGGGATGTGCAGCTCAAGGGTAAGCAGGCCAACCGGCATGAGCGCTCCGGGGGAACTATTTTTCTTCTACCTGCGGCCGGCGGTCCCGACGCTCTGGCCCGCCGCTTCTGCGGCGCTCAACTTCTGAACGCTAAAGCATTCCAAAAAGTCCCCGACTTTCACATCGTTGAAGTTTGCTATGCCCGCGCCGCACTCAAATCCGGTGCGCACCTCGCTCGCATCATCCTTGAAGCGTTTGAGCGAGCTCAGTTTCGACGTATAGATGACCGCGCCATCGCGCACTACCCGGATCTGCGCATCGCGCTTCAGCACGCCGTCCACCACGTAGCATCCCGCCACGGTGCCCGCGCCCTTCACGCGGAACGTATTCCGCACTTCCGCGCGGCCCACATACGTCTCCTGGATGACCGGCTCGAGCATGCCTTCCATGGCCTTCTTAATTTCATCGGACACTTCGTAGATAATCGTGTGCGAGCGGATGTCCACGTGTTCCTGCTGCGCGAGTTCCATCGCTTTTCGGTCCGGCCGGATGCCGAAGGCGATCACAATCGCCCCGGAAGCCGAAGCCAGCAGCACGTCGTTTTCCGTCACCGCGCCCACGCCCGATCCGATAATCTTTAGCTTTACCTGGTCGGTCGAAAGCTTCGGCAGCATTTCGCTCAGCACTTCCACCGACCCCTGCACGTCCGCTTTGATGACGATGCCCAGTTCCTTGACGTCTCCCGCTTTGAGTTGTTCGTGTAACTGGTCCAGTGTGATGCGCGCTCCGCTCGAGCGCGCCATTTGCGCGTCGCGCTGTTTACCCTGGCGGTATTCGACGATGTGGCGAGCCTTGGCTTCTTCCGTCACCTGGAAATGATCGCCGGCCTCGGGCACGCCCTGCAAACCCAGCACTTCCACTGGCGTCGATGGCGGCGCATCCTTGATAACACGGCCGCGATCGTCAAACATCGCACGCACTTTCCCGAAGACCGCGCCGCAAATGAAAAAGTCGCCGGAGTTGAGCGTCCCGTTTTGTACTAGCACCGTTGCCACAGGACCGCGTCCTTTGTCGACGCGAGACTCCAGCACCGTGCCGCTCGCAGGCGCGTCCGGATTCGCCTTCAACTCCCGCAAATCGGCTACCAGCAAAATTGTCTCCAGCAGTCGATCGATGCCTTTCTTCTGCTTCGCGGACACTTCCACAAATTCCGTGTCGCCGCCCCATTCCGCGGGAACCAGGCTCGCGTCGGAAAGCTGCCTTTTCACGCGTTCCACTTGCGCTTCCGGCTTATCGATCTTGTTGATGGCCACGATGATCGGCACCTTCGCGGCTTTCGCGTGATCGATCGCTTCTTTCGTCTGCGGCATCACGCCATCATCGGCGGCCACCACCAGAACCACGATATCCGTCACCTTCGCCCCGCGCGAGCGCATCCGCGTGAACGCTTCATGGCCAGGCGTGTCCACAAAAACCACGCTGCGGTCGTTCACCACCACCTTGTACGCCCCGATGTGCTGTGTAATTCCGCCCGCTTCACCGCCGGCGACGTCCGCCTCGCGAATCGCATCGAGCAGGCTGGTTTTGCCGTGGTCCACGTGACCCATAACCGTGACGACGGGCGGCCGCGGCTTCAAGCTTTCCTTGGTCTCCTCTTTAGCGACTTCCAGCACCATCTCTTCCTCGAGCGAGACGACGCTTACGACTCCGCTGAATGCTTCGGCCAGCGTAGTCGCTGTCGGCACATCCAGCGCCTGATTGATGCTGGCGAAAACTCCTCTGTCGAGCAGCGTCTTCAAAAGATCCTTGGCTCTCACATCCAGCTTTTCCGCGAGTTCCCGAATCGTGATGCCTTCCGTAATCGTCACTTCGCGCGGCGGGCGCGGTTCCGGCGGCGCGATAACCGCCGCGGCAGATCGCCGGTCACCTGCTCCCGGACGCTGGCGAGTGGGGTGCAGCTTGCGCTCACCCTCCTGCTCACGCTTATCCATGACAGGCCGCTGCCTCTGAGGAGGCTTGCGCGTATAGAGCGGCTTGCCTGGCTCAGCCTTCGGCGGCACTTTGTCCGGCGGCAGCGCCGGCAGCATCCCGGGGCGTCCCGGCATACGTGGCCCCGGTCGCGTGCCAGTAGCGATCGGCCCGCGTCGCTGCTCAAATGGTCGATTTGTCGGCGAACTCCCGGTTCCACCTGGACCTCCAGGTCGCGGCGTGTACTGCCGTCCTTGGCCACCCGGCTGCATCGGTCGCATCGGCTGCCCCGGTCGTGGTCCGCCGCTGCGCTGCCCGCTTCCCGGCGTCGTTCCTGGAACCGGTCCACGATTACCCGTCGGTAATGGTCTGGAAGGTGTAGTTGGACGCGCTCCCGGTGCACCCGGAGCCGCAGCTGCGGGACGAACAGAAGATCTAGCTCCAGGTGGAGTCGCTGGTCGCGATACATTGGGCGCCGAGTTAGCTGCTGTCGGCTGGCCCGCTGGGGCTTGCGGACGAATAGGGATTGTTGATGGAGCTTTTGGCGCTGGCGAAACGAGAGGCGCCGGCTTTGCAGTTGGCGGAGCAACCACGGGCGGTGCAGCAGGCGCCGAGACAGGCGCCTTCGGAACAGCAGACACTGCGACCGGAGCAGACGAAACCGGAGCAGCGGGAGGTGCAGGTGGAGCGGCCGGTTTCACGACCGGCGCTGGGGGCGGAGCAACTTGCACCGCGTTTGGCGCCGCAGGAGTCGCCAACACGCTAGGTGTTGCAACTACTGGTGCTGGCGCCGGAGCAACTGCTGGCCGCATCCGCGCAGCCTTGGCCGCGGCCTCCTTTGCTTCTTTGTCCGCCTTCGCGGAGGCCTCCGCTGCGGCTTCAGCCTCTGCTTGTCCCAAAATGTTCTTGCGAACCTTTTCGGCGACGTCCTCCGGGATCGAGCTCGAGTGCGTCTTCTTTTCCGTGACGCCATATCCGGGCAAAAGATCAATGATCGCCTTGGCTTTGACCTCGAGTTCCCGGGCCAGCTCGTTGATTCGTACTTGATTTGCTTCGCTCATGCGTCCTAAGGACAGTTCTCCAGTCAAAAACTAAGCCGGCTCAACTACACCGGCGCCTCTTACAACGTGCCCCCTCGTTACCTACGGCTTGGGCTCTTCTTCTGCTTTTGCCCGGTCTTCAGAATGTTCATCAGCCGGCTCTTCCGTCTCCGCCGGCGTTGCAACTGCCGCCGCTGCCTCGCCATCCGCCGCAGCATTCTCCGAAGTCTCCTCCGTTGCTGCCGCAGCCTCCGTCGAATTCGCGGACCCTTCCGTACCCTCTGCGGCCGCTTCACCTTCTGTCGGCACCGTTTCGCCTTCGGCCACCATGTCGTCCGTGTTTTCGCCCGCGGGCGCGGTCGCAGCAGCTTCCGTCCCGCCTTCATAGAACCGGTTCACGGCCTGATAAATCTTATCGACCATCTTCTCGCCGATTCCCGGAATCTCCATCAACTGCTCCGGGGTCATCCCGGCGAGTTTCTCAACGTTCGTAATCCCAGCCGCCTCGATTTTTTCAATCGTTTTCGGCCCCACGCCCGCCAGCGCCGTCAACGGCGTGGTCGGCGCCGTCAACGCCGTCATCTGCTCTTCAATCTCCTGCCTCTTCTCTTCCTCACTCTTGATGTCGATGTCCCAGCCGATCAGCTTGCTCGCCAGCCGGACGTTCTGGCCCTTCTTGCCGATCGCCAGAGATAGCTGCGAATCCTCGACAATCACTTCGAGCTTCTTGTTTTCCGGGTCGATGATTTGCACGCGCGTCACTTTGGCCGGGCTCAGCGCTTTCTGTGCAAACGCCACCGTCTCTTCGCTGTATGGGATAATGTCAATCTTCTCGCCGCGCAATTCGCGGATGATCGACTGCACGCGCATACCCTTCATTCCCACGCATGCGCCCACCGGATCAACATCCTTATCCCGGCTCGCCACCGCCACCTTCGTCCGCTCTCCCGCTTCGCGCGCCGCATAGCGAATCTGCACCGTGCCGTCGTAAATTTCCGGTACTTCCATCTCAAACAACCGCTGCACCAGACTGGCGTCCGCGCGAGAAACGATCACCTGCGGCCCTTTCGCCGCGCGGTCCACCATCTTGATCACTACGCGCAGCCGCTCCCCGATATTGTACGTCTCGAGCTTCGACTGCTCCCTCTTCGGCAACCGCGCTTCCGTGCGCCCCATGTCCACAATCAAATCCGGGCCTTCCGCGCGCTTCACAATCACCGTCACCAGTTCGCCCACGCGCGTGTGGTACTCGTTGTAAATCGTGTCGCGCTCCGCCTCGCGCACTTTTTGTAGAATCACCTGCTTCGCCGTCTGCGCTGCGATCCGTCCCAGCACATCCGTCGGCTTGGCCGCGGTAATTTCCGTGCCAATCTCTGCCGCCGGATTCTTTTTCTTCGCCTCCGCCAGGCTGACTTCTTTTTTCGGGTCGGTCACTTCTTCCACGACCGTATGCACCGAATACACATCCACTTGTCCGGTTTCCGGATTGAACTTCGCGCGCAAATCCTCTTCCGTCTTGTAATATTTCCGCGCCGCCACCACCATCGCGTCTTCAATCGCGGACACTACCACCGTCGTCTCGATGTGCTTCTCGCGGCTCAACATCTCAATTTGTTGATAGAGCAGATTCGCCATGTATCTTTCCCGGTCGTTTCCCGTTCCCGAAATTCCAAAAATCTCTTCTCTTTTGGACTCTTCCGGCCCCGAGTTTCTCTTCTCCGCGCTTCCTCAGCGCCGGCGTTTACCCCGACCCGGTCGGGGTGTTATTTTTTCTCTTCGTTCTTGCTACTCACTATTCACTACCCACTACTCACTTCCTCTCAAAACTCCACCATCAAATTCGCTTTCCGTATGTTCTCCAGCGGCAACTCCACCGTCCGTGCCGCTTTCCCCTTCAACTCCAACCGCACTTTCCCGTCCGCAATTCCCGCCAGCCGCCCCTCGAAATATTTCTCATTTCCAATCGGCTCGGCAGTCGAAATCTTCGCCATCCTTCCGCGAAACCGTTCATACTCCGCCGGCTTCCGCAGCGCCCGGTCCAGACCCGGCGAACTCACTTCCAGCGTGTATCCCGTCCCCGGAATCAGCTCCTCGACATCCAAAATCACGCTCAACTGCTGGCTTACGCGCTGACAATCCGCGTGGCTGATCCCCAACTCACCGCCCGCCCCTTCGCTCGCATCTCTGGGTGGCAGGATTTGTCCCGCCGCGTCGCTCATCGCTGCCCCAACTTTCGGCAGCCTATCGATGATCACTCTCAGGAAGCGCTGCTTCCCGATTTTCCACTCAACATCAAATATTTCCAGCCCTTCCGACCGCGCCACACGCTCGGCGGCTTCCCGAATTTTTTCCAGATCCAACCAGAGACTCCCCTGCCAATGCCGGTATCTAGTGCACTCCAACCGGCCCAACAAAAAAGTGGGCTTGCGCCCACCCATCCGTGCGACCTGCTTCAGAGCGAAATGACAGTATATTCCGCCCTCAAGTCAAAAGCAAGATACCGTATCGCGCCGTCTAAAATGTAACCGAAGGGGACAACGTCGCGCCATTTAAGATGTAACCCAACCAAAACAGGGAATGGGGAGGATCAGGTTGGGGAACAAAGGGAGATGGGAGTACTTGCGGGCCATTTATGAGCGCTATCGGTTGGCGGGACGCGAGGGTAAGAACGTGATTCTGAGTGAATTTTGCGCCAACACCGGCTATCACCGGAAGTACGCGATTCGATTGCTGAACGGGCCGCGACCGGAGAGACGGCGGAGATCCCAAGAGCGGCGGCGCAGGGTGAGTTACGGCCCGGAGACGTTGGCCATTTTGACGGCGGTGTGGGAAGCGGCGGGCTATCCGTGGTCGGTGCGGCTGAAGGCATTGTTGCCGGCGTGGATGCCATGGATTCGCAAACGCTTTGGGGTGCGTCCAGAGATCGCGGAGCAGTTGGTGAAGATCAGTGCGCGGCAGATGGACCGGCGGCTGGCAGGGCAGAAGACGCAACGGCGGCGGCGCATCTACGGACGCACCAAGCCGGGGTACTTGCTGAAGCACCAAATTCCGGTGAAGACTGACAGTTGGGATGTGCGCGTCCCGGGTTTCACGGAAGTGGATTTGGTTTCGCACTCTGGCAATTCCGCCGCGGGAGACTTCGCACACACTCTGAACGTGACGGATATTCACACCGCGTGGACGGAATCGCGAGCCGTGCTGGGACGCGGCGAAGAGGCCGTACAGCGGGCTTTACAGGAGATTCGCGGAGTGCTGCCGTTCGCACTGCGGGGAGTGGATTCGGACAACGGATCGGAGTTCATTAACTGGCATCTGAAGACGTGGTGCGAGCAGCAGGGCATTCAGCTGACGCGGGGACGGCCGTACAAAAAAGACGATAATGCGCATGTGGAGCAGAAGAACTGGACGCATGTGCGGAAGTTGCTGGGCTGGGAACGCTACGACACGCACGAAGGGGTGACGGCGATAAACGATCTCTACGGGCAGGAACTGCGCTTGTGGCTGAACCTGTTTCTTCCCTCGGTGAAGCTGGTGAAAAAGATGCGCGTAGGGTCGAAAGTGCGACGCGTATATGACCAGCCACGGACGCCGCTGGAGCGCGTGCAAGCTTGCCCGCAAGCAGACCGAGAGAAACTGGCCCATCTTGAGGAACTGAGAAAGAGGCTCGACCCGTTTCAACTCGGCCAGACGATCGAGCGCAAACTGCAGCAGATTTTCAAACGCGCCAATCTCCGCTGGAGCCCGCAGGCGCCAAAAGACTCCGCCACCCCACCCCAACGAGCGCACCCGGCGAACGGCTGTGGAAAAGACGGGCAGAAACCGCCCTTGGAAATCAAAACCCGATTTCCACTTTCCCACAGCCGCAACAACAACAAGCCTTCGGTTACATTTCAAATGGCTCGACAACGCAACCCACGGTTACATTCTTAGATGGCTTGACGCGGATACCGCCCCCTTAACCCAGCCATTTCCCTCCGATTCCCTCAACCCGTCCAACCTCTCCGCGCCTTCCCATCCATCGCCCCGCTCGCCCACCCCCACCGTCATTTCGAACGGAGCAAGCCGGCGCCTTTTCCTTTCACGTTTGCTCCCGCCCCTCGGCGTCATCCCGTACCTTTCACGGGATGAAACGTGTCCGCTTGCGGAGAGAGAAATCTCTCTTCTCCTTCAATTCCCCGTCGCTCACCCCCTCAAAATCGCCGTCTCCATCCCCCCTATTGTCATTCCGAGCGTAGCGACCGAAGGTTCCGACCCTGTCGGAAGGAATCTGCTTTCTCCCCTTCTCGCCGCTCGTCACTCCCCGCCGTGGGTGCAGGTCGCCTTTTCCGTGATGACGTTTGAGATTTCTCGGCGTCGGAGCAGAACAGCCCACCCTTTCTTGCAGAAAGGGTAGAGCACCCTCGTCTCTTCACACCACGGTGAATTACGAAAGTGCTATCCTCTCCTCGTGCCGCTTCGTCAAGAAAATATATTCGGAGAATTCAACGCGCCACTCGCCAACGGCACCGGCACCTACACTTACGACGGCAGCGGCCAGCGTGTCAAAAAAATCGGCGGCGGCAATACGATCGTCACCATCTTCGCCGGCGCGCAAGTCCTTGCGGAATACTACAACGGTGCCGCGCCCTCTTCTCCCACCAACGAATACATTTACGCCGGGAGCCTGCGCGTGGCCAGCATCCAGACCGGCGCGACCAACTACTGGCACAACGATCATCTCTCCCCGCGCGTCAGGACCGACACCAGCGGCAACGTCTCCGATCAGCGCGCCACTTTCCCCTTTGGGGAGACGTGGTATTCTCCCGGCGCTTCGCCATCTATGTTCACCAGCTACTACCGCGACTATGAAGCCGCCGGCGACGACTACGCCCAGGCCCGCACCTACGTCGGTGGCCTCGGCCGTTTCTCCTCGCCCGACCCCATAAGCGGCAGCACCTCCGACCCGCAATCCTTGAATCGCTATTCCTACGTCCGCAACATGCCCGTCATGCTCACCGACCCGTTTGGCACCTGCCCTGGCGGCACCGCCCAAAACCGCGACGACAGTCAATCGCAAAACGCTCAAGGGAGCGGCCCCTCCGCCTCAGACTCCTCCGATACTTCCGATCCCGATCCCCAGCAAGGCCCTCCTCCCTGGAACGGCTGCAAAGGCTTCACCGACCAAGGCAGCGGCAGCGGTGCGTTAGGTGGCGATTTCGGAGGAGGCGGTGTATCAATCGACGGCGGAGAGACGTTCGACCCGGGCGACGGCGGTTGGGGAATCACCGGGATTGGCACCGACCCATTCAGCATCCTGAATGCGGCGTTTGCGGTAACTGGGTATGAGACAGTGGACAATCCAGATTGCCTGAACGGTGACTGTCCCGGCGGTGTCGGGGAGGAAACAATAAGTGTCCCCGTCTACGGCAATCTGGGGCTCCTTTCCCTCCTCGGCGGCCCCGGCGGAACTATTCCGCTTGCTTATCTGGGCCAAGCCAAGACATACCTGAAGACTTTCAAGACGACTTCAACCAACTGCCAAAAGGATCTCAATGCAGTAAGCCTAACGCCGGAGAACGTTCAAAATCTCGCGGGGACGGTTAAGTTGGTCAATGGTCTCCAGAATCCAACTGTTGCGGCAAGCATGGGCACCGCTGATTTCGTAGTTAGCAACGCGGCGCCCTCCCCGACGCTCATTTACAATCCCAATAATTTCTGGCAAACGTCCTTTTCCCAGCTGCTGGGTACGTTGGTTCATGAATTCGCCCACATCCAGAATCCCGGGCCTTCGGGAGAGGACGCCGCGCTCATAAGCGCACTTAAGATTAATAATGCGACAAATACAAATGCCATTTCTCTAAAATTTGCAGCAGACTGCTTCCCCGGAGTAAAGGCCCCATGAAACATTTTCAATGCTACTTCCTAATTTTCACAATTGCTCTTTTCGCGCCGCTCGCAGCTTTCGATCACCAGGATCGGAAGATAGCTACGGTCACGCTGACGATTCTTGATTCACGCGGGAACAGGCAAACAAAATGCAGGCTTCTGGCATTTACACTGTTGAGCGATGGGGGCAACACAGATATTGCCAACACTGACTACCAAGACAGATTCCTAGGCCTAGTGGGAACGAACATTCCGTTTGGCTATCGGTACGAGATCAACATCCGCTGTGGAGACGCGGGAGTCCGCGGCACCTTTCTCGCCAGTGTCGAGAGGCCCGATCAGTTTATTGTTCTCAGCGGATGGCCAAACTTGGGCGATTATGTCACGGGACCCGACCCCCGTCTAAAAGTGACGATACACGGCCTGCCTGACGGGCGGATGGAGCCAAAAACATGGGTAAAATTGTCGGGTGTTTACCTGGACGTATCGGAAGTTAACAAAGTTCACGAAGGGACAGACTCGGCCGATTTCTTCTCAGTGGTTCCTGGCAAGTATATGCTCCTAGTATTGAAGGGACAATACGTCACGTGCGCGCGGCAGATAGATTTCCTCGAAGCTCACGCGCAGCTGGACGTTTCGGTTGGAGCCCACGCGTGTACAGCAAAGCCGTCTGGCGGGGTTAAGGTACTCGATTAAGGCTGACTAGGGCCTGTTATCAACTGAGCCAAATGATGGAGGCGACGAGATAGATGGCGGCTAGGAAATTACGGGCGGTTTCGTCGTAACGCGTGGGCTCATTGGATGACGTTGTCGGCTCCTTCGACCGAGTACACTTGGGGCTGATTGGATGACGTTGTCGGCTCCTTCGACCGAGTAAACTTGGTAGCTGTTGAACGACCAAGGCTCGGAAAAAGGAGCCGAGCGATGTTGATTATAGGATGTGATTTCCATACAAGCTATCAGCAGTTTTCCAGCGGCAACATGACCAACGACGGCCTCAACACGCTCGTCTACGACGCGGAAAACCACGTGACCTCCGCCACCAGCGGCTCCGGCTCCGGCACCTACACTTACGACGGCAGCGGCCAGCGTGTCAAAAAAATCGGCGGCGGCAATACGATCGTCACCATCTTCGCCGGCGCGCAAGTCCTTGCGGAATACGTCAACGGCGCGGCGCCTTCTTCTCCCACCGACGAATACATCTACGCCGGCAGCATGAAGATTGCCAGCATCCAGAGCGGCACCACCAACTACTGGCACAACGATCATCTCTCTCCGCGTGTCAGGACCGACACCAGCGGCAACGTCTCCGATCAGCGCGCCACTTTCCCCTTTGGGGAGACGTGGTATTCTCCCGGCGCATTTCCCTATATGCTCACTACCTACTACCGCGACTATGAGGCCAGCGGCAACGACTACGCCCTGGCCCGTTCCTACATCAGTCGCTTCGGCCGTTTCTCCTCCCGGGATCCTCTCTCTGGTTTGCTCAGCAATCCGCAATCTTTCAATCGCTACGCCTACACGGAGAACGACCCTGTCAATCTCGCTGACCCGTCCGGCCTCCACCCAATCCTCAGCGAGCCACCGCCTCCACCGCCTGGTGGCTGGCAATCGTGGCTGTTTGACATGTTCATTCTAGGAGGTGATCCCGGCAGCGACCTCGATATCACCGACGGCACTTCCGTTTGGAACGGCGAAGAGTGGCAAGAAATCGACGCTCCGGGCGCCATTTTCGACCTTAATTGGTTTCAGAACGGTCCAACCTGGGACCAGGCCATGGGCCTCGCAGGTCCCGGACAGCAACCGCCGCCCCCTTGTCAGAAAGAAAGAAACGCGAGCCCAGCCACATATGACTTCATACAGAACAACTATAACGATGCGTCTACTCTGGCAACACTTATGGGAACCACTGCCGCGAACGTTCTTGGACTCTCCAGCGTAGAGAGTGGAAACGGTAGTAGCAATCTCGCAGTGAACTACAATAATTATTTTGGACTGACGTACCCCTTCCCGGGCACTGGAAATGCTTATCACTCGCCCAACGGCTATAGCTATAGCACTTACGGCTCTCCCGGCTTCTGGAACTCTGGCGTTTCCTTCATGCGCAGTTGACAAGGCACCAGAGTTGGAGGCTCCCTCACTCCCCAATCCTTCGCGACGTCGCTCACAACCGCTCCAATGGCCTTCAACAGCGAACCAGGCCGCTATCAAATCTACCTAAACAGGATCAACATGGTCCAAACCGACATGGACTGCTTATTTGGTCCGGGACACTAGAGAGGCACCATGCCCAACCGAACCTTACTGCTATTGGTTTTTGCCGCAGCGATTGCGAACTCGTTCTGGTCCCCCGTACCAGTTCCAGCCGCTCATTCCACAAGGAAACCGGATTTGATTAACATCGAAGAAGCCGAAATCCTTATTTTTCTTCTCCCACAGGCAGCAGAACTCCGCCGCCAAGGAATGGACGTAGGGTGGGAACTTCAAACGGGACCAAAGCTTAATCAAGCTGATTTTTATACGTTTTGGGTCGTGAACTCATCGCGCCCGCACGTGGAGGGCTCCGTGACCGTTGGGTATTTCGGGGTGAACAAGCATTCCGCCGAAGTATGGAGCCTGGATAAAGGCGAATTTGTTTCAGCACCTGAGATCGTAGGTGTGCAGAGGATCATCCGAAGGGCGCATTCCATAGACGACGCACTTGTCCGCAAGTATCATTCTCGCCGTCCCGACGTCCTTAGCGGCCCGGGCGACAATCAAAACTGACGAAATCGGCTGATTACATGGGAAACCCGGGGACAGATGGGACGTTTTCCAATACTCCGGCGATAATTCCTCCCAACCAGCCTCACCGTTCAACCTTCCAAAATTGCCATTCAACCCCGAAATTCGTCCATTCTCTGTAAAATAATTGACTCTTCGGTACTCAGACGCTACCATTTCTCATGCTCGCCCTGAGCCTCGAAGCGTTTCGCCCACGCTACTCTGTCATTTGCCTCGCCCTGCCCTCAGACTTGGCTCGTTCCTTCTCCTCCCTCTTTCAGAAACCTTCGAACCTTCCAACCTTCCAACCTTCGAACCTTCAACTTCCCAACCCTCCGAAGCACTATCTCCTGTAGAATCCGCACTTCCGAAAAACACACCCATAACCCCTTTGGAATCCGCACTTACAAAACACAGGACTTAAACTCCTTCAGAATCCGCACTTACAAAAAATCCCCCGGAGAGGGGGTCTTATCGTTAACCAGTCATGCGACGAGGATAGCTGTCCAGAGGAGCAGCGCGATGAGGGATCTCTCAGCCCATCCGAGGAAGGATGGCTGTCCTCAGCCACAAACGGGAGCGACGAAACTCTCCCCGTGGCACAGCCAATCTTGGCTGTGCTCTTCCACGAATCACGAGTCACGAACTACGACTCAAGGAACAACGTCAAGACCCAAACCAACCACGCGGCGAGTGCCACGCTCTTCGGAGGTCATCGAAGCGGCCTGGCGTTGCGCCTTTGCGATCGCCGGCCAGATTTCTTTCGGAAGATTCAGAAAAATACTCACCACTTCCGGGTCGAACTGGCTGCCCGAACATTTGCGGATAGCCTCGTATCCGGACTCGAACGAGGAGGCGCGACGATAAGGTCTGTCGGACGTGATGGCATCGAGAGTATCCGCCACGGCAAATATCCGTGCGCTCAGAATAATTCCATCTCCCCGGAGGCTGCGCGGATAGCCTCCTCCGTCGTAGCGCTCATGATGACTAAGCACAATTTCCGCTGCGTCCGAAAGAAACGCGATGTCCTTGACGAGATCAAAGCCGACCTGGGCGTGCTTTTGCATGAGTCTTCGTTCGTCCGGCGTGAGCGGTCCCGGCTTCAGAAGAATGCCGTCGGGGATTCCCAGCTTCCCGATATCATGCAGATTGGCTCCTCTGGCAAGGCTTCCCAGCTGTTTCTCCGACCATCCCATCGCGCGGGCAATCTCGATCGAATAGCAGCAGACACGTTTCGAGTGGCCCGCGGTTTCCGTATCGCGGAGATCGATGGCCGCACCGAGCGCCTGCAAAGTGTCTTCATAACTGGTCTCGATCTGCCCCAGAGCCGCGCGCAGTTGGCCCGTGCGCTCCGCAACCATTTCTTCCAGACGCTCGCGGTAGTTTTCGATTTGCTGTTCGAGATGCTGCTTATGAAGCGCGCTCTCCAGGCTTGCCAGGACGGCAATTTCCCGCAGTGGTTTGACGAGGTAGTCGTCCGCTCCGCAGCGCATCGCCTGAACACCTACATCCACGTCGTCCACCCCGGTAGTGACCAGAAACGCCACATGCGGATACGAGCGGCGAACCTGGGTGAGAAGCTCCAGGCCGGTCATGCCGGGCATTTGAAGATCGGAAATGACCGCATCGAATCGCTCGCGCTGCAAGGCCACAAGCGCTTCTTCGCCGTTCGCGGCCGTGGTGCAGTAGAAGGCGGGGGAAGGCAACATGATGGCGATGAGCTTGCTAGCAGCCCGCTCGTCGTCGACCGCGAGCACCCGGATCGCAGGACGGCGCTCTAATCCGCTGGCACCGATGATGTTGTCGTCTTGCTTGAAAAGAGAGGAGTCAACTTTGGCCATGGCAAGAATCCAACCGAACTTTAATCAAGCACCCATGGCCCGGTTTTCTCGATAAAGCGGAACCCGTAGTGCCGAAGAGGAGCGGCCTTTGTGTCCGAATGAACTACCTTGGCCGTGCCCACGAAGTGTGGTACGGAAGCCGTGAGATACACTTCCACAACGGAATCCACCGGCATGTCGGATGTGCAAGTACACAGAAAACCGCTGAGACTTACATCCTCGGTCGCCGTTTCCTGGTCAATCTTCTTTCCCTCTCTGTCTGTCCGCCGCAGCTTGAGCGGAACGCGCAAACGCACCCGCACTTCCGATCGAGGCGTAAAGTGCCGCCCTTTCGTGAGCTGGGCGAGGCAGGTCCGCAGCTCATCGAAGTCAATCGGTTTTTCGACGTAGGCGAAAGCCCCAAGTTGTTTGCAATGTTCTTTTGTTTGTGCCCCGGCTTCGCCGCTAACGATGATCACGGGGATCTTCTGCGTGTGGCTTAAAGCCGTAAACGTCTGAAGAAGTTCATAACCGGAATAATTGGGCATGCGGAGATCCAACAGGATGGCGTCGGGCTTGTGTTCTAGAGCGAGAGCCAATCCTTCCTCTGGCGCGCCTGTGTCGATTATTTCAAAAGTATCGCGCAACTCAAGACGTATCAGGCGCCGAATGGACTCGTCATCATCCACAATCAACAGCTTTTCCATTTCGAAATGACTCCTATCGACCCGGCCGTATTTCGCTTTCTACAAGTTCAGCCGCTGAGGTTGCATCGAGTTCGGGTTTCTCATCCCCATCAAGCACTTCGCGCACCTTGCGGAGAAAGACGTCTTCCGTGAATGGCTTATGCAGGAGGTGTGTTCCGGGATCAAGAACTCCGTGCCCCGCAATGAAGCTGTCGCTGTAGCCTGACATGTAAAGCACTTTTATTCCTGGCTGTCGCGGCAACAGGTGTTCCGCCAAGACCCGCCCATTCATGCCCGGCATGATGACGTCAGTCAGCAAAAGATCAAAGGTTCCGCCGAAGCGCTTGGTGACTTCCAGCGCGTCTTCGCCATTCTCCGCAGAGAAAACGCGGAATCCGCTGGACTCGAGAAAAGTCCTTGCCAACTTTCTCAGAGGCTCGGAGTCTTCCACTAGAAGAATGGTTTCAGAGCCGCGCACAATATCCGTTGAATCCGGTTTCTGTTCCTCGGGCGTGGCCTGGCCAGCATGTCTTGGGAGGTAGATCTTGAACGACGTGCCCTTTCCGGGGGCGCTCTCAAGACCGATGTAGCCGTTGCTTTGTTTAACGATCCCGTAAACCGTCGCGAGACCCAGTCCGGTTCCCTTGCCCACTTCCTTGGTGGTGAAGAACGGCTCAAAAATATGTGTGAGCGTGCTGGCATCCATCCCCGTGCCCGTGTCAGTCACAGCCAATAGTACGAAGCTGCCGATCTTGGAGCCTGGGTGGTTCCACACATAAGCCTGGTCTAATTCGGCGTTGGTGGTTTCAATCTTCAGCTTGCCGCCCATGGGCATGGCGTCTCGCGCGTTGACCGCCAGGTTCATGATGACCTGCTCGATCTGGCTCTGGTCCGCCTTGACATTGCCAAGCTTTGGACCCAGCACCAGAGAAACCTTGATATCTTCGCCCAGCAGCTGCGGCAGCATCTTTTCCATATCGGAGGCAAGCGTGTTGAGGTTGAGGATGGCGGGCGTCAACACCTGCTGCCTGCTGAATGCCAGCAATTGCTTGGTCAGCGAAGCGGCCCGCTGCCCCGCCTTTTCGATTTCGAGCGCGTGCTCACACAGAACATTGTTCCTCCCCAACTCCCGCTTCAGCACTCTGCTGTAGCCGATAATTACACCCAGAAGATTGTTAAAGTCATGTGCAATTCCCCCGGAGAGACGTCCAATGGCTTCCATCTTTTGTGCCATGCGCAGTTGCTTTTCGAGCACTCGCTTTTCCGTCACGTCCTCCGCAAACACGTCAAAATACGCGAGCGCTCCGTTTTCATCGTTGACGCGCCGGCCCGAACAGTGCACCGTGATCGGCGTCCCGTCCTTCCGCTTCCACTCCATTTCGACGTCCTTGATTTCTGCCGTGCGCAAGAGAGTCTCCATCAAACGGTTGTAATCGTTGGAGTCCCGGAAGATTTCGGTCTTCAGATCCCTGCCAAGCAGGTCTTCCTTCGACTCATAGCCGAGCATTTTCTGGAGTCCAGGGTTCACTTGCAGCAGCCGGCCCGCCGTACTCGCGCGGCAAATTCCATAAGGTGCATCTTCCACGACCGAACGGAACCCTGCTTCCGATCGGCGCAATGCCTCCTCCGCCCTCTTGCGCTCGCTTACGTCGCGGTTCACAATTACCAACTTTTCCGGCTCTCCCTTGGCATTACGGATGACGCTCGATGTTGATTCCAGCACAAGCCAGGCGCCATTCTTGTGCCGAAAACGGTACTCCAGCGTTTCTCCCATCCCCGAACGCCGTGCCTCCTCCGCCGCCTTCTTCACTCGTTCACGATCATCGGGATGAATCTGCTCGAACGCTGAGTACGATTGCAATTCCTCCGGCGAATATCCCAGCACTCTTTGATAGGAAAGACTGTTGTAAATCCGCTTTCCGTCCATATCCACGACTGCGATCATGTCGGCAGCGTTCTCGCTGATCAGGTGAAACAGTTCTTCGCGATCGACCAACTGGCGACGAATCCGGTGAATCAGGATGTACTGATAAATTGTGTACAGGTCGAACAGAAAAACCAGGCCGACCAGCCCGCGCATGGCCTGCGGCAAGACACTCACCGAATAGAAGTCTTGATGAAGGCGTGCCTCGGGAAGAAGGACGGAAGCCAGCCCAATGGTCAGCAAAAGCGTGATGATGGCCGCAGCCGTCCAGAGCCACCATTCTCGTCTTTCGATTCGCCGGAAGTTCGCACGCGGATCGTCCACCTGCGCAAATTCCCGAGGCTCAATATGCTTTGATTTACGGCGTTGCAATATTCTCCAGGTAATGGCCACAGCTTCGCGCGTCCTCGAATAATTTACTGGCCACATCAGGCTCTGATCTCAAGCCGCTGATCCCTTCCATACGAGCCTGCACGAGGCCATCCATGCAGCCCTCTCTTTTCAAATCGGGCGAGAGAACATAAGCTGTTGAGAGGCAAGGCGATAAGGGGCTCAGAAGACAGGAGAATGGAATATGTCATCTGCCTCCGTGCGCCATCCCGGCTCCAAAGTCTCGAATTGGAACACGTTCGCCACTGCGGCCCTTTTTAGAACAAACGATTCCCGCTGGTAAAACTATCGACTTCGCTCGCAGTTGGTATGTCGCGCTCCTGCCGCGACTCACCAGTTACGGTCTCTCCCCTCGTCTCCGTACACGACGTTTACCCGGACTCTGTCGGGGCGCCTCCGCGTTGTCCTTTTCCGTTCCCCGCTACTCAGCAGTCGACCGAAGATCCCGCTACGGTCGGGACTGTTGACCACTCTCACCCTGCGCTACACTATTCCTTCTTTACTTGGAGAAACGCATGCCCACTCGCGACGATGCCTGGAAACTGCTCTGCGAATTCACCGAATCGGAGAGTCTGCGCAAGCACATGCTCGCTGTCGAAACCTGTGTTCGCGCCTACGCGCGCAAGCAGGGCGCCGATGAAGAGCTTTGGGGCCTCGCAGCTCTGCTGCACGATTTCGATTACGAACGCTGGCCCAACAACGAACATTCACCCGACAGGGAGCATCCCGCGGAAGGCGCGAAAATTCTGCGAGCGCGGGGCTATTCCGACGAAATCGTCCGCGCGATTCTTTCGCATGCCGATTATTCCGGCGTCACGCGCCAATCTCCGCTCGAGCACACGCTTTTCGCTTGCGACGAGCTCGCCGGCTTCCTCACCGCCTGCACGTATGTACGCCCCTCGAAGAGCATCCTCGATCTCGAAGTGGACTCCGTGAAGCGCCGCCTGAAAGATAAGGCCTTCGCCAAAGGTGTCAGCCGCGAAGACGTCCGTAAAGGCGCGGAAGAGCTGGGCATCCCGCTCGAAGAGCACATTGGCTTTTGCATCGCCGCCATGCGCGAACAAGCCGACGCGCTCGGCCTTCGCGGCAGCATCGCCGCGCAAGCCGCCGGTTCTTAGATTGGACGGGAGATCCTCCCGCGGTCATTCATAGCGCAGAGCAACGAGCGGATCGACGCGCGTGGCGCGGCGCGCCGGAACGTAGCAAGCCAGCAAAGCGACCGCCGCCAGGAGCAGCGTCACGACCGCAAACGATGCCGGATCGTAGGCGCTCACGCCAAAAAGCAGGTGAACGAGCGCATGCGCGAGCGCAAAGGCAGCGGCCAAACCAATCGCCGCGCCAATCAAGAACAATTTGAAGCCTTGCGAAAAAATCATGCGCAAAACATCCCTCGGCTGCGCCCCCAGCGCCACACGCACGCCGATTTCCTGGGTGCGTTGGGCTACTGCAAACGAAAGCACTGCATAGATTCCGAGCGTGACAAGCAGCAGCGCCAGCCCCGCAAAACCACTGAGCAGGGACGCCTGCATCCTGCGCGCGGCCAAATTGTCGTCGACGAGATCTTCCAGCGGCATCACACTCGCTACGGGTTGCTCTTTGTCCACGGCCCATACCTGTTGGCGCACGACTTGCGCGAGCGCCATCGGATCGCCGCTGGTTCGAACGGCAAGATACTCAGGATCGTAACCCCGATCCTGCTGTTCAAAAGGGAGATACATTTCGGGTCGCGCGGGAAGATCGAGTCCGGCTTGGTGAACGTCGCCGACGATTCCCACCACCGTAACCCACGGGTGATTTTCACTGTACGCTCCGAATTTGAACTGCCTGCCTATGGGATTTTCGCCGGGCCAATAGTTTTTCGCCAGGGTCTGATTAATAAGCGCGACGAGAGGCTTCCCGAAGCCGTCACCCTGTTCGAACAGGCGGCCTTCGATAAGTTTCATGCGAAGGGTGGCGACGTAGTCTCTGCTGATCATCCGCACATTGGGAATGAGCATCTGCCCCAGCGCCGGCTCTGGTTTCCCCTCGATGGTGATGCCCATCGCACCGCCAGCATTCGTCAGCGGAATCCACGTGGTATAGCCGGCCGCAACCACGCCAGGAAGGCCTTCCACTTGCCCAAGCACTTGATCAAAGAACGCTCTTCTGCGAGCAGCTGCTTCGTATTTCGGCCTTGGCAAAGCTGTTCGCATCACAAGAACATGATCGGCGCGAAAACCCGGGTCAAGATGATAGAGATTTTGCAGACTTCGAATCATGAGGGCGCCGCCGGCAAGCAAGACGATAGCGAGCGCGACTTCGCAAATCACCAGTGTGTCACGCAATCGCTGGCTGCCTGAGCCCATGCCGCTTTGCCCGCCGCCCTGTTTCAGGGAGGGTGTGAGATGAAACTGCGACACGCGCGACGCGGGAATGATTCCAAACAGGATTCCGGTGGCGAGCGTGACGGCGAGTGTAAAAACTAGAACGCGCGCATCAACACCTGTCCCGGTCAAAGGCGCGATGCCCGCCGGAATCAGCGTCGCGAGAAATTTTGTTCCCCACACGGAGAGAAGCAAGCCCGCAATGCCGGCAAGAATGGCGAGCAGGACGCTTTCCGTCAACATCTGCTGGACAATACGGCCGCGCGTGGCGCCCAGCGCGAGACGCATGGCCATTTCGCGGCGCCGCGCGGTGGCGCGTGAGAGCAAAAGATTTGCGACGTTGGCGCAGGCAATAAGCAGAACGAAACAGACGGCTCCGACAAGCATCAGAATCGCGGGGCGGACATCCCCCGCGAATTCCTCGCGGAGCGGGACGGCAAATGCCCCGACCCTGGCATTCGAATCTGGATGTTCCTTTTCCAACTCCGAGGCGATCGTCGCGAGATTGGCGTTAACGGTCTTCAGCGAAACACCGGGCTTGATCCTGGCGAGCACATTCAAATAATGACTTCCGCGATTGGCCAGAGTTTCCTTGGTGAATTGAGCGGGAATCCAGATTTCGGTCTCGCGGTCCGGAAACTGAAAGCCTTTTCCCATCACTCCGATGACGGCGCATTTTTGGTAGTTCAACCAAATTTCTTTTCCAATGATCTGCGGATCGCCTCCAAAGCGCCTCAGCCAGAGACCGTGGCTCAAAATCGTCACAGGAGAAGCTCCAGGAACATCATCCTCAGGGCGAAAACCGCGGCCCAGGGCGGGGCTCACGCCTAAAACGGAAAAAAGATTCGCAGTAATTTTTTTTCCATCCAACTGCTCCGGGGTTCCATTGCCAGTGAGATTGAAGTAGCCGCCGTACGGAATTGCAGCGACGTCTTCAAAGACCTGGTTGCGTGATCTCCAGTCCGAGAAATTTCCTGGCGCAGGCGTGTTCTTCGGGAATCCAAAGGCCGACGCGTCTTCCCAAACAAGCACCAACCGATTGGCATCCGCATAGGGAAGAGGACGAATGAGGACCGCGTCGGCAATGCTGAAGATGGCGGAATTCGCCGCGATTCCCAGCGCGAGAACGGCGACGGCGAAAAATGTAAAACTAGGGCTCTTGCGGAGCATGCGAAAACCATAGCGTATGTCTTTAATGAGGTTTTCGATGTAATTCGCACGGCGGGCGTCGCGGCAATCTTCCTTAACTTGCTCGACGCCGCCGAATTCGCGCAGTGCTGCGCGACGCGCCTCTTCAGAACTCATTCCTGCCGCAAGATTTTCTTCCACTTGACGCTCGATGTGGAAGCGCACCTCCGAGCGAAGTTCCCGCTCGACGGTGCTCCTGCGAAACAACGAGCGTAGCCAATTAGCGCTGTTTTGGGCCCACCGCATTTCGCTTACCTCCTCAGATGGTCTTCAAGACCAGTCCGATCGCGGACGAGAGCCGTTCCCAATTCGATTCTTCTGTCTGGAGATATTTCTGGCCGGCGCGTGTGAGCGAATAGTATTTTGCGCGGCGATTATTTTCCGATTCGCCCCATTTTGCCTGGATCCAGGCCTGTTGTTCGAGGCGATGCAAGGCGGGATAAAGAGCGCCTTGATTGACCTGCAGGACATTCTTGGACACGCGGCGAATGCGCTGAGCAATAGCCCAGCCATGCATAGGCTCGAGTGCGATGGTCTTGAGTATAAGCAGGTCGAGAGTGCCCTGAACGAGGTCGGTGGGCTTGGTCATTGCAGTTCCCCTTAGTTACTGACAGGGATTATGCGGCTGCTCCTGTCAATAAGCAAGGGGAAGGATCCGAGGACTGGTCCGTGAAGCAAAAAGGAATCCCGGGCTGCCTCCGGCGGGTCGGGCTAGCTGCAATTCTAAGAAGGTTCGTGGATACCGGGGAAGAAGACAACTTAGGCGGCTGATTTGTGGTACGCCGGGAGTCCTCGTTGGGACTTCGTATTCGAATCGAAGTCAGGCTAAAATGAAGGGGCGATGATTACCCAGATTAAAGGCACGGATGCAGTGGCGGCTGGCCGGCCGCGGCGCAAAACTTACAGCGTGCGTGTTGGCCATGTGCCCGTGGGCGGAGGCGCGCCGATCGTCGTGCAGTCCATGACAAACACGGACACCGCCGATGTGGCGACGACATTCAAGCAGACAGTGGAACTTGCGGAAGCGGGCTCGGAGATTGTGCGCTGGACGGTGAACGTACCGGAGGCCGCGGCGGCCGTGCCGGAAATTAAGAAGCGGCTGCTCGATGCCGGATGCAATGCACCCATCATCGGCGATTTTCATTACAACGGCCACGTACTGCTGACGAAGTTTCCGGAGTGCGCGAAGGCGCTGGACAAGTACCGCATCAATCCAGGCAACGTGGGCGCGGGACAGCGGCGCGACGAACAATTCTCGACGATTTGCAAGATTGCGCGCGACAACGGAAAGCCCGTGCGCATCGGCGTAAATGGCGGCTCGCTGAATCAAGAGCTGGTGATGCTCAAGATGCAGGAGAACACGGACAAAAACCTCGGCAAGGAGTCCGAAGAGATTATCAACGATTGCATGGTGCTCTCGGCCCTGCAATCGACGGAATTGGCGCTGGAGTGCGGGCTGCGGCACGACCAGATCATTATTTCCTGCAAGACATCGCGGCCGCGCGATCTGATTACGGTCTATCGCGATTTGTCCAGCAAGACGGAGCAACCGCTGCATCTCGGCTTGACCGAAGCCGGCATGGGGATGAAGGGGCAGATCTGGTCCGCGGCGTCGCTTGGCATTTTGCTGTATGAAGGAATTGGCGACACGATTCGCATCTCCCTGACTCCGAAACCCGGCGGCGATCGGCGCGAAGAAGTCTATGCGGCGTGCGAGCTGCTGCAAGCGCTGGGGCTGCGTTCGTTTTCGCCGAGCGTGACGGCTTGCCCCGGTTGCGGACGCACAACCAGCACGACTTTCCAGGAGTTGGCAGAAGCCATCCAGGGTTACATCCGGGACAGCATGCCCATTTGGAAGACGCAGTACGAAGGCGTGGAAACGATGACTCTGGCGGTGATGGGTTGCATCGTGAATGGCCCTGGCGAATCGAAGGCCGCGAATATCGGCATCAGTTTGCCGGGGACTGGCGAAGCGCCGCGCTGTCCCATATATATTGATGGGAAAAAAGATGTGACCCTCGAAGGAACGTACGACGAACTGGCGGCGGCGTTCCAGTCGCTCGTGGATAAGTACATCGCAAACAAATACCCGCGCAAGACCGCGGAGGCCGTGGTTCCAGCAGGACACTGAAGGGTTCCATGAAAATCAGCCGGGAAGATGTCGAGCGGGTGGCGGAGTTAGCCTATCTGGATTTGAGCGAAGCGGAGTTGGAGATGTACCGCGCCCAGCTCGACGAAATTCTGGGATACATCGGGAAGTTGAACGAACTGGATACGGCCAGCGTGGAGCCGATGGCGCAGGTGTTGGCAGATGACCAGACTGCGGACGCGACTCTGCGACAAGACGTTGTGGTAGCTTGCAATGTGGCGGGAGAAGTTTTGAAACAGGCCCCGGACCCTGAGGCGCCTTATTTTCGCGTGCCGAAGGTGATTGAGCGGTGAGCGCGCGGACAGACATTCCTGTCTGCCTGGATTGGCTGGGGGAAGCTGAGAAAAAGCAGAGAAAGAGACAGGCAAGAACACCTGTCCTACGGACGCAACGTGACGGCGAACTGGACCATTGACGGAGTAAAAGAGGCGTTGGCGGCGAAGAAGGTTTCCGCGCGGGAACTAGCAGGGGAATTTTATCATCGGATTGAGGAGCGGAACCCCGAGCTGAATGCATATTTGACGCTGTGCGAAGAGCGCGCATACGCGCAAGCGGATCGCGTGGATGCGCTTGTTGCGGCCGGGAAACCGTTGCCCGCGTTGGCCGGCGTTCCAGTAGCAATTAAGGATGTCATCAGCACGCGCGGAGTGCGGACCACCTGCGGGTCGAAGATTCTTGAGAATTACGTCCCGCCATACGACGCGACGGCTGTCGAGCGGCTGGAAGCGGCAGGCGCGGTTGTTCTTGGAAAAACGAATTGCGACGAGTTTGCCATGGGCAGCTCGAACGAAAACTCTGCGTATGGACCGGTGCGAAACCCGGAGGCGATGGACCGCGTGCCGGGCGGATCGAGCGGAGGATCGGCGGCAGCGGTGGCGGCGGGATTGGCGGTGGCATCTCTAGGAACAGATACGGGCGGATCAATCCGGCAGCCGGGATCTTTCTGCGGGATTCCCGCGATGATGGGAAGCTACGGACGTGTTTCTCGCTATGGGCTGATTGCGTTTGCTTCATCCCTGGACCGGATCGGACCCTTTGCGACCAACGCGCGGGACGCGGCGGCCATCATGGGGGTGATTGCCGGGCGGGACGCGAACGATTCGACATCGACAACTGCGCCTGTGCCGGATTATCGGTCGGCAATGGAAAAGACAGTGAAAGGGCTGCGCATCGGCATCCCCAAAGAGTATTTCGGCGAGGGAATGGACGAAGCGGTCAGAAGAAAGATCGAAGCGGGAATCGAGGTCCTGAAGAAGCTCGGCTGCGAGCTTCGCGAAATCCACATGCCGCACACGGACTATGCGATAGCGACCTATTACATCATTGCCACGGCGGAGGCCAGCTCGAATCTGGCGCGGTATGACGGCGTGAGGTACGGGCTGAGGGTGGAAGATGATTCCCTGCTAGCCATGTATCGCAAGACGAGAGGCGCGGGATTTGGCGCCGAGGTCAAAAGACGGATTGTGCTGGGCACGTACGTATTATCGGCAGGCTACTATGACGCGTACTACCTGAAGGGGCAGAAGGTTCGGACGCTGATTGCGCAGGACTTTCGAGACGCTTTTGCGAAGGTGGATCTGATCGTGACGCCGACATCGCCGGTGGCCGCCTTTAAATTAGGTGAGCGCACAAACGACCCGCTCCAGATGTATCTCGCTGATATATATACAGTTACAGGATCGCTCGCGGGAGTGCCCGGCATCTCCGTGCCGTGCGGAAAGATCCGCGGCAACTTACCGGTGGGGCTACAAATCTTCGGACCGGCCTTCGGCGAGGCCAGCGTCTTGCAACTGGCATACGCCTTCGAGCAGGCCGGTGGCGGCTCAGTTTAATAAATCGAGGCGTTTATTTAACCGGTCGGTTAAATGAGCCGGCCGGTTTAGCTCTCTGGAAAGCGGAGTGGGAGATAGCCATGCCGCCCGAAGTTGATTCCTTAATCGCAAACTTGGCGAAAACTCAGGTCAGGCTCCTGCGTGCGGCCGAGGCCGTGTCGGCTCAAGAGTGGAAGACGAGGCCGAGCGAGGAGAGATGGTCAGCGGCTGAATTGATTGCCCATTTGATGATGGTGGAACGCGCGGTGATTGAGAAAGCCAACCGCGTGAGGCTGAAGCCTCCCAAACGCATTCCTTTACTAAAGAGGATTCACGTCCCAATGTTGCTGGTGGAATCCCGCCTGATCCGGCGTAAAACGCCCATCCCGGTAGACCCTGGATTGCTTCTTGGAAAAGAGGAAATGCTGTCGCAATTGCGAGAAGTGAGAGGGCACTCCCTGGCTTTCCTGGAAGAAGCGAGAGGCCGCGACTTAAGCGAATACTGCTGGGCGCATCCGGCGCTTGGCACTCTGAACACCTACAAATGGATGCGCTTCATCGCAGGGCATGAAATCCGGCACACAAAACAGTTGCAGGAAATTGCAGCGAACCTACCGAAAATCGTAGAGAGTTTGCAAAAGTAGGACATTTTTTCACCCTTGCCTCCACTCGTATTCGATTGGTACTGCATAACTTGGAAGTGCGGGAAAATGTGTAATGTCTTTTTACACAGGGGGTTGGAACAAAAGTACTAGGATTTTCGTTTTAGATAGGGAGAACGGAACGACTATTGCTCTTGAAAAGGTGCATCGCGTACGCTGCATAAAGCATCAAAGTAATGAAAGCGGCTACGGGAAGAGCGGTGCGGCAGAGAGTATAAGGAACAAGGCCATGGTTACCGTCAAAGCGAGCCAAAAGATTTTTACCGATGCGGAGATCGCCAGCCTGACTGGGATTTGCGTCGATCATATCCGTAATTTCGCGAAAAGCCGGCACTTGGGCTTCATCGCGCGGGCTGCGGAAGCGGCGGGCAAGCAGGCGGACCAGTGGCTGTTCACGCTGTCCGATTTGATGGTGCTGGTGACGCTGTTTCCGCGCTGCACACACTAAGAACTCAAACGAGCTTCGATCTAGAATGGCTCTTTCCGGAACACCGGAAAGAGCCATTTGCTTTTTGGGGCAGTTGCGGAGACATTGGCAGCGGGGTATGCTCGCCAAAGGAGCAAACCGATTCCTCGACCCGGCATCTTATAGGCCAGAAACCCGCATGAACCTGTGTTCCATTCTCGCTTTGATCCTGCCAGTGGCAATGCTGGGCTGGGGAGGAACGACCTGGCAGAGCCCGCCAGCCTCGGATTCATCGGCGCAACAGGCCGCACCTAGCTCCAATAACCCCGCGACCAAAAAGGCGAATTCCCCGGAAGAACTGACAGGTCTTCCACGAGGCCAAAAGCTGGTTTTGAAGGACGGGAGCTTCCAGCTTGTTCGCAGCTATGAAAAACAGGGCGATCGGGTACGTTACTACAGCATGGAGAGAGATGCCTGGGAGATGATCCCCGCGTCACTGGTGGACTGGGACGCCACCAAGAAGGCGGAAGCGGCCGACGAGAAAACGGCGTCAGCGCTTTTGGAGAAAGTTCACATTCAAGAGGCGGCGTCGAAAGCGGAAACGCCGGTGGACGTGGATGCGAGCTTGCTGGTTGCCCCGGGAGTGTTCCTGCCTGACGGGGAGGGACTGTTCGCGTTCGAGGGCAAATCCATCAAACGGCTCGGGCAGGTTGGCTCGCAAGAGAAAACCGACAAGAAAACGGTTCTGAAGCAGATTCTTTCGCCGATACCGATTGTCCCAAGCAAACGTAACATTGAAATTCCGGGAGCAAGAGCAGCAGTGCGGCTGACAAGCGCAGCCCCAGAGTTTTATTTGCGCGAACCGGCGCCAAGCCCGGATGATGATTCCGCAGTGTGGCGGAGCGGCCGGCAGGGCGTGGATGGACCGGATGTCACCTTGGTACGCGCCACGGTGAAGGGGCACAAACGGGTACTTGAGTCCATACGAAGCCTGTTCGGGCAGGAGATATCGGAGGACCGGAAAGAAATTTCGATTCAGCGCTGGGAAGTGGCGCCGGACATTTATCGATTTACGCTGAGCGCGCCTCTGCCGCCGGGCGAGTATGCGCTGGCGGAGATTCTGCAGGACGGGTTGAACCTGTACGTATGGGATTTTGGAGTGGACGCGGCTCCCGCCTCCAAGGCTGCTCCGCACTGAATCCGAAGCGTGGAATTGCTGGTTAACGATAAGACCCCACCTCCGGGGGTTTTTTGTAAGTGCGGATTCTGAAGGAGTTTAAGTCCTGTGTTTTGGAAGTGCGGATTCCAAAGGGGTTATGGGTGTGTTTTTCGGAAGTGCGGATTCTACAGGAGATAGTGCTTCGGAGGGTTGGGAAGTTGGAAGGTTGGGAAGTTCGAAGGTTGGGACGGTTGGAAGGTTGGGAAGGTTGGAAGGTTTGAAGGTTGGAAGGTTTGAAGGTTTCTGAAGCGGGAGGAGAAGGAACGAGCCAAGTCTGAGGGCAGGGCGAGGCAAATGACAGAGTAGCGCGGGCGAAACGCTTCGAGGCTCAGGGCGAGCATGAGAAATGGTAGCGTCTGAGTACCGAAGATTCAATTATTTTACAGGGAATGGACGAATTTCGGGGTTGAATGGCGGTTCTGGAAGGACGAACGGCGCGGAGGGTTTGGGGCTCGTGTGATTCCATGCAGAAAATCGAGTGGCGGGGCGATCAGAAAACGTCCCGTCTGTCCCCGTTTCCCCCCGTTTCCAAAGGGGCACCCGGCATCCGCGGCTAAACAAAAGCCCCATCGTCCTCCCAAGAAAACTCGACACTAGCACCCGCGAGATATAGGCAGGAGTTCCAGTTGTCGAGAAAGAAAAGGTACGAAGTGGAGTTCGGTGGGAGAACTGCAAATAGGCGGTCAACTGCCGCGTCCTGTCCAACTTTCACGGGTTTACCGGTAGCATTAATGGGTCTGCCGTTCGGAATGAAATGGTAGTCAGGATGTGGAGGTTCAAGGAAGAATAGATAAGGGACTACGACCCGTAGCGTTCCCGGGCGGTAGCGTTCGGGGTCGTGGTCATCCGGCTTGCCGACATGTAGGTTCATGCCTACGACGATGGAACGGCTTACAAAATCCAAGCTTATCGTTCTGATCTCGGCATCGTGAAATCCGTTTGGTAATCTTTCTTCTAGTTCCTCAAAGGTCATTTCGCACCAGTCATAAAATGTCTTAGTTGCCCAAGTTCGAGTTGCTTCGTTAGTTTGTGATCCGGGTATCCGCGCGCCTGATCCCGCATCATTGACTTGATCTATGCCTCCTTACCAAACTGGAACAAGATTTCTTGGCGGAAACAGTCTGGAAGCCTCGCTGACTATCACATATACGACGACCGCAGTCACGATGGCAACCTTAACGGCTGTGCTTTTGATCTTGTCCCCAGGTTCGTAGTGCCATTTTTCTTTGTTGCCTCCGGGAATCCAGTGCCAGTGATCGTGTTTGTCCCAATAGCTTTTTCCGTTCGGGTCGCCCTTATGCCAGTCCACTTTGTCACCGTCGGGATTGACGTACCGTTCGTCACCACTTTTGCCGCCTGGGTCGTGCTGCGGATCAGGCTTCCAGTCGGGGCCTAGCTTCGTGGGATCGCCAGGGAATGGCTTCTTTGGGTCCCATGAAGGCGGTTTGTCCGGGGTCGGCGGTTGATTCGCTTGGGTTTGATTCTGGTTCGTCTCTTGCGGCTGAGTATCGTCGGCTGCCTCTTCTGCGGTATTGCCCAGAGCAAAGGTGGTTTCGCCGTTGACGGTGACTTCCCAGACGCCGGGTACAATTCCCTCGCCTGGTGCGCCTGCAGGTTCGCCGTATGTATGCATTCGGGTGGCCATGTAATCGCCGCCAGTGCCGACGAGTTGGCCTTCGGCCTGGTGGCCCGCGGGATCGGTGAGGTTCATGGGATTGTTTTTCACGTAGGCGTAGAGGTTGAGGGTTTGCGGGTTGCCCAGGTCGGCGTACGGGACAGGGGCCGGAATGGAGGACCAGTCCGCGGACTGGAACCGTCCGAAGCCCGAGGAGTAGTAGCGGGCATCGAAATCGTCCAGACCCGACTCGGTGTCACGCTCTTTGCCGGTGAATTTATAGTTTTGCGGGCAGGTATTGGTGGCGATGTGCTCCGTACCAAAAGGATCGAAGTCCGCGTCGTAGCAAGCGGTGGACGAGCCGGCCTGGACGATCATGCGAGAAGAGCCGAGATGGTCGGCGAGGTAGAAGTAGATGTTGCCGGTGGAGATGTTGCGCCGGGCGGCGCGCTTGCCGCCGAAGAAAACAAATTCATCTGTGATGTTGCCGGAGGCGTCGCTCTCGTCGAGAATGTCGCCGGTCGCGCCGTACCAGTAGAGCTTGCCGCTGGATTTCTGCACACGACGTCCATCGCCATCGTAGGTATAGGTGACGCCCGCGACAGTCTTCAACTCGCTCTCCGCATCCCAGGTATAACTGAAGCTGGCATCGGAGAGAACGTTGCCTGCGGCGTCGTAGGAGAAGCCGGTGTTGGTGATGCGATTGTTGGTGTCCACGCCCGCGTTCAAGGTAAAGCCGGGGCAGGACGGTCTCCCGGGGTCGAGCGCGGCCGTTTTGAAATTGGCATAGATGTCGTAGGAATAGTCGAGGCCCCAACAGAGAGTGCCGGACGTGGCGGGTGGATCACTCGATTCTCCGAAAGTTTCTGCTTGACGAAGCGGCACGAGGAGAGGATAGCACTTTCGTAATTCACCGTGGGGTGAAGAGACGAGGGTGCCCTACCCTTTCTGCAAGAAAGGGCGGGCTGTTCTGCTCCGTCGCCGAGAAATCTCAAATGACGCCGAGAAATCTCAAACGTCATCACGGAAAAGACGACCTGCACTTTGCCACTATTAGCTGCGACCAGAAAAAAGAGGAAGAGAAAGACCCACGCTGAGAAGAAAAGACAAAGTCAAAATCGTCTCGGCGAATCTAGGGTGCGCCTACGACCAGAAAAAGAAGAAGAGAAAGACAAAGTCAAAATCGTTTCGGAGTGCTGAGTGTGTCCCCCCGCCCGATCCGAGCAGCGCGATTCCATCCCATGTCTAATCCGGCGAGGCGGAGGCGAAGACTTCCTGAAGAAGGGCGAGAACATCTGAGACGCGGAAGGGTTTCTGCAAGTGACGAGGCCCCGCGGCGCTCCCTGGTGAGTCCGGAGATTCGATCAACTCTCCAGACATAAAAATGACCGCTGGTTTGCGACCTCCGGCTGCGGCGAGGAGGCGGTCCGCCGCCGACTTGCCACTCAGATGCACGCCATCTCGAGAGAGGTTCAGATCGCAAAGAAGAGCGTCATGAGGACGCTGGGCGGCGAAAGCCAGCGCTTCTTCCAAAGTGGCGGCGCAGTCCACGTGCAGCTCCCGGGCGGAAAGGCCTTCGAAGAGCAGGCTGCGAATGCTCTCTTCATCATCCAACACAAGGATGGAACGGCCTTTCAAGAGATCCAGGGAGGCGGGCGACGAGGCGCTTAAGAGTGCAGGAGGCAAAGGAGAGGGCTTTTCACCGAGCGCAAGAGGAAGATAAACGGTAAACGCAGAGCCGCCGGCCGGGAGGGCTTCCGCCTCAATCGTGCCGCCGTGCTCACGAATGATGGAGAGGCAGATACTGAGACCAAGACCGGTGCCGCCGCCGGGACGCTTGGTGGTGTAGAAGGGATCAAAAAGGCGAGCGACGGAGTCCGGACGAATGCCAACGCCGTCATCCTGGAAGGCGACAGAAACGCGAGAGCCGATCCGAGAAAAGCGGATCTGAATGCGGCCCGATTCCCGAACTTCGCGGATGGCCTGCTCGGCATTGGTGACCAAATTGAGAAAGACTTGAATGAGCTGATTGGCGTCACCAATAACGCCGGGGAGGTCCGGCTGAGGACGGAAATCAACCTCCACATTACTTCTGCGGAGCGAGTGTTCGTGCAACTGGAGGGTGCGGTCGAGGATGCTGTTCAGATCGACGGGCTTTTTTTGCGGCGAGGCGGGCCGGGAGAATTCGAGAAGATTCTGCACGATGCGCGCCGCGCGGCGAGCCTGGCGATGCGTCAGTTCGAGCTGGCGCTTGGTGGCTTCCTGGTCAGTCTGGCCCTCGCGCAACAATTCCGTCACGCCGAGAATGGCAGTGAGAGGATTGTTGAGCTCGTGCGCAACGCCCGCAAGCATCTGGCCCATGGCAGCGAGTTTCTCCGCTTGAATGAGCTGCTCTTCGAGCCGCTTGAGTTCAGTGACATCGCGCCCGGAAAGAACGACGCCTTCGATCTTGCCAGTTTCATCCGCAAGGGGGCTGAAATTGAAACGGATGCGGCGCCAGTCGCCCAACTTGTGGCGCACGCGAACTTCGAGAGAGGCGTAATTCTGGCGTCCAGCCAGAATATCCGCAAATAGATCGAGAAGGCCGGGAAGGTCTTCGGAATGGGTGCGGCCGCCGAGCTCCATATTCTCGGTTTCGGCGAGTTCATAGCCGAGAATTTCCTTGCAGCGGGGACTCACGAACGTGTAATGCGAAGTGGAATCGACGACGAGAATCAGGTCGGGGAAGTTGTTGACGAGACGACGCGCGAACTCCTGTTCTTTGTGGAGCTGGCGCTCCATTTGGCGGCGGGCCGTGATGTCCATGATGGAACCCTGATAACGAATCACGCGGCTGGAGGTGTCGCGCACGGCAGCGGCGGTATTCAAACAAACGATGGGAGAGCCATCCTTGCGCAGCAGATTAACCTCGCGACCCTGGGGCGCATTCTGGCGCTCGACCTCCTGGACAAGGGCTTTTCTCTCGGCGTGGTCGGTGATTATTTCCTG
>CAVRAJ010000004.1:0-60637 GCA_963718945.1 uncultured Acidobacteriota bacterium | reverse complement strand
AGCCGAAAGTCTGGCGCTCCGCAAAAATATCCGCGAACAAATTTAGAAGGATAGGACGGTCTTCCGCGAAAGTGCGCTCACCAAGCTCCATGCTCTCTGTTTCAGAGAGTTCATAACCGAGAACCTCTTTGCAGCGCGGGCTGACAAAGGTGTAACGCGAATTGGAATCGACCACAAGAATCAGATCGGGGAAGCTATCGACGAGGCGGCGCGCGAACTCCTGTTCTTTGTGAAGCTGGCGCTCCATTTGTCGGCGGGCGGTAATGTCCATGACGGAACCCTGATAACGAAGGACATGGCCCGCAGTATCACGGACGGCGGTGGCGGTATTGAGACAAACGATGGGAGAGCCGTCCTTGCGTAACAAAGTTATCTTCGCGGCCCTGGGGCGCGTTCTGGCGCTCGACCTCTTCCTGAAGCGCTTTTCTTTCGGCAGGGTCGGCGAAGATGTCCGGGACTTTGCGAGAGAGCAAATCCTCCTTGGAGTCGTAACCAAGCATGCGGACAAGGGCGGGATTGGCGTCAAGAATGCTGCCTTCCGGCGTGGTGATGTAGATGCCTTCCTGAAGGGTCTCGAAGAGTTCGGTGAAGCGTGCCTCATTCTTACGAAGAGCAGTAATATCGCGGCCGAGCACGGTGAGGCCGTGGACCGTGTTGTCGCGGGTCATGGCGTGGGCGACGCAATCGAAATAGCAGATGGAGTTCTGTTTTTTGAGGCGGACCTGAACGATGCCGGACCAGTGGCGGCGATCGAGAAAGCGCGGCATGGCGCGGCGGATCAATTCGGCGCCCTCGCCGCTGCCCTCTTCGAGGAAATCGGTGACGGGACGGCCGATGATTTCCTGATAGCCGGCGCCGACGAGGTCGGCAAAACTGCGATTCACGGCGCGGATTTCGCCTTCGAGGGAAATGGCCAGGAGAATATCGTCAAAGGAATCGATGAGGTCGCGATAACCCTGCTGGGAGCGGGAGATGACGGTGAAGAGCTGATCCATCTGGCGATCGCTGGGAGGAGCGGCGTCGTGATGTTCGAGGCCGCGGACGAGGCCGCGCAGCTCCGAGATTTCCTGAGTGCGCTTCCAAGCGTAGTAACCAAAGAGGGCCACAAGAACGACGAGACCAATGGGCAGAGCTTCAAAGCGGTGTGCGAGAGAACGAATGCTGCCCCAAGAGGTGAAGGCAAAGACGATCGAAAGGATCAGTAGGAGAATAAAGGTAAGGCGCCAAAGTTCGCTCTGGCGTTTCTCAAATTGCTCGAGGCGATCGGAGACGGTAGCGCGGGTCTCACCGCCTGAAGTCGTTTCTTTCGCCGAAGCTTGAGGAGAAGTCGTCGTGTTTGGGCATGAGACGAGTGCGGCGGCTGGCCGAGGAGGCCAGAAAGCCACATTAGAGTGCACGTATTATTGTAGGAACGGCGGAACGAACGAGCAATGACGGGGAACGCTAGACGTGCTTGAACGGTACCGTCTTGGGTTACTCAAAAAAAAAGCGTCCCGGCGTTAACCGAGACGCTTTGTCGTTTGAGCATCTGGTTGGCGGGCGACCCCGCCTTGAAGCGGACTAGCCTTCGGTAGCGGCGTCGGCCTCGGGGTCCTTCTGGAGGAAGTCGAGAGCGGCGGCCTCTTCCGCGGTGAGCTCGGCGGCTTCGGGAATTTCCTCGATGGGCGCGGGTGCGGGCATTTCCGTCAGCAACTGAATGCTGCGGTAGTGCTCGAGGCCCGTGCCGGCGGGAATGAGGCGGCCCATGATGACGTTTTCCTTGAGGCCGCGGAGGTAGTCCACTTTGCCGGCAACTGCGGCTTCAGTGAGCACACGCGTGGTCTCCTGGAAGCTCGCGGCGGAGATGAACGAATCGGTCGAGAGCGAGGCCTTCGTGATGCCGAGGAGCAGCGGGCGCCCAGTTGCAGGACGGCCACCATCGGCGATGATGCGGTCGTTTTCCTCGCGGAAGCGGAACTTGTCCACTTGCTCCTCGAGGAGGAACGTGGTGTCGCCAACGTCTTCGACCTTGACCCAGCGCATCATCTGGCGAGAGATGGTCTCGATGTGCTTGTCGTTGATGTTGACGCCCTGGAGGCGGTAGACCTCTTGAATGGCGTTGACCAAGTAAGCTTGCGTGAACTTTTCGCCGAGGACGGCGAGCAAGTCGTGCAAGTTGAGTGGGCCATCGATGAGGGCTTCGCCCGCCTTGACGTGATCGCCTTCCTGAACGTTGATGTGCACGCCGCGCGGAATGGAATATTCCTTGGTGGTCTTGCCATCTTCGCTTTCGACGTAGACCTTGCGCATGCCCTTGGCGATATCGCCGTAACGAACCACACCGTCGACTTCGCTGATGACGGCAGGATCCTTGGGCTTGCGGGTTTCGAAGAGCTCGACGACGCGCGGGAGACCACCGGTGATGTCTTTCGTCTTGGTGGTTTCACGCGGGATTTTCGCGAGCACGTCTCCGGCTTGCACTTCGTCGCCGTCCTTCACCATCAAGTGAGCGCGCGAAGGCATGAGGTACTTTTTGCGGACCTTGCCGGAAGAATCGCGGACAAGAATCGCGGGCTGATGTTTTTCGTCGCCGGGAGGAAGAGTGACCACGTCCTGCGAGAGGCCGGTCACTTCGTCCACTTGCTCTTCGATGGTGAAGCCGGGCCGCAGGTCGTCAAACTTCACGGAGCCGGCGGTTTCGGTGAGGATCGAGAACGTGAACGGATCCCATTCGGCAAGGATCTGGCCGTGGGTGACATGTTCGCCGTCGACAACGCGGAGTCGCGCACCGTAAACGACGTGATAACGCTCCTTTTCGCGGTCTTTCTCGTCCACGATGGAAATTAGGCCCGCGCGGTTCATGGCGATGGAAGTGCCGCCGCGGCCCTCGACGAACTTGAGGTCCACGAACTTGACGACACCGTTGTTGCGCGCTTCGAGCGTGGAACGCTCGGAAACGCGGGTGGCGGTTCCGCCGATGTGGAACGTACGCATGGTCAACTGCGTGCCGGGCTCGCCGATGGATTGCGCGGCTATGACGCCGACGGCCTCGCCGAGTTCGACCATGCGCCCGGAGGCGAGGTTGCGGCCGTAGCAGAGAGCGCAAACTCCGCGACGGGACTCGCAAGTGAGCACGGAGCGGATGCGCACGCGCTCGATGCCCGCTGCCTGCACCTGGTTGGCAAGGTCTTCGGTGATTTCCTGGTTGATGTCCACAATGACGGTGCCCTCGAAGTCTTTGATCTTATCGAGGGAGACACGGCCGACGATGCGATCGCGCAGCGGTTCGACTTCGACGCCGGCTTCGACGATGGGTTCGACGTAGATACCATCGGTGGTGCCGCAGTCGCGCTCATTGATGATGACGTCCTGAGCCACGTCAACGAGGCGGCGAGTAAGGTAGCCGGAGTCAGCGGTCTTGAGCGCTGTATCCGCCAAGCCTTTACGCGCGCCGTGGGTCGAGATGAAGTACTGCAACACGGTGAGGCCTTCGCGGAAGTTGGAGGTAATGGGCGTTTCGATGACTTCGCCGCTGGGCTTGGCCATCAAACCGCGCATGCCGGAAAGCTGGCGGATCTGCTGTTTCGAACCGCGCGCTCCGGAGTCCGCCATGACGTATACGGGGTTGATGTTGCCCTCTTTGTCCTGGTTCTCGAGAGCTTTAAACATTTCGTCAGCGACTTTTTCGGTAACGTCGCCCCAAATAGCGATGACCTTGTTGTAGCGCTCGCCGTTGGTGATGGCGCCGTCGAGGTACTGCTGCTGAACCTTGACGACTTCCTTCTCGGCGTTTTCGACCAGTTTGTATTTGTCACTGGGGATGAGCATGTCGTCGATGCCGATGGAGATGCCGGACTTCGTGGCGTACATGAAGCCCAGCTCCTTGAGCTGATCGAGCAGGACGACAGTGTCAGACAAGCCGTATCGCAAGTAAGCGTAATAAACGAGCTGCTGAACGCCCTTCTTTTTGAGCAGACCGTTCACGTAAGGGAACTTGGCCGGGAGATTCGAATTGAAAATGACGCGGCCGACAGTGGTCTGAATGAATTGGCGTTCCATTTTGACGGGCTCGGTGTGCGGCACGTCCTGATCATCGTAGGCAGTGGTGAGGTCGATGACTTCACCGCTGTAACGCAAGCGGATGGGAGTGAGCAGCTCAACTTCACCGGCCTCGAGAGCGAGAACGACTTCGTCGGCAGCGCCAAAGACGCGACCTTCGCCCTTGGCTCCGGGCTTGGACTTGGTCAGGTAATAGATGCCGAGAACCATGTCCTGCGACGGAACGGCGAGAGGCAGACCGTGCGCGGGCGAAAGGATGTTGCGCGAGCTGAGCATGAGCACGGACGCCTCGACCTGGGATTCCGGCGAAAGCGGAATGTGCACGGCCATCTGGTCGCCGTCAAAGTCCGCGTTGAACGCGGTGCAGACGAGCGGGTGAATGCGGATAGCTTTGCCTTCGACGAGGACCGGTTCGAACGCCTGAATGCCGAGGCGGTGAAGCGTCGGGGCGCGGTTGAGCAAAACGGGATGCTCGCGGATGACGTCCTCGAGAATGTCCCAAACGACCGGCTCTTGCTGCTCGACCATTTCCTTGGCTTGCTTGATGGTGGTGCAGTGGCCCTGGGCTTCGAGCTTGTGATAGATAAAAGGCTTGAAGAGCTCGAGCGCCATCTTCTTGGGCAGACCGCACTGGTTAAGTTTTAGTTCCGGGCCGACAACGATAACAGAGCGGCCGGAGTAGTCCACACGCTTGCCGAGCAAGTTCTGGCGGAAGCGGCCCTGCTTGCCCTTGAGAGTATCGCTGAGGGATTTCAGAGGCCGGTTGTTGGTGCCGCGCAGAACGCGTCCGCGGCGGCCGTTGTCAAAGAGCGCGTCGACGGCTTCCTGGAGCATGCGCTTTTCGTTGCGCACGATGACGTCCGGGGCGCGAAGCTCCATGAGTTTTTTGAGGCGGTTGTTGCGGTTGATGACGCGGCGATAGAGGTCATTGAGATCGGATGTGGCGAAGCGGCCGCCGTCGAGAGGCACCAGCGGGCGCAGCTCCGGCGGAAGGACGGGAACCACGTCGAGAATCATCCACTCCGGCTTGTTGCCGCTCTTGCGGAAGGCTTCGAGCACTTTCAAGCGCTTCGCGAACTTGATGCGCTTCTGAAGAGAAGGATCGTTCTTCATCTTCTCGCGGAGCTCTTCGGAGAGCTTATCCACTTCGACGCGGCGGAGAAGCTCCTTGATGGCTTCGGCGCCCATCTTGGCGGTGAACTGTCCGGGATATTCCTTTTGCAGTTCGCGGTATTTGTCCTCGAGCAGGACTTCGCGCTCGCGAAGGACGGCAACTTCGCCGGCATCGACGACTACGAACGCTTCGAAGTAAAGAATGCGCTCGAGGTCGCGCATGGAAATGTCCAGCAAGTAGCCGATGCGGCTGGGCAGGCCCTTGAAGAACCAGACGTGCGAGCAGGGCGAAGCCAGCTCGATGTGACCGAGGCGTTCGCGGCGGACTTTGCTGAGAGTGACTTCCACGCCGCACTTATCGCAGATGACGCCGCGATGTTTCATGCGCTTGTATTTGCCGCACAGACATTCCCAATCGGTGACGGGGCCAAAAATCTTGGCGCAGAAAAGGCCGTCGCGCTCGGGCTTGAAGGTGCGATAGTTGATGGTCTCCGGCTTGGTGACCTCACCATGCGACCACGAACGGATTTTTTCCGGGCTCGCCAAACTGATTCGAATGGAATCGAAATCGGCGATCAAACTGGCGCGATCATAAGGGCTGCTGCGATACAAGGTTGTTTCCTCCCTCCCCCGGCTTTCGCCAAGGGCCGCGGCCTGATGTTTTGCACCAGACCGGCTGAGAACCCAAAAACCAGAAACTTGCTAACTCACAAAATGTTGCTCGACAGGGGCACGATGTATCGTGCCCCTACGAAGCGAAGATGCTAATCGGCGGCTTTGTCTGACGCCGGTTTTTGCCGCTTCATCAACTCGACATCCAAGCAGAGCGACTGGAGTTCACGGACGAGGACGTTAAACGACTCTGGCACGCCGGGTTCGATACCTGGCTCGCCTTTGACGATGGCCTCGTAGATCTTTGCGCGGCCATAGACGTCGTCGGACTTTGCCGTCAGCAACTCCTGCAGGATGTGCGCGGCGCCGTATGCCTCGAGAGCCCACACTTCCATTTCGCCGAAGCGCTGGCCGCCGAACTGCGCTTTGCCGCCCAGCGGCTGCTGAGTGATGAGCGAGTACGGACCGATGGAGCGCGCGTGAATCTTGTCGTCGACGAGATGCGAGAGTTTGAGCATATAGATGTAGCCGACCGTAACAGGCTGATCGAACTGGTCGCCGGACATACCGTCAAACAGGTTGATCTTGCCGGCGTGCGGCAAACCGGCGACTTCGAGCAAGTGACGGATTTCCGGTTCGCGCGCGCCGTCAAAAACCGGCGTGGCAAAGGGAATGCCGTCCTTGAAGCCCTCGGCGTAGTCCAGCAACTCGTCGTCGCTGAGCTTCGACAGCGTCTTCCAGATGGTCGTCTCGGTGAAGACTTCGCGGAACCAGCGCCGCAGAGCTTCGGCCTTGACTTCCTTGCTAAGCAAACGCTTGAGGCTGTTGCCCAGTTCCTTGGAGGCCCAGCCGAGGTGCGTCTCGAGAACCTGTCCGACGTTCATACGTGAAGGAACGCCGAGAGGATTCAAAACAATCTCGACGGGAGTGCCATCGGGAAGGTACGGCATATCTTCCTGCGGCACGATGCGGGCGATGACGCCCTTGTTGCCGTGGCGTCCGGCCATTTTGTCGCCGATGGAGAGCTTGCGCTTCATGGCGATATAGACCTTGACCAGCTTGATGACGCCGGGAGGCAGCTCGTCGCCCTTCTTGAGCTTTTCCTTGCGCTCCTCGGTGATCTTGCGGAGCACGTCGATCTGGCGCGAGGTCATCTCCTCGATTTCCTCGATTTTCTCGATGAGGAGAGGATCCTTTTCGTTGAGCTTGAGGCGCTTGAGGTTGCGGGTGGAGATCTTTTCGATCAGGTCGCGCGTCAGCTCAACGCCCTTGGTCAACAGGCGCTTATTGGTCTTTTCGTCGTGCAAGTCAGCCTGGAGAATTTTTCCGCCGAGCAAATCCGAGAGGCGCTTGAGACGCTCATCCGTAAGGATGCGGATTTCGTCGGCGAGGTTCTTCTCCAGCTTGAAGACCTGCGTGGCTTCGATGGCCTTGTGGCGCTCGTCCTTTTCTCCGCCCTTGCGGGTGAAGATTTTGACGTCCACGATGGTGCCCTCGATGCCCGGCGGGCAGTAGAGAGATGCATCGCGAACATCGCCGGCTTTTTCTCCGAAGATGGCGCGGAGGAGTTTTTCTTCCGGCGTGAGCGTGGTCTCGCCCTTGGGCGTAACTTTGCCGACCAGAATGTCGCCTGGCTTGATGACCGCGCCGATTCGAATGACGCCGCTTTCATCCAGGTTGCGAAGGAACGATTCGCTGATGTTGGGAATGTCGCGAGTCACTTCCTCGGGACCGAGTTTGGTGTCGCGCGCTTCGATTTCGTACTCTTCGATGTGAATCGAGGTGTAGTAATCGTCCTTCACCAGCTTTTCGCTGACGAGGATGGCGTCTTCGAAGTTGTAGCCGCGCCAGGGTAGGAAAGCCACCAGGACGTTGCGGCCGAGAGCGAGCTCGCCGCGCTCGGTGCAAGGACCGTCCGCTAGGACCTGGCCCTTCTTGACGCGATCGCCGACGCGAACGAACGGCTTCTGGCTGATGCACGTGTTCTGGTTGGAGCGCTTGAACTTAATGAGCTGATAGATGTCCGCGCCCACTTCGCGGCTAAGAACGCCGGAGTGATCGGATTCGACGCGCACGATGATGCGCTCCGAATCGACCTGATCGACGATACCCTCGCGCTTGCAAAGCACGACCGCGCCGGAATCGCGCGCCGTGACACGCTCCATGCCGGTGCCAACGAGCGGCGCTTCTCCGCGAATCAGCGGCACAGCCTGGCGCTGCATGTTGGAACCCATGAGCGCACGGTTGGCGTCGTCGTTCTCGAGGAACGGAATAAGGCTGGCAGCCACGGAGACGAGCTGCTTTGGCGAAACGTCGACGTAATCGACTTCGTCGCGGCTCTTGAGCACGAAGTTGCCGGCTTGACGGCAGTTGACCAGTTCGGTCGTGATCTTCAAGCGTTCATCGAGAGAAACGTTGGCCTGCGCCACGACGTACTTGTCTTCTTCCCAGGCGGACAGGTAGAAGCAGTACGGCTCGTAGACGACTTTGCGGCGCTTGAGCTCTTCGTTGAGATCCTCGACTTTATCTTTCTCGACAATTTCACCGGCTTTGAATTCACTGTCACCGGCATTGACGATCTGGACGTAGTCGATGATGCGCCCGCCCTTGACTCTGCGGTAAGGCGACTCAATAAAGCCGTAATCGTTGATGCGCGCAAAGCAGGAAAGCGAGCTGATCAAGCCGATGTTCGGACCTTCCGGCGTTTCGATGGGACAGATGCGTCCGTAGTGCGTCGGGTGAACGTCGCGCACTTCGAATCCCGCGCGTTCGCGCGAGAGACCGCCGGGTCCAAGAGCCGAAAGCCGGCGCTTGTGGGTGATTTCGCTGAGCGGGTTGGTCTGATCCATGAACTGGCTCAACTGCGAAGAGCCGAAGAATTCGCGGATCGCCGCCATGACCGGTTTGGCGTTGACCAGGTCGTGCGGCATGGCCGTGGACATTTCCTGGTACACGCTCATCTTTTCCTTGATGGCGCGTTCCATGCGGACGAGGCCGATGCGGAACTGGTTTTCGAGAAGTTCGCCGACCGCGCGGACGCGGCGGTTGCCGAGATGGTCGATGTCGTCGACGACGCCGATGTTCTTGCGCAGCTTGAAGAGATACTTGATCGCCGAAACGAAGTCCGGCGCATCGAGCGTGCGGTTATCAAGAGGAGTATCGAGCCCCATCTTGATGTTGAACTTCAGGCGGCCAACGCGGCTGAAATCGTACTTGCGCGGATCGAAGAACATGCCGCGGAAGAGATTGGTGGCCGTTTCGAGAGTCGGAGGGTCGCCCGGACGCAGCTTGCGATAGATTTCGATGAGCGCTTCCTTCGAAGAGCGGATAGCGTCCTTGTCCAATGTGCGCGAAAGCACGAGGCCGATGTCGTCGCGCTCCGGAAAGAAGACGTCGACTTCGGTGATGCCGCCCTCGGCGAAAGCCTGCCAAAGTTCCGGCGTCAACGGCTTGTTGGCTTCGAGCAGAACTTCACCGGTCTGACGGTTGACCACGTCGGCGACGCTGTAAGCGCCTTCGAGGTCGGCCAAAGCGGCGCGGACCTGCGAGATCTTGGCCTTGATGAGTTCCTTGAAGAGATTTTCGGTGATGCGCTTGTGCGCGCCGACAATCACTTCCTCGGACCGCGGGTTGCGAATTTCGTGGGCCAGCTTGCGCTCCACGATGCCCGGGGAAACATTCCAGAAAAGATCCTTCTCGCGGAGCGAGATGCGCTCGACTTGATAGAAGGTGCGCAGAATCTCTTCGTTGGACTTCATGCCCAGCGCGCGCAGGAAAATCGAGCCCAGGAATTTGCGCTTGCGATCGATGCGAACGTAGAGAATGTTCTTGGTGTCGTATTCGAATTCGACCCACGACCCGCGGTAAGGAATAATCTTGCCGAGGAAGTAGGAGCGATTATTGGCGCTTTCAAAGAAGACACCCGGCGAGCGGTGCAACTGGCTGACGATCACGCGCTCCGTGCCGTTGATGATGAAGGTGCCGTTCTCGGTCATCAGCGGAATGTCGCCGTAGAAAACTTCCTGTTCCTTGATGTCGCGAATGGTCTTCGCGCCGGTGTCGGGATCCTTGTCGTAAATGGTCAGGCGGATGGTGACTTTGAGAGGCGCGGAATACGTCATGCCGCGCTCCTGGCATTCGTTCACGTCGTACTTCAATTGCATGGCCACGGGATCGCCGCACTTGTTGCAGAAAGTCGGCGTGTTCTTGTTGAACGTGCCACACTTGTGGCAGATGACGTCGCCGGTCTGATACGGATTGGTGACCACGGACGCGCCGCAATTGCGGCAAGTGGCGCGCAGGTGGTGCAGGCCCTTCAAGTTGCCGCACTTGCACTCCCAGTTGCCGATGGAGTAGTCCACGAACTCAAGTTGCGACATCTCGCGGAAATCCTTGATCGGAAACACGGACGTGAAGACGGACTGCAGACCGCCGTCATCGCGCTCGCTCGGCAGGAGGTCCATCTGCAAGAATCGCTGATAGGACTTCATCTGGACTTCGATCAGGTTTGGAATCTGAATCGAGCCCTGAATTTTCGCGAAATCGAGACGCTCGCGTTCCCTGACGTGCTGGTGACTATTTGCCATTGCTTGGTCTACCTCTTCCCTTTCGGGCGAATTGCGGAGAAAGCCGGAGAATTGCATGCAGCCTGTGTGGCGCGCTTCCTGCCCGAAGTCAGCGAGCACACGGCTGCATTGGGTCCAAACAGGACCAGTGGAGTTGTGGGTATAACCAGCCTCGACTTGCGTACTTGATTCCTTTGGCGCGGCGGATCATGCTTGGCACCGGCCCAGAAATTAGCCGATGCAAACAGCCGCGCCGATTCTCGAAGCCCGTAAAACAAAAACTACTTGATTTCGACCTTGGCGCCGGCGTCTTCGAACTTCTTCTTGATGGTCGCGGCTTCTTCCTTGTTGACGCCTTCCTTGACGGTCTTAGGAGCGCCGTCAACGAGATCCTTGGCTTCTTTCAAGCCGAGGCTCGTGACTTCGCGAACCGCCTTGATGACGTTGATCTTGTTGCCGCCGACATCGGTGAGAACGACGGTAAATTCCGTCTTCTCTTCCGCCGGTGCCGCAGCCGCCCCTCCGCCGCCGCCTGCCACGACCGTAGCCGCAGCCGCGGAGACGCCGAAGGTCTCTTCCATCTTTTTCACGAGGTCCGACGCTTCCAGCAGCGTTAACCCCTTGATTTCTTCCAGGATCGTATCCACTTTCGCCATGACTTTTGCTTCTCCTCTCAAAATTTAAAATAAACTTACTGGGCCGCTTCAGGGCTTGGTGCAGGTACAGGAGCCGGCTCGGAACTACTCGCCCCGCCGGACCCAAACTTGTTGGCCTTTATGGCTTCGCTGACGGTAACCGCGAGATTGCGCGGCAATGCATTTAGCGTCATCGCGATGCGCTGCGCCGGAGCGTTCAGCAGGAACATGATTTTACTGAGCAGCTCTTCCTTCGAAGGGAGATTCGCAAGCTGCTGAATCTCGGCAATGGAAATGACGCGGCCTTCGACGACTCCGGACTTGAACTTGAATGCTGGAACGTCCTTGGCCACTTTGGTGAGCGCCTTGGCAAGCGCCACTGCGTCGGTCTGCGTGTAGGCGATGGAATTCGTGCCGCTCAGGTTCTTGAGCAAGTTTTCCGCGGGGGTGCCTGCTCCGGCGCGCTCCGCAAGCGTGTTTTTCACGACCTGATACTTGCCGCCGGCGGCTTGCACAGCGCGGCGGAGCTTGGTGTCGTTTTCGACGGTGATGCCCTGGAAGGTCGTGAGAATCACGGTCGAGACCTTGGCCAATTCCAGTTTCAACTTGTCTAGATCCTGCTGTTTTTCGCTGCGCTTTTTCATGATTCCGTTTCCTTAAACTCTTTGCTTACGCCGCTGCTGCCAGTAATTCGGATTCCGCCAAATCGATGTTGATTCCCGGACCCATTGTCGAGGTCAGCGTGATTTTCTGTACGTATTTGCCCTTGGCTGCGGCCGGCTTCGCCTTGATGACTGCGCCAATCACTGCGTGAGCGTTTTCCGCGATGTGCGCGGCGTCAAACTGAATTTTGCCGATGGCGCAATGCACGATTCCGGCTTTATCGACGCGGAACTCGACTTTGCCGGCTTTCGTTTCTTTGATCGCTTTCGCGACATCGAATGTGACCGTGCCCGTCTTCGGATTTGGCATCAAGCCTCGCGGGCCGAGCACTTTGCCCAACTTGCCGGCGGACTTCATCATGTCCGGCGTGGCGATCACGGCGTCGTAATCCGTCCAGCCGCCCATGATTTTTGTAACCATATCGTCGCCGCCGACAAAATCCGCTCCAGCTTCCGTCGCTTCGCGAACCTTATCGCCGCTCGCGATCACCAGGACGCGGACGGACTTGCCGAGACCGTGCGGAAGAACCACGGTGCCACGAACAACCTGGTCGGAATGCTTGGGGTCGACGCCAAGATTGATAGCGAGTTCGACCGTTTCGTTAAACTTCGTGTGATGCGTCTTCTTAATCAGCTCGCTTGCTTCCGCGAGCTTGTACGGGCGCGCTTCCACCTTCTTGCGCGCATTTTCGACGTGTTTGCCTGCTACCTTCGTCATTCTTCTTACCTCTGCGATCTCGTAGCGCCTGAACTTCTAGGCTTCCACGACTTCCAGACCCATGTTGCGCGCCGTACCCATCACAGTGCGCACCGCGGAGTCCAGATTGGTGGTGTTGAGATCGACAAGCTTAATCTTCGCAATTTCTTGCACTTGCTTCTTGGTGACTTTGCCGACCTTGTTGCGGTTCGGTTCGGCCGAGCCCTTGACGATGCCCGCGGCGCGCAGCAAAAGAATGGATGCCGGCGGTGTCTTCAGAATGAATGTAAAGGTGCGGTCGGTATAAACCGTCACGAGCACCGGGAAAATCATTCCGTCCGGTTCTTTCGCCGTTTTGGCGTTGAACTGCTTGCAAAAATCCATGATGTTCAAGCCGTGCGGGCCAAGCGCGGTGCCAACCGGCGGCGCGGGCGTAGCTTTGGCCGCGGGCAATTGCAATTTAATCGTCGTCTGTATTTTCTTAGCCATGTCCCTGCCTCAATCTCTTTTTACTTGCTTGCTTTCGGCGCTGCTGTTCAGCCCAGCTTTTCGACGCTTGCGAAATCCAGTTCCACTGGCGTCGAGCGGCCAAAAATTGTTACGGAAACCTTCAGCCGGCTGTGATCGTTGTCAATTTCTTCCACGGTGCCGTTAAAATTCGCGAATGGGCCGTCGACGATGCGCACCTGCTCGTTGCGTTCGAAGACGACTTTAGGTTTCGGGCGGTCCGTCGGAACGTGGACGCGGTTGATGATGGCGTCGACTTCCGATTCGGAGAGCGGCGAAGGCGCCGTGGCCGAGCCGACAAAGCCGGTCACGCGCGGCGTCGAACGCACGATGTGCCAGGTGTTTTCGTCGAGATCCATTTCGACGAGTACGTAACCCGGATAAGTCATCCGCGAAGAAACCACCTTTTTGCCGCCGCGCATTTCAACCACGTCTTCCATGGGAATCAACACGCGGCCGATTTTGTCCTGCAAACTGAATGCGGACACGCGGCTTTCGAGGCTTTCTTTGACTTTTCTTTCAAAGCCCGAATACGTATGGATGATGTACCACTGCATTGCCGTCAAGCTGAGGTCCCCTTCAGACGCCGAAAATTTTGAAGATGCGTGAAACACCTAATTGCACCACCCAATCCACCGTTGCCAGAAAAACTCCAAAGAAGAAGACCGTGGCAATCACCACGCCGGTCGTCGAGAATACGTCCTCGCGAGTCGGCCAGGTGACCTGCTTCATCTCTACGCGAGTGTCGTGCAAAAACTGGCGCATGTCCTGCACGGCGCCGGTGACTTTTTCGCCGATTCCAGCAGCCGCTCCAGTGATTGCATTACTCTGCGATTCGCCGTTCTTTTCGTCGTTCTTCACTTTAACCGCCTGCGTGGCCATTCATCCTCTTCACTCAACAGGCGCCGCAGCCTGTTGCTAGTCTCTGGCAGGGGAGGAGGGACTCGAACCCCCATACCCGGTTTTGGAGACCGGAGTCCTAACCGTTGGACGACTCCCCTAAAAACCCAAAACCGCCCCACCCGATGCGTGCTCCAAAAACGGAAAACTACTTAACTTCTTTGTGCCCCGTGTGCTTGCGGCACGTATTGCAAAACTTTCTGGTCTCCACGCGTTCGGAATGCTTCTTCTTGTTCTTGGTCGTGGTGTAGTTGCGGTTTTTGCAATCGCCGCACTGCAACGTGATGATTTCTCGCATGATCCAATTCCTTTTCTTACCCAGCCCTCGAATTGCGAGGGGAAAAGCGTTACTCGATGATTTCCGTTACGGCGCCGGCGCCTACCGTGTGGCCGCCTTCGCGAATCGCGAACCGCAATCCCTTTTCAAGTGCTACCGGCGTGATCAGCGTCACTTCGCAGCTCACGTTGTCTCCCGGCATCACCATCTCGACGCCGGTCGGCAGCTTCACGTCGCCCGTCACGTCCGTCGTCCGAAAGTAAAATTGCGGCCGGTAGCCCGTGAAAAACGGCGTGTGCCGCCCGCCTTCTTCCTTCGTCAAAACGTACGCTTCCGCTTTGAACTTCGTGTGCGGCGTAATCGAGCCCGGCTTGCAAACTACCTGTCCGCGCTCCACGTCATCTTTTTCCGTGCCGCGCAACAGCAATCCAACGTTGTCGCCAGCCAGCCCTTCATCGAGCAGCTTGCGGAACATTTCCACGCCCGTCACAACTTTCTTCTGCGTCGGACGGAAGCCCACGATCTCGATTTCTTCGCCAACCTTCACCTTCCCGCGTTCGACGCGGCCCGTTACCACCGTTCCGCGGCCCGAAATCGAGAAAATATCTTCAATCGGCATCGCGAACGGCTTGTCAATTTCCCGCACCGGCTGCGGCACGTTCTTGTCCACCGCTTCCATCAACTCGTCGATCGACTTCTCCCACTTCGCGTCGCCGTTCAACGCTTGCAGCGCTGAACCCTTCACCACCGCAATCGTGTCGCCAGGAAACTGGTAGGTCTTCAGCAACTCGCGCACTTCCAACTCCACGAGTTCCAAAAGTTCCGCGTCTTCCACCATGTCGCACTTGTTCAAAAACACGACAATCGCCGGCACACCGACTTGCCGAGCCAGCAAAATGTGCTCGCGCGTTTGCGGCATCGGTCCGTCCGTCGCCGCCACCACCAGAATCGCGCCATCCATCTGCGCCGCGCCCGTGATCATGTTCTTGATGTAGTCCGCATGACCCGGGCAATCCATGTGCGCGTAATGCCGGTTCGGCGTTTCATACTCCACGTGCGAAACGGCAATCGTAATACCGCGCTCGCGCTCTTCCGGCGCGTTGTCAATCGAATCAAACGCGCGGAATTGCACTTTCGGGTTGTGCTTCGACAACACTTTCGTAATCGCCGCCGTCAGCGTCGTCTTGCCATGGTCAATGTGACCAATCGTCCCAATGTTGCAGTGCGGCTTGCTGCGCTCGAATTTCTCCTTGGCCATTTTCCTTTACCCTCTGCGTCAAGTCTTCTCTTCTACGCGAACCCTGCCGATTCACTCGCTACTTATTAAATCTGGAGCGGGGGACGGGATTTGAACCCGCAACCATCACCTTGGAAGAGTGAGACTCTACCGTTGAGTTACCCCCGCCCGTTTAACTGCGAACTTTCCCCTCACTCCGACTATCTGATTCTGGAGCCTGGGACCGGGATTGAACCGGTGACCTCGTCCTTACCAAGGACGCGCTCTACCAACTGAGCTACCCAGGCCTAACCCGTTCCCCCCAAAATTCAACCGTTCTTGGCGCACTTTTCCTGAGCAGCGTCTTTGCCGCGAATTGGACCGCGCTCGAACATCGCTTTGTGTGATCGCGAGCGATCAAACTATGCGTGATCGCGAAGCGATCAACGCTTAATGCGATTGCCCTGCGGTTTCCTATTCATGAACGATCATCCAAGATCGGCCGAATCGAACAGCGAACGACTGGTGGACGGGGAAGGATTCGAACCTTCGTAGCCCGCAAGGAGCGGCAGATTTACAGTCTGCTGGTTTTAGCCACTCACCCACCCGTCCCGCGAAAACGAAAAGGACGCTAACTGCTTGCCCGCAAAAAACTTTTTCCGGCGCATCCTCGCGTGCGCATCTCTGAAAGCGAAAACACAAAAAGGACTCGTGTCAAAAGACACCAGCCCGTTTATTTTTCCAGCAAGGATTTGCTCCGCCTCACTCCCCCTACCAATTCCTGGTGGAGCTGGCGGAGGGAATTGAACCCCCGACCCTCTGATTACAAATCAGATGCTCTACCAGCTGAGCTACGCCAGCGTCGCTCAAACCGAGTAAGAATAGCAGAAGGGGCACGGAAATTGCAAGGGGGTGGTCTAAAATTTGGAGCACGTCGGGGGCCAGGTCTGTGGAAAACCTGCTCCCCTGTGTCGCATTGCTAGCTACTCTATCTTTCTATTTCTCAATAGTTTAGCATGAATACCGCGTTCCCGCACGAAGCGCCCATGGCAGCCGCCCTGGTGCGCAATTTGGCCCTTAATTAAAGCCTCGCCCTGGGGTACATTATTTCTGGTAGAAAACCATTCAGGGTCGATTGCCGACGGTTTGTGAAATGGGCGCCAACGGAATGAACAAACAGAGGCTCGCTCGAACAATCGCGGCTGCAGTCGTGATTGGCGTGAGTCTGTTCTATGCCTACCATCGCTGGAGCGGCTCCGAATACAATCCACGCAATGATGTGCTCACACAGATGCCTGTGGATGCCAGCGCGGTTCTCTTTATAGACCTCGACACGCTCAGGCAATCGCCATTTCTAGCGGAACTCTACAAGTGGGCTCCACAAACCAAGGCGGATGCCGATTACGCGCAATTCCTGAAATCCACGGGATTCAACTACGAGAGCGATCTAAACCATGTAGGCATCGCAGTTTTGAATCGCGGCAAGGAGACAACTCTTTTTGCCCTAGCCGACGGGCGATTCGACCGAAAAAAGATTTCCGCGTACGCCTTGCAAACAGGAACGCGGGAAAATCGAGCCGGCAAGGAGATTTTCTCCATGCCGCTCACCGGCAGCACAGGGCGAATCACATTCACTTTCTTGCGCAACGACCACATCGCGTTGACGAACGGCTCGAACCTCGAATCCTTTTTGTCTCGGCCGCAGGCCGATTCGGACGCACGGGCTTGGCGCGAACGATTCCGCAGGCTCGCCGGTTCCCCTGTATTTGCCGTGGTGCGGCAAGATGCCGCGGTCGGCGCGGCATTGAGCGCACAGGCGCCCGGCGGATTCCGGTCACAGCAGCTTTCGGCTCTCGTCAATCAGCTTGAGTGGATTACCGTCGCGGGAAAGCCAGAAGCCGACGGCCTGCGCGTTGTGCTGGAGGGTGAAGGCAAGGCGGACGCACCCACGCGACAGTTGTCCGACGTGATCAACGGGCTGCTTGTACTGGCCCAGGCGGGGCTCAGCGATCCAAAAATGCGGCAACAATTGCAGCCAGACGTGCGTGAAGCGTATCTGGAGATGCTTAAGAGCGCGGATGTCTCGCAGATTGACCGCGGCCAGACGAAATCAGTCCGGCTCATCTTTGACTTGACGCCCAAATTCCTCGAGGCCGCCCACGCCGCAATGCCTGCCGCGCCGGCGGCTCCGCAAAACAAGGCCCTGCCAAACAAGAGCGCCATCCGGAATTGAGTTAACGCATAAAAAATGCCCCTAAAAACCGGGGCGCGAGAAATTCATGCAAGAAACAGAAGAGGCTCGTCGGCTTAGTCGCCCACCATACTTCCCTTCATGTAGCGCCAGGGATTAACCGGCGCATTGTTTACGCGAACTTCATAATGCACGTGCGGGCCGGTGGAGCGCCCGCTGATGCCGGTATAGCCGATCACCTCGCCGCGTTTAATGCGCGTGCCGGGCACTGCCGAGAACGACGAAAGATGCGCATACCAGGTGGTGATCCCAAAACCATGGTCAAGCACCACGAGGCGGCCATAGCCGGCGTGATTTTCCGCGATGGTCACGATGCCGTCCGCAGTGGCATGAACCGGCGCGCCATAATCCGTCGCCACATCGACGCCCGTGTGAAACGCCCCCTCACCGCTGAACGGGTCCAACCGTTCTCCGAAGCTGTCCGTGATGCGCCCCATCACCGGCCAAATCGAAGGCGTATAGCTCGAATCGGCAAAGCTCATCGCCGGCATCAGGCGCAACCCGCCTGACGAGACGGCGATGACCGCCGCATTCCTCTTCAAGAACGTGTACTGCTCAATCGAGCGGTCGAAGACATCTTCCGGTGTCGCTTCGCTATCGGTCGTATCAAAAGCCGCGGGGTGATAACGAAGTACGCCATACGTCATGGCCACTTCGGTAGCCAAAGACTGGAGAGAATCGAGGCGCTGGTTGGTGTCGGTGACCGTGCTCTGGAGTTGCTGATACTGCTTCTTGAGAGTTTCCTGATCGTGGCGGAGGGCATTGTAGTTGCCGACCTTCCACAGCATCCGGGAGTATGAACCAACAGCCGCAGCCACCGTAATCGCGCCAATGATGGCCAGAACGGCGAGGCCGTGCAGCACATAGGACGGCACGACAAGCTTTTGCAGCTTGCCAGGCGTCGTCGCAATATAAAATGTATAGTTCTTGCTCGTAATCACTTACTTGGCCTCTCAGGCCTGCAAGCTGGTCAAAAGCGGGCTATGTGTCCCGGAGCCCGCGTAAGAGAACCACTTTGAAACTGCATGAATCCAAATCTGAACCGTAAGCCTCGGTCCGCGACCTTGCTCATACTAAATTCTGTAGAGGTGTCCGTCAACCCTGTATTTTGCAGTTCGGAGAACAGGCTGTTAAAAACCGGCTACCTGTCCGGAAGTACAGGGTGTCGAATGCTCCAGCCCATCCAACTCATCGGCTGATTTCGCCAATTGCATCCTCTCAGCCCACGAAAAGAGTGTCAGGAGCTATACTCAACGTCGATCATGCAGGAAACAAAGCACGTATTTGGCAAACGCCAGAGCCCTGGAGAGTCTGCCATTCTCGAACGGATCAAACGAATCCCCACTGATACCGGGATTCGCAACTCAGGACTGGGCCTTGGAATGGGGGATGATGCGGCGCTCATCAAAACCACCAAAGGCTACGATGAAATTCTAACTTGCGACTGGTTTCTGGAAGGCACGCACTTCTTTCGAGACAAGCATCCCGCCGATGCTGTCGGTTGGAAATGCCTTGCACGGGCCGTGAGCGATGTGGCGGCGATGGGGGGCGTGGCTCGTTGTTTCCTGTTGAGCCTAGCCCTGCCTAGCGATCATGTTGGCGCATGGCTCGATCAGTTTCTGGGCGGATTGCGGCGTGCATCCAAACGATTTGGCTGCGTGCTGGTGGGCGGCGATACGACTCGGAGACGCGAGATCCTCATAAATGTTACCGTGGTCGGCGAGGTGCGGGAGGGCCAAGCGGTCTTACGTTCTCGAGCGCGTCCGGGCGATGTTCTATTTGCAAGCGGCCGGCTTGGAGAGGCTGAACTGGGCCTCAGGCTGATCCGCAAGAGCAGAGGGCGAGTTGACAGCCGCGATCGAGTCCTGACGAAGCATTTTTATCCTGAACCGCGCTTGGCTTTGGGCAGTTGGCTGGGCGAAAAGCGCCTGGCGTCGGCGATGATGGATATCTCTGACGGTCTTTCCACCGATCTCCCTCGGCTTTGCGAGGCAAGCGGAGTGGGGGCGCGCCTCGAAGCGTCAAGGATTCCAACAGTGCGAGTGCCGAAGATTGAGCAGCAACGCGGAATCGATCCATTGCTCATGGCATTGCACGGTGGCGACGATTACGAATTACTCTTCACGGTGCCTCGAAGAAAGTGGAAGCACATTCCTCACGCTTTCCATGGACTCCCCTTGACAGCTATAGGTGAAATCACCAGCAAGCGATCGCTGCTGCTTGTCGATGGGACGGGGCGCTCAGTCCCTCTTCCAAACCGCGGCTGGGACTCTTTCCGCGATCCTCGATAAAGCACGATTCCGCTCGCGCGGCGCTCTTGAGCGTCTCTCGATATAGCCAGGGGCAGCCAATCTTTCGCAGGGTTCAGAATGGTGCAGTCCCATGGCCACTTAAAAACCTGTCTCCGTTGCTGACCCAATTCCGTTCCTTCGAGCAGTTGCTACGAGCTCATAATACTTCTAACTTGAAACTCGAAATGTAAGCGGGACCCTTGCTCCCCCGGCCCTCCTCGCTTGACTTGCAACGAAATCATCAGAACCGTTCCGAGGAGGGATCGTGCAGAAAATCCTATGTCTTTTCGTCTTGGCGTTGGCTGCGTCTTTAACGGCGGCGGCGCAAACACCCATCCGGGTGAATTGCGGCGGCCCAAGTTACACCGATTCCAAGGGTCAGCTATGGCAGGCGGACTTCGGTTTCAGCGGAGGTACTGAGGTATCGACCACTGCCGCGGTTGCCGGAACGTCCGATCCTATCCTTTACGACGACTCTCGCAAGGATCCGGCGAGCTATTCCTTTAAGGTGCCGAATGGGCAGTATCAATTGAACTTGTACTTCGATGAAGCAAACGTCAGAGGCGAGAAAATTAGTGCCCGCGTTTTCAACGTGAGCGTTCAGGGTGCTGTCGTTTTTCCTGAGTTGGATATTTTCGCCTCTGCCGGGGCCAATGCCGCTCTCATCAAGTCCGCGAACGTTTCCGTCACCAATGGCTCGCTCACAATAGGCTTTACACACGTTGCCGGCATAGTCCCCGAGATCAGCGCGATCGAGGTCTTGCCGGCCAGCAATGTGACGATAGGGCCCGCACTGAAGTTAAACTTTACTTACCCCGACGGCACTCCGGTGGTTGGGACTTTGAATTATACGGTCGCGTCTTCCCTGCTCAGCTTTCAGGGCAGCCAGGCGCTCGTCAACGGCGTCGCGCAGTGCCAGCTCTTCGCGAACCCCAGCTCCATGGGCATCAGCGCGCAGTTTCAGGTAAGCCTGAGCCTGATGGATACCGCCGGGCATATCCTTTGGCAAATGAGTCTGGGGATGAATCCCGCGCAGGTGAATCTTGGCGGGGTGCAAAGCTCTGCGCTGAACGTGATCATTCAAAAAATATAGCGACGCGCAATGCAGGCCAGCACTATAACTGCGGCGAAATACCGGACGGGGCCGGCGGGGCTGTAGTTTTGGTTGGCGGCGTGACGGCCGGGGACTTTGCTTTTGGAGCGGCTGGTTCTTCTTCTTCCGGCGCCGTGTCCGGCGTGTCTACGTTAACTTTGTGTTCGAGTGCTTGCTGCTCGAGCGGGACGACGTTGGCGAAATCGAGCACCGGCTGGCCATCGAGCGCGTCCTTCATGAACTCCAGCCAAATCGGAAGAGCCGCCCGCGCCCCGGTTTCCTTTTTTCCTAGAGAAATTTGCTTGTCATCAAAGCCGACCCACACGCCGCAGGTAAGCTGCGGAGTAAAGCCCATGAACCAGGCGTCCGTGTAATCCTGCGTCGTTCCGGTTTTTCCACCCGCGGGACGGCTCAACGCTTTGGCCTGAATGCCAGTGCCGAATTGAATGACCTCCTCGAGCATGGCCGTCATCGTTCGTGCAACTTCGGGTGAAATGACATCGTGCACTTCGGGATGCGCTTCTTCGAGCAGCGCGCCATCGTAGCTAGTCACGCGGCGAATCATGTGCGGGTCGATGCGTATTCCGTCATCCGGGAAGACCGTGAACGCTGAGACATGTTCGAGGAGTTTCATATCCGCTGCTCCAAGCACCAGCGGGAGATAAGGAGGCAGCGGCGTGGTAATGCCGAATCGGCGCGCCATGTCCACCACGGAATTGATGCCGACTTTTTCCGCGAGCTTGACGGCCGGAACGTTGCGGGAACCTGCGAGAGCCCGGCGCAATGTAATCGTGCCTTCGTATTTCTCGTCATAATTGTGCGGCGAATATGGCTGGCCGCCGCTGATAGCTGTAAAAGGCGTGTCCGAGATGGTGTCAAACGGAGAGGCGCCTTTTTCAAGTGCGTCCGCGTAGAGATAAACCTTGAATGAGCTGCCCACCTGCCGGTAGGCCTGCGTCGCACGGTTGAACTTCGAGTCTTCGAAGCTGTAGCCGCCGACCATGGCTTTAATTTCGCCCGTGGCGTTGTCGATCGTCAGAAGCGCGGCTTGCGGGCCGGGCTGCTGCTCGAGTTGCACGCGAGCCGTTGCTTCATGAAGTTCCTGAATCGAGAACTGGGCGAGATCACCGGCCTTTAGCAGGTCTGTGGGCTTTTTGCGGCCAGTCCAGGTAAAATCCGGCGGCGAAAGAATCGCGCGATAGGTCCCGATTTTAATCGTGGCATAGCGATCGTCTACCGCAAGGACCAGCCCCGTGACGTACGAGCCTTTTTCGATGGGATGATGCCAGTCTTCGTCCTCGTAGGTATCCAGCATCCCCAAATTGTCGTGCAGGATATTTGGAAGATTGCCGCGCCAGCCGTGGCGCCGGTCATAGCTGTGCAGGCCATCGCGCAGCGCTTGATTGGCAGCCAGCTGCATTTTCACGTTGAGCGTGGTGTAAACACGAAGGCCGCGCTCATGGACTGCTTCCGTTCCGTATGTTGACTCGAGATACTTGCGGATTTCTTCGAAGAAATACGGCGCCAGGTCGTTGCGCGGGAACTGCAGGTGCAGGCCGAGCGGCGTTTTCTGTGCGGCCACTTCCTCGGCGGGAGTGATCTTCCCTTCTTCCTCCATGCGGCGAAGCACCAGGTTGCGGCGCGCAAGAGCGCGCGCGGGGTCAGACAGCGGCGAATAGATCGGCCCGCGAATCATCCCAGCGAGCAGCGCAGCCTCCTGCAGCTTCAAGTCGGAGACGGACTTTCCAAAATAAAACTGCGCGGCTGCGGCGAACCCGTAATTGCCGTGCGCCAAATACACCTGATTTGCGTACATCGTAAAAATTTGCGGCTTCGTGTAGTGCCGTTCGATTTGCAGGGCCAGCAGAATCTCCTGCATTTTGCGGCGGAAACTGATCTCGCTGCGGTCCAGAAATAGATTGCCGGCCAGCTGCATGGTGATGGTGCTGGCGCCTTGCGCCTTGCCGCCCTTCAGAATCTTGCGCCAAACGGCTCCGGCGATGCGCGGAAAGTCGATGCCCCAGTGCTCTTCAAAGTGCTGGTCCTCGATGGCGGTTACCGCGTTGTAGAGAACTTTGGGGCACTGCTCGTAGGTCATCAGAATGCGCCGCTGTAGCGCGAAGCTGCCAACGAGCTGCCCGTCATCGGCATACACCTCGGTGACAACGGTAGGGCGGTACGTTTCCAGCGCGCGTATTTCCGGCAAATCGCTCGCATACACAAACAACAATCCGCACGCTGCTCCCAGCGCAATGGAACAAAGCAAAAGAAAGGCCAGCGCGACGCGGTCAATCAGTTTCCAGCCGCGCAGCCGCAACGTGATCGGAGGCAAACTCAGCATCGAAAGTTAATTCTATCGCAGAACGATTTGCAGGAATGTGTTTTGCAGGAGATAGGTCGCCTTTCAGGAATCACCAGCCGGCTCATAATATCTTTCGCCAGCGCAGGAACGGCAGAGAATCCGATTGCCTGCCATGACTTCGCGCTTGAAATTGATGCCTTCGCCACACTCGGCGCATACCACGCGCGGGCCTTTGAACCCAGGCAGGTCCTCGGGCAACACCACGACCTTTACCCACTGTTTGTCGAATAGAACGTCGTCAGCTAGCGAGGCGTAAGCCTTCTGCTGCCCTGCGTCTTTTGCCATTTCCGGAAACATTTCGCGCGCGGCTTGCTTCGAGGATTCCTTTGCGGCGATGCGCACGGCGCGGCCCGTCTGCATATCAACAAATGTCGCTGCCACTTTGCCCCAATCGCGAAATTTCAGCGCGCGCTTTCCCAGCCTGCAATTGGCGACCAGCGCGACGGCGTCCGTAACGCAGCGGTCTATCTCGACGTAAGTGACGATGCGCTTTCGTTCGGCAACCGGGTCTTCAATCCCCAGCTCGAGCAACCCGACCATCGCCAGCCGCACTCCCAGCACCTGCCCCGCGCAGAGGTGCCCGTGCGCGATTGCTGCAAGCTCTAAGTACTCATCCAGAGTCTTCATCGGTTCAGTCTACTACGCAGGACTTCCTCGCCCTTGGGGAACTACGCTTGCGCCTGGCTCGTTTCTTTTGCCGCCCACGGATGCGGCTGACGGGCTTCTATAAATGCGAAAATGGTCATTATCACGGCGAGCCCAGAGAGCGCCGCGTCCTCCAAAACTTTCTTGAGATTGATCGGTTCGGGCACCGCGAAGCAACCGCAATTGATGTCCATATGCAGCAGATACGCCCACAGCACAACACTGAAGAAGCCCAGCATGATGAGCGTGAGCAGCGCAGCCCAGATGCGCAGGCGCCAGCCAATTAGGAGGAGCAGACCGAGAATGATTTCCGTGAAGGGCAGCGTGTGGGCGACGAACTGTACTCCCCAAGCCGGCAGCAACTTGAAAGCCGCTACCTGTGCGGCGAAATTCGAGATGTTCATGGATATGGAAAATTTCAAAATGAAAAAAGGCCACAGGTTCGTGTTCGGAAGAAAAGCCTTCGAGTAGCCCGCGTAAATGAAGATGCCGCCCAGAACGAGCCGGCCGATCCAGATAACCGCGCGGCGATAATTGAGCGGGCTCGATTGCATCATGGAAAACGTCTCATGCGCCGGGACGTAAAGCTTTCCTACTTCTGGCTCAATAACTGATTCAAAAATTGGCTCAGGGTCTCGTAGTTCATCATGCCGGCGTAAGGATACGTCTGCCCCTTGCAATGAAAGACCGATGTCGGCGTCGAGTTCACGCGGTACATTTGCCCAAGTTCGTAGTCCTTATTGATAAGCGGCTCCAGGTTTCCCCCCTTGACCAACGCGCGGACTTTGTTCATTTCTGCGGACGTAAGCGCGGCGGCAACCGTGCCATCGATGTCCCCGGTCTGCTCCCATTTCTCCTGATTCTCGTATAGCGTCTGTTCGACGGGCTCAATCTTTCCGATCTCCGCGGCCGCCCTTGCATAACGCGCCGCCACCCGCGAATACGCGTGCATGGGCAGAGGAAAATCGCGATGAATCAGAAAAACTTTGCCGGTGCTCACGTAGCTGTCCATCAGCTGCCGGTTGGTGCTCAGGTAGAACGCCCGGCACGAAGGGCATTGGTAATCGCTGAAAACTTCCATCACCACAGGCGCGTTCTTCGAGCCGAAGGCTTTGTGGGGATCGATGTCATTCACGCCATCCACAGACTCCGTGGCCACAGTTCGCGGCACAGCATTACTCGATTCCGGCGCCCTCACTGGCGTTGCCGTCGAACTCAGTTCGTTGTTTGGGCCCTCGTTGCCAGTGATGGGAGCAGTGCTGACTTCGCTCGCAGGTGCCGCGAGCTTTGCCTCGGGCACAGCAACGGTATCCGCTTTGGGGCTGTAACGCGCCGCCGAAACGGGATGAATGCCTCGATTCACAAGCAAACGCGCCCCGATAAAGGCAAAAACCACAGCCACGGTAAAGACAGCGCGACGACTCACGCGACCCTCCTGCAAATGCCTAAGAATGTGAGATGCAATCTCTCCGCCAGCCTATCACAGGTTTCTACAGATAAATCCCTCGAAGGCTTCGTTCGTTTTCGAAATAGGCAAGGCTTGAACGCGCTATTCTTGGCGGGAATGATGAGTCAGGGCGGATTCATTCTCGCATGCCATTGAAAATGCATTAGTTATCTATAATATAAGAAAACTTGACAAAGACACACTCAAGTTGTACACTTGCCCTCGAACTGGACCAGGAGCACGCCATTGACCTCGGCCCATCCCGGATTCCCAGCCTACGGGTGGCCAGTGATGCAGACGGGTTCTGAAAGGAATAGCACCGATGAGCAAGATTATAGGAATTGACCTGGGGACCACAAACTCGGTCGTAGCCGTAATGCAAGGTGGAGAACCGGTAGTGATCCCGAACCAGGAAGGCGCGCGCACCACCCCTTCGGTTGTCGCCATCACCAAGGGCGGAGAGCGCCTCGTGGGACAAGTAGCGAAACGCCAGGCGGTTACGAATCCCGAAAATACGGTTTATTCGATCAAGCGCTTCATGGGTCGCCGCTATGATGAAGTGGGCGAAGAGATGAAGCGGATTCCCTACAAAGTCGTCAAGGGTGAGCATGACGATGCGCGCGTCGAGATTTTCGGCAAGGTATACAGCCCGCCGCAGATTTCCGCGATGATCCTGGGCAAATTGAAGTCCGCCGCGGAAGATTTTCTCGGCGAAAAAGTCGGCAAAGCGGTGATCACGGTGCCCGCCTACTTCAATGACGCGCAGCGCCAAGCCACCAAGCAAGCAGGCGAAATCGCCGGACTAGAAGTAGTTCGCATTATCAACGAGCCCACAGCCGCGGCATTGGCCTACGGCCTCGAAAAGAAGAGCGACGAAACCATCGCCGTATACGATCTCGGCGGCGGGACGTTCGATATTTCCGTGCTGGAAGTTGGCGCGGGCGTCGTCGAAGTGAAGTCCACCAACGGCGATACCCACCTTGGCGGCGACGACATCGACCAGCGCATCGTGGACTGGTTGATTGACGAGTTCAAGAAAGAGAACAGCATCGACCTCGGCAAAGACAAAATGGCGCTACAACGCCTGAAGGAAGCCGCGGAAAAGGCCAAGATCGAACTCTCGCAAATGATGGAGACGGAGATCAATCTGCCGTTCATCACGGCGGGTGCGAACGGCCCCATTCACATGCAGCAGAAGCTGACGCGCACGCGCCTCGAGCAGTTGATGGGCGATTTGCTTGACAAGTCGATGAAGCCGGTCAAGCAAGCTCTGGAAGACGCGAAGATGTCGCCGAACGACATTCAGGAAGTCGTGATGGTCGGCGGCTCGACGCGCATCCCCAAGGTGCAATCGATCGTGCGCACCTTCTTCGGGGAGAAAGAGCTGCACAAGGGCGTGAACCCCGACGAAGTCGTCGCGGTAGGCGCCGCGATCCAGGGCGCGGTATTGGCGGGCGAAGTGAAGGACATCCTGCTGCTCGACGTGACGCCGCTTTCTCTTGGCGTCGAAACGCTCGGCGGCGTGATGACCGTGCAAATCCCGCGCAACACCACGATCCCGACGCGCAAAGTCGAAACGTATTCGACGGCTGCGGACAATCAACCCGGCGTGGAAATCCAGGTGCTGCAAGGCGAGCGCAAGTTCGCCACGGACAACCGCTCGCTTGGCAAGTTCAAGCTGGACGGCATTCCGCCGGCGCCGCGCGGCACTCCGCAAATCGAAGTGACCTTTGACATCGACGCCAATGGCATCTTGAACGTCAGCGCGAAGGACAAGGCCACCAACAAGGAGCAGAAAATCACCATTACTGCTTCGAGCGGCTTGACCAAGGAAGAAGCCGAAAAAATGAGGACCGAGGCCGAATCCCACTCGGAAGATGACCGCCGACGCATGGAAGAAGTCGAAGCGCGCAACCGGCTCGATGGCATCCTTTATCAAGCGGAGAAGATGATCCGCGAAAACCGCGAGAAGATTGCGGAGTCGGACGTCAAGACGGCCGAAGACGCCATCGAAGAAGCCAAGAAAGCCATCGCCGAAGGCGGCACGGCTCGCTTGCGCTCCGCCACGGAGAACCTCGAGAAGTCTTTGCACAAGATTGCCGAGATCCTCTACAAGGCCAATGAAGCGGCAGGCGCACAGCAAGCCGGCGCGGCTAGCGCAGGTGCTGGTGCCAGCGGTGCCCCAGGCTCTGGTTCGAGCGGCGCACCGCAGGACAAAAAACCCGGCGACGTGATTGACGCCGAATACGTGGACGTCGACGAAACCAAGCGGCCGAACTAACTAAGGCTGTAATCGTAGGGGCACGATATATCGTGCCCCTACGACTTTTGTTGCGGCAACAATCCCAATCATGGCAACGACAAGCAAACAAGACTATTACGACCTCTTAGGCGTCGCGAAAAAAGCCAGCGCAAAGGACATTCGCACGGCTTTCCGCAAACTCGCGCGCAAATACCATCCTGACCTGAATCCTGGCGATAAATCCTCGGAAGAAAAATTTAAGCAATTGCAGGAAGCCTACGACGTTCTTTCCGACACGAAAAAACGCCAGATGTACGACCAGTTCGGCTTTTACAGCGACAACATTCCTGCCGGCGGGCCAGGCGGCGGACCGCAGCAGGACGGCGAAGGCGTCAATTTCGATTTTAACGGCTTTGATTTTGGCGGCGGGTCGGGCGCGCAAGGCGGCAACGCCAGTTTCCGCGATCTCTTCAGCCAGTTTTTCCGCGGGGGCCGCGGCGTTAGCGCGGAACCCGAGCACGAGCCCGGCGGTGACCTCGAATATCAGATCGAGATCGACTTTTGGGACGCCGTCCGCGGCGCCGTCAAGAAACTGACCATCACGCGCCTCGATACTTGCGACACCTGCCACGGCACGGGCGCGATCGGCTCCGCGCAGACCTGCCCAACTTGCCACGGCTCGGGCACCATCCAGCAAGCCGCAGGCAAAATGAAATTCAACGTTCCCTGCACGCGCTGCGGCGGCACAGGCAAAATCCGCAAGGTCTGCCCAACGTGCAGTGGCGAAGGCCGCCTGCGCCGTACGGAAACCATCGACGTCCGCATTCCCGCAGGTGTGGCCAGCGGTTCGCGCGTGCGCGTTCCTGGCAAGGGCAACGCGGGCACGATGGGCGCGCCTCCAGGCGATTTGTATCTGCGCGTGGACGTGAAATCGCACTCCTTTTTCGAACGCCGCGGCGACGATTTGTACACCGAAGTCCCCGTAACGGTGACGGAAGCCACATTAGGCGCGAAAGTCGAAGTGCCCACGATTGACGGCCGCTCGCTGGTCCGCATTCCGCCCGGAACCAACAGCGGCAAAACTTTGCGCCTGAAAGAAAAGGGCGTGCCAAGCGCCCGCACCGGCACACGTGGCGATCAATACGTCGAGATTCAAGTCGTCGTTCCGCAGCCGACTGATGAGCGCGTGCGCAACCTGATGAAAGAACTTGAGACGGTCGCGCCCGAGGATCCTCGCAAGGATTTGTTCAGCAAAGCCGGAGTCTAACGGAAATTTGAATGTAGGGGCACGATACATCGTGCCCTCTGGTAGAAAGAGCACCAAATGCCGCAACGAGCCAGAAAACGAGCCAAAGCCGGAGTCTAGCGGAAATTTGAATGTAGGGGCACGATACATCGTGCCCTCTGGTAGAAAGAGCACCAAATGCCACAACGAGCCAGAAAACGGGCCAAAGCCGGCTACATGATCAGCGCCGTAGCCGAGCTTTATAAATTGCACCCGCAAACGCTCCGCCTTTACGAGCGCGTCGGTTTGCTCAAGCCCTCCCGTTCACAAGGCAACACCCGCCTCTACACCGATTCCGACCTCGAGCGCCTCGACGTAATCCTAACCCTCGCGCGCGACATGGGCGTAAATCTCGCCGGCATCGAAATCATCCTGAACATGCGCGAAAAAATGGTCGAAATGGAACGCCAAATGACCGAGTTCGCCACCGTAGTCCAGCAGGAACTCTCCCGCGTGGCGTCTTCGCATTCCCAAAATAGAGAACCCCGCCACGCCATCGTGCGCGCTACTCCGCGCATCTCGCGCACCTCTTAGCTCCGTCTTCTCTATTCTCCTCGCTCTTCTTTGCGAAACCTCTGCTAACTCTGCGCCGCTGCCTTATCTTTTCTCGATTCGCTCTGTCTCCTCTGTGAACTCTGTGTTGAGAAAACCCGCCACACCATCGCCAATCGATCCTCGAATTCCCACATCTCACACCTTGCCGTTCCGCCCCCGCAAACGTATGCTGTCCGCATGTCGCTCGAGAACTGCACGCTCTGCAAAGGCACCGGCTGGAAGCTCGTCCCCCGCTCGGACGGAGCCGTCGGCAGAGTAGCCGTCGCCTGCGACTGTGGTATGCAAGACCGCGCCGAACGCGTCATCGAACGCGCCCACATCCCCAAACGCTACGAACATTGCGATTTTGAAAGCTACAGCACTGACGTAGGCGCAACACCGCAGCAAACGGATTCGCTGAAAAAAGCAAAGCTCCTGACGCAGGGTTTTGTTCGCGATTATCCGGGCGCCGCGGAAAAAGGCCTGCTGCTGATGGGTCCCTCTGGCGTAGGCAAGACCCATCTCGCCGTCGCTGCATTGAAGGATCTAATTCGCCGCGGACACGCCGGTCTCTTTTGCGATTACCGCGAACTCCTGAAAGAAATCCAAGCCAGCTACAACCCGGCCAGCGAATCCACTGAAATGGGTATTCTCGAACCCATCCGCACGGTCGAAATTCTCGTACTTGACGATCTCGGCGCAAGCAAACCCTCGGATTGGGTCCGCGACATCGTCGGCATCGTGCTGAATGCCCGCTACAACGAACGCCGCACCACCATCATCACGACAAACTACTACGACAATCCCGCTCAAGAAGGCGAAGCCACGCGCCTCCCCAGCGGAAAACTAGTCATGCCCACCCGCGAAGATTCCCTCGACCAAAGAATCGGCACCCGCATGCGCTCTCGCCTTTTCGAAATGTGCCGAACCATCGAAATGGTCGCCCCGGATTTCCGGCGCGAAAGTACCCAAGCCGGCCACGCCCGCGCTTAGTATGTTGCCATGCGAGGATCGCCAATCGAGCAACGACTAAGCGCACTGGAAACAGAATTCGATTCCCTACTGATACCGTGCCTGAAAGAATGCGCAAACGGGCGCTGGGGCTTGTTTGGTCAGAATCAAAATCCCGAAGCCGCCAGGTTTCTACGCTGGACGGAGGCGGCGCGACTATCGGAATTAGCGGAAGAAATTACGAGCATCCGCGCCGAATTCGGCCAGCCGAATCCTATGTGCGAGCTTTTTCTAAAATGCTGCTCCGAGCGCGGGGAAAATTTGCTCGGGGAGCCTAAGCGTGCCAAGAAACTCCTCAAGACACTGGGGATTGATTTGTAGTTCCGCGCTACTGTTTCTCGGAATCGCCAAGATAGAATGAATGGTGGCGACGAGTCCGTTGATGACTGGGTCTTGCGGCCTAGCGCTCCATCGGATCCTCTGTCAGGAGCTCCTGTTCATTGACACAAAGCGGACGCCGCGAGTATCCTTTTAAAGTTGCAGTGCGCCTCGAAACGCTCGCAGCATTGTCCCGAATGACCGCTCGGCGGTTAACCTCCTTGTAGAAACCCTGTCAGGGAATTCGCAAGGAATCTTATCGACGTTTTGCGTTATCCCGGGATACCCGGGGTGGACAGAATAGAAGTTATCTTCCGGAGGCCAACAACCATGTTACCCGACCACGACAACCAGTCCTCAGCCGCAGCAGCTGCACCCGCACCTGATTCAGAACCAACTCCGAACGGCACCACCGAGGAAGTAAACGCGGCGCAAGCAAGTGCGCCCGAGCCTGTGGCACACGACAGCGCCCCGGAGCCTCCCGCACCCGCGAGCGACGCTGCACAGGAACACGCGAAAGCTGCGGAAGCTCCCGCGGCAGCGGAATCTCACCCAGCTCCTGCTCCCGCCGACGCCGAAGCCACTGCCGCCGCCGAAGAAGCCGCCGGCTCGGAAGAGATGAGCAAGCTGATGGAGCAGTACGACGAGCAGCACGAAGCTGCCTCGCAAAGCGAAATCATCGAAGTAAAGGTTGTCGCCTACACCGAGCATGGTGTCGTCGTGGACCTCGGCGGAAAAACCGAAGGCCTGATCCCCGCAGCTGAATTCTCCGAAACGGAAATCCCGCGTCCCGAGCCGAACGCCACCATCGAAGTACAGCGCACCGGCGAGCACAAAGACGGATTCACGATTCTCTCCTATCAAAAAGTTCTCCGCCGCCGCACTTGGGAAAAAATCGAAGCCGCTTACAAGGCCAAGGAAACCATCACCGGCAAAGTGGTGGACCGCATCAAGGGCGGCCTCGTCGTGGACATCGGTGTTCGCGCGTTCCTGCCCGGCTCGCAGTTTGATCTTCGCCCCACGCAGAACCTCGACGACCTCACGGGCACCGACGTGCAAGTGCGCGTCACCAAGCTGAACCGCCGCCGCGGCAACGTCGTCGTAAGCCGCCGCGCTATCCTCGAGGAAGAACTCCACGCCAAGCGCGCCCAGTTGATGGACACGCTCACCGAAGGACAAGTCGTCCATGGCCACGTGAAAAACGTCACCGAATACGGCGCCTTCGTCAACCTCGGCGGTATCGACGGCCTGCTTCATCTCACCGACCTCAGCTGGGGCCGTGTTAAACATCCCTCCGACCTGGTGAAGCCGGAGCAGGAGCTCGACGTCATCATCCTCAAATTCGACAAGGAAAAGCAGCGCGTCTCGCTCGGCTTGAAGCAATTGATGCCCGATCCCTGGGTGAATGCCGCGGAAAAATATCCCGCCGGCGGCAAAGTCAGGGGCAAAGTTGTTGGCGTCGTGGACTACGGCGTTTTCGTCGAGCTCGAGCAAGGCATCGAAGGCCTCGTCCACGTCACCGAGTTAAGCTGGTCGAAAAAAGTCCAGCATCCTTCGAAGGTCGCCAAAGTCGGCGACGAAGTTGACGTCATCGTCTTGGACATCAAGCCTAGCGACCGCCGCGTCTCTCTCGGTATCAAGCAAGCGCTCCCCGATCCCTGGCTGCTCGTTGCGGATAAGTACCCGGTCGGCACCATCGTCACCGGAAAAGTCCGCAACATCGCGGAGTTCGGCGCTTTTGTTGAAATCGAAGAGGGCTTTGACGGACTCGTCCACGTCGGCGACGTTAGCTGGACGGAGCGCATCAAGAATCCTCACGAAGTTTTCAAAAAGGGCGAACCGGTCACCGCCAAGGTTCTTAAGATCGATCCGGATAATCGCCGCGTCTCTCTCGGCATCAAGCAGGTGAACGACATTTGGGGCGAGTGGTTCAAGCAGCACAGAGTCGGCCAGATCGTCAAAGGCAAAGTTTCGCGCATCGCCACTTTCGGCGCTTTCGTCGAACTCGGCGACAACATCGAAGCTCTCTGCCACAACACCGAGATCGAGGAGCGCAAGCGCCGCGACGAAGGCCACTCTCCCATGCACCGCACCAGCACCGGCCCGCTGAAGAGTGCCGGTCCTCTCGAGCCCGGCAAAGAGTACGATTTCAAGATCATCAAGATCAGCCCCGAGACGCGCCGCATCGGTTTGAGTTATCGCGCCGCCGCCAAGCAGATCGAGCGCAAGGAGATCGAGCAATATCGCTCCACGTCCACGTCGAAGTCTTCCTCGACCGCGACGATCGGCGACGCGCTCAAGTCGAAATTGTCGGCCCGGTAATCTGAATCGAGGGCAGGCGGCACATTTCTCTTGTGGCAAACCGGGCTGCACTTCCCAGGGGCCCCGGCGGCAAGGCAGTAGGGCAGCACAATTTCATTTACCTGCGGGTCAATTTAGTGATAGGAAGAAGGGCAACCGGGTGCGTTTCGCCCTGCTAAGCCGTTTCGCACCAAGAACCTGCGGGCGCTGATATTCTGGCTCTGCAACGAGGCAAAGGCACGATGACCAAGCCACTCACGCTGACGAAGGCCGACCTCATCCAAGAGGTCGAGCGCATCACGGAGCTCAAGCGCTCCGACTCCGAGACCATCGTCGAGACCATCTTCGACAGCATTATTGAATCTCTCCAGAAGGGCGACAAAATCGAAATTCGCGGTTTCGGCAGCTTCCGCACGCGCCAGCGCCGCGGCCGCATCGGCCGCAATCCCAAGACGGGTGCGAAAGTTGAAGTGCCTCCGAAGAAGATTCCTTTCTTCAAGCCCAGCAAAGAGCTCAAGGATTTTGTGAACAGTTCGGAAGCGGCAGCATCCGCGGGAGCAACGCCCGCTGGCGCGCCCGCTGCCGGCGACGCAAAGCATCCTTAGGCCACTCGGCTCTTCCAAACAAAATTGAATTTCGCAGCGCGTGTTCGTCTTGCGTTCTAGCCGAAGCCCGTGCGCCGCGCGCCGCGTTTTGCGTTATGCTGTCCGCGCAACTTCTGTTTCTGAGGACGCCTCGCGATGGACTATCTCTGGACCCCATGGCGCTACCAGTACATGGAGCAAGTGACCGCCGGCAAGCAGCCCGATTGCATTTTTTGCGAGGCCCTCGCGCGCAACAAGGACGACGAAACACTCATCGCCTTTCGCGGCGCGAAATCTTTCATCATCCTCAACCGTTTCCCGTACACCTCGGGCCACATCATGATCGTCCCCTACGCGCACGTCGCCGAATTGAACTTGTGCGACGCGGAGGCTCTCGCCGAAATGATGCAGCTCGCGCAGCGCGTCGAAAAATCCTTCCAATTAAATTACAAACCGGACGGCATGAATCTCGGCATGAACCTGGGCCGCGCCGCCGGAGCCGGCGTAGCCGGACACTTGCACCTTCACGTCTTGCCGCGCTGGTTCGGCGATTCCAATTTCATGACCGTCACCGGCGAAACCCGCGTCCACCCCGAAGAATTGTCCGTAACCTATGATCGCCTCCGCAAAGCTCTAGCCACCTAGTCTCTGTGTATCTCCGTCTGGATCATCCTAACCTGCAACATTGTCATTCCGAGCGAAGCGACCGAAGGTTCCGACCCTGTCGGAAGGAATCTGCTTTTCTCTTCTCCGTGCCCTCTGTGTCCTCTGCGCCCTCTGTGTAAATCTTTTTCCATCTTCTGCGCTAAACTACTCCTATCCATGAATCTCGACCTCACCGAAGAACAATCCCTCCTCCAAAAAACCGTCCGCGAATTCGCCGAATCCGAAGTCCGCCCCCTAGCCAAGGAACTCGACGAATCCGGCCACTTTCCCCGCGCCACCTTCCAAAAAGCCGCCGAACTCGGCCTCACCGGCATCGCCATCCCCGAATCCGAAGGCGGCGCCGGCTTCGACCACGTCGCCTACACCATCGTCATCGAAGAAATTTCTCGCTGCTGCGCTTCCACCGGCGTCATTCTCTCCGTCCAAAATTCTCTCTACTGCGCTCCCATCCACCGCTACGGCACCGCCGACCAAAAAAAGCAATTCCTCGAGCCCTACGCCCGCGGCGAAAAAATCGGCTGCTACGCGCTCACTGAGCCCCAAGCCGGCTCCAACGCCGCCGCACTGCAAACCAAAGCCGTCCTTCGCGGCGACAAATATATTCTCAACGGCACCAAAGCCTGGATCACCAACGGCGGTGCCGCCGACGCGGCCATCGTCTACGTCAACACGCATCCCGAAAAAGGCGAAAAAGGCATCACCGCGCTCGTCGTCGAAAAAGGCACGCCTGGCTTCAAAAACGGCAAGGAAGAAAAAAAACTTGGCATCAGCGCCACTGCCTGCTGCGAATTAATTTTCACCGACTGCGAAGTCCCCGCCGCCAATCGCATCGGCAACGAAGGCGAAGGCTACAAAGTCGCGCTCTCCACGCTCGACGGCGGCCGCATCGGCATCGCCGCGCAAGCCACCGGCATCGCCCAAGGCGCTTTTGAAGCCGCACGCACCTACGCCCAGGAACGCCTCGCCTTCGGCCATCCCATCTCGCAATTCCAAGCCATCCAATTCATGCTCGCCGACATGGCCACCGACCTCGACGCCGCCCGCCTCCTCGTCCGCAAAGCCGCCTGGAAGCAAGACACCGGCGCCCGTTTCAGCATGGACGCCGCCATCGCCAAACTTTTCGCCAGCGAAATGGCCACTCGCGTCACCCACAAAGCCATCCAAATCCACGGCGGCAACGGCTACTCCCGCGAATACCCTGTCGAACGCAACTACCGCGACGCCCGCATCACCGAAATCTACGAAGGCACCTCCGAAATCCAGCGCCTCGTCATCTCCTCCTGGCTCCTCCGCTCCTAGGAAACCGGTGATGCGCAAATTTATTTACATGCCGTTGGCCAGCATCGCCCTCGCGGTTGTTGCATTCCGGCTGCTGAAGTTCGACTCCGATCAGATGTCCCGCCGCGGCATCTACTCTTACATCCCCGGCTTCGCTCTTTTTCTGCTCTTCGTAGCCTTCGTGCTTTTGTTCGCCTTATCTGCAATTCTGTCGCGCAAACTTCGCCCTCCAGTGGCCCTGTTGATGGGGGTAGTTGTATTGGCCACTGCCGTTGTCACTTGGATGAGTCTGCTTCCGTTAGTGAACGTCCACTATTGGACGTTCACGCTCCTCATCGTGCCCGTAATCATGTTCCTATGCGGTTTCTTGTTGCTCTTGGTCGGTGCCATCCGCTCGACCGCGCGCAGATTTCGACGGCCGTTTCCGGAATAGCCGGAGTATCTGTAGAGCCGCCCTTCAGTGCGTGCTGCACCTGACAGGTCCCTTGCTCATGTGTACGCTTACGTGTACACTATATGTACGTAGGAGCACAAATCATGGCCACCATCAAAGTCGGCGTGCGCGAGTTCCGCGAGCGTATCGCCAGTTTCCTCGAATCAGACACCCCGGTTGCCGTCACCCGCCGCGGCGAGACTCTAGGCGTCTACGTTCCCACGCGCCGCAAACGCCCAAAAACCGCCGATCTTTCCGAGCTCAAGGCCGCATCGAAGCGCCTCGCCGAAGCCCTGGCGGACGTCGACGAAGAAGAGTTCGTGGCCGAGTTCAAGGAGCTCCGTCGCCGCGGGAATCGCACTGCCCGCTGACATGATCGTTCTCGACGCAAATATCCTCATCCGTGCCATTCTCGGGCGGCGTGTCCGGCAGCTCATCGAGTTTTACCAAAACCAGGGTACCCGATTCTTCGCGCCTGACGTTGCCTTCCGCGATGCGAAGAAGTATTTGCCTATTATCTTCAAAAGACGCGGCAAACCTCATGCTGACCTCTCACCGTCGCTAGACGACCTGCGAAACTTCATAGAAACGGTTACCCCGGAACTTTATGGCGTCTTCGAAGCCGAAGCCCGCCAGCGATTGCGCGGCCGCGATGAAAGCGACTGGCCCGTCCTCGCCTCCGCTCTCGCCCTGGCCTGCTCCATCTGGACCGAAGACGCCGACTTCTTCGGCACCGGCGTCGCCGTCTGGACCACAAGTCGCGTCGAAATCTTCCTCAAAGAACAAGCCGAAGCACTCGGCTCACCCCAGGAATAACTCACCTCGTCCGAACACCGTAAGCCCGGCATCCGCCTCCCCGCTCCAGTTGACGTTCCCCTCAATTCTAAGCACCATCTTTCTCGCAGAATTCAGCCGCCATCCTTCCAGCTCAGGGAGCCACCATGTCTCAATTTCCCAGCTTCGATCTCTCCGGCCAAGTCTCCCTCGTCACCGGAGCAGCTCGCGGACTCGGCCGCGCCATTTCTCTCGCCTTGGCCAACGCCGGCTCCGACATCGCTCTCGGCTTACGCGACGTCAGCGGCGCGTCCACCCTCGTCCGCGAGATTCAATCCATGGGCCGCAAAGCTTTGCCTCTTCAAATGGACGTCACCGATCTCGCTCAAATCTCGGGCGCCATTCAAAAAGCCGCGGATCATTTCGGAAGGCTGGACATTCTCGTCAACAACGCTGGCAACGGAATCAGTGGCCTCGCGCTCGACGTCAACGAACGCGACTTCGACTTCACTCTCGCTCTAAATTTGAAGTCCACTTTCTTCGCCAGTCAGGCCGCCGCAAAACTCATGATGCGCCAAAAGGGTGGCCGCATCATCAATATGAGTTCGCAAGCCGCATTCGCCGCCTTGCCCACCGAATCCGTCTACTGCGCCAGCAAAGCCGCGGTTTCGCACCTGACAAAATGTCTCGCCGTCGAGTGGGGCCCACACAACATCACGGTGAACGCCGTCGCTCCCACGTTCATCGCCACTCCGGGCACCGACGAAGCGCTCTCCGACCCCGCGTTTCGCGCCGACGTCATCGAGCGCATCGCCGCCCTCCACCGCATCGGTGAACCCGTCGAAGTCGCCGGCGCTGTCGTCTTCCTCGCCTCGCCCGCCGCCTCACTCATCACCGGCCACACCATCCTAATCGACGGCGGCTGGACCGCCCGCTAACCTGGAGTGCGGCAGCTCTGCTGCCGCTTTCTTTCGTCCTCCGCATAGCCTCCAGTCGTGGCGACGCCCTTTAGGGCGTCCTCCTCTCCAGCATGTGTAGCGCTCCATTTTTCACCTGTTTTGTTTCTTTCTCCACTCCGCCGCTCTCTCCGGCTTGCCCCACGCCACATACAATTGGACCAGCCATTCCCTCGCACGATCCAGGTGGTATCGATCCGGACTTGCTATCTTGTCTCTCCGCGCCATCATCCCCTGATATCCTTCTGTGAGCAGCGGTTCTGCCTCTCCATATTTCTTCTCCCCGGCCAGGCTCGCCCCCAGTAGGCTCTCAGCGCGATATCGTTGCCAATCATCAGGTAGTTGCTTCTGGTAGAACTCTAGGGCCTCGCGCGCTAGCGGCTCGCTCTCCGCGAACTTTTCTTCCGAGGCATAGGCCAGCCCCAGATCAAGTGCCGACGAAACTGTATGCTCGTTCTTCACTCCCGAGAAGCGGTGCCGCTGCCTCGATAAGACGTCTGCAGCAACACTCTCCGCCTTCGCATAGTCCTCCTTTCGTTGGTACATAAACTCCAAACCTTCAAGCTCTCCAATTGTGTACGGATGCTCCGGGCCCAGCACGCGCTGGCTGGTCTCCAGAGTCTCCTTGAACAGCGGTTCGGCCCGCGCATATTTACTCTCCGCAGTGTAGACAGCCGCGAGCATCCACATCGAAAGCAGAGTTTTACCGTGTTCGCCGCCGAGCAGGCGCCGCCGGATCTCCACCGTTTGGCTAAATTGCGCTTCGGCTTGCTCATATTTGCCTTGCAGAAAATTTGCTCGCGCCAGGTTGTGCATGGATTCCAACGTATCGGGATGCTCCGGCCCCAGTACGCGCCGGCGTATTTCCAGTGACTCGCTTATGACCGTCTCGGATTTGGCAAACTTGCCGTCATCTTGATAGACCCCGGCTAGATTATTCATGGTGATCAGCGTGTCAGGATGGTCTGGACCTAACACACGGCGCTTTATATCCAAGGTCTGTCCCATCAGAGTCTCGGCCTCAGAGTACTTGCTCTCACCAATGTAGACCAGCGCCAGATTGTTCATGGCTCCTAGCGTGTTGGGATGCTCGGGCCCCAAAACGCGTCGGAAACCGTCTACGACCTGGTTCTCGAGCTTTTCCGCCTGCTCGTACTTACCCTCATCGTCGTAGACTTGGCCTAAGCTCATCATGGACGCCAGTGTGGAAGGACTCTCTGGACCCAACTTTCGGCGCCGAAGTTCCACCAACTGCGAAGCGAGTGCCTCCGCCTTCGCATACTTTGTCTCGTGCTCGTACACCGATTCCAGCCTCAGCATGGATGCCAGCGTTTCCGCATGCTCCGGACCCAGCACCCGGCGTTGGATCTCAGCCGTATCCGTTAGGATGTTCTCGGCCTCCGCATCCTTCCCCTGTCGAAAGGCCAGATATCCAAGGCTCCTCGCGGTTGTCAGCGTTTTTTGATCTTCGGCTCCCAGCACTTGCCGCTCCAACTCCAGAGCCCGCTCTAGTTGTGTTCGCGCCTCGGGGTACAACCCCAGGTCTTGATACGTTTCTCCGATGGTTTCCCGGATGGCAGCTTCCACTTCCGGTTGCCGCTCGAACTTTCCCGCAATTCGCGTCGCTGCGCGATCCAGCGCCGTTCGCACTTTCAGGTCTGGATCAGGTTTCGTCTTCGGCCCCGATTGTGCCGACGCGCCAGCCTGCGCCAGCACGTCGTTTCTCAGAAAATTGCTGACCGCCTCCGCCACCGCCGCTTCCCGGTTCGCGCGCAGGCTCTGTCGTATGCTCACCACCGCCGCCGCAACCAACACCGCCGCAAACGCGCACGCCGTCACCAGCGCTCCACGATGACGCCTGGCAAACTTCCGCGCCCGGTACGCCGCCGACGGCGCTACTGCCAGCACCGCTTCATCATTCAAATATCGCCCAATATCCGCCGCGAAATCCGAGACCGAACCGTACCTCCGCGCGCGGTCTTTTTCCAAAGCTTTCAGCGCGATCACATCCAAATCTCCGCCAATCAGCTTCGCCAGTGCTCGCGGCTCCGTCTGGCGCTTCCGCGCTAATTCTGACGATGTGGCCGCGTCTCGCGTGCGTATCTTGGTGCTTGGTTTCTGCGGATCTTCTTCGCGCAACCTTTGCAGAAATTCGTCAAACGCCAGTCTGCGCAGCTCGATCGGTGGCGCGCCTGCCAGCAATTCATAAAAAATAATCCCCAGCGAGTAGACATCCGTGCGTATATCAATATCTTCGCCCGAGGAAAGCGCCTGCTCCGGGCTCATGTACTCGGGAGTGCCGATCAGGGCTCCCACCCGCGTAAACATGGTGTGCGCCGTCAGTTTTTGGCTTAGCGCCTTAGCCACTCCGAAGTCAATGATCTTGGCGACCGGCTTGCCGTCCACCTCCGCCGCCAGAATGTTCGACGGTTTCAAGTCACGGTGGATGACCGCTTTCTGATGCGCATGCCGCACTCCTTCACAAACTTGCGTAAACAGTTCCAATCGTTCTTGGATCGAAAGACGGTGGTTGTCGCAATATTCGGTGATGGGAATGCCTGCGACATACTCCATGGCGAAGTACGGCGCGCCCTCCGGCGTTGAGCCTGCATCGAACACCTTGGCAATCGCAGGGTGTTCCATCAACGCCAGTGCTTGCCGCTCGGACTCAAATCGCGACATCACCTCTCGCGTGTTCATCCCGGCCTTCACCAACTTCAGCGCCACTCGCCGCCGCACCGGCTCTTTCTGCTCGGCCAGCCAGACCTCGCCCATGCCCCCTTCTCCGATTTTCTGAAGCAGGTGATAGTGGCCAATAATCTTTCCGGTCTCAGACGCGGATAGATCAGCGGCGAGTTCTGTCGTGCGTTCGTCGTGGCTGGAAGCGGGAACCGGATCTTTCGGCAGCACAGGAATCCCCCCTGTGACTAAATTCGTGTGCCCAAATTTTGGAGGGAGTATACACCCGCTCTCGCCGTCGCGGAAAGACCTTCGGACGTGTGGCGCAGAGTGCCGATGGGGTGCCGCACTCATAAGCGTTAACTTAACAATAGACGTGGCGTCGACGATGACGCGGAGGTTCCGCGAGTTGCGCGACGATGGTTTTCCAGTCGCGGAAGATGTCGGTCAGGTGCTGGGGTGGCAAAATGGCGTGACGCAGTTCTCGCAATATAAAGCCGGTTTCCCTCCAGCGGCTACGGCGTAACGCCGAGTTCATAGCCCCAGGGAAAAAGCGTCGGCTGCTTCCACCAGTCGCTTGACCAGCAAGCTGACAAACAGTTTCCCATGCAGCCACGCCCGCGCGCTGGGAGGATCCTTTTTCGGGAGGTGCCCCAAGCCGAGCAGGGATTTCAGCCGTTTGATGGCCAGTTCAATTTGCCAGCGCTGGCGGTACAGCTCCATGACGGCGGCGGCGGAAAACGTTTCCGGCAGCGTCGTCCACACGGCGAAGTAAGCGGCGCCTTTCCAGCTTTCTTCGCTGATGACCTTGCGATGTTTTTTGGCATAGCGTTGCATACGCGCGCGCACCGCGCGGGTAGCTTGGGCGCTGCGCCGCACGGCCAGAAGCCGGCCCGGAATCCAGCGGCCATCGGTGACAGGGGTGCGCGTGAGCCATTCTTGAATTTGGCCAACGCGCAACGGACGGAAAAGGTACAACGGTTTGATCGGCCTGTTCGCCGCGTCAAATAAGGGCAGCGCACGGCGATGGAGGCGCACGAGTAAATCCCCGCCGGCCTGCACCACATGCGCCGCAGCGGCCGCATTGGCGTACAGGCGGTCACCAATCAGAATGTCTCCGGCGTGAACCGGAATGCGCCGCAAACTCTCTCCGCTTTTCACATCCGTCAGTTCAAAATGGTCGCACTGCAGATTGGCCAGGTTGAGGGCATAATGCACGCGCCAATCCGTGCCCGTGCTGCCAGGCTCGGAAACGGAAGTGCCATCCACCAGGCGCACCACACGACCTTGCGAGGCAACGCCAACCGTGGCTGGCCACGCAACTGTTCGGCGAGCCATCGCAACCATTGCTCGGAAGCCCGCAGGCGCTTGAACACCGCCACCGCGCTAACCGTGACGCCCAGTTGCCGCGCACAAACCGCAGTCTCCGCCAGCGAACATCCCTCCCCGACATGAAGCAGCAGAACACGCAACAAACTCTCCGCATCCGGAAATTCGCGTGCCCGCCGCAATGCCCCGCTTTGCCGCGCCTTCGCTTCCCACCCCGCAGGCAAAAACGAGCGCAGCACCGCCCAATTATCGATTGGCGAGTCTTTCTGCTTCCGCATCATGCACGCAGCATAGGCGCCAACTGCGCTCCCGTCAACCGTTAAGTTAACGCTTATGGGTGCCGCACTCGCCGGTTTTGCGGGTACAGATTTTGAACTGGGACTGCCCCCGCCTGCCGTTCTGCCTCTTCCCGTCTCACCAAACTACAAAATTCCCGTCAACTCCTTCCAACCGCTCCACTTCCGCGTCTCACGTTCGAATGATAAAACTACAGTACTATATATTGACAGTAATCAACATCAATGCTACCATTCTCTATGATTCGGCGCCGCTCTACGCCCCACCATTCCTTCCACTCACGATTCACCACCGCCCACTTCACTATCTTTCTCCGCGTACACGCAGGAAACGCCGCAAACTCTTTCCCCTCATGCGGTTACTTCATAACTCGCGCATACCCCGGGGTAGGGGGTCCGTCCCTCTCTGCGACCTCTGTGTACGGCGCCTGCTCCGGCCCGGTCGGGGCGTTAAAATCAACCCGCGCCTCCGCCCCGGACGATCCGTTCAACACCCCGCACTGCCCGCCCACATCCGCTTTAGAATCCATGCCAACTAAACCGTCCTCAACTATTGCATCCCCAGAGCTTACGCCAGACTTAAATCCTTTAGATGCAACGTTTACAAAAAACCGGGGGGAGGGTCACAACCTGAGGAGGCCTCTCGCCACTCGTAACTCACCACTCGCCACTTCGGCGTCCGTAGGCACACTTCCGTTATATCCTGTCACCGTGCTCGAACTCGACTGCGGCCAGGACTTCGATCCCGTTCGCGACGAAGACTTCTTCGCCGCTCTTCCCCCTCGCCCTGCGGTTTGCCTCATCGAATCGCACGCGGAAAATGCCGAACCATTTCTGATTCGCACGCAGGATTTGCGCCGTCGCTTGCAACGCCTCCTCGGGCCTCCCGACCCAGCGAGTAAGCGACTAAACCTCCGCGAACTCGCGCGCGGCATTCGCTATCGCCTTACCGGCTCAGCGCTCGAACAGATCCTCACCTACTATCAGCACGCCAAGCATTTCTTCCCGCAGCGCTATCGCAAACTCACGCGGCTGCGTCCGCCCGCCGTCCTGAAAATCAGCCTGCGCAACGCCTATCCACGCTGCTACGTCACGCGCCGCATCGCCGTGGACGAAACCGGTTTACCCACAGGCGGCGCTTATTACGGCCCGTTCCCTTCCCGAAAATCCGCGCTCGCTTTTTCCGAGCAGGCGCTCGACCTCTTCAAAGTCCGCCGCTGCCAGATCAAAATCCGCCGCGATCCCACTTTTCCCGGATGCATCTATTCGGAAATGAAAATGTGCCTCGCCCCGTGCTTCGCGGGCTGCACCAAAGAGGAATACGACGCCGAGGTTCAGCGGCTGGTGCAGTTCCTCGACACCAACGGCAATTCGCTGCGCGCCACCATTGAAGCCGACCGCGAGCGCGCCAGCACCGACCTCGATTTCGAGCGCGCCGCGCTGCTGCACAAGCGCCTCGAAAAACTTGACGACGCGCTGCGCTTCCGCCCCGAGCTTGCCCGCCGCATCGAAGATCTCAACGCCGTAATTCTCCAGCGCGCCGCCGAAGAGCAAACCATCGGCGTCTTCGGCATTCACGGCGGCCGCCTCGCGGAGCCGTTCTTCCTGCGCTTCGCCGAAATCGCCAGCCAGCCGCGCTCCGCCGAACACATTTTCAAGGACTATCTCGAAGGCAACGCCGCAGCGTCGCCGCAAAACGGCGAAACTCCAGTCGCTGCAATCTCAACGAATGCCCCGGCACCAAGCGGCGAAACTCCCGCCGTACGATCCCCAACCGCGGCACGCGAAGAACTCAGCGAACATCTCGCCCTAATCTCCCGTTGGTTCTACAGCAATCCCCGCGCCGGCGAGATTTTCTTTCGCGAAAAAGACTGGCCGTACCGTAAGATTCTTCGAGCCTGTTCGCGGCTTCTCTCTCCAAAGGCCGCCGAACCCGTCGAAGGTGAGAGGCCCTCGCCAGTGTAATCGCTGGTGTAGGGGCACGATATATCGCGCCCCTATAGCGCCGGAGCGCCGGCTGTGAATGTGATCGCAACTTTAGGGACAACATGACCAAATCCGCCACTCTCGAAGCCACAAAGCGCTACGCCAATCGATTTGCCGGACACGCCGCCGATGGCCATTTTCGAGAAGCCCACGGCCTCGTGATTTCGTCGCTCGGCATCGGCACTTATCTCGGCCAGCCCGACTCAAAGGTAGATGCGAGTTACACCGCGTCGGTCGTGGCAGCAGCAGAAGCTGGCATCAATTTTTTCGACGCCGCCATCAACTATCGCTTCCAGCGCAGCGAACGCAACATCGGCGCGGCCATCAAACAACTCGCCACAAAAGGCTTCTCCCGCGACGAGCTCATCGTTTGTACCAAAGGCGGCTATCTGACTCCTGACGGCTCCATGCCCGAGGATCCGAATGAATATTTTTTCCGCGAATATCTCCAGCCCGGCATCTTCACCGCGAAAGACATCGTCGCGGGCAGCCACTGCATGACGCCGCGTTTTCTTGAGAATCAGCTCGGCCGCAGCCTGAGTAATCTTCGAGCTCGATTGCGTTGACGTCTACTACCTACACAATCCCGAAACGCAGCTCAGCGAAGTTTCCCGCCCCGATTTTCTTGAGCGCGTGCGCGATGCATTCATTTATCTGGAGTCCGCCGTGACGTGGGCAAAATCCAGTTCTATGGCATGGCCACCTGGAACGGCTTCCGCCAGGAAGCCAAAGCGCACGATGCCATGCAGCTCCCCGAATTTGCGCAAATCGCCGCGGATATCGCCGGCGAAAAGCACCGCTTCCGTTTCGTCCAGCTTCCCTTCAACCTGGGAATGACGGAAGCGCTGACGCTCGGCAATCAATCCATCGGCGGGCAAGTCCGTACCGTCATGGAAACCGCCAGCGAATTGGGAATCACGCTCGTAGCCAGCGCCTCGCTGCTGCAAGGCCAGGTCGCGCGCAACCTACCGGCTTTCGTCGGCCAGGCTCTGGGCCTTGAAGATGATGCGGAACGCGCTTTGCAATTTGTAAGGTCGTCGCCGGGAATCACCACGGCCCTGGTTGGCATGTCGCGCGTCGAGCATGTCCACGCGAATGCGAAACTAGTAGGCGTCGCACCCGCCACGGTGGATCAGTTCACCGAACTCTTCGCTCGTGGCGAGGGAGCTTAGTGTGGGAGGCGCCGAACCGTCATTCCGAGCGGAGCAGGCCGGCGCTTTTTCTTTTCACGTTCGCTCCTGCGGACGTGTCTAGCTGCGCAGCGAGGAATCTCTCTTCGATTTCAACATTGTTTTCAACTTTACGGTCACGACTCCGAAGACCTCTCGTTCATCCAATCCTGAATCGCGGCGTCCACCTGACCGAGTTTGCCCACAAAAAAATGGTCGGCGTCTTCGACAACAATCAACTTGTTTTCTCCCGGCAGAGATGCGACCAAACTCTTTATCTTTTCCTTGGCTCCATAAATATCGTTGGCTCCGTGCACGAAGAGCTTCGGCTTCGCGCACTTCGCCAAATACGAGAAGTCCGCGTTGTTCACCGGCGCTCCCAGACCGATCAGAGAAGTGACGCGCGCATCTTCGCAACCAACGCGAAGCCCGACCCAGCATCCGAAACTGAATCCGCAGAGGAGCAGCGCAATGTTTGGGAACTCCGCGGCCAGGAAATCCAGCGCGGCGCGGACATCATCCCGTTCACCTTCGCCGCGATCGTGCTTTCCTTCGCTCATGCCCGTTCCGCGAAAATTAAATCGAAGAACAGAAAGTCCAAGCGCACCCAGCGATTTCGCTGTTTGATAGACCACTTTGTTGTGCATCGTTCCGCCGAAAAGCGGATGCGGATGGCAAACGAGCGCGGCCATCGGCGGCGATCCACCGCTGGGACTCCATAAAATGGCTTCCAGGCGCCCTGCTGGCCCACTGAGAAAGAGATTGCGGGATTCGTGTGATGTACTCATAGAGCTTGTCAAAGAAATGGGAGTGTACCGCAACAAAGGGAAAAGACCCAGCACCTCAGCAGAGGCGCAGCGTATCTTGTTAATCGATTAAGTGGATGCGCAGCACGATGCACGTGAACGCGTGATGTTTCAAATTGGAAACGGATTTATACGGTGAAGCTTCTTTTGACGCCAGGTCTGTCGGCAGGAGTAACAGTACTTCTCGAAGTATCGGATACCTCAAAGCACATGATTTGAGCCCAAAACCTGGTACTAGGACATAATTTCCTGACTTTCGCATTGCAGTTTACTGGTGCTAATGTTAGCTTTCCCTGAAATTCCAGCCCCAGTGGGAGGAGCGATGAGCGACGGAGCCGACCGCCGCGAAGCACGGCGTTTCAACATGACGCTGCCGCTGCGCGTGCTTTCGCACGAACCGCATGGATCCCAACTCACGGCGCAAACGCGGGACGTCAGTTACCGCGGACTGTACTTTCTTGCTGAGACGAATTTCGACATCGGCAGCGAGATCGAATTCGTCATCACCCTGCCCGAACACGTGACACAATCCAGCGATGTGAATATCCGCTGTCTCGGGCAAATCGTGCGGGTTGAGCACACCTCCAACGGGCGCATGGGCGTCGCCGCAAAAATAGAACATTACGAATTCATGCCCGCCGCGGCTAACGCAGCATAAACACTTTCGGTTTACGTTCATCCGCGGGCGCTGTGCTCGTTCCAAGTGTCCATTCAAGACATTCCGTGACGCTCGCGCGCGCACGCATCAGGCGGGTAGAATGGTTTGGGCCTTCCCTGCCGCATCTAAATGGAAACGGCCCGTTTCTCCGCGAGGGAAATCATGTATCACTACGACGCGAGCCTTGCGCTCGAAGAATTGCAAGAGGACGCGCTTTTGCCGCATCCCGTCAAGCTGCGGGATATGATTCTGCGCACGCAGCTTGGCCCGGAAGAGGCGAAAACGCTGAACCACGAGTTCCAGGAATATCTGACGCGCTTCGGCGAATTGCAAGGAGTGGCGCGCAGCATCCTCCAACAAATTGCCGCGGGACGCCGCAAGAGTTCGTGATCCAAATCGCCGAAACCGGAGCGCATCGCGGATGAAATCGAAACCGCGTGTACTTTTGCTGTCCGCATCTTCCGGCGCAGGGCACGTTCGCGCCGCGCAGGCACTCCAAAAAGCTTTCGCGTCTCGCAGCGATTGCACGGTGGAACACATCGACGCGATTCAGTACGTCAGCAAACTTTTCCAGCGCGTTTACGACAAGGCTTACATTTCCATGGTGCGGCGCGCGCCAGAGGTTATGGGCGTGCTATACGAACGCACGGACAAGCCGTGGCATCATCCGCGGCGGCGACTGGCGCTGGATCGCCTGAATACCGCTCCGATGATTCGTCTGCTCAAACGCGTGCAGCCGGATCTTTGCGTCGCCACTCATTTCCTTCCCGCCGAAATCATCGCGTGGCTAATTGCCAAAGGAAAACTGCGCGCGCGCAATGCAATCGTCGTGACCGACTACGACGTGCATGCCATGTGGCTTTGCCGCACTGTCGACCGCTATTACGTGGCCATTGACGAAGCCTCCGAATACTTGGCGCGCATAGGCGTACCACGCGAAAAGCTGCGCATCACGGGGATTCCGATCGATCCGCTCTTTGCCGAACCGGTGGATCGCATGGAAGCGCGGCGGACGCTGGGCCTCGACCCGTCTGCGTCGGTGATTTTGGTTTCCGCAGGTGGTTACGGCATCGGGCCGGTTGAACAACTCGTGAATGATTTGTTGGCATTGCAGCGGCCCTGGCAAATCGTCGCCATCGCGGGCAAGGCTGAGAAAGTTCGCAAGCGGCTGGAGGAAATTTCGCACCATGCGGGCAAGCTGGCCGGCGGCACCTCCAGGCTCGTCGCCGTAGGTTTTACTACAGACATGGATAAATACATGGCCGCGGCCGATTTGCTCGTCGGCAAAGCGGGCGGTCTCACTACTTCGGAAGCTCTGGCGCGGCAATTACCAATGGCTCTGATCGAGCCGATTCCCGGGCAGGAAGAGCGCAACGCCGATCATTTGCTGGAAGCCGGCGCTGCGATTCGATGCAACAATTTGCCCGCTGCCGCGTGGAAAATAGCAGGATTGCTGGACGACACGACGCGCCTCGCTAAAATGCGGGACGCCGCACGAGGCATGGCCAAGGCTGGCGCGGCCGCCGTTATCGCCGAAGACGCTCTGAGACTGGTAGACTGACGTAGCGCTGAAGCAACGTACGAATTATCTTTAGCTTCCAAGGGGTTGCTGAACACGAGTCCCCATGCGACGCAACACACTTTTGATCGATGCGGACGACACGTTGTGGGAGAACAACGTGTTCTTCGAGAAATTGATCGAGGATTTCATCACCCTCACCGAGCCTTGCGGCTATACGCGCGCCTACATCCGGCACATCCTGAATGAGACGGAACGGAAAAACATCCGCCAGTACGGCTACGGCGTGCGCAGTTTCGGCAGGTCGCTCGAGGAAACTTACCTGAAGCTCGCGGATCAAATGGTCCGCCGCGAAACGCTCGCGCAAATTCACGGCCGCGTCATGGAACTGGAACGCACGCCGCCGCAAATTCTCGATGGCGTCCCGGAAACGCTGGCCTATCTGACCGAACGGCACCGTCTGATCTTGTTCACTAAAGGCGAACCCGCGGAGCAAGCCGCGAAGGTAGAGCGTTCGGGGCTGCAGGGCTTTTTCGAGTTCATCGAGATCGTGAGCGAAAAAGATCCGGAAACGTACGGCAGCCTGGTGCGCAAATATAAGATCGTAAAATCCCAAGGCTGGATGATCGGCAACAGCCCGCGCAGCGACATCAACCCGGCCATGAAGATCGGGCTCAACGCCGTCTACATCCCGCACCAGCACACTTGGCAGCTGGAGCACGAGCCCGTCATGGCCGGCGCCGGCAAGCTTGTCATCGTCCCGGCGTTTCGCGAGTTGCGCGGCCACTTTTAGTTTGACCCTTGGAGACTGGCCAAATATAGAGCCGTGCTCGTCGCCGAGAAAAGCGGCAGCAGAGCTGCCGCACTCCATATCGCGCTCCGGCGATTCCAAATTGGATGTTGGATAAGATTGCGCCTCGCGCGAGGCTATTCTTCTCTCGACCGCGCAAAGGAGATTTGTATGGCGACACCCAGCACCTCAGTTCGCATTGACTGGCGGCAGGAATGGTTTGAGTTTGAGGACGCAACGTACCTGAACCTTGCAGGACAATCGCCAATGCCAAAGGTTTCTCTGCGCGCGCTGCAGGCGGCACAGGAGTGGAAGAAATTTCCCCACCGCAAGCCGGACGCGACTTTTTTTGAGGTGCCGAACCGCATTCGTGCTTCGATTGCAAAGCTTATCTGCGGCAAACCGGAGGAGATTGCGATTACCTCGGGCGCGAGCACTGGCGTGGCAGCGGTCGCGTACGGACTGTCGTGGAAGCCCGGCGACGAAGTGATTACCGCGAAGGGGGAATTCCCTCTGCAATACACATCATGGAAGCCGATGGAAGAGCGCGAAGGCGTGAAGCTGAAAATTGTTGCGCCGCGCGAAAGATTCATCACCGCGGATGATTTGATTGCGGCGATAACGCCAGGAACTCGCGTCGTGTCCGTGAGCATGGTGCGATTCGATGACGGCTCGCTGCTCGATGCGGCGCGTGTGGCCGCGGCTTGCCATGCGCAAAGAGCGCTGCTGTTGCTGGACGCCAGCCAGTGCTGCGGCACGCTGCCGATGAATGTTGAAAAACTGGGCGCGGATTTTATCGTGTGCGCGGGATACAAGGGACTGCTAGGTCCGTTTGGCACGGGATTTTTCTGGGCCAAGAGCGAGCACATCGCCAATATGCGCCCCGGGCCGTTTTACTGGATGGCGGTAGCCGGCTCGGACAATTTTGCTTCCCTCAACTTCGATAATCCGAAACCTGCAGCAGCGGCTAAGCGCTGGGACAGCGCAGAGCCGGCAAGTTATTTCAATTTCAATCTGGTGGCGATGGACGTTTCGGCAGATTTTGTAGTGCGCGTGGGGCCTGAAACAGTGGCGGAGCACAACCGCGCGCTGATCGAATTCATGTACGAGCGGCTGCCGAAAGACCGCTGCATACCAACAAGCCCGCTGGACTCGGCACGGCGCGGCGCGTACGGGTGCTTCGCGGCACGGACGCCGGAAAAGACGACCGAGCTTTATCAGAAATTGCGCAAAGAAAATATTATCGTGAGCCTGCGCGAAGGGAATATTCGCGTTTCGCCTCATCTCTACAATACGGAGCGCGACATCGATCGGCTGATTTCGGTGATCACCGCATAACCTGGAATCACAGTAGGCCTCTTCCGCTTATTGAGCCTTGCTAAATATAGAGACGTGCGTGCTACTGAAAAAAAGCGGCAGCAAAGCTGCCGCACTCCAAATTGCTTCTTCGCAGTATTGTGCGGGACATAGTAGGCCTCGCCTGATTGACGCTTCGTAACTTATGAAGCGAAAAACAAGTATTTCGCATGATGGGGCGATGGTTCGCCGTCGGACTGCGACTGACGGTTGAAGCCACTCCTTAGATTTGGCGGCAGAGCTTGAGAGGGGGGAAGGTTAGCGATTATCGGGGATTTTGAAGGGGACGTGGATGATGGCTTCGAGGGCTACGGGGACGCCATCTTTCATGGCGGGGCGGAATTTCCATTGGCTGAAGGCGCTTTTGGCGTTGGCATCGAGCTGCGGATCGACGCTGCGGACCAACTGAATGCTGTCGACGGAGCCGTCGGGGCGGATAACAGCGTAGAGGACGACCTCGCCTTCCACATTCTGATCGATCAGGTCGGGCGGGTACTTTGGATCGACCTTGCGGATGGGAGCGAGGCCCGTCAAGTCCGGAGAAGTGGTTCGCGGGCCGTTCTGGCTCGCGTCAAGCTCCGAGAAATGTAAAATCCAGCTTCCGCTGGCGCTGTTGAGATTGGCCATCTGGACGTTGAGGGTGTAAACGCGCTTGTCGGCGAAAATCTGTTCGGGTTTGGCACCGGGCGGAAGGATGGCGAAGTTGGGAGGGCCGGTTCGAGCGGGGGCATCCTCCGTTTTGCTGTCAGCATTGGGCGGCACGGCAAGCGTGATCGAGGATGGCAGGCTAAGTTTCAGGCGAGAACCGCCCAAGCCAGAAGCTCCGGCATTCGGCTTGGGGTTTCCGCCGGTGATGCTGATACCAACCGAACTTTTTCCGCCGCCAGTATTCGCGGATTCGCTCGGCGAGCCGCCGGGCACGCCGGATTTTTTGCCTTCCGGCGACATGGAAATGCGCGCGGCGAGATTGCCCTGCGGCGGCTGAACGTCCGGCTTGGGAGGAGCAGGCGCAGCGGAGAGCGCAATCAGGGTTGTGGGACTTCCATTGGCGGCCGCGGCTTGAGCGGCGCCGATTTCCGGCGCGAGGAGCGAGTCTCCCGTTTGCGCGCGCGCCGCTACTCGCGGAGCGGAATTGGCGTTGAGATCGAGCTTCGGGCGCGCGGGAGCGTTGGACGACGTGGCGAAAGTAAGTTCCGCGGGCTTTTGTTCAAAGGCGGGAACATCGGGAAGCGGAGCGGCTGTTGTCGTTGCCACGCGGTGCTGGCGTGGATGGAGCTTGGCGAGGGCGTCCGCGCTGATTTGCAGATGCGGCCGAGGAGGAGCTGCGACAGCTTGCAACTGAACGATATTCGGGAGATCGGGAAGGCTCTTGGGCGCAAGCTTTGGTGCAACGGGATTGACGAGAGTTTGGCGCGGATGATTAGGATGGACGGGATCGGTGATGATGCGCTGGCGGGGATGGAAGGCGTCGGCGCCCTCGGGAGCGAGAGGCTTCGCAGCTTCAGTGCGGGAGATTGGTTTCGGCTTTGGTTTTGCCGCGGCGATTTCGAGAGCCGGGAAATCTTCGATGGGCCCAGACCAAGTGAGCTCGGCATTGTCGAAGGCGGAGTTGTGGGGAAGGGTGGTGTTGAAAAGCGAGAACGGAGAAACGAAAAAGACGACGTGCCAGAGGGCGGCAGCGACTACGGCGCGCCAGGGGATGCGGCGCTCGATCCAGCACTCTTTGAAATAGCCGGTGCCGAGGAGATTCTTTGGGACGAGGGGCCAGGACAAGAGGGTGCGGACGTTGCTTGCGAGGCCTTGATGGAAGTCGCCCCAACGGACGTCGAGCTTGGGCTCGACGGCAATCACCTCCGGCGTGGGCGGAGGTTCAGGGATGGGAGCCATGCGCGCAGCTGTGGCCGCGCCGTTTTGTCCCAAGAGGTTATATCCACCATTGACCTGGCCTAGAGACATAGAGTTCTGGAGTATACCGTGGCTTAGCGAAATTCACCCGGTCCATTGGTGGGGAGGATGGATCGACTGGCAGATTGGATAGATGCCGGGCAGCGGGGCGGCGATGTATGGCGTTGCGGGCTAAACGGTTGCGGCGTCCGGGCGGCGCGTTAGGAAGTGGCGGAGAACGGCGAACAGGAGTGCGAGGACGCATAGCAAGGTCACGATGCCCCAGAATTGGAACACAGCGTCATACACACCGAGGAAACCATGCGCGCCGAGGGGGACTTGCGTGGCGAAGAGAAAATTGGAGAGATCGGAAAGGCTGGCTTCGTCGCCCTTGGTGATGAATCGCTGGAGAATTTCCGAGTAGGGACGATAAACGGCGTAAAGCACGGCGCTGGAGAGCAGCGCGCCGATCGCAGCGAAGCCAATGGCTAGAGTCATGGGGCTGGGTTGAAGTGCAGTTAACCGGAAGGATTTAGCACGCATGATAACGCCGAGCGCGCAAAGCAACAAAAGACCACCACAGAACAACATCACAAGGCCGGACAACCTCACCAGGAAAGCGCTCCAGTGGGAGAGGTCACTGCCTCTGGAGTTGGTGCGCAGCGCAGCAAGGTCTTTTTGCCTCGCGAGCTTCCTGCGCTCCCAGGGAGATGTAAAAGGCGGCTTCCGCGTGATTCCCTTCCTTCCGATAGCACGCCGAGACGCCGGTAGGCCTCTTGCAGGTTTCGCTCGACGAACAATTCGCTCGTGCCGAGCCCATCATTTGGCCGAAGCGGGCCACGGTCCAATATTTTTCGAACGCTCCTTTGCGGTCGCCACGAGACTCGAGAGCCTGGCCAGATTCGAGAAGCTACTTCGCATACTCATACGAGTCTCCGACGGCATAGCTTGGGAGGCCATAGCCAAAGCTGACTCCGTCCGATATCGCTTGAAAGGGATCATGAAGTTGATAACGGAGCAAGACGCGGCGATCAAGCTCCTTCTGGCGGCTGAAATACATGTCGAGTTTCGGAGATTGGAACGCGGCGGCCATGGCCTCTTGCCAAGCAGCCGATTTTTCCGGAGGCCTTAGCGCGCTCAGGCCATGTTCAACCTCATCGCAGTCAATCTTCTCGGCCACCATGAGATGCGGGAGGGCATTTTGAGGATCCCATTGTTGAAGGGCGGGAACCCAACGGTCGATCTCAGCGGAAGTCCGGCATGGTGTGCCAGCAACGGCATAGACCCAGGTGAGGTTTGAGTCGAGATGAATGGCTTCGTCGGCGAGGCGGACGGCCTCGGACTGATTGCCTTGATTCGCAGTGCGGACGGCGACGAAGGCTAACGCTTCGGCGTCGTGATTTTGTTCGGCTTTTCGAGCGAGCGATTGCAACTCTGGATCGGGTCCGTGGCCACGCCAGCGCTGATCAATATGCAGGACGTCGTGCCATTGCGCGAGAGAAACCTGGAAGGCTTGGCGGAATACTGGCGCGAGGAAAAAAAGCAGAGACGCGGCGACGCATGCAACGGTGGCGGTTAGAGTGGCTTTGCGCATGGGAAGCTCCTTACCGAAAAGTTCGCTGGCGGTGGAGACGGTGCGGCGATGGCTGCCGGGGAGGATTGCGGCGAGGATGGCGTGTTTCGCGAGAACACCGGCGCCGCCAACGGCCCAGATGAGCGCCGACCAATTCCCTTCTACGTGATTGAGCTCGCTGAGCATGCCGCGGCCCCAGTCGAGCGTGTCGTGCGGGGCAATCCAGATGGCGAAGCGCAGGAGCGCGATGGCGGCGCTGCGAGGTAAGGCGGCGGGGATCATGCTTTGCCTCCGCTGAAGGCGACGCGGCGGGCTTTTAGCGCGGCGCGGGCGGCGGTAGGGCGAGAGTTGGCAAGCGTGGAGCGGACGAGTTCGACGCCCTTGGGAGTGAGGCGGTAGGTGTGGCGCGGAGGGACGCCGTCTTCGGTAGTGACCCACTTGGTTTCGAGCAGCGAGTATTTGGCGAGGCGCATGAGAATCGGATAGAGCGTGCCGGACTTGAGGCCGGTCTCGCGGCTGAGCTCGTAGCCGTAGCGCCACGCGGTGGGGCGCTCGATGAAGCGTTCGAGGACGCGGAGCGTTTGCGGGGATAGGCGAGGAGTCTTCATAGACATAAGTCTACATATATAGATAATATTGGTCAACCGCGTCCTTTTCGCGTGTGTTCTGGAAGACAGCTGCTGTGTTGCCGCGCGAAACGTCGAGAGATCTTAGAGCGGCGAAGAGCTGTTCATCAGTGCCAGAGTTGAGGATTGCGCTCCAGTGCGATCTGCCGTCAAGAGGCGAGACTGGAGGCCGATTTGATGGAGTCCATCGTCCGCGACGTTCAGTATGCGATTCGGCAATTCCTCAAATCGCCTGGATTTGCCATTGGCGCCATAGTTTCGCTGATGCTGGGAATCGCCGCGACGACAACGCTCTTCAGTGTGGTCTACGGGGTCCTACTAGATCCATACCCTTACAAAAACGCAGATCGCATCGTGTATTTCGAGCTCCTCAACAAAAGCAGTGGCCGCTATCAGCCGATTCCCGTAAATGGCGGGCAGTTTGACGCCATTCGTAACGCATCAGCAGTCGAGGATGTCTTCTTTCAACAACCAGGGGCATTTCATGAATCGTCACCGGCGATAATTCCCCAATTGCCGTGAACACCAGTTTATATTCTCCGAACGTGTTCCTCTTCTTCGGCGTGCCGCCGTTCCTTGGACGAGTGTTTACACCCGCGGATGCGCCAGCAGGAAATCCCGCTAATGTTGCTGTGCTCAGTTACCGTTTCTGGCAAGAACATTACTTCGGAAGCCGAGAGATCGTAGGCAAGGGCATCGAGTTGGACCGCGCGCCCTACACCGTGCTCGGAGTGATGCCGCCCCGCTTCGTATGGTTCGACTCCGATGTGTATTTGCCAGGACGGCCCACCGCCGATGCCCACGACATCTGGATGGCTTTCCCCAAGCTGAAGCCAGGGACACGTTTAGCTGCCGCAGAATCGGAACTGCAAGCGCTCGTCACGCGCTTCGCGAAAGATGATCCAGAGGATCCCGATCTTTACGGGAAGAATCCCCGCGTGAGGATTATCGCCTTGAACGGCGATCTGTAGGGCACTCAGGCACTCTTGCGAGTCTGTTTGCTGCAGCCATGCTCCTACTGATCATCGGCTGCGCCAACGCTTCGATTTTGTTGCTTGCGCGCGGCGCCACACGGCAGCATGAGTTCGCGGTGCGAACCTCCCTAGGAGCCAGACGCGGGCGGCTCGTCCGCCAACTACTGACGGAGTCGGTACTCATCTCGCTGGCCGGCGCGACGCTCGGCGTTCTGTTCTCTTGGTGGGGCATAAACGCGATACGCCGCATTCTGCCGGACGAATTGCTTCCGCACGAGGTCGTTATCCATCTGAACGTTCCTGTGCTGTTGTTCAGTGCTGTCGTGGCCGTGATTACGGGCATCCTCTTCGTGTTATCGCCCGCACTGGAAATCTCGCGGCCCCACCCCGGTTCACTTCTGCAGGCGGGAAGCACAAAGGTCGCGGGCAGTACACGCGCCCGAAGAATGCATCGGCTGCCCATTGCCGGACAAATCGCTTTGACTCTGCTGCTCCTGGCCGGAGCGGGTGGCGCGGCAAATGCCTTTCTCGCGAAGCTGCACGCGCCACACGGCTTCAATCCAGATCGTGTGTTCTTCATACGCCTCCTCGGACTGCCTCTTCCGCCGGGGGCGAGGCCGGAACGAGCCCAGAAAGTCTTGAACGAAGAGGAAACGATAAGGCAAAGTGTCGCCCAAACACCCGGAGTGGCTGAAGCGGGGTGGTCAGCAATTTGGAATCCAGAAGAGTTTGGCTTCAACACGAAGATCGAGATTCAAAGTAAGCCTGCTTTGGCCGACGCGCAGGCGGTGTTCACGCCGATCAGCCCACAGTTGCTTTCGGTGCTGCGCGTCCCGCTGTTGCGGGGGAGAATTTTTTCAGGCGCCGAAGTGCAGCGGCTGGCACACGTCGCCATGGTGAATCAATCGTTCGTCAAACAGTATCTCGGGGACGTGGACCCCATTGGACAAAGTGTGCGCGTGCCGTTCCTCAAGAAATGGGATTCGCCTCCTATGTCTTCAGAACCCCTTGATGACTGGGTGGAAGTGATCGGCGTGGTCGGCGATGCAACGAACGATAACCTCGACCATCCTCAGGTGCGACCGGCGGTTTTCCTACCGAGCAGCTTCGGTCCACCTTTGCTCGGGGGAACACTTTACGTGCGTGCGAGCGGCGAGACGGAAATGGCGATGCGTTCCGTTGAGGCGCGTCTGCGAGTGGTCAACCCTGAACTGATCGTGGAAGATGCGCGTACGCTCCAATGGGAGCTCGATAACTGGGGATGGGGTCGAGAGCGACTGATCGCAGAGATTTTTGCGCTCTACGCTGGCATCGCCTTAATCCTGGCGGCCACCGGACTGTACAGCGTGGTGTCCTTTGCCGTAATGCAGCGCACCCAGGAATTGGGCATCCGGATGGCACTGGGCGCTGGGCGCAGTTCGGTCATGCAACTCGTGCTTAGCTCGACCGCAGCCATGCTGGGCGTTGGCATAGCTGGAGGCTTGGTGATAAGCGCGATGGTCGGTCCTCTAGTTGCTGCATGGGGCGGAGGAAGTTTGTCCCAGCCGCTGACACTCCTCGAGGCCGCGCTGACTCTCGTACTTGTCGCGGCCATTGCTTGCGTACTTCCGGCGTTGCGCGCCGCATCGATCGATCCGATGCAGGTCCTCCGAGCCGAGTAGCCAGAGCACATCAGCGAAGAAATCATTCATGCTACAGCTCGGAAGAAACTGAGGGTGGCGTCGCCTTGTTTTAGGAGGCGGGTGCGCGTGAGTTGACCGGATGGATTCGGGGAGTTGGAATTTGTGGTGATGCTCGAAGATGACCAGGGCGTCTGGGGCGAGGAAATTGGCGGTGGCGAGAAATTCTAGGGTGCGCGCGTAGTCGGCGTGGTCGGCGTAGGGGGGATCGACGAAAATGAAATCGAAGCGCGGAGTGGATGGAGTGTGGCGGGCGGCGAGTTTTTGGAGGGCGGTGAGGGCGTCGGCGGCGAGGATGGTGTAGCCCGTGGTGATTTTGAGCGAGTCGAGATTTTGGCGGATTAGTTTTGCGGCGGGGGCGTGATTTTCGATGAAGGTTACTTCGGCGGCGCTGCGGCTTAGGGCTTCGATGCCGACGGCGCCGGTGCCGGCGAAGACGTCGAGGAAGCGAGAGCCTGCGACGGCGGGGCCGAGGACGTTGAAGAGTGTTTCGCGGAGGCGGTCGCTGGTGGGACGAAGAGCGAGGCCCTTCAGGCTCTTCAGGATGCGGCTGCGGTATTTGCCTGCGATGATGCGCATGGACACGACACTACCACGGTGCGAGCGAATTGAAGGAGGGGAGGGTCAGTCCTCACAATCCTCTTACTGATCCCGATTGTTCATGGTCGGCGCACTGGCGAGAGTCGCGGCAGCCGCCGCAGACGAGTTCGCTACAACGGGGTGAAGGCTAGTGAGGACACGATTGATTGCTGGCTGCGACAGCCTAGCGCTGTCTTTCGTGGCGAAAAAGACCATCTCAACATAATGCCCGTTCACATCAAAGACTTTCAAATCGACGCGTTTCGACTTTTGCGGATCGCCGATTTCAAATCCCCGTTTGTCGCCGAATTTGAAGAAAAATACTCCTGTTTCCAGTCCCGGGCCCATAGCAACGGCCTTTATTGTGAGGAGGGTTGTCCCGCGAACCGCTTCCTCGCGTGGCCCAAACGACCGAATGCTCTGGGGTGTAATGTTTAGCAGTTCCGCATACTGGTCGTACGCCGAGCGATTTGTTAGGTTTCCAAAAACTGGCTGTAGGCCGGCCATATTCAAGGAACGATCTTGAACAATTTCGGAGAGGAGACCGCCCTGATAACTGGGAACAATGAAGGTCAAGTTTTGGCCGGAATCAAATTGCATCTGCACGATGCTGGCTTTTCCTCCTTTCGCTTTGAAGGCGGCATTCCAGGGAACCTCGAAGTCATAGCCGAAATAAGATAGCGCGGTTGTGGGACCTGCCGAGACTGAATAATCTCGCAGAGCTTGCGGCGCAACGCGTATTCCTGGGACTTTCCTCGCCATCAATCTCGTGGTGACAAAGATACTGATCGGGGGCCCCAGGACATTGATCAAAACAATTAGGACGGCGATCAATATCGCCACGCGCGCGAACGCGAGCAGGATTCTTCTTCCAATCGATTTGCGTTCCCAGGCCGTGATGTGAATTAGTGCACCCATCTCTTGAATTCTTTCAGCCAAATAGCAGCGCCGCAACGTAAGAACGTGGATTGGTGCAACGGGCGTTAGCTGTTCTTTCGGTCAGGTATGCCTACTCGATTTAGCCGATGCGGGCTAGGTGGTAGCGGCGTTGCCATTCGGCGGGGAGTTGGCGGAGTAGGCGCTGGAGGGACGCGGATTGCTGCGCGTCTTCGGCTAGGGCGAAGGCTTCGCGGCGGGCGACCTCGAGGAGATCTTTGTCGCGGAGGGGGTTGGCGATGTGGAAGCCGAGGTCGCCGGATTGGCGGGTGCCGAAAAATTCGCCGGGGCCGCGGAGGAGGAGATCGGTTTCGGCGATTTCGAAACCGTTGGCGGTGCGGACCATGGTTTCGAGGCGGGCGCGGGCGTCGTCTGTCATTCGCACGGGAGCGACGAGGATGCAGTGGGATTTGGCGGCGCCGCGGCCGATGCGTCCGCGAAGCTGGTGGAGCTGGGCGAGGCCGAAGCGTTCGGCGTGTTCGATGACCATGGCGGTGGCGTTGGGGACGTCGACGCCGACTTCGATGACCGTGGTGGCGACGAGGATTTGCGTTTCGTTTTTGCGGAAGCTTTCCATGACGGCGTCTTTTTCTTCGCTGGAGAGGCGTCCGTGGAGTAGGCCGACTTTTAGTTTGGGAAAAACTTCTTTGGAGAGGCGCTTGTATTCGTCCATCGCGGCTTTCAGCTCGAGCTTCGATTCTTCGATCACCGGATAAACGATATAGGCCTGATGGCCGGCGGCGACTTCCTTGCGAAGAAATTCCCAGACGCCGGGGAGATGCGGCTCGGAGGTGAGGCGCGTCTGGATGGGCGTGCGGCCGGGGGGAAGTTCGTCGAGGACGGAGACGTCGAGGTCGCCGTAGAGCGTGAGCGAGAGCGTGCGCGGGATGGGCGTGGCGGTGAGGACGAGGACGTGCGGCGCGTGGCCGTGGGACGCGGCTTTGTCCATGAGGCGCTTGCGCTGGAGGACGCCGAAGCGGTGCTGTTCGTCAATGGCGACGAAACCGAGGCGGACGAATTGGACTTGATCTTCGATGAGCGCGTGAGTGCCGATGACGAGCTGGGCTTCGCCGGTGCGGATGCGTTCGAGGGCGGCTTGTTTTTCTGCGTGCTTGAGGCCGCTGATGAGCAGTTCTACGCGATAGCCGCCAGGAGCGAGTGTGCGCTTCGCGGAAAGAAAATGTTGCACGGCGAGAATTTCCGTGGGGGCCATGAGCGCGGCCTGAGTGCCGTTTTCGATGGCGATGACGGCGGCTTGCAGCGCAACGATGGTTTTGCCGCTGCCGACGTCGCCTTGCAGGAGGCGGTTCATGGGCGATGGCTTTTCGAGGTCAGCAACAATTTCCTTCAAGACTTTGAATTGAGCTGCGGTCGGTTTGAAGGGCAGGATGCGCTTGACTGCTTCACGCACTTTTTCTTCGCGGACGCGGAAGGCGATGGCGTTTTCCTTGCGGGTGGCATTGCGGTCGAGAGCGAGGCTGAGTTGATAGAGAAAAAACTCTTCGAAGATGAGGCGCTGCTGCGCCGGTGTGCGAAAGACGTTGAGCGCTTCGAGCGATTCATCGGGCGCGGGAAAGTGGACATGAATGAGGGCATCGCGACGGGAGGGATAGCCGAGACGAGTGCGCAGCTCCTCGGGAAGAAAATCGGCCACGGTGCTTTCGGTGAGTTGCTGGACCGCGGCGTACATGGCACGGCGAATGGCGCGCGAGCCGAAGGTGCCGATGGCTTCGTAAATGGGAACGATGCGGCCGACCTCGGTGGAATCCGCGTCATCATTGCCAAGAAGCTCGTGCTGAGGATTGACCATTTCAAGACGCGCGGGGCGCATCTTGTCGATTTCGGCCTTGCCATGAAGAACGAGCTGCTGGCCGGGCTTGAAACGGTCTTCTAAATAACCACTATGAAAAAATTTGCAGGGGAGGAGACCGCCGGCGGCGTCTTGAACGAGCAGATGATAGATGGCGTTGTAGACGAATTTATTGGGAATGGCCTGGCCGCTCATGACGCGCGCGCGAATGGTGTACGTGCCGCCGGGCTGGATGTCCTTAATGTTTGAGAAATGGATGCGGTCTTCGTAGCGAAACGGCAAATAAGCGAGCAGA
>CAVRAJ010000003.1:0-32742 GCA_963718945.1 uncultured Acidobacteriota bacterium | reverse complement strand
GCCAGGGTGAGTGCAGGGTGACTGAGGCACCAATCGAGGCGCGCGGCGTAAAAGTCGCGGATCCATTCGAAGACCGGGTTCTTTTTCTCGCGAACACCCTTTGTGAACCAATAGGAGGCGAGGACGGGAACGAGCGTAAGCGTAAGGATAAGGGCGCCGACAAGGGCAAAAGCCATGGTGTCCGCCATGGGATGGAAAAGTTTGCCGGCGGGGCCAGTGAGGGCATAGATGGGAAGGTACCCGGCAATGATGACAGCGACGGAGTAAAAGATGGGCCGGTCAACGTCACGAGCAGCGGCAAGGATGACTTCGTTCAGTTTGTATTGCTGACCGTGGCGTTCATTAAGCTCGCGGTAAATGTTCTCGACCATGACGATGGTGCCATCGATGATGATGCCGAAGTCGATGGCGCCGATGGAGAGCAGGTTGGCCGCCTCCCCTGTGGCGTGGAGAAAAATGAAAGCGAACAAGAGGGCGAGAGGAATGGTTAAGGCAGTGATGACGGCGGCGCGGAAACTAACCAAGAAGAAAAGCAGGACGAGGAGAACGAGGACCATGCCGCGGAGCAAGTTCCATTCCACCGTGTCGGTAGTGACGCGGACGAGGTCGCTGCGGTCATAGTAGGGGCGGACTTTGACGTCCGGCGGCAGAACAGTTTTGTTAAGCTCTTCGGTTTTTTTCTCGACGCCTCGGAGGACATTTTGCGTCTGCTCGCCGCGGCGCATGAGGATGACGCCTTCGACGGCGTCGTTGTTGTTTTTCGATTTGTCTTGAAAGCCGAAAATGCCGAGTCGCGGGGCGTTGCCGATGACCACGCGCCCAATATCGTTGACACGGATGGGGACGCCGTTGCCACTGCCGACAACGACTTCGCCGATGTCTTCCGTGGTTTTGACGAGACCGAGACCTCGAACGTAGTAAAATTGGCCTCCCTGCGAGTAGAATCCGCCGCCGGTGTTGGCGTTGTTGGCGGTGAGAGCGTTGAGCACCTGCACGACGGGCAAGTGGTAGTTGGAGAGCTTAACGGGGTCGAGGAGCACTTGATACTGCATGGTGGGGCCGCCGAAGCCGGAGTCATCAGCCACGCCGGGAACGCTGCGGTAGGCGCGTTCGATGATCCAATCCTCGAAGGTGTGGAGTTCCATCGGCGAGCGATCGGGGCTTTCGATGACGTAGCGATAGACGAGACCGCTGGGGCTAAAGAGCGGGGCCATGCTGGGCGTAACGCCAGCGGGAAGTGTGGCGTCGCTAAGGCGCTCGAAGACCAGATTGCGAGCGAAGTATGGATCCGTACTTTCTTCAAAGGTCAGAATGACGTCCGAAAGACCGTAAAGGGAAATGGAACGCATCACCTTGAGGTTGGGCGTGCCGTTCATGGCGAGTTCGAGCGGAAGAGTGGTGAGGCGCTCGATCTCTTCGGCGGCGTGGCCGGGCCACTGGGTGATCAGCTCGACCATGGGCGGGGAAAGGTCGGGATAGGCGTCCACGGGCATGCGGCGGAAGGATTCGGCGCCGGCGACGATGATCAAGAGCGTGATCATCAGCACGAGGAAGCGCTGGCGCAGGGCGAACTGGACAATGTGATGGATCATCGTGAATTCTCTTAGCCGAGTCTCCCTTTAATGCTGCAATGAATTCTTGAATTGCAGAAAGAGGCTGCCGTCGCCGACGACGTGCTCGCCCTCCTTCAGGCCGCTGGTAATCTGCGTGCGGCCCCCGTGCCTATCGCCAAGTTGAACCGAGCGGCGTGCAAATTCGTTTTGTTTCGCAGGGTCCTGGACGTAGACAAACGGTTGGTTTTCAGTGTCGCGCAAGACGGAAGCGTCCGGAATACTCAAGGCATTGGCTATGGCACGGGCATTCACGGAGGCAGTGACGTACATGTCTTTCTTCAATTTCTTACCCGGATTTTCCGTGACAATGCGGGCCTGGAGAGTGCGTGTGTTGGGATCGAGCGCGGATGCGATATAAGAAATTTTTCCGTGAAATATATCGGGATAGGCGTCGGTGGTGATTTCCACGCCATCTCCGGGGCGCACGTAAGCGACGTCGCCCTGGTAGACATTGACAAGCACCCAGACGGTATTCATGTCCGAAATGGTGTAGACCTGGGTGGCGCCGGCTTGCAGCAACTGGCCGGGGCCGACCAGGCGCTCGACGATCTCTCCGCTCACCGGAGCGAGGATGGGAATTTGCGATGTGGTCTTCGCCGAATTCTTGGCGAGTGATTCGGGATCGTTGACGCCGAGAGCGCGGAGAGCGTCTTCACTGGATTGAAGGTCTGCGTGGGACTGGTTGCGGGTGGATTCCGCCTGCTGATAGTCCGCCTCGGAAATCGCGCCATGAGAGAAGAGATCCTGCGCGCGAGTGTAGAAATTGTCCGCAAGGAGAGAAGCAGCACGGGCTTTGATGTAAGCGGAGCGCGCCGCGGAATAGTCCGGGCTGTTGACGGTGAGAAGCGGCTGGCCGGCGCGGACGGTTTCGCCGGGCGTGACGAGAAGTTCATGTACCGGCCCGCCGATGGCCGCGAAGACCGGAGTGGTTTTGAAGGCGTTGTAGGCAACCGAACCCGTGAGGCGCAGAACGCGGGGAAGAGCAGATTTTTCAACGGTTACCACCTGGACGTGAGCCATCTGGGCCTGTGGAACGGTGAAGAGTGCTGCCGTTTCCGCTTTCGACTCGCTGCCCGAGTAGGAAGTCATCTTGGACTCGGATTCATCAGGACCCCCGCCGCAGCCAGCGAGCGAAGCAAAAAGAAAGCTCGTGGCCAAAGCAACGGCCGGGAGAATCAAGGCACGAAACTGGGTTTTGCAATTCATGGCAGACTCCTGGAACCCACGGCTTCGCGCAACTGTTCGAGGGCAGTCATATAGCTGGCAAGCGCCTGGCGGTAGGCAAGCTGGTTGGAGCGGTAGGTGCGTTCCGAATCTAGAAAATCGAGCAGGCTGGCGGCACCTCGTTTGTAGGCGTACTCGGTGATGTCACGCGACTTCTGGGCCTGTTCAACGTAACCGCCGCGATAAAGCTGGATAATTTGGTCGCTGGAGTGCAAAGCCTCGAAGGCGTCGACGACGTCGGTGAGGACTTGCTCCGCTGCTCCGCTTTGCAATTCCTGAGATTGAGTGATGGCGTAACGGGTGCGGGCGATTTCGCCCTGATTGCGGTCGAAGATGGGTAGATCGATATTGAAGAAGAATGCTCCGCTGTTGATGCCCGCGGTGTGCGTGTAGTCAAAAGTGACGTTTAAGTCGCGCTTGCCGTTGGCCTGAGCAAGCGACTCCTGGCTATGCGCAGCGGTTACGCCCAATTGCGCAGCTTGCAGATCGGAGCGGGAGCGCAGAGCCAGCGCTTTCAAATCATCGAGACCAGCGTGGACAGGCTGGTAGTCGAGAGTTCCATCAACGTCGAAATTATCGGGAACAGATTCGAACCCGAGAAACTGGCGAAGAGAGGCAAGCGCCTGGACTTTGGAGAGTTTGGCCGCAAAAACATCAGACCGGAATTGAAGCAATTGCAATTTGATTTTGAGGAGATCCCCTTCGCTCATGTCACCTGCTTTGAAGCGGGACTCACTGATATCAACCGTCTTCTGAAAGCTGTCGTAGTCTTGCTGGGCAAGATCGAGCGTGGATTGCGCGAGCAAGACGTTAATGAATTGCTGAGACAGGTTGAAGATAAGCTGGCGCTCGTTGTCGTTCACCTGAGCACGCGTGACGGCGGTTTGATCTTTCGCGGCCTGCAGGCGGTGCTGGCGCTTTCTGCCTCGTTCGAAGAGATAGCCGATGCCAACGTCGAACTGCGCTTGGTTCTCCAAGTAGCTTGCAGTGAATTGGCTAGGATTGAAGAGCGGAAAAAATTGCGAATCCCAGGACAGGGTGGGATTGGGGCGGAGATTGGCAGTGATTTCCTGGGCTTGATTTTGAAGAATGGTGGATTGCGCGGCAAGCAGAGCGTGGTTGTGCTGCAAAGCAAGGCGAATGGCTTCGTCGAGAGAGATACGCTTGGGAGGCGGCTGGGTGGTGTCCGCGCGCGAAGGCGCAGCCTGGGCGGAAGATGCAGGTGGAGCAGCCGGAGGATTTTGCCGGGCAGTGATACAGACAGGGAAGGCCAACAGCGCGGTGGCCCATGCCAATCCTTTCCTCATGTTGATACTCCTCTAGGGTCCCGTGCGGCGGGGACAAGTCGATGCAGTTAGGGTGGACCGGACGAAATGGAGAAAACGCGGAGAACTACAGAGCCGGAGGGGCGCGAGGAGAGGTAATGCGGTGCAGCTCCACAGAGGGAGAAACAATGGCGACGAAAACCTCCAGGCGGTCGACGACGGGTACGATGGCCAAGTGCAAGGTTTGAGTGGTGACAACGGAGGCAGCCGTCGAACAAAGCTGACAGGGATGGGAACCGCCGGGTCCGGAATTGAGATCGGCGCAATAGTGGAATTGCGCCGCAAGGAAGATCATTCCGAGAAGCAGGGCTCCGAGCCGTATTCTATGCGGATTGAGGAACATCTTTGTACTATGACGAAGCTTAGGCTGGAATGGTTGCGGGGTCAAGCAACGGATTGGGCTGGAAGGGTGACGTTTGCGACAAAGAGGTTGGTTCGGACATCAGGAGTGCTAGGCTGGATTGAAATACATGGGCCTGGGTGAAGGTATATCCGGACGAACCACAGCGAGCCGCGCACTGGCAGTCTTTGCGTGCGTCGTACTGCTGTATTTCGCGGGAGGCGGCAGCCTCCTCCACCACCACACAAATGGTTCTGAAACTCCGTGTCACATCTGCCAGTCAATGCACGTGCCCGTGCTGGCCGCAGCTGCGCTCGAACTCGTCGTCACTCCCGAGCTGATCGCCCGATTTTCCTCGCTCCCGCAGCACGCTGCGCCGAGCAATTCGTTTTCTCTGCACCGCGCTTCTCGAGCGCCCCCGTCGGCCTGACTTCCATCCCCTGCTATTGAATCGCGCAAATGAGTGCTGAGCCTTAGATGGCCAGCGCTGCCGCCATTTTTCCAGGCGGCCTCTATCCACACCTACGACGAGAGTCCCCTTGCAGGGACGGAGGAAAAAATGAAGAGTTTGCAAAGGCTTACGCCATTGTTTCTGGCGATTGGTTTGGTGTTTTCAACAGTAGCAGCGCGGGCACAGTCGGGCAATTCGGGATCGATCGAGGGAGTAGTGAAGGATCCCTCGGGGAGCGCTGTGGCAAACGCCAAAGTGGAGATTTCGTATGTCGTGAGCGGGTTTTATCGCGAGACCACGACTGGCCCGGATGGGAATTTCAAGTTTACGAATGTGCCGTTCAACTCATATCACGCGGTTGTGAGCGCGGAAGGATTCGCGGCGTGCGCGCAAGACGTGGATGTGCCGTCGTCAGTTCCGGCAAGGATTGAAATTAATTTGAAGCTAAGCACGGAAGTGACGAGCGTGACGGTGACAGAGAACGGTGCGGACCTGATCGAGACGGACTCGACGTTCCACACGGATGTGGACAAGGGAATTATGGACAGGCTCCCGTTGGAAAGTGCGTCCTCGTCGGTGACGAATCTTGTAACGCTGGTTTCCCCTGGTGTGGCGGCGGATTCGAACGGGAACATGCACGGTTTGGGCGATCACGCCCAGAATTCGTTTTCGGTGGACGGGCAATCGATTACCGATCAAACGAGTAAGGTTTTTTCCAACCAGATTCCTGCTGACTCGATTCAGTCGCTTGAGGTTATTTCCGGAGCGCCGCCGGCGGAGTTCGGAGACAAGACTAGCTTGATCATCAAAGTGACGACGAAATCAGGACTAGGAACGTCCACGCCGACGGGAGCGGTGACGACTTCGTATGGAAGTTTCGGAACGGCGAACACGGGGTTCGATCTGGCCTACGGAAGCCAGAAGTGGGGGAATTTCGTCGCTGCAAACGGACTGAAGAGCGGGCGATTTTTGGATCCGCCGGAGTTTATCGCCATTCATGACAAGGGGAACCAGATGAACGTGTTCGACCGCGTGGATTACCAAGTGACGCAGGCAGAAAATATCCATCTGAATTTTCAATACACGCGTTCGTGGTTCCAGACGCCGAACACGTTCGACAATTTGAACGTCATCGGGCCGACGGGAACAAACGTTGGCGACACGGATCAACGTTCGAAGATTGGAACATTCAATATCGCACCGACGTGGACGAGGCTCATTAACAGGACAACCGTCCTTACGCTGGGCGCGTATGTGAGGCATGACCAATACAACTACTACCCGAGCAAGGATCCGTTCGCGGACTTGGGACCGATCAACACCGAGACCGTTTCGCAGAACCGCAAACTGACCAATGCGGGTGTGCACTCGGACGTGTCGCATGTCAAAGGAATTCACAACATAAAGGCCGGAGTCACCTATCAGCAGACTTTCCTGGATGAGCACGACCGGCTGGGCATCATCGATCCGACCTTGGTGCCGTCACTGACGGACGCGAGCGGCAATCCCTGCTTCGTGAACAACGTGGCTTTGGCGGCGCCATGCACGACTCTTCTGACGATCGACCTGACGCGCGGCGGCAGCCAATTCACATTCCTGGGGCATACGGACGTAAAGGAACTTTCAGTTTACGTGCAAGACGTGATTACGAAAGGCAGTTGGTCGTTCAACCTGGGCGTTCGCGGCGATATGTACAGAGGCCTTTCGTCGGCAAACCAGGCAGAGCCTCGACTGGGGATTGCTTACAAAACTAAGCCAAGCAACACGGTGCTGAGGATTTCGTATGCGCGAACGCTTGAGACGCCGTTTAACGAAAATCTGATCATCGCGACAACAGGCTGCGACTCGGCGGTAATTGCGGCACTGATTCCATGCGTGTCAGCGAACTCGCCAGCAGGGTTTCGGAATGAGTTCCATGTCGGTTTGCAACAGGCCTTTGGAAAGTTCGTGGTGATCGACGGCGAGTACATCTGGAAGTACACGCGCAACGCTTACGACTTCAGCGTGCTCGGCAACACGCCGATCACGTTTCCGATTGATTGGCACAACTCCAAGATTCCGGGATTCTTACTGCGAGCGAGCGTGCCGAATTTTCATGGATTCAGTGCGCTCGTGGTGATGTCCAGTGTCGCGGCGAGGTATTTTCCGCCGCAGGTTGGAGGGTTGGGCGTAACCGTGGGACAAAACGGGTCAGTGTTCCGCATCGATCACGATGAGAAGTTCAATCAGACCACGCACCTCCAATATCAGCCGTGGAAACGCGGGCCGTGGGCGGGCTTCAACTGGCGTTATGACAGCGGTCTAGTGGCGGGCTCGGTTCCAGATTTTGCGACAGCGCTCACGCTGGATGGGGACGAACAGGTGGCGATTGGACTTTTCTGTGGAAACTTCCGAGCGACCCTGAAAATGCCGCTGACAGCGGCTAGCTGCAACGGCCTGACACCTTTCGGGGCCACGCGTATAAACATTCCCGCTCCGGGAACCGAAAACGACGACAAGAACCCGCCACGGATTGCGCCCCGCAATTTATTCGATGTCGCGCTGGGGGAAGACGACATCTTCCACGGTGACCGTTATAAGTGGAGCTTACGCCTGACCGTGGTTAATTTGACGAACAAAGAGGCCCTGTACAACTTCCTCTCCACATTCAGCGGAACGCATTTCGTGACGCCGCGCGCGCTGACTGCGGAGATGGGATTTCACTTCTAGATGGACTGGACAAAGCAGCCTGCGCATATAGGCGAGACGCCATGACCGCCAAACAGATGTCGGAGAGCGCCGAGACCGGGAAGGGTGCAGGATTCCTGCGGAAGACTCGCGGAAACGCGAAAGAACCAGAGCGGAAATACATCGATATCCGGGAATGGCAGGCCGAGCTTTCCATCTCACGGCTCTTCCGGACGAGTATCCGTTTACAAACAGCATTCGATCGTTGTTTCAGCCCATTCGGGATGACGGCGCAGGAGGCGGCGGTGCTCATGCACTGCGCGGAGGAAGGGGAGACTTCGGCCGGGAAGCTTGCCCGAGTTATGGGACGAGACAAAGGGAAGATCACCCGCTTCGTGGACCGGCTCGAAGCGAGTGGTTTTCTCACCCGGAAGAGTGCCCCGCACGACCATCGGCGCCTGATTATCAAGGTGACGAACAGGGGGCGGCGTGTTGCCCCGGAACTGAAGATTCGGTTCGAGGAAGTTCGCAGCCAATTCTTCGAGGGGGTGCTGAACGTGGACATCCACAAGCTGGAGACCGTGCTCACACAGCTCCATACGAACGCTGAACGTCTCTGCGAAGAGAGGGCCCACAAAAACACCCACCCCTAGAGCTACACAATCGCCCGGATCCATGTCGTGTTATGGACTGAAGAGCGATCGGGACGACCCCGCGCATTTTTGAGCGGGCATCCTGCTAGAATAAGAAACGGAGCGGTACTTCGAAGCAGGTGAAGGAGCGAAAGCTGTTTGAACCAATGACGAATCTCTGAGGAGCCGCGGATAGACAGCCTGTGTGCACGGCCTGTCCCGCTGGAACGTCTTTATCGCTGGAAGCAGGCGGATCAAGACGTACGAGCGGGGCAGGAAAGCCTAACGGTTGGCTCGTGGCGCCCACCTAATTCAGAGGTTCACAGCCTAGCTCCCCACGGCCGAGCAGTCCGCTCTGTTTTTGCGTCAACGAGTTCTGTGACTCGGCAACAGCTCTCTCGTTTTTTCAGATTAAGTCAGGGGTGTAAGTGACTTATGATTGGCGACTAGTGACTGGTCTCCTGAACTAGAGGCCGCCTACGCTAGCAGCAGCCATGAGTCCAACGGACGTATGCGCGTACTCTTCATTGGAGATATTGTCGGATCGCCGGGGCGGCAGATTGTCCGCGATCGGCTCGCGGATATCGTTGCGCAGCGGCAAATCGATTTGGTTGTTGCCAATGGGGAGAACTCCGCCTCGGGTTTTGGGATCACACCCAGGCTGGCGGACGAACTGCTGCAAATGGGGATCGACGTCTTGACGGGCGGGAACCATAGTTGGGACCGGAAGGAAATAACAGAATATATGCCGCATCAGCCGCGGCTGCTACGGCCGGCGAACTTTCCGGAAGGAAACGTGGGCAGCGGGCTTTACATCGGAACGGCGAAAAATGGAGTGAAGTACGGGGTGCTGAATCTGCAGGGACGCGTTTTCATGACGCCGATCGACGATCCGTTTCGAAAGGCGGACAGCGAACTGGCCAGGCTGCCGGAGGACGTGGGCTTCGTGCTTGTCGATATGCATGCGGAGACCACCAGTGAGAAGCTGGCGATGGGCTGGTACCTCGACGGGCGCGTCACCGCGATCGTGGGAACGCATACGCATGTGACGACCGCGGATGAGCACCTCCTGCCGGGCGGGACGGCCTTCATCACGGACGTCGGCATGAGCGGGCCGCATGGCGGAGTGATCGGAATGGATCGCGATGGCATCATCAAAAAATTCCTCAATGGACTGCCGGCGCGATTTGAAGTGGCCTCCGGGGACGTGCAAATGAATTGCGTGTCGATTGAAACGGACGATGACGCGCCGCGCAATGCCGCGGGCCGCCTTCGCGCGCGGTCGATCGAACGCCTCCGCTTCAAGATTGACTGATCGGCGCACATCGCGGCTCTAACGCGGGGCAACCTGAAGGATGCCGCCATACTCTGATGACTCAGGACAAAGGGGTTGGGAATAACGTGAGAATTCTTGCGGGATTGTGTCTGCTGGCGTGTTTTGCAGAGTGCGCGTTTGGACAGTTCGACGGGGATCTCACGGCCACGAAACGGCTTATGCCGGGAGTCGGGCCGGGGCTGCGGGCCGTCAAGCGCGGGGTGGACGGAAATTATTATGTTTTGACCGCTCCGGGATCATCGGTTTCGGTCTTCGATCCGGCGGGAAAACTGATCCAAAGAGTTCCAGCGTATGAAGACAGCAAAAGGTCCGGCCCGCAGTCACCGCTCTTAGCCGCCATCACCTTCGGCGAGGACTTGGATGTAGACACGGAAGGAACCGTGTACGTGGCGGACCGCGGGGCCAACGCCATCAAGATATGGGACGGCAAAGGAAATGCGCGGATGTTCAAGATCGATGCGCCGGTATCAGTCGCGGCGCTTCCGGATGGCGAAGTTGCCGTGGCAACCATGCGGGAACCGCACCTTGTCATCGTGTTCGACAAGACAGGGCGCGATGTGCGCGAATTCGGCGAGCCCGAGCCGATTTCCGACCGCCCGGAATTGAACCGCTTTCTAAATATCGGAATTCTGGTGACGGACGGCGGAGGGCATCTTTACTATGCGTTCCCTTATCTGCCGGAGGCGACCGTGCGGCAGTTCGACCGCTACGGCTATGGCGGGCAGGACATTCAGTACACGGGAGTGGACGCCTGGCCTGCCGCACAAGCTACCCGGAAGGAGATTGCCAGGCAGGAGCAGCGCGGGGAACCTCCGGTATTCAAGCGCATTCTTACGGCCGTTGGAGTGGAGCGCTCGAGCGGTGAAGTCTGGATGGCGCTTGGGGACAAATTGCTGCATTTCGACAAGGATGGAAACCGGCGGGCGACCTACCTGATCTACACGCCCGAGGGAGCGCGGTTGGAAGCGAATACGATTCTCATCGATAAAGATCATCTGATCATCGGTAGCGACCCTCTAGGAATCTACGAATTCGACAGGCCCAATAAAAAAACTCCATAAAAGAATAATTTTCCTCAGGATGATTTGGACCAATCCTGTGCAAACTTGCGGGACAGCGGGATGATTATGTGAAGATTCCCCCGGAAATGAGCAGCGCGAGCGGAAGTTGCACAATAATTGTACTTGTGGAAAAACTGTGCATGACGTGTGGACCCCGTTGAATCCCTTCGCACACTTTTCGCTTGCTCCAATCGGTCCAATCGGCGACAATCCCGCGCTGTCTGATAGCGGCGGTACGAGGGGCCGAGAATTCCAGAAGGGCCGCGCGAGGGGCGCCAGGGGAAAGCAAGACGCTCCGGTACGGGCATGAATCCCGAAGCCTGAAGAAAGAAATGAAGGGACCTGCTTTCCACAGCTTTTGCACATCTGTGGAAATGATAGGGAGAGATTTTCTCTTGCGATGACTACTCCGACGAATTCCTGGGACCGGTTTCTAGAGCGCGTGAAGTCACGGATCAGCATCAACACGTACACCACCTGGTTTCAACCCACGCGACTGAATCGAGCCGAGGGTGAAAACCTTTTTGTGCAGATCCCCAGCACAGTTTTCCGGCAGGTTCTGACGCGGACCTACGGCGAAATCGTAAAGGCGGTGTTCCATGAGCTTGGGACCCCCAACGTGAAAGTTCAATACGTGTGTACGGAGGAAGAGCCCGTGCCAGCCGCTCCCGCAGCATCGGGCGTGAAACAAACGAAACTTGATTTCGAGAGCAGCGACCACCAGTTGAATTTGCGATACAGCTTTGATTCGTTTGTCGTCGGCAAATCAAATGAGTTTGCGCACGCGGCAGCGCGCGCGGTGGCGGAGCAGCCTTCGAAGGCGTACAATCCCCTGTTTCTCTATGGCGGAGTGGGCATGGGCAAGACGCACTTGATGCATGCCATCGGGCACACCATTAAGAAGCGCAATCCCGCCATGCGGCTGAGTTACGTGAGCGCGGAGAAGTTCACCATCGAAGTGATCAATTCGCTGCGCTTCGACCGCATGACGAGTTTCCGCGACCGCTTCCATACCGTGGACGTTCTGCTGGTGGACGACATCCAGTTCATCGCCGGGAAAGAACGGACGCAGGAAGAGTTCTTTCACACCTTCAATGCGCTCTACGAGCAGCAGAAGCAGATTGTGATTTCTTCGGACTGCCTGCCGAAGGAAATTAACTCCATCGAGGAGAGGCTGCGCTCGCGGTTCGAATGGGGCCTAATCGCGGACATCCAGCCGCCGGACCTGGAAACCAAGATTGCGATTCTCCAGAAAAAAGCGGAGAACGACCGGTTTAGTTTGCCCGACGAAGTGGCGGAGTATATCGCCCGGGCGATCAAGTCCAATGTGCGCGAACTGGAAGGAGCGCTAACTCGGTTGATGGCCTATGCGTCCTTGACTGGAGCCACAATTTCTTTGGCGACGGCACAGCAAGTCTTGCGCAACATAATCGCGTCGCAGGAGAAACGTGTCACGATCGACCTGATTCAGAAGCGCGTGAGCGAGCATTTTAATATGCGCGAGCAGGATTTGAAGGTTCGCAGCAACACGCGGGCTATCGCTTTTCCGCGTCAGGTGGCGATGTACATCGTGAAGCAACTCACCACGGCGTCCTTGCCGGAAATTGGCCGGCAATTCGGCGGCAAGCATCACACCACCGTGCTGCACTCGATCAACAAGATCGAGGAAATGCGGCGTTCGGATAAGGATCTAAACCGGACGATTACACGTTTGATGGATACCCTGCAATAGCTCCGGCATCTTCCCTCGGCACTCTCAGCGTTCATTTACAGTTCTGTACTCCAAGCATGCAGGAACTGTTCTTCGCGGGATTTTCCCTTCCAGGTGCCACCGGGATTCGTTCTGTGTGTAGCTATAGAAATCTGCTCGCGATGGCCTGTGAATAGCTGTTGGAGAAGATGCGGAAATACTGTTAAGTGCCGTGGAAGGTTTATTGACGTTACTCTTCGGAAGACGGTGCGAAGATGAGTTTTCACCGTTTCCCACAATTCGCCACTTGAAACAAACGATGCCAGACCATTGTGTTAAAAGCAGTTGTTGAGCTTTCCACAGTTCCACAGCGCTCATTACAACAACAAGCCTTATAGTTTTCAAATTTAAGCAACTGCTCTTGTTGTTGTGATTGTAGTTATGTAGTTGTGAAAAAGCAGTTGCTCCGCCGCAAAATCTCGAATTGGGACAGAACAGATTCCCCTGGCTTTCCACAGGATTTACGCAGTCAGTGGGCTTTATACTTTGCGGAAAAGCGAGTACAGTACGACAGCGGTGGAAGAGCGGCGAGGAGCTTAAATGAGCGCACCAGGAACCGCACGCGAGGAACATCAAGCGATGGAATTCAGCGTTACAAAATCGGTGCTGTTGAATGAACTGAGCACGACCCAAGGCGTTGTCGAGCGAAAGACGACGATTCCGATCCTTTCGAATTTACTGGTCGAGGCCAAGGGCAGCCAGTTGACTATTACGGCGACGGACCTTGAGCTCAGTGTGCGGACATCTTGCGAAGCAAAGATCAAGAAAGAGGGCGCGGGAACTATCCCAGCAAAAAAACTACTGGAACTCGTGCGCTTATTGCCTGAAGGCGAGATCAAGGTCAAGTTGCTCGAGAATCACTGGGTGGAGATCGTAAGCGACAGAAAGAAGTACAAACTCGTGGGGATGGCGAAGGAAAATTTCCCGGCGCTGCCCGCGATGCCGCACACGCTTGTCAAGATTCCTGCCGCGATTCTGGAAAGTCTCATCGCTAAAACAAAGTTCGCCATTTCGATGGAAGAATCACGCTACACGCTGAACGGTGGATTGCTGATTTTGAAGCCGGATACTCTAGCGATGGTTGCGACTGACGGCCACCGCCTGGCGCTTGCGGAAACGGACCAGAAACTCGCAGGCTTAAACGGCGAAGTGAAAGTTCTTATTCCGAAAAAAGCCATGGACGAAGTGGAAAAACTCGCGAGCGTGGCCGGCTCCGATGCATCCATCGAGTTCGCCAAGGACGAAAGCCATCTATTTTTTCAGGTTGGCCATAGGCTTTTGATTTCGCGCATTCTCACCGGGCAATTTCCAAATTACGAAGCCGTGCTCCCACGCGACAACAACAAAACCGTGGTGCTGGAGCGCACCGAACTTAGCGACGCGGTCCGGCGCGTGTCGCAACTTGCCGATCAGCGTTCGCATGCCGTGAAGCTTGCTGTTTCGAAAGAAGGCGTGGAAATTTCCGCATCGAGTCCGGAATACGGCGAAGCCAAGGAAAATATCGAAAAGGATTACCAAGGCGATGCGATCAGCATCGGTTTCAATTCCACATACATGCTCGATTTTCTTGCCGCCGCAGCCGATGGTCCCGTGAGCATTGAGTTGAAGGACGAACAATCCGCCGGCCAGATGCGCCCGCTGGCCGACGAATCCTACCGCTACCGCTATATCATCATGCCCATGCGCATTTGAATCGGTGCCTCACAGACGGCAACCTGCAAACAACCCAAAGTCTATTTACCAATAAAGTATCATTATCTTGATTTAACTCAACTGACAGTATATGCTGCGAGATGCTATTTTTGAGGTTCCAGTTTGGAACCTCAAATCTGGGCTTCGACGCAAATGCCTACGCAAAATGCCATCGTTCCGACTGCCCTGATCACTCAGAAAATTCTTTTTCTGCGCCACACTCGGGTTATGTTGGATGCCGACCTCGCCCAACTCTACGGCGTTGCGACAAAAAACCTGAACAAAGCCGTCAAGCGAAACGCAAGCCGGTTTCCTTCCGATTTCACATTCCAACTTTCACCCCGGGAACTGCAAACTTTGGGGTTCCAGACTGGAACCTCAAAGCCGGGGCGCGGAGGCCGTCGTTATTCTCCCTATGTTTTCACCGAGCAAGGCGTTGCCATGCTTTCCAGTGTGCTCCGCAGTTCGCGCGCCGTGCAGGTAAACGTCGCGATCATGCGTACCTTCGTTCGTCTTCGCGAAATGCTCGCAACACACGAAGAATTGCGCCGCCATTCGTCGCATGCTGGAAACACCCATTCCAGCGAAAATACCGATCGGATTTCACGCAAGAGTGGAGTTTCACCCGAAGCCTGCCCATTCTGCAAAGGCAAGTCTAAATAGCAGAAAATAAATGTCTTATGGGATTGTTGCCGCCTGTTCTGGCCTTGAGAATGCTCTTCCGTTCAGTTATACTCTCGTTGTTGTCGATTCGTTGTTTGGTGACCTCCAATCGGCACGTCGGCCAAGTCAATTCGACTCTGCCAGTTAGCTTCGCGCCAGGAGCTATGGAGCCGGAAGCTTGGAGTTAAGTAGTCTTCGCCACGTCTCGCTGCGCGAGATGGGATGGAGCAGGAACCCTACGAGTTCCGGTCGCTTGCGATCGGGATCAAAGGGTAAGGCGACGTACGGAGTATTCCGCGAGCACGCCTTTCCTCGCTTCACAAAAGATTGAACAAAGTTTTTGAGCGCTGAGGCTCACGGCATAGCTCGGGGTCCGTCTCTGCGCGGCGATAGTTTCGTCAGGAGCGTACATGGGCGATAAAGAAGCGGTGGCCGGAAAAGCTCCCGGTCATCAGTACGACGCGAAATCGATCAAAGTTCTCGGAGGGCTTGAGGCGGTGCGTTTGCGTCCCGCGATGTACATCGGCTCGACCGGAGAAATGGGACTGCACCATCTGGTGTGGGAAGTTGTAGACAACTCAGTCGATGAAGCCATGGCCGGGTTCGCGGATGAAATCAACGTCACGGTGCACGCGGACGATTCGGTAACCGTCGTCGATAACGGCCGGGGCATCCCTGTCGACATGCATGCGACGGAAAAGCGCCCCGCGGCGGAGGTCGTGCTCACGGTACTGCACGCCGGCGGAAAATTCGATAGCGACACTTACAAAGTTTCCGGAGGATTACATGGCGTCGGTGTTTCCGTCGTTAATGCGCTTTCAGACCGGCTCGAACTGGAAATCTCGCGCGATGGCGCGGTGTGGGAACAGTCCTACGAAAAAGGCAAGCCGACCACCAAGTTGAAGCAGACCGGCAAAACGCGAAAGACCGGCACGAGTGTTACGTTTCATCCCGACGCGACCATCTTCGATAAAACGACCTTTAGCTTTGACACGCTTTCACAGCGTTTGCGCGAGTTGGCCTTCCTCAACAAAGGGCTGAAAATCACGCTCACGGATGAACGCACGGAGAAGACCGCGGAATTCCGCTTTACGGGCGGCATCGGCGAGTTCGTCAAACACCTGAACCGCGGCAAGACCACGCTGCACGATTCTCCGATCTACATCGAAGGGAAACGCGGAACAGTCGAAATCGAAATCGCGCTGCAATACAACGACACCTATGGTGAAAACGTTTTCGCGTTCGCGAACACCATCAACACCGTAGACGGCGGCACGCACCTTTCCGGATTTCGTTCCGCGCTGACGCGCACGATCAACAACTTCGCATCCTCGGCGGGCATGCTAAAGGAGCAGAAGGACGAAGTGACGATCACGGGCGACGACGTTCGCGAAGGCCTCGTCGCGGTCGTCTCCGTGCGCTTGCCACAACCGCAATTTGAAGGACAGACCAAGGGCAAGCTGAACAGCGATATCAAGGGAGATGTTGAACAACTCGTTAACGAGAAGCTCGGCGAATGGTTTGATAAGCATTCGACCGTGGCTCGGCGCATCATTTCGAAGTGCATCGATGCGGCGCGCGCCCGGGAAGCCGCGCGTAAAGCCAGGGAACTGACGCGGCGCAAATCCGCAATGGATTCGAGCGGCCTGCCCGGCAAACTGGCCGATTGCCAGGAACGCGATCCTTCGCGCTGCGAGTTGTTCGTGGTCGAGGGTGAATCCGCCGGGGGCTCGGCGAAAATGGGCCGCGACCGCAAATACCAGGCGATCCTGCCGCTCAAGGGCAAGATCCTCAACGTCGAAAAAGCACGTTACGACAAAATGCTGGGGCACGAAGAAATTCGCGCCATCATCACGGCGCTGGGCACGGGCATTGGCAAGGACGATTTCGACGCGGGCAAGCTGCGCTATCACAAAGTGATTTTAATGACCGACGCGGACGTCGACGGCTCGCACATCCGCACGCTGCTGCTGACGTTTTTTTTCCGCCACATGAAGGAACTGATCGATCGCGGGCACATCTACATCGCGCAGCCGCCTCTTTATCGCGTGAAACGCGGCAAAACGGAAAAATACATCCGCGACGAGCGGGAATTCGCGCACGAGCTGATGAAGCGCGCCACGGAAGATCATGTGGTAAAGGCAAAAGAGGGCGTATCACTCGAAGGCGCGGGCCTGACGAGATTTCTCCTCAATGTGCAGGAGTACGAAGCCGCCGCGGCGAAACTGGGGCGGCGTTTGCGCGAGCTGGGTCTGGTGGAATTGCTGGCGGAGAGCGGGTTGGAGAAAAAGACGGACTTCGAAGACAAGAAAGCACTCGAAAAACTTCTGAAGGAAATCGAGAAGGCTAAACTTAAGCTCGATGGCAAAGTGGCTTTCGACGAAGAGCATAGCCTGTACGAAATCCAGTTTGGCCCGCCACACAACCAAAAAGTGAACTGGGCGCTGGCGTCCACCGCGGATTACAAGCGTTTGCGCGGGCTGGCCAAGCAGATCGAAGAGTTCAACAAGCCGCCCTTTACCGTGGCGCGTAACGGCGACAAGGCGACCAAGGAAAACGTGCACGACGTGCTCAATTACGTTGTGGAAGATGCCAAGAAAGACTTCACGATCACGCGATTCAAGGGCCTCGGAGAAATGAACGCCGAGCAATTGTGGGAAACCACCATGAATGCCGAGACGCGCACATTACTCCAGGTGAAGCTCGAAGATGCCGTCGCTGCCGAGGATATTTTCACCACGCTGATGGGCGAAAACGTCGAGGCGCGCCGCAAGTTCATCGAAGAAAACGCGCTCGAAGTCGTCAATTTGGATATTTGATAGGTGATGGCGCAGGCCAGTGCGGATGCAGGTTCTATTCGAAACGCCATTCGTTGGGGCTTGCTGCTGGCGGCGGTTGGCACCGCCGGGTTTCGAATGCCGCGCCTCGTGAATGAATTCCGCGCGTGGCGAGAAGCTCTTGGGCTTGCTGATTTTTCCAGCGCGGAAAGCTGGCGCACCGTTCTCACGGTCGAGGTGACCGGCGTGTTTGTAGTGCTGGCAATCGGCATCGGCGTTTTCTACATGTTGCGCCCGAAATCGAAGGCCGCGAAATGATGTGGCAGTTGGGATGGACGACTTTGCCGGGGCTGCGTGGATTAAGTTGCAGTGAGTTTCGAGCGACACCGGCAGCTGCGCCGGACAATGAACGTGGAGTAGCGATCGAGTTTGCAAACGAAGAGGAACGCGACGCTCTCTTGAGGCGCCTTAAACAACACTTTGAGGCCAGACGTTTTACGAACGCGGCAGACGCGTTTGATTCAGTGAAGGCATTTGTGCTGGAGTACGCGTTGAAACGATAGATATCACTTATAGGGGCACGGTATATCGTGCACCTGTAACGGAGAAACTGAGCCACAGCGAGGGGAAATGGCGGACGAGACAAACAAGTCGATACTTCTGCCGGTTGATATCGAAGCCGAGATGAAGAAGTCGTATCTCGACTACGCGATGAGCGTGATCATCGCGCGTGCGTTGCCGGACGTGCGCGACGGCTTGAAGCCGGTACAACGGCGCATTCTCGTGGCCATGAACGACCTCGGCCTCGCCTCCAACCGCGGCTACCGCAAATGCGCCAAGATTTGCGGCGACACTTCCGGCAACTACCATCCGCACGGAGAAGCGGTCATTTACCCTGCGCTGGTGCGCCTCGCGCAGGACTTCAACATGCGGTACCCCTTGATCGACGGCCAGGGAAATTTCGGGTCCGTCGATGGCGATCCGCCGGCGGCCATGCGGTACACCGAAGCGCGCCTGGCAAAAATCAGCGAAGACATTCTCGCTGACCTTGAAAAAGAAACCGTCGATTTCGTTCCCAACTTTGACCAGACCCGCGAAGAGCCATTCGTCCTGCCATCGCGCATCCCCAATCTTTTGGTGAACGGCGCCAGCGGCATCGCCGTCGGCATGGCCACGAACATTCCTCCGCATAATTTGCGCGAGATCGTGGAAGCAGCGGTGATGCTGCTCGACAAACCGGACACGCCGCTGAAGGAAATCATGAAGATCGTGCCCGGACCGGATTTTCCGACCGGCGCATACATCGCCGGTCGCGAAGGCATCGAGGCGGCGTACAAGACGGGACGCGGCAGCTTCATGATGCGCGCCAAAGCGGCCATCGAGGAAGTCGGCAAGGACCGCGAAAACATCGTGGTCACCGAAATACCGTACCAGGTCAACAAATCAAAGATGATCGAACGCATCGCCGAGCTGGTGCAGACCAAGAAGATCGAAGGCATCGCCGACGTCCGCGACGAATCCTCGCGCGAAGGCATGCGTGTGGTCATCGAAATTAAGCGCGGCGAAGAATCGCAGCTCATCCTCAACAATCTTTTCAAGCACACGCAGATGCAGGAATCGTTTGGCATGATCCTGCTTGCCATCGTGGGCGGCCAGCCGCGCGAACTGGGCCTGATTCCTCTGATCAAGCTGTTTCTCGAACACCGGCGCGACGTCGTCATTCGCCGAACGCGTTACGAGTTGCGCAAAGCCGAAGAGCGGGAACACATCCTTGTCGGCTATCAGGTCGCGCTCGATCATCTGGACGCCGTCATCCGCATCATTCGCGGTTCCTCGAGCCGAGCCGAAGCCAGGCAAAACCTGCTCAATTATTTTTCCGAGCAAGACGTCACGATCACGGAGAACGGGAAATCCAGGAAACTCGAAGGCGTCAAACTGGATGGCAGGAAATACAGAGTTGCAACGCTCGAAGGCGAAACGGGGCGCTCCGTCTCTGACGGCCTGACGCCGGTTCAAGTGGACGCCATTCTCGAGCTACAACTCCACCGCCTCACGCAGCTCTCCGTCGATGAAATCCTGAAGGAATTGAAGTCCATCCGCGAGCAGATTGCCGAACTCAAAGAAATTCTTTCCAGCGAGAAAAAGCTGAAGCAGGTGATTACCGCGGAGTTGCGCGAAGTTCAAAAGGCCTATGGCGACGACCGGCGCACCCAGATTGTCGACAAGGTCGACGAAATCAAACTTGAGGACCTGATCGCCGACACGGACATGCTGATCACCGTGAGCCACGCGGGCTACATCAAGCGCACGGCGGCGGACACTTACCGCCATCAGTCGCGCGGCGGCAAGGGCCGCATCGGCGCACGCACGAAGGAAGAAGATTTTGTCGAGCACATGTTCATCGCCTCGGCGCATAGCTACATTTTGCTTTTTACCTCGAAAGGCCGGGTGTACTGGCTCAAGGTGTACGAACTGCCGGAAGCCGCGGCAGCCACGCGTGGCAAAGCGATTTCCAGCCTCGTGAAATTCCAAGAAGACGAAAAGCTGACAGCGCTCGTCGCGGCGCAGAACCTTGAAGAAGAGGGCCGCTTTGTTTTTATGGCCACCAAGAGCGGCACGGTGAAGAAATCGACGCTAACAGAATTTTCCAACCCGCGCTCTACGGGAATCATTGCCATCAACCTCGATGGGAAAGATGAACTGATCGGCGCAAAGCTCACCGACGGCAAGAAAATGATTTTCCTTGCCAGCCATGAGGGCCAGGCAATCCTGTTCCGCGAGACGGAAGTCCGCCCAATGGGGCGCAACGCCGGTGGCGTAAACGGGATGGACCTCGACAAGGAGGACTACGTCGTCAGTATGGACGCGGTGCAGCCCGATTTCGAGATCATCGCCAAGGAACACAAGACAACCACGCAAAATCTCGAAGAGCTGGAAAACGAGCAAATCAAAGACTCGCTAGTGACGCTGATGCTCACGGTTGCGGAAAAGGGTTTTGGCAAACGCACCCCGCTGGCCGAATACCGCATCACGTCGCGCGGCGGCAAAGGCGTCGCGAACATGAAGACCACGGACCGCAACGGCTCCGTCGTGGCCACGCTGCAGGTGACGGAAGAGTCCGACGTCATGATCATCACGCACGACGGAAAGGTAATTCGCGTTCACGCCAACGAAATCCGCGAAGCGGGCCGCTCGACACAGGGGGTACGCCTGCTGCGCCTCGAGGAGGGCGACTCCGTCGCTGCCGCGGCGGTTCTGCAGGAAGAGCAGGAAGAAGAAAAGAAGTAGCCGGCGGGCCTGCGCTCTTGTAGAGGCGCAGCATGCTGAACCCCTACAACCTCAATAGTTAGTGTTAGAATTCTCTCCCTTATGAAAATCACTCGGCGTTTGTTTGTAGTCTCTCTATTTCTTTCCGCGCCATTGCTTTTCTCTTCCCGAGCGCAAACTTCCAAAACACCCGCAGCCAAGGGCCAATACATCGCCCTTGTCGGGACCTATACCACAAAAACCACCAGTAAAGGGATTTATGCCTACCGCTTCGATCCTGGCAAGGGCCAGCTCACCGCGATCGGTGTTGCCGCGGAATCGGTGGATCCGTCATTCCTGGCCGTGCACCCGAACGGCAAATATCTCTACGCCGTGAATGAAATCGGCAATTTCAACGGAGAAGTGAGCGGTGCCGTCAGCGCTTTTGCCATTGATACGAAAACTGGATCGCTGAAGTTTCTGAATCAGGTGCCCACGCGCGGCGCAGGCCCCTGTTACGTTTCGCTCGACAAGACGGGCGCGTACGTCCTGGTCGCGAATTACGATAGCGGCAGCATCGCCTCTTTTCCGGTGCATGGTGACGGCAGCCTCGGCACCGCGAGCGGTTTCGTTCAGCATTCCGGCACCGGTCCGAACAAGGAGCGCCAGGAAGGTCCGCATGCCCACTGGATCGGCACCTCGCCAGACAATCGCTTTGCGCTCGCCATAGATTTAGGGCTCGATCAGGTGATTGTGTACGGATTTGACGCCGGCACTGGAGTCTTCGCGCCGATGCTTTCCGGTTTTGCGACGGTGAAACCTGGCTCCGGTCCGCGCCATCTTGCGTTTCATCCCGGCGGCAAATTTGCTTACGTGCTCAGCGAAATGGCTTCCACGGTGACGGTATTCTCCTATCGTGCGAAGAACGGCTCCTTCTCGACACTGCAAACCATCTCAACCCTGCCTACGGGCTTTTCAGGCCCCAAATCAGGCGCGGAGATCGCCGTTCATCCTTCCGGAAAATTTCTTTACGCCTCGAACCGCGGCCACGACAGCATCGCCGTATTCGCGATCGATCCAAAAAAAGGAACACTGAAATCGCTTGGGCAGGTCTTGACCGGCGGCAAAGAGCCCCGCCATTTCGTCATTGATCCCACGGGCGCGTACCTGCTCGCCGAAAATCAAGAATCGAACAATATCGTCGTCTTCCACATCGATCCCGCTACGGGCAGTCTGACGCCGACGGGCCAGATGATCGAGGTGCCTTCGCCGGTGTGCATAACATTTGTCGCCGCCGAATAGCTCCTGCGTTACAATCCGCCTTCCACTTTGTATCTTCGGGGGAACCAAATGATTCGTGATAGAAATGCGCGCGTGAACATCCTGCGGAGTCTTGCCCTGTTGTTCCTGCTTTCCTTGGCGGGGTCCGCGGCCTTAGGCGACGGCGAAACCGCGCCTGCTCGCGATCCGAAACAGCCCGTGGACGAGACTTACACCGCAAAAATCCACAAGTACACTACGGAGCCGTTTTTTACGTCGCCGCTCGTCGATTATCTGCCGGCTTCGAAGAACGTTCCTACGCCCGAGGCCGTTCTTGGTGACGTGGCCGGAGCGCCGGGAATACTGCCCTATGCGGAAGATGTTTACAAATACATGCGCCTGCTCGAAAAAGCCAGCCCGCGCGTAAGGGTTTTCTCCATTGGCAAGACGGAAGAAGGTCGCGAGATGATCGCCGTGGCCATCTCTTCCCCGGAAAACCTGAAAAACCTCGAAGAAAATCGGGCGCGCCTCGCCAAACTGGCCGATCCCCGCACGATCAAGCTCGATGACGCGGAAGCGGACAAAATCGTGGCGCAAGCGGTGCCGGTGTACTACATCACTGGAACCATTCATTCGCCGGAGACAGGAGCGCCGACGGCTTTGATGGAGCTGGCTTATCGCCTGGCCGTCGACGAAAGCCCGTATATTCGCGAAGTCCGCGACGGCATGATTACGCTCATCACGCCAGTAGTCGAGGTTGACGGCCGCGATCGCATGGTGGATATTTATCACTGGCATCTCTCTCATCCCAAGGATTTTTACCCGCCGCTGATTTACTGGGGGAAGTACGTGGCGCACGACAACAACCGCGACGCCATGGGCATGACCCTCAAGCTGACGGAAAACGTACTCAACACTTATGTAGGCTGGAAGGCCCAGGTGCTGCACGACCTGCATGAATCCGTGCCCTATCTTTACGACAACACCGCCGGCGATGGCCCGTTCAACGCCTGGGTCGATCCCATCCTCACCGACGAATGGGAAATGATTGGCTGGCGCAACGTCGCGGACATGACCAAGTTCGGCATGCCCGGCGTTTTCACGCATGGAGTGTTTGATACCTGGTCGCCGGGCTATCTGATGTTTATCGCCGCGATGCATAACGGCATCAGCCGCCTTTATGAGACGTTTGGCAACGGCGGCGCGGACACGCTCGAGCGCACGCTCGACCCGGAGGAATACGCCCGCACCTGGTACCGGCAAAACCCTCCGCTCCCGAAGGTCCTTTGGTCGCAGCGCGACAACAACAACTATGAAGAGACCGGTTTGCTCACCTCGCTTCATTATTTCAACGAAAACAAACGGCTCTTCCTGAAGAATTTCTATCTCAAAGCGAAACGGTCCGTCACGAAGCCCAGCCAGGAAGGACCCGCCGCTTACGTCTTGTCTGCGGATGATACGCGATTGGACTCGCAAGCCGAGTTGCTGCGCGTCCTGCAAAAGCAGGCGGTCGAAGTTTCGCGCGCGACCGCGGCCTTCACGGTCACGCTGCCGGCGCAGAAGTCCTCGCAACCGAAGAAAGATGCGAAAGAAAAAGAAAAGGAGGCGGCGCCCGCTCCGACGACGCGCGAATTTCCCGCGGGCAGCTATATCATCCGCATGGACCAGCCTTACTCGCGTATCGCCGACGCGCTCCTCGACCATCAATATTGGAGCCCAGACGATCCGCAAAAAACACCCTATGACGATACCGGCTGGACCTTTGGCGAGCTGTTCGACGTGCAAGTGACGCGCGTCACCGATCCAAAAGTTCTCGATGCTCCGATGGAACGCATGAAAGAAATTCACGCGCCCGCGGGCGTAAGCGGCGAGGGCACGATTTACGCCATCAATAACAATGCCGAGCCGTCGCTGGCCACGCTGCGCTATAAACTCCGCGACGCATCGATAGAAGCCGCCGAGGAGCCCTTCGAAAGCGGGGGCAAGAAGTTCAGCCGCGGAACTTTTCTCATTCGCGGCATCAGCCATGACCATCTCAATGACGCCGTCTCCGGGCTTGGCTTGCAGGCGGTTTCTGTTGCCGCGATGCCCTCCGTCAAGACGCATCCTGTGCGCGCCGCGCGCGTCGCTCTAGTCCACACCTGGCTGAGCACTCAGGCGGAAGGCTGGTGGCGTATCGGCCTCGACAATCTGGGCATTCCGTACGATTACATCAGCACCCAGACTGTCGCCAAGATCAGCGACCTCAACGCTAAGTACGACGTCATTCTGTTTCCGCCCGTTGGTTTTTTCGCTGGCCCGACGCTCATCATCAACGGCCTGCCGAGCGCCTGGGGTAATCCGCTTCCGTGGAAGAACACGCCGGAGACACCGAATCTTGTCGGCAAGAATGATTCAACAGACGACATGCGCCCAGGCCTCGGCTGGGATGGCGTGGAACATCTCCAATCCTTTGTCGAAAAGGGCGGGGTTCTCCTGACAGCGACCGACACCTCGCGCTTTGTGCTTTCCATAGGTCTTGCCGATGGCGTCAGCGCCGGCAACGCGCAGCGCATGAAGATTGTCGGCTCCGTCGTCGGCACCCGGCTTGTGGACGGCGCAAGTCCGATCGCCTACGGTTATGATGAAAAGCTACCCGCCTATTGTGACAACGGACCGATTTTTTCGCTAAGCAGCATCGCGGGCGCCCGCGGTTTCCGCCGTTTGGGCGGCGAAATGCACACGCGTCCCACCGGCCGCGGCACTCTGGACGATCCTGACTTCACGGTTGGCCGTCCTGGCACCCAGGCTCCCGAGGAGCCGAAATCGGAAATTTGGGAAACTCCACCTGTCTCCGATGAGCAGATGCACAACAATTTCCGACTCATCCCTCCCGCGGATCGCGCGCGCGTCATTTTCCGTTACGCGGACAGCAAAGATCTGCTCATCTCGGGACTCGTTGAAGGCGGCGATGAAATCGCGCAGCATCCCGCTGTCGTGGACGTTCCCACGGGCAACGGCCACGTTGTGCTCTTCTCCATCAATCCGGTCTACCGCGGCGAAACGCGTGGCACCTATTCGCTCGTACTCAACACCATTTTGAATTTTGACAACCTAAACGCCGGCCGCAAGCTGGCTGAGAAGTAGCTGCGAGTGGCGGCACCGCGCAGACTTTGAAGAAAAACGCGGTTCTCATGGATTGTGATTTTTCGCCCATGATGGAGTAGAATCCCGCCCACCATGGCGAAGCGTAAAACAAAGAAAAGATCAGTTCGTCCCCGCAAGTCCCGCCGGGCGAGCACCGGCTCGCGCAAATCTCGTCCGGCTAGCAGTGCCAAGCTCCCAAAAGAGGCTGTAACGCTTATCGTGCACCTGCGCCCACGCGAAGGGCAGGAGACGCTCCTGGAAGCCGAACTGCGCGCTCTGCTAGGGCCTACACGCAAGGAAGATGGCTGCCTGACATACGACCTGCATCGCTCAATGGAAGCGCCGAGCGCTTTCTTGCTCCATGAAGTGTGGGCCAGCCGTGAAGCTCATTCACGGCACACCAACACGCCCCACTTCCTCCGCTGGAACGCCCGCAAAGACGCCCTCCTCGCTTCCCGCGACGTTACTTTCTGGAAATTAGTCATGTAGGATATAATCTGTGAAGTTATGCTTCTTTCAACTGCATACATCGCTTTTGATGATCGCGTAATGCCCAAGCTCCCTGAATTGCTGTTTTTCTCGGCCAGTATTGTCCTGGCCTTGGTTAGCTCATTTCGGGCTTCTGCCCACCGACGGGCATGGAAGAGAAGTCTTCGCGGTGGTCCGCCGCAGCGCTACAAATTGTCAGTCAGCTTGGAGATTGAGCAGAGATTGTATTTCCTCGGGGTACTGATATGTTGGGAAGCGGGCTCTCCGGGTTGGGCAATGCGTGCAATATCTGCCGTTCTCGGACTCGGAGGAATTTTCATCCTGCTGTACCGGAACAACCTAAGAACGCAAGACCTCCCGCCGTATGATGCTGAAAGCGTGCTCCACCTCCCGCAGGAAAACGTAAAGGCCGTTTAGCGAGCAGGTCAAACTGCACGCAAGAAATTCAGTTATCCGGCGGCGCGACGTAATATCCAGGCCGTGCTCGAACTTTTAAGTTCTTCCGATCCACTTGCACTTTGATTTCGTGGTATCCGAGATCACTCCCGTCTGTCGGCGCGTAGCTGATGGTGTACTGCGCATGCAGTTCGCCGCCGATTTCGTCGATCGCTTTTTCAATCGAACGGTCCTTGTAGGTGGAGATATACGCGCCGCCGGTTGCCGTCGTCGCTACTTCCAGCGGACGGTCCGTCACCTCGCCTTTGATATGCTGCACGGCCCACGCAGCTAGCGCCAGCAAATCAGCGCCGCCGCCCTGCGTCGCTTGCTGTACCGCTGGCGTCGGGGCCGTCCCTGGAGGCCCTGGCATCGGGGAGATGCCCGGGGGAGTGATCGGCTGTGGCTGCGTGTCTCTTGACCTCCCGCGCATTTCCGCGCGCGTGGTCGAAAGCCCAACGGTATAGATTGTCACGTTTGCGAGCTGCGCCTTTCGCAGCACTTCCCCCAGCTTTGCTTCGCTCCCGTTATCCACGGCTTCGGAAATAATCAGCAGCACGCGCCGCCGGCCGGGTTTCTCCGCCGTTGGCTGCGGCCGCTCGCTGAGCATCTCGACGCCCACGAACATGGCATCGTAAAGTTTCGACCCTGAAGTTCCGGTTTGCAGTTGCGAGACCGTATTCTCGATGGAATCCGCGCCGGTGGTGAAATCCTGTAGCTTGTCGACGGAATCGTTGAAGCCCACTACGGCGCTTTCGCCATACGGCCCCATCACCGTCTGCGTGAAAAGAATCCCGGTTTTGCGGATTTCCGGCAGCAGCGACTCGATGCGCGAGCTTGTCTCGATCAAAATAACCACGGAAACAGGATCGCCTCCAAGATCGAAATGCGAAATTTTCTGCTCAACGCCGTTATCGGTGATGTGAAAGTCGCTCGCCTCCAGGTCATGCACCATGCCGCCCTTCCCGTTGCGCACCGTTATCGGCATATTCACCAGTGCTACCCCGAATTTCAGTTTGGCCTGCACGTCCGGAGGAGTTTGCTGGACCTGCTGGCCCGGCTTCGGTGCAATCGGTCCTTCGGGAGCTTGCGCGCGCAATGCTCCGGCTCCCGCAAGTAAAGCGGCGAGCAGCAGCGCGTGCTTACCCGTGTTTTTCGTCATTTCGTCTCTCCGATCGAAGAGGTCCAGTTCCCGCAGTGTACTCAATTCGACGCACCCGCGCCGGAAGACGTTGCCGCAAGCGCCCGCGATTCCTACAATGATGGTTCGCATTCTCCGGAGAGAAAAGCCCATGTCCGCAGGACAGCTCAAGCTGAAGCCGCAGCACGCCCCCAAAGCGCCCCACGAAGATCACCGGTTTCTCGAAAGTACCCCCGCGCGGCCTCTCCGCATCCTGGCGGAGTATCTGCATCCCCTGGTTCAACTAAAAAGAGAAGGCATTGCCGACACCATCGTTATGTTTGGCTCCGCTCGGATCGAGTCCCATGAAACGGCCCAAGCGCGCGTCACGCGGCTGAAAAAAGAAAACGTCAGAAAGCTTTCCTCTGCGTTGCAAGCCAGACACCGCGGCGAAGTGCGCCACGCCAGGAGCCTCCTCGAAATGTCCCGTTATTACGAGGAAGCGCGGCAGCTCTCGCACAAGATTACGTCCTGGTCGCTGACGCTCGGGCCCAAACCGCGCCGTTTCGTGATTTGCTCCGGCGGCGGCCCGGGTATTATGGAGGCTGCCAATCGCGGCGCTATCGAAGCCGGCGGCAAATCCATCGGCCTCTCGATCGAACTCCCCCACGAACAGTTCGCAAACGCCTACATCAGTCCTGAGCTCAGCTTCAATTTTCATTATTTCTTCATGCGCAAACTCTGGTTCGCGCAAATCGCCAAAGCCCTCGTCGTCTTTCCTGGCGGCTTCGGCACGATGGATGAGCTTTGGGAGATGCTCACGTTGCTGCAAACAGGCAAGCTCGCCAAGCACAACATCATCCTCATCTACGGCCGCAGGTATTGGGACAAGGTTCTCAATTGGAAGGCCATGGTCAACTGGGGCACGATCAACGAAGATGAGTACAAGATGCTGCAGTTCGCCGACAGCGTGGACGAAGCCTTCGATCACATCCGCGCCGGCCTCGAGAAGTATCACATGGAAGTTGATCCCTTCTTGCAAGCCTACTAAGCGAAGATGCTTTTCTGCTTCTCACCTACAGCATTACCTACTACTATTCTACGGAATTCGCCCTATGGCCGCTGCGTTCCGGGTTTACTAGTCTTCGCTCGTAACTCTTCGGAGGGGAAAACGATTATGAGACGTTACGCGGAATTTTCCTTTTTTGGAAAGACGTTTCTGACGGGCGCCTTACTGGCGGCCGCCCTCATGTTGGCTGGAGCGCCACAGTTGCACGCACAGGATTGCCAAAGGCGCATCATTCGCGCAGACCACGAACTGCATAAGGCTGCTTTGAGGCACGGCTGGGATAGTCCTCAGGCAACTGAACGGCGCCGAGAACTGTTCGCGGCGCGGGAATGGTGCTGGAAGCACGGCCATCGGTGGTGGGATGAAGACAATCGTAGATGGCACGCGGAACGTGATTGGGACGAGCACGATCACGACCATCCGCCCCGCTAGTTTTGTGTTCTCTCGGGAGCGCAGTGGAATTCCGCTGCGCTCTTCTTGTCTTTGACGCGTTTCCCCGCGCTTTCAATCCTGCCTTCTCATTTCTGTGGGACACAACATTTGCGAAGCATGCGTGTTTCATGAACATGGGGCGCGACCCGGGAGAAGTCGCGGGGACGCCCGGGAGGACGTCATGTTCATGCAACTCTTGAAGTCCACGTTTGGCAAGGCTGCGGTAGCTACCGTTTTATTGGGTGGTGCGTTGCTTCTCGGCGGTGCGCCGAACGCGCAAGCCAATGAGCGGGGTCGCGTTGTCCGCTATGACAATCTCAGAGTTCATGAAGCCATCGTCCGTCGCGGATTTTATAGCCCACAAGCAAACTACTGGCGCCTTGAGCGGCGCGAAGCAATTGTCCGCGGCTACTACGATCGCTTCGGCTGCTGGCATCGCTACTAGGTTTTAGCTAAGTATAAAAAAACGGGGCGCAAATCGCGCCTCGTTTTCATTCTCTCTTTTTCAGAATGAATCAGTTTCTAGCGCCGGTTAACTCCTCGGAAAAAACCGCTTCAAATCGACGCTCTTCGTCCTGATCGTGCAGCATAACTACTGGAACCACGCGCAACGACCTCTTGCAGGAATGGCACTGCGTCACTTCGCCCTGCAAATCCTGCAGAAAGCCGTCCGTGAAATGATATTGCATCCGCTCGCGTCTGGCATTTTTCTCGTCCCGTGCGCCGCAGTACGGACAGACAAACTCGACCTTGTCCTGCTGCGGATCGCGGTCTAGAGCAGCCCAACCTGTGCGGCGCACGCCAATTGTTTCCACATTACGCCCATCCATCGGGATAACCCTCCTTCAGATCCACGTCCACACGCATGGGATGCGCGCGAGGGCATTTCCGATTCATCGAAATAAGCACTCTATAATCAATAACATGCAGTTACCCTTCGGCACGCCGGCATCCATTCCACGTCCTCCATCTGCGATGCCGTTTCTCGATCCTCGGTAAAGCGCGTGGATTCTTCCCAAGCTTGTATCAAAAATCCATCGGCTTCTGCTGCCGCTTCCGAACAAGCAGACAGCGTTTGCTGGTGCGCTCGGGAACTTGTCCATCGTCTTGGTGTCCAACTTTACAGAGGACGCGCGCACCTCACATCCCTGCGAGCGCGGCGCCGGTTTCCTGCGGCAGTTGAGCAACTCACAGGAAGCCGGCGTCGCAAAAATTCCTGTTCTTTCTCGCAGAACTTTCTTGTGGAGGTGTGTGATGTCTATCGAATCTGGACCCAGTCCGCAAAAGGATCCCGGCTCTTTTCAGAGATGTCTCGTGGAAGGCAGCGGAGAGCAGCGCGCACGCGAGCGGCGCATTCGCCGGCGAGCTTTGATTATTTCCATCGCCGTACAGAGTGCGATCCTCACGGCCATTGTTCTGATTCCGCTATTCGGAAAACCAGACCATCTCGCTTTTGCCAACATGACGCCTATCCCGCCGTATTATCACAACAACGCGCCGGAGCGTCATGCAACAACCCCTCAACCTACCCGGCAGACCGTCAGGCATTTTTGCGCAACCTGCTATTCGCCGAACTTCCCTCCTCACCCTAGCACTACAAACAACACACCGGATGATCCGCCACCAGGAATTCCTTCAGGCCCGGGGCCAGGCGCTCTGTGCGCCGCGTGCATTTCTCTGAACGATAACAGGCCCCAGCCGGAGCGTCCCGCGGACGTGCGGCCCCACCCACAGCGTCTCTTCAAGACGCACCTGGAACAAGCAATGCTTATCCAGAAGGTCGAACCCGTTTATCCGCCACTCGCAAGGCAAATCCATCGCGAAGGCCAAGTGGAGCTGCACGCGCTGATCTCCACGGACGGCACGATTCGTTCCTTGCAGGTGGTCAGCGGCGATCCCCTCTTCCTGCGGTCGGCGCTCGACGCCGTGCAACAGTGGCGCTACCGCGCCACCGTTCTCAATGGCCAGCCCGTCGAGATCGACACCTACATCACCGTCATTTACAGCCTGCAGCACTGATGCGGCAACCTGCGATGCTCGACGAACCCTTGTAGGGGCACGATACATCGTGCCCGTCTTTCGATCGTCCAGAAATCGCCACGCGTGCAACGCGAACGTACCCCAAAAAACAAAAACCCCGACCAAAGGTCGAGGCGCACGTTTCTCCATCCTCAAACCACAACACCACTCCGTTTTCTGCGCAAGCATATGGATCTGCGCCAAAAGGAGTTTGCTAGGCTGCTTCGCGTGAACAAGACCACTCTCTCGAAGTGGGAAAACAACGCAGGCCCTATTGGACTGCAGAGTGACCTCTTGGTCAGAGCCTCCGTGATTTCCCGCGACAAACGCCTCGAGAAGCGTGCCGCTGACCACATTCGCGCCTTCGAAAAGATTGCCGGCCAGCAGAAACGCGTGCGCGTCGAAGCGGATGCTGTGAGGCTCGCATACGAATATGCGTGAGCGAGACCGAAGGGGACAGGTAAAAGTTTTTCTAAGCTCGGATGTGCCGTGCTCGAGCCAGACACAGTTTTGGCCAAAATGATTCGGAATCGTCCCGTCTGTCCCTATGTTTCCAGGAGTGGTGCGCCATCCTGGCGGGCGGCCCGGCGAACTAGGAGACGGGAAAACAGGGTAGATCAATTCCGATTCGCTTCGATACTAGCCACAACGTACGATAGAGCTTAAATCTGACCACACCCAGGACGATCCAACCCCAAGATCGAGTGTCCGCATACTTGCCCAGCGGCGCGATCTCAAGAACACCGTTTGGATGCATGACTACATCTGTATCGCATTCGCACACATGTATCTGTGGTCCAGTACATCGATTCCAAAGCAGGACCGCGATTGCGGTTTTCACAGCTTCAATGTTGGATTCCTCGGGGTGAAGGCGGGTGGGCGGGTGGCCGCCCCTTAACGCGCCGAGATGGTTCTGACTTCGTTTTTTCCGGGGGTAGCCCACCCTTTGCGGTTTTTTTTCAAAGGGTGGGCACTCCGGGGTCTATATCCGCATGAATACCGACGTTGGCGCGGTCATACAACCACTTACTCAGAACTTAAAAAGGAAATGGTGGGCGCAATACTGGCGCCGCCAAAGAGCGAGTTCCGCTAGAGAAGCGGTTCGCCGGAATAGCGCGCAATCGTTTCGCGGGTGGTGTCGCGAAGACGGATCAATTCATGCCAGGCCAATGATTCATTAGCCTCCGCCGCACCCGTCGTACTGCGAGGATAAATAGGTGGAGACACCGTAATGGTCACGCTCGTCGGCCGCGGCAAATACGTGCCGTCCCGGAAGAATTTTCGCGTTCCCGCCAGGGAAACGGGCACGATCGGCGCACCGCCAGCCACCGCGGCCTTGAACGCGCCGAGCTGGAACGGCCGCACGCCATCCTCGCTGGTGAACGTCCCTTCCGGAAAAACGAAAATCGATTCGCCTTCGCGCAGCAGCGTTTCCATTTCTCTCATCTGCCGCATCCGCGATCCGGCATCGCTGCGATTAAATTTTGTGTGCTTCATCTTCGTCAAAAAAGTCCCAATGAAAGGCATTCTCCCGACTTCCATTTTGGCCACGAAGTGATATGGCACGCCGAGACCCATCATCAGCGCTAGCACGTCAAAATAGCTCGTGTGATTCGAGGCATAAACCTTCGCGCCAGGCATTTCCACGTACTCTTTGCCGATCACGCGCACGCGGCACCCAATCACCGCAAATAAAATCTTGAGCGCGCGTGAAGTGAATCGTCCCGCTTTGCGGTAGTCGCCGATGAAATTCACAATGACCCACGTCGGAACGATCCACACCAAAAACATGGCGCAGAAATAGAGGCCGTACAAAATCTCCAAGCCTCGCCGCACGCCCGACCAAATCTCGCTGCCCGCCGTCCGCGCCGCGCTAGCAGTTGCGAGCTTTGCGATCTGCACCCACGCAGGAGCTTTGCCTGCCGATAATTTTCCGGCAAGATAAAGTTGCTTGGTTTCTTCTCGCCGTAATTTTCCGCTCGAAGTTTTTGGAATGCTTCCCGGCGGAAGGAGCT
>CAVRAJ010000002.1:0-533463 GCA_963718945.1 uncultured Acidobacteriota bacterium | reverse complement strand
CGCCAGCGAACGGCTAGACACACCGCTCCCAGGCCCCGATTCCCGTCAGCTATGACTGTCCACGCCCACGTGCTGCCTGGTGACCAGAAGCGGGCCGCCACGCGGTTCGCTGAGCTGGTGGCAGTGGCGTGATGCCGTCAGGTATCGAACCAGTATCCACGGCGGCTAGATGATCTTGGTTCTAGGGCTCTGACCTGGGAAAACGCGGTGTCCGAGGGGGCGTCTTCACCAAAAAGCCCATGCATGCTGATTACGGAGTTCGTGCTCGACGAAGGTGCCCCGTGATGGCGGCATGGGGCTGTACTTGCTGGAGTTGGCAAGGGTGGCGTCCGGAATCCGGTGTAAAAGGGACGGGCGCGGTTCCGGTTCATGGTGATGTTAGGCAGTGGCAGTGACATTCTTGGGGGGTCTGAGCGTGACCGCCGACGGGCTCGGGCTGTTGCAGGATTTGCGGCGCTCGCTGCCCGGCCTGTGCCGTCGGCTCCGGCGACGCGGTGACAAGCCCGTACCGGGGCTGGCCTGGAGAGTGGGTCGTGTCGCTTGATCTGGGGTAACGCGGCCCGGATACTCCGGGTCGCGTCGGCGTTCCCTCAGAACTGGGCCTTCAGCTCGTCGATCTTGCCGATGTGCTCGCGGAGCTGGGTGTAGGCGGGGCGCTCGCGGATGCGGGCCAGCGCCCATCGGACGCCTTCGGCGCGGTTCGAGACGATGCCGGCGGTGATCAGGGCGTCGAGTGTCTCCAGGTCCTTCGGGTCGAGCCGCGCCATCACCGGGGTGAGGCTGCGGCCGGTGGCCGTGCGATCCGGCGGGCCGATGGGCATCGTGATGACGGGGCGCTTGCCCTCCTGCAACGGGACGGTGAACTGCAGGCGCCCGATGAAGGGCATGTTCTGGGCGATCCTGGCGCGCAGTTCGGTGATGGTGTCCTGATGGGCCTTCTCGAACTCCTAATCGTCTCGTGCGGGTCCTCGCCGGCCGGGTTGAGGATCACCCGGACCGTCACCTCGCCGGGTTCGATCACGGGCTCATCGCCGTACTGCAGCACCTCGACCTTCTGCACGACTCCCTCGCCGAACCGCCTGCTCAGCAGGTCTTCGGCCGCGTGCTCGAGGTGCTCCTTGTCTTCCTGATCCACGATCAGCTCCCTTGATTGCTGGAGAAATCAGTGTAACTCTGGCTACTCACGCGCACAACAGGGCGGGAACATGGCGCCGTCGTTGCGCCAAAGGACCTTAGGTTCGTCACGGTTTGCGGGTGATGTGAAACTGATCGCGTAGGCGACTACCCCGGAGCCGTCACGCCCACCTGCCGGGGCCTGCATGGAACGAAGAAGCCTCATGCCGGGCGAACAAGGACTGGCAGCTAAGTTCGTGCACCTGGGAAACCAATAAAGTCCCAGAAGGCGGCATCCGAGATCCGGGGGGTGAGGACGGTCCACGGGCCCCTCGTGACCGTGCACTAGATGGTGGGACCGGTTCCCGAAGGAAGGTGAAGACGATAGGGCGCCTTGCAGCGAATCTAGCTCGGGAAACGGGTCGGCAAGCACCAGGACTGGCTCTTCGAGCAGGTGGAAGGTCGCCCTATGGGCGGCGTTCCGGAGTGGTTGCGGTAGTCCCTCAAGCTCGTCCCAAACTCCTGTCCGGGAAGCGAAGGACCCGATCACTTCACTGATTCCCCACGCCTCCGCCAGTTCCTCGCGAGTGAAGGTACGGCCTTCCCTGGAGTCTGGCCGGATGCGTCTTGAGAGAACCTCACCGAGATCCCCGACCTTACGCCGCAGGCGGCGGTTCTCAGCCCCGGAGCGCGCGTCCAGCTCAGCTCGCGGGACCAAAACCATGTCTTCGGCGTGTGCGGTCAAGTGAACTCCTCACCACCACAAGGGCTGGTCGGGGCCGAGTCTACTCATCATGCGTTGCCTGACTCGTCAGCGATCTTCGGGTCCTGTTGCCGGAAAACTGGAGTCAACCGAACCGCCGCCCAGGGCCAGTCCGCCGCCGACTAGGGCAGCCCATCGCGCATCCCGTCCACCGTCACTGGCCCCGGTGCTGGGTTGGGAATCGAGAGGTGCTTGTATGCGGAGGCGTTCTTGCTTCGAGGCGTGCACCGAAGCCTGGGGCTTGTGTCCCTAGGGACTTGAACCCCCATGTGTCCGAGGGGGGACTTGAACACCCATTCGAGTGGTACATCACCGAAACGGTGACATGTCGCCAGTCCAAGCTAACACGACAAGGGCCGCCCGGGGTCGGCGTTCCGCAGGCGAATAGCGACGGCGTCGCACCGGGCAGCCTCACCAGTCCGAGCGCCTGAACTGCGGAAACGACGATGGCGGTCAGCCGGGAACGAGCCGCAGGCCGGGCCGGACGGCGGCATCCGCAGCACTGCGCTCCATCATCTGGCAGGCATGGTGACAGCCTCCCGCTGCTGCCCGGAAGTTCCCGCACCGCAGCCGCAGCCCCGCGAACCCGCCCAGATGACCTTGCCGCCGAGTTGAACCCCCATGAAACCGAGTTGAACCCCCATAAGGCAGCCCGGCGGCTAGCCGCGCCAGAACAGATCACCCGCGGCTTCCGCGTTCGGGCCAGCAGCCCGTCGGCGCGGCAGCTGGCAAAGGCGGAGCCGTCACGCCGCCTGCGATCCGCTGTGCCCATGACGCTCCGCTACCGCCACTGGCCGAGCTTGCGCACGCGTACCCGCCGCTATGCGCGGTCGTGAGGACCGTTGCGTTCATCGGCAGGGGCGTGCAGATCGGGACGTTCTGCGCGGCGCGTTGCTCTCCGGCCAGGCGTGCCAGGACGGGTGGCGGGCCTGGCTAGACCAGGCCTGCGGCTCAGGGCCAGGCGGGTCAGGTCGGCGCGGCGGCGGCAGCCGGTCTTGTCCCGGATCCGGTCCAGGTGCGAGCTGACCGTGCGGACGCTGATGTACAGCTGCGGCGGCGATCTGGGCGTTGGTGCGGCCCTGGGCGACCAGGGTGACCAGCTCCCGTTCCCGGGCGCTGAGCGTGCCCAGAGCCCGGTGCCGCCGGCTGCGGCGGCCCGGGGTCGGTGAGCATCAGGGCGTACTCGGCGGCGGTGGCCAGGCTCATCGCCGCGCCGCGGTCCTCGGCCGCCCGCGCCCGGCCGGGTCCCAGCGCCTGCCGGGCCTGGCGCAGCTGTTCCTCCCGGCGGGGCACGAACCAGGGCGGATCGGTGCAGTCCCTCGTGCCGGTCGGCCGCGGCGCACGCGGCCCACAGCGTCAGGGCCTCGGCGGCGCGCCCGGTCGCGGCGCACAGGTCCCCGCACTGGGACAGGCCGGTGAGCAGCTCAAGCCAGCTGCCGGTCCGCACCGCGAGGCTGGAGCCCTTCCCGCAGGTGCGCCGCGGCGTCGCCGGTCCGGCCCGCCCGCAGGTCCAGGTCCACGATCCTGGGCAGCAAGACCGCCTGGTTCCACAGGTCGCCCGCGTCCCGGGCCCGGGCCAGGCCCGCCGCGCCGACGCGCGCGGCTTCGGCCAGGTCCCCGGCATCGGCCAGCACGATGGTCAGCACAGAGCTGCACGCCCGGGCGAGCGCGCCGGGGATCCCGGCCGTGATCTGCCCGGCCTGCCGGGCCAGCCGGACCGCCTCGTCGTGATCGCCGGCATAATCGGCGTCGAGGCTGAGGTCGACCAGGGCCAGCAGCTCCCCGGCCGGGTCCCCGATCTGCCGGGCCAGGGCCAGCGCGCGGCGGGCATCGCCGGCCGCCTCGGCGGTCCGGCCCATCAGCCGCAAGACCGTCGCCCGGCCGGCCAGGGCGGCGGTCAGCGCCCGGGACGGCGGCCGGCCCGCGACGGCGTCGCGGACCGCGGTGAAATGGCCGAGCGCTGCGGCCAGATCGGCCGAGAACTGCGCTGCCCAGCCGAGCCAGATCTGCGCGGCGCACCACCCGTCGCTGCCCGCCTCGGCGCGGTCGGCGGCCTGGCGCAGCAGCCGGTACTCACCGGCCAGCCGGCCGCGCAGGAGCCACCACCGCCCAGCGCGTCGGCCAGCCGCAGCGCCAGGGCCGGATCGTGCTCCATCGCCCAGGCCAGCACCTGCCGCATGGTGGCGTCCTCGGCGTCCAGCCAGCGGGCCGCGGCCAGCTCCCCGGTGCCGGTCTGCAGCCCGGCCGCGGCCTGCCTCGGCCACCCGCAGCGCGTACCCGGCCAGCGCCGCGGCGGCGCCGTCCTGCTCCCCGGCCTCGGCCAGCAGCCCGGCCCCGTAGGCGCGCAGCGTCTCCAGCATCACGTACCGGGACCGGCCATCCGGCCCGGCCCGCGGCGGGCTCAGCAGCGAGCAGTCCACCAGCCGCAGCACCGCCGGGCCCGCGCCCGGCCCGGCGACCGCCTCGGCGGCCTCCAGCGTGAACCCCGCCGGGAACACCGACACCGCGCGGAACACCCGCCGCTCGTCGCTCATCCAGCAGCCGGTAGCTCCACTCCACCGTGGCCGCCAGCGACCGCTGCCGGTCCGCCGCCAGCCGGTCCCCGCCGGTCAGCAGCGCGAACCGGTCATCGATCCGGTCCAGCAGCTGCGCCACGCCCAGCGCCTCCACCCGCGCCGCGGCCAGCTCGATCGCCAGCGGCATCCCGTCCAGCCGCGCCACCAGCCGCGCCACCACCGGCGTCGTCTCGCCCGTCCAGCGCGAACCGCGCATCCGCCCGGCGGGCCCGGTCGGTGAACAGCGCCACCGCCTCGGCCCCGGCCGCCTCAGCCAGGTCATCCGGATCGGGCAGGGCCAGCGGCCCCAGCCGGTACCGGGCCTCCCCGGCCACCCGCAGCGGCTCCCGGCTGGTCGCCAGCACCCGCACATCATCACAGGCCGCCAGCAGCCCGGCGCACAGCTCCGCGGCCGCGCCGATCACGTGCTCGCAGTTATCCAGCACCAGCAGCAGCTGCTGCCGGGCCAGCACCCGCGCCAGCGCCCCGGCCGCCGGCAGGCCCGGCTGCTCCCGCACCCCCAGCGCCGCCGCCACCACCGCCGGCACCAGCGCCGGGTCGCGCACCGGGGCCAGCTCGGCCAGCCAGGCCCCGTCCGCGAACCGGCCCGCCACCTGTCCGGCCACCTGGCCGGCCAGCCGGGTCTTGCCCGCCCCGCCCGGCCCGGTCACCGTCACCAGCCGGTCGCGGTCCAGCAGGGCCGCGACCTCGCGCACCGGCCCGGCCCGGCCCACGAAGCTGGTCAGCGCGGGCACGAAGCCGTGCACGCCCCCGGCTGACGCGGGCGACTCACCCGGCGCCTGCCTCGCCTGGCCGCCAGCACCTGCGCGGCCTGGATGCGCCCCGGGCCGCCGCGACGAACACCGACCGGGCCGGCTCGGCCAGGCCCAGCGCGCCGGCCAGCCGCACGGCGGTGTCCTGGCGGGCCGTGCGGTTGATGCCCCGCTCCAGGTCACTGACCGACCGCGGGCTCACGCCCGGCCGCCTTGGCCAGCTCCTGCTGCGTCAGCCGGGCCTCGGCCCGCAGCTGCCGCAGCAACCCGGCCAATCCCGAGGTGGCCTGCTCCGCCATGACCGCGGCATCCCCTCCCACCGCCCTGAGCCCGCCAGCGGCACTAAGCACCGCGCGGACAGGGCCTGTACCAGCGATTATCCAGGCCAGGCGCCTGCACCACCATTCCCGGCACCCGGCCAGCCCGCTTCCCGGGCCCGCAGCTGCCGCCACGACCGCAGCCCGGGACCGGCACGCCGAGACCGGCGACCGGCGCGGTTCGGCCGGTCTGCCCCGGTACCTGGTCACGCCGCCTGCCAGCGCCGCCAGCCGGCGCCATCCTGTGGGTCTCCTGTGCGCCGCATGCGTGATGATCACACCGGGCCACGGCCAGAGCAGGACCAACGGCAGCCTGAGCGTGCCGGCCGGCCTGCAGCGCCCGGGAGAGAACGGGTCATCCGACCCCTGCCCTGCGCATACCCGGGTGGCGAAACTTTTATGGGGGCCAGAATCCCTCGAGGGACCCCAGCATTTCCCTGACGAATTCGAAGCGAACGCCGAATCAACAAAGGACCCGGGCCGTGCCCGATCAATGACCCAGGGGAGGTCAGTGATGAATCGTATCCGCATCGGACGACCGAGGGCCCGGGCACTCTCGCCGGACCCGCCAGACCCGGACATCGTCCGGGCCAAGGGCGCTCGCGCGGACCGCGCGTTCCGGAAAGGCGCCCGGGACATGATGGCCTGGGCCGGCAGGCGCCTATGGCTGGCTGCCCGGACGGTGATCCGCGCGGTCAGGATGGCCCACGACGAGCAGGTGCGCATGTGGGAATGCATCCTGCTCACCAGCGGGGCGGCGCCGCTAACCGCAGCCGGCCCGCTGCGCTGGGTTCCGTCGCTGGACGGTTACCGGCTCATCGGCAGCCACCTGCCGGCCCAGGACCCGAGCGAAACGGGGCGGTAACCCGGGCTGGCGGCCGCGGGCCAAGATCCCGGCCTCAGCACCGCCAGCGGATCCGCCAGGACCATCCCGAGCCACCGGACCGTCACCCGCTGCACCGCGAACCCAGCGTCATGTGCCCGCCACGGCGCCGGCCCGCCAACGTCCGGTCCTCGCCAGCGGGGACGAACATCCGGGCCCATCACCGACAGCCTGCTCATCGCCACGCTGGAGCCAGCGGCCGGCAAAGAACCCTGGCCAGGGCGCTGCACGAGTACGGCCGGCTCGTGCGCACCATCTGACCTCTGCCGCCATGTCGTCGGCGAAGACTCGGCGGCGGTACGCCGCCAGCTCAACAAGGGCCAGAGCAGTGCTGTCCGCCACCGGTGCGGCCGTATTGCCCGCCTGGCCGCACCGGACCGGCCGCATCGGCCGAACCGGCGACGCACCCCGGATCCACGCTTACACGTGCCAGCGCACCCAAGCTGACACGCATCAGGCGCCAGTAAAAGATATGGACACGGAAGAGTTTTGTCAATTCAAACGGATGCTCACCCACGACGCGATCGCGAATATTCTCCTTCCCATCAAACCATTCATGACAAACCCAGACCTTATCTGATGTGCTGATCAATACATTCGTCAAGTCCTTTACGGCCTTGGCCCACACATATCCGATTACCCAGAGCAAGCAATCATAGCATGGATTCCGATGATTGGCGTCTGTCGCACGTACCCTTTTTTTTGCTCCACAGGACGCTCTCTGAACTGCGAAGGTTGCGATGACTTCCAGAATCGCTCGGATGATCCATGTCGCTTGCGGACTGCAGACCATACAGCTGTCTTGGCAAGCTTGAACTCTGACAATGTTTTGCGAGCTGATTACGGTATTGCCTGCTACTTAGGGTTAAATTTTCTAGAATAGTGAATGGACTGACGGCTAAGACCCCTCAGCCATAATATCTTGCCAATTTCCCCAGAGCAGACATCCACAAGCTCATTACTTCAGACCTCCTCCATCAAATCATCAAGGGTGTTTTGATGGACCACCTCGTCAATGGTATCAAAGTATCTCGAGTATCAACATGGTACCTCTGGCATGTAACGAAACCGATGAAATCCACCACCGGTAAGTGGTTTGTTCGTTGCCAATGATGTTTTCTCATCCTCCACAGCATTGCCCTCGCCCCCCCATTTCCTGGCTTACGCCGCTTCAAGCAAGGACGAAACTTCATCCAATGGACTGGAGACGACTCCAAGGCTCTAATGAAGGTATGTGATTGGTACCAACCTAATGATGTGCTCACGCCTACCTCAGGTATATCTGAACGCAATCAAGTCTTCTCCGCTCCCTCCCAATATCATCCGGACGTTTGCTGTGTTCCTTGACTTCTGTTACATCACTCGTCATAATGTCATTAGCGAAAGTTCACTCAACAACCTCAAGGAAGCGCTCCAACAGTTCCACCAATATTGCCTTATCTTTTCTGGGACAGTTCGAGCTGAAGGCCTTGCAGGCATGGTCCACTACCACAATAATATCAAGAATTTTGGATCACCAAATGGTCTCTGCTCGTCCATCACCGACCCGGTCTGGCGGCAGTCCTAGCCCTTGCGAAACGAGATCCGTAACCGCGGCCGAAATCGTCCCGCGTCGTGATGCCTCCCGCTCTCGCGATTCCGCCACCACGATCAGTTTCTCCGTGCCCGATGCTTCATCGTTTACGCCAAACGCCACAATGCAGCCCTTGCGAATTCCCTCTGCGCGCGCCGCCAACTCCTCGACTTCGTGCGGATAAAGATTCCTGCCGCCCTTAATGATGATGTCCTTCACGCGCCCTGTGACGTAGATTTCTCCGTCAGCGCGGTAGGCGCGATCTCCGGAATTCACCCACGCATATTCGCCATCGCCCGTCGCGGGACCCAATGGCAGCAATTTTTCCGTCGCTTCCGCATTTTTATAATACCCGCTCGTTGCGGATGGACCGCGAAACCAAAGAAAGCCCTCGGTTCGGTCCCTCACTTCATTGCCGCTCGCATCCACAATGCGCACTTCGAGCCCGCGGAGCGGCTTGCCGGACGATACAAACGCAATCGCCATTGCGTCGTCTGTCCCGGCCAGCACAGCGCGTCCCTCGGCGGTGAACACTTCGCGTTCGATGCGGTCGATCAGCGGCCCGCGATTTAGTGGCGGCACCGTAACTGCCAGCGAAGCCTCCGCAAGCCCATAGACCGGCAGTTGCGCCTCGCGCCGAAAACCGTGGCTCGCAAAACGCTTTGCAAATCGGTCCAGCGTGTCGGGATTCACCGGCTCCGCGCCGTTCAGCGCCGCGCGCCAATGGCTCAAGTCCACTCCCTCGATGTCCTTGTCGGCAATCTTTCGCACGCACAACTCATACGCAAAATTCGGCGCAGCGGAAATCGTTCCACCGTATTTTTGAAACGCCTTCAGCCAGCGTTCCGGCCGCGTAAGAAACGCCAGTGGAGACATCACCGCCAGCGGTATCCCGAAGTGCAGCAGTGTGAGCCACGCACCAATCAAGCCCATGTCGTGATACAGCGGCAGCCAGCTCACGCCCACATCGCCCGGTCCTAAGCCGACGGCTTCTCCTATCGTTCGGATGTTGGCGAGCAAATTCGCGTGCGTCAGCACCACTCCCTTGGGATCGCCCGTCGAGCCGGAGGTGTATTGCAACAACGCGATATCGCTCGACTTCCGCGCTCGGCTGCCCGCGAGATGCAGGGGCAACGCGCCCGGCGATGGCTGCGGCGCTTTATCCGCGGCGTCGATTAGTTTCTCTGCATCGGCTACTTCCATGAGCGATTTCACACGTGGTTTCAACAGCCGCGCTACCGCTTCTGCTTGACGAAACGTCAACAGCAAACAAACTTCCGCATTTCTGAGAATCGCCGACTGCCGCGACGCGTATTCCTCGATGCGGTCCGCGCGAAACGGCGGGTAGATCGGCACGGGAATCGCTCCCGCCAATAAAATCCCCGCATAAGAAACAAAAAACGCGCGCGAGGTTGGCAGCATCAGCGCCACGCGTCCGCCCGCGGGGACGCCGCGCTTCGCGAGCTCTGCCGCGCAACGCTGCGCTGCGGCGTACAGTTCCCCAAACGTCAGCGTGACGCTTCGCTCTTTGCCTTCGGTTTCTTCGGTGATGAGCAGGTGAGTGCGCTCGGCGTCATGCATCGCGCGATAGCGCAGCACGTCCAAAAGAGTTTCCGCCGAGAAAACGCCTTCATCCCCCGCTTCGCGTTGAAGTTTTTGAGTCGTGATCGCTGCGCGCATAGCCGATCCCGCATCATCGTCCTGCGTCTCCGCTCGCGGTGCCGTTCGCAGCGCTGTCGCGAGTTCTCCCGGAGTATTTGCTTCCGCCACCACGCTGTCCGGCAGCCGCACGCCAAAAACCGTTTCCAGCCGCGCAAGCAATTCCACGCGCTCGAGGCTGCCAAGTCCCAGGTCCCGGTCAAGCTGTGATGCTCCGTTGAGCATCGGCAACGCCCCTCGGCTCCCCAATTCCTCAAGCACGCTGCGAATAACCTCAAGCACGCGTTGGCGTACTTCGGAGGCGTCGAGTTGTGTTGCAGGAGTCGCCACAGGTCACACGAAGGGCTGGTTCGCTTCAGCCAGAGGCTACCATGCGGAGATGCCGTTTGCCATCAAAGCGAACAGGCCCTCGCTTCCAATAATCATGCGTAGCTCATTCGCTCATAGCTGCTCATTCGCTCGCAGCCGCCCATTCGCTCATAAATGACGCGCACAAAATCGCGTGGCCAGGCCTACGCTCCTCTTTGTTTGGCTTGTTCCGCGGAATATCCGCGCGGCATTAGCGCTGTCGAAAGGTCCACGCCGGAAAGATCCGCTCCCGTTAAATCCGTCTCGCGGAGAATCGCCACGCCCATGTCAGCGCCGGTAAATTTCGCACCATTCACATTCGCGAGTCTCAGATTCACGTTTCGCAGACGTGCGCGATGAAAAATCGCGTTCGAAAGGTCGCAGCGAAAAAATTCCACTCCGCTGGCTTGTGCTTCCGTCAAATCCGCGCCTGGCAGAATCGCTTCCGTCATATCCGTGTTCCGCAGATCGGCTTTCCTAAGACTCGCGCCTGACAAATCCGCGCCCGGCAGCTTGGCCTTGCGCAAGTCTGAGCCTTCAAAGTTCGCTCCGCTCAAAATAGCTCCACTCAAATTGATGCCTTGCAAATCAGCGCGAGAAAGATCGGCGCCGGCCAAGTCTGCCCGCGCGCCTCCTTCTTTCCCGCGAAAAAAGAGCGCGTGCGCCTCAAGAATCTCCGTCAACCGTTTGCCGTTGTGCTGAATGTTCTTCGCTTTTCTCAATCCCATGATGTACGTTCGACTCCTTCTTCCAATGCCCCATTTTACCTGCTCCGCACTGCCGTGACGAGCGCTTCCGGCTACCGCGGAAGAAGCCCCGCCTTCCGTACCCCATTGTGGTAGTTTCTAGGATTACACGGTTGCCCGGAAGGTGAGTATTCCTTTGAAATCTACAAAGCCACTCTTCTTCCTACTGGCGGTTCTCCTCATCGTTCCACCCTTCTTTTCGGCGGAGCCTTCTTCTCAGCTTGCCATCATCCACGTCACGGTCATCGATGCCACCGGACGCCCTCCGCAGCCGGACCAGACCGTTCTCATCGAAGCCGGCCGCATCGTCGCCGTCGGCTCCGCGGCAAAACTCAAGCTCCCTAAAACTGCTCACACCATCGATGCCTCCGGAAAGTTCTTGCTTCCGGGTTTCTGGGACATGCACGTCCATCTCGCGGGCATTAACGCCGATCCTTCCTGGAGCAAACAAACTCTACTGCCGCTTCTTCTCGCCAACGGCATCACCGGCGTGCGCGACATGGGCGGCGATCTCGACGCGCTACTCTCCTGGCAACGCGACATTGAGTCTGGCACCCTCCTCGGTCCTCATATCGTTGCGTCCGGCCCGTTCCTCACGGCGAATGGCCGGAAAACTCCCGAGCAATGCCCCGTCGCCAATGCCGTTGAAGCTCGCGCCGCAGTCGATGACCTCAAAAAGCGCGGCGCCAATTTCATAAAAATAATCTCGATGCCATCGCGCGAGGCGTTCTTCGCCGTCTCCGACGAATCCAAAGAGGAAAACATTCCGTTTGTCGGCCATTTGCCATTCGAAATCGGCGCCAAAGAAGCGAGCGACGCCGGAATGCGCAGCATCGAGCATCTTCTCTATAGCGCCTTTGCGCTTTCTTTTTCGTCGAAAGAAGCAGAGCTCCGGCCTCGTCTGGTCCTCGCCGAAAAAAATGGCGACTCCGCCGGTTGGGAAGAGATTGCGCACGAAGCCGACGCCACCTACAGCACGGAAAAGGCTGCCGCACTCTTCCAAACGCTGAAGAAAAACGGCACCTGGGTTACCCCAACGCTCGCTTCACTGGACATCACCTCTCACCCCGAGAACTGGAAGACCGACGACCCCTTGCTCGAGTTCGTCCCGCCTTCGCTCGCCAAAGAGTGGCGCGATTCCTTCAATGACGCGGGGATGAAGCAGCGGGCGGCGTGGCTGGCCCGCCAGGCATCCAACGATTGGAAGCTAACCGGCGAACTGCACCGTGCCGGCGTGCCGCTCCTTGTTGGCGCGGACTCGCTCGATCCATTTGTTTTTCCCGGCGACAGCTTTCATCACGAACTCGCCGAGCTAGTTCGTGCGGGATTTACGCCCATGGAAGTCTTGCAGGCCGCGACTCTTGGCGCGGCGCAGTTTCTCGGACGCGAGAAAGAATTCGGCACCGTTGAAACCGGCCACGCTGCCGATCTGGTTTTGTTAAGCGCGAATCCGTTGGAGAACATCGTCAACACGCGCAAAGTTTGGGCCGTGGTTCGCAACGGGCGCTACTATGACCGCGCGGCACTGGATGCATCGCTGGCGCAAGCGAGAGAGGCTGCCGCTGCCATTTCTCAGGAGAAGCCCTAGATCCACTGTATTCGTGGGACACTTCGTAGGAGACTGTTGGTACCCCGCCATGCGCTTATGAAAATCGCCCCAACATACCGCCGACGATGGATGGTTCCGCTCTTGCCGTGCTTTCTCTCCCTAGCATGCCTGGTCCTCGCTCACGCCAAAAGCGCACCTGCGCAAGATCGCGCTCGAGGCGACGAAATCGTCGCGAATCTCGCGGGAGGCCGCGTCATCATTCACGTCGCTCGCGATAAAATCATCTTCGCGGCTATCGACCAGCCCATCGAAATCAATTCCATTCCTCCGCGCGTCCTCAGCATCAACGCCACACACATTGCCGTGCTTTTGGGCGCCTCCGAATGGCGCCACACGTCCGATCCCAAACCCGTGCGTCTGGACAGGGATTTTCCTCAAATCTCCACGAGGGACCGGCACTATGCCGCCGATCCCGACGAAATTGCGCCCGATTTGGACACTATCGGAGTTGCCTTTCTCGAACGGCTTCGACCGCTGGTCTCCCAGCTTCAACACAAAATCGATTTCAAGCCCGATGAGGCTATCTTTGAAGTCGTCCTCATCGGTTTTGCTCCCGACGATTACGGCCCAGAAGTCTGGACCATCGAATACCGCATTCAGCAGGAGGAGATCACAACCCGCGGAAACTTCTGGCAGACCCGCCTTCTCCGCCCGCGCTTTACCCAGCTCTATCCGCCCGAAAAGCACTCTCCGAAGACGCTGGTCGAAGTTCGCTATCCGGAGACCATTCCGGGTCCTTCCCTGAAGCAACTCATCGAGGGAAACGATCCGGACATCGAGAATTTATCGCGCGGAGAACCCAAATTCTTGAAAGTGGTGGAAGATATCGACCGCGGTCAGGCCAACAAAGCGGTTCCCGAAGATGCCACGGAATTTCTGCGCGCCGTTTTGCCGCTCATTGTTGGCAAGTCTCGCTTTATCCTCGGCACAATGACTGAGGGTGGCTTCGATTGGGTGGTTCCACCTGATGAGCCGGTGGAAAAGGCCAAAGCGGATAAGAACCAACCGCCCGAAGCGCCTACGTTGCGCCACAAACCGAATCCAAATCCATAAATCTTAAGTCAGTTTTTCAATGCCGTCGCCTTGTCGGATTGTGCCGGCTTTAAGAATCCGGCAAAACATTCCGCGCCGTCCGCGGATCTCCTTGCGCGGTCCGGGCCGCAGATCATCCATCTGGCTGCACGGGGTGCAAACCATCGTCACTTCGAGCAGGGCCTCGCCAACTCTCGCAGCGATTCTCCTTGTTTGAGCCCGCTGACGTTGAGCCCCTCCGTGGTGATATTTTCCCGAATCATCCCCGGCGATAGTTCCAGCGCATCCAACGTCTCCCGATCGACCAGCAGAACTTGCCGCTTTCCTTCTGGTCGGGCATGGGCGCATCCTTCAAAGCCCACTTCTCGGACTGCTTGCACGTCGCTCTGTTCCTCCATCGGCCTGCCGCGTTTCGGAGCACGGAATAACTTTACGACGCGTGGCATCGCCCTAATCTCCTGCGGCTTTCACGCGGCCAGCTTGGGAGGCAATATCCTTGCGATAGTGCATGCCGTCAAAATGAATCTTCGCAACAGCCTGATAAACCAGCGCCAAAGCCTTCTCCAGGGAATCCGCCGCAGCGGTTACGCCCAGAACCCGCCCGCCGTTCGTAAGAGCAGAATCATGTTCGAGCCGCGTCCCAGCATGATGAACCTCGACACCAGTGTTTCTATCGATAGAGGTTAGTCCCTCAATCCTTTTCCCGGTCTCGAATTTTCCAGGATACCCACCCGATGCCAGCACTACGCACACGCTTGCACCTTTTTTCCAGTGCAATTTTGCGGGATCGAGTCGCTTGGCTGCGACATCTGCCAGAATCTCAGCGAAATCGAAATCCATACGCGCGACGATCGCTTGTGCCTCCGGGTCGCCTAGCCGGCAATTGAATTCGAGCACCATGGGGCCCTTCTTGGTCAGCATCAAACCGATGTACAGAAAGCCTTGGTAGGGAATGCCATCTTTCGCGAGGCCCTTCAGCGTTGGTTCGACTATCGTCGAGATCACTGCGTCACACAGCCCAGCCGGCAGCAATTCATCCGAAGAATAAGCTCCCATCCCTCCTGTGTTCGGTCCCTCGTTTCCATCAAAAGCTCGCTTATGATCCCGCGTTGGCACCATCGGTGCGTACCGCTCGCCATCCGTCAAAATGATGAAAGATAGTTCCTCGCCCTCGAGAGTTTCTTCGAGCAAAACACGATGCCCGCCGGGCCCAAGTTCGTTCTTTTCCATTACGCGTTCGAGGAATTGCCGTGCCGCGTTCGCGTCAGGCACCAAGGAAACACCTTTGCCCGCGCACAATCCATCCGCTTTGATCACCAGCGGCCAATCCACATCCTTCAGCGCGGCATAGGCTTTCTGCGGCGAGTCGTACGCGCCGTACATCTTCGCGGTCGGGATATTGTGCCGAAGCAGAAATTCTTTTGAAAAAATCTTGCTGCCTTCGAGCTGCGCCGCCTTCTGAGAAGGCCCCACAATGGCCCAATTTCGCTGCTTAAATGCGTCCGAGATTCCATTCACCAGAGGGAGTTCCGGCCCTATCACGGTCAGATCCGGAGCAATTTTTTCTGCCAGTGCTACAAGCGCCGCAACGTTGCCCGCATCCACGGCAACGCATTCGGCGTCTTGTGCGATTCCGCCGTTCCCTGGCGCGCACCAGATTTTTTCCACGCGAGCGCTCTGTTTCAACTTCCAAATCAGAGCATGCTCGCGTCCTCCGCCGCCAATCACCAAAATCTTCATCCAGAGGTCCTCTCGAAAAATTCATCTCGAACGATAGTCGCCCGATAACATCGTGTCAACTCACGGCGGTTTCCGGTAGTGGGCCAGATTCCGATTACCCGACTGACCAGGCACAAGCGGTGCTGTTGCCTGTAGTGGATTCGTCCGGTTCAACGATATCGTGCGATCCCTGCGGACATACCTGAAACTGACCCACTACACAATTCTCCGGGTATTTCTCGTGCAGTCCGTGTTCCGCGAAGTCGCGGGCCAGCGAATTTCCGCACCGGATCGCGCCATTCAGCTTGTGTATCGTAAGCCGCAATCTGTATTAATTCGAACCGCACACTTCTGTTTTTCCACAACCGATAAAAAGCCCCTCCCTAGCCAATAAGCTGGATTGACCCTGCTAACCATTTAACCTAGTGTTATCGGTTATGAATATTGATTGAGAGTTGAATCGCGTTGAAGCGCCAACGCCGCAGCGGCGGGACCGTCGTCTGGGTTGGAGCTTAGTGTTTAGGCTTGGCCAACCGCTCGGATAGGAATCGTTACTCCCGTGGCGGCATCCGACGATGCCAGCATGTGGCATCTACCGTCAAAAATTCCTCCGGGGTCAATCACCATGCAGGGGGAATGTACTTCGCCCGTCACAACACCTTTTGCTTGGATCTCGACGCGCCCTTTGGCGAAAATCACTCCGTCGAACCGTCCGGAGATCACCACGCGGTTTCCTTCGATTTGACCCTCGACCTTGGCACCCTCGCCCAGAACCACGGTCTGCTCAGAGATGATATTGCCCTTCACGTTGCCGTCGATGCGAAATGTTCCTGTGAGTTGCAGCGTGCCTTCGAGCGTCACGCCCTGATCGATGAATCCAGTCCACTCTTCACTCACGCCATTTTTCGAGGCACCGGGCCACTTCCAAGCCATTATGTTTCTCCTAGAGAGACTCTCTTACTCTAACCTCCGGTGTGCGCAAGTCAACGCATCGCAAGCGTGGAGTTGTCCAAAGAATACGGTGGAACGACTGAACAGGAGCAATTGCCGGAGGGTTTCAGCGTTATTTCATCAATCGATCGTAGATTCCCATTAATTGCGCGTCATCATAAAATTCAAGCACAAGCTGGCCCGGGCGCATCCTGGTCTTTTGCCGTAGCAAAATTTTGGTTCCCAGGTGTCGCTGCAATTCATCGATTGCCGCTCGAATGTTTGCATCTACGTGGATCTCCGTGCCAGCGCTCGTCCCGCGCGAACGCCGCGAAGCTAGCCGCTCGATTTGACGGACGGTCAGTCCGCCGCGCGAGGCCCGCTGCGCGTAACGCATCCTCAACGGCGCATCCGCCACGGCCAACAACGCCCGCCCGTGCCCGGCCGTCAGCTTTCCTTCTTCAATCCAATCCTGAATCGTCGGCTCGAGCTTAAGCAGCCGAATCGAGTTGGCCACTGTCGCGCGGTCCTTGCCGGTTCTCTCCGCCACCGCTTCCTGTGTAAGTTGGAATTCATCCATCAACCTTTCAAACGCACGCGCCGCCTCGATGGCATTCAAATCCTCGCGCTGGATGTTTTCGACCAGCGTCATCTCGAGCGCCAGTTCGTCCGGCACTTGCCGCACAATTGCCGAGACCTTGGTCAATCCAGCACGTTGCGCAGCCCTCCACCGGCGCTCACCGGCGATCAGTTGAAAACGATTCCCGATGGGCCGCACTACCAAGGGCTGAATGATGCCGCTCGATTGAATAGAACGCGCCAATTCGTCCAGCGCCTCCTCACGGAATCGCGTGCGCGGCTGATAGGGGCTCGGCTCAATCAAATCGATGTCGATCTGATGCGGGCCGGCAGGCGCCGTATCTCGCGCCGGAGCAGCGGCAGCTGCGCTGCTGCCCGTTGTGTGTTGCGAAGCTGTCGGCATAGGCGTCGCAGGAACCTGCGGTTCAGGCCCCCGAATCAGCGCTCCTAGCCCTCTTCCCAGAGCGTTTCTCGTCATTGGCAATGACCTCCTGGGCGAGTTGCGAATAGCCCTCGGCCCCCTTACTGTGAATGTCGTAAAAAATGATTGGTTTTCCGAAACTGGGCGCCTCTGCAAGGCGCACATTGCGAGGAATGACGCTCTGAAATACCTGCGTCCCGAAAAAGCTGCGCAAGTCCGTGGCGACCTGCCGCGATAAAGTCGTTCTCTCGTCGTACATCGTCAACAGAATGCCTTCGATCTCCAAGCTGGGATTTAGAGTGCGCCGGATGCGCATCAAAGTGTCCAGCAATTCGGAAACGCCCTCCAAAGCCAGATACTCGCACTGTATAGGCACTAGGACGGCGCTGGCAGCAACAAGAGCATTCAAGGTCAATAGATCGAGCGCCGGAGGGCAATCCAGAATAATAAATTTGTAGCGATCGCGGATATGGTTAAGCAGTCCTTGCAGCTTATACTCGCGATTTTCCGCCAGGACAAGCTCAACCGCAGCTCCAGCAAGGTTTTTGTCAGCGGGGACGACATCTAACCCATCGACTTGCGACTTTTGGGCAATTTTATCGAAGGGCTCGTTCAAAATCAGGCAGTGATAGAGAGTTCTGCGTGAAGGGTCTTTGGCAAAGCCGATGGCGGCTGTGGCATTAGCCTGCGAATCGCAATCCACAAGTAGAGTTGATTGTTCAGAGGCAGCGAGGCATGCCGCCAGATTCACAGCGGTGGTAGTCTTTCCAACACCACCTTTTTGGTTTGCAACCGCGATAATTCGCGTCAACGAGCCCCCCAATTCGCGGAAACTTATCAGAATCGGGTATAGGATGCAACTTGTTTCACGTGGAACACTTTAGTCGCGGCACGTAGGTTGGTCACCAGCGTTCCACTTGGAACAGTCATGCCAGCCAAAGTTTCGTTGCGGTTGTCTTCGGTGAGTTATTCTTGGCGCGAGGGACTCGGTCTGCCGCTTAAGATCAATTCGCTCTGCAAACGTTCCACGTGGAACACGGTCAGAATTGAAGTTGAAGTTTACGGGGGAATCAAGCTAGACGATAACATGGGTTGTTCCACGTGGAACCTTCGACAGCAGATTGGTAATTAATTCGCATCCCCGAGGTGATTTTGCTTCACGGCGAGCGCATGGCTGCCGTCGAAGCGTTCCACGTGGAACGTTCGAGGCGTACACTGACCCATTCAGTCATACGTTGGACTCAGGACCCCTTCTAAAGCCAAATATCGGGTGCATTCGATCCTGGGTAGTTCACCGTTGTTTGTGTCTATAGTCAGGACCGAATCAGAGACGATGCAGGCTGGCTATCGGAGAAATTCAAGGTAGGTTCTCAGAAGTCCTTATCTATCAAGTCGTTGCGCCGACAGTCGCCCTCTTTCTTGTACCTACCAACAGATATCGACGGAGGGAGTGAGGCACCGGAATCGGCTCTTGCCATTCCCAGTTCGCGCCGCGCCGTGCCTGGTCCAGATCCCGCCCTCCAATCCATAGAATAACCTGTTTAGCTGCAATATGTTCCGAAGCGGCCCAGGCCAGAAATGGCTCGAACTCTCCCACCGCCCTCGAGCACACGTAGTCGAGGGGAGCCACCTCCTCTCCCAACTCCTCATAACGGCTTACGAGGACTCGAGTGTCTGGAAGTTCAATATTTCTAAGCACTTCCGCAAGAAATGTGGCCTTCTTCATATTGGACTCTATCAGGAAGGCGTGCAGTCCCGGCCGCATAATTTTTAGCGGAATCCCTGGAAATCCAGCTCCAGAGCCAACGTCGGCGAGCCGACCGTTTTCCACAGGCACCGCTACCGCCGCGTACATGCTCTCGCAGAAATGACGATATAGTATCTCCAGGGGGTCGCGAATCGCGGTCAAATTTATCTTTTCATTCCAGGCCAGTAGAATCTTCATATACTGTTGAATATAAATGATTTGCTGTTCATTCACGTGTAATTGGAATTCGCTCAACGCGCGGCGAATCACCTCGGAAGAGAGCACTGCTGGGCTTGGTGTTGTCATAAGAGTAACTATAATGCCAATAAGCTGTGAATTTCCTCCTCCGTCGTCGTCGGTACCGCCTTCAATAGGTACTTCGGACCGGCCACTCCCGCCACTGCGTCTACCGCTATGTGCCACGCCATCCCTGGAATCATCCCATCGTACGCGATTCGCGCCGTTCCGAACACTGTGCCGATGACCAGTGTGCTCGCAATTCCGCCGCGCCCCTGGTAAAGATGCGCCATCGCAAAAAGAGCAGAGGACAAAAGCACGACGCCCCATAAAGGCAAACCCACCCGAGTCAACGCCGCCATCGTAAATCCCCGGTACAGAAACTCCTCGCACAAACCCGCCGTCACCGCCAGGGCCATGTAGGGAAGTACTTCTACGCGAGATTGTGGCAAAATCCGCTCGGCAAGCGCCTTCATAAAGCTTTGAGACTTTCCCGATGAGCGTCCCATCCGCCGCAGATTGAGCCATTGCAGGCCACCCAAAGTCGCGGCGCCGACAATTGCCGCTAGAAATGTCCTCCCACTCCCGTGAATCACCAATCCCAAGTCTTCGAGCGTTAGTCCCCGGGTCCAAGCCCGCCATGCAACTACAGCGACAGCAAGCCACTGAAATGCGATCGTCGAAAAATAAAGTGCCAGCCGGTCCCGTTTACCCATCTGGGGAATCGCGAGCATCTTCTTCAACCGCAGGTAGCCGCGCCACGGCAAGACTAAGCCGAGCACGAAAAGGATCAACCAGAAGTCCCATGGCATCCGGCGATGAAACCACGTTCGCGAGCCATGCGCAACTTTTCGCCAATCGCCTTTTCCAAGTTTTCCGCTATCAACACCACAAGGCCTGCAGCATCGCTATAATGGATCGCGCAGCATGGAGGTGATTCTTGGCGGCAGAAGTGAAACTCACGTCCATGGCGAAAGCAGCGGGGTGCGCGGCAAAGCTGAATCCCGCGACCCTCGACGCGGTATTGCGCAAGCTCCCGCGCCAAACAGATCCAAATGTGCTTGTCGGTTTCGACACCAACGACGACGCGGGAATCTACCTGCTCAGCGAGAGTCTCGCGCTCGTCCAGACAGTGGATTTTTTCACGCCCATAGTGGACGATCCATTTCTCTTCGGACAAATCGCCGCTGCCAACTCGCTCAGCGACGTCTACGCCATGGGGGGCCGGCCTGTTTCCTCATTATCTATCGTCGGTTTTCCAGAAAAGGGCGACCCTGAAATTCTCGAGCAAATTATTCGCGGCGGCCTCGCCAAAATGAACGAGGCCAGGTGCAGCGTCATCGGCGGCCACTCCATCCGCAATGAAGACATGCTTTTCGGCTACTCGGTCACTGGCACGATCGATCCCCACCGTGTCTGGCGCAACGTAGGGGCGCAGCCCGGCGACGCGCTCCTGTTCACCAAGCCGCTCGGAACCGGCGTCATCACCACAGCCCTGAAAAAAGACCGCGCGTCAGCGGAATCGCTCGCCGCCGCCGTCGCTGCGATGAGCACGCTCAACTCCGCCGCCGCCGCTGCCCTCCACGAAGTCGAAGAAAAGGCGCAATCCGCAAAGCCTATTCATGCCGTCACCGATGTGACCGGATTCAGCCTTCTAGGCCATGCTCGCGAAATGGCTCTCGGTGACCCAGCCCATGGGCTTGAGCCCGTCTCCTTCGAATTCGATCATGCGTCCTTTTCGTATTTTCCCGGCGCCGTCGAAGCCGCCCGCGAAGGCCATCTCTCCGGCGGTTTGAAAAACAATCGCGCTTTCATCGGAGAATGCGCGGTTTTCGAACCGAGCGTTCCCGCTGAATACCAGGACCTCCTCTTCGATCCACAAACCTCCGGCGGTTTTCTGGTCGCCATCGCTCCCGACCACACGGATTCCGCCGTGGCTGCCTTCTCACGCCACGGCGTTTCTGCCCGCCGCGTCGGCCGCGTCATACCGAAAACGTCTCCATTGATTAGGGTGTCCTGAGACTGTGGATTTTTCTCGTCGTATCCCCCAGAAAAAACGCCGCAATTCGCAGCCAGGGCGTCGTTTAGACTAAGAGAATGGACACCATCACTCACGGCATCGCCGGCGCACTGATCAGCAAAGCAGTCTTCCGCGGCGAGGACATGTTCGCATCGAAGCCTATCAATCGCGCACGGATCGTCACCTGGTCGCTCATGCTCGGGGCGATATTTCCCGATTCCGACATTCTTCGCGACTTTTTCTCAAGCAATCCCATGCTCATCCTGACGTGGCATCGCAGCATCACGCATTCCCTCGTCTGCTTGCCGTTTTTCGCTCTCGCTCTCGCCGCGCTCACCGGATGGTTCGCTCGCTGGCGCAAATGGGAAGCGCCGTCCTTCGCCGCTTTGACGGGAATATACGCCGTCGGCATTCTCAGCCATATCGTTCTCGATCTCGCCACCTCCTTCGGCACCATGATCTGGTCGCCGCTTAAGTGGTCACGTCCCGCATGGGATCTCCTTTTCATCATCGACATCACCTTCACCGCGCTCCTCCTCTGCCCGCAAATCCTCGCCTGGGTATACCGCCAAGCGGCGGGGCTGAAGAATCGCGCCATCATCACCTGGTCTGTACTCTCACTCGCTTCGCTTGGTGTCGCGGCATTATTGAAAAATGTCGGCGCGCCGATTTCTGCACAAACCGCCGTAACCGTAATCATGCTTCTAGCCGCATGCTTTTTACTCCCCGCGCTTCGCGGCAAAGGACTGCGTGTCCGTTACGCGACGTGGAATCGCGTAGGTCTGGCCGCCGCAATTCTTTACGTTGGCGCAACCGGCTATGCCCATCACGTCGCTCAGGATCGCCTCGAGAAGTTCGTCTCGCTCTTCCAACTCAAAGCGGATTCCCTGGGCGCATTGCCGCTCCCGCCATCGATATGGCACTGGAATGGGCTTGTAAACACCCCGCGTGGGGTCTTCGAAGTGCGCCTCGATCTCAGCGAACCAGCTTCTCCCGCCTCCATCGAGCAACGCTATTATCCCGACGCTTTTCCAAATGAATACATTGATGCCGCCAAGCGGCTACCCGAAGTGCAGAAAGTTTTGTGGTTTGCGCGTTTCCCGGTTACGCGCTCTCATAAAGAAGGCAGCGACGCCATCGTGGAAATCTCCGATATCCGGTTCCAACAATTACACGGGAATCGCCCCGCCGCTTTCACCTACCGCGTAAAAATGGATGAATCCGGCAAGGTCATTTCGCAGGGATGGGAGCGGGAATAAAGTGTTGTTTCGTGAGAGGGAACAGACAGCGACCGTCTGAGCGTTGGGAATCACTTCGCTTTTGCAGGGTGGATGACCACTTGGCGCTCTTCGCCCATGCCCACGCTCTCTGTGCGTACGCCGGGCATCTCCTTCAACGCCAGATGCACGATGCGCCGCTCGCGCGAAGACATGGGATTCAGCCGGAATGGCTGTTGCGAAGCCTGTACACGTTCCGCCGCCACCCGCGCCGTCATGCGCAGCTCTTCAAAACGCAGCGCGCGATACCCGCCGCTATCCAAGTGAATTCTTTCGTGGTACGTCGGTTCCAGACGCAGCGCGCGAAACGCCAGGTGTTCAAATGCTTTTAGGACTTCTCCGTTGCGCTCCAGCAAAATCTCTTTATCCCGTCCGTCGAGATCTGCAATCACTTCGGCGCCAGCCGAAGCGTCCGTCGCGGACGCTTCCATTGCTTGCACTCTCACCTTCAAGTCCAACCCGGCCACGCGCACGATCTCTTCCAGAAACTGCCGCAATGCCTCAGCGGCTGCCTGTCGGTCAAGCTTGCCGTCCCGGATAAGATCCTGTCCCATGAGCCCCCGTAGAACGTTAGCTCCTGCTCGTTGCCTGCGCGATGCTACTAAGACTTCTTACCCCGCGGCAGTTGTTTAACGACTGCTGCCACTGGGTGCTTGCGGTTCAGGTACCACTGCTGCACGATACCCACCACTCCGCTGGTGAGAATATACACCGCGAGGCCGCTTGGGTAGGGGATAACCATGAACAGTCCGGCCATCCCAATCGGCATGATCTTTGCCATCTTTTGTTGCTGCGGGTCCGTCGTCGGGATCGGCGTCATTTTGGACGCCAGATACATCGAGACACCCATTAAAACCGGAAGGATGTAATACGGATCTTTCGCGGACAAGTCCGTGATCCATCCGAACCACGGCGCGTGCCTCAATTCAATGGTGCCTTGCAATGCGCGGTATAGGCCGTACCAGATGGGCATCTGCAAGAGTTGCGGGATGCAGCCTCCCACGGGATTAATTCCCTCGCGGCTATAAACAGCCATTACCTCCTTGTTCATCTCCTGTTTCTTCGGGTCGTTCATCTTGTACTTCTTGTACTTATCCTGAATCTGCTTGATTTCCGGCCCCACGCGCTGCATCTTCAGAGTCGTTTTGTAGCTCGATATACGCAGTGGGAAGAGCAGCATATTGATGACCAGCGTGAGCACCACAATCGCCCAGCCCCAGTTCGGCACGTAGTTGTGGATCCACTTCAGGCCGTGAAATAGCGGATCCGCGATGATTTCCAGCCACCCAAAATTGACCAGTGCGTGCAGCGGCGGCTTCATCTGTTTCAAAATGTCGTAGTCTTTCGGTCCTACATACACGCGCATCGCCAAGGGCTTCGCCGATGTCGCTGCTGCTACTTCCGAGACCGGCTCCTGCGCATCTTTCCCTTCTACTTGTACCGTGCGCATCACTTTCCAGTACCGCGTTTCTATCGAACCAGGAGCAGGCTCCTTGATGGGCAGGAATGCCGCCACAAAATAACGATCCTCAATTCCCGCATAGTCCTTGCTTCCCATCCAAAGTCCAGGCCCCCATTTTTCTGGACCCTCAAGCTTCTTGTAAGGCAGGCTGCTCAAGGATCCGTTCTCGCTGTAGAAGGCATAAACAGTCTCGACCGGCGCCGGATTCGTCACCGTCAAATCGCCGAATCCTCCCAGCCACGCCAACCCGGCCCGCAGTGGAGCTCCGTTCAACTTGACCGAGGTTTCCACGCGCACAACATAGGAATGATCGAACTGAAAACTCTTTGTGACTTCCAGGTGTCCATCGCTCCAGGTAAGCTGCAAATCGGCCGGAGCTTCCAGAGCATTCCCCGGAACGGCTGAATAATGCGTCTTCGTGTCTCCCGTATGCACGCCAGGCTCAGCGACCCCAGCCATGTACAAGGCGGAATTGGCCTGCGTCTCCAGTTGCTCGTCGTCCAGCACCACCGAGAACGGCCATCCGCCAACCTGCGCCGCCGCTTCCGGGTGGACCACATCAAGCACCCGTGGCGGCTTCGCGTCATCTTTATATTTTTTGAGCTGCCAGCTTTTTACCACGCCGCCGCGGTTCGATATTTCCACGCGGTACAGCGCGTTTTCCACCACGATTGTGCGCTCTTGCGAGTCCACCTTCACTGGCACCACGACCGCGGGCATCGGCGCGATGGCTGTGGCGTTCTCCCCAGACGACGCGCTATTGCCGGCGCTCGGCGCCGCCCCGCCGGCAGGGGTGGATGGCAATGTCTTCCCCGCGCTCGTCGCTGCTTGCCCCGTTATCGCGGATTTGTTGGTTTGTGGTGCGTTCGCTGGCGGCTTCGGCGCGAAAAACTTCACCCACAGCAGAATCACCGCCATTGAAAGTATCGAGGCGACCAGAATGCGCATCTCTGAAGAAAGTTCCTTTTTCTTTTCCGGCTCGCTCACGAATGGGCCTCTCTGGGAGTAACGCCGCCTCGGCCCGCATCTTTTTCAGCCTCACCGGTTTCAAACGCCTTAACTTGGGTCTTCTCCGGAACCGGGTCGTAACCAAACTTTCGCGCCAGCGGATGGCACCGCAGTAGCCGCTTCAATCCCAGCCACGTTCCCCGCATCGCTCCAAACCGCTCGATCGCCTGATATGCATACACCGAACACGTGGGTTCAAAGCGGCAACCGCCCGGCATATGAGCCGACAAATACACCTTATAGATACGCAGCGCAGCCAACGCCGCTTTCACCGCCGCCGGCTGCTTCTCGGCATCGGCCGCTGCCAGTGGGACAGACTGAAGTCTGTCCTCTTCTTCCACTTCGTTTCCGCCGCTCGTACTCATCGTGTCTATACGCTCTTCATCAACCGCAGCAAATCCGCCGCCAACCCTGCAAACTCCGCACGCCCAACACTGCTCTTCGGGTGGATTACCATGTCCCATCCCACGGCTATTTCCCCGCGATGGCAGCGCACAATCTCTCGCATTCGGCGCCGAATGCGATTGCGTACCACCGCACCGCCCAGCCCCTTTTTTATGCTGAATCCGAAGCGGCTCACCTGTAATTGGTTGGCGCGAAAAAAAACTGTGAAGTGGGAACTGGATCGGCGCTTCCCGGCGCGGTACACGGCATCGAATTCGCCGCGCCGCACCAGCCGCGCCTCGCGCGGAAATTCCAGGCGCCCGGGACTATTCGGGCGTGAGGCGATGGCGTCCCTTCTTGCGGCGTGCCGCCAGGACTTTGCGGCCGCCTACTGTTTTCATGCGCGAACGGAATCCGTGCGTCTTCGCGCGGCGTCGTTTCCGCGGTTGAAATGTGCGCTTTGGCAAAGCAATCCCCCTTTAATTTCGCGGCCAGGCTACACACACGCATGCAGCCGCTTCTTCCTGTAAACACAAAGCGGCCGTCAAGCCGCGCAAGCGACAGGTCTCGAATTTAGTAGTGTAATCGACCCTCGCGCGCAGGGTCAAGAAAACGCAATGCGCACATCTTCGCGGGCTCAGGCCTACGGCTCGTGGCCACTGCCTATTCTATCGGATGGGGAGGCTGCGGGCTTTCCACGGAAACTTGCGCTTCGATGTTCAGTTTCCGCAATATTTGTTGCAGTATTTCAGGCATGGTCGAAGCTGGCGGCTGGTAACTCAAGTTCAGTGTCGAAAGCTTATCCGCAAAGATGAACAAATTCTTTCCCGGAATTTTCTTCCAGTACTCGTCGGGATCGGCCGACTTGCCTGAATCTTTGTCCTGGAGGTAGGAATGCCGGTCAAATCGTAGCGCTCCGCTAATCAGCACTCCTCGAAGCTTTCCGTCCGTGTCTACCTCGTGCCCGACGACCTGTCCGCGGTACAAATGATCGTCCGAAGTGAGCAGATCAGCCATGACCTTTCTTTCCGGTCTTGGGGGCCACATAAAGGGCGTGAGGAGGAAATACCACGGCGAAATATTCGGAAGGAGAAACTTGTTCGCGGCGAATTCATAGGGTTTGTATTTGTGGAATCGTCCGAAATTCTTGCCCAGCCAGCCAAAAAGCAAAGCTTCCGAAGCCGTGAACGAATACAACCACACAAGGATTCGGGCCTGACGTAGCGCTATTCTGGAGGCCGCACTCCAAAATTCTTGTTGGTGCTGCGAAAAATACGGCTCACTGTAAAGCGAAGAAAAAGCGGTTTGGTAGTCGCTCGTTCTCTGAGTGGCGGAATCGGGAAAAAAGAATGGATGATTTCCAAGCCAGCCGGCGCTCAAGACGGCAAGAAAGGTCAAAGCCAGCGGCAGGAGCGACGCAAATGCCCCAAAGGTGAGTTCTTCGCTTCGTGTGCGGTGAAACTTGTCCAGCGGAATGAACAGTGAAAACAGGCCTTTGAAAAGAATTCCGGGTACCAGCAAGTAGAAAACTAAACCGGCCGATGCGATGAGCGCTATCATCCCCTTGGAGCCGCCGGTGTTCTACTTGGTTGAGGCTCCGTGGCCGTTGCTGGAGGTGATGTGGTACTCAACCCCGCACTCGTCGCGCAAGACGTACTCGCCTGTCGTTGCTAGCGCCTGTTTGATTTCCGGGGCATTCTTCAAAATCTTGCTCGCCAGGAGGCCGTCTGGAGTCGCCTCAACGAAGGACTCCGCCAATTTCGAGAGGTTTTCAGTCATGCTTGCGCCCTCCTTTATCATTCGTCATCATCCCTTTTAGAATCGGCCAATTCCGGCGATTCGTCAAGTTTTACTCAAAAGGGAATGCACTTGGGTGGAACCGCGGGCTTTGTCCGCTGATCCATAAGCTCGTCACGCGGATATCTTCATCTTTCGATACTCGTCGTATGCCGCAAGATATCTATCCACATCTTTCCGCAGCAAATAATACGGCGTCGAAAGCCGTATCTTCGATGGCCCCCCGCCGCGTATCCGGATCTTCTTTTCCTTCCACATCCACGTCTCCAGCTCTCCAATCTGAATCGGTGGCACGTTCACCGACGCAATCGCGCACCGCAGCGCAGGGTCAGGCGACGTCCACGACTCCGCTCCCCGCTTGACCATCTCCTTCAAAATGTAGTCGGCTGACTGCCGGTGCCGCCGCTCGATCCGTTCCATCCCAATCTCATTCGCAAGCTGCAACGCCGCACGTAGCCCGTACAGCGTCGGCACATTCGAGCTTCCGATTTGCTGGAATCGCGCCGCCCTCAGCTTTGGCTCGTCCCATCCTCCGGTTACAATCGTGTTCCACAGCCGGTCGATCACTTCGTCGCGCACATACAAAAATCCCGTCCCTTTCGGACCCTGCAGCCACTTGTGCGGGCTGGACGAATACATGTCGCAACCCAAATCGTGCACATTCAGCTTCATCATTCCAATCACGTGCGCTCCGTCCACCGCGCTCAATATCCCCTTCGAACGTGCCAGCGCACATACTTCCTTCACCGGCAGCACCACGCCCGTCGCCGTCGTGATGTGGCTGAAAAAAATCAACCGCGTCCGCGGCGTAATCGCATCATTAAAAAGATTCAGCACCGCCGCCGCATTCGGCACTGGCTTTGGCAGCGTCACTTTCTTCACCACGATGCCGTGCCGCTTCGCGCGCAATTGAAATCCGTTTTCGCCTCCCGGATGCTCCTGATCCGTCATCAACACTTCGTCGCCCGCCTTGAAGTCCAGTCCATTGCAAATGTAGCTGTTCGCCTCCGTCGAATTGCGCACCAGAGAAATCTCATCGCGCGTGCATCCAACGAATTCCGCCAGCGGATCGCGGAACTCATTCCACACGCCGTACCCCCAAATCGGATAGTCCTCCGGATCGCTCTGGTCCATCGTCTCCGTGGCGTTGTACGCGTCAAATATCGCGCGTAGCACCGGCGCCGGTGACGAACCTACCGTCCCGTTGTTCAGATACACCTCGTCCGCGGGAATCAGGAACTGCTTCCGCATCTCCGTCCAGTACGCTTCTTCGTTCGAATCAAGCAGCGCATGATCCGGCAATTGCGCCGGCGCCTGCTCCATCAGTTTCGGCCACGCGGGCGATAGGCTCAGCGTGCCTGCCACGCCGGCAGCTCCGGCAAGCGACGAAAGAAATCCACGGCGATCGATCATCATCTCCTCCACGGTTCAATCTGCGCGGATTCTACTCGCCAGCCCGCGGTGGGACAACACATGTTCTTGAAATTCCAGAAGCCAAATTTTGAAGCCAAAAACTTCGAACCAACGCTTGCAGCCCATCGCCAAGCGGATTATGGTACTCGCGCCCACAGCCACGGCCTCAAGGACGGACACATGACTCTGCTTCGACCGCAGCTCGCCATCGGCGCGGCCTTGTTGCTCTTTTTTTTCGCCGGCCACCAAACCTCTGCGCGACAAACCAGCGGCACCAAACAATCCGCCGAAGCGCGCCTCGCCGCCGCCGCAAAGCCCAAAGCGTCAGCCACAGCGCAAGAAGTCGTAGATACGCTCTCGGCTACGCATCGCTTCGAACAAGCCGCCATTTCCCCCGACGGCAAAAAAGTCGCCTGGGTCGAGGATGTCGTTGCAAAGCGCGGCGTCTCCACCGGCGACACGGTCATCTTCGTCGAAGATCTCGATAGCAAGAATCCGCCCAAGCGGATCGGAGCCGGCGCCGGCGACGCCATCCACGCCGAAGGCAGCGTCGCGTGGTCACCCGACAGCAAGAAACTTGCCTTTCTTTCTGACGCCGTGAAAGCCGGCCAACTCCAGCTCTATGTGATGAATGCCGCAGGCCCCGCGGGTTCCGCGCGAAAACTCACCCAAGTCAAAGGGTTCCTTTCCACCCCCGGCTGGTCTCCCGACGGCAAAACCATCGCCCTCCTCTTCACCGAAAACGCCACCCGGGCCTCAGGCCCGCTCGTCGCCGAAACTCCCGAAACCGGCGAAATCAAAGACTCTTTCTTCGAGCAGCGCCTCGCTCTCGTCGACGTCGCCACCACCAAGCTCCGCCAAATCTCTCCCGCCGACACTTACATCTACGAATACGATTGGTCCCGCGATAGCCGCCGCTTCGCCGTTACCGCTGCTCTCGGCAATGGCGACAACAACTGGTACATCGCCGAGCTATATACGCTCGACGCCGCCACCGGCTTGATGAAATCCATCTACAAGCCGCCGCTGCAAATAGCCAATCCCGCGTGGTCTCCGGATGGCCAGCGCATCGCCTTCATCGGTGGCCTGATGAGCGACGAGCCGAGCGTCGGCGGCGACATCTTCACCGTCTCTGCCGCCGGCGGCGAAGCCACAAATCTCACGCCCGAGATGAGAGCCTCCGCAAGCTGGCTGACCTGGACTTCGCAGGGCGATATTCTCTTCGGCGAATACCTCGAAGGCGATTCTGCCCTCGCTACCGTCAATCCCCTCGACGGTACCCCGCCGTTCCAATTGTTTCGCAAAGCTGGGCAATTAACTGCCGGCGCCTGGGGCGTAAACCTTTCTCTCTCCCGCGATGGCAAATCCTCCGCCGTGATCCGCAGCTCCTTCAGCACGCCGCCCGAAGTTTGGGCCGGCCCCACCACCGAATGGACGCAAATCACGCAACGCAACAAATCCATCAAGCCCGCCTGGGGCGAAGCCAAAAGCCTTCGCTTGAAAAACGAAGTCCAAGCCTGGCTCCTCTACCCGCGCGATTTCGATGCCAGCAAAAAATATCCGCTCGTCGTCCGCGTTCACGGCGGTCCCGGAGCCGCCGTCCTCTCCGAATGGCCCAGCGCTTCCGACTACTATTCGCCGCTAGCCGGCGCAGGCTATTTCGTCCTGCAACCCAACCCGCGGGGCAGCTTTGGCGAAGGCGAGGCCTTCACTCGCGCCAACGTCAAAGATTTCGGTTACGGCGATTTCAAGGACATCATGGCAGCCGTCGACGCCGCCATTGACGTCGCCCCCATCGACCCCAATCGCCTCGGCATTTGCGGCTGGAGCTACGGCGGCTACATGACCATGTGGGCCGTCACGCAGACCAACCGCTTCAAAGCCGCCATGGCTGGAGCCGGTCTTTCGAATTGGCAAAGCTACTATGGAGAGAATTTAATTGATCAGTGGATGATTCCGTTCTTCGGCAAATCCGTGTACGACGATCCCGAAGTCTACGCCAAAAGCTCGCCCATCAATTTCATTAAAAAAGTCAAAACTCCCACGCTCATTCTTGTCGGCGACAGCGACGGTGAAGTCCCCGCCCCGCAATCCTATGAATTCTGGCACGCTCTCAAGACTCTCGGCGTCGAAACTCAATTCGTGGTCTACGAACACGAAGGCCACATGTTCACAAATCCCAAGCACCGCCGCGACGTCGTCGAACGCACTCTGGCCTGGTTCGATGCTCATCTCCGCTGAGCTCTGGTGTTAGGCCCACCTTCCGAAGCCGCCTGCTTGTCCCATTCGCAAATTTCATTTCGTTCGTGTGTAACCGTCCGCTCCTCCCACGCGTCCCACTCAGCAATAGCGGGTGTTGGCCGAATTTTTACAACACCTCGTGCTGTCTCGGGGTTGACGGCCCGTCTGCCAACAACATGCTTTCGAGCCCTGGACTTCGAGACAGCTCCTTCCATCTCGCATTTCGTATTTTTCGTGCTCTTAATATTTCACTCGTACCGTAGAGCCACCATCGGATCGACTTTCATGGCACGCCGCGCCGGCACGTAGCACGCCATAAGCGCGACAAACATCAGCAGCACACTAACCAATCCAAATGTCAGCGGGTCGTGCGCCGTCACTCCAAACAGCAGGCTCGTCATCAACCTTGTCATTCCCAAAGCTGCGACGATTCCAATCGCCACTCCCACGAGCGCCATCGCCGCGCCTTCCCTCAGCACCATCTGCACCACGTCCCCGCGCTGCGCCCCAAGCGCCAAGCGTATCCCGATCTCCCGCTTCCGCTGTGACACCGTGAACGAAATCACCCCATAAATGCCGATGATTCCCAACGTCATCGCCATTGCTCCAGCGATCCCCAGCATCACCAGCGTAAACGAAGTCCGCGCTACCGATTTGCCATACACCTCTTCCATCGTCCGCACCGATGCCGGCGGCAAGCTCGAATTCACCGACCACACCGCTGCGCGCATTTCGTTCAGAAAACCCTCCGTACCCGCGCGCTCGCTTCGAATCACGAACGTCACCGTTCCTGTGGCATCCGGTGGGTGCGGCCCATCCGGATTGCCTACCAACGGAGCCCAATACACGATTTCAGGCGCCTTCTCTTGCACGCCGTGTTCACGAACATCCTGTAATACACCGATCACTTCATACCAGGGCATTGACGAAAATTCACGCAAGCGCTTGCCGATAGCCGCGGATGGCGTGCCCCACATCTCGCGAGCCAGATTCTCGGAAACCATCACCACCGGCCTCAGGCCGTATACTTCACTCCATGTCAGCTCGCGCCCCGCAATAATCCGTGTACCGGCCGTCCGACAGTATCCCGGTGAAACATACTTGAATAGCCGCAGCGGCGCAATTAGATCGCTCGAGTAGGTTTTGTCCTGCGCAAAAATCTCGTCCCAATTCGAATCGAACCCTTCCATCGGCATTTCGCTTACGAACCCGGCCGACTTCACGCCCGGAATCGCTTCCAGCTTATCCACAATCGCGTTCTGCATTCTCGTGACTCGTACCGCCTCCGCCACCAGTGAACCTGGAATAGAGATTCTCATCACCTGAAGATGCGGCGCGTCCGTAAACCCTGGATCGATCGTTCGCAACGCCTGGAACGTGCGAATCATCAGGCCCGCGCTCACGAGCAGCACCAGCGCCATCGCCATCTGGCCCACCACCAGCACATTCCGCGCGCGCAGGCGTTCCCGGCTCACGCTGATTATTCGTCCCGCGCTCCGAAGCTCTAGCGAAGTCCGCGGTCCCGCATATTTCAAGGCGGGAATTAATCCGAACAGCAAACCTGCGAGCGTCGAAAGAACCAGAGTGAATCCCAGAGTTCGCACATCAATCGAAATTTCGCTCAGGCGAGGCAGATTGGCAGGTCCCGTCGCCACTAGAAAGCGCACGCCGGCATAAGCCAAGCCCACGCCGAGCGCTCCGCCCATCACCCCCAGCATCACGCTTTCCACCAGAAGTCCCCGCACGATGCGCCCCCAACCCGCGCCGAGCGCCGCGCGAATAGCCAACTCCTGTTGCCGCGCTTCCACCCTCACCAGCAACAAATTCGTAACGTTCGCGCACGCGATTAGCATCACCAGCCCGATCGTCCCCATCACCACCCACAGCACTTCGCTCACGTTGCCGATCACTTCCTGTTTCAGCGGCCGAATCTCGGGCGAGATTCTCCACGTCTCATAAATATGCGGATTACGTGCCGGGCCCGTTCGACCACGAGTCCATCCAGATCGGCAACATTCGCGTGACGTCCGCATTGGCTTGAACGATCGGCACGCCCGGTTTGAGCCTCGCAATTCCGTGGTAACCAAAGCCCGCCAAATGCAGCTTGCCGCGGTCAAACGCCAGCGGCACGATCACGTCGAAGTCGGTGTCGACGAATCGAAACCCCTGCGGCATCACGCCGATGATTTCCCGGGACCGCGAATCCACCAGAATATTGCGCCCGATCACCCCGCGGTCTCTCCCGAACCGCCGCTGCCAAAATCCGTAGCTCAGCATCACCCTTTCCGGCCCGTGTGGAATCTGGTCCGCCGCCGTTAACCAACGCCCAACTGCCGGCGGCACCCCGAGCGTCTGAAGTACGCCATCGCTCACATCAGCCGTCCGCACCTGCTCCGGCTCGGCCAGCCCCGTGACGTTCGCCGTGCCCGTGTCCCACACCCCCAGCGATTGAAACGTACGGTTTTGCTCCGCATAGGTGAAATACATCGAGGGAGAGAGGAACAGCCCGTTCTCGAAATCCGCCAGGCCCGCTGCGCCCGGAGCGATCTGGTGCAGCGACACCAGTTCCTCCGCCTTTGGATAATTCAGCGGCTTCAACAGCACGCAATTCACCACGCTGAAGACCGCCGCGTTAGCCCCGATTCCAATCGCAATCGTCAACAACCCCACCACGGTGAACAGAGGGTTCCGTCGCAGCATCCGCAATCCATAGCGAGCATCGGCGAGGAAATCTTCGATGGAGGGCCAGCGCCAGACGTCGCGGCTGTCCTCTTCCACTAGACGCAGACTCCCAAACTCCCGCCGAGCCGCCGCCTCGACCTCTTTCCTCGACATCCCACTCGCCACCAGCTCCTCACTCTTTTCTTCGATGTGAGCCCGAATCTCTTCTGACAGCTCGCTATAGAGCCGCCGCCGCGATAGCATTTGTCTTATCCAATTCACAGCTCACCCGGCGCCAGCACACGCGAAATGCCCTTGAGCATCCGCTCGAAACTCGACACCTCTTGTTCCAAATGTTTCGCTCCTGCCGGCGTCAGCTTGTAGGTCCGCACTCGCCGGTTTGTTGACGACATACCCCATTCCGCCTTCACCAGCTCTTCCTTCAACAGCCGCTGCAATGCCGGATAGAGCGAACCTTCTTCAATCTGCAGCAAATCGTTTGACGTCCGCTTGATGTGCTGCACCAGCGCGTAGCCATGCAGCGGCTGCCGCTTTAGCGTCCGGAGAATCATCATCTCCAGCGCCCCGGGAAACAGGTCTCGCTGCGTCTCTTTTCTCGTCACCTTTGTACTCCTTTTTCCTTAACCTATTTTACTCTAGGTATAGACGAAACTAGCCCCGACTTTGTTTCCTGTCAAATCTCTTTTTTCTCGGAAAATGCCGCCCTGAGACCCCACGCCCGTCCATTTTCGATATCTCGCCTTCAAATCCGGCTCCTTCGCACTTCTATAAGAAAGTGTTACTATGCGGTCATCGTGATTCGCTTTCTAAAAAATCGCATCAGCGGTGGCCGCGAAGCGAGGCGTACGGCGCTTGGCACCCTGGAATTCGAACTGATGGAAATCCTCTGGTCCAACTCCGAATGCAGCGTCCGCGACGTGGCCCCGAAGCTGAGCCGCCCTCTCGCCTACACCACCGTAATGACCACCCTCGATCGCCTTTTTAAAAAAGGTCTTTTGGGCCGCCACAAATCCGATCGCGCGTTTGTCTATTCGCCCTTGTTTTCCCGCCAGGAATGGGAACGCCGCCGCGCTGGCGATCTGGTCGCCGGCTTCCTCTCCGGTCCCCATCCATCCCGTGAACTCTTGCTCTCTTGCCTGCTTGATGCCGTCGGCGAACACGACGCCGCACTCCTCAATGAACTCGAAAAAAAGATTCGCAGTCGGCGAAGGGAACTCTCCCGCCAGGGGCAGCCGTGATTCTCCCCTACTTATTGCGGATGCTGTGTCTGTGCTTCGCCTCGTTTTTTGTCCTAAACGCCGTCGCGGGCCTGTTTGTGCGCCTCGCGTCAAAATCCGCTATCCGTTTCGCGGAATCGAAAACGCCCGGCCCCGCCACCCGTTTTCTGCTGGCCTTGCGCATGTTTCCCTGTGCGCTCGCCGCTCTCTTCGTCTTGGGCCTCTGCGTTCCCAGTTATCTCTGGCTCGAGCCCGCCGCCACTTCCGAACGTGTCGGAGCAATCTGCTCCGTCCTGGGGCTGCTTGGCGGAGCGACTTGGTCCATCGCCATCGCGCGAAGCGCTCATGCTCTCTTCATCGCCCTGAAGCACAATCGGCTCTGCCGGCGCGCGGGCCACGAAACGCGCATTCCTGGAGAATCTTCGCCGCTCCTCGTCGTCCAAAGCGAAGCTCCTCTTCTCGCCATGTCTGGATTGCTTCGTCCGCGTCTGCTCATCTCCCGCGGCGTTCTCCGCAGACTTTCCGCCGAAGAGCTCAGCGCTGCTTTGCGCCACGAGCGCGCCCATCTCATTGCGCGCGACAACATCAAACGTTTCCTCATTCTTCTCGCCCCTGACACTCTCCCGTTTTTCCGTCCGCTTCGCGCGCTCGAACACAACTGGTCGAAATTTGCGGAGTGGGCGGCGGACGATCAAGCCGCCGCAGGTGATCCCAGCCGCGCCGTTTCTCTTGCTGCTGCTTTGGTTCAAGTCGCCCGTATGGGTTCCGGTCCTCGCCTGCCTTTTCTCTCCACTTCTCTTCTCGCCTGCGACCGGGATCTCTCCGTTCGCGTCGATCGATTGCTTCATGCAGCTCCTGGGACTCCGGTCCGCACCTGGCAACGGCAGCCGTTCTTGCGCAGCGCTGGTTTCTTATTTGCCGCCTGCATCGCGCTCTTGCTCTTCGCGCCTCCCACTCTCTCTTTTGTTCACGAACTCCTCGAACTTCTCCTCCACTAACTCTGCAAATGGTCGCAAGCCGGGGGAACTACAACGGAACAATGCGACGCGACGCTATTTCGCATCGACAACCTAATCCTTGAAGTAGCGGGTGCTGTCCGTTTTTAGGTTGCCAATTCCGCGAAGCGCTTACTGGCGGAGGCAATTGCCCGCGGCGCGGCTTTAGAATTGTAACCGCAGAGAGAACTGCATGGACCGTGCTGGCAATTGGTTGGTAATCCCGGTCAGCGGCTGGCCAAATCCCACGCCCGCGGTCGCTCCATTTCCGTAGACGCCGTTGTATCCAACGAAATTCGCATGATTGAAAACGTTGAATGCTTCGGCGCGCGCTCGCAGGCGCCAGCGATCGCGGATGAGAGGAAACTCTTTTTCAACGAAGGGCGCAAAATCATAGATCGACCGGCCGCGGCCCGTGTTTCGGCCCACAACCGCGCCGTTGATCACCGGCCGGTCCGTCGTCCCTCCGGTATCGCCGCTGTTCGTCACGCCCGTCGTGTAGTTGAACGGAAGGCCGGATGCCAGCGTCGCGTATCCACCGAGATGGAATCCCCAAGGCGCGCTATAAATTCCGCTCAACACAAACCGGTGCCTCTGATCGAAGAGCGCGTTACCCTTCTCATCGCTTCCGGCAAGCAATGGCTCATCGGGGTTCTGTCCCGTCGCATCGGGATCCACATTGTCGATAGCGTGCGAATAAACGTAGCTCGCCAGCATCGCGAAGTGATTCGAGAATTGGTGGCTCAAGTTTACGTTGAGCGAGTTGTACGTCAGAAATCCGTCATTCACGTCCGATGTCACCACGGCATACGGGGGCTGCTGCAGAGCAGGATTAGTTTGAGTACTTTGACTACAGGTTATGCCCTCGGCCGCATAAAACGCCACCCACAACGGGCGTGTGCAATTGGCGTCCAGCGCTGCCTTTGCCGCGATGGATTCGCCGTTAAAGAACTGCCCGGGAGCTGTCCGCACAAACGATGTCGGCGGATCCACGTCCAGCGGCCGCACGATCTTCACCGTATGCGATCCAACGTAGTCGATGCTCAGCACCCAGCCTTTTGCGATTTGTCTTTCGACGCCCAGCGTCCACTGCTGCGAATACGGGTTCAGCAGCGCGTCGGGATATCCGATCAAGTCCGCCACCGGAAAGAACTGGTTGTAGTAAGCCGCGCGCCCGGGACGAAGATAAATCGTTCGAATCGGGGCGACGGCGCCGGCAGGAAACGCCGGCAATGGTACGTCTGCGACGCTCGTCGGAAAACCGACTTGGCCCGGAGTCGCGGTGTAATTGAATACGCCAGTCGGCCCGCTCAGCGCATAGTTCGCTTCCGAATTGTCCACCACTTGCGAATAGTAGATGCCATAGCCACCCCGAATTACCGTCTTGCCTTGTCCACGCCAGTTATAGGCAAATCCCACGCGAGGCGCGAAATCCTTCCGTGAGTCCGTGAACGTCTGCTGCTCGTACCGCAACCCAAGGTTGAGCGTCAGGTCGTTCCGCGCGCGAAAATCGTCCTGGACGAATGTGGACCAGAGCGCATCGCCCACCGTGTAGTCCGCATTTCCATAGCTCTGGGTGTAGCTCGCCACATTCGAAATGTCGTCCAGATAGGCGGAACTTTCGCAGAACGTCACCGTTCCCGTGCATGTGTTGTATTTAAGTTGGCCAAGATAAATCGGTCCGCCGAATTCCTTGCTGTTTCCGCCGGTATGCGAATAGCTCAGGTCTCCGCCGAACTTGATTTGGTGCCTGCTGAGCGTCTTGGAGAGCGTATCGCTCACTCCGTATTGCCGGTTCATCAACAGCGCCGACTGAGAAGTGCCCGTCGTAAAAGTACCCACGGCGGTGATCGGCACGACGAACTGCGTTCCAAAGACGACCGGATCGAATTCCGTAATGGGTGCGGCAAGCTGAAACTGGACGCGCGCGGTGTTCACTAGAGTCGGCGACAGCACCGCCGTCTCGCCCAAATCCAAAGTGTAGGTGCGCCGGCGGAAAACGCGATCCACCGTCGGCAGGCTGTTTCCTCCGACGGTTCCGTTCGGGTTTGTATCGTGAAAACTATCCGTGTTCGCGCGGAAGAACAGCGTGTTGTTTTGATTGATCTGATGATCCAATCGCAGAAGCGACAGCCAGCCGGCATAGTGCCCCACAAACACTCCTGGATCGACGGGAGAAATGACTGGAGAGCCGCGGTCCTGACGGCTATATTCGCCCGAAAAAAAGAAGTACGTTCGTTCGAGATGTGGAACGGGGCCGGAGAACGAAGCGCCGAGCTGGCCAAGAGAATCGGTAACGATCTGATTGCCGCTGGTCGCCGTCGTTGTCGTGAATCCCGCTAATTTTGCACCTGCGTCGTTCGGCCGCCACAATCCGAAGAGATCACCGTGATAGTCCTCGCCTCCGGTTTTGGTGACGATGTTCACGACACCGCCTGTGGTCGCGCCGAACTCCGCGGAAAACGCGTTCTCGAGCACCGTCATTTCCTGGACCGAGTCGCGCGGCACATTCGAGAAAATCGTCTGCCGGCCCCAGCTATCGTTTGCAGTGCTGCCATCCACGACCCATGCCGTTTGCCGTCGCCCTGACCCGTTGGTCGTGAAGAGATCCTCATTCATGAAAACGTCGCCCTGGTTGATCGCGGGACGATTCGCCGCGTTCAGCAATGGAAGGTAAGTAATCCTGGAATTTGGCAGCGGCATCTCTTGCAACTGCTCTTGTCCAAGGCGATCGCCGAGCTGCGGTCCGTCCGTCCGGATTTCGCCGGCCGCGCCCGTGACAACCACTTCTGCCTGGACTCCGGAGACGCTGAGCTGCAGTTGTGCATCGGCGGTGTTGCCGCCGACCAGCGTGATTTCACGGCTGACGTCCACGAAACCCTGTTTGTGCGCGAGAAGCGTGTAGTTCCCAATTGCCAGCCCCGAAAACACAAAATTTCCTGAAGAATCCGTTTGTGCCGTCCGCGCAGCGCCAATGAGTGTGCTTGTGATCGTGACGTCCACGCCAGAAAGTGCGGCATGGCTTTGATCGAGCACTTGGCCCCGGATGCTTGCTGCGTCGGGAGTTTGCGCGCTTGACGAGAGGGGGACGATGAGTAGCAGCACGAGAAGCTTGCAGATGCGAGGCATTGGCACCCGTCCCAGTTGGAGTTGTGGCAATCGAGAAGCGTTTGACGCTATCTCACGCGGCACAACTACTACCAGAACTAGTACAACCTTCATGCACGGGTGCACTTCTTTAAGCCGTCTATCTGCTTCACACTCCGAGACGACTGAAAAAGGGCGAAATGAGGCCGCCTACATGCTTACAATGAGGCGCGGTGGCGCAGACCGTGAATGCGCAATTCAATCAAGTCATCAATCGTCGGATCTTTGTAACCGTGGTCGCGGACTTCTTTCACGAAATCGGCGTTGACGCCGTGAATGCGCATTGCTACCAGTTGATCGGGTGAAATTTTCGGATAGCCCGCTTCTTTCATGCTCTTTACAAATTCCGGACTCACACCATGGATGCGAAAAGCAACGAGATCGTCTGAAGAGATGTCTTTCGCGACGAGCTGTTGGATTTGCTCGGTGAATTCGGGACTGACGCCGTGGATGCGAAAAGCAACGAGTTGATCGACGGCGAGGTGGCGGCCCATGAGCGAAGTCATGGATTTGGCGAATTCGGGGCTGGCGCCATGAATGCGCATGGCGACAAGGTCATCGGCCGAAACATCTTTTGAGACGGACTCGCGCACTTCGCGGACGAAATCGGGAGAAACGCCGTGAATGCGGAAGGCGACGAGATCATCGACGGAAAATCTCTTGCCGAGCAGCGCGTTGATTTCCTTCGTGAACTCGGGGCTCACTCCATGAATGCGCATGGCGACGAGATCATCGGGCGAGGGTTTTTCCGGAAGAAGATCGAACATGGCGCGTGTGAACTCCGGCGAGACGCCGTGAATGCGGAAAGCCATGAGGTCGTCGGTGCTGAGGTTGCGAAAGCCGAGATCGTTCATGTCCTTTACGAACTGGCGCGAGACGTCATGAATGGCAAACGCGAAAAGCTTCTCCTGGTCTAGACCGGAGTAGCCGAGTGCTTTCATTCCCTGCACGTATTCGTCGCTGGCGGCAAAACTGAATTTGCCGCTACCTTCGCCGTCGTGGAAGCGGCCGTCAAAACTCATGATACCGGCGTCGCGGCGCAGCTCGAAATGGACGGGCGAATCTTTTACGGTGGCAAGGCTGGCATCGAGGCCGGAGAACTCACTGATTTTGTGCGTGTTGCCCCAACTTTGGTGATGGCCCCAGCTCGAGCGCTCGACCTCAAGATCGATGCATCCGGCGTTTGCTCCAGACAATATCTTTGCCGACCAGTCGCCGTGAATGCTGTCGTCGGCCGCGCTTCGCGAAACGTGCGTGGTCAGAATGCCTGTGAACAGGACCGCCGCCGCGAGCCACATCGAGAATCTTCGCATGGACATCACCTCCGCACTTATGAAGACGCGTGGGCGGGGGTTTTGTTCCATGAGGAATGAAACGCGAAGTAATGAAATAAAGAGGGAATGAGGCAGCGATATCAGGAAAAACAGATCGCTCGTTTTGCTCGGGATGACAGATCGGCGAACTTGAGAAAGGAAGAGATTTGGTGAGGAGAGCCCCCACCCCCTGTGTGACTGGAAGTGTGCGGAATTGCATGAAAAGATTGGAGTTGCGGGCGATCCTGTGTGTGCGATGTTTACTCGATGTGTGAAAAAGCGGAGGTGAATGGGTCGGCGAATTGGTTGGATCGCGGGGGGTACCCCACCCCCCTGTTTTTTGCAAGAATATGATTCGATGGGAGTTAGATGGTGGGGGTTTGCTAAGAATGTGACTCTAAAGAGGATAGTGGTTGGTGGTGAGTGGTAAGTGGCTAGTGAGGAGAGAAAAGCAGATCCCTTCCGACAAGGTCGGAACCTACGGTCGGTTCGCTCGGGATGACATCCGGGAGGAAGCACGCTGAACGCAGAGACACAGAGTGCGCAGAGGGAGGAGAAATCGGGCGAAGGGGAGGGTGATGAGGTGGTTGGCGAGCGAAACCCTTCGGCTTTGCTCAGGGCAAGCATAAGGCATGGTAGCAGCGATGGTTACCAGTTGTCAATAGTTAACGTGGTTACTTAGAAGGTCATTCGAACGGGGAGGCGCGGATTCGAAGCGAATTGGCGGAAGTTGAGAGGTTTGAGAGAGTTGGCGGGATTGAGACGATTTGGTGGGGCTGTGGAAATGTGCGGAAAAATCGAAAGACAATGGGCTTTGGAGATCGCGGGCCGATACGAGATTTCGTTCTGGAAAGAGCTGGTTGTACAGGGGGCCGGAAGCTGCAGGGCCGAGGTGCTCTATTCAGGAGAATTGCCGATCGACAGAACTACGGAGATGTGTGCGTGATGCCCCGTTGAATTGAGGGGAACAACGGACGCGGAGTCAAAACGCGCGCCTTGAAAAATCGGCGCCTACCTGCCCCCCGTCCGCGCAAATGAGAAAATGTCATAGGTCATTAATTGGCAGCGGTGGTCAATTGTTGATAGGAACTTCACGCGAATTGGTTTAGTATCGGAAAGATTAGGTTGTGATAAATCGAGTGACCCATACACAAAAAACTGAAGACTTGACTGCCGGATCGCTAGCAGCGATTTCCCGACTTTTTTCGTCAAGTGTCATTCGGGAAATGGCTCGAAAAGGGGAATCGCCGCTTTTCGTTAGGCTGCTAAACGAGTCACGTCTACTGGAAACACTTCCGACGGATGCGCCTGTAGGGAGCGTTTTCGAGACTGCATTTTCATTGCTGAAGCGTGAGGGATATAGACACGAATACATTTACAAGGCAGCGCTGACGCACAAGATTCTACTCGGTAGGCATTCCCTCCGAACGGCATCGATGCTAAATGAGTTTCGCGTCGGTGAATGCAAAGCCGATCTCGCAATTTTGAACGGTACGTTCAACAGTTTATGAAGTGAAATCCGAGCGCGATTCTTTGAGCAGACTTGGACGGCAATTAAGCGCGTATGCCCAAGTGTTCGCCCAAGTTTTCGTGATCGTCGCGGAACCTCACGTTGACGCAGTAAAAAGTTCAGTGTCGGGAGACGTAGGAATTTTGGTTCTCAACAGCCGTCATCATATCTCCACGTTGCGAGAAGCCGTTGATCGAGCGGAGAGCACTTCGCCTGCAGCGATTTTCGATTCTATTAGGACTGAAGAAGCGCGAATGATACTCCTCGCGCAGGGTGTTTCGGTTCCGGTTGTGCCAAACACCGTGCTGAATTCCGTGCTCAGGGAATTGTTCATCAAACTAGACGCCCGCGAGGCGCATGCCGGTATGGTGCGGGTGTTAAAGAAGACTCGCAATCTGTTGTCACTCTCAGCCTTGGTCGATCAGCTTCCACATTCACTTCAAACCGCCGCCTTATCCATTCCACTTCGCAAGCTAGATCACACGCGCCTCGTCGCCGCGGTGAATACGCGCTTAGAAGACGCGCTCCATTGGGTCTAGAGACATGTACAATCCATATTTTCGCGGCAAGCAATACGAACTGATAACAATAAGGGAATTGGCTCCGCTTCTTGAGACAGCGGGCTTTTGTCCCATCATCGAGCCCGTGAGAGAGGATTTGAGTGGGCTGGACAAGGCGCTTGGTGCTGTCGTTGACGCGGGTGGAAAAGCAATCGCGATCGTGAACCCCCACCACGGGGATCTGTCTGGCGCGGGAGAACCGCTCACAGAACTTTTGAAAGACAATTTTTTAGATTCACCCGGGATATCGGCCGGGCTTCTTCTTAAGCAAAATATGACGTTAGAAGAGGTCATGGAATATTACGAAGAACATGCCGCTCATGCACCCGTATTGATTCACGCCGGCTTCACCGAGGCCAAGGCCCTGACCGAGAAGTTAGGGAAGCCTACAAAGAACCACTCGCATGTTTTTTTTGAGGATTTCTGCGGAAAGCTTTATCAAAAGCACTTCGCTGGCGCAAACAGAATCCTGCTGAGAGATGGCTTTAAACGAATGCGGAACAGAGACTACGATCTTGTTGAACCTTTTTCGGACCTACATGCAACCTTCGTGGAGGAAGGAATGGATGGCTTTGGCGACTTTTTGATCGTGGGCGATGAGTACAGTGAGGGCGGCGGTCCCGCGTACGCAGTCGCAATCCATCTGACCTTCATCGACCCTGACCAAGACGATTCGATGCAGATCTATCACTTCAAATCTAAGAGTCAGGACACTCCAAAGGACCCGGCTGGCAAATTCGCGGAAGCCCTCGCGGCGATGATGAAGACGCTAAACGGTCCTAACTCAAAAGTACTCGAGACAGGCGCTGTCAAAGAGTTTCGGATGCTCCACAAAGAAGGGCACTTCCCCGGACTAGGTTATGTGAAGAAGTTATCGATGAACCATCATATCGAGACGCTCGCGGACTACTTCAAAAAAGTGACATAGCCTTCTATGAACTGCTGCGCAGGATGCTTTGGCGATCGCGGACTTCGCAGAGATATCATCCCATTTCTTTCGATCGAAATTGGGCGATGCTCCTACTGTACCTCGGAAAACGTCTCGATTTTAGCCCCCACGCAACTCGCCGAATATTTTGAGCTTCTCATAAGCGCCTACCGAGAGGACACAGAAGGCAAGCTTCTCGTCCAGCTGTTCCGCGAAGATTGGGCAATGTTCGAGCATCCGAAAATGGATGATTCCCGTTCAAAGGACCTGCTCGCTGAGATCCTTGACGACGGCGAGATTGTTCGGCGGACATATTCACCAGTGAAGGGCTCTGAACCCGACCGGCGTGGCGAGTGGGAAAATCTGCGTGACGAGCTGATGTATCACAATCGCTTCTTTCCGAAAACGATTATCGACCTTGAGCGCCTCGAACTTCTCTTGTCACCGCTCACCCTAGACGCCGAGGAGGTTCCAGGTTCATGGTATCGCTCGCGAATTCAGACGGGCGACGCACCATTTGTCATAGGCGATATGGGAGCCCCTCCGAGACGAATTGCATCGCATGGCAGAGCGAACCCAGCTGGTATTCCTTATCTCTACCTTGGGTTGACACAACGTACTGCCATCTCCGAAATCCGGCCGCATACAGGTGAACTGGCGTGCGTTGCTGATTTCAGAACGCCTAGTAACTTGAGGTTGGTCGATCTACGGAGTCCGAGAAAAATGGTTTCTCCATTTCTATTGGCGGACGCAGAGGACATTGTCAAAATGAGAAGCGATCTCCCATTCCTCGAACGGCTGGGAGAGGAGTTGACGAGGCCAGTTGTACCGCTGGCTGCCGCAATCGATTACACTCCGAGCCAATACCTTTGCGAATTCATCAAGAAATGTGGATACGACGGCGTCATTTATCGAAGTTCCGTCGGCGACGGCATGAACCTAGCACTCTTTAATCCCGCACTCGCAGAGTCAGGCATTGTACGCCAACACTGAGTTACCTGTGTGCTGGTCGAAGTGGAGGCCACCGGAGTTTAGGGCATGGTTCCGTAGCGGGCACTGACCCAGAGAATGTCGAACCTCTTTCGACCGCAGCGAAGTCCTAATCGCTGATGCCGAGTGAGACTTTGCGGTGGGGGCATTAGCGCGACTTTTTGGTGAGAGAGTTGGCGGTTCTGTGGGGAGCGAGGAGTGGCACTTGCCTCTTTCGTGGGTTCGGTTCATCACATCGAATTGCGTGAAGTGGCAATCGAGCGAGGGTTCTTCGCTTCGCTCAAGATGACCGGCGGCGGCGCATAGCTTGGCGGAGGAGGGCGTTGATGCGGGTCTGGTAGCCGGGGCCAGAGCGCTTGAGCAAGGCGAGGACATCGGCGTCGAGGCGGATGGGGCTAATGCGCGAGCACGGAAAGATGAAGAGCAGAGAGATTTCTCTCTGCTCAAGCCGACACGTTTGCAGGAGCAAACGTGAGAGAAAAAGCGTCGGCTTGCTTCGTTCGAAATGACGGTGGGTGGAGGGGTGGTCGCTGGTGGGTGGTGAGGCTTTGCGGTGGGCGGCGGCGAAGGGGAAGAGAGATTTCATTGCCCACAAGAAAACGTGAGCGACAAGGCAGAGGTTCTCGCTTCGTGGGCCGACATCATCGCAGGAGCGATGATGAAAGAAAATGCATCGACCGACGTCGTTATAGACGAAATGACGGTCGGCGGAGACGGTCGGGCGACGGAGGAGGATGCGAAACGACGGTGGCCAGCGTGGCGGCGGGGGAAAGTACGAGATGCGGGGCTAAAGCCCGGCGCTACGCAGGAAGGGAAGGCAGGATTTGGCTGGCATCCTGAAATACAATTAGCGTGTTGAGGGGATCGCTATGATTACGAATCGGTCTTTGCCTACGGACACGGTGTTGCCGCACGTGGAGTATCAGGATTTGGTCAAGGCGATTGGCTGGCTCGGCAAGGCGTTTGGATTTGCAGAGCATTACCGGTATGGGGAGCCGCTTAGCGGGGCGCAGGTATATTTGGCGAAGGCGTGGATCATGGTGAAGCAAGCGAAAGCGGGATGCTTGAGCCCGGCGAAGCTTGGATATGGGACGCAGAGTTTGACGGTGTTTGTCGAGGATGTGGAGGGGCACTTTCGAAGAGCGAAGGCGGCGGGAGCGAAGATTTTGGAGGAGCCGCATGAAACTGTTTATGGAGAATTTCAGTACGCGGCGGAAGATTTGGATGGGCATCATTGGCTGTTTTCGCGGCATGCGCGGGACTTGAGCCCGGACGAATGGGGCGCCACGGTTGCAAGAGGCGCGAGTTAGGCCAGGGAGGCGGGTGGACGGCTCGCGCTTTTGCTGCGGGCGCAAATGGAAGCTTTTGGATGGCGGGCGTGCGGTGTAGTACGCTCTCCGCGCCGGCGGAGAGCGACATGAAAATGAATTGTAGAAACATTTTGAGTGGTGTGGCGTGTGCGGCGGCCATTTTGCTGGCGACGTGCGCGAATGCGGCGCCCTTGCCGAAAACGGCACCAGATCCGCAAGCAAACGCGGAAAAATTTGAGGTGTCCTTTCCGGCGGCGGCGCACGCGGGAACGATTACGGGGCGCGTGTTTGTGGTGATCAGCGCGGAGGACAAGCCGGAGCCGCGATTGGCGGCGGGGAGTTGGGGGGATTCGGGCCCACTTTATGGCGTGGACGTGAATGGGCTGGCACCGGAACAAGACGCGGTGATTGATGCGAGGACGCCGGGGGCGCCGGTGCGTAGCTTGCGCGAGATTCCCGCGGGCGATTATTACGTGCAGGCGATCTTGAACATTTATACGGAGTTTCGCCGCGCGGACGGGCATCTAGTGTGGCTGCACATGGATCAGTGGGAGGGGCAGCACTTCAATCGCTCACCGGGGAATTTGTACAGCGAAGTGCAGAAAGTGCATCTGGATCCGGCGGCGGGTTACGACATCAAGCTGAGTTTGACGAAGGTGATTCCGCCGGTCGAGGAACCGGCGGACACGCCGTGGGTGAAGCACATCAAAATTCAGAGCGAGATGCTGACGAAATTTTGGGGACACCCGATGTATATCGGGGCGATCGTGCTTTTGCCGAAGGGCTATGACCAGCATCCGAATTCGCATTATCCGGCGATTTATGAGGAAGGGCATTTTAGTTTGCGCGCGCCGTTTGGATTTTCGATCGAGGAGGCGAAGATCAGCCCGGAGATGCGGGCGCGCATGAGCGACCTGAATCGCGAGTCGGGCTACGAATTTTACCAGTCGTGGAATGCGGACAATTTTCCGCGGATGATCGCGGTGACGTTCCAACATCCGACGCCGTACTACGACGATTCGTATGCGGTGAACTCGGTGAACAACGGGCCGTACGGCGATGCGCTGGTGAAAGAGATGATTCCGTATCTGGAGGCGCATTTCCGGATGATTGCGAAGCCGTATGCGCGAGTGTTGACGGGCGGGTTGACGGGCGGATGGGAATCACTGGGCGTGCAGGTGTTTTATCCGGATTTTTTTGGAGGAACGTGGACGTTGTATCCGGACTCGATTGACTTTCGGCGCTATGGGTCAGTAAATGCCTACGAGGATGACAACGCGTTTTTTGAGCCGGGGCATACGTGGGCGCAGGTGCCGCGCTACATCATGCGCACTTCGGAGGGGCAGCCGGAGATCACGATTCAACAATTCAGCCAGATGGAAGATGTTTTGGGCAGCCATAATCGCTCCGGGGAGCAAATCGAAATCTGGGACGCGGCGTACGGGCCGATTGGTGATGATGGCTATCCGAAGCCGTTGTGGGACAAGAAAACCGGCAAGATCGATCACAGCGTTGCTCTGTACATGCGGGACCACGGGTTCGACCTGAGCTACAACATTCGGACGAATTGGGCGACGCTGGGGCCGAAGCTGCGGGGCAAAATTCACGTGTACGTCGGCGACATGGACAATTTTTATTTGAACTTGGCGGTGTACAAACTTGAAGAGGCGATGAAAGAGCTGAAGAATCCGCCGTGCGATTGCGATTTCCAGTATGGGCGTCCGATGAAAGGGCATGGGTGGCAGCCGGCTTCGACGGCGAATTTGGTGAAATGGATGGCGGAGCATGTGGAGAAGAACGCGGGAGGAGAGGATGTGAAGCAGTGGCATTACTGAAAGAGGGAATGAATTAACGAAGTAAGGATGTAAGGAAGCGGAGAAAAAAAGCAGATTCCTCGCTTCGCTCGGAATGACATTTTCATTTCTGTTTGTGCGGGATGGCGCGATTGAGCTGTTTGCACACCTCTTCGTACACTCGTCTGCCCGGCCCTGTTATTCTTTAAGGGCCCAGTTCTGAGGCATACGCCATGTTTGAAAACCTGACAGAGAAGTTGCAACGGACGTTTAAGAATTTGCGCGGGCAGGGGAAGCTCACCGACGAGCACCTGGACGCGGCGCTGGCGGAGATTCGCGAGGCGTTGCTCGAGGGCGACGTGAACGTTGGCGTGGCGGACGAGTTGCTGGCGAACATTCGCGCGAAATCGCTGGGCAGCGAGGTGATGCTGCGACTATCGCCGGACCAGCAAGTGGTCAAAGTGGTGCGCGACGAGCTGTCCGCGATGCTGGGGAAACACGCCAAGCCGCTGTTTGCTTCGCGGCCACCTTCGGTATGGATGATTGTGGGTTTGCAGGGTTCCGGTAAGACGACGACGACGGGCAAGCTGGCGAAATGGCTGGTGCAACACGGGCACCGGCCGCTGGTGGTTTCGACGGACGTCTACCGGCCTGCGGCGCGCGAGCAGCTTGCGCAAGTGGCGAAGGCGGTGGGCACGGCGCTGTGGCCCGGTGCGGGGACGGACAAGCCGCTGGAAATCGTTAAGGGCGCGATCAAGGAAGCGAAACTCTCCGCGAGCGACGTGATCCTGGTGGACACGGCCGGGCGTTTGCACATCGACGACGACTTGATGAACGAATTGAGCATGCTGAAGAAAGAACTGTCGCCGAGCGAGATTTTATTTATCGCAGACGCGATGATTGGGCAGGACGCGGTACGGTCGGCGGGGGAGTTTCACAAGCGGCTGGGATTGACTGGCGTAATTCTGACCAAGCTGGATGGCGATGCACGCGGCGGGGCGGCGCTTTCGATTGGGAAAGTTACAGGAGCGCCGGTAAAATTCGTGGGACTCGGCGAAAAATACGACGCGCTGGAAGGATTTTATCCGGACCGCATTGTTTCGCGCGTGCTGGGGATGGGCGACATCATGTCGCTGATCGAGCGTGCGGAACAGACGGTTGACCGGAAGGCGGCTGTCGAGCTCGAACGTAAGCTGCGCAAGGACGGCTTCACGCTCGAGGACTTTCGAGACCAATTAAAACAGATTCGCAAGATGGGGCCGCTCGAGCAGCTTGTGGACATGCTGCCGAAAATGGGGCCGCTACAACATCTGCCGAAAGACGCGAAGGTGGACGAGGGGAAATTGAAGCAGGTCGAAGCGATCATCAACTCGATGACGAACCAGGAGCGGCGGGATCACAATGTTATTGATGGGAAGCGGCGAAAGAGGATCGCGAAGGGCAGCGGCACGACCGTGCAGGATGTGAATCAAGTTTTGAAACAGTACCTGCAAATGCGCACGATGATGAAGCAGTATGGGGCGATGGCGGGGCGGGCGAAGATGAAGGGACTCGGCAAGCTTGCTGGTTTGTCCTGAGCGCGTGAGTTTATTCCTTGGGATATAAATTCAAATAGAGACCGGCAGTTTTCAGGGCGAGCGCTTCTGGATCGAGATCGGTTCGATTGCAGAGGATGATGATTGTCAGATTATCAGTCGTGAAACGCTCGATGACGGTACGGAAGCCCATTGTGCTTCCGGTGTGCCACATGCGCGGATGTCCTTGATAGGGATCGAGGAACCAGCCGAAGCCGTAGTTGACGGGCTTGCCGGGATGGAGGTTGTCATCGTTGGCTTGCTTGGGCCAGTGGGGCTGAGAGCCGTCGTTGAGTTTGGCGGGAATCAGCGCGGGCCGCATCTCCTCGGCAGAGAGTAGAATGTGATTACGCAGCGCGTCGTCCCACTTGGCTAGATCTTCGAGATTGGAATAGATGCCGCCGTCGCCGAGCGTGGCGGACGTGGAGCTTTGGTCGGTCTCCTTCAGCGCGTCGTCTTCTTTTGAGTGGCCATAGGCGCGGTTCACGACTTCATTTTTTCCTTTTTGATAGACGATGGTGTGGTCCATGTGCAGTGGCGAGAAAATGCGGGCGCGAAGGAAATCACCGCAGGGCTGCCCAGAAGCTTTGGCGACGATTAGGCCGAGAACGACGTAGCCGGAATTGCTGTAGGACCAACTCGTGCCGGGCGCAAATTTCTCTTTTGTCTCTTTTTTCAAGAGGGCGAGAACTTCGTCGTCCTGAATTTGGTGTTCGGGCGACCAGAGCGGGCCTTTGATTTTTTCCTCGGCATCCATTAAATCTTCGTAATCTGGCAAACCTCCGGTGTGATTAAGAAGGTTGCGGATCGTGATGTTTCTTCCGTAAGCCGGAAAATCCGCAAATATTTCAGTAAGAGTCTGGTCATAGCGCAGCTTTTCGTCGCGGAGGAGCAGCATGATGGCCATGGCGGTGAACTGTTTGGTGAAAGACGCCAGGCGGAAATTGGTGCGCGAGTCGATGGCTGTATTCGTCCGCAAATCACGCACGCCGTATCCTTTTTCGAACAAGGTGCGCCCGTTCTTCCGAACAAGCACCGCTAATCCGGGCGCGTCTTTTTGAGCGACGGCAGAGAAAATCGCGTCGATTTGTTTTTCCGCGGCGGTTGCCGGCGCCTGGGCCCTTGTCTCCGCGCCCAGAGCAAGAAAAGCGATAATGGGGATGATCAGCGCTAACTTCATCGGATCTCCTCGTGACGTCCCGCAGAATAGCATTCCCGTTGTCCGTTCATCATTGCCTAGCACGTTTATGCCATTTCTCCAGGCTTCCCAAACGACTGAATGGGCCGCATTCGCGTCCGCGTGCGATACGCAATGGTGATTCTATGCACATTCCCGCGCGCTGGGACCAGAGCGTCGTTTATACTTCTGTGGCGGTGATTGCCTAGCGGCACCCCGAAGAAGGAAGCTTGCTGGACTCCCCGAATGCAACCCTATGATCTGATCGTGATTGGCTCCGGACCTGGCGGGCAGCGCGCCGCCATCCAGGGAGCGAAGGCCGGGAAGCGTGTTGCGGTAGTCGAGAAGCAGGCCGCGATCGGCGGTGTGTGCATCAATACGGGTACGATTCCCAGCAAGACGATGCGCGAAGCGGTGCTGCATCTTTCGGGCTTTTATTCGAAGACGTTCTACGGATCGAATTACAACGTAAAAGAAAACGTGACGATGGCGGACCTGAATTTCCGCGTACAGCGCGTGATCGAGAATGAGGTAGCGGTCACGCAGGATCAACTCCGGCGCAATGGCGTGGACGTGATCCATGGTTTCGGCAAGTTCCTGGATGCTCATCACCTACGCGTAGAGAACGGGAACGGCTACGCGGAACTGGAAGGGCAATACTTCGTAGTCGCCACAGGGACGAAACCGGCAATTAATCCGAAAGTGCCCATCAACGGGCGAACCATCATTAACAGCGATCAAATCTTAACGATGCCGCAAATTCCGAGAACGCTGATCGTGGTGGGTGGCGGGGTGATCGGCGTGGAGTATGCCTGCATGTTCGCGACGCTGGGCGTACGCGTGATTATCGTGGAGAAGCGGCCGCGGCTGCTGGAATTCGCCGATACGGAAATGGTCGAGGCGCTGACGTACCACATGCGGGATCACCGGGCCACGCTGCGACTTAGCGAGGAAGTCGAGAGCGTCGAAGAACTGCCGGACGGAAAAGTGGCGGCGAACCTGGTCAGCAAGAAACGGATCAATGGCGATGCTTTGTTGTATGCGGTGGGGCGGCAAGGGAATGTGGATAAGCTGGACCTCGCTGCCGCTGGGATTGAATCCGACGACCGCGGGCGCATCAAGGTCGATGCGGATTTCCGCACATCGCAAGCGCACATTTTTGCGGTTGGCGACGTCATCGGCTTCCCGAGCTTAGCTTCGGTCTCCATGGAGCAGGGGCGCATCGCGGCGGCGCGGGCGTTCGGGCTGCAAGTGCAGACGGATCCGGCGAGCTATCCGTACGGGATCTACACCATTCCACAGATTTCTTTTATTGGGAAGACGGAAGAACAACTCACGGACGCCGACGTTCCATATGAAGTTGGGCTGGCGTATTACCGAGAGATCGCGCGGGGTCAAATCACCGGGCACACCGATGGACGACTGAAGCTGCTATTTCACAGGGAGACGCTGGAGCTGCTCGGCGTACACATTTTCGGCGAAGACGCCGCGGAGCTGCTTCATATAGGGCAAGCGGTGTTCAAGCTGAAGGGCAAGATCACGTACTTCATCAATACGGTTTTCAATTATCCGACGCTGGCGGAATGCTATAAGACAGCGGCGTTCAATGGGCTCAATCGCTTGGGCTGAGCGGTCCCACCCTGCGCGATGACTCTCAGATTGCTCCTAACCATCTAACAGGGAAGTAGCTCGATAGCGCGTTGACCAACTTTTCATCTGCAGTGATCAACTCAGAGTTCAATCTAACGGCCAGCGCCACATACAAACTGTCGTAAACCGTTCGACCATGTTGCAGAGCAATTCGGAGAGCAAGATCAATGAACTGCTCCGACGTCACGGTCGGAAGCTCTTGCGCATGGAGAGTTGCAAGCGATGTTTGCGCGTCGGAGCCAGTACAACGGTTCTGGCGCACCGCCTTCCAGTGAGCGTTAGCGATTTCCAGCCAAATGAGGTCTGGAGCAATCAATTCAATGGCGCCTTGCTGCCAACGATCAAGCAATCCACGGGCCTGAGGCGCTAGAGCCTCCAAACGAAAAGGAGAGAGCCATTTGATCGCCACGCTGGCATCTAAGACAAAGCGGGTCACCGCGACCGGTCCTCACGAATCATTTCGTCGGATGAAGGGGAATCGCCGGACAAGGGTGGCATGGAAGCGTCGAGCCTCCTCAGCTTATCGACAAACTCACGACGACGCTTGAGTTCCTTCGCGGTAGGGAAATTGCGTTCGAGAAGGGCGAGTACCTCTGCGGCGATGGAGCGGCGCTGGCTTTTGGCGTGCTTGCGCAAGGCTTCGTATAGATCGCGGGGCACGTTTTCGACGTAAAGTGTTGGCATAGGAAGTCCCTAGGCAAAGCATAGGGTGTCCCTATTTTTTTTACAATAGAAAATATTCGAAAGACAATCCGTGAGCGCAGGTGCGCAGGTTGTTTCTGTCAGGCCCAGCCCTGGCGGTATTCGCGGCGGAGGAAGTCGTTGGCTTGGGCGACATTGGTGACGCGCATGTTCGCGCCGTCGTAATTGATTTTTTTCCCCGCGCGAAGAGCGACGACTCCGAGGAGCATGACCTCCGTGAGGCGCGCCGCGTATTCGAACGGGCAAGAAGTTTCCCGATTGCCTTTGGCGGCGTTAACCCAGTTCATCTCGTGGTCTTCGTTTTCGATGCGTGGAAGCTTTTGCGGCGGTTTGCCGTAGGAATCATGGAGCGACTTGGGTAGGAGCCGAGGCTTCAATCCATAGGTATCGTGGAGCAGCTTGCCTTTGCTCCCGATGAGCAGAGCGCCGCCGCCCTTGTTCAAGTCTTCATCGCCGAGTTCTTCAGGCTTGTCGGGCATGAGGCCGCCATCGTACCAGGTCAATTTGACGGGCGGCATGGAGCCGCGTGCGGGAAACTCGTAGAAGGTTTGTGTGGCGTGCGGGTAAGAGACGCCGTTGAACGGGGTCGAGACGGTCTCGACTGTCGTCGGCAAGCCGAGTTCGAGCGCCCACATAGAGTGGTCGATCAGATGCGCTCCCATATCGCCGATAGCGCCCATCCCCCAATCCGACCAGCCGCGCCAATTGAAGGGGTGGTAGATGGGGTGGTAGTCCACGTGCGGGGCCACGCCGAGAAAAAGATCCCAAGATAGTTTGTCTGGAACGGGGTAATCGCCAGCCATAGCGGCGGCGAGACGAGCGTTGACACCGGGGCCATTCCAACGGAGCGTGTCGGCAGGCTCCTTGAGTGCCTCGGGGCGAGGCACGCCTTGCGGCCAGAAGCCGAGGGGCCGGTTGGTCCAGACATGGACTTCGCGTACTTCGCCGATCGCGCCGGCTTGAATGTATTCGACCGTGGTGCGCGCGTCGTTGAATGAGTGGCCCTGATTGCCCATCTGCGTGGCGACTTTGGTTTCCCTGGCACGTCGAGCGAGCTGCCTGGTTTCGTCGACGGACCATGTGAGCGGTTTTTGTACGTAGACATGTTTGCCAATAGCCATGGCGGCGAGAGCGATGTGCGCATGCATGTGATCGGAGGTAGCGACGAGGACGGCGTCAATGTCCTTTTGGTGTTCGAGCATATCGCGATAATCCTGATAGCGCTTGGCCCTGGGCAGATGCTCGTTCTTCAGGCGGATCATGCCGCCGAGGCGGACTTTGGTTTTTACGCGATCGAATTCGACGGGAGGCTGCTCCGGAGCGGGCTGCGGATCAGGCTGGTCGAGGCGTTTTTGCAGACTCTGGATTTCAGTGTCGAGGCGGTCGAAGCCTTTGTCGGCATAACCCCAATCGACGTCGCAGAGAGCGACGATGTTTTGGCTGGAGAGATTAATGAGATTGGTGCGGCCCATGCCTCCGACGCCAACTCCAGCGATGTTCAGCATGTCGCTCGGGGGAGTAAATCCGCGTCCGAGGACGTGCCTGGGCACGATGGTGAACGAGGCGGCGCCGGTGGCGACGCTGGTCAAAAATGTGCGGCGTGAGACTTCCTTCTTTTCGCTCATGGCTTCTCCATTCTGTCGCGGGCATTATCGCGCCCTCGGGGGTACATTGCGATTGCTAAGTTTAAACTGGCTACACACGGCACTGGAGCGGGCTCGAAAATGCCTTCCAGCATGGTCTGGCCGAGCTGTCCACGTTCCGGGTCGATTTCGAGTCCACACCGGGGAACACATCGAGAGCCCGACTCTCCGATTGCCGCAAGCCGCCCGGACAGGCTAAGATAGCTGGTGGAGGCATTGGTTAGTGCTCACTATTCGTTTGGCCAGGATTGGGAAGAAGAAGAAGCCGTTTTACCGCGTCGTGGTGATCGAGAGGACGCGGCCCCGCAATGGGCGTGTTGTGGAAGCGGTGGGGACCTACGATCCGCTGAAGAAGCCTGCGGAGATCAAGCTTAACACCGAGCGCATAAAGCACTGGCTCGGAGTCGGCGCGCAACCCAGCGACACCGTGCGAAGCTTCATCCGCCAACAAAAGATCGCGTAATTCCAGCGAAATCCCCATCTCTTGCGCGTCCCCGGGTCAGAGCAGGGGCGCTTTTTCCACGACCAGTGGAGAGTCGAGCAGGAGGAGGTGAAGGATGAAAGAGCTGGTCGAAGCCATTGCCAAGGCTCTGGTGGACCACCCCGAAGATGTGCAGGTTAGGCCGGTCGACGGCTCGCAGGTAACCGTCCTTGAGCTACGGGTGCATCCGGAAGACCTGGGGAAAGTGATTGGGCGGCAGGGGCGCACGGCTAAAGCGGTCCGCACACTTCTGGGCGCCGCGGGCATGAAATTGAAGAAGCGCTATACGCTTGAGATACTTGAAGATTGAGCGCCGAAGCGCAGCGTTGGGTGATTGTTGCGAGGATTCTCCGGCCTCGCGGCAATAAAGGTGAAGTAGCCGCGGAGCTCCTCACGGACTTTCCCGAACGGTTGACACGATTGAAGGAAGTTTTTCTCGGCGCAAGCAGCCGCGCTGGGGCGGAGCCGCGTCTTACCATGTTGAAAGCTTGCTGGCTGAGCCAGAATCACAAAGGCCAAGCGGTATTTCATTTCGAGGGATGCAATTCGATCTCGGACGCGGAAAAGTTTCGAGGGCTCGATGTACTGCTGCCAATAGAAAGTAGAATGACGCTTTCCGTGGGCCATTACTTTGTGGATGATCTCATTGGATGTTTGGTTTTCGAAACTTCTCTCGAACCCTCCGTCGTTTCTTCCTCGCCTTGTTCGCTGGCAAGTGCGCCGTCTTTGCTGGGTGTTGTCAAAGAAGTGCAAATAGCCGGCGAAGGAGTGGCCGGAACGCCGCTTCTGGTCGTCGATACTTCGGCTGGAGAGTTGCTCATTCCGCTCGCTGAAGATATTTGCAAGCACATTGACACCGCCGCCCGGCGGATCGACGTTGTGCTTCCCGATGGCCTGCGCAATCTGAACGATGGGGTGTAAGGCCGCGGGTGCGTTAGACTGGCTGCAGCAATGCGCTTCGACCTGATTACGATCTTTCCAGAATTTTTTGCCGGCCCGCTCGATCACGGCATCCTGCGGCGATCGCGCGAGGCGGGCCTCGTCGAGGTCCACGTCCAGGACTTACGCGTGTTTACCAAGGATCGTCACCGCAGCGTGGATGACCGTCCTTTTGGCGGCGGCGAGGGGATGGTGCTCAAGCCGGAACCGCTTTTTGAAGCAGTCGAATCGCTTCTTGGGCAGAGCGTGGGCAGCGCGGAGCAGTCCGGTTCGATTAATCCGAAGACGGCGATTGTATTGATGTCGGCTGCGGGAAAGCTTTTCCGGCAAGAGAGCGCCCGGCGGTATGCGGAGTTCGATCGCATCGTTTTTCTCTGCGGACGTTATGAGGGAGTCGACGAACGCGTTGCCGAACATCTCGCCACAGAAGAAATCTGTGTCGGGGATTATGTGCTCAGCGGCGGGGAATTGCCGGCCATGATCGTGATTGACGCGATTACTCGTCTTATTCCGGGCGCGTTGGGGAACGAAGCGTCTTCGCAAAACGAATCGTTCAGCGCAAATCCGGGTTCACGGGATTCTTCCTGGGTAGTGGCGCAGCACGATGCACCACTACAAGCTGGGACTAAGCCTGCGGCAACTTTTACGGTCACAGCAGAAAATGCCGACCCACGCAATGCAAACCGTCTCTTGCTGGATTTTCCGCACTATACGAGGCCGGCCGATTTTCGCGGCTGGAAGGTGCCGGAGGTCTTGATCGGAGGCAATCACGCGGAAGTGGCGAACTGGCGCCGCGCGGCGGCACTCGAAAAGACACAGCGTAACCGGCCGGATTTGTTGTTGCGCTGAAATTGCCGCGCGATATACTAAAGGTTCCGTGAAACCAGCGATCCAGAGCGGTTATACGCACGCGAAGCGGAGCAATTTCATCCGCGGACGGGCCTGCGCGTGTCCATGCTGCGCTTGTATGTGTAATGCTGCGAGCGGAGTGGGAAGTCCTTCGGTATAGCGCAAGTCTAAACCTAAAAGGAATCCAGGGCCGCTCAGAATAAGCGGCCTTTTTTCTTTGCAGAGCGAATGAGGAGCAGAGTGCCATGAGCAATGCGGCAAGCGGAAACGGCAAAGAGCAACGCGAAGGGAAACCCATCGCTATTTACTACGAACAGCAGCACTGGTTTCGTCCGCTGTTTGAGCAACTCGACGCGAAGGGCGCGAACTGGGTCCGGGTTGATGCGCGGAATCACCAATATGACATCGCGGCCAAGGAACGCGAATACTCACTGCTGTTCAATCGCATGAGCCCTTCCGCATGGCAGCGGGGCGTCGGTCACGGGATCTTTTATACGCTCAATTATCTTTCTCACCTGGAAGAAAAGGGTGTTCGCGTGGTGAACGGGTCGCGCGCATTTGCCCACGAGATATCCAAAGCGTTGCAGAGCACGGTGCTCGAGGCGCTGGGCTTGCAATATCCCAAAGCAAGGGTGATCAACCATCCGTTGCAAGCTCTAAGCGCCGCCGAAGCCATCGGCTATCCTTTGATTATCAAGCCCAACATCGGCGGCAGCGGCGCGGGGATCAAGAAGTTCAATTCGCCGGACGAGCTGCGCGGAGCAGTCGAAGAGAACAGCTTGTCATTTGGTATCGACAACGTCGCGCTGGTACAGGAATTCTTCACGGCGCGCGACGGCGTGATTACGCGAGTCGAGGTTCTCGGCGGCGAATATCTTTACGCGATTCAGATTCACATTACCGGCGACACTTTTGACCTATGCCCGGCGGACATCTGCAAAAACACAAAGGGCGAAGAGCTGACGCGTTTGGCATGCCCGATGGATGCACCGAAATCGGGGCTTACCGTGGAAGCTTATGAGCCGCCGAGGCAAGTGATTGACGATGTCGAGCGCATCATGGAAGTGACCGGCATCGAAGTCGGCGGCATCGAGTACGTCATGGATGAACGCACCGGACGGTTGCTCTACTACGACGTCAACGCGCTTTCGAATTTCGTCTCTGATCCGGAGCGCATGATCGGTTTCAATCCGTATGCGCGTCTGGCGGACTATTTGATCAGCGAGGCGCGGATCCATGAGGCCAGCCGAAACGGCGGCTTTGTTTCCACCGGGAGCATCCGATGAGATACGGCTACTGGCTCCCTGTTTTTGGCGGATGGCTGCGCAACGTCGCGGACGAAAACATGGAAGCGAGCTGGCCTTATGTGAAAAAGCTCGCGCAGCGCAGCGAACAGATCGGCTACGACCTGATGCTGATCGCCGAATTGAATTTGAACGACATCAAGGGCGTGGAGGCGCCCTCGCTCGACGCGTGGTCCACAGCCGCCGCGCTGGCCGCGGTCACCGAGCGGATTGAGCTCATGGTCGCCGTGCGGCCGACGTTCCATCTGCCTGCGCTCCTCGCCAAGCAAGCCGCGAATATCGATCACATCAGCGGCGGGCGGCTTACGCTCAATGTGGTGTCGTCGTGGTGGGCGGATGAAGCGAAGAAATACGGCGTGGGTTTTGAACAGCATGACGACCGTTACGCGCGCACCAGCGAATGGCTCGATGTGCTGCATGGCGTGTGGGCCAAGGATCACTTTTCCTATGCGGGGAAGTATTATCGCGTCGAAGACAATGTGCTGGAACCAAAGCCTGTGGCTCAGCCGCATCCGTGTATCTATGCGGGCGGAGAATCGCCAGCGGCAAAGGACCTCATCGCGGAGAAGTGCGATGCGTACTTGATGCACGGCGACCCTCCGGAGCGCGTTGGCGAGAAAATTGCCGATTTGCGCGCACGCCGCGCACGCCACAATCTCCCACCGCTGAAGTTCGGCTTTGCGGGCTATACCATCGTCCGCGAAACCGAGCGCGAAGCGCAGGACGAGCTGAAGCGCATCACCGATGTCCAGCAATCGGCCGCGGGATATGCCAACTACCAGCAGTGGCTCGCCGGAACGCAACTGGAGCAGCGCGTTTCGCTCGAAGACTATTCCGTTTCGAACCGCGGGCTGCGCTCGGGCTTGATAGGCACGCCGGAGCAAGTTTCAGAACGGCTTGCGCAATTCGAAGCCGCAGGTGTCGACCTGGTCCTGCTCCAATTCAGCCCGCAACTTGAAGAAATGGAGCGCTTCGCGGAAAGCGTTATTCGTCGAAACGTATCTGCATCTGCCCCCGCTTAGTCACGCAGAGCAGCTCACTATTTGCCTTGTGGTGAGTACTCCGTCTCCTCCGGGACATCCGTAGGGCTTTCGAAATCAATTCGGTACCCGTCCGGGTCCGAGAATGACACAACCCACAACCCATTCCCAACGAAAGCATTTCTCTTGGCGTTTATTCCGCGCGTGGCAGCTTCGTGATAGATCGCCAGGGCGTCCTCGCACATGAAGCAGATCGAGACGCCTTCCCCCACTTTGCAACTGGGCTTCCCGGAATCATGCCCTTCTTTCCGAAATTCCTGCAGCATCAAGGCCGCGTCGCCGATCTCCAGCCAGCACCAGCGGAGCTTGCCTTCGTCAATCCATTTCTTGGTCATCGCAAAGCCAAGGCCTTCGACGTAAAAGCGTAGTGATTCTTCCATGTTCGAAACATGGAAAAATGGCACAGCTTGCTTGACGTTTGCGGTGGTCTTCTTTTCGGGGCTCATTTCTTGATCTCCTGACGCGTATTGGTTCACCCTAGTGCTCACGCACACGCGAAACCAGGCCAGTCAATTCATAACTTTAAGGCGTACCAGGAGTCAAAGGTAGAGCCATCCGTGGCCGAGCGACTTGTCGGTCTCTGCGCATGCGACTACGCGCCCAAGTTGCACGACTCAGGCTAATAACCCTATGGTGTAACTCAAGGGTATTTTCCTTTAATAGGGGCTCCCTCTCCTATACATTTGGCTCGGCATGGCAACCTCTCACCCCCAATACGAGGACCAGCGGTTTCTTGTCATCCGCCGGTTTCGAGATCTGCCAGACGCACTCCTTTTCGATAGCATTCTGGACTCTGCGGCTATCGAGTGCTTCCTAGCAGATGAGAACACGATCCGGATGAACTGGTTTTGGTCCAATTTTCTCGGCGGCATCAAGCTGTGCGTAAGAAAGTCGGGCGCTGAAGAAGCTTCGAGCTTGATAGATCAACCTATTCTGGAGAGATTTGACGTAGAGGGAATCGGGGAGTTTCAGCAACCTCGCTGCCCCAAGTGCAACTCACTTGAAATTTCCTTCCAGGGATTGAACAAGCCAGTGGACTACACTCGTGCCCTCATGGGTGGCCCACGGCCGCTTCATCGCAGTCTCTGGGAATGCGATTCCTGCGGTCACCAGTGGCCGGAGTCTAAGGAGAAACCTCCGGCGAACTTCTTGATTTCAGCATCCTCTATACTGATGATTCTGTGGACGGTGTTCATTTTTCTTGTTTGGTTACTTTCCCTGATTTACGCCATAGGTTCTGCAACATCGCGCTAGCGGCACCGTTAAGCTTCCCAGCCCCTGAATGCGCTAGGTAGATTGTGGATATTTGGCTATAATTGGGGTTTGCTTTTGAAGAGCTGGCCCCGCCTGAGTGGGTCTGCAGGGAATACGAACATGAATCCGATTATAGCCAAACTACATGAAGCGCAACTGCGCAAAGACCTCCCCGAATTTCGCCCCGGCGACACGGTGCGCGTCAACGTCCGCCTGAAAGAAGGCGAGGGCGAGAAGGAAAAGGAGCGCCTCCAGGCGTTCGAGGGTGTCGTGATTTCGAAGAAGGGCCGCGCCTCGGGTGCCACGTTCACCGTGCGCCGCGTGAGCTTCGGCGTGGGCATCGAGCGCATTTTCCCGCTGCATTCGCCCTCGATCAGCTCGATTGAAGTAGTCGGCAAGGGCAAAGTCCGCCGCGCGCGCCTCTACTACTTGCGCGACCTGCGCGGAAAGGCTGCTCGCATCAAGCGCGCCCCCCGCGAAGAAGTGGCCGCCGTTGCAACGGCTGGAGCTGAAACCAAGTCGTAGGCGCAACTCTCCGATTCGAAATACGAAACACGAACTCCGAATTACTTTCACAATAGAGCCCCGGTTCAATCGGGGCTCTATCTATTTTCAAGTACTGCTTTGTCACCTACGCAGAGAGATGAAGCGATTTATCTCACACTTGCGCCGCGCACTAAGGCTGCACGTTTGTCACACCTTCCGCGCCAGACTTCGGAAAATGTTTCTCATACCATGCGATCGAGCGGTCGGTCCAGTCGATCACATGTTTCGTTTCCCGTATCCCGTGGCCTTCGCGCGGATAGCGTACGAAGACCGCTTCCGTTCCTACGTCTTTGAGCGCGACGAAAAACTGTTCTGCCTCGGCGATGGGCACATCGTTGTCGTTTTCGCCGTGCATCAGCATGGTGGGCGTATGCGCGGCAGCCACGTGTTTTAGCGCCGAGCGTTCCCAGGCCACATCCATCAAATTGCCCTGGTGAAGGAACTGGCCGAACTCCATTTCCTCATACTGGTTGTAGTAGGTCATGTAGTTGTAGCTAACGAGATTCGAGATGCCGGCCGTCGGGATCGCAGCTTTGAATTCGTTGGTCTGCGTGATGAGCCAGTCCGTTAATTGGCCGCCATAGCTCACGCCTTCAATGCCCATTCGTTCGCGGTCGATCCAAAGGTAGCGGCGCACGGCAGCGCTAACCCCGTACAAAACATCCTGGCCTTCATTGCCGTCCTGATCGCCGAAGACCGCATCGGCAAACTTCTGCCCGTAACCAGTCGACCCGCGATAATTCACGTTGAGCGTGGCCCAGCCGTGCGCGGCGTAGACCTGGTTCTTAAAGTTGAAGCCGGGGCCATTCTGCCCGTGCGGGCCGCCATGAATGTTCACGATAAGCGGATGCTTGGAAGTCGCGGTCATCCCCAGAGGCTTGGTGAGAAACGCTTCGACTTGGAATTTATTGTCGTTGCTGACGAACGTGAAGGACTCCACTTCGCCAATTTGTTTTCCAGTCAGGATTTCCGCGTTCAAGTCCGTGAGCTTGCGAGCCGCGGCGCTCCTTGGTTTGACGTAAAGCTCGGCCATGTCGCGCGGGGAAGTAAAGGTATAGGCCAGCGCGCCGTCCTTGCCGACAGAAAATCCTCCAACGTTGCCCGTATCTTTCAATACGTATTCTGGCGCGCCGCCCGAGATCGGTAAACGCACCAGATGATTGCTGCCACGCTCTTGCACGGTGAAGTACACCGCGCTGCTATCGGGCGCCCAATGCGGTGCGCCTTGGCGGTTGTCAATCACCGCTCCGATTTCGCGGCGATCGCTGCCGTCGGCATTCATCATCCACACGTGGGAGTCTTCCATCGTTGTCTCGCGGTCGGTTAATCCGCGCGTCGTTCCGCGATAGGCGATGTGCTTGCCGTCGGGGGACCACAGCGGTTCGTACTCGTTGTATTCGGTGGCGGTCAAACGGCGGATGCTGTTGTCCGCCACGTTTAATGCGAAAATGTCGTAATTGAAAAACTCGTCCTGATTAGGTTCGCGGTTAGACGCGAAGAGAATTTCCTTGCCGTCCGGCGACCAGTCGATGGAATGTTCGTCAAACATGCCTTGCGTCAGTTGGCGCATCTGTTTGGTGGCCACGTCCACGGCGAAAATGTGCAGTCGTTGATTGTCGTTAAAGCGCGTCATGCCTTCTCCGGCGTCAGGCTTGTATAAGTAACGTGTAATGACCCTCGGATCGCCACCGGCTTCTTCAGCCCTTTCGTCCGGCGTCGAAGAAACGAACGCGATCTGTTTGCCATCGGGAGACCACGTCAAATCCTGGCCTTCGCCAGGCAAGGGGCTGTTGGTGCCGTGCATCGCCGCGAGAGCGGTGATGTCGGAGCCATCCGCGCGGGCCAACAGTAAACCCTGCCTTTCTCCGACACTTCCCTGGAACGCCAGCCACTTTCCATCGGGCGACCAGTGGGGATTGCCCGCGACATCTTTTTCGCCGCCGATGAGAATCGATTTTTGTGTGGCAAGATCCATAACCCAGAGTTGCGGCGACGGCCTGCCAGGGCGATCGTGCAGAATAACCGTGTAGGCAATGTGATGGCCGTCCGGCGAGAAAACAGCATCGCCGGCAAATCGGAAGCAGGTAAGATCGCTGCTAGTCAACGCTCGTGCTCCGCTGAGCGGAGCCAACGCGAGAAGCGCCGCCGGAGCAAGTAGGTAAAGGGTGGCTTGAAGCCAGGCGGAATGCTTGCGTGGATGCATGGAATTCTCCCTAAGAACATATTGGCTGCTAAATTTGCCCGGCCATCGTAGGTCTCGCGGCATGTCCTGGTCAACGAGACTTGTTAAAAAACCCACAACGGCCGAATTTCAGGCGCGAATCGCGGCCGTAATTTGCCCCGGCGCAAGAATCTTCCGAAGGTACGAAACATTTTCCGGGATGCTTCGTCTATACATCAGGCTACCTGTTGACAATCAACAGGAGCAAGTGTAGCCTCCTGTTGATTGTCAAAAGGAGAATCGCGATGGCGCAAACGCGCGGCGAAGTGTTGCAAGGCACGCTCGATTTAATCGTGCTCAAGACTCTGGAGGCTTTGGGCCCGCTGCATGGTTACGGAATCGCCGTGCGCATTCAACAGGTTTCCGCGGATCTGCTCAAGCTCAATCAGGGAACGCTTTATCCAGCTCTGTTGCGCCTCGAGCAGCGCGGCTGGATTTCCTCGAAATGGGGCGTCTCCGACAACAATCGCAAAGCCAAGTACTACTCGCTCACGCGCAGCGGACGCAAGCAACTCTTGGCGGAGACGGAAAGCTGGGAGCGCATGGCCGCGCTCATGACGCGCCTGCTCGGCCGCGCCGAAGGAGCATGACATGGGATGGATTCGCATTCTCGCCTCGCGATTGTCCGGGGTCTTTCGCAAGCGAAACCTGGATGGAGAGCTCGACACCGAACTTCGTTCTCACATCGACGCGCTCACGGAAGAAAACATCCGCCGCGGCATGAACAAAGAAGACGCGCGTTACTCCGCGCGGCGCGAGTTCGGTGGCGTCGAGCAAATAAAGGAATCCTATCGAGACCAGCGTGGCCTCCCATTTTTCGAGACGCTCGCACAAGACCTGCGTTACGCACTGCGCATGCTCGTGAAAAGTCCGGGATTCACGGCGGTAACAATTCTGACGCTGGCGCTCGGCATTGGCGCGAACACCGGCTTGTTTTCGCTAGTCAATTCCGTTCTGCTCGGCAATCTCCCGGTCACCAATCCGCAAGAACTCGTCGTCGTCAAGTACGTCGATCAGCAGTCCCAGGAAGTAAACGAAGATTTTTCCTATCCCATGTACCAGGCCATGCGCGATAGGGACACCGTGTTCAACGGAGTCTTCACGCGTTCGGGGCTCGATTTTAATGCAAGCTATGGCGGACGGAGCGAAAGGGCTGTGGGGGAGCTAATCTCCGGAAATTATTTTGAAACTCTCGGCGTCCGGCCGTTTCTTGGCCGGCTGATAGGACCTGAAGATGATCGCACTCCCGGCTCTCAGCCTGTAGCTGTGTTGAGTTACGGATATTGGCAGCGGCGATTCGGCAGCGACCCGGAGATCGTCGGCAAAGAAATCATTTTAAACAACAATCCGATCCGCATTATTGGGATTGCTCCGCCCGGATTCTACGGCACCGAAATGGCGCGCAACCCGGATATTCGCGTTCCGATGATGATGGCGAGTATTTTCCGCCCCGTTCCAGCGAACCGTCTGCAGAATCCCCGCCATCGCTGGATCACGGTTATGGCGCGGCGTAGACCCGAAGTCTCGGTCGCACAAGCGCAAGCCTCACTCGACGTCATCTATCACCAGGTTCTAGCCGCCGAATTAAAGGAATTCGGAGCACACGACAGCGAACACGAAAAAGAACGCGCGCTGGCGAGCCGCATCCGGCTGGCACCTGGCAATCAAGGTTTCGCGCATTTGCGCACAGAAATGGAACGCCCGTTGCTCCTGATGTTCGGCGTTACAGGCATTGTGTTGCTGGTGGCATGCGCGAACCTCGCAAATCTTCTTCTCGCGCGAAACGCGAAGAGAAAACAGGAGATTTCCGTGCGGTTGGCTATCGGCGCCGGCCGCGGCAGGCTTATTCGCCAGTGGTTGACGGAGAGTCTGCTGCTCTCCGTGCTGGGCGGCTGTGCCGGGATTGTTGTCGCCTATTGGGCCAAGACGGCATTGCTCGGTTTTCTGCCGGCTGATTACAGCGCAAACATTCACGCGCCGATGGATTTGCGAGTTCTGGGTTTCGCGCTGCTCGCATCACTAGTCACCGGACTGCTCTTCGGATTGGCCCCAGCCTTGCAACTTTCGCAAACCGGTGTTTCCATCGCATTGCGCAACGATTCTCCCTCGATCGCTTCCGGCGAACGCTTCTTTAGCTTGCGCAGCGCGCTGATTTTCCTTCAGGTGGCGCTCTCCCTGCCACTTTTGATTGGCGCGGGCTTGTTTCTTCACAGCTTGCGAAATTTGCGCGGCGTCGACACCGGCTTTGTCAAAGGCAATGTTTTTCTGGCGACGCTCAATCCGTCGATGAATGGCTATCCTCAGGAAAGAATCAAGTCGCTTTACGATGATCTTCTGGCACGCGTTCGCACACTCCCCGGCGTGCGAGCCGCAAGCCTGACCACTAGCTCCGTCATCTCCGGAAGCTGGGATCAGGAGGGCGTCAAGGTCGAAGGCTACCAGCCCGGCCCCGACGAGAATATGAGCCCTAATGCTGCCATTATCTCGCCAGGCTACTTCGCCACCATGGGGATCCCCTTTGCGGAAGGCCGTGACTTCACCGAGCAGGACACGGCTGCGCGCCCGAAAGTCGTCATCATCAACGAGACGATGGCGCATTATTTCTTTGGAAACAAGGATCCTCTCGGAAAGAAAATCGGCACCAGCGATGATCCGAAGGCGCCGCCGGACATGGAAATCATCGGCGTCGTCAAGGATGCAAAGTACGTGCATCTATCGGAAGCCCCGCGCCGCCATTTTTATACGGCATTAGCGCAGGAGCCGCGTCTTTTTGACATGACGCTGCAAGTGCGCACCTCCGGCGATCCAGAAAAAATCGGCGGCCTGGTTCGAGAGCAGGTGCACGACCTGGACGCGAACCTGCCTCTCTACGCGACCACCACCCTGGAAATCCAGATAGCCAATTCACTCACACAAGAACGGCTCCTGACCTGGCTTTCCAGTCTATTCGGTTTACTCGCCACCATGCTGGCGTCGCTTGGGCTTTCCGGCGTCGTGGCTTTTTCCGTCGCGCGTCGCACGCGAGAAATCGGAATCCGCATGGCGCTCGGCGCGCAACCGGGCGATATTCTGCGCGGTGTCGTCAGCCGCATGGCCGTGCTGGTAGCCGTGGGCATGATTGTGGGCTTGGGAGCCGCATACGGACTAAGTCGTTTACTGGGCAGCATGTTGTTCGAAGTCAGGCCCGCGGATCCCCTGGCGTTCGTCGGAGCGTGTTTCCTTCTGTGCGCGGTCGCGGCCCTAGCGGCATACTTGCCCGCCCAGCGCGCCACGCAAGTCGATCCCGTCGTGGCGCTGCGTTATGAATAATCACGCGAACAAGCCGATGAACGGCCTATTAGGAGTGCAATCATGACGTGGCTGCGCATCTTGGCTCTTCGCATCAAAGGACTATTTGGCAGAAGCCAACACGAGAGCGACCTCGACGCCGAACTTCGGACACATCTTGAGGCACTCACCAACGAAAACATTCGTCGCGGAATGAATCCCGACGAAGCGCGCCACGCTGCTCAGCGCGAGTTTGGCGGCGTGGAGCAAACCAAGGAACTGTATCGCGAACGTCGCGGTCTGCCGCTTCTTGAGACACTGCTCCAGGACATTCGCTTTGGCGCGCGCACGCTCACGAAGAATCCAGGTTTCACCATCGTGGCTGTCTTGACGCTCGCGCTCGGCATTGGCGCGAACGCAGCGATTTTTAGCGTTGTCAATGCTGTCCTGTTGCGGCCGCTGTCGTACAAGAACTCCGATCAGTTGGTCACGATTCTCCACTATCGTGACAATCCCGTCGCGGTGGCCAACTACATCGACTGGCGCGATCAGAGCCGTTCTTTCGAAGCGATGGGTGCGGCGGATTATTGGACTCCGAATCTCACCGGCGTTGATCCTCCCGAGCACCTCTGGGGACTTCAAGTCACACAGAATCTGCTCCCGATGCTCGGGGTGCAGCCCCTCCTGGGCCGTCTGTTCGTCATTGGAGAGGACCAAAAAGGAGCGGAGCACGAGGTCATCCTGAGCTATCGCCTTTGGCAGCGGCGCTTTGCGAGTGATCGCAACGTCTTGGGCCAATCGATCACACTGAATGGCGAACTATTCACGATAGTCGGTGTGATGCCGCGCGAGTTCAAATTTGCGCCGTTCTGGGCCACACGCGCGGAGTTGTGGGTGCCGGACGCGTTTGGCGACCGCATCCACGACCGGGGCGGCAACAGCTTGCGAATTTTCGCGCGGCTCAAGCCTGAGGTCTCACTCGCGCAAGCTCGCGCGGAAATTGCGGCCATCACGGCTCGCCTCGAGCAGCAGTTCCCAGCTACGAATCGCCATGTAGTTGTAACTCCGCTCATGGAAAACGTCGTCGGCGAAGTCAAAGCGCCTCTGCTCCTGCTGCTTGGTGCAGTCGGGTTTGTGCTTCTGATCGCGTGCGCCAATGTCGCGCACATGCTGCTGGCGCGATCCGCCACTCGTCAAAAGGAAATTGCCGTGCGCGCAGCGCTGGGCGCTCCCCGCTCACGACTCGTTCGCCAGTTCTTTACGGAAAACCTGATGCTTGCGTCCCTCGGCGCCTCCGCTGGTCTGCTGCTGGCCGTCTGGGGAACCCGCGTCTTGATCGCGGCCAGCCCGGCGAACATCCCACGAGTAGAGACGGTGAGCATCGACGCACGCGTCGTGCTGTTCTTGCTCGGCGTAACGTTGTTAACCAGTCTGGCGTTCGGCCTGGCGCCTGCTTTACACTCGTCCACTCTCAATCTCTCGGGCACGCTAAAAGAGGGCAGCCGTGGCAGTAGCGAAGGCATTCGCCGCAACCGGATGCGCAGTTTTCTGGTCGCGTCGGAATTTGCGCTCGCCCTCATGCTGCTGATCGGCGCCGGATTGATGATCCGGAGTTTTTTCGCGCTGGAGTCGGTCGACCCCGGATTCAACCCTCACAACGTTCTCTCGATGATCGTGTCTGTCGCTGGATCTAGAGAAGCCGATGCGGATCGCCGCGCAATCTTTTACTGGGAACTGCTTGCAAACGTTCGAAGGATTCCCGGTGTCCAGTCCGCAGCCGGGATCAATCACTTGCCGTTGGCCGGCGATCTTTGGGGCTGGCCTTTCACGATCGAAGGCCGCCCAAAGCCCCGTCCGGGAGAATCGCCGTCCGGCGTGTATCGCATCGTCACACCGGGATACTTCGAGACCATGCGCCTTCCGCTGGTGCGCGGACGCGACATCGCTGCCAGCGACGACATCCATGCTCCAGGTGTGGTCGTCATAAACGAGCGCGCGGCGCGCACCTATTGGCCGGAGGCAGACCCGGTTGGCCAGCATATTTCATTTCATGATGACAAAGCGGATTCCCTAACCTGGTTGACCGTGATTGGCGTTGTAAAAAATGCGAAACAAGAGGAATGGACCGGCCCCATTTATCCGGAAGTCTATCTTGCCGCGTTTCAGAATAGGGAATACCTGGGAGAAGGCGGGGCGCACATGGCGTACATCACCCTGGTTGTCCGTACCCTTGGCGATCCAGGTGCCTCTGCATCTGTCGTGAAGAACGCAGTGTGGTCCCTCGATCACGATTTGCCCATCTCCGAGGTCTTGACAATGGATGGAGTTGTAGCGGATGCGAATGCCCAGGCGCGCTTTGAGACGGTGTTGCTGGGCGCGTTTGCGATCCTCGCGCTCGTTATGGCCGCGGTGGGGATTTATGGCGTGATGAACTACTCCGTGTCGCGGCGTACGCACGAAATCGGCATCCGCATTTCGCTTGGCGCAAGCCACAACGATGTATTCCGCCTGGTTGTGAAGCAGGGTATGGTGCTTGCTTTCGTGGGCTCTGCCGCCGGCATCGCCGGAGCTCTTCTGCTCTCGCGGCTCATGATCAAGTTGCTTTATGGCGTGCCTCCGACTGATCCGTTTACATTTGTCGGAGTGGCGCTCTTGCTTGCCACGGTAGCTCTCCTCGCGACTTACATCCCTGCCCGGCGCGCCACTAAGGTCGATCCCATCGTTGCGCTGCGATACGAGTAGCCGTACGCCGTCCTTGCACCGTGCTAAAATCTCCGCGCAATGAGCCGTCTCTGCTCTTCCCGTTTCGAGCGAGCGGCGCGACAACTTGGCTGGATGCGCATCGCCGGTCTCGATGAAGCCGGCCGCGGTGCGCTCTTCGGTCCGGTCGTCGCGGCCGCGGTCATTCTCAATCCCAAACGCCGAATCGTCGGACTCGATGATTCGAAGAAACTTCCCGCCGAGCGCCGCACCGAACTTGCCGTGCGCATTCACGAGCATGCCGTCGCCTGGGCCGTCGCGGAAATCGATGCCCAGCGCATCGACGCCTGGAACATCTACCAGGCCAGCCGCCAAGCCATGACCGCTGCGCTGCAACAACTCTCGATCCAGCCGGATTATTTGCTCATCGACGCCATGCAGCTCGATGTTCTCATCGAGCAAAAATCCCTCATCAAAGGCGACGCGCGCAGCGTTTCCATCGCCGCTGCTTCCATACTCGCCAAAACGCATCGCGACGCGTGCATGGAAAAGTGGGACGCCGTCTACCCGCAATACGGCCTCGCTCGTCACAAGGGTTACGCCACGCCCGACCATCTCGAAGCTCTGCGCCAGCACGGCCCGTCGCCTCTACATCGCTATTCCTTCGCGCCAGTCCGCGACGCGAATTGCTGGGCTGTGGGCGCCACGCAAACTCCGCTACCACTTTCCTAGCGCGTCGCATAAAATCTCCGCCGGACTTCCTTGAGGTCAACCCGATGTATTGCAAATGGTTCGCGCGCCGCGCCGTCATTCTTCTTGCGATTTCTTCCGCAATTTTTTGTGGCTGGATTTTCTCCGCACAATTTGCGGGCGACTCGTCGGAAGCTAATGCGCAAACTTTGCTCGCGGCCACGCCCCCCATGGGCTGGAACAGTTGGGACTCGTATGGTGAAACCGTCAGCGAATCCGACATCAAAGCAAATGCCGCCTGGATGGCGGAGCACTTGAAAGCTTACGGCTGGGAATACATCGTCGTGGATGAAGGCTGGTACGTGACGAATCATTCCGCCGGCACGCAGTCCGCCGCCGCGCAATTTAGCCTCGACGCCAACGGCCGCTACATTCCCGCGATCAACTCCATTCCCTCGGCCGAACAAGGCGCCGGCTTCAAACCACTCGCCGATTACGTCCACTCCCTCGGCCTCAAGTTTGGTATCCACATCTTGCGTGGCATCCCTCGAGAAGCCGTTGCAAAGAATCTTCCGATTGCTGGCTCTTCGTTTCGCGCCAAAGCTGCCGCGGATGCCTCAGACACCTGCCCTTGGAACCCCTACAACTACGGCGTGAACACTCATTCCGCCGCCGGACAGGCCTATTACGATTCCATTGCTAAGCTTTATGCCGGCTGGGGCGTCGACTTCCTCAAGGTCGATTGCATTTCCAGCCATCCCTACAAGGGCGACGAAATTCGTATGCTCAGCGGAGCGCTACGCAAAGTTCGCCGTCCCATCGTACTCAGCCTCTCACCCGGTCCGGCTCCTCTCGACAAAGCAACAGAATTGCGCCGCTATGCCCAAATGTGGCGCATTTCCGATGACGTCTGGGATGTCTGGCACAGTGACAAGGACTTTCCGCAGGGCGTCGAAAATCAATTTGCTCGTGCCGCAAAATGGGCCGAGTTCTCCGGACCGGGACATTGGCCCGATGCGGATATGCTTCCGCTCGGGCGCCTTGAGCCTGCCGCCGGCTGGGAGAAGCCCCGCGCGACGCGCCTCACTCACGACGAGCAACGCACCCTGCTCACGCTCTGGTCCATATTTCGTTCTCCGCTTATCATGGGCGGCAATCTTACTCTGAGCGACGACTGGACCGAGTCTGCCCTCACCAATGCGGAACTGATTAGCGTCGATCAGCATTCCAGCGGCAATCATGCCGTCATCTCGACCGGCAATGCCGCCGTTTGGCTCGCCACTCCGGAATCCGGCGATGGCGCCTATATTGCCGTTTTCAATCTCGATGCCGCGCCACAGTCGTTTCACTATTCCTGGAAGGAACTGGGACTCAAGCGCGAGAAGTACAGCCTTCGCGATCTTTGGGAGCACGAAGACCTCGGCTCCAAGGAATTCATTGACCTCACTCTTCCGCCCCACGCTTCCGCGATTTACCTGGCTTCCGAACATTAGTTCGTCATTTTATTCATCGTCTTAATCACGAACCCTCGCGAGTAGCCGGTCATTTTCTCCACGGCTCCGCTTCCGCGCAGATCCCTCACGCCAGGCCGTCCTGCCCGGGTATCCCTGCGAAAAAGCCTCAAAGCCGCCTCTCCCCCGCTTCGCCTCGTCTTCGCCAACTAGTTTCCTAGTCCTTATGGGGATAACTGGCTGCTCACACGCGCTTCTGGGTTCGTTGACTTGCCTTTTCACTGCCTGCTAGCTTTAGCAAGCACGGCTTGTGTCTGCCTTTCCTACACTTGGGACGGAGGGCTGCTCCTCCTGCAGGCGTGGGCCGCGTATTGTCTGGGAACGCGTATGGCCTATAACAAGAGCAAATTTGTCGAGTCCGCGCAAAAGCTGCTGAATCAGGGCAAGGTCCCTCAGGCCATCGCCGAATACCAGCAAATTCTAAAGTTTGAGCCGCGCGATCAGGTCACGCTCATGACCATCGGCGAGCTTTACATCCGCCAGGGCGAAACATTTCAGGCCATCGATTATTTCGAGCGCCTCGCCCAGATCTTTGTCGGCGACGGTTTTCTCACCAAGGCTATCGCTGTTTACAAGCGCATCGCAAAACTAGCGCCGGAAGAGATTCGTCCCCTTGAAAAGCTGGCCGATCTTTACGTTCAGCAGGGGGTGATGAGTGAGGCTCGCCCTCTTTTCCTGCAGCTTGCCGAAATTCATCTCAAGAACAATCGACAGTCGGAAGCGGTTGGCCTGCTGAAAAAACTTCTCCTCGCCGAACCGGACAATCTCCGCATTCAGATTCGCCTGGCCGATCTCTATCAGGCTATGGGCCAGTCTCGGGAAGCCATCGATACCTACGTTTCAGCCGCTCAGCGCGCCTTGGCCCGTGGAGATCAGGCGGAGTCCGAAAAGCTTGCCGACAAAGCCTTAAAGATCGACGCCAATTGTCTCGCTGCCGCCATTGTCAAAGCCCGTTCTTTTTCTTCGCAAGGTAATCTCACCAAGGCTGCGGAGCTCCTCGAACATGTTCCCGATCTCGAAAAGGGCGGCGAACAAACCGAACTGCTCCTGGATCTCTATCTCAAGAGTGCAAATTGGGATAAAGCCACGGCTCTCGCACTCCGCGTTTTGGCAGCCGACAATAAAAACTTCGGCCCAGCGCAGAAAATCGTCGAAGCGCTTCTCGAGTCGGGTCAGAGCGACCGCGCCATGGCCATCATTAGCCAGATTCGCGTGCCCATGATTGACGGCGGCGAGCACGAAGTAATCGGACGCCTGCAAAACGAACTGGCCTCTCGCATGCCCGGCCGTCTCGAGCCGCTCGAATGGCTTGTCGATTTCTACGGCCGCACCAGCGATTCCTTCCGCCTCCCCGACTCTCTGGCCCATTTGGGCGATGCCCTCGCTGCCGCGAATCAGCTCGATCGCGCCAAGGCCATTTTTGAGCAGCTCGTCGACCGCCAGCCCGACAGCGATTCCGCCAAGCGTAAGCTCGACGCCGTTCTCAGAAAAATGGGCCTGCTGGGCACAGAAGCTCCGCTTCCGCCTCCGGAAGAACATCTGCAGGCGGAGATTCCCAAGGCTCCTACGCCCAAGCTACGTCCTGACACGGAGAACTTTGCGCCCGTCGCAGGCGACAGTCTCGCGGCTGCCTCTTCCACCGCGTCCATCTCCACCGAGCCGCAGCTTGATGAAGAGACCCAGAAGTTCATCGCCCAGTCCCTCACGGATGTCGATCTTTTTGCCAGCTATGGTCTGACGCAAAAAGCCATCGGCCTTCTCGAAGCCATCTTGCGTCGCGCTCCTCGCCACACCCCCACCCTCGAAAAGCTTCTCGATTTTGTCCTCGGTGCTGGCGATGACCGCCGCACCGCAGAGCTCGCTGCTCAACTTGAGGCAATCCATACGGAGCGCAACGACCTGCGCAGTGCCGAGCGCTTCGGCGAGCTTCGCCGCAGATTCCAACGCGCTGCCGGACTTACCGACGCGGAATTGGCCGCCAGCACCACTCCTGTTCAAAGGGAAGCGCCTGCAGCCACTATCCCGGAGGTTTCCGCAATGGACGTTGCCGCAGAGCCTGCGGCCGTCGCTGAGGAACCGGTGCAGGAGTTTGAGGAGCCAGCCCTTGCCGAAGCACCTCCCGCCCAGGCTGTCGAGGCCAACGCTTCTTCGCAGCCCTCAAGCGTTCAGGAGGAAGTGGACCTCTCCGATGAATGGGCGTCAATGCTGGAAGACACGCATCCAGCTGATCCTGCCGTAAAACCGCCTCCGGCAAGGCCCGCCGCGCCCGCTCCTCCTCCAACTCCTCCCGAAGTTGCCGCCGAGCCGGTGGCTGCTGCACCTTCCGGATCATCCGAGCTCGCGGAATTCGAACTTCCCTTGGAAGCTCCTGCTTCACTCAATGAGGGACCAAGTGCCTTCGCGGATATTTCCGCCGAGCTTCCGCCAGCCGCCCAGATTGAGACCATCCCGGCGCCGGTTGAAGAAAGTCACGTCCCTGCGGCACCGAAAAAGCCGCCGGTTCCTGAGAAGCCTACTGCGGCCCCCGAACCCGAATTCGAACTCGATCAGGAGCTCGAGCTGGTCCTCGAACCGGAACCTTTGGTCCCCGCGTACGACCAGAAGCCCCCTGCCACGCCAATTCTCGTTCACGAACCCAAGCCGGAACTCGCGCCTGCAGCCAAGGATTCCGCCGTTGCCCCTCCCGCTGCCGGTTTTGCCTCCGACCAGTTTCTTGCGGACTTGGCGAAGGAGATTGACGACTTGGGCCTCGACGCGCTCACTCCTTCCCACTCGGAAGCGGCTGCGCCTCAAGTTGCGTCTTCAAAGCCAGAGGAAAAGCCTGCCGGGCCCGGCGAACACAGTCCCCTCAAGGAAGTCTTTGACGATTTTCGCGCCGAGCTCGGCGAGATGGGTGCCGAAGACGAAGATCTCGAGACCCACTACAACCTCGGCATCGCTTTCCGCGAAATGGGCCTGCTCGATGAAGCTATCAGCGAATTCCAAAAAGTGGCCAAGGCCGCGGACAACGGCAAACCTTTCCGCTACGGCATGCAGTGCTGCACCCTTCTCGGTCTCGCTTTTATGGATAAAGGCCAGCCGGGCATTGCCGCCATCTGGTACGAGCGCGCGTTGCTCATCCCGGGCATTGAACCGGAAAGCATCCTCGCGTTGCGGTATGATTTGGGCGTTGCCCAGGAATCCGCAGGTGAGCCGGAAGCAGCGCTGAAGAGTTTTTCCCAGGTCTACGCGATGAACATCGACTATCGCGACGTCGCTGATCGCATCGCTGCTCTCCAGAAGCCCATCCGCTAAGTTTCGGCATACTCGAATACAGGGGACTCCCTCTTAACCATGAACCGCGTCGTGCGTGCACTGTTGGTCGTCGTATGCTTCGAAATGGGAGCCTTGCTCCTCTATCTCCCGTGGTCCGGCTACTGGGAGCAAAATTTCTTTCTTCTGCACTTCCCTTCGCTCATTCCCGTACTGCTTCATCCCTCGTTTCGCGGCGCTGTCAGCGGTCTCGGTGTCTTGGACATCATCCTGGCCCTCAGCCTCATTGGTTCTCATCCTGGCCCTTCGCGTGTCTCTCCACAATAGTTCTGCGCTCGATTCCAGTCTTCGTCCGGATGGTAAGCCCATCCTCTGCTACGTCACCGATCGCCGCGGCTTCCATGACGCGCCCCAAAAAGAGCTGATCGAGCCTCTTCTCGGAAAGATCGCAGCAGTGGCTGCCGCCGGCGTGGATTGGATTCAACTTCGCGAGAAGGACTTGTCTGCGAAAGACTCCGCCGCGCTCACACGCGAAGCATTGAGCCGCGTTTCGAAACAAGCGCATCGCGCGGAGACGGCGACACGCATTCCGGTGCGCATTCTTGTGAATGACCGCCTTGACGTCGCCCTCTCCGAACACGCCGGCGGCGTCCATTTAGGGGAAAACTCTTTGCCTGCCGAAGAAGCGAAACGTCTGCTACTTGCTTCTCAGGCCGCGCAATCGCACACTTACGATTTTCTCATCGGCGTCTCCTGCCATTCCTTGGATGCCGCCACATCCGCCGCTTCAGCCGGTGCGGACTACATTTTCTTCGGCCCCGTCTTCACCACGCCCTCAAAGGCCGCCTACGGTGCGCCCCAGGGACTCGTGCGGCTCGCCGAAGTCTGCAGCTCCCTAACAATCCCCGTCCTCGCCATCGGAGGAATTACTCTAGCGAATGCTTCCTCATGCTTTTCAGCCGGAGCATCCGGCATTGCCGCTATCCGCCTTTTTCAGGATTCCGCTGAACCTGCCGAAATCGTGCGCAAACTTCGCCAGCACCGCCTCTGAGTAGCGGCCCCCCGGCACCACGCCTCAGCGCGCCATCAGCCGGCGCAGCAGCCGAATTTGTCCTGCGTGATAAACATCGTGCAATGCCACGCCGTAGATTTGACGGAGAAACTTGGCCACCCCTGGCGTGCCCAGCGCTTTTTTGACGGTTGCTCGCAACGCGCGATGCTCCCGTTCAAGCAAGTTCTTGTCCGCGCGCCACGCAGCTTCGTCTAACATGCCCTTTTCCGGCCGCGAGAAAAAATTGCTACCCTTCAACGCAAACGATCCTTTTTTTTCACCCTCGATCCGTCTCCGTACTTCGTATTTCCAATACGCGGCGTGCAGCGTTTCTTCCCATATATTGTGCCGCCCCGCTCCGGGCCGCCATGCCGCTTGTTTGGCGCTTACTCCGCGGATGGACTGTTTGAGATTGGGTCCGTGCCAGGTTTTCTTCTCGTACGCCTCGTCGAATAACGTCAACACCAGTTCCCGTGTCTTCAAGGTGTCCTCACTTCCATCGCGCACTTTCAGCCGCCTCGCGATCACGCGCCGTTAACCCTCTTATGGTTCATCCTTCGAGTTTAACCGGACTTCCAAAATTGGCGATCATCTGTCGCGGGAGATTACACCAGTCACGTTGCTCTTACACAACCCTACCCTCGGAATTCCGGTTTGGCTTAACTGACCGTCACATTCTTGCTTCGCCCCATTTTCTTCCGTCCGTAGAGCTGCCGGTCCGCGACCTCAAGCAACTCCTGCGCTGTTCGTCCATCCTCGGGATACACCGCCATGCCGATGCTCACGCTAATGGGCGGATCTTCCCCGTCGTCGCGCACGCAAGCCTCGATTCGTTGTGCCATATGTTCCGCCATCGCTTGATCGGAATCGATTAACAGCACTCGCAAATTCGTCTCCGCCGTATCGTACAGCCAGGTCTGTCACTCGGCATTGCTCCTTCATCACCTTGGCTAGCCGGTTCAGCGCCTTATTTCCCGCCAGATGACCTTGCCGGTCATTGATCAGTTTCAAGTCATCCATGTCCAGCAGCAACACGGTGAACGAATGATGGCTGCGTTCGGCACGGCGCAATTCACGCACGAGCGTGTCCATGAATTCGCGGTAGTTCGCCAGTCCGGTGAGTGCATCGTGCGTCGCCTCGTAGCGGATCTGCTGTTCCGTCCTCTTTCGCTTCGTGATATCGAGGCCCACCCCAATGCACCCTATGATTTCACCGGACGGTGCCCGCAATGGCTGCAGCTGAATTTCCAGCACGCGGTCCTGCCGCTCGTACTCGAACCTCATTGACTCTCCCCGCAATGCCGCACTGATGGTGTCCCATCGGCGTCGTATCTGCGTCATCGCAATTCAAGTATTCGGATACTGTCCGCCCTACCAGATCTCCGGCATTTATTTCGGAGTGCTGTAAACCAGAGCCCCAATTCGACGTGATCCGCAAAGTCTGATCCGTCGTCCAGAGAAGCACCGGCATTTGTTCCACAAGAAGCCGCAATTGCGTCTCTGAAGGCGTATCTTCCGCTTTCAGGCGCATGGCCCGGCCGCTCTCCAGAATGCCGGTCACCATTCCCTGGTCATTCCTCATCGGCGTTCGCTTCACGGCCACGCTCAGTTTTGAACCAATCTTATGCAGCCGCTCCACGGTTTCGCTTTCCGTCATTTTGCCGTCGCGCGCGGCTTCCAGAACTGCCTTTGAATTTGAAATTTCGTAAATCGGCAGCAGCAACAGCACGGATCGTCCGGTAACCTCGCCTGCTGTGTAACCGTACAAACGCTCCGCTCCTCGGCTCCACAGTTCAATCGAGCCATCAAGCGCAATTCCGACGATCGCATCCTCGGCCGACTCTAAAATGGCCGCAAGCACCTGCTCGCACTGCGGGCTGGGCAGCATGAATACCTGATGTACTTTCCGAAGGGGGGCGTTCGAGTTGTGGGGCCAGGTTTCCCGCGGGCGAGAGGAGAGACCCGCGAGTGTTTCAACAAACAAAGTCTTTACGTCCGGTGCGAGTCAGAGTCTATCACTCTGGTCTAGCGACGCAAGCTTCCGGCTGGGAGATTGTATCGAATTGCACACTTTTCAATTGGCCGAGGCTAGACGCAACTGCGCTAGTGCTCCTTCCCAAAATTGCTGTCGAATTCGCTTACTGAATCGCCTTTGCCGCATCGTTAAGAATCATCGCCAGCCGCACGCCGCCTTCGGCAATGCGCTTTTCGGCCACTGGAGCCGCCTTTTCCTGGTACGCCTCGCCCGCCACGACGTTCAGTTGCAGCATGCGTTCGCCGATGTTGTTGTCGTCCGAGCAACTATGCACGGCCACGTTCGGCTCAATTGCCACCTTCGGCGTCAGATCTCCATAGACCACGCTTTGTGCGAAGTCGTAGCCTTCCCACACCCAGTCATCGACGTGAATCCCTGCTTTCTGCCAACTCTCGATGTCCGCCGCGAACCGCGCGTTGAGAGTTTCCGCGTATTCCTCGGAATCCGCGCCTTCCGCGTCTCTCTCGGGAATCGCGCTATCCCAAATGCTATGCAGGTTTGGCGAGAACGAATGATTATGCTGGTGCGCGTTCCGGCGCAAGTATTTTAGCGCCACGCAATTTCCGCCTTCATCGGCATTCGTGATGGTGTGCAGCGGCTGGTGCAGGTCTCCGACGAAGTGGATTACGTAACGCAATGCGTCGGCGCGCTTCGCCGCGTCGGCGCTCTTATCCTTCAGGACGGCAAGCTGTTCGTTCAGCGCCCTTGTTACACATCCCGTCTGCCCGCAATACGGCTCGAGCGGCCCGCGCTCCGACCCCCGCGGTATGTCGATGTAGTGCCACGGCCCGTTCTTCCGTTCCCCGCGCACGTCGTCCGCCCAGGTCGCTGCATCCGCCATTGCATCACGCACCGCTTCTCCGCAATAACGCTTTAGTTTCGGATCGATCGGATTCTCACTCAGTTGCTTCAAAACCCATTGCCGCGTTTCTGGCGTCAAATGCTTCTCCGCGATCAGCGCTACGGTTTGGTGGCCCTTGCATCCCCACGCGAGCGTCGCGGATGGCCAAAAAAGCATCATTAACCCATTTAGAAAACAGAGACAGACCCCAAACCGTTTCATGGAAAGCTCCCATTCAAAATGGACGGATATTAGAGCGTCAACCTTGATTCCCCGATTCTTTTCTCATAATCAAGGCAGAAGCAGCTTAACGAAGGCGGCCTGAACAAGAAAGTTCGAAACTATTCGGAACGGAAGATCCCTGCTAGTCACCAGTCACGAATAACTGGTCACGCTTCAAGCGCTCAACCAACGCCCTATCGGCCGCCACGATTCTGTGTGGTCGCAAATCACTCGCAGCGCCGCGGTAATGGGGATCGCCAGCACCAATCCCATCCCGCCCCACACCCAGCCCCAAAAAAGCAGCGAAATCGTAATCGCCACGGCATTCAGACGCACCCGCCGCCCGACTAACTGCGGCGCTACCAGATTCAGCGCCAGCACGTGAATTGTCGTCAACCCCCCGGCTATCAGCGCGAACTGCCCAAACGTCCTCCATTTGGCCAGCGCGATGATAAACGCAGGCAGCCACGCCAGCACCGCCCCGATGTACGGCACCATGTTCAAAAGTCCCGATGCAATTCCTGTTAGAAATGGGAAGTCCAGTCCCAAAAACCAGAAGAACGTGCCGCTCGCCGCAATCACCAGCAACGTCAAGAGCGTCATTCCCGCCAGGTAGTCCCGCAGAACATCCCGCAAGTCTTCCAGCGTCTCTTTCACTTGAGTCCGCTGCGACGCCGGAAACAGTTGTAGCGTTCCGTGCCAAACCTCCCGTTTACCCGCCAGCATAAAGAACACCAGGAACGGCACAAACGTGACTTCCAGAAAAAGCGCATAGAGAGATCCAATTCCGCGGAACAGGAGCGTGCGCACGATTGCCGCCTCCGGCCGCTCTCCCACCTGTTGTTGGGGGCCCGCTCCAGTCCCTGTTTGCGAAACCTGTCCTTCCAATCCACTGATCTTGCTTTCTACTGCGCCTGCCGCTTGTCTCAGCAGCGCGCCGTATTTCGGCCAGTTCGCAGCAAAGTCTTCCGTTCGTGTTCCCAGTCCGTAACCCACCGCACCGAGGACCGCGATCAACAGAAGCACTATCAGCATGGCGCCCACCGTGCGTGCCACGTGCATCCTTTCCAGCAACTCCACCGCGGGGTCCAGAAAATATGCCAGCAAAATGGATAGCAGCACGGTGATCACCACTCCGGCTGCGTAATAGAAGAACAGCAGGATGATCGCCGCAGCGAGCACCCGCAAGCTAAAGGTTGATCCGGCAATGCGAACTGTGGATGGCGGCGTTTCGATCTCGGACACGAGGCGCTCCGTTCCCATCACGTTAGCACACTCGCGCAAGCGCGTAACGCTTTCGCTCATTCGCGTTTCGCATTTCGAATCGCCTCACTCTTACCGTGCCGATCCTTGCCGCCCTCGGTCTGCTATTTACCCAAGCGCATCCTTTCGGCTTCTCTGCCCGGCGTGCTCTTAACCTTGTGCTAAACTTTTGTGGCCTCAGCCGTTCAGGAACTGAACGTGAGCCTCTCATGCCCAAAGAGCTTTTCGGAACCGACGGCATTCGCGGCGTTCCCGGCACTCCGCCGCTCGATGACGCCACTCTTTTTGCCACCGGCCGCTCTCTCGCCGCCTATCTGCTCCGCGAGCATTCCGCCGCCCACGCTCTCATCGGCATGGACACACGCGAATCCGGCCCGCAACTCGCTGCTCTCCTCGCTGCTGGCCTCGCGCAGGCCGGAGCCTCCGTCGCCTTTGCAGGCGTCATAACCACTCCCGGCGTCGCCTGCCTCGTCCGCCAAAACGACTTTCAAGCCGGCGTCGTTATTTCTGCCTCCCACAATCCTTATCACGACAATGGCGTGAAGCTTTTCTCCCACGCCGGCATGAAGTTCCCTGATGCTGTCGAAGAAAATCTCGAAGCCGACATCTTCAAGCATCGCTCCGGCGCGCCCCCGAAAAATCCGCCTCTGCTCGTCGCCGACGCTTCTCTCGACGCCGAGTATCTCGATTTTCTTCGCAGCCGCGTGCTGCCTGGCGCTAAACTTTCCGGCTTCCGCATCGTTCTGGACTGCGCCAACGGCGCCGCCTACAAACTCGGCCCCGAACTTTTTCGCTCTCTCGGCGCTGAAGTCGTCTCGATGGGCGTCTCCCCCGACGGCCGCAATATCAACGCGGGCTGCGGTTCGCTGCATCTCGAGGGCTTGCAAAAACGCATGGTGTCTGAGCGCGCCCAACTGGGGGTGGCCTTTGACGGCGACGCCGACCGCGCTCTCTTCGTCTGCGAAACAGGGAAAATCGTCAATGGCGATGGCGTTCTCCTGGCCGTCGCGCGCCATCTCAAATCCCAAGATAAACTCAAAGGCAACCGCGTCGTCGCCACTTCCATGTCCAATCTTGGCCTCGAGCGCGTCCTCGCTCGCGAAGGCATTACCCTCGCCCGCGCTTCCGTCGGCGATCGTTATGTGCTCGAAGAAATGCTTCGCAGCGGCAACGTTATCGGCGGCGAGCAATCCGGCCACGTCATTTTTCTCGAAGACAGCCCCGCCGGCGACGGCCTTCTCACCGCCCTAAAAATCGCTTCGCTCGTTTCCATGCATGGCAAAATCGAATCTCTCGTCGATGGCCTCAAGGACTACCCGCAAGTCATCGTCAACGTCAAAGTGAAATCCAAGCCCCCGCTCGATACTCTTCCCGAGGTTTCCCGCGCTCTCGCCGAAGCCCAATCTGCTCTCGGCGAAAATGGCCGCGTCGTCCTCCGCTATTCCGGCACGGAACAGCTCGCCCGCGTTATGGTCGAAGCCGAACACGACGCCGATGTCCAGCGTTTCTCCCAGTCCCTGGCCAACGCCCTCCGCTCCTCCATCGGCGCCTGAGTTCACGCGAACCCAAATCTACTCTCTACTGAGTCCCGCATAATATTGCGAAGCAGCGACCTGGAGTGCGGCAGCCCTGCTGCCGCTTTTTTCAGTGACTCGCACGACTCTATATTTGGCGAGGCTCAATACGTAGTGTGCGATGGGCTTGCAGTATACTCAGCGCGGCGAAAAGCTTTCGCAAGAGGGTCCACATGAATGCAATGAGGCTCGTCCTGAACACGGTTTTGGCGCTCTCTCTTTTCGCGATTCCCTGGATCCCTCAAGACATGACGCAACCAGATGCGCCGCTAGCCCAGGCCACGAGAAAAATTACGCGGATTAGGCAAGGCGGAGCCGTGATGGCCAAGCTCTTAAAGGTTAAGGTCCAGCCTGTTTATCCGAAGCTAGCCAGGGAAAAGGGTATTCAAGGAACGGTGCGATTGCACACTATCATTGGCAAAGATGGGTCTATCGAGCAAATCGAGGTGATTTCTGGCCAACCCCTTTTGGTACAGGCCGCGCTCGACGCGGTCCGCCAGTGGAAATACCGAATTACATATCTGAAAGGCGAAGCTGTCGAGGTTGACACGACCATCGACATCATCTTCTCTTTGCACGATGATCGCCTGCCGCTTTAGTTCTTTGTTGTAAAGCCGCGCGCCTCACGAATTGCTGCTGCCGAAGTTTCCGACTGCCTCGCTCCAATGCAAGGTATTCTCGTTAAGCGGTTTGTGCCATGCCTCGTCCTGACTGGCCAACTATGCCGATTTCGCCTTCTGCACGAAGAGCGGCGGTTCGTCCGCGCTCGGTCCCCAGCTCGCCGGCACGGCCACGTCGAGCATCCGCAGGTACACGCTGAATTGGCCCCGATGTTGATACCAGTGGCTGAACATGACGTCACGCAAGAATTCCCCTCGCGGTTGCGCCAGGATTTCCCGTCCGCCTGCAACCATACGCCACGTTTCATTCATTGCCGTGTCATCGAACTTCGGCAATATACTCCGCACTGCGGCGATGCTTTCCTCAAACGTCTTGAGGATCTCTTCTCGGCTCGTTGGTTGCTGAAAGCTGGCAAACTCCGGCGCTTGCACGGGATTGTTTTGCACGAAGCGAACGATTCCGCCCGGCACGGAGGCCAGATGGTACGCGAGCTGCCCGGCGGTCATGGATTTGTTGTGCGGTTTCCAGGTTAACTTATCCTCCGGAAGCCGCTCCAGAAATCTCCGCGTGATGGGCGCTTGTGTTTCAAACTCCGCGAGCAATGACTGTGCAATCGACATTTTGGTTCTCCTTTCGCTCTGAAAAACATTTTGTTTCAAAAAAATCAGTTGGCCGGAAGCGGCTCACGATGCGGCCGCTCCGCGCGCTACTGCTTTTTGCCGTCACCCGCCGCGAACGACGCGCGCGCCTCCGCTGCCTTTCGCACCCGCTCGTTGATCGTCCCCCATCCGCCCGTCACGCCTTTTCTATGCTCGTCCAGAATCAATCCCAGCGCCGTGTGATGAAACTTGATCAGCGTCCCTCCATCCGTCTCGCTCAGCCGGTATTGCACATTCGAAGCCACCGGATAAGACATGAACATCGGCCCCGTGAATTCCAGCAGCGTCGGCCGCTTGATCGCCTGCACTGTTCCCCAGAAGTGTCCATTCCCGTCTCCCAAATCGCGGTACCACCTCCCGCCCGGCCACGCCTCCAGCTTCATCGGCATCGGCGTCCCGTCCATCACTTGATTCCCCGGCCCCAGTTGCTCCAGCAGCGCCTCGAACGTCACTTCCATCGAGGCCTTCACGTGAATTTCCTGCGTAATGTTCAGCGTCAAATTCTCAAGTGCTACCACCGCTGCTGCCATCGAACTCATCTTTCCTCCTTGAATGGAAATGTCCTTTGTGGAAATCTTCTCAACTTTTCTTCCCCGCTCCGCTCTTCTCCTCGGCCCGCTCCTTCACTCGGTGTAATTGATGCGCCCAATACCGTTCGAACGTTCCCGCCCACTCGTGCAACGGCCGGATCGCCGCCGCGTTCGTCCGATAAAACATCTGCCTCCCATCCCTCCGCACGTGCACCAGCCCAACATCTCTTAAGACGCGCAGATGCTTCGAAACGGAAGGCTGCTCCATCTCCAGCGCGTCCACGATCTCTCCCACCGGCCGCTCCTGCAGCGCCAAGTAGTTCAATATCTCCCGCCGCCGCGGCTCCGCCACCGCATTAAAAGCATCCGAAGTTGTTGCCGCTCGCGCCATGGCCATACAATACATTCCTATATGGGAATATGTCAAGCACCATTTTTCGGGCCCCTTTAGACTCTTCCTTAGTTCGTATTGGCTTTTTCTTGGGGTTGGACTTCCTCGCTCACGCGCGCTAGACTCCCAGTCCTGCGTAGGTGCTTTGTGATTTGTGCTCTGCTCCTTGCCGTATCGTTATCCCTCTGGACGCACCAGCTTGCCCAAACTCCAGATTCTCCGAAAACAGATAAACCTGCGGGTCAGGAAGCACCAAAGCCGCAAGTCAAGCGAATCAAGATGGCCAGCAATATCGCCACGACCCTGCTCAAGCACAAAGTCCCACCCGACTATCCCCAGGAGGCTCACGATCGGAGAATTCAAGGCACCGTCCGGCTATTTATAATCGTAGGCACTGACGGTAAGGTGACACAGGCCGCGGTCATCTCTGGACCCCCTCTTCTAGCCGAGTCTGCACTCAATGCCATTCGCAAATGGGAGTACAAACCCGTCCTTCTGAATGGTGAGTCCGTCGAGGTGGAGACCACTGCAGACGTTGTTTTCTCGTTAAAGCACTAACTTCCGTCTTGTTCTCGTTCGCCACAGGATCCGATCCGAGGGCTACTTTCTCCCTGGAGCGCACGAGTCGCTCTCCGCGCTCGGCGGCTGCCCCGATTCCGATTCGGGCCGTCTCGGCGCTATCTTTTGTTTTTCACCTGGGGAACTTTTCTGCGTTTCGCGACATTACCGTTATTGGAGGCTCAAGCCGCCCTTCATGCAAGACGCGCTCCCAGCTCTCGTTCTAAACTCGGAGGCTCTGAAGCCCACCGCTATGAACGACACGCCGCCCACACCCGCCTACCCAGCCAGTCCCGCCAGCGACGAGCACCTCATGCTCGCCTTCTCCAAAGGCTCCGCCGAATCCTTCAACGAACTCTTCCTCCGCTACAAACAGCCCATCTACGGTTTCTTCCGCCGCCGCACCTCCGACCCCAATCACGCGGAAGAACTCTCTCAAGAAACCTTCCTCGTCCTCCTCCGCGCCGCCTCCCGCTACGAACCCCGCGCCCTCTTCCGCACCTATCTCTACGCCATCGCCTCCAAAATCCTTCGCGCCCACCGCCGCAAATCCGCATTCCGCGCCACCTTCTTCGGCCATCCCAGCACCATCCCCGATCCCGCCAAGCAGGACGCCACCGAATCCGGCCTCTGGGTCCGCCGCGCCGTAGAAAAGCTCGACCGCATCGACCGCGAAATCCTCCTCCTCCGCGAATTCGAGCAACTCAGCTACGCCGAAATCGCCGACCTCCTCCAGCTTCCCATCAACACCGTCCGCTCCCGCCTCCTCCGCGCCCGCACCGCCCTCCGCAACCTGCTAGAGCCAACCGCCGTCCCCGCGCTGAACCATGCTGCGCAATCAGCCGGGCCGGCCGCGTCAACAACGGCGCAAACGATTCCCCAGAAAGGCATCCGTCTATGAGCACCACCCCACATCCCATCGCACCAGAAGAAATCATGGCCCTCCTCGACGGCGAACTCTCGCCCGCCGTCGCCCAATCCGTCTCCGCTCACATGGAAACCTGTTCCGACTGCCGCACCCTGTTGCAAGAACTTCATCAGACAAAATTCAACGTGGCCATGTGGCAGGTCGCATCGCTGCCCGCAGCCATTGAAACTTGCATTGAATCTGCCGCAGCGAATGTCTCCGCGCCATCTGCCACTACAAGCCCTGGCATTTTTCGGCGTCGGCGTCGATGGTCGCGGAAACATTGGATGGGAGGACTAGCCGCGGCGGCAGCCGCTGCCTTCCTCGTTTTGAGCTTTTTTTCTCCGTCCAAACATAAGCCAGCCTCAGTGCCCGTTGACTTCGCGCGAGTTAACTTAGACCGGGAATTCAAGGCCCCCGCCGCCATTGGTCGCCAGCGGCGCGAGTTAGCTGAGAAAGCCCTCCCTATGGCGGGTCCTGCTTCCGTGGACCAGGATGGGGCCTTCACGGATTCAGTTCGCAGCACGAACGGGTTCGATCAACTGGAACCGGGACCGCTCGGCAAGTTACAGGAACAAGGAAGGTCAATAGGGCAGCTCAAGGAGCAGGATTCTTCCTATCGCGGTCGGCTCGAATCAGGTCCCATGATCGCTCGCGCAGTCTCGCTCTCCATCATCGCGAAGGATTTCGATTCTTCGCGCGCATCGCTCGACGCCATCGTCGCGCGCCACAACGGCTATTCTGCCAACCTAGCCGTCAGTACGCCGCAAGGTACCGCGCGTACACTCCAAGCTTCTCTGCGAATCCCCGCGCCGCAACTCCCCGCCGCGCTCGTCGAAATAAAAGCCCTCGGCCGCGCCGAAGCCGAAAACCAAAACGGCGAAGAAGTCACCCAACAACACGCCGATCTAGTCGCGCGCCTCAAAAACTCCCGCGAAACCGAGCAGCGCCTGCAAGCCATCCTCACCCAACGCACCGGAAAAATCAGCGACGTCCTCGAAGTCGAACAAGAAATCGCCCGCGTCCGCGGCGAAATCGAGCAAATGGAAGCCGAACAAATAAATCTCGAACACCGCGTCGACTTCGCCACCATCGACCTAAAACTCTCCGAAGAATACAAAGCCAAACTCGATTCCCCAGCCCCCGCGATCTCCACGCTAATCCACAACGCCGCCGTCAACGGCTACCGCAACGTCGCCGACTCTCTCGTCTCGATAGTTCTTTTCTTCGCCGAATACGGCCCAGTTCTAATCTTTTGGCTCCTCTTGTTCTTCATTCCAGCCTGGCTAGTTTGGCGTCGCTGGCGCCACGCCACCGCCGCAATCTAGCGCGCAAGACGGCGCTGCAATAGATCCATCCCAAGAGGCGATGGCGATTCCAGCTGCTTTCACGGAATCGCGGGACAAACTGCAACGGACCCGCCAGCAAGGCAATTGCGCCACCCAGGGCGTGCAACGAAAACGCTATGCGCCGCTGGGTGAAGTTATCGATTTCCGCCGGAGAGGGCACATGCGGCAGCAAATAACGGAGAGCACCCAGCGCGTTCACAAGAGCGAAGAGCGCGAGCATCAGCCAGAGAAGTTTAGGAAGGGGTCTCATTTTTGGATTATTTTGTCACGGTTCCTCGCGCTGCGAAGCACCGAATGGATTGAAAGGTGGCCGCCAGCTGCTTCAAGTCTGTGCGTTAACGTTAACGACTTTCGCCCGGATCTTCCAAACCGACACGCCATTCACGTGCTTTCTCGTCTGCCTCGCTGCTTTGCATCCCACAATAATATATTGTGCACAGACACATCAATCACGTGGTTTTGCCCCTCTCACCATCGCTTTTTTCGATGCAATACTCCTAAAGAATGTAGGTGATTCCCGGCATTCTGTGAGATTTTGTAGAATCTTTGAATCTGACTTTCTTCCTTTGAATTTGAACTTCTCGTAAATTCTTTTGAATCATAGACCTCTATGAATACACCCGATCGCCCTACAGCTGGCACGACTATTGCTCTCTTCTCCTGCAACTTACAAGATTGGCTTCCCGGGGTGGCCGGATCCGAACCTCGACTCGGTTCCGGTTTATTGGGGGGTCAGTTCGATTAAGGGGGCTTGCACCAGCCCCCTTTTTCATTTCGTTTGGGGTGTCTTATTAGTGGCAGGCCGCTGCGGAAGTTTAGCTTCCCGCGGGTGTGTTATCGAAGTGGTTCAGTTCAGGGGCCCTGTCTTATTGGGGCCCTTTTGTTTTTTAAGACGGCGTCCACCGCTTTGGAAACCCAGCAAGATGCAGACGCCATCCGCGTTCCGCCATCGCGCCGGCACGCAGCCAAGGGACGACTAAGGAACGCCGCACCCACCTCGGAAACGAGGACCGATGTACCCCGGCCATCCTTCTTGACTCAACTTTCTAACTTTGGACTTTTAACCTGAAGCCCTAACTCGGGAAAAACTCTCCGCCAAAAAAATGAGCGGCCGGTGGGGGGACCGGCCGCTCGGGCGTGGGGGATGGAGGGTCTTGTAACCAGAAGCTGGTTCGGCTCTTCCGCGCGTTCCACTGCGCTTGCGAGCAGCAGAACGTCCTACAGGAGCAATCAGGCCCAAACCTTTCTGCTCCGGAAGCCGCAACCAACTCCCGACTACAGTTACGATTCTGCGCTCCACCCTCCTTCGCGTCGATAGCCCTGCAGGTTCATTCTCTTCAGTACTTCCCGCCACTCCTTCTAGACTCCTTTTAGTACCTATGTACTTACGCATCTTCTTCGCCGTCTCATTCGAATTACGCGATGGCTACTGCATTTCAACGCATAACCACTTTCGACGTTTGAAGATTTGAGCGCTGCTGCCGATAAAGCCGGCGGCACTCCCTCAAACAGGAGCGCGTAGACTGACTCATGCAGTTAAAACGTCGAAGCGGGCGCATCGCCAAGGAATTGGCTATCGTCCTCCTCGGGACGGACACCACGGGTAAAGTTTTTTCGGAAGAGACGAAAACGGTCGTGCTCAGCCGCCACGGCGCGGGGATTCTGTCGCGGTACCGGTTTACCCCCGATGAAGTCTTGACGCTCCGGTTGCCCGATTCAACGAAAGAGGCGGTGGTTCGCCTCGTTGGACAGATCGGCGGCGAACCGGGCCGCTACGTTTACGGCCTCGCATTTGTCGATCCAGATCCGAATTTCTGGCCGATGGAGTTCCCTCCTCCCGAACCGTTCGGACCTGCCAGCCACCGCTTCTCGTTCGAATGCAGCTTCTGCCATTCGCTCCAGGACGTCGAACAGGGCGATATCGAAGAAGACGTTTACTCCGTCCTCGGAAACGTCTTGCGCTATTGCCCGGAATGCGGAACGTCAACGCCATGGAAAAAGGCGCTAAAGGAGGCCGTTCCTGCACCTGCGGCAAACCCAGCCAAACCAATTTTCAACTCGCCTCCGTCATCACCCTCTCTAAGTACGTCGGCGCCACATTTTGGTTTGCCTGCACCCTCGCTCGCCGCATCTTTTGAGCCGGCGCATGCAGCGGTACCCCTGCCCGCTTCGACTCCGCTGGCCGCTTCGTACTCGGGAGCGTCAGCTGTCCAGGAATTTGCTTCATTCGCCGATAGTCACGGTTCCCCCGAAGTGGCCGCTTCCACTGCCGTGCTGCAAGTGCCCGAACCTCTAAAACAGCTTTCCTCGCCCGCAATCAGACCCCAGGACTCTTCCATACGCGAGCTCAATGCAAATGGACGGCGCATCAACAAACGGCGTCACGTTCGCATCCGAGTTAGTTTCATAGCGTGCGTGCGCCACCCGGGGCACGCGGACGAGGTCGTCGAGTGCGAAAACGTATCCAAAGGTGGAGTGTGCTTCCACAGCCTAAGACAGTACGCTATGGATTCTTTGATTGAAGTTGCCGCGCCGTTCTCGCCCGGGGAGCCATCTCTCTTTGTTCCGGCCCAAATCAAACGGATCGAACCGCTATCCGGGGGCAAGGTTTTCCGTTACGGCGTCGAGTACACCTTTCGGTCCCATTTTCAGCAAGTCTGAAAAACGCAATCCTTCTGAACTCCTCGCTCGGCTGGCGCACTGCTGACGAACTTGCCGTAATCACCAGATTGAAAAGAAAACATGCGATCCACGAAATGTTAGAGAACTCGAATGATTTGTTGCAGCAGCGTTATGGCTTCGCGGAGATGTCGCGTTTCGTTTTCGGTCAGAGCCGCGAGTGCTTTTGCGAGCGTTTCTACTCGGCGCTTGCGGCCCTCCCACAGAATTCTGGTGCCTTTGGCGGTGGTGGAAAGCCGGACGCGGCGCCCGTCTTCCGTTGGGTGGCGGCGAATCAGTCGGGAGCGCTGGAGGCCGGCGACGATGCGGCTCATGGTGGGCGGGCGAACCTGCTCGGCCTCAGCTAGTTCGCCGAGCGACCTGGGGCCGCCAAAGACCAGGACCGAGAGTGCAGAAAGCTGGGCAGGACCGACGCCGCTTTCGCGGTCGCGGATGCGAAGCCGGCGGAGCAAGTGGATGGCGGCGGAGTGGAGCTGGTCGGCGATGTCCATTGTCGATGGTTGCGCGACAGGAGTTAACGAGGCGGCGAGAGCGGCATTTGGGAAAGTATCCGCCCGCGCGCCGGGTGAAGCGATCGGGTTCTTCAAGCCTGGCGTTTTTTTGCGCTTGACAGGGGCCATGGAAGATAGTTAGCTATGCTAACTAATCTCTCCACGGAGGTAAAGGGAAATGAGCGGTGCAACGGCAAGCTTGGGAATCGCGAACATCGGGCAAATTTCGATTATCGTAAAGGACGTGGAGCGCGCGACGGCGTTTTACCGTGACGTGCTGGGATTGCCGTTGCTGTTCACGGTGCCGAGCATGGCCTTTTTCGATTGCGGCGGAGTGCGCCTCATGCTCGGGACCGCATCGTCGCCGGAGTATGACCATCACAGCTCCATCCTGTATTTCCGCGTGCCGGATATCAATGCGGGTTACCAGCGCTTGGTTGACCAGGGCGTGGACATAGTCGCGCCGCCGCGGCTGATCGCGCCAATGCCCACCCACGATTTGTGGATGACCGCTTTTCGCGATAGCGAAGGAAACATTCACCAGTTGATGAGCGAAGTGCCCCGGTCAGCGTAGTTCGCGATAACCGGTTTCCATCAACGTCAGAATGCGCGGTATGGAATAGGAGTCCTGCCCATTGCACCCAAGGTACGGCGCGGCTTTTGAGGAGAGTGGATTTCGAGGCCATTGACTGCAACGAAGTGCGGTATCTTTACACCATCCGTAAGGCCCTTCCCGGTGCAAGCCAACTCTTCCGATGGAGGAATCTTCCCATGCGAAAACTTATTGTGTTCGCGAGCGTAGTGCTCTTCTCGGCGTGCGGCGCATCTGGACAATGCGGTGGCGAGGAGCGCTGGGCGGTGAAAGACGGCACCGATACCGCGGCGGGGCAAGCAGACTTCAGCAACATCGCGGCAAAAACCCTGGCGCAACTGGTCAAACTCAAAGAGCCCAAGCTTCCAAGCGACAATACGACGCGTGTCCTGCCGCAAGAAGCTACTGTCGTGCGCCTGCAAGCGCGTCTGATCCAGTGGAAACTGGAGACCGATGCCGACTACCACCTGGTGCTGACGGACGACACGGAGAACTTCACGCCAGCGGGCGGAAAACCAACTGGCCATAGCGTGATTGGCGAAATTCCCGATCCCAATTGCCTTGCCGGCTCTCATGACGATTTCGGGCCGCAATCGCCATTCTTGCAAATTACAGGCGCGTCCTCGATGGGCATTGCCGCGGCCCGCCAGCAGATGAACGATGCGTTTCCAAATGCCGATTTGACGGGAGGCTGGAATGACGCCGGCGGAGCACACGTCGAGATCGTCGGAGTGACTTTTTACGATCGTGCGCACGGGCAGGTGAGCCGCGCGCCGAACAACCTCGAGATTCATCCGATCGTCTCGATCAAGTTCCTGGACAATCCGCTGGACTTAGTGGAAGCGGCCGCGTCCGGCTCCACGGGGCATGGGGTCCCGCACATCGCGGGAACAGCGGCGGCAGGCGCCGCTCAGCCAGCGCCGGCGTCAAGCGCGAATGCCCTGAGCATTACAGATCCCAAGACCGGGCAGACGGCGACCATCACGGAAGACCGCGCCCTGGTTGTGGCGCCATCTGAACAATCCGGACGAGGCGCGGCGCTCCGTGTTGGCGTCTCGAGCGCGGACCTGGGTTATCCTAAAACGCTCACGGTATGCTGGTTCGCGGGGAGCGCCGGGGGCACGATTCAAATTTCGCTGGACGGAAAGAACTGGTTTGACATGGAACCGACGCCAGGCGCGGGGTGCAAAGCAGTGCCACCGGCGCGGTTCGTAAAATTGACGGGCAGCAAGGGAATGTATCAGGTGAGCTACTAGGAGCGGTGGAGAACGATCCACTCCTGCACGAATTGGCAGATGCCATGCTTGCTGACGTCGCGTGGAAGTAGCTGATTCCGAGTTCGGCCGGGCTGTCTGTTGTGCCTTGAATTTTGTGTGTACACGGCTGTGGTGCCCTTCATTTTTATCGAGGCGCTTTGGCGAACAGGCGGCGGAGGAATTGGGTTGACATGGGAATGGTGCGGGCATAAGGTCGGTGCACACTGGCTGGTGCCGCGGGCGCAAGCCCTATATTCCAGGTTATTCACAAGATAGAACGCCGTATCTCCTCACCATCCGCGAACCCGCGAGTGAGCGACGAAGAACGACCTTCCAATGTGTTGCATTCCACGGCTAACTGGCCAGCCAAGGAGAAATGCATGAATAAACGATTGATTGGTGTAGCGGTGGGCTTGATGTTGGTGGCGCTGGCGGTGGTTAGTTCGCCGGTCGCTCTTTCGCAGAAGGAACCGGCGCCGATTATGTACACCTATGTAAGCCAGTTCCAAATCCCGCGGGCGAATTGGGGGCAATATGCGGAGGAATCCGAGAAGTCGTTCGTTCCGGTTGCGGAGAAGTTGTTAGCCGACGGCAGTATCGTTAGCTGGGCCACGTTTGAGCAGGTCGTACACACGCCCGACGGATATACGCACGGAGCGGCGTGGTCGTCGACATCCATCTCGGGGCTGATGAAGGTGCTCGACGAATTACGCAAAGGCGGCCCACAGGCCGGGCAAATTGCAGCGATTAAGCACGAAGACTACCTGTTGCAGTCGACGACGTACCGTGCAGGCAGCGGAACAGCGGCGTATCTGCGCGTGGTGTGCTCGAATGCCAAGCCGGACAAGCCGGAGAATTTCAACGCGATGCTGAAGAAGCTCCTGGTGCCGACGTTTGAAGAACAGCTGAAAAAGGGCGTGATTACCTATTACGGCGTTGACCAGCAGTATGTAAACACGGCGGCGCCGTCGATGCGCTGCGTGGTCATGAACTACCCCGACGCCGAAAGCATGGACAAGTGGGCGGCGGCCATCAATACGACGATGGGTAAGTGGGGCCCTGCGGAACGCGCGGAATATGCAAGCGCCACCGTGGCGGACAGCCGGCGCGACATCATGGCGCGGATCACGCACTCCGGCCATAAATAGCTAAGTGCGGCGGATGTTTTAAGAGGAGGGAGCGAAACTGGCTCCCTCTTTTTTTGTGCTCGAATGACGCAGCGATTCTCCAAGCCCCGACTACGGTGGGCGGGCCGTTTCACGTGTCGCCGGAGGTTTTCTTTTAGCTGGCTGTTCCCAGGCGCCGCGGGGCATGGGCCGTTGCAATGCAGTGTAATACGGCATATTATTGTATATTATGAGGGCCGCATTATGAGCGCAGTAAAGACAATAAGTTTTCGGATTCCGACGGATAAGGTGGAGTCGCTGGATGAGCTGGCCGAGATTATGGATCGGGACCGCAGCCACGTGCTGAATGAGGCGGTTGAAAATTATCTGCGACTTAATGAGCATCACATCAAGCTGATCAAAAAGGGTTTGCGCGCGGCGGAGGAAGGAAAGTTGGTTTCGCACGCGGACGTGAAGAAAATGATCGGCAAGATGAGCCGCTCCAAGTAGCGACGAGCAAATGCTCATCTGGTGGAGCACACCCGCCACGCAACAACTGGCTGCCGCGCACGAATACATCGCGGCCGATGATGAAGCCGCCGCCAGCAGAATTACGAGCCATATCTGGGATTCCGTGGATATCCTCGCGCGCCACCCGTTTGCGGGGCGTAAAGGACGCGTGCCGGATACACGCGAATTGGTCATTTCAGGCACGCCTTTTCTCGTTGCGTACCGGATCGAAAAGAACGCGGTGCGCATTCTCGCGGTGCTTCACGCCGCCCGGGAATGGCCGGAGGAGTTTGAGTAGGGTCCGAGCCCTAAAAAAGGAAATGTCAGGAATTCTCCTGGTCTGCTCTGTCTAAGGATGTGCCCGGTCTGTACCCCACCACAGGTGGGACCCCCCCTCCCTTGTTTTTCTGTAAATGCTCATTCTAAAGAGTTTTAAGTCCTGTGTTTTGGAAGTGCACATTCCAAAGGGGTTATGGGCTGTTTTTCGTAAATGCGGATTCTAAAGAGTTTAGCGATAAGACTTGATGCCAAAACAAAAACGCCAGCAGGGATGCTGGCGTTCTCAGGTTTGGGCGCTATATTACCCAGTCAATACTATATGCTTGTTGCCACTTTTTGTCAAGAGAGAAAGTGAAAAAATTCGGGGTTCTGGGGGCGGAAGGGCTGACGAAAAGTCAAAACACCCACCCTTACAAAACAAGAGTGGGGCACCCACGGAAGAAAAGTCAAAAGCCGACCTAGACAGCGAGAGTGGGGCCCCGGCAACTACAGGTCACACTATTGGCGTATAACGTGGTGCGTGGTATTCTTGGCGTGTGATTCGGAGTTTTGCATCCTCGGAAACCGAGGAACTCTTTCACTACCAGCATTCGCGGCGATTCCGCGCCATCGAGCGCGTTGTGCTGAGGAAGTTGCTGCAACTGCATGCCGCCACAGAACTGCGGGTGTTGGCGTCGCCTCCCGGAAATCAGTTGGAGGCGTTGCGCGGAGACCGAAAGGGGCAGCACTCCATACGAATTAACCAGCAGTGGAGGATTTGCTTTGTCTGGCGGGCCGGGAATTGTTATGACGTGGAAATAGTGGATTATCACTGAGAAGGTGAGGAAGAAAATGGGAAAGAGGAATGGATTGATGGCACCGGTGCACCCCGGCGAGATTCTACGCGAGGACTTCATGAAGCCGCTGGGATTGTCGGTGAACAAGTTGTCGCTGGAACTTCACGTGCCGGCGACGCGGATTGGGGAAATTGTGCATGAACGGCGGCGGATTACGGCGGAGACGGCGCTGCGGCTGGCGCGCTACTTCAAGACGAACGCGGAATTTTGGCTGAACTTACAGAATTTTTACGATTTGGAGCGCGAGAAGCGGGCGGGAAAAGTCTCGGAGATCGACCGGCAGGTGCAACCTGTGGGGGTGGGTTAAAGCAGGCGGTAGGAGCCGGGGGCGAGGAAGGCGAGGAGGCCGAGGAGGCCGAGGTCGCGGAGGACTTGGAGTTGCTGGCGGATTTTGCCGGGGACGCGAGCGGCACCCGGCTGGGTTTGAAACGAATCACAGAGAACCAGCACAACTGCATAGGATATCGACGGACATCCAATTCGCAAAATTCAGAGAGGCGTACCTACTTTGCGGCGGAACGGCAAATTGGGACGGAGGTGAGTGAGATGGCGACAAGGAATACAGCTACGAAGCAGAACCAGAGAATAGAAGAGTTTTTGCGGCTCGGAGGCGCGATGATTCCTGCCGGCTTTGCCAGCAAGGCTGCGGCGGCAACGAAATCCATGCTGCGGAAGCAGCTTGACGGTCAAAACAGCCGGCTGAAACAGGCCGCGAAACTGTACAGCGGGCTGAAGGGCGCGTCCGCGGTTGCCGTAAACGATCCAGCGAACAAGAAGGCGCTGGACGAACTTTTGGGCTTGCATAAGAAAATTGCGGGTAAGAAGCTGGCGTTTCCCAGGGTGCATGTGGGAGTAGGCGGATTCCTGCCGGGGACGATTTCAGGAACGATCGTGCCGCCTTTCAATTTCGCGGACTCGATCCCGGTGTTGCTGGGTGAGGTGGCGGACGCGACGATATCGGCCTCGGCGAACGTGAACGGGCAACTGAGCGCGAGCGCGGCGAGCTCCGCGACGCCGGGATTCAACGGCGGAAGCGAGTATGCGCGGGTGGGCATCTACTTCCATCCGATGACATCGGGGACGCTGACCATTTCGTCGACTCCCACGTATTCCTTCGAGTGGCTAACAAATTCCCTGAACACAAGCTATGTCGGGTCGTCGGGAGCGGTGGGGTTGACGATCTACGGCATGAACGATCTGTTCCAAATCGGGGGGACGGCCGGAAGTGATTACGTGTCGTGGCAAGAGTATACGACCGGCCAAATCAATCTGGGTTATGAATTCAACGTGACAAAATCGCTTTCCGTTTCCCTGGAAGTGACTCCAGCGCAGGTGTACATATGCTTCGTGGAAGTGGACGCGCTGGCGGTGGGGTTGGGCTGGCCGGGGAGTCTGGCGTCGGCGATGGTGTCGGCAACGGTGCCGTCGATCAGTTATGAATTTAGGCCGCGGCTGGTGGTGGAATTGTAGGCTGAAGCGCGAAGAGAAGAGTCAAAAACCGCAGCCTTTAAACCGAAGGCTGCGGCACCCGGCACGGGCCGGTGCAATGTGGTGCAGAGTGGTGTAAGATGTGGGCCATGGCTAATACAGAGAAGGCAGTGCGGCAAAGCGTATCGATTCCGGCGCGGATTGCGAAACGGGTGAAGGCGCTGGCGAAGACGGAGAAGACGAGCGCCAGCCGCGTGCTGGTGGATTTGATCGAAACAGGTCTCGCATCCAAGGAAGCGGAGAAAAAGCGGTTCTTCGCCTTGACGACGCGGCTGACAGAATCGACCGATCCCGCGGAACAGGAGAGCTTGAAAAGCGAGCTTGCGCGAATGACCTTCGGTGAGTGATGCCGAAAATTCAGTGGACGAATCTCCCGCCGGCTTTGCGGCAGCACCTGTTCGACCGGGTGGCAGAACGCAAGATTACTGCCGAGGATTTGTATCAGCTAAAACTGTGCCGTGAATCAGAGCCAGATGCGCCTGACGGACCGTGGTTCAAAGACTTTGGGTCCTTCAAAATTTGCGGTGAAGGCAAATTCCCCAAGACATTCCTCCTGAAGGGACAAGCAGCCAGAGGCAAGCCGGTTTAGAGTGAGCCGCGGAATCTGACGATTGGGACGTTGATTCGGGTGGCGCGCGCTTTGGGGAGCGGGGTAGAGATTGAGTTGGTGCGCAGGAAAGGGACGAAACCGGGGCGGCGGTGGAATGGCGGAGGAAAAGTCGAAACCCGCAGCCTTTAACGCCGAAGGCTACCGCACCCGGCACCCGGGTACAAAGGCTCAGAGAAGGCGGTAGTGGCCATCGCCGAGGAATTTGATGAGTTTCATGTTGCGGAGTTCCTGGAGTTGCTGGCGAATTTTGGGTTGAATGTGGGCGTTGTCGGGATGGAGCTTCGCAAGTAGAGCTTCGTGTTCGTAGACTTCTTTCAGCTCAAATTCTGTTTTGTTGAGGGATTTCACGACATTCAGAACGTCGAGAGTCCAGCCGCGTTTTTGAACGTTCAATTTTTCCAAAGGGCGAAGTTTCTTATAAGCGCCCCGGACATACGATGAACTAATGGGGCGACCATCCTGAACAATTTGAATTCGCGCATCTGAAGGTATTCGGTTCAAAACAAAATAACAGCCAACATAACCCGCGCGTCTTGCCGTGGCGGAAAGCGCCTTTCTTTTCTCCACACATGACATGGAGAAAGCAAAATGTGGAATAAGGAATAGATTTTCGACTGTTAGCTGGGGAAATTTGTAGTGAAGCAGGAAGAGATTTGGAGTTTGGTCGCTCGAGATGGCCCGTTGCATCGCCGCATAGGCGCCATCGAGGATACGGTCTCCGACCTTGGTGCGCTGACTCTTTAGTTGGTAGCGAGATGCGCATACAGGACAGTTGAAATCTGCCGCGTGCGTTCCGGTAGGAAGAGAGTCTATTTTGGGCGATTCGCACGCAGGGCAATACAAATTGGCTCCGGCCCAAGGCTCCGTGCTCACGCGAGCGCGCTGAGAACTGCTTTTGTAATTCCCAATTGTGGTAGTAGGAAGTTGTAAATCCACAGCGCAATTAGATCACGACTCGACAAGAAAAAGACAAGAGAGATTTCTCGCTACGCTCGAAATGACGGTGGGTGAACGGAGCGTCAGGAGAGGTAGATGGAGGTTTCGGTTTTGATGATGAAGAGGGCGTCGGAGTCGGGGTGGCCGGAGGCGCGGAATTTTTGGCGGGCGTCGTCGAGGGAGTCGGCTAGGACGGAGAAGATGACGCGGCGGTCGGTGCGGCCGATGAAATAGAAGCGGAGTTCTTGTTGGACGAGTTGGAGTTGTGGCGACATGCGAAGAGCAGAGAGGTCCCTCCACTGCGCGTCAGCAGAAGGCGCTGACGCTCCGGTCGGGATGACAGTGGTGACTACTGCGGCGCGATCAGATCGATCCACGGAAACGGTTGGCGGATCAACTGAAAAGTGGAGGCAGTCGAGAGAAATTTCGAAAGACGAAACGGAAAGCTGGATTTGTACCAGATTGGAACAGAGGCGGCGGATGGAGAGAATGATGGATTCGGCGGCGAGTTCGCAGCCGATCGCGCGGCGGCTTAGGCGGAATGCGGTTAGAAGAGTTGTGCCGCCGCCTAGGAATGGATCGAGGACTGTGTCGCCTTCGTCGGTGGAGGCTAGGAGGATGCGTTCGAGGAGGGCGACGGGTTTTTGGGTGGGGTGTTTGCCGAATTTTTTCTCCCAGGTTTCGGGTGGTTTGATTTCCCAGACGGATTTCATTTGTTTGCCGCGATTGGTTTCCTTCATGAGCTTGTAATTAAAAGTGTGGCGGGACTTTTTGTCTTTGGCGGCCCAGATGATGGTTTCGGTGGCGTGGGTGAAATAGCGGCAAGAGAGATTGGGAGGCGGGTTGGGCTTAACCCAGGAGATGTCGTTGAGGAGCTTGAAGCCGAGCTGCTGCATAGCGAAGCCGACGCTGTGGATGACGTGGGCGGTGCCGGAGACCCAGATGGAGCCGTTGGGCTTGAGGACGCGCTGGCAGGCGGCGAGCCAGGGCGTGTTGAATTCGTGATTGGCGTCGGGGCCTTTGGATATGTCCCAGGCGCCTTTGTTGACGGAGACCATTTTGCCGGCGTGGCAGGTGATGCCGCCGTTGGAGAGGAAGTACGGAGGGTCGGCGAAGACGAGGTCGACGGAGGATGGCGGGATTTGGGCGAGGATGTCGAGGCAGTCGCCTTGGTAGATGCGGAGGTGGTGTTTGGGGTCGTCGAAGGCGGGAGTGGGGAGGGACATGATGATCGATCGGGATCGTTGATCAGATGGGTATAGGAGTCAAGGGATGGGAGGTAATGAGGTAAGAAAATAAAGATTAAAGGCAAAAGAAGGAGTTTTACACAGAGGACCACAGAGGCACAGAGGACACAGAGAAGAGAAGACAGAAGAGGAAAGAAAAAAGGAAAGAGAAAAGGGCACGATGTATCGTGCCCCTACGGGGGATGGTATTCTGCTACGACTATGCATGACTTAAATTATTTTCGGGATCACTTGGAATTGTTTGCGGAGATGGCGAAGAAGCGGGGGACGCCGCTGCACCTGGATGCGTTTCGCGTTTTGGATGCGCAGAGGCGGGAGTTGATTACGGCGACGGAGCAGCTTAAGGCGCAGAGGAATAAGGCTAGCGACGAGATTGCGCGGTTGAAGAAGGCCAAAGAGAACGCGGATGCGTTGATTGGGGAGATGAAGTCGGTTTCGGAGCGGATTAAGGAGGCGGACGAACGGATTGTGCAATTGAATGCTACGCAGAGCGAGTTGATGCTGACGATACCGAATGTGCCGCATGAGTCGGTGCCGGTGGGGCATAGCGCGGAAGAGAATGTGGAAGTGCGGCGGTGGGGTGCGGCGCCGAAGTTTGATTTTGTGGCAAAGCCGCACTGGGAAGTGGGCGAGCGGGCGGGGATTTTGGATTTGGCGGTGGCGACGAAGATCACCGGGGCGCGGTTTGCGGTTTACAAGGGATGGGGAGCGCGGCTGGAGCGGGCGCTGGCGAATTTTTTTCTGGATGTGCACACGCGGGAGCACGGGTATACGGAGATTTTGCCGCCGTTTTTGGTGAATACGGCTTCGCTGACGGGGGCAGGTCAGTTGCCGAAGTTTGCGGCGGATTTATTTCGCGTGGAGGGGACGGATTTTTGGTTGACGCCCACGTCGGAGGTGGAGCTGCACAATTTGCACCGCGACGAGACGATTGCGGAAGAGAAGCTGCCGATTTATGTGACGGCGTGGACGGCGTGTTTTAGGAGCGAGGCTGGGGCGGCGGGAAAAGATACGCGGGGGATTCTGCGGCAGCACCAGTTTCAGAAGGTGGAGCTGTTTAAGTTTACGCATCCGGAGAAGAGTTACGAGGAGCACGAGAAGCTGCTGGCGAATGCGGAGACGATCCTGCAAAAACTTGGGTTGCACTACCGGACGATGCTGCTGTGCACGGGGGATATGGGATTTGCTTCGGCGAAGACGTATGACATCGAGGTGTGGCTGCCGTCGAGCGGGGAGTTTCGCGAGATTTCGTCGTGCTCGAATTGCGAAGCGTTTCAGGCGAGGCGGGCGGGGATACGGTTTAAGCCGAAGGGCGGAGGGAAAAGCGATTTTGTGCATACGCTGAATGGGTCGGGGCTGGCGGTGGGGCGGACGTGGATCGCGGTGGTGGAGAATTATCAGCAAGCGGATGGGTCGATTGTGGTGCCGGAAGTTTTGCGGCCGTATATGGGAATTGAGAAAATCGAAGCCATGAAGTAGGGATGTAAAGAGATAGCGGCGAGCCCGGGGCCGATAGCGGGGATTTTCGCGCCAGTTTCTTGTAAACCATTGATAGCAATAACTTTAGTGTGGAATTCGGGCCAATTCGGCCAGATGAAAGAGTCTTTTAGGCCGCGCAAACTATTGAAAGTACAGCTTTTCGTTTGACTCCGCCTTTTCGCCTTGCATACACTCGCCTCAGGCATTATTTGACCAATGTCATAGACCCAAGGGGAAATACGGGTCGCGAGAAGAGAAGTGATCCCGAACGAGCGAGAGCAGCAGAGTTGGCCTCCACGAGTTTGAGGTCACAAGCTGGAAGAATCGATGAACTTTCTTGGCCGAGTGATGAGGTTTTTGTTCTGGCTGCTGGTGGCGTCGTGGAGCGTGGCGCTGCTGCGGCGAGTGTTGGGGTGGATGTTGCGCGAAGCGATGCCGGCGCAGATGGATCACGACGCTGCGGGTTCGCCTGCGGCTGCTGGTTCGGGAGCCGGAGCTGACGATGCGGAAGGCAGTTTGGCGGCGAGGCGACTGGTGCGCGACCCGGTTTGTGGCACGCATGTGGCGGAAGTGCTTGCGATTCCGCTGCGCGATAGCGGGGAGCTTTTGCATTTTTGCTCGGCGGAATGCCGCGACAAGTATGTGACGAATGTGCAGAAGATGGCGGCAAACGGTTAATGGAATTGCAAATTCCCGGGCGGTTGAAAACTTTTTAATTCTTGAGAGATCGAGAAGTCGAGACTAGACGCGAAGAGGAAAGGACCGACGCTGATGGCCACGGTCGCAAAGCCCACAGGGCCGATAAGACAGATTGGCGCACCGCCGATGGTGCCGCGAATCGCTCCGCGAGAAGATTTGAATCCGTTTCGCATCGCGCAGATTCAGTTTGATATGGCGGCGGAGTTTTTGAAATTGGAGCCGGGGCTGCGGCAGATTTTGCGGACGCCGAAGCGCGTGCTGGAAGTTTCGATACCGACGAAGATGGACAACGGGCAGGTGAAAGTCCACACCGGGTTTCGCGTGCAGCACAATATTTCGCGCGGACCGGGCAAAGGCGGAATTCGCTATCACCCGAACGTGACGCTAGATGAAGTGAAGGCGCTGGCGGCGTGGATGACGTGGAAGACGGCGGTACTAAATGTGCCGTTCGGCGGGGCGAAGGGCGGAGTGATCTGCGACCCGAAGCGGATGTCGAAGACCGAACTGGAACGGATGACGAGGCGGTACGCGAGCGAGATTTTGCCGATTATCGGGCCGTCGATGGATATTCCGGCGCCGGATGTGTATACGGACGCGCAGACGATGGCGTGGATCATGGACACATACTCGATGACCGTGGGACATTCCGTGCATGGAGTAGTGACGGGGAAACCGGTGTCAATCGGGGGGTCGGAAGGGCGGAGCGAGGCGACGGCGCGCGGGTTGCTGTACGTGGTGGAAGAGGCTTGCAAGCTGAAGAAGATTCCGCTGCGCGGCGCGACGGTGGCGATCCAGGGATTTGGCAATGCGGGCGCGACGGCGGCGCGATTGTTTGCGGAGAAAAAAGCGAAGATTATTGCGCTGAGCGATACGCGAGGCGGGGTGATGAATTCGCGCGGAATCGATCCGATCAAAGCGATTCGGTACAAGGAGCGATCGGGGACGGTGGTGGGGATGCCGGGGGCGTCGCGCACGACGAACGACGATCTGCTTACGATGAAGTGCGACATCCTGGTGCCCGCGGCGCTGGAGAATGTGATTACGCTGCACAACGCGGAAGCAATTAAGGCGCGCATTGTGGCCGAGGCCGCCAACGGGCCGACGACGCCGCACGCCGACGAGATTCTGGCGAGGCGCGGGATTACGGTGTTGCCGGACATTCTGGCGAACGCCGGCGGCGTGACGGTGAGCTACTTCGAATGGGTGCAAAATATGGAAGGGCTCATGTGGGACGCCGAGGAAGTGAACGCGCGGCTGCAGAAGAGCATGGTGCGGGCGTTCCACGAAATGGTGGAGACGATGCGGAAACATCACGTGCCGCCACGGGCGGGAGCGATGATTCTGGCGGTCGGGCGCGTCGCGGAAGCCACGCTGGTTCGCGGCCTATTCCCGTGATGGCTGCTTGAGAGCTTCCCAGGGCTTTGTAAGTTTCGAGCGATAGTTTTGAAGAGATTTGCTTTTTTCGCGCGCTGCTTGAATCTCGCGCTGCCGATTTGTTTGCTGGCCGGGTCCGCGCAGGCGCAACAGCACGGCGAGATAGCCATCACGGTTGACGACCTCCCCACGCACGGCAATATGCCAAGCACGATGACACGATCCGAAATTGCCCAGAACATGATTGCCGCTTTGAGGGCAAAGGACATCACTCCCGTCTACGGATTTGTGAATGCCAGAAAGCTGGACCGCTCTTGGGATAAAGCCGACGTTCTGAAAACCTGGACTGACGCTGGATTTCTGCTGGGGAATCATACTTACTCGCACATGGACATTACGCCCAACAGCGTTCAGGCATTCGAGGAAGACATCGCCATGAATGAAGGCACGCTGGAAGGTTTTATGGGAGGGCGAGACTGGCATTGGTTCCGCTATCCGTATTTGAACGAAGGCGACACGCTCGAAAAAAGACACGAGATAAGAAAATATTTACGTGAGCACGGATACCGGGTAGCGCAAGTCACGATCGATTTTCAGGATTGGGCATGGAACGACCCGTATGCGCGGTGCATGAGCAAGCACGATTCACAGGCGGTCGAATGGCTGAAATCCAGCTATTTGAGCATGGCCATGGAGTACGTTTCGCTGGGGCAGAAAATGGCGGTCATGCTGTTTGGAAGAGACATCCGGCATGTGCTGCTGCTGCACATCGGCGCGTTTGACAGCGTAATGCTTCCGGCGCTGCTGGATTCCCTTCAGAAACAAGGATTCGAATTTGTATCGCTGCAGAAAGCGGAAGACGACCCAGCATACCAAACCGATCCGGACGCGGCGTTGAGCACCGGCGGAACGCTGCTCGAGCAAATGGTGGAGAGCAAACACCTGGATTATCCGCAGCACGCAGAGTTGCCGCTCGAGAAACTCAAGTCACTTTGCCGCTAGAAACGTCCTTCGCCAGCGTCGTCTCGCGGACAGAGACAGTCCGCGGCTAGTCCCTCAATTTTTGTCTTGCGCGCAGGAAACTGCGCGCGTACATTCACAAATGCCGGTGCGCCCAGATGGCGCGACCGGCTATTTTTCTTCGAGAGGCGCTGGGAAGCACGAAAAAATGAGCATGAACGGACATGGACAAACAGCGCCGCCGATTCTACTGAGCATTGCTGGATTTGACCCCTCGTGCGGTGCGGGGACTGCGGCAGATTTAAAGACCTTTGCGGCGCACGGATGCTATGGAGTGGCGGCGATTACGGCGCTTACGGTGCAGAACACGCAAGGCGTGGAAGACGTGCACAACATTCCGAGCGCGACGCTGAAGGCGCAGCTTGATGTGCTGGCTAACGATTGCAATATCGCGGCGGTAAAAATCGGGATGCTGGGGAACCGCGGGAATGCCGCGATCGTTGCGGAATTTCTGGATACGCACAAATTCGCGCATGTGGTGCACGATCCGGTGATGAAATCTTCGAGCGGGCGAGAGCTGCTGGACACAGCGGGAGTGAAGTACATCGCGACGGAGCTGCTGAAACGCGCCAGTGTGATAACGCCGAACGTGCCGGAAGCGGAGATTCTTACGGGAATGACGATCAAGGACGTGGCGGAGATGGAAGCGGCGGCGCGAAAGATTGTGGACATGGGAGCGCGAGCAGTAATCCTCAAAGGCGGGCACATGGGGCGGCCGACGGACGTATTGTTTGACGGAACGGACATGGTGACGCTGCCCGGAGAGCGTGTGAACGAAGAGCAGTTGCATGGAACCGGATGCACGTTTGCATCGGCGCTGGCGGCGCACCTGGCTGTGGGGCGTGGACTGCTCGAAGCAGCGACGCTCGCGAAAGCGTACGCAACGAAAGCGATCGAAAAGGCGTATCCCGTTGGGAAAGGACGGCTGCCTCTCGACCATTTCTACCGCCAGCGCATTGAGCCGCCTGCGCGCGGCATCCACGAAGTGCCGCAGCACGGTTTGCACCCCGCTGCGGAGCCAGCCGCCCACTGAACGCGGTGATGGATGACTCGCGTTCCTCGGGCGTGAATTTCCTTCCTTAGGATATTTCCATTGGGAGCGGAAGCCTTGGAACGCACTTCCAAACTGATCCCTGCGGCGCACGGATTCCAAAGCAAATCCGGCCGGTTGCTGATTCGGCCAACCAAAATGCATCGCGCCGGAGCGAGGCCGCATTGATTTCTCGTCGAGCGGGCGCATGGGTCGTGGCCGCGTTTACGATTGCCGTAGGAGCGGCTGCGGTGCTACTCCCTCGCATTCCTCAGCCGCAGTCTTATCATGACTTCGCCGACCAAAGAGCGCTGCTCGGAATACCAAACTTTGGCGACGTCGTTTCCAATCTTCTATTCGCTCTGAGCGGCGCTTGGGGATTGATCTTTCTGTTCCAAAAGTCAGAGAAAGAGCGGTTTATCGATCCTCGTGAACGATGGGCATACGTTTTTGTCTTCCTAGGGTTGCTACTCACTGCTTTCGGATCGAGCTATTACCATCTCGCCCCGGACAATGCGAGACTGGTGTGTGACCGCCTGCCGATGACGCTGGCCTTCACGGGATTGGTATCGGCGATGATTTCGGAAAGGCTGAGTGCGCCGGTGGGCTTTTATTTGCTTCCGATATTGTTGCTGATCAGCGCTGGCAGCGTCGTTTGGTGGTGGCACACCGAAACGGTTGGAGCGAGTGATTTGCGATTTTATGCGGCGGTGCAGGTATATGCCGTGCTCATTCTGCCTATTCTTCTTTTGTTGCCGCCGCGGTATACGCACGGCTTCGATTTCGCTGTAGTTTTCGGTTTTTATGTGATGGCGAAAATCTTTGAAACCGCGGATCGTCAGATTTTCTCGCTCGACCAACGTACGATCAGCGGGCACACACTGAAGCACTTGGCTGCCGGCGCGGCAGGATTCTGGATCTTGAGGATGCTGCAAAAGAGGCAGCCCATCCAAGTTCAGTGAAGACCGGAAATTACGAACCACTGGGCTAAAGCCCGAGCCTACATTTTATAAACGATGCGCCCTGCGACGATGGTAGCGATGGCTGCGCCTTTGAAGGTGCGTCCATCGAAGGGGGAGTTGCGCGATTTGCTGGAGGATTGCTTTACATCGTAGCCCCATTCGTGCGTGGTGGAAAAAATGGTGAGGTCGGCCGGTTGCCCGGCGGCGATATTGCGTTCGATGCCGAGGACGCGGGCGGGGCCGGTGGTGAAGAGTTCGACCATACGTGTGAGCGAGAGGCGGTTGGAGTGGACAAGTTGTTCGAGAGAAAGGGCGAGCGCGGTTTCAAAGCCGAGGATCCCGAAGGGGGCGCGGTCGAACTCGACATCTTTGAGGGCGGGTTCGTGGGGAGCGTGATCGGTGGCGATGGCGTCGACGCTGCCGTCGGCAAGACCGGCGATCAGAGCCTCGCGGTCTTCGCGCGCGGCCAGCGGCGGATTCATTTTGTAGCGCGAGTTGTACTGGACATCCTCATCGATCAAAGTGAAGTGGTGCGGCGTGACTTCGCACGTAACGCGGAGGCCGCGCTGCTTGGCCCAGCGCACTTGATCGAGCGAGGCTTTTGCGGAGAGGTGCGCGACGTGAAGACGCGCGCCGGTGAGTTCGGCGAGTTGGACGTCGCGCGCAACGCAGACGGATTCCGCTGCCGCAGGCATACCCGAAAGGCCCAGCCGCGTGGACGTTATGCCTTCGCGCATCACGGCGCCGGCGGCGAGCGAAGCATCTTCGGAATGCTCGATGACGAGGAGATCAAGCGAGCGGCAGTAATCCATCACTTGGCGCGTGAGTTTTGCCGTCGCGATGGGTTTGCCGTCGTCGGAAACGGCGACGATGCCGGCTTGCTTCATGGCGGCGATTTCAGCAATGGCTTCGCCTTTGCTGCCGACGCTGGCGGCGCCGATGGGCCAGACGCGGACGCTGGCGCTGGTTTTGGCGCGATCGAGAATGAAGCGCGTGACGCTGGCGTTGTCGTTGACAGGTTTTGTGTTCGGCATGCAGCAGACGGCTGTGAACCCGCCGCGGGCTGCGGCGCGCGTACCGGTCTCGATGGTTTCAGAGGATTCCTGGCCGGGCTCGCGAAGATGCGCGTGCAGGTCGATGAAGCCGGGAGCGACGATGAGGCCGGCCGCGTCGAACATTTCTGCCGATGTATCCTGCGCGATTTTTCCGGGTTCCGCGATTTCAATGATTTTGTCGCCGTCGAGAAGAACGTCGCGCGGCGCATCCGTCTGCGTGGCGGGGTCGATGACGCGGCCGTTCTTAACGAGCAGCATGCGAAGGGTCCTTGTCCGAGGGTGCGGAAGAATTTTCTTTTTTGTCGGTTGCGCGGCGATTGCGCGGCTGTTGCTCTTCCTCGGCGGGATTGGCCACTTCCGCCGAATTTTCCGAGCCGCTCACCAGGAGCAAGAAGAGCAGAGCCATGCGCACGGCGATCCCATTGGTGACTTGCTCGAGAACGCAGGACCGCGGACCGTCGGCGACTTCGGGAGTGATCTCGACACCGCGATTCATCGGGCCGGGGTGAAGGATGATGGCATTGGGCTTGGCGCGGCGCAGGCGCTCAGCGTTGAGCTGATAGAGAAGTATGTAGTCCGCGGCCGAAAGCGCAGGCTCGTGGAGACGCTCGGTTTGCACGCGAAGAACGAGAATGACGTCGGCATCCTCGAGAGCTTCTTCAATTCGAAACACACGCCGAATGAAAGCACCGGGCGGGCCAATACTTTCGAGTTCGCGCGGAACCCACATGGCCGGGCCGCAGAGCGTGAAGCGGCAGCCGAATTTTGCGAGAAGGTGAATGTTGGAGCGAGCCACGCGGCTGTGCGAAATGTCGCCGAGAATGGTGACTTTCAAATTCTCGAGAGAGCCTTTGCGATCGCGGATGGTGAGAGCGTCGAGCAGGCCCTGCGAGGGATGCTCGTGAGTGCCGTCGCCGGCGTTGATAACGGGAATATCGAGATGTCGCGCGACAAACTCCGCGGCACCGGAAGCCGCGTGGCGCATAACGAGGCAGTCGGGTTTCATGGCGTCCAGCGTATGCACCGTGTCGAGGAGAGACTCTCCCTTTTTCACGCTGGAAGATTCCGCCTGGAGGTTCATGGTGTCGGCGCCGAGGCGAGAGGCGGCAGTGCCAAAACTGATGCGCGTGCGAGTGGAGTTTTCGAAAAAGGCGAGCGCGACGGTTTTGCCGCGGAGCGTGGCAAGTTTTTTGAGGGGATTGCGCTGGATTGCCTGAAAAGGCCGGCTTTGGTCGAGAAGAAAAGTAAGTTCGTCCGCGGAGAGCGGTTCGAGAGCCAGAAGGTCGCGAAAACGAAAAGTCACATTTGCACTCTTTGACGGTAAAGCGAAGAATCCTGTTTCAACTACGGCTCCTGGCGATCGACGAGAACGACGCGCTCTTCATTATCGATCTCGCGGAGGCGCACTTCGATGATTTCGGTATCGCTGGTCTGCACGGTACGGCCGACGAACTGGGCTTCAATGGGCATTTCGCGGTGGCCGCGATCGATGAGCACGCAGAGAGAAACGCGCTGAGGGCGGCCGAGGTCGAAAAGGCCGTTCATTGCGGCGCGGATGGTGCGGCCGGTGTAGAGGACGTCGTCGACGAGGACGAGGTCCATTTGGTCAACTCCAAAAGTGATATCAGAGGATTGGAGAACGGCGTGGGTGGCGACTTTCGAGAGGTCGTCGCGATAGAGAGTAATGTCCAACGTGCCGACGGGGACGTTGACGCCGTCGATGCCGCGCATGGCTTGGGCGATACGTTGCGCCAGGGGCACGCCGCGGCGGCGGATGCCGATCAGCGCGAGATGTTTGGTACCGCCGCTTTTTTCGACGATTTGATGAGCCAGGCGCCGCAAGGTGCGGTCGATCTCCGGGGCGGACATCAATTGGGCTTTTTCGACGATGCGCATGCTCGGGTAATCCTAGCATAGTGACTGGTGACTCGTGACGAATGACTGGCGGGGGCACTGACGCTGACTTACCGCGGCTTTGGAAGCTCGGACGGCGTGATAAACTGCCGCGCGACATACTGAACGAGGTGGATATGTTGGTGACAAAAGCATTTCGCGCAAATTGGAAAACGTTGAAGGTGACCTGCGGAGTCGTCTCCCTCCTCTGGATCGGGATGGCGTTTGTGCCTTGCGCTGGAGCACAAGCGTTGAAGACAACTGGAACAAAGGCGCTCGCGCGGCCGAAGCTGGTAGTCATGCTGGTTGTGGACCAGATGCGCGCGGACTACGTTGACAAATTTCAAGCACATTGGACGGGAGGATTGAAGCGCCTGGTGGACGAAGGCGCGTGGTTCCGCGATGCGGCCTATCCGTACGCGGCGACCGAGACGTGCGTGGGACACTCGACGATTTCCACCGGAGCGTTTCCTGCGACGCATGGAATGATTTCGAATGCGTGGTGGGACCGGGAGCAGCAAAAAAGCGTGACATGTACGGATGATTCGAAGGTGAAAAATACGGGCTACGAAGGCGCGGCCGTTAACGGCGGAGACAGCCCATCGAGGATGCTGGTGCCCGCGTTTGCAGACGAGTTGAAATATCAAGCAGGAGCGGGGACGCGGGTGGTGACGTTTTCGTTGAAGGCGCGCGCGGCGATTACGATGGGCGGACACCAGGGAGACGCCGTAACCTGGTTTGACCCGGCCGCTGGCGCGTGGACCACCTCGAACGCTTACCCAATGGTTGCGTTCGTCGAAGAGTACGCGAAGGCGCATCCTGTCTCGAACGACTACGGCAAGACGTGGACGCCGCTGCTGCCGAAATCGGCTTATTTATATGATGAGGAGGCGGTTGGGGCCGTGCCTCCCGCTGGAGTGAGCGCGAAATTTCCGCATACATTACGGGGAAAGCCTGGCAGTTCTGGGGCGGACGCCAGCTTCTACCTGCAGTGGGAGGGAAGCCCTTATGCGGAGACTTACCTGGCGGAGATGGCGGAAGATGCCGTCGATAAGCTGGGATTGGGCAAAGGCACAGGCACGGATTATTTGGGAGTGAGTTTTTCGTCGGTGGATTACGTGGCGCATGCATTTGGGCCGCGAAGTTGGGAAGTGCAGGACGAACTCGCACGCCTGGACCGCGACCTGGCGGGCTTCTTTGCGCACCTCGACAAAGTGGTGGGGCGCGGAAGGTACGTTGTGGCGCTCACCGCAGATCATGGCGGTGCGCCGATTCCCGAAGACTTGCAGAAGACGGGTGTGGACGCAGGCTGGTTGAACTTGGGGGAGGTGAAGGAGCGGGTTGAAAAGGCGCTGGAAGCGCGCGGCTATGCGAAACCCGCAGTGGCAGAGGTGGGTGGGAGTGACGTGTATTTCACGCCCGGAACGTATGACAAACTGAAAACGGATCCTCCGGCGCTCCACGCGGTTATCGAGGCAATTCAGAGCGTCCCCGGCGTTGCCGATGTATACCAGGCGGAGGAACTTGAGGATCGACCGGCCACGGAGAGCCCGATTCGAAGAGCGGAGGCAGCTAGCTTTCTACTGGCCAGAAGCGGGGACTTGGAGATCGTCCCGAAGCCCTACTGGTCTTGGGATTTTTCGTCGCCAGGAAGGCGACGAACTTACGGTTCCATGCACGGCTCGCCTTACTATTATGATCAACGCGTGCCAGTTCTTTTTATGGGCTTTGGGATCCGGCCCGGGGTCTACTACGGCAAGATCACTCCCGCGGACATCGCCCCCACGTTCGCTGCGCTCTGCGGAATCACTCTGGCAGCGCGCGACGGGCACGTGCTTGGCGAAGCTCTCGCCCATCCTACGCCTAACCCATCCAGGCCAAAAGCGCAGTAACACGACGAAGCGGTTGGAGCGGCTCGCGAGCAATTTTTGGTTCAGAAGTCGAGAATCGCGTAAAGGATGGCCTCCGTCCTGAAGTTCGTGCTATTCTCTGGCGCGAAGTGAGTGCCGCAGCCGGTGTTGACCTGACCGTGCAAATTGGCGCGGTGCGCCTGCGGAATCCCATTCTCGCAGCCAGCGGAACGTTCGGCTACGGCGTCGAGTTTGCCCACCTGGTGGACCTGAACCGCCTCGGCGGCCTAGTGGTAAAAGGTCTCTCCCGCGCACCCATGGAAGGTGCGCCCGCGCCCCGGCTTTGCGAGACTCCCTCGGGAATGCTCAATGCCGTAGGTTTGCAGAACATAGGGGTCCGGGCGTTCGTCACCGAAAAACTCCCAGTACTGAGAAAATACGATACAGCAATCATCGCCAATGTTTTTGGCTACAGCGTCGAGGACTACGTCGAGGTCATCCGAGTCCTTGAGGATGCCGAGGGACTGGCAGCCTATGAACTGAACATCTCCTGCCCCAACGTGAAGAAAGGGGGAATGCAGTTTGGGGGCGATCCGACACTCGTAGCCGAGGTCGTGGGGGCGGCACGGAAGGCGGCGGTCAAGCGGCCCCTCTGGGTGAAGCTTTCGCCGATGGTTGCAGATATTGGAGTTATTGCGCGTGCGGCAGAGGGCGCAGGAGCCGATGCCTTGACGGTAGCAAATACCTACCCGGCCATGGCGATTGACTCGTGGACTGGAAAGTCCTGCCTGGGGAACCAGACAGGGGGACTGTCGGGCCCATCCATAAAACCGATCACTTTAAGGCTGGTTTGGGAAACGTATAAGGCGATAAAGACACCAATCTTAGGGGTTGGGGGTATAGAGACGGTCGAAGACGTGCTTCAATATCTAGCCGTAGGGGCGGTCGCGGTACAGGTCGGGACGGCCAGCTTTACTGACCCTACGGTCAGTCAGCGACTTGTTGATGACCTTGAGAGAGCTCTTTTTGGAGTTAAAGTGTTTACTGTCAAGGAGATAAAGGATAAGATTTTCACGGATTTTGGTTGACATAATGACATTTTTCCGCTACACTTTTTTGGATATGAGTCGCACAAAGAACACACTATGAGACGACCACTCTTTGTTTTCTGGGCCGCTTTTCGATGGGTGCTCTTAATGTTCCTCGTGGTTCCGGTAATGGATGCTCCTCTCGTTGCCCATCTGAGTGCCCCTATAAAGCCGATGAAGACTTGGGTCGGCAATGCCAGTTGGTATGGCCCCGGCTTCAATGGAAAGAAGACCGCCAACGGGGAACGCTTTGACTGTGAGGCGCTTACCGCCGCCCATCCGAACCTGCCGTTCGGATCGATCGTCCGGGTGGTAAATCCCCGGAACGGGAAGTTTGAACTAGTACGCATCAACGACCGTGGTCCCTATCAAGAAGGACGCGAAATTGATGTATCCTATCGTGTCGCCCGTAAGATCGGTTTGATTCATTCGGGCGTGAGCCAAGTCCGGCTCGAATTAATGGAAGTACCACAGAGACACTGACCCCGTCGAAATCGGGGTCTCCTATGACCTTGAGCTTCGACGCCCATCCTCGCAGCAGCCTGATCGTGGCACTGGATTTTGACTCTCTATCCTCTGCCGCAAAATTCGCAAAACAAATTTCCGATCTAGTGGGAATGTTCAAGATCGGCAACCAGTTGTTTACGGCCGCGGGTCCGGCGGCTGTGAAGGAAATTGCCGCACTGGGCCCGGGCATCTTCCTCGATCTGAAATTTCATGACATTCCGAATACGGTCGCAGGAGCGGTGCTTTCCGCCGCGGCCATGACTGGGGTGCAGCTTGTGAATGTGCACGCGTTGGGAGGCCGCGCGATGCTAGAGGCGGCAGTGCAAGCGATCAGCGCCGGCGTTCCGATGGGCGCCGACCGTCCGCGGCTGCTCGCCGTCACAATTCTCACGAGCATGGACCAGAAATCGATGCGCGAGACGGGAATCGGCGGGCCACCGAAAAGCCGCGTGGTCAAGCTGGCTCAGCTCGCAAAAGAAGCGGGCGTAGATGGAGTGGTGGCGTCCGTGCAAGAAGCGCGCGCGATTCGCAAAGTGTGCGGCCGCGAGTTTTTGATTGTGACGCCCGGCGTGCGCCTCAGAGACAAAGAAACAACTGCCACAGCGAAACACGACGATCAAGCACGCATAGCAACGCCGACGGAAGCGATTCGTGCGGGCGCGGACTATATCGTCGTGGGCAGGCCCATACTGACTGCCACAGATCCGCGAGCGGCAGCGCAGGCCATCGTCGACGAGATCGCGGCCGCCAAGTAAATCCACGTTTTGCTTTGCTGTGATTTCCCCGCCCATTTCCAGAGTTTGACCCTTCCTTCCTCTCTCCAGTAGCATCGCAAGCGACAGGCTCATTTGTCAGAGTTCGCATTCGAGATGGCGCACGGCATGCCGTGCGCAGCGCAGATGAACTACAGGCTCCATGCCAATCCAGAGCAAAAGCGTGATTGTTGGGACTGCCGGGCACATAGATCACGGCAAATCGGCGCTCGTCGAGGCGTTGACGGGGACGCATCCGGACAGACTTGCGGAAGAGAAGCGGCGCGGGATTACGATCGATCTGGGCTTCGCCTTTTTGGAAGAAAATGGCGTGAGGTTCGGTCTAGTGGATGTGCCGGGGCACGAGCGATTTGTGAGCAACATGCTGGCGGGGGCGGGGGGGATCGACCTGGTGCTGCTGGTGATTGCGGCGGATGAATCGATCAAGCCGCAAACGCGGGAACATTTCGATATTTGCCGGCTGCTGGGAGTGAAGCGCGGTGTTGTAGCGTTGACGAAAAGCGATTTGGTCGAAGCGGATATGCTCGGGCTGGTGCGGCTGGAGGTGGAAGAATATCTGCGCGAGTCGTTTTTGGAGCGGGCGCCGATTGTTCCTGTGAGCGCGAAGACGGGAGCAGGGCTCGCCGAACTGAAGAAGGCACTGCACACCGTCGCCATGGAAATTCCCGGAAAAGATGCGGTGCGGTTCTTCCGGCTGCCAATCGACCGGGCGTTTGCGATGAAGGGATTCGGGACGGTGGTGACCGGCACGTTAATTTCGGGGAGCATCGGAGCGGAAGATGAAGTCGAGTTGTTCCCGGGAGGCAAACGGCTGCGCGTACGCGGCGTACACTCCGGCGGGAAGCCCATTGAACGCGCGATCGCGGGGCAGCGGACGGCCGTGAATCTTGCGGGCATCGACCACGATGACGTGAAGCGCGGGATGACGCTAGCCGCGCCGGGACATTTCCGCGTGACGCGCAGGATCGATGTGCGGCTCACGCTGCTGCCTTCCGCGCGCAAGCTGAAGCATCGTGCTCGCGTACATTTCCATGCGGGGACAGCGGAGACGATCGCGGAGATTCTGCTGTACGGCGAAAGTGTTCTTCCACCAGGCCAGAGTTCGTTTGCGCATTTGCGCCTGCAGGATGATGTGTTGGTCCTGCCCGGAGACCGATTTATCGTGCGGCAATTCTCGCCGGTCATCACGATTGGGGGAGGCGTGGTGGTGGATCCGCTGGCGAGGCGGCCGACATTGAGGGATACGGGCCGCCCGGCATTTCTCGAAACGCTGGAAAACAGGGAACGAGAAGAGATGCTCGCCGCAATGACGGAGCGCGCGTTGCTGGGACTGGGGTTTGAAGAGATTGTGGCGCGCACGGGCTGGTTCGAGAAAGAAATCGGAGAAACTGCCGAGCTGCTGCATAAGGCGGGCAAGCTGAAGATCGTTTCGACTGAGCCGCTGATTCTGTTTGCGCGAAAGGCATTCGACGAAGTGCGGCGGAAAATCGTCGGGCGGGTCGAGCGTTTTCACAAGGAAAATCCATTGTCGCCGGGAATCGCGCGCGAGGATTTGCGCGCGAGCCTGGGAAGACGCGTGCGGCCGGAGATATTCCGGGCGGCGCTCGAAGAGTTGGCGAGCGAAAAGAAACTGGATGTTCTGGGCGAACTCGTCAAGCGTGCCGGAGCGGAGATTGCACTGCAACCGGAAGAAGCGCGTGCGAAGGGACAGATCGAGCAGGCATTTTCTTCGGCTGGGCTGGCCGTGCCAGCGGTGAAAGAAGTGCTGGCAAAACTCTCTGTCGAGGCCAAGCGTGCCGAGAAGCTTCTGCAAATTTTGTTGCGCGAGAAGAGCCTGGTACGAGTGACGCAGGAACTGATTTTTCACCGCGATGCACTGGCCGAGTTGAGAGCGAAGCTGGCTGCCTATAAGAAGGCCAGTGGCGAGCGCCTTTCCGTGCCTGTTTTCAAGGAGTTGACGGGCATAACGCGCAAGTATGCGATTCCCTTGCTTGAGTATCTGGACCGGGAGCGAGTGACGCGGCGGGCCGGGGATGAGCGTGTTATACTTTAGGGCGTGCGGCTGGGCATGGGCTTGCTGCGCAAGGCGTTCCTGCGCTAGAGTTGCCGTGAAGCGCGGACAGGCAGGCCGCGTGGAGGTCTTTTATGGGCGAACTTAGTCCTATTCATTGGCTGATCGTACTGGCGATTATCTTGCTGCTGTTCGGAGGACGAAAGATCCCCGAACTAGCGAAGGGCCTCGGAGAAGGCATCCGCAGCTTCAAAGAAGGAATGTCCGGTGCGTCGCACGCACAAACGACACCGCCTCCTGCGCAGACCGCTGCTCCCGCAGATAAACCCGCGGAGGAGAAGAAGGCCTAGGCATCGCGAGGAGTTAAACGAGAATGGAGAAGGGCGGCTTACATAGCCGCCCTTTTTATTGGTGTGCCGAGCATGTTCGAGATGAGCCCCCGGTTTTTTGTAAGTGTTGCTTCTAAAGGGTTTAGTACTTCCGCGAGTTGTTTAGAATCAGCACTTACACGAATTGTTGAAAATATTGATTCTAAAGAATTTAGTGCAGAGAAAAATGCCGCGCTTTCGTGAGGCCGACGAATGCAGCTGCGGCGGTCGTCGGTGAACGTGAAAGAGCGCAAGGGTGTGCGGCCCTTTTCGCGTGTGACCGCGAGCGATCGCACTCGGGCGTGACCGCACAGCGGCCAACGGAACGATCGGTGGGGATGAAAATCTCCCGATATAAAGATTTGGGATTTTGGGGGAGTCCCGCGGAAGCGAGGCGCACTTCTGAACAAAAATAGTCTACCAGAATGACGATTGTCGTGTCAATTAAACCCCAGTGAAGAAATGGGATCCGGAAATGAGGAGGAGAGGCGGGGATTAGTCTGCGGACCAGCCGAGATCGGCTAGGGCTTGGGTGACGCGGGCCAGGGGCAGGCCGACTACGTTGAAATAGTCGCCTTCGATGCGGGGGATGTAGCGGCCGGCGCGGCCCTGGATGGCGTAGGCACCGGCTTTGTCGTGGGGCTCTTCGGTGGCGAGGTAACGCGAGATTTCTTCGGCGGAGAGCTGGGCGAAATGGACTAGGGTGGACTCGACGAAGGAGCGGCGCTCGGCGTCGGGGAGGCGAATTAGGGTGACGCCAGTTAGGACGGCGTGGGTGCGGCCGGAGAGTTTTTCGAGCATGTGGCGTGCGTCGTCGGTGGAGCGGGGCTTGCCGAAGATGCGGCCCTCGAGGGTGACCTGGTGTCGGCGGCGATGACGATGGCGGGGCCCCCGCGGCGCGAGCGGCGGCGAGTTCGGCTTTGGCGTTGGCGAGGCGCTGGACGAGAGTCGTGGGCGCTTCATGCCGGGTAGCGGAGTTTCGTCGACGGGGGACGGGACTGACGTCGAAGCGGAAGCCGGCGTCGTGGAGGATTTCTGCGCGGCGGGTGGAGGCGGAGGCGAGGATTAGCTTCATGGAGGTTCCGGAGGGGAAGGATACTATAGCGCGAGTGCCGCGACAGCTTGGGCTTTGGTCAACCCGAGGTAGTGGGTCAGTTTCCGGTAACCCGTGCCAGGCAGTGATAAGCGCGTAAGGGCAGGCTGAAAGGCCGTTGTCCTTAAGTAGATTCTCAGATACGGTCTTTTTCGATGAAGGAATGTCCCAAGTGCGAACTCGTGAGTCCTGACAGCGCTGAGCGCTGCGAATGCGGGTATCCGTTCCCGAGCGACTCGACCCAGCCTCCCAAACTCGCCGTAAGGAGAGCCGCTCGCACAGCCATAAAAGTGGGCGGGGGTAGCGGTTGTATTTTGGCTACTCGCACCTGTCACGCCGATATCCCGGTCTCGTCCGTGTTCCTCGCCTCGACCGCCGTGCTTCTTGCTTGTCTTGTCGGGCTTCGTCTTTTGGACGAATGATAGAGACAACGGCTGTTGGACTGAAAAACGACTAACGGGGACTTACCGCTCAGGGTGAGAGTTTTTCCATTCTGTTGCCATTCGCTCGGCTTCTCCAACTTGAGCAGCAGTCATTTGTGCTTTCGCGTAACTAGGTTTACTGTCCACGCCCGCTAAGCGGAACCACATATAAGCTCGAACAATCGTCTTTGGGAACACCGCGACCGCCGTCCAAATAGAGCAGTCCTAGATTGTTTCTGCCCGAACCCGCGCCGCAAATCGCGAACGTGCTCTGCCGTTTTCTGTACCATTTGGCGGCTAGTACGTCACTCTGTGGCACTCCTTCGCCTTCCTCATACATTACCCCCAAGGAATTCTGCGCGTTTTGCTCGCCGTGCTCCGCCGCCCTTCGCAGCCACTTCAGGGCCTCCCGGTAGTCGGCCTTGTCCAAACCAGCCTTGCTCATATCCAGTGCCGAGCCAGAACTGCGCACCTACGTCTCCCTGCGAGCTTTCGTCAAAAGTGTCTGTTTGTCGCGAGATGGTAGCCTCAATTGCGACGTTTGCGCGACGCCGGTGAATGAAACACACGCGATAACGAGAAGCGACAAAAGGAGATGCCGGTTCATGTTTTTGCGACCTTCTATATCCTATACTCCAGCGCGCGGAGAACCAATACCCAGGGTCCTGGTAAACGGCGCTTACCGGAGACTGACCCTCTACCCCAGCCGAAGAGGCAGGGCGACTTCCAAAGGTGTCACGCTTGAGTTTGGTGGCCAGCGTCAGATGATAACGGATTCCTGGTATTCGCCGAAGACGCGGCGGAGGGTGTCGGAGATTTCGCCGACGGTGGCGCGGGATTCTACGGCGGCGAGGATGGTGGGGAGGAGATTTTCTGTGGTGGCGGCGCGGCGCTGGAGTTCGGCTAGGGCAGATTGCGTTTTGGCGGAATCGCGTTTGGCGCGGAGGGCGTTTAGGCGGGCGATTTGGGAGCGCTCGATTTCGGGTTCGATGCGGAGGGTGGGGATGGTGCGGTCTTCTTCTGCAATGAAGTCATTCACTCCGACGATGATTTGGTCTTTGGATTCTACGGCGCGCTGAAAATCGTAGGCGGCTTTTTGGATTTCGCCCTGGACGAAACCGGATTCGATGGCGCGCAACATTCCTCCCATGGCAATCAATCTTCGAGATGTAATCGGCGGCGCCCTGCTCGATTTCATCGGTTAGGTGCTCGATGGCGTAGGAGCCGGCGACCGGATCGATGGTGTTGGTGACGCCGGTTTCGTGGGCGATGACTTGCTGCGTGCGGAGAGCGATTAGCGCGGCATCCTCGGTGGGGAGGGCGAGAGCTTCGTCCATGGAATTCGTGTGGAGGGATTGGCAGCCGCCGAGAGCGGCGGCGAGGGCTTGGATGGCGACGCGGACGATATTGTTTTCTGGTTGCTGTGCGGTGAGGGAAGAACCGGCGGTTTGGGCGTGGAAGCGAAGGAGGAGCGAGCGCGGATCTTTTGCGCCGAAACGGTCGCGCATGATTTTGGCCCAGAGACGGCGGGCGGCGCGGTACTTGGCGATTTCTTCGAGGAGGTCGCTGTGGGCGTTGAAGAAGAAGGAGAGCTGGGGAGCGAATTCGTCGACGGCGAGGCCGGCATCGAGCGCGGCTTGAACGTAGGCGATACCGTCGGCGAGAGTGAAAGCAACTTCCTGGATGGCGGTTGAGCCAGCCTCGCGAATGTGATAGCCGGAGATGGAGATGGTGTTCCACTTGGGGAGATTGTCGCGGCACCAGGCAAAGATGTCGGTGACGATGCGCATGGCGGGTCGAACGGGATAAATGTAGGTGCCGCGGGCGATGTACTCCTTGAGGATGTCGTTTTGCACGGTGCCGGAAATTTTGGCGAGATTGGCGCCTTGTTTTTTGGCGACGGCGACGTAAAGGCAGAGAAGGATGGCGGCGGTGGAGTTGATGGTCATGGAAGTGGAGACTTTTTCAAGAGGGATGCCGTCGAAAAGAGTTTCCATGTCTTCGAGGGAATCGATGGCCACGCCGACTTTGCCGACTTCGCCGAGAGCGAGGGGATGGTCGGAATCCATGCCGATTTGCGTGGGGAGATCGAAGGCTACGGAGAGGCCGGCCTGGCCCTTGCCGAGGAGATAGCGATAGCGCTGGTTGGATTCGACGGCGGTGCCGAAGCCTGCGTATTGGCGCATGGTCCAAAGGCGGCCGCGGTACATCGTGGGGTAGATGCCGCGCGTGTAAGGGAGCTCGCCGGGGTAGCCGATGGACGATTCTGGATTCGAGACGGGGAGATCATCCTGGGTGTAGAGGCGATCGATGGGAAGGCCGGAGAGAGTTGTGAAGAGAGCTTTGCGTTCGCCGGGAGGATTGGATTTTGTGTCAGACATTTTGCGCCAATATTTTCAGCCAATCGCGAACCGGCAAGTCGGGCGCGGGCACGGTATGCCGTGTCCCTGCAAGGAATAGATTACAGCTTGCGAGCGCGGCGGAACGAAGTTACCGCGAAAAAAAAGAACAATAGTGCCACAGCGACAGCCGTGGCGATGAGCCAGTGGGCCACGTCGTGGGTCCAGGAGCGCAGAGCGAGATTGAGCCAGGCCAAGCCGAGAACCGCAAAAAGAGCGCCGACAACCTCGAGGAATAACTGGCGCAGCGCGCGCCAAAAGCGATGGAAACCACGCTGGCGAGGCGCCGCTGAGGGTGAAGTGGCGGCTGAAGACATGAGTGCATCTTAGCGTGAATCGTGAAGTTAAGGGAGTAACGGTATGTAGTGGCTGGTGACTCGTGCAACCCGCGCCCGCGGCCACGCACCAAATGGTGCGAAGAGGCCCATTTGGCCTGGACAAAAGGACTGTGAACCTATTGGAGACAAAGCGAAAGGAGGTGACTTGTATCCTAAGAAGTGCAAGCCTAAAATGACAAATGAAGTGAGGGAGAGCCGCCCTTGCAACTCGACGATCACCTGAAAAACTTGCTGCGTGAATTGGGACACGCGATCAACGATACGGTGTCCGACTCCGACCGAATTACAGGTGCCATCGCCGGAGTGCGCGCGCACGGATACGATATCGTGCTGAAGCTGGACGCGACGATCGGGTTGGCAAAGCGCGATGCCGCGGCAGCAGAAGCCGCGAAGCTCACGACGCAAGACCGGCGCTTCCTGGAATCGTTGCGGATTCAGGTTGACCAGGAATCGTTCGATCAAATTCCTGACAAGAAGCCGGCGGCGCGGCTGACGATGACGCCGCAGGATGTGCGGTTTCTGAAGTCGCTGCGAATTGCAACGGACGATATCGAATGAAGGCCATCGCAAAAATCGGAGGAGTGGGTCTCGCGGCGGTGATGATGGCGGGACTTTGCGGTGCACCGGTGCGGGCGCAGGTTCCCGAGATAGTTAAACCCGTTATTGTGGATACAGCCGTACCGATCATCGTGAACACGATCAAGCCGAAATCGAAGACCGTGGGACTCGGCAAGTTCGAAGGCTACGTGATGCACGCGAACGTCGCGCAAATTACCGTGCGCGCGAAGGGGAACGACCTGGGACTGGAGACATTCGCGCTGTCCCAACGAGTTGCGGCGAAAATGCAGACGATCATCGACAAAGGCGGTTACCAGTACGGGGACAAAGTGACGGTTTATTACGACCCGACAACGAAGCAAGCCCTGAAGATCACAGGCAAACCCTCGAAGCCTCTGTGATTCGCGGAGTTGAGCCATGCTTCGCCCGCCCGCTGTTTCCGGCCGATTCTATCCCTCCAATCCAACGGAATTAAGCACGCTCGTCAAGCAATGCACCAAGATTGAAAAGGACGCCGTGCCGGTGCGCGCGAAGGCGTGCCTGGTGCCTCATGCGGGATATATTTATTCGGGGCAGGTGGCGGGAGCGGTGTATGCGCGAATGGCGATTCCGAGGAAAATCGTGATTCTCGGCGTGCGACATTACCCGCGCGGAGAGAATGCCGCGATTCTATCGAGCGGGGCGTGGCGGACGCCGCTCGGCGATGCGGGGATCGATGAGCCGCTGGCGGAAGCGTTGCGAACAGCGTGCCCGCTGCTGCGCGAAGATAGCGTGGCTCACAACACCGAGCATTCGCTCGAAGTACAAATTCCATTTTTGCAGGTTTTGAAGCTGGAGTTTACGTTCGTGCCCATCGCGCTCGGAACGCTGCGATTCGAAGATCTGGTGTCCGTGGGCGAAGGGATTGGACGTGTGCTTGCGGCTTCCACCGAGGAAATACTTCTGTTGACAACCTCGGACTTAAATCACTATGAGAATGACGAAATGACGCGGATCAAAGACGGCAAAGCGATCGAACAAATCCTGGCGCTGGATGCGCGCAGGCTTTATGACACGTGCCGGAATGAGGCGATTTCCATGTGCGGCCTTGGGCCAACGGTTGCGATGCTGACTGCACTGCACAGCCTGGGAACTGTGCGGCCGGAGTTGGTCTGCTACGCGACGTCGGCAGATGTATCCGGGGATTTCAACGCGGTCGTGGGATACGCCGGAATGCTCTTTTCCTGAAAGGACAGGAAAAGGCGAAGTCAAGTTAAGGCCCAAGTCAACTTATTGCATAGGAAAAACGGCCCCAAATCGTGGGACCGTTTTTCTTTTCCGGATCAAGAAGCAGGATTGTTTCAGTGCGGACGCCCGCCGCCGCCCCCAGCCGACGGAGCCGAGACATGAGATGCGGGCGCGGAAGGGGCTGACGAGCCACGGGAGAAACCGCCGCCGCCCGAGGAACCGCCACCTCGAAAGCCGCCGCCACCGCCGAACGACGAGCGAGGTGCCGGAGGAGGTGCCATGGAGCGAGAGGGCGGAGCTGTGGCGCGAGCCGAAATCGGACCAGCGGGGACGCGCGCGCCCGGTCCTCGTGACGAGCCATTTCGCTGCCCTTCGATGATGTGTTCGTTTCTCAGAACGCCGGACGCGTTTCTTTCCGCAAACGCTTCCCGGCCTTCTTTCTGCGAAAGCGGAGCGGCATTTCCGTTCACGAAACGGTGTTCGCGGGAGTCGTAGACGATAGAAGAATTGCGGCTGACGGAAGCGATGCGCGTTCCGCCGCTTCCTTCAAGAAGCGTGCGCGACGTGCGTTCTGGGGCGGAGGCGGCAACGAGAGCGCTTCTCAATGCGTCATGTGGCGGCGATTTCACAGTCTCCCACCTTTGCGCGCCTGCTGGCATGAGCGGTTGCGTAGTGCCCTTGACAGCATCGAGCGAAAAGACTCCGTGCTCAATATTCAGAGGAGGCTTGCCAGCCTTATCGAGCGGGTTCATCGGCACGATACCGAGTTTTCCGTTTTGACGAACAAACACGGCCGTGGACGCTCGATAAAGAGGGTGAGGCGGATGGACGATGGGATGAGGAGGTCTTTTGGGGTGACCACCATAGCCACCATATCCTCCATATCCGTAATAGGCCGGCGGCGAATAAAACCAACCGCCGCACGAAGCATCGAAGAGCCAGCCGCCGTAGTGGTAAGGAGCCCAGCCCCAGGGTTGGAAGCTGGCAAAAGTCCAGCCGAATCCGGGATCCCACAGCCATTGTCCAGAGGAGAATGGCGACCACCCCAAGCCGACACCGAAGGGTCGCCAGCCGAACCCATAGCCGCCGCAGGAGTTCCATGCGCCGTAAGTATAAAGATCAGCGAATCCTGGCGCGTAATAGGGGGTGTTTGTGTACTGAAGTGAAGCGTTAGTGGCTGCGGAGACGGTATCAATGCGGCCAGAGACCCAACGGTCGAAATCGTCGGCGGCGGCAAGACCCGCGGTACTGATGGTATCTTCTCCGGCCTTCATGGAAAGCGACTGGCCCTTGCTGAGCGCTGTCGTATCTTTCTTGTGCAGAACGGAAGCGCGGCCGCTTAGAACAGCGACATTGCTGCCGTCGTCAAAATTATTGACGCGGAAGGAGCCTTTAGAGCTGGCGACTACCGTGAAATCGCCGCCTGTGACACTGAAATACTCCCCGTTTATGGGGTTCACGTAGAAAGAAGCGGAACCCTGGCGGAGAACGAGGCGCGTGGTGCGCGCGCCGTCATCGAGGGAAAGGTCGTAAAACTCGAGAACGGTCTTTTCGCTGAGAAAGGCCATCGCACCATTCTCAAATTCGACTTCGGCGCGGCCATTGTCAGTGGCAAGAACGTAGCCCTGGCGGACCGGTAGATTCTGCTCCGCCTTTTCCCAGACCGCTTTTTGATCCGCGAGAGGGTCTCCCTTAGCCTCTCGAGTGAAGCGCACATCGCCCTGGACAAGGCTCAGGCGGATGATGCGGGCATGGCTGGAATCGGCGAGTGCTGGACGGAAGCCGGCCGAAAGAGTGAAGAGCAAGGAGAGAGAAAAGACCGAACGAAACGCATTGCGGTAAGTCATGTGTCACCCCCATCGGGGACGCTGGCCGAACTGCTATCTCGTAAGACGGACGGCAGGCAGGATAGGTTGCGCCCGTGTGGCCTTGAGGCAATGGTCTCGCCGGGTATGGACCGCGTCAAGCGATGATTGGGAATCGTGTGAAAACAGAGAATGTGTGGAAGGGCGACGTAACTCAAGGCGATTTGATTCATCAAAGGCAATTATGCACGCGCTTGTTGACACAATGAGAGTGAATGGCTAGTTTCAAAAAGAGCAAATATTCGCCAGTCTTCGCGCGGTATCGCGGAGGCATTGGCGAGATCCAAGGAATTGTTCACTCGAAATGTTGTTGCTTACGGAAAAGAAGTCCTGAAGTCTGAACACTTGGGGGTGAAATCATGCGGGGTATGTTGAGAGTATTTTCAGGGGTGTTGTTGCTCGCGGGCATGCTCGCGGGCGGGAAAGCGTATGGACAAGGCGGCGCGACTGGCGCCATCAATGGCGTGGTCGTGGATACAACCGGCGGGTCAGTGGCCGGCGCGGAAGTGCAAATTATCGATGCGCGCACGGAATCTATCATGCGCAAGCTGGAAACGAATACGGATGGAATTTTCGTTGCCGCGCTGTTGCCACCGGGAAATTACAGCGTAGTTGTGAACAAATCGGGCTTTGCGGAAGCGAAAGCGGCGGAGATCGAAGTGCGCGTGACGGAAACGACGCGCGTAACGATGACGCTGAAACCGGGGACGGTATCGGAAAAGGTGGAGATTTCGGCGCAAGTGACGACGGTGGAAACGAGCAACGCCACGACGGGCCAATCTCTGGGCACGTCCACGATCCGGGAACTTCCTCTTGCAACGCAGAATTACCAGCAACTCCTTACGCTCTCGACCGGCGCGCAGAGCGACCTGAACGCGGCGGCGCAGCTTGGGCGCGGAAGCGTGAAGCTCTTCGTAAACGGCCAGCGCGAGGACAACAACAATTTTTTGATCGAAGGAATCAGCGCCACGGACTACAACGTAGCACAAGCTACTTACGTTCCGCTTCCCAATCCGGATGTGATTCAGGAGTTCAAGGTCCAGACGTCTCTCTACGATGCCAGCCAGGGGCGCGATGGAGGTGGAAACGTCAACGCGATTCTGAAGTCCGGCACGAAAGAGTTTCACGGCGATGCCTATGAGTTTTTCCGGAATAATGTTTTGAACGCCAACGATTTCTTTCTGAATCGCGACGGTGTGGCTCGTCCGGACATCAAACAAAACATCTTCGGCGGAAGCCTGGGCGGACCAGTGGGACGTGAAAAATTTGGATATTTTTTCTTGAACTATCAGGGCACGCGGCAGCGCAGCGGCGATTCGCCGGGCACGCTTATCACCACGACGATTCCGTCGCTTCCGGCGGACCGATCGGAAGCGTCTCTTTCACAAGCCTTTTTCGGGAATACGACGACGCCGATCGATCCGGTGGTGTTGAAATTACTGAATTTTCAAAGCAACCAGTTTGGCGGGGCGACTAACGGATTGCTGATTCCGAGCAGCGATCCGGCCACGGGGGCCTTCGCCATCAGCCGGCCGGGGAAATATACCGATGACCAGTTCACGACCAACTGGGACCACGAATTTCGCAGCGGGCAAGATAAATTGTCGGCGCGGTTTTTCTTCTCCGATTCCGAGAGTTTTCTTCCTTTCGGAGGCGGCGACCTGCAGGAATCCCTGGGCAGCACGCTGGCCAGCAGCGTCAGCTCTTCGTCGCTAAACTTTCCGTTTGATACGCCGGTGAAAGCGCGCTTCTTGAATATTACGGAGACACATCTCTTTTCGCCGACACTCGTGAATGAATTCAGGTTTGGGCTCGTGCACATCAACGACGTGCTGAGCAACATAGCGCCGGTGACAGCCACGGACCTGGGAATCGACCGGCCAACCAACAGCGTGACGGACTCGATCTATAAGTTCATTTTCGAGAGCTCTGGATTCGAGATTGGACCTGCGCCTTTCGGCAACCAGTCGCAGAACCAGAACAACGTCAATTTTGTGGACACCGTGAGCTGGGTAAAGGGCCAGCATGTGTTTCGCTTCGGCGGCGAGTTCACTCGTGTGAATTTGGACAAGAACTTTCCGCAGGTATTCAACGGCGAGCTGTTCTTCACCAATACCCCAGTGGGGTCGGGACCGCTGGCAGGCGTCGCGACGACCGACTTCCAGAATTTTCTACTTGGCGCGCCAGAATTCAGCTTCGGGGGCGGCGGCCTTTCCAATCATGAGTACCGGTCCAATAACTACGCGGTATTTGCGCAGGATGACTGGAAGATCCGGCCCAATCTGACGCTGAACCTGGGAGTGCGAACGGAAATGTTCGGAGCGTTTCATGACGACCTCTGCCATATCGGGAATCTAGATCCAACGCTGGCGAATGCCGGGAAATTTCCTTTCATCTATCCATCATGCGTGAACAAGCTGAACCTGGCGGGATTGACTGGGGATGCGAATGACACGACGTTCAACAACAACTACTCGACGAACATTGGGCCGCGCGTCGGTCTCGCTTACGACCTCTTTGGGCATCACAACACGACGATCCGCGCCGGGTATGGCATCTATTATGTGCGTGAGGACGTTGGCACGGCGGACCAATTGTCCTTTGAGACTCCGTTTCTTCCGGTGGCATTTGGCGGAGGAGCGCCAGGTTGTTTAGGATCCTACTTCTCCGCGACGCCGCTAGCGGGTTGCCCGAGTCCCAACCCGAATGCATTGCCGCAAGCCGGAACACTGGACCCGAATTTCGTCCCGTGCTTGAACGTTTTCCAGGGCTTTCCCGGGGGCGATACGACGCAGTCCGCGAAGTATGGAACGGCCGGCGGAAGCGGCTGCCCGGGACCACTCAATTCTCTGGGCATTTTCGGACTGGCGGTACCGCGTCACTTTGTTGTCCCGAGCACGCAGCAATGGAACCTAACGGTACAGCGTTCGCTCGGAAGGCAATGGGTGCTAGAGGTTGGTTACGTGGGCACGCATTCCGTTCACTTGCGCGAAACGCGTGATGCACTTCAGTCACAGGACGCCACGCCAACGAATCCCGTGGATATCAGCAGTCCGTTTTGCAACCCAAGTCCCTGCGTCATAACGACGAACACCTTTAACAACGCAATCGCCCGTTCACGAGCGCAAGGCATCAACGGGTACAGCGGATTCCAGCTCTTCGCCAACGATGCTTACTCGCATTATAATTCGCTCCAGACCACATTGTCGCGGCGCTGGGGAGCCGGGTATTTTCAGGCCGCCTATACGTTCGCCAGATCGACCGACGCGACTTCAACCGGAAACACGGCGTTCAATACAGCCTTCAACGACGAATCCACGCTCAACGATTCGCGCGGCCTCTCCGATTTCGATCGCACGCACCGGCTGGCCGTGAGTTACCGATACGACTTGCCATTTTTCAAGTCGGGGGAAGGGTTGAGTCACAAGGTTCTGGCGGGGTGGACGGTCAGCGGCATTACCATCGTTCAATCCGGTGCGCCTTTCTCAGTCCTCGATTCGGGAGCTGGTACGGGGTTTCTGGGCGGGGGATCCGCTCCAGGCGTGTTAACCGCCAGCATCGCGACGGGCGGATCAATGTCAGGCGCGCTCACGAGTGGGAGCATCGGCACGCGCATCAACGGATACTTGAATCCCAGCGCTTTCGCACTAGCGCCGCAGCTATACCCGGCGCAGTGCGCCAGCGACCCGAACTTCTGCACCACCGGCTTCGGAAACCTGGGGCGAAACACCTTCCGCGGTCCGGGCCAGCAGAACTGGGACTTCTCGCTGATCAAGAACTTCAAGATCACCGAGCGGCAGGAGCTGCGGTTCACAGCCGACTTCTTTAACATTTGGAATCACGCCAACTTTGCCAATCCTGCATTCACCGACGTGGAGAGTTTTCAATGCGCGCCCGGGACGCCGAATTGCGTGAACGGGATTTTGACAACATCGCCGTTTGGCACGATCACCAGTACGGTGGGGACGCCGCGGTTGATCCAATTCTCGCTACGGTATGCCTTTTAGGCCGAGGAACGGGGACGAATGATTCGAGGGGCGCGAAATTTCGTGCCCCTATTTTTTGCCGAGAGTTGATTTGTGTAGCGGCTCTGGCGGTCTTGCCGCCCAATTCTCGCGTCAAAATGATAGGATTCTGCGGAAGACCATGCGACGAATTGCTTCACGTGTTTCCCAACTGAACGGCGAAGGGGCGCTGGCCGTGTATTCCCGCGCGAAGGGACTCGAACGCGCAGGGCGTTCGATTATTCATTTGGAGCTTGGCGAGCCGGATTTCCACGCGGCAGCGCCGGTGGTGGACGCCGTGCGCGCTGCGGTTGCCGCGGGACGCGACCGCTATGTGTCCACCCGGGGCATTCCCGCGCTGCGCGAAGCGATTGCAGAGTATTTGAAGCGGACGCGGCGGCTAGAAGCGAGTCCGGAACAAGTTCTGGTGGCGCCAGGTTGCAAGATGGCGCTCTCGCTGGCGATGATGGCGCTGATCGAGCCGGGCGACGAAGTGCTTTACCCTGATCCGGGGTTTCCCATTTATCCGTCGTTTACGCGCGGATTGGGCGCGAAGGCGGTGGGATTCGGGCTGGAAGAAAAAAACGGATTTCAACCTGATCTCGGAGAGATTGCCGCGAAGATCACGCCGCGAACGACGGCACTGATCTTCAATTCTCCCAACAATCCGACAGGAACGGTGTTTAGCGCAGAAGCGCTGCAGAAGATTGCGGAGTTGGCGGTAAAGCACGACCTGTGGATTATTTCTGACGAAATCTATGCGCGGATTTTATTCGACGGGGAGTACGAGTCCATTTGGGCATTACCCGGGATGGCGGAGCGAACGATCATCATTGACGGATTTTCGAAAAGCTTTGCGATGACGGGCTGGAGGCTGGGATACGCGGTGGCGCCCAAACAGGTGGTGGACGCGATGGATTTGCTGGTGCTGAATACGTTCACGTGCGCGGCGGAATTCACGCAGGTGGCGGCGATCGAAGCGCTGCGCGACTCCACCCAAGCAGTAGATGCGATGGTCGAGGAGTACCGCAAGCGCCGCGATCTCTTCGTGGCTGGATTGAACAGCGTTCCCGGGTTCCGGTGCCAACTGCCCGGCGGTGCGTTCTATGCGTGGGTGAACATCGAGGATGCCGGCTTGGCCGCGGAAGAAGTGGCGAAGGTTCTTCTGGAGGAGGCAGGCGTTGCGGGAATTGCCGGAGCAGCGTTTGGCCCCGGCGGGAGCAATTATTTGCGGTTCTCACTGGTCAGTGCACGCCACCTGCTTGAAGAAGCACTGGAGCGGATGCAGCGCGTGTCTTCTCGCTGGCGCGCGGCAGTTGCGCGGTAATGCGGACCATTCTGCCTGGGAGACTTGCAAGATTTGAATTGAAGAGGAAGGAGGACAGACAAGAATGGCTGTCCTGCCTACCGAAGGGCAGTGAGTCTTGGGGAATAGGATGACGAGAAGTTTGATTCATATGGGCAAGGCAGCGATTCTTGGTGGGATGGCTGCGCTCGCATGTGCAGCCAATGCGGCTGGACAGGCGAGGCCGCTTGCGGGCGCGGACGTCCCCAAGATCTACGAAAGACTTCTGAAACAGATCGATCAAATTCCTATTTACGACAACCATTCCCACGCTACGTTTCCCGATGACTCCGACATGGACGCCATGGCCGCACCCCCCGGCGAGAGCAGCGTTTTACGATTGAGCGATAGCAATCCGGAGTTCGTGACCGCGGCAAAGTTCCTTTTCAACTATCCATTCGACGATTTCAAGCCCGAACACGCAAAATGGCTAATCGAGAGAAAAAAGGCGGCTGAAGCAACTGGCGGCACGGCTTATTGGGATAGCATTCTCGACAAACTAAATATCGAAACCTGTCTCGCGAACCGCGTGGCCTTCGCGCCGTATCTCGATCCCAAGCGTTTTCACTGGGTCTTCTTCGTGGACTCGTTCCTTTTCCCGCTCGACAACCGTGACCAGACGGGAAAGAACCCGGACATGGGCGTTTACATCCCTTTGCAGGAAAAGGTCCTGCATCGCTATATGAAGCAGGAAAATCTGGACATTCTGCCTGCCGACCTCGCGGGTTACGAGGACTTCGTACGGCAAACAATCGCCGACAACAAGAAAAAGGGCGGAGTGGCCATGAAATTCGAGGCAGCTTATTTACGCTCGCTCTATTTCAGCGATCCGCCAAGGGAGAAGGCCGCGGCGATTTACTCTCGATTCCATGCAGGCGGGGTTCCCACGGAAGAGGAATACCGGACGTTTCAGGATTACATCTTTCGAGTGCTGATCGACGAAGCCGGGAAATTGAATCTTTCCGTGCATTTTCACAGCGCCGTGGGCATCGGCGATTACTTCAGCATGCGCAACGGGAATCCGCTGAATCTCGAAAATGTGGTGCGCGACCCGAGGTACAGCAAGGTAAACTTCGTACTGATCCACGGCGGTTATCCTTACACGCTTGACATGATCTGGATGACGGCGGCCAAGAACGTGTACACGGATTCGTCGTTGATGGGGTATTACGTTTATCCCTCAGAGCTAAAGAGAATTTTGAAGCAATGGATTTCACTTTTCCCGGACAGGATTATGTTCGGCTCAGATGCGTTTCCGTTCAACGACGCCGTGGGAGCAGAGGAGACCTTCTGGCTTGCGTCGCGGTCGGCGCGCACCGCAGTCGCCGCCGCGCTGGCCGAACTGGTCTCGGAGGGCGCGTTCAGCGAAGAAAAAGCCCTCGAGCTGGCGCGAATGTATCTTCACGATAACGCGGCAAAACTGTACGGAGAAAAAACATGAGCGCTGCTCCGGAGTTGAAGTACATAACTTGGAAGAGCGTGGAGCGCGAGCAGTTGAATCCACAGATTGACCGTGAGATGGTGGTTGGGGATAAGATTATGCTGGCGCGCGTGCTGATGAAGAAGGGCGCGCACGTGCCCCTGCATCATCATCACAACGAGCAGGTGACCTACATTTTGGAAGGCGCTTTGAAATTCGCCATCGATGGCAAAGAGATCGTGGTGCGAGCGGGAGAAGTGCTCTGCATTCCGCCGCACATGCCACACGAAGCCTGGGCAATAGAAGACACCGTTGATTTGGATGTTTTCAATCCGCCGCGGGAAGACTGGCTGAATAAGACCGACGACTACCTTAGGCACGGCCGCTAGAGACCGGTCCTAAAGATTTACCACTTGTTCCATGTGGGCAACCCTCCCTGCCCCGTTTTTCTTTGCATCCAACCGTCGAAAGAACGTAGACAAAGACCCTTGGTCTTGTTTACCGTAGCAGAGGGGGCTGATTCCAGGCGTGGGGTCAAACCTCTGAGAGGAACATCATGAAGAGGGAACATGTGGCAGTGCTGTTGATGCTTGGGCTTGGGGCGGCGGGCGCTGCTCGCGCTCAGGAAGCGGTCCCAAACACCACGGTAGATAATCACAACGTGGCTGCGCCATTTTCAGCGGCGCCGGCAACAAACGTAATACAATTTCACCCGACGGATGCTGCGACGGGTGCGCTCTCGCCGGCTGCCGGCATCGGCCCGGAGCCCGGATTCGCGTCACCGATGATGCCAAGCACCATGCCCGATGCCTCTCCCGCACCGGCCCCTGCTCCCACTCCGACATTTCTATATGGCGGACGCGACGATTACCGGTGGCAACTTGCGATCGGAGCGGATTGGCTGAGATTTAGATCCTCGATTTTCAACGCCAGCGCCGTCGGAATCGATAGCTCGGTGACGTACTTCACGAACGAGTGGCTCGGGATTGAAGGAAATATTGCAACCGGATTCGCTCCCCAGATTTTTGACCGGGAGCACGTGAAACTCCTCATCTATGGCGCGGGGCCCAAGATCGCGTGGCGGCAGCATAAGTGGGAGCCGTGGGTGCACGCCATCGTGGGCGGCGCACACGAGCAGCCGCAGACCGCCGGCAACAGCAGGAACGCCTTTGCGGTGGAAGCAGGAGGGGGCGCGGACTACCGTATCAACCCGCGCTTTTCAGGACGGTTGGAAGCCGACTGGGTGCACACAAGCTTTTTTAGCCAGTCTCAAAACAACTTCAAGTTAATGGCCGGCGTCGTTTTCCACTTCTAACTGAGAGCTCGTCAACCGCTAATAGATTCCGTGGTTTGAACCGACCGCCTTTAATACGCCGTTCATGGAGGAGAGCTGATAGTCATCGCCTCCGGTTCCTTTCCAATCCTTCACGTTGAACGAACCGCCAGGCAGTACGCGATGAACGGTAATTCCGCTAAAACTAAGTGGAATTTTCCTTCGACAGGCTTCGGGGAGATTCCTTGCTTCGAGAAAATAGGCCGGCCCGGAGCCGATGATTTTGAGTTCGCCGTTCGGATCGAGCAGAACCGCAGCGTCTTGCTCGACAGCAATGGCGCGAACCTGTTTGGCCCAGCCGTCCTGCAAAATGCGCGCCAGGAACACAACGAGGCGGCCCATGCGGTCGCGCCTGACGAAATGCGTATCCGTGATGATGCCAGCGAGCAAAGGTATCCGCAGGAAATCTCGCGAAATCGTCAGTTTATTGCCGTAAGGATCGGCAAGTGCATCGGGGGAGTGGATGGTGTCGATCATCGAAGAGAAAGAAAATTCCCCGAGGATTGCGAGCCCGGCGCTGGAACCGCCGATTGGCTTTCCGGCCGCGATGTGCCGGTTTAGCGCGTCTTCGACGGGAGTGTCCTGCCAGAAGCGAACGTAGTTCGATTGGTCGCCCCCCGCGATGTAGATTGCTTCCGCCTGGCCGATGTGTTCGAGCAGCTTTGGATCATCGGAGTCTTCGCGCTCAGAGAAGACAATCGTCGCCGCGGAATTCAGCGGGCAAAGGACCCGGATTTCTTCATCCACTTTTTGAACGTAGTCGTCCTCGGTATTGGCGCGGAGAATCAGAAAGTCGCCGCCGTTCGTACGCTCGCATAAATACTTCAGAGCAGGGTCCTGCTCGCCGCCGCCCATGAGCGCGACACCCGGAAGAGGCGTGACCGTGCTGTCAGCGGCATTTCCCGAGCGAAAGTATTTCCACTTTGCGCAGGCTCCGGATGCAAACAAGCACAGCGCGAGCGACAGCGGTACGCTGCGGAAAAGCAGAAGCACAGCTTTGCGTTTTGAGTTCACTTTGGCCGAGCGAGCTTACCAGATTTTGCAGACTTGCTCGCGGACCATGGCGTCGCCCTTCTTGCAGCCGAATGCTTTGGCAAACTCGGCCATGTTCGAGAGCGGCCCGTTTCCGCGGAAACGCGGCAGCGGATGGGGGTTGGTGTTGGCCATCAGACGCTCGTACTCTGGCCGGTCGTTTGCGCCCCAAACCTGCGCCCAGCCGAGAAAGAAGCGCTGCTCGGGTGTGAAGCCATCTTTAACGGGCGGACGGGGCTTGCCTTCGAGCGATTTCTCGTAGGCCGCATACGAGATCGCGAGGCCCCCGAGGTCCGCTATGCTCTCGCCGAGAACAAGCTTACCGTTTTCGTGCAGGTCGCCGTCCACCACATAGTTGTCGAACTGCGTCTGGACGCATCCGGCGCGTTCCTTGAAATTTTTCAAGTCGTCCGGCGTCCACCAGTTCTTTAAATCGCCATGGCCGTCAAACTGGCTGCCATGATCGTCGAAGCCGTGAGTGATTTCATGGCCGATGACCGCGCCCATGCCGCCGTAGTTCACGGCGTCGTCAGCTTTGGGGTCGTAGAAAGGCGGCTGCAGGATTCCCGCAGGAAAGACAATTTCGTTCATGCTGCTGTTGTTGTAGGCGTTTACGGTGGGCGGCGTCATACCCCATTCCGTGCGATCCACGGGTTGGCCGATTTTCGAAAGCCGCCGTTCAAAATCGAACGCCGAGGCACGTCTTTGATTGGCCAGATAGGAGACTCGGTCTATCTTCAGGGCCGAGTAATCGCGCCACTTATCGGGGTAACCGATCTTGACGGCGAAGGCTTCGAGCTTTGCTGTTGCTTGCGCGCGTGTCTCCGGGCTCATCCAAGGCAGGGTCTGCAAATCGGCGTGAAGCGCGGAAATAAGGTTGTGCACCATCACGAGGGCGTGGGCTTTGGCCTCCGGCGGAAAATACTTCTGGACGTAAAGCTGGCCGAGAGCTTCTCCGAGAGCCCTGTCGGTCGCTTGCGTGCAGCGCTTCCAGCGCGGCTGAATCTCCTTTGCACCCGTCAGCGTCTTGCCTCGAAATTCAAATTCTTCGTCCACGAATTTCTCTGGAAGCGACGGCGCAGCCGCATTCAATACGTGCCAGCGATAGTAAGTCTTCCAATCGGCTAACGGCGTTGCGGTGAGTTGCGAGTCGAGTGCTTTGAAAAAATCAGGCTGGCCAACATTTATCTGTTTCAATTCCGGGCGGCCCACGGCCTTGAAGTAACTTTCCCAGTTAAAATCGGGAGTCATCGCCTCCAGATCCGTCATCTGCATCCTGTGGTAGGTTTTGTTGGGGTCACGCAGATCGGTGTTCTTCATGGAGGCGTCGGCGAGGTGTGTTTCCAGATCGAGGACCGTGGTGGCTTCCCCTGCGGCCGAGTCCGAAGAATCTCCCAGCAATTCAAACATCCGGGCAACATGCTTCACATACGCGTCGCGCAGTTGCTTCGATTTGTCATCCTGCTTCAAGTAGTATTCCCGCTCGGGCAGCCCGAGGCCTCCCTGCCATGCGGCGCCCACGACCTGGGAGCTGTCTTTTGCGTCCTGATTCGCGCTAAAACGGAAGAGTACTGCGACGCCCTCCCTTTGCAGGCGCGCGGCTTCCGCTTGCAGGTCAGCGGTATTTTTCATTGCCGCGATGCGCGAGAGCTCCGCGTCCATTGGTTTTGTGCCTGCTGCCTCGATTGCTTCCGTGTCCATACAACTGGCGTAGAAGTCGCCAATTTTTTGCTCGTTCGAGGCCGCCGGGGCTTGTTGTTTCTCCGCCGCTTCCAGAATCTGCCGAAGGTTTTGCTGATTTTTATCGACTAGTTGAGAGAAGGAACCCCAGGTGGAATACGCCGGCGGAATCGCATTGGCTTTCATCCAACCGCCCATGGCGAACTGGTAGAAGTCATCGCAAGGCTTGCACGTCTTATCGAGATTCGCAGTGTCGAATCCCCAGTAGCCGGCGTCGCCGGCTGGTTTCGCGGAAGCGCGCAGTCCTGCTGCTGCCATCGCCATTGCGGCAACCAACACAACCGCCGCAGCGATTCCCGCCGGATACTTACATTTGCGCATGGTTCCCTCCGATTTTCCTGATTGGCTGTCCACGATCTGGAGTCAACTGCGTTCCAACACCACCCCGGCTGGCACGCACCTAAGAGAGAGACGGAAGGTTCTGCAAGGAGGTTTCACGATTATCGGGCGCGGCAAAACCAGGCGCAGCATGGTGATGTGCAGCTTGCCTCGCCCGCCCCGCCTCTGCAAGCCATAAGATTGAGAAAAGTGTGCCAGGACCAGCCAACTAAACCCAGAGAGAATCACTTCACGTGCATAGGCGATTCATATTTGGTCATATCGACGTGTTGCCAGTCGCCGCGCTCGATGCCTTCGCGAATCTGCGCGGCGGACTTGCCTTTGCGCGTTTGTTCGTAGGAATAGAAATTTTCACGAACGCAAGTGCCGCACTCCGCTGCGTGTTTGCCCGTATAACAATCGAGCAGGCTGCCGTGGCCCTGGCTGCGGTCGCAGTGGCAATAACAAGGTTGTTGATAGAGGATTCTCTTGATGTTTGCCGCGAGCCGGTAAGCGTTTTGAGCGATGGGGTCGGTGAAAAGCGAAGGACTCAACGTTGCCGGCAACGAACCTTCCGGGGCGGAAGTGTGATAGGCAGGAATCGGTTCGACATTTGCTACCTGCTTCCAGGTTCCGACGGACCGCGAAGAAGCCTGTTGCGGAATCAGAGCCAGTGCCAGCCCCGCCACCAGGAGAGTGATTCCGCCAAAAAGTTTCTGTGTTTGCCGCATGTCTGGCCCCCTGTGAAGTGGCATTTTTACCGGCGTCGAGTTGCGCTCTTCAAATCCCCTATTACTCTACGGCCCTGCCCCATTAAATTCCACTCCTGCTTCTTAGTGACATCCCCTGCCGTGGCGTCCTAGGGCAATCGCACGACGCCGACGCGGACAGCTTCCAGCCGGGTCACATCCATCACTTTGCCGTCGTTGATGTTATCGATCTGGCTGTTCGCAATAAAGAAAAAGTCAGATCCCACGACTGCGCCGGTCGTTGGAAAAACGCAAAAATGAGTACGGTTTTCGAGCACGGTTGAACGGGTCACGCGAAGGCCGTCGCTCGAAAGATGAAACGCCGCCACACGAGGCGACCCGATGCCGTTCTGAATGCCAATCAGGCTGCCGTTATGCCAATAGAGACCATTGATACCTGCCAGTGTGCTGCGCGGCCCCGGATCGACGTTGACGTTTTTTCCGGATGCAAGATCCACTTTCACCACACCCAAACTATCCGCCACATACAGAGTGTCGTCGTCACCGCCAAGTGCAATGCCATAGGGATAAAAGAGCGGGCGATAAACCGGCAGGGCTTTGAAGGCGTGCGCCGCCGGATCCAACCGAAAGACCGCATTTGCCAGGCTATCCGTCGTAATCACTTCGCCGTTTTTGCGAATGACCAAATCGTTGAAGCCATGCTTTCCCGCACCCTCTGGTTTGAAGCGTGCTAGCAGTTTTCCCGTCGCGTCAAAGTGTAAGAGCTCGGTCTGGCCGCTGTCCGTGAAAGAACCGGCCCACACCGTATCGTCAGCGGGGTCAAGCCGGATACCTCGCACTGGCAAGAGTCCAAAACGGCCTTCCGGCACGAAATCGGAAATATTGCCGTCCCGGCCGATCTCGACAATCTTCCGCCGATTGAGGCTGCCCAGAAAAAAAACATTGCGCCGCTCATCGTAAGCCAGCCCTTCAGGAACCAGGTCTCTTTCCTTGGTCCGAAAAGCCTCTCGCGTTTCGAAGGTCACTGGAAAATCGCGGTGGACATTTTCGATCAGCGCGGTGAATTCTTTCGATTCCTTCAATCCCAGAAAGGCGGGATCGCCAGACGGATCAAATCCTTCCTGCAACGCGAGACATTCTTTCAGGAGCGCCAGCGCTTCTCGCGGCTCTCTCAAATTTTCTTTTGCCACGGCGAGAAAATAGAGCGCCGCCCCGCGGTCTCGCAGTGTGTGTTGCAATTTCTGAACCGCCGCAATCTGGTCTCGGATTTCCTGCGCATCCGCCGGCTCGGCGGGCACGCCCTTGATCTCTTCCTGGTCTTGAGAGTGTGCGGCAAGCGGCATAAGCAGGCCTGCCAACAAGAAAAGAATGGTCAGGCTCTTTATCGATGGCGCGTGACGGAATTTCATGGCAATGGGACTCTCGCGGCGTTTGCAGACAGCCTGAATACCGAACGATGCGCATGATCCAGCATCCAAGACGGCGTTCCGCGCAGGTCAAAATGGCCAGGAGGCTTAGACGAGCACGGCGCGTGTAGAAGTATATGCCGGACGAGACGGAACTGGGGGAGTTGGCCGGCGGGCCCGATGCCGCGCGCGCAGGTTGCGCTGCACGCGGCCACCCCAGGCGCGCACGAAAGCAAAGTTCAATGCCCCGCCTATCGCCGAGCTGGCGAGAGGAATCAATCGCCCGACCCATTTCTCCGCCGTTTCCTGCCCTAGCTTAACGGCCAGCCGTTCGGCGATTCGCGGAGCCAGTTTCTTCGAGGATCTGCTTTTCGGCAAGGTCCTTGCCGTAATCAACGCCGGTGGCTGTGGCAGCAGCCATCCACAACTCCAGCCGTTCGCTCTGGCCATGGTGCTCGAAACCATAGAGGAGGCAGAGCTTCTGGATAAGCCTGAGGGTCAGGATAGTGAGAAGCCCCGCGTCCGGGATGATGGTTATCATCCCGCCAAGACCGAAGCCGGCCCCTTCGAGCAGCGCAAGTCGCTCTGTGTCCCGGATCAGCGTCTTCGCGATCGCATCGAGACGCGCAAGCGGCACGTGGTGCATGTAGCGGAAGTCCGTCACCTCAAGTCCATGTTTCTTCTTGAGATGCCGGCGGAAATCTTCCCGGTCGATCTCGATTGAGCGCAGACCACGCAGGAGCCCAAAGCGCGCAAATCGCCCGAAAGCTCGTCCCGTAACCGACTTATGTAACCCCGCCATGCCTTCTAGCATCCTACGGCGGTTAGAATCCGCTGGCAACCCCCCTCTTGTATGAGTTGCCTAACCAGGAGCTGTACCGGGGGCACTGTAGCCAGCGGGGTGGATAGTTGCATAAGGAGCGTCAGAAAACCCACTGTACTACTTGACGGGGAAAATCTTTTCGGTAAACTGCCTTTTTCTCTATGGCCACCTTGCCACAAATCGTTCCCTCGGAAGTCGTGCACGATTTCGACTTTCCGCAGCGAGAAGCAGCGTTTTTCTACGGCCTCTTCCTGCGCGGACATTCCGCGGAAAAATTACGCAGGGATATCGAAGTGCCCGCGCTGGTACTGGCGAAGTGGCACCGAGAGGCCGAACGCGAGCCGGAACTGCGGGATATCTTCACTCGCATGGTGGAATACCGCAGACATGTCCTGGCGATTTTCGATACGCTGGTCGGTTCGGACGTCCACATCCAGCGGGTGCAGTAAGCAGCTCGCAACCCGCGACGTTTTCCGCCGGCGAAGAATTCCTCGAATTATTCTATGGACGGCGACCTACTCTCTGTTTGATCCTGTCCTTAAGTTCAGGCCATAAATTGTCAGGCAACTCTTGGCCTCTTTCGCGGTTCTAACCGCAATCGGGGGACAAGTCTCTCAAAATGAAGGGGATTCCTCGATTGACCGGCGGCTTGTTCAGGGGTAGAATTCAGAGTCCTAGAAGTTGAGGTGTGCCAATGCTACGGGTAGTTCGCGCCCTGATTGCTACTGCATTCTCGTTTGCCATCTTTATTCCAGCAGCATCGGCCCAGGAGGCCCAGGATCCCAATAATCCGCCTCCCCCTCAGACGCTCACCAAAGAACAGCGGAAAGTGCAGAAACAAAAGGCGCGCAAGACCCTCAAAGAACTCGATGATCAGTACAAGCAATGGCTCAACGAGGACGTGGTTTATATCATTTCTCCTTCAGAGCGGAACGCTTTCCTGCAGCTCGACACCAATGAAGAACGCGAACAGTTTATCGAGCAGTTCTGGCTCCGCCGCAGCAGCAATCCAGACCTTCCCGAGAATGATTTCAAAGAAGAACATTACCGCCGCATCGCTTACGCCAACGAGCACTATGCCTCCGGTATTCCCGGCTGGAAAACCGACCGCGGCCGCATGTACATCATGTGGGGAGCGCCGGACGAGATCGATTCCCATCCGATGGGCGGCACGTACGATCGGCCGATGGAAGAGGGCGGAGGTTCGACAACGACCTATCCATGGGAGACCTGGCGCTGGCGATATCTAGATGGAATCGGCGAGAACATCGTCCTCGAATTCGTGGATACAACCGGGTCTGGCGAATACCACATGACCATGGACCCCTCTGAAAAGGATGCTCTCCTTCACGTGCCGGGCGCCGGTTTGAGCTTGCTCGAGTCCATGGGTTTGGCTTCGAAAACGGACCGCTTCACGCGCTCCGACGGCACCAACCTCCCGACCGCCATGGGTGGCACGCCCGCCAGTATGGATGAATTTAATCGCCTGGACCTTTACGCAAAGGTGCAGAAACCACCCGACGTGAAGTTCAAAGATCTCGAGGCGATTGTGACCGCGCGCATTGTCCGCGACCAATTGAAATTCATGTGGCGGACGGACTTCATGAAGGTAACCAATGACACCGTGCTGGTTCCTATCACGATCCAGGTGCCCAACGGCCAGCTTACGTTTCAGGCAAAGGATGGCGTACATTCGGCCACGATGAACGTTTTTGGGCGCGTCAGCACGTTAACCGGGCGCGTGGTTCAGACTTTCGAAGATCCAGTCGCCAAGGATTTTCCCGATTCCTTGTTCCAGCAATCGCTCAAGCTGCAGTCGATTTATCAAAAGGCCCTGCCGCTTCGGCCCGGGCTCTATCGCCTCGATATCGTCATCAAGGATGTGCAGAGCGGAAACGTCGGCGTGGTGAATACCAGGCTGGCAGTGCCCCGTTACGCGGACGATAAGCTGGATGCGAGCACACTCATTCTTGCGGATCAACTCCAGCACGTTCCCGCAAATCAGATCGGCGCGGGACAATTCGTTTTGGGCTCGACCAAAGTGCGGCCGCGTCTCGAAAGCGACTTCAAGACGGACGACCGTTTGGGGATCTATCTCCAGGTTTACAACTTGAAGCCCGACGAAAAGACGCATAAATCCGATGCGACTTTCGTCTACACCGTAAAGAAGGGCGCCGAGCAGGTGATGCAATTCAAGGAAACGTCGGCGGAGATGAAACAGACGGGCGATCAAGTCACCATAGAGAGGTGGTTGCCGCTCTCGACGCTTTCGCCCGGCAAATACACGCTCGAAATTCATGCCACGGATGGCATCTCCAATCAGACTATTTCCAAATCAGCGGATTTTACAGTCAAGGGCGCGCAGGAACCGACCAAGGCGGCAGCCAACACGGTTCCGGGGAGGTAGCTAGCAGTGATTAAAGGACAGGTCCGAGTCATGGGGGCACTCGTCCTGGCCGCAGCGTTCTCGTCCTTGGGAGCGACTTCCGCGCTGGCGCAGTTGAAGTCTGTGCAGGGGATCCTCTCAGGAGTGGTTCGAGACACCGCGGGTACGCCTCAAATGGGCGCCAGCGTGGAGCTGATCCCGGAATCGGTTGCATCGGCTACTCCGCTCGATTTTTTCACCAACACACAGGGAGTTTTTCGCGGGGAACGGCTCGCTCCCGGGTTGTATTCCGTTCGCGTAACGCTTGCGGGTTTTCTGCCGACTCTCGATAAACACATCCGCGTCAGCGCCAATCTCACTACTCTCGTCCGCATTCAACTGGAATCTTTGTTTGCTTCCCTGGAACAACTGCGCCGAGCTCCTTCTTCCGCAGCCAGCGAAGCAGACGATTGGAAGTGGGTTCTGCGCACGGCTACATCTGTCCGCCCCGTCCTTCAGTGGGTCGAGGAGGATCCGCTGAACGCCGTGAACGTGGACTCGGATGCGGTTCCCGCGGGGCCGTCGCGCGGTCGTCTCGAATTTACGGACGGCGCTCGCAGACCCGGCTCGGTCTCCAATCTTCCTGCCAGTCCAGCGACCGCATTTGCGTACGATCAGCAAATCGGCCCCAAGAGCAGGCTGCTGCTAGCGGGCCTGATGAGCTACGACACCGATTCGCCCGCCGGCGGAATTGCCACTGTCTGGCTCCCCACCGGTTCGCTGAGTTCAGGCCCTCATACAGCTTTGGTGCTTCGCGAATCGAAGCTTGGCGACACGGGTCCGGCGTTCCGAGGTGTGCGAATCGAGCAAGGCGGTTCCCTGGCGTTCGGAAATCGCGCCGTTCTCGAGTACGGCGGGGAATATGTTTTGGTGGGTCTTGGCCGGCCTGCATCTTCCTTGCGTCCACGCATGCGGCTCGACGCGCGAATCTCTGAGGACTGGCAAGCTTCTCTGATTTTTGCATCCATGCCCACAGGTCCGGAGCCGCTGGAGGCTGCCGACGGAGAGACTGGAAACGTTCTGGCAGCGGCCTTGAACGAAATGGATGCATTTCCTGTACTGATGTGGCGGAACGCACGTCCCGTGCTGGAAAGCGGCTTCCATGAGGAGCTCGCGGCGGAACGCAAGCTCGGCACGCGCGGCAGATTGCAAATCGCAGCGTTTCACGATGACAACAGCCACGTTGCGGTTTTTGGCCGAGGCAACAATCTTCCCGTAGCCGATTTTTTCCAGGACGTTTATTCGAACGGGTTCTCGTATGACGGCGGCTCTTCAAGCAGTTGGGGTACGCGCGCGGCGTACAAGGAAAAGTTAGGCGACGATGTCGAACTCACCGCCATTTATGCTTTTGCCGGCGCTCTAACGCCCTCAAGCGCAGTGGCAGGACCTCTCCGGGAAGTACTCCGCACGGCTGGACGTCAGTCCGCGGGGGTCAAAGTCTCCGAAAGGGTTCCGCGCTTCGGTACCCGGGTAACGGTGGGCTATCAGTGGATAGGCGGAACCACGATCACTCGAGTCGACAGCTTCGGCGATACTCTTTTTGATATGGAGCCTTACTTTCATCTGGGTGTGCATCAACAGTTGCCCAAATTTGGCCCTGGCCGCTGGGAGGCCAATGCAGAATGTGACAACCTGTTCGCCCAGGGCTATCTCACCCTTAACACCCAGGATGGCCGCTTGACACTGATGCCCGCTTTCCGCACGTTTCGAGGTGGTCTCAGCCTCCAGTTTTAAGCGCAAACTGGGCTTTAGAAAGCTGTATGCGTCCTTCCAGAAAATGGATTGTCAGCCTGATCGCACCCTTCGCTTTCTGTAACTTATTGAAATATAATATGTTTATTGCACGACCATTCTTCCAAAGAATGGACATTCGCTTGCATCTGAGAGTTCGTGGCGGGGTGTGGTCTCGCCAGGGTCAGCTATGAAGCAAAACCTTAGAGTCAGCCTTGGGGCCGTAGTGCTAGCGCTTGCGACGCTGGCCGCGATGATTTTTGCCTGGCTGAACTTTGTGCAAAGGACTGAATTCGAATCTCCTGATGATGGAGTCGTTTGGCTGGATACCACGCAAGGCGTGCAGGCCCAACAGGTGGCTCCGAATTCACCCGCCACTCGCGCAGGCGTCCGTGTCGGGGATCATCTTCTGGCCATCAACGACACACCCGTCACCCGGCAAGTGCAAGTCACTAAACGTTTGTGGCACGCGGGGCTTTGGAGTCAGGTGCGCTACAAACTCTCGCGGAATGCTGAGGAGTTTGAGACCTCTCTGGTAACCGCATCCGCCGAGAAACCCACTTCCATTGAGAACTACGAACGCGTCGTCGGGCTGATTTATCTTTTCATAGGGCTTTTCATTTTTGCGCGGCGCTGGAACGCGCCTCGCGCCGTTCACTTCTACATTTTCTGCCTCGTCTCGTTCGTCTTCTACTCCTTCCACTACAGCGGCAAACTGGACACATTTGACTACGAAGTCTATTGGATCAAGATCGTGGCGCAGCTTCTGATGCCGGCTTTGTTGCTGCATTTCGCGCTGGTTTTTCCGGAACACGCCGAAGGGGCCAGCCGGTCGGTTTCCAAGCTCGGCTTCGTCTATATTCCACCGCTGGCGATTCTTTTTGTGCACATCAGCACGGCGCTGGGCGCGCTCGGTTTCGTTCCCTGGCTTGGCTCCCGCGTCCTACTGGACAAAATTGCATACAGTTACCTCGGGGCATGTTTGCTCGCGGCGGGCATTGTTTTCTATCGCAATTATCGAGGGGCGCCCGCCGGGGTGTTGCGCCAGCAATTGAAATGGCTCACGGCCGGAACTTTCATAGGCACACTTCCTTTTGCCGCCTTGTACATCGTGCCCTACGCATTCGACGCAGCCACCAATCCGTGGATGAAATTCACGACGGTAAGCCTGGTGTTCATCCCGCTGTGCTTTGGCTACGCCATCATTCGCTATCGTCTGATGGATGTAGACATTATTTTCAAGCGCGGCCTGGCGTATACCGCGGCAACGGCTGCCGTCGCTACGATTTATTTTTTCTTCGTTGCGCTCATTCCACAGATCTTTCATTCGCCCGCGAACGGTCCCGTTGGCGGAATCATCGCCATCGTCATCGCCGCATTTCTCTTCCAACCCTTCCGTGAGTGGATTCAAGCACATCTCGATCGTTTCTTTTACCGCGATCGCTTGGACTATCGCCGCACTCTGATTGAATTCGGCCGCACGCTTACGAACGAAGTTCGGCTAGAGCCCATGCTCGGCTCCGTGATGGATCGTGTTTCGCAAACGCTGCTCGTCGACCGCTTGGCAATTTTTGTCGAGGACGTCTCGCATCCCGGCCATCTGCGTCTCGCCCGCTCGATGGGCGTGCGACTTGCGGAGCCTCTCGATCTCAGTTTCCTCGGTCCGGCCCGGCCCGAGTTCGCGCGGGGGGCGCTCTTTTTTGAGTCGCCCCGCGCGGCCCGCGATGTCGCCGAGTCCGTGCACCGTACCCTTGAACAGCTCGACCTCAATTATTTTGTCCCCTGCCGCATCCGCGAGCACACCGTGGCTGTTTTGGGCCTCGGCAAGACCGTTGACGGCGATTATCTGTCCAGCGACGACGTTGAGCTCTTGGAAACAATTGCCGGCTACGTGGCGGTTGCCCTCGATAACGCCCAGCTGTACACCTCGCTCGAGCAAAAAGCCCTCGAGATCGCGAGGCTCAAGGACTTCAGTGAAAACATCGTGGAATCCTTGAACGTTGGAGTTCTTGCGGTGGATTTGGAAGGCATCGTCGAGTCCTGGAACACCCGCATGGAACAGCTCTTCGGCGTGGCCCGGCAGGAAGCCGTTGGACGCCAGCTTCGCTCCTTGCTCCCGGAAGAACTTGCCGCCGAGATTGCCGCGCGCGGCGACGAAGAGCAGATTACCGGAATTTACAAACAGCGTTTGCACCATCAGGGCAAGGCGCTCACCCTAAACGTTTCCATCACTCCGCTGGTCAGCAAGTCCGCGGAGCGCATCGGACGTCTCTTGCTTTTCGACGATGTCACCCAGCGCGAGCGCATGGCGGAGCAGATGTCGCAAACCGAAAAGCTGACTTCCCTCGGCTTGCTCGCTGCCGGAGTCGCGCATGAAGTCAACACGCCGCTGGCCGTGATTTCCAATTACATCCAGATGCTGGCAAAGCAGATGCCGGACGGCGATCCGCGGCAGTCCATTATCGAGAAGATCGTCAAGCAAACGTTTCGGGCGAGCGAAATCGTCAATAATCTTCTGAACTTTTCGCGCACGGGAAGCGCCGAGACTGCGGATATCGACGTGAACCGCGTCGTGGAGGAGACTCTTTCTCTGGTTTCCCATCCGCTGAAAACTTCGCGGATTCAAGTCGTCATGCACCTGGGCGAAACGCTGCCCGCCGTCCGCGGTTCGGCGAACAAACTGCAACAGGTCTTTCTCAATCTTTTCCTCAACGCCCGCGACGCCATGCCCGGCGGCGGATTGCTGGAAGTGCGCACAGGAGCCCACAATGGAAGCGTCGAGATAGAAGTCGTTGATACCGGCGCAGGCATCCCGCGCGAATATATTCATCGCATCTTCGATCCCTTCTTCACCACGAAAGCCAGCGGCCGCGGAACCGGGTTGGGTCTTTCCGTCAGTTACGGCATCATCAAGGAACACTCGGGGAAGATTGATGTCCGCTCATCTCCCGGCAAGGGCACTTCGTTCCACGTAGAGTTCCCCGCGGTCAGGAAGTCGGTTCATGTCTAAAGGCTCAATCCTGGTTGTTGACGATGAGTCGGAAATCCGCGAAGGGCTTGAACTCCTGCTTACTAGCGAAGGCTATGGCGTCGCCAGCGCGGAAACCGGTGAATCCGGCCTGGCCAAGCTCGAAGAGCACCCTTACGATTTGCTGCTTCTCGATGTCAGTCTGCCCGACCGCAACGGACTTGAGCTGCTTCGGGAAATTCGCCGGCGTGATCCGGAACTTTCCGTTGTTCTAATCACCGCCTACGGCTCGATCGATATGGCCCGGGCCGCGTTCAAGGGCGGAGCGCTCGATTACATCACGAAGCCCTGGTCCAATGACGAACTCCTGGCGCAAGTGGCGCAGGCCGTCGAATCACGCCGTCTTCGCGAAGAGAACGTTCACCTCAAGCGCGCGCTTAAACAGCGCTTCAATTTTCCCAACATCATCGGCAAGAGCGAAAAGATGCTGGCGCTTTTCGATCTGATCACGCAAGTGGCGCCCTCGCGTTCCACCGTCCTGATCAGCGGCGAAAGTGGGACCGGCAAGGAGCTCATCGCCAAAGCCATCCACTCGGCTTCCCCGCGTGCGGACAGAGCCTTCGTGCCTGTCAACACTGGTTCGATCCCCGTGGACTTGCTCGAATCGCAGCTGTTTGGCCACGTGAAGGGCGCGTTCACCAGCGCCATCGCCTCCAAAAAGGGTCTCTTTGAAGTCGCCGACCAAGGCACCATTTTCTTCGACGAGATTGCCACCATCAGTCCGGAAACGCAGGCCAAGCTCCTCCGTGTGATTCAAGAGCGCGAATTCATGCGCCTGGGTGGCACCGAACAACTCAAGGTGGATGTGCGCATTGTCGCCGCTTCCAACGTCGATCTTCTTACCCTCGTCCGTGAAGGACGCTTTCGCGAGGATCTTTATCATCGTTTGAATGTGATTCATCTGCAGCTTCCTCCTCTGCGCGATCGCCGCGAGGATGTGCCGGCGCTGCTTGCTCATTTCCTCGGCCGCTATTGCCTCGAGAACGGCAAGCCTATGCGCCTGTTTACGGCGGGGGCCATGAAGCTCATGATGGATTACGACTGGCCCGGAAACGTCCGAGAATTGGAAAATGTCGTCGAGCGCGCCGTAGTGCTCTCGACGCAGGAACGCGTCGACGTCGATCTGCTTCCGGAGAGTATTCGTAGCAAGGAAATCGTCCGTGGCGTCCGGCTGCAGCTCTCGGAATTTCTTCCACCCCTGCCCGGCGAGCCTGGTTCCCGTTCAGCCGCCGATCACCCCCAACCATCGCTTTTCCAAATCATGGACGAGATCGAGCGCCGCATCATTATGGACATGCTCGAACGTACCAACTGGAATCAGACTGAGGCCGCCGAGCGTTTTATGATTCCACTCTCGACGCTGAATCAAAAGATCAAGCGTCTGGGAATCGATGTCCGCCGCCGCGGCCGCACCGACGAAACACTTTCAGCTTCCATCGGCAAATAGCCCGCTCCTTCAACAATCGCTCGCCACGTTCGCATCTCCTTTCTCCCGAGTTTCATCTTGCATCTAAGAGTCTGTCTGTGCAGAGTATCGCGGGATGATTCTTCGCCTCTCCACTTCAGCGGCGCGCGGGTTTTTCGTTCTTTTTGCACTGGCGCTCGCTGCCGGTCTTTCTTATTCCGGCATCCGCAATGCCTTTGCAGTCCATGATACGGGGCTGAACACGCCACAAGGCTACGAGCGCGCCACGCGGCTCGAGCCGGACGATGCTGGCAACTGGTATCTCCTCGGCCGCTATTGGCAATACAATCTCGATGATCCCGATGCCCAGCGCGCCATTCAGGCTTACAAAACGGCGTTGTCTTTTGATCCCCGCTCGGCAGATACGTGGTCGGACTTGGCCACGGCGTACGAATCGGAAGGCAAATTCGAAGATGCGCGAAGTGCCTTTCTCCAAGCCAAGCAGAACTACCCGCTTTCCCCGGATGTCTCCTGGCGCTACGGAAATTTCCTGCTTCGGCAAGGCGCACTCGACGCCGCATTCGCGCAGATCAAGCATGCCGTCGAAGTTGACCCAAAACGCGGCGCAGCAGCGTTTGCCCTCAGCATGCGTGTCGATCCAGACGTCAACTCAGCCGTTGATCGTGTGTTGCCGCGCTCTCAGGACGCTTATCTGAACGTGATTTCCGGCCTGACGCAGCAGGATCAAACCGATCAAGCTCTGGTCCTCTGGTCCCGGCTCGCGGCTCTCCATCCTCAATTCGCCCTGTCCGAATCCTATCCTCTCCTCGAAGCCCTCCTTCACAAACGGCAGATGGCGGAGGCCCAGCGCGTATGGGATCAGGCGCTTGCTATCGCGCGTGTTTCTCGGCCTCCGGATCCGCCGGGTTCTCTGGTTTGGGACGGCGGATTCGAATCGAACGTCTCCGGAGGCGGCTTCACTTGGCGCTATTCCCGATACGTCGCCGACGTCCAGCTTAGTTTTGACGTGAAGGAAAAACATTCCGGAAATCGTTCCCTGCGCCTGATCTTCAACGGCTTGCAAAACGTAAATTTCGCCGACGTCTGTCAGTACATCTCTGTGCCGCCCTCCACCTCTTATCGCTTTTCCGCGTGGGTCCGGACTCGATCTTTGTCCACCGATCAGGGCGTGCGCTTCGGACTTCACTCCCTCAGTGCTACGGAAAATTCCATCGCGTGGACCGGCGATATTCGCGGCACCCAGCCGTGGACACAACTCAATCTTCCCTGGACTTCGGGGAAGGACGTCCAAGAACTTCAGCTCTGCGTGAGCCGCCTTCCGAGCGCTCAATTCGACAGCAAGATTTTCGGCTCGGCCTGGATTGACGATGTTGCCTTGGTGCCGGAATCCGCGGAGAACATCAGAAAATGAGATTTCTCCGCGTCGGAATCTGTGCACTCCTTGTTTTTGGCGTGGCCGCGCACGGCGCTGTCGAAGATTGGGCGCGCGCCGTCTTGGAAATCGGAGCGGGTATTCTCTTTCTCGTCTGGGCCGCGCGAGCCTACCTCAAAAAAGAGCATCAGCTGGTTGTCTCACCATTGCTTTTGCCGCTTGTGTGTTTCCTGTTGATTGTTCTCGCCCAACTGGTTTTTCACGGCACGGCATCGTCCTATGAAACGCGAATGGAGCTTGATCTTCTTTTCACCGATATCCTTCTTCTTTTTTTGGCCAGCCAAGCCTTCCGCGCGCTCGAGGACTGGCGTGGCTTCGTCTGGTTTGGAATGAGTTTCGGGTTCGTGGTGGCTCTCTTCGGCATTTTGCAGCACCTCACATTCAACGGAAAACTGTACTGGTTCCGTGAAATGCATTTTGGCGGCATCCCCTTCGGCCCGTACGTGAACCGCAATCACTTTGCCGGATTTGCGGAGCTCGTCATTCCGATCTCTTTAGTCCCCTTGATTCTTGGCAAGGTGCGCCGGGAACGCTGGTTTCTCGTCAGTCTATTTGCCGTGGTGCCCATTGCCGCTTTGTTCCTTTCTGCGTCTCGGGGAGGGATCGTTAGCTTTGGCGTGGAGATCGGAGTCTTGGTCCTCTGGCTGCTTCTCCGCCGTACTGCCGGAAAACACTTGCTCTCCGGGGGCGTGGTCCTGTTGCTCGCATTCCTGATGGTTTCGTGGCTGGGTGTGCAGCAAATCGTCGAGCGGTTTTCTTCGCTGCAATCGCTCGAGATGACTGCTGGGAAACGCGCTTCGATGAGAACGGACACTTGGCGCATTTTCCTGGACCATCCCTGGCTGGGCACCGGTCTCGGAACCCTTCAGGATGTCTTCCCCCGCTATGAAACGCTCTACGATGGAAAAATCGTCAATCATACCCACAATGACTACCTCGAAGGCCTCGCGGAGACTGGCATCGCCGGGGGCCTATGCTGCGTGTGGTTCCTCGGCGTATTGCTATTCGATTCGCTACGGCGCTTGTCGCAGTCCACTGGCTCGTTCGTTTCCACCCTCCAGCTCTCAGGTCTGGTCGCTTGTATTGGCTTTCTCACTCACAGTCTTGTTGATTTCAATCTGCGTATTCCGGCAAACGCTATCCTCTTTTTCTTCATGGCCAACCTGGCCACTAGCGAAATTCGTCAGCCCGCTCTCCGAATCCCCGAAACGGAGCGGATCCATCACAGGCCCCGAAATCACTAATGGACTTGGTCCTTCTGTCTGTATAATCAGTCCTGGGGGTCATCTATTCGTATGCAGCCAGCGAGACTGGGTGCGGGGACGTGGTGTCTCGTCTCCATCACTCTGCTCGGGTCAGTGGTTCTGGCGCCGCCCAGCCGCGCGCAGGCCGTTCTCGAGACGCCACAACAGACCAACGATCGAATTCGCGAGCTATCCGCCGCGGCGCGCATGGCGCCGCACGACTACGTTATCGGCGACGGCGACCTGCTTTCCGTCGAAGTATTCGACGTCAAGGAGCTCAGCCGCGATGTGCGTGTCAGCCAAGTCGGCACGATCGGCATCCCGCTCGTGCCCGTGCGCTTGCATGTGTCCGGGCTCACTGAAGTTCAGGCGCAACAGAAAATTGCCGAGGTACTCGAAGCCGACGGCCTGGTATCGCATCCCGAGGTAAGCGTTACCGTTAAGGAAAGAAAGAGCAAGCCCATTACGGTTGTCGGCGCCGTCGCTCATCCTTTGGTCTACCAGGCGGATCGCCAGGTCACGCTTCTCGAAGTTCTTGCCGAGGCTGGCGGTCTGGCCAACGACGCTGGTGACGAAGTCATAATTACGCGGCCCGTTCAACCTATGTCTCTCGAGGATTCGGAGTCCCCTGCGAAGTCTCAACCCGTCAAGGCCATGTCAAATCCCGCAGCAGCGGCCACTCCTACCTCCGTCTTGCCACCCGGCGGCACTGCGGCGGAGCCGCCTGAATTGCCGGCGCCGAACGCTTCGTCGGAGAAATCCATGGGCACGGCGGCTGCTTCAGACTCTCCTTCCGCGGACACCATCACCGTCAATTTGTACCAACTGATGGAGGCTGGGAACATCAAGAACAACATCCTTCTGCAGGCAGGCGATGTTGTGACAGTTCCCCATGCAGGCATCGTGTACGTCTTGGGCGCGGTCAGCAAACCTGGCGGATTTGTGCTCACGAATGACCGCGAGCAAATGAATACCTTGAAGATACTCGCGTTGGCCGGCGGCTTCACCCACACCGCGAAGACAGACCACGCCGTCATCATCCGCAAGGACGACCAGGGACACCAGCATGAAGTGCAGCTCGATTTAAAGAAAATTCTGGATCGCAAAGCCGAAGACATGCAGTTGCAACCCAGCGACATCTTGTACGTTCCGGACAGTGCAGCCAAGCAAGCCCTTCTGAAGTCTCTGGAGTTTGGCATCGCCCTCGGCTCAGGCGTGGCGCTTTATCGGCTCGCGTATCACTAAAAGGAATATGACTGACGACAACAAACTCGTTCCCCGGGAAAACGGCGCCAACGGCGTTGTTGAGCTGATTCCTCCTTCCTCTCGCCTCCCCGCCTGGGATCTCTCGCCTCGCGAGCCCCATCTTTACGACTATCTGTTGATCTTGCGCAAGCATCAGTGGTTGATCTTGTCGTTCTTGCTTGCCGTCGTGACCATCGTCGCTATTGCCACTTTTCGCATGCAACCCGTCTATGTGGCCACCGCCCGCATCGAAATTGACCGCGAAAATAGCAACATTCTTCCCTTCCAGGGCGCGGATCCCTATGAGTACATGCTGGATCAGGACAACTACATCGAAACGCAATCGAAAATTCTGACCTCGGAAACTCTGGCCTTGCAAACCATCCGCAGCAGCGGCCTGGGCGCCAGGCCGGAATACTCCTCGCCCAACGGGCCTTCGGAAGCGATCACCTTAGGCAGCCTGGAAAACCAGAAGCGTCCCCCCGAGCTGGGCGCTTTTCTTGGCAGCCTCAGCGTCAAGCGTGTCCCCAACAGCCAGCTCCTGGATGTCAGCTTCGAATCGACGGACCCGCAGTTCGCCGCGCGCGTCGTCAACGAACACATCAAGAATTTTCAAGAGCAGAACATTCGCAGCCGCTTCGATGAGACCACGCGGGCTACCTCCTGGCTCCACGACGAGTTGGACGAGCTCAGGATCAAAGTTCAGCAATCGGAAGACAAGCGCATCGCCTACGAAAGACAAAATCAGATCTGGACTCTGGACGACAAGTCCAACATCACCACCCAGCGCCTCGCCGACGTTAACAAGTCCCTGACCGACGCTCAGGAAGATCGCATGAAGAAGGAAGCGCTCTACCAGTTTGCCAAGTCCGGCGGCGTTTCCGGGGTGCCCCAGCTTCGCGATAATCCCGTCTTGCAGGGGCTCATTCAGAAGCGGGAAACCGGCGCGGAGGAGTACAACGACGCCTTAAGCCAATACGGCCCCAATTTTCCCAAAGTCCTGCGCCTTCAGGCGCAATTGAAAGATCTGGACCAGCTTATCCAAAAAGAAAAAGTCAACACGCTCGACCACATTGAAACGGACTACCGCGAAGCCAAGGAGCGCGAGAACCTGCTCACTCAGGCCCTCGATCAACAAAAGGCGGAAGCCAACGCCATGGCCGAGCGCCTCGTCGAATACAACATCATCAAGCGCGAGGCCGAAGCCAACAAGACTCTCTACGATGGCCTGATGACCAAGCTCAAGGAAGTCGGGATTTCCGCTGCTTTGCAGTCCTCTAATATTCGGGTCGTGGATCCCGCCATGATTCCCACCTATCCCTCGCGACCCGCCAAAGCCAGGAACATTGCTCTGGCTTTCCTCGTGGGTCTTGTCGGAGGCATCGGTCTCGCTCTCATGCGCGAGTACCTCGACAATACCGTGAAGACTCCTGATGACATCGAGACTCTCGCGCGTTTGCCTTCCCTGGCTGTTGTGCCGCAGTTCGCCGATGCCAATGGGAACGGCTCTCGCAAGCGGTTGTTGACCGGCATCTCCACCAACGGTCACGACAAGCGCATCGAGCTTGTTGCCCAACACCTTCCCAAATCCCAAATGTCCGAAGCCTTTCGCGCTCTGCGCACCTCTCTGCTGCTATCTCAGCCCGGTCATCCCCCGCAAGTCATCCTCGTGACCAGCGCGCTTCCCCGCGAAGGCAAGACCACTGCCGCGGCAAACTTGGCTGTTACGCTTGCGCAGCTTGGAGACCGCACCGTGCTCGTCGATGCGGACTTGCGCAAGCCTGGTGTGGGCCGTCTGCTCAACATGGGCAACGGCAAATACGCCGGGCTTAGTTCCTATTTGGCTGGAGTTTCGAGTCTTGATCTTGTTACCGTGCCGCATCCCGCGATTCCCAATCTCGCCGCGATCCCCACTGGCCCGCTCCCTCCCAATCCTGCTGACCTGTTGTCCTCAAGTAAATTGTCCGAGGCCATCGCCGAATTGCGGACCAAATTCAAATTCATCGTGATCGATTCGCCCCCCGTCATGGCTGCCACGGATGCCGTTATTCTGTCCGTCCAAACCGATGGGGTTCTGCTGGTCGTGCGCAGCGGCGAGACCCCTAAAGAGGCATTCACACGTACGCGAGACTTGCTCAACAGCGTCAAATGCCACATCCTCGGTGTCGTCCTGAATGCGGTGGATTCGGGCGCGCCGGACTACTACTATTCTTACCGCTATTATCCTTATTCTTATGGCTATGGCCCCCAGGAAGCGGCTGAATCCGCTCATGAAACTGACGATCTTGCTGAATCTGTCTCCGAAAGCTCCCTGCGCGATCGTGATGACGATCAGACTTTGTAAGGAGGCACTTTGCGTTATTTGATCACTGGCGGCGCTGGTTTTATCGGTTCCCATTTGGCTGAACGGCTTCTCGCTCGCGGCGATCGCGTCGTCTTGCTGGACAACCTCTCCACGGGAAGCATGGACAACATCCGTCACCTCAAGGCTTCCGGCCAGATGGAATATCATCTGGACAATATTGAAAATCTTCAGTTGCTTGCGGAACTCGTTGACGATGCCGACATTATCATCCATCTTGCCGCCGCGGTCGGCGTCAAGCTCATCGTCGAAAGCCCCGTGCGCACCATCGAAACCAACGTCAACGGCACGCAGCGCATCCTCGAAGCCGCTTGCAAGAAACGCAAACTCGTCCTGACCGCTTCCACTTCCGAAGTCTACGGCAAAAATACCAACGTGCCCTTCCACGAGGACGCCGACCTTGTCCTCGGCCCCACCACCAAGGGCCGTTGGAGTTACGCGGCCTCCAAGGCTCTCGATGAATTCCTAGCCCTCTCCTACTGGAAAGAGAAAAAGGTTCCCGTCATCGTCGTCCGCCTCTTCAACACTGTCGGTCCGCGCCAGACCGGCCGTTACGGCATGGTCTTGCCCAATTTCGTCAAGCAGGCGCTCGACAACGAGCCCATCCAGGTCTATGGCAATGGCCAACAATCCCGCTGCTTCTGCGACGTCCGCGACACGGTCGAAGGCCTTATTCGCTTAATGGACACCGACCGCTCCATCGGCGAGGTTATAAACGTTGGCAACACCGAGGAGATCACCATCGAAGCGCTCGCTCAATTGGTTAAACAGCGCACGCGCAGCTCTTCCTCCATTGAATTTGTGCCTTACGATCAAGCCTACGAGCCTGGTTTTGAAGACATGATGCGCCGCGTCCCCTGTGTCGATAAGCTCCACTCCCTGACCGGCTTCCGCCCGCAAACCTCACTCAACGAAATCATCGACCGGGTCACCGCCTTCTTTCACGAAAAAGAAAAGGAAGATCGCGCCACGCCCCGCGTCGCCACAACAACCGCTGATTGATTTACTCGGCTTAGGTGACCGCCCGTCCATATCGCGGTTCACTTCCATCCGATTTCCTCTTACAGTTGACAAGACGTTTTGGCTTCAAGTTCGTCTCAAACTCTAGCCAATCGGAGCCGTCCATCCGATTTGTCTCGGTAGCAAATTTCGCGGGAACAATTCCCGCCAGAAAACGTATTCACGTCAGCAAACTAAACTCTTCGGAAGGATAAGTCCCGCGAAATGAACACCATCGCTTCCCTGGACACTGCATTTCGCGATTTTAAGTACGCTCTCCGCACCCTCGCCCGCACTCCCGGCTTCACCGTCATTGCTATTTTGACTCTAGCCCTCGGCATCGGCGCAAATACCGCCATCTTCACCCTTCTCGATCAGGTTCTCCTGCGCCTTCTCCCCGTCAAGAATCCCCAGGAACTCGTTCTCCTCACCATGCGCGGCCACCATTACGGCAGCAATTGGGGCGGCAATGCCATTTCCCACCCCATGTTTCGCGATTTCCAGGCTCACAATGAAGTCTTCTCCGATATGTTTTGCCGTTTTCCCTTTTCCGCGAGTCTGTCCTTTGGCGGCCAGGCCGAACGCATTGATATGGAAATGGTTTCCGGTACCTACTTCTCCACTCTGGGTCTCAGCCCTTATCTGGGCCGCGTCTTCTCTCCAGAGGATGATCGTGTTCCCGACGGCCATCCCTACATCGTTCTGAACTATGCCTATTGGAAAACTCGTTTCTCTGGCGATCCAGGAATTCTCGGCAAGACCCTTACTCTGAATAACTATCCCCTGACCGTGGTCGGCGTCCTGCAACCCGGTTTTGACGGCGTGGAACTCGGCCGCTCTCCCAAGCTCTTCGTCCCCGTAATGATGGAGAAGGAGGTCCTCGTCGGCAATCCGGACGACATGCTGAAAAATCGGCGCAACCGCTGGGTCAATGCCTTCGGCCGCTTGAAGCCAGGCGTTACGCTCGAGAAAGCCAAAGCCTCGCTCCAGCCTTTCATGCACTCCATGCTGGAAATGGAAGTAAAAGAGGCCGCGTTTTCTCACGCTTCGACTTACGACCGCGAGCAGTTCTTAAAGTGCTGGATCGACGTCCTGCCAGGCTCGCAAGGCAGGTCCTACACCCGTCAGGCTCTCTCCACTCCGCTCTGGGTGCTCATGGCCACCACAGGACTCGTGCTCCTCATTGCTTGCGCCAATCTCGCTAACCTTCTCCTCGTCCGCGGAGCAGCCAGAAAAAAGGAAGTGGCCATCCGGCTCGCGATGGGCGCCACACGCGGCCGCATTGTCGCTCAACTCTTGATTGAGAGTCTTTCGCTTGCGACATTCGGGGCTCTCGCTGGCTTGGCCCTTGCCTATTGGGCGGACAAAGCCCTCATGGCCGCCTACTTGCCGTCGGATTCGGGAGGTCTGCGCATCTCCACTTCCCCTGACCTTCGCATTCTTCTCTTCACCCTGGCCGTCACTGTTCTAACCGGAGTCATCTTCGGCCTCGTACCTGCGCTCCAAACCACCAAACCCAATGTCGCCATCACTCTCAAGGATGAAGCCGCGGCCGTCGTCGGAGGCGGCCACGCCGGACTCAGAAAATCTCTCGTCATCGCTCAAGTCACTCTTTCTCTCCTGCTCTTGATTGGCGCTGGTCTTTTCGTTCGCAGCCTCGGGAACTTGCGCAATCTCGGCCCCGGCTTTCCCTCGCAAAATCTCATCGGTTTCGAAATCGATCCTTCGCTCAGTGGATACTCTGTCGAACGTATGAAGGTTTTCTATCCTCAATTGTCAGCGGCCCTTGCTTCCATCCCCGGCGTGCAAGCTGTTGGCCTGGCGTCAAATCGTATTCTCGAGGACGATGAGTGGGATAGCAGCATGACCGTGGAAGGTTTCAATCCGGATAAGCCCGGCGATCGCCCCGAGCCTTACATGAACCAGGTTGGCCCGAGCTACTTTGCCACCTTGGGCGTTCCTATTCTTCAGGGACGAGATTTCACTTCCAATGACAACCGCGAGGTCAAGCACAGCCCGGACACTTTTGGCTGGGTGCCCACCGCCATCATGGTCAACGAAACCTTCGTGAAAAAATATTGCGCTGGCCGCAATCCTATCGGCCTTCACGCCGGTTTTGGCTCCGATCCCGGCACGCCCATCGATATGGAAATCATCGGCGTCGTCAAGGACATCAAGTACACCAACTTGCGCGATGAGATTCCGCCGCAAGCCTACATTCCCTATCTTGGAAGCCGCTATATCGGCGGCATGGTCATTTATGTTCGCACCATGGCCGATCCCAATATTCTAATGTCCTCCGTCCGCTCCAAAGTCCGCGACATGGATTCCAATCTTCCCATTTACGCAATGCGCACCACCGAAGTGCAAATTAACAACTCTCTTGCCACAGAGCGCATGATCGCCAGCCTCTCCGCCGTATTCGGTTTTCTGGCCACACTTCTCGCGGTCATCGGACTCTATGGCGTCATGGCCTACACGGTTGCGCAGCGCACCCGCGAAGTCGGCATTCGCATGGCTCTCGGCGCCGCGCGGGGAAGCGTTATTTGGATGATCATGCGCGAGGTGCTTTTTTTGATTGCCATCGGCGTCGCCGCCGGTGTCCCCGCTTCATTAGCACTTACCAAGCTCGTGCAAAGCCAGCTCTTCGGCCTCACGCCTCACGATCCTGTAACCCTCGCGCTGGCCACTATCGCTCTTGCCTCCGTAGCCTGTGCCGCCGGCTATATTCCCGCCTGGCGCGCCAGCCGTCTCGATCCCATGAAAGCCCTCCGCTACGAATAAATCGCGGTGCTTCGGCCCGCAGCCGAACAATGCAACAGCTCACTCGATAATCTGCTCGTGGTTGCGTCCGCCCAACCCTGGATTGCTCTTGACCATTAAACTGACTACGATTCCCAAACCATGCTTCACCAGCCGTCTCGTGTCGTGACCACTCTCATGGGATTCTGCTGCGTCGCTCTCACCAACTCTTCGTGCAGGCAGCGCCCGTCGCCAACTCCTCCGCCTGCCTCGGTTTCATCGGCTGCGCATCGACCCTCCATGACGCCGGACCAGGTCAACACGGCAACGTGGCAGAATGCGTGGACAAACCTCCTCAACGACGTGCGGCAATCATTTACCCCGTCCCTCCCGAAACTAGTTGCCGTCGAAGTGCAACTAGTCGTCGCGAATCCCGGCTCTCCCGACGACGCGCTCAGCCTCGAACTCCTGGACTCGAGTGAGCGCACGATTGCTGAAGTGTCCAAGACCGTCTCAACCGTCAAAAGCGATCACGTGCTTTTCGTTTTTCCAAGCGGTGGCGCGGACGTTGCTCCTGGCCAACTCTATTCTCTCCGTCTCAGCGGCGGTGCCACCTTCGGATGGAAATACGTCGTGGACGGCTACGAACACGGCTCCGCATCTTTCAACCGCCGCGCTCTCCTACCCGGCACCCGCAGCACCTTTCTCTTCCAAACCTTCGGCACAAACTGAATTTCCCCTGTCTCCGCTCGCTTTGGTGCGTGATGTAACCTTCGTTAAGCCAGACACTAAGACCAGCCTCCTGTCTCGGTTACACTTAGGTATTCCGTGGCGAATGCGGCGCTGCCGTGACAGCCACTCCTTCTAAAATAGATTCTCCTGAGCTTATGTCTTCTTCCAACACAATCGGGCGCATGGCGGGTGTCTGGCTTCTCTTCCTGATCGTCTACGCCGGCATCTCGCTGCTTCTCCCAAGAGGAAACCATGCTCTCACCACTTTCGGAGACTTGTCCCAGTGCATTGTTCCGCTCCTCGCTAACGCCGGTCTTCTTCTGAATGCAGGGACTCCGCGTTGGCGCAGAAATCTTTTTTGGATGTTGATTGCCATGGGTTGCACTCTGTGGATGATTGGGCAATTCGAGTGGACGTACTACGAGCTCTATCTCCACCGGCCGCTGCCGGACAATGATCCGGGGGACATCGTATTCTTCCTGCGCGGCATCCCCATGATGGCCGCGCTGACGTTGCGCCCGCATCTCAAGCGCGGCGAGCTGCGCCTTCGCTTCGGTTATTTAGACTTTGCCCTGCTGCTTGGCTGGTGGCTCTTTCTTTACGTTTTCATTGTGCTGCCCTGGATGTACGCCGTCCCTTCACTTGCACAGTACAACTACAACTACATCCTTCTTCACAATACGGAGAACTTCGTCATCGTGATTGGCTTCGGCTACCTCTGCTTGCGGTCGTCGGGAGCATGGCGAGTAGTCTACGCAAACCTGTTCGGGGCCTCGACGATGTACACGCTCTCTTCCCTCACCATCAACGTCGCTCTCGAATTCAACCGTTACTACACCGGAAGCCTCTACGACCTCCCGTTGGTCTCCTCTTTCCTTTGGTTCGCGCTTGCAGGTGTCATCGCTTACCGAAAACGCGATGCTCTTGACGCGCCTTCGGTCAATGGATTTGACGCCGACACCGACAACTCGCGCGGGGAAAGTGTGGTGCCGGCCCGTCTGGCGATGGCCGCGGTTATCTCTTTGCCGTTTTTCGCGATTTACGTGTTGCGGTTTGGCCATGAAGACCCTGCGATCCGCGATTTCCGCCTGATGACCGTTCTCATTGCCTCCATTCCCCTGGCTCTCCTCGTCTTTTTGAGAACCTATCTCGCCGATGCTGACCGCACTCGTCTGCTTTCTCAGTCCGAACGTTCCATCGAAAATCTGCAGAGACTCCAAGCGCAAATCGTGCAGTCCGAAAAACTCGTCTCCTTGGGACAATTAGCAGCCGGTGCCGCGCATGAAATCAACAATCCCTTGACGGCCATTCTCGGATTCTCTGATCTTCTGGCCGACGACGCGGCGCTTCCCGAAAAAGCCCGCTCCATCGCTTCGAAAATTCGCGACCAGGCTCGCCGCACAAAAACGCTCGTTGGAAATCTGCTGAGCTTTGCCAGACAGGTTCCCACGGAACGCACGCTGCTGGATATCAACACCGTGGTCACCAACGCCGTGCAGCTTCGCACGCTCGACATGCGCTCCGGCGCCGTCCGCATCGAACTCCAACTCGAGTCTGTTCTTCCGGGTGTGCGCGGCGATGGAAACCAGCTGATGCAGGTTTTCTTCAACATGATCAGCAATGCGGTTGACGCCATGGAATCGATACAGAGTGGCGTCCTCACCATCAAGACCATGCGCGACCGCGCCTACGTCGTCGTGCTTTTCTCGGATACTGGGCCCGGCCTCAAGGAACCTTCCCGCGTTTTCGATCCTTTCTATACGACCAAGCCGGTGGGAAAGGGCACCGGTTTGGGACTCAGCATTTGCTTTGGCATCGTGCAGGAGCATAGTGGCAGGATACTCTGCTACAACAGGCAAGAAGGCGGCGCCGTCTTCCGCGTGGAGTTGCCCGCCGTTCTTGCGGCACTGCCCACAAAGGAATTGCAACCCGCGCCCGCGGTCCACAATCCGCAGAAGTTTTCCTGATTGCAACTCTCGTCAGGCCGCAAACACTTTCGTTTGTTCGTCTCCATTTGCACGGGACTCAAGTTAACCCTGAATTCCGAGATTAACGCGCGGCGCGCTTTGCACGAGTCACCGGTCACCTCGCTCCATCACTACCTTAACTTTGGAATTCAGGTTAGAGTCTTGTTTCGAACTACATCAAATGGATGGGAGACGCGATGACCGATTCAGCCATCGTGACCGAAAAACTCACGCGCCGATTCGGCAATCTGACTGCCGTTGACGGCATCGATCTCAAAGTTGCCGCGGGGCAATTCTTTGGTTTTCTTGGGCCCAACGGCGCTGGCAAATCCACAACAATCAAAATGCTCACCGGCTTGCTGGCTCCGAGTTCCGGTCGCGCCGAGCTTCTCGGACTGGACTTCGCCACGCATCCCGTCGAAGTTAAACGCCAAATTGGCGTTGTGCCCGAGGGTATGGGGCTCTTTGAACGACTAACTGGCAGCGAGTATCTTCATTTCGTCGGCCGCATGTACGGGCTCGATCGCCCCACAACGCAACGCCGCTGCGAAGAGCTGCTCGATTTCATGCAACTCTCAGACCGGCCAAAAACCTTGATCGCGGACTATTCCCACGGCATGCAAAAAAAGCTCGCGCTGGCCGCGGCCGTGATTCACGGACCGCGAATTCTTTTCCTCGACGAACCGTTCGAAGGCGTGGATGCCCTTGCCGCTGGCGCGCTCAAGGCGCTACTCGGCCGCATGACCGAGCGAGGCGTAACCATCTTTCTTACTTCCCACGTTCTCGAAATTGTCGAGCGTCTCTGCAGCCACGTCGCTATCATTCAGAAAGGCCGGCTCGTTGCCCAGGGTTCGCTCGAAGAGTTGCGTGCAGGAATCGCCGGTAAGGAAGGATCCAAGACGACCCTTGAGCAAATTTTCCTTTCGGTCGTTGGCCAGGACGGTTCCCAGCAGCCGCAACTTGAGGAGCTCTCGTGGCTGATGTAGCCCGCCTCCCTGGCGTTTGGGAACAAGTCCGGCTTGTCGCTGCGCTCCGCTGGAGCATACTGCGCAACAGTCTCCGCAAGAAAAATAATCAGTGGGATCTTATTGGAATGATCTTCGTCGGCGTTTTCGCTGCGCTCTTCGCCTTCGGTCTGTCAGTCGCTTTTTGCTTCGGCACTTATACATTGTTGTCGGGAGGCCGCGAAGTTTGGATCGCATGGCTTTTCTTGGGAATTTTTCTTTTTTGGCAGCTCGTTCCTGTTTTCAAGGCGGGCTTCGGCGCAGGTTTTGAATTCCGCACCCTGCTGCGCTTTCCTCTTAACCTCCGTGCGTTTTACATCATCGGCCTCGCCTACGGGCTCGCGGATTTTCCCGCCATCGCCTCCATCTGCTGGCTCATTGCCATGATCATCGGTACAGCTCTGGCCAACCTAGCTGTCCTGCCCGCGATGCTTGTCATTTGCGCTCTCTTCGTGCTCATGAACATCACTCTTGAGCGGCTGATAGGCTCCTGGCTCGAGCGCATTCTGGCTCGTCGGCGTTCTCGCGAGATATTTTTCGCATTGTTCATTCTGTTTGCGGTCTCTCTTCAATTCCTCAATCCTCTCCTGCAACGATATGGCCATTCGGCTCAGCCCTGGGTTCGGCAAGTGCTGCCATACCTGGTTGTTTTTCCTCCTTCTCTCGCGGGCCAGGCCATTGTCGGCGCCGCACAAAATCATTTCACGGACACGCTTGTCGGTGTCGCCGGCCTCTCGGCATACGTCCTGCTTTTCAGCACGTTCCTCTGGATTCGCTTCGCCACCCAATACCGCGGCGAGGAACTCAGCGAGACGGCGGCTTCCGCGCGTGTCCTCGTTCGTCCTGTTTCCCGCACCGCCGATCAATCCGACGCCCTCCGCCTGTTGACTCCACAGGTTGCCGCCGTCCTTCGCAAGGAGTTCCGCTACCTTACGCGAAATAGCTTCGCCTTCTTTCTTTTGATCATGCCTCCCGTGTTCGTTCTGCTCTTCGCTACGCAATTCGCCGGGCGCCATCCGACGGCCATGAAACATCCCATTTCTTCCGAAATGTTTTTTCCCGGCATGATGGCCTATCTCATCCTTATTCTCATGGGCCCTGCTTACAACAGCTTTGCGTACGACGGCAAAGCGATCCAGACGTATTTCAGCTCGCCAGTCAGCTTCCGCGAAGTATTTCTCGGAAAAAATCTATTGCAGGTCGCGATGCTTGCTTTTGAATTGACCCTTTCGATCGCCGTCTTTTACTACCTGGTCGGCCTTCCTTCGCTGCCCGTTCTCCTGGCTACGCTAACCGCGGTCGTGTTCATCGTCTCGGGACAATTGTCGATCGCCAACTGGTCTTCGCTCTGTTTTCCGCGCAAACTCAATTTCGGCCAGATGCGCGGCCAGCGCCAATCCGGCATGGCTGTGCTCATCTCTTTTGGAACGCAAATTCTCCTGGGCGTCATCAGCGCGCCCATTCTCTTCATAAGCCGCTGGACCGGCGACCGTTGGCTTCCCGCGGAGGTATTTACATTTCTTGCCGCTGCGGCAATCGTCGGATATGTTGCCTCGCTGGATCCTCTGGCCGCGCTCGCTGAAAAGAAGAAAGAAGCCTTGATCGACGCGCTATCCCGCTGAAGCCGTCATTGGGGAAGTGCCAGGATGTGGTTCGTGCCGCACGGCTTGCAGATGTATCCCAGCCTCGAAAACTCCTGGACCAGAATGTGATGATTGTCTTCGCTGTGCATTTCGCAAATAATTCCCGGACGTTTTTTCTTCAACAATTGTTGCGCACCGCGAAATACTTCGACTTCCGCGCCTTCCACGTCGCACTTCAGAAAGTCCGGCGCTGGCTTCGTCTCACTGTAATTATCAAGCGATACCGCGCTCGCCTGAATAGTGTCTCCCGCACTTCCGGATACGACGTGTCCAAGCCCTCGATCCGGCGAAGCCGCCGGATCGATCCGCGCGAAGTGAACCATGCGCGGCTCCGACCACACCGCCTTTTCCTCGACCGTAATCCATCCGAGCGCATTCCGTGCTACATGCTCGCGTAGTCTTGCCGCAACTTCCGGATCGGCTTCGAACGCCACCACCCGGCCCTCTTTCCCAACGAGGCGCGCCCCAAGCAAAGAGAAAAAACCGATGTTAGCTCCGACATCGTAAAACGTCATCCCCGGCCGCAAATGTTGCTGCAAAGCCGCTTGCACTTCCGGCTCGCCGCCGCCCTCAAAATAAGTCGTTCCCGTCCGAGGATTCAGATGTAGCCACAGTCCTCGCGCTGGCCCATTATTTATCTGCACCCACGCGAGCGAATCCCGCGGCACCAGCTTTGCTCCCGCCCAGCTCACGCATCGCCCGAGCACCGGAACTCGCCGCAATCCTGCCAGTGGCGATCCGTATCGCAGCAAAAATTGCGCCAGCCGGCCTTGTGGAACGCTCACGTCATTTCTCCACCAGAAAGCTGCCGATGACTAGCGCATCCATGCCCGAACTGAAGAAAGTGCGAATGGCGTCCGTCGGCGTATGCACGATGGCCTCGCCGCGCAGATTGAACGATGTGTTCATAATCACAGGCACGCCCGTCCGCTTCCCGAACTCGTCGATCAGCCGCCAGTAAAGTGGGTTGACTTCTCTCTCCACCGTTTGCGGCCTTGCGCTGCCGTCCACGTGCGTCACCGAAGGAATCACTGCGCGCTTTTCCGGCCGCACTTGCGCCGTCAGTATCATGAAAGGCGAGTCGCTCGCGCTCTCCAGATATTCGCCCGCCGCCTCCTTTTTTAGCGACGGCGCGAACGGCCTCCACCACTCGCGAAACTTCACTGCGTTGTTGACCTTGGCATTCATCTCCGGATCGCGCGGGTCAGCCAATATCGAACGGCTCCCCAGCGCACGAGGCCCAAATTCCATGCGCCCTTGAAACCATCCAAGAATCTTACCGTTCGAAAGCAGCTCTGCTGCACTCGCGGCCACATCGCTCAACCGTGTGTACTTCAATTTGTACGTCCGAAGAGCGTTCTCGATAGCCTCGTCGTCGAACTCCGGGCCCAAATACGCATGCCGCATCACCTTCATCGGCAAACGCCCGACGTCATCGAGATACGGCGCAAGCGCCGCGCCGAGCGCCACGCCATCATCCGAAGCCGCGGGCTGCACGAAGATTTTATCCACGATCCCGCACGCCACGATTTTTCCATTCGCCTTGGAATTGAGCGCCACTCCGCCCGCCAGGCACACATTCCGGCTCTTGGTTTTTTCGATGGCCATCTTCACGACACTCATCATCGCGATTTCGCACATGTCCTGGACCGCATACGCAACGTCTTTGTGCCGTTCGTCGATTTCACTCTCAGGAATCCTCTGCGGCCCGAACAGCCTCGCCATTTCTGAAAAGGGTGCGGCTCCATTCGCTACAAGTCTCCTGGCGTGCACCTTGTACGGCGCGGCTTCCGGCTCAATAAACGTGCGCAAATCCACGCCCGGCTTGCCGTAAGGCGCAAGTCCCATCACTTTCCACTCATCGCTGTTCCGTTGAAACCCCAGATACTCTGTGAATTCGCTGTAGAAATAGCCGACGGAGTCCGGAAACGGAATCGTCAAAACGTGCTCGAGCCGTCCATCCCGCCCGTGCCAGATCGACGTGGCCTCCCACGCTCCGCGCCCATCCATCACTACGACCGCCGCGTCATCAAATCCTGAATAAGAGTACGCGCTCAAAGCGTGCGCCAGATGGTGCTCCACAAATCGCATTCGCGCTTTGGTCGCTCCAAAAATGTGCGTGAAGCGTTTCGCTCCGCCCCCTTGATGCCACATGCTCAAAAAATGCAACGTGGAGTTCAGCCCATTCGTGTACGTCGCCGGCATTTTCCCGCTGGCGTAGCACTTCAAATCGTGCCGAAACGCCGCCCCAGGAACCTGCCAGCCGAAACACACCTCGTCCAACTGCTCGGCCTCAATCCGCGCAAACTCCAAACACGCCCGAATCGCATTCTGCGGAAACCGCGCATCATGCTTTACCCGGCTGATCCGTTCCTCCGCCACCGCAAACACAAGTTCCCCGTCGCGCACCAAACACGCCGACGAATCATGCATCTGCGAATAATTAATCCCTAGCGTAATCATTTCGGTTTGCGGCCTTCCGCGGCAAGGACTTGCTGGAAGAGCGCTTCAAGTTTGCAAGCCGCTCGCTCCCAGGTGTACCGCTTCATCGTCTCCCGCGCGCTCTCACCCAGCTTCCGGCGCAACTCCGCCGATCTCGCAAGCCGCTCGATCGCCACCTCGATAGCCGCTGCATTCCCAGGTGGAATCAACAATCCATTGAATTCGTTCTCCACAACGTCAGGCATGCCGCAAGTCTCTGTCGTGATCACCGGCATCCCCGTAGCCATTGCTTCGAGCAACACCGCAGGCAACCCCTCCATCAACGATGGAAACAGCAGGACATCGTGCTCGGCGTAAAGTTCCTGCATGCGCTCCGCCGCAACCACCGGCCGAACCACTATCTGGTTCTTCAGCTCTTGTCCAAAAAATTGTTCAATCTCTTCGGTTGGAACGCCGCCGCCCGCGAAGGTCATCTGCAGCTCGGGAAACCGTGGTGCAATGTTTCGCAGGGCCTCCCGAATGTAGAATATCCCGCGCTGATCGAGCCACGTTCCCGCGTAGAGCACTCGCAGCGAATCACTCGCCGGGTACTCCCGCGGAATAAAAAACCGCGCCTCTACGCCATTCGGAATATAAGCTACACGGTCCGAATCCAGGTTGTATTTTAGTTGGAGCATCGTCCAGACATCGCGGCTGTACGCATGGGCCCCATCCGACGTCTTGATGCACCACCGGAATCTCGGTTTATGATATAGCCGGTGCCACGCGCGATTCTTCCACGAATAGTTCCACGCCCAGCCCTTTTTAACTTCCCGGCTCATCACGTGCGCACGACGCTCTTCCAATCCGTGCAGAGTCATCACGTAGGGCGGATAGTCGCTCCCACCGTGCCATCTGCGCTTCAGCCCGTAGGGAAAGCCGACCGGCGCATGCAGATTTACGATTGAGAATTTCTCTCTATTTTCCGCGATGTACCGCGCTAGCCGGAAAGAGAAGATTAGCTCCGTAAAACGCGCGGAAACGGACCCGGGCGCTACCAGATCCTCTTGAAAAACATATCTGACGTGATGGCCCCTGTGCTCCAGCTCGCGCCCCAAATTATAGATGATAGCTGCAACGCCGCCTTCCCGGCGTCGGGGAACTCCGGATGCCATGAGCACATTCATTCTGCGATCCGCAGAAACACTTATGTGCCGCTCTTCCACAATCGCTCGACATGGCCGGGCTGCGGGACGCGGAAAAATACCTTCCTTGCTCTCACGTACGACTCACTTCCCGCCAATCGCCTGCGCACCCTGTAGTAGATCTGCGGTGAAACAAAATATGCCGGCAGCAGCGTCGCGTATTTGAAAGCCCGGTGCGTCCACGAAGCATCGCTATGCAGCATCCGGTACATCGCCAGCTCCGTCCTTACAGTTTCCCATGGCGCGCCGCCATCCGTGGACAAGCGAAGCTGGTTGGCCTCCACCTGAATCGAGTGCACCACCATGTGCACAACCTCCGCGCTTGTTCCCATGTTTTCCAATCGCGTGCTCAAGCACCGCGCCAGTTCCGCGATGCTCTCGTGTTTCTTTCTCACTCTGGCTTCCTGGAAGCCATGCTGCGAATAGAAATTATTCACATGCAATCGGTAAAAGAAAAGCGCTTCGTCGAGGATCTGCACTTCACTAAGTGCTGCGGCCATCGTAAACACAAATTCGTCCGCTTCAATCCGGATTGTCTCGGGTACGGGCAAGAGTTTTCGCAGAATGTTGCTGCGGATCGTGGTGCGCGTGCCAAGGAAATTCTTCCTTCTCCGAAACATTCTTGCCCCCTCGAGTGACCGCAGCGAGAACCTGTGCCCTTCCCTGAGGACTTCCGTCTGCTCTCTGCCGTCCGGGAGCACCGTGATCGTTCCATGCCCTACCATTCCAATTTCCGAGTTTCCCGCAAGCACGGGAATCACCTTGCTCAGTTTCTCTCGTACCCACCAGTCGTCGCCATCCAGAAAAGCCACAACTTCGCCGCGGCATTCCGGTATTCCCACATTGAATGCCGAAGCCTGACCGCCATTTTGTTTGTGGAGATAACGCACGCATGGCTCAAATTTGCGCACGATTTCGGCGGTGCGGTCCGTCGATCCATCATCTACCACGATGATCTCCCGGTCGCTTTCTGGGAAATCCTGCTCCAGCACGCTCACAATCGCTTTCTCGATGAAGCGCTCGTGGTTGTACGTATCGATCAGTACGCTGACAAAAGGCTTCGTCATCTATTTCCACACATCGGCTAGCCGCATAGTTCTCTTCAAGAGAAACTCTGCCAGCTCGCGCATGCCCTCCCGTTAAGTCTACGACACCTTCATGGGCTCACGCTCTGGTAATGCCCCGAATTCGCTCCCAGTTAGTTGCGAAGGATCTTCTTGCTAAATAGGACGCGATGGCCGCCACGAATCAGCGCCTTTTCTAAGACTGGGCAGCTTGCTGTGTGGTGCAAATCAGAGTATTTTTGGGCATGATTACGTCATCGCGGAACGGGGTACTGTGCTTTCAGAGCAAGTAGAAGGATCCTGGGACTTGGCTTCCGGCCATTCTCTTCTAAATGAGACCCTTGAGAGTGCAGCGCGAGTATGACTTCCGATATTCGTCTGTCCGTCGCCATTCCCCTCCACAATGAAGAAAGTGTCTTGCCCGAGCTCCTCCGACGCTTGCAGGCCGTCCTTGACACTCTCCCGGGCGGGCCACATGAGATCGTGTTTATCGACGACGGCAGCACCGACCGGACATTCGAGCTTCTCGAAGAAGCCACTCGGCTGGACACACGAATTCTGGTTCTCTCGCTCTCCAGGAATTTCGGCCACCAAGCGGCCATCACTGCCGCGTTGGATCACTTAACGGGCGACGCCGCTGTCGTCATGGACGGCGATCTCCAGGACGTTCCCGAGGTGATTCCGCGGTTTGTTGAGAAATACCAACAGGGATATGACGTAGTGTTCGCGCAACGTGTCCGACGCAAGGAGCCCTTGCCCCTGCGGATCTCCTATTTTGTATTCTACAGAATGATGGCTAAGCTTTCCGACATTCGGTTGCCGCTCGACTCCGGAGATTTTGGGTTAATGTCACGAAGAGTCGTCAACCAATTAAGGTGCATGCCGGAGCATCATCGGTATTTGCGTGGGATGCGAAGCTGGGTGGGGTTTACGCAGACGGGACTCGCAGTCGAACGAGCTGGGCGTCATTCCGGTAAAAGCAAGTATAGTGTGATGCGGCTATTGACACTCGCAGCCGACGGAATTTTTGCATTCTCGATTGTGCCGATCCGGGCAGCGGCGTTGCTTGGCACCTTGGTTATGTTTCTCTCCACACTCTACGTGATTTATTCAATTTATGTAAAACTCTTCCTGCACATTTCCCCGCAGGGCTTTACGGCGTTGATTGTAGCGATCACCTTTCTATCAGGCATGGTGCTTTTTTTTCTGGGAATCATTGGTGAGTATGTCGGGCGCATTTATGAAGAGACGAAAGGCCGCCCCCAATACATCATCGCGAAAATGGCCGGCCTCACCCGGAAAGTGTGATAGGGAAAACCGGAGAGAAAGTTCTTTCTCCTGGTAAAGAACCTGCGGAAATGTCATCCGCAAAAAATTGAGAGAGAACACGCCTCAGCGAAGGATTGTCTATCTGTCGCCGCCCGCCGAAGTGAGCATGGCGGATCAGTGGTATGACATCGTTGACGTCGGCCATTTCTGGGTCCGGCGACGCTTTGAGGTACTCCAGCAGCTCGCAGGTGAATTGATTTCGGGCGCGCAGGAGATGGCAGAAATGGGTTGCGGACACGGGTTACTCCAAAGTCAGATCGAGGAAGCCTATGGGCGGGAAGTTACCGGCTTCGATCTGAATGAGTACGCGCTGAAGCAAAACGTGAGCCGCCGCAGTAAGGTGTATTGCTACGATATTTCTCAAAAGGATGCGACGCTACACGAGAAATTCGATGCAATTTTCCTTTTTGACGTGCTGGAACATATAACGGACGAGGGTAAGTTTCTCGAAGCGTTGCTCTTCCACCTGAAGCCCGGTGGAAAACTGATCGTAAATGTTCCGGCAGGCCAGTGGGGCTATTCCAATTATGACAAAGCCGTTGGTCATGTACGACGTTATTCGATCCGGACCCTACGAGAAACCGCCCAACGTAACCATCTTGAAATAACGAGCTGGACCTACTGGGGACTGCCTCTCGTGCCGACTCTTCTTCTGCGGAAGTTGTGGCTAATGGGATGGCAAGACCAGGGCAAGATTGTTTCTGTTGGGCTTGACTCGCGGACACCGGCAATCGACAAGACCCTCCACATCCTGTCCAGATGCGAGCCGATTCCGCAAAAAGTATTGGGCACATCCTTGCTAGCGGTTTTTTCCATGGAGACACAAGCTTCAAATCCCCCCGATTCGAGGTAGATACAGAAGTGGCAACTGACATTTCACCGGCATCACGAACCGATTCCAGAATCGCCTGGCTCTGCATCGCCGTCGTCGCTGCGGCCATCTTGCTTATCTGGCCTTTCGCTGAGTTGCCCTACGGCGACGACACAGCCTACACCTACATCTCTCTCAATCTAGCGCAGTCGGGACACCTTCTCTACAACGGCTGGGAATCCGCTATCCTCGTCCTGCACGCTTTTTGGGGAGCCTTGTTTATTCGCATCTTCGGATTTTCCTTTGAGTGCGTGCGGTTCAGCACCGTCCCCTTCGCCCTCGGTGCTGTCGGTTTTTGCTATTTGCTGGTCCGCAGGATGGGCTCAGAGGCTCCGACCGCGAGGTTCGTCACACTTCTGTTCGGCCTCTCTCCTCTCTTTCTCTCAGTCGCTGTCTCTTTCATGACGGATGTTCCCGCCCTTTTTTTTATGTTCTCTTCTCTCTTATTCTTATCGCGTGCCGCCCAGGAATCTGCCGCCCGGCGCGGATACGCCTGGCTTGCGCTCGGCTCCTTGTTGGGATTCGTTGGCGGTACGGGCAGGCAGGTCGTGTGGCTGGTGCCACTAATTGTTCTGCCGTATTTGGTATGGATACGGCGCCGTCAAATGGGTTTTGTTCTTGTTTCGCTTGGGGCGTGGACGTGCGTTCTGGTCGGGATGACCGAAGCGATGGCCTGGTTCACGCGTCACCCTACTCCATCGCTCAGCCTTCCGTATTTGGTGAGCTCAGGCTCGCACTTAAAAACCCGCTTCCGGAAGTGAACACGGCTGCTCGCCTGTTGTTGATGCTGCTCTTGATGTGCCTGCCCGCTGCTCTACCCCTTGTGTTGCGAGCTTCGGTTGACACTTGGCGGGGACCAATAGGTCGCAAAGTCATCGTCACAGTGCTTCTACTTGGAGTTGTAGGCTCGGTACTCATGCACCCTTCGCTCGCCTCTATTCCCTGGGTCTCAAGTACATTGGATTGGGAAGGAATAAACGGAGCAGCGCCGCTGCCGGGACGCCCGATAGTTCTCACGACACCTATACGCGCCCTCGTCGCGATGGCCGTTTATGCTATGGTTTGCATCCTAGCTGGTGAACTCATAAATCTTCGTGGTTTCGCTCGGCGTGCATTGCGAATCTTCCTAGACCCTTCCGGGAACCAATTTACATTGGCCGCGATGTCGCTCGTAGTGTCATTTACCTTGTGCTGGTGGTGCTTCGAGAGAGAGACTTCGATATCTTCGATCGTTACCTCTTGCCGATTCTTCCATGGGCAGCCACAGTTATGTTCCTCTGGCTGGCTTCCGACGATCGCAGCAGATTGTTGCTGAAGCGGGCGATGCCCATTGCTTGGGCCGCGCTGGGAGTTTTGGCTTTGTATTCGGTCATAAGTACCCAGGACTTATGGGCTTTGGCGCGGGCTCGCGTTTCCGCGACGAGAAGGCTAGAGGCAATTGGCGTTCCTCGAACGGCGATCGACGCAGGGTTTGAATACAATGCGTGGACTGAACTGTCGATCAACGGGCGGTTAAACAGTCGATGGGTGATTAATCCACCAGGAGCCTATCGGGCTGGCTTAAGTCAGACACCTAGCGTCGATCCACTGTATAAGCTTGAGTACAAACCCACACAGGAAACCGCTCCGAGCCAATTCGGATCGGTACCATATTTTTCTTTTCTACCGCCTTTTCGTAAGCAGGTCTCGATCGATCGCGTCTTGGATCGCTGACCCTGCCAATCCATTAGTAAAGAACTCTAGGCTTCTTCGCTTTCAACCCAAACTCTGCCAGTTCGCGCATGTCCTCCCGTTAAGTCTACGACATTTGCCCCTCCTCACCTTCCTTTGGCAGGTTATCTCCTCCTGGAGCGGTCTTTACGCTGCCTATCTAGGATCATGCCCAATCTAACTTTTGTAGGTTCGGAGGAACTTCGACATTCCGCGAATAGGGTGGGCTGTTTCGCACTATCCTGCAATTATCACACCGCGCTTGTGTGTGATTTCTTGCTCACTTCTTCCTCAAGCCACGCGATGGTATTCCGTAGGCCATCGCGCAGAGACGTACTTGCCCGCCATCCGAATTCTGCCAGCGCTCGTGACGTATCCAGGCAACGCCGCGGCTGTCCGTCAGGCTTCGACGCGTCCCAGAGGACACTTCCCTCGTACCCTGCCAGCGAACAAATTAGTTCCAGCAAATCGCGGATGCTGATCTCCTCGCCCGACCCTAAATTGACGAGTTCCGGTTTCTCGTACTTCTCCGCCGCGAGCACGATCGCCTCTGCTGCATCTTCCACATACAAAAATTCGCGTGTCGCGCCGCCCGTCCCCCACGCCGTGATTTCTGCTGCTCGAGCTTTTTTCGCCTCCCAGCATTTCCGGATCAGCGCCGGGATGACGTGCGAGCTTTCCAGGTCGAAATTGTCACGTGGCCCGTAAAGATTGACCGGCGTAAGATAAATCCCCGCAAACCCATACTGCTGCCGATAAGCCTGCAACTGCACCAGCAACATTTTTTTCGCCAGGCCATAGGGTGCGTTGGTCTCTTCCGGATATCCGTTCCAGAAATCTTCTTCACGGAATGGTACGGGCGTAAACTTCGGATACGAACAAATCGTGCCCGCGCAGACGAACTTCTCGACCCCCGCTATTCGCCCCGCTTCAATGGCGTTGATGCCCATCACGGCGTTGTCGTAAAAAAATCTTCCAGGGTTTGTTCGGTTCGCGCCGATTCCGCCCACCACCGCTGCAAGGTGAATGAAAATGTCCGGCCGCGCATCCTTGTATAGCCGCAGCGCCTCAGATTTCTCGCGCAGGTCGTACTCCCGGCTATGCGGAGTGCTGATCTCCCGGCAACCCGATGCTCGCAATTTCTCCACGACAAAGGATCCCAGGAATCCATTGCCTCCGCTTAACACCACGCGCCGGCTTTCCCAAAACCCCATTTTCAGTCCCTCAGTTTTGCGAAGCTTGCCCCTCGACCGCTTCCATTACGCGCGTCACCGAATTTTGCCAGTGATTCCAGTGGCTGAATTGTTTTTCCAGAATTGCTTTTCCGCGCCCTAGCGGAACTAGCCCTGCCGCTTCCAGGTCCGCGTCAACCATGATCGCCACCAGTTCGCTGAATCCAATCCGCGTTTCCATCCAAGTTTCTCCCGCGCCTTCCGCGTATCCGCAATCAGGCAATCCACTTCCAGCGGCCTCATGTACCGCTCCGAAGTCTTTATGTGCTTCCGCCAGTCCAGTCCCGCGTAGGCAAAGGCTTCTTCCACGAATTCGCGCACGGAATGTGCTTCGCCTGTTCCGATGACAATATCCTCGGCGGTCTCTTGTTGCAGCATTTTCCAGATCGCTTCCACATATTCCGGCGCGTAGCCCCAGTCGCGTCGCGCATCAAGATTGCCAAGAAACAAAGTGTCCTGTTTGCCTGCCACAATCGCTGCCACCGCGCGCGTAATTTTTCGCGTCACAAACGTCTCGCCGCGTCGCGGGCTCTCGTGATTGAACAAAATTCCGTTGCTCGAAAAAGATGGTAGCCCTCGCGGTAAATCCGTGTCATCCAGTACGCGTACACTTTTGCGGCAGCGTATGGGCTGCGCGGCTGAAAAAGCGTTGTTTCGCTTTGCGGCGGCGGCGCCGATCCAAACATCTCTGAACTCGATGCTTGATAAAACCTCGTCTTGCACCCGGCCCGCCGGATGGCTTCGAGCAATCGCATCGTTCCCAGCCCGGTGATGTCTCCCGTATACTCCGGCATGTCAAAACTCACGCGCACGTGGCTCTGCGCCGCGAGGTGATACAGCTCATCCGGCGCAAAACTGTAAACCAGATTCAGCACCCACTCTGTGCTGGAAAGATCGCCGTGATGCAGAAAGAGCCGCGTGCTCGCCTGATTGGGATCCTGATAAATGTGGTCGATGCGTTTCGTGTTGAACGTGCTCGCCCGGCGGATGATGCCGTGAACCTCATACCCCTTGGATAGCAGCAGTTCCGCGAGATACGAACCGTCCTGCCCGGTAATTCCCGTGATGAGTGCGCGTTTCATGTGCGATCTTTCTTGTCTCTCATTTTGGCGAAAATACTTGGCACAATGTTATAATATCAACTTCTTGGAACGCCGCTTCATTCTTCAAGCTTGGCCGATAAATACAAGCAAGTGCTCTGTCTTTAATTCTTCGCCGCCGCTTGTTCCTTGTCATCTAAAGAGATGGATCTTCGGTCCGCTTTGCCGAATATGCCCTTGTACCATTTTCGAAAATCATCGACGAGATGCAAATGATCGTACCCCAGGAGTAAAGCGCTGAAGGCGCGAACGTAGCTATAAAGCCTATGACGGGAAGACATGATTCTTCCGTAGGTGCGTGGATATTCGATCAGGTGGCGAAAATAACTCCAGCGGTTCGGTTCGCTTAGCGCGAAACCATCCGCCTCCTGAGACATCGTCCATTGTTTCAAGTACGCTTTCAAATCTGGCGAAGCCAAGTCGTGGCCATTACGCCCCAGCCACGCGCCGATTTCTGCGGACAGAATCGCGCGCATTGCCATGCGGTGTTCAAGCCGGTCGCGGGCCGGCTTGCCTTTGCCCATGTGAAATAGATTCGTGCCATGGATGCGGTATTTCGCCAAAAATTCCGGAAGGGCCGTGACCGGGGCCACAAAAATGATGAGAGCCGTCAAATACGCGTCCGCTTGTGTGCGAAGCTCCTCCGGCACCGGAAGCAATTTGGTTAGCGCGCTTCGCCGAAATGCCAGGCAAGAGGTGCCTACCATCGGGTAGCTCAGCAGAGAAACGCGGTCTTCTGGGACGCGGCCGGAAACCTCGGCGAAATGGCTGTCCACTTGTACTTCTTTTCCCCCCAGCCACATGTGCGTCCGATGATAAACCATGCCCGCGGAGGGGTTTTTCTCGAAGGTCTCGCACACGCGCCGCAGTTTGTCCGGCAGCCACAAATCGTCCGCGTCCAGCGTGGCGATGATCTGTCCGCGCGCCTCCGCGAAGCCCAAATTGAATGCGGACGCTTGTCCGCCGTTCGGCTTGTGAAGATAACGAATCGAATCGCCGTATTTCCGCAAGCGGCCAGGCGTGTCATCTGTTGACCCGTCATCGACCACCAATATCTCCCGCTGCTCGCGCGGAAACTCTTGCGCCAGGACGCTTTCCACCGCCTCTTCGATGTATCCCGCGTAATTGTAGGTATCGATCAGAACGGTAACCAAAGGAACGTTCATGCTCGCATTCCTCTAGGCCGTTACACTTTCCCGCGTGAACGTCGCAGCGCTCCGGCCCGCAACCCTAACGCGCTTCTGAGGGGTCTTGTAATCCTGAGCAGAAAAAACCAGACCGGGTGCCAAATATTATACAAAGCGATTCGCCCCGCTTGTCTCAGGTATCGCTTTGCTGCTGACCAGTAGCGCGTCGTGTTTGGCTTCAGTCCCTCCGTGCGCAACGCCTCTGTCGCATCCGCGATCGTGCGCAAATGTCGCCATCCGCCGGCCAGCTTATAGTTCGCGCCCGCTTCTTCTCCGCGCCACACACCATCCTTGCCCTGGGGATGGTGTCCGTAATCGTGATTTTGATGGACCGCGAGGACCGCCTGTGAGGCGTCTACCACGGGTTTCTTCCTATCCAGTGCATTCCAAACAGTCCAGTTGTCCCAGAAAACGCGGCCAACGACGAGAGGTGGCAAATCCGAGAACAACCCTCTCGAAAAGACAAAATAGTCAATCCAGTCAGGCGTGCGCTGCTTGTTGGTTCGGCGTGCAAGTTCGAGGATTTGCTTCTGCCAATCCGGGTTACCGAATTCGCAAGCTTGCGTAATCCCAGTGTCCCAGCGGCGGCCAACCATCAGAAATTCTTTGTGCGCCGCCAAAACAATTTGGAGGGCCGCGCAGAAGTCTTGCATGAAAATAATGTCGCAATTGCTGTAACAAAGAACGTCATGCTTCGCAATGGCCTGCGCTCGCGCAAACATATAGTCCATCCGGTTCGAACCGGCCTCATTTTTCTCCGTATAGGGCTCGTGACGGATGCCCAGATCCCTAGCCGCCTGTGCGGAGCCCGCGTCATCGCCAAAGAGGATTACCTCGGCCTCTGGGTGCACCAGCGACCAGCTTTTCAGCGCGTTTCGCTGGATCACGCCGGCGTGGCCTGCAAACGGCTTAGCGGTGGTGAAAAACGTGAGCATTTTCGCCTGGTTCGAATCAACCTGCGGCAGCCGTCCGCCATCCGATTCGAACGGATCCGAACGCCGCCTCCCTTTGGAAGAATAGCAGCACTTACTGGCATTTGAACCTGGGAATGGTTTGGCTTGTAGCAGTGTGGAACCCTGGCAGTTCAGCGCACGTACCGGAATTGGGCATCTGGCGATTCCGCCAGCAGCGTCTGAAATTCCCTGGCGCGCTCGTCGGGAAGCGCCACAAAATTCGCATCGTAGGAGTCTTCGTCCGGCGATGCGGGACACAGAGTGCCTATCTCGCTGAGTGTAAACCAGCGATAGTTCCAACCCGCGAGAAGCTGCATGATTTCGCGTGCCGCATAACCCCAGGGCCGTGTGCGAATATCTTGGACTTCGGCGAGAATCGCGGGCCGCGGCGCCGTTTGCAGCAGCTTTCGGGCTCCCTGCAAGGCCGCCAATTCACCGCCTTCCGCATCCAGCTTGATGAAGTCCACTTGCTCGATGCCGCGAGCCGCGAGCACGTCGTCCAGTCTTCGCAGCGGCACGCGAACTCGTCGCGTAGGGTCTGGCACCGCGGGCGGACGCAGACTGTTCCCCCAATCCCGCGAGCCCTCCACCACATAAAGATCCGCTTCGCCGCGGTCCTCCCCCACAGCGCATGACTCGATCTCCACGTTGCCGCAGCGATTTACGCGCACGTGCCTTGCCAGCCGTTTGCATTCCCGCGCCGACGGTTCGAATGCGATCACCCTGCCGATTCTCCCGACGCGTTTCGAAGCCAGCAAAGTGTACAAGCCATGGTGCGCTCCGATATCCAACGCGGTCATCCCAGGACGCAAAATCCGTTGCACAAACCGGAGTTCCGTCTCTTCGAAACCGTTGTACATCAGCTCGTGGTCCAGCGCGCTCTTCTCCGCGAGCCACCACGCCCCGAATCCCAACCGCAGCGGAATGGGCATCTCCGGAATCACACGCCGCGCCCGCAGCGCCACGGTGATGTACTTCCTGCGTGTCGGACTTGCCAGAAACCGCCCAACGCGTTTCACCACCGTCGGACGCGCTGGAGCTCCCTTGCTCCAGGGATCGTGCGTTTCGCGCGGCTCCGGGCACAACCGGAATCCTGCGACATCGACAGGCTTGGAAGACGCCAGCAGAACCGTCCGCTTGCGCCTATGTTCAGGAGTATCGCGAAAGTCGTCGTGCTCCGGCAAAGCCGCCACTCGGTAGACTGCTGCGAAGCCTGCGCGGTACAACATCTTCACCAGGCTTCCTTCGCTCGGGTAACAAGCCACATCCGTCAAGCTCTGGTCATCGGCCCGCGGCTCCTCCCGCAGCAGCATCGACGGCTTTTCGTCTGGAATGCACATGCTCTCCAGCAGCAAACATTTCTCCGTCAGCGCGCGAAGGTTGCGCGTCGCCAGCAGCGGATTTTCCAGGTGATATAGCAATCCGCAGCACAACACAAAATCGAACCGTCCTAGTTCACGGATGCCGAGATTCTCGATGTCCGCCGTTTCGAATGGCAAGTGCGGAAATCGCTTGCGCGCCTCGGCGATATTTTCCTCGCGTCCGTCGAAGCCGCACACATTCAGCCCGCACTCGTCGAGCGTCTTCGAAAAAAAGCCGACGCCGCACCCCGCATCGAGCGCGCTCGCAAGTTGAAACTCCGCCTTCAGCCTGACGACCACGCGCCGAATCATCTCCGCCCGCGCGGCGATCAGCTTGCGGTAGTGCCGCTGATCGAACGGCGTAAGTTTTAGCGTGAATTCCGCGCTGACGCGCGGCACCGCTGCTTCCGCGAGCGCGGAAGGCACTCCCTGAATCACGGACATGGGGCTGGACTCCATGCCGGCGTTTTTCCCGAGGGGTTGTCGGGACCGCCAGACCTTTGTGCGCCTTCGCGGATCCGGCGCGCCCAAGGCGTGCACAGCCGCGAAAGCCCTCCCCGGCGCTAGCCGCAGTGATGTATCACTGGTTTTAAGATAGCTGCACTTGGAAGTAGAAATATAGTAATCATATCTTGCCGGGAAAGCAAGGCCCATTTATTGCAGAGTACTCTCTACTGGTTGGATCATTCTGGCCGAACACGCGCTCGCCCGCCGCGCCATGCGTCCCCGCTTCCCAATATACGGCTCCGCGCCCGGCTGCCTTGTGGCCTTCCCTTTCTCAGCCAGAAAAAAGTCGGAACTTCTTTCGCCAAGTGTGTTAATAATATTCGGGGCCCCAGTTCCTCCCAAACTCTCGCTCAAGGGGAAACTCACTTGTCTAAAAATCGGCTCTCGGAAATGCCTGCTTGCTCTATTTGTCTGCTTTCTTTGCTCATTTTGGCAGTGGGCTGCGGTGGTGACATGAGGGATACTATGACACCGCCTCCCCCTCCGCCCCCGCCGACCGCAGTTGGACTCATTCTCACGCAGCACAATGACAACGCCCGCACCGGCCAGAACCTGAACGAAACCACGCTCACGCCCACAAATGTAACCTCAGCTACGTTTGGCAAGCTCTTTTCCTATCCAGTTGATGGTGCGATCTACGGCCAACCTCTTTATGTTCAGAACCTCACGATAGCGGCCCAAGGCGTGCGGAATGTCGTCTACGTGGCAACCGAACACGACAGCGTGTACGCCTTCGATGCCGACCAGAAGTCGCCCGGCACATTGTGGACTGTAAATTTCACAAATTCGGCCAGCGGCGTGACCACGGTTCCCTGCGCAGACGAGCCTACAACCTGCCAGTTCTTCGGGACGGAAATCGGGATCTCTAGCACTCCGGTCATTGATCTGAGCACTAAAACCTTGTTCGTGTGTGCCTTCACGAAAGAAAATGGCGCCTACATTCATCGGCTACATGCCCTGGATTTGACCACCGGGGCAGAAAAATCTGGCGGGCCTGTCGTGGTTCAAGCTACTGCACCTGGCACTGGGGACGGCAGCAGCGGCGGCAATTTGGCATTCAGCGCTTTCACGCATCTGCAACGTGCGGGGCTCCTTCTCGTTAACGGCGTCGTGCATCTCGCTTTTGCCTCTTACGATGATTCCCCGCCTTATCACGGATGGGTGCTCGGATATGATTCCCAAACTTTAGCTTCCGTCAGCGTATTGAACCTGACCGCCAACGGCAGTGACGGTGGTATCTGGCAGGGCGGCGTCGGGCCAGCCGCTGACGCGAGTGGTAACGTGTACCTGATCACCGGAAACGGAACCTTCGATGCCAATACGGGCGGTGCGGATTTCGGGGACAGTTTTGTGAAACTCCAGCCAAACGCAAATTCGTTAACGGTGGCCGACTACTTCAGCCCGAACAATCAGGCAATGTTAAGCAACGAAGACGAGGATTTAGGTTCTGGGGGACCGCTGCTCTTGCCTGACCAAACCTCCAGCCATCCCCACCTCATGCTTTCGGGTGGCAAACAAGGCACTCTTTACTTGGTGGACCGCGACAATATGGGGCATTTCGACGCCTCCGACAATTCTCAAATCGTTCAATCGTTGGTCGGTATGGTCGGACCGATCTTCAGTGGGCCCGCCTACTGGGAAAATAAGGTGTACATTGGGGGAGTCAAAGATTCGGTCAAGTTGTTCTCTCTAACCAACGGGCTGCTCTCTACAGCTCCGGTCTCCCAGTCAGCGGCGACTTTCGGATTTCCCGGCGCGGAGCTGGCAGTGTCTGCTAACGGATCAGAAAATGGGATTTTATGGGCTCTGGAAAACGCAGCTTACCGCGTCCAGCTTCCTGCTGTATTGCACGCCTATGATGCGAACGACGTTTCTCATGAGCTATACAACTCGACGCAGGCCGGCACTCGCGATACGCTCGCATTCGGAGTTGGATTCGCCGTACCCACCGTAGCCAACGGGAAGGTATACGTCGGTACCCTCGGCGAACTGGACGTATTCGGACTGATCCAGTGACATTGGTCATGAATGTATCAGGAATTTGATTTACCGGCTCTTCGCAAAGCCCTGTAGTCTTGCTCGTCGCGAAAACGCTCGCGTGCTATTTCTCTGTCAATGCCAGGATCCGCGGAAATCCAGGCGAAAACCCCAAGCAGAAGGAGCAGTGCCGCCACGCCGCACGCCAGTAATGGCCACCAGAACACGATATCGTCCCTCGCGAACTGCGGAAGCCCTCCCCGCAATCCAGCCATCAACGTTACCCGACAGCAACCCTCGCGACAAGCCTCTTCCCTTCACTAAGTTATTGAGCGGTAATCATTTAAGCTGGGTGTATGATCGCCTCGGCCGAAGGCGGAGCCGGATTAAATATAGAATATATTACTATACATAAATAGTCTCGCGGCGATCCTTGTTCGAAGTCCTTCAATCCCGCTACCTGCCACTCAATCCAAGACGTTTCCTAATTCCCAGCGTCTTATACACAAACACTTCCCACAAAACTCTTTTAACCTCTGCCGCTTCTCTCCGCCAAAACACCCTTCGGATCGCGCCGTCTTCCCTCATTGCATGCGTTGCGCTCAGGATTGTGTATGTATGGGGCCGCTCACCGTAGTATTCAAGATTTTCCTCCGCTTCCGCGCCGCCATAGACCCACTCCCTCCCCCCGGCCACGTGGCCGTAGTCATGGATCTGATGAACCATGTCCACAAACTTCGTTAGGTCAACAACCGGCAATCCTTTCTTGCGCGCGTACTTGATGAGCCACTGATCGAACCATACCCGTCCGATCGTCAATGGCGGAACGTCTTGATACGTGCCACGCCGAAACACAAAACAGTCGATCGCCGTATGGCTCTCGAGCGCCCCTTCGCGGCGCACCCGTTCTTTCAGTCTTTCCCCCCAGCCCTCGCTGAAATCCAGCGGTTCGCGAACGTCCAGGTTAGTGCGGCGTCCCACCGCGAGGAATTCTGGAAAGGTTTGGCGCACTTTCTCCACGCCCTTGATGAACTCCGCCGGGAGAATGATGTCCGCATTGACGTACGCCATCAGCTCGTGGCTCGCGCGCCGCTCCCCCTCCGCGAAGATGCCGGCCAGCAGCGGCGTACCGTAGCGGTTCCGCGCCACTTCAGGAATATGGATAAGTCCCAATTCGCGGGCGCATTCGGCGGCACCCTCTTCATGGCCAAAAAGGATGACCTCCGGTCGCGGTTGCAGCTTGGTCCAGCTCGCAATCGCGTTCCGCTGGATGACCCCGGCGTGTCCCAGAAAGGGCTTGGGCATCGCCAAAATCGTGATCAGCGCAGTCTCACTCATCGGTCGCCGCGTTCTGAGGCGACGGCCTTGACCAGGCGCTCGCGCTGTCGCGCGAGACCCTGCCTTCCATACCAGTCGCGGAACTGATAAAAGCGGCGGGGAGGAAGAAGAAGTGTCCCCGCTCCGACGACCAGATATTTGAAGAGGCGATAGCCGAGGCTTGGATTCTTGAACGAAGCGCGGAATAGCTGCATTTCGGTCTGAAACGCTTCAAGGCGCTGGCCCCCAGAGTGTTGAAGGCGCGCACGCTTGGCGTCAAGCCACGGCGTGCCGAGGAGCGCAAAGGCCGAGTGAGGCGCGACTCCAAGCTCAAGGAGACGGCGATACACGCCCCCGTAGGCAATTTCCGCCATCTCCACCCTCCGGCGGTATCGGGCCATGTCCTCCCCGCCTATTGCGTAAAGATTTTGATCATGGCACCGGTAATAAAACAGAGGTTCCGGAAGAATCAACGCACCCATCACCGTGGCGGCCGCTTGAATGGCGGAATCCGCCATGAACCGCATCTCCTCCGGAATGGGGGCGATCCATTCGAACACCCTCCTGCGAACGGTAAGAGCGCCCATCAATAGGAAAAGCCACGAACGCACCGCATCGGGAGAAGTGAGGTCGACTCGAATGCTGGCGGAAGGTACGCAAATCTGCAGTTCGCCAGTTTCTTCGAAGAATTTGTAATGGCCGTGGCCTACGGCTTGCACTTCGGGATTCCGCGCGAACGCTCCGGCAACTGCCACCAGTTTTCCAGGGGCCCACCAATCATCCCCGTCGAGAAGAGCGACCAGCTCGCCCCGTGCTTCGGCGAAACCCGCATTGAAAGCTGAAGCCTGCCCGCCATTCCGCTTTCGAATATGCCTCACACGTGGCGCGAATTTCTGAATAATCGCAGGCGTCTTGTCTGTCGAACCGTCATCGACGACAACAATTTCCAATTCCGAAGGCGATAAGCCCTGCTCCATCACGCTCGTAAGCGCCTGCTCGATGTACTTCCCGTGGTTGTAAGTATCAATCAGCGCTGTAATGAGCGGTATGTTCATCTCTGGAGTCTCGACTACGAAGTCCTGTCACACGAACGCCACAAACAACGCGCAAACTTCCCCACTATTCATTTGCGATTCGGTCGATCTCCACCGCGAAATCCTCAGCCGGGTCCGCCGGCACAAATTCGCGAGCATCGCGCCTCGCTTGGCCGCCCATCTCCCGCAGGCGGGCGCGGTTCTCCCAGGCCTTATTCATCGCTTCATCCATAAATTCGACAGTCGCAGCAGTCGCGAGAAATCCGTTCACGCCATCACGAATCAACTCTCTATTTCCCCCAACGTCAGTTGCAATGCAGGGGCGGCCGCAGAGCATCGCCTCGACCACGACCAACGGCATGCCCTCGAACCGCGATGGAAGCACCAGCGCGTGGTGCGTAGCCCAGACCCGCTCGATGTCTTCCTGGTTGCCCGTGAACGTGACGTTGCTCAGATTGAGGTGATTGGCCAGACGGCGAAGGCCCCGCTCGAAAGGCCCACCGCCAACGAGGGATACCCGAACCTTACGCCCGCGCCATCGCGGAAGCGCAAGGACCTGTAGCAACAAGTCTTGGGCCTTGGAAACAACGTCTAACCGTGCCACGCACGCCAGGAGCAACTCGTCCATGGGATCACCGGGCCACGTGGGTTCTGCGTCGTAACGGACGTTGAATGGATTCCTCACAACCTTTGCATTGCCCAGCGGCGTAATGCACTGGCGTCGCGTCAGATCGAGCACGGCTTGCGAAACAAAATAATTCGCCGCAGCATTCTCATAGCCCTCCGCGGTCCTTTCGGCTACGTCATCCTCCGGCCAAAAATGAATCACGGCTCCATGCGAGATAACCGCGTACTTCAATTCGGCAGCTTGGGCCGCCTCCATCCAGTGAACCCCATCCCAATTTGCGCCCTGCGAAATCACCACCAAATCCACATCCCGGCCAACGGACCTGATGTGCATCCGCGACCACTCAGGTCGCGGGAAAATTTTGCGTACCTGTCGGGCGAAAAACCTTTCTGGACGGCGATAAAAGATTTGGCAGCCCGCGAGCCGCAATTGCTCGATGTGGGGCAACCTCTCGCCCCAGTCCTTTACGCTCACGCGAACCTCGTTCCCCCGACGAACTAGCTTCTCCGCAGCCTGGGTCCAAAGCGGCTCGGTGCCACCCCATTTACAGCCATCGTTAGCGCCTATAAACAAGTATCGCCGCATATTACTGGCCTGCGCACAGGCACCTAAGCGCCTCATCCTCGACGCACATAGCATCCATAGATGGTGTCGCCTTTTAGAAACCTCCTAATCTTGGGATGTTTAATGATTCGAAGCACTCTTGAGCGAATCCCTGGGTGCATTGGCCCGAGACCATATCGTCGCAGAACGCTCTCATGCACCACGAGATACCAATCGGCCCGGTAGTCAGGCAATGGCTCACACGCGATACGAACTAGATCGACCGGAAACCATCTGGGCAAACGAGTGAGGGTATCCTTGTCCCATCGCGTCATATGGTGTGGCGGAGCATCGAAGATCTGAAACATATGCTTGATATAGCTATCGGAATTGGGTACCCCGATCATTAACTTGCCGCCCGTGCGCAGCAGGGTGCATGCCTGACTAAGAAAAGCCCCGGGGTGAGTTACATGTTCTAAGACCTGAAATGCACACACTGCATCATAGCCCCCGGGATTGCGTCTAGCTAGATCCTCTAGGCTCTCCAGCCGAACGCAAAGCCCCTTATTTTGAGCCGTCCGCACGGCGCTGGGATTTTGCTCGCACCCTTCAAAGGGAATCTTCATTTCACGCGCAACTCGCTCGACGAATGCTCCGAAACCACATCCGACCTCTAAACCGTTTCGCGCCCCGCCCAGATCTTGCAAAGCCGCGTCGTGCTCCCACTTTTGAGGGAGATAATAGCCTTCTATTTTTTCCAATTTCTCGTAAAGCTCTGGCGACCCGGCGATCGACTCAGGCCAAAAGAACTCCAGTCCGCAGTTGAGGCACTCGCGAAGGTCAAAGCTCGAAAGCCCCCCGAATTCGCTTGCCACGTTGATTCCTTGTTCTCGTGCCCAAGCTTCTAGAATCTGTGAGACCTCAAAGGACTCTTTTGTTTTGGTATTCCCGCTGGAGCATAGAGGGCAGCACATGAGATATGATCAACTTAATTCTATGGAATTCTCAAATCGGCAAAGATAAACACCTGGAAAAATCACGACATGCTGCCTGCTTTCGTCGCTCGCGAGTACGTCCAGCGCGGCCGCGTACTCCACATAGTCCACGACCTCCATGGCCTCGCGGCCCAACCACAGCCCAGCAGAATACTTGCCAGGTTTTAGAAGCACATCGTGAAGCAAAAACCGGGCACGGGCCCTCTGCCCCGCCGACAAACTTATAAACTCACCTTTTTGCGCCGTATTTGTATCGATCACACGAAATCCGTTCATGTCAAAGATAATGATCGCTAGCAGGCAGTCGGCAATATCCGCTTTGCATTCCAGCTCAATTTCGATACTCAAATCGCACCCTGGATGCGCAACTTCCATCTGCTCGCCGCTCGGCCCCAGAGGACGAATTACAATCGACGAAAATCGTGCCCTGCCGCTGCCTTCGCGCGGCATTTCCAGCAGATTTGTCCCGGCTTCCGCAATCTCCAGCGACTCCGCGTAATATTTTGCTGTAGCTTCCGCGACAGCGCCATCGAAAACGATCGCGCCATCCTTCATCATTACCACCCGCGAGGATAGCGCATTGATCGCCGCCATGTTGTGGCTCACCAGCACTACCGTTCGTCCCGTCCGCGCCACGTCTCCCATTTTTCCCAAGCACTTCTTCTGGAATCGAATATCCCCGACCGCCAGCACTTCATCCACCAGCAAAATCTCCGGCTCCAGATGCGCTGCCACCGCGAACGCCAGCCGCACATACATCCCGCTCGAATAGTGCTTCACCGGAGTATCGATAAACTTTTCCAGCTCTGCGAACGCCACAATCTCATCGAACTTTCGCGCAATCTCCCGCTTGCTCATTCCCAATATCGCCCCGCTCAGAAACGCGTTTTCCCGCCCCGTCAGCTCTGGATGAAATCCCGTGCCCACCTCCAGCAGCGAGCCGACGCGCCCGCGAATCTCCGCCCAGCCCGTCGTCGGCTTCGTAATCCGCGAAAGAATCTTCAGCAGCGTCGTCTTCCCCGCGCCGTTTCGCCCGATCAGCCCCAGCACCTCGCCCTCTTTCACTTCCAGCGAAACGTCCTTCAGCGCCCAAAACGTCTCCTCCTTTTTCCGCAACGCCGATAACGGCGACTTCACAAACCGCTCCAGCGCATGCCTCAGCCCGGAGTCCACCGTCAACCCGCGCCGGTACCGTTTCCCCAGCCCCTCTCCCTGTATGACCGCCGTACTCATTCTTCTCCCAATCTTCACCCTTCCAACTTTCCAACCTTCCAACCCTCAAATCTTCCGCTCCAACCTTCCAACCTTCCAACTTTCCGTTCCAAACCTTCAACCTTTAAACTTTCTAACCTTTAACTTTCCGATTTGAACCTTCCAACTTTCCGTTCCAACCTTCAACCTTTAACTTTCCGATTTGAACCCCCCTTCTCCGATGCTTCCAACTTTCTGACATTTCTTTCGTGTTTCGGGAGCGAGCCTAAATAGGATGCAAAGCCACTGACCTGGCCGCTGCATTTCTCACTGAGCTGCCGAAGGGAGTCAAATTGCTCCTCCGTGAGGTAGCCGGCGTCCGAGGCGACGTAGAGTTGCGCGCGGAGTTCACCCGCTGAACCCTTGGCGCGTCCCAAAAGCTCAAGGAAAAGGCCACTGGTCCGGCTTTCAAAACCCTCGGCTATATTGGATAGGACGGAAACCGAGGCCCGCCGCATTTGGTCGCAGAGTCCGAAGTCACGCGAAAACGAACCGCCAGAGGTAAGCCTATAAATGCTTCTCGTCAGCTCGCGAGCCGTTCGCCAAGCCTCTATTTCTTCAAACCGTTGAATCGTAGCCACGGCCTTCCCCTCTTAACCTTCAAACCTTCCAACCTTCCAACCTTCACGTTCCAACCTTCCAACCTTTAAACCTTCCGCTCCAACCTTCTTAACTGCCGTTCAACAGCTAAAAACCGCCGTTCGCTGCATTTCCATTGACCACATATGACTCTCGCGCTAACATATCTCATGTACCTCGCGCCAATCCCATCCTCACCACCCCCGCACTACCCTTCTCCCCATTTCCTCCCGCTCTGTGGTTTTTCTCCGCGCCCTTTTCACCGCCGTTGTAGTGGCGGGCCTTCAGGCCCGTATTTCTCCCCAATCCCTCGCGCTACCCGCAGCACCGCTCGGTCCCGAGCGATCAAGTTCCCCCTACTCCATTCTCGCCCTAACTCCTCTATATGCAACGCTTACAAAAAACAGGGGGGGTACCCCCCACTGGGACAGACTTCAGTCTGTCTCTCTCCCCCAACAGCAACGTTCCAACCTCCAAACCTTCCAACTTTCCAACTTCCCTACACCCGATCCGCTACCGCCCCTTCCATCTTCTGGAAAAAGAGCAGCCCGCCCACGAGAACGAGTACAACCGCTGCCGTCGAAGCCAGCAGCAGCGGCCCCGGCGGTGTGCCGTGTCCCGTCAGCGTCCAGCGGAATCCGTCAATCACCCCCGCCATGGGATTCAATCCGTACAGCCAGCGCCACCGCACCGGCACCAGCGAAGACGGATACGCCACCGGCGAAGCAAACATCCAGAACTGGATTAAAAATGGCACCACATATTTTACGTCGCGATACAGCGCGTTCAGCGCGGACATCCACAGCCCCACCCCCAGCGCCGTGAGCACCGCCAGCAGCAGCAGCACCGGCAGCCACAGCGCCGCAACACCCGGCCGAATGCCGTATATGCCTAGCACCACGCCGAGCACTACGCATCCGATTGAAAAATCCACCAACCCGGAAATCACCGCGGAGATCGGCAGCACCAGCCGCGGAAAAAACACTTTCGTGATGACGCGCTGGTTGTCCACCACGACGGCCGTGCACGATTGCAGCGCCGTCGCGAAGTAACTCCAGGGCACAAGCGCCGTAAAGTAAAAAACCGGATAAGCCAGCCCGTCCGACGGCAACTTCGCAAGCCGCCCAAAAAAAAGCGTAAACACGCCCATGGTCATGAGCGGCTGCAGGACAACCCAGGCCACCCCGATCGCCGTTTGTTTGTAGCGGACTTTAACGTCGCGCCAAACGAAAAAATAAAGCAGCTCGCGATAAGACCACACTTCGCCGAGGCGCAAATCGAGCCACCCGCGCGGCGGCTCAATCCGCACAATGGCGGGCGCCGCGTGCTGCAGCGGAACAGGCGAAGCAGGTGCGGTGACCGATGCCATTGAGTCTTCGTGAAACTCCAGGAAAATTAGTGCAGCAAACTTCGAGTTCAGCAAATTTCTAAATCAGCGACCTTCTAGTTCGGCGTACGTCCACAATGGGAGCGCATGAATCTCCAAGAACGCCGGGACGGACCCCCCGATTAGATTAGCAGAGATGCACGCCCCTCGCGACGCTGGCGGCTCCGCAATTTGCCAGAAAGATGCCACGATCAAGGAGGCGGGGGATTCTGCTCAAGCTGCTCGAGGTCGCGCTGCTCGATCTGCTGCATGAGGGCTTTGCGGTGAAAAAGATAGGAATCGAGCTGCGCCGCAATCTGCCGCGGTACGACGAGAAATTGATTGCGAATCATTTGCGGAAAAGAAATCGGCCCGCGCGCGGGGATGAGGTGAGTGCCCCATTGGAAAATTAAACCGTCGTTCCACAATGTGAAACAACCCAGAAATACGCATGCCGCCCCAAGCGCGGCGCGGCGCGTTCGAAACACGCGCGTAAACCGCTCGAGAAAGACAGCCAGCCCCAGAATGAAAAGCGGAGTGAGCGAAACAAAAAAGCGGTTGCCGTAAGAAGAGATGCCCGCCCAATCCGGATACGAAGCGATGAAATAATAAAAAGCGAGCGCCGCCGCTATGAACAGGGCGCCCACGCGGGGCACGCTGCGCCAGAACGCAAACAATCCAATGAGAGCGAAGAGAAGGATCGGCGTCCAGGAAATCAGGCCATGATCCGAAGAAAAAAGGACGGAAAGAAGATAAGGCGATCTCCAGTTCCACTGGCTAATGGGAATGTAGCCGGTTTGGAACGCGCTGCCGTAGACGATGCGGTGAGCGATGAGAGTAGGCAGCAAACAAATCAAAAGCGCCGCCGTAAATGCTAGATGCCTTGCCACAAGTTGCGAAACTCCCGGTCGAGTCCGGGCGTTCAACGTGCCCGACGTGTTTGGCGTGCTCGGCGTACTTGAACTGCCGGGCGCGGGGGCGTCAGGCGCGGCCTTTCGGACGGCTGCTGCGTATTCCCGCAACGCTTCGAGCGGCAGCACGACTAACAACATGGCGTTTGCATAGTAGACGTCGAGCATCAATCCGCCGATGGCTCCGAGAACGATCCATTGGGCGAGAGTGCGCGAGATGCGCGTGCGGTCCCAATACCACAAAAAAAGCGCGACAACGAAAGCTGATAGCGCGTGCGACCAGGATGGATTGAAGTACATATAAACGGGGAGCGAACTAGCCCACCAAATGGCGAGTGTGGCGAGCAGGGCCCATCGCTCGTCGACATACTTCTGCGCAAGACGAAAGGAAATCAGCAGTCCTAGAAAACCGTAGAACGCCGTACCAAACGCCATGGCGATGCGATACGGAGTGGAGAAGCCGTCGGCGAGAATTACGGAGCCGAGGGAGCGGGCGAGAAGAACGCCGGCGTGGGCGACGAGAAGAAAAGGAGCCCAAAGAATGGCCGGCCCGACGGTGAAGTGATTTTCAAGATGGCCTGTGCGCGTGCGAGATTCGGCGACCGGCTGGCCATTTTTGTCGAGACGATTTTCTCGGAAGCTTTCGTTGGCGTGCTGATAATCGGGCGTGAAATCGAGATTGTGCTGGATGAGCGGTGCGCGCGCGTAAGCGTAATAGCCGACGCCATCTCCGCGCACCCAGGGATTGAGCATGGGGAGAGAAAGCACGAAGAGCACCAGAAGAAGGCGCTCCGCTTTGCGCGGATGCTTGGCTGAGGCGAAGAGGCCAATCGTTACGGCTCCAGAAAACAAGCACTTGCTATGTGAATGGATTGCCGCTTTGAAGTTTACGGCAAAAAAGGAGAAATGCGGAGCGAAGAGGATTGAACTGCAAGATGAATGAGCGACTCCGAGTTACCTAGCAACCGAAATCATGCAGGGAGGAGAAGAGTGACGTCCGCCGGCGGGGAATCCATTATATGAGATTTGCAAATTCCTCGACGCTGATCTTCATGTCTCGGATGATTCCTCGCAACGTATTCCGTTTCAATTCTCCCTTGTGCATGGGTATCACCACGCGCGCCTGGTCGCTCGCCCGCACATAGACGGCGTGACTCCCACTTTGGCGCCGAAACACGAATCCCAACCGCTCGGCCACGCGTACCAAGTCCTTTGCTGAAGTCGCGGGCAGTTTGGGCGTCACACCGGAATCTCAATGGGCTTGATTAGAATATCTTCGGTTGGAATGGGCAACCCATCTTCGACCAAACTCTCGATGTAGAGTCCGATGGCTTCGCGAATGTTCTCGATGCCTTCTTCGATGGTCTCGCTTTGGGTATGGCATCCCGGCAAAGTGGGGCAAAAAACGTGATAGCCCCCTTCGTCCTCTTTCTCGAAAATCGCAGTGTAACGGTGCGCCATCGCGAGCCTCCGTTCCACATATTCTAGCTGATTGTGCCCTGCCCGATCCTTATTCCCTATCAATTAGTTGGCCTTACGGTTCCAATCTCGCACAGCGCGCAGGTGGCCTTGCGCTTTGATGTTATGACTTATAGAGCATATCGTATAAGGCATGGCATGGACGGTGGACTTCTATGAGGATGCGCAAGAAAGTAGAGAAATCGAAGAAGCCCTGCATGGGCTGAAGGGGGCGGCAATGGCTACACGTTTGGATCGTTATTTTAAACGGCAGATGCAGGACCCAGAGATGCGGAAGCTGGTGGAAAGGGAACTCGCGCATCTTGAAGTAGGGATCCAGATTGCGCGGCTGCGGGAAGAGCAAAACCTGAACCAGACGCAGCTTGCGGCACGGGCGGGGATGAACGCGTCAAAAATATCGCTGATTGAAACTTCACCAAAGAATGTGACACTCGGCACGCTCGCAAGACTGGCGCGCGCGCTCAACCGGAGGATCAAGATTGACTTCGTCCCAATGAGGGGAAAGGGCACCGGGGCTGTGTAATTCGGGGACCGGGGGGCCTGTCCCTCCTACGAAGAAAGTGATCTTGGATCAGGTAAGTGTCCCGTCTGTCCCCCATTTTCCTCTTTAGCTGCCGCGGTTTGTTTTCAACAAGTTCCCATATAGGAACTTCCGGCGCTCTACAGCGCCGGAGATTTCCTAAGTCGCTGATTTTTTGATGGTTCCTATACAGCGACCAAAGTTGCTGTGCAGCACCCTTTTAGGGGTGATCTGATGAAAGCGCTGCTGAGCGCTTCGTGGTTGCGATAGCTTGTCGTCGCACACGAGGAGGTGCCCAACATGCAGCAGTTCATCGGATGCGATGCACACAAGCGATTCTCTGTTTTTGTTGCGGTTGACGAGCGGGGGAATGCAACCCGGCCCGTTCGTATCGAACACGCACGCGAACAGTACGCTCAGTTTCTGAAGGAGCTTCCACCTGGCAGCGATATCGCCGTCGAGTCCACCGGGCACTGGTATTGGCTCGTCGATGCGATGGAACGCGCGGGCCATCACGTGCACTTGGCAAATCCCATGGAAGCCAAGAAGCGCATGGGCAAGACCAACAAAACGGACGCGCTCGATGCCAGAGGTCTGGCGATACTCTTGCGCAACGGAACCCTGCCGGAATCTTGGATTCCGCCGGGCCCGCTACGAGATCGGCGAGAACTTCTCCGCACGCGCATGGCTCTACGCGATTTGCGCTCCAGTCTCAAGCACCGCATCCACGCAGCGGTGGACCGCTATGGCTTGCATACGGACGCCCTAACGGATCTTTTCGGAACCAAGGGCCGCGAATATCTTGCGGCTCGCCTGGCTGAGTTTCCCCCCGAGACAGCGCGCATGGTCGGAGTGCAGCTCCTAGCCCTGGACCAACTGGCCGCTCACATAGAGAGTATCGAAGATCGCATTCGTTCAGAAATTTTACCCACTGCGGAGGTTCAGCTCTTGCGCAGTGTTCCCGGCGTTGGCGAAATTCTCGCTCCAGTCATCGGTCTGGAGATCGGCGACGTTCGTCGCTTCCCACGCGCTGAGAATTTGGCCAGTTACGCGGGATTGGTGCCACGGGTCTTTTCCAGCGGAGGACACACCCGCCTCGGTGGTATCTCACGTTTTGTCAACCAGTATTTGAAATGGGCCTTTGTCGAAGCGGCGAATTGTGCCGTGCGCCTCAAAGCCCATCGTCAGTCGCACGTTGGATGTTTGTACCAGCGGCTACTTGCTAAGCGAGGGCATGGCCGCGCCATCGTCGCCGTCGCCCGGCATCTGGCGGAGGCCAGCTACTGGATTCTCCGCAAGCAGGAATCGTACCGGGCACCGCACAGCAAACAGATTTCGTCCAGGAACGGGTAAGCGCGAGACACGTCTGGCCCTTCTCCAGCGAACCACAGGGGAAGAGGTCTCGGGGTGAATGCGAAACCCTAAACCGATATGCTCATGCCCGCAGTCAGGGCGAATACATGGCTCACGACGAAACCGCAAGCACGAGCAAATGGGCGAAAAGCGAACAGTCGCTTGGAGGCCAACAGCAGCTAAAGAAAAATCCCTTACAGGTGAAAAGAAAACTCCCGTCCGTCTCCGCCGACTCTGTTCAAGAGCAACACTTCCGCGGCACGTGTGCTGGTGTGTCTCCACGCCCATCCTCGCGAAAAAAAAGGAGCCAGAAACCCCTCAAAGCTCTTGACACAGCGCAGCGCTTTCATACATGACGTGTCTACCCCACTCCCGGTGCCGAAGCACCGCTCTTCCGGCGCTCGGCGCTAACCGGCCCAGAGAGACCGCTAAAAGGGAGGATTCGCTCCGGACCAACGCCCGCAGGTCACGGGCCAGTGAAGACCTTCTCGACCTTCACGGACGTTACCTTCCGCCCCTCGTCCAGTTTGATCTGTGCGCTCCAGTCCTGCCGTGTGACTCCGCTTTTCTCGCCGTGCTTCAAAGCTTAAATCATGCTCGTCTTTTGGTCGAACGAGTGAGTGAACCCGCACTGGTCCAGGACTTGTTCTGCGTCGCCTTGTGAGGCTCCTACCTGGATTCTCTCAGAGAGCTTCTGCACGCAGTCGTCGCCCTTATCCTTCTTCGCGCAACCCATGATGCCTGAGAATAGCAACGCGGCGAGAAGCATGCTGGTTTTCCTCACTAGTGCACCCCTAGGTTCGTGCCCCAGCCGGGAACCCATACTGGCGGTTTCGGTGTTGGCAACCCAGCGGCGTTCGCCGCGCCGTGCGCGTAAGCATTGCTGTTTGTGGAGAACGGGCTGTAGGGAATATTGCCGGAGTTGACTCCATTCTCGAACTTCTTGAGTTTGTCCAGGATACAGCCACACGGACTCGAATCGTTGATGAGCGTCTGAGACGGGGGATTGCCAGGGTCGCCAGTCAATCGAGCCAGGGACTATGGCCCGGAATTAGCTTTGATCGGACCCCAGGGGCTATAGTTCCCGCCGGTCTTTGGCGACGAGCCTGGACTCGGATGAATTGCTGCTTCCAGACGAGTTGCTCGATCCACTTGTCGATTATCCCGAGGACGAACCACTAGAGCCGGAGCCTAGCGCGCCTGTTGTACCGGACGACGGTCCACCTGCGGATGGTCCGGCCCTGAAAAATTTCGGGCGTGCCGCTCCCGTCACTCACGACGAGATACGCGTGATACCAATTGGGCCCGATCTTGGAAATAGCGAACATCGACCCGGCAGAGTCCAGATGGGTCTATCCAAGTCGTGGGACTGTTCTCAACGTAACTGTAAAAATTGACTGCTGCCGCTCTCCAGGCCGAGCGGATCTTCGCTGAGGAAACGTCCGGCGCTCGAATCGTAGTAACGCGCTCTGTAAAAATAGAGTCCCGTTTCGCTGTCGAACTCGCGCCCCTGTGTATTGAAACGGGTTTGTGAGCGAACCGGAAGAAGCGGTCTGCTTGCCGAAGGAATCGAACGTGTAGGTTTGCGCGAGTGCTCCCGCTGTGTTGCTCAGCGATGTGACCGAGCTGAGACCGTCCTGCTGTAGTAGCTGGTCGTCGCAGCTACGCAGCATTGCCAACGGCTCATCGATGTTTTCGGTCTGCGTGTATCGGGCAACGGCTCCGCCGGTTGCGTTGGTCTCTTCGATCGACGTTGATCCCGTCGTACGCGTAGATCTGAAGTGCTGGATGCTGGAGGATTTATAGATTCTTCTTCCGAAGGGATCGTATTTGAAGGTGACCGTCCCGCCGCTGCCGGGCAGCGTCACGCTGCTCAGGCGGTTCTCGAAGTCCCACGCGAATCGTGGTCGTCCCGATGACTTCGACCTCGGTCGCCGTGTTCCCGTTGCTGTCGTACGTGTAGGTTGTACTGGATGTAGAGGTCAGTTCGTTTGAGGAATTGTTCGTGTAGGAAGAAACTCCCAGCGAACTCAGGCGGTTGCCGACCGCGTCGAAGGTGTAGCTCTCTGTCGTGTTCGTGGCTTGTGTGACCTGCGTCAGCTCGTAAATCGGGTCATACGTGTAGTTCGAGGTCACGTTCGCGTATTGGTCCGTCTTCGCCGTGCGGTTTCCGGCGTTGTCCACGGTGTAGGTAGCACCGTCCAGTGTGGTCGAGCCGCTTTGGTGCAGCACGCTCAACAGCCGAGAAAGATTGTCGTAGCTGTAATTGGTCGTGATGCTGTTCGGGCGGGTCATCTGCGCCCGGCGGCTCAGCGCGTCGTAGCTAAAGCCGAAGCTGCCGCTCCCGCTGAACGCCGTTGGCGGTGTAAGCGTCTGCAACCGATTCAACGTATCGTACGCATAGCTGGTTGAGCCGTTTTCGGGGTCTGTGAAGCCCGTTCGATTCGAGGCCTTGTCGTAGGTATAAGCGGTCGTGAAGTTTCGCCCGGTCAGGAATGCGTATTGCGTGTTTGCCTGCGTGAGCCGCCCCATGTTGTCAAACGTGAATTGATACGTGCCCGTGAGATCGGTCACCTGCGTCAGCCGCGAGTCGTTATCGTACGTGTAATTCACCGTGGTGGTATCAGGATACGTCTTTTGCGTCAGCCGACTCAACTGGATTTGGCGATGAAGTTTACTCTAAACCCGCACACGCAACTCCGGCGTATGCGGTACCCACAATCGTCCCGGAATTTGTCGTCTGTGCCACCCGCCACAGGTGAAGAATCGGCAGGAAGTAAATCCAGCGGTTGTGGGCTGAGCGACTCATTTCGTTACGGGAAGGCTCAGCGCGTTGTCTGATCGCGAAACTTCGCCTCGGTACGTGGGGTCCGGCGATTCCGAATGGCCGTGGAGAGCCTGGCCCAGCAGAACGCCGCCGCAAAACTTAACAGATACCACCACAGGGTCCCCACGATTCCAAACAGGATGAGAGGATGATTGAAGTTATAGATCAGAGCTATGACTAAGACGGACGCTGGCGCATCAATCATCGTCATGTACTGCCATCCCGCCCCGATACCTGCCAGAGCGATGATGAGGCAGGCGCAAAGGTGCAAGAACGGCAGTAGATGCACGAGAGGGGAACGTATGGGTGATTTCGTCATGGCTTCACCTATTGTTGAGACAAGAAAATCCGGAACAAGGCATCCAGTGGGGCTCGGGCGGCGGGGGCGAGCTGCAACTGGGGCAATTTGGACTATTCGGTCCTGGATCTGGACCGAACTTACCATGCCAATAAATTCCGGCTGTTAAGATGTCAGGCCAAAAGCCGCTCCCCGGCATCTCGGCAACAAAAATTTGATCGCATGTCTTAAAGCAGTTAGAGCGCCCGCCCGGATCGCACGGTTGCGTGCTTCTGCAATTGAAGTAGCAGATATCGTGGTGCATGCAGACAGTGTCGTACCGATTGATCGGAGGTTTATAAGTGCCAGCATGTCCGGGATCGTATGGCTCCGGCTGCCCGCCGGTCCAGTTGGGGCCGCACCAGTTGCCATAAATCCTTGTCCGCCCACTCGGGTCTGTGTAAACGACCGGATTATTGCTGACGTAGTCGTAAAAATTCGGATCGCCTGAACCAAACTGAATTGGGTCTTCCTTGATGAACCTGCCTACCGTGGGATCGTAGTATCTGGCGCGGTAGTTGTAGAGATTTGTCTCCGTATCGAATTCGCGGGCGGTGTAGCGGAAGAAGTTCGTGAGCGAGCCGGAGGAGTTTGTGGTGTTGCCGAACGAGTCGTATGTGTAGCTCTCCGCTAGCGAGCCGTTCGAGGCTGTCAGCGAAGTGACCGAGCCGACGCCGTCCTGCTCATAGTAATCGGTCGTCGTGCCTTGCAGCACCGCCAAAGGCTCATCAATATTCCGATCTTGTGCGTAGCGAGCCACCACGCCACCCGTCGCATTGACCGTCTCGATCAGATTATTGCCATCGTAGACGAAGATGCTAGTAGCGCTGGGCGAGATTTTCTCGATGCGCCGCCCAGCGGGATCGTACTTGAAGCCGACGGTCCCACCGCTACCAGGCAGCGTCACGCTCGTCAGGCGATTCTCGAAGTCCCAGGCGTAGGTGGTGGTGCCCGTGGAATCTACCTTCGTCGCGGTATTGCCGTTGCTGTCGTACGTGTAGGTTGTACTGGATGTAGAGGTCAGTTCGTTTGAGGAATTGTTCGTGTAGGAAGAAACTCCCAGCGAACTGAGGCGGTTGCCGACCGCGTCGAACGTGTAGCTCTCTGTCGTGTTGGTGGCTTGTGTGACCTGCGTCAGCTCGTAAATCGGGTCATACGTGTAGTTCGAGGTCACGTTCGCGTATTGGTCTGTCTTCGCCGTGCGGTTTCCGGCGTTGTCCACGGCGTAGGTGGCTCCGTCCAGGGTGGTCGAGCCGCTTTGGTGCAGCACGCTCAACAGCCGAGAAAGATTGTCGTAGCTGTAGTTGGTCGTGATGCTGTTCGGGCGGGTCATCTGCGCCCGGCGGCTCAGCGCGTCGTAGCTAAAGCCGAAGCTGCCGCTCCCGCTGAACGCCGTTGGCGGTGTAAGCGTCTGCAACCGATTCAACGTATCGTACGCATACGTCGTCGAGCCCTCGATGTTACTTCCCAGATGCCGCAGCTTCAATGGCATTGCAAAGTCTCTTCGCATTCGGGGGACAGTTTAACGTAGCATGCTTAGATATTTTTTCGAGAGTTTTACTAGTCAGGCTGTCATCAACGTGCTTCACCACGAAGTTCTCGAAATCTTTGTCAGACTCCACGAGCCTCACCAATCGTGGAAAGTATCTCCAGTCATTGGCGAGAAGCTTGCCTACGGAGTCGCTGAGCCCCTCGGCAATCGCTCCGTCGTCGCACTGTGCGAATCTTTTATAAGCGCGATAGACTTGATCCCATGTCTTAAGCATATCCACGGCTTTTTCGGCTTGCCTCTCTTCCGCATCGGTACAAGTCTTTTGCTGTCCAGCCAAATGGTTAGGCGGGGTGAAAATAAGTAGCGTCAGGCCCAAAATCGGTGTTCCCCAACCATGCATGGCAACGCCCCCTTTTTTATTGGATTGTGATTTTCTTTAGCGGATCGGTTGCCTGAAAATTGTTAATCTGCTGCATGCAGTTATCCGTAGTACGTACACAACCCTCGGTAGGATGCTTAGGTCCTCCCGAGTTTGCACGCCCTGAGTGCACGCCCATGCCGGGTCGTCCGGGCACAGTAAAAATGAAAATCCCATAAGAACCGAATGGACCGTTTGGATCAGCGGGATGATTGTGATGCCACGAATACGGGTAAGTCCCATTCGGCCAAGGTCCTTTGCTATGCTTCGCCGTGTTATTCCCGGCGTCGCACACGATTACTACATTACCGTTCTTGTTAAGCAACGTGAGAGTACCATTCGCCCTGTTAAAGATGAATGATGACAGACCATACGGATCGATCAAAAGCGCAGGATTGTTCTCGACATAGCGATAGAAGTTTATTTCTCCGCCGAATTCGAGCGGATCTTCGCTGAGAAACCGCCCTATCGAGGGGTCGTAGTACCTGGCGCGGTAGTAGGTTTCCTGTGGGTTTTCTGGCACAGTTCCGGCGCGCCAATTGTCCGTCGCTACTACGGAGCAGGCCGGGTCGCTCGGAGCCTTAGCCACCTTGCAGCCAGAGCGCCAGCGCAAACATGCTGATGGAAAACACCATTGCAAAGAATCCGTAGCGACATTGGCGACCCCACCTCCATGCCGTCCGTTCGCTCAGCTCCTCAGGACACGGTCCAAGCAGTAATTTCGCTGACGAGGTGCCGATGAGTTTCCCAAAGGCCCGACTCCACATCAGAGTTGAAACGAGAAACCAAATCATAGATGCACAGAGCGCGGTTTCTGAAATTGCTTGCAACATTTCGAAGTGTCGGGACCAGGCAAACCAAAGCGTCAGGGGAACTACGACGAAGGCAAGGAGCAATGTCCCGATCAACCCGCCCTTCGCAACGACTGTCCCGATTCCTACTATTCGTTTTTGTGTCGGAGTTTGTGAATTCATTCTGATCCTCACGTCACTTCTTCGAAAGTGGACAATTCTTACACCTCTTGCCGCCTAGAACGAGTTTGCAGCTGGTTGCGAGCACAACAACGCCTCCGCCTTCGCCAATGGCTGGACCGGCAGACGCAAATATCGTAGCGTTCTTCATGTCGATCGATACGCCGCCTCCCGCAGCCACGCCAGGTCCCGCACCTCCAAATCCCTCCGCCTGGACTGAACCGCCTTCCATGTCGCAGATGGTTGCGCAGGTCGGGCAGACCGCGTTGGTCACTCCCGCACTGGCACCCGCGCCGGCAACATATCCTCCTCCCAAGCCGCCACAACACAACAACCCAGTATTGCCAGCTGTGTCGCCTACGATCATGCAAGAGCCCTCTACCCCTCCTCCGATGGTGAGGAGACCAGCCATACCGGAGACGTTCACTCCTGCTCCCCAAGCAATATGTCCCTCTGGATCCCGCAAACCAGTTGGCCGATTACGAACGTAAGAATAAAAATCAGTACCAGCTCGGAACCGAATTGGATCTTCGCTGAGAAACCGCCCTATCGAGGGGTCGTAGTATCTGGCGCGATAGTAGTAGAGGCCGGTTTCCGGGTCTGATTCCCGAGCGGTGTACTGGAAAGGATTGGTTAGCGACCCGGACGTGGCGGTTTGCTTGCCGAATGAATCGAATGTGTAGGTCTGGGCCAACGCGCCAGCCCCATTGCTCAGCGACGTGATCGACCCGAGCCCATCCGCTTGATAATAGCTCGTGGTCGAGCTACGCAGCATTGCCAGTGGCTCATCAATATTGAGACCTTGCGAGTATCGCGCAACGGCAGTCCCCGAAGAATTTGTTTCTTCGACGAGATTGTCGCCGTCGTAGGCATAGACGCTTGTGCCACGCTGGAGATGATTTGTAGATTCTTCTTCCGAAGGGATCGTATTTGAAGGTGACCGTGCCGCCGCTGCCGGGCAGGGTGACGCTGGTCAGGCGATTCTCGAAGTCCCAGGCGTAGGTGGTCGTGCCCGGTGGAGTCGACCTTCGGTCAGCGGTGTTGCCGTTGTTGTCGTACGTGTAGGTCGTGCTGGATGTAGAGGTCAGTTCGTTTGAGGAATTGTTCGTGTAGGAAGAAACTCCCAGCGAACTCAGCCGGTTGCCGACCGCGTCGAACGTGTAGCTTTCCGTCGTGTTCGTGGCTTGTGTGACCTGCGTCAGCTCGTAAATCGGGTCATACGTGTAGTTCGAGGTGACGTTCGCATACTGGTCCGTCTTCGCCGTGCGGTTTCCGGCGTTGTCCACGGTGTAGCTCGCACCGTCCAGAGTGGTCGAGCCGCTCTGGTGCAGCACGCTCAACAGCCGAGAAAGATTGTCGTAGCTGTAGTTGGTCGTGATGCTGTTCGGGCGCGTCATCTGCGTCCGGCGGCTCAGCGCGTCATAGCTAAAGCCGAAGCTGCCGCTCCCGCTGAACGCTGTTGGTGGCGTCAAGCGTTTGCAAGCGATTCAGCGTGTCGTACGCATAGCTGGTTGAGCCGTTTTCGGGGTCTGTGAAGCCCGTGCGATTCGAAGCCTTGTCGTAGGTATACGCGGTCGTAAAGTTCCGCCCGGTCAGGAATGAGTATTGCGTGTTTGCCTGCGTGAGCCGCCCCATGTTGTCAAACGTGAATTGATACGTGCCGGTGGGATCGGTAACCTGCGTCAAACGCGAGTCGTTATCGTAGGTGTAATTCACCGTGGTGGTATCAGGATACGTCTTTTGCGTCAGCCGGTTCAACTGAAGCTCGCGACGAAGTTGACTCTAAACCCGCACACGCAAAAGCGGTGTACGCGGCACCCAAAACCCTCCGAGTATTTATGCTGTGCGTCACTCGCCACGTGAATGGGACCAGGAGGGTCTGAGTTTGCGTTAGGGCGCTAGGAAATGCGGCCGATTTGAACAATTTGCCCGGGCTGGATTTTCTCGAGGGCCAAGACAATAGCTGGGAAGTGTCCGCGCAGGTGCTCCAGGCGATTTGAGACAGAGTGGAGAACTACGACGGCAAATCTGAGGCCCGCCAAGTTTTGTTGATAGCGGAGATTCGCATCCAGGGTGACCAAAACATCAAAAGCAGCTTCCGCGAGCTTCAGCAGTTCGCCGTTCTTCTTTCCCGCCCAGCCTGCTTCTTGAACGGTGAGGCATTCGTAGCCTTGATTTGCTAGGTGTTTCTTGAGCGCTTTGGGGGCGCACTCGTCGATCAGAACTCTCACTTGAGTTGGGAGACGAGACTTTGCCGTGCTTCCTCGAGGGCGGTAATGGCAAGTTCGCGGCTGACGCTCGGATACTGTTCCAGGAATTGATCCAGAGTGTCGCCACCTTCCAGGTAGTCAATCAAGATTTTGAATGGCACACGGGTTCCACGGAATACGGGCTCTCCTCCGAGGATGTCTTGATCCTTGATGATGACTCCAACCATTGCATTCACCCTATCATCCAGAGTTTAGCAGCCAAAGGTCACGAGTGGCTAGCTTCGCCAAATCCTAGCTCCGGGTGAAGTGTCTATCTCCCTACCCGCCCCGAACACCCCCGCAGATTCATTTTCCGATGGTAGCGGAGAAAAAGAATGCCGCGAATCCTGCGAGCAAGGGGAAAACCGGGGACAGACGTAATGTTGGCGCTCTCTTGGGGTGCAATGGCGAACTCACGAGCATTCCTCGGGTACAGCAGAGTCTGGACTCGAAGGCAAACGTATCAGGAAACGTCCCGTGTGTGTCCGGGTTCTGCGAACCGCTTTGACAGCTCCTCGTCGCATCTCTAAACTGGCTTCTATGGTTGTGCACCTCAAGCCCGAAACGGAATCTCGTCTCCAGAAGCTTGCTGCAACCACCGGCCGCGCGCCTGATGAACTCGTCGAAGACGCCATGACCGGATACCTGGCGGAGTTAAGCCAGGTGCACGACATGCTGGATGGCCGTTATGACGAGATCAAAAGCGGCGGCGTGCAGCCTATCGATGGCGAAGCCGCTTTTGCCCGGCTGCGGCAAAAGAGCAAGGACCGCCGCGGTGCATGAGCGGATTTGTTCTCCACCCGGAAGTACTCACAGACCTGGCCGAAATTTGGGAATGTATCGCCGCTGACAATCGTGGCGCTGCTGACCGCGGTCTTGAAGAAATATAAGAAGCGATTCAAGTTCTCGTCCCTTTGGCTCAACTGTGTCACAACCGTTCCGATCTGACTTCGCGGCCGTTGCGTTTTCATTCCGTACGAGATTTCCTTATTGGCTACGCACCTGATGAAAAGCCCTTACTTTTTTTGGCGATACTGCACGGCCGCCGCAATCCTAGAGTCATCGCAGCTCTACTGCGCGCAAGAGGGTGAGCCGCACGGTTTCCCTCGGCCACCCGAATAACGATCCGCAATAATCGTGCGCTGGTGCTTTTGGAATGGGATTGACATGCTCGGAGCCGCACCGTAGCATCGGCTCTATCTTGCGGCTGAGCGATGACTCGGCCACCCTCGGAGCGGAGGACCTTCATGAGTCTTCGCGATTTTATTTCCAAACAGTGGATTGATGTCATCGATTGGACGGAGCCGGAAGACGGCATTCTGGCTTACCGGTATCCAATGCAAGACCGCGAAATCCAGAATGGCGGAAAGCTTACGGTACGCGATTCGCAGCTGGCGGTTTTTGTGAACGAAGGGAAAGTAGCGGACGCGTTTGGGCCGGGGCTTCATACGCTGAATACGAATACGCTGCCCATTCTCACGTATCTGAAGAACTGGGACAAAAAGTTCCAGTCGCCCTTCAAGTCGGACGTTTATTTTTTCTCTTCGCGCATTCAGACCGACCAGCACTGGGGCACGCAAAATCCGATTACGATTCGAGACAAGGAGTTCGGCGCGATTCGCTTGCGCGGTTTCGGGATTTATTCGTATCACATCACCGATGCAAAGACGTTCTACTCGAAAATCAGCGGGACACGCGAGCTTTATCAAGTGGCTGACCTTGAAGGCCAGTTGCGCAACACGATCATCGCCAAGATGACGGATGCGTTTGCGCAGAGCCAGGTGCCGTTTCTCGATATGGCGGCCAGCCAGGGCGCAGTCGCCGAAAAAATCAGCGAGCAGCTCAAGCCGGCTTTCTCGGATTACGGCCTGACGCTCGACAGCTTCGTCGTCGAAAATCTTTCGCTACCGGATGAGCTTCAGAAAGCACTCGACCAGCGCATCAGCATGAACGTGCTCGGCGACATGGGCAAGTTCACACAGTATCAGGTGGCACAGGCGATTCCGGTCGCCGCCGCGAATGAAGGCAGCGGCGGAGTTGGAATTGGCGCGGGGCTGGGCGCGGGCATGGCCATGGGCCAGGCGATGATGGACGCCGTGAAGCAATCCACACCCTCCAGTCCGGCTGGTGGCGGCGCGGCTCCGGCGGCCGCGGGCGCTGCTGCTTCGGCAAGCACAAAATTTTGCAGCGAGTGCGGCAAGCCCATCCCGCGCACCAGCAAGTTCTGCCCGGAATGCGGGAAGCCCCAGGCGTAGCGTTGAGGCGGGCATGAGCGGAATCGAGTGGGTGGTCGAGGCGTTCGGTTGCTCGTCGGAATCGTTGCGCGATCTCCGCGCTGTCGAAACGCTTTTCCATGGAATGATTCGCGGGATGAAGCTGCGCCCCGTCGGTGAAACGCAGTGGCACCAGTTTCCCGGGACAGGCGGCATCACGGGCCTGTGCCTTTTGGCGGAATCGCACATCGCCTGCCACACATTTCCCGAGCATAATTCGCTTTGCCTGAATCTATTTTGCTGTGTTCCGCGCGCAGAATGGAATTTTGAAGCGGCGCTCGAGCAGCTTTTCCACGCAAGGACCGTTTCCGTAAGGCGGCTGGCGCGTCCGTACGAAGTGGCGCGTCACCAGGCGGCCAGCGATTAGGTTTCATGGTAAGGATTTTTTTGTGCAACCGGAGAGCAACGGACGATGACTCAGCCCGTCTCGAACTGTCCGAACTGCGGCGCAAAAATTGTCTTCCAATGGTCCAGCAGCGTGCAGACGGTGTGTCCGTATTGCAAGAGCATTCTCGTGCGCACGGACGTCGACCTCAAAAAAGTCGGCCAGGTGGCCGACCTTCCGCCGGACAGTTCGCCGATCCAGCTGAATACCGAAGGCATTTACCGCAATAAAGCGTTCGTGGTGATTGGACGCATTCTTTACGAATACGACCAGGGCGGCTGGAACGAATGGCACATCATGATGAACGATGGCTCGAGTGGCTGGCTCTCCGATGCGCAGAATGAGTACGCGATTTCTTTTGCCACCAACACGACAGGCTTGCCGGATGCAAAGCAGATTCAGGTTGGGCAGCAATACAACTGGAACAACCAGCGCTACACGCTAACCGTCATTACGCCGGCGCATTACCGCGGCGTCGAAGGCGAACTGCCATTTCAATACTGGGACAAGACCGACGTCACGTTTGCCGACCTTCGCAGTGAGACGGGAAAATTCGCCACGCTGGATTTCAGCGATGACCAGCCCGCGCTTTATCTCGGCGAATTTGTGGAGTTCGACGACCTTAAGCTGAAAAATCTGCGCAGCTTCGAGGGCTGGTGATGAGCACAGGCACGCCGCCGCTTTCGAATCCGCCGAAGCCGCAAGTGAAGGCGCTGAACTGTCCGCAATGCGGCGCGGCCATCGTGCTTCGTTCCTTGGGGAACGCGGAGACCGTGGTTTGCGCGAGCTGCCATTCCATTTTGGACGCCAAAGATCCGAACCTGCAGATCCTGCAAAAATTTCAGGTCATTACCGGAGAAGTTCCGCCGCTGATTCCTTTGGGCACGCGCGGCAAAATTCGCGGCACGGATTATGAGGTGATCGGATTTCAGCGGCGCAGTATCACGGTCGAGGGCATTCGCTACGACTGGCACGAGTATGTTCTGTTTAATCCGTACAAGCCCACGCGCTATCTTACCGAATACCAGGGCCACTGGAACGACATCAGCGTTTGCAAGGAACTGCCTGTCGTGCAGTTCGCTTCCGTCAATTACCTTGGCGAAATTTACAAGCACTTTCAAACTTCAGACGCGAATACGAATTACGTGCTCGGCGAATTTCCGTGGCAAGTGCGCGTCGGCGAACGTGCAACCGTAACCGATTACATCAAGCCGCCGCGCGTCTTGTCCTCGGAAAAAATCGCCAATGAGGTGACGTGGTCTCTCGGCGAATATATGTACGGCGCCGATATCTGGAAGGCTTTTAATCTGCCGGGACATGCGCCGGAAGCAATCGGCGTTTATGAGAATCAGCCCTCGCCGGTCAGCCAAAATGTTAAAGGAATTTGGAGCGCGTTCCTGGCGTTTGCAATTTTGCTTCTCGTGCTGCTGGCTGGTTTTGATCTTGCATCTTCCAAGACCGGGGTTTTCGATTCCAGCTATCGGCTGAATCCCGGCGAGCCGAAGGGCGAAGCTTCTTTTGTTACAGACGTTTTCAATTTGGACGGGCGCACTGCGAACGTGCAGATTACAACGTCCGCCAATGTCGATAACTCCTGGATCTATCTAAACTACGCGCTCATCAACCAGGACTCAGGCCAAGCCTGGGATTTCGGGCGCGAAGTAAGCTATTACCATGGCTACGATAGTGATGGTTCTTGGACCGAGGGCAGTTCGAAGGACACGGTTGTGATCCCCAGCGTTCCTTCGGGCCATTATTATTTGCGCATCGAGCCTGAAGTTGATCCCAGACATCCTCCTCTCGTCTATACGGTGCAAGTGAGGCGAGACGTGACTGTGCCCGGATTGTTCGGGGTCGCTTTTCTCGCGTTGTTGATTCCCGCTATCGCTATCACCTGGCGTTCCATCAATTTCGAGCGCATGCGTTGGGCCGAAAGCGATCATCCGCCGATTCACCTCGGAAATACGGAGTAACTCATGTTCAGAAAACTATATCTCGCTTACGGATTGTTGGTGCTCGGAAGCACATGCTTTGCCCAGTACAGCGGCTGGAGTCTCGACAGGATCAGCCAACTAAAAAATATTCCCAAGTCCGTTCGTGATAATCCCGGCTCCTATCGTTCCGTTTACGGTTTCTATCACCATTACACCGGAGGTAAATAAGATGAATCTCGTTCCGCTCGGCAATATTATTGCTGCACTGGCGTTCGCCTTTCTCGGCATGCTGATTTTCATCATCGCGTTTGTGGTGATGGATAAGCTCACGCCGTATCATCTTTGGAAGGAAATCGTTCAGGAGCACAACATGGCGCTCGCCATCCTCGTCGGGGCCATGTCCATCGGCATTTGCATCATCATTGCTTCCGCGATTCATTAGCTCATGGGCATTCTGCTCTTCATTTCGGTGCTGCTGGTGGCGGCGTGCGGCCTGATCTACGAGCTCGTCGCGGGCACGCTCGCGAGTTATCTGGTGGGCGATAGCGTCTTCCAGTTCTCGACCATCATCGGCACCTATCTCTTCGCAATGGGCATCGGCAGCGCTCTATCGCGCTACCTGAATCGCGGACTCGTCCAGCGCTTTGTGTGGATCGAACTGATGATCGGCGTTATCGGAGGCTTTTCGTCCGCCCTGTTGATGATGGCTTTCGCCTTCACGCAGGGGTTCGAGCTGATTCTCTATGCCATCGTCGTGGTCATGGGCGTTCTCGTGGGACTGGAAATCCCGCTGCTCATGCGCATCGTGCGCGATCGCTACCAATTCCGCGACGTGATTGCTCACGTCCTTACGTTCGATTATCTTGGCGCGCTTGGCGCTTCGCTGCTTTTTCCCCTACTCCTCGTGCCGCGTCTCGGGCTGGTCCGCTCCGCCATGCTTTTTGGGCTCGTTAACGCCGGCGTCGCGCTCTGGAGCACCTACTTGTTTGCCACCCGGCTTTCAGACACGCGAGCTCTCCGAGCAGTGTGCGTTCTCGTCTTATGCGGCTTGGGTGTTGGCATGGCGGAAGCCCGCCACATCACCGCCACCGCCGAGGACAACATCTACGCCGACGACATTATTTTTGCGCGCGACACGCACTACCAGCATCTGGTGCTCACGCGCTTCAAGGACGATCTTCGCCTCTTTCTCAATAGCCATCTACAATTCAGCTCTCGCGACGAATACCGCTATCACGAAGCTCTCATCCATCCCGGCCTTGGCGCTGTCCCCGTGCCACACCGCGTCCTCGTTCTTGGCGGCGGGGACGGCTTGGCGGTGCGCGAAATTCTGAAATATCCGCAAATCGAGAGCATCACTCTGGTCGATCTCGATCCGGAGATGACCAAGCTTTTTTCCTCGAATCCCATGCTCACAAGGCTCAATCACGAATCGCTTCTCTCGCCCCGCGTGCATGTGATCAATGCAGACGCTTTCCCCTGGGTCGATTCGAACACGGACAGTTTCGATTTCATCGGCATCGATTTTCCTGACCCCACCAACTATTCGCTAGGCAAGCTTTACACCACGGCGTTCTACCGCGCCGTGGCGCGCCACCTCAGCGCGCAAGGGATGCTGGTCGTGCAAAGCACTTCGCCGATGTTTGCCCGCGATTCCTTCTGGTGTATCGCGCAAACGATCAAGCAGGTGGGCCTCCAAACGTATCCGTATCACGTTTACGTTCCAAGTTTTGGCGAGTGGGGATTCGTCCTCGCCTCCTTCCATGATTACACTCCCCCCACTTCGTTGCCGAGCGGTCTCCGGTTCATCAACGTCGAAGGTCTGCCCGCGCTGTTCCAGTTTCCGCCGGACATGGCCCCTCTTCCCATGCCTGCCAATCATCTGAACAGCCAAGTGCTCGTGCGCGCCTACGACAACGACTGGAAGGACATCAGTCATTGAAGGTTGGGCGCCGTAAATTTCTTGGTAGCGGAAGCGCGGCCCTCGTTGGACTTTCGCTCAAGACGGACCGCCCCATCGCGGGCTCGTTCGTCAATGATTCCTTTCAAATGGGTCACATGTTGCGCGACCGCGCCTCTTTCCCTCCCCCCAAGCGCGTCGAAAAATTCCCGGTGGTCATTGTTGGCGGCGGAATCGCCGGCCTCAGCGCTGCGTGGCGTTTGCGCAAACGTGGTTTCACCGATTTCGTCCTTCTGGAAATGAATCCGCAAGCCGGAGGAAATGCCCGTTGGGGCGAAAACGAAATCAGCGCTTATCCCTGGGCCGCCCACTACGTCCCCGTGCCTGGACCTAAGGCTGAATATGTTCGCGAACTTTTCGAAGATCTGGGCGTTTTGAAAAATGGCCAGTGGGAAGAGCGGTACCTCTGTTTTGCGCCGCAAGAGCGCCTTTTTCTTTATGGCCGCTGGCAGGATGGCATCGAGCCCGCCATCGGCCTCACCCAAAAAGGCCGCGAGCAGTTCCAGCGTCTCGAGGATCTTTTCGCAAAATTCCGAGCGACCGGCGAGTTCACGATTCCTCTCGAACTCGGCCGCACTTCCAAGTTCCAGGAATTAGATCGCCTCTCCTTTTCCGATTGGCTCCAGGAGCAAGGCTGCGATTCGCGTCTCGTCAACTGGTACATGAACTATGCCTGCCGCGACGACTACGGCGCGCTCGCCAAAGACACTTCCGCCTGGGCCGGGCTGCACTATTTTTGTTCGCGCGAAGTGGAAGAAAAGGGCCCGCTCACCTGGCCGGAAGGAAACGGCTGGATCACACGCAGGCTTCTCGAACGCGTCGGCGAAAATGTACGCACGAATGAAATGGTCCACCGCATCGCGGAAACGAAACGCGGTTTCAGCATTTTCTCCGGCGATACTGAATTTCAATCTGAATTTCTAATTTTCGCCGCGCCTACCTTTCTCGCTCCGTACTTGATGGATGGTTTTCCGCGCCTGCACGATTTCGTCTATTCACCGTGGCTCACCGCTAATCTGACGCTCGATCGAATCCCCGACTCCCGCGGCGCCGAACCCACCTGGGACACCGTTTTTCTCGACTCACCCACGCTCGGCTACGTCGACGACACTCACCAAAGTCTGCGCACGCATATTGACCGCACAGTCTGGACCTTCTATTGGTCTCTCGTCGACGGCACTCCCGCGCAAAGCCGCCAGCTCCTTCTCGAGAAGGACTGGAACTATTGGAAGGAAGCGATTCTCCACGATCTCGGACGCGTCCACTCCGACATTCGCCAGTGCGTCTCGCGCATCGACGTCATGCGCATGGGCCACGCCATGATTCGTCCTGAGGTAGGCTCGGTTTTTTCCGAAGAGCGCGCTCGCCTCGCGCACCCGCGCGGCGATTCCCGTCTTCTATTCGCCAATTCCGATCTCAGCGGCATTTCCATTTTTGAAGAAGCGCAATACCACGGTGTTGTCGCCGCTCAAACTGCGCTCGAACACATTCACGGCCATCGATGACTCCGCAAGAAACATTCGTTCGCTCTGGAATCCTCAAATAAATTTTATGCATCCAATATAAATGGACGTGCGTACTATATTAGTGAACTCTCGCGTCTCTCTTTAGGAAGACAAAATGCCGCTTCAAAGAAAGCCCGAACTAACCTACGCCGACGTCACGCCCAAAGAGCTCTATTTCAACCGGCGTAAATTCCTCGAGGCCATGGGCATCGCCGGCGCCGCTGCTCTAGCCGGAAGAAATCTCTTGGATCTTGTCTCCCCATCGCGGAGCGTATTCGCTGGCGCCAATTTCCCAAATTTGGTCAAGAGCTCCTTCAGCACCACGGAAAAGCAAACGCCCTATCAGGATGTAACGCACTACAACAATTTCTACGAATTTGGCGTGGACAAAGACCAACCCGCAAAGAACTCCCAGAAATTTCGCACCTCACCATGGAGCGTTTCCGTCGAAGGCGAAGTCAAAACCAAGCGCAAGCTCAGCATGGACGAAATCCTCAAGCTCGCGCCTCTGGAAGAGCGCATCTATCGGCACCGTTGCGTGGAAGGCTGGTCGATCGTCGTTCCCTGGATCGGTTTTTCCTTCAGCAATATCGCGAAGCTCGTTGAGCCGACTTCCAAAGCGAAATTCGTGGCCTTTGAATCGTATTGGGATTTGGGCCAAATGCCGATGGCAAGACCAGAATTGGCGGGCATCGAATTTCCATACGTGGAGGGCCTGCGCCTTGACGAAGCTATGAACCCTCTGACGCTTCTCTGCGTGGGCATGTACGGTGAGTCGCTTCCGAATCAAGACGGTGCGCCCGTTCGCATGGTCATTCCCTGGAAGTACGGTTTCAAGGGCATCAAATCCATCGTCAAAATTAAGTTTGTGTCGAAAGAACCTCCAACAACCTGGAATCTCGCCAATTCCCACGAGTACGGCTTCTATTCCAACGTGAACCCCAACGTCGATCACCCGCGATGGTCTCAGGCCACGGAACGCCGCCTTGGCGACATTTTTCGCCACAAGACGCTTATGTTCAACGGCTATCAAGATCAGGTCGCCAGCCTCTACAACGGCATGGACCTGAAGAAATACTACTGAGGCTGGTTCGCCGCGTGCCCTCGATCCTCGTGAACAAATGGTCCAAGCGCGCGCTTTTTCTGCTCTGCCTCGTGCCCTTCGCCGTCCTTGTTTGGCGAGCTCTCACGGGAAATCTCGGTCCAAATCCGGTTGAAACTCTTCAGCACACCACCGGCGATTGGACGCTGCGCTTCCTCGTCATCACTCTCTGCATCACGCCGCTGCGCAAACTCCTCAAGATGCCCGATCTGATTCGTTTTCGCCGCATGCTCGGCCTCTTCGCCTTTTTCTACGCTTGCATGCACTTTCTCGTCTACCTCGGCCCGGACCAAAACTTCAGCTTGGCAGCGATGGGAAAGGACGTCTACAAGCGTCCATTCATCACCGTAGGTTTTACCGCCTTCGTCCTTCTGATTCCGCTAGCGCTCACCTCAACCGCCGGATGGATTCGCCGGCTCGGCGGGCGCCGCTGGCAAATGCTTCATCGCTTGATTTATGTCAGCGCGGTTTGTGGTGTGATTCACTACTACTGGCTGGTGAAGTCCGCGGTCTTGCGGCCCTTAACCTACGGAGCGATTGTCGCCGTCCTGCTGCTCTGGCGCCTGGCAGATTGGCTGATTCGCCGCGGTCGCGCCATCCCGGCAGCCGCCAAAACGCAGCGCGCTTCCGTTGACGGCTAGCAAGCGAAGTTCAATGAATCTGCATCATTTTTGACTGGTGGGTCTTATAGCGGCGGAACTTGCCTTGCCCATAGGGGCTAATGAACCGCACTCGTGCCCCCGCCGCCTGGCGTAGACAGTTCGCTGAATTCCAGGCCCCAAAAGTGCGGCGCCGGAGTCAAAAATTCCACGCCAATCCGCTGTCCTCGTTCGCAGGGCTCGCCCTGATACACCACACGGCATTCCTGCTCTTCCAATGTCTCCGGGTTCGTCAAGACAATCATCTCCCCGTTATCGATTTCATGCTTCAGCATCAGCAAGCCGCCGTGCGCGTTCACCACCACGGTGTCGCACGCCTCTTTGAACTTCTTGCCGTTATGCGCGCGGCCTTGCGCCTGCACGCGCATCTTGTGGAATGCGCGCCCGCTGCGTCTGTGTGTCGGAGAGGTTGTTTCGTTCATATCGACATCATCGGCTGCTTCAGGAAAGAAGGTCCACTGGCCCTCAGGACAGGTGTTCCCCACTTGCAACCACTCTCGCCGTCGCGCCCAGCTCATCTGCGCGGGGCGTACAGACAGGCACAATGTGTTTGGGGTAGTCTTGTTTTGGAAGCGGTTTGAACGCAGGGTCTTATTACTTGCATCGTGCAAGTAATGTGTACAGACTCTTCAAGAGTCCGATGGACAGCCGGCCTGTACCAATCTAAAGGAGCGAGTCATGAGCAAAGTACGAGTTCTGGTAGGCACACGCAAAGGCGCGTTCATTCTGACCTCCGACGGAAAGCGCGAGCGCTGGGACGTCTCTGGCCCGCACTTTTCTGGATGGGAGATTTATCACGTCAAGGGATCAGCCGCTGACCCCAATCGCATCTTTGCTTCCCAGTGTAGTGGCTGGTTCGGGCAAGTCATTCAACGTTCCGACGACGGCGGCAAAACCTGGATTCAGCCCGGCACACCGCCTGGCGAATCGACCACTGGTCCCGGCGGAATGCCCAAAGGGGAGAGCAACAAGTTTGTCTATGACGACTCCAAGGAAACTGGCAAGCCTCTTACCACGCATCAGTGGTACGACGGAACGCAGAAACCCTGGGCGTTCAAGCGTGTGTGGCATCTCGAACCCTCGCTGACCGATCCGGATACCGTCTATGCCGGAGTGGAAGACGCCGCCTTGTTCCGCTCCACCGACGGCGGAACAAGCTGGCACGAACTCTCTGGCCTGCGCGGCCATGGCACCGGGCCCCGCTGGCAGCCTGGCGCTGGCGGGATGTGTCTGCACACGATTGTTTTGGATCCGAAGAATCCCAATCGAATTTTCGTCGCCATCTCGGCTGCGGGGGCGTTCCGCACCGACGACGCCGGGGCGACCTGGCGTCCCATCAATAAGGGACTTTATTCCAAATATATTCCTGAGCCGACCGCAGAGGTGGGCCACTGCGTTCACCGCATCGCGTTGCATCCCTCGCGGCCCGACGTGCTTTTCATGCAAAAGCATTGGGACGTGATGCGCACCGACAATGCCGGCGACTCCTGGCAAAAAATCAGCGGCAACCTGCCGACCGACTTCGGCTTTGTGATCGACGTGCACGCTCACGAGCCCGAGACGGTCTATGTCGTTCCCATCAAGAGCGACGGAGAGCACTTTCCGCTCGAAGGAAAGTTGCGCGTCTACCGCAGCCGCTCTGGCGGCAATGAATGGGAAGAACTCGCCAAGGGTCTTCCGCAGCGCGATTGCTATGTGAACGTGCTGCGCGACGCGATGGCCGTCGACTCTCTCGATAAATGCGGCGTATATTTCGGCACCACGGGCGGACAGGTCTATGTTTCGCCCGATGCCGGAGACAACTGGGCGCCCATCGTTCGCGATCTTCCCCCCGTGCTTTCTGTCGAGGTCCAGACGCTCGCATGATCCGCGTTATTCTCCCGCCCCATTTGCGAGGGCTGGCACGCATCAGCGGCGAAGTGGAGCTCGAGATCGAAGGCCAGCCCACGCAACGCACTGTCCTCGACGCGCTCGAAGCCCGTTATCCGATGCTGAGCGGCACGATCCGCGATCACATCACACAGCAGCGCCGCCCCTTCTTGCGCTTCTTCGCTTGCGGAGAAGATCTGTCCCACGAAGAGCCCGACGCCCCTCTGCCCGACGCCATTGCTTCTGGAGCCGAGCCTCTGCTGATCCTCGGAGCCATCGCCGGCGGCTAACTCACGCCGGTCATAGCGGCCGCGCGGTCCACGACGGTGCTGTTCGTTTGCGACTCTGGAATTCTGTCGGCATATGAAACGCAATCATTCGCGGCGTGCTATCTCCGCGCATGCCGACGCCGTGCAAGCCCGCCGGTGGAGATGCGGCGCAGGTCAGCTGCCCAAATCCTGGCTGTGTCGAAAATTTCCCGGGACTGCCGCCAGAGCCACGTTGAGAAGCCCGAAGTCCGGACGATGGAATACATTATTAAATTGCGTGTCACGCGCCGATTTCAAACGTGCCGCCGCTGTTACCGGCCAGGATGATTCTCTGCACGGCTGGATGACGCGAGTTTCGAATTATCAGGCCGAGAATACTTTGTGTTATATATCATGCCAGCGCACTTGATGCGGATTAGCCAACTCCTAATGGAATACAACCGATGACTACTGGGCAAACGGGATCTCCCCAAGGTTCTGGTGCGCTCTGTGACGCGAGGAGAACATCATGAACGACTCGGCAAAACGCGGCTTGCTGATCTCGAGCGGCTGGATACAGGCCATTGTCATCGTGATGTTATGCGGCTTCCTTATTCTCGGAATACTTGCGTATCGAACTTATACCGATGAGCCGCCGATCCCCGCGCGGATAGTCGACCCCGCCGGAAAAGTCCTCTTCACCGGAACGGATGTGATTGCCGGCCAGGAAGTGTTTTTGCGCAATGGACTCATGGAGTATGGCTCGATCTTTGGACATGGCGCCTACCTCGGCCCGGATTTCACCGCCGACTATCTCCATCGCGCAGCCCTGATCGCCATCGATTATTATGGGGGCCCTTCCTCGGAGGCGGCCAGGCAGAAGACCATTTCCGACTTCAAAACCAATCGCTACGACAGCAGCACTGGAGTCCTCGAGTATTCATCAGCGCAAACGGAAGCGTTTGAGAAGCTGGACATCTACTATGCCAAATATTTTGGATCTCCGAATACCAAGTTTGGCCTACGGCCATCGGCTATCACCGATCCTCAATGGATCAAACAACTGACGGCCTTCTTTAGCTGGTCAGCTTGGGCGGGTTCCACCTTGCGCCCGAATCTGAATTACTCCTATACGAACAATTGGCCTCCCGAACCCCTGGTTGGAAACCATCCTACCGCGGATGCCATTGTTTGGAGTGTCCTCTCCCTGATTGCCCTCCTGGGCGGCATCGGCATTTTGCTCGCGGCATTTGGCCGGTGGAATTTTCTGGGCTGGCACGGCCGCGAGGATCAGCGCGTTTCGTTCCGCGCTCCTGACGACGTGGTTCTGACCCCTGCGCAACGTTCTTGCGCCTGGTTCTTCCTGGTTATGGCCGTTCTTTTTACCTTGCAAGTGCTTCTGGGAGGCGCCACCCAGCACTACCGCGCGGAACTAGCGAATTTTTTCGGTTTCGACCTCGCGCGCATTTTGCCCTTTAACATTGCGCGCACGTGGCATCTTCAGCTTGCAATTTTCTGGGTTTCCACCTCGTTTCTTGCGGCGGGTATTTTCCTCGCTCCCATGATTTCCGGGCGAGAGCCCCGCCGTCAGAACTGGCTCTCCTTTGGTCTACTGGCCGCCTTGGTGATCGTGGTGTTCGGAAGCCTGGCTGGAGAATATGCGGGGATTAGCGGTTGGATTCAGCGTGGGTGGTCATGGTTTGGCGCACAGGGTTTTGAGTACCTTGATCTTGGCCGCTTCTGGCAAATTCTGCTCACCGTCGGCCTGGTTTTTTGGGTGATCATTCTTTTCCGCGGTCTTCGTGGCCGCCTCGGCTCGGATCACGTAGGCAATATGCCCTGGCTTTTCTTCTTCTCAGCGCTTTCTATTCCCGCATTCTATGCCGTCGGTTTGCTTGCTCGGACAGATTCTCACTTCACTACCTCCGATTTTTGGCGCTTCTGGGTGGTCCATTTGTGGGTGGAAGACTTTCTCGAACTATTTACGACCATCATGGTCGCTTATATCTTTGTTCTTCTCGGCGTCGTTCATGAAAGGATTGCCCTGAGGGTGGTTTACCTGGACATCCTGTTGTATTCCGCCGGCGGCGTTGTCGGGACGATGCACCACGTTTATTTCTCCGGCGAGCCGTCTATTCACATGGCGCTCGGAGCCTTCTTTTCGGCGGCGGAGGTCATTCCGCTGACATTTCTCACTTTGGAAGCCTGGAGTTTTCTCCAGCTTGGCGCGCAGCAGAGTTCAAATTCACGCTCGCCATTTCCTCATTTCTGGGCGGTGATGTTTCTCGCTGCAGTGGGTTTCTGGAACTTTCTTGGTGCCGGTATTTTCGGCTTCTTGGTCAATCTTCCGATCGTCTCCTATTACGAGATTGGGACTGCCCTGACGGCTAACCACGCTCACGCGGCAATGATGGGAGTCTATGGGATGCTCGCCGTCGGGCTGGCTCTTTTCTGTCTGCGGTACATGATTCCAGAAAATCGCTGGAGCGACCGCGCGGCCAAAATCAGTTTCTGGTCCCTGAACATCGGACTTGCCTGGATGGTCTTTGCCACGCTATTTCCCCTGGGCATCCTGCAGCTGTATCACTCGGTTAGCGTCGGATATTTCGACGCGCGATCGCTCGAGTTCCTCTCGAATCGTACAAACGCTCTTTTGGAATGGCTTCGCCTCCCTGGAGATGCGCTTTTCATTCTCGGCGGAACCCTGCCCGTCCTCTATCTTTCCTGGCTCGGGGTACGTCACATGCGGCCTCAGGCTGCGCTTGAAGGACCGCTTGATGTGTTGTTTACTGAAATCGTTGAGACGAAAAGTTCCGGTGCATGATCTCCGGCTTGCATATCGAGGTCGTTCTCGCGGCCATCTATGCGGTCTTTCTCGTTGGGGTGGCGTTTGTCTTCGAGCTGATGGCCCGCCATTCTCATAAGCGCTCGGAGCGCTATCGCAACGCCGGCTTCGCTTACTTTCCAAAAATGGATTTGTGGGAATGTCCCGCGGGACGGCAATTGCTGCGTATCGAAACAGACTACCAACGCCGCATCGTTCACTATCGTGCCTCCGCGGAGGCTTGCAATGCATGCTCCCTCAAGAATAATTGCACCGATTCCAATGAAGGCCGTCTTTTGAGGAGCCACTTGGATTCGTGGCTCGAATCTGAGCTACGCCGGTTCCATCGTGGAATCTCTCTGGCCTTGCTACTTCTGGCGACGGTCATTCTCTTGGCTGAGGCGATTCGATTTGCTGACCCCCGCGAATTTCTCATTGTCTTTGCTCTGCTGATTCCTATAAGCATCGCCGAAATGAAACTCCTTGCTTCTTTTCTCACGCATCAGGAGTCATAGGCAAAACGCTCGTCGTTTTCGGGATTGGAAGCTCAACGCAGCTTGCTGCCGTTGGAGCCTTCACGCCGGATTATCCTGGCCGCCCTCCCTCCGTGACGATCCGCCCGCTCAAACGTCAATAGAACATCTCCCAGCGGAATGCCGCGGGCTGCGGTTGGCATTCAGAAGTTTGCTTGATTTGGGAACCCTTTGCGGCTGACCTACGTAACCACGGGAGAGGTGTTTGATGCCCAACTTGACTGGCAATTTTCGGTATGCGCTCCGGCAGTTCCGTTTGGCGCCAGTTTTCACCGCCGCGGCAGTCTTGACCCTGGCCTTGGGCATAGGAGGAACCACTGCCATATTCACCTTGATTCATGCCGTTATGCTCCGCTCCTTGCCAGTTTCGGATCCCGGAAGGCTTTACCGCGTCGGCGACGGTGACGATTGCTGCGTCGAGAGCGGCCCCCAGGACCAGTGGGGCATTTTCTCGTTCGCTTTGTACGAGCGCCTGAAGATGGAAACACCGGAATTTGAGGAGGTGGCCGCTTTCCAGGCGGGACGCGGACGCCTGGGCGTGCGCCGCCAGGGGGTCGAGTCCGCTGCCCGGCCACTGCGCTCGGAGTATGTCACCGGCAATTATTTCTCCACGCTCGGAGTGCGTGCCTTCGGCGGACGGATGTTCACCCCGGAAGACGATAAGCCCGGGGCCTCGCCGGCCGCCGTACTGAGTCACCGCGTCTGGCAGACCGCCTATGCCGCCGATCCTTCGGTCTTGGGTTCAACCTTGGTGGTTGAGGGCCATCCGTTCACCGTGATCGGTGTCGCTCCACCCGGATTTTTTGGCGAGACCCTCGAAAGCGACCCTCCGGACATTTGGCTCCCGCTCCAACAAGAGCCCATGATGGATGGGGAGGGCGGTCTGCTGCATCAGTCTATCTCTGCATGGTTGCGCATGATCGGGCGGTTGCGCCCGGGAGCTTCCACCGAAGGAATGGCTCCCCGTCTCACCGGAGTCCTCCGCCAATGGATGCAATACGATTCCGGATATCCCGCCAACTGGATGCCCGACATCATCAAATTTCTCCCCAGGCAAACGCTTAACGTGGTACCCGCCGGTGCTGGCGTGGCCGTGATGAAGGAGGAGTACGGACGCAGCCTCCAGATTCTGCTCGCCGTGTGTGGTCTGGTGTTGCTGATCGCCTGCGCAAACGTAGCCAACCTCTTACTGGCGCGCAGTGTCGCGCGTCGTGGGCAGACGGCTGTGCGGCTGGCCCTGGGGGCGACGCCGCGGCAGATTGTCGGTCAAGCGCTCACGGAAAGCATCCTTCTAGCCATTGGCGGCGCCATCGCCGGACTCCTGGTGGCCGCGGCGGCCGCGCGCCTCTTGTTGACGCTGGCCTTTCATAGCTCTCATTTCCTTCCCATCAGCGCCGCGCCATCGCTCATCGTGCTGGCTTTCGCCTTTGTGCTGGCCCTCGTTACTGGAATTATTTTCGGTGCGGCTCCCGCCTGGCTTGCAACGCGCACCGATCCTGCGGATGCTTTGCGGGGTTCGGGCCGCGGTACTCGCGATCGTTCTTCCTTTGCGCGTAAAGCGCTGCTCGTTGTGCAGGCCGCTTTGTCCGTTGTGCTGGTCGCTGGCGCAACGATGCTGGGCCGCAGCCTGAACAAACTCGAGCATCAGGACTTCGGATACCAGGTGCAAGGACGCGTTGAGGTGAGTATCAACCATCCTCCGGCAAGCTACACGCAGCCCAGGTTGCAGGCGCTGTACCGCCGTCTCGAAGAGCAACTCGATCACATCGCCGGAGTGCAAGGCTCCGGTTTGGCCCTGTATAACCCGCTCACGGACAACTGGGGCGAATTGATTATGGTGGCCGGCCATCCTCCCGGCAAATTTGACGAAAATTCGGGCGCCTCCTGGGATCGCGTCAGCGCCAACTATCTTCAGAACTGGGGCATGCGGATAAAGCGTGGACGAGCCTTCACCCCGGCCGACAACGAAACCACGGCTCCCGTGGCGATCGTCAATGAAGCCTTCGTAAAGCGCTTTTTCAAGAGCGACGAAGACCCGCTGGCCCAGCACTTCGGGCTGGACATGCCTCAAAACGCCAGTACGTTTACAATCGTTGGCGTCGTCCGCGATGCCAAGTTTGCCGGTTGGGGCTTAAGTCGGCCTGCACCTCCGATGTTCTACGTGCCACTCGCTCAGACGGTGGATTACCACGACGGCATAATGACGAGACTCGAGCTGCGCTCGCACTTCATAGGTGGAATCATGCTGGTAACGAATTTGTCCACCGGCGTACTCGAGCCGTTGCTTACCAGGACGCTCGCGGAGATCGATCCCGACCTGACCATCAACAGCATCAGGACCATGCAACAGCAAGTCGACCTTTCCTTTGATGAGGAGCGCGCCGTCGCCAGCCTCGCCGGCTTGTTTGGAATTGTCGCTCTGGTGCTGGCCGCCGTTGGGCTCTATGGCGTCACGGCTTATACCGTTGCGCAAAGAACCAACGAAATCGGCATCCGCATGGCGCTTGGCGCCGGACGCCCGAGCGTGATTCAACTCGTCCTGCGCGGGGCATTCAAGCGCGTCTTGGCCGGCCTCATCCTCGGCTTGCCTCTCGCGGTGGGCGCCGGCCGTCTGATCTCCGCCCAGCTCTACGGCGTCTCCTCCTGGGATCCGCTTGCCCTTGGCGTGGCTGCGGGAGCTCTAGCTATTTGCTCCTTTTTCGCGGCCATCATTCCTGCCAATCGAGCGGCTTCCATTTCGCCCATGAACGCTCTTCGAATTGAATAGCGAAGCGTCACTCTCAGGAATCTTACTCCGTACCAAGCCCGTTAACGCACGAACCGCGGGAGAGGCCGTTCATCATTCACGCGAGCCTCAAACAAGCGTCTTTAGAAGTGGGGACGGCCGCAAGTCAAATTCACTCGCGAATGCCCTGCGTTTCTCCGTCAAGGAAGTCTCACGCTTGCCCGCGTTCGCTTGTGTGCGGGGCACGCCCGGCCCTAGAATGGAATCGGCAGTTGAGAGCCGTTTGGTGAGTCCACACTCCTGCTGCTGCCCTTTATATAAGTTTCATGCTTCTTGTGAATTTATTCGAAAGGACTCATAGCCCCCGAGAGCCCCTCTTATGAACCTTGCTGAATTTATAGAAGGTAACCGCGACAAGCATCTGGCCGAGCTGTGCGAATTTCTGCAAATCCCCAGCGTGAGCGCCAAGGGCGAAAATAAACCGGACATCGAACGCGCCGCTCGCTGGGTGGCGGACAATCTGCGCGCCGCCGGTTTCCAGAAAATTGAAATCCTTCCGACAAGTCTCCATCCTCTCGTGTATGCCGAGTCTCTCGAAGCTCCCGGCAAGCCCACAGTCCTTTTTTACGGCCACTACGATGTGCAGCCCGCGGAACCTCTTGATCTTTGGACTTCGCCGGCATTCGAACCTGCCGTTCGCAACGGCAATCTCTTCGGCCGCGGCACCGCCGATGACAAGGGCCAGGTGCACATCCATTTGAAAGCCCTCGAATCCATCCAGAGAGTGAACGGCAAATTGCCCATCAATGTAAAAATCCTGATCGAGGGCGAGGAGGAGGTCGGCAGCGTCAGCCTTTGGGACTACGTTCAAAAAAACAAGGATAAGCTCAAAGCCGATGCACTCGTCGTCTCCGATACTTCCATGCTCGCGAAAGGCGTCCCTTCGATCACTTACGGCTTGCGCGGATTGAACTACTATCAGATCGAACTGACCGGCCCTGCGCGCGATCTGCATTCCGGCGCGTACGGCGGCGCCGTGCCCAATCCTCTCACGATTCTCGCTGAGCTATTCGCCAAGCTGCACGACAAGAGTTTCCGTGTCGCTGTTCCCGGCTTCTACGATAAAGTTGTAAAAATCTCGGCGCCCGAGCGCAAAGCGTTGAACGCCCTGCCGTGGAAGAAGAAAGCATTCGAAGAAGCTGTGGGCGCGCCGGGCTATGCCGGCGAAAAGGGTTTCACCATTGTCGAACAGCTGTGGACGCGCCCAACCCTCGAGCTAAATGGAGTGTGGGGCGGCTATCAGGGCGAAGGCGCGAAAACCGTTATCCCCTCAAGGGCTTATGCGAAATTTTCCACGCGGCTTGTTCCCAATCAGGATCCGCATAAGATTGCGGCGCTCGTCGAAAAACACATTCGCAAGCTTTTGCCGAAGAGCGTCAAGTGCAAGTTTGATGTGCTTAGCACCGGCAAGCCGTGGGTTGCGCCGTTCCACGCGCCCATTTTCAAAATCGCGCAAGGCGCTCTAGAAAAAGGCTTTGGAAAAAAGGCCGTCTTCATTCGTGAAGGCGGTTCCATCCCTTTCGTCACGCAGATGCACGACACGTTCAAAGTCCCTTGCGTGCTCCTCGGATTCGGCCTCCCCGACGAAAATGCGCACGCTCCCGACGAACACATCGCTCTCGAAAATTATTTCGGCGGAATCAAAGCCGTCGCTCATTTTTATTCGGACCTTGCCGCGCTCTGATCCAGCCGTTCGACGGGAATGAATTCGAGCATTACCGGAGCTTCATCCTTCCTATCCGGACGCCTCGCAAAAAGCCGCACTTTTCCGGCCTTTTTTGCGGTTTTTCCTTGCGTTCTACTTGCACCTTGGCTATAGTGCCGTGCGGCCCGAGTTTTTCACGCCAACCCAGGGGGTTCGCTCGCGGCCTGCCCCATTCGAGTCGGGGTGGAAAGTAAATACAGGAGGATAAGCAGACTAGATGGCAGCCAAGCCAATGAGCAAGAGCAAGATCGTGTCGCACATCGCGGAGAAGTGCGGCACACCCAAGAAAACCGCGGTGCTCTTTTTCGAAGAGCTTTTCAAGCTCGCGGTGAAGGAATGCAAGGGCGGCGCGGGCAAGTTCGTTATTCCGAACATCGGCCGCGCCGTGAAAGCGCACCGCAAGGCGCGCATGGGCCGTAACCCCCAGACGGGCGAGGCAATCAAGATCAAGGCCAAGACCGTTGTTCGCCTGCGCCCGGCGAAGGCGTTCAAAGACGCTGTACTCAAGTAGATTCCCTGTTTTGCAGGGAGAAGCCCGGACACAGCGCACAAGAAACGGCGCGCCCCGTACCTAAGTCTTGGGTATCGCCGCTTCGGACCGCGCTAGGTGCCTGGGCGGGTGTCCCGGTTAAGTTTGCCCCGCGTAGCCTGAGCTATCAGGCGATGCGGGGCTTTTGTTTACGCCACTGATGGTGCTCTTCCATCGCCGGCATGTTCCGCGGATGGATTTCGTGTCGAAATTGCGTGGCACCAGGGCGAAAGAAATTTCTACAGGGTTTTTAAGTAGGCGATGACATCCTTAATCTGCTGGGCATCCAGAACGTCCTTGAACGGAGGCATCAATGAGTCGCCATTTTCGATCCAGGTTTTCAGCGTTTCGTCGGTTATCTTGTTGTTGTTCACGCTAAAGGTGCCGCGCTTGTACATTCCCTTTAGTCCGGGGCCGATTTTTCTTGAGCTGCTATCCGCAAAATGGCAAATGGAGCATTTCTGGTCGAACACATCCTTGCCCTTGGCCGCGGATGGGGATAGTTTGCCCGCCGTGGTCTTTTTTGGCGAAGTTTTGGCCGGTGGATCCTGCGCCACCACCGCTACTGCCATGCTCAATAACACGATCCCAAGTAACAGATAATTTCGCCTCAAGTCTCCCCCTCATCCTCGCTTACAAAATGCAGCGTGCAAAGTGCGCTTCTATCTTCTCTTTTTATCGACGTAATTTCCACTGCGGGCACCCGGCACAAAGTACAGGTTCCCATTGCGCACCGATGGAACTCTCGTACTTTTGACGCCCCCGGAACCGTGTGTTAACAATTTACACTATGAACCAGGAAACCTTGACGCGAGCCTGGGAAATCCTTCAAGACGCTTATCAGGCCCAGATGGAAGGCGATTACGAGCGGGCCGTCGAGCTCTATCAGTCCTCGCTCGAACTGCATCCGACGGCAGAGGCCTACACTTTTCTTGGTTGGACGTATCATTTTCAGGGCCGCGTCGAAGAGGCCATCGCCGAGTGCAAGCGGGCGATCGAAGTGGACCCGGAATTCGGCAATCCGTACAACGACATTGGAGCCTATCTGATCGAGCAGGGGCGCTTCGATGAAGCGATTCCGTGGCTTGAGCGGGCCATTGAAGCGCGCCGTTACGAGCCGCGTCATTTTCCTCACTACAATCTTGGCCGCGCGTATCTCGGCAAGGAGATGTACGGCCGCGCGATGAAATGTTTTCAAGAGGCGCTCGAAGTTGAGCCGCGGTATTCGCTGGCGCGGCAGGCGCTGGCTTCGCTCCGGCGGATGGTGAATTGAGAAGAGAGTGGGTAGTCGATAGTGAATAGTGATTGGCGCGCGGAACCGACTTGACCGCCAGAAGTTGCAAGCTCACAACTGTCAGCCGACAGTAAGAAAAATTCCGCAAGACAATTTGAAGGCCTGGCGCAACCTCGAACATTCGCGCTCTGCGATGTTCAAAGATGAGCCGCAGAGAGGGCACGATATATCGTGCCCCTACGCTCGCCGGGAGGCGTCGACCCGAGAGCGAGTTCATGATGCCGGCCCCTGCGCGGCGGGCTTGATGGTCCGATCGTAAATCCAGAGCAGAAGAGCAGTGGCGAAGCCGACGGCGCTGATGGCCCACCAGGCGCGTTCGGGATGGTGAGCGACTTCGCCGAAGTGATGCATCATTGTGCCGCCGAACCAGCCTCCTACCAGCGAGCCGATACCAAGAGGCAGAAATGCGAAGCCCATGTAAGTGCCTTGCTGGCCGGGAGGCGCAAGGCGCGAAATGTAGGCGTAGTAAGGGGGTTGCTGGATGATTTCGCCGATGGCGAGCACGGCGATCGAAACGATCGCGCCCGTGACCGTCGGCCAGAACGACAAAACTAACCAGGACATGGAAGTGATGACCGTGCCGAGAATGACGGCGTGGAACGGGGGAATTTTGCGAGCAATGTAATTCACGATGAAGGTGAGGCAGACCACAATGGCGGCGTCGGTGATCAGGATGAGCTGGACGCGGGCGTGCGCGTCCACATAGGTGTGCAGGAAACCAGGCAGGCTGGTGTATTGCTGCCAGTAGACGATCCAGTAGCCGGTGAAAATCAGAAGGAAAATCAGGAAACGCGGGGGCCAGAGAATCGCCAGGAAATTACGCACGACTTGAAGGAGGCTGGGCGCGGGCACGTCGCCCGGTTTGCGCGGATCACGGAAGAAAAAGAAGACCAGGAAAAACATGGCGAACACGCTGAGAGCGGAGACTTGAAAAACCCTCTCGAGGCCGAGATGTCTTTGGGCCCAATCGGCGACGAAGGGGCCGGCGGTGCCGCCGATATTCACCATGGTGTAGTAAATGGAATAGCCGAGGGTGCGGACATTTTCTTTGGAGGCGCGGGCGGTGGTGCCGACGACGCAGGGTTTTACGAGGGCGATGCCGAGCGCGGGAAGAAGCAGGATGACGCCGACGAACAAGGTGAGCGGAAGGGCATTGCGAATCGGGGCGAGCCAGGAGGCGCCGATCGAGCCAATCAGGAAATACGCTGCCGCCAAAATCAAATAGGCCATCGAGAGGGCGCGGCGAAAGCCGAGCTTGTCCGCGACGGCGCCGCCGAAAATCGCGAGGAACCAGACCATGCCGCCGAAGAAACCGGTGAGCGAGTCCGTGAGCTCCGTGGAAAAGGCGAGCCGTTCGTGGAGATAGAGGGCCAGCGAGGAAAACGCGCCGTAATAAGAAAGGCGCTCGAAAATTTCGCTGGTGTTGGCGACCCAGAAAGGGCGCTCGAAACCGTCGCGAATTTCCCGGAGCCGTTGGCTAACGCTCATTGATCCCCCGGAGTAAGGTGAGCTCGCAAAGTGAAGTTCGGGCCCCCCGCGTGGAGTGCGGGGATTGTAGCCGAGGAAATGGCTAGTGGCGAGGGGTGAGTTCAGGTCGGAAATAGTATCCGACTTGTCGTATGGATGGGAAAAGTGGAACACCTCCGGTGTTTTGCGAGAGAGTGCGCCAGAGCGAGAGAAACCGCCGGGACGCGAATATACCTGGGTGTTTTTGTAAGAGGCGGTGAAAGACCGTGCCGGCTCGAAAATGTCAGCGGCAGAGAGAATTGAAGTCGATGGATAGGGCGGGAGGGGCGGGGACGGGGAGATTGCGGGCGCGGAGGGCCTCTTCGAGAGTGGTGGGGCCGGAGGGGAGAGCGGGATTGGTGTCCAGGCGGTAGAAGGAGTCGCGTTCGGCTTGAGGGAGGGTGATGAATTGGAAGCCGCGGGAACGATAGAGGTCGAGGAGTTGAGGGAGCATTTCGGCATCGAGGGCGCCGATGTGCATTAGAAGGACGTAGGGGACATCGCGATGGTAAAGAGTTTGGGAAAGCTGGCGGTAATACGCGATGTTGGCGTCGGCGGCTGAGAGGTAGCTGGTCTTAAGTTGCGCGACGGCGGCGGAATCGTTTTTGGCCATGCAACGGGCGTAGGGTTCATTCCAGAGATAATCGCTGAAACTCATGGTGACGGCGGCGACTTTGTAGCCGCGCTGGGCGAGGTAGGCGCGGACGGCGTCGTGTTTGGCACGGGTGTCGCCTTCGGCGAGGTAGGGGAAGCGCAGCCAATGCCAGTCTTTTTCGTTCATTCGCTCGCTGCTCATTAATTTGTCGAGCAGGGGTTCGTTGCGAGTGATGTTGGCTTCAAAGTCTTCAAGAGTGTTCTGGTTGAGATTCATGTGGGACCAGGTGTGATTGCCGAGGGGATTGCCAGCGTCGCGCCAGGCTTGGAGGACAGCGGGGCCGCCGGGTTCGCGCTCGTTGGTCTGGCCGTTGACGAAGCCGTAGACGGGAGGGAGATGAGCGGCGCGAAGCGCGGCGAGGATTTTTGCGGCGACTTCGGGACGAGTTTCGCCGGGAGGGAGAGGGCCGTGGGCGGGGAGATCGTCGAAAGTGAAGGCGATTTGTGGGGACGGGGTTTTAGCCGGGCCGGCGAGAGAGAAGAAAAGCAAGATCGTGGCGGCCAGAGATATTGCGAGCGTGGTGCGTAAGAGACGAATCTGGATCATCGCGAGTCACCGGGATTGTGGCGTTCGATTTGGAGGCCGGGGAGAAAAATAGCAGGGGCGCGGACGGATTGTCTATGGATGTTATTTGGCGGCAGCGTTGGATTGATTGAGTGGGCGGGTTGAGGAGCATTGAAGAGCGCGTCAAGCCATCTAAGAATGTAACCGTGGGTTGCGTTGTCGAGCCATTTGAAATGTAACCGAAGGCTTGTTGTTGTTGCGGCTGTGGGAAAGTGGAAATCGGGTTTTGATTTCCAAGGGCGGTTTCTGCCCGTCTTTTCCACAGCCGTTCGCCGGGTGCGCTCGTTGGGGTGGGGTGGCGGAGTCTTTTGGCGCCTGCGGGCTCCAGCGGAGATTGGCGCGTTTGAAAATCTGCTGCAGTTTGCGCTCGATCGTCTGGCCGAGTTGAAACGGGTCGAGCCTCTTTCTCAGTTCCTCAAGATGGGCCAGTTTCTCTCGGTCTGCTTGCGGGCAAGCTTGCACGCGCTCCAGCGGCGTCCGTGGCTGGTCATATACGCGTCGCACTTTCGACCCTACGCGCATCTTTTTCACCAGCTTCACCGAGGGAAGAAACAGGTTCAGCCACAAGCGCAGTTCCTGCCCGTAGAGATCGTTTATCGCCGTCACCCCTTCGTGCGTGTCGTAGCGTTCCCAGCCCAGCAACTTCCGCACATGCGTCCAGTTCTTCTGCTCCACATGCGCATTATCGTCTTTTTTGTACGGCCGTCCCCGCGTCAGCTGAATGCCCTGCTGCTCGCACCACGTCTTCAGATGCCAGTTAATGAACTCCGATCCGTTGTCCGAATCCACTCCCCGCAGTGCGAACGGCAGCACTCCGCGAATCTCCTGTAAAGCCCGCTGTACGGCCTCTTCGCCGCGTCCCAGCACGGCTCGCGATTCCGTCCACGCGGTGTGAATATCCGTCACGTTCAGAGTGTGTGCGAAGTCTCCCGCGGCGGAATTGCCAGAGTGCGAAACCAAATCCACTTCCGTGAAACCCGGGACGCGCACATCCCAACTGTCAGTCTTCACCGGAATTTGGTGCTTCAGCAAGTACCCCGGCTTGGTGCGTCCGTAGATGCGCCGCCGCCGTTGCGTCTTCTGCCCTGCCAGCCGCCGGTCCATCTGCCGCGCACTGATCTTCACCAACTGCTCCGCGATCTCTGGACGCACCCCAAAGCGTTTGCGAATCCATGGCATCCACGCCGGCAACAATGCCTTCAGCCGCACCGACCACGGATAGCCCGCCGCTTCCCACACCGCCGTCAAAATGGCCAACGTCTCCGGGCCGTAACTCACCCTGCGCCGCCGCTCTTGGGATCTCCGCCGTCTCTCCGGTCGCGGCCCGTTCAGCAATCGAATCGCGTACTTCCGGTGATAGCCGGTGTTGGCGCAAAATTCACTCAGAATCACGTTCTTACCCTCGCGTCCCGCCAACCGATAGCGCTCATAAATGGCCCGCAAGTACTCCCATCTCCCTTTGTTCCCCAACCTGATCCTCCCCATTCCCTGTTTTGGTTGGGTTACATCTTAAATGGCGCGACGTTGTCCCCTTCGGTTACATTTTAGACGGCGCGATACGAAGAGTGGCTGGTGGAGGGGCGGGAGGGTAGAATGCGCGGCGCGGGTGGCGGAGTGCGGAACGAGCGAAAGATGCCGGGCTCCCGACCGGGTCGGGATAAATTCCGCCTGGCGATACGCAGGCAGTACAAGCGCGCTTTGGAGGGAACCGTGAAGAAGAGCATGGCACTGATGGCGATCATCGCGAGCGGATTGACCGCGGGCTTAGCGGTGGCGCAGAAGCCGCCGCTTTTGGCGGAGAAGGATGTGGCGGCTTTGGCGAATGAGTTGAGCGGGGAGACGGCGAAGAGGAATTTGGAGGTGATTGCGACGTTTCACCGGCAGCGCGGGTCGAAGGGATTTCATTCGGCGGCGGAGTTGGTGGCGGAGCGGGCGCGGGCGTATGGGTTGAGCGATGTGGCGATATTGGAGTTTCCGGCGGATGGGAAGATTTTTTATGGGACGCAGAGGTCGCGTCCGGCGTGGGATGCGGAGGTGGGGGAGTTGTGGGAAGTAGCCGGGATGGCTGGCGAATGTGTAAAGACATCGGTCAAGGCGGAAACGAAGGCAGATGAGAAACCAAAGAAATATGCAGAGTGGCTGAATCAAAATTGTGATTTGTTAATCGGCGACGCGAGGAAGATTGCGAGTTATGCAGCGGAGCCGGTGGTGTTGGCGGAGGATAGCGAGTCGGCGGATGTGACGGCGGAGTTGGTGGATGTGGGTGATGGGACGAAAGAGAGTGGCTACGCGGGGAAAAATGTGAAGGGGAAGATTGTGTTGGTGAGCACGTCGCCGGGAGCGGTGCAGGAATTGGCAGTGGGGAAATTTGGGGCGGCGGGGATTGTAAGTTATGCGCAGAACCAGAAGAACGCGTGGTGGGGCGAGGATGAAAAGTTGATTCGGTGGGGACATTTGGAGACGTTTACGGAGCACAAGACGTTTGCGTTTATGGTGTCGCTGAAGACGGCGCGGGGGATGCGCGAGCGGCTGGCGCGCGGGGAAAAGATCACGCTGCATGCAGTGGTGAAGGCGGGGCAGCATGCGGGGAATTATGAAGTGGTGACGGCGACGATTCCTGGGGCAGGTCCGAAACTCAAGGAGGAGGAGATTGCGTTTTCGTGCCATCTGGATCACCAGCGGCCAGGAGCAAACGACAATGCCAGCGGGTGCGTGACGATTTTGGAGGTGGCGCGGACTTTGCAGAAGTTGATCGCGGAGGGCAAATTGGCGCGGCCGGCGCGGACGATACGGTTCATTTGGCCGCCGGAAATTGAGGGGACGTTGGCGCTGCTAAATGGGAAGCCGGAGTTTGCCAAACGGATTAAAGCCGTTGTTCACATGGACATGGTGGGCGGAGGGCCGGAGACAAAGGCAGTGTTCCACGTGACACGCGGGCCGATGAGCTTGCCGTCGTTTGTGCGTGACGTGGCGTGGGCGTTCGCGGACTTCGTGAACGAGGAGTCGTACAAATTTGCGGCGACGGGGAAGGCGGAGTATCCGTTTGTGGCGCCGGAGGGTGGCAAGGAGCCGCTGCGGGCGGAGTATTCGGCGTACACGATGGGGAGCGACCACGATGTGTATCAGGACTCGTCGTTCGGGATACCGGCGATTTATATGAATGACTGGCCGGACCGGTACATTCATACGAATTTTGACACGGCGGCGAATATTGATACGACGAAGTTGAAGAGGGCGGCGTTTATTGCGGCGGCGAGTGGATATTTTTTGGCGGGGATGGGAGATAAGGATCTGCAACCTGTGTTCGACTTACTCCAGATGCGAACGTTGAGAGAAGTGGAAGAGATTCAGCGAAAGCGTGCAGAAGTGTCGGAGTGCGATGGTGGGGAAATCGAGCGGTTTGAGGAGGCTCAGATTCGGCCGCTGGTGGAATCGGTGCTACGGCTGGTTCCAGACTCAAAGGGGCTGCGCTGGACCGCTATTGGCCGGATTGGAGAAAATATCACCAACAATCGGGACGGCATGTGTCTTCGAACAATACTTCTCCTGGGAGGAAATCCCGTATTCCGACGGAACTCGGAACCTAAGGGGCCGCTAGCCGTATTCGGGTATGACTATCTTGAGGATCATGCGAAGGCGGGGGGAATCGCTGAGCCAAAGTTGTTGAGTTACGAAGGATTGTGGGGTGGCGGGGAAGAATATGCGTATGAGGTTTTGAATTTTGCGGATGGGAAGAGGAGTGCGCAGGAGATTCGGGATGCGGTGTCGGCGGAGTATGGGCCGGTGCCGTTGGAGATGGTGGTGGAGTATTTGAAGGCGTTGGAGAAGATTGGCGTGGTGGCGGAAGTGAAATGAGAAAAGCGAAATACAAAATTCGAAACTGGAAATTCGAAAAGAGAAAAGCAGATTCCTCGCTACGCTCGGAATGACAATTTTATTTTTCAATCGTAATGTTTATTTCTCATTCTCAGTGACAGCTAAGAGCAGATGACGACTAGCAACGCGACGATTGCGGAGCGGATTGAGCGGCTGCCGCTGGGGCGGTTTCACAGGCGGTTTATTGCTTTGGTGTCGCTGGGGAATTTTTTCGACCTTTACGACATTTTTATTGTGGCGTACATAGGGGCGGCATTGCAGCAGTCCGGTTTTCTTTCCTTGAGGCAATTTGCGTTTTTTGTGGCGGCGGGATTTTTGGGGATGTTTGTGGGGACGGTCGTGTTTGGAATGGGGAGCGACCGGATGGGGCGGCGGAGTGCGTTTATTTTGCTGCTGCTGATTTATTCGGTGTTTACGTTTGCGGATGCGTTTGCGATTTCGGCGGCGTGGCTGATTGGGCTGCGATTTTTTGCGGGGATTGGGATTGGCGCTGAGATCGTGGTGGTGGACACGTACGTCACGGAGGTGGTGCCGAGTTATGCGCGCGGGCGGTACGTGGCGATCACGCAGGTGGTGGGATTCTGCGCGGTGCCGGTGGCGGCGGTGCTTTCACGATTGCTGGTACCGACGCATTTTTGGATGAGTGGGTGGAGATGGGTGATGGTGATTGGGGCGTCGGGAGCGCTTTTGACTTGGTGGTTCCGGCGGAGGTTGCCGGAGTCGCCGCGGTGGTTGGAGAGCCGGGGGCGAGTGGCGGAAGCGGACGCGGTTATAGCGGGATTGGAGAGGGAATCGTTTTCTTCTACGGGAAGAAGTGGCGAGTGGCGAGTGACGAGTGGCGAGGCAAAGGAAGGAAAAGAAGTTTACACAGAGGACACGGAGGGCGCAGAGGAAACGGAGCAAGAGAAAAGCAGATCCCTCGCTCCGCTCGGGATAACAAATATTGAGGCGGGACGCGCCGAGAGAGCGGAGCGCGCGTCGTTTTGGGAGTTGTGGAGGCGGCCTTATCTTTCGCGGACGGTGATGCTGGTGATTTTTCAGGCGTTGCAGACGATTGGGTTTTATGGATTTGCGAATTGGGCGCCAACGTTTTTGTTGAAGCGGGGAGTTTCGCTGTTGCACTCGCTGGAATACACAATGCTGATCGCGGTGGTGTCGCCGGTGGGACCGTTGTTGGCGGCGTGGACATCGGACCGGTTCGAACGGAAGTGGACGATTGTGGTGCTGGCTTTGCTGGTGGCCGCGCTGGGGTTGGGGTTTGGGAATTCGATTGCGCCCGCGGCGGTGGTGGGATTTGGGGCGTTGCTCACGCTGGCGAATTACTGGTTTTCGGCGGCGTTTCACGCGTATCAGGCGGAAATGTTTCCGACGCGGTTGCGGGGGACAGGGGTGGGGTTCACTTATAGCTGGAGTAGATTGAGCGCGGCGTTTAGCTCGATATTGATTGGAGCGGTTTTGGTACATGGAGTGCCGGCGGTGTTTGCGATGCTGGCGGTGGCGATGGGGATGGTGGCGATTGTCGTGGGACTAATGGGGCCGCGGACGAATGGGTTGGTTTTGGAGGAGATTGCGGGGTGAGAAACGGCAGGCGGCGTGGAATGCGGTATGTGCACGAGGCGGCCGAAGAGGGCACGATGTATCGTGCCCCTACGCGTGCTGTAGATGGTGGTGTGCTAGCATCGGGGATTGGGCGTTAAGCGAGGATCGAGCAAGATGGCAGCGACGATGAAAGCGTTGCGGAAGATGCGGGCGGGACGCGGGTTGTCCATGGAAAGCGCGCCTGTGCCGGCGATTGGCGCGACTGACGTGCTGGTGCGCGTGAAAACGGCGTCCATTTGCGGAACGGATCTGCATATTTATGGTTGGGACCGGTGGTCGCAGGGACGGATCAAGCCACCGTTGACGCTGGGGCATGAATTTTGCGGTGTTGTGGAGCGCGTGGGGGAAGAAGTTACGGCAGTGAAGCCTGGAGATTTTGTCAGCGCGGAGATGCACGTAAATTGCGGACACTGCCACCAATGCCGGTTGGGCGAAGCGCATATTTGCCAGAATCTGCGGATTATTGGGATCGATCAGGATGGAGCGTTCGCGGAGTTCGTGAAAATACCGGCTTCGAACATCTGGAAGCTCGATCCGGCGATACCGGAACATTACGGGGCCATTCTGGATCCGCTGGGGAATGCCGTGCATACCGTACTGGCCGGCCCGATTGCAGGGCAGACGGTGCTGGTAACGGGGTGCGGGCCGATTGGGCTGATGTCGATTGCGGTTGCGAAGGCTTGCGGAAGTTCGATGGTGTTTGCGACAGAGACGAACGAGAAGCGGCGCGCGATGGCGGAAAAAATGGGCGCGGACGTAGTGTTGAATCCAGCTGCGGAGGATGCCGTTGCGCGGATTCTTTTGGAGACGAATGGGACAGGCGTGGACGCGTTGCTCGAGATGAGCGGAAATCCTACGGCGATTCAGCAGGGCTTTAAGGCGCTACGAGCAGGAGGGCGAGCATCGCTGCTGGGGATACCGACGGAGAATGTTCCGCTGGATCTGGTGAAGGACGTGATCTTCAAGGGCGCAACCGTGCAGGGAATTTATGGGCGCAGGATGTATGGGACGTGGGTGCAGATGACGGCGCTGCTGAAGGCCGGGCGGCTGAATCTGGAGCCGTTGTTTGGGGAACGCGCGCCGCTGGAGAAATTTGAGAATGCATTCACGTTGCTGCAAGGCGGGTTGGCGGGGAAGATTTTGTTATATCCCAACGGCTTGCCACACTAGACAAGATCCTTATTCCTTCCACGCTCGCCGATCAGGCAGTTTGAATTTCCGGCAATCAGCCTGGCGCCGGCCTTCGAATCATTTGCTCAGAACAGGCGAGTGACGCAAAATAGTTCTTCCACCAGCCGATTCCAACCGAGGAGCGCCATCATGTCTGATACCGCAACGATTGCAACGAAGAAGAATCCGGCGCAGTACATTACCCACCAATTGAACGAACTGAGGACGAAAGGTGTGGCGCCCAAACTGCGGGTGCTCGAGGGTGAGCAGAAGCCAGTTTGCATTTTTGACGGGCGGGAAGTGATTAACCTGGCTTCGAACAACTATCTCGGATTGACCACGCACAAAGCGTTGCGTAAGGCGGCGCTGGATGCGGTGAAACGATACGGCGCGGGAGCGGGAGCGGTTCGAACAATTGCGGGGACGATGAAGATTCACATGGAGCTGGAGGAACAGATCGCGCGGTTCAAAAATGTGGAAGCATGCGTGGTGTTTCAGTCTGGGTTTACGGCCAACGCGGGAACGGTTTCCGCCGTGCTCGGCAAAGAAGACCTGATTATCTCGGACGAGCTGAACCACGCGTCCATCATTGATGGAGCGCGGCTTTCGAAGGCGACCATTAAAGTTTTCAAACACAAGGATGTGGCTGACTGCGAACGGATTTTGCAGGAGCACGCGGAATTTCCGGGGAAGAAGCTGATCATAACCGATGGCGTTTTTTCAATGGATGGCGACATTGCGCCGCTGCCGGCGCTTTGCGACCTGGCGGAGAAGTACAACTGCATCATGATGGTGGACGACGCGCACTCGAGCGGCGTGCTAGGGCGCGGCGGGCGGGGCACGGTGGATCATTTTGGGTGCCACGGGCGCGTGCACATCCAGGTAGGAACTCTGAGCAAGGCTATCGGAGCGATGGGAGGCTATGTTGCCGGTTCTCGCGACTTGATTGATTTCTTGTATCTGCGTGCGCGGCCGTTCTTGTTTTCCACTTCGCATCCGCCGGCGACAGTGGCGGCATGCCAGGCGGCGTTTACGCTGCTCGATTCGCCGGAGGGCGAGAAGTTGGTCAAAAAGCTCTGGGCGAACACGAAAATGTTCAAGCGGGAGCTCAAAAAGCGCGGGTTCCAATTCAAGGCGAGCGAGACGCCGATCATTCCGATTCATGTGGGAGAGGCGGCAAAGGCGTTTGAATTTTCGAAGAAGCTATTCGAGGCGGGCGTTTTTGCGCCGGCAGTGGGCTACCCCGTTGTTGCAGAGGGCAAAGCGCGACTGCGCGCCATTGTGAGCGCAACGCACAAGAGAGAACAACTGCTGCGCGCAGCGGATATTCTCGCCGAAGTGGCCAAGCCGCTCGGAGTCATCCAATAGACGGACGTACCGAATTCGGCAATGTCAGTCAAAACCGGCATCTTGCGTGCAATTTTCTACAACTACCTGCCGGATTTACCGGATCAGTTTTTGAAACGTGTGACTCCTGCTCAGAGCGGCCTACTCGAAATGCCGTAAAGGAGCGATGGCAACAAGACAACTCTTCGCCGACAGGAAGCGTCCTCTTATATAGAGGAAGAGTAAGCCGCCCGAACGCACGGTCTTTATAATTGGAGGAGTAAATGATTCGAACGAGACTTGCAATTCTGGCCGGCGCGATTCTTGCGGCGGGCGCCGCGGCGCAAGCTCAAACGAACGCGCCAACGCCGAGCGCTTCGGCGCAGGCAGAAACAACGGGGGCTACGCTGCCGAGCGGGACGGCTATGAACGCGGAGCTGAATTCGTCGCTGGATTCGAGGAAGGCAAAAGTGGGCGAGAAGGTCGAGGCGCACACCACGGCGGCAGCAGAGTCCGACGGTAAGACAATCGTTCCCAAAGGAGCCAAGCTGGAGGGGCACGTAACGGAAGCGAAGGCGCGATCGAAGGGAGACAGCGGATCCACGCTGGCGATTCAGTTTGATAGGGCGATTATAAGAAAAGGCGAAGAGATTCCACTTGATGTGATGATCATGGCCGTAGCCGCGCCACTTCATGATTCTTATGCTGGTTCCCCCGGACCTGGCAACGACCCGATGGCTGGATTGGGCGCTTCGGGTGCAGGGGGATCGCCAATGGGTTCTCCCAGGCCACAGGCTCCGCCGACGGGAATGCCAGCCTCTCCACCGGGAGCGCCTAGCGATACAACACCAGAAACGAACGGACGCGCGCAACTCCCAGCAACCAGCCGCGGCGTGTATGGGTTAAAAGACTTGAAACTGATGATGGTTTCCTCGAACAAGAACCAGACAACAGTGATCACTTCGACTGGCAAGAATGTACGTTTGGACGGCGGAACGCGCTTACTGCTGATTTCACAGCCCGAGGCGCCGGCCGCGGCCAGCAAGTAAATCAAGCGACAATCAGATTGAGAAAGGGAGCGGCCGCTGGCCCGCTCTTTTGATTTCTCAACGAAATTCCCTCACGCGGAACCTAAGGTTGGTTCCGCAAGCCTTTGCTATACTCGCCGCCATGCCTGCCGAGCCGAAAAAACTGTTCCTGGTGGACGCGATGGCGCACATCTACCGCGCCTTTTTTGCGCCGATGCCGCAGCGGCTGACGGGGCCGGGCGGTACGCCCACGAACGTGCCGTTTCTCTTCGGCAATATTCTCCGCAGGCTCATCAAGGATTACCAGCCGGATTACATCGGGATCGTGTTCGATCCTCCCGGAGCGACGTTTCGCGACAAGTTGTTTGAAAAATACAAGGCGCAGCGACAGCCGATGCCGCATGAAATGCGCGTGCAATTGCCATTCGTGAGGCGTTTGTGCGAGGCGATGCGGCTGGCGATTCTCGAAGTTCAGGGATACGAAGCGGACGACGTGATCGGCGCGATGGCGGTGCAAGCCGCAAAGAGAAATTTGGATGTGCTGGTGATTTCGAACGACAAGGACATGATGCAGCTGGTGGGGAAGAATGTGCGGACGCTGCGCACGGGATCGGGAGGAGCGAAGGCGGACGTCATTGTCGACGCGAAGAAAGTGGAAGAAATTCTGGGTGTCCCGCCGGAACGCGTTGTGGACTACATGGCGCTGCTGGGCGACACCATCGACAATATTCCGGGAGCGAAGGGTATCGGTGAAAAAGGGGCGGCGGAGCTGATCAAGAAATATGGGAACGTTGAGAAGGCGCTGGACCACGCCGACGAAGTGCCGAACAAGCGCTACCGCGAGGCGCTTCAGCAACAACGGGAACAGGTGATGATGTCGAAGCAGTTGGCGGCGATCGCGACAAATCTGCCGTTGAAGCTGGATTTGGATGCTCTGGAGCGGCGCGAACCGGATATGGCGGCGCTCGGCACGCTTTACCGCGAGCTTGGTTTCAATTCGTTGCTGAAAGAGTTAAGCGCGGAGGGGCTGGCAGCGTCAGCGCCCGCAAGCGCGGAACCCAGAGTGAAGGCAGACTATGCGGCTTTCGCCGACGTGACCGAATTTCGAGCCTATCTCGAAAAACTTCCATCAAAGCAGCCCATAGCAGTTTGGCTGAGTCTCGAACTTGGCGAGCGGGAGTCAGAAGGCTTCGGCACGCATATCGCGTCGATGGAAGTTTCATCGAAGACGGGCGAGGGCCGTTCCGTAGGGCTCGATGAAAATGGCGAAGCCCTGAAGACGCTGGCTCCGTTTCTTGCGGACGCGAAGCGCGCGAAAATCGTTCACGATCCAAAATTGTTTCAGCTTCTCGCTGGGCGAGCCGCAAACGTGAAGCACGCGACGCAACTGTACTCCTATCTGCTGAAGCCAACGACGGCCAATCACAATTTTGCCGATGTGGTGATGCGCCAGTTCAACGTGATGCTCGGCGGCGGACCCGGAGAGCGCGCAGACTATCTTCAGCGGCTCGCGCCCGTTTTGCGCGCGCAGATCGACGAGCAGGAGCTTGCAGGAGTCTACGAAAAAATCGACTTGCCGCTCGCCCCCGTGCTCGCGGACATGGAACGCATCGGAATCCGCGTGGACCCCAAGGAATTGGAGAAGATGTCCAGGTCGATGGAGAAGGAAGTCCGGCGCCTGGAACAAGAGATTTGGAAGCTTGCAGGGAGTGAGTTCAACATCAACTCGCCGGCTCAGCTTGCGGAGATCCTGTTCGACAAGCTGAACCTGCAGCCGCCAATGCGGCGCGGCAAAGGGAAAGTGCGATCCACGGCTGCGGATATTTTGGAAGAGATGGCTGCGCAGCATCCGCTGCCCGCGAAGATCATTGAGTACCGCGAGATCGCAAAGCTCAAATCGACGTACGTTGACGCGCTCCCGAAACTGATCCACCCGGAAACCGGGCGATTGCATACGAGCTTTTCGCAGACGACCGCGGCGACCGGGAGGCTAAGCTCGAGCGATCCAAATTTGCAGAACATTCCGATTCGCACGGAGCTGGGCCGCGAGATTCGCGCGGCATTTGTTGCGCAGAAGGACAAAATTCTGCTTTCGGCGGACTATTCGCAGATCGAACTGCGGGTGATGGCGCATTTTTCCGGCGATCCTGTTCTGACTGATGCGTTCCGCAATGGAGAAGACATTCACGCGCGCACGGCGCAGGAGGTATTCGGCGTGGGACCGATGGCGCAAAACGCGGAACACCGGCGCGCGGCGAAGGCGATCAATTTTGGGATTATCTACGGACTTTCGGCGTTCGGACTGGCGCAGCAGCTTGGCATCGGGCAGAAAGAGGCCGCGCAATTCATCAGCGCCTATTTTACGCGCTACCGCGGTGTGAAGGAATTTCTGGACAAAACTCTCGCGGAAACGCGCAAGACGGGCGTGGCGAAAACGCTCTTCGGCAGAATCCGGCCGATCCCGGAGATCAATTCTCCGCAAGCGCAGCTTCGCAGTTTTGCGGAGCGCACGGCATTGAATTCGCCGTTGCAAGGGACCGCGGCGGACTTGATTAAGCTGGCGATGATCAGCATCGACAACCGGCTAACTTCGGAAAAATTCGAAGCCAGGATGATTTTGCAGGTCCACGATGAACTGCTATTCGAACTTCCGGCGAAAGAAAAGGACAAACTGGAAAAACTGGTGCGCGAAGAAATGGAGAGCGTGCATAAACTGGCGGTGCCGCTGGTTGTGGAGATCTGCTCCGGCCCCAATTGGCGAGACCTGGACTGAGTTTCTGGTGCTCGAGCCTTAAGCTGTCTTTTCCCTCTCCCCGGGCGTAGAATCCGCTCAAAGAATCTTACCGATTCCTCTCATTCGGCCGGCCCGCGGTTTTAGGAGGAAAATATGCGCAAATTTTTCTTGGTTGCAGGCGCGGTTCTAGTTGCGAGTTTTGGAATGGCGCGAGCGAAGCAGGAAAGCGCACAGGAAAAACCGAAAGACTCTCAACCTTCTCAAGCCGCCACGGAGGAATACAAGATCCCGCAGGAAGACGTTGACAAGAAAAATCCAGTGAAGCCAGGACCGGAAGGATTGGCGGCAGCGAGCAAGATTTACGGCTATGACTGCGCCATGTGCCACGGAAACAAGGGAGACGGCAAGGGCGATATTGTCGACTCCATGAAACTGACCATGCACGATTGGCACGATCCGGCATCGCTTTCGGGCAAAACAGACGGCGAACTTTTCTACATCATTACCAAGGGCCAAGGGAAAATGATGGGAGAGGGTGACCGCGTGCCCCAAACCATGCGCTGGAACCTGGTCAATCTGGTGCGTTCTTACGCGAAAAGAGATGCTGGAGAGAAGCCTGCTTCTTGAAGCTTTAAAACTTCTTCGCAGGGAAGCCGTGGCGATCGACACGATCTGAAAAGCGCATGGGTCCATCTCGAAAACAACTGCTTGTCGAAGCGTTCTTTCGCTGTGCTAGGCTTTCTTGAAGCAACTGCAGTCTCTGGAGGATTCCATGGTGCACTCGCCACAATTCCTGAAGCTTGTCCAGGACGCAAAAAATCGCGTCGAGGAGACCAATGTGCCGGAGGTTAAAAGGCGCATCGACGCCGGCGAGAAATTGATTCTGGTGGACGTCCGTGAAGACCATGAATGGGCAAAAGGGCATCTGCCCGGCGCGGTGCACATGGGCAGGGGCGTGATCGAGCGCGACATCGAGAAGAGCGTGCCCGAAGCGGACGCGAAGCTTGTGCTTTATTGCGGAGGCGGGTTCCGCTCGGCGCTCGTAGCAGACAACCTGCAGAGAATGGGCTACACCAACGTGGAGTCGATGGACGGCGGTTGGAGAGGCTGGCTCGAAGCGGGTTTGCCGACCGTCCGAGATTGAAGAGCGGAGCGCCTTGCTGCGGGAAATTGGCTGGGGCGGGAGGATTCGAACCTCCACCGTCCTCATTAACAGTGAGGTGTCCTACCGATTGGACCACGCCCCAGCAGTTGACCGGGTAGGCTCCGCCGCATGGGCAATCCACGACGAAGGATTCTTCTAAGATAGCACGGCCGCGCCTTTTGACAGGTCTCTTCCCGAAAAAAGCCGAAACTTGCGAGCCGGATGCGAACCAGAAATAGGGTCATCTGCTAGCGCAGAAAGAAGCAAAGTTCAGACTAATGGCTGATGTTTCAAACAGTTCGAAAGTGCTGTTTCGACTGGGGGAGTGCATCACGGAAAATATTTTAAAAAATTTTACGCGAGACGGTTGCATTCCAGAAAGTTTTGTCGGAAACTATGCGGTCGATTACGAGCCGGGTGCGCACTTCCCGGCCATGACGCTGCGGAGCCTCCAGGTTCCTGATCCTCCCGGGGGAGGCCTCGCCAAAGTGCAACGCTGATATGGCCCAGATTTTTCATCGAAGCACGAATTTGATTTCGAGATTCAGTCTGTTCTCAGCTATTTTTCTGGCTGGACTGGGGCTCGTGGCTGTTTTAGGGCTGGCGCACACGCCGTATTACACGAATCAGAACGTTACGCGCGAGCAGCCCGTGCAATTCAGCCATAAACATCATGCCGGCGACGACGGGATAGACTGCCGTTACTGTCATACATCGGTTGAGACTTCCTCTTTTGCGGGCATCCCTCCGACGAAAACGTGCATGAATTGCCATTCCGTGCTGTATGCCGATGCCTCGTATCTGGAACCTATTCGCGAGAGCTACCGCACGGATCAATCGATTCGGTGGGTAAAAGTTCACCGTCTTCCCGACTACGTTTATTTCAATCACAGTATTCACATCAACAAAGGCGTGGGCTGTTCCACCTGTCACGGTTCAGTCAATCAAATGCCGTTGGTGTTTCAAGCGGCTCCGTTGTTGATGGAGTGGTGCCTGGGATGCCACCGTGATCCACAGCAGGCGCTCCGCCCGCTGGATCAAGTATTCAACATGGATTGGAAAGCTCCCTCGAATCAGGAGGAAATCGGCAAGAAATTCGCTGTCGAGCGAAAACTGCGCACGACGGAGGAGCTGACGAGCTGTTCGACCTGTCATCGCTAATGGACGATATGCGCGAAAACGACTCTATCGAAGGCCATAAGCACGACCACGAGGGACACGAGGATTCCTTGCACGCCGTCGATTCTCCCGGCTCGCACTCCGAGGAGGCAGGGGTGCACGAGCACAGCCTGGATCTCGCGGCGGTGCGCGCGAAATTGCGGGCGAAAAGCGGCAAACAGTACTGGCGGACGCTGGAAGAGCTGGCCGACGATCCACATTTCGATGAGTTGCTGCATCGCGAATTTCCCCGGCAGGCCTCGGAATGGGATGAATCAATCGACCGGCGCGATTTCCTGAAGCTGGCCGCGGCGTCGTTGGCCTTCGCGGGGATATCCGGTTGCGGGGATGCGCCGGAACAGCTCCTTGTTCCCTATGTAAAACAGCCCGATGGAATGATTCTTGGCAAGCCGCAGTACTACGCTACGGCGATGCCGTTCGGTGCGGATGCCATAGGGCTGCTGGTCACGAGCCACGAGGGACGGCCCACGCACGTGACCGGGAATCCCGATCATCCCTCGAGTCTGGGCGGCACTGACGTGATCTCGCAGGCCTCCGTGCTCAACCTCTACGATCCGGATCGAGCGCAGACGGTTACAAACTTGGGCGAGATTCGTACCTGGGAGCAGTTCCAGAACGCTGCGCAGACCACGGCAGAGATTGCGCACTCCGTGAATGGCGCAGGTTTCCGCATCTTGACGGGCACGGTGACCTCACCGTTGCTGGCTGCGCAGATCGAGAATGTTCTCAAACGGATACCCGGTGCCAAGTGGCACCAGTGGGAACCGGCGGGGAGCGACGGCGCTCGCGAAGGCAGCAAACTCGCTTTCGGACGTTACGTTAACACTGTCTACCGGCCGGAAAAGGCCGACGTCATTGTCTCGCTCGATTCCGATTTCCTGGCAAGCGGGCCCGGGCACATTGCCTACATGAATGCGTATTACCGGCGCAGAAAATTGAGCGGACCTGGCGACACGATGAACCGGCTTTATGTTGTGGAGCCGACACCCTCCGTCACTGGTGCGAGTGCCGATCATCGCTTGCCACTGCGTGCTTCCGAGGTCGAACAGTTTGCGCGCGGGCTGGCCGCGCTGATGGGGCTGGGTGGAAACGGGACACTAGCGCCTACCGCGCAGAAGTGGCTGGACGCCGTGGCCAGCGATTTGCAAAAACATCGCGGCAGTACTCTTGTCGTTGCAGGAGAATTCCAGCCTCCGGCAGTGCACGCCCTCGCGCACGCCATCAATGCGGCCCTCGGGAACGTTGGCACAACGCTTTATTACACCGAGCCTGCCGAAGCCAATCCGGTGAATCAATTGGAATCGTTCACCGAGCTTTGCGCCGATATGGACGCAGGCAAAGTCGAAACGCTGGTGATGTTTGGTTCGAATCCGGTGTATGACGCCCCGCACAATTTTGATTTCACGTCCAAGCTCAAAAAAGTCAAAACTGCCGTGCTGGTCAGCTCGCATTTCGATGAGACGGCCGAATTTTGCCAGTGGCACATCGCGGAATCGCACTTTCTGGAAACCTGGGGAGATGCGCGAGCCTTCGACGGCACCGTCAGCGTGATTCAGCCGCTCATCGCGCCGCTCTACCATACGCACTCAGCTTTCGAAGTGCTTGCTGCCTTCACCGAAAACCCTGGTCAAGCCGCGTATGATGCGGTTCGCGACCGTCTTAACACGCTGGCCGGTGCGACCGATCAGGAACTGTATTGGCGTAAAACCCTGAATGATGGCGTCGTCGCAAATAGCGCGTATGCGCCGATTTCCGTTGCTATGAAACTCAATGCGGCGAGCCTCCCGCCGGCAAACACGCCGCTCCCGGGGCAGATCGAGTTTATTTTCCGCCCAGATTCAAATACTTACGACGGCCGCTTCGCCAATAACGGCTGGCTGCAAGAGCTCGCGCGGCCCGTCACCAAACTCACCTGGGATAACGCCGCGCTGGTCAGTCCAAGAACCGCGGAGAAGCTTCAACTCACGCAACGCGCTGCAGCGCGCGGGGGCGAGCACGGCCAGATTGTTACTAATGTGCTCGAGATCTCGATATCCAACAGCAAAGTTACCGCCGCCGCCTGGATACTGCCTGGGCAAGCTGATGATGTTGTGGTGCTACCGCTAGGCTATGGCCGCCATAAAGCCGGTTACACCGGTTCGAACAAGGGTTTCAACGCTTACGTTGTGCGTACATCCACGGCTCCGTGGAACACCGCAGCAGGAACCGAAGCGATCAAGAAGACTGGGGCTGAGTATCCCCTGGCCTGCACGCAGTATCACTTCCAGATGGAGGGCAGGAAAATCCTGGCCAGCGGGACGATGGAGGAATACCGCAAGAATCCCTCATTCGCTCACGAAGGGGATGAGCAACCGCCGAAGGAAGTGTCGCTGTACCAGGAATTCGCCTACCCCGGCTATGCCTGGGGCATGTCCATTGATTTGAATAGTTGCAATGGCTGCAACGCTTGCGTGATCGCTTGCCAGTCAGAAAACAATATTGCCGTCGTGGGCAAAGACCAGGTCATGCGCGGCCGGGAGATGCACTGGATCCGCATCGACCGCTACTACACCAAGCTGGCCACGGAAACGGGGGATCCCGGCGGACCCGACTATGACGTGCTCGAGAACCCCGAGACATTTTTCCAGCCGGTCCCATGCCAGCAGTGCGAGAATGCCCCTTGCGAGCAGGTTTGCCCCGTCGGCGCCACGGTGCACAGCGCGGAAGGCCTGAACGACATGGTTTACAACCGCTGCATCGGGACCCGCTATTGTTCGAATAACTGCCCCTACAAAGTGCGGCGATTTAATTTTCTCCGCTTCCAGGATTGGGAGACGCCTTCGCTCAAGCTTCTGCGCAATCCGGAGGTAACGATTCGCAGCCGCGGCGTAATGGAAAAATGCACGTACTGCGTCCAGCGCATCAACCACACGCGCATCGAAGCGGAAAAACAGAATCGCCCCATCAAGGACGGCGAGATTGTTACGGCTTGCGAATCCGCCTGCCCTGCTCAAGCCATCGTCTTTGGCAACGCCAACGATCCCAACAGCCGCGTGGCCAAGCTCAAAGCGCAGACGCGAAACTATTCGCTACTCGGCGAGCTGAATTCGCGTCCACGCACGACGTACCTTGCGGCCGTTCGTAATCCGAATCCTGAACTGGAGAAGGCATGAGCGCCAGCGAGCCGCCCATCAATTCTCCAGAGATTCGCCGCCTCACGCCCGTGCTTGGGCCTGGACATACTTACAATTCGATCACGGACAAGATCAGCTCAATTGTACTGACGCGGCCCATTTCGCTGGGATGGCTGGTAGGGTTCGGCATTTGTTTTTTCTTCATAATGCTTCTCAACGTCGCCATCGTCTATTTGATTGGCAAAGGCGTCGGTATTTGGGGCATCAACATCCCCATTGGGTGGGGCTTCGCGATCGTCAATTTCGTTTGGTGGATCGGTATCGGGCACGCCGGCACGCTCATCTCCGCCATTCTCTTCCTGCTCAATCAGAAGTGGCGCACCTCGATCAACCGATTTGCGGAAGCGATGACGCTCTTTGCCGTGATGTGCGCCGGCCTGTTTCCGCTCCTTCATGCTGGCCGCCCGTGGTACGCGTACTGGATGTTTCCCTATCCCAGCACGATGCATATTTGGCCGCAATTCCGCAGCCCTTTGATTTGGGATGTGTTTGCCGTCTCCACCTATTTCACGGTTTCGCTCCTGTTCTGGTTCGTGGGCTTGATTCCTGACCTTGCCACACTGCGCGATCGCGCCGTCTCGAAGCCGAAAGCCATCATTTATGGAATGCTGGCGCTGGGCTGGCGGGGTTCTGCACGGCATTGGCAGCGCTATCAGTCTGCCTACCTGCTGCTGGCGGGTCTTGCCACCCCGCTGGTGCTCTCCGTGCATACAGTGGTGAGCTTCGATTTCGCGATCGCCATCGTTCCCGGCTGGCACACCACGATCTTTCCCCCGTACTTCGTGGCTGGCGCCATTTACTCGGGTTTCGCGATGGTCATCACCATCGCGATTCCGCTCCGTGCGGCCTACAATCTCGAGGATTTCATCACCATGCGGCACTTGGAGAACATGGCAAAGGTGATGTTGGCCACCGGCCTCATCGTGGCGTACGGCTACTTTTTTGAGTTTTTCATGTCGTTGTACAGCGGCAACAAATGGGACGTCTTCCTTGTCGAGCAGCGGCTGCACGGCCCTTACGCGCATTACTACTATGCGTTGATCCTATGCAACATCCTCACGCCGCAACTGCTCTGGTTCCAGAAGATTCGCACCAACGTGATTATCCTTTTCTTGATGTCGCTGGTCATTAATACCGGCATGTGGCTCGAGCGCTTCGTGATCGTGGTCATCAGCCTCACTCGTGATTTCGATCCTTCCGCCTGGGGACGCTACTCCGCTACGTTCTGGGATTACGCGGTTCTCACGGGCACGCTCGGTTTGTTCGCGGGACTCCTTTTCCTGTTCGTACGTGTCTTGCCGGCAATATCAATTGCGGAGATGCGCGAATTAGTGGCGCACAACTCCGAGGAACAGGAATAATGGAAAGCCGCCAGCGCATCTACGGTGTTGTGGGTGAATTTGAAACACCCCGGAAACTTATTCAGGCCGCGGACAAGGCGCGCGTCGCCGGTTACAAGAATATGGACGCCTACACACCGTTCCCTGTCGAGGGCCTTTCCGAAGCCCTGGGGCTCAAGCGTACTTTGGTGCCGCTTGTGACCCTCATCGGGGGCCTACTGGGCGGCTTGAGCGCTTTTGGATTTCAATATTGGGTTTCCGTCATTTCTTACCCGGAGAACATTGGCGGACGTTCTCTGAATAGCTGGCCTGCGTTCATTCCCGTCACCTTCGAACTGACCGTCCTTGGAGCGTCGTTGTTTGCGGTATTCGGGATGCTCGCGATGAACAAGCTGCCGCAGCCGCATCACCCGCTCTTTAACGTTGACCGCTTCCAGAAACATGCATCGGCTGACCGTTTCTATCTTTGCCTGCAGGCAAATGATCCGAAATTTAGCGTGTCGGAGGCTTCGCGGTTTTTAAAGGAGATCGAGGCGCAGCATATCAGCGAGGTGGAAGATGACTGATACCTCACGCGCGCAATTCATTTCGAAGACGCTTGTGTTCTTATGCGCCGCGGCCAGCCTGTCATTTGTAACTGGTTGCCGCCAGGACATGGCCGATCAGCCCAAAAACACCCCACTCTCCCCCACTTCATTTTTTGAGGATGGCCGTTCGGAGCGGCCTTTGATCGACAATACCGTTCCGCATGGCTCTCTCGCGGATGACGCGTTGTTCGTCTCCAAAGATTCAAATGTTTTTCCTCTTCCGCTCACCAAGGAGCTCCTCGATCACGGCCAGGAACGCTATAAAATCTTTTGCACGCCATGCCACGGCCTGCAGGGAGACGGCAACGGCATGGTTGTTATGCGTGGTATGAAACAACCGCCCACTTATCATCAGGACCGTCTGCGCGAGGTTCCAAACGGGTACATTTTCGATGTGATCACGAATGGTTTTGGCGCCATGCAGGGCTACTCGGCGCAGATACCGCCTCGGGACCGCTGGGCCATTGTTGCCTACGTTCGCGCGCTGCAATTGAGCCGCAATGCTCGGCTCTCCGATCTGCCCCCGGATCTGCGGGAAAAGCTTTCCCAAGGAGGGTCCGCGAAATGACCGCGCAGGACTACATGGCGCCCGAGAGCGTCAGCCGCCTGCAGCAACGCGCACTTGCCGTGGGAGTAGTCGGTTCGATTCTCTGCATCATCGGCTGGTTCCGGTGGCCTTCGCAGTTTTTTCAGTCCTATCTCATTTCGTTTCTTCTTATTCTTGGTCTGTCGCTGGGCTCGATGGGGCTGCTGATGCTCCAGCATCTAACCAGCGGGGATTGGGGCATCATCATTCGCCGCCCTCTTGAGGCGGCGTCGCGCACCTTGTGGCTCGTGGCGCTCTTGTTCGTGCCTGTCATTCTTGGCATGAAGTATCTGTATGGGGCGTGGCTGAACCCTCCGGCAACGGAGATGGGCGCGCTTTCGCACTTCCAGAAGACTTACCTCACCCCTCAGAATTTCATCATCCGCGCGGTTATTTATTTCGCCGTTTGGCTATTGCTGGCGGCCACGCTCAATCGTTGGTCGCGTCAGCAGGATGTCGATACGGAAAACAGGGTGTTGCGGCGCAAATTCAAGCTGCTCAGCGGGCCTGGGATCATCCTTTATGTATTTGGCGTGGGCTTTGCTTCGATCGATTGGGCCATGTCCCTTTCGCCGCATTGGTTTTCCACTATCTACGGGTTCATTTTCGTCGCAGGTGAAGTCATTTCCTCCTTGTGTTTGGTGATTGCTGTTTCGGTTTTGCTCTCGCGGTCCGCTCCGATGGCTGGCCTGATACAGCCGCGCCATTTGAGCGATCTTGGCAAATTACTGCTCACCTTCGTCATGTTGTGGGCCTATTTTTCCTTTTCGCAGCTCTTGATCATTTGGTCGGGAAACTTGCCGGACGAGATCAGTTTCTATCGCAGCCGTCTTTATGGAAGCTGGGGCGTGGTTGCGATCCTGGTTCTGCTGTTCCATTTCTTCACCCCATTTTTCATGCTGCTTTCCCGCGGGCTGAAACGTAACGCCAGCCTGCTGCCCAAAGTGGCCCTTTTACTTATCGTCATGCGGCTGGTCGATCTTTACTGGACGACGCGCCCGGAATTTACCTCCGACGCCCTGCCGCGCTGGTTTGACGTCGTCGTGCCTGTTACGCTTTGCGGGTTGTGGCTGGCTTTCTTTGCCAGGCATCTGAAGAGCCTGCCGCTTCTCCCTATTGGCGACCCAAAACTTGAAGGGGCGATTGAAGTCCATGAGCACTGAGCATCACAACGCGGGGCACACGAACGGGCAACCGCCCAGAAATGCCGACGTCACGTTCGAGACGACGGACGTCAACACACGCACGATCATCTTGTATCTTTTCTATCTTGCGCTGGCCGTTGCTGCCACGTTTCTTATCAGCGTTTATGTTTTGCGAATCACAACAAAGATTGACGATAAATCCGATTCGGCGCCGCCTCCGGTACGTCAGGGGATTGGGCCAACGATGCCGCCTGAGCCGCGTCTTCAAGGCGTACCTGGGCACACGAGCGACCCCCAGCAGGATCTGCGGACCAAGAGGAGCGCAGACGAAGCAGCGAACGAAAGGCTGGGCTGGATTGATCAGCAGACCGGTATTGCGCAGATTCCAGTGGACGAAGCGATGAAAATCATTGTCTCCAGAGGACTGCCGACTGTGCCTGTGCCGACGCCGACGCAGAAGAGAAGGTGAAATTATGAACTGGCTGCGTTCTATCTCCGTAGGCTTTGCGCTGTTGGTGGCCTCAAGCGCCGGTAGCGCCCAGGCTGTTCCGGATAATGTCGGTCCAGCGTCGCAAGGCTTGCCGCCCATTCTCCAGAACGTCGGTTTCGAGCCGGCCCTCAACGCGCGTTTGCCTCTCGATTTAGCGTTCCGGGACGAGACTGGCCGTAACGTTCTGCTGCACGATTATTTCCAGCAGAGGCCGGTGATCCTTGCACTCGTCTATTACGGCTGCCCGATGCTTTGCGATCAGCTCGAGCAAGGCGTCGTTGGAACCTTGCGCATGCTTTCTTTCAATCCAGGCCGGGACTACGAAGTAGTTTTCGTCAGCTTCGACCCTCGCGAGTCTCCCGATCTGGCGGCCCAGAAAAAAGAATCGGCGCTCAAGCAATTTCGCCGCCCTCAAACGGCCGACGGCTGGCACTATCTTACGGGGTCGAAGGAATCCATTGATGCGCTTACCAAAGCCGCCAATTTCAGGTATTCCTTTGACGCCAAATCCGGCCTCTTCGCGCACGCCAGCGGCATCATGCTACTGACTCCCGATGGCCGCATCTCGCGCTACTTTTATGGGGTCGAGTATCCTTCCCGCGACATACGGCTCGGCCTGGTGGACGCTTCGGCAGGAAAAATTGGCACCGCTATCGACCATGTTTTGCTTTTTTGCTACCAGTATGACCCCTCGTCCGCCCGCTACAGCGCCTCCATACTCAAGATTCTCCGTTTGGGAGGAGTTTTGACGATTGTTTTCCTGGTCGCGGGGATATTGATTTTCCGCCGGCGCGATGTAGAAGCCGCGCGAGGGAAAAGCCAAGGAGCCCACTAAACCGTGCAGTCGCAATTGCCAATTTATCCGGAGCAGGCTTCTAACTTCGCGCCCCAAGTGGACTCGCTGATGACGTTCATGATCCTCGTGTCCGCGTTCTTTACGGTTGTGATTACCGCCGCCATTATCTATTTCTTTTTCAAATATCGCCGCAAGACCGTGAACGAGATCGGCGCGCCCATTCACGGCGACATGCGTTTGGAACTCACCTGGATTGTCCTCCCCTTTCTTTTGTCGATGGTTATGTTCGGCTGGGGCGCCGTGGTTTACGTCGATTTTCGCCAGCCGCCCCCGGATAGCCTGGATATTTACGTGGTCGGGAAGCAATGGATGTGGAAGGCCCAACAGCCCAACGGTCGAAAGGAAATCAACGAACTTCACGTCCCCGTCGGTCGCGACATCAAACTCATCCTCGCCAGCGAAGATGTTATCCACGACTTCTACGTGCCGGCTTTCCGGGTCAAGATGGACGTGGTTCCAGGTCATTACAATACCTTGTGGTTCCGTCCCACCAAGCCCGGGCGCTATCATTTCTTCTGTTCGCAGTATTGCGGCACAAACCACGCCATCATGGGTGGCTGGGTTACGGTCATGGAGCCTTCCGATTACGCATCTTGGCTTTCCAGCTCTTCGGAGGCTGCTGACGTTGACCCAATCCTCGCCGGCGAAAAACTGTTTTCCGAGAAATCCTGCAGCACGTGCCACGTAAGTAATGGATCAGGCCGGGCCCCGTCGCTCAACGGTCTTTATGGAGCCAAGGTTCGCCTGGCCGACGGCTCGACGGCAACCGCGGACGATTCTTACATTCGTGAATCCTTGGTGCTGCCGAACGCCAAAATCGTGGCCGGTTTTCAACCGCTGATGCCCTCCTATCAAGGGCAGTTGACGGAGGATGAGATTTTAAGTTTGATCACCTACATCAAGTCTTTGCAATCGCAGCCGGTACCTGTCACTGGTGCGGGTGTGGTACCGGCAGGGAAAAGATAAGCCATGGCCACCACAACTACAGCACCGGCATATACCATGCCTCGCAATCATTACCTTAATGCTTCCTACGGCATTCGCTCCTGGCTACTCACCACCGACCACAAGCGTATCGCTTGGCTCTATCTCGTCGCGGTTACCTTCTTCTTCTCCGTCGGCGGCATATTCGCCGCCATGATTCGAATCCATCTGCTCTCCCCCAATGGCCTTTTGGTTTCGCCGGAGACGTACAACAAGCTTTTCACCATGCATGGCGTGGCCATGGTTTTCTTTTTTCTAATCCCCTCTATCCCCGCCGTGCTGGGCAATTTTCTTGTCCCGCTGATGATCGGCGCCAAAGACGTCGCCTTTCCCAAGCTCAATCTCCTCAGTTGGTACATTTACATCACGGGCGGATGCTTTGTTCTTTATTCTTTCGCGAGCGGCGGCCTGGACACCGGCTGGACCTTTTACACGCCTCTCAGCAGCGTTTATTCAAATTCTGCGGTGGCGCCGGCGGTCATCGGCATTTTCATCAACGGGTTCTCTTCCATTCTTACGGGCATCAATTTTGTCGTTACTATCCACACCATGCGCGCGCCGGGGATGACCTGGTTCCGCCTGCCTCTTTTTATCTGGGCGCAATACGCCACAAGCATTATCTTTATCCTTGGCACGCCGGTCATCGCCATCACTCTCCTTCTCGCGGGCCTCGAACGCATATTTCACCTCGGCTTCTTCAATCCCGCGCTCGGCGGCGATCCCATTCTTTTCCAGCATTTGTTCTGGTTCTACTCGCACCCGGCCGTCTACATCATGATTCTTCCGGCCATGGGTGTCGTCAGCGAGATCATACCCACCTTCGCCCGCAAACCCATTTTTGGCTACACTTTCATTGCCGCATCGAGCATCGCCATCGCCGTCATCGGCTTCTTCGTTTGGGCACATCACCTGTTCTTGACGGGTCAATCCACTTATTCCGCGCTGGCCTTTTCTCTCCTCAGCTATCTCGTGGCTATCCCCTCTGCCGTCAAAGTCTTCAACTGGACGGCTACTCTATACAAGGGGTCTATCTCGTACGACACCCCAATGCTCTACGCGCTGGGATTCATCGGCTTGTTCCTCATCGGCGGGCTGACCGGCTTGTTCCTCGCCTGCCTTGGTCTGGATATCCACATCCACGACACTTACTTCGTGATCGCACACTTCCACTACATCATGGTTGGCGGTGCCATCATGGGCTATCTGGGTGGTTTGCATTATTGGTGGCCGAAAATCACGGGAAAGCTGTATCCAGAATTCTTGGCGCGCTTGGCAGCCGTAACTCTTTTCATCGGGTTTAACCTGACCTTCGGCCCGCAATTCCTTCTTGGCTTCATGGGCATGCCGCGCCGCTATCACAACTATCCGCCAGAATTCCAGGTGCTCAACGTATTATCCACGGCGGGGGCTTCCATCCTTGCTATTGGCTATCTCCTTCCGATGGTTTATTTCACGTGGTCTGTGCGCTATGGAAAAGCGGCTGGTCCCAATCCCTGGCCGGCCACGGGGCTGGAGTGGATGACTGCTTCTCCTCCCCCAACGGAGAATTTCGAGGTCACGCCGGTGGTGGATTGGGAGCCGTACGATTACAAGAATCGGACCGATCTCGGACTTGCAACTCCCGGGACGCCGCTTGCGCCGGCGCACGGCGACGACTGAACGCGGAGACGAACTTAGTTTGGAGCACTGGCGCCTGTGCAGGCGCTGGAAATCGAAACGGAAGAGGGGTACCGAGTGCATCGCACCGGAGAGCTTTACGGACAATTTCAGACCATGGAGCAGCAGAAGGACTCTGCTACTCTCGGCATGTGGATTTTTCTGTCCACCGAAATTCTGTTTTTCGGTGGCCTCTTTCTTACCTACACAATCAACCGTCACACTTATCCGGGAGTGTTTGCCGAGGCCAGCACAACCCTTAGCTTGAAACTGGGCACCATCAACACCTTGGTCTTGATTGCCAGCAGCTTGACCATGGCGATGGCCGTCTGGAGCGCCGAGGCCGCCAAGAAGAAACTGATCCCTTTGTTTCTTGTCCTTACCCTTATTCTCGGGTGTGCCTTCCTATTCATCAAGGGCATCGAATACCACGACAAATATGTCGAGCATCATATCCCCGGTCTCCCCTTCCAGTTAGAGCCCGGGTCCGACGCGGCTACCAATGCCCATGCGCAGCTATTCTTCTCGCTTTACTTTGGGATGACCGGCCTGCACGCGCTTCACATGATCGTGGGGGTTGGCTTGTTGATCTGGTTGTTGCGGCAGTCGTTAAAGGGACGATTCACGGCAGAGTACAACACGCCTGTCGAAAACATCGGTCTGTACTGGCACTTCGTTGATATTGTGTGGATTTATCTTTTCCCGTTGTTGTATCTGATCGACCGGCATAAATAACGGCCATCAGGAGAGGCGCGCGTGTCCGAGCATATTGTTTCACCCAAACTCTACGTTTTGATTTTCGCTACGCTGATGGTCCTCACCGGCACCACCGTTTATGCGGCCACCGTGGACCTCAATCAATTATTCGCGGGCTTGAACGTCATCGTGGCCCTTGTAATCGCCACTTGCAAAGCCATTCTCGTTGTCCTCTTTTTCATGCACGCCTATTACAGCACGAAGCGAACCAAGCTCGTTATCTTCTCAGGTGTATTCTGGCTCGCCATTATGCTCTTTCTGACCATGGGCGACTACGCCACTCGTTCCTGGGAAGTGCATTAGTACTTCGCCGGGAGGTGATGGAGTTTACGGTTCGCGCGGTTCGGGATTCCCGGCCTTCCGCGCCCCGTGGCGTGGCTTAAGCACACTTTCACAGCGATCAGGTTAACTCGGGAGTTTTCAGGTAGGGTGGCGATGTTCCGGAGGCAATTTCGGAGTCGCCAGTCCGCCTAAATAGTAGGGGGGAGAAACGAACCGGCCCAGCCCTCAATCCCCTAAAGGGATCCTCGGTTCGCCTCCCCCACTGACTTTGGTTATGCACCCGAAAAGCCAAGCTTAACTATTGTGTTTTCAGCGGCTTGTCGCTCGATAGCTGGGTAAAAATGCTCTACCCCCGTGAAAATTTACCCGCCCGTGAGGTCCTGTCGGCTCCCTCCCCTTTATTCGTCCCCGGAGATTTTTCGAATCTGTAACCATGGGTATCCATCGTGAATCTATCTTGTACTGATACTTGGGGAATTCAACGAGAATCTTCAGCAAATAGGCGCTCCTGAGGTTTTAGGCCCAGGTGGGCGATAGTCTCGGAACGTGATAGCCATGCCAGCCTTCTATAAGATCGATAAGGAACGAAGGCTTGTCATGAGCTCAGGAACCGGTGTTTTCAACAAGGAAGAGGCTTTCTCTCACCAGAATCGGCTTCTCGCTGACCCAGATTTCGATTCCAGCTATTCGCAACTCATAGATTTCACGCATATTGCCAAGATCGACCTCACCGCTGCCGACATTCGGCAGTTGGCTGTGCGTAATATCTTCTCGCCGGAATCGCGCCGCGCCTTTCTCGTACCGAATGATTTGGCATTCGGCCTCGGCCGGATGTATGAAATTCTCCGCGAAGCCGAGGGCGAACGAGGAATCCGCATTTTCCGTAATCTGGAGGATGCGCTGGACTGGGTCCTTTCCAAGCAGGAAACTCCCTGAACCCATTTCATTTCACAAGTTTTCCGTCCCTTCCGCTTCCTGACAAAACCCAAATAATTCGCCGCTATTCTCCTATTCTTGACCCCGCCGAATTCTCCCTGCTATTGTGAAGAGCTATTCTGGCCTCAGTCTACCCACTGGGCGCTGGAGCTCCTCTGGAGGGAGCGTTCTCGTCTCATGGGCCTGACCAAACTGGTAATTCGGGGCGCGCGCCAGCATAACCTGAAAAACATCAGCCTCGAGATCCCCCGCAACACCCTGACCGTCATTACCGGCCTTTCCGGCTCTGGGAAGTCCTCCCTGGCGTTCGACACGATTTATGCCGAAGGACAGCGCCGGTATGTTGAATCGCTCTCCGCCTACGCCCGGCAGTTCCTCGACCAGATGGAGCGCCCGGAAGTCGACGTCATCGAAGGCCTTTCGCCCTCCATCGCTATCGAGCAGAAAACCACCACGCGCTCCCCGCGCTCGACTGTCGGCACCATCACGGAGATCTACGATTACCTCCGCGTCATTTACGCGTCGGTCGGCGCCCCTCACTGCCCCAAATGCGGCAAACCCATCGCGCGCCAGTCCAGCGAGCAAATCGTTCAAGCCATTCTCAATGGAGAGCTGTGCCAGTCCGACGATCGCATCATGATTTTGGCACCCATCGTTCGCGGGCGAAAAGGAGCTTACCGCAAGGAGCTCGAAAAGCTTGCGCAAGACGGTTTTGTGCGCGTCCGCATCGATGGCGAGCTCTATCCGCTCGACGCTCCTCCAAGCCTCGACAAGCGCAAGAACCACACCATCGAAGTCGTTGTGGACCGGCTCCTCGTCAAGCAAGGTATTGCGGCTCGCCTCGAGCAATCCATCGCCGCGGCGCTAAAGCTTGCTGGTGGTCTCGTTACCGTCGCCATCGTTGGCGGCAAGGAACATGTCTTTTCGGAAAAGCTGGCTTGCCCGGATTGCGGCATCTCTGTTCCGCAGCTCGAACCGCGCTCCTTCAGTTTCAATTCGCCGTATGGCGCGTGCCCGGCCTGCAACGGTTTGGGTTCTAAGTACGATTTCGATCCGGCCAGAATTATCACCGACTGGACCCGGCCGCTCTTTGACGGCGGCCTCGGGCCAGGCTCCAGCTCCGCGATCCTCAAGCGCACGCTAGAGCTTGCCGCCTATGCCTATCACATCAATTTGGAGTTACCCTTCGAAAAATTCCCTCCGCGTATCCAGAACCTGCTTCTCTACGGCTTCCCGCCTTCGAATGGCCGCTCTGGTTCGGGGGAAAGGCCGATGGGTGGCAAGAAATCTCCCAGCGAAAAGGCCTTCCGTTTCCCCGGTATACTGAAATTTCTTGACCGCAACTTCGCGGAGTCTAATTCTGATTCTTACCGAGAGTGGATGACGCAATACATGTCCGCCACGCTCTGCAACGTTTGCCACGGTAAACGCCTTCGCCCGGAATCGCTGGCGGTCAAACTGGCGGGCTACTCCATCGCCGATTTCACGGCTCTCTCTCTTGCCGCCTCGCGCCCGGCCGTCGACAAGATCCTCGCGCATCTCTCAGCTCGCCAGCGCGAGATTGCAGGCCGTCCGCTGGAGGAGGTCGCTGAACGTATCGACTTTCTCCTCGCTGTCGGTCTCGGTTATCTCAGTCTGGACCGCTCGGCTGCCACGCTCTCCGGCGGCGAGGCCCAGCGCATCCGCCTCGCCACGCAGATCGGCTCGCGCCTTCGCGGCGTTCTTTATGTTCTCGATGAGCCGTCCATCGGCCTCCACGCACGCGATAACGACCGCCTGCTCGGCTCTCTCGAGCAGCTCCGCGATCTCGGCAACACCGTCCTCGTTGTCGAGCATGATGAAGACACTATTCGCCGTGCCGACTTTGTCGTCGATCTCGGCCCTGGCGCAGGCAACGCCGGAGGCTACCTTGTCGCTCAGGGCAAGCCGGAACAAATCGCTGCAAGCGCCGAATCGCTCACGGGTCGCTATCTAAGCGGCGCCCTGCGTATCTCCGTTCCCGAAAAGCGCCGTAGTCCCAACGGCAAAGCCATCCAGATTCTCGGCGCCAGCGCAAACAATCTTAAAGATGTTGATGTAACGCTGCCCCTCGGCTTGCTCACTGTCGTCACCGGTGTCTCCGGCTCAGGCAAGTCCACCCTTGTCAACGATATTCTCTACCGCGCTCTCGCCCAGAAACTCTATCGCTCGGTGGAGCCGCCCGGCTCACACCGCGAACTCCTCGGCGCCGATCAAATCGACAAAGTCATCGAGATCGATCAAGCTCCCATAGGACGCACGCCGCGTTCAAACCCCGCGACCTACACCGGCGTTTTCGCGCCCATCCGCGAACTCTTCGCCATGCTTCCCGAATCGCGCGAACGCGGCTATCGTCCCGGCCGCTTCAGCTTTAACGTCAAGGGCGGCCGCTGCGAAGCCTGTCAGGGTGACGGCCTTCGCCGCATCGAAATGAATTTTCTGCCCGACGTTTACGTCATGTGCGAAGTGTGCCGCGGCAAGCGCTACAATTCCGAAACGCTCAGCGTCCGTTACAAAGGCCACACCATCAGCGACGTGCTCAACCTGCCCTCGTCCGATGCACTGAAGCTTCTGGAAAATATCCCGCAGATTCAGCAAAAGCTTTCGACGCTTGTCGAAGTCGGTCTCGGCTACGTTACGCTCGGCCAATCCGCCACCACGCTCTCCGGTGGCGAAGCCCAGCGCATCAAGCTCGCTCGCGAACTTTCCAAACGCCAGACCGGCCGCACTCTCTACATCCTCGATGAACCCACTACGGGCTTGCACTTCGACGACGTTCGAAAGCTTCTCGACGTCCTACAGCGCCTCGTCTCTCTCGGCAATACCGTTCTCATCATCGAGCATCATCTCGACGTCATCAAACAGGCCGACTGGGTCATCGACCTCGGCCCCGAAGGCGGCGACGGCGGCGGTCGCATCGTCGCCCAAGGCCCGCCCGAACTCGTCGCCCGCACCAAGAAATCCTATACTGGACAGGCTCTCGCCCGGGCCCTCGGAATCTCCAACAACGGCCACGCCAATGGTCACAACTCCAGTGCCAAATAATCCCGCAATCACCGGTTTTCTTAGCGTCCGCCTTCTGAGGCGGACCCTCGATCACGCCACTGGCCCGCGCTTGTTGTCCTCGGCGCGCCACGTCTCTCCTTGCTACCATCCCGCTCTACGATTTACAGTGTTTCCTTCTCCATGAGCATCTATTCCACCTCGCCCCTCACTTTCGGCGCAGTTCGCACCTATCCGCTCTCTTCCCGCAAGAGCAAAGTAAGTGTTCGCGATTTCGCCAGGCCTCCTGCTGCCCATGTATCCCTCGCAAAATTTCTCGATACGCTTCCCAATTTGCTCGCTGCCAACGATTTGCGTCATCTCCTCGCCGCCATCCATCGCGCTCGCAGGCAGCGCGCTCCCATTCTTTGGGGCATCGGCGGCCACGTGATCAAAGTCGGCCTCGGCCCCATCCTCATCGATCTTATGAAGCGCGGCTTCATCTCCGGCATTGCCATGAACGGCGCCGCCCTCATCCACGATTTTGAAATCGCTCTCGCCGGCAACACCTCTGAAGACGTCGAAACCGGCCTCGGTGCGGGCGAGTTCGGGATGGCCGGCGAAACCGGCGAGTACATCAATGAATTTTCGAAACTCGCCGCTCGCCTCCACATCGGCTACGGCGAAGCCGCCGGCCAATTTCTCACCAGCGGCATCCTGAACGTAAAACACGGTGCCTCCAGCGTTCTCGTAGCCGCCTACAAACAGCGCATCCCCGTCACCATTCATCTCGCCATCGGCACCGATATTCCTCACATGCATCCCGCCGCTGACGGTCCTTGCCTCGGCGCCGCCACATTTCTCGATTTCCGCCTCTTCTGCGCTCTCGTAAAACAAATGCATCCCGGCGGTGTCTATTTGAACTGGGGCTCCGCCGTGCTTCTCCCGGAAGTTTTCTTGAAAGCCGTGAGCGTCGTCCGCAATCTCGGTGTGCCCTTGCAGCCAATCACCACCGCGAACTTCGACTTCATCCAGCACTACCGTCCACTGCAGAATGTAGTGAAGCGTCCCACCGCCTCCGAACGCGGAGGCCGCAAATCGGATTCGCGCGGCTACGCCATCACCGGCCATCACGAACTGCTCATGCCTTTGGTCGCCGCCGCACTTGCCGCTGGCTGGCCCAAGAATCTGCGCAAGGGCAAACGATGAGCCTCTTTGACGAAAACTCCTCTGTTCCGCCGGAGCAGGAACCGTCCTCGCATTTTGCCTTGGAGGATTCCGAACCCGTCGCCGGCGCGTCTCAGCCCCCGCCCATTCCCGAACAACCCCTTGCAGGTGATCCCATCAGCCTCGCGGCTACCGTTCCCGCGGCAGTTCCCTCCTACTCCCATAGGCCTTCCCTGCCCGAGGATCTGCGAATTTCCTGGTCCTGGCTGCATCTCACCCTCTTTCTTCTTTTTGGATTCTTTAGCTTGATTCTTATCCAGACAGGCTTCGCGATTTATTACGCCCCCCTTCGCCATTTTTCCAGCGAGAAGGATTTTGAGCGGTTCGTCTTGTCAAAACCGGCGTTCGCCATTGGCAGCATGGTCCTTTGGTATGCCCTGATTTTCCTGTTTCTCTACGTCACCTTGGCTGTGCTTCGCGGATTTCCATTTTGGAGAACTCTAGGCTGGAGAAAGATCACGCGGCACGACGGTGGCCGTCCGCGCAGTCCATGGCTCTTCTTCCTTGGGGGCTGTGGGCTTTCCGTTGCCGTGCTGATCGTTACTTATAAAATGCAGGCGCCGCCGGATGTGCCCATCGAAGAGCTCTTCCGCTACAAGAATACCGCCTTGCTGTTCATGGCAATGGCTGTCTTGGTCGCGCCCCTTGTCGAAGAGACCGTCTTTCGCGGTTATCTCTACCCGTTGTTCGCGAAATATTTCGGCGTAGCCACCAGCGTGATCGTTACCGGCGTTCTTTTCGGATTGATGCACGGTGCCCAGCTTGGCTGGACCTGGGGCCTCGTTTTCGTGCTCATCGCTGTCGGCGTCATCTTCACGTTTGTTCGCGCCCGCACCGGCTCGGTCTTCGCCAGTTTTTTGCTCCACTTGGGCTACAACTCCATGATCGCTCTGGTCACCATTCTTGGAACCCAAGGCTTCACAAAAATGCCCTCCGCTCATTAACGAATTCGTCTTCCACCGCCGCCTCCGCTAGAATGTTAGCTGGGGCACAGCACGCTGCGCCCCAGCTTGGCACTATCGTTCCGATGAGTCCGCAGGTCTGATTTTTTAGCTCGAGACTTGGCTCTCAGTTCACCGTCATATAGGATTCGCAAAATAATGTACGTAGCGCAGCCCATCGAATGGACCGACCGCGGCGTGGTCATGCTCGACCAGCGCCTTCTCCCCGCCGAAGAAATTTCCTACACATACACCGACTATCGCGACGTCGCCAAAGCCATCCGCGACATGGTCATTCGCGGCGCGCCCGCGATCGGTGTTGCCGCAGCCATGGGAGCCGCGCTGGGTGTTCTGCATTCTCCCGCAAATTCCGTCGAAACCCTGCGCGCTGAATTTGCGGAAATCTGCGACACCCTCGCGAAAACCCGCCCCACTGCCGTCGACCTCTTCTGGGCCATCGAGCGCATGAAGCGCCGTTTTGCCCACCTCTCCGCCCAATCCTCGGACCTTGCGAAAATTCGCCAGGGAATGGTTGAAGAAGCCCAGCTGATTCACCTGGAAAAGAAAGCCACCGACGAAGCCATCGGCAGCCTCGGTGCGGAATTTATGCCCAGCGATGGCCAGGTCATGACGCAATGCAACGCCGGAGCTCTAGCCACTGGCGGAATAGGCACCGCGCTCGGCGTCATTCGCGTCGCCTTCCAGCAGGGAAAAAAACTCCACGTCCTGGTTCCTGAAACACGCCCCTATTTGCAGGGCGCTCGCCTCACCGCCTGGGAACTCCACAAAGGCGGCATCCCGCTCACGCTCATCACCGACAACATGGTCGGTCACTTTCTCAAGACCGGCAAAGTCGGCGCCGTCGTCACGGGAGCCGACCGCATCGCCGCCAACGGCGATACCGCCAACAAAATCGGCACCTACCAAATCGCGGTTCTCGCAAAAGAAAACAGCGTGCCTTTTTACATTGCCGCACCTGTCTCTACCTTCGACCTCTCGCTTCCCGACGGCGCTCACATCCCAATCGAGGAGCGCTCCTCCGCCGAAGTCACGCACCTGCAGGGCCTTCGCATTGCGCCAGACGTTCACGCCGCGCATCCCGCGTTCGACGTCACTCCCGCTCGTTATATCGCAGCCATCTTCACCGAACGAGGTGTCGCTCGCGCTCCCTACACAGAATCTTTGTGCGCTCTCGCGCAATCTGCCCAACTCGCCGCTGCTCCGTCCCTTCGATAGCCGCCGCCGCCGATCGCTATGATCAACACGATCCATAGAACAATCCGCGCCACGGCGCTCTTTGTATTTCTACTTTCCGCGGCTCAAGCTCAAGTAAGGCCTCAAGCCAACGCGTCGCAGTCAGCCAAACCTCAGCCCATCCGTCTTCATCCCGCCAATCCGCACTATTTTCTCTTTCGCGGGAAAGCCGTTGCCCTGATCACTAGCGGCGAGCACTACGGCGCTGTGTTCAATCGCGACTTCGACTATCACAAATATCTCGGAGCCTTGCAGGCGGATGGCCTGAACTACACGCGCCTCTTCACCGGCTCTTATGTGGAAGTCCCCGAAAAATCTTTTGGGATTTTGCACAACGATCTGGCTCCCGCACCCGGCCGTTTCCTCGCGCCGTGGACACGCAGCGAATCTCCAGGCTACGCGGGCGGAGGAAACAAGTTCGATCTCGATCGCTGGGATCCCGAGTTCTTCACACGTTTTCATGATTTTCTTTCGGAAGCCGCCAAGCACGGCATCGTGGTCGAGGTGACACTCTTTTCCTCTCTCTATGACGAGGCTCAGTGGCGGTTAAGCGCTCTCAATCCCGCGAACAATGTCAATCGCGCTGGCGCAATCGACTGGAAGAATCTTCACACTCTCGAAAACGGAAACTTGCTCGCCTATCAGGAAAAATACGCGCGCAAACTCGTTCGCGAGGCGAACTCCTTCGAGAATGTCATCTTCGAGATCCAGAACGAACCCTGGTCGGACCGCCCCGTTCTCGCCGGAGTCATTAACCCTTACCTCCGCCCTCCCGCGCGCGATGCTTTTCCCAATTCGATTGATCTGCCGGATGAACCTTCGATGGCCTGGCAGGCGCGCGTCGTCGATTGGATCACGCAAGAGGAATCCGCTCTTCCGAACCACCACCTCATCGCCCAGAACTATTCTAATTTTCGTTTGTCGGTCCGCACACTCCTGCCACACGTCGATGTCGTAAATTTTCATTACGCTTATCCCGAAGCCGCTTTGCTAAATTACGGTCTTAATAAAGCGATCTCTTATGACGAAACAGGTTTTCTCGGCCGCGACGATGACGCATACCGCCGCCAGGCATGGAATTTCATGCTATCCGGTGGAAGCGCGTTCGACAGTCTCGATTATTCATTCACGACCGGCCACGAGGACGGCTCATACTCCGGACCAAACGGGCCCGGTGGCGGGAGCCCTGCTCTCCGCCAACAACTTCGCGTCTTAAGCGAATTCTTAAAGTCGTTCACGCTGATTGACCTTCGGCCTGACACTCGCACTGTTAAGCGCTCCGCAGGTGTAATAGCTCGCGTCTTGTCCACTCCCGGCAAGCAATATGCAATCTACCTCGACGGGAACGGTCCGTGCCACCTAACTCTCGAACTTCCGCCGGGAAATTACTCATCCGAGTGGGTGGCTGTCGCCACTGGAAAAATCACGCTGTGGGAAAAGTTCACGCACAATGGTGGTGACAAAGTGTTGCAGTCTCCCGTTTTCCAAAACGGCATCGCCCTCCGTCTGAAAAGGTCGCCTTTGTCAGCACCCCCATGAGTTCCCCGCCTTTATCCCTTTCTTGAAGTACGCGCTCCCTTCCCACGTATGCGCTATACAGTTATACTAGGGGTATGAAGACTGCCGTTTCTATCCCAGATGAGATCTTCCGGCGGGCGGAGCGTCTTGCCCGGCGAACCAGTCGGTCACGAAGCCGCCTCTTCAGTGATGCGTTGCAGGAATATTTGACGCGTCATTCTCCTGACGAAATCATCGAGGCCATGAACAAGGTTTGTGACGATCTCGGAGATGATGCTGCGCCCGACCCGTTTGTGGCCGCCGCCGCGCGGCGCATTCTTCAGTACACAGAATGGTAATCTCGCAGGGCGAAATTTGGTGGGCCGATTTGGCCGTGCCCAAGGGCTCTGGCCCGGGCTTCCGAAGGCCGATTGTCGTGGTTCAATCGGACGCATTGAATCGCAGTGCCATTCGCACCGTGGTCTGCGTCCCCCTGACAACGAATCTCAAGTGGGCTCCAGCCCCTGGAAACGTCCTACTCTCGACGCGGGTGACCGGCTTGCGAAACTCATCCGTCGCCAACGCCTCCCAAATCGTTAGCGTGGATAAGAGTGTGCTTACGGATCGAGTTGGCAAGCTGCCTCAGCGGAACCTGCAACTCGTCCTCCTAGGTACTAGCGTTATTCTTGGGAAGTGAGCCTGGCCCTGCGGCATCAAGCAAGTTCGGCCCCGACTGGCGGGTAACCTGGTCAGTCCAAATCTTTCTTAAGACCTTTGCTCGGCGCGGTTGCCGGAAACACATTGTGCTGCGGCGGCGGCATAGGAACATCACCCATGCGATCCTTCCAAAGCGCCTTGTTAAGCAGCGCCGTATCCACCGCGTCCGCGTGGCTGAAATCCAGATTCTTTCCTGCTTTCCATTCCTTCGTATTCATCTCATAAATCAATCCGTTGTCGCGATTGCGATAGTCGGCGCTGAAAGCCGGCTGCTGCCCATTCCCGCTGAAAAGCGGCGCCATCACAGCTGCGCGCGAATCGTTCGCGTTCATCGGCGGCGCGCCCAGCAGTGCTTCAATCGTGCGCACCACGTTGATCGTCGTATAAAATGAATGATCCACGAACGGTTTTGCATCAACTCCTTGCCCGGCCGGCCGTGGCGCGTACTTGCTGATCACCAAGGCGAGGCTCCGGTGAGAATCCACATGATCCGGGCCGTCCTGTGCATCGTCCTCCAAAATCAGGAACGCCGTGTCGTCCCAGTAATCGCTGTGCGAGACTGCGTCAACCACTCGTCCGATGGCGAGGTCATTGTCCGCAACAGACGCGGTTGGACGCGGTTTGTTTTTCGTGAGTCCCGCGGTGTGATCGTCGGGCAGCCGCAACAGAATAAACTGCGGCATCGTATCTTTCCCCGCCGTGCGCGCCGCCACAAACCGATTAAACTCATTCAAAAATTCGTCCGCCCGCAACTGATCCGGATACGCCACCTCGAAATCCGGAAATAGCGGATCGAAGTGGCCCTGCAATTCCACTTCGCTCGCGACATTCTTCGCCAAAACCGGAATCGCCCACGGATATGGGCTGGGCTCGCCTCGCGGATCACCGACATTGTTTTCGAGTGGCTCGCCTTTGTGGATTTCGCTGCGCGCGCATGCTTTGCCTTCCGCTTTGGGCGGACCCGAAGCCGGCTGTTCCCCTTCGCTCTTTTCGTTGCACCACCGGCTGACGATGTACTCCCCATAGTGCCGGTAGGAAACTCCGTGGCTGGAAAAATCTTTCCAAAGATATCCCCCGGTGGGTTCTCCCGCATCCGGTACTTCGTCCTCCGCGGACACCCCGCTCAGTAAAGTTCCTTCCGAATCGTAAGTGTGTTCCTCTCCGCGATAGCCAATCGGCCACGTCTTCTCGTTGTAGTCCGAGATGGACGCCGAAGTCGACCATACATGTCCGTCTCCCGAGACTTCCCCGCTGTCGTAAAAATTATCGAGAATTCCGAATTGCCGCGCCAGCTCGTGCTGATTCGGTGTGATATCTTCTCCATATATCGCGAGCGACGAATCGCCGTTAGCGCCCGCAAGGTCGCCGAAGACCTGATCGTACGTGCGGTTTTCCTTGATGATGTAAATCACATGATGGATTTTATTTTCGCCACCAGCAAACTGCACGCGGTCGCCATTGCCGCGCGAGGCGTTCATTTCGATGACCTGTTTTGTGTACGTCGCGAGATTCGCCGTCACATCGGCCAGCGGAATGCGCGCCAGCGAGCCGTGAATCATGGCCGGCCCATAGGGATAGCGCAGACGTCCGTCGCTTCTCTTGCCGATCGGTTTGGGATTGGGCCCCGAACCTCGCCCTTTGTCGCTCGCGATCAGCAGATCCTTCCCGATTGCGGCAACGACTGTCGGGTACCACTCGGTGGGGATAAATCCGGCGGCCTGGGCGTCCTCAGCGGCATCACCTTTCGTGAGATCGAACACCGCCACCGAATCCGAAATCGCATTCGCGGAATAGAGCGTCTTTTCGTCCGGCGAAAGACTGAGATATTCCGGATCGCTGCCACCATATTCTTGTCCCGGAAGCTTCGTCGAAAGGTAGGACACGATTTTTCCTGATCCCGTATCAAGCACCGCGATTTCGTCACGGTTGGTCAGCGCAACATACAGCCGCGAGCTATCTCGATTGAGCAGAAGCGCCGTTGGATGCGATCCGCCCGCGAGGGACGACGCCGGCTTGCGCACTGGAATAAGTCGCAGCACACGCCCGGAGAGCAAATCGAGCTCCGCGACTGACGAGGCATTCCACAGCGAAACGAAGCCTCGCTTCCCGTCCCTCGTCATCGCCGTCGTATACGGCAGCGAAGCCGGGATGCGCTTCATCGTGGAAAGATCGAAACGATGGATGATCGTGCCGTCGCGCGTACTGAGCAGCACTGCTTCGTCGGAATTATTATTGGCGACCAGCAATCTTTCCTCTCCCCCGCTCATGCCCACGCTCAATCCCGCCGGATAAGTGACGTCCTTGAACTCAGCCCGACGCAGTTTCCCCGCCGGGATTTTCGCGCGAGGCGTCAAAGGCAAAAATCGCTCCGGAGCGACGCGTCCATTCTCAAAACTATAGACAGCAATCCCATTGCCCGTGCTCCCCTTCCGCTTTCCGAGCGGATCGCTAAGGGAAGCCATGCTCGCAAAAAGATGCTTTCCGTCCAGGCTGAACGCCAGGCCAAGAAAAAAAGTCTGCCGAGACTCGCTGCCCAGCCGGTCATCCGGAAAATCGGCAAGTTCATTCGTTTCCAGATTGAGCACGGACAGAGACTGCTTCTCTCCCGAGGTGTACGCCCCATACCCGCTGTGCAGCAGCACCGCGAACCGTCCGTCCGGAGGAATCGCGATCGCCGAAGGAAGATTGTTGATGGGCCGCGGGGTGCCCGGGACTTCGCCAAGATATTTGCCGTTCGGCAATGGCACCGCCGGTGGCGCTTCCTGCGCAAAGAGAGGCATTGCCAGTAGAGAAAGAAATACAAAAATGAAATTGCGGATTCCGCGAATGTGATTGTTCATCCCGCGAGTATGGCGGTTCCCTGTCACAAAACCGTAAACGTGATGGTTGCAGAGTATAGTCATCAGGCCCCCAGAAGTCTCCATTCTTAGCCGCGCCATTCCCGAATCCTACGCCGTCGCCCCACGGGCGGCAAGCTTCTCTCGCGTGGGTTTTTCCCGCTCTCCGCCGAACTCGCCGTTCGAGAAACTCGATCTGCGCTTGACGTGACAAAACGCATGGCCTATGGTTTTGCGCGAAGCTAAAATGGAAATGGCAACTTCTGCCACGGCATCAAAGTTACGAAAAAAGATTACGCCAAGAAAGGTCGCACATGCCCGCCGTTGAGGCCAGGATTTTTCCCATCGATGCTCTCCGCGAATTCAGCACTCGCATTTTCCTTCATTTCGGCGTTCCGAAAGAAGATGCCGTCCAGGCCGCCGATGTTCTCGCTTCAGCCGACCTGCGCGGCATCGATTCCCACGGTGTAGCCCGACTCTACAGTTACTTCGGCCTGCTCAGCGAAGGACTCATCAATCCCAAGCCGAAAATCGCGACGGTCCGCTCCACGTCGAGCACCGCAACCATTGACGGCGATAACGGCCTCGGCCTCGTCGTCGGTCCGCAGGCGAACCGCATGGCCATGGACATGGCGGAAAAAGCCGGCTCCGGCTGGGTCAGCGTTTGCAACACCAACCACTTCGGCATCGCCGGCTATTACGTTCTCCAGGCTCTGGAACGCGACATGATCGGCTGGGCCATGACCAACTCGAGCAAACTCGTCACTCCCTTGTGGGGCATGCAGCGCATGCTCGGAACCAATCCCATTGCCATCGCTTTTCCTGGCAAGGAAGAGCCCCACATCGTGATTGATATGGCCACATGTACCGCGGCCTACGGGAAAATTGAAATGGCTCGACGTAAAGGCGAAGCGATTCCGATAGGCTGGGGAATCGACAATCAGGGCCGCGACACCACGAATCCCGACGACCCCGTGAACGGCGGCTGCCTCCTTCCGCTCGGCTCTGATCGCGAACGCGGCGGGCACAAGGGTTACGCCATGGCCGTCATGGTGGATGTGCTCTGCGGCGTGCTCAGCGGCGCGAATTGGGGGCCGTTTGCTCCGCCGTTCGCCTTGCGCCAGGAAATTCCGGAGCGCAGTGTCGGCAAAGGCATCGGCCATTTTTTCGGCGCCATGCGCATCGACGGTTTTATCGATCCCGATTCCTTCAAGCGCCAGATCGACGACTACGTGCGCGTTTTTCGCGCCACAAAACCCGCTCCCGGCACCAGCGGCCCGCTAATCCCTGGCGATCCCGAACGCATCGCGGAGCGCGAGCGCCGCAAAAACGGCGTGCCGCTAATCATGCCCGTCATCGAAGACCTTCGCGCCATCTCCAAACAAACCGGCATTCCCTTCGATTGACGCTTCGGATGCGCGGACGCTGTTGCGTTTGAGAGACCTCGAGGTTCATGCAGGCCGGATCACCATGACAACTCTTTTGCGTCGGCTGAAAAGGGCGAAGAAAGCCAGAAGCTGCTTCCACGGAAAATATTTTTTGTTGAGGAGATTCATCGCGCGGGCAGCCTCTTCGCCGGTGATGATTACGGCGGCGGCGACCACGAATTCGCCGCGCGGCGCACCTTTGATCGTGCATGGCGCGATATTCACGCGCGGATTGTTGCGGACTCGTTTCACTTTGCCCGTGTTGCCAATCGTGTAGATGTAGAGCCGGGCGTCGTTTGCATCGAGATCGCTGGCTGGATCGGCCGCGAACCAGACGGGAGTCTTCACGCCCTCGCCGCTCTTTTTGAAAGTTTCGAGGCACAAATATTTGTGATCGCGAAATGCCGCAAATCCCATGAGGCCGCTCCTGTTCCTTCGATGCACGCCGTTCGGGACGGGGCACGAGCAGAATGAGAGAAGCTGACGAGACAGCTTTGCCTTCCAAGCAGCGAGCCCGAGAGGATGAGCAAGACGGGATGTGAATCAGAGAGGAATCTGGCGGCTATGGAATTTGAAAGATCGCACCCTTCCCCCACCCGGGTGTTTTGCGCAAGGAGTGCGGAAAGTACAGAAAAGACAAGAGATAGCGCTTTGCCGGGCGCAAAAGAGTGCGGAAGAGTATGAAAACAAAGGCCGCGTAAGTTCCATAGAACGATATTGATGCGGACTCCCGCGGAGAGCGGGGGGAGAGGTTGAAGGGGCGGGCGGGTAGCGGAGGCAAAGCGGTGACTCCTTTCTCCTCCGCGACGAAACAACAGAATTTATACCATACCTATGGGTACCGCAAAGTAATAGTTATAAGTAGCTATGAGCCAGCGGATTGCAGATGGTCAATTAAGGGGTGAAATAGAAGAGAGAGGTCAAAAGCCCCACAAGTAACACCGAAGTGTGGGGCACCCTCAAGCGTGCTAACCCTCCCTTCATCTACGAACATGGTATATTCGCCATCATGATCTCAGTCCACCCGAAAAAAACACATCGTGGAAACGTGTCCGGGCCACCCGACATTCCCTCACACTCATCCCGCCATACTGCGCCTTCCAGGCATACATGGTGTGCTTCGACAATCCCCTTGAAGCGGCATTATGAGCAGGGCGATCTTCATTTCATCAACTTCCGTTGTTATCGGAGGAGGCTGGCGCTCGGAACGAATTGGGCTCGCGACCGGTTTGTGAAAAACTTTGCTTGAAGTCTGGGAAGCGTAGGAGAAAAAAAGAGGAGGCGGACCAGGTCGTCCCGCCTCCTCGTGTCCCCTTTCGGGGATGTCCGGCAAGCCTGACGGAGGGTGGCTAGCCGGTCGTGTGTTGGCCTACCTATATAATCCCGGAAGAGCGAAAAAAGTTCCTGTGAAAATACAAAAAAGTGACAAAATCTTAGGGAGCAGAGCGGGCTTTGCGGAAGAGCGCGGAAAACCTGGGGGCGGAAACGGTGAGTTGCTGTGGAGCAGTCTGCGATGGAGGGTGTTAGAGGCAGAAAACCTCAGGGCTAAGGCCCCGAGCTGCATGGATACATGAGAACTTCAGAACTGAAGCCTTACGCCGCACGGGAGCGGCTTTCGATTTATGCCACGTACGTCTCACCTGAGCCCGGATAACATATTGCGTTTTCTGCAAGTTACGAGAGATGCGGCGTCTGCGAACGAGATTGCGGCCGGCCTTCATGCGGGGAAGTCCGACCGCAAGATCTTATTTAACATGTTGATTAAATTAAAGAGGCGAAGGGCGATTGAGGAGTTGCCTGGGGGTCGCTACCGGCTGGCGGGGCGGAGAGGCGGGGAAGAGTCGGCGGGCGAAGCGGATCGATCCTTGATGCAGAGAGGGGCCGGGGGAAATGACGGACGAGAGAAGGTGAGGGCAGCGGGAGATGATGCCGAGGGGAACTTTCCGCCGCGGCAGGCGGATTCGTATGCGACGGCGCGGGACGAGGTGCGGGGACGGCTGGTCCTGCATCACGACGGATACGGATTCGTGGTGCCGGATGTGCCGATGCCGCAGCTTGATGGCGATGTGTTTATTCCGCGCGACGCGGTGGAAGATGCGATGCACGGCGATCGCGTGGTGGCGAAGTTGCAACGAGTTAGCGATTTTCGTGGAGGGGGAACAAGAGGCGGACAGAGGGCGGAAGGGCGGATCGTGCGCGTGCTGGGGCGGGCGCATCCTTCGGTTGTGGGACTGTTTCGGTATGGACCGCGAGGAAATGTCGTGCTGCCTTACGACAATCGGATTCAGCATGAGATCGAGATTGCTCGTGGGGATGAGTTGACGGCAGAGTTGCGAGAAAAACTTGGTGTGGGAGAGACGAGGGAAACCGGCGCGCGCGGCAGACGGTTGCCGCAACTGGCTGAGCTGGATGGAGCGGTGGTCAATGTCGAGTTGCTTCGTTATCCGCGGGGTGGAGCGGCGGCTACCGGGCGCGTGATCGAGATTCTGGGGCGGCCGGGCGATCTCGGTGTGGACACCGAGATCATCATTCGCAAGCATCATCTGCCGCATGAATTTTCTCATGGCGTTTTGGAGGAAGCGGAGGACCGCGCCGCGCCGGTCAGCGAAGCCGAGCGCGAAGGGCGCGAAGATTATCGGGACTTGCCGATCGTGACGATTGATGGAGAGACGGCGCGCGATTTTGACGATGCGGTTTATGTGGAACGGCAGGCGAACGGCGGCTGGAGATTGCAAGTGCATATCGCGGATGTGGCGCACTACGTTCGAACGGGGACGGCGCTGGATCAGGAAGCGCGGCTGCGGGGGACTTCGGTTTATTTTCCGGACCGAGCTGTGCCGATGCTGCCCGAGGCGCTTTCGAATGGGATGTGTTCGCTGAAGCCGCGCGAGGAGCGGCTGGTGATGAGCGCGCTGATGGAATTTGACGCCACGGGCAAAATGCTGAGCGCGCACATGACGCCGGGAGTGATTCGCTCCGCGGAGCGGATGACATATACGAATGTGAATAAAGTGATTGAGGGTGATGCGGATGCGACGGTGCGGTACGAGGGGCTGGCTGAACATTTTCGCGATATGAAGGAGCTGGCGCTGCTGCTGAACAAACGGCGTAATGAACATGGGTCGATTGATTTTGATTTGCCGGAGCCGGTGATTGAGTTTGACGAGCAGCAGCGCATGACGAACATTGTGCGGAGCGAGAGGAATATCGCACACCGGTTGATCGAGGAGTTTATGCTGGCGGCGAACCGGGCGGTGGATGGGTATCTCTTGAAACGCGGGATTGCGGCGTTGCACCGCGTACATGAGAAACCGGATGCGCGGAAAGTTTTGGAGTTCGAAGAGTTGGCGCGCGCGTTCGGTTATTCGCTTGGCGTGGCGGATTTGCATCAGCGGGAGATTGCCGTGCGGCACGGGCACGTGCCTGCGCCTGCAAAAGCCGGACGACCAGATTCTTACGGGCACGGGCGCGAGCGCGGCATGAAGGTGGCGCTACCTGGCGCGACGGAGCTAAGAATTACGCCGCAGCATTATCAGAAATTATTGCGCAAATTAGCTGGAAAACCCGAAGAACGGATCGTTTCTTACTTGATGCTGCGCTCGCTGAAGCAGGCGCGCTATGCCGCGGAGCCGCTTGGGCATTTTGCGCTGGGATTCGACGAGTACACGCATTTTACTTCGCCCATCCGGCGGTATCCTGACTTGATCGTGCACCGGGTTTTGAAGTGGGCATTGGAGCATCCGCAAGTGAACGCGCCTGCGGCAACCCATGCGGCGCGCGGTGTGGAAGCGACGCTTTATTCCCAGAAGCAGTTGGAAGAGATAGCTTCGGAAACTTCGGACGCTGAGAGGCGCGCGAATGGGGCCGAGCGCGAGTTGATGGATTGGAAGACGGCGCAGTTCATGGAGCAGCATCTCGGCGAGGAGTACGAGGCGCTGATTATTTCCGTGCAGAAATTTGGGTGCTTCGTCGAGTTGTTTGAAGTGTTCGTGGAGGGATTGCTGCCGATCAACGCCCTTGAGGATGCGGCGGGCGCGCGAGTCGTCTTTCGTGAGCGGGATCACGCCATGGTCGCGCTTTCGGGGGGCGAGGGGCGGCGCGGCGGGGTTGGGGCGCGGCGTGGGCGCGGTGCAAAACCAAAGGAGCTTGCTTGGCATTTGGGCGACCGCGTGCATGTGCGGGCGGAGCGGATTGACCCGATGCGACGGCGGGTTGAGTTCGCGATTGCCGAGGTCGATTAATGTGAAGGGCAAAGCGATTTTGGCTGGGTTTTTCCTGATTGCTTTGGGCGCGGCTGCTTGCAAACGGGAAAGTGCGGATGCGAATGTTTGTCCGATTGACGGCGCGGCGCCTCAATGGATGGGCCGGCGAAACGGCAACTCTTGCGAGTACCTCCACTACAACGATGTTGAGCGACAAACGCATTCTTGGTGGGCGGATTGCAAACCGGCCATTCCGGAAAAGGCAAGACAAGAATAAGCTTTCGTTCAAGCCGCACTCCCCGGCAGTTACGCGACATCTGTTATTCTTGAATGCTGGCTAAATATGCCGGCGCGGTCTGATTCCCGTTAGAGAGGATTAACCATCGTGAGTACGACGATAGCTACAGAGCGCGCGGTGAAGCGCGTGCATAATTTCAATGCGGGGCCGGGGGCTTTGCCGCTTCCTGTGCTGGAGCGCATCCGGGAGGAGTTGCTGGATTGGCGCGGGAGCGGCATGTCCGTGATGGAGATGAGCCACCGCTCGCCGGAATTCGAAAGCATTATCGCGGCGGCGGAAGCCGGTTTGCGCAAGCACCTCGCGATTCCCGCCGAGTATGCGGTTCTTTTTCTGCAGGGCGGCGGCAGCATGCAATTCACCATGGCGCCGATGAACCTGTGCCTGCCCGGAAAGCCTGTTGACCTGATTCACACTGGCACCTGGACGGCGAAGGCGCTTGGGGAATTGAAGAAGGGTATCCTGCATCATGTGGCGGGGTCGACGGAGGCGGATAAATTTGTACGGATCCCGCGCAAAGACGAAATCAAATACTCGTCCGACGCTTCTTATGTGCACATCTGCACGAACAACACGATCGAAGGCACGCAGTGGACGGAGTTGCCGGAGACCGGGGGCGTACCGCTTGTCGCGGACATGTCTTCGGACATTGCTTCGAAACCTATTGACGTGAAGAAATTCGGGCTTATTTTCGCGGGAGCGCAGAAAAATCTTGGGCCTAGCGGCGTCACCGTTGTGATTGTGCGCAAGGACCTTGCGGAGCGAGCCGACAAAAACCTGCCCACGCTTTTGCAATACCGCACGCACATCAAGGACAAATCGCTATATCACACGCCGCCGACGTTCGCGATCTACGTCGTGGGGCTGGTGCTGGAGTGGATCGACAGCGAGGGCGGGATCACCGGGATCGAAAAGCGCAACGGCGGCAAGTCGAAGATCCTCTACGATACGATTGATGGGAGCAACGGCTTTTATCGCTGTCCGGTCGAGGCTTCTTCGCGCTCGAAGATGAACGTGGTTTTTCGGGTGGCTGGCGGCGACGAAGCGGTCGAAAAAGCTTTTGCCAAAGAGGCTGCCGCCGCGGGGCTTGCCGGCACGCTGGGCCACCGGTCGGTTGGCGGCATGCGCGTATCGCTCTACAACGCGGTGACCCTCGAAGCCGTGGAGGCACTGACAAGTTTCATGCGCGAATTCCAGCGCGTGCGCGGTTAACCAACAAAAAACAGCCAAATCAACTGTTCCACGGCGTGCGTCCTGCTCATGCCGTGAAAACGAAGCTTTCCCCTTGCGCTTCGACAAGAGTAAGTGTATCGTCTCCTGTCGAAGCGGCAGGGGGGCTCCACTGATGGCACAAAAAAGAATTGAGCTGCCGCAAGGCACGCTCGACCTGCTAATCCTTCGCACGCTGGCGCTGGAACCGCAGCACGGCTGGGCTATTTCCGAGCGCATCCAGCAGATCTCGAGCGACGTTCTGCTGGTTCAGCAAGGCTCGCTGTATCCCGCGCTGCACCGGCTCGAGAGGCGCGGATGGGTCAAAGCGAAGTGGGGTATGTCCGAGAATAACCGCCGAGCGAAATATTACGAACTGACGAAAACCGGGCGCAAACAGCTCGAACTAGAGAAAGAGTCCTGGAAGAAGCTGACGGCGGCCGTCGCCCAGATTCTCAAGACGGCGTAAGGATGGCTCCATGTTCAACGACCTTTTTTTCCGTCTTCGTTCGATTTTCCGGCGCGATAGTGTCGAATCCGAGACGGACGCAGAGCTGCGTTTCCATTTCGATCAGCAAGTGGGGAAGTACCTGCAATCAGGTCTCGCGCGAGAAGAAGCGCTGCGCCGCGCGCGGCTCGATTTTGGCGGGCACGAACAGCTCAAAGAAGAATGCCGCGATGCGCGCGGCGCGAACCTGATCGAGACGGTTTTTCAGGATATTCGGTACGGATTACGCATTCTTGGCCGCACGCCGGTTATCACCGGCGTCGCGATTCTTTCCCTGGCCTTGGGCATCGGCGCAAACACTGCCATCTTCAGTTTGATTGACACCGTGATGCTGCGAATGCTTCCCGTGCAAAAGCCCGAAGAATTGGTGCAAGTGCGAAGACTCAATCCCGCGCGGAGCGACGAAGACAATCCCAGTTTTACAAACCCTCTTTGGGAACAAGTGCGAGACAACCAGGATGTCTTCTCGGAAGTTTTTGCGTGGGGGGGCAGCCGATTCGATCTCGCGCAGGGGGGCGCAGTCGAAAACGCCAACGGAATCTTTATCAGCGGCGATTATTTCAGCACTTTGGGCGTTCGTCCGGCCGCCGGGCGCTTAATTACTCCAACTGACGACAAACGGGGCTGCCCTGCCGTGGTGGTCCTCAGTCATGCATTCTGGCAGGACCACTTGGGAGGGTCGCCGAGCGTGATCGGAAGCACGATCTCGCTCAGCAACCATCCATTTCAGATTATTGGCGTGAGTTCTCCGGGCTTTTATGGCGTCGAGGTTGGCAGCAAGTTTGATGTGGCGATTCCGATTTGCACCGCGGACATCTTCGATGGAAAAGATTCCCGGCTAGATCATCGGTCCGAGTGGTGGCTGAGCATCATGGGACGAGTGAAGCCAGGCCTCGGCCACAACCGGCTTAAGGCCCGGCTTGGCGTGCTTTCTCCACAGATCTTTGCCGGGGCCCTTCCGAAGAATTGGAATGAGAAGGGGCAGGCGAGATTTCTAAAGTTCATTCTGGTAGCTGCCCCGGCCGCCACAGGCATGTCGTGGGTGCGCCGGCAATTCGAACAGCCGCTGAATATCCTGATGGGTGTCGTTGGGCTGGTGTTACTGATCGCGTGTGCAAATATCGCGAGCTTGATGTTGTCTCGTGCAGCGGCCCGTCATAAGGAAATCGCACTAAGAAAGGCGCTGGGAGCTTCGAGGGCGCGATTGATCCGGCAGTTGTTGACGGAGAGTGTCCTGCTGTCGACGGCGGGCGCTGTGCTCGGAGTCGTCTTTGCACGCTGGGGAAGCTCGTTGCTCGTTCGTTACATTTCGACCCAGAGAGATGCCATCTTTCTTGATCTGACATTCGATTGGCGGATCTTGAGCTTTACAGCGGCAGTGGCGCTTTTCACGGGACTTCTGTTCGGCGTGTTGCCGGCATTTCGTTCAACACGCGTTTCGTTGACCTCCGCGATGAAAGGCAGCCAGACCGGGGATGCAGAGAGCAGTACAAAATTTCGTCCTGGAAAGTGGATCGTCGCCTCGCAAGTTGCACTCTCGCTGGTGCTGCTAGTGGCGAGCGGCCTCTTCCTGCGCAGTCTTGTAAAGCTCGTCACGATGGACATTGGTTTCGATCGAAACAACGTGTTGATCGTGCGCACGGATCTGCACACCGCGAAGATTGCGCCCGAGCGGCAGCCCGCGATGTTCGAAGAAATCGAGAACAGATTGCGCACGCTTCCCGGCGTGGTGTCCGCGAGCCGGTCCGTCATCACCCCCGTGAGCAACCGGACATGGGATAATGCGCTGCAAGTGGACACTCCGAATCCTCCGACGGGAGAAGATGCGATTGCTTTCTTCAACTTCATCTCGGCCGGCTATTTTGAGACCCTGCGTACGCCACTCCTGGCGGGACGAAATCTTAATGACGGCGACACAAAGACATCGGCGCAGGTGGCCCTCGTCAATGAGACATTGGCACGTAAGTTTTTTTCGAATGCGAATCCGGTCGGGAAGTATTTCCGTGTTCAGCCGGAGCCCGGCAAGAGCACCGTGCCCATTCAAGTTGTCGGGCTGGTAAAGGATTCGAAATACGAGTCGCTCCGTGAAGAAAACTCAGCCACAGCGTACTTCCCAATTACACAAATAACGGAGCCTGCTGAAGAACAGGTATTCGAGGTGCGAACGACAACGCGTCCATCAGCCCTTGTCCCCTCCGTGCAAAAGGCCGTTGCAGGCGTGAGCAAAACGATTCCCCTCGACTTCTCGACACTGGCCCAACAAGTTGATGACTCGCTGGTGCAGGAACGGCTCCTCGCCACGCTTTCCACTTTTTTTGGCGGCTTGGCGCTGCTCCTGGCGATGATCGGGCTGTATGGCGCGCTGAGCTATTTGGTGGCGCAGCGACAAGCGGAATTCGGCATCCGTATGGCGCTGGGGGCGCCACAAAGTTCCATTCTCGGCCTGGTTATGCGCGATGTTGGAATTGTTCTTGCCGGAGGACTCGCGGCAGGAGCATGCCTTGCTCTAGCGACAGTGGGTGTTTTGCAAAAGATGCTTTTTGGGCTTGCTCCTCGCGACATGTTTACATTCCTGGCTGCCATTGGAGTCCTCTCCGCCGTCGCGATTGTGGCCGGTTATATTCCGGCGAGGCGAGCCATGCATATCGATCTGTTGGTGGCATTGCGCTACGAGTAGTCCGCCTCGCAAGAGAGCGCGCAGAAACGGCCGTTCAGGAACAGTTCCTGCGCTGCACTCTTCAACGATTGCAGCCATGCTTATGCGAGATCGAAGAGCAGGACTTCGGCATTGTCGAGGCCCGTCAACTCGACGGTTTTTTCCTTCGAGATGGCTGCGCCGTCGCCTTCTTCGAGCTTCGCGCCGTTCAGCGTCACACTGCCGCGCGCGACCTGCACGTAAGCGTGGCGTTCGGGCTTGAGCTGGTGTTTTACCGCTTCGCCCTTGCTCAATACAGTCGCGTATAGTTCGTTGTCCTGGCGGATTTGCACGGAACCTTCGCGGCCGTCCAGCGAAGCGACCAGGCGGAGCTTGCCGCGCTTCTCGTCTTCGCTGAAAGTTTTCTGGCCGTAGACCGGCTTCTGGCCCTTCTCTTCCGGAAACATCCAGATTTGCAGCAGATGAACGGGATCGGTCCTGGACGCGTTGAATTCGTTGTGCGTCACACCAGAGCCTGCGCTCATGTACTGTACGTCGCCGGGGCGGATGATAGAGCCAGTGCCCATGCTATCGCGGTGTTCGAGAGCGCCCTCCAGGACGTAGGTGACGATTTCCATGTCGCGGTGCGGATGCGTGGGAAAGCCCTCGCCCGGGGCGACGCGATCGTCATTGAGGACACGGAGCGTGCGGAAATGAACGTGCTTGGGGTCGTAATAGTCGGCAAACGAAAACGTGAAATAGGTATCGAGCCAGCCGTGGTTGAAATGGCCGCGTTCCTGGCTTTTGCGGATGTCGATCATGGTGCACCTCCCGTTTAGACAGAGAGATAATATTCGTTATAACGACTATTGTCAAGAGGTATAGTGGATGCCGCAGAAGAGACCCCGCTGGCGCACCTTGCGCCGCTCCAGGGCGCACATCCGCCAGCACTTACACCTCACGCGCACCATTCCCGGCGGCCTCCCTTTGGTGTAGAGTGGAGGGGTAAAGCGTTTTTGCAGTGCCCGCTGCCAAGGATTTTTTTATGGATTCCGCGCCGACCGCCACGCAAACGAAAAAGCTCGATGGAGCTTCCGCAGTTCGCGAGTCCCTCACCATCACGGACAACCGCACCGGCAAGAATTACGAAGTACCCATCACGAACGGCGCGATCCGCGCCATGGACCTGCGCCAGATCAAAGTGGATCCCGCCGAGTTCGGCATGATGAGTTACGACCCCGCGTTTAATAACACCGCGTCCTGTGTGAGCAAGATCACTTTTATCGATGGCGACGCCGGGATCCTGCGTTACCGCGGCTACCCCATCGAAGATCTCGCGGAAAAAAGCACTTATCTCGAAACCGCTTATCTGCTGCTTCACGGAGAACTGCCGACGGCAGCGCAGTTGAAGGATTGGACGTACAACGTCACGCATCACACTTTTATCCACGAAAGCATCAAGAAATTCCTCGACGGGTTTCACTACGACGCGCATCCCATGGGGATGATGATTTCGACGATCGCGGCGCTTTCGACTTTTTATCACGACGCCAAAGATATTTTTAACGCGGAATCGCGCCGCAAGCAGACCTACCGCCTCGTCGGCAAGATGCCCACGATTGCCGCGTTCTCTTATCGCCACACTCTTGGGATGCCGTACGTCTACCCGGACAACGAGCTGAGCTATCCGGGAAATTTCCTGAACATGCTCTTCCGCACGACGGAGGCAAAGTATCGTCCGAATCCCACGCTCGAGCATGCTCTGGACGTCCTTTTCATTCTGCACGCGGACCACGAGCAGAATTGCTCCGCCAACACCATCCGCGGCGTCGGAAGCTCGCATGTCGATCCGTATTCGGCGACGGCCGCGGCTATCGCGGCGCTGTATGGCCCGTTGCATGGCGGCGCGAACGAAGAAGTGCTCCACATGCTGCTGGAGATCGGCTCGATACAAAAAGTTCCGGAATTTATCAAACGCGTGAAAGCCGGCGAAGTGAAGCTCATGGGCTTCGGCCACCGCGTCTACAAGAATTACGATCCGCGCGCCCGCATCATCAAACGGGTAGCTTACGAAGTTTTCGAATTGATGGGCAAGAATCCACTGCTGGAAATCGCGCTGGAATGCGAACGCATCGCCCTCGAGGACGAATATTTCATTAAGCGCAAGCTCTACCCCAATGTGGACTTCTACACCGGTCTAATTTATCAGTCCATGGGCTTCCCGATCTCCATGTTCCCGGTGCTCTTCGCGATTCCGCGCACTTCCGGCTGGGTCGCTCAGTGGGAAGAGATGCTTCTCGACCCCGAACAGAAAATCGCGCGGCCACGGCAAATCTATCTTGGCCACGATACGCGGCACTACGTCCCCATTGACCAGAGAGGCTAAGCGTCCGCTTCAATCCAAAACCTAAATGGGCCCCCAGAAAACACATTTGGCTATATCACGATTAAGTACCTATTGCTGCGTTGTCGCTCGACAATGCAGCTTGGCCGGGTATAGTTGACGCTGAGAGGCGCAATGCCACAAGCCCATACAGGTTCTCGTAATCCCGTGGCACGTCGCCGCAGCCAGCGAGTGCTGATGCAAGTCGCCGTGCGCGTTCGCGGGATGGACTCGCAGGGGAAGGCGTTCGAGGAAGAAACAGAAACCCTGGCCATCAACGCCCATGGAGCCTTGATCTTGGTGAACGCCCGCTTGACCAGCGGCGGGAAGGTTTTTATGCAGCATAATCGCACCCAGGAAGAGCAAGAGTGCCATGTGGTGTTCCTTGGCCCCGTACGAGGAGGCAAAGCGGAGATCGGTCTGGAGTTTTCCGATCCCCGGCCCACCTTCTGGCGGGTGGCGTTTCCTCCCGAAGACTGGACGTCAAAACATCCGGAAGCTCGCTCCGGCTCGCAAGGCCACGAGGACAAATAGGCAATTATTTCTACGCGGTTCCCGCCGATTTTCCCGCTTTGCGGATAGCCCCATGAACGCCGACTCCGGCACTTTCAAATACAAAAGCCTAACTCTTCATCGGCAAACGGTGACATCCTGGCGCCGCGCCCGTGCGTCTAAGATCCGGATATCGAAACGGCTTTTGAAGGCTCACGCCGGCGTTTCCACTGAAATTGGCAAATCGACGGAGATAAGATGCCGAGCGCATGATAGAGATACCAAATCATGAGAAGTGCTCTGCGAAAAGCCGCGACGTCTCTTTTGCTTATTGTGACAGTTGCTTTGGGAGCGCGTTTGGCCTTCGCTTGGTATCAGGAACGACAATTACCGGCGCAAGTTCTGAGCGTTGTCCCCTTTCAGACGGAAACTGGCCACATCGCTTACTCGATTGCCAGCGGAAAAGGGTTCTCCTCTCCGTTTCAACGCGACAGCGGGCCAACCGCCTGGCTCGCGCCGGTGTATCCCTATCTTCTGGCTGGAATTTTTAAACTGTTTGGAATCTATACGCTTGGGTCTTTTTTCGCGGCGCTTTTTCTGAACATTGTCTTCTCAGCGGCCACATGCATCCCGATTTTCCATGCAGCCAAGCGCATTGCCGGACTTGGCGTGGCGAGTGCGGCCGCGTGGTTGTGGGCTTTTTTTCCTAATGCCATCCTGATTCCCTTCGAATGGATTTGGGACACGTCGCTGTCCGCGCTAGTAGTCGCGGCCTTGCTTTGGGCAACGCTGGAATTGGCGGAATCGCAGCGCGTTCGCGACTGGAGCCTTTACGGCATGTTGTGGGGCTTTGCGCTGCTCACTAATCCCGCCGTCGCTCTGCTTTTCCCAGTGCTCCTGGTTTGGACCGCCTGCCGGGGACGCTATCGCGATCGCGCAGAAGCGTGGGTCCTCAGGTCCGCACTGGCAGCGGCAATCGCCTTACTCTGCTGCATGCCGTGGACTGTTCGCAATTACGTTCAATTCCACAAACTCATTCCTCTGCGTTCGAATTTTGCATTCGAGCTGTATGTCGGCAATAACGAAAACTACGACGACCAATATAGATTTCGTCCCGGCCCGATTACGCAGGACCGCGAGATTTTGCGATACCTGCGCATGGGTGAGACGGCATTCATGGTAGAAGAGAAGAGGAAAGCGGTAGCGTTTATCGAGTCGCATCCGCGTGTCGAGGCGTGGCTCATTTCGCAGCGCGTTGTGGATTTCTGGATGGGAACGGCAACCCCGCTGGCCGTATACCGGCAAGCGGATTCCTTGTGGCTCCGTCTTATTCTGCTTTGCAATGATGCCGCGCCACTCTGTGCATTTATCGGCATAGTCGTTCTTCTGGTGCGAAAAAATGCCTACGCGGTTCCCCTTGTCGCTATTCCCATATTTTTTCCGCTGCTCTACTACGTGACTCACACCTCGCTGCGTTACCGTCATCCCATCGACCCGGTCGTGCTGCTTCTAGCGGCGATTGGCGTACAGGGATCGTGGGGCTGGCTCGCGCACAAGGGCCGCAAGACGGAAGTAGCGCAAACTTCCATCGCCTAATACAAATGAAAATAGGCGTCCTGCTGAACGAGGCGGACAGGAACGCCGAAAAGGGAAGAGAGATGCGGGGCTGTGAGAATTTCCCGCTTGGGACCGTCGGCCAGAATACGGCCCTCCCGGAGCAGCACTACGCGTTCGATCTCCGGAATGATTTCTGAAACATGGTGAGTAACGAGCAGAATGCCGAGGCCGCTCTGCGCAAGCTGGCGCATGGTGTCGCGAAGCTGGAATTGCGCGGCGATGTCCAGGGCGTTGCTCGGCTCGTCGAAAAGCAGGGTCTGCGGGTCGTGAACCAGCGCACGGGCGATTAGCGTCCGTTTTGCTTCGCCTGAAGACATTTGCGAAACGGCGCGACCGGCGAGGTGCGCGATGTCCAGGCGTTCGAGCGTCGCTTCCGCGCGCGCTAGGTGCTGGGGATCAGGATGATGGTGGGGGAAAATGCGCGTGCTGCTGAAAAAACCGGAAAGAACCACGTCGCTGCCCGTGGCGTCCGTGGTGCAAGAAGCCAGCAGATCCGGCGAGACAATCCCCAGGAGCGAGCGGAGCTCAAAGATGTTCCAGCGTTCGCGTCCGAGAATCGAAATGGAGGAGCCTTCGCGAGCCGTGGGATAACACTCGCGAGTAATGGTCTTGATCAGCGTGGATTTGCCGCACCCGTTCGGCCCGAGGATACAAACGTGTTCACCGGCCCCGATTCGAAGCGATATGCCGTCCAGCGCCGGTCGTTCCGCGAACTGGCCACGCATCACGGTAACGTTATGCAAAGCTAAAAGCGGCGGCGGTGTGGGCATGCGGGATTCGGACAAGATGGGAACTATCTTAACCGAGAGGCACACAGAGGCAAGGAGCTAAGGAAGTTAGGCATGAGACCCACCTTAGGTATGCTGTAAGCGTCAAAGGGGACTCGCGTCGAATCGCGATAAATAAAAAGGAGGTGAAAACCGCGGGGTTCTCACCTCCCGGGGTGAGGTGGGGTGTTACAGGACAATTCCCTCGGCGGCTCTGCAGGCCTGCCCTGCCAGGCAGGTCTGCGGCCTCACTCGCTGAATGAATTGCGGTAAGAGACTTACCACCAAAGGGCTTGTCGTTGGGGCTTTGTAGCACTGGAAGGCGCTAGTGTCAACGTCAAAAACAAGTTCAAAACAAGGAGGCAAGAGAAATACGCCTTGAAAAATAGCAAGGTGCAAAATTCCGTCAGCCGGAGGAACGGTTCTCCTCTGATCCAAAATCTCACGGACCAACTTCTTGGGAGAGGGTAGTGTTATTTTCGCGCAGCAACGGGAAGAGTCAATAGGCCTTCGCCTTGGAGACGCGGAAGTGCCACTGTTCGCCCGGCTCTAGATGGATCCAGCCGGCAGACGCAGGTCATTTCGACTTGTCGGAGAAAATAGCCGCGGCGGGTGCGAAGATGTCTTCGATTTTCTCAGCGAGGACGAAATCATAGTCGCTGATGCCCTTGACGCTGTGCGTAGTGAGGTCGACCACGACTTTGTTCCAGACGTTTGACCACTCCGGGTGGTGGTTCATCGATTCGGCGACTAGCGCGACGCGGGTCATGTTGCCGAAAGCCGCGACGAAGTCCTTGCAGGTGTATTCCTGATGCAATTTGCTGTGGACGATTTTCCACCCCGGTAATTTGGTAAGGAGGGCTTGCACTTCGGCGTCGGTCAGTTTCTTTGCAGGCATGGCATGGTCCTCCATAAGCGCGAATCAATGACCTCCCCATTATGAGCCTAGTGACGAGAAGCGGCAAGATTGCGGCTGTTTGACACATTTTGGCATGGCAAGCCCTGTTTTGCTTGACACTCTTGAAGGGCGGGTCTACACTACGGAGTTTTTAGATGGCCCCGAAAGCATACAGAGGGGCGGGACTTCCATGGATAAGAAAAGGCTAGATTACTACAAGAAGAAGCTGGTGACACGGCGCGAGGAGCTGATGAAAACTATCGCTCGCACGCAAGAAGAGGGTCGAACCGCGGACGAAGATCCGACGGTGGACCTCGCGGACAAAGCAGCGAACTCCTACACAAAGGAGTTCCTCTTTGGCATGACCAATACGGACCGCACGATCCTGAATATGATCGATGCGGCGTTGAAGCGCATACAGACTGATGAATACGGGGTTTGCGCGAACTGCCAGGAAGAATTGCAGCAGAAACGGCTCGAAGCGGTGCCCTGGGCCAAGCACTGCATTTCCTGTCAGGAGAAGATGGAACAGGGGCTGCTATAACGCCTGCCGGGTGCGCGCGGGAAGGGCGGTCAGCCTCCCCGATAAAGGCCAGGGTAAACTCCGTGCCGGCCCGGCATGTTTTGAGCCCGACTTCGCTTTTTTTACCTTAGCGTACAATCTCTCTTTCAATATAAGCGTGTGAAGAGTAGATTTGTCTCTGCGTGATCGGAGAAGGTTCTTCGATGCAAACGGCAGAGAGCGCGAGGAGGGGAGTGCGCGGATGGCTTGCGGAAGCCGGCGACGCGATTGTCAGCCTATTTTTTCCGGCGGGATGCAGGATTTGCGAGAGCCTCCTAGCTGGGGCGAGCCGCGTGCCGATTTGCGACGAGTGTCTCTCTTCGTTCGAAGCGCCTTCAGAAAAAAAGTGTGAAATTTGCGGTCAGGCGGTAGGTTGGATGACGATGGAGGAAGAGCGGCATGTTTGCTGGGTCTGCCAACAGAAGACATACGCGTTTGAGCGGGCCAGGAGCTACGGTATTTACGAGGAGCCGCTAGTGAGGGCGATCCTCCTTCTGAAGTGGGAGCGCATCGAGCCGCTGGGTCGGTGGTTCGCGGAAAGATTGGCGGAGATAGCCAAGCGGGAGGGAGAAACCCTGGCAGCGGACATCGTTGTGCCGGTTCCGCTGCACCGCGACCGTGAGCGGGAACGCGGATACAACCAAGCGGGGCTGATTTCCAAGCCACTCGCTCTCAGACTTGGCTTGCCTCATAAGGCCGTATTGCTGATGAGGACGCGGCCGCGGCCGAACAAGCAGGTGCTTAGTTTTGAGGAGCGCTGGGACTCTGTTCGTGGCGCTTTTGCCACACGTCCAGGCAGCCAAGTTGACAATAAGCGCGTCTTACTGGTAGATGATGTGATGACCACTGGCGCGACGCTCGATGCGTGTGCACGGGCGCTGCTAGAGTCGGGGGCCAAATCTGTGGTAGCCCTAACGGTCGCCCGGGCTGCGAGAAATTCCCCGCAGGCTCCGGATAGTGGTAATCTGTAACCTAGGGCAGCGCGATGAGCGCAAACCGGCCAAAGTCGGTCGATTTCCGAGGGCGATATGCCCCCGAGGCGGGTAGCGAGACTGTGCCCGAATCCGCGGATCCCGCGGACAGTAGATCCCACAACCCAACATTACCGAGGCGTGCATCGCTGATGCAAGAGCCTGTGCTCGTGTTGAATGCAACCTATGAGCCGATCAACGTGACGGCGGTGCGGCGTGCGATGGTGCTGCTCTTAAAGGGCGTGGCGCAGGCCGAGGAGATGCACAGCGCGGAGGTGCACTCGGCGGCACACGCGCACAAAGTGCCTTCGGTGATTCGACTGCTGGCGTACCGGCACATTCCCCAGCAGAGCCGGGCGCTCTCGCGGAAAAACATTTTGCTTCGCGATCGCAACACGTGCCAATTCTGTGGGAGGATTTTTCCCAGTTCTGAATTGACGCTGGACCATGTTGTGCCGAGATCGCGCGGAGGACGTTCGTCATGGGAAAACCTGGTGGCCTGCTGCTATCGTTGTAATAACAGCAAAGGCGACCGCACGCCGGAAGAAGCTGGCTTCAAGCTTGCGCGGCGGCCGCGCCCCTTCACGCTGCACACCTCGCGGCAATTGATGCGGCTCATCGGACACCGCGACGAGCGGTGGCGTAAGTATCTGTTTTACTAGCCGTTATGAGCGAAAAATGGAGAAGTAAATTTTTTTGAAGTAGTGGAAACCTTTTTTGCTGCGATGCATCTAATTTAATAACTAACCACTTCGAGGACACACCCCGGGAAGCAGCTAAGGCACACGCCTTAGCTGCTTCTCTCCTTTTATGGCGTCAGTTTTCTTCTAGTGCTTTTCTATTATGTGTAGCCAATCGGTTTATCGGGCTTGGGGGCCGGGAAGCTTTGCACCGCGGCTTCCTCGTCGGGGAATTCCGGGAACACCTGATAGAGATGAGTGATTTTCAAAATTTCTTCGACGTTGCGCGATAATCCTACTACCTTCATTTCCCCACCGCTCTTGAGCACCATCACGTAGATGCGCGCTAATTCGCCAATTCCGGAGCTGTCGAGATATTGCAATGCGCTCAAATTGAGAACGATGTGCTTGCGTCCTTCGGCGAGAAGGCGAGAAACGTTTTCTCGGAGAACGCCGACTTCGAAAAAGGTGAGGCGGCCACGCAGATCGATTAAAGAAACTTGTGCCGAATGCCGGATGGTCGCGGAAAAGTCCAATCAGAGCTCCTGACGGGTGCCACCAGCAATTCTACTGTTCTGGGGGACATTGGAACAGGAGATTCCGCCGGGAAGAAATATGGTGCAAAAGATTGGAAAAGGCAAGGTAAGTCGGGCACGCATGCCGGGAAGAGCCGCAACGAAGGATTCACGCAAACGCTTGACTATTGGCGCATGACGACGCGCAAACCGCGGCGCCAGCTTTCCGCCATGCCGACGCGTGTGCTTTGCAGATCGGGCGAGAGATAACGCAGCAATGTGTCCGTGGACGGATGAAAGCGAAGCGCCGGAGCAATCAGGTAGACAAGCGGCGGAGCAGCCTGCAACTCGATTCCCGGAAAGTAGCCGTAGCGGGCAAAATCGCGCTGTTCCAAATGACGGCGGATGCGGAGCCAATAGCCGGCGGCTTGCAACGGCAGATGAATATGTTCACTGGCTTTTAGTTCGAGGATGGCAAGGCGGCCAGAGCGAGTGACCGTGAGGAGATCCAGGATTCCACGCTCGCCGCCGGCATGCGCAAAGACTTGCGAGTAGACAAAACGCGCATCGAGGGAGGCATCGACGCGGGTCACATCTTCGCGTACGAGAGCTTCGAGCCAGCGTTCGGGCTGCGCGCGATAGAGCGCGTGGCGCGATTCGGTTGCGAGTGGATGCCGGCAAATCTCGAGCTGCAGAACAAGTTTCTTAAGCGCCGGTAGAGAAGCTGGAGTCAGTTCCTCGCGGCCGTCGAGGCAGCCGAAGAAGATTCGTCCATCGTCCCAACGGGCAAAGGCGAGACCGCGAAAACGCAGCAGTACCTCGCGCGATTGCGCAACAGGATGAACCGTGATAGCCCGCGGCGAGAGGGCAACGACAGGATGGAGCGCGGCACGAGAGCGATCAAGGAGCGCTTGCGATTCGCGGTGTGGCACCAGCCAGGTTTCCTGATTTCCGGCGCAACGCGGATCGATCAATTCAAGGGTCTCGCGAACCGGGTCGCGCTCGTAGAGTTCGAGGGATAAATCTTGAGTCAGGGCGGCGACGCGATGGGCGACGTGGCGCGCGGCACCTTTCGGAAGAATAAGACGCAGGGCGGTGACCGCGTCGCGCCGGCAGGAGTTTCGTGAATGATCCAGCCAGAGCAGTGCGAACGTAAGACTGCTTTCCGCAGTATCGGCTGCCTCTCCGTCTGGAACGGCCAGGAGGGCGATATGAGAAGAACCTCGGCGCAAGAGACCGCGGACATAGTTACCGGAAATAGAGTGTTCCAGATCGGGCGAGGCCGTCAAGGATTCGAGAGTTTCGTCGGGGAAACATTCCGCCATCAGGCGGCGAAGAAAATCGCAAAATGCTTCGCGGGAAAGGTCGCGTTGAGGGCGCTCGTATTCCAGGCGAACAAATTCGAGGCGGTCCGGTTTAGCGCGGCCGAACCTTTCGACAGCGAGCGCAAGCCGCTCGCCGGAATGGTCGACTACGGCCAGCACGCGCCTCGTCAGATTGTAACTCTCCGACCACAGGTGCAGGAGAGGCTTCTCCGTGGCGCCGCGGATTTCCCAGGAGAGTCCGTAGAAGGGAGCAACGCGCCCGCCATTCTCACGGATCTCGATGGCGCCGTCGGAGGTGAATTCCTTGAGGCAAGCTTCCAGTTCGGCGGAGAGGTCCACGCCAAGAATTATAAAGGAAACAATTGGCTGTGAAACTATTCTTTCTTGGGAGTAAACAGGATGCCGGAAACGCGCACCGTGGGTTGCTGAATGTTCCAGGAGGAAGGTATGTGCTCGAAGGAGACTTCGAAGTTGCGGCGTTCCCCGGGAGTCAGCCGAGGCGCCTGAGATGTGAAGACCGCGCGGGATTCGCGCAAAACGACTTGGCCAAGCTCGTCGGAGAACTCCACGGTGAGTTCGACGTTGGAAAGCGGCAAGTTGCCTGCATTAGTAAGATGTCCCGCAAGTGTGGTGACTTCCTGATTCAGAAAATTCTCAGCGCGGCTGAGGACCAGGCCGTCAATCTGAATTTCTGGCGCGTAGGCTTGCTCCATGGAACCAAACGGAAGATGAGATTCGCGCCTGAGCGAACCGGAAGGTCTCTCCGCCCCGGGCCACATGACAATGACCAGAGCAACCGCGATCGTGGCCGCGCCCATCCAGGCGATCCGATAGCGGGCGCGATTTTGTTGAGGCGGCCCGGGGCTTTCGATGGGCAAGTTGTCAGGCATGGAATCCACTCAGGGAATGATGCTGACGCGGATACCGGCGGTCGTCAAGGCCGAGTGAGAAATGACGTCCTAAAAACAAAGCATGAAGTATTACTTGCTTGTAGATAACGGCCCTCACTTAGCGGCCAACGACGAGGCGATGAATCAGAGGTTCGGGAAGCCGTGCCGTGCGCATGCGCTCTTGTACGGCGGAAATGTCATAAGGAACGCGCCAGAATTCAACGGTTTGATGTTCCAGATCGGCGATGGCAAAGCCGGCTCGCGGATCGCCGTCGCGCGGCTGGCCAATCGAGCCGGGGTTCAGCAAATAGCGGCGGGGCTGCTCGACACGAAGCGCGGCAAATGATTCGGAAGGTCGCGGACGAATCTGCAGCACTTCGAGATTGGAATCCTGGTAAGAGAAGCCGCCTTGATGATGGGTATGTCCGAAAAAAGTGACTTCAGCGGTGGAATCGAGAAGGCCGTCGAGAGCTTGCGCGGGAGTGAAGACATATTCGTCCTCGTCTTGAAACGCGCCATGCACCAAGACAATTCCGTCGGTGGCCAGCGGTCCCTGAGGGAGCGCGGAAAGCCAAGCAAGATCTTCCGCGTTTAATTGTTCACGAGTCCAATCCACCGCGGCTTTCGCAACTGGATTGAAATCGGTGGTGTCCATCAGGCCAGAGACCGCTTTGTCGTGATTGCCGCGAATTGTTTGCGTGCCGAGCTCGCGAAGCCGCGCGACAACCGCTTGCGGGTCCGGTCCGTAGCCGACGACGTCACCGAGGCAGACGGAAATGTCCCATCGGCCCGCGGCAGAATCAAGCGCAGCGGCGAGAGCCGTATCGTTTGCGTGAAGATCGCTAAGTACAAGAATCCGCATTCAGGCCATCCGCAAAATGCCATTGAGTATAGATGAAGCCGGGAGCCGATGCACCATACACCAGCGGACATCTGAAAAAACCGCATGCGACGCAAGAGGATGAAGAAGGTTTCGAAGGAGATTTCGGTTATTTACAAGGAGTTTAGAAAACGGCAACAAAAAGGGGCGCAAAGGAAAGGCACAGCATCGAAGAAAGAGGAGAATCAAACATAAAAAGCTGATGACCGACGAAACATTCGCTGCGTCCGGCTCGTCTATACAGGTGCAGCCGGAAGAGCTGTGAAACTGAACCAGTGAATTCAAATGAAAAACCCCGCGGTGGCAGCCGCGGGGCGATGACACGCAGTCTTTCCGGCCGTTAGTCCAGGAAGAACGAGGTGTCTTGCGGGTGAGACTACTCGCCCTGAGCACGCGTGTCAACACTCTGTTCAGCTTGCCACAGCTGCAAATTTGGCTGACTCGATCCTGACGGAAAGGAAGTTGACACGCATGAAATTCACTTCGATTCTCCGCAGCGCAGCGCTAGTGGCGGCACTCGCCTGCACGGTACCACTCCTCGCAAAACCGGTCAGCAAGACCATCAACATCACTCAGTCGGCAAAGATCGGCAAAGCTGATCTGCAAGCAGGTGAATATCGCCTGCTGATCGACGGAAACAAAGCCACCGTCCAAAAGGGAAACCAAGTACTGGCGGAAACCGAAGGGCGCTGGGAAGAACGCTCCACGAAATCCTCGAATGATTCCGTGCTCATCGGCGAGAACGGCCAAGTGAAGGAAGTCCGTTTTTCGGGAAAAGCCCGCGTTTTCGTATTCAGCGAGTAAGCCAGGAGTTTCCGTGACTCCTTTCGAATGAAGAAGAGGGAGGCTGCGCACAACGGCGGCCTCCCTCTTCGACCATTTGCCGCGGTTGATTTTGAACTGGCTCGAGCGTTCTGTGGCGCCGGCAGAGACGGCTTAACGCCCGATAGTGGTTTATGGTTTCCCTCAAGAAATTCTCTCTTTCCACGGAATTGTCCTCTTCACGTTCGCTGACCGACCAACATGCAGTCTCCATAACTGTAGAAGCGGTAGCCCTCCTGAACGGCATGGCGATAAGCCTGAAGAATTTTTTCTCGTCCGGCAAAAGCGCAAACCAACGCAAGCAAAGTCGAGCGCGGCAGGTGGAAATTCGTGAGCAAAGCATCCACCACCTTGAAATGAAATCCCGGATAAATGAACAGGCGCGCTTCCGCTTTGCCTGGGAGTAAGAGTTCAGTGGAGCCAGACTCGGCCGCGCGAACGGCCGCAGCTTCGAGAGCACGGACGACGGTGGTTCCTATCGCTAGAACCGGGCGGCCAGCGGATCGGGCTTCCTTAATTTGCTGCACGGTTTGGACCGGAATTTCATAGGACTCGGCGTGCATTATGTGGCCCGCGAGCGTCTCGGTGTGCACCGGCTGAAACGTACCGAGACCAACCTCCAGCGTCAGCTCACAAATCTCCGGGCCGCGAGCGCGGATTTTTTCCAGAATCTCGGCAGTGAAATGCAAACCTGCGGTGGGAGCAGCAATGGCTCCAGGCTGTTTGGCGAAAACGGTCTGGTAACGCTCGCGGTCGGAATCTTCATCCGTGCGATGGATATAGGGCGGGAGAGGGATGTGACCGAGTCGTTCGAGGTGTTCCGAGACGGCGCGTGTGTCACGTGAAACAAAGCGCAGAGTGCGCAGGCCCAATTCACCGCGCGAAATCACTTCGGCTTCCAGCTCCCCTGCTCCAAAGAAGACGCGCTCTCCGATCTGCATCTTGCGGCCTGGACGGACTAGCGCTTCCCAAGTTCCAGGCTCGATCTGGCGGGTGAGAAAAGCTTCCACCCTGCCGGTGAGATGTTCGTGGCGAGTTGCGCGCGAAGGAGATTGGGCGTGGATACCGGCGCGGCGACCGAAAAGCCGTGCGGGAATGACGCGGGTATTGTTCAGGACAATGAGTTCATCCCCGCGAAGTAAATCGGGGAAATCCACAAAAAGGCAATCTCTAAGGCTGTCTTCGGAGCGAGATATGGCGAGAAGGCGGGAAGAATCGCGTCGGTCAAGGGGCCGCTGGGCGATCAAACTCGTGGGCAAATCGTAGTCGAGTTCATCGAGGCGCATCGAAAGAAGTCTAGCAGCATCTTGAGTCATGAGATGACTGGAAAATTGGTCCTTGGATTATGATCTAGAGTCAATGCCTTGTATTTTTAGATGGAAGGTGGAGAAGATGGATTCTGTATGGTGTTGTAAATGAATATCTTATTTCATTAAATTAGTATGAAAGAATAGTTGACAATGCTAGGCTAATATAATATTATGGTGATGCAGTAACTAATCGAGGAGAACGAGAACTACGTGGGACCGTTGGGTACCTGGCCGCGGGGCTCCTGCCCTGCAGGAGCAAGTTTGGCCTCCGGAGCGATTAAGGCCGACTGTCAGAATGGAGTGCTAACGCTGAACATTCCAAAGCGCGAATACGCGAAACCGAAACGGATTAAAGTAAATGTGGCAACGCCGGCATTAGCGGCCGCGGCTATTGGGGCGAAGTAAGCAAGCCAGCAGCGAAGTTGTGTTATGCAGGGGCTGGCCAGCGCGGCAGCCCCTCTTTTGCTGATAGGCGGGCCGAGAAGCGAGGTAGAACATGCTGAGATTTGACAAGATGACGCTGAAAGCGCAAGAAGCGCTGCAACAAGCGAATGAAGTGGCGGCACTCAACGAAAATCAACAAATTGAGCCCGTGCATTTGCTTGCGGCACTGGTGTCGCAAACGGATGGAGTGGTGCCTCCCCTGCTCATCTCGGCTGGGGTTTCGAAGCGAAGCGTTGACACAAGAGATTGAGCGCGAGATTGCGCGCTTGCCGAAAGTACAGGGCTTTGCGCAACAACACATGGGCAAGCCGCTGAACAATGTTCTGGAGCGGGCATTCGAGGAAGCGGAGAGATTCAAGGACGAGTACGTTTCCACCGAGCATCTATTCCTAGCGCTTGCCGGAGAAGAGCGCGACCCGTCGGGACAGTTGCTGAAACGGCAAGGCGCCACGCACGAAGCGATTCTGCAGGCCTTGACTGGCGTGCGCGGAAGCCAGCGCGTCACTTCGCAGAATCCGGAAGCCACGTATGCTTCTCTGGAAAAATACGCGCGCGACCTGACGGACTTGGCGCGACGCGGGAAATTAGATCCCGTGATTGGGCGCGATGAAGAAATCCGGCGCGTCATGCAGATTCTCGCGCGGCGCACGAAGAATAATCCAGTCTTGATCGGCGAACCCGGAGTTGGCAAGACGGCCATCGTTGAGGGTCTTGCGCAACGAATCGTTTCCGGAGACGTACCGGACGTATTGAAGACCAAACGTCTGGTGGCGCTGGATTTGGCGGCGCTGGTGGCCGGGGCGAAATTCCGCGGCGAATTTGAAGACCGCCTGAAGGCGGTGTTGAAGGAAATTACGGAAGCGGAAGGGCAGATCATTCTGTTCGTCGACGAACTGCATACTCTCGTGGGCGCGGGCGCCGCGGAAGGAGCGATGGACGCTTCCAACATGTTGAAACCGGCGCTGGCACGGGGCGAGTTGCGAGCTATTGGCGCGACCACGCTGAACGAATACAAAAAGTATATCGAGAAAGACCCGGCGCTGGAGCGGCGTTTCCAGCCGGTGCTGGTGAGCGAGCCTACAGTCGAAGACACGATTGCGATCTTGCGCGGATTAAAAGAGCGCTACGAGGTTCATCACGGTGTGCGGATCAAGGACGCGGCAATTTTAGCGGCAGCAACATTGTCGCACCGCTACATTTCCGACCGTTTTCTGCCGGACAAGGCGATTGACTTGATCGATGAGGCAGCGGCGAGCTTGCGCATGCAGATCGATTCGCTGCCCGTGGAAATCGACGACATTGAGCGGCGCATCATGCAGCTAGAAATCGAACGGCAGTCGCTATTGAAAGAAAAAGACGCGCATTCGAAGGAGCGGCGCAACCAGATCGAAAAAGAGCTGGCGAAATTGAAAGAGGACTCGAGCGCGCGGAAGACCCGCTGGCAAGCGGAGAAGGAAGCGATCGGGAAGATCCGCAAGCTGAAAGAGCGAATCGAGCAACTGAAAACGGAAGAACAAAAGTACGAGCGTGCGGGCGAACTCGCGAAAGTCGCGGAAATCCGCTATGGCAAAAGTGCCGCTGCCGAACAAGAACTAAAGAAAGCCGAAGAGCGCTTCGCGTCTGTCCAAAAAGACGCTCCGATGTTGAAGGAGGAAGTCGACGAAGAAGACATCGCAAAGCTGGTGAGCAAGTGGACCGGAATTCCTGCAGGCCGTTTGCTGGAAGGCGAATCGCAAAAGCTAGTGCATATGGAAGAGCGCCTGCGGCAGCGTGTGATTGGGCAGGAGGAAGCGCTGCGGCGAGTCGCAAACGCGGTGCGCAGGAGCCGGGCGGGATTGTCCGATGCGAAGCGGCCGATCGGATCATTCATTTTCCTGGGTCCGACAGGCGTGGGGAAAACGGAGCTGGCCCGGGCGCTGGCGGAATTTCTCTTCGACGACGAAAAATTGATGATCCGCATCGATATGAGCGAATACATGGAGAAGCACAGCGTGTCACGGCTGATGGGTGCGCCCCCAGGGTACGTTGGATATGAAGAAGGCGGGCAACTCACCGAGCAGGTGCGCAGGCATCCGTACTCGGTGATCTTGTTCGACGAAATTGAAAAGGCGCATCCGGATGTGTTCAATATCCTGTTGCAGATTCTCGAGGACGGCCGGCTGACGGACGGCAAAGGCCGCACGGTGAATTTTCGCAATACGGTGCTGGTGATGACGAGCAACGTGGGTTCGACGGCCATATTCGAACTGTCGCATAAGGACCCGGAACTCGCTCGAAGAGAGGCGATGGAGGCGTTGCGCACAGCGTTCCGTCCGGAGTTCATCAATCGCATCGACGAGATTGTGATTTTCAACCCACTGGGCAAGGAGCAGCTTGGCCGCATTGTCGGGCTGTTGCTGAAGAACGTCGAGAAACTGCTCGCAGAACGGCAAATCACGCTGGACCTCACAGCTGTGGCGGAGGAGTTGCTGCTGCGAGAGGGCTACGATCCGGCGTATGGAGCGCGGCCGCTGAGGCGGACGATCCAGCGCCTGGTTCAGGATCCGCTGGCGATGCAGATTCTGGAAGGCAAGGTGCTCCCGGGCGATCATGTTCGCGTGGATCGCGACGGTCAGAAAGATGCGATGCGCTTCGAACGTTCGAAGACGAAACAACGGGCCGAAGCGGCTAGAATCTAATGGAGTGAGAGAGGACGTATGCATAAAGACTTGCCCACTCTCCAGTTCCGCGTGGCGATAGGTCTAGGGTTTTTGTGCGTATAGAGTAGTGAAGGAACAACATGAGAGTTCTTCGAACGACATTTCTTCTGGTAGTACTGACGTTCTTCTTGATGATGGTGGGCGCTTACTTGGGCGGGCGAAATGGCATGACCATTGCGCTGGGAATTGCGGTTTGCACCAACGCGTTCGCCTATTTCTTTTCCGATAAAATTGCGTTGAAGTCGAGCGGCGCGCAGCCGGTCACCCGAGAACAGTTGCCGCGACTCTACGCGGTGATGGAACGCCTTGCGGCAAAGGCGAACATCCCAGTACCCAAACTTTACCTCGTGCCGCAAGAGGCGCCCAATGCTTTCGCAACAGGAAGAAATCCTCAGCACGCATCCGTGGCCGTGACGCAAGGCCTGTTGGAATTGATGAATGATGATGAACTGGAAGGCGTAATCGCTCACGAACTGTCGCACGTCCGCAACTACGATATCTTGATCAGTTCTGTCGCGGCCACCCTGGCTGGAGCGATCACCTGGATCGCGCATTGGGGCCTTTGGTTCGGCGGGGGCGACCGCGAAGACCGAGAGGGCGGCGGCGTAATCGTGGACTTGGCTCTCATGATTCTCGCCCCACTGGCCGCGATGCTGTTACAACTGGCCCTCTCACGCCAGCGGGAGTACGCCGCAGACGCGACCGGGGCACGGATGGTCGGCAACCAGTTTGGCCTAATGAGCGCCTTACAAAAGCTCGGGGCCTACAATAATCGAATCCCGACGACCGCCATTTCTCCGTCCACGTCTTCGTTGTGCATTGTCAGACCACGCTTTGGCGCCGGCACGGTATCCTCCCTCTTCAGCACGCACCCGCCGCTCGAAGCAAGGATCGAGGCCTTGCGAGAGATGACCGTAATTCCAAAGCGTTGAGTGTTCGGCCTGCGGCTACTCGCACAATTGTTGTAATAGCCGAGTAATCTTTCCCAGGAAAATCTAAATTGCTTCAGGGTCTCTTACTGTCTGACCTCCCAAATCATTGATTTTGTGGCAATTAGGATTTTGGCAATCGAGCCATGATTTGGTGAATCAAATGCACTATAGAAGGACGAGCCGGACATCGGCGCGGGGCCACGGGGGGACCGCAGTCATGAGTTGTCGAGACACTATCCATTTGATTTGTTGGTATTTAGAAGGAAGGCTGTCGCCACCTGTCGCGAATGAGATTAAGCGCCATGTGGACTCTTGTCCGGATTGCCACATGGTTTTGGACGCAGCGATGAGCACGTTGGACCGCTATTTTGCCCCAGTAAAGGGTGCCGACGAGGAACCCGCTCCACAAGCAGCTTGAAATATTCATAATAAAGCATTATTTATCAGCAATTTACGAACAGCCTCCCATTTTTTCTCTCCGTATTTAATTTTTCTGCTCAAAACCACATTTCGCACCTTCGCTGCGATCGATCGACAGCAAAATTTACAGCTGGGCAGGTAAGTGCGTAATCTTTACTGGTACTAGTACGTATAAGTCTTGCTCGCTGTCAGTTCCTCTTTTCCGACAAATGCCTGCATCCACTTGACTTAAAGCAAGCTGCCCTCGGGTCGGGCGTTTGGCGCGCAGGATGCACCCTCTCCAAAGCGCATGGGGGAAACCCCGAAGGAGAGGAAGTTTATGAGCGAGTTTCAGGAACCCTTGAACCACACTACAACCGGAACGCCACGCTGGGTGGGATTGGCGGTTGCCGTGTTGGGTGTAGTTTCTCTGCTCGGTCTGGGTATCGGCTGGAGCGCTTTGAATCACGCGAACAGTCTTGAGCAATCAACGCAAGCCTCGGTGAAACAGACGAACGATGCGCTGAGCCAACGCCTCGCCAAAGAGGATGAAGTTAACCAGGGATTGCAGAGCGACTTGAGAGTTGTCACGAATAAGCTGAACCTGACGCAAGGAGAGTTGTCAGCGGCGAGAAAGCAGAATAAAGCGGCGACCGTTGCCGTAGATCAGAAAGTCACCGGCCTGGCAAACTCCGTCAAGGCTGATCTCGCCACCAAGGCAAACGCGGAAGACGTAAACAAGCTCAACGGCGACGTCACGGGAGTGAAGGGCGACCTGGACGCTACGAAAAACAACCTGCAGATGGCCCGCAGCGAGATGGGCACACTCATCGCGCGGAACCATGATGAAATCGACCAGCTCCGCCGCATGGGACAACGCGATTACTTTGAGTTTACAGTGACGCGCAAGGCTGGCTCCCAGAAGGTGGGCACCATCCAGGTCCAACTGAAGGACACGAACACCAAAAAGAACCAATTCACCATCAACGTGCTGGCGGATGACAAGAACTTCGAAAAGAAAAACCGGTCCGTCAACGAGCCAATTTTCTTCTATACGGGTGGAACGCGCACAGCGCTGGAGTTGGTCGTCAACAAGGTCACCAAGAGCACGGCGTCGGGCTATTTGAGCATCCCGAAGGCCCCAGAGACGTCGGCAGCCAACACTTCCGGCGCGGCCCAATAAGACACTTCGCAACTTGCTGAGAGCACATGCCGAAGGAGGGTTCCAGAGAACCCTCCTTCTTTTTTTTTGCGATTGCGTCCAGCAATCTATTCCGCGCGTATGATGAGTAACATGTGTCTGGACGGGCATGGCAGTTGTGCCAAGCCGATGCCGGCACGGCCAAGCATTAAATGCAGTGGATATTCTCGAGGGGGAAAGCGATGAAAATACGATTTGCAGCGGCAATGGCCGCCACATTCTTCGCAGCAGCAATAACTATGGCTGCGGAGGGAATATGGACCGGCTATATTTCAGACAGCAACTGCGGCGCGAAAGGTGCAAACGACAAGGCGCGCGAATGCACGATAAGATGCGTGAAGGGCGGCGCGCAATACGTGTTCGTCAATGACGCAGACAAAAAAGTATACGTCGTGGATGCGCAGGACAAAGTGGCGGAACACGCCGGGCATCACGTTACGGTGAAGGGCACGGTAGAGGGCGGAACGCTAAAGCTCGAGAGTATCGAAATGGCGCCGGCCAAGAGCAAGTAAAAGCTTCTAATTCCACATTTTCCAGACGGGCGGAGCTTCGGCTCCGTCCGTTTTGTTTTTTGAAAGATAGCCAGTTTCCGCTACGATACATCCATACCTATGCCGACCACTCTTTTGCACGCCGGACGGACTCTAACTCCAACTACCGAGATTCCTGACGCTGGAATTCTGATCCGTGATGGGGTGATCGAGGAACTTGGCCCGCGGGAGGGAATGCGGCTGCCCGGCGGGGCTCTGGAGATCTCCGCCACGGACAAAATCGCGATTCCGGGATTCCTGGATGTGCACATCCACGGCGCCGGCGGGCGCGACGTGATGGAGGGCAGCCTGGAGGCGCTCGCAGGAGTGACGAAAACTGTGGCGCGGCATGGGACGACATCGTTCGTGGCTACGACCGTGACGGCGAGTCCCGAGGACACGCTTCGAAGCGTCGAAGGAATTGCGCACTACATTTCGCAACAACACGAAACGGACGACGCGCGGGCGGAAGTGCTGGGGATTCATTTTGAAGGTCCGTTTCTTAGTCCTGTTCGGCGTGGGGTGCATCCGGCGGAATGGCTGAGGTTGCCGTCGGTGGAACTTCTGGATAAATTCCTGCAGGTGGCAGCGGGTAACGCCCAGATCTTGACGATTGCTCCCGAGCTGCTGGGGGCAATACCGTGCATTGACGCGGCGAGAAATGCGGGAATGGTCGTCGCTGTGGGCCATACGGATGCCACTTACGAGCAGACGCGCGCCGCCATTGCCCATGGAGTCAGGCATGCAGTGCATGTCTACAACGCCATGCGGCCCTTCTCTCACCGCGACAGCGGCGTCATCGGCGCCGTGCTTACTTCCCGTGAAGTGACTGCGGAATTGATCGCGGACGGCGTTCACGTGGAAGAGACAGCGATGAAGGTGCTACTACAGGCAAAAGGACCTGAGCGCATGATCCTGATTAGCGACGGCATCTCCGCGACGGGAATGCCGGACGGGAATTACAAGCTAGGAAAACTGGAAGTCACGGTAAGTGGCGGAATCTGCCGCAACTCGGAAGGCAAGCTGGCTGGGAGCACCCTGACACTGGACAGGGCGTTAAGAAACATCGTCGCACTGGGGATCCCGTTGGCGGATGCCGTGCGCATGCTGACCCTGAACCCTGCTGCACTGTTAGGAATTGAGTTCAAGAAAGGCGCCTTGCGTACTGGCGCAGACGCGGATATCGTTCTGCTAGATAAAGAACTGCAACTGACAAATGTTTGGGTGCGTGGTGTAGCGGTAGAGCAGAGCTGACTTCTTTTCTCCGGGCAATTTGTCGGGGCAATCGCTGACATCGAGACCAAGAGACAGGTACAGCCTTCACTGGATAACTCAAAGCAACGAACTACGATTTCGTTCTTGATGCTACAACTATTAGTACTAATCCCGAAACCAGCAGCGTCACCGTTACACCCACGGGAATCCTGGCCGTCTCCGGCTTATCAACCGTTGCCGTGATCGGCCCAATTCTCGCGACCTCTTCATGTTTGTGGTAATCGAAGCTCGGGTGCACGAGCGCGATGATGCCAAGCAAGAAGAGAGTAATCCCCGAGCCCGCCACGATCCGTTTCATAAAGCAGACACTATCATATCCGGTGCGTTCGTGGTCGGCGTTGCCCTTGGACACACCCCTGCGCCATTTTGGCGCGGGGACACTTGGGACTTCTGATGAAGAGAGAGAAACTACGAATGGCTTGCGGCAGCGGCAGCAGCGGCTTTCTTGGCGGCTTTGGCAGCAGTGGAAGCCTTGCGGCGACGCTTGGTCTTCGGTGGAGTGGCCGGCGCTTCTCCGATGAGCTCAGCAGTCATAATGCTGGTAACGAACAACTTGGGGCCGTGATCGTCAAAATCAATCGCGGTTCGCTCCTGGTCGGACGCGGTAACAATTCCCAAGCCGTACGTTTCGTGCTTAACGGTTTGTCCTTCTGCCATCACTTGCACATCGTCCTCCTTGACCACATTTGCGTCGTGGAAACTCGATTCGAATCTCTTGAGCTGCGGCACCCCGAGCTGATGGAGGGCACAAGATATGCGCGTTAAAGATTCGTCACATTCCCTGTCTGAAGGGCTTTGGAGCTTTTCAATACTCCAAACTGTCCGGTCCCGCCGCCGCTGAATGACCTACATTTGCGCTGCGACAACCTCGGGCCGATAAAAAGGAACGCAAAGATTGTCCCTGCAGCCCCCTCGAACGAATCAAAAGGCATTGCAAGAGCAACAAACGCTACCCAAAGAGTACCACAAAATAGAGTATCTGTCCATGTGGCAGGCCGCTGCCAAGCAGTCCCGCTTAGTGATCTAAACTGTTGATATATATGGATTTATATTGACGGTCTGAACAGAGAAACTGCTCGAACGCACGAATTGTGGCTATTCAATGGATTCAGGTTGCAGGCTCAAACTGCCTTCGCCGGACGCCTTCTTTTCCCAATACCTGCGGACCCAGGCCTCCCAACTCTTTCCAGCGGCGGGATCGCGGCCCGTGAAGGCGAGCGCCGCAATATCGGCATACGCAATCTTCTGTCTTTGATTGGAATCTTTGGGCAGAACACGCACAAACGAATTTGCCAGAGTGGCGCCGGAGACGCGATCGAAGATGTAGCCTTCAATCTTCTTGCCGTCTTTAGTGGTTAAAGTCACGTCGCCGCGATAGTCGAAGGCTTTTTCCAATGCCATGCGAAGCTCGTCCTCGGTGGCAAGCTCGGGGACCCAACCTTGGACGGCTTCGTGAATCGTACCTGGAGCGATTTCGAGTACATCGGGATTCGAGACTGCGCCTTCCGTGTGGCTCGGCCGGTCAGCATGGCGTGGGCCCGTCAAGCGCTTGTCTCCTCAAATTGACCCTCGCTTGCTTCGATCTGAACCAGCGGATTATAGGAGTGTACCGGTTTCGCAGGTTCGTTGAGGAGGGCCAGGGCATCTGGGTCGGCATAATTTCCGGAAAGCGTGGCCTTTATTGTGGCGAAGAGGCCGCGAAGACCGCTGAAAGTATGGTCAACCGCCGATGCCTCGTAACCGCTGTGAACCATGCAGTTGGCGCACTTCGGGTTTCCGGATTCCGTCCCGTAATTCTGCCAGTCTGTCGTTTCCAGTAGTTCCTGGAACGAGTCGGCATAACCGTCTTGAAGCAAGTAGCAGGGCTTTTGCCAGCCGAAGACGTTGTAGGTGGGCATGCCCCACGGCGTGCAGGCATATTGTTTCTTGCCCATCAGGAATTCGAGAAAAAGAGGAGACTGATTGAATTGCCAGCTCTTTTTGCGGTTGGAAAGAATGGCGCGGAATGTGCGGCGCGTACGTGCGCGGCCCAGGAAGTGCTTTTGATCCGGGGCCTTATCATAAGAATAGCCCGGCGAAAGCATCATGCCTTCGACGCCCAGCTCCATCATTTCGTCGAAAAACTGACGGACGCTGTTGGGGTCGGCCCCATCAAAGAGCGTCGTGTTCGTTGTGACGCGGAAGCCCCGCTTGAGCGCCTCCCGGATGCCCGCGACCGCTAGATCGTAGCCACCTTCGCGACAAACGGAGAAATCGTGATGCTCGCGCTGGCCGTCCATGTGAACGGAAAACGTCAAATACTTGCTGGGCTTGAAGAGGTCCAGCTTTTCTTTCAGAAGCAGCGCGTTCGTGCATAGATAGATGTATTTCCTGCGGGCCACCAAGCCCTCGACAATTTTGTCGATCTGCGGGTGCATCAGCGGTTCGCCGCCTGGAATCGAAACCATAGGCGTGCCGCACTCGTCCACCGCCCTAAAGCACTCTTCAGGGCTTAATTCCTTCTTCAAAATGTGCGCGGGATATTGAATCTTGCCGCAGCCGGCGCACGCCAGATTGCAGCGGAAAAGCGGCTCGAGCATCAGCACAAACGGGTAACGCTTGCGCCCCGCAATTTTCTGCTTGAGGACGTACGTTGCAACCGTCCACATCTGTGAAATTGGTACCGGCATTTTCCTGCTTGATCTTACGTTCGATGCAGCCAGGGGTGCATGAGATTTCCCCCAGAGTGTTCTATTGTAACCGAGCGGAATGGTTTGTGCTTGCGTGGATTTGCGGGCATAGCCTGAACTGGTTACAAATCAACCACCGGACCATTTCCCCTCGGCGAACCCTGTACAGGCTGAAACCTGAGTCACCGGGTGAAAACCACCAGAGAATCCATCCCTCGAGACAGAGGCAAAAAAGTCTAAAAAAGTGCTTGACAGTTTATACTGTGTATCGTACAGTGTGTGGCATACACTATATGACGCCCGGTACGAGCAACCACGAACTCTTTGAAAACCTGAGGTTGGAGCTGCGCCGTGGCTCTTTGGTGCTCGCTGTATTGGCGGCACTCCGCAAGGAGCATTACGGCTACACGCTGCGGAAGACGCTGAGCGAGCGGGGCATGGCCATCGATGAAGGCACCCTCTATCCGCTGCTGCGGCGGCTCGAAACCCACGGGCTGCTCGTGAGCGAATGGCGCGAGGAAGACAAGCGGAATAAGCGCTTTTACAAACTTTCGCCGGAGGGGAAAGAGATGTTGAAGCAATTGTTGACGGAGTGGCAGGGCATCAATTCGTCGCTCAACGGAATGCTGTGAAGAAGTTAAGGAGCACGTCATGGACCTGGTCGATCGCTACGTAAATGCTGTCGCAAAGGCACTCCCCGAGGAGCAACGCGAGGACATCGTCAGCGAACTGTCCGAAGACATTCGCTCGGAAATGGAAGACAGACAAAGAGAGCTGGGGCGGCCGCTGACAGAGGAAGAGCAAGAGGGTTTGCTGAGGCAGCGCGGCAACCCGCTGCTGCTTGCCGCGCGGTACCGGCAGGACCAGCGTTCGGTCGCCTTCGGCGCGCAAATCATTGGTCCGGTTTTGTTTCCGTTCTACATCAAGGTTCTTTCGTTCAATCTGGGCCTTACGTTTCTTGTCGTGGCCATCATCTTTGCGGCGCTTGCGGTCAGCGGGCAGAAGGTCGGCTTTCAGGACATTGTTTCGACCTGCCTGCTGCAACTCTTTATTCAGTTGAGCGTGGTGACGCTGATTTTTGCTTTGGTTGAGAGAAACCTGACGAAGCATCCCGATCGCTGGCATGTGAAGGGAATGGGCGGCAAGTCACGGCTCGATTTGAACATGGAGAGGGACATTCAACTGCGCGTCGGCAGCAACTTCCGGGAGGTTTCGCGCTTCGAGTCCGTGTCCATCATTGTCGCGTGTGGCGTGGCCCTCGGGTGGATGACGGAGGTCCGGCACTTTCCGATTCTGATTCTTGGGCCCGCGGCCGCGTTCCTGAAGCTCGCCCCGATCTGGTATCAGATTTACTTTCCGATTGCCGCGCTTACGGCCGCGGAGATCGTGCGCGCAAGCATCAATCTGGTCCGCCCGGATTGGGTGCGCTTTCGCGCCTACTACGGCGTTCTTGTTCAGACTGCCGGTCTGGTGCTGGTCTATTTTTTGATCAAAGCGGGGCGTTGGGTGGAGGCGGCGAATTCCGGGGCCAGCGGAGCAGTCAATTATGCCCGCACCGTCGAAATCATGAATCAATGCTTCTTGTATGCACTGGTAGCCACGGCTGTTTTTTCCGGCGTGATGATCTTAATCCGCGTGATGCGGTTAGTTCGCCAGCCCCATGGGCGCAATGGATCCGCGAGCGTCGGCGCGCGGGCCAAGGAAGGAAACTAAGGGGTACGAATATGTTGCACACCTTTTTCTTCGCATTGTCTTTCTTGACGGACTACCACGACGTGGCCGACGCACTTCGCGATGGGTTGATGCTCGGTCTTATCAATGCGTGTCTGGTTTACGTTGGTGTCGCCTGGCGGAGCTTTCTTGGCCGGATGCCGGCGGGGAATCCTGGCTCGTCGCCTCGAAGCCGTGTCGAGCAACTGACTTCGAGCAAACTTAGGCGGCCGCCGCGCAGTACGTAAAGCCAGGAAGGATGAAGTTAATTGTGGCACGGGACGTGCTCCCCTTGGGCATAGGCGGAGATTTGTGCGCTCTCCGCAGGCGTAGAATCAATCCATCGCTCGATTGCAGCAGCCGTCTGGGACTATGCCCCGAGAGAACCTCTTAACTCTGCTCCGCGAGTTCGAACGCTACAGCGGTGATATTGCGTTTGTGCAACAGCGTGGTTATCGCCGCGAAACGTGGACTTACCGCAAAGTCGCGGACTTGGCCTTTGCTTGTGCTTCGGAGTTGAGAAAGCGCGGCGTTCGAACGGGTGAACGGGTGCTGATTTGGGGGCCAAACAGCGCGGAATGGACAGCCGCTTTTTGGGGTTGCTTGTTGCGGGGGGCGGTGGCCGTGCCGATGGATGACGGCGCCACGCTTGAATTTGCCGCGCGCGTGGCGCGTGATGCGTGCGTTAAATTGATTTTTTCTTCTCGTGAAAACGCCATAGTTGACCCCGCCATCCCAAGGCTCGTACTGGAGGATTTGCCAGACACAGTCAGACCTGCGGTTGTCGTGGCTTCCTCGCCGCCCAGCGGTCAACCGAACAAGGCTCTTTACGAGAGCCTCGCGGACGAGCCAATCACTCGAAATCACATCGCGCAAATCCTTTTCACTTCGGGCACCACCGCCGAACCGCGCGGCGTCGTTTTGATGCACGGCAATTTTCTGGCAAACCTCGAGCCGCTTGAACGGGGCATGGATCCGTATCGAAAGCACGAGCGATGGTTTCATCCGCTGCGGTTTGTGACGTTGGTGCCCCTAAGCCACGTCTTCGGGCAATTCATGGCTCTGTTTGTGCCGCCACTCTTGGGAGCGACGGTTGTTTTCGAGCATTCTGCGAATCCTTCGGAGATCGTCCGTTCGGCGAAACGCGAACGTGCCACCGCGCTTATCGCGGTACCTCGCATGCTTGACGCTTTGCAGGCTGGGATCGAACGTGATTTCGAAGCGCGGGGACAGTCTGGCTGGCTAAAGAAAACTTTCGCCGCTGCTAACGGCCGGAGGTTCTTGCGTCGCGCGTGGCGGTTTCGCCGAATTCATCGTCAATTCGGCTGGAGATTCTGGGCGTTCATTTGCGGCGGCGCGGCGCTCTCCGCCAAGGCGGAGGAGTTCTTCAAGCGCGTGGGTTATGCGGTCGTGCAGGGTTATGGCATGACTGAGACGGCATCGCTCATCAGCCTGAACCACCCGTTCCGCGCCGCAGAGGGGTCGATTGGAAAAGTGCTACCGGGACGTGAATTCCGGCTTGCGGAAGATGGCGAGATTCTGGTGCGCGGCGAAAACGTCGCCAGTGGCTACTGGGAACGCGGTGCGCTGCGCCAAGGCGTGCGCGACGGAGAAGACTGGTTGCGTACGGGGGATATTGGCGAAGTTGACGCCGAGGGAAATCTTCGCTTCAAAGGCCGTAAGAAAAACGTCATCGTCACGCCCGCGGGGCTCAATGTCTATCCCGAGGACGTGGAAACGGCGGTCCGCCAACAATCTGGCGTGCGCGATTGCGTGGTGATCTCCCACCAGCGTGGCGGCAACGGCGAGCCGTTCGCCATAATGTTGATGGACTACGGCATGGAAACCAAGGAGCAGGCGTCACGAGAGGTGATTGAAAACGCCAACGCCACGCTCGCTGAATACCAGCGCGTGCATCGATGGGTCGTCTGGCCGGAGCCTGATTTCCCGCGCACGCCAACCGGCAAGCCCCGCCTGAGTCTCATCGCTTTACAGGCCTCGGAATTGTTCAGTGCCTCGTCGCCGGCAAGCTCGCGGCGAGGCACCCTGGAGGATTTGCTCACGAAGTTTTCGGCCGTAAAAGGAGCTGCAGAAAAATTAGAGAAGGAACTGAATCTTACTTCGCTCGATCGCGTCGAGTTGATGAGCGCGCTGGAAGAGCGCTTTCAGGTCGAATTGAACGAGACATCTTTTGCGGAGGCAAAAACCGTTGCGGATGTGCAGCGCCTTCTGCAACATCCCGAGGCGCATCGCACGAAATACGTCTATCCGCGATGGGCACAGCGCGCGCCGGTGCGCTGGCTGCGGCTCACGGTTTACTACGCGCTAGTCTGGCCCGCCACGCAAATTCTCGGGCACCCGAGGATTCTCGGAAGAGAGAATCTGCGCAACCTGCGAGGTCCGGTGCTTATTGTTTCGAACCACATCACCCGCCGCGCTGATATTGGCCTGATACTGGCCGCGCTCCCGCAGCGCTTTCGCCACTTTCTCGCGATCGCCATGGGGGGTGAGTCACTGCAAAGCATGCGCCGGCCGCCGCCCGACTGGTTTTTCGCCAGGCGCTGGGCCTATCAGCTTGGCTATGGTCTTGTCACTTTGCTGTTCAACGTTTTCCCTCTGCCGCAACATTCCGGCTTTCGCGAAAGCTTTCGTTTCGCCGGCGAATCCGCCGACCGCAGCTACAGCATCCTCGTTTTCCCCGAAGGCGAGGTCAACAATTCCGAAGACGGCCGCATGGCGGCTTTCCAAAGCGGTATCGGCCTACTGGCGGAAAATCTGCGCCTACCCATCGTTCCGATGCGCCTCGATGGCGTCTGGCAAATGAAGCGCGAACGCCGCCGTCTCGCCCACTTCGGCGAAATCTCCGTCCACATCGGCGCGCCGATTGTATTTCCTCCCGAGATGTCCCCCGAAGAGATCTCCAGCCGGCTGGAATCGATCGTTCTCGCGCTTTAGAAATTTGGCGAGTAGTCTCTGCATTCATCTAGCGGTTTGAACAAACAGGTAAGATTATGCCAAGGAGGCTCTCAATTTTTTCCGCATGTAAATCGTGGCCTGGGGGTTGTCGTTATAGGGCGTTGTCAACTCATATCCAAGTGAGGCGTAAAACCGCTGCGCCGCAAGCATTTCATCCGTCGTATCCAAATAAAGCCATTCATAGTCACGCTCGCGTGCGTAAAGCTCCAGAGCCCGATAGAGAGCAGCCGCGATTCCGCGCCCCCGAAACCTTGGCCGCACATACAATCGCTTGACCTCAGCGCTATGCGCGATTGCCTCAAGCGGCCGAAGCGCGACGCATCCTGCAACATTGTTCTCAAGAGTCGCCAGCCAAACTCCAGCTCCATCCAGGAAGTAAATGCGCGCGAAATCCTCTCTCGCGTCGCGCGCCACTACCACGGCGGCCTCGTAGTATTCCTCGATGATTCCCCATGCGGCATCGCACTCTTCGACAGGGGCGCGATGCACATTGAATCGGTTCGCGAGCTGTTTCGTTCTTCGAGACATTACGGAAGGCCAGCGTCAAGACTTCCCTGCGACGATTCTTCGTCAAGAAAGCGGCTCAACACAGCTCCATATTGGCTGCTGGCGCGATGCTCTTTGCGCCCAATATCACTCCGGCGCATTTGGGAAATTCTCTGAGGACCACGAGAAACCGCGAAAACGCGTTCTGTGGCAAAATAGAGGATGACTGGATAACGCAAATGGAAAACAGAACGATCCTGGAAGCAGAGCGGCCCGTAAAGCCTTCCAAAGCTGCTAAAAAGCCCGTGCCCCAGGCCAAAAAGGATGCCGAGCAAGACCGCGAACGTGTTTTCGACGCTTTTCGACGCTGGGGCTATTACGAATCCACGCTTGACCCGCTCGACGTATTCCAGCCGCAAAAGCTCGCTGATCTCGAATTGAGCGGCGAAGCTGCCGAAGAAGCGCGCCGCATCTATTGCGGCAATATTGGCGTTGAATTCATGCACCTGCCTGAGCCAGAACGGCGGCGCTGGATCGCTGAGCGCCTCGAGGGGCCCGAGCAACAGGTCAACCAGGAAAAAATTCTCGAACGCCTGATCCGCGCGGACCTATTCGAGCAGGTCCTCCAGGCTCGCTACCTCGGCACCAAGCGTTTTTCGCTGGAAGGCGTCACCTCGCTGATCCCGCTTCTCGATTCGATCCTCGACACTGCGGGCGATTTCGGCGCCATCGATTGCGTCATGGCTATGAGCCATCGCGGCCGGCTAAATGTGATGGTCCACGCAGCATGCAAGGCGCCCCACGAAGTGGTTTCGGGATTTGAAGACGTGGATCCGCGCAGCGTCCTCGGCGCCGGCGACGTGAAGTATCACGTTGGCGCGACAGGAACTTACTCGACCACCGCTGGCAAGACCATCAACATGCATCTCGTTTCGAATCCCAGCCACCTCGAAGCGGTCGATCCGGTAGCCATGGGTCGCGCGCGCGCCAAGCAAACGCGCCATGGCGTGGATGGCCCGGTCATCGATCGCTCGCGCGAAACGCTCAACAAGGTCTGGCCCATCGTCATGCACGGTGACGCGGCTTTTGCCGGCCAGGGCGTCTTGGCGGAAACCCTCAATCTTGCGGATTTGAAGGCCTACACGGTCGGCGGCACGGTGCAGATCGTCGTCAACAATCTCATCGGATTCACCACGCAGCCGCCCCAAGAGCATTCCGCGCGTTTCGCTTCGGACATCGCCAAACGCCAAAGCGTTCCGATCTTCCACGTCAACTCAGAAGATCCCGACGCAGTTGTCCGCATCGGAAAACTTGCCGCCGAGTATCGTGCCACGTTCGGCAGCGACGTCGTGGTGGACATCATCGGATATCGCCGTCACGGCCACAGCGAAGTCGATGACCCCACCATCACGCAACCGGTTCTCTATGAGCGCATCCGCAACCATGCGCCCCTCTGGAAGATTTACGCCGAGCACACTGGCATCGACGTCTCGCTAATTGTCGATCGCGTGAAAAAAGAATACGAAGAGGAGCAGCAGAGAGCGGGGCAGCTCACCAAAATTCCGCAGCTCCGCAAACTCCCGGACTATTGGTCTCCTTATAAGCACGGGAAATACGATCCGGCGTACGAAGTAGATACCGGCTTGACACCAGAAAAACTAGCGGAACTCACCGCCGGGCTTGTCCGCGTGCCGCCGGGCTTTCACATCCATCCGAAAATCGCAAAGCTTCTGGAACAGCGCGGCGAGATGGGCCATGGCAAACGCGGCATCGATTACGGCTTTGCCGAAGCCTTGGCTCTGGGTTCGCTGGTTCTAGAGGGCAATCCCATTCGACTCACTGGGCAGGACACTCAACGCGGCACCTTCAACCAACGGCACGCCGTCCTGATCGACACGCAAACTGAGCATAACTACCTCCCGCTCTCCCATCTCTCTCGCCGCCAAGCCTTTTGCGAGATTTACAACTCCTCGCTCTCCGAAGCCGCCTGCGTCGGCTTCGAATACGGTTTCAGCCGCGACTATCCAGAGGCGCTGGTTCTTTGGGAAGCGCAATTCGGAGATTTTGCCAACGGCGCGCAGGTAATCATCGATCAATTCCTGAGCGCCACGGAAGACAAGTGGAATCTGCCCAGCGGCCTCGTGCTTTTGCTCCCCCACGGTTACGAAGGCCAAGGCCCGGAGCATTCCAGCGCCCGCATCGAGCGTTACATGCAGCTCGCAGCGGAAGACAACCTGCAAATTTGCCAGCCTTCCACGGCCGCTCAGTATTTCCACATGCTTCGACGCCAAGCGCTCCGGGCCTGGCGCAAGCCCCTGATCGTCTTCACTCCAAAGAGTATGCTGCGCCATCCTGACGCCAGTTCGAATATCGAGGACTTCACGCGGCCCCGTTTCCTGCCGCTCGTGCCTGACGGGGAAGTACAGAACGCCAGGCGCATCTTGATCGCCAGCGGCAAGGTCGGCCATGAGCTTCGCGCGGAACGCCGCCGCCGCAAGGACACCAGCACCGCCATCCTCTTTCTCGACCAGCTCTATCCACTCCCGCGGACGGAAATTTCCGCCGCACTCGCTGAGCATCCCAATGCCCGGGAACTCATCTGGGTGCAGGAAGAGCCCGCGAACATGGGAGCGCTTTTCTACGTTCTGCCGCGGCTCGAGCGTTTGGCGCAGGCCAAGGGCCTTCAAGTGCGCTCAGTGAAACGCTCGGCCAGCGCCAGCCCGGCAACCGGATCAGCCAAAGCCCACGAACTCGAACAAAGAACGCTGCTGGCACTGGCTTTCACAACCTCCAGCGGCGACTAGACGCTCTAAAGGGCGTTAACAATCCATTCACATCCATGTTATCCGGGCGTTACACACGTCTTGCAAGAATGTGTCGTGTTACCACCGTCTAACAATGCTCGCAATCTTTCCGGCTCCTATCGCAATTCTCCGGCCTACGGTACACTGCCGCCAAGCCGGCGAGCGGAACGTGCCAACCTTATGAAACGCGTCTTAATCATCGAGGACGACAAGGACATCGTTGAACTCGTTCGTTACAACCTCGCCAACGAAGGCTTTCAGGTTAGCGCTGCTTTTGACGGTAGCACCGGCTTGAGCACGCTAAAGAAGACGCCACCCGATCTGCTCCTTCTTGATCTCATGCTCCCGAAGCTTTCCGGCCTCGACATTTGCCGCGAAGTTCGCCGGGATGAGGCATTAAATCGTCTCCCGATTCTCATGCTTACGGCGCGCGGCGATGAGGCTGACCGCGTTGTGGGTCTGGAAATGGGAGCTGACGACTACGTGACCAAGCCTTTCAGCCCGCGTGAGCTTCTGGCGCGCGTCAAAGCGCTGCTTCGCCGTGCGGAGCCGCCCGCTGATTCGCCGCGTGTCATCGAAATCGGCAAGCTGGCCATTGATCCGGCGTCTTATCGCGTCAGCCATTCCGGCAAGCCCGTTCCGCTCAGCACGCTCGAATTCCGGCTGCTCTATTACCTTGCTTCGCGCCCCAATCGGGTCTTCACGCGGGATCAGTTGCTCGATGCCGTGTGGGGAACGGACCGTTTCGTGACTCCGCGCAGTGTTGACGTGTACGTCCGTCGCCTGCGTGAGAAAATCGAAAGCGATCCAGAGAATCCCGTTTATCTGAAAACCGTGCGTGGCGCCGGCTATCTGTTCGAAACTCGTGCGGCTTAACCTATTTTGGAAATTCGCGCTCGCATTTCTCGCGCTCCTGGTGAGTGTTCTCCTCGCCGTGGATTTTTTTGCGGAACGTGGTCTTCGCGCGGACTACGAACGGACGGGCTTCGACAAGCTCACCGCCATCGCCCGTATCGCGCAGGCGCATCCTGCCCAGTGGGCGCAAGCCTCCCCCGGACATCCGGAAGATCTCACGGCCCTGCGCGACTGGGTCGCGCAGATGGCCGCCAGCGGCGCTCGCGTCACGGTCATATCCTTCGACGGCCGGGTCCTTGCCGATTCGCAATCAGATCCTGAGATCATGGAAAATCATGCCACCCGCCCTGAAATCCTTGAAGCGATGGCTAAGGGCGACGGTCGCTCCATTCGTCACAGCGTCACTATCAAGCGCGACCTGCTTTATTATGCTGTGCGCCAGACCACGCCGCCGGAACCCACTCTCGTCTTGCGCTTCGCCCTTCCGCTCGAGACCGTCGACGAAGTATTGAGTTCCTTCCGGCACAGGTTGTGGTTTGCATCATTTTTTATTCTGCTCGTGGCCGGCGCAATCTCCTTGTTGTTGTCGCGCAGCCTCACCGATCGCGTCGAGCGCCTGAAGGAATTTTCCCGGCGTGTTGCGGAAGGTGATTTCCGTCCTTTGCCTCGCGACGGTTCCGGCGATGCCCTGGAGGCCCTCGGCATTTCTCTTAACCGCACGGCGGCTCGTTTGGACCGCACCATTCGCACCTTGACGGAAGAACGCAACCTTTCGTCCGCGATTCTCGGAAGCATGGTCGAGGGCGTCGCAGTGGTAAACGGTTCGGAGCGGCTGTTGTTTGCGAACCGCGGCTTTGCGGAAATTCTCGGCCTGGATGTGCCGCCGACCAGCGGTAGCGCGCTGGTGGAAGTGGTGCGCCAGACCGAACTGGTCGAGGCTGTTCGCAAGGTTCTTGGTGGTGAGCCGCGCGTACAATCAGAAATCGTCACTGGTACTCTGCGGCAGCACTATTTCGCGATTACGGTTGCCGCCGTTCGCGCCGGAGACACGACCGGCGCCGTCCTGGTGTTGCACGACATCACCGAGCTGCGCAAGCTCGAGCGCGTGCGCCGAGATTTTGTGGCCAACGTCTCTCACGAACTGAGAACCCCTCTCACTGCCATTCAGGGCTTCGCCGAAACCCTTCTCGCAGGCGCCATCGATGATCCCCAAAACCGTACCCGCTTCCTCGAAATCATCCTTGAACATTCCCGCCGCTTGGCTCGCTTGACCGAAGACTTGCTCGTCCTTTCCAAGATGGATGCCGAGCGCCTCGAGCTCGAGATTCACGCTGTCCGCGTCTCGCAGTTGATCGAAAGCTGTCTCGAGACGGCCCAGCATCGCGCCGCCGAAAAAGACTTGCGGATCTCCGTAAACATGCCGAAGAACTTGCCAGACATTGCCGGAGATCGCCGGCGCCTCGCTGAGGTTCTACAAAACCTTTTGGATAACGCCATTCAGTACACGCTGCCGGGTGGACAGATTATGGTCAGCGCGGAAACGGGAGCCGGCGAAGTCATTCTTACCGTCTCGGATACGGGCATCGGTATCCCCAAAGCCGATCAGCCGCGCATCTTCGAGCGGTTTTACCGCGTTGATGTTGCGCGCTCCCGCGAAGCTGGAGGCACTGGTCTCGGGCTGGCTATCGCCAAACACCTCGTCGAAGTGCAGGGCGGCCGCCTCTGGGTCGACAGCGAAGTGGGCCAGGGTTCCCAATTCCACTTTTCCGTGCCCCTCTTTGACCCGGAGCATCCCCCCTCGCGTTCCTCCTTCAACGGTGCGGGCGGCCGCGACGTCGGCGGAAGCACTCCGCCTTAATGTTGGACTTCACGCATCCCGCCGCCTGTTCGCGCAGCGGCCAAAATTGCTGCAATTGAGTCCCTCCTTCGGATTGGACAACATTCGCCTAAGCCACCAGACGCGAGTCGCCAGTCACTGCAGATTATCAGTCCGCGCACTTCGGAATTTGAATTTATCTGCATGTTCATCTCTTTGTGAACGAGCAGTAACCGTCTTCTTGCCACAGTATTTGCTACGAGCAGGGGTGTAATGCTACCTGCCCTGCTCTGGAAGGGGAATCATGCCCAGCGCCGCCGGAATGACGGAAACTGTCCTCTACGATACTCTCGTCAATTATCTCGCCTCCATGGCTCGCACCGTCGAAGCCGCTATGAACCGCGCCCTCGAGGCCATCGTCGATGTTAACGATTCGCGCGCGGGTTCTCTTCCTGGCGAAGTTTTTCTCCTCGAGCCGCGCATCAACGAAATGGAAATTGTGATCGATGAACACGCTGTCCGGCTGCTCCGCCGCGGCTCCTTCTCGGACGACGAAGTGCGCCTTATCGTTGCCGCTCTCAAAATCACCAATGATCTCGAGCGCATTGGAGACTTGGCGGTGAATCTCGCCGAGTGCGTCATCTCACTCCGGGAAATGCCCGCAGCCCAATTGCCGGAAGAATTGAGGCCCATGACATCGGCCGTGCGCGCCATGGTTAGTAAAAGCCTTGGCGCCCTCATTTTTCGCAATGTCGAAATGGCCGGGCAGGTTCTGCAGAGCGACGATGTCGTCGATCAGTATCGCGACCGGATCTTCGATCAGCTCATGCACAGCATGACGCAGCAAACCGCTCTTGTTAGTCCCGGAATGCAATTCATTCTTGCTACCAGACATCTCGAGCGCATCGCCGACCATGCTACCAACATCGCCGAGGACATCATCTTCTGGGTCCGCGGCCTCGACGTGCGCCATGGCCGTGGACTTTCCCTAAACCTCGAAGGCGGCGATCGCACAGCATCGGCCGGTGCGGAGGTCATCGAGAATTCACAAGCCCTTCATTCCGATTTGACCCCGGGCTGCCACACTCAACGCGTCTGATCTTCGCACCACGTCCTACCTCGGGGATCGGAGCACCCCTGCCTCCGATCCCCTTCTCCTCCCCTGTTCGAGCTTCGCGAGACAAGGCAAAGCGAGCTCGTATTGCGTGCCCGTTTCTTCCATCGAAAAAAGTGAACCTGCGCGAGCAAAGAATTCATCGACCAGGACGCCTCAATTCGCCGATACGCCTTGACGCTCTTTCTGTACGTCGTTACGATATTTCCTGCGAAGTTAATCCTTCCTCGCGTCGGGGACGGAAGGCCGTTTTCGAGAGATCAAATGAACGAAGTTTTGCATTCACGCAAAGAGGCTTGGATTTTTGCCGGCTCTTCTGCCAGCCGGCAGATTTCCATGCATTTTTGTGGTTGTTGACCGGCTTCGTTCTTTCTAACCTTCGATAGCTCAATGGTTTACGTCCATCGTTCCCAGATTCTTGCAGTATATTCACATTCGGTTGACGTAACCGTAAGACGCGGCCTTTACCTTTTCCCGCGGGGTGGTACTTAACTTCCATCGGTATGCCGTCGAATTTTGCTCTAAAGAGAGAGGAAATGAAAAAAATAGCAGCACTCACACTATCGCTTTTCCTATCGTATGGAATCGCGCTTGCTGATACTCCTAAGGCCGCCGACGCGCAGCCCGCTAATCCTGCTCAGCCGGCCAAGCCCAAGGCTGCCAAAAAGGCGGACAAGTCAGACTCGGCGATCGCTGCCGAGATTGAAGAGCTCCGTCAGGCTCTTCAAGCCCAGCAAGAACAACTTACCTTGTTGAAGGAAGAGCTCGCCAAGCGCGATCGTCAGATCGACGAAGCGCGTGACGCCGCCGCAGCGGCCAATGCTCGCGCAGCGGAAGCCAGCACCAAAGCCACCGAAGCGGTCAACACCACCGCCGAGGTGAAAAGCACCGCCCCCACGCTCAATACGACGGTCGCGGATTTGAAAGCCAGCAACGAAGTACTCAAGACTACGGTGGCAACTGTGGCGAACGATAATGCTTCGGGTGGCCAGGGTAGCGAAGAAAAGGGCCCCGCTTCCATTCGATTCAAGGGCATCACCATAACGCCAGGCGGCTTCATAGCTGCTGAAACGGTTTTCCGGACTCGGGGGACCGGCTCCGACGTTAATACCCCATTCAACAGCATACCGTTTCCGCAGAACAGCCTCAGCCAGGTTTCTGAGTTGAACGCCGGCGGACGTCAGTCTCGGCTATCAGTACTCTTCGAAGGCAAGGCCGACAATACAAAGCTGAGTGGCTATTATGAAATGGATTGGCTCGGCGCTTGCGTTACCTCGAATGATCGTCAAAGCAACAGCTATTGTCTGCGGCAGCGGCAACTGTGGGGTCAGGCGGCCCTTTCCAGCGGCTGGACTTTCACCGGCGGGCAGATGTGGAGCCTCGCGACGGAAACAAAGAAAGGTCTCGATAACCGCACTGAAAATCTGCCCATGACCATCGACTCCCAGTATCATGTCGGTTTCAGTTGGGAGCGCCAATACGGCTTCCGCGTCACTAAGAACATTGGTGACAAGGCTTGGATCGGGTTCTCAGCCGAAGAACCTCAAGCGACGATCACCGCATCCGGGCAGCCGACGGCCTTCTTGGCCGGTTCCGCAGGCTCCGCTGGTGGATTATATAATTCCGTGGATGGCACGGGCTATTCTCTGAACAAGACTCCGGACTTTATCGTCAAAGCTGCCTTTGAACCAGGTTTTGGCCATTACGAAATCTTCGGAATCATCAGCGATTTTCGTGACCGCGTCTTCCCCTGCTCCGCTCTCGTTACACTCATACCTCTGCCCTCAACTTGCCCGGGGACAACCCCGTCTGCCGCAAATGCCTTCAATGACAGCCGTGTTGGCGGTGGCATCGGCGTCAACTTGCGTATGCCGGTCGTGCCACAGAGAGTTGATTTTGGCATTCACCTTATCGGCGGCGACGGCATTGGCCGTTACAGCTCGGCACAGTTGCCTGATGTAACTGTCCGCACGGATGGCACGCTTGCTCCCATTCGGGGAGGTGGTGCTCTCGGCACACTCGAACTTCATCCGAATCCTAAATTCGATGTCTTTTTTAATTACGGCGTTGAATATGCCTACCGCACTGACTTCAACTTTACCAACGTTGCGGGTGCGAACGTTCCAGTAGGTTACGGTTCTCCTTTCTTCAACAACTCTGGTTGCGAACTCGCGCCGACCTTGCCCGCTGGACCGTTTGCGGCCAGCAACAACGGGGCTTGCAGCGGCAACACACGCAACATCCAAGAAGCTACCGTCGGCTTCTGGCACAAAATTTACAACGGACCGAAAGGCGGCCTGCGCTGGGGTCTTCAATATTCTTACTTCACACGCAACTCCTGGTCAGGCAACAACAACACTCCCGCTGCGGTGGGGATCAACGCCAAGGCCGTCGACAACATGTTTTGGACCTCTTTCCGCTACTACATCCCCTAAACCGGGGCGCATAGCTCTGCGTCCTCTTTGTGAACAGAATAGGGGCAGCTCTTCACCGGGCTGCTCCTTTTTTTATCCTGTGCGCCCTTCTATGTCCTCTGGATGACAGAATGGAAGTTCTATCTCTAAGAAAAAATTCAACTTACCTACGATTCAACAGATTCTGAATAGATTGTAACAATTCCGTAACACGCGAACGGCACACTCCACCCAGGACAAATTCAAATCCATAGTGTGGAGATGACGGATGAAACGATTCGCGGGCACTCTTCTGGCTTGTCTCGGACTGGCATCCATTGTCTGGGCGCAGAGTACAGTTTCTATCACTGGAGCAGGCGCCACATTTCCTTACCCCATGTATTCCAAGTGGTTCAATGAGTACCACACGATCCATTCCGGCATTCAGATTAATTACCAGTCCATCGGTTCCGGCGGCGGGATCAGGCAAGTCACGGAAAGCACTGTTGACTTCGGCGCCTCCGACGGCCCCATGACGGACGAACAGTTGAAGGCCTACCAGGACAAGCACGGTTTCCCCGTCCTTCACTTTCCGACGGTTCTCGGCGGTGTCGTACCAACCTACAATATCCCCAGCGTGAGTACGGATTTGAAGTTCACTCCGGAAGCTCTGGCAGGCATCTACCTCGGCACCATCACAAAATGGAATGACCCTGCGATTTCTCGTCCCAACCCTGGAATAAACCTCCCCGGGAACGACATCGTCGTGGTTCATCGTTCCGATGGCAGCGGTACCACTTATATCTGGACGGACTATCTCTCCAAAATAAGCTCGCAGTGGAAAGACAAAGTCGGTAAGGCAACTTCGGTCAATTGGCCTGTGGGTCTCGGTGGCAAGGGCAACGAGGGTGTGGCCGGGTTGGTTAAGCAGACGCCCAATTCGTGCGGATACGTCGAACTGATCTACGCCATCCAGAATAATATGCCCTACGGCAGCGTGAAAAACTCTTCCGGCGACTTCATCAAGGCGTCTCTCTCGAGCGTGACGGCCGCCGCAGCCGGCGCAGCCGAGAACATGCCAGCCGACTTCCGGGTTTCCATCACGGACGCCCCGGGTAAGACCGCTTATCCCATCTCCAGTTTTACTTGGTTGCTGATCCCATCGAAGTTCTCAGACTCCGCGAAACGCGATGCCTTCAAAGACTTTGTGAAGTGGATGTTGGCCGACGGTCAGAACTACACGGAAGCTCTTTCCTACGCCAAACTTCCGAAGGAAGTCGTTGCTAAAGAGCTGAAAGCTCTCAACGGAGTCCAATAGCCCTTATTAGGACGAAATGTCAACCGCCAGCACAATCGTTCCCAGCGCGGGACCGGTCGAGGGTTCGCGCTCCTTCTTAAACCGCCTCCGCAATGGCGATGAAATCGCTCGGCTAATCACGTTTTTGTTTGCTGCCTCGGTTGTCATCATCACCGTGCTCTTGGTCTTCGAACTTTGGGAGGGCTCCGTCCTCCCGCGTCACAAATTCGGTTTCGCATTTTTCGTCACTCGAGTTTGGGACCCCGTCTTCGATCATTTCGGTGCTCTCCCTTTCATCTATGGAACACTAGTCACCTCGGCTGTTGCCCTGCTCCTCGCCGTGCCCTTGGGTATCGGGGCGTCCATTTTTCTTGCCGAGCTCGCACCCGCAAGAGTTTCCGACACCCTGGAATTCTTTATCGATTTGCTCGCCGCGGTTCCCAGCGTAATTTACGGCGTCCTGGGCATCTTCATTGTCGTCCCGTTGATGCGGGGATTCATCGAGCCTGCCCTTAAGAATACTTTGGGCTTTCTTCCCATATTCAAGGGACCGGCTTACGGGATAGGGTTTCTGACTGCCGGGATCGTCTTGGCCGTCATGGTCGTTCCTTACATCATTTCCGTCTCGCGCGAGGTGCTCCTTTCCGTTCCGCGCGATCAGCGCGAAGCCGCCCTGGCTCTCGGCTCGACGCGTTGGGAATCAACATGGAAAGTGGTCGTTCCGTTCGCCCGCACAGGTATCATGGGCTCGATTTTCCTGGCTCTGGCCCGCGCCCTCGGCGAGACCATGGCCGTCACCATGGTCATCGGCAATGCCCCTCTGATCAGCGCATCTCTTTTTTCCCCAGGTAACTCCATTGCTTCGGTCATCGCCGGTCAATTCACCGAAGCCACTGGCGATTTGTACTTGCAGTCCCTCATTGAGCTCGGTCTGGTGCTTTTTCTGCTCACTTTTGTCCTGAACGGCTTTGCCCGCATTTTGATCATCGCGACATCCCAGCGCGGCAGCGGAATGGGGAACGCATGAACCCTCGCCTGCGCTGGCGCAAATTGGTCAGCAATTTCATGCTCACCATGACCGGTTGCTGCGCGGGCGTCGCGGTCTCCGTTCTCTTCTTCACCTTGGGTTATCTCGTCTACCATGGCGGAACCTCCATCAACTGGAATTTCTTCACGAAATTGCCGGCTCCGGTGGGCGAAACGGGCGGCGGCATGGCCAATGCCATCGTCGGCAGCGCCAAGCTCCTTCTTCTCGCCACGCTCTTCGGTGTTCCCGTTGGATTCCTCGGTGCGATCTACCTTGCCGAATTCAGCGGCCACAAAATAGCTTTTGTCGTGCGCTACGCTGCGGATTTGCTCAATGGAGCGCCTTCCATCGTTATCGGCATCTTTGCCTACAGCCTCGCCGTCTTGCCTTTCAAGCACTTCTCCACGGTCGCCGGCGGCTTTGCCCTCGGAATCATGATGATTCCTATCACCATGCGCGGCACGGAACAGTTTTTGCTGAGTGTCCCTCGCAATTTGCGCGAGGGCGCCATGGCTCTGGGCGCCAGCAAGTGGAAAACGATCCAGACAGTCATCGTCCCTGCCGCTTATCGCGGCATTCTCACCGCGATTCTTCTGGCGTTCGCTCGTGTTGCGGGTGAAACCGCGCCACTCCTTTTCACGGCATTGGGCAATGATTATTGGAGCCACGGCTTGAACCAGCCCACGGCTTCGCTTCCAGTCATGCTCTATAACTATGCCCTCTCGCCGTACGACGACTGGCATCGGCAGGCTTGGGCCGCCGGTCTTGTCCTGCTGACTTTGATTCTGATCATTAACATTGTTGCTCGCGCAATTTTGTCCCGTGGCATATCGGTTCCGAGGTCTTAATCCATGCAAGCGTCTGCGAGGCAAGCAGTGTCCGTAAACATCCCTCCACCTGTAATACCCTCCGCGAGCCGCGAAATGGTTGCACCCGCGGCAATGCGCATGACCGTCTCCAAGGTCAATTTTTGGTATGGCTGCAAGCAGACCCTTTTCGATGTCAGCCTGGGCATCGCCACCAGCAAGGTCACCGCCCTCATCGGCCCATCCGGCTGCGGCAAATCCACCCTTTTGCGTACCCTCGACCGCATGCACGAGACCGTTCGCAACGCGCGTCTTGAAGGCGAAATCCTGCTGGACGGCAAGAACATTCTCGCCCAGGACGTGACTTTGCTTCGCCGCCGCGTCGGCATGGTTTTTCAGCGCCCCAATCCTTTCCCCAAATCCATCTTCGAAAACGTAGCCTATGGCCTCCGCATCAATGGCTCCAAGCTTCCTATCGCGGAAGCCGTCGAGAAAAGCCTGCGCCACGCCGCTCTCTGGGACGAAGTGAAAGACCACCTTCACAAGTCCGCCTACGAACTTTCCGGCGGCCAGCAGCAGCGCCTCTGCATCGCGCGTGCCCTCGCCGTCGAGCCCGAGGTTCTTCTTCTCGACGAGCCTTGCTCCGCCCTCGACCCCATCAGCACCGCGAAAATCGAAGAGCTTCTCGTTCAGTTGAAAGATCTCTGTACCATCGTCACCGTCACCCACAACATGCAGCAGGCCGCACGTATCAGCGATTTCACTGCCTTCCTGCTCACCGGCCAGCTCATCGAGTTCAGCCCCACGCCGCACCTCTTCACAACGCCCAGCGATCCGCGCACGGAGGCGTATATCACCGGTCGTTTTGGCTGATGCGCTATCCGCGCATCACCTTGCTTATTTGTCATTCCGAGCGAAGCGAGGAATCTGCTTTTTGCGAACCCGGGCATATAGACTACTGAAGGGAAAGAGTTCATGGAACGCCACTTCGAAAAAGATTTGAACGAATTGAAAGAGCGCCTCCTGTGGATGGGCAGTCTTGCCGAGCGCGCCGTTCATCAGTCCGTGCATGCCGTGCTCGAAGCCGACGAACAGCTCGCCAAGCGCGTCCTCGACGAAGAAGACGCTATCAACGAGCTGCAGATGGAAGTGGACGACCGCGTCGTCCAACTCCTGGCCCTTCATCAATTGATGGCCATCGATCTCCGCTTTGTCCTGGCCGTTTCCCGCATCAACAACGATCTCGAGCGTATTGGCGATCAGGCCGTGAACATCGCGCAATCCGCCCAGCGCATCCTTCGCCATCCCCGCGTCAAGCCCTATGTGGATCTCCCGCGCATGAGCGAACTTGCCGAGGAGATGGTCCGTAACGCCCTCAACGCCGTCGTCCGCCGCGACGTCGATTTAGCGCAGAACGTTCTCGCCACCGATGATCAGGTCGATCACTACCGCGATCAGATCTTCCGCGAACTGCTCACCTATATGATGGGAGATTCCAGCGTGGTCTATCCCGCCTTCGAGCTCATCCTCGTCGCCAAGAACCTCGAGCGCATCGGCGACCACGCCACCAACATCGCCGAAGATGTCATCTACATCGTCCAAGGCCAGGACGTCCGCCACCCCACCGTCGACCGCCGCTAAGCCGCTCCGACACCTCTGCCATTCGAATAACTATACAGTATCAGCATCATAATGTACTTGACTCTCCGTGAGACTTGGGATACTCTTCGCTTGGGAAACTCCTCGGGATCGGAAGCCTCTCTGCCGAATCTTTTTTCCTAGCCCTCAGACCCCAAGTCACGCTCAGATCACCGGCTGATGCACAATCACAGGCAATTTTAAGTGCCTTGGAATCAGCGCCCACCTGAACTCCGGTAAGCATTGATTCTAAAGAAATCAGGAGAACGCTAAGTCTTTTATATGCAACGTTTACAGAAAATAGGGGGAGGGGTGCTCATTACATCCCCGTCCTGCGCCGCAACAGTAAGAACAATCCGATAATCGCGCTGGCTAGGCTGCCGCAGCCGCCAGCCGTCCGGTCCCACGTCCTCGTGAATCTCACGCGAATGTCAGACTCTCCGGTCGGCACCGGCACGAGCATCTGGCTGAAGTCCTCGCCGTTCAGTGGGACTACTGCAACACCGTTCACCTTCACTTGCCACGCCGGATAGTTCAGGAGCCTCAGCCCAAGCGCGAACGGCTCTCGTGTATTCACAGTCACTTCTTTTTCTTCCGGGGTCCAGCGATCCACGCGAACCTTCGGCGCCGTATTCGGGCCCGGCGCGGAATCCGTATCCATCACCTCTGCTTCTGGAGACTTTTTCGTGGGCACGTTGGTATGGTCATCTCCCGAGGGGTCATATTCGTCCGTGCCGTCAAACCCTTCTTCCAGCGCGATGGCTCGGCGCAGGAACGGGATGTCGCCCTTGTACCACCAGCCCTGATGTACCAGGCCAACGCCCGCGGCGCCGATGAGAGCAAATGTGACCACTACCCAAACCCATCCCCAGCGTTTCCGTCCCATGACGCTTCCCACGAAAATCGCAAACGGCACGGCGAGCAGCGCCATCCAGCGCCACGGAAATTGCACGAAACGCAATTTGGGCAGCACTTCCCAAAGGAGGGAAGTGAAACGCAACATTAGCGTGCTCGCCAGTCCTGCAAGCAGTAACAATGCCTGCCACAGCCTATTTTCTAGAGCGCCCTCACCGTCCCTCCCTTCCCTGTGTGCTCTCACGGCCGCCAATCCCGTCAAGACCATCAGCAGAATCGCGATGCTTGATGCGATCCAATTAAAGAGTGTGTGCTCCGGATCGTTGATGATGGTAAAGAGAAAATTCTCCGAGGGAAGCAGGCCAGTCGAAAGTGCTTGCGCGATGTTCACCCAGCGCTGCTCGTAAGCAGCTGGCAAAAGGTAGAACCCCGCCAGCCCCAGCCCGAGTGCCAGCCCTGCTGCGCCGCGCATCAAAGGCAGCCACGACTTCCGAATCAGCGCCACAAAACAAAACACGGCAGCCGAGCTGTAACAGGCGATCACTCCCGCCGGTGCGTTGGACAGCCAAATTGCGGCCAATACCGCGGCAAAGGAAGCTATGGCCCAACTCGTAGAGCGCCCCCGAGGCCGTTCCGGACTCTCCAGCAATCCGCAGATTTGCAACGCTGCGAGAAACAACAGTGGAAGAAACGCATTCGCCAGCAGCTCCGCGAAATCGCTGCGCAGATAAATAATCACCAGCGCGTAGGGATTTGCGGCGTAACACGCCACGCAAAATAGAGCCGCTCGCTTCGGCAAAATACGCCGCGCCAGCGTAAACGCGCTCAATCCCGAAAAGGTTTGTACCAGTGCGATGAATACAGCCGGTACGGCGTTCCACGGCACGACGAAACCCAGCGCCGCCCCCAGCATCCACGAGAAGGGCGGATAAAAAATGAATCTCGGCTCGCCGTAGCCGTAATTGGCCCATTCCGTCCACCGCGGATAGAGAATCCCTTCCTTCCATTGGCCGGCCGCATCAAGCCAGGACGAAAGATGAAACAGGAAATCGTGCCCGGTGGCGTTTCCCAGCCGGAAAAAAGGTGAAATGATCGTCAGGGAAATCAGAAGCGAAACGAAAATGGCGGGAAGCCATTCGTGAAGCCGAGCGGTCCAACGCACCGGATTCTGTGGTTCAGCGAATGATGTCATGCGGTGTTCATGCCATTGTAACCACGAAAGAAACTGTCATGCGAGCTTCATCCTCCTGTTCGTCCCGCATCGAGTTGAGCGATAATACACGCTCCCATGAGCACCCTCAGCACGGCGCCCAACTCTCCGTCCATCCCTTCTGAACCTATTATCGAAGCTCGCAAGCTCGAAAAGTTCTATGCCCAGCCGGACGGCAGCCGCATTCAAGTCATTGCTGCCACGGATCTCGCCGTTTATCCAGGACAGATCATCGCTCTGCTCGGGCCATCCGGCTGCGGAAAATCAACCCTGCTTCGCATGTTGACTGGTCTCTCACCCGCCAGTGCGGGCTCTGTTTTTTGGCACGGCGAACCCGTGCGCAACGGCTCGCCGAACGTCTCCATCGTTTTCCAAAGCTTTGCTCTGTTTCCCTGGCTGACCGTTCTCGAGAACGTCGAAGCGCCGCTCGAAGCGCGCGGCATGGCTCCCATCGACCGCCACAAACGCGCTCTCCGCATCATCGATGCCGTCGGTCTCGATGGTTTCGAGTCCGCTTATCCCAAGGAGCTCTCCGGCGGCATGAAGCAGCGTGTCGGTGTCGCCCGCGCTCTCGTCGTCGAGCCCGAAGTACTCTTCATGGATGAACCATTTTCCGCGCTCGATGTACTCACCGCTGAAACGCTGCGGGGCGAGCTTCTCGAGCTGTGGCTCGAACACAAAATTCCCACGCGCGCCATCTTCATCGTCACTCACAATATCGAAGAAGCCGTCGTTCTTGCCGATCGCATCGTCGTCCTCGGCCGCAACCCCGCTCACATCCATGCCGATTTTTCCGTAGACATGCCCCATCCCCGCGACCGCAAGACTTCTAGCTTCATTGAACTCGTCGATGACATCTATCGCGTCCTAACACGTCCCGACCACGACTTTGAAGCTGTTCCTCCGAAGTCCGCCGCTCCCGGCAAACAAGTCCCGCGCAAAGCCATCATGCTTCCGCACACGCGGCCAGGCGGCATGGCCGGCCTCCTCGAAATTCTCATGGACCAGGGCGGCCGCGCGGACCTTCCAAAACTCGCCGATGAGCTCAGCCTCGAAGTCGACGATCTTCTCCCCACCGTGGACACCGCCGTCCTCCTTGGCTTGCTCCGCCTCGAAGAAGGCGACGCCATCATCACTCCCGAGGGCCAGGCCTTCGCACAAGGAGATATCCAGGCCCGCAAAGCGATCTTTCGCAAGGCAGCGCTCGCGAATGTTCCTTTGCTTGCACAGATGCAGAGTGCTCTCAAGGCAAAATCGAACCGCACCCTCTCCGACGAATTCTTCCGCGATCTCCTTGACGAACATTTCAGCGAGGACGAATCGCGACGCCAACTCGAGACCGCCATTCAGTGGGGACGCTATGCGGAGATCTTCGATTACGACGCTGCCACGGGCAAGCTGACTCTCACTGAGGCTTAAATCTACCTGTGCCGACTTCCACGATCGCGGCTCACGGCGCAACTCCGATCCCGCCAACGATCCGGCGGCCCGCTGGCTCGCGCTGGTCTTGGTCCTTCTTGATCGACATCGCCGTTTTTCTTTTCGTCTTCGCCGCCATCTACGGCGTGTACGCCGTCGGCCGCACCTGGCTTGGACCAGTTCCCGCTCAAACCGAAATTTCTCAGAGCCCGCGCGCGCTCCCGCTCTACGCGCTCTATTCGCTCGTGCGCATTGGCGTGGCCTACGCGCTGAGCATGGTATTTGCTCTCGCCTATGGTTACATTGCGGCCCACTCCAAACGTGCCGAGATGGTCCTCATCCCGCTGCTCGACATTCTGCAATCCATCCCCGTCCTCAGTTTTCTTCCCGGCGTGATGCTGGCCATGGTCGCGCTTTTCCCGCACAGCCAACTCGGCATCGAATTAGGTTCGATCATTCTCATCTTCACGGGCCAGGTCTGGAACATTGCTTTCAGCTTCTACTCGTCGCTGAAAACCATTCCGCGCGAGTTAAGAGAAGCGGCCACTATTTATCGTTTCGGCCGCTGGCAAAGATTCATCGAGCTGGATTTGCCGTTCTCCACCATCGGACTCGTCTGGAACTCGATGATGTCCGTCGCCGGCGGATGGTTCTTCCTCATGGCCTGCGAGATGTTTGTCCTTGGCAAGCGCGATTTCCGCTTGCCGGGACTCGGCTCCTACCTTCAAACCGCCGCAAGTCACGGCAATACACGAGCCATTCTTTGGGGACTCGCCGCCATGGTGGCCGTCATTGTCCTGCTCGATCAGCTGATCTGGCGGCCGGTCATCGCGTGGGCGGATAAATTCAAGTTCGAGCAAGTCGAGACCGCCAAAGCCGCGCCGCACAATTTGCTGAGCCTTCTGGGACGCGCTTCGTTCGTCATTCGCATCTTCCGGCTCGTTGTGCGTCCGGTCCTCGATTGGATCACGATCCATGTTGCCGTCGGTGCCCGCCGCGCCGCGGAGACGTTCTCCATTCCAAAGCGCCAGAGTACGCGCCGGGGACTACTCATCGTTCTCGCCGGTGTCATTCTCGTTGGTCTCGGCTTCGCCGTATTTCATGGGGCTCGTGAACTGTCGGACTTGCGCCGCGCTGATTACTTCCTGTTATTGCGCAGCGCCGGTTTTACGCTTCTCCGTGTCAACGGCGCGCTCTTTCTCGGCGCTCTTTGGACCATTCCCGTCGGCGTGGCCATCGGATTCAGTCCGCGTCTCGCGCGAATCGCCCAGCCGCTCGCACAGATTGCAGCTTCTATTCCCGCCACGGCTCTTTTCCCGATCATCCTTCTATTTTTGATTCGCCATCGCGGTGGCCTTGAGCTCGCCGCCATGCTCGTCATGCTTCTGGGCACGCAGTGGTACATCCTCTTCAATGTCATCGCGGGCGCCATGGCCATTCCTACCGACCTTAAAGAAGCCTCCAGCATTTTCCGCTTCGGCTCCTGGGACCGCTGGCGCTACCTGATCCTGCCGGGAATTTTCCCCTATCTCGTCACCGGGATGGTAACCGCTTCCGGCAATGCCTGGAACGCCAGCATCATCGCCGAGTATTTTCATTTTCAAGGGCATATTGTCTCGACTATTGGACTCGGTAGCGCCATCAGCAGCGCCAGCGACGCCGGCCGCTTCGATCTCTTGCTGGCGTCCACGCTGATCATGGCCAGCATCGTAGTGCTCATCAATCGCTTACTGTGGCGCCGGCTTTATCGTCTCGCCTCGACTCGCTTCAAGCTTGAAACCTAGAGCCTGCCAGCCATTTCGTCCTACTTTTTTTCTGATTTCACCGGCTTATCGCTTTTCCCGGGCGTGGCGGGCACGGGCTCTTCATCCCAAATATATTTCGCGAACCACTTTTCATTTTCTTCCATCACCGCGCGTTGCTGTTTCGGTTTCGTGATTCCGTGCCCAAATCCTTTGTACACCACCATCTTTACTGGAACTCCATGATCCTCCAGCGCCTGCCGCAGTTCATATCCGTTCGCGATGGGCACGCGCCGGTCGTTTTCTCCCTGTTGGATCAGTGTCGGCGTCCTGGCTTTGGCGATGTACGCAATCGGCGAAGTTTTTTTGTAAATTTCCGGGTCGTCCCACGGCGTGGCATGCAAATACTGCCGCGTGAACGGCGTGATGTCGGTGTTCGCGTAGTATGTCATCCAGTCGGAAATTCCCGCGCCAACCGAAACCGCCTTAAAGCGGTCGCTCGACGCCGTGATAAATGCGGAAATGTATCCGCCCTCGCTCCAGCCCATCGAGCCCACTCGAGCTTTATCCACGAATCCTTTCGCGATGAGCGAGTCCACACCCGAAATCACGTCGGCATAGTCGCCTACTCCCAAATTTCTTACATTCAGCGAACGGAACTTCTCCCCGTATCCCGCGGACCCTCGATAATTCGGCCGCAGAATAAGCGCGCCCTTCGCAACAAATCGCTCCAGCGGGTAATACCTGTCAGCATTCAGTATCGGCTGATCCACGCCGGTCGGCCCTCCGTGAATCACCACCAGCAGCGGATATTTTCTCTTGGGATTGAAGTCCGGCGGTTTCAGCAACACGCCCTCGATCACCGTTCCATCCGCGGACTTCCAGGAAATCACTTCGCGCCGCGCGATCTTGAACCCCTTTAGCTGGTCTCCAAGAGTCGTGAGTTTTTTTGGCTGCCACGGCGCCACGCTCGTCGTGAATATTTCCGGATACTCGTTTTCGGCAGCCGCGCGGTACGCTACGTGTTTGTAATCCTTCGAAAAGGAAAACGAAAACGCCGCAAGACGGTCGGGGGAGCTGAGCTTCTCGATTGCTTTCGTTTCGGGATTTAGCCGGAACAGATGCGCGTACGTCTTCTGCTCCGCCGCGAAGTAGATCCCGTCGGCTGCCCACCGGATCAACCCCGGATCTTCGTCGAACGCGGCCGTCAAGACGCGCGGCGTGCCGCCATCCGCATCCACCACCGCGATTTTCATATTCGTGTAGAAAAAATACTTCGAGCCATCCGCCGTTTCGTAAGCGATTTGCTTTCCGTCGGGCGACCACCGCGGGTTACTGTCCGGCCCCGGCGTGCTGACAATGTGTTTTACTTTTCTGTCGCTCATTGCCACAACGTAGATGTCCGCTGTCTCCGCAGAAATCAGGTCCGGATCGCGCTGCGCGCTAAACGCAATGCGCGTTCCGTCCGGCGACCAGGCAAACTCGCCCACGCTAAATGCTGCTCCCTCCGTCAGCCGCTGCGGCTCCGGAAGTGCCGCGGATTCGGCCGTAGGAATCTCCAGCGTCCACAAATGCGACATGGTGTAGTCGGCGTGGACGACGTCGTATTCGCCGTATTTCTCTTTGCGATCTTTCATCGTTTTTGATTCGGGGTCTTCCGCGGAGAAAGCCAGTCTCTTCGAATCCGGTGACCACGCGAAGATATTCACACCCGTTTCCACGTTCGTGAGCTGTCTGGCTTCCCCGCCGTCCGCTGAAATGACATAAATCTGTTTCTTGCCTTCCGGCGTTTTGGGAATCTGGCCGGGCCGGTCGGAGAGAAATGCAATCCATTCCCCGTCCGGCGACCACGCGGCATTCGTGCTCGATTTTTTCGACGTCGTCAATTGATGCCCTTCGCCCTTCGCCGTGTCCACGATCCACAAATCGCGTTCGAACGCGTTGTCTTCCCAGTTCGTCCGCGAAACTTCGTAAACGACGCGCGTTCCATCGGGAGAAATCTCCGGGTTGAAGGCGCTCTTCGTCTCGAGAGACTGGTCGATTGTCGGCGTCGCTGAATGCGACGTCGCAGTTGCGGGCGCCGGCTGCTGGGCGGCAACGCGGAGGCTCAAGATGCAGGTCAGAGTGAGAAATACAGCGGCCCAATTTGCTTTACGCACGATTTTTCTCCAAATGTTCGTATTGATTTCAATCGCTCAGTATTTCCGCGACCAACGGACGAATCCGATGGCCAGTCCGACGCCAATGATTGCCAGCGCCAGGTACACGTGCCAGCCATGCAACTCCAACGCAGAGACGACAGCCGTTAGCCCGGAGAGAAAGATCAGGAGGGTCGCTTTGCCCTTTGACATCTCCCTCTTGTCCACAGTCGCTCCAGATTCCGTCCGCCGGGTGCAGCTTCCAGCGTCCTTGCTCAGGCAGACACGGATCGCGGCTCCGCTTCTTTTGTCAGTTCTCTGCTCAGGAAAATGATCTGTCCCACATGGTGATAAGCGTGCCCCGCGCATCGCAGAAAAATCATGAATCGCTCCTTCGCCTCGGGTTCGCGCTCCGCAGAATACTCCTGCAGCCAGTTCTCGGGGCTTTGTTCTTGTATAGCTGCCACAACCATGGCAATGGTTTGGTCGAAGGCATGCATGACGTTTGTTTTCTCGTGCTCTTCGGTTTCCGTGAATTCCTGGTCGCGGTTGCGAACGTAGCCGGTCTCCGCGATGCGCGCGCCGATGTAGTAATTCAGGTTTCCCGTCATGTGCAGGATGAGGTGCCCCACGCTGTTCCCGTAAGTGTACGGATTATGCCAGAACTGTTCCTGCGTCAGCGGTTCAACCCATTTGTGCGTCTGCGCTGCCACAAATTCGTAGTAGCTCGCTAAGTCCGATGAAATTGTGCCGGGAAGATCAGCCATGGAAATTCCTCTAGGTGCAGACCCTTAGTTGCAGACCGTGCAAAGCCAGCGCAAATGTTTAGTGGGCCGCCGTACCGCGATCATTCTTGTAAATCACGCCTTCTTTCATCACAAAAAAGACGTGCTCCGTCTGCCGGATGTTCTCCACCGGATCGCCGGGGACCGCCACCACATCGGCGAGCTTGCCCGCTTCGAGTGTTCCGATCTTATCCGCCAATCCCAATAAGTCCGCATCCGCCGAAGTTCCCGCTTTCAGCGCATCGACCGGCTTCATCCCCAGATCCACCATGAGATGAAATTCCTCTGTATTGCGGCCATGCGGATAGACGGCGGCATCCGTTCCGAGTCCGATTTTCACGCCCTTCGCGAGAGCTTTCTGAAACGTCTGATGAACCGATGCGATCGCAGCCTTCGCCTTGGCAAGAATGGGCGGGGGGATATAAACGCCCTTGTCTATCTGCTCCTGGATGCCTTCCGGGGCCATCAGCGTCGGCACATAATACGTCCCGCGAGCCTTCATCATGTCCAGCGCCTCGTCGTCAAGAAAGGTGCCGTGTTCGATCGAGTCAATGCCCGCACGGATCGCGCGCTTTGCGCCCTCCGCTCCGTGTGCATGCGCCGCCGTCTTGCGCCGCAGCGCGTGAGCTTCATCCACGATGGCGTTCAATTCATCTTGAGTTAGTTGCGGCGTGTCCACGTCGTCCGTGAGAGACAGGACGCCGCCAGTCGCGCAGACTTTGATCACGTCTGCTCCGTACTTGTGGTTCAGCCGGACGGCATATCTCGCTTGCTCTGGCCCGTTAATCACACCGTCGAGCGGCCCGGACTCGTGCCCGAAAAGACCCGCTCGATAACCGTCCTCGCCATCGCAGTGCCCGCCCGTGGCTCCCAGCGCGTGAACGCACACCAGCATCCGCGGGCCGGGTATGACGTGATCGCGGATGGCATTCCGCAACCCCACGTCGAGGAAGTCCGACGAACCCACGTCGCGCACCGTCGTGATGCCGGCCATCAGCGTGACCCGCGCGTTCGCGCTCGCATCAAGCGCCTGCTCGGCAATTGTTTTTTGGAGCCGATCCAGCTCGCTCTGCTTGTAGTCCTCGCTGTACATCATGGTCAGGTGTGTGTGCGCGTCAATGAATCCCGGCAGCAGCGTCGCGTCTCCAAAATCGATCACTTCCGCTCCCGCGAGCATCGCCGCGCCGGCGCCCACTCCCGCAATTTTTCCGTCCGTCACCACCACGAGCCCGGGCTTTATCAGCGCATCGCTCTTCCCATCAAACATCCGCGCCGCTTTCAGAACATACGCCTTGCCCGCCGGCTTTCGTGCCTGCCCGAACCCGGGCGTCACCGCCAGAAAACTCGCACACAAGAAACCCAGCACTGCAACGCCACGCAGTCTGTGCATCATTTGTATCTCCCCGCTTTTCTCCGCCGGCTTCCGCACGAAATACCGGAACGCCGACAATAGCCCGCCACGAAAAAAAGTCAAGGTCTTCCTCCTCGCGCCTTGCACCACATATCCGGCGGCAACGAAGAGGGCAATCCTTAAAATCGCAAGTTCTCTGTAAGAAATTACTCCCAAGAGTATGACGCTACGCGTCAAGCCATCTAAGAATGTAACCGTGGGTTGCGTTGTCGAGCCATTTGAAATGTAACCGAAGGCTTGTTGTTGTTGCGGCTGTGGGAAAGTGGAAATCGGGTTTTGATTTCCAAGGGCGGTTTCTGCCCGTCTTTTCCACAGCCGTTCGCCGGGTGCGCTCGTTGGGGTGGGGTGGCGGAGTCTTTTGGCGCCTGCGGGCTCCAGCGGAGATTGGCGCGTTTGAAAATCTGCTGCAGTTTGCGCTCGATCGTCTGGCCGAGTTGAAACGGGTCGAGCCTCTTTCTCAGTTCCTCAAGATGGGCCAGTTTCTCTCGGTCTGCTTGCGGGCAAGCTTGCACGCGCTCCAGCGGCGTCCGTGGCTGGTCATATACGCGTCGCACTTTCGACCCTACGCGCATCTTTTTCACCAGCTTCACCGAGGGAAGAAACAGGTTCAGCCACAAGCGCAGTTCCTGCCCGTAGAGATCGTTTATCGCCGTCACCCCTTCGTGCGTGTCGTAGCGTTCCCAGCCCAGCAACTTCCGCACATGCGTCCAGTTCTTCTGCTCCACATGCGCATTATCGTCTTTTTTGTACGGCCGTCCCCGCGTCAGCTGAATGCCCTGCTGCTCGCACCACGTCTTCAGATGCCAGTTAATGAACTCCGATCCGTTGTCCGAATCCACTCCCCGCAGTGCGAACGGCAGCACTCCGCGAATCTCCTGTAAAGCCCGCTGTACGGCCTCTTCGCCGCGTCCCAGCACGGCTCGCGATTCCGTCCACGCGGTGTGAATATCCGTCACGTTCAGAGTGTGTGCGAAGTCTCCCGCGGCGGAATTGCCAGAGTGCGAAACCAAATCCACTTCCGTGAAACCCGGGACGCGCACATCCCAACTGTCAGTCTTCACCGGAATTTGGTGCTTCAGCAAGTACCCCGGCTTGGTGCGTCCGTAGATGCGCCGCCGCCGTTGCGTCTTCTGCCCTGCCAGCCGCCGGTCCATCTGCCGCGCACTGATCTTCACCAACTGCTCCGCGATCTCTGGACGCACCCCAAAGCGTTTGCGAATCCATGGCATCCACGCCGGCAACAATGCCTTCAGCCGCACCGACCACGGATAGCCCGCCGCTTCCCACACCGCCGTCAAAATGGCCAACGTCTCCGGGCCGTAACTCACCCTGCGCCGCCGCTCTTGGGATCTCCGCCGTCTCTCCGGTCGCGGCCCGTTCAGCAATCGAATCGCGTACTTCCGGTGATAGCCGGTGTTGGCGCAAAATTCACTCAGAATCACGTTCTTACCCTCGCGTCCCGCCAACCGATAGCGCTCATAAATGGCCCGCAAGTACTCCCATCTCCCTTTGTTCCCCAACCTGATCCTCCCCATTCCCTGTTTTGGTTGGGTTACATCTTAAATGGCGCGACGTTGTCCCCTTCGGTTACATTTTAGACGGCGCGATACGCGCTATGGAACAATCGGCCCTATTTCTGGTAAAGTGGTGTCGCCGCTTCCGATAGGAAGTTTTAGCCAGCCTCTGTTCCAGGAATTTCCCAGCCCATGGTTCTGGAAGGCGCCATCTTTCATGCTCGTAGAGGTGTCTCCATGTCTCGTTCGGCGTATAGGTCGCGAAAACTCTCTGATTTGGGTATCCTCACCAGCCTTCGCAAGGGAGTGAGCAACTTTTTTTTCGCCGCTGGGTTAACTCCGTCGTCCGTCCAAACTCACGCAAATCAGGCTCAAGGCATGTCTACCGCACCACCCCGCCATCGCACCTTTCTCTCTGCTCCTCGAGACTTCATTCACCGTCGCCGCTTTCGCCGCCGCCTGACCAATTTCATTCTCGTTCCGCTCCTCAGTGTGCTCGTCGCGTACGTCATCACCCGGCCCACCGGAGGCACCGGCTTCACTCTTCCTAAAGCCGTACAACCAGCGTCACTTTCCGCGTCGCCGAACGATGAATCCGCAGTGTTTGCGGCAACGACAGTCTCCGCGAATAGCTCGAGTGCGGGCATTCTTGCGAGCACGGATGCAGCTCCTCCCGCCTCTTCTCCTGCAACCCCAATGCTCGGCGGCGCATACATGCTTGACAGCGGCCCGCACGCCGTCACCGGAGTTCCTGACATCGTTCTTCATGATGCCAAGCGCAACAAAGATCTCCACGTCCGCGTTTTTTATCCAAACGAACCTGGCACGTACCCCGTCATCATCTTTTCACCCGGCGAAGGCGGTTCCCCGTCTTGCTGCGATATATTGACTCGCCACTGGGCCAGCTATGGATACGTGACCCTCCAGCCCACTCGCGGCGACTCGATCTTGCAAAGCCGCAAAGACGGCGAAGAAAACAGCAACTCGTTGAAAGCCGAGCGCGACGCCCAGGCAGAGCCCGCGCTCTGGCAAGACCACCCTCGTGACATTTCGTTTGTGCTCGATTCGCTTTCGGCTTTGCAAAATCGCCTGCCCGCGCTTGCCGGCAAGATCGATGCAGACCATATCGGCGTCGGTGGACACTCACTTGGCGCGTTTGCGGCGGACGCCATTGCTGGAGCGCTCGTCGATCTGCCCGGCCATCTAGCTGTCAGCTTTGCTGATCCCCGAGTGAAAGCCGTTCTTCTTCTTTCCCCACAAGGTCCTGGAGAATTTGGCCTCACCAGCCGTTCCTGGGATCACGTCACACTCCCGCTTTTGAGCATAACCGGTTCACTCGACCTGGGGGCCCGCAAGCAAAGCCCGGAATGGAGAGAGATTCCATTTGAGCGCAGCCAGCCGCGCGAAAAATATCAGATTTTTATCCAGGGCGCGAACCACGCATCCTTCATCGCGGCGAAGACTCCGTCGCGTGGCCGCTCGCTACCAGGCGAGTCCGTCCTCGGCTATACCAATTCCGCGTCGCTCGCGTTTTGGGACGCCTACTTGAAGGCCGATTTCAAGGCAAAGATGTATCTGCAGTCCAGCGCGCTTGCAGACTTCAGCCACGGCGCCGTGAAATTATCTCGGCGCTGATTTGCTGATCGCCGGCGTTTTTCAGTTTTCCACATTCCTCACGGGGGAGTCCTTCCGTACCATTGACGCTGTTACCACCCAGTTTGGAAACTAAGTACAGTATGGCCCGCTATTCTGTTTTCCTTGGACGCAGGGTTGAGGTGCAATACCGCGCCGGTGACATCCTCCTGCCCGCATCCGGCACTTTTGTGGCTGATTCCGGCCGCTCGATCTTCCTCGAGCAGAGCTTCGAGCAGCGCGGCTCACAGAGGCATTTCCGCTGGGAAATTCCCTACCAATATATTGTTCGCCTCGAGGAGAAAGGAGAGCCCGTGCAGGGCTCTGACCGCGCCCCAGGCGCTTCCGTTTCAGCCGCCGCTCCGGCCCCTGAGCCCATGCCTTCCTCCGCGGATTGCAAGGCGCAAGACCCATCCAGCACGGGATTATCCGCCGGCGGCGCTCCCGCAATCCTCCCGCTCCAGAATCGTCCCAAGACCGCTTGAGCTCCTCTATTTTCTCATCCTTCGCGCGATTCCTTCTTGCCGATTCGGTTACAATCGAACCGCATACATCACGCAAATTCGCCGCCGCGGCCCATCACTGGCTCCGTCGCGCGCAGGAGGCTTTTGGTGACCCCCGACGCCAACCCCAAGACCGCCATCGGTCCCGAAGTGAAGATCGGTTCCGGAGCAAATGTCAGTCCGTCACGAAAAATCGGTCCCGGCTCAAAAGTTGGACTGATTGGTCTTGGACTGATGGGCCAGCCGATGGGTCTGAATCTCATCAAGGCTGGTTTTTCCTTAACGGTATGGAATCGCACCACGTCCCGTGCCGATTCGTTAGTAGCCGCCGGCGCCAAACTTGCGAATTCTGCTGCGGAAGCAGCCTCCGCCTCGGACGTGCTCATCACCATCGTTAGCGACCCGCCAGCTCTTGAAGAAGTCCTTTGGGGCCCGCCGGATTCAGGCAAGAGTGCAGGAGCCCTCGCTGCGCTCCACCCAGGCAGTATCTATATCGATTCCAGCACCGTTTCCCCAGCCCTGGCCCGCAAGATTGCTCTTGCTTGCACCGAGCGCCACATCGATTTTTTGGACGCTCCCGTAACGGGCGGAACCTGGGGCGCCGAAAAGGGGGAACTAATCTTTATGGTGGGCGGTGAAGCCCAGGTGATAAAAGACGCGGAGCCGATCTTCAGTGTGATGGGCAAACGCTGGTTTCACCTCGGCCCGAACGGCGCCGGTCAAACCATCAAGGTGGCCATGAACTTGATTCTTGCGCTTCAAGTTGATGCGCTTGCGGAGGCGCTCGCTCTGGTCACTGCCGCGGGGTTCGCGGGTGAGAAACTCATCCAGGTTCTGCAATCCAGCATGGGCCGCTCCGGAGTACTGGACGTAAAAGCTCCGCTGCTCCTGAAAGGCGAGTATCCGCCCAGCTTCCCATTGCGCCTGATGCAGAAGGACGTCGGTCTGGCCCTCGATCTTGCTAAAGAGGTTGGCGTGGTGCTTCCCGCTGGAGCTGCCGCCTATTCCACGTATTCCGCCGTCAAGGCCGCCACCAAGGAAGACCTGGACTACGCCGCTGTCATGAAATTCTGGGAACGGTAAACCCTCTAAAATACGACGAATGCGCCGACGGAAGCCCGGAGGCTGACTCTGGCTTTCCGGATCGATGTGGGTCTAGAGCATTCAATCATCTATTTGCTGAGAGTAGGGAAGGAGAGGGAAAAGTCTGGCTCCAGTGGCATCACAAGCACTGCTGGCTGCCTTAGATAGACCGAACCGCCGCGGCGCGCGTATCGAGATCGAGCGAAAGATTCTGATCGAGGATCACGGCCACATAACGCGAGCAGGTTTTCATCTCGGAAGCTGCCCACGCCGCCACAGCCGGCTGGATCGACTGGCATGCCTGCTGGAGCTTAGCCACAACGCTGTAGTAGCCCCGCACCTCGCGCAGCCAGGGAGTGGCTTTCTTGATGCTGGGGGAAAACTCATCGCAAATTCCGAGGAGCGTGCCAAAATCATTTGGCCCGATGTTTTCCGTCTCGATACCTGTTGCTGCGCGCAGAGCCTCGGAAAGAGGCTGATTGGCGGTCGTCAACCAAATCATACGCCATTGGCCGACCGCGAATTGCGCGAGAGCGGCGAGAGCGAAGGCGAGTATAAGGACGGCTGTCATTGGTGTTTGCTTCGAGGGATAGAGTGCCAGCGGGCTCTGTAGTCTCCCATAGAACTCCCGTACCAGCGTACAGGTACTGTCTGTGTGGCCAGAGAGGGCATCCTTGACGTGGGGAGGGCGCCGCCGCTGCCGTATTCTACAGGTCCTCGCCAAGCTCTAGCCTGTTAACCCCTATGTGACTTCTTTAGCGCAGTTACCACGAATGTGCTTGACCGCCAGGTGCGCTCAACTTAGCGTGGTTCATAACGTTAGTTGCACTGGTCACCCCTTTCATGGACACGCGGAAGAATCTTGTAAACTTGCCTCTCGAAAGCTCCAGCGATCGAGAAATCGTTGAGAACCTGCGCAAAATTGAGCGCCGGGATTGGTGGGTCTGGGCTAACTCGATTTTTGTGATGCTGCTCCTCACCGGGGCGCTAATCTCCTTCGCTGTGCCCTCTCTTCCCCATGGAGCGAAACCCCTCTTCAAGATCAAAGTCACGGAGGCGGTTCTTGGCCTGATCGCTCTCATTGTTATCTTCAACGTCTATACCATCTACCAGCAAGTGCTCATCAAACGACTTCGCCGCCAGCTCGCCGAGAAGCAGCATCATTCTTTGATCTTGCGCGATCTCGCCATGATTGACGCGTTGACGGGCCTCTACAACCGCAGGTTTGCGGAGCAGCGCCTCGCCTCGGAGGTCCCTCGCTCCTCGCGTAAGGGCCACCCACTCATCGTCGTGCTCCTGGATCTGAATGACTTCAAGTACATCAACGACACCTACGGTCACCCTGCCGGTGACTTGGTGCTCCAGGAATTTGCGGCTGCGCTCAATCGCGTCGTTCGCGGAGGCGATCTCGCGGTCCGCATGGGCGGCGACGAATTCCTCCTGATTCTTCCCGAATGCAATCACGCGCAACTGCAGCTTGTTCTGGACCGGCTGGGGTCTCTCGAAGTGGCCTGGGAAGGCCGGAAATTCCCGATCAAATATTCCGTTGGCTGGAAGGAATATGCCCCCGGCGATCAGCCCGAAACAATGCTCGCCGCCGCCGATCAAGCGCTCTATGAAAATAAGCGCGCCTCCAAGAATCCGCCTGTTCTGGACGTCATCCCCGTTTGACCCCCGAACGCTTGCCGCTCAAATTTTTCTCAGCCTGCCTCCGCATCGCCGCAGCCGAATGGCAATATGCGCTGCAACGACTTACCGCCAGGATGATATAGAATGCTGCCGTTCTTCCGCTGCCTTGGCGTGCAAATTGATAGCTGACGGCGTTTTTTGCTTACGGCGCGCACATTTCGGAGAGCGATTTAAAGATCGGGAGGCTTCGAAAATGGAAAAGAGCTCGAGACTGCTGGCGCCAATTTGCATGCTTTCGATCGTCATGGCAGTCGCGCTAGTCGTGGCTTTGCCGCAGACGAACGACTTAGGCATTTTCACAAATGAAGGCAGCGTCGGAATAACTCCTCCCGGTTGCAAAGCGCATTACAATTCCGCCAAAAGCGAGTACACCATTACGGGCGGAGGAGCCAACATGTGGGCCGCTACAGACGCATTCTATTTCGTCTGGAAGAAGCTCTCTGGCGACGTCACTCTTAGCGCCGACGTTCAATGGGTCGGGACAAGCGCCGCCGAACATCGCAAAGCCGTCCTTATCATTCGGCAGAGCCTCGATCCCGGCTCGTCCTACGCCGATGCAGTCTCCCACGGCAACGGGCTTACCTCGCTGCAATTTCGCGGCGCGCCCAACGAGCAGACCTATCAAGTCGTCGCCGCAGAAGATGGCCCGGCACGCCTGCGCATCGTCAAAAAAGGCAGCCGTTTCACGATGTACTTCGGCAAGCCAGGCGAGGAGCTGAAGCCCTCGGGGCCCGTTGAATTTGTAACCTTGCAAGAACCCTTCTACGTGGGGCTTGGGGTGTGTTCGCACGTCGCGACAACGCTTGAAACGGCGATCTTCTCCAACGTAAGACTGGAAGAAAGCCCTGTAACAAAATAGTTCATCGCAACTGCTTCTGGGTGGTGAGCTTCCGAGATCGACCAAGGTTACAAATGACGGGTACCGGGTTTCGAGGGCCGCGCAACCGCCGGTGAGATCTCGGAAGTCAGCCTTTTTGTGCAAACGCACAAGGAACCAATCAACGGAGCGACTACTCGTGACGCAACGCGTCCAATGGATCCACGCGAGTGGCGCGTCGCGCGGGAATGAACATGGCCGCTAGCGAAACGGCGATCAGCCCGGCCGAAACCGCGCCGAAGATCAGCGGGTCCGTTGCGCTGACTTCGTAGAGCAGGCTTTTTAGCAGGCGTGTCAATGCGAGCGCCCCTGCTATCCCTGCGATCAGCCCGGCGGCCACCGGGACCAATCCCTGCCGCAGGACCAATGCGAGCACGTCGGTGGAACGGGCTCCAAGAGCGATGCGAATTCCGAATTCGCGCCGCCGCTGATCGACCAAATAGGCCAGCACGCCGTAGATGCCGATGGCAGCGAGAAGTCCTGCGAGCGCGGCGAATACAGTCATCAACTGAATCGAGAATCGTTGCCGGGCGAGCGAGTCGGCCAGTATCTGATCCATGGTAAGCAGGTCCACCGGCAGATCGGAATCGAGTGCCGCGACTTCGTGCCGGACCGCGGAGGCCAGCGCGAGCGGCTCATACACGGTCTTCATCACGATTGCCAAAGAGCCGAATGGAACCTGTGGGCCGAAATAATAGATTCGCGGCTCGGGCGGAGCCGCGAGGCTGCCTGATTTTGTCGACGCGACTACGCCGACGACAGTGAACGTGCTTCCCGCCAGCGGGACAGTAATTTGCCTGCCGATCGGGTCGGCGTTCGAGAACAATTTCTCAGCGACGATTTCGTCGATGACGGCCGCGCCGGGCGAGCCCTGTTCGTCGGATGCGGCGATGTCGCGCCCGCGCAAGAGCGGGATTCCGAGAGTTCCAAAGAACCCGGGCGAAGCGCGAGTTTGCCAGATGATCTGCTGCGGTTCGTTTGGATTTCGCGGATGACCTGCGATCTCGACTCCGCCGCTTCCTGGGCCGCCATTGTAAGGAAGGAAATCGATCGTTGCGGCCGAGCGCACGCCCTGAATCGTGCGTATGCGTTCCAGCACCGATCGCGCGAAAGCAGCCCTTTGCGCGGGTTCCCGGTATTGCGCGAGCGGCAAGAATACGAATGCCGTCAGGACATTTTCGGAACGGAATCCGGGACTGGTGTGCACCAAGCGAGCGAAGCTTCTCACCAAGAGACCGGCGCCGATCAGCAGCACAAGAGAGGCGCAAACTTCGAAGGCGACGATCGATTCGCGCAACATCCTGCGTCCCATGGTCGATCCGCGCGAGCCTTCCTTGAGCGCCTCCGTAAGATCGATTCGCGAGGCTTCAAGCGCGGGCGCGAGGCCGAATAGCATGCTCGCGGCGATCGAAACGAAAATGGAAAAGCCCATGACCCACGCATTGACGGACGGGTGGCCCCCGTGAATCAAATCGGCGGGACCGAACCGAGCGTAAAGGCGAAGTCCGTAAAGCGCGAGCAACGTTCCCACGAACCCTGCGATCGAGGCAAGCAGCAGACTCTCGGTCAACAATTGCCGGATCACGCGAATGCGCGACGCGCCCAACGCCGAGCGAATGCCGATCTCCCTGCGGCGCTTCATTGCGCGGGCGAGCAGAAGGTTAGAAACGTTGGCGCAAGCGATCAACATCAGCGCGCCAACCGCAGCGATCAGCACCAGCAACGGCGGCTTCAAATCGCCCGCCTGCTTTTCCGCGAGCGGTTTCAGGTCAAGGGAAAAACCGCGGTCCATCGAAGCCTGGTTGGGATACTGTTCGACAATGAGAGCAGCGATGCGGCGAAATTCATCGCGGGCTTTTTGAATAGTCCCGCCGGGTTTGAGCCGCCCGATCACGTCGATGTTATGCGGGCCTCGCGTGCCGGGCGCAGCCTCGGTTGGCTGGAAGGCGAGCGGCATCCATAGGCCGGCGGTAACGCGATAGTCGAGAATCGGCCGGATCACGCCCGCGACGCGATAGCTTTCGCGATTGATTTGAATGTTCTTGCCGACGATGGATGGATCGCGGCCGTAGCGGCGCGTCCACAATCCTTCCGAGAGGATGGCGACGTGATCTCTGCCGGGTTGATCGTCATCGGAAGTAAACAGGCCGCCGGCAATCGGGACGACGCCGAGCATTGGAAACGCGCCGGCGGTGATCCGCAGGGCCGGGACGTCCTCGGGCTGCCCGTCGCCCGTCAAGGTCACCGCCGCCCGAGTCACTGCCGCGATTTGAGTGAAACACGTGGCCTCGCGGCGGAATTCCCCGTAATCCGCAGCCGTAGGCGCGATGCCGTGCAATGAATAGCGGGGCAGAGTCTCCTGTACGATGACGAGCCGGTCGGGATCTGGATAGGGTAGAGGATGCAGCAACACCGCATCGATCGCCGAAAAAATCGCGGTGTTGGCACCGATCGCGAGCGCGAGCGTCAGAATCGCCACCAGGGTGAAGGCGGGACTTTTCAGAAGCTGGCGGAGCGCGAACTGAAGATCTTGCAGCATAGTTTACGGGCGTGAAGCCATATGAAACTTTATGCGCACCTTCGTGCTTCCTTTGAGAGTGCGGCCTATTCTAAATCGAATTCATCTCCATTGTCTGGTAATCGTGGAAACCGGAAATCGATCAAGTCCGCTGCCTCCAGGCGTAACCATCAGGATCCGCATTTTGTTGACTGTCCCGGATATTTTGTGAGGTGCCGGCGGCCTCGTGCTGCGGTATCATCCGCCCAAGAGCGCCAATATCTCTATATATTGCCGAGGAACAAGTCATGCCTAGCGTCGCTTCCATCATGGCCGAGCTGAAAAAGAAAGGCTCTGAGAAAACTCGCAAGATCTATGCGCGCCATGGGATGGCCACGGACAATATGTTCGGTGTGAGCATGGCGGACCTCAAAGTAATCGCGAAAACAATCAAGGGGCAGCAGGCTCTCGCTTGCGAACTCTATGAAACGGCCAATGTGGACGCGATGTATCTCGCCGGTATGGTTGCCGACGGCTCACAAATGACCACGAAAGAGTTAAAGGCGTGGGCCGAGGGCGCAGCGAACCTACCGATGATCGCCGAATACACGGTTCCTTGGGTGACAGTTGAAAATCCCCACGCTCGCGACCTGGCAATGCAATGGATCAAGTCGAAGAAGGAGCACGTCGCCGCCTCAGGTTGGTGCGCCTACTCCGGTCTGCTCGCAACGAAGCCGGACGACACATTGAATCTGACGGAAATCGAGGATCTTCTGAGTGTGGTTGTGAAGGGAATCCAGGGCGCGCAAAACCGTGTCCGCCACACCATGAACGGTTTCGTGATTTCGGTTGGAACTTACGTGAAGCCTCTCTTGAAACAAGCGAAGGCGACGGCCCGCCAGATTGGCGCCGTTTCCGTGGACATGGGCGACACCGCCTGCAACGTGCCGCTAGCCACCGCCTACATCGAAAAAATCGAAGCTGCCGGCCGCGTGGGCGAAAAACGAAAGACAATTCGCTGCTAGTTCAGAAGTGCATGGCACGCAGCGCTGGACGGCCGTAAACTTTGCGAACTCTTCGCGATCCGTGAGGTCCGAGGCAGACTCAATTTCCCGGATGATATTCCTTCTCGGAGTGCCCCTGGAGTTGCGCGCGATAAAAATACACCTCACGCAAATTTCCCGTGCTGTATCGCTCGGCTTCATCGTTGAAATGCGGCGACGAAGAATGTCCGCTCTCGCCTCCAGCAGTTACGGCGCGCGCCCGCACTTTTTCGTCAAATTCGACCACCGCAACAAAACTGTTCCCGCTCGTGCCATACCATTTCTTTGTCCCCGGATACGGCCGCGCTCCAAACGACGCCAGCGAGCCCCACAGCGACGAAGTGAAACCCACCGGAATGCTGGGCCCACCGTCGCTGAATGGCTGCACAATATCCCCCGTCAGCCGCTGGAATCGATTGATGTCTCCCCAAGGCGTTTTCCAAGTGCCGAAATCCGCCGCGAGTTTATCGGACGCGTTCGAAAGCGATTGCAGCAGCACCTCCGCCGGCACTTTCGTGCAGATATAGTCGCTGAGGTACACGCCTGCTTTTCTCGCTTCGCCGCCCACGCGCTTCCGTATGTCTTCGCCCCAAAACACCGCCACAGATGTCGGCACGGACCCCACTCCCCAGCGCAAATCCCACCCGCGCAAGGCGCCAATTTGCTCGCCAAGCTTGGCTTTCAGGGCATCATCCGCTGGCGCATCGTCCCAAGCCTTCAGCAAACATGGGATCGGCTTCTCAAACCACGTCAAATAACTGTCATACGCCGCCGCAATCAACGAGTCGACCGTGAAGTCCTTCTTGTCTTGCAAAACACGAATCGCGTGCAACCCTCTCGCTGATTCCCCGCCCGTCTCCACATAAACGGGAAAATCTTCCTTCTTTGGACTGCTCGGCCCCGACGCTGACCAGGGCCAGTTGTTCGAGTTGTAGAGCCATCCGCTCTTCGGATTCAAGAGGTGCGGCGCCTCATCGATCGAAAGCAGCCCGTGCCACTCTGTCGCCGGATTGCTTCCGTCCACTGGCTTCGTCCAATCGAACTTCGTATCGCGCCTCGGAATGAAATTCCCGTGAAAATACGCGATGTCTCCATCGGCATCCGCAAAAATCGTGTTGTTCGAAGAGTTGGTATGCAGCTCCATCGTCTGCCGGAACGACTTGTAATCCTTCGCCTTCGTCCGCGTGTAGGACTGCGTCAGCGCCTTTACGTGTTCCTCCATCAGCCGGATGCTCACCCACTTCCCGTCCTGCTCTCCGATGATCGGCCCGTGATGTGTGCGGTACACGGTGAACTTTTTTTGCGCCATCCCATCCGCGGACTTGTAAGGTACCGTGATTTCTTTCACCACCAGCGGCCGTTCCTCTTTCCCGTATTTGTAATAAAACTTGTTCCCCTTCTTCTCCACTGTTTCGAGATACCAGGTAATGGCATTCACTCCGCTGGACGTGTGCATCCAGCCCGCCCTCGTGTTAAATCCCTGGTACACAAAAAACTGCCCCCACGTCACCGCGCCGTACGCATCCAGCCCCTCGTCGCTCGTCATCTGCAATTCCGACCGGAAGAAAAACGACGTATGCGGATTGATCAGCAGCAGCGCGTGATGGTCCTCTGTGTTCGCGGGCGCGATAGCCATGCCGTTCGAACCGCTCGGCTCTTCGGTCTCGTCGTCTTCCGCCGAAGCTCCCGCTCTCACGGGAGCCTTCCCGTAAAACGCCTCGAGTTGCGACAGGTCCACTCGCTCGATGTCCCCGCCAATGCTCCCTTCGCTAAAGCTCAGTGCCATCCACGGCTCAAATCGCTTGATGACCCGCGGTTTCTCATCCGGATGTTTGAAAAGGTAGTAGTTCAATCCATCCGCCCACGCATTCATCAATTTCTTCAACCACTCTGGACTCGCCGCATATTCTTTCTTCAAGTCCACCGGGTCGATAAAGAGTTTCATACGCAGATCCTGGTAAATTTTGCTTTCGCCCTCGGCCTCCGCCAGCCGGCCCATCGCGTTGATATAGTTCGTTTCCACGCGGTTGAAATCGTCTTCCGCCTGGGCGTAAATCATGCCGAACACCGCGTCGGCGTCCGTCTTTCCGTAAACGTGCGCGATCCCCCAGTCGTCGCGCGTGATTGTCACGCTCGCGGCTTCGCGGTCCCACCGCGCCGTCTCCGAAGTTTTAGCCGCCGGAGCTGCAGCGTCCCTGGCGGCGCTGCTTCGAGCCGTCGCCACTTGAGAGCCAAACGAACAAGCCGCCGTCGCAAGAACGAAAACCAAGACGAATTTCTTCATGTCTGCCCCTAAAGGAATGAAAAACGAACCGTCGCCCAGGTGTTCAATCCCCCGAGTCGTCTCGCGCAACCGCGCCAGCGTAGCATCATACTCCGCTCGATCGAGCACGGCATCACTCGCCTCTTCCCGTGCGCCTACGCATCGTGTAGATTTCTTCCTTCCATGCGCCTACTCGTTGCCATTTTCGCACTCTCGATCGCCACTAATTTGCTCGCTGCTCCGCCGCCCGACGGCATCCCACGCGAGCTCGCCCGCCAGCGCGCCGCGCAACTTTCTGACATTCGCTATCATCTTCGTTTCACGCTCGCTCCCCACACGTCTTCCGCATCCGGCCACGAAGATCTTCACTTTCGGTCCAATTCTTCCGTGTCCGTTTTCCTCGATTTCCGCGAAGGCACCGCCGCGAACCTCACCGTCAACGGCGTATCCGTCCCAGCAAACATCGAGAACGGCCACATCGAACTCCCCGCCTCCGCCATTCGTTCCGGCGAAAACACCGCCACTATGGACTTCACCGCTCCAGTCGCCACCGCCGCAAGAGCCATCACGCGTTTCGAGGACAAAGACGACAACACCGAATATCTCTACACGCTCTTCGTCCCCATGGACGCCGAAATGGCCTTCCCCTGTTTCGATCAGCCCGATCTCAAGGGCCGCTTCCGTCTCGAACTCACGGCCCCGGAAAACTGGACTGTCATTTCCAACACACCCGTCGAATCGGAATCCCCGGCTGCGGCAACGGGCCAGCGCCTAACCATTTTTTCCGAGACCCACCCCATCAGCACCTATCTCTTCGCCTTTGCCGCCGGCCCCTTCCGCAAAGTTCACGAAACCGCCGGCCTTCCTGGCCTGTACGTGCGCCAATCGCAATTTAAAAAAGCCGAAGCAGAAGCTCCCGAAGTCCAGCAAATCACGGCGCAAGGCATTGACTATCTTTCGCGTTTCTTCGCGCAGCCCTTCCCGTTTCCAAAGTACGATCTGGTCCTGATTCCCGGCTTCGCCTACGGTGGAATGGAGCACGCCGGCGCCACGTTCCTCCGCGAAGAATCCGTTCTCTTCCGCACCGCCCCCACGCACAGCGACCATCTCAATCGCGACATCCTCCTCCTCCACGAACTCACTCATCAATGGTTCGGCGACTTCACCACCATGCTCTGGTTCGACGATCTCTGGCTCAAGGAAGGCTTCGCGCAATACATGGCCTATCAAGCGCTCGCCGCCCTAAAGCCCGATGAAAATATCTGGAAGCGTTTCTATCAATCCATCAAGCCCGCCGCCTATTCCATCGATTCCACCAAAGGCACCACTCCCATCTACCAGGACATCGCCAACCTCAAGGACGCCAAGTCTGCTTACGGTGCAATCGTCTATTCAAAAGCTCCAGGCGTCATCAAGCAACTCGCCTTCGTCCTCGGCGAAGAAAATTTTCGCGATGGCCTGCGCCTCTATCTCAAGGAGCACGCTTACGCCAATGCGGAATGGAGCGACCTCGTCCACGCCTTCGAAAAAGTTTCCGGAAAGTCGTTGCAGGATTGGGCCGCCATGTGGATTCGCCATCGCGGCATGCCGCAAGTGGATGTCCGGTGGTCCTGCGACGCGCAAAATCGCATTGATCATTTTTCCTTAAGGCAACACGACGTTCTCGGCGAAGGCGGCGTCTGGCCCATCGCCATGCAAGCCCTGCTTGCGTATCCCGATGGCGCTACCGCTCGGCTTCGTGCGCAACTCAACACGCCGAACGCTGACTTGCCAGAAGCGCTCGCCAGGCCCTGCCCGCAATACGTTTTCCTCAACGATCACGACTACGCTTACGGCCGCTTTCTGCTCGATGAACGCAGCCGCACCGCCGTCATCGAACATCTTGGCGGGGTCGGCGACGTCTTCGATCGCGCGCTCCTTTGGGGCTCGCTCTGGGATTCCGTCCGCGAAGCCGATCTGGCTCCCCGCGATTTTCTCGGCCTCGCGCTCCAGCTTCTTCCCAAGGAGGCCGATCAGGATCTCGCGCAAAGTCTCATCGCTCACGTCGTCACCGGTCTCCACCGCTACGTCAGCAACGCCACACGCGCGCAAATCCTCCCCAAAGCCGAGGTGCTCGCCTCCGATGGCATGCTCCACTCCCCCGAGCAGGATTTTCGCATCATCTGGTTTCGGGGACTGCGCGCGATTGCGGAAAGTCCGCAGGGCCGCGCTCAACTCAAGGATCTTCTCGCTGGCAAGCTCGCCGTCCCCGGCGTTGACCTCCGTCCGCTCGATCGCTGGACCATGCTCACGGCGTTGATCGCTCTCAACGATCCCGACGCTGATTCTCTTCTCGCCTCCGAACAAAAACGCGACAGCACCGGCGACGGCCTGAAATACGCCTACATGGCCCAGGCCGCCCGCCCAGACGCCGCCACCAAGCAAAAGTATTTCAACGACTATCTTCACGACCCTTCCCGCCCCGAAGACTGGATCGCTCAAAGCCTCGGGGCCTTCAACTACTGGAATCAGTCTCAGCTCACTCTCCTGTATCTAAAGCCCGCCCTCGAAGCGCTCCCCCAAATCAAGCGCGAGCGCAAAATATTTTTTCTCCTTGGCTGGCTCAACGCCTTCATCGGAGGCCAACAATCCTCCGCCGCACAAGTGCAAGTCCACGATTTTCTCGCTAACGCGCCTCTCGATAAGGATCTCCAGTTAAAAATTCTCGAAGTCTCCGACGAACTGGACCGCACCGTCAAAATCCGCCAGCGTTATCCATGACCTCTTCAATCTGCAACCGCGGAGCTGTCGCGGAGGACCGCCTTTGTTAATCACCATTGTTTGCCCAATGGTTGGTTATCATGCATGGCCGCAAGAAGTGGGTTCCGGAAGAAAGTGCCGCGCTGCCTCCACAGCAGACAGTGTTGGTTCTCTGCCTATTCTTGAACCACGACTAGCTATTCAAGTGGTATGCTCTAGCACTGCTCTGCCGCGGAAAGAGAACGGCAGCCGCGCCCTGGCCTCCGGCCACCGGCGATGGCGCACGCATCAATCGATGTGGAAATGCCGGTCGAGGCGATCCGGAGTTTGCTTCCGGTCTCCGACGAATCCGCATGGCAGGTTCTTCTAATCCGTCACGGGAGGTCTTGGAGGCTTCATGCGCGCCACGTTCTCAAAGCTGGGTTCGTTACTTCTGTTTGTCACTCTTGCTGTCGTCGTTTCGATTGGCTGGGCGAAGCCGAAGCCGGTCAGCGCATCTCCCGACAAGGCAGCGATCGAACGCGGCCGCTACCTCGTGGAAAACGTGGCCATGTGCGGCGAGTGTCACACACCGCGTAACGCCCAGGGAGAACTCAATCACAATGCGTGGCTGCAAGGCGCTCCCATCTGGATTATGCCCGTGAGGAACATTCCCAATTGGGCGCCCAGCGCTCCCGCCCTGGCTGGTTTCCCGAGCTTTACAGAGGAAGAAGGCGAACGCGTCCTCGAGCGCGGCATCGGACCGGAAGGCGAAACTTTGCGCCCGCCAATGCACATCTACCACATGCGCCATGAAGACGCGGTAGCCATAATCGCGTACCTCAAATCCCTGCCGCTCGTACAACACTAGCTTGTGGCAAGAGCCATATCCTTATCTTCCTTGCGCACACTTTTGTCGTCGGCGGGCGCTTTCTCAGCGGCCATTTGTTCTTGCTGGGGTTTTGCTCTCTTGCTCCACGCCCTGATCTACGCGCCGGCTCCTGCAACAACCTCTAAGGAGACAGCCATGACCGTTCACGCAACAGGAACCTTTGACGTAAAAATGACGCCTCAAACAGCCGGCCCCGAATCCCCGGACGACACCACCAAAGCTGGCAGCATCGGGAGGATGTCCCTCGACAAAAAATTCCACGGTCACCTCGAAGCCACCAGCAAGGGCCAGATGCTCGCCGCTGGGACGTCCGTCAAGGGCTCCGCGGGTTACGTCGCCATCGAGGAGGTCAGCGGAACGCTCCACGGCCGCCCCGGCACCTTCATCCTCCAACACAGCGGCACAATGACGCGCGGCACACCGCAACTCATCATTACGGTCGTGCCCGACTCCGGCACCGGCCAGCTAGTGGGCCTCGCTGGCACGATTGCCATCCAGATCGAGGCCGGAAAACATTCCTACGACTTCGAGTACACTCTGCCCAAGATCGATTGATCCACTTACTGAGTCCCGCCTAATATTGCGAAGTAGCGCCCCGGAGTGCGGCAGCCCTGCTGCCGCTTTTTTCAGTGACTCGCACGACTCTATATTTGGCGAGGCTAAATAAGACGTGTTTTCGCGCTATCGGGTAAGTCAAACCAGTAAGACTTCTGGCACGGATACAATCCCTCGAGCGCCGTTTTTTCACTCGCCCGCTCTAAACCACCGTTCCGCCTCTGAATTCTGGCTCAATTCGGGAAGCGCCCAGCAGCTCAACGCTCAGTTGGGAAAGCTCGAACTTCACAGCTCGGATTCGCGCGGCGGTGGGCCTTCGCCTGTGGACTTCTGGACGCAAAAACACGCGGCGATGACACGTCCATGCTGAAGTCTCTCCGTACTCTTCCGCTAACACACTTATTTTCTGTTGGTTACGGCCGAGCCTCGCATCGTTTCAAGCGGCAGTCGTCTTGCACTCTCCTCTTGCGAGTACGCACCACCATCGAAAGCAACGAGGGCTGCAACCATGCCAGCCAAAAAACTAACCCGCAATCTCTTCCGCGCCGCCGCAGCAAAACTTTTCTCTTCACGCATGCTGTCAGCCCTTGCTCTCTCGGCGTTCGCGCTATCTTTATGGACTGCCAACCGCCTTTGGCCGCGTCACATGCGCGTCTCCGTGCAACATCGGCATCTCGCTCCGAAGATCCGGGGCCGAAACATCGCAATCCCATTTTCAAGTGAGGTTTCTTGCGCCGAAATCGCATCGTTCGACGACCAACTGGAAGCCTTCCTTCGCTACGAGTATCTCCGCGGCCGCGATTCGGACGACGCTTCGAAAATTTTTTTGACCGTAGGCCGCGCCGGCAAGCGAGTGAATTATAAAATTTTTCTGCTGGTCGAAAATGATCAGCTGACCGCTGTCCCTCGCCTCAACCGGATGGAATTTCATGGCCTCATCAGTCGCTATGAACTCGTCGCCTGGACCAGTCAGGATCTTGCCATCGCCCAACAGCAAAGCCGCATGTTCGAGAACGCCTACAACATGCCCACCGAACAAAGGCTAGAAACTCTTCCTTCGTTCCAATTGCTCCCCGCGCTTGCGGACTTTCTCGTTTTCAAATCGCAGACGGACTGGCGCGTCGTCGGTCAAAGCACGAGCGCTCCGCAACCGCTCACTCATCATCAAGCGCTGCGCCTCGCTTCCGATATTCTTGATGTCGCGCATTTTTACGATCTGCCGCTCGACTATTTTCTCGGCGTCGGGGCCATGGAAAACAACTACATGAATGTCGATGGCGACCTCACGCACGCCGTCTGGAAAAAGCGCGCTGAACGCGGCGACATCGTTCTCGAGCGCGGCCGCAAACGCGTTCTCGTGAGCGACTATTCGATCGGCACCTGGCAAATTTCCCGCGAAACGCTTCGCGCAGCGCACCAGCTCTACTTGAAGGACAATCGCCACTATGACCAGTTGCCTGAGCGCCTGCGGCCTTCTCGCCAACTGGATGTAAATTCCGTTGACAGCGAAGTCCTCACGACTTACGCCGGGCTTGTTCTGCGGGATTTGCTGGACCGCTTTGGCGGTGATGTCGATCGGGCCATAGGGGCGTACAACGGCGGCGTGCGAAACCCCAATCCCGCCTATGCCGCCGGCGTAAAAAACGTCGCGCTCTATGCACGCAAAGTGCTCGAACACGCGCCTCTCGGCGCCGCAAAATCTCCCACGGCGACTGTGGTGAACGGCACCGTGCTCTAGCGCCGATCTCCAGCCGTGTGAATTGGACGGGCAATTTTCACGGCGGGTGATCTGCATACTTCGCCGCACCTGCCCGCAGGGTCAGGTTCTTGAATCGCATGAGCCTGTACTTTTTCGTTGTTGCCTCGGTTTGCCGCGCGCGCCTACATTGATTGGTGCAGGATCTCCAGTTCACAAAATGAAACCGGTCTTGGGAACCTCCGCGAACAAGCCAAAACTCTCGCCCCTCGAGGGCAGCGGCCATTTCCGCGTTCTGCCAGACAGCTTCAGCCCGCAGCAGATTTCGCGAAGCGAGTGGTGGCTGTGGCTCTCTGCCTTGCTCGTCACCGCGCTCTCGGGCGTCGCCTTCCTGCTCTCCTCGATTCACTCCTTTTTTCGGCACGCGGACTATTTTTATGAGATCCGGTCGGATCAAGCACGCTGGGCGACGCTTTGTTTGGTCCTCATTTTCAACGCGTGGCTGCTTTATCGGCAGTGGTCTTTCCGGCGAATGCGGGAGCATTCCACCGTTCAGCCGATCGAGGCGCAAGCTCTCTCTCAGCAATTTACGGAGGCGCCGGGACTGGATCCGGTCACAGGTTTGTACACGCGCTCTGGATTCGAGCAGCACCTCGGAAAAGAGATCGCGCGCGCGCGCCGGCAGAATACGGCGCTGAGCCTCGCGACGGTCCATGTGGAAGAGTTTTCGCAGCTTGCCGGGCGATACGGCAAGTCCGCCGTGGACGCCGCGCTCAAAGAGCTTGCCCGGAGGCTAAAAAGAGCCAGCCGCGGCTCGGACATTGCCGCGCGATTGAACGACGACGATTTTCTACTCTTGCTTCCCGAATGCGGCGTGAACGAGGTCAAGCAAGTCTTGAACCGGCTCGGCTCCGTGGAAGTGAGCTCGTCCGGGGAGAAGGCTCCGCTCAACTTCACTACGGGCTGGGTTGATTACCAACCTGGCGAGTTGCCCGCCAGCTTGCTCAAGCGCGCTGCCGACCTGCTTCATCTTTACGACATTGCCGGTCACGGCAGTTTCTCCACAGCGCTTGCGCCTCACTAGTTTGCCGCGCGTTTCGTACTTCCTCCTCAGAAGAAAATGTGTTAACACCGGGCTCCTTACGCGCGTCTTGCACGACAGCAAATGAACCTGTGAGGGATCCCATGAAATCGTCTCCCGCAAGAACAGCGGGTTTGTTCCTTCTCTCGCTGATACTCGTCCCTTTGCTCTGTTTCTCGCGAGGCGGCGCTGCTCCCTGGCCTTCCAGAACCGGCTCGGTGACTGAAATCGCGGCGATGCATATCGCCCGCGCAAGCCATTCGTCCACGCTTCTCCCAAACGGTAAGGTGCTTATAGCCGGCGGATTTGCTGGGAGCGGTGGCGAATCCAACCCGTACACAACGGCTGAACTTTATGATCCAAGCTCAGGAACTTTCGAGCCTGCAGCCAGTATGTCCATTGGACGTTCCGGTCACACGGCCACGCTTTTGAAAAACGGCAAAGTGCTGATAGCCAGCGGCTGGACCGGCCGCTATCATGTTCGCGGGTCCGCCGAAATCTATGATCCAGCGACAAATGGTTTCACTTCCACTGGAAACTTGATCGTGGAGCGCGCCGGCAACACGGCCACACTTCTCGCGGACGGACGAGTACTGATTGCGGGAGGTGTAGATCGCGAGGAAAATGCGCTTAACTCCGCCGAGATTTACGATCCAGCAACTGGCAAATTCACGTTGACCGGAAGCATGGCCGAGCCGCGTGGCGCGCACACCGCGACAGCTCTTAAAGACGGCAGAATCTTGATTGCTGGCGGGGGCTCGGGCCACTACCCATCGCAAAATGTCAATCGCTCCGCGGAACTCTTCGATCCCGCCACTGGGAAGTTCACTCCGACGGGCCAGATGACCGTGGGCCGGCACAAACACGCCGCGATTCTTCTTCGCAGCGGAAGAGTTCTTATCGCCGGCGGTTCCGATAACCGAGACTGGCACGGCGAATATGCGAGCGCCGAAATTTACGATCCCGCGTTCGGAACTTTCACGGCCACCGGCGCGATGAATACGCCGCGCTTCAAATTGCCCGCAGCCGTGGCCCTGCTTCCAAACGGCAGAGTCCTTGTCGCCGGGGGTGGCCCTTTCGCTGAGTTGTATGACGAAAACACCGGCATCTTCATCAGGGTTCCAGGATCCTTGGGAGCCGCCCGCTTCTTCGCGTCCGCAACTCCTCTCTCGGACGGCAAAGCGTTGATCACTGGCGGTTACGCCGAAAGCGACGGCGGTCTCCCCGCGACTCCTGCAGCCTGGGTGTACCAGCCCTGAGCCAAGCCACGCCTTTCTAGAGTTGTCTCCCCGGGTGATAAGATGGCGTCTCAAGGAGGCCGCAATGGAGATGCCGGTGCTCAACAAGAAGCGCGTCGAAGAGATTTTTACGAAGAGCAAGCAGGAGAAGTGGGCTTACCCCAAAATCTTTGATGCTCTCAAAGAGGCCGGCGTCGAGTACTACGAAACAGACGTCGCTACACACGGCATCCTCTATCACGGGTCGGGAGACGCGATCTCTGAGCCTCCGCCAAGGTCATTCATTGCTTTGAAACCCAGCGCAAATTTTGACGCTGCGGGAATTAAGCTGGCCATCGAAGGAAACAAAACCAAGCCGGATTATATGGTGTTCCTCCAGGAAATTGCCCGCGCCGGAGTTGTAAGATACCGCGTAGACATGGGGGCGAGGACCGTCAGTTATCTTGGGGCAGACGGGCAGGCTTACGTGGAAAAGGTTCCGCAGTTCTAGCTCCGTGCACTGCGAAGACTGCGAATTCCCTTCGTGGCATCGCCGGTTCCAACTAGAATCCTCAAGGCCTCGAAAGAGACCCCGCAACGGGTTATCCATTACAGGAGCGGCCATGAAAGCCGGGCAAACAGGAAAATCTCCGAAAGTTCTGGTGATTGACGTTGGAGGCACAAACGTAAAGCTGCTGGCGACGGGACAAAAAGAGCCGCGAAAGTATCCTTCTGGCCCGACGATGACGCCGCGCAAGATGGTTCAATTAGTGAGGAAATCCGTCTCCGATTGGACGTTCGACTGTATCTCGCTGGGTTATCCGGGGCCGATTATCAATGGGCGTCCACTTCGTGAGCCGCATAATCTGGGGCGCGGATGGGTGGGATTCAACTTTCAGAAAGCGTTTGGGTGTCAGGTGAAAGTCCTAAACGACGCTGCCATGCAAGCTGTCGGCAGTTACAAAGGTGGCCGGATGCTGTTTCTGGGATTAGGGACCGGGCTGGGATCGGCGATGATCGTCGACGGAATCCTGCAGCCGATGGAACTGGCGCATTTGGCATATAAAAACGGCAAGAGCTACGAGGACTATCTCGGGTTGCGTGGGCTGGAACGCATGGGGAAGAAAAAGTGGCGCCGCTGCGTGGCGAAGGTCACGAAGAGACTGAAGACCGCGCTGGAAGCGGATTATGTGGTGCTGGGCGGAGGAAATAGCAAGAAATTGAAGAAGCTGCCAGCGGGCGCGCGTCTCGGCAGCAACGAAAACGCTTTCGTGGGCGGGTTTCGAATGTGGCAAAGGAACCAGGTAGCAAACCCCTTGTGATCGTTACGTTTCAATCTGGCTGAGGAAAGCGGTCAGCCACAAAAGACTGACCCTACGACTTCCAATCTTGCGCTTCGGCTTGTATATTTCCACCGCACATTGAGGAGGACTTCCATGGAACTGTGGTCACGCCGCAAATTCTTTCTTACGTCTCTTGCCAGCAGTTTTGCCGCCAGCGCGGGCAAACTTATCGCGCGGCCGCTTTCCGGGGATGCGGCTGCGCTACCGCATGCTTTGCCCGTCGCTCCCGCACGAGGAATTCGACCAATCATCGTCTCGAGCGCCAACGGACTCCACGCACTGGATAAGGGCATGGACATTCTGAAGAAGGGCGGCGACACGTTGGACGCCGTGATCGCTGCGGTCACTGTCGTCGAAGACGACCCCAACGACGATTCCGTGGGCTACGGCGGCTTGCCGAATGAGGAAGGCGAAGTCGAACTGGACGCTTGCGTGATGCATGGCCCGACGCACCGCGCAGGCTCGGTCGCCGGGCTGCGGCGCATCAAAAACGCCGCGCGGCTGGCGCAAACCGTGATGGAGAAAACAAATCACATCATGATTGTGGGCGAAGGAGCGCACCGCTTTGCGGTGGACGAAGGATTTGAAGACGTGAACATGCTCACCCAGCATTCACGCAAGATCTGGCTGGCTTGGAAGGCGTCGTCCTCGGTGAATTGGAGGCCAGGCATCGACAGTCCAGAATGGAAAGAACAAGTTGCCGCGATCTTCGATGGCGATAAAGAGAAAATCGCTTATGCGGAGCGCGTGATCGCGCATCCGCCGACGGGCACGATTCCGTGCATGGCCGTGAATGAAAAAGGAGACATTTCGGCCACGACGACGACCGCCGGATTGGCCTGGAAAATTCCCGGGCGCGTTGGCGATTCGCCGATCATCGGAGCGGGATGCTTCGTGGATAATGAAGTAGGTGCGGCGGGCTCGACTGGAAAAGGCGAGGAGAACATCAAGATTGCCGGCGGGCACACCATCGTGGAGATGATGCGCCGCGGGAAGTCACCCGAGGAGGCTTGTCTTGAGGCGTTGGCGCGCGTCGCTCACAATTACGACAACGACAAGAAAAAGCTCTCGACCTTTCACATTTTCTTTTATGCGCTGAATAAAGATGGCGTGCACGGGGCGGCTTCGCTGTGGCGCAACCATTACGAAGAAAAGAAGAACGCGGTTTATGCGGTACACGACGGTTCGCAGGCGCGGCTTGCCGAATGCAAACCGTTCTTCGACGAAATCAATGTCCACGGATAACCTCCGCGGATAAAATGCATTCATGGACCAAGCGAACATTCTAGTAATCGGAGGTGGCGTCGTCGGCTGCGCCATCGCGCGCGCGGTTTCGGCGCGCTGGCAAGACGTGTTCCTTGTCGAGCAAAATCCGAAGCTCGGCATGGCAACGAGTTCGCGCAATAGCGGCGTCATTCACTCCGGGATCTACTATCCGAAAAATTCCTTAAAGATGCGGCATTGCATCGAAGGCAATCGGCTGACGTATGAGTTCTGCAAGAAACATAATGTTCCGTTTCGCCACACGGGAAAGCTGGTGGTTGCGGCCAATGCGCATGAAGAAGCGGACCTTGCGGCGCTTAAGAAAAAAGGCGAAGACAACGGCGTGGAAGGGCTGCGGCTGATCGGAGCGGCGGAGATTCGCAAGCGCGAGCCGCACATTGCGGGGGCGGCGGCGATTGAGGTTCCTTCGACTGGCATCGTGTCAGCCGAGGAGTTGGTGCACGCTTATGCGCGCGTGGCTGCCGGACAGGGCGCGAACATCGTCACGCACGCGCGTGTTGTTTCGCTGGATCCGGTGGGAGGCGCGATACGGGTTGGCTTGCTGATCGGAGATGAGGAAAGCGCGCAAGGAGAAACGATCGAGGCGCGTTGCGTGATTAATGCGGCTGGCCTTTACGCAGATGAAGTGGCGTCGTTGATGGGCAACAATTCGTGGAAGATTTATCCGGTGCGCGGCGAGTATTGCGAGGTGCGCGGACCACGCGCTTCCTTGATCAACGATCTCGTGTATCCGCTGCCGCACCACGACGGGTTGAGTCTCGGCGTGCACTTCACGAAAACGCTGTGGGGGACTGTTCTGCTGGGGCCCACGGCGACGTACGTTGACGGAAAAGAAAACTATGAGAAGAACCGGCTGCCGATTGCCGCGTTTGCGGAAAGCGCGAGAACGCTTTTGCCGGAAATTGAAGAGAGCGATTTGCATCTGGGTTACTCGGGGTTGCGGCCAAAACTGGTGCCGCCTACGGGCCATGGCATCGCGGATTTTGTGATTGAACGCGACGCGAAGGTGCCGAATGCGATTCAGTTGGTAGGCATCGAGTCGCCGGGATTGACAGCGGCGCCGTCAATTGCGGAGCATGTGGCGCAGTTGGTCGGAGAAGCTTTGGCGTAACTCAAGAGAGTAGCGAATATTAACCGATCACTAGGCGGAAGAACTGTTTTTTTCCTAGCCGAACGAGCGAGTTACGCGGCTCAATCAGGCTGATTTTGGAAGTAGGATCCCTTAGCAAATTCCCGTCAATTTCGACCGCTCCTTGTTTTATCAATCGCTCGGCTTCGCTGGTCGAGCTGACTCGTTTGATCTGAACAAGCAGCTTCGACCACTTCTCGCTACCGGTTGCTGCAACTTCGAGAGGAAGCCATTGTCCGAGCTTTAGGATATCCCCATCTTTCACGTCTTCCCGCCAAAGCCCGCCGGCCATTGGATCCCACCGAATGCAAATTTCGAGAGATCCTTCAGGGGCTTGGCGGTCGCGGAAGACGCGTTGGAAATGTTCAGCGGCTTTGCGGGCGGCTTCATCGCCTTGGAAGCCGGCGATTACTTCCTGTGCCAGGCGCATCTTCACATCCATGGGATGGGCTATGCCGCTTGCGACTTCTTTTTTCAGTGCGGCGATTTCCTCGTGCGTTCGATCGGTCACCAGGTCGTAGTAGGCCCACATCAGTTCGTCGGGGATAGACATGATTTTGCCGAAAATATCCGTTGACGATTCGGTGATACCGATGTAGTTGCCGAGGCTTTTGGACATTTTGCGCTGGCCGTCGAGGCCGACGAGGATGGGCATGGTGAGGGCGACTTCGCCGGCAAGGCCGTACGCGCGCTGGATGTCGCGGTGTACCAGAATATTGAACTTCTGCTCGGTCGCGCCGATCTCGACGTCTGATTTGAGGGCGACAGCGTCATAGGCGGTGAGAAGCGGGTACAGGAGTTCATGGACGGAGATCGGCTGGTGGTGTTCGAGGCGGGAGCGGAAGTCTTCGCGCTCGAGCATGCGGGCGAGGCTATAATGACCGCAGATGCGGATGACTTCCTGGCTGGTCAGTTTGTCGAGCCACTCGCTGTTGTAGCGGACTTCGGTTTTTTGAGGATCGAGGAGTTTGAATACTTGCGCGAGATAGGTCTTGGCGTTGGCGTCAACCTGCTCGCGGGTCAGCGGCGGGCGCGTTTCAGATTGACCAGTGGGGTCGCCGATCATCGCGGAAAAATCGCCGATCAGGAAGATGGCGGTGTGGCCGAGATCCTGAAAGTGTTTTAGCTTGCGAAGGACCACCGTGTGGCCGAGGTGAATGTCGGGCGCGGTCGGGTCCACGCCAAGATAGGCTCGCAGCGGTTTGCCGGTCTTCAGCGAGCTTTCGAGCTTCGTCTTGAGATCGGCTTCGGGGATGATTTCGGCGGCGCCTTTCTTGAGATAGGCGAGTTGTACTTCAACCGGTTTGAATTTAGTCTCGGGCATTTTTAAGTTGTTCGAATGACGCGGCGGCCTTCGATTTTGAAACGGCCTTCAAGAACGATTCGCACGGCCTCGGAATAAATCCTGTGTTCCTCCTGCAAAATTCGCGCCGAGAGAGTGTCGCCGGTATCGTCGTCATTTATGGGCACAACCGTTTGCAGCACGATGGGACCTGCGTCGAGATTTTCGTCCACAAAATGCACGGTGCATCCGGCGAATTTGACGCCATATTCTAACGCTTGCCGCTGCGATTCGAGGCCAGGGAACGAAGGCAGCAGCGAAGGGTGAATATTCAGGATGCGGTTCGGGAAAGAAGCCACAAAATAAGGCGACAAGAGCCGCATGTAACCTGCGAGGCAGACCAGGTCGACTCTGCGCTGGTTCAGGACCGCGACAACCTCGCGGTCATAGGTTTCCCGCTCCAATCCTTTGGAAGGAATCACGCGCGTGGCGATGCCGCGAGCATTGGCGCGTTCGATGCCGGGCGCACCGTCGCGGTTGCTGATGACAATCGCAATTTCCGCGTTCGGGATTCGGCCGCAGACAACGCTCTCCGCAAGCGCCTCGAAATTCGAACCCCGGCCGCTCAGCAGCACGCCTATGCGCTTGTTCATAAACAGAAAACGTTAACACAACCTCGCGCATCGGCAAAACGGACGCGCGTAACCAAGCGGCGAGTAATTGCGTCGCAAAGTAAGCGCCGCGGGGTTAGAATGCCGACGCTGACGAAGACTACTTCAAATGGAAAGCGGCCACGATGAATAGATTCTGGATAAAAACTGGTAAGGAATTTTGGCGGGCGGCAATTCTTGCAGGGCTGGCCGTTTTGCTTGGAGCAACCGCCGGAGCGCAGACGAGTGCCCATGCGAAGGCGCAGAGTGCTTCGCATGATCCGGCCGAGCCGTTGACCGGGGGGCCACATCCAAAGATTTTGCCGCGGCCGGCGGGCGCGATCGCGCGGACTTCGGTGAATGAAAAGACGATGCGCGAGTTGATCCACGAACAAGTCAGTTGCGGGACGAGGCTGACGCTCTCCTCGTGGACAGATCCGAAGCGCGGAATTGGCTGCGGGCGCGACTTCATCGTGACGCGGTTCAACGCGATCGCGAAGGAATCCGGCGGCAAGTTGCAAGTCGTCGTGGACAAATTCGAGATGACGGCGGAGCGGACCGGGGGGAAGCCCGTCCACCTGGAAAACGTGTACGGTATTTTACCAGGCACGGATGCCACGCTGGCGAAGACGGTTTTTATTGTCGATGGCGACTTTGACTCGCGGCCTTCGAAAGTGATGGATGCCGAGGCCGATGCGCCAGGGGCCGACGACGACTCGTCCGGCGTGGCGGTCATGTTGGAGTCCGCGCGTCTGCTGAGTAAAGCGGCTGCGGCCGGGCATGGAGGGCGCGCGACTGTGATATTTGCCGCCTTTTCGGGTGAAGAGCAAGGACTGCTCGGAAGCACGCACATGCTCGAATGGGTGAAGCAGCAAGGGTACGCGGTCGGGGGAATGATGGATAACGACATCGTGGGCGCGGACCCGGCGCCGGGCGGGCCGCATCGCGTGCGCGTTTTCTCCGGTAACGGAGACATCGAAGATTGCGATTCGCCTTCGCGCGAGCTGGCACGTGCGATTGAAGAGATCGATGGACGCTCGGCGATTCGCATGATTTTTCGTCTGGACCGTTACGGGCGCGGCGGCGATCACTATCCGTTTTGGAAAGCGGGAGACCCGGCGGTACGCTTCACGGAGCCGCTGGAAAATTACCAACATCAGCACCAGACGCCGCGCACGGAAGACGGCATCGAATATGGCGATCTGGAAAAATATTTGAATTTCACGTTTATGGCGAATGTGGCGCGCGATAACGCCGAAGCACTGCGGCAACTGGCGCTGGCACCCGCTCCGCCGACAAAAGTGCGGTTGACAGGAGCCGTGACTCCCGATGCGAAGATCGCGTGGCTGGCGGAGGATGATGCCGACCGCGCGGGATTTGAAATATTGTGGCGAGAGACGACCGAGGCTCGGTGGAGCGTTTATGATTTTGCGGCGGCGGCTGGGCAGACCGTTTTGATAGACGTTTCGACCGACAACCACTTTTTTGCCGTGCGGTCAGTCGGGAAGAATGGGGCGCGGTCTATCGCGGTTATAGCTGAGGCCGAGCGACGTGCGCCGCCTCTGCCGAGCAACACGCCGAAGCAGTGAGTCTGGGCGTTTGAAAAAAATCTTACGTGAATTGACGCCTTGCCAAGCAGGGCGCAGCATGCTGTGCCCTGCAGAAGAGAGGACGCGACTATAAGTGCGTGCTAGTGCTTCGGCGGAGCGGCTTGCTGGGCGAAGGTGATGAAATGGCCGCTTGGGTCTTGGACGGCGAATTCGCGCATGCCGTAAAAGGCAGTGTGCTCGGGCATGACCTTGGGCACGTCTTTCATGGCGGCGAGGACGGGGTCCAGGTCGTCCACTTCCAGATACAGATAGGTCGGTCCTTTTCTCGCTGCCGCGGCCATGGCGGGCGGCGCGTCTTTTTCCACGCTCTCGTATGTTTGATACATCACCTCGACGCTCCCTTTTTGAAAGGCGACAAAGCCCAGCTTGTTCCCGTCGGGGACTTCGATAGTTTTGGCGAAGCCGAGGCAATCGATCCAGAAGGGCAGGATGGGTTCGATTTCATTGACAAGCAGGACCGGAGTGATTTTCTTCACGTTCATGGGTTTCTTCTCCTCGATTTGATTAGCTTGCGGCGACGGCACGACGAAAAACAAGGCGAGCGCGAGAGCGGCGAACTCTAACGCAGCAAGGCGAGAAGCTAGAAACAGATCCCTCACTCCGTTCGGGATGACGAATGAAACAAGGGCGCCCATGTCTATATTCTCCTTGCCGAGAACACTAGTCTTGTTTAGACTAGCTGAGGATACGAGAGTTAAAAACGGTTGTCAAGGAGGTTTTGATGGCTGTAAAAACGCGGGAGCTCGCGGACTTGATTTCGATTGGGCCCGCAATGCTGCGGGATTTCGAGATGTTGGGGATTCGCAGCGTGGCGCAACTGGCGCGGCAGAATCCGCAGCGGATGTATGAAAGGATGGAGCGCACGACCGGGCAGCGGCAGGACCCATGCGTCCTGGATACGTTTTGCGCGGCGGTGGCGCAGGCGAAGAATCCGCGGCTGGCGGCGGAAAAATGCCAGTGGTGGTGGGAGCAGAAAAAGGAAGAAGCGCAGCAGGGACATAAGGAAATAACAAAGAGAAAAAAGATAACGCAGAGACGCAGAGACGCAGAGACGCAGAGTGCGCAGAGGAGCATGGAGAGATTGAGAAGAAAGACTAGCGCCGACAAGAAATTGGGATTGACGACGCCGGATTTGGTGCTGCTGAGTTTACTGGCGGAACGGCCCATGCATGGGTATCAGGCGAATGCGGAACTCGAGCGGCGCGAGATACGGAGTTGGGCGGGGATTTCGCGACCGCAGGTTTACTATTCGCTGGAGAAGCTGGCGCGGGCTGGATTAATTCGTTCTCTCGAAACGGATGAGCCCGCTTCTGGGCCCGAGCGGAGCAGCTTTGAGACAACAGCGAAGGGGCGCACGGCGCTGGCCGAGGCTCTCGAACGGCAGGACTGGACAACGCAGCGCGACCGTCCGCCGTTTCTGACGTGGGTCGCGCTCTCCTGGCAGGCACGGCCGAGAGCGTTTCAAAAGCAAATCCAGCGGCGGCAGAAATTTCTCGAGGAGGAACTTGCGCGAGAAAAGGAGGTGCTGCGGTCCATTCTGGAGGAAGTGGGGCATCCTTACCATGAGGCTGTGTGGATGGTGAGCTTGATGATCGAACAGTTTAAGACGGAGCTGCGATGGCTGAAGCGCGTGGCGCGGGAAATGAAGATGCGCGGACGGGCGAAACATCCGAACTATGCGGCTTCGGATGGAAGATAGAAACGGGAAAAAACAGGAAAAGGGATTTTCACAGTGGGTGCGGAGGGCGCGGACATGAGAAAGAGGCAGGCAGGAGTGCCTGTCCCACTGGATGGTCTAAAGGTTGAGCGAGCCGGAGTGGGCGACGCGAGGTTTGCCGGAATCGCCGCGTTCGATGCGGCCGATGCGGAAGAATTTCTCGCGGCGGCGTTTGAGATCGGCTTCGACGGATGTGACATGAGCCGGAGGCACGACGAGGATCATGCCCACGCCCATATTGAAGGATTGCAGCAATTCGTTGGTCTCTATTTTTCCCAGTTCGGCGAGAAGCTTGAAAATGGGCGGAACGGGCCAGGACGCGAGATCGATTTGCGCCTTGACGCCTGACGGCAGGACGCGAGGCAAGTTTCCCAGGATGCCTCCGCCTGTGATATGCGCGAGAGCGGAGACCCAGCCACGCGCGACGATATTCTTAAGCGCGGGTGCGTAGCACAAATGGGGTTTCAAGAGCTCCGCACCGATTTTGTTGCCGACTTCGGCGACGTATGTGTCCGGTTTCAACTTGGCAATTTCAAAGATCAGTTTGCGGGCCAGCGAGTAGCCATTGGTGTGCAAGCCCGCGGATGGAAGGGCGAAGAGCGTATCGCCGGGCTTGACGGATTTTCCAGTGAGAAGTTTCTTGCGTTCGACCACGCCGACGATGAAGCCCGCGAGATCATATTCTCCGGGAGGATAAAATCCGGGCATTTCCGCGGTTTCACCTCCAATCAACGCGCATCCGGCTTTGCGGCAGGAGCGGCCCATGCCTTCAACCAACTGCTCGATCACGGCAGGGTCGAGGTTTCCCATGGCAAGGTAATCAAGGAAAAAAAGCGGCGATGCGCCCTGAACAAGAATATCGTTGACGCAATGATTGACGAGATCGCCGCCGACGGTGGAGTGCACGCCCATGGCGATGGCGATTTTCAGCTTGGTGCCGACGCCGTCGGCGCTCGAGACAAGGACCGGCTCCTTCCATTTTTTGTTGTCGAGCGCGAAGAGGGCGCCGAAGCCGCCGATGCCGCCGAGGACGCCCGAGGTGAACGTGCGGTTGGCGTGGTGCCGGATGCGCTGCTTCACTTCATCAGCGATGGCGATGTTCACTCCGGCGTCGGCATATTTCATCGGCGATGAATTCGCTTTCGTTTTTTCCGGGCGCAGATTCGCACCCGTCGTGCTCTTTGCGGAATGAACTATAAGCTGCCGCGGCGGGGTCGCGGCGAAATCCTCAGGCTGAGCGCGCAAACCTCTTGCCGGATGGGCGACTCGGCTCAAACACGCGCATCCAACGTCCGGCTCAAAATGTCCGGAACAGGCGCTTCCAGCGCACAGTACTCGGATGAATTATGGCATCCGCGTAGGCCAAGAATCTTTCGCGAATCTCGCCGGGCTCCCAGGCGTCTCCCGGCGCTTCAAGCGACATATAAATCATGACCGGAGTGCCGATAATATCTTTTCGCGGAACGCAGCCCCAGAAGCGGCTGTCCAGTGAGTTACCGCGGTTATCACCGAGGGCCAGGTAGCAGTGTGGAGGAACCTTGTATGGAAAGCGAAGCACTACTGCATCGGGGTATGGCGACACGTAATCTGCCGGCACGAGTTCCGTGGGGCCTGTCGTGTAGTTCTCTTTGAGCTGCTCTCCGTTAATCCAGACGGAGCCTCCGCGAATATCGACGGTATCGCCAGGCAGGCCGATGACGCGTTTCACGTAATCAGGTTGATCGGGTGCGAAGGGCGGTTTGAAAATGATGATTTGCTGGCGCTTGGGATTGCGCCAGAGCGGCACATGCCAATTGGTGAAAGGAATACCGGCGTCGTAGCCGATGCGGCTCATGATCAGATGATCGCCGATGAGCAGCGTGTTCTCCATCGAGCCGGAAGGAATGACGCGCGCCTGGCCGATGGTCCCATTGATGAGCAGAAACGCAAGCCCCACCCAGAACCAGGCGATGATTTCGCGCTGCACGCGCTTGCCCATGGGAAGCTTGGCTGCTTCGGCGGTTTTGTCGGATTCCTTGCTCCCAGCTTTGTTCTTGGCGTCAGCCTTCATGTTGCACCGCGACGGGCCTTTCCACAGGTGCGTTATCTGTAACATCGCCGTGCTTCGCGTCCGAAGCGTTTCCGTTGGTTTCGCGGACCTCAAGCTGCACGAGATCCGTCGGATAGACACCGGTATAACAAGACGTACAAAACTTGCCTTGGGTGTCATCCACGGCCTGACGAAGCGAGGGCAGCGAAACGTAGCCGAGCGAATCCGCGCCGAGGAACTTGCAAATTTCCTCGGGAGAATTCGAGGAGGCGATGAGCTCTTCGCGCGTGGGCGTGTCCACGCCGTAATAGCACGGAGAAATGGTGGGCGGGCAACTGATGCGCACGTGAACTTCGCGCGCGCCGGCTTCGCGTACCATGCGCACGATTTTGCGGCTGGTGGTGCCGCGGACGATGGAATCGTCAACGAGAATGACGCGCTGGCCTTCGATGAGGCCGCGGATGGGATTGAGTTTCAGCTTAACGCCGAAGTTGCGGATGGCTTGCGAAGGTTCGATGAAGGTGCGGCCGATGTAGTGATTGCGGATCAAACCCATTCGAAAAGGAATTTTCGATTCGAGCGCGTAACCGACGGCGGCGGGAACGCCGGAATCCGGCACGGGCACGACGATATCGGCGTCCACGGGATGCTCCCGCGCGAGCAGGCGGCCGAGCGCTTCGCGGCTTTCGTTGACGCTGCGGCCGAAAATAATGCTGTCCGGCCGCGCGAAATAGACGTGCTCGAAAATGCATTGCTGACGCTGCTTTTGCGGCGCGAAGTGGATGGACTCGATGCCGGAGCGGGAGATGCGCACCATTTCGCCTGGCTCGATTTCGCGGACGTATTGAGCGTTAAGCAGATCGAACGCGCAAGTCTCCGAAGCGACGAGCCAAACTTCGCCGCCGGTGGGGAGATTGAGCTTACCGAGCACGAGCGGACGGAAGCCGCGAGGATCGCGCACGGCGTAGAGTTCGTCCTGCGTTAGCACGAGCAGCGAGTAGGCGCCCTCGACTTGGTTCAGAGCGTCGCCGAGCGCGGCCGAGAGATTGCGGGCTTGCGAACGGGCGATGAGATGCACGATCACTTCAGTGTCGCTGTTCGTCTGGAAAATCGAGCCGCGATGCTCGAGTTTACGCCGCCATTCGGCGGCGTTGGTGAGATTGCCGTTGTGGCCCAGCGCGAGTTTGCCCTTGTTGCAGTCAATTGTGATGGGCTGTGCGTTGAGCAAGGCCTTATCGCCAGCCGTGGAGTAGCGCGTGTGGCCGATGGCGAGGCTTCCAGGAAGTTCGGCGAGCACGCTGGGCTGAAAAATTTCTTCGACCTCGCCCATGTCTCGGTGGAGGTGGAGATCCGTGCCGTCGCTCGAAACGATGCCGGCGGATTCCTGGCCGCGATGCTGCAGCGCGTAGAGGCCGAGATAGGCGAGATTCGCGGCTTCGGGATGACCGAACACGCCAAACACACCACACTCGTCGTGAAAGTGATCGTCTGCGAAGGCGAGAGGTTGCATCATTCTGAGAGCTGTCGCACAACTACGAACGAGCTTCAAGATTCTGTTCGAGCGAATTGGCCCAAATGCCGCGCAGGGAGTCGAGGGGGGAATCGACGACTGCGCTCCCCTTGTATTCGATGCGAAGCGCGCTGCCAAGGTGCACTTTGCCCATCTCGTGCGCGCCTACTCCGTATTGTCTCGCAGTTGCGAGAACGGCGGCAAGTTTTGTGGGGGACACGGACACGACACAGCGGGCGCCACGTTCGTTGAAGAGCGCGTGTTCGGCCGGACCATCGGCATCCAGCTTTACATTTGCGCCCAAGGCGGGCGCGGCATGCCCGGCCCCTGCGTCGGAGGGCGCAGCGGCGAAACAGGATTCGGCGAGGGTGACGGCGATGCCGCCGTCGGAGATGTCGTGGGCGGATTGCACGGAGCAGTCTGAGGCGACAGCCACCAGGCAATCGATCAGGCGTTTTTCGGCGGCTAGATCGATAGCTGGGGGTCCGCCGGAGACGATGCCCGCGATAGTCTTGGAATATTCGGAGGAGGAAAATTCGCGCGCGACTTCGGAGGATTGATCGTCTTGCAGAGGCGCGACTTGCCGCGCCCCTATCGAGGAAACGGAAGGATTCGAGCCGTCGAGCAAGAGAATAACGTCGCCTTCGGCGCGAAACGCGATTTTTAGAACATGCGATACGTCTTCAAGAATGCCGAGAATACCAATGACCGGCGTCGGGTAAATGGATTTGCCGAGAGTTTCGTTGTAGAAGCTGACGTTCCCCCCCGTAATGGGCGTGCCGAGTTCGTTGCAGGCGACGGTGAGGCCGTCGATAGCTTCGCTGAATTGCCACATGACTTCCGGTTTTTCCGGGCTGCCGAAATTGAGGCAATTCGTTGCGGCGATCGGGCGCGCGCCCGATGTGGCGACGTTGCGAGCCGCTTCGGCGACGGCGTGCATCGCGCCGACCCGCGGATTTAGCTGGCACCAGCGGCCGTTGCCGTCGGTGGCAAGAGCCAGAGCACGTTTTACGATTCCGGTCTGCGGGTCCTTGATGCGCACGACTGCGGCGTCACTTTCACCGGGACCCGCAAGCGTGTTCGTCCGCACGCTTGTGTCGTATTGCTCGGTGATCCAGCGCTTGGATGCTATAGCCGGAGACGCGAGCAACTTTGCAAAATTCCCGGTGAGATTTGCGCCTTCGGGGGAGAATGAAAACCAATCGGCGGGCGTCTCGTGGCGCAGCGGCGGCCGCGCGATGGGGCGGCGGTAGACGGGGCCTTCTTCGGCAAGCGGATGCGCGGGAATTTTCGCGGCGACTTGGCCATGATTCAAAACTTTCGCGATGCCGCCGTCGGTGACGGTGCCGACAACGACGGCATCGAGTCCCCACTTGTTGAAAACGTCGAGGACTTCGCGTTCGCGGCCTCTTTCTGCGACGAGGAGCATACGCTCCTGCGATTCGCTGAGCATGATTTCGTAAGGCGTCATGCCGGTTTCGCGCTGGGGAACTTTGGCGAGATCGATTTCGATGCCGGTGCCACCGCGCGAGGCCATCTCCATCGTCGAGCACGTGAGCCCGGCGGCGCCCATGTCCTGAATCGCGACGACCGCGCCGGTTTGCATGGCTTCGAGGCAGGCTTCGAGCAGCAGCTTTTCCATGAACGGGTCGCCCACTTGCACGTTGGGGCGCTTTTGCTTCGATTCTTCCGTGAACTCCGCCGAGGCCAGCAGTGAGGCGCCGTGAATGCCATCGCGGCCGGTTTTCGCGCCGACGTAGATCACGGGGTTGCCGATGCCCTTGGCCTTGGCAAGGAAAATGTCTTCCTTGCGCGCGATGCCGAGGGCCAGCGCATTGACGAGCGGGTTTTGCGAATAGCACGGCTCAAAGCCGACTTCTCCGCCGACGGTCGGGACTCCAAAACAATTTCCGTAGTTCGCGACGCCACGAATAACGCCATCGAGAATGCGGCGGTTCTTGGCGGCATCTTCTTCACTCGTTCCCTTCCCAGTCGTAATCTCACCGAAGCGGAGCGAATCGAGTACGGCGATCGGACGAGCGCCCATCGTAAAAATATCGCGGAGGATTCCGCCGACGCCGGTTGTCGCTCCCTGGAACGGTTCGACATAACTTGGATGATTGTGCGATTCGATTTTGAACGCGGCGACGAGGCCATCGCCGATGTCCACGACCCCGGCGTTCTCGCCAGGCCCTTGCACGACAAGTTTGCCGCGCGTGGGCAGGCGCTTCAGGTGTACTTTGCTCGATTTGTACGAGCAGTGCTCGCTCCACATCACGCTGAAAATGCCGAGTTCGGTGATATTCGGGTCGCGGCCGAGAATTTGCTGAATGCGGGCGTATTCGTCGCGAGTCACGCCGTGCTCGGCGGCGATTCCCGTAGTAACTTTTATTTCGGCGCTGGCGGTAGCCATCGGTTCGCTGCCCAACCCTTCAGTCGATTTTCTTTTCGAGATAGCGATCAAATCCAGCCGGCCAATCGCTGGAAGGAATACCGCGTTCTTCTGCGTCCATCACCGGTTTTCGCAATGCCAAATCTTTCTCAACTCCGAGAAACGCTCGAAATTCGCCCCAAATGGCCAAGCCGCAGGCAGAACCGTCCACCGCCCAACCAATATCCACGACATCCTCGTCCACGGTGACCTTCGCACGATCGTAAATGTGCGCAGACTTCAGGATGGCTCGCTGCTTAGCTCCGTAAATGTAGAACCAGCCCGTTTGGCCAGAATCTTCAAAGACCGCGAAAATTCCTTCCGGGCCTGGCGCGTAGAGCATAAAACTACTGCCGTCATCTCCCTCCCCCACGCTGCCGATTTCCGGCAGAATCATGTCCTTCCCGGCGCTATTCTCCTTTTGCTGCCAATACAAATTCCGTGCGCAAACAAAGTCCTCGTAACTGAGTTCGGAGAGTTCTTCATTCATCGCATCGCTCAAAACGAAAATGGGTTGAGCACTGTTGTGGTTCCCTCGAAAAAACTGCCGTAATACTCACGCCGTGGCCTTTGCCGCGCCGACAAGGGCTTCGACCATGGACTCAAAGACGGCCAAACCGTCGTCGGAGCCGAGAGCCGATTCGACGGCGCGCTCGGGATGCGGCATGAGGCCGGCGACATTGCGTTCGCGGTTGCAAATGCCAGCGATGTTGTTCATCGAGCCGTTGGGATTCCCGGCCGCGTCATCCGTTCCGTCCAAAGTTGTGTAACGAAAGATGACCTGACGATTTTTCTCAAGGTCCGCGAGCGTTGCCTCGTTGCAGGTGTAATTGCCATCGTTGTGCGCGATGGGGATTTTCAGAATTTGGCCGCGCTGCGCGGCGTCCGTAAATGGTGTATCGGTTTGCTCGACGCGAACGTAAACGTGCCGGCAGATATAGCGCAGACCGCTGTTGCGCATCATCGCGCCCGGCAGCAAGCCTGCTTCCAGCAAGATCTGAAATCCATTGCAGATGCCGAGGACCATGCCGCCCGAGTTGGCGAATTTCTCGACAGACTTCATCACCGGCGAGAAGCGAGCGATCGCGCCGGTGCGCAAATAATCGCCGTGGGCAAAACCGCCCGGTAGAATGATGGCGTCGCAGTTCGCGAGATCTTGCGATTGATGCCAGATGAATTCGACAGGCTTGTGCAACACATTGCCGATCGCGTAAAACGCGTCGTGGTCACAATTCGATCCGGGAAAGACTACGACTCCGAATTTCATTGCGCGTTGGCTCCGTATGGCATTCGGGGAACACTTATTTTAGCACAGGGCGGTCATTTCGGATTGAAAGCGGAAAACAAAGGCCAAAGACAACGCAGAGAGCGCTGAGAAATCGCAGGGAAGAAAAAGATTAACGACGTTTCTTGGCAAAACGGCGCGACCCTGGTTTCTTTCGCGGCCGCTTTGTTTTCTTTGGATTTTCGGCAGCGACCAATTCGCGTCGTTTCTTGGACGCCCAGCCCGGCTTGTTTACCTGGCGGCCGCGCGCGATGGCCAGTGCATCCGCTGGAACGTTGTCCGTAATCGTCGAACCCGCCGCGACGTACGCGCCATCGCCCACGCGCACTGGCGCGACCAGCGCGCTGTCGCTTCCGATAAACACTTTGTTGCCGATCGATGTCGGATACTTGTGGAAACCATCGTAATTGCAGGTGATGGTGCCCGCGCCGATATTCGATTTTGCGCCGATCTTTGTGTCGCCCAGATACGTCAAGTGCATCGCTTTGGTGCCTTCACCGATGGTGCTGTTCTTCAGCTCGACGAAATTGCCGATGCGCGCTCCAGCCTTCAAGTGATTGTCCGGGCGCAAACGGGCAAACGGTCCGATGATTACGCGATCGTCCAAGCGGCTCTGCGAGACGACGCAATGCGGCTCGACCGTCACGTCATCGCCGAGGATCGCATCCGTCAGCACGCTACCGCTCCGAATGGTACAACGCGTCCCGACTTTGGTTTTTCCGAGTAGCTGCACGCCGGGCTCAATCACCGTGTCTTCGCCCGCGGTCACTTCCGGATCGATCAGCACCGTCTCCGGCAACTGAATCGTAACTCCCGCGTCCATCAGCGCAGCGCGCTTGCGTTCGCGAAAAACGCGATCCACCTCCGCCAAGTCCGCGCGCGTATTGCAGCCCAGGACTTCCCGGGGATCGGCAGCGACTTCCGCAAGGACGGTTTCGTTTTTAGCGGTCATTGCGACGATGGTGTCCGTGAGGTAAAGCTCGCGATGCTTGTTGTTCGGCCTTACGTGCGCCAGAGCGGGCCAAAGTTTGTCCAACGTGAAGCAGTAGATGGCGGAGTTGATTTCATTCAGTTCGTGCTGTTCTTCCGTAAGCTGTGATTCTTCGACGATGGCCCCGACGGCCGTTTCGGACTTTCGCAAAATCCGTCCGTAGCCTGATGGATCGGCAAGCACGGCGGTCAAGATCGTGGCAGCGGCATTCCCGGCGCGATGCACGGCAAGGAGAGCCTTCAGCGTTTCCGTGCGCACAAGTGGCGCATCGCCTGGCAAAACCACGGCAAGCTTTGCTCTGCCCAAAGCGCGGCGCGCGACCTGCATGGCATGGCCGGTTCCGTGCTGCGGCTGCTGCAGGACAGTTTCCGCGCCAAGCGGCTCAACCACGGACATCACTTGCTCCGCTTGGTGCCCCACGACAACCACTGTTTGCTTTGCGCTGAGTGGTGTGCACGCGCGGACGACGTGTTCGATGAGCGTGCGTCCCCCCGCGCGGTGCAATACTTTCGCGAGGCTGGATTTCAGCCGCGTGCCTTTTCCCGCGGCAAGAATGACGACAGCTAGATCGTGATTGGACATGGTTTTCAACTCATTCTGCGGGAGCATCAGAAATTTCGCAATCCGCGGATGTTTGGGAGGGGGCGAAAGCCTAATCTGTGGCGGGCGCGGGCGAAAGCGTGGTCAGCAGGGATTCGCGCTCGAAAGTCGGTGCTTCCGCTGTCGTAATGGTCCAAAGCGAGGGATCGGAAAGAAGCCGGCTCACAAGCTGAGTGTGGAGGGCGTGGCCCGCTTTGTAAGCTTCGACGCGAGCCAGCAAGGGCAATCCCACAAGGGCCAAATCGCCGATCAAATCCAACGCCTTATGGCGTCCAAATTCGTCCGGAAAGCGCAGCGGCCCGTTCATCACTCCATCGTTTGTCAAAACGATGGCATTTTCCAACGACCCGCCACGAATCAAGCCCATCGAGCGGAGCGGCTCGATATCCCGCTCGAAACAAAATGTCCGCGCCCGCGCCAGCAACTGACGGAAAGTCTCCGGGTTCACTACCATCTCGATTTCTTGCTGGCCCACCAGGGGGTGCGGGAAGTCCACATAGCACCGCACGCGAAATTCGTCAGCTGGGTAGATACCGACGCGGCGGTCGCCTTCCTCGACTTCCAGCGGCTTTAGCACCTGCAAATAGCGGCGCTTGCGGCGCAGCTTGCGAACCCCCGCCTGCTCGAGCATTTGCATAAAAGGCTCGGCCGAGCCGTCGAGAATGGGGATCTCGATGGAATCGATATCGATATAAACGTTGTCGATGCCGCAGGAATAGATGGCCGCGAGGAGATGCTCCGTGGTGGAGAGCAACACGCCTTGCTTCATCAAGCTGGTTGCGTAGCTGACGCGCGCGACGTTGTGTCCTTGAGCCTCAATCGGGAAGTTATCGAGGTCTCTGCGCCGAAAAACGATGCCGGTGTCGGCTGGAGCCGGAAGCAGGCGGACGTGCCCCGAGACCCCGGTGTGCAGTCCCACACCCTCAGCTGACGCCTCTTTCGCTATGGTGGATTGAAACATCGCCCCTTGGTAAGATAGCACTTTGTTGGCCAGGGTTTCACCTCTTTGTCCATGCTTTTCAGTAACTTATAAGAACACCAGGAAGCTGTTTTCGCCGCAGTGTGTCAATTACACATCACTTTGACCGTTTAACGTGTCTTATATCCATTTCTCCTGAACTGGCCTCCCAATTTCTTTTGCTCGTCTCAAGCTTCCTTTCTCACTCTGGCCGCGTCCGAACTTCTGACAGTGCTATAATTGAAGTTCTGTTTTTGAGCTAGGCGTTGTTTTGATCTCTGTAGAAGGGCATAGGTGAGGCATGAATCGAGCGGCTCGCATCGGAGTTCTTTGCGTTTCGGTGGTTATCTTTTGTTACGCCGGGCTGGGCCATGTTCTCGGCCGCACACCGGACGACAAAGCTTATAAGTCGCTCACGGTATACAGCGAAGTTCTGCAGAAGGTCCAGCAAGACTACGTTGACGAGCCAAATCTCCATTTGGTGACCACCGGTTCCCTCCACGGACTCCTGGAATCTCTCGACGCACAGTCCAGTTATCTGACGCCGCGCGAATACACGGAATACAAGCAGAAGCAGGCAGCGAATGCGAACGGCGATGCTGGCCTCACGCTCAGCAAGCGTTTCGGCTACATCATTGTGATTTCCGCTCTGCCAGACAGTCCTGCAGATAAAGCCGGCATACACAGCGGCGACATTTTGGAATCCGTGGCAGGCTTCACGACTCGCGATATGTCTGTGGGCCAGGCGATGAACTTTCTACACGGGCAGCCGGGCACCGGTGTAAAAGTCGGTGTCATCCGCCGCGGCAAGGCGGATCCCGACCAAGTGGACCTGGTTCGCGAGAAACTCGGAACTGAAAAGATCGTCAGCGAAAAGGTTGATCCGGATATTCTTGCGCTGCGCTTGCCCTCCCTGAATCCGGGACGCGCCGACGAAATACGCGCCCGCTTGTTGGAAGCGGAAAAGCAGGGCGTTCACAAAGTGGTTCTGGATCTTCGCGAATGCGGCCGCGGGCCGGTTTCGGAAGCGATGGCTGTCGCCAAGCTTTTCGTGCCTTCCGGGACTCTGACCACGCTCAAGGGCCAAACGATTTCCACTCAGGTTTTCTCGGCCGATCCGGGTAAAGTGGTCTGGAAGGGACCGGTTTCCGTGCTGATCGACGCAACTACTTCGGGTGCCGCGGAAGTTCTGGCCTCCGCGATGGAATCTAACCATCGTGGCGACGTGGTCGGCGAACGCACCTTTGGACTGGCTTCGGAGCAAAAACTGATCACGCTCAATGACGGAGCAGCGCTCTTCCTGACCGTTGGCAACTATTACAATGCGGACGGGAAGTCCATTCTCGCGGAAGGGGTTGTGCCTTCCGAAGTTGTTACTGCGACTGCCGACGACGACGCTAATGCCGGGGATGATAGCGGATCGGCGAACGCGGAGAAAGAACCTGTGCCGCCTCGTCCGCTGTCCCCAGAGGATCCGATCTTCCGCAAGGCCCTCGAACTCTTGAAGACGCCGCAGAAAAAAGCCGCCTAGCGTTCCGTGTTGGCGCGGCGCGGGGCAGCATACCAGCCTATTTCGTTCCTACATGACCGGCTCCGGCGGCGTATTGCTGCCGTTCCATTCGCGCTGTGCTTTGTGCTGGCCCTTCTTTCCTGGGGCTGCAAGAACGAACTGGAAAAGCGCCTCTCGCCCAGCCGAGTCCACGCCATCACGCGCGAAATGATGCATGCCGCCGCGGCTTTCGGTAAGCAGCCCGGAGACATTGCCTCGCACCTCCAGTTTGACGGCACCCACCCCAGTCGCTCGGATCAACTGTTTGTCGCACTGCCCGCGGGCGGCTCTGAACAATCCCGCCACGAATTGGTGGCCCAGCTGGTCCAATCGCTGGACCGCATCGCCACGTCTTATCATCTGACGCGCGACGCCCCCACAAAGTCTGGAGCGCTTCTGCTCTTGAACTTTCGCAGCGCGGACGTGATAACAAATTCGGTTCACATCCTCGCTCCCTCTTCGGCGCACGTGGCATCGCCGCCCTCGCTGCGCCCTCGTGGGCAGATGGGCTCGGCTCGCCTGGCCATCATCCTCGATGATTTGGGAACCGATCGCTCTGCCGCTGAGGCGATTTTTGCCTTGCCTTATCCCCTGACCATCTCGGTTCTGCCCAATCACGCCCACTCCCTCGACATTGCGCAGGAAGCGCATCGCCGCGGCTACGAAGTTATGCTGCATCTCCCCATGCAATCCGTCGGAAACGAATTGCCCGAAACACAGGAGTTGCATCCCGGTATGCCCGCGGACGAAATCCCCATGCTTTTCGAGCAGATGATGGAGAGCGTTCCTTATGCTGCCGGCGTCAACAATCATCAAGGCTCGCAGGCCACCGCCGACCCCGCGTTGATGGAAGAGTTGATGCCCGTTCTTCAGAAATGGAATCTTTTCTATGTGGACAGCCGCACCACCGCCGCGACCGTCGCGTACGACACGGCGCAGCGCCTGGGAGTCCCCTCCGGCTTTCGCAACGTGCCTTTTCTCGACGACGTTGCCCAGGTCTCCGCGGTCCGCAGGCAGATCGAACGCGCGCTTCGTGGTGCGGAGGAAAAAGGAGGCGCTATCGCCATCGGGCATCCTCATCCCGCCACGCTGCAAGCGCTAAGCGAAGTTCTGCCGCAAGCTAAAGCGCGTGGCGTTCAATTGGTTTACGCTTCCGACCTTGTGCATTGAAAACTTCAACTCGTCGTCACGCCGTTTTGCTGTAGCCGCTTTTCGGGGTACAGCCGGTGAACGATTAAGAAAAAAACAACCAAAATCAGAAAATCGAAGACGCTTCCTTCGGGTCCAGCCGTGCCTCCGGTCACCCAGTTCGGCCCGTGTAACGTGGCGTTTGAGAGATGACCGGGGAAAATCATTCCGCTATCAGGAACGGAAAATAGAAACGTCTCGCCAAAATCGAAAGTCGCGTGCATGCCCAGCGCGAACCAAAGGCTTCCGGTCCGTTTCAGCGTAAAACTCCAGAAGAGACCCACAAAGGCCACGCTGGCCACTCCTGTCCAGCCCTCACCGGAATTGTGGATGTGGACAGCTCCAAAGGCGGCCGCGAGAACCACGGCTGCAGGCCAAAAGCCGATGCCATCGGCCAGGGTGTACAGCGTGTAGCCGCGGAAGAAGAATTCTTCGAACAGGCCGACCACCACGAAAAACAATCCCCAAAAAAGAGCCCAATTGGCAATCGTAGCTCCATGTTCGGCCAGGCTTCCGAAGGAATAACCGCCGGAGACCGCAATTAGCCCTATCAGCCCCGAAATCTCGCAAAAGCCAAAGAGGCAGCCCTGCCCAAACATTCGCCCAAACGCTCCTCGCGCTGGTAGCCCATAGGCTCCCACGGGGACACCTTCGAATTGCGACATGATCCACGCGGCTAGAAATGCCGCGAGGAAACTCGCCGATTCACCGAAGAATTGATAACTGGGAGAAAAAACACCTCGAGCCGGCCTTGAAAGCTCGCTTAGAACAAAAATGAAGATACTCCACAATACGAAGAAAATGGCCGCGTAAAGCAGCAGTCGCCAGCCGGCGCCCAGCCTGATTTTGCCTTGAGCCACTCTGCCAGAAGACCCGCTTGCTGAACTGGGGGTCCCGGCATGGTCCTCAGGTGGCGTGCCAGAGGATTCGTCGTCCATTTTTCGCTCCAATGAAGCTTCTGGCCCCCGCTTCACTCGCGGTTCCCCACCCCAGCGGGCCATAACCAGGTGCACCGGCTGGAACCAATTACGCGCAGAGGTCTGAAAAGAATCCGCTCCTCCGAATGCCTATTCAACCCATAGAGCCGCGATGCTCCCTCGAGCCACTCCAAGTCCGCTCACTCGGAGGCAAGCAGCAGCATCCAGAAATCCTTGGAGTCGAGAAAAAGTAGGTGACAGTCTTTAACCGCCCTGCTATATTTTAACCGGTTAGGAGAAAAAGTAAACCGCGATCTCTTTGCTAACCGGTTTGTGAGGGTATGTCCTTTGCCGAGTTCTTCTCGATCTTTAGCTCTTATCGGCGGTCGCCTTTCCATCGATTTTGCCAACGAACTTGGCCCCTCCTCTGATTTTTCCTGGGAAGAATTACTCAGATTTCTCCTAATCACACACATTATTTCCTCAGAGCGTAGCGCCCAATTGCTCGCTCTTCCCCAAAACGATCCGCAAAGCGCCGGCGCAGTTCTCGGCAAAGCCCAGCAACTGCATGCATCCCTGCATGAAACTTTCGGTGCGCTGCTCCGCAAGGAAGCGGTTCACCGTGACTGGGTCGAACCCATCAACGAAGTCTTGCGAATCACCGAAGGGCACGACGAACTTCTCCAGCAAGGCGGTCCCTGGAGCCTGGAATTCGTGGCTCGCGAAAACGGTCTGGATTGGCTGCTCGCTGCTATTGCTCGCTCCGCCGCTGAAATCATCGCCGAAGGCCCAAGTGTGCGCCTTCGCATCTGCTCCAACCCTTCTTGTGGGCTCTTTTTTTGTGATACCTCGCGCACGAGACGCCGGCGTTGGTGCTCCATGTCCCGCTGCGGCAATCGCCATAAAGTCGCAAGCTTTTCTCGCCGCCATTCCGTGGCACGGCGGGCACACTGATCACCAGCGGCTACCATCCCCGCGTGTCTACTTCACATACTTCGGCGAATCGCCTTTTGACCACGGATCATAGCTGTATGCGAACACCAATCGATCCGCCAACGGCGGATGTGAATAAAGCCAAAAGGTGATGAATTCAGGCGGATTCGGGTCCGCCAGGTCCGTCTCTCCCAATACCTGAAACGATTGCGCAGCCACCTCGGAGGAATCCGGCACAATTCCGTGAATGACCTCTAATCCGTAGACATCGGCCGCATGTTCCTGCATGCGGGTGAAACCGTTTACCACCGGTGACACCAAAAACAGCGCAATCTCCAGCAGGAGAAGCAGTGCCGCGAGCGAAGCCCAGTCTTCAGGCCCGTAAATTCTCCAGTCGCCGCTCCAGCGTCCGAGCGCCCAGTGCAGTGCTCGAAACAGCGCATAAAACCCAGCCAGCAGGAGGACGGCAAAAAACAAAAACCCTTTCCAAACATGTCCCAGGACATAGTGGCCCAACTCATGCCCGACGACGAAGAGCGTCTCGTTCGTGGTCATCTTCTGAATCGTGGTATCCCAGACCACCACCCGTTTCGACGCTCCCAATCCGGTCACGTACGCGTCAACTGCGTTCGTTTTTTCGCTGGCTTTCATCAGGAACATGCGATTCGCCGGGATCGGCACGCCTGCATGTCCCGTCAGTTTTTCGATGGCCGCCACCAAGTCGGGGTGCGAAGCTTGCAGGGGTTCGAATGTATTAAAAAGCGGATCGATAATCCACGGGCTGATAAAAACAAAGAATAGCAATACGGGCAGGGCCGCAAACCAGAGATGCAGCCACCAGCGCCGCGGGCTCCTCCGGATTACCGCGGAAAAAATCAGCGCAAAAATCAGCGCGAATCCCGCCATCAACAATTGTTCCTTGCTCCAATCTAGAAACCACGAGCCCCAGTTTTGCACTGACACTTCATAACGGCGAGAGAGAACGTGGCCATACATGCGCAGCGGCACGGCAATTACATCCAGCGTCAGCACCAGCAGCGGTACGAACACCAGCGCTTGCAGCCACCTTTTGTCGCTGGCGCTCTCGGCCCAATCGCGAAATTTCGCGGCAATTCCAAGCCGCAAGAGGATAACCAGCGCGAGCACCGAAAGAGCCACCGAAATAAAATACAAAGTGTAGGACGCGCGAGAGTAATTGACTGCCTTTTCATACCGGTCTTGCGAGAGCCGGTATCCTTCTGCTTTTGTTTGCCGAGGAGTTGCGGATTGCGCGGACCTCGTTTCAGTAGGAACCGGGGACGCGGGCAGAGCTTGCGCGAGAAGAGGCAGCCCGCTCGCTATCACCGTCGGCTGAGCGGATCCGCAAACACCCGCGGAAAAGAACAGGCTCAGACACAGCAGCATGCCGAAACGGTGAATACAAACGCACCGCTCCATTCAGACCTCCCTCGCAAGGCTCCCAGCAGAACCGCGCGTGCATTGCCCACCACGGCCGCACGCCGCGGGAGTATGCCGCAGGAAACGCACGTGCGCAAGACTCGTTCTCGAAAATTGCGCATCGCCGCGGAAGAGCGGCGCGTCGCCGCAAGCCGCCGAGGATCCCTAAGGCGCCCCCGGGTTTGCTGCCGGATGAGCCGTCTTCAGACAATAGTTCCGCACCGATCCCGCCGTCGTCAGCCCGATGTGCACGGACGACGTCCACCGCTCCAACTTGTGATGCCCGTATCTGTGAAACAAATACGCCGCTCCCATGGAGAGTCCGGTCGCAGAAGCTTCAATCGCGGCAAACGCCGCATGATTGTCGACCGCATCGTTTGTCAGAAATATTTCCTGTCTGCCGCGTCGCCTCATGTTCAGCGTGGAAAAATAATCGAGCGTGCGCGCTGCGCCAACTCCCGCGAACAACCAGTTGTTTTCTTTATCCCAGAACCGGTGCGTCTTCCTGGCCAAAGCTGTCTTTGGCTCTTCGGAAAGACTCTGCGTAACCGCAACAGGCGCATCGGCCCTTGGCGCGGTCTGTGCCTGGGCAGGCGAAGCCGGCGCACGGCTTACCAAGCAACTTGCAACCAGGAGGCCCAGTCCAAACCTGCCAACTCTTCCACCACTTTTCATCGTCCGCCTCGGCGCTCTTGTTTTTACTTTCTCTCTTCAGCGAGTATAATCCCCACGCTGCTGTCTTTGGCAAACCCACTGCAGGAGTCTTGCGATGTCCCGCCGCCGCTTCACGTTCCTTTGCATTCTCAGTGTTCCTCTTGTACTCGCATCTCTCGTTGCACCAGCGCGCATCACAACCGCCGGCTCTTCCCCGGAAGCAGCCACGCGCTCGTTTGAATTCACCTATCAAGTTCATTTCCCGCCTGCCGAGCCTTCTGCAATCCCCGTCCGGCTATGGATTCCCCTGCCACAACCAGACGGCTACCAGGATTTGAGCACGTTGAGTATCGACAGCCCCGTTGCCCATTCCGAGGGCCGCGACCCCGAATACAAGGACTCCTTCGCCGTTTTTAAGCCCACGGCCCAACAAGCCGGGGCAGGCTTTGACGTAACTCTCCGTTTCACTGCCACGCGCCACGAACACAAAGTCGCTTTGGACGGAGCTTCGACGAATGTTTCCGCCAGCTTGCCGCTGGATCCAATGCTCCATCGTTATCTCGAGCCTGACAAGCTCGTTCCTTTAAACGGTGTCATCGCCGAGCTTGCCAGTGAGCACACCGCAGGCGATACCACTCAGCTCGAAAAAGCCCGCCATATCTACGAGTACGTTGTCTCCACTATGCGCTACGACAAATCCGGTCAAGGTTGGGGCCACGGCGACGCTGTCTGGGCCTGCACCTCCAAACGCGGCAATTGCACCGATTTTCACTCACTCTTCATCGGTATGATGCGCTCTTCCGGCATTCCTGCTCGCTTCGAAATTGGCTTCCCGATTCCCGAAGGCAAAACCGAAGGCGGCATTGCCGGCTACCACTGCTGGGCCGAATTTTATCTCGATGGAGTCGGATGGGTGCCCGTGGATGCTTCCGAAGCGTGGAAGAATCCGTCCAAACACGATTATTTCTTCGGAGCTAACGACGTTAACCGCATTTTCTTCACCTACGGCCGCGATATCCGCCTTTCGTCCGAGCAAAAGGGTGCTCCCCTCAACTATTTCGTCTATCCCTATGCGGAAGTGAATGGCCAGCCGATGCAGAATCTGCAAACTCACTTTTCTTTCCACGACATAGCCGCAACGCAGCAGGCAGCTGCCCGCCACTCATCCGAGAGTCATTAGCCGGCCCGGGCAATCGACCCGGACTCAGACTGTGCCTCGCCATGCTCCGCGTTGGCTGGGGCAGTTGCTGCATTCGCAGCACTTGGCACCGGCGGAATTGTCTCCCGGCATGGCGCGGGGGTATGCTTGATTTTGACCCGGCCAGTACCCTGAGAGGTCTAAGACCATGTCACACCGCATCTCTTTGCGCTTGGCCCTTGCTGTCCTGATTGCCGGAACCATCCTGCCTCTGGCAGCCCTCGCGCAGCCACAGGAGGCCCAAACTCAGTCTGTCGCCGAAGCCGCTCGTCGCGCCCGCGAGCAAAAGAAAGCTTCGGCAAAGCCCGTTCCTGTCATCACAGATGACACCCTGAAGCCAGCTTCTCCGGCCCAACCTGCCAACACACCGGCCCCGGCTCCAACTTCTGAAGCTGCCGCGGCTTCCTCCTCGGCGCAAACCACGCAACCCGCTACTGATTCTTCCAAAGCACCGTCTGGCGACAACGCTTCAGCTCCTCCTGGCGGAGCTGCTCCAGCCGCAGGTGCTCAGGACGCCGACGAAAAGGCAAAAGCGTCCGCCGAACTAGCCAGCTTGAAACAAGAGCTTGCTGCCGCACAAAAGGATGTAGATCTCCTCCAGCGCGAGCTCTCGTTGGATCAAGATAACGTCTATTCGAATCCGAATTACACGGACAACCCCGCGGGAAAAACCAAGCTTGATGACCTCAAGCAGCAAATCGCGGACAAACAGCAGGCCGTCGCCGCCCTCAAGGCGCGCGTCGCCGCCCTCCAGGATTCGCTAGGAATCAAAGCTCCGGAAGCGCCAGTTGCTCCTTCAACCCCGCCACAGTTCTAGTTCTACGAGACCTGGAGTATGCCCCGCTCGATCTCGGCTTTCCCGGGCCTTCCGTGATTGACCGCTTTACAAAAATCTTCGCCCGCTTTCATTTTGATTCTCCGCCGAAGATTTTCTCGAGTATCGACGGCTCAACCAATCTCTCGAGCGGCACGTTTCCAGCCCGGCCCCTAATCTCGCTCCACAACATTTCGCGGTATTCCATTTTCGCCTCCTCGTTCACGTGCCGGTACACGTAAACGACCTCCGAGGGCCCGCCCGGTTTGTCATCGGCCTGTCCGTAGCCCTGCAGCTCATAAGAAACCACGAACGCCATCGCGTGCTCCCTGTCGTCGGTGATGATCTTTCCTTCGATCGAACTGTCGAAGAATTCCGCGTCGCAGGGGTCGTTCGCTTTCTGGCAATAATCCTGATGTGTCTTGAAGAACTCGCGGAGATTCGCGGTTAATTGCAGGCGGATTTGTGAGAAGGGCTTACGGGGGAAAATATTGAAATCTTTCCCCGTCGCCGGATCATAAATCGCAACTTCCGCGGGATGCACTGTTGCGAAATGAACTTGGCTCCGATGATAAACGATGCCGCCGTCTCCAAAGTGTCCGAGCGTCCATCCGTAAAGACTAGCCCTTAATTTCAAATCACGCGACAAAATGATTTCGCAACCCGCCGAAGGATTGATGTGCGTTTCCAAAGCAAAAGAATCCGCAATGGCCGAGATTCCTAGCACCGACCCGAAGCAATCCACATCCGCGCCCTCCCACTTCGTCGTGGCAACGTCAATCGTTCCGCTCTTCCATACCTGCGTATGGCGGTCATAAAGATCAATAAAAATCGGAGGCTTGAGCAGCCCGGTAGAATCCAGCACGTAATATGCGGTCGCGAACTGCGCGGCGTCATTCAACTCCGCCTCGCTTGTAATCGTTTTGTCTAGATTGCGCAGTGTCTCCGCATCCGGCGGAAGGTTCTCCGCGACTAGGATCTGCCGCAGCGTTTTCCCTTCACCCTGCGTCCAAGCTTGCGGCGCGGCAAAGACTATGCCCATCGCAAACACAAGCAGTCCATCCCACCCAGAACGCCGCCTCATCGCACCTCCGCCTCTTGAGCGCATGCATTCAAGGGAGGTCTGATATCCCCCGAGCCAGCGCTTTTCTTGGACAGACCCCAGCGCACTGCACGCGAACCATGGCCCACGAGTCACTGCTCTTCCGCAACCATACCACAATCCCTTGTAGTCTTTTCTCTTGACACCACATGCGCGGAACGGCAGAATCCGCTCCAACAATTCTATCTGGCCTGCCCAAGGGAGCCCTGCCGCGCACGCCTTACCGTGCGCAGCCAGAGCTGGCGGGCCACTGAGGGAGCGCGCATGCAATATCTGCCAGGGTTCACCGTGCAATGCATCAATCCCTTGTGCGAAGCGCGCGGCCACTGGCTCCGCGCCGATGCCACGGGGCCCATTGCCGACGACGGCCGCTGCCCCTGCTGCGGCGACTTCCTCCGCAACGTCCCCCCTCCTCTCAGCCCGCGCTTCCGCATGCGCCCCCGCCCCCTCACCGCGCGCCCGCCCCTCCGCCCTCGGCCCCGCTGACTACCGCGCCGCGCGATCGAAGCATCGCTGTCCGTCCGCAATTCGTCGAAGACCTCAGCGCCGTTTTTTGACATTGCGTTCGCCCTCGGCGTGCTCTTCGAGTTCGGCCTCCCGCTCTTCTTCTGGGCCATCATCCTGTTCTGGCCCCTGCGACTAGCCCGGCGCCGCTTTCGCCACGCCAGTCCCAACACAGCCGTCCACGCCCCCCAGTGATTCAATTCGCTAACGGCGCTCCGCAGCCTCTCCGATTATTCTTGACTCGGTACTGCCCGTTTTGGTAATCTTCGTTTAGGAGATTTCTGGACCGCGGCAGCCCTTGCTGCCGCTTTTTCATTTCCGGCCTGCCCCCGCCGTTTTGCTGAGTTCCTTAAATGAGCCTCGACGAAAACCCCGTGCTGTGAGCACTTCTCAGGGGAAGCAAACCCTTTAGATGCAACGGTTACGTAGCTGCTCATTCCAAAGCACTTCTAAGAAGGCTAACTCCTTTAGATGCAACGTTTGCGAAAAAGGGGGGAGGGGGTGGGCGCTAGGAAGGTAAAAGCCGGAAGGCAACATCGCCCACCGGCTTCTGTTCGTTCCTCGCAGCTTGGTTGACCTGCTAGCCCTCGACGAGGTCCTTTTCGAGCATCTCCTCGTCGCTGAGCCACAGGTCGGGGATATTGGCTGAGCCGAGCCGAAGAATATCTTCCAGCGCGCCGCGCACTTCCTTGAGCCTGAAGTCCACGCCAATGCGCTCGAGCAGTTCGATCAAGGCCTGCGCGCCTTCTGCCAGGGCCGGTTTCGGTTGAGCGCTAACCGTGTCAAGGCGGTGATACGTAACGACGTAAATGGCGTGTGGTCCCGCGCCGTGCCGTACGATGTGCAAAAATCCCCGCGTCGTCGGCTTTTCCGGAGCCAGTCTCGCGGCCAGTCCCAAACCGGAAGAGAGAACGCTCATCGACTCGTGTCCCTCGGATGTGCCAATGTCTTCAACTGCACCCGCTCGTGCTGCCGCAGTTCTCGCACTTGTAGCAGGCCCCGTTCGGCACCATCAACATGCCGCACTCAGAGCATGTCGGCGCGCCCTCGTGCGCGTCGCGCGGTTTCATCGGCTCCGGAGCCCAGGTTGTCCCCGCGAATGGCAGCACCGCGGGAGACACCACGGCGATAGGAGCGGGCGCAGGCAATGCGCCGCTGCTGTCGCCGTTCAGCTTCAAATAGTCGGACGAAATGAATCGCCCGCCGAGCCAACGCGCCAGATAATCCAGCACGGAAGAGACAAAGCGAATATTCGGATTCGCCGTGATGCCTGATGGTTCAAATCGCGTGTTCACCAGTTTGTCAACGAATACCTTGAGCGGAACGCCGTATTGCAAGCCGAGCGAAACGGTCAGCGCCAAGCCGTCCATCACGCCGGAAAGCGTCGAGCCTTCTTTCGACATCTTAATGAAGATTTCGCCGGGCCGTCCGTCTGGGTACATACCCACCGTGATGTAGCCTTCGTTCACTCCGACGCTGAACTTGTGTGTGATCGAAGCGCGCTCGACCGGCATCTTTTCACGCACTGCGCGTGCGAACAGTTCGCGTTGCATCGGTTCGGTTCCCGCCGGTGCGGCAGACTCCGCTTTCTTTTCTTCTTTCGATCCGCCCGCATTGAGCGGCTGCGAGCGCTTGGAGTTGTCCCGGTAGATGGCCACGGACTTCAGCCCTAGATTCCAGGATTCGATGTAAGCGTTGCTGATGTCTTCGATCGTGGATTCCTCGGGCATGTTGATGGTCTTCGAAATCGCGCCGGAAAGGAACGGTTGCGCCACCGCCATCATTTTCACGTGGCCGGTCCAGCTAATCGAGCGCCCGCCGCCCAGCGGCGCCAGCGAGCAATCGAATACGGGCAAGTCTTCTTCCCTCAAGTACGGCGCGCCTTCGATCTTTCCCTGCTTGTCAATGTACGAAACGATCTCGCTGGTTTGTTCGGGTGAATAGTGCAGCCTCATCAGCGCTTGCGGCACCGTGTTGTTGACGATCTTGATCAAGCCGCCGCCGACCAATTTCTTGTGCTTTACCAGTGCCAGGTCCGGCTCGATTCCCGTGGTGTCGCAATCCATCATGAAACCGATCGTGCCCGTCGGCGCCAGCACGGTCACCTGCGAATTCTTGTAGCCGTACTCCTCGCCGTGCTGCAGCGCGGTGTCCCACGATTCCTGCGCCGCCATGAACAGTTCCGTTTGCACGTGCTCCGGCTGGATGCCGCGTATCGCGTCGCGGTGCATGCGGATCACGTCCAGCATCGGCTCGCGGTTCGCTGCATAACCGGGGAAGGCGCCCATGTTTTCCGCAATGCGCGAGGATTGTGCATACGCTTCGCCGCACATCAGCGCCGTGATAACGCCGGCCATGTCGCGCCCTTCATCGGAGTCATAAGGCAGCGCCAGAGACATCAGCAGCGCGCCGAGATTGGCGTAGCCCAGGCCAAGCGGCCGGAAGTTGTGGGAATTCTCGGCGATTCGTGGCGTCGGATAGCTGGCGTTGTCCACGAGAATCTCTTGCGCCGTGATGGTCACGTCCACGGCATGCTTGAACGCCTTCACGTCAAACTGGCCGTTCGATCCGAGAAACTTCATCAGGTTCAGCGAAGCGAGATTGCACGCTGTGTCGTCCAGGAACATGTATTCCGAGCAAGGATTCGAGGCGTTTATGCGCGCTGTATTTTTCGAGGTGTGCCAGCGGTTGATCGTCGTGTCGTACTGCATCCCCGGATCGCCGCAGTGCCACGTGGAATCAGAGATCTTCAACATCAAATCGCGAGCGCGCATTTTTTCCGAAGGCTGGCCATCGATGACGTTCTTCGTCCACCAATCCTTGTCTTCCACGACTGCGCGCATGAACTCATCCGTCACGCGCACGGAGTGGTTCGCGTTCTGGAAGAAAATCGAGGCATAGGCGTCGCCGTCGATCCCCGCGTCGTAGCCTTGTTCGATCAGGACTTGGGCCTTGCGCTCTTCCTTCATCTTGCATTCGATGAATTCGACGATGTCCGGGTGATCGATATTCAGAATCACCATCTTGGCCGCGCGCCGTGTTTTGCCGCCGCTCTTGATGACGCCCGCGAAGGCGTCGAAGCCTTTCATGAAGCTCACTGGTCCGGAGGCAATGCCGCCGCCCGAGAGAGTTTCTTTGCTTCCGCGCAGCGATGAGAAATTGGTGCCCGTTCCCGAGCCCCATTTGAAGAGCATTCCCTCGGTCCGCGTCAGGCCCATGATCGATTCCATGTTGTCTTGCACGGAATTGATGAAGCACGCCGAGCATTGCGGCTTAGGCTGCACTCCCACGTTGAACCACACGGGCGAATTGAAGGCCATTTTTTGTTCGACGAGCAGGTGCGTCAGCTCGTCGCGGAACGCATCGCGCGAGGCTGCGCAGTCAAAATAGCCGCCTTCCTGGCCCCAGCGCACAATGGTGTTCACCACGCGGCTGATCAGTTGCCGCACCGAGCCTTCACGTTCCTTCGTTCCCGGCTTGCCGTGAAAATATTTGCTGGTGACAATGTTGGTGGCCGTCTGCGACCAGTTCTTCGGCACTTCGACGTCTTCCTGGCGGAAAATCGTCACGCCCTTCTCGTTTCCGATCAGCGCGGTGCGCTTTTCCCATTCCACCGTGTCGAAGGGAGAGATCTTTCCGTCCGTGAAATAGCGTTCAAAAGGGAGACCTTTGTGCGCTCCCGTTCCCGTATTCTCCGGATTCCTGTCCGTGATCGGGGAATTCCCAGTCAGTGCTTGTTTCACCGTAGCCATCCCGTTCCTCCGCTGCCTCGGGCTCCCACTCTTCGCGGGGAACCCCTTAATTTTACTCCTCTGCATCCCGCAGGGCGCTGGGTGAACCCTGAAGGTCACCGCAGATTAAATCCAAAATGCCGTGCTCCGAACCAGAGAAAAAGGGCGGCCACTGAGCCGCCGGCCTTTCCATCGACCGCATCACAGCCAAATTCAAGAAGCAGTACAAAACGCCAATGCTCTGCCGCTGGCCGGCGGGTTCCGCTGGGCCTCACGGCAAGTCTCGCGCCTGAAATGCGGGCGCGGAGCTTATACTACGCGCTCGATTTTTTTGTTTAGTACCCGGGCTGGCTTCGTGGAGCCTTTACGGACCTAGTGCACATCCTCGACTGGGCCCGCCTGGCGCTTCCACGTCCCCCGAATCTGGAATCGCAGTATCAACGTCCGCGAATTACCTGTCAAGAGAAAAACGCAAAATGTGGTTGACGTTTTCGTACCACGTCTATTTGTAGTGGTGCGCTTTCTGAGCAACCTCTCTACTTGCAACGGCTTTGGCGCGTTTGCATCGCGCGCTACACTAGCGGCATCTTATTCGATATGAGGCGTACCCTCTTCATTTTCTCGCTTGTTCTTGCGTCCACTTTTCCTGTGCGCCTCTCCGCGCAGGCGCAAGCGAAGCCATCTATGCCCGCCGTGATGCACTCCGAGTACGGAGAAAAACTGCGCATTGCCGGCGTCCCTAACTCTGGAAAGATCAATGATCACCTGTTCCGCGGCGCCCAACCTCGTGACACGGGATTGCTCGAGCTGAAAAAACTCGGCATCACAGCGATCGTCGATCTTCGCGGCGAAGACCCGGCAAGAATAAATTGGGAAGAAAAAAGAGCGGATTCCCTGGGGATTCGCTTCGTTCATATCGCCGTGAACGGATGGTCTCCTCCGACGGACGAACAAATCGCGCAGTTTCTTTCTATCTTCCGCGACAATCCACAGGAAAGGGTTTTTGTGCACTGTCATTTTGGCGAAGACCGCACCGGCGTTTTTGTCGCGAGCTACCGTATGGCCTTCGAAAAATTGCCGCCGGATCAAGCGTTGAAGGAAATGTACTATTTCGGGTTCAATGGCTTCTGGCATCCGTCGATGGCGGCATTCGTCCGGGAATTTCCCGCGCGCCTGAACGGCGCTCCTATTCTCGTTAGGTTCAAGAATAAGGAGTGACGCTGGAGCGTTATGCTCGCGCGCCACATCCCGAAAGTACTCGGTACTCCCCCATTTTCTTGTATTCGTATTCTATTCAATCAATTTCGCAGACTTTCTCTGTCCGTCGCGAGATGCCTGGTTTTGTGCATGGCAGCCTGCGGAAATTGTGGTTCGCAAACAGAGCCATCGAGCTTCGTAAATTAGAACCTGCTTATTCAAATCTTTCGCTCTAGTACCTTCGTACTCTTCTCACCGGGACGCTTGCTTCATTTAATGGAACAACCCCCTTCGATACTCTCCATACATCTCGGCAGGTCAGTCTGAGGGAAAGGCCACCATGCAAGTAGGCCGCTATCAAGTTATCGACGTTATCGGCGCCGGCGCGAACAGCAAGGTCGTGCGCGCGCACGATCCCATGATCGGGCGAATCGTCGCCATCAAACTTTTTTCTCCCGCGCTCGCTCAAGGCACAGGGCGGGATCGCTTCCTGCAAGAAGCGCGCGTGGTTGGACAGCTCTCGCATCCGTGCATCGTCACGCTGCACGATATGGGGATCGACGAACCGACGCAGACACCCTATCTCGTGATGGAGTTCATGGAAGGGCAGCCGCTCGACAAGATTCTCAGCAAGGGAAGCGTGCCACTTCCGCGTGCTTGCGCGTGGACCGGGGAGATTGCCTCGGCTCTGCACCTAGCCCACCGCAGAGGCGTGATTCACGGCGATATCAAGCCCGCCAATATTTTGATCCTCGATGATGGCCGAGTGAAATTAACGGACTTCGGGATGGCGCGCCTCGCCAGCCACGACAAGAAGGACACGCCCCTGCTCGGTACCCCGGCCTATTGGTGTCCCGAACAGATATTGGGTAGGCCGCAGGACGCACGCTCCGATATTTTCTCGCTTGGCGTCGTTCTTTACGAGCTGGTCACAGGAAAGCGTCCCTTCGATTCCGACTCGCTGCAAGGAATTTGCACGCGCGTTCTATCTTCCAAACCACTTCCCGTTTCCCAGGCGAATCCTTCCGTCCCGGCGACGTTCGACGCCGTTCTTGCCAAGGCCTTGGAGAAGGATCCGGTTCACCGCTATCAGTCCGTGGACCTTCTGGCTGCCGAATTGTATCCATTGGCCCGCCGCAAGACCGCGGCACCCGCGCAAGCACAGCCGATTGGTTTTCGCGAGCGCGCCACCCGCTTGTTGCGCTCCGCATGAGTCCAGTTCTTCAGACCGGCCGCTATGAAATCCTCGAGACTCTCGGATGCGGCGCTACGAGCCGCGTTGACAAGGCGCGGGATACCGTCATTGGCCGGACGGTCGCTCTAAAATCATTTCTCCAGGGCTTTGGCAAGAACAGCGAACAGCAATTCCTGCAAGAGGCGCAAACCATCGGGCGGCTATCTCACAGCTGCATCGCCCAACTCCACGACGTAAATACCGATGCCTGCGGCGCAGCCTTTCTTGTGATGGAATTCGTTTCCGGACAAAACCTCGAGCAATTGCTGGGGCAATCTCCGATACCGTTTGCGACCGCAGCGGTGTGGGCCGCTGACTTAGGTTCAGCTCTTGCGTACGCGCATCGGGCGGGAATCATTCACGGCGACGTCAAGCCCAGCAACATTCGCGTCACGGAAGACGGCAAAGTGAAGCTCGTGGATTTTGGCGTGGCCCGTTTTGCCGCGCAAGTCTCCGGCTCCGACCGCGTACTGGGCACGCCCGCTTATCTTTCCCCGGAACAGATTGAGGGAAAGAAGCAGGATGGACGCTCGGACCTTTTTTCGCTGGGCATCGTGCTGTACGAGATGATTACAGGCGCCAGGCCTTTCGCGGGGAATTCGCTCGGAGACGTTTGCGCGCAAATTCTTACGGCAAACCCCGTTGCGCCGTCCGAACACAATCCGGCGTTGCCAGCGGCGTTGGACCGAATCGTCGCACGGTGTCTTGCCAAGAACCCAAATGACCGCTACCAGTCCGGCAATGAGCTGGCGCGCGCGCTTTATCTAGTCGCTCGATGCGGCACTCAGCTGGGTTCGCAACCGAAACGCAACTATTGGTTTCTGCGCCCGGCTCATCCACGCGATCTACTGGCTATCGCGTCGGTGATTCTACTGGTTGCAAGCGCAGTGATGGCCACGAACTCTCTACGCGATTGGCTGCAAGTCCGGTCCACACCGGTCGTCGCCGCCGTCGGAGCGAAATCCACAGAGGAATTAGCGTTCGCGAAACACGCGAAAATTCCTTCAGCATCACAAGTTGCCGCGCCAATCGAAGCTGTTGCACCGAAATCTCCTTCCAAGCACTCGGCCAGGAAACGCGCGTCTACAACAAAGGCCCAGCAGGAGCGCGAAGTTTCAACATCCGGTGCACTTCCTGATCGTTCTCCCCTTCAACAATAAGGCTGATTTTCTCCAGCGGATTCTTCCAAAAGCTGAAAAAGTTGGATTTTTTCGCGAGATAAATTGGCGTTCGGTGGCTATTCGTAGCGAAGCGCTTCGACTGGATCGAGTTTGGAGGCTTTCATGGCCGGCCAGACGCCAAAGATCAAGCCGATGCTTACGCTGACGATGATACCCGTGGCCGCGGCCCAGATCGGAACGCTGCCGGGCCACTTCAATCCCAGACGCACCAGGATCACCAAACCATTCACCAGCACGAGTGCGATCACGCCGCCGGCGCCGGTGAGCGTCATGGCCTCGAGCAAGAATTGCCAGGTGATGTCCGAGCTTTTGGCGCCGATGGCCTTGCGGATGCCGATCTCGCGTGTGCGTTCTGTCACGCTAACCAGCATGATGTTCATCACGCCCACGCCGCCAATCAGCAGGCCGATCCCGCTCAAAACGACGGTGGCCAGAGCCACCATGCCCAGGATGCTATGGAACTGCTCGATCTCTTCCTGTGAAGTATTGATCGAAAAATTATTCTTCGCGCTGTAAGGAACGTTACGCCGGCGCCGCAGCACTTCCGTGGCTTGATCGACGGACTGATCAAGCTGATTCGGATACGCCTGGAAACGGATCTGGTTCTCGTAAGCGCCGGGGTAAATTTTGCGGAACGTGTTGTAGGGGATCAGGACACGCTTGTCTTCATCGTCCATTCCGAACATGCCCTTCGGTTTCTCGACGACGCCAATCACGCGGAACGGCGAGCCATCGATCATCACGTCTTTTCCGATCGGCGAGCCCTCGGGAAAGAGCACCGGCGCGGCGTTTTCTCCCAACATCACCACCTTTTCGCGATGCAAATCATCCCCTTCGCTGATGAACCGGCCCTCGAGCGTCGAGGCATTCGCATAGACTTGGCCGAAATTTGGCTGCACGCCGCGAAAGTCGATGGAGGTGACTTCACCGGACTTGGTCCTCACCTTGTGGTCTTGCTCCCACCAGGTGAGGAAAACTGTAACGTCCTTCACGGCAGGGCAGCGTTCTTTGATGGCCTCCGCATCTTCGAGCGTGAGAGGTTTGCGTTCGCGCTCTTCCTTGGGACGACGGCCGTTGTGCGGGCCTTGATCGAAGCGCGAGATAAACGCCGTGTCCGCGCCGAATTGCTTGATGTTGTCCTGGACTTGCGCGTCAAAGCCGGTAATCAGAGCGGCCACGAGCATGATTACGCTTACTCCCAGCACTACGCCAAATACAGTCAGAGTACTGCGCAATTTGTGCGCGCGGAGAGTGTCCATCGCTTGCTTCAAATTTTCGCCGTGTTGTTGAGCCATGTTTGTGCTGTGTGACCCCGCGCTGCGGAGTCAACGCTCCTCAGCCATCAGCCCGGAGCGCTTCGATCGGATCGAGCTTTGCCGCGCGCATCGCAGGATAAATTCCAAAGAAAAGGCCCACTCCGGTGGAGACGGTGAGCGAGAGAATCACCGCGCTCACGGGAGTACGCATGGGAATCGAGGTGGCGGCACGCGCGGCCGCAACAACTGCATAAGCCAGGACGATCCCGATCAGGCCGCCTGCCGCGGCCAGCACCGCCGACTCCGTTACAAATTGTAAGAGAATATGTTTCTTCCTCGCGCCGAGAGAGCGACGCAAACCAATTTCGCGCGTGCGCTCGGTGACGCTGGCGAGCATGATATTCATAATGACGATTCCGCCGACGACGAGGAACACGGCGGTAAGGCCGACGGCGACCATGAAAATGTTACCCGTAAGAGATTTCCAAAGACCCATGATGGAATCCGAACCGATGATTCCGAAGCTGTCCGGAGCGTCCCACGATTCGTGGCGCCAGGCGCGTAACAGCATTCGCGCTTCGTCCTCGGAAGATTCCATCATCTCGGCGTTACCGGCTTGGAGGAAGAGTGCAAGAGAATCGCGCTGCGTGCTCCATTCCTTGACGTAGGTACCGAGAGGAATGAACATGAAGCGGTCTTGGGATTGTCCGAACGCACTTCCGATGACCTCCGATACGCCGACCACTTCATAGCTGTGCGTGCCCGCGCGGATGGTTTTCCCGATAGGGTCCACATTATAAAAGAACTTTTTTGCGAGGTCCGCGCCAATGAAGCACACCGGAGAGTGATGGGTATCGTCCGCTTCCGTGAGGAGTCTGCCGGAAGCCACATTGAAACTTCGAACTTCGGAATAGTTCGATGTGACGCCATCAATGTTTACATCTTCCAAGAGTTCGTTTCCGGAACGTACATCGGAGGATGTACCGAGCACGGCGGCGATCTGGCTCGTGGTATGCATGTTTTGTTTTAAGGCGAGGTACTCCTCCATGGTGATGAGCGGCCGTTTTTGTGCTTTCACCCAGGCATCGTTGCTGGTGATAATGCCGAAGCGGTTTAGGACATAGACGTTGGCGCCGAGGTTGGCGATTTTGTCCGCGACATAGAAATTGAGGCCAGCCACGACGCTCATTACCGCGACCAGAGTGGTAACGGCGAGAATGACGCCTAGCAAAGTCAAGAAACTACGCAACTTATGGGCGCGAAGAGCATCGAGAGACAACTTCAGCGTCTCGACCATGGTGATGGCCGCACTGCGGAATCTGCCCGCCGACCACGGCAACTTGCGCGCTTGCGGGATTACGCGCACAAAGCCACCAATACCTTCAATAGGAGTTACGCCCAAACTGACCTCCGCATGCTCTAGGTAATACGAGGAAGAGGGTCGATTCGTTCCCACTTGTATAGACGTTGGATACGCTGCTTTGCTTTCACCCATTCTCGCGGTACTTTAGGCCAGGCTTCATTTTATCTCGTTTTTGGGTCAAGTGGTTGGAACCAAAAGCCAGAGCGAAAAAACCATCCAGGAGGCTTAATGCGTCGCATCTCTATGTATTTTCTAGGGTTTACACTAGGCGTATTGGGGTCTGGGAGCAGTTGCCAAGCCCAGGAGAAGCCAGCCGCGACAACCGTTGCGGTTCCAACTACAGGGATGAGGGCCGAGTTTCTGGAAGAGATTGCCTACTATCAGCAAAGGTATGTCCGCCTTGCGGAAGCCATGCCCGCTGAAAAGTACACATGGCGGCCCGGCGAGGGAGTGCGCTCAGTCGGGGAGGTCTACGATCACATCGTTGCGGCAAATTACGGAGTCGCGGGTGCGTTGGGGACTGCGCCGCCAGCGGGCCTCGATTTCAAGTCCATTCAAGCCTTGGCAACGGACAAGGCCAAGACCGTCCAGGCTTTAAAGGATTCATTCGCACATTTCCGGCAAGCTATTCTGGCGCTCAGCGACGCCGACGCCGACAAACCACAAAAGATGTTTGGGCGCCAAACCACGCTTCGCGGAGCCTTCATCATGATCACGGGTCACTTCGGCGAACATCTCGGACAGTCCATCGCGTACGCGCGCATGAATGGCATAGTTCCGCCGTGGACGGAGGAACAGCAAAAGCAACAAAAGCAAGCTGAAAAACTAAAGCCGTAGGGGTTACACGAATTATTCCGGGCCGTTTATTGACAGCGTGGGACGAGCACCATTGCGCGTTTGGAAAGCAACAATTGTCTGCGCTCAAGAATCAGAACTAATATGTACTTGCGGCGCTTTTGCCCCTTACTACGATGAGCGTGCGATCACTTATTCTCGTCGCCGGACTATTTCCGGTTTTGGCTACCACCGTTCTGGCTCAAGAGCCCGGTGTGCCTTTGCCGCCCCAAACGGAAGCCGAAAAGAGCGCCCTTCTCGATCGAGTGCTTGCCAACGAGAAAAAAAGCGACGAGGCCATGAATTTCTATGAGCGCATCGAGCGCGTGGAAGCGCGCAAGAAAGCCGGTGATCCGTTGTCTGCGGAGATCAGGATTTCGCGCGTGGTTCCCGCCGGCACCGGAGTGGACCATATTTCGATTGGTCCGGACGGGAAACCGACAGACCCGGACGCATACCACGCGGAACTGCTGAAACTGGAGCGCGCCCTTTCCTGGGCCTCGGACGATGGCCACGCGCAGCGCGACGCCTACGAGAAAATCGCGAAAAAGCAGAAGGAACGCGAAGAGTTAATAGATGCTACCCGGACCGCTTTCCTCTTTACCTTCGTTTCCACGGAAACGCGGGCGGGGCGCGTCCTTTACAAGTACAGCATGACGCCCAATTCGGCCTACAGGGCCACTTCTCGATCCACGTCCGTGTTTGCAAAGGTTCATGGTTTTGTGTGGATCGATCCAGTTGCAGGCGAGATTGCGCGCGTCGAGGGAGAGGTCACGGACGATATCAGTATTGGTTTGTTCCTGGCCAAGGTCTATAAGGGCAGCCGCTTCCTGCAGGAGCGTTATGAAATCCAGCCGGGTCTTTGGATGCCAACCTTTTCGCAGTACGACTTTGATGGCCGAAGATTCTTCAGTTCGATCTCTATTCACGAACGTACTTTCTACAGCCAATTCCACCGAATCGGCCGGCCCAAAGAAGCCCTGGTGATGATCCGTGCCGAGTTGGGCAAGCCTGTGGCCGCCGTTTCAGAACCCTGAGACTTTGTGCTGTATGCTGGGTTTACAGTACTAAAACCAGCCTCGGTCCTGTGAGGAAATCCTGGAAAGAATTGGAGGCTATATGACCCGCTCGTTCATTCCTTGGGGCGCGCTCGCTGTCTGCGGGGTACTAACCATCTCGACGGGTTACGCGCAAAGCGCTGTCCAGGCGGCTTCTCAGAGCCCAAGTGCAACATCTGCTGGCGCACCAGCACCACCACAAGGTGCTTCTTCTGCGACGCCGACCGATGCCAAAAAGCCCAAGAAGGTTTGGACGAACGATGACGTCAACAGTTTGAACGGCCCCGTTTCGGTGGTGGGCAACTCGAAAGGCCCCGGCAAACCGGGCTCGGACGCAAAGGCGGACCCGCAGTACATCGCGAATGTGCGAAAGCAGCTCGAAAAGCTGCAATCGCAATTGGATGACACGGAAAAGCAGCTAGAGGACCTCAAGAACTTCAGCGAAGGAAAGGGTGCCACGACTTCGGGAGGCTACGAATTCACAAAGGGCTACAACCGCGTGCCGGTGGACCAGCAAATCTCGAATTTACAAGCAAAGAAGAGCCAACTCGAAGGCAAGATCGGCGCGCTGCTGGATGAAGCGCGGAAGAAGGGCGTAGAGCCGGGGGACCTCCGTTGAGCGCATCCGTTGACGCAGACATTGCGGCTTGGTCGAAAACGCCTAGCAATCGCGAACTTCATTGGCGGCCCGTACACACGAGAGCATGCACCTAGTGTACCAACGCCACGCCGGAGGCGATTGCTCCTATACTGCGAACACTGGAGGTTTTATGCTCCGCTACGTCCTATCGGCATCCTTCTTGTTTGCTTCCGCGGCTTTCGTGTGTGCCGCACAATCGTCGTCTGGTTCCAGCCAGCCTTCCCAGTCTCAACCGGCGGCATCGGCCTCCGCGCCAACAACGCCACCTGCAGGAAAAACCGCGGGCGCGAAAGAGCTCCCATCTGACAAAGATCCCGCTAAGGCTAAAAAGAAGGTAAAGAAAGTTTGGACTGAGGACGACATCTCCAAAGTCGGTGGCGGGGGCATTTCCGTCGTCGGAGATGCGTCGACTTCGAGCGCTTCGAGAACTGCCCCGGAACGGAGCGGCGCAAGCTCCGACAGTTCCACGCAAAACAACGACATCCAATACTATCGGGAACAGCTTCGTCAACTGCAGGCGCAACTCGACGCGGCAGACAAGAAACTCGGTGAGTTGCGCAACTTCAAAGGCGACAATACAACGGCATCAGGGGGCATCAACCCCAACAATGGCTATACAATGACGCCCGTGTCGGACCAGATCAAGCAAATGGAAGACAAAAAGAAACAGATACAGGATCAGATGGATGCCGTCATGGATGAGGCCCGCAAAAAGGGCATCGAACCAGGACAACTGCGCTAATCTCTTCGACAAGCGTTCCGCGCCGCTGTAAAATTCACAGCGCCCGGTGGACGCGGGCACGCATGAAACTCCATTGGAAGGGTTTTCTAGCATTCCAGCTATTCTTGATTGCAATTATCGCGGCGTGGCTCGCGCCGTTGGCTTGCACCGCGCGAGGCGCGCAAGACGCCGCCTTCGATCTTGCGGGGAATCCCGTGGATCCGCTGAAGGCGTCTGCCGGGAGAGTAGTTGTGCTGGTGTTTGTGCGGTCGGATTGCCCGGTTTCGAATCGCTACGCGCCAACGATCCAGCGGCTAAGCGCGGCGCACGCGGCTAACGCGGCGTTCTGGCTGGTCTACCCGAGCAAAGCGGAGACGGCGGAAGTCATTCGCAAACATGACCGTGATTACGGCTATAAGATTCCGGCATTGCGAGATCCGCAAAAAGTACTCGTAAAAGAAAGCCATGCGCAGATTACACCGGAGGTCGCGGTGTTCGATGCCAACCGGCATCTTGTCTATCACGGCCGCATCGACAATCTTTATGAAGATATCGGCCGAGCGCGCACGATGGCAACGACGCACGAGTTGGAGGACGCAATTGGAGCGGCTCTGAGCGGCAAGGCTTTGGCCGAGAGTACGGTTCACGCCGTGGGATGCTACATTTCGGACCTGGAATGAGAGTCGGGTCGCAAACCCTCTCGGGATTCCTCACTCTGCTCGCACTCGTAACGGCTGGTCTGGCAGGCCGCCGCGCCCTGGCTGCTCGCCAATCCGAGCCGCACGGCGGGGCGTCGCAACAAGAGGAGACGTTTAACCGCGACATTGCTCCAATTATTTTTCGGAACTGCTCGCAGTGCCATCATCCCGGTGAATCGGGACCTTTCCCGCTGCTCACTTACGCAGACGTAAAATCACATGGACGGCAGATCGCCTATGTGACTAGCAAACGCATCATGCCACCGTGGCTGCCAGATCCAGGCGGGCCGAAATTCGCGGATGAACTACGATTGACCGACGAGCAAATCGCGACGATTCAGAAATGGGTGGACCAGGGCGAAACCGAAGGCAAACCTTCCGACCTTCCCCCTCAGCCGAGATTTGCAGCAGGCTGGGAGCTTGGCAAACCCGACGTGATCGTCAGAGCCGAGAAACCATTCCAACTGGCGGCGAGCGGCACCGATATTTACTGGAATTTTGTCTTTCGAACTCCCGTCCATCGCACGCGGTGGCTAAAGGCGATTGAAATCCGGCCCGGCGATAAGCGGCTGGTTCATCATGCGAACGTTTTGGTGGACCGCGAGCAGTCCGGGCGGAGGATGGAAAAAGAATCGGGAGCGGGATTCGGCGGGATGGAATTGATCATCGAATCGGAAGCCTTTGATCCAGACAGTCATTTCTTGTTTTGGAAGCCGGGCTCGCCGCCCTATGTGGAACCTGACGGCATGGCGTTGCGTCTGGATAAAAGCACGGACTTGATTTTGAACACGCATCTTCAGCCTTCGGGAAGACCGGAACTCATTCAGCCGACGCTTGGTCTCTATTTCACAGACAAACCCGCAACCATGCATCCGATCCTGATTCAGCTCGATAACGACAGCGCGCTGGACATTCCGCCGGGCGACAAGAATTTTCTGGTTTCGGACGATTTCGTTCTGCCGGTTGACGCCACCGTCCTGGCCATCTATCCGCACTCACACTATCTGGGGAAAAATCTGTTCGCATTCGCGACGCTTCCGGACGGAACCAGGAAAACGCTGATTCACATCAGCAACTGGGATTTGAACTGGCAGGCTGTCTATCACTATGAGCAACCCCTAGACCTGCCTGCGGGTACGAAGATTTCGATGCGCTTCACGTACGACAATTCCGCCGACAACATTCGAAATCCCAACCAGCCGCCCAAGCGCGTGACGGCGGGCAACCGCGCCGTTGATGAGATGGCGCATTTGTGGTTGCAGGTTCTGCCCCATGAATCTGCCGACGCCCCGGCTGATCCGCGAGTTGCGATTCAGGAAGCCTTGGCCAGGCACCACATCCAGAATGATCCGGAGGATTTCGAGGGGCACTATAATCTTGCAGCCATCCTTCGGATGAAGGGCGACCTCTCCGGCGCGATCGCTCAATTTGAGCAAGCCGTCCGGATTCAGCCCGACGACCCCACCGCCAACAACGCGCTCGGCGGAATGCTTTTGGCGAGCGGGCGAGTCGACGAAGCAATCGCGCATTTGAACACGGCGCTGAAGGGCCGAGCCAATTACTTCGATGCCCGTTACAACCTCGGAAACGCACTGGCGACGCAGGGCGACTACACCGGCGCGCTTGCGCAATTCCGCGCGGCAGTTCGCTTGAATCCGGAGGATGCAGGAGCGGAGGCCAATCTCGGAAGCGCGCTGGCCGAGACCGGGAATTTGAAGGAGGCGCGGCTGCATTTCGAGCGCGCGCTGCAAATCGATCCAAAGAACGAAGTTGCCCGAGAGAACCTCGAGCAATTGAACCGCGATAGGCAGGCACGACCAAACTAGCCCGCGGTCCGTGACTATCGAACCGGCCAAGCAATCGATCGGCCAGCCAACTCTTCCAGGGACTCTCGCCGTCCAAGCGTCCATGCTGGTATTATTCCCCGGCCATTGAGGCAATCGCCGCGCGGGCCGCGCAGCAATCCTGTAGAACAGGTGTTTCGTGAAGAGATCTTCCGTTGAGGTCATGAAACAGGTCCCGCCCAACCCGGCGCGCCGCCGGTCGATTTACGTCATTCTCGTCCTTGGGCTGCTCTTCTCGATGGCGATGGGCGGGACTTCCCGCAGCCTCTCGCCAAAAGACCGGGTGAAAGTTTTTGAAAAGGTATGGAAAGACGTCGATGAGCATTACTACGATCCGGAATTCGGAGGAGTGAACTGGAAGGAAATTCAGCAGCGTTACCTGCCGCTCGTGCAAGCAGCAAAAGATGACAAGGAATTCTATTCCACGCTGGATCGCATGACCGCGGAACTGCATGATGCACACACCCGCTTCAGTTCGCCGGAGCAGTGGAAAAGTCACGAGAAACACCTCGGTGTCAGCGTCGGTTTCCGGCCGGGGTATGTGGAAAACAAAGTCGTCGTTCTCGACGTTTTCCCCGAGAGCAACGCCGCTCACGCCGGTATTGAGAAAGGCATGATTGTGACTGCTGTGGATGGCCAGCCGATTGCGGACCGCCTTTCCGAAGCCTCAAAGAACGCTCTGCCGTCTTCCACCGAGCGCGTCACCAAACTCCGTATTCTCAGCAATGTCTTTGCGGCTTCGCTGGAAACTCCATTCGGAGCCACTTTGCAGCGCGGGGATGGTTCCGTGTTCGAAGTGAAATTTGCACGGCAAATCCTTTCCAACGCACCGCGCGTCACGGCTGCGAAGCTGCCCTCGGGATTCGGATACCTGCGCTTCGACGAGTTCCAGCCTTCTCTGGTCAAAGACTTCAAAGCGGCTCTCGAAAATCTGCGCGCGACACCGGGATTGATTCTGGATCTTCGCAGGAACCGCGGGGGCGTTGGGGCAACGCTCGAAGCGATGGCGGGATTTTTCTTCGACAGCAAAACTCTGTTCGAGCGAAGAATGACCAGAAAAGAGGTCACGGTTTCGGAGCGCGACGGCCGTCACACCGAAGAGAGGCAGTACTTTGTGGGGAAAAAGGGAGGGCAGGTTTATGCAGGCCCCGTAGTCATTCTTATGAGCGAATATTCCGCCAGCGCCACGGAGGTTTTTGCCGCCGGAATGCAGGAGTCGGGGCGCGCTACTCTCGTCGGCAGCCAATCGTGCGGCTGTGTTCTCGGCATCACACATCAGAGAGTGATGAACGGCGGAGGTGTGCTGGAAATCAGCGAGATTCTTTGGTTTTCACCGAAGGGGCGCAAACTGGAAGGCGAAGGAGTGATACCGGATAAGGCCGCTATTACCACGATAGCTTCGCTGCAAGCAAAGCGTGATCTGGTTCTTGAAGATGGCGAAAATATTCTGAAAGAAATGGTGGCCGGGAAACGGACTGTTCCGTCGCCCTGACGGCACTGCGCCGCCGCTCGGAAGCGCGATTTCTACTCCACGCGCAACGCGCGCATGGGATCAATCGAAGCAGCACGCCAGGCCGGTAAGACGCATGCGATCGCTGCAACAAAAACAAGAATCGAAGCTACGGCCGCCAAGGTAAGAGGATCTCGTGAGCTTCCTCCGGCCCACGAAGAAACCACATGGTTCAGAATCACACTTAAGAGCAAACCAACCGCGACACCCGCGCCAAGCATGGCCGCGGTAGAGCCCAGCACGAGCTGCACGACGGTGCCGCGTCGCGCGCCCAGCGCCATGCGAATGCCTAGCTCTTGCGTCCGCTGAGTGACGGCGAAGGAGACCACGCTGTAGAGCCCGGTGGCGGCCAGCACCAGGGCCAAAGCGGCAAAGAGGCCAAAAAGAGTGGCGATAAACCGTTCACGCCCCCACCCATCCGTATCGAGCCACCAGGCGAGTGTGTGGTCGCGTTCCACCACCAGCTCGGGGTTGATTTCGCGCAAGCGCTCTTTGACGGAGCGGATAGCCGTTTGAGGATCGCCGCTGGCGCGCACAATAAGCGCTTCATCAGGCAGCAGCACGAAGCTGTAAGGCAGAAAAATCGCCGGCTTCACGGGATGGTCCAAGCCACCGTTTTTCGCGTCGCCGACCACGCCGATGATTTCGAACCAATCGTCGGGAGACTGCGCGGAAAGTAAATTCGCCTGGTCGATCTTGAGCTGCGGACTGCGCACACTCTGTCCGATGGGGTCGAGGTCGCCTAAGAACTGCTTCACGAACGCCTGATTCACCAGGGCCAAATGCGCGGCGCGCCGGGACTCCGCATCGTCGAAGATTCGTCCTTTCAATAAGGGGATACGGAGAGTCGAGAGCAATTGCGGGCTGATGAGGGACAGTACGGCCTGGGAGTCGGTCAAGGTCGGTTTGCTCTGAAGTTCGATTTTGGCGTTGAATCCTCCGAAGCCTGGAAACCAGGTCGTTGAAACGCCCGCCTCGGCTACCCCCGGGGCTTGCGCGACGGCTTGCCGCACCAATTCGTTTTGATTGATGCGCTCCTGCCACGTCGAAGCCGATCCTTTCGGCATCGCCACGTTCATGGCAAAAACGTGATCGGGGTCGAAACCCAATGGCGTATGCACCTTTGCGAGGAACGCTTTCACCGCGCCGCCGGCTCCGGCGAGGAGCAACAGGGTCAACGCGACCTGCCCGGCGATCAAAAGCCGGTGCGTGTTTCGGCTGCGCGTACTTCCTGTGAGCTTTGCGCTGCTGGCCTGGATGAGCGCGCCGAGTTCTGGCCGGGAGAGCTGATAGGCCGGAGATATTCCAAAGAGAATCCCGGTGAGCAAAGCGATCCCGGCGCTGAAGATTAAGACCACGCCGTTCACGTGGATGGCGGCCTCATGCGGAAAGGAATAGTAGGGCAGCATGTTGGAAAGTGCTTTTACACCCCAGTAGGCGGCCAGGATTCCGAGCGTTGCTCCCGTCATGGAGAGCAGAAGCGACTCTGTCAGCAATTGCCGGATCAATCGCCCGCGTCCCGCGCCCACGGAAGTGCGCACGGCGAACTCGTGCTGCCGTGCCGCGCCGCGCGCAAGCAAGAGAATCGAAACATTCGCGCAGCCGATCATCAACAGGACAACGACGGCGCCGAACAAGAAGACAATTGTTCCCGCGAAGCGGCCCAGGACTTCTTCGTTGAGAGTGACAATTCTGGCGCGCATGTTCTGCGGATAATTCTTGGGATCTTCCTTCGCAAAGCGATCCACCAAGACTTGCATCTCCGCTTGCGCGGCGGGATATTTCGTACCCGGCTTCAGTTTGATGAAAGCAAGCCAGTAGTAGTGCGGATCGGCGGTGGGAAGCGCGGGCAGGTAGACGTCGGAATCGCCCCAGGTGAAACGCGGCGGCACCACGCCGATAACCGTGTAGGGCGTGTGGTCGAGTTCTATCGACTTTCCAAGCACATCGCGGCTTGCGCCGAATTGCCGCTGCCAGAAGAGATAGCTCAGGACCGCGACCGGCGCGGGGTTTCCGCCCGGGGCGTCCGCAGGAGCGAATTCTCGTCCAAGCAGAGGAGGCACGCCCATATAGTCGAACATGTTTGGAGAATACAGGCCAACATTCACGGAGACAGGGAACTTCTCGCCGGTCAGATTTTCGCGCTTTTCGTCCTGAAGAAAGACGTCATCGATCGAGGACGCGTTGCGAAGCTCCTGGCTTTGCGTGCCGTTGACAATCAGCAGAGGGCCGCGGTCATTTTTGTCGCGGAGTTCGACATGGACCATCCGATGGGCGTCCTTGTAAGGGTAGGGATCGAGGAGTACGCCATAAACCACGCTGAAGATGGCTGTAGTGGCCCCGATTCCCAGCATTAGGGAAAGTACCGCACTGATGGCGAAACCCGGGGACTTGAGGAACTGCCGCAACGCGTAGCGTAAATCCTGCAACAAGGTCCTCATTACCAACCTCCGCTCGGGGATATACCTGTTAAGACGTAGCTCGGCCCGTTTAGTTCCTTGGGCGGGACTCAATTACGAGAAGCTTCTGATTTAGGTAGTTCGGGCGACCTCGTAGAGAAATTCGACGTAGGAGCGCACGGCGTCGTCCATGCCGGCGACTTTCGGGTTGCTCGACTCGATTAGGTAATACTCATCCGGTGCGTGGGCGCCGTTGCCGTGACCCATACCGAAATGGCCGGCCGGAAGATACAGGGGCTCGCCGGTGAAGACATAACCCGGCCAGGAGCCGGCGAGGCGAGGGAACAGCACGGGATCGATTCCGTTTTTCTTGTAGACGGCCAGGGCCGCTCGAATGATGGACGAATCGACGGGCGTGCTCGTTGGATCATACCCACCGCTCATATTCACTTCGATATCGCCGAAACCTTTTTTGGCGAGGTGGGCCTTGAGCGCGGCGAGCGATTCCGCGGCGGTCATGTCCGGCACAAGGCGCATGTCGATCTTTGCCACTGCTCTCCCAGGGAGAATGGTTTTACCGCCAGGGCCGGTGTAGCCGCCGACCAAGCCTTCGATGTTTACGGTCGGCCGCGAGCAAAGGAGTTCAAGCGATTCTTGCCAGCTTACATCGTGTACCCAGTGGTCGACCCCCATTTGCTTTTTCACGTCCGCTTCGTTGAGGCGACGCGCGGCCTCGGCGATCATTTTCTTGTCGGCATCTGAAAGAGGCCGCGCCTTGGTGGCGAAGCCTTCGATCGCTGGCTCGTTGCCGTCCTGCGAGACGAGGGTCACGAGGGCTTCGACCAGATGCCAGGCGGGGCTGTCCACACGCGCTTTGTTACTCGAATGCAGGTCCTTTCTTGGCCCGCGGCCCCAGCGCGCTCCGCTTGAAACCAGCTCGAGCTCTACGACGCCTTTAGCGCCCAAATAGACTTGTACTTCGCCGCCGAGACCTTGCGCCGCAAACGGCATAAAAACCGAAGTGCACTTTTTGAGCGCCGCTGCCACCTCGGGTTTTCGAACGACTTGCGGAAAATGCGGCGAGCCAATCTCTTCTTCGCCTTCGGCGACGAACACAAAATTGACCGGCAACTTTTTCCCTGCGCCGCGCATGGCGTGGAGGGCGGCAAGAAATGTGGCTTCTGGCCCTTTCTGGTTCACAGCGCCGCGGCCGACAATTACTTTGCCGAGCCCGGGCTTATCCACGAGCGCGGCTTCGAATGGCGGCGAACTCCACTCCGCGGGATCCGCTTGCTTCACGTCGTACATGAAGTAGAGACCGACGGTGCGCGGCGCACCCGCATCGAGAGTCGCAAAAATTCCGGGTTGGCCGTCGGTGGGAACCTTCGTGATTTGGTCGAACCCCGCGTCGCGAAGCATGTGCATGGTAAGTTCGCAGCCCTCGCTCATGCCGCGATTTTCAGCGGCGATCGACGGTTGCTGAATCCAGTGCTGCAAACGCTGCACGGCTTCGTCGTGGCGCTTCTCGATTTCGGCGCGAATCTCTTCCATGTCGTCCGCAGAGGCGGCTGGAGCTGCGGCTGCGTGCGCCCATTTCGGCAAAGCGAGCGCCGCGGCGCTGGCTACGGCGCTTTGTAGAAACACGCGCCGATCCGGTACGGCACCATTTTCGGTCGTGAGGGCGCTTTGCTCGGCTCGGAGGTTCCGCGGTTCGCGGCTCTTGTCGTCAAGGTGATCGAACATAGACTCGTATCCCATGATTCCTCCAGCCAGATGGATTTTCTTCGTGACCAGCCGGTCAAGCCCCTCTTGTTTCAGCCGTGAGCATCTTTCGCATCTTCGCCAGCCTCTGGCAGCCACAGCCGCAAGACCTCTTCGTTTTTTGCCTGCACCTCGCGAAACACCATTCCCATGCCGAGATGCGCATGAGAATAAACTACCGTCGCGGGTGCTTCGAACGAATGCGTCTCGGTAAAAATCTTCAAATGCACGGCTGTCCCGCCGGGCAATGGGTTGACGGTGTCAACGTAGCATCCGCTGAGACTCAGATCGCTGATGCGCGTGCTCATGCGTGAGCCGGAATTCTCTTCCAAGAGTTCCGCGGACGCGATGAACGGATATCTTGGCTCGCGTCTTTGCGTCTGTTCCATGATTTCGCGCCTCCGAAAGCAGGCGCGTATTCTATCCCCAATTGCCTACAGCTGTAGCGCAAAAAACTCATGTTCGGGCCGGGAGAGCGCGGCCGCCGTCGTTCTTCCTTCGCAAGTGCATGAACGATTGAACTTTCAGTCAGAACGTGGTTCTTAGCTCCAGGCGTGGAGGCATAAACCAAAATTCGCGGGCATGGAGAAAAACGGACGAGACGCGATTGGTCCGCGCCCCGCTTGTTCTTCTGCGTTTTTGGTGTCCCGATTTCTCGAAGGCAGATTGGGTGTTATTTCGCGGCTGCGGCCGAAACTTCTTTCTCGATTGGCGCGCCAATCAAGTTTCCCCACTCTGTCCAGGAGCCGTCGTAGTTGCGCACATCCTTGATGCCCATGAGGTATTTGAGGACGAACCAGGTGTGCGAGCTGCGCTCGCCGATGCGGCAGTAGGCGATGACTTCGCGGTCGCCGCTGATGCCTTTCGCGCCGTAGAGCTGCTTCAGAGCATCCGCGCTCTTGAATGTGCCGTCTTCGTTGACGGCCTGCGACCAGGGAATATTCGCCGCGCCGGGAATGTGCCCCGCGCGCTGCGCCGTTTCGCTCATGCCGGGAGGCGCGATGATCTTTCCCGTGAATTCGTCCACGGAGCGGACATCGACGAGCTGCGCGCCGGATTTTTTCTCGACGGCGGCGAAAACCTCGTCGCGCTTTGCGCGGATCGCGGCGTTTGCCGCTTTGACCTTGTAGGCGGCCGCTGCAACCGACGGCTTGGCCGTGACAAGCGGGCGCTTCTCCTCGAGCCATTTCTTGCGGCCGCCATTCATGAGGAGCACTTTTTCGTGCCCGTAATACTTGAGTTGCCAGAATGCCCACGCCGCGAACCAGTTGTTGTTGTCGCCGTAGAGGACGATGGTCGTATCGGAAGAGATCCCGGCCTTTCCGAGCAGTTCCTCGAACGCAGTCGGATGAGCGAGATCGCGGCGAATAGCATCCTGAAGTTCGGTTTGCCAGTTCCAGGATATGGCGCCTTCGAGATGGCCTTGATCATAGGCCGAGGTGTCTACGTCGACTTCGACGAGGCGGATGCCCGGATCTTTCGAGTGGGCGGCCACCCATTCGGTGGTCACGAGTACTTCGGGATGTGCATAGTCAGACATGAAAATTCTCCTTCGCGTTAGACGCAGGTAGAAAAGAGTAGCGCAGATGGGGCGGCAAATCACCCTCTTTTTTATCGAGATTCAGAAAGTTATTCAAGGGAATCAGGCAGCGTGATAAATACTGTATTTACAGTGTGTTAAGAGCGGCTACTCCGCGGTTTGCAGCTTGCCGTCGCGAGTCTCCCACTCGATGCGGACGAGCCAATCGTAGTGCATGCCTTCGGTTTTGAGCCAGGCTTCGAGGGTTTCGCGCGAATCGGAACGGAACTCGGCGAACATTTTGCCTTCGAGCATGTTGACCAGGACGCGTTCCGCGCACGCCGGGCCGCCGCCTTGCATGCGTTGCGCGAGCGTCTCCGCGCCCTGACGCGTGAGGCAAGCGAGCGTGTGTTGAGAAAGGTAGCGTGGCATGGGAACTCCTCAAAGTAAGTTGAAGTTCAAGTATTTCATAGAAGGCGAGGCGCATGCACGCGCGGACCACTGAATTGATTGTGTATCGAGGGGTGAGTTCCCCGGTTATCGTGCGACGCGCGGCGGGTCGCATCTCGGTTGATAAATCTACGTCTCGTACTGAATGCATTTCTCTTTCGGTAAGAAGCTGTGTATTCTTTCGACGCGTATGGGCCTGTGGTTAGCCGTTTTTCGCAGTGGGATGTCGTCGAGAGTCATTATTTCGAAAGCGAGTTTGGCCCCAGGAAGGTAAGACTTTGCACGCGTTTCTAATCCCACTCATACGCGGGACCGTCCTGGTATTTGCAGTGCTAGGCGTCGGAAAGTTCACGCTTAGGCTCTTGGGCCTTCGCACGCTGACTTGGTATTGGCGCTTGGCGTTCGTTGCAGTTTTAGGTCAGGCAACACTCAATCTTATGGTCCAAGCCTTGCTTCTCAGTGGCCGTTCGTCCACGCCACGATTGAGAATTCTGGGATGGATTTTTGTTGTCCTGGGGCTATTGGGTCATTTGCTGGCAGGAAAAACTGCTGCGAGGCAGCGGCAGGCTGGCATGTTCCGAACAAACAGGTTTCTGAAGTTAGTGCTTATCACCGCCTGGCTGACAAATCTTGCCGTTGCTCTTGCGCCTTCCTCGAAGATCGATGAGATCTTTTACCACATGCTCGTTCCCAAACGCATTGCGGCGGATGGGATGATGAAGTTTTATCGACTTCCCATCGAAGCTGCCATTGTGCCGCAAATGCAATTCCAAATCTCGCTTAGCCCGGCATACGCTCTAGGGGCGCCGGAGGCGGGAAATGTGCTCAGCCTGGGTTATTCGATTGTGCTTGGCCTTTTCATAATGGGATTCCTCCGGAACGCTACCGGAAACGAGTCTCTGGCGCTGTTGGGTGGTCTGGGGTGTGTGGTAGGAGTTTATCAGACTGTTTTGCACACGACGGAGGGAGCCGCTGCTATTGGGGAACTAGCGCTGGTTGTCGCCGTCTGTGGGATCTTATGGCCCAGATCCTTGCTGTCAACCCTGAAGCCGCTGCAATACGGACTTCTCATCGTGACCGCCGCGAGTCTCGCCGCCACCACAAAGATTTCCCTCTCACCCCTCTGTACGGTCATTAGCTTGCTTGCTGTTTGGAGAACCTATCGCGAAGAAAGAAGTGTCGGAAGCGAAAGAATGCGTACGGGAATCGTTCTACTGCCCTGGGTTCTCATGCATTTCCCGTTGATGATTTGGACCTTTCGTGAGTCAGGATCCTTTTGGGGCCCGGTCATGGCGAATGTATTCCGGCCGAGCATATTTCCAGAAGCCATGCTGAATATCCTCGACCAGATGCGTGTTGTCAATCAGAGGGGACTCCTGACGAACATGCGCTTCGCAGCCGTCGAGCTGTCTCCGCTGATGTTTGTTGGGCTAGGTTTTGTTTTGTGGAGGGCGGTACGTGGAGGCCGCGAGGCCGCCCTCATCCTCAGTCTGCTGGTATTTCAGGGAGGGCTTATCTTGTGGCTGCTTCCTTACGACTTCCGATTTCTTGGAGGATTGCTGTACATGCCGCTGATTGCCGCGGTTTTGATGTTGGCAAGCTCTAGAACAGACCCATCGCAGCCCGTTTCCCTGACCTCTCTCGGAAAGCGGGTAGTAGGGCTGCGAAATTGGATCGCACTGATTGCTGCTGTTCCCTGGCTGATGTTTCAGATTTACTATGCGCGGCCGTTTGTGGAGGTAGCCCTCGGAATCACAACTAGAAACCAATTCCGAGAACGATATGTTGCTTTGACTCAGGATTATGAAGTCTTGAACCGCATTCTGCCGCCGGATGCCGTCTTGTATGTCGCAAACGGACGCGTGTCACTCTTCGACGCTCCGCGACCCGTCGTTTTGACACCTCTGGACTTGAGGCAGAGAACATCCATTTATCGGCTGACATTAAAGGATCTGCCGGAGAAGGAAACTTTGGACGCTACATCCATCTTGAATTGCGATCACATCACTTACTCAAATAGCGTTGCAGTGGTCGAAACGTACAGGATACCCGGGCACCATGCAAAGATTGGAACTGTCACTGTACGAAGCTGCAAATTTGAAGCAACGACACCAAGCGGCGGTACTTCCGTGGAATGAGACAGTGCGGAGCCTGCAATGTCAGCCTCTTGGTCAAACTCCGGGAATGCTGTGGGACCGCCTTGCACGCGTTGCCCGAGCGTCTCCGCGCCCCGGCGCGTGATTTAGGCGAGAGTATGTTGCGGGAGGCAGCGCGGCATGAGAACCCCTCAAAGTGAGTCGGAGGTCGAGTATTTGATAGAAAACGGATCGCGCAACGGCGCGGGCTCAGGAGTTGAAGGGACGATGGAATTGGAGACAATAGACCGTCTGTTATAATTCTCAGCCCCCGCACAAGTTGGGCGCCGGATGCTGAGCGAAACCGCTACCCTGCTGGCTCTCAGAAACCGCCTGCGGACTTGTAGCGCAAAAGCCGTATGATAGGGATGCTAATCGCGATTCTCGTCAGTTCTGGAGGGTCTTGGGAAGACTGATGTTGCACACTACCACCAACGTCGGGCTTCACGAGTTCGTCGGTGAACGCATCCTTGTCCGTTATCTGCGCACAGGTATGCGAGTGGCGGATCTCGGGGCAGGTCCCGGCGCCATGGCCGCGCGTCTGCGCACCCTTGGCTGCGACGTTGTGGCCGTCGATCGCGATGCAACCGGTTTTGAAGCCGACGTTCCTCATCAGTGTCTGGATTTCAACGAGTCGGACTTCGCATCGCGGCTAGGCCCCGGGGAATTTGATCTCGTAACGGCCATCGAAGTTATCGAACATGTTGAAAGCCCAATCGGATTTATGCGGAATGTGGGCCGGCTGCTAGCACCCGGCGGCGTTGCAGTGCTCACAACGCCGAATGTAGATTCCTTGCCTGCGAGGTTGAAATTTCTATTCGCCGGGAAAATCCGCACGATGGACGAACATGGAGAGCCCACCCACATCTCTCCGATTTTTTTCGACCTTCTTCAGCGGCAGTATCTTCCGCGCGCGGGCGTGAAGCTTCGGGAGCACCTAGTTTTTCCACCAAACGGCTTTCAATTGACAAGGAAGTCCCTGGCGTGGGGTTTACGTCTTGCTTCCTTGGCATTTTCCGGCCGATCCATCGTTGGCGATAATCATATCCTGGTCCTAGCGGCACGGTCATGAGAATTGCATCCGCCGTACCTTCAGGCCAGTTCGGAAGACGCCCGCTGATCGGCATCGGGCTTCTCGCCCTAGGCGCGTTCGCTGCTTACGAACTAGCCCAGTATGTGATCAGCGGCAACATGATCGGCTTGGCTTACGCCGCCATGTGCGTGGTGGGCGGAGCAATCGTCGTAGGCATCCTCAACAACTGGCGAAACGGGGTGTATTTTTTCCTGAGCTGGCTCTTGTTCGAAGATTTTGCGCGGAAATTCCTGAGCAATAACATGGCGATTTACTTCGTCAAGGACTTTCTGGTCCTGGTCGTGTACATCTCTTTTTTCGCGGCCTATCGCAGAAAGGAAGTTAAATTCTTCCGCCCTCCGTTTTTCATACCGCTGCTGATTTTCATCTGGTTCGGCGCACTCCAGATATTCAATCCGGCTTCCACGAGCGTCTGGTATGGCTTGATGGGCTTCAAAATATTCTTCTACTACGTGCCTTTGATTTTTATTGGTTATGCGCTTCTGAATTCCGAGGCGGAGCTGCGCCGTTTCTTTACGGTGAATTTGTTTCTGGTCCTCATCATCGTTTCCTTGGGGATCGCCCAATCCATCATTGGCCCGTCGTTTCTTAATCCCGCCATTCCGGCTGAAGATATACGCCTGTTGAGCGGCCTTTACCGGGTATCTCCGATTTCCGGCGAGATTTCTTACCGGCCGACTTCAGTCTTCGTCAGCGCTGGCCGCTACGCGGACTTCATCATGGTGGCGTGGATATTGGTGCTGGGCTATAGCGGATACTTGCTGCTGCGCCACAAGAAAGGACGAATCCTCGCGTTTATCGCCATCCCTGTGACGGCGGCCGGAGCATTCCTGACTGCATCCAGAGGCGCGTTCCTCTTGTCGATAATAAACGCGGTGGTAACCAGCGTCGCGTTTATTTTGGGGGCGCCATGGCGGCAGGGGGAAGCGATGCGCGCGCTCCGCTCCGTTCAACGCGTTGCGATCGGCATCGGGCTGGGAATGATTTTGTTGTTTTATGCCTATCCGGACGCACTCATGTCGCGATTAGCCATTTATGAAGAAACGCTTCTGCCCTCCAGTCCGACAAGCGAACTCGCGCACCGCACGTGGACCTATCCCATGGAAAACTTTTTCGGCGCCTTTAACTACGAGCGCTGGCCCTACGGCTATGGCATCGGGACGACCGCACTCGGTGGCCAATACATCGCGCGAATTTTTGATGTGAAGCCGCCGGTCATCGGCGTCGAAAGCGGTTTCGGGACTCTCGTGGTTGAAATGGGAGTCTTAGGTCTGATTCTTTGGATCATCATGAGCGTGGCGATTTTGTTCTCCGCGTGGAAGGTCGTCAAGAAGCTGAAAGGTTCTCCGTGGTTTCCGCTCGGCTTCGTCATTTTCTGGTACGCATTCTTTTTGCTCATCCCAGCCACTTTCGGGAGCATGGATGCTTATGAGGATTTCCTGCTGAACGCTTATTTCTGGTTGCTTCTTGGTCTGCTGTTTCGTCTCCCCACTCTAGCGCTTTCCGAGCAATTCGCGACAAACTCTCCACGGGCGTCGTCTTCTCGCCACAGGATTCGCTGACTTGCGGCTCGTCGTCGTTTCGCCGTTCATTGACCGGCGCCATGGCACGGAGCGGGTCGTTCTAGAACAGCTGAAACGGCTCGCGCGCGATTATCAGTGCGAAATCCATCTGTATGCGCAACGCATCGCTGATCTCGAGGTGGTGCATCCAAGAGCGCGGCGAGACGAAACCAAGGGCGTCATTTTCTGGCATCGCGTTTCGTCAATCCCAGGCCCGCATCTTATTCAGTATCTTTGGTGGTTTGCCGCAAACACGCTGCACCGCCGATGGGATCGACGCATTCGAGGTCTCAGGCCGGACCTGATCTATTCGCCGGGAATCAATTTGCGGAATGCGGACGTGATCGCGGTGCACATCGTCTTCAGCGCGTTTTTCCAGCGAGTGCGGCATCAGTTGACATTTAGGCGGGAGTGCCCGGTGAGATGGCCGTTGCTGCTGCATCGGCGGCTCTATTACCAGGTCATTATGATTCTGGAACGAAGAATATACAGTCGTAGGAGCGTGAAGCTGGCCGCGGTGGCGCAAGTGGTGGCGCACCAGATAACGGAATTTTTCGGCCGCAGCGACGCGGTCGTCATCCGCAATGGAGTTGATCTCGAGCGATTTTCAAAAGAGACATGCGGAGAGCGGCGCGCGGCGGCGCGAGAACGATTCCAGCTTTCGTCTAGCGACTTCGTACTTTTGCTTATCGGCAATGACTGGAAGAAAAAAGGGCTCGAAGCTTTGCTGGTGGCCATGGCGGGGTGCCAAGATTTGCCGCTCAAGCTCCTGGTCGTCGGCGAGGATGATCGCAGCGGACTCGAACAACGAGCACGCAGCCTCGCGGTCTTTGAACGACTTCAGTTTCATGCGCCGTCGGACGACGTCGTGCAGTTTTACGCAGCCGCGGACGCGTATGTCGGGCCTTCTCTTGAAGATGCGTACGGACTTCCCGTCGTAGAAGCGATGGCTTGTGGGCTTCCTGTAGTTGCGAGCATCCGGGCGGGAGTTAGCGAGATCATTCACGATGGCGTGGATGGCATGCTCCTTCATGACCCCGAAGATGCGAACGAGATTGCCGGTTGCGTGCGCAGGATCGCGTCGGACCCCTCTTTCCGGCAACAACTCGGCCAAGCGGCTGCGACGGCAGTTCAGGAACAAACGTGGGATCGCAATGCGGCGCAGCTTTGGGAACTGTTAACAAACACTGCAGCTGAGAAAAGTCGCGGAGCAGTACGATCGAAGAAGAGCTAAGGGCGCGCGTGTGCTTGTACCGCTTTTCGAGTGGCATCCAGCGTGAAGGCCAGCGTTTCTTTTGGGATGCTGGTGACGAAGGGGCCGATCAGCCAGCCGAGGCCGGTGGGAATATCGCGGGTCAGCGAGGCGACCTCGCTCTGCACATAAACGCCGCCGTCGCGTTCTTCCATCCGCCACCACGTTTCCATGCGCCATAGAAAACCGCCGTCGTCTCCGGGCTGCTTTCCGCGTTCATCATGAGCCCCCGGATTTTCGACTTCAGCGACGCGCACCGCGGAGCTGCGGCTATGAGCGCGGCCGGGCGCATCGTGAAAGTAGGTCACTTCATGCTCGGTATCGAGCACGACCGTAATGACCTTGTGCCGGCGGAAGCGTAGGAACACGCGGAAGTGGTCGCCATCGCGTGATTCGATCTTCGAGCGCTCGACATCGGGAGCGTAATAAACGGACTGGTGGTCGTAATCCTCGAGGACGCCAAGCACGTCGTCTAACTTCGCGCCGGGTATGAAAACTGTGCCTACCCAGTGATGGATCATGCCGCCGGGGCAGTCGATTGGCTTGGCGTTTTCGAGCGTGACGAACTGATGAATTTGCACCTCGCCGCGCTTTAGGGCGGAGTAGGCCTCCGCACGCTGCGTCTCTGGAAGCGAATCGATCCATAGGAGCGCGCTGCCTCGCCTCAGTTCCAACTCATTGCGTTCGTCGGTCCGGCGCACATAGCGGTCGAACGCGGCAACCGTCTCGGAGCGCAACTTCTCAGGAACAGGATTGGCGCCTAGGGCGGATCGCGCAGAAAAGAGGCATGCTGCAAGCAGCGACAACAGAACCGGAGCGGTGGCAAGCAGGGTGTCCGCCAATCGCTTCAACTGTCGCCAGAATCGTTGATACACGGTCGCAGGCCTCCGTAAATCCATGATGACGCAACGCATTTGGAATGGAAGCAAGAAACGCCAAGATTGGATAGCACGAGGGCTGCCGATTTTAGCAGCACGTGGCTACGACAATAGGCGGGAGTCAGACTAGGGTATTCCAGAGCCGGTCGCTGGCGTGAAATCGAGGAAGTGAATGGCGGGTTGGGTAGCTCGCACACGGCCCCTTGCGGAGCCGCTGTCCCCGCGCGGCCCCCAACCCGTTCTTAGAAGCCTACGCGGTTGATGTGGGGCCCTCAATGGGACGCTAGAGCCACTCGGCGGGGTACCGGAGTCGTGGTACTAGACCGAAGCTCTCTGAAAGGAGGCGCTTCGCATGTATGTCTTTTATTTACTGTGAATTGTGGGCTCACGGAGGGCCTTTCAGGACTCCAGGAAGTACTACTCCGGGCGTCCAAAGTGCCTTGCAGTCAATCCCATAATACTTGGGCCTACGGCTTCGGCTTTTTATCCGAAGCGGCCTTCGGCATTTCCTTCGCGTAAATCAATCGCAATTCGACCGACCGCGTTTGTCCCTTGCGTATTGGGAGATTCCTTTGCCAATCCGAAAATACGCCATTTGCCGACGCCCGAATGTCGTAGCTGCTGGCCCGGAGATGGGAAATCGTGAACCGCCCATGCGCGTCGGCGCGTGCTGCATGGGGACCGCTTCCGTCGGAGTATTGATACGAGATGCTCGCATGCGGTGCCGGTTTATCATCAGGCCCGATGACGACACCGCTGAGGGTGGAGGTTCCTTTTGCCTGTGGGGCAGCCAGAACGCGGGCCGCCACCGAGGCCAGCAAAAACACCGCGAGGAAAATGACTGTGCGTTTCATATGCTCCGTCTCCCGCCACGAGTAGGCTCATTTTCGCGCTCATGAGAAAATGAGTCGGTCGTTCAACCCTGTGTTCCTTATCGCCAGTGTAGTCCCAGGCGGTTCCGGCCAGGGTGGAGTTTCCCTCTTTGTGACGCACGGCGTACCTGCCTTTTCGGACAGGTTAGGAGCGCACTTGCCGGTAAATTCGCGCGTGGGCCTCCAGCATGAGGCGAAAGTCGCAAAATTCCAGAGCGCGCTGCCGTGCGCGCTGCCCAAGGCGGGCGGCAAGTGCGGGATCATCGAGGATTCGCGCCAATTCTCGCGCGAGTTCCGCTGCATCGCCGGTGCGAAACGTGAGGCCGCCATCACCGAGAACTTCCGCGAATGCCCCAAGATTCGAAGTCACTACCGGCAGGCCTCGCAACATGTTTTCTGCAACGACCAGCCCAAAAACTTCTCCACCCAAAGATGGCACGACAACTACAGTGGCTTCCGCAAGAGCGGAACCGAGTTGCACTCCCGCGAGGCGGCCCACGAATCGAACGCGGCCGGCGAGCGGAGCTGCTTGCGCCATTCGCTCGAGAGATCCGCGCTCGGGACCATCGCCGATGACGAGCAATTCAAAAGCCCGATTTTGTTCGCAAAGAATGCGTGCGGCTTCAAACAGAATCCCTACGCCCTTGGTGGTCACCAGACGCCCCTGGAATGTGACCACGGGTGGCTGCGATGTTCTTATATTCGTTGCGGGAATAAGCGCAATAGTTTCCAGGCCGTGAGGGATCGGGGCGCTTCGAGGAAGCTGCAGGAGACCACTGAGCCACGCGGTCGGCATGATGTTGCTCGAAACGTGCCGGCAGAGGAATCGGCGCACGAAAGTCAGCAGCCAAAGTTTGCGAGACGCAAACCAGCCCTGGCCGGAATTGCAGCGGATACATTCTTTGTGGCGGCCGGCCATAAAGTGTCCTGGACAGGGGATTCCCGCGGGCTCGATGAGAAGCTGGCCATTGGGGCAAATCGTTTGAAAGCCGTGATGTTCGACGACAATCGGCTTGCACGCAAGAAACCCGAGAAAGATTGGCGCGAGAGCGGCGCCTGCAACGTGTACGACATCGGAGGCGCAGATTAAATCCCACAAATGGATTAGACTCGGCTTGCGCGCTACACGAAAAGGGAGCGAACTATCGTCAAAGTTATCAGCAGGAGTTTGCGTGGCCAGGCTTACCTCGAACTCCGGATCGCCGTCGGGTTTGCGAAGCTCCGCAAGACCCCGAGCGAGGGACAGAACGATGGTCTCGACGCCGCCGACACTCGGCGCAAAGAAATGAGAATACAGCAACAGCTTCATGGCGGCCGGTGGTTTGCCTGCTGCGGGAGGGCTTTTCACGGTCACAAAGTTCTTCGCGTTTGTGTTTTTTCCATACCGATATCTCGATGCAGTCGTCCCTTTTCTTTGGCCAGTATATCGGTTTTGTGGCCGCGGGCCGCGTGATAACCTTTCACAGGCAGCGCGGAAAGTTCAATCATCCAGCGAAGCCAGGAAACATGAACTCTCCACGGCGTTCCACGAATGTCTAACCGCTGCGTCGCCGTCCTCGGCCGGCCCGATTCGCCAACGGATGCCGTCGAAGAATATTGCCGATACCTGGCTTCCGCGCTTGCTGCGCAGGGAACCTCGCTGCAGATAGCAAGACTGGGGTGGGCGGAAACTGGCTGGCGCACAGCGATTGAGGAGCTCTCTGAAAAATTCCCCAGCCAGGATAACTCCTGGTTCCTGCTTCAATACACCGCCTTGGCCTGGTCCCGTCGCGGGTTCTCGTGGCGATTCGTGAGCGTGCTCCGTCATTTGAAGAAACGCGGAGCGCGCTGCGCAGTCGTCTTTCATGATGCGGAAGCCTATTTCGGCACGCGTTTCGTCGATCGCGCTCGCCGTGCCGTGCAACTCCGTACGATGAGCAATGCCTCGCGGCTCGCCGATTTGTCCATTTTCACAATCCCGCCAGAGAAAATCCCATGGATCGTTGCGCCGTCGCAAAAGACTGTTTTTATCCCGGTGGGTCCAAACTTGGCTTCGCCGGAGCTAGGCTGGCAAAAAACGGACGCCAAGAGCACGGCCGCGCCAACGGTCGTTGTTTTTTCGTTGTCCGAGGGAAGCGTCGGCGCCCGAGAAGTAAAACAAATCGCCGATGCCGCGCTCTTTGCAGCAGAACGTTTCGGTCCTCTCCGTCTCCTGGTGCTAGGACGAAACTCGGAAATAGCGCGAACTTATCTGCCGGAAAGACTGGGAGTAGCAAACGTGGAAGTTACCGTGCATGGGCTTCTGCCCGCGGAGAAAGTAGTACAGGCCCTGGGCTCTTGTGACGCCATGCTGTTTGTGCGAGGCCCGCTATCGACTCGGCGGGGCAGCGCTATCGCTGGCATCGCTTGCGGCTTGCCGGTGATCGCTCAACAAGGATGGGAGACGGCGCCACCGGTTACGGAGGCTGGTATTGAATTTGTCCGTCCGGAGGAGTCAAACAATTTTGGCCCGGCGCTCGTTCGCGTCTTGGCGGATCCTTCATTTCGTGCGCATCTGGCCAAGCAGAGCCGTGAAGCCTATGTTCGCTATTTTTCGTGGGAGGTCATTGGCTCACAATTCGCCGAGGCCATGCAAAAGTTTGGGAAAGAACCTGATGTATTGACGAAGTTTTCCCGGTGAAGTGCGCCCGTTAAGAGTTCAAATGTTCCGAAAGGCCATGTTTTCGCGAGCACCGGGCCTGTGCTAAACTGGCCCAGTTCCGCAGGGGTTTGCGGTTTACCTAAAGTCTTCGCACAGATAAGCCCCGCCTTGAGGGGTAGAATAGCCTGACTGCCGCGCAGGTGGCGTGAGGTCGTACGAAATTTCACCCAACGTGGATCCCGCCAGGTCGGGAGCACGCAAAAAAGAGGATGTGTTATGTCCGGGCATTCAAAATGGGCCACCATTAAACATAAGAAGGCGGCCACCGACGCGAAGCGCGGTCGCGTCTTCACTCGAGTGATCCGCGAAATAACCATCGCCGCCAGAATCGGCGGCGGCGATCCGAACTCCAATCCACGTTTGCGTACTGCCATCTTGGCGGGCAAGAACGAGAACATGCCGAACGAGAATATTGAGCGCGCGATCTTGCGCGGAACGGGACAGCTTGAGGGCGAACAGTATGAAGAAGTTACGTTCGAAGGCTATGGCCCAGGCGGCGTGGGGATGCTAATTGAAGCCGTCACCACAAACCGCAACCGCATCGTCGGGGAATTTCGACACCTAATGAGCAAAAACGGGGGGAACCTCGCCGAAGCGGGCGCTGTTGGCTGGATGTTCCACCGCAAAGGCGAAATCGTGGTGCCCAAAGAAGCGGCCAGCGAAGACAAAATGATGGATATCGTACTGGAGGCGGGCGCGGAGGACTTGAAAGATGATGGCTCCGGCTGGTACATCGTGACGCCGCCGGAAGCGCTCGAAAAAGTAAAGGAAGCGCTGGCCAAGGCGGGAGTCACGCCAGAATCGGCGGAAATCAGCATGGTCCCGCAAAATTACATTAAGCTGACAGGCCAGCAGGCCACTCAGATGGTGCGGCTGATTGAGGCGCTTGAGGAGCACGACGACGTCCAGCACGTCTACGCGAACTTCGATATCGATGAGTCGGAGATTCAGGCGGCCGTTGGAGCGAACTAAGTCAAAAGCATAGAGAGACACACATGAGTGTCTGTCCCGCTCTGTGGCGGCCGTTCTTGCGTTAAGGGAATGGCCCTTCTTCCTTCAGCAAACCATTCGGAGACAAAACTCTGGCAGCGGCGCGGAGAACGCCGTAGACTTAGGTCGATGAAAGCGGCAATTACACCGGGCACTTCAGCCGCCACAAGAGGCTATTTCCGCGTGCTGGGCGTGGACCCGGCAGCAGCGGGCCCCACCGGGTATGGCATTATCGAAAGCGACGGCCGCCGCTGCCGCATGCTGCATTATGGTGCACTGAAGGTAGCCCCGAAGCGGCAAAAGGAATGCCTCGGCGCCGTTTTGCAGGATGTCCACGCGCTGCTTTGCCGTCTGATGGACGAGTTTTCACCAGATGCGCTTGCCGTGGAATCGGTCTTCACCGCGCTAAACATGAGAACCGCGTTGCGCCTCGCCGAAGTGCGCGGTGTGGTGCTTTTGGCCGCGGCGCAGCGCGGCGTCGCGGTGCATAGCTATTCGCCACGCGAAGTGAAAGCCTCGGTAGCTGGCTACGGCCAGGCGGATAAAAGACAAATACAACTGATGGTGCGCGCGTTGCTCGAGATGACCGAAACCCCGGAGCCTTCCGATGCCGCGGATGCATTGGCTGTGGCGCTATGCCACTTGCAGGCGGAGCGGGCTCAGCAGCGGTTCGGACTTCCCGACAAAGCTGCAGCGGTGAAGGCGCATTCGCAATCTCTCGCAGCGAGAGCGATAGTCGCGCGGGCCGGCGCAACTCACAGTATGTTGCCGCGCATCCAAACGACACGATGAAGACTTACTTTCTGCGATTCCTTCTCCTGGCTTGGATCGCGAGCGGCTTCCTGAATTCGCCCGCGCACGCAGCCGCGTCTTCAGCCACGCCGGCGCTTTCCGCCGCTCACGCAAAACTTTCCTATCGCCGTATTTTCAAATCCAGCTCTCCGGAATTCATCGAGATCATTGTTCGCGACGATTCCAATGCAGCGACGTTTGAGATTCGCCAGCTCGATGAAGAGCCGGGAGCGTTGCCGTTCGAAGTGGGCACGTCCTTGCGCCAAAAAATGTTCGAATTGGCCGCGCAGCTAAACCATTTCGAGGGCCAGGATCTGGACGTCCACCGCAGGATCGCCAATCTGGGTGAGAAAACTTTTCGATGGGAACAAGGAACAGAGAGCCACGAAACAAAGTTCAATTATACTTTAAACTCGGCGGCCGTTCGGTTGATGCAGATTTTTGAAGGTCTGGCTCGGCAACAGGAACTGGTCACAATGCTGGAGCGCCGCATGAAATACGACCGCCTGGGAATCAACGACGCTCTTTTGCAATTTGAAACGGACCTGGATCACAAATTGCTGCCAGAGCCTCAGCGTGCCTTGCCAACGCTGGATCAAATCGCGGGCGACTCTCGATTTGTCGAGATTGGCCGCCAGCGAGCTCGCGCGCTCGCCGAACGCATTCGCCACTCAACCTAAGCAACCGCCGCTAATTGGCGAGGTTCCACTGCCGGGGCTTGCATGCGGAACCCAGCTCTGGCGATTCCGCAAGCAACTTCAGCGGCAGCAAAGCCGTCTTCCCGTAATGCTCGCCTTCCAGAATCCGTGCCTGGCAACGCGAATGGGCGTGCTCCACTTCGAGAATCCTCAATGGCGTTTCGTGCGCCAGCATAACAAGTCTCTGCGCGGCGATCATAAGCGATAGTCCAACGTCGTCGTTCGCGGCATCCAGCTTTTGTCTCTCTGTAGCCGCCGCTTCATCGATGGCCACCACGGCGAACGAATGTCCATCGTCGCATCTGAGCTTTGCGACGCGGCCCACCCAAGAAGACAGAATCGGCGTTTTCGCGCTTGACGCGCGTTCAGGAGTCGTCGCAGGCTCGGCCAGCGTTGCCGGCCGCTTCACCGTTCCAAGAAATCTGTAGCCGCGCTTGGGCAACGTCTCGACGAAACGCGGTTTCTTCTTATCGTCTCCCAGCGCCTGGCGCAGCTTCTTGATAGCCGTGTTTAAGCTGTGATCGAAATCCACAAATGTGTCCGCGGGCCAAAGCCTTTTCTGAAGTTCTTCTCGCGTGACCACATCCCCTGGCTTCTCCAGCAGCATGGCCAGCACATGAAACGGCTGCACTTGCAGCTTGATTCTCCGGCCCCCTTTGTACAATTCCTTGGCGCGAAGATCCACTTCGTACGCATCAAAGCGCACAACGTTCGAGGATCGCGCAAGCATCGCCATCCGAAGAACCCCTGTGATCACGAAACTATACCACTCCTCCTGAAAATCGCGACTCAAGCGTCTGCCGCGTTAAATCCTCTATTTCCGCGAACTTGCTTGTTCACCTACAGTCTCTCCCCAGTTCACTCTCCGTGCATTGTGCTCTACACGAGAATGCGCGAAAGTGCGCACCATGTTGAGGCGCTGAACGGACAAACCAACCAAGCAAACGAGAGTCCGAGTTGGATGCCGCCAGCGATTAAGAAAAAGAGGAGGTTCCCATGAAAACGAGAGCTTTGGTAATCGCAGGAGTAATGGCGCTGACACTTGCGGCAACGGCGCGCGTCGCTCAAGCCCAGGAAATGATGAAAGTAAATATCCCCTTTGACTTCGTGGCCGGCGACCGGGCCCTTCCTGCTGGAGAATACACTGTTACTGTTTCGGGCCCCTTGCACACGCTCATCTTGAACGACCGCAAAGACTCTGCCTCCGCCATCCTGGGCAGCCATGCTGTCCTCGCAGCCGAGGCCCAATCCCAATCAAAACTGATCTTCAACCGCTACGGTGACCGCTATTTTCTCTCCCAGGTCTGGAGCGAGGGAAACTATAGCGGACGGCAACTCTCGAAGTCAGCCCGCGAAAAAGAAGTTGCTCAAGTCGCCCAGCTTGACGCTCCGAGCCGAGTCATTCTGGTCGCAGAGCTCCCCCGAACAACCCCCTGATTCACATCCCGCCTTAAACCCTGCAACGCCCGCGGGAATCCGGAACCCCACTCCGGATTCCCGCCCCTTTTTTGGCGCTCACTTTTACCGTCGCTCTTGAATCAGCTCCCCAGTTGGCGTAATTCTTATGTGCAACTCGGACCATCGAGCTCCGGAGCGACAAGTATGGGAACCCTCTGGCAGAGCCTGCGCTACACCTTCCGTGTCCTCGCCAAAAATCCCGGCTTCACCACCGTCGCGATTCTTTCTCTCGCCCTGGGCATCGGCGCAAACACCGCCATCTTCACGCTCATCAACGCTCTCATCCTTCGTGACCTCCCGGTCCGCCAGCCTGAGCGTCTCGTGAGCCTTTCTCCTATCCGTCAGGGAGACAAAATCCCGTTTTCTTATCCGATGTTCCGCGAAGTCGAACGCGGCCAACGCGTCTTCTCCGCGCTCATGGCCTGGAGCACCAACGCCCTCTCCAATGTCGAAGTGAACGGCGTTCTCGCCCAGGATCGCGTGCTCGCCGTTACCGGCAATGCCTACTCAGAACTCGGAACAACTCCGCTTCTCGGCCGTTTGCTCACCCCGGACGATTCGAATCTCACCGCTGGTGCAAATTCTCAAGTCGCTGTCCTCGGCTACGAATTCTGGCAAAGCCACTTTGGCGGCGCTCCGAATGTAGTCGGCATGCAAATTCGAATTGAAGGTCATCCCTTCACAATCATCGGAGTCACCCGCAAATGGTTCACCGGGCTCACCACCGGCGAGCCGCCCGAAATCACCGTTCCTCTTCCCGCCATACCGCTCATTACGAGTGGCGGTTTCGATTTGGAAAGCCGCTCGATTCTCTGGCTCTACCCCATTGGCCGCTTGAAGAATGGCGTCAGCATTGAACAGGCTCGCGCCCAACTCCAGTCTTTCTGGCCCGATGTGCTTCTCGCTTCGGCCTCCACGCAAACTCCCGGCCTGCGTCGCCAATCCTTTCTCTCCATGGATCTCGACGTTTCCTCTGCTGCAAAAGGAATCACCGGCGGCTTGAACGCCCAGTTTGAAAGGCCCCTCTACGTTCTTGCCGCAATCGTTGGCCTGATTTTGCTTGTGACATGCGTCAATCTCGCAAACCTAATGCTCGCTCGAGCCGCCGCGCGCGGTCATGAAATGAGCGTGCGAGTCGCTATCGGTGCGAGTCGCAGTACCCTTCTCCGTCAGGTTTTGACCGAAAGTCTTGTGCTCTCTTTTGCCGGTGCGCTCCTCGGCCTTGCCTTCGCTTACTGGGGCAGTTTCGCCCTTGCTTTGCTCATGACCGAAGGAAGCGTGGTCCCTGTGTCGCTCGATTTGAGTCCCGATTTGCGCGTGCTGTCCCTCACTCTTTTTATCGCAATCCTCACCGGAATTCTTTTTGGCCTTGCGCCGGCGTGGCGTTCCTCCTGCGAAGACCCGGCTTCCGTGCTGCAGCAAAATGCCCGGTGCTTGAGCGGAGGAGCCAGCGAACTCAGTAAAGTGCTCATCATCACGCAGGTTGCTCTCTCGCTCGTTTTACTCCTGGGCGCGAGCCTCTTCGTGCGCAGCTTCCAGCGATTGCGCTCCGTCGATCTCGGTTTCAATCAATCCGGCTTGCTCGAGGTCAGGCTCAGTCCAACGCCTGGCGGCTACAACAAGCTGGACATGGGCAGCTATCACAAGCAACTCGTGCGGCGAATTGCGAGCATTCCCGGCGTGAGTTCCGTGGGCTTTGCCGATTTTTCCATTCCCAGCCCGCAAGCATGGCACGAAACGGTGTCGTCGGCGCTGGCTGATCCGGACACCGGCGTCCATCTCATTGCAGATGGAGCGACAGTCTCGCCAGAGTTTTTCAAAACGCTCGGAATTCCCCTGCTGCGCGGCCGCGACTTCGATGATAAGGAGGATCAGCGCCACCCCCGCGTCGCCATAGTGAGCAACAGAACTGCAGAGCGCCTCTTTCCGAATGGAGACGCGATCGGAAAAATCATTCGCTTCGGCTTCATGCCGGAATATCAAAATATCGAAATCATCGGAATCGCTGGTAATGCTCGAATTCTCAATCTACGCGATGCAGCCACGCTGGTCGTTTATTTTTCCGATCTTCAAGCTCCTTCACTATGGGGTAATCTCATCGTCCGCACTAGCGAATTTCCCGAAGCGCTCGCAATGACAGTGGGCCATGAGGTAGAGTCGCTCGGACACGAATATGTGATACGGACAAGAACGGTCGCGCAAACAATCGACGCGGAGCTTCTCGAAGAGCGCGTCACCGCCCTGCTCTCCGGCTTCTTCGCCGCTCTCGCGCTCCTCCTCGCCTCCATCGGCCTCTATGGACTCATGTCCTACACCGTCACGCGCCGCACCCGCGAAATCGGCATCCGCGTCGCCGTCGGTGCTCAGCGCCAAAATGTTCTCTGGCTAGTCCTTCGAGAAACTCTAACTCTCGCTCTGCTTGGGATAGCTATCGGAATTCCCTGCGCCCTCGCCGCCTCTCGCCTTATCGCCACCATGCTTTTCGGCCTTTCCCCCAGCGATCTCCCCACTATTGCGACCGTCTCCCTGCTCCTTCTCCTCGTAGCGCTCCTCGCGGGCTATCTTCCCGCACGCCGCGCCTCCGCTATCGATCCCATCGTGGCCCTCCGCATAGAGTGAGTAGCGGCTAATCCGCCTTTGGCGCAGCCGAAGCGCAATGTGTCCCCAGAACGCACCGATCCGATAGGCATAGGGTGCTGGTCGGAATAAACCAACTCGATCAAAAATCGAAACCGGACAAATGGATTGCGCTTCCTGTATACCGTGGACAAGATGTTGTTCGATTTACCGGTGGGTGTAGCGGAACAGCGGAGCGGGCTGGCGGGATAGACCGACACCGACCAGCTTACAAGAACCATCAAGAATCAGGTGTGGTTGCCGGTCGGGGTCACATTCTTTTGGTTCGCGAAGAGCGGGGATCTAATAAGCTGTGAGCGTAATGCCTCGTACAGCGCGAAGAACGCGGCTTCCATGTCGCCTGGCCTTCGCCACCTGGGCTCCACTCGCCGTGGACTCGTTCCCAGGAGCCAAGCCCTCGCTCGCGTATACAAGATCTTCGCTTGCAGTATCTCGTCTGGCACTATTGCTGCGCGCGGGTCAAGCACACGGCGGTTTCGTGCCCATTCTGCCGTCTGCCTGACTAAAACCAGCAAGTCCGGCAAGCGCAAGCTCTCCAGACCGCCGATAGGTGCTGTTGCCATTAACCTACCTCCGCTCGGAAATGATTCCGCGCTTTGCGCAATCCTCCACAAACAATCTTCTTGACGCCGATAAGACGCTAATCCCTGCGCCAACGGGAATATCCCCAGCCACCACCACCGAGCAAAAACACGACCAGAATAACAATCAATATGGTTTCCATCTGGATCCTCCCAAGTCAGAGAAAGTTGGTTAACTCTTCCTCAGAAGAGCCGGCTTGCTTCTCCTAGTGGCACCATATTACGAAAAACCGAAAGCGGATAGCTGTACACATAGAGACACATTCGGACGAATGGCCCGGCCTGAACAACCATTTGTCTTGTGGGGAGCCGGAAGATGCTCAGTCGAAGAGAGTCCGCAACCCAACCGTCACGTCACCTTCAAATTTTTATCCAGCTCCATTCCTTCGTGTAAGGTACGCGGCTCATCCGGTATCCGGACTTCACGCCAGTGACCACGTGATCGCTCCAATTGAACCCGACTCCCGTCTTTGGGTCGTAGAGTCCCGGCTCTTCGGAAAAGCACATGTTCCTTTTCAGCACTGTGTAGTCACCGAGCGACATGTACGGCGGCTGGTGGCCTTCCGAGCCTTCCCCGTGGGCCGGCCGATGGTAGATGTAGTCCTGCATTCCCTGCGCCACTTGGTATTTGTGAATCTCAAACGCCACGCTCGAACACGTCGAACCTTCCTTCTGCAATTCCACCTGCATGTCGCACGTGTGCTGGCTCACTTCCCAGAGCTTCCTCATGTGCGCATCGAATTGGCCCGCATCATCCGCAAGGATGTACATGCGGTAGTTTTCTCCGCCATGTCCGCCGATGTACGCGTCGCCATCGACCTGCAACGGCATGTTCCGTTCAATGCGGTTGAATCGCGGCTGGTTCGGGTGCGGATAGGCGCAGAGTCGGCCCACCCGGCAGTCAATTTCGACGCTCGACTGCACGCCATGGTGAGGCAAGCCGCCCGCAAGATCCAAATCCGAGAGCAGCACGTTGTTGATCCAAAATGTGCTCGCGACTCCGACCTCGTAATCCGTCACGTCTGTTCCGAAAGTCAGGATGTAATCACGCGCAAAAGCGTGTGCTCGGTCAAAATAGGTATATGCCCGCCGCGTAAGAGCAAGTTCCTCCGGCGTTTTCACTTCGCGCATATCCAGCAGCGTCTGGCTGACGTCCACCCATTTGATTTTTGGCAAAACCTTCTTTGCCGTTGCCAACTCGTCGGCGTAGAGCTTGCCGTCGATTCCTATTTTATTTCCCCGCACACCTTTCGCTTTAATTCCTTCCAGCAGCATCTGGAACAAATCCACCGTTTTGCCCTGCACGACTTTCCCTTGTTCCGGGAAGCCTCCTTCGGTGTGTTTCGTGTCGAAGTACTCGAGGCCGCCGCCAAACCACCAGCCTTTCACCAGGTCGCGGTCCAGCGCGGGGTAGAAATACCAGGGATCCGCATCGTTTGCATTCATATAGACGACTTGGGGCCGCTCCGTATGCGTGTGCCAATAACCCGTCAAATAAATGATGTTTAGCTCATCGCGTACCAGAAACGCGTGAATGTCTTTTTGCGCCAGTTGGTCCTTGAACCGCGCCACCGTTTGTTTGTTCCAGTCTAGCGGCAGCCGATCGTACTTCGCCGGTTCTGGCGGCCCCTCTTCGCCGGACGTCGGGCCGAGAAGCAATTTTTCGCTGTTGCCCGAACTGCGGCTCTTCACGATTTCCGCGAGCGATCCTCCCGCGCCTTGCGTTTGCATTCCATCGATTTTGTCCATGCGGCGAAACAGCCCGCCGCCCAGCAACGCAAGACTCCCGCCCTTCAAAATATCCCGGCGATTCCGATTCATCTTTCCTCCGTTTTTGCCCAGTCCTCATGATCAGTGCAGCTACTCTTGTCCAACAACTTCCTTCCACTCGCGTTCACCGCGATCGAGCATGGCAGGCAAGTCCTGGGGCAGCAAAAAACGCTCATGGATCAGCTTCGCCGCCGCTTCCGCGAATTTGCCCACGTACTGTTCACGCGAAGAATATCGTTCTGCAATCGAGAGCCGAGGATCCCCCGATTTGTCACGCTCCCCTGCGGTCCTCGCGAAAGGAATGAATGAACCGTAAAAACTAAGCCGCAAGTCCCCAGCTCCGATACTAGGGTCACGCAGATTCCATCCCGTGTACGTGGCCAGCGGAGCTTGCAATTCCGGCAAGCTCACGCCGCCCAAATCGTTTCCATCGGGGTCGCTTTGCGGAACGAGGACGGGAAAGGGCCTGCCGACTTTCGGCGGTTCAAAACTGACGATTCCCTCTTTCCACTGCGGGCCGAAGTCCAAATGGTATGCCAGGCTTACTTCGTGTGGCTTGTTGACGCCTGGAATCTTGGGGAAATTCCATTTACCGAGCGGCACGAGCGTGTCGTCCGCGATTTTCGGATAGGCGCTCGGGGGAGGCGGCGTGCCGTCTTTCACCCACTGGTCCATGTCCGTGATCAGCGCACGCCAATACCACTGCACAGGATTGGGATTGTAAAGCTGCTGCGCCGTGGAATCCGGCGAGCCCGGATTGGACTTCCGCGGAGGAAAGGCTGCGGAAAAATGCTGCAAGCCGGCGAGCATATAGACGCGAACATTATCGCCGAGCTGAGCATCCTTCAACCCGTCTGAAGAAGTGTGAATCAGAGACGCGGAGCGGCCCCAATATTCGTACGAAGTATTCGTAAAGAATATTTTCGGGGCAGTATGCGATTTGTTCGCGGCGTCGAGTAAGCCGGCGGTTTCGCCAGTCTCGGGATCGGTTTCTGGAAGATCGGTGAAAGGGAAAAGATCCGTAGGGAAAAAGATGCTGGAGAGGGGCTGAGCGTCGCGCGAAGGCTGAGCGAAACGATGATTAAAACTGCCTCTTCCGGCTCCCGCAACATGAGCGATAACGCCATCCATCACCTGCCGGCCCTGCTCGTCGGCGTTGAAATCCTGGTAGAGAAAATGACGAAGAAAACGGCCGCTCTGTGAAATTCCGACAGCGTAGACGCGCTGCACGGGCGCCGCCTGCGGATCGTATTTAAGATAGGAAAGAAAATCGCGGACAGACGCGAAGCCAAGACCAGCGACAATTGGATCTTTCGCCAGATAAACAACTTCATAGGTTTTGCCAGGCTGGAATCCGCCATCCATGTGAATGTAGTGAGCATCGGCGACAAGATGGCCATGCACTGTGTGGGCAAAACTCCACCGGCTGCGAGGAATAATCCGACGCAGGCCATCGGGCGCGTCCCGCATCGTCAGAATATTTACCGGGCTGTTCGGATCATCGACTGGATAGCTCGTTCCACCGGTTGGTCCGAGGAGGAAATGTCCGAGAGGCATGTCATCCAGCTTTTGCGCGGGCGTGAAATCCGAACGGACCAAGCCGCGAATCGCTCTGCCGCCCGGGTCGTGAGCAACGGGAGCAAGCAACCGGAGACGGTCGCCTTGATCGGCGAGGTCCGCTTCCCAGCCCACCCAGGCGATGGTGTAGCCCTCGCGCATAAGAAAGCCGTCGCCGAATTCCGCCTTTGGATCCGAGGAGGTCACTCCGTTCACGATGTGCAGAATTCCTTTTCCGCCGCGATTCGATACTTCAAACAGGACGGCGCCGTTCCCCTTGTTCATGTCCTTGGGCTTGAGGAGATAGAGGTCCGCGGAGAATTCCACTTCTCCCTGCACATTGCGCGGCGCTTTATCGAGATCGACGATCTGGCGATTGTGTATGTTCGCGGGATCAACCGCAAAATAGACGCGCCCAACAATTTTCTCGTAGGCTCCGGCTAAACCGAAGGCGCGGCCGTCCTGAATGTCCGAGCGGGAGAGAATCTCGACGCGCGCGACGTGCGCATCCGCGCGAGCGGCAGAGAACAGAAATGTAATAATAGAGAATATCCAAACAATGCGCGCCTTCAAGCCATGCATAAACGGCCTCCAAAGACAGGACAGCTTACATCATTGCTCGCCGAAGCCAAGTCCGCCGATGTAGATTTCTTACATGAGAGCGCGTTCTGATTTGCTTCTTACGGTGCCGCGGCGTTTTTAATCTTCGTGGGACATGCTGGCTATGTGGGGGGCGGCAGGTTTGCGCCGCAGCGCCACCATGGCTGCCTCATCTGCGGGGACAAAATAGCCGACGACGATGCCCATGGCACCGTCATGCAAGAGATTTCCGGTCGTATTATCATAGGTGGCCGCGATCTTGAGAACATCGCCTGCGGCAAATTTGTATCCGCCGCGATCAAGGAACAAGACCGTCGGCATGCTGAGAAGTTCGCCCTGGTCGTCCACCTTGGCGTCGAGAGTTGCAACAGTCTGTTTGCGCGTGACGTCCTCGAGTACGAGCTGCTTCGCGTAATCATGCATGTGGCCGCCGACGCCGAGCAGCACACCGCCATATTTCACGGTGACAGTTCCTGTTCTTTCGCTATCGCCGGCGGGCAAATCGTAAGCGGAGTCTCCGCACGAATTCACGTCCATCCAGGCGGGATAGAAGTTCTTGAGCTTCGCGCCCCCGGCGGCTTGCAGATAGGGAATGGACACCTCGAGAAAGACGTTTTCATACGAGGTGTCCGTGGGATTGTGAACCATTGTTTCGATGCGGATTTTGTTCCCCATTTGGACGCGGTAGCCGTAGCCGGGGACTTCGGCCCAATTGGTAAGCTCGCCTCCGGCGCCGAAAATGTGTTCCTCCTTATTGGGACAGAGGAAATCGGCGCGATTTTCGTTCCAGAAGGCAGTGTGATGAAGCATACGCCCGGGGACGGCGCTGCCGTCGGCGTAGACAAGTTTTGGCGAATAGGCGAGAAGCCAGCCGTCGATTGGGATTTGCCAAATCAAATCGGGGGGCTGCGGCATTTTCATGTGACTGGTGTGCGCGGGCAAATTCATCGGGCCAATGCGAACGAGGATGGTAGGGCCGTTGATTTTCTGTTCGAGTTTCACGCCTTTAGCGGTCGTGTGATGTATGCCGCTTTGCATGAAGCCGCCGTGCTGTATGTGTTCCATCTCAGGCGGGGTATTGGCAGTTTTGTCTTGCGCCAGAAGTGAGCCGGCTGTGAGCAGGCTCAGGCTCGCTAGGAAGAAAAACGTTGTTCGCATGGTCTTATCCTCGCGGGTTCCAGAGGCACCACACCTCTTCATCATAGCTCTATTCAGGTTTTCGCGGTGCGCGCGTGGGTTTACGGATTTAGCGGGATATTGAGTTCTTCCGCCAACTGTTCAGGGTCGAAGGGACTGCAGGCAAAATAGCGCCCGCCGATTTCCAGCGTGGGGACTTTACGCTTGCCTTGATTGGCATTGATGATGATTTCCTCAGCCGAAGGGTCTTCTTCGATATTCACTTCACGGAATTCCACACCGCGCTCTTTCAGAAAAGATTTCGCACGCCGGCAGTCCGGGCACCATGCAGTGGTGTACATTGTCACCATTTCTATCTAGGCTCCAGCTGCATTAGATGCGAAGCAGTCGATGGGGTCGCAAAACTCGCGAGTTGCGCAGCTCTTCGCAAGTGTTATCGAGACTCGACGGGGACACCGCGATACTTTCGCGCGACCTGGATTCGAAGAAGGGCTCGCTGGAGCGCAATGGAAGCGCGGTCCCAATCGATGTTTGAGTCGCCCGAGGCCAAATGCTTTTCCGCGCGGGCTTTTGCGGCTTCCGCACGGGCCAGGTCAATTTCCGCTGCGCGCTCGGCAGTCTCTGCAAGGACCGTGACGCGGTCGCCCAAGACTTCGGCGAAACCATCGATGATAGCGAGAGCTCCGCTGGGGTTCGCACCAGTCCCGCGATACGTCAGCTCGCCAATACCGAGCTCGGTCATCAGAGGCGCGTGGCCCGGCAAAATGCCAAGAGCCCCTCCCGCACCAGGCAGCACGGCTTCAACGACGCTTTCGCGTAGGAATTGCCGCTCGGGCGTGACGATGACCAGCTCGATGGATTCAGGAAGCATTTTCGTTTCTATGCGCTCGCCTTCATTTTTTCGGCCTTCGCGAGGGCTTCGTCGATGGTTCCAACCATGTAGAAGGCCTGCTCGGGAATGTCATCGTACTTGCCTTCGACGATTTCCTTGAAGCTGCGGACGGTGTCCGCAATCTTGACGTACTTGCCTTCGAGGCCGGTGAATTGCGCGGCCACGAACATGGGCTGCGAAAGGAATTTTTCGATCTTGCGCGCGCGAGCCACGGTGCGCTTGTCTTCGTCCGAAAGTTCTTCGATACCCAGAATGGCAATGATGTCCTGTAGATCCTTATAGCGCTGAAGGATGGATTTCACGCCGCGGGCGACGGCGTAGTGTTCCGCTCCGACGATGCGCGGATCGAGGATGCGCGAATAGCTGGCCAGCGGATCGACGGCGGGATAAATTCCCCGCTCGACGATCTGGCGGCTGAGGTTCGTGGTGGCATCGAGGTGCGTAAACGTAGCGGCTGGAGCAGGGTCCGTGTAGTCATCGGCAGGGACGTAAATGGCCTGCACGGAAGTGATCGAGCCGGACTTCGTTGAAGTGATGCGCTCCTGCAATTCACCGATTTCCGTATTGAGGTTCGGCTGATAACCCACGGCCGACGGCATGCGGCCGAGCAAGGCGGAAACTTCCGAACCAGCTTGCACGAAACGGAAAATATTATCGATGAAAAGAAGAACGTCGAGATGCTCCTCGTCACGGAAATATTCGGCGACTGTGAGGCCGGTCAGGCCGACGCGGAGACGCGCTCCGGGCGGTTCGGTCATCTGGCCGTAGATCAGAGCGGCGCGCGACTTTTCCGAATTTCCCGGAACCACGACGCCTGCTTCCTGGAATTCCAGCCAAAGATCGTTTCCTTCGCGGGTACGCTCGCCGACGCCGGCAAACACAGAGACGCCGCCGTGTTGCATGGCGACGTTGTTGATCAACTCCTGAATGAGAACGGTTTTGCCGACACCGGCGCCGCCGAATAATCCGATTTTGCCGCCCTTCAAGAAGGGCTGGATCAAATCGATGACCTTGATGCCGGTCTCAAACATTTCGAGAGTGGTGGACTGGTCTAGCAGAAGAGGTGCGGGACGGTGAATGGGATAATTTATCTTACTCGTCAGCGGACCGAGCTGATCCACGGGTTTGCCGAGCACGTTCATCACGCGGCCCAGAGTCGGGCGCCCCACGGGAACGGTGATACCCGCGCCCGTGTCGAACGCTTTCATGCCGCGAACGAGGCCTTCCGTTGGCTCCATGGCGACGCAACGGACGCGGCCTTCGCCAAGGTGCTGCTCAACCTCGGCGGTGACGTCAATCGGCTCGGGAACGTTGAACCCTTCGCTGGTAATGCGAACCGCGTTGTAAATGGAGGGCAAGTGCCCCGATTCAAATTGGATGTCGAGCACCGGTCCAATGACTTGGACGATGTGCCCGACGGCTGCGTATTTCTCTGCCATGCCTTCTCCTACGCGGTGGACGATGCCCCGCTGACAATCTCAATAATCTCTTTGGTGATGGCGGCTTGGCGCACCTTGTTCATGTGCAGGGTGAGCGCTTCGATGACGTCGCCGGCGTTTTTCGTGGCGGATTCCATCGCCGTCATGCGCGCGGCGTGTTCCGCCGCGGAGGATTCCAGCATAGCGCGAAGAATCTGCGTCTCGACATAACGCGGGAGCAGCCTATCGAGAAGCTGCTCTTTTGGCTGCTCGTAAATATAGTCGATCTGCGCAGACGCCTGTTCTGTGGCGGATTCCTCGTCGGCGCGCATGGCCTCGACAGGCAAAAGTTTTTCCAACACCAGGTTCGGAGTCATGACGGTCTTGAATTCGCTGAAGACGATGTACACCGAGTCCGCCTCTTCCTTGGCGTAGAGATCGGTCACAAGAGCAGCGATGTCCCGCGCGGTGCCAAAATTGACGCGAGCGAGAACGTTTACGTATTCGGCCGCGATAGGAAAGCCGGCTTTTCGCAGCGCGTCACGTCCCTTTTTCCCCACGGGAACCACCGAAATCTTCTTGCCTTTGTTGGGGCGGAAGAATTCATTGGCTTTGCGCAAAATATTGGAGTTGAAAGCACCGGCGAGGCCGCGTTCACCGGTCAAAACGACGACTAGAATTCTCTCTTCCGGGCGATGCGCGAGCAAAGGATGTTCGGGCTGATCGATGCGCGACATGATGGAGCGCAGCACGCGCGCGAGCTCTCTGGCGTAAGGCCGGGCAGCAAGCGCCGCCTCCTGCGCACGGCGCAGCCGGGCCGCGGCTACGAACTTCATCGCGCGGGTAATCTGCTGGGTGTTCTTCACCGAGCGGATGCGGCGCCGGAAATCGAGAAGTGTGGGCATCGTTGTTGGATAGATTTACAATCTTAGTTCGCGGCCACCGCGACCGCCGCCGTAAACCGTTCCTTGAAAGCGTCCACGGCGATTTTGATTTCGGCCTTGATCGCATCATCGAGCGCTTTTTTCGAGGCGATATTCTTGAGCACCGCGGGATAGTTGGTCTCGGCGAATTGCAGGAATTCGCGTTCGAAGCGGCGAACGTCCGCGACGGCCACGCTGTCCATCGCCCCACTCGTGGCGATGTAAATGCTGAGAACCTGTTTTTCGATAGAGAGCGGCGCGTACTGATCCTGCTTCAGGATTTCCGTGAGTCGCTGGCCGCGCGCGAGCTGCGCTTGCGTGACTTTGTCGAGCTGATCGGAGCCGAACTGCGCGAACGCCGCGAGTTCGCGGTACTGCGCCATGTCCAGGCGCAGGGTCCCGGCCACCTGGCGCATGGCCTTGATCTGCGCGTTGCCGCCCACGCGGCTGACGCTGATACCGACGTTGATGGCGGGACGAATGCCGGCGTTGAACAGGTCGGCTTCCAGGTAGATCTGGCCGTCGGTAATGGAAATCACGTTTGTAGGAATGTATGCGGAGACGTCGCCGGCCTGGGTTTCAATCACGGGAAGTGAAGTGAGCGAGCCTGCGCCGAGCTTGTCGTTGAGCTTCGCGGCGCGTTCTAGCAAGCGCGAGTGGAGATAGAAGACGTCGCCCGGAAAGGCTTCGCGGCCCGGCGGGCGGCGCAACAACAGAGAAATCTCTCGATAGGCCTGCGCGTGTTTCGAAAGGTCGTCGTAAAAAGTCACGGCGTGACGCTTGTTGTCACGGAAGAATTCACCCATGGCGCACGCGGCATAGGGTGCGATGTACTGCACCGACGCGGGTTCCGCGGCGCTGGATGCCACCACGATCGTGTAGTCCATGGCCCCAGTGTCGGTGAGAGTCTTCACGATTTGAGCAATCGTCGAGCGTTTTTGGCCGATGCCGCAGTAGATGCAAATAACGTCGCCGCGCTTTTGATTGATGATGGTGTCGAGAATGACGGCGGTCTTGCCGGTCTGGCGGTCGCCGATGATGAGTTCGCGCTGGCCGCGGCCAATGGGGATCATGGCGTCGATAGCCTTGATGCCGGTTTGGAGCGGTTCGCGGACCGGTTGGCGGTCAAGCACGCCCGGAGCGATGCGTTCGAGCGGGTTTCGCTGTTTCGAAACGATGGGGCCCTTTCCATCGAGCGGTTCGCCGAGCGGATTGACCACGCGTCCGATGAGGGCGTCACCAACCGGCACGGACATAATCGTATTCGTGCGCTTGACGACGTCGCCCTCTTTCAGTTCGGAAGATTCGCCGAGAAGTACGACGCCGACTTCTTCCTCTTCGAGGTTGAGCGCGATGCCGAAAATATTGTGGGGGAAAGCGAGCATCTCTCCGGCCATGACTTTTTCGAGGCCGTGGACGCGCGCGATGCCGTCACCGACGCTGATGATCGCGCCGACTTCGTCGACGGAAACGGTCTGCTCGTAATTCTCGATCTGCTCGCGCAGAATCTTGCTGATTTCGTCTGCCTTGATGTTCGCCATGCCTGCTCCTGACCTCTGTTCCGTTACTGTGCTGCGAGCCGCGCGCGCAGCTCATTCAAGTTATTGCGCACCGAGCCGTCATAAATGGTGTCGCCAACTCGTACCACCGCGCCGCCCAGAAGCGCAGGATCCAGCGAATACTTTGCCTGGATTTTTTTTCCAGTGAGGCGCTCGAGCGTTTGCGCGAAGCCTTTTTTTTGCGCAGCGCTCAGCTCGACGGCGGAGGAAATGTTCGCCTCGGCGATGTCTTGCCTCTGCCGGACGACGTCTTCGAACGTGGCAATGATTTCCGGCAGGACATGAGTGCGCTGGTGATCCGAGATGACAAAAAGGAAATTGCGAATGATTTTGCCGGCGCCAATGCGTGCCGCGATCTTCTCGATGACGCCGTGCTTGGCGCTCCGAGGCACACCGGGACTGGTGAGAAAATTCCGCAGTTCGGTGGACATGGTGAAAGCAGCGCCAAAATCAGCCAGTTGTTTGAGGGCAGAATCGGCAGCGCCCTGAGCCAGCGCGACGTCCGCGAGAGCGTTGGCGTATTGAAGGCTGGCGGATTTCAATTTGGCCTCCCCTCGAGGCTCTTCACGAAAGTGTCCACGAGAGATTCCTGCGCCGCGGGCGTGAGCTGTTTAGCGAGAAGGGATTCGGCGCCGTCAACGGCGAATGATGCAGCCAGAACTTTTAGCTCCAGGCGCGCGGCGCGCTCTGCGGCTTCGATTTCCGCCTGAGCCGCGATGCCAACTTTTTTCGCGTCGCTCTGTGTGGCCGCGCGGATGTGTTCCCCTTCCGCGGCAGCTTCACGTTGAGCGGCAGCCTGGAGGCTGGCGATTTCCTGCTGCAATTGCGCCAGTTTGGCTTCGGCTTCGCGGACCTGGCGTTCCGCTTCCGCTCTGGCGGCAGTTGCTTCGGTGATCGCAGAGCTGATGCTTTCGGAGTTGCCGCGGAACCACGAAGGCAATATCTTCGCGAAGAGCCAGACCAAAATGCCAATTACGATCGCGAAATTTACCCACCGGAAAATGTCGCTGACGTTTTCGGCCGCGGCTTTGCCGCCTTCCTCAGCGGCACGGGCGCTCAGAGCAATGCAGAAAAAGAATAGAAGCGAACAAGCGATCATGTATAACCGATTTTGCTTTATCAAGCTTTGCCTCATCGGGACTCTTGCGCGGAGCCGGGTCGCCGCGGTTGCGACGGAAGGATACGGCGGGCAATTTCGGCGGAGAGTTGCGCGACGGTGGTTTCGAGTTCGCGGCGGGCAGCGGCGAATTCACCAGCGATACTCTCTTTGGCAGCGGCGACCTGTGCGGCAGCGGCGACACGGGCTGCTTTGATCAGATCGGTGCGTTCATCGAGAAGCTTCTTTCGCGCGGCTTCTTGCTCGGCATAAACTTGCGCGCGGGCGTGCTTTAGCGCGTCCTGGTACTGTTTGTTCTTTTCGACTGCGGCAGTTTGGGCCAACTCAGCGGCTTTTTGTGCGCCTACGGTGCGGGCATCGCGCTCAGCCATGACCTTCAGCAGCGGCTTAAAAAAAAGCGCCCGCAAGATGAAGTAAAAAACGAGGATGATCAGGACTGTAGGCACAGCCTGAAGGAAGAGTTCTCCCAGTTGGTGAACCATTTCTTGCATTAGGTTGTGTAGCCTATCACTCGCTTTGGGGCCATGGAACGGCCACCGGATTGGCAGCCGCGCCGCGCCCCCTACCCGGGAAGGGGCGATACGGTGGGCCTGACGCTGCCTATTTGAACAGTATTTTATAACATTCAGTGCGGCTCGCGTCAACGTGACCAGGAAGCAGGGATGCAGAATACAAAAATGGAATTCGGCGCGGATCTGAAGCGTGCACAAGAAGCAAGGCGCAGTGCCCAGGCCGAAGGTTAGGGCTGGTCGTCCGCCAACGGCGGACGACGATGCATTGGGCGGGCACGCTCGAGGACGCGAGCAATTTGCAGAAGGAGATGTTCGTCGGCGACTGCGCCGATCAGTTGGAGGCCCACGGGAAGGCCCGCGGACGTGAAGCCGCAGGGCACAGAGATGGCAGGGACGCCAGCGAGATTGGCGGGCCGATTTGTACTCAGGAGCAGGGCGCGCGCGGAATGATTCTTGTCGCCGATGCGAATGGATTCCTGGCCGATGAGGGGTGCGCTGATAGGAGTTGTCGGGACGGCTAGAGCATCGACGCCAGCATTTTCTAATGCCAGATGGAATTGCTGGGTGAACCTTTCACGGAGTTCTAGAGCGGACAAATAGACGGTGGCGCTCACCTTTGCTCCCATTTCGAGACGCGACCGAACGTCTTCACCGTAATCGGCGGCACGAGATGGGAACCAACCAGCCTGCTGATGATAGTGAGTGGCTTCGGCCCAGGCGATTTGATTTCCGGCGTATTCGGTTTCTTCGAGCAGGGAGAACGAGACTTTCTTGAATTTCACTTTCTGCTTTTTCAAGATGCGGATTGCTTCATCGAAGACAAAGTAGACATCTTGTGAGACAACATCGAGAAAAAATTCGGTGGGAATGCCGAGAGTGAATTTGCGGGGCTTGGCGGAAGATCTTTCGAGCGTGCGCAGACTGGGTCCACCTTTTGCTCGCGGAAGGATTGGCTCGGCAAGAAGAGCTGTGTCATGCACCGTGCGAGCCAGTGGGCCGACACAATCGAGGCGTGGCGAAAGTGGAATGACACCATTCACACTTACGCGGCCGAGAGCGGGTTTGAGGCCGACGATGCCGCAGAGGGAGGCGGGGATACGGATGGAGCCGCCGGTGTCGGTGCCGATGCTGCCGTAGCAGAGGCCCGCGGCAACGGCGGCAGCGGAGCCGCCGCTGGAGCCACCGGGGATTCGCCTGAAGTCCCAGGGATTATGGACGGGGCCGTAATGTGGGTTGTTGTTGGTCACCCCGTAGGCGAACTCGTGCATGTTGGTTTTGCCGAGGATGACGGCGCCAGCATGTTTGAGTCGGGCAACGACCGTGGCATCTTCCTTGGGGATGAAATCCTTCAAAATTTTTGATCCTGCCGTGGTGGGGGCGTCCGCCGTAAAAATGTTGTCCTTCAAGGAAATCGGAATGCCGTGGAGAGGGCCGCGGTCGAGATAGCCTTTGCGGCCACGTGGAGCGAAGATCTCGGCTTCGGCCTTTTTGGCTTGGGTTAGGGCGAGGTCTGCGGTGACGGTGATGTAAGCGTTTAGCTTTGGGTTTAGTTGGTCGATGCGAGCGAGGATTAGCTTAGTGAGCTCGACGGGAGAGAGTTTGCGTTTGCGGAAGAGGCGCGCAACTTCTGCGATGGAGGCGAATGCTAGGTCGGTGTCGGTCGTGGGAGGCATGAGAGATAAGGTGGAATGGGGAATTTAACACAGAGTGCACGGAGGGCACAGAGAAGAGGGGAGAGGAATGACGTTACGGGATAAAAATGTAAAAGAATTGCGAAGGAAAGTTAGAAGATTTTGTCCTGGCGGCGGAGATTCCCGAAGGAACCGATATTGGCAATGATGAAGGTCGCGGTAAAGCGATTCTCCGTGCGAACCGTGCCGAGGTCGATGCGGCGGTATTCGAGAGCGAGACCGCAGCAGCTACCGTTGTAGCTGATCTGCACGAGCTGGTTCTGCAGAGTCTTGTTGGTGAAATCGTAGCTGATTCCCGTGGTGAAATTAAGTCCCTCGCGCGTCAAGTTTCCGTAGCCGAGGAGCGCGCGAACTTGGTTGGAGAGCGGCTGATTAAACGGTACAAAGCCGGGCGGCGGCGAGAGAGGGAGATCGGCTGCCACGGGATTATCGTTCAAACGGAAGTGGGCGATGGTGGCGAAGAATTCCTTGTAGGGCTTCACCTTCAGGAGCGTGCCAACCGTGACCAGCCGCTGAATTTGAGGGTCGTACTGGAGAATCTGCTCGAGATCGTAGGGGCCGCCCGGGGTGATTTTGAAATCGCTGACGATGGGAGACCAATTACGAGGGCCGAAAGCGAAAGCAAAGGGAGAGATGGAATCGAACGCTTCGAAAACATTGCGCTGGCCGTTCACAATAGCGCCGCCGAATGTGGGGTCAAAATAGTGCTTTTGGAGGATGCTCCAGGTGAGAAGTTCCTGGGGCTGATCGTCACCGGTTTTGGTGAAGAGCCGCTGGGTGACGCCGTATTCGACTTCGTTGGTGTCGGTCAAAGTGGCATCGGAGCCAAAGCGGATAAAATCGGCGAAATTGTTTACTCCGGTTACGTAGTGGTAAGTAATCGTAGGCTCGATGGTGTGCTTGTACCTTTTGTGAGGCTTGGTTTTATCGAGCGAAGCTCGATCGAAGAAGCGTTCGAGAGTGGGCGGGCGAAGTTCAACGGTGAGTTCCCCGGTGTTGCGCACGATCGATTGCTGACTCAATATACCCGCTAAATTGTAGGAATCGCCGTAATAGGTTGTGCGGAAGGCGACGGAGGTGGTTACGCCGAGCCAGGCGCCGAAATGAAGGGGAACGGTGACCTCCGGGGCAAATTCGGTACTCGGGACGAAGGGAGCCGTATCGAGAGGACTGTCATCTTGGCGGTGCAGCGCGCCGGCAAAAGCATCAAAGGAGAAGTAGATCGGGAGATTCTGCCAGGGTGCTTGTTCGACCGAACCGAATCGGACTTCCGGAGCGTCACGCAGTGAGACGCCGATTGCCGGAGTCGTTACCCCGGTCAGGGGGTTTGTAATCGGAATGCTCAGGAAGGTCTTGTCGGAAAGCGACGCGACATTAAAGCTGAATCCACGAAAATTGTTGGTAAGAAAGGTAGCGCTGCGAACTTCAGAAGTGATGGCGTCACCAAAAGAGTCGGCGAAAGCCAGGCGGAAAGTCAGCGAAGTAAGTTCATTGACGTCCGCGACAAAGCGCCAGCTATCGGGCAATAGTGACTGGACCTCCAGTCGCTGCTGGTGGCCGCCTTGTTTCTCGCGGATAAATGTGTCGTTCGCTCCGGGGACTAGCAGGCCCCGGTCAATCACGCCAAAATAAGTGTATTGGATGGAAGTGTTCTCGAAAGGACGAGCGCGAAATTCGGCGCGCTCGGCGGAGCCACGTTTCGAGAACAATTCAGCGCCGAGAGTCGCATCCAGCCAAGGCTTCGGCGCAAGGTAAATGGCATCGCCCAAGACAAACCCCTTGGTATTGGTCTGACTCACCACCGGGAGCAGGATTCCGGACTCGCGAATTTTTTCTCCGGCGGGCGCGGTGGCATAGGGCAGCCAGACGAGAGGAACGCGAAAGAGCCGAAAGTTGGCGTTGACGAAAGCGACGCTTTTATCGAGACGAATACGCGCCTGCGGCGCATAAAACTGCCAAGTAGGATGCTGAGGGTCGCAAATAGTGATCCATCCGTGGCGCACGAGGTAGATGTCGTTGGCGAAACGTTCGACCTCGGGCGCCTGGAAATAGAGAGGATTCTGCGAGATCAGAATCAGTGGGTTGGCGCGGCGCTCGATCTTGACCGTGCCACGAACATTGGTGAAGAGCCCGTGCCCCGTGCTTACGTTGTACCGGGCTTCATCGGCTTCCAGGTGTTCGTTGTTGTAATCAAAGCGGACGTGGCCGCGAGCAAGGGATTCGGAAGTCTTTTCGTTGTATTCGACGTGGTCGGCCTGGAGGCGCTCGTCTCCATAATGAATTTCTACGCCATCGTCGGCAATGAACAGATCGCCTCGTTTTTGTTGCGGGCCGCGAGACCATATCTCGACGTCGCCGCCTTTGCTGGAGCGCAGGCGGACCTGCTGCGCAAGGGAAACGGGCAGCGCGAGGCCGCAGAGGGAATAAAGAATCGCCGTGAAAAAGAGAAAGAGGCGGAGCGCGGACGTAATCCGGGCATGGAAGCGACCATTTACGCGGAACATTTGAGCGATGAAATCAGTTGGATAGCCTAGCATGCGGCTGCGGGGATGTGTAGCGGAGGCGGAACGCACCGGCCTCAGCGAAGCGGGGAGCGGAGTTGGGGCGCGCAACGCAGCGGAACGAAACGCGGAGTCAGTGTTGCGCGTCTCTCTGAACACGGGTTGGTTTGCCCTTCCAGAAACAATTGATGCACGCTGTGGCATTGAGAAGGTATGATGCCCGGCCTCGACAACTAGGGGGATGATATGCGCAGCGTTTCGGCTACATTGAAGATGATTTTGGCGTCAGGAATGTTTGGTCTTCTGCTGGCGTTCGCTTTGCCCGCCGGATCGGCGGCCCAGACGAGTCCCACGGATAAGCTGAAGAACCTGGAGTTTCGAGAGATCGGCCCGGCCGTGATGGGCGGGCGCATCGATGATTTCGCCGTGGTCGAAAGCAATCCAAACATTGTCTATGTCGGAACAGCGTCGGGCGGCGTGTGGAAGACGACGAATAACGGCACGACGTGGGAGCCGGTGTTTGACAAGGAGGGCGTGTCGACCATCGGCGACATTGCCATTGCTCCGTCGGACCCCGGCGTCGTGTGGGTTGGGAGCGGCGAGCCCAATAACAGACAAAGCTCTTCGTGGGGCGATGGAATCTACAAGTCGCTGGACGCTGGCAAGACATGGCAGAACATGGGGCTTGCGGCGACGCATCATATCGGGCGGATTGTGATTCATCCCAAGAATCCGAACATCGTGTACGCGGCGGCGCTTGGACATTTGTGGGGGCCCAACCCCGAACGCGGTGTTTATAAGACCTCGGATGGCGGGAAAACATGGAACCAGGTGCTGAAAATCAATGATGACACCGGCGTAAGCGATATCGCCATGGACCCGGAGAGTCCGGACACTTTGTATGCCGCGGCTTATGAGCGGCGGCGTACTCCATTCGGATTCAACGGAGGCGGGCCCGGCAGCGCAATTTACAAGACAACCGACGGCGGAACTACGTGGAAGAAATTGACGAAAGGGCTCCCGTACGAGAACGGTGGGGATACCGGACGCATCGGGCTGGATATCTACCGGAAAGATCCGAATATCGTTTATGCCATCGTGCAGCACGAAAAGGGCGGAACCTATCGCAGCGAAGACAAAGGCGAAACGTGGAAAAAGATGGGGGACACAAATCCGCGCCCTTCGTACTACAGCCAGGTGCGCATCGATCCTAACAATGATCTGCGAATCTGGGAGCTTGGCGCGCAGATGTTTTATTCAGAAGATGGCGGGAAGACATTTTCAACGCAGCGAGTGAAGGGCATCCACGGCGATTTTCACGCGATGTGGATTGATCCCGCGGATTCGAACCACGTCATCACCGGCTGCGACGGCGGAATCCATTGGAGCTACGATGACGGCCGAACGTGGGATTTCATCAACACCATTGCGATTGGGCAGTATTACGAGGTCGGGCTGGACAACGAAAAGCCGTACCAAATCTGCGGGGGTTTGCAGGACAACGGGAGCTGGTGCGGGCCGAGCATGTCACTTACGAGCGACGGCATCATCAACTCAGATTGGACGCTGATGCCGGGAGGCGACGGATTTTACGCGGAGATCGATAACGTCGAGCCGTGGATTGTTTACACCGAATCACAAGACGGCCATATTTCCAGGCGCGACGCGCATACCGGGCAACAGCGGGAGATCATGCCGGAAGCCAAGGCCGGCGAGCCGCACTACCGCTTCCAGTGGAATTCGCCGATGGCGGTTTCGGTGCACGATCACAATACGGTCTATTACGGCGGCAATTATTTGTTTAAGTCGACGGACCGTGGGGACTCGTGGACGCGTTTGGGCGGCGATCTGACCACCGGCGTCGACCGCAACAAGCTCGAAATCCATGGCAAGGTGCCGGACAAGAATACGCTTTCGCGGCACGACGGAGTTGAAGAATACCCGACGATTACGACGCTCAGCGAATCGCCAGTGACGGCTGACGTGCTGTGGGTGGGAACCGACGACGGGAATTTGCAAGTGACGCGCGATGGCGGGAAAACGTGGAAGAACGTAGCGTCACGCGCGCCGGGAGTGCCCAAAGGAACATACGTGAGCAGAGTCCTGGCTTCGAAGTACGCCGAAGGCACAGCGTATGTAACCTTCGACGGACACAGGAGCGACGACTACAACGTATACCTCTTTCTGACGACGGATTACGGAGAGACCTGGAAAGCGATTCGCAAGGGAATCCCGGATTCGGCCGGAACCGTGCACGTTGTGCGAGAGCATCCCCGGGATGAAAATCTGCTCTTTGCAGGGACGGAGTTTGGACTGTGGGTGTCCTGGGACCGCGGCGCGAACTGGACGGCGCTAAAGAATAATTTGCCGACCGTGCCGGTGGATGACATCGAAATCCAAGCGCAGCAGAACGATTTGGTGCTGGCGACGCATGGGCGGTCGATCTGGATCTTCGACGACCTCACGCCGATCGAGAAATTCGATGCCAAAGTGGAAAACTCCGACATCACTTTTTTCAGTCCGCGGGCTGCGACTCTCTGGGATCTGCGCCAGCGCAGGTGGAGTGCGGGGCAGAAAATGTTTACCGCCAAGAATCCGCCGTACGGCGCGATTTTGAATTACTACCTCAAGGAAGCCGTGCCGCCCGAACCGCCAAAGACGGCCAAAGACGAAAAAGACAAGGAAAAGAAAGAAGCTGCAGCTGCGGGCCAAAAGATGAAAACCGAAGAGGCTGCGAACAAAGAAGACAAAGGGAAAAAAGAGAGCAAAGAAAACACGGAAATCAAAGAAAACAAAGAAAACAAAGAGGGCAAAACAAAGATCAGCGTGTACGACAAGGACGGCAAGCTGGTGCGGGAGTTCGATGGGCCGGGCAAAGCCGGCGTAAACCGTACGAACTGGGATTTGCGCTGGAATTCGCCGGCAGTGCCGACGCCGGAGCAGCTCGAGGCCGCCGCAGCGGGCTTTGATTTTGGACCGCGAGGACCGCTCGTCGAGCCAGGTAAGTACACCATCAAAATCAAGGCAGGAAACAAAGAAGCGACCCAAGAAGTTGTTGTGGATGATGATCCAAGGATGCAGATGTCGCCTGCTGACCGTGCGGCAAGAGAGGAAGCGATCAAGCAGCTTTATGCGCTGGCCAAAACCGCGGACAAAGACCGCAAGACCATCGAGGGAATCAAGGAAGGACTGAAAGCAGCGACGGAGCAGTGGAAAAAAGACGCTGACAAGCCGGATGTCCCGAAGATTCCCGAGGAGATCCGAAAGGCCGCGGAAGAGCTGCAGAAGAAGGTGGATGCGGTCGCGGAGAAATACGCGCGCGAGCGCGAAGGATTGGGAAACGCAGGACCGCCGTTTGTGTGGAAGCCCGAGCCCCTGCCGAATCAGGCGCAAGGATTGCTGAGGGAATTGGACGGCTTCTGGGCAGCCCCAGGAGGGCAGCAAAAAGAAAAGCTAGCGGAACTGCCGCCGCTCGTCCGCGATGCCTCCGCGCAGGTGAAGAAAATTGCGGAAGAGGATCTGCCCGCCCTGAATAAAAAGATGAATGACGCGGGTATACCGCACATCGTCCCCGTGCAGCCGCAGCGAACCGGCCGGGGAGGATTTACAGAAGAGGAAGAACCGTAAGCTGAACGGAACTGCCAATTTTGCTCGTCGATCCCCGTTCTCCGTGGAACGGCTGCGGAACCACGGATGAACGGCATTTCCTAACAAAAAAGCGGCTGGCCAGCGGGCGCTGCTGGTTAGGAGCGGCCTTTTGAGAGCCATCCGGCCATCATTTTCAGCAATTATTCACTCTTTGGGTTTTGCTTTGGCTTCGGCTTGCGTCGTGCGATACCAGGCAAAGGTGCGGCTGAGGCCTTCTTCAAAACTGACTTGTGGATCGTAGCCGAGGAATTCGCGCGCTTGCGTGATATCGGCTTGCGAATCGCGGATGTCGCCGTCGCGCGGCGGATCGTACTTTGCATCGAGCATCTTGCCGGAAATCTTTCCAAGGAGCTGAAGCGTCTGATTCAGCGTAAAGCGACTGCCGGTCCCCACATTGAAAGTTCTGCCGGAAACGTTGGGCGCTTCGCAGGCAAGGAGATTTGCCTGCACGGCGTTTTCGACGTAGGTGAAGTCGCGGGATTGCTCGCCGTCGCCAAAGATGGAGGGCTGCGTCTCTTCCAGGAAGGCCAGGCAAAACTTTGCCAAAACGCCGGAGTACGGGGAGCCGGGATCCTGGCGCGGTCCGAAGATATTAAAATAGCGGAGACAGGTGTTTTCGAGGCCGTAACAGCGGCCAAACGTCTGTGCGTAGAGCTCGCCGACGAATTTGGTGACCCCGTAAGGCGAAATGGGCGCAGGCTGCATTGTTTCAACTTTGGGCAAAGTCGGCGTCTCGCCATAAGCGGAAGAGGAAGCGGCGAAAACCACACGCTTCACTTTGGCATCGCGCGCGGCGACCAGCACATTCAGAGTTCCATCGATGTTAATTTTGTTTGTTTCGATGGGGTCCTTTACGGAGCGCGGGACGGAAGTCCGCGCCGCGAGGTGCAGCACGTATTCGGCCTCGTGCATGGCCTTGCGGACGACTTCGATGTCCGTGATGCTGCCTTTCATGAAAGTGATTTTGTTGCGGACTTCGGCAAGGTTGTCCTCCTTGCCGGACGAAAGGTCGTCGAGCACGACAACGCTGTGACCGCGCCGCACGAGTTCGTCTACAGTGTTCGAGCCGATGAATCCGGCGCCGCCTGTAACGAGGTAGCGCATTCAGGAGTTCCTCCTCGTTCGTGTTCCGCGAGCGGCAGAGTGCCGTCTCGGTCATTGACGCGCCGCCGGCAAAGACGCGGGCCTCGCGTTTTGGTAATCTCAGAGTTCGCGGATAGTCTCGGCCGATTTTGCCGGGCCTCCGCGCTCGAATTCGTATTGTACGACGGAAGACGAAAAGGCAAGGCACTCTTTCCCATGCAGGTCACACAAAGAGCATGAGCTACCGGAAAGTCATAGGAGTCACCGCACTGATGGCACTGGCATGCGCCACGGGGGTTTATTACTACTTGCGCGAAAGAAGCGAGGAACCGGCGCGCGCATTGGCTTCCAATGATGCTTCCGAACCTGAAGGCGTCCGCGCTGTTGCCATTCCCTCCGTCGCCTCGGCCAGACCTTCGACGGCCTCGGCCGCGATCAAGAACAGCGAGCCCTTTGCAAATACCGGATTGCCCTTGCGAGGCGGCGAGGTGCTGGAATACACGGCGAATGTCGCAAACCTGACCAATGTGGCCAATCTGAAATTGATGGTGGGTGCGCACAAAGACTATTTCGGGAAGAATGCGTGGCATCTGCAGGCGTTCGCGCACACGGAAAATCCGCTCCGGATGGTCTTCGAGTTGGACGACCAGTTTGACTCTTACAGCGACGCTGCGACGATGACCAGCATCCAGTACGAAATGCACCTGAATGAAAGGGGGCAAAAGGTGAACTCCGTGGAGCGCATGACGACCACGGGAAAAGAGCCGGCTCCTCCAAATGTCACTGAAGCACGAGTTCTACCGGACACGCGCGATCCGCTGGGCATGCTGCAATATCTGCGAAACGTGGATTGGACGAAAACCGCCGAGGTGCGCTGCCCCGTTTATGACGGGCATAAGCTGTACGACGTCAGGGCGAAACTTGCCAGCGCGGGTGAGGCTGTCACCGTTCCCGCGGGGAGTTACAAGGCGTCTAAGATCGAAATTCGCGTTTTTGAAAACGCGGAAGAGATGAAGGACGCCCATTTCACGATGTACATCGCAAACAACGTCGCACGAACGCCGGTGCTTCTCGAAGCGATCATGCCTTTCGCAACGGCGAGAGTGGAATTGCAGCGCGCGAAGTAGAAGATCGCTTTTCGTGGCGTGCGCCTCTTTAATCAGGTCAAGTGATAATCGACGTGGCGCACTCAACGCGGCCGGGCCCTATTCTGTCGCCAACTGTTCTATTAACGCGCAGGCGATGTGGCCGATCGTAATATGCGCTTCCTGGATGCGCTGAGGATCCCGCGATGGCACGTTAAGCAAAAGATCGACCTTGCCAGCGAGCGAGCCGCCAGTTTCACCGGTGAAAGCAACGAGATAAGCGCCGCGCGCCCGGCCCGCCTCCACACCGCGCACTATGTTCGCGCTTGCGCCGCTGGTCGAAAGCGCCGCAAGAATATCCTGCGGAGCGACAAGTGATTCGATTTGTCTGGAAAAAATGCGCTCGAATCCATAGTCGTTGCCGGCTGCTGTAAGCACGGAGGGATTAGTAGTCAGCGCGAGGGCCGCGAGGCCACGGCGGTCGGAGCGCAGCTTCACGACAAGTTCCGCCGAAAGGTGTAACGCGTCAGCCGCGCTTCCGCCATTTCCGAAGAAGACGATTTTTCCGCCGCCGCGCAGGGCTGCCGCGCTTTTTTCCGCAAATTGCACGATGCGTCCGACGAGCTCCTCGGAAAAGCTCTGCTTCACGCGAGCGCTTTCCTCGAGTTGCCGCCGGATTTCATCCGCAAATGAGGACATCGGCACCTAGCAGAGAACAATTTTTTCGCGATGACGAATGACCCGGCGTGTGGCGTTGCGCGTGTCCACAACCAGCTTGGAGGCGTCCACAATAGCCACGTAATCGTAGCTCGAGTGATCCGTCGCGATGATGACTCCGTCATAGCTTCCCAGCGTTTGGGCATCTAGCGGGACGGACTTCATATTTTCGTAGTTGTAGTGACGCATTTTGTGGAGCTGCGGGAAATAGGGATCGTTATATTCGAGATTCGCTCCGCGCTGTTTGAGTAGCTGCATAATTTTCAGCGTTGGGGATTCGCGCAGATCGTCGACATCCTTCTTATATGCAACGCCAAGAATCAGCAGCTTTGCTCCCTTCAGGCTCTTTTTGTGGTTGTTGAGCGCCGCGGCGACCGCGTCTACGACGTGATAGGGCATCGCCGTGTTGACTTCACCGGCCAGCTCGATGAATCGTGTCGAGAAGTCAAACTCGCGAGCTTTCCAGGAAAGATAATAGGGATCGACGGGGATGCAGTGTCCACCGAGGCCCGGGCCGGGATAGAAAGGCATGAAGCCAAACGGTTTTGTCGCCGCCGCGTCGATGACTTCCCAGATGTCTATCCCCATGCGCAAGCTGAGCATTTTCAGCTCGTTGACCAGCGCGATGTTGACGCAACGAAAGATGTTCTCGAGGAGCTTGGCCATTTCCGCGGCCCTGGTGGAACTGACGGGCACGACGCGCGCGACAACCTGGGCGTAAATTGCCTGCGCGGCTCGCCCGCTCGGCGGATTCACGCCGCCGACGACTTTGGGAATCTGCGCCAGCCCAAATTGTTTGTTGCCGGGGTCTTCGCGTTCCGGCGAAAACGCAAGGAAAAAATCGCACGCGATATTTTCGTTTTCCGGACCGGCAGCGATGGGACAGTGCAGTCCGCTCTTCTCGAGGATCGGCAGCACGAGTTCTTCCGTGGTTCCGGGGTAGGTCGTTGATTCAAGCACAACCAACTGACCTTTTTGGAGATGGGGATGAATGGAAATTGCGGTTTGCTCGACGTAGGAGAGGTCCGGCTCACGGCGCTCGTCCAAAGGGGTTGGCACACAAATAATGATGGCGTCCGCTTCCTTGAGGCGCGCGAATTCCGTGGTCGCGCTAAAGTGTTTGGAATTCACGAACTGCTGGATCTTGGTTTGCGGGATGTGCTCGATGTAGGACTTGCCTGCATTAAGCATGGACACCTTGTTCGGATCGGTGTCAAATCCCGTGACTTTGTGACCAGCTTCCGCAAAACGCAGGGCCAGCGGCAGGCCAACGTAGCCGCAGCCGATGATGGCGACCTTCAGTTGAGCGCCTTTGAAGAATTCCGGTTTCCTGTCTGTGGGCATGAGTTACGTCGCTCTCCTCGTCATTTTTTGGGGATAAAACAGGCCATTCGGCCGATTGGATAAAGACAATTCAATATAGCAGGTTCTCCTCGAACTAAAAAATACCGCCTCTTTGAGTGTTACCGCTTGTTCAAGAGATGTTGCGGCTCGCCCGGAGACGCGGGAAGATAGGATACATGCACCTTGCCACGAGAAAGAACTACCATAGTGCAGCCGACACCAATCGATGACCATCATCGTCCTCCTCCTCGGACTCGCTGTGGGCGTACTAGTGGGATTGTTGGGAATCGGCGGAGGCGTTGTGCTGGTACCGGCGCTGGTTTACTTGCTGCACATGGACCAGCACATGGCTCAGGGCACTTCACTTCTCATCTTGCTTCCGCCCGTGGGGCTCGGTGCACTGCACGAATACTGGAAACAAGGACAAGTGGATTTGCGCGCTGGAATTTTGTGCGCGTTGGGAATTCTGGTGGGTGGCTTTCTTGGGGGTTTGATCGCTGTTCCGCTGGCTTCACGGGAGCTCAAAGGACTGTTCGGTTGCTTTCTGATGCTAGTCCGCGTTTTTGCTCTGGCGCAAACCGCAGCCCCAAGGCGATCAGCTCGCCGACAACGGTGAGGGATCAGTTCGTGGCTGATGGTCCGATGCGCAGCGCCGGAATCTTTGCGGCGGCTTGTGTTTGCGGCGTGGCTTCCGGTCTATTTGGAATTGGCGGCGGGGTTCTCTTGGTTCCATTCTTGGCGTTGTTTTTTGCGTTTGGGCAGCATCGCGCACAGGGCACCAGCTTAATCGCGCTGATACCGCCCACAGGGTTGCTGGCGTTTCTCGCCTATGCCAGGGCGGGTTACGTTTCCTGGAAGGGCGGCTTGCTTCTAATTCCAGGCGTTTTCGTGGGTGGCATTCTGGGTGGCTGGCTGGCCAAACGGGTCCAGCCCCGGCGAATGCGGCAGGTTTTTGCCGGACTCATGTTTACCCTGGGAATGTGGCAAGCCGTGGCCGCTTGGTGGCGTTAGGGAGTTTCTGATCACATGATCGATGTTCACTGTCATATTCTGCCCGGACTCGACGACGGTCCGGACAGCACGGAGGTTTCGCTGGCGATGGCGGAGTCCGCGATTGCGGATGGGATTACCCACGTTGTGGCGACGCCGCATTCGAGCAATGAATATCATTTCGATTATATGCGGGTGCGAGAGCTGCGCGACGAGCTCCAAATGAAAATTGGAGACCATCTGATTCTGGCCACCGGCTGCGATTTTCATCTAAATCCAGAAAATCTGGACGCTTTGCGAGAGGATGCCCCGCGTTTTTGCATCAACCAGCATGATTATCTCCTCGTGGAATTCAACGAATACTCGATTCCGCCAAGCATGGATCAAATCCTGCATGAGATCCAACTCCTGGGACTGAGGCCGGTGATCACACATCCGGAGCGCAACGCCATCCTGCGACTGCAGACAGAGCGTCTTGTGAAATGGGTTCAGCTCGGTTGCCGCGTACAGGTGACGGCCGGCTCCCTGCTGGGAGTCTTTGGCGCAGGCGCGAAGAGAGATGCCTGGCGCTGGCTGGCAGATGGGTTAGTACACATTGTGGCTAGCGATGCTCACAATACGCGCGGCCGGCCGCTCAAGCTCCGGCCCGCATTTGATCTTGTCCGCGAACAGTTTGGAGAAGAAAAGGCCCGCGCTCTTTTCGTCGAGAATCCGATGGCGGCATTCGAGGGACGAGATTTGCCTTACGTTCCCAGTCTGTCGGATTCAATTGGTCATCCCCGGCGCAAACGATTTTTCTTCTTCTGAAATCTCAATGCGCAGGATGGAGTGGCATTCCAGACCAGGCATTCAGGATTCCCAGGAATTCACGAACCACATCCAGAGCGTCGCTCGTTGTGCGCCACCAGTGTCCGGGTTCGAACGGATCGTCCGAAGCAGCCCTTATGATTGCTCGGCCGTGTGTTGCGGCGAGCCGGTGCCATAGGATTCGCACGCGCCGGGTGTGCACTTTGCTTGTCACGATGATTACGGCACCGTCCCTCCCCTCCGCCATCTCAGCCGAAATGGCTGAAATTTCATCCGCCGTGTTGACGATAGGGGGCTGGAGAACGCGGATGGCGTCCGCAGGCACACCTTCGTGGATTAGGACGCGCAAATTGTAATAATCCTCGCCGGCATAAAGGATTCCCATGGACTCGAGTGTTGCGCCTGGCTCCGTGGAATGTGTCAGCCAGACTTTTGGCGCGTAACCTTCGCGATATAATTTCGCCGCCTCCATGGCGCGCACGGGTAGGCGCCCGCTGAGGACGACGATGGCTTGAGTTTTTTCAAGAGGGTCTTCGACGACGAGCCAGCGGCCGACGCACAGAAGAAAGACCACGGCGCAGAGCAGCGCCACAGCCACAAGCCCGAGCAGAATTCGGCCTGTCGGCTGCTTCCTCGAGACGACAATCTCCGAATTGTTTTGAGTCGGCATCTTCGAGTGATTGTGCTTCGGGGCATCGTATCCCCTGCCCGATGGGTGGTCAATTAGGTAGGCGCACGCTACACTAATCGGCTGCGAATTCTGGGAGGCTGCATGAGAGCGGTGGTGACTGGGGGTGCTGGATTTCTGGGGTCGCATCTTTGCGACCGTCTGATTGCAGAAGGGTGGGAGCTGTTGGTCCTCGACAATCTCGTCACGGGCGTCGATTCCAATATTGGGCACCTCCTCAAGCACCCCCATTTTCGCATCGCACGATGCGACGTCTCGAAATATATCGAGGTGCCAGGACCAGTCGACTACGTTTTGCACTTTGCCTCGCCGGCAAGCCCGGTGGATTATCTCAAGCTTCCCATTCAAACGCTCAAGGTTGGCGCGCTTGGCACGCACAACGCCCTGGGGCTGGCGCTTGCCAAGAAAGCAAAATTTTTCCTGTCTTCCACGAGCGAGTGCTACGGCGACCCGGAAATTTCTCCGCAACCGGAAGAGTATTGGGGTCACGTAAATCCGATCGGGCCGCGCGGCGTCTACGATGAAGCCAAGCGTTTTGCGGAAGCCATGACCATGGCCTATCACCGTTCTCACGGTGTGGACACCCATATCGTCCGCATCTTCAATACTTACGGCCCACGAATGCGCCTCAACGATGGCCGCGCACTGCCCAATTTTGTTCATCAGGCGCTCACCGGGAGACCGATAACCGTTTATGGCGACGGCAAGCAGACGCGCAGTTTTTGCTACGTCTCAGATTTGATCGAAGGGATTTACCGCTTGATGCTGTCCGACGAGCACTTGCCCGTGAACATTGGTAATCCACAGGAGATCACCATTTTGGAATTTGCCGGGCGCGTTCGATCTCATTTCGTCACAGCTCCCGCCATTGTCTTCGAACCGCTTCCGCAAGATGACCCGAAGCGCCGCTGTCCAGACATTACCAAGGCGAAGCGCATCCTAAAATGGGAGCCCAAGGTTGGGCTGGAAGAGGGATTACGGTTGACCCTCGATTATTTCAAGCAAGAATTCGCTGCCAAGAAGGATGTTTAACGAGCAGATTGGAACGATTCAGGTCTCTCCGCTGAAGGGTTGGTTGCGTTGACGACTCACCCGTTCTACGAATCCTTTACGCTCTTCCGAACGAGTAATACTCGAAACCGAGCTCTCGCATGTGCTTGGGAGAATAAAGATTTCTGCCGTCCACCACGAGGCCGCGCGCCATGAGCGATTTTGCGCGCTTCCAATCCAGGTTGCGGAAAACATCCCACTCCGTGCAGACCAGCGCGGCGTCCGCCCCGCGCAACGCCTGATATGGATCTTCGTGGTACGTCACCTTTGGGAAGAGCGCCTTCGTTCTCGAGATGGCTTCCGGATCACTGGCGTGCACTATCGCGCCTTCTTCCAGCAACCGTTTGACAACTTCGAGCGCCGGTGCAAATCGAATGTCGTCCGTGTTGGCTTTGAAGGCTAAACCCAGCACTGCAACGTGCTTGCCTTTGACCACCCAAAGCGCCTTATGCACTTTTTCCATGAAGCGGTCGATGCACTGCTTGTTGACTCGCTCGGTAGCTTTCAGCAAGTCGAAATCGACTCCCACGGAGGCCGCAAGATGAATGAAAGCCTGCACATCTTTCGGAAAGCAAAAGCCGCCGAACCCCAGTCCTGCGCTCAGGAATTGCCCGCCAATTCTAGGGTCCAACCCCATCGCGTGGGTGACCTCCTTGACGTCAGCTCCGATTCGTTCACAAAGATCGGCAATGACATTGGCGTAGCTGATCTTCAGCGCGAGAAAAGAGTTTGAGGCGTGCTTGATGAGTTCGGCGCTATTGATGGTGGTGACGAGGAATGCCGCGTCATGGTCCGCGGGGCAGGTGCCTTTGTGCACCGGGCAATGAAAACGGTGCTCGAGGATCGGACGGTAGATTTCGCGCAGATCGGCCGCAGCCGATTCGTCTTCCACACCAACCACTATGCGGTCCGGGTGGAAAAAATCTCCGACGGCAGTGCCTTCACGGAGAAACTCGGGATTCGATGCCACGCGGAATTTGGATTTGTCTCCCCCTCCATAGGCCGCCAGAGCTCGCTGTAATTCCAGTCCAGTGCGCGCCGGTACGGTGCTCTTCTCGATCACTAGTTTTGGGGAGCGGGCTTGTTCGGCAATCTGTCGCGCCACTTGATCGATTGCGGAAAGATCGGCTTCGCCGTTTTCTTTCGGCGGCGTGCCGACGCAAATAAAAATGGCATCGCCCGCGCGGATTGCCTCCCCGGCATCCGGAGTATAAGAAATGCGCCCGGCCTTTTGCGCCGATGCCAGAATTTCTTCTAAGTGGTGCTCATAAATGGGCACCTCGCCGGCTTGCAGGCGCTTGATGCGGTCTGTATCGATGTCGGTGCAGGTTACTTCGTGCCCCGCCGCGGCCAGGCATGCTCCTGTTACCAGTCCTACGTAACCACATCCAATCACCGAGAGACGCAAATCAGGATCTCCTTAAGGACGCTTCAGGTTAGTACCCAGCGCGCCCCGAATTCACGGCAAGCAGTCTATTTTCGCTGAAACACCACGTGGATTAAAGCAAATCATCGCCAGTCGTTGCGCCGCCAACACGATAGCTGCTAGAGTTTTTAGGGGACTAATCGTCCATCCTCTTTTCCAAAATGGCTTGGCTAGCCCTTCCATCCTCTCCCCATCAGCAGACCGCGCAAACCGAGCAGCGCGAGGCGCGGCTGGCGGCGCACGACGCTCCATAGCAGGCGCGTGGATTCATCGCGGTTAATTTCGCCCAGAGATTCGCGCGTGGAAGCATCCAGAAGGTCGACCAGCTGCGAGTAGTCTTTCTGCTGGAAATGATGCAGCGCCCGCCGAATTAACCAGTGCGTGCCGAGTTCGCGGCGTAGCGCCTTGAGCTCCTTGCTCCCGTCTTTCCGCAGGATTGCTTGCCCGACTCCGAGCGCGCCACGCAGCCCCGTCACGATTCCGCCGACGGTGGAAACTTTCACCTGCGCCGCAGCATCGCCAACCAAATAAACCTCGCCATTGCCGATGCGCCGGCGCACCGGCACCCAGCCTCGATATACCGGTATCCGCGCCCCTTGCCATTCCAGCGGTTCGAGCCGTTTTTTCTCAAGAAAACGCTCAAGACATCTTTTGGTGTCTCGGCCATCCTCGCCGATGATTCCTAACGCGCCTCGTTCCGGGGATTCGGGGATCAGCCAATAGAAGTACGGGGTATCGTCTGGGACGAACCAAACGCGCGTCGTGTCCGCGGGATGATCTTTCGGCAAGCGAACGATAGCTTGCACCAACGGCACTGTCTCAATCGGAGGCCAACCGGCGCTGCGCGCTACCCGGCTGGAAGCGCCGTCCGCTCCGACGACACTCTCCGCATGGAACTCCTCGCGCTTTCCGGCAGAATCGACTTCCACGCGTAGCCCCCGCGCATTCGGAGCTAGACCTAGAAACCGGGTGTCAAACGAAAGAGTGGCTCCCGCCTGTTGTGCGCTCCGCGCCAGGGCAGGGATTAGACGCGATCGTTCGATGATGAGGTCAGGCCGCGTTAGCGCGACCTGTGCCGATCGGCCATCGGTAAACAACTCGAAACGCCGAATTTCGTTGACGATGCTCTCGACCGCGGCGGCGCCAAGCTGGCTGCGGAATTGGTGCGTAACGATCAGCGATCTCGCTGCAGGTTCGAAGCCGGGCCTCGATTCCAGAACGCGCACCCGGCGCCCGCCCGCAGCAACCGTAGCCGCTGCAAACATACCTGCGGCGGAGCCTCCCACAACGATGACCTCGTCGTTTTCCCCGCCCGGCCGAGGCTTCTGTTCAGTGCTTGGCACGATTTCGCTTTCCCAAGTTGTGCATACACCCGGAACTTTTATTCGGCCGGGCACTTGCGCTCATAGATTCCAAGAGTATTGACTGGTTTCCGCCTCACCCGAAGGGACAAGCATTGAGAATCGGTGAGACAGCAACCCGGTAAGTATAGCGAATCCACTTGTGCGGGCAAACTTGCGATTGCCTTCGCCACCCGAGGGACGAACTCATCAAATTCAGGCGCAATTTAAGAGATTGTAGCTGGCTTCGGTGCTTGCCGTTCATACGGAGCACGTTCGAGAAAGATCACTCCACCCAGCACCGCGGCAAACGCAAGAAGCGCCACCAGAACCGCGGCGAGCGGCGGCAGATAGCTTACGAGCACGGCAGCTCCGCCGCTAAGCAATCCCAACAGGTACAAGCTCAGGACCGCGCCGCGCTGTCCCAGTCCTAAATTGGCCAGCCGGTGAGCGGCATGGTCTTTGCCCGGTGTGGCAAAAGGCAACAAGCCGCGGCGCGAGCGGGAAATCGTGACAAGCGTGGTATCGAAAATCGTCACTCCCAGAATCAGCAGCGGTGCCAGCCAGGCGGAAATATGGTTAGCCTGATCGATCCGCAATTTCAGTCCCAGTGTGGCCATCAGGAATCCCAGGAACATGGCACCGCCGTCGCCCATGAAAATCTTGGCGGGCTTAAAATTCCAGCGCAGAAAACCCGTTGCCGCGCCGAGGACAGCCGCCGCCAAAGTGGTGACCAGTGTCTGGCCGTTCAAGTACGCCAGGAGAGCGAAGAAAATAGACGCTGTGGCGGCCACGCCCGCGCAAAGGCCGTCCATGTGGTCCAGGATGCTAAAGGAGGCGGTAATTCCGACCACGAAAAAAATGGTGAGAATCGCGTCCAGAACGTAGCCAGTTCGTCCGCCAAACAAAACTTCAAAAACCTGTGCGTGAATTCCAGTCACCAGCAAAACGCACGCGGCAAGCGGCATGCCTAGAAACAATTTAATTTGATGGTGCAGCAAGCCACGGTCATCGAGAATGCCAACAGCCGCGACGACTGTCGCGCCCGTCAAAATGCCCACGATCTGCGCGCGAGCCGCTCCGCTAAACGTGAACAGGACCGCCAGCACTACAGCCCCGTACATGGCCAGCCCTCCCAGCAGCGGAATCGGCCGAAGATGGACCTTACGCGGCCCAGGAACATCCACCATCCCCACGCGCAACGCCAGTGCGCGCACGGGTACCGTCAGCATTAAGGATGCGAATAGCGCTATCAGAAACGCCAGCAGACCCGCGGGCATGTTCCCTCTTTATTTTTTAAGGATACCGGCCGGGACGGTGCGGCCAGTGCCTCAATCGTCTTCTGCCGGGTTGGGGGCCCGGCTCCAAAGAAAAAATGGCTGCCCCACGCAGCCTTAACACGATACTTTGAAAATTGTTTCGCTTCAATGGGGAATGTTTGCCGGGTAATCACGCGGATGGGAGACCGGGTATTGCGATACAGGAGTGTTCAGAATCGCGCAGCTGCCTGTTTTTGTAATTTTGGTTCCTGATCCCTATCGTTCGGTCAGCATACGGCCGAACGTGCGGCTTACTTCCTCGCGGTTCTTCGTGGCGTAATACCAGTCGATGGTGCGCTTTAGGCCGTCGCGAAAGAGCACTTTAGGCTCCCATCCGAGGAGTTTCTTCGCGAGCGAGTTGTCTGCTACACGATTGAGCGGCCCCGTCGGCATATTCGGAAGCAGCTTAATTTCGGCTGTATGGCCGGTAAATTCGCAAACCATCTTAGCCGCATCGATGACGCGGATTCGCTCCATGGTTCCCAGATTGATGGCTGTGCCGTCGTTGATTTTCTCACCAGCCAAAATTGTCCCTTCGACAATGTCCTCGATGTATGTCCAATTACGGATTTGCGTTCCGTCGCCCCACACTTCGAAGGGGTTCTGCCGCAGAAAAGCGCGCGCAATCATCGCAATGACGGCATGATTTTCGACGCCCCGCGGTCCATAGACCGTGAAGTATCGGCACGAAGCTGCGCCCATGCCGTGTTCTTTTGCGTAAGCACGCAGCGTAATCTCACCCATCAATTTGGCCCAGCCGTAGGTGTTGTCCGCATCCTTCGGCCCATCGGTAAGATATTCCGTCAGGTACAGCTCTTTCTTGACGTCCGACTGCAGGAAATTTGGATACACGCAGCCGGAGGACGCGAACACCACCTTTTTTACTTTTGCTCGCAACGCTTCCGCGAATACCAGCCCGTCTAGAAAGAAGTTGGACGCCGGGCCCGCCTGATGCAGATCGACGTAACCGCGGCCGCCATGGTCCGCCGCCAAATGAAAAACAGTGTCCACCCCTTGCATGGCCGAGCGGGTAACGCCAGGTTCGCGCAGGTCCGCCTGGGTGAATTCGATTTTTCCACCGGCGACGTGTTCCTTGATGTTGTCACGATGCCCGCTCGTCAGATCGTCGACAATTCGAATTTTCGCGCCACGCGCGAGAAGATGATCCGTGAGCGTCGAGCCGATGAACGAAGCGCCCCCCGTCACCAGTACGAGTTTTCCACTCCAAAATGTTTCAGAAGTCGTCACGCGTTCACGGCCTCCTCGATGATTTTCACGAATTTCTGCAATTCTTTGACTCTATCATAATCGGGTGCGATGGCTCCGGCTGCGCGTCCCATGCTCCGCAGTTTTGCGGTGTCCATGGCAAGGGAACGAATCGCCGCGGCAACCTTTTCCGGGCTGTCCGGATCGGCGGATACGGCAAACCCAAATTTCGCGCCCAGCGATGCCGCGTCCGTCTCTTCCGTCGCGACGGCTACGATCGGTTTTCCAGCCGCGAGTATTCCATACATTTTGCTGGGCACGACAACGCCTTCCAGTCCGCGTTTCACTGTGATGACGTGCGCATCCGGCGCAGCCAGCACGGAGGGAATCTTGTTCGCCGGAAAAAATGGAAAAAATCGCACGTTTTTAGCCTCGCTTGCCAAAGCTTCGATCTGCAAGCGCTGCGCTCCTTCTCCGACGAAGACGAGACTCACGCCATCCGCGTTCAAATCGCGTACCGCCGCGATTAAGGTCTCCCACGCGCCGTAGAACCCAAGATTCCCCGCGTGAAGCAGAACGAATTTGGAATCGCCGCGAATCGTCCGAATGACCTCTTCATCCAGCAGGGGTGGTGGCGCATCCGCTGGGAGGATATCCGTTCCATCGCGGACGATCTCGACGCCCGCCGGATCAACCCCTTTCGCGACGATCCGCGCTCGCATATCCTCCCCGAGTACGATCACTCGCGTCGCGCGCCGCAAAGCCCAGCGGTGCAGTCTCTCCCAAATGCGCGTCAGAAGCCCAGGCTCGACAATCGTTCCGCCCACCGCCATGTCCGGATACATGTCACGAATATTGTAGATGTACGGCTTACCTTTCAGCAGCGCTACGAGCGCTCCGACAATCCCTTCAAACGGAGGGTCGGTCATGGCCAGCACCACATCGCATCGCACGAAGAGCGCCCGCGGAATCGCCAGCGCAACGTAACTCAAATAGTTCAGCACTCGCCGCTTCATCGCGAAACGCGGATAGTCCGTCGAACCCACGCGCAGGATTTTCGCGCGCCCCGCAACTTCCGTTTGCCAGAGCCTCCACGGTCGCCGTTCGCTTGGATCGTACGACGGTCGCCCACAAAGCACCGTAACTTCGTGCTGTGCGGAAAGCGCTTCCACCACTGTCGCTGCCATCTTGGCCGTCGCCGAGGTGTCCGGCGGATAGTAAAGATTCAAAAGCAGGATTCTCATTCGAACGGGGCTCGCAGCATGCGTTTCACGATCGGGTGATCAGGAAGTCGCCGAGAACCAGCACATCCATTTGCGTACGTTGGAAGCAATCCAGCGCCTCCGCAGGGCGGCAGACAATCGGCTCGTTGTCGTTGAAAGAAGTGTTCAGAACCACGGGCACTCCCGTAATCCGTTCAAACGCCTTGATAAGGCTCCAATAGCGCGGGTTAGCCTCTCGCGTCACGGTTTGCAACCGGCCCGTTCCATCCACGTGCGTTGGCGCCGGGATTTTCGCGCGTTTCTCGGGCCGCACGGAGTACGCCAAAGTCATGAAGGGCGAGGGATGCGATTTCTCGAACCACTCGCCCGTGCACTCTGCAAGAATCGATGGCGCGAACGGCCGGAAGATTTCGCGATGCTTGATGCGCTGGTTGAGTATTTCCTTCATCTCCGGGCGCCGCGGGTCGGCCACGATACTCCGATTGCCGAGCGCGCGCGGTCCCCATTCCGCGCGGCCCTGAAACCATCCAAGAATTTCCCCATCGGCCACGATCGCGGCCGTCCGTTGCATCAAATTGTCCTCGGCCAGCTCTTCCACGCGGCAACCAGTTTTTTTCAATCCGTGTGCGTCGAGCGCACCCCGAATCGCCTCGCGCGTGTACCCTGGCCCCCAGTAAGCGTGATCCATCACGAACGATCGCGGCTTTCGAAGAATCTGATGCCAGACATAAAACGCAGCTCCAACAGCCAGCCCCGCATCGCCGGCTGCCGGATGGACGTAAATCTGCTCGAAGCCCGTCTGATCGAAAATTTTTCCGTTGGCCACGCAATTGAACGCCACTCCGCCCGCAAGGCACACCGCTTTCAGCCCGGTTCGTTCGGCAAGCTTCTTCAGCATCCCAAGATAAACTTCCTCAAGCCGCGTTTGCAGTGCGGACGCCAGATTGCGATGCCGTTGTTCGAGCGGCTCATCGGGATTCCGCTTGGGGCCCAGCTTCTTTTCCATCGCTTCGGAAAACATTTTGCTGAGGGTTGGTGTCTTGTCCCCTTCAGCCCAGCTCATTTCCGGTCCAGTCTGGTGATGCGTAAAGTATTCCAGATCCAGCCTGAATCCATTTCCGTTGGCGCGCACGATATCCCGAAAAGCCTCGAGCTGTTCCGCCTCGCCATACGCCGCCAAGCCCATCACCTTGTACTCATCGCCAAACTTCAGAAAGCCCAGGTATTGCGTGACCGCGCTATAAAAAAGCCCTAGCGAATGAGGGAACGCAATCGCGCCGTCTATCTTCATGCGGCTGCCGTCGCCGCTGCCCCACATCGTGCTGGCGAAATCCCCCAAACCGTCCGCGGAAAGCAGCGCCGCTCGTTCGAATGGCGAAACAAAAAATGCGCTGGCCAAATGAGCCTGGTGGTGTTCCACGCGGTGAAATTTCGCGGCAAGTTTCGCCGGATCGGTATCAAAGGCCTGCGCAAGCGCTTCCGGTATCCCCGTGAACTTCACCAAGACTTTCATTCGCTCGCGTGCGAATGACGGCATGCGTATCGCGTAAAAGAGTTTCGTACCTAGCCGTGCGTAGGGGTTGCGCGGCACGGCCACGTGGTCGATGTCCTTCAGTTCTAGCCCCGCTTCGCGCAAGCAATAACGAATCGCCTGCGCCGGAAAGCCGGCGGCGTATTTGACGCGGTTGAATCGTTCTTCTTCGACTGCAGCCACAAGCCGGCCATCGCAGACGATGGCTGCCGACGCGTTGCCGTGGTAGGCATTTATCCCAAGGATGTTCATCGCGAACGGATTCAGTCTACCTCAGGAGCGCGAATCATGCCGCGAGGTGATGCTTGCACCACTCGTTGAGGACGTACAACGCCCATGGCCGCGACCACGAAGTCTTGCCCTCAAGAAACGCAGCCCAAACGCCCCGGACGCCTTCCGCGCGAAGGTGCGGCGCAAGTGATGGAGCGATCTCGGCAAAGCTGGCTCCCACACTCGGCCGCAACGGGCCGCGGAGCCATTCTTCCCAGGGAAGCGTGAACGTCCGCTTTTGCTGTCCAAGAATTTCTTCCGGCAGCAATCCACTCAACGACTTCACCAGCAATGCCTTTTGCGTTCCCGCGCGATGTCGCGCTGCGTCGGGAAGAGAACTGACGAATTCCACCAGCGGCGTATCCAGCAGCGGCACACGCACTTCCAGCGAGCGCGCCATGCTCACCGAATCCGTATCGCGCAACAGCGTGCTTACCATATAGGAGCGCATTTCCAGCCAGCCGGTACCGGCAACCTGCTCCAGCTTCCTCGCTTCGCTCGCTATGCGATCCAGCCATCCAAGCCAGGTTGGTTCGAGCGTCACCCCGTCTGCGCTCACGGTGCTTGGCCGGAAGCGCGGCTCGATCAGCCGCTCGAGCTGGCCCGGCGGGAATAGCGCACGCGCATAGAAGTAAGGATGGGGGAGCACGTCAGGATCTCTCCACGCTGCAACGGCTTTGCCCGCGGCGTCGCGGGACATAAGTGTCCCGAGAACGCTCGCGAGCAGCGGCGCTGTCGCGCGGCGCAATGATCTGGGTACGAACCATGCCAGCCGAGTCAGGCGCTGAAGCAGCGCGGTGTTCGCGAAGCTGGCGTAGCCCGCAAAAAGCTCATCGCCCCCCAATCCGGAAAGCGCCACCTTAAGCCCCACTTCGCGGGCCGCCCAAGACACCAGGGACGTATTGATACCGTCCATCGTCGGCTGGTCGAGGCCCGCCACAGCTTCATCGATGCGCGCAAGCATCGCTGTGCCATCGAGCGAAACTTCCGTGTGTTGCGTGCCGCATCGCTCAGCGACTTTGCGGGCCAGAGCAGACTCGTCGTACGAGGTTCCCGGGAACGACAGTGTAAAGCTTCGGATTCCCGCCTGTGCGCGAGCCGCAAGCGCGGCAATCGCCCCGGAATCCAGTCCACCGGATAAAAATAGACCCACGGGCACATCTGCGATCAAATGCGCGCGCACGGCATCTTCAAGCAGCGGGCGCAACATCCCAGCAGCCGAATCCAAGTCCTTGGGTTTGCGCGGGTCGCGCGCTGCGGAACTCGTCTGCAAATCCCACCACGGACGCGCCCTCGGCACGCGCCGCCGTTCCGGTACATACAACAGCATGCGATGGCCGGGCGGCAGCGAAAAAACTCCCTCTACCATAGTTACCGGCTCTGATGTGCTTCCGAATAGCAGGTAAGAAGTCAGCGCATCCTGCGAAAGCTGCTTTGGCACGATGCCGCTTGCCAAGAGAGCGCGCACTTCTGAAGCGAACGCAAAGCCCTCCGGCGTCTGCGCGTAATAGAGAGGCTTGATTCCCAGCGGATCGCGCGCCAAAAACAGCAACGGCGCCGTTGCAAATCGTCCTCGCAGGTCGAGCAAGGCAAACGCAAACATGCCGCGGAGATCCGTCAGACATTCTTCGCCCCACTCTTCCCAGGCATGCACCAGAATTTCCGTGTCGGATTGGGTTGCGAAGCGGTGCCCGAGTAGCGTCAATCGCTCGCGTAGTTCGCGATAGTTGTAGAGCTCGCCGTTGTAGATGACGGCAACGTCCCGCGTTTCGTTCCAGATGGGCTGTTGACCGCCGGCCAGATCAATAATGCTGAGCCGGCGCATTCCGAGGGCCAGTCCCGGCGCCCGCGGATCACCGATGAGGAATCCCTCTTCATCCGGGCCGCGATGCCGCAACGCCCCTGCCATCGCGCGCACGCACAAATCCGCGTCCTTGCTGCGCGACACGAACGCGACACCGCAAATACCGCACACGCTATTATTTGATCTCCGGAGTCGAAAAGAAGGCCGTTCCAGCTTGCAGGAGGCGCTTGCACAAATGGAACCGGGGAATTCTCAATCGGCTATCCGCGCCCCAAGTAATTATCGCGCACTTTGGAATCACACTCCACCGCACCGCGCGTGACCCGAGATACCCCTCACTCAGCAATTTGATGGCTCCGATGCACCAGATTTTGCACTCTTGACTCGCTCAATTGCAAGCTTGTTATAGAGCGTTTCCATCTCCTGAACTGGCTCTTCCCATCCCAGCCGCGCGGTTACCGCATTGCATCCCGCCGCCAACCGTGCGTGCAATACCCGGTCGTTAATCACAGACTTGATCGCCCGCGCCAGCGCTCCTGCATCATGCGGCACCATGAGCCCGGCCACGCCCGCCAACAAGGGCGCGATGCCGCACTGTTCCGTCACAATGATCGGCGTCCCTGCTGCGGCCGATTCCGCAGCCGTATTTCCGAAATTTTCGTTTTGCGATGGCAGCACAAACAGATCGGCATCGCGGTACGCTGCCCATTTCAACTCGCCAAAAATCGGTCCGGTGAATTGGACTTGCGGAGTCACCCCGAGTTGCGCCGCGATCTGCCCGAGCCGCGCCTTCATTCCGCCCTCGTCCGGCCCCGCAAAGACGAGCCGCAGGTTCCTTTCCGGGGCCTCGTTCGAAATCGAAGCAAAGGCTCGCAGCAGCAAATCCGGGCTCTTCTTTTCCGATAGCCGTCCGAGAAACAGTATGACCTTGGCGTCCTCGGCAATCCCCAGCCCCTTCCGAAAGATTCCCCGTTGCGGCCACGAAGTCGGCGCTTCCACCCCATTCCGGCGCAGCACGATTTTTTCGTTCGCCACGCCGCCGCTCGCCAGCTCCTCCGCTTCCTGCTCCGACGTCGCGATAATCGTGCTCGCTCTCTCAAACAGCCGCCGCCCAAACCACGAGTGATAAATTCTTTTCAGCCTCAGACTCCGCACGATCGGCACGAACATCCCGATCGGTTCCAGCACGTACGGAATTTTCCGCTTCACGCACGCGTCCGCGACCGTCGATCCGAGAAAATCGTACAGTCCATAGATGTGCGCGACATCAAAATCTTGCAGCATTAGCCGGCAGAATCGTCTCACCGTGGGATTCCATGTCAGCGACCGGTATCGCAACCATGTCGGAAGATAAATCGTCGTCAAGCCGTTTTCCGCCCCCGTCCAACCGAAAAGACTCTGTTCCACGCCGAACGCATCCTCCGCGCGCATCCGTGCCGCGACGCCCCAGTCCGCGGTCAGCACCGTCACCTCATTTCCATGCCCGGCAAGACCCCGGGCCAGCGCCCGCACCTTCATCGGCGGCCCGCCGAACTCCAGGAACGGCGCGTAGGTTTCCGTGACGCTCAAGATTCGCATTGTTCGCGAAGTATTTTCTTCAGAGACTTGGCAAACACACTGAAGCGGAAGTCCCGTTCCACGCGCTGCCGGCCGCGCGCGCCCATTTTTTGCGCCATCGCCGGGTCAGAAAGCAAAGTTTCGATGGACGTCGCGAGTTGCGGTGCGTCGCCGTGCGCCACCAGATACCCGGTCACCCCATCCTCAATCACTTCCGGCGCGCCCCCATGCGCCCCGCCGATCACCGGCTTGCCGTGCGCCATCGCTTCCAGGTACACCAGCCCGAAACCCTCGCCACGGCTCGGCAAAGCAAACATCTCGCATGCCTCGTAGCAGGTTCTTAGCTCTTCGTTGCTCACTCCGCTAAGAAAGTGTACGTGACGATTCACACCGTTTTTTTCAGCGAGGTCTTCCAGCCACGCTCGGTCGTCGCCATCGCCTACTGCCAGCAGTTGCAGCTCCGGCCATCGCGTCAAGAGCCGCGGCAGCGCCGTGATCAGCGTGTCCATCCCTTTGTACCGTTCATTCGCCAGCCATCGGCCCACCGTAAGGATCACGCGCCCCTCAGGATACCCGTGAGGCAGCTTTCCTGGTGGCCCGTTTGCCGGAATCGCTCCAAATTCCGGATCAAGCGCCCACGGCAATACGTGTATCCGCTCCTTCCGCACCTGCTGCTCTACCACGTGGTTCGCAGTATCCTTGCTTGGCACAAACACCACATTCGCACGTCGCAGCGCCAGCCGCCGCAGGGCCGGGAGCGGTTCCCACACTTCCACGCCGTGCGCGCAAATTATCGTCTTGATCCGTGGCGCCACAATTCTCATCGCTTGCGTTACTGGTCCCAGGTTCGGATGCCCTGCCAGAACCACCTTCGCATGCCGCCTTGCTGCCCGTATGGCCGTCGCCGCAAACCGCGCTTTGCTTCGTTCGCATCCCGTAAACACAAATTCTTTCCCGCCCACGGACATGCGGTGCAGTTCCCGGGAGTCATTCAAGCTAATCAGCCGGCAGTCCATGTGCCGGCCAGCCGCGAATTCGCTCAGCACAGCCGCCAGGTGCCGGCCCGCCCGCTGCACCCCGCCGCGCCCCCCCAATTCCGTAAACAGTCCAATCAGCACGCGCCGAGTCTGCCTTGTGTCGTAACGTAAGGCAAGCCCTCCTGAAGCGCCTCCGGCTGGTTTCCGCCGCCAATTGTCGCCTTACTTTGCCAATGTTAGACTGACGGTGATTATCCAACTATGTACATGCGGCGCGGACTCCAGCTTCCTATTCAGAGGCAGCTCCTAAGATTCTCAGCTGCCGCCTTCCTGCTGTGTGTGCAACTCTTCGCTTTCGCGAAAGCATTTCCCCAAACAATTCGCCCACAGGAAGATCTGCATGGTGTTCTCTCCCGTCAGCCCCTGAAGCCTCCGCTGCGTAACGCCGAAGTCACGCTGCGTTACAGTCCCGATGGCCGCAGCCTCATGGTCCAGAATCCTTCCGGCATCTACTTGGTTTCCCGCGAACCACTCGCTTTGCGCGCGCACATTGCCGCCGAAAATGTTTATCCGGCGCGCTTTTCCTTTGATTCTCAAGCCATCACTGTCATTGGCCACGGCTTGGCGTTGAACCGCGAAAGGGTTCCCGGCGGACCGAGACTGGAGCAAACAGAACTGCCATTCCACGATGGCTGTCTCGACGCGGAACTCTCTCCTGGCGCCGACTTTTTTGCCTGCCTCATGCCCGACTTTAAGCTTATCGTTTACCAGCTTTCGGCCCATGCAGTCATCTTCTCCGATTTCCTGGACACATCGATCGTTCCTTCCAACATCATTCTTATCCCTCTCGATCCAGGAACCGCCCTTTCAGGTCCATTCGGATTCCGTTTGGCAAACGATTGGGAGTCCCTCGCGGGCAAAGGCATGAACTTCCTACCCCTGAATTTCTCGCCGGACGCCAAAACCCTGCTTGTGAAGAATAATTCGGAAATCTTTAGTGTTGACCTTGCCACGCACCAAAGAACACTACTTCCCGGGGCCCTCCACAAACTCTTGCACTGCTCGTTCTGCCTGCAAAACGGCGAAAATGTGCTGATCGACGCTGGCGAAGAAAAGACCGGCCCTGCGATTGCGTCGCTGAAGACTGGCAAAGTCTTGGCAACCCTTCCTTTCAAAGCGGCCAAGGCGCGCCTGGCAAGCAACTCACGGTATGTGCTCCTATCCGACGACGGGATTGCTGGAGACCGCGTCTTCGATTTGGAGGAAACCCGCGAACTGCACGTTCCTGACAACCTTTCCATCGATATCTTTGGAAGCGAAATGGCCGTTCTGAACGAGAAGGGTTCCTTATTTCTTTACCACATGGGGGAAATACTCCCCTTTCTTTCGGCCGATTTGCCCCTCGACAGCCTGCCCGTCCTTCGTGCCGCCGCCGTCTCTCCTTCCCTGGATCGCTTCGCTTTTTCCGTTGACGGCAACGGAGCTGTCTTTCAAACGGCGACCGGGGAGTTAATTTCTTCCGTTCCTCGCTTTTCCGCAGCGATTTTCTCGGACCAATATTCTGCGTATCTCCTTCTTCCCAGTCGTCTCGACAGCCCTTCTCGCGTGGTTCAGCTAAATCTTCAATCGAACAAGTCAGCCCCGGCGTGGTCCGGCGGAAAAGGTCAGCTTCATTCCGGAGGAACGGTTCTCCTGGAGTACACGATGGAAAATACAACTGGGCATCGTTTCGTCGTGAACCAGGCGAACGACATCCCGTATCGGCTCCGCGCCCTCGATTCGGCTACAGGAAAAGAATTATGGAAGCGCGAGTTTTTGGAGGACAGTCCGGTGTCATTTGCCGACCCGCAAGGCGAACGTCTCGTCCTTGCCTGGAACGGCAATAGCCCCGGCGCGGAAGAAGCAGCCAAACGTATTCCAGCGGTCTGGGGCAATTTCAAAAAAGCGAAACCTACGATACTGGACACCTACTTCGAAGTTGTGGACGCGCGTTCCGGCCAGTCAGTCGGCGGCGTCCTTGTTCAACAAGGTAGCGGACCCTACAGGTTCGACGCCGCATTTTCTGTCGGCGAGGCCCTCTTCCTCGCTAAAGATGGAAAGCGCGTCTCCGTGCGCTCCCTGCAAGATGGAAGCTTAAAGGCGCAGTTCGTTGGCGGAATGCCTGCCGCGAACGCCCAGAGCAATCTCTTCGCCTTGGAGGAAGGATCTGGCCGCCTGATCCTCTATGATCTGGCAACCGCGGCCAAGCTGGGGCAACACATTTTCCCGGATTCCATCGCCTACACCCATTTCTCGGCCGATGGCAATCGCCTGCTCGTCCTAACCAAGCATCAGGTAGCCTACATCTTGGACGTCAGCTCCCTTCGCCAAACACCGGCGCCCGCCTCCGCACCTCACTGAATCACCTCGCGAAATCCCGTCGAAGCAGATATCGACGACGCAGCCATGAATCAATGGCTATGGCAGTCCCCGTACTGGTACGATTTCGCGCCGTCGCCCACCGAAACCTTCTGTCACCTCGTGTGTTGTAGCGTCCAGGTGCAAAAAAAGCGATGGTCCATCCCGCCCTGGCTTTGATCCCCCAGCCCGAGAATCGTTTGCGCCGCAGGCGTTGTCTCCACGAGCGGGTTGGTTTCCAGGAACGGAGCTCCTGATTATGTCCACGCCGGCCCAGCAGATCCCGCCCTTAACTTCAAGCGTCGAGCGCCGCTTCTACCCTCGCGTTGCCCCCAACGCGCCTGTCTTCATCGCCTTTCGCGAAAACGAACGCGAATATGCCTTGCTTCTCAACGTGAGCGAGAATGGTCTGCTTATCTCGACGCCGGCCGATCTGACATGCAATTTTGTTGCTCGCCTTTCCATTCCGCTCAACCCCCTTCCCAAACCTGTACAAGTCACGGCTCGCGTCATTTGGGCAAGCGAAGATAGAAAGCTAGCCGGCATCCAGTTGCTCGATCTTAGTGAGCATGATCGCCAGCGAATCCGCAAGTGGGGCACTCAAGAGTCCGCACAATCGTTGCAACCCGAACTGGATCATCCGGTGATCGTCGTTGTACCTTCCGCAACTTCATCCGAAACGGCGCGGGATACGCGTTCGTCCACGGAGCAGGCGCGTCCTGGGGAGCCACATGACAGCTTGGCGCTCGCTCCCACTCTTATAGTCCGGAGCCGGCCAATCTCAACTGTTGTGCGTCTCGCGATTCTTGGCGCGTCCATAGCCACACTCTGCGTGGCGGCAGCGCTCTTCTTTGGAAGCAACGCTCCCCGGAAAGTCTTCGCGCGTCTCACTGAAAATCGGTCTCAGAGTAATGCCGCTTCACCGATGACTCAAGACACTAACCGACGCCTCGAAAATCCCGAAACCTCGAAATCCAGTGCCGTCAGCCACGCTGCATCCCTTGCGCCAGTCTTGAACGCCACAAACTCAAAGCGCGATCCCTCACGCACTTCTGTTCCCCAGCATTCTCCAAGCATAAGCGAAGTTACCGCTGCCGTTGGCCCCGTAGACCATGCGATGGGTGCCGCGCAAACTCAGCGCTACGTTTCGCATACGGAACCGATTTCCCCGGAATCGAAATTGGGCCGTACCCGAACCCAAGATTTCTTGCGAACGAATGCTGAGAACCAAGTTGATGCGCGAAGTGATCCATCCTCGACCAGCGGGATTTCCGCGGCCACCGGTAGCACCTCCGAGGCGAGTACCATTTTCCTCAAATCCCCACCTTTGACTGGCGCTCCGTCCGAAGCGCTGCCGTCTTTTCCAAACCCGCCAACTGCGAAGGAGGCCCTCCCGGCTCCAGCGCCCTCCAACGACGTTATTTTCGGCACTTCGGCGGCGGTTCCCTCACGTACGCCCTCAAATCCAATCGTCGCGCTCACCCGACCTGCGTCCCCACTCAAGTCGGCCCCCCCTGTCGTTCAGCCCGTCATTCTTATGGACGCGCCCCGAAGCCAAATCTTCGAAGTCCGTGTCCCGCCCGGATCTCAAGCTCCCTTTTTTCTAGTGCCCGGAGAGCGCGTTCTGGACTCACCCGCGGTCACGATGTACATCCGCCGTTCCGTTCGTATGCCCGCGGCCCACATCGGATGGCCCTTCAATAGAAAAAAGAAGGTAGTGATCGGTGAACTGATTTCGCGCGTCGATCCACAGGCACCACGAGTACCTGCTAGCTCTGGTCGTTCCGTTCGCGTCAAAGCCACTGTTGCCAAGGATGGCCGCATTGAAAACGTCAGCCCCGTCTTTGGCCACGCGAACCTCACTCCCGCCGTCATCAAGGCTCTTCGCGAATGGCGTTATCAACCCACTTTGGTTGACGATAATCCAGTTGAGACACAATGCTATGTTGTGTTTCAATTTCACGCGTTGGCATACCGCGCAGCGCGCCGGTAGCCTTGCATCTGAAACTTCCTGAACATCTGCCCAGCCAAAATTCTCTGAGCGCATTCCCCGCAGACGAGAAACTCTCTCGCATCGCATGGACCCTCGCTCCATTTTGGCCGAAGCACGTGAAGAATCAGTTGTACAATCGCCTGCTATGCCCGGTGCCCAAATGTGTCCAGGCCGAACGATTTGCTTTGCTCTTTTTCTTTTGCTGGCTTCGTCAACGAGCGCTCTTGCCGCCAGCTCATTGAAAGGCGTCTTGCACGACGAGGCGGGTCATCCCATCGGCCAAGCTACGGTCTCTCTGCAAGCTGTGTCGGGAACCCGCAACTACTCAACCACCACCTCGGCAAACGGAGAATTCCTGTTTGCCGGCGTGGAAGCCCAAAGTTATTCGATTTCCGTCAGTGTTAACGGCAAGACCTGGAAAGCCATCGCGCCTCTGGTGGTTAAGGACGGCGATGCGCTTGTTGAGGATTTCGCATTGTCTGCGAACGATCAGGCCCTCGTCGTCTTGGCACAACAGACTGGCGCCGCCGCTCAGGCGAGCGGCGGCGGGCATCTGTCCAGCGGCGAAGTCTCCAGCCTTCCGCTGAACGAACGCGACTTCAGCAAGCTGTTGCTTCTCGCCGCCGGCACTATGACGGACACCAACGGCGCGGCTAACTTCACGCAACAATTCACCGTCAACGGAATGCGGGGCACTGCCTCCGTTTTTGCCACGGACGGCGCCGACACCAGCGATCCCGAATTGGGCGGAGCTACCTTCTCCAACTTCAATGTGGATGCCATCCAGGAAGTGCAATCAAGCTCTGGAGTGATGCCCGCCGAAATCGGCCACGGAGCAGCAGGCTTCACCAATGTGGTCACCAAGGCGGGTACTGCTCAGATCCATGGGAGCGCATTCGAATTCGTCCGCAACGCCGCCTTTGATGCAAAAAATTTCTTTGATCACAGCAGTGCTGTTGACCCGCGGCGCTTGCCTCCATTCGTTCGTAACGAATTTGGCGTTACCGCCGGTGGGCCGGTGGTTATTCCAGGCATTTACGACGGGCGGAGCAAGACATTTTTCTTCGCGGAGTACCAAGGTTTCCGGCAGGTTCTCGGCACCACGCAAGTCTTTGCTGTCCCGACCGCTGCGGAACGCGCCGGTATCGACACCACCACTTTTTTAGGTGACACCCTGACCGTTCCCGTGAACCCTGCCATCGCGCCGCTCCTGGCTCGCTATCCCCTTCCCAATGAACCACAAGGTCCGTTCGGCGCCCGCACCTTTGCCACGTCATCCAAGGTTGTCACCAATACCGACCAGTTCTCCATGCGTGTCGATCACCAACTCTCAGACAAGGCCACGCTTTTTACTCGCTTCAGCCTGAACCAGGTCAACGGGCCAACCACGAATCCGGATCAAACCGCCATCGACCCAAGCTTCGCCGTGAATTTCTTCGACCACCAACGCAATGCCGCCGTGCGTTACTCGCGAACCATTTCCCCTCACCTGAGTTTCACTACCGCTTTTGGATATATTCGCAGCACCCCTATTTTCCCCGCGTCGAATCATGGCGATCCCGCATTGGTCTACGGAGACGGACTCTTCCAAGGTTTCAACACCGCCGACGGCTCCATTTTCGGTTCTTACAGCAATCTCTACCAAATCAAACAGGATCTCGTCTACGTGCGCGGCGCGCATGCTTTCAAGTGGGGCGCCGAAATGCGCATGAACAAGGACGCCACGATTTTCGGCACCAATCCCAGTGGCGTTTATTCCTTCGGCGGCGGCACCGCCTATTCCCCAGTGCTAATCACCTCCGCAACCGGCTTGCATAATATTCAACCGGGCGCCCCGCTTCCCGACGCGCTCACCGGCCTGCTGACTGCCACGCCGTATTCTTATTCGATTACCGCCGCGGCAGCTGTAACTCCCATAGGTGACAAGTTTGACGAAGCCGCCGTCCGGCGCGAGGCCTACAATTTTTATTTTCAGGACTCCTGGAAGTTTGCCCAAAAATGGAGCGTGAATTACGGCTTGCGCTATGAAGTGAACAGCCGCATCAAGGAAGCGAAGCACCGAACTTCGATTGCCGAGCCCATTGGCCCGGACGGCATGCCCGCGTCTTATCTCACTCCCGGCGCCACCCAGATATTTTTGTACAATCCGCAGCCCGTCTATCCCATGGACTGGAACGGTTTCGGTCCGCGGCTTTCCGTTGACTACGCTATCACCCGACACACCACCATCCACGCCGGTGGCGCCATCACGACGATTCTTCCCAACTTGTGGCAGGACAATTTCGTCACTGGAGGTATCCCGTTAGTCTTCCAACCTCTGGTTACCGCCCTGCCCGGAACTCCCGTTCCGTTTCACAACACTGCGGTCCCTCTGGCGCTTCCTCCCGCTTACACAATTGGCGGACAACTTCTTTTCCCCAACGGAGACAGCGCGCATGTGCCGCCGAACACGCAGATCGATTTGCAAAGATTTCAGACCAATCTTGACGCTTTGACTCCCGGGAATGAAGTTCAGTTGTTGAGCGCCGCCGCCATCTCGCGCACTTTTCGTAATGGCTACATCGCAACCTACACCTTGGGTATCGATCAAGATCTTGGAACCGTGAAGCTGAGCGTCGCTTATGTGGGCACGGCCGGAATTCACCTGGCGAGCGTGTTCTCCCCCAACGGCTATGCCGGCGCTGATCCGTCCTTCGCTCCCTTCACTCAGTTCAACTCCTCAAGCCAGGCCATTGGCGGGTTTGGCCCCGAGTCCGTCATGTCCACCGGCTCTCATTCCAGCTATCACGCCCTGCAAACCAGCCTCAGCCAGAATACTTCTCGTATCGGCCTGAGCTTCCAGGCCAGCTACACGTTTTCTAAATCGCTCGATGACACCAGCGCCGTCCTCGGTGGTCTTCCCTCCAATGCCGGCGTGATCTTGCAAACTTTGCCGCAGAACCCCCAGAATCCCGAGGCAGATAAAGGTCCCTCCACGTTTGATATCACCCATGTTTTTTCGCTGAGCGTGATCCAGTTGCTTCCGCTCGATCGAGTGGGCTTCCTCAAGCCGCTCGGAAAATACGTGACCGGCGGCTGGCAGTTTCTCAATATCACTTCCGTCACGAGCGGCCCGCCATTCACCGTCTACTCCGGGGTTCAGCAAACCGGCGCCGGCGCGGGCGGAACGGATCGCCCCGATCTTGTTTCCATGCCAGATTTTTCTACCGGCCGCACCGTGCGCGAGGATTATTTTGGCCGCGGCTCAAACAACACTTCGTTTTTCTCCATCCCGATTCATGTGTCCGGAGGCACTGGCCCGAATTCAGGCGTCTTCGGCACTTTGGGCCGCGACACTTTTCGCGGCCCCGGCTTTCATCAATTCGACGTTGCTCTCATCAAAAACACTCCCGTGGGCCACAGAGGGAAAGGCGAACTGGGCATCCTCGAATTCCGCGCCGAATTTTTCAACGTCTTTAACATCATCAATTTTGGCCTGCCCTCCAATACTGTCCTGGGCAGCGGCTTCGGAATCATTAGCCATACTGCTGGCCCCTCGCGTCAAATCCAGCTTTCCCTGAAGCTGGTCTATTGAGTCGTAGACTCTACAGCCCCCCTGTGTCCCCGGCAATCGCGTCCGATTCACCGAGTGCCTGATCACAATCCACTTGAATGATCAACGCATTATTCGGACTCTCGCCGGCCATTCAGTAGTTCCACGAGTTCTTCAAGGCGGTCCAGATAAATATCCGCCGGGTGAGCGACGCGGTTATGGACGCCAAATCCATAGTTCACCGCCGCAGCCATCGTCCCCGCGTTCCGCGCCGTCTGCACGTCCACTTCGGAATCGCCCACCAGCAGCGCTTCCGTCGGTTCCGCGCCCAATTCTCTCAGAATGATCCTTGCTCCCAGCGGATCAGGCTTCTTCGTCTCGAAACTATTCCCGCCATAAATCGCTCGAAAATATTTCGAAAGCCCCATCGCATCCAGAATCCGTACGCTCATCCGCACGGGTTTGTTCGTCAAAACCGCCATCGGCATTTCCCGCAGTTTCTCCAAGGTTTCCGCGATGCTCGGATACGCGTGCGTCGTATCCATCTTGTGCGCTTCGTAATAACGCAGAAAAAATTCCAGCGCCCGTTGCTGTTCCGCTTCCGTGCACCCGTCCCCAAGCGCCCTCGCCACCAGTCGCGGCGCTCCGTGCCCGATGTAACCAGAAATCGTTTCTTCCGCCAGCTCTCCGCGCCCCGATTCGCGCAGCATCGCATTGACCGAATGGATCAAATCCTGTTTCGAATCGATCAGCGTGCCGTCCAGGTCGAAAATCAGCGCGCGTACGCATCTCAGTCTTGGATCGGTCATGAATCTTTCATTTTAATATGTCCGCGGCCAGTTTCAGCTCGCGCAGCGATTTTTACTCCATTATGAATTCTGCATGAGAGTCCAGGAAAGCCTTCTATCGTTTTCCAGAATCGTCCTCATTTCGCGTAAACTAGAAGACTCTTCGCTCAACACAAAACACTTCCGGAGACCGAGACCACATGGCCCAGGTTCACCCCTTCCAGGCATTTCGCTACAACACTCAGCGCGTACCGTTCGAACGCGTTCTCACGCAGCCCTACGACAAGATCTCTCCCACGATGCAGGACAACTACTACGCCGCTGATCCGCATAATCTGATCGCCGTCGAAAAGGGCCGCACATTTCCGGACGATTCTCCGCGGAACAATGTCTACACGCGCGCCGCCGCCGCGCTCGACAATTGGATCCGCGAAAACATTGTCACGCAGGATCCCGTGCCCTCTTTCTATGCCTACTCCCAGGAATACACCGTCCCGGGAACCGCCGAGCAGCGCACCCGCCGGGGTTTCATCGGCGCCGGCAAACTTGAGGAATATTCCGCCGGCGTTGTTTTTCGTCACGAACACACGCTCTCAGGCCCCAAGGCCGATCGCCTCGAGCTTCTCCGTCACACGCGCACCCACACCGGCCAGCTTTTCATGCTCTATTCCGATCCTCAGCAGCGCATCGACGCCATCCTCAAAGACGCGGAGTCTGCCGCGCCCGCGACCACGCTCCGCGATGAATACAGTGTTGTGCATCGCCTGCGCATCATCGCCGACCCGGACCGCACCTCCGCCATTAAATCTGCGATGGAAGGACAAAAGCTCGTGATTGCCGATGGCCATCATCGCTACGAGACCGCTCTCAACTATCGCAACGAACGCCGTCTCCGCGCGGGCGGACTTCATCCCTCGGCTCCGTACGCGTCCGGTCCCTACGATTTTGCCATGATGACATTCGTCAACACGTGTAGCGAAGGCCTCACGATTCTTCCCACGCACCGTCTCGCCGCAAATCTCCATGATTTTTCCTGGAGCGAAGCGCGCCGCTACCTCGAGCCCTGGTTCGAGGCGCGGTCTTTTCCTTTTGCAGACGGCGGAGAAAAGGCGGAAGCCCAAAATAAATTTCTCGCCCATCTTCAGCAATCGCGCGGGCAAAGAGCCATCGGCGTCTACCCCGCCGCCGATCCCGCGAAGCGCGCTTACTACGTCTTAGAGCTTCGGCGTGGCGCCGACCTTGCGCAGCTTCTTCACGCCGTTTCGCCTCTTCAGCGCGAGCTCGATGTTGTCCTTCTCCACGATGGAATTCTCGAACCCGCATTCGGCATCACGCCGCAAGCCGTCACCGCCGAACAAAATCTCTCCTACGAACGCGAAGCCTCCGCCGCTCTCGATGCCGTCGACCGTGGCGCCGCGCAAATCGCTTTTCTTCTCAATCCTGTCGATGTCGATCAAGTCATGCGCATCGCTACCGCCGGAGAAGTGATGCCCCAGAAATCCACCGACTTTTATCCCAAACTTCTGAGCGGCATCACCATGTACCGCGTGGATGCGTAACGAAAGATCGAAAACTCACGGCCAAAAGCTGAAAACTAGAAATGAAGAACCAAAAACGCCGCCCTTCAGTCATCTCGGACGCAAGAAAAAAGGAGCACGCGCAAGCGTGCCCCTTTGAAAGAAACCATTCTTCGTCCTGCGGCTCGGCTTACTTCGCGAAGCTTGCTACCGCTTCCGCCTCGTTGTTGTATACGTCGAACACCGTCAGCAGCTTGGTGATCTGCAGCACTTCCTGGAACTTGCTTCCCAAGTGCGCCAGCTTCAGCGCCGCCCCCTGCGACTTTGCGCTGTGATGCGCCGCCACCAGCGTGCCCAAGCCCGCGCTGTCGATGAACGTGATATTCGCCATGTTCAGCACGACCTTCTTTTTTCCTTCGGCGATCAAGCTCTTCACTTTTTCCCGTAGTGCGTTGCTCTCTTCTCCCAGCACGATGCGCCCGTCCAGCGCCACCACGGACACGCCGTCCACTTCCCGGTTGGTCATCTTCAAAGCCACTGTGTTTTCCTCCTCATCGAATAGCAGTTCCGGCGGCAACCCGGGCCGGGACCACAAAGCTTATCAATAATAGTCCGCGCAAGACATGTAATATCCACAGACCGGGCAAATCAATTTGCAACGCCGCGATTCCAGCCGCTGCGAGCACACCAGGCAATAGCGCGATGGATCTTCCCCCGCGACCCCCACGGTCTCTTCAACTTTCGCCGGCGAGGCGCCTTCCACTGAAGCCTCCGCCCGCTCCCGCTGAACCGGGGCAAGTTCCTGTTTCGCGGCAACTTTCACGGCCCGATGTTTATAGCACATCCTCACGCAACAATGGTAGCGCCGGGCTTCAGTCCGGCATCCTTTCACTCGGCTGTCCTCAATTCTTGCCCATGCCACTGTAGAGGCACGATACATCGTGCCCTTCGTTCGTCGCCCTAACCCTGCGGGGAGGTGTCCTCCCGAGCGCAGCCACCGATGGTTCCGGCCTTGTCGGACGTGACCTGCTTTTCTCTTTCTTTCTCCGCGCCCCTCCGCCTCCTCTACGTCGGCGTTCACCTCGACCCGGTCGGAGCGTTGTCTTTTCTCTTTCCTATTCTTTCTCGTCTTTTTCCCCTCCTTCAACCCGTCGCCATGCGCTACCGCGATGCTCCATCCCCTCGCCTTCTCAATCTTTTGCTATTCTCTTCTCTCGAGCTCCCACCACTCCCATGCCTCCATCCACTCCAGAAGTCCGCGGCCTAAATGTCGATCCCCAAACCCGCTGCCTTCACTACCATTCCCCGCTCGATATCATCGCCATCAAAATGAAATGCTGCGGCCTCTTCTACGCCTGCAAAGACTGCCACGACGCCCTCGCCAGCCATCCCATCGAACCCTGGCCCCCATCCGAATTCCACGAACCAGCCATCCTCTGCGGTGTGTGCCGCTCCACCCTCTCCATCTCCTCCTACCTCCAATCCAACTCCCGCTGCCCCGCCTGCCACGCCCCCTTCAACCCCGCCTGCAGCAATCACCATCACTTTTATTTCGCCGCCACGTAGCCCGGCACTCGGCCTTCATCGAGCCCGCCGCCAGTGAAACACCCCGCCTCGCCATAATGCTCTCCCACGGCTAAGCATTGGGCTACCCTTTCCACGGCGAACTCGAATCTGTGGTAAAGCTAACAACGCTGCACACGCAAGCACTCCAATTTTCGTGGAACGAGGGATACACGTGAGCGCTGAGCCCAACAATCCCATTGCAGTCCCTCAGCTTCGCCGCAATTCTCTCGGTCTCTCCGAGTTGGTCTTCCAGGGTGTTACCCACATCGCGCCGGCTACCAACGTGGTATTCACGTTTCCAATCATCGCTCTCAAAGCCGGTCCGGCTATGCCGCTTTCCTTCCTCCTCGCCACGATCGTTTGCTTCTTTATAGGCAATACTGTCTCTCAGTTTTCAAGATATATGCCCTCGAGCGGAGGCTACTACTCGTTCGCCACTCGTGGTCTGGGCCATCGCAGTGGATTCATGGCCACCTGGAGCTATCTGATTTATGAAATCTTGGGAACGGCCGGATGCACCGGCTTCCTTGGTTATCTCGCTTCAGACATGCTCCGCATGCAGTTCCATGTGAACATCCCGTGGTGGTCGATTGCCTTGGCCACATGCGCGCTGATTTGGGCGCTCACTCATCATGGCATCCAGCTATCGGGGAGAATCACTGCCGTCTTGGGCGGCCTCGAAGTTTTGATCATGCTGGCCCTTGGCATTACGTTTCTCATTCATCCGGGGCCCGGCTCTTCGTACTCCGCTCCGCTCAGACCCTCCGCCGCGCCACATCATTTCGGCGGGATTTTGGCAGGGATGGTTTTTTCCATATTGGCCCTCAGCGGCTTCGAGGCCCCGGCCCCGCTGGCTCAAGAAGCGCGCCGCCCTGCGAAGTTTATCGCTCGGGCCATCACCCTATCGTTGGCTGCTATCGGCATTTTTTATATTTTCACTTCGTACGCCAGCTCGATCGGCTGGGGCACCGGAGATATGGCCGCCTTCGCCGCCAATCCCAATCCGTACTATGTTCTTGGCCATGCCTTGTGGGGCGGAGTTTGGTGGTTTGTCGTGCTCGCCCTAATCAATAGTGCCGTTGGCGTCGGCCTCGCGTGCACCAACGCCGCCTCGCGCGTGATGTACACCATGGGTCGCGCCGGCACGCTTCCTGCCAGTTTCGGCCGCATCCACCCCAGGCATCTGACGCCCACGTTCGCAATCGCCTTTGTCCAACTAGCCGGCATCATCGCGATCCTGCTGGTTGGCCTGATCCTGAAGCCCGAGACCATCTTCGGCTTCCTCGAAACCATTGCCACCCTCGCGGTGATTGTTCTCTATGTAATGTCCAATCTCGCCCTGACGCGTTACATGCGTCGCGAACAGCCGGCCCATTTCACGGTTTGGCAACACGTCGTTGCCCCCTGGATCGCGACGCTCGCTCTGCTCCCCGTTCTCTTTGTCACCATTTATCCGCAACCTGCGTGGCCCTACAACATCACTCCGTATCTATTCGTTGGTGCAATCCTCGTCGGCTTTGTTTACATGCAGTGGCGAGAATCGCGCAATCCCGGCGCCCTTCGCAAAGCCGCGCTCTTGCTCACGCAAGGCGACCACACCTCGGAACATGACTAGCCCTCCTTCAAAACAAAATGGAAGGCAAATAAGCCCCCGCCGGTTCGTTGTAAAGTCCCATCGTCATCAGCGTCATCGGCTGCACGACGCGAAGCCCGCTCTCGAGGCACCAGCGGAACAATTCCGCATTGCGGCTAGGGACAAGAATGCCCGGCCCTTGAAAAGCCTCCGCTGCGGCAATCAAAGCCTTCAAGTCTTCGTTCGTCTCGCCCACCGCGTGCCCATAAAACGCCATCGACGAGGCATACGCGGTCACGCGCCCATCGCGCTCGGCGACAGTTGCCGTGCCCTGCTGAATCGCATCCTTTAACTCGCCCCCACGGTCGTGGCCGTGAACTCGCAAACATAAGTCGTTGCAAGCTGCGACGTCTCCCGCCACTGCGGGCCGAACCCCATACCCCGGCAGCATTTTCTTCATCGCTGGGCCCTGCATGCAGGAAAGCGGCTCGCGCACAACGAAACCGAGCTTCGCATACAGCGACAGCGACCGATTGTGGAATGCCGCCTGCACTAGCCTTACTCCTGCAAATTTCCGTTCCACGGCGCGTGTAAGCACCGCCTTCATCAATGCGCGCCCCGCCGCGCGATTCTGCGCCGACCCGTCCACCGTGATCGGCCCAACACCGGCAATCGGTGTCCTCTCATCCAAACAGTTGCTACCGATGATTTTCCCGTCCTGTTCTGCCACCACGCAATAGAACCCCGGGTGCGAGAACATCATCGAAAGCACTCCAATGGAAGCTTCCGGCGCCGGAAGGTCAGGAGGAAAATTGTGACGATTGGCAAGCGCGGTAAAGGCCTCGAAACAAATTCTTCCGCACACTTCGGCGTCCGCCGCGGAGGCTCGGCGAATCGCCACGGATGGCTCGCCGGAATGCACCGCTTGTGATTGTCCTGCCATGGTTATTCTCTCCTTGCCAAAATTCCGGCGGCAACTCAGGAAGGCGATATCTCACGAAGGCAATCTCTGCGCCTGACCGGCTGATTGTCCCGCTTCTTGATGACCGCTCTTCAGATCAACGCCGCCATTCTAACAAGGATTCATGCCGAAGCGACTCCCTCTGGAAGAGGAACGTCCCGTCTATCCCCGACGCCCTAAGCCTTTTTCTATCTCGCCTGTCCCTGGATTGCACGGAGACGGTGTTTATGAAACACTCTCCAGCCATCAACCACTGAAGGATTCCATGGCACGAATCACAGGCATCGGCGGCGTCTTCCTCCGCTCAAAAGATCCAAAGGCCCTGGCCAAGTGGTACTCCGATAATCTTGGCATTGCGCTGAACGACTGGGGCGGGGCCGCCTTTCCGTGGTCCGACGAAGGCCCTGCCGGCACCGGCATGACCACCTGGTCGGCCTTCCCCGCCGACACCAAGTACTTCGGCGACGGCCCACAGGCGGCCATGATCAACTACCGCGTCGACGACCTCGACGCTCTCCTCGCCCAGCTTGCTGCCTCTGGGGTCTGGATCGATCCCAAGCGCGAGGACGCCAGCTACGGCCGCTTCGCCTGGATCAAGGACTGCGACGGCAACCGCCTCGAACTCTGGCAGCCTCTGGCAGCCTCTGGCGGGTTGAGCGTGTTTCATAAATGGCCGGGGCGCGCATGATGGCCGTCTCAGGGGCTAAAGGCGGGTAGCAGCTTCCTAACTCTGGGGCTCCTCGCTCTTTCGACTTTCTACTCACTACTCACTACTCACCACTCACTATTCCATTGCCACGCCCTGTCCCGGTCCGCTGAATGTCAACCGCAGTGAGGGTGGACAAGCGCATCGCGTTCGACAACCTGGCAGGAAACGTCCTGTCTGTCCCCGATTTCTCTTCAACCCCGCCTGCAGCAACCGCCACCATTTCTATTTTGCCCCTGCCCCTCCATCCCCTTGATCGCAGCACTCCCCGCCTCGCATTTTCTTGGTACCTAACTAGCTCGCCATAACCTTCAGCACAAATTTCACTTGACAACCACTTCTAATGAAGCGTAGAAAATTCGCATTCACCTTATGGAGGCACCCATGTCCCCCTCTCGCTTCGTTCCTGCTGTTTTCGTCTTGTTGGCAATGGTCCTGTTAGCGCCATTTTCGCAAGCCCAAATCACCAACGCCACCAATGACACCGTGACTCCCATGGAGGGTGCTGGCCATGACTACATCCACCTGCTCTCGGAAACCGTCAATCCCGCCACCGGGTCCGTGAGTCTACGCATTCAAGTCCCCGTCCCTAAAGCACGTGGGTTTACCGTCCCTTTCTCCTTCTCTTATGACTCCAACAGCGTCCACCACCTCGTGGCGAGTTATTACCCTCAATATGGAGTAGACAATTGGGCGTCAAACACCGGCTATCTCTCGCAGGGTGGGTGGAGCTACGCGATCCCCCAGTTGGACTATGGTGCCTTCACTCAAAACACGTACATCATCGCCGGGTACAACCCTGGCCAAGGGCCGTACTACAACATTTACCCTTGCTTCTATACTTCGAACTACGTCTTCCAAGATAGCTCCGGAAGCTCGCACTCCTTATATCTAGGCTCCGTGACGGGACAAACCCCTCAGTACTGCACTTTAGGAGGGCCGACCGTTACCGGTGGGGATGTTGAAGTGACCGCGAAACTCACTGGGCCAGCGGGCGCCGGGCCCGGCCCAGCGGCTCTGCCAGTGACGGTCTCCGATAACGATGGAACGGTATACACTTTCTCATCGAGCAGCGGAATCCTTGGTGACCCGGCGATTACGTCCTCGCTGCTCAGTTCCATAGAGGACCGCAACGGCAACGTCGCTACTGTGGCATCTAGCGGCAACTGGCCCGCAGTGTCGGTAGTGCTGACCGACACCACAAACCGCCCGGCAATCTCCATTGCGGGCTTTGGCCCGAGCGGGAGGACCAACACCGTAACCACCCCGGAGGGCACGTACCAGGTCACGTGGAAAACCACCGCGGCAAGTTTCTCAGTGCCGACGACATGGGTCGGCCCGTCAGGCTCTCCCAACAACTATGACCAGTGCACGTCCATCACTGCTGCAAGCGACAGTCCAACAGTCATTTCTCAAATAACCTTGCCGAACGGCCAAGCGTACCATTTCTACTATGGTACGGACAATCCCAACCACAGCTTTCAGAATCCCTATGGGCTGCTTAGCGAGATTGACTATCCAAGCGGCGGATGGGTGCGATACACCTGGAAGTTGAGCGACACGATGAATGAACTCGCCGATTATCCTGGTGTCGTGTATCAGGCTGGAGACTATTGCGGGCAAACGAGCCAGGGTTGTCCGGTTGCCGTCCCCGACGGTTGCGTATACCAGTACAAAACCCCAGTCGTTGCGTCCCGACAGGTTGGCTTCGGCGGCAGCTCCAATGCAGCACTAATTCAAACATTCAGCTACTCAACCACCTGGGCGGCGCCTATCTACCAAAACGTTGGCGGAATCTCTTGGACTCAAAAGGCCACCAACGTGACCACTACTGACAATGTGACCAATCAAAATTTCCTGACCGCTTACACTTACTCGCCCATGGGGGTACCGGCACAACCCTTCTCGAATAGCTCCCTCCTGCCCCAACTGGCGATCGAACAAACAACCAGCTACTACGGCTCCGCCACTCCTACGAATCCCTTACGCACAGTAGCAAAATCCTGGCTCGACCAATTCCGATTGCAAAACCAACAAACCACCCTGGATAACGGTCAGACCTCGCAAATCAAGTACACTTGGACCGGTGACAATATCACCGAGAAGGATGAATACGACTTCGGTCAGAGTTCGCCCAGCCGAAAGACAATCACCAGCTATCAGAGTTTTTCGGGCGCCCCCGGCACTCTTCTCGACCTGCCGTGCCAAACGATCGTGTATGACGGCAGCAGCAATCCGTTCGCTGAAACCGACTATTCTTACGACGGCGGCACCGCGACCTGCGGTTCCGCGGGAACCCCCTCCGTGACCGGCGTCAGCAACCTTCCTTCCGGCACTCACGACGAAACTACATTCGCGCCAGGCTCGACGACTCCACGCGGCAACACCACTAGCATTACGAAGAAATGCTTGCAATCCTGCCCTAACGCCGTCACCACCTACACCTACGACGAAACGGGCCAGGTTCTCTCGTCGAAAGACCCCAAAGGCATCACCACGGGCTTTTCCTATGCAGACAGCTACACTGTGCTCTCGGGCGAACAGAATGTCAGCTACTCCCCCAGTCACAACACAAACACATTTCTCACCAACGTCACCAATCCCCTCGGCCAAACGGAGAACTTCACCTACGACTATAACAACGGACAACTGACGGCCTCGAAAGACGAAAACGCTCAGAGCACGACTTACCTTTACAACGACCCTTTCGCTCGCCCGAGACAAATCAAGTATCCGGACGGCGGCCTGACCACAGTCGTATATAACGATTCGCCGTACAACCCGTCTACCCCGTCCCCCAACGTCACCACCACCAAAGCCATGACTTCCAGCACAAACATGGTTACCCTCGCCGCAGCGGATGGCCTGGGCCATGTTGTTGAAACGCTGCTAACGTCGGACCCCGACTGCGCCAGCGGCGACCGGACTGACACGACCTACGACGGCCAAGGGCATACCCACACCGTCTCCAACCCGTACTGCACAACCAGCGATCCCACGTACGGCATCACCACGTATGCGTACGACGCTCTCGGCCGCACGACGCAGGTCACGCATCCCGACAATTCCACGATTCTCACCACTTATACGGGCCGTGCCACCCAGGTGCAAGACGAGGGAAACGGTAACGGAACGCAGCGCGTCACGCGCATCTCCCAATCCGATGCCCTCGGAAGATTGAATTCCATTTGCGAAGTTTCATCCTCGTCCCTGATTGGGCAGAGTGGCACACCGGTGGCTTGCGGCCAAGATATCGCCGGAACCGGCTTTCTCACAACCTATCAGTACGACGTGCTGGACAATCTACTGCAGGTCAATCAAAGTGGCATCGCTTCGCGCACATTCGTCTATGACTCACTAAGCCGCCTCACGAGTGCAGTCAATCCGGAGTCAAACACGCAGCCCGTAAGTCCATACACGGTCGTCCCGACGACCTACGCCTACGACGCCAACGGCAATCTCTCTACCAAAACAGGGCCCCTTCAGAACCAAACCGGCACCTCCACCGTCACCACCACCTACACGTACGACGCCCTCAATCGCCTCACCTCCAGATCCTACAGCGATGGCACGACTCCGAAATCTACGTATTTCTACGATTTCTCGACCTATTTTCCCAATAATACGAACACCATCGGCCGACTCGTGTACAACACCACCACATCTTCGGCGGGTGGTTGCATCCAAACCATTTCCGAATACGACGTCATGGGTCGGGTTTCTCAGCAGTGGCAGAAAACTCCCCAAGGAGGGTGCGCCAACTCTTATCCCCTGCCTTACACCTACGACCTCATGGGAAACGTGACCTCTTTCTCCGACGGCTATTTTCACGGCTGGTATCCGGCCTATAATGCAGCTGGTCGCCTCTTCAGCCTGACCGCTGGCACATACGAGCAAACCGCTCCGTATAATCTGCTATCGGGCGCGCATTACAACGCCGCCGGCCAAATCACTTCGGACTCGCTCGGCACGGGCGAAACCGAAGCCTTCGCGTATACAAAACGTCTTCAGCTACAATCCGATACAGCCACTGTCAGCCCGACTACCATCTACTCCTTTGGTCTCACCTTTGCGCCAAACGGGAACGTGACTGCCGCCAACGACAACGTCAACTCTAACTGGATTTATCAGTATGACCAGTTCAACCGCCTCGTCTGCTCCAATCTCGCTACAAACGGCACCTGCGCCAGCCCCACAAACGGCACGCCCACATACAACTACGTCTACGACCGCTTCGGCAACCGCTGGCAGCAGAACGGTCCTTACACTTTCACCGCCAGCTTCACGGGCAACAACACCACCAACAACAATCGCATGGACGGCCATTCCTACGACACTGCCGGTAATCTCCTCTACGACGGTACGCACTACTATTTCTACGACGCGGAAAATCACCTCATCCAGGTCGACGGCACGTTGGGTTTCTGTTCTACCGGCACTGGCGCTGCCGCCACGGCTTGCTACGTTTACGACGCGGAAGGCCGCCGCGTGCATCGCACCGGCGTCGTCACCGACACCTGTGATGGCACGGGCAAGCGCGATTATGTCTACGATTTAGCGGGGCATTGGCTCCTGGAAGTTAACGCCAACGGCACCGCCTGCCAAAGCGAAATCTACGCCGGCGGCCGTCACCTCGTCACCTATGCCGGCGGCACCCCTCTTTTCATTCATTCCGATTGGCTCGGCACCGTTCGCCGCCGCAACAGCGCCACCTACCCCACCTACAACTTCGAAAGTTGCACCAGCCTTCCCTTTGGCGACGGCCTCTCCTGCTCCGGCGGCGACCAAAGCACCCTCCATTTCACCGGCAAAGAACGCGACCACGAATCCGGCCTCGACAACTTCGGTGCCCGCTACAACGCCTCCAACTTCGGCCGCTTCATGTCCCCCGACTGGAGCGCGAGTCCCAGCCCAGTTCCCTACGCAAGCCTCCCGTATCCGCAATCACTCAACCTGTACAGCTACGTCCAGAATAACCCTCTCAAATCCACCGATCCCACAGGCCACTGTACTGTTGATGGAGAAACCCACGGCACGGTTTGGTGCTGGGCGCACCGCCACGGATTGTTCGGGCTTGAGACGAAGAAAGAAACGGCAGCCAGGGAACAAAACGAAGCAGAGGTTAGAGAGTTTCTGCGAAGGCACCCAGAATATCTCCGAAACGCCATATTTATGGCCGCGTCGCTAGCCACCGCGATAGCGATAGAAGCTGGCGGCATGGGGAGCGGCGAAGACGGAGACAGCACCGTCACCCCAGAAGAAAACACTGCCATTGAGGCCGGATCCGCAGGAGGAGTCGGGACTGCTCGCGCTATCGTAAACGGAGTTCCGCAACCGGCCGCAGAAGGCGAAATCGTCGTTGCTCCCAACGGGGCCGCCGTCCGAATTCCGGCTGGATACGTGGCTGAACCCGCAGCGAATGGTAACGGCATCGTCTATAGACCAGCAGGGTCAACCGGCAATGCGAACATTATCCGTGTCAGTGGGCCAGATTCTCGTAACCCCACCGGATACATTCGGATATACAATTCCGAGGGGCAACCCATCCTTCCGTCAACCGGAATGCCCGGCTCGAACGCTCAAACGCATATCCCGCAATAAGGAGTAGCCCAATGTACGGACTAAGGAAAGACATTGATTTGAGCTTTCTGAACGCGCGGGAACTCATTCAGGTCGCCATTGGCGTGTACCAGATCCAGTTCGGCTTCGACGAAGATGTAATTATTTACGTCGAAAGCCAGTTTAACTATTTTGATGGGCAGGAAGAATGGATGTGGAAACCAGAGCCGGGTGCAGCGCAAATCGCAGCCCACACGGTAGCTCTATTGGGTGCCACTATAGAAAGCTTTGAAAGCAACGCTAACGGCACCTTAGCCCTTAATTTCTCGAATGGACACCGCATGACTCTCGCAGATTCAAGCAGAGAGTATGAGTCTTATCAAATCGCGCGGCCCGGCGAAACTATCGTGGTCTAGCCCCTCCCATTTAACCATGAGACGAGGGACAGACCGCACGTTTCCGCAAGTTTTTATCATCGCACCATCTCACCAGACGCCAAATTCCCGCCAACCACTTCAATCCGCGCCCGCTTCCCCGTCTCACGGTTGAATTATATACACTCAACAATAGTCCTTGACAGTAATGAGAATCCATGGCGGGTGGAGCATCCTTACCGGGATAAGACGCCTTGGGTGCCGCATCCCTTTGGATTTTGGTTTATCAAAGGGTGCGGGTTTTGACTCTTCCGAAGTATTTTCGCGTCTCACAAAACCGTCTCAATCCCGCCAACTCCTTTCTTCCTCTTGACTTCCGCCTGTCTCATTCGAATGATACTCACTCACTAATAGTTATTGACAGTAATACACATCCATGCTATCTTTACCCGTGTCTTCATCGCCACACACTTCTCTGCCCGCACCCCGCCCACTCGCTCCCCATCCCAAAATTCCGCGCCTCATAATATCTCCATCAACCCCTTTAAAATCAACACTTCCGCAAGTGTTCATTCCAATCAACTTAAACTCCCTTGGAATCAGCGTTTACAAAAAACTGGGGGGAGGGGTCCTGTTATTGTTAACCACCGCCCATCTCTTGAAACCGCTACCGCGGATGGCGCATCCTTATCTATGTACGTGCAAGAAAGGCCCGGCGGCCCGGGAACCCAGGTACTGACCATGCGCCGCTTCCTGATCTTCGTTGCTTCTCTCGCGTTCCTTCCCGCGATGGTTTATGCACAAGGCCGAGGCATGGGACGGGGAATGGCCTCCGGAATGGCTCGCCCCGCAATGGCTCGCCCCGCAATGGCACGGCCCGTTATGGCTGCCCCGCACTTCGCCATGCGCTCCGCTCAACCTGTAGGATCTCACGGCCCTTATGGAACCCGCGCCTTCCCTGGAGTTCGTTACATCCACACCCGCTCGGGAGCGCTCGTCGCCCATCCGCCGTTGCGACAAACTAACTTAGTCCGCAGTACACGTTCCAACCGTGCGGTGCTCTCGGAAGATGTGCCAGGTCTTGGCTTTGACTATGCGCACTTCGCGGCAACACATCCGCGGGGAACTCATGGCAGGGGCCACAGCCGCGACCGGAACGACCGGTTCGTGGGAGCGTATTTCCCGTTTTACGGCGGCGGGTATTACATGCCGCTTTTTCCTGACGATGAAGACGTGGCGGAAGCTCCAGCCGCGGACGCGCAACAGGCGGACGCCGCGGGAGCAGAAGCCGAGCAGTCGGCCGACATCGAACGCCCGGTCACGCCGTCGCAAGACTACGTGCAAGCGCCGCATCCTCTTCCGCCGCAAGACTCCGATGAGTATGTTTTTGTTCGCCGCGATGGAACGCTATTCTTTGCCACGGCCTTCGCGTGGGAGAACGGCACGCTTCGCTACATCACTCGCGAGGGATTGCGCCACACTCTGGCTCTGGACAAACTCGACCTGAACGCTACGCAACAGTTCAATGAACAACGCGGCCTGAACTTCCGCCTGCCCGTCTGATTCTTCTTATGCCAGCCCAAAATTCGACTCCTCACCGGCTCACAAAGCCCGGCCCTCGCCGCCGTCCGCGTGGCAGGAATTTATTTTTTTACCGGCGCGGGCATCACGTAGCCCGAAACCGCCGGAAGTCCGGCTCGCTCCAATTGCACTGTGGTGTGGTCGATCTTGAAATCCTTCGCAGCCTTCTCCTGAATCGCCGCGAGCAGGCGCTCGCACTGATCGAGGTGCATATCCGGAATGCGTGCATGCAGACTGAGCGCGTTGTGGCCGCCGCCGAGCGACCAGATGTGCACGTCGTGCACTTCTTGCACGCCTTCGATGGTGAGGATCGCGCGCGCCACTTCCTCCACACGCATCTCGCGCGGGCGGCCTTCGAGAAGAATGTGGGAAGACTCGCGGAGAATGCCGATGCTGGACCACAACACGAGCAGGCCGATGGCGATGCCGAGGAGCGGGTCGATCCACAGCGCGCCGGTCATGCGAATGGCAATCGCTCCGGCAATGATGGCGATATTCGAGAGAGCGTCGCCGAAATTATGAATCAAAATGCTGCGCAGATTTAAATCACCGCGCCCGCGCACGAGAGCCAGCGTGATGCCGCCATTCACAGCCAGCGCCGCAAGCGACGTCCAGATCATCCAGCTTTCGACGACGCGAACAGGAGAACGGAAGCGTTCGACGGCTTCGTAGCCGAGCCAAAGAGAGAGGAGCACCAGCAAAATCGCATTTGTAAAGGCCGCGAGAATTCCAGCGCGGTGGTAGCCGTAAGTTTTTTCGCTGTCCGCGGGACGCGCGGCCCAACGCATGGCCAGCCAGGAAATGCCAAGCGCGGGAACGTCGGAGAGATTGTGAACGGCGTCGTTTAGAAGCGCGACGGATCTGCCGAGGACGCCGCCAAAAATTTCGGCAACCACCAAGCCAAGAGTGGCAACCATGGCCCAGCCGAGCACCGATGGACGCAGCGGGGGGTGCTCATGACCACCGTGATGATGCGAATGCGGGTGATGCACATGGCCATCGTGGTGGCCGCGCTCAGGATCGTGGTCGTGCTCAGTATCATGATCGTGGGAATGGTCGTGCATCGGGTTCATTTTACGCACCCGGAGGCGTTTGCGCAGCCCCAGCGAGCTTAGTGGGAAGTTTGACACGTCCCCGGCGTGAATTCATTGACGCATTTCCCCGCCGCTGCCAACATCGAACTAGCTTCCCATTCCGCTTGCAAGGCGGCGGGAATGGTCTCGCACAGGAATGTGCGCTGAGGGACATGACGGCTCCCATCGCAAAATTAAGTTTCTGGGGTGTTCGAGGATCGACGCCGACGGTGGATCCCGCCACGTGGCGTTACGGCGGGAACACGCCGTGCCTGGAGTTGTGCGCGCCCGACGGGACGCAATTCATTTTGGATTGCGGGACCGGATTGCGCATGCTGGGCAGCCGCTGGGGAGCGCCGAACGGCGGCGGAAATCCCGAGACGCATATTTTCGTGACGCATTACCACTGGGATCACATTCAAGGGATTCCGTTTTTTTCGCCACTGTATGCGGAGAACAATGAATTTCATTTTTATAGTTTCCGGTCAAAATTCCTGGGACGCGACAGCCTGAAGCAAGTGTTCGAGGCGCAAATGGCGCTGCCCTATTTTCCCGTGGACATGTCCGCGATGAACGCGAAGAGGAAGTTCAAGGAAGTGGAGGGCGGCGATTCGTTCACGATTGGCGAAAACAAGATCACGGCGCGATGGCTGAACCATCCGCAGGGATGTCTGGGATTTCGCCTTGAAACGCCGGCGGGAACGGTGGTTTACGCGACTGACAACGAACCTGGCGATCCGAAACTGGATGAGAATTTGCGGGAGCTGGCGGCGGGCGCGGACATATTTATTAACGACGCACAATTCACGCCGGATCAACTGAAGACGACGCGCAAGGGTTGGGGGCATTCGTCATGGAAAGAAGGCGTGAAGCTGGCGCGCGGAGTTGGCGCGAAGACTCTCGTGCTGTTTCATCACGATCCGGATTCGACGGATCGCATGGTGGATTCGATTTTGCGGCAGGCGCGCGAAGAGTTTGATTCCGTGTTTGCGGCCAGCGAAGGCATGGTGATTACGCTGGGGGCGACGGGGGACAATGTGCAGGCGCATATGCCCGGGGCGCGGACGTCCTTGCGGCGAGAGGCGCAGTTCCGCGCCAAGGTTACGGGAGTGACAGAAGACGGGAAAGAATTCCAGGAAGAGACCGTCGTGCGCGATATTTCTTTGCAAGGTGCGCTGATTTCGCTTCAGAACATGCCGCAACTACAATCGGAATTGCAAGTTACGATGGAGACGCCGGGCGAGGATGGATCGCAGTCGTCGATGCGCTTGAAGGGCTACGTGGTGCGCATTGATGCGGGCCCAGAGAAGGGGCAAAGCGCGGTAGGCGTGGTTTTCACGGATTAGGTTTCAGCCCACGCGATGCTGTTTTTTTGCGTGAATCCTCCGGCATGAATTCCCTCGAGTAGATTCAGGAATATCCCGGTCTTGTATCGTGAGATCGTTTTCCCGGATGCGGCTTGTCGGGAGTATGGCTGCAGAGATGCCAGGAACTCGTTGCACCAGGGTAAGGGGTCGAGCCGACCTAATTGAATTCGCGCCTCGCCGGATAGTCAACGATAATGGCCCGGCCATCGGTGAGAGCCTTGACGGAATGGCGCGCATTACTCGGCACAATCGCGACTAAGCCCGCTCGGACGATTCGGGCTGTGCCGTCAATGGTCACCTCAAGCTCGCCTTCGATGACCTCGTAAACCTCTTCTTGTGGATGGAAGTGTTCGTGAATGTTCGCGGCACGCTCGAAGTCGTAATGCGCGAACGTCATGCTCGCCGAGTGGAAATAGCGCCCGTGCCAACCGGGCAGACGTTCGATGACACGGAGGCTACTAATGTCAACAAATGGCATAAGGATCTCTCCATTCGAACATCCTAGCACGACCGGACGTTCGCGCTCGCGAGGGCTAGTCAGCAGAGATTATTGAAGCCGCAAAATCCACGATGGCCGAACGGACCACATCTGCATTCTGCGAAATAAGGACGAATGGGTCACACTGCGCTACAATCTTGGCTTCATGTCTACTTCTAGTTCGCGAACGGCAAATTTTGTTCCTGCAAGTGCGCTAGATAAAAGAAAGCCATCCAAGGTGGCGTTGATCCGCGGATTGGTGCGGCAGGCGCCGTTTGTGGGGAAAAACTTCCGGCTTTATTTTCGGAATGGGTGGCGGCGGCATATTTTGCGGACGAATGTAGTGGCGCCGTATGCGGTGACGTTTTATGTGACGCACAAATGCAATTTGGCGTGCTCGTATTGCACGCAGAAGGAGCCGGACGTTTTCAGCGACGAGCTGTCGACGGGAGAGACGATCCGGCTTTTGCGGCGGATACGCAAGGAGACGGATTCGATTGTGATTACCGGGGGCGAGCCGACTTTGCGGGCGGACATTGAGGAGTTAGTGGAAGCGGCGCGGTTTCATTGCAAGTTTCGGTCGGTGATTTTGATTACGAATGGAACTTTGCTGGATCGCAAGCGGGGGATTTTGCGCGGGGTGACGGGGTTGGTGGTGAGTCTGGACGCTTTGGCGGCCGATCCGTCGAACGCGCTTTCGAAGCCGGCGGCTTTGCCGAAGGTTTTGCAGAATCTGGCGATGGCCAAGGAAGTTTTGGGGAGCCCGCAGCGGATTACGATCAGCACGGTGATTGAGGAATGGAATATCGCGGAAGTGGAGAAATTGCTGGATTGGTGCGGCCAGGAGGGTTTTGTGTTCGCGGCGCAATCGGCGCAGATGGAGAAGATGCCGAATCTGAAGTTGGTGCAGAATCCGAAGTATCAGGCGCTGGTGGATAAGATTATCGAGCGGCGGCGCAGTGGGGCGCAGCCTATCAACGGGACGCCGCGGACCATAGAGACACTGCTGCGATTTCGCGAATTTCAATGCTATCCGACGATGTTCCCGCGCGTGTACCCGAATGGAGATGTGTTTTATCCGTGCGAGCCGCTGCGGAAGGTGGCGGGGAATTTATTGAAGGATGGATCGTTGAGAAAGGTTTTCGCGCACGGGAAGGAGATCTATGGAGACATTCCACCGTGCCAGGGGATCTGCTATTTGTTTGGGAACGTCTTGTCGCACTATTACGTGAATGATTTTTGGGGACTGGCAGGGGATTTTGTGCGGTGACAGAATCGGAAGGAAAAGGATTTTACGCAGAGGTCACAGAGACCAAGGAGTTCACGGAAGCAGATTCGCCGAGCTTCGCTCGGCGGCAGAGAGAGCAAGCTAGTTCAGGTCGGAGATTTTTTTGTCGAGGTGAGCCAGAGCGGCTTCGAGGGATTTGCGATGGCCCGGGTGAGTGGCGGCCTCGAGATCATGCGCAATTCTGATGCGGGACAGCTCCAGGTCTTTGCGCTCCTGTTCGCGGCGGAGCTGGTCAGGGCTTTTGGTGTTGTTGCCGTAGTGGCCCTTAGGAGCCTGGCCAGATTCGACCTGTGCTTCCACATCTTTGCTTTCCCATCCTCGCGCCATACCTTTATATTGCCACATTTTGCAGCAGGAGCGGACGTTAAAAGAAAAAAATCTCGGACGGGCTGCGCTGCCGGCCCGGCCGAGGTGCGCCGGTCAGAGTCAGTCACTTACGCGATAGATGATCTTCCCAGCGCGCAGAGTGTATTGGACGGCGGCCAGCGCGCGGATGTTCGCGGAAGGGTCTTGACGGAAAACGGCGAGATCGGCCTGGAAACCCGCGGCGATTCGCCCGAGTTTGTCAGCGTCACCAAATCGTTCGGCGGGATCGGTCGTCAGGGAGGCAAGTATCTGGCGGAAACTCATACCGGCTTCGGACATGAGAACGTATTCACGGAGCCCGAGAGCTGAACCGAGGAAGTTCGCTCGAGGAGAGCACTCGCGCTCCTGCCGAGCCAGGAGACTCTTGTTAGTGAGGTCGCTAGGCGCCGGCGGCGCGGCTCTTGGGCAAAACAGGAAGCGGCGAGTGCATTACGCCGGCGAGAGTGCTCTCGGCGACGCGAGCCAAATGCTCGGCAAAAATACCCTGATAGGAAAATTCGGCGGCGTTATCGGGCCAGCGAACTTGCAAAATCCAGCGATCTTTTCTTGGGAGCGCATTCACCGAGGAGATTTCCGCTGCGGGAATGACGAGGAGCGGCTGGAAATGCAAATCGAGCGCGCAGATTTGGTCCACTCCAACAAAAAGCTGGACGGCTGCTGGGGTGGCGTTTCCCGGATGGTATTTTCCGCCATTTACGACGACGAGAGAGCCTAATTCGCGCGCTTTATCGTCCGGTAGCGTGTGCGGCTTGGCCGGCGGCAGAAGAATTGCACCGAGAAACATCGTAAGACCAACGATGGCGGCATGCCAACTATTCCAAAGGCTGAGCGGAAGGACGACGAGGGCAGCGCCGGCAAATCCGAGGAAGATGCGGAAGGCCATCCAGGATTGAGCGTTGTGGCGAAGGCGCAGAAGCCGGGGAATAAGCAAAACGAGGGCAAATAAGGCGCCGATCAATACATTGCGGAGACGCGCGCCGGTTCCCTCGCGATGTGGTGCCGCAGTGGCTGGGGCCGTGCTCATCTTGCTTCCTTATTTACTTTACTCACTAAGATTACGCGGCGGCCCTCAGGGTTTCAACGAATGAATCTCGCGCATGCGGGCAAAGGCGCGGCGCACGTGAGGAATGGCGATGGAGCCGCCGACGATCAACGCCACGTTTAGAGCGTCAATCACTTCCGCGCGCTTCCAGCCTTCTTCGCCGCAACGAACGAGATGATAGGTGATGCAGTCGTCGCAGCGGAGAACGGCGGAGGCGACGAGGCCTAAGAGTTCTTTCGTTTTCGTGTCGAGGGCTCCTGGCTCATACGCCTGATGATCCAGAGCGAAGAAGCGCTTCATGCCGAGGTGCCCGCAATTGAGAATCTCTTCGTTCAGGTCGGCGCGAGACATCTGAAAATCTTCGAGGCGGTCCGCCATGATTCCTCCGGAAGTGCGAGGTTATTATGAACCAAATCAGGTTAGCGGGGCAGGACGGGGCGGGGCGGAAATGCGACGCGCGAGAAGCGTTAATCCGCGACTGGCGCTAGAGCTTTCTCCACCAGTTCTTTTGCGCCGGGCTTGCCCGCCAAAATTCGGCCGGCCCATTCCGCTCCGACGTGTGATAAGCGGACGGCTTCACTGGTTAAGGATTCAGGGCCGCCAGAATCGGCGTTGCCAAAATAGATGCGGTCCATGGGCTGCGCGGCGGCAAGGCGGGTTTTTGTGTAATGGCTGGGAACGGCCATGAACATGGGGTGGCCGCGACGGTAGATTCGAACTTCGACGGGATCTACGTTGAATTCGGGGAGAGTGTTCTGAAAGTCGCTGAGAACGCGAGCGGCAAGCGTCTTGCAGTTTTTTTCTTCGAGGAGAATGGAGCGCTGTTCCTCGCGAAGCGGAGTGTAGAAAGTAAGGATGTTGTTTTTTTGCTTGTAGCCGGGATTGTTGCGGACGGTCCAGTCGGCGACGATGAAGTCGGTGAAGGAATTGCCCGGGCACCAATTGTCGTAGCCGCGATTGTAGACGGGTTTGTCGAATATCAGGTTGACGACGGGATAGGGGGCATAGCGCGTGCGCTGCATGGCGGCTTTCTGGACGGAAGGTAAGCCCGCGACGATGCGCGAAGTGATTTGCTTGGGGGTGCACATCAACACAGCTTTCGCGGACACAGTTGTGAGTTTTCCTTCGCGCAGATAGGTGACTTTTACCGCGTCTTTCCCCTGGACGACGGCGACGACGGTGGCATCGCCGAGCATGCGATCTTTGTATTTTAGCTGGAGGATTTCGACGAGCTTGTGGGTGATGCAGCCGAGGCCGCCAGGCAAGATGGCGCGCTTGGAGTCGCCGCCGGTGAAAAGATCCTGTGCGTTGTAGAGACCGACGTAGGCGGAAGTGTTGTGCGAGGCGGCGCCCCAGTTGGAAGGGCCGAAAATATCCCACCATTGCTGGACTTCCGGAGCGTAGGCAGACGTGAAGTTTGAAAAAGGCAGGGCGTCCAGTTCGGCCATGCGCCGGCTGATTTTCATTTTCAGAACGTCCTCGCGGAATTTCTGGAAACTGGCGACGACACTTTTGGGGTAGGGAAGTTGGGCGATGCCGGTTTTCCACGTGTCCGGCACATAAGTTTTGTTGACGAGTGTGGGATCGGGCATGTTGACGAGCGGCAGTTTCAGGCCGATTTCTGACGCGAGCTGGTCACCTTCGTCACCGCGATAGGCGTAAGCGGAACCGGTGGCGAAGGGCTGGGCATCGAACATTTCCTGGTAGGCGTTGCCGCCAAAGTGCTCTTCTTTTTCGAGGAGGAGCCAATCTTTGCTTTGAAGAAAGTAAGCGGCGGAAAGACCGGCGACGCCACCACCGGAGATAACGATGTCTGCCCTGGCGGTGGCGGCTGGGAGATCGAAGTGGCGGCCATCGCGGACTTGGTGGCAGATTTCGAAATGCTCGCCGTCAACGAGCGGCGCGCCAACTGGAACGGAAACGGGGGAGTTGGAATCCGGCGTAGAAATGAGAGCAGCGTCGATTGGGCAGCCCGCCGCGATTGAACCTGCAACCACAAACCTGATGAATTCACGGCGTGATTGCGACATTCGTCCTCCCCGGCTTCTAAGACCTTTCGAGCAACTGCTGAGCTTCCGTGCCGATGCTGCGCATGCGAATGCGATACCAGACGATGATGAGCAGGACGGAAACGGCAAAAATCAGGGTGGATACGGCATTGATCTCCGGCGTGATGCCACGGCGCAGGCGGCCCCAGATTTCGAGGGGGAGCGTATTGTCGCGGCCGATGAGAAAGAAGGTTACGGCAATCTCGTCCATCGAGAGCGTGAAGATGAGAAGCGCGGCGGCGATGAGCGAGAGCTTGAGGTTTGGAAGCGTAATGCGCCAGAAAGTTTGCCAGGGTGTGGCGCCGAGATCGAGCGAGGCTTCTTCCTGGGCGCGGTCCGTTTTCTGGAGGCCGGCGAAAAGTTCCGTGGCGGCCACGGAGATGAGAGCGGTGCCGTGCCCGAGGAAAACCGTGAGGAGGCTGAGCTGTAGTCCGGCGAAAACGGCGAACATGAGGAGAGATAGCCCTGTGATGATGCCGGGAAGAATAAGAGGGAGAAGAACGAGCCGACGGAAGAGAGCTTTGCCGGGAAAGCTGGCGCGATCGAGAGCGAGCGCGGCGAGCAAGCCCAGGGTTAGTGAAAGCGCGACGGTGCCGGCGGCGACGATGAGGCTATTGAGGACGGAATCCCAGATCGGGCCGTCGGCAAAGAGTTGGCTGTACCACTCGAGCGTGAGATGCCGAGGCGGGAAGCCTCCGACACCGTCGCGATTGAAGGAATAGAGAATGAGGACGACGATGGGCAGATAGATAAAGGCGAAAACCAGGGCGGCATAGATGCCGAGCAGAGGAGAGCGGCGAACTGGAGATTTGCGGCTCATTGGAAGGACCAACGTTTTTCAAGGCGTTCGGTGAGGAAGAGGAGCGAAAGGGTGATAAGCAAGATGCACACGGAAATTGCAGCGCCGAGGGGCCAGTCGTAGACCGCGCCGAAGAGGGTTTGCACGATGTTGGCGATCATGGTGCCGGAAGAGCCGCCGACGAGGAGCGGGGCGAGGAAATCGCCGAGTGAAAGAACGAAAGCGAAAGTGGCTCCAGCGAGGAGGCCGGGCATTGAGAGCGGGAGAATTACGCGGAAGAATGTGGAGACTGGGCCGGCGCCGAGATCGTGGGAGGCTTCGACAAGGGGGCGGGGGATGTGCTCGAGCGAGGCGTAAATCGGGAGGAAAACGAAGGGTGTGTAGATGTGGGTGAGCATGAGAATGACGGCGAAAGGGCTGTAGAGGAAGAAGCTGACGGGCGCGTGAGTGATGTGAAGATACTGGAGGAAGCCGTTGAGGACGCCGTCGCTGCCGAGAATTGTTTTCCAGGCGTAGCCGCGCACCAGATAGCTGACCCAGAGGGGTACGATGACGAGTTGATAGAGGAACTCCTTGCGCCGCCCGGAATGAAACGAGAGGTAGTAGGCGAGCGGATAGCCGAGGAGGATAGAACAGAGCATTACGGATGCGGCAATGCGCATAGTGCGGAAGAGAACTTCGGCGTAGAGCGGATTGGCGAGGAGTTTTTGGTAGTTGGCGAGATTCCAGTGATGGACGAGTACGCTGTCCTGAACGGCCCAGAAGCTGTGCGCAAACATTAACGCGTAGGGCAGCAGGAGAAAGAGCCCAACCCAGAGAAGCGGCGGGATGGAGACGAGCGTCTTGTAGGCGCGGGAGTACATGGGGAGGTGCCCGTGATTGGGGGCTACTGACTGACCTCCTGTTGTTGATGTTTCACCGAGAGTTCCTTCCTCTTCGTGGCTCAGTTAACCTGTCGCAATCCATGACTCGCGATCCGCAACCCACGATTCGCAAGGTACAGAGTGCTATTCCTGGACACGAATGGCGTCCGCGATCGAGAAAACAAACTCGTGTTCGCCGGTGAGAGGGCCGCACGCGGAAAGACGCACACGTAATAATTGGCCGGCGCCGCAATCCACTTCGAGCAATTCGCTGGCGCCGCCGTAGATTTGCTGGCGGACGGCGGCGCGAAATTTCACTTCGTGCGTCTGGCGTTTCCCGTCAGGGCTGATTCGAATCGCTTCCGGCCGGACCGAGAAAAACGCGGGACCTTCCACGCCCTCGAAAGGCCAGCGCAGGACGCCGCAGGTGGCAATGCTGCGACGGATTTCGCCGCGCAGCAAATTAGTTTGCCCGATGAACAGCGCGGTGTAGGCGGTGGCGGGGTGGGCGTAGATCTCGCGTGGCGAAGCGACTTGCTCCAGCGCGCCATCGCGTAGAAGGGCGATGCGGTCCGAGAGGGCCATGGCTTCTTCCTGGTCGTGCGTGACGAACAAAAAAGAGATGCCGATTTCGCGCTGCAGCGCTTTCAATTCACTCTGCATTTTTTTGCGCAGATTGGCGTCCAATGCCGAGAGCGGTTCATCGAGCAGAAGGAGTTGCGGGCGGTTTACCAAGGCGCGGGCGAGAGCGACGCGCTGCTGCTGACCGCCGCTGAGGCGGGATGGACGCGCGCCGGCGAATTCCGCCATTTTCACCATGTTCAAAGCTTCGCTGACTCGCCCGGCGATTTCTTTTTTCGGAACGCCTTGCACGCGCAAACCGTACGCAACGTTGCCTCCCACACTCAGGTGCGGAAACAGCGCGTAGTTCTGAAAGACAGTGTTTACGCGGCGTTTGTAGGGCGGCAGAGTATCCAGGCGCGCATCGGACATCCAGACTTCGCCGGCCGTGGGTAGCTCGAAACCGGCGATGAGTCGCAGAAGGGTAGTTTTGCCGGAGCCACTTTCGCCAAGCAGAGTAAGAAATTCTCCGGAAGCGATATTTAGCGAAATGCTTTTCAGAACTTCGCGCGCTCCAAACCGCTTCGCAACGGCGCGCAATTCGAGCAGCGGAGCATCGGTGTCCCCGGGAGCGGGCTGCGGAATAGCGGCGGAGATCACTGCGCGGCTTTCACCTCGTTCCAAATTTCGTTGTACTTGGCTCGGCGGGGCACATCCTGCCAAAAATAGATTCGCTGCATGTAGGCGTCGGGATCGTCCATGTGCAGGCTTTTCTTTTCCATATCGGTCATAAGAGAAGTGGAAGCGGGGTTCGCGGGCGCGTACCCCGTGACGTCCGTCACCTTTTTCTGAGTCCGCGCCTCGATCATGTATTCCAGGAATTGGGTAGCCAGCTCCTTTTGTTGGCTCGCCGCGGTGATCATCAAATGATCGATCCATCCAGACGTATTTTCTTTCGGGATGGTTTCGCCAATCGGGAATCCGAGCTTGCGGAGCTGATTGGTCATCAGGGGCCAGCCCATGGCGGCAATGATTTCGTGATTTTGGAAAAGATTTGTCAGCTCGCCCCCGGTGGACCAATATTTCCGGATATTTGGCTTAAGCTCGATCAATTTGTTCTTGACAGCTTCGAGCTGGTCATCGCTCAGGTTGTAGACTTGGTAGGGATCGGGTTTGTCGTAGCCAAGCACTTGCGCGGCCATGTAGACACTTGAAAGCTCATCCCAAAGCGATATTTTCCCTTTGTATTTCGGGTTCCAGAGATCGCTCCAGGAGTCCGGCGGCTGCGCAAAGGCCGTCGTGTCATAGAGCAGGGGATTGGGGCCCCACACAAAAGGGACGCCGTACGTTTGCTCGTTGATTTTGACGAGCGGCGAATTGCGGAGCCTGGCGGAAAGTTGGCTGTAGGAAGGGAATTTGGAGAGATCGAGAGGTGCCGCAAGACCCGCCCGCGCGATCGAGGTAGCGACGTCGCTCGAAGGCGAGATGACGTCGTAGTTGGACGCGCTTCCGCCGCGCAGTTTGGCCACTAGTTCGTCGCTCGAACCCATGTACGACGCGACTACCTTGCAATGGTGCGCTTCCTCGAAAGGAGGCACGAACGAAGGGTCCGCATAACCTTCCCAAACGAGCAAGCTCAGCGTTGCTTCTTTTTTCTTGCAGGCGCCGCAGAACATCGCGAGCGCCAGGATTCCCAGGATTATTGTTCGACGTTTCATCCCGTCCCCCGCCTTCGCAACGATTGCATCTTTCCGCAGCTAGGATCACCCATCACAAGGCCATCCTTCTTCAGAATGTCGGCGGCGTATTCACCCAAAGCAGCCAGGTCTCGGACCGTCCGGGATTTCTCCAGCGGTGCGGCGTCGAGCTCTCGAAATAGAGGCTGTCTCCGGGTTTGAGGCTGTAATGTTCTTTGCCATTCAGCCAAATCTCAAAATCGCCGCGAAGGATGTGCAGGAATTCTTCGCCTTCGTGCGAATACGATTCGCCGCTGCCGCCGCCTGGTTTGATGCGAAAAAGATGCGGCTCCATGGCGGTTTGGCCCCACGCGAGAAGCTCCATGCGCACACCTGGAGTGGTCTCGAGAATTTTTCGCTGGCCGGGCCGGACGAGCCGCGGATTTTCCGCCGCGGTTTCGAAGAGCGAAAGAATATTTGTGCGGTAAAAACGAGCGATGCGGCGGAGCGTGGAAATGGAAGAGCGCATTTGGCCGCGTTCGAGGGCGCTGAGAAAGCCGACGGAAACCTTGGTGGCGCGCGCGACCTGCGCAAGAGACAGGCCTCGGCGAGTACGTAGACGCCGGAAGCGCTGGCCGGGAAGCATCGCGGTCACCGCCGACGGCGAGACGATGCCCTGGCGCTTCAATACGTGAACGATGGCCGCGGGATTCAGTCCACGGGCGCGACGCAAGAAAACGGCGCGCTGCAGGAGACGCACATCCGCTTTGGCGTACATACGGTAACGGCTCCTGGTACGCTGCGGAGAAACGAGGCCCAGCGCTTCCCATGCACGCAAAGCAGAGCAGGAAATACCCACGCGGCGGGCCACTTCGCTGATGCGCAGCAGGCGGTCCCCGGTTCGATTTGCTGATGGCTTGGAGATATTCTTTCCGCTTGACACGGCTCCCGGCTTTCTCTAAGTTTGCTGGATTATAGTAAGGTTTCCGGGGCACAGCAACCTCGAAGAATCCGCCGCCAGGAAAATTCTTCGAGACAAGGGGTGAGTTCATGAAATTGGCCGCAGGATTTTGGCAGAGCCATACGCGCTGCCGTCGCAACATCCTTTCCCTTCTCTTTCTCGCGCCCGCCATGCTGCTGGTGGGGCCGTTTGCCGGCGCACAGAGCACCGGCGGACAGATTCGCGGGACGATCAGCGATCCCAGCGGCGCTTCCGTGGCCGCCGCCAGCGTGACGTTGTTTAATGAAGCGACCCGTTCCGCGCGCGAGGTGCAAAGCGGCGCGAACGGAGACTATATCTTCATTGAAGTACCAGTTGGGAGTTACGAAATAGATGTCGCGCAGTCAGGGTTCAAGAAATTCATACGCAAGGGAATCGCGCTGGATTTGAACCAGGTCATCAGCGTCGATATCACGATGCAGCTTGGCACAGCAACGGAGAGCGTGGAGGTCACCGGCGCGCCGCCGGTCGTGGATACGACTTCGACGCAACTCGGAGCGGTCGTCAATTCGCGGGACGCAACAGAATTGCCGCTGAACCAGCGCGACGTGTATCAGTTGCTACAGTTGCAGCCTGGCGTTCAATCGCAGTTGGGGAATGATTTATTTTATGGGTCAGATAAAGCCGGGGTCGTCACCGTGAACGGCGGCCGCGGGCGCTCCAATAACTACTCCGTGAACGGGGGCGACGGCAACGACTTGTTCGCGAATTTGCCGGCGATTGAGCCTTCGCCGGACAGCATCGAGGAATTTCGCGTCATCACGAACTCGTTTGATGCCGAATATGGGCGCAATTCGGGCGCGGTGGTGAACGTGGTGACGAAGTCCGGCACCAATGCGTATCATGGCAGTGTGTTTGAGTTCCTGCGGAACAAAGCGCTAAACGCCAAAGGATTCTATGATCTCTCCAAGCCTGACTTCATCCAAAACCAGTTTGGCGGCACAATTGGCGGCCCAATCAAGAAAGACAAAACGTTCTTTTTCGCAAACTACGAGGGCCGGCGCATAAAAAAGGGAGTCTCATCGAACCCGGTTCCCTTGCCGACGGGTGACGACCAAAGTGGAGACTTTTCCGGCGGCGTCCCTGGCGCGCAGTTTGGGGGAACCCTGACCACTCCAACGATCGCAAATGTCTTGCAGACGCGCTGCGGTTCCTCTTTGAGCCCCGCGGCAAACAGCGAGCTGACGAACATTCAGAGCGGCGGGACTCCGAGTCCGCAGAACTATCAGATTATTTTCCCAAACAGCCAAATTCCAACGGCTTGTTTCGATCCGCTCGCGACGAGCCTGTTGAGCACTTATGTCCATGCCACCTCCGACGGCGTTTTTCAGGAGGCGCCGGACTCGCGGGAACGTGGCGATCAAACCACGCTTAAAATCGACCACGAGATCAGCAAAAACCAGAAACTTTCCTTTTACTATTATTTTGATGACGACAACCTGCTCGACCCGTTCGCGAAGTTTCAGGCTGCCGGCGGTAACCTGGGCAATTTCCCCGGCGTGTTCGCGACGCGGACGCAGCAGATCAACGCCTCGCACACCTGGACAATCGGTTCGACGGCAGTGAACGAACTACGTTTTTCTTACTTCCGGGAAGGGCAGGGCAAGTTCAACACTCCGACGGTGACCAGCCTCGTGCAGGGTTCCTGCGGGAGCGCCGTCTCGAACATTTGCTTCACGGGGAATACGGATGTGCCGATCGTGGATGGCAACGGCAACGTGGTAACGCCGACAACGGATATGGGAATTCATCCGGGTCTCGGCGCCAGCAAGGAAGGCTTGCCGTTTATTTCCGTGGACGGCGGATTTTCTCTCGGCAATAACTTTGAAGGGCAACTGCCGCAGGTTGGAAATACCTTCCAATTGTCCAACAACTACAGCAAGATCATCGGAAATCACAGCCTCAAGTTTGGTGCCGACGTACGCTATCAGAAATTCGATCAGACGCTCTATTACAACGTGAACGGCTCGGTTACGTTTGGGCCGGGCGGCGCCAATGACGTGGGCGGTGTCGATAACTATCCGGACTATTTCCTCGGTTTGCCGAACAGCTATAGTCAGGGTTCGGCGCAGGCAGAACTCGTTCGCAGCACGTCCGTCTATCTTTTTGCGCAGGATAGCTGGAAGATCAAGCCGAACCTAACGCTTAACTATGGATTGCGATGGGAACTGAACACGCCACTTACCGACACTGGCCACAAGGTGCAGACCTTCCGCCCCGGACAAAACTCCACGGTTTATCCATGCGCCATAACGCCGGACGATCCACTTTTTGCAACCTACGGTAGCGACTGCAATGCTGCGGGTGTGCAACCTACCGGATTGGTTTTCCCAGGCGACAAAGGAGTTCCGATGAGCCTGACGGACACCTACTACAAATCGTTTGCTCCGCGGCTGGGGCTAAATTGGAGCCCGTCCGCTCACGATGGCCTACTGGGTAAGCTAACGGGAGGTCCGAGCAAGACCAGTATCAGCATGGGCTGGGGCATGTTCTACAATCCCATTGAGCAACTCGTGCTCGAGCAGTTCAGCGCCGAGCCGCCATTTGGGGGAAGCAATTTCATTACGGATCCGTTGTTCCAGGCGCCGTTTCTCGATCAGACAGGAAGTTCGTATCCCAACCCGTTCAACGGCATCTTGAATCCTCCGCGGGGGTCGAACATTGATTGGGCCAGCTTTCGCTCGATTCTTCTCTTTGGAGAATTTCCCAGGCAGCTTCGCAGCCAGTACTCGGATCAGTACAATCTGACTATCAAGCGCGAATTGCCGGGGAACATTCTCTTGCAGGTTGGCTACGTCGGATCGCAGGGGCATCGCTTGCTTGCATCGTATGACATCAATCACGGAAACCCGCAGACGTGTAATGATCTGCAGGCGATTTCCGTCGCGGCAGGCGATCCTAACCTCTCTTGCAGCACATTTTCCGCGGACAACGCGTATACCATCAATGCTGATGAGATTCCCGCAGGGTTTACGCTGCACTTGCCGTACGGCCCCACACCGACGGTTACCGGACCGAACGCCAATCCGATCACACTGGTTGGTTTGCGAAAGTATTCGTCTCCTAATTGCGATCCGATGACCGGTATAGGATGCCCTGCGGACGGAATCCCGGTATTCTCGAATATCTTCAGCGAGGATACTATCGCGCATTCCAACTACAACTCATTGCAAGTTCTGTTGGAGAAGAGGTTCTCGCACGGTTTGCAATTCCAGGCAGCGTACACCCTGAGCAAGTCTCTGGACAATGCCTCGAGCTTTGAGAGTTCTTTGAATCCGGTGGACTTCAATTCGACCTATGGTCCGTCCCTCTATGACGCGCGGCACCGGTTCGTATTCAGTTACGTCTGGGGATTGCCGGTTCCAAAGCTTGAAGGGTTTGAGGGAAAGCTTCTAGATGGCTGGCAGCTCTCTGGAATTGTGACGTTCCAAACCGGTTTCCCGATACGCATTACTTCCTCGGATGACAACGAAGAATTTAGCAGCGTGTTTTTCGAGGCGCCCGGTGAACCGAATCTGGCGTCACCCTTTCACACCTGGAATGTTCGCGCGCATAATGGCTACGCATTCGATCCGAGCCAATTCGATAACTGCAACAATCTCGATTGTCCAGGTGACCCCACGGCCGTGACGCTGGGCACCGTTGGCAACGCGCCGCGCTCGATCTGTTGCAGTCCTGGAATCAATAACTGGGACATGGGGATTTTCAAGGGCTTCCAATTGGGCGAAAAACTGAACATGGAATTTCGCGGGGAAATCTACAACATTTGGAATCACGCGCAGTTCTATAGTGTTGACGGCAATATTTCCGACGGCTCGAACTTCGGTTTCGCGCAAAAAGTGCGCGATCCCAGGCTCTTCCAGTTTGCGCTGAAGTTCCGTTTCTGAGGGACGAGCTGAGAACAAGATCGGTTCGAGAGGCGCCCCAGCCTGGCCGGGGCGCCTTCGCGCGTTCGAGGAAGCAGAGAGACAAGCAGATCGCTCTCAAGAGCTTTTGTTAGCACAAACTGACAGCAGGGAACAGACCTGCCAGCGTTGGCCGCTTCGCGGCCACACAGCTCATGGAAGAAGGAAATGCACGAAGCCTTGCAGAAGGAAATCGCCACTTACGAGAAGCGCACGCCGAAATCCGCGGACGCATACAAGCGCGCGTTGCAGCGCATCCCGCTAGGGGTAGCCAGCAATTACCGCCACTACGAGCCCTACCCGCTGTTCGTGAAGGACGGGAAGGGCAGCAAAATCCACGACCTGGACGGAAATGAATACATCGACCATAACCTTTGCTTCGGCGCATTGATGGCCGGGCACTGCCACCCGGCGGTGGTGAAAGCAGTCGAGCAAAAGTTGCACGAAGGAACGACGTTCGGCATGCCGCACGACATGGAATGGGAGCTTGCCGAAGAAATCTGCAAGCGCTATCCCATCGAGATGGTGCGTTTCGGCTCGAGCGGCACGGAAGCCACCATGCACGCGTGCCGCATCGCTCGGGCAGCCACCGGCCGCGACAAAATTCTAAAGTTTGAAGGCGCGTATCACGGCTTGCATGACACCGCGCTTGTCAGCGTCAAGCCGAAGGCCGAGGAATACGGCGACCCCGATGCGCCCGACTCCGTTCCGGGCGGAGGAGGCGTGCCTAAGGCATCGCTCGCAAACGTTGTCGTCGCTTCGTTCAATAACCTTGGGAGCGTCGAACGCCGCTTCCGCGAAAACCCCGGCCAGATCGCCGCGATTATCCTAGAGCCGATTCTGATGAACGTCGGGTTGTGCATGCCGCAGCCCGGTTTTCTACAGGGCCTGCGCGACATCGCCACGAAAAACGGCGCGCTGCTCATTTTCGACGAAGTGAAAACTGGAGCAAAACTTGCGTGGGGCGGTGCATGTGAATATTTCGGCGTGAAGCCGGACGTAATATGTCTGGCGAAATCTATTGGCGGAGGTCTGCCACTTGCCGCATTTGGCGCAAACCGCGCGGTGATGGAATTGATCGCGCAGCACAAAGTCTTTCACGGCGGCACGTACAATACCAATCGCGTGTCCATGGCCGCCGGGCTGGCTACGTTCCGCGAAGTTCTAACGCGCGAGAACTATGCGCACGTCGATAAGCTCAGCAAGAAGCTTGCGGAAGGCTATCGCGGCATCGTCCAGAAGACTGGCTTGCAAGCTTATGTCGTAAGTGCCGGGGTCAACGGCGCGCTGATGCTTTATCCGCAGGAGATTCGTAACTACCGGGACTGGACGAAGATCGACATCGATCTTTGGCGCCACTACTGGTTTGGCATGGTCAACCGGGGCGTGCTGGCACAGCCGTATTGGTGGGACGAGCAATGGACCATTTCCGTCCAGCATAACGATGCCGACATTGAAAAACATCTCGCCGTTTTCGAGGAAGTCGCGCCTGCTCTCGCAAAAGCGCAACACGAACGCGGCGCACACTTCGTAGGCGCCGCGGGCCACTGATCTTAGGAGATCGCGACATTGCAGAATGAGGCCGCCATTGCGTCCCCAGGGCCCACAGGTCAGGCCACGCCTCACCTTCGCCGCGTGTTGGGACGCCTGGACCTAGTGCTGCTTTTCGTCGTCGCGGTCTTCAACCTGAATGTCGTTCCATCCATTGCCGCCAACGGCGGCGTGACGGTCTGGCTCTGGATCGTCTCGCTTGCGCTATTTTTCTGGCCGCAAGGAATTGCCGTCATCGAGCTCGCCCACCGTTATCCCGGCGAAGGCGGCGTCTACCTCTGGGCCAAGGAAGTCTTTGGAGACTTCCAGGGATTTCTCTCCGGATGGTGCTACTGGACCAACAACATGATGTACGTCCCTACGGTCATGCTGTACTTTGTCGGTGTCTCCGTTTTTGCGCTCGGCTCCGGACACGAGGCGCTTGCGGACAATAAGACTTTTGCGCTGACTGCTTCGCTTCTCCTGCTGGGTGTCCTCGTCTTGATGAATATCGTCGGCCTCGGTGTCGGCAAGTGGATCAACAACCTTGGCGCGATCGGCACGGGCATCGCCGCTGCGGTTCTGATCGGACTGGGCGTCGTTGTGTGGTTGCGTTTTGGTACGAGCGTGACTTGGGCAGACTTTCGCGTCCCGCCCAATCCAAGATTCGTCCTCAATTCCTTCGGCGTGATTTGTTTTGGATTGGTTGGGCTCGAGCTTGCCTCCGTCATGGGCGACGAGATCGAGAATCCGCAAAAGATCCTGCCCGGAGCGGTGGCGTGGGGCGGCGTACTTTCTGGCGCGCTCTATATCGGCGCGACGCTGACGCTGCTCATCGCGATCAACAAAGGCGACATCAACGTGCTGCAAGGAATTGTTCAGGCTGTGGGCCACATGGCCAGCCGCGTCGGAGTCGTATGGATCGTCGCGCCGTTTGCACTCATGTTGAGTTTTTCCATCGCAGGCATTGCTTCGGCGTGGCTCGGAGGGTCGGCGCGAATTCCGTTTGTCGCGGGGCTCGATTCCTATATGCCCTCTTGGCTCGGCAAAGTACATCCGCGATACCACACTCCGTACGCCGCGCTGATCGTTCACGCGGCCGTATCGATGTTGCTTGTCGTGTTGAACTTCAGCGGCTGGTGGATCTGGAATAAATTTATTGGGTTGACGTTCGTCGGATATACCGCGCGGATGTTGGGGTTTGCCGTGGTACATTTATCGGCCAGCCCAACGGGTGTGCAGGAAACCTTCCAGAAGCTGCTCTCGCTCGCGGTGGTTCTTCAGTTGATCCCTTTTCTTTATATATTTGGCGCGCTCTTGAAAATTGCTTTCAACGATTCCTTCGCGAAAGTATGCTATGGCAAGACGAAATTGATTCTTTCCGGCACCAGCGGGCTGGTGACTACAATCTTGGGAATTGCGCTGGCCTTCTTTCCCGCGCAGCAGGTTACTTCCATCCTTTCCTACGAAGTGTGGATGTTTGGAGGCACGCTGTTTTTCATTGGCCTTGCCGCGTTTTTCTTTTTTGTTTATGGGCGGCGTAAGACAGCGAGAAAGCTTGCGGAGGCAGTTCCAGTTCTTTAGTCGGGCGCGCCCTTGCGGGTGTGCCCACGCGAGATGCTTTTTTAGGGAGGTCGTGATGTCCAGCAGTGCGACAGCGGGAATTCGAGCGTACAAGAATTACATTAACGGCGAATGGGTTGCGAGCGGCTCCGGCGAAACATTTCCAGTTTATGATCCCTCGACCGAGGAAGTTATCGCGCAGGTCGCTGCTGCCGGTGCAGTCGACGTTGATCGCGCGGTAGCCGCGGCCCGGGCTGCGTTCGACACCGGTCCCTGGGCCACTACTTCCGCGCAAGACCGCGGCCGCATCCTCTTCAAGCTTGCTGAAAAAATCCGTCAAAACAGCGCCCGGCTTGCCGAAATCGAATGCCACAACACCGGCAAGCCGATTGTCGAAGCCGAATTCGACATCGCGGATGTCGCCACCTGCTTCGAATATTACGGTGGCCTTGCCAACAAAGTTCTCGGCAGCGTGAATCCAGTTCCTGCCAACGCACTCAGTTTCACGCTGCGCGAGCCCGTCGGGGTCGCCGGACAAATCATTCCGTGGAACTATCCTTTACTAATGGCCGCGTGGAAACTCGCGCCCGCTCTTGCGGCCGGCTGCACGTGCGTACTCAAGCCTGCCGAGCAAACTCCGCTGACAGCACTAGAGATCGCAAACTGGTTCGCGGAAGTTGGTTTGCCTCCGGGTGTCGTGAACATCATAAACGGTCTCGGCGAAACTACGGGTGCCGCGCTCGTCGCTCATCCCGGCGTTGATAAGATCGCTTTCACCGGAAGCGCCACCGTCGGCAAAATCATCGTCAAAAGCGCCGCGGATACTCTCAAGCGCGTCACACTCGAGCTCGGCGGCAAATCGCCCAACATTTTCTTTACGGATGCCGATTGGGAAGCGTCCATCGACGGCGCACTCTTTGGCGTGTTCATCAACCAAGGCGAAGTCTGTTCCGCGGGCAGCCGCATTCTCGTCGAAAGGAAAATCTATTCCAAATTTGTCGAAGCCATGATCGAAAAAGCCAAAAGTATCAAACTCGGCGCGCCGATGGAGCGAGAAACGAAGATGGGGCCGCTCGTCAGCAAAGAACAATATGATCGCGTCAATACTTATCTTGAGCTTGGCAAGAAGGAAGCAAAAGTCGCCATCGGCGGTGGCCACCCTAAGCATTTCGCCAAAGGCTATTACGTCGAGCCAACCATTTTTTACGACGTGGATAATGATGCTCGTATATCCCGCGAGGAAATTTTTGGCCCAGTCGCGTCCGTGATCCCGTTCGACGGCGAAGCAGACGCCATCCGCATCGCCAACGACACTCCGTATGGCCTGGCCGCCGCCGTCTGGACGCGCGACATCTATAAAGCCTTCCGCGTCGTGAAGTCGCTTCGCGCCGGTATCGTCTGGGTCAATCATATGCAGCCGACTTACGTCGAAGCGCCGTGGGGCGGCTACAAGCAATCTGGCTTTGGACGCGAGCTCGGCGCCTGGGGCCTCGAGGAATATCTCGAAACAAAACAGGTCTTCGTCAATCTCGACGAAACGCCCATCGGCTGGTACTAAATATCTAGGACGCGCACGAATCGCGTCCCACGATGAAAAGGAAGAACGCCATGGCCACGATTCAGATACGAACCGAAATTCCAGGGCCGCGCTCTCGCGCTCTGATGGCGCGCCGCGAATCTGCCATTCCGCGCGGACCAGCCAATGCTATGCCCTTGTTCGCCGCGCGTGCCGATGGCGCGATCATCGAAGATGTTGACGGCAATCGTTACATCGATTTCGCGGGCGGAATCGGCTGCCTCAATATCGGCCATCGTTCTCCCCGCGTCGCTGCCGCAATTCAAGCACAACTTGAAAAACACCTGCACCTGTGCTTCGCGGTCACGCCATACGAGGGCTACGTCGCCGTGGCGGAGAAGTTAAACTCACTGGCTCCCGGTAATTTTGCAAAGAAAACCATTCTCCTTAATTCCGGCGCCGAAGCCATCGAGAATGCCGTCAAGATCGCCCGCGCTTATACCAAACGTCCCGCCGTGATTTGTTTCGAAGATGCTTTTCACGGCCGGACACTTCTCAGCATGTCGCTTACCAGCAAAACGCATCCTTACAAAGCTGGTTTCCAGCCGTTTGCGAGCGACATCTACCGCATTCCTTACGCCTATCCATATCGCCATGCACCCGGAACGACGTCCGAGGAATTCGCGCACCACCTCGAAGACGCCTTCGTGCGCGCCGTCGCCCCAGAGTCCGTTGCGGCTGTGATCGCCGAGCCCGTTCTTGGCGAAGGCGGCTTCGTGATTCCGCCGTGCGATTACTTCAAGCTTCTCCAGACCATCTGCCGCAGACACGGCATCCTTTTCATCGCGGATGAAATTCAATCCGGTTTCGCGCGCACGGGAAAGTGGTTCGCCTCAGAGCATTTCGGCATTGAGCCTGATCTGATCACCACCGCGAAATCGCTCGGCGGCGGCATGCCCATCGCCGCCGTAACGGGGCGCGCGGAAATCATGGATGCGCCAGGCCCGGGATCGCTCGGCGGCACCTACTGCGGCCACCCGTTATCTTGCGTTGCGGCGCTCGCCGCGATCGAAACCATCGAAAAGGACGGCTTACTCGCTCGCTCGATGGCCGTTGGCGAACATTTTGAAAAACGCGCGCGTAGTTGGCAGAAAAAATGGCCTCTTGTCGGCGACGTTCGCGGCCTCGGCGGCATGTGCGCCATCGAATTGGTGCGCGACCCGGAAACGCGCGAGCCGGCCGACTCCGAGACAAAAGAGATCGCCAAGTATTGTTACGAGCATGGGCTGATCATGGTCACCGCCGGCACTTTTAACAATGTGATTCGCATTCTAGTTCCGCTGGTCGTTACCGACGAACAACTGAATGAAGGGCTGGACGTGATCGAAGCCGCTCTCGCTGGTGTTGCGGAGCGCAAGCAGGCCGTGCTTTCTCACACATAGCTGCGCGTCTCAGAATCGTCAAACGCCAAAGTACGGCCGGCTGCATCCAACTTAAGAGTTTGTCAGGAGCACTCGATGCGAGACACAGTCACGAAATCGGCGAGCGCGGCGGCCGAACTAAAAGACGCGCGCCTTTTCCGCGAAGCCTGTTACGTTGACGGACAATGGGTTCATGCAAAGTCGGGCCAGACGATTGACGTGGATAATCCCGCCACAAAGGAAATCATCGGCAAAGTGCCGAAGTTGAGTGGCGCAGAGACTCGCCGTGCCATCGAAGCTGCGAACAGCGCGCTTCCCGCCTGGAGCAAAAGAACCGCGAAAGAACGCGCCGCGATTCTTCGGCGCTGGTTCGACCTAGTGATGTCCAATCAGGAGGACTTGGCTCGTCTCATGACTCTCGAGCAAGGCAAGCCGCTTGCCGAATCGCGCGGAGAAGTAGCTTACGCCGCTGCGTTTCTCGAATGGTTTGGCGAAGAAGCGAAGCGCGTTTACGGCGACACCATTCCCCAGCATCAAGCCGACAAACGAATCGTCGTTGTTAAGCAGCCCATCGGAGTCGTCGCGTGCATCACGCCATGGAATTTTCCTTTGGCCATGATCACGCGCAAAGCAGGACCAGCGATCGGATGCGGCTGCACCGTCGTCGTCAAGCCAGCCGAGCAAACACCGTTTTCCGCGCTCGCGCTCGCGGAATTGGCTGAACGCGCCGGCGTTCCGAAAGGCGTGTTGAATATCGTAACCGGCTCCCCGGCGGAGATCGGCGCCGAGCTCACTTCGAATCCTATTGTTCGAAAGCTCTCGTTTACGGGCTCAACGGAAGTTGGAAAACTCCTGATGGCTCAATGCGCCGGCACCATCAAAAAACTTTCGCTGGAGCTGGGGGGCAATGCGCCGTTTATCGTTTTTGAAGATGCCGATTTGGATGCCGCCGTCGAAGGCGCAGTCGCTTCGAAGTACCGCAACACTGGGCAAACGTGCGTCTGTTCCAACCGTCTTCTCGTGCAGGACTCCGTTTACGATGCCTTTGCCGAAAAGTTGCTCTCCGCTGTAAAAAAGTTGAAGCCTGCACCGGGATTGGAAGCGGGAGCTACACAAGGACCGCTGATAGACGATGCTGCCGTCGAAAAGGTGGAAAGCCACATCCGCGACGCGCAGTCGAAAGGCGCAAAAATTCTCGTTGGCGGCCATCGCCACGCTCTCGGCGGCCGCTTTTTCGAACCAACCATTCTTACCGAAGCCACGCCGCAAATGGCGGTTGCCCGCGAAGAAACGTTTGGCCCCGTCGCCCCGCTGTTCCGGTTCAAGACGGAAGCGGACGCCATCGCGCTCGCGAACGACACGGAATTTGGGCTTGCTGCCTACTTCTACGGCCGCGACATTGCCCGTGTTTGGCGCGTCGCCGAAGCGCTCGAATACGGCATCGTGGGCATCAACACCGGCATCATTTCCACGGAAGTCGCGCCATTCGGCGGCGTAAAGGAATCCGGCCTTGGCCGGGAAGGTTCCAGGTATGGAATGGATGAATACGTCGAAATAAAATATCTCTGTTTCGGCGGAATCACCACTTAAGCATCCTGTTTCCCGCGCAGGAATCGGCTACTTGTTGATGTCCTCTTTCGCTTCCAGTCGCTTCAGCCGCGGTTGAAGAAATGGTTTTTGCTGATCCGGCGCTCCGCTGATGGCTTCGTTCATTTCTTTGGTGGCTGCCGAAAAGTCGCCCGAGTTCGAGTCGACGCGCGCAAGCGCCAGGTGACCGATCCAGTGGTTCGCATCCTTCTTCGGCACCAGTGGATACAGTTCGAAGGCACGTTTTGCGTTTCCTTTCCGCTGTAGGCCTCGCGCATAAACATAGAGTTGGATCGCATTGGCCTTGTCGAGAGCCTGCGCTAGGGCTTTTTCAGCGTCCTCTTTGTGTCCCATTGCGTCGAAAATACGGGACTTCGTCTCCCAATTCTCGAAGCGCGATTCGTTCTGTATGGATGTGTCTTCCCATTTCAGCGCTTCTTCCAGATTGTAATTGTTGTCCAGGCACCAATTCGCCGCTTCATCGTAGCCTGCCCAGGTGAATCCGCCGGTGTTGCGAAGCTGATTGTGAATGGTGCGCAGCACCAGCGAGTTCACATCGACGGAAATGTGAAAGGGCACCGCCAGCTTTTCCCATCGAAGTGTTGCAGCCGCCGATTCCGGTTTGATGTCGTCGAACGTATAAGTGAGGGCTTCGCGAAACTCAGCCGGTTGCGGCTTCACGTCCACGCGCAAGGCATCTTCTTTCTCGTCATAACTAAAGCTGCCCCAAGACGTCGCGTTCTTCGAGAAAATCACTGTCCATTTGTCCTCGTCCGGAACGGTGTGCAAGCCATACGTGCCTGCCGGAAGCGGCTTTCCTTCCACACTCACATCGTCGGAGAAGGATATGGTTGTGTTTTCGTTCGCTCCGGCGCGCCATACTTTGCCATAGGGAACGATCTTTCCCCAGAGTTCGCGCCCGCCGACTAGCGGCTCGTGATATGCAATCGTGATATCTGTTAGTCCGATTCGCTGCGTCACTGTGGCGCGCTGGCTCAATGTCGGCAAATTCAACTCTGTCGCCTGGCTGCCATTTTTGAACTGGGCGTCCGCCCGTCCCGCAAGGCACACCGTTCCCACCATCAGGCCCACAAACACTCCGAACATTTTGCTCATGAACACACCCCTCCTTCGTTTTCGCGGAAGGCAATTTGGCCGGCGCAATACTTCCGCGCCCGCTTCACACCCTAGTTGGCATAGACGCCGCGAGGTCCAATGCGTGAGCAAGCTTCACGGAATGAACAGCGCTTTGGCCAGCCCAACCTGCTCGGCAATGATATTTTATGAGCTGCAAAATCGAGACCGCCTCCAATTTGAGGGCGGGGTTTAACCGCTAGAATGATTTTTAGGATTGTAAAGAAGCCTCCGCAGCCATTACCATCTTTCCGCGCTGGATGTTCGCAGGAACGTTCCCCGAGGGTGAATATGAAAATCTCTATCAGCAGTTTCGCACTACTGCTATGGATGGCGCTGGCCGTCCCGGCCGCTGCGCAGAGTCAGGCCGAGCCTGCGCTCCCATATACGCCAAGCTTGAACCTGACATCCATCGACAAGTCCGTCGATCCTTGCGTGAATTTCTACCAATATGCGTGTGGCCGCTGGCAGAAGGACAATCCCATTCCCTCGGACCAAACCTCTTGGAGCGTTTATGCAAAACTCTACGAAGACAATCTGAATTTCCTTCGCGGGATTTTGGAACAGTCATCCAAGAACATCGCGGCGCGCGACACCGTCACGCAGGAAATTGGCGACTTTTATGCGGCCTGTGTTGACGAACCGGGAGCGGAACAGCGCGGCACCAGCGCCCTCAAGCCTCAGTTAGATGCCATCTCCAGGCTGAAGTCCGCGCGCGAGATGGCTTCTTTGGTCGCCAAGCTGCAACTCTATCTTGGCGGCTATCGGTCCCTCCTCTTTGCCTCGGGCTCCGGCCAGGACCCGGATAATTCCGAGCAAGTCATCAGCGAAATAGGCCAAGGTGGGCTCGGTTTGCCGGACCGCGACTATTACACCAAGGATGACGCTAAATCGAAGGAGATTCGCGAACACTACTTGCAGCACGTGCAAAAGATTTTCGAGCTGCTCGGTGATAATGCGGAGACTGCGAAGAAACGTGCGGAAACTCTGATGCGCATGGAAACGGCACTTGCGAAGGCTTCGCTCACGCGCGTCGAGATGCGGGATCCTTACAAGCTGAAAAACAAAATGGATCTTGCCGCGCTGCGCAAAATGGCTCCGAACTTTGATTGGCAGACCTATTACAGCCAGTTGCAATACCCGAAGTTTGAAATCCTAAATGTCACTGCTCCGGAATTCTTCAAGGAACTCAATACGGAGCTGGCGGCTGAGCCGCTCGACAACTGGAAGAACTATTTGCGATTCCACGCCGCCGATGCCTCCTCTCCGTATCTGTCATCGCCATTTGTTGAGGAAAATTTCGAGTTTTATCGCAAGTACCTGCGTGGCGCCAAGGAAATCCAGCCTCGCTGGAAGCGCTGCGTGCAGTTCACCGATCGTAACTTAGGCGAAGCTCTCGGCCAGGCCTACGTGCGCAAGGTGTTCTCCCCGGAACTCAAGCAGAGTACTCTCGACATGGTATTGCGCATCGAAGCCGCGATGGAACAGCGCATTCGCGCGCTCGATTGGATGAGTCCCGAAACGAAGCGGCAAGCCCTCGTCAAGCTCCACGGCATTCGCAACAAGATCGGCTATCCAGACGCATGGCGAGACTACAGCTCCGTCAAAATCACCAGCGATAATTTTCTAGGCGACGTACAACGCCTCACCGAGTTCGAACATCGCCGCCAAATCGCGAAGATCGGGAAGCCTGTGGATCACGGCGAGTGGGAAATCAGTCCCACCACCGTGGATGCTTACTACGACCCGCAGATGAACGACATTAACTTCCCAGCAGGGGTGCTTCAGCCGCCGCTCTACGATCTGAAAATGGACGACGCTCCCAATTACGGCGACACCGGCGGAACGATCGGCCACGAACTCACCCACGGATTCGACGATGAGGGCAGCCAGTTTGACGCCACGGGCAATCTGAAAAATTGGTGGACCAAAGAGGATCGCGAGAAATTCGATCAGCGCACAAAGTGCGTCAGCGACCAGTATTCGAAATACGTAATCGTTGACGACGTGCACATCAATGGCAGGCTCACTATGGGCGAAGACGTCGCGGACCTGGGCGGAGAAATCCTCGCCTACATCGCGTGGCAAGGTGCGACCAAGGACAAAAATCTCCAGCCTATCGACGGACTGACACCCGAGCAGCGCTTCTTCATCGGCTATGCCCAGTGGGATTGCGCCAATGAACGTCCCGAAGACATGCGCATGCGCGCTCAGGTCGATCCGCATTCGCCCGCGCAATACCGCATCAACGGCGTCGTCGTTAACATGCCGGAGTTTGCGAAGGCTTTCGCCTGCAAAGCGGGACAGTCCATGGTCAATCCGGCGGAAAAAGTCTGCCGCGTCTGGTAACTTTTGGTTTCATCTCGCCGGCGCAGCGTCAAAGTCTTGCCGCCAGCCGGCGTTCGAATCGTCGCGGCTGAGTTAGTTCGCGGACAAATCGATCCCCGCCGGCGTTTACTCTCAAGCGTTTCCGCCGCTCTGTTGCACTCTAGGGTTTCGTCGGTTCGGTGGATGGCGGCGGGGCAGGCGGCGCCGGTTTGTACACTGTCGCTGGCCGCGCAGGTTGATACGTCACCTTAATTTCCTTTTTCTTCGGTTTCTTTTTCTCTCTTCCTCTTGCGTCTCGATTGCCCATCGCTTTTTCCTCTCCTTGCTGAGATATGGCTGCATGCGCTAGTTTACCTGACCCGGCGTGCGGATGCCGCCATCAACCATCCCGCGGCTTTTTCCTTATCCCTGGCGATTGCCAACCACCGGTTGCCGCTGCATTTCACGATAGCCGGTTGGGAGTGAATCGCTCCGTCATCTCCATCACCCGCCGGTAATAATCTCGTTGTTTTAATCGCGTCCCCGCCGCCTCGTCGATCACAAACGTAACGTCGGGATGCAATTGCAGGCATGACGCAGTCACCGAAGCGGTAAGCGGTCCCTCGATCGCTTCCGCGACCGTCTCGGCCTTCGCTTCGCCTGTAGCGAGCAAGACTATCTTTCTCGCTTCTAGAATTGTCCCAATCCCCATCGTAATCGCGCACTCCGGCATCTTCTCTCCGTCCGAAAAGAACTTTCGGTTATCCTCAATTGTCTCGTTTGTTAGGACTTTCAGCCGCGCCCTCGATCCAAAGCTAGAAGTCGGTTCGTTGAATCCGATGTGTCCATTCCGCCCGATGCCCAGTATTTGCAGATCGATTCCGCCCACCTCGCGTATCGCGCGCTCATAGGCGATGCAGTACTCCTCATAATGTCCGTCAATCGTCCCGTCCGGAATGTGAATCTTCGCCGGGTCAACATTTACATGATCGAAAAAATTCTCTCGCATGAAACGGTGAAAGCTCTGCGGATGGTCTGCCGCAAGCCCCAGGTATTCGTCCAGATTAAATGTAGCCACCTTCGAAAAATCGAGCCCCTGCTCCTCGTGCAACCGCGCGAGTTCCTGATACATCCCCAGCGTCGTGCTCCCCGTGGCCAACCCCAGCGTGACCGCCGGATTGTTCCTCACCGCGCTCGCAACAATGCGCGCCGCCTCACGGCTCAATTCCTCATAGCCTAGTTTCAGAAGGACAAGCATCTTCGCCCCGTTTTTCCGCCGCCTCCGCAATCTCCGTGTAGAATAGCAAACAGCATGCCTTCACCCGTGGCAGCCTTCTTTTTCTGTTGTCGGAGTCGCACGATCGCGCGCTACTTCATCTGGTGTTATATAAATCAAGCTAGCGCATTGCCAGGGCTGTTTCGACAAACCCTCATAAAGCCCCTATTTCTGAGCAGAATTGCCCGTTCATTTTACTCTAACTGTTCAGAGCTATATAGCAGCACACTGGGCCGCCATACGTACCGGCAAAACACGCTTCTTCCGGGGTAAAACGAAATATGGTCCTCACTGCCACCGATTGGATCGTCGTCGCCGCCTACCTGCTTCTCAATCTCCTCATCAGTCTTTATTACCGCCGCCGCTCTTCCGGCAGCACCGAGGAGTTTTTCGTCTCCGGCCGCAACGTTTCCTGGTGGCTCGCCGGAACCTCCATGGTTGCCACCACCTTTGCCGCGGACACTCCGCTCCTTGTCACCGGTCTCGTCGCAAAAAACGGCATCGCAGGCAACTGGCTCTGGTGGTCGCAATGCCTCTGTGGCATGATGACGGTCTTCTTCTTCGCCCGCTATTGGCGCCGCGCCGAAATTCTTACCGACGTCGAATTTGTCGAGCTCCGCTATCAAGGAAAACCCGCCGCCTTTCTTCGCGGCTTTCGCGCCATCTATCTCGGCGCGCTGATGAACTGCCTCATCCTCGGCTGGGTCATCAAAGCTATGATCAGCATCACCACCGTTCTCCTCGGCGACGCCATCGCCCAGGGCCGCGTCTTCCATCTCTCCCTCGGCGGCCACGAACTTCTGCATTACACGCTCGGCCCCCCAGAACACACCGCTCTTCTCATTTGCGTCCTGCTTCTCGTCCCTTTTACCGGAATTTACACCTTCATCGGCGGCCTTTGGGGTGTTCTCGTCACCGACCTTTTCCAATTTGCTCTAAAAATGTCCATGATCGTCGTTCTCGCGTGGATCGCCGTCGCAAAAATCGGCGGCATAGCCGCGCTCAAACTCCAGCTTTCGCACGTCGATTCTCTTGCACACCAATCAGGCGATTCCACCGGCTCCATTCTTTCTTTTTTCCCCTCGTTTCACCTGGGCTGGACCACCGACGCTCTCTGGACTCTTCCCGTCATCACCTTCGCTCTCTACCTCGCCGTGCAATGGTGGGCTAGTTGGTATCCTGGCGCCGAGCCCGGCGGCGGCGGATATGTCGCCCAGCGCATGTTCAGCGCCAAGGACGAGAAAAACTCTCTCGGCGCCACCCTCTGGTTCAACATCGCGCACTACGCCATGCGCTCCTGGCCTTGGATCCTCACCGCACTTGTCGCCGTCGCCGTCTATTCCCCGCATGGCGGTTTGCATCCCAGTGCGGAATTCGCCGCCGAACCAGAAAAAGGATACGTCATGGTTCTGCGCGATTTTCTCCCGCCCGCCTTGCGCGGTTTGATGATCGCCGCGTTTCTCGCTGCCTTCATGTCTACCGTCGGCACCCAGCTGAATTGGGGCACTTCTTATCTCATCAACGATTTCTACCGCCGCTTCCTCGTTCGCAAAGCCACCGAAAAGCATTACGTTCTTGTCAGCAAGCTGATCATTGTCGTGCTGGTGATCCTAAGCGGTTACGCCGCCGCGAACATAACTTCCATACAATCCGCCTGGCAATTGCTCCTCGGCATGGGCGCGGGCACTGGATCAGTCCTCGTTCTTCGCTGGTATTGGTGGCGCATTAATGCATGGAGCGAAATTTCCTCCATGATCGCCGCGTTCGTCGTCTCCATGTCGCTCACGCGCATTGAGTTCGCCGGCAACACTTCGGTTGTCTTTGCAAAAACCGCGCTCATCACTACCGCCGCCACCACCATCGTCTGGCTTCTTGCCACACTCATCACAAACCCCGAACCCGAAGCAAAACTCGTCCAGTTTTATCGGCGCGTCCGCCCCACCATCCACGGATGGAAACACATCGCCGCCCTCGCTCCGGAAGTCACACCCGTCCGCGATTTCAGCGCCAACACATTCGATTGGATCATGGGCTGTACGCTGGTTTACTGCACTATGTTTTCTATCGGTGAATTTTCCTTGCACGAATGGCTGATGGGCGTTCTCCTGCTCATCATCGCCGCTCTCTCCGGGTACTTCATCTATTGGAGCCTCTCTCGTCGCGGCTGGAAAACTCTCTCCGGGGCCGAGCCCGCCCCTCTTCCAAGCGCCAAGCCCCAACTCGAGTCATAATGTTTCGCCGCAATGCCAAGAGCGGGCGCGCGGAGCCGGTTACAAGAATAGTGACGCCCATACTACAAAATGTCATTCCGAGCGAAGTGAGGAATCCGCTTTTCTCTTCTCTGTTCCCTCTGCGCTCTCCGTGCCCTCTGTGTAAAATCCTTTTCGCTTACTTCGTAACCTTCGCGATGAATACGGAATAAGGCTCCATGGGCATTTCCGCGAACATCCCCGTCACCCGTTTGTGAAAACTCGTCAACAAAACTTCCAGTTTCGGCGCTGAAAATCCCGTCTCGGAAAGGTCAAATGGCACCTTTTGCACTGTGGCCGACATATTCAAAATGACTAGAATCGCTTCACCCTTGTATCGCCGAAGATACGTCAACACGTTCGGATTATCGTCGTTAAGCGAAACATAATCCCCGTTCAATAGCGCCGCCTCCGAATGCCGCAGCTCCAAAAGGGTTCGGTAAAAACTAAGAACGGAATCGGGGTCTTTCATCTCGTCCGCCACGTTATGTGTACTCGCGCTATCCGGCACCGGCAGCCACGGCTTCACCGTGCTGAACCCCGCATTCGCGCTGTCGTTCCACTGCATCGGCGTTCGTTCTCCATCGCGTCCCTTTTCGAGTGGCCACCCAAGTTTCCCGATCGGATCCTGCACATCATCCTTACTCTTCGGATCGTTGTTCTCCATCCCGATCTCTTCGCCGTAATACATAATCGCCGAACCGCGTAGCGTCAGATACAGCGCCGCCATCATTTTCGCGATGTCGTCGTTGTGCTTTCCATTTCCATACCGCGTGTAGGACCGCACAATGTCATGATTTGTAATCACGTACGTCGGCCATTGTCCGGCAGCGTTTACCGCTGCGATGTGCTTCCGATATTCATCCGCGGAAAGTCCTTTAAACCCCGTCATCATCAGGTCCATCGGCATTTGCAGCTCGTCGTGCTTCGCTCCGTAATAATCCGTGAGCTCGTTCACGTTGCTCGTCCACGTTTCTCCAATCAGCACCGATCCATATTCGTCCGCTATGCTCCGCAATTTTCGCATTGCGTCATGCACTTCCGGCAATTTCTTGTCGTATTTCTCCTCCATGTTTGGCCGGCCGAACTTGTCGGTGCCGGGAAGCACGGGGTTATCGGTGAGGTTCGGGTCTTCATAAAGCGTGTCCACCGCGTCCAGCCGGAACCCCGCGACTCCGTGCTTGTACCAAAACCGCGTCACATCCAGCATCGCCTTTTCCACCGCCGGATTCCGCCAATTCAAGTCCGGTTGCTGCGGATAAAAATAATGGTAGTAATACTGATTCGTCTTGGGATCGAACGTCCACGCAGGAGTCCCGAACGTCGAAAGCCAATTATTCGGCGGCTGTCCCGGTCCCTTCCCGTCGCGCCAGATATACCAGTTGCGCTTGTCCGAAGTCCTCGATGACTCCGAATCGATAAACCACTTGTGCTTGTCGGAAGTGTGGTTCACCACAAAATCCAGAATCACGCGAATCCCGCGCTGCTTCGCCTCCGCCACCAGCCGGTCGAAATCCGCCATCGTCCCGTACATCGGATCGATTGCCTCATAATCTGAAACGTCATACCCAAAATCCACTTGCGGCGATGGAAAACACGGCGTAATCCAGATCGCATTCACGCCAAGCTCTTTCAAATAATTCAGCTTCGACGTGATGCCGTTCAAATCGCCGATCCCGTCATTATTGCTGTCCGCAAAGCTCCGCGGATAAATCTCATAAAACACCGCGTTCTGCCACCACGCATGTCCTTCCGCATCCGCGCTCTTTTGCTGAGCCGCGGCCCCAGGGAGGCAAAGTCCCAGACTGGCTGCCGCCCCCCATATCGTCAATGCCGCCGCCAAAGTTTTCCTATCCACGTTCCACTCCTCTTCTCCGTGCTCTCTGTGTTAGAATCCACACTCTCCCATTTCGCAAGTCATCCCACAAATCGCCGACCGCGCCCGAAGTTCCCCTCCACTCTCCCAACCCCACGCCCCGATATATCTCGGCCGCAGCAATCCGTCGTCTGCCGGCCACGGTCGGCCGTTCCCCCGTCTCTTCTCACGCCCTCCAGATCGCTCTTCTCACTCGGCTATTCCTTCAGAAACTTTCGCGGTATCTTGGGTGCATGGAAGAAGATCACGACTCTTTGGTGCTCGTACTCTTCGCCTGTCTTTGCTTCAAAATGAATCCGCAGCTTCGCTCCGCCTGCCGCATCTTTCACTAACTCAGCTCCCCGCACCGACTCAATTAGCCCCGCATTCCACGCCGCTAACTCGTAGGTTTTTCCCGCGCGGCCCGCTACCACCAGCTCCATGGGAGCTGTCACATCCTCCATCTCCTCGGAGAGGATGCGTAAATCGGAGCTCTCGCTCCCCAGTTCCGGCAGACTGGACTCATACGAAACGCCAAAATCGTTTGCCACTCGGATGCGAACCGTGTTTTTTCCTTCCTTCAAAGCGAATTTCATTTTTAGGTGATGGTGTTCCGCCGAAATTTGTTGATCGAACCTCTCGGTATGTCCGTTCACGTCTACACGGCCGACTAATGCTGTGTTTGAGAGCGCAGGCTCGAAGTCCAGCGCACATTCCCCGCCCGTGCGCGTTACCTCCAGCGTGATCTCGCCCAACTTCTTCTCGTAACTCAAATTCAGCACGCTGTCGCCCACCCGCACGTTATTGATTTTGAAATTCGTCCAATCCGCCGGTACATGCGGCACAAACGTCAGCGTTCTTTTTGTTGCGTCCTTCTCCAGCCCGAACATTCCCTTCAGCAGCGAGCTTATCACCATCGCCGCCGACCAGATTTGGTGCGGCGAACTCGTCGAAAGCGGCTGGTAATAGTCGCCCGAAAGCACTTCCGTCACGTGCCCCAGCGATCCGTCGAGCGCCAGCAGCGCATTGGCTCGCAAATTCTCATACGCAGGAAACTCCTGGTGATATCGGTATTCGGCGACCGAAGCCCAGCCGGTGAAGAGCGGCCACACAGATCCGTAGTGGTATCCGCCCCCGCTATACACCGGTGAGCGATTCGAAATGATCCTCATTCCCCAGTCCGTTTGCTGGTCCGCATCAGCCAGTTGCTGAATCATGGGGATTGCCGTCGCGTCGCTCGGCAGTCCAAACCACATCGCCACCGTTGCCAGCACGCTCGGCTCGTCCACCGGCTTGTCGTTCTTGTCCAGAGCAAACGCAAACCGTTTCTTGTCCGCGATCCAGAAACTGCTGTTCACCAGTGGCCACTGTTTCCCGAACTCTTTTTCCAGCGTCGTGCCGGCATCCGCTTGTCCTGTCAACCGCGCCAGATTCGAAAGCGCCAGCAGCGCCTCTGCTCCTAGTCCGCTCTGATAGAACTCCGTTTTCACCGGCAGTAGCGGCCCGCCTTCCACCCAGCCATGTCCCACTCCCTGATTCTGCGGCAGTCCTCGCGCGTCGTACGTCAACCTCAAAAACTGATACGCCTTCCACAGACTGGACCATTTTTCTCTAGCAAAATTCGTATCCCCGCTGCTCGTCACATAATCGTTCACCGCGATGATGTACAGCGGCGTCGCGTCCGCCGACGCGTAAGGATACGGATAATCCGTGAACCATTTCACGAAACTCGCGCCTTGCGAAATCTCGTGTGGAATCTTTCCGTCTGCGCGCTGATATTTGCTGATGAATTCCAGCGCCGTCTTGGTATTTGCAAAATCTCCCTCCGCGTTTAGCGCCAGCGAACTCCAAAAAGAATCGCGCCCAAAGTACCAGGCGAATCCCGGCCGCTGGCTCTCGCCCGAAGTGCGATATCCCGCCACCAATCCCGTGCCCAGAAATGGGTTGCTCACCATCCCCTGCACCAGGCTGACTCTCGCCCAGTCGTACGCCTTTTGCAGTTGTTCGTCAGGCAGCTCCACGCTCACCGTCTGGTTGAGATAATTCCGGAAGTAATCCGCCGATTCGTGCAGCAGCTCGCCGTAACCCGAAGAAAGAAGCTGGTACGTCTTCTCTGCTTCGGCCAGGCCTGTCATTGAGCCCGCAATCACGATGAGCTTGGTGTCCCTTCCTTTCGCTGTGACGCCTAACCGGAACGAACTCTCCTGCGATTCGGAATAATTTGTTTGAAACTCTTCGTGTGCGTCCTCCGCGCTCGGCGATCCCACAATCGCTTCGAATTTCTTTTGCTCTTCGCCAAGGGCGAACGCGTGCAGTTGTGCATCCCAGCTCTCGTACGTCCCGCCTAACGCCGCAGGCCATTCCAATTGAAAATCGCGCTGAAAAACTGCTTCGATCTCAAGCGGGCTCTCCGTCTCCACATCCAGCAAAATCACCGCCCCGGGCTCGCGCAACGGCACAAAAAATGTCTCTCGCACGGAAAATTTATCGCCGGTGTAAACGATCGTGCTCGATTCCGGCCGCGTGATCAGCGTCCGCGCCAGCGATTCCGCCGGAAGCGTTCTGCCATCCACATGAAAATTCAAATGAAAATCGCGAAAAATCTTCAGCGGATATACCCACGCTTCCATCCGTCCTGCTTCATTTCCGAGCAGCCCCGCTCGCGTTCCTACCGCCGAAAGAAATTCCCAAGGACGAACCGCTCGCGTCAATTCCATGGCTCGTGCCGAATCCGCTGAACCCGCCGGTGTTTGAACGCTGGCCGATCCTTGCTTCTGCGCTTGTTGCTGCACTTCAGTCAATTTGTGCGGTCGCCCCGGCCCTTGCGTTTGTGCTGCCGCGGCCCCGAGAAATGCGAGCAGAGCAATACTCAAGAAACTCATGCGAAAAAGATCTTTCTTTCGATTTGTGTTTTTCTTGTCGATCACGGTAGGAAGGTTCGTAGCACAAGAGATCCCCGGATTTCTCTGCGCCGCTCGGTTCGAATCGCCACTTTGGCCTTACAATAAACAACAGCGGCAAATCTTAACATGAGCCAAACCCCGGAAGGTATTATTCCATTTGTCTTCCTCACGTCGCGCTTTTCTTAAATCTCTCAGCCGTTCCGCGCTCGTCTTGCCTTTCGAAAGCGTCCTGGCTCTCGCGCGCCCTCTCCCTTCGAAACTGTTCCGAGATTTGGTTCCCGGCGATTCGAATCAGTCTCCGGCTCCCCTGGCCGATTCGCACCAAACCGTCGCGGCCAATGCGAATCCATATCCCCCGCCACCAAAAGACATCGGGGTCAGCTTCCTCAATGTCGCCCGCGAATCGGGCCTCAACGCAAAAACCATCTTTGGCGGCGAACACAAGAATAAATATTTGCTCGAGACGACGGGCTGCGGGGTCGCCTTCTACGATTACGACAACGACGACTGGCTCGACATTTTCTTGGTGAATGGATGGCGCCTTGAAGGGTTTCCCAAGGAACAAGAACCCATTTCACATCTTTTTAAGAATAATCGCGACGGAACATTTACCGACGTTACAGCGAAAGCCGGCCTGGTCCATTCCGGATGGGGACAAGGCGTTTGCGTCGGCGATTACGACAACGACGGATTCGACGATTTATTCGTCACGTATTTCGGAAAAAATGTTTTGTATCACAACAACGGAAATGGCGCGTTCACCGATGTCACCGAAAAGGCGGGTGTCGCCACGAACGGTAAGCGCTGGAACACTGGCTGTGCTTTTGTCGATTACGACCGTGACGGCCGCCTCGATCTTTTCGTCGCGAACTACATCGATATGGATTTAGCGACCGCCCCCGTGCCCGAATCCGGCCCGTGCGAGTACAAAGGAATTCTCGTCGCATGCGGCCCGCCGGGACTCCTCGGCGGAAAAAATATTTTGTTTCACAACAACGGCGACGGTAGCTTTGCCGATGTTTCCGAGCGCGCCGGAATCTTCCAGGCCAACGGAACTTTCGGGCTCGGCGTGCTCACCGCCGATTTCAACAACGACGGCTGGCCCGATATTTACGTCGCGAACGATTCGACCGCCAGCGCGCTTTATCAAAACCAGAAAAACGGCAAGTTCTCCGACGTCGCCATGGAAGCAGGGTGTGCGCTGAGCGCGGACGGCAAGCCGCAGGCTGGCATGGGCGTCTCCGCTGCGGATTACGATCTCGATGGAAATCTCGACATCGTCAAAACGAATTTCGCGGGCGACACGCCGTCCCTCTACCATAACATCGGCGGAGGGAATTTCGAGGACGCCACATTTCCTGCCGGCCTCGGCAAACACACGCAGTACCTCGGCTGGGGTTGCGGTTTTTTCGACATGGACAACGACGGCTGGGCGGACATTTTAATTTGCAACGGCCACGTCTATCCCGAGGTCGAGCAACTGCGCACCGAAGCGGGTTATGCGCAGCAGAAGATTCTGTACCGCAATTTGCGCGACGGCCATTTTGAAGATGTTTCTTCGCAAGGCGGTCGGGGCATCATGGTCCCCAACGCATCGCGCGGAGCGGCGTTTGGCGATTTTGACAACGACGGCGACATCGACGTGGTTGTTAACACCATCAATGATTTTCCCCAGTTGCTGCGATGCGATTCGCGGCTTGAAAATAACTGGCTGAAGATAAAAACGATCGGAACAAAATCGAACCGCAGCGGAATTGGCGCGCGTTTACGCTGCGTGACCCATCCTCCCGGTGAAACGAAGCCGCACCAGCAAATCGACGAGGTGCGCAGCGGCGGCAGCTATATTTCGCAAAACGATTTGCGCGTGCATTTTGGCATCGGAAAGGCGGCAAAGGTCGAGTTGCTCGAAATCCGCTGGCCGAGCGGCGCGGTCGATACATTGAAGGACGTGATGTCCAATCAAATGATCGTGGTGAAAGAAGGCGCGGGAATCGTACGAACCGCGCAATTCGAGAAGTCGAAACCTGCCAAGCCGCTGGTCGCGCCCGCCAAACCCGCTGATTCTGCAAAGTAAGGAGTAGCCAAAAATGATTGTGCGCAAGGACAAAAGTGTTCTGAAGGTTCTGTTTGCGGGCGTGTCGTTGTGGCTTGCAGTTGCTGCGATGAGTGTCGCGACGCCTGCGCGACATCTGCCTTTCGGCGCGTGGCGGCGCGCATCGGAAACTCCGATCCTTTCTCCCGAGGGCGCAGGCTGGGAATCCGCAGGCGTTTTCAATCCTGCCGTGACGGTCCTCCGCAACGATCTCTTGGGGAAGAACGCTGCAGGGATGCCGTTCGGAAAAATCGTCATGCTGTACCGCGCGCAAGATGCGGCGGGCACTTCGCGCATGGGCTACGCGGAGAGCACAGATGGAATTCATTTTACGAGGCGAGCGGAGCCGGTGCTCTCTCCCGAAACGGAGTATGAAAAAGACGGCGGAGTGGAAGATCCGCGGCTGCAGAAATTCGGCGACACGTACTACCTGACCTACACGGGATACAACAAAAGCGATGCGCAGCTTTGCATGGCCACCTCTAAGGATTTGATTCATTGGGAGCGCAAGGGCGTGATCTTGCCGGCGTACAAAGGAAATTGGAATGTGGCGTGGACCAAGTCCGGCGCGATCGTGCCGCGCAAAATCGGCGGGGAATATTGGATGTACTGGCTGGGAACCGCGGCGGACAAGACCGACCAGATGGGGCTCTCCTACTCGGACGATTTGATTCACTGGACGGAAGCGACGCGAACTCCGGTGCTTGCGCGGCGGCCGGGAAAATTTGATTCGCGAGTGGTCGAGCCGGGCCCGCCGCCGATTGTGACGCCCGAGGGCATCGTGCTGGTCTACAACGGCGCGGACGACAAGCTGGTGTACCGGACGGGAGTCGCGATTTTTGACGGGGCCGATCCGCGAAAACTGATTTCGCGAACGGACGATCCGGTCTTCTCGCCGGAAAAAAAGTGGGAGAAGGTGGGGCAGGTTCCGAACGTGGTGTTTGTCGAGGGCATGGTGAAGTGGGGCGGCAAGTTTTTGTTTTATTACGGCGGCGCGGATAAGTTCGTGGGAGTGGCCGAGGCTGAGGAAAAGCCGAGGTAATGAAATACGGATGCAAGGAGCTGAGAAGAATAGCGTGACCCCCACCCGGGTGTTTTTGGGCAAGGAGGGCGGAAGATGCTGAAAAGATTGAGGATGAGCTTTTTGCCGATGCAAGAGAGTGCGTAAGAGTATGAAAATAAAGGACGCATAAGTCCCATGGAATGATATTGATGCGAACTCTTCTGAGGTGGAGGCAAGGACCACAGGGAAGAACAGGGAAAGCCGGGCGTCGAGCGGGGTGCGGTGTAGAGATTGCGACGAGAACAAGGGACAGGGTAGCATCTCGTTGGCGGAAGGGTAAAGTGAATTGCATGGAATGGTAGAAATTCGTGGTCGAACGGCAGTTTTTGGGCGGTGAACGGCGGGGTTCCGGGGATGTGAGGGAGATTAACCCGGCAGAGTGAAGGAAGAAACAACAGCGAAGTCAAAACCCGCACTCTTGAAAAACGCAAGGATTGCGGCACGCGCGGCTGAAGAGAAATAAGATAGAGAAAGACGCACCCTTGCAAGAATCAAACCCGCAAGGATGGGGCACCCAACGGAGAGAGACAAAGTCGAAGTCTTTTCGGCGATGAAAGGATGTCACGCCCGCCGTGGAGCGGCGCCGTCTGTGTCGCCCCATTTCAAGCGCGGCTAGCAGTACCCGGAGTCGGGCGTCCGCCACGCCTTGCAAAGATGATTGGCTCCGAGACGACGCGACAGCGCCAGTCAAACGCGACGTTTGGGGCGGGGTTGCCGTTGGCGTCCCACGTGTAAACGGTGATTTGCACGTCGGTGTTGCTGTTGATAAGCGCATGGGTTTGCGTTGCGAAGCTCGGGCTCGAGGAGCGTGGAGTGACGACGACGTTGATGGGTTCGCTCAGGGCATGGGCGTCCATAAAGCAGACGACCTCGCTGATCTGGAAGACGAGTTGGCCGTTGTCGGCGGTCGAATTAACTCCGCTGACATCCAGCAGGGTTGCATCAGAACAGCTCTTGCCCGGAAAAATCGGGAATACACTGCGCCAGCAGGCGTTACCGTCGTTGTAAGAGTAAGCTCCGGCGGGATACCAGAGTCTGATGAGCTGGTCAGCCGGGACATGAAGGTCGCGACCGGCGAGGGCTTCGAGTTGTTTCTTGACTTCTTCGGCCTTGGGGAGTTTCTCCTGTTTATTTTCCATGATCATCCTCTTGGAAGCTTTTCGGACTAGGGCCGAGGTCTCATTTCCCTGTGAAATTAACTCCTGGACGAAGGCGTCTTACAGATCACCACCTACCAAGAGCGTCGTCGTGCTCCACGCCTGTATTCGTTCTCATATCTAGTAGTGTCTTACGGAAAGCAGGCGTTTCACCGGAACCAAAAAGAGTTCCGTTTTCTTTGCGTGAAATGTGCGGAAACCTTTTGAATGCCCTGGGAAACCTGGCAGTTAATAAAGAGAGTGGGTAAGAGGTGGTGACTAGCTGACTTGAAAAGCGCAACGGTTACGGCGCCCGGCTTTGATGGTGAGAACAAAAAAAGAGAACATTCCGGCTAGGTTGATCAGGACGTGCCGCTAGAGTTGACATCTGAATCGGAATCGAAGCAGATTCAAGCCAGTTCCATGTACCCCGCGTGTACCTCCTGCGTACCTCGTTACACGGTGCCTCACAGTAGGTGAGCATCTGGCACATTGCATTGCGCCTGCCCCGAGAGTCTTTGTGCTGATGAGGCGGTGCTTCTCTAACGCGTTGACTGCGGCGGAGTGAGTGTTTGAATGAAAAGAGGTTTCCACAGAGGGCGCCCCGACCGGGTCAGAGTAAACGCCGGGCACAGAGAAGAAGAGGAGAAAAGTCGGTTTCATTCGACATGGTCGGAAGCTGCGGTCGCTGCGCGTCCTGCTGCTGCGCTCAGGTCAGGCGGGATGACAGCGAAGGGACTGGCGGCCATACCGGGCCGCAGCGGAAGAATTAATGTTGGCTTGGGGCGGGGAGGGGTAGCATCTATAGCGATTGAATGCGAGTTAGTTGGGGAAACGGGAGTGACCAGGTGGAACCCGCGTCTGAAAAAGCGCAAGCAAGGCCAGGAGCGGCGGCGGCGCAGGGTACGATTACGATTCGGCGGAAATCGCCGGATGATGTGCAGCAGCGGCAAATCATCGTGAAGCTGGATGGAGAGAAAGTTGGGGAACTGTTTTACGGGGACACGATTTCGGTGCCGGCTTCGGCGGGGCATCATAGGTTGCAGGTGGACAATACGTGGAACTGGAAGACGGTTGAGCTGGATGTTGCGGGGGGAGAGCACCTGAAATTTCAAACCATGAGCCGGGCGGGGAGGCTGACCTGGTTTTTAGTGAGCATGCTGGGAGCGGGGCCGATTTATGTGTCGATCAAACGCGAGGAGTGAAGCGGGGACGGTCATTTTATAATGGGGTTGTCATGAGGTGAAGGAGCGGCTGGAACAGAGTGTTGTTCTGCGCCGAAACTGGAGGAGAAAGCATGTCACAGAAAGCTGTGGTGAGGTCCATGATCGCGGCGATGGTTGCCATTTGCGGGTTGGGCATCGCGGGGGCACAGACGCAGGGGCCGACGCCGTATGGCGCGAACGTGAGTTTGGAGAACGCCAGGAAGACAGCGGCGCCGGCATTGGCAGAAGCGGAAAAGAATCACTGGAACATGGCGGTGGCGATCGTCGATACCGGCGGGAATTTGGTTTACTACGAGAAGATGGACAATACGCAACTAGGCAGCGCGAAAGTGGCGATTGATAAGGCGCGCTCGGCAGCGCTTTACAAGCGGCCGACGAAGACGTTTCAGGATGCGCTGGCAGCGGGAGGAGAAGGGTTGCGAGTTCTGAAACTAAAAGATGCGGTGCCGATCGAGGGCGGGATACCGTTGGTGATGGACGGGAAGATCGTGGGTGCGATTGGCGTGTCTGGCGCGGCGAGCGCGCAAGACGCGCAGTGCGCTAAGGCGGGGGCGGATGTTTTGAAGTAAAGGGAGCAGAGTAGGAATTTATTTATTGGATTTTTTCTCGGCGAGAGCGATAGCGGCTTCGACTACTTTGTCGATGCGGCGAGCGCGGGCGTCGGGCGAGCGATAGTAGAAGATGGCGATCAGCTGGCCGCGGCGTTGCAGTGATGACATCAGGTTCCATCCTTCGAGAGCGCGGGGATCGCGCGTGAAAGCCAACTTCAATGCGGGCGGGAGTTCGCGCTCGGCTTCCATGACGGAGAGAAGCTGCTCGGCGACTTGCTCGGCGCGGCGGACACGGGCTGCCGGGTTTTTTGGCTGCGTGATCCAGTCGGCGAGCCACTTGCGAATGGAATAGTTTAACGTGGCAAACCAGCGGCGGAAGGCGGAGTGCTCGGCGAGGATGTGTTTTAGTTCGACAGGGATGGCGATGATGCGCTCTTGGGTGTCGGGCTCGAGGAAGAATTGCGCTGTGGTGCCTTCGGCGGCGTGAGCACCGGCTTGCATCTTCTTGTTTACGAGCAGAAAGTGTTCGCCCTTGCGCGTGGGGAAAAGCGAAGTGCGAAAGGCGAAACCGTTGATTTCGCCCTTGACGCGAAACATGCCGCGCGTTCCCCAGATTTTCAGGACGCTGAACGGGATGCGGATGATGACCCAGCCGAGATTGGAGCGGAGGCGCTCGAGCGTGGCTTCGAAAGATTTTTTGACGAGCGTTTTGGCCGGGTTGAGTTTTGGCTGGATTTTCGGTTTCATTGCGGCGCCGTACTGAACTTGCGGGATTTTAGTACGAGGAGGGAAAAGGATCGAGTTACTTTTGTGGCTGAGTCTTGACCACGGCGCCGGAACCCTCCTTCAGAGTGTGAATCTCATTGACGACGAGATTGGTGAAATTCTCATCGAGGCCGCTGGGCCAGCGGATTTGTACGGAATCGATCTTAGTGGCGGAGCCGAGGCCGAAATGGACGCGCATGTCGTTGTTCGAATCGTAGCTGGAACCGCTGCGGACTTCGTTGACGAAGAGGCGCGAGCCGGCTTTCATGGTGATGCGTGCGCCGATGGCGTCGCGGTTGGTGCGGAGTTTCCGGGATGTGGAAGCGAAGGAAGTGCCGACGAGATGGAAAGCGATCCAGTGATTGGGAGAGCGCACGTCGTTGACGAGGAGGCTGGGCGGGGCGTTCATGTTGCTGATTACGGCGGAGAGGCGGCCGTCGTTCCAAAGATCGCCGACGGCCAGGCCGCGCGAAGAATTCATGGCAGTGACGCCCGGGCCGGAGTCAGAGGAGATGTCGGTGAATGTGCCGTTGCCGTTGTTGTGATAGAGGACGCGCGGCTCCTGGAAGCTGCTGCCAAGATGCTGGCTGTCGACTTCGGGATAGACGTGGCCGTTGACGAGGAGGAGATCGGGCCAGCCGTCGTTGTCGAAGTCGAAGAACATGGCGCCCCAGCCGAGATACTTGGTGTTGAGGCCGAGGCCCGCGGGATAGGTGACGTCGTCGAAAGTGCCGTTGCCGTTATTGCGATAGAGAGTGGAGGTGTCGTCGGAGAAATTTGTTTTGAAGATGTCGAGGTGGCCGTCGCCGTTGTAGTCGGCGACGGTTGAGCCCATGCCGGCTTGCGCGCGGCCGTCGTCGTTGAAAGCAGCGCCGGCGGTGATGGCGACATCGTTGAAGGTACCGTCGCGATTGTTGTGGTAGAGGATGCTGGCGGTGCTATCGCAGGCAACGAAAATGTCCGGCCACCCATCGTCGTCATAATCGAGGGTGGAGACGCTGAGGGAATAGTGGCCGTCGGCCTGATCGATGTGGGATTTCGCGGAGACGTCTTCAAAGGTGCCGTCGCCGCGGTTGTGATAGAGGGTATTCTTCGCGGGAGTGAGACCGCGCGGGCCGCACATCACGGGAACGCCTTTCCACATGCAGGAAGGGCGATCGCCGGGAGCGGGGGCGTTGGAGAGATCGAAGTTGACGTAATTGGCGACCATGAGGTCGAGATGGCCGTCGCGGTCGTAGTCGACGAAGGCGCAGCCATTTCCCCAGGATTTGCCGGAACCCGCGACGCCCGCTTTTTCGCTGACGTCGGAGAAGGTGCCGTCGCCGTTGTTGCGATAGAGGACATTTTTTCCGTAGTAGGTGACGTAGAGATCGTCCCAGCCGTCGTTATCGTAGTCGCCGACGCAGACGCCCTGGCCCCAGCCGGTGTGGGTCAGACCGGCTTTTCGGGTGATATCGGTGAAGGTTCCGTCGTGATTGTTGTGGTAGAGATGGCTCGTCGGCACATCTTTAGGGGAAGATGCATCGAGAGTGGTGCCGTTGACAATGAAGATGTCCGGCCAGCCGTCGTTGTCGTAGTCGAAGATGGCGACGCCGGTTCCAGTAGTTTCGATGATGTATTTCTTGGTGTTCACGCCGCCAAAAACTTCGGTTACGTTGAGTCCAGCTTTTTTGGCGATATCGGTGAAATGAGCGATGGGTTTGGAATTGTTTTTGGAAAGCTGGCTGGGGCCGAAGAGAAGAGAAACAGGCAGAAGCAGCGCGAGAAGAGTCCCAGAGCGTTTGAAACGGAACGGCGAACGATGGGGCGGACCGGAAATCATGAACTCTTGGCATACTAAGGTGCGGGTTCAGCAGGGTCAAGACGGAACGCCGGAGCACCTTTTGGTGCAAGGACATCGTCCGGCAAAAGGGAACGGGGATCGCGTGGCGCTAATTAGTTTTGGAAGATTTTGTGAAATCTGACGAGCATTCAAAAGGCTCTCATCGCCGGTTGAAGGCGGGGTTGAGAAGCAGTGCGCTTGCCGTGGCGATTCTCCTCGCTGGTGCGGGTGCACAGACTCAGTCGGAGAACGGGAAAACCGGAGCCGAATCCGAAGCGGCAAATGCGGCTTACAAGCAGGGGATGCTGGCGCTCGAGCGGCGTGATTTGGGCGGTGCGCGCGCGGCGTTTGAAAAGACGGTCCGTCTGGCGCCGCGGAGTCCGGAAGCGCACAACTCGCTCGGATGGGTCTTGCTGACGCAGGGTGACACGGATTCCGCCATTGCCGAGTTCGAGGCCGCGGTGAGATTGAAACCGGATTTTGCACAGGCGCACATGAATCTTTCGAGCGCGCTCTTACAGAAAGGAGATGCGCGGGGCGCCATTCGCGAGTCGCGGGAGGCAGTGCGGCTGGCGCCGAAGGATTCGGAGACGCACCACATCATGGGGCGTGCCCTTTCTTATTCTGGCGATAGAGCAGGAGCGGCACGAGAATTGAAGAACGCGATTGAGTTGGAGCCGAAGAGGCCGGAGTTGCACGACGATCTCGGATCGGTTTTGGTTCAGCAGGGAAAGGATGAGGAAGCGGCGACCGAATTTTCCGAAACTTTGAAGCTGCAACCGCAATTCGCGCAAGCACACTTGCATCTTGGAGTTTTGCGGCTGGAACAGAAAGACCTGGAAGGAGCAGAGTCCGAATTACGCGATGCTGCCAGCCTGGAACCAGCCAATCCATTGGCGCATTATTATCTGGGAGAGGCGCTGGAATCGAAAGGAGAGCCGGACGCGGCGCTGCAGGAATTTCGGTCCGCGGCACAGTTGGATCCCAAAAATCCCGATGCGCAGAAGCATTTGGGGATTTTACTGCAACGCGGCGGCAACGGAGAAGAGGCCGTAGCTGTCTTCCGGAAGGTGGAAAAGATGCGGCCAGATAGCGCGGATGCGCACAACGATCTTGGGCTCGCGTTGCTCCAGATTGGCGATGCGGAAAACAGCATACTGGAATTTCAGGCGGCGCTTAGGCTGAAACCCAGCGACGCGGGCTATGAGGGGAATTTAGGCGCTGCATATCTGCAGAGGACGGATTTTGATTCCGCGGCGGCGCATTTTCAATCGGCGATAGGAATGGCGCCACAAAACGCGACGTTTCATTACGATTTGGGGCTGGCGCTGAAGATGAAAGATCAGCTACCCGACGCGATTGCGGAGTTCAAGAAAGCCGAGGAACTGGATCCCAAGCTAGCGGATGCACACTACACCCTAGGCGTGACTTTATGGCAACAAGGGAACCTGGAGGCGGCTGCAGAAGAATTGCGCGCGGCGGTCCAGGCAAAACCCGACTATGCGGAGGCTTACTATACGCTGGGTTCGGTGCTGAAGCAGAAAGGGGATTTGCAGCCTGCGGCCGATGCGCTGCGGGAAGCGATTCGCATGCAGCCGGATTTTGCAGGGGCGCATACGAATCTTGGAGCTGTTCTTCGGCAGCTTGGGGACGCGGACGGAGCCGCCGCCGAGAGCCGCAAGGGCATGGAACTGTTGAAACAAAAATCCAGCGAGCAGGCTGCGGTATTCGCGACGAACTCCGGCAGGAGGCTCTTGAATGCAGGGGATCTGGATGGCGCCATTTCGCAATTCCGCACAGCCATCCAATCGATGCCGGAGTACGCCGCTGCGCATTACGAGCTAGGGATGGCGCTGCAAAGGAAAGGAGAGAAGGAAGAGGCTGCTAAGGAATTCGAGAAAGCCGCTGGGCTGGACCCACGTTTGAAGGCGCCGGGTTAGCAACAAACACGGATGCCCGCTTTCTGCTAGTAACCGGTTTTGCGAATCGCCACCAGCTCCGTTTCCACCGGCACTCCGCGAGCGACTTTTACTCGAATGACGGCTTCAAAGGGCTTGAGCTCGCCATCTTGCGAAACGGAAAGACGCAAAAGCAATTCCTCGACAGAACTTTGCTTGCAAACGTACTCAACGGCCGCCTGCGTGCCGATCGTTGTTGTTCCCGCAAGAATCAGGACGAACTGTCCTTGCGTCATCCCCTTCACGAGACTGAGAACGGCGTAATCCTCCGTTAGTGGCAACCCCGAGGGAGTAGCCAGGAATTCCTTGGCTTCATCGGCTTGAGGATGAACGTTGATAATGGCCTGATCGCCTCTTCTCGGACCGGAGGTCAGCCTCTTAAAAACAAATTCCTGGGTGCCGGGCATTTCCAGCAGCGAAAGATTTTCCGAAGGAGAGCCGATGAAAATCAGATTGTTGTTCTTGGCGTCGTCCATTGAGAAGAGGCTGCCGCGTTTGACGCGAATCCGGCGATGAAGAACGGCGAACACACCATCGAGTTGATGCACCGCCAGAACCTCGCCGACGCCCGTGTAGTGGTCCATGATGGGAACACCCGCGTCACGCACTGCATCGCGGTAGCGCATCCCGGTTTCGGGACGGCCGACAAAGGCCGCGTTGCTAAAAACGACCCACGGCTCATCCGGACCGGATGTAAAACCTTTCCAAAAGACACGGAACGCGGCCGGCACAGGCTCGGCTTGGCTCGCGAGACTGACCGGAGGGGAGTTGCGAGTCGCCAGCAACCAGACAATCACTGTGATGGCTGCGGCCAGGAAAATAGACAGGGAAATGACTTCTGTCCCAAGCCTGCGTTCCGGGTTTTTCTGGAGAGCTTCCGTTTTGGAAGCACCGTTCAGGTTGCCGGGGGAAGGCTTGGCGGGAGTCGAATTACGATGGTGGAAGGAAAGAAGATAAGTGCCCTTGGGCAGCTCGACCACTATGGGATCTTCGAGCCCGTCGGAATTGTAATATTCAGCTAATTTCGACCGCAGACGTCCTGCCTGTACACGGACCATGGAATCGAGTTGAGGGTCGAAGTCAGCGGAACGCCCCAAGACCTCTGTTGCAATTTGAAACTCCTTGATCGGGGCACCTGGATGATCGACAGCGTGCCGCGCCAAATAACGCAGCAATTTGCACAAGGACTCCGAGCCATGAAGAGGATGGCTACCGGTGAGACGGTCAATCTGCTCGAAGAAAATGGTCTCGTTCGTTCACAACAGTCCTTGATACGTTGGAGTAACAGGAGTGTAACAAGCAGCGCATCTCTCTGCAAGACGGAGAGTTACTCGATGTAACCGTATCAGACGCATTGAGACTTCTAACAGTATGCCAAAAAACGAATAGTACGTATCAATATTGCAGCATTAACGGCTCTTGAACTGGTGCAAGCGCGAAGTTTGCGTTGAGGCTTTGGAAGAGTCGCGATGCATTTGGACTGGGTGCTTTTGTGCAAAGCGCAGGTCGAGGGCGCTTGAGTGCGTCGTGGGGGGTGCTTTATCGGCTGAGCCAGGTCGATCTTTGCGAGTTTTGGCGCAGCCTTCCTTAAGTTTACGTTCATCCAAGTCGAAAGTGTGCGAATGCTCGGAGGGGCTGCGGCTGGCCCGACTACGAGCTAGATTTTTCGACGGCTGGATTTGGAATATAGAGAGATATGGGAAGCGGATTGGCAAGGAGGGGTGGGATGAAAAAACAAGCGGTAATGGGTTGGTTCTTCGTAATTTGTCTCGTGGTGGGGCTAGGCGTGAGAACGGCTTCAGGACAGGCAGTTTTTGGAAGCATCATCGGAACAGTGACGGATCCCCAAGGTGATGCCGTGGCTGGAGCCAAAGTAACTGTCACTTCGATTACCAAGAGCACCGTATTCGAGACGACGACCAACGAGAGTGGCAACTATTCTGTCACTCACTTAATTCCGGATACTTACAAGGTTCACGTCGAAGCCCCTGGGTTCAAAGCCTACGATGTTCCGAGTGTTTCCGTTTCCGCGGACTTTTCCGCGAGCATTAATGCTTCGCTGCAGGTTGGTGCTGTCACGCAAACCGTCGAAGTCACGGGCGACATTCCTCAACTGCAGACGGACCGCGCCGACGTGGACGTGCAGTTCAGCCAGAAATATGTCGAAGATCTGCCGGTTCTCAACCGCAACTTCACCAATTTCGAATTGCTCTCGCCTGGCACCCAGAAATTGCCCGGTTTCAGCCACGCGGCCACAGAAAATCCCCAAGGTGGCGGCCAGATACAGGTCAATGGACAACATTTCTCGGGGACCAACTTTGAGCTCGACGGCACCGACAACCAGGATCCAATTCTTGGGATTATCGTGGTAAACCCTAACCTTGACGCAATATCGGAAACCAAAATCGCTCTGCAGGATTACGACGCAGAATCTGGAAAGGCCACGTCGGGCGTAATCAGCGTGCAGACCAAGTCGGGCTCGAACGAGTTTCATGGCAGCGGCTTTTTCTACTATCGAAACAGCGACCAGGAAGCTCGGGATCCATTCACCAACAAACCCGGGGTTCCACTAGCGGCAGCGACGTGGAAACAGTTTGGCGGTTCTGTCGGTGGCCCGATCATCAAAGATAAGCTCTTCTTCTTTGGTGACTATCAGGGTACAAAGCAGATACAGGGCATCACTAACCTGTATACGACTCCGACCTCAGAGGTTATCAAAACCTGTAATCCCGCAACGAATGCCACAAGCCCCACTCCAGGGTTCTGCGACATGAGCGAATATCTCGATGCCTTCGGTGCATTTGTTCCAGGTCAGCCGCATAGCGGCCAGATTTATGACCCTAGAACGGGCGACCCATTAACTGGTGCCGGTCGAACTGCTTTTGCGGGCAATATGATCCCCATTAGCCGTATTCAGCAAAACGTTGGCAACGTGCTTGCCTTATTCCCGACACCGACCGCCAGCGGCGTTAACAACAACTTCGTGTCTACAGGCTCTGGCCCCTTCGATCAGAAATCGTTTGACACTCGGATCGATTACAGCGCACCTCACAACTATCAGGTCTTTGGGCGCTTCAGCCTCGATTACTTCTCGCTAGCTGGTCTTGGCGGCTTGGGAGCGCTCGGTGGGTTGGGCTTTGGTCCAGGCGGCTTGAATGGCAATTCCAATGTTCACAACTATAGTCTTGCGAGCGGCTTCACAAAACCGATTGGTGCCAGATGGCTCACGGACTTCCGCTTTGGGTATTTTAAGTACAACCCCCAAACTCATTACTCCGATGCGACTCAGAGTCCGATGGATACACTTGGATTCCCAGGGCTTAACTCTGGACCGGGCATTGCCGGCCCGCCAACCACTGGTGGCCTCTCCGGTTTCCAGTTCACTGGAAATGGCAGCTTGGCTGCCTTCGGCGATGGCTTGAACATCGGGCGCTGTAACTGTCCCTTGACCGAAAGCGAGCAGCAATTCCAGTTTGTGAACAACTGGACACGCACGCAGGGGAACCACACCATCAAGTTCGGCGCCGATATTCGCTACGCCGAAAACCTCCGTGTTCCTAGCGACGCCAGCCGCACCGGTCTCTTGAACTTCGATTCAGGCGACACCTCGAACGGCGGTGGCCAAGGATTGGCGCTGGCCACTTTCTTGCTGGGGGATGTCACGTCTTTCCAGCGATTTGTGAGCACCAGTTTGAACGCTGCCGAACGCCAGAAGCGTTGGTTCTTCTACGGTCAAGACTCCTGGCGAATCAGCCCCAAATTCACGATGACGTACGGCCTCCGTTGGGAGATTTATTTTCCTGAGAGCGTCAACGGAAAAGATCATGGTGGCTTCGCCAATCTGGATCAGGGCGTAATCCGGGTTGCAGGAGAGGGGCCTATAGGGCTGAACGGCAATATCGCGAACACTTACAAAGCTTTAGCGCCACGTCTCAGTTTCGCGTACGCCTTTGATCCCAAGACTGTAGTTCGCATAGGTTACGGGCGTGGATTCGACATCGGTGTGTTCGGATCTAACTACGGTCACGTGGTGACGCAGAACTTGCCGGTTCTCGCTCAACAGTCGATCCAGGACACAAACTGCACGCAGCAGATAACTTGTGGCCCTAATGCGACGAACAATCGCACACCGGTGTTCACACTATCGCAAGGGCCAATTCCGTTTAGCTTTGCTGGGATCCTTGGTGCGATCTCTTCCGACGGCACGCTGCCCTTGGACGGACCAGACGGTACCGTGCAGCCCAGAGTCCGTCCGACGGTTCAGCGGCTACCCACGATCGATCAGTGGAACGCTACCCTCCAGCGCCAAATCACTCCAACTATAAATCTTACTGTCAGCTACATAGGAAACAAGGGAACTCACGTGTTCGCTGGTACCGGCCCGTCTTACAACAACAACGAGCCCGCGATCGGTACCGGGACGGATGCTTATCAATGCAAGGCTAATCCGGCACCAAATCTAGGAACATTCGATTGCAAACAGGCGTTCGTGCCTTCTATTCCGCAATCAGACCGTCGTAAATATTTCCTAAACGGTGTACCTTCTTTCACATACCCAGATCACATGGTCAATGGCGTATTGGTGCCAACCCCCCCTTGCTGCGCGGTCGATACCGGTTACTTCGGCAACGACGCCGACAACAAGTACAACGCGCTGCAAATCAAGGCCGAAAAGCGCACCAGCTACGGACTCCAATTCCTTGCGCACTACACCTTTTCCCACGCATACGCTTACGACTCGACATACTTTGACGTAAACAAGGCAATCGCGTGGGGTCCAAACCCGTTCAATCGCAACAACGTGTTTGTGGCCAATACGATCTACGAGTTGCCCGTCGGCAAGGGCAAGCGGTTCATGAGCGATTCCGGGCGAGCTGTTGATCTCCTTCTTGGAGGTTGGGAGGTAAGCAATACGCTAACGTGGGGTAGTGGTCTCCCGTGGACTCCAAGCCTTCAGAATTGCGGTCAGATCTCTGATGCCGGACCGTGCCGCCCGAACATCGGCACCGGGCGGCTTCAGACCGGAGTTACTCAGACCAGTTCCGGTACATTTTGGTTCACTCCTGTACCAACTATGAGCCAAGCACTTCCGGAAATCGCCACTTCACCTGTTGATCTAACCGGCACAAGTGACTCTTGCCAGACGGCTCGTCCAACCTCCGGTACGTTTGTTCTTCCCGCTTGCGGCCAAATCGGCAACGTTGGCTTCGACTCCTACCGCGGCCCTCATGCATTCTTCGACGATATGTCGTTGTCGAAGAACTTCACCATCACGGAGAGAATCAAAGCTCAGTTCCGTTTCGATGCTTACAACGTTTTCAACCATCCGGTCTTGGCCATTCCCGGGAACACCTGCGTGGATTGCGGAGGCAATGCTGGCCAGATCACAGACATCGAAGCCGACGCGGCCCCCGGTTCTCCCGTTGGCATGCGTCAGCTCCAGTTCGGCTTCCGCGTGACTTTCTAACGCTAAGACAAAACAACAACACCCCAAACCGACGGGGAGCCCTCACGGGCTCCCCGTTTTTTATGTTCTAATTTGTTTTCGGTGTTTTGGAACGATCAAATGTCTAAGGCCAATTGGTTACGCGTCGTTCTATTGAGCTGCTGTCTTGCGAGCGAGACGGGGCTTGGCGCTGGAATCCAGCAAGCCTCGCAGGCTCCTTCAGCCGCCGATACTTCTCACCCCGCACAGTCTCAGCAAACTAGCGGCGAATTTGATGAGGCGAGGCGGCTCTTGCAGCAGGGTAGGTACGACGATGCGATCGGGGCGCTACATCAGGTGGAGACAACGCATCCGAGCATGAAGGGCCTTTCCCATGAGCTGGGAGCCGCGTATTACAAGAAAAGCGATTACGTGAACGCGATCGCATCGCTAAAGAAAGCGCTCGAAGAGAATCCTGGTGACAGCGAAGCGGAACAACTGCTGGGCTTGTCGTATTACCTGTCAGGGCGGCCTGCGGAGGCGATTCCAGCGCTCGAAAAAGTGCAAACTTGGTATCCGAGCGCGAATGTAGATGCTTCGTACATTCTGGGAATTTGCTATATCCAGACGAAGGATTATCCCAACGCGCGTAAAGCCTTTGCGAAAATGTTCGATGTATCTGCGGAGTCGGCAGCCAGCTATTTGTTCACGGCGCGAATGCTGCTGCGGCAGGATTTCGGGCCCGTTGCTGAAGAGTACGCGCACAAAGCCGTGGCGCTTGATCCCAAGCTTCCCCTGGCGCACGAACTTCTCGGCGAACTAAACCTTTATCACTCCCAAATCGACCAGGCCATCGCGGAGTTTCGGAAAGAGCTGGAGATCAATCCCGGCTACGCCGCGGCGTACTACAAGCTGGCGGACTGCTACTCTCGCGTGCAAAAATTCGACGAGGCGGAGCGTCTTCTGCAGCGTTCTATCTGGCTGGATCCTACTTCGACTGGGCCGTATATCTTGCTTGGCAAAGTCTTAGAAAAAAAAGGCGAAACGCAACTTGCTGTGCGGGCACTGCAGCGCGCGCTGGAGATGGATCCCAACAACCCGATTCCGCACCACCTTTTGGGCGAAGCCTACCGCGACTTGGGGAAAAGCGAGGACGCGGACCGAGAGCTGAAGGTCGCCGCCCAGTTGGAAGAGAGGCAGAATGCGAAGCCTTGAATAAGAAGGGTTGTACCGTGACCACGGTCGTTTGATTCCTGCACTGTGTGTTCCTGCGCGGCATGTTCGTGGATGAGAACCGATCGTGGCCCGATCGTATGGGGTCACGGGCCCGGAGGGGAATAACGTGCCATTCGTTGCGCATTAAGAGGCGAGTAAGGAAAGCAACGACGCAGCACATGAACGCGCAGTCTTGCCGGAGGAACGCGGACGTCGATGAAAAAGTTCACAACGGTTGGGCTCGGCGAACTGCTTTGGGATATTTTCACGTACAGCCGCCAACTTGGCGGCGCGCCAGCGAATTTCGCTTATATGACGAGTCTTTTGGGTGATGATGGCATCGTCGCCAGCCGAGTCGGCAACGATGAACTGGGCGCGGACGCCAAACAGCGTCTGGAACATCTTGGTCTCAGCGTGTCCCACATCCAGGTCGATCCAACTTACCGTACGGGGATTGTGCGGGTCGAAGTCGATGCTCAAGGACAGCCCACATTTCAGATCGCAGAGCCGGCAGCGTGGGATTCTTTCGAATGGACATCCGCGTGGCAGGCGCTGGCGCAAAAGGCAGACGCGGTGTGTTTCGGCTCGCTGGCGCAACGGTCCACGCAGTCCCGTCAGACTATTCGCTCTTTCTTGAAAACAATTCGGACGGAAACCACGCGCGTCTTCGATGTCAATCTTCGCCAGTCTTTTTATTCCGCGCAGATTCTGGCCGATTCCGCGAAGCAAGCGGACATCATCAAATTGAGCCACGATGAACTGCCTACCGTTGTGCAACTGCTCGGTTTTCCCTTTCAGGACGAGGAATCCGCCGCGCAATGGCTCCAGCATACCTTTCACACAAAGCTCGTGTGCATTACGCGCGGGGCAGGCGGAAGTTTGCTCGTGAGCGAGTATGGCAAGCACGAGCATCCAGGAATTCGAGTGCAAGTCGCGGACACGGTGGGTTCTGGCGACGCGTTTACCGCGGCACTCGTTTATCACTATCTGCGTCGCGATTCTCTTGCAACCATGAACGAAGCAGCAAACCGGATGGGTTCATGGGTCGCAAGCCAGACGGGGGCCACGCCAGTTCGAGATGAAGCCCGGCTTGAATTAATCCGGTCAGCGGAAGTGTGAGCACTTCAAGAACAGAGCTCTAGTGCGTCGCGACGGGGACTGGAACCTGTTCATGTTCCTTGGCCAGCCGTGCGACCTCGTTCTGCGGAAGTTCGTGCAACAGCACCAAAAATACGCCGTTGGTCCATCCAAAGCCAACGATGTTCACGTGATAGCCGGCGGTGACTTGCGTTTCCGAGGAGCGTTTCACCGCGTCGTACTTCTCGCGGATAGTACCGTCGCGCTGAAAATTCTCCATAACCATGGAAAGGAATTTGTAGGAAACACGGTTGGCGTCGTCATCGAATCCATAGCGGCGCAGGCCTTCGTCGGCCATTAATTGGTTTGGCGCCCAAGCATAGGGATAGTCCCACTGGCCGCCGGTTTCGTAGGGGCTCATCACCAGCCCGCCAGGTCGCTCGAAAATACTGATATGTTGCACAACGGCCCGGGCTTCTTCGGGCGTTGCGATCCCCGCCCACAGCGGATAAAACGTGGTCACGTAATCGTACGTCGAGCGCGTTTGCTTTTCGAAATCGTAGTCGAAGAAGAGGCCGCGCTCGCTGTCCCAAAGATATTTTTGGATGTTTGCCTTTCGTTGCTCCGCTCGTTCGCGCCACTTTTCCGATTCTTCCTTGCGGCCGAGCGCCGCGCTGATTTGTTCGAGGTCCTTTTCGGTCTTGTAGAGGAGGCTGTTGAGGCACACCGGAGCGAAATGGTGCGTTGCGGCGCCATAGGGACCGAAACGAAAGGAAATGTCGAACCCAGACTCGCGCATGGCTCGATCGCCTTTGTAATAGTCCGCCGTTAAAGCGATAGTTCCAGCGGGATCACAAGCGGGCCGCGTCATGGTTCGTGCGACATCGCAAATCTGCAGCGCAAAGAGCGGGCCTGCTGCGAGCGGAGACGGCTTCGACGCACTTGATTCAATCAAGTAATTTCGGCCGAGATCCGGCTGTCCCAGGAAATAGGCCGCCACCTGCCGATAGTGGCCGGTTTCGTCCTTCACGCTTTCCGCTGCCGGGCCGTTGCCGAAATCGAAATAGCGAGAGAGCCCCGTCGATCCCGCAAGATGCGGTTCGCTGGTCCACAATTCGTGATCTTTGACTGCATAGCCGTAGGCTTTCGCGAGCCATGCATCGTCTTGGTTCCCCTTCTCGTTCTGCGCGTCGTAGACCGCGAGGATCATCGAGGTGAGAAACGGAGGCTGGGAGCGCGTCAGGTAATATGTGCGATTGGCGTTCAGCACTCCGCCGTAGTGCTCGATTTCAAAAAAGAAATTCTCCACCATGTCTTTTGCGAGATCGATCCTGCCGTCGCGCACCAAACCACGAATGATGAAATAGCTGTCCCAGCCGTACATTTCGTTGAATCTTCCGCCTGGAACGACGTAGCGATTTTCGAGATAGAGAAGCCCGGCTGGATCAATTTTGCCGGGGTCCATTTCTCCGATGTGATGAAGCGCCGACGGGAGATGCAGAACCTGGACGTTGCATTGTTTCTGAAGCTGTTGGACCGAGGCAGGCTCCGCAAAATCCGCGGGAAGGTAAAGAACGGAAGCGGAAGCAAGTTTCGTGTCCACGACCGTGGCGCAATTCGTGAGTGACCGAGTGAGCGAATTCCAGCCCGTCGAAATGTAAGCTCGGATTTGGTCGAGTGCGTTTCCTTCGGGCTTCGAATGTGTCTTTGCAGGAGAAGGAACGGCGTTCAACAAGAGCACGCAAAGCAGGCATGCGCAGAATTTCTTCAGTTTTTGCATGAGGTCAGCACCCCGCGGAGCACCCTCGGCGGTCCCCGGCGCGGCACTAGAAGCATAGTCGGTTGTCTTTGCGGGAGCAACCGTTCTGGTGGGTCAAAATGGGGCTGGAGCGCATTAAGAAGACCCGGGTCGCCGCTTGCTAAGCCTTGTGTATGGAATAGGTTGCGGGAAACTGGCCTGAGCAGCACAAACTTGCAGAAACAACGAATGGAGGCCCTCACCAAGGCTTTCTTAGGGCGAGATTTTTGTTCCGATTTCGCGTTGTCGCCCACGATTCTTGGTGCTGGAACCGTATTCCAAGGGACGTTGTCGGCATAGCCGCAATGCCCCTCGCCCCCGCGATTTCAGAAGGTGATCTTCACCGCTGCCTGAAATATACGCTGGCCTGCGAGATGCTGCTGAAATGAGTGCCCGCGTTCACGGCCTTGGTCTGACCAGTTGGCTCTGGAGCACACCCAGCATGGCCCGGACCTCGCAAGCGCAACCGGAGCAATGACTTGGATTGAATTTGCGTCTCCCCGGAAGGCAGGCGTTCTATTCAACTGAGGCTCCGGCAGCGTTTATTCAAATCGATCTGTTCGACATCTTACGCAAGGGCTTATAGCCGAAAAAGAGGTTCGGTCCATCCAACTTGATCACTGACCTGCTTTCATTTTTAGACGCCAGCTAAAAGTTCCTGCCCGAAAGTGGCGGACTGAGACTCTGATGTTTGATCGACTGCCGTGGCTCGTCAGCATTTGTCTGAACAGGTCAAAACCTTAATGCCTGAAAGAGTTTGTGCGTCACGTTATGTCACGTCGCTTCCTGAAATGCCAATGGCCAACAGACACGAAATTAATGATCGAGAGAATTCATTGAGAATGCCCTCGAATCATAGATGTGTGCCAAACCGTTTCGATATAAGATGTTGCAATCGCGCGGGGCCCGTAGCTCAGCGGTTAGAGCAGCGGACTCATAATCCGTTGGTCCCAGGTTCAAATCCTGGCGGGCCCACCAAC
>CAVRAJ010000001.1:0-1559216 GCA_963718945.1 uncultured Acidobacteriota bacterium | reverse complement strand
CGGCGCAGGCCGATGCGCCACGCGGTAACGGCGAGGGCGAACGTTGCCACGGCGACCAGAGGAATCAGCGGGGCGTAGATGCGAAACTCGGGGCGGCCGAGAAGACGCGAAGCCGGATAAAACGTAGCGAAGCCGAAGGGAATAATCCAACTGAGCAGAAATTGGATATAGCCGGAATAGATGGAGAGCGGATACCGGCCGAAGGCCAGGAGATTCCAGAAGGGCGGATGGATGCCGATGCGATCCTCGAACCAGAAAGAGAAGGTGGAGAGAAAAAGGAAGACGGAGAGGTAGATGATGCCGCCGCAGAGCGCGAAGAACACGAGGAGAAGAATGTCGAGCGCGTGCCAGTGATAGTGAAGCCGGCGCGAAGCCCAGATCACCACGGCTAGACCGATGACGACTTCCTGGAGAGACTCAATGCGGAAGGCATCGAAGACCACCTGAAAGAGAGAAGAGAGGGGGCGCAGGAGAACGCGGTCGAATTTTCCTTCCATGATGTAAGTGGCGCCGAATTCGTAAAGGTTGAGCGAAAAGATGTTGAAGAGACCGAAGGGGATGAGCGAGAAGCCGTAAAGAAAGACGACTTCTTCCATGCGCCAGTTGGAAAGGCTTGGAATGCGCGCGAAGAGAATTAGAACGAAGGCGAGCGAAAAAATCGTCGCCGCCGCGGAGGTGGCGGCGGAGATGAAAAAGTCGCCGCGATAACTGACGCGGACTTTCGCGTATTGCGCGAAGTAGGAGCCGAGCAGCGCCGCGTGCCGTTTCAAATTGATGAGAGCGTCTTTCATCTGGCCGCCATCATTTAGCCACCGTGAATCGTGATTTTGCGCGTAGCGCGCACCCACCAGACGTGGCCGAGGAAAATGAGCGCCACTACCCAAAAATACTCAATAGCGAGGAGACGAAGCGTTGCGCCGAGAGAAAGGCGGCCGAGATAAATTTGCAGCGGCGTGTAGGCGATGTGCTCGAACGGCAGCCACGAGGAAATAATCTGGAGCGGACGCGGGAAGAAATTCAACGGGATGAGCAAGCCGCTTAGCAACTCGATGAGCCAGAATTTCGCGCGAATCAGGGCGAGGATGGAGGTGAGCGGAATGGCGCAGGTGCCAATGAGGAAATTGAGCGCGCCCATGATGAAAAAACTGCCTACGGCCGCGATGAGGAAAAACACGAAATTCAGTTTCGAGGCCGGTGGCAGCACCGGAAAGAGCAGAGCGATGACGATGGCCGTCGGCGCGGTGAGGAGGATGAGGCGGAACGCGGATTCTCCCATGGCGCGCGCGAGCCACATCCACTGCACGGAGACGGGCTTGATGAAATCCATCGCGATTTTCCCGTCGATCACCTCATAAGCCATTTCCTGGTCGATCGTATTCCAGTAGAAGGAACGCAGAATCCACCCGACGCTGACGTAAGTGAGAATCTGTGGAAGCGAAAATCCCGCGATGGGGCCGCTCGCGTTGGCGAAGACGGCGCGCCAAATGAAGTAGTAGACCGTGACGTTGATGAGATACGTGATGATTCCGGTGTAGTAGCGCAATCGGAACGCAAGGATATTGACGAAGCCGATGCGGATGAATTCGGCGTAAACCTTCAGGCTTGCGAGCGGCGAAGGCTTGCGAACGGGAAGCGGAAGTGTTTCCGTGGCGGCCATATCGTTTGTTCGCATCAGCGCCGTGATCTTACCGGACCACCGGGGAACCGTTCTTTTCCTCTGGTTGACACAAATTCATTTCGGCTTCGCCGGAATAGATGCGCTTGATGATTTCCTCGATGGGCTCGTCTTCGATGACGAAATCGCGGACTTCGACGGCGGCGAGAATCTGCCGGATCAAGTCGCTGGAAGAGACGCGGGCGCGGTCGAAGCGCAAGCGGCACGTCATTTCATCAAGTCGCTCGAGATGCAGCGTTGGAGCGTCCCCGCCATTCGGGGCGATTGCGGGCAGATTTTGTTCGAATGCGGCGAGGCGGGCGCTTTGATCGCCGTCGCGAAGAATAAATTTGATTTGCTTGGTGCGGAGGAACTGCTCTTTCAGGCGGGACAGCGGGCCGTCGTAGAGGACGGTGCCGCGGTCGATAATCATGATGCGGCGGCAGAGTTCTTCGATGTCGTCGAGATCGTGCGTGGTGAGAAGGACGGTGGTTTTGTAGCGCTGGTTGATGGCGCGGAGAAACTGGCGAATGTGGTCCTTGGCGACGACGTCGAGGCCAATGGTGGGCTCGTCGAGAAAGAGGATTGGAGGATTGTGGAGGAGCGCGGCGGCGAGGTCGCAGCGCATGCGCTGGCCGAGAGAGAGTTTCCGGACGGGAACGTGGAGCAGTTCGGTGAGTCCGAGGACTTGATTGAAAAGTTCCATGCGCTCGTCGAAATCACGCTGCGAGACATCGTAGATGCGGCGTAACAATTTGAACGATTCTACGGCGGCGATGTCCCACCAGAGTTGCGTACGCTGTCCGAAGACCACGCCGATGGTTTTTACGTAAGCGGCGCGCTGGCGCCAGGGGACGAAGCCGTTCGACAGAATTTCGCCGGAGGTCGGCACCAGAATGCCGGTGAGCATTTTGATGGTGGTTGATTTGCCGGCGCCGTTGGGGCCGATGTAGCCGACCATTTCACCGCGGCCGATTTCAAAATTTATATTTTCGACGGCTTTGACGGACTGGTATTCACGATGAAAAAGATTCGCGAGGCCGCCGAGGATGCCTTCGCGCCGTTTGAAACTGCGGTAGTGCTTGGAGAGGGCATGAACCGAGATGAGAGGAGCGTCCGGCATGAACCTGTGATTTTAGCACGCGGAGGAGAAAAGACCCGCGCTGCACCTTTTTGGTCCGGGCGTCCTGGTCTAACGGCAGAGCCTAATTCGTTGTCATCGCTGCATCAGTAAGGTTCCGACGCCTGAGAGGCACTAATGCCTGTCCCACCTTCGCAAGAAACCGCACAGGCAAGATTGCCTGTGCCACAAAAGCAATGCAGCGGCGCACAGATTATTGGACGGGCTTGGTCTGCGCAATGTTAGCGAAAAACTCCAGGACACGGCGCTGGAATTCGGCGGGCTGGAAGCCGAGGGCAGCGGTGTGGAATGCGCCGGGGACTTCCCAGAATTGTTTGGGGCCGCGGGCGGCGGCGTAGATCATCTGGGTATGGCGGCAAGGGAGCGCTTCGTCCTTTTCGTCGCAGATGAGGAGGACGGGAAAGGCGCGGGAGGCGACGGCTTTTTCCGGGGAGACTTCGGCGATTGGAAAGTCAGTCAATTTTTCGGCGTGATAGAGCAGCATCCAGCTAAAGGGGCGGAAGAGCGTTTTGCCGAGAAGGGGTGAACGCCGCAAGCCGGCGTAATCGAAAGAGGCTTCGCGCAAGTTGGCGAAGGAGGCTTCGGCGACGACGCCTTCGATGCGCGGATCGACGGCCGCCGATTGCAGCGCGATGCCTGCGCCCATCGATTCGCCGAGCGCAAAAATATGCAAAGGCGCGCCGGGCCGGGGCTCGGCCGGGTGAACTGGTTTTTTTAGGTCCGCGTCGCTGACGGGCTCGAGTTTCCATTTTCCAGATTTCAACTGCTCATCCGTATAGCGCCCGACTTCGGAGAGAACCAGCGCATCGACTATGGCGCGCGTATCGTTTCGTTCGAGCCAGCCGTAGGTGGCTAGTTGGCCTTCGCTGGCGCCGTGAGCGCGGGCGTCCATCATGACGACGCTGTAACCGGCGCGAAGCAGGAACTCAGATTGGCTGACGACGCCGACGCGATTATCGGCGACGCCGTGAAAGAGGAGAATCCAATTTCCGTTGGGATTCGGAGGAGAGACTTTCCAGCCGCGGAGCATTATGCCGTCGGGAGCGCGGACGTTGAAGTCTTCGCGGTGGCCACCGGAATAGGCGATGGAAGCGTTGGCTTCGCGGATGAGGTCGGGGGTGAGTTCGCGGCGGATGGGATGGAGGAAGCTCGGGGCGACGAGCCAGCCGGCGACGCCTGCCAGGAGTGGAGGAAAGAGAAGAAGGATCAGCAGGATGCGGATGAGGCGGCGACGTCGGGTGGTGGGCATAGGCTTAACGAATATAAGAGAAAACGGAGTACCCTGTTCGAGGCAGTTGCTGAGCAGTGTCAGGGATGTGCCCGGTCTGTACCCCGGTCCATAGCCTCCGTTACCCCCCCCGTTTTCCGTAAGTTCGGATTATAAAGGGCTTAGCCTTTCTGTAAGTTGATTAGAATTAATACTTGAGGACATCTTCGTGGGTGTTGATTCTAAATAGTTTAAAAGTAAACATAACTCCTGCCTTGATTTCGCTATCTCGCTGCAGGTATGAAAGTGAGACCGAAAGTATTCCGGCCTTGCTCAAGCTCGAAAGATTTGAGACAGGAGGGTGACACTTGTATGTTGCCGTTAGGGTGACAGAATCACAAGGGAAGGAGGTTAAGAGCGGAAGAGGACGGATTCGCGCTGGAACATTTTGATGGCGATGAAGAGGGCGACGGCGGCGTAAACGCATGTGGATGAGAAGATGATGGCGATTAGATTCCAGTGATAGGTGCCGGCGACCAGCTCTTTGCAAAGAAGGCTGGTGCTGAGAATGGGGACGAGGGCGAGCTTGGAAGTCAGCTCCACGCCGGGAAGCATGGATGCGATAGCGGGGATGATGACGATAAACGTCATCGGCGTCAGATAACTCTGCGCCTCTTTGTAAGTTTTGGCGAAGAGCGCGATAGTCATGAGGACGGCGGAGAAAAGAACGGCGATAGGGAGAGCCATAAGGAAGACGGAAATAACTGTCTTGGGGCCGAGATGAAGGAGGAAGCCAGCAGCAGCAGCACGCCCACTGGCCGTTTTTCCGGTGTAGTGACCTAAAACCGAGAATGAGACGCCCATGGAGAGGACGGAAAGCGCAGCGGTGCCAAGGGCGGCGGTCAGGATTAGAAAGAATTTGCCAAGCACAAGATGGGTGCGGGAAATGGGGCTAGAAAGAATGGTTTCCATGGTGCCGCGCTCTTTTTCACCGGCGGTGAGGTCCATGGCGGGATACATCGCGCCGGTCATGCAGAGAAGAATGACCATGTAGCCGATGATGCCGCCGAAAGCGGCGCCGCTGACTTTTTCGGGCGGAGCAACATTTTCCCTCTTTAACTCAAAAGGCTTCAGTACTCCGACGGGCAGGTTTTTGGCGGCGAGACGGTCCTTGACCACAGTGTCGCTGTATTCCTTCAAGTACTTTTCGACCTTATCGGTCGCAAATTCAGATTTTAGTTCGCCTTCGTAATTGTAAATCTTGACGGTGTCTGGTTTTTGCTGAGCGACATCGGTCTGGAAATCTGTTGGGATTTCTACCGCAGCGCGAATTTCCTTGTTGATGATCTGGTCTTTCCAATCGGGCGATTCGGGAACGATTTCGATTTTATCTAGCTTTTTCAGGCCTGCGACAACATCAGGAGAATCCGCGCCGCCACGTAGCATGACTTTGGGAGTTTCTTCCTTGGCCTTGCCCACGAGAGCGACAGCAAGTGAGCCGAAGCCGACGCTGAGAACAGGGAAAAGCAAAAGGGGTACGAGAATCGTGGAAATGACCGTACGACGGTCGCGAATGGCTTCGGTGAGTTCCTTGCGATAGACGATGCCGACGTTGCGCAGGGACATTTTAGTTGTTCTCCTCAGCGACGTAGTGGGGCGTGACAACTTTGACGAAGATTTCCTCGAGATCGTGCTCGGAGTATTTGTCGCGGAGTTGCGCGAGAGTGCCTTCGACGAGGAGTTTGCCAGACTGGATGATGCCGATGGTATCGCAGAGCTTTTCGACTTCGCTCATGATGTGAGTGGAGAAGATGACGGTTTTGCCGTTGTTGCGGCATTCGCGGATGAAGGAGGTGATAGTGCGGGCAGTCATGATGTCGAGGCCGTTGGTGGGCTCATCGAAGATCATGACGGGGGGATCGTGGACGAGGGTGCGGGCGATGGAGGTTTTCTGCATCATGCCGGTGGAGAGTTTGTCGCAGCGGCGGTCGCGGAAACCATTCATATCGAGACGATTGAAAATGGTATCGACGCGCTTTTTGAGAGTGGGCTCGTCTAGGCCGTTGAGCCGGCCAAAGTATTCGACAAATTCCTGGGCAGTGAGGCGGCGATAGAGGGCGGTGGCAGTGGAGAGGAAGCCAACATTGGCGCGAACTTTTTCGGGCTGTTCGATTACGTCGTAGCCGCAGATGATGGCGGTGCCGTCGGTGGGCTCGAGGATGGTGGCGAGCATGCGGAGCGTGGTGGTTTTGCCGGCGCCGTTGGCGCCAAGGAGGCCGTAAATCTTGCCGGGCTGGCACTGAAAGCTGACGTTATCGACAGCGCGGATCTCACCGCGCTTCTTGTCCTGGAAGCGCTTGGACAAGCCACGAGCATCAATCATGGATGGACCCCTCGTTTGCAGCAATCAAAAGACAGGGCAAAAAGGCTTCTCAGTCTACTACGGACGCGGGAAATGGAAAGTAACGGTCGTGGGGGGCTGATGATCCACATCTTGTGACAGGCGATTTGCGGCTCGAGGCCGCTCGAGGTGGTTAAGCTCGTGCCGCGAGAGGAGATAAGAAGTTGGGCGGGCTGAATGGGGGGACGCGGCGCATCCAGAAAGGTGGGCCGCGCATCTTTATAGTATTGGAGATGAGGCACTTATTAGGAAGCGGGGTAGAGAAAGCAGCTTGGCTATTGTTAGAATGAAGCGCTTCGGGGTTGGCCAGAGGCAGGGCAGCAAGCCACGGACAAGGACGAGAAGAGCATTGGGGCGCGGGGTTTTGTGTGTCTTGGATGCGCCGGACCAGAGATTGGCGGAATAGGAGAAGATGGATCACAGACTGAGAAACCGGATCGTGATTTTTCTGGTGTTGGCCGGGGTGTTTGCATATTTCCTGGTGTGGCTGAGCGGGAGGAAGCCGGCCGCTAAGATATCAGTGGTTACGCCTACGCGAGAGAATTTGGTGTCGTCAATCAGCAGCAACGGGAAAGTGGAGCCGATTTCGCCGTATGTGATGAGGGCGCAGCTGGATACGTTTGTAAAGAAGATTTACGTGACGGAAGGCCAGAAGGTGAAAAAGGGACAACTCTTGATGGAACTGAACGTGAAGGAAGTGGCAGCGCAACTGGCGGACACGCGGTCCAAACTTTTGCGGGCCCAGGACGATTTGAAGGCCGCAAAAGCCGGCGGAAAAGCGGATGAAGCCGCCAAAATAGCCGCGGATCTGGCCAAGGCAGAGGCGCAACGAGACCGATTGCAGCGCAATCACGACGCGCTGGTACGGATGGCAGCGGAACAGGCAGCCACGAAAGAGGATCTCGCCGCCAATGCGCAAGCGCTGGTCAACGAGAAGGAGGAAGTGACGAGGCTGCTGGCGGTGAAACAGGAATTCGACCGGCAGGCGAGGCTGGACGCGGAACGCGGGGAACTGCAGGTGCAGCAGATCCTGAGCGAAATGGCGGCGCTCGAAGATAAGGTGAGCAACGAGCGAATCGCGGCGCCAGTGGATGGAACACTGTACTCGTTGCCAGTGAGAACGAGCGACTACGTGAAGGTGGGGGACTTGCTGGCGGAAATGGCGGACTTGCACAAGGTACGCGTGCGAGCGTTCATCGACGAGCCGGACCTCGGCGGGCTGGAGGCGGGCGAACCAGTGATTATCACGTGGGACGCTTTGCCGAACAAGAGCTGGGAGGGAACGACGGAAATTATTCCCAAGCAAGTGGTTCCGCACGGAACGCGGAGCGTAGGAGAACTGCTGTGCGCGGTGAATAACGACAAGCTGGAGCTATTGCCGAACATCAATGTGAATGTGCGGATCAATTCGAAGGAGCACAGGAACGTGCTGGCGGTGCCGCGGGGAGCGGTGGCGTACGAGGGCGGACATCGATATGTGTATGTGGTGAAGCCAAACCAATTGGGCGTGGGGAAATCCACACTGGAGAAGCGGGAAATTGCAGTGGGGATCGCAGACGCGACAAGCTATGAAGTATTGAGCGGATTGCACGAAGGGGAGATGGTGGCGCTGCCCGGAGATGCGGATTTGCACGATGGCATGACCGTTCAGGTTGTGAGTACGAATGCGGCGTAGATCGGGGACACGCAAGCTCACAAAATTGTGGGTGTTGCAAATTGTGTTACTGGCGGCAACCACGAATATTTTGGCGGCGTCCAGGCAAAGCGACGCGGCGGAAGCCGGGCAGCGGGCTTACGAGAAGAGCGATTACACCAAGGCGGTGAAGGAATTGCAAGCGGCGGCGGCTCGGGAGCCGCGCAACGGCGAGATCCAGTTGGTGCTGACAAAGTCATTCCTGGAATTGGAGGAGCCTGAAGCGGCCATCGCCAGCGCGGAAAGGGCCGTAGCCATCGATCCGCAGAATTCGGTGTATCACGAATGGTTAGGAAAGGCTTACGGAGAGAAGGCCTCGCATGCGTCGATGTTTACGGCGCTAGGGCTGGCCAGAAAAACACATCGGGAGTTCGCGACGGCCGTGCAGCTCGACGACAGGAATTATTCAGCGCGGCAGGCGCTAATCGAATATTACTGCAGCGCACCGGGCATCGTGGGCGGCGGCGAAGAAAAGGCCAAGGCGGAGATCGAGAAACTCAAGTCCATGGATGCCTCGGAATGGCACTATGCGGAAGGAAACTGCCGGCGACAAAAGAAAGATTTCGCGGGGGCGGATGCCGAGTTCCAATCGGCGCTGAAAAGCCAGCCGAGGTCGGCGGACCGAATTTACGACATCGGCGATTACGCGGTAAGACGAAACCAGGCAGAGAAATTGACGGAGGTCGCGGAGCTTGGGAAGCAGGCAAGTCCCTCGGATTCTCGCGCGTTATTCTATGGAGCGGTGGGATTGATCCTCAAGAATGAAAAACCGCAAGAAGCGGAGCGATTGCTGCGGGAGTATTTGCAAACAGCGCCGAAGCGGACGGGTTATCCAAGGTACGCGACGGCACACGAATGGCTGGGCCGGTCGTATGAGAGCAAAGGCGAAAAGGAATTGGCGGCGAAAGAGTACGAGGCGGCTCTGCAACTGGATGCGAAAGACAAAAGCGCGAGGGAAGCCCTCAAACGGCTGCGCAAGAATTGAAGAAATGCGGGGGGCGCCGCCGGCTGGAATTCCTGCGGCGCTGCCGGGTTTGGCGGACGCGGGCGAGTAAACCTTCATGATGGACTTACGGGAAACGCTATCCGTATCGATTGACGCGCTGCGCGCGAACAAACTGCGGGCGGCGCTGACGTCGCTCGGCGTGATTATCGGAAGCGCGTCGATCGTGCTGGTGGTAACAGTGGCGTTGACCAGCAGGAAATTTGTCATTTCGCAGATAGAGGCGGTGGGCTCGAACCTTGTTTGGGCGGAGCTGATCAGAACATCGGAGAAGGCCCAGCCATTGAGCTACGAAATGACGCTGGACGACATGCAGGCTGCGAAGGACACGATTCCCGGGGTTGCCCAAGCGGCGGGAACGAGCGACATGCAAATGTCCGTGGTAGCGGGGGGCGTGGTGAGGCCGGTCACGCTGATCGGTGTGACCGAGGGTTACCGGGAGATTCGCAGGCTGATCGTCATGCGCGGCCGCTTTTTCGATTACCTGGACATGCAGAGCAGGAGCAAGACGTGCGTAATCACGCCGCAACTGGCGAAGCGGCTTTTCGGACTGGACAATCCGGTAGGCCGCGATTTGCACGTGGGGGAACTTATCTTCACGATCATCGGGGTCTTTAAGGAGAGGGTGGAGACCTTTGGGCTTTCCGACATTCAGACGGAAACTGTTTTGATACCGTTTGGCCTGATCAAGTACTACGCGGGCGTGAATACGTTGAAGGTACTGGACGTGCAAGCCCGGACTCCGGAGGACGTGCCGGCAGTTGAGCGGCAATTGACGGAGTTGCTGCGGAGCAGGCATCCGAGCGCGGCGGAGTATAACGTGCAGACGCTGACGGCGATATTGAAAGCGGCGAGAGATATTTCGCTGGCGCTGACGATTGTGCTGATTGTGATCGCGTTTATCGCGTTGCTGATAAGCGGAATCGGGATCATGAACATCATGCTGGTGACGGTGACGGAGCGCACACGGGAGATCGGAATCCGCAAAGCCATCGGAGCAGCACGCAGGGAGATCATGTATCAGTTTTTGACGGAAGCGTTTTTAATCAGCGGAGGCGGGGCAGTGCTGGGGATTCTGATCGGGTTACTGATACCAGCAGTCGTGCAAATGTTTCTTCCGGGAAACCTGCGTGTGCCCGTGTCGTCGTTGAGCGTAGTGCTGGCGTTTGTGGTCTCGTGCTCGACGGGATTGTTCTTTGGATATTTGCCAGCGAGCCAGGCGGCCAAGCTGCAGCCGATTGAGTCGTTGAGGTACGAATGAGGCGAGAACGGGGGAGCGGGAGAATGCGAAAAATTACAGGGGCGGTGTGCGGCGCGGGGTTAGCGTTACTCGTGGGAGAGATGCTAATGGCCGGAACGGTGAGCGCGCAGGGAGAGGCTGTGCTGCAAGCGCCTGGCGGACAGGCGGCGCAAACGGCGGGGACTGTTGCGGCAACGGGAGAACAACAGAACGCCACAGTGTCACTGACCCTGAAGAGCGCGATTGAAATGGCGCTTAGGAACAGCAAAGACATCCAAGTCGCAAGACTGCAAGCCAGCCTTGCGGAGCATGCATCCCAGGTGAGCAAAGCGGAATTTATGCCGAATCTGTACGCAGGGTCCGGAGCGGGCTATACCTACGGGATCCCGGAGACGCCGGGAGGCCGCGCGCCTTCGGTCTTCAACGTGACCTACACGGAACAACTTTTTAATGAACCGCTGAAAGGACAGGGAAAGGAATTGGAGGAGCAGGCACGTTCGCAAAAGATCGTGCTGGAAGACGTGAAGAACGGCGTGGTCGAGCGGACGGCAATGGCTTATTTGGAATTGGCCAAGGTGCGGCATTCACTGGAGCTTCTGCGCGCGGAGCAGGAGAGTGCAGACAAGATTTTGCAGGTGACGCAGGAGCGGCAAGGAGAAGGGTACGAGCTGCCCGTGGAAGTGACGAAGGCCCAACTGACGAAAGCGCAGGTGACACAGAGAATTCTGCAGCTCGAGGGGCGCGAAGACGAGCTGGAAGTTTTCCTGCGCGGGCAGCTGGGGCTGGGAGACGAGCAAGTCATAGAAGTGACACCGGAAGAATTGCCGGGAGAAGCGGAGCAAGAGGGCGCGAATCTTGTGGCCATGGCGATGCAAAATAACTCGAGTTTGCGGCTGGCGGAGTCCGACGTACGAGCGAAAGAGTTCCGGCTGAGAGGCGAAAAAAGAGGATACTTCCCGACGCTTGAAGTGGTTAGCACGTACAGCTTGCTGGCGAAGTTCAACAATTACGCTGAGTTTTTTAACAAGTTTCAGAGGAACAATTTCAACGCCGGGGTGCAAGTGCAGATACCACTGTTCAGCGCGAGAATAAAGGAGTCCATCGGGCTGGCGCAGATAAACCTGCAAACGGCACAGGCGACGCTGGCGAGCAAGAAGACGCAGGTGAGCGCCGAGGTGCGGCGGAAAACACTGCAGCTACGGGAACGCGACGCGGCGAAGGAAGTGGCACGGCTGGAGTTACAACTGGCGCAACAAAATATCGCGGTGCTGCAAGAGCAATTTAACGAAGGGAAAGTGAATCTGCGGGATGTGGAGAAAGAACGACTTGAAGAGAATGACAAATGGATGGCTTTTCTGGATGCGAATTTCCAGCGGCAACAGGCGCAGCTCGATTTGCTGAAGACGGCCGGGGAGTTGGACAAGGTTTGGCAGTAAAGAGGTGATTGGTGAGCAGGGGGTAGTGAATAGTGACTCGAGAATCGCGATTCGTGATGATTGACCGGTGATCCGTGCAACTGGATTTGAAGAGTTTGGATGCATTTCTGGAAGCTGCTAAGAAGCTGGACGCGGGCTTCGCGGGATTGCCCGCTTTCGAATCGACAGTGCCGGGGACTGAGGGGATCGCCGAGGCTCTGAATGCCGCTAGTGAGCGGCTGCACGATAATTACCCCTACTTTCATCCGATGTATGCGGGACAGATGCTCAAACCGCCGCATCCAGCAGCGCGGCTGGCGTACGCGCTGGCGATGTGGATCAATCCCAACAATCACGCGCTCGATGGAGGGCGCGCGACCTCCGCGATGGAGAAGGAGGCGGTTGCGCAGATCGCCGCAATGTTTGGGTGGAAAGAATTTCTCGGGCACCTTTGCGGCGGCGGTACGATGGCGAACCTCGAAGCGCTATGGGTGGCTTCGCAAGTGAATCCAGGAAAGAAAATTCTTGCCAGCGAACAAGCACACTATACGCACAAGCGCATCAGTGCGGTGCTGCAATTGCAATTTGAGAGCGTGGACTGCGATGCGCGCGGGCGCATGGACGTGAACGCGCTGGCAAAGCGCGTTTTGCGCGGCGACGTGGGCACCGTGGTTGCCACGATGGGCACCACCGCGACTGGGTCGGTCGATTCGCTTCCGGAAATTCTAGCTCTGAGAGAGAAGCACGGTTTTCGAGTGCACGCGGATGCCGCTTACGGCGGGTATTTTGTGCTTGCAGAGAATTTGGGAGAAGAAGCCACGAGGGCCTTTGCGCGAATCGGAGAGGCGGATTCCATAGTGATCGATCCGCACAAGCACGGGTTACAGCCGTATGGCTGCGGCTGCGTTTTGTTTCGCGATCCTTCGGCGGGGCGTTTTTATAAGCACGATTCTCCCTACACCTATTTCAGCTCCGCCGAATTGCATTTGGGAGAGATCAGTCTGGAATGTTCCCGGCCGGGGGCCGCGGCAGCAGCGCTGTGGACGACGCAGAAACTCTTGCCGCTGGTGCGCGGTGGAGAATTCGCCCGCGGCCTGGAGAGCGGCAGAGCAGCTGCGCTGGCGCTCCATGAGAGACTCGAAAAGGATGAGCGATTCGCCGCGGCGTTTGTGCCGGAACTGGACATCGTGATTTTTGTTCCGCGAGCAAAAAAAGTGAGTGATGGATCGTCGCTTAGCCGCCGGATTTTCGATGCTGCTGCCAAACGGAATCTGCATCTAGCCGTGGCGGAACTACCAACGGAATTTTGGTCAGCAAACCTTGGAGCAATGCAGCGCGACCGCGAAACCGTGACCTGCTTGCGGTCCGTGCTCATGAAACCGGAGCATTTCGAGTGGCTTCCGCGAATCTGGGACGAGCTTTCGGCGGCAACCGCGGAAGTTCTCGGAGCAGAAGGCGCTGCACTTTCCGCTCGCTAAGAAACTGGCTAAGGAGACGTGTGAGCAGCGAGAAGCGTATTGATTCTGCCGAGCAGTCTTGTTCTGCTGAAGGGCCTGGGGAGCATGGAGGAGACCACTTCGGCGGGGTCAGGAATTTCCAGAGCCGCAAGAGGATTTGCGGAGTTATAGAGGACGCTCATTTTCGGAGAACGTTTTCTCAGAAGAAAAGCCAAGTCCGGCCCGGGCATGCCGGCTGGATTTAGATTGGTAATCAAAAGGTTGATGGGGCTCGCGCAAGATTGAGCCAACTCAAGCGCCTGGTGGGCATTTGCCGCGGGTAGGACAAGAAAGTCAGCGTCCTCCAGAATCTGTTGAATGCTCTGACGAAGCGAATCCAAGTCTTCCACAACAATAATGACGGGATGGAGAGCCGGGTATGTGTGCATTGCTGGCATCCCAACCTCAATTCTCCTGGATGGAACCAGGCACAAATGTATAACAGAGCGGTAAATAGTCAACCGCTATTCCGTCTATTGAAACGAATCAAAGCGGCGATTATCCAGGAGATGTGGAAAAGGTTTCGTGCGGGTCCTGGAGCAGATTTGCGGGCTTCGCGCCGGACATGGTGAGTTGATCGGAGATCTGAGTGTCGGGCGAGACGATGGCCTTTGGATGTCGCAACCAAGTGCTTTAGCCAGTGTTTCCATACAGAAACGGCCTGATCACAGAAAGAATTGAGCGTAGGCAACCAAGTCGGGTAAACTGTTATCCAGTCACGGAGGCATCTCTGGACTGGCCGGAGGCGCAGTCCAGCTCTACAACGATTAGGGCGCAAAACGGAATATTTTGCATTGTTATGATTGGATTCGGAAGACTGAGGGTGATGAATGCCGGATGTAATGAAGACTTTGTTGTTGAATCCGCCGAGTTTTGAGAATTTCGACGGTGGGGCAAGTTCGCGGTGGCCCGCGACACGCGAGATTGAGTCGTATTGGTATCCGGTGTGGCTGTCCTATCCTGCCGGACTGATTCCGGGAAGCCGGCTGCTGGATGCGTCGCCGCACAAGGTGAATTGGCAGCAAACCATCGAAATTTGCAAGGACTACGAATTTCTGGTGTTGTACACCTCCACTGTTGGATTCCATAGCGACATCAAGCTGATTCGAAAGATCAAGGAAAGTAATCCTGGACTGAAGATCGCGTTCGTTGGGCCGCACGGGCACATCAAGCCGGACGAGACTTTGATGGCGAGCGAAGACATTGATTTTGTGACGCGCGGGGAATTTGATCATTCAGTGGCGGAGTACGCGCACGGAAAACCGATTGAGCAGATCATGGGCGTCAGCTTTCGAAAAGAAGGCAAGGTGGTTCACAACGCGCCGCGGCCCCAGCTGCACACCGAGGAGTTGGATGCGCTGCCGTTTGCCACGGACACCTATAAGCGCGACTTGCAGATTGAGCGATATAACGTGCCGTTTTTGCTGCATCCGTTCGTTTCGTTCTATACGACGCGAGGATGCCCGGCGCTATGCACGTTCTGCATGTGGCCGCAGACGGTTTCGGGGCATGCGTGGCGGACGAGGTCCGTGGATAACGTCGTGCAGGAAGTGAAGAACACGCTCGAATATTTCCCGCAGATGAAAGAGATTTTCTTCGACGACGACACTTTCAATATCCGAAAAGACCGGGCGATCGAGTTGAGCCAGAAGTTCAAACCGCTGAAATTCCGGTGGTCTTGCACGGCGCGGTGCCACAGCAAATATGAAGAATTGAAGGCGATGGCGGACGGTGGAGCGCGGCTGTTCATCGTGGGATTCGAGTCCGGAGATCCGCAGATTCTGAAGAACATCAAAAAAGGCGCGACTGTCGAGATGGCGCGCGACTTCATGAAGAACTGCAAAAAGGTGGGAATTAAGGTCCACGGGGATTTTATAATCGGATTGCCCGGCGAGACCAAGGAGACCATCAACAAAACCATTGATTTCGCAAAGGAGCTGGATTGCGAGACGATTCAGGTTTCACTGGCGCATGCCATGCCTGGGACCGAGCTGCATGACACGATGGCCAAAGCAGGCTTCCTGAAAGTGGAAGCGCTGGCGGATTCCGGCGGGCACCAGTTGCCGCACATCGAGTATCCGCATCTCTCGAAAGCCGAGATGATGGGCGGCGTGAACCGTTTCTACGATGAGTACTACTTCCGGCCGCGCGTAGTGTGGCGCATCGTGAAGGAAGCCTTGTGGGACGCGCATGAACGCAAACGGCTCTACGACGAAGCGACGAGCTTCCTGAAGCTGCGGGCGGAACGCTGGAAGTGGGTGCGGCAGGGCGGCGACCTGCAGAAACCCATGATTTCGGTGCCGGAGACTCCGTCGTCATCCGGGAACGATTAAATCTTAAACACAATGGCAACTGAGGGCAGGCTGCGGGTAAAAACACTGGTCATGGTGTGCGCAATGGTGGTGTGCGCCAACGCCGGAGACTTGATGTTGAAGCGCGCCATGCTGCAGATTGGCGCCGTGGAGCTTTCCGCGCCCGGGCTCGCGCACGCTTTCCACATGACCGTCACCAATGGAACCTTGTGGGTCGGGATATTTTTTCTTTGCGGATTTATGCTCAGCTACATGACGGTTTTGAGCTGGGCGGATTACAGCTACGTGATGCCCGCGGGGGCGTTTGGCTACGCTTTGCTTACATTTCTTGCGGTGGTGTTTTTGCACGAGGCGGTTTCGCCGCGGCGCTGGGTTGGAGTGGTCTTGATCTGCGTGGGAGTGCTGCTGGTTGGACAAACGAAACCGCGCACGACGGCGGTGCGAAGCGAGGTTTTGGCATGATGCATGTTGCCGTATTTCTTTCCTTTCTTATCTTTGGGAGCACCGGTGGTGAGATTGCGATTACTCGAGGCATGAAGGCCACGGGCGAGCCAGAGCGATTGCGGCCGAAGGAGTTGCTTCGATTTCTAAGCAAAGCGCTGCGCAACGGCTGGTTCTGGGCCGGCGTGCCGTTGATGGCCCTTTCGTTTTATGCGTTGCTGGTGCTGCTTTCGTGGGAACCGATCAGTTTTGTGATTCCGGCGTCGGCTTTGAGTTATGTGGTGGGAACGTTTGGGGCCAAATATATTTTGGGTGAAGATGTGAACGCGGCGCGCTGGGCCGGCGTCGTGATGGTGTGTGCGGGAGTTGCGCTGGTTGCGCTGGGATAACGGATGTATGCTGCGGTGGCGCGCCTGGGCCGGAGCGCCAGCGCGAAAGGCAGCGGTTGAAGCGCCGGAAAAGTGCGCCGGCAGCCGAAAGGTACTCGAAATTGTGCGGGATTGCCGGATTTACTCATAAAAATTGGGCGCCGGATCCAGAACGCATCGAGCGCGCGACAGCCACGTTGGCGCATCGCGGGCCCGATCAGCGCGGAGTGCTGCGTTCCAGCGTTCTTTCGATGGGCGCGGCGAGGCTAAAAGTCATCGACCTGCAGGGCGGCGATCAGCCGGTCGTTACGGATGACGGCGAGACTGCAATCGTCTTCAATGGGGAAATCTACAATCATCTCGAACTGCGCGCGGAGCTCGAAAAACTGGGGCACCGGTTTCACTCGCATTCCGATACAGAGACGGTGCTGCGCGCTTTTGTCGAGTGGGACACGGAATGCTTTTCGCGTTTGCGAGGCATGTTTGCTATTGCGCTTTGGACAAAATCTTCGCGTCGCCTGATTCTGGCGCGCGATCGCATGGGCATCAAGCCACTCTACATCGCCCGGCGCGGGGAAGACCTTTTTTTTGGCTCCGAGCTCAAGACCATTTTTATTCATCCGGAATTCGAGCGGCGCTTGAGCTTGGCGGGGCTCGATTGCTATCTCTCGCTGAACTACGTTCCGTGCCCCTGGACGCTTGTGGAAGGTATCGAGAAGTTGCCTCCGGGGCAGTGGCTGGAATGGCTCGATGGAAAAGTCCACGTCGAGACTTATTGGAGTTTGCCTCCGGGGCCGATCCGCGAGTGCTCGCTCGACTCCGCGTGCGAAGAGCTGGATTCGCTCTTGCGGCAGTCCGTGCGCGAGCATCTGCTTTCGGACGTTCCGCTGGGATTGTGGTTGAGCGGGGGCATCGATTCTTCGACGGTTCTGCACTACGCCGCAACGGCTTCAGCGAAACCTATCAAAACTCTTTCCATTTCTTTTCTTGGGAGAACCTTTGACGAAACGGCTTATATGCGGAGCGTCGCGAAGCAGTATGCCACGGATCATCAGGAATTCGATCTGAACCCCGAGGCCGATTTGCGCGGGGCGATTGAGGAATTCGCTTATTATTCCGATGAACCCAGCTCGGACGCCGGAGCTCTGCCGGTGTGGTTCCTCTCGAAGATGAGCAAGACGGAGGTGACCGTCGCTCTGAGCGGAGAAGGCGCGGACGAATTGTTCGGCGGCTACGTGACGTATCGCGCGAACCAACTTGCGCGGCCGATGCGACGCATGCCGAAGTGGTTGCTGCGCGGCGCTCTCGGTCTTGCGCGGTTGTGGCCGGTCTCCGATGAGAAGATTAGCCGCGAATATATGGTCAAGCGCTTCCTCGAGGGAAGCCTTCTGCCGCCGGAGCAAGCCCACGTCTATTGGAACGGAACTTTTTCCGGCGCCGAGGCGCGTTCTCTTTCGGGCGTGCCGCTGCCAAATTCTCTCGAGCTTATCCTCGGCGAGTTGCGCGAATCACCGGCGCCAAAGGACGGCGTGTCTCCATATCTCTGGTGGGACCAAAAATACTTTCTGCCCGACGACATCTTGAACAAAGTCGACCGCATGAGCATGGCGCACTCGCTGGAAGTGCGGCCGCCGTTTCTGGATCACCGCATCGTGGAGTTTGCCGCCACGCTGCCTCCTTCACTGAAGATGCGGGGCTCGCGGCAAAAAATCGTTCTGAAGCAACTGATGAAAAACAAGCTGCCCGAGAAGATCCTGCGGCGCAAGAAGGTCGGCTTCGACATTCCGGCGCACGAATGGATGCGCGGACCGCTGCGCGAATTTCTGCTCGATACAGTGCAAGAAGGCCTCGCGGAGCATCCGCTACTGTTCCGGCCGGGCGTGGTCCAGGAGCTAGTGCGCCTGCACCTCGAGCGGCGCATCAACATCGGTTATCACTTATGGGGACTGCTCCTGCTCTTCCTATGGATGAAAAAATGGCGAATTCAAGCGTCGGCTTCTCTGGCGCCAGCATCTTGGATACAGGAAAAAACAGGTATCTCTACTTAGCGGTCCTGCTTTTTGCGGGAGCCATCTATCTTGGCTGCATCGTTTCTCCACCGTCTTTGATGGACGATTCGGATGCGGTGCTCGCACAAGGTGCGCGGACGATGCTGGCCACTGGCGATTGGGTGACGCCGCGTCTGGATGGAGTGGTCTACCTCGAAAAACCGCCTCTGTATTTCTGGCCGATCGCCGTTTCTTTCGAAATTTTCGGCGTGCACGATTGGGCGGCGCGCGTTCCTTTTGCGGTGTGCGCCATGGGGCTGGCCTGGCTGACGACGGCGATGGGTATCTGGGCGTTTGGAAAACGCGCAGGGTTTTACGCCGGTTTGTGCATGGCGACGTGCATTGGGTTATTTTTGTTCACGCGCATTTTGATTCCGGACGTGATGCTCACGTTTACGGTCGCTCTTGCCATCTGGGCGTTTCTCCGCGCGCTCGACGATGAAGAGCCGCATCCTCGTCTGTGGGCGGCCCTTTTCGCCGCCAGCCTGGGCACGGGGCTCTTGATTAAGAGCCTTATCGGCGTGCTGTTTCCACTCGCTGGCGGGGTCGCCTATCTGCTGCTCACGCACCAGCTATTTTCAGCGAGAACCTGGAAGCGGCTTCAGCCATTCAGCGGCGCTCTGATTGTCCTGCTGATTGCTGCGCCCTGGCACATCGTCGCCACGCTGCGCAACCCGCCCCACTTTTATTTTGGTCTGCACAGCGGCCCGGGGCAATACCATGGATTCCTGTGGTTTTTCTTTATCAACGAACAGCTTCTTCGCTTCTTAAATCTCCGATACCCGCGCGATTACAATACAGTTCCTCGCTTCTACTTTTGGCTATTCCATCTCTTGTGGCTTTTTCCCTGGAGCGTGTACTTCCCCGCGGTCGCCAAACTTTCCTTCAAACCGCTCGACCGCGCGGGAAAGATGCGGCTCCTGGCTCTTTGCTGGACGGGCTTTCTCCTGATCTTTTTCACGTTTTCTACGACGCAGGAGTATTACTCCATGCCGTGTTATCCGGCGCTGGCGCTGCTCCTTGGTTCCGCGATGGCTTCGGGAGGGAGTTGGATACGCCGGGGCACATATGTCCTTTGCGGAGTTGCGGCCGCCGCCGCGATTGTCACGCTAACTCTGTTCATCCTCGTGCGTCATGTGCCCGCTCCGGGAGACATCTCGACGGCGCTCAGCCAGCATCCCAAAGCCTACACGCTTTCTCTCGGGCACATGGAGGATCTGACCATCCAATCGTTTGCTTACCTGCGTGTTCCTCTGTTGTTCGCGAGTACAGCGTTTCTGGTTGGGGCTCTCGGGGCATTTCGATCCGCTGGATTGCGCGCTTTTCTCGCTGCCGCTTTCATGATGGTGCTGTTCTTCCATGCGGCTCGTCTGGCCATGGTCACTTTCGATCCTTATTTATCTTCGCGTCCGCTGGCGGAAGTCTTGTTGCGAGCTCCTGAGGGCAAGCTGATCTCCGGCCGCCCGTACTACACTTTTTCTTCGATCTTTTTTTATACAAACCGTCCGGCTCTGATTCTGAATGGGCGATTTAACAACCTGGAATACGGCTCTTATGCTCCAGGCGCCCCGAATATATTCATTGATGATTCTCAGTTTAAGGAGCTCTGGTTAGAGTCCGAGCGCTATTATTTGGTCGCGCTAGATTCCGACTTGCCCCGTCTCGAGAATCTCGTCGGGCGCGATCGACTCGATGTGCTGGCCAAGAGCGGCGGGAAAAGCATCCTCACCAATCATTCCCTTGTTGTTTCCATCTCGTCACCGAGTGCGGTGCGACCGTCACAGATGGAAAACGTCTCGATGGTTTCCACCGCACTCAAGGCTTTTTCGACAACCTCACTATTTGCGCCATGTCTTGCCACTGCGTTGTTGATAGAAAAAGCCGGCGTGTGACCACTAACTGGTTCGGCAATTCGTTGTAGGTTTTTCGGAGCACAAATAGAGGGATTCGGCTCTAATCACGTATACTGTACCCAGAAACAATCGACGGAGAGTAAGGCAGGACGGTTCCAGCTCGCCTATTTGTCCAGCTCGGCCTGGCGCAAGGGAAAGACGCCGCTCGACGCGGCCACAGACACAGGGGGATTTCTTTAAGGAGGAGCGATGAAGATTGCTGTGCTTGGGGGAGATGGCTACTGCGGGTGGGCAACCGCCTTATATTTGTCGAAGCAAGGTCACTCCGTTGCCATTGTTGACAATTTTGTCCGCCGGCTGTGGGACCACGAGCTTAATGCGCAGACCCTGACTCCCATTCGGCCGCTCTCGGACCGCTTGCGCGTATGGCAGGCAGTGAGCGGCAAGACGATCGAATCTTTCTATGGAGATGTTTGCGATTACGAATTTCTAGCGTCCACCCTGCGCGCGTTTGAGCCTGATGCGGTGGTGCACTTCGCCGAGCAGCGCTCCGCGCCTTACTCGATGATCGACAGGAGCCATGCCGTCTTCACGCAAGTCAACAACGTGGTGGGGACGCTGAATCTGCTCTTTGCGCTTCGCGAGCACCGGCCCGAGTGCCATCTCGTGAAGCTCGGGACGATGGGCGAATACGGCACGCCGAATATCGACATTGAAGAGGGTTACATCACCATCGAGCACAACGGGCGAAGAGATGTCCTGCCCTATCCGAAGCAGCCCGGTTCCTTCTATCACCTCTCGAAGGTACATGACAGCCACAACATCATGTTCAGCTGCAAGATCTGGGGCTTGCGCGCCACGGATCTGAACCAGGGCGTGGTCTACGGAACGATGACCGACGAAACGGTCATGGATGAGGCGCTCATCAACCGGTTCGATTACGACGACGTTTTCGGCACGGTGCTGAATCGCTTTTGCATCCAGGCAGCGATCGGGCAGCCTCTTACCGTTTATGGCAAGGGTGGCCAGACGCGAGGGTTTTTGGATATTCGCGACACCGTGCGATGCATTGAGATTGCCTGCGAGAATCCGGCCAATCGGGGAGAATGCCGCGTGTACAACCAGTTCACGGAACAGTTCTCCGTCCTCGAGTTGGCCAAGATGACCGTGGCTGCGGGCAAGAAGATGGGCCTAAACGTCGAAGTCGATCACTTGCAAGATCCACGCGTCGAGGCCGAGGAGCACTATTACAACGCGAAGCACTCAAAGTTGATCGATCTGGGTCTGAAGCCGCATCTGCTTTCCGATTCTCTTCTGGATTCGCTAATGAACATTGCAATCAAGTACCGCGATCGCGCGGACGCTTCGTTGATGCTGCCGCAGGTAAATTGGCGCGAGCCGCGGAATGACCGGCGCCTGCAGATGAGCAAGACCGCGAGGAACTCTTTGGGTGCATCGCGGATGCAGAATGGCGTCGAATCCGCGGAAAAAACCAAGAAACATTCCCATCGCTAGTACTTCGAGCGCTGGCATTCCCATCATGGGGCGATAGTGACTCTCAGCGGAGAGTCTCTGCTTCCTTCGCCACTTGCAACGCAAATTCCAGGCCAAAAGGGAAGTCTGCTCCTTCGAGCGACGCCTCTATCTTCGCAATATAGCGCTGAATGATGGGCTCCTTATGCGCCAGAAGATCGATGAATGCCACTCGTGTATTCCGCTTCTCCAGCCAGGCACAGCGTTCATCCGGCTGCTCATAGCCGCAGCGAAGTTCTTGCACCGCGGACTTCGGGGCCGCGTACTCACGTATCGCGAGCAAATGCGAGCCCAGATTGTCGATAGCGAGCATGCCTGTCTGATCCGGACGGCTCAAGAAGAAGCGGCCTCCAAAGCGAAAGCCTGTTCCGGGATGAAAATCTCTGCGCCAGCGTTCCACTTCTTCAAGCAGGCAATATTCGAAATGTACGGCGATGAGGCGGCGGAGCGACTTGGCTCTCTCTACAAGTGAAGCGGTTACGAGTCGCGAACTTTGCCATGGTTTTTCCACCACAATGTGCAAGCCCGCGTCCAGTGCTGCTTCGATCATCAACGGAACGTGGGGTCCGGGAAGCACGCAGAGCCAGGCGATCTGCGCGCCACTTGCGCGCATTGCTTCGGCGAGACGAGACCGGCAGGCGGCATCGGTTTCGCCACTCGCGCGGCGCGTATGCGGAACGCTGGCGGCGCGGCGATTTTCCGCAACGAGGATGCCATGCATCCGCGCCGCCCAGCGTCCCCGGCCGAGAATTACGTAGGCAGGTTCTTCAGCCATCGCATTTTCCCGCAATCCTGTCGCAAACGAGCCGAGCGGCCTTCACCGCGCTGACGACCTTGCCCGAGAAAATGTGAATTTCGCCGGGGGCGCCCTCGCGAACATACAGGATTCTGCGGTCCTGCTCCGGATTATCTTCCACCACGCGAATCGTGAAACGCGAGCCGATGTAAACAGCGTCTTTCGCGGCCGGAACGCTCAGGCAACAATCCGCGCGCATGGCGGCAAACCGTGTGAATGGCACTGGTTCAAAATCAGGCCGATTCAAAATCCCGGCGTAAGGCGCTGGAATCGGATCGCTGGAGTTCGTGGTGGTCCAATGATTTGTATTTTTTGCGGAGCCGAAGAGCGAACGCACAGAGTTGCCATATGGATCGAACCCCGTAAAAGGGCCATCCACGACGACCAGGGCGACGCCGTGCAACTTTGGCGGAAGTTCGATCAACATTTTCTCCGCGACCTGGTATTTCGCGGCCTTGAAGAGTCCCCGGCTTGGACCCAAGCCGTAGGCGGCCCACACAACGAAATCGTAATCGGGGCGCATCTCCGGCGTGAACTCGCGCTGCTGCAGGCGGATGTTCTGAGTGCTCAAGCGAGCCTCAACGAGGCTTCTCAGAACATCCGGATCATAAATGTTTTCCTCGACTTCGTAGCACTTGTCGATGAAATTGAAATTCATCCAATCCGGACGACATGGCCGAAGCGGCAGTCCATGCTTGCTCATTACGGTCTCGTATAAATCGGGCGGAGTGAGAGAGTTCTCTTTGGGGATTGCGTAGTAATGGCGGCTGTTCTGGACGATGGCGGGGGCGAAAGCCTCTGCAAACTCCGCGCGCGCTCCCCCGATTTCAGCGATGGTCTCTGCGCTGCGGGGATAGTGGTAGCCGGCATGAATTCGATACTGGTTGATCGCGGATGCTGCGCGCAGCACACCCAGCGGGTCGAAGAGATGTACGCGGTGTCCCCGTTCAGACAACCGAATGGCAGCCGTCGCACCGTAAATGCCGGCTCCGGCTACAGCGATCTTCGCTCCCATATTCCTCTTTCGTCGTTTCGTCGGCGCAAATCAATGACTACAACAAAAAATTGCAGCGTTGGCAGTGAGACATGACGTCTCTAGCGCTCACTTATGTGAGGCAGGAGGAGCTACTGGAACGAGCATTCCTTCGCGAATGCGATAATCAATGTCGCGCCAACGAATGCTCCTGCGCCCGAAGCTGAGCAGCCAAATCAACAGAGCCCACGCGTCCCATAGCGGCACAAGCGCCATCTTTTTCCAAACTCCCGATTGTTTCATGCCCCAGACGCCGATAAGCCAGGTCATTGCGATGCGTACAGCGAGGTATCCGCCGAGATAGAAAAGAGCCACGCGCGGCGTAGGATGGATTGCCACGGCTGCCACTGACCACGCGAACCCTTGCGTAAAAACAAGTCCAATGTGGCCCCAGGGCCGCATGTGGCGCATCACGGTCATCCAGCGTAGGCGCTTGAAGAAAAATTCGCGCAAGGATCGAAAATCGGCGACCGTCTCTACGGCGTAGGGCAGGAGCTCCACTTCAAAGCCCTGTTCCGCAACCAAACGCCCAACGAGCAAATCGTCCGCCGGACGGTTCTCGAGAACGGAGTAGCCGCCGAACCCCGCGAGATGCTTTCGCGTGGTTACAATCGTTTGTCCAAATGCGAACTTTACGCCGTCCAGTTGGCGCGCCACCAGAATGCCGGGGTAGAAATCGCAAATCATGCCGATAGATTGGAGTTTCTGGAGGAACGTGTGTTCCTGCGTGGAAACATACAGACACGTGACCGCCCCGACTTTCGGATCGCGCAGAGGCGCAACCACGGAACGTAAGTAATCGGGCCGCACGCGAACGTCGCTGTCGTTGAGAACCAGCACTTCGTTTTGAGCTTCTCTCACCAGCCGGCCAAGCTTCACTACTTTGTCGTTGGGCGCGGTATGCCCGGAGACATGAACTACGCGGATGCGGCGCTCGGGAAAATCACGCTTCAACTTTTCAATGACTTCCAAAACGGCTTCGTCGCCGTCACCAATGCCAAAAAGCAGCTCATAATCGGGATAATCCTGCGTGCAGTAGCTGGCGAAGTTTTCGTAGGCCTCGGTATCGAGCCCGCGAATTGGCTTTAGATTACTTACGGGAGGTGTGTAATCGAGAGGCTGCTTCGATTTTTTAGCCAGCCGGAAAAAGCGCCACGAGCTATACAGCGCCAAGAAATAGTAGATGAAAGGAATGGCCGCGATGCCTAGAAAAGTATATACAAGGCTACTGACCGGCATCGTGAACCTCGCGCCGGAAAGATAAGTGCTCTTTTTTTTGCGGCCCTGATGACACACATTCACCGGCTGTGCCGCTCTCGATGAGAGCAGGGGCAAATCGAAAGCCAGACCGGCGAGTCAAGGCAGCAATCATTCTTTTTTCAGCAGCCGGTCCTTTCGAAATATTTGCGGAGTTTACTGCGAGCCCCAAGAGAATAGCAAAAAGCCGAGAGATTCACTCTTCAAAAACGGCTCAGGCAGCTTGTCCTGCTGGCTGGTCCGAATCCTGCCTCGCGATTCGATCTCGCCAAATAAGACGTTAGCAGAAAAGTACGGGCGTTGGGACGCCCCGGCAAATCATGTAAAATGAGTAAGGAGAATTATCGTCTTTATTTGAATTTTCAGCGATGAACACTTTTCTCTCACACCCACGCTTGTTTCGCGGCTGCATATTTGCTTGCAAAGTGGCTGTCAATCACCCTGGCAACCAATTTCCTTCAACTGGCGCACCATCTGCATGAGCTCTTCCGGCGGCCTGCATTTCAAAACTTATTGCATGATTCTGATCATGGTGATCTTTGGCCCGCTCGGCAACGTGTTGCTGGGGAAGGGTATGAAAACGGTCGGTTCCGCGGCAACCTGGACTCCGTCGGAATTGCCGCAAATTGTTTCCAGCGTTTTCACGTCGGGGTACATTTGGCTTGGCGTGGCCTCCTTACTCACGTTTTTTGTGGCCTATATGCTCATTCTTTCCTGGGCGGATTTCAGTTACGTGCAGCCGGCGTCTTCGGTGGCGTATCTGGTCGTGGCGCTCTTGGGTTATTTCTACTTGGGTGAGACGATTTCGCCTCTGCGGTGGGCGGGGATTGCGGTAATCTGCCTCGGGGTTTTCGTCGTGGGAAATACGCCTCCGCGCACCACGGAGGTGCGTTGAACGTGCGCGAAGCTCTCTTCTTGTTTTTCGTCGTTGTCGCGGGAACGGGCGGCGAACTTTGTGTGACGCGCGCGATGAAGCACGTCGGAGAAGTGACGGATTTTCGCCCGCTGGCTCTCGTCCGCGTCATCTTCCGTGCGATGAAGGTGGCCTGGATGTGGGCCGGCCTCTCCATGATGGCCCTTGCATTTTTCTCCTTATTGGCCGTGCTCTCCATTGAAAACGTCAGCTTCGTCGTGCCGGTCACGGCGTTGAGCTACGCGGCCGGGGCGCTCGGCGGAGTTGTCTTCCTCGGTGAACATGTGTCCCGCCGCCGCTGGGCGGGGGTCCTTCTCGTCTGCGCCGGTGTCACGCTGGTGTGGCTTGGCAAACGTTAAGACCGAGACAACCTGCGTGCGCCGCTTGCATTTCACTCTTCTCGAGCTAGCTAATTGGACTTGCACGATGTACGAGAGCGCCCCGCTTTGTGGCAAGCTAGTGGAGCGCCGTTTAGCGTACCTGCGCGGGAATTCTCGGCAAAAGGGAAGAGAAGTTCATCGTGACGATATTTCATTCAGGATGGCGCGATGGCGTACTTCTTTTGGCGGCCGCACCGCTCGTATATTATGCGGCGGCCATCTTTGCGGCATCGCGCTTCTTCCGCCGTGAGCGTGCCCGCCAGTGGAAAAACTGCACTCCGCCGGTGAGCCTGCTGAAACCGGTGCGCGGCGTGGACTTCGCCAGCTACGAAAATTTCTCTAGCTTCTGCTGCCAGGACTATCCCGACTACGAAATTCTCTTTGCCGTGAACGACGCCGCGGACAAGGCTGTTCCGCTCATCCATCGCCTGATCGCTCAATATCCAGACCGACAGATTCGCTTGCTCGTCGGCGCGGAAAATTTGGGGGCCAATCGCAAAGTCAACAAGCTGGCACGCCTCTCCAGCGAAGCGCGGCACGAAATCCTCGTCCTCACGGACGGAGATGTGCGCGTTGGCCCGAACTACCTGCGTGAGGTCGTCGCGCCCTTCGCCGAAGAAAGCACAGGCGTCGTTACTTCTTTCTATCGCGGCATCGCTGAACGTAATCTCGGCGCCGAGCTCGAAGCGATCGGCGCGTCCAGCGATTTTTTTGCCGGCGTATTGATGGCCGAGTGGACCGAAGGCGTACATTTTGCTCTCGGGGCCTCGATCGTGACCACCAAGCGCTGGGTTTCCAAGATCGGCGGCTTTGCATCCATCGCGGAGACGCTCGCGGACGACTACGAACTCGGACTGCGCATCGCCAAGGCCGGCGGACGCGTTCTACTCTCGCTTGAGCCCGTTTGGACTATGTACGCCGCGCAAACCGCGAAATCCTTTTGGGATCATCAGGTCCGTTGGGCGAGGACCGTGCGTCTTTGCCGCCCGCTTTCTTATTTTGGGCTGATCTTCACACTGGGGCTTCCGTGGGCCGTCTTGGCTGCGATTATCGCGCCAACAAAGGAGATGGCCGCAGCCTACTTGCTAGCCTACCTTGTTTTGCGGCACGTCATGGCCTGGATAGTGGGCGTCTGGGGGATAGGTGATGACGTGCTCCGGCGCAAACTCTGGCTCGTGCCGCTGCGCGACGCGCTTTATTCGCTTGTATGGTTCGCGAGTTTTGCTTCTAACCGTATTACCTGGGGCGGCCGGCAATACACCATTCATAAGGGCCAGATGGTGTCCTTAGCAGCATCGGAATCTGCGGATTCGACTTCAGACATTCGCTCGCGGTTGACGCCCTAACGAATCCAGATTAAATTAGATAAGAAGAGGCGTGGCTGTCTCGATCCTCGGGAATCTGCTGCGGTCCGTTTTTTCCCCTCCCATCGGCTGGGAGATCGTCCAATTGGTAGGACTCCAGACTCTGAATCTGGCTATCCTGGTTCGAGTCCAGGTCTCCCAGCCAAACTTTTTTTGCTTCCATGACGGTATATTCCCGCTTATGAGGCTGCCATGATCGTGATCGTTATGGGCACGACCGCCTCCGGCAAGACCACCATCGGCAGCTTGCTCGCGGAGCGCCATGGATGGGATTTCGTGGACGCGGACGATTTTCATCCACCATCGAATGTTCAAAAAATGGAGCGGGGCATTCCGCTGACGGATGCCGACCGCCTGCCCTGGCTGCAAGCGCTCCGCGAAAAAATCGTCCAATGGAATTCCGAGAACCGCAACGTCGTGCTGGCATGCTCGGCCCTCAAGCAGAGCTATCGCGACGAGCTGCGCGTCACCTCCGGCGTGAGGTTTGTCTATTTGAAGGGCAGCTACGAACTGTTCTCGCGGAGAGTGCTTGCGCGAAAAGGACATTTTGCCAAACAAGATCTGCTGGCCAGCCAGTTCGCGGACCTGGAAGAGCCAACGGATGCGATCACCGTCGATGCCAGAGAATCACCAGAGGAGATTGTCGCTGGACTCTACGCGCGGCTTGGTTCCGCTTAAGATGCAAAAGCGCCTGGGAAATTTCGGCTTTCAGCCTTGTTAAAATAGGTGTGAAATTTCCCTGCGGCAACGATTGGAATGGGGCGCCCCACTAATTAGCGCTGCATCCGATCCGCTGGGCGTGCCCGAACGGGCACGCATGCCGCATCGGCAGCTACTGCGATTCGCAAAAGATGCGACCATAATTTGAACGCGCCCTCAGGGGGCCCCAAACCATGGCCAGACTCGAATCCAAGGAAGACCAGCGGCTCGAAGAAGATCGCACCCGCAAAAAGTACTGGAAGCGCTGGGGACCGTATCTCTCCGAACGCCAGTGGGGCACGGTGCGCGAGGACTACAGCCCGGGCGGCACGGCTTGGGAATTTTTCCCGCACGACCATGCCCGCTCGCGCGCCTACCGCTGGGGTGAAGACGGCATCGGCGGCCTCTGCGACCGCCGCCAGATGATCTGCCTCGGCCTCGCCCTTTGGAATGGCCGCGACCCTATCCTCAAAGAGCGGCTCTTCGGCCTGACCGGCAACGAAGGCAATCACGGCGAAGACGTGAAGGAGTATTACTTCTATCAGGACTCGACGCCGACCCACAGCTACATGCGCATGCTCTACAAATATCCGCAGGCGGAATTTCCCTATGCAAATCTCGTCGCAGAAAATCGCAAACGCAGCCGCGAACAACCCGAATATGAGCTTCTCGACACCGGCGTTTTTTCCGAAGACCGATATTTCGACGTCTTCATCGAGTACGCTAAGGCCGACGTCGAAGACATTCTCATCAAAATCACCGCTGTCAATCGTGGGCCCGAAGCAGCCACGCTTCACCTTCTTCCTTCCTTGTGGTTCCGCAACACCTGGTCCTGGGGGAAGGACTTGCGGAAGCCCCGCGCGCAAAGAGGCACGAGCGTACCTGGAAGTGTCTGCGCCGAGCTCGAACATTGGCACTATGGAAAACGCTGGTTGCTCTGCGCCGGTCAGCCCGAACTGCTATTCACGGAAAACGAGACCAATTATGCGCGGCTCTTCAACACCAGGAACCGGTCACCTTATGTAAAAGACGCTTTCCATGAATACTTGATTCGGGGAAACAAGTCCGTCGTCAACCCCCAGCAGACGGGCACCAAAATGGCGGCCTACTATCCGTTGCAGCTCCGCCCTGGCCAGAGCGAAACACTCAAATTGCGTCTGACCGACATGGAACCGCTCGCCACCATGGACAGAGATGCAGGCGTCGTTGGCATCATCACTTCGCCGGGGCATGCCGACCGCGCCGCAGGCGTTCCGTTCGCCAATGATTTTGCAGCTGGTTTCGATGGCGTTTTTTCGCTGCGCCAGAAGGAAGCCGGCGAATTCTATGCATCGCGCGTCACTTCGGAATTATCTGACGACGCAAGAAATGTTACGCGCCAGGCTTTCGGCGGTATGCTCTGGTCCAAACAGTTTTATCACTACGATGTGCGCACCTGGCTCGAGGGCGATCCTGCCGGGCCTCCTCCGCCTCCAGAACGTTGGAAAGGCCGCAACAAGGAGTGGACGCACCTCTACAACGATGATGTCATTTCCATGCCGGATAAATGGGAGTATCCGTGGTATGCGGCCTGGGATCTGGGATTTCACTGCATTGCTCTCGCGCTTGTCGATCCCGACTTTGCCAAAGAACAGCTCGTGCTTCTTCTGCGCGAGTGGTACATGCACCCCAATGGGCAACTGCCGGCCTACGAATGGGCCTTTGGCGACGTAAATCCTCCGGTGCATGCCTGGGCGGCGTGGCGCATTTACAAAATCGAGCGGCGCGTTCGGGGCGTGGCCGACCGCGGTTTTCTCGAAAAAGTGTTTCACAAGCTGCTGCTCAACTTCACGTGGTGGGTGAATCGAAAAGACCCTGACGGCATGAACATCTTCCAAGGCGGCTTTCTTGGCCTCGACAACATCGGAGTCTTTGACCGCTCCGCTCCGCTGCCCACGGGCGGCCATCTCGAGCAGTCCGACGGCACCAGTTGGATGGGCATGTACTGCCTGAACATGCTGGCTATCGCTCTCGAGCTGGCTAAGGACGATCCCGCTTATGAAGACGTCGCGAGCAAATTTTTCGAACATTTTGTCAACATAGCCCACGCGATGAACGACATGGGCACGGAAGGCATCGCGCTCTGGGACGACGAAGACGGTTTCTATTACGACGTTCTTCATCTCCCGAATGGCGGCGACCATTTCATGAAGATTCGCTCGATGGTTGGCTTGATTCCTCTCTTTGCAGTCGAAACACTGGAGCCGGAAATCGTCGATCGTTTGCCCGGGTTTAAACGCCGCATGCAATGGTTCATCGATAATCACGCCGATGTTCCCGAACACATTGAAATGACGCAGCGCTCCGCGCGAGGAGTTCGCCGCCTGCTTTCGCTCGCTAATCGCAAACAACTCAAGCGCATTCTCAGCCGCATGCTCGACGAAACCGAATTCTTGTCGCCCTACGGCGTCCGCTCTCTCTCACGCTACCACCTCGATCATCCCTACGAAGTTCAGGTGAACGGCCATGTAAGCCGCGTCGATTACGAGCCTGCCGAATCCACTAGTGGCCTTTTTGGAGGCAATTCCAACTGGCGCGGGCCCATCTGGTTTCCCTTGAATTACCTGCTCGTCGAATCTTTGCAGAAGTATCACCACTATTACGGCGAGGATTTTAAGGTCGAATCTCCGGCGCGCAGCGGCAACGAAACGGACCTTTGGGAAGTGGCTGCCGAGATTTCCCGCCGCCTTGTTCATATTTTCGTTCGCGGCAAGGACGGCCGCCGCCCAGTCGCGGGGGGCATCGAACTTTTCCAGAGCAATCCTCACTGGAAGGATTTGATCTTATTCCACGAGTATTTTCACGGCGACAACGGCGCCGGCCTCGGCGCAAGTCATCAGACCGGCTGGACCGGCCTTGTCTCCAAATTAATGGAACAAAGCGGAGAATAAAGTGCCGGAGGTTATTTTTCGCGCTGCCGCCATCGAGGACGAGCAAGCTTTGCTGCGCATGATGCGAAATCTGGCCGAGCAGAAGCCGGGCGCCTGCTTTTTTGATGAGCCCGTAGTTCGGAATGTGCTGCGCAATTTCCTTGTGAGTCCGGAGCTCGGCCACGCGTAGGTTTTCTTTGAGGACAAAACTCCCGTCGGCTACATTGTTCTGACTTTCGGCTACAGTTTCGAATATCACGGGTGCGATTCCTTCATCGATGAGCTGTACATCGAGCCACTCTATCGCCGGCAGGGAATTGGCCGTCGCGCGATGCAATTTGTCGAAGAGCGTGCACGCGAACTGGGAGTGAACGCCATTCATCTCGAAGTCGACCGAGGCAACCACCTGGCCGCGGAGCTTTATGGCCGCTCTGGATACGCCGACCAGAAGCGCTTTCTGATGACAAAATGGCTGCGGCACGGCCATCATTGACTGGCAGTTCATGCCCGCCCCGGCCCCCGCGAAAAGGAGATCCGTGCCGCTTCAAAGAGCCGATTCGCAATCCCTGATTCCCGCCGAAGTCCACTTCGGCCGCGAAGTCTGCGGCGATCTTGCCGCTGCCGAATCCCGCGAATGGCTCGTCACCAACGGCATCGGCGGTTTTGCTTCGGGCACCGTTTCCGGTGGCATGACGCGCCGTTATCATGGGCTGCTCATAGCGGCCCTTCAACCACCGCTTGGCCGCAATCAACTCGTTGCAGGATTGGATGAAATCGTTTCTTATTCTGGTTCCACGTATGCGCTCGCGACCCACCGTTGGGAAAGCGGCTCGGTAGATCCGCAGGGCTTTCTCTACCTCGAAAGTTTTCGCCTCGAAGGCGTCATTCCAGTGTGGACCTATGCGGTTGCGGACGCCTTGCTCGAAAAACGCGTGTGGATGGTGCAAGGCGAAAATACGACATTCGTTCAGTACACTCTCGCGCGCGCAAGCGATGCTCTCGATATGGATCTCAAGGCTCTCGTCAATTACCGCGATTTTCACTCCGCCACGCACGCCGGCGACTGGCACATGAAAATCGTGCCTGTGGAACACGGAGTGCTGGTGTTGCCATTTGATGGCGCTACGCCCTTTTATCTAAAAAGCGCCCAAGCCTCCTGCCAGCCTCAGCATGAGTGGTATCGCGATTGTTTCTTGCCAATGGAAAGGGAACGCGGCCTCGACGATCATGAGGATCATCTCTTCGCCGCGCTGTTTCGCGCCGGACTGAATCCTGGCGAGGGTCTCACTATTGTCTTGAGCACGGAAGCAACCACCGCCCTGGATGGCGAAACCTCTCACGCTCAACGCGGAGATCATGAATCGGCTTTGCTTCACGCGTGGCAAACGCAAAACGAGAACTCCGCTGCTTGCGCTCCCGGATGGCTGCGCCAACTCGTTCTAGCTGCTGACCAATTCGTCGTCAAGCGCAGCCTTCCTGAGGAATCGGATGGTCGCAGCATCATCGCGGGCTACCACTGGTTTGGCGATTGGGGACGCGACACCATGATTGCTCTGCCCGGTCTTGCGCTGGCCACTGGCCGGACCGAGGTCGCGAAGCATATCCTTCTGGCATTCGCCGGCTTCGTTGACGGCGGCATGCTCCCCAACAATTTTCCCGACGCAGGCGGTAAGCCCGGTTACAACAGTGTCGATGCCGCGCTCTGGTATTTCGAGGCGGTGCGACAATATTTTGCCGCGACGCAAGACATCGCCGCGCTGGAAAAGCTCTTTCCAGTACTCGCCGGTATGATTGACGCCCACGTCGCAGGTACGCGCTACAACATTCACGTCGATTCCGCCGATGGACTTCTCTACGCCGGCGGACCAGGCATTCAGCTCACCTGGATGGACGCCATGGTCGGCGACTGGGTCGTCACGCCGCGCACCGGCAAGCCCGTCGAGATAAACGCTCTCTGGATTAACGCCCTTGAAACGATGGCGCAGTTTTCACATCATCTAAACGAACCGGCGGAAAATTACGAACGCTTCTCCGCGATGGCGCAGCACAGCTTCCAGAAATTCTGGAACGCAGAGCGAGACTGTTGCTTCGATGTGATCGAAGTTCCTGGTGCAGCGAAGACAAGCGGGAAGGATTCTGCTCTCCGCCCTAATCAAATACTAGCGGTCTCCTTGCCCGTCAGTCCGCTTCTGAAAGACCAACAAAAATCCGTCGTTGACGTCTGCGCGCAACACCTGCTCACGTGCTATGGCCTCCGTAGTCTTGCGCCGGGCGAACCCGGCTATCAGGGCCACTATGGCGGCGATCAGCGCTCGCGCGATGCTGCTTATCACCAAGGGACGGTTTGGGGATGGCTGCTCGGACCTTTCGCACTCGCGCATTTCCGCGCCTACGGCGACCGCGCCGCAGCTCTCTCCTATCTTGAGCCGCTTGGAAACAACATCAGCGCGTACGGCCTCGGGACTCTGGCCGAAATTTTCGATGGCCATCCGCCGCACACTCCCCGCGGCTGCATCGCCCAAGCCTGGACCGTTGGAGAAATCCTCCGCGCCTGGACCGCGATCGCCAAAGACTCATGATTTATTGCTTGGTGTTCTTGCTGGAGGGTTCGTACAGCTCAATCAAGACTTTGCCAGCACCCGGCATGGGCACGAGAAAAAAATTGACCCGCGTCCCATTCGCTCCCGCCCGCGTCTCAGGATAGACAGCCGGTGCGTCAAATCTCTCCTTCAATATCTCCGTCGCCCGGTCCACATTCAAGCATTGAAACTCCACTTGCTGCACGCCCTCTCCAAATTTCTCGAGATACCGCGCGATCGCGCCATCCCCGCCCGGAGCCCTTGACGTTAATATGTCCAACGAAATTCCCCCCTCGAACTGCAGCTCAAACTCCTCCGCATCCTGGTCCGATGGCACCTCCGCCAAATGCGTCACGTCGTTGGCAGCGCGAATTTTTGCAAACGTCTCCCGCTGCACCGCCAGTCCCACGGTTATCTCCGTATTTGGCCTCAGCAGCAGCGCGGATAATTCCTCGTTGCTCCACCACTCTTCGACGGCTCGGTCGGCAGGCGCCCTACCTGCCGCGTAAATCTCCGCGGCCGCGCTACCGCGCGCGGAAGCCTCTCCCGAGCTAAGCCCCGCTATCGCGTTAGTAAGCGGACTGGACATAGTAGACTTGGGAATTGTAGCTTGAGGATGTAACAGGAATCTGTAGCCTCTCTGGACCTGACGCGAAAGTTGCAACGATTCCGGTTTCCAAATCATCCGAGAAATATGCCGAAACCTGTTCTATTAACCGTCGATGACGACCCCGAGGTCCTGCGAGCCATCGAGCGCGACCTTCGCAGCCATTATTCCGACCGCTACCGCGTCATGCGTGCCAGTTCGGGTAGCGCCGCTCTTTCCACCCTTCGCGAGCTCAAGGCCCGCAACAATCCCGTCGCTCTACTTCTCGCCGACCAGCGCATGCCCCTTATGAACGGCGTCGGCTTTCTCTCCGAAGCCATGGAAATCCATCCCCAAGCCAAGCGCGCGCTCCTCACTGCTTACGCCGATACCAACGCCGCTATCGAGGCCATCAACGAAGCCCGCATCCACTATTACTTGATGAAACCCTGGGATCCGCCCGAAGAGAAACTATTCCCCGCCATCGATGATCTCCTTCTGGATTGGAACTCCACCTTCCGGCCGCTCTACGAGGGTATCCGCGTCCTCGGCACCCGCTGGTCCAATCGTTCCTACGAGCTCCGCGAATTTCTCGCGCGCAACCAGGTCCCGTATCAATGGATCGACGTCGAGCTCGCGCAAACTGATCCGGAGGTCCGCACCCTCATCACATCACTTGGTCCGGAGGCAGAAACGCTCCCGCTGGTTCTATTTCCCGATGGCACCCGGCTGGCCGAGCCGCCTCTTCCCGCGGTAGCCGACAAAGTGGGCTTACGCACCCACGCTCAAACTAATTTTTATGATCTCGCCATCGTCGGCGGTGGCCCCGCGGGCCTCGCCGCCGCCGTCTACGGTGCTTCGGAAGGTCTTCATACGGTGATGATCGAGCGCGAAGCCCCCGGTGGACAAGCCGGCCTTAGCTCCCGCATCGAAAATTACCTTGGATTTCCCGCCGGGCTCTCCGGCAGCGATCTCGCTCGCCGCGCCGTCGCACAAGCCCGCCGTTTTGGCGTGGAAATTCTTTCGCCTCAGGATGTGGTCGGTTTGCGTGTTGACGGCCCGTATCGATTCATCAAGCTCGCCGATGGCGCCGAAATTTCTTGCAACGCTCTGCTTCTCGCCATGGGCGTCCAGTGGCGCACGCTCGACGTCCCCGGCATGGACCGCCTTCAGGGTGCCGGCGTTTACTACGGCGGCGGCACTTCGGAAGCCATCGCCTGCCGTGGCGAAATCGTTTACATCATCGGCGGCGCGAATTCCGCCGGACAGGCCGCCATGCATTTTTCCAAGTTCGCGGAGAAAGTTGTCATGCTTGTGCGCGGCAAGTCGCTGGCCAGCACTATGTCTCACTACCTCATCGAGCAGATCGAAAAAACGCCCAACATCCAGGTTTGGACGCAATCCAGCGTCATCGAAGTCCAAGGCGAAACGCGCCTGACCGGCATCACCGTGCTGTGCGAGTCCACCGGAACGCGCGAGCAGCTTCCCGCCTCGAGCCTTTTTATCTTTATCGGAGCGCAGCCGCGCACCCAATGGCTCGGCGATCTCATCGAACGCGACGAGCGCGGCTTCATTCTCTCCGGCCCCGACCTCCTTCGCGATGGCAAGCGCCCCGCTTCCTGGACGCTCGACCGCGATCCTGGCTTGCTTGAAACCAATGTTCCGGGCATCTTCGTCGTTGGCGATGTCCGTCACGGCTCCGTGAAGCGTGTTGCCTCGGGCGTCGGCGAAGGCGCCGTCGTCGTCCAATTCATGCATCAATATCTGGCCAAGGTACAATGAGCCTCGCCATCACGAAAGTAGGAGGCGCATGACAGAGAATCCCGCTCGAACGCCCGGCGAAGAGCTCCTTGGCAAATTGTGCAAAGTGCACGTCTTCGAGGACCAGCCGCACGATGATCTGCTCTGGTTTATTTCCCAATGCATGGAGCAGCGCGCCGCCGTCGGCGAAATAATCATGCGCGAGGGCGATCCTCCGGACTTCATGATGATCATGCTCGAAGGCGAGATGCGTGCACGCGCCGAGCACGGCAGCGCTGACGGCCCTGTCTTTACAATAGGCGCCGGCGATGTCACCGGAATGCTTCCATTCTCGCGTCTGAAGGTTATCAACGTCACTGGCCGTGCTGTTCTGCCTTCGCATTACCTCGGCTTTCCCGTCACCCAATTCCCGGAACTCTTCAAGAGATTGCCCGAACTTGTCCGCCGCCTCGTTGGCTTGCTCGCCGACCGCGTTCGCAACGTTACTCGCACGGAGCAGCAGCGCGAGAAGCTCGCGGCCCTCGGCAAACTTTCTGCCGGGCTCGCTCACGAACTCAACAATCCCTCGGCTGCCGCTCGCCGTTCCGCCTCCGCTTTACGCGATTGTCTGGCCCGTCTCCGCGATGCCGCTCGCAGCACGGAGATCGGCCCGGAAGATTGCGGCCTCTTGGCTCAACGCGAAGAGGAAATCCGTATCACTCTGAAGCCCGCGCAATTCAAGGATGAATTTGCCCGCGTCGAGCGCGAAGAATCCATCCAATCCTGGCTCGAATCGCATCATGTCGCCGATGCTTGGAAGCTCTCTCCTTCCCTCGCCGACGCCAGCCTCACCGATGCCCATCTCGAAAGCTTCGCCGCTGCCGCGGGCGCCTCTCTCGGGCCGGAACTCACGCGTTTCGCCACCCTCCTCGAAATGGAGCGCATCGCCGAAGAACTCGAGCACAGCTCCGCGCGCATTTCGGATCTCATCAAAGCCATCAAGGAATATTCCTACATGGATCAAGGCCCCGTGCAGGAGGTCGATATCGAGCGCGGCATCGAAACCACTCTCACCATCATGAATCACAAGCTGAAACGCGGCATCACCGTCACCCGCGACTACACTCCGAATCTACCCAAGGTGATGGCCAGCGGCAGCGAACTCAATCAGGTGTGGACCAATCTCATCGACAACGCCGCAGACGCCATGAAGAACGGCGGCAAGCTCACTATCCGCACCGCGCTCGAAAACGATTTCGTCCTCGTGGAAATCGCCGACACCGGAGCCGGCATTCCACCCGACGCCCTCTCGCGCATCTTCGATCCGTTTTTCACTACCAAAGGCGTCGGTGAGGGCACTGGCCTCGGCCTCGATGTTGTCAGCCGCATTGTGAAGAATTTGGGAGGCCAGGTGAGCGTTACCTCCTTCCCCGGCGACACGCGCTTTCAAGTCCGCATTCCGATTCAAACTGCGCACTAACCGTTTCAGGAGAAAACTATGGCCGATGTCTGTACTCACATCAACCAGATTCACCCTGCGAAACCGAAATCAAAGGGCTGCGAGGAATGCCTTAAATTGGGCGACACCTGGGTACACCTTCGGCTCTGTCTGACGTGTGGCCACGTCGGCTGCTGCGATTCCTCAAAAAACAAGCACGCAACCAAGCATTTTCACGCCACGAAACATCCCGTCATTCGCTCCTTCGAGCCCGGCGAAAACTGGATGTGGTGCTACGTCGATGAATTAATGTTCGAAGAGGATTGATGTTCGAAGAGAGTTGAGCGGCTAAACGCGTCATTTCTTGGAGCTGCCTACACGGCAGAGGGTTCCGGCGGCGGAAATGGGCCCGCTGCGGGCATCGGTACGGCCGGCGGCGTCACCGGCGGACTTGGCGGGAACATGCTGTTCGCCAGCGGTCCGTAGCGCGATGCAAAGAACTCCAGCGTGTACGACTGGAAAAACACCAGCCCCGGCGCGTACACAAAACCGATCACATACAAAATTCCAGCAATGGCGAGCATTCCCAGCCCTGCCACCAATAAAATAGCCGAAGTATCCCAAGTTATCCCGGCGCTCTTGCCGATGAAAAACCCGGCGACTCCCAACACTGCGAGAGGGATCAGCAGCACAAGAATTACGATCAAGTTGACGATCGTGAAAATAATCGCGCTCCCCACCGCCAGCACGATTTTCATCAGCACATACCCGGTGAAGGCCAGCTTCTCCGCATTCAATATCGCGAGCAGCCGCCGCCAGCCATCCATCGCCCCCACATTTTCGAACGCCATCACCGGCACAAGAAAATCCCGCGCCAGCAAGTCGATCACGGCCAGGATGGCCACGATCGCAATGAACACAAGCACCAGCAAGAACCCGCCGCCGATCAGCTCCCAAGTGTGTTGACCCGATTTTTCAAACCACCCCGCGCGAAATGCCAACAGTACCGGCACTCCAATCACGAAACCGAGCAACACCAGGGCGCTGAATCCATACGCGATGACCCACAAAAGGTATCGCCGCCCGGCTCCTCTCCAACGCCGCCAGCCCTCGCGCAACCGGCATTGCCCGCTAATCACTGACTCCAGAAGAATGAACCGGTAAACGCAGTCGCTGTAAATCCACAAAAGCATCAACCCCACCACGGCCAGCGCCCCCAGCACGATCCAGAAAAGGTATGGTTGGATATCTGCCCAGTCTGGTTTCCTGAGAAGATGCGCCGCCGCGGCCCAATGATTGTCGCCCCCTCGATTGCTGTTGAAGTTAGGGAGGCTTGCCCCGCCGCCGCCTCCCGTTTCTCCAGTAACCAGAGCGACCACGGCCAACCGCGCCCATAGCCCAAAACGAAACGGTCCGAAGAGTAGCCGCTTTGTCCGCGCAAAAGCTGGAGAGATGGATTCGACCGCCGAAACCTGATTGGGCACGTACCACCTGCTTTAGGAGTGACTCTATTTCTATTTTCCGGGCGTCAGCAACAAGTGTTTAGCAACAAGTGTTCAGGGACAAGCGTTTAGAGGCTAGTGTTTCGTGACAGACAATTCTCCTGCGGTAAAATCCTGGTCAAAAATCTGCGTCATCAGCGGCGCGAGAACCCAGAGTGAGCGCATTTAGACTTGGACGTACCCGGCGTGCCCGCTCGGCAGGGTCGCTCCTCCTGAACCTGACCACTATCGTTTTGGTTTTGGACCCACCAGCAGGGAAGCAGCAAGCGCCACCAGCAAGATCCCGGCCACAATTGCCAGCGAAGCTTCCACCGAAATGTGTACCCAAGGCTCCACGATCATCTTCGCTCCGATGAACGCCAGCACAAACGAAAGCCCTGTTGTCAGGTACCGCAGCCGCCCCAAAACTCCTGCCAGCAAAAAATACATCGCGCGTAGACCGAGAATCGCGAACACGTTCGAGGTGTATACGATAAAAGGATCGCGCGTTATGCCAAACACCGCGGGAATCGAGTCGACCGCCAAAGTGACGTCCGTGATCTCCACGATCAGCAGCACCACAAACAAGGGCGTTGCAAACAGCTTCCCGCCTTCACGCACAAAAAATTTGCTACCTTGATATTCACGCGTGACCCGCAAATGCTTGCCCGCAAATCGCGAAATGCGGTTCTGCTCGGGATGCATCTTCTCTTTCTCCGCGAACAGCATGTGCAATCCCGCGTACACCAGAAACGCGCCGAAAATGTATAGCACCCAGCTGAATCGCTGGATCAGCCCCGCTCCCGCCGCGATCATCGCCCCGCGCATCACCAGCGCCCCGAGGATGCCCCACTCCAGGATGCGATGCTGGATGTTTTCATCCACGGCGAATGCGCGAAAAATCACCAGAAACAAGAAAAGATTATCGATGCTGAGGGCTTTTTCGATGACGTAGCCGGTGAAGAACTCCAGGCCGCGCTGCTCGCCGCTGTAATGCATGACGCCAAGCCCAAATGCCGCGGTCAGACCAACCCAGACGAGCGCCCAGGTCATCGCTTCCCGCGTTTTCATTTTGTGGGGGCGCCGGTGAAAGACACCCAGATCCAGCGCAATCGCGGTGAGTACGAAAAGATTGAAGACCAGCCAGAGGAGAGGCGTGCCCATGACTGCGGCTGGCGCGCCTTAGGGGACCAGCGATGCCAGCGTGTCCGTCGAGTTCAGGTTGGTGAGCTCGATGCGAAAGGTTTGGCCCGCTTCAATAGTAATGGGAACATCCCAGCGTACGCGCGCGTCGCCGGCATTCGCTTCGAGATTGAGCGAGCTAATCCAGTATTTGCCTGGCGTCAGGTCCCGGAGGAACGCATGTCCTTCCAGGTCCGTGTCTGCCTTGGCCGCCAGATACTTCGTCTGCGCCAGTTCCGGCGCCAGCTTCTGCACACGCCTCTTCTGTTCGCTCAGGAGCCGCGCCCATTTCCTCTGAGGATTTACGCCGTCCAGCTCCAGTTCGACTCCGGAAATCGTTGCCGGATTCTTCTGAATGAATTTCTTAAGCGCGGTATTGTACTCCTGCTTGTCTTTTTCGTATTTCTCCGGGTGGTCCGTTTTGTCCGCGTCTTTGTATTTCGGCTTCGGGATGCCGTTGGTTACACCGCCGCTGTTCGATTGCTGGTAGGCCAGCAGGAATTCCGGTGTGTGGATGATGTCGTCGGCCGTCAGCATCTTGTCCAGTTCGGGAATGGTCAGGTCAAGCGTGTCGTGTGCCTTGAGCCAGACTTTCAATTCCTTCGACACCTTCAATCCATCGATGAATTCATCCCGTGGAGGGACGACGTCTCCCTCTTCGACTTCCTTGGCGATGTCGGTATAGCTCTTCGTCAGAATATAGAACGTGAACTGCCGCACGGGTTCCGGCCGCGCCGCCGTGGGCGTGACGTGGGCCGTGATGTCCAGCATGCCGGCGGGGTTCTGTGCGTGCGCCACGTACCCGGAGCACACCAATCCACCAAGAATGGCCAGCGAAATACCGATTGTTCTTCTCATGCCGGAATCCTAACAGATTGTCCACGGGCCTGACAGCAGAACCAAACGATGTGTTTCTTCAATCACCCGCTACCGCGTGAACAGCAGGAAGACGAGGAGCAGGACCAGGCCAGCCAAGATCAACCCCGCAAGCAACCGCTTCAGAAAAGATGCGGGCAGGGCCGCCAACGGGCCGTGCGGCCTCCTGGGAGGGCGCGGTGGATCGAGCACGCCAATCCCCGACGATTTACGCGGCGGTCCACCAAGTCGCGCTGCCGACGCTTGCGGCTCCAACTCCTCTTCCCATTCCCGAAACTCGTACGGCATGCAGAAATGGTACGCCTGGCGGCGGTTGTCGTTTAGACCGTGGTACCAATCAGAACAACCGAAAAACGGCTTCCACGGTGATCCACGCGGCCACGGCTCGCCGGGCGCCATCTCGCGCTGGAGTAAACTTCCAGCCCCGCACAGTTTCCACGGCCCGTTCATCGAGGCCGAAGCCGATGCCTTTGATTATGCGGATGTCCTGCGCACGCCCATCCGCGCCAACCAGGACCTGCAATGTCACAGACCCTTGCACCTTGCCATGCCGCGCGTCATCGGTATACGTCGGATACGGACAGTAGGCGCATCCGGGCGCGATGACTCCCGGCGTGTACGGATTATTCGAGGAGCCATAGCCATACGGTCCAGGGCCGCCATCACCAAGAGTATTGCCGTCCTTCGACCCGATTCCATGCCTCTGTCCGGGACCGGGAGAATTCGTGTCTTGTTGCATCCAGGGCAGTCCCATCTTCTCCGTGGGCGTTAGCACAGCTGCTGCGTTGGGGTCGAGAATCGTTGGTGGCACAGGCAGTTGCGAGTCTTGCTTTTGCGGAAGGGTCGGTCTCACGATCACCAGGGAGGAGAGCGGCGGAAGATTTCCATGCGTCGCGGGAATCGGGTTTTGGCCCCCGCTCTTGCCGCCGCCGTCCGAGGGATGCGCGCTCGTCAGACTACGAAAAAGCGGCATGGAGAAGTTCAGCGGTCCCAGCGAGGTCGCGTCTTTGCCAATCGGCGGCGCTGCCGTTTTTGGCCCATGCGCCAGCAGAAATAACAGCGTCGCGAAGATTGCCGCGTGTGCGATCAGCGAAGCGCCTTGCGCACGGGCCGGCCGCAGCGATTTGTCAAACTTCAGGAGATGGATAGGCGCGCCGTTTGCCGAAGAGGGCTTCAGTTGCGAAGGGATAAGCAGTTGCCCCAGATTATCTCGAACGCGGTTCAGCCAGGATTCTGTCGAAAGTGACTTCGTGGACGGATCGCTGCCTGAAAATGGGCGCAAAAGTGGATCACGCATGCGCAGGCCTCCATCTCCGCCTCGCGCTTCGGCCCGACAACGTTTGGAGGCGGGCACCAGTCGGCTAGTCAGAAGTCTTCAAACAAAGTTTGGTTGCCTATAGAGGCAGGATTTTAGAGCTTGGGGAAAAGTGGATGGACAGCACGGAGAGAACTAGTCAAAGCGCAGGGACTTACGAGAACACGAGTTACTAATAAAGCCGGAACGTCACTTCGATTGGCACAATTACCGGGATAATCTTGCCGTTCGGTCCCGCTGCTGGCCGGAATCTCCACGTGCGCACGGACTCGACGGCCTTTTCTCCGAGGCCCATCCCGGGATCTTTCACGATCGAGATGTTGATGGCGCGGCCATCGGCCGTTACCGTCACTTGCAGCACGACGGATCCCATGTATTTCGCTTTGCGCGCATCATCCGAATAAAGCGGCGGCGGGCAATAGATGCACTCCGGCACGCCAACTCCGTTCACGCCGGCGCGAAACGCGCCTCCGCCCGTGCCGCCGCCTTCGCCAGGCCCCAGGCCGCCGCCCGTTCCACTGCCGACTCCTGTGCCGTTACCATGCCCGAGAGAATCGCTCACAGCCGAAGCCATGGGATCGCCAAAAGTTGACGCATTGAGATTCGGCACTTTGAGGTCGGGAGGCCCCAGGAGCGATGGATCCATCGCCAGCTTGGGATGCTCATTCTGAATCTTTACTTGGGGCGGCGTGAACTGTGTCCACTGGAACTTGGGCAATTTTCCCTTATTGACGGGAGTCAAGGTGTGGTCATTTGCTCCGCCTCCGCCGCCGGCTTTCTTCGCTCCCGCCGGGAGTTTTGCCATGTACGGCGAAATATCCAGTGGGGTCACGTCGACAATTTTGTTCTTTGCCTCCGTCGGCGTGAAATGCCAGAGCAGTGGAATCAGAATGACCAGCGCGAAAACGCTCCCGTGGATGGCGAAAGACACCGCCTGCGTCCAGCGAAAATTCTCGTCCTTTGTCCAGATGTCCTTTACTCTCACCGGCTTGCTGGTGAAGTTTGCGGGAGGGAGCTTCACCGGGAAGAAAACCTCTTTGATGCGCGCTCCAAACCCGCCGAAATTGCTACCCCAGGAGACTGCCAGTCGGCTGTTTATCGGGCCTTTCGGCGCCGGCCGGGACCTCAAGAAATCTTTGAAATTATCGAATACGCCCGCGCCGAAAACCGCCTTCACAAAAGGCGCGCCGGGGCGATCCGTGACGTTAACCGGGCGCTCCGTCAGAAACTGTTTAAGGTTGGACCAAAAGTTTGTGGGAAGGAGGATAGCAGGCGCGCCAAACTTGGGAACTGCGGACGCAGGCACGGGGACAGCCTGATCACCGGACGGAGTTCCGCCAGGTTTTTTCAGCTCGGGTGGAACCAGATTGACGATTAGGTCCGGCACCATCTTCTCCCTGATTTAGACGCAGTTGGACTGCGCTGGGTGTCCTGAACCGATAAGATTCGCGTGGCCCGGGAAAGGTTGCGCGACCCCAGCCGCTGACACCAACTCCCATTCATTGTAACATACCGAATTACACCGCTTTCCGATGTTTCTGGCGCTGCAACCGGTCAATCGTGTCTGAACGTCTGGACCGCGTTTGTATCGAGCAGCGTACCTGCGAGCACACTTTCTCATGGGCGAACCTCTGGAACTCAAGAAGACTCTGAACCTGCCAAGAACGGATTTTCCGATGAAGGCCGGCCTCCCTCAAAACGAGCCGAAGCAGCTCGCGGCCTGGCAGGATTCGCATCTTTACGAGCGCATCCTTGAGGCGCGAATAAACCAGCCGCGATTCATTCTTCATGATGGGCCGCCCTATCCGACGGGCACGATTCATCTTGGCACGGGGCTCAACAAAATTCTGAAAGACATGATCGTCAAATCCAAAAGCATGGCAGGGTTTTACGCGCCATACGTGCCTGGTTGGGATTGCCACGGATTGCCGATTGAGACGCAAGTGGAACGCGAGCTTGGCGGGAAAGGGAAAGTCACGCCTGCCGAATTTCGCAAGCGTTGCCGGGAGTTCGCGGCGCGTTATGTCGAGCAGCACAGGCGGGATTTCAAGCGATTGGGAGTGCTGGGCCGATGGGACGATCCGTATCTCACGATGAGCCACGGTTATGAAGCCGCAATCGCGGGTGCTTTTCTCGATTTCATGGAGAAAGGTTTTGTGCTATCGCGGGCGGAAGCCGGTTTATTGGTGCATGCATGACAGTACGGCTTTGGCGGAGGCGGAAGTCGAGTATGAAGATCATACAAGTCCTTCGGTTTGGGTGAAGTTTGGCATGCTGGGGGGCGGGAACGCTGATGCCATCCGTATGGATGACGTGAGCGCGGTCATCTGGACGACTACGCCGTGGACGCTGCCCCACAACCGCGCGTTGGCGTTTCATCCTGATTTTGAATATGTGGTGGTGGAAACCGAGAAAGGCGCGCTCTTGATCGCCTCGGATCGCGTCGCGGCGCTGCAAGCGGAATGCGGGATCAAGGAAATTCGAGTCCGTTCGAAATGGAAGGGACGAGACTTTGAGGGTGCGAAATTTCAGCATCCTTTTTTGCCGGCGCAAGTGCCGGGGATTCTTGCGGATTACGTGACTCTGGATCAGGGCAGCGGGATCGTACACACGGCGCCGGGGCACGGTTCGGATGATTTCCTTTCCGGGCAAAAATATGGGCTCGAAATTTATGCTCCTATCGACGACAAAGGCGTGTATCAGGAGGGTTTGCCTCAATACAAAGGCATAAATGTATTTGACGCGAATCCGATCATTGTGAAGCTGCTCGAGGATCGCGGGGCGCTGCTGGGCCGCCAAAGTTATACGCACAGCTATCCGCATTGCTGGCGCTGTCATAATCCGGTGATCTTCCGCGCCACGGAGCAGTGGTTCATCAAGATGGATCAAGCGGCGCCTGGAAAGGAAAGAACGTTGCGCGCGCAAGCGCTCGGAGAAATTCACGGCGTGAAGTGGATTCCGGCATGGGGCGAAGAACGCATTTACGAAATGATCGAGAAGCGGCCGGATTGGTGCGTTTCGAGGCAGCGTTTTTGGGGCGTGCCCATGATCGTCTTTTATTGCGAGGGCTGCGGCGCGCGGCTGGAAGATTATGCGGCGCTCCGCAATGTGGTGAAGTGGTTCGAGAGAGAAGGCGCGGACGCGTGGTACGAACACACGGCGGAAGAACTCTTGCCCGGTGGAACGAAATGTTCGTGCGGCGCTAGCGCATGGCGCAAAGAGAATGACATTCTGGATGTGTGGTTTGACGCTGGGTCTTCGCACCTGGCTGTCCTGAAGCCCGATGAATGGCCGGCGGATGTCTATCTCGAGGGACCGGACCAGTATCGCGGATGGTTCCAGAGTTCGCTGCTGATTGCCACGGCCCTGCGCGACCATGCGCCCTACCGCAGCGTGGTCACACACGGTTGGACGCTCGATGAACACGGACGTCCGATGTCCAAATCCCTCGGAAACGTGGTGCTTCCGAGCGAAATTTGCGAAAGGTGGGGAGCGGACTTGCTGCGGCTGTGGGTTGCGTCGCAGGAATATCAGGCGGACGTCAAGATGAGCGAGCGGGTGATGACGCAGCTCAGCGAGGCGTATCAGGAAGATTCGAAACACGTTTCGGTTCGCGCTCGGGAATTTGTTTGATTTTGAACCGTGGCGCGACGCTCTTCCCGGCGAGCAGCTCGAGGAGTTCGACAGATGGATGCTGGAACGCACGGCGGACCTCGTGAAAAAATGCCGTGACTGGTATCACGCTTACGATTTTCACCGCGCGTACCGCGCCATCCATGATTATTGCGTGGTCGATTTAAGCGCATTTTATTTCGACGTCTTGAAGGACCGGCTGTACACAAAAGCGGCGAGTAGCCGGTCGCGGCGCTCGGCGCAGACAGCCGTATGGAAAATCGCGTGCGCGCTTGTGTGTCTAACCGCGCCCATCCTGGTTTTCACCGCGGAAGAGGTTTGGCTGCGCTTGCCGAATTTTCCTGGCGAACCGGAGAGCGTGCACATGAAACTTTTTCCCGAAGAGGGCTGGCTGCGCTCTAATCTTGATGCTAAAGCGAAGACGGAATGGGAAAAGCTCCACGCGTTAAGAGCAGTGGCATTGCAAGCTCTGGAGAGAGCGCGCTCGCAGAAATTCATGAATGGTTCGCTCGAAGCCAAGATACGGCTTCGTTCAAAGGGCCCTTACCTGGAACTCTTGGAAAAGCACGCCAAGGACCTGCCGGGGCTGTTCATTGTTTCACAGGTGGAAGTTCTACCGTTTGACGGGCCGGTGCAGGGCCAGCAGCCGGAACCGTTTCACTTGGAAATTCTGCGGGGCGAGGGCGCAAAGTGCGAACGATGCTGGAACTATTCGACGCATGTGGGGGAGAATACGCGCTACCCCGGCGTTTGCGAGCGGTGCAGCAGAGCGCTCGCGGAAATCGAAGGATCGGAGCCGACCCTTACATGAAATTGCCATCTCGACTGCGGTGGCTCTGGCTTACGCTGGCCATCGTGGTGCTCGACCGGGCCACGAAAGCGTGGTTTGAAACGCAAACAGACGAAGGCTGGCGGCACGAAGTGGTGCGCCACTTCATCTATCTCGTGCACAGCCGCAATCCGGGGATCGCGTTCAGTCTGTTTGCGGATTCGCATTCGCCATGGCTGCGCGTTCTTTTAATCGGTGGCTCGCTTGTGGTGATCTGCGTACTGGCGTGGCTGCTTGTCGCGGGGCAAGGCGGGGCCATGACGTGTGCGGGTCTGGCCCTTTTGCTTGGAGGCGCGACGGGAAACCTGACCGACAGGATTCTGCACGGCGCCGTGACGGATTTTCTCGAAGTGTGGCTTGGCAGTTATCGCTGGCCGGCGTTCAACGTCGCCGATTCGGCGATCACCATTGGGGCCCTCCTGCTTATCGTCGATTTGCTGTTTTTTTCTTCAAGGTCTGCGGACGCAAAATAGAGATTCCCGTGGAGCGACAGTCGGGCTGCGTAAGTCCCGTTCGCCCTGCGGACTGCGAGAAGGGGCCAGCGCGTTTTTGGTTTGCGGCGCGGACATGCTGCTAGAATCCTCGGGTGGCTTCACCAATTACACATAATCTTGCCGTTGTGGAGAGCGATGCCGGGGTACGGCTAGACCGCTACTTGGCGGCGCAATTGCCAGAGCTCAGCCGGACACGCATTCAGGAATTAATCGAAGCGGAGTTGGTGCTCGTCGACGGCAGGCCAACGAAAGGCGCGCACAAATTGCGCGCCGGCGAGAAAATCGCCGTCGAGGCGCAGGCCCGACCGCCGCTGCGAGCGGAGGCGGAGGCGATTCCGCTGGACATTCTATTCGAGGATGAGGACGTGCTCGTCGTTAATAAGAGGGCCGGTATGACCGTGCACGCCGGGGCGGGAAACCATCGAGGCACGCTCGTGAATGCACTGCTTGGACGAGGGCAGGCGCTTTCGAGTGGCGGAGATCGGTTCCGGCCTGGGATTGTGCATCGGCTCGATAAGGAAACGTCCGGCGTCATTCTGGTGGCGAAAAATGATTTTGCGCACGCGAAGCTGGCTGAAGGATTTCGGCAGCGCACGGTGAAGAAAACGTACATCGCGCTCGTGGAAGGCCTGCTGAAGGAACCGCAGGGACGGATTGAACTGGCGATTGGCAGGGACTTGCACCGGCGGACGCGGATGGCGGTGCACCGGGAGAAGCTGGAGAGCGCGCTGCGAACAAACGCGCCGCGGGGCCGCGAATTGCCTCGCAACGTCAGGGAGGCGCGCACGGATTGGCGGACGCTGGCGGAAGTCGATGGGACCACGCTGGTCGAAGTGCAATTGCACACCGGGCGGACGCACCAGATTCGTGTACATTTTTCGGCCGTGAAACATCCTGTTGTGGGCGATACGCTTTACGGAGGGTCTTCACAAATTCGCATTGGCGGAGGAATAGGGCACGGCGCGGCGCGCGAGCGGGAGCAAATTACGATGCCGCCGCTGAGGCGGAATTTCTTGCACGCGGCGCGTTTGGGGTTTTATCAGCCCAGAAGCGGAGAATGGATGGAAGTTCGCGCACCGCTGCCGTCGGAACTGCACGAGTTCGTCCAAAAGCTGGCGGATGCTGCAGGAGAAGATTCGAAGCGAATTGACGCTGTGCTCGCTCCGTACCTATAATCAACTGACATGTCCAGGGGAATGGTTTCCGTACTTCTTGTAGCAGGATTGCTGACGACCGCGGTCAGTGACCGCGCACAACAAGCATCCACGCAAAGCGCGCCGCCCGCCAAGGCGGCGCCGCAACAACCAGGTCAGCAGGAGCCTCCGGGGCAGCAGGCCGCACCGCCTCAGAGCCCGAAAAAGATCGTCCAGGTCGTTAACCTTGTTGACGTGCTGTTCACCGTGCTCAACCGGCGCAATAAGCTTGTCCCCGACCTGCAAGAACAGGACTTCAAGGTCTTCGACGAAAAACTTCCGCAAGAGATTCGTTACTTCAGCAAACAGACGGATCTGCCGCTGCGCATCGGAATGCTGGTGGACACCTCGAACAGCATTCGGGACCGCATCAAGTTCGAACAGGATGCTTCCATCAATTTCCTGTTCAGCGTGTTGCGGCGCGGCAGGGACGAAGCGTTCGTGATGACATTCGACGACGAGCCACAAGTAGTCCAGGCGTTTACGAGCGATGCGGGGCTGCTGCGCGACCAAATCCTGCAAACGCGCGCGGGCGGCGGGACGGCGGTATATGACGCGATCTATGAAGCCTGCCTGAATGAACTGAGCCATCCGCCGCGCCCGCCTGGCGATCAGCCGGATGTCGTGCGGCGGGTGATGATCCTGATCAGCGACGGGGACGATAATCTTTCAAACCACACGCGCTCCGAGGCCATCGAGATGGCCCAGCGCACCAGCGTGGTGATCTATACGATCAGCACGAGCACGCAATGGATCCAGCTTTCGCAGACCGATCCCGACAAACTGGCCAACCGCAAGACGCACCTCACGGAAGGCGACAAGATCCTGCAGGACCTGGCTGATGAAACCGGTGGCCGGGCCTTCTTTCCATATCATGTTGACGACTTGGATCAATCTTTCCAGGACATCGGCGACGAGCTGCGGAATCAGTACTCCATCGCATACATCCCGACGAACTACGTTCTGGACGGGCGTTACCACAGGATTCGCATTGAAGTTCCCGACCATAAAGGGTACGAAGTGCGCGCGAGGCGCGGGTATTTCGCGCGCGCCAATCGAGAAGGCTCGGGGCAGGCGAGTCCTTCGTCTCCATAGTCCACTTTTCTTCAACTGCGCAATTTTTCGGAGATGCTGTAAGCGGGGGCCTCAGAGGTGTGTCTCGAGGTGCGTTCCTAACGGGACGTATCGCGGAGTAGAACGGCGTCCGATTCGACGTGGCCGCGTTCGATCGCGATTTTCGTGCCGTCCCTGGAAAAAAGAAATTTCTCGATTCTATCCGAAGTGAAATGCGTGAACTGATGGGGACCAGAACCGTCGAGCGGTTGCATCCAGAGATTGCCGACGCCTTTATCGCGAACGGCATAGACAACCGACTTGCCGTCGGGAGCAAACGTCAACGGCCAGGAAGCGCGCGGGTCTATGTCGTGGTAGGTAACCTTTTTATCCGCGATGGAGTACAGGTCCAGCACGAGTTTATGATCCATCTCGCGAACTTCAAGCGAAACCACGGTGTTGCCGTCCGGGGAGACGTCCGATGCGCCCTGTGCAGTTCCCAAAATTGTCTCCGGTGACCCGCCTTCCACGGGAACGCGCTTAAAGGCTTGATTGTCGCCGTAGTCCACGTAATAAACCCATTTCCCGTCCGGAGAGCAAAGTGGATCGGATTCTGCGGAGCCGAAGGTGAGCTGCTTGAAGTCTGTTCCGGAAGTGCTCATCCTCCAAAGATTGAAGGTAACTTTGCCGGTGCGCCCCGCGGAACGAATGACGTAGTAACGGCCTGCCCCGCAGGAAATCACCTGATCGGAAACGTGCTTGGCATCGGAATAAACGACGGTTTCGCCGCCTTCGGGCTTGACGACGCGAATGTCAGGAATTTGCGCGAATACGATGCGGTCATCGCTCGTCCAATCCCAGTTCCAAACGGTGCTACTCATCGACAAGCTAATGGGATGAACGTCGTCGGGCTGGGTAGCGCTCGCGACTTCAATCTGGTACTTCGGCTGAGTCTGACTGGCGACGATCGAGTGGCCATCGGCGGCTACGGTCGGGTACAGATAGGAGTTGGTGTCATTGGTGATGCGGCGGTAGGGACCGTTGGGATAGCCGATGATCCCAAGTTGAGCGTTCATGACCCCGAAATCTCCAAACTCGGAGACGAGCAAGCCGGAGCCGTCGGGCATCCAGACTGGATTGCGATAGATCTGATTTGTGGCGATAGGCAAAGTCTGCTGTTTGCCGGTGGCGACGTTGACGGAGAGAATTGCGGCGGTGACGCCCTGCGCCAACTCGGTGACAGTGATGGCGATGCTCTTGCCATCGGGAGACCATGCAGGGCTGTAGTTGCCCTCGCTTCCGGCAAGGGGAACATCCTTGAAGAGCGTGCGGTTGAGAGAACCATCGCTGTTGGCGACGATCAATTCGTACGTTGGGGAATCATGGTCTTCGCGCAGAAAGGCGAAGCGCTTGCCGTCGGGTGCGAAGGTGACGCGGCTGTCGACATCCTGGATCAGCAGGCGCGGAGTGCCGCCGAGAACCGGCACAGAGTAGAGAGAAGCAAAGGTGTGCTGGGCTTCATCGCGGCGGACGCTATAGATGTAATTGGAATCCGGAGAAAAGGTGAGACCCGCATAGCGAGTGGCGGCAGGAGCCAGGAGTTGGGTGTTGCTTCCCGTGGGGATATGGCGGAGCCACAGAGCCTGCAAGCCATTTTCATCGCGAACGTGGACCAGGTAGATGCCGTCCGGCGAAATAGCGGCGAGCGCGATGTGGCCGTTGTTCGTAAGATTTTCGATGGTGAAGGTATCGAAGGGCACGTGACGAGTGCGAAGGAAAATGGAATAGATGCCGAAGACAGCGGCGGCCACGACGGCGGCAATGCCGAATAGCGTGAGGCCGGTTCCGAACTTGTGTTTTTTGGCCGCATCGACGATAACGGAACCGCTCGATGGAGTAACTTTCTTGGCGGAGGAATCGGAAGCGCCAGAAACCCCCGCGGCGGACTTCTGCGCAGTTGACGCCGGGCGGCTCCCCGAATCGATTTCGCGCTGGAGACGTTTGAGGTCGGCACGCAATTCCGCGGCGACCTGATAGCGCATGTCGCGGTCTTTTTCGAGGGCTTTGTTTAGAATGCGCTCGAGTTCGGCGGGAACTTCGGGATTGATAGTGATGGGTGCTGTGGGAGCATTGTGGAGGATATTGTCGAAAACCACGGCACTCGTTGATCCCGGGAAGGCCTGCTTGCCGGTCAACATCTGGTACAGCACGGAGCCCAGAGAGAAGAGATCGCTGCGCGCGTCGATTTCTTCGCCGCGGGCCTGCTCGGGGGACATGTACTGAATCGTGCCGACGGCCATGCCGGGACTTGTGAGCAGCGCGTCAGCCGGAGAGTCGAGCGTATGCCCGGCGAGATCATCTCCGGTCCTGGGGAGCAGCTTCGCCAAGCCAAAATCGAGGATCTTGACGGCGCCGGATTCCGTGACGAAAATGTTTGCGGGCTTGATGTCGCGATGAACGATGCACTTCTTGTGGGCGGCATCGAGAGCGTCGGCAAGCTGAATGCCCATTTCGACGGTGCGAGTGATGGGCAATGGACCGGCAGCAAGGACTTTGTCGAGCGACGCGCCGACGAGGAGTTCCATGGCGATGAACGAACGGCCGGCATGGTCTTCGATCGCGTGGATGGTGCAAATTCCGGAATGGTTCAGAGCGGAGGCGGAGCGTGCTTCGCGGAGAAATCGTTCCAGAGTTTGCGTGTCGCGCTGATTTTCTTCAGGAATGAATTTGAGCGCCACGCGGCGGCCAAGCTTCGTGTCTTCGGCCTCGTAGACGACTCCCATGCCGCCGGAACCGAGCTTTCGCAAAATCTTATAGTGGGCGACGGTCTCGTTAATCATGATTAGGGTGCAAGAGGGATGTTAGACGGTCAGTGAATTTCGGTCAATGCGCGGGAAAATGAAGTTGTAGAGAATTAGTTATCTTCCGTTTCTTTTGGGACCGGCGCGGGAAGTGGCCGGGCTGACCCGGCCTGAGTCACTGCTTGGATGGAATTTTTTTGCGCTATTTCTTCTCGGCAAGATATTTCGCGAGCGGCTCCCAGTAATTTCCGTTCCAGCCGGCGAGCAGATGCTCGGCGTCGCCCTGTGGAAATCCGGTGTGGTCAAACTCCAGCTTGGTGCCGGCTCCCTCAGGCGAAAGCTCAAACCTGGCTATGGAATAAGCTCCGGGATCCCAGCTTCCGGCGCGCCAGGCTTGCACGATTCTTTGTCCCGGCACAAGTTCGATCTGTCGGCCGGTGACGTAGCCTCCAAATGTTGAGAACGCGCCCCCCGCCTCGCGGCTGATTTCTGCTGGCTTGTTTTCGATGGCCATGGATTTCATGGCGATCCCAAGTTGAACCACCCTGCTAAATTGCTTGGCGTCGGTCAGGGCGTCGTACACTCGCGCTGGAGTTGCGTTGAAACTGACTTTCTGGTGAATCGCTTCAGCGGACCGGGTGATCTCCTCGCCGGCGGGAAATCCGGTGCCACTCGGGAATTTCGGCGCGGCGAATGCGGTTCCGGCGAAGCCGAGACCGGAAAAGAGCATCGCTGATCGCATGGAAAAACCTCTGCGCGTCAGTAGCTTCCGGCGCGAATTTTCAAAAGCCTCGATCTCTTTTCCTTGAACCATATTTCCCTCCCGGAATTTCGGCGCTCGCGATCTTGCGAGCGCTCTGGTGTGGCCATGGGAGCATGTGGCCAAAGTATGTTCAAGGAAATATTTTATGGCCAGCTGGGCGGGGGACAAGGCCCTGTGCGTGGGCGGAATGGTGGTCGCGAGATCGATGGTAGACCGCCGCCTCGCGGATGAATTGCGATCCGCATGCATGGGAATGGCGTTCCATCTCGGCGGATGGCACAAGAGCGCCCATTGGCGATCGACAATCTCGAAAACGCGGCGTCGCCCACCCTCACGGGAAGGGCCCGGACACAAGAGGGAATTGGAAAACCACTCTGGACCAAAAGCTGCACCCTCTGAGAAACGAAGGAGGAGTAAACCGCACGCCCCTGCTTGCTAAGTCTTGCTTGCTGCATCAGCTTTTGGGGGCGTAGTAGCCTTTGCGGGCGAGCACCTTGTCGCTGTGGTCCGAGACTTCCACCTTAATCTTGCGAAACTTGCCGTCGTGGGCTGAATTGGTCGGGTAGTAGCCCACCGTGTACTGGCTGCGCAGCTCCTCGGAGATTTGGTCGAAAGCTTCCTGGAGATGTTTTTCATTGTTCACCACGATCATTCGGCCGCCGGTTTCGTCCGTGATTTTCTTGGCGACGCTGCTGTTGGCGCCGTAGTGCGGGTCATAAACCAAAAGAATGTGCACGACCGTGTCCGTGCGCTGCGCCGCTTCAATCGCTTCTTCCACCTTAACTTTGCTGCCATTGTCCTCCGCGTCGGTGAGGACCACCACGGCTTTGCGGCCGGCCTCCGAGGCCAGCTCATCATGGCAGGCCAAATAGAGAGCGTCGTAGAAATCGGTGCCTATGTTTCCCGTAGGCAGAGTTCCAGGAGTGATCATCGGACCGCCGGCATTGATTTGGGTTTTGTGAATGGCGCGGTTGAGTTGAGAACGATCCTCCGTGAAGTCGGCGAGTAAGTCCACGTCAAGGTCGAACGAGATAACCATGGCTTCGTCGCCCTTGCGCATCACGCGGTTCAGGAAGCTCGAAGCTCCGTCTTGGATGGCGCCGAGCATGTATTGCTCGCTACCCGAGGTATCCATGAGCAACCCCAGGGTGATAGGCAGCGTCACTTCCTTAGAGAAGAAGGCGATCTTCTGATCCTGTCCGTCTTCCGAGATTTTAAAGTCGTCTTGCTTCAAGTCCGTGACGATGCGCTTGCTCTTATCGCGCACCGTCACGAACAAATTGACCAGGTTCACTTGGGATTTGATGGTCGGGCCTTGAACGCTGGGCTCTTGCGACAGGGCAGGCCCGGCGATGGCCGCCGCAAGCACGGGAACCACGCAGAGAGCTGCCAGTTTCTTGAGAGAACGCATGTATACTTTCCTTGACGAGAGATGCCCGGCCGGAAATTGCCCGCTGGGGTTCTTCCGTCACGTTAGGATGCTACCAAGCGGTGCGATGGATGCGTCGCCCGGAGATCGCCGGAAATTAGGGCGAGAATCCGATGACCGAGTCCGAGAGGAAGTTTGGCCTTAGGAATATGAAAAGTCTACGAAAAATCGCGGGCATGACGAGTTTGCTTTTCTTTGCGGCACCGGCGTTGTGGCTCGGGTTTGCCGCGCAGACACCCCAGGATACGGCGCCCGCCGCGCAGCAGCCCCCGGCGCCGGACGTCCCCAGACTGAGCGAGGCGCGAGCAAAGATTACCGTGAATGCCAATCTTGTCGTGCTCCCCGTGACCGTCAAGGACGGCTCCGGACGCCTGGTGCCCGATTTGGGCAAGGACGAATTTCGCGTGTTCGACGACAATGTAGAGCAAAGAATCGATGTTTTCACCACCGAGGCGTTCCCGCTCTCCATGGTTATCTTGATTGACAACGATTTGAAAACAAAGGACGCCAAGGAAGTCGAAAACAGCCTGGATGCCATCATTGGCGGCATGAGCAATCTGGATGAGGCCTTTGTTTGCCGCTTTGACGAGTTTTTTCACCCTGGAAAGGGTTTTACCAGCAACCAGGACACGCTCCTCCTGGAACTCAAGCGCACCAAGCTGGAAAGTCATAGCGCACTCATGCCTCCGGGGGGGCCTTTCAATGGCCCGAGCATCAATGGACACGCTGTCGACGGCTCGCCATCGGTCACCGGAGCCACGCGTGAAATCTTTGCCGCACCCACCAAGGCGCTCGACGACGCCGTCTTCGCCGCCGCGGAGCTTTTGAAGACCCGGCCCCGCAATCGCCGCAAGATTATTTTCATCATCAGCGACGGCGTGAACGGCGGGAAGAAATACAACACCAATACTTACGACAATACCGTCAAGGAGGTCCTGGCCCACGGCATCTCGGTCTTCGCCGTCGGTGTTGGAAGCTCTTTCTTCGATCGAAGATTCGAACGGCTCTCGGAGTATGCACACGCCACGGGCGGCGACATCTATTACGCAGCCAGCGAACAGTCAATGGATGATCTTTACGCCCGCGTAACGGAAGAGGCGCGGAACCAGTACACTCTTGCCTACGTCCCGCGAGATACCAAAAGCGCGAAAGATTATCACGACGTGGAAGTACGCGTGAAGCGCGAAGGCTTGACTATCCTCTCCCGCAACCGCTACTACACCGGCGGCATAGCCCAATAGAAAAACGAATGGAACTGGCCGAACCGCGCGGGGATCTAATTGCTTAGCGATTCCTCGTGGGCCGGACAGATAGGTTTGTATGCGCAGCTACGGCAAACGAAACCCGGCCTGGGCGGGAATTCGCCGGCGCGGATGTCGGAAGCGGCTTCCAGAACTATTTTCTGGGCTTCTTCGAGCTGCTTGGCATCGCGGGTGGTGGCTTGCGTCTGGTTGTTCTGTAGATAATGGAATACCAAGCGGACGGGATTCCATTCGAAAATCTCTTTCGCGGCCAGCGCATAGAGGCTGAGCTGTAGATCTTTCTTGGCGTCGGCGTCTTTTTTCGGTTTGCCGGTCTTGTAGTCGATGATTTCGACGTCGTTGCGACCCAGGGAATTTATCTGATCCATTCGGCCGATAATGGTGACGTTATTCTCGAGCGGGAGCTCAAAGCTCTTTTCCTGCTCCATCACCTGTGGCGGCGCCTCGATCATGGCGGCGTGGAACGCTCGCAACTGTTCGAGGCCGTCCGCCTTATAGCCCTTCTCCTGGTAGTCGTCTTCAAAACCCGCGGAGCTCCATTCGGTCTCGAAAATGCGCGCGACTTCTTCGAATGGTAGCTTTGTGCCTTTGCGAAGCTGGTCGATGAAACGCTTAATCGTGGTGTGCATCACGCTGCCAAAACTGAGAACTGCTTTCGGGCCTTCTTTGAGAGACCAGGAGCGGCTGAACAGATATTGCTGCGGGCAACTGCGGTAGCCGCTAACGGCCGAAGGGCTCAGGGTGAGCGGCTCTGGCGTGGGCGGATGGAATTCGAGCGCCCAGTCCGCGATGCGGGAGAAAATTTTTGCAGGTTCGGAGGATGCGGGGAAGAGCTGTGCATCCCTGCCGCTTTGAGCTTCCTTTTTTGCAACTGGAGCAGCTTCCGGCAGTTTGGGGATCATCTGGTGGATGTCGCGCCGCTTGATCGCCGGGTCCATGAGGATGTCCTCGATAAACACCGGGATCTTTCCTTTTTTTTCGGTCAGTGTTGTGAAAGTCAGGCGATTTTCCGCGCGAGTTAAAGCGACGTAGAAAAGGCGGCGTTCCTCCTGAATATGAAACTGCTCGGCTGGTTCGCCTTCTTTCATCAGAGCGGCGGGGAATTCGAAAACGCGGGAGCGTTCCGTGGCAGGGAATTTTTTGTTGTTGATCCGGAGCAGGAAGACCTGGGGAAACTCCAGGCCTTTGGCGCCGTGGACAGTCATTAACTGGATGGCATCTCCTGGAAAATCGTCTTCGAGACTGATCGTGCCGCCGGCCTGCGAATAGTATCCGAGATACTCGACGAATTCGGCGGGGCCGCGCGTTTCGCTTTTGGGTTCCCACTCCTTGACGAATTCGGTGAGGCGCGTGACGTATTTGCGGTCTTGCGGGCCGGCTCGTTGCGCGATTTCCAGCCACTCGAGGAGATCGCCGAGAATTTCGCGGGCGGTGCGGCGGCGGAGAGTTTTGCGTTGGTCAGAAAGAAATTCGACGAGGCGGCCGAGCGCGGCGTGAGAAGTGTCGAACGCGAGTTGGCCTTGCGGAGCTTGCAGCATGTCGTAGAGAGCTTTTTTTTCTTTTCTGGCTCGCTCGGCGAGGCGTACGAGGTCGGCGGGTTCGAGACCCCACGCGGGCGCGGCCAGGACGCGGGCGCAGGCGATATCGTCGAAGGGAGTGGCGATCAGCCGCAAATAGGCAAGTACGTCTTTCACCAGCGGGTGATCGAGGATGGAGAGTTTGCTGATGACGAATGGAATCTTGTGGCGGGAAAGTTCTTCGACAAGTTCGTCGCGGTGCGCGTGCTGGCGATAAAGTACCGCGAAATCGCGCCACTTACGCCCGGTTGCGTGCAGGCGCTCGAGTTCGTTGACGATCCACCGCGCTTCGTCCTCTTCGCTTTCCAGCTCCACGATGCGGATTTTTTCGCTTTCTTCTTTATTGGCGCTCAACACTTTCTTGGGGAAGTCGGCGCTTACGGTGTTTTGAGCGATCACTTGCGTTGCCACGCGAAGGATATTAGGCGTCGAGCGATAATTGTCGACAAGCGAGACGCGATATTTTGTCGAGTCCTGGCCCTCGCGCCAGCCCGCAAAACGCTCCAGAAATAATTTGAAGCTTCCGAAAGAAGCACCGCGGAAGCGATAGATGGCCTGATCGTTGTCGCCGACGGCCACGATATTTTTTTTGTCGCCGGCCAGAAGCTCCAGAAGGCGAAGCTGCGCGATATTGGTGTCTTGAAATTCGTCAACGAGGATATAGCGGTATTTTTCTTGAAGCGTTCGGCGGACTTCTGCGTTGGTTTCCAGAAGCGCGACCGCTCCCGTGATGAGCGAACCGAACGATACGCGCTTCCTTTCGCGCAACAAGTCTTCGCTGGCCCGGTACGCCCGCGCAATTTCCTGCTGCAGCGCAACTTCTTCAGCGCGTTCCTTGAAAGTGTCCTCGTCCAGCGCGTCGCGTTCGGCTTCGAGTTGTGCGGCGAGTCCGTCGGCGTACTGCTGATAATCTTCGCTCGAGACGAGTTCATCCTGGCAGCGCGAGAAAAATTCCACGAAATCGTTCAGGAATTGGCCCGGGTCGGCGAGGCGGCGGTACTTGTCGAGTTTCAGCCGCTCGAGATTCCGGCGAAGAAGAATCCAGTGATCGACCTTGTCGATCATCAATCGCTCGGGCGCCGCCTCCTTCAGAAGGCTCTCGCAGAACGCGTGAAACGTCGCGAGAGTGACATTTTTACCGCGCTCGCCAGTCGCTCGCACAACGCGGGCTTTCATCTCACCCGCAGCCTTGTTCGTAAAAGTGAGTCCCAGAATGTTTTCGCCGGAAAGCGACTCGTCAGATTGCAGTAGGTGACGAATGCGCTCAGTGATGACGCGAGTTTTGCCCGTGCCGGCGCCCGCGATTACGAGCAGCGGCCCTTCGCCATGCGTGATCGCGCGCCGCTGCGCCTCATTCAGTTTCAGCCCGCCCTCGGCAGGCGGCTCAAGATCGAACAGTGTTGCCATGACTTAAGAAGGGTAGCGGAATTTGCGGCGAAGAGGAAACGCGGCCACAACGTCTATCGAATTTGCCCCCAACAGAGGACAGCGCCGATCAGGGATAGAGCGGCGAGGAGCCAAAGGGTGCGTTCCTTCCTACGGAGCGCGCGATCGGGAAAGAGTCTTTCGTATTCTTTTTCAAATCTCCAATGCCGCTCTGGCCCGATAAACCCAAATGTAAATCCAATTTGTTCTTCAGCAGGAAGACGTGCGTTTACCTGCTCCACGCGGTCACAACCAATGACCACGGCCCATAAAACACATGCAGCCATAGTACAGAAACACAGCAAGGCAGCGGCCATTATAAAAATCGTCACGGTCGTCACATCATTCGTTTGCGCGGGGGGCTCGCGCCGTTTTCATCCGAGTAGGAGAACTTCATCACGCACGAGGCATAAGCGGATGGACTGAGGCTTCGGGCCGTCAAAAAAGTATCCTTCCACGGCGTCTTTTACCATGGCCCTCAGCTCTTCCCAAGTATCACCTTGAGTCACAATAGATTCTGTCAAACATTCGGCGACATAGCCGCCATCGGCCTCTTGTGTGACATCAAAAACCAGTTCGCTGATTCTCGGAGTGATCATTGTTTTGCTCGCTGCGACAAGCCTAGCATGCACCAAATCGGCCAGCAATCAATTCGGTACGCTGTGTCCTTCGGGCGCAGCTATCTTTGAGATTTCTCGCCCGCAGCTACCCGTACATTGAAATCGACGGAATGTCCGCGTGGCACGCTTAGGGATTCCCATTTTCCAGTCTTGGTATAGGTGAGATGTTTGGCGAGGAACAGGATCTGGCCGACGTGATGCGCGTAGTGGGCGATTTGGCGGTTGATGGCTTGCATGACGGAATGAGGCTCCGAACGAATCGTCACCGTTCTTGTGAGGTCCGTTTCCGTCAGTGGTTCGAGCGCATCGAAAACATACTTCCAGCCGCGTTCCCACATTTCCATTAGTTCAGCGCGGGTTGCGGGAGGCGTCTCGAATTCTGTGTCACGGTTGCGATCTGGTTTTTCGCCATCCGTGGTCAGAAAATCCCGCCAGCGCGAGCGCATATTGCCGGCGATATGTTTCACGATGATGGCGATGGAGTTCGATTCCGCGTCGAGGGCGATGAACAGACAATCGTCCGGGCATTGCGCCATGGCGCGCTCGCCCAACTTTTTGTAGTAGTGAAAGAGACCGATCGAATCTTGCAAATAGGAAGTGTTGAGTTGGTGCGGCATGAGGATATTTTGTCCCCGCGCCGGCGATTGTCAACGGCCATTCGCCGGAATTCCATGCGCGGACAGCAACTCGCGCGTGATATTCGTGTGCCTGGCGACGTAGAAAATAAGGCTTGACATTTCGCCTTTTATTCGCCTATGATTTGCGGCGCTGAGCGGCGACTCTGCATGGAGGACGACATGACCATTGGACAATCGATGCTGCCTGAATTCGACGAAGAGATGAAGAGCACTCGCAAAGTGCTGGAGCGCGTTCCCGACGACAAGTGGGGCTGGAAGCCACACGAGAAGTCCGGCACGGTGGGCTGGCTTGCCGGGCACGTTGGCACGGTCCCCGAATGGATCACGATGACGATCAACACGGAAGAGTTGGATTACGCGCCCGTGAATGGACCGTCATACGAGCCGCCGAAAATCACGAACCGGAAAGAGCTTCTTGCGGCTTTTGACAAAGGCAGTGCGGAAGCGCGGGCGGCTCTAGCAAGCGTCAGCGACGAAGAAATCGTGAAGGGCTGGAAGCTGCTTGCCGGTGGCCAGGAAATTTTCACGCTCCCGCGAGTCGCGTGCATCCGAAGCATGTGTATGAATCACATGATTCACCATCGCGCGCAACTCACGGTTTACTTCCGGTTGGTGGGCGTTCCGGTTCCGGGTTTGTATGGCCCGAGCGCCGACGAAAGCCAGCAGGATTCCACCGCAGCCGCCGCGAACTGACAGAGCGTTAGGAAACATCGAAGGAGAGCTGATTGCGTCCGCTCTCCTTCGATCTCCTAACTTTCTTTTCATTCCTTTCTTTCCTTAGTCCGTTCTCTACTCTTTTTTCTTGTTTCCATTTTGTCGCTCTCGCGCTTGCTCCGGCGCAACGCGCTATAATAGTTGGCGTTGCTCCTCCGGAGGCTTACCTGCACATGGATACTCCCGTAATTCTTTCCGCGGTTCGCACGCCCATCGGAAAATTCCAGGGTGGACTCGCTGGATTTTCGGCCGTCGAGCTTGGCGGCAAGATCGTCGCCGAAGCGATCCGGCGCGCGGGAATTGACGCCAAAGAAGTGGATGAAGCCATTCTGGGCAACGTGGTGCAAGCGGGGCTTGGGCAGAATCCCGCGCGACAGGCCGCGCTGAAGGGCGGCTGCGCTCCTCGCGTTGCGGCGATGACTATTAATAAAGTGTGCGGCTCCGGTCTGAAAGCAGTTGCGCTGGCCGCGCAAGCGGTCACGCTCGGCGAATCCGAAATCGTCGTGGCGGGCGGAATGGAGTCCATGTCCAACTGCCCGTATTTGCTGCCGCAGGCGCGCACGGGTTACCGCATCGGCGATGGCAAGCTGGTGGACTCGATGATCCACGACGGATTGTGGGATGCGTACGAGGACTTTCACATGGGCATGACCGGCGAACTCGTCGCGGAGAAGTATGGCATCACGCGAGAGGAGCAGGACCGATTCGCGGTCGAGAGCCATCAGAAAGCAGTTCGCGCGCGCAAGTCGTGTTTTTTCGAGGCGCAGATTCTACCGATCGAAGTGCCGCAGAAAAAAGGCGCGCCGATCGTCATCAAGTATGACGAATCGCCGCGCGAAGACACTTCGTTGGAAGCGCTGGCGAAGCTGAAGCCGGCGTTCAAAAAAGATGGCACGGTGACCGCGGGAAACGCTCCCGGCACCAATGATGGAGCGGCGGCGCTGATAGTCACGAGCGAGCGGAACGCGGCGCGTCTTGACAAACAGCCCATCGCGCGCATCTTGGCGCAGGCCGTAAGCGGCGTGGAGCCCAAGTGGGTAATGATGGCGCCTGTCGATGCCATAGAAAAACTTCTCACCAAAACCGGTTGGGACCGCGACAAAGACGTCGACCTCATTGAGTTGAACGAGGCGTTCGCAGTTGCAGCGATCGCGGTGACGCGCCAGCTCAGGCTCAATCCGGAAAAAGTGAATGTGAACGGCGGCGCGGTTGCGCTGGGCCATCCGATTGGAGCGAGTGGCGCGCGCATCCTGGTCACGCTTCTTTATGAATTGCAGCGCCGCAATCTGAAACGCGGCATCGCCGCCCTCTGCCTAGGTGGCGGAAACGCCGTCGCCCTGGCCGTCGAGCTTCACTGAAGTGTCGAAGCAATGATACTTAGTGAATGAGAGTGCTCTGGCTGGCGACGCATTTCCATTGGCCATTCTGTTTAATCCAAGTGTCCATAAAGCGCGCGCGGCGCGTGTAAGGTTTTCCTTTGGTGCTGCCAGTTTCGCGGTACACGCCCGAGACGACACCGGCGTTTCCGTAGAGACGAGCCTTCATCCCTTCATCGTACAAATGGTCCGGCTTGGACGCTGGGTCAGCCACGGAGCGCAGATATTCGGCCTTGTTCATGAGCGAACCGTCGTAATCGACGTAAACAAGCGCGTCGTCGAAGAGTGAGGCGAGGGCTCCGGGATCGCGTCCCATTTCGGCCTGGTTCCAAGAGCGTTCGAGCTGGATGAGTTGGGTTTCGTCATCGGCCGATCTGGCGAGAACTTGCATTCGAGCTGTGAACGCAAGCGCGGCAATCGCCAGGAACAGCGTCAAGATTTTCCTCATGGGAGCTCCCTTAGCGAGCAATAAGTGGCAGCAACAATGCTATGGGGTACCCAGGCCGTCAACAAAAAAGAAGGCGGAGAAGCGGCGAGACACAAATTCACGAAATTGTGCAAGAAGTTCCCGAAGCGACGTGGCTGCCTCAGCCCCTCCGGTTCACAAGGGCGCGACAGACGCTAAGTTCGTCCGGCGAGGATGCGAAACGCTACGAATTCTGTTCAGCAACGCTACAAGATTAGGACAGTCCTGGTCGGAGATAGCGGTGAATTTTAAACCCAGTCCGCCACTTGGAATCAGGTGACGCACTTCAGCTTGGACCCGAATGTTTCCTTCCTGGACGAGAAAATCAATCTGGGCTTTGACACCCAAGGGCTGCGGAATTGGGGTGGAGAGAAACAGCCCGCCCACACTTAGATCGGAAACGCGTGAAATGTCTTCGGTCCCGCTACAGCGCCAACAGACCCACACGCCCTCCGGTGTCTCGAAACGGGAACTCTGTCTTCTGGAATAGACTGATTTTGCCAGGGCCGCTTCCACGAATCACCTCGGGCCTGCGGAGTCGGGCTGGCAGAGAAAAAGCAAACAATGGGTCGCAAGGCCAGTTTGGAGGATGACGGGACCAACCTGAGCAAACCATCCCGTGGACACCCTAGATTTGCTCAGGATTTGCCTGAGAATCGAGTATGCCGGCGGCCGCAGAGTGAAAACCATGCGCTGGGAACTGACGCGATGGGCATTTGCGGCACTCAAGCCTCACAAGGGGCACAGACCCTCAACGCCGGCAGGGAAGCAGCCGCACGGCGATTCGCCAGGCGCTACAGGCTGGAATTCTGCACAGCGGGTAGCTCCAGGGCGCTCGGCGGCGCGGCTCCCAAGTCATGAGCGCAGTAGGGGCAGAATTTGTCGGTTTCGACGATTTCGTGTTTGCAGTTGGGGCAGGACGGGTGGAGATTGCATTTACAATTGGGGCAGAAGTTGAAGCGTGCGCCCACTGCTTTTCCGCACTGCGGGCAAGGGTAGGGCAGCGGCTCGCGCATCAGGAAATAGATGACGAAGCCGACGAAGCCCCAAGCCGGTAGCAGAAGGATCACCAGCAGCGTCCACAAGGCGGAATTCATTTCCCGGCGTTTCGCATCGCGATTCACGTACGCGATCAAAAAAATGACACTCGCCGTGACGATCGATAAAGCGGTGATGATCCCGGCTAACGCCAGAGAAGCAAGCACAGGGTCGTATTTCAAGTCGGGTGGAAAGATGTCGTCATGACTAGGAAGGCCGTGCAGATTCACGAGCAAAGCGGCAGCCTGAGCCACAACGAATAGTAAAGCAACTGTCCAGCGCAGCCACGCGGGGACAAGCTTGAGCTCGCTCCAGAAATGGAGGTTTTCCTTTTTTCTGCGGAGGCGGATGAGCTGCATTCTTTGGTTGAACGAACCGGTTACTTTTTGTTGGTAGTCCGACATACGCTATCCTCTCTAAAATTCTTTAGCCGGCGTTCTTCCTTCACCGTGGCTGATCGCGCTCCTGCGCCTGCCGGAGATTTTCCAGCAACACGACGGCGGCTGCGACGAGCGCGGGGATTGTCCACCACAGGCCAAATCCCATCTCCCAAAGCAACCTGGGGACGCCGATGCGTTCGCCCGCCCACTCGAAGGCACGCCAGACATAAGGCGCAGTGGCAATGCCGAGCGCCCAGGACATAGCGCACATGATCCAGAGGATGCGCCGCTTGGGTTCGCGCTCGCGCAATTCCTGCGCGCGCAACTGCACGCGGAACTGGGTGCGCGCGGCGAGCCCGCGTGGAAGTGGAACCGGCAAGGCGCGCAGGACGCGAAGTGCATCGCTCGTTTGCTGCGCGACTTGGGAGCAAGTTGGGCACTCGCGCAGATGTGCAGCGAGCCAATCGCGGTCGGACTGGGAGATTCCTTCGACGCGCTCCTGGGCGATGAGCTTTTCCGCGCGTGAGTGAAGATTTTCGTTCATGCCGCACTTCCTTGCATTGCGCCGCGAAGGGCTTCGAGACCGCGATAGAGGCGCGACTTGACGGTGGAGAGCGGAGCGGCGAGGACGCCGGCGATTTCCTCGAGGCCAAGTTCTTCGTGAAATCGGAGAACGAGGACTTCGCGATAGACCGTCGGAATGCGGTCGAGCGATGCGTGAATGCCAGTTTTTTCTTCCGCCGTTAAAACCAGATTCAGCGGCGATGGATTCAGCGCGGCGAATTCCATGGGCGCGCCTTCCTCCGGATCGAGCAACTGGTCGAGGCTTTGCATTTTCTTCTGGCGCTGCCAGTCGATGACCAGATTGCGGGCGATGCGGAAGAGCCAGGCTTCAAATTTGTATTTTCCGTCGTACTGATGGCCGCGTTCGAGGACGCGGATCCAGGTTTCCTGGAAGAAGTCTTCGGCGCGCTCGCGGCTGGAAGTCAGGTAAAGCAGATAACGGAACAGCCGGTATTGATACTGCTCGATCAGTTGGTCGAGGAGAGCGGGGTCTCGGCGCTTGAGCCCTTGAGCGAGCGCCTTGTTGTCGTCGGCCATCTGGGTGGAGAAGAGAAGAATCGACCTCGATACTGCCGGGGTCAGAGTTGTAAATGTCGCGTTCATTCTACAGGGTATACGGCGGGGCGCGACAGAAAGACGCAGCTCAAGCCAGATGGTCAGGCTGGTTGAAGCCTACGTCCTATGGTTGGAGAGTTTTTACAATGAGGCACCCCCCCCTGTTTTTGTAGATGTTGCTGATAAAGGACTTACGGATTGCGTAAGTATAGACGCTTGCGAATGCGGGGGTTTCCGCATCGGTGATTTTGCAGAGGTTTCTGGGGATGTGAAGGGGCATCTTCGGAAGGATGACCCTACAGGATCTCACCAAGGTTTGCCGTCGAGGAGGAGGCGGTAGTTGTGGTCGTAGTGGACGGCGCGGGGATCGCGACTTGGCGCGGCCGGTTGGGGTTGCGGGCGCGGCGGCGCGGGTAGAGGTGCGTTGTTGGGTTGGGCGGATTGAGCGGGGGTTGGAGCGAGGCGGGTCTCGTCGGTGGTCGATGAGGCGGGATGGTGGCGGGGTCCTTCGCTACGCTCAGGATGACAAGCTTCGGCTGGAGCGGATTGCGCGGGGGTTGGACTGGGGCGGCTTGGGAACAGGGAACGGGCTACGGAGAGGGCGGCTTCGGTGTCCACAACTGAAGGTCGAGCTGCACTTGGCGGCTGCTGCGTTGCGGAGGCGGAAGTGGCGGGCTGAAGCCGCGCCGCTCCGGGGGCTGAGGTTGGAACGGAAAACCCGGCAGGAGATTGGGGGGCGGAGGCAGGAGTTTGGCGTGGCTGGAGAGAGGAAGCCGGTACGGGAGCAACTTGCTGGGGCTGGGTTTGTGGCGAGGAGGAAGGCGCGGATTGTTTGGGTTCGGGGGCGGGCGGGAAGAGGTAGTCGCTGTTGCTGTTGACGGAGGTGCGGACGGCTTGGCGCCAGCCGTCGGTGCCGAAGGCGTTGATGTATTCGTGTTGGGAGAGGCGGGTGGATTGCATCAGGGTTTGGAGCATGTAGGCTACGGTGCGGGCGAGTCTGGGTTTTATTTCGCCGCGGATTACGGCTGGGATTAGGCGGCCTAAGGCGGTGTTGAGATCGCAGGCGGAGAGGTAGTTGCCGGAGAAGAAATAGGCGAGGTCTTTGGCTAGTTTTTCTGTGGACTGGGATTGGGCTTCTTTTTGGGCGTGGTAGAAACAGAAGTGGGGATGGCTGCCGGTGCGTGGAGTGCGGCAGCGGCGGCCATCGGTGAAAGAGAATAGACAGAGGGATACGCGGTCCTTGGGACTAAGAGATGGCATACGAAGCTCCTTTGATTTAGTTTTGAGTTTTGGGATTTGGACAAAAAAAGAGCACAGCCAGGATTGGCTGTGCCACTCATTGGGCCTAAAACGAAAACGCCTCGCGGGTGCGAGGCGCAGTATTGAACGAGAAGATTGTATCAGAACGTACATGGACGATCAAATGAAATTTGAAGTGGGGATGAGGATCTTACACAGAGATCGCCCCGACCCGGTCGGGGTAAACGCCGAGCACAGAGGCCACGGAGAAGAGGGACATGGTCAGGCAATACAGTGGTTTGAGGGCGTGTAGTAGAATCGTGCGCTACTGACATGTTTTGTCCTGTTTGCAAAGCCGAGTATCGAGAAGGGTTTACGCGGTGCGCGGACTGCGAGGTTGAGCTCGTATATGAGCTGCCTGCCGCGGCCATCGTTCCTCATGCGGCCGTTCCTCCCGGCGATCCCGACGAAGATCCTTTCTGCTCTTTTTGGAAAGGGGATGATCCGAGAGTGCATGCAGAGCTTTGTGGATTACTCGGCGAACAGGGTATTCCGTATAAGACCATTCACAGGCACGACCATCTGTTCAACATCAATACGAGCAGCGCGTTCGAGCTGGGCATCCCGTTTTCACTCTTTGACCGAGCCGAAGCCGCCGTGAAAGAGGCCTACGGCGACGACGAGGCGATGGAGCCGGTTTCGCGGCTGCTTCCCGTGGATTCCGGTCACATGCCAGGCACGCGTTTTGGTCCGGGGGCGTCCGGCCCCTGGGCGGAGCCGGTTGAAGAGAGTTCGCAGGGGTTCACGATGCCATCGATCACCGAGCCGTCAGCCGATCCGCATGAGCCTGAGAACTTGAGAGTCCGGGGCGCGGATAGAAATTCAGGGGAGGACGACGCAGGAGGGGCAACCACGGAAATCTGGTCCGGCGACGAACCTGAAACCGCCGAATTCATCGCCGCGTCACTGCAAATCAATGAGATTCAATTCCGCCGGGGGCTGGACGGCGACAAGCAGGCGATCTACGTCTTTTCGGAAGATGAAGGCCGCGCCCGCGAGATCGTTCGCGAAGTCATAGAGGGCGTTCCGCCCGAGTGACGCGGGCCTGGCCGGGTGCACTCTCGGTCCGGGCGCGTTGCGGCGGAGAGGGCTTCAGCAGTACTTCTCCGTGGCGATTGGATGTATTCTTAGCGCTTGGCTGATAGGGCACGGTGACCGCATGGAGGAACGCATGGCTTCAGGTTCTGGACCGCAAGGCTCGCTGATCATGTTGTGGGCGGGCGAAGACCCGGCGCTGCATTCCAGTCTGATCGAGAAATTGGAGTCCGCGGGCATACCCTTTATCGACAAGTCAGCCGGCGATGATCGGACCGTTCCGTCCGCTGACATCATTCCGATAGATTGGAAGGCACGATTTGGGTTCGAGGTGGCTGTGCCTTCTTCGAGCCTGGCTGGGGCCGAGAAAATTCTTGAAAAGCTGCTGGACGAAGAACCCGCGGACATGGAGATTGCGGCGAATGACTCTTCCGAGCCGACGATAGCGGAGATGGAACCGTCCAGCGTGGGCGCGGCTATTTGCGCCGTGTGGTCAGGTTCCGATGAGGCGCGTGCAGGGTTTTTGGTCCAGGCGCTCAAGGAAAATGAGATTCCGGCGCGGGCCGAGACGCATGGGAGCGAAGCAACTGTTTACGTTCCTCCGGAAGAGGAAACGCTGGCGCGGGAGATTATTCGGGAAATCGTTGAGGGCGCTCCGCCGAAGTGATGCGGGTTTCTTGAGTGTTCTTCCTTTTGCCCCTTTATTTCCTTGGGGACATTTACTGAGCTTCGGCAAATTTTGAGTCGCGCGAGGGGCTGAGGAAAGCGGCAGCAGAGCTGCCGCACTCCAAAGTGCGTGCGAGACTCAACAGTTCACGAGAATGCGGAGGATTGACCTTGTCTATTGATGCGATCAAAACGGTGGCGGTGTTGGGCGCGGGGACGATGGGGAATGGGATTGCGCATGTGTTTGCGCGGGCGGGTTATCAAGTGATTTTGCGGGATGTGGAGAAGAGATTTTTGGAGCGTGGATTGGAGACGATTGGGAAGAATCTGGATCGGGAGATTAAGAAGGGGAAGTTGGCGGAGGGGGAGAAGGGAACGGTGCTGGAGCGGGTGCAGTGCGTGACGGAGATGGGGGCGATTGGGGCGGCGGATTTTGCGGTGGAGGCGGTGCCGGAGAAGTTGGAGATAAAGAGGGCGGTGTTGACCGAGGCGGATGGGATTTTGCGGCCAGAAGTGATTCTGGCGAGCAATACGTCGTCCATTGCGATTACGACTTTGGCGGCGTTGACGAAACGGGCGGACCGGTTTGTGGGGATGCACTTTATGAATCCGGTGCCGGTGATGGTGCTGGTGGAGGTGATTCGCGCGCTGCAGACGAGCGACGCGACGTTTTCGGCGACGATGGAGTTGGCGAAGAAGTTGGGGAAGACGCCGGTGGCGGTGAATGATGCGCCGGGGTTCGTGTCGAACCGCGTGCTGATGCCGCTGATCAATGAGGCGGTGTATTGCGTGATGGAGGGCGTGGCGACTCCTGAGGCGGTGGACGCGGTGATGAAGCTGGGGATGAATCATCCGATGGGGCCGCTGGAGTTGGCGGATTTTATTGGGTTGGATGTGTGCGTGGATATCATGCATGTGTTGCATGAGGGGCTGGGGGACCCGAAGTATCGGGCTTGTCCGTTGTTGAAGAAGTATGTGGCGGCGGGGTGGTTGGGGCGGAAGGCGGGGCGGGGATTTTACAGTTACCGTTCTTAGGGACACACCGTGCTCAAAGGCTGTCCTATGTGGGGCTCCACACGCGAAGAGGCACTCGCAAATATCCGCGAAGCAATTGATCTGTATGTCGAGGATCTTTTGGAAGTCGGCCGGCAAGCGTAGGCGAAGATAAGGCGAAAAATAATGTTTGCTTTTGTTTCGCCTTGGTGGTAATTTGCGGTTCGCGGTTTTCAACAGGTGCGAGATGGGTTCGGCTGCGGGCCTGGCGATAAGATGTGCGGAACATGCTAGGCTCGAAAACGAGTTCATCGAGGCGCGGGACCGGATGCGGGGGCTGGTACGGCTCCGCAAGCTGGAGCCGGCGGAAGAGCGGCAGTTGGCGGTGCGGGTGGCGATGGCCATTGCGCGGCTGAAGGAACATGTCGCGGAGCACGGTTGCGAACGCCAGGGCTGAGTGGGTGGTTGGCGAAGGGCCCTGAGTTGGTTTGAATTAAAGCGTGGCATGAAGATAATTAGAGTGTTACTATGATGCTTCCGCTATGTTTTTAGGCCAGGATGCACGGATTGATGTTGGGCAAGGACGGGCACGGCGTGCCGTGCCCCTACGAGATTTCCTAATTTTTCTACCGAGGTGAGGAATGACTGAAGAGAAAGAGAAATTGCTGGCAGCGGCGATATCGCAGATTGAAAAGGACCATGGCAAGGGCGCGATCATGCGGTTGGGCAGCCGGGATGTTTTGGTGCCCGTGAGTGTGATTCCCAGCGGGTGTCTTTCGATTGATGCGGCGCTGGGCGTGGGCGGGTTTCCGCGCGGGCGCGTGATTGAGATTTACGGGCCGGAATCGGGCGGTAAGACGACGATGACTCTGCACGTGATTGCTGAGGCGCAGAAGCTCGGCGGGCAGGCGGCGTTCATCGACGCGGAGCACGCGCTGGATCCGGTGTATGCGCGGAAGCTGGGTGTGGACGTGGACAATCTGCTAGTGTCGCAGCCGGATAACGGCGAGCAGGCTTTGGAGATTGCGGAGACACTGATTCGTTCGGGCGGCGTGGACATCGTTGTGGTGGACTCGGTCGCTGCTTTGGTGCCGAAGGCGGAGCTCGAAGGCGACATGGGCGACCCGCAGATGGGTTTGCAGGCGCGGCTGATGTCGCAAGCGCTGCGGAAGCTCACGGCGATTGTCTCGAAGTCGCGCACCTGCCTAATTTTCATCAACCAGATTCGCGAGAAGATTGGCGTGATGTTTGGGAACCCGGAAACGACGACCGGCGGACGGGCATTGAAGTTCTATGCGTCGATGCGCATCGATATCCGGCGCATCCAGGCGATTAAGGAAGGCGACGTGGTCGTGGGCTCGCGGACGCGGGCGAAGGTGGTGAAGAATAAGGTGGCGGCGCCATTCCGCGAGGCGGAGTTCGACATCGTCTATGGCGAAGGCATTTCGCGCGAAGGTGATTTGATCGATCTCGGCGTGGACAAGGGATTGGTCGAAAAAAGCGGAACGTGGCTCAGCTACGGCGGCGAGCGTATGGGCCAGGGCCGCGAAAACGCGCGTACGTTCTTGAAGGAAAATAGGGACATCCGCGACAAACTGGAAAACGCGCTGCGCAAGAAACTGGAGATTGCGATTCCTGGCGGCTCCAACGCCGCAGCACCAGGCCCCAACGGTCACGCGGCAATGCCAGGGCACAGCGACAAACCGCCCATGAAGGCTGCCGCGGCCACAGCAAGCGCATCCGACGCCAACAAAGCCCGTCCGTCGCGCTAACAAGCCGTCACGTCCATCGAACCGGCCCGGCCCTCACTGCAGAGGAGCCTGTGCTAAGATTTTTCCGTGCCGCAACATAACGACGTCATTCGAGAATCGTTCACGTCACAAGCACAGGCCTTTGCGGCCAATCCTTGGGTCACCGACGAAGAGCGTATCCGGCGATTGGTCGCCGCCGCTCATCTTTCAGGTGACGAGCGCGTGCTTGATATCGCGACGGGTCCTGGGTACATCGCGGAAGCCTTCGCCCGCGCTGCGCGAGAAGTCGTCGGCGTTGACCTGACGGATGCCATGCTGGCGATTGCCAAAGAGCGCACCAAAGAACGTGGCATTTCCAATGTTTCTTTTCACACCGCCGATGCGCAGAACCTTCCTTTCGAAAACGGGGCCTTTGATGTGGCCGTGTGCAGGCTCGCGCTGCATCATCTTATGCAGCCTTTACAAGTGCTGCGCGAGATGGCGCGTGTTTGCCGCGCTGGCGGCACGGTTGTAGTGGAAGATATTTACGCCAGCGAACATCCCGAACGGTCGGCGTATCAAGACCGCTGGGAAATTTTGCGCGATCCATCGCACGTCCGCACGCTTCCTCTCAGTGAACTGCTGCAACTTTTTCGCGAAGCCGGCTTGGAGACGGACGCGGTCAGCACTGCGGATGACCTGACACCGGAAGTGGAGCGCTGGCTGACGACTACGAAAGTTGCTCCAGATCGCGCCGTGGAAATCCGCCGGCTTTTTGAGCAGGACCGACTCCAAGATCTGAGCGGCACACGCCCGTTTCAAGATGCGACGGGGCGACTTTGCTTCCATGCCCGCACAGCGATCCTAACCGGACGCAAGGTCAGCTAAAATTTGCGTCCTGTCCCGACGGTCAGTCATTCAAAACAAAGCACATAGCAGCGTACTGGTGCGGTTCGGCTATTGCGTACTACCGGTCGAACTGCCTAGAATATGTCTCATCCTGAGAGTTGCAGTTTCTCTTGGGAACAAAGAGTGCGAGTCGCGCTCCGCTAAGTGGCATCAAATCAGCAGGCTCTTCATGTGGTGATTTGAGTGCAGGATAAATGGGTGCTCGCGCGATTGGGTGGGTCTCGGAATCGACAGGAAAGAAAGCGGTTTGTGATTGTAGGTTGACCGCAGGGACAGTATGAGGTAAGTATTCGCCCTCGGGAAATTCCGGGGGCAAGTCGCGGACCAAAGGCGGTTTAGTGAAGAAAGCAGCAAAAGCGGTTCTAGCCATGGTGATAGCGGCGTGCTTTGCCGTGCCAGTTCCGGCCGCTCCGGCCGCAGGGAAACCCGGGACGCGGACCCGCAGATATGCTTCGCGTTACCGCGGAGTGCCAACGTTTGCCGATTCCACGAGTTCTGATATTTCCACCTACGATGACCCTGTTGTCCGCGAGGCGGCCGTCGAAGCGCTTGGGCGTTACAACGGGTCAGTTGTCGCCGTGGATCCAAACACCGGGCGGATCCTGACAGTTGTAAATCAAAAAATTGCCTTTGGCGACGGCTACATCCCGTGCTCCACAATCAAGCCGACCATTGCCATCGCCGCGCTCGAAGAAAATGTCATCACGGGCGACACCATGCTCAAGGTGAGCTACCGAAAGTACATGAATTTGACGGATGCCATGGCGCACTCGAACAATGCGTTTTTCGAAGAGCTTGGACGGCGCATGGGATTTCAAACGGTTTCAAAATATGCGCGGCTGTTGGGCTTGGGCGAACTCGCGGGATATGGTCTGCCGGAAGAGCATCCCGGCTCATTCCCCAGCGCGCCGCCCGCGCTCGGCGGTGTAGCTCGGATGTCCAGCTTCGGCCAAGGGATCCAGATTACTCCGTTGCAGCTTGCAGCGCTCGCAGCGGCATTTGCGAATGGCGGCACGCTCTACTATCTCCAGTATCCGCGCACGCCAGAAGAGGTAAAGGATTTTGCGCCCCGCGTGAAGCGAGAATTGAACATCGCCGCGATTCTGCCGGAAGTTCGCGAGGGCATGCTCGCTGCGGTGCTCTACGGCACAGGCAAATCCAGCTTCGACCGCGGCGGCGACGAGACGCCGCTCGGTAAGACGGGGACTTGCGACGATCACACCACCCCATCGCGCATCGGCTGGTTCGTGACGTATGCCGACGAAGCCCATCCGAAGATCGCTCTGGCTGTTCTCCTCCGCGGAAACACGCGCCAGGTCAAGGGCCCCATGGCTGCCGAGGTCGCGGGCCGCATGTATCGCAAACTCCGCGAGCAAAATTATTTCGTCGAATCCACCGCTCGATCCACTCCACTCACCCCGCTTCTTTCGGGCAAGTAGACAAACAGCAACTACGACGTGTCACTCCGGGTGCAAGGTGCGAAATGTGTCGAGGCACTTCCTAGCGGTGTCCAACTCCGAGAGCCGGCTGCCTTCCTGCTCAATGAGGTAATACTCCACTCCGCCGACGGCTTCCGCAGCTTCGAAAATGTCTTTCCACTTGGCAACACCCTCGCCGAACAAGACTGTGTAACCTTTCCCTGGTTCGGGCGACCAGTCCTTAAGATGCAAGGACCGGATGCGTCCGGGATTCGAACGAATCCACGCGACGGGGTCTGAGCCGGCTGCGATGCAGGTGCCTACGTCGAGCTGCAACATGACGGACGGTTTCGTATTTTTTGCGAGGATCTCGATGGGGCGGACACCGTCCTCGGGTGAGAACTCCGCCTGATGGTTGTGGTAGCCGGCCTTCAGACCGGATGGCTCCAACTTCTCGGCAGCAAAGTTCAGCGAGTCCGCGACAGCCTTCCAGCCCTCGGGTCCAGGCTTTTCGTGAGAACTCGCCATCACCACATATTTGCAGCCCAAAATCAGGTTCAGGTCGCGCGCGCGGGAAATTTTGTCGGAGCCGAAATAGGAACTGTCGTTGTGCGTGGAATAGCAATGGATGCCGAGGTCATCCATGAGCTTACGCATATCTTTGGCCTGGCTTTCGGTCCACTCAAAATAGGGAGCGTAGAACTCAACACATTGATAACCCATTCCGGCGACGGCGCGCACCGTGACTGCGGGATCGCCCTTTAATGCGTTGCGCACGGAGTATAGTTCGAGGCCGACGGGAATGCTGGGGGATGCGGTGGCGCGAAGAGCCCACGGCAGCATGGCCGACAAAGCCAGAAAAGAACGACGCGACAAAGCGTTTGGAGTCATAGGTGCATCCTAATTGAGAATCAGCGGAATTTCATCAAGATGTTAGGTTATTGGACGCCTGGGAGCAGATTCGCGATTGACTGCAATCGTGGTTTGTTACAAAAGTGTTCGTGGTAGTCTGATCTGCATTGCCTGCGGAGAGAACATTTGCCCGCGGGAATGCGACGAAAGGCAAGTCGAGATGCTTGGGAGCGGCAGGGGGCAAGATTGAATCGTCGTTTTGCGATTGTGTTGGTTGTCGTGATTTGTTTTGGGGCCGGAGTGCTCGCGTATGTTTTTCATTTGCGGCTAGTGGCTTCCGATGAATATCAGCGGCAGGTGAAATCGGGCCAGGAAGAGGCGGACTGGATCCACGAGCACGTGATTGTGCCCACGGAAAAAAGAGTGCTCGCCCGCGACAATTTCACTTCCGCACTCGAAAAGTTCGGGCTGAGCCATCAGGACGCGGCTAACGCTTCGGCGGCGGCGCAGCACGCATTTAATCTGAGACAAGTCCGAGCAGGCAACACCATCACCGTGGGACGCTCCGTGGAGGGAGCGCTGCGCGAGATCAATTACAAAATCGATCCTGACCGCATGTTGAAGATCATGCCCGCGGGAAGCGGCTTTACAGCGGAAGTAAAAGAGATTCCCACGAAGACCGAGGTGACCGCGGTATCCGGCCACCTTGACGACTCGCTCTTCAATGCCGTCGAGCAGGCTGGCGAGTCTCCGGAAATCGCCATGCGGCTCGCGCAAATCTTTGGTTACGACCTGGATTTCTACACCGACCCTCGAAGCGGCGATACGTTCCGCGTCTTGCTCGAGAAGAAGAAGTACGCCAATGGCCAAACGGCGGGCTACGGAAGGATTTTTGCGGCCGAATACGACAATGGCGGCAAGAAATATCAGGCCCTCCTCTTCCATGACGAATTTGGCCGTCCCGCCTACTACACCCCGGACGGCAAGTCGCTGCAAAAAGCGTTTCTGCGCTCGCCGCTCAAATTCGGAGCGCCGGTCACTTCGCATTTCAGCAAGGCGCGGTACCACCCGATCCTGAAAATTGTCCGCCCGCACCTGGGAACGGATTACGGCGCGCCGGTCGGAACGCCGGTGCAGACAATTGGGAGCGGCCGGGTCCTGTTCGCGGGCCGACGGGGCGGGGAAGGAAACATCGTGCACATCGCCCATTCCAACGGCTACGAGACGATGTATCTGCACTTGTCGCGCATGTATGTTCGAGCGGGCGAGCACGTCGAAATCGGAAAGACAATCGGTCTCGTGGGCAGCACCGGGCTCTCGACGGGGCCGCATCTTGATTTTCGAATTTTGCAAAAGGGGCAGTACAAGAACTTTGAAAAGCTCGGGTTGCCGCCTTCCGATCCTGTTTCGAAGAAACACTTGCCGGAATTTGCGGCCGTTCGGGATAGATGGCTCCCGCCCCTGAAAAAACCCGAGCTGCTACAGGCAGGCATCGCCAACGTCGCCGCGCGCTAAGGAATCTCCGTCCTGGTCAACCGGCGGCTGGTCTTCAATAAATGACGGGAAGTTTTGAGTAATCGGACGAGGCTTCGCCGGTCACGCGGAGAACGAGGAGGGTGCGGTCGTCGTGCGGGTTTGAGCCAGGGCCGCTGTGATCATCGGTCGCGGCAATTATTTTTTCCGAGAGTTGATTCGCTGAAAGCCCGGGCGCGGCCTCTGCCAACAGCGCGTGCAAGCGCGCAGAACCGAACTCTTCCTGTCCGGCATTCTCCGATTCCAAAATACCGTCAGAGGCAAACAGAACGACATCGCCGGGATCAAGATCGATAGACGACTCTTCGTATTCCGTATCGGGGAAAAGTCCGAGTGGAACGCCTTCGATACGCACTTCTTGAGCGCGGCCGTTGCGAACCAGCAAAGGATAAGGACCGCCGGCATTGGCGAGAGTCAGGCAATGTGCGGGCGCGTCGTAGACGGCAAAGAGCATGGCGATGAAACGTGCGTCGAGGCGGGCGCCGTGCATGCGGTGGTTCATCATTTGCAGCATGCAAGCGGGGTTGCAGGTGCTACTGACGACGAGTTCGCGCAGCGTGCCTATGGCCAGCGACCCATACAGCGCGGCAGCGGTACCCTTGCCAGACACATCACCTAAAGCCATGGCCAGCTTGCCTTGGCCATAAGGAAGAAAATCGTAGAAGTCGCCACCCAATTCTCTAGCGGGAACATAAGCGGCGGCGAGATCGAGACCAGGAATACCCTTTGCGCCATGGGGAAGGAGCTGGCGCTGGATTTCGCGAGCCGTGTTCAGGTCATCCTGGAGGCGAAGCTGATTCTCGCGCGCTTCCTCATACAGCCGCGCGTTTTCCAGCGCCACGGCGATATACGAACCGAGAGTGGCGAGCATGCGCTCATTTTCCGCGGTGAAGGCGTGAGGCTCCGTGCTTTCGAGGTCGAGCACTCCGATCAGCCGGTCCTGCAGGAGCAGAGGAACCACTAGCTCGGACCGCGCATCAATGCCGGTTTCGCAGCGAATGTACCGCGCGTCCGTGAGCACGTCGTCGACGCGGACGGGACGGCGCTCGGCGGCGGCGGTTCCCGTGAGGCCAAGCCGGAGCGGCAAGCGCAGGAACGTCGGGATGGAATCCTCATAACGCATGCCGAAGACGCTTTCGAGAAGCTGGGTCGATTCGTTCCAAAGCATCACGCTAAACACATGGTAGTTGACGATGCGCTTGACGCGCTGCGCGACACGGCGAAGCAACTCTTCGCGGTCGAGAATGGAAGTCAGCTCGCGGCTCACGTCGTAAAGCAGGCCGAGCGTCTTGGCTTGTTCGGGAAACGCACTCAGAAGGGTTTGGGGAACAGGGTCGGCGTCGCCAAGAGTGGCGTACGAAGCGAGTTTGGAGATGTCTTCCATTGTTGATTTAACCAGGCGCACAGCTTGGCCGTTTTATTAGATGTAGCACAAACCAATTGGTTTCAGAAGGGCGAAGCAATTTTCCTGACTCGGCCGGAACTCGTGTTTACTTTCTGTTGCGGATTCGCTTGACGCGGGTAGGCTGCAAAACTACGCTTGTCAGGACGGGGGAATGGAGCATGTATGAGCGCCACTCAAGGCCAGGGAGTAACTTCGCGTCCGTGTGCTTACTGCGGCAAACCAGTTCCCGTGCGCATGAATCACTGTCCCTATTGCCGCGAGGCGGTGCCCGAGGTTCGTTTGTCCACGCGCGTAGGCAGGAATGGCCGGCGTGAAATACGCCGCGGGTTGATGTACATGCTGTTGGGCGCGGTGATTTATTATTTTTCCGGGGGCTACAGCGCGCTGCGCCTTCCTGTCTCCCTTTCTCCGTGGGTGGCCACATACCTGGCTCCCGTAGTCTTCCTGGGCGGACTTGGAATGTGCCTTTACGGGATTTTTCTGCGAATGCGATCGTGAAAGCGGCGATCCCTTGAACCTGGATGCGCGCACTTTGCGGTAAAGCTCGATCCTCAAGAAAAGCGCTTCGAGCGTGCGTTCAACAATACCCAATAAATCGAAAGTTTGAATAGTTCGATGAGATCGTCCGCCGCGGATGCAAGGGGAGTTCTCTCCTCCGGCTCCGATGGCAAGTAAGGAGCTGCGAGAAACGCCAGTTCCAATCCGGAGTTGAACAACGAGCGGCAGCACATGCGAATCCGGCGCAGATGAGTACCGCTGCTGACGATAAGTATCGAGCGAAGTTCGGGATTGGCAGCGAGCCACCTGGCGAGCGAATCGATCTCTGTAAGAGTGCCAAATCGGAGCGGCGGCACATGCTGGACCTGCGTTTCATGGCCCTCGAAGGCCACGAAATAGTGGCGTTCAGCGGGAGGCAAATCTTGCGCCAGTTTCAGGAGATCCAGCGGAACCGGCAGAGGCATTTTGGAGAAACGGCGTATTTCGAATCGACCCACGCTCAACAAAATCCTTGGCGCGAGTCCCTGGCGGAATAGTTCCAGAGCGTATTCCTTGCGGTGCATTCTCCCGGCAAGGACGAAAATGAGATCGGCGCTTCGCGGGGGATCCGCCGGCGAAAGCCAGGAGTGCAGGCGAAGCGAGAGTTGCCAAGGCCGAATGCGAGTTTCCACGGAGAGTTCACAATAACCTATTCCGAGCGGAAATCTGTGCACGGAAGAAGTTTGCGGAGGACTTTCGAGGATGGTCTGCATCAACCTGTCCCAAGGGACAACGTGACCAATTGGGGGAGTACCGTCCATCGAATTTCTCGATGCCAACGGAACCGCGTGGCCTACTGGCAGAAGAGACCCGCCTGGGTCTTGCCAGATGGGTCTGAAAGATTGATGGGAGGTCAGATGAAAAGACTAGTCCTAGTTGTGGCAGTGGCGATGCTCAGTGTTTCTTACGGGGCGAACGGAGCCGCCGCGCAGGGACCGCAAGGCGCGGGTGCGGGTTCGGCGTCTTCAAGTAGCTCCGGGAGCGCCCACTCGCTAAATCCAATCAGGTGGGTGAAGAAAGACCCAAAGTCGGCCAGCGATCAGCTTGATGCGAAGGACGAGCAAGACAAGAGACTGACAGCCAGCCTGCAATCCCAAGGCGTGCTGTCGGCTACCACGGACGCCAAGAGCGCATGCGAAAACTTCAAGGCGCTGGACGAGTGCGTCGCCGCGCTTCACGCCAGCAAAAATCTTGGACTGGACTTCAACTGCCTCAAGTCAAATTTGACGGGCGTGCAGACCGGGGCGGACATGTCCTCATGCGCGGGATCGGCCGGCGACAAGGCGATGAGTTTGGGCAAAGCGATCCACGCGATGAAACCGGACGCCGACGCGAAGACAGAAACGAAGAACGCAGAAAAGCAGGCCAAGGACGATCTAAAAGCCTCGAGGGCGTAGTTCTGAAGACCGTGAAAATGACCGCGAATTCTTGATCAGAGCACGGGAGTGACGAGAGGGCGGGCCGCCGGAAGTTACGGCGCCCGCCTTTTCGCTTTTTGCGCACGATAGCCCAGGTACAGCTAGTCTCCGTTAGCCGCCGCTTTTGCCTGATCCGCCCTCACCAGCGGGACCGCCACGAGATGTTCCGCCAGGAACCATACTTGCAGTTCATTTGTCCGGATCACGTCCGAAACCAACAGGTCGTTTGTTCCTTCATCTCCGGCGCCGCTGGCTTGCCTTGCCATCGTGCGAGCTTCCTTCAGGATGATTTCGTGGGCTTCAAGAAGACGCGAGATCTGCACGGGCGCTTCTTCGCGGCCCCGAGGCAGCCGCGGAATCAAAGTCGTCTCGGCGACATCGGCAGCCATCGCAAGGCTTATTCCGCCCAGGATCTGAATTCGTTCGGCGATAGCGTCCACGAGTTCGTCTTGCTCTCCATGATGCTTATCGAAGAGCAGATGCAATTGGTAGAAAGTGTGTCCGGCGACCTGCCAATGATGTTTTTTATACATATCGCGGAGGGTCATGGTATCCGCGAGAATTTGGTTGAGATTTTCTGCGCTGGCAGCGCAGACTTTTTCGTCGAGGGCAATCGGCAGCCTGGCGATCTTGCCGTACGGCTGGATTTCGGGGGCATGCTGGTGTTGGATCGGTTTAGCTTGCTTTGTGCCAGCCTCGAGCTGACTGTAAGAACTGTCCTGCTTATTATTTTTGGGACTCATAGATAACTCTCCTAAGCTAGAAATCGGCTAGAATCTCAAGGCATAATCATACGCTTTTCTCCGTGTGAGGATAACTGGCAACGCTGAGGCAGAGATGAAGGAAGCTAGGCCGCGGCTTGCCGGCATCCTGGAACGCCTGGAGAAACATTACGGCGTACAGGCATCTGTAGGACCGAACGATCCCTACGAAATGATCCTTTTTGTGAACTGCGGGTATCCGGCGACGGATGCGTCGTGCACGAAGGGTTACGAAGCGTTGAAAGCGGAAGTAGGCACGAAGCCGGACCAGATTCTCAAAGTGCCGAACGCGAAGCTGGCGAAATTGACGCGGGATGGAGGGATGTTCCCAGAGCTGCGCGCGGAACGATTGAAGCTGATCGCGCGAATCGCAAACGAGAATTTTGGCGGGAATTTGAAGTGGGCGCTGGAGAAGTTGATGAAAGATGAAAATACGCCGGCGGAAAAGAGGCTGCGGCGAGTGAAGAGCGCGTTGAAAGAATTTCCGGTGATTGGAGAGCCGGGAGCGGACAAGATTCTATTGTTCAGCGGGATGATGCCCATGGCGGCGGTGCCTTCGGCGTGCCCGGGCGTGCCACAAAGGATTCTGTTTGGCGAGGAAGACAAGAACTATGGAAGGGGCTACCGGGCGGCCCAGGAGGCGATCGCGGCGGAGATGCCAGAGAAATTTGAGGCGCGGCAGAGGGCTTACCTGCTTTTGAAAAAGCACGGGCAGGAGATTTGCAAGAGGTCGAAACCGAAGTGCGAGATATGTCCGGTCAGCGGTTTGTGCATGTATTTCCAGGAGAAGCGGCTAGAGAAGCCGTAGCGCCGGCAACTGTTCCGGTCGGGGAAACCTTCCTGTGGGCTGACGGGAGCTACTTCACTTCCCAGGTGTCGCCGGAGCGGAGAAGTTTCGCGAGATCGCCGGGGCCGCGCTTCGCGATGACCTCCTTGATCTGCTGATTCATGATGTCTTCGTAGCGGGGAAGATCGTCCCACGCGCGAAGAACGCCGATCGGCGTAGGGAAGCCGGGACGCTGCTCCATGTGCGAAAGCAGGAAGGCGTATGCGGCGCGCGGATGATGCGCGTCGTGGATGATGAGGTCGGATTCGGTAACGCCGTTCCCGAGCTGCACCACCTCAATGTCGCCATCGGCCTTGCGCCGAATACCCTTGTCGTGATTTTTGCCGAAAACAAGCGGCTTGCCGTGTTCGAGCTGGATAATGTGCTCGCTGCGCGCGTCGCGTTCCGTTAAGTTGAACCACGCACCATCGTTGAAGATGTTGCAGTTCTGCAGAATCTCGACGAACGCGGAGCCTTTGTGCGCGGCGGCGTGCTTCAGCGTTTCTTTCAGGTGCTGCTGGAAAACATCGACAGACCGCGCGACAAATGTGGCTTCGGCGCCGATCGCGAGAGAAATCGGATTGAACGGCCGGTCGAGAGAGCCGAACGGTGTCGACTTTGCTTTCTTGCCGAGCTCGGAAGTCGGCGAATACTGGCCCTTCGTCAAGCCATAGATGCGGTTATTAAAGAGCAAAACTTTCAGGCCGACGTTCCGCCGCAGCATGTGAATCAAATGGTTGCCGCCGATGGAAAGGGCATCGCCATCACCGGTGGCGACCCAAACTTCCAGGTCCGGCCGAATAGCCTTAACTCCCGTGGCGACAGCGGGTGCGCGGCCGTGAATGGTGTGAAAGCCGAATGTGTTCATGTAGTACGGAAAACGGCTGGAGCACCCAATGCCGGAAATCACGACGAAGTTCTCGCGCTTGATTCCCAGCTCGGGAAAGACAGACTGAACGGCGGATAGTATCGCGTAATCGCCGCAGCCGGGGCACCAGCGAACCTCCTGGTCGGTCTGGAAATCTTTCTTGGTGAGAGGCGTGATCGGCGGAAGCGTAGCGGTGCTCATTGCGAAATCTCCCCCAGAATCTCTTCGATCTTTTGCTCGACTTCGGCCTGCTTGAACGGACGGCCCTGAATTTTGTTGAGACCGATGGCATCGACCAAATATTTGGCGCGCAGAACCCAAAGCAACTGGCCCAGGTTAAGTTCGGGCACAAGAACCGTCTTGTATCGGTGAATCACGTCTCCGAGATTGGCCGGCAGCGGGTTGAGATAGCGCAGGTGAACATGGCCTATTTTGCGGCCATGCGCGCGCTGCGCCTTCAACGCTGCCGTGATCGCGCCGTGCGTGGAGCCCCAGGCAACAATCAGCAGATCGCCCTCGGCGTCTCCGGCAGGCTCGACATCCGGGATGTCCTGCACGATGGCCGCAACTTTTGCCGCACGGATGCGCACCATGTTTTCGTGATTGAGCGGCTCGTAATTGATATTGCCGGTAACATCCTGCTTCTCGAGGCCGCCGACGCGGTGCTCAAGGCCCGGCGTGCCGGGGACGGCCCAGGGGCGCGCGAGCGTTTGCGGGTCGCGCTTGTAAGGCAAATAGCCGTTCGGACTGTTGGCTTCCGTCGCAAATTTGACGGGGAAAGCCGGAATTTCATCGACGTCGGGAATCCGCCAGGGTTCCGCGCCATTCGCGAGATAGCCGTCGGAGAGAATAATAACGGGAACCATGTATTTGATGGCGATGCGGCTGGCTTCGAGCGCAGCCCAGAAACAATCGCTGGGCGTGGCCGCTGCAATAATGGGGATCGGAGCTTCGGAGTTGCGCCCGAAAAGCGCTTGCAAGAGATCCGCCTGCTCGGTTTTTGTCGGAAGGCCGGTGGATGGTCCGCCACGCTGAATGTCGCAAATAACCAATGGAAGTTCCACCGCAACCGCGAGGCCAAGCGCTTCCGTTTTGAGCGCCATGCCAGGTCCGGACGTCGTGGTGATGGCCAGAGCGCCCGCATAGGCAGCGCCGATCGAGCTGGTGATGGCGGCGATTTCGTCTTCCGCTTGAAAAGTCATCACACCAAAATCTTTGTATTGCGAAAGCTCATGAAGGATGTCCGACGCGGGCGTAATGGGATAACTGCCCTGGAACAGCCGCAATCCCGACTTTTGCGATGCGGTAACGAAGCCCAGCGCCAGCGCCTGGTTTCCGCTGAGATTTCTGTAAAAGCCGGGGGCGAGTTGCGCAGGGGGAATCTCATAACTGATCTGGAACGCTTCCGTGGCTTCGCAATACGAGTAGCCTGCTTTCATGGCGAGCTTGTTGGCCTCGACGAGCAGCGGCTTACTCTTGAATTTTCCTTCAATCCACCGGACGGTGGGATCCATCGAGCGGTTGTAGAGCCAGTAGCACATGCCCAGGGCAAAAAAGTTTTTGCAGCGGCTGATGGATTTGGCATCGAGACCGAGATCGTCCAGCGCAGTTTTTGTAAGGCGCTCGAGCTCGACGGAGAAGAGGCGGTATTTGTCGAGTGAATGATCCTCGAGCGGATTGGAATTCATCTTCGCTTTGCGCAGGTCGTTTTCCGCAAAGGCGTCGGAATTCACGATCAGGATTCCATTCGCTTTGAGGTCCGCGACGTTCATCTTCAACGCTGCCGGATTCATGGCGATCAGAACATCGACAGCGTCGCCCGGCGTGTACACATCACTGGAAGAGAAATGCAGCTGGTAGCCGCTGACGCCGGGAAGCGTGCCAGCAGGCGCGCGAATCTCCGCGGGGAAGTCCGGGAACGTAGCGATATCGTTGCCATAGAGAGCGACGGTATTGGTGAACTGGCTTCCGGTAATCTGCATGCCATCGCCGGAGTCTCCGGCAAAACGAATGACCGCGCGATCGATCACTTCGCGCTTGTGTTTTACCGGCGGTGTTTCAATCAAGGTTGACATAGTGGCCAGGGCTCCGCTGTTTCTGAACTCCCGAACGAATCCCCCGAAGGAGTGTGGCTCGATTTGTTAGATGGGCCGTGCGAAAACCAGGTTGGATGCCGCATCCAGCCGCCCGGAGCCTACGAGGGAAGAATACCACACCGAACAGGACATGGCGGAGCGGACGGCATCCGCGCGCAAATGTGTCGTGACAGATAAAGACGGCCGGAATGATACGGAAGATATGTGCTAGGCCGGGGCGTCAGGTTTTAACGGCTGCGGCTGCTGCAGCCTGCACGAGAAACCGGGGACGCTGCCAAATTAAAATGGCGAGCACTGCCGCAACCATGAGAGTGGAGAGGAGCATTATGGAACGGAAGTAACTGTCCGACATAAACGGACTACCGGACATAAGAACAGGGTTTTGAGAGTACATCTTCTCAGTTGCCGCGCGCATGAGCGAAGGATAGGCCGGAGAAAACGCCGCTATGATGCAATTTAAAGCGCCCAGGAATTGAAAGACGATCTGAGTGTATAGGGCCCATGGTTTGAGCTTGAAGATGCCCACCGCAGTGACACCAGAGAGAACGCCGAAAACGAAAAGGACAATTCTTGGCGTCGGACCGGCAAATGCGTGTCCAAACAAGACAAAGGGCACACCTGAAGGAAGAGGGACGAACGAGAAGAGCGTAACGAAGAGGGCTCCAAAGGCCAACAAACCTGCCAGGATCGCGAGCGGGAGAGGACAGGCCGGGGTTCCTCGTTGTTGTACAGCGGCGGTATCCAGGAGTTGCGGAAAGCCCGAAGGGTCCATCACTGCGCTGGACAGCGCTGGGTTTGTGAACGCCGCCGCAACGCGTTTGCGAGTGAAAAGCACGATCCACCAGATTCCGACGGCGGCGGGAACCCCGTAAAAAAAAGCCAAGAAAAGGCTCACAAAGTGCATGACGTGGCCCGTATCGGCGGCGTTGATGTTTGGCAGTTGCATCGCGGGCATGGCGCTGAATATCACGAAGCTGAACGCGATGGCGCACAGACAAACGAAAGCCATGAATCCGGCCCAAACAAGGATCGTAATGCGGGCCCAATTGCGGCGGCGGATAATCCCTATGCCAACGAATATCCCGAACACCGAGAGCGCCAACATGAAAAGCATGATTACCGCCGACATGGTGCGAACTTCCGGCGGCATCGGAGGCGCACCTTGCGCCGTTTGAATATCGGGCATGAGCATCATCGAGAGGGCGGCCAGCAGACTTCCTAGCACGCCGAACACGCCAAAAAGAATTGCCACAACGCCGGCGGCGGTTACAGACGGAAGAGATTCACTCCTGGCAAGTGTGTTCATGTGTTGTCCACCGTTCGAGAACCATTATTTTGTAGATCATCATCGAAAGCAGGAAGGAAACGTGTCTATCGGTTGTGTGTATATCATTTCCAGAAGTGCTGTCCAAGGGAAGCAAAAGTAACACGAAGGCAACTTGCTGCTTGACGTTCGCTTTCTTTTCGCCTAAAGTAAAAGGGCTTCATGAGTTTCCGCGGAGGCGAGCGATGGCGCTTACAAAACGGCAAAAAGAAGTTTTGGACTACCTGGTTTCTTTTGACAACAAACACGGGTACGCCCCAAGCTTTGAAGAAATTGGCAAGGGCCTGAAGCTGACTTCGCTGGCCACCGTCCACAAGCACATCACCACTCTCGAGAAAAAAGGATTCATCCGGCGCGGCTACAATCAGAGCCGATCGATCGAAATCCTGCAGTTACCCAAACCCGTTAAGGAGCAGATTAGCGACCGGAGGATACAAGAATTGCCGCTGGTCGGCAGAATCGCCGCAGGCCGCCCGTTGGAGGCTGTGGAAGAGCGCGAGACGCTGTCGCTCGGGGATTTTGCCCGTGGCGGCAATTCGTTCGTGCTGCAGGTGAAAGGCAGCTCCATGATCGAAGATCACATCATGGATGGCGATTACGTGGTGTGCGAACAGACCCAGGTGGCCAACGCGGGCGACATCGTCGTGGCGCTGATTGGCGGAGAAGAAGCGACACTCAAGAGGTTCTACCGCGAGGGCGCCGGAAAGATTCGCCTGCAGCCCGCCAATTCGGAGATGGCGCCGATCATGGTGGCCGCGAATGACCTCAAAATTCAAGGCCGCGTCATCGGGGTTCTCAGGAAATACTGAAAATCGGCCCGCCGAGCCATTCGGTTGTTTCAGATCCAAGTATCCCTCTGTTTTTGTCTCTGGCGTCGGTCTGGCGTTTCCCCTCGCGGATTTCCTTCCTAATCAACTGCAAGCTTCCCGGCGGATACGCCACATCCAAGTCCCCATTTGAAATTCCGCCTACGATATGAATTACTTGTGACCGGCCGGAAACTCCGCGCGTCAAAGGGATGAGGCGGGAACCGCTCCGTTGCCACGGCGGATAAAGCCGGCGAGAAGGGAACCACCAAACTTGTCTCCCAAGCGCGAAAACATACTGATCGTCGAGTCCGAGGACGCACGGCGCCAGCAACTTGAGGAAGTGTTGCGTTCCGCGGGGTACGAGATCTCCTTAGCGCCTTCCCAGGAAGAAGGATTCAAGCTTGTCCAGACCGGCGCCGTGGATGTGTTTCTGCTTTCCGCCGACCTCGCCGATGTTCTTTGCTGCAACTCGCTGACGGAAATCAAAGGTCTAGGATCTACTTCCAACACGCGCGTGATCCTTTTCGCGCCCGGGGGCGCTGCCGAGCGTGCTCGCGCGCTGGATCTAGGCGCCGATGACGCGTTAACCCCTCCGTGGGAGCCTGCCGAACTGCTGGCTCGCGTGCGCCTGCAGTTGCGCGACAAGCATGCACTCGAAGAGCTGCAACAGAAATCCCGCCTCGCCGAAGAAGGACAAGAAATCGCGCACACCGCGTTTCAAGCCATTGCCGTCACGGAAAAAATGACGCGCGATGCGTTCTCTCTTGACCGCGCGCTGAAAATCGGCGTTTCGGCGCTTCTCGGCGTCGCCGCGCTGATCACCATCCTGTTCGTGCTTTACTCACGCCGGGCAGATAAAGAGACCCGGCGCGCTTATTCCGTGATCGCGCAGCTCGAGCACGGCGTGCACACCCAAGAGGCCCTGGTCGCGGAGGCCAATAAGGCCAGGGCAGACCTCGCGCAATCGGACATCATCGAGCAAAAACAACAGCTACAAAAACAAACCGATGATCTTCGGCAGAAGCTCTCGGAAGCCGATGCCAGCGACGTTGCCGGCCTTCGCAAAGAACTGGAAGAGACCACGACACGCTTGAAACGGGTGGAAACTCAATCCCACGCCGCCGAAGCCGTCATTCGTTCCAACGCTCCAAGCGTTTGCCTGCTTCACGTCTCGGTTTCCTTCCTCGACCAGGCTTCACGCCGGCCCTTGCGTTATGCCGCGATCAACCCTGACGGCCAGCCACTCAAAGACAGCGACGGCAACGTGGTCTACAGCCTGGAAGGCCGCTCGCCGGAAGTTCGCGAGGATTTTTTCGGCACCGGATTCATCGTCGGAGAAAATCAAATCCTGACGAACCATCACGTTGCCCAGCCTTGGTGGAAAAATGATGAGATGAGTACAGCGGCTCAGCAGGGATTGCAGCCGGTCATCGCCGAGATGTCCGCTTATTTCCCGGAAGCGACGACCGGTGTTCCCCTGAGTATTTCGCAGATATCCGACGAAGCCGATTTAGCCGTTCTGCGTGGCGATATTTCCTCCCTGAAACGTCCCATCCTTAAAATGGACGGGAGTAAGGAGGCCGCAGTGAGCGGACAGCCTTTGATTTCGCTGGGATACGCGACAGGGTTGAGTGCCATCCTGGCGCGCGCGGGCGAAGACACGGTTAAGGACATCGTCAAGTCGAGCGGCGGCGATCCGAAGAGAATCGTCGAGGAACTCCAGAAACGCGAGTTGATCCGGCCGCTGGTGACGCAAGGACACATTGGCGACGTCTTGCCCGATAAAATTGTTTACGATGCTCAGACCACGTCAGGCGGCTCGGGCGGACCGCTGATTAACCGCGACGGCGAAGTGATTGGAGTAACGTTTGCGGTGGTCCGTGGATTTGGCGGCTCCAACTTCGGAGTGCCGATCCGGTATGCCAAGCCGCTGCTTAAGCCATAGAGAATCCGCTAGACGGTCCTCAATATCAAAAGCGTTTGTTCAGCAAATCGAAAAAAGTGCTCTAACCTTCCCGCACGCGCGTGAAACAATGTAAAGTTTCGCATACGCTTCTTGCCTGCTTCGTGATGAAGAAGAACAAAACCATTCGGAAATTGCTGGCGGCGAATCGCAGTGAAGTCGCCATTCGAATTTTCCGTGCCGCGACCGAGCTCGGCCTGCGCACGGCCGGAATCTATTCGCAAGAGGACCGCCTGGCCCTTCATCGTTTCAAGGCGGACGAAGCCTACCAGATCGGCGCAGGCAAGGGCCCGGTCGAAGCCTACCTCGATATTGCAGGAATTGTTGCGCTCGCCATCGAAAAGAACGTTGACGCCATTCATCCGGGCTACGGCTTCTTGTCTGAAAATCCCGCATTTGCGCGCGCGTGCGAAAAAGCGGGGATAGCGTTTATCGGGCCAACGCCGGAATTGCTCGATCTCTTGGGAGACAAGACGGCAGCAAGACGCCTCGCCTCATCGGCCGGCGTGCCGGTCCTTCCGGGCACGGAGGAGCCGGTAAGTTCCGCAAGCGAAGCTCGCAAATTCGCAGCTGAGATCGGCTATCCGGTCATCGTGAAAGCCGCGATGGGCGGCGGCGGGCGAGGTATGCGTGTCGTTCGCGACGCGACTGAACTGGAGTCGAGGCTCGAGGAAGCGCAAGGCGAGGCAAAATCCGCGTTCGGCAACGCCAGCGTTTTTCTGGAAAAGTATTTGCCGCACGCGCGCCATCTCGAAGTGCAGATTCTCGGAGATAATCACGGCAATTTGCTGCACCTCTATGAACGCGACTGCTCCGTGCAGCGGCGCCACCAAAAGGTCGTCGAGGTAGCGCCCGCCGCGAATCTGCCCGCAAGCGTGCGCGCGGAATTATGCGATGCCGCCATCCGCCTTGCGCGCAAAGCCAATTATCGTAACGCCGGCACGGTCGAGTTCCTCTACGACGTCGAGGCACAGAACTGGTACTTCATCGAAGTGAATCCCCGCATTCAGGTGGAACACACCGTCACGGAAATGGTCACGGGCATCGACTTGGTGCGCTCGCAGATTCTCGTGGCGGAGGGACACAAGCTGCATGAGGAACCGCTGGCATTACCGCGGCAGGAAAACGTGCCGCTGTATGGCGCAGCCCTTCAGTGCCGTGTCACCACCGAAGACCCGGGAAATAATTTCGCTCCCGATTATGGAAAACTCACGACCTACCGTTCGCCCGCGGGATTTGGAATTCGTCTTGATGGCGGCACGGCTTACGCCGGCGCAGTCCTGGCGGCGTATTACGATTCGCTCCTCGTCAAGGTGACGGCCTGGGGCACGAAACTACCGGAAGCTTGCCAGCGCATGGACCGGGCACTGCGCGAGTTTCGCATTCGCGGCGTCAAGACCAACATCCCTTTCCTCGAAAATGTCGTCAACCACCCCCGTTTCCGCGCCGGCGATGTCACGACTTCCTTTCTTGACGAGTATCCTGAGTTGTTCCGCCTGCACAGCCGCGGCGACCGCGCCACCAAGCTGCTTTCGTATCTGGGCGATGTGATTCTTAATGGCAATCCCGAAGTAAAAGGCAAACAAGCCCCAAAAATGTTGGAAAAGGCCGTGCTGCCTTCCGTCCCCGGCATCGAGCCGCCTGCGGGAACGCGGCAAATGCTTCGGAAACTAGGGCCGAGGAAATTTGCGGCATGGGCGAGAAAAGAAAAACGGCTGCTGATCACGGATACGACCTTTCGCGATGCACATCAATCGTTGATGGCCACGCGCGTACGCACCTACGATTTGCTGGCCACTGCTAGCGCCGTCGCTCAACGGCTTCCGAATCTGTTCAGCCTCGAAATGTGGGGAGGCGCCACCTTCGATACCGCCATGCGCTTCCTTCACGAAGATCCCTGGCAGCGCCTTCGCGAGCTGCGCGAACGCGTTCCTAACATCTGCTTTCAAATGCTGCTCCGCGGCGCGAACGCCGTCGGCTACACCTCTTATCCGGACAACGTGATCGCGGAATTCGTGCGCGAAGCCCACGCCCAAGGCATCGACATCTTCCGCGTCTTCGATTCGCTCAACTCCATCGAGAACATGCGCGTCTCGATCGACGCCGTGCTCGAGACCGGCGCCGTCTGCGAGCCGGCCATTTGCTACACGGGAGACATTTTCGATAAATCCCGGCCGAAGTATTCGCTGACATATTACGTGTCCATGGCCAAGCAGCTTGAAAAGCTCGGCGCGCATGTCCTCGCGATTAAGGACATGGCGGGACTTTGCAAACCGTATGCGGCCTACGAACTCGTGAAGACGCTGCGCGAAGAAATTTCCATCCCGGTGCACTTTCACACTCACGACACCAGCGGCGTCAATTCCGCCTCTGTCCTGAAAGCCGCCGACGCTGGCGCCGATATTGTCGACGCGGCAATCGCCGCCATGAGCGGCGGCACCAGCCAGCCCAATCTGAATTCCATCGTCGAGGCCCTCCGCCACACACCTCGCGATACGAATCTCGACATCGAAGCGCTCAACGAATGCTCCGATTATTGGGAAACCGTGCGGACCTATTATTTGCCCTTCGATTCCGGCCCGAAAGCCGGCGCAGCGCGCCTTTATCAGCACGAAATTCCCGGAGGCCAATTCACGAACCTCCGCGAACAAGCAGCCGCCATGGGCTTGGGACATCGCTGGCGGGAGGTGGAAAAAATGTACGCTGAAGTGAACCAACTCTTCGGCGACATCGTGAAAGTCACGCCTTCCAGCAAAGTGGTCGGCGACATGACGTTGTTTCTCATGGCCAACGAGCTCCAACCGTCCGATCTGCTCAAGCTGGACGAAAAACATGATTTGTCTTTGCCGAATTCCGTTGTGGAAATGTTTTCAGGCGTGCTTGGTGTTCCGCCGGGCGGTTGGCCGCGCAAGCTGCAAAAAATAATCCTGCGCGGCGCAGCCCCGCTCAAAGGCCGCCCCGGCGCAAGCCTCGAAGCTGTAGACCTCGCCGACGCATCCGCCACCCTGGAGAAAAAGGTGGGTCACGCCGTCCGCCGCGCCGACCTTTTGAGTTATCTTCTCTACCCGGATGTGTTCGTAAAGTACGATAAATTCCGCCAAACTTACGCGGATGTCGGCGTCCTTCCCACGCCTGCGTTTTATTACGGCCTAAGTTCCGGAGAAGAGATCACCGTTGAAATCGAGCCGGGAAAGACGCTCATTGTTAAATTTCTGACGGCCAGCGATCCGCATCCGGATGGAACGCGGACCTTGTTTTTTGAATTGAACGGGCAGCCGCGCGAGGTAAGCGTGCGGGACCGCGCGCTGCGCGTTGTCGAGCGTGCGCATCCGAAGGCCGACCCTGCCGATCCCGGACAAGTGGCCGCGCCGACGGCCGGGGTAATCAGCAGCATTGCGGTGCAAGCAAATCATCCCGTCGAACGCGGAGCCAAACTCTTGACCCTCGAGGCCATGAAAATGCAATCCAATATCTATGCGCCAATTGCGGGGCGAGTCTCGAAGCTTCTCGTGACCCCCGGGCAGCACGTCGAATCCAAAGATCTGCTGGTGACCATCGCGCCGTGAGCGGTCCGAATCTCCGCAAACACGAAGGTTTTCGCTCGCGCTTCCTCAGAAACCAGCGCGACCTGATCGTCTATCTCCCGCCGGGCTACGACGATCAGCCCGGCCGCCGTTTCTCCGTCCTCTATCTTCACGACGGTCAGAATCTCTTCGACGGCGCAACCTCTTTCATTCCGGGTATGGACTGGCACGTGGGCCAGACCGCCGACCAATGTATATGCTCGCGTGCCGTCGAGCCTCTAATCATCGTCGGCATGTACAACACCAAGGCCCGCATCCGCGAATATACGCCCACCCACGTCCCCAAACTGGGCGGTGGCCGCGCGGATCGTTACGCCAGATTCCTGATCGATGAAGTAAAGCCTTTCATCGAACGCGAATACCGCACTCTGTCCGGCCCGGAAGAAACCGGAATCGGCGGCTCTTCGCTCGGCGGCCTGGTGTCTCTCTATCTCGGACTGAAGCTTCCGCACATCTTCGGAAAAATTGCCGCTCTCTCTCCTTCCGTTTGGTGGAACCAGCAAGTCATGCATCGTTTCGCACAATCCGCTGACGTGCATCCGCGCCCGCGCATTTGGCTGGATATTGGCACGCGCGAAGGCTCGCGGATCGTCCAGGACGTCGAACAATTTCGCGACGTGCTCTTGCAAAAAGGCTGGCACCTCGGCCGCGATCTGTACTATGAACGCGTCGAAGGAGGCGAACACAACGAAGCCGCCTGGGCCCAGCGCGTCGGCCCTTTCCTGCGATTTTTGTTTCCGGCGGGGCCGAGCAAAGTATAATCCGCGACTATCGCGCGGACGTTATCCGGCGTTCTTTCTCGGGCCAAACGGTATTTAAGGGGCATCCAATGCCAGAGAGCCGTCCTCTCACCATCCTCTGTGTCAGCTCCTACGAAAAAGGGCAGGAATTTCTCCGTACATGCAAGGAGATCGGCTGCCGCGTGCTCCTCCTCACCGTGGAAAAGCTGCGCAACGCCGATTGGCCTCGCGAGTCCATCGATGAAATATTCTTTATGCCGGAGGAACTTCCAGTCCAGGATCTGATTAATGCCGTGAGCTTCGCCGCCAGATCGCAGCCCATCGACCGCATCGTGGCCCTCGACGAATTTGACATGGAAAACGTCTCGGCCCTTCGCGAACACCTGCGCATCCCCGGCATGGGTCTGACCACCGTCCGCTACTTCCGCGACAAACTCGCCATGCGCGCGCGCGCCAAAGAGGCGGGCATTCCTGTCCCGGAATTTGTCCACGTCCTGAATTACGACGCCTTGCGTGAGTTCATGGCGAGAGTTCCCGCGCCCTGGCTGCTCAAGCCGCGCTCGCAGGCCTCGGGCATCGGCATGAAAAAAATTCACGAGCCTGCCGAGCTTTGGCCCTGGCTGGATCAACTCGGCGACATGCAATCCAATTATTTGCTGGAGCAATTCATTCCCGGCAGCGTCTATCACGTGGACAGCGTGGCCTCGGAGCGTGAGGTGATCCTTGCGGAACCCCACGCTTACGGCGCTCCGCCGCTGGACACTTCGCATCACGGGGGTGTTTTCACCACGCACACCCTCCCGCGCGATTCCGCGGAAGCGAAGGCGCTCCTGGGCATCAATCGCGAAGTTCTGAAGGATCTTGGATTCCTGCGGGGCGTCACCCACGCCGAATTTCTGAAAGCTGATTCCGATGGGAAGCTGTATTTTCTTCGAGGTAGCCGCCCGCGTCGGCGGCGCCTATATCTCCAATGTCATCGAAGCCGCCACTGGCATCAATTTGTGGCGCGAATGGGCCCGCCTCGAAGTCGGCGCGGGAGTGCAGCCTTATCAGTTGCCACAGCCGCGCTCCGATTACGCTGGGGCGATTGTCTCTCTCGCTCGGCAGGAGCGTCCTGACACGTCCGCCTATAACGACCCGGAGATCGTTTATCGCGTGGCAAAATACCATCACGCCGGTTTCGTCCTAAAATCGTCCACGCCTCAGCGCATCGAGGAACTCCTGAACTCCTATTCAAAAAGATTTCAATCCGATTTCCTGGCGACGCAGCCCGTTCCCGAAAAACCTAGCAACTGAAGATTCCTTGAGTTACACTTTTCTCGCCCCCCTACGTCGTTGCCAAGGATTCACCGAAAATCGAACTGAGAACGAAGACGGCCACTGGCCTAAGGTCTAGTAACTTTCAGGAACGGCCACGCAAGACTGCATTTGCCGTCAGCCATACTCAGGACTAGAGTTTGCAATACCCCGAGCAGAAATTCGCCAGGGGTGGTGCTATCCCTTTGGGAGGGACCGATGTGGGGCAATAAGAAACCGGATACGCCGCAATCCGCGCCTCCGGAGACGAAAAATTTTTCAACGAATCAGCCGCCGAAGTCCGCTCCGGCGACTTGGGAGGATAAACCCGCAATGAGTACTGATGCAATGCGTCCATTGGGTGCAACCGCGGACCGCGCCACCGCGCGGCTCGGGGCCAGCCTGCACGTGAAAGGCGAGATCTCCGGCAACGAAGATCTGCTGATCGACGGCTCGGTCGAAGGACTGATCCAGCTTGATGAGCGGAAGCTGACCGTCGGAACCACCGCTAAGGTCACCGCCGATATCATCGCCCGCGAGGTCGTGGTCTACGGCACCGTGAAGGGAAATCTTCGCGCCAAAGACCGGATCGAAATCAAGAAGGACGGCTCCGTCAACGGCGATCTCACTACCGCCCGCATCATGATCGAAGACGGCGCCTACTTCAAAGGCTCGATCGAAATCGATAAGAGTTCCGAGAAGGATTCCAGCCACAACGCTTTTGCAAAAAGCTCCGCCGCGCCTGTGGGCGCGCCGGCAACGAAAACCATTTAATTCATCGCTATTCTCGTCCAATTTTCCTCAAGGGCGGCGCGGACCTTCAGTCCTCGCCGCCCTTCGATTTTCCTCTCGGCGCTTCTCCCTCTTCCGTTATATTTCTCAACTTGACAATTAACGTAACTTTCTTATAGTTTGCCAGTGTAACCCTCTCAAGTTTGCGCCTCCAGCTCTCGCCGCAATCTCCGTCGTCGGCGGTTTTATCCTGGCAGCGCGAGGAACGTGGAGTCGTTCGATGGGACGGCTGAGAATTAGCGCCCCGGATTTGTTGCTTTCCTTTCTCTTGCTGATGTTCTCCGGCTGTGGTGGGGGTTCGTCCACTATTCAGCCACCACCTCCTCCCCCTCCTTCTCCGGATTTCTCGATCGGTTTCTCCCAAAACGCAGTCAACGTGCAGCAAGGCGCCACGAGTCCCGCCGTCAACGTCTCCGTCACCGCGCTTAACGGCTTTAGCGGCATGGTTCAAGTCGCTCTCTCCGGTTTGCCTTCGGGAGTTGTTTCCAATCCCGCTAGTCCTTTTAACATTGCCGAGGGCTCCAGCGCGTCCATACTATTTTCCGCCGCCGCTAACGCCGGCACGGGAAATTTCACGATCACGGCTACCGGTACAAGTGGCTCTCTCTCTCATCCGGCAAATCTCGGCATCGCCGTCCAGGAGGGTGTCGTTGCAAACCTTCCCCGAACAGCCTTTTCGCGGACCGACTCCACTCCGACGATGGACGATCCCCCAGGCGAACCTCACCACCGGCATATCGCATACGATCCCACGCACCAACTTGTTTTCGTGGCCAATCGCGCCATGAATCGCGTCGATATTTGCTCTTCGACTACCGCGACGCGCGTCGGCCAAGTGAGCATCCCCGGCGCGAGCAGCGCCGATCTCTCATCGGATGGCTCAACAGTTTGGGTTGGAACAGTTACAGAACGGGTGGCGGCGATCGATACCACCTCGCTACAAATCAAGCGACTCTATGAAATTACCGGCCTGCAACCGCTTCCAAACACTCTGTTCGATCGTCCCGAGGGATTGCTCGCGCTCTCAAACGGCAAACTGATGATGCGCCTTCGCCAATCGCAAACTGGCGAAGCGTTGCTCGCGCTTTGGAATCCGGCTTCAAATTCTTTGACCAATCTGACCTCCGCCGAACCGCAGCTTTTTCAAAATGGACTTGGCGCAATGGCACGAACCGGCGATCAAACGAAAATATTGGTGGCGGCAAGCGACTCAAGCGGTGAACTCGCACTCTTCGATGCCAACGGCAATGTTCTCTCCGGTCCTCACGGTCTGGGCAGCGGCACAATCCCCCTCATCGCCGCCAATCCCGATGGCTCCAGGCTTGCCGTTGTATTCGTTTCGAATGGCAGTTCGCAGGTTCTGCTGCTGGACGGTTCTTTGAACCAAACGGGTTCTTACGCAACGTCGGCAGTGAACGGCATGGTTTTTTCTCGCGACGGCCAGTTCTTGTACATCAGCGAAAATTCCGGCGCGCCCCCCGTCATCACTGTGCTGGACGGCCACAGCCTTAGCACGCTCGGCCAGGTGCCCGATTTGTGGATCGCGGGCCGACGCACCGAAATCGAAGACGTGGACACCACTAAGCTCCTATTCGGCCTCGCCAACCGCGGGCTGGGTTTTATCGATGCCGCCACTCCCGGTACACTGCCCGCGTCGATCCCAACTTTCGCTGCGTCGCCTGCCGCGCAGCCCGCTGAAGGTCCAAACGCCGGTGGAACTGTCACCACGCTATCCGGGCAGAATTTCTCAGCTTCCGCGCAGGTGAACTTCGGCACCCAGACCGCCGGCAATGTGAGCGTTGTGGGCCCCAGACAAGCGAGTGTAACCTCGCCGCCAAACGCAGCAACCGGCGCCGTCGATGTCACCGCCTATTTTCCCGGTGGATGGCTCGCGCTCGCTCCCGATGCGTTCAGCTATGGCCCGCAAGTTCTGCAAATCTTGCCCAATGCAGGAGCGCCCGCTGGCGGAGATACAATCCAAATCTATGGCTACGGTTTCGGCAATGACCCCACAAAAATCACCGCAAAAATTGGCGGAGCAACCGCCGCAGTGCAAAAAACCGAAAGCGTGACCTCTATCGCGCCGTCCTTGGGCTTAGACCCGACCTATCCCTTCTCCCTGGAACGCGTCACCTTGCAAACACCCCCAGGCACGGCCGGGAAAGCCGATCTCATCATCACCTCGCCCGCCGGCTCCGTCACTGCTTCGAAAGCATTCCAATATTTGCAGAGCGAGAATTTCTACGCCAAGCCTTCGTTCGATAAATTTGTTTTATACGACCAGTCTCGCCAGTGGCTTTATCTCAGCAATATCGATCACGTGGACGTCTTCGATTTAACCACCGGCGTTTTTCGCCCCTCCGGGATCGAGCCGCCCGGCGGTCCTCCTCCCACTGCGGAACTCCGCGGCCTCGCTTTGACTCCGGACGGCACGGAGCTCGTCGTCGCCGATTTCGCCGCACAAAACATCTATCTCCTCGATCCGGACAACGGTTCCGGCACGGGCGTCTCCGTGGGCGGAGTGCCCGGCTTCACGAATTCAGGTCCTTCACGCGTGGCCGCTACCAGCACGCAAAATGTTTTTGTGGGGTTGAGCGCGGAGTCAGGCTCCTCCGGCGGATGCACGTCCTGTCTGGGGCAGCTGAACTTGATGGCCAGCCCGCCGGTTATTCAGCCCGCTTCTCAACCAGAAATCACCAGTCTCACTGGCGCGCCACTCGTGCAATCAAATGGCACGGGTACTCAGGTGTTCGTAGCGTTTGCCGCCGCGCCAGGCGGCCCACTCGCATTATGGAATGCATCTTCTCCCAATCAATTTTCCACTTTCACCGCGAATGACTCCGCGGTGGATATCGGCGCGTCGGCCGACGGAACGATGTTTGCTCTCCAAGCGAATGGAACCACGGAAATTCGAGGCGCTGATCTTTCACTCGTGTCCGTCCCTGCAAATGCCGAGCTTCTGCAAATTCCCGGCCGCGTTCAAGTGCCCGGGGTCGCTCTCCACCCCAGCGGCGCCCTTGTCTACCAGCCATTTCTTACCGGCCCAGCCGGGAACGCAGGCGTGAAAGGTGGCATAGACATTCTCGACGCGCACACCGGCGCTCTCCGCCTACGAGTCTTGCTCGCTCAGCAATTTATGACCGACGTCGATGGACTGCATGGCAGCTTTCTCGCCATCGACGAAAATGGACAACGATTGTTTGCCATCACCTCAATCGATGGCACCGCGCAAAACGCAGGCGTCACGGTCGTCACTCTTGCCAAGGTCCCGCTTGGAATTGGAACACTCACTCCCGCAAACGGAGCTGCCACCGGAGGCACACAGATCACGATTCGCGGAAGCGGCTTTCAAAGCGGTTCCACTCTCTCGATCGGCGGAAAAACAGCCGCCGTCACCTTCAAGGATGTGAACACGCTTACCGTTGTAACTCCCGCTCTGACCGCGGGTGCTCAGCGCGTCATGGTCACCAATCCGGATGGCGAATCCATCTCCTTGGACGCAGCTTTTACCGCCGATTAGCATTGAAGTTTAACGGCCCTCGAATCTTTTTCCTAACCGATTCTTCTTTTTTTTCATCTCATGGAATGTAGAATTCAGTGTGAAGACGAAGCTCGCAACGCAGCGCTCGCTTGGATGTGAGGGGGAAAGATGGAAACGCACAAGCTCGGCAATTCCGATTTACAGATTACGCCTGTCGGCTTCGGCGCCTGGGCCATTGGAGGAAGCGGCTGGGATTTTGCGTGGGGACACCAGGAAGATGCCGATTCCATCGCGGCCATTCAAGGCTCGCTTGAGCTCGGCGTGAATTGGATCGACACCGCCGCGGTCTACGGCATCGGACATTCGGAAGAAGTTGTGGCGCAGGCTTTAAAAGACTGGCGCGGGCCGCGGCCCTATGTATTCACGAAATGCGTGCTGCTATGGGACGACAAAGGCCACGTGACCCAGAACCACCACGCTGATTCCATCCGCCGCGAATGCGAAGACAGCCTCCGCCGCTTGCAAGCGGACGTAATCGACCTTTATCAAATGCACTGGCCGCCTTCGGACAATGGTTCCGGCCTCGAGGATGCCTGGCAAACCATGCTCGCCTTGCAAAAAGAAGGAAAAGTCCGCTGGATCGGCGTCTCGAATTTCAACATCCCGCAGCTTAAACGCGCCGAAGCGCTTGCCCCGGTAACGTCCTTGCAGCCGCCCTACTCGTTGCTCCGGCGCGCGGTCGATAAGGAAATCCTGCCTTACTGCAAACAGCAGGGCATCGGGGTAATTTCTTACGCACCCATGGCCTCTGGACTTCTGACCGGAGCGATGACTCGTGAACGAGCCGCTGCTCTCCCGCCCGATGATTTTCGCAGCAAGAATCCGGAATTTCGCGAGCCCCGGCTTTCAAGAAATATTGAACTGGTTGAGCGCTTGCGAAAGGTTGGCGCGCGCCACGGCCGCAACCCCGGCGAAGTCGCCATCGCCTGGGTGCTCAGCAATTCAGCGGTTACGGGCGCGATTGTCGGCGCCAGAAACGCCAAGCAGGCCGCGGGGGTCATGCGCGCCGGTGAACTGGAATTATCGCCTGAGGAGATCACGGAGATGGAAGGCGCGGCTGCAGCCGCTGCGGCTGGATGAAACGGATGGAGAAACGCAAGGGAAGAATCAATCGATGAACTTTGGTCTGAAGGGCAGAAAAGCCGTCGTTTCGGGTTCGACAGCCGGCATCGGGTTTGCCATCGCCACAGCGCTCGCGCTGGAAGGCGCCACAGTCGTCGTGCATCACGCCCGCGCGAAATCCGGCCGCCACGTCTTGATCAACCGCTTGATCTCTTTCCGATCGTTCAGCCTTTCGTCCAGCACTTTTCGCGCGAGCTCCGGCAACTCCGCATTGCTGGCGAAGCGCAAGGAGACGAGCTGATCGATGGTGAATTCTCCGATGCGCGCGTGCATATCCGCGGGCAACACTCGTTCGAATCGCAGCCGCTCCTCGATCCGGATCACCCGGTCTTGCACCTTCATTGCCATCACGCGAGCCATCACAAGTCCAGTTAGAATTGCCGCCGCAACAAACACCGACAGCACGCCGCTTAGTGAGAAGCCTGCCTTCCCACACCAGTAAAGCGAAAATCCAAGGTTGACGAATAGCACCGGCAAAACAAAAAAATGAAATGCGGGCACCCATTTCGTGTGCTTCTCGAAACTCTGTTCGGCCATCGTTGTCCTCCATCCCGACTGTCGATTCTAGCAGAAGCGCTGCTTTGAGCTCTCGCGTTGAACATTTCCGCCGTTATCCTCGCGAAGGAACCCTTCTCGTGTCCATTTTGTTGAACCGTTTCTGCAGGCTCCGCATCAAACTACCCAGTGATTGATTTCAGCGTCCGTAGCAACCGCTTTCGAGTACGAGGAGCGAGTACATGGCAAAAGCCGTCTGGGGTGGCAAAGTCGTTGCCGAGAGTAACGACACCGTGGTCGTCGAGGGAAATCAATACTTTCCTCCCGACGCGGTGCGCAAGGATGTTCTAAAGTCCAGCACGCACACTTCAATCTGTCCGTGGAAAGGCACCGCTCATTACTATCATCTCGAAGTGGATGGCATGAAAAATGAAAACGCCGCTTGGTTTTACCCCGACCCGAAACCAGCCGCCCAGGAAATCAAAGGCCGGATCGCATTTTGGAAAGGCGTCCGCGTCGAAGCCGGCAACAGTTAAGACCTCCCGCCCAATTCTTCAATCCAAAAATCGAAATCAAGATCGTACCGGAGTGTAAACCGTAGCTGCCTTTTTGTGCAGCAGTCGCACGGGGGTCTCGGGGTATAAACCCCGTGCCGGGGAACGAGTCGCGAGTCACCTTGGTTGTTCATTCAACTAACGCCGGAATTCAGTCCTATTTCGCCATCTCATTTTTGAAAACCGCCCCATTGTGCATCACAAAATGTACGTGCTCGAGCTCGCCAACATCCTTTAGCGGGTCTCCGGAAACCGCCACGATGTCCGCATACGCCCCCGGCGCCACGACGCCGATCTCGCCTTTCCTATCCAGCAATTCGCTGGCGCGCACCGTGGCCGCTTGAATCGCATCCATCGGAGTCATCCCCAGTGAAACCATGCGTTTGAATTCCTGCGCAATCGGTTCCGTCCACGGCATGCCGCCCATGTCCGTCCCAAAAACAATTTTTACGTGCGCTTGCATCGCCTTGCGGAACGAAATCTCGTGCACCGCGGCTCGCGCGCGGTCGCGCTTTCCACCCGGTGTATCCGCAGGCGCCCAGTCTTCGTAATACGGCGAGAGAGTTGGGCAATACCACGTCCCTTGTTTCAGCATTTGCCCGATCTGTTTGTCCGTGATCTCCAGTCCGTGTTCAATGGAATCGCACCCGCCATCGAGCGCGCGTTGCAAACCAATTCCGTTGTACGCGTGGCATGCGACCTTTTTCCCCCAGCCGTGGGCTTCGTCCACGACCGCCTGCAATTCCTCAACTGTCAGCGTCGGCTGCGAAACCAGATGCCCCTGCTTATCCACCCACGACCTGTGCGTCATGTACACCTTGATCCAATCGGCGCCATGATCGAGCTGTTGCCGCGCCGCCTTGCGCGCCTCCACCGGTCCATCGACAATTTGCGCTCCCTTTGGCATATCCAGCTCCGGCGCATAACCTTCCAGGTTGTACCCGCCCGTCGTGGAGATCGCTCGCGTCGCGCAGAAAAGCCGTGGCCCGGGAATCGTCCCTTCCTCGATCGCTTCCCTGATTTCGACGTCGCCGTATCCCGCTCCTTCCGTCTCCAAGTCGCGCAACGTCGTGAATCCTTGTTCGAGTGCTCGCCGCACCGCGTATGTCGCGCGCGCCGCACGTAGCGCGATTCCCGCATTCAGTATGTTTACGTCATAGCCGCCCTTCGCCGGATCCTCGCCCCACAGAAAAATATGCGTGTGCGAATCAATCAGCCCTGGCAGCACAGTGGCCGCGGAAAGATCGATAATCTTTGCGCTCCGCGGAATCTCGGCGGACCCGCCGGTTACTTTCTCGATGTGATCGCCGCGCACAAAAATCAGCTGATTCTTCCGCGCCGTATCGCTAGCGCCGTCGATCAACGTTCCCGCCCGAATCACGGTCAGCGCTCCCGCGGAGCCCGCCGCGTCCTGCGCGCGCAAACTCCCCGCACTTAAGATCAGCAGACAAGCCAGTGTCACAAATGCATTTTTCATGGATGGCTCCTCGAAGGCGCAGCGTAGCTTGCCCCAAGAATACGCACGAATGCAAGCGCGCCTGCAATCTTCTCCCGATTGTGTTACATCTATTGTGCAGTGGTGGAATAGCATGGCTGCCTTCACCCCCGATGCGAATCCCGGCTCCGCTGAACCGGCAAAATCACAACGCGAAATTGTGGCCCGCAAACTAAAAAAGGCTCGTTACTTCCAGACTCCTGTCGAAACGGACGCCATTGCCATCGGGGCCCCATCGAAAATTGCCGGCGGGCTCAAATCTGTCGTTAAGGCGCTTGAGTTCGCGCTCGGTGGTCCGGGCATTCGCCGCGGCCTCCCGGTCCTTCACCGTTTAAACCAGTTCGACGGCGTCGATTGCCCCGGTTGTGCGTGGCCCGATCCCGACGAACATCGCTCCGCGAACGAATACTGCGAAAATGGCGCAAAGGCCATCGCGGAAGAAGCCACTTCAAAGCGCGTCACTCCAGCCTTCTTCAAAGAATGGAGCGTCTCTCGGCTTTCCGCGCAATCGGACTATTGGCTGGGCCAGCAGGGCCGCCTTACACATCCGATGATCCTGCAGCCTGGCAGCGACAACTACGAGCCCATCGCGTGGCCCGAAGCGTTCCGCCTGGTTGCGCGGCAACTGAACACGCTCGCAAGCCCGGACCAGGCCATCTTCTACACTTCGGGCCGCACCAGCAATGAGGCTGCCTTTCTCTACCAATTGTTTGTCCGCGAATTCGGCACCAATAATTTGCCGGACTGTTCGAATCTCTGTCACGAATCCTCCGGAGCCGCACTGAAAGCGGCCATCGGCGTCGGAAAGGGGACAGTCACACTCGAAGATTTTGCTTTGGCCGACACGATTTTCATCATCGGGCAAAATCCCGGCACGAATCATCCACGGATGCTGACCACTCTGCAGAAGGCAGCACGCCGCGGCGCGGCCATCATTAGCGTCAACCCGCTTTCGGAAATTGGCGTCTCTCGTTTTAAACATCCCCAGGATGTTCTCCACGTTCTCGGCCGCGGCACAAAAATCGCCAAACATTTTGTCCAAGTCCGACTCAGCGGCGACCTGGCTTTTTTCAAAGGCGTTTGCAAAGTTTTGCTCGAGGAAGAATCCCGCCAACCCGGTTCCGTACTCGATCATTCCTTCATCGCGGAGAAAACGCACGGCTTCGAAGCGTTCAAGGTTTCTGTCCAAACTGCTTCTTGGGACGAGATAACGGATCAGAGTGGCGTTTCGCTAGGTCAGATCCGCGAAATCGCCCAAGTTGTCGCGCGCTCCAAATCCATTATTTCCTGCTGGGCCATGGGTCTTACCCAGCAGAGAGACGCAGTCGCCACCATCCAGGAAGTCGTGAACATGCATCTTCTCGGCGGTCATGTTGGAAGACCCGGCGCAGGTGTCTGCCCTGTACGCGGCCATTCCAATGTCCAGGGCGACCGCACCATGGGCATTTTCGAGAAAATGCCCGACAGTTTTCTGGACAGTTTGCGCGATGCGTTTGGTTTCGAACCTCCTCGCAAGCACGGCTGGGATGTCGTCGAATCCATAAAAGCGATGCACCGCGGCGACGCCAAGGTCTTTTTCGCCATGGGCGGCAATTTTCTTTCCGCTTCTCCGGATACGGAGTTTACGGCGCAAGCTCTATCGAGATGCGAGCTGACCGCGCACGTCGCCACAAAGCTGAATCGCTCTCACCTTGTCACCGGCAAGCAGGCTCTCCTCTTGCCGTGCCTTGCTCGCACGGACCGCGACACGCATGCTACCGGCGAGCAATTCGTAACCGTGGAAAACTCCATGGGCATCATCCACACCTCACAAGGGAAACTCGAGCCCCCTTCCGAACATCTGCTCAGCGAGCCGACGATCGTCGCGCAGCTTGCCGCCGCGACACTAGGCTCCCGCACAAAAACAAACTGGCTGCAGTTTGCCGGTGATTACGGCCTCATCCGCGACGCGATAGCAAAAGTCGTTCCCGGTTGCGAAGACATGAATCGCCGCGTGCGCAAAAAAGGAGGCTTTTACCTCCCAAATGCCGTTCGCGAAAACCGTTTCGAAACGAGCTCCGGCAAAGCCAACTTCACGGTCTCTCCGGTTCCGCTCCTTCGCCTTGCTTCCGGTCAATTCTTGTTAACCACTCTCCGCAGCCACGATCAATTCAACACCACGATTTACGGCCTCGATGATCGTTACCGCGGTATCTATAACGGCCGCCGCGTTGTTTTCATGAATCCCTCGGATATCGCCGAACACGGCTGGAAGCAAGGAGATCGCCTTGACATCACCAGCCACTTTGCGGGCCCCGGCGGCGAGGAGTTGCGCACCGCTCCTCGATTTTTGCTCGCTCCCTATGACATCCCCAGGCGCTGTGTCGCGGCATACTTCCCGGAAGCCAATGTGCTCGTGCCTATCGGCAGCGTCGCAAAAATGAGTAACACACCCGTTTCGAAAGCCGTCATCGTCACGTTTTCGCTTTCGAACTCGCTCGATGGCCTCAACGAATCAGCTGTCCTCTCTCCGCAAATCTGATTTTTGTAGTGGTTATTCTTTATGAACAGTACTGCCAGTCGTTCTATTGCCAAAATACGCTGCGATGCGTTCGGATAGGTATGTGAGAGTTACGCTCTATCGCATTTTTCTTCCGCCCAGGCGCTGGAAACCGCGGCTCGTCTTTCTGTTGTGTCTTGTGGCTCCTGCGATCTCCAGCGCGCAGGATCTCGGCCAAGTCGCGTGCGCCCGCCCGGGTGACTACGTTTATCTTTACAGTTCGATAACTACTTTCGATGTCCACTCCACGCTGCAGTGCGGGCAGGAGGTGGTCATCACTGGTCGCTACGATAGTTATTTTGCCGTGCGCACTGCCAAAGGCGAAATCGGTTATGTCCCGCTGGCCTCTCTCCTGTTGATAAAGACCGTTCCAGGCGAAAAAATCGCTCTTCCGCCAACCAAGGCGCCAGCAAGAGAGAAAACTCCTTACGACGAGCCGTTCAAGCCCTCCGAATCTCCTTTGAATGCCCCTGGCTCGCCCAGTTTTCTTGTCTTGCGCGATAGCACTCCCGTCACGCTGAAACTCCAAAAAGCAATTACTTCCGCAGATGCCCAAGTGGGAGACGATGTGACCTTCGAAGTCACAGAAGATGTGGTCGTCGATGGATTCCTTGTGATTCCCAAAGGTGCAGCCGCCCTCGGTGTCGTCAATGAAGCGGAGCCAAAGAAAGCCCTCGGACGCGGCGGAAAGCTTGGCGTGCTGATCAGGAGTGTCCGGCTTGCCGACGATGAACAAGCCATCTTGCGTTCCGGCGACTTGAGCAAAGGATCCAGTTCCACCGCTGGCATGGTGATTCCGGTCGTGCACGGAAAAGACATCACGTTTCCGAAGGGCATGAATTTTATCGGTTACGTCAACGGCGATACGCGCCTGAAACGCGATAACTTCCACTCCTCGAAAGAAACTATAGGCGCCACGCCCACGGCACAAGCTTCAAATACCTCTCGCCCTTAACGCGAAGCGCGCCGCGCCAATCGTCCGTGCGGAGACACAAATGATGGCCCAGGCTAGAAATCCTGTTCCTGACCGGGTTTGCACGAGTTACGAGTCACCAGTCACCTCCCGCCCGTGCTCCCTCGAATCTTGAATTCGCACCTAACTGCCAAGAAGATTCGGCTGCAGCCGGCTATATCCATTCTCGTGCGCCCAGAGTGTCAGCGGAATTGCTGCGAGATCGTCAACCACCGGCACTGCGTGCCCATCCTTTGTGAGGTCGATCGTTCGAATGAAAAACTTGCAGGTGTCGCAAGTCTCAACCCGAATGTGCGGAAACTGCTCCGCGATATAAACAGGAAGTTTTTTTTCGTCTTCCTCTCCGCAGATCGGGCATAGAAAGCGCCGGAAGCTCCACTCATATCCGCAAAAAGAGCAAATCAAGAATCGTTTTCCTCCGTCTCCTTCCAGGCGCAGCACGCCCAGCAGAGGCTGTCCGCCGCACAGCGGGCACTCTCGCGGCGTCTCCAGAACGGGTGGTACCGCCGTCCGCCCCGCAACGAACGCCACATAAGGCTGTAAAAACGCACGCGGAAAAAATTGCTCGAAAGCCCCAATTTGCTGCTCGGAACGGCCTCCGCTATTCCAATATTCCATCAGCTGTGCGACCCAGGAATCGGATGGCATCCCCGCGATTTCCCGCGCCGCCGCCGCGAGCGCGTTCGGAGCATTCTGTTCAACAATCGAAAGGAAATTGCGAAAGTGCGGAAGCAGCAGCGTGAGGTCCAAACTGTCCCGGACAGAGCCGAACTGTTGGATTTCCGGCTCCATAGCCGCTGCGGCAATTTGCGCTAGAAGACTCTTTTGAAAGCCCGCGATTCGTTTGTAGAAGAGAAGAAGTTCGCTGGCGGAGGATTTTTCAGCGATAAGCGTTTCGGCGCGCTTGATTCTCGCGTCGTACTCGCGGCCTACCGATTGTTGGGCCGTCATTTTTTCGGCGAGGCCGGTTGTCCGGTAATCTCTTCATACCATCCCGGATGGTACCGTCTCACGAAATGCAGAGAAACGTCTCCGTGAACCATGGAGTCCAGCGCCCCGCGCTCCGCGAATACGCCCATGTATACATGAATCAGGAAGAGTCCGATCGTAAGCAGGGCCGATAATACATGGATCAAAATCGCGATGCGCATCGCAATCAGCGAATGCCATGGAAAGTATTGGGGAGACCAGAGCACCAGCCCGCTCAGAAGTAGGAGCACCATACAAACCACAAAGCCCCAGAACAACGACTTTTGTCCCGCATTGTACCGGCCCGCGGGCGGCATCTGCTCGTCTTCGTTCCGCACGTAGTGGCCGACGGACCTGAACCAATTCTTGTCGTTCTCATCCACGTGCATCTGCGCAGCCCACATGCCGAATAACATCAGCACGCCGATTGTAAAAATCAGCCCAACCCAGGGATGCAGCATCCGCGAAACCTGTCCCCCGCCCAAAATCACTGCCAGCCAGAAAAGCCACGGCGACCAGAACGCCAGCCCGGTCATCAACAAGTAGATGTAAGAAATTGCAGTCATCCAGTGCGTCAGCCGCTCTTTGAAGTTGTAGCGCAACACGCTTCCCGGAGGAACAGCCTGCTCGGCGTGGCTCACGGTTCTGCTCCTTCATGCGGTTCCTTGATCGTCTCCTCGCGCTCTTTCGGTCCGAAACGCAGATAGTGCACAGCGAGCCCGATCAGCCCGCCAATCATTGCCGCGTTACCCAGCCACTTCAGCGGACCCTTCCACAGTTTCACCGACCAAGGAATGTGCGGATCGGCAGGCAGTCCGCCGTAAAGTTCCGGCTTGCTGGCGTCATGTAATACGTAGACAACGCCTGTGCCGCCGACTCCCGCAGGATCATAAACGCCCGCCTGGGCGAAATTGGAATGTTCGCGAAGCTGCACGGCGCGGTCATTCGCGAGCTTGAGCATGTCTTCCTTGCTCCCAAAGTGCAGGCAGCCAGTGGGGCAGGATTTGATACACGCCGGCTCGAGCCCTTCGCTCACGCGGTCCGAGCACAGCGTGCACTTGAACACGCGGTTCGTCTTCGGATTCATTTTCGGGATATCGAATGGACATCCGGTAATGCAGTAGCCGCAACCGATGCAGTTGGCCTGCTGGAAATCCACGATGCCGTTGGTATATTGCACGATGGCGCCATCGGCGGGGCATGCCGCCAGGCAGCCCGGTTCCGCGCAATGCATGCACTGATTCTTGCGCATCAGCCACATGAGCGAGCCGTCTTCCTTCTCATGTTCGTTGAAGAGAATCAGGTTCCAGTAGTTCCAGCGCGTCTCCGGCATCGTCTGGTACGTGTTGCCGAAGACCGTTTCTCCAAACGGCAAATCGTTCCACTCCATGCACGCGACTTCGCAGGCTTTGCAGCCGATGCAAGTCGTGGTGTCGATGAGTTTGCAGACGGTATATTCGCGCTGCGCGTCGTGGCCTGGAACGCTGCCCGCATGTCCGGAAATTTTCTGAACGCGTAGTGTCGCCTGGCTCATGGCACCTCCTACGCTTTCTCAACCTTGACGAGGAATCCCTTAAACTCCGGGGTCCACGCATTCGGGTCGATTATCGTTGGCGAGAGAAGATTCGCCATTGTCTTCGCTGTCTTCCCTTCATCCTCCGCAATTCCGCGATAGCCCCAATGAATGGGGATCCCGATCTGATACGTTTTTTTCCCGTCGATCATCATCCCCTTGATGCGTTTCGTTACCATCGCCTTCGCTTGATAGGTGGCGCGCGCGCTGGTTACTTTGAGCTCCTCGCCTCCTCTGATCCCCAGCTCATCGGCGAGTTCTGCCGGAACTTCGATAAACGGCTCCGGCACGAGCTGCACGTTCATCGGATTGTTCTTCGTCCAATAGTGGTAGTGTTCCGTCAGACGGTACGTCGTGCAGACGATGTTGTAGTCCTTAGCGGTGCCGTATTTGTCCGCGTCCGTCTTGAATCTTGTCACGATGGGATTGTTGGATTGCTGCGGGTGCAACGGGTTATCGATGGGGCTCTCGATCGGCTCGTAATGCTCCGGGAACGGACCATCGCTGAGGCCGCCAAGCGGCACAAAAATTCGCCCCACCCCTTCCGGATTCATGATGAATGGACCCATGTGATCTTTCGGGTGCGAATCGACCTTGAAATCCGGCACATCGTTGCCGGCCCACTTCGCCGCGGCTTCATTCCACCAGACCTGCTTGCGTGTCCCATCCCACGGTTTGCCCTCTAGATCGCAAGACGCGCGGTTATACATGACGCGCCGGTTGGCAGGCCAGGAAAATCCCCAATTTGGATAGATTCCTAGTCCGGAGGGATCCTCTGTTCCACGCCGCGCCATGAGGTTACCCGCTTCGGTAAATGAACCGGAGTAAAGCCAATTGCCGCACATCGTTGTGCCGTCATCCTTCAGCCACGAGTAGCCAGGAACCTGCTGTCCTGATTTGATTTGCTGTTTGGTAGCCGGATCTTCGAGATCGGCCAGAGCTTTACCGTTGATTTCCTTCGCGACTTCCGTCAACGATGGATTCAGCGGGTTCGTGTAATTCCATGTCGCGTGGAGAATTGCGTCGGGGAATTTTCCGCCGTCCTTCTGGTACATCTCGCGTACCTTCAAAAAGATGCGCGCAAGTATTTCCTGATCTACTCTGGCGTCTCCCGGCAACGGCACAGCCACGTTTTTCCATTGCAGCCACCGGGCGGAATTGACGAACGTTCCGTCCTTCTCCGCGAAGCCCGCGCATGGCAATCGGTAGACGGTCGTCGGGATTTTCTTCATCTCGTCCGCAGTGATGCCGGGCGACTTCCAGAACTCGCTAGTTTCATCGGGATAGATTTCTCCGACGACTAACCAGTCCGCTTTCTTCAACGCTTCGATGTTTTTTTTCGAATCCGGTCCAATCGCCACGCCGTTCATGCCGAACGCAAATATGCCTTTGACGATCCCGCGGTACATGTTGTCCCAGATGTAGGTCCAGGAATAATTGCGATCGACTTTCGGCAAGTAGTGGAACGCCCAGTCATTCTGTTTCGTGGCTGCGTCGCCGTACATGGCCTTCATGAAGCTGACTGCGAACTTGGGCGTGTTTGACCAATAATTCCACGAATCCCATACATGAGGCTTCGACGTTTTCGGCGTGATTCGTTCCAGATAAGTCTTGAAATCCGTGTCTGCCGGAACGGGAACCTTCAAATAGCCCGGCAATATTTCATAGATGCCGGCCAAATCCGTTGCGCCCTGAATGTTGGAGTGGCCGCGAAGCGCATTTACGCCCCCGCCCGCGCGTCCCACGTTGCCCAGCATGAGTTGCAGCATCGCCGCAGTGCGAATGATCTGCGTCCCGTAGCTATGCTGCGTCCAGCCCACTGCATAGATGATGGTGGCGGCCTTCTTCATGTCGCCGTCTTTACGCACGGACGTAAACAAGTCCGCAACCTTCAGGAATTGGTCCCGGGGAACCCCGGTAATGCGCTCGACCATCTCCGGCGTATAGCGACTGTATTGCTGGCGCAGCAGTTGATAGACGCACCTCGGATGCTGCAGCGTCAGGTCATAAGCGATACTTTCCGGAAGATGCGGAGGCGGACCCGATTTTCCCTTGGCTGACGCCGCTGCCGTCTTTGCACCTTGCGGAACCTCGCCTTTCGCGGAAGCTTGTTTTCCGCTGACGTCTCCACCCTCCTGGTAGTTCCAGGTGGACTTATCGTATGTCTTCGCATCCTGATCGAAGCCGGAGAAGAGGCCGTCATCAGGCAGCTTGAAGCCTTCCTTTACCACGAAGGCGGCATTTGTATAGTTGAGGAGGTAGTCCTTGGCGATCCGGTTGTTCTCGATCGCGTAATGAATCATTCCACCGAGAAAAGCGATGTCCGAACCTGCCCGTATCTGGCAGAAAAGATCGGCTACGGAAGCCGTGCGCGTGAATCGCGGATCCACCACGATCAACTTGGCATTGCGGTTGCGCTTTGCTTCGATCACCCACTTGAATCCGCAAGGATGATTCTCGGCGGGATTTCCTCCCATGATCAACATCATGTCGCTGTTCTTGATGTCGATCCAGCCGTTCGTCATTGCGCCCCGGCCAAACGTTGGTCCCAAACTTGAGACCGTGGGGCCGTGTCAAACCCTGGCCTGGTTTTCCAGATGCACGACCCCCAGGGCGCGCATCGTTTTCACGACAAGATAATTAAACTCATTGGTGTCCGTGCATCCGCCGGTAAACGCGATCGATTCCAGGCGATTGACGGTGTGGCCCGAAGAGTCCTTCTCGATGAAAGTCTGGTCCCGGGTCTCCTTGACCTTGTGCGCGATTTCATTGATTGCATCGTCCCACGATATATCTTCCCAGTCCGTTCCGCCGGGCCGCCGCACTTGTGGTTTTGTCAGTCGCCGCTCATTGAGAATGTCTTGCTCGAGAGAAGCGCCCTTGGGGCACAGCGTTCCGCGGTTGATAGGATGGTCGGGATCGCCTTCGACGTGAACCACCTGCGCCGTAACGTTCTTGGCGCGGTCTCCGATTGTGTAGATAATGACCCCGCAACTTACCGAACAATAGGGACAGGTCGACCTTGTTTCGTTCGCGCGAGCGATTTTCAGCACTCGGAGTTGAGCGTAGGCGGGCTGGAGGTCGAAGCCGAAAACGGCGGCTGCTGCCCCGCCTATGGTGGTGAATTTTAGGAAGTCTCTTCGGGTAGCCGGCATGATACCCCCTGAATTAGAGACAAACGGACAGCGCAAGCACTCACTTGATAATGCGGATTTCTCTCGAAGTCAAGACTTTGACAAGAATTTAACAATCGGAGATGCAAACGTTTTTCCGAATACCGCACAACTCCCAGGTTTGACTTGAAGAGCAAGAATTTATAGCCGAGAATTCCCACCCCGGCATTTTTGCAAATAGCCCGTAACACATTTATGTTTAGCGACTTGCGAGGATACTCTTGCCGAAGCAGCCCGGCACACGATGGCCCTGCGTGATCTGCTTACGCAGTCACGGAGTGGCTTGCGGGGGCTGCGTCCGTGTCCGTCCCCGCCTGGGCGCCGGCGGCCCGGTAGCGCACGATGAGCAGGGTAAGATCATCCGCCTGGCTTGCCCCGCGCGCGAAATTTTCCACCGCTTCGAGAACACATTTTTGAAGTTGATCAAGAGGACATTGGGTCTGGCCGGTAAGCACCTCGCGGAGGCGAGGGACGCCGAAGAGCTCCTCGTCGGGATCCATGGCTTCCGTGACGCCATCGCTGAAGAGGACGATCGTGTCGCCGGGTTCGAGCTTGAGTCGCGCCACCGCGTATTCAGCTTCAGGCACAAGACCAACGGGATAAGATCCCTCGCTGAATGGTTCCTGCGCCACTCCATGCCGAAGCAGGAACGGCGAAGGATGCCCGGCATTGATGAATTCGAGGTGGCCATCGTCATCCAAAATGCCGAAAAACATGGTGGCGTACCGGCCGACTTCCGCATGGTCGCAGAGAAAACGATTGACGTGCGTGAATACGCGCGCCGGATCGGTTCCCAGTGTCATGGCCGAAAGCGCGCCCTGGAGCATGGTGGTGAGCAGCGCCGCGCCGAGACCTTTGCCGGAAACGTCGGCGATCAGAAATGCGGTGCGATTGTTGTCGAGCGGGAAAACGTCGAAGTAGTCGCCTCCGACCGAGAGACAGGGATAGTTGCATCCGGCCACGGCGAGGTGCGGGTGGTCGGGAAAGTTTCGCGGCAGCAGCGCTTGTTGAATGTCGCGCGCGATGTTGATTTGCTCTTCCATGCGTTGACGCTCGCGTTCGCGGATGACGAGCCGGGCATTGTCCAGAATGCTGGCGGCGTCGGCGGCAAGAGCATCGAGGATTTGGCGGTCAAGTTTGGAGAAAGCCGCGGGCCGGCGGGAGTCGAGATAAAGGACTCCCAGCGAATGCCCAAAAGCAGGAATGGAGCCGGAATCGGGCGAGCTGGCGCGGTGCACTGCGAAAAGCGGAATAACCACGACCGCGCGCAGTCGTTGCGCGATGATGCTCTGGGCAGACTGGAGATCGATCTCGGCTCGCTCAATGTCTTCGGTGACTACCGGAGAATGCTGCCGCAGCGCGAGCTGAATCGCGGTTTGGCTTGGCGAGAGGCTCTCTGGCGGGAGCCGCAAACCTCCCGTCCGGCGCGCCAGCCGAACTTTCAGCGCGCCGCTGGCGTCCGCCTCGAGCAGGATTCCGCGATCGGCATCGGTTACAGAGACCGCATGGTCGAGCATGGTGCCCAGCACCGAATCAAGTGGAAGCTGCGAGTGAAGAAGCGTGGTGGCTTCGAGGAGCAGGTTGAGCTTCCGCAAGCCGCCGCCGACGGGCTCCGAGCTGGTGATGTGCTCGATGCGAGTAAGCAACTGAGGAAGTGATTCCTCGCCGCTGGAAGTGCCGGAGCGGAAGACGACTTCGTAGGAGTCTTCCAGGCCAAAAGTGATGGAATCGCCGTCGTCGAGCGCGCGGCTCTCCACCTTCTCTCCGTTGACGAAGAGGCCGCGCCGCTGGCCCCGATCTTCAATGTAGAGCCGGCCCGCTTCGGAAACGATAGCGGCGCAATTGCGAGAGATGCGCCGGTCGGAGAGTTGCAGATGGTTGCCGGTTTCCGCGCCACGGCCCACAAGGAAAGGAGTCTGCGTGACGCGCACGTATCGCCTCGCGCCGTCGGGTGAGACGACCTCGAGAACTGCTCCTCCCATGGAAATCGATGCTGTGTCGGGCATGGGTTGTTCGTGACGGGATTGTAGCACGCAGCCGCTGAAAAGCCGCCGTTCACCTCGTCTGACGCCCTTGCACCGGCCGCCTGGAGTCCGTTGCGCCCACGCCCCGCCACCCAACAACGATTGTCATTCCGAGCGTAGCGACCGAAGGTTCCGGCCCTGTCGGAAGGAATCTGCTTTGTCTTCTCTGCGCGTCTCAGCGTACTCCGCGTTTCTGCGTTATATTCTCCCTTTCTTTTCTCGTTTTGTCGTTTTCCCTCCCTGCATCTATTCATGCCGCAGCGCCTCCAGCGGATCCACCCTCGAAGCCCGCAACGCCGGAATGTAACTCGCCGCAACCGCAACGACCGCAAGGATGACAGTGGCCATGCTAAGAGTTGCAGGATCGTGCGCCTTTAAACCAAAGAGCAGAGATGCCGCGGCACTGGACACCGCGATCGCCAGGACTACGCCGATCGCCAGTCCAATCGCGAGCAGCAACAAGGCCTCGCGCAAGACGAGGGCGATGATGGAGCGCCCATCCGCGCCGAGCGACATGCGAATGCCGATTTCATTGCGCCGCCGCGCTGCCATGTACGAGATCACCCCGTACAGTCCAATCACCGCAAGCAAAACGGCCAATACCCCAAAAAACCCAGACAGCCGTGCCATCAAGCGGTCCCGCAGCAGTCCACCCTCGATTCTTTCTTTCATCACGTAAAAGCTTACGTCAAGATTCCCATTCGCCTCGCTCGCTGTCGCCTTCACCGCGGAAATCAATCCTGCCAGGGGCATTTTGGACCGAATCAAGATCTGCGTGTCCGCGTCCGGATGGTCTGCTTGCTCAATTGCCGTGTACACGATGTCCTCCGGCTTTTCGCGCAGGTCCACGTACTTCGTGTCCTTGACTAGCCCGACGATCTCGAACGGTCCTATCATCGTGCCCATTCGCCTCTCCCGGAACGTCATACCCACCGGATTCTCGGCCTTCGCCACCTTCCGCGCGAACGTTTCATTGACAATCGCCGCCAGCGGTGCCCCGGGAATGTCGTGTTCGTCGAAGTCTCTGCCCGCAATAATGGGTGTCTCCAGCGTCGCGAAAAATCCAGGACTCACGATATTAAAAGCCGAGGACGCATTTTCGTCCGCCGGCGCGCTCGACTCTCCCATCAACACGTCGTGGAACGCCGCGTTGCCGCTCAAAGGCGCATATTCCACAATCGCCGCGCCATCCGTTCCGGGAATCGCTTTAACGCGCCTCAATAGTTCACTGCCAAACGCCTGGCGCTGTTCGTTCGTAAGCTTCAGCGATGCGTAGTCCAGGTCCGTAACCAGAATTCCGTCACGCTGAAAACCTGCATCCAATTTCGCCAGATTCCCCAGACTTCTCCCAAAGAGCAGCGCTCCCACCAGCAGCGTCAAAGAAAGCGCAATTTGCGAAACCACCAGAATCCGCCGCAACCCAAATCGCGCCCGCCCATTTGTCGTGCCTCTCCCGCCCTCCTTTAAGACAATTCCGGGTGATACACTCGTCGCCTGTATCGCCGGGGCTAGGCCGAACAAAATGCACGTCAGCACCGCCAGCCCTGTCGTAAACCCGAGCACGCGCCAATCCGTGCCGAGTTCCATGAACAGAGGGTCGCTCTTGGTACTGAGCGAAGCCACGAGCACACGGCTCAGATTTTGAGCCAGGAGCGCTCCGAGAGTGGCACCGATGGCCGCGAGAAGCAGGCTCTCTGCGAGCAACTGCCGGATCAATCTCCATCGGCTGGCGCCGACGGCCATGCGCATTCCCATTTCCTTTTCGCGAGCGCTTGCCCGGGCCAGCAGAAGATTTGCCAGGTTTGCCGAGGCGATCACCAGCACCACCGCTGCCAGCCCGAGCAGCAGCCACAGCGAGCTTTCGTATTCCTCCCGTAAATCAGAAACACCTGAGCCTGCGGGAAAAACACCGAGATGATTCTTCACGAAGCGCTTCGCGTTGCTGGGGCTATAGGCCGCGGGAAGTGTTGCCTCGAAAATCCCCGGAGAAACCGCCCGCAATTGCGCCCCTGCCCGCTCCACAGTCCAGCCCGGCTTGAGCCGGCCCATCGATGCCAGCCACCATGCCGATCGGCTCGGTAGCATCGCATATTCCGTTCCGTCCACCACCGGCTCCGCGCAGATCGGCAGCGCCACGTCGAAGTTGCGCCCGACTTCCACGCCGAAAAAGTCCGCTGGAGTCACGCCGATAATCGGGAAGGGATGCCGGTTGATCGAAATGTTCCGGCCCACCGCGGAACGTTCCCCCGCGTACTCGCGCTGCCAAAAGGAATAGCTGATCACCGCTCCCGCCGCGCACCCGGCATGATCATCCGTCGGCGCAAGCAGCCTGCCAAGCACGGGCTCCACGCCCAGCGCTTCAAAGTACTCGCCGCTCACCCAGATCCCTTGTACGCTGTGCACTTCTCCCGCTGGCGAAATATTGAACGTCGCCGATCCCCAGGCGAACACGCTCGAGAATCCCTGCTGCTGCGCGCGAATCTCCTCCCATATCGCGTTCGTGAAATCGGAGAATCGCCCGTTAAAATCTCCACTCAAGCCCTGCCGCTGATCGATGACGATTCTGGCGATGTCCTGTGGATTCTTGACCGGCAGCGTGCGCAGGCGGACCGCGTCGAGCAGTTGAAAGATGGCAGCGTTCGCGCCGATTCCCAGCGCCAGCGATAGAATGGCCGCGCCCGCAAATACCTTGTTGAAGCGCAGCAGCCGCGCGCCAAAACGCAGGTCGCTCCAAAGTGTTTCGAGGTGCGTTTCCCAACTGGCGGAACGCACATTTTCTTTCACTGCTTCCACGCCCCCCATTTCGAGCCGCGCTCTCCGGGTCGCTTCTTCGCGGGTCATTCCCGCGCGCATCTTTTCAGCAGCGGATTTCTCCAGGAAATCGCGCAGCTCGTCTTCAAGCTCATGTTCCGCGTGGCGTTTTCCGAAAAGCCCGCGCAGCCCGGCGGAAAGATTCGTCCAGATTCCCATTGCGTCCTCCTGCGAGCTACGAAGCCGTCTGTAGAATTCTCGCGATCGCCGCGACCTGTCGTTCCCATTCCTTGGTTTCGCTGCGCAACTTTTGGCGACCCGTTTTTGTAAGCGCGTAATATTTCGCCCGCCGGTTGTTCTCCGACGTTCGCCACTCGCACTCCAGCAGCCCCGCCCGCTCCAGCCGCCGAAACGCGGGGAACAGAGAACCCGGGTTGACTTCGAACACTCCGTGGCTCAGTTGCTGGATTCGTTGCGAAATCCCCCAGCCATGGAGCGGTTCCAGCGCGAGCGTCTTCAGAATCAGCATGTCCAGCGTGCCTTGCACCAGCGCGGCGGAAGTCTCCGTCATCGCCTCTCCTTCGTCTCTCCTCTGGAGAATCGAGAGAAGTATACGATGCTTCTCTCGATTGTCAAGAGAAGAAGGCCAGCCGGACAGACTTCAGTCTGTCTCCCTCGATCATTTACGATGACACGGAGTCCGCATGACCGGCCGCCAGCCTGTCTCGCTATCGTCGAAGAATCGGCTGGGTAAAAAGGGTCAGTGGGAAGCAGCGGCGAGGCGCCGCGTGACGTAGTCCGCGACGTTGGCGTCAAACAGATCGTTCAGCTGATGCGTGATCGGGCCTGGGGCCGTTGCGATTTTGTGGCCCGCGATTTCCCCCACGCCGATAAGATTCCGATTGGTCGAGGAAATGAAAACTTCGTCGGCGGAATAAAGATCTTCCGGACGAAGAGCCTGCTCGATCACCGCGACCCCCGCTTCAGGCGCAATCTCGAAGAGAATTCCGCGCGTGACGCCCTCGAGGCAGCCGGAATTCAAAGGCGGCGTGAAAACCTTGCCGTTTTTGACCGCGAAAATATTTGCTGCCGTGCATTCGGCGATTTCACCGCGCTCGTTGAGCAGCACGACTTCGTCGAACCCTTCTTTTTGCGCTTCGGCAACCGCCCAAACATTCTGCAGCCAGGACGTGGTCTTCACGCCGGCGAGAGGAGAAGCCGCGTGACGGCCTTGTTCGCGAATACTGAGCCGGACCGGCTCGCGATATTGCGGCAGCGGCGCGGAGTAAATAATCAGGTCGACTTCGGGATGTTTTTCGTCGCTCTGCCAAAATCCCACTTGGTTGTAAACCAGATAAATCCGCGCGCAGCCTTCCGTCACTTGATTCGCGCGAATCACTTCATGGAGATTTAAGCGAACCTTTGCCGAGCTGTAGGGCATGGGCAGGTGAATGATGGCCGCATCCTTCTCCAGTCGTCGCCAGTGGCGCTCGTACGCAAAAGCCTCGCCGTGAAAGATGCGCAACGTCGTGAAGAGCCCCCATCCGCAGATAAGGCCCGCCTGCCCAGGCGAAAGCCGAACCTTTTCAATGGGCATCACGCTTTCATTATGGAAGACGTTCTGGTGAATCACCTTACCCCCGGATCCGAGCCCGAAACCATCTTCTATTGTATCCGAAAACTGGGAGTCCAGCCGCGTACGCGCGAATGCGCACCTTTCATTCGCAGTCCCCTGAGCGCGGATAATCCGAAGCGGATGAGATTGAAAAACGGAAGAAACAACCGCCAGAAAGCAGAAAGGGCGAGCCGAAGCCCGCCCTCGCCGGAAGAAAGATTGTCAGAAACTCAGAAAATCAGCTTCAAAGCAAACTGGATCTGCCGCGCAGAACCAAAATCCCCCGTCGGGAAGCGCGTGCTCGTGATTTTGCCGAAGGTTGTGCTGGTTGGACTAAAGGTGAGAGCCGGATTCCCGAAGTTCGGGTGATTAAAGATGTCGAACATTTCTGCACGGAACTGTAGATTTAGCTTCTCCATCAATTTCGTGTTCTTGATGACAGAAAAGTCCGTGTTGACAAAACCCGGTCCGGTGATTGAATTGCGGGCGAGATTGCCGGGATGGCAGGTTGGTAGAGTCGCGGGTGGTACCGCCGCGACGCAGGGAGTTGCGAACTCTGCCGCAAACACCGTTTTGCTTCCAAACCATGCAGCCGGATCTCCCGTCACCTGAATCGGCCCGGTGATATCGGGACGAACGGTGAGACTGACTCCCGGGTTGATCGACACAGTGGGATTCAGAGGATTGCCAGTCTGTAACTGGGTGACCATGCCCGCTTCCCACCCGGACACGAGCCGGTTTGCTTTGAACGGCAACTCGTAAAATCCGCTCAAAACAAAGCGATGCCGAACGTCGAATTCCGACGGCCCGTAATCTCCGCGCGGATTATATGCGTTTTGCAGGACGTAGGTCTCGCCCGTTGACAGGGAGTTGTAATCCAGCGACTTGGAGTACGTGTAGGAAGCCGCGAATTCAAGCCCGTGGGAGACATGCTTGTTTAGCGTGGCCCACAGCGCGTTATAGTTGGAGTTTCCTCCTGTGTTTACCTGGTTGATGTTCCCCAATGTGCAATTGGGGTGAGGTGCCTGGCACTGCGAGGGCAGGATGGCTGCATCCGTCGCAGGCGATAGGATTGGGAAGGGTCGCGTTGAACCGTAGATGTCATTCGTAACGAATGGCTGATTGATGTTCTGCGTAAGTTGAAGGTGAGTGGCTTTCAGTCCAACGTAAGCCACGCTCAGACCGATGCTGGAAGTCAGCTCGCGCTGCACCGTAAGGTTCCAGTCCTGTGAATACATATCGTTGAAGTTCGGATTGATCGCCGCTGGACCCAGGCTGGTGCTTAGAAGCGCTGCCGAGGGGTTCTCAGCGGTGATGACTCCCGAACTGATGGAGATGGGAACGGCAAAGGGCGGATTTCCGCTCAAGCCCGTGACGATGTTCGTCGTTGGATCCTGCGTCAGGATAGCGTAGGCCGCTCGCACCGATGTTTTGCCATCCTTAAAGGGATCCCAGGCGAATCCGATACGAGGCTGGAAATTCTTGTTGTTCGTGTGATACGGCTGGTTGGCTGAGACGAGCTCGCCGGTCGTTGGGTCGAAATTCGTAAAGCGATTGGCTGCTTCGGATGGCGAAGAGTTCCACGCATAACGCAAGCCGATGTTAATGGTGAAGTTGGGCTTCCACTTGAAACTATCTTGCGCGAAGCCGTCATACGAGGACTGAAGAATCTTGTCATTTCCAGCGCCGAGTTGGACGCTGAAAGCAGCAGCCGAGTCGTTGAGAAAATTTTGGATGGCAGTCTGAGCAGTAGCGCCCGTGCCAGTCGCATTGAAAGTGAGCGTACCCACATTTTCGGCAATGTTGTTATTGTAGGCCCTCCGGATTTCTCCGCCGAATGCGAAGGTGTGCCGGCCTCTCAGCCAGCTCAGCGTGTCGTTCAGAACCACGGTCGTGTCCCCGCGGCCTTGCGGCTCGCCATTGGGTCCCCCGAATTCCAGGACTCCTCCCACATTGATGACCGGCAATCCCGAGTCCACTGGAGAACCTGCCGGCATGTTGATGTTGAAGGCCGTAGGATCGTCCTGTGCATTTGGAAGAAATGTCAGATGGATCCGGTTAAACCCGAGCCGGACGGTATTGGCCAGCGACGGGCTAAACGTGTGATCTTCGCTGACCGTCATCAGTTGGCGGAATCCGCTGCGCGTATCACCGAATCCTGGAATGCTTGCTGGGACAACGGGCAACAACGGTTCTTGCCGAAGATCCTTCTGAACGACGTAGTAGCCGTGGATGCGGTCCTGCTGCCGCAATTCCACATCGATGTCGCCGGATCCCTGATTGAGCGCCACGTTCGCGACTGCGCCGCCGTTGAACCCGGTCCAATCCGTTGGATCGATGGAAGCGTCGGTGGATTGATGGAAATTAGCAGGCGGTACAATCCCTATGAGGCTCTTTATCGCCGGCGAGGTAACCGTTGCGATCTGGTTCTGGCTGAGGACCGTAGTAGAAACCGCCAAGCTTTGATGTTGTCGAAGCCCCTCGTACGCTAGAAAGAAGAACACCTTGTTCTTGAGGATTGGGCCGCCAAAATCGGCGCCGAAATCATTTCGCTTGAAAGGCGACTGTGGGTTGGAATTTCCCTGATTGTTCAGAATGGGATTGAAAAAGTTCCGCGCATCAAGCGCATTGTTGCGGAAAAACTCAAAGAGCTCTCCATGATATTCGTTCGAGCCGGATCGAGTAGCAAGGTTCACAATGGCGCCGGAATTCCGCCCGTACTCCGCGGGAAACGCTGAATTGTCAATCTTGTACTCCGCCAACGTATCGATCGGCGGCTGGAACGTGATCTGGTTCTGTACGTTGTCGTTGAGATTGATACCGTTGACCAGCCAATTGGTCGTATCTTCGCGCTGCCCGGCCGTGTTGATGCCGAAGGATCCTTGCCCTCGTAGCGGAGCTGACAGGAAACCATTGACAGGTGGCGTCATCGTACCGGGCGTCAGCAGGCTAAGATCCGTGAAGTGCCTGCCGTTTAGTGGGATTTCCTGCACGGTCTTCTCGTTGATGACTTGGCCCATGCTGTTGGTCGTGGTTTCGATCACTGCGGCATCGGCAACGATCTCAACGGTCTGGGTCGTTTGGCCGACTTTCACCTGGACGTTTTGAGTGACGGAGGTCGCAACTTCCAGTCTGAGGTTGGAAATCGCCGCCGTCTGGAAATTGGGTGCGGACACCTCAAGTCGATAAGTGCCAATCGGCAGTGCGGGGAAAAGGTAGGCGCCAGCCCCGTCCGTCTGCGTAGTCGACTCAACTCCAGTGGCTTGGTTTGTCGCGCTTACCTTGGCATTTGGAACAACCGCGCCGGTGGGATCGGTGACGGTTCCGTTGAGCGATGCAGTAGATTGAGCGTGTGCGAGGCCGCCAAACGCCAGCGCAAAGATAAGTAGCGCTAGCCGCAGCCAAATAGATCGAAGTGGAAAGGAACCCCCAGGTACAACGTCCATTTTTCTATTCCTCCTGATATTTTCTGTAACGTGCAACTGCGATTGTTTTCTCAACGTTCCTTTGAGATCCAGCCCACTCTGCCGGCGACCCTCAAAAAATCCTTTTCTTCTGCCGTTAGCCGTTTGGACTCCAGGCGGCGAAGCAAAGGGCCATCTTTTGACTAGCCCGTAGATGCTTTCGACTAACGCAATCATGTGACCACAGACGGAGCAAACAACGCTGCTTGTAAGTTGTTTGATTTGAGTAAGATAAATGACGGCCAGGTGGGTGTCGGAAGGCAGACTGCCATGACGATATGAAATTCTGAAGGTCGCTATCGGATACCGTAGCTAAATTACAACCGATTTACGAGTTTCGGAAAATTAAAAGGGAGAGAGGTGTGGCGTAAGGAGGAATTAAGGATTTTTGCGGTAAGCCTTGAGGCTGCAGCCGCTTGGGATGAAGAGTGCTTGGCCGGTGGAGATGCGGTTGGGATCACTGATCGAGGAATTCACGGCTGCCAGGCAGGGCCAATAGGAGGAACGGCCGAGGGTGGATTTTGCGAGGCTCCAAAGCGTATCGCCCTTGTGGACCTTAATGGTAGAGGCGCTGCCACCGATGGCGCTAGTAGCGGCATGGCGAGCTGCCATCGGAATGGCGACGACCGCCGGGAGATAAAGCAGAGCGCCTGCGCGGATTTGGTTGGGGTCGGCAATCCAGCGATTTGCGGCGAGCAGTTCCGGCCAGCGAGTGCCGCGGCCCAAGTTTTGGAGTGCCAGCAGCCAGAGAGAATCGCCGGGCAGCACGCGCACGATTTTTTGAGCAGAGATCGCGGGTGAACCAAGAACAGGCAGCGGTTGCGCAGGTCGAATCGATGGCACAGGCGAGATGGGCATGGCGGGTTGTGCCGGTCTGGCAAGCGCGGGCGGTTGCATCGGCCTGATGAGAATGCGGGGCGTCGCGGGATGAGAAAAAACTTTCGGCAGCGCGGGAGCCGTCAGGCGGCCATGAGCGCGAAATGTCGGGCGAACTTTTTTACTAAAATCCGGATGCACATTCGGTTGAACGTTTGAAAGGACGTCTTCGCGAATTTCCGGAACCACAATGTCGCCGCTAACTTTGGCGCGAATCGCCGGGCGAATATTTTCGCGGACCGATGCGCGGACATTTGCGCGGACTTGGGGGCTGGCATCTTCCCGAACGCTTGAACGAATTTCGGGGCGGCGAACTTCCGGCCGGCGAGTCTCTGGTCGAATGGGGACGGCGGAGAATGGATCGCGGCGGAATACATTTGACGGAGATTTGGGACGGAGAACCGGTTGAGCCGCGGAGCGTCCCGGCAAAATCGGAGAGGCGAGCGCGGGAGCCGAGAACGGAAGATGGAACGGTTCCGACTGTTTCGGTTTCAGAGCTTGCAATTCTTTTTCTTTGCGGTATTTGCGCGCGACTTCGCCAAGAGAAACTCCGCGCGCCGCGGAATTTGCGTCGAGAGTTGCCGGAGGGTTTTGCGAAGGAGCGGGCGAGCAATTATTTTTCTCCGCGCATTCGTTTCGCCTGGCTTCGACGACGGCACGATCTTCAGGAGTGAGGATGTTCGCGCGCTTGAGATCTTCTCCGGTGTAAACATGCCTCGCGCTTTTTTGCTGCTCTTGCTTGCGGGCGTGTTCCTGACGGGCGGCCGCGGCGACGCTTTGGTCTTGTTGATCCTGCGCGCGAGAAACGATGGCGCCAAAAGTAGCGCAACAGAAAAACAGAATTGCGGATGCGGCAAAACGGACGGGACACGAAATTCTCCCCAAGCCTGTGAGACGCGGCTGGAGGGGCAGTGGGCCGTTAGTGTCAGTGAGCGTCATAGCAAACCGACCACGGGGGGACTCCGCGTAAAGAGAATTATAGCGAAGAAATGCAGCGATGGAAAAGTTTTTCCCGCCCAGTTTCCTTGGTATAAACCGCTGGAGACACAGATTTTATGCGAAGAAATCGCGCCGTCTGGCGTACTATCTGTGCGTTTTCCTGGATGGGGAGAGGGTGAGGGCCTGAAATGGAGAAATTCACTGAGCACGAGAATGAGAATGGGGAGACCGGCACGGTCAATCGCGAGAGCGGGCGCGCCAAAAAAGGACAAAGCCAACCGGCAGCAGCAGGCCGGCGCAGATTCCTGCAGGCTGGTTTGCTCGGAGGAGTGGCGGCTGCGGCCGGACCGGTCTTGCAGCCAGTGTTCGCAGCGCCGCGCGGGAATGCGGCTGCCGGTGAGGCTGCTGAAGTCCCAGCGTTTGAGTTTGATGAGATCACGATCGGCGAATTGCAGGAAGGGATGAAGTCCGGGAAGCACAGCGCGCGTTCGATCGCGGAGAAATATCTCGAACGCATCTCGGCGATGGACAAGAGGGGGCCGAGAGTGAACAGCGTCATCGAAACGAATCCGGACGCGCTGGAAATAGCGGAAGCGCTGGACAGGGAGCGGAAACAAAAAGGGCCGCGCGGGCCGCTGCACGGAATTCCCGTGCTGATCAAGGACAACATCGCGACGGCGGACCGCATGCAAACGACGGCGGGATCGCTGGCACTGATGGGGTCGAAACCTCCGTCGGATGCGTTCATCGTGCAGAAGTTGCGAGCGGCGGGAGCGGTGATTTTGGGAAAAACAAATTTGAGCGAGTGGGCGAATATTCGCTCGAATCACTCGATCAGCGGATGGAGCGGACGCGGCGGGCAGACGAAAAATCCGTACGCGCTGGACAGGAATCCGTGCGGATCTAGTTCGGGAACGGGTGCGGGAATTTCGGCGAACTTCGCGGCGATCGGAATCGGAACGGAGACGGATGGCTCGATTGTATGCCCATCTTCGGCGAACGGACTTGCGGGGATCAAGCCGACAGTCGGACTGGTGAGCCGCAGCCATATTATTCCGATTTCGCATACGCAAGACACGGCGGGGCCGATGTGCCGCACGGTGCGCGATGCAGCGATTTTGCTGGGAGCGTTGACAGGCGTGGATCCCGACGATAAAGCGACGGCGGCGAGCGAAGGAAAGTCGCATAAGGATTACACCAAGTTCCTTGATGCTGACGGATTGAAAGGCGCGCGCATCGGCGTCCTGCGAAAAGCGTTTGGGTTCAATCCCGCAGTGGACAAATTGATGGATGCCGCGCTCGAGGCGATGAAGAAACAGGGAGCAACGCTGGTGGATCCGGTGGAGTTCGAGACGGTCGGAAAATATGAGAAGACCGAGTTTTTGGGATTCATGTACGAGCTGAAGGCGGACTTGAACGCGTACCTGGCGTGGCTGGGGCCGAACACGACGGTCAAATCGCTGAAGGAAATTATCGAGTTCAACGAGAAAAATGCGGCGAAAGAGATGCCGTATTTCGGACAAGAAAACTTTCTGACGGCCGAGGAAAAGGGGCCGTTGACGACGCCGGAATATATTGAGGCCATCAAGAAAAATCACGAACTGACCGGCAAAGAGGGAATTGACGCGACGATGGATAAGCACAAGCTGGATGCGATTGTGGCGCCGACAGGCGGGCCGGCGTGGCTGACGGACATCGTGAATGGCGACGCGTTTAGCGGGGGGAGTTCGGAGTTTCCAGCGGTGTCGGGGTATCCCAATATCAATGTAGTGGCGGGATTTGATTTTGGATTGCCGGTGGGCATTTCGTTTTTTGGGCGGGCGTGGAGCGAGCCGGTTTTGATCAAGCTGGCGTATGCATTTGAGCAGGCGACGAAATTCAGAAAAGCGCCGCAGTTTTTGGCACACGTGGAAGGATAGAAACGAAGCCAGTGACGAGGGATTAGTGACGAGTGGCGAGCGAACTCGCGAGTGCCTTACATGACCGCCAAATCGCTGGGCTGTGTGCGATGCCCCCCATCCCCGATGTTTTTTGCAAGAGTGACAAACAAAGGGGTTAGGCTTGACGTGGAGCGTAAGAGTGGCAGGCAAAAGGTTTACGGGAACAGTGGCGAGTGACGAGTGGGGAGCGAAGAAAGGCGAGGAGGGAGTGTTGACGAGTTGCAAAACTTTGGTGTGAGATGAGGGGCTTCCCCCTCCCGGTTTTTTGTAAACGCTGATTCTGGGGGAGATGAAGTGGAGTGGAATCAACAGTTGTAGAAGTGTTGATTTTGAAGGGGTCAGGAGAAAGCGGTTTTTATGAAGTGGTAACCTCGCTGGGACTGAAGATTTTGCGTAGATTTTAGGAACCGCGCGGCGGAGGCGCATGTGCGACGTGAGCACAGACAGAAGCCGTGCCCGAACGAACCGGGAGAGTATAACACATTGGTACTAGTTGTCAAGTATAAACTGTAAGCTGTTTGTTTGGTGGGGGTTGGGGGGTGGTGGTAGTGGGTAGGGAGTAGAACGGCGAGCAGGAAAGCGAGGGGAGTACCCACCGTTTGCAAGAAGCAACACCGCCAACGCTAGGCTACCCGAGACTTAAGAAATCGTCACCCGCCTGCGTGACGAAGAGTGATCGTGAATCATTGTCGCCCAAAGCTCAACTTTCCCTCCCCATTTCCGTTAGTGAGATGACAAGTCAAGCGCGGAACAGCAACGGCTCGAAGTTCACCGTTCTTTCCGTCGCCACGCAGCGGTCGTGGAAGAACACCGACGACGAATGGGCGTCGAAGACCAAGTGGCATCGCGTCTGCGTTATATGGAATTAAGCGCGAAGTCAATTTGGTGGGCCCGGAAAGGTGACCGAAGGGCGTCTTCCATCCACCTGAGCCTATATGCAGGCTCTCACAGGACGAGAGAACCCCGAACTCGCCGAATTACTCGTTATCTGATCCCCAATTTGTTGCGGGCTCATTTTGCGGTGGCCACAAACACGCTTTCGTATTTGTCCTTGCCAACCAGGGACAGCCCCAGTTTGTAATACCAGAGTCTCTCTTTAGGTTGGTTAGGTCGCTGCAAGTAGACCGAGGTAGGATTGCCTTCCGTCACCAGGAGAACGAATTGCTTGCTCACATCGACGGAGTATTGATCGTGGACAGCAGCTCCGGCAGGTCCAACTGCCTTTATCGAATGCCTCGACCACCCATCGACTGCCGTGAATTCTTTCCAATCGTTATCGAGTTGGTTCCTTCCGCCCATCTTTTGTTCCTCTTCGCTGGAGATCAACTCGAAGCGGACGCCGCTCCATTTGCAAATGCCTCCAGGGCACGTCGCGTAGATGCTGTCCCCAATGGGAGTAAAAGAGTCGATGCCTATAGTTGATTTCTGGAAGTGCCTCTCAACGGTCAACCGAGTGACATGAATGATTGTCAGGGCATGGCTATCGTTTCTTGGGATGGTGGGGGAATGAAGATAGTTGTTGATGGGTTCCGCAAGCAATTGCGCCCCGCTCATGTAGTAACCAAAGAGACGGTCAAACATACACAGATAGGCTTCGTTATCTTTCGAGAGTAAGACTCCCCCGCCCCCATCCTCGCGGATGAGATGGAGCTTTATGCGAGGGAACAGAAGCGCTGCACTGATGACGACGAGCGCTAGAAAGAAAAGTGCCTTCTTCATATTGAGTTTCAATGGCATGAGGTCGACTGACAGACGTTATTCAAAATATAGTTCGTAAGGAATCCAGCATAGTCCCAGTAACCATCAACGAGTGTCGGCGATGATAAGTTCCAGAAGAGTCATTCCCTTCTGAGAGAAACCCTGTTGAGTCTTGCGCTGATGAAAAGCGATTTTTGCCTTGTTGGACATGCTTAGTTAACGACCGGGGTAGGGGTGGTGTTGTGCCTGGTGGAGCTGGAATTGCCAGTCACGGTGATTGCGTAAGTCCTTGGTGCCGGTCACTCCGTGCCTTTCACATGTGGGGCAAGTTGCGAAGTTTCCAAGGTCCGCCTTCATGCACACCTTCGTGGACACTTCTGCTGTCCGCGAAGACCACCCTAACTCTCTACCAGTACATAGTCCACACGGCCTTCGGATGATGCTTACCACTGTAAGTCGCCTTTTGGCTTGAGACGATTTTGTGCCCGGACAGTTCACGATAACAGTTGCGGAACCGGTGATTTGGCTCCACTCACCATGTTGAGGAATTAGTTTGGTAAGGCAAGCCGCGATAGGGTACGCCTACGGGGAAAGACAGTTGTGTCAAAACAGCAAATGTTTGCCCCAAAACCACACAATACATGCAGTGGGGCTCTGCGCGGCACAAGTTCCCAAAAAGAACTCACCAATCGTAGTAGCGGGAGCCGTCCAGGGCAGTAGCTTGGGATTTGGAATACACATCAAAGACGTTCTGCCCACCCCAACTGGAGGAATCGGAGTCGTCCTGGACGGAGCGGAGCCCCCATTCAGCGCGACCAGTCATGGGATCAATAGGGATGCGCCGCAGGAAGCGCACTTTGCTTTCATCTCCCGCGCCCACTCTAACGCCATTGACCAGAGTTTCTAAGTCGGGAGGATACCCTTCACTGCCGACCTTGACGCGAATGAGGTTACGGTCAGCATAGTCCTTGTAGCGGTCGATAGCGTTGCGGATTTCGCGCAAGTCTCGGCGAAGGTCGGTCTCCTTCTGCCGGACGACCGTGAAGCGAAAGGCCGGCAGGGCGGCTGAAGCGAGGATGACGAGAATGGACGCGGCAATGATCAATTCCAGAAGCGTCATTCCGCGCTCTAAGGATTAGCGGCGACTATTTGCGTGAGATGATGAGGCCATGTTAGTAACGCTTCCGTTCACGTTTAGAGTAAGCGTTATGCTGTTTCTTGCTAATGAGTACCCTCCAGGAGAAAGAGCATTCGCTGTAGCGTTTGAGCGTCAGGTAGGGCGCTTTGATCGAACTCTCGACGCGCCAAAGGAGGAACATTTCCAGGCAGCGCAACGAAACTCTTTTCCTCCGGAGTCGCGCGAGCTGCCCCCCTGGCTCCACGGAACGTTGGCCCACGTGCCCCAGCGACTCGGGCGCCAGAACACTCGCTGCGCAGAGCCAAGGGGCAGGTCACTCTCGATCGCGAGAGGTATTCAGCAGGCACTAAACTTAATTCATTCTTTTAGGATCTCGGTTAATGAATTGGTCCTGAGACGTTCTTCCAGGGCCAAAACGTCAGCTAAGTGCTCTCCCGCGATTTCACCGAAGAACGCTCCTGATGTCCAAAACAGTATGTACTGAGATTTCCGAGTTGCGTTGCCTTCAAATAGGCACAGAGCCCTCTCGCCAACGGTCTTCCCTTGTTCATTGACTTCCGGATTGCGGCGAATGATTTTTTGCGCCAATGCAAGATATTGGTCGAACTGACGCTGGGCGCGCTTGGTAGACGAGAAGGGAAAATTGTCTTTGCGGATGGCGTGGCCGTCCGAAGCGATCAAATCTGATTTCGACCACCACGTTCCGTCATCCGATTTGCCGTTACTAATCTTGACTAGCTTGAACTTAAGGGTCTCCGGTGATTTGGACGCTGGCTGCGGGACAGGTTGCTTATCTGCGTCTGGTTGCTGCCTGTGGTGTGATATTCCGGAATGATGTTCGCTATCGACTCCCGCACCTCGCGCCACTGTCGCGACGTGGAACCAGGCAAGCAGGAATACAAAAGCCAAAGTTGGCATTACACGCGGAAACCTCATACTCTCCAGCCTTTTACGCACTTGCATCACAATCACTTCTTTGGATTCATAATGAAATCCAACAGGTCAGTTCCAGGAGCATCGTTCATGCCGAAAGCGCCCGTATTCTTCGCAGTCTTATCGCGAGCTTCCATCTGAGGTATAGTCAGTCTTCCTGAAATCATATATAGCGAGTTCCCTGTCTCGACGATCTGCGTCTCCAAAGTTTGGGACTCGCTAGTCCCGTACAGGGCGTAATTGATGAACGGATGATTTTCTTCTGTATAGCCACCCGCGATCTCATACAAGGGACCTGACTGCTCCTTTGCATGCTTCATTGCCTCGTCGACCGTGTACGAGTTCACGTCAGTTAGGACATTGAAATTGAACTTGAGACCGCTGGGGTCGTTTAGAGTCCCACTAAACGATCCGTTGGTTCCGGGATAGCCATCGCTTCCAGGCTTGGCAACTTTGAATGCCTTTGTCGTAATTCCGAATAGCTTTTCCGTACAGGGCCCCAGGTTGGCTAGATTCAGCCCAGCTGTCGAGGAGCCGTTCGTGAAATTGTTGATCCCGAACGTAGAAGGATTAACCGGATTGTAGATGCTGTTCAAGGTGGCCTGCGTATTGCCAAGTGGATCGGGGAATGTGGGTGGTGTGCCGGGGAAGTTGCCACCACCGGGCAGCGCTAAGCCGACACCGGCAATATTCAGACCGAGCTGCACCAACGATGGCATGTGGAACAAAACTCCAAGGACTGCAATCAGGGCTCCAACCAGCTGGAAGAGCCAAAATTGACCTGAAGGGTCCACGATGTTCACGGGATTATTGCGCACATAAGTATATCGATTCCATGACTGTGGATCACTAGGCGAACCAAGAGAAGGATCGACGCAGGAGAAGCGGCCAAAGCGATTGATATAAAAACGCGCCATTGCGTAATCGTTCCCCGACTCCGGATCGCGCTCATAGCTTGTGAAGAAGAACTTCGTCGTGCTGTTACTTGCATACCATTGTTCGCCGTAGGGATAGTGACCTTGTTCTCCGGCCGATTGACCATAGTTTGGTGTATTTGTTGCTCCGCCGACCGTGCTCAACCGTACTGAGAGGTGGTCAGTATGGAGATAGGTTACGCTCGTGCCTTGCATGACTGCCGCGATCTGCCCGCCCAGGTACATGTACTCGCGCGACGGAGAATTCACGGGTGCTCCATTGTCGTATTCGGCGATGTCCTTTCCGCCCGAGAACACATAAACCGTGGTTGTTCCCCCTTGAATAGTTTTTTGCACTCGGATACCGTGCGAATCGCAAGTGTATGCCGTGGTTCCTGCGCTCGTCAGGCAGTTCTCGGCGTCGTAAGTCAGATTGTTGACGCCGTCGTTGAGCATGTTACCACTCGCGTCGAAGGAAAAGCCGTCGGGTCGATTCGTGTAAGCTCCTCCGGGCGGATTCGCCGGAGGCGCTGGCGTTGTAGCGAAAGACAGACTGTTCGGTGGCCCGCTTCCCGCAGTGACAGTCTGATTCCAGCGGTTCCCATATGCGTCGTAGCTCCAAGATAGGCCCCACTGCGCATAGTTACCAGACCCAGCGGTCACAGCCGCGGTCAGACGTCCCAATGCGTCATACGAATAAATCACTGAGCGCCCATTGTCCACTGTGTCCTGGATGCATTGGATGAGCCCGCCGTTGGCTGCTGTCGTACTCGTCCCGCAGTTTGCCTGGCCATTCATATAGCCATAATTCAGCGTGAAGAAGACCTGAGGGAGATTGCTATTAAAATAACTCACGCTGGCTAGCTGCTGGCGGGCCGCCGAGTAACCGAAGCTTCCAGTCACTCCGTTTCCGTAATTGATGGTGAGAATTTGGCCTGCGGCGTTGTAGCCGGTTCCGTAAGGGATTATCGCGGACACGGGAGTCGGTAAATTCGAGACGACCGAGTTAAGTCGCCCGACGTTGTCCGGAGTTTGGGTGACCACCCGCCCCGAGGGATAGGTGATCTGAGTGAGTTCTCCGCCGGCATTGTATTGATATTGGATCGGATAAACGGTCGTGCCAATGACTTTTTGCTTTTCGGTTACACGCCCACCTTGGTCGTAAGTGAATGTTTCTGAGCCAGACGGGTCGATAGCGCTCGTTAGGCGCCCCAACGCGTACGCTCCCGCCGGCAAGCAGCACTTTCCCGCTGTTTAGGAGCGTCGCGGTGTGAAATTGGCGCTGCGAATTCATGCTGCCCGTGGATGAAAAGGTTCCGCTGGGCGGATCATACAGCTCGGCGCTGGTCAGCGAGTTTCCAGCCACGTCGGAGCCTCCGGCGATGAGGACTTTTCCATTGGTCAAGAGGATCGCGGTGGGCAAGAGTCGAACGGTGGCTACAGGGCTGCCGGTATTGGTGAATGTACCTGCGGCGGGGTCGTAGAGTTCGGCGGTGCTGACGGGAACGGGGTTGCCGCCGCTCATGGTGTAGCCACCCATGATGAGCACGGTACCGTTAGGCAGGAGAGTCGCAATGTGCCAGATTCGCGCGGCATTCAAGTTGCCTGTGGGTGAAAATGTGCCAGCCACGGGGTTGTAGAGTTCGGCGCTGGCGAGGGCGCTGCCGTTGGAGTCACTGCCTCCAACAAGGAGCACGAGGCCGTTGTTCAGCAGAGCGGCGGTGTGATTATTCCGGGCGGTGTTCATGCCTCCCGTCGCGGCCCAAGTTCCTGAGTTCGTCTGGGCTTTAAGCGGGAGGACAGATGCTGACACGAAGAGCGCGAGCGTGAGAAGAATGGTTGAACGCATGAATCCCCCAAGTAGCCAAGTCCATTTGCCGTCTCGGCGGCCAGGGCCCTTGGCGCGAAATTCCCCCAAACGAAAGGTGGGCGGCTGAGGGGGCTGAGGGGGCTGAGGGGGCTGAGTTGATACACTGACGGATAGCAGAAATTCAAGACAATTCTCGTATATTAAATTGTAGGGTAATGACGAGTGCTGATGAAAAGGGCTTTTCGATTGCGATTTAATACATGAGAGCTGCGGCATCTTGAGTGCGGCCGGGTTGGGGCGTGAAGCGTGACGAAAGCCCGAGAAGAAGGAGAAGAGCGGCGCTGGCTACTCCTGGCGGAGGGCGGCTAACGGATCGATTCTTGTGGCGCGGCGGGCTGGGACGTAGCAGGCGACAAGAGCCGAGGCTAAAAGAACTACGGCTACGCCGATCAGGGCTCGCACATCCATTGTGCCGACGTTGTACAAAAGGCTTTTCAATGTTTTTCCAACCAGGTAAACACCTGGAAGGCCGATGGCCATTCCTATCAGGGCAGCCCACATGCCTTCACCAACAACCAACTTGAGGACGTGGGAGCTGCCTGCGCCGAGGGCCATACGGATGCCCAATTCGTGATTGCGCTGGGCGACGGAGAAGGTCATGACGCCGTAGATGCCGATGGCGGCGAGAGCGAGCGCGAGTACGGCGAAGGTGCCGAAGACGAGGACGGTGAAGCGGTCTGTGACTAGGGATTCGCTGATGACCTGGTCCATGGTGCGGACTTGGGTCATGGGGTAATCAGGATTCACGGAACGGACGGCGGCAGCGATGCTGGAGGTTACGGCGGAGGGGTTGCCGTTGGTGCGGACGGCGATGACCGTGCCGGGCCAGGGGCTTTGGTCGAAGGGAACGTCGACTTCAGCGGAACCTGTGGTGGGATGGCTGTCAAACTGAACGTCGTGAAAGACGCCGACGATTTGCCATTCAACGGGAGCGCCGAAGGGCGGAGTGTGATCGGGCAGCAATTCGGCGATTTTGACGCGCTGCGTCAGGGGATCCAGGCCGGGTAAGTACTGGCGGGCAAAGCTTTCGCTGACCATGGCGACGCGCGGCGCGCCGGCGAGATCGCGGGCGTCGAGAAAGCGTCCGCGTGTGAGGCGGATGCCGTAGGTCTGGTAGTAGCCGGGCGTGACCGGCATGAAGATCGTTCGCGGCTCCTTGTTGATGTCGTCATCGGAGCCATCGGAGGGCTGACCTACGATAGTGAAATGCAGGCGACCGGCACCGGAAGCGGGCAAGCCTGGAGCGATGGCGACCTTCAAGACACCGGGTACGGCGGCGATCCGTTCCTGCAACTGCTGGTAGACGGAGCGAGTCTTCGCGGCGCTGGAAGTGCGCTCGTGCTGGATGGGGACGCTGAAGGTAAGAACGTGGTCGCGGCGAATGCCGAGGTCAACTTGAGTGACGTTCCAGAAGCTGCGAAGGATGAGGCCCGCGCCGGCGACGAGGATTAAGGCGAGGGCGAATTCGGCAACGACGAGGACGCGGCGCAGACGGTTATGGCCGGAACTGGCGGAAGAAGATCTGCCGCCTTCCTTTAACAGGTCGCTGATATTTTGCCGGGAGGCATGCCAGGCGGGGAAGCACCCGAAGAGTACGCCGCTGATGAGGGTGGCGCCGAGGGTGAAGAGCAGTACCTGGAGATTGAGGTGCGGATCGGCTTCGTAGGGAATGCCCAATTGGTTTCTGGGCATCAAGCTCATCACGCCGCGGAGTACGGCGACGGAAAGCAGCGTGCCCAAAGCCCCGCCCATCAAGGCCAAAGCCAGGCTTTCGATGAGGAATTGGCGGAAGATGCGCGCACGGGTTGCGCCTTGCGAGGCGCGGACGGCGATTTCTTTTTGGCGCGCCGTGCCCCAAGCAAGGAGCAAGTTCGCGATATTGACGCAGGCGATGAGGAGGACGAAGCCGACGGCTCCCATCATGAGCCAGAGGCCCAGGCGGGTTTCCTTGGGAAGAAAATCATCTTTAAGGGGCTCGACGGTCACGGTGAGGTCGGCGTTGGTCTTGGGGTAGGTTTGCGCCAGTTGCTTGGCGATTACGGCCATTTCGGCGTTGGCGGCTTCGAGAGTGACACCGCTCTTGAGTTTTCCCATTACCAGGAGAAAGTGATTTTCACGAGCAATCTCGTTTGGTTTAAAGGCCAGAGGGACATTCATCTCAGAATCGCCATGGTCGGAGGGACTCGGGGAGGCGACACCGAGGACGGTGTAGAGTTCGCCGCTCATGCGGAGCTTTCTGCCAACGATGGTGGGATCGCTGCCGAAGCGCTCGCGCCAGAATTTATTGTTGAGGATGACCACATGATCGTTGCCGGGTTGCGAGTCGTCGGCAACAAAATGCCTGCCGAGAGCCACCTTCGGGCTGAAGAGAAGGTCGAAAAAGCCGGGGGCTACGCGGCTGGCCTGGACTTGTTCGGTCCACTCAGGAGTGGATATGGTGAAGCCATCTCCCGTCCATGCGTTGAGCGACTCGAAGACAGTGGCTTGCTTTTGCCAGTCGAGGTAGTCGCTGGGGGAAGTGCCATTGCGCTCGCCTTTCTGGTGCGACCAGACCATCATGATTCTGTCGCTATCCACATAGGGGAGAGGCGCAAGGAGGACGGAGTATAGGAGGCTGAAAATGGCGGTGGTGGCGCCGATGCCGAGGGCGAGAGCGAGGAGGGAGACGGAAGTGAAGCCGGGACTCTTCCAGAGTAGACGCACGCCGTAACGAATATCGCGCCAAAGTTCAGTCATCGTTGCATCCCTCCCGTGCACCTCTCCTCGTATACTCCCAAACGGCCGGAAAAGTTCCCGCGTTTTGTGCGCACGAAGAATTAGACGAGTGAGAGGTGGCATCGTTTAACGCCTGCCGCCAAAAAGCTGGCCGGAGCAGGTAGCTGTATTCGGAGATGCGCGACGTGCGTGGTATGGTTGCGGGCGGAAGGGGAGGAGCCAGGCGATGAGCGGACGGACGGAATGGAAGGCGTTGGAGGAGAAGATTGGGGCGGCGGTGAAATTGGCGCGGCGGCCAGTAGCGGTGACGTTTTTGGAGGCAGCGCCGGGGGATGTGAAGAAGTTTGAGGGAACGGAGCCTTCGGGGTGCAGCTTCTGGAGATTGGCGGCGAATGGAGAGGTTTTTTATACGGTGCCGGAGAGTCACTTCAACTGCGCGGTGGGAGCGTACACGCACAACATTGCTTTATCGCCTGAGCGGGAGAAGGAGACGGAGCAGACGTTGAGGATGATGTTTGATTTGGGATACGTGAAGCCGGAGGAATTGCCGCGAATTCCGCGGCTGGCAAAGGCGCCGGCGGCGATTGTGTACGCGCCTTTGGGAGAGACGCCTGTGGCGCCGGATGTGGTTCTGTTTGCGTGCAAGCCCGCGGGGGCGATGCTGTTAAGCGAGGCGGCGAATCGGGCGGGGGTGGGCAGTGGGGCGCCGGCTTTGGGGCGGCCGACATGCATGGCGTTGCCGGCTTCGATGCAAATGGGGGCGATTTTGAGTTTGGGGTGTATGGGGAATCGGGTCTATACGGGATTGGGTGAGGAGGAGATGTATTTTGTCTTGCGGGGCGCGGATCTGGGGGCGATGGCGGATGCGCTTGCGGTGATTACCAGCGCCAATGCGGCGTTGAATGAGTATGCGGCAGGGCGGCGGTCGCAATTGGCGACGATTTAACGGATGGGCGCGACAATGTCGGTTGGAGTGGAATGTTTTTTTACAAAGAGACCGCAGAGCACACAGAAGAGGGCAGGAGATTGACTTTGTATATCCCCAAGCGTATATACAATGAAGGAGGTGAGCGATGGCTACGGCGCGCGTGTTTAAGTCGGGGAACAGCCAGGCGGTGCGATTGCCGAAGAAATTCCGGGTAAACAGCAAGGAGCTGGAAATCAGCCGCCGCGGCGATGAGATTGTGCTGCGAGAGAAAAGCAAGGGCCTAAGGCGAGCTTTTGAACTGCTAGCGAGTTTGCCGGAGGATATGTTCCCGAAGAAGAGAAAGGATCCGCCTCAGCAACGGCGCAAGAGGCTGTAATGAGCCCTCGATTCCTGCTGGATACGAATATTTGTATCTATGTCCGGCAGAAAAAAAGCCCACAAGTGCTGGCGCGATTTGACGAGTTACAAGCTGGAGAAGCGGCGATGAGCACCATCACGCATGGCGAACTCCTATACGGGGCAGAGCGCAGTCAAAACCGCGAGATCGCCCGACACATTCTGAGCGAGTTAGTGACATGGATTCCGGTTTTGAGCCTTCCTGATGAAGCAGCCGACGAATACGGAGTGGTACGCGCGAACTTGGAAGCGCGGGGGATAATGATTGGCACTAACGACCTATGGATCGGGGCACATGCTAAAGTGGCTGGTCTGACACTGGTGACAAACAACGAAAAGGAATTTCGGCGGATTAGCGGTCTGAAAATCGAGAATTGGGCTTCGAGAAAGTAGAGCGCGGTCGGATAGCGGATTGAAAAAGTGTGAAGGAAATTGGAATTCAGGGTGGGGAGCTGAGAAGAATTTGGCCGGGAATCGCGTTGACAGGATGCGGGAGGTACTTTAAGATTAGCGTTTGTCTCTATAGGGAAAGGTGTGACTGAGCGCAATGAGGACGTACGTAGCCAAGGGAGAAGAAGCGGAGGCGCTGAAAGTGGGCGCGAGCTGGTTTGTGGTGGACGCGACGGACCAGGTGTTGGGGCGTCTGGCGACGAAGATAGCGCGGATGCTGATGGGCAAAGATAAGCCGAGTTTTACGCCGTACCTGGATTCGGGGGATCACGTGGTGGTGATCAACGCGGATAAGGTGCGACTGACGGGGAACAAGGTCGACCAGAAGATTTATTACTCGCATAGCGGGTATCCGGGCGGGTTGAAGGCGGTTCCGGCGAAGCGGGTGCGCGAGACGAAGCCGGACTGGATGATTCGCGAGGCGGTTCTAGGGATGTTGCCAAAGAATAAGCTGCGTGCCCGGCGAGCGAAGAAATTGCGGATATACCGGGATGCAGCGGGTTTGGCGCGGCATGCTGGGCAGAAGCCGCAGGCTGTTGGAGCTTGGTAGCAGCGGCAGGGAAGACAGACTGAAAGTCTGTCCCACTGCTGGTAGTAGGCAAAGAGCATGGCCAGGATTGGCTGTGCCACAAAGATTCTGCACGTTAGCTGTTCCTTGAAAAGTGTGGCCGCGTAGTGGTCACCTCTAAGTGGTGCCTTAGGCAGGGAGCAAAACCGGCGTGGAGTTAAGTGGTTCCGGGTGTCCGGAATCAGGCAATTTTAGGAGGAACGTTGAGTTCTACGGGTACGCCCATTGCGGGCACACAAACGTGGTTTCTGGGCACGGGACGGCGCAAAGAATCTGTGGCGCGAGTTTTTTTGCGCGCGGGGAGCGGCAAGTTCACAATCAATGGCCGCGAAGTGGAGAACTATTTTCCGAATCATGCATGGAAGCATGATGCGATCGAGCCGCTGAAGTTCACGAGCCTGGCGGAACAGGTGGATGTGAAAGTGACCGCGCATGGGGGCGGCGTCGGCGGGCAAGCAGGGGCGGTGCGCATGGGATTGTCGCGAGCGATCTCGCGGTTCAATCCGGAGCTGCGTCCGGCGCTGCGGAAAAACGGATTTTTGACGCGTGACTCGCGTATGAAGGAACGCAAGAAGTACGGGCAGAAGGGCGCGCGCAAGAGATTCCAGTTCACCAAGCGATAGAGAATTGATTGGTGGCTGGTGACTAGTGACTGGCGAAAGCCGGAAAGCTGGTCACAACAAGCTCCGGAGGGAATGCGCAGGCAACCCCTTCGAGATCACGGCCGGCAAGAAGCCGGCAATAGGTTGTTCTGTGTTTTGTTTTTTGACCCAGAGGCGGCCGGGCTAAAGCCCGGCACCTACAAAGGCAAAAAACAGGCCACCGCAAACAACTATCCTACTAGGAGGAAACTTGGCAGTAGAAATTACGATGAAAGAATTGCTGGAGGCCGGAGTTCACTTCGGTCACCAGACGCGGCGCTGGAATCCGAAGATGAAGGAATATATTTTCGGAGAACGCAACGGCATTCACATTATTGATCTTCAAAAGACTCTCAAGATGTTCCGCGAAGCGAGCCGCTTCGTGAGCGAACTTTCGGCGCAGGGCAAGGCCGTCCTGTTTGTGGGAACGAAACGACAGGCGCAGGAAGCGGTGGCCGAAGAGTCGAAGCGCTGCGGCGCCTACTTTGTGAATCACCGCTGGCTGGGCGGGACGCTGACGAACTGGGCAACGCTGCAGAAATCGATCAAGCGGCTGAAGCTGCTCAAGGCCATGACCGAAGACGGCCGGATCAACGAACTATCGAAGAAGGAAAAGGCGCGGCTGGGCCGCGAAATGAAACACCTGAACCAGAACCTGGAAGGCATTGAGAATATGAGCCAGCTTCCGGACGCCATGTTCGTGATCGATTCGAACGCGGAAGAGATTGCGGTGAAGGAAGCGCGGCGCATGGGCGTGCCGGTGGTTTCCGTGGTCGATACGAATTGCGATCCGGACGTGGTGGATTGGATTATTCCCGGAAACGACGACGCGTTGCGGGCGATCCGGCTGTTCACGACGAAGATTGCGGATTCCGTGCTCGAAGGGCACACCGCGTACCAGCAATCGCAGGTGGCGGAACAGAAGTCGGCGGAAGATCAGGCGCTGGTGGATGGCGTGGAGTACGTGGATACCAGCGCGTACGAGCAATATGAAAAGCAGGAGGGGGATTTCGTCGAGGGCGCGGTTGTTGAAACGCCACCGGATGCTCCCATTGAGCCTGCCGAAGCGGCGGAAGCCACGGTGCCGCCGGACGAGGAAGCGCGCTAAGCAAGCGGTTTGAACAAGAGATTCACGAGGCCCGCTCCAGGCGGCTCGGAGCGGGCCTTTTTGCAAGCATTCACGCCACCAACAAGATTCTGAGAACGCAAAGAGAAAAAGGATGAGCACACAACAGCCAGCCATGCAGATACCGGCGCACCTCGTGAAGGAATTGCGCGAACGAACCGGCGCGGGATTCAGCGATTGCCGCGCGGCGCTCGTGGAAGCAAGCGGAAACATCGAAAAGGCCATCGAGATTTTGCGGAAAAAGGGGCAGGCCGTGGCAGCGAAGAAATCGCAGCGCGAAGCGAGCGAGGGGCTCGTGGGCAGTTATATTCACGCGGGCGGGAAGATTGGCGTGCTCGTGGAGATCAACTGCGAGTCTGATTTCGTGGCGCGCACGGAAGCTTTCCAACTGCTTTGCCATGACGTTGCGATGCATATCGCGGCGCTCGATCCGCGGTACGTAAGGCGCGAGGAAGTCACGCCGGAAATGCTCGCGGCGGAGCGCGATATTTACCGGGCGCAGGCGCTGGCCACCGGGAAGCCGGAAAACGTTGTCGAAAAGATCGTGAACGGAAAAATGGAAAAGTTCTACGAGGAAAACTGCCTTTACGAGCAGCACTACATTAAGGACGAGAGCGTCACGATCGGGGAGATGATCACGCAGGCGATTGCGAAGTTAGGCGAGAACATTTCCATTCGGCGGTTCGTGCGCTTCAAAGTGGGCGAGGGGAGCGGACCGGCCGGAGGACCCGAGACGGCGCCGGTTCTAGTGCCTGCCGGCGCGTAACGCAAGAGCCGGAGAGAACAACTTAAAGCGCCCCGATTTTCGCCGGGGCGTTTTTTTTGTGAGTTGTGCCCGGAAAGCCCGCAAATTTTCTGGAGGAGCAGGGTAGTGTTCGAAAGCGCCGGCTGGGCTGCCGCACTCCCGAATGTGCGGCGGCAGGCATAGTTTGTTACAATTCCGAGGATTTTAGAGGCACCGACCGGAGCGTCATGGCCGCACAGAAAAAGGCTGCAAAGAAAACCGCGAAGAGAGCGCCGAGAAATCCGCAACTGGCTTACCGGCGCATCCTCCTGAAGCTTTCCGGAGAATCGCTGCAGGGGCCGCAGGGTTTTGGAATACACGGAGAAACAATTCAGGCGATCGCGCGCGAGCTGAAAGAAGTGCATGCGTTGGGCGTGGAGATCGCCGTCATGGTCGGCGGCGGAAACATTTTCCGCGGGGGGCGGCAGAAGGGGTTTGAGATCGACCGCTCGACCGGCGATTACATGGGCATGCTGGCGACGGTGATCAACGCGCTGGCGCTGCAGGACGCGCTGGAAAAGGAAGGCGTATTTACGCGCGTGCTGAGCGCCATCGAGATGCGGCAGGTTTCCGAGCCTTTTATCCGGCGCCGCGCGATGCGGCACCTGGAAAAAGGGCGCATCGTGATTTTTGCCGCGGGAACGGGCAACCCGTATTTTTCGACGGACACGGCGGCGGCGCTGCGCGCCATGGAAATCAAGGCGGATGTGATCCTGAAAGCCACCAGAGTGGACGGCATTTTCGACGCCGACCCGGAAAAAGTTTCCGGCGCGAAGTTTTTCGCGGAGATCACGTACCGCGATGTGCTGAACAAAAATTTGAAGGTCATGGACGCGACGGCCATTTCGCTATGCATGGACAACGGGATGCCGATTGTGGTTTTCAACATGAACCAGCACGGGAACATCCGGCGTGTGGTGCTCGGCGAGCGCGTGGGTTCTTCGGTGACGCCGGCGCTGAACTAGAGTGTGGGTTGGGGGGCGAGGCGAGACGCCATCCCTGGGCATTTCTGATCGCGAACCGGGATTATCCTTGATTTGACCGGAAGAGAATTGAGCTGAGGACGCTATGACGACGATTGCGACGACGAAGGACGCGATGGCGGCGGCCAGGACGCGTATGGAAAAGGCGGTCGACGACTTCCGCAGAGAAGCCGCGACGATCCGCACGGGCCGCGCGAATGCTTCGCTTCTGGATAATGTTCGCGTGGATTATCACGGAACGCCGATGCCGCTGAACCAGCTCGGGAGCTTGACGGTGCCGGACCCGACGATGCTTGTGATTTCGCCGTGGGATCCGAGCGCGGTGGCGTTGATCGACAAAGCCATTCGCACTTCGGACCTGGGACTGAATCCGACAAACGACGGCAAAGTGGTGCGAGTGCCGATTCCTTCGCTGACGGAAGAGCGGCGCAAGGATTTGGTGAAGCAGCTGCACAAGGTGCTCGAGAATCACCGGACGGCAGTGCGAAATATCCGGCGGGACATTAAGGAAGCGATTGAAAAGCTCGAAAAGGAAAAGAAGATCAGCGAAGACGAGAAGAAGCGATCCCTGGACGAATTAGAGAAAGTCTCACATGCGGAGACGAAGAAAGTGGAAGACCTCTGCGCCGCGAAGGAAAAAGAAATCCTCGGAATCAAGTAATTTCATACCACGGCTATTTCTCCTATTTCGACAGTTTCAATTCCCGCTCACGGCTTTTGTGGCTTGGCTGTGGCGGGTTCCGCGCGTTCGAGCGTGAAGAATTGGGACTCATCGTTTTGGACGGCTTGCAAGAAGGCGTTGTAATCGGCGGCGCGGTCGGCGGGAATTTCCTTCAATATAAAATTTAAGTGACGGGCGGCGGTGATCGTCGCGTCCTTCGCGGAGTATTGCGAAGTGTAGGTGGCGAAGTCGCGCTGGACGGAAGTGCCGGCGGGAATGTTTGCGGTGGTTCCCGCAGGAAGGTGAATGGCCGCGCTCACTTCGACGTCGAGGGGCGTGCCCAGATCGATGGGCTTAGCGACGGTGCCGGCTGCGAGCTTTCCCACCGGATCTGGAAGTCCGAGCAGAGGAAGCAGCGCGGGGATGCGAATCGGCTTTTTTGACCAGTCCACAAATTTCGGTTGCGTGATTTCGTATTCGACGGTGAAAGGATCGTGCGTTTCGTAGGGGTCGGACGTTGTCACGTTCGTGATTTGACCGCGGAAGCCGTCGGAGAGCGCCAGGAGTTGCGCGACGTTTTTCCAGTTTTCTTTTGGAGTTTTGTGAAACGCAACGCGCAGGAGCAGTTCATTTTCGCCGCGGGTCGTGTATTTCAGTTTTGCTCTTAGTGTCCCTTCGGGACCGAGGCTCGCATCCGCTTGGACCTTTTGAAAAGCCGCGAAAGGCAGCTCAACGGGGATCTTAGCCCACTGAGCAGACATACAGTCCGCTGTAGGGCCGCAGTCCGGAGGTTTGCGAACCCAAAGAGCCGGTTTGCCACGAAGACCGGGCGGAAGGATCCCAAAAGGGGCGACCTCGAGGCTCGGGTCACACCAGACCGTCGTTCCCCACCTTGTGAGGATACGCGAAAAGAGCGAAGGCCGAGGCAGTTGCTTCTGCAAATCCGGCTGACTTCCGGCCAGGCCAGCGTCCAGTTGAATATTCAGCGTCGATGCTAGCGTGGCCAAGAGGATGAATTTGTCCTCGGGGGTGGCGTAGCCTGAAGCAAGAATGTCGGCAGGTGGCCGCGTTCGGTAACCAGTCGCATCGAGTGGCAGATCGACGGTAGATACTTTCTCTGAAACGAAGATATACAGGGCTTCGAGTTTTTCCTCAGGTTTCGCGAGGGTTTTGGTGAGAGCCAGCGCTTTATCGGAGATAGTAGGGGCCGCTTTGGCAGAATGAACAAGCCCCGAGAACTGCTCCAGAAAGACTCCCCAAAGGATGAATGAGCTCAGCGTGACGTCGGGCTGCTGATGAGAATCGCTATTTGTGTCCGCATTTCGTTGGGTGGATGAGCCGGGGAGCGAGACGTGCCACTGAAAAAAACAGCGGCCGGAAGCGGATTGCTGTGGCTCCTGAGCCGGAAGCGTGACGTTCATCTGGATACGGCGTAAGTTCGGTGAGTCTTTGAGGCGCGAACAGGGTAGATCGAGATCAAAGACTTCCTTGGCGACGACACCACTGCGGTCGAACGTGTGCTCGAGCCAAATGTCGGGGGCGAGCGGGGCGTGGGAAGTGGTGGTGATGACGCGGTACTCGAGGGAATCGCCGGGTTCGAGGCCGAGGATGCGGACGGATTTGACGCGTACATCTTGATAGGCCGGGGCGCTGACGACGGCGGGATTGGGGGTGTCGGTGATTGCGCTCGGGAGAACGTCTAACACTCCGCCATTGGGATGAGTGATGCGCACGAGCGGGATTTCAATTTGCTCGAACGAGCGGTTGAAGTCGAAATTGAGGCGGGCGAACTGGCGCACGCCGAGTTCGTCGTTGATCTTGACGCGCGCGTGGACTTCCTTGCGGCTGGAGCCGTCGGTTTCGAAGCGGACACGGGTTTCGAGCAGCTCGATCCGCGCCGGGATTTCGGGTGAGGCTTTCGCCGCTGGTTTTTGCTCAGGTTTTTCCTGAGTTTTCTCCGATGTTTTCTCAGCGGGTTTTTGCGATGCGGCTTCCGCGGTGCGCGTGCTTGCAGCAGAGGCGGCCGGAAAACCGAATGCGAAGATAAGGGGCATCGCGGACAACAGGGAGCAGGTAGCTTTCAAGATGGCCTCGAAGGAAGTGTAGGGCGAGAGAGAAGTGGCGTAAAGCGGCGGCTGAGGCGTCGTTGCCCGCCGTGCACGTGCGTAAAACGTGCTTGCTAACGATGTCGTTTGTTGTGCGTGTAGGAGAAGAGGCCGAAGAAGGGAGAGGAATGAAACGGAGCGCGACGTGTCGTGCCGTTCAGGATCGATCAGCATGCGGAAACGGTTTTGAAGCTCGTGCGTCAGATGGCATGGTAAAGTCTTGTGCGCCAAATAGCGTAAGGCACGAGGAGAAAAGGGAATGCGAAAGAGCTTCTGGGGGATAGCTGGTGGGATTGCAGCCGTGGCGCTGGCAGGGGTGTTGGCTGTGAAGGCTGAAACGAAGCCTACGGCAAAGGGGCCTGATGTGGACGGAACGAGGCCCGCGCTCGTGAAAATTGCTGGCGAGGGGATGCTGGATTCGCATGCCTTTAGCTACCTGACGGAGCTGAGCGATGACGTGGGCGCGCGCGTGACGGGCTCGCCGCAGGCGGAAAGAGCCATCGAATGGGGCGAGGCGAAGATGCGTGCCATAGGGCTTGAGAATGTGCACGCGGAAAAATGGCAGTTGTGGCGCGGGTGGACGCGTGGCACGGCAAAAGCGGAGCTCTTGACGCCGATTCGCCACCCGCTGCATGTCGATGCAATGGGCTGGACTGGTTCGACACCCGCATCCGGCGCGGAGGGCGATGTGGTCGAGGTGAACATGTTCGACCTCGACAACGAAATAAAAAATATCTCCAGGCTTAGCGGGAAAGTCGCGCTGGTCGTCACTCATGGCGAGCCAAACAAGAGCTTCATTCATTTGTTCGCGCAGTTCGGTGATTTTCTGAAGGCCGCCAGCAAAGCGGGTGTGATCGCAGTGATAGGAGGGCAAGGCGGGGCAAAAGCCGCCGGGATGAACCTGACGCACACGGGAATCCTCGGCTTTGACGCGGACTTTGCGGTCCCCGTGGTTTCGATGACGGCGGAAGATCAGGAGCAGTTGGAGCGTTACATTGCGCGCGGGCTTGTACCGCGGGTGCGCTTCAATATGCAGAACACATTTACAAGCGGGCCGGTCGAGAGCGCGAATGTTGTGGGCGAAATTCGCGGGAGTGAAAATCCTGAGCAGGTGCTGGTGGTAGGAGGGCATCTGGACTCGTGGGATCTTTCCGAAGGTTCGACGGACAACGGAATGGGCACAAGCTGCACGCTGGGAGCGGCGGATGCGATTGTGCGCAGCGGCATGAAGCCTCGCAGGACGATCCGGTTCGTTTTGTTTACTGGAGAAGAGCAAGGGCTCGATGGGTCGTTCGCGTACGTGAAACAGCACCAGGCGGAAATGGCGAATCATCTCGGCAGTTTGATTCTGGATAATGGCCAGGGGCCGGTGAAGGCATTTCAATTGGGCGGCCGCGATGATTTGGTGGATGTCTTCAAACCGTTTGCGGCAGCGCTCGCGGACATTCGCGAGGTAAAGGTGGACGACAAGGTGGAGGACGGCACGGACACGCTGCCGTTTTCGATCGCGGGATTGCCGGGAATCAATATGGATCAGGATTCGCCGGAATATAAATATACGCACCACTCGCCGGCGGACGCGCTGGAGGCTGTAAAGCCAGATGTACTGGCGCAAGATACCACGTTGATGGCCCTGACTGCTTACTGGATTGCAGACCGGCCGGAGCGCTTTGCGGCACCATGGTCCGCGGAGAGGACGGTCAAGATGCTCTTGGCGCAGCACCAGGATGAGCTGTTGAAAGCGTTTGGACTATGGCCGAAAGCCTATGCCGATATCGAGAAGAGGGACGATCCATCCAACTAAGGCATGTATTATCAATAGCTTAGAGTGAAGGCGAAAGTCAATTGGGAGGAGAGTCGCTGTTTTTGCCTGTTCTTAGGAGGATGGCAGGGCGGCACTGTGGCTTAGCCGAGGGTTCGGCGCGTCTAGAACGGCGAGAAGCTGGGAAGGCTCACAAGTGCTTGATTCCCACAGAGATTTCCACTGGGAGCTAGTGAAAGAAATTTGACAGAGCACGTTCTTTTCCTTATACTCTACGTTTTGTCGGGGGTGTTTCTATCCCGACGAGGGTCGACCGTGTTTTGGTCGATGGGTTGGAAGGGAAATATCTTCGGTCCCGGAACAAAGTAAGACGGAATGGGACAGAAGAGCGGCCGGAATGGGGCGCCAGCCCCGCAAAGCCGAGTAAGCCTCTCCGAAATGAAGCCAGGAGCGTAGTTCTGCCTTCTGGAGTGCGTACGGAGTTTCTTGCTGGTTGTATCTCCGGATTCGCAGTAGACCTTTCAGCACAGATGTGTGCTCTCGCGCATTTTTGTAGGCGCGCCTTGCGAGAGCCGCGAGAAATTTTGCGCGCAGATGGTGACCGTGGTGTGGTCACACATGGAAGTTGACCGCTGTGCGGTCACGGATAAAGAGGACGACTGTGCCGACGTTTTCACAACTTGTACGAATGGGACGCGAGAAAGTTTTGGTTAAGACGAAGTCGCCGGCGCTGGCGGGATGCCCGGAAAAGCGCGGCGTGTGCATTCGCGTGTATACGCAGACGCCGAAGAAACCGAACTCGGCGTTGCGCAAAGTGGCGCGCGTGCGGCTGACGAATTCCGTGGAAGTGACGACGTACATTCCCGGCATCGGGCACAACTTGCAGGAGCACTCGATCGTGCTGGTGCGCGGCGGGCGCGTGAAGGATCTGCCGGGAGTGCGGTATCACATCGTGCGCGGAACGCTGGACGCCGCAGGCGTCGAGAATCGCAAGCAAGGACGTTCCAAGTACGGGGCGAAGAGGCCGAAGGCTGCGGCAGCGAAGTAAAGCAGCGGTAAGGCGATTGAGATTAGAGATATTTTGAAGGAGCGATAAAGAGCAATGCCACGCAAAGGACTCGTTTTCCGGCGGACACAGGCGACCGACCCGGTCTATGCCAGCGACATCGTGGAGAAGTTCATCTGCTCGATGATGTGGGAAGGCAAGAAGTCAACGGCGCAGCGCGTGTTTTACGGCGCCATGGATCAGGTTGCAAAGAAGACGAACGACGATGCTTTGAAGATTTTCAAGAAGGCCATCGAGAATGTGAAGCCGACACTGGAAGTGAAGACGCGGCGCGTAGGCGGCGCGAATTATCAGGTTCCGGTGGAAGTAAATCCGTTCCGGCGGCAATCGCTGGCGATTCGCTGGCTGTTGCAGTATTCGCGCGAGCGGGCAGGCAAGACGATGATCGACAAGCTCGCGGATGAATTGATTGACGCGGCGAATGCCCGCGGCGGGGCAATCAAGAAGAAGGAAGACGTTCACCGCATGGCGGAAGCGAACAAGGCATTCGCGCACTATCGCTGGTAGGGCGCTGGTAAGGACTCGAGAAAAGAACCGTTAATGGCTACGGAAACCAAAGGGGCGGCGCAGCAGATCATGGGACGGGTATTCAAACTCGAAGATACGCGGAACATCGGGATCATGGCGCACATTGACGCGGGCAAAACCACGTCAACCGAGCGCATCCTCTTCTATACCGGTGTGACCTACAAGATCGGTTCCGTGGATGAAGGCACCGCCACGATGGACTGGATGGAGCAGGAGCGCGAGCGTGGCATCACGATCACGAGCGCCGCAACGACGGCTTCGTGGGACCGCTTCGGGAAGAAATACCGCGTCAATATCATTGATACGCCGGGTCACGTGGACTTTACGGTGGAAGTGGAACGCTCCCTGCGCGTTTTGGATGGCGCGGTGTGCGTGTTTGATTCCGTTGCCGGCGTGCAACCGCAATCGGAAACCGTTTGGCGCCAGGCGGACAAGTACCGCGTTCCGCGCATTTGTTTTGTGAACAAAATGGACCGCACCGGCGCGGATTTTGACCACGTTATTCGCACGATTCGCCAGCGACTTGGCGCGCACCCCGTTCCCCTCCAGTTTCCTCTCGGCCGCGAGGAGAATTTCATCGGGATCATCGATTTCATTGAAGAAAAAGTGATCGTTTGGCTCGAAGAGACGCTCGGTGCAAAATTTGAAATCTTCGATGTCGCAAAGCTTTGGGATAAAGCGTTTGTGGATTCGCGGCCCGATGTGGCGGCGGCGCTGAAGGGCGCGGCGATTGACAAGAAGTTCTATGAAGAGCATCGCAGCAAGATGGTTGACTACATTGCCGAGCACGACGATGAAGTGATCGACAAGTATTTGACCGACGGAACGCTTTCCGTCGAGGAGATGCGCAAGTCGGTGCGCAAATCCACGCTGCTCCTGAAGATCGTTCCGGTGCTGGCGGGTTCGGCCTTCAAAAACAAGGGCATTCAGCCGCTGCTGGACGCGGTCGTCGATTACTTGCCGTCCCCCGTGGATGTGCCGCCGCTCGAGGGCGTGAACCCCGAGAATGATGAAGTGGTGTTGCGCCGCGCTGCGGATGACGCGCCGTTTTCCGCGCTGGCTTTCAAAATAATGTCCGACCCGTTCGTGGGACACGTCACCTACATTCGCGTCTACTCCGGCGTGCTGCAATCCGGCAGCTACGTTTACAACCCCGGAAAGCGCACGCGCGAGCGCATCAGCCGCCTGCTTCAAATGCATGCCAATAAGCGCGAAGAAATTGATGCCGTCTATGCCGGCGACATCTGCGCTTGCGTCGGTTTGAAGAGCGTAACGACCGGCGACACGCTTTGCGATGAACAGAAACAGGTGATTCTGGAATCGATCGATTTTCCCGCCCCGGTTATTTCCGTGGCCATCGAGCCGAAAACGAAAGCCGACCAGGACAAGCTGGGCATAGCCATGCAACGGCTGGCGCAGGAAGATCCGACGTTCCGCGTCTCGACGGAGCCGGACACCGGGCAAACGCTGATCTCCGGCATGGGCGAATTGCACCTCGAAATTATCGTGGACCGCATGCTGCGTGAATACAACGTGCAGGCCAACGTGGGCCGGCCGCAGGTGGCGTACCGCGAGACGATTCGCAAAAAAGCGGAAGCCGAGGGCAAGTACATCAAGCAGACCGGCGGCCGCGGGCAATACGGCCATTGCGAAATCGTTCTGCATCCGATGCCCAGCGCGTCGCACGAAAACATGCACGAGATGTCCACCGACGAACTGGATGCCATCGCAAAGGAATTCGCGGGCGGTTCCGGCGGCAAGTGGAAATTCGACAAGGAACACCGGTTCCTGTTCATTGACAAGGTTGTTGGCGGCTCGATTCCGCGTGAATTTATTGCTCCCATCGAGGCGGGCATTCGCGAAGCATTGGACAATGGCATTTTGGCGGGCTTTACGATGGTCGATGTCGCGGTGGTTTTGGTCGATGGCAGCTACCACGACGTGGACAGCTCGGAAATGGCCTTCAAAATCGCGGGCTCCATGGCCTTTAAGGAGGCTTGCGCGAGAGCCAAGCCCGTGTTGCTCGAACCCATCATGAAAGTGGAAGTTGTCGTTCCGGAAGAATATATGCCGCCGGTGTTCGGCGATTTGAACGCGCGGCGTTCGGCGATTCAGGGCACGGAAAATCGCGCGGGCAGCAACGTGATTCGCGTCGAGGTTCCACTGGCGCAAATGTTCGGTTACGCCACGGATTTGCGCAGCCGCACGCAGGGCCGCGCCACGTTCACCATGCATTTTTCGCATTACGCGGAGCTTCCAGCGGCTCTTGCCGAGGAAGTGATCAAGAAACAGAAGGGCGAGAAGTAAGACCAAGTTTGATTTAGTCGGTTTACGAATTCGACTGAGGAGCAGAAGGCGATGGCCAAGGAGAAATTCGAGCGCAGCAAGCCGCATTGCAACATTGGGACGATCGGTCACATTGACCATGGCAAGACGACGCTGACGGCGGCGATTACGAAAGTGTTGTCGAAGCACAACCCGAAAGTGCAGTTTCGGGCGTTTGATTCGATTGACAACGCTCCGGAAGAGCGCGAGCGCGGAATCACGATTGCCGTTTCGCACGTGGAGTACGAAACGCCGAACCGGCATTACGCGCACATGGATTGTCCGGGTCATGCGGACTACATCAAGAACATGATCACCGGCGCGGCGCAGATGGACGGCGCGATTCTGGTGGTGGCGGCGACGGATGGACCGATGCCGCAAACGCGCGAGCACATTCTGCTGGCTCGGCAGGTTGGTGTGCCGGCGATTGTGGTGTTTTTGAACAAGTGCGACATGGTGGAAGACGCGGAACTTTTGGAACTAGTGGAACTGGAAGTGCGCGAGTTGCTGAAGAGCTACCAGTTTCCGGGTGACACGATCGCGGTGGTGAAGGGTTCGGCGTTGCAAGCGCTGAACGGCGACGCGAAGTGGGAGAAGTCCATTGATGAGTTGATGGAAGCGGTGGACAAGAACGTGCCGCAGCCGGTGCGCGAGATTGACAAGCCGTTCGCGATGCCGATTGAAGACATTTTCTCGATTTCTGGACGCGGAACGGTGGTTACGGGCCGAGTCGAGCGCGGCAAAGTGAAGGTTGGCGAAGAAATCGAGATTGTGGGATTCCGTCCAACGCAGAAGAAAGTTGTGACGGGCGTGGAGATGTTCCGCAAGTTGCTGGACGAAGGGCTTGCGGGCGACAACGTAGGTTTGCTGCTTCGCGGCACGGAAAAAGATGATGTCGAGCGCGGGCAAGTGGTTTGCAAGCCGGGGTCGATCACGCCGCACACAAAGTTCAAAGCGGAAGCGTATGTGTTGACGAAGGAAGAAGGCGGGCGGCACACGCCGTTTTTCACGGGGTATAGGCCGCAGTTTTACTTCCGGACGACGGACGTAACTGGCGATGTGAAGCTGCCGACAGGCGTCGAGATGGTGATGCCGGGCGACAACGTAAGCTGCGAAGTGACGCTGATCACGCCGGTGGCCTTGGAAAAGGGATTGCGGTTCGCGATTCGCGAAGGCGGCCACACCGTCGGAGCCGGCGCGGTAACGGAAATCATCGAGTAATGGGGATTCAGAGAGGGTTGTGGATTAATTAAATGAGACAAGGCGACAAAATTCGCATTCGTTTGAAAGCGTACGACCACCGCATTCTGGACCAGTCCACAAAGGAGATCGTGGAGACAGCGAAGCGCACCGGCGCGGAAGTTGCCGGACCGATTCCTCTGCCCACGACGATCAACCGCTGGACGGTGCTGCGGTCGCCGCACGTGGACAAGAAATCGCGCGAGCAGTTTGAAATGCGCACGCACAAGCGGTTGATCGACATCCTCGAGCCTACGCCAGACACGGTGGATGCTTTGATGAAGCTCGATCTTCCTCCGGGTGTGGACGTGGAAATCAAGGCGTTTGGCCACGCCGTAAAGTAAGACCAGTTTTTGTAGCGGCCGGGCTTTAGCCCGGCATCTCGAGCAGGACGCAGCCGATACCAGAAGCAAGGCAAGCTGCGAAAGAGAGAGACGAGGCAATGGCGGTCAACGGGATTATCGGAATCAAACTGGGCATGACGCAGGTTTTCCAGACGGACGGCACGCTTGTGGGCTGCACCGTGCTGCAAGCGGGCCCGTGCGTGGTGGTGCAGCGGCGGACGAAAGAAAACGACGGTTACGAAGCCGCGCAGCTCGGGCTGGTGGAATTCGTCAAGCCGCAGCGCGTGAACAAAGCTATGACCGGGCATTTCAAGAAGGCCGGCGTGGCTCCCATGAAAGTACTGCAGGAAGTGCGCATCGAAGAGTCGAAGGACGAGACGAAAGTCGGCGACCGCGTGCTGGTGGAAAATTTCAAGGCCGGCGAGCTTGTGGATGTAAGCGGCGTCAGCAAGGGCAAGGGCTTTGCGGGCGGCGTGAAGCGCTGGCATTACGCGGGCGGCGATGCGACGCACGGCTCGATGTTTCACCGCGCGCCGGGCGGCATCGGCGGCAGTTCCTTTCCGTCGCGTGTTTGGAAGAATCAGCATTTCCCCGGTCACATGGGCAACGCGCAAGTGACGGCGAAGAATTTGAAGGTCGTGAAAGTGGATACCGACGAAAACCTGCTTCTGGTGCGGGGATCCGTGCCGGGACCAAGCGGAACGTACATTTTTATCAGCAAGACGCGCAAGAAGAAGTAAGCGCGGCAGCATGGTGTTGGTTGTGAAATGGGTTGAGTTTGAAGAATTAAAGAAGGACGCGAAATTATGCCGGTCGTGGACGTAGTCAATTTGAGTGGCAAGAAAGTGGGTGAGGTGGAGCTCGCCGACGCGATTTTTGGCGCGAAGGTGAACCAGCACCTGCTTCACGAAGCGACGCGCTGGTATCAGCGCGAAATCCGCAGAGGCACCCACAAGACCAAGGACAAGAGCGAAGTGAGCGGCGCAGGCCGGAAGTTGTGGCGGCAAAAGGGCACTGGCCGAGCGCGCGTCGGCTCGATTCGTTCGCCTTTGTGGCGCCACGGCGGAACCGTTCACGGGCCAAAGCCGCGCGATTACAGCTATGCGTTGCCAAAGAAAATGCTGCTCGGCGCGCTGCGCTCGGCGTTGTCGGCGAAGCTGATGGAGCAAAAACTGACCGTCGTGGATGCGCTCGAGCTCGAAACGCACAAGACTAAAGGTTTGCGCGAGACGCTCGGAAAGCTGAACGGAAGCAAGTCGGCTTTGCTCGTCTCGCATGGCGAAAACCGCAACCTGGAACTCGCCAGCCGCAATCTCGAGGGCGTGAAGGTTGCCGCTCCGCACGTTCTGCATGTTTACGATGTGCTGAAACACGACCTGCTGGTTCTCTCGAAAGATGCCGTGACACGATTGAGCCACACGCTCGATCCGGAGAAGCGTCCAGTGTTCGTTCCCGACGTGGAAACGATTGCTCCAGCAGCCGCGCCGCCGAAGAAAGCAGCAGCGCCGAAAGCTAAAGCAGCGAAAAAAGCAAAGCCGGCAGCCAAGAAGGCCGCAAAAAAACCGGCCAAGAAAAAGGGGAAGGAATAGATCATGTCTGCCCCGCACTATCAAATCATTCGCAGGCCGATCATCACGGAAAAAGGCCTGGGCGTGAAGGAAACGCAGCACACGGTTGTCTTCGAGGTTTCCGCAAGCGCCACGAAGACGCAGATCAAGGAAGCCGTTCAGCAGATATTCAAGGTGAAAGTCGCCGCGGTACGCACGGCGAATTTTGTCGGCAAAATGCGCCGCCGCGGCCAGAACGAAGGTTACCGGCGCGATTGGAAAAAAGCGTACGTAAAGCTCGCCAAAGACGAAAAAATGATCGAGTACGCGGAGAATTTGTAGCACTAGGCCCCAGCGAGCAAGAGAGATTTCGTAAGAAGGTAAGAGGCAGCGATGGGACTGAAGAGCTTTAATCCATATACGGCTTCGCGGCGGTTCATCACCGTCGTCGACAAGAGCCACATCACCAAGCAAGAGCCCGAAAAGGCTTTGCTCGAACCGAAAAAGCGCTCGGGCGGCCGCAACAACCACGGCGAAATCGTGATCTGGCATCGCGGCGGCGGCCACAAAAAGCAGTACCGCAAAGTGGATTTTCGCCGCGACAAAGTGGGCATCCCGGCGAAAGTGGCGGCCATCGAGTACGATCCGAACCGCAGCGCGAATCTTGCGCTGTTGCACTACGCCGATGGCGACAAGCGCTACATCCTCCACCCCGTGGGGCTGGAAGTGGGCGCGACGGTTTCAACAGGTGAAGGCGCGGACATTCTTCCGGGCAATGCGCTGCAGATCAAGCACATTCCGCCGGGCACGATGGTCCACAACCTGGAGCTGAATCCCGGGCGGGGCGGGCAAGTGGTTCGCTCGGCGGGAGGCTCGGCGCAGCTTTTAAGCAAGGAAGGCGACCTTGCTCTGGTAAAACTGCCTTCCGGTGAAGTGCGCAAGTTTTCGCTGGATTGCATGGCGACGGTCGGGCAGGTTGGCAACCTCGACCATGAAAACGAAACTTTCGGCAAAGCGGGCCGGACGCGGTGGCGCGGCATCAAGCCAACGGTTCGCGGCGTGGCTATGAATCCCGTGGATCACCCGCACGGCGGCGGCGAGGGCAAAGTGAAGGGCAATCATCCGCAAACGCCATGGGCTTTCCCGACGCTGGGGAAGAAGACGCGCAACAACAAGCGCACGGACCGGAACATCGTCGAGAGAAGGAAGTAAGGAAGGCAGTCGAACGAGCGTGACGCAGCAAGCGCTGGAAACCGGGCGGTGATGGCAGAGCGGTCCGGTGAGAGCAAACGCGATGAGAGCAACGAGAACAACACGAACAGCAGGACGGCGGACATCTTTGCGGCGAGCAGCCGCGAAGCGGTCGGCCCGCAACGCCAAGGCAGTTCCAAAGCGGGCGGCGGCGAAGAGCGCCAAGCCGGCGCGTCCGGCAGGGAAAGTAGTTGTGGCTCCGCCGGAGCCGGTTCTGTACAAGCTGTGCAAGCCGGGCTGGGCGGTGATTGTGGAGCGGATTCCGAACGCGCAAGGCACGAGGTTTGTGTGCCCGTTTTGTCCGAGGTCGCACCGCGTTCCGGGGCCGGTACGAGGATTCAAGAAGATGCGGCGCGCGCCATGGGGCCGCCTGCGCCGAGTGGAGGAATAGGGAATCGATGGCACGCTCACTGAAAAAAGGGCCGTTTGTTGATGGCCATCTGCGTGAAAAGGTCGAAGGGCTGAACACGCGGAACGAAAAGAAAGTGGTGAAGACCTGGTCGCGGCGCTCGACGATCGTGCCGGAAATGATCGGGCACACCATTGCCGTGCACAACGGGAGGAAATTCATTCCCGTCTATGTGACCGAGCAGATGATCGGGCACAAGCTGGGTGAATTTTCGCCGACGCGCTCGTTCAAAGGACACGCCGTAAAGGCGGCGCTCGAGAGGGCCGCGGGCGCAGCTCCGGCAGGTGGAGCGGCACCAGGCGGAGCACCAGCAGGAGGCGGCGCAGCTCCGGCGCCGAAGGCATAAGTCATGGCTGACGCACAGACACAAGCTGGATTGATTGAGGCGCACGCGCTCGCGAGGCACGTGCGGATGTCCCCGCAAAAGGCGCGTCTGGTGATGGATTTGATTCGCGGGCAGAAAGCGCAGGACGCTTTGCAGACGCTGCGCTATACGCCGAAGCGCTCGGGGAAGCACATCGAGAAAGTGCTTCGCAGCGCGATCGCCAACGCCGAGCGCAAAGCAGAAGATTCCGGCTCGCCGCTCGATGTGGATGAGTTGTATGTTTCGAATTGCTTCGTGAATGAAGGGCCGCGCTGGAAGCGGCTGCGTCCCGCGCCGATGGGCCGCGCGTTTCGCTATCAGAAGCGCACCGCGCACCTGTGGGTGGGCGTTGCCGAGCACCATGTCGCGGCTGCCGAGCGCGTGGCGTCGAATCTTGCCGAAGCCGAAGCGCAGAAGGGTGCGCGAGGAACGATACGGCGCGTGCGCAAGGCTTTGACCGGCAAGCAAGTGCAGCCGAAAAAGGGGAAGAAGTAATGGGACAGAAGACACACCCTTACGGGTTTCGCCTGGGCTACAACAAGCCGTGGAAATCACGCTGGTATGCCGACCGGGACTACGCCGATCTCCTCCATGAAGACGTGAAGCTGCGCCGCGAGCTGAAAGACAAGCTCAAGAGCGCGGGCATCAGCTCAATCGATATCGAGCGAGCCGCCAACAAGCTCGTGGTGCGCATTTACACGGCGCGGCCGGGAATCATCATCGGGCGCAAGGGCGCGGAAATCGACAAACTGAAGCAGGAAGTGCAAAAGCGCACCAAGCGCGAAGTGCACATCGACATCCAGGAAGTGCACCGTCCGGAGCTGGATGCGCAGCTCGTCGCGGAATCGATCGCGTTGCAGCTCGAAAAGCGCGTGGCTTTCCGCCGCGCGATGCGGAAAGCGGTGGACTCGGCTCTGCGATTCGGATGCAAGGGGATCAAAGTGCGCGTTGCCGGGCGCTTGAACGGCGCGGAAATCGCGCGTAAGGAATGGTATTTGCAGGGGCGGTTGCCGCTGCAGACGTTGCGCGCGGACATCGATTACGGCACGGCGGAAGCGCAAACGACTTACGGAGTGATTGGCGTGAAGTGCTGGGTCTACCAAGGCGAGAACGTGCCGAAGCGCGCTTCGAAGATCCAGAAGGAACGCGACGCCGTCGCCGCGGCCTAGCCAGGTAATGCGGAAGGGCCGCAGCGGGGCCGACGAGATCAACGGGTTTAGGGAAGCGAGAACACAGCGATGTTGATGCCGAAGAAAGTGAAATACCGGAAGCAGATGCGCGGCCGGCGCACAGGCAAAGCCTGGCGCGGGGGCGATCTGGCCTTCGGCGATTACGGACTGAAAGCCATGGAAGCGGCGTGGATCACGGACCGCCAAATCGAGGCTTCGCGTGTGGCCATCACACGGTTCATCAAGCGCGGCGGGAAACTCTGGATTCGCATTTTTCCGGACAAGCCGTTCACGAAAAAGCCCGCGGAAACCCGCATGGGCAAGGGCAAAGGCGCGCCGGAAAAATGGGTGGCGGTGGTGAAGCCGGGGCGCATCATGTTCGAAATGTCCGGGGTGGATGAAGCCACAGCCAAGGAAGCCATGGGGCTGGCGGCGCACAAGCTGCCGATCCCCACGAAGTTTATTACTCGCGCAGGGAGCTTTTAATTATGCCAAGGCGCATTGAAAAAATTCGCGAAGCAAGCGCAATCGAACTCGAAGCGCAGCAGAAGGATCTCCTGGAGCAGATCTTCCGGCTGAAGTTTCAGCTTTCGACCGGCCAGGCGGAAGCGCTGAAGCGCTTGCGCGAATCGAAGAAAGATTTGGCGCGCGTAAAGACGCTGCTGCGCGCACAGGAAATAGCAGCGTCTTCGAAGTCGCAAGCAGCGGGGAAGGCGTAATGACAACCGAAACACCAACGGCAGCGGCAACGAACACGGCTGCTCGCGGCGAGCGCACCGTGCTCACCGGCAAAGTGACCAGCGCGAAAATGGAAAAGACCATCGTCGTGGAAGTCATTCGGCTGGTGCAGCACCCCAAGTATCACCGCGTGGTGCGCATCACCAAGAAATTTTACGCCCACGATGAACAGCGTGCGGCAAAACAGGGCGACACGGTGCGGATTGTGGCTTCGCGGCCGCTTTCCCGCCTGAAACGCTGGCGGCTGAAGGAAGTGCTGACGCGGAACGCGTCGGCGCAGTAAGCGGGACAGGGGAGCACACCGATGATTCAGATGCGAACCTGGCTGACGGTAGCCGACAATTCCGGCGCGCGGAAGCTGATGTGCATTATGCCTGTGGGCGGCGACGCCGGACTGCAAGCCGGGCTCGGCGACGTCATCACCGCGTCGGTAAAGGAAGCCACACCGGAAAGCCAGGTAAAGCAGGGCACGGTCGTCAAGGCCGTGATTGTTCGAATGCGGAAAGAGCGGCGGCGCAAGGATGGCACGTACATCCGGTTTGACGACAACGCCGCGGTCTTGATTAACGATGCGGGCGAACCCGTGGGAACGCGCGTGTTCGGCCCGGTGGCAAGAGAGCTGCGCGACAAGAAATTTACAAAGATCGTCTCGCTGGCTCCGGAGGTTTGGTAAGCAATGACACTACGGCATGAACGGCCCAAACGGCACTCGATTGGCATTCGCCAGGGCGATCAGGTCAAAGTTCTCGCCGGGCGGGACGCCGGCAAGACCGGGCGCGTCCTCGCCGTCAACGCAAGGAAGAACACCGTTGTCGTCGAGCACGTTTCCATCATCAAGCGCCACACGCGGCCCAACCCTGGCAAGAACATCAGCGGGGGAATTATCGAAAAAGAGGGACCGATCAACGTTTCGAACGTCATGATTGTCTGTTCGAGCTGCGGCAAACACACGCGGATTGGGCGCAACATTCTTCCCGACGGAACGAAAGTGCGCGCCTGCCGGCGCTGCGGGACCACTCTCGATAAGTAGGGCTGGACCAGGAACGCTCGATAAGCAAAGGACGGGGCAGAGAAGAGAAATGAAGACGCGATTGCACGACAAATACAGCAGCGAGACGGTGCCTGCGCTGATGAAGCGGTTTGGCTGGAACAACAAGATGGCCGTTCCGAAACTGCAAAAGATCACGGTGAATATCGGCCTCGGCGAAGCGAGCCAGAACGCCAAGCTGCTGGACACCGCCGCGGTCGAACTCGGCCAGATCACCGGACAAAAGGCCATCATCACGCGCGCCAAGAAGTCCATCGCCAACTTCAAAATCCGCAAAGGCATGCCCATCGGCTGCGCCGTGACGCTGCGCGGGGAAAAAATGTACGAATTTCTGGACCGGCTGTGCAACGTGGTGCTGCCCCGCGTCCGCGATTTCCGCGGGCTCCCCTCGAATGCCTTCGATGGCCGAGGCAACTACACGATGGGCCTGAAGGATCAGCTGGTGTTTCCGGAAATCGATTACACCCGCGTGGACAAGATCAAGGGCATGAACGTCACGCTGACGACGACCGCAAAGAACGACGAGGAAGGCCGGGAGCTATTGAAGGGTCTCGGAGTTCCGCTGCGCGTTCCCGGAGGAGCGCAATAAATGGCACGCCTGGCAAAAATCGCAAAGACACACAAGAAACCGAAATTCAAGGTGCGCGTTCGCAACCGCTGCCGCGTTTGCGGCCGCGCCCGCGGATATATCCGCAAGTTCCAGATGTGCCGCATCTGTTTTCGCGGAATGGCGCTTAAGGGAGAAATTCCCGGCGTCGTGAAAGCCAGTTGGTAGTCGCCGCGGCAAGCGGCGCACTCCAGGAGAAACGATGCAAACGGACCCCATTGCCGATTTTTTGACGCGCATTCGCAACGCCACCGCCGCCAAGCACCAGCGCGTGGACGTGCCGGCATCCAAGCTCAAGACGGAAATCGCCCGCATCCTCAAGGAAGAGGGCTACATTTCGACGTTTAAGACCGTGGACGAAAACAAGACGCGCAAAATGCTGCGCGTTTTTCTGAAGTACACGCCGGACCGCCGCAGCGTCATCACCGGCATCAAGCGCATTTCGCGGCCCGGCTCGCGCCGCTATCTCGGCGCAAGCGATATCCGCCCCGTCGTTGGCGGCCTGGGCATCAACATTTTGACGACGCCAAAGGGTTTGATGAGCGGGCGATCCGCTCGCAAAGCCAAAGTAGGTGGCGAAATTCTTTGCGAAGTTTGGTAGCGGTTTGAGTTTGTAGGGGCGCAGCATGCTGCGCCCAGTTAGCAAGATTTCGGATTTGAGGATTAAAGATCAATGTCACGTATCGGACGCAAACCAATTCCAGTACCGGCAGGCGTGAAAATCGCGCTGCACCCAGGTCACGTCGACGTGCAGGGGCCCAAGGGCAAACTCATTGTCCCCCTGCCGCACGGGATCACGTTTGAACAAAAAGACGCCGTGCTGACTGCTCTTCGCGACACAGAAGACCACCGCGCGCTCCACGGCCTGGCCCGCGCGTTAGTCGCCAACGCTGTTCATGGCGTCACGTTGGGCTTTAAGAAGGATTTGGACATCGTGGGCGTCGGGTACCGCGCCGAGCTGAAAGGCAAAATCGTGGCGTTCGCGCTCGGTAAATCACATCCCATCGAGTTCCCGGTCCCGGAAGGAATTCAGATCACGGTGGATAAGCAGACGCACATCGTGGTTAGCGGCGCGGACAAGGGCCAAGTGGGCCAAGTGGCCGCGGATCTTCGCGCTCTGCGTCCACCCGACCCATATAAGCAGAAGGGCGTACGTATCACCGGCGAGCGTCTGAAGAAGAAGGCCGGCAAGGCAGGAGCAAAGGCCGGCGGCCCGGCATAATTTTTTTTGGCCGCTTGGCGGCCACATGTATCGAGGAGAAGAAACAGTGGCATCGGCAAGAGTTCGCAAGTTATCGAAGAATCTTCACCGCCTGCGCGTTCACGAGCGCGTGCGCCAGCGCGTTACAGGCACTACGGAGCGCCCGCGCCTTTGTGTGTACCGTTCGCTTGGACACATTTACGCGCAGGTGATTGACGATCGCACCGGAAAAACCTTGGTTTCGGCCAGTTCCGTGGACGGCGAAACGAAAAAGAGTTTGAAGGGTGGGGGCAACATCGCGGCGGCCAAAGTGATCGGCAAGATCATTGCTGATCGAGCCAAGGCTGCCGGAGTGGTGAAAGTAGTGTTCGACCGCGGCGGTTACAAGTATCACGGCCGCGTTAAGGCGCTCGCCGATGCGGCGCGGGAAGCGGGGTTACAGTTCTAAGCCTATGTCGAAGCAAATTTTGCGAGACAGTTTAGCGGTACGCAGGCTCCTGGAGGTGAATCCTTCCGATTTGAAGGACGACGTGATCGCCATCAACCGCGTCACCAAGGTTGTGAAGGGCGGCAAAAATCTCAGTTTTTCGGCGCTGGTGGTGGTTGGCGACAGCCATGGCCATGCCGGGTTCGGAATGGGCAAGGCGCGCGAAGTGCCCATGGCCATCAAGAAGGCCATCGAGCAGGCGAAAAAGAATTTGATCAAGCTCAACCTGAAGGGCACCACGATTCCCCATCAAGTGCTCGGACGCTATGGCTCGGCGCAAGTGCTTCTAAAGCCTGCTCCTGACGGCACGGGCGTGATCGCGGGCGGTCCGGTGCGGAAAGTGATGCAGGTGGCGGGAATTAGTAACGTGCTGACGAAGTCGCTGGGCACGTCGAACCCTCACAACGTGGTGAAAGCCACGTTCGCCGCTCTGCTCGGACTGAAAGACGCGGCGCAGGTGGCGGAGACGCGCTCGAAGACCGTCGACGAAATCAGCGGCCGGTACCAAAAAGCGGCCGGGGGCGAGAACAACTAATGGCCAGCGCGAAGAAGTCCGGAGCAGCGAACGCCGGAAAAAAATCCGGCGGCACGGTCAAGGTCAAGTGGGTAGTGAGCTTCATCAGCTGCACCGATGACATGCGCCAGTGCATTCGCGGCCTTGGGCTGCGGAGAATGCATCAAGTGGTCGAGCGCGAGGATACGCCGGCGGTTCGCGGCATGATCCACAAAGTGCGGCATCTCGTGGAAGTGGTGGAGTAGAGCGATGGCGAAAAAAGTTTCACGCGGCCGCAAAGCCGCCAAGAACGCCGGCGAACATAAATCCGTCGCCAGCTTGTCGAATTTGAAGCCGCCGAAAGGATCGCGTCACCGCAAGGTGCGCGTCGGCCGCGGCATCGGCTCGAAGCTGGGCAAGACTTCCGGTTCCGGAGATAAAGGACAGAAATCCCGCCGCGGCTATTCGCGCCGGCGCGGATTCGAAGGCGGCCAGATGCCGCTGCACCGCCGCATGCCGAAGCGCGGCTTTCATAACCCGTTTGGCGTGACGTACTCGGTCGTGAATCTGGACGAGCTGAATGTTTTTCCAGCCGGTGAAACCGTAACGCCCGATCTGTTGCGAGCGCATGGTTTTGTGCGGCGCGTAACCGACCCGATCAAGGTATTGGGCGATGGCGAACTGAAGACCAAGCTGGCGATTCACGCGCAGGCCTTCAGCGCTTCGGCCAAGGATAAGATCACCAAGGCAGGCGGCACGTTCGAGGTCGTGGCGTAACATCGCGGCGTAAGGCGGCAGCATAACGGGGAATCGCAGGGCAAACGTATGAAACGATTCGTCGAAGCTCTCCAGAACATGTTCCGCATCGCGGATTTGCGGAACCGCGTGATGTTTACGCTGGCTCTGCTCGCCGTGTACCGCATCGGCGCGCACATTCCGACGCCCGGTATCAACGCGGGTGTGTTGGACCAGATTTTCAGCCAGTCGCAGGGCTCGGTTCTGGGCATTTTCGATTTGTTCAGCGGCGGCAATTTCCGTCAAATGACGATTTTCGCTTTGGGCATCATGCCGTACATTACGGCGTCCATCATTCTGCAGTTGATGCAGGTGGTTTTTCCGTACCTGGAGCGTCTGCAAAAAGAGGGCGAACTCGGACGCCGCAAAATTACGCAGTACACGCGCTATTTGACCATCGTGTTAAGCATCATCCAGTCGCTGACCATCGCCACGACTCTGCAAGCGACGAATATGCAGGGCCAATCGCTCGTTTATCATCCCGGCTGGGGCTTCACGCTGATGACCATCCTGACGCTCACGACCGGCTCGGCGTTCATCATGTGGCTGGGCGAACAGATTAGCGAACGCGGCATCGGCAACGGGATGTCATTGATCATCTTCGTCGGCATCGTCGTGGGCTTGCCGCGCGCCATCGATGATCTGGTTACCAAGGCGAGGACGGCGGCTTGGGGGCCGTTCACCGGGCTTGCGCTTATCTTTCTTATTGCCGTGATGATCGCCGTCGTGGCGTTTATCGTGTACGTCGAGGGCGGCCAGCGGCGCATTCCCGTGCAATACGCAAAGCGCGTCATCGGCCGCAAGGTGATGGGCGGGCAATCGTCTTATCTGCCTTTGCGCGTAAATTCCGGCGGCGTGATTCCGCCGATTTTCGCGAGTTCGCTGCTGGCTTTTCCCGCGACGGCCGCGCTGGTCCTGGGCAGCCGTTGGGCTTTCGTAAACACGATCAAGGACCGTCTGGCCTGGGGCGAGCCGCTCTATACCGTCGTGTACATCACGATGATCATGCTGTTCTCGTTCTTTTACGTTGGGATTGTTTTCAATCCCACGGAGCTCGCGGACAACATGCGCAAGAACGGCGGATTCATTCCGGGAATACGGCCGGGGCGCAACACGTCCGAGCATGTCAGCAAGATTCTGAAGCGGCTGACGTTTATCGGCGCGGTTTATCTTGCCATGGTGTGCTTGCTTCCGGAATGGATGATCGCCGGTATTCACTTGGACCACCTCGGATGGGGCATTGGTTTGTGGTTCGACCGTCATTTTCCGGTTTGGTTTCTGAAGGGCTTGGGCGTGCAGTTTTATTTCGGTGGCACGTCGCTCCTGATCGTTGTAGGCGTGGCCATGGACACCATCCAGCAGCTCGAAGCCCAGCTGGTCATGCGGAACTACGACGGCTTTGCTCGAAAGGGCCGGTTGCGCGGCCGGCGGTAAGAGCATGGCGACGAGCCCAGCGGTGCCGGGAAAGCGGCCACCGGAAGAGCTCAATCGCGCCGTGATTTTTCTCGGGCCTCCGGGCGCGGGAAAAGGCACGCAGGCGAAACAGCTTGCGGTTAAGTATGCGGTGCCGCATCTTTCGACCGGCGACATGCTGCGTGAGCATATCGCCAAAGGCACACCGCTTGGCGCGAAAGCCAGGCCGATCATGGAGCGCGGCGAACTCGTTCCAGATTCGCTGGTGCTCAAGATGGTCAGGGAACGCATCGAGCGGCCGGATTGCTGGCACGGATTTGTATTCGATGGCTTTCCGCGGACGGTCGCTCAGGCGCAGTACCTGGGCGAGTCCTTGAAGCAGGGCGGATTCAGACGGCCGCTGGTGATTCATCTGGTGATCGATACGGCGCTGATTCTCCGGCGCATCACCGGCCGGCGCACCTGCAATATGGGGGGCGAGATTTATAATCTTTACGAGCGCCCGCCGAAGCTCGAAGGTCGCTGCGATATCGATGGCGGTGAGCTGGTACAGCGGCCGGACGACCGGGAAGAAATTGTAGCGCCGCGGTTGCAGGCGTACCACAAGCAGACGGAGCCTCTGGTAGCGTATTACCGGAGATTGGGCCTGCTTCACGACGTGGACGCTTCCAGAAGCGTTGAAGAAGTGGAACAGCAAGTGTGCCGAACGTTGCAACTCGTGCGCGGAAAGATTTAGGCGGCCCGCGGAGGCCGGCAAGCATAAACGATGGCGATTCACCTGCGCAGCGCCGAAGAGCTGGAAAAGATGTACCGCGCGGGGCTCATCGTGCACGAGACTTTGACGGCGCTTCGGGAGATGGTGCGGCCGGGGCTGACGACGATGGACCTCGAAGAGTTTGCCGAGGAAAAAATCGCCGGCAAGCCGGGCAAAGCGGCGTTCAAGGGGTACCGTGGTTATCCTTGCTCGCTGTGCACTTCGGTAAACGGCGAGATCGTTCATGGGATTCCGTCGCCCAAGCGCAAGTTGCGCGAGGGAGACATCGTCTCGATCGACTTCGGGATGGAAGTGGACGGATATTTTGCGGATTCAGCGGTCACCGTGCCGGTTGGAAAGATCCGGCCGGAAGTTCGGAAGCTGCTGGATGTCACCCGCGAATCGCTGGACCGCGCGATTGACAAGATGCGCGCAGGCAACCGGCTCGGCGATGTGGGCCACGCGGTGCAGAGCTGGGTCGAGCAGCATGGTTATTCGGTGGTGCGTGAGTTCGTCGGGCACGGCATCGGCACGAAGATGCACGACGAGCCCAATCTGCCGAACTACGGCGAAGAGGGACGCGGCGCGCGGTTGCAAGAGGGTATGGTCATCGCCGTCGAGCCGATGGTCAACGCGGGCCGGCCGGAAGTTCGGATGCGGGATGAGTGGGTGGCGGAAACTGCAGATGGCAGCCCCTCGGCGCACTTCGAGCATACCGTGGCGATTACGGCGAACGGGCCGTGGATTCTGACCCGGCCGAAAGAGATGACCGGGCCGTCCTGGTAAAAGGTTTTGTAGGGGCACAGCATGCTGTGCCCGGTCAGCAAGATGCAAGGCAGTGCTCTGGTTTTAGACCGCGGCTGTTGAACACAGGAGATTATGGCGAGACCGATTCGCGAGAAAAAAGAAAAGGGCGACTCTGGCAATCCCAAAGAGGACGCCATTGAAGTGATGGCCACGGTCATTGAGCCGCTACCCAATGCGATGTTTCGCGTCGAGCTCGAAGAATAAGCACCAGGTGCTGGCGCACGTTTCCGGCAAGATGCGGAAAAATTTCATCCGGATTCTGGCGGGCGACAAAGTAGCGGTGGAGCTTTCGCCTTACGATTTAACTCGCGGCCGGATTGTGTATCGCTACAAGTAGTTGTAGTGGCGGGTCTTCGGACCCGCGGCTTCTAGGCTTGCGACTTTGGGTGGTGCTAAGTCATCTAATGCCCCTGGTTTGTGGGGCACGCCTTAGCCGGCGGGCCGCTGGCCGCCGAGAGCGGCCGGAATGAGGGACAAAGGCAATGAAAGTAAGAGCATCGGTAAAAAAGATTTGTGACAAATGCAAGGTGATCCACCGGCGCGGCGTGGTGCGGGTCATCTGCGTCAATCCGAAGCACAAGCAGCGCCAGGGTTAAGGAGACAGAATGGCACGCATCGCAGGTGTTGACCTTCCGCCACAGAAGCGCCTTTGGGTCGGACTGACTTCGATCTACGGCATCGGGCAGGAGCGCGCAAAGAAGCTCGCCGCGAAGGCGGGTGTCGATCACACGAAAAAGATACGCGACCTGACGGAAGACGAAGTGAATCATCTCCGGCAGGAAATTGAAAAAGAAGGCCGCGTGGAAGGCGATCTCCGCAAGGAGATCCAGATGAACATCCGGCGACTTATCGAGATCCAGGCGTATCGCGGAATCCGGCACCGCCGCAATCTTCCGGTTCGCGGACAGCGCACGCACACAAACGCGCGCACGAGGAAAGGTCCGCGGCGCGGCGCGGTGGCGGCGAAGAAGAAGGTCACCGGCAAGAAGGGCTAGCCAGGTTAGTGTTTCTTTTTGTACGGGCGCAGCATGCTGCGCCCCTACAAGGCAAGAGTTCAGATTCGGCGAAATACGAAACGGAGTGAACAGTGGCAAAAGAACAAAAAGGCGCGGTGCCGGACGCAACAGCAGCACCGGGGAAACCAGCGGCGGCGACAAAGCGCAAGAAAGAATTCAAGAAGAAGCGCGAACGCCGCGTGATACCGCACGGCGTGGTTTACGTGGCCGCGACGTTCAATAACACGCAGATCACCATTTCGGATACCGATGGCCGTGTAGTGTGCTGGTCGTCAGCGGGGGCCATCGGCTTCAAAGGCTCGCGCAAAGGCACGCCCTACGCTGCGCAGCAGGCTTCGCTGGCTGCCGCGGGCGTGGCGCGCGACCAGTACGGCATGAAGAGCGTGGAAGTGCGCGTGAAGGGGCCGGGCTCGGGGCGCGAGTCCGCGGTGCGCGCGCTGGCGGCCGCGGGGCTGCACATTTTGCTGATCCGCGACGTGACGCCGATTCCGCATAACGGTTGCCGCCCTCCGAAGAGGCGCCGGGTTTGATTTTGTAGCACAGGCACTCCTGCCTGTGCGGGTTTGGACTAGGTCCGGCAAGGGCCGGAAGAGCACAGCCAAGATTGGCTGTGCTACTGAGAGTTTTGGGAAGGGAGAATAGAAGTTGGCAAGACACCGAGATGCAGTCTGCCGCCTGTGCCGCCGGGAAGGGCAGAAGCTGTTTTTGAAAGGGCTGCGGTGCTTCACGGAGAAGTGCGCGATTGAGAAGCGCAACTTCATTCCGGGACAGCACGGTCAGTCGCGGCGCCCCAAGGTCGCGGGTTACGGCCTGCAGTTGCGCGAGAAGCAGAAGGTCAAGCGCACGTATGGGCTGCTGGAGAGGCAGTTCCGTTCGTACTTTGAAAAGGCCGTGCGGGCCAAGGGTCCGACGGGCGAAAACCTGATTATCACGCTCGAACGGCGTCTGGACAATGTGGTGTGGCGCGCAGGACTGGCGTCGTCGCGTTCGCAGGCGCGGCAGCTCGTGCTCCATGGCCATGTCCGCGTAAACGGGAAGAAGGTGAACATTCCTTCTTATCTGGTAATCGTCGGCGAAGAAGTGGCCATCAAGGAGAAGATGCACCAGAACGCAATGGTTCTGGAAGCGCGAAACGTGGCACAGAGCCAAAGCGCGGTGCCGTGGCTCGAGCAGGACCGCGAGCAATTCAAAGCCAAGGTGGTTGCATTGCCGAAGCGCGAAGACGTGCAGACGCCGCCGATCAACGAGCAGCTTATCGTTGAGTTGTACTCGAAGTAGTAAGCGGACGGCCTCAGAAAGCCGCCCGCACATGGCCATGCCGGGGAAACGCCCGGCGTCCAGAGCGGCGAAGGCGCCGCACGCGTCCGGCGGAACCGGGCAGGCAGTCTGGTCTTAGGCAGCCGATAGTTCGGCCGCCAGAAGGAAGGAACACGATGTGGAAAGGTTTTCAAAAACCAAAGCGCCTTGCATCCGAGCTGGAATCGCTGACCGAGAAGTACGGACGGTTTTCCGCGCAGCCGTTTGAGCGCGGCTGGGGCACGACGGTTGGAAACGGGCTGCGGCGCGCGCTGTTGAGCTCGATTGAAGGCGCTGCGATCACTGCCGTGAAGATCGAAGGAGTGTTGCACGAATTCTCCTCGATTCCCGGCGTGGTCGAAGATGCGACGGACATTATCCTGAACTTGAAACAGGTGCCGATCAAGCTGAACACGGACCTGCCAAAGACGATTTTCTTCAACGTCGACCATCCGGGCCCGGTGACCTCGGCGCAAATCGAGGAAGACGCGGACTTCGCGGTGCTCGATAAGAGCGTGTACATCGCGACGGTCAGTGAAGGCGGCAAGCTTCAAATCGAGATGCGTGTCAAGAACGGCCGCGGATACGTGGCCGCGGACCGCAACTACGACGAGGATCTGCCGATAGGCTACATCCCGGTCGACTCCGTCCACTCGCCGGTGCGCAAGGTCAATTACTCGGTGGAGGCGGCACGTCTCGGCCAGATGACCGATTACGAAAAGCTGATGATCGAAGTCTGGACCAACGGCGCAATCACGCCGCAGGATTCGATCGGCTTGGCCGCAAAGCTGGTGAAGGATCACATGAGCATCTTCATCAACTTCGAGGAGCCGACGGAGATGGCGGAACTGCCGCAGGAAATCGCCAACGATCCGCGCCTCGAGCATTTGGACCGCTCGGTCGAAGAGCTGGAACTTTCCGTGCGTTCCTACAACTGCTTGAAGAACGCGAACATTCAGACCATCCGCGAACTCGTGCAGAAGAGCGAAAACGAAATGCTGAAAACGAAAAACTTCGGCCGCAAATCGCTCAACGAGATCAAGGATATACTGACCAAGATGGGCCTCAGTTTGGGAATGAAGTTCGACGAGCACGGCCGGATTATTTGGCCGCCGCTGCCCAGCCAGACGGCTCCGCCGCCTAGCGAAGATACGGTCGGACTGTAAAGAGAGTTCAAGGTTCAAAGTTGAAGAGTTCCATGAGGACTCTTCAACTTTCGGACTAGGACAAATTTTCTTCACGGCCTGCTTGAAAGAGCGGGCCGTCTTCAGATGGTGGAAGTCAAAGGGACAGACGATGCGGCATCTTAATTCAGGATCAAAACTTGGACGCAACCCGTCGCACCGGCGCGCGACGCTGCGTAACCTGGTGACCAATTTGTTCGAGCACGGGCGAATTACCACCACGCTGACGCGCGCGAAGGCGGCGCGGCCCGTGGCGGAAAAAATCATCACGCTCGGCAAGCGCGACACGCTGCAATCGCGGCGCCAGGCGGCGGCGTACCTGATGACCCCTGCCGTCACGAAGAAGCTCTTCGGCGAAATCGCGCCGAAGTTCGCGGATCGCGCCGGCGGCTATACGCGGATCATTCACGCGGGAATCCGCGTGGGCGATGGAGCGAAGGTTGCCATCCTCGAGATCGTCGGGTACGAGCTGAAGAAGAAGGAAAAGAAAGAAAAAACCAAGAAGGAAGAGACCGTCGAAGCGAACAGCTAAGCTGTTTTCCGAATAAACGCGGCCCTCGCGCAAGTCGCCGCTCATCCCTACATCCACTTTCCGCCCGTCGCGGTCCAGCCGCGGCGGGCGTTTTGCTTTTGGCTTGCCGTCATTGTTCACCGTGTATGACCGGGGGATACCTCCCCCTCTTTTTCTGCAAGTGCTCATTCTAAGGAACTTTAAATCCAATGCTCTGGAAGTATTGATACCAGAGAGGTTACAGGCGATTTTCTGGAAGTGCGGATTCTAAAGGAGTTAGCGAGTGGAGACGCGTGACTGGTAGATTTGCGGAGCCGAGGTTGTCTGCATCGTCTCTCCCTGGTGCAACTCGGTCTGCGAGCCGGGGCTGCATTTTTTTGAACAAATGCACAGCATAGGGTGGCCGAACCATTGCGAAAACCTCAACGGGTATGCCGCCCAAGAGCTAAGCCGCGACCACTCGCCAGAAAAGTGAACCTACGAAACTGGCCTGAGCTGGCTAACGATCTCGACTAACCATTCTTCTAGTAGTGATCGCTGGTCGCGTGTCATGTCTGTAAAGGCCAGGCCCATCCCGAATCCCGGGTCGCAGTAGACTACCTTTGCCTTAGTCTCGAAAACGCCTTGATCCCTGAGAATCCTCAACCCGACGAGAGCGCCCTCGGGAAACGGATTCAGCGAGTCGAACATAACAGCCCCCAAGGCCCAGTTCCGAGGAGCGCCCTGAAAGCAGCGTTCCGGAACGCAGCTCGGTCACCTCCGCAGAAGCGACGAAAGGGCAGCGTCGAACAGCGCGTCGTTTAGCGGGTTGTGAAGGCTTGTTTCTTTGAACCATCGATCACTCATTTACCGGAAAGGTGAAATCGACTCTGGGACAGACGTCCGGTAACACAACTATTCCGAAGTTGGCCGCGCACCAGATTGGTTATCCAGCGCAGTGAGAACCCATTTCTGCAATGTCTCTCGAAAGTGAGGCTCTATTGAGCGAAATACCAGACCCATGCCCGATGGCTTGACATAGAGAACCGAAGCCTCGGCCTCGACATATTCTTCAAAGTGATGGATTTTCAGCAAGACAGGCTGCTGAAGATCAAACGAAGCGTTAGTCTCTAGAAAACACCCTCGCAAGCTTAGCTCCGTCACACGTGCGGGGGCGAAAACCGTGGGCGAGCTTTCGGGAGCGATCTCGGCAGTGGCGCTGAACGCAAACCTTAACCCACGATGTTCTTGGTCCATTCTTCAAGCCTATTTCATTGAAAATCTGGTGTCGAGCCGCACGATGAACGCCCGTCTCGAATTGCCTACTAGCTTGCTGGTGGTACTCCGGGACATGTCCGGTGAACGGACTAACGAGTTTGACGTTTTAAGGGCTATCGCGCGCAACTTCCGGATAACTGACTACTCACGAAGGGAACGGGAATTCGGAGTGTTAGTGCTAGGCAGTATCGCAGCGATTTCTGCGAAGAGGCGACACTAATTTACATAAACCAAGAAATGATTTTATCAATAAGCACTTAAATCGCAGCGGCTGGCGGGGAATTGGGCGCAACGAGCGAGCCTACAAGGCGCGAAGAAGGACGAGGGTCATGTCGTCGCTTTGTGGGGCGCCGGAGGCGAAGGCGTCGGCGGCTTGCATGATTTTGGCGATGGAATCCTTTGCAGGTTGACCGTTGCAGGAGGCGATAGCGTCGATCAGACGATGCTCGCCCCATTCTTCAAGCGCGGGATTCATGGCTTCGCTGAAACCATCGGTGTAAATCACAAGCAAATCACCGGGAGATAAAACGACTTCCGCGTGCTCGTAATCACAATCGGGCAATAGGCCAACAACGGTACCGCCGGCTCTGTCGAGGCGCTCAACCAGAGGGCTGCCGGAGGCTTGGCCACGGGCGGCGCTGCGAACGAGAATTGGCGGGCAATGGCCGGCGTTCACATAACTGAGGCGGCGAGTTGCGGGATCGTACTGCGCGTAAAAGAGCGTGGCGTAGCGGTCTTCGGTGGAGGCGTCATAGAGCATGCGATTGACGCGGGTGATAAGGCTGCCGATGTCGTTGCCCGCGCGCATGGCGTCGGCGCGGAGAGAAGCTTGCAGGCTGGCCATGGTGAGGGCGGCGGCGATGCCCTTGCCGGACACGTCGCCGAGAGCCACGCCGAGTTTACCGTCGGGCAGGTCGAGAAAATCGTAATAGTCGCCGCCGACGCCAAGAGCAGTGCGGCAGCGGCCAAAGTAGTCCAGGCCTGTAATTCCTGGAAGATGCTGGGGGAAGAGACGCTCCTGCACTTCGCGAGCAATTTCGATTTCGCGGTTTAACTTTTCGCGGCGGCCAACCTCATCGGCGATAGCGGTGGTGAGCTCGGCGTTGGAAAGTGCGAGAGCGGTTTGCATGGCGACGGACTTGAGCAGCCGCAAATCTGTGCTGGTGTACGGCGCTTCCGAGCGCTTTTGGCCCAGGCTGATAATTCCTAGAAATTTCTGCTTCACGGCAAGCGGGATGAGCAGTCGTGGATCGAGGGAGGCCAGTTTTTGGCGCTCCTCGTCGGTTACTTCGCGCGTATTCACCCAGGAATCTTCATCATCAAGGTAGATGCGTTCAGGAGCGGATTCCCGCTTGAGACGTTGAACCGTGCCGCCGGATTCGAGCAAATCGGCGTCCAGCGCGCCTGAATAACCGATGGCAAACGCCGGGCGATACCGGCCGTCCTCTTCCAGGAGCACCGCGACGCGCGGAATGTAGAGCGATTCCGAGATTTTTGTAACGACGCATTCGAGCAGAGGCTTTTTTTCGACGATCGAGCGAACCTCTTCACTGAGAGCTTCCAGGATTTGCTCTGCATTGAAGGCCTCGCGGAAAAAGCGGCGATCGATCCATTTTCGGACGAATTCCGCGCCTCGACGCAACCAAATCACCAGGACTACGCCCCAGCCGACTACCGCTATTTTTTGCGGCTTGCTGCGTGTCGGGTCGAGACTGAGGTTCACGGCCGTCCAAATGACGAAGATACCCAGCACAACCTGAAGAACGCGAGTGCCGGTGGTTGCAAGGCCATATTGCAGGCCTTGGCGAATGACCACGCGGACGTCCATCGCGCGGTGTACGACGATAACGTAGGCCAGAGTAACCGGAAACAGAAGCATCAAGGAGAGCGCGGACAGAACAAACCACTCCGGGAAAAGTTGCTCGAGCGCGACGCCCTTGATGCCCTGCGTTACGAAGAGAATGCAGGCAGGGCCCATGCTGATGCTCGAACCGGCATAGAGGAGTTGCAAGCGGCGTTTGGCGTCCGGGGTGACAGCCTTGGCCCTCTTTACCGACAGACAGGCAAAAAAGGCACCCGTGGCTGCAAACGCTAGAACGAATTGAACTCTGGCGAGACGGTCGAGGATGCCCGATAACGATGCTACGGAAGCGAAATTCTCGACCTGGCCGACCCGTACGACAACGTTCAAGATGCAAAACGCGACCAACGCCGTGATGACGATGCGCTTCGACCATTGCCACCACCCAGGATCTTTGCCAGGGAACGGCTCGGGAAAATAAAGCCCGAAGAGAAGCATGAAAATTGGCCAGCTGTTGCCGATGGCAACTCGATAGCCGGTTGCTAGGTCGCGAATGACCGGTCCCCAGGTTTCCGATCCGTCGCTGTAAAAAACAGAAAAAAACAGCATGATGAAGCATAGAAGCCATGCGGAAGGATCGCGCGGACGCACAGCGGCCACCCAGAATCCAAGAAGGATACAAAACGTGGGCATCACGAGCTTTAGCGCCCAGAGTGTAAGGGTGGCCCATGCGACGCGCGGAGAAGTGACTTGTGCGAGCCGCATCGAGACGCTGCGAGGCGCCGCGTCTCCTGGAGCGAGTACTTCCACTGTCAGAGTGTCATTGGGCTTTGCAACGCGCATGGCTTCGCCGAGAACGGCAAATCCTGTAAACGCGCGGCCGTTTACGGAGATCAGGACGTCGTTTGCTTTTACCCCGGAACCCGGCGCCGCCTGTACAAGAAGAGGCCGGCCCTTCACATAGTCGACGAAGAATGGATAGGCAGCGATCTTCAGATGAAAATAATCGGGGAATGCATAGAGCGTCGAGCGTACTTGGTAGCTCGCAGCCAGGACAAATAGAAGCGCAAGGCTGATGTACTGGAAAACGGGAGGTTTCTTGGGCTTCATTATTGGCGGCTAAGCTTGCGATTCGCTTTTTCTGTCGCGGGCAGAATTGCCGGAAAATAACACAGGATTCGGCCACCCTCGCTGGCAAGAAAGGTAACATTGCCTATGGGCGCTGGCAAAACGTTAAGTGAAGGGAATGCGTGAAACCAGGTCGAAGAAAGATGCGGACGGTTGACAGCGTCTTTCAGCTTGCCGCTGGCGGAGAAGTGCCAACTGCTGCCTCGATTTCTTGCATTTTCGATCTACGGAAATGGAACCAAAGGAATAGGGCGGCGAAAGCGAAAAAGGCGCCGAGGGAGTCCAGAAGGGAATCATAAGGGGAAGCAGTGCGGCTGGCGACGAAGGCTTGGTGGATTTCGTCCATGATGGAGTAACCAGCGGCGACGAAGAGCGCGGAGAGTCCCCAGGACCAGCGCCAGCCTTTGCGATCGCCCCGGAAGCCCCGGTAGAGCAAGACGCAAAAAATAAAATACTCGGTGAAGTGGGCGGCTTTGCGGATGAGATGATGAATAAAATTGAATTGATGGGAAGTCAGGTGCGGAAAAAGCCGTTTTACAATGAATGAGAGAATCGTCGCGGTGTGTTCAGAAGAGAAAGTGTCGGTCGAGAACGTGAAGATGATGGCGGCCCAGAGCAGAGCGGGCCACCAGGCGCGAAGCCAGGCGGGTATCAGCAATTTGTGCAGGCGGGGCTGCATTTCCGGTAATTGCGGGGCAGGGCGGGGATTGCGCCAGGGTTGCGGGTCAGACAAGTCCAAGTCTCCGGTTCAGCCTTATAGTTTAGCTTACTGGTGCTTCATCTCTTGAGACGAGATGGTGGTCCTCGGAAAGATAGTCAAGCGGCCGGAAATGCGGGAGCGGGGCTCATGCACTCCACGTTTATTCCATGCGATAGTTGGGGGCTTCGCGAGTGATGATGACGTCGTGGACGTGGCTTTCGCGGAGGCCGGCCGCCGTGATGCGTACGAAGCGGGCTTTTTCCGTTAGTTCTCGCAGTGTGGGCGCGCCTACGTAGCCCATACCGCTCTTTAGGCCGCCGACGAGTTGATCGGTCAGCGCGCCCAGCGGGCCTTTGTAAGGCACGCGGCCTTCAACACCTTCCGGCACGGATTTGCCGCGCTCGTCCGTATCTTGCACGGTTGCGTAGCGGTCGGAACCCGCGTCCATCGCCCCCATCGAGCCCATGCCGCGGTAGGACTTGAAGGTGCGGCCCTGATAGAGAATCGTTTCGCCGGGCGATTCTTCGGTGCCGGCGAAGAGGCTGCCGATCATCACGCAGGAAGCGCCTGCGGCAATGGCTTTCGTGATATCGCCGGAATACTTTATGCCGCCATCGGCGATGATGGGAATGCCGGTTCCTTGCGCGGCGCGCGAAGCTTCCATGATGGCGGTGAGCTGCGGTACGCCGGCGCCGGTGACGACGCGCGTGGTGCAGATCGAGCCGGGACCGATGCCGACTTTCAAACCGTCGATGCCTAGCGCAATGAGATCTTTGGCTGCTTCGTAGGTGGCGACGTTGCCGGCGATGAGCTGGGCTTCGGGAAGACGCTGGCGAATGGCTTGGATGGCCTCCATGACGCGGGAGGTGTGGCCGTGGGCGGTGTCGATGGCGAGGACGTCGGCCTTGGCTTTGAACATTTCGACGGCGCGCTCGAGATAGTCGCCCGTGGCGCCGATGGCGGCGCCGACGCGCAGGCGGCCCTGTTCATCCTTTGCGGCACGCGGATAGGCGCGTTTTTTCTGGATGTCTTTTACGGTGATGAGGCCCTTGAGATTGAAATCCTGGTCGACGACCAGGAGCTTTTCTATGCGGTGCTTTTGCAGGATGCGCTCGGCTTCCTCAAGCGTGGTTCCGACGGCCACGGTGACGAGATTGTCCTTGGTCATCACGGAGCCGACGAGTTGTGAGTGATTTTTTTCAAAGCGCAGGTCGCGGTTGGTGAGGATTCCTGTGAGGCGAGTGCCGCGCGTGACGGGAAGGCCGGAGATGCGGTATTTGGTCATGATCTCGAGGGCTTGGCGAAGGGTGATGTCCGGGGAGATGGTGACGGGGTCGACGATCATGCCGCTTTCGGAGCGTTTGACGCGGTCGACTTCTTCGCCTTGGCGGTCGATAGGCATGTTGCGGTGCACGAGGCCGATGCCGCCCTGGCGGGCGATGGCGATGGCCAGGCGCGATTCGGTTACGGTGTCCATGGCCGCGGAGGCCAGAGGGATGTCTAGCGATAGTTTGCGAGTGAAGCAGGTGCGCGTGTCGACTTCGGCAGGGAGCACGGAGGATCTGCCGGGCAGAAGAAGCACGTCGTCGAAAGTAAGACCATCAGGAATCGGACCGTCAATCATTCCAACCTCGCTTCTGGAATTAGTGCCCTAAAATGGCGCAGCCCAGCGGGTGGCCGCTGGGCCGGAAGATGAATGCATCAGATTGCAAAAATCAATCACTGTGAAACTTCTATTCTAGGGGGCAATGGGATTGCGGTCAAGTTGGCTGCTCAGCTGGTCGAGTCGTGGAACTTGCTTGGCCGGTAGGGCTGCACTACAGTTCGTTCATGGGCTTGAGGATGGAGAAGTTTGAGCCGCACGCGCTGCTGAAGAATGGCCACGCGATGACGATCGCGGCGGCGTTTGTGCCGCGTAAATTTGACCTGCCGCTTGCGGAGGAGCGGTTATTTCAAGTGGATGCGGAATCGCGGATTCTTGGGCAATGCCATTGGCAGCCAGGAAAAAAGCCCGATGCTCCCGTGATCGCGATTGTTCACGGGCTGGAAGGCTCAAGCGAATCGAACTACGTGCGCGGCATCGCTGAGAAGGCTTTTCGGCTGGGTTATCACGCGGTACGGCTGAACCAGAGGAATTGCGGAGGCACGGAAGCGCTCACACCGACGCTGTACAACTCCGGAATGAGCGGCGATTACAGGGCAGTGCTCGAGGAGTTCTCAAACAGGGATGGGTTCGAACAGATTTTCTTCGTCGGCTACTCGATGGGCGGAAATCTCGTAACGAAGATGGCCGGAGAGTTTGGAGAAGCAGTGCCGAAGACGCTTCGCGGAGTCTGCGTGGTGTGTCCGGCGATGGATCTCGGGGCCTGCGCTGATGCGCTGGATCGCCGGGATAATTTTTTCTACCAGCGGCATTTTGTGAAGGGTTTGATGGCGCGTTACAGCCGGAAAGCCAGGTTGTTTCCAGAGCGCTATCCGCGGAATGGATTCGGCGCGGTGCGGTCGGTGCGGGAGTTTGACGACAAAATTACAGCGCCGCAATTCGGCTACCGGGACGCGCAGGAATATTACGAAGCGGTGGGGGCAAAGAAAGTCGTTGCAGAGGTGCGCGTGCCGATGCTGATGATCATGGCCCAGGATGATCCGTTTGTGCCTTACGAATCCTTTCTGCGCGCAAACCCTGCGCAAAACCCTGCGGTACAGTTCGTCACGCCGGAGCACGGCGGGCATTGCGGCTTCATTTCGAACCGGAGCGGCACAGAGCGATTCTGGGCGGAACAGAGAATTGTTGAGTTCTGCGAGGCGATTCGCCGCGCGTGAACTCAGCCCATCGGTTTCTCAAGCGAAACGGCGAAGTTTGGCGTCAAGAGCTGCGCGGGGCCGTCCGGCATGATGACCATGTCGTCTTCGCAGCGCATGCCGAATTCGCTCGGAACGTAGATGCCAGGTTCATTTGAAAAAGTCATGCCGGGTTCGAGATTGGTTTTGCTGCCTTTGACGAGATAGGGATGCTCGTGGCCATCGAGGCCGATACCGTGGCCGAGTCGATGCGTAAAGTATTTGTAGCCGGGCCCGTAGCCGGCATTGACGATAACGGCGCGAGCGGCATCGTCCACAGTGCCGGAGAGCCGCCCCGCGCGCGCGGCGTCCAAAGCGGCATCCTGAGCCTGCCGTGTGAGTTCATAGGCTTTAGCGATTTTTTCGGAAGGCTTGCCGAGGACGCTCATGCGCGTGACATCCGAGGCGTAGCCATCCACCCCGCAGCCGCCATCGATCAGGACGACGTCACCCTCCTTAAGCGTTTGCGGATGAAGAGTTCCGTGAGGCAGAGCCGCGGAAGGACCGAGAAGGACCAGCGCTCCGCCGCGCAACCCCATTTTCGAGAAGCCGGCTTCCACGAGATGTGCGATGTCGTTCTGCGACATGCCCTCGCGCAGCGCCGCGAACACCGGTTTATAGACGTCAAAAGTAGCTGAGCAAGCGAGGCGCATCAATTCGAGTTCGTGCGGCGATTTGCGGCCGCGGCACGCGATCGTGACGGGGTCCGCGGAGACATATTCGAATCCGGGAGCGGCCGCGCGCAGGTGATCGGAGTACGTGAAATACGCGGTTTCTTCGACACCGAGTCTTCCAGTGCGGATGCCTTGATCGGCGAGCGCATTCGCGGCGAGTTGTGTGGGACTTTCGTCTTCCTGCCAGACGCGGAGTTCCATGGGGAAACGCAATTGTTCGCGGAACCGGCCCTCTTCGAAGCCCGGACAAAAGACGACAGGTTTGCCAGAGCGCGGCAGAACCATGCCGGCGAGGCGTTCGCTCAAGCCCCAGTGAATGCCCGTGAAATAATAGAGCGAAGTGCCGGGAGCAAAGAAGAGCGCGTCGAAGCCAGGTTTCAAATCTTTCATGATCTGCTGGGCGTGATCCAATCGCGCTCGGAATTCTTCCGCGGTGATGGGTTTCATACGAGCGCCCAGTGGCTTCAGGCCGGAGAAATCCGCAGCGGGAGGATGTTGTGACGAACCTGCGGCGGCCTCGAGGCCGGGCGCAAGAGCGAGAGAGGAAACTGCAGCAGCGCTTTGCAAAAAGCGACGACGGTTTGTGACGAAGTTTGTGGGCATCGATGTTTTCTCCATGGTGGAGATGAGCTTTATCTGGCCAAGGCATGGGTTGTCAAGGAGGATAAAGAAAAAACTTCGCGGGAAAGCGCGAAGGAAGATCTAAGGAGGAAATCTGGCGGAACTATTCCATGCGAATGGCTTGAATATTTTTCCCCTGAACGTTGAGTTCGATGCCTAGCGGAGGCCGGAGATCTGAACCTTGAACAATAGCGCCGCGCACCCAGACATCGCCAGGCAGATTTGTGAGCTTCAATGGATCGTAAACCGTGCGGCTGCAGGGGTTGCCCACCATCGGATGCCTCGGGGCCCTGAAGTCATAGTCGCTTTTTAGCTTGGCAAGATCTTTTACGTATTCGAGCTGGCAATCGCCATAGGGGGCTTTCAGCGAAAGCGCCCAATACCCGTTCGGTTGGGACGCGGAACTTGCGGGCAAGCGAATCAGCATGGCAGGAACATTTTCTCCCGTCAGACCATTGCGCATGAAGAACTGTTTTGTCGACCAGGGCTGGGCCATCTCGGAGAGAGTAGCGATGTCGGGCTCCTGCTCCGTAGCATGGGGCAGCGCTGCCTTCGGATCAGGCGCGGGCGAAGGGACCTCAATTTGAGGAGGAGGTTCAACCGGAGGAGGCTCTAAATGCTTCGGGCGGAGCATCCAACGGGCGCCAAGAAAAATTACCAAAAGCACGGCGAGAAGACCGCCAACCAGCCGAAGAGTGGGATTCTTAAAAGCGGCCCCGCGTGATCCCGGCGAGGAGACTCCGGGTATCTGCGGCATGTCCGCCTTGTAACGGTCAGGTGGGGGCTGGTCCGACATTTTAATCTGTACTGCTTTTAGTTGTAGCCGAATCCGCACCCATAAAACGAGCGCCTCCAGCGGCGGAAGGGCTATGGACCCATTTCTGGGGTATTTTAGAGCTAACGGCGATACCCGACAAGACAGGGTATTCCGGAATCGGGTAAGACGCAACAATTCCACCCAGCCGGAAGGGCAGAGTTCGTGCTCATCTTGCCAACACTCTGTTATTGAGAAGGTTACAATGAATGCCATGAAGCTTGTCTGTAACACAAGAGGCCACTACTCTAGTAGGAAGCATGGGGAGGATCGGCTTCCTCGCCGGATAGCATGAGTCCCGAATCACGCGGGGGCGCGCGGGCTTTCGTCCGCAGCCTGAACATTTTGTTGAAATTCGCACGCCTCTATGAATTTGGCCACGTGCGAACGGCGGCGCAGTTTGAGACTGCGTGGAAAGAGCTCCGAAGTGCGCTTGATGAGAGCGTCGGAAGCGGCCTCTTGCTGGGAGCCTCTGGAAACCAAATTTTGCTGGACGGCGTGCCGCTCGGCGCATCGGCAGGTGAAAAGAGTTTCGCGCAACTGTTGACTGGCTCAGGTATTGCCAGTATTCACTTCTCTCCGAATCTGACGCAACCACAATTTGCTCGATTCGTGCGCGCTTTTCCCAGCGGCAACGCAAAGCCCTCGTCACTCGCCGAACAATTGAAATCCGCGCTCGCCGGCGAATCGAGCATCAAGGTTAACGAAATTCGCTATGTTGCGGAGGATTCGTCCATAGCTGGGATTAAGGTCGCGGCGCAGCTCACCGCCAAAGCTCTTGGAGCGCAAGGGGACAAGTTCAAGGATTTCTTCGAAGACCCCAACAAGCTCTTGCAAATGATTCTGGCCGCTGAAAGTGCACGTAGCGGCGGTGGTGGTGGCGGTGGAGGAACCGGCCCAGGTTTCGGCCCTGGAGGCGGCGGCCCAGGGGGAGTACCCGGAGGCGGAGGCACGGGTGCTGGCGGTTTTGGCTCTGGCGGTGGAACAGGAACAGCCAGCCAAGGAGGCAGCCTGTGGGAAGGCAGCGGTAGTGGTTCTACTGGCGGAGGTGGTTTAGGAACCGGCAACGCCACAGGTGGTGGGCCAGGCAGCGGTTCTGGTGGGGGTCCAGGTTTCGGAGGCGGCGGCGGATCAGGGAGCGGGGCTGGTGGCAAAGGTGGCGCGGGAGTCGGAGGCGGCTCTGGGACTGGCGGTGGTGCGGACGGAAGTGGAATAGGGGGCGGTGGCGGAGGCACGGGTAGCGGGGGGGGCGGCACAGGTGGAGGTGGTGTTGGCGTTAGCGGCGCCGGGGGAACGGGCGCGGGTGGCGGAGGTACCGGAGTCGGTGGCGGGGGTACCGGAGTCGGCGGTGGAGGTGCTGGCGGCGCTGGCGGGGAAGCTGCACCAGGGAAGTGGCTGACGGCGTCGGCGCTACTTCGCGGCAGCACCCTCGGCGGTGGCGGCCCGATGCCTGGCGGAGCTGGCGCAGGGCCGGGGACCGGGGCCAGTGGCTTTAGCGTTGCGGAAGAAGATGTTCGCGCGATGCTAACGCTCTTTGCGCAACTCGGAAAATCCCGCAAAGACCCCGAAACGAAGATGGACGTTCCGACCTTTCAATCGCGCTTAAGCGCGATGCCGGTGCGGGCCCAATTCACGTTGCAGCAGGCGCTGGCCGGCCTGGCGGCACAGGCGCCCAACGAAAAGGCCGACAAGCCGATGTTGCTGAAGTTGGCGGAACACGTGGCGATTCGTTTTGCACTGGACAGCTATGAGCGCGGCGAGCTGCGCGTCAACGCCGTCAAACAACTCCTGGATCGCATGAATTCCGAGATCGAAGCGCTGCGCAAGATTCTCGGTTCCCAGGAAGAAATGATGGCCCAGGCAGGACTGTCGGTGCAGACGTATACGGAGTTGCTCGATCAAGAGTTTTGGGAGCAGGTGCCGGAAGAGAACAAGAAGGAAGTGCTGACTTCGGATGAGGCCTGGTGCGTGCCGCCACGCAACGTGCGAGCTTTCCTCGAGGAAATGCTGCGGCGCGGCGAACTAAAAACAGTGAATGAGATTCTGATGAAGTACGCGGCGTGCATCGCGCTGGAAGCGCCGGAAGCGCGCCGCACCACGGCGATCGGGCTTTCCGATCTGGCGGAGTTGTACGGCAGCGGAGACGGCAGCGCGCTGATGGAGTCGATCCGCCGGCTGGGAAATCAACTGGCCATCGAGCGCGAGCCGGAGTTGCAAACCCTGATTAGCGCGGCGTTCGTGCGCATGAGCCAGGAAGCCGCATCGAAGCGCTGTTATCCCGCGATGCAACAGGCCCTCTCTTCGCTCGATAACATTGAGCGGCAGCGTCCAGGTTCGACACAAAGCCTGCGTCCCCGCATCGGCGCCGAAGAACGTTTGCCGGAATTCATCGAAGAGGCGTTGCGCGGCGGACACATTGCAGACGGAATGACGGAAATCCTGGGACTCATGCCCAAGGCGACCTTGCACTACGTAACAAACCGTTTCGGCCACTGCGGCTTCCGTGAAGATTGCGAAGTGCTCGGCCAAATCGTCCGAGGGCTTGGCGAGGATTCTACCCAGCGGCTCCTCGAGATTCTTCAAACGGCCCCGGCCAATGAAGCCGCGGAGACTATCGGTCTGCTGAGCCATTTTGCGCCGGATGCCGTTGAGAAGATTCTGCCGGTGCGCCTGAGCCAGTGGCCGCGTTCTTCCCACGACCGCGCCGTGCGCCAGCTTTCCTCAGCACCTCCCGAACAGCGCGCCAGACTGCTCGTCGCCCTCTACGATTCGCTCGACGCGTTGATCCGGCCGCTGGCTCTCGACGAAATGGGCATGAGCGGCGAGCCGGAATGCATTCCCAAGCTGGTGGAATTGGCTCAGAATGACCACACTCCGCCCTTTCACAGGTTGAAGGCCCTCGAAGCCCTCGGCCGCTTGCGGGCCACCGCTGCCAGCCCCACGCTGCAGCACATCATGGATGCGCGGCAAGTCTGGCGCTGGGTCTACCCGAGCGAACTGCGAATCGCGGCTACGCAAGCGTTGATGCGGCTCGACCCCACGATGGCGCTGGAGAAACTCAACGCCAGCGGACTCGAGCGCAAGGACTTGACGCTGGAGCCCACGGATCCCGAGCCTAACTCCTCTGTGATGCGCCAGCGGAGATACGCGCGCCTGAAGCTTTCCAGGAATCTGATCGCGGTAACCACCAACTTGCGCGAGAACTTCCGGCTCTCTATCCCAGAACTAAATCTGGGCGGCGGAATCGGCTCGGGCGAACGCCACTTGGCCCCGGGTTCGCTTCTCTCGCTGAAATTTTCGCACGGAGTGCGGCACATCAAGGCGCAGGCCATTGTGCGTGGCGCGCGCCCACAGGCCATGGCTTTCGAATTTGTGGACATGGACTTGGAAGACCGCTCCAGGTTGCGAAAAATATTGCTGGAACTTGGCGGCCTTCCGCAAGTGGCGGCCGTTACCAATCGCAGCAAGCGCCGTGGCCGCGTAGCGCTCAACAGGTAGTTAAAGCAAGAAATTGACGGCATGCAAGAGCGCGCCACTTCCCCCTTCTCACCTGTCCTCGTCCGGAGCTAAGCCGTCCGGTCGAGCAGGTCAGGCACCCGTCCTCTCGGCGGCTTAACATCAGAGGCACATGGAACCTCTGTACCATTGCCGCAAACGAACGATAACCCTACGGTACTAGATAGGTAGTCCTATTCAGGGATCGGTGCAGCGCCAAATGAAAGCGGATTCCAAGTCGACGGCAGGGCGAGCCTTCGTAAGAAGCCTGAACATACTTTTGAAATTTGCCCGTTTGTACGGGTTCGAGCACAGCCGTACCATCGAACAGTTGGATATCGCTTGGCGTGAGCTGCGGACGGCGATTCCCACGGGCACGGACTCCGGCCTGATGCTCGGCGCGACCGGCTCCCAATTGCTGTTGGATGGCGTTCCCTTGGAAGGCGCTCCGGCTGAGAAACAATTCGCCCAGTTGCTTTCCGCCGCCGGGCTGGCCAGCATTCAGTTTTTCCCCTCGGTCACCCGGGAAGAGATTGTCAGCTTTGCCCGGGCATTTCCCACTGGCAAAGCGAAACCCATGGAACTCGCGAAACAGTTGAAAGCCGCGCTCTCCGGGGCTCAAGGAATACGCCTGAATGAGGTTTGCTTCGTTGCCACGGACTCGCGCTTGAAGGATGCCAGCATGGCCGCGCAACTCGCGGCCGCATCCTTGGGCGATGACCAGGACGAGTTCAAAAAGTGGCTGAATGATCCGCAGAAACTGCTCGAGCTCATTGCAGCGGCACAAGGCTCCAGAGGCAGCGGGCCGATGGGCGCTGGCACAGGGACTGGAGATTCCGCCTCAGGCGGAAGCGGTTCTACATCAGGGACAGGCGGAGCAGGAGCGGGCGGAGGCACATCGGGTGCCGGTGGGTCGGGCTTTCCAGGATCGGGGGGACTCGGCTCGGGTGGCGTGGCAACAGGCATCGGAGGAAACCTGCCGGTGGGGCCGTATGCGGCGGGCACGGTCGGCGGGGGAGTCCTTGGTCAGGGGGGTGGGGCGACCGGCGGGGCGTTTGGCGGTGGAACGGGAATCGTTGGTGGTGGCGGAGTCGGCAGCGGGGTAGGAAGCGGCCCTGGCAGCGGAAGCGGCGGACCATGGCGGGGCGCGGGACGCAGCAGCGGGCCGAGTGAGGATGAGATCTATGGAATCCTGGGCGCGCTAACGAGTTTCGGCCATGTCGGCGCAGGACAAGGTGGAGTCGCTGCTGCTGGAGTGTTCCAGGAGCAGTTGTCTCAATTGCCGGGGAGTGCGCAAGACACGCTGAAGAGAGCCATTGCTGGGCTCGCGGCGCAAGCGCCCGACGGGCAGCCGGATGAATCGGTTCTTGTGAAGCTTGCGGAACATCTGGCGATTAAGTTCGCGCTGGAGCGCTTCGAAACCGGCGAAGTCAAAGTGAATGCCGTGCGGCAGATGCTGGACCGCATGAATCAGGAGATCGAAAATCTACGCAAGATTCTGGGCGCGCACGAAGACAAGATGACCGACGCGGGAATGATGGTCGAGTCTCACCGAGAGATTCTAGACCGGCAGTTTTGGGCCGCCGTTCCGGAGAGCGGAAAGCAGGCCGTGCTGATGTCTGGTGATGCGTGGTGCATCCCTCCGAAAAACGTGCAGTCCTACGTCGCTCATTTGATCGAAACCGGCGATGTGGCGCAAGCCATCAGCATCTTGCAGAACTATGCGTCTTGCGCGGAGAGCGAAGAAGTCGATGCGCGAAAGAAAACCGCAATGGGTTTGTCCGAGATGGCCGAGCTTTATGCCAAGGCCGATCCTAAACTCCTCGGCGAAGCGCTCCGTCATTTGGGCTTAAGGCTCAGTGTCGAGCAAGACTCAGACCTGCAAACCCTAGTGAGCGCTGCGTTCGTTCGGCTTAGCCAGGAGGCTGCGACCAGCAGGTGCTTCCCGGTGATGGAACAGGCGCTCGATCTGATTTCCGGAGTCGAAGCGCAACGGCCGGGAATCGCCAGGACTTTACGCCCGAAGATGGGCATAGAAGAGCGCGTTCCCGAATTTGTCGATGAAGCCTTGCGCGCGCGGCAAGCGGCCGCCGGCATGACCAATGTCTTGAAGATGCTTCCCCAGACAGCGATGGAACAGCTCTCCATGCGCTTCAACCGCTGCAGCCTTCGAGAAGACGCCGAGCATATCTCGAACCTGGCCTCCGATCTTGGCGAAGAGGGCTTGCAATACCTGCGGAGCACGGTTCGGGGAGGCCCCATCGCGGAGGCCGTCGAGATGGCCGGCCTCTTGAGCAAGCTGGATCCGGAAGCGGTGGAAGTTTTCTTGCCGTCGCGGATGAAGGATTTTCCCAGGAACTCGCAGGACCGTATCGTGCGGCAGATTTCCGCAAGCGGCGCTCCAGGACGTTCCCGGATTCTTCTCGAACTGCTCGATCATGTCGACCCGCTGATCATGCCTTTGGTGATCGACGAGATTGGTGTGACCTCCGACCGCGAAGCGCTGGGCCGCCTGCTGACCATCGTCGATGGAGATTTGCCTTCGGGCGCGGGCCCTTATTTGCAAGTGAAGGCTATCGAAGCCCTCGGCCGCATTCACGCACCGGAATCGATCAACACGCTCAAGCGCATGGTGGAGGCCAAAAAGATGTTTGGTTGGGGGCATGCCCAAGAACTCCGCATCGCCGCGTTGCAAGCTTTGATCAGGCTGGAGCCGGACTGGGCGCGAGATTATGTGGCGAGGAGTGGAATCGACCGGGAAGATCTGGCTTTGGCGCCGCTCGAAGTTGCTCCCAACTCCAAATTTGTCCGCCAGCGCCGTCACACTCGGGTGCGGCTGCATAAGGCGGTTACCGCCGTGAGCACAAACTTGAAGGAAACCTGCCGCCTCGAGATCAAAACGGCGAGCCTTTCAGGCGGTGTGGCCACCATCAGTCGGCATCTTGCCCCCGGCACGCAAGTGCAACTGAAACTGCAGCTCGGACTTCGAAACGTACAAGCCACAGCCCTGATGCGGGACTACCGGGCTCAGGATATGGCGTTCGAAATTGTTGATATGACTCTGGATGAACGCGGCAAATATCGCCGCCTGCTGGCTGATAATCATTCGCCCTCGACTCCCGCGTCGGATCTCAAGCGCCCGAGTGCAGCCCCCGAAACAACGATCCCGTCGTAAGCAATTCAATTCCCAAAGCAGAGTTGTAATGAAAAGAGCATTTTCGCCTGTATCTCTATCGTTTCGGAGACATCCTGAGATTCTTTGCGGGCGGCCACGAAGACTTATGGCGCCGTCTTGCTGTCGGGGTGTCGCCCTTCCGAGCATGTCCTTGTTTTTGGCGCTGGCGCATCCAAACAGTTAGAATAAGATGTTTGCACTGGCCCCAAGGCAACCGCCTGAGGCATCCAGCACGCAAAGCATGGTCAGGAGACGCTGAAGCCTTTCATGGATGTCACTAAGCTTATCGACGATGTTATCGCCCGCTTTATCGGCACCAAGCACGAACGCGACATCAAGAAAATGCAGCCGGTCATCGCGGCCATCAATGCGCGCGAGTCCGAAATGATGGCGCTGAGCGATGAAGAGCTGAAGTCACGCTTCGGCGCGCTGAAAACGCAGGCGCTGGAGCAACTCAAGGACGCCGATCCTGGCGAAGACACCTACAAGGAGCTCCTCAAGAAGACGCTCGAACCGATGATTATGCCCGCGTTTGCGCTGGTTCGCGAAGCCGGCCGCCGCTTTCTGAACATGCGGCACTTCGACGTGCAGTTGATCGGCGCGATGGTGCTGCACGAAGGCAAGATCGCGGAAATGAAGACGGGCGAGGGCAAAACGCTCGTCGCCACCCTGCCCGCCGCGCTGAATGCCCTCGCCGGGCGGGGCGTTCACCTTGTCACGGTGAACGATTATCTGGCGCGGCGCGATGCCGAATGGATGAGCCCGCTCTATCGCGGCCTCGGACTTTCCGTCGGCGTGATCGTGCACGATCTCGATGATGAGCAGCGCAAAGCTGCTTATGGCGCGGATCTCACCTACGGCACGAACAACGAATTCGGCTTCGACTACCTGCGCGACAACATGAAATACGACCTGGCGCAATGCGTTCAGCGCGGGCACCAGTTTTGCGTCGTTGATGAAGTGGATTCCATCCTCATCGACGAAGCCCGCACGCCGCTGATTATTTCCGGCCCTTCGGAAGAGTCCACGGACAAGTATGCCAAAATCGACAAAATCATCCCTAAGCTCATTCAAGACATCGACTACTCCATCGACGAAAAACTCCGCACCGCCACCCTGACGGAAGAGGGCTTCAGCAAGTGCGAGCGTCTGCTCGGCCTGCAAAATCTTTCCGATCCCGTGAACATCGAGCTGATGCACCACGTTTATCAAGCGCTGCGCGCGCATTCGCTCTACAAGCGCGACGTCGATTACGTGGTGAAAGACGGCGAAGTTATTATCGTCGATGAGTTCACGGGCCGCCAGATGCCGGGCCGCCGCTGGTCGGATGGTTTGCATCAGGCCGTCGAAGCCAAGGAAGGCGTCAAGATCGAGCGGGAAAACCAAACGCTCGCGACGATTACTTTCCAGAATTATTTCCGCATGTACAAAAAGCTCTCCGGTATGACGGGCACCGCGGAAACGGAATCCGAGGAGTTCCGCAAAATCTATGGCCTCGATGTCGTGGTCATTCCCACGAATCGCAAGCTGATCCGCGAAGAGCACCGCGACGTCGTCTACCGCACCGAAAAAGAGAAGTTCGAAGCCGTCGTCAACGGAATCCTGCAGGAAGACAATTCGCTGGCCAATGGCATCCGCCACTATAACGAACGCGGCCAGCCCGTGCTCGTCGGAACCATCTCCATTGAAAAATCGGAAGCTATCGCGGAAATTCTGAGAAGCGCCGGCGTCCCGCATCAAGTGCTCAATGCCAAACAGCACGAGCGCGAATCGGGCATCGTCGCCCAGGCCGGGCGCAAAGGCGCCGTCACCGTCGCCACCAACATGGCCGGACGCGGCACGGACATTCTCCTCGGCGGCAATCCCGAGCAGATGACGCGCGATTATTGTCTCAAAAACAAATTGGCCATGCCCTACGCCGCGGCGCCCGCGGTGATCCCCGCCGATGGCGACGGCAATGCCCAGCCCGCCGTGCAGATGGTGCTCTTTCAGCATGAAGGCAAAATTTTTCAGGTTCCCGCGGACCAGTGGAAACCCATCTATAGCCAGTACGCCGAACAATGCAAGTCCGAGCACGATGAAGTAGTGGCGCTTGGCGGCTTGCACATTCTCGGCACCGAACGCCACGAAGCCCGCCGCATCGACAACCAGTTGCGTGGACGCGCCGGACGCCAGGGCGATCCCGGCTCCTCGCGCTTTTTTCTTTCGCTCGAGGATGACCTCATGCGCATCTTCGGCGGCGAACGCATCAGGCAGCTCATGTACCGCTTCGGCATGACCGAAGGCGTGCCTATCGAATCAAAATTGATTTCGCGGCGCATTGAGCGCGCGCAAGAATCCGTCGAAGCGCAGAACTTCGACGCTCGCAAACACCTGCTCGAGTATGACGATGTGATGAACAAGCAGCGCGAGACGATTTACGGCATTCGCCGCTCCGCGCTCGAAGGAAAAGATCAGCGCGATTACGTTCTCGGTGTTGCCGAAGATGTCGCGCGCGAGCTGGTCGAAACGTTTTGTCCGCGCGAAAAGCATCCCGACCAGTGGAATGCCACGCAGTTTCTCGCGGAAGTGCACAGCCAGTTTGGCATCGATGCCAAGGCCGCCGGCGCCGATCCCGCCACACTCAGTCACGATGAACTTGCCGACGCCACCGTTGCGGCCGTCACCAATCGCTACCAAGAACGCGAAAAACAGTTCAGCGCCGACCTCATGCGCTGGCTCGAACGCCGCATCATCCTCGACGTTGTCGACTCCCAGTGGAAAGACCACTTGCTCTCGCTTGATCACTTGAAGGAGGGAATCGGCCTCCGCGGCTACGGCCAGAAAGATCCGCTCGTCGAATTCAAGAAAGAAGCGTTCGTTCTCTTCGAAGACATGATGGCGCGCATCGATAACGAAACGATCCGCTATCTCTTCCACATCCAGATGCAACAGAATGAGCCGCCTCCGCAGGAAGGCGCGCGCCAGCCAAATCCGCAGCAACCGCCGCAATCTCCGCGTCCCGGAGGCGCGCGCGCGGCCGTCGCCAGCGCCGCGGCGCGCGCGGCAGAACCCGCCCCCGAACGCCTGCCGCCCTTCGCACGCGAAATGGAACGCAAACAACAGCGCCAGCAAAAAGAGTTGAAGTATCAGACCGGCCCCGGGCAAGCGGAAGCTCCCAAACCCGTCCGCACTGGCGCAAAAGTCGGCCGCAACGATCCCTGCCCCTGCGGCTCCGGCAAAAAATACAAAAAATGCCACGGCGCCAACGCATAGCCACCAATGTACAAAAGTTCGAGCTGCGAGTATAAGAAGCGTATAGAGAATTGTTATTCCGAGCGTAGCGAGCAATCTGCTTTTCGGGTTTTAGTATGGAGAGGACGTATTACGTCTACATCGTGGCTAGTCGTTCTCGAACTTTGTATACAGGTATGACCAACAGACTCCTGGAACGGGTTAAACAGCACAGAGAGGGCACATTCCCTGGTTTCACAAGCCAATTCCGCATTCATCGTCTCGTTTATTTCGAGACGTATCGCGACGTGAAGGCCGCCATTGCCCGCGAAAAGCAGATCAAATCGCTCTCCCGCGCGAAAAAGATTGCCCTTATAGAAGCACGCAATCCAACTTGGGAAGATCTCGCTGCAGAATGGTTCACGACCTATCCGAGAAAAGCAGATTCCTCGCTACGCTCGGAATGACACGCTTTTGGAGTTGTTCGAATATTTGGTAGTTTAGTCTTTTGAGCTGAATATTAAGAAGTTAGGCCGCGTGTTAAAAGTTGAGCTAAATATTAAAGAGTTGTCATTCCGAGCGTAGCGAGGAATCTGCTTTTTCTTTGTCTGGAGAATAAACGATGCCTCCTGGTCCAGCTCCAATGCCCCAACCCGAACGCCACCCCATCCCCGGCGTAAAAAATCTCGTCGCCGTCGCCAGCGGCAAAGGCGGCGTCGGCAAAACCACGGTCGCCGTCAACCTCGCCCTGGCCCTCGTAAACCTCGGCCACAAAGTCGGCCTAATGGACGCCGACGTCTACGGCCCCAACGTTCCCATCATGCTCGGCACGCTCCAAGAGCCCCAAGCCACTGCCGATAAACGCATCATCCCCGTGCAAGTCGCCGGCATGAAAATGATCTCCATGGGCCTGCTCAACCCAGGCGACAAGCCCATGGTCTGGCGCGGCCCCATGCTCCACAGCGTCATCATTCAATTCCTCCGCAGCGTCGAGTGGGGCGAGCTCGATTACCTCATCATCGATCTCCCGCCAGGCACCGGCGATGTGCAGCTCACGCTCATCCAAACCGTCGCTGTCACTGGCGCGGTTGTCGTCACCACACCTTCCACCGTCGCCCTCGCCGACGTCCGCAAAGCCATCGAGATGTTCCGCCAAGTCAACGTCGAAGTCCTCGGCGTAGTCGAGAACATGAGCACCTTCCGCTGCCCGCACTGCGACAAGCCCATCGACATTTTCGGCCACGGCGAAGGCGCAAAAACCGCCATCGCCTACGGCGTCCCCATCCTCGGCGAAATCGAAATAGATCCCCGCATCCGCATCGGCGGCGACACCGGCAAACCTGTCGCCGGCCTCGGCGAATCCGCCCCCGGCACGCAAAGCCTCTACGCCCTGGCCCGCGCCGTCACCGCCCGCCTAGCCGAAGTCAGCGCCACTTCCGGCGGCCCCTCGGTGCAAATCGACTAGCGCCGATTTTTTCTTGAATGAGGCCAAACATTTGCTATAATGCCGTTGGGGAAAATCTTGGCAGTGCGCTGCGGCAACCGTGTTGCCGCATTTTCTTTTTGGAGACCCAAGCGGCGCGGTCGCAATCCATCGAGTCTAAGGGCTGGCCGGCCGGATTGGGGTTTCCTTGTAAGTTGTTTAGAATCAGTACTTGCAGGGTGCCTTGTAACTGTTGATTCTAAATAGCTTACAAAAACGCTAAATCCTTTAGAAGCAACACTTACAAAAAACTAGGGGGAGGGGGTGGGTATTATGGATAACCAAAATTCCGGCTCGAACCCCGCGCGCGGCTCGCTAGAGCCGAGCCGCCAACCCGACATTCGCCCCTACCGCGGCAAGCGCCCGCAAATCGCCGCCTCCGCCTATATTGACCCCGCCGCCGTCATCATCGGCGACGTCATCATCGGCGAAGACTCCAGCGTCTGGCCCTGCACCGTGATTCGCGGCGACGTCCACCACATCCGCATCGGCGCGCGCACCAACATCCAGGACGGCTGCGTCCTCCACGTCATGCGCGACGAGCACCCGCTCGTCCTCGGCGACGACGTGACCATCGGCCACTCCGTCACGCTGCACGGCTGCACTATCGAGTCCCGCTGCCTCGTCGGCATGGGCGCCATCATCCTGAACGGCGTCCACGTCGGCGCGGGCAGCGTCATTGCCGCCGGCACGCTCCTCCTGGAAGGAGCCAAAATCCCTCCCGGCAGCCTGGTCGTAGGCCACCCCGGCAAAGTCAAACGCGCCCTGACCGGCACGGATCAAGCCAGCATCGACGCCTACGCCCAGCGCTACGTCGAGTACAAAAATATTTATAAAGAAAAAGAAGAAGTGGCGAGTGGCGAGTGACGACGAAACACTATAAATTGGCATTCCGAGCGTAGCGAGGAATCTGCTTTTGATCTTGTGAGTACGCGTAGCGCCGGGATTCAGCCCGGCATCCTGTCAAGGAGCAAGCAGCAAGTGAGCGAAGGCACAAAAAAGAAAGAAGTATCTGCCGTCGCGAATTCTAAGCCATCCGCGGCACGCACGACCTGCTCCCCCCAGACACCGCCCTCTGGAACCGCGTCGATACAAACCGCCCATGAAGTCTTCGCCACTTTCGGCTTCGACGAAATCCGCCCGCCTGCTATGGAAGCGACAGAACTCTTCTCTCGCGCTGTTGGCGGCCATACGGACTCGTCTCAAAGGAAATGTATTCCTTTGAGGACCGGCCTTTCGCCGAATTCGACTGGTTAAAGAGCAAGATTGCGGCAACTTGGCCCCTCGGTATGCGGAACAGGCGCTCCAGCCACCGCGCAGAATCTGTCGCAACCGCCCAGACGTCTTCGCGATAGCCCTAGGCGAAATCCGAACTGCCCGTCAAACGAACCGACCGAATTGTGGCGCGGTCCGTGCTGTGACGCGACATTCTTCCAAAATGGGGAGATAAGTTTTCGTCCTGATCCCAACAAACTTGAGAAGTTTCGAGCGATTGGAGGCACTGATGCGGCTGACCTGGCGGCGACAATGATTCAGCGGCATTCGATCTTCGGGGAGAAAAGTACAATTCCTCACCTCGCCCTGAAGCGACAGCAAGCGTCTGTCGCGCTTATATTGAAAACAGCATGCAGCAGTTCCCGCAGCCTGTGAAGCTGTATTACATGGGGCCAATGTTCCGGCGGGAGCGGCCGCAAAAAGGGCGCTATCGCCAGTTCTATCAGATTGGCGCGGAGATTCTTGGCGGGCCTGACGCTCCCGCCATCGATGCGGAACTGATCGAAATGTTGATGACTTTCTTCGACAAGTGCCGGCTCCAAGGCACCGAACTCAGCATCAATTCCATCGGCCACGCCGCCGACAACTGCCGCCGCGGCTATGTCGCAAAGCTCAAAGCCGAACTTGAAAAAGTAAAAGACACACTTGGCGCCGACTCGCAACGCCGCATCGAAACAAATCCGCTGCGCGTTCTCGACTCGAAACTCGAACACGAGCAGCCCATCATCGCCAAGTTGCCGCGCATCGCCGATCATCTTTGCGACGATTGCAAGACGCACTACGCCGCCGTAAAACACGAGCTCGATCTGCGCGGCGTGATCTATCGCGAAAACTGGCGCCTCGTCCGCGGCCTCGACTACTACATGCGGACCACGTTTGAAATCACCGCACAAGGTCTCGGCTCGCAAAACGCCGTCTGCGGCGGCGGCCGCTATGACGGCCTCGTCGAACTCCTCGGCGGCCCGCCCACCAAAGGCATCGGCTTCGCCATCGGCGAAGACCGCCTGATCCTTGTCACTGCAAGAAAGCGAAGTCCGCGGTCGGAACTGCCGGTCCTGACTCGCCAGCTCACCAACTCGCCGCGCCACTGTCTTACATCGCCTGGATGGGCGAACGCGCTTACGCCACCGCGCTCCGCGCCGCCAAAGACCTGCGCAACGCCGGCTTCCGCGTCGAGCTGCCTCCAACCGAACTGAAATTCGGCAAAGCCCTAGACCGCGCCAGCAAGCTAGGCTCGCGCTTCGCCCTCATCCTCGGCGATAATGAGGTTGCCGACGGCCAGTGGACGCTGAAAACGCTTGCCGACGGCTCGCAGCAGAAACTCACCGAACAAGCTCTGCTAGAATATCTCAAGCCTTTGTAGTGGCGGGTCTTTAGACCCGTTCTTGCATTTTGTTTGCACGTGGCGCGGCGCCGTGCTGTGCGAGGGGACAACCACGGGTCTAAAGACCCGCCACTACAAAGAACACAGGCAAGAGTGCCTGTGCTACTGGAGAAGACAAAACCTTGCTGGATTTTCTAGGCAATCTGCAACGCACACATTACTGCGGCGCACTGCGCGCCTCGGACGAAGGACGCGACGCCATCGTCATGGGCTGGGTCTCTGGCCGCCGCGACCTCGGCAACTTGCTGTTCCTCGACATTCGCGACCGCACCGGGATCGTGCAGGTTGTTTTCAACAAGGAGTCGCAGCCTGCGGCGCACGCCAAAGCCGAGCAGGCTCGCAGTGAATTTGTGGTTGCGGTCGAAGGCAAAGTATCGAAACGCCAAAAAGCGAATCCGCACATCGCCACCGGCGAAGTCGAGCTGATCGCCACGAAGCTGCACATTTTGAACAACGCCAAAACGCCGCCGTTTCCCATCGAAGACGAAATCAATGCCGCCGAAGAAACGCGCCTGCGCTACCGCTATCTCGACCTGCGCCGCCCCAAGCCGCATCGCAACCTCGCGCTGCGCCACAAAATCGTCCTCGAAATTCGCAAGACCATGGACGAAATGGGCTTCCTCGAAATCGAAACGCCCATGCTTACGCGCTCGACGCCCGAAGGCGCGCGCGATTATCTCGTGCCCAGCCGCGTGCATCACGGGCAGTTCTACGCGCTGCCGCAGTCGCCGCAAATCTTCAAGCAAATCCTGATGATTGGCGGGCTCGACCGCTACTTCCAGATCGTGAAATGTTTTCGCGACGAAGATCTGCGCGCCGACCGCCAGCCCGAATTCACGCAGCTCGACGTCGAAATGTCTTTCCCGCGCCAGGAAGATATTTTTCACGTCATCGAAACAGTGATGGTGCGTGCGTGTGCCGTCGCGGGCATCAAAACGCAGAGTCCGTTTCCGCACATGCTCTACAAGGACGCCATTCGCAAGTACGGCAGCGACAAGCCCGACCTGCGTTTTGGCATGGAGCTGCACGAAGTCACGGATTGCTTTCCGGAAGAAGCGAAAACCAAGCTGGGGATCGAAGGCAGCGTGTTTGCGCTCGCTGCTCCGGGCGCGGCGGGCTATTCGCGCAAGCAGCTCGACGAGCTGACCGAAAAAGCCAAGTCCAACGGCGCGCGTGGCGCTTATTTCGTAAAGCTCGCAGCCGAAGGCACGACTTCGACCGTCGAAAAATTAATCGGCGCGGAAAACGTAAAGAAACTTGCCGACGCCTGCGGCGCAAAAACAGGCGATCTCGTCGTCGCCGTTTCAGCGAAGCAGCAAATCAAAGGCACGGAAGCTGCCGCGCTCGTCGCCGGCCAAGTGCGTTTGCAGCTCGGCGAAGCGCTCGGCCTGATCGACCGCACCCAATGGAAATTCCTCTGGATCACCGGCTTCCCGCTCTTTGAATGGAGCGAGAACGAGAAAACCTGGGTCAGCGCACAGCATCCCTTCACCGGCATCGTTGACGAAGACTTGGAAAAGCTGGAAAAAACGCCGTGGGAAGTGCGCTCCAAAGGCTACGATCTCGTCCTCAACGGAAACGAGCTCGGCTCCGGCAGCATCCGAATCCACCGCCAGGACATTCAAGAGCGCCTCTTCCGCGCGCTCGGCCTCAGCGAAGAGCAGCTTCGCCGCCGCTTCGGCTTTTTCCTCGACGCGCTCACCTACGGCACGCCGCCCCATGGCGGCATCGCTCTTGGCATCGACCGCATCGCCATGCTCCTCGCCGGCGAAAAATCGCTGCGCGAAGTCATCGCCTTCGCCAAAACCACCGCCGCCGTCGACTTCATGGCCGAATCGCCTTCGTGGTCGATACCGACCAGCTCGACCAGCTCGGCATCGCGATTAAGGATAGAGTGAGCGCGTCAGATCCACCAGACCGTGCGGAAGCTCGAATGCCAGTTAGGCCGATCAGCTACCGACTCTTCTGGGGCATCAAGAGGTGGCGTGCTCGGTTGCCGCCGGACTATTGATGTATGTCGTCAGTTTCTTTCTCATGGCCGTCGGGGATTTCGAGTCGGACTGGCCGGTCCGCGTAAGAGGATATTCCTGCGCCGAAGATGACGCTGCTTTCTCCCCTTAGTGAAGATGGACGAGTCCTTCTGCCATAAAGAAGCCCATCGAGTATATCTCCATGCTTGGCAGCGGCCTAATCAACCCAGACATTGTTTCACTTACTTTTTTTCTGCAGCTAGTTTAGAGTGCAGGCGGTCAGCTACGATTATTTTGAGCTATCTTACGATTCTGATGATGCCACTCTGCTGGGTCGTCTTTCGATATGAGAGTCTGTATCCGCGAGAGGGCCACGTCCTCTGGATAGCTGGCATGCTTTTGACGCTTTTTGCGATGTCGCGCGTCAAGCTCAACCCTCCTAAAGAGCAGTTGGCATGAGCCGAATTCAGGATATTGCCGGAAGCTGTTGCAAATAAAATCGCTGCGGGCGAAGTTGTCGAGCGGCCGGCTTCGGTTGTCAAAGAGCTTTTGGAAAATGCGTTGGACGCTGGCGCGAAGACCATCCGCGTCGAAACGGAAGTCGGCGGCAAGCGGATGATCCGCGTCATTGACGACGGTCACGGCATGATTCACGACGATGCGCTGCTGGCTTTCGAGCGCCACGCCACGAGCAAACTGAAATCCGCTGACGATTTGCTTTCCATTTCGACGTTGGGTTTTCGCGGGGAAGCGTTGCCAACGATTGCTGCGGTCTCGCGCCTGCTTCTTGAAACACGCGACGAATCGGAAGCCGAAGGCACGCGGCTCGAATTTGCAGGTGGAAAACTCGTCAACGTAAAGCCGGCGGGTCTGCCCGCCGGAACGACCATCAGCGTCGCCGATCTTTTTTACTGCGTTCCCGCGCGCAAAAAATTCCTCAAGTCGGACACTACCGAGCTTGGCCACATCGCGTCACTCGTAACGCACTACGCGTTGGCCAATCCCGACAAGCATTTCGTCCTCACCACGCCGACGCAGGAAATCATCAACTGCCCGCCCACGGAAAAACTCGCCGACCGCATCTATCAACTCTTTGGCCGCCAATCGATGGATGAACTGGTCGAAATTCCGCCGATCGTCGGCGGCGTTTCGCGCGGCGATCACGGAGCCCGAACTCGAACAAGGCGAAGAAAGCGCCACGCTGACAGTTCGCGGCTTCACTTCGCGCCCCGATGTGCAACGGCCGAACCGCAACGGCATCTACGTTTTCGTCAATCGCCGCCTCGTACGTGATCGCTTGATTCTCCACGCGATTCACGAAGCCTATCGCAACATTCTCCCGCCAGCGGTTTTTCCCGCCACGCTGCTGTTTCTCGAAATGCCCTACGACGAAGTCGACGTCAACGTGCATCCCGCAAAAATCGAAGTGCGCTTCCGCCGCTCGCAATTCGTCCACGATTTCGCGCGAGACTCGATCCGCCAAGCGCTGATGAGCGTTCGTCCCGTTCCGAGCTTCGCCGCAGCAGCCGCTGCAATTCCCGCTGGCTCGCCGCCCGCCGCGTCCACGTTTTCTCCCGCCGCCTTCGGCGCCGCCGCGGCTTCTGGCGTGCCGCGTGCCATCATTCCGGCGATGGAAGAAATCGGCGTGGGTTCGGGAGTCGGCTCCGACGGAGGCTTCGATCTTACATCCGATGCACTCAGGCCAGTCGAGCAGCGCTTCGTATTTCCTGCTGGTATGGAATCTTCCATCGAGCCCGGGACAGCGGCTTTCGCTGCGGCAGCGCCTGCTCCGGCGCTCGCAGGCTCGACCTGGGCAGGGAATCTCGCTGCGCCGAGCGCGAGCGCGCCAGCCACCCTTCCGCGTCCCGATCAGATCGCTGACCTCAAGCCACTCGGCCAAGTAAGTTCGAGTTTTATTGTTGCAGTGAACGGCGACGGCTTGTGGCTTGTCGATCAGCACGTGGCCCATGAGCGCGTTTTATTTGAGCAGCACCTCGACGCGCGGCGCGCGGGAAAAGTGGAAGCGCAGCGGATGCTGATGCCGCTGGTGATTGAGCTTTCGCCGCGCCAGATCGTAATTTACGAGAAGATTGCTGAAGAGCTGGCCGCGAATGGATTCGAGGTCGAACCCATGGGGCCGCGCAGCGTTGCGATTCAAGCGGTGCCCGCGGGAATCGTCCCGGGAGACGGGGAAAAACTTTTGACGGAAATTCTAGATGGAATCGAGCGGGAAAACGCGGCGATTTCCATCGATACGCTGCAAGCGAAAATCGCGGCTTCGACGGCGTGCCATGCGGCGATCAAAGTGAACATGCCGCTCGACCAGACAAAAATGGAATGGCTCCTCGGCGCACTAGCCAAAACGGATTGCCCGATGAGCTGCCCGCACGGACGGCCCGTCGTTCTTCGATATTCGGTAAAGGAAATCGAGAAAGCGTTCCACCGCATTTGATTTTGTAGCGCCGGCTTCCAGCCGGCATTTTGTAGATGCCGGGCTCTAGCCCGGCGACTTGGAGACACAGCGAATGAGTGAATCGCCGAAAACCGCAGTGATCTTTGGCTTGGCGAACAAGCGCAGCATCGCGTGGGCCATTGCGCAGAAACTCGCGGCGGCCGGTTGGCAACTGGCTATCTGCTATCAGAATGAACGCCTCGAACTTGAAGCAAAAGATCTAATCAGTGGATTGCCCGGCGCTGCGGGATTCATGTGCGATGTCACGCAAGATGACCAGATCGCGCGGCTATTCGAGGAGCTGAGAGAGAAGTTCGGTGTTCTCCACGGATTGGTGCACAGCGTGGGTTTCGCTCCGCCCGACGAATTGAAAAAACCGTTTCTGGACACATCTCGCGAAGGGTTTCGGATTGCGCACGACATCAGCGTCTACTCGCTGATTGCAGTGGCGCGCGGCGCCGCGCCACTTATGGCAGCCGGAGGAGGAATCGTCACGCTGACCTACTATGGCTCTGAAAAAGTGGTGCCAAATTACAACGTGATGGGGGTGGCCAAGGCGGCCCTGGAAGCGACAGTTCGCTATTTGGCCTATGATCTTGGGCCAAAGGCCATCCGCGTCAACGCCATTTCCGCAGGGCCTATAAAGACGCTTGCCGCGCGAGGCATCGCGAATTTTGGAGATATGCTGAAGACGCAGACCGAGCGCGCGCCGTTGAAGCGCAACGTAGATCCCGGCGAAGTTGGCGCGACCGCAGCGTTTCTGCTCTCGGATGCAGGCTCGGGAATTACCGGCGAAATTATCTACGTGGATTGCGGTTATAACATCATGGGGTTTTGAGTGTCACAGGCAATCTTGCCTTTGTAGTATTAGTTTTCTTTCATTTGCAAAAATGCACACAGCCAGGATTGGCTGTGCTACCAAATGCCAAAGCTTACGATTGCCATTGACGGGCCAGCAGGCTCGGGGAAGAGCAGCCTGGCGAAACGCGTCGCGCAGACTCTCGGATACTTATATCTGGATAGCGGCGCGATGTATCGCGCGCTGGCACTCAAGGCGGTGCGAAAAACAATCGCGCTGGATAATGTTGCCGCTCTGGAACAACTCGCGCGCGCGACGCACGTGGAACTCAAACCTCCAACACTCGACCAGGAAGCCGCGGGTTCGAAGAATCGTGTATTTCTCGATGGGGAAGAGGTGACCCTGGCGATTCGCGCGGCCGAAGTGGCTCAAGCTGCGTCGAAGCTCGCTACGATCGCCGGAGTGCGTGAAATCCTCGTCGCTGAACAACAGCGAGCGGGAGCTGGCGGAGGAGTTGTGATGGAAGGGCGTGACATTGGCACCGTCGTTTTTCCTCTCGCGGAACTGAAGATTTTCCTGGAGGCTTCGCCGGAAGAGCGCGCGGAGCGGCGCTGGAAGGAACACCAGGAAAAAGGCGAGGCGATGCCGCTCGCGCAAGTCCTGGAAGAAGTTCGCGAGCGCGATCGACGCGACCGGGAACGAAAGGTTTCGCCGCTGGTGCGCGCGTCCGATGCCGTGCTGGTGGATAACACCGCGATGGATGTCGAGGAGACCGCGCGGCTGGTCGTGATGCTGGCGCGCGAGCGCGAAAAGGAATTGGCCAACGCGGAGGGGAGGCGAACGTGACGCGGATGGCCTTCCTGTCTTTTCTCGCGACTGTATGCGGATTGTGGGTGCTGCCGATGCTGGTTTTTCCTAGCGCTCGTCCAGAACAAACTAGTGTGCAAGAAGGGACTACGCAGAAGTTTCGCGCTTATTTGGATGCGGACTGGAAGCTCTGGATGGAGGAATACCCGGAGATGGCGACCTCCGTCGGATATTCCGGGCAGGACGCGCGCTGGACGGATGATTCGCCCGCGGGAATCGAGGCTCGCAAAAAACATCTTTATGACAGCCTTGCGGAGATGAAAAAGATCTCCCGCGACGCGCTGCCAGCGAGAGAGCAGCTGAATTACGATTTGTATCGCGAACTGCTCGAGACGGCGGAAGAAGGATTGCAATACGGGGACGATCCCCTGCCGTTCCGCAATGTGGTGCCGCGCAATCTGTGGATGCCGATCAATCAAATGGAAGGGATTCAGCAAGGAGCGGCGGAGACGCTGGAAAATACGCCGCATCGCACGCCCGCGGACTACGACGTGATTATAGCGCGTCTTTTGGCGCTGCCTGCCACGGTCGATCAGCAAATCGCTCTTTTGAAGAAGGGCCTCGCGCTGGGGTACACGCCGCCGAAAATCGCGTTGCGCGATCTGCCAAAACAGATTGAGGATTTAGTTTCCGGGAAACCGATGAAAAGTCCGCTGCTCCAGCCGTTCACGGAATTTCCCGCGGACTTTCCGCCCAATGAGCGGGCCAGGCTGACCGAAAAGGTGCAAAAGATTTACTGGAGCGCCCTTATACCGGCGTTTCATAGGCTGCACGACTACGTCGAGAAGGTCTATTTGCCCGCTTGCCGGGAAAACATCGCGGCCACTTCGCTGGCGAACGGCGCCGCAGCCTACGCGTTTCACGTGCGCTGGCAGACGACAACTAACCTGACGCCGCAACAAATTCACGAAATCGGTCTCAGCGAAGTGAAGCGCATCCGAGCGGAGATGGAGAAGGTCATCGCCACTTCGGGATTCAAGGGCACGTTTCACGAGTTTACGGAATTTCTCCGCACCGATCCGCGGTTTTACTACGACAAGCCGGATGATCTCGTAAATGGCTACCGCATCCTCGCGAAGAAAGTCGATCCGGAGCTCGCGCACCTCTTTGGCAAACTGCCGCGGTTGCCTTATGGCGTTTGTCCGATCCCGGATTTCAAGGCGCCTTCGCAAACGACTGCCTATTATCAGCCGGGGGCGCCGTCCGCGGGACGGCCCGGCTGCTATTTCGTGAATACCTACAATCTGGCCGCGCGGCCGAAATGGGAGATGGAAGCGCTTACGCTGCATGAAGCCGTGCCGGGACACCACTTGCAAATTTCGTTGGCGCAAGAAATGGAAGGGCAGCCGGAGTTCCGCAAGAATGTCGGGTATTCGGCGTTCGTGGAAGGTTGGGCGTTATATTCGGAGAGTCTGGGTGAAGAAGTTGGACTGTACAAGGATCCGTACTCGAAGTTTGGGCAGCTCAGCTACGAAATGTGGCGCGCGGTGAGGTTGGTCGTGGATACGGGGATGCATTCGATGGGCTGGACGCGGGAGCAAGCGATACAATTGTTCAAGGACAACACTGGCAAGTCCGATCAGGACATCGCGGTGGAAGTGGACAGGTACATCGTGTGGCCAGGACAAGCTCTAGCGTACAAACTGGGACAGATGAAGATTCGCGAGTTGCGGTCAGAAGCGGAGAAGAAGCTCGGCGCGAGATTCGATGAGCGGAAGTTTCACGACGCGGTACTCGAGGATGGTGCAGTGCCGCTGAACGTGCTTGAGACGCACATGAAGCGGTGGATCGAAACGCAACCCGCCCAATAGATTTCTTTCAACATTTCCGGCCGCGTCACGGATTGCAGAGAAAATATCCCCTTGCAACTGTTTTTTATTGCCTGCCTGGACTTCACAATCCGGCACAAATTTCGCGGGACGGTGTCTATTCCATACAAGCAGTTCAAGACAAGCGAGGGACATGTGAGCGACTGGAACCTTCTGGAATTGTGGCGTTCCATGGGAACGCTGTGCCATGGAGTGGTGATTGTGCTAGCGATCATGTTTATTCGATCACTCGGCGTGAGTACGAGCCGCGCTTTGCGGTTTCGTTTGGCGCGCGAGCAATCGCAGGCATACATCGCGGAAACTCTTGTGCCTTTTCGCGAAGGCAAGCTCGATCAGGCAATCGTGTTGGCGGAACAGAACAAGAAAAGTCACATCGCGAGTGTCGTTGCGGCAGGGCTGCTTGACTTTCAAGCCGCCCCGGAAGGAATACCCGAAGAACAGGTGATCGAAGGCGTGCAGCGGAGTCTGGAGCGTTCGAGCGCGGAGATGAACGAGGAAATGAAACGCGGCTTGAGCGGACTTGCGACAATTGCCGCGACGGCGCCGTTCGTTGGCTTGTTTGGAACGGTGATCGGAATTTTGAACGCGTTTAGAAGTATTGATATCGCGCATGCGACGGCGATCAAGACAATCGCAGGATCGATTTCGGAGGCCCTGGTGACAACGGCGATTGGATTGTCGGTCGCGGTGCCGGCCGTGTGGTGCTACAACCTGCTTACCAACCAGATGGATGCGTTTGGTGTGGAGATGCAAAATTGCGCGCTCGAACTCCTGTCATACCTCCGGGCGAGGCAGACGGGAGTACAGAAAAGCGTGAAAGCGCAGATCACTTCTGATTGAAGAAGAGCCTGGCTTCGCGAAGCTCGCGGCGGTCAGCGCCGGCCTGCGGGCAGTTAGCGAGCAATTTGGCGAAGTAAGCGGATGCCTTCTGGCGATCCCCAGCAAGCTGAGCCGCGTGTCCTGCGCCATAGAGGGAATTGAAACGCTCCGGGGCAAGCTTCAGCGAGGTCTCGAATTCTTGGAGAGCGGAAGCGTATTGCTTGGCTTCGAGCAACATTTCTCCAAGGAGCTCGCGAGCGGGAACGATAGCACCCGGAGTGACGGGAAGCTTTTCGGTAAGGTCTTCACGGTCCGCGCCAGCGCGCATCTGGCGAAGAGCGTCGCCGGTTTTCCCTTCGGCGAGTGCAATCCAGGCGCTTACAATTTCGCATTGGATATCGACTTGTTCGGCGGAATATTTGTTCTGTTCCTCCAGGAGTTTGTCGCGAAGAGAAGTCATCTGCTGCAAATCCCGGCGTGCGGCGATGGCGTCGCCTGTGCGCGCAGCGCCGAGCGTTCGAGCAAAATAAAGATCGGCTTCGGTCCACGCATAGCGTCCGCCAGGAAACGTGTTAGCCGGTAAAGTGAGCGCGGCAGCATCGGACCAGCGGCGGCGCTCGATCGCCGTCCGCGAGGGAATACTGGCCGTGGCGTAGAGTCCGGCGAAGTAAGCAGCATCGTCTGGCTGGACATTCGGAAGCGTGGCCAAGATATTGAGCGCCTCGCGATCCCGGCCCATTTGCAGATATGCATAGACAAGGTAATCCATCGCATGAAGTTCGTCGCCGGCAAGGCCATTTTTCCTGGCGGCAGCGGCAGAAGCGAGATTCGAATCGATGGATTCTTGCCATAAGCCCAGGCGCGTGAAGATGTGAGAGGGCATGTGGAGCGCGTGCGGAGCGTCGGGCGCGATTTTGGCGTAACGACGCGCAGCGCCGAGGGCTAGCGGGGCCAAAGAAGGGTAATCATCGCAGTGGATGATGTAGTGGGCCAGGCCGGGATGATCGGGATATTTGGCGAAGAGCCCTTCGAGAATGGCGCTGGCTTTCTTCTGGTTGGTGTAGGTTTGGTCGCCGGCCGGCGCATCCGCACGAATGGCGAGGGCGTAGAAAATCGCGGCTTCCTGGTCCTCGGGATAGCGCGCGTAGATTTGCTGCATGGCTTTTTCGTAGTCGAGAGCGCGAGCGGAGTGCGTGCGCTTGCCGGAATCCTTGTAGAAGATTTCCATCGCGGCTATGTAATCGCGTTCGCGCTGGGTTTTTGCGCCCGCGGACTTCGCCGCTTTGACCGCGGCCCAGCCAGCCCGCAGATCGGAAGGCGCGGGTGGATCCCAGATCTGATGATAGTGCGACATGGCAACACCCCATTCCGCCATGCCGCATGCGGGATCGACCTTGGCGACCGCGGCAAAGGTCTCTTCTGATTTTTTGTACCAGAAGGAGTGAAGCAGGGCGACAGCGCGATTGAACTCCGGCTGGACCGCAGGCGCGCAGGAAACAGGGAAGTTGACGGCGCCGATGTTTGCTGATTCGGACGAACCGCGATCATGCTGGGCTGGGCTTGCCCAGGCGATGGACAGCCACGCGAAAAGGATTGCGAGATGAATGAGGCGCGGTTTCCGCATGGAGTTTTTTCTATTACATGGAACGCGGCGCGACGGCTTAGCAAGCGGAAAGCAGTATACCGAGAGCCGGCGGAGCGTGCCACTGAGCGATTTGTGCATCGAGACGAGACTATAGAGCGGGGATCCCGCTGCATTGTTTTTCTGGAAAGGAATATGCAGAGGCGAAGCCCAAGGTTCGCTTACGTCGGCGCGGACATCGACCCGAGAAATTCCGAGTTGGACTTTGATTTCGTTAGGCGGCTGAGCAAGAGCTCCATCGCTTCGACGGTCGAGAGCGGGCTCAAGACCTTACGCAGGACCCAAACGCGAGCGAGTTCGTCGGGCGGGAGGAGCAATTCGTCCTTGCGCGTGCCGGAGCGTTGAATGTCGATGGCTGGGAAAACGCGCTTATCGGCGAGGCGGCGATCGAGATAAATTTCCATGTTGCCGGTGCCTTTGAACTCTTCGAAGATGACGTCGTCCATGCGGCTGCCGGTGTCGATCAGCGCGGTGGCAATGATGGTGAGCGAGCCGCCCTCTTCGACGTTGCGCGCGGCGGCAAAAAAGCGGCGCGGGCGCTGCAAGGCATTGGCGTCAATACCGCCGGAGAGGACTTTGCCGGAAGGCGGCGTGACGGCGTTGTATGCGCGGGCGAGGCGCGTGACGGAATCGAGCAGTACGACGACGTCGCGCTTGTGCTCGACGAGGCGCTTGGCCTTTTCGAGAACCATTTCCGCAACCTGGATGTGGCGCTGCGGCGGTTCGTCGAAGGTCGAGCTGATCACTTCGCCCTTGACGGTGCGTTGCATGTCCGTGACTTCCTCCGGCCGTTCGTCGATGAGGAGAACGATGAGCGCGACTTCGGGATGATTGGTGGTAATGGAATTGGCCATGGATTGCAGGATCATGGTTTTGCCGGTGCGCGGCGGAGCATTAACCAGACCGCGCTGGCCTTTGCCGACGGGGCAGAGAAGATCGAGCACGCGGCCGGTCATGTTCTCCTTGGTGGTTTCCATCTTGAGGCGGCCCTGGGGGTAGAGCGGCGTCAGATTATCGAAGAAGATTTTGTTGCGCGCGACTTCGGGATCTTCGAAGTTGACGGCTTCGACTTTGATTAACGCGAAGTAGCGTTCGCCATCCTTGGGCGGGCGCACCTGGCCGGAGACCGTGTCTCCGGTGCGGAGGTCGAATTTGCGGATTTGCGACGGCGAAACGTAAATATCGTCCGGGCCGGGGAGGTAGTTGTACTCCGGCGCGCGGAGAAATCCGAATCCGTCGGGGAGACATTCGAGGACGCCTTCAGAGAAGATCAATCCGTTTTTCTCCGTTTGGGCGCGGAGAATCTGGAAGATCAACTCCTGTTTGCGCATGCCGCTGGCGCCGGGAATATTCAATTCCTTGGCGATCTTGGCGAGGTCGGTGATGTTTTTTTCTTTTAACTCGGCGAGGCTAATGCTCATCTGATTGGTTCCTTCAACGCTTGTTTCTTTCATATATCCTTAACTTTGATTGTGTAAATTGACCTTCTTTTTTGCGTGGCCGCAGAGCGGTCAACAAAATTCCGGATTGTTAGTGAGGTGGCGCACCGCTCTGGCGGACAAACGAAAACATGCCAGTACGGGCAAACCAGACTTTCTGCAACCGGCGGCAGCGCGGAGCCCCGTCATGCCTGGAAAAAGCCGCAGGGCGGACTCACAATCTTCGCTGCTTAGTTGGTCAAACTCTTGTCTTTCTCTGCGCTGGCAACGAAAGGTTCCGCAACGGGCGCGACCTCAGGATGTTCGAGTGGCACGATCACGCGTTCGAGCGCAACCTGCAGTACTTCATCCATGGTTTCTACAAAATGTACCTTGAGACAGGAGAGGATCTCCTGCGGGATATCCGCCAAGTCCTTCTCATTGTCCTTCGGAAGCAGCACTGTGTGCAAGCCCATTCGATGGGCGGCCAGGAGCTTTTCCTTGACGCCGCCGATGGGGAGAACTTTGCCGCGCAGGGTGATTTCGCCGGTCATGGTCACGTCGCGCAGCACGGGGATTCTGGTCAGCGCGCTGACGATCGAAGTGCAGATAGTGATTCCAGCGGAAGGGCCGTCCTTGGGGATGGCGCCCTCAGGCACGTGCACGTGAATGTCGATATTGCGATAGAAGTCCTTTGCCAGGCCGAGTTGCGCAGAACGCGAGCGCACGTAGCTCATAGCGGCTTGCGCGGATTCCTGCATCACGTCGCCCAGTTTGCCCGTCAGCGTGAGGCGGCCTTTGCCTTCCATCAGGGTTGCTTCGGTGGCGAGCACACAGCCGCCGACTTCGGTCCAGGCGAGGCCGGTGGTCAAGCCGATTTCGTTGTGTTTTTCGAGCCAGTATTCGCGGTACTTCAGGATGCCGAGGAAGTCGTTCGTGTTGGCCGGGTTAATTTCGACGCCGACGGAAGCGCCTTCGGTCACGACTTTGCGCGCCATCTTTCGCGCGATGTTCTGGATTTCGCGCTCGAGGCTGCGCACTCCGGCTTCATGCGTGTAGTGCCGGATGATGTGCAGCAGGCCCTCGTCGGTGAACTTCAGATTTTGCTCCTTGAGGCCGGTGGCTTCGCGCGCGCGCTTCACCAGGAAGCGCTTGGCGATCTCCAGTTTTTCCTGCTCGGTGTAACCTGGCAGCCGCAGGATTTCCATGCGGTCCTGCAAAGGCTGCGGAACGGTGTGCAGCACGTTGGCGGTGCAGACGAACATCACTTTCGAGAGGTCGTATTCGACGTCGAGATAGTGGTCCGTAAAGCTGTGATTCAATTCAGGGTCGAGCACTTCCATCAAAGCCGCCGACGGGTCGCCGCGGAAGTCGGTGGACATCTTGTCGACTTCGTCGAGAACGAAAATCGGATTTACCGTGCCGGCCTTTTTCATCATCTGGATGATTTGGCCAGGCAACGCGCCGATATACGTGCGGCGATGGCCGCGGATTTCGGCTTCATCGCGGACGCCGCCGAGCGACACTCGGACGAACTTGCGGCCGGTGGCATGGCCGATGGACATGGCCAGGGAAGTTTTGCCGACGCCCGGAGGGCCAACGAAGCAAAGGATCGAACCTTTGGGATTCTTGACGAGCTGGCGGACGGCTAGAAATTCCAGAATGCGCTCTTTGATTTTCTCGAGCCCGTAGTGTTCTTCATTGAGAATTTTTTCCGCAGCGAGGATGTCGCGGATTTCCTTGGACTTCTTTTTCCACGGCACGGCAAGCAGCCAATCGAGGTAGTTGCGGCTGACAGTCGATTCCGCGGACATGGGCGGCATCAATTCGAGGCGCTTGAGCTCCTGGACCGCTTTTTCGTGGACTTCCTTGCTCATTCCCGCGGAGTCGATTTTCTTTTTAAGCTCGTCGATCTCGCTCTTTTCGCCGCGGCCGAGTTCCTTCTGGATGGCCTTGAGCTTTTCGTTGAGGTAGTACTCTTTCTGGGCGCGTTCCATTTGGCGCTTGACGCGCGTGTTGATGTTGCGATCGACATTCAGTTTTTCGAGCTCAATTTCGAGGATGTCACCGATACGGTTGAGGCGCTCGATGGGATCGACGGTTTCGAGAAGGTCTTGTTTTTCGTTGACGGGAAGCTGCAGATTGGCGGCAATGGTATCCGAAAGCCGGGATGGATCGTCGCCGCGGGCCGCGGCGATCATGGTGTCGTAATTCAGGCTCTGCGAGAGCTTGATGAACTGTTCGTACAGGCTGGTGATCTTTTGCACGGTCTGGTCGACCTGGGGAGACGGCTCGACACGCGCGTTCAGCAAACGTACGGTGGCCCTGAAGAAGCCCTCTTCTGAAGCGATGGAAAGAGCGCGAGCCCGTTCGACACCTTCGACCAGAACCTTGATATTGCCATCGGGAAGCTTGACGCTTTGCACGATGTTCGCGAGCGTGCCGACAGCGTAGATCTCTTCGGGCTTCGGGTCATCGACGGAAGCGTCGTGCTGCGTGGACAGGAAAATTTTCTTGTCGCCGGCGAGCGCTTCTTCGAGAGCGCGCACGCTGGCTTCACGGCCAACGATGAATGGAGTCATCTGTTGAGGAAAGATGACCATGTCGCGCACCGGCATCATGGGTACGCGCTTCAAATCCTGTTTTTCTTGAGTGAACATTAGGGCCCCTGAAAAGCGTTCAAAAACTCGAAACGGCCTATCCGGCCTTTTCGAGCAAGCTCCAATTGATTTCCCGCCCGCGGACCATTTCCGCGGTGACGACGAAGTCGCGCACTTTGCGCTGCATCGGGAGGTGGTACATCAGTTCGAGCATAAGGTCTTCCAGAATCATGCGCAAGCCGCGAGCGCCGACTTTGCGCTGCATGGCGAGCTCCGCGACGGTCTCGAGTGCGTCATCGGTGAAGCGCAGGCGGACATTTTCGAATTCGAACAGGCGCTGGTACTGTTTGAGCAGAGCGTTCTTCGGTTCCGTCAAGATGCGCACGAGAACATTCTTGTCCAAATCGTTCATCACGCCGGCGACGGGCAAGCGGCCGACAAATTCCGGGATGAGTCCATAACGAATCAGATCGCCGGGCTGCACCTGCTCGAGCAGTTCAGTGTTGCGGCGGCTTGGAGTCGAAGGCGCGGCGTCGGTATGAAAACCGAGCGAATGGCGCCCGGCGCGCTTCTCGATAATTTTTTCCAGGCCAACGAAAGCGCCGCCGCAGACGAACAAGATGTTGGTGGTGTCCACAGGGGTAAATTCCTGGTGCGGGTGCTTGCGGCCGCCCTGAGGAGGCACGTTGGCGATTGTGCCCTCGAGAATTTTCAGCAGCGCCTGCTGGACGCCTTCGCCGGAAACATCGCGGGTGATCGAAGGGTTCTCGTCCTTCTTGGCAATCTTGTCGATTTCGTCGATATAGATGATGCCTTGCTGGGCTTTCTGAACGTCTCCGTCGGCCGCTTGCAGCAGCTTGAGGATGATGTTTTCGACGTCTTCGCCGACGTAACCAGCTTCGGTCAGCGTCGTGGCGTCCACGATGGCGAACGGCACATCCAGCATGCGCGAGAGCGTCTGCGCCAGAAGGGTCTTGCCGGTGCCGGTAGGCCCGATCAAGAGAATATTTGACTTGCTCAGTTCGACGTCGCCTGGCTGCTTGTTCAAGAAGATGCGTTTGTAATGATTGTAGACCGCGACAGCGAGCTTCTTTTTCGTGCGGTCCTGCCCAATGACGTAGCCATCGAGAAATTGCTTGATCTCCGGAGGACGCGGCAGCCGGCGCGCGGGCGCGGCGGCTTGTTCGCGCTTTTCATCTTCAAGAATGGTCTGGCAAACGCCGACGCATTCGTTGCAGATGTAAGCGCGCGGATAGTCCGAAGGAGAGCTGATCAGCTTTTCGACCTGTTCCTGAGTCTTATGGCAAAAGGAACAGCGCAGGGGCTCGTCTGGATTGAATTTTTTCACTGGTGTGAAGGCCTCGTCTCCGCTGGGCTTCGACGGAGTCTCTATTCCTTATTCTAGGCCGATTTTTCCCTGGAGCAAAAGAGAAACTCGAATGGCTACTACCTTATAGGAACTAGCCGCGCAAGATCGCCGCCCCTCGCGGCGTCCGTCCGCTAGCGGTGCTTGTAAATAATCTCGTCGATCATGCCGTATTCCTTGGCTTGCTCGGGATTCATGATGAAATCCCGCTCGACGTCTTTTTCGATTTTATCGATAGTCTGGCCGCTGTGCTGCGAAAGCAGTTGGTTGATGACGGTGCGCATGCGCAGAATCTCTTTGGCATGGAGGTCGATGTCGGTGGCCTGGCCGCCGAGCCCGGACATCCACGGCTGATGAATCAAGATGCGCGCGTGCGGCAGCGCGAAGCGCTTTTTCGGAGTGCCGCCGGCGAGAAGAACCGCGGCAATCGAAGCTGCCTGGCCGACACAAGTGGTCACGACATCCGGCTTAACAAATTGCATGGTGTCATAAATTGCGAAGCCGGCCGTAATCGAGCCGCCCGGCGAATTTATATAGAGCTGAATGTCTTTTTCCGGGTCCTCGGCTTGCAAAAAAAGCATCTGCGCGGTGGCCAGGTTGGCGACGTGGTCGTCAATCGGCGTGCCGATAAAGATGATGTGTTCTTTCAGGAGCCGGGAGTAAATGTCATAGGCGCGTTCGCCGCGGCTAGTCTGTTCGACCACCATCGGAACGAGCGTTGTACCGCGATACTCAGGTTCTTCGAAATTTTTCATTTAGGTGGTCGAGCGGTCGGACTGTTTCACTTCGCATCTGCCGCCGCGCTTGCTGCCGCAACGGTTTTGATCTGAGCGTTCTGCGCGAGCCAGTCGAGAGTTTTGTCACTCCGCAACTTGGCTTTCATCCTATCGAGGGCTCCCTGCTTTGTCAAACGAGCCCGCGCCACTTCGGCGGATTCGCCACTATGGCCGGCCATGTGTTCCAGCTCGTGTTGGACTTCTTCCTCGGTCACGTCGATGTTTTCCACGGTCGCGATGCGGTCGATGATCAACTCGGCCTTCACATCGTCCGCGGCGCGTTCCTGCTGGCGCTTCCGCAAGGAAACCCAGTCCACGTTCACGGCACGCGGATCGACGCCTTGAGCCGCCAGCGAGCGAACCACGCGCTCCAGACGCACATCCATTTGATGCTCGACCAGCGATTCGGGTACGGGGAAGTCATGCAGCTTCACCAGCGCGGCAAGGACTTTCTCTCTCTGCAATTCTTTCTGCCGGTGATCGCGCTGATGTTCCAGGCTTTCCGCCACTTTCTTTTTCAACTCCTCCAGCGTCGCGGCATCGCTCACATCCTTAGCAAATTCGTCATTCAGCTCCGGAAGTTTTTTGTTTTTGATGCCGAGCACTTCGACGGCGTAGTTATAGGTTTTCCCGGCAAGCTTGGCATCGGGATAGTCGGCGGGATAAGCGACTTCAAAATTCTTGTGGTCGCCGATATTCGCGCCGCGCAGGTTTTCGTTGAAGGGCTCCATGGTTTCCTCCGCGCCGACGTGGCACAGGACGCTGTCCGCCTGCAACGGTTCGCCACCGCCCGCGGGAGTTCCCATCAACTTCAATTGCACATGGTCGCCGTTTTCGACGGCGCGGCCCTCGACCGGCGCAAATGCGGCGGCGCGCTCGCGCATCTCCTCGAGGGCTTTCGCAACGTCTGCCTCGGCGATGTCCAAGACGGGCATTTCGATCTCGAGACCCTTGTAGCTGCCGAGCTCGAATTCAGGGAGGACTTCGAAGATGGCGCGGAACTTCAGCGGCTGGCCCTCGGCAAAATCAAGTTTCTCGACTTGCGGCTGGGAAACCGGGGTCAACTTCTGTTCGGAGACGGCCTTTTCTACGCGTTCCGGCACGAGGGATTGCAGCACTTCGCCCTTGATGTCTTCCGCGAATCGCCGGCGGATGAGGGATACGGGGGCCTTACCCGGCCGGAATCCGGGCACGCGGGCAACGCGCGCAAATTCCTTTGCCACGCTCTCGATCTTTTTCGTAACTTCTTCCGCGGGAATCTCCAGATCCAGCTCGCGGCGGCAAGTTGCTTCAGCCATGGAACAATCCTCTCTTCAGGTGAACGGATACGGCAACGCTCAAATCTTTCTGAATCTGCTCGTTGTGAAAATACTTACTAGTCTTGACGGCTTGCGCGCCATTATTTTGCGGAAAGACTCAAGCTTGTCGGCCACTTCGCGGCCGGACACGAACTTTGATGAGGCCAGACAGGTAAGAACTTAGGCCGCAACGCAAACTAAGAGTATAGGCGAGGGACCTTAGAGGGTCAATTGAGGCGGAGGAGACCAGAACGCCCGGAGGCCGCATTGCAGGGACCAGGCCGTTCGGCAGTACGCGCGAACGCGGGGACTCCGTAGTTGCGATTCGCAAGAAGTCCAGCTCTTAGCGCCAAGCACGGCTGTTCGGCTGCCGTAGGGCGTTCGGAGTAACTTCTAATAACTGCCTCGCTGGAGTAACCTAACGGGCCTGATGTGAACAGGATCTGGTTTATAGAATGTTACCGAGCCACCAGCAGTTTATGCGTACCCGATTCTTCGAATCACTCGATGGACTCCGTGCCATCAGCATACTTGGCGTGATTTGGACTCACGTGTGGTATGTGAGCGGGCCGACTTACTACAACGCACTAATGAAGGTGCCTGTCCTGCGGGAAGGGGCGTTCGGTGTCTCTGTCTTCTTTGGAATCAGCGGGTTCTTGATCACCACCCTATTGCTGCGGGAGCAGCTAAAGTACGGACGCATTTCGCTTCGCGACTTCTACATTCGGCGCACGCTTAGGATTTGGCCGCTTTACTATGCAACTCTAGCCGTATACGTGGTTCTCGTTCTGACCTTGCAGCGCGGCTCGGGGCGTGAACGCGTCTTTTTTCATTATTTTCCGGGTTATTTGACGTTCACCTATACCTGGTTTGCCGGTTGGCTTGCATCCTCAGCGATTTTCAACTTTGCGTGGTCACTCTCCGTCGAAGAGCAGTTTTACTTGATATGGGCAGGCGTCCTCCGTGTTCTCCGAGGAGTGCTGCCGGTGATTATCATGTGCTTGATGATTGGACTCCGCGCGGCGACGGATATCGGCGCCCTGGAACTGCTCGTGCCGAAAAATTCGCTGGCGTGGAGAATGGCTGCGGGAATTGCCATTCCCATTTGCCTCGGAGCGATACTCGCGCAGTCGCTTCATTCCGAGAGATGGTTTCTACGATTCAGGCTTTTCATCGGACACCGGTGGGCCGCGCCAATTCTCCTGTTTATGCTCGTCGTGAGCCTCGGGCCGTTGAGGAATATCTGGGATTGGGTGCGCTGGCCCCTCGCATGTCTGCTGGTGGGAGCTTGCGTAATGCGAGAAGACAACGGCATCGCTCTGTTCCTTCGTTGGAAACCCATGGCCTACATGGGCGTCGTGAGTTATGGAATGTATATGCTTAATACGCTTGTGCTGGACTGCCTAAAGCCGATCTTTAATAGGCTCGGTCCTCATCATCCGCTTCTGTGGTTTCCGATCGCGCTAGCCTGTACGGTCCTCGTCGCCGGCTTGAGTTATAGATTTCTAGAGACACCTTTCCTTCGATTGAAGGAGCGGTTTTCGCGGCTTCGTCCCGCGAAATCAACACCGGATTTAGCTGCTGCTTTGCCGGCTCCCGCCCGGGAATCGTGATTCGTTACTCTGTTAGAAAGATCGCAAAGTAATTTTTCAGCCTGCGGCCAACAGAAGAGCGGTTCCTGACAAATCTGTTTCGTGGTACGCGCACGAATTTGTCAATCGGCGGCCGGGGAGTTCAGGGCCGCGGTGAAGTCGGCGTGGAGCAAGCGATGGAAGAGATGCTCGCCGGCTTCACGGCGGACGGAAAGGCGTCCGGCGACATAGGCGCGCGACCCGAGGCCACGCTGCACGGCGTCGCAGATCGCCATGTCCTCATCCTGTACCAGTTCGCTCACGGCGATGCTTTCTTTGTGGCGGGTTTCGGCGCCAGCGCCCGTGTCCGCAAAGTAGTAGTCGAAGACCACCGCACAGCGGTTGATGCCGAGAGGCAGAACCAGATTCGTGTCCATCACGCCCTCGTAGGCGTTGATCATGAAGTTGGGGTAGAGCCACAGATAGAACGCGCGGCCTTGCCTGGTTGCCGCGACCCCGGATTCCGAGGACGAGTCCGAGGAGAGCGGGCTCGATTGCAAGCAAGCTCGTTCAAAATTCTCGATTGTGTATTTGGTGTACTCGATGACGCTGCTCAATCCTTTGTGCGCGTGCGGGACGTGATACCCGCCGTCGAGATAGTTGTTAACGTAGACTTTCCAATTGCAATTAAGTGTGTAAACGCGGCGATCGAAGAAATGAAGTTTTTTGGACAGCTCAAGCGGGGCGACAAGCTCCGGGACTACGCCGAGGGAATCGCGCAGGGGCGCGGCATGGCCGCCGAGGTTTACAAACACAAAATTCTCCCAACTGTCCACGCGCACAGGGACCAAACCGTTTTTTGCGCGGTCGAAGTTGCAGACGCCGTCAAACTCGACCATGCCTTTCAGTGCGCCATCGATTCCATACGTCCAGCCGTGGTAGGGGCAGCGAAACTGTTTCGCGCAGCCCTGAACTTCCGTGACGACCGCGGCTGCGTGATGGCGGCACACATTGTAAAAGGCGCGCAATTGACCATCCTCTCCGCGGACGACGACGAGAGGCTCGCCCGCCAACTCTGCCGTGAAAAACTGCCCAGCGCCGCGCACCTGATCCATGCGGCCCACGACCTGCCAGGCCGCGCTGAAAACGCTCGCGCGCTCCAATTCGGCGATACGCGTATCGAAATACCACGGCGCGGGAATCGTCCAGGCTTCTTCGAGCGGATCGTTCGGGTTGTAAAGATTCACTATGTCGCAAACGCTGCGCTCCATGCCTGCTCCTCGAAGAATCGTTCCGTGCCAGGAAAAGTTTCGAATGGCGCTGAAACACTTCATATCGCGAAATTGACAGGAATTAAAGAGTCAAATGTTCCGAAGGGAGCGAATCTCTGGCTGGCGAGGCTCCAAGGCTCTTGCGCGGCATTCTCTTGAAGCCAACTGCCTTAGAATTGCAACTCTCCCATTTGCGTGCAAAGCATAGGTGACTGAGGGGGTGCTCAAGGTTGGAAATTCCACCCCAAGAGGCGGAGAGATCGGTTGCGGAACTTTATCTGGAGGCTGCAACCCTCGGCGGAAATGCGCTAGTCATTTCTCGTAGAAAGCCAACCCAAGAATAATCTCACTCTTCTTGTCCATCAGTGACCGAAGAGTCTGTGCGGTTTCCTCAGCCAATTTACCCGCCAGTTCTTTAACCGCTTCCGCGAGAGGGGGATTAGACAACTTAGCTTTGGCGCAAAGTAAATCAATTCCGGCGTCAAATCCGTGAATATAAGCCAATTTTGAGTCCGATTCATAACTCTGGATCATTTTCCTAACGGCCCATTCCTGATTCAACATGTATTCGTACTTCAGAAGGTTTTCAGCGCTGACCATCTCTTAAACCTCAGTTGCGTTGCCAGTCTAATGCGAGAGCATGTAAAAGCAAATGGTACTATCCACTTTTGGACATATTTTCGCCTTAAGGTTCTGACACTTCGCTCGAATGCCTCGACGTTGCGGACCCGGAATCGCGATTTTTAGAGAAAATTCCCAACATTAACCATTTCTAATTTTGCAGCGGAGAGTCGAAACGAAGCCCGGGCATCAAGGTCTTGGAAAAACGCTGAAAAAACCTTTCAACCGGCTGGAGTCAAACGTCACAGCCTTCTGCAACGGCACGCATTTGCCGTTGAGCGGCTGCAGAAAGCCGTCAACATCAGGAATATGTCAACACGCCTCGTTCGCCGAAATATAAAGATCACCGAGAACTACCACGCATCGTGAGTTGCAGGCCTTCAGCGACATTGGGATGAGAAAGTCACACCTACTCGGCAGAGGAGGAACCCTTTTGGCGTGTGCAGGAAGCAGGCCGAAAATAGGGTGATGAACGCTTTGGAGCTACTGGTGCGGAAGGAGGGATTTGAACCCCCACGGCCTTTCGGCCACAAGATCCTAAGTCTTGCGCGTCTGCCAGTTCCGCCACTCCCGCAGTGGTTCTAGCAATGATACCGGGAATCGGCCGCGAATCGCCACATTTACGATAGGGCTGGAAAGTGGCCGCTCTCGGGAGCATAATGGCGATGTATTCTCAGTCGCATTCGGCCACCCCCCGCGGCCGAAAACTCACGCCTCCCCCAGGAGGCGCGAACGATAGGCCCCGCTGCGAAAGAGGGCAGCGCCATGATCATTCAAGAGCAGGGCGATCAGCTGATCCTGATCCGGCAGACTGACCATGCCATGTTATCCGGTTTTTTTGCGCGTGCGCTGGGGAACAAACTCTTCAGCCGGCCGGAGCCTTTTGAATCCTTCTGCCTGGCTGCCGCGGAGCATGACAACGGCTGGTCCGAATGGGAGCTGGTGCCGCAGATCGATTCCAAGACCTTTGCTCCGTATAATTTCATGTCTATTCCCACCGAGGAGCACATCGCTCTGTATCAGCGCGGAATCGAACGCGTGGTCAGGGCGGACCGTTACGCGGGACTTCTCGTGAGCATGCATTGTTCCGGTCTTTATGATCGCACGCGAGCGACGATGCCGGGTTTTTCCGCGAAGTACGTCAAGTCCAACGAATCGCATCTTGTCACTGATTTCATGCAGCGGCTGAGGCTGCAGCAACTGCGGCTCAAAGTGGACCTTCGCGCCGATCCGCTGTTGAAGTCCTTTGCAGACGAACACGCGCTGCACGCTAATCTTCAGCGTCTGGAAGCCCTTGACCGTTTGTCGCTCTATTTTTGTCTAGCGCCACTGGACGGCTCGACGATCGACGCCGTTCCCGTGAATGGCAACGGCAGCGAAGCGGATTGGGACCTTCAGCCCGCCGGGAATGGTTTTGTCACAGTAAAGCCATATCCGTTCGCGAAGGATCCGCTGGAGATCAGCATTCTTGGGCGGCGCGTTCCCAGACGGCCTTATGCGGAGGAAAATGAATTTCAGAAAGTCCTGGCGCAGGCTCCTTATTTCGCGATGAACTTTACTCTAAGCGCGGATGGCGCGCGCATTCACTCGCGTTCCGCGGTCGCCTAGTTAATCCAACACCTGCCCGCGCGTTTCCGGCAGAGCCAGGGCAAGCAGCGCCGCCATTAGAAACGCTCCAGCCTGCAAGAAAAACGCCGGACCGATCCCAAATCGCAGCGCCAGCGCTCCCACGGCAAACGGCGCCACGGCGGAAAATCCCCGGCCAATGTTGTAACTCAATCCCATGGCGGTAGCGCGAATTTCACCGGGGAACAGTTCGCTCACAATCGCAGCGTAGCCGGAGAAATAGCCGGTCCCGAAAAACGCGACGAGTGGGCCGAGGGCCAGCAACCAGAATGCGCTTCGCGACATTCCATAGATGGGCACCAGGGCCGCGGCGATGAGCAAATAAAGAAAATAAGGTTTGCGGCGCCCGAACGCATCCGAAAAAAACCCGAACACGGCGTAGCCGAGCCATTTGCCGAAGCAAATCACCAAGAAGAATGTCGTGGTTTTCGCCAGGCTCAGGCCTCGGCCGCCCTGTGAGGGGGGCAATGACAAATAAGCCGGAATCCACGTGAATAGTCCCCAGTAGCCGAACATGCTGCAGGCGTTCATCGTTGTGGCAAGAACTCCATTGCGCAGAACGCCTTTTTCCAGAAGCTTGCGCATAGAAACCTTGTCTTTTCGCGCCGCGCGTTGTCTCCATAATTCAGGTTCCGGCACGGAGCGCTGAATCCAGAAAACGAGAATTGCCGGCAAAACGCCGACGAAGAACACCGGCCGCCAGCCAAAGTGCGGCAGTACGAGCGCCACGACAAGCGCGGCAACCGCTTCTCCGATCGCGTACGCCGATTGCATGAAACCCAGCGCTTTCCCGCGATGCTCCGCGCGCCATGTTTCCGCGATCAGGGCTGCGCCCGTTGTCCATTCCCCTCCCATGCCGAGGCCCAGCACGAAGCGAAACGTGGCCAGTTGCGGAATGGTGTGCGAGAAGCCGCACGCGGCGCTCGCCAGCGCATAGACGAGGATGGATGCCGTGAGAGCGCGGACGCGTCCGATGCGGTCCGCGATGACCCCGAAAAGAAGTCCACCAATCGCGGAAGCAACCAGAGTCAGCGAGTTCAGCAAGCCCGCGGTCCGCGAATCCATCGCGAATTCGAGCATCAAGAACGCGAGGACGAGGGAGTAGAGCATCACGTCCATCGCGTCGAGCATCCAGCCGAGGCCGCCCGCGACTAAGGTTTTCTTCTCAGGTGCAGTCGCTTGGCGAAGCCAATCGAAACTAAACACACCGCGAGAGGTATTTGCCGAGGAAGATGCGGTCGAAGTCAGAGTAGACGTGCTCGGAACGGGAGGGTCGGTCACGCCGGGATTGTACCCAAAAGCACTCCGCGGTGCGTCAGGAACTGAAGGGGCGGAATTCAACAACTGTTTCTGGCGAAGTTTGCAGAGCAGGGTGTACCATTCGGCCTCGCGGAATACTACCCGCCGTAGTACTGATGCAAACAAAGTTTGCTTGGGAGCGAAAACGATGAGTGGTCTGAAAAGTTTGATGAGAGTCTGTGCGGTTCTGGTGGCGATGGTTCTGTTGGGACTGACTTGCACGGCTCTTCACGCGCAAACACTCGATGAAAATGCGCTGAAAGCGATGAAGTGGCGCCAAGTCGGTCCGTTCCGAGGCGGACGCGCTCTCGCAGTGGCTGGAGTGGCAGGCGATCCGGAGACCTACTATTTCGGTTCCGTTGCTGGCGGCGTATGGAAAACGACCGATGGAGGCCTCACCTGGACGCCGATGACGGATAAAACCGGAATCATGTCAGTCGGCGCGATCGCTGTGGCTCCGTCGGACCCGAATGTGATTTACGTCGGTACCGGCGAGTCCTGCTGGCGTGGAAATATCGCCGAGGGCGACGGCATGTATAAGTCTCTCGACGGCGGCAAGACCTGGAGCCACATCGGCCTTGAAGACTCGCGGCACATCGCCAGGATCGTCGTCAGTCCCACGAATCCCGACGTGCTTTATGTCGCGGCGATGGGCCATGCGTTTGGCCCCAACGAAATGCGCGGCGTGTTCAAGTCCAGCGACGGCGGTAAAACCTGGCAAAAAGTCTTATACAAAGACACCAAGACGGGAGCTATCGACCTAACGTTCGATCCCTCCAATCCGCACATCCTGTTCGCAGCTCTTTATGAAGCGCAACGTTATCCCTGGACAGCCGTCAGCGGCGGGCCCGGCAGCGGCCTCTATAAATCCACCGACGATGGCGCAAACTGGAAGCATCTGGAAGGTCACGGCCTGCCCTCCGGAGTGCTCGGCCGCATCGGCCTTTCTGTTTCCGGCGCCGACGGAAATCGCGTCTACGCCATCATCGAAGCGGGAAAGGGCGGCATCTATCGCAGCGAGGATGCGGGCGAAACCTGGAACCTCATTAATCCCGATCATCGCTTTACGCAGCGCGCCTGGTATTTCCATCATATTTTCGCTGATCCCAAGAGCGTCGATACCGTTTACGTGCTGAATACTGCGGTCTATCGTTCGACGGATGGCGGCCACACTTTCAACGTCATTCGTGCTCCTCATGGTGACAACCACGGTCTTTGGATCGATCCCACTCATCCGGAATGGATGATCAATTCGAACGATGGCGGCGCCACCGTTACCCACGACGGTGGAAGGAGCTGGACCACGCAAGGGAATCAGCCGACCGCGCAGTTCTATCATGTAGCCACGGACAACGTCTTCCCTTATCACATTTATGGCGCGCAGCAGGATAACTCCACCGTGGCGATTGCCAGCCGCAGCGATGACGGCGTGATCGACCGCCCTGATTGGTACGAGGTCGGCGGCGGCGAATCAGGTTTTGTAGTTCCCGATCCCAAGAATCCCGACTTTGTCTACGCTGGCTCGTACGACGGCTTGATCACGAGGTTCGACAAAAAAAACCATCAGGAGCAGGACATCTCTTCCTGGCCGCTCAATCCCATGGGCTCCGGCGCCGCGGATTTGAAGCATCGTTTCCAGTGGACCGCGCCGATTATGATGTCCGCTAACGATCCAGATGCTGTTTATCACGGCGGGGAAGCGGTGTTTAAGACCACCGACGAAGGAATGACTTGGACGGCGATCAGCGGCGACCTGACGCGCAATGACAAGAGCAAGCAGCAATCGTCCGGTGGCCCGCTCACACAAGACAACACCAGCGTCGAGTACTACGACACCGTTTTCGCACTCGCCGAATCGCCGATCGTGAAAGGACTCATTTGGGCGGGCAGCGATGATGGGCTGGTCCACGTGACTCGCGACGGTGGCCAGCATTGGGACAACGTCACCTCGAAAGAGTTCGGCGATTGGAGCAAGGTCAAGAGCATCGACCCGTCTCCACATTCCGCCGGCACCGCCTACGTAGCCATCGATCGTCATCAGCTCGACGATTTCCATCCGTACTTTTTCAAAACGTCCGACTTCGGAAAGACCTGGACAAAAATCACGAACGGCTTGCCCGACACTAGCTACGCCCAAGTCGTCCGCGAAGATCCCAAGCGCAAAGGCCTGCTCTATGCAGGCACGGAAAATGGCGTCTATGTCTCCTTTGACGACGGCGGTCATTGGCAATCTCTGAAATTAAATCTGCCGACCACGCCCGTTCATGACCTGACCATAAAGGGCGATGACCTGGTCGCCGCCACGTACGGCCGGGCCTTCTGGGTTCTCGATGACATCGCTCCTCTTCGCCAGATGAGCGCGGCGGACGAAAGTGCCGAGGTACATCTCTTTCAGCCATCTCCGACCATCCGCTTCCGCGGGCCGGGCTTCACCCTCCCCGCAACAGTTCCCGTGGGTGCAAACCCGCCCTCAGGAGCCACAATTTATTACTCGTTGAAGACCGCCCCCAAGGACCAAATCACCCTCGAGATTCTCGATGGACACGGCAAGCTCGTCCGCAAGTATTCCAGCAAGAAAACCAGCGCCGGTGCCTCTCCGGTCGAAGAGGAGTTCGGCTTCCGAAGGCCAGCGGCGGAGCTCCCTGCCGAGGCCGGCCTGAACCGCTTTGTCTGGGATTTTCATTTTGAGACCCCCGCCACCGTTCCTGGCTCAGCTGGTTGGGGAGGCCGTCCCGAAGGAGCGCTTGTGGTGCCCGGCATGTACGAAATCAGACTGACCGTTGGCGGAAAGACCGAATCCGCCAAAGTGGAAGTTACCAAAGATCCGCGTGTTTCCGCTTCCCAAGCCGAGTTTGAAAAGCAGGAAGCGTTGGCCATGCGGATTAGCGAACGCGTGGGGGCCGGTGACGAAGCCGTGAACCAGATTCGCAGCGTGCGCAGCCAGCTCGACGCGCTGAAGAAGCGGCTTGGCGCCGACGCCAGTGCAAAATCCGTGCTAGACGCGGCGGATGCCCTTATCAAGAAAATGAACGCTATTGAGGAAAAAATCATCCAACCGAAAGCCACCAGCGGCGAAGACGCGCTAAATTACCCCATTCAAGTTGCCAACCAGCTCGCGGCCTTGCAGGAAACCGTGGAAAGCGCGGACACTGCTCCGACCGCCGCTTCCTTGGCCGTTTACGAGGAGCTCAATAAGCGTCTCGAAACGCAGTTGGCCGCCTGGCATGAGATTCAATCCAAGGATCTCCTCGAGCTCAATGCCGCCATCCAGAAAGCCAATATCCCCGCGATTGCTCCTGCGGCTGAAAAGCAGGAACCGGGCGAGAAGTAGGTTCTCGCAACAATTTCTCTCTTTCGCGGTGCCGAAGAGGAGGGCGCCGGGCGTCCCCTCTTCGGCACCGATTTTCCTATTACAACTGCCCTCAGAATATCGATTGCTCTCGAATCCGGGTTTTGCTACTCTCCGCCCCCAGTTGAACCCTTCGGGAGGTGTATTCATGGCATTTTGTAAAGCGTGTGGTCAGGATGCAGGTGATGCAACGTTTTGTCCCAAGTGCGGTGCTGCGCAAGGCGTGGCGCAGGGTGGAGCGGTTGCCGCCCCTGCCACGGCTACTGCCACCGAGGGCTTGGCGGAAAACGTAGCTGGCCTGCTCTGTTATCTGTTCGGGTGGCTTTCGGGGCTGATCTTTATATTAGTTGACAAGCGTCCCTTCGTAAAGTTTCACGGGGCGCAATCGATCGCCCTGAGCATCGGCTTTTTTGTTGTTTGGGTCGCGTTCTGGATCGTCACCATGGTCCTGGGCATGATCACCGCGATACTGCATTTTCCCATTGGGTTCCTCATGGCCTTCTTGTTCCCAGTGGTGATTCTCGCCTTCTTTGTCGTTTTCATTTTTTGCATGTACAAGGCCTACAACCACGAGATGTTTAAACTTCCGATCATCGGGAACTTCGCCGAGAAAATGGTTAACAAATAATATCTCCATTGACGTTTGCGCTTTCGGAGCCGTCCGGTCACGCCGGGCGGCTTTCTTTTTTCGGCGGCGCAATCCGCATCAGCACCATTCATTCGTACCTTAACGCCTCCAGCGGATCGACCTTTGCCGCGCGGCGAACCGGCACCCAGCACGCGAGCATCGCAACTCCTACGAACAACAGTCCAACAACAATTAGGGTTGTGGGATCGTTTGGCTGGACCTCAAAGAGAAAAGTCCTCAGCACACGCGACAAAACAATCGCCAGCGCCACTCCCGTGAGCACCCCGCTCGCAATCAATCGAAATCCTTCGCCGAAGATCAGGTTCCGAATATCCTTTTGTTCAGCGCCTACGGCGCTGCGAATCGCCAGCTCTCGTCGCCGCGAGGCCACCGATAGCGAAAGTACGCCGTAAATTCCGACGAGCGTCAGCACACTCCCCACAACCGAGAACCCGACCAGCAACTGCATCGCGAAAGTTCGCGACGCCAGGGAATCTTCGCGAATTTGTTCCAGCGTCTTCACGTTTTCGATCGCCGCCGTTGGATCGACTGCGTGCAGCTCGCGTTCCACCGCAACCACAACCGCGCGCGGGTCCGCCGCCGTCCTCACCACCAGATGCTTCGAAAACGCGCGCGCCTGCCACAGCGACAGATAAATCTCCGGTGAGGCCTCCTGCGTCAGGTCATCGGTTCGGCTGTTCGAAATCTCGCCCACGATTTCCGTGCCTGGCTTGTCCCGCCCATTCATCCAGAACTTCCGTCCAACCGGATTGGCGTGCGGAAAGTAGCGATCCACAAACGCCTGATTCACGATCGCTACATTCGGCGCCTTGCCGTCATCGCTCATTCGGAATTCCCGTCCCGCGATCATCGCCAGACCCATCAGCTTGAAATAATCCGGCGTGGCCGCCCGCAGCGGCAGTGCTGTCTTGTCGCTCTCCTTGATTGCCGGCGGCTGCCCTTCGATTTCCAGAGTCACCGGCCAATTGTTCCCCGTAAGCGGCACCCCCCACGCAAACGCGGCGTATTGCACTCCCGGCAGAGCCGACACACGTTGCAGAGCCAACTGGTGAAAATTCGACCAGTCTCCCTGCACGGCCGTCACGCTCATCGTCAAAATACGACTGGTGTTGTACCCCGACTGGACCTTGGCAATATTCACCATCGTTCGGATCAGCAGCCCGGCACCTACAAGCAGTGCCAGCGTCAGCGCCGTCTGCGCCATCGTGACCCCGCGCAGCAACCGCCGTTCTCCGAGCCCTGCGGTACCTTTCGGCCCGCCGTTTTTGAGTACCTCCATCGGGTCCAACCGGAGAGCACGCAGCGCCGGAAAAACGCCCGCGGAAACCGAAGCCAGCACTGCCGCGCCCAATCCCCACGCCAGCACCGCCCAGCCCGCCGTCACGCCATCCAGCCGCGGAATCGCATGTCCGGCAACCAACTTGAACAGCTTCACGACTCCGAACGCCAACCCCACGCCAAATGCGCCGCCCGGAAGCGCCAGCAAAAGACTTTCTGTCGAAACCTGGCGCAAGAGAGCAATGCGCCCCATACCCATCGCGCTTCGCACCGCGTATTCTTGCTGCCGTTGCAGTCCGCGTACTAACAGCAACGCCGCAGCATTGCCACAACCGATCAATAGCACCAGCACCGCCGCGCCAAGCAGCGGAAACAGGATTCTTCGCCCGTCTCGATTCAATTCGCCGGTTAGAGATTGCACCTGAGGCGTGAACCCTTCAAAGTCATGCTCCGATTGCGCCTCCCTCGCGGCCAGCACCGCCAATTCTCCTTGCCCTTGCTGCACCGTGGCCCCTTCTCGCAATCGGCCCACGAGATTCCAGTACGGACCCTTCATTTCCTTCGGGTCTGGCTCCACCGGAATCCAGAAGTCCACCAGTGCGTTGACGTTGTAATTCGGTTCCTTCGCGGCTCCCGGCGAGGGAAGAAAGCGCACCCCCGGCTGCATCACACCGATCACCGTAGGTGGCACATCCCACCGGCTGATGCGCACCGTCCTGCCGATAATTTGTGGATCGCCGTTGAACGTCCGCTGCCAAAACTCGTAGCCGAGAAGGATCACTCTTACCGGCCCTGTTCCAATATCCGATGCTTCAAAGCTGCGCCCCAGCACCGGCTGCAATCCCATAACTTGCAAATAGTCTTTAGTCACCACCATGCCTTGCATCGATTCGCTGCCCTCGTTGCGAATCAGAAAATTAAATGTCCAGTCGTACGCGGCAATGCCTGAAAGTGATTTCGCTTCTTTCTGCCATTCCATCCATTGTTGGGCCGGCCAGCCGCGTGGGCTGTCCAGTTTTTGGCCGTCCGTCCGCGCGGCCGGAATGAGCACCAGTTGCTGCGGCTGCCGGTACGGCGGCGGTGTCAGCAACACGCCCTGAATCAAGCTGAAAACCGCCGAAGTCGCCCCAATGCCCAGTGCCAGCGTCAACACAGCAATCGCGCTAAACCCCGGTTGCTTCAGCAGCATCCGAATCGCAAATCGCGCTTCTCTTAGCATTCGCCCTCCTCATCGGTTTGTGAATGACGTTTTCAGAGACAACCATCAGTGAAAACGTTGGTTGCCCCCGTGGCGTTGCCAGTGTCCTCTAGGTTTTGACGAAGGTATTCCAAGAGGGTTAGGGTAACATCTCCAGCGCGGCTCGTCAGACTGCCCACTTTCCCATTCGCGCTTTCCACTTGACTTCTTTTTCCTGTCCCGCCACCCTAAAAGGCTTTGTCCCTTCCGGGGCAATGCCGAAGAGAAACCCGAAAGGCGCCATCGCCACAACATGACCCGAGTCCGGCTGTGCTTTCATGACCGCTGCTTTGATGGAACAGCCTCGGCCGCTCTTTTTTACCGCTTTTTCAAGGAAACGTTCGACCCCGCCGCCGAGTTCGGTTTCACCGGCATGACTCACCGTGCATCGCAGCCGTGGACTCCCGGCCTCTTCGACGGCGACGAAAACGCCATCGTCGATTTCAAGTATTCGAACTCTCCCAAAGTGACCTGGTGGTTCGACCATCATCAGAGCGCGTTTCTCACGTCCGCGGACGCCGAGCATTTCCGCAATCATCCTGGTCCGCACATGTACTACGAGCCCGACTATAAGTCCTGCACAAAACTCATCGCCACGGTGGCAAAGGAAAAATTCGCTTTCGATACCAAGCCGCTGGAGGAGTTGATTCACTGGGGTGACATTATCGATGGCGCGCAATATCCCACTCCCGAATCCGCCGTTGAACTCGCCGAGCCCGCCACGCAGTTGGCACTGGTGATCGAAGCGGCTCCTGAAGACAACTTACCCGCGCGTATCATCCCCGAGCTCGCCTATCGTCCGCTCGCAGAAATGGTCCAGCTTCCCCTGGTCGCCAAACACCTCGGCGCTTTGCTCGAACGCCACCGCAAATCCATCGAAATTCTTCGTCAGCGTTCCGAAGCCGTGGACGGAGTGATTTTCTTTGACGTCGGCGATCTAGATCTGGAAGGCTACAACAAGTTCATCCCGTATCTGCTGCATCCCGAGTGCGTGTATTCCGTCAGCGTCAGCTCTTCCGCGGTTCGCGCCAAGGTCTCGCTGGGCACCAACCCCTGGAATCAAGCCACGGCGGACAAAAATCTCGCGTCACTCGCCGAGAAGTTTGGCGGCGGCGGCCATCCCCGCGTTTCCGCCATCTCCTTCGATCCACACGATCTTCCGCGCGCCCGCCAGGTAGCTCGCGATCTCGCCGCCCAGCTCCGTGCCAAATAAAGCCGCGTCGCGCTGCTCCGCCGCCCGAACTTTCATTCCATCCGCCCCCTTGTCAACAAAAGGCAGATCACTGATCTCCCAGCCCTTGTGCGCCATCGCGCGTGCCAGTAAAATGGCCCGTCTTCCAATCGCATCGCATCTATTTTCAGTGCGCATATTTAACGGAGTCATTCTGCATGGCGAAGCACTACGACGTCATCGTCATCGGCGGCGGCCATAACGGCCTCGTGAATGCCGCTTACCTTGCCAAAGCTGGCAAGAAGGTTCTCGCCCTCGAACGCCGCCATGTACTCGGTGGCGCCGCAGTAACCGAAGAAATCTTTCCCGGCTTCCTTTTTTCCGAGTGTTCCTACGTTGTCTCTCTGCTTCGTCCGGAAATCATCCGCGAACTGGACCTTCCCCGCCACGGCCTCGAAATTCTCCCTCTCGATGGCACCTTCACGCCCATGCACAACGGCAACCACCTGTGGCGCATGAACGATCACGCCCGGACCCAGCGCGAAATCCGGCGCCACTCCCGCGTCGACGCCGAAGCCTACGACGAATTCTCCAAAATGATGACGCCGATGTGCCGCTTCGTGAAGCCCCTCCTCTCGATGATTCCGCCAGATCCCACCACTCTCAAGCCGCACGATCTCAAGCAACTTCACTTCCTCATGCAGCGTTTCCGCTCGCTCTCTTCCGACGAGCGCTACACCCTCGTTCAGCTCATGACCATGAGTGCCGCCGATTTTCTCGACCAGTGGTTCGACACCGACGTTCTCAAAGCCACCATGTCCGCCTCTGGCATCATCGGCACATTCCTCGGCATTCGCTCGCCAGGCACCGCTTACGTTTTGCTCCATCACTACATGGGCGAAATCGATGGTGCGTTCCGCTCCTGGGGTTTCAGCCGCGGCGGAACGGGAGCTATCTCCAACGCCATCGCTGGCGCTGCCCGCGAAGCCGGGGTGGAAATTCGCACCCAGGCAGGCGTCGCGAAAATCCTCGTGAAAAATGGCCGCACCCGCGGTGTCGCCCTCCAAAGCGGCGAAGAAATCTCCGCCAACGTTGTTTCTTCCAGCGTTGATCCGCACCTCACTTTCGAGAAATTTTTAGACCCCAGCGAGCTTCCCTCGGATTTTCTCGAAAGCGTCCGCCGTTACAAATTCCGCGGTTCCTCCGGCAAAGTGAATCTCGCTCTAGACGGGCTGCCCGACTTCAAGTGCCTGCCCGGCCCCGGCGCTCATCTCCGCGGCGCGATTTCCATTTCTCCCAGCATTGAGTACATGGAACGCGCGTATGACGACGCCAAATACGGCAATTTTTCCCGCAGCCCGTACATCGATATCGTCATCCCCAGTCTCACCGATCCCAGCGTCGCGCCTCCCGGGAAGCATGTGATGTCCTGTTTCGTGCAATACGCTCCCTACAAACTCGCCAAAGGCACCTGGGACGATCAGCGCGAAGCCTTCGGCGACGCCGTTGTCAGCACAATCGCGGAGCACGCCCCCAACATCAAGAAAATTATCGTTGGCCGCCAAATTCTCACGCCGCTGGACCTTGAACGCGAGTTCGGCCTCACGCAGGGCAACATCTTCCAGGGCGAGCTCTCTCTTGAGCAACTTTTTTTCCTTCGTCCCGTACCCGGCTGGGCGTACTACCGCACCCCGATCGACAATCTGTATATGTGCGGCTCCGCCACTCATCCCGGCGGCGGCATCATGGGCGCTCCCGGCCGTATCGCCAGCCAGGTCATCCTCAAGGATTGGAAAAAATCAAAAGCTTCCCGCGCCACACGGAGCAAGAACTAATCATGCCCATCGGACAGCGCGTAGCTCTCATCGGCGGCGGCCACAACGCTCTTATCACCGCGTTCTATCTCGCAAAGGGCGGCTTCAAGCCGCTCGTCCTCGAACGCCGCGAAATGGTTGGTGGCGGCGCTATCACAGAGGAATTTCATCCCGGCTTCCATGCTTCCACACTCTCTCAGACTGTCGGCCCGCTTCGCGCCGACATCGCCCGCGATCTCGAGTTCCACAAACTCGATTGTGAAATTCTTCGCCCCGATCCCCGGGTTTTCGCACCATCGCCCGACGGCAAATCGCTTCTTTTTTATAATGACCATGCCAAAACGGCCGCCGAAATTGCCCGCCACTCCGAGAAGGACGCAGCCAAGTACACGCAATTCGCCGAAACGCTCGATCATCTTTTCTCTGTTCTAGGCGAGCTCGTTTCCATGACGCCGCCGGCCATTGACACTCCCTCGCCTGAGGATTTCTGGAATCTATTCAAGGCCGGACGCAGTGTCCGCAGCCTTGGCAAACAAGGCATTTTCGATCTTCTCCGGTGGGGTCCGATGGCTGTCGCGGATTTCATCGCCGAATTTTTCGAAACGGATCTGCTCCGCGCGGTCATCGCGGCACGCGGCATTTTCGGGACCGCGCTCGGTCCCTGGTCCGCAGGGTCCACGGCCGTTCTTCTACTTCGCGCTGCCGCGGACTCCCATCCCGTCGGTTCCGCCGCTTTCCCGCGCGGAGGGCTCGGCTCGCTCACGCGCGCCCTCGCCGATGCTGCTCGCAAGGCCGGCGCCGAAATCCGCACCAACGCCGAAGTTCAGCACATCCGCGCGAAGGACGGCGCTGTTACCGGCCTCGTCCTCGCTGACGGCGAAGAAATTCCCGTAGAAGCCGTCGTCTCTGGCGTCGATCCCAAGCGCACTTTTTTCCAACTCCTCGATCCCACCCAGCTTGATCCCACGTTCGCGCTCCGCATTCGCAATATTCGCGCCGTGGGCACCGTCGCCAAAGTTCACCTCGCCCTGGGTGGTCTCCCTGTTTTTTCCGCTCTCGACCCTGCCGAAGGATTTCTCAACTCTCTCTCCGGACGTATTCACATCGGCCCCGAGATCGATTATCTCGAACGCGCCTTCGATGCCTCCAAATACGGAGAGTTTTCCGCCTCTCCCTATCTCGACGTCACTATTCCCACGCTTCTCGATCCCGCGCTCGCGCCCGAAGGCAAACACGTTCTCTCCACCTACGTCCAATTCGCGCCCTTCAAGCTGAAAGAAGGGAACTGGGACGCCCGCCGCAAAGATCTCGGTGACACCGTGGTCAAAACTCTCGCGCAATATGCACCTAATCTCCCGGGCCTCATCGAGCACATGCAGGTGATCACTCCGCTCGATCTCGAGACCATCTACGGCTTCACCGGCGGCCACATTTTTCATGGTGAACTCGCCCTCGATCAGCTCTTCACCATGCGTCCCGTACTCGATTGGGCCCGCTACAAAACTCCCATCCGCGGCCTGTTCCTCTGCGGCTCCGGCACCCATCCCGGCAACGGCCTAACCGGCGCATCCGGCGCCAACGCTGCCCGCGAGATCATCCGCGACCTCCGCTGATTTGGACTGCGGGAGCCTCGCTCCCGCTTTTCTACGCCGCAGCGCTCTGTTCTGCCTCCCCTGGATTCTACGCGCCCGCTGCTTAAGCTCTTTATCTTCGTATTCTCCCCGCTTGCCGATTCCGCCCATCCTAGCCATCTTTTCCTAACTACCGATATCCCCACCACGGAGTCCGACGTCGGCCTCCACACAAAAATCTTCGCCGAAGCCACCCGCGAATTAGCCCCTTAAGTGGCATAGCCAATCCTGACTGTGCTTTCTCTCGAAATCCCGTTTCAAGCCTGCAATCCCGGCGGTTACAACGTACGTATCATCCCGGACGAAGCGAGGCCTCTGCTTTTCTCGCAGCTACTAAGTCCCGCATAATATTGCCAGGAAGTGATTTGGAGTGCGGCAGCCCTGCTGCCGCTTTTCTCGGCAGCTCGCACGTCTCTATATTTGGCGAGCCTCATTAATTCGTTCTACCATCCAAGAGCCCCGGCTCGCCCGTTACGCCCTCAACCTCCCTTGTCGCTCCCTCAACCCTCGCTGTACAATCCCTTGTTTACTTATCCAGGAGGAATCCGCCATGGCCACGGCCGAAGCGAAGATTCACGTTTCTGAATTCACGAACGAGCCTTTTGTCGATTTCTCGAAGCCCGAAAACCGCACAGCCATGGAAGCGGCTCTGAAAAAAGTCGCCTCGGAATTCGGCCGCGAATACCCCATGTACATTGGCGGCCAAGAAGTCGTCACCGCCGAAAAACGTACTTCGACCAATCCTTCGCACCCTTCGCAGGTGATCGGCATTTTTCAGACCGCGACTCCGGAAATTGCGGCACAAGCCGTAGAAGCCGCCAATAAAGCCTTCGATTCCTGGAAGCGCGTGCCGGCCGAGCAGCGCGTCCAATGTATCTTCCGCGCCGCCCAAATCCTTCGCGACCGCAAGTTTGAGATGAATGCCCTCATTTGCTACGAAGCCGGCAAAACCTGGCCCGAGGCCGACGGCGACACGGCGGAAACCATCGATTTTCTCGAGTTCTATGGCCGAGAAATGCTGCGTCTCGCTGGCCCTCAAAAAGTCACCCCCATGAAAGGCGAGAAAAACCATCTTGTTTACATCCCGCTCGGCGTCGGCGTCGTCATTCCTCCGTGGAATTTTCCCGCCGCCATCATGGGTGGCCTCGTGATGGCCTCGCTCGTCACGGGTAACACCGTGGTTCTCAAGCCCGCAGGCGATACCCCCACCGTCGCCGCAAAATTCGTCGACATCGCCTTTGAAGCCGGCATCCCGAAAGAGGCCCTCAATTTCCTCACCGGCCCTGGCGCCACGGTCGGCGATACCCTCGTTCAGCATCCCAAAACCCGTTACATTGGCTTCACCGGCTCCAAAGAAGTCGGCCTACGCATCAGCGAACTCGCGGGAAAGACCGTTCCCGGCCAAATCTGGATCAAGCGCACCGTCCTTGAAATGGGCGGCAAGGATTCCATCATCGTCGATGAAGAAGCCGACATCGATTCCGCCGTCGAAGGCGTTGTCCAGTCCGCGTTTGGATATCAGGGGCAGAAGTGTTCGGCGTGCTCGCGAGCCATTGTCTCGGAGAAGATTTATGACAGCTTCGTCGAGAAGCTCGTTACGCGCACAAAAAAAATCAATGTCGGCCCCAGCGAAGATCCCAGCAACTATATGGGCCCGGTCGTCAGCAAATCCGCGATGAAAACAATCCTCGAGTACATCGAGGTGGGCAAGAAGGAAGGGAAGTTGCTCCACGGCGGAGGGCGTGCTCCTGGCGATGGCTATTTCATCCAGCCGACGATCATCGCCGACGTCGATCCCAAGGCCCGTATCTCGCAGGAGGAGATATTCGGTCCCGTGCTAACCGTGATCAAAGCGCGCGACTTCGACCGTGCTCTTGAAATCGCCAACAACACCGAGTTCGGCCTCACTGGCGGCGTCTATTCCAAGAATTCCGCGAAGCTTGAAAAAGCTCAGGAAGCCTTCCATGTTGGGAATCTTTATCTGAATCGCAAATGCACCGGCGCAATGGTGGGCGCGCATCCCTTCGGCGGCTTTAATATGTCCGGCACGGATTCCAAAACCGGCGGAAAAGATTACTTGCTGCTCTTCCTGCAAGCGAAAACCGTCGCCGAGAAGCTGCCCAGCTAGGAGTTGGCTGCGGGCTTTTCCGCTTTTTTAGACGTCCATTTCAGCAGCCGGTATACGGGATAGCTCAGCACCAGCATCGCCAGCGCCCACGGAGCATTTTTCTGGTCCGTCAGGATCGACCCAACCAGAAAAATTGCCGAAGCCACTAACGCGATTCCAGTCGTCCAAGGGTAACCCCACGCCCGGTATGGTCGGGCCATCTCTGGCTCTTTTTTGCGCAGCAAAAACAACGAGGTATAGGACAGCGTGTAATTTGCCACGAAGAAAAAAGACAGCATTGCGATCACTCGCTCAAACGAGCCCAGCACAAAGAGCACTCCCGCAACCGTGCTCAAGAGAAGCGCCAGCGCCGGCGTTCCGCCCGGATTCACTTTGGCGAATGGCCGAAAGAACAGACCGTCGCAGCTCATGGCGTAAAGAGTTCTCGAGCAGAAGAGCTGGTTCGCATTCAGGCAGCTCAGCATGGAAATGAGCATGATCGACCGGATGATGGGATCGCCGTACTGTCCGAAGATTCGCCCGGCCACCGTGCCGAGCGCAAAATTGTTTCCCGCAATTTCGTTCATTGGCAGCACGTACGCCACGGCCAAATTCAAGAGCAGATAGATTCCCATCACGGTAAAAACGCTGCCGAAAATCGCGCGCGGCACGTCGCGCCCCGGGTTGCGCACTTCTTCGCCGAAATAGATGACGCCGTCCCAGCCATCGATCGTGAATACCACTGCTTGCAACCCAAGAAAAATGGCCACGATAAGCCCCCATCCCGCGGACAATGGCGGCAGAGCCGTGGCCGCTGCTGGGGCTGCCGCTCGCGCATGTCCTCCCAACAGGAAACAAGCAACAAGCAAAATCAAAAACGCAACTGTCTTCATCACCGCAGTCAGGATCTGCGCCCCGCTTCCCCAACGGATTCCGCGCCACTGCAAAACGCCGAAGCCCACGATGATGGACACGGCGATCATCTTTACGTGACCCGCAAGCATCGGAAAAAGATCGCCGCTGTATTCCGCGATGACGATGCCCACAGCCGCCGCGGTGCCGCACGTCGAGAGCCAATCGCTCCACCCGACGATGAATCCCGCATATTCTCCGATTGCGCGGCGCGAAAAATTATATTGTCCGCCGCTCCGCGGAATGGCCGCGCCCAGCTCAGCTAGCGAGGACGCTCCGAACAACGCATATAATCCGCCCACAACCCAAACACCCAGGAAAAGCCATGCCCTTGGCAGTATTTGCGCAATGTCACCAGGAGTGCGCACAATTCCGGCCCCAATGGAATTTCCAATGGCCGCGGAAACTCCGAACCACACTCCCAGCACTTGCAGCAATCGTCCGCGGCTACGCACGCCATGGGGCGCCGATGCAACGGTGCTGGTGGAAGGGTCGTCGGATGTGTTAGACAATGTGGAGTCTCAGGCGAGCACGGAAATCTCCGCCATCATAATGGCGGCGCGGCAAAATGCAAGCCGGATGTCTGCGTTTCAGAATATTTGTGAGAGACTTTCGAATTGATCGACCAGGGAGGCAGTGAATTTGGCCGTAGACCGCGCGCCGGCAATCAAAACGGAAATGACTACGCGGCTCGACGTGAGCGGCGACGCGCCGCCCGCCGATGTTTCCGTGGTCATCCCTTGCCTCAACGAAGCGAATTCCATCTCGTATTGCGTGGAAAAAGCGATGAAGGGTTTTCAGGCGGCGGGATTGCGCGGCGAAGTCGTCGTCGCCGACAACGGTTCGACGGACGGCTCGGTTGACATTGCTGAAAAACTCGGCGCGCGCGCGGTTCGCGTGGAGCAGCGCGGCTACGGCGCCGCGCTGCGTGCCGGAATTGCCGCGTCGCGCGGAGCGTTTATCATCATGGGCGACGCGGACGACAGCTATGACTTCGGCGAAGTGCCACGTTTCGTGGAGATGTGGCGGCAAGGCTACGACGTGGTGATGGGCAACCGCTTTCGCGGAGAAATCAAGCCCGGCGCGATGCCCTGGCATCACAAGTACATCGGCAATCCCGCTCTCACTTCGCTGTTGAATCTTTTTTTTCACGCCCACATCGGAGACAGCCACTGCGGCATGCGCGGTTTCACCCGCGCCATTTACGACCGCATGGACCTGCGAAGCACGGGCATGGAGTTCGCGTCGGAGTTTGTGATCAAGGCCGCGCAACTCGGCGCGCGCATCGCGGAAATTCCCATTACGCTGTGGCCGGACAAACGCGGCCGCCCGCCGCACCTTCGCAGCTTTCGTGATGGCTGGCGCCATTTGCGATTTATGTTGCTCTACGCTCCGAACTGGCTTTTTCTCTTGCCCGGCGGATCGCTGGTGCTATTCGGCCTATTTCTTGTGACCTGGCTGTTGCCGGGGCCGCGCCGTATTTCGCCGCATGTGGTTCTCGATATTCACACGATGATTTTCGGCGTAATGTTCACTCTTCTCGGAGTGCAAATCCTTTCGATTGGATCGTTCGCGAAGGTTTTCAGCTACGCGGAGCGGTTCGATCGCAACACGGTGTCTCTCAAGCGCGTGTTAAAACGCGTCACGCTCGAAACCGGACTGCTCCTCGGCGGCGCTCTCTTTCTTGCGGGGTTTGCTGGATGCGCCTGGGTTACCTGGCAGTGGGCCGCAAGCGGCTTTGGTCCATTGCATGAAGTACGCCAAGTTCTTTTCTGGTCCATGTGGCTCTTCATCGGCGTTCAGGTGATTTTTGCTTCTTTCTTTCTGAGCATGCTGGGAATCAGCCGCGGCACCTACATCGGCGACTACGACTTAAAATAAATGCCCTACACCCGGATCGACCATTTCATCGCAAGGATGCGTTTTCGCGCCGCTTGTCCGCACATACGTCCCGCTTCGCGCGTCTGCGATCTCGGCTGCGGATTGGAAGCCGCGTTTCTGGATTACGCTTCGGACCGCATCGCGACAGGGGTTGGCGTTGACGATCAAGTGGAAGACGGGGCGCGAGGACGCTGGCAGCGCGTGCGTGCGGACCTGCGCTCGCCGCTCCCTTTGCCGGATGAAAGTTTCGATCACGTCGTGATGCTCGCGGTTCTCGAGCATCTCACCGAACCGGAAAAAGTGCTGCGCGAAGCGCACCGTGTCATCGCGCCGGGCGGCTCGTTGATTATGACGTGGCCTTCCTCGATGGTGGATCCAATCTTACGCGTACTGCATGGCCTGCATTTCGTGAGCGATGAAATGGAAAGCGACGAACATCAGAAACGCATCCCCGTCGAGACACTTCGAGAGATGCTCCAAAGCATCGGTTTTCAAAAATTCATTCACCGCCGCTTCGAATTCGGCCTCAATAATTTGATGATCTCCTCTCGCTAGCTGAGCTAGGGTTCAGTTCGCGCGGACTAGGTGGCGAGGTGAATCAATGCGAAATACTGTGTACGTGCTTTTTCTTGTACTCGGGTGTTTAATGTTCTAAAGGATTGTCATGTGGCGATGTCCTGGACAATATTTTGCTGCGGTAACGCTCTTCTGTCTTTCCCCATGGGGAAGCGCGTTGGCTCAACTGCAAGGCCACTTCTCCGTTGAGAAGCAGCAATACGAGGCCGACGAACCAATCTTCCTTGAATTCCAATTAACGAATAATGGCCGAGAGTCGGTCCAGTTTGTGCGAGGCGATCGCTATTCTATTTGCGGAGGTTACCAGATTGTCGTCTCGACTGGCCCTCCGCTCGCTCATTCAAGCTGCGATCGAGGGTTTGCGGGAAGTTGTGTAGCGGGGACTCAGATCTTGGCTCCTGGGGAGACGCGTAGCGAGAAGGTCTTGCTGAATTTTGAGCACGACATGTCGAAACCTGCGACCTACGACGTTCACGCGGTCTACTCCATCGGGTATGGGCCAGCCTCTGAGGGTGTATCTCTCCCAGTTGGCGGGCGGCAGTTTAACGCGGAGGCGAACTTCCAAATTCAAGTGGTAGAAGGAAGCCTGGAGGATTTGGCCCCGGAGTTCCAGCCATACATCGCAGATCTTGCCGCGAAGGATGAGGAAAGCCGTCGCGAGGCCGCAAGGGTGATCGGGAGCCTAGCCCCGCCCTTCTTGGAAGATACAATAATTTCGATGGCAAAATCGCCAACGACTCTTCCCTTCGGTTTGATGGGCCTGAGGCGGTTGTACACACCTCGGTCGCGAGAAACCCTTGCAGGTGTCATCCAGAATACGGCGGGATATTCTTATTGGAAAGAAACGGCAATCAAGTACTTATCCGAGATGGGGGACAAAAAATATTTTCCACTCTTAGAGGATGTGGCGAAAAAACAGCAGCCCAATCAAGCAAGAAACTACGTGCTCGCGGCTGCTCAATTGGGCGGTGAAGATGCTTTGCCTTATGTGCTCTCCCTTTTGGGGAGTCCGGATCCATTTTCACGGGCTGCTGGGATTATGGCCCTGCCGCGCACCGGTTCCCGCAGCGCTGTCCCTTTGCTTATTGACGCGCTGAGAAACCAGAATACGGATCTTGGCCGGCTTGCTTCTACAGGGCTGATGGAACTGACTCACCATAGTCCGTTTGACGGTGGCCAGCTGGTGAGTCTTACCCCATCGAACGATTATGCAAAATGGCTGCGGTGGTGGATGCTCAACGGAGATACGGCGCCGATCTACACTCCGGACCAGTGCAGTGAGGTTAAGCCGCTCGAGTAGGAGTGCATCGGGCTCGCGGAATGCTTGATCTGGTCATTGATCGGAGTCGGGCGGCGGAGTGTAGGGCATGAGTTTGGTGTTGTTAACGTCGGGCTCGACGAGCCAGATGCGGCGGTCCTTGAAGTAGGAAAAGAGCCTGGCGTTTTGTTGATTGTCGAGTTCTCGCGCCCAGATGACTTTGGAGCCGTCGATGTCCGCGCCATTGTAGACCCACTCGTCGTGGATGTTGTGATCCTCGCCGTAGCGCACCATGATCAAATGCTTTCCCGGAGTGTGGAGAAGTTTTTCGAGAATGGCGACGCGGCTGGCGTCGCCGGTGCAAGTCCACCACATCGGATCGCAGGCACGCCGAGCGACGTTCACGCCCGTTTCGAGCACAAGGATGACAACAAGCGCGCGGGACAGTGCCAAGCCTAGCGAACGGCTCCTCCATTTCATCCTACGCAAATGCCGCACGGCTTGCACCAGGAGCGCGTAGATGATGCACGTAACCGGCGCGGCATAATGCGGTGCTGACCAGATCACAACAAAAACACCCGCAACAACCACTAGAAGCGTGACCACCAGCAGCCGCATCTTGCGATCTCGAAACGCAAATGGCAAAACAGGCAGAAGGAAGAGAACGCCAGGCCAGAAGAACACAACGCCCAATCGCGCCACTTTTTCGGCTGTCACGTCCAGCGCATCGTGCCAAGTAGTCTGATAATCCTCGCGTTCCCATCCGTTATAGAAATCCTCGAATTGTTGATTGTTGTATTTGATCTCGGGTTTGTCGTGCTCCCACAAGAAGAGTGGGGCGCTGTGGTAGGTCCGAGTGTTCAGAACGTGGGGGAACAGCAAGGCATGGCCGGTTAACCTCCAGTTGTAGTATCCAATGAAAGCCACGGTTAGGATGAGACACACGGAGAGGGGCATGAGGGCCATTCGAATGCGCGCCGAGAGTGAGTCGCGCGATTTTATTTTTCCCGCGAGCCACCAGAGGAACCAAACTCCCGCCGGAGCACAAAAGAGGAACCCTTCATAAGGCCTGCTGTTCGCGAGGATGGCAATGCCTAATCCAAAGAGCAGTGCATCGCCCACACTTGCGCGCCGCCGGATCCCCCCCAGCGCACCTAGCACCAGGGCGCCGCCGGTGCCGGCAAGGGCGCCGCCCCAATAGCTGTTCATCCAGTAGCTGGCAATTCCCAAATTCAGCGCTGCGAATACGCCGCCCAGGAGCGCCCAGCGCGCCGGCATCCAGGCTTGCAACATCCACAGAATCGCCGCGCACATCGCAGCGTCGCTTAGCAGCACGCCGATCCACGGATTGCCGAGCAACTGTCCGATGGCAAGAACGAATCCTTGCGCCGGGGGATACATCGAGGAATAGGTAGGATGCCAATTCACATGAAAAGTCTCGAAGCTCATCCACATCGGGTGAGTGGGATTGGCCAGGCGGCCGTGGGCGAAGGTGTCCGCCATGAGCAGGTAACTGAATTCGTCGTGAATCCCCGGAATCGGCACAGGCAAAAGCTGCAACACGGCGAGGCGGATGGCCACGACAGCAAGAAACATCGAGCAAACCGCGAGTTTTTTACGTTGCGCAAACTGAGAGAGAGAGTTTTCTACGGCATGAAAAACGCTCTGGCCGATGGCCGGTTTCCACAGAGCCAAGAGTGCCAAGACTAGCGTCAGCAGCAGCGCGATTTCTGCCGACGGCCAAAAGTGGACATCCGCGCCGCTTCCGAGTGGTTCCATTGAGCGAAAAAAGAGATCCCAAAGTGGATGGCATCCGGAATGCGGTGGTGCGGAAGCGCTCCACAATTGTCGTGCAGGGATTCTAGCGTATTGTGAGGAGATCAGCGCTCGATTTCGATTTCAGTTCGATCTTCGGCCGCAACCGGCGCAATTGAGGCGGGGCGCAGGCCGCGCGATTCCGTGAAATCCGCAAGCTCGAGCCTGAGGTTTCCCGCGTTCGTGGCAAAGGCCAGGCCCGTTTCAAAATCCACGACGCCGGAGCGGATCAGCTTGTCAATTTCTCCGTCAAAGTGCTGCATGCCTTCGGTGTCGCCGTCGCGCATCGCGTCGAGCAAGGACTTTCCTTCCGTTTCTCCCTTTTCGACATATTCTCGCGTGCGCATGGTGGATTTCAGGATTTCAATCGCGGCGATCCTGCCTTTGCCATCCTTTCGAGGAAGGAGGCGCTGAGAGACGATACAGCGGAAGGCTCTGGAAAAACGGCTGCGAATAGTCAGCTGATCACCGGCGGAAAACGCGCCCACAATTCGCTCGATGGTCTTAGAAGCGTCAATGGTGTGCAGGGTGGAAAGCACGAGGTGTCCAGTCTCCGCGGCCTCGAGGGCGATTTCAATCGTTTCGCGATCGCGCATCTCTCCAACCAGGATGATCTTGGGGGCCTGGCGGAGTGCGCCGCGCAAAGCGAGAGCAAATGTCGGCGTGTCGCTGTGGAGTTCGCGCTGGTGGATGGTGCCCTTCTTGTGTTTGTGGAGAAACTCGATGGGGTCTTCGATGGTCAGTATGTGATAGGCCTTCTCCGCGTTCATCAAGTCAATGATAGCGGCGAGCGTGGAGGATTTTCCCGAGCCCGTCGGTCCAGTCACGAGGACAATCCCGTTTTTCAGCTGCACGATCTCTTTCAACTGGGCCGGAAGATGTAATTCCTCAAATCCTGGAATCACGTCTGGAATTACGCGCATAACGATTGCGAGGCTTCCGCGCTGGCGAAAAATATTTACACGAAACCTGCCCACACCGGAGACGCCGTAGGACAGGTCGGCCGAGCCTTCCAGCTCGAGCTTGCCGGCAGCATGCTCATTGTTCTGCGTGAGATCCTGGGCGAGGGCTTTGGTGTCTTGGGCCGTCAAGCGATCCAGGCCCTTGAACTTCAGTTCGACGAGCTGGCCGTCCACCTCGATCTGGGGAGCACGGCCCGGCGAAAAAATCAGGTCGCTGACATGCCCACGAGCCTTCAACATGGCGGCGATGAGTTGTGCAGTGACAAATTTGCGCTGCTGTGGCGCTTCTTGTGTAAGGGTTTCCATTGTTCGTAAACCAGATCACCTGAGGAAGGGAGATGGCCCAAATTCCCGGCTGCGATACTCATTGTAGGCGAGGGAAACATTTCGCGGAGATGTAACTCTCGGTTCGCGAGCCAAAAGGTACTGCCAGGAGAAGCGCAGCGTCTTCCAGACCGCACGGTACGAGGAAGCGGCGTGCGCTGAAGAGGGAAAGAGGTAATATTTCCGCTAACTACTTTCTGTCATGGAGAAGAAATGCGATGCCGCTGGTTGGTCCCTGCGGTTCGAGAGAAAGCGCGCTGAGATCGTCCGCGATCCAATCCGCTCCCGCGCTCAGAAGGTCCGCATCCCCCGACGTTGTACGCAATGCGAGGACTCGCGCACCCGCTGCTTTGCCCGAACGAACTCCAGAGGCCGCGTCTTCCGCGACAACGCAATCCGCCGGAGCTATTCCGAGAATCTTAGCGCCCTGCAGATAAGGATCGGGAAAAGGTTTGCCGCGGCGGACATCATTCGAAGTGACGAGATGTTTCGGGACAGGTAATCCCGCCGCGCGCAATCGTACTTCGGCCAGCCGGCGCGTCGCCGAAGTGACGATGGTCCAGCGCTCTGCGGGGATGGATTGCAAAAGATGCAAAGCTCCGGGGAGCGCAATCACGTCCGTGATGTCTTCGATTTCGCGGCGTTCGACTTCGCGATTTTCGGCCTGGTGGTCGCCATGCGGAAGAAGCTCGCGGATGGTTGCGATACTAGGGCGGCCGTGGGCCTGACGTACCACTTCGTCTGGAATGAGCCCGTGCTCGAGCGCCCAGCCGTTCCAAACACGGGCGACGGCGGGTGTGGAATCGACAAGGACGCCATCCATGTCGAAGAGAATGGCACCGCACTGTATTAGAGTCATCGACAGATCTGCTTGGCCTGGAGCAAGAATGGCACCACGAAAGCCCTTCAGATTACTGGAGTCTGGGGAAACAAGAAAGGTTCAGAAGCTATCCATCGTGCGATTTCGACACCATTTGTTGGGCAGAGCGGCTTCCAAGTTTTTTTGGGAAAGCTGCCTGACCTAACTTGGTCTAATAACTTAGTCCATCCTATAGGCATGAAAGCAGTGAACACGCACGAAGCGAAGACCCACTTCTCGCGCCTTCTGCGGCGGGTCGCCGCCGGCGAAGAGATCACCATTGCGAATCGCGGCGTGCCCGTGGCCAGGCTAATCCCGATGCCTGTTGGCGGGGCCAAGCGCAAACTTGGAGCGTTCACGGGCCAAATGACAAACCCGGAGGACTTTGACGCTCCGCTCCTGGAAGAGTTCCTGACTGCTTTTGAAGCCAAACAGAAGCGGCGGAAGAATAAGGGATGACATATTTGTTGGATACGAGCGTTTTCCACTTCCCAAACCGCCTTCGCAGTTCATACCGCATGCCATTGCCTCGTTGGCACTCCGCTCCCTGGAGATCACTCATTTCCATTCGTTGGCGGCTGGGGAACTTCCGCCGCATCACCGCGATCCGTTTGACGGCATGCTTATCGCCCAAGCCAGCGCGGAAGACATGGTGCTGCTCACGGCGGACCGCGCCTTCCAAAAATATCAAATAGAAATGATGTTCTGCGGGAAGTAGGAGAGCAACTTGCCAAGTTGCTTGGGGTGGGAGACGGGGTTCGAACCCGCGACATTCGGTGCCACAGACCGACGCTCTACCAGCTGAGCTACTCCCACCGCCGATCGATTGGACATAGTTTACGCTACTTTTGCTTGAGGGAAAAGCGCGTGAGAAAGCCGGCCGCAAAGATGTGCGGCTCTCGTAGCTGGCGAATGGCGGCACTGCTCCATCCAGACTGGGCACCGAAAGGGACCGGTATTCTCCCGGATTGCGGAGGATCCTTCGCGGGCATTGCAAGGAACAGGTCCAAACGCTTACAGTACGCTATGCAAAACTCAGCCCAGGCCTGAGAACCACCCTAATCAGCATCCGTCCTCAGTGGCTGCCGGGAACGGCCTCCCGCGAGTATCTGGCATTGCAGGAGCTTTTCGGTTTTGTTCGAAACGAGTTGCGAATGAGCTTTTGTTTAGAATGCTTGGAAATTTGTTGCTGAGGTTTTTTAGTAAAGCTCATTGGTTGTGATGAACCTGTCCGGGGAACGGACAAGAGTTGTCGATGAAAACTCTGCACCCAGCGCGGCGAGGCAACACCGGGGAGGGCAACGGCGATTCTAGCGCCGTCTTACTGCTGAGGCTGGAGTTGGCGAGCGATCCCAGTTTGCTTTGTGCGGTGCGCGGCGCCGTGGAGCGCTTGACGGAATCGTTCGGGTTTTCCGCCGCGGATTGCCGGGCGGTCACTCGCGCCGTGGACGAAGCGCTGACGAATATTATCCGGCACGCTTACAGCGGCCGGCCGGATCAGCCTATCGAGATGTTCTTCCGCTCCATTCGGAAGCAGGCCGATCATACGGCTGTCGGGGGGCTGGAGATCCTGTTGTGCGACCGCGGGCCGGCCATCAAGCCGGACAAAATGTGCATGCGGGCACTGGAAGAAGTAAGGCCGGGCGGACTTGGATTGCATTTTATTCAACAGAGCATGGATATCGTGGAGTACAAGCGCGCGAATGGGACCAACCGTCTCCGATTGGTCAAATACGTCCGCGCGCCGAAACAGAATGTGAACTCGTAGGCGCGTGAAGGAGAAAATACCGTGCAGATTTCCAGCAGAGAGCTCGATAAGACCATCATCTTCGATTTGTCGGGGGACATCGATCTGGCGAACTCGCCGGCGGTCCGAAAGGCGCTGTTACGCGAGGTGAAAGAAAAACGCACGCCACGGGTGGTGATGAACCTGAGCAAAGTGCGGTATATCGATAGTTCCGGTGTAGCTTCCTTGGTCGAAGGGCTGAAGGCTTCTCGAGACGCCGGCACGCGATTTATCCTGTTCGGGTTGAGCACTTCGGCGCGGGAAGTCTTGCAGCTTTCGCGCTTGCTCAAGATTTTTGAAGTCTACGACAACGAAGAGCAGGCGCTGGCGGGCTAGGAATTTTGGATCAGGGCGGCGGATTTTTCTCGAATCGCGGTGAAGCGAGCCGCAAAGAAGCGAGCCACAAAGAAGAGTCATGCAATTCGTTTCACAAATCGGCGGCGGAGTAACGAACGGCCTGGCCTACGTCGGGTCGCTTGCCTCGCTCGGGGGCCGCGCGGCGTATTACACCTTTGTCGGGCCGTTTCAAGGCAAGCCGCTGCGTGTGCAGCGGGCCGTATCGCAGGCCATGGATGTGGGTGTCCGGGCGCTGCCGATTCTCTCTCTGATTACATTCTTTATTGGATTGATTCTCGCGCTGCAGAGCGCATACGAACTGCGCCGTTTTGGCGCGATGAACCTGGTCGCCACGGCCGTCGCGATTTCCATGTCGCGTGAGCTTGGCCCGCTCATCACGGCTATCGTCGTAATTGGCCGTTCCGGCTCCGCCTTTGCAGCGGAGATCGGCACCATGAAAGTCACGGAAGAGATCGACGCGCTGGAAACAATGGCCATCAGTCCGATACGTTTTTTGGTGACGCCGAAATTTCTGGCCATGATCGTCATGCTGCCTTGCCTCACGATTTGGGCCAACGCGATGGGCATTCTGGGAGGATCGCTTTTCGGCGTGGCGCAGGCCGATTTTACGTTTGGCCGCTATATCCAAGCCTCGCTGGATTCGCTGCTCTTGCGCGACATTATGACCGGGCTTGTGAAGAGCGTCATGTTTGGAATTACGATTACCGCCGTCGGATGCCAGGAGGGACTCGCCACAGGGGCGGGCGCGGAGCAAGTCGGCCGCTCAACGACTAGGGCCGTCGTGATGTCGATTTTTCTTGTGGTGCTCGTGGACTTGGTCTTTACGTGCCTGTTCTTTTTTGTGAGCGGCAGTTAGGGACGTGTGACGGTGCCGATGGAATTGGAAAATACGGATTCGCTCGATTCGCAGATCATGCTCTCACTGCGCGATGTGCGCGTGAGCTATGGGGAAATCGAGATTTTGCACGGTATCACGTTCGACGTGAAGCGCGGCGAGACCCTGGTGATCCTGGGAGGCTCGGGCTCCGGGAAGAGCACGCTTTTGCGGACGCTGGTGGGTTTGGAAAAAGCGAGCTTGGGAGAAATCTGGATCAAGGGCAAAAACATCGCGGCGATTTCCGATGCGGAAATGGACGAGATCCGCAAAAAAATCGGCATGTCGTTTCAGGGAAGCGCGCTCTTTGGCTCAATGACCGTCGGTGAGAACGTCGCCTTGCCACTTCGCGAACACACCAAGCTCGAAGACTCGACCATCCAAATCATGCTGCGGCTCAAACTCGAGCAAGTGGGTCTCGAAGGATTCGAGTATTACATGCCCTCTCAACTCAGCGGCGGCATGAAGAAGCGCGCGGCGGTCGCGCGCGCTCTGGCCATGGACCCGGAGATTCTTTTCTTCGATGAGCCGTCGGCGGGATTAGATCCGATTATCGCGGCCGGCATCGACCAATTGATTCTGGAATTGAAGCAGGCCTTCCGCATGACCATCATCGTGGTCACTCACGAATTGGCCAGCGCTTACTTGATCGCCGATCGCATGGTGCTCATCGACAAAGGGCATCTCGTGGCCATGGGCACAGTCGCGGAGATGCGCGCCAGCACTCAGCCGCGCGTGCGGCAATTTCTGGATCGTGTGCCGGAACCGGAAGTGGCGCGCGAATTGGATTATCTGCAAATGCTCACGCAAGGCCGCCGCTTGTAATGAGCGTTAGCAGGGGAAAGAGGACGTGATGGCAGGGAAGCGCGACCAGGTTTTCGTGGGCCTTTTTGTAATTGTTGCCGCGGCAGTGCTGATCGGCATGGTGTTTGCCATCTCCGGAGCCTTCGGCCGCAGCTCGAAGACCTATCACGCTTACTTTCCGTTCGCGGGCGGGCTCGAAGAGGGCGCGACCGTGCGTTACGCGGGAGGCCCCAAGGTTGGCCGCGTGGAAAAACTCTCCATCGATCCAAAAAATCCCGCGCGCCTCGACGTCGTGTTCAGCGTGCAAACCGATCTGCCCGTCAAAACCGACAGCCACGTCAAGATCATGAGCATGAGTCCCTTGGGCGACAACCACTTGGAGATTCTTCCGGGCGGCGCGCAAACGGCCCTCGCTCCCTCTGGCTTCCTGTTGCCCTCCGACGCCTACGTTGATTTCAACGCCCTTACAGCGCAGATTAGCGATCTTGCGCCGCAAGCCAAGCAACTGATTCAATCGCTGAACGACCGCGCCACGGAACTCAAGGTGACGATTGACCGCGTGGATGACCTGTTAAGCGCTCAGAATCGCGCGAATCTCTCCGCGACGCTTGCGGATGCCCACGGCATGATCGCGGAAAATCGCCCGCAGATAAAATCCACGATTCAGCATCTGGACGCCGTTAGCGAGAAGCTGGAACCCCTGATTCAGGATCTGCACAAGACTTCCGAGGAAGCCAATAAAGCCCTCACTCATATCGACGAGCTTCTCGGAGAAAACCGCGCCGATGTGCGCCAAGCGGTGATTGATCTTCGCAAATCCTTAACGACCCTGACCGACATTACCGGACGCGTGGACCAGACGCTCGACGTCAACTCGGAAAATATCGATGAGCTTCTGGATAATTTCCGGCGCGTCTCCGAGAATCTCAAGGAATTTACGAACACAATCAAGAAGCGTCCTTACACTCTCATCCGGGCTGCCTCTCCGCACGAGCACAAACCGGGTGAACAGCAATGAAGCGAGGGAGCGACGAACTCATGATGAGATGCACCAAACTGCCGCATGCTAGCCGTAAACGGCTGGTTTTTCGGATGACCTCGTCCGCGAAAATGACTCTCTCTGTGCTGGTCCTGGCCGTGAACTTCGCGGCTGGATGCGGCGCTGCCCGCCCCAGCAAGTATTACCAGCTTACGGTACCCGGGGACATGGCCCCGGCGGCGAATGCAAACCCTGTTCCCGTCACGCTGCTGATCGGCCGCCTGACGGGCCCCGCTCTCTACCGCGAGGACCAAATCGTGTATAGCTCCGGCGGCGAGAGCATGGGGACCTACGAGTATCATCGCTGGGCAGAGCCGCCGACCGAGATGATTGCGGAAATTATGCTGCGCCAGATACGCGCGTCCGGCCGTTATCGCGGAGTCTATTCCTTGCGAAGCGACATTCACGGCGATTTTCTTTTGCACGGGCACCTTTACGATTTCAAGGAAGTCTCGGCAAGCGGGGAAGCCGCCCGCGTCACCATGGAATTGGAGCTGCGCAACATCAAGACGGGCACCACGGTGTGGACGCATTTTTATTCGCATGATGAGCCTGCCGCAAGCAAAGCCGTGGACGCAGTGGTCGCGGCTCTCGACAAAAATGTCCAGCAGGGCATTACGGAATGCCGCGCCAGCCTCGATGAATATTTCGCCGCGCATCCGCCGGCGCCTGCGCAGGCTGCACCGCAGCCTTAGTCCGTTTTCTTCACAACTATTCGCGCCTAGAAGCTTCGTAGGGGCACGGCACGTCGTGCCCTTGTCGCGGAATGGCCGATTGTCGTGCCATTCTTAACTGGACCGCCGCAGCGTTAGCAGCGTGACGTCGTCCTCAAGCTCTGAGCTTCCCCTATGAAGTTGCACGCCCTCGAGCAGCGCCGCTGAAAAGTCTGCCAGCCGAACCGGACCCTGCAGTCTTGCCAGAGTCGTTTCCGCCAGTTGCAGGAATCCTCTCGGCGTCAGTTGTTCGCCGCTGGGCCGCCGCACCTCAGTGGCTCCGTCGGAAAAGGCTAGAATCATGTCGCCGGGGCGCAATTGAATGCTCTGCTCGTTGTACATCTCTCCCGTGACGAAGCCCAGCGGCAGATTCTCCATCCCTTCCCCTATCTCAAGAAACTTGCCCTCGCGTGCCCGCCACAGCAGCATCCGCGGATGAGCCGCATACGCAAAATTAAACTCGCCCGATGCGCCGTCAAATGTGCCGGTCACAACAGTTGTCAACTGCAACGCGCCAGCGGATTTTTCCGCATCCAGCGTAAATTTGTCGTTCAGCGCGGCAAGCAGCCCTGCGGTATCGCGAATATCCTGAAACTTGTGCAGCAAGTGATGGACGTGCCGCGCCACTCCGCTGGCCACATAACCGTGCCCCACGCAATCCGCCAGCACCACTCGCGCAATGTTGTCGCTGCACGAGAACACCGCCGAAAGATCCCCGCCCCTCTCCGCCCCCGAGGGCACCGCAATAACGTCCGCTTCCAGCCCAGCCAGCTCCAGCGACCGATGTGCCCTCTCATTCCCCGCCCACAGTTCCATGCACCCAAACGGCCGCGCCGCCGACGTCGTGCACGCAAATACCTCCGGCTCGATCTTCTTGACCTTCATAATAATTTTGATGCGCGCATCCGCCGAATCGCTACGTGTAGCCGTTATATCGGGCTAGAAACAAAAGGCCGCTCGCAGCCATCAGCGCAATCCTTGACAGCACTCTAATCCGGTAGGAGAGTACACGAGTGCCTTTCTCAATAGCCTTCCTGGGCGATCCGGTAAGTTATCCTTACGACGACCCGACAACGCCCGAGGCAATTGGCGTTCTAGTTTTGGGTGAGGCCAAGGAGTATTTTGGGTCGAGTCTGCATCGATGGACCAAGCAGGAATACGAGACGCAGTGGCGGCGCGCCATCAAGACGTTTCTGGACGGAAGCGACAGCACCGCGCTGATCACTGAATATGTGGGTCCTCAAGCTTCGACCCATCTTGAATGGTGGCCGATCTATGTCATGGGCAACGCAGTGTTCATTCAAAATCATTTCCTCTTTTACGATCAGTTGACAGCGCCGTTCTCCGTAGAGAATGCGTTTTCCTTCTTGCGGGAACGCCGAGTTACGAACGAAGAAGGAGAGAAAATTTCCGAGTGGGCGGTTACCCTTCCTGAAGTGGAGGAGTTCGCTCGGGCTCTCTTGCTTTAGTTACGGCACGCCTCCGACGGCTGATGGACCCGGTGCTAGAAACTGGCTGCCCGCCCCACCACCTATCAGATCGTTCGAAGAGCCGAGAGCGCGCCAGCTCCCGCATTGCTTAAATCGTCGCAACCCAGACACGCTTCCCTCGCGCCCTCTCCTTGCCTTGCTAGACTATTTGAGAGGAATTGCGTCCCCGCGCATGAGCCCCCACGAAACGGATCGCCGCCATCTCGAGCGGCAAATCGTCTACGCGCGCCCGATTGTCGTTTTGCTTTCCATTTTGGCGTTGCTCCAGCAGCCGAACCCCAAGGAAGCTGAGCGCGCGATATCCTTTCTGATTGCCTATCTGATCGTTTCGCTCGCCGTCATTCCACTGGAACGATTCCTCCGCAAACGCGCTTGGCATTTACCGATTGCCTGCGATTTGCTCGCGCTGGGCTTCTTCATGTACATCAGCCCCTTGTCCGTCCCCGTTTGGTTTCCGTATCTTTTCGTCTGTTGGGTAGCAGGCATGCGCTGGGGACTTCGCGCCGCTGTCCCGCTTTCTGGTGCTCTGGCGCTCATTCTGGTCCTGCTCACCGCCGTCAAAGGCGAGATTGGCTGGATGCGCGTGGTCGCTTGGATGGGGCTCGTCGGCGGCACGTTCGCTGGCGGCGCCGCCCTGGCCTTCCTGGCCGACCGCAGCCGCCACTTCGCCTCGCAAAATGACTTCTTCTCGCGCATCACCGCCACGCTCCAAGTCGACCAGGGCCTCGCCGAATCCCTCCGCCTCATGCTGGACGAACTCGCGCGCGCCTTTGACGTCGGAGCCGCACTGCTCGCTTACCGAGACACCGACCTCGAACGCATCTACCTGTGGCGGCTCAAGACCGGCGAGAGCGAGCGCCTCATCCCCGAAAGCTACTCCTTGGCCCGCGCCGATGGCTTCCTTCTCGACGACATGGACGCCACTGTCTGCTGGAACAGCCTCGAAGGCCCCGGCAGCGGCTTTGGATGGGACCGGCGCGATGGCCGCCGCCTCAAGACCCTCCCGCGCCTTCCAGGCCCAACACAGCAGGAGCTCAATATGCGCTCCATGCTGTCCGTGGCCTTTGACCAGAGCGGCCAGCCCGCAGGCCGGCTCTTCCTTGTCAACGGTCGCAAGCCCTTCGAGCGCCCGGACCTCGCCTGGCTCGAACGCATTGCTCGCCACGTTGGCCCCTCGCTCGAAAACGTATTCCTGCTCCGCCATCTTCGCGCCCGTGCCATCGAGGGAGAGCGCAGCCGCATCTCACGCGACCTCCACGATGGCATTCTCCAGACCCTCCTCAGCATCGAAATCCAGCTCGACGTTCTGCGCCGCAAAGTCGCCGCCTCGCCGGACCAGTCCGAAGCGAACCTCGGCAACCTCCAGCAAACCGTCAAAAACGAGTCCGCCGAGCTGCGCCGCATGGTCACCGACCTGCGCCCCCTGCGCGTCCAGAGTGCCGATCTCGTCGATCTCATGCAGGGTTTCGCCGAACGTTACCGCAACGAATCCACACTTGCACTGGACCTTATGATCGAATCCGCCGACCTGCATGCTCCCGACCGCGTCTGCCGCGAGATTTTCCAGATTTACCGTGAAGCACTTAACAACATAAAAAAGCATGCGAAGGCTTCCCATGTCGTGGTAAAACTGTCGCAGGACGACAGTCGCATCGTTTTGGTAGTTGATGACAACGGCGAGGGTTTTAGTTTCGCCGGCCGGTTCACTGGGGATGAGCTCGACCGCCTGCGATTGGGTCCGATTTCCATCAAGGAGCGAACGCGTACTGTGGGGGGCATTTTGACCGTTGAGTCGAACCCTGGCCATGGCGCGCGACTGACCATCGAAGTCCCGCTCGGTTGACATGGCCAAAACTAAACAGCAAATTCGCGTCCTACTGGCGGACGACCACGCGATCTTTCGCGACGGCCTCCGCAAACTCCTCGATTCCGATGAGGACATCACCATCGTTGGTGAAGCCCAGAACGGCGCGGAGTGCATCAAACTCCTCGCCAAGCTGAAGCCCGAAATTCTCTTGCTCGATCTCCGCATGCCCGATAAAGACGGCCTCGCGGTCCTCGAAGAAGTCAATTTCGATACGCTGCCCACGCGTGTCATTGTTCTCACCGCTGCTGAAGACGATCGCGATGTCGTCCGCGCCATGCGCCTCGGCGCTCGCGGCGTAGTTCTCAAACAATCCGCCACGGACCTGCTCGTAAAAAGCATCCACCGCGTTCACGCCGGAGAAATTTGGCTTGATAACCGCATGACCGCCGAGGTCATGAAGGCTTTCTCGAAGTCTTCCGAGTCCGGCCCGCGCCGCGAAAAGCCCCTGCTCAGCGACCGCGAAAAAGAAATCGTCCAGCTAGTCGCTCAGGGTTTTCGCAACAAAGAGATTGGCGAAAAACTTTTTATCAGCGAGCAGACCGTAAAGAATCATCTGCACAACATCTTCGACAAACTAGGCGTCTCTGACCGTCTGGAACTCGCTCTCTACGCGATCCACCACAGGCTGATAGATCAGTCTTAGCGCATTCCGAATCTCCGCGATGCCCGTTTTTCCGCCGCCTCTTTGGTTCCCCATCTCCAAGTTTTCATACTCCTGCAACGACTGGACCCTCTCATAGGGTTAAATCTCCCACGCTCCTACAGGATTTACTGGATGGGCAAAAAACCTTGCTTCCTGCAATCTGCTCAAGTAGGGAGAGCAATAAGACGAGGTTCTTCGAGCGATCGAAGCGCCGGGCTGGGACGGCTTTCTGTTCTCCCTTCATCTTTTTCTACCTTGGGAAGGCACACGATGTCGCTTTTTTGTCCCCGGTGTCAGAGCCACCAAATCCGCAGGTCGAAAACGAGAGGATCCATCGAGTCCTTTCTGGCCAGGATTCTCGTTAAGCCCTACCGCTGCGAGGAATGCGATTGCCGTTTTTTCCGCATGCCCCCTAAGCACGCACCGGGATCAGCCTCTGCTGCAGCTCCCGGCGCATTCCAGCGGTTCCACGCCGCACACACAAGACCGCAGGCCCCGCTACCGAAGTAATTTAGGTAGCTTTGCCGTCGTCATTTCCCTGGGCGCCTGATCACGCTGCGACTCATTTTAGGCAAAGTTCAAATCGATCCTCGGTAATCCCACATGAAAACGCCGCCCTCTGAATAGAGTCCCCGGTCCGGGCGAGCGCCGCAGAATTCCTTTCCAAACAGCTTTATCGCGCCGCGTCCAGCTAAGGGAACGCCGGGTTTGACAAGGTGCTTTATTGACCTGCCACACCTTTCTCTGCTATCAACAACCTTTCACCAGCACGCAGCGAGGCCCTATGCCAATCACACGACGAAAATTCTTTCGCAATGCCGCCACAGGTGCAGTTGTCGCCGTAGCTTCACCTCCGCTCGGGTATCTCGCTTTCAGCGAACTTGCGCCCGCAGCCCGGGCGAGCGATCCCGGTGGCCCGATCATTCTCAGCCGCAACGAAAATGCCTACGGCCCTTCGCAAAAAGTCATCGACTCGATGCAGGAGTCCCTGCAATTTGCGAATCGTTACCCCGATTCCGCCGTAAGCGCCCTGCACGCAAGAATCGCGAAATCTCATTCCATCAAACCGGAACAGCTCGTCCTTGGCTGCGGCTCCGGGGAAATTTTGAGCACCAGCGCATCCGCTTTTCTCGGCCCTGGCAAGAAGCTCATCACGGCTCTGCCAACTTTCGAAGCCATCGGCCGCTGTGCCAGGACCGTGGGAGCGGAAGTTGTGGAAGTCCCTCTCGCTCGGAACTATTCGCATGATCTGAGAGCCATGCTTGCGCGCGCCGGCGACACCACCGGCCTCGTTTACATCTGCAATCCGAACAACCCCACCGGCAGCCTGACTCCTCGCAAGGATATTGAAGAATTCGTTCGCAAGCTCCCGGCGCGCACAACCGTTCTCATTGACGAGGCCTACCATCATTTCGTAATGGCTGCCCCGGACTACTCTTCGCTTATCGACGACCCCATCGGCGACGACCGCGTAATTGTTGCGCGCACCTTCTCCAAAGTTTATGGCCTCGCAGGAATTCGCGTCGGCTATGCCGTTGGCGCGCCCGATAAGATACGCGCTCTCTCCGCATGGCGGCTCCCCGAAGGACTCAATGCAGTCGGCGCCAGTTGCGCTCTCGTCGCCTTCGATGATCTCGACTACGTCCAAATGAGCGAGAAGCGCAACGCGCGGGATCGCCAGGAATTCTTCAACCAGGCCAAAGCTCGTAAAATTGCGGGAATCACTTCTTACACGAATTTCGCCATGCTGCAGACCAGCCGTCCTGCCGTTGAAGTCATCGAGCACTTCAAAAAGCACAACGTCCTAATCGCCCGTCTTTTTCCTTCCATGAACACCCATGTCCGCGTCTCTTTCGGCACGCCGCCGCAAATGAACGAATTCTGGCGCGTCTGGGATCTACTGCCCGCTCAAGCCGGTCTGTAGGAGGTATAACGCTGAGGCTCGGCCACAATTTGTCCTTTGATTTTCATATACGCTCGAGAGCAATGCGCCCGCGACTTTTGCCATCCTGTACCTTTGAAGAAAATACGTGCGCTAAGATAACGTGTGTGTAATCAGCATGTTACGGATGTTTGACCGAAGCAGGCAAGCATGCCTTTTCCGCCATGTAGCTCCATTTTCTTATCTCCTCTGCCTCAGAGGAGTGCCCCAGCCCCGAGGCCGAGTCGGGCGTTGCCGGCTCGATCTCGCAAATTGCACATCGCCTCCTCAATCCTGAATTCGACCGTTTCAAACTGTGAATCCTGTTTTTTCATGCCCGTCCTAGTACAGGCGTACCTTCCAGAATTGAATCGATTTTGTACCCGGAGTCCTATTGTTCCCTGGACCGCTCCCGGATACACTCTGTCATCGATTAGGAGGTATGCCTTGACTGGTTCAGAACGCCGCACTACTCAACGCTTCCAAATGCGGCTTCCGCTGACTGTCCGATGGACAACGGGCGCCGCAGTTGGCGAGACAAGCACCGAATCTCGCGACGTCAGTTCGCGTGGGGTGTACTTCTTTCTTTCCAAAGATGTGCGGGAAGGCTCCCCCGTGGAAATTCTTCTGACTCTGCCGAACGAAATCACCCTGGCCGGCCCCGTCCGCGTGCGTTGCCTTGGGCGCGTCCAGCGCACCGAGCCGCGCGATGAAGGCGCCATCGGCGTCGTCGCAGCCATCGAGCGCTACGAATTTCTCCGCGGCAATGACGAAGACGCGCGCCAGTAGCGCGTCGACCTGCACCGTTTTCGCCGGCCTCCAGTAGCCGGCGTCGTGCGGAATTGTTTTGCCGACTTCTTACAGGTTTCTTGCTCGCTCACTGCGGAGGCGGGCAGGATCAGCCGGGGTCCCTCGGCCCCTCAGCGGAGTGCCCCGGCTCAGTTTTTTTCTTCTGTATTCCTATGATTTGTTGAATCATTCCGTCGGCTTCAAACTGCTTCCGGATCTGTACCCCGTCCATCTTTTTGTTTTTCATATCCAATCCTGTGAAACGTGAGGGAATGTAGGGGCGCGATTCATCGCGCCCACTCTGCGCTGTCGAAAAATGTACGGAAATGTCAGAAAATCTCGATGTCGCGAAAATGTTAGGAAATGATGTGAGGGAATAATCTTGTCATTCCGAGTAAAGCGAGGAATCTGCTTTTCCTTCTCTACGCCGACTCCACGTCCTCCGCGTTTCTGCGTTATCTCTTCTCTGTCTCTTCCTCAATGTAGGGTCACGATTCATCATGCCCGCTTCACCTGGCGCATGAACTCGCCGGCACCTTGCAACAAACGGGCCGGATCCGCCAGCGTTCTACCAAAGAAGGACCGAAATTTTCGTGTCCAGGTCCGCGTATAGGTTTCAGGAAGAAACACGCTTTCCCCCCTGGATAACCCTGTTGAAGGTTTGCCCTGCCGTCGGTGAGGAGGTTGCCTCCTCACCGAGCAGCAGACACGCATTTACGAGGAGAATATCAAATGAAACAGAACCTCATGTTGCCCATCGCCTCTCTGCTCTTGATTCTGTTGATAACGCTTCACCTGACGAGCGATACGATCCATGCCAGGGCCGGGACGCCCGAGGCCGGGGGCTCAACCCTCGTTGCGGTGCCCATCCTGGCCTTCTGGCTGTGCGGAACGCTGCTGCTCGCGGAACGCCGGTCGGGGCACATCATCATGCTCGTCGGGTCGCTCCTTGCGATCGGCATGCCCGTCATCCACGTGATAGGACCGGCAGGCATCTTTCACGGCGCGATCGCCAGGTCCAGCCCAGCCTTCTTGTTCGTTTGGACGTTTCACGCGCTGGGCGTGATTGGCCTGTTCACCTTTGTCCTCGCGGTACGCGGTTTGTGGGGCCTGCGACGGGGCCACCCCCGGTAGTCGATAAACCCGAACCATTGGGCAGACTTGGGCCTGGAAACCGGGGATAGAGGGAACGTTTTCCTAACGTCGGATGACCGTTGCTCGAACTCAGCCACAGTTACAGGCAAAATGATTCGTAAACGTCCCGTCTGTCCCCATGTTTCCGTCCCCATGTTTCCAAATGTCTTCGGAACCAAAGTGAGGCCGGGTTCGTATTAAAGGAGTGGGTACGTCCGTTCGAGGCACAGACAAGTTCTAGGGGAGCGAATCATGAAGATGAGCAAGGGCTTGGTACGGGGCTGGTTACCGGGAGCGCTTTGTCTAGCTGTGATTTCGCTGGTGGCGGGGGGGCCCGCACGGGCTCAGGGCGAAAAGCGCACGGTCTTCGACCCGGGCGATTTTCATTGGCAAGGGAACCTGAAGGCCGGGCAGACGCTCGAAGTGATCAATACCAACGGAGAGATTGGAGCGAACCGCGCTTCCGGGGATGCGGCGCGTGTCGCAGGCGTGCGCGGCGGCAACGACGACGACCACGAACTGTTTATCGAGGTCGTCGAGTACTCGGATGGTGTCACGGTTTGCGCCGTATACGCCAAAGATAAGGCGCCGGGGCGCTGCCATCGCGGCGGCGTATCGTCCGACTCCGGCAACTGGTTTCATGGCCATCGCGCGAAGATCAACTTTGACGTACAAGTGCCACATGGCGTGCGCTTCCATGCGCTCACCACCAATGGCGCGGTGCATTGCGTGAACCTCGAGAGCGTGGTCGAGGCGGCCACGACGAACGGCAATGTCGAAGTCTCGACCACCGAGTGGGCTTCGGCGAGAACCACCAACGGTGGCGTGCGCGTGGCCATCGGCAACGCCAAGTGGAGTGGCGAGTTGGAGCTCATGACCACCAACGGTAGTGTGGACGTGACGCTGCCCGCTTCGGCGGAATTCAAGGTGGATGCGGCCACCACCAACGGCGGCATTCGCTCGGACTTTCCAATTACGGTACAAGGAACGTTTGGGCCGAAGACGCTCTCCGGCACGGTCGGCAGCGGCGGAAGAGAATTGAAGGTTGCGACGACGAACGGCGGCATTGAGTTGAAGAAAAGCTGAAAGCGCGTCTTAAAACCGAAGGGCGCGGCACCCGGAACCCCCGCGCCAACCGTCCTCGACAGCGCCGCAAAATCGCAGCTATTCCGTTCTCTTCGTTGCCCCACAGGCGTGCGTGTTCAGGAGCTGGCGGAGGAGGCGAGGGGCGCAGTGCTGAGGCAGACTTCGGCGCCGTGTAGGACGCAAGTGTCGGCGGGCTCGTGCGCGTCGCGGCGGACGGATTTCAGCCTGATCAGGCCTCCCGTTGTGAGAGCTTTCTTCATCAACGGTTCGAGCGCTGGGTCGCGAAGGCTGCCGCCGGAAAACATGCCGGTGGGCGTGACCATCTCGGCGGAGTAGCCGCTCTGTTCGCGTACGATTTTGGTCATTATGCCCTGGCCAACTCGTGGATTCACAGCCATGGTGAAAGGGACGACCAGGCGTCCGCGATGGCGCAGGCGCTCGAGCCAAATCGTTTGCGGATGCGTGACGCCGCAATTTACGAACATGGCGTCGCAGGGGCCAGGGTCAAATGCGGCGCCATCTCCCTGGTGGACGGTTACGTTCGTGTAGCTCGCGAGATTTTCTTTGGCGCGAGCGGCGAGATCGGATTGGAGTTCCAGTGCCACGACGCCGCCGCTTGGGCCAACGACTTCCGCGATGATGGCTGTGTAATAACCGACGCCGCAGCCGAGATGAAATGCGCGGTCGCCGGGTTGAAGCGCGAGCGCGTCGATCCAAGTCGCCAGGGCGCTGGGCTGGCCGTTGTTGATTTCCTTCGCGCGGTCGAGCGCGACGACGACGTTGTGATAAAGATCGCGCGGGTCGTCCACAGTGACGTAAGAGGACTCGCGCAAACCAGCTATGGACAGAGCACGGGCCTCCGGCGAGCTGATCTGCCAGGGCGCGGGGCCTAGGAATTTTTCGCGCGGGACGCGCGCGTAGGCCTCGACTAGCCCCGGCGTGGCGGCAATGGCGACAAATCGTATTTCTTGGGCGTAAAAGGCGCGGCAGTCTTCCAGGGTGAACAAGGCAAGCGCTCCTGTTTGTGGCGCGTTGCGATTGTACTACGGACGGGCGGCCCGGATAGAGCTTCCCTTTTCTGTTCACGTAGGGACCGAAGGGGACAGACGGAACGCTTTCCTAACGTCCGATGACCGGTACTCCCGCTAAGCTACAGTTTCAGGCAAAATGATCCGGAAGCGTCCCGTTTGTTCGCATGTTTCACGGCGTTCCGTTGATAGTCTCAACGCGTTGGTCCGCTCCTCAGATCACGCCGAAATTCGAGGAGCTCAACCGGGCGGGTGGGACATCCTAAACTCGCTGCAACGATTCTGACTTTGTCTTTTCCCCTCGGGTGCCCACCCTTTCGTTTTTGACTTTGGAAAGGGTGGGTCTTTCTTCTCTTCTCCTCTTTTCCCTTCCTCGTCTTTTCAATCCATTGGGACCGAAGGAAACCGGCGGGACGTTTCCTCGCCTTAGATAACGAGTGCCGACCAAGCCCGCACTTCAATCCCGCGAATAGCACCTCAACCCCGATCGCGGAGTTCTGTCAGCTCACTTTATTTCACCGGTATGAATCGAATAATCAGGCCCGTGATCGCGTCATGCCACGCGTGCGTCATCATTCCAGGGCGAAGATTCTGCCGCACTTCCGCAAGAATCCCGAACATCAATCCGTAAACGCCGATGACCACCGTGGCTTTTCCGCCTTGATAGATGTGGCCCGCGCCAAACAACACCGCGGAGAGAATCACCCCAACAGGCGCGCTGTGCGTCCAGGCCACAAACTGCCGCTGCAAATAGCCGCGGAAAATCGTCTCTTCGCAGATGCCCGCGGTGACAGCGACGGCGACCCATAAAATTGATTCCAAAATTCCTTGCGGAGCGAGAAGGCGCGCAGCCTCGGCCATTCCTTTGGCCCTAAGCAGCGAAGCCACAACACTCAGAATAATGATTGCCGCGATCCAAAATCCGAACGCAATGCCGAAATCGCGGAAAAAATCAGAAGCGCTTTTCCAGCGTTCGCCGGCAATATCTCGAAAGGATTTTCCGCGCCGGCGCAGGCCCCAATATATGTAGCCGAAAACAATCCATTCCCAGGCCATCGTCACCAGATAAAACAGCTCTCGATTGGGATGGTGCACAGCGCCATGCCGGTGCACGGAGAAGTAACCGGCAACGACCACAGCAGCCATGACGAGAAGAAGAATGAAAGTGTGGACCGGGCCAGCCACTGCTTCAAACCGATGGATGGGCGCTTCCGAACTTGATTCAGTGGCAATCTCCGCCACGGGCCACCTCGCTTTGGCTTACTTGGCGCGGATTCTCTCACATTTCAGATCAATCCTTCGCGGGCATTTTGTGGAGTGCGGCAGCTCTGCTGCCGTTTTCGCGATTGCGCCAGACCGCGCGGAGCAACTCACTAGCAGCACAGTTACCTCTGCGCGTCCTGTACTCTTGGGCAGGCGATTTTCGTGAGCTTTGTGGGCGATGATGGACCTCGACCAGCGGAGAGCCAGCCCAGGCAAGCCTGCGGTACGGACCGGCCACACTCGGCTACTGTGAGCCTTGGTGTGGGCGCCATGAACAGAGAATTCGCTGCCATCCTTTAGCGGGGGAAAGCTTCAAGATGCTCTCGGAAATTCAAGAGTCGCAGAATCATGTTTCTGCTGAGGAAGCCGCGGGAGCGATTTCGCTCCTGGATCTCGCGGAGATTCTCGATCAACACAAAATCTGGGTGGAAACGGGCGGAGAATCCGGAGTCAAAGCGGATCTCTGCGGCGTTAATCTTTCGCACTCGGACCTGACGGGTGTCAACCTGGAAGGGGCTTTTATTCAGCGTGCGAATTTGATCGGCGCGGATTTGTCCATGGCAAATTTACGAGGCGCCAGCCTCGTCCAGGCGGATTTGCGCGAAGCCAATCTTTTGGGCACTGAGCTCCGGGGCGCCAATTTGATGGGCGCGAATCTTTATGGCGCGGAAGGCTTGTGGGTCGGCCGTCTTGGAGGAACAAATCTTTTTGATGCGATCCTGCCGGAAACGATCGCGGCTTTCGACAGCACAAAAGCAATCGCGGACGCCTCAAAGGTCGCTCGGTGGTTTTACTTTTTGACCCTGGGCGCGAGTCTCGCCTGCATTGCATTGATTGGATTGACCACGGATGTCCGGCTAATTGTTGATGCGTCGGCGATTCCCATAGCGAGGTTCCCGAAAGTTATTTCGATGACGAGTTTTTACCTGGGCGCGCCGCTTGTGCTTTTTATTCTGTACTTGCGCTTTCATTTCTTGCTGTTGCGTTTGTGGGGAAGCATGTCCGGGCTGCCCGCGGTTTTCAAGGATGGTCAGACCCTGGAAAAAGATGGGCCGTGGTACTTGATGGGGCTGGTGAGACGCCATTTTCGATGGATGCGCGAGGGGCGATCCCCCTTTTGGGTGCTGGAGACCGTCGTTGCGACCGCGCTGGCCTATTGGGTGGTGCCCGCGACACTGTTTTTGTTTTGGCTGCGTTATCTGGTGCGGCAGGATTTTCGCGGGACTTTGCTGCACGCGTTTTTTCTGACGCTTTCGGTGGCGGCGGCGACCTGCGTGCCGACGATTGTAGCGCGTGTGCTGCAACCGGGAGACCTGTTGCGGCAGAAATCGAAAAATTTATTGCGGCTGAGCTTCGCGACCGGGCGAGTGGCTTTGCTGACTGGTTGCGGATTGCTGATTTTTTCGCTGGGCGTGAACCGCGGATTGCCGTCAGACCGAAATGTCGCGCCGCAATATTCGCCCGCGAGTTTGCTGAGGTGGGCCTCGGAAGCGATGCAATCGATCGGGTACCGGCCCTATGCGGAGTTGACGGAAGCCACGCTGTCCGGCCCTCCTCCGCACGGAAACTGGAGCGAAGAAGCTCTCGCGTCGGTACAAGGCGCGAAATTAAATGAAATGAATTTGCGTTTCGCTAGAGCTTATCGTGCGTACCTCGTGAACGCGAAACTATGGCGCGCGAATTTGGAAGGCGCTTATCTTTCCGAGTCGGACATGAGAGGAGCGAATTTGCGCGAAGCCGTTTTGCGCGATGCAATTTTAGACCGCGTGCGCGCGGCAAAAACGGTGATGGTGTCCGCGGACGCCAGGCGTGCAAATTTCACGGGAGCGGATTTGCAGGGCGCCGATCTTTCCTTTGCGACGCTCGAGAACGCCGTGATGTCCAACGCCAAGCTGGAAGGTGCTTCGTTTTATGCGGTGAATTTTCGCAACGGGCAATTGCTCCGCGCCGATCTCACTCGCGCGGACATGCGAGACACGAAGATGGAGCATGCGGTCCTTTCGTTTGCCAACTTGGAACAAGCGGATTTCTCCTCGGCAAAATTGGCCGACGCCAGCACGACTGGCGCGCAGTTCAAGGGAACAATTTTGATGGACGCGGATATGAAGAACACGGACTTGCGCGGTGCGTTCTTCGGAAGAGCAGTCCTTCGAGGCACGGAAATTGAGGGGGCGAGTGTGGCAGGCGCGGACTTTCGCGGCGCTCTGGGATTGACGGCGGAGCAAGTCTGCTCGACACACGGTTGGCAGGGCGCGCAATTCGACGCGGACGTGCTGGCACAAACGCAGAGCCTCTGCGGCGCCAGACACTAATTTTCCTTCTTGTCTCAGTTCCCGGCAACGCGGCTCGGCATCCGAGAGAATGTACTTAGGCTCGCTGCGACTTTCCAGTTTCAAGGATTTTCACTCGCGCGAAAATAGCCTGCTTCACGTGTAGCCGGCTGCAGGGATCTCGCAACTCCTGCCGTTGTGTCCTCCGCTGGACGGCTTGGCCCGGACGGTGAGGCACGCACCATGTAACGAAGCGGAGAGTGCGGGCTGCTTCCGAAGGGGTAACAAGTGACGAGCGTAAGTGCGTCTTCCGATGTGGGCGCGAGCAGAGTCACATCCTGAGGTTCCACAACTTGGATCAAATCTACAATGTAACCCCGCTCATACAACCCGACGCGCCGCCGATCAAACCATTCGATCTGTATCTTGTCACGCTTGGCAATCCCTTCCAGAGGCCGGAACCAACTCGTTCGATGTCCCGCCAACACCACGTTGCCGGTCCTCCCCAGTTCAGACCCACTCATCAGTAGCGCCGGACCGAATGCCAGCGTGCGCGGAGTTGCGGCGTCCAAAACGATCTCGTCAAAACCAAGACGAGAAATTCGGAGCCGCGCGACCGGATGTGTATCGGCCCAGGGCCACGGCGCGTGAGGCTCTCCCGAAAGCGTGGTTTGGTCCCACGCCCGGCGAATCAGAACGCCCGCAAGCTCGGCCTTCGCGTGTAAGTATGCGGCGCGACCCGTAAGGCATCCTCCAGCCAGCAGGATTAGCGCAGTCAAATATCGCAAGACTTTCACGAGAGTGCTCCAGGTTTCCGCACGAAGCAAAACAACACGATGCCTGCCAAGAGCAGCGCGAGACCTAAGGTCTCGAGAAAGGCATCGGCCGTGCCCGTGGCAGGCGCGCCGAAGACTTTCTCCATTTGCCAACCGACCGGCAATTCGGTCGGGACAGGAATCGTTTTCGATTCTCCGCCGGCATTCACAACGATTTCCTCGACGGCAACCAACGAAGTAAAGCGGGTCACCAGCCGGTAGCGAATCGCATGGGCAATCACGCTGGCGCGAATCTCCGCTTGACCGTTTTCGTCCGACCCCCGCCATCGGTCCATCAACTCTTCGACGCGCTGACGCGCCCAAAGCGTGGTGATGCCGGGATGGAACGTCGCCTTTGAAGCGTCAAACGCGATGGTCGTTTCATAGGGTTCATTCCCCGCGCGAGCACTAAGATTTACTTTGCCAACACGGCCTTTCGAAATGCGCCCGTAAATCAGTAGAGGCTGCTGCTGGAAGAGATCTGGCAGACGTTCCGGATACACGTCTGCAACTTCCACGCCTTCAAACGATAGCTTCACGTCCGTCAAGACAGGGCTCTCGATGGTTTCGAACAACTGCGTCATCTGCTGCTGAATTTCATGGATATCCGCAATATGCGTGAAGGTCCCTCTTCCAAATTGCGCCATCTTGGTTGCGAGGAAGAGATTCGGTGCGCTTCCGATGGCGACGGTGTACAAGCGCGCACCGCCCAAATCTTGGCGAAGCGCGGCGAAAATTTGTTCTTCATTGCCGAGGTCGCCGTCCGTTAAAAGTACGATGTGGCGCAGCGTTCCCGGGATTGGTGGCTCCCGCATCAAGTGCAGCAGCGCGGGCAGCATCTCTGTACCCCCGCCAGCCTTAAGAGCTCGCACATAATTGCGCGCCTGTGCCAAGTTATCCGGAGTCGCAAGCAATGGCTCCGGCGAAAATTCCCGGTAATCGTTGTTGAACGCGAGAATGCCAAAGCGATCGCTCGGCCTCAGCCGGTCCAATGCCTGGAGCAATGCTTCGCGGGCTTGCTCGATGGACGTTCCCGCCATGGAACCAGAGACGTCAATCATGTACAGCATTTCCACCGGCATGCGCTGGGTGGGTTGCACGGTAGGAGGATATGCAGCCAGCAGGAAATGCGTTTCGCCGGAGTCGCTTCCCGGAGAGAGGAAGAGAGCTACCTTTGGCTGTGTACTCTCCGCTTGCTGCACTTCCAAGATAAAGTCCTTATTCGGAAGCGTGGCGCCCGCGGCAAGTTCCGCGCGCTGCCGGCCATCCGCCAAACGACTCACGTTGACCGCGTGGGAAACGCTCTTCACGGATGCGGCTTCAAAGCCCGAATCCAGATCTACCGTGACCGAGATGTCATGACCGGAACGGCTTTCTGGATTCCGCACAATTGGAGTGATCCGCGACGCGTCAGGCACTGCGTCGGTATCTGACGCCCATCCCGTTCCTATGTGATGCACCGGCTGCGTTCCCGGAATGTAGCGAGGACCTACGACCATGGGAAAAACCAGTCGTATCCGGCCTTCTGCCCAGCGCAGTGGTTCCACGTATCGCAAGCGCACATCGATATGGTCGTTGGGCATGATGTTCGCGATGGATGCCGTAAAAATGTTGGGTCGCTCCTCCTCCAACAAGGCCGCGCGCTTGCCTTCCGTTTTCGCTGCTTGATAAATGCGTTTGGCTTCCGCGCGTTCGTGGATTTCGCTTCGAATCACTCGATTGCCGATGCGGATTTCCATGTCGTACACCGCGGCGTCATGCGGCAGAGGGAAGACGTAAACAGCTTCGATCGGCGCGGTAGTGGGATTGAAGTATTGCTGCGTAACCGTGGCCGAAGAGACTAAGCCGCGCACGTCTATCGCCGCATCGGTATGGAGCAGCGGCACCGTTTCGTAGCGGCCTGAGATCGGCGAACGGTAGAGCAACGATCCTTCGCCAACCTCAGGCGGGCAGTTATCGGATTGTCCGATAGACGAACCGGCCAGGATCGTACCCGCTGCTAGAAGCGTCAGGACAAAGCGCGTACACAAATGTTTGAACAAGTTTCCCGCGAATCGTGGCATGGTCCCCTCCGTTCAAAGTTCCGTGACGGGAGGGATGCAAGCGGCGGGCCAGGAGGCCGCGCCAGGCTCAAGTGCCGGATATTCAGTTGCTTAGCATGAGGACCGATTCGGTTCGCCTAATTCATCCGTGTGGGGATGCCCACGACTGTGGGAGTGCAGCGACATTGCGGGGACTTGATTTTTCGCGGTGTGCGGATTTCCGCTGCCCCAACTTGGAAGTGGTTGCTCACGATCGGAGCAGGATACTATTCCGGCTTCGATTGGCTGCGCAGAGCGGCGAGAATCCATCTTTGCAAAACGACTCGGCAGTGGGGCTTAAGCTCGCGAAACTCCAGGCCCATGCCCGCGGCTGGTTTGACGTAGATCACCGTGCCTTTGGCCTCGAAGTATTCATTTTCGTAGAAAATCTTCACAAAAACAGGTGAGAGCTCCGCAAATGGAGCGGGAGTCTCCAGGTAACAGCCATGAAGGCTGATTTCCGTGGCGCGAACAGACACAGTTGCGCTCGGCGAGCCTTCTGGAGCGATCTCGGCAGCAGCGTCCACCACGAATCTAAAACCGCGGCGGTCTGGGTTCATGGGTTCCAGCCTACTGCATGAGGATTGGAATTGTCGCGGATTGGATGCGACGTCCGACACGAATTGCTTAATAGGATGATCGCGTCCTGGAACCACAGTCCGCTGCTGACCTCACAAATGATTGAGCCTCGCCAAATATAGAGTCGCGTGAGTTACTGAAAAAAGCGGCAGCAGAGCTGCCGCACTCCAAGTCGCTACTTCGCAATAGTATGCGGGACTCAGTAGCACTGTCCAGGCACGAGCAACGGACTAAGAGACTGCGTCAGACGGTAAGGTGGCGGAGGTAGGGGACACTGGCTTTCATCATGTCGAAGTTCATTTCGACGAAATAGTTTTTTACGCCGCCGGTTTTTGCCGCGGTAAAGATTTTTTTCCAGTCGAGAGTGCCTTGTCCGACCGGCACGATCTTCTTGGTTTTGGCGGACCAGCCCTGGACGTGCATGGAGATGAAACGGCCGGGATATTTGTTGAAATATTCGGCGGCGTCGAAACCCTCGCTGATCGTCGAGACTTGGAACTGGAATTTGACGAGCTTCGGATCGAGAAGGCCGAACAGTAAATCGTACGTGCGTTGGCCGTCGACCGAGGAAGTCTCGAATCCTTCATTGTGCAGACCCTGTTGGATGCCTGCGGCCGCGGCCTTTTCGCCCATTTTGTTGTATTCATCAGCGGCGCGCTTGACGTCCTCCATGGTGGGATGCTCGGGACCGCCGAGGCTGGCAACAAGCATTTGGGTGAGGCCGAGATCTTGCGCCCAGGCAATTCTGGCCGGTTGATCTTTTCGGAGTTCTTCCATGCCGAAGTGCGAGCTGATGCATGTGACGCCCCAATCGTTCAACATTTTGCGCAGTTCGGAACCCTTGTATTTAGCGAGGCCGCCAAAGCCGGAGTCGTCGTAACCCACGGGCGAGCAAAGCTCGATGTTATGAAAGCCGGCGGCGGCGAGTTCCTTGATTGTGCCCGGAAAGTCCTTGGCGATGCTTTCCCTCACCGGCCACGTTTGGCAGCCGATGGGCAAGCCTAGAGGATTGGCGCCCAGATCGAATGCGCCGATCGAAAGGAAACTGGCCGCGGCTGCTGTTGTTGCCGTATTTTTTATAAACACTCTTCTCGAAATCTCTAACATGAGCATCTCCTCTTTTCAACTTTTTCCAAGACAACTTTCCGGTGCTACTTTTCTTCGCCAAAGAGTTTGATGTCTTCGGGGCCTTCCCGCAAGGGGGCGGTGACGCGGCCCTGCACCAGCTCGCGAATTTGCGCGACGATATCCGGGTTGGCGAGCGTGGTGATGTCGCCGGTGTCCATGTGATTGGAAATGGCGGCGAGGACTCGGCGCATGATTTTACCGGAACGCGTTTTCGGCATGTCGGGAACGATGTGGATTTGCTTCGGACGCGCGATTTTGCCGATGATGGTTTCGATGGTGGAGATGACTTTGTCTTTGACGGCCTTTGACGGGAGGACGCCGGGCTTCAGGGAAATGTAAACTTCCGGGATGCGCCCTTTGATTTCGTCCACGACGGGAACTACGGCCGCTTCGGCGATTTCCGTGATGCTGAGGCAGGCGGATTCGACTTCTTTCGTGCCGAGACGGTGCCCGGCGACGTTGATGACGTCGTCCACGCGGCCCAGGATGCGATAGTAGCCGTCGGCGGAAAGAACGGCGCCGTCGGCCGCGTAGTAAGGCCAATCGCGCCAGTCTTTGCTCTTGGGATTCTTGCAGTATTTCTTGTAGTACTGATGAACGAAGCGTTCCGAGCTGCCCCAGATGGTTTGCATGATACCGGGCCAGGGATTGCGAATGCAGATGTTGCCCGCTTTGCCCGAACCTGGTTTTACTTCCTCGCCGTTTTCGTCCCAGATGACCGGATAGATACCGAGGACCGCGGGACCCGCGCTGCCCGGCTTCATCGGATCGAGCGCGGGCTTTGTGCTGCAGAGGAAACCGCCGGTTTCGGTTTGCCACCATGTATCGACGATGACCGCTTCTTTTTTTCCGACGACATTGTAATACCAGCGCCAGACTTCGGGCTCGATTGGTTCGCCGACAGTGGTCATGTGCTTGAAGTGATAGTTGTATTTTTTCGGTTCATCTCCGCCGGCCTTGCGCAGCGTGCGGATGGCGGTGGGCGAAGTGTGAAAGATGTTGACGTCAAGGCGCTCGGCAATGCGCCAGGGGCGGCCAGCATCGGGGAATTGCGGCACGCCCTCGTAGAGGACGCTTGTGGCGGCGAGGGCGAGGGGGCCATAAACGATGTAGGAATGGCCGGTGATCCAGCCAATGTCGGCCATGCACCAGTAAACGTCCTCGGGGTGAAGATCCTGGTAATACTTTGACGTGCCGGCAGCGTAAGCAAGATAGCCGCCGGTGCGATGCTGGCACCCTTTGGGTTTGCCCGTGGTGCCGCTGGTGTACATCAGGAAGAGCGGAGCTTCCGCGTCCTGAGAGACGGGCTCGACTACTTGATCGCGGTAGTCCTTGAGAACGTCGTCGATGAAGAAGTCGCGGTCTATGATCATCGGGGATTCCGAGCGATAGTGGCCGGCGTAGCGCCGCCAGAAAAGAACCTTGTCGATGGACTGGCCTTCTTTTTTTGCGGTTTCGACGGCGATGTCCGCGCTCGGCTTGTGGTCCACCCATTTGCCATTGCGGTGATAGCCATCGGCGTAAATGAGAACGCGGCTGCCGGAATCGGCGGCGCGCAGGCCGCAAGCTTCTCCGCTGAATCCTCCAAAGACAACGGAGTGAATCACGCCGAGGCGCGCGCAGGCGAGCATGGTGATTGGCAACTCGGGAATCATGGGCATGTGAATAGTGACGCGGTCGCCGGCTTTGAGGCCTGCAAAATCGCGGAGCATGGCGGCGATTTCGTTCACGCGCTTGTAGAGTTCCTGATAGGTGATAACAGTTGCCGGTTCGCCTTCGGGTTCGGGGACGAAGATTAGAGCAGCTTTGTTCTTGTGTTTTGCGAGATGGCGATCGACGCAGTTGTAGCAAGCGTTGAGTTTTCCGCCGACGAACCACTTCCAGAAAGGAGGATTGGAAGTGTCGAGAGTCTTGCGCCAGGGCTTGTCCCAATCGAGAAGCTTGGCGTAAATGTCGAAGCATTCGGGAAAATGTTTCTCGCTGAATTTTTCGACAAAGGCGGGATCGGAAAGATTGGCCTGCGCTTTGAATTTCTTGGAAGGGTAGAAATATTCTTCTTCTTTCCAATGGACCGCGATTTGCGCTTCGGTCACGCTCCTGGCCGAGGGCGGATCGGCGGGCTTTCGCTTGCTGATTTTCTTTGCGTGGGTTTTGGCCACGGTGGCGGCTCCCGTAGATGCGTAGATTAGGCAAGCCAAGATACAACGAAAAGGCGGCGGGGCGAAACAGGCCGTTCGCGAGTGGAGCGGATTGCAACCTTGCCGGCGATGAAACTGGAGCGCGAGCGAGAATCGTGATAGAAAGCGGGCTTGACTATTGCACACGCCATATTTTTGTTTTCCGCCGGAGTGCTAGGCGGCGCGATCAACGCAGTCGCGGGCGGAGGAAGTTTTGTCGCTTTTCCCGCGCTGCTGTTCACGGGTGTGCCTCCCGTACCCGCCAACGCCACAAACACCCTGGCGCTTTGGGTGGGTGTCACGGCCAGCGGCGGGGCATACCGCAATCGATTGACTATTTCGCGGCGCGTGATCATTCCGCTGCTCCTAACCGGCGTGATTGGCGGCCTTGCAGGAGCCTTCCTCTTGATTAAAACACCCGGGCAGACTTTCTTGAAAGTTCTGCCGTGGTTGTTGCTGGGAGCGACGCTCTTGTTTGCCTTTGGGAAACACCTTACCGGCCGCATTTCGGCAAGTGTCTCTCACGACGCGAGTACTGTGGCACTGGCAGGCGCGGCGATTTTCGAACTGGCGGTCGCGGTCTACGGCGGGTATTTCGGCGGCGGAATCGGCATCATGAATCTGGCGATGCTGTCAGCACTGGGCATGACGGACATTCATGCCATGAATGCGTTGAAAGTGGTGCTCGGCGGGGTGATTAATGGGGTGGCGACGATCACATTTGTAATTAGCGGCGCGATTGTTTGGCCCCAGGCGATGGTGATGATCGCGGGAGCCGTATTGGGCGGCTATTTCGCAGCGCGTTTTGCGCAAAAGTTGCCGCAGGCGTGGATCAGAAGTTTTGTGATTGCGGTAGGGACGGGAATGACGGTGTATTTTTTCCTGCGGGCGTATCGATGAGGATGAGTGAGATGGAGATAGGAAAGAGGAGGGAAAGATGAAGACAAACTATGCGGCGGTATTTGTTTCGGCTTTGGCGTACTGGATACTCGGAGCATTGTGGTATGCGGTTCTGTTCAATAAACCGTGGACGGCGCTTGAGCAGATGACCCCGGAAAAAGCGGCAAGCATGAATCCGATCCTGCCGTACATCATCACATTTGTGTTGAATTTGCTCATCGCGCTTGTCCTGGCGCAGATATGCAGCTGGCGCAACGCGAATACCGCGGCGCGCGGAGCAGCCGTGGGAACACTTTTGTGGATTGGATTTGTCGGGCCGGTGACATTCACGACGTCCATGTACGAAATGCGGCCGATACAATTGTTTGCGATGAATGAGTTTTATCCGCTGGCCGGACTGATTTTGATGGGGCTGATTATCGGCGCGTGGACGAAAAAAACCATTTAGCGGAATCGCGGCTAAATTGTGATACGGCGCGGCAAGGCGAAGAGGGCACGATGTATCGTGCCCCTACAACGGCTTGCCGCGGATGGAAGCGTCTATGATCTGGATGGTGTGGACGACGGGTGTCTCGCGGCCGAGACGAGCCAAAGAGGATTGCAGTTGCAGGAGACAGCCAGGATTTCCGGTGGCGACGACTTCGGCATTGAGCGGGACGATGAGCTGGGCTTTGCGATTGCCGAGCGCATTAGCGGCGTCGGGTTGGACCAGGTTGTAGATACCGGCAGAGCCGCAACAGATAGCGCTCTCAGGAATTTCCGCGAGCTCGAGACCGGGAATATGTGCGAGCAGTTGACGAGGTTGGGAGCGCACGCCTTGTGCGTGTTGCAAGTGGCAGGAGTCGTGGAATGCGACGCGGAGATCGACGGGATTCCTCACGGCGCGCGGCGGCAGCTCGATTAGAATTTCGGTGATGTCTTTGCATTTTGCGGCGAAGGCTCTGGCGCGATCGGCGTAGCGGGGATCGTCTCTTAGCAAGTGGCCGTATTCCTTCACATTTGAGCCGCAGCCCGCGGCGTTGGTGACGATGGTGTCGACGTTTGCCCGCTCGAACACGTCGATAGTTCTGCGAGCAAGCGCGAGAGCGCCTTCTTCTTCTCCAGCGTGAATCATTAGCGCGCCGCAGCACGGTTGATCTTGAGGTGCGACCACTTCGCAACCTTCGGCGGCCAGGACGCGAGCGGTAGCGGCGTTTACCTCGGGAAAAAATTCCCGCTGCACGCAGCCAAGTAACAGGCCGACGCGCCGGCGCTGCGTGCCTTGAGCGGCGGTGATTTCTGGGACGCGCTCATTTTGTCCGAGCTTTGGCATCAGCGCTTCCATGGTTTGCAGGCGCTTGGGAAAGAGCTTTAGGAGACCGACGCTGCGAACGAGCGATTGCAGGCCGGACTTTTGATACGCAAGGAGCGGCCAGCGAAGAAGGCGGAGGCGATCCGGCCGCGTGAAGACGGCGAAGAGAAAACGGCGATGGAGTTTTTCGCCGATGGAACGCGGATGATGGCGTTCGATTTGAGCGCGAGTGGCTTCGATTAATTTTCCGTAGTCGACGCCAGAAGGGCAGGCGGTCATGCAGGCCATGCAGCCGAGGCAGGTGTCAAAATGATTGACCCATTGTGGGTTCATGTTCGCGGCGCCTTCGCTAGCGATTTTCATCAGATAGATTCGGCCGCGCGGCGAATCCATCTCTTCGTTCCAGAGAACGTACGTGGGGCAAACGGGCAGGCAGAAGCCGCAGTGTACGCACTTATCGATGATGTCCGTTGAGGGCGGATGGTGCGCGTCGAAAGCACTTGGCAGAGGCGCTGTGACCGGAGAGTCGGGCATCAGTTGGCTCCCACGAATCGGCCGGGATTCAGGGTATTTTTTGGATCAAGCTGATTTTTTACCGCGAGCATGAGGGGCAGAGCGTCTCCCGGTTTTCCCCAGGCGTGGATTGGCGACATGCCGGCGGGATGATGGAACGCGACGAGTGAGCCGCCGTTAGCTTCGATCTCGAAACGAAGATCCAAAAGAACAGCATGGAGATTCTCTGGGGTGGCATCCATGCGTAGCCAGCCGATGCCGGTGGCCTGCATTGTCAACTGCCACTTCGTCTTGCGGGAGGCCGCCGCGCGTTGCACGGTTTCGATGGTGCGCGCAATCGAGGCTGGGAGCGCGGCGATTTTTGCCAGCGCGGCGGAATTGGTTAGATCCCAGAGTTTTTGCGAGGCTGACCAAACTATGGAAGGAGCCTCGACAACGGAAGAGGAACCGGCGATTGCTCGCAACTGCGCTTCCTGCGCGGCGATGCCTGCTTCCGTGCCCTCGAAGAGAATGTCGAGAACGGGCTCGGCGTCTTGTGCGATGCGCGCTTGCAGAGCGGTATGAGCCAGTTGGGAATCCTGTACGGCAAGGATGAGTTGTTGCGTCTTTTCATGCGTACCAGCGGAGATGGAAAGAGTTCGCGTGTTTCGCGGGAGCGGGTGGACGCGGAAGACGGCGCGGGTGATGACGCCGAGCGTGCCGAAAGCGCCAGTGACAAGTTTGGGGAGATCGTAGCCCGCGACATTTTTTACGACTTTGCCGCCGCTGGAGGCGAGAGTGCCGTCCGGAAGAGCGATGGTAACGCCAATGATCAAATCGCGGAGCGCGCCGAAGCGAAGACGCAATGATCCGCTGTCGTTCGTCGAGAGGACGCCGCCGATGGTTGCTTGCTCGGGCCAGAGAGGATCGAGGGCGAGGCGCTGGCCGTGCTGAGCAAGCGCGGATTGCAACTTTTGAATGGTGCAGCCGGCTTCGACGCTGACAGTGAGGTCAGCCCAGGGGTGCTCGATGATTTTGTCGAGGCGAGCCGTGGACAAAATGAGATCGGCGCGAGCAGGAGGATTGCCCCAGGAAAGTTTGGTTGCGCCTCCGCGAGGAAGTACGGCGAGACTGGCGTCATTTGCGAGTCGGAGAATGGTGGCAAGCTGTTGTTCGTTGGCGGGTTCGAGGACAAGACGCGGTTGAATGCCGCAAACGGCGTCGGCCGCAGTGGCCGCGCGGAGTGACTCGGCAGCTAGAATCGCGCGGAATTCGTTTTCGATGTCGAGCGGAGTCGTCGCCATTTGACAGACTCAGTACATTACAACGGTGTCGCGGCGTCAAGGCGCGCCACGGAAACAAGAGTAGGGGAACAGAGCAGCAACAAAGCGAAATCGGATCTGGATAGCGGGGTCGCTTCCGATAACCATTTATCGGCATTTTGGCAGTTCACTGGACATGCGATTCGTAACGAAACAAGCTTGCGTCGCGTCTATGACGTTAGGGCCTTGAATGATCCAGATCAGTGGAGCGCTGCGCCGGAGAGGTGTACGTTATTGGGCGGTCGGGGGAACACATGTTCATCAAGGAACGTCTCGGTTTTTTTCTTCTCGTCTCCATGTCCTGCGTGGCAACTGTCTCAGCCCAAGAATCCAGCCCGCCGACTCTGCCCGATAGCGGTACGATGTTCCTTGACGTTGTCGTGACTCCAAAGTCCGGGCCACCGGTTAGCGGTCTTCAGCAGCAAGACTTCACTGTCCTGGATAATAAAGTTCCGCAGACCATCCTGACGTTCGAGGCCCTCCGCGAGCGCGAAGTACCGATAGAGGTCGTCCTTGTTGTTGATGACGTGAACGCGGGTCTTGCGAAGATCGCCTACGAACGTTCGGAGATCGACAAATTCCTAAAGGCGGATGGAGGTCGACTCGCCCACCCGCTCGCCCTTGCGTTCCTTACGGATGAGGGCATCAAGGTTCAGGACGACTTCTCGAGCGATGGCAACGCACTCAGCGCCGCGCTGGACCAATACAACCTCGGCCTACATTCCATTCGCCGCTCAGGCGGCATTTACAGCGCCATCGATCGCTTCCAGGTTTCCATGCAAGCTCTGCTTCAGCTTGCGACGCGTGAGGCTGCACGTCCAGGCCGCAAGTTTATTCTGTGGATTTCCCCGGGATGGCCGATCCTCTCTGGCCCTGGCGTCGAGCAACAGATGACCTCAAAGCAAGAGCAACAGATCTTCGACGATGTGGTGAAGGTTTCGACATTACTGCGGCAGGGCCAGATTACCCTCTATAGCATCGATCCGCTGGGCACTGCCGACTTTGGCGGACGCGCCTTCCGCTGGGAGGCCTTTACCAAGGGGATCAGCAAGCCCAGCCAGGCGGACTGGGGCAACTTAGCGTTGCAGGTGATCGCCACGCAGAGCGGCGGTCTAGCTCTCAACGCCGGCAACGACATCACGGCATTCGTGAAACAGTGCCTGGCCGATACGCAGGCTTACTATGAGATCTCCTTCGCTACATCCTTGGACCAGAAGCGAGCCGAATATCACCATATAGAAGTTCAACTTGCTGACCACAAGCTGATTGCGCGCACTCGTCAGGGGTATTACGCGCAGGCCGCGGTCCACTAGCGCCCCAGTTTCGGAGCTTGCCACCTGCTCCGGCTGAGTCGGATTTACAGCGTTGTTAAGGATTTGGGGCGGCGGGAACGCGCGGTAGTACGGGGGACGGCGTCCCGATTCTTTGACATGACGTCAGGGGTCCACGCGGACTCGGCGCGGTTGACGGTCTCGATGATTCTTGACCGAACCAGCTTATTTAGAGTCTGACACTTATCCTCGCGCACTCCATCCGCAACTCGATCTTCCGCTCCGTTCGCTATGGAGATTCCCAGTAGAAAAACTCCACGCCAACTCCCGAACTACCGCTCGGAACGTCCTTCGACTCGACGTGGGATACTCGTCCGGTGAAGACTCTTTGGGTTGCTTGTGATCCGGCGATCCGTTTTGGCATTCGTAGAAGTACGTGAACAGGGAGTCCCACAAATACCGGATGGCCGGTCACAAAGTAAACTCCTCGTGACGATATGTTTATGGTTTTCTCTCGGTGACCGTTTTTTAGCAGAGAGTGTAACGGACAAAATACCAAAGGAACCTTTAATCCAAAGCGGTGCGAATGGCGACGTTCGGCCGTGGTCATGGCTACCTCCATCCCCTGGAGGGCAAGCCCAGGCTGACGTGGGATTCTGTTTGCGCCCAGTTGCGTCCAAGTCGAATGGTTTTCCAGCAAAAGAATGTCTCGGAATGTCGAGTAATTCTGTGCACTAGTGAACTATTGGTACTACATTGGTACTGACGCCGAGAAAGACGGGCTCCTGCACCCAAAACGCAGGCAAGACGGAATGTCTCCCGGGCGGGGATGTTCACTATTGAACACCCACCAGAATCATGTTATTTTACGCCATGGTGCCCTCCACGACTCGACGTCCATTCGCCCGGCCCGTTCGCTCTCCCAAAAAAGCGAGTTCAGGAAGTTCTGTATTTGACGTGAAAATGTTTCTCGACTCGGCCGGCCTGGGGAGAAGGGTAACTAAGTTGAAAGCAAAGGAAACTGTCTTCGCGCAGGGCGATCAAGCGAAGAATGTCATTTACATTCAAGAAGGGGGCGTGAAACTAACTGTGGTCAATGAGACCGGCAAGGAAGCAGTCGTGGCGATTCTGAAACCGGGCGATTTTGTGGGGGAGGGGTGTCTTGCTGGCCAGTCCACTTGCATGGCTACCGCGACCGCGATTACAGCAACCACGGTTCTCATCATTCAGAAAGACGAAATGATTCGCATGCTTCACAAGGAAGAGGGATTCTCCGACCGCTTCATCACCTATATGCTGACTCGAAACATCCGAGTCGAGGAGGACCTGATAGACCAACTCTTCAACTCCAGCGAGAAACGGCTGGCGCGCACATTGCTACTGCTCGCGCATTACGGCGAAACGGGCGAGACTCAAAGGATGCTTCCCAAGGTATCGCAAGAGACGCTCGCGGAGATGATTGGCACAACACGGTCGCGGGTAAATTTTTTCATGAACAAATTCCGCCAGCTTGGCTTCATCAAATACAACGGCGGCTTACAGATCAACACTTCTCTCTTGAGCGTTATCCTGCACGAATAAGTCAACTTTTGCATGCGATTTGCCGCGAAACATCGGAGCCTGCCGGGTGGCAACTCCCAATCGATGGTTATCCATTTCGGAGTTCGTTTATGGCAATGGGCGACGTAAAAAATAAGCTGCCTGTAAGGGCAGACATAGGCCAAGCGATCGGGAAGGAAGCAGGCGATACCGTGGGTGTGGCGTTGGAAGAGCGGATAGACAATCGGCCGTGAGACGGTGATAGCCTCCTGCGGTTTCTAATCTTGTTCGCCCAGGGTTTGGACGAAGGTTTTGCCGTAGGGGTGGAAGATATCTTTGCGGCCTTGCTGCCAGGCGGCTTTTAGTTCGGGCGTCGTGATGTCCCAATCGGGGCGGCATTTTTTGGTGACGGCGCGGAGGTCCTGACGGAGGTCTTCCATGGTGGGGCGGCCGAGGAACCAGTAGCCATTGTAGATTTTGTAGATGATGAGGCCGGGCTCGAGGACGATGACGTGGGGGATCATGGGATTGTGGAGAGGATCGGTGTACCCGGCAATGTCGATATCTTTCTGGACGGTGCGGGCGGGATCGGAGAGGAAAGGCCAGTGCGCGCCTACTCCTGTGCGATATTCACTGGTCTCGGTGATGTTGTCGGTGCTGATGGTGACGAGGCGGCAGTAGGAGACTTCGAGTTCGCGATGGAGCTGTACGAGGAGTTCGGCCTGGCGGCGGTCTTTGGGACAGAAGCCTCCGCGGCTCAGGACGAGCACCAAGGGATGCGGGCCCTGGAGGTCGGAGAGTTTGCGGTGTTTGGCGGTGTGGTCGGGGAGGTCGTAGTTGGGGAACGTGGCGCCAGGGATGATGTCGGATCTCATGGGAAAACCTCCGGAGTTAGGAGTGCGACGCTAGTTTACTTCCAGTCGGTGGCGGGTGGCTCTTGGACAACGCGCTCTTGCGATTTCGAGGGCATCTAGATATTATCTAGGTATGCTCCAGTTCCATTGGGATGAACGGAAAAACCGGGGCAATCGTACCAAGCACGGAGTGTGGTTTGAGGAAGCACAGAGCGTTTTCCAGGATCCGCAGGCACGCTTATTTTGCGATCCAGAACATTCGGAGGATGAGGAGCGGTTCGTCCTCCTCGGAGCGAGCTCAGCGGCAAGGATTTTGATCGTCGCGCACTGTTACGACGACTCTGAGGATTTTATTCGGATTATTTCTGCGCGGAAAGCGGCTAGGAAGGAGGCGCGATTTTATGAAGAAGGAATATGATTTTTCCAAGTTGAAAGAGGTAAAGAACCTTTACGCCGGCAAGAAGAAGGCCGTGGGAATCAACTTGAGTCCAGCGGTGGTCGACTATTTCAAGGGACTGGCGGAGGAGACGGGACTGCCTTATCAGAAGTTGATCGATCTTTATTTACTCGATTGCGCCAAAAAGCGGAAGAAGTTGACGATGAGGTGGGTAGCGTAGCGTAGGTGGAAAAGCTGTGGAGCTTCGTGCTCGGTGCCAAAAAACCAAGACCCAGGTTCAAAAAACGAACCTGGGCACCGGCAAGGTAAGGGTCAGCCTCGGAAGACGGGCCTCGCATCAAAGTCGGTCGGCAATCCCGAGCATGATATCCTAAGACGAGAATTGTCTGGCCGGAGAGTGGAATGGAGAGACTCGATCGCATCACACAGAACCCGATTGTTATGGGCGGGAAGCCGTGCATACGCGGGATGCGTGTCACTGTTGGGATGATTGTCGGCCAGATCGGGGCGGGTCATACGATCGAGGAAGTTTTGGCGGACTATCCCTACCTTGAGCGCGAAGATATCCTGCAGGCGCTGCGCTACGCTGCCTGGCGAGCAAAAGAGCGAGAAGTTGCCATCCTCAGTGTATAACCCACGGATATTTGCGAAGAATAAACCTGGAATAAATATTATTGATTAAGTAGAGTTGCCCGGTCTTAGAGGGTCTGAGATCCGGTTATGGCCGAAGACGACGATCTAAAGAGTTTAATAGCGGGGGAGAAGCAACGGGGTAGGAAACGGCCCATCGACATTGTGGCGCGTCAGAAGCGGATGAAACTGTTGAATGCTGTCAGATTCACTCTGAAAAGCGGGGACGAGGGTGTTTTTGCGAAGCTACTTATTGACGAGATCGGGCTGCTGCCCGGGACGAAGGGGTATAACGACGCTTTGCGGTGGTGGCGCGCTTCGTGCGGTACAGCTTGACTGCGGCTTTCTCGAAGTTGTTAACTCGCCGCTCCTGTTCCTCCGGCGGAAGGGAACCGAGGAACTTTTCAATCACCGCGGTAATCTCGTGGGCGGCCTTTTCCAGTGTCGGTTTTTTCTTTGTCTTCATAGCAATTCTTATGCTAGCAGCAAGCAAATGACGATGCAACGGCTATGGGAGCGTTTAATAAACACACCAAGGATCCAGTCTCAAAAAACGAGGTGCAGGTTGCCGGCGTCCTAGCGGGCGGATGCGTGTGGCAATTCCGACGCATGTTCTTTTACCATTGCCGCCAATTCTGAAGCTTCTATAGCCTCCCCAATCATAACTTGAGTTTTCTGATAGAACTGATCGAGTACCATCGCGGTCAATTGAGCTTCAGTTACTTGGTGCGTACTTCCGCCGGGATCAGTGGCGTTGAACATCAATCCGGACTTTTCGTTCGCAAAGACATCAATGATTTTTTGAACTTCGGGCGGGAAGAAATTGTAAGTCAGAACGACAATTCCAATGACGTCGTTGCTATGTGAAACAAGCGATGGCCCGCCCGAATTTCCGTGGTTGAAGGCCCCGTTTACTAGTATGTGTTTAACGGTTTTATCGTGCTTGGTCTCGCTGCGGTATCCAGACACATACCCGACGCTCAGCAGAGGAGAGATTCCGTTATAAAGGAATGGATAGCCCCAGGTCAACACTGTGGTACCCGGCTCCGGATTGTCTTTGGTCGCTAGCCTGAGCCCGTTTGCTAGCTTCTCCGTCGGTACGAGCAGTGCGAGATCACGGTCGGCGTCCAAGATGATATGGGAAAACTTCACCTGATGACTTGCTGTGTTGAGTCCGACAAGGTTTTGTTCTGTGCAGGTTGCGACCACATGAGCGTTGGTCACCACAATTCCGGTGTCTAGTAGAAATCCCGAGCCGGCCCCCACATTCGGACAGACTATCAGATAGATTGCGTTTAGGGCCTTCCGTTGCTCCGGGCCGGCAGCATCGATCACCGGGCCAGAGTTAACCGACGTTGGCACGCTGACTGGCGCCTGCGCGAGTGTCAAAAAGCTAAGGCCGAGACTGAAAACCGCAGTTAATGCGACTCTTGCGAAGTTCCTTGTTCGAATGCTCATAAACACCTCTCAGCTATAGAACGGGAATCTGGCCAGGACTTGCGCGATTTGCGCAGAATGAGATTTGTCCGTCCGACGGCCGTCTCCGGTCTCCGCAGCCACAAGTTTACACGGATACGAAATGCAATTGCGGGCCGCTCGCCGTGGCGACCTGCCCGCAGACTAGAAGCGATCGGCGGCGCCGGAGACTTCTAGGGGATGCGGTGAGTATTCGCCGGGCTTTTCGCCGCACAGGCGGGGAGTGGGGAAAACCTTGGTGGGATTGCTGAGTTGCAATGGGTCGAATGCGCAGCGGACGCGTTGCATGGTGGCCAGGTCGGGTTCAGCGAACATTTTGGACATCATTTTCTTTTTGTCTTCGCCGACGCCGTGCTCGCCGGTGATGGAGCCGCCCGCGGCGATGCAGATTTCGAGGATGAAATTGGAGAGGGCTTCGGCGGCGTGTTCCTGGCCGGGGATGCGGCGGTCGTAGAGAACCATGGGATGGAGATTGCCGTCGCCGGCATGGAAGACGTTGGCGACGCGGAGGCCGGCTTCGCGGCTGAGTTTTTCGATTTGGGTGAGCACGCGAGGGAGAGCGGTGCGTGGAATGACGCCGTCTTGCACGATGTAGTTGGGAGAGATGCGGGCCATGGCGGCGAAGGCGGCTTTGCGGCCTTTCCAGAAGAGGGCGCGCTCGGCTTCGGATTGGGCGACGCGAATTTCGGAAGCGGAGTGGGCGCGGCAGATTTCGTTGACGTGGGTCATGAGCGCGGCGACTTCGGCGACGGGACCGTCGAGTTCGACGAGGAGAAGCGCGCCGCACATCGGATAGTTGGCGTGGACGGCGGCTTCGGCGGCTTGGATGGCGAGCGTGTCCATCATTTCGATGGCGGCGGGCAGCATGCCGGCGGCGATGATGCTGCTGACGGCAGCGCCGGCTTCGTTGGTGCTGGGGAAAGCGGCAAGCAGCGTTTGCACGGCTTCGGGGCGCTTGACGATGCGGAGAATCATTTTTGTGGCGATGCCGAGAGTGCCTTCGGAGCCGACGAAGACGCCGAGGAGATCGTAGCCGGGAGTGTCGAGCGTTTTTCCGCCGAGGTGGACGAGCGAGCCGTCGGGGAGAACGACTTCGAGGCCGAGGACGTGCGTGGTGGTGAAGCCGTATTTCAGGCAATGCGCGCCGCCGGAATTTTCCGCGACGTTGCCGCCGATGCTGCACGCGGATTGCGAAGAGGGATCGGGCGCGTAGAAATAGCCTTGCGGGAGAACGCGAGAGGTGACGTCAAGATTGATGACGCCGGGCTCGACGGTGACGCGAGCGTTCGGGAGATCGACTTCGAGGATGCGGTTCATGCGCGTGAGACTGATGACGATGCCGTTTTCTACGGGGAGCGCGCCGCCGCTGAGGCCGGTGCCGGAGCCGCGCGCTACGAAGGGAATTTTTTCGCGATGGCAGAGGCGGAGGATGGCTTGGACTTCGGCGGTGGAGTTGGGGAGAAGCACGGCGCGGGGCATGGCGCGGAGATAGGCGAGAGCGTCGCATTCGTAGGTGTGGAGCTCGTCGGAGGAAGTGATGAGATGGCGGGGGCCGACGATTTGGCGGAGTTCGGAGAGGAGGGAGGAGTTCATGGGATTTATAGGAAGAGGATACTACCGCAATCCTCGCATGGGCAGGATATGAGTACTTCGCTGAACGGTAAGAGAGTCCGCGCCTCCGGTGGCCGCTTCGTGACAGACATCCTTTGTTGGATTTGGGGAGAGGTCCTTCGCTCCCGATGGTCGCTCAGGACAGAAATGCTTCATCGGATTTCTGGTTTGCCGAGGTGGCCACTCCCCCCACTTTTTGTAAGCGTTGCGGATAAAGGACTTACGGTTGTCACGGCCGATTCGAGGAGAGGTCGGGGGAAAGAGGTTGACCCTTCGAGAGTCAGGGCAAGCAGTCGACAGTTTAAAGTTGGAAGGGGAGGGATTGCGATTCGAGTTGTTTGCCGACGCTTGGGAGATGCCCCCACCCCGGGTGTTTTTTGTAAGCGTTGCGGATAAAGGACTTATGGTTGACGCGGCGTCAAGAACGTCAAGATTCGGAGAGCTGAATCGAGAGACGCCCCGACCGGGTCGGGGTAGACGCCGTACACGGAGTTCAGAAACGGGGGCGGAGGCAATCAAGCCGGGATCCTTCGCTGCGCTCAGGATGACAGACTCGGCCCAGGGACTGGCGCTTCGCGTTCGCTCACTTCGGCCAAGGTCAGTGGAAGCGGGGTAAAGGGAACGGGTGGGATTGGCGGCGATCATGAAGCATTGTAGCACGATAGTTACCGATTGTCAATAGTCTTCTGGATTACTGAATTGGTATTCGAATGGGAGTGGCGGAAGTTGAAGAATTTGAAGGGGTTGGGCGGGGGCTGACTAAATTGATATGGCTGTGGGAATCTGCCGGGAAATTCAAAAATTAGAAAACGTCCCCGTCTCCCAAAAACTCGACCGCCCCATCGCCGCCCCGCGCGGGCACCTGGCCTTCGCTGGAGAGTCAAAGACCGTACCCTTTGGAATAGCAAATGCCAGAGGGTGCGCCAACCGCCCGCCACGGCCTCCGCAGGCCGTCTGGGCCCCGGCCCGTCAGGCATGGACAAGTTGACTAACGCGCTTGACGTGAATCTGCTTCTCGCGCTTACGAGTTTGCGCGATATCGTAGGAAGCTTGCATGCGCATAAGCGTGTCCATCTTCACCCCAAACGCTTTTTCGATGCGGAGGGCCATATTTCCCGAAAGATCGGCCTTGGCATTGAGCAAGCTGGATAGAGCCGGCCGGGAAACGTTAAGCGCGGCCGCCGCGGCGGTCACCGAGAGACCAGCAGGCGCGATGATCTCCGTGCGGATAAAATCGCCGGGATGCGGCGGATTCTTCATGGGCATGGTGTCTACTCCTCGCTTCTAGTGATCATCTTCGAAATTCAAATCGCAGATTTCCTGCTCTGCGGCGTCGATGCGGAATGTTAAGCGCCAGTTGCGAGTAACACTGAGACTCCACGTTCCTTTGCGGTCTCCCGTCAGCGTGTGTACTTTCCAGGAGAGCAAGGCGCGCAGTTCCTCCGGGTCTTGCATGTCGTCGAGAAACGCCAACATTTTGCGGAGCTTGCCACGGTGTCGGGCGGCACGCCTTTAGCGTTGTCTTCCGCATAGAGCCGTCTGAGGCCCTTATGGACGATGTTCCGTATTTTCAAGTCAAGCCGACTGTAGCCTGTAACCTAACACTTGTCAAGTTCGCGGACGCCACCCGCCTCCACGTAGAAAAAGTGAGAGGAGTAGGCAACCCCAAGACCCAGGTTCAAAGACCGAACCTGGGGCACCCTCCGTGTTGTCTTGATTTGTGAGTGGAGGAGAGTTTACTCGTTCGATCGACGAGAGGTCGGAGGTTCGGAATCCGGTCGTCCGGGCCACCCGCCCAAAAGGGCATAAGGAAGCGTCCCGTCTGTTCCGAGTTTCCCCGAGTTTCATCACTCTAGTTGGTTGGTGTTGCTCCTTGGTTTTGACGGGCGACCGCCGAGGGCGCCGTTTCGCTTGGAGGCGGCGCGCTTTGGACGGCTCTTCGAGCGGCCTCCGAGTTGGCCGAGCCTGGCGGCCATCCACTTCCTGGAGCCGAAGAATCCTTCTAAAAGTGCGGGAAGATAGAGGTCGGCATCCAGTTTCGGGAAGTGAATGCCGAAGCCTGACGGGCTAATTTCTATGTCGCGGAGGGCCGCAGGGGTGGCGTGTTCCAAACCCTGAGCGAGGCGCGGCGGAAAGCCGATATCCAGATTGGAACTGAGGTGAATGATGATGCGGCGGCGCTTGCGGTCGTAGTGCGCGGATACAGCCCGCGGAGTGGACTTGCGCATCTCGCTGGAGCGCTGATTTGCTAGCTCGAATGTATCAGGCGATGCCATGAATTTGCTCCCAAACTTCGCAAAGCGCGTCCAGCGACTTGGCCAACTCGTTCTCGATCATTGCTATGTCGCGCCGGGAGAATCGGTAATTCTCGCGAAGCTCGGCCGGGCCGTTCGGACAGTTCAGATCGAAGAGAGCCTCGCATCCTGGCCCGATCACGTGAACATGGGCGGGGCGGTGATCGTTGAAATAGATAACCACGCGCAAGCCCGCGAATTTGAGGACTGTCGGCAAATCTATCCTACCATATTCCCAAGCGCTTTGGATATTAAGCTACGGACATGAAGCGACGCAATGGTTTCTAGCTTTAAGTATATACTAGGTAAACATTTTGAAGGTAGGGAGTTTCAGGATTCTCTTGGCCACCCGCCGAGAGTGCGGATTCAGAGGGAGAGTGGACCCACGCTTTGCAGAAACCGCAAAGCACGGGACACCCAGAAAAAAGCAAAGTCAAAATCAGGTTGGCGCGTTAGGCTCGCCCACCCGCCAGCCGATACCAATGAAAAGCGGTCTTTTCCACTCAGCCATTTGCGTTGGTCTCCATCAGGGCATGAGCGCATTCAGGTCGCCGATCAGTTTCTCCATTCGCTCCAACGCATCTTTAAAGCCAGGAAGTTTCGTACGCTCATTCCCTTCTTGGAACAACCGTTCCGCTGGTAGCTCGTGACTAAACTCCGGGTGTCGGGCGTGAGAATCGCAAAATTTGCCTCCACTTCTTTGGCGACACGCTCGGGGGCACCCGCTGGCTTTGCCGCAGGGACTTGCTCTTTGCCTCGCAAATCGTAAGTCTCGTTCACGAGTGCCACGTAGAAATCTCTGCCCAACACATCTTCTATATCAGCTTCCGTTTGTCCGGTGTAGGTGTCTAGGGTCAATAGATGTTTTTCTTCCAGACTTTTTCTGGCGTGTTCAATTTTCTGTTTGTGCCCCGCTTGAACATCCACGACAGCCGCAATGTGCAGGTTGTTCCCACGGAACAGCGACACGAAACCCGGAATCCGATCAATGCCTCGAACTGAGCAGATGACCCAGCGATAATCGAGGCCGGGTTTTCCAGCCTTCTCCAACTGACGTGAGAACCATTTCAGATAGAGCAAATCGGAAGACCCCTCGACCAGAAGAGTGTGCTTTCCGACGAACAAAGTCTGCGTGATCTCGTAATCGAGAACTCGTTGTAGCGGCGACACTGTATCGGGGTCAGTGCTCAAAACATCCGTACTTACCTTCGTTCCCAGTAAGTGCTCGACGATCTCTCCGTCTTTCTGTTTCTCCTTCTTCACGACATCCTCTACGGTTCGAGCCGAGAGTAAATTGTCGGCGTCGATCATGAATGGAGAGTGGGTCGTATAAATGACTTGATAGTAAGGACGAAGCTGCTCGTTGATGTAACGCAACAGGTCGTTTTGCGCCCTGGCGTGGAGAGACAAGCCCGGCTCATCCAAGAGAATGATCAGGTTGTTGCCGTAAGTCTGTTTCAATTGGTTAAACCAAACCAGAAATGAGAAGAACCAGACGAAACCGCTGCTTCGTTCATCGAAACTTGTGTCGGCTCGATGGCGGCGGTTGTCAATTCTTGTGCGGAAAATCCAACCTGAATTGAACGGCGGCTTGTCTCCAGCGCGAGCAGCATCCAGCCTCATGTCCACATCGAGATGCTTGTTCTGTGACCAGTACTTAAAAATCTGATCGGTGACTTGGTTCGATACAGCCCGCAGCTTCGAATTGAACTCTTCGTAGGTTCCCGACCCGTGAACCTTATCCAGACTGGTCCCGGCGAGGGCGAGCACCGCCAAAAACACTCGATCTTGATCCGTCATTTGATTTTGTGCTTTTCGATTCGTAAGAGCGTCAACTGAGACAATACCGGGCAGCGTTAAATAATTGTCAAAGTACAAGAAGGTGGGCACCCGTTCGTACACCGCTGTAATGACGGCGACGTTGACATCGTTGGGATAGCGTTGTTTGAAGGTGGCGAGCAATTTCTGTTGCGAAGCGCCGATTTCTTTAGCTTCCTCCACAGCCTTTTGGATGGACTTGAGATCAAAGCCGCCCGAAATAGCTTTCTCCTCTTCTGATAATTTCAACTCGCCTATCAGGTGCTTGACCGCAGCTCCGTCGTCCGTTTTTACTGCTAAACGTACCTGGTTGTCGTAACCTTTGGTTAGCGTAAAGGTTTGATCTGCAATGATTCCTACACCAAACTGCTTCTCTAGCGCCGCCACATCAGCTGCGTCCAGTCTCCATTTCGTGGTGACGGCAGGAGGGTTGGCGGGAATCGGCTGCTCGGGACGCCATTTCCGTTTGGGATAGTCGGTCGCAGGTTCCAACTGTGCCTTGCTTTCGACATCCGGCTTCAGCTTGTAGAGGGCCTTCAAAAGGGCCGTCTTGCCGGATTCATTTTTGCCGACAAGGCATGTGACATCTGTGATTGGAAATTCGGTAGAGTCCTCTATACAACGAAAATCTTGTGTGCGAACACTCAGAAGGCGCATGAGACCTCGTCTGCTTTCGTCAACGGTTATTATGGGGCAGCAACTACCCCTACGATAACATGTTCATCAATCGGATAAGTCCATGCTGACCAGATTTCCTGACTGCCTCCGGGCGAGGGGTTAGGGCGAAAAAGAGGGACCGTGCGAGTGTACAAATTCCTCGGGAAGAGAACGCGGACAGACGGGACGTAATTAAACGGATTATTTTTCCAGGAGTTTTAGCCATTTGGCGATTATGGCGCGGAGGGTTTTTGTTTTGGCGCGCACGTCTTCGGGGCTGTAGAACATGGCTAGTCTGCGGCCGTCGGCGTAGTCGCCTTCGAGGAGGCCGGAGGTGGCTTTGACTTTGGCGCCGCCGGGGAGGACTAGGCGGATGCAGTCTTTCTTGAAGAGATGGAAGACGACGAGATCGGAGAGGTCCCTCGACTACGCTCGGGATGACAAGGGGGCCTCGGGATGACATGAGGGCGCTCGGGATGACAAATTGAGGAAAGTGTTAGTGGATGAAGGTTAGGCCGTGGGGGATGAATTGGGGGAAGACGTAGGCGTAGAGCATGACGATGACGCCGACGATGGAGGCCAGGGCGACGGAGTGCCAGAAGACGAAGCGGAAGATGGAACCTTCCTGACCGACTTGGTTGGTGGCGGCGGTGGCGATGGTGATGGATTGCGCGTCGATCATTTTGCCCATGACGCCGCCGGCGGAGTTGGTGGCGGCCATGAGGATGGGACTGAGGTGGAGCTGCTGCGCGGTGATTTTTTGCAGGCCGCCGAAAAGGACGTTGGAGGAGGTGTCGCTGCCGGTGAGAGCGACTCCGAGCCAGCCGATGAACGCGCCAAAGAAGGGGAAGAACCAGCCGGTGCGCGTGAAAGCCAGGCCGAGGACGGCGTCCATGCCGGAGTAGCGCGTGACGTAGCCGAGGCCGAGCATGCAGGTCATAGCGACGATGGCGAAGCGCAGGCGGAAGAGTGTGCCACAGAAGATGCGGAAGAGCTTTGGCGGCTTGAGGCCGAGAAGGAAGCCGGAAAGTAGAGCGGCTAGGAAGCAGGCAGAGCCGGTGGCGGTGAGCCAGTTGAAATCGAACTTGGCGGCTTCGGCGGTGGGTTGGGCGACGACGGGCTCGGCGCGGTAGACGGCGTTGTGCAAATAGGGAACTTGCCAGCCGCCGGATTGGAAGGCGGGCGTAGTGGCTTTGCCCATGGCGTTCTTGATTGACGGAATCCCCCAGAACAAGACAAAAATGGAAAGAATGGCGAAGGGCAGCCAGGCGCGCGCGACTTGAGCGGCGGAGTAGTGCGCGCCAGCAACGGCTGGCGGATTTTGGCGGATCTGCCATTCGTCGCCCATGGTGTCGGTGACGACGGATGGACTCGATCCGAGCGACGCGGCGGCTTTGGCGGCGTCGGCTTCGCGCTCTTCGGGGAAGCGCCAGATGCGCTTGGGATGCCAGATGCGGAGGAATAGGAGCGTGGCAACGAGAGAGACGATTCCGGCGGCGATGTCCACGAGGTTGCTGTCCATGTAATTGGACCAGAAGAATTGCGTGCCGGCGAAAGAAATGCCGACGACGAGGATGGCGGGAAGGACTTCGAAAGTTTCCGACCAACTGACCATGGCGCGAACGAGCCAGAAGGGAAGGATGACCGCGGTGATGGGAAGTATGCGGCCGATCATGGCACTGACGTCGCTTTCGGGAAGGGCCGTGACGTACACGAGCGCGTGAATGGGAATGCCGATGGCGCCGAAGGCGACAGGAGCGGTGTTGGCGATGAGGTTGAGAGCGGCGGCTTGAAAAGGCTTGAAGCCGAGGCCGATCATGAACGCGCCGGCGATGGCGACGGGCGCGCCGAAACCGGCGCAACCTTCGATGAATGCGCCGAAGCAGAAAGCGACGAGGAGGAGTTGGAGGCGGCGGTCGGGCGTGATGGCGGCGACGGACTGCTTCATGATTTCAAATTGGCCGGTTTCGACGGAGATGTCGTAGAGGAAGACGGCGGCGATGACAATCCAGACGATTTTGAGGAGGCCGTAGGCGGAGCCGTAGAGGAAGCTGGTGAAGGCGAGCGGCGAGGGCATGTGAAAGACGACGATGGCACAGAGGATGGCGGCGGCGGCGCCTGCGATGGCGCAGAGATGGACGCGGACTTTGAGACCGGCGAGGAGGCCGAGAAGAACGACGACGGGCAGAGCGGCGACGAGCGTGGAGAGCCACCAATGATGGAGGGGATCGTAGATTTGGGTCCAGGCCACAGTAAGCCCTCCGCAACGAGGCGGCGTCCGAATTCGATAAAGTTGAAGTGCGTAATATACATGGCGAGAGGCAAAGCGGAGGACAGTTAATTGCGGCCCTGGCTCGAAAGCAAGCTTTTCAGCTATTAGGTTGTGCCTGGCGCATGGAATGGTCGAAAGACGAGATGGAGCGGGACTACGCAAACCGCGAAGTCTGGGCGGGATTCTTCCTACTCATCGCGGCTGCTTACCAGAGCAGTTTCAGCCCGAACTGTACCTGGCGAGAGGTAGTCGAGGTGCTCGTGATGGCACCGGCCGTTCCGGAGAGACCTGTCAGGTTCGTCGCGGTAGGCGGTGTGAACACCACGAGACTTGGCGTATTGAAATTGGCGCGGTCCAAAATGTTGAAAAGCTCGGCGCGGAATTGCAGGGACAGACGTTCACGGATTCTGGTGTCCTTTAGAACGGAAAAATCCCAAGTGGCCAGACCCGGACCGATGTACGTGTCTCTTCCGACGTTGCCAAAGAATCCGCTGACGGAAGGCGAAGCGATGAACGCCGCCGGGTTAAACCACTGGCTGGGATTTCCTGTAACTACGCTGCCCGTGAAGTTTGGATTCAGGAATGGCCGCACGGGATTTCGCGTGTCGCCGGAGTTGGAGGGGTTGTAACTGAGCTGCGGCGTAAACGGGAAGCCGGACTGCGCGGTGATAATGCTGGCCACGGACCAGCCGCCCGCCAACCCGTTTTTCCATCCATCGAGATCGCTGGCATATTTTTTGGCGCGGCCGAACGGCAGCTCATAAATTACGTTTATGACGCCGGCATTTCTCACATCAAATGTCGCGAGCCCTTTGTCCGCCGCCAGGTCAAAAGGATTCGAAACCAGTCCGGGCGCGTTCCCCGCGGTGGTTTGGTTCAAGGAATCGCCGTCGTCCAGCGTTTTCGACCACGTATAGACTCCGCGCACGAAAAGACCGTGGCTGATGCGGCGCGTTAAATCCACTTGCAGCGCGTGATACGAGCTGTCGCCTCGTGAAAACCACGTCCACGTGTTCGCTAAAGCCGGATTTGGTTTAGCGGTCCCCGAAGGAATGTAATACATCCCGGCTGGCACAGGCGCGCCGGCGAGAGGCGAGCCCAGCGGAAAGCCGATGGTAGGGGAGTTGGCCGCGGTGATCGGTTGTGTCGGGTCGTAGGTGGGAAACACCGCGGGGCATGGCGAAGCTGGACAAATCACAGGAGACGGCTCGTTGGCGTTGACGCCAATCATCTCGTGATAGCCATGGGAGCCAACGTATCCAACGGTCATCGAGGTGTTCGGCGATATTTGCTGTTGGATGCGCATCGACCACGAAATCAGTGTTGGAGTCTGCATGTCTGGCTGTACTCCTCCGGGAACCAGCTTCGCCGCCGCCGGCACGGGCGCTGCGGGATCGATGGGGAGTTTTGAAACGGCCAGCGAGGAGATGCTGTAGCTTGGGTTGTACGGCGCGTTCTGATCCGTGCGGTATCCCAGCGCATCCTGCAAATCGTTATACATGCCGAAGCCCGCGCGAAAAACTGTTCTCGCGCTAAACGGGCTCCACGCAACGCCCATGCGCGGCTGCGGCAGAAACGTTGCGTTGTTTGTCGTGAAAAGGGAGCTGCCCACCTGCGGCTGCGTCGAGATAACCCCGTTCGTGAAGGTATAATTAGCCGCGCGGCCGTGCGCTTCATTCCAGCCCGTCGAGAACTCTTGCCGGTAGCCAAGCGAAAGCGTTAGCTTCCTTCCAAGCCGGATGACGTCCTCCGCGTACCAAGCTCCGAACAAAGAGCGCCAATTCATCTCCGTAGGGGCAGGATCGAAGAGAAAAGAGCTCGTAGTTCCCTGGAGAAATGTCGTGAGGCTTGCAAAAGTGGCCTGCCCGTATTGGCTGAGGGCAATCGTCTCGTTCGACTGGAAGGGCTGGAGCCACACTCCAAGACTAAGTTGGTGGCGTCCCCGCGTCAGCGCGACGCGGTCTTCGATGGTGTAGAGATTTCTGTGAACGCTCAGGTTGCTTCCATTGTTGCTGCCCGCTAGCCCCACTTGCGCTTGCGGATTCGACGCCGCGCTTCCGCCCACAACCACCGCGCCCACGGGCAACCCGGTCAGAAATCCCGGAACAGTTGTGGCGGGCGTGCCCGGCGTGGGCTCCCCGGTAAAATAATAGCCCGCGCGCGTATAGCCGAGTCTCGCGGTATTCAACAAGGCTGGCGAAAAAACGTGGGTCTCCTCGAGACTCAGCACTTGCTCTCGAAGAGCGACGATGTCGGTACTGTAGGGATCCGCGGGAGTTGCCGTAACATCCCGTCCGTCGTCGATCGTGTAGATCGCTGCAAGCGTATCCTTCCGCGAAAAAGTGTGGTCGAGCCGCATGGTTCCAAAATCCTCGCGGATGGTTTGCAGCGGGCTGCTGAAGAATTCCGCGATTCCATTGAAATCGGGGGCGCCGGCAGGTGCGGCAGGCCACAAATTCAGCAGAGGCTGCACGCTCGCAACTGCGGCCGCCCGCGATGCGGCGTCCGGCACAAAAGCCGCGGAGGTTTGGCGCAGGTTTTGACCAAAACCTTCATAGTTCGCGAATGCAAACGTTTTGTCCGCCTGGATCGGCCCTCCAAACGAGACGCCAAACTGATTGCGCTGGAAAGGCGGCGCCGAGCCTTGATCGAAGTAGTTCGGCGCATCGAGCGCATTGTTCCGCAGAAACTCATACGCGGCTCCGTGCCACCGATTGCTTCCCGATTGCGTCACGATGATCACCTGGCCGCCGGGGTGTTTGCCCAGTTCCGCGCTGTAGCTATCGCGTTGCACGTTGAATTCGCGCACCGCATCCACTCCCAGCAGCATCCCGCTCGTGCCGCCGGGTTGCATGTTGTTCTCTCCGGCGCCGGAATACTCCACGCCATTCAACAAGAAGATGTTTTGTTGCGGGCGGTTCCCGGAGACGGAGAAGTTGCTGGCCGTCGAGGAATTTGAAATGCCCGTGCCGCCGGTCTTCTGGGAAGTGAAGTTCACGATGCCCGGGTTCAGTGGCAGCAACAGATCGTAACTGCGTCCATTTAACGGGAGTTCCTTCACCTGACGCTCTCCCACCAGGCCGGAGATATCCCTGGTGGTGGTATTAACGATCGGAATGTCACCCGCGACGGTCACCTGTTGGCTCACGGCGCCAACGCGCAGCACTAGATTGACGGCCGCCTCTTGTCCCACCGCCAAATGGACTCCGCTTCGAACCTGCTCCTCGAAGCCGGCCTTTGAAACTCGTATCTCGTATTCGCCGACGGCCAACTCCAGCACCTGGTAGCGCCCGGAATCGTCCGTTACCGAGCTGCGCACGGCCCCGGTTTCAACATTCGTGACGGTTACCGAGGCGCCGGCGACGACCGCGCCGGACGCGTCCGTGATGGCTCCCGTGAGGGCGGCGGACACCTGTGCGTGCAGGCACGGCGCGCCTGAGAGGAAGAGAAGTAGAAAGGGGAACAGTTTCTTTGCATGCATTCGGAGGCCCTCACGGCAGAAGCGAACGATGAGAATGAATGAATCATTCAATACGGATTATAACGTTATGTCAAACCGGCTTAATACGGATAGAAGGTAGGCGAGTTCATACGGATCAGAGGAGAGAAAACCGCACACCGGGATTCATGCGTTTAGGTTGCTCGCTTCATTTCGATCCCAATGGGGACTTGCGCGCGACAAGGAAACGCTGCTTGACCAGGCAATCGCTCGCGTTCCGGTCAACCGCCAGGCAGGAAAGGAGCGCCGCACATCCCTCAGTGGAGGGAGTAGCGGCGCTCTTGTGGGTTCTGGCTGGATGTTTGGAGGGTACGCTGAGGAACTACTCTAGGCAGGAGCCGTCGTGCGCGGCGCATCCGGTGACTTTTGGCGCTGGTCGCCGCGCAAATACCTTCGAGCTTCGTCTCTGTGTTCATCGGAGCATTGTCCGCTTACTGGATGTGAGCCTTGGGTTCGCTTTTTTATATATCCTTACTGTGTGCAGGGCGCTTGCCAAACGGTCTTGCCACAAAGTCTGCATTTTCCTTGTATTACGAACAGCGGCGAAAAGAATCCGTGCATCAACGAGGGACAGTGTGCCTCCGAGGAACACACCGGCGATAGCGAGCGTGGCCGGATGAAATTATCTTCGTCAACGAAAACGGGACTTGCTTGATGGAATCGTTCAGGCAGACGCGCGGTCGCTTTTTTCGCGCCTGCGCATCTCGTGGCCGTCGCGCTTCAGGTAGCGGTAAAGGCTCGTCCGGCCGATTCCCAATATCTGCGCGGCCCGCAAACGGTTTTCCTGACACAACTCGAGCACCCGCTGGATGTGCACCTTGCGCACTTCGTCAAGCGACAACGGCCTCCAGTCGTCGCCATCCGCCCTTCGCGGCCCGCGCTGTTGCAAGTGCTCCGGCAAATCCGCAAGATCGATGAAATCGCCGGTGGCGGTAATCGCGGCCGTGGCGATCACGTTTTCCAGCTCTCGCACGTTTCCCGGCCACGCATGTTGCAGCAGAACGGTTTGCGCCCGGCGCGTCAAGCCGGAGATATTCTTGCCATACACCTCGTTATATTTTTTCAGGAAATAATGCACCAGGAGCGGAATATCCTCGAGCCGCTCCGTTAGCGACGGCACCCGGATCTGAATCGAGCTGAGGCGATAGAAGAGATCCTCACGGAATCGCCCTGCCAGCACTTCCGCTCGAAGGTCGCGGTTGGTGGCCGCAATGAGCCGAACGTTCACCTGCCGCACCTCCGGCGAGCCCACGCGCTGGATCTCCCGGTTCTGGATCACGCGCAGCAGTTTGGCCTGCATCGGCAGGGAAGTCTCCCCAATCTCATCGAGAAAAACGGTGCCGTTATTCGCGTATTCGAAAAGCCCTGGCCTGGTATCCGTTGCTCCCGTAAACGAGCCGCGCACATGCCCAAAAAGCTGGCTCTCCAAGAGCGCGTCGACCATCGCGGAGCAGTTACAGATCGCCAGTTTCTGCTGGCTGACAGGGCTCAGGTTGTGGATCGCCCGTGCTACAAGCTCTTTCCCCGTTCCCGTCGAGCCCGCCAGCAGGACATTCGTGTAATGCCGCGCGACCTTGCGCGCGAAATCGAAGACCTCCAGCATCACCGGACTTTTTCCCACGATCCCGTGGAACTCCAGGTCCTTTAGCAATTGCTCTTCGAGCGCGCGCACCCTCCGGCGCTGATCGTAGAGCGTGGCTACCTCGTCCAACGTTCGCTTCAAGCGGATTCGGTCGATGGGCTTCGGCAAAAAGTCCGTCGCGCCCCGCCGGATGGCGTCAAGCGCCGATTCCAGAGTGTATTCCCCGGTCATCACGATCACATGAATCCCTGGGTCGCTGCGTAACGCGCGATCAAGAAATTCATAGCCATTCATCCCCGGCATACTTACATCCGCCAGGACCAGGCGGCAGCGGCCGGTTCGCACCAAGCCCAATGCTTCTTCCGGGTCGGAAGTGGTGATCGCCTCGTAGCCCATCTCATCCATGACTGCGGAAAGCATGTCCAGTTGAGAATGATCGTCGTCCAGAATGCACGGGGTCAAAGACGTTTTTGGAGCCGCCAGCTCGATAGCCTTGCTATATGCGTGTGCCACGCTAAACACACTCGCAACGTTTGTGCCATCCTGCACCTTACTTTCGTAAATGTGCCCGCAGCTAGGTGATCGCTCCGGCGCCACCGAAAAAAACAGTCAGAGTCACGAAAATCATTCATTTGTGGACCTTCGTGCACGAAGCGCCTTTTCGCTAGAAAGCAAATTCTTTCCTTCCGGCGCTAACGCGGCCCTCATCCTCATTCCAATTTGGGTCAGCGTCTCGTTTCGGTGCGGAACTCTACGGTCCGCCCCCTTGGTCTTTGCTGATCACCCGCCTGGCGACAGCCTCTTAGCCTACGCCGTCGAACTCCCGGTTTCTTTGAGGTGTGGCATCATTACGCTGAGGCGGAATCGCCCCAGTCCGCTCTCGGTGTTCCCTACCAATTCGGCTTTATAGACTACCGGGTGGGCGCGACCGCCCTCGCCGGCTTGTCGGAGCCGTACAAACAGGATGGTGATCTCTCGCAACGTCCGTCTGAGCGCCACCTGCTTGCCGGAGTCCTCGTTCCAGAGCAGATCGCATTTCTCAACGAAGAAACTCTGCTTGGAATCCCAGCCCGATACTTCGACCGCATACAGGCGACTACCAGGCGAGTGAGTGTAAGACTGCATCGCGGCCCCCCCCGGGCATCGAACTGCAGCCAAAGAACCACTCCCCTCGTCTCGTAACCTGCTGAAAAAGAAAAGTTTGTTCTAGCAGAAGCGGCTTGGCGGTGTTCGCGGAGTGACACTCCGCGGAGGAGTGTCTCGATTCGGGGCACTAGATGTGGCCCGGCAATAAGAGCATGCTCACGAAATTATTGATGGGGTCGTAGATGTACCGAAACAAGAGTATCCCTACAAGAAGTCCGGCGAGGGCGAAGCTGTTGCCGCGCAGCCAGTCCAGGTAGCGCTGTGCGGTCTTTTCGCTCATGAACAGCATGATCACCGTGCTGCCGTCGAGAGGCGACACCGGGAGCAGGTTGAACGTTCCCAGCAGCAGGTTCAACGAAAAGAAGATCAGAAGCGTCGTCGCTACGAAATCCAGATGGTGCGTGATGGGATCGCGATGAAACCAGCCTGCGGCAGCTCCCACATGCAGCCCGGCCACTGCGATCAGCATCAACGAAAAATTCGCCGCCGGCCCCGCCAGCGCCATCCATGCCGAGCGCCGGGGATGCCGCCGCTCCCACAGCGGATCGAATGGCGCGCTCGCCCAGCCGAACATGGTCTGCATGAAGAGGTACGAGAGGATTGGAATCAGAATCATGCCCCACGGTTCGCGCCGCATGTGCGGCACCGGGTTCAGCGAGACCTGCCCGCCAAGCTCTGCTGTTTCGTCGCCTCCCATTTTGGCCACGAGCGCGTGCGCGGCTTCGTGACACGTGGTTGAGAAGAGAAACGCGACATACCAGATGAATCCAAAGACGAGAACTTCGGGAGTGAGTTCAGGCAAGGAATTTGGACCTTTCGTTAACTCCGGTTCAGCAGACTAGAGGTTGTCACACTGCTTTGCAAGCCGTACGTCCACGGTTCGCACCTCCATGGCCTTCTAGTCTCGTGTTTCGAACCTCTTCGAGTGAGGGCCTGCCCCTGACCAGGCGGGCTTCTCGTATCTACCCAAACTCACCTCTGTCGGTGTTAAACTCCCAGCATGTCAACCAAAAACAAAAAGAAGAAGCGAATCAAATCCAGAAAGACTACCAGCGCGAAGTTGGCGGCCAAGAGCAAGTTGGCAAAGAAGGCCCCGCGTGCCAAGAAGTTCAAGAAACACGCACCAAAGAAGAGCGCTTCCAAAACGATCGCTCGAAAGACTAAAACCGCATCGAAGGAAGCGCGAGTCCGCGGAAAACGCGAACAGTCGGACTCGGTGGTGTTCGAGCCCAAGGGATTGGGGGCGCGTTCGGGCGGCCAGGCTGGGGATCTGCAAGGTTTGTCGAACCGCGGCGGGGCGGATTCGGAGAGCGTCGACGAATTGCTTGAAGAAGGTAACGCGTTCGAGGCCGAAGTCGTGAAAGGCGTCGAAGATGTTGTGGATGAGGACGAGGTGCGGACCCACGAAGTTCCGGAGGATGACGTTCCGGAGGAGTATATCGAGAAGGATGAGTGAGCGCGTACTTACAACGGAGTCCACAAACCGAATGCAAGGAGAAGCTGTTCATCGCACTATGAAAATCCCCAGAATCCTATTTCTGCTCGTCATAGTTAGCCTGTTGTCCTCGATTGCCTACTCACGGGCGGAGAAATCCAAAGACGGCTCTTCTTCGCAATCCGCCAAGGCATTTCTCGGCCGCTGGGATTTGACGCTCCAAGCGCCAGACCGCGACTATCCCTCGTGGCTGGAACTAAGCGAGGAAAATGGACAACTCAAGGCCGAGATGGTAGGCCGCTGGGGAAATGCCCGCGCGCTCCCAAGTGTGGAACTGTCGAACGGCCGTCTGAAGTTTATCTCTCCCAAGGAAGAAGAAAGCAGCAAAGCCGACCTGATCTTCGAAGGGATGCTGAATGGAAAGCTTCTTTCTGGCACCCTGAATGGCCCCGACGGCAAAACGTGGCACTGGACCGGCCATAGAGCGCCTTCGCTCAGGAGAACCGGCAGTGCAAAATGGGCGGCGCCGATCCACCTTTTCAACGGAAAAGACTTGACCGGATGGCACGAAGACAAGCCGGGCGCCTCGCCCGTGTGGAAAGTTGAAAACGGCTCGCTGGTGACTCCAGGCAACGGCCCCGAGTTGATCAACGATTCCAAGTTTGAAGATTTCAAGTTGCACGTCGAGTTCAACTGCGGCCCGGAATCCAACAGCGGCGTCTATTTGCGCGGCCGCTACGAAGTCCAGGTCGAAACCGACTCCATCACTGACCCGCCCAACCGCCGTATTGGAAGCGTCTATGGTTTCCTCGCTCCGGAACCGGAACTTCCGCGCAAGCCCAACGAATGGCAAACTTATGACATCACGCTAATTGGCCGCCGTATCACCATCGTCCATGACGGCCAAACCGTCGTGGACAACAAGGAAATCCCCGGCATCACCGGCGGCGCCCTTGACAGCCATGAAGGGTTGCCCGGCCCCATCTATCTTCAAGGCAGCGAAAAAGGCCATGTGATGTACCGCAGCGTGGTGCTCGCTCCTGCGAGCAAATGAACGTTTGCTGGGCGGGTGAACCCCTGCCTCCGCGATAGATGAAAAGGGCCGTGATTGCCGGAGAGTTGTAGACTATTCTAGATATCTCTAGTCTTTTGCGCTTGCCGCGCATAGAATCCTTTTGGAAGGGACTTTCTATGCCCAAGACGCCTACGAAGAAGATCGGTCTGGAGATGGACGCGCATCTTTACGAACAGCTTTCCGAACTTGCTAAGGCGAATGGACAATCCCGCCGGTTTCTGCTCGAGAAGGCCTTGGAGCACTACATCCGGTTCGTGGTTCCATCCCAGGGTACTGTGCGTCCCGAAGTCATGAACCAGTTCCGTCGTTCTACTGACAAAAACCGCAAACTCCATCAACTCCTCGCGAAATAGTCTCTATGATCACAGCAGTGGATCCTGCGCCCGGACACATCTACCTGACCGTCGGCGAAGCCATCGAGATGCATCGCCAACTGATCGACGAATTTGGCGGCATTCACGGCCTTCGTGATCAGCGCCTCCTCGAAGCGGCCATCTTTCGCCCTCAGAACGGCTACTACGATGACCTCATCCACGAAGCCGCAGCCCTCATGGAGTCTCTTGCAAGCAACCATACCTTTCTCGATGGCAACAAGAGGATCAGTCTTGCGGTAAGCGATACTTTTCTCCGCGCGAATGGTCACTTTCTCGAGGTGGAACCGGTGGCCGCTTACAAGTTCATTATGGAATCCATCGCCAGGAGAGAATTTGGTATTCGCCAAATCCGAGAGTGGCTCGCGGCGCACGTTAAACCCCTCGAAAAGTAGCGAGCAAGTCCGCCGCCGGTCAGGTCATCTCGCCGCAACAAGTTTTCGACCCAAAAAATTCGGGGCACATGAGATTTGCGACGAGCGCGGATACAGCCAAGCGCTGGGGATGTAAGATATCCGCGCACAAAGAGCAAAGGAGCCAAAATGAACAGAGTTCTGCGATTTGCACTTGCTTCCGCTGCCGCGTCTATCATTGCGCACGGCGCGATGAGGCCTGTCGCTTGCCAGGAGCGCCCGATCGTTCTGAAGACCGCGACGATTATCGATGGCACGGGCCAGATTCTGCGCAACACCATCATCGTCGTTGAGGGCGGCAAAATCGCGCGCCTGGGCGGAGAAATTCCGGCCGATGCAGTCATTTACGATCTCACGAGCTTGACCGTCACGCCCGGCTGGATCGATACGCACGCGCATATCTTCTGGCACTTCGACAACGGCCGCCTCGCGGGAAGAGATGAACCTCCCGTACGCGCCATGCTCCACGCCGCCGACAACGCCGTTCTTACTCTCAACGCCGGCTTCACCACCATTCAAAGCCCCGGATCGCCCCAAGACAAGGACTTACGCGACGCCATCGCGCGCGGAATCATCCCCGGTCCCCGCATCCTGACCTCCCTCGAGCCTCTCGATGAAAAAAGCGGCCCGCCCGGAAAATTGCGCGAACTGGTTCGCGAAAGAAAACAGCAGGGCGCCGACTTCATCAAGCTTTTCGCCTCCAAGAGTATCCGCGAGGGCGGCACGCAAACGATGACGGACGAACAGCTCCAGGCCGCTTGTGGTGAAGCCAGAGAACTTGGGCTACGCACCATCGTTCATGCGCACTCAGCCGAATCGGCGAAGGCCGCGACGCTCGCGGGCTGCACCTCCATCGAGCACGGCGCGTATGTTACGGATGACGTCTTCACGCTGATGGCGCAGCGCGGAACTTATTACGATCCCAACATCGGCCTGGTGCTGCAGAACTATCTCGAAAATAAGGAAAAATTCCTCGGCATCGGCAACTACAACGAGCAAGGCTTTGCCTTCATGGAGAAGGGTATCGCCATCGTCCTCGACACGTTCAAAAAGGCGCTTAAGCAGAAGGACTTGAAAATCGTTTACGGCACGGACGCCGTTGCCGGCGCACACGGACGAAATTATGAAGAATTTATCGCTCGCGTGAGGGATGGAGGACAGAACCCCATGGCCGCGATAATGTCTGCAACTTCAATTTCTGCCGAATCCTTGGGCTTGAAAGATAAAATCGGGGCCATCGCGGCCGGAATGGATGCGGACATCATCGCCATGGACGGCGACCCACTCCGCGATGTTACCGCCGCCCGCCGTGTGATTTTCGTCATGAAGGGGGGCAAGGTGTACGAAAATCTTGCGCCTGAGGCGAAGAGACACTCTGCACGGTAAAAAAGTGGAATTGCCACTTGATGAAGCTCGACTCCAAGTACAAATCCGTTTGGAAGATAGAAATTATGGCCGCCCTTGAGCCGGTACCCACGCTGCACGGCCAAGGTCTGCTTGCACTTTCCTCCATGAAGTGACCGGAAACGCGACGCAACGTCCCACAATCGGACGGTCTGATGCACGCAACATCCTCCCCGATTTCTTGTTACTAACTTGTTTTCAATGATTTAAGGCCTTTGCTGGGTGGCGCTAGAGGTGCGGCTTGCCATAGCGATATGAGCGCCGCAACCGTCGTTTTAGACGCCTACAATTTTGAATCGGGGAATCCTGAGCACGCCAGCGCCTCTAAACGGAAGGCTTTAGCCGAAGCGCGGCTCGGGAATGGCGAGGCCTTTGCCGAGATGGTTCAGCCCTATGCGCCAGGCCTTTACCGGCGCGCCCTGCGAATGACCGGCAATGCCGCGGACGCGGAAGACGCACGTCAAGAAGCACTGCTGAAGGCGTTCTCGCGGCTCAACCAGTTCGCAGGGCAGCAAGACGAAAGCAAAGATGATCTCCACGCCTGGATCTCACGGATCACCACGAATGCTTCCATCGACTTGATCCGCCAGCGGCGCGAAGGGAAATACGTCTCACTGGATGAACCGGGATTTACGCCGGAGGAGACATTTGGCAGCCGGCTGGCTGCGCGAACGGATAATCCCGAAGAGCACTATGCGCGCCAGGAAATGCGCGAGCTGATCGCCGGCGCCATCGCGCGCCTTGCGCCGGACTTGCGGCAAATCTGCCTGCTGCGCGATGTCCTTCAGTATTCCACGCACGAAGTCGCGGCCCGTCTGGGGATATCGACGGTAGCCGTGCGCCTGCGGCTCTTCCGCGCTCACAGAAGACTGCGAGAGGGTCTTCGAGACCGCTTGCTGCAAAAGCATCGCCGATCGGTTCCGGATACGGCGATGCCGCACGCACCGGTGCCCACCAAGCCGCGGCACAAGGAAGAGTTTATACCCATGAATTCCCAATCCGAATATGCCTGCGGCGACTAGGCTATTTCGTTCGCCAAATTTTTCGCTTAAAGTAAAATTTCAAAACGCGATATTGCGTTGTCGTCAAGTTTTCGACTTCTTTTGCAATGGATTAGGAAGAAGCAACCGTTTCGGGCCGCTAACGAACGGGTTGCCGCGTTCGTAGAAGCGAAATGGGCGGTTGGCCGCGTGAGTGATGCCTATGCGCACAGTCCTTCCAACTAGCACTTCCCTCGCGTCCCGCTTGTCCGGGTTTGCTGAATGGGAAGTCAGCACTACTCCTAGCCACAACGGCCCGCGCGAAAATAGATCAAGCCCATCGAGGCTACGGTCGATCCTTAGCGCGGCGGCCAACCGCCCTGGACCACGCGTGAGATCGAGAAGCGCTTCGCTGTTTCGGTGGCGTTGCATCAGCTCGACTCCTTCGAGGGGCTCAAGCGCCCGAATCAGCACTCCTCCGCCAACTCCCGCAGGCTCGCTCGAAATATTCAGCATGAAGTGCATGCCGTAATTAAAAAAAACATACACATGCCCATGCCGCAGAAACAGCGACCGGTTCCGCAGCGTCGGACCGCGAAAATGATGTCCTGCGGGATCGCCGGGCGGATAGCCCTCGGCTTCCACGATTCGTCCGCAGAGCCGCCCCTCCGGCAGTTCGTGGACGACAACCTTGCCGATCAGGAACCTCGCAAGTTCCAGCGTTTTGCAGGGAAGTTCTTTTCGAGTGAGCCGGCGAAGTTTAAGAGAAGAGCGCTTCACGGCTTACAGCGAACCTGCGTCGGGCGGCTCGTTATTAAAGAGCCGCGCCAGCTCCGCGTGGTCGATCACCACGGCGGGATCTGACTGAATCGCGTCGAAGTATTTTTTCTGGAATGCGTCGCCCGATTCCGACGGTGCGAACATTTTGCGAGCGAGCGAGATTGCCGTGCGAACGTCCTCCGGAGTGACGGGATTTTCGCCGGCAAGGGTCTCGTCCAGGCGCACGACGAATTCTGAAATATTGTGAAGCCATCCGAATTGCTGGTGATCAATCACCAGCCGGAAGAGTTCTCCCACGGTGACTTTTCCGTTGGCGCGTTCATACTCGCGGCGCTCCATATCCAGCAGCGTCTTATGGACGCGGAGCAGCGCCAGACGAAGGCTAACGAGCTTTTCGCGGGCCCCTGCTTCCTTGTCTCCTCTTGCCGATGTGTTCGCGTCTGAAGGGTCCATGTTTCCTCAGCGGCTTTTATTGTCCGACAGAATGCCGGCAATTTCCAATCCAAGGTTGGAAAATCGAGACGGCCGGACGCAAAGTCCCATGGGACGCGAAGAGCGCGCGGCAAAAGACCGAAGGGACAAACACCGAACTCCAACTTTTATTGTGGGGTTTATTTTGTGTCGTGGAAGATGATTCCCAATGTGCATCGCGTGCCGCGGCGCACGCGGCTACCCCTTGCCGCAAGCTGAGGCGGTGGTGTCCGCGAGCGTCTTTCACAGGCCGGTATCTCGTGGTAAAGCGGATGGCCTGCCCTTGATCTCCGCGCACTGCTTCGGCTGTCGACTGTGCCCGCGGCTGTTGCTCCACGAAAATGAATTCACCCCATTCCAGTCGCGCCCCGCTCGCCCCAGCAAGATCACCATTTGCAAAGGAAAACTTACCTCGCCGTAAAGATCCTGGTGCCTTCAGTCATTACATTATGTTTCTTGGCCAAAACAAGATTGCCGCGTCTGGGGTCGAACCACGCTAGACAGTCGGCCGTCTAACCCAACGAAATAGGAAATCGCTTAACTCCGCGGGACGGAGCAGGGGTTTTTGCGTCTCGGTTTCTGGGGAGCACAAATGGGAGGCGTCCAGCAAAGTACCGTCCCTGGACTTCGCTGCGTCCGTATTCTTGTTTCAAAATTAAATCTTTTGCAAGGGATTTGATCAAAATTAATTCCGACAATTTTGGTTCGATTAACTAACCTTCTTGGAGAACATGCCATCGAACTAAATGGAGTCAAAAATACCGTGCCTCCGCGCGTCGGAGCGCGTTTTCGCGCACTCTAGCCGGCGGAGAAGACCAAAGGGAGTTGTGTATGAAAGTGTCGAAGTTTTATGTGGCATTGATTGGAGCTACATTGCTGCTACCAGCCTGCGTTTTGGCAGCCAACGCCAATAGGAAATCTCTCCACTTGTATGAGAGCATCACCGTGAATGGCCGGCAATTGGCCCCGGGTGATTACAAAGTCGAATGGAGTGGCTCTGGTCCAGACGTGACGATCAATATTCTCAAAGGCCGGGACACTGTAGCCAGTGCAACAGCTCAGATAGTCTCGCAGGCCGAATCGAACGACCAAGACGGCTACGCGCTGAAGCCGGGAAAAGACGGAAGTCAATCGCTGTCGCAGGTTTTCTTCAGCGGAGAAAAATACGATCTGAATATCGTTCCATCGTCGAGCGCAAGCGGCTCTTAAGATACAAGTTTCCGCGGTGCGAACAGACGAAGCCGGCATTTTGAATGCGGCTTAACGAGATAGGGGGAAGGGGCCTGCATTGGGCCCCTTCATGCCCCAATCATGGGGACGAAATCGGACCCCGAATTCTCGCGGCTCGGCGCCGGACATTCTCGCTACTCGGGCATGAATAGAGCTTCTTCTACCCGGCAAAATTCTCCAACAGGCAGAGAAGCGGGTTGTATTTCCATTAGTTTCTGCGTGGACAAAAATATCCAATCCCCCCAAGCTATTTTCTTGGAGGAGTCATCTGTTCCTTAGGCAAGTCACGGGCAGCACTTGCCGCTCGTCCGGATTTATTTGCCGGTGCTTACTATTCCGAGATTGTTCTTCACCGAAAAGACATTGGGAACCTGGCTGGCGCGAAGATTAGCCATGTTTTTATCGGACTCGTTGTCGACCACCCCTTCCAGCGTGACGTTTCCATTCTTCACGATGATGTGAATCGACGGCACGGCCGAATAGCCATAGCGTGAAAGCACCGTATCTCCAAAAATAGCGCGGTATACGGCCCGGCGCAGTTGATCATCCATGGATGATAGAGGCAGAACTTCGATATTGTTGACGACGGAACTGACGCCTTCGACGCTCTTCACAGCAGCCTCGGCGTCTGACTTGAGCGTCGGGCGAACTACTTGCCCCTCCAGAGTCACTTTGTCGCCTTCCACTTTGTACGCCAGGTTGTCGAAAACCGAATAGTAGGGCAGCATGACCAGCACGTGATGCACTTCGCGGATCAGTTGCTTCTCCGTCTTCGGTTCGTTTTGGTTGATGGACTTGTGCAGCAGGGCCGCCGGAGTATGCGCTGGAACAGCGAGCGGCCCTGCTATTACCGCCGCTACGAATAGGGCCCGGAGTTGCTTTCTCATGGTTTTTCGCCTCCAATATGGTGATTCAACGCCACCTATATTGGTTAGATTCAAGATGCAGGGGATTTGGCGCATACCTATTTTGCAGTATGCCAGTGATAGCATACGAAATCGGACCTAACATCCAGGTAAAGGCGCCCGTTCGAGAGTCCCGGCAGTTGGATTTGTCTGCTGCGCAGTGATTGTCAGAAAGAGAGTAACTCTGTGTTGATCATCGGGCATCGCGGAGCTTCCGGGCACGCTCCGGAAAACACGCTGGCCGCGTTCAAGAAGGCTGTGGCCACGGGAGCCACTTTTATCGAGACGGATTTACAACTTTCACGCGACGCACGATTTGTCGCTATTCATGACGACAGTGTGGACCGCACGACCAATGGCCAGGGTAAAGTGCATGATCAAACGCTTGCCGTGCTGAGGCGGCTGGACGCGGGCTCCTGGTTTGGAAGCGAATATGCCGGCGAGCGCATTCCGACCCTCGAGGAAATACTGGAATTTTCGAAGAAGAATGACGTTGTATTTTATTTGGAGCTGAAGCCCAGCGGCTCGTGGGGCGGCGAACATGCTTTGATTGGTGCGCTGCGAGAGTCGGAAGAAGTGGCGCGAGCGGTGGTGATTTCGTTCGACCCCGCGATATTGGCAGGGTTGCGCAAGATCGAACCGACACTCATGACCGGCGTTTTGTATGACGGGCAGCTCGCCGATCCCTTACAGTCCGCGGTGGAGATAGGCGCACGGCAATTGGTTGTGCGCGGCGATTTGGTCACGCCGTCAATGATTGTGGAAGCCCACAAAAGAGACTTGCAAGTCGTGTGCTGGACGATCAATCATCCGGCGCACATTCGGCTGCTTATGGCCGCAGGTGTGGACGGGATCATGAGCGATTACCCGGACCGATTGATCGCGGGGCAGAAGAAAGACGGCGAGAAGATCTAGAGCACGGCCGTCAGGGAAGCGTGAAGCGTCGCAAACTGCTGGACGGAGAGTTGTTCCGCGCGAGCGTCAAGGCGCAGGCTCTGTTCCGCGAGGGTCTTGCGCACGACATCCGGTTTGGCGAGAGACCGCAGGTTGTTCACAAGAGTTTTGCGCTTCTGGGAAAAACACAATTTCACGAAATTCAGAAAAGCGGATTCGTCACCCAGAGCAAGATGTGCTCCTTCGCCGGGAAGACGGAGCGTCACCAATGCGGAGCCGACTTCGGGCGGCGGGCTGAATGCTTCGCGGGGAATGCGCAAGACAAATTCCGGGCGAGTGTAGATTTGCGTGATGACGGAGAGATAGCCGAATTGTTTCGTCCGCGGTTTCGCGGTGAGGCGAAGGGCGACTTCCTCTTGAATGACGATGTGAATCTCATCGATCCAGTCCGCGAACGAAAAGAAGTGGTGGAGAATCGGCGAGGTGATGTAGTAAGGCAGGTTGCCGTAGACGCGGATGCGCCTGCCGGCGGCGACCGCGGCGAGATCGGTTTCCAGGACATCGCCGGGAACGATCGCGAGATTCGGGAATTTTTTCGCGAGGCGTTGAAGGCGTGCCAGGAGCAGCGCATCCAGTTCGATTGCGTGGACTGCGGCACCAGTGGAGGCAAGGTGCTCGGTCATTTCCCCGTGGCCGGCGCCGACTTCAATCCAGCAGTACGAGCCGTCCGGTGCAATCACCGAGCCCTCGGTCGAGTGCGGCGAGACACCGATGGCGCGCGCGATTTGTTCGCGCCAGCCGGCATCCGAAAGGAAATGTTGGCCAAGACGTTGACGAGCCATGAGCCGAAAGTGTAGCAGGAAGTCTGCCGGACGTTTCCGGCCGAGTGGTTCAGTCTTGACGATAGGAATGAGGTCCAGTAGCGTAAAATGAATACGCACGACGCGATCAATCCCGTGAATGCGCCCAAGCAGAGAAAGACGCGAGGCGCGTCCAAGGAAACGAGCAAAGAGAAGCGAGTGAGAATTCTTTTTGTAGCATCGGAAGGATTGCCGTTTTCGAAGACCGGCGGCCTCGCGGACGTGATCGAGGCGCTGCCGAAGGCGCTGGCCGCGGTGGGCTACGAAGTCGCGGTCGTGTTGCCGCGTTACCGGGGAACGAAGGCGGGCGCTCTGGTGATGCCGAGCCTCACAATTCCGCTGTCGAATCGCCTGCGGTTTCCGGCGATTGTGGATGGTTCCCAGGTCTCCGGGGTTCGCTACTTCTTTGTGGACGACCCGGCATATTTCGATCGCGATGGTTTGTACGGCAACAGCGCCGGCGATTATCCGGACAATGCGGAGCGGTACAGTGAGTTCTGCCGCGCGGCGATCGAAGTCGTGAAGCACGTCTGGCCCGCGGACGTGATTCACTGCCATGACTGGCAGACGGCGTTGGTTCCGGTTCTCTTGCGCAGTTCGTACAGCGACGATCCGGCGGTGAAAAACATTCCCGTGGTGTTCACGATTCACAACATGGGCTATCACGGACTCTTCACAAAGGAGGTGCTCGAACGCGCGGGCATTCCCGCTGGCATGTATCATCCTGCCGGGATGGAATTTTTCGGGAAGGTGAATTTCCTGAAGGGCGGGTTGGTTTATTCGGATTTTCTTACGACTGTGAGCAGGAGATACGCGCAAGAGATTCAAACGCCCGAATATGGATATGGATTGGACGGCGTGGTGCGAGGCCGCGCCGACCGGCTGGCCGGGATTCTGAACGGCGTGGATTATTCCGTGTGGAGCCCGGACAAGGACAAGCTGATCCCCATGAAGTATTCCGCGAAAGATATGAGCGGAAAACAGGTTTGCAAGCGGGCGTTGCTGGAAGTGTTCGGGATTGCGCCGGAGCACGCGGCTCGTCCGTTGATTGGAATTGTGTCGCGATTCGCGGACCAAAAGGGATTCGATCTGATCGCCGAAAAAGCGCTCGAGTTGATGAAAGAAGATGTCTCGCTCGTGGTTCTGGGCTCCGGCGAACGCAAGTACGAAGAACTGTTCCAAGCCCTGGCGGATACCTTCCCGGGACGAGCCGCCGTGAAAATCGCCTATGACAATGAGATTGCGCATAAAATCGAGGCCGGCGCGGATATGTTCCTGATGCCGTCGCACTACGAGCCTTGCGGGTTGAATCAGATCTACAGCTTGAAGTATGGTACGGTGCCGATTGTGAGAGCGACAGGCGGACTGGACGATACCATCGAACCGTTTGACCTGGAGCACGGCACGGGAACCGGTTTCAAGTTTGCGGAGTATTCCGGCGCGGCCATGATGCATGCGATACGCCAAGCTTTGCATCATTGCACAGACGAGCGCATCTGGAGGCGAATCCAACTGAATGGAATGGCAAAAGATTTTTCCTGGAAGGGGCCGGCTGCGGAGTACGCGAAAGTGTACGAAGCGGCACTGACCCTCCGGGGCGCAGGGCAGGCGTCACGAAACCAAATGTCTGTTACAACATCTAATTGAGTTGACGAAGGAGAGAAAAACAGCGGCCTAGCGGCAAGCTGTTGAGGACAAACAACATGGCTGACAATATCCAAACTGAAAAAATCCCAGCAGTGACGGATGGAAATTTTGAAGCGGAAGTGCTGACGGCCAGTAACAGCCAGCCGGTGATGGTGGATTTTTGGGCGGAGTGGTGCAGGCCTTGCCACATGCTGGCGCCGACGGTGGCCGAGATCGCGCATGATTACGCCGGAAAGCTGAAAGTGATGAAGCTGAACGTCGATGAAGCGATGAACTCCGCGGGGCGTTACAACATTCGCGGAATTCCGACGCTTTTGGTTTTCAAGAACGGGCAAGTGGTCGAGCAGATTGTGGGCGCGGTGCCCAAGGATCAGATAACCAAGGCGATCGATCGGCACGTGGCGTAATTCGCCGAGCGATTCGCGGCGCAAGAAGGAAGCGGAGAGATAGAAAGAATTTCGTGGCATGTCGCACTGCTGAGTGCGGCATGCTTTTTTTTGCGCCGGCGCGGGGCCATAAGTTCAGCTTGATGTTTGGACTGAAATGTCCTAAGAGCCCAAAGGGCGCGGGCAACTTGCTGAAGTGATTCCGCCGTGAAAAGGCTACACTGGGGCGAGCACGAGGAGAGCGCTTGGAAACGGTGCCGTGCAATTTGTGCGGATCGCAAAGATCCACGATCGTGTACGAAATGCCGGACAGGAAATTCTTTCGTGATGAGTTTTTCTCGGTTGTGGAATGCAGCGAATGCGGGCTGGGTTTCTTAAATCCAAGGCCAACGATTTCAGAGATCCAGAAATACTACCCATCGGAGTATTTCGAGAAACCCCCGACAAAGAGTAATGAACGCTACCTACACCGGCGGTTCACCGCGGAAGCGAGTTACCTGAAGGATTTGGAGACCGCCAAAAGCCAAAAGAACAAGTTATTGGACGTGGGCTGTGCGACGGGAGACTTTCCGCGATTCCTGATTGAGCGGGGCTGGGACGTGGAAGGAGTGGAAGTTTCCGTGGCCGCTGAGCAGATCAAGGATTTCCGCGTATACACGGAAGAGTTTCAAGATATTCCCGTGAACGAGCCGACTTATGACGCTGTGACGGCGTGGGCGGTTCTCGAGCACGTGCACAATCCGATGGCCTATTTTCAGAAGGCGGCCCGAGTGCTCAAGCCCGGCGGCTTGTTTGTTTTTCTGGTGCCCAATTTCCAGAGCGCCGCTTCACGGCATCTCTTCTGCGAGGATGTGCCCCGCCACTTGTATTTTTTCACGCGAGAAACCGTGGCCCGCTACCTGGAGAGCGCGGGATTCGCGCTGGTGAAAGAAGTGAACGGGCGGGACGTCTACAAAATGGCGCCGAACAACTGGCTGACCTATACGGTGCGCACGCGCTTGCTTGGACGCCAGTACATCTATCGCGATGTCCCTCTAACGAGCAAGGAGTTCCGGCACGAGTACCAGTTGCAGAGCGGAATCGCCGCGGCGCTGAAGTACGCGGCCTATTCACCTGCTTCGGTGATCGACCGGATGCTGTGGCCGATCATCGAGAGCGCCCAAGTCCTGCGTGGAACTTATGGAAATAGCACCTTCGTGGCGCGCAAGACGTGAGGGATCTGTTGAGACATTTGCGAGAGCCGCGGCACTCGGGCAAGCGGACTTTTATTTGGCTCCTGCGTTGTTTCAGCGAGTGGTTCTGGTGATTGAAAAAGGAGAAGCTTTTGACATGAAAGCTACGGGCTTGGGGGTGAAGCGGTGCCATTGGGCGACGAGTGAGTTGAATATTCCCTACCACGACGAGGAATGGGGTGTGCCGGCGCATGATGACCGGTTGCTGTTTGAGCTTGTGATTTTGGAGGGTGCGCAGGCGGGGTTAAGCTGGGACACGGTTTTGAAGAAGCGGGCGCGGTATCGCGAAGTGTTTGACGGGTTTGATGTGGAGAAAATCGCGCGATACGACAAGAGAAAAGTGCGCGAGCTCTTGAAGGATGCGGGGATTATTCGGAACAAGTTGAAAATTGCGGCGACGATTTCGAACGCGCAGGCGTTTTTGAAAGTGCAAGAGGAGTTTGGGTCGTTTGACGCGTATATCTGGCGATTTGTGGGCGGTCAGCCGAGGCAGAATGCTTGGAAGACCCACAAGCGTGTGCCTGCCAAGACGACGGAATCGGACGCGATGAGCAGAGATTTGCAGACGCGCGGATTTCGGTTCGTGGGTTCGACGATTTGCTATGCGTTTATGCAGGCGACGGGGATGGTGAACGATCACCTTGTGGATTGTTTCCGGTATACGGAATTGAATAGGTAGCTTCTCGTCTGGATACTAGCGCAAAGCGCGAAATAGTCGGGTGTTATCATGCAAGATTTTAGGCTCATTGGCGTTTGGCGGTCTGACGCGCAAAAGACGGCCCGCGAAATTGCGGCGCGTCATGATATTCCGGCCACAAAGAAGCGCAAGCTCCGGAGCCAGTTCGGGAAGCTGGAGTTGCGCTTCACGCGGACTCATTGCCACTCACAATTCAATGAGCATAGAGCTATGAATCGTTACGTTGTTGTGGCAAGGGATTCTAACAGCGTCGCAATAGTGACCTTCAATCCCATCTCGGGACCACAGATTTTTCACAGTCATTTTGAAGGTGAGTTCTATTGGATTTGTCTAGGTCGAATACGTGAGTACTTCAAGCGGAAGAAGCGATAGGCCGATCGCTTGCGTATAGAGCAACGCGAGCTTACGATAAGAACCTGCCGTATCTTGGTGCATTCCAACGCAGTAAAGATGAAGTGAACGTTGAGCCGTTGAAGTGTGGTTTGTGTGTTTGAGGAGAAAGGGCTGCATGAAATCGGTGGTCGTGGTGGGCGCGCAGTGGGGCGATGAAGGTAAGGGCAAGGTGGTGGACTACCTTGCGGGGTCGTTTGATTATATTGCGCGCGTGGCTGGGGGGCATAACGCCGGGCATACTGTGATTATTGGGAAGGATCGGTACGTGTTGCAGTTGATTCCGTGCGGGATTTTACGGCCGAAGCAGCAGGCTGTGATTGGAACGGGCGTGGTGGTGGATCCTGCGGCGCTGGTGGCGGAAATCGAAACGCTGGCGAAGGCGGGGATCGACGTGAAGGGGCGGTTGCATGTGAGCAATCGCGCGCATTTGATATTTCCGTATCATCGCGAATTGGACAAGGCAGCGGAAGGCGCCCGCGGCGCGGACAAGATTGGGACGACATCGCGCGGAATCGGGCCGGCGTACGAAGACAAAATGGCGCGGCGCGGATTACGGATGTGCGATTTGCTGGAGCCAGAACTGTTTCGGAAGAAAGCAGCGCGCGTTGTGGCGGAGAAGAACCGGCTGGCGAAGGGCGCGTACGGCGCGGATATTGATTTTTCGCATGAAGTGGAAGAGACGCTGAAACTGGGCGAGAAGATTCGCGGATACATTTGCGATACGGCGGAACTTGTCAATCGCGCCCTGGATGAAGGGAAGTCGGTGCTGTTTGAGGGCGCGCAGGGCACCATGCTGGACATCGATCATGGGACGTATCCGTTTGTAACGTCTTCGAGCGCGATTTCTGGAGGAGCGACGACCGGCGTCGGAGTTCCTCCGACCAAAATCAAGAATGTGCTGGGAATTTCGAAGGCCTATACGACGCGCGTGGGCGGCGGACCCTTTCCGACGGAGATGCCCGAACTGGAGGCGAAAGAAGTTCGCGAGCGCGGGAAAGAGTTTGGAGCGGTGACAGGCCGAGCCAGGCGGTGCGGGTGGCTGGACTTGATGGTGCTGCGCTACGCGAAAATGATTAACGGGATTGATTCGCTGGTGGTGACGAAGCTGGACGTTTTTGATACGCAGCGAGAAATCCAAGTTTGCGTCGGATATAAGTATAAAGGCAAAGCGCTTAAAGAGATGCCGGCGCTGGCGGAAGAGTATGAGCAGGTGACGCCGGAATATAAGACGCTTCCGGGGTGGTGCGAGACGACTTACGGCGTGAAGGACGGGGCGAAATTGCCGAAGGCTGCGATGGAGTATCTGAGATTTATTGGGGATTTCTTACAGGTGGAAATTGGGATGATCTCTACCGGGCCGGAGCGGGATGCCACGATTGTGCCGGCGGGGACTTTGTTGGCACGGTGGTTGTAAGAGGATAGGAAAAAGAAAAAGATTTAACACAGAGAGCGCAGAGAAGACGAAGCGCAGCGCAGAGAAATAGCTACCGATGCTCACCTACGAGCAAGCACGCCAGAAAGTCATTGAACACATTGGGAAGAAGAAGGGTCCGCGCGCAACGGAGCAGGTGCGCGTGGGCGAGGCGCTGGGGTATGTGTTGGCGCAAGAGGTAAAGACGGACCGCGAGTATCCCCCGTTTAACCGGGCTACGCGAGACGGATACGCTGTGTTTGCGGCGGATGCCACAACGGGCGCCACGCTGAAGTGCACGGGAGAAATTAAGGCCGGGGACCGCGTAACGAAGGAACTCTGGACGGAAACGTGCGTGCAGATCATGACGGGAGCGGCGGTGCCGTCTGGCGCGGACGCCGTGGTGATGATCGAACACACGAAACGCGACGGCGATGAAGTGCGGTTCGATCGTGCCGCAGTGACGGGGCAAAATGTTGTCCCGCGGGGGAGCGAAGCGCGCGCGGGACAGACGCTGCTGACACCGGGGATGCGGTTGGGATATGCGGAACTTGCGTTGGCGGCGCAAGTGGGCGCAGCCGAACTGAAGTGTGGGCAGAAACCGCGCGTGGCGATTCTCTCGACGGGCGATGAGATCGTGCCGGTCGACAGCATCCCGGGCCGCTTCCAGATTCGCAACAGCAATAGCGTATCGCTCGCGGCGCAGGTGCGGCTGGCTGGCGGCAAGCCCGTGTTGCTGGGAAACGCGATGGACCGCGAAGATGATTTGTCATCGAAGATCCGGCGGGGACTGCAGGAAGACTTGCTGGTCTTGTCGGGCGGAGTGTCGATGGGGAAGTACGACCTGGTGGAGAAAGTGCTGAAGGACCTGGAGACGGAATTTTATTTTGATGCCGTAGCGATACGGCCGGGGAAGCCAGCGGTATTTGGAAAGTGCGGAGAAACGTTTGTGTTTGGGCTGCCGGGGAATCCGGTGTCGACAATGGTGACGTTTGAGTTGTTTGTCGCGCCAGCCGTGGATTTGCTGAGTGGAGCAGAAGCGCGGCCGCTGCCGATTGTGGAGGCGCGGCTGGGCGAGGCGTTGAACGAGAAGCCTGGAGTGGCGCATTTCTTGCCGGCGCGCGTGGAGGGGCAAGGCGCAAAACTTGGGGTTACGGCATTGAAGTGGCAGGGATCGGGAGATGTGGCCGCGCTGTCCAAGGCGAATTGCTATGTCATTGTGCCCGCGGAGATGGATGGGATTGAGGCGGGGGAGAAGGTGAACGTTTTATTGCGTAGAGACATGCTCTAAATGAAGTAGATGAGTTAAAGGAAGCATGTGAAGTGAAGGATAAAGAGGGCCGAGTTGCGAATGGGGAAGTTATCGCATTACGGGAATCGGGGCGAAGTGAGAATGGTGGACGTGTCCGGAAAGGCGGCTACAACGCGGACGGCTGTGGCGCAGGGGTTTGTGAAGATGAAGCCGGCGGTGGTACGGGCGGTGAAGCGGCTGAGAAATCCAAAGGGAAACCCGCTGGAAGTGGCGCGGATTGCGGGGATAGCGGCGGCGAAGAGGACGGCGGAGTGGATACCTCTTTGTCATCCGCTGCCATTGACGCACATTGATGTGACTGCACGGCTGTGCCAAAATGGCGTGGAAGTTCGCTCCGAAGTTACGGCGAGGGCCCAAACAGGGGTCGAAATGGAAGCGCTGGTCGCCGTTACTGCCGCAGCCCTCACGGTCTACGACATGTGCAAAGCTCTTGATAAGGGGATGGAAATCAGCGGGATTGTTCTCGTCAAAAAGACTGGCGGGAAGAGCGGAGACTTTTTTCGGGAAGCGAATGTGGTAGGAAATCACAAGAAAACTAACGGGAGCCGGGGTCGATGACCGCGGCGACAGGCAAAACGGTCAAGTTGTTAGTGGCGGACGACAATCCGCTGGTGCGGGATTTGATCGTCAAAGGGATGGAGCCATTTTGCGAGGTTGAGACGGCCGGGGACGGCGCGGACGCGCTGCTAAAAGTGATTGATAACAGTCCTGACGTGATCCTGTGCGACTACAAGATGCCGGGTCTCGACGGACGGCAACTCTTCGAAAAGCTACGCGGGCGCGAGGCGACGCGGCACATCCCGTTTTTGTTCATGGCCAGCAGAGCGGATATCGAGGAGCGGCTGCGGCCGCTGGTGGACGGCGTCGAAGATTTCGTCACGAAGCCGTTCCTGGTGAAAGATTTGGTCCGGATCGCAAAGAAAGTCGTCGACCGGCTGCACCTGGAGAAATTGCAGAAGCGCGCATCGCGGCCCGGCGTGATTCAGGGCCGTCTGGAAGAGATGAGCATGATCGACTTGATGCAGTCGCTCGAGATGGGGCAGAAGTCGTGCCGGCTCGTTGTGAGTCACAGCGGCGAACAAGGCGAGCTTTATTTTGCAAACGGGCAATGCCGGGACGCGAAGAGCGGAAAAATCGAGGGCGATGACGCAGTCTACCGCGTAGTGCTTTGGACCGCAGGCGAATTCGAGATTGATTTCAACGCGGCGAACGCCTCGACGCGGACGACAACCACGCGGAACACGACCGGCCTGCTGATGGAAGCGATGCGGTTGATGGATGAAGCCAACCGCGACACTGTGGAAACGAAGTAACCCGCCCGATGCGCGTCGCGGTGCTCACAATCAGCGATACAGTTTCCAGAGGGGAACGCGTAGACCTTTCCGGGCCGGCGGTGGTGGCCGTGTGCCGAGGATTGAGCTGGGAAGTGACGTCGGTGCTGCGCGTGTCGGATGATCCGGCGAATATTCGCGAGCAGTTGCGCGAATTGGCGGATTCTGGGCGCGTGGATGTAATACTGACAACGGGCGGCACGGGAATTGGGCCCCGAGATAATACGCCGGAATCGACGGAGGCGGTCGCGGAGCGAATCGTGCCCGGAATCGCGGAAGAGATGCGACGCAAGGGCTCGGAGCGCACCCCGACGGCCGTGCTCTCGCGCGGAATGGCCGCGGTGCGCTCGAAGACGCTCATCGTAAATCTACCAGGAAGTCCAAAGGGCGCGTCTGAGTCATTGGATGCCGTGGCCCATCTATTGCCGCATGCCGTGCATGTGTTGAATGGCGCCCGGCACGACTAGGCACTTTTTTTCCGTACCTCCACTTCCGCTCATCCATTCCGCGTGAACACCATTCTTGAGTTGACCGAAGCGCCGTTCGCGTCAACAATGTTTGCACTATGGCGCAGAAACTTACGGACAAAAAGCTGGCGGTTCTGGGGACAGGGAAGCTCGGCGGAATTTTGCTGCGAGCGTACCTGAAACAGGGGTTGTTCTCCGCAAAGCGCGTGACCGCCACGGTGAAGCATGGCGAGAAAGCCGCGGCGCTGGCGAAAGAGCTGGGAGTGGCGGCGACGACGGAGAACCGCAAGGCCGTACATGGCGCGGACATCGTTCTGCTTGGCGTAAAGCCGCAAGTCGTGGGCAACGTGCTGGAGGAAATCGCGCCGGAGCTGAGCGAAAAAACGCTGGTGATTTCCGTGGCGGCTTCCGTGCCGACGAGCTACATCGAGCAACACGTTGGCGGAAAGGTGCCGGTGGTTCGAGCCATGCCCAACACGTGCTCCGTGGTCGGGTGTGGGATGACGGGGATTTGCCGTGGCGCGCACGCGGGCGCGGAACACCTGGAGATGGCGCGGGCGATGTTTGACGCCGTAGGCCGCACGGTGATCGTGGACGAAAAGAACATGGACGCAGTGACGGGCCTTTCGGCGAGCGGGCCTGCGTTTGCATACATCATTTTGGAGTCGTTCGCGGAGGCCGGCGTAAAAGTGGGATTGCCGCGCGATATCTCGACGCTGCTCGCGGCGCAGATGATGAAGGGCGCGGCGAGCGTAGTGCTCGAAACGGGCGATCATCCCGCCCTGCTGAAAGATTCGGTGACCACGCCGGCGGGTTGTACGATTGATGGAATCCTTGAGTTGGAAGAGGGCAAGCTGCGCGTCACGCTCATCAAAGCGGTGGTGAAAGCCACGCAGCGCGCGGGAGAACTGCTCTTTGAAAAGTAGCGCCTCAGCCGCCGCCTCCTTGGCCCTGGCGCTCCATCCGTAACCATCCTTCCGAATGGTCCATTCCCTTATCGACGGCGTGCGCGGCTTTCTCAGCGGAGACGGAGCGCTCATCCTCCCGGAGCTGGAGCTGCTCCTTTTTGCCTGCGGAATTTTGGTGATCGACCGCTGGCTGGCTGCGACTGAGAAACATTGGAGCGCAATGCTTGCGCTCGCGGGGACGGCATTCAGCGGCTTTACGTTGTACGTGCAGCACGGAAAGATGCATGCTTTGCGCGAAGCGAACCCTGGGTCGCCCGGTCTTTTGGGTCTTCACCAAAGCGTGCTGGTCGATCCTTTTTTTCTTTTCTTTGCCGCTCTTTTTCTGGCCGCTACAGCGCTGATCATTTTGCTTTCGGTGCGTTACCTTGAAATGGAGCAGGAAGGGCGCGGCGCTTACTACGCGCTGCTTTTGTTTGCCTGCGTGGGCATGATGCTGATGGTTTGCGGCGTCGATTTGATCGCCGTGCTGCTGGGGCTGGAAGTGATGGGGTTGAGCTGTTATCTGCTTACGCAGTTTTCGAGTGAAGAGCAGTATGCGGCAGCAGCGGCGAGAAAATACGTTCTCCTCTGGGCGTGCAGTTCGGCTGCGCTGTGCGCAGGTTTTCTGCTTCTCTACGGAGCGTTTCAAACGACAAACCTTGGGCGGATTGGCGCGATCCTGGAAGTGCGCCTGGACAACGGCGTGCCGTTTGCGGGCCTAACGAACTGGCACGCGGCGCTGGCGCTCGTCCTGATTGCCATAGGGGCGTTCTTCTTGATCGATGTTGCGCCGCTTCATTGGTTCGCGCCGGGCATCTGCGAATCGGCTCCAACACCCGTTGCGGCATACATAAGTACGGCGGCGAAGGCGGCGGGTTTTGCTTTGCTCCTGAGATTTTTTTCCTTCTTGTTTGTATTCGCTCACGAGAAATGGATCCATGTCTGGGGCGGCGCGGCCATCGTATCACTCTTGTGGGGAAACATCGCGGCGCTGCGGCAAAGGAACCTGAAGCGGATGCTTGCATATGGTGCGGTGGCACATTCAGGATTCCTTTTGCTCGCATTAGTCGCGGGAAATGAGACCGGGTTTGCCGGCATGATGTACTACCTGGGTGTCTACGTTTTTATGACGGCCGGAGCGTTTGGAATTTTGATGGTTCTAGAGCAGCGCGGTGGCGCCACAACAATGCTCAGCGACCTGAACGGCTTGTACCTGCGAAGTCCCGCCGCGGCGCTGCTCCTCCTCGTTTTCATGCTCTCGCTCGCCGGCATTCCCCCGACGGGCGGCTTCCTGGCAAAGTATTTCATCGTCAAAGCGGTTTTCGCGGCGCCGCATCCGGAACTCGCAGTGTTTGCAATTATCAATGCGCTCGCCGCGGCGTATTATTACGGGCGCGTCGCGGCGCAAGCCTGGAAAAGACCAGCTCCTGGGCTCTTGCCGTTCGAAACACCGCCGCTGACTATCAGCAGCGGCCAAACCGTGGCGCTGACAGCAGCCGTATTTGTGTCGCTGGCCGCGGGGCTGTATCCTGAACCATTCCTGCGCATCGCGCGCTACGCCTTTGGACAATAAGCCTACCGAGACCGGACCGCATTTACCCGCCACGGAAAAGGGCCGGTCTGTTTCAAATCAAGCGGCGCTGGCGATGGAGCTTCCCTTCACCCTCGCGGGCGCCCTGGCAGTAGGAGTGGCGCTGGGTTATTTCCTCGACCGTTGGTTGCACACGAAACCCATTCTGATGCTGGTGTTAGGCGCGCTTGGGTTCGCAGCAGGAGTGAGAGAAGTTCTGCGGCGGGTGCCCGGAAACGGTGATGGAAAGCCCTGAGCGTGCCGAGAACGTGCCAAAGACGCTAGCGCCTGCTCTGCAAGGCGGTTACACGGAGCAGCGCATCGCATGGCTGACATTGGTGGTTGGTTTTTCAGCCGCGGCGATGACTGCAGGCACCGGCCGTTGGCAGTGGGCCAAGGGGTTAGCCGTAGGCACGATACTGGGCTGGCTGAATTTCCGCCTGCTTCGACGGGGGTTGGACGTCCTCGTCGCTGCTTCCGTGGAACAGACCGGCGGCGCAATGGCCCGGACGCCCCAGGTAGCGTTCCTGCTCGCGATGCTCCGCTATGGCTTGATAGCCTTCTGCGTGTATGTTATTTTTGAACGTCTTAGAATTCCTCTTGCAAGCATGCTGGTGGGGTTGTGTGCTTTAGGGGCCGCAGCCGTTGCGGCAAGTGTATACGAAATCTTGCGCCCAGACGGATGACCGCGAGGCGCTTTTGAGGCCTTTGGAGCGATGGAACAACACGTCAGTTGGATCACGCAAGTCGTGAATCATCTCCTTGGGCGTTTCGCCCTGGCTTTGCTTGCCGCTCTGCATATCCAACCGAGTCAGCCTGATACACCGATTCCGGAGCACGTCGTGATGGGGATCCTCGTGCTTGTGGTTGGCACGTTGTTGGCTCTTTTCTTGCGTTCGCGTCTCTCTGTCGAGCGCCCCGGGGTAACGCAGCAGATCGCCGAGTTGCTGCTCACGAATCCTCTTGAATTTGGGATTAGGGATCTCCTGGAAGAGAACATCGCCCATGGCGCGCGCGAATACATCTCGATGGTCGGGACCATCGCCATTTTTGTCCTGTTTGCCAATCTCTTTGGCATGTTCCCATTCCTCACAGCTCCGACAGGTCACGTATCCGTTCCTCTTGCTTGCGCCGTCCTTGTGTTTATCTATTTTAATTGGCATGGAGTCCGCCGCCTCGGGGGATTGGGTTATCTAAAGACCTTCACTGCGGGCGTCCACTGGCTGCTGGCCATTTTGATATTTCCGGTCGAAATTATCAGCACGACCGCGCGGCTGTTATCCCTGACAGTTCGTCTCTGGGCCAACATGTTCGCGAGCGACCTGATTTACACGATTTTTCTGAGCTTGCTGGCTGGCGGCACGGCCTGGGGCTGGGAGAAGTCGCACGTGCTTGGCGTGATCCTGGCCGTGTTTCCCATGCTCATTCCTGTGCTTTTCATCGGGCTGCACATTTTTGTTTCCTTCATTCAGGCTTACGTTTTTACCGTTCTGCCGGCCGTCTATATTGGATTGGCTACGGCGGAAGAACACTAATCGACATTTGCCGGCGGATGCTTGCCGGCAATTTGCCGCTCCAGTGTGAGCCCGGCTGCACGGTGTCCGGGAACCACCTCCTGGCGGCAATCAAAAGGAGGAAGTGATGAAGAAGTGGAGCGTGTGGTTGACGATGATCGCGGGCGTCATGTTCCTGGCGCCGGCCGCATTTGCGCAGCAGAGCGGGGAAATCGTTAGCGGCAATGGGAGAGGATTGCTGGGGCTTGCGGTAGGGCTCGGCATGGGCATCGCGGCGTTTGGCTGTGGGCTCGGACAGGGCCGCATCGCCGGCTCCGCATGTGAAGGGATTGCGCGCAATCCGGGCGCGGCGGGGCCGATTCGCGCTTCGATGATTCTGGGTCTGGTGTTCGTCGAGACCTTGGTGCTATTCACCCTCGCGATGATCGCATTGAAAGTGTAAGTTTTGATCACCCCAATTTGAAACGGCTCGGAGGCATGCGCTTCCGGGCCGTTTTGTTTTTGAGAGCGGATGGGTTGGACGGAGGTAAGGCAGGGAAGACGGCTCTCGCGTCCGAGAGGCCAATCGTCAACGATTCAGCAAATTCGCCTGGAGCAGGTAGGTCAGCAGTTTGCTTGGTAAAAGCCCAAGGTAGATTGCGCCAAACGCCGTGATGCCCAGAACCACATTGACCGAGAGGGGAAAGCGGGCGGGCGCTGTTGCGGCGATTTCCGCGCTGGGCTCGCGCATATACATCACGACGATAACGCGAATGTAGTAGTAAGCGCCGATGATGCTGTTGATGGCCATGAGCACGGCCAGCCAGATCAGATGCGAATCGATGGCGGCTTTGAAAATGTAGAATTTGCCGAGGAAGCCGGCGGTGACCGGAAGGCCGAGAAGCGAGAGCAAGAAAAGTGAGAAAACGGCAGCCACCCAAGGCTGGCGTTCGCCAAGGCCGGCGAAGTCATCGAGCTGGAGATGTTTTTCGCCGGCTCCGCCGAATTGCGAAACGATGGTAAACGCGCCGACTTTCACGAGGGCATAGGCCAGCAGATAAAAGAGCACGGCCGCGTAAGCCGGGCTCGCGCCGATTTCGGAGTCTTTAGAAAGATTCGTGACCGCGGCAAAAGCGACGAGGATGTAACCCGCGTGCGCGATCGAACTATAAGCCAGCAGGCGCTTGACGTTGGTCTGCAACAGCGCGCCGAGATTCCCCACGAACATGGTGGCCGCCGCAAGAATCCAAAAAGCCCAGAACCAAAATTGCGTGGCCGCGGGAACGTCGGCAAAGATGCGGAGGAGCAAGGCGAAGGCCGCCGCTTTCGGCCCCGCGGAGAAGAGCGCGGTGACGGGAGTGGGCGCGCCTTCGTAGACGTCTGGTGTCCAAATCTGGAAGGGCGCGGCAGCGACTTTGAAGCCCAGGCCGATGAGAATTAGCGCGAGCCCAAGTTTCAGAAGGTTGCTGGTCGGATCGGCGGCATCCATGCGCAGCAGATTGGTGGTTCCGGTGACGCCGTAGACGAGCGCGATGCCGTAAAGAAAAAATGCCGTGGCGAAAGAGCCAAGAAGGAAATACTTCATCGAAGATTCGCTGGATTTTAGGGAATCGCGGCGGTATCCGGCAAGGATGTAGCTGGAGATGGAACTCAACTCGAGGCCGATAAAGGCAGTGAGAAGCTCCTGCGCTGAGGCGAGGACGCCCATTCCGGCCGTGGCGAAGAGGACGAGGGCGTAGAACTCCGCGTCAGCGAGGCGTTCGCGTTCGAGATAAGGAGCCGCGCCTAGAATGACGAGAACGGCGACAAGGCCGACGAGATGACTGAAGAAAATGCTGAAAGGATCGGCGGCGACAAGGCCGGAAAACGCGGCACCAGGACTGTGGACCGCATAAAAGTTCCCGCAAATGCCCAGGAGTGCTCCGACAACTGCGACAGACGTGAGAGCACGGCGGCTGCGGACGAACGGCTGGAGCAGCATGAGGAGCGCGCCAAATCCGCACCAAATGAGTTCCGGCAAGACGCGAAGCAGGTCTGCGGTGCTGGGAAACATTTAGCGGGTTCCGAGCCTTTCCAGTGAGTTTTGTTTTTGCGCGGCGCCGGCACCTGCCAAGCGGGCTGCGGCATGGACGGGCTGCGGAGCGGCAGGCGCGGGCTGTGCAGGCATGATGGCTTCAAAGGCGCGCTGCGGGCGCGTCATCTGGTCCAGCACGGACTGGCTGGCCGCAGCTGTGCGGCCGGTGATGAACACGGAGCCGATCCCCATCCAGAGGATGACCACGGCCAGGGGCGCGAGAATCCACCGCTCGCGCGCGGAAATGTCAGGCAGAGTGTGGTTTTTTTCGACCGTGACTTCGCCGAAGAAGACGCGCTGGTATGACCAGAGCAGGTAGCAGGCAGAAAGAATCACGCCTATGGCAGCCCAGGCGGCCCAACCCCAGTGCACTTGGTACGTGCCGAGCAGAATCAGGAATTCGCCGACGAAACCATTGAGCATAGGCAGGCCGAGCGAAGAGAGCACGACAAACAAGAAGAAGGCCGCGAGCCGCGGCAGGGGCGTTGCCAGGCCCCCGAATTGGGATATCTCAAAAGTGTGGCGCCGGTCGTAGAGCATGCCAACAAGCAAGAAGAGCGCGCCGGTGGAAACCCCGTGGGCGAGCATCTGGAAGACCGCGCCCTGCATGGAAACAACGTGAAAGGCGAAGATGCCCAGGACGACAAAACCCAAGTGGCTGATGCTCGAATAAGCGACAAGTTTTTTCAGGTTGGGCTGGACAAGAGCGACAAGCGCTCCATAAATGATGCCGATAATGGCGAGGACCGCGATGGCGGGCGCGAAATAGTGCGATGCGCCTGGGAAGAGCGGCAGGCAGAAGCGAATCATGCCGTACGTGCCCATCTTCAGGAGCACGCCTGCGAGCATCACGGAACCGGCCGTGGGCGCTTCCACGTGGGCGTCGGGCAGCCAGGTGTGGAAAGGGAACAGCGGAACTTTGATGGCGAAAGACACGAAGAAAGCCAGGAAAAGAAGCGTTTCCGTGCGCGGGGCGAGGGTGAGAGCGCCCGTCTGCAACAAATTCTGGATCGTGGGCAGATCGAAAGTGCCAGTGGCGTTGTAAAGCCAGAGAATGCCCACCAGCATGAGAATGGAGCCGGCCATGGTGTAGAGGACGAACTTGACGGCGGCGTAAATGCGGCGCTCATGGCCCCAGATGCCGATCAGGAAGTACATCGGAATGAGCATCACTTCCCAGAAGAGGAAGAACAGGAAGAGGTCGAGTGAAAGGAAGACACCGATGACCCCGACTTCCAAAAGCAGAATCATTACGAAAAATTCTTTGACGCGCTTCTCGATGCTGTTCCAGGAACAGAGAACGGAGACGACGGTAAGAAAGGTCGTCAGGATGACGAGGAAGAGACTGATGCCGTCCGCACCGAGATGATAATTGATGAAGGTTTCCGATGCGGAGCCGTGCGGCCCGAGAGTGATCCAGCGGCGAAATTCTTCGAGCTTGTAGCCGCCGCTTCCGAGCGGAACCCCGCGAAGGAGCCACCAGAGAGAGAGGATAAATTCGGCGAGAGAAACAGCAAATGCCAGGCGGCGAATCCATTCGTGGTCGTCGCTGCGAAGGAACAACAACGCCAGCGCGCCAAACGCCGGCAAAAAGATCAGAATCGAGAGCAGCGGCCCGGCAGGCATTAGCGCACCATCCCGGAGACGAGCCCAGCCGCGGGCCAGAAAAAGATGATGGCGATAACCACGAGCGCGCCGATGACGACCCACACGGCGTAGGTGCGTGTGTTGCCAGACTGCGCGTGGCGCACGGTATCGCCGAGAGATTTTGCGCTGCTCGCGATACCGTTCACCGTGCCGTCGATGCCGGCCACGTCCACAAATTTCCAAAGCACGTTCGTCGAAATCCACATCAGCGGCTTGACGACGGCCGCTGCGTAGAACTCATCGACGTAGTATTTGTTCAAGAGCGTGTTGTAAACGCCGCGCATGGATTTGGCCAGCGCCTCGGGTTTGCCGGGCCGGCTGATGTACAGCCAGAAGGCGATGCCGAAGCCGATAAGCGCGGTGAGAACCGCGACTGCTGCGAGAGGTAGCTCGAGCGCATGGGCAGCGGCTTCCGCGGCGGCTGGTTCGCCGCCTCCGAAAACTGGCGCAAGGAAATTCGAGAAGTAGTCCGGCCCGCCCCAGAAGGAGGGAAGAGCAAACCATCCGCCGAAAATCGAAAGCACGGCGAGAATCACGAGCGGGCCGAGCATGCTCCACGGCGATTCGTGCACGTGAACGTGGTGCTCATCGTATTTCTGCTTGCCGAAAAATGTGAGGAAGATCAGCCGGAACATGTAGAAGGAGGTCAGCAACGCCGCGAACAGGCCGACTGCATACAGAGTGCGGCCGGTGGCCGCGCCGCCGTTCTCGCTCTGGAACGCCGCGAGCAGGATGGCATCCTTGCTGAAAAAGCCCGCGAAGAGTGGAGCCCCGGTGATCGCCAGTGTCGCGGTCAGCATCGTGATGTACGTCCACTTGATCTTTTTGCTGAGTCCCCCCATGTGGCGCATGTCCTGTTCGCCGCCCATGGCGTGGATGACGCTGCCTGCCGCAAGGAAGAGAAGCGCCTTGAAGAACGCGTGAGTCATTAGATGGAAGATGCCCGCCGAAAAAGCGCCCACGCCGCAGGCGAGAAACATGTACCCGAGCTGGCTGACGGTGGAATAGGCGAGAACTTTTTTGATGTCGGTCTGCACCAGCCCAATGCTTGCCGCGAAAATTGCAGTGGCGCAGCCGACGATGGCGACCACTAGCATTGCTGTTGGCGCATGCGTGAAAAGCACATGCGATCGCGCTACCACGTAGACGCCCGCAGTAACCATGGTGGCAGCGTGGATCAATGCGCTGACAGGCGTGGGGCCTTCCATGGCGTCCGGCAGCCAGACGTAGAGAGGAAGCTGTGCCGATTTGCCCGTGGCGCCCATAAAGAGCAGCAGGCAGGCCACGGTCAAGACGCCGAGATGCCCCAATGCGTCCGGCTGCATCGGCGCGGCCTTGTGAAATACGGTCACGAAGTCCAGCGTCCCGAACGTGCGGAAAAGCAGGAACATACCGAGCATGAAGCCGAAGTCGCCGATACGATTGACGATGAACGCTTTATTGCCCGCGTCGGCTGCCGTCTTTTTCAGGAAATAGAAACCGATGAGCAGGTAGCTGCACAGGCCGACGCCTTCCCATCCGACGAAGAGGAGTGCGTAGTTCGCCGCCATCACCAGAATGAGCATGAAAAACATGAACAAATTCATGTAGGAGAAGAAGCGGTAGTATCCGCCCTCGTGCGCCATGTACCCCGTCGAGTAAATGTGGATAAGGAAGCCCACGCCGGTGACGACCATCAGCATAACGACTGTGAGCTGGTCGATCTGCAAGTCGAAGCCCGCGCGGAAATTGCCGGCAACGATCCAGTCAAAATAATGCTGCGGCGCGAACGGCAATTTGTCCTGAGGAAGGGAGAGGAATTCACGGACAGCTCCGACCGCGAACAGAAAGGAGAGGCCCGTCGTCCCAAGCGCCACGCTATTGACGGCCTTATTCGGCCACTTGCTGCCCAGCAACCCATTGATGGCCGATCCGAGCAACGGCAGTATCGGAATGATCCACAGATGATCGAGTATGGGCATTAGAGTTTAAGCAAATCCACGCGCTCGACGTTCAAAGATTGCCGGTTGCGTGCCGTGAGAATGATGATCCCGAGCCCCACCGCCGCCTCCGCCGCCGCCACCACGATCACAAACAAAACGAATACTTGGCCGTCCGATTGGTGCCTGGCCTGGCTAAAGGCCACAAACGCCAGGTTGACGGCGTTCAGCATCAATTCGATAGACATGAAAATGGTGATGACGTTGCGCTTAAATATGAAAGCCACGACCCCGAGGCCAAAGATAACCGCGCTTAGAATTAGGTAGTAGCTCGTCGGGACCATTTCAGCTTTTCTCCCGCTGCGCAAGAACGATCGCGCCGAGTATCGCCACCAGGATGAGGAACGAAGTCAGCTCGAAAGGGTAAACAAATTCCCGGAAAAGCATCATGGAGATTTCTTTTGTAGAGGCCAGCGTCCCGGACTGCAAACCCGCTTGCCCGCTCTCGCTCGATCGTGCAATGACCACCGCCAGAAATCCCAGCAGCGCAACCGCCAGCGGAAAGCCCGCGATGCCCGCCAGCTTTGAAAAATTCGTGTGCTCTTCCACTCCGGCGTTCAGAAGCATGATAACGAACACAAAAAGCACCATGATGGCGCCGCCGTAAACGATGATCTGGACCGCGGCGACGAACTCCGCGCCCATGAGAAGGTAAAGCCCCGCGAGCGAGATCATGACCACGATGAGCGAAAGCGCGCTGTGAATCGGATGGCGCTGCAAGATGAGGCTGAGCGCGCCGAGCACCGCTAATGCGCCCAGCACAAAGAAAATGGCAAGTTGCGGCGTCACTTCGCACCCCGTATCAAAATGACGAACGCCGTGATCACCACGTTTGCGATTGAAACCGGGAGCAGCAATTTCCACCCAAAGTCCATGAGCTGGTCATACCGGAATCGCGGAAGCGTTCCGCGCATCCACACGTACACGAACAGAAAGAAGAAAATTTTCGCGAGCAGCCAGAACGGACCCTGAATAAACTCGTTGACCGGCGGGAAGATTAGGAATACTACGCCGATGGCCGTGATGACCGTCCCGACGCCGGGAAGAACAATGCGGCCAAAGATTGTCTCGTAGCGAATCCCGTCCCAAATCACCCACAACCCGAACGGAATCAGAATCACCGATGGCAGATAGTGCGTGAACGTCCAGCTAGCCGGAAAGGGAGACAGCCATCCGCCCAAAAACATGATCGCGCAAAGGCACGACACAGTGATCATGCTGGTGTACTCGGCGATAAAGAACATCGCGAATTTGAAGCTGGCATATTCCGTGTGAAAACCGGCCACCAGCTCCGATTCCGCTTCCGGAAGATCAAACGGGACGCGATTGGTCTCTGCAACTGCGGCGACGAAGAAGCAGAAAAAACCCAGGATTTGCGGCCAGACGTTCCAGCCAAAGATGCCGCGCTCTGGATGGTGGGCCTGCGCGTCGATGATGTCGCGCAAGTTGAAGCTGCCTGCAAGCAGGAGCACTCCGACAACCGACATCGTCAGGGCAAGCTCGTAACTCACCATTTGCGCCGAGCTGCGCAATCCGCCGAGCAACGGATACTTGCTGTTCGAAGACCAGCCGGCCAAAACGACACCGTAAACGCTGAGCGCCGTTATGGCAAAGAGCGCCAGGATCCCGATGTTCAAATTGGTGATGCCCAATGAAATGTCGTGCCCAAAGATGTGCAGCGGTTCCGGCCCGAAGGGAATGATGGCGATCGACGTGAGCGCGAGCGCTAACGCCATCAGAGGGGCGAGAAAGTAAGTGAACTTGTCCACGCCCGCGGGCGTCGGATCTTCTTTCAACAAAAATTTTGCGCCATCCGCCAAAGGCTGCAGCAAACCATGCGGCCCGACGCGGTGCGGCCCCCATCGCGATTGCATGTGCGCCACAACTTTACGTTCGAACCATGTCAGGTAGGCATTGACGGTCAGAACGATGAAAAGCAGAAGCGCAATCTTGACGAAAATGATGATCAGATTGGCGTTTGCAGTTAAGAAGGCGCTCACGGTTTGGCTTCCGCCTCCGGGAGAGATTCCATCATGGTACAGAAGCGGCCCAGCGTGCCGCTGGTGAAAAGCGTGTCGTGCGCGGAGCGTATCAAGCCCGCGGGAACGTCATAAGGCGCATGGCCATTCTTCGCGACATGCATGTGTGTAGCTTCCGCCCCGCCGGTCAGCAATCCTGTCGGCTGCACATCATAACCGGCAGCCGCCTTGCGAATTTCCTCGAACACGTCCGCGGGCGACTTGTAATGAAACGCTTTGCCGAGACCAAGTTTTTCCAACTGGTGGGACAGAATCCGCAGCAGATCGAAATCGCTCCGCGGACCCATCACTTCGGCCGCCCGGTGCAGAAGCTGAATTTCGCCGGAAGTGTTGGTGACACTACCCTCTTTTTCGTAAGCCGAAGCGGCGGGGAAGACGACGTCGGCAAGTTTCGCCGTCTCAGTCAAAAACATCTCGTGAACGATCAGCAGTTCGAGTTTGCCGCGCCCAAATCCAAGCGTGCCAAAATGTGCCAGCGGGTTCGCGCCCATTACATACAGCGCTTTCAGTTTCCCATTTTGAGCAGCGTCCACCATCGCCGGCGTAGTCAGTCCCGATTTAGAGGGAATCACGCCGCTCCATAGCCGTTCGAAACCTTCGCGCGCCGCCGAATCATCCACATGCGCGTAACCCGGCAGGCGGTCTGGCAGCAATCCCATATCGGCGGCCCCCCGCGAATTCGCGTAATCGCCGAGCGCCATGTAGCGAACTTTTCCGTGCAGCTTTGAGCCAAAAGCAACAAGCTGCGCAATCGCCGCGCCCGTCACTTCCGCCCCAAACACAATGGCCACGTCGGGCTCGGCATCCAGCGCCGCTTTCATCTGGACGAGTTGCTCGACGAGACTGCTCGGCAGTTGCCCCTCTTCCTTAGCCAGCCAGCGAATCGCGGGAGCTTCCTGGTTCGCCGCAATCTTGATGAACTGCGTCGCCTTGCGTTGCAGCTTGATGTCGCGCGCGTTCAGGATAAAAAGTTTCGCGCCATTCAGCCGGATGCCCTTGCGAATCTGCCACGCTGCCAGCGGGTTCTGATTCGTGGGGTCGTTGCCCACAACCAGCACGGCCTTCATCTCCGCCAACTGCTTCATCGTCAGCATGGAATCCGAGGCGCGGTCGCCAAGCGCCGTGATGAGCCCCGTGTAATCCGCCGTGCGGTGATGATCGATGTTGTTCGTGCCAAACGTCGCGCGGGCCATCCGCTGGAACAAATAGTTTTCTTCGTTGGACGTGCGGTTCGAGCCGATAAATCCAATCGAATCCTTGCCGCCAGCGTCGTAAATTTGCTTAAGCCGCGTCGCGGCTGTCTGCGCGGCTTCTTCCCAGGAAACAGGAACCAGCTTGTCGCCTTTGCGCACCATCGGCGTGCGCAGACGCTCTGGATGCTTCGTGAAATCAAATCCAAATCGTCCCTTTACGCACAAAAAATCCTCGTTGATGCCGGAGAGATCGCGGTTATTCGCCCGCATGATCTCGTGATTGCGCACGCTCAGCGTCGTTTTGCAGCCGTTCGAACAGTGCGTGCAAACCGTTGACACGTACGTCATCTCCCATGGCCGCGTCTTATATCTATAGGTCCCGCTGGTCAGTGCGCCGACGGGGCAAATGTCGATGCACATCCCGCACTCTTCGCACTCCAGATGGTCTTCAAGGTTCGGAATGATGATGCTTTCCACGCCGCGCATTCCCACGCCGAGAGCCTTCACGTCCATGCCCTCATCGCACACGCGCACGCAGCGGAAGCAGAGAATGCAGCGAGGCGCGTCGTAATAAACCAGTTCAGACCACTTCTCTTCCGGCCGGTGAATTTTTTCTTCGACGAACCGGCTCGTATCCGCGCCGTAGCGGAACACCATGTCTTGCAGTTCGCACTCGCCGCCCTTGTCGCACACCGGGCAATCGAGTGGATGGTTGGCCAGAAGGAATTCGAGCATCGCTTTCCGCGCGCCGCGAACCTGCTCCGTGTTCGTTCGCACAATCATGCCCTCGGTAGCGACCAGCGTGCACGCCGTCTGCAACTTCGGCATTTTTTCCACTTCGACCAGGCACATCCGGCAGGCGGCCTGCAACGAAAGCTGCGGGTAATAGCAGAACGACGGCACTTCCGTCCCAATCCGCCGCGTCGCTTCAATCACCAGCGTTCCCGTGGGAACCTGCACGTCGCGGTCGTTAATCTTCAGCGTAATCAGCTTCGTCTCTGCCATGGAGTCCTAACGCGAGCCTGCTAATGCTTCCGCGGATTTATACGCACACCGGCCGTGCAAGTGATCCTCGAATTCGTTTCGCCATTTCTGCACGATGCTGATCGTTGGCAGCGCAGCGGCGTCGCCCAGCGGGCAGAACGTGCGCCCCAGCATGTTCTTGGCGAGCTCGCCCGTGATGTCGATGTCTTCCGGACGCCCGTACCCGGCGTGAAAGCGATCCAGAATTTTCTTCAGCCAGGACGTGCCTTCGCGGCAAGGGATGCACCAGCCGCAGGATTCGTGCGCATAGAAGTGCATGATGCGCCGCGCCATGTCCACCATGCACGTCGTTTCGTCCATGACTACCATGCCGCCGGAGCCCAGCATCGTGCCCGCTTTCGCCAGCGTGTCATAATCCATCGCGATGTCGATTTCGCTGGCGCTCATAATTGGGCAGGAGCTTCCGCCAGGAATGATGGCCTTGAGCTTCTTCCCTCCCGGAATTCCGCCCGCCGTTTCGTAAATGAACTTTTTCATGTTCATCCCGAGCGGAATTTCATAAATCCCGGGCTTTGCGATATGGCCCGAGACGCACAGCAGCCGCGTGCCCCCATTTTTCGGTGTCCCGCGCTTGGCGTAGGCCTCGCCGCCTTCCAAAATGATCGCCGGGACGGAACTGAGCGTTTCGACGTTGTTAATGATAGTCGGGCAGCCATAGAGTCCGACCACAGCGGGGAAGGGCGGCTTGATACGCGGGTAACCCCGCTTGCCCTCAAGCGATTCCATCAACGCGGACTCTTCGCCACATTCGTAAGCCCCCGCGCCGGTATGCGTCAGCAAATCGAAATCGAAGCCGGAGCCGAGAATGTCCTTGCCCAGGTAGCCGTTCGAGTAGGCCTCATCGACCGCAGTTTGCACGATGTCCAGCACGTAGCGATATTCGCCGCGGACGTAAATAAAGCCCCGGTGTGCGCCAAAGGCCCGGCCCGCGATGATCATCCCCTCGATCATCTGGTGCGGATCCATCTCCATCAACGGGCGATCCTTGCACGTACCGGGTTCCGATTCGTCGGCATTGCAGATGAGGTATTTCGGCTTTGGCGAGTCTTTGGGCACAAACGACCACTTCATTCCCGTGGGAAAACCCGCCCCGCCGCGCCCCCGCAAGTTGGATTTTTTTACTTCATCGATGATCGATTCCGGCGTCATCTCCCTGAGTGCCTTCTCTAGCGCTTTGTAGCCGTCGTGCTTCAGGTAAACATCGATCTTGCGAGAATCCTTGATCCCAAAGAGCTTGCTGATGAGCGGCGTTTCCCCCGGTTCCCGCGCGTGAATGGCGCCCGCGGTGACCGGCTCCGGCGACGGGGCTTTTCCCGCGTCCAGTTGCTCGATGATGCGGTCGAACTTGAGCGGCGTCAGATTTTCGTGGAAGTCATAATTGACCTGCATGGCGGGCGCGCCGGTGCAGGCGCCGATGCATTCCACCTCTTCGAGAGAAAAGACGCCGTCGTCGGTCACTTCTTTGTGGCCGATTTCCAGCCGTTTTTTGGCGCGATCCAGGATCTCGTTGCCGCCGCGCAGCATGCAGGCCACGTTCGTGCAGACCTGCACGTGATACTTGCCCATCGGCTTGCGATGCAGCATCGAGTAGTACGCGAGAGTTTCCTCGACCTGCAAATTATTCAAACCCAGCCGTCGCGCAATCTCTGCGATCATCTCGTCGCTCACGAAGCCGTATTCGTCCTGCGCGTACATCAGCATGGGAATCAGCGCACTGCGCTTCACCGGATACGCGGTTTGAAGCTTTTCGAATCTCGTCGCGAGTTGTGGGCTCAGTTCCATTCCGTTGCCTGGTTCCTCTTGGCTCTTTTTCTGCGCTTTTTTACTTCCTTACCTCTTTCCGTCTTCTTTTCCCTATCTGTCAACTTCTCCTAGCACAATATCAATCGTCCCGATGCACGCAACAACGTCGGATATCAGTTGGCCCGTCACTAGCTTCGGCAAAGCTTGCAAATTGATGTACGACGGCGAACGGAAATGCACGCGCAGCGGTTTTGGCGAGCCGTCGCTGGCTATAAAGCATCCCAATTCTCCTCGCGGCGATTCCACGGTAACAAAAGCCTCGCCCGCCGCGGGCGAAAATCCTTCCGTGAAAATCTTGAAGTGGTAAATGAGCGCTTCCATCTCCGTCTTCATTTTCTCGCGTGCCGGCGGCACAATGCCTGGCGCATCCGTCCGGATCGGGCCCTCGTGTGTAATCTTGGCCATTGCTTGGCGGACGATATTCAGACTTTGCCGCATCTCCGCCACGCGAATCATATACCGGGCGAAACAGTCGGAGTCGGTGCGCGTCGGAACGTCGAATTCGAATTCTTCATAGCTCGAATAGGGAAATAGCTTGCGGTTGTCGTAGGCCACGCCCGCCGCGCGCAACGTGGGGCCGGTCATGCTTAGCGCCACCGCATCCTCCGCCGAAATATAGCCGACTCCCTTGGTGCGTCCCATCCAGATGCGGTTTCCCGTCAGCAGTGATTCGTAATCGTCGATGCGGCTGGGCATCATTTTCAGGAATCGGTCGACCGCCGACCGCCAGCCCGCGGGCGGCTCCAACGCAATGCCGCCGATGCGGATATAACTTGTCATCATCCGCTGGCCGGAGAACATCTCGAAAATCTTCAGGATCTCTTCGCGCTCGCGGAAACAATAAAGAAAAACGGACATTGCCCCGAGGTCGATCGCATGCGTTCCGAGCCACACCAGGTGCGAGGAAATGCGCTGCAGCTCCACCAGCAGAACGCGCACATATTGCGCGCGCTTGGGAACTTCGAGTCCGAGCAGCTTTTCCACCGCGAGGCAGTAAACGAGGTTATTGCCAAGGGGATTAAGGTAATCCATCCGGTCCGTGAGCGTGATGGCTTGCGAATAAGTCTTATCTTCGCAGCTCTTTTCGATGCCCGTGTGCAGATAACCCAAATCCGGGATGGCTTTGACGACCGTTTCGCCTTCCAGCTCCAGCAACACGCGCAGCACGCCATGGGTCGAAGGGTGCTGCGGTCCCATGTTCAGAACCATCGTTTTTGTCGCGCCGGTAGCCGTCTCGACCGTGGTCATACTGAGCTCTTTCTGAATCCCGGAACCATCGGAACGTCGCGATACCCTTCGACGGGATAATCCCTGCGCAGCGGATAGCCTTCCCAATCCTCCGGGAGAAGGATGCGCCGCAAATCCGGATGGCCCGTGAAGCGTATGCCGAAAAGATCAAAAATCTCGCGTTCCAGCCAATTTGCTCCCGGCCAAACGGGAACCAGAGTCTCGATAACAGCGTCGGATCCAGCCAGGCGAACCTTGAGGCGAATTTTGTCACGCCGGGGAATCGAAACGAGATGGTAATTTAGCTCGAAGCGCGGCTCGTGCGGGAATCGGTCAACGCAGGTGGCGTCTGTCAGCAGGTTAAATTGCAAATCCGCGTGGTCACGACAGCGTTCGGCCGCGGCTCGCAAGATTTTGCGAGGAAGCACGATGGTCGTCTCACCGCGGAATTCAATCACCTCTTCGATGGCGTTCGGGTTCCAGGCGCGCAGGTGCTCGACGACAACATTAGCGTTTTGGCTCGTATTCTCTGTCACCGTTTCGAATCCCTCAGACGCAGGCTAATACTTATGCCAGTCGAGCGCGCCTTTTTTCCACAGATAGAAGTACCCGACCAGGAGTATGGCGATGTAAACCATCATCTCCGCGAAACCATACAACCCGATCCGCGGAGACATTTTTATCAAGTCCCGGTAGATGTAGGCCCACGGATATAAAAAGATGGCTTCCACGTCGAAAAGAATGAAAACCATCGCTACCAAATAAAACCTTACGGAAACCGGCGCGCGCGCGTCCCCCGTGGGTTCCATGCCGCATTCGTAGGGCTGTTGCTTCGCGCGGCTGGGGCGTCGCCATCCCACGAGCACCGAGGCAGCCGTCAACGCCCCGGCAAGCGCCGTGGCAATCAGCAGGTGTATGAGAAGCGGAATGTACGCTTGTAACCCTGAATCGGTCATGGGCGAAGCGTTATAATATCCATTCAACTGCCAGTCGGTCAAATGGCATGAGAAAAATTCTGCGGCGCGCTTGTGGAATGGTTGGCGAGCGCGTCCTCGGGGACGCGGACGAAACTATGCTTTTCGGGCATAACACCAACGTGAAAGTGGGGGACACGGTCTATCACTTGCAAACCGAGGACCGCGGAACCGCCAACGCTTTGATCGACACGACCGTCTATTGCTGCGGCCGCGTTCTGCACCGCCGGACACACAACTATTTTGATCTGTTGCCGCTCGATCCCGGGCGCGAAGAGTCGCTAAAGAAGCGCATCGCTGAACAGCACCGTACTGTGGGCGAAGAAATTCGAAGCGGCATTCTGCATCTAGTGCCGCCACCCTGGTCGGTTCAGGAAAGCGCCGCCGCGAATGAGAAGGCCGGTTCCGCGGCGCATGAGAACGCCTCCGTGGCGCCCGCACTCGCGCTGGAGTTGGTCAATGCGAAAAACTGGCTGGCAGGAAAGCGCGCGAATTTGCATGTTGTCGTCCGGACTAAGCAAAATGGAGAAGCGGTCCCTCGGGCGTTAGTCACTGCGCGAATTGAAGGAACGGCGGAAGTTACGGAATTTTCGACGGAGACGGGAACCGATGGTCAGGCACGGCTGGAATTCGAAGTGCCCCGTCTCGCTGGCGCCGAGCCCGCGCTGGTCATCGAGGCCACGCAAGCGGATTCGAAGGGCCAGTTGAAATTTCAGTTGCGCGCCCGCCCGCGCGTTCCGACGGCTTGAGCGGCGCCCCATTTTTCACCTGTATCGAGAAGAAACATGGAAACAACCATCTCCATCTCCGTAAACGGCGAAAATCGCGAAGCCAAATCCGGCGCGATGGTCGCCGATTTGCTCGTCGCGCTTGGATTGGACGCGGGTCGCGTCGCCATCGAGCGCAATCTTGAAATACTTCCACGTCCCGCATGGCCGCAAACGCCCGTGGAATCCGGCGACCGTTACGAAATCGTGCAATTCGTCGGCGGTGGATGAAAGCAGAATACCGCCTGATGAAGCTTCTCTTTTTGCGAGGCCTGAAACCTCCTGAATTGTGCCCTAGGAGATTTTTCGGGACGCCAGATGTTTCTTCCATGGCTTCCAGTAGAACTTAGGCCAGCCGTTTCGCACGCCTTTCTGGTCGTGGTGCGGCACGCCCACGTGAACCAGGTCCACGAACGCGCCGCCCCTCGCTTTCTCGAAAGTTAGGATCAACACCGACAGTTCGTGTTTTTTCCAGAAGCTGGCTCGCCAAGCTTGAACAATTCTTTGGCCGGGGATGATCAGCAGGTTTTTGCCGCCGATGGCCCCGCCGTGCGCCTGCCAGGCACCGCCAACCTTGCGGCTCAACTTCGCAGGAGCACCCGTTGATGCGGAGTGCTTCTTCGAATCCATGTACATCTCGAACAGTGTTTCCGGCGAAGCCGAGAACTTAACGCGCTGCAAAATGGTTGGAGTCATAGGAAGGAGCCCTCAAAAGCCATCGAGGAGATGTCCCATTTTGCTTTTCTTGGTTTGGAGATAGGCGCGCGAAATCTTCGATACGCGGGGCTGGCATGGCACGCGCTGGACCACCCGAATTCCCGATCGCTCAAGTTGGCGAACTTTTTCCGGATTGTTCGATAACAATCGGATTTTCTTCGCTCCAAGCTTCTTCAAAATTTGTGCCGAAAACTCATAGTCTCTCGCGTCGGCCGCGAATCCCAAGGTTTCATTCGCCTCAACCGTGTCCATTCCCCCGTCCTGAAGCTGATACGCGCGCAGCTTGTTCATGAGCCCGATGCCGCGGCCCTCTTGCGGCAGATAGACCAGAATTCCCGATCCGGCCTGGCCGATTTTCCGGAGGGAAAGCTCCAGTTGCGCCCGGCAATCGCACCGCAGCGACGCGAGCACATCACCGGTCAAGCATTGCGAGTGGACACGGACGAGCGGCGCTGTTTTTCCATCGAGTTTTCCACGGACCAGAGCAATAGCCTCCTCGAGCGGGCCTCGGCCTTTCAATCCGTATATCGTGAATCGGCCGTGCCGCGTCGGAAGAGCGGCCTGCGCGACGACCCTCGCTGCGGAGGCTGTGCTGTTCGTTCGTTTGCGCGGCTTTCTTTTTGTTTGCATGAGAAACAAGCAGTATAGCAGGTGCGCTAGACGAAGCTTTACATCGCGCCTGCGATTGGCTAGCGTTAGCCAAGACGCTCGCGCAAACCAATCATGGATACGGCAACAGCAGTTCGCGACCTCCTCTTCACTTTGCTGCTGAAGGTCGCGGTGGCGTCCTCCATCGCTGCGTTATTGGCGCGCTGGAATACCTTCCGCCGCGTGCTCTTCACCGAGGAGCGCGATCCCGACCAAAAGCTCAAGCTGATGCTTTTTATGACCCCGCCGCTGATCGTCGGAGTGACACTGCGGCTCGTCGGCTACCCCTACCGCTTTGCGGACCTTTCGCTGGAAGGCGCTTTTCTCATGGGTTTGCTGGGCGGGCGCGTGGTCGGCCCCATCGGCGGAGCGATCATCACTATTCCCGCGCTGATCTCTCACGAGTGGCTGGCGATGCCCGCTGCTTCGGCGGCGGGGCTGATAGGCGGGTTGATCCGGCAAGCCATTCCGAACAAAGAAGACATCTGGAACTTCGGTCCCTTCACGTTTTTGAACATTCCGAAAGCCGTGGTTCGTCTCGTGAAAAAAGGACAATTATCCTGGGAAATGGCGCCGCTCGCTGTGTGCGTCGTGCTGGAGCTGGGCCGCGTCGCTCTTGTGCATGCCACCAAGCCCAAATGGCTCTTCGCGATTCATCCGCAATGGGATTGGTGGCTCGTCTTGACGGTGATCGCCACGCTGATGTCTGTAGCCGCACCGCTGAAAATCTGGAACAACACGCGCATCGAGATGAACCTCGAACGCCATCAGCAACTCTTGCTGAAAGCTCGCATGGACGCGCTCTCCCGCCAAATCAATCCGCACTTTCTGTTCAATACGCTGAACACCGTCTCCGCGCTCATCCGCTTCGATCCCGATAACGCGCGCGGCGTGGTGCTCAAATTGAGCAACATTCTTCGTCGCCTGCTGCGCAAACACGAAACGTTTGTGCCGCTGCGTGAGGAACTCGAGTTCATCGACGACTATCTCGATATCGAGGTCGCCCGCTTCGGCCGCGACAATCTGGACATCATCAAGGAAATTGACGAGGAAACGCTGGAAGCCTTCGTCCCCAGCATGCTCCTGCAACCCATCGTCGAGAATTGCCTGAAACACGGCCTCGCGCCAAAACTTGACGGCGGCAAAATTCAACTCCGCACCACAAACCGCGACGGCCGCCTCCACATCGAAATTGAAGACAACGGCGTCGGCATCTCCGAAGAAAAAATGCCCCACGTCTACGTCGAAGGCATCGGCCTCAGCAACGTCCGCGAGCGCCTCCGCGTCCTCTACGGCGCCGATTTCCATCTCCAAATCGAAAGCCGCACCGGCCAGGGCACCCTCATCAAAATCGACATCCCGGAGTTGGTTTCCACGATGCAAACCGTTGGGTAAGAGCGGCACCGATGGTTATAATGGGGTTTGCGCGCCCGTAGCTCAGTTGGATCAGAGCATCTGGCTTCGAACCAGAGGGTCGGGAGTTCGAGTCTCTCCGGGCGCGCCATTTTCCGGAAAAAGAAAGCATTATCCCGGCAATCCTCGCGGCCTCCTTACTTCTTCGGGTTCAATAGCGCCTGATAAACGACCGACCGGCTCTGATACTCCACAGTTGGACTGTCAGGTCCCAGCACGCGCTGAACCATCCCGATGAAGATAACTTCGTTCGCCGGGTCGATCCAGAACCACGTCCCCGCGGCTCCATCCCAAAAAAATGTGCCGCGCCCATCGGGCAGATTGGCCTCGCCAGGGTCGAACTCGACTGCGCAATCGTATCCATACCCCAGACCAGCTCGCATCACTTGCGCGCCGATTCCAAACTCGCCCGTCAAAAGATTCGCCGCCAAATGGTTCGTGCTCATCAGCTGCACCGCCGCTGGCGACAAAATCCGCACACCATTCAGCTCCCCTCCGTTCGCCAGCATCTCTGCAAACCGAAAGTAATCCTCCGCCGTCGTCACCATTCCGCCGCCTCCGGATGGCATCGTCGGTTGTTCCGCGTATTCGCCGCCGAACCCCGGCGCGGGGACCACTTCGCCTTTTTCATTGCTGCGGTAAATCGTTACAAATCGCCCTCTCTTGTCCGCTGGCACAAAGAAGCCCGTGTCTTTCATTCCCAGAGGTTTAAAAATATGCTCCTGCATGAAGTCGGGCAGCGTTTGGCCCGACAGCTTTTCTACGATGTAACCCTGAATGTCCACCGAAGCGCTGTAGACCCACTTGGTACCCGGCTGGTAGGCCAAAGGAATCTTGGCCAGCTTGTCGATGAACTCCTGCAGAGTCTTCGACTGGAACACCCCCGCTTTCTGATATTCCTTGTCCACCGGCGTGTTGCCGAAGAAGCCGTACACAAAGCCGGCGGTGTGCGTCATTAGTTCCTGCATGGTCGGCGGATGAATCGGATCCTCCAGAATCATGTTGCCCGCCGCGTCCACCCCTTTGCACACTTTCAAGTGCGCGAATTCAGGAATGTATTTCGAGATCGGATCCGACGGCAGCCACTTGCCCTGCTCGTAAAGCAGCATCATGGCCACGCCGGTCACGGGCTTGGTCATCGAAAACGCGCGAAAGATCGTGTCGCGCGTCATCGCCGCGCCGCTGGCCGCATCGCGCATTCCATACGTTCGGTAATCAATGACTTTGCCGTGCCGCGCCAGCAGCGTCACCGCCCCGGGAAGCTGCTTCTGATCTACTACGTTTTGCATCAGCGCGTGTAGCCGCTCCAGCCGCTCCGAAGAAAATCCCACGGTTTCCGGCTTCGTCACCGTCATATCGATAGTCGCGGGGCCGTTGCCCGCGGTTTGCTGCCCAAAAACCTGCGTCGCCCCGCTTCCAAAGAACAGGGCGAATACCAGAGCCACTGCAAAGTGTGAAGTGCGTGCCTTCATCGCAATTCTTCTCCTTTTACGTCATCACCGCGACCTATGACATACATTCTTGCTCACGGCCGCACATTATCGCCCTATTTGGTGCGGTCGCACCACACCCTTCTCCGATTTTTATCTATGGAGTGCGCCAGCCCAGCTGGCGCTTTCGCCTCGCAGGACATTGTCCCTGCATCAACTCCGACATCAGGTGAATGTCGCGTTTGATCCTATCTTCCGTTTCACGCCTCGAAATAAACAAATCGTAGTGCGTCTGTGGACTTATTTAAAACTCGGGCGTCGTCCCAAAGTATTGCGCCACCCGTAGCGCCATCTCGAGGAGATGGCGCGCTGCTCTTCCACGATTTCATAAATGGTCGGAGGTGGGACCCGCAACGCCCACGCCAGCCTATTAGCGTTCAATCCGAACGGGGCCACAAACTCCTCCGGAAGAATCTCCCCCGGATAAATTGGCTTTCATCCCGGCATGATTCCTCTCCGTGGTAATCCACAATCTCTACGTCCTGCGCGTCGCGATTTCGCCCGTCAATCAAAAACCACAGCTTTAGGATGTTTTGTGACCCAGAATGATGGTGTGGCGGGGACCGCCTTTTTTTGGTCGCCCACGCACGCGCTGCACCTGAACGTCGAATCCTCCCTCGCGCAAGCGTGCTGCAAATTTTCGATCTTCTCCGGCCGCCCAGACAGCCAGCACTCCTTCGATCTTCAGAGCCGCGCGCGCGACGGCTATTCCGCGGTTGTCATAGAGCCTGGCGTTGTTCGACGCGGTAAATGCGGATGGACCGTTGTCCACGTCCAGTAGCACGGCATCGAATTGGTCGCGCCGTGAACGGAGTGTCACCGCTACGTCCCCTGTCTCCACCCGCACTCGCTTATCGCTCATCGGATATCCCGCCAACGGCCCGAGCGGGCCGCGATTCCACTCCACCACGGCGGGCAGCAGTTCGGTCACGAGAACCGTCGCTTCCGGTGAAAGAAGGTCGAGCGCCGCGCGTAGCGTGAAACCCATTCCGAGACCGCCAATAAGCACGCTGGGCCGCTCCAAGGTCCGGACGCGTTGGCAGGCGAACTCGGCCAGCGCCTCCTCTGAGCCGTGCATGCGGCTTGACATGAGGATCGCTCCGTCGGCAACTATCAGATACTCGTCGCCGCGACGCATGAGCTTCACGACGGTGCCGTCTGCATATATTGTTTGGCCTAGCAACTCGAAAGGCTTCACAAACGTGATGTTACAGGACAAGAAAACCGAAGTAAAAATGGACGGCCCGCCACCAGAGCGGGTGCCACGGACACTTGCTCCGAGAAGAATATGGGCGCCGGATCGCTCACTTTTTTTGGGTCGGGGTTTAGAGCCAACTTTCCTCGAATTACACGAATTCGCCCCAACCTCCAGGAATCTATCGCATTTCTGAAGAGGGATTTCCGCGCCCGTGCAAACCGCGATTTATGCCAAGCCCTTGCGATCCCGCTTCCAGGCAATCTGCATTCTGGCCTGCATTTCCCTGATGTATAATGCGCCCGTGCCGAACCCCAATCCACTCGCGGGTGTCGTTCCACAGGTCGTCCATCCGGTAAACGACGGCGAAACCACCATCTCCGAATATATTGAGAAGGTCGAAGGCGAGGTCGCGCTCGATACCTATGTCAAAGCGCAGACGTCCGCGCCGGAGGTCGTGAAGCGCATCACCGAATTGGAGAACTCTCTGCAGCGCCTTGCTAGCGCCGTTATGACTTCCATCGACGACAAAAAACATCCTGAATTGCGCGCTGCCGCAGAGGAAGCAAAACTGGTTCTCAAGAATCGCCTCGAGATCGACGAAAGCAAACATCGATTCCACACCGAGTTGGGAAGAATAACCGAGTAGTTGAGCCTTCTTCGAGCAGGATTAGCCGCGCTACCGGAGATTCGATGCAGTAGTTCACTTTTCGGATTGGCATGTGGCGCAAACCTCAAACCACAGACGATTTTGGGTGCCGGATCCTTCGGTTTTTGCGGGTCCGGGTTTAGATTCAACCTCCCGCTCGACTCACGCGATTTGCCCGCAATCCCAGCGGAAATCCGATGATTTGCCCTCGCAAACGATGTCAACTAGCCTGAAATACTGCTGGCATACTGCCGAAACACCGTGAACGAGAAAAGTTCTAAAATCGTTTTTTCAGATGCGCTCGTTCTTGAAGAGTTCCTCCGCCTGAAAACGAACCCTCCATCTTCAATCCAGCGGTAGCATGTATCCCGGCGTTCCGCCCAATCGCCCGTCAAAGGCTTGCGCGTCCAGCACGGCCATGTCCCACGCGGTCCACCAAGCTGGCGTGAGCCGTATCGTGACATCATCAAACGATGCAAACACCGGTGCGATGCGAGGATCGGACATTGCTCCCGCGCTCAAATACCGCCCGTGTATGCGAAGATTTATTCCCCGGGACTGCTCGCCTGAGATCACTTCCACCCGCCCTGCGGCGGTTACCCCACGCTCCGCTCCAGGTTTTCGCACGTCCACCATCAGCGAAGCTTTCGGTCGCGCCGCCGCATTACGAGCCTTTCGGCTCTTGGAAGACGTCGCCACGAACAGGCACTGGTCCTCGAAGAGGAACCACACGGCGGTCAGGTGGATGCTTCCATCCGCGTTCTCGGTTCCCAGTGTTGCAATGTAGCGTCCTCGCAGAAGTTCTTGGAGCGTCGGGTCCAGCGTTTGAGTAGGCATTTTCTCTTCCACAGCCCTCACTTCGCGGTGCTTTTTCCCTGCTACCGCAATAGGGATCAACTCCGCCGCGACTTCTTAGGTTTGTGTTGTTCCGTGAGATGCGCTGGGGCGGCGAGATGCCACGCAGCCGCAAGCGCGCGTCGTAACGTGGTTTTCTTGGCAGCCTTGAGCTTGACGGTGGTGCTGCCCTGGCGTCCCCACGCGCCCTTCGCTGGGACGAATACCGCAGGCTCGGCTGCTACGAGCATCTCCTGTTCTACCGGTGTGACCCTTACCATGGCCCACTCATTGTTGGGGTAGCCGAGCGTGGCGAAGATTTTGCCGGCGACGCGAAAGTCGGGATGGTTCATGTGGGCGTGCTCGGCGGTTTCCGGCAAACTCAGCGCCAGGTTGCGAAAGTCATCCGGTGTCATACAAACTCCTTAGGCGCGGCGTTCATCACAGCACGACTCGCCGTTCTCGGCAACCGATTTAATCTGAATGCGGTCAGCGCACAAACGCCGCGGCACTCATGATGGAACTGAAAACGAAAACTCAGAAAGAAGCAAAAAATATGAAAGCAGCGATCTTATATGAGCTAGGGAAGCCTCCGCGCTGCGAAGACTTTGCCGAGCCCGCGGCGGGCAAGGATGAAGCCGTCGTGCAAGTCCGCGCGGCGTCTCTGAAAGCCGTGGACAAGCAACTCGCCAGCGGTTCGCACTTCGCCAGTCCGCGCGAATTGCCGGTGATTTGCGGGACCGATGGCGTCGGTAGTCTCGCCGATGGAACCAGGGTTTTCTTCGGAGGCCCGCGCCGCCCCTTCGGTGCGATGGCGCAGCGCACCGTTGTGCCTGCTGCGTTTTGCTTTCCAGTGCCGCAGGCTCTCGATGACGCGACTGCCGCTGCTATCCCAAATCCCGGCGTGTCAGCTCTGTTAACACTGCAGCAGCGCGCAAAAGTCGTAAAGGGCGAGACCGTCCTCATTCTCGGTGCCACGGGGGTAACCGGGAAGCTGGCCGTGCAGATTGCAAAGCTGCTGGGCGCAGGGCGCGTGGTTGCTTGCGGTCGCAATCCACACGCGCTGGAAAAACTGCCGGAGCTAGGGGCCGATGTGACAATCCAGCTTGGCCTGCCTGACGGGGATTTGAAAAAGATATTTGCGCGCGAAGCCGGCGAAGCAGGTTTCAACGTTGTGATTGACTACGTTTGGGGACGGCCCGCGGAAATTCTTCTCGCCGCCATCACGCGCCCGGAATTTGCCGTGATAAATCCAGAGACGCGCCTTGTCCAAGTCGGCGAGAGCGCCGGTCCAACGATCTCGCTTCCGGCGGCTGTGCTGCGAAGCACCGCGCTGACAATTCTTGGTACGGCCGGAATCCCCTCGCATGAGGTTCTGGTTGCCGCGATGCGCCAAATCCTCGATTGGGGCGCCCAGAGAGTTCTTCAAATCGAAACGGAATCCGTGCCTCTTTCCGAGATCGAACAAGTGTGGCAACGGCAGGAAACTGCCGGTCGGCGGCTCGTCGTCATTCCCTGAATTAGCGCTCCCCCAAATCTTTGTTCGCGCAAAAATGGAATCGCACTTCAGGGTTGCCCGCAGGATCTGCCAGTACAACCCTTGCTCTGCGTTTCGCGGCTACTGCTTAGGCCGGTCCCCTGTGGGCCGCGAAGCCGTCGAAGGCGATGGCGGCACCGGCGAAGGCTCGGCCGGATGCCATGCGATGCCGTTTTGTTGCAGAAGCGCGATAGCGTAGCGAATCGGGATGGCCGCTCCGGGCGTGTTGGTCGGCAGAGCAGCCGATTTGGCGGGCGAGAGAGCTACGCCGCGCAGCCAAAGGCCCTCGACAAGTCCCACAACAGCATGCGAATGGAGCGCCAGAACGGGAGATCCGCTCTGTCCCTTGACCACGGGATGGCTCAGCAAAAATACTTGCGCGGCGGGGCCGGAATTGTCCAGTTGCGTGGATTCGTAAGAGAGCACGGTTCCCGGCGAAGAATCTTCACGCTCGGACTCGAAGCTCTGCGCGTCCCGCAGCACCTTTGGGTACAGCGACAGCGCTATCACGGCTTCGCCGCGAACGGCGGGCTCAGATGCGAGCGACCCAAATGCGACCGTATATTTACCCGCGAAAGGATTGGGCGTGGCGCGAAGAATGGCTACATCGTGTTGCGAATCCTCGGCGATCACTGTGACCTTCAGAAGCCTGGGCGGCGCGTCGGGGCGCTTCACGAGAATGTACGGCTGCCCGCCGTCGCGAAATGTCTCGAGCACGTGAGCGACCGTGAGGAGATAGCCTTGCTCATTGATGAAGAAAGCGTTGCCAAAAAAAGTGTAGTGGTAACCGCGGGAAGCGGGAGTCTGGTCGTCCGGGTAGACGACAGGGCAAAGAGCGGCGCTGGCTATGCCCTCGGAAGTATTGGTTTGCGCCTGTGCAAGCCGGAGAGCGAACAGGCTAAGAGCGCATACCAAGAATGCCCACACTCCGATGGCAGTGCTTTTGCGGATGCGTGTTCCCTGAAATATCATTCGCACAAAATCCTCGATGCCAACAGATTGGCAGCGGGAGGGGTTTGTGTAAATGGCCGGGAAGGTCGAAAAAGGGACAGGTGTGACAACACGGGCCCTTATCTTCGTTCGCGAAAGCTGGGGGAGAAACGGCTTGACAAAGAGCCGCCTTTACGGTAAGTTCTGTACAGAGAGAAACAACAGAAATGACAGACAGAACAAAAACAACCCTTACGCCGATAGCTCAGAAGTTCATCTTGCATTGGGGCGAGATGGGCACCCGCTGGGGGATTAACCGCACCGTGGCGCAGGTGCACGCGCTGCTCTTCCTTTCGCCGGTGCCGATCCCCGCGGATGAAATTTCGACCACCCTGGCCGTGGCGCGGTCGAATGTGAGCACGTGTTTGCGCGAGCTGCAGGGGTGGGGCATTGTGCGTGTGGTGCACGTCTTGGGCGACCGGCGCGACCATTTCGAGTCCATCAAGGACGTCTGGGAGATTTTCCGGATCGTTTCGGAGGAGCGGAAGCGGCGGGAGATCGATCCCACGCTGCGCGTGCTGGCGGAGTGCGTGGCGGAGTCGAAGGCGAATGCACACGGCGATCCGTACACGCGGGAGCGACTGGAGAGCATGCTGGAATTCTTGACGATCATGACAGGACTGTTTGACGAAGTGCTGCGGATGCCTGCTTCGGCGCTGAAGGGCGTCGGCAAATTGAGAGGGAAAGTCGTCACTTTGCTGGGGAAGAAGGCGGGATGAGAAGTAACGAAGTGGCGACGTAAGGATGTAAAGAACAGAAGAATAAGGATAACGCGAGACGCAGAGTACGCTGAGATTCGCAGAGAAGAAAAGAAAGAAAGAAAGGAGACAGACAGGAATGTCTGTCCTACCAAGATGATTTCGCTGACATCGGAGTTTACGGATGGAAAGGGGCGGCACGCGCGGGGGTGGCTGTTTTTTGATGCGGAGTGCGCGTTTTGCACGAGGACTGCGCAGTGGCTGGCGCCGATCCTGGAACGCCGTGGACTTGCGGTGGCAGCTCTGCAGGATGCGCGTGTCGGAGCGTTGCTGGGAATGACGCGCGACGAATTACTGCGCGAAATACGGCTTTTGCTCTCCAACGGGCAGCAATTTGGAGGAGCGGATGCGGCGGTGGCTTTGGCGCGCGAAATTTGGTGGGCGAGACCGCTCGCGTGGGTCGCAGGTATTCCCGGAATGATGGAGATATTGCGCTCCGCGTACCGGCGAATAGCGATTCGTCGGAGCTGCGCGGCACATGCATGCCCGGCACCCGGCGCGTCGCGGCAAACGTCGCATTGAACTCGAGTTCGAGGTACATGCCATGCGAGTCCAGGAAAATCAAATCAAGACAAACGAAGAAGAGCCAATGGGCGCGCGGCGGCTTCGCATTGTGATTGCCGGCGGGAGCGGCCAGGTGGGAAACATTCTGGGCCGATATTTTCATGCGCGAGGGCATGGGGTGGCCGCATTGGCGCGCACTACGGTCCCGTCCCCGTGGCGGGTTGTCGCCTGGGATGGAGAGAATCCGCGCGGTTGGGTGAAAGAGTTGGAGGGCGCGGACGCGGTCATCAACCTGGTTGGGCGCAGCGTGAATTGCCGGTACAACGCGGCGAACCGCCGGGAGATTCTGGAATCGCGCGTGAAGAGCACGCGGTTGCTGGACGAGGCGCTCGCGAGTCTCAAGCATCCGCCGCGAGTTTGGTTGAACGCGAGCACGGCGACCATTTACCGGCATGCCCTGGACCGTGCGATGGACGAGCAGACGGGAGAGATCGGCGGCCAGGAAGCGAATGCGCCTTTCTCGTGGAAGTTCAGCATCGGCGTGGCGACACAATGGGAAGAGGGTTTTTTCGCAGCGCGCACGCCGAAGACGCGCAAAGTGGCGCTGCGCAGCGCGATGACCATGAGCCCGGACCGCGGTGGAATCTTCGACATGCTGTTGAGGCTGGTGCGCTTCGGACTCGGCGGATCGGCCGGATCCGGAGAACAGTTTGTGTCCTGGATTCATGAGGAAGATTTTGCGCGTGCCGTCGAGTTCTTGCTGGCGCACGAAGAACTCAATGGGCCGGTGAACCTGAGTTCGCCTGATCCGTTGCCAAATCGCGAATTCATGCGAGACGCTTGCGGGAGGCGTGGGGGGCGAAATTCGGCCTGCCCGCTGCAGAATGGATGCTGGAGGCTGGAGCCATTCTGCTGCGCACGGAAACGGAACTCGTCCTAAAGAGTCGCAGAGTGGTTCCAGGGCGATTGCTTGCGGCTGGGTTCCAGTTTCAGTTTCCCGCTTGGCCTGCGGCAGCGATGGACCTGGTGCGGCGCTGGAAGCGCGAACGAGGGAATTAGCGCCGGAATGCACTTCGGACGTTCATGGCGAGCGTGCCAGGTGCGTTCGCCGTTGGCGGCACAGGGCACGATCTATCGTGCCCCTACAGGTTAAGTCTTCCGATCAATGCTGAATTCCTGGACCCCCTCCTCCCCCGGTTTTCTGCAGGTGTTGATTCTAAAGAATTTAGTATTGCTGGAAGTTGTTTAGAATCAACAGTTGCGTAAATGTTGCTTTTAAAGGAGTTAGAACTTTGGGTGGAGCAGGGGGTTGTGCCGGTGCTTCTGCTTCTGCGGGCTCGTCGGACGGGGGAGGATCGCGGTAGTCGGAATTTTGGTTGACGGAGTCGCGGACGGCTTTGCGCCCTTCGTCGGTGCCGAAGGCGTTGATGTGTTCATGTTGGGAAAGATGGAGGGTCTGGGCAAGGTAGGCGAGGGTGGCGGCGGTTTTGGGTTTGATGTCGCCGCGAGCGACGGCGGAGAGGATGCGACCGAGGGCGGTGCTGAGGTTGCAGGCGGAGACGTAATCTCCCGAGAAGAAATAATGCAACTGGCGACCGAGTTTTTCCGGGGTTTGGGCTTGGGACTCCTTGCGGGCATGGCGGAGGCAGAAATGCGGATGAATGCCGGAGCGGGGAGTGCGGCAACGGCGGCCATCGGCGAAAGTGAACAGACACCGGGATACGCGCTCCTTTGGACTGAGACAAGGCATACAAAGCTCCTTAGATCTGGTTTTGGGACAAAAAAAGAGCACAGCCAGGATTGGCCGTGCCACTAAAAAGGACGCTCCGCGGATTAGCGAGGCGCAGTGCTGAACAAAGATATTATACTGCAACGACAATGCGAATCAACTCAAAAATGGATGGATCAAAACCCGCACCCTTAAAACCGAAGCGTTGCGGCACCTAAGGACTCGGGCGCGGCCACCCGCCCGTCTCTCCTATCTCAGCACCGGCTCAAGAAGCACAAGCTAGCCCACGAAAGCAGGTGACTTTCTTGCCGCGCGATATTTTCGCCACCCACCAACTTGGGAACATTCGGGGACGATTTCCGGTCAAAACGCGCAGCCCTGAAGCTGGAGACTGCGGGAACCTCCGACGATCTCGCCGGCACCCGCCAGGAACTTGCGCGGTACTACTTCGCGGTCTTTTTAACGATGTGCAGTTTCACCTCTTTGCCGGTGACGTCGAGGACGTACGCGTGTCTCCCCTCGAATGCAATTTTCGTTTGCACATTTATCGCAATTTGCGGCGGGTGGCTATCGCGGTGCTGGCCGGGTTTGAAGGAATATTCGGCAAAATAAATCATATCTTCGGTCTCAATGGTGTAGTGCATGGTGGTTTTCTCGCCCCACACTTTCCACGAAACATTGGTTTCCGAAGTAGCTTCTATCTCCGCTGTTTTCCAGTGCCGCGTTTTCGCGAGCGACGAAGTTGCGACCAGCAGCGTAAACATCAGAAGCCTGAGCTTTTTCATTGGGCCTCCTCTGCGGAGTATAATGCCATTTTCATCTCTGTCCGCCCTCGCCAGAACAAATCGCGAGGTTGGCCACGGAGGGCAAAGGGCGGCCACTCGCAGCAGAAGTGGATACGCGCGAAGACAAGGCGGCAGGCGCCAAGTCATGAGACAGTGGTGGCGGGAGGCAGAATTTCAGTTCCGTTGTGGCCCTACTTGTTGAGCCTCGCCCAATATAGAGCCGCGCGAGTTACTGAAAGAAGCGGCAGCAGAGCTGCCGCACTCCAGGTCGCTACTTCGCCATATGATGCGGGACTCAGCAGGTCTCAACTGGCGGCGGCCTGCTTGGTTGGTTCGGCCTCCGTCGTCGCGCTGACAGGCTTGGCGGTAATTTCGAGTCCATTTTTGTTCATATCGAATCTCTGCTTCCGGTCCAAGCCTTTAACAAACTCGCGTGCCGCCTTACCGACCGCGCCTGGAAGACTCGACGCCTCCACTTTGACGATCGATTCCGCTGTTCCTTCATTTCGATCTCGATAGCGAAATTGCACCTCAAACGTCTTCATGCTCCAACCTCCCTTTTCTGACGACGAGAACAGAAATCGGTTTGCGCGCTCCAAGCCAGGCCCAAGCCCTAGTATTGCAGAAACTTTTAGCTCCGACGATGTTTTCGACTCGAAGCCCTCTTTCGGGAACTCCTCGTTTTCAGGCTCTTGATCTCGACCTTAAGCTTCTCGTTCTCTTTGGTCAACGCGTCGCGCGCAGCCGTCATTGTTTCGAGATCGTTTCCCACCTGGCCGTTCTCTTTCTGAAGTTCCGCCACCTGAGCCTTCAATTGCTCGTTGTCTTGTAGAGTTTTTGTGTCTTTACAGCCAGTCAAAGGCAAACTCAGCACTGCAGCCAGAACAAGCAGAGCCCAAGTGTTTTTGCGTGTCATGCGTCACCCTTCGTTGACAAGATTTTTACTTGCGGCTGGGACAACCGATAGCGGGTGAGGAGGGAAGCCACCGCTGGCAGCCAGGCCAGCGTAATGGAGTTTCTTAGATCGCGCAAGGCTGATAGATCTGGTTACGAGAGCGGCGGAATTCACGCACGGGCGGATGTCCGGCGCGCCTGCCGGAGAATTGCCTCGTTTAAAAGGAAGGGCACAATTCAGTGCTTCGGGAGTCACGGGTTGGAGGCTAGGGAATCGCGGAGGGCGAAGAAGGCGGGTTTGGGGTTGAGTTGGGCGTCGAAGGGGAGGGGGCGCTGAGGGAGAGCGTCTTTGCGAGGGCGGAAGTTTTGGAGCCAGGAGTCGCGGTCGGAGAGGCACCAGGTTAGGACGGCTTTTACGGAATTGTGGCGAAGAATGTTGTCGAGGTAGCTGCGGTAAAGTTCGGCGACTTGGCGATCGCGTTCGGAAATGCCGGCGGGCATGAAGGAGTCGTCGACGTCGAGTTCGGTGACGAAGATTTGCAGGTTGAGTTTTTCTATTTCCAATAAAAATTTGTTGAGGCCATTCCAGGAGGGAATGCCTTCGTTGGTGCGCAGGTGGGATTGCACGCCGAGGGCCTGGATGGGGACGCCTTTCTTGATGAGGCGATGCAGCATGGCGAGGACAGCTTCGCGTTTGGCTTGCTGGGCGGGCGCATCGGTTTCGATGTCGTAGTCGTTGTAGGTGAGGAGGGCGGACGGATCGGCTTTGGCGGCGGCGCGGAAGGCGAGTTCAACGTAGTCTTCGCCGATATTTTGCAGCCAGAGGGAATTGGCCATGCCGTTGGAATTATGGTGCGACGGGTTGATGGCTTCGTTGACGACATCCCAGGAATGGATGCGGCCTTTGTAGCGGCCAGCGACGGTTTGAATGTGGGTGGTGAGGAGAGAGACCGCGTTTTGGGGAGTGATGGCGGAATCCAGCCATGCGGGATTGTATTCGTACCAGCAGAGATTGTGGCCGCGGGCGAGGAGGCGATGGGATTCGGCGAAGTCCATGAAGAAATCGGCTTGGGTGAAATCGAAACGGTCTTGTGCGGGATGCGTGGCGCGCCATTTCATTTGGTTTTCGGCGACGAGGATGGAGCATTGGTCGAGGAGAAGAGCGGTGAATTCGGTGCGATGGAGTTGGGAGTCGGAGACGGCGGCGCCGAAGTAGAGTCCTTTGGAATGGGCGAGTTCGCGGAGCTTGGGGATCTCGGCGGCTTGTTGCGAGGAGGGAAGAGCAGAAGCGGCGAGGGTAGAGAGAGCGAGTTGGAGGAAATCACGGCGGCGCATGGCTGGTCAGTGGGCGTTGAACTTTAAGGGGAATCTTAACACAGAGGGTACAGAGGACGCGGAGAAGTCAGGAAGAAAAAGACGAGAGAAAAGATTCTCGCACAGGGTAGCAGAGACACGGAGGGCGCAGAGAGGAAAAAGCAGATTCCTTCCGACAGGGTCGGAACCTTCGGTCGCTTCGCTCGGAATGACGACCTATCGAGAATTCCGACGCTAGGCGCGGGCGGCGGAGGATTGTTCCAGGATGCGGCGGTAGTAGGATTCGTAGGCGGGGATGACGTCGTTGGCACAAAATTTGCGCTTGGCGTCGAGGCGGGCGCGCTGGCCCATTTCGCGGCCGCGGTCGGCGCGGGAGAGGATTTCGATGGCGTAGGCGGCTGCGGATTTTACATCGCCGGGTTCGACGAGATAGCCGTCGACGCCGTGCTCGACGACTTCGGGGACGCCGCCGACGTTGGTGGCGATGACGGGGACTTCGCAGGCCATGGCCTCGAGGGCGGCGAGGCCGAAGGATTCGAGCTGCGAGGGCATCAGGAACAGATCGGCAACGGAAAGTTTTTCGTAGACGCCATTTTGCTTGCCAAGAAAAATTACGTCTTTTTGCAGGCGCTTTTTGCGGACGAGATACTCCGCGGCGCCGCGGTCCGGGCCATCGCCGATGAGGACGAGTTTGGCGGGCATTTTGGCGCGGACCAGGGCGAAGATTTCGACTACATCCGTGAGGCGCTTGACGGGGCGGAAATTCGAGAGGTGCATGAGGATGGGCTCGCCGCTGGGGGCCCACTGGTCGCGCAAGCCGGGCTGCGGTTTACGCGTGTAGAGATCGCAATTCACGAAATTTGGGATGACTTCGATGGGGCGCTTGATGTCGAACTCTTTGATGGTTTGGTTGAGAAGATATTGCGAGATGGCGGTGACGCCGTCGCTTTGCTCGATGGAAAATTTGGTAATGGGCAGATAGCTGCGATTGCTGCCAACGAGAGTGATGTCCGTGCCATGAAGCGTGGTGATGAAGGGCAGGCGGCGCGGAGCGGCCATGGAACGCGCGAGAAGCGCGCTGACGGAGTGGGGAATGGCGTAGTGCACGTGGAGGAGATCGAGCGATTCGGATTCGAAAACTTCGAGCATCTTGGTGGCAAGAGCGAGGGTGTAAGGCGGGTGGTCGAAAAGCGGGTAGCTGGCGACTTCGACTTCGTGAAAATGGATATGCGGATCACTGGCGTTCATGCGGATAGGCGGAGCGTAGCTGATGAAGTGGATGTCATGGCCGCGCGCGGCGAGTTCCTGGCCAAGCTCGGTGGCGACGACGCCGGAGCCGCCGTATGTTGGGTAACAAGTGATGCCGATTTTCATCGCAAAGGCTCTCCGGTGTCCTCAGTTGTTTCTCGATGGCAGATAGTGCAGCATTCTACGGGCAAACAGCGCCCTTGCGGGGCTTAGAGATTTTTAACGTATGTTGGCCGAGTAGGCCGTAGATTTCGACCGCAAAGGCACTTCATTAGACGCGTGAGGTGGCAAAACCGTGACACGACTTGCAGGCAAGGTCGCACTGATAACGGGCGGGGGAACGGGGATAGGGAGGGCCATTGCGCTGGCGTTTGCGCGAGAAGGGGCGAAGGTCGCGGTGGCGGGACGACGGAAAGAGAAGCTGGAGGGGACGCTGCGCGAATTGGAAAAGCAGGGGAGCAGAGGCCTGGCCATTGCCTGCGACGTTGCGAATGCAAAGGATGCTGACCGAGCCGTGCGGGAGACGGCTAAGGAGTTCGGCAAGTTGAATGTGCTGGTGAACAATGCCGGTGTCTTGCACGCGTCCACCATCGAAGGGATTACGGAGGAGCAGTGGGACAAGCTCATGACCATCAATCTGAAAGGGCCGTTTTTGATGTGCCGCGCGGCGTTGCCGGAATTTCGCAAGGCGGAGGGCGGCGCGATTGTGAATATCGGCTCGGTGCTGGGGCTCGTGGCAATGAAAGATCGCGCGGCGTATTGCGCGTCAAAAGGCGGAGTAACGCTGCTGACGAAAGCGATAGCGCTCGATCACGCGCACGAAAACGTGCGTTCGAACTGTATCTGCCCGTCGATTGTGGAGACGGAGCTGGTGCAGGGCCTTTTTTCCGCTTCGGAAGAAGGAAAAGCATTGCGCAAAGCGAGGATTGCGCAGATTCCGCTGGGGCGCATGGGCCGGCCCGAGGATGTCGCGGAAATTGCGGTGTTTCTTGCGTCCGAAGAATCAAGCTGGCTGACCGGCGCGGCGATTCCGCTCGATGGCGGACTTTCGGCGTACTGAGAGGAGCATCCCGAGTCCATGAAGCCGGAACTTTTTAATGACCTGAAGAAATATGAAGCAGCGCTGCGCCGCAGAACGAATCAGACTGGAGCGACCGCGCTTCTGGGCCTCTCGCTGGAAAGTTTGGAAAAGGGGCGCGTTGTTTTCAGCATGAGAGTGAAGCCGAGGCACAAACAACTTCACGGCGTGGTGCATGGCGGAGTTCTGGCTACGCTTGCGGACACCGTGGCGGCCATCGCAGCCTATACCACGGTTCGAAAGGGCACGAACATTGCGACCGTCGAACTGAAGATAAATTTTCTGGAGCCAGTTCCGGGCGGGAGAATCAGGGCGGAAGGACGCGTGTTGCGGACGGGGCGGAATTTCGTAGTGACGGAATGCGAGATTTATCTGGAGAACGGATCACTGGCCGCGAAGGCCCTGCTCACGTTTGGAGCAGCGCGAGGACACTCGATGAGCTCGCGATAAAGTCTCGGCGTCAGGTAGAAGCCTATTCGTCGCCGCCGGCGGCAGCTTCTTCCCCGTCTTTGTGCACGTACTTAATGACGCGCTTGAAAATGAGCAAATTGGGACTGCCCTGGCGCGTGAGCTTGATGCAGTCGCGATCGTACCACTCGACAGTGCCGTGAAGCACTTCGCCATTGTCCAAGACGACGGCCATGGGCGTGTGGCTTTGCATCTGCTTGACCCAATAAAAGTTCTCGGCGTGGGTCGACTCCGGGGGTGCGGGCTTCTTGCTGGGCACGGGCCCGTTGTGCGGAATCATCCTTTGCGGAGCCTGCTCCTTGACGTCGGGAAATCCCGGGCGAAACATCCTGCGGTTCACCATGTCAACTCCTTGCGGCTAACGGTGGGGTGAGTTCATTGGGTGAGATGCATGCGCGAGCCGCCGGGTTACAGTAGAGTTTACAAAATTTTGCGGACGAGATAGGGGGAAATGAAAGGACTTAAATACGGGGCCGGAGACGGTGCTATCACTTTGGTGCGAGCGAAGCGGCCAGCGCGTCGAGGCCAAGCTGGCGATTCAGATTGCGGCGAGCCCCCGCGTGTAGCTCGTCGAAGCCGGCTATCGCTCGCATCACCCAGAGTGAATCAACGGACTTGGCGAGCGTTTCGAGTTCTTTGGCCAAGGGAATGTTTCGCAGGTTCGGATGCTTCAAGCCGGATGTGAGCTCGAGAAGATCGGTGAGCAGCCCGTAAAACACGCTGATCTGATCTTCGAAAGAAGAGTCGCGGTCCTTGGCGAGGGCCGAGGTATCGGCGAAAAGCTGTGCGAAGCCTTGGCTGCGCGCAGCGCGCTCCAGGATGCGCAGCGCGACGCGGCGGCGATCGGCGGTTTTTTCCACATCCATTTTGATGGCCAGACCGGGGCTGCCTTCGGCAAGTTGCGCGGCGGTTCTAAGTTCCGAGGGCTTTCGATCGGTTTTTTCCTTGAGAATATTTTCGACGTCGGGCTGCGAGAGCGGAGCGAAGTGAAATTGCAGGCATCGCGAAACGATAGTAGGGAGCAGCGCGTATGGCGACGGCGCAGTCAAGATGAGCGTGGCCGAGCCGGGCGGTTCTTCGAGGATTTTCAGAAATACATTGGCCACGTCCCAGCGCATGGTATCCGCGCCATCCAGAATAAAGACGCGGCGCCGCCCCATGGGTTGAAAATAGGCGGCACGCTGAACCGCGCGAAGCTGGCCGATGCGCAACATGGGACGCGCAACGGGACTTTTTAAACGGACGGGGTCGGGAACGAGCGCCCAGACGTCTGGATGCGTTTGGAGGATGAGAGGGACGCGTTCCACGGTGGCGGCGTCGGCGCTTTCGCCGCGTTCGACGAGGCCTTGTTCGATGAGCTTTTCAGGATCGGCGAGCAGCGCGATACGCTGGCAAGTATCACATTCGCCGCAGAAGTCATCCTTCAGCCGCTCGCAATTGGCGGCTTGGGCAAACATGCGCGCCAGCGTGAACTTACCGAGGCCGCGCGGCCCGCTGAAGAGCAGCGCGTGTGGAACCCTTTCGCTGCGCAAGGCGCCGCGCAGGGCAGCAACGATTCTTTCATTGCCGAGGAATTCGGAGAAGCCCATGGGTCAGCGACCATCCTTCGGGACGGGTTGCGATATAACATGCAGGACCGCTGCGAAAATTTCCGCGGCAATTTCGGTTTGCGGGCGCATCGCGCCGCGTTTCTCGTCGAAGCACGGAATAGTCGCCCAATTGGGCCGGCACGCGAGCTGATCGTACATGGCGGCGGCGTCTTCGAGATGGCGCAGGCTGGCTTCTTGAAGATCCTTCTTGACCTTGGTGTAGCTGCGGGCGGACTTGCGCGCGACGAGCTCCTGCGCTTGCCGGGGAGGGACGCGAAGATAAAGCGCCAGCGTTTCTCGCGGAAGATTGTAAATGTTGTACTCCAAGTGCTCGATCCAAGAGATGAAAGCCGGACGATCCTCGGCGGGCGCGCGGGCTACCTGATGAGCGAGATTCGAGCCGATGTAGCGGTCGGCGAGCACGATTTTGCCCTGGTTCAGGGCTGTTTCCAGGCGAAACCTGGCCTCGAAGCGATCCCCTGCATAGAGCAGAGCGCTGAAGTGCGGGTCTACCGTTTCCAACGCGCCAAAATCGCCGTTCAGGAATTGACCTACCATTTTGCCGAACCAGGAATCGTATTGGGGGAAACCCGTGGAATAAACGGAATGGCCGCTTGCGGCGAGCGCTTTTTCGAGCAGATCGACCTGGGTGCCTTTGCCGCTCCCGTCGATTCCTTCGATGGCGATGAGTTTTCCCGGCGAAGTCATGTCTGAAAGCCAGTCTAACCGCAGAGACTCAACGCTGCAACGCCGCGCGTGCTACGATTTGAAATTGGATATGGCGCCTTCATCGATCAAGGAAAACCTTTTGCGAACGCAAGAGCGCATCACGTCCGCGGCGCGCCTGGCCGGACGCCGGGCCGAAGAGATTACGCTGATTGGAGTTTCGAAGACACATCCGCCGGAGGCCATTCGCGAGGCCTATGGCGCGGGGATGCGGCATTTTGGAGAGAACCGGGTTCAGGAGTGGGAGGGGAAGCAGAGCGGGATTCAGGGCTTAAACGCGACGTGGCATCTCATCGGACATTTGCAAAGCAATAAAGCGGCGAGGGCGGCAAGGCTTTTTCATAGCATCGATTCCGTGGATGACTTCGCGCTGGCGCAGCGGCTGGACCGGGTATGGAATGAAACAGGCTCCGCCGCGAAACTGCGCGTACTCATCGAAGTACACATCGCGAAAGAAGAAGCGAAAAGCGGCGCGGAAGTGGAAGAGGTTCCGTCGCTGGCGAAGAGTATCGCAACGTTACCCCATCTGGAGTTGGCCGGGCTGATGTGCATCCCGCCGTTCTCGGAAAATGCGGAGCAAGCGAGGCCGCATTTCAAGCGACTGCGCGAATTGCGCGACACTCTGGCGAATCTGCTTGGCCGCGCGCTGCCCGTGCTTTCGATGGGAATGTCGCACGACTTTGAAGTGGCCATCGAAGAGGGCGCGACGGAAGTGCGCGTGGGCACGGCGTTGTTTGGGGCGCGCGGCACAATAAAAGCTGGCCAATAAAATTCACGGGAGATCAGGATGAAGCTTTTCAGTCCATTTCGAATGCGAGAGACTGCGTTGAAGAACCGGATTGTGGTTTCGCCGATGTGCGAGTATTCGGCGAAGGACGGCCATCCTCAGACGTGGCATCTCGTCCATCTGGGAAGCAGAGCGATTGGCGGCGCGAGCCTGGTGTTTACCGAGGCGACGGCCGTGGAAGAGCGTGGAAGAATCTCGCTTGCGGATGCCGGAATTTATGATGATGCGCACGTTGCGTCCTGGCATCCAATCGCTGAGTTCATCCGATCGCACGGCGCGGTGCCGGGAATGCAGCTCGCGCACGCGGGGCGGAAGGCCAGCACGGCGCCTCCCTGGACGGGTGGTAAGCCGATCGCGCCACAAGATGGCGGTTGGCAGCCGGTTGGGCCAAGTGCGCTGGCGTTTGACACGGGCTACCCAGTACCGCACGAATTGTCCACGAGCGGGATTGGAGAAATTGTTGAGGCGTTTCACAAATCCGCGGGACGCGCCCTTGCGGCCGGATTTGAAGTCCTCGAGATTCATGCCGCGCATGGCTATTTGCTGCACCAATTCCTGTCGCCGCTATCCAACACGCGGACAGATGAGTATGGCGGCAGTTTTGAAAACAGAATCCGTGCAGCTACCCAGGTTGTGCGTGCCGTCCGCGAAGTTTGGCCGCAGCGCCTGCCGCTCTTCGTTCGCGTTTCCGCGACGGACTGGAAAGAAGGCGGTTGGGATTTGGCCCAGACCATTGCGCTTGCGCAACATTTGAAGCCGCTTGGCGTGGATTTGATAGACGTATCGAGCGGAGGCACCGCGCCCGGAGTAAAAATCCCGCTTGGTCCGGGATACCAAACCGGATTTTCAGAGGCCATTCGCAAGCGGGCAGGCATTGCGACCGGCGCCGTTGGGATGATCACGGAGCCAGTGCAAGCAGAGACGATTCTGGCGACCGAGCAGGCGGATCTAGTTTTTTTGGCGCGCGAGCTGCTCCGTGATCCTTATTGGCCGCGGCGAGCGGCGAAGGCGCTGGACGTGAAGATCGAGGCGCCCGCGCAATATCAGAGAGCATGGTGAGAGCACCATGTTTCCGGAGATATCGGAGAACGCCACAGCCGGCACGGTTTCTTTTTCGGTTCGCGTCCAGCCGCGAGCCAGCAAAGACGAACTCGTGGGCGTTCACGGAGGGGCGTTGAAAATCCGGCTGCAAGCGCCGGCCGTGGAAAATCGGGCGAATGAGGCGTTGGTCGAATTCCTTGCGCATCTTTTGAAAACATCCAAGTCGGCTGTTAGAATCCTTGCCGGCGATCAGAGCCGCACAAAACGCGTCGAAATTCGCGGGGTGACGAAGCAGCAAATTTTGGGACTCTTGACGCACGATGCTTGATAAGCTGCGTTTCTGAAACTCGGCGAATAGCAAGGACGTCTTCTGAATATGAGTTTTGATATCAGCGGAATACAGAGCGATTTGCGAGCCGCGAAGCTGGATGGCTGGCTGTTTTACGATTTTCGGGGCCGCGACCCGATTGCGCAGAACATACTGCGACTTCCGCCGGGAATGCGCACGCGCCGTTGGTACTACTTCGTGCCCGCGAAGGGGACGCCACGCAAATTAGTCCACAAGATTGAAACGGAATCGCTCGCAGCATTGCCGGGCGAGACGTTGTTTTATGCCGGGCAGGAAGAGCTGCGAAAGAATCTGGGCAAGCTTTTAGGACGCGGAAAGAAAGTCGCGATGCAGTATTCGCCCAAGAATGCCATTCCTTATGTGGCGATGGTGGACGCCGGGACGATAGAACTTGTGCGCGGGACCGGCGCGAAAGTCGTAAGCTCCGCCGACTTGGTGCAAAAATATGAAGCGTGTTGGAGCCAGGCACAGCTTGAATCCCATCTGGCAGCAGGCGCGGTGATCGACAGAGTGGTGCGAGAAGCTTTCGCGCTTGCTGCAAAAAACGTCCACGATAAGAAGACGTTCACGGAAAACGATTTGAAAGAGTGGATTCTGAAGGAGTTTGCAGCGGCCGCCATCACGGCGGACCAGGGGCCGGACATAGCCGTCGGACCGCATGCCAGCGATCCGCATTACGGCCCGACGCCGGAAACGGCTTCGCCCATTCGCGAAGGCGATTTGCTGCTGCTGGACGTCTGGGGAAAAACGAAAGCGGCTGGCAGCGTCTATTACGACATCACCTGGGTCGGCTATCTCGGCGCGAAAGTTCCGGAGAAGATGACGAAAGTTTTTGGAATCGTGCGCGAAGCACGGGACAAAGCCATTGCGTTGATTCAGTCGAGTGTTGCCGCTGGGAAAGCCGCTGCAGGGATGGCAAGTGGATCAGGCAGCGCGCAAAGTGATTGAAAAGGCGGGTTACGGCAAATACTTTTTTCATCGCACCGGCCACAACATCGGGCAAACGGTGCATGGCAACGGGGTCAACATGGACGGCCTGGAGACGCACGACGATCGGCATCTGATTCCCAAGACTTGCAATTCCATCGAGCCGGGAATCTATCTGCCTGAATTCGGCATCCGAAGCGAAGTGAACGTCTATATAGGGGAAAAAGAAGCGCGCGTAACCGGAGCAGTGCAGAAGGAGATTTTGGCGTTGCTGGCTTAGGCGAAGCCGGCCTCCAGAGGAGAGCACACGGGAAGAAAAATGGCTGACGAAATGACAACAGACGTGACAACCGCCGAGACAGATACGGCGACGGCAGCTGCGGCAACTCCCGAGCATCACCAGAAGAACGAAGCGGTTGCACTTGCCATCGGGGTTGCCGGGTGGTTCGTTCCGGGAATGGGTCACGCCTTGCAGAAAATGTGGGGCCGGGCTATTGCTTGTTTTCTCACAGTGGGAGCGCTGGTTATTCTCGCCGTCGGGATGCGCGGCAATGTTTTCAGTTCGGAGGGGGGCGATGCTTTTGGAATGCTGGGGTATGTCGCCGATCTCGGCACGGGTTCGTTTTATTTCGCCGCAAGAACGCTCGAAACGCAAGGTTCGGACACCGCGCACGCTGAAGGAGACGACGGAACACGATTTCTCGCCGCAGCGGGCGTACTGAACCTTCTGGCCGCGCTGCACGCTTACGAAGCGGCGCGAGGGCGGAAGGCGTGATCGCCGCAATCGCGTTTCGTCTGACTCATTTTCAATCGATGACGCTCTTTGCGCTGCTCATCTCCATCGCGTTTGGTTTTTTGAGCCGCCGGCGGGCCAGTGAACGCGTAAAGTACATCACTTGGTCGTTGTTCCTTTTCCTGCTGATCGGCGTGGGAATCGGCTGGGCCATGTATCCCTTCTCGAAATAGTGGACCGCCACATTAGAACGCAATTTTTGGCGTTCAATTGACAGAATTTTTCTGCGGATGCTATTGTCAAAGAACAGGCCGAGGTAGCTCAGTGGTAGAGCAGCCGATTCGTAATCGGCAGGTCGCGAGTTCAACTCTCGCCCTCGGCTCCAAACATCTCTTGTAGAATCAATAGGCTTTGTCTTGCCGGGCCTGACTCTCTCTCAAAGCTGGTGCAAGATTGGTGCAAGTTTCGAATTTTTGTTGATTCTAAACGCTTGTGAACTTCCCTGGGACTTGTCCGGCTGAGCTCGCACGACTTACCAGGCACTGACCCATATCGAGTAGAATGCGGGGCTGATATGCGTCGAGTAAGTGGAGTTGGCAAGGTGTGCAAAATGTTTGCATGCGCTCTCGTTCTCTGCTTTTCCGTCGCTGCATTTGACGTCTTATCTCACGAACGGGAGAAGAATCCGTCGGTCGAATTGCTGAATGCGGCGAAACTTGCCGATGCCCGAGCAGGCGACCGAGGTTTTAAGATTTCCGGCGTTATCAAACTCATGCAAGGTATGACCCAAGCTGAAGGAACTTACCAACTCGTCTGGGAGTCTCCGACTCGATGGCGCGAGGAATTCTCGTTCCCTGATTTTCATCAAATTCGGGTCAGCGCTCCGGGTGGCGTTTGGGAAAAGAGAGAGCCTTATTTCTTGTCACTACGTATGTGGCAGCTTATGCAGGCACTTGATTTCTACGGTCGTTTTGAGCTTTCGAACGAAGAATCAGCCGGCAAAATTAAGCGGACCAAGAAGCAAGGCTCGGACCTACGTTGTGTTGAAATAAAGAGGAACTCATATCCTGTAGATGAGTTTTGCTTTCACGAAGATACGGCTCAATTGCTGAGCGAACACTACGTGCCATCGGATAGAGTGTACGAATTTACAGATTATAGAAACATAGGTCCCAAATTCCTTCCGGGCCACATCGCGGTGCGCGAAGGCAAAACACCCGCAGCGGACTTTTCGGTAACGGAAGTGCGAGGGATGGACAGCGTTCCGGCTTCGTCCTTCGAGCAACCCGCCCAATCGGAATGGCGCCCTTGGTGCGCTTCTCCAGAGAGCGGGGGTGACCCGCTGACTCCAATCTATAGTCTGGCTGCACACAAAGGAACATCTACCATTTATGGAGCCATTGGTACGAATGGTCAATGGCACCGTGTCCACATTCTCGAATCTGGCGGAGCTGACCACGATGAAAAAGTGCTCGAAGGCCTAAAAAAGGAGCGCTGGAAACCGGCCTCCTGTAACGGGTCTCCTATAGTGGTCGAGACAGTTTTTCGACGATGATTTAGTCCAACTCCTGATTAACGCTGCGAGCTCAACAGATCAAGTGGAGTACTAGCCCCGAAATCGCCGATGTGACCGTCCGATAGATTCACAACACGCCAGTTCTCCGCGCTTTGTTTGCAGCAACTTAGAAGTGGTGGTGCAAACACGATGCGACGTGTAAGGTTTTACTCGGCAACTGTTCCTAAGACGCGTTTACGGCGTGAATCGTGGACAACTCAGATCGCCTTACCAGTTGAACATGGTGCCGTCGAGTTTTCTGTTCACCGGCAGATACGCCCGCTCGTAGGGGAACTTCGCCGCGAGCTTTTCGTCGTAATCCACGCCCAAGCCGGCTGCGTCTCCCGGATGCAGGTAGCCATCGCTGAAGGAATAACCGTGCGGAAACACTTCGTCGGTTTCCCTGGTGTGCAGCATGTATTCCTGGATTCCAAAATTGTTGACGGAAATATCGAAGTGTAATGCGGCCGCAAGAGAAACTGGAGACAAGTCCGTCGCGCCGTGGCAGCCAGTGAGGACGTGATAGATTTCCGCGAGCGAGGCTATTTTTTTGAGGTGAGTTATGCCGCCGCTATGAACCGTAGCCATGCGAATGTAGTCGATCAATTGCTCGGTGATGACTGTCTCAGCGTCCCAGATGGTGTTGAAGACTTCACCTAATGCGAGCGGCGTGGTGGTGTGCTGGCGCACGATGCGAAACCCTTCCTGGAGTTCCGCCGAGACGGCATCTTCGAGCCAGAAGAGGTGATAAGGCTTGAGGCTCTTGCCCAAGCGGGCCGCTTCGATTGGCGTGAGGCGGTGATGCGCGTCGTGCAGCAGATGAACATCATCGCCAAACTTCAAGCGTAACGATTCGAAAAGCTTCGGGACATGCAGCAAGTATTTCTCCGTGGACCACAAAGTTTCCGGAGGAAGGCCCTTTTCGGCGGGCTCGTAGTAAAGCTTGTCTTTTGCGACGCCGTAGGTGGAAGGCAGCCCCGGAATTCCCGATTGCGCGCGAATGGCGCGGTAGCCCATGGCAGCGTAATTGCCGACTTCATCGATGGTTTCATCGATGTCGCGGCCATTGGCGTGTCCATAGACCATGACGCCGGTCCGGCTCTTTCCGCCGAGAAGATTGTAGACAGGTGTATTGAGGGCTTTGCCTTTGATATCCCAAAGCGCGATGTCGATCGCTCCAATCGAGGCCATTGTCACGGGTCCGCGCCGCCAGTAAGCGCCGCGATAGAAATATTGCCAGATGTCTTCGGACTGAAACGGATCGCGGCCAATCAGGCAGGGAATCAGATGATCGGAGAGATAGGAAGCGACGGCCAGCTCGCGGCCGTTAAGCGTCGCGTCGCCGAGGCCGTAGATGCCCTGGTCGGTGTAAACCTTCAGCGTGACGAAATTTCTTCCCGGCGACGTGATCAACACCTTCGCATCCGTTATTTTCACTTACCCTCCTCAATTTGAAATTGGTGTGCCACGAGAATGAGAGGCCGTTCGCGATGCGGGCGCGGATTCCATGGAGGCCGCCGAAAGCGTTGCCGCACTGAGTAAAGCAGCTGAATTTCTGTCGAGATAAATCGCGGCATTCACATGCGTCCGCAGAATCGATGCCGGCGCCATCGGACTGATGAGTCCTTCGAAACAGGCTTTGACAGCGTCAGCTTTGCGGGCATCAGGAACGACCGCGATGATTTCTTTGGCCTTAAGGATTTGGCGCACAGACATGGAGATTGCCCGCTTGGGTACTTCCGAGATCTCGGCGAACCAGCCTTCCGCGATTTGTTGTCGCCGGCACGCTTCATCCAGATTCACGATGATGTAAGGGTCGTTCGTTTCGAAATCCGCAGGAGGATCGTTGAACGCGAGATGGCCGTTTTCGCCGATGCCCACAAACGCGATATCGATGGGAGCCGAAATTAAATCGTCGCCTGCAGCCCGGGCGACTTCGGCCCCGTCAGCTTCGCCATTCAGCCCATGATAACGGGCGATTCCGGTTTTTGAGACTAAACGGTCCTGAAGGTACTTCGAGAAGCTGGCCCGGTGGGACATGGGCAGACCGATATATTCGTCGAGTTGAAACAATTCGACTTTTTCCCAATCGATACCGGGGATTGTTGTGAGCGTCTTCAAGAACTCGAATTGAGAAGCACCCGTCGCAGCGACAACGCGAGCGAACCCGGAATGGATAATTGCATCACGGATAACCGCGGCTGCGCGGGTGGCTGCAGCATCGCCAAGCGCTTGCCTATCTTCAAACACTCGGAAGATCAACGGCGAGTCTCCTGGCCGCCCGTTCTGGTAAAGCGGCCTGTCGCGTGAAATGAGCCGAGTCAACCAGAGTTCACGCAGCGTAGTTTTCAGAAGCGTACGAACGAACGAGTTTACATCACCGCAAATGCAAGAGAAATTGGATTTGAAGGCGCCATTCGCCGAAGTGCAGAATATGGCAGCGACAACTCCGTCACAATGACCCGGACGAATGCGTCTTGCGCTTTTAACGCAAGCTCATCTCTTGATTGACCGGCAACCCGAGTTCTCTCTCTATCCGCCAACCCTTTTTGATATAGTGCGTCGCACGATGCCCATTGAATCTTCGAACGGCTCCGGATCGCGCGCCGTTCCACTCACCACAAATCAAATTCGCGGGTTTTGGGCCGCCTGGGGTGGATGGACTCTGGATGGAATGGACTCTTTTATCTATGCGCTCATTCTTTTGCCTTCGCTTCGGGATCTTCTGCCTCGTTCCGGCATCGCCGCAACAAAAGGCAATCTTGGCTTCTATGGTGGATTGCTTTTCGCTCTCTTTCTGCTCGGCTGGGGACTCGCTTTCCTGTGGGGACCGCTTGGCGACAAGTTCGGCCGCGTTCGCGCCTTAATGCTAACGATCGTGTGGTATTCCGTTTTTACGTTTCTCAGCGCGCTAGTCATCAGCGTCTGGCAACTGGCGATTCTTCGCTTCCTTGCAGGAATTGGAATCGGCGGTGAGTGGGCCATGGGCGGCACTTTCATCGCGGAAGAGTGGCCGGAAAGCCGCCGCCGCTCTGGCGCAGGATACATGCACACAGGCTACTACGTCGGCATCTTTTTTGCCGCGATCGCGAACTACACGATCGGCAGACACTATGGCTGGCGCGCCATGTTCGCTTTCGGAGGTTTGCCTGCGCTTCTCCTGGCTTGGGTGCGTCATGGCGTCAGTGAGCCCGCCCGTTGGTCCAATAAAATAAACACTGTTCGCTCGCTGAAGATCCATCGTCCATTCGCCGCGCTCTTTTCGCCTGCATTGCGCCGTCGCACAATCCTGAATTCGCTTTTCATGCTCGCATCGATAAGCGGGCTTTGGGCTGGGACGGTCTACGTCCCAGCGGCGGTGACATCTCTTGCCGAAGCGGCGGGCCGCGTTGGTCCCGAAGCGGCGCAACTCGCGTCTTGGGCTACCATGCTTGTCGCGTTCGCGACGATTGTGGGCTGTCTGGCGATGCCCTGGCTTGCCGAACGGCTTGGCCGACGCGGCGCCTTGGGCTTCTTCTTTGCTTTGATGATGGTGTTCATCGCCCTCACGTTCGGTAGAGTTTTCTATCTCGGATCCGCCGCGCTTCCGTGGTTCTTCGTCTGCTTATTCTTTCTGGGCCTGGGCGGCGCGAACTTTGCCGTTTATACCTTGTGGTTGCCGGAGCAATATCCCACCGAATGCCGCGCAAGCGCTTTCGCTTTCTCAACTTCCTTTGCGCGGTTCGGCGGAGCAGCTATCACCTTTCTTGTTGGGAATGGCGTTCAGCTATACGGTTCGCTCGGAATTCCGGTGGCGACGACAGCGCTGGCGTTTGCCATCGGCCTTCTCTTGATTCCATTTGGAGTCGAAACCCGGGGACAACCGCTACCGGCGTAGTGACAGAATGCATTTGTCTTTTGAGCATCGGAAGGGCGGAGATGTTGATTGCGAGGAGCGCTCGTTGATTCTGGAGCGGCAAATCCCCAGCGTGGACAAGTGATGGAACTGACCACCAGTACAAGAGCGAACGCACGCCACGCAGTCCTCGCGGGCTTTTTTGGCTGGACACTCGACGCCTTCGACTTCTTCGTCGTCGTATTCCTGATTGACACGCTTGCTCATCAGTTCGGCGTTCCAAAAAAAGATATCGTGCGCACGCTGGCGGCGACCTTGGCCATGCGCCCCGTGGGGGCCCTGATCTTTGGGTTGTTGGCGGACCGGTACGGACGCCGCATTCCGCTGATGGCTAACGTCATTTATTTTTCCATCATCGAGCTGCTCTGCGGATTTTCTCCCAATTTCACTTTTTTTCTAGTGATGCGGGCCCTCTTCGGCATTGGCATGGGCGGCGAGTGGGGTGTTGGCGCGTCTCTCGCGATGGAAGCGGCGCCGGTCCGCTGGCGTGGAATACTCAGCGGCATTTTGCAATGCGGCTATTCGATCGGCTATTTGCTCGCCGCACTGGCAGCGCGGTTTCTTCTGCCAGCCTGGGGATGGCGTCCCATGTTCTGGATTGGCGCCGTGCCCGCGCTTCTTGCGCTCTACATCAGGACGAAAGTGCCGGAGTCCGAAGCATGGAAACAGCATCGCGCCGCGAGCACCGGTCAGGTTCTGCGCATCGCGGCTGTGGAGTGGAAGCGCTTCCTCTACCTCATCGTGCTGATGACCTTCATGATGTTCCTTTCTCACGGCACGCAGGATCTGTACCCGGACTTTTTGCAGGAAGTCCATCACGCTTCGGCCGCCGTGCGCGCGAACATCGCGATTATCTACAACATCGGGGCCGTCGTCGGCGCAATTCTCTTTGGACAACTCTCGCAGACCGCCGGGCGCCGTAAGGGTATGATTGCGGCGCTGGGACTGTCGTTGGTCATGATTCCGTTGTGGGCGTTCGGAGGAAACTTGACAGTTCTTGTGATCGCCGCGTTCGTGATGCAAGCCGGTGTGCAAGGCGCGTGGGGCATAATCCCCGTGCATCTGAATGAATTGTCCGCGGACGCGACCCGTGGATTAATGCCCGGTCTCACCTATCAATTGGGAATCCTTCTGGCGTCGCCCACGAATTCTATCGAGTACGCATTGCGCGACCGAGTTGGTTACCAGTGGGCGATCGCAGGTTTTGAGATTGTGACCATCCTGACGCTCACGGTTCTTCTGTTGTTGGGGTCGGAGCGCCACGGGCGTAGCTTTGTGCGAGATCCGCTCAAGGATGGGGCTTCTGCCGCGGATTAGCCTGGCCGGCTCATGCAGCTCGGGCGACTTCGCCGATATTTGTTTTCAAGTTGGCGTGCGCAGCGGCTTCTAGTATTTTCCAATGCGCGAATCCTGAATTCAGCCATAGGCAGCTGATGAACTACTGCAGAAAGTCAAACAGAACCGGAAGGGGCGCTTCGGAATATGAACGTTCGACAGCTCTTTGATCTCACAGGAAGGGTCGCCATCATCACAGGTGGTTCCATCGGCCTCGGCCGTCAAATGGCGGAAGGTCTCGCCGAGATGGGCGCGAATCTCGTCCTGTGTGCTCGCAAAAAGGAGCGTTGCGAGCAGGCTGCCGCCGAATTGCACAATATGGGAGTAAAGACGTTGGGACTCGGTTGCGACGTAAGGAATCCCGCGGATGTTCAGGGAGTGGTCGACGCGGCGATGTCGCAATTCGGGCGCATCGATATTCTCATCAATAACGCGGGAACCTCGTGGGGTGCCCCAGTCGAGGAAATGCGCCTCGAGCATTGGAACAAAGTGCTGGAAACGAATCTCACCGGAACGTTTCTTCTTTCGCAGGCCGCCGGAAAACACATGGTCGCGCAACGCCGCGGAAAAATTATCAACATCGCTTCCGTTGCCGGTCTGCGCGGCGCTCCGCCTGAATTTCAGGCCATCGGCTACCACGCCAGCAAAGGAGGCGTCATTGCTTTCACCAAAGACTTGGCCTGCAAATGGGGTATCCACAACATCCAAGTGAATTCCATCGCTCCGGGCTGGTTTCCCACAAACATGTCTCAGATTGTGATAGAACGAAACAAGGAAGCTTTCTTGACCAAAATCCCGTTGCGGCGGTTCGGCAACGATCACGACCTGAAAGGGGCCGCAGTTTTCCTGGCCTCCGACGCTTCCGATTACGTCACTGGGCACGTTTTGGTCGTCGACGGCGGGCAAACCGCCTAGTAGGCGCTTGGTACGCTATGAACATTCCTCTCACGCCGCTTCGTTGTTTGCGATACGCCGAGCAACAGTACTCACGCAGGACCGCGGTCGTTTGCGGCGATCTGCGCTTCACTTACGCACAATTTGCAGACCGAACCGCGCGCCTCGCGGGCGCTCTGCGGATAGCGGGCGTCAAGCCCGGCGACCGCGTTGCCTTCCTCAGCATGAACTGTCATCGCCTTCTGGAGGCCTACTACGGCGTGCTCGATGCCGGCGCCATTTTGCTTCCGCTAAATATCCGGCTGGCTCCCCACGAACTGGCTTTCATATTGAACGACGCCGGAGCAAAAGTGCTCTTCCTCGAAAGAGAATTTCTCAACACGGTAGATTCTTTTCGTCAAGGGTTATCGACGGTTGAAACTTTCCATCTTCTCGATGGTGCCCCGCAGTCTGACTGGCTCGTTCCAAAAAGTTACGACGATTTGCTCGCTTCCGCTTCTCCTTATCGCACGGACATCTTGGAAGTGGATGAGGACTCCGTCTGCGAACTTTTTTACACTAGCGGCACCAGCGCCAATCCCAAGGGCGTGATGCTGACGCATCGAAACGTCTACATGCACGCTCTCTACGCCTCTCTCACCGACGATCCCATTGCGGAAGCCGTGCACCTCCATACCATCCCGCTATTTCACGCCAATGGCTGGGGCACTCCGCACATGCTTGCTCTGACCGGCGGGAAGCACGTAATGCTCCAGCGTTTTGAAACCGCGCGGATTTTCCGCCTGATCGAACAGGAACGAGTTCGAACCTTGTGCCTTGTGCCGGCTATGGCCACGGCTCTCGTCAATTGCCCAGAGCGCACGAAATATGATTTGAGCAGTCTTCGCATCATCAATATCGGCGGAGCCGCTTCGTCTCCAACTCTGGTGCGCGAGGTCGAAGAAAAACTTGGAGCGTCCTGCCGCTCTGGCTACGGCCTTACGGAAACTTCACCCATCCTTTCCATTTCCAGAATGAAACCCGGCCTCGATTGGCAAGGGGATCAAAAATATGCCGGCCAGGCCATGACCGGCTTCGCCATTGCCGGAGTCGAGCTTCGGGTCGTGGACGCGAACGACAAGGATGTGGCGCACGATGGGCAAAGCATCGGTGAAGTCCTGGCCCGCAGCGATGTGGTTATGGAGGGTTATTGGGGCCAACCGCAAGCTACCGCCGAGGCCATGCGCGGCGGCTGGTTTCATACTGGCGATATGGCCACAATCAACGAGGACGGATACATTCTCGTCGTCGATCGCAAGAAAGAAATTATCGTCAGCGGCGGCGAAAATATCTCCTCGCTGGAGGTGGAAAAGGCCCTGCTCGCACATCCGAGCGTCTATGAAGTTGCCGTCGTCGCCGTCCCCGACGCGAAATGGGGAGAAGTGCCGAAAGCACTGGTCGTGCTGAAGCCCGGGTCACAAACTACGGAAGCAGAACTGCTTGAGTTTTGCCGTGCTCGCATCGCGCATTACAAAGCGCCCCGCTCTGTCGAGTTCTACGAGAGCCTGCCAAAAACGGGCACCGGCAAAGTCCTGAAAAGGGAACTGCGCAAAAAATATTGGGGCGGGCAAGATACGATCCGGCCTGAATTTGCCAGCCGTAAGTGAGAAGCCTTATAAAATAAGATGCAATTCCGCGCGGGTCCAACCGTCGCGAAGCGCGTTTGTTACTATTCGTTATGCGCCATTTTACGAGAAAGAGCGGCCAACGATGAGCGACCTGGTTCAACTCACGAAGGACAATGGCATCGCCGTGATCACCATCAACAATCCTCCCGTAAACGCATTGAGCCCTGGCGTTCCAGAAGGCATCGCCGCCGCGATCGAGAAGATCGATAGGGACGAAACCGTCAAAGCAGCAGTGCTTATCGGAGGCGGCAAGACTTTCATTGCCGGCGCTGACATCAAGGAATTTGGCAAGATCACATCCGGCAAGCCCGGCGGGGGTCTGGATCTGCCTTCGCTGCTCTTGAAAATCGAGAATTCTCGCAAGCCCATCGTAATAGCCATTCATGGCAGCGCCTTTGGAGGCGGCCTCGAGCTCGCCATGGCTGGCCACTATCGCGTGGCCGTGCCGAGTGCGCAAGTCGGGCAACCAGAAGTGAAGCTCGGTATTATCCCCGGCGCGGCCGGAACGCAGCGATTGCCGCGGCTCGCGGGTACCGCAAAAGCTGTTGATATGTGCGCCGGCGGCAGTCCGATCAAGGCCGATGAAGCTCTCCAATTCGGAATCGTCGACCGCTTGATCGCCGGCGATTTATTGACTGGCGCCGTCGCTTTTGCGCGCGAAATCGCGGATAAGCCCGTCCGCAAAACTCGCGAACGAAACGATAAACTCGGCTCGGCGGAACAAAATACCCCAATCTTTGCCGCTGCTCGCGAAAACGCCCGCAAAAAGCAGCGCGGGATGATCGCGCCGCTGGCAGCCATCGACGCGGTCGAAGCGGCCGCAAAACTCCCGTTTGAAGAAGGATGTAAATTCGAGCGCAAGCTCTTCATGGATTGCCTGTTTTCCGATCAATCGAAGGCTCTCATCCATGTTTTCTTCGGCGAACGCGAAGTAGCGAAGATCCCCGACATCTCCAAGGACACACCGCTCATTCCCGTAAATGCGGCCGCGGTCGTTGGCGCCGGAACGATGGGCGGCGGCATCGCCATGGTCTTCGCCAACGCCGGCATTCCCGTTCTCTTGAAAGAGGCCGACCCGGCGGCGCTAGACCGAGGCCTCGCAAGCGTACAAAAAAATTATGCGACCTCGGTGAAACGCGGCCGATTCACGCAAGCCTTTGTTGACGAGCGCCTCAAGCTGATTCAACCCACTCTCACTTACGAATCTTTCGTGAACGCTGACATAGTGATCGAAGCAGTTTTTGAAGGCATGACGCTCAAAAAGGAAGTTTTCTCTGAACTCGGCCGTATCTGCAAACCCGGCGCCATTCTCGCCAGCAACACATCCACGCTGGATATCGATGAACTTGCCTCCGCGACTTCGCGTCCGCAATTTGTGATCGGCACGCATTTCTTCAGCCCAGCAAATGTGATGCGTCTGCTCGAAATCGTTCGCGGCAAAGCCACCGCCAAAGAAGTCATCGCCACCTGCATGCAACTTTCGAAGAAGCTCGGGAAAGTCGGCGTCCTGGTAGGGAACTGCCGCGGATTTGTTGGAAATCGCATGTTTCATCCTTATGTTCGCGAATCGGTATTTCTTTTGGAAGAAGGCGCAAGCGTCGAGGACGTCGATTCCGCGCTTTACAATTTCGGCATGGCCATGGGCCCTCTCGCCGTTGGAGATCTCGCGGGTCTCGATGTTGGCTGGCGAATCCGCAAAGAATATCGTCATTTGGAAAAGCTTGGGATTCGCCACGCTTTTGCTGGAGACAACCTCTGCGAGATCGGCCGCTACGGCCAGAAAACCGGGGCCGGCTGGTACAAATATGACGAAAATCGCCGCGCAAGTGCCGATCCGGAAGTCGCCCAGTTAGTCCGCAAATGGGCAGGGGAAGCAGGCATCCCGCAACACCAAATTTCCAAAGAAGAGATCGTAGATCGCTGCGTCTATGCGCTGGTCAATGAAGGCGCGCGCATTCTCGATGAGGGATTTGCCCTGCGCGCTGTCGATATCGACATCATCTATCTCAACGGCTACGGCTTCCCGGCCTATCGCGGCGGTCCGATGTGGTACGCGGATACCGTCGGTTTGAAAAAGGTCTGCGATCGCATTGAAGAATTCCATAAACAGCACGGCGAACTTTGGGAACCGGCTCCGCTTCTGAAGCGGCTGGCCGACGAAGGCAAGAACTTCGCGGATTTTAACAAGGAACAAACTGCGACCGCTTAGCATCTCCGAAATCCACAGCAAGAACGTCGTTTTCGAGTATCGTAGTAGCGCATCCTCGAGAGGCAATCAGGTGGATGAGCAGCAAGAGGCATCGGATTCGTCAGCCCAGCCGAATCCCGGGCCACAATCAGAACCGCTGATTCGCAACGTGTCCGACACCGCCCGCTGGGTTGCCGTCTATCGCGCGCGCGAAACCGAGCGTTCAGACGCGCATTTCCGCGATCCCTTCGCGCGCCGCCTCGCCGGAGAACGCGGCGAACAAATCGCACAGTCCATGCCCCTCGGCCGCGATAACGACTGGAGCATGATCACCCGCACGTGCCTCGGCGACGATCTCATCAACGAGCAGGTCCGGCAAGGCGTCGACATGGTCATCAACCTCGCCGCCGGTCTTGACGCGCGCCCCTACCGCATGCAGCTCCCGCTCTCGCTTAAATGGATCGAAGTCGATCTCCCCGAAATTCTCTCCTACAAAGAGGAAATTCTTCGCGACGAAAACCCCGTCTGCTCGCTGGAACGCATCCGCCTCGATCTTTCAGACGTTGCCGCCCGTCGCGATCTCTTCGCGCAACTCGGCCGCCGGGCCGCCAAAGCTCTCATCGTCTCCGAGGGACTGCTCATTTATTTGAATGCTGAAGACGTGGCCGGCCTCGCTAAGGATCTGGCCGCCCCTCCCAGCTTTCAGTCCTGGATTCTCGATATCGCTTCGCCCGGACTTCTTCGCATGCTCGCAAAAAGGACAGCCAAGCAGTTGACTCAGGCCGCGCCGTTCAAATTTGCTCCTCAGGAAGGGCCGGACTTCTTCATCACCTACGGCTGGAAACCCGTCGATGTGCGTTCGCTTCTCAAAAACGCCGCGCGCCTCAAGCGCCTCTCCTTTTTCATGAGCCTCTTCGCGCTTCTCCCTGAAACGGAAAAGTCCCGGCGCGACCGTCCCTGGTCAGGCGTGTGCCTCCTTAAAAAGCGGTGAGGCAAAGCGAAGCTCCGCCGCACTGGCGACGCAAAACCCGTAAATCAATTTTTCATTCAGAAAAGGAGATTAGTGCTCGATCGGCGGTGTATTCACTCGACCGCCAGGGAAGATACTCTTCACGATCACGTAAAGCACAGGAATAAATAGCAGGTTCAGTGTTGTCGCCGCAATCATTCCGCCAAACACTGTCGTTCCCACGGAAATTCGTCCCGCGCGCCCCGCGCCGGTCGCCAGCACCAGCGGCACGACACCCAGAATAAACGCAAACGACGTCATCAAAATCGGCCGCAGCCGGATACGCGCCGATTCGATCGCTGCTTCGACGATAGTCATCCCCTGCTCGCGTAATTGCTCCGCAAACTCAACGATCAAGATCGCATTTTTGCTGGCAAGGCCGATGAGCATCACCAGCCCGATCTGGCAGTAAACGTCATTCTGCAATCCTCGCAGCGACTGCGCTCCGATCGCTCCTAAAATCGCCACCGGCACGGCCATCAGAACGATAAAGGGCAGCACGAAGCTCTCATACTGCGCCGCCAGCGTGAGGTACACGACAACCAGTCCGAGCCCAAAAAGGATCAACGCTTTCCCTCCAGACTGAATCTCTTCCAGCGACAGACCGCTCCATTCATACGTCATGCCCTGCGGCAGCACTTTCTTCGAAAGCTCTTCCATCGCAGCGATGCCCTCGCCGGAACTGTGTCCCGGCGCCGCCGATCCGTCAATTTCCGCCGACCGGAAAAGATTGTAGTGGCTGATCACTTGCGCGCTTGCCGTCGGCTCCACGGTCACTAAATTGTCCAGTGGAATCATCCGCCCAGTGTCCGAACGCAAATAATATTGCCCGATATCCTTCGGCTTCGAGCGGTACTGGCTGTCCGCCTGAACATAAACGCGGTACGACCGGTTGTTGAAATCGAAATCGTTCACGTATTCCGATCCCATGTACACCTGCAGCGCATCCGTCACCTGGTTCAGCGGCACTTGCAGGCTTTTCGCTTTTTCGCGGTCGATTCGCACAAGATATTGCGGGTCGTTTGCCGTAAAACTGGTGAACAGGCCGACTAAATCCTTCGTCGCGTTTCCTTGCACTGTAAGTTTGTTCGCCGTATCCGCGATCGTTTGCAGGGAATTCCGTCCGAGGTCTTCCAGTTCATACTGAAACCCTCCGAATTGTCCCAAGCCTTGTACCGCGGGCGGATTGAAAGGTATGACTAGCGCGCCTTGAATCGCAAAGAGCTGCCCGCGCAGTCGCTGAATAATTGCTGCCGCGGTATGTTGCTCGCCTTTGCGCTCCGAGAATGGCTTCAGGTTGATGAACATCATGGCGCGATTCGGCGCGGCGCCAAACTGGCTGAATCCGGGAAGCGCGAAGGCCCCCGCCGCCTCTGGAACATGCGAAAGAGTCTCTTCCACTTTTCCGCAAATCTCGACCGTGTACTGCAAGGACGCGCCCTGCGGAGCTTGCACCGCGATGATGATGTAGCCTTGATCGTCTTCGGGAATAAACGCACGGGGAACTTTGTTGTAAATCCAGTACGTCATTCCCAACGCCACGAAAAAGAGCAGGAGCGCGGCGAAGCGCCAGCCAATCGCGCGGCGCACCGTATTGCGATACAAATTCGTTCCGCCAGTCACCATGCGATTGAACGCACGAAAAAATCTTCCTTCCGCGCGCTCGCGATGGTGCCCGAGCAGTATCGCGGAAAGAGCCGGCGTCAGCGTCAGCGCATTAAATGCGGAAATCGAAACCGAAAACGCGATGGTGAGCGCGAATTGCCGGAACAAAATCCCCGTCGTTCCTGGAAACAGAGCGACTGGCACGAATACCGCCACGAGCACAAGCGATGTGGCGATCACCGCTCCCGCCACCTCTTTCATCGCCGCGCTCGCCGCGTTATGCGGTTCCGTGATTCCTTCCATGATGTGCCGCTCGACGTTTTCGATCACCACGATCGCATCGTCAACCACCAGCCCCGTCGCCAGCGTGATTCCGAAAAGCGTCAGCGTATTGATTGAAAATCCCAGCAGCTTGATAAAAACAAACGTCCCAATCAGCGAAACCGGGATCGTGACCGCGGGGATAAGGGTGCTCCGCCAATCCTGTAAAAATAGATAGATCACCGCAATGACCAGGATGATGGCTTCGAGCAGGGTAATCAGCACATCCCGGATCGATTCGCCGATAACGGTCGTGGAGTCAAACGCCACCGCATATTTCAATCCAGGTGGGAAACCCTTCGAAAGCTTCACAAGTTCAGCTTTCGCCGCGCGGTCCACGTCCAGCGCATTGGCGCCCGGTAGTTGCGTCACCCCAAAGCCCACGGCATCGTGCCCATTGAACCGTACGCGCACGTCATAATTCTCGGCGCCCAGCTCCGCGCGGCCCACATCCTTCACCCGCACAAGCGTGCCATCCGTCCCGGTCTTCAAAATAATGTTGTCAAACTCCGCCGGACTCGTCAGCCGCCCGACGGCTCTCACGCTAATCTGAAACGCTTGGTCACCTGCATTGGGCGGCTGCCCGATTTGTCCCGCGGCCACTTGCACGTTCTGCTCTTGCAACGCGGCGATCACGTTTGTGGCGGTCAGGCCGCGCTGCGCCATACGTCCCGGATCGAGCCACACGCGCATTGCGTACTTTCGCTCTCCGAAGATGAACGCGTCATTCACTCCCGGCACGCGCTTCAGCGCATCGCGCACGTATACATCGATGTAGTTGCTGAGAAAGAGGCTGTCGTATTCCCCGTGTTCCGAATAAACGCCGGCTCCGAACACGAATCCGCTGGCCTGCTTGGTGATAATCACGCCCGTATTTTTCACTTCATCCGGCAGGCGGCCCAGCGCCTGGCTCACGCGGTTCTGCACGTCCACCGAAGCCAGGTCCACGTCGCGCGTAACGTCAAACGTGACCGTGATGGTGCTCACGCCGCTATTGCTGCTCGTCAACGTGATGTACTTCATGCCTGGCACGCCGTTGATCGCTTGTTCCAGCGGAATCGTCACCGCCGATTCCACCGTTTGCGCGTTCGCGCCGATGTACGTGCTCGTAACCACCACTTGTGGCGGCGCCAGGTTTGGAAACTGCGCTATGGGTAGCGTGGGAATCGAAATCGCGCCCGCCAAAATGATCATCAGCGCGCAAACTGTAGCGAATACCGGACGCCGTATGAAAAAATCAACGAACAATGCGGGGTTCCGCCTTTGTTTGGATTGGGAGGGGGTCGTTCATCGGGTAAGAGGCGCTTAGCGCGCCGCGGCGCCTTTGTCGTCGCCCTGCTTCGTTACTTTTTGAATCTGCTCCGTCACCGGAGCGCCATCCTGAAGGAATTGTGTGCCGGAAACGATGATGTGGTCGCCGGCTTTCAGCCCGTCCAGCACGGCGTAGTCATTGCCTGTCGTGTCCCCGAGTTTTAGAAGTCTCTGCCGCGCCACCGTTCCATTCCCCTCGTGTACCGCGACAAACACAAACGCCTGCCCATTGATCCTCAGCACCGCGAGCACCGGCACAACCGGCCCGTCGTGCGAGCCCCAAGTCACCTGTGCCCGCACCTGCTGTGATATGCGCAGCTTCGCACGTGCGTTCTCCACGGCTGCTTTTGCCAGTACTGTTTGCGTGTCGGTTTCCACTTGCGGCGATACGAACGTGATGCGCGTGTCGGATATCGAATTACCGTTTTCATCCAGCAATCTCACCGGCAAGCCGAGCCGCAGGTCTTTAGCCCGGTCGGCCGGAACATAGATATACGCTTCGAGCGCTCCCGGCAGGTCAACCGTCGTCAAAAGCGTCGAGACCGTCACACGATCGCCGACGTGTACGGGGATGTCCCCGACAATGCCCTCGGCAGGCGCGCTCACCTTGTAGTAACGCAACTCCACCTTTTGTTGCTCGACCTGGTCCGAAAGCGCTTTCATTTGCGCCGCTGCCGCGTCATAGGCGGACTGTGCGTTGTCGAAATCCTGTTTGCTGATCACTTGCGCCGCAAATAGCCTTTGCGCCCGCTCCAGCGAGATTTTCGCCAGGTTCAGGTTGGCCTCCTGCGCCGCCAGCGTCGCTTGCTGGCTGCTGACCGTAGCTTCCTGTTTGAGCGGATCGATCTGCAGCAGCGGAGTCCCCGCGGTCACTTGGTCGCCTGACTTTACAAATATCTTGGTAACTTGCCCTTCCACCTGCGGGTTAATCATCGCGGATTGCCGCGACTTCAGCACGGACAAGTACTCGGTCGTGTCCGGAATTCGGATCGATTGCGCTACTTCCACTTGAACTGGCATCGCCGGCGGCCCCCCACTCCCGGGGCCCCCCGCGGACGTCTTTTGCCCGCAACCTGCCGTTCCGAAACTCGCGACAATGAGCGGACCACCGGCCAGCAGCATCAACGTGCGCCTTCGCTGTTTGTTCTTCATTCTGTATAGGCCTGCCATCGTTGAGCCCGTCTCCCTCGGCGTAATCGCAAATTTTACGACACCTTTGCGCCCACACCAAGGCGCAAAACAGCGTGCCTCCGTTAGACGCGCGGAAAGCTGGCTGGTTATATTTCTGGAAGGGGCCTATCTGGAGTGCGGCAGCCCTGCTGCCGCTTTTCTTCGACTCCCACGACTCTGGATTCCGCGCGGTTCAGCAGCAGGAGAATAACTTAGTAAAAATCGCTCGGATCGATCCGCTTTCCAGAGAGGCCCAGTTGCAGGATCTCCATCTGATTCGCACGGTCAAACACCTTGCCGGGGAAGAAAATCTTCGTCACCACGCGCACACCGCCGAAAGCAATCCCCAGCACCACCGCCGCGACCATGAACACCCCCGTCCCCATGATGATTTTAACGATAGTGCTCGTAATCGGAGGATCCGTCGCCGTTTGGCTCGGCTCGTTCCAGGTCACTTTCGTTTCGTAGTCGATCGCCTCCCGCAGGCTCTTGGCGTACTCCGGCGAACTGGGCGATACGATCATCGAAAGCAGTGACCCCTTTCGAACGATGTTCAGGCCCTGCTGTTTCGCTGTGGCCGGAAGCACTTCATCCAGGTGATGAATATGTTGCTCCGCCAGTTGCGGCGTCGGATATTCCAGCAGTAGCAAAATACCGCCGTCCTTGCCCCGGCCCGCGTATCGCGCAAGCATGACTTCAGCCTTGTCCGAAAACCCCGCTTCATCCGCCAGCCGAGCCAAGTCCGCTCGACCTGCTCCAACAAGTGCCGCCCTCATTGCTTCTGGACCCAGTGCGTATCTTTCCGTCCCAAGCACGCGGCCCTTGTCGGGAAGATAATTACGGACAGGCGGCAGCGGCGAAGAATCAGCAAACTTTCGCACACGGGCCACAAGTTCTTGCAACTCCTTTGTAGATGCGCGCTCGGGATTATCGACCTGCATCAGGACATTTCCAATCAGCGCCAAGAGTCGTGCGTGGCCCACCGCCGTCAGAGGCCCCACATTCGACGGCTGCATCTCAGGATCCAGTGCCGCCGTGTAAGCTTGGTAGGCGCCTGAAGGATCGCTGAACAACTCGAGAGAGACTCCCAGAGATTGCGGCCCGTTTGAATACGGTCTCGCGAACGCATCTTTCAGACCGGCTTCGTTCAGCAGTGCCCATTGCTGCGGGGTTGGCATCGTCTTTATAGGGGAAGCGGTGGCTACCCAACTGTCAAATCGAGAGGGGAAAACATCCTGGAGGCCACGCTGAACGGTGGCGCAGTGCGTAGTGGCCGTGAAGGCGAACAACTGAGAAGCCACTACGATGTGCTTAAAAAAGAAAAACCTTCGCATCCGAAGCGCTCATCTCTGGGCGAGTTACTCCACCGGAGTTAGACACCACCAGACTACCGTTGGTTCCGGGATTGTTCAACTGGAGTGGGCGCCGCCGCCCGCCTGGGTGCGCTCCTCGCTGGCAGATTCAGCGTAACGCTATTCATGCTTTGCAAGTAGTCCGCTACACCCTGGTATAGCCCTTCCGCGACCCGCTGCCGGTATTCCGGTTTCTTGAGCAGTTGCTCATCCGAGGGATTGCTGAGGAACGAAATCTCCGTGAGGATCGACGGCATGTCCGCCCCAATCAGCACCACGAATGGGGCCTTGCGCACGCCGCGGTTTTTTACCGTCTTGCTGGCTTTCTGCATGCGCTTTGCCAGCGAATCCTGAATATCCGCCGCGAATTCCTTCGATTCATCGATCTTTTCGTTCTGCGCGATCTTCTTCACCATGTCCTCGAGGTCGTGGATGCCCTCATCCGACGACGCGTTTTCCCGCGCCGCCACCTCCATCGCTTCCGCTGACCCTTTCAGGTTCAAGTAGTAGGTCTCGACGCCTCGCGCGGCCTGGTCGTGGCTCGAATTCGCGTGAATCGAAATAAAAAGATCGGCCTTCGCCTGATTCGCGATGTTTGTCCGCTCCTCAAGCGGGACAAATGTGTCATCGGAGCGCGTGTACACGATCTCCGCGCTCGGCAAGCGCTGCTGGATGATCTTCCCCAGTCGCAGCGCCACGTCCAGGCACAGATCCTTCTCCATCAACCCGGTCGGCCCGATCGTCCCTGTGTCATGCCCACCGTGTCCCGGATCGATGACAATGCGCCCAATCTTTAGTCCCAGCGCTCGTGTCAGCGTGGATTGCCCGTCACGCGTCGGCTCCGGCGTCCCACTCGGCCGGATCAGGTCGGGCTTCGTGTTAGAAGTACTCAAGCGCTTCGCGCGAGAATTCTTCCCGCGGGCCGTCGTGCCCCTCGCCATTCCGTTTGCGGGAGAAACGCCGGGGTCCACAGCCGGATTTTTTGCGGAAACAGATGTTACGTTCCCAGCATCATCCGACCCGGCCGTGGCTTCCTCGCTCGCCTGCACCGCTCCTCGTTTCGGCTTTGCGGTTTTCGAATTCGCCGCGCGCATTAGCCCGCCATGCCGCAGGTCCGAATACAAATAAATCACCAACTGCGGCGGATTATCCACCAGCGACGCCGCGTAATCTTTCACTCCATTTACGTCCAGGACCACGCGAACCACGCCCGCCTGGTTCTGGGCCACCCGCACTCCCGTCAAGAGATTCCCGGTGACTTGCACATTGCCTCGCGCCACTTCCGGCGTCAGCCGCGCCGAATGCAAATCGAAGAATATGCGCTCAGGATTGGCGATTCGCGCGGATGTATATTGCACGGAGTCTTCGAGGTCGATGGTCACGCGAGTCTCGTCGGCATTCGCGCTCGCTGTGATTCGCCGGATGCGTGGAACACCCCCGGAAGCGCTTCGCCCGGTCGCCTCAACTCCCCCTTGGACGGGTCCTGGCTGTTCCGTCGCTGTTTCCGCACCATCCGAAACATTTCCTGCGGCCTCTGGTGTTTCGCTGTGCCGTAGCAGCGCCAACTCGGCCAGCGCCTCCTGCGCTTCGCGCTTCCGCTGCGAACGCGGATACTTCTTCAGAAAATCTTCGTACGTCTTTGTGGCCTGCGTGCTGTCCCCGAGTTGGTCTCTTTGCAGCTTTCCCATGCGCAGCAGCGCGTCCTGCGTGTATTTGCTCGACGGATATTCGTGGACGAGAAACTGGTACGCATCCACCGCCGACTGGTAGTAGTTGCGTCCGAAGCGGTCTCCCATCTCCGTGTAAAGTTCCGCGACCGACAGCAGCGAATCCGCCACTTCCGGCGCGCGCGGCGTGATCAGGTAAACTCGCCGGTAGCTGGCTACGGCTTGTTTGTATTCCGCAAGCGTTCGCTTTTCCGCCGGCCTCCCATTCAAGATCGAGCGTTGTTCTTCCGCTCGCGCGAATTGCGCCTCCGCGGCCTCGCGCCTGGCCGCGCTCTTCGTCTGCGTGTCCGCCGCGCGGGCGGAAGTCGCGCACACTCCTCCGCAGCTGCCCAAGGCGGCGATTCCCAGCGCTACAAAAACTGGCGAAAGCCGGGCGAATCTTCTGTGCGAAATTTTTCGGACCCCCAACATGCGCGCCCTACATTCTTGGAATGCCCTTTTAAAGGACGACCGCAGGCCCCCGCGGGCCTTCATTCTTGGAATCGCCTTGCGATTCCCCGGACGGCCCGCCGCGGCACGGCAGGCTCAGTCCTGCTTAAATCAATCGTTCCGGAAAATGATGCGGCCGTTCGAGTCGACTTCTCTGTGGATTGCGCGCGGATTCGTGAACGCGCCTTCAAGACGACCCGATCCAGGCCTGAAATACGCATCCTGTACCTTTTGCACGTAGTTCCGAGTTTCTCGGAACGCAGGGATGCCGTGAGCCCGATCAACAGCCCCCTCACCCGCATTGTACGCCGCCAGAGCCAAATCCAGGTTGCCATTGTATCGTTCCAGCAACCACTTTAGATGGCTAACCCCGGCGTCGATATTCTGTTGCGGGTTGAACACGTCGTTTGCACCGTACCGTTGTGCCGTCGTTGGAATCAACTGCATCAGTCCTCCGGCGCCCTTGCGGGACACCGCGTACGGATTCCAGTTCGATTCCGTCTCGATCACCGCGCGGACCAAAGCCGGGTCCACGTTGTGCCTCTCCGCCGCTTCCTTCACGAGCTTTTCGGCGCCATCCCGGTCGATACTCATTTCCGGACGGCTCCGGCCCATAAATGTAGATTCAGCAGGGAGGTAGATGGTTTTGCGCGACTTAGCGGCGGCTAGTTTTAATCTGACCGAAGCTGGCGGGTCGGCGTTGACGAACAGCTCCCGCCCGCTCGAATCCACAGTTCTGACGATCTGGGCGCTCGCTCTGGGTGCCCAAGCAGCAGCACACAAAGCGAATGCTCCCAAATAGATGCAGGCCGTCATGACCGTGAGTTGGTCTGTGCGTTTTACCATCGTGCCTCGGGGAAGGCTGTCAAACGGTGATGCCATGATCGTGTTCGGGGCAGCCTCCGCGTTTCAGAGAGTTTTGCAAACAACGTCTCGAAAACGGTTTCGAGGCCGACGCGTCTTTGTGAAGCCGTGTCTTTTGACGAAGATCCTCGCGCTCCAAGCACAACCGCGCAAGTGTCTCTCAACGGACACGCTTCTGGCGCTACGGGCGAATTATAGCAACGGCTCCAGAAGGGAGGGGATAGAACTTAGGGCACTTTTTAGCGCCGATGTGTCTTTTCCGCCAGCCTCCGCCAAATCGGGTCTTCCGCCGCCGGATCCGCCCACCATTTTCGCCAGTGTCTGTATCAGCTTGCCAGCATGGACTTTAGCGGTCAGGTCCTTAGTCACTCCGGCAATCAGGGCTACTTTACCGTCTTCCGGCATACCCAGGGCTACCACACCGGACCCAAGTTTTTGTCTAAGTGAGTCCACCAATTGCCTGAGACCTTCCCGGTCCGTTCCCGTAACCTCCGCAGCCACCAGCTTTACGCCCTTGACCATTTGGACCTGCGCGGCAAGCTGGTCGAGCTGGCCAAGCGCTCCGGCGCGCTTCTGCGTCTCCAGCTCCTTCTCGAGCTGTTTAACCGTATGGTTAAGCTTTTCGACCGTGGCCAGCACGGAATCCTCACTCGTATTTAACTGACTGGTTAAATACGACAGGGTCCGGGCTTGATGCTGATAATGCTCCAAGGCTCCAATCCCAGTAACAGCTTCGATGCGGCGGACGCCTGCCGCAACCGAGCCTTCGCTGACGATTTTCAGGACGCCGATGTCGCCGATGCGGAGGACGTGCGTGCCGCCGCATAACTCCTTGGAATAGAAACCTCTAGGGGCGCGCTCGTCGGGAATGGTGACGACGCGGACGTTGCTCTCGGGATATTTGTCGCCGAAGAAAGCCAGGGCCCCGGAGGCGAGCGCATGGTCCAGCGAAGTGACCTCGGTTCCCACTTCGGTGTTATGGCGGATTTCGTCGTTCACTTGCTGCTCGATGTCTTTTAGCTCTTCTGGATCGACGTGAGCGAAGTGCGAAAAGTCGAAGCGGAGGCGTTCCGGCGCATTCAGCGAGCCGGCCTGCTTTACGTGCGTCCCCAAAATATTTCGCAGCGCGGCATGGACGAGATGCGTGCCTGAATGATTGCGGATAATGCGCGCGCGCCGCTCCGCGTCGGCGACGACCGCTACGCGGTCTCCCACATGGAGCGTTTCCTTGGCTAGGACTTTGTGCGCGACGAGTCCCGCGACTGGATAATATGCGCCCGTGACTTCGGCGAGCAATTGCGCGCCTGAGCTGTCATAGAACGCGCCGGTGTCCGCCATTTGCCCGCCCGAGTCGGCGTAAATCACAGTGCGGTCGAGAACAACCTCGCCCGATTCGCCAGGCTTCAATTCGTGGACCGGTCCGGCCTTGCTTAAGATTGCTTCAATTCGCGCGTCCTTCGTCGAAGTCGCCTGATAAAAATCCTTCTCCGTCTTGAACGTCTCCGCAATCTTCGCGTACGCCGGACTCACCGCCTCTTTGCCCGCGCCACCTTTCCACGACGCCCTCGCCCGCGTCTTCTGCTCCTCCATCGCCCGCTCAAATCCTGCTTGATCGAATCTCATTCCTTCATCGCGCGCCAAATCTTGGATAAAATCCCACGGCAGTCCAAATGTGTCATACAGGCGGAACGCGCTCTCGCCTGAGAAAACGGGCTCGGCCTCCGACCTTAGGTAGTCGAGAAATTCCGGGGTGAGGCTGCGTCCGACCATTCTCTCCGCGCTTCCGGTGTCGACGTGCATAGGGGATCGCCCTTTGATCAGAATCCAGGCATCTACCTCATCCAGCGCTTCCGCGCTTGGAGTCGTTCCGCGATCCGTTAAAAAGTCGTTGACCTTGTTTTTAAGCCAGGCCGATTTTTCTGTCGATACCGCTAGCTCGAATTCACGCACTCCCTTTACCAGCGTGCGGTCGAAGCCTTTTTCTTCATTTCGTACGATATCTGGAATCCTAGGATTCATTGCTTCCGATATCTCGGGATAAGCCTTTCCCATAACCTCGCGGACGGCGTTTACCATTTCAAATAAGAACGGCTCGGTCGCGCCGAGAAGCCTGCCATGGTGAATTGCGCGCCTCATGATCTTTCGCAGCACATAGCCCCGACCTTCATTTGAAGGTAGAACGCCGCCAGCTATTAGGAATGTGGTCGCTCTTGAGTGGTCGGCAATGACTCGTAATGATGCCGCTCCTTCTGTTGGCTCAACGATCTCTTTGTCCACATCAAAGTTCTTTTTGCAGAGAAAGGAGGCTCGCAATAGTAGAGGCTGAAAGAGATCGGTGTCGTAGTTCGAAATGACGCCTTGGAGGACGGCGGCGACGCGTTCTAGGCCCATGCCTGTGTCTACGCAGGGTTTGGGAAGAGATGTAAGAGTGCCGGTGGCGTCACGGTTGAATTGCATGAAGACAAGATTCCAGATTTCGACGTAGCGGCCGCAGTCGCAGGGGAATTTGCATTCCTTATCGCCCACGTGGCCTTCTTCGGAGGCTTCGACGCCCATGTCGTAGAAAATTTCGCTGCAGGGGCCGCAGGGGCCGGTGTCGCCCATGGCCCAGAAATTGTCTTTCAGGCCGGGGACGGGGACGACGCGTTCGGGCGGAACATTTTGGTCGAGCCAAATTTTTCGGGCTTCTTCATCGACGCCTAGAGTTATGCCGCCGGACGAGGACAAGCTCTCCGAGTTGTGACGAAGCCCTGATCCTTCGCTACGCTCAGGATGACCGGACGGAGAAAGGTCGGCGCCGCCGAAGACCGTTACGTAGAGCTTTTCTTTGGCGATGCCGTACCACTCAGGCGACGTGACCAGTTCCCAGGCGTAGGGAATGGCTTTTTCCTTGAAATAGTCGCCGAAGGAAAAATTGCCGAGCATCTCGAAGAAAGTGTGGTGGCGCTTGGTGAAGCCGACATTTTCGAGGTCGTTGTGTTTGCCGCCGGCGCGGACGCATTTTTGGGCGGTGGTGGCTTTGTTGTAGTCGCGCTTTTCTAAGCCGAGGAAGACGTCCTTGAACTGGTTCATCCCCGCATTCGTAAACAGCAGCGTCGGATCGCCGTGGGGCACGAGCGAGGAGCTGCGGACGCGGCGATGGCCTTTACTTTCGAAGAATTGCAGAAACTTCTCGCGTATCTCGTTTCCGCTCATGAATTTCTTGCTGGAATGGTCGTCCGTCACGTCTGCCCCAATCTTTCCGCTAGCCGAATCACGTGATTATCGCAGAGCACCGATACCCCTGCAATCTCCCAGGCAAATTCAGGCTCAACTCTGATGTATCGACTTATTATGTGGATGTCGCTCTGTTGTCATTCTTGGCAGGGATCCGAGAAGCCCTGACAGACGGAACCTATGATGGCAGATACTGGAATCACGGAAAACGGTGATGACTACAGGGAGCCACTTTCATGCCTGGCCAAGTTTGTTTCAATTTGGTTTAGGTGTCGCACTACTTTGGCTCTCCCTCCGGTCTGCCCCACTTCGTGCGAGGGGCGGTGCGCTATGGCCGTACCAACATTTCGGGAAGATGTGTTTTCTCCTTCTCGGTTTAGCGATGGTTGTGCTTTCACTTTGGGGATTATTCTTGGAACGGCATTAACCACCCAGGCGACCGTCTAACCTTCGAAATTCCTTTACTACTGTGCGAATTCGAACAGCGCCCGCAGGTCCACTGTGGGTACGATCCTAGCTGCATGTAATCGTCGAGGGTGGCCGCGTTCTCACTTGAAGCGCACCACGAAGGAAAAATCGAATGAAGATGAAGACATCGTTACTTGTGGGTGCGTTCTCGTTTGGGCTACTTTTTGCCGGTTGCACCGGGAGCCAAACGCCAGGTCCAGCGGGACCGCAGGGACAGCCAGGGGTCGCAGCCCCAGCCCCTGATCCGGGCCAGGACGCAGACCGGCGGCGGGCGGAAGATCAGAAGCGCGCCGATGATCAAAGACACGCAGACGATCAAAATCGCGCCGATAACCAAAAACGCGCTGACGATCAGAGACACGCAGACGACAAGGCTCGAGAAGCCGGCGAAGCTAAGTGTCCAGCGGGCGAGCACATCTATACAAATCCGGATGGAAAAAAGAGCTGCGTCAGAGACTAATCAACCTCAATTTCGAACTTACGCAAATCAAGCGACAAAACGGCTCGTGAATCGTGCAAAGCCCGCCGAGAGATGTGCTTCGGCTTCGTGGTAGTTCAATAACTCTTAAGAGACTTTGAGGGCTCGATCGGAATGGTGTGAGGATCTGGTGGCCGCTAGGCTGGAACACCCTCCACGATCGAATCGGGAGCAGCGGTGGGGATGATCCGGCTCAATTGCCAGCCCGCCGCTGCAAACAACTCACGAAATTGTTTTTCGGTGCGCTCGCATCCGCTTGGGAAAATCAGCATTTGCAGATCGAGGAACTTGCCGGGGGAGAAGTCGTTGCCTGGCTGAATTACGTTGTCAACCACGAGGAGTCTGCCGCCCGGATTCACGCCTTTGCGGCAGGCTTTGAGTATCTGGAGGCACCTATCGTCCGGCCAGTCGTGAATGATGTGTTTCATGATGTAAGCATCGGCACCCGCAGGAACCGAGGCAAACATATCGCCGGACGCAAAGGTACAGCGTTCCATCATAGGCTTGAGCGGTCCGTTCCTGGCTCCATCGAGAACGTGGGGCACCTCATAGAGCGTGCCTCTCAAATGCTTATTTCTCTCGAGGATGGTTGCCAGAAGAAGTCCATGCCCGCCGCCCACATCCACGATGGAACGAATGCCGTCAAAATTGTAGGCCTCGGCGACGGCAGGGCTATCGATCATGGATATCCCGGTCATGGCGTCATTGAAAATCTGCGCTTCGGCTGGATTCTGCTTTAGAAATTCGAAGATGGGCGCGCCGTAAATGTGGTCAAGGGCTTGCCCGCCAGTTCGGACACAATGTTCCAGGTGTGACCAACCGCGCGCGTGCCAATCTCTGCCTCCCATGATCGCAAAAGCCCGCAGGCTGGGAGTCGCGTCGGTGCGCAGAGTTCCCGACATCGGCGTTTGCGAGAACTTTCCGTCGGGCCCCTCTGACAGCACTCCGACGCTTGCCGTGGCGCGCATGAGGCGATAGAGCGCTTGTGGGTGAGCTCCGATCTGACTTGCCAATTCCTCGGCCGATCTGGGAGCAGCGTCGATAAGGTCCGGGATTCCGAGTTGGGCGAGGCAGGAGACAGCGCCAGCGACGTAAGCGCCATTCAATATTTGAAATATGCCGCCATGGGCGGGGAGAGTTTGCGGTTGTGCCACTGTGCGTTGTCCCTCGAGACTTCGATTTTGGGGCTAGAGAACAGCGGAAGTATACCTCGAACTTTCCTGTCTCCGAAATTTAACGTGTACTGTCAGTGCTGCCGATTGGATGAGGAACTTGTGGTCTCTCGCTCTTGGTAGGAGGCGATAGACAGCGAACTGACAGTAATCTTCGACACCTCATCTCAAGTCCCGATAAAGCAGCGTTTCCTGGTCTTAAGTCTTAGCGGCTCACTCACAGATTAAGACTTGCTACGCGCGCCTCCGACGATAAGCGCCACCGCCGAGTCCGCCCAGATCAATCACCACGGCTATGAGCAGAATTATCAAATTAATTCCCGCTGTAGGCCGCCCCGTGTTCGCCATCCAGGCGTATGCCAGCGTAGTTAACGGCAAGAACAAGAAGCCCACTAGAGGCAAAAGAAGCCCGTGATATGCGCGCTGCAAGTAATTCGAGGAGAGGAATAACAGCACAAGCGCGATTCGGGGAAACGCCAGAAAAATGATCAGCAAGAGGCAAGGCATGAATGCCCTCCGACAACCGAGTTCAACCTTATCAGATTTGGACCTATGCCAAATGCATTACGGCGCTAGAGTCTGTATCCCACCAGTGCCCGGCTAATGAGGCGACCTGATACCGACCCAGTAACAGATTCCGGCGATTTCAAGTCTCTGTTTCACCTGCCAACGAGAGCCGCGGCATATTCGCAGCCATTTCTCCGGTAACGCGGCTGGCCAAGATTTATCCCAACGGCATGAAACCCAGTTGAAGTATTACCCATCTATATTGCAGCGGTCTAGAATGCCTGTTGTGTTTGCCGCAGGGAGGCTCCGATGCCGATTCGCGTGCGCGTGTTCCTGTCCGTCGTACTTCTCCTCACTTGCTTGACTATTGCGGAAGGCAAGAAAAAACCTCTCCTGCCTGCTAGTGTACTGAGGGCCCACACCGTCATTGTGCTCATCGATCCTGACGCTGGGATTCCGGTGAACGCTCCTCTGGCCAACACGACTGCTCAGGACGACGTCGAAAAAGCCATCATGAACTGGGGACGTCTAAGTCTTGCGCAGACCGTGTCTACAGCCGACCTGGTCATCACCGTTCGCAAGGGCAATGGAAAATTGGTGCAACAGACGATTGGCGGTGTACCCACGAACGACCGGCCGGTGGTTGTGCAGCCCACCGACAACGGGATTCATATCGGTGGGCAACAAGGTCATCCTCCCGATATTCCCCAAGTCGATTCGGGAAATACTTCGGCTCACCCTCAAACGGAGGTCGGGCCGAGCGAAGATATGTTCATAGTGTATGAAGGCGGGCCGGGGAACACCCTTGACCGGCCTGTTGCATGGCGTTATGTGGCGAAGAACGCTTTGCACTCGCCGGATGTTCCGGCAGTTGACGCCTTTCGCAAGGCGATTGAAGAAGCAGAAAAGCAGCAGCAAAAGAAGACCAAGCCCTAGTTACAAGCACACGATGCCATCTCAGAGAAAGCGCATGATGCGGCTGTCGCAACGCCCGCGCATCCATCTCGAGATGGTCGTCTTATTTAACCGATAGACGCGCTCATCAATCCATCAACGCGGTAGATACCCCTCATCGCCCGTAGACCAGCACGTGAAACGTTCCGGGAATCGCGGCGCTTCTGGGATGCGGCTGGGCGGCCGTAGGAGCAGGCGCGGGAGCAAAGTCTGCTGTATCCAGGAACAAGTTGTGGGTCTTGGTGTCGAGGCCCATTGTTTTTGCGCCGAGTTCGGTCTGGATCGTTTCGGCCTCGCTGAATTTGTCGGGAGAGTCTTCGTGGAAGACGTGGACTTTGCCCTCGCGGGTCGATACGAAGATTAGTCCGGTTTCCGGCTCGTACGCAGCGGCATCTACTCCGGCGGAGATGGAGAAGGATTGGAGGACTTTGCCGTTGTCGGAGTCGAGCACGACCATATTCTGCGGATCGCGGCCGGCGCTGAAGAGGCGGTGGTGTTGAACGTCTATTGCCAAGGCCGTGGGCCCTCCGGCGGGAGCGACGGGCCAGCGCGATTTGATTTTCAGCGAGCGAGAATCAACCGCGAGAAGTTCGCTCTTGTCCTCTAGATTGATGTACACCGTGCCCTTGCCATCGGCGACGGCAAATTCGGGACCGCCGCCAAGTGCGATCGTGCTCAGCACGCGGCCACTTTTGGCGTCAATCACGGTCGCGCTATGGGGGTCGCCTTCCATGACGAAGACGCGCTTCGAAAAAGCATCGTAGGCGACGCAGTCGGCGTCCTTCTGGGCGTTGGCTTCGCCGATCACTTTGAGCGTCTTCAAATCGAAAATGATTACCTTGCCCTGCGCGCCGTCACTGATGAAGCCGCGGCCAAACTCGCTGGCTATCGCGACTCCATGATCCTGCTTCAGGCCAGTGATGTTGCCGATGAGCGCTCCGCTATCCGCATCGAGGACCTTGACTTCGGTGCCATGCGAGAGATAAACGCGGCGCGCCGCGGAATCGACCGTGATGTAGTCAAAGTACTCGCGAGTGCTGCCCTCGGCGGCGCCGAAGCTGTATTTCTTGAGCAGGTGGTAGCCGTTCGCGGCCGCGGTTACGAGTGAAAATGCACCGAGCACCATCAACGCCACGCCACTTGCAGCGCGTCCAATACGACAAAAGTTCATGCGAAGCCTCCCTTGCGACGGAAGCCAAATCGAGAGCTTTACTGTCGTCGAACCGGTTCTATGGAGTTGCTTGACTCTCCGTCTGGAGAAGAAATTAGCGCGCTGTGTCTAAACGCAGGATAAATGGCAGACATGCGGCGGCTTGCTGGCATTTCTGACTGCCAACCGGCAATCGCGTTTAACGGGACGCTGGGAGAAGGAAAGTACGGCCGCGACCAGACTCACTCTTCTTGATGCCGGCCTTGAAGGAGATCGCTAGAGCTCGCGTTTCTGTGAATGTCCGCCATTTGCATCGGGTGCGATGCGAACTTCATGCGCACCAACCAGTTTTCTCGCAATTTCGTGCCCCGAAAAGGCGTGAGGAGAAGTCCACGGAACACGTCTTTCAGCAGCGCGTGCTGCTGGCGGAAATTGGCTAGTGCGCGCCAGCCGAGCTTTCTAAGAAGAGAAAGGCGCAACCGTGCGAGGTGGAACGCCATCTTCGACAAAGACGCGGTAATGTCTTCCTCGCGGTGGTGTTCGTAGTAACCGAAGTTCATGGACACGCCTGACTGCACTTTGATGAAGTTCTCGATCGCGCGGTTTTTCGGATTCGCGGCAACTTCGCGTATAAGTTCCTGGATTTTCTTGGAATCGCCTTCGAGTGTTTCGAGACTGGAAAACCAGTTGATCAGTTTCACTCCGACCGGGTCCCACAGGTAGTCGTTCATGACTAACGGGAGCGCAAGGTGAAAAAGCTTGGTTACAGCCAGATGCACTCCGAGATGGCATCGGTAAGCATCACCCATACACTCATAAAGCCTTGTAGTATCCCGCGTGACTCCGCGCTGAAACGCGGCGATAACCGTGTCGAGATCCTTTGTGAACTCCCTGGTGTCGCACCCGTTTAATTCTCTTTGAATAATCGCGGCGATCTGCCTGATTTGCAGGGAAGAAAGAGCCAGACCGACGCTGTACAGTGGATCAACCGTATCGCCAGCATCGCCGATGATGTACCAGCGATCGGGCGAATAGCGCTGGCGGCATTCCCACATGTAGGAGTTGTAGTAATTTGTGTCGACCACCGTGCCGCTTTGCACCAACTCCACAAGCACCGGGTGCTCCCGGCCGACGCATTCCAGGAATTGCTCCATCGTCCGCACCTCGCCGTGCGGATAGACGTCCTTACGATACGTGATGCCGATGCTGATGAGCGGCACGTTATCCGGTGAACGCATCGGGATGCACCAGATCCAATTGCCCTTTCCAAAGAAGTGATGCGTCGCGTAGTAAGGAACGTAGCATCGGTTCGGCGTCTTGAGCGCGTGGATGTGGCTCAAGAGATCGGGATTGAAATTCGCCAGCCGGAACCAGAAGACGTCTTTCTGTTCCTTGATCTTTTCCTGGAGTTGCAAGTGTTTCTGCAGCACGCGGTTCCGGCCGGTGGCGTCGAGGAGCCAGCGCGCGGTCAGCGATTGCTTTCCTCCAGCGGCGTCCTGCACGGTTACCTTGTGCAGCCCGTTCTCGCCTCTGGCGACGTTGATTTCGACTCCGGTCACGGTAGCGTCGATCAACTCCACGCCGTTTTCCATGTTGCGGTCACGAACCTCTTTATCGAATGTGAACCGGTTGATTTGGAAAGATAGGATGGGAGGGGCCGTGGGAATTTCGTCGACGACGTACGTGCGATCCGCTGGATTGTCGATATCAGGTTTGAAATAGTAGGTGAGGCCGTATTTCGGATAGTGTTTTTCGACGAGGTAAGCGCCGAGGCCGATCTCCAACAGAAAATCGACGCTGACTTCCACCAGCGATTCGCCGACGATGGGGCGATTCTTGTGCGGGCCCTCAACAACAGCCACCTTCAGATTAGGGAAGCGCATGCGAAGATACGCCGCCGCGAGCTGCCCTGTTGCTCCGCCTCCCATAACCAATACATCTACCGCGGTCGTCATGGGTCTCTGGGCCTCGTTGCTGCGCAACTGCTGCCATCAAATAGCATAGGAGATGACGCATGAAATGCGCCGGAGAATCCTAACATAGCAAAAGGAAATGTAACCGGCGCGAGGCTGAAACTTTCCTGTCGGCACCGCTGATCGCTTGAACCACCTGCCGAAGTCCCCGCGCTGAGAACCATCTAGTCCATCCGCCACGGAGAGCGCTCTGGCCAGTGCCGCAGCTCTTCCGCAGCCCAAACTGTCGTCTTATCCGTGTGGCAGGATGTACACGGGTTGGGGATTTTGTATTTGTCGGTCATAGCGGGAGTGATGAATTTGAACGTGTGTGCGCTCACGAAAACGCCGGGAATGGTCCCTTCGATTTTCGGCATGTGGCAGGCCACGCATTGGCTGCCGGTCGAGCCGGCTTTGTGATGCGTGTGCTCCTCGAGGGTTGCTGTGCGCGGACCGTTGCGTGAGCCGGGCTCGTGGCAATCGAGGCAGAGCTTGTCGACGGGCTTGCGTAGTTGCGCGTAGTTGTCCGTGCCGTGGACGTCGTGGCAATCGAAGCAGGTTACGCCGCGCCGATACATCACACTTTGCACGAAGTCGTTGCCTTGCATGCGGTTTTTGTGCGCGGTGCCGTCGGCAAAATGCGTGAAGGTTTGTTGGCCCAACGTGTGGTCTTCGAGTTGCCAGTAATCGCGGAGATTTTGGCCCGGGTGATAGCCGACGGGCCAGTCGTAATAACTTCCTTCCATTGGATTTGTGAGCGGGCGGCCTTGCGAGTGGCATTGGATGCAGGTGTCGTTTGCGGCGACGTAATTCATGCGCGCCGGATTCAGCATGTTGCCGCGCGTGGCGTGTTCGACATGTTCGCTGCCGGGGCCGTGACAGCGCTCGCATCCGACATTCCACTCCGCAACTCTCTTGGTATGAATGTTGTAATCCACGGAATGGCAGCCGTCGCAGGTCGGCCCGGTCGGACGTTTCATGTTGTCGGGCGGATAGAACGGCTCCCACCAGTCGGTTCCTTTGGCTACGAAATAGGGCTTCCATGCGTGGGCGGTTACGTCCCATTGCGCGGGCTGCGGAAAATAATCATCGCCGACTTTTGTGAAGTAGCGCTGCTTCCAGAGGCTTCCGTAGACGAAGGCGACCTCGGTTTTGGTGAACTTTTTGCTGACATTGTTTGTGGCTAGATCGGGGATGATGGCTTCGGGGTGCTCGCGCGGGTCGCGGACGACGTTGGCCATCGGCGTTTTCTTCCAGTGCTCGTAAATTTGCTCGTGACATTTTTGGCAAGCCGCGGAACCAACATAGTGAGCCGATTTCAGTATTGCACCTTGTTGCGATTGCTCCTGCGGAGTCAGGCCGGCGATGCTGCGGACGAAGAGGACGAGCTTCCAGGCGTCGGTGTCGTCCTGCGCGATGTGCGGATTTCCCCAGGCAGGCATGCCTGTTAGCCGGACTCCATTTTTGATGATGTAGTGGATTTCGCCGTCGGTGAGATTTTGCGTGGCGGGCCTGCGGAGATCGGGCGCTTTCGGATACAGATTTTGTCCAATGTTCGAATCGCCGTTTCCGTCCTTGCCGTGGCAGTTCGCACAGCGCTCCGCGAAACGTTCTTTAGCCTCCGCCAATACCTCCTGAGCCGCGGGCAGCGGATTCTTCTGGTTTCGCGCGCGGGCTGGAATTGAGATATTCCGCACGGCTCGCGCCATGACGCGCTCCAAGCCCGACGGCTGATCAGCAGCGCTGAATCCGCGGCGGATGACGAAAACGCCGTACACAACTGTCACGATCGCGAAGAGAATCAGAAAGACCACGATCCAACGTTTCATCTCGTTTCGTACCTCCGCGGCGTCAGAGATTCAGCATGGAGCATAGCAAATCAAGATAACTTGAGGATTAATTCGGTTTCTCGTTCGGGATGGCGGCGGCTTCGTGGCGGCGCCCGCGAAGTGCGTTGCGGTTTAGTCTTCGGACTGGGCTTCGGGCTCGGGGGCTTCTGCGCGGGTGACGGCTTTTAGTTCGCGGCGGACGACGTCGGCGGAAAAGCCGGCACGGAGGAGGCTGCGATACATCGACGCGATTTTGTTTTCGGTGATTTCGCCGCGGAAGGAGCGGAGCTTGCGTTCTAGGCGCTGGCGGACGGTAGCGGATTCGTCGGTTTCCTTGGCGGATTCGGCGAGGGCGGCTTCGATGTGGCGGTCGGGGACACCACGGGCGCGAAGGTCGCGTGCGATGCGGAATTTACCTTGGCGCCGGATTTCTGTGCGCTGGCGCGCGAACTGTTTTGCAAAGCGTTCGTCATCGATCATTTTGGCGCGCTTGAGGCGGTCCATGACTGTTTTCAGAAGATTGTCGTCGTCGGTGCGGCGGCCGAGGAGTTGCTTCATTTCGTAAACGGAATAGGCGCGACGCATGAGCGCGCGGACTGCGGCTTCGTAGAGCTCGGTTTCGGATTCGACTTGGCGCGGCTTGGAGAACATGGGGGAAGCATAGAAGCAAGGAGAGAAGGAAGTAAAGCAGACAAAACGGTGTTCAGTTGCGTCGCAAAGACCTAATGTAGTCGAGAAAAGCGCCTATCGCCAAATACAGAGCGCCGTTCACGAAAGAAATCAAACACCATCCTATAGTTCCACCGACGGCGCTAGCATTGTCGAGCGCCATTGCTCCAATGGAAGGTGGGCACAAGACTAGGAATAGAGCGGTGCTTCCTATCAAATGGTGGGATGTGAGGTAGAACGAGTAGCCGAATAGTACCCAGCCGACCGCAAATCCTGTCGGTCCAAAGCTGACCGCCAAGACATGCTTATGAACAAATGAGTTCATGAAGATTGCGAAGCGCCGCTACTTGCGGGCGAAGCGCTCGAAGTCGGCCATTTGGCGCTCCATTTCCTCGCGGGCGGAGTCGGCGGCAGAGCGTATACCCTGGATACGGAGTTGGAATTCGTCCGGGTTGGTGGAGCGGAGCAGCGCTTCTTCGAGGGTGATGAGCTGCTTGGTGTAGAGCTCGAAGAGTGATTGATCGAAGGTCTGCATGCCGTATTGGCTTGTACCTGCGGAGATGGCGTCGTGAATCAGGCGCGTTTTGTCGGCGTTGATGATGCAATCGCGGATGTAGGCGGTGGCGATCATGACTTCGACGGCGGGCACGCGGCCTTTGTCGTCGGCGCGGCGCACGAGGCGCTGCGAGACGATGGCTTTGAGGGTGGCGGCAAGCTGCAAACGAATCTGCTTCTGCTCGGGCGGCGGAAAGACAGCGATGATGCGCTGAATCGTTTCCGTGGCGTCGAGAGTGTGCAATGTGGAGAAAACCATGTGGCCGGTTTCGGCGGCCAGCAACGCCGTGGAAATCGTTTCAAGGTCGCGCATTTCACCGACGAGAATCACGTCAGGGTCCTGACGGAGGGCAGCGCGCAGCGCCGTCGAAAAGTTAGCGGTGTCGACTTCCACCTCGCGCTGATTGATGAAGCTCTTCTTATCGCGGTGCAGAAACTCGATGGGATCTTCGATGGTGATGAGGTGATCGGAGCGGTTCGCATTGATGCGGTCGATCATCGCGGCAAGCGATGTGGATTTACCGGAACCGGTGGTTCCCGTGACGAGAACGAGGCCGCGCTGCTCTTCGCAGATGCGGCCAATGACGTTGGGGAGATTCAATTCCTCGATGGTGCGGATTTTGGTCGGGATGACGCGGAGAACCATGCCAACATTGCCGCGCTGCTGGAAAACGTTGACGCGGAAGCGGCCAAGGCCGGCGACGCCGTAGGCCATATCGAGTTCGGCGGTTTCCTTGAACTTTTGCTTCTGGCGATTGGTCATCATGCTGAACGCCATGGAGAGCATTTCTTCCGGGGTGATGCGGGGGACGTCGGTGACGGGCGCGAGAAGGCCGTCGACGCGGAGATAAGGATGGTTGCCGACCTTTAAATGCAAGTCAGATGCTTTGTTTTCAACGGCGCGACGGAGAAGATCATCAATACTGATTGCCATGTCGGTGTGAGCTCCGCGAGAATACGACTGACCTGCGACGTTAGCACCAGGAATATGGACGGGCAAGCAAGCTGGGGTGGCCGGTTGCGCGGTAGTCACCTGAACGAAAGGACAGTCCCCCGCGAGCGAAATTCCGGGCGTGGCACTGCGAACGGAACTGAGGAATTCTTCTCCTCACCGATGGGTACAAGTGCTCAGGTTTTCTTAAGGAAGAGCGAATCGTAGAGGAAACCGGCCAGGAATCCGCCGGCGAGCGGGCCGACCCAGTAAATGCCCTGATTTTGCCAGTGGGAAGAAGCCAGCGCGGGACCGAAGGCGCGAGCGGGGTTTAGCGCGCCGCCGGTGAAAGGGCCGGCCACAAAAATGCCCAGCGTGATACTGAGACCGATAGCAAATCCGGCGACAGGCCGAAACGAACTACGTTCATCGACCGCGGTGGCAAAAACGGTAAGCACAAGGAAGAATGTAGTTATACCTTCGAGGATCATGCCCGAGAGCCGGGTAAAGTCATGCGCGAACATGGGGGTGCCCAACGCCACTGCGTGCCAGGTATCCTCCGGGATGATGGCCCTCAGGACAAACGCCGCGGCAGTGGCTCCTGCGAGCTGGGCAGCCCAATAGGCTATCGTGTCAATCGTATTCAGCCGCTTGGTGACCCAGAAGCCGATGCTGATCGCCGGATTGAAATGGCCGCCGGAGATGTGGCCAAGAGCACAAACCATGATCGCAATAGCGAGACCATGAGCGACCGCAATGCCGAGAAGGCCGAGCGCATTTGAAGCGTGCGGATACCAATCCACGCAAATGGCGCCCGCGCCGAAAAAGATGAGAGCAAACGTGCCGATGAACTCAGCCGTGAGCTTCTGCGCAAGGTTGTACATCAAAATGCCTCCCGGACGGGGAACGGAAGATGCCCGCTGCGACCGGAAAGGATTCTATCTGGAAGGCGAATAGAAACGCCAGTCTTACTACGCCGCTTTGTTTTGAGCTGCTGCCGCGAAGTATTGACGCGAGACAAGGCGCTGGAGTTAGCGCGAGGCTGCCGCAACTGGTGCGTTAACGGGGGTGAGCCAGTTGTGGCGATCGGGCTTGCTGCCGCTCGTGAGTGCGAAGAATTCTTCCTGGAGGCGGCGTGTGATCGGGCCGGCGACGCCTTTGCCGACCTGGATTTTGTTGACGGAGCGGATAGGCGTGATTTCGACGGCGGTACCGCAGAAGAAAACTTCGTTGACGATATAAAGCATTTCACGCGGAATGACTTGTTCTTTAACGGGAATATTCAGGTCTTCGGCGAGCGTCATGACCGCGTTGCGTGTGATGCCGGGGAGAATGCTGGTGGCGAGCGGCGGGGTGTACAGCGTGCCATCGTGAACAAGAAATACGTTCATGCCAGAACCTTCGCTGACGTGACCGCTCGAATCGAGAGCGATGCCTTCGGCGTAGCCGTTGAAGGAGGCTTCCATGCGGATGAGCTGAGAGTTCATGTAGTTGGCGGCGGCTTTGGACATCGCCGGCAGCGTATTCGGCGCAATACGGGTCCAGGAGCTGACGCCGACGTCGACACCTTTCGCGAGAGCATCGGGGCCGAGATAGGCGCCCCAGGACCAGCAAGCCATATAAATATCGATGGGAGAGTTCAGTGGATTCACGCCGACTTCGCCGTAACCACGCATGACCATGGGCTTGACGTAGCAGGAATTCATCTTGTTGAGGCGAACCAATTCGGTTGCAGTATTGCAAAAATCGTCGAGCGAGTACGGCAGATCCATACGGTAGATTTTTCCGGAATGGATGAGGCGCTGCATGTGCTCGCGGAGGCGGAAAATGGCGGGGCCCTGCTTGGTTTCATAGCAGCGGATGCCTTCGAAAACCGCGGAGCCGTAGCTCACGACGTGAGAAAGAACGTGGAGGGTGGCGTCGTCCCAATTGATCCACTTTCCGTTGCGCCAGATTTTTTCGGTTTTTTGGATGGGCATGAGGTTGTCCTTTTTCTGTAATGCCATTCGCGGTGCTGCTTGAATTTTCAGAATACGGCACGCCGCCGCGAGCGTCAATAAAGTGTATGTAATGAAATGGCCAGTGCAAACACCAAATTGGCGCGTATTTCCTCGCGCGACAGACGAGTGTCGCGCCATTCGGCGAGTCGCAATTATTTGACCGAACTCTTTCAACTATTTATTCGGCGATTCGGCGGGAGGCGCGGACTTCGCGGGTCCATTCAAGGAGTCGAAAGCGGATTGAGCTTGGGCTGGGATATTGCCGTATTTGTTCTCCCAGAGTCCGAGAAGGAGGAAGGGAATGGCGGTGGCGACAACCAAAAGTTTTGCACGACGAGGAACTTTGACCTCCGGCTCCCAGCGAAAAAGCTGCGTGGATAGGAAAAATGTGAGGAGGCCCCAAATAACGAGAGAACCGACCTGAACACCGAGGCGCCAAATAGGAACGGAATCAAAGATGGCGCTCTGCAATCCCTGAACGAGATAAGTAGCCGGCAAGAACAAAGAGAATTTCTGGACGACGTGCGGAAGAAAAGCCAGCGGGAAGGTCGCGCCGGAAAGAAAAATCAAGGGAAGCCAGAGAAGCTGGTTGATGACCTGCGTTTCCTGCATGGTGTTGGTCACGCTGGCGACAACGAGGCCCATGGAAGCGAAGGAGATATTGCCGATGCTAATCAAAAGGAAAGCCGCAAGCAGGTCGCCAAAGTGCATCACGTGATAGAGGTAACGGGCGAACAGAAATTCAAGGATGACGGTGGGAGCCACGAGGACGTAATTGGCCACGACGCTGGAAGCGAGCATGTCGCCGGCGGTGACGGGAGTAACGTGGAAGCGGCGAAGGATGCCTTGTTCGCGAAACATGACGAGAGCCGCACTGAGTCCCCAGAAGCTGCCCATTACCGTGAGGGCGACGACTGGCCCGAGGAAGAACAGGACGACATAGGCCTGGCCCTTTGCGAAGACTCCGGCATAGAGAAAGAAAAAACCAAACGGCATGACCACGCTGAAAAACAAAAACATTTTATTCCGCAGCGTGAGCTGAATGCGCATGCGGGTAAGAGTAGCGAAGTTTCTCAATCGCGCAGCCTCCTTCCGGTCATTTCAATGAACACATCCTCGAGCGAAGGCGAGGCAATTTCAAGGCTGACGAGTTCGTTGCCCCCGGCTTCGAGGTGTTTGACGATGGCGACGATGGTTTGCGGCGGGCGATGCGAATGAATCACGTAGGCGCCATCCACTTCGCGCGCATCGGCTACGCCTTCCAGATTTTTCAGAGCGCCATCGGGTTCGGGCTTTGAGAGGCGGACTTCAATTCGCGTGGCGCCGCCGGAGCGGGTTTTCAGTTCGCGCGGAGTTCCGAGCGCGACGACTTTACCGTGGTCGACAATGGCCACGCGATCGCAGAGGCGCTCGGCTTCTTCGATGTAGTGCGTGGTCATGACGATGGTTTTCTTTTCGCTCTTGAGCTCTTCGATGATGTCGTAGATCTCGCGGCGTACCTGCGGATCGAGCCCGGCGGTGGGCTCATCGAAGAAGAGCACTTTGGGATCGTTGACGAGCGCCATGGCAAGAGCGAGGCGCTGTTTTTGGCCGCCGGAAAGTTGGCTGTAGAACGTGTTGCGTTTTTCTTCAAGGCCGAATCGCTTGAGAAGTTCTTCTGGATTGCGGCGCCTCTTGTAGAAGCCCGCGAAGAGGCGAAGGGCTTCCATTACGCGAAGTTTGTCGGGTAGAGAAGTGGATTGCAGAGCGGCGCCGATTTCGTGTTTCAGCGCCTGGGAATCGCGTTGCGGATCGAGACCGCAGACCGAGACGCGGCCACTGTCCAGATTGCGCAGGCCCTCGAGAATTTCGACGGTGGAAGTTTTTCCTGCGCCGTTGGGGCCGAGCAGGCCGAAGACTTCGCCTTGTTCGACGGAGAAGCTGACCCCGCGGACGGCTTGTACGTCGCCGTAGCTCTTAACCAGGTTTTCGACTTGCAGGATGGAATTAGTCATGAATGTCGATCGCTACACGGTGGTACGCGAAGACGCCCATTAGGATAACGCAAGTGCTTGCTTTCCTCGCTATCTATGGACGGCAGGGTGGTTCCCAAAATTTGTTCAGGGAGCAGAGGAGTTGAGACCTGCTGGCTTTTGGATTACGGATGGATGGGAAAAGCATCGTCGGACGACTCACCTACAACTTCCAGACTTGAAGGTCGGACCCCGCCCCGGGGTATTGAGAGAACCGTGAAGTACGCCTATGAGGAGAATGGAGTTGCGGGTGCCGTTGTGGGTTCGCAGGGCGGGACGGTAGTGGACCTAGCGACCTGGTTTTGTGCGGGCGTCCGTGCCTCTCCCCCTGGGTTTTTGCGTAAATGCTCATTCTAAAGATGGATAAAGTGGTTTGATTTCATACACTTTTATAAGTGTTGATTCTAAATATCTTATTTGCTCCAAAACCGTGGAAAGCGAGTTTGCGTCGTAAATGTTGTTATTAGGGCCCCTAGACCCAGAAGAATGCTCCGGAAAGCAAAAACGCCAATCAGGAGATCGGCGTTCCCGGGCTTAGGCGCGATATTACTCACTAAATAATATATGCTTGGAGCTATTATTTGTCAAGAGGAAAATGTATTTTATATCTTGCGGGGAAAGGAGCGTTCTGAAAAAACAACGCGATTCAAGTCAGGATACCACCGACGCCAGGCAGCGGTTTATTTCGTGGCATAGAAAAGGTAGTCGGCGGAATAGGGGGCACGGAGTTCCTGGCCAGCGTGTGCGGCGTCGCAACCGGTTGAGGGAGCTTTGTCGCCTTTAGTATATAAGCGCTGGATAGTAGTGACTCGGGAAAGTACGCCGGTGCCCTCTTGGCGCACGATGTTGACGAGAAGCCATGGAATGGAATCGGCATCTGGTGAAGGCGCATTGGCAACGGCTTTGCCGGTGACGCGGCTGCCGTCGTTCGCTTCCCAGGAAGGTCCGGCAAAATGCTTGCCGAAGGGCTTCCCGTCTTTGTCGAAGAGTCGGGCGTCGGAAGCTTTCAGATTCCAAATGAATTGCGCGGCATCGCCCTTGCAGGTATAGATCTGGTCGCCTTTCGCATGAACCTGGAGAAGCAGTTGTTCGTTGGCGGGCGGCTGAAGCTGCTGCAGAACTTGTTGCGCGGCCGCAAATTTAGGCAAGAAGCCTTGTTTGGCTAGGAAAGCGTCGCCCTTCGCTTGAGAATCTGCAACGTCCGTCGGGTCGGGATCGAAGTCGCTCTCTTGGGAATCGAGCTTGCGCGTGAACAGATGGCCGACGCTGGGGTATTCGACGATTGTGCAATCGCTGCCTTGCTGTTTGGCGCGTTCGCAATAGCGACGGACTCCGGCAATGGGGACGAGAGTATCGGCCGCACCATGAAAGATGAGTGTTGGCGGAAGACGTTTGGTGATGTGTTCGTCCGGGGAAAGATCGGCGACAGGAGCTTTGTCGAGGAGGATGCGTTGAAACCAGTCGTCGTGTATGACCGAAACTGCAGGCGAAATCATGACCAGGGCCATCGGAGGCGCGAGAGTGCCGTGCTGCTTTGTGTCATCGATCGTTGCGAGCGCCGCAGCGAGTTGGCCGCCGGCGGAGACGCCGTAGGCTGCAATGCGGCTGGGATCGATGCCGAGGTCGGCAGCGTTGTTGCGAGTCCAGCGAAGTACGTCGCGTGCGTCCGCAAGGGAATCGAGGGGCGTTACAGATTTCTGATCGCAAAGGCGATATTCGACGGCGATGGCGACGGCGCCATATTGTGCGTAACGCTGCGCCGCCTGGTAGACCCACTCCGGCGAGCCGGCGACCCATCCTCCGCCATGAAATAGGAGGATGGCCGGCGAGAGTTTTTCGGAGGATGACGGTATGGGATGAAAGACGTGCGCAGTCAGCTTGGCATCGCCGACGGTCTTGTAGACGCGAATGTCAGGATTTGAAGAGCCGGTCAGTGGATGCGCGTTCGCCGCTGCGCTGAAAAGAAAGACGCCGAGAAACTGGAGAGCAATTTTCATGGCGAGAAGAGTATACGAGAACGTAGGGCTGGCCGAAAACATGACTTTTGCAAACGGCTCATCGAACTTTCTTACGACGCCACTTAGCAATGCGCCGGCAGTTTTTCTTGGCTATCAGTGCTTTCCTTTTCCGGGGGGTCCAGAGGTGCTTTTTTACGTCGATCCGGGATTCGATCACTGGAATGCCTTCGGATTCGAGGAGCTTCTTTTGGAGGGAGGCATAGGGTTCGCGGATGAGGATTTTGCCGTTGGCGCCCAGGACGCGGTGCCAGGGGATGCCTTTGCCCTGCGGGGTGGCTCCCATGGCGCGGCCCGCGGTACGTGCGCCGCCGGGGAGACGCAAGGCTCGAGCGAGACCCCCATAGGTTAGAACCCGGCCGCGGGGAATTTGTTTCACGAGCATGTAGACAGGATCGAAAACCACGGCGAAGCTACTCCTTGTCCCGCGCAGGTCTTCGCACAAATGCTCGCGCGGAAGCCGCAAACATCGTAGGAGCCCATGACAAATGGGACAAGAGTAAAAATCGGCGGAGGGGTGTTTGATAGAGTGAGAGCCGGCGAGCGCGGAATCAAACAATCAAAATCCGGCGCCGGGCATCTAATGAAGCAGATGCAGGGAAAAGAAGAAGGAAGAAAATTGGAGAGAACGAGGACGATGCGTGGAATCGATGAAACAAAGCAAAAAAAGTAATGAACGAATGCGGAGCAATTTCGCTACGTTGTACGCATCAATTCGTTACAGATGGGATGCAATCTTTTGGGCTAGTACGTCTCGTTCATTGACGGCGTAGTGGAACGTAAGTACACTACAGGTCGGGCTAGCGGCTCGAGGTGAGGTCATGGCTTTTGTCCGCCGAAAAGGGAATTCATATTATTTGGTGCACAATGTGCGCCGCGGCGGAAAAGTGCGGCAGTTGCATCTGGCGAGACTTGGGGAACGCGCGCGAATCACGGACGCGGTGGTGCGCGAGGTTTCCAAGAAGCACCCGTTCGTGGAGCTGAACTGGCAGGCTCTGCGCGAACAAGTGAACAACCAACTGGACCTGGCGGATGCCAGCTCTCCGGCGACTCAAAAGCTCGTATCCAATCTGCGAGCGCTGAACCTGGATCTGGCGGACCTGTTTCCGCCGCTTCTCCGGATTTCTGAAACGCCCACGGTGGCGCGAGAGCTGTTAGTGCAATTGCGGCTCCTGCAGTCCACGCTTCAGGTGAAACTCAGCCAGTTTGACCGGAAGCGCGGACGCTTCAGCAATGCGACCCTGCGGATGCAAGGGCGCTAGGAGGAGACTATGAGCTCCCAAACTCTGCCACTCGATCCAAATCTGCGAAGCAACACGACGATTGAATTTCAGACGGCGTTGCGGTCGAAGATCGTCGGACAAACGGAAGGAGTGCAGGCGCTGGTGGACCTGTACCAGGTGTTCTGCGCGGGATTGAACTCACCGGGACGGCCAGTGGGGAATCTCCTGCTTTTGGGGCCAACTGGTTCGGGCAAGACACGCATTGTGGAAGCCGCCGCGGAAATTCTATTCGGAGATGCTCGCGCCGTAATTAAAGTGGATTGCGCGGAGTTTCAGCACTCGCATGAGATTGCTAAATTGATTGGCTCGCCTCCGGGGTATCTGGGACACCGGGAAACACATCCTTTGATCACGCAAGAAGAATTGGCGAAGAGCCATACGGAGAAGTTGAAGCTGAGCTTCCTGTTATTCGACGAAATTGAGAAGGCGTCCGACGCCCTGTGGCAGTTGTTACTGGGGATGTTGGATAAGGCGACGCTGACGCTGGGAGATAATCGGCGGGTGGACCTATCGCAGACGGTGATATTTCTGACGTCGAACCTGGGCGGTGGAGAAATTACGGAATTGATGCAGGGCGGAATGGGTTTTGTGCAGCCGAAGGACAAGCCAGACACGGGGTTGGACGAAAAGGTCGAGCGGACGGCGATGGAAGCGGCACGAAGGAAGTTTTCGCCTGAATTCATGAACCGGCTGGACAAGGTGGTGGTATTCCACCCGCTGCAACGCGAACAACTTGAAGAAGTACTTGAGATTGAGCTCGGCCAAGTGCAACAGAGAGTGCTGGAGACGGCGAAAGGGCAGTTTTTGTTCCGGGTCACTCCGGCAGGGCGCGATTTTCTGTTACAGGAGGGGACAGACCCACGATATGGAGCGCGGCACTTGAAGAGGGCGATCGAGCGTTACGTGGTGTATCCACTGGCAAATCTGCTGGCTACGGAGCAAGTACACCTGGGAGATCTCGTGCGCATCGACTGGGACCGCGAGCACAAGGAGCTTACTTTTGCGCGCGAGGGTGAAGGAGCGCTTGTGACTCCGGCGGGGCCGGAAACGGGCAAACTGGCGGCTGCGGCGGAAGCAAAGGATGGCAAAGTTGCCGACCCGCCGACGGAAGCTGTGGCTGGAGAGAGAAAGCTCCGGGCAGCGCAGCCGGGGGTCGCGCCTGCGGCGTCTCCTCAAGGTCGCAAGAAGGTGGATCGTTAGAGATATCGTTCAACTCGGAAGTTTTGGAGAGGCGCACCGGATTTGGATGCGCCCCTTTTTGTCGCCCAATCGCAGACAGAATCTGTTTCATCCTCTCACTTTGAACCTGGTTGGCACACAGTCTCACGGCGTGAGACAGTTTCCATAATTGCAACACTCGTATGTCGTTGAGTTTGTATTGGTTTGTTACTGCGAACGCGAATGCGCGGAATGGCAGTTCTCCTGCTCTATTCCCCGCAAGCGCATGACTGAGACGCATGGGGCGTCTCGGCAGTTGAACGCGGAAGGGAGCGACAATATGAAAGCCGCCGCTCGACAGCAACTGGATCCAACCATTCGCAGCACCGATACCCGTGATTTTGAAACAGCTTTGCGCGCCAAGATCGTTGGGCAAGCCGAAGGTGTGCAGGCATTGGTGGACCTCTATCAGGTGTTCTGCGCGGGATTGAATTCCCCTGGGCGCCCCGTGGGGAATTTGCTGTTTCTAGGGCCGACGGGCTCGGGCAAGACGCGCATCGTGGAAGCTGCCGCGGAGACTCTCTTCGGAGATGCGCGGGCGGTTATCAAAGTGGACTGCGCGGAATTCCAGCACTCGCACGAGATCGCTAAATTGATTGGATCGCCTCCGGGATATCTGGGCCATCGGGAGACACATCCGCTGATTACCCAGGAAGCTCTAGCCGCCAGTCATACGGAGAAGCTGAAACTCAGTTTTCTGCTCTTTGACGAGATTGAGAAGGCGTCGGACGCCCTGTGGCAGTTGCTGCTGGGCATGTTGGACAAAGCGACTCTAACGCTGGGAGACAACCGGCGCGTGGATCTATCGCAGACGGTGATCTTCCTTACGTCGAACCTCGGCGGTGGAGAAATTACGGAGTTAATGCAAGGCGGAATGGGATTCGTGCAGCCCAAGGACAAACCGGCGGCGGGATTGGACCAGAAGGTCGAGCGGACGGCCGTGGAAGCGGCGCGAAGGAAGTTCTCGCCGGAGTTCATGAATCGGTTGGACAAAGTCGTGGTGTTCCATCCGTTGCGCCGGGAACAGCTTGAAGAAGTACTGGAAATTGAGCTCGGACAAGTGCAGCAGCGGGTGTTGGAGACGGCGAAAGGGCAATTCCTGTTTCGAGTGACGTCTGCGGGGAGAGAGTTTTTGTTGCAGGAAGGGACGGACCAGCGATACGGAGCGCGGCACCTGAAGAGGGCGATCGAGAGGCACGTCGTGTACCCTCTGGCGAATTTGCTGGCTACGGAGCAGGTACACCTGGGAGACCTCGTGTGCATCGACTGGAGCAAGGATAATGAAGGGTTGAGCTTTGTTCGCGAAGGGGAGAACCTGGCGATGCCGGCTCGGCGGGCGGAACCGGTTGTAGCCGTGCGCGCGGCGCAGGCCAGAAGCGGCAAGAGCGTCGAAGCACCGTCTACCGCGATTGGACCTGAACCGGCGCCACGCATGGCGCGTTAAACGGATTTTCATTCTTGCTTTGTGATTTCTGAAATGGCCCGGGAGGAACAAATCCCGGGCTTTTTCTTTTGTTAGTGGGGCGGTGTAGAGTAAGCGAGAAGGAGCATGATGCAGGTGCGTGACGAACGAGGCGGATTTTCTCAGCGTGGGGCGGGCCTGTTGTGCTTGCGGGGAGTGATCCTCGCGGCTTCGTTGAGCCTCTTGATCGCGCCTCGCACACGAGCGCAGCGGACACAGTTCAAGCCGGGATGGAATTTCTACTCGGCCCAAGATGACATCCAATTGGGAAAACAGGTCGCCGTGGACGCTGAGAAGCAGTTGCCATCGTGCAACGCGCCAAAGGTGGACGCTTACCTGACGGAACTGGGCAAGCAACTGATCGCGAAACTGCCCACCGGGGGAGTGCAGTATCCGTGGGAGTTTCATTGCGTGAACGATAAAGAAATCAACGCCTTTGCGCTGCCGGGCGGATATGTTTTCGTTAATCGAGGCGCGATCGAGGCGTCCGACAATGAGTCGCAGCTTGCGGGTGTGATGGCTCATGAACTGGCGCACGTGGTGCTGCGGCACGGGACAGAGGAGGCGACCAAGGCGCAAGCGGCGCAGGGGTTCGTGGGAATCTTGGGGGCCATCTTGGGAGGAAATGCGGGCGGAGCGCTCTTGACGGAACTGGGGAGATTCAGCGCGGGGGGCGTGCTGCTGCGAAATTCTCGCTCGGCGGAGACCGAGGCGGATGTTATGGGCACGCAAGTGCTCTACGATGCTGGATACGATCCGCGTGCTCTGGCGCAGTTTTTCGAGAAGATTGAAACGGAAAGCAAGGGAAAGAATCCGCCCGAATTTTTCTCCGATCATCCCAGCCCGGAGCTTCGGGTGGAGCGCGTGCAAGAGGAGATCAACAAACTGGGGGGGCTGCCGGCGAAGATGAAACGCGACTCGGCGGAATTCGAAGCGATCAAGCGGGAAGTGATGGCGCTGCCGGTGATGAAAGTAGCGATGCCATCTGCAGGCGGGTACGTGCCGAAACCGGCGGGACCACCGCCACCGCCGTCGGCGAATTTTGCTGAGTACAAGACCAGCGCCTGTACGATGAAGTATCCGGACAACTGGACGAAGTATGGAGAGAAAAACAACGTTTCTTTCGTGCCAGATGGCGGGTTAATGGAAGGCGAGAACGGGCAGGGAGGGTTGGCGTACGGAGTCATTGTGAATGTGACTAAGGTGCAAGGAGATCCCGGCGATGCGAAGGCGCTGGAAAACGCGACGAACGAATTGATCAAGACTCTGCAGAAAGACAATCCGAAGATGAAGATCGCGCGGGGGCCGGGACATTTGCGTTTGAACGGGCAGCCGGGGCTTTCGACTTATCTGAGCAATGAATCGCCCGCGGGGGGCGAGGAGACGGATTGGCTGATCACCGTGATCCGGCCGGACGGGTTGCTCTCCATCGTGTGCGTGGCGCCACAGAAGGATTATGAGAAGTACGACAAGACGTTCGCCTTGATCCTCGATAGCGTGAGGCTTGCGAAATAAATGAAAAGGAACCTGCCACCAGGACGACGAATAATTTTTCCTTTGAGTTCTTAAAAAAGCAGACGATTAATGCATGAGTAGGGAATCGTCATTTTTCGTGTGCGCGACTGCTGTGTTGATGCCGGACTGATAAAGGTTAGCGGCGCGCGCTATCGCGTCAGCGATGCTCGGGCAGATATTTTCCGCGCCGACATGGCGTTCGAATTCGGCTTGATGCATCAGTTGCGCGGGCTGTTCGCGAGCGCCGCAGAGCAATAAGGAGCGGCCGGAGGCGTGGAGCGTGTCGGCCAAGTCACGAATGGCGCCGAGGCCAGTAGCGTCGATAGCGGTCATGTTGCGCAAGCGGAGAATGACGATGGAAGGGAGGGAATCGAGATCGTCAAGAAGTTCGGCGAATTTGTCGGTTGCGCCGAAGAGAAACGGACCGTGGATGCGATAAACCGTGGCATAAGCCGGAATGTCTTTGCCTTGCAGGATGTGCTTGCGGCTGTCCTCGACATAGTCCTTGGTGACGCGGGCAACGGTGGTGGTGCGTGAAACCTTGCGAATAAACATGAGCGCGGCGAGGACCATGCCGACTTCCACCGCGAAAGTCAGATCGGCAATTACGGTCAGCGTCACGGTGATCAGCCAGACGGCGTTGTCAGCGGCAGTGAGCTTCAAAATCTCGGGGATTTCATGCCATTCGCCCATGTTGTAGGCGACGACCATCAGAATGGCGGCGAGAGCGGCGAGGGGCACGTTCTTCACCAGCGGAGCCGCAAACAAGACGATGGCGAGCAGGGTGAGGGAGTGGATCATGCCGGCGACGGGAGTCTTCGCGCCGGAACGGACGTTAGTGGCTGTGCGCGCGATCGCGCCCGTGGCGGGCAAACCTCCAAATAAAGGCGAAACCATATTGGCGATGCCTTGCGCCATGAGCTCGACATTGGGATTGTGCTTGTCGTTGCTCATCCGATCGGAGACGACGGCCGACATCAGAGACTCGATGGCGCCAAGCATGGCGACGGTGAATGCGGGGGAGAGAAGTTGACGTGCCGTGTCATAGCTGAAATGCGGCACTGAAAATGTGGGAAGGCCGCTGGGGATTCCTCCGAAGCGCGTGCCAATTGTTTCAACCGGCATGTGCAGCAGCGTCACGGCGATGGTTGCGCCGAAGGTGACGACAATGGCTCCGGGAATGCGCTTGGCAAACTTGAGGCAAAAAATCATTGCGGCGATGGAGAGAATGGAAAGTGCGGTCGCCGACAAGGAAATTGTGCCCCAGGCTGCTCCGAACGCTTGCATGCGATGAAAGAAGTCGCCAGGGACGTGGTCCATGCGCAAGCCGAAGAGGTCCCGAATTTGCGTGCTTGCAATGAGGATGGCGATACCGTTTGTGAAGCCGATGATGACAGGGCGCGGAAAATATTTGACGGCCGTGCCCATGCCGGAGACGCCAAGCAGAACAAGAAGAACGCCCGCCATCATGGTGCACTCGAAGAGGCCGTCGATTCCGTATTTGGCGACGATACCCGCGATGACAACGACGAAAGCGCCGGTGGGACCACCGATCTGCGTCTTGGAGCCGCCCAGCGCGGAGATCAGGAAACCGGTGACGATGGCGCAGTAGATTCCGGCTTGCGGCGAAACGCCAGAGGCTATGGCAAAGGCCATCGCGAGAGGGAGGGCGACCAGACCTACCGTGACGCCGGCGATGAGATCCGAAAGAAGTTTATGACGGTTGTAATCGCGTAATAAGAGGACGGATTTTGGAAGCCACTGATTCAGGGCAGATGTCATTCGAGCACAGGCGGGTAGAACAAATAAAATCAATCCATTCTAGCAGCAGATCAGCCACATGCTGGGCGCTCGAAGTCTGGATGTGCTCGAAATAAAAATACGATCGGATGGCGCATAGAACTGCGGAATACACGGATGCTTGATTAATCAGCGGCCTCGGTGCGAGACACGTGGGGCTTCCAACGCAGGATGGGCTTGCGGGCGGCACCGACTTCATCGAGACGGCGGACGCGGGTGGTGTGCGGCGCGGTTTTCACGATCTCGGGATTCGCGGCGGATTCTTCGGCGATCGAGCGCATGGCATCAATGAAGAGATCGCACTCCTCGCGAGATTCCGACTCGGTTGGTTCGATCATGAGCGCCCCGGGGACAATCAACGGAAAAGCGGTGGTGTACGGGTGGAAGCCGTAGTCGATGAGGCGCTTGGCGATGTCCATGGTGTTCACGCCATTTTTCTTTTGGAGCGCGTCGCTGAAAACAACTTCGTGCATAGAGGGCAGGGAGTATGGCAGATCGAAAACGCCTTCGAGATGTTTGCGAATGTAGTTTGCGTTTAGGACCGCGTCTTCCGTGGCCTGACGTACGCCGGGACCGTATGCGAGGATGTACGCAAGCGCGCGAACGAGGACGCCGAAATTTCCGCTAAAGGCTTTTACTCGGCCGATGGAGTCCGGGCGGACTTGTTCGAGCGCGAGACGGCCACCATCTTTTTCGACGAGGATGGGCACGGGGCGGAAGGGCTCGAGAATTGTTTTCATCGCCACCGGGCCGGCGCCGGGACCGCCGCCGCCGTGGGGCGTCGAGAAGGTTTTATGCAGGTTGAGGTGCATCACGTCGACGCCGAGATCGCCGGGACGCGTAATGCCGGTGAGGGCGTTCATGTTGGCGCCGTCCATGTAAAGAAGCGCGCCTTTGGCGTGGAGAATTTCCGCAATTTCCGGGATGCGCTCTTCGAAAATGCCGAGCGTGGAGGGATTGGTGATCATCAAGGCGGCGACGTCGGGCGTGACCAGGTCTCGCAGTTTATCGACGTCGATCTGGCCGTGTGATTCAGATTTTATGTTTTCGACTTCGTAGCCGGCGATGACCGCGGTGGCCGGATTGGTGCCGTGCGCGGAGTCCGGAATCAAAACCTTTCTGCGCGGGTTGCCGTTTTTCTCGTGGTAGGCGCGGATGAGGAGGAGGCCGGTCATCTCACCCTGCGCGCCGGCGGCGGGTTGCAACGTGATGGAGTCCATGCCGGTGATTTCGAGGAGGCACTGTTCCAGGAGGCGCAGGATTTTTAGGCAACCTTGCGATAGTTCCTGCGGCTGGTAAGGATGCTCGGTAGCGATGCCGTCAAGGCGGGCGACAAATTCATTGACGCGTGGATTGTACTTCATGGTGCAGGATCCCAGCGGATACATCCCGAGGTCGATGGCGTAATTCCAGGTGGAGAGGCGCGTGAAGTGGCGGATGACTTCGATTTCGCTGACCTCGGGGAAACCTTCGACGCCTTCACGGCGGTGGCTGGCACTCAGTTCCTTGGCGGGGTCCGCGGCGGGCACGTCTAGCGGAGGGAGTTCGAAGGCGCGCTTGCCGGGCGAGGATTTTTCGAAGATGAGTCCTTCGTTTTGATTGGTGTGGCGTGTGGCTTTTTTGATTTTGTCGGTCATGATTTCAGTTTCGGCAGACGGGCACGGCATGCCGTGGTTCTACAGGGGTTGCTCCAGGGCCCGGCGGAGCACGGCTGCGAACCGTTCGATTTCGGCGCGCGTGGTTGTTTCGGTAACGCAGACAAGCGCGTGCTTTGTTAGTTCGGGATAGGCGGTGCCCAGGACGTACGGGCCGACGATTTTTTCGCGCAGAAGATAGGCGTTTACGATTTTGACGGAGCGCGGAAGCTCGATTGTGAATTCGTTGAAGAATGGAGCGTCAAAGGCGCGGCGGACTCCGGGGATTTTTTCAAGCTCGGCAAGGGCAAATCGTGCTTTCGAGAGATTTTGGTGAGCCATCTCGCGAAGGCCTTCTTTGCCAAGGAGCGTGAGGTGGACTGTTGCAGCTAGCGCGCACAGCGCCTGGTTCGTGCAAATGTTGGAAGTGGCTTTCTCGCGGCGTATGTGCTGCTCTCGCGTCGCGAGCGTTAGGACGAAACCGCGTCGGCCTTCCGAATCGGTGGTTTGCCCGGTAAGACGGCCGGGCATCTGCCGGACAAATTTATCCCTCGACGCAACGACGCCGGCGAAAGGCCCGCCATAACTGGGAGGCAGTCCGAAGCTTTGGGCTTCCATCGCGACGATGTCGGCTTCCGCGGGTGGGCGGACCAGGCCGAGCGAAACTCCTTCCGTGATGGCGGCGACCAGCAGAGCGCCAGAAGAATGCGCGGCGTCCGCCAGCTGGGGGAAGCGATTCGATTACGCCGAAAAAGTTCGGGGACTGGACGACGACTGCCGCAACATCCTCCGTGAGGGCAGCATGCAACGCCTTGTGATCGAGCGTGCCGTTCGCGCTGTAACCGATTTCTTCCAGATGTAAGCCAGAATTTTTGGCGTACGTTTTTAGGACGTCGCGATATTCCGGGTGCACGGACCGCGCGACAAGAACTCGGCTGCGGCCGGTGAGACGCTCGGCCATCAAGACGGCCTCGGTTGTGGCGGTGGAACCGTCGTACATGGAAGCGTTAGCGACCTCCTGCCCGGTGAGCTGACACATGAGGGTTTGAAACTCGAAGATGGCTTGCAGCGTGCCCTGCGTGATTTCCGCCTGGTAAGGAGTATAGGAGGTGAGAAATTCTCCGCGTTGGATGATGGCATCCGTGACGACGGAACGAAGATGATTGTAAACTCCTGCCCCGAGAAAACTCGTGTAGCCTAACGAATTTTCCGCCGCGCGCGCCTTGAAAAAATCGATGACCTCGGTTTCGGAGAGCGGCCCGGGCAGATGCAGGGCTTCGCGAAGACGGTAGCGCTCCGGAACACTTGAAAATAAATCGTCGATGGATTTTGCGCCGATGGCCTCGAGCATCTCTTGCCGCTCGGCGGGGCTTTTTGGAAGATAGCGCATCAGGCCGAAGCTTCCTTGCTTTGCGAGGCGATATAGGCTTCGTAGGCTGCGGTATCCATAAGGCTGCTGATCTCCGCGGGATTGGCGAGGCGAACCTTGATGAGCCAGCCCGTGCCATGCGGATCCGTGTTGATTTTTTCGGGCGTGTTTTGTAAATCGCCGTTGCTTTCGACAACTTCTCCCGAGGCGGGCGCATAAACGTCGCTGACGGCTTTGACCGACTCGACTGTTCCAAAGGTTTTGCCGGCCTCGATTTTCGAGCCGACCTTCGGAAGTTCGACAAAAACCACGTCGCCAAGCTCGTGCTGCGCGTAATCGGTGATGCCTATCGCGGCCACGTCCCCTTTTACTTCCACCCATTCATGCTCTTTGGTGTAGCGATAATTCGCCGGATATGCCATTGAACCGCTCCTCGCCGCTCCCGTCAGTCCGGGGGCGACTTGCTAAGACTTGAGTCAGACGTTCGCTGCGGCTTGCGGCGCCGCAGCTTTCTTCGGGCGCTTATAGAACGGTGTCGCGACCACTTGGGCTTTGCACTTCTGCGCGCGAATCTGCACGTAGATCGGCGTGCCAAGAGCTGTCATCGTGGGAGGGACGTATGCGAGCGCAATGTTCTTGCAAAGCGTAGGCGAGGGCGAGCCACTGGTGACCACACCTATTACTTCGCCGCTTTCGTTGCAGCAACAATATTCATCGCGCGCGATGCCGCGCTCGACCATCTCAAGCCCCACCAGCGCGCGTGTCAGTCCCGACGCTTTGACGCGTTCCAAAGCGGTGCGACCGATGAAATCGCCCTTTTCCAGTTTGCAGTAGCGATCCAGTCCCGCTTCCCAGACGTTAATTTTGTCGCTGATTTCGTGGCCGTAGAGCGCCATTTTAGCTTCAAGGCGCAGCGTGTTACGCGCGCCGAGGCCACAAGGAATGATGCCAAATTCGCGCCCCGCCTCCATCACTCTGTTCCAAACCATCTCACTGCTCGCGGCGTCTGAGGGGACGTAGATTTCGAAGCCGTCTTCGCCGGTATATCCGGTCCGCGCAATCAACGTGTTTTTCAGGCCACATACTGTCCCATGCGTGAACCAATAATTTTTGATGACGGCCAGATTTGCGTCGGTCAATTTTTGCAGAAGTTCTTCGGCGCGCGGGCCTTGGATGGCGAGTTGCGTGAACGAGTCACTAAGGTCTTCGACCACGCAGTCTAAATTTTTCGTGTTTTCCCGAACCCAGTTGACGTCTTTTTCGCGCGTGCCGGCGTTGATCACCAGCAGATAATCGTCTTCGCCGAGGCGATGGACGATTACATCGTCAACGAACGTGCCTGCGGGATAGAGCATCGCCGAATACTGTGCCTGGCCGATGGCCAGCTTTGCGGCGTCGTTCATGCTGAGATGTTGTACCGCCGCAAGAGCGCCTCCGGGATTGCGCCCGGTGCGAATCCGGATGTCGCCCATGTGGCTCACGTCGAATACGCCCGCGTTCGAGCGCACCGCTTTGTGCTCGGCAACCAGGCCGCCGGTCGCAGGATACTCCACGGGCATATCCCAGCCGCCAAAATTGACCATCTTTGCGCCCAAGCGGCGGTGCACCGCGTTCAGCGGCGTCTTGCGCAGTTCGGCGATGGGAGGAGTCGTGACGGATTCCATTCCGTGTGCTCTGGAAGAAGCTAATCTTAACATGCACGCGGATAGGGGTCAAAGCAGCGTGGAATGTGGCGCGATGTGAAGCGCGCGGAAACGTGGACAGGCAAATCTGTAGCAGACATCAAGGTAGAAGAAACGCGGCATGGCCCAGACGTCCAGCTTGCTGGCTTCTGCCTGCGTCAGGTACAGTTTTCTTGGAGGTTCCCATGCAGGGTCCCGTCGTTTGCGTTCAGTGTGATAAACCGGAAGGCCAGTGCAGCTGTGAAAAGTACTGCACCATTTGCAAAGGGCAGGTGAACGTGAGGCTCTGTGCAGACGGTCTGTTCTATTGCCCGGATTGCCGGGAAGCTTGCGACGTGTCGCTCGCGAGCAGCCACAGTGAGCGCTGAGTCCAAAGGCATCGAACTGCATATTGACCCCGACGCACGGCTGGCGGCCGCGGCCGGGGGTGCCACGCGCTACTTCGCGGAGTCCGCGGGGATGCTGAGCGGGGCCGTAGCCGAGCTGCAAAAATCCGTTGTCGCTGCTTGCCAAGAGGCGTTTGAACATCTGACGGGAGTTCACCCGCACCTGGTCGTGACGCTTGCAGTTTTTCCGGACCGCATCGAAATCGCGATGAGCCATGAAGGCAGCGCGGAGCCAGCCGTAGGATTGGACCGGATTGCGGGCTTCGCCCATCAGCTGGGAAATGCAGGCGGGTTAGGCGGGGTGGACCGCGTTCAGTACGAAGCGCATGACGGATTGGCGGTCACGCGCTTGACGAAGTACTTGGGGCACACCCCCCGGATCGCGTAGCTCTATCCCAAAAACAAATGAGCCGGTCACGGTTCCACAGCCGGCTCTTTCTGTTTTCCTGATGTAAGTCACACCAAATCTACATTTTGAGCGCGAAGGTATTGTGCTTGATCAGGGAGGTCATCTGGTCATCGCTTAACGACATTCGCAAGGTCACGCGGTCGCCTCCCGGTGTGATGCGCACCTGATCGAGAAGCTGAGCAAGATCGGGATTGTCCTTTTGCGCCTGATATCGCTTGTAGAGGAAGCCTGCTTGCAGGAGTTGTCCAAGTGTATTGGCATCATCTGTGGAAGCACAAATGGCCTGGATTTTTGCATCCAGGTCGCTGCCGGCTTCGACATTGATGATGCTGTTTTGCATGCGCGCCACAAGCTTGGCCGCCTCGGGGAACTGCTCGATCTCCGGAGCGAGTTGCTGGATGGCGAGTCGAGTGTAGGCGGGATTGGTGACCAGCCAAACCGCGCTGCCGGTGTTCGCTTCATTGATCAGAGCGAAAAACTTGTCATTGCGCATCAGGCCGTCCTCATCACCGAAACGCACGGAAATCATTTTCTCGAGGATGCTCTTGTGGCCGTATGCCGCGGTGCTGGCATCGATGAAAACGAAAAATAGATCCGTGGCGCCGGTTCCCGTGCCAAAAGCGTAAAGCGTATACCCGTGGAAAGTTGCGGTAGGGAGCTTTTGCTTCTTAAAGTAGGTAGCTGTAGCGTCCTGGTTGAAATTGCCGAGCGCAATGCCCACCATCTGTTCGCCGCTGGGAACAGCAGCCGATCCAGTGCCTTCGGCCTTGGCGGTCATGCCCTCGGCTACGAGTGCCCACGCGATTTCATCGACCTGCGTGTTCGGATCATTTCCGGTGGAAGCGAGGAATTTTTCGAACTGACGAAAACGCTCGGGAAGCACTTGCTCTCGCAATTGCGGAAACCATTTCATGGTGCGGGCCGTCTTCAAGTCGGCGTAACCGAATTCACCGACGTCCTTGGGAAACATTCCGATGACGTCCGCTCCAAGCGTGCCGGCCTCAGCAGGCTGCAGAAGTGTGAGCGCCGCAAGGAACAAGAGGCCGATCCCCGCAAACCTGTAAATCGTCGACCCCAGCGGGGCCGCATTGGAAATCCTGGTCAGTTTCATGCACTGCTCCTTTCAGGGGCCGGTGGAAGATCTATTCTACGCGGTCGTCGTGCGGGGCGCATTCTCCAATCGCTCGCGAAGTGACGCAATCTTTTCGCGCATCAGCGCCGTGTATGCGGAGTCGGTGATTCCCTCGAGATTGATCTCGACATTGGCCAAGGCTCCCCGTGCGCCTGCCGTGGCCATGTAACGTGCCACTTCCAAGTCTGACCTCATGGATGCGGCGGCGATAGCGTCCAGTTGTCCTAAGCGTTCGAAAAGGCCAACGGTCCGCTCCGCCACTTGCAGCGGGACATCCGCCGCGCCTTTGGTGGCGGCTTGAATGGAGACTTCCCGTTTTTGCACTTCATCGGCATCGCCCTGCGGCAGTTTGAACGCGGCTATCACGGCGTCGTAGGAAGCGGCGTCGTGATCGATGGCCTCCGCGAGTTCATCCTCAATGCGGCGCAAGGCATCCAGTTCCGCGGAGAGTTTGTCGACATAGGCGGCTTGAGATTTCTTCTTGCGCGAGAGTCCCGCAACCATCTGGCCAAGCGAAGCCGCCAAAGCCCCGGCCAGAGCCGAAACACTGCCGCCACCTGGAGTCGCTGTCGGCGCAGCCACGGCTTCGAGGAACGGCCGCGCCAAGCTGGAGAGCTTGCCGTCCTTGGCGGTTTCGAGCGGTGCTCCGCTGAGCGCGGCCGCCAACTTATTTTCAAACACCTGCGCGGGTGAGAAGTTTTCCAATTGCAGGAAAAAGTCCGCGGCCATTTCGATGGCCTTTTTTGGGATTAGGCCGACAATTTCGCTTCCGACTGGGACAACGCCATAGCGTTCCGCTTCGCGCTTGACCATTTCGTAGACGCGGTGCATCGGAGTTTGCTCGAAATCGGTGAGGTTGATTGAAACTTGCGCGAGGTTGCGGGCCTTCAGCTCCACTCCCATGGACTTGACGTAGCGGAGACCGCCGGACGAGAAGCGAATGGCTTTGGCAATTTTGTTGGCGATAGCGACATCCGAAGTGTTGAGATTGACGTTATAGGCGATGAGAAATTTGCGCGCTCCCACCACCGTTACCCCCGCCGTTGGGTGGACTTTCGGTTCGCCCACGTCTGGCTGACGATCGAGATTGTGCTTCATCTCTTCGCGCAATCCTTCAAACTGTCCGCGCCGCACGTTTTCAAGATGGACGCGCTCGGGCCGCACGGCGGCCGCCTCATAAAAAAACACCGGAATTCTGTAGCGAGCCCAAATTTCTTGGCCGGTGCGCCGCGCAAGCGCCACGCAATCCTCGAGCGTGACGCCTTCGATCGGGATGAAAGGGACGACGTCGGTGGCCCCGACGCGCGGGTGCGCGCCGGTGTGTTTTGTCAGATCGATCAGTTCCAGGGCCTTGCCGACACCGCGCAGCGCCGCTTCCGCTACGGAATCCGGCTCGCCCGCCAGAGTGATGACGCAGCGGTTGTGATCGGCGTCCATCTCGCGATCAAGGACATAAACGCCGGAAACGTTGCTCATTGCGGACACAATGGCGTCGATCTTCGCGGGATCTCGACCCTCGGAAAAATTCGGCACGCATTCAATCAGTCGTTTCATCGCAAACGGATACCTCGTGCTTCACCAGACCATCATAGGAGATTTTGTGCCTCAGGAGCCACTCGCGCGACAGGAGAGTTGCTACCGGCGCCGCATGGCGCCTTGTGCGGATTATTTGGGAGGTTTGATGAAGGGACTGGGCGGCGGATATCTCTTGTCACCCGCCGGGGGCATCGGAGAAAAATCCTTGCTGACCCTCGGTAACGCGGGGGGAGTGTACTTTTTCTCGGGTCGCGCCCCTAACGGCTTTTTCTCCTCTTTTTTCGGAACCGTTTCTCCCTTCATGAACCGCTTTACTTGCCTCGCAAAGAAGATAATCGCCACGATCCACAGTCCAACGACCGCCGATTCCTCAAAGCGAAGACCGGCCGCCGTGAGAAAAAGCGTTGTTACGCAGAAGAGAATTGCCAAAGCGAGATAAAAATACTCCGACAACAAAGACTTCTGCTCGATCCTTTTCACTTGCAGGATTTTTATCTTTTTAACGGGCTTCTTCTGCGGATTAAATTGTGGTTTTGTTGGCGGCATAAACCACGGCACCCCGCTTGACGGTCATCCAGCAGGTGTTCACTCCAAAATAATAAGGAATTTCGCGGTAATCATCCACATCGAAGACGGCAAGGTCCGCGAATTTGCCAACCCCGAGCGAACCGATGCGATCTTCGCGCCGCAGCGCATAGGCCGCATTGATCGTCGCAGCGGTGATGGCTTCAGCAGGCGTCATCCGGAGCTGGCTGCACGCTAGAGATAAAATCATAGGCATGCTCCACGTGGGGCTGGTACCGGGATTGTAGTCCGTCGCAACGGCGACGATGGCGCCCGCTTCAATCAACCTGCGCGCCGGCGCATAGTTTTTCAGGCCAAGATGAAAGTCGCAGCCGGGCAGAAGCGTGGCGACCGTGTGCGATTTTGCCAGTGTCGCGATGTCGCTGGAGTTGACTTGCTCGAGATGGTCGCAACTGGCAGCGCCAAGCTGCACCGCAAGTTGCGCCGCGCCGGTGCGCGTAAGCTGTTCCGCATGTAGTCTGGGGACCAGGCCATGCCGCTTGCCCGCTTCCAGGATTTTCTTCGCTTGCTCTCGAGTGAACGCGCCGCGGTCGCAGAAGACGTCGCAAAATTCGGCGAGGTTCTCCCGCGCCACTTCGGGAATCAGCTTCTCCGTGAGCAACTCGATATATCTTTTCACTCCAGCGGACGTCCCGCGAAATTCCGCGGGGACGACGTGCGCGCCGAGAAATGTCGAGACGATGTCCAGAGGTTGTTCCGCGGCAAGTTCTTTGTGCAGGCGGAGAATTTTCAATTCACTCGCGACATCGAGCCCATAGCCGCTCTTGGCCTCGACTGTGGTTGTGCCATAAGCGGCGAATTGCGCGAGCGCACGATGCGCCCGACGCTTTAAGGCCTCCGAGGTCGCCGCGCGGAGCTTTTTCACGGAGTTCAGAATTCCGCCGCCTTTGCGGGCAATCTCTTCGTAGCTTGCGCCGGCGATTTTCAACTCGTATTCTTCCGCACGGCTGGCGGCGTGGATCAGGTGGGTGTGCGAATCGACGAAGCCCGGCAGGACGACGCGCCCGCCAAGATCAAGTTTTTCGGCAGCAACGGCATCTGGCAGCGCTTCTATCTTCGCGCGCGCCCCGACCGCCGCGATCTTGCCCTCGCGCACCAGCAGCGCTCCATCTTTGACGATGCCAAGATTTGCGAGCGCGGTGCCTCGGCGAGCGCCGCGGCCGCGCAGCGTCAAGAGTTGTGACGCGCCCGTAATGAGCAGGGAATTTGCCAAGGTCCGGATATTATGCCGGATACTGGATGATCATGCACGGCGCGAGGAAAAACAGATGTTCGCGGCGAGCTTGCCGTTCTGGACTTTCCGCGAAATCCGAACTCCGCAACCCAGAGATTCGAAAATGTCTGTCCAATCGCGTCAGGCTCTCGCAGCTTGTCCTTTATATGCCGGAACAAAAACCTTTCGCACAAACTCCTCATACGAAGTCGGCGTCGTGTTGGCCGCTGAGCGCGGCTCGAGCGCGCGCATGTGACCGTTGTCTAGAGCAGCGGCCATTTCACAAATCAATGTCGCCATGTCTTTTGACATACCCATCTGCGTCATGCCTTGAATCACCTGCTCGTTGGGCAATGGAATGTACGTGAGATCGGGTCTTCCAATAGCCGCGCCCACGATCTTGGCCATCTCCTGGTACGTCTGATCTCGGTGACCTTGTAATTCGTGCGTCTGTTGTCCTTTGAAATCGAGCTTGAGGAGCGCTTCCGCGGCAAAGGAGCCGATATCCTGAGTGGCAATCACGGGAAGCGCAAGATCCGCGCGCACCGGCCCGCCCATTTTTCCCATACTCTTGATCATGCCGGCCTGGGGCAACGTGTTTTCCATGAAATAGCCGGCGCGTAAATTGAGTACATTCAATTTTGGAATTTTGGCAAATCTCTGCTCCATCACGTGAAGCCCAACGACAGGACCAGTCTTGTCCGGTTTATCAGCGCCGAAGCTGCTGAGGGCCACGGCATGGGTGACGTCTGCGGCTTCGAGCGCCGTCGCGATCGAGTTCGTCGCCTCATCCTGATGAGCCCTGTAATGTGGGTTGGCAACATCGGACGGCAACAAGACATAAACGCCTTGGGCGCCCTTGAAAGCGCGCGTCAGGGCGGCAGAATCCGCGATTTCAGCGACAAAGGCTTCCGCACCCTGCGAAACGAACCGTGAAAGACGCTCCTTGCTGCGCCCCACGACTCGCACCTTTTGTTTTTTTGCCAAAAGGGTTTCTGCAACGACACTTCCGGTATTTCCTGTGGCTCCTAAAATGACATACATGGTTTCCTCCTGCGGGATTACTCTTTCTAGGATGCAAAACAGAGCAGGAGGGATACGCTACAGCATTGGAATTTTTACGTTACTTTTTTTCGCGAAATCAATCGCTTCGGGGTAACCGGCATCCACGTGGCGCGCGATGCCCATTCCGGGGTCATTCGTCAGCACGCGTTCGATGCGCACGGCCATTTCCTTTGTGCCATCGGCAACCGTGACTTGCCCGGCGTGCTGCGAATAGCCGATTCCCACGCCGCCGCCATTGTGAATGGAAACCCACGACGCGCCGCTCGCGGTATTTACGAGCGCATTGAGCAGCGGCCAATCGGCTATGGCGTCCGAACCATCGAGCATGGACTCGGTTTCGCGATAGGGCGAAGAGACTGAGCCGCAATCCAGATGATCGCGTCCCATCACAACGGGAGCTTTCACTTCTCCGCGCGCAACCAGTTCATTCAACGCTAGGCCGAATTTGTCGCGCTCGCCGTAACCCAGCCAGCAAATCCTGGAGGGCAACCCCTGAAACTTCACGCGCTTTTGCGCCAGCGCAATCCAGCGCGTCAGGTGCTCGTCATGAGGAAACATTTCGAGGACCAGTTTATCTGTCCGCGCGATGTCCGAGGCTTCGCCGGAAAGCGCCGCCCATCGGAACGGTCCTTTACCTTCGCAAAAAAGCGGCCGGATATATGCCGGTACAAATCCAGGAAAGTCGTAGGCGTTCTTTATGCCGTGTTCGAACGCAAACGTCCGAATATTGTTGCCGTAATCAAACGTGACTGCGCCGAGCTTTTGCAAGTCGAGCATGCCTTGAACGTGTTGCGCCATCGCTTCGAGAGCGCGCTTACGGTATTCCTGTGGATCTTTTTTGCGCAGTTCCAGCGCGGCTTCGAGAGACATGCCATTCGGCACGTAACCGCCGATGGGATCGTGCGCGCTGGTTTGGTCGGTCAAAAGATCCGGCACAACTCCGCGCTTGGCAAGTTCCGGGATCAAATCGGCGCAGTTGCCGACCAATCCGACAGAGGTTGCTTCGTGCTTGCGAACGGCATTTTTCAGAATGCGCAGCGCCTCGTCGAGGCTCGTCACCATCACGTCGCAGTAGCCGCCCTTCACGCGCCGCTTGATGCGCTCCGGGTCGACGTCAATGCCCAGAAACGCCGCGCCGTTCATCGTCGCGGCCAGGGGCTGCGCGCCGCCCATCCCGCCCATCCCGCCCGTCACCACCAGCTTGCCCGCCAGCGTCCCGCCAAAATGTTTTCGCGCCGCCGCCGCAAACGTCTCGTACGTCCCCTGCAAAATCCCCTGCGTACCGATATAAATCCAGCTGCCCGCCGTCATCTGCCCGTACATCATCAACCCGGCGCGATCCAGTTCGTTGAACTTCTCCCAGTTGTTCCAGTGCCCCGTCAGGTTGGAATTGCAAAGCAACACGCGCGGCGCATACGCATGCGTCCGGAAAACCGCCACCGGCTTCCCCGATTGCACCAGAAGCGTCTCATCCGATTCCAGCGCCTTCAGCGACCGCAGTATCGCATGAAAGCACTCCCAATTCCGCGCCGCTTTTCCGGTTCCGCCGTACACAACCAGATCTTCCGGCTTCTCCGCAACCTCCGGATCAAGGTTGTTCATCAACATCCGCAGCGCCGCTTCCTGCTGCCACCCCTTGCACGAAAGCGTCGTCCCGCGCGCCGCGCGAAAAGGTCCTCGCGACAAAGCTCCGTCAGCCACCGTTCCCGAAAGCGTAGCGCTCATCAAGAAACTCCGCGTTTCATCTTAACGCAGCGTCGGTTTCTGCACCACACTGCCAGGCGCATTGGCCAGTCGGCGTTCTCGTGAGCCGTTCTAATTCGGGTGTTCACGTCAGCCTCGCCGCGCTGCCTCGATGGCGGCTACATCGATCTTCTTCATCGTCATCATCGCCTCAAAGGCACGTTTTGCCTCACCGCCTCCGGCCGCAAGCGCATCGGTTAGCGCGCGCGGCGTGATCTGCCACGAGAGGCCCCACCTGTCCTTACACCAACCGCATGCGTTTTCCGCCCCGCCATTGCCAACGACCGCGTTCCAGTAACGGTCCGTCTCTTCCTGATTGTCCGTCGCGATCTGAAAGGAAAATGCTTCGGTGTGCTTGAACGCCGGGCCGCCGTTGAGACCAAGACAGGGAATGCCCACAACGGTGAACTCCACCGTCAGCACATCGCCCTTCTTGCCGCTCGGATAATCACCGGGAGCCTCATGAACCGCGGTGACTTTGCTATCCGGAAAGGTGGCGGCGTAGAAGCGCGCCGCCTCATGCGCGTCTTTGTTGAACCACAGGCAGATCGTATTCTTTGGCTTCATGTTCGTATGCTCCTTGTGTTCAGCTTTGCTTCGTTCCATAGCAGGGACCATCAGGTGATCTGCTGATCTGCTAAGGCGGACGCTCAAATGGGTCGCGTACCGTTCCGCCATTCTAAAATCAATTCGCTGGCGGCGATAACTGAAAACTGCCCACGTCCAGTACCCGAGCTGGATTGCGCAACGAAATGGCCTGAGCTAAAGTGAAGGCACAAATGAACTACGGGACCCTTCCCTCGCGCTTACTGAACGTCATCGACTCCCTGTCGAATCCGCGCGCACAAATGTTCCGCGGCGCCGATGGCTGGCAGTCCATCTCCTCCGAAGAATTCCTGCGCCGCATCGCTGGCCTCTCCACCGCCTTCGTCGAACTCGGCGTAAAGCCCGGCGACCGCGTCGGCCTCTTCTCCGCCAATCGCCCCGAGTGGCATACCGCCGACTTCGCCATCACCGGCGCCGGCGGCGTCACCGTCCCCATCTATTTTAACGAATCGCCCGAGCGCATCATTTACATCCTCAAGCATTGCGGCGCCAAGGTCGTCTTCGCCGCCGGCGCCGCCCAGATGCAGAAGCTCCAGTCCATCCGAACGCAGCTCCCCGAGCTGGAACAGATCATCATCGCCGATTGCTCCGCCGACCTGCCCGCAGACTGCCTCCGCTACGAAACCCTGATCGCAAACACGGGCGGCGCAGATGTCGCGTCCTATCGCCTGCGTGCTTCGCAGGTTCTGCCCGGCCAGCTCTCTTCCATCATTTACACTTCCGGCACGACAGGCGAGCCGAAAGGCGTGATGCTGACGCACACGAACTTTTGTTCGAACGTCACGGACTCCTGCGCCAACGTCAAGTTCGATTCCAAGTGTGACGTGGCCATTTCTTTCCTTCCGCTCGCGCATGTTTACGGGCGGATGCTGGACTACACGTACCTTTTCCACGGCATAACCATCGCGTACGTCGAGGCCGTCGAGCAGGTCGCACAAGCGCTCCTCGAAATCCATCCCACGCTGCTGGCCGCAGTGCCGCGCGTTTTCGAGAAGATTTATGCGCGCGTCGTCGAGCAGGGAAATACGCGCACCGGCCTGCAACGAAAGATCTTTGACTGGGCAATGGAAGTCGCGAGCCGCTCGGCCCTCTGGCGCTCCGGCGAAAAGAACACAAGCCCGAGGGTGAAGCTTGCGTGGAAATTTGCCGACAAGCTGGTCTATTCGAAGATTCGTTTTGGCACAGGCGGAAAGTTGCGGCTCGTCTTTTCCGGCGGTGCGCCGCTTGCGAAAGAGCTTGCGGAATTTTTCTGGGCCGTAGGCGTTCCGATTTACCAAGGTTACGGCCTAACGGAGACTTCCCCGGTCCTGACGACAAATTACCCAGCGAACCGGATGGGAAGCTCAGGCAAGCCGATTCCCAACGTCGAGCTGCGCATCGCAGAAGACGGCGAAATCCTCGCCAAAGGGCCGTGCGTCATGCAGGGCTATTACAAGAACTCGGAAGCGACGCGCGAAGTGCTGACCGCAGATGGCTGGTTCACCACCGGCGACATCGGCTACCTCGACAAAGACAACTATCTCTTCATCACCGACCGCAAAAAGGACCTGATCAAAACCGCGGCGGGTAAGTTCGTCGCTCCGCAGCCCATCGAAAACGCCCTGAAAACCAGCCCTTATATCCTGAATGCCATGGTGGTTGGCGACAAACGCAAATTCATCTCCGCCCTGATCGTCCCCAATCCCACAACGGTTGCCGCCAAAGCGGCCGAGCAGGGAATCAAGTTCTCATCCAACAAGGAAATGGCCGCGCATTCCTTCGTCCGCCAACTCATCGAAGCCGAAGTAAAGCGCCTGACCGCCAATCTCGCCCAGTATGAAACCATCAAGCGTTTCGCCCTCCTGCCCGAAGACTTCACCTTCGACAATGGCGGCCTAACCTTCACCTTAAAACTCCGCCGCCGCGTCGTCGAACAGCAGTTTCACGAGGTAATCGAGCGCCTCTACGCCGACGTCGCCGAACCCCGCCCCATCCTGCAAAAGTAACACCAACCAGCACTTGTCACTGTTCCGCCTCTATGGAGTGCGGCAGCTCTGCTGCCGCTTTTTCTCAGCCCAGCGACTCTTCCGCCTAGATACCCGCCGGCTTTTTTTCTTGACAAATCGTTACTCCCCATATATAGTGTTTCTCAGCTAACATTGCGCTTTTATCCGAGTCCCGCCAGCTTCCAGTTGGCGTTTGTGCTTTTAGGCCACCAATAGACCCAAGCCCTTCCGACGCAGCAAGTATGGAAACACCCATCGACGGGAGTGCCCCGCGCCAGTGACTCCTTTAGTCGCAATGCTTACAAGAAAGTGGGAGAGCCCTGCTGTAGCAAACGGACGGCAGACCGCCGCCGGACACAAGGTGAGACGCCAGCAAGTCCTTTATCAGCAACGCTTACAAAAAAGCTAGGGGGAGACCACCGCCGTCAGCAACGCATGCCCACGCCCGCGGCTCTGGCTGTCAGCCGTCGACTGTGAGCTGTCAGTTTTCCCAGTTAGCCGGTCCCGAGTGATAAGGATCAGCCGCCGCCCGCTGTGTAAGTCCTTTATCAGCAACGCTTACAAAAAACCTAGGGGGGGCTGCTGCCGCTAGCACTTATGCCCACGCCTTAGGGTCTTCCCGTCCGCTGTGAGCTGTCAGCTTGCTAGGGAAGGGAGGCCGCCTCAATGCAAGGCGACCCCGCCAACAGGTGCCGTTCTCAGATTGGCTTGCCGTCTGCATCCAGCAGCCGAATCTCGCCGAGGCCCAGCTCTTTAATCCCCGCTTCGATCTTGGCGCGGTCACCGACGACCACCCAGATCAAATGATCCGGACGCACGATGGCTTTGGCTCCGTCTTCAACGTCGCTTGTCTTTAGAGCTCTTACCTTGCCCGCGTACGTTTCGTAGTAATCCTCGGGTAGCCCGAACTGCACGATGTCGTTCATCGATTGGCCGACGGCGTTCAGCGTTTCAAAGGAGCCCGGCAGGCTAAGCGTTTCGTTTGCCTGAATTCTAGTGAGCTCATCTGCCGTCACCGGCTTGTCTCCCAGAATTCCGCGAAATTGCTTGTTCATTTCATCGAGCGACTCTTTCGTCTTGTCCGTCTGCACCGGTGCAACGGCCAGGAAGGGCCGCTGTCCTCGCGCTCCCCAGAGAAGACTCTGCACGCCGTAGGACCAGTGTTTGTCCTCGCGCAAGTCCATGTTCAACCGCGAGCCGAACATTCCGCCAAGATCATCGTTGGCGGCTTCGATCGCAATTTCATCGGGATTGGCGCGCGGCGGAGCAATGTTTCCGGCAAAAATAATCGATTGCAAGGCGCCCGGCTTGTCAATGAGGTACACGACGGACTTAGCCGGAGGCTGAACATTCTTGATGTTCTTTTCCGGAATTTGTCCAGGCTTCCAGCTTGCGAACAATTTTTCGAGCTTTGGCGTGACTTCAGCAAGCGTCGTATCACCCGCGATGACCAGCGTTGCATGGTTGGGCTTGAACCACACTTCGTGAAATTTGACGAGATCTTCGCGTGTCAATTTCCCGACGCTCGCGGCCGTCCCGGAACCCGTCAGTGGATTACCGTAGGCATGTCCGGGGCCGTAGATCAGGCCCGGGAAAACGCGCAGCGCCATCTGGATCGGAGTATTTTTCTCGCGCTGAATTGCTGCGAGCTGGAGACTCTTCTGCCGGCTGAAATCCGTCGCCGGAAACACCGGGTTCAAGATCAGATCGGCGAAGAGGTCAAGAGAGGGATCGAGTTTCGATTTGAGCGACGAAAGCTGGACGATCGAAAGGTCCAGATTCGAGCGGGCTGTCAGGCGCGCTCCCAGGAGCTCCTGTTCATCGCTGATTTGCAGAGCCGTTCGCGTTTTAGTTCCTCCGCTGAGCAGCGACATCGTCATGCTGGCAGTGCCGGGCGAAGCAAACTGATCTGCGGCATACCCCGCATCCACGTTTAGCCAGAAATCCACGAGCGGAACTTCATGCCGCTCGGCGAGAATCACCTTTAGCCCGTTTGAAAGCGTCGCGTGTTGCAGCTTGGGAAGTTTCAATTCGGGTGGCGCGCCAATTTCCGGCGCTTTGGAGCGATCCGCCCCTGCGGACGCGGCTTTGTACTCCGGGAAGGGGAGCACCTCGAGCGCGTAGACGCCATCGGAGAGCCACCGATTCGCAGCGGCTTTCAAATCCTCAGCGGTGGCATCTTGTACTCTCTTGAGCGAAACTTTGTAGGCGTCGGGACTTCCTACGAATACCTGGCTCTGCGCCAGCTTGTCCGATTTTCCGCCAAACCCGCCGATGCGCTCAATTCCGCGAATGAAACTCGCTTCGTGCTGGGCCTTCACGCGGGCCAGTTCTTCCGCCGTCGGTCCATCTTTCAAGAACCTCGCCAACTCTTCATCCAGCTCTTTTTCTACTCGAGCGAGATCCTGGTCCGGCCGAGCCGTGGCCTGCACGTAGAATTGCCCAGCGATTTCATTCAAGTCCACAAGCGCGCGTGCATCCGTCGCGATCTGGTCGTCGTACACCAGCCGTTTATAGAAACGCGATGTTTTCCCCTGGCTGAGGACATCGCTCACCATGTCCAGATAGTCCGCGTCGGCGCTCCCGTATTGCGGAATATTCCACACCTTGTAAATGCGTGCCTGCGGTACGCGGTCCTGCACGATTTGCCTGTGCTTCCCGGTCATTTTCGCAATCCACACCTCCTGGTGTGCGACTGGCGGTCCCGGCGGGATATTGCCGAAATATTTTTCAACTTTTTCCTTCGCGGTTTTGACGTCGATGTCCCCCGCCAGAACGATGGTGACGTTTGAAGGGCCATAGTATGTCTTGAACCATTCCTTCACGTCGTCCATCGAAGCGGCGTTTAGATCGGCCATGTCTCCGATCACCGTCCACGAGTAAGGATGTCCCGCCGGATAGGTGTTTTGCGTGATCAACTGCTCCGAGACCGCGTAAGGCTGATTTTCATCCTGGCGCTTTTCGTTCTGCACGACGCCGCGCTGAAGATCCAAAGTCTTCTGATCCAATGAGCCGAGCAGAAATCCCATGCGGTCGGACTCCATCCACAGTGTGAAGTCCACGGCCGAAGTGGGCACATTCTCGAAGTAATTTGTACGGTCATTATTCGTGGTGCCGTTCAAATCCGTCGCGCCGATCTTTTCCATGGCATCGATGTAACGCCCGTGCGAGTGCTCGCTTCCGCCGAACATTAAATGCTCGAAGAGGTGCGCGAAACCCGTCTTCCCGGGCTTTTCGTTTTTTGAGCCGACGTGATACCAGATGTTGATCGCAACAATCGGCGCCTTGTGATCTTCATGGACGATGACCGTCAAGCCGTTTTCCAGCACGAATTTCTGAAACGGAATGTCGATATCCTTGTTCTGCGCGTGTGCCGTCGCCGCGAAAACTGTCGCCAGCAAAATGAAAACCGTCGTTCTAATTCGCATTGTCCCCCCGAAAGTGTGCGCGTTCCGCGTTCTGAAGCATTTCTGTCACCCAGCCGCACTGCGTTTGCAGGTCTAGACGCAGGAAGAACTCCGCGTCACCAGATAATTTGGTTTGCAAGCTAGTTTGCCGAAGTCTCAGTCTGAAACAAGTGCTGCCTGGCAGTCTATACCGTGTGGCTCTAATTTCAAATGTTCTAACATTTCCGCGACTTTCTGGCGACGCGCATTCCGCTTTCCATGTCCGCGAATTATGGGCTCCTGCAAAGATTTCGTTTCTTCCGATTTGTCGCCAAGCCTGTGTAGGTCTAAAATCGCTGTGGAGATACTTATGTCCGACGATCTGATCATAGCTGGCCGCGCCTTCAAATCTCGCCTGATCGTCGGCACTGGGAAGTATCGCAGCTTCGCGGAAATGGCACGCGCGCATGCTGCGTCTGGCGCGGACATGGTGACCGTCGCCGTCCGCCGGGTGAATCTCACGGACCGTTCCAAGGAATCGCTTCTCGACTACATCGATCGCGAAAAGATTTTCATCTTGCCGAACACCGCCGCTTGTTACACCGCCGACGAAGCCATTCGCACGGCGCGCCTGGCCCGCGAAGTCGGCCTCTCCAACTGGGTCAAGCTCGAAGTCATCGGCGACCAGCAAACTCTTTTCCCGGATACCGAGCAGCTCATCGAAGCTACGCGCGTCCTTGTAAAAGAGGGCTTCGTCGTCCTGCCCTACACGAATGACGATCTCGTCGCCGCGCGCAAGCTCATCGATGCGGGCGCCTCAGCCGTCATGCCTCTGGCAGCGCCGATTGGCTCCGGCCTCGGCATTCAAAATCCCGCCAATCTTCGGATCCTCCGCGAACGCATTACGGAAGTCCCAATGATTGTCGATGCTGGCGTGGGTACGGCCTCCGATGCCGCAGTCGCGATGGAGTTGGGCGCCGATGGCGTCCTCATGAACACCGCCATCGCCGAAGCTGCCGACGCCGTGCTAATGGCGGAAGCGATGCGCGAAGCCATCTCCGCCGGCCGCAAAGCATGGCTCTCGGGCCGCATGCCAAAGCGTCTATACGCTTCCGCCTCCAGTCCCTTGAGTGGCGTTGTCCGCTAGTTTTGGTTCCTGAAATCGGTGGGTTCTGCTTGCTCTGGTCGGAGGACATAATGTCGAAGGAATGCCCCTCTAAGCGGCCCTCAACGAGTTGGGGAGGCGGATCGAAGTCCGCCTCCCCAGGGTGCTCTCGGATGAGTTCTTGTCGCATAGGGACATATAAAGCAGTCCCTATGCCCAGTAGTTAGTGCCGGTCAGGATGATCGTGACGCCAGTTCCAATAGTCGCGCTGCTGGTCCTTATGTAGTTTGTGGAAGTCGCGGTATTCATAATGCCTTTCCCCCAGCCACACGCGATACGTCTGCTCTTCTCCACCGTTCCAACGATGGTAGTCGTTGTGATACGAGTCGTAATAACGCACTCGCGCTGCACATCCGCTCGTCAGCATGGGTGCCAGCATGGCAGCGCCCAACACCAGGGGCCCCAGATAACCCTTTAGTCGGAACATTTTGCAATCCTCCTTAGGATTCGCAGCTTCTCATCGCCATCTTCCGCTGACCATACAGCGATTCTTGTAAAGTCCCCGCGGAATTACAGGGCACTTCTTGTCAGCTATTCGTGGAACACGAAAACCGGGGCGAAGTTGCGATTTGCACCGAACCTTATTCTGGAAAATTCACCCATGAATGGCGCTCACTTACGCCTGCGCCGCTTTTCTGGCCTGTTCTGCATCGTAGCTCTCGCCGTATATCGATGGCACCTTCGCTCCCATGCATCGCAGGTACGAGCTCAATTGACCGCGGTGATGAATGGTATGGTGCAACCCCATCATCAAGAATGTCACTGCCGGCCTTTGAAACATCCCGCGAAAATCCACGATCTTCAAAAGCTGCTCACTGCTGAGTTTCGAAAGCGCCTCGAGGTTTCCTGCATAACGCTGCTCGTACCATGCCGCAATTTCGGCTGGCGTTTTCAATCCCTCTGGAATGATTGCCCCCGTGTTGAACTGCCCCACGATCACCGTTTCCACAAAACGGTTATCGGTCGCCGCAATGTGTCTTACTAGTTCCATCGCGGTCTTGGATATTGGATCCGGCCGGTAATCGCTTTTGTCGCCAGGCACCGCCTCGATCACTTTCTTCGTCAATTGGCTCTCATTCTTCAACGCCGGAAGATATACCCCGTGCAACAGGAACGTCGCGTTTTCAGCATTCATTTCTTTCATCTTTTGTTCCTTTCTTGTGACCGTCGCGTTTGACACGCTTCAGTGTTCCTTTGGATGCGATGGTTTGTTTTCCGTTTCATCGCGCGGTCCGAAGTATCTCCCGTACCCCTCTCGTATCGTACACGCTCGTATCACTGTTCCTGGGGTCAGGATATCAGCAGCACACAATGCCGCACCTCCATCCTGCAAGGACCGACGCAGCCTGCTCATAATTGTTTACACACAAAAGGAGGATGATCGATTCGCATGTATCTCACTTTTGCCAAGACCATCAGCGAATGTCCCATCTGTGAGAGCAAGTCGGTACGAAGATCCAGAAGAAAAGGAGTCGTCGAGCGAATCTGGTTCAGGCTGGCCTTCGTCTGGCCTTATCGCTGCAAGAACTGCGACTCGCGTTTCTGGGGTTTCCAGCGGTCTCATCAGGTTTCACACAACAATTCTGGCTTCGCCATGGCGCGTAACCACGCGCGGAGCAGCGTCTCGCAGTGCTAAGCGACTGCCAATTTACTCGTACCGAAGGGTCTGAATGGGGTCCACCCTTGTCGCTCGCCTTGCCGGGATATAACAGGCCGCAAGCGCCACGCCAAATAGCACGGCGGTGACACTCGCAAAAGTCGCCAGATCGGTCGGTGCGACTCCGAAGAGCAAACTCGCCATAAGCCGCGTAAGGAAAAGCGCCAGCGCGAGGCCGAACGCAACTCCGACCGCAATCATTCCCGCTCCTTGCTTCATCACCAGCCCGAGCACATCTCGGCTCTGCGCGCCCAACACCATGCGAAGACCAAATTCTTTCGTCCGCCGCGCCACGGAGTAGGAAACCACTCCGTAGATGCCTACCGTCGCGATGGCCAGTGCGACGACGGAGAAGAGCGAAAGCAACAGCGTCAGAAATCTTGGCCGCGCCTGCGCACGGGAAAGCACATCGTCCATGAGCCGCACATCTGCAAGCGGCAGCGACGGATCCATCTCGTTCAACTGTTCGCGGACGGCGCTTGCGAGAGCGCGTGGGTCGCCTCCCCGGGGCTGGAGCACTGCATACATACTCGAGACGCCCGCATCCACAGCTGCTGTCTGCCGATAGGGAAGATACAACTCCGTGCCCGCGGGGCGGTCCAGTCCGGCGTTCTTTACGTCGTCCACCACGCCGATAATGGTGCACCAATCTTTGTCCGGTCGAACGCGCCTGCCGATCGGGTTTTCATGCGGCCAAAATGTCAGCGCCATGGTCTTGTTGATGATTACCACGTCGGGCGCGCCTTGCACGTCGCGATCATCAAATAGGCGGCCGTCCATCAGCCGAATGCCCATCGTCGCGAAATAGTCTTTGCTCACCACCTGATAAAAATCAACGTTCTGTATCGGCCCGTCTTTGGTCATCACAAATCCTTCGATGGCCGTGTCGTTCATGTTAGGCGCGCGGAGCGGCGCCAGTCCGGAAACCAGCGCCGCCGATTTAACGCCGGGGATTTGTTCCAGCCGCCCTTCGAACCGTGTCCACAGGTCCGTGATTTTTGCGTTGTCCGTATATGTGCCGCTCGGCAGTGAAACCTGCATCGTGATGACATTGTCGGCATTCAGCCCGGTGTGGACTTCCTGCAGCTTCCAAAATGCCCGCAGCATCAAGCCGCAGCCGATCAGCAGCACCAAAGCCATTGCCAGTTCTCCGGCGACCAGCGCCCGGCGAAAAAATTGCGCTCCGGCGGCGGCTGTCGTGCTTCCCGCCGTATCCTTCAGCGATTCGGAAATTCCGCTTACCGCAAGCGGAGCGAGTGGCGCCAAGCCGAAGAGCACGCCGGTGACCAAGCTTGTCACCAACGTGAAAACCAGCACGCGCCAGTCCATGGAGATTTCATCAGCTCGCGGAATGCCTCCGGCATTCGTGAGTTGAACCAGGCGCACACCTGCATACGCCAGAGCCACGCCGAGGAGACCCCCGAAAAACGCCAGGAGGATTCCTTCGGTCACGAATTGCCGTGCCAGACGCGCCAAACTCGCGCCCAGCGCGCCGCGAATCGCGATTTCTCTGCGCCGCGCTTCCGCTCTCGCGAGCAGCAGATTCGCCACGTTCACGCTGGCGATCAACAGAACGAACGCCACTGCCCCCAGCAGCATAAGCAGGGCAGGCCGCACGCTCGAGACGACTTCCGCCTGCAACGGAAAGCTGACAATTGTGTGATTCTTCGGATCGAAGCTGTGTGTGTGTGGCGCGCGTTTCTCGCCGTAGCTCGCTACCAGCGACGCCAGCTCGCCTTGAGCTTGGACCGCCGATACTCCTGGTTTGAGTCTGCCCAGCAGATAATAATTATGCGATCCCCGCCCTCCCGGTTTTGCCGGGTCCAATTGCAACGCCGTCCAAATCTCCGCCGGATCTTGTTCTCCCGGTGGAAACTGAAATCCTTTGGGCATGACGCCAATGACGGTGCATTTCCGTCCATCCAGCCGCGTTTCGCGCCCCACCACGTTTGGATCGCCGGCAAAAACGCTTTGCCAAATGCCATAGGAAATGTCCGCGATAACGGTACCTCCTGGAACGTCGTCCGATGGCTCAATCAGCCGGCCGGCAATCGGCGAAACGCCAAGCGATTCCAGCAAACCGCCGCTCACGTACGCCGCGGTCACCCTCACGGGCTCCGCTTTCCCGGCAAGGTTGACGCCGCCGCTGATCCACGCATCGAGCGAAGCCCACGAGTGTGTGTCGCGCCGAAGGTCAAGGAACTCCGGCCCCGACGTCCAGAACCGGTGTAACCCGCCGTTCGGAAACGTCGGAAACTCCGTGTAGATGCGAATCAACTGTTCGGGATGCGAGTAGGGCAGCGGTTGCAGCAGCACCGCGTTTACCACCGTAAAAATTCCCGTCGTGGCTCCGATGCCCAGCATCAGGCAGAGGACCGCCGCCGTAGTAAACCCCAGGTTCTTGCGCATCATCCGGAGCGCGAACTGCGCGTCCTGCCACAGCGTTTGCATCGAGAGCCTCCGCTACAAGTATGTACGGTCCGAATCTGCTTTTGTTCCCGCTTTTACCATCCTTGACGCGCGGGATTTGTTCCCGTTTCGCCGCGAAGCCCGATATCTTCTAGACGGTCTGCGCAATCTCTGGCTGCCTCCGGTTAGTTGAACGCCGCGTACCAAAGCGCGAGACGCCTCCATCGTCTCATCCCGCCCTGAAAAGGAAATGCCAGGAGACATCCACCAAGGCATGGACGATTGCCGATGCAAAGATCGAACCTGTCTTACGCCACGTCCAGCCATAAAAAATCCCCGCGATGGACGCCAGAATCACGTATCTCCAGTTCGGAAATCCGAGATTCGTGATATGCGAAAATCCGAATAGCACGGACGCCGTCCACCACCCCGCCAAATCGCTTTTCGAAGCGCGCGAAAGCACATTCTGCAGAAGCCCGCGAAACAAGAATTCCTCCGGCCACGCCGTAAAAAAGAAAATCCCGAGCGAAGTGAACAGCAGGGAAGACCACGCATGCCACTGTGGCGCGAAGGCGATGAAATGCATCCCGGCGCCCAGCGGAATGGCGATGCACGCAAACACAATAAAGCTGCCAAGCACAAAAAATCCCCAATGCCGGCCCCAGCCAATCGAATAGCCGATTCCATCCACTCGCCGCATCAAAACGAACACGGCCAGCGCGACGTTAACCGCCAGCAGCACGGTGAACACATACGCAAGACGCCCGCTTGGGTAAGGCCACACATAATGCGACGGTCCAAACTTGACCGCCGCCCACACACCTGCCAGCAACAAAAAGTCCTGCCAGGTCCCCGGCGGTTTGCGCTCCGCTGAGGCTGCCACCGAAAGCGGCACAAACACAAAAATCGCCACCGCGCCCATACGCAAGAATCCGAAAGTATTTGTGCCCAGCCCGTAAATCAGGTATGCAAGGAATGCGGCGGAGCCCAGCAGTATGCCGCTCGCGAGACCGAAGCGCGTTGCAAGCCCGTCGGCCACGCCGCGCGCCGCGAAGAGCAACATCACTAGAAAAAAGAACGCAAACGCTGTCAGCGTAGCGGCAAAGTCGCGCCCGCCGTAGCTGTGCCACGTGGCGTAAAGCGTTCCCGTAAGGCACAGTCCGGCCCACAAGCCGAGCATGGGGAACACTCCGAGTTGGCGCGCCGCTGGCAATTTAGCTGTTCAAAACTCGAGATGGAAAGAGAAGATTGTAGCGCAGAGAGATGACTTCCCAAATCCAGTCGAAACCAGTTCCGAACCGTTCGCGCTTCTCTATCCGCATCTCTCGGCGACTCCGATACGAAATATGAAACGCCTCGCATACATCGATTGGATGCGCGGACTGGCCTGCGTCCTCATGTTTCAAACCCACTGCTACGACTCCTGGCTCAGCCCGAGCGCGCGAAAGTCCGCCGTTTACGCTTGGTCTCAGCTCGGCGGCACGCTCCCCGCGCCGCTTTTCCTTTTTCTTTCCGGCGTTTCCGTTGCGCTGGTGACGGAGCGGCTCCGCGAAAAAGGCGCTACGCCCGCCAAAATTGCGAGGACAGCCATACTCCGCGGCGCGGAAATTTTCGCACTCGGCCTGCTTTTCCGCATCCAGGAGTACGCCCTCGGCTACCGCTGGTCTCCCTGGACCGATCTCCTGCGCGTTGACATCCTCAATATGCTCGGCCTCTCGATCATGTTCATGGGCGTTCTTTGTTGGCTCTGCGCCGCTCGCATCCCTACCAACGCCCGCGCGCTGCCTCAAACCGTTTCCGCCCCGCGCAACCGTGGAATTTTCGCCGCCCTTTTTGCCGCAGCCATTATAGCCATGGTCACGCCGCTCCTATGGACTACCCATCGCCCCAACCGCCTCCCCTGGCCGCTCGAGTCCTACATCAATGGCGTCCATCTTTTTGCCAACCCGCAGCCCTGGCTCTTCCCGCTCTTCCCCTGGTCGGCATTCGCATTCGTAGGCCTAGCCGTCGGCTTTTTCCTTTTCACAAACATGGCCAAGCGCAACGAAGCCTTGGTCTTCGCAGCCCTCGGTGGGACAGGTATTCTTGCTTGTCTCCTCTCCCTTAAGCTTGACCGCTCGCAAGCCCGTCTTTACTCCGTCTACGACTACTGGCACACCAGCCCCAATTTTTTCCTTATGCGCTGCGGCATACTTCTCATCATCTTGTCTCTCATTTACATCTGGTGCCGCTGGGGTCTCGCCCAAATGTCCTTCAGTCCGATCATTCAGCTAGGCAAAACTTCTCTATTGGTCTACTGGGTGCACATCGAATTTGTCTATGGCCGCTTCTCGTTTCTGCCGAAGCGCCGCTCCAGCGTCTTGCTGGCCAGCATAGGCTTGCTCATCATCTTTCTCGCCATGCTCGTACTTTCGCTGCTGCGCACCAACTGGAAGAACCGTCGCGCCAAAGCACAAAAGCTCGCGGCGGCGCCGTCTCCTGCCTGATAAATGGAATTGAATTCTCGCAGGGTATGAAACTAGATCGCGGTCGAGGCCTAGCGTTTTGCCGCGGGGCTCTGTTCCTGCTGTTGCTGCTGTTCCTGAGGAATCCGAATAATAATCTCGCCGGGCCGCGCCAGGCCCAGATCGTCTCTCGCGATTTTCTCGATCAATCGTGGATCGCTCTTCAGGTCCTTCGTCTCCTGCTCCAGCGCCGCATTTTCCTTGCTCAATTGGTCGAGATCAGCTTTCACTTTCTCAATTTCGCTTTGCGTGCGCCGCATCGCCAGAAAACCGTGCGTCCCAAATATGTCATGCACGATCATCACCAGCAGCAGCAATCCAAGCATCCCGCTTCCGTACTGCCGCATCAGCGGCCGAACCTTCTCTTCTGGCGTCGCTCTTTTCAATTTCGTCTTCAGCTTTCCAATACCCACTTCGTCGCCTCGCTCACCAGCTTCACGGAAGCCATTGCGCTGTTTGCCTCTACATACAAGCGCATCAGCGGCTCCGTCCCGGATAGCCGCAGCAGCATCCACGAACCGTCCTCAAAACAGAATTTTGCACCGTCCGTACGGTCTATCGATACAACTTTCCGCCCTAGCAGTGTCTCAGCGTCCACCGCCAGCTTCTTCACGGCGTTCGCCTTTTGTTCGTCGTTCAAGTGCAGGTTCGCCCGCACCGGCCAGAACTCGCTTCCTACTCTCTTGAAAAGCTGCCGGATTTGCTCCCCCAGCGAGGCGCCTCGCGCCGCGATCATTTCCGCCACCAGCAAGCACGCCAGGATTCCATCCTTTTCCGGCACGTGCCTGCGAATCGTCAACCCCGCGCTCTCTTCTCCGCCCAACGCAATTTTGTCTTCGCGAATCAGCTGGCCGATGTATTTGAAGCCCACCGCTGTCTGATACGTTTTCTGTCCGTGCGCTTTCGCCGCCGCATCGATCAATTGCGACGTCGCCACACTTCGCGCCGCCGGCATTTTCCAGCCGCGCGTCTCGACAACATAGTCATACACCAGCCCCAGAATATGATTCGGCTGAATCCACGTTCCATCCCGGTCGATCACTCCAAAGCGGTCCGCGTCTCCGTCGGTCGCCAGTCCCGCCGCCGCCCCCGAATCCACCACCGCCTTTCGCAGCGGCGCGAGATTTCCTTCGCTTACGTCCGGCCCCGTCCCGTCAAACAGGCAGTCGCGGTTCGTCCGCATCGCCTGTACTTGCACGCCGTGCTCCGCCAGCGCGCGGTCAAGGTATCCCGCTCCGCAACCGTGCAGCGCGTCCGTCACGAATTTTATCTTGGCCTTCCGCAGCGTTTCGAACCGCACCAGTTCTCCGAGCCTCTTCAAGTAATTCTCGCGAAGATTCACTTTCTCGGTCTTCATCCCGCCGTTTGGCACGGCTGGCGATGTGGGGTATGCACCATCCTTCGCGATCAGCTTCGCCACACGAGCTTCAATGTCCTTGGTCACTTCCGGAAGCGCCGGCCCGGCATCCGCCGAAGAAAATTTCAAACCATGATATTGCGCCGGATTATGGCTCGCCGTGAAATTAATCGCCCCATCGAGTTTCGATCGCTGAATTTCGTGCGCGACCGCTGGGGTCGGCGTAAACGTCTCGCACAGCAGCGTTCGAATTCCTTGCTGCTGCAAAATCGCCACCGCGAGCTGCGAAAACTCTTCCGAGTAAAATCGCGTGTCGTATGCGACCAATATCGTGGGATTTTTTGCTTTGCTATTCACATGCTCCGCGATTGCCGTCACCGCCAGCCGCACGTTCGCGAACGTAAAATCGTCGGCAATCAGCCCGCGCCATCCGGACGTGCCAAACTTGATCGGAGAAGCATTCATCATAGGGGATGCGCTCATAGCGTCGTATTCTATTCCGAGTTTCTCGAAGACGAAAGCCTTCGAACGAATTTCCGGAGAGAACCCTATGAAGTCCAACGAGAACTATCGGCTCGTGCTCGTCACCTGCGCCAATTCCATCCAGGCAAAGCTCATCGCCCGCAGCGTCGTCGAAAAACGCCTGGCCGCCTGCGTCAGCATTCTGCGCAGCCCCATCGAGTCCCACTATCGTTGGAATGGCAAAGTGGAAAAAGCCCGCGAACTATTGCTCCTCATCAAAACCACCGCCAGGCGGCTCGCCGCTCTCGAAAGGGAAGTAAAACGCCTCCATAGCTACGAAGTCCCAGAATTTATCGCCCTGCCCATCGTCGCCGGCTCCAGCGATTACCTCGCCTGGCTCGATGAAAACACATAGAGCGGCGTCATTTCGAGCTTGGGAACAAGTGCTTCGCAACTATGGCTACAAGTGCCAAGAAGTTCGCCAACGAAGTGGTTACAAGCGCGATCAAAACGGAGTTTGCTAGATGGTATTGCGAGGTCAATGACGCCGATTGCCAAACCAGCTGCAAAACGCGGTGCGTCCACCAGATGTTCATGGCGATGACTACGATGAAAAGAAGTAGCTTAAGGACGAAATTGAGCAGCCAATCATATTGAGGCGATCGAAGCCACCACTGCCCACGGGATTTGGAGAATGCCGAGACCTCCTTGGCGGCGTCCGCGAGAGAGAGACTATCAGCAACAGAAACTTCCAATTTTTCGATTCGTGGTTCTGGAATCTTGAAAGTCTCTTGCGACTTCTCAATCGGAGGCTGGTCGGCCATGTCTGGTCATGCCGCTTGCTGTTGTCTTCGAGCGAATTCGTCCGCGATAAACTCGTTTGGAATTTTCTGCCCACCCCAAGAGAAAAGGTCAGGTCTCCTCTGAACTAAATCCCAAGCGGACCCCGGCTCATGGGTGAGTGCTGACAGTTGGATTGGCGTGAGCGCCTTATATCGTTCCCACACCGCGTCCAAAAGGGACTTCGTTTGGTGATCTATCGCGTAGGGGGATTCGCCGGGCACCCCCGCAGCAAAATCGGTAATCGGCCACCCTCCGAATCGGCGAAACTCTTGGTATAGCACTGGAACCACCGGGCCGTAACGCCAAGCTTCAAAGGGTTCTTTGATCAGGGGTCTTTGAAGAAACTGCAGTGACCACCCATGCGCAAGATACACGAGCTTTTGTAGTTTTAGAGGGTCAATAGCAACCCAATCTCTCCGGCCCAACTCAAGGAAATAATTCGCGACCGTCTTTGCACTCAAGCCAGACCAAAAGTAAGTACCACTCATGTTAACCCCTTGCTTACGAACTACCACCCATTTCGCTGAACTCAAGCGCGTTCATTGCGTATTCCAAATTGAGAGTATAACTCAATGAGTATAATCCAGTCTATGAGCCGTCCGGCAGTCCTCTTCCCACTCACACGTACAACAACGCCTGATCCAAATCCGCCATAATGTCTTCCACGTCCTCGATCCCCACAGAAATCCTCACCAATCCTTCCGTAATGCCGATACGTTCTTGCACTTCTTTCGGCATCGAAGCGTGCGTCATTTGCGAAGGCAGCGAAACCAAAGTCTCCACTCCGCCCAGGCTCTCGGCCAGCGAGCACAGCTTCAACTGATTCAAAAACCGCCGCGCCGCTTCCAGCGAACCCAAATCGATCGCCAGCATCGCTCCCGGTCCCTTCTGCTGACGCCGTGCAAGTTCATGCTGCGGATGCGTCGGCAGTCCCGGGTAATGCGTCTTGCGAACTTTTGGGTGTGCATCCAGGTGCCGTGCCACGGTGATGCCATTCGCGTTGTGCTGCAGCATCCGGATCGCCAGCGTCTTTATCCCTCGTGAAATCAGAAAACAGTCCATCGGCGCCAGCCCAGCACCAGCGGAACGTTGAATGAAATAAATCTTCTCCGCGTCCTCCGGGCGCGTAAGCACCACGGCTCCCCCCGTCGAATCGCTGTGCCCGTTCAAATATTTTGTCATCGAGTGCACCACGATCTGCGCTCCCAGCTCGATGGGCCGTTGCAAGTAAGGACTCAGAAATGTGTTATCGACTGCCAGCGTGACGTTTCTCTCGTTGGCCAGCTTGGCCACCCCTCCAATGTCGGTCACTCGCATCGTCGGATTCGTGGGCGTCTCGATATAGATCAGCTTGGTGTTCGGCCGCATCGCCGACAACACACAAGCCGGAATCGAAGTATCCACAAAGCTGAATTCCAATCCAAAATGCACTAGAAGCTGCGTTGACAGCCGATACACGCCGCCGTACACCGCTTCCGACAGCACAACGTGGTCTCCCGGCCGGAAAAGACGAAACACCGCATCGATGGCCGCCATTCCCGAAGTGAACACATACGCACTATGGCCGCCTTCCAACTTCGCCACGGTCCGTTCAAGGGCTTTCCGGTTCGGATGATTTGTCCGCGCGTAGTCGTAGCCCTTGTTCTTGCCAAGCTCTTCGTACACGTATGTCGAGGTCTGATAGATTGGCGCAACGATCGCACCCGTGGCGGGATCAGGCTCTTGCCCGACGTGTATCGCGTTCGTGGCGAATCCCATTGTGGTCTCCTCTTACCCCGAGAGCTCTAGCCCCCCGAGCGGTCACTCGATTGCCCCTAAGATAGTCTGTTTCGGTTCCCCTGCGATGTGGAAACTTCGGTACAAAGGGCCATCGCTGCGCTCGCGTCTTTCGACTGCGTGCAGGGCAGATTCTTCAGAAGTTACAGGACCAGTACCAGCGAGTCAATTCCGCCGCGACGAACTGTAGCGTGGAATACATCGGCGCACTTTAAACCTCCACGGAGGCTGGGCAGCATTCAAGGCGCCATTTGCATCTTAGACTTGAGCAGAGTAACTTTACCTCACACCATCTTTCTTTGGAACATGGAGTCCGCTGGTACATGATATTTTCTCGGCCTAAATGGGGAGCTCTTCTCTTCGCCCTCTTCATCGCTGCGGCTCTCGGCGTCGCTGCCCAGGATCCGCCCGCTCCTCCGCCGAAAGCGCCCGCGCAAGCTGATGTGCCCACCAAGTTGACCATTGAAGTGACGGGGGGAGAAAAGTCTGTTCCGGTAGAAAACGCCAGCGTCTACGTAAAATATATCGAACAGCGCTCCCTCAGGAAGGATAAGAAAGTAGAATTGAACGTCAAAACAAACCGCGAAGGCCTCACCCACGTCCCGGATGCTCCTCTCGGCCGCGCGCTCATTCAGGTCATTGCCGATGGATGGAAAACTTACGGACGTTGGTACGACATCACGGATCCCCACCAAGTCATCAAAATTCACCTCGAGAAGCCGCCGAAGTGGTACTAAATTGATTTTAGCAATGGATGGATGCAACAAAACGCGCCACTCCGTGAAGTTTGCCGCGTTCAGTTCTCCCATGATTCTCATTTTGCAAGATTTGGGCCGCGCAATCGCTCAAGTGCCGCTTTAGAATGAAGTCATCGAAGAAGTGAGTTGCACTGAAATTGTGCAAACAGGAGCAGCACGTTGAAGAAAGTGAAGTTAGAGGGGGGTGCGAACGGAATTTCCACACACTTATCAACACTTGTGTTGAAAACTTAACCGTGCGGAAATATATTTTTACAAGTTCGGCACGACTCGTGCCGTGCTCATCTCCCCGGATTTTGACCCTGCCATACTCGGATGATACAGTGGCGCATCGGATTTCCTGATGAATGAGACATTTGACGGAACTTTCTCGCTGTTGCAAATGTTGTGGGGCAACATCGTCGCTCGCCCGCTCCGCAGCTCTCTCAGTGTGATTGCCATTGCCATCCAGGTCATTTTGGTTCTGCTGATTGTGGGTCTCACTTCAGGAGTCATTTCCGAATGGGGAAAGCGTGTCGAGGGCGTCGGCGCCGATCTTCTCGTACAGCCCCCGAACGCCTCCATTTTCTTTGCCTTCTCCAGCGCCGTCATGCAGGAATCATTGGCGGATAAAATCGCCGCGCTGCCCGGCGTCGATGAAGTTGCTCCCACTCTTATCCTCACCGAACCCAAGAGCTTTGTCATCGTCTACGGCATTGATTACAAACGCTTCAACGCCCTCAGCCGCGGTTTTTTATTTCGTGAGGGGAGTCCTTTCGAATCCCCCGACGAAGCCATCGCCGATGACATCATCGCCCAAACCAAGCACTTGAAGGTCGGCGACCAGATCACTCTTTTGAATCATACGTTTACGATCTGCGGAATCGTGGCCCACGGCAAAGGCGCTCGCTATTTCATCCCTCTCAAGACCGCGCAGGATATCGCGGGTGCGGATAAGCGAGTTTCCATGTTCTACGTTCGCAGCAAAGGCGACACGGAAGGCACTCGCGCGGAAATCCTCGCTCTTGACCCGCTGGATCGTGTGCGCTCCACGTCCGAGTACGTCACTCTCATGAGCTCATCCAATCTTCCTCAATTGAGACCATTTACGCGTTCTATGGTTGGCCTCGGCATCGTCATCAGCTTTCTTGTCGTGCTCCTCAATATGCACACCATGGTTTTGGAACGCACTCGAGAAGTTGGAATCCTCAAGTCCTTGGGTCTGTCAAGGTTCGGCATCATGCGCATGTTATTGGGAGAAACTCTCATCCTCACGCTCTTCGGCTGCGCTCTGGGAATTCTACTGACTTATACCTTTCAAGCGGTAATGAAAGAGACCAATCCCGATCTCATGATTTTGATCACGCCGCAATGGGTGCTCTCCGCCACGCTTCTGGCCCTGGCCGGAGCCGCCATCGGTGCCATGTATCCAGCGCTGCGCGCGGCAAGTTACGATCCCGTCGTGGCTTTAGCCTACGAATAGACAATCTCACTTCTCTCTCCCCAGCAATGACAATCCAGGCAGGAGTCCGTCGCTGAAAACCAAGGGTTACGGTCCCCTTCGCGGGAATGAAGACCCTTCTCCTGCACCCATGCTGTGGGCAATTGGCTCTGCCGGATGATTTTTGGTTACCAAAGATTCCTCTCCTGATTGCCTTAACTCTTCCAAGCTGATAGTTTTGGGGCACTCTCCAGTCCTTCCATTCTGGAGAATTCCGCCAACCCGGCGGCATTTACAGACCTAAGGAGCTGCACAATGAAGCGACTGCATATCATTCTGGTAGCCGCATGTCTTTGCCTCACCATCGGGGCCGTTGCACGCGCCCAAATGGGCATGAACTTCTTTAAGAAGCCGGCGATTACCGACATCTTTAAGCCCGTTGTTGGAAATGGCGCCGTCTATGAATCGGAACGAGACCAAAAGAAAAGCACCCTGGAAATGACCGTAGTCGGGGAAGAGGCCGTTGACGGAAAGGACGCCTTCTGGCTTGAGTTTGGCCACGCCGATCAAAAAAGTGGCGAGCCAACTTACGTGAAGATGCTCGTCACAAAGAATGATTTCGAGTTTCATCGCATGATTTTTCAGCAGCACGGCCAGCCACCAATGGAATTTCCCATGAACATGAACGCCGGCGAGCAGTCTCATGTGAAGGACGAAATGGAAAAGTGGCACAAAGTTGGGCCAGAGACCATCACGGTTCCGGCCGGCACTTTTCTCTGCGATCACTGGGCCAAAGACGACGGAAAGGGCGATGTCTGGGCCAGTTCGAAGGTCTCGCCCATGAGCATGGTAAAGGAAACCACTCCAACGAATTCCATGGTCCTCATCAAGCTGATCACGGATGCCAAGGACCACATTACCGGGACCCCCACGAAATTCGATCCGGAAATGATGAGACATCACACGAAGCAACCGTAAAATCCGCAGTAAAGCTGGAGATCAGACGACAAGAGGCTGGAGCGATTGCAGGGTTATGACCGGCTAGGAGGCCCGGCGACCGCTGGTAAGGCCAGCCACTCCTAGACCCGTTTTAGGCGAATGCCGATGGAAGCCCGGGGCTGCCTTACTGAGTCCCGCGTAACATTGCGAAGTAGCGACCTGGAGTGCGGCGGCCCTGCTGGCGCTTTTTTCAGTGACTCGCACTATACTTTATTTGGCGTGGCTCAATAGCTCCGCTTCAAGCGCCGGGAGCGAAGGCGGCAAGTTCGCGAGAGACTTCATCGATGGTGGCCAGCGGGCAGGCCACGTGGACCTGCTCACCCGGTTCGTCGACGTCGATCAGCAAATTGCCGTTATGTGTGCGGATATGAACGTGTTGTTCGCCGTCGCGCACCTCAACCAGCTCCGCTTCGGGATAGTTCTGCAGTTCCTTCGCTATGGCATGCACCAGCGGCATATACTGGCCCGCTCTGTCTCCGGCTCGTTCCATGCTTATGCGGGGGACGAAGTGCATGGCCATCGGAACCACTGCCGCGGGCACCCAAACGTGGACGTGCGAACCACGACCGTGGCTTTCGTCTACATCCACGCGCAGCAGGCCGTCGCGAAAGGTGTAAGCCCCCGCCATTAACACAGTGGCCCCAAATCCAAGCGCGATTTTTCCTAGAAGCACCATCTCTCGTCCTTTCCCGTCTCCCGCCTTCCTGCGCGAGATTGTTTTCGGAGTCTGAAATTCCGGGGCTTATTGCTTAGTCTGCAACGCTCTTGGAATCCATCCAAACGCGAATTGTGTTGTCGTCATCCTTTACCGAAACCAGTTGAACATCACCCTGAGACGCAAGAGCATGCAGTGCTGCCGCGATATCCAGTTCGTCTTTGCCTCCGGAGAGCAACGCTTCCACCACTTTCATCGGGACTTTCACTTCTACCTGCGAATCCTTGGACCTGTTCTTGTCGTGAACGTGAACGAGCAGTTGCCCTTCCTTCTTCATGACGCTGATGTCCGCATCTTTGCTCTGCACCGTCACGAACTCGCCGTCTTTGGCTGTTCGAACTGCGTCAAAAATGGTTCGAACGTCCACGCCATCGCAATCCATGCAGCCGATACGCACCTTGCCCCCGTGGAGCCGGTCGTGGTCGATAGCCGGCAAGACCTTTTCCGCCAATTCGAGCGGCACATTGACCCTCACGGTCTCGCCCTTCGAATTGGTGCTAATCACGCGCACGTGCAGCCAGCGCTCACCATGAGCGGATGTCGTTGATTGGTCTGCACTTGTTTGGGCTTGCATACCAAGTGGGGCGAAGAGGAAAGCGGCGGCCAGAAATGCGATCAGCGGAAGGTGCCGTGTGCGGGTCGTCATAACGGAATGCCTCCTTTTGGCATTTGCACAGAGATACGAAAGTCTTCCGGGAAAAGTTTCCTGATTTTCTGCTTCGTCTCCGCGGTAATTCACGAGCTGGCCGCCGGATCGGGACATCGTCACGCTTCGCCTTCCTCGCTGCCTGCGCTACCTCCCTGTGGTACATTGGCCATACAGAAGTCCAAACCGCGCAATTCATTCAGGGGATAACTGGCTCCGAGCGGCTGCGCGATTTCGTTAGGTGGTGGGGTGTGGGCATCGTTTTCTGGAGGTTTGGCCGAGTTGTCGCTCTTTCTTATATCTGTTTCCTGGCCTTGGCTGCCCGTGACGTCGCCCAGGAGCAGTCCTGGGATGCAAACATGGCCGCGGCGGGCAAGGCTTACCAGGAGAGAGACTTCCCGGAGGCCGAGAAGCTTTACACCAATGCCTTAAAGCAGGCTGAATCCTTTGGCCCGGCGGACCCCCGTCTGGCTACAAATTTAAATAACCTGGCCGAACTCTATACGCAGCGCGACCGATTCGCCGAGGCCGAGCCTCTCTATAAAAGGTCGCTGCAGATATGGGAAACGGCTCGCGGTCCCCAGGAGCCTTCGTTGGCTCCGGTCTTGACCAATCTTGGCGAACTCTACCGGCAGATGGGCCGTTATCCTGACGCAGAACCGCTCTTCAAGCGCGCATTGGTGATTCGCGAAGCAGCCTACCCCGCGGACGACCCGCGCGTAGCTGCCAGCGTGTCTGTGCTCGGAGAACTCTACCGGCTGGAAGGCAGATTCCCAGAAGCCGAGAGCTTGCTCAAGCGCTCGCTCGCCCTGGAGCAGAAATCTTCGGGACCTGATAGCGTGGCATTGGCGACACCTCTCAACCTTCTCGCTGAACTCTATCGTGCCATGAACCGCTATCACGAGGGTGAAGAGCTGTATGCACGCGCCATCTCCATCCAGGAGAAGGCTTTAGGTCCGGAACATCCGGATGTCGCGGTCACTGTGAATGATTTGGCGGAGCTTTACCGCAATGAAGGCAAATTCGCGGAAGCCGAACCGCTCTACAAACGCTCTCTGGAAATTCGCGAGAAGGCTTTTCCTCCCGGTGATCCGCGGGTCACCATCGCTATCAACAATCTGGGATTGCTGCGCGAAGCTCAGGGCAACTTCGTGGACGCCGAATTGCATTTCCGCCGCGTGCTCGATCTCCGCGAAAAGGCATTAGGCGCCAATAGTCCCGAATTGGCGACGCCACTGAACAATCTGGCGGAATTGAACGCCAGGCAAGGACATTATTCTCAGGCCGAAAAACTCTACAAACGCACGCTTGAGATTCGTGAGTCCGCCTATGGTCCAGTGCATCCCGATGTCGCGGCAAGCCTTGTGAATCTCGCCCAACTGAAGCAGGTCCGGAAAAAGTACGGCGAGGCCATCGATCTCCAACAGCAGGCGCTAGCCATTCGCGAGAAGGTGTTTGGCCCGGACCATCCTTCCGTGGCTTCGAGCTTGAACAATCTCGGCGAGCTGAATTTCGAGCGCAAGAATTATATGGAGGCGGCCACGCTCCTTCAGCGCGCGCTGGCCATTCGAGAAAGAGCCCTGGGACCCGAGCATCGCGCGGTTGCGCTCTCCCTGCACGAACTGGGAGATCTATATTGCGCCGAGCGGAGATATTCCGATGCCGAGCCGTTTTATCAGCGGGCGCTGGCGATTCGCGAAAAAATTCTGGGGAAAGATCACCCGGACGTCGCGGCGGTGCTTGAGAGCTATGCCAAATTGCTGCGCGAAACGGGCCGGCCGACCAAGGCCGAGGATCTCGAGGAGCGTGCGCGGCTTATTCGAGCCGCGGCCCCGAAAACAACTCCAAGAACTGGAAGTCCATATACATAGTCCTGGCCGTGAACATCAGTCTGGCCCGCACGTTAGTCAGCCAGCGCGCCATTTGAGAAAAACAGCCGCGAGGGGCGGAAGCGTCAGGCAGAGGGAATGCGCGCGGCCCTGGGCGGGCTGGTTCGAGGCATTTTGACCGCCGAGGTTGCCGACGTTTGAGCCGCCGTAGCCGGCGGCGTCGGTGTTGAGAATTTCTTCGTAGAAGCCTGGCTGGGGGGCGCCGACGCGATAGCCCTCGCGGACGACAGGGGTAGCGTTCAAAATCACGAGAAGCAGGTCTTCCGGCTTTTTGCCGTGGCGGGCAAAGGCAAAGACGCTGTTATCGGCGTCGTTGGCGTCCAGCCACTCGAAACCCTGCCAAACAAAATCGACTTGATGGAGAGCGGGTTGCGCTGCAAGCAGTTTATTTAGATCGCGAACAAGATTTTGGATGCCCCGGTGCGAATCGTGTTGGAGCAGGTGCCAGTCCAGGCTGCTCGCCTCGTACCACTCGCCGCGCTGCGCCAGTTCCTGGCCCATGAAGAGGAGTTTTTTTCCTGGGTGGGCGCACTGATAGGCCAAAAGGAGGCGGAGATTTGCAAATTGCTGCCATAAATCGCCTGGCATTTTGTGGAGGAGAGAGTTTTTTCCGTGGACGACTTCATCGTGGGAGAAGGGAAGCATGAAATTCTCGGTGAAGGCGTAGAGCATCGAGAAAGTCATTTTATTGTGTTGGTATTTGCGGTGGACGGGATCCGCGGAAAAATATTTCAGAGTGTCGTTCATCCAGCCCATGTTCCATTTGAGGCTGAAGCCGAGGCCGCCGAGATAAGTAGGGCGCGAGACGCTGGGCCAGGACGTGGATTCCTCGGCGACGGTGAGAATCCCGGGGAAGCGCCCGTGAGCGACTTCATTCATGCGTTTGATGAAGGCGATGGCGTGAAGATTTTCACGTCCGCCGAACTCGTTGGGGATCCACTCGCCGGGTTTGCGGGAATAGTCGAGATAGAGCATGGAAGCGACGGCGTCCACGCGAAGGCCATCGATGTGATATTTGTCGAGCCAGAATAAAGCGTTGGAGATGAGGTAGTTCTGAACTTCGTTGCGGCCGTAGTTATAGACGAGCGTGCCCCAGTCCGGATGTGTGCCCTGGCGGGGGTCGGCATGTTCGTAGAGATGCGTGCCATCGAACTGGGCGAGGCCGAAGGTGTCTCGCGGGAAATGCGCGGGAGTCCAGTCCAGAAAGACGCCGATGCCAGCGTGGTGACAACGATCGACAAATTCCATGAATTCAGCGGGAGAGCCGTAGCGGCTGGTGGCGGCGAAGTAGCCGATTGTTTGATAGCCCCAGGAACCGTCGAAAGGATGCTCCATGATGGGGAGCAGTTCGATGTGCGTGTAACCGAGATCCTTGACGTAAGGAATGAGTTGATCGCCTAGTTCACGATAGGTTAGCCAGCGATTATCTTCCTCGGGGACGCGGCGCCACGAGCCGAGATGCACTTCGTAAACGGAGATGGGAGCTTCGAGCCAATTTTTTTGCTGGCGCTGGTTCATCCAACTGGTGTCGGTCCATTGATAGGAGTCGAGATTGACGACTACCGAGCCGGTGTTGGGGCGCAACTCGGCGCGGAAGGCGTAGGGATCCGCTTTGAGGGGTAGCAGCGCGCCGCTTGCACCGATGATTTCGTATTTGTAGACGGCGCCCTCGGCGAGTTCAGGAACGAAGAGCTCCCATATTCCTGAAGAGCCGCGTGCGCGCATGGGATTGACGCGGCCATCCCAGAGGTTAAAGTCGCCGACGATGCTGACGCGCTGGGCGCTCGGAGCCCACACGGCGAAATGCACGCCGCGGACGGTTTCGAGAGTCTTGAGATGAGCGCCGAGTTTTTCGTAGGTGTCATAGTGGCGGCCTTCTCCCATGAGATGGAGGTCGAACTCGCTGAGGAGATAGGGAAAAGCATAGGTATCGAAGGTTTCCACGGTTTCGCCAGAGGCGGTGCGGAAGCGAATGCGAAAGTGAGCCGGAGCGGGCGAACCTTGATGCGAATCCGGAAGCGTGGCCTCAAAGAAACCTTCCGGCCGCAGCTTGCGAGCCGGGATAGGCTCGGATATGCCCTGAACCAACACGCTGGCGTCCGCGGCGCCGGGACGAAAGAAGCGAATAGCCCAACCGTGGCCCAGCGGCGACCAGATGGGATGCGGCCCGAGGATGGCGAAAGGGTCGGCGCAGCGTCCGGCAAGCAAGGCGTCTATCAGCGTGTCCTTATTGGAATCGGAGGCGCTGGCTGCGGGGGCCGACGCTAACTTTTTATCTTCAGGCATGGGGCGTTGCTCCGCGGTGGCTGGGCGACGGAGACGAGTACAGTGTACAAGGAGGAGTGAGTAGTGGGTAGTCGGTAGTGGACAGCGAGTAGTCGGAAAGCGAGTGATGAACGGAAACGCGCGAGAGGGCATACTCCACCCCCGGGTCTTTTTTGTAAGAGTGGCAAGTAAAGGACTTATGCTTGACGCGGACTGTAAGAGTGGCAAATGCACGACTTAAAGCCATTGTATTTTCAATGAGTTGCGAATGGTTTGTAAGACTGGGAGGGAAGAGACTTACGGATGCGCGTTTTTGTGGGGCGTTGCAAGAAGTAGGAAGGGTGATCTCAACACAGGGGGCACAGAGCGCACTGAGTTTAAGAAGAGAAGCCGGCAGCAGCCGCGTCGAGTGGAGGTTTTGCGAGCGAAACATAGGGAATGGTAGCAGGGAGTTGGCGATTTGTCAATAGAATTCTGAGATTACTGAATGTTCATTCGAACGGGGAAGGCCAGGTTCGAATGATGTTGGAAGAGGCTGCGAGGACTGAAGGAGTTAGCGGGAATGAGGCGGATTTGTGAGACTGTGGAAATATGTGGAAAAGCGGAAAATTGGGAGGAGCGCACGTAGAAACGAGCTGAGAGTCACCGGCTGCTCGCTATAGATGCCAGTCGAGCTGGTAGAATGTGTTTATGGCGAACACACGAAGCGCGACACTGAGCATGAGGTTGAAGCCTGAGACCAAGAAACGGCTGGCGAAGCTGGCAAAAGCCTCGGGACGGAGCTCCGACTTTCTGATCTCAGATGCAGTCGAGGCATACGTTGGGGATCAGGAAAGAATGCTGGCGGAAACTCGCCAAGCAGACCGGCAGGTAAAGTCCGGGCACTACGTCAAGCAAGAAGACATGAAAGTTTGGCTGCTCTCCCTGGGCACGGAGAAGGAATTGCCGCCGCCGAAATGCGTTTGCGGGAAAGACCACTATGACGAGGCGCTGTGCCGGTAGAGATCGTCTGGTCACCACTGGCGCGGGCAAGACCGCGGGAAATTCATGCTTTCGTCGCGCTCGACAGACCCGAAGCCGCGAAACATTTGGCTACAAGAATTGTCGCGGTGGTTGAGACTTTGAGGATGCATCCGCACCTGGGACGAGTTGGATGCGTTTGGAAACCAAACACTTATGGTTTTCATGTCGATGCGACGCATTAACGAGCAAGGATATGGCTTTTATATGGTAAAACGTCGATGAGATAAAAATGCATTTTCTATTTAATCCACGGAAAGCAGCGCAAGCGGCCGCGTATTTGGTGAAACTGAGCGGCGGGCGTATGGGTATGTTCGCGCTGATCAAGATTTTGTACCTGGCGGACAGAAAGAGTTTGGCTCAGCGCGGCCGATCGATCACTGGCGACGAGATGGTTTCGATGCCACATGGGCCGGTTCTGAGCAGGATCTACGACAACATTAAGTGCGGGCCGGACGACAAGCAGGCGCAACCCTGGAATGAATACCTAAAGGAGCGGGAAGATAACACCATCTCGCTTGGGGATGAGAATCCGCCGACCGATGAGCTGAGCGAATACGAGCGAGGCGTTTTGAAGGAGACTCTCGCTCAGTACGGTCATTTTGGTTTTCAGGAACTTCGCGCGATCACGCACGGACTTTCGGAGTATCAGGATCCCAAGGGATCTTCTCGACCGATCGACCCCACGATCATTCTTAGGGAAGAGGGTTGGTCGGACGAAGAAATCCAAGACGCGCTGATGAGCGCTAGAGAAGAAGCCTTCCTCCGCAAGATTTCTGCATGAAGCCTGGGGACGTTTTCCTAGTTCCAGATGCCATTGGCACTCACCTTAATTGTGTTCTGGCGGTTTTGAAGGATGACTCTGTCGTTTTGCGTCATTTTACGTCGCGGCAAAGGCGAAGTGACATGACCTGCGTAATCCGGGCCGGAGAACATTCCTTTTTTGATCGAGAGACCGTCTTGCGTTACGACCAAGCGTACGTTTGCTCCGCCGAAACGGGAGTGGCGGCTCTCGAAAGACTAATCACAAGGCGTTTCGAACCTCTCAAGCCGGAATTGCTCGCGAGGATAGTACAAGGCGCTTTGGACTCCCCGCAGACGCCCGACAAGATAAAAACACTTCTCAAATAGCCATAGCGCGTTCCGCTTGTTCCTTCAATATTGACAACCCCGCAGTCTGGCTCTCCATTCCTGACAAAACGCTCTAGCTGCCCGGGCGCTTTTCCCTTTGATCATTCAGAACGTGGCACGAGAAAGTGGTGCAAGATTCGGAAAGTAAAGTAAGATGCGGGCGCTGTTGGGCTGAGAAGCCGAGGGGACTATGCGAATTTTGAGCGAGCGGATTTTTGCGGGGATACGGGTGGCCGCCTACTTTTTTGTGGCGGCGGGGGCGATGGCGATGATTGCGGTGAACTCGAATGCTCAGGACCGGAGCCAGACGCGGTCGATGGTCATTTCGAAGGGCGGGATTGTGGCTTCGGAGTCGCCGCTGGCTTCGCAGGCGGGCGTGCGAATTTTGGAGCGAGGCGGAAATGCGGTGGACGCGGCGATTGCCACGAACGCGATGATGGGCGTGGTTGAGCCGATGATGAATGGGATGGGCGGAGATTTGTTTGTGATTGTGTATGACGCGAAGGCGAACAAATTGTATGGGTTGAACGCCAGCGGGTGGGCGCCGAAGGGGTTGACGATCGAACATCTACATGGGCTGGGATTGAAGGATATGCCGCAGTCGGGCGTGAACTCGATTACGGTGCCAGGAGTAGTGGATGGTTGGCAGAAGCTGGCGGACAAGTTTGGCAGGAAGAAATTGAAAGAGGATTTGGCGGCGGCGATTCGAACGGCGCAGGACGGTTTTCCCGTGCCGGAGTGGGATGCAGCTTATTGGGCGGCGGAAGTGGACTTGCTGCGGACGGACGATGCGGCCGCGAGCCTTTATTTGCCGGGAGACCACGCGCCCCACGTTGGGGACGTTTTCAAGAATCCGGATTTGGCGGGGTCTCTACAGCAGATTGCGGAGCATGGCAGGGATGCGTTTTATAAGGGAGAGATTTCGAAGAAAATTTTGGACGCGATGAAGCGGCACAACGGGACAATGACGGCGCAGGACTTGGCGGAATACTCGGCGGAATGGGTTGAGCCGATTTCGACGACATATCGCGATTGGACGGTGTTTGAGATGCCGCCGAACGGGCAGGGAATGGGCGCGCTGGAGATGCTGAACATCATGGAGACATTTCCCTTGGGGCAGAAGGATTGGGGATTTGGCTCGGTCAACACGCTGCACTCGGAGATCGAAGCGCAAAAGTTGGCGTATGCGGACATGGCGAAGTATTTGGGCGATCCGCGAGGGCAGAAAATTCCGTCCGCCACATTGATTTCGAAAAAGTGGGCGGCGGAACGGGCGAAATTGATTGACGCTGAGAAGGCAAACTGCGACGTGAAGGCCGGAGAGATTCCGGGCGGGAGCGATACGACATATTTGAGCGTGGTGGACCGGGACGGGAACATGGTGTCGTTGATCCAGAGCAATTATGCCGCATTTGGATCGGGGATCGTTGCGGCCGGCACGGGATTCGCGCTGCAAAATCGCGGGGGACTGTTCGAACTTGATCCGGCTTCGCCAGATTCGCTGGCGGGACACAAGAGGCCGCGGCACACGATTATTCCCGGGTTTGCGCAGCGCGGGGACACGCGCATTGCGTTTGGAATCATGGGCGGATGGAACCAGGCGCAGGCGCACGCGCAATTCATCGCGAACATTGCCGATTTCAAGATGAACATTCAGGCTGCGGTGGAGGCGCCGCGGTTCCGGAAGATCAATTTCACAGGATGCGACGTTGTGATGGAGAGCCGGTTCCACGGGAAAGTGGCAGAGGAATTGAAGGCGAAGGGGCACAATATCCAAGTGGTTGGGCCATTCACGAGCTCGGTGGGAGGCGGGCAGGCGGTTTTGCGGGACTTCGCGACGGGAGTGAATTATGGGGCGTCGGACCCGCGGAAGGATGGGCAAGCGGCGGCGGAATTACCGTTCGAGTAACTAAGCTGAGGAATACGGGGTTTCGATGGACTGGGGGAAGTACCGATGGAGAACTCCTGAGGAGTGCGAAAAAGAGGAATGAAACTTCCCAGAGGCGGGCAAAGTACAGGTCCTTGATTTGCTAAGTTATTTATTATGAGATGGTTGCAAAGTACGGGCGCTTGGCTGGCGAGTTGCACCTGTACCAATGGCCAGGGACGGTGCCCCGCAGCAACGCGTCCCGGCGGTGGAGATCCTCATGGGAGCCGTTCGGGTTACGGCAGGGCTTTTGCGGTTTGTGGCCTGCGCTGCTTTGAGTTTCGCGTGCATTTCTTCCGCGAAGGCACAGACTGTGGATGTATCCGGCAGCTACCAGTGCACGAATGCGAAAGTGGAGGGAAAAGTCATCCCTTGCACAGCGGCGCCGTTGATTTTGAAGAATGATGGACATTTTGAGCTGAGAGGGTGGGAAGGGAGCTACCTGGTGGATGGGGAGTGGGTGGAGCTTTCGGATGCGCTGACCAAGGCGCGGGCGAAAATCGCGCCGGGGCACAAGATTGTTCTGCGGTACTACGGGAAGCACGGATGGGAAGAGATGACCTACGAGCGGCGCGTGGCGGAGATGGGGAAGATCGTTTTGAGCTGAGAAAAGAATGTAGTGGTTAGTACCGCTTGCTCAGAGGTGTATGGCGCGACGTTTCTTCATGGGAATAAGTCCTTGCGGGCGGAGAGAAGATTCACGGAGATTTGAATCCGCCGAGACGAAGGGCCTTGCGGTCGAAGGTCCATGTGCAGGAGCAGCCGGCTTTAGTCCCAAGTGCGGAGATAATGGCGTCTGCAAATGCCCCCTGTCCCTCCTGAAGCGCTGTCATGGCAGTGAAAACCTGCTGCTCGGCCTCCACAACGAGCACATCGACCTGAAGAATGCGCTCGATGGCGGCCGCAATTTCGACGGCGGACAAACCATAGGCGCGATCCAGAACCCAAACCGTTTCTATCATGACTACAATGCTGATGAAGCCGGGGTTCTCGGCGGCTAATCGCTTCTCAATTATTTCGGTTGCTCTGGGTGATTGTATTGGATCGTCCTGGACGAGGTAACGGACCAGGATGTTTGTGTCGAGCCCGATCATCGGCGCTTGTCGCGAGGCGTGCTTCGAGCGGCAACTTCCGCACTTGCATCGGTCATCTCCGAAGTTGACACGGGCCGGCGCCGGCGGGGCTTGATCATGCCGCGCAGGGCCGAAACAGGGAGCATCGGCAAGAGAACCACGCTGCCATCAGGATGTACGAAGAATTTGACGCGATCCCCCGGTTTCAGCCCAAGATGTTCTCGAATTTTCTTGGGGATCGTGGCCTGCCCTTTGACGGTGACTGCGGATTCCATTTCCGCTCCATTACATTCCTGAATAAGTAATACCACGAGAAGCGGCCTGCGTCAAGTTTGGGCGTCGAGGAGCGGGATGGACGCGGGCCAGAAGAGATGGAGACCATCGGATCAGCGTTCTGACATTGCAAGGTCCAGAAGGCTCACGCGTCTGATGGAGGGTGAGCAAGCTCCTGTGAAGGTGATGAGAAGGGGACTAGTGTGCCCCGGGTTGGTAGCCGCGGGCGCGCAAAACCTTTCCGGCGGCGGCGCCGGTGAGTTTGCCGTGATCGTATTCGATCTGGCCGTTGACGATGGTGTAGTCGATGCCTTCGGAAAGTTGAGCTGGGCTGACGAAAGTGGCTTTGTCGATGATAGTCGCCGGGTCAAAAATGGTTACGTCGGCGAAGTAGCCCGGCTTGAGGATGCCGCGGTTATTGAGATGCTCGCGTTGGGCGGGCAGAGAAGTGATTTTGCGGATGGCGGCGGAGAGCGGCATCAAGTGCTCGTCGCGAACGTAATGGCCCAAAAAGCGCGGCATGGCGCCGAAAGCGCGGGGATGCGTGTGCGGCTCGAAGATGGGGCCGTCGAGTGACATTTCGTTGGCGTCGAGGCCGATGCTGGTCCAAGGCTGTTCGAGGCCGGTCTTGATGTCCTCCTCGCTGGCCATGAAATAGAGGGCGCCGGTTTGCGCGGAATCGGCGATGACGAAGTCCATCAGCGCATCCTCGGGAGATTTTTTCCAGGCTTTGGCGACGTCGGCGACGGTCTTGCCTTCGAATTGTTTTAGTTCGGGCTTTTCGACGGAGGCGAGAAGAACGCCGGATCCTCCGCCGCAATCGAAATAGAGGTTTTCCCAGTTGGGATGATCACCCTTCAATTCCTCCTTGATGCGGGCGCGCACGGCAGGATCCTTGAGGCGCGTGAGAAGCTTTTGGGTGCCGCCGTCAGCTACCCAGGGTGGAAGAGCAGAAGCGAGAGCCGTGGCACCGGCGGGATACGGATACATGTCGGCGGCGATGTCCAGGCCCGAATCGCGCGCGGCTTGAATAGTTGCGACTACTTTCTTCATGTTGCCCCAGCGCGCTTTGCCGCTGACTTTCAGATGAAAAACCTCGACGGGAAGATTGGCTTCGCGGCCGATGCGAATGGCTTCGTCGAGGGCCTGCATCTCGGAGGCGCCTTCGCTACGCATGTGCGTGGCGTAGAGACCACCGTATTTGGAGGCGACTTTGGCAAGGGCTATGAGCTCGTCGGTTTTCGCGTAGATATTTGGCGGATAGATTAGGGCGCTGGAGACGCCGAGGGCGCCGTCCTTCATGGCTTGTTCGACGAGGGATTCCATTTGCGTGAGTTCGGCAGGAGTCGGGGCGCGATCGTCATCGCCTATGACGGCTTCGCGGACCTGCGCGGAGCCGACGTAGGTGCCGATGTTTAGGGGAGTGCCTTGCTTTTCGAGGCGGCGGAAGTAGCCGTCGAGAGTGGTCCAATCGACGGTGAAATGGAAATGGTCGAGAAATGGTTTGAGCGGAGCGAGGGTTTTTTCGTTTTGCGGGGCGATGGAGCCGCCTTCGCCGGTGATCTCCGAGGTGATGCCCTGGGAAAGCTTGCTCAGGGAACGATTGTCGAGGAGCAAAGCGGATTCGGACTGGCCGAGCATGTCGATGAAGCCTGGAGAGACGATTTGACCTTTGGCGTCGATTTCAAGCTTGGCGGTGGCGTCGCTGAGGTTGCCGATGGCGGCGATGCGGTCGCCTTGGATGGCGACGTCGGCGGCGTACCACGGGTTGCCGGTGCCGTCCAGGATGTGGCCGTTGCGGATGATGAGGTCGTAAGTTGCGGCCGTAGGAGGCGTGGGGGAAGTAGAGGTTAAGGCCGAGGGAGTGTCGAGCGGCGCGTCAAAGGCAGCGGCAGCGATTTCGCCGAGGGCTTGGCCACCAACTTCCTGGGCGGCGTCGGGATCGTTCGGGAGCGTGACATGGTTGACGTAAGCGGCGAAAGCAAGCTTTTGGCCACTGGCCGTGATAACGAAGCCGGCGAGGCCCTTGCCGTTGAGCATCATTTTGCCGTTGAGTTTATCTTCGGAGCCGAACGTGCCGGTTTTTGCAAAGACATGGCCGGCGGCGGGATTGTTGACCTGAATTTTTGCGAGTGTTCCGTCTTTGCCGAGGATGGGGAGCCCTTTGAAGAAAATGGAAAAATCGGGCCGGGTGCTCCAATAGGCCATGTAGCGGGCGATGAAGTCTGGGCTGAAGAGGTCGGCCCAATCGCCGCCTTCGCCGTCGCCTTGCGATGCGCCGGAGAGATCAAGCTTGGCGTCCTGGAGGAAAGTGCGTTCGATTTTGAAGCCTGCGTGGACGGGATCTGCGAAATCTTTGGCAATGAGTGTGCCGAGAAGTGAAGGTCCCATGCTGGCGTGAAGATTTTGGCTGACTTTGAGCGTGACTTTGATTTCCTCAGCGAGTGGAAGAGAAACGTGCTCGGCGACTTGGTTGTCGGGAGTGTAGAGGTGCGCGAGAGATTTGAAGTCTGGCACGGCGGACTTTGAAGGAGCTTTGATTTCGATACCTGCGGCGGCAAGGGATTCTCTGAGAACTGTATCGGCAAATTTTGTGGGTGAAGGAACTGCATAGGGCGCAGTGAGAGGTTGCGCGCCGACTGGAAGAGTACCGGTCAGGGTGACGATGACTGTGCCGTCGGCATTTGTGACTCCCGTTGGATCCTGGATATCGGGCTTAGCACCAGCCGCGGACGTGGTGAGGTGGTTGACGAAGATGGCGTAGGCGGTTTTGGGGGAGACGGTGAGTGAGACAGGGTCACCAATTTTTGCGCCCGGCGTGGCGACGAGATCAATGACGTTGTCATTGACGACGATGCTCGAGATCACGACGCCGGTGCCGCCTTCGCGGCCGCCGTCGGGGAAAAGGCTGGCGTCGACCAGGACGTGGCCCTCGATTTTGTGGATGCCTTTGGCGGCGACGGCCTTGGCAAGTTCTTTGATGACGGCGAGGGGATCGCCAGGCAGGGCGGGACCACCGTAGGAGTGGTCTTCATCGACGAAAGCAAGAGTGCCGTCGGGCTGGATGCGATTCGACAGATCGGGATCGCCGCTGGCGACTAGCACGAGGTCGCCTTTCAGAGTGCCCTTTTTGTCGATCGGCCCGGTGCGGTAGACCACGGTGTGAAACCGATAGTCGGCGCCAAGTTTTGCGAGGACGGTGCCTTCCGTGAGGGTTTTGGTGGTGGAGGCAGGGACGAAGAGTTTATTGGCGTTGAAGGAGTAGATGACTTTGCCGGTCTCTAACGAATAGAACTCAATGCCGAAGTTCGCGTGGGCGAATTCGGGGCGGTCCATGACTTTCTGAATGCGGTCCGCGAGGGAGGCGCTCGATTGTGCGCGGAGCGCATTTGGCGCCACGAGAAATGGAACAGCGAGGCAAAACGCGACAGAACAAAACGTGGTGAAGCTGGAAAGGAAACGGCGTGCGCTAGGCAAGGCAAAATCCTCCAGAAAAATTGGCCGGAGACTCGAGGGCGCTAATTCGCGCTGGCGAGTCCCCGGCTGGGATTCAAATCTTCAAACTTGATATTCAAAATCGGGTATTCGCTCCAGTCTTTGTAATCGAAGTGCCACCATTCATGGTCGTAGACGGTGAAGCCTTCGGATTCCATGGCGCGGCGGAGCAGGTCGCGGTGCCAGCGCTGGAGCGAGGTGCCGCCGGGGTAATCGGGGAAGGAGCGCGGCGACATTTCGTCGTAGGTGCCGGGCATTTCGATGGGCTTGCCGGTGGCGAGATCGTAGAGCGTGAGGTCCGCGGCGCAGCCGCGATTGTGGCGCGAACCTTCCTTGGGATCAGCGACGAAAATCTTGCCTTCGGGAGGCGTGGCGTCCCAGAAAATCTTGGTGACATACCAAGGGCGATATGCGTCGTGAATGAGCAGGCCGTAGCCGAGAGGCTCGAGCTTGTGAAGCGCGCGAACGAGAGCCTCCGCGGCGGGACGCTGCATGAAGGCGCGAGCCTGCGTGTAAACCGGAGTGCCAAGAAAATCGTTCGTTGTGGCGTACCGGATGTCGAGATGAATCGCAGAGTCGAGCGTCGTCAGTTCCACGAGTTCCGGTTTGCGAAATGGACCCTTTTCGACGGGAGGTGAGTCCGCGAGAGCTTCCTGCCGGAGGGTGTCCACTGGCTGAGAAGGCTTGATACGGAAGGGGTTTGACGGATCTTTTCCAGGATCAGTGCGGGAGTACCCAGAATTGAGATAGGAGAACGCGATCACGTTGCCCGCGTCATCGCGAATTATGTCGTGACCGGGTGCTTTGCCCGAGGCTTCGTTTGGCGGAAATACAATCCCGTCAGTCATGGAAAAAGGCCACGTTTGCCCCGTGTCCTCCCGCCAATAGAGTTTTCCGCCGTCTTCGAGCAGTACAAAAGTATGCTTCGAGTTGCGGTCTTCGTCTGCGTAAATACCCACCAACTGCTTCCAATCAGATGACACATCAGGCGGTTTGGGGCCTGGCTCCAGAGATGAGGGGCTTTGCGCGGCCACAGGAAAGACCAAGCAGAGAAGGAAGAGAACGGTGATGACGGCGGGCAAGAAGCGGCGATGTCGGTTGACCGGAGGTGTATTCATTGGGTGCCTAGTGCCCTTGCTTTCATCACCCTTGGCCCAAGATTCCTCGCGCCGGAACGGTCGAGCGGAAGCCATGATAGCCGAGAAAGGCGAGGTACGCGAGATACAAATGTTGCCAAAATGTAATTCGAGTGGAGCGAAAAAAGAGCTTCGTCTAGAGCACGTACCGGAACAGCACTCTATGCAGGGGTACTGCAACATACAAGAGAAACGCTCGTTTCACCGCGAAGAATGGAGCCTCAGACCGTGTACCAGCGGAAGCCTTTGCGCTGCTCTTCGGCTATTTCCTTGAGGATGGCCAGCGTTTGCGGGCGACGGTATTGGCCACAGGCGGCGAGGATAGCGTTGACGAGCGCAACGGGGGCGGCGTAGGACGCCCCGAAGGAAGTGGATTCGACGCTGGCGAGGAAGACTTCGTCGCACTCGCGCGCGAGGGGGGAGACGTAGGTGTCTGTGATGCCGACGCAATAGGCGCTGCGCGCTTTGGCCAAATGCACGCCTTCGACGGTTTGGCGAAGGCCGCGGCGGAAGCTGATGGCGAGGACGAGGTCGCGCTGGTTCACGGTGCGGACGAGGTGCGCGATGCGGCCTGCGGAGGTTGCCGTGAAAACGGGCAAGCCGAGGAGAGTGATTTGATATTCCAAATAGTCGGCGAGGAAAGCCGCGAGGTCACCGGCGAGGAGCACGATGCGGCGCGCATCGTAAACGCGCTTGGCAAGAGCGACCAAGCGCGGGGCGTCCAGGCTGTTCTTAAGGCCGTGCAAATTTTTGAGGTCTTGCTCAAGGGCTTCTCGAACGTAAGCGGGCATGCTGGTGACGCGTCCCGCGGATTGCATGGTGTCGAGCGAGGTGGCGAAAGCGATCGAGAGATCATGGAGATGACGCTGAAAGTCGCGATAGCTGGCAAAACCGAGTCCGCGGACGATGCGGACGACCGTGGCAGGGTCGGTTTTGAGGCGCTTGGCCATGGCGCGCACGCTGAGGAGAACGTAATCGCGGGGATGCTCGAGAATGGGCCGGATAATTTCTTGACGCTTGGCACTGAGAAGCTCGATGCGCTCCGCGAGAGAAGGAGCCGAGGCCTCAGGTGGAACGGGTCGTCGTTTCATGGAGCCAGAGAATTGCCCAAAATGCAGGACATGTCAACTAGGCACAGGTTGTGTGTTCCGTGACTGGCGGCCCGTGACTGGTGACTATTGGCTTGCCAAACATTTAATTCGGTACCACCTCACTTTTTGGTGGCAGCGGCCTTTTCTTCCAGCCCGGGTGCGATGATGGGCTGAAGGAACGGCATCATGGCGCGAAGTTTCGGGCCGAGTTGTTCGACCGGATGGCTTTGCTCGCGTTTGCGAGTGGCGAGGAAATTCGGGCAGCCCGCTTCATTCTCCGCGATCCACTTTTTGGCGAAACTGCCGTCGCGGATTTCGGCGAGGATCTGGCGCATTTCTTCGCGCGTTTTTTGGGTGATAATGCGCGGACCGGCAGTGTAGTCGCCGTGTTCCGCGGTGTCACTCACGGAATAGCGCATGTAGCTGAGGCCGCCGCGATAGATGAGATCGACGATGAGCTTGAGTTCGTGCATGCACTCGAAATAGGCCACTTCGGGCTGGTAGCCAGCGGCGACGAGCGTGTCGAAGCCTGCCTTGATTAGTTCGCTGACCCCGCCGCAAAGGACTGCTTGCTCGCCGAAAAGATCGGTCTCGGTTTCCTCGGTGAATGTGGTTTCGAGAACGCCGGCGCGAGTGCAGCCGAGGCCTTTGCCATAGGAGAGCGCGAGAGCCTTGGCAGTGCCGCTGGCGTCTTGTTCGATGGCGATGAGGGCGGGCGTGCCGCCGCCTTCGGTGAAGACTTCGCGGACGCGATGGCCGGGGGCTTTGGGCGCGATCATGGACACATCGATGTTCGCCGGCGGCTTGATTGTGCCGAAACGAATGTTGAAGCCGTGGGCGAACATGAGCGTCTTGCCTTTGCCGAGATGCGGCTCGATGGATTCGCGATAGAGTTTCGGCTGCTTGGTGTCGGGCGCGAGGATCATGATGACGTCGGCCCATTCGGCGGCTTGCGCCGGAGTGTTGACGGTCAAGCCTTCCTTTTCCGCCCTGGCGCGCGAGGCGCTGCCTTCGGGGAGGCCGACGCGGACGCTTACTCCGCTGTCGCGGAGATTGAGCGAGTGCGCGTGGCCTTGCGAGCCGTAGCCGATGATCGCAACTTTTTTGGATTGAATCAGAGCAAGATCCGCGGAATCGTCGTAGTAAAGATTTGCCATTGCCGTCCTTTGCGGCCGGGTTGCGGCCAGAGTTCTAGAACTCTTTTAAACTTGCGCTCGTGACAGTCTCGGCTGCTCCGGAATCTGGTTGGGAGCTGGGGGCTGCAGCAAATCGCTTCCGCGGGTCATGGAGATGCGCCCGCTGCGGGCCATTTCAAGGACGCCGAAGGGCCGCAGCACTTCCAGGAGGCCATCGATCTTGTCGACGGTGCCGGAAATTTCGATGATGAGCGATTCCGGGGCGACGTCGACAACGCGCGCGCGAAAGACTTTGATCAGCTCCATGAGATGCGGGCGGGACTGCTGATCCGCAAGGACTTTGATCAGGGCCAAGTCGCGTTCGAGCAGGGCGCGTTCGGAAATGTTTTCCGCGAGGAGAACGTCCACGAGTTTTTCGAGACTGGCTTCGAGGCGATGGCCGCCTTTTTCGTCGGTATGAGCGACGATGGTCATGCGGGCGATATCGGGGTTGTCCGTCGGGCCAACGGTGAGCGAATCGATGTTGATGGCGAGGCGGCGCGCCAGCGAGGAGACGCGGTTGAGCACGCCCGGTTTATTTTCGACGTATGCGACGAGTGTTTGCATGATGTCCTCTTTGTTCACTGTTCGGCTTTGCTCACGGCTCAGAGGCCGTTTCGACGAGCGGGTTTCCGGGGCGGCGAATCATCTCGTGAAGCGCTGCGCCCGCTGGAACCATCGGATAGACCGAGTCTTCCTGCTCGACGCGAAAGTCGATGAGCACGGTTTCCGAAGATTCGCGCGCGGAGCGAATGGCAGGGAGCACGTCGCCGCGGGAGGTGATGCGTTCTCCGCGAATGCCGAAGGCGTTGGCCAGCGCGGCAAAATCGGGCGCCACCAGGGGCGTGGCAACATAACGCTTGTCGTAGAAAAATTCCTGCCATTGGCGAACCATGCCGAGAAAGCCGTTGTTGATGATGGCGATCTTGATGTTGATTTTTTCCTGGACGATGGTGGCGAGCTCGCACATGGTCATTTGAAAGCCGCCATCTCCAACGACGACCCACACCTCGGAGTCTGGCTTGGCGAATTTTGCGCCGATAGCGGCTGGCAATGCAAAACCCATGGTGCCTAAACCGCCCGAAGTGATGAGCGTGCGGGGCCGATTGTGGTGGTAATACTGCGCTTCCCACATTTGATGCTGGCCGACGTCGGTGACGACGATGGCTTCACCGCCCGTTTCCTTCCAGAGGTCGTTGATGACGTGAGCGGCATAGAGATGGCCGTTGTCCGGAAGGCTTTGAATATCGCGTACCGCGGAATCGCCCTTAAGCTCTTTGATGTGGGCGAGCCAGGGGCCACGATCGGGACTTGCGACATGCGGGATCAGTTTTTCGAGTGTATCGCGAGCATCACCGATAAGAGCGGCGTCTACTTTTACGTTTTTGTTGATTTCGGCGCGATCGATCTCAATGTGAATTTTGCGAGCGTCTTTCGCGTAGGTGCGCAGGTCACCGGTGACGCGATCATCGAAGCGCATGCCAACGGCGATGAGCAGGTCGGACTCTTGAATGGCGTGATTGACCCAGGCTTCGCCGTGCATGCCCATCATGCCGAGATTCATGGGATCAGAAGCAGGGAAGCAGCCGATGCCGAGCAGCGTCATGGCGACGGGAATGTTGCAGGTGCGAACGAACTGCTCGAAAGCGCGCATCGCGCCGGAAAGTATGATTCCACGGCCGGCAAGGATGATTGGGCGCTTCGCTGTGTTGAGCAACTCCACGGCGCGGTCGAATTCGGCTTGATTGTGATTGTCGCGCACCCGCTTGGGGGGAAGCTTCGGAGTGGAGGCTTCCCAATCGAATTCACAGGAAGCTTGTTGGGCATCTTTCGTGATGTCCACGAGAACGGGTCCGGGACGGCCGGAGTTTGCAATGATGAAAGCCTCGCGGACGGTGCGGGCGATGTCCTCGGCGCGAGAAACGACTACATTGTGCTTGGTGATCGGCATGGTGATGCCGGTGATGTCGATTTCCTGGAAAGCGTCGGAACCGAGAAGTTTGCTGCTGACCTGGCCGGTGATGCAGACGACCGGAGAAGAATCGAGCATGGCAGTGGCGATTCCGGTGACCATGTTCGTTGCGCCAGGACCCGAAGTGGCCATAGCCACGCCGACGCCGCCGGTGGCGCGCGCGTAGCCGTCGGCCATGTGCGTGGCGCCCTGTTCATGGCGCACCAGAATATGATGCAGCTTGGATTTGCCGAGAGCGTCGTAGACGGGAAGAATCGCGCCCCCGGGATATCCGAAAATGTGCTGCACGCCCAGTTTGGTGAGCGATTCGCAGAGAATTTCGGCGCCGGTGAGTTTCATAGGGTCCTTCCCGATTGCGCGCTAGAAGGGTTTGGCGCAACCGATTGCGGCTGAGAGGATGAGGCAAAAGAGGCGGGGACAACGGTGACCGCGCCGATCGATGCAGATGAAACGAGCAAGGCATATTTGGCCATTACACCGCTTGTGAAACGCGGAGCGGGAGCTCTCCAGGAAGCGAGGCGCCCTCGAATTTCAGCGTCCGTAAGCGCGACATCGAGTCTGCGGTTCGGAATGTCAAAGATAATCGTGTCCCCGTCGGCTACCGCGGCGATAGGACCGCCGTTCGCGGCTTCGGGGGCCACGTGACCGGCCATCAAACCGTGCGTGGCGCCGGAGAAACGCCCATCGGTGAGCAAGGCCACGGAATCGCCGAGGCCTGCGCCGACAAGCGCGGCAGTAACGGCGAGCATTTCACGCATTCCGGGACCACCCTTCGGACCTTCGTAGCGAATCACGATGACATCGCCGGCATGGATCTGGTTTTTCTCGATCGCGGCGAAGGCTGCTTCTTCGTCGTCGAAGACGCGCGCCGGGCCGCGGAAGTTTTGAATGTTGTGGCCCGCGACTTTTATGACGCAGCCTTCGGGCGCGAGATTGCCTTTTAGAATCACCAGGCCGCCAGTGGGCTTGAGAGGCGCATCGATTTTTCGGACGACTTCCTGATTGGGCGTTTCTTTTGCCGCGGCCGCTTCTTGTGCAATCGTGCGCCCGGTAACAGTGATGCAGTCACCGTGTAGGATTTTCGCGTCCACCAGACGCTTGGCCACGAGCGGAGTGCCCCCGGCCGCGTAGAGATCGGTGGCAACGAAACGTCCGCCTGGTTTGAGATCGGCGATGATGGGGACACGCGCGCTGATGCGGTCGAAATCGTCGATGGTCAGAGGAATGTGGGCCTCGTTGGCAATCGCGAGCAAATGCAAGACGGAGTTTGTCGAGCCCCCGGTGGCAGCGACTCCGGCGATGGCATTTTCGATCGCGGCCTTAGTGATTATTTTGGATGGGATGACATTTTGCCGGAGAAGATCCATGACGAGTTCGCCAGCGCGCTTGCCGGCTTGCGATTTGCCCGAATCCGTAGCCGGAACGCTGGAGAGTCCCATGGGAGCGATGCCGAGGAATTCGCAAACAAGCGCCATGGTGTTGGCGGTGAACTGCCCGCCGCAGGCGCCGGCGCCAGGGCACGCGGAATCTTCCAACGCCTTGAAACGTGCGTCGGACATTTCACCGTGGCCGTGGCTGCCGATGGCTTCGTAGACGTCCTGAATGGTGACGGAATGACCTTCAAATTTGCCGGGGGCGATTGAGCCGCCGTAGAGAACGAGGCCAGGGATGTTCAGACGCGCGAGAGCCATAATGCCGGCGGGGATGGTCTTGTCGCATCCTACCAGGACGATGAGAGCGTCGAAGAGATTGCCGCGCGTGACGAGTTCGATGGAGTCCGTGATGACTTCGCGGCTGATCAGCGAAGCGCGCATGCCTTCCGTGCCCATGGTGATGCCATCGGATATCGAAATGGTGTTGAACTCTAAGGGAGTGCCGCCGGCGGCGCGAATGCCGTCCTTGACGTGCACGGCAAGCTCGCGAAGATGATAGTTGCAGGGGCCGATTTCGATCCACGTATTCGCGACACCTATGAGGGGCCTGGTGAAATCGTCGTCGCGAAATCCGCATGCGCGCAGCATGGCGCGTGCTCCGGCGCGGTGAGGGCCGTCGATTAGTGCGCTGCTGCGGGATTTCAGTAATGATCCAGTCACAGTTGCATTCTCCTCTGTGGGCTTTCTGGCGCGATATCTTGCGACTACGAACCAAAAAAACTTAAGGCCATCATCTTGATTTTGATGATGGCCTTGAAACTCTTTGGTGGTGCTGGGCTAGGCCGTCATCATCTATATGTTCTTCCCCGCACGATGACAGGGATGGTTCGTACGACGACACCAATTACGGCGCCTTCCAAAAACGGTGCGAAGACGGGCGGATCGTTCGAGATGGCGATGGTAACCATTCTTGGCCGCCATGAAGATAACAGGATGACGGCCAGGGAGTCAATCAGTCAAATTAATAGTTTTGCTCATTGCAATAAGAATGGATTATGCAGTAAAGGCGCAAGCAGATCGTTGCCGTCCCGATGGGCGGTCGAATCGGTGAGACATTCGATGCCATGAGCAGAGCCGATAAGGACTGATATCCGGCACGAATAGATTGATTTTGCATGCCGTAGAACGCAAGCCAATCTTAGGGGCACAGAGCAACTGTCTGGCAAGAACAAGGCGTCTAAACGATTGATTTGGTTGCTGCACCATAGCTGTTCACAAATGCACAGATGCCGGTCCCGCGTATCGCTATGATTATGTACGGATAGCATGGAACCCGCAGCGGCATGTCCCTTGTGGAGTGACTGCACACGGTAGTCCGGACGGGCCTTTGCCGTGACCGTCTGGAAACTGCCCTTGGCGCCAAGTTCCATTGAAATGCCCTAGTTTGTTGACCCTTCCGGTCTATGCAGGAAAGTTTGCTTTGCAGCAATGGGGGATTCATGGGGTGTGACACAGATGTGTTCGTTGTGGGCGGAGGTCCGGCCGGTCTTGCCGCGGCGATTGCGGCAAGGATAAAGGGATTTCGCGTGATGGTTGCGGACGGCGTGGAACCTCCGATTACAAAAGCATGCGGAGAAGGGCTTTTGCCGGACGCCCTAAAGGCACTCGGCGAATTTGGCGTAGCGCTATGCGAAGAGCATGGCTGTGTGCTTCGTGGCATTCAGTTTGAAGATGGTCAGTCGTCGGTGAGCGCTAATTTTCCTGACGAGCATGGCCTCGGAGTACGCCGGGAAGTGTTGCATCAGAGAATGATGGAGCGAGCCCGCGATATTGGGGTTTCCTTCCTATGGAATACGCCGGTAACGGGGCTGTACAAAGAGGGGGTTGTGGCCGGCGGGGATAAAATAAAAACGCGGTGGGTTATTGGCGCTGACGGAATCCGCTCGCGGGTGCGGCGATGGAGTGGCTTGGAGACATTCGAGGTGCAGCGGAGCCGGTTCGCGTTTCGATTGCACTACGGTCTGAAGCCGTGGACCGAATTCACACAGGTTCACTGGGGCGAAGAAGCGCAGGCGTACGTCACGCCGGTAAGCCCGGAAGAGATTTGTGTTGTGCTTATTTCGAAAAAATCGAACACAAGATTCGAGGAAACCCTCCGGAAATTCCCCAAACTGGGTCATCGGCTCAAAGGTGTGCCGCACGCCAGCTCGGAACGAGGAGCGGTGACCGGCATGTTCGGTTTGAAGCGCGTGTACCGAAACAATGTCGCGCTAATTGGGGATGCATCAGGCAGCGTGGATGCCATTACGGGGGAAGGACTTTCACTGAGCTTTAGGCAGGCAAACGCGCTTGCCGAGGCACTTTCAACGGAAAATCTGGAAAGCTATCAGGAGTCGCATCGCCGCCTGTTCCGGCGGCCGCGGCTTATGGGAAACGTGCTGCTTATGCTTGACCGGCGAACAGGACTGCGGAAGCGCACCTTACTGGCCCTACAGGCTGCTCCGCATCTGTTCGAGCGCGTACTTGCCTATCATGTGGGAGAGACGCGACCGCTGCAGCTCGCGAGGGCAGGGGCAATTTTCGGCTGGAGATTTCTGACAGCGTGATTTTGACTGGGCTAAGAATGAAGCAAGCAGGAAATCGTGGAAATGCCGGCCGACGCTTCTGGATTCTCGCGTTCGTTGCTTTGGTTGCGGCAATCGCTGGGGCGCAATCTCCGCAAGCGCCAGGCGAGGCGAATCCTGGCGATGTCACTCTAAATCTCGATCCCGTGCGGAGCCAACTGCATTGGTCGCTTGGGAGCACGCTGCACACCGTTCACGGAACATTTGCCCTGAAGCGTGGTGCTGTGCGGTTCGACCCGGCGAGCGGGAAAGCAAGCGGAGAGTTCGTCGCCGATGCCACGAGCGGAGAAAGCGGCAACGAGTCCCGCGATAAGAAAATGCACAACGAGATTCTGGAGAGCGCGCGCTACACCGAAGTGATCTTTCGCCCCAATCGAATCGAGGGAAAAGTTCTGGCACAAGGCTCGTCCAGAGTGCAAGTGCATGGAAGTTTTCTTTTGCACGGTTCCGAGCACGAACTGACTGTGCCCGTCCAGGCAGAGCTGGACGGGAATCGCTGGAAGGGATCGGCGAAATTCAGCGTGCCCTATATCGTGTGGGGTTTGAAGAGCCCGAACACGTTTTTGTTGAAAGCTGATCCCTCCGTGGAGATTGAACTGGAACTTAGCGGCACACTGCAACAGGCCGCCGCGCCATGAAGAACGCTACTCTTCCGACTCTTGCGTCACGATGTGAACATCCACCGGCGGCGATTCCCGCAGGAAGCGATGCACGGCAGAGAGATAAAGATATTTGCGCCAATCGCGAATTGGCGCGCGGCCGAAGATCACTTGCGTAATATGTTTAGAGCGGACGAAGCTTGCCACGCTATCGGCTACGCTGCGGCCTTTCAAACGAACAACCTGCGCGCCCAGACTTTCAGCGAACCGCAAATTTGCCGCAAGAGCATCGGCATTCTGCTCCTTGGGGCCAATTTCCCGCTCGACATGAACGACATATAGCTCCGCATCCATGCGCCGAGCCATGCGAGCTCCGCGAGCGACCAAATACTGGCCGGCGGGATTCCCGGAAATGCAGATCGCCATACGTTCGCGGACGCCCCAGTTTTTGCGGATGTCCTCATCTTCCATGTACGTCTCGAGGCCGCGGTCAACCTGCTCGGCGACTTGGCGCAAGGCGAGTTCGCGAAGGGCGATCAAATTGCCGCGGCGAAAGAAATTCTTGAGCGAGCGCTCAACTTTTTCCGAGCTGTAAACGTCGCCGCGCTTCATGCGGTTGTGCAAAGCTTCGGGAGTCAGGTCGACCATAACGGTTTCCGTGGCCGTCAAGGGCACCCAATCCGGAACAGTTTCTCGCACGGTTATGCCCGTGATCGAGCGCACAACCGGCGCAATGCTTTCAATGTGCTGGATATTCAAAGTGGAGACAACGTCGATATTCGCCGCCAGGAGATCTTGAATGTCTTCATAGCGTTTGCGATGCCGGCTGCCGGGAATGTTGGTGTGGGCCAACTCGTCCACGAGGGCCACTTCTGGTTTACGCGCAAGGATGGCGTCCACATCCATTTCTTCGAAGACCGTTCCCTTATATTCGATTCGTTTGCGCGGGACGGCATCCATTTGCAAGGACAACTCTTCGATGCCCTTGCGTCCATGCGTTTCGATGACACCGATGACGACGTCTTCGCCGCGGCTCCGGCGCCGGAGCGCTTCGCTCAACATGCTGTATGTCTTGCCGACACCAGGAGCGTAGCCGAGAAACAGCTTAAAGATCCCGCGCGCTTTTTGCGGCGGCGAGGCGACAGCTAGCCAGTCTTCGGGCCTTTTGGGCAAGGAGTCAGCTTCTCCGGTTCACAGGGTCCGCATACGATAGAATACCGGGATGCAAAGAATGCTTGGCGGCCGCGCCTTCGGATTTGCCGTATCGTTGGCCATCGTCGCCGGCCTCACCGTTTTCTACCGCCACGCGCGCGATGCCAATCAAACTACCATCGCGCTTACCTTTTTGCTGGCTATTCTAGCAGTTTCGGCCGTATGGGGAATGGCCGTCTCGGTGTTCATGTCGGTCACAGCGGTTCTGGCAATCAATTATTTTTTTCTTCCGCCGGTTGGGACATTCACGATTGCGGATCCGCAGAATTGGGTGGCGTTGTTCGCCTTTCTCGTCACTTCCATTATGGGAAGCCAGCTTTCGGCACGGATCCGCAAGGAAGCTGATGATGCGCATCAACGCCGGCGCGAAATCGAGCGGCTCTATAAGTTTAGCCAAAAGCTATTGGCGGAAGGAAATGTCATTCAGCTGATGAACGCGATCCCGAATTACATCGTGGAGAGTTTCGAAGGGGGAGCCGCTGAGCTGTTTCTTCCGCAAAAGGATAAATTCTATCGGTCAGGATTCGGCGCCGCGCATTTGGACGAGGATAAAATGAAGGCTGTTTTTCTTCGAGATGAGGGAGTGTTTGAATCGCAAGAAGGGCTGTACTTCATCCCGGTGCGGATGGGGGTTCGCCCGATCGGGAGCCTGGGAATTTCCGGCTCGCGGCTATCGCGTCAGACGCTGGATGCCGTAGGCAGCCTCGTGGCTATCGCGATCGAGCGAGCCCGGGCCGTCGAGAAACTTGGAGAGACAGAAGCAGAACGCCAAGGGGAACGGCTGAAGTCCGCGCTGCTGGATTCCATCGCGCATGATTTTCGGACGCCGCTGACATCGATTAAGGCCGCAACGACGAGTCTGCTGGCCGCTGAAAGTCCTGACACTGGGCAGGGACGCGAGCTGCTGACGATTATTGATGAAGAATGTGACCGCCTAAACCGGCTCGTCGAAGAGGCGGCGGAGATGTCGCGGCTCGAGGCTGGAGAATTTGAATTGAATCTCGCTGCGACGAGGCTTGACGACGTCATTCAGGCCGCCTTGGCACAGTGCAGTATGGCGCTGGCCGGGCGCGTTGTCGAAGTGAACTTGAGTCCCGGGATTCCTCCCGTCCGGGCTGACTTGAACCGCGTCAAGGATGCGCTGGTCCACCTGATTGATAACGCCAACATTTATTCACCGAAGGATCAGCCAATCACTATTTCCGCAGAGTTGACGGGAGACAGCGTCACGACCAGCGTGGCGGATCGAGGGCCGGGAATCGACGATTTCGAGCAGGGCATGATCTTCGACAAATTTTATCGCGGCAAGGACCAGCGCTATCAGGTGCGCGGGACGGGAATGGGTTTGCCCATCGCGAAAGCAATCATCGCGGCGCAGAAGGGCACGATCTTTGTAACGAGCCAGCTCGGACACGGCTCTGTTTTTTCATTCACGCTGCCTGTGGATCGCAGTGCAAGAGAGACGCGATGAATGCGGCAGGCATTCTCGTGGTGGACGACGAAGCGCAAATCCGGCGCGTGCTGCGCACCACCCTTTCAAGCCAGGGCTACGTCATTCGAGAGGCGGCCACGGGCGAAGAAGCGGTCGAAGCAGTGCGCAAAGAACGCCCCGATCTAATTCTCCTCGACGTCAATATGCCTGGAATCGGGGGCATTGAAGCAGCCCGCGAGATTCGAGAAATGTCCGATGCGCCCATTATCATGCTTACGGTGCGCAATGCCGAGCGCGATAAGGTGATCGCACTCGACGCCGGCGCCGATGATTATGTGGTCAAACCTTTTGGAATCGAAGAACTGCTCGCGCGAATCCGGGCGGCTCTGCGGCGATACGCGCCGGGCGATGCGATACCCACGTTCATTGGAAAGGATCTAACGATTGATTTCGAGAGCCGGCAAGTGGTCGTGCGCGGGCGGGACGTGCATCTCACGCCAAAAGAGTTTGACGTTCTGAAACATTTGGTGGCGAATCTGGGCAAACCATTGTCGCATCGCAGGCTGCTGCAAGCCGTTTGGGGGCCGGAGTACGGGGAAGAAACGGAGAACTTGCGCGTGGTGATCAATCAGTTGCGCAAGAAGATCGAGAGCGATCCGGCGAGGCCAAAATATATTTTGACGGAGCCGTGGGTCGGATATCGTTTCCAGGCGCCTAAAGGCGCCGGCGCTAAACCAGCTTCGCGAAAAACGTAGGATTCATTTTTTCGGATGGGTCGCGTCGAGATCGAGATTTAGCTCGAGTACATTGACGCGTGGCTCGCCGAGCATGTCAAACTGCCTTCCCAAGGAATGCTTTGCCACCAAAATGCGCAGTTCCGTTTCGCTGATGTGCCTTTCGCGCGCGACGCGCGGAATCTGGAACTCGGCCGCGGCTGGAGAAATGTCCGGATCCAAGCCGGAAGCGGAGGTGGTGATGAGATCCACAGGAATAGCCGTGCCGGGGTTTTCCGCACGCAGTCTTTCCTCGTCACTTTTCACGCGATCCAAGAGTTGACGATTTGTTGGACCTAGGTTGGACGCTCCACCTGCCGGGGCGACGGGATCGTAGCCGTTCCCCGCATTGGAAGGACGCGGATGAAAATACCAGGCGGCTGAGAACGGCTGGCCAATGAGCCGGGAGCCTACAACTTTGCCGTTTTGCAGAATCATTTCACCGTTGGCCTGCGCCGGAAAAAGAAGTTGTCCTAATCCAGTGACCACTAAAGGGTAGAGCAGGCCGAAGAGCACGGTCGTGACCAGCGTCATCAGAATTGCAACTCGCAAATGCTGTTTCATAGAATCCCTCGCGTTAGGTGCAGGTAGATGATGGTCATGTCAATGAGCTTGATTCCAAGAAATGGCGCGACCATCCCGCCAAGGCCATAGACCAGAAGATTCCGGCGAAGCAACGCTGCGGCTCCAAGCGGACGATAGCGAACCCCGCGAAGCGCCAGCGGGATGAGCGCGATGATGATCAATGCGTTGAAGATCACTGCGGAGAGAATCGCGGATTCTGGAGTGCGAAGCCGCATCACATTCAGAATTTCCAGTTGTGGAAACGCGGCCGCGAACATCGCCGGAATAATGGCAAAGTATTTGGCCACATCGTTGGCGACGGAAAAAGTGGTGAGCGCACCGCGCGTTATCAGCAACTGTTTGCCGATTTCCACGATTTCAATGAGCTTGGTCGGGTTGGAATCAAGGTCGACCATGTTGCCGGCTTCTTTTGCGGCTTGCGTGCCGGTGTTCATCGCCACGCCGACGTCCGCCTGCGCGAGAGCGGGCGCATCGTTCGTGCCGTCGCCGGTCATGGCAACAAGTTTGCCTTTTGCTTGTTCGCGCTTGATGATCGCCATCTTGTCTTCGGGCTTGGCTTCGGCAAGAAAATCATCCACGCCGGCTTGGCGCGCGATCGCGGCGGCAGTCAGCGGATTGTCTCCCGTGATCATCATGGTGCGGATGCCCATGGCGCGCAGATGTTCGAATCGCTCGCGCATTCCGCCTTTCACGATGTCCGTCAGCGCGATGGCGCCGAGCACGTGACGATTCTGAGTGACGAGTAGAGGAGTTCCGCCTGCATTCGCAATTTCACGCACGATGTGTTTGATCTCCGCAGGGACAACCTGGCCCATTTCCGCGACGTACTTGTCGATGGCTTCGGGAGCTCCTTTGCGAATTTCGTGTCCGTCCATATCGACGCCGGACATGCGAGTCTGCGCGGAGAATGGAATGAAGACGGGATTATGCGGGGCGAGTTCGCGGCCGCGGAGACCGTATTTGTCCTTTGCGAGCACGACAATGGAGCGGCCTTCAGGCGTTTCGTCTGCAAAAGAGGCAAGCTGCGCGGCGCTGGCCAATTCCACTTCAGAGATATTCGGGCACACGTGGAATGAAGTTGCTTGCCGGTTGCCCAGCGTGATCGTGCCGGTTTTGTCGAGAAGCAAAACATCGACGTCACCAGACGCCTCCACCGCGCGTCCCGACACGGCGATCACGTTGCGCTGGATTAAACGATCCATCCCCGCGACACCGATGGCGGACAAGAGACCGCCGATGGTTGTGGGGATCAAGCAAACGAGCAGCGATACGAGAACGAAAATGGTTTGCGGAGCGCCGGAATAAATCGCGAAAGGCTGAAGCGTTGCCACAGCCAACAAGAAAATGATGGTCAAGCCAGCCAAGAGGATGTTGAGCGCAATCTCGTTAGGAGTTTTCTGGCGCGACGCGCCTTCCACGAGGCTGATCATGCGGTCGAGGAAAGTTTCTCCGGGATTGGAAGTGATGCGCACGCGGATTTCGTCCGAGAGCACGCGCGTGCCGCCTGTGACGGCAGAGCGGTCGCCACCCGATTCGCGAATCACCGGCGCGGACTCTCCGGTGATCGCCGATTCGTCCACCGAGGCCACGCCCTCGACGACCTCTCCATCTCCCGGAATGAATTCTCCGGCGGCTACCAGCACTTCATCGCCGGAACGCAACTTCGAACTGGGTACATTCTCAATCGAACCATCCGCGCGCAAACGCCGCGCATCCGTTTCCGCCCTGGCCTTGCGCAACGTCTCCGCCTGGGCTTTGCCGCGGCCTTCGGCCATGGCTTCGGCAAAATTCGCGAAGAGCACTGTGAACCACAGCCACAAGGTAATCTGCAAGCCGAAACCGAATTCACCGCCGTGGTGCAGAGTATCGCGCACCAATTGGATCGACGTGAGTGTGGCTCCAACTTCCACGACGAACATGACGGGATTCTTGACGATCGTCCGCGGATTCAGTTTCCGGAAGGAATCAACAATGGCGGTCTTCAGGACCCGTGTGTCCGTCAACGACTTCGACTTTACTTGGGATGAGCGGTCCATTTATTCCTCAGAATGTCTTGCCAGAAAGCATCAGCAGATGCTCCAGGATCGGACCCAGGCTCAAAGCCGGAAAGAAAGTGAGGGCGCCGACGATCAAAATGGTGCAGACCAGCAGAATGGCGAAGAGCGGACCGGTCACCGGAAAAGTACCAAGAGATGCAGGAGCAACCTTCTTCCGTGCGAGATTCCCTGCGATGGCAAGAATCGGAATGACGACAAAGAATCTGCCGAGAAGCATGGCAATAGCAGTGCTCGTGTTGTACCAGAGAGTGTTTGCGTTCAGCCCGCCAAAGGCTGAGCCATTGTTTCCCGTGGACGAGGTATACGCGTAAAGAATTTGAGACAATCCATGCGGTCCCGGATTGGAAATGCTCGAGGTGCCAAACTGTGCAACGACTGCAATCGCTGCGAATATAAGAATCGTTAGGGAAGAGATGAGCACCGAGAGCATGGCCATCTTCACGTCGAACGCTTCAATTTTCTTGCCCAAGTATTCCGGTGTTCTTCCCACCATCAAACCGGCTATGAATACAGCGAGAATGACGAAGACAAGAATCCCGTAAAGCCCGGAACCCACACCACCAAAGACAACTTCTCCGAGCATGATGTTCACCAGCGGCACCATGCCGCCCAGCGGCGTGTAGGAATCATGCATGCTGTTTACGGCGCCGCAGCTCGCGTCCGTGGTAACGGTCGCAAACAAAGCGGAGTTCGCGATGCCAAAGCGGACTTCCTTCCCCTCCATATTTCCGCCAGAGTGAAGCGCGCTTGCGGTCTGGTCTACTCCCGGGAGCTCGGGATTTCCTTTGGCTTCCGCCCAATACGCGGCACTCACGCCTACCAGGAACAGCGCCGTCATGGCGCTCCAAACGGCCCATCCGTGCCGCTGCGATTTCGTCATTCGGCCCAAGGTGTAAGTCAGGCCAGAGGGAATCGCAAGAATCAGCAGCATCTGAAAGAAATTTGTGAAAGGCGTCGGGTTTTCGTAGGGATGAGAACTATTTGCGTAGAAGAACCCGCCCCCATTTGTGCCGAACATTTTGATCATTTCTTGGGACGCCGTAGGGCCGAGCGCGATGACTTGTTGGTTCACGGTTTGCGAAATCATCTTGCCGTCAGGCCCTTGTGTTTGGACAATTTGCGGCTCGACGAGCTGCGCCGTGACATAAGGTTTCAGGTTTTGGATCACGCCTTGAGAAATTAGCACCATGGAGCCGGTCAGGCAGACCGGTAGCAAGACCCACAGAAAGCAACGCGTCAAATCGACCCAAAAGTTGCCGATAGTTTTCGATTCTTGCCGAGACACGCCCCGGATCACAGCGATTGCCAGCGCAATACCGACCGCCGCCGACGCAAAATTGTGATACGCCAAACCGGCCATCTGCGTGAGGTAGCTCATCGTGACTTCCGGAGTGTACGATTGCCAATTGGTGTTTGTGGTGAAGGAAACGGCCGTGTTCCAGGCAAGGTCCGGCGTCACATTCCCCAACCTTTGGGGATTCCACGGCAGCCAGTGCTGCAACCTCTCGAAGAGATAAAGCAAAAGCATCGAAACCGCGCTGAAAACCAACATGGTGGTCCCGTACTCCGTCCAGCGCATCTCTTTGCGCTCGTCCACGCCGCAAAAGCGGTAGATCAGCCGTTCCACGGGACGCAACATCGGATCGAGGATGGTTTTCTGGCGTTCAAAAACGCGAGCCAGAAAAAGTCCTACCGGTTTTGTGATGAGGAACAGCGCCAGCACATAAAGACCGATTTGAAACCAGCCGTTCGCGGCCATGACTAGAAGTTCTCCGGTTTGAGCAGGGCGTAGACCAGATAGCCAAAAAGGAGCAGGGTGATTAGAATGAGGACGATGTTTTCAGCCATCTGCAATTTCCGGCCTACTTCAGCCGCTCGCAACCGCGCAGATAGCCAATCGCAACAAGGAAAAAACCGATCGTCATTAAAGTGAATATCAAGTCCTTCACGCGATTCTCCGTTTCAAACCTTCTTGAAGGCTCGCTCCCAGAAGGTGTTGGCGCCGCAAGCCCCTATGAGCTCGCCTTTGCTCGATTGGAAGGCTGCGTGCGGTTGCTCCTTGATCAAGGTTCGATCGTCTGAAGTCCAAAGCCACTGCATACACTACCTGTAGGGCCTTAGAAAGTGGTGAATCGTATCTAAGGATTATGTGAGGAATGATTTGTTCGTCATCGCTGCGACCGGCGCGTTATTGCTTTGGGTTTGCGATCAGTAGTTAATTTGCAGGGGAGGGGTAACATTCTTCCGCAGACCCGCGGTGAGAACATGCCGCCCAGCAACTCGCAAAGACTTCTAGATCGGCAAGCGCAATTTTGCTTCGCAGCCGCGGCCATCGCGCCGGTTTTGCAGCGTCAACGTGCCCCCGTGCGCTTCTGCAATCTGGCGGCTGAGGACGAGACCAATGCCGGAACCACCCGGCTTGGTTGTGAAGAAGGGAACGAAGAGATTTGCGGTGTTTGAGATTCCAGGGCCCTCATCCAGGACCGAGACCTCCAGATAAGTGCTGTAACGCGACCAGGTTACCTTAACCCCGCCACCCGTTTCGTGCGCGGCGTCCGCCGCATTGTGAACGAGGTTGATCAACAGTTGTTCGAGTTGGTCGGCGTCGGCTGAGATGACGAGCGGCGGCCCTTTCTCCAGGCGCACTTTGGCGCGTGCTTCGAGCTTGGTGACGCGAGTGATCCACTCCGTCACGTTAACTGGGGCGAGCGTCGGCTGCGGAAGCCGGGCGAGCCGCGCATAAGCCGCCATGAAACGGCCCAGCGCCTCCGTGCGCGACCGGATGATGCCCAAGCCGTGGCGCATATCGTCCAAGATGGAAGCAGCAGCGCCGCCCTGCAATTCTGGCACGTTGGCCGTGGCCGCCAGCCCACTCTCCAGACTCTGTGCAACGGATTGGATGGGCGCCAGCGAATTATTGAGTTCGTGGCCAAGAACTCGGATGAGCCGCTGCCAAGCTTGGCGCTCTTCGTCGCGCAGCGCGCGGCTCAGGTCGCTGAGCACGATCAGATCATGTGGCAACCCGCCCTGACGGAAGGAGCCGCGGCGCATTCCCCAACGGCCGGCACCGCCCGGAAAGCTTAGTTCCATGGTGTGCGCCGATTCCCCTTCGAGGCAAGCCTCAAGACCAAGCTCCGCGGCGGTGAATCCCAGCAGCCGTTCGCTCGCTCGGGCTAGTAGGCGCTCGCCAGCCCGGTTTACGAGGCGCAACTGGCGGTGATTGTCGAACGTAAAGATAGCTACGTCGATCTCTTCCATCACCGCGCGCAGCAGCCCGGTTGCTTCCAGTGCTCCCAATCGTTGGGAACGAAGTGTTTCGCTTAGGGCGTTAACTTCGAGCATGACTTCGCCCAGCGCGTCATCGGAGCGCGCTTCGCGCGCGCGAAACGAAAAATCCTCTTCACGCATTGCGGAGAGAAGATTCGACAGAGTTTGCAGGGAAAAGACCACGCGATGCCGCAAGGAAAGCGCGAAACCGACCCACAAACTGACGATCAGAAACGTCAGCGTCCAAGCTGTCCGGGACGAATAAGGGCCGTTCCAGAGAAGAATCAGGGCGATCAACGATCCGGGCAATCCCGCCGCCAGCGCCAGAAGCTGTATGCGACGTTCGTACGAGAGGCGTTTCATTCCAAGCCGTGTTTTTGCAGGCGGCGGTACATCGCACTGCGGCTGAGTCCCAGTGCCTTGGCTGCCTGGCTGACGTTTCCGTCATGGCGGGCCAGCGTGCGTTGTATCAGGTGACGCTCGACTTCATCGAGGCTCATTTCCTCGAGCCGCACCGTGCCGCCCGCGGCGCCGGTGCGCAGGCCGAGGTCAGCGGAACGGACGAGTGGCCCCTGCGCGAGCAGGACGCCGCGCTCGACTGCGTGATCCAGTTCGCGCACATTTCCCGGCCAGGGATGTTCAAGGAGAAGTTGCGTTGCGCCGGGATCGAAGCCGGAAATGTTCTTGCGATAGCGCTGCGCATATCCACGGAGAAAGTGATGCGCCAGCAACGGGATATCTTCGCGGCGTTCGCGCAGCGGCGGAAGATGGATTTCGATGGTGTTCAGACGAAAAAGCAGGTCTTCGCGGAAACGTCCGGAAGCGGCCTCGGCATTCACGTCGGCGTTGGTGGCCGCCAGAACGCGGACATTTACGCGCCGTGTCGACGAGGAGCCAACGCGTTCGAGTTCGCCGGTTTCGAGCACGCGCAAGAGTTTGGCCTGCAAATTCAGAGGCACGTTGGCAATCTCGTCCAGAAAAAGAGTGCTGCCCTCGGCCAGCTCAAATCGGCCCACGCGGTCGTTACGCGCGTCAGTAAAGGCGCCCTTCACATGGCCGAAGAGTTCGCTTTCGAACAGTCCCTCGGAAAGGCCGCCTGCATTAACCGTGACCATTGGTTTTCCCGCCCGCTGTGAAAGTGCGTGCAAGGTCTGCGCCACAACTTCTTTTCCAGTGCCATGCTCGCCAGTGATCAGCACGCTGGCATCCGAAGGACCCACGCGCCCGATGAGGTCGAGCACCGGCTGCATCACGGCCGCTTCCGCGATGAGCGTGGGGCGCGATTCGGCGCGGAGCAGACGGTTCTCAGCTTCCAGGCGCGATGCCTGGCGCAGCGCGTTGCGAAGATCAATCTGCGTGCGCAGAATGGTCAGCAGCCGCGCATTGTCCCAGGGCTTTTGAATGAAATCGCGCGCGCCTCGCCGCATGGCTTCCACGGCCACTTCCACGCTGCTCCAGGCGGTCATCACGATCACCGGCAGCGTCGCGTCCGCCGCCTGGATATGGCTCAACAAATCAAGCCCCTCCTGTCCGGAAGTGGTGTCTCGCGCGTAGTTAAGATCCATGAGTACGGCATCAAACTCGCGCGATTCAATAGCCGCGAGCGCCTCCGCCGGCGAGGCCGCGGATTGTGTTTCGTAGCTCTCTCGCTTGAGGAGCAGGCGCAAAGCGTCGCGAATATCCGCCTGATCGTCCGCCACAAGGACGCGATAGGGATGAATCGTAGGGTTTTTCATTCGTGTCGGAAGATAATCTCAATTCCACTTCGGCCCGTATTTAACCGATCGATTAAATACGTGAGCAAATCCACGCGCAAGATCCTTTTGCATAACCCCATTGTGGCGACCCAATGAAATCAATAACTTGGCCCAGCTATGCAATTCGTTCTAGCCTCTACGCGAAGCGAAGTCCGAAAAAGTGGAGCAGGAGACAGCCATCTATCAGCCGACCTTCGCTGCGTTGCTGGTTTCGCTGACCACCCAGCCGTCTTTGAGCTGAATGACCCGATGGCTGTATGCTGCGTTTCTCTCCGAGTGCGTCACCTGAATGATGCTCGTGCCGGCTTCATTCAATTTTCGGAAAAGCTCCATGATCTCTTCGCCTTGCGCCGAATGCAGATTGCCCGTGGGTTCGTCTGCCAGAATCAGCTTTGGACTCTGAACGACGGCGCGCGCCACCCCCACGAGCTGTTGCTGTCCGCCGGAGAGCTGGCTGGGGAACAAATCCTTTTTCCCGACGATGTTGAAGCGATCGAGAATGTCGCAAACCAGGCTCACGCGCTCTTTGTGTGGCACATTCTTGTAGGAAAGCGGGATCTCCAGGTTCTCGAACACGGTTAGATTGTCAATCAGGTGGTAGCTCTGAAAAACGAAGCCGATGTTCGCTTTGTGAAGCTCATTCCGCTTTTTTACGTTGAGCCTGTGGACTGGCTCGCCATTGAAGTAGTATTCTCCCGTCCATGCGCTATCGAGCATCCCAATAATGCTCAGCAGGGTCGACTTTCCCGCGCCAGAAGGTCCCATGAACGTCACAAACTCGCCAGGCTGAATTTCCAATGAAACACGGCGCAGGACGATAAAATTTGCTGCCGCCCGCTTCGTAGACTTTCTCCAGGTTCCGCAACTGAATCAGAGGTTCCACTCTCGCTCCTTGGGCGTTATTAAGATAACGCCCCAATCCTCATTCCGTTTCGAGATTATCACATTCGAATCCACGCCTGTGCGGAGTGCGGCCCGAAGGGCTGGCCATGGTTCGTGCCTTCTCGGATGAGGAGGCAGGACTCGACAGCGGCCGCCAGTTTTGGAGGCTAAGCCGCTTCACTCGTAGCGCAGCGCGGAAATCGGGTCCAGGCGCACGGCTCGCCGCGCGGGGAGGTAGCACGCCACGGTCGCTACTGTAGCCAAAAGCAAAGGCAATCCCACAAAGGCAAATGGATCGGCAATCCTTACACCGAAGAGCAGACTGGAAAGCCCGTAAGCCAATCCCAGAGCCAGCGGCAGGCCAATAGCCACGCCGACCAGGGTCAGGAACATGCCGTTTCTAAGGATGAGTCTCTGGACGTCCTTCGCTGTAGCGCCCATCGCCATGCGTACGCCAATCTCGTGGGTGCGTTCGCCCACGGAGTAGGACATCACTCCGTAAATCCCGACCGAAGCCAGGACCAAGGCAATCAGACCAAGGATGGCCATCATCGCCGCCACATACGCGATACCCACGATGGAGTCCGAGATGACCTTGTCAAACGGTTTGACCTCGAAGAGCGGCAGATTTGGATCGATTGCGGCGACCTCGCTGCGTACCGCCGGAACAAAGGTCAATGGATCACCCTCGGTTCGCAAAACGAGGGAAGTGTAAAACGGGGGAGCCTGGCGGTAAGTGCGGTAAATGGATGGCAACTCTTTCTTGTTAACCCAGCTATAGTGAACGTCGTCCACGATTCCCACGATCGTCAACCACGGACTATCCGCGTCCGCGTTTCCAATCTTGATTTTCTTTCCGATCGGGTTTTCCCCGGGGAAGTATTGCGCCGCCAGGATCCTGCTGATATCCGCTACGGGCAGCGTGGCGCCGCCATCCGAATCTTTCAATTCACGGCCGTCCCGCAACCCGATATTCATCAATCGAAAATAATTCGGACTGACCGTTTCGACGATCGAGCTGGTGGTCTCGCCTCGTTCTTGGGGCGCGCGTCCTTCGATCGTGAAGCGGTCCAAATCCGCGCCTCCTCCGTTTGCATACGGCACGGCGGTGGCAAGCGCTGCGGATTGAATGCGGGGAATGGCGGCGAGCCGCTGCAGCACTTGTTCTTGGAATGCCGCGCGCCCTGCCTTTTGCGCATACTGATCGTCCGGCAGACTCAATGTGAGCGTCAGGACTGATTCGGGGTGATAATTCTCGTGCACGTTGAGGAGCGCGCGAAAGCCCTTCACCAAAAGTCCGGCGCCCACCAACAGCACGAGGGCAAGCGCAATCTCGCCAACGACAAGGACGCTCCGTAAACGGTGCCGCGAGGGCCCTGTGCTTGCTCCCCGTCCGCTCTCTTTGAGAGTTTCACCAATGTTCGTCTGCGAATGCAGCCAGGACGGTGCGATCCCGGAAAGAATGCCGCTGGCGATAGCGATACCCAGCGTGAATAAAAATGCACCAGTATCCAGGTGTATCGTGTTCCAACCGGCGATGAATCGCGCAACCTCCGGAGGCATGTGATCTACAATCAAATAAACCCACCATTGCGCAAAAATCAGCCCTAGCGCCGCCCCCGCCAGCGAAAGCAATATGCTCTCCGTCAGCAATTGACGGACGATACGGCTTCGGCTTGCTCCCATGGCGGTCCGGACCGCCAGCTCTTTGTGCCGGCCCGTCACCCGCGCAAATTGCACGTTGGCCACGTCCGCACAGGCGATTAGCAGCACGAACCCGACTGCACCCAGTAGCAAAAAAGTGAACTGCCGCGTGAGGTCGCCAGCCGCATATTCACTAATTGGCATCACGCGCAGGTGCCAACCCTTGTAAACATCGGGGAAAGCGCCGGCCTGGCGCGCCGTGATGGTATCCATTTCGGCGGTCGCTTGCGCGACGGTGGCGCCTGGTTTCAGCCGGGCCAGCACCCACAAATTGCGTGCATCACGAACTGCGCGGCTGTTCACATCAAAGGACAACGGCACCCACGCTTCCGCCGGCTTCGGATAGTCAAATCCCTTGCTCATCACTCCGACGATAACGAAGGTTTTGCCATAGACTTTGACTTTCTTGCCGAGAATGTTCGGATCGGAAGCGTATCGGCGTTCCCAGAGACCGTAACTCAGGACAATTTCCTGGTCTTTGCCGCGCTGCTCCTCTTCGGGCAAGAATGTGCGGCCAATCTTTGGATGAACGCCGAGCATATCGAAGAAATTCGCGGTCACCTCGAAGCCTTGCACTTTTTCAGGCTCCCCGTAACCGGTTAGATTGAGAGCGTCCCATCGGTACGCTCCCATCCTTGCAAAGGAATGCGCCTGGCTCTTCCATTCAAAAAACGTCGCGGGAGCGACGCTGTTCAGGTCGATGTTCTGTCCAGGCCGTGCGTCCACCAGAGCGACAAAGCGATCTGCATTTTCGAAGGGAACCGGATGGAGCAGGAAGGCTTCCGCCAGGCTGAACATCGCCGTATTCGCGCCGATACCCAGAGCCAGCGCCACCACGCACACCAATGTGGTAAGGCGATGCTTCGCGAGCATCCGCATACCAAAGCGGATGTCCTGTAAGATCGTTCCCATAGAGCGTCCTCTTGCCAGACGCCCTTACGCGGTTACGCCGGCTTCTTTGGTTTCCTCGACGATGCGTCCGTCGAAAAGGTGAATCGTCTGTTCGGCGAAATTTGCATAGCGCTGGTCGTGCGTGACCATGCACACCGTTGCTCCGTTGCGATGCAGATCTCGCAGCAGTTCCATGACGGCTTCGCCGTTCTTCGAATCCAAGTTTCCGGTCGGCTCGTCAGCCATGAGGATGAGGGGATCGCCAACCAGTGCGCGGGCCACGGCCACGCGCTGTTGTTGACCGCCCGAGAGCTGCGAAGGATAGTGCCGCAGCCGGTGCGCCATGCCCACGCGCTCGAGCGCGTTCTGCACCTTTTGCTTGCGCTCCGCGGAGCTCGTGCCCCGGTACGTCAACGGCAGCTCCACGTTCTCGTACACCGTGAGGTCGCCGATGAGGTTAAACGCCTGGAAGATGAAGCCGATCTCGCGGTTGCGAATGCGCGTGCGCTCGCTGATCGTGAGCTTCCCGACGGGCTGCCCGTTCAGCAGGTAGCTTCCATCCGTCGGTGAATCGAGCAATCCCAGAATCGAGAGCAGCGTCGATTTCCCGCAACCAGAAGGCCCCGCTATGGAAATGTAGGTGCCTTTCTTTATTTCGAGGTGGATCTCGGAAAGCGCGTGGGTCTCCACTTCGTCCGTGTAGAAGACTTTTTTGACGCCTTCCATTTTGATGAGTATGTTGTTTGCGTCTGCCATTTCTTCTCCTTAATGAATTTTTGTTCTGAAACTTATTCTAAAAACCCTTTGTCGCACTCGCTGATTCCACCACTTCCTGCAAAAAGCCGGCCCGTCTACTCATAACGCAGCGCCACGAGCGGGTCGACGCGTGTCGCGCGCCGCGCCGGAATAAAGCAAGCGGCAAGCGCGATTATTCCTATCAATCCCAGCCCCAGCGCATACACAACAGGATCGCCCGCGTGCACACCGTATAACAGCGATTCGCTGAACCGGGCCAATCCATACGCCAGCGGAAGGCCCGCTCCCACTCCGATCAGCACCATCGTTCCAACTTCCCTGAGAATCAGCAACCGGACATGGCCAGCCACCGCTCCAAGCGCCATGCGGATGCCGATCTCCCGTGTTCGCTGCACGACCACATAAGCAAGTACGCCGTAAATTCCCAGCGCCGCCAGAAGCGCAGCAAGCCCAGCGAACGCCGCCGACAGAACCGCAACCATCCGTGCCGAAAACAAATCCTCATTCACGACACGTTCCATGGTCTTCAGATCGTACACTGGCAGGTTCGCGTCCAACTGCCGGACTTCACCCTGCAGGGCTGTTCCCAGCAGCAATGGGTCCTGCGCCGATCGAACGTAAAAGGTCATTCCCGTAAGCTTGGGCCTTTGTGCATAAGGAATATACACGTACGGTTGGACAGCGCCGCTTACGTGCGCCTGCTTTACGTCCTTTACTACTCCTACGATCTCGATGTCCGGCTTCACCTTGCTGCCGCCACCAAATGCAAAGTGCAAGCCGAGCGGGTTTCGTCCAGGGAAGAAGCGCTTGACCATCGATTCGCTCGCCACGGCGACTTTGGGAGCTGTAGCGCCGTCGGCTTCCGTAAATTCGCGGCCAGACAGCAAGGGCACTCCCAGGGTTGAGAAATAGCCTGGACTCACCGCGTCATAGTTCACGTCCTGCAAGTCCTCCGCGAGTTGAGGGCCTCCTTCGGCAGTAATGTTGCTCCCTTCGCTGTCCCCCGTGAGTGTCGGAACATCCCCCGTCCCCACGGACCTGACTCCAGGCAGAGCGGCAATCCGCCCGCGCAATTGGTCGATCAACGCAATCGATCGCGGTGTGTCGTATCCATTGAGCGGCGGCTCGATCGAGAATGTAATTACATTGTCAGGCTTCAGCCCCAAATCCTGCTTTTGCAGGTTCCAGAGTGAACGCACGAAGAGTCCCGCGCCGGCGAGAAGCAGCATGGTGAAGGCAACTTGTCCCGCGACCAAGAATTTTCGGAAGCCCACATGCGACACGCTGGCGGAGGAAGTGGAGCCCTGATCTTTAATCACATCAGAGACTCCCAAGCGCGTCACGCGCCACGCGGGGATAAGTCCGAAGAAAATGCCGGAGAACAGGGTCGCTCCGATCGCGAATGCCAGAACGCCGGAGTCCAGTTTTTCCGTCAGGCCATGGATTCCGGTGTTCGAAACCACGATGGGAGTTAGGACTCGCATCAGCCATGTGCCCAGCAAAATGCCCATTGCCCCGCCGCCAAACGCGCACAAGAGGCTTTCCGCAAGCAACTGGCGGATCATCCTGCCCCGGCTTGCTCCCATGGCCGTGCGGATCGCAAACTCACGCTGCCGGGAAGCCCCTCGGGCCAGCAACAAGTTCGCCACATTCGTGCAAGCAATCAGAAGCACAAGCGCCACCATCACGAACAGCGTGATGATCTGTCCGCCGGCATCGCGTTGCAAGACGGTGCGTCCCCGAGCTCCCGATGACAGAAGAATCTTCTTGTCCAAAAATTGCTGGCGCTTTTTTTCGTTCCACCCGGACTTGATTTGAGGCAGTTGTTCCTCGAGCAGCGGCCGGTATGCAGTATTTATCCCCGCTTGGGCCTGTTTCTCCGAAATTCCGGGCTTGCGCCGCGCCAGAACTTTAATCCAGTAATCGTTCCACCCATCGAGTGAAGAACTGCCGAGAGTCATCTGCGCCGTCATCATTAGGGGCGCAAAAAAGTCCGGAGTCTCGCCCACCTGAACGCCAAAAAATCCTGCCTGGGAGACGCCGACTACGGTCATCTCGACGTTGTTGATTAGCAAGACCCTGTTCAGCACGCTCGGATCGCCGCCAAAGTGCCGCTTCCAGTACGAGTTGCTCAGCACGACGACGGGCTGCGCTCCGGGTACTCGGTCATCGTCCTGAGTGAAGACTCGGCCGACCGCCGGATGTACTCCCAGCACGTCGAAGTAATTCCCGGAAACCAGTTCTCCCGATGCACGATCGGTCTGCCCATGACTCGCAACGCTCGCGGAAAATGTGTATCGCGCCAAAATTCCGGAAAAGACCTTATTGGTATCCCTCAACCCTTTGTACATCGGGTATGAAAAGGATTCCGTGGAATCGCCGTCGCTCGAAACTCGCCCCGTCACCGGCCCCGGCCCGCGAAGTATCACCAGCTCAGCGGGGTTCTTCACCGGCAGCTCCCGCAACAAAATCTGGTTCATCAAGGAAAAGATGGCCGTATTAGCGCCGATTCCCAGCGCCAAAGTAATCACAGCTATAGCCGTAAAGCCCGGGCTCTTTGCCAGCATGCGCAAGCCGAACTGGATGTCTTTCCACAGGCTATGCATTACGCGGTCTCCGCAATTCTTGCCGGCAAACAAAAGCAATGCGTCTGTCGCAGACGAGTTTCAAGCTCTTCAAAGAAAGTCATTTGGCACTCGGACTTGCCGTACCGGTACTCGCCTAACGAAGCGCTCCGCATTTTCGACATGCCCGAGAACAACAATCTTGCACCCGCTAAACCTATCAAGGATATGGCAACCTGCGACGCTACAAGTCTTTGACGTACCAAGCCGCCAGATGTCTGGCGGGTTTCTTTCCCCCTCCAAAGCTCCTCTGCAGGGCTCAATATAGCGGTCTCCAGCCCAAACCAGGTCCCCAACGCCAGAACCACTCCTGTCACAGTCAGGACCGCTCCCGTGTCTAGGCTAGCAAGCTGCAAGCACGAAATCCTCTCACACGCATTGGAATGAAATAGGAGCAAAAGGGAATACGCAACGCCGGGCCTAATGGTTCCCCCAATAAGGCCCGAATGAGCCTTACCGGCCAGATTCTGGCGAGTTTCCTTGGCGCGGCTTCGAACGAGCGCCGCCCGGACCGCCGGCCTCTTCGCCAGCTTTCGCGGTCCCCACCGGATATCCTGCCATGCTGAACCCATCAATTTTCTTCCCACCCGTCTTCCATCGCTACAAATTGTCCAAACTACTCGTACCTCAGCGCCACCATCGGGTCCACGCGAGTGGCTCGCCGCGCTGGAATATAGCACGCGGCCAACGCCACCACTGCCAGTGCCATGATCACTCCGAGAAACGTAAGCGGGTCGGTCGCGCTGACTCCAAATAGCTGGCTCTTCAGGATGCTGGACAGCCCGAACGCACCGAGCAGACCTATCCCGATGCCTGCGAGAGTTATTGCCATCCCTTCCCGCAGGATCATTTGCAAGATATCTGCCTTCTCGGCACCCACGGCCACCCGCACTCCGATCTCATGCGTGCGTTGCGCAACACTGTAGGCCATCACACCGAAGAGTCCGATGACCGCCAGCAGCAGTCCCGCTCCGGCGAAAATCGAGCACAGCAAGCCGGTAAACCGGCGTTGCGCTACCGACGCCGCTACATAGTCCTCCATCCGCTGTGCTTTATAAATGGGAAGCTCCGCGTCCAGCGCCAGCACTTGCGCCCGCATGGCCGGCAGCAGTGTCATCGGATCGCCTTCTGTTCTCACGACCATATCCATGGCCCCAATGGGATTCTGGTCATAAGGAACGTACGACTCCGGATCAGGCGGCTGCCAGAGGTTCCTGTGCTTTACGTCGCCCATCACTCCGATAATTTCGCACCTCGAGTCCGTTTTTCCGGCCGACATTCCCGGTTTCATGTGTTTTCCGATGGCACTTTCATTTGGAAAGAACTTTCGCGCCAAAGTCTGATTGATGATGATCACGTGGGGAGCGTGCCGGTCGTCGCGCTCGGTAAATTCACGCCCAGCTAGAAGCGGAATGCGCATGGCTTTGAAGTAGTCCAAGCCTACCGCGCGAATAAACGTCCTGGGCAGGTCGCTCTTTGCCATCGGCCTGCCTTCGATTTCGAACGAAGTTCGCAGCGAGTTCTCCGAAAGTGGCAAGGGCATCACCGCGCTGGCATCTTTCACGCCAGGCACCGTGCGAATCCGGCCGAGCAATTCCTTGAAGAAGTCAGCCGACTGCTCCGGCTTGCCATAGCGCGCATCCGGTAAATCGAGATTGAACGCCAGCACTCCTTGCGGGTCAAAGCCCGGCGATTCGTGCAAGAGATGGAACATGCTTTCGATCAGCAGGCTGGCGCCGATGAGCAGCACCACGGCGAGGGATACCTGCGAAATTACCAGCAGTGCGCGCATCCGCGAGCCGCCGGTTCCTTCCGTTGCCGTCCGGCCGCCCTCTTTCAGCGATCCAAGCAGGTTAAATCGCGAAGCGTGCACAGCAGGGACGAGGCCGAACAGTATTCCTGTAAAAACCGAAACTGCCAGCGCGAACGCAAGCGCTCTCGCATCCACCCCCGCGGAGGCCAGCCGCGGAATCCCCAGCGAGGGAAGAGTGGCAAGAGCGGCGGTTCCCCAAACGGCCAGTAAGAGTCCCAGAGTTCCTCCGGCCAGCGAGACAAGTACGCTCTCTGTCAGCAGTTGGCTCAGGATGCGGCTCTTGCCAGCTCCCAGCGAAGCGCGAATGGCCATTTCCCGCTGTCGTCCTGCGGCACGAGCTAGCAATAGGTTCGCCGCATTCGCGCAAGCGATCAGCAGCAAGAATCCCACAGCACCAAGCACCATTAGCAGGGCGGGACGTACGTTGCCCACCAGAGCCTCTTTCTCAGGCTGCAGCACCATTCCCATGTGCCCGTTTGTGTCCGGAAATTGTTTCGCGAGCCTGGCGCTGATTTCCGCGGTCTCGGCGTTGGCGGCTGCAAGTGTCACTCCCTCCTTTAGCCTCCCGATCGCGGAAAGATAATGCGAACCCCGCTCCGCTTGGTACTCACCCTCGACCGCCATCGTCATCCACAGATCCATCGGTTGCGAGTCGAGCGGAAATTGAAATTCGGCAGGCATCACTCCCGCAACGGCATACGGCTTACCATCCAGCACGACTTGTTTCTCTGTAACTTTCGGGTCGCCCCCAAACTTGTTCTTCCACATGCGGTGGCTCAGCAACACCACATGCGTTCCCGCTTTATCTTCGGTTGCCGCGAACTCGCGTCCCATCATCGGCTTCGCGCGCAGGACGTCCAGAAAATTCGCGGAGACGACGCCCACTTCCACATGCAGCGGCTCGCCGCTGCCCGTCAATGTCGAGGTACTGGAATCGTAAGCCGCGGCCGATTCCAACGATTGGCTCTGCGTCCGCAAGTCGGCAAAGTCTGGATAACTCAGCGGCCGCCCAGTCTCTCCGGTTCGCGAGTCCACGCCCCGAAGAGCGACGAGCCGGTCGGGTTGAGAAAAGGGAAGCGGCTGCAAAAGCACCGCGCTGACGACGCTAAAAATCGCCGTGTTCGCTCCAATCCCCAGCGCCAGTGTAAGAACCACCACTCCCGTGAAGCCGGGGCTCTTCGCCAACATACGAAGCCCATAACGAATGTCCTGCCACAGCATCAACATGCTCGCGCACCCATCCGACGATGTTCGCTCCGGTTAAAACTATTCATAGTGCAGAGCCGCCACAGGATTCACGTTCGTGGCTCGCCGGGCCGGAACGTAACTCGCCAGCAATGCAATCCCCAGCAAAAACGCCGGGACGAACACAAATGCAATCGGATCACGCGCGCTGATTCCGAATAGCATCGACGAGAGAACCCAGGAGACGCCTGCGCAGCCCACAATCCCAATCGCGCCGCCGATCAGCACCGGACGCATGCTTTGCCGTAGCATCAAACTCATCACGTCGCGACCGTCCGCCCCCAGCGTCATCCGAATGCCAATCTCACGGGTGCGACGGCTCACCGCATAGGACACCACTCCATACACTCCGATGGATGCCAGCAACAGGGCGAGCGCTCCAAGCGAGCCCGCAAGTGCCGCCACGATGCGCGCCGGAGTTCGCCAAACCTCCATATTGTCTTCGAGTCGAGTCACGTCCACCATCACGTCCGGATCCAACCCGTTTCCTGCACCGTGAACGCCTGCGGCAACTGCCGCGAATCCGCCTCCATCATGAATCATGAGATGAAGTTCCGATTGTTCCTTCGGTCCTGCCGGCAAATAAACATATAGCTTCGTCTTCTCACCCAGGTGCGACACTTGCGCATCCCTCGCAATGCCCACGATTTGTAGATCGGTGTTTTTTCCCTCGCGCAGCGTTTTCCCGATCGGATCCTCTCCAGGCCAGAATTTTCGGGCCGTGGATTCCGTGACAATCGCCACCCTCGCTCCCGCTCGTACCTCTTCTTCCGTAAAATCCCGGCCTCGCACGATGGGAATCCCCAGCATCGAAAAATATCCCTGCGAAATCGCGTTGTCTTCGACTTCATATTCATCGGGTCTGCCGGGAATGGAGAATCCGGTGAAGTTATGATCATCACTGAGCGGAGTCTGTGCCGCCTCCACAACTCCGTCCACTCCAGGCAATGCCGCCACTTTTTCCTTTAGCCGCTGTTCAAACGCGGCTGCGGGCTTTTCCTTATATCCTTGCGTCCGCAAGTCCAGAGAGACCACCGCAATTCCATTCATCGCGAAGCCCGGATCGACCGTCTGTGCAAAATAGAGTCCGCGCAGGAGCAGCCCAGCAGCGATGAGAAGAATCATGCAAACCGCTATTTGTACGGCCACCAGAGAATGCCGCAGAAGCCCGCCGCCGGCGTGACCGCCCCAGCCGCCATCTCCGCTTTTCAAGGCCGTATTCAGATCGGCCCGCGAAGCTTGCAGCGCAGGCGCCAGGCCAAAAACCACTCCAGTCAAAATCGTCAAAAGCAACGCATATCCCAGCACTCGCAGGTCGGGCGTCAGATTCAAAGCCAACGGTGGAGCTCCGTGTGGCAAATGCGCGATCACGAAATTTGAAATTCCCTCAAAGGACCAGAAGGCGAGCACCGATCCCAGGACGCCGCCCATCAGAGCCAGCATCACGCTCTCCGTCAGCAATTGCCGGATCAATCTCCACCGGCTCGCTCCCACCGAGAGCCTGACGGCAATTTCCTTTTGCCGCGCCGTCGCTCGCGCCAACATCAAGTTCGCCACATTCGCGCACGCGATTAGCAGCACCAGACCAAAGCCAAACAAAATGATGGCAGCCGCTCCCATCACAAGATTGTGTTCTTCCGGCCTTCCGAGAAACGTCGCCGTTCGAACAGCCAATACCGTTTCGCGTCCCGGATGCTGTTGGTCAATCCGGTTGGCGATGATGCTCAGGTCAGCTCGCACCTGGCCCATCGAAATGCCTGGGCGAACTCGACCAAGCAGTGATAGCCAACTCACGTTGGCATCTCCCAAAAAATCGCGGTCGGGTTCCATCGCGGCCTGCATCGTGATCGGCACCCAGAAGGTGCTGGGGATCAGTTCTGTACCCCCGAATCCGGCTGGCGCGATGCCGATTACGGTAAACGCGGTGCGGTTCAACACCACTCGTTTGCCGACGAGCGAAGCATCCGCTCCGAACGTGCTTTGCCACAATTCATGGCTCAGCACCACCACGGTTCCTTCGCCCGGCGCGGCACAATCGGTCTCCACAAAACCTCGCCCCATCGTGGGATGCTCGCTCAGCACATCGAAATAATTACAAGACGCGAGCTGGCCGTAGAGCTGGCGCGCTCTCCCACCCGCAAGCGTCGCGCTTAAGAAAGGCTCGTAAGCCAGCAATCCGGAAAACACATGGTTGTTCGCTCGATAGTCTTGATATTCGGAATAGGAAAAAAGCGTCGCTTCTCCATGAACGTCGCGCGTCGTTTTACCGTGAAAGATCTGATCGACGCTCACCACTTGTCCAGCGCTGGGCACAGGCAGCATCCGCAGCGCAGCCGCATTCAGCACGGAGAAAATCCCCGCATTTACGCCGATGCCTAACGCAATCGCCAGCACGGCCACCGCCGTGAACCCCGGATTTCTCCCGAGCATCCGCAATCCATACCGCACGTCTTGCAACAGGATTTGCATCAGCCCCTCCTACTCATAGCGCAGCGCCACCATGGGATCGACTCGCGTAGCCCGCCGCGCCGGGATGTAGCATGCCAACAGTCCTACGAGCATCAGCAGTCCCCAGACAGCCGTGAAAGTCCAGGGGTCCGTTGAGCGAACTCCGAATAGCAGACTCTGCAGGAAGCGAGTCGCCGCGAGAGAAGCGACAATTCCTGCAGCCGATCCGAATACCACCAGCACAAGACCCTGCCTCACGACCATTCCCAACACGTCCCGTCGTTGCGCGCCCAGCGCCGCACGAATCCCAATCTCTCGCGTGCGCCGCGCCACTTCATAAGACAACAGGCCATATAGCCCGATGCAAGCAAGCAGCATTCCCAGCAATCCGAAAAGGGAAGAAAGCCGTGCGACCAGCCGCTCGTTAAATAGCAGCCGGTCGATGGTCTGCGATTGCGTCCGCACTCCGAACACGGGAAGATTTTCGTCAACATCGTTCACGATGTGTCTTACGGCGGGAATCAGAGCCGCCGGAGCCGCCGCCGACCGCAACGCGAACGTCACTTCGCCGTTTTTCAGTGGAACGTAGGCTGTCGGCGCTTCGGCGGTTCGCAAGCGGTCATATTTTGTATTTGCCACAACCCCGATGATCTCCTGCCGTGGATCTTTGGCGTCGGTGCCGCCAAAATGCATGCCGACCGGGTTTCTTGATTCCAGGTACTTGTGGACGAACGCCTGATTCACAATCGCCACCGGCTGCGTCGAACGCGGATCCGGCGCACGAAAAGTGCGTCCTGTCACCAGTGGAATTCGCATCGTCTCGAAAAAATCCGGTCCGACAGCGAGCATCTGCACTTCTACCGTGCTTTTCTCGCTCTGTCCTTCGATATGCACGTCCGAAGTCCACAGCCCGCCGTCCAAGAGCGCGTCCGAGGAATAGCTTATCGAGACCACACCTGGCAACGCCGCGAGCCGCCGCTCCAGCTCGTCATAAACGTTCTGGATGTTGTGTTCCTTGTATCCCGCAAGCGTGGGATCAACCGAGAAAAGCAGAATATTATGCGTGTCAAACCCGGGATTGACGCTCCTCAGCTTCTCCAGCGTTCGCACCAAGAGGCCCGCTCCGATCAGCACTACCATCGAGAGCGCCACTTGTGTGACGACCAGCGAACTACCCAGTCCAAAACGCCGGCCGCCTGCATGAGTTGGAGCCGACAAACTTCCGGAGTTTTCTTTGAGCGCTGGCGCGACATCGATCCGCGTCCCGCGAAGCGCCGGCGCCAACCCGAAGCCAATTCCCGTCAGCAGCGCCACGGCAATCGTGAAAACCAGCACGGTTGCATCGGGTTGCAAGTCGATCTCTAACGGGTGATACCAATTCGATGCGAGAAACGCAGCCAACCCGGTTGCGCCCCAAAACGCGAGAAGGACGCCCAAAGCTGCGCCTGCAATCGAAAGAAGCACGCTTTCCGTCAATAGTTGTTGAATCACCCGGCTGCGGCCCGCGCCCAGCGCCAGCCGCACCGCAATCTCTTTCTCGCGCGCTTTCGCCCTCGCCAGCATGAGCCCCGCAACATTTGCGCACGCAATCAAAAGCACGATGCCCACCGCCGCCATCAGTAAATACAGCGGCTCTCCGAAGTTCGCGCGAATTCCTGTCAGTGCTTTTTGTGCAGGCAACAGCGTGACTTTTGGATCATCGGAATCTTTCAGCGCAGGTTTTTCGCCGTACAGGGTTTGGTTGCGGAACAGCAAGCTCACCGCGGCCTGAGCCTGTGGCAGAGGCGTCTCTGGTTTCAGCCGTCCCACAAGAGTTAGCCACCAGTTTCGCGCCTCGATGGTTCCTCCGCCCCAATGAAGTCCGAGCGGGACAAGCTGGGTCAGCGGCAGCCACATGTCAAACGACTTCCCAGGTGTCAGTCTTGTGAAGTTCGGATCAGCCACGCCAACCACAGCGAACGCCACGCCGTTCAGCCGAATCGTTTTTCCGAGGACACTGGAAGCACCGCCAAACGCGCTTTGCCAATACCCGTAGTTCAGCACCGCAACAGGCGCTGCGCTTGCTTGTTCATCAGAAAGCTCAAGCGTCCGGCCAAGCGCGGCACGCACTCCAAACGTTTGGAAGTAATCTCCTGAAACGAGTTCTCCATTAGCTATGCTGGCCGGACCATTTCCACTCAGATCCATCTGTGCCGGGCCGGCGAACGCTGTAACGCTTGAAAAAAGATCCTTCTTATCGCGAATTTCTTTGTACAAAGGATAGGAAAACGAGCACCCACCGGAATTCGGCTCGGGTCTGTCCCGATGCACGCTGGTACAGTCGCCGAAGCTGCTGGTACCCGTATTTTTCGGCCAGCTATGCGCCGACCAGCGCATCACCACCAATTGCTCGGGATGGCGCACGGGCAAGGACTGCAGCATGACGGCGTTCACCAAACTGAATATCGCGGTATTTGCGCCGATGCCGAGGGCCAGCGTGGCAACGGCTACTGCCGTGAAGCCCGGATTCTTCGCCAACATTCGCAACCCGTAGCGAATGTCTTGCCAGAGAGTCTGCACTGGGCCTCCGCAAGAAAAGCACAACATGCATCTACGGAATGAGAGAGACTAAATCTCGAATTCTCTTGCAGGCGCCTGCCAACGCTCGCTCTCTGCTACTTCAGCCGGACGCGGTCGAAAGCATCCCACGCCGACATGTCGGACAGAATCACCTGGTCGCCCACTTTCAACCCATCAAGGATTTCAATCGTGTTGACTGAACTCCGCCCCAGCTTCACGTTCACCCGCACCGCCTCGGAGCCGTCATCGACGAGCTTGAAGAGGCCGATCGTGCTGTCGGACTGCCCGTGCACCGGTCTCCCGACGTACAGCACATCTTTCAGATTCTCGATTGTAATCGTGCCGTCCACGCTCAAATCTGGTCTTGCACCTGGAGGAAGCGGGTCGTCGATCGCCACGTCCACCGTCACAGTGCCGTTCACCACGGAAGGATCGATTCGCGAAACGTGTCCGCCCACCATGCCGTTCCGCGTATCGATCGTGGCTTTTTGCCCCAGCGCCACGTCTTTCGCCTGCGTTTCCGCGATCTTAACTTCTGCCTTAAGCTTGTGCGGATCCGCCACGCGGGCCAGGTTTGTGCCGGGCGTCACGTTCTGGCCGACTTCCACGGGCACAATCTGCAAGACGCCATCGATCCCCGCGCGAACATGCAGCGCTTCCAGTTGGCTCCTCTTCAATTGATAGAGAGCTTTCGCCTGATCGATTTTTGACTGTTGCGCGGCGAGCTTCGCATTTGCCGAATCCGCCGCGATTTTGGTCCGTTCGCCCTCGAGCTGGACGCGAATCGCGAGTTGCTGCTCTTGCACTCTGGTCAGTTGCTCATTCAATGCAGATTCCAGGCCCTGCTCCGCCAGTTTTTTCTTTACCTCGTGGTTGATCTTCGCCTGCTCGTAGTCGCTCCTCACCGAGGCTTCGTTGGCTTTTTGGCTCATTAGATCGCTGTCAACTTGCACCTTAAGGTTTGCGAAGTCCGCTTCCGCGCCTTTGAGCTGGAATTCCGCGTCCAGCGCGGTTTGCTGCAATGTGGGGTCGCTCAACTCCATGATGATGGAGTCGGGCTTGACGATCGCGCCGGGACGCAACACCCAGCGGTCCACGCGCGCATCCGTCTGCGCCGCAATCCACCGAATGTCTTCGGGAACCAGCGTCCCCAACCCGCGCACTTCGCGCAGCATCGGGCCGCGCTTCACGGTGTCGGACCAGACCGTCCCTTTGTCAACCGTCGGTGCCGCCGGTTTCAACTTCGACAGCGCATAGGTCACGCCGCCGAGCAGCATCACGGCAATCGTGCCGTAAGCAATTCGGCGTATTTTTTTCGCTCTTGCGTTAGATGGTCTTTGGATGTCCATAGTCGTTATAGCCTTTAGTAGGCGCACATCTCTTGCCCAAGAGAATTCGCCCAAACTCCTAGCTTGTCAATGGTTTACGGCGCAAGGGCTATGCTCGAATTCCACCGCTTTGGCCGAATATGGGAATCCACGTCCCATGACCGGACACTCCCAACTCTCCTGGCAGCGACTCAATCTCCACTGACGCTACATATAAGGATACGCCTAGATTAGGTCATTGTTCCATTTCATCCGGGCCCCCGCGCAAGTGCTCCCAGGCGTCGGAATGATACAATCCCGCTCGAATGCCACCGGACGACATCGCCCAGCGGAATATCATTCGCAGAGTCCGTGTGCGCGGCATGGTCCTGCTCAACAATCCTGCTCTTAACAAAGGTACGGCGTTCTCGGAGACCGAACGCGAAATTTTCGGCCTGCACGGCTTGCTTCCTCCGGTCGTCGAATCGCTCCACGATCAGTGTGTCCGCGCCTATCAGGCTTTTTCTCTAAAACCCAACGACCTCGAGCGCCACATTTATCTTCGCCAGCTTCAAGACACCAATGAAGTGCTCTTCTATCGCCTGCTCCTCGACCATATCGAAGAAATGCTTCCCATCGTTTACACTCCCGTCGTCGCGCTCGGCTGCCAGGAATTTAGCCACATATACCGGCGTCCGCGCGGCCTTTTCATTTCTTATCCGCTGCGCTATTCCATTCCGGAGCTTCTTCGCAATCACCCAAATCCCGAGGTCGATGTGATCGTCGTGACGGACGGAGAGCGCGTTCTCGGCATCGGTGATCAAGGCGTCGGCGGCCTCGGCATTCCCATCGGCAAACTTTCTCTCTATAGCCTTATCGGCGGAATTCATCCTGGACGAACTCTTCCTATTGTTCTCGACGTTGGCACCAACAACGAAGAACGTCTTCGCGATCCCGAATATCTCGGCTGGCGCCACGCGCGCATTACGGGCCCCGAGTATGATCGCTTCATCGACGCCTTCGTCGCTGCCGTCAAGGAAGTTCTTCCCGCCACGCTCCTCCAATGGGAGGACTTCTCCGGAGTCCACGCGCGCCCCATTCTCAACCGCTATCGCGATCAAATCCTCACGTTCAATGATGACATTCAGGGCACCGCCGCCGTCGCTCTAGGCGCTGTCCTCGCAGCCGTCCGCGTTGCTGGCTCGCCACTTCGCGATCAACAGATCGTTTTTCTCGGGGCCGGTTCCGCGAGCACGGGAGTCGCCGATTACCTTCGCGATGCGCTCGTCGCAGGAGGTCTCTCGGAAGAAGAAGCCCGCAGCCGCTTCTGGATGGTGGATCGTGATGGTCTCCTGCATTCTGGCCGCATGGACCTGACCATCGAGCAGCGTGTCTATGCCCAGCCGCTCGGCCGCGTCTCTTCCTGGCGGCGCACCTCCGATGCCAACTTCGGTCTTTCCGATGTCATCCACAACATCCGAGCAACCATCCTTATAGGCCTCTCCACGATCGGTTCTGCTTTTACGGAGCTCATCGTTCGAGAAATGGCGCGCAAAGTCGACCGGCCCATTATTTTTCCTCTCTCGAATCCCACCGATCGCTCCGAAGCGCATCCAGAGGATTTGTATCGCTGGACCCAGGGCCGCGCTCTCGTCGCCACCGGTTCTCCTTTTCCTCCGGTCCATTTCGAAGGTCGCAGCATTCCCGTTTCTCAGTGCAACAACGTGTACATCTTTCCAGCCATCGGGCTTTCCGTTGTCGCTCTGCGTCCATCCTCGGGAAATGTCGGCGCGCAGCGGATCACCGATGCGATGATGATCGCCGCTGCTCGCACTCTCGCCGAACATTCTCCTGCTCTCGCGGATCCGTCCGCGCCGCTTCTCCCCGCGCTGACCGACATCCGCGACCTCGCCGTGGAAATCGCTTATGCCGTGGCCCAGGAAGCCGAGCGTTCCGGCATTGCTCCGCCCCTCGATCCTTCCTGCTCGCTGCGCTCGCAAATCCTCTCCTGCCAGTGGTCCCCGGCCTACCCCGTGTATGTCGCCGCGTCCCAATAATGCGCACTTCCAAATTCGGATGAGGCTTCTTATGGTTTTCTGTGTAAGAACCAGCACACAGCTTGATTGACTAAATTTCGGTGGTCGCAGCGCCGTGGAAACTTGGTCTCTTCTAGAATACTGGGGCTAGAGTGCCTTGCTCACATCAGCCCGCTTTGCCTCGCCAATTTCAGCGCTTCGATCGCCGCGCCTCTCGCGCCCGCCGTGTCGCCGTTTGGTATCACGTAGATGGGTATGCCGGCCTGCTCCTCTCGCTGGTTCGGCATTCCCATACGGATCTCGTCGATGAACCATTGCTGAAACTCCTTGCTCGCTTCTAGGGCGCCGCCGCCAACAATGAACGCATCCGGGTCGAACGTATTCACCATCTCGTCGAAGAAAAGTCCCAGTGCATGGGCTTGAACGCGAAAAATATCCTTGCAGAGCGGATCACCCTTGTCCGCGAGACCTCGCACGAGTTTCGCTGCTTGGTGAGGAGCCAGTTTTCCCAGTTCGTGCCCAGAGTAGCGCGGCAAAAAATAGGGCAGCAGATTTCTTTCGATCGCGGTGAGGGAACAGAGCGACTCAAGGTCTCCCGTCCGTCCGCAATTGCACGCTGGGTTGATGCCGCTGGTTCCGGCGATGCTTTGATAGGGAATCAGCACGTGACCCAGCTCTCCTCCAAAACCGTTTTTCCCCTTGACGACGTTTCCATCGAGAATGATCCCGCCGCCATTACCCGTCCCGATGATGATCGAAACCGAAGTCTCCCGGCTATTGACGCCGAAGATCGCATAATGCCCCCAAAGCGCTGCCGCATTTGCATCGTTCAAATAGGACACGGGAATGCCCAGCTTGTGCGCCAGGCCCTCGCGAATATCAAATTCAGCCCATTGCGCGTGAACAAAGTTCGTGGACCCGCGCGCGCTAAACTGCCCCGCTGCGCTCGCAGGACCAGGAGTATCCAGGCCTACAGCAACCACGTCCGCGAGCTGCACACCCGCCTTCTCGGTGGCAATCTTCAGACCGTCCGCTATTTGCTGGAGGCAAATTTCCGGTCCTTGCTTCGCAAGCGACGGATGCTCGCACAGGCCCACGATGAGAAACTTCTCTTGTCCGTCCACCAACGTATAGTTGACGGCGGTTCCGCCAAGGTCCACTCCAGCCACGACTGTCACGTTTCTTCTCCTGTCCTCTTCGCTGTTTGCAGGACACAGCGTAACAGAATCGAGAATCATCGGCGAAGGCGGCCGGTCTATTCTCCTTGTAACGACTCCGCGCTTCTGGTGCTCCAATATGGAACAGAGCGCCGAGATTCTTGCGGCGGTGGTCGAAATATTTCTTCGCCTCGAGAGCAGGCGGGTGAAAATGGCCAGGACTGCAAAAGGGGCGCGCGAGAGGGCCTTGCTGACATACAATTCGGGCGACCATAGAACAGCCTATTTGGCGGGAGCCGGCTTATGAAACTTGGAATCCGGAGAACGTTCAAGATCCTTACACCAGGAAACTCGCTGCGGAAGAGAGTGGCGTACAGTCTGGCGATTGCACGATTTATCCTGGTCCCGGTAATTTTCCTGGCGGTCTATTACCTGTTCGAGATGGGCTGGATCGTCGACCGCATCGTAAATGTGGACGCCCCGGCAGCTACGTTGGCGCAGCGGGCGTCGATTCAAATGCTGGAAACTCGGCGTGCGGAAAGAAATTACCTGCTGTTGCACGATCAGAACTACCTTGCAGCGAATCGAGAGGCACTTGCTCAAACCAAGCAGATTGTGAGCCAGATACAGGATCTGGAGCCGGAAGACGCGGGAGCCACAGAAAAGGCTCTAGGAGCGCTCGATCTATACGAGCAAAGATTCGCGGCCGCGGTTTCCGCGATGGGGCAGCCCGCGCAGGGAGATGCGGACCGCATTCGCAGCGTGGTGCAAGCTTATGAAAAAGATCTGGACGACTTGCTGCGAAGCGCAAGATTAAAAAAGCGAGCGCAATTGATTGATGAGCTGCGCAGCCGCGTCGGCTCGTTTGACGCGCAGATCAGTGAGACCGCTCAGGCAGGTAACCCCGCATTGGCGCAAGTTACCGTGGATTTACAGAGTTCGAGCCAGGAAGTGCTGGGTTTGTTGGCCCAACTCGAGACGGAAAATTGGACGCGAGTGCAGAGCGACCATAAAGAGGCTCGAACGCTGATGTCCCATGCGGAATGGGCGTTGAGCATCGTATCCGCAATTACGCTGCTTTTCAGCGTGTGGGTGAGTTTCATTTTGCCGCGGCAAGTCGTAAAACCGCTGGTCAGCTTGCGAGAGGCGGTGGATCACGCGGCGCAAGGGGGCGGGGCGATCGAGCTTGAGATTGAAGGCCGCGGAGAAGTAGCGGAGCTGGCGCGCAGCGTGCAAAATCTCGTTCTGCAATTGCAGCACCATGCCTGAGGGCATTCTTGTGAGACCGCAATGCCTTTATTTGTCCTGCGTCGATAGGTGCTTGACCAGTTCGTAGAGAAAAGCCTGGCCTTCGTAGAAGGACTGTACGCCCAGGCGTTCATCGCGCCCGTGAAAGCGGATGTCATCGCGGTCCATAAAGAAGCCCTGCACTCCATAACAGGGAATCCCAACAGCGCGAAGATAGCGGCCGTCCGTGGCGCCCATTACCATGATGGGAACGGTTGGAACGCCGGGCCAGACAGAATTCGTTACGTCCGTGACGGCTTTGAGCACATCGGGCCGCATGGGGGATGCGGGCCCCTTGGTGAATTCGCCGAAATTTTTGATGGAAACTTTATCGTCGGAAACCACCTTTTCCAGCGTGCTCTGGACATACTCGGTCGAATCTTCCGGAAGAACCCGGCAATTGACGGTGGCTGCGGCGAGCTGCGGCAAGGCATTTATAGCGTGGCCGCCTTCGAGCATCGTGGCAACACAGGTGGTGCGCAGGGTCGCGTTCCACGCGGTAGACGCCGCGGCCACGCGCTGCATCGCCTCTTGCGAGTTCTCGGCGGCCTTGGCCAAGTCTTCTTTCATCGGCCCGGAGTCGATCTTGGACATCTCCCTAAAATACGCGGCCGTAACTTCATTGGTCTTCAGCGGGAAATTGAATTCGGAAAGGTGCTGCAAAGCGCCGGCAAGATGATAGATCGCGTTATCCGGGACAGGCATGGAACTGTGCCCTCCCTTGTTCCGCACTTCAAAGCGATAATTGAGGACGTACTTTTCACTCACTTGCAAATCATTGGAAATTTTCTTGCCTTTCGATTCTTCTCCCCACCCTCCCTCATTCAGCGCGAAGTCCGCATCGATAAGCTCGCGGTGATTCTTAATCAGCCAATCGACGCCGTTGTACGGCCCGCCGCCCTCTTCGTCGGCGGTCAGCGCAACTATAATGTCGCGGTCGGGTCTGAAGCCTTCTTTTTTGTATTGAATCAAATTGGCGATCCAGACAGCGGCCTGAGCTTTATCGTCTCCTGTCCCACGCCCATAAAAGAAGCCGTCCTTCTCGATGAGTTGAAAGGGATCCGTGCTCCAGTCTTCGCGCTTGGCTTCCACCACATCGATGTGAGCCAGGAGCAAGATTGGTTTGTGGTCGCCTGTCCCTCGATAGCGTACGACGAGATTGGCTTTCTTGGGAATCGCGCCGCCGACGAAAATGTCGGAGTCGGTGAAGCCGGCGGCCTTTAGGCGAGCGACCGCCGCTTCCACAATTGGAGTTGTGGCGCCAGTCGTAAACCCGGACTGGATTTCGATGAATTGCTTATAAATGTCATGCGCGAGCTGCTTTTCGGCTTCAGGACGTGTAGCTTGCGCGTTCGCGGCAGACGCGCCGAAAAAGAGAGCTGCCAAGATTGCCAAACTGAGCAGACTTTTTGCGTTTTGCATGGTCGAATATTTGCACAGCGACGACGTTCCTGCAACTTTACTCGGGCTGGTGCCCTTCGGAAATGGGAAATGCGTGCGAATATTCTGGATCCGACGAGGGCTTAGGCCCATTTATACCCGTGCTTGGCAAGCGGAAGAGACCGAATGCGCTTGCCGGTTAAGGTAAAGATAGCGTTGCACACGGCGGGCAAGACCGGCGGAAGCACGGGCTCGCCAAGTCCCGTGGGAGAGTTCTCGGTCGTCAGGAAATGCACTTCGATTTCCGGCGGGGCCTGCTTCATGCGCGTCGGCTCATAAACGTTGAAATTGCTCTGCACCGCGTGCCCGCCTTCAATGGTAATTTCCCAATTCATAAGGTGGCTCATCCCTTCGATCACCGCGCCTTGTGCATCGTTCACTGCCGCGAGTGGATTGATGATCTGGCTCCCGATGTCGCCGGCCACCCAGACCTTGTTGATCTTCAGATGATTTTCTGCCGATACTCGAACTTCCGCGACCTCGGCGAAGTAGCCGCGATGACTGAAGTGGAAGGCCACGCCCATACCCGTGTCTTTGGGCAGCTTGCGCTTGCCCCAGTCCGATTTTTCCGCCACCAATTGCAGCACGCCGCGCATGCGCTCCGCGTTGAACACAAACGGTGCCGCCGTCGGCGCAGTTCCCGGACGGTTCGCAAGCCCGAGCGGCGGATTGCTGAGCAGCGCCAGCCGAAACTCCACTGGATCTTTCCCCGCCGTGTGTGCCAGCTCATCGATGAACGATTGCATCACGAACGCAATCGCGTTGCTGCCCGGCGCGCGCATCGCCCCCGTGGGGATGCCCATCGGAATCAGTGAAACGTCGGTCGCAAAATTTGGAATATATCGGGCAGGGAATTCGTCGGGAGAAATTCCCGCGGCCGGAGCGAATCGTTCGCCCTCGCCGAAGCTTACGAAATGATTGTGCCACGCCACCAGCTTTCCAGAAGCATCCACGCCGCCCTTCAAAAAGTGAAATCCCGCCGGACGGTAAAAATCGTGATGCATGTCCTCTTCGCGCGACCACAGCAGCTTCACCGGCGTTCCGTCCAGTACTTTGGCGATCCACGCGCCCTCGATCATGTAGTCGTTCGTCAGCCGCCGCCCGAATCCCCCGCCCATCCGCGGCAGGTGAACCGTGATGTCGCTCTCCGCGATCCCCAAAGTCTTTGCGGTCTGCGTCAACCCGCGCTGCGGCGTCTGGCTCGGCACCCACATTTCCAGCTTCCCATCTTTGAAGACCGCCGTGCAGTTTTGCGGTTCGAGCGGCGCGTGCGAGAGAAATGGATAAAAGTAAGCGCCTTCGACAACTTTCGTGCCCGATTGCAGCGCGGCCTCCGGGTCGCCGTCGGTACGCAAGGAGAACCCCGGTTTCTGTTTTGAAAGTTCGTCGGCCGTGCGCGCAAAGCCTTCGCTGCTTTGCTGCGCCGTCGCTCCTTCATCCCACTTCACTTCGAGTTTCGCGCGCGCCGTATGCGCGGTCCACCACGTATCCGCCACGATCGCCACACCGGGCAGCAGCCCATTCAATTCCGTGCCTCCTTCCACGATAAACGCATGCCGCACTCCCGGAATGGCCTTGATGGTATCGAGATTCGCGCTGACCACTTTCCCCGCGAACACGGGGCACTTCGCAAATGTAGCCCACAGCATCCCCGGCATTCTGAAATCGATCCCGTAAAGATGTTTGCCTCGAACAATGGAAGGGTTATCCACGCTGCGTGTGGGCTTGCCGATAATCTTGAAATCTTTGGGGTTCTTCAGCTTGACGGTGTCGAGCGCCGGCGGCGTTATCTGCGCAGCCTTGGCCGCTAGCTCGCCGTACCCGAGGCTGCGTTTCGTCCCCGCGTGATGAACGCGGCCCGCAGCGGTCGAACACTCAGTCTCCGGAACCGACCACGTTTGCGCTGCCGCCGTCACAAACAATTGCCGCCCCGCCGCGCCCACTTGCCGCATCGGTATCCAATTGTTCGGCGTTGCCGTGCTTCCGCCCGCCACTTGCAATCCATATTTTGCAAAGTCCACATCGCCCTGCTCGATCCGCACATCCTTCCAATCCACATCCAGCTCTTCCGCGATCAGCATGGGCAACATGGTCTTCACGTTCTGCCCCACTTCCGGGTTCTTGGCGATGATCGTCGCGATGCCCTCTCGCGAAATTGTAATGAACGCGTTCGGATTCAGATTTGGTTCAGGTCGGCCCTGCGCCGCCCCTGCAAGACCGTGTTCGAACGGGTCGATGTACGCGGCCAGCAGCATTCCGCCGCCAGCAATCGCCGTCACGCGAAGAAACGACCGCCTCCCAATAGTCCTGATGGTCCTGGTTTTCTTGGGCTCGATTTCTTCCAAAGTCTTCATAGAATCTCCTAACCCTGGGCTGAGGCCCGCCTCGGAGTTTGCGCCGCCGCGCCGGACGGATCCGCGCCAAAAGCAGAAACAGCCGAATTATAGCGCGTGCAGAGCAAAGTGAAAGCAAGAAGCGAAGATCCGCGCGAATCTCCGCTCTGGGACTCAAGAAATGAATAAAAGCGTGCAAGCTGCACAGAGAAAATCGTTCTAAGGACGTCGCATCGAGCAACCCGGTGTCCAGAATGCTAACTCTAACGAGGTAACAAACCAGAGTAAGAACTCTGTTCCTCGAGAACAGCGTCTATTACTCTTAGACGGTCCTCCTTTCCCCGGGTTGAGAACTGAATCGGCCGAGGCAACTTCCAGAAACTAGAGGTGTCGACAATGACCAGCTCAACTGCATTCGTTTCTCTCTCGCATTCAAATCGTATTTCATGGCATCTCTTGGCGTGCCTGGTAGCCATGCTCTTTCTCCGCGTCACTACCTGTTCTGCGCAGAACACATCGCATGCGCCCGGATGGGTGGTGCTCTCCATCAGTGATTATCGAACGTTGCACACGAGGGCGTATCCTCCCGAGCGCGAACCAGAACCGCCGCCTGTGGACGCGACGCTGACCCGCGTCGACTACGACTTGCGCATCGATAGCGACCTCGCCTCTGGCCGCGCGAGCCTTACCGTGGATGTCTTGAAGGACGGCTGGGTGCGCGTGCCCATCCCCGCCGGTCTGCTGGTGCGCGAAGCAAAGCTTGACGGCAAACTGGTTTCCCTTGTTCCGGCCGCAGTGGGAAACGGCGGGAATCATCTGGCCGCGCTCCTCTCCCGTCCGGGTCGCGCGGTGTTGTTGCTCGATATTGCTTTGCCTGTCGTTTCCACGGCCGGGGAAGAATCCATATCCTTGCCTTCCACTGCCTCCGGTGTCACGCGCGCATCGGTTCGTCTTGCGCGGCAGGGAGTGGACATCAGCCTCAGCGGCGGCCTCTTGGCGGAGAAATCCGAATCCGGCTCGGAAACCAAATGGCTCGCCTATGGTCGCGGCAATGAACCTCTGACGTTCACTTGGAAAAGAAAAACCGAGGATCACCGCAGCACCCAGGCTTTGCGTTTGCGCGGTTCGCTCACAGAGCTGGCGGGACTGGGTGAAGACACGACGACGGTCGTGGCCGAGGTCAACATTGAAGTGACGCAAGGCGCCGCGCGAGAAGTGCGCATTTCGTTGCCGGACAAAGTGACGGTGAATCAAGTTGCCGGCGCTATGGTGGCGGATTGGGAAATGAAGGATGGGCAACTCGCGGTGACATTCCTCGAGCCTATCGAGCAAAATGCCAAATTTATCGTGAGCGGAGAAACCAAGAGCCCTCGCGACGGACAGATTGAGATTCCTCTCCTGCGCCTGTTGAACACGGAACGCGATTCAGGTGGCGTCGGTGTGGAAGTTCTTGGAGCGGGCGAGATCAAGGAGTTCAAATCCGAGGGCCTCGAAAATGCCGATGCCACGGACTTGGGCGAAGTAGCTTCAAACCGGCAATCAACTTCGCTCTCCGCATTCCGTTATCGGGCCGGCGACGCTAAGACGACAAGATCGCTCACCGTCAACGTGGCGCGCTACACGCCACAGGCTGTCTTGATGGCCAACATTGCGGAAGCCCGTTACAACGTCCTGATCACCGACGAGGGGAAGATGCTGGTACAGGCTCGCTATGCGGTCCGAAATAACCAGAGAAATTTCTTGAAGTTTACACTGCCGTCTGGCGCAACACTGTGGAGTGCATCTCTCGCGGGGAAGCCTGTTCGCCCCGGCCAGTCGCCCGATGGCAGCGTTCTTCTGCCGCTCGAGAAATCGCACGCTGGCGAAGAAGCGCCGGAGTTTGCGGTCGAGGTCGTCTATATAAGCCACGGCGCCGCGTGGAATGAAAAGGGACAGTTCAAACTGGCCTTGCCTGCGCTGGACCTGCCTGTCTCGCGGACCGGCTTGCTGGTTTATCACCCGCCTCTTTTCAAAGTGACGCCAGAGCCCGGTTCGTTCCGCGCGGAAGCTTACCAAGAGCCCTCTTCCGCTGCGCTGAATCCTCCCCAGGTGGCTTACGGGGCGATGGCGTCGGTGAGCGACGCTGCCCCGGCGCCTCCCGCTCCCACGTCTGAACTCTCAGCTATTGCGGGAGCAGACGTACTAACAGATCAGCCTCAAAAGCAATCTCTCTTCGACAATTTCCGCATGACCCTGCAAGGAGGAAAAGCAGCAGGTATTCTTCCCATCGAAGTTATGTTTCCGGCCTTAGGGCCCTCTCTATTTCTTGTTTCCGAACTCACGGGCGAGAACCAGTCTCCAAACGCAGATTTGAATTATCAGCGCGAAAAAAAGGCAGGTGGGCGATGAAAAAGCTATTGCTGGCAGTCGCTTTGCTGACCAGTGTCCCCGCATTTGGACAAGACAAAATAAATCCCCCGGTTCCTCCGTCTGGAAATGTCACGTTGCCGCTCGACGAGTACAACCGGCTGCTTGAGTTGGCCAACAAATCTCCCAGAAGGGTCGAGTCCGCACCCCTTCCTTATACGATCAAGCGTGCTGACTTGAAACTTCGAGTTACAAGCGAAATGATCTTGGGCACTGTTCAATTGCAAGGCGAAACCTTCAAGAAGGGAGAAACGAAGGTCGCGCTGACATCCGGGATGACAATCCTGGATGCACATCAAGAAGGCAAAGGACTCCCGCTCGAGCAAGAAGGGGGTGCCCAAACAGCGATCCTGGCTGGCCCAGCCGAGTTTAACGTACAGCTCGAAGCGGGTTTGCCGTTAATAATGGAATCGGGCCGCGCCTCGTTCAACTTGCCTGCTCCGTCGGCCGGCAGCGTGCTTCTGACGCTCGACGTTCCGGGCGATCACACCAATGTGAGAATCAGCCCCGGATTGATTACCAGTCGGGCGTCCGAGAACGGAAAGACCACCATTGAGGCAACACTCGTGCCGGGCCAGCCCGCGAACATCTGGTGGACGACTCGAGAAGTCGCAACACCTGCTGCGCCGCGCGAAGTGCGTTTTCTCTCCAACATTAAAACGCTTGTTTCCGTTAGCGAAGCTGATATTCGGCTGGCGGTGCTCGCCGATATCACAGTCGTTCAGGGAGCACCCGCGCAATTCGAATTGGAGATTCCTGACGGTTATGAAGTGACGGGAGCGTCAGGAGCTTCCGTGGACTCCAGCGATACGCAGTCGGGCATTCTAACGCTAAAAATAAATGGGCCGGCACAGCGGACCCACGAGTTCCTCATCTCGCTGGAAAAACCGACAAGTGTTACCAAGGTGGATGTGCCTTTCCTCAGCGTGAAAAATTCACAACGAGAGACGGGCGAAGTCCTGGTCGAAGGCGTCGGCACCATGGAATTGACCGCAACGGAAGGTGGAAGCCTGAAGCGCATGGATTTCAAGGAGACGAATCCGTATCTCCGCTCGCTCGCGCGTTCTTCTGTGCAGGCGGCCTTCCGTTATCACCGGCAATCGACAGAAAATCCAACTCTCGCGCTGGAATGGACGCGATTCCCGGACAGCAGCGTGCTTGCCGCGATTGCCGAACGCGCCGTGGTCACAACGATGGTGACCACGGAGGGAAGATCGCTGACGGAAGTGAAATTGACCATAAGAAACCAAGCTCAGCCATTCTTGAAAGTCGAGTTGCCCGCTGGGGCCAGCATCGTCACCGCCGAAGTCGCCGGCGAAAAGGTCAAGCCGGTCGAAGCTCCGGATGGCCACCGCGTACCATTGTTACGCGTCGGATTCCGGCCGGTCGGCTCTTACGAAGTGTCTTTCGTGTACATGGACTCGGGTGCGCCGTTTGCGAAGAAGGGCGGATCGGAGATAACCCTGCCGAAGATGGATGTTCCAATCACTGTGCTGCAATGGGAGGTGTTTCTCCCCGAGCAATACAAGGTAAAGGATTTTGGCGGAGATGCTTTGGCCGCGAACCTGTTCCCTGCGGCGTATCAAACATTTGAATCCATGGGAGGAGCGCGCGGTTCGTTCCAGGCGGGTGTCGGTATTGGTGTGGGGCGCGGAATCGCGCCGCTTCAACTTCTGCCGGGCCAGCTCGGTGGCTATCTTGTGGATCCATCCGGTGCGTTGATTGCGAACGCGCAAGTGAGCGTAACTCAGTTGGACACCGGAGCCGTACGGAGCGCAGTGACGGATTATTCTGGCCGCTGGATCGTCTCGAGCATGCCGTCGGGCCGAGTGAGAATCACAGCAAGTTCGCCCGGCTTCAAAAACACAGCGCGCGACGTCGACTACAACGCGAACTATCCAACGTCCTACGGCTTTGCTTTGCAGATCGGAAGCGTGTCGGAATCCGTTGAGGTGACGGGTAAGGACGACAGCCGGGAATCGCAGCGAATCGAACGCGACTTGAAGAAAAACGAGGAAGCGGCTGCGAATACGGCTTCCTCGAACGTGCTGAACCTTCAGAGGCGGGTGGCTGGCGTGCTGCCTGTGCGCGTCGATGTTCCGCGAGCAGGCCATTCGTACCAATTCGTGCGCGCCCTGGTGCTGGACGAGGAAACAAAAATCACATTCACCTATAAGACCAAATAGGCTCTCCCGCAAGCGGCGGAAGGCCAGGTTTCCAAGCGGCCAGGGGATAGCCTCCCCTGGCCGTTTCCGTGATGAGTCTCTCTCTGTGCCCCGAAGACGAACAATGCATGACTCTCTTGTCACCCGGGAACTAAGTCACGGGAAAAAGGGAATTTAGGAAAAAAGTGGTGGACGGATGTCTGCGTAACCGGAAAGCGATCAGAGAGTAAGCGAGACGCAAGGGGCGAGAAAAGCCGTTCAAGTTGAAAGCTTGGTGAGCGGAAAAGAAGGTTTTTCGCGGGGGAAGGGCGTAGATTTATCCTTGTTGGAGCCGTGAAGAGGAAGACTGAAATGAAATCAATTGCAAAGTACTTGTCGTTCTCACTTTTAAGTTTGCTGGCCATGGGCGTGGAGGCTAATGCGGGCTCGAGAGCTCCTCAGGAAGCGCCGCCCCCACAAAATCCCGCGACCGGGCAAGGTGCGGAAGCTGCGCAAGCTCCAGGGCGCGGCGGCGAGAGGCGTCCTGGCGTTTTCGGGAAGTTGACGGCGGTTCACGACCAATCCATCGAGATCACGCGAGAGAGCGGAGACAAAGTAACCGTCAACATCACCACGAATACGCGATTTCGTAAAGCACGGGAAGCCGCGGCGCTCGGCGATTTCAAAATTGGAGACGCGGTATTTGTGCGAGGCGAGGAGAACCCCGATCACACCTGGACCGCGGAAATGATCGGAGAACGCCCCGCTGGGGGTTTTGGAGGAAGAGGCCAGGAAAGCGGTAGCGCTGAAGGCGGGCAGCACGGCGGTCCCGGCGGTATGCGTCAGTTGGGCGTTCTTGGACAGGATTATGTTTTCGGCGAAGTAAAAACCGTGGATGCGCCCAAGCTCACCGTTCTTCGTCCGGACAATGTCACGCAAACCATCGAGCTGAATGAAGAGACTTCCCTGCGGAAGGGACGCGACAGCATTACGATGGCGGACATTCAGGCGGGCGATCATGTCATGGTGCGAGGCGCAACAGCGAACAGCGTGTTTCAGCCGAAATCCGTGATGGTGATCAGCCCGGAACAATGGAAGCGCATGCAGGAAAGGGGAATGGCTGGTGGCTCGCCCGCGAACCCGCCCAAAGACAATAACCCGCAGCAGAAACCGCCGGAGCCGCCCAATTGAGATCGCTTGTTCGGACTCTTATTCTCCTCGGCCTGTTGGCTCATTTACCTGGAAGTTTGCGCGCGCAAGAAAATACACCCGCAGCGCCCGCCCCTTCTTACCGGATCACTGGCACCGTTCACAGCGGCAAAACGCCGCTGCCGGGTGTAACGGTAAGTGTGTCAAATACTCTGACAGGCAAGAAGTTCATAGCCGCAACGGTTTCCGACGGGAGTTTTGCCTTCGCCGAACTGCCCCGAGGAAGATATGTGGTGCGGACAGAGTTCATGGGATTCGCGGAACAGACCCAGGAAGTGGTGCTGAATCCGGAAAATCCCTCCGGCAAAGCTGAGTTCGAATTGATTCTCGCGTCCCGGCAGCAGGAGCAGACCGATCAGCGCACTGCGGCGGCGGCCGCGGCAATTTCCGGCCGCGGATTTCAAAGTCTGACGATGGATTCGACTGCCGCGGAGCTTGGAACCGCGGAATCTGGCGCAGCGGCTGGTGCTGGAGAGAACCCATCAGCGAACGATCTTGCTGCCCTCCCTCTTAATGGCGCTGGAGCCGACGCACCGACGGAATCCGTGAGCATCAGCGGCGTGCAAGGACGCACGCAGGATTTTGGTGCGGGCAACGAGGATGAACTGCAGGAACGAATCCAGGAATTTCACGAACGCGCGCAGCAGAACGGATTGGGCGGTTTTGGTGGCGGGGGTGGCGGCGGATTTGGCGGAGGCGGGTCGGGGGGAGGAGGCCGGCCAATCGCATTCGGGCGGATGGGCCGCGGCTTCAATGTAAATCAGCCGCACGGCAACATGTATCTTTACGACGATACTTCTGCGCTGGATGCCAGAGCATTCTCTTTGAATGGTCTCGAACTGCCCAAGGCCGATTACAACCAATTGCGCTTTGGCGCGTATGTCGGCGGTCCGCTGAATATCCCCAAAATTTACAACGGCGGGGGAAAGACATTTTTCTTCGGAGGCTGGAACGGAAGGCGCGGTAGCTCGCCGTTTGACGCGCTTTCGACGGTGCCGACAGCGGCAGAGCGTGGCGGCGATTTCTCCGCCCTAACGGCGCCGATTTACAATCCGGCGACCGGACAGCAATTCGATTACAACGGACAACTGAACGTGATGGACCCGGCTCTGATCACGCCGCAAGCGCAAGCTCTCTTGAACTACATCCCGCTGCCCAATTTGCCTGGAGCGACACAGAACTTTCACTTCGTGACTTCGGCGGAGAGCAACTCGGACTCCGTCAGTTTGCGGCTCATCCACAACTTTGGCCCGGTGCCGGCGCAGGGCAGCCGTGGCCCTGGCGGCGGGGGACGTGGTGGGGGAGGCGGAGGAAGACGCGGGCCGCGGAACAACCTCAATATGGGGCTGAGCTGGTCGCGGTCGACGAGCAACATCGTCGGTGCGTTTCCTTCTCTCGCGGGAGGAACAGGCACGCAAGGTCTGAACGCCAACGCGGCGTGGGTCTACGGCAAGGGACGTACAACGAACAATCTGCGCTTCACGTACAACCACAACCATGTTTCGACAACCAATTTGTACTCGACGGTGACGGACGTCGCCGCGCTCGCAGAAGTTGGAGGAGTGTCCACGAATCCGTTCGATTGGGGCATCCCGGGAATCAATTTCACATCTTTCTCTGGCTTGAGCGATCCGACGCCCCGGCGCGAACTCGACCAGACATACACAGTTTCCGACACCGTTATTTGGAATCACGGAAAACACAACTGGCGCTTTGGAGGCGACTACCGCCGGATTTTGCAGAGTTTTCGTTCGGCGAGAAACGCAGCCGGGACGTTTATATTTACCGGTTTTGGGACCGCGCTCTATGTGGACGGCATCGCGCAGACAGGGACCGGGAGCGATTTTGCGGACTTTCTACTCGGTCTGCCGCAGCAGAGCAGCGTCCAGTTCGGGACAAATGCCTATAATTTTCGCGCCAACTCGTACGATGTTTTTGCGCAAGATGACTGGCGGATTCGCGCAAACCTGACCCTCAACCTCGGCATGCGATACGAATACAACGGCCCTTACACAGAGGCAAAAAACCAGATTGTGAATCTGGATGTTGCGCCAGGTTTTACCGCGGCGGTGCCCGTTGAGGTTGGGCAGCCTGGCCCGTACAACGGCGCTTTTCCGGCGTCGTTGATCAGGCCCGATCGCAATAATTTTGCGCCGCGCCTCGGGCTGGCATGGAAGCCGCTGAAGGAAACGGTTGTGCGGGCCGGTTACGGCATCAACTACAATCTAGCGCAGTACGGAGCGGTGATTCAGAATTTTGCATTTCAGCCCCCGTTCGCGGAGACGGCCACGAATGTGGCGACGGCTTCCGATCTGCTCCATCTGGCGAATGCTTTTCCGACCCTGGCACCTGGGGCGGTCACGAATAACTTTGCTGTCGATCCAAACTACCGGCTTGGCTATGTGCAGGTCTGGAACGTGGATGTGCAGCGCCAGCTTCCGGGCGGCATTCTGATGAATGTTGATTACAACGGATCCAAGGGAACGCGGCTCGATACCGAGCGCGCCCTTCTGATTTCGGGCTTGCAGCCTTTCGCTTACGAATCGTCCGCTGGAAACTCCGTTTTTCATGCGGGCTCGATTCGTTTTCGGAAGCGCATGGCCAAAGGGCTTGGACTAAGCGCAACCTATATTTACTCAAAGTCGATTGATGACGCTTCTTCGATTGGCGGAGGAGGCGTGGTCGTGGCGCAAAATGCGTTTGACATTGCCGCCGACCGAGGGCTCTCGAGTTTCGATCAGCGCCATAAATTCACGGGAAATTGGATTTACGATTTGCCGTTTGGCGAGAACCGGCGATTTTTGCAGAAGGGTTTCATGTCGCATATTCTTTCCGGGTGGCAGTACAGCGGAGATTTTACCGTGGCGAGCGGGCTGCCATTCACTATCCGAGTGCTTGGAGGAACGCTGGATATTGATCGCGGTGTGAGCGGATCTTTGCGCGGGAACGTGGTTCCCGGCGAGTCCTTGTCCGTCGCCAATCCCAACACGAAGGAGTGGTTCAACACGGCCGCATTCTGCCAGCCGGAAACGACGCTCAATAATCCAGCCGCGACGTGCGTGAATGGCAGCGACACCACGTTTGGCGATGCCGGGCGCAATATTCTGGAAGGGCCCGGACAAGTGACTCTGGATATGTCGCTGAACAAGACGATCACGATCAAGGAATTCAGGGCCCTCGATCTGCGGATTACGGCGAATAACATCTTCAACTTGGTGAATTACAGTTCCCTGGGCACGACGGTGAACTCGATCACGTTTGGGGAAGTGACCGGAGTGGGAACCATGAGGCGCGTGACCGTGCAGGCGAGGTTCCGGTTTTGAGGGAAACGACGATGGTTTCGCTACGCAGGAAAATCGCGGCGGCTGCGCTTGCGGGATTTCTTGTGCAAGGCGCGGCACCTTCGTTCGCGCAGCAGGCTCAGCCGCAAGCGCCAGTGGACGCGCAGACGAAACCGCCAGCGGCCTCGATTCGGGTGACTTCGGAATTGGTGTTGGCGAACGTCGTGGTGCGGGACAAAAAAGGAAATCTGATTCGCGATTTGAAGAAGGATGATTTCACGCTGTATGAGGACGGCAAGAAACAAGAGATTTCGACTTTCGATTTCGAAAATGTGGATGAGCTGGAGACGGCCGGTGCGGCGGAAAAAACCGTCACGGGCGAAGCGGGCGCGGCTGCGCCGGCGGGAGTGCTGAAGAAGAGCGACGCGCCCGTGATGAACGCACGCGACCGGCGAGTGATCGTTTTGTATTTCGATTTTTCGGCCATGGAGCCCGACCAGATAGACCGCTGCGTGGAGTCGGCCAAGAAGTACATCAATGCGCAGATGCACCCAGCCGACATCGTGGCGCTGGTTTCGCTGGCGACGAACATGCGCGTAGACCTGGATTTCACGGACGATAAGACAAAAATCCTCTCCGTTTTGAGCTCCTACTCCTCCGGCTCAGGGGAGGGATTTGCAGCGGGCGATACTGGCAGCGCGGAAGGGGCGGCCGAAAGCAGCGGCTCGTTCACGCCGGACGACACGGACTACAACACGTTTAGCGCCGACTGGAAGCTGCTCGCGCTGCAATCCACGATGGATGCGCTGGGAAAAATTCAGCAAAAAAAGTCGCTCATTTATTTCAGCAACGGGATCAGCCAGACCGGCACGGACAACCAGTCGGCGCTGCGAGCGGCGACGGCCTCGGCGGTCAAGAATAACGTCTCGATTTATCCCGTTGACGTTCGCGGGTTGCAGGCTTTTCCCCCGGGCGGGGAGGCGCAAAACGCCAGTTTGCACGGGCAGTCCGCTTATAACGGCGCGGCGGTTTTGAACGATCTCAGCGGCAATGCCGCGTCGCAGGAGACGTTATCGACGCTTGCGGCGGACACGGGCGGTAAAGCGTTCTTCGATACGAACGATTTTAGCGGAGTGTTTTCACAAGTGCAGAAAGACACTTCCGCGTACTACGTTCTGGGTTTCACGAGCACAAACCGGCTGAAGGACGGGCATTACCGGCGGCTGCGCGTGGTGTTGAATCGAGCCGACGTGAAGCTCGAATACCGGCCGGGATATTACGCCGGCAGAGATTTTGTGCATTTGAACCACGGGGACCGCGAGGCGCAGCTCGATGATGAACTCGCCGCGGAATTGCCGCAGACGGATGTGCCGCTCTACGCGGGGACGGCGTACTTCCGCGAGAATGACTCTCATTATTATCTCGCGGTTTCTTTGGTGGTTCCGGGTTCGCAAATCCCGTTCGTGCAGGCGAAGGACAAGGACAACGCCACGATCGACATCATTGGAGAGGTGCGCATTGACGGTGGCGGAAAAGTGCCGGTGGGGCAGCTTCGCGACACGGTGAAACTGGCAGTGGACAGCACGCAGCAGGTGCGGCGGAAAAATGTCCAGTACAACACGGGATTTGTGCTGGCTCCCGGGAGCTATCATCTGAAATTCATCGTTCGGGAGAATCAGACGGGGCGCATGGGTTCGTTTGAGACGGACGTGCAGATTCCGGATTTGCGCAAAGTGCCGTTGCGGATGAGTTCGGTGGTGCTGAGCAGTTTGCGCGCGCCAGTTACGAACGCGCCGAAGAAGAAGGGCGCGAATCCGTTGATTCAGGATCAGACGCAGCTTGTGCCGAATGTGACGCATGTGTTTACGCGGGATCAGCATTTGTATTTGCAGTATGAGATTTATGATGCGGCGCGAGGAAAGGTCGCGGTGGCGGCGGTCGCGACGCCAGCCGTGGCGCCACAGGCGGGAGGCGGTGCTACGGCGACGGCGGGCGGCGGCGCGGCAAAAGCGGCACCAGAGGTGCCGCACTCCACACAGATGCGCGAGGGGATTCACGTTTTGACCAGCATTGAGTTTTTGCAGGGCAACGTGAAAGTTTACGAATCGAAGCAAGTTGTCGCGACGGAAGTTACGGCGCCGGACCGGAAGGCGGTTGTGTTTCAGATCGATCTGCCGCTGCAAACGCTGAAGCCGGGGCTCTATGTTTGCCAGGTGAACGTGATCGACGATGTGTCAGGGAACTTTGCGTTTCCAAGGTGGCCGATCTTGATTAAGGAAACGGCTCCGGTGGTTGTTCCCACTACGCAGCCTTCTTCCAGTTCGGGACACCGAGCTGATTGCATTTCATCAGCAGTCGGACTGGGAGCTGCACACACTGAAGTCTGTGCCAGTCGTTGATCGGATTTTGTTCTGAATTACCCCCCCCACTTTTTTGTAGGTGTTGCTGATAAGGGACTTACGTGTCGAGCAAGGTCGAGAGTACCGAGCTGAAGCACGGCGCCTACATGGAGCAGCACGTTTGCCGAAACGCAATGCTAGACGGACTTTCCGTCGATCAGGAGGCGGCAGTTGGGGCCGTAATGGACGGCGTAGGGATCGCGGTTTTGGACTGCCAACCGAGATGGAGGAGCAGATTGGGCGGTGGGAGGGGCGCTGGGCTGAGGTTGCGAGGCGACGCGTGTGCTCGGCGGTTCGGGCCGTGCAAGACCGACCACTACGGAGGGTGAGTTCGCGTGTGGCGTGAGAGCAGGTGGCGGGGCGGGACATAGGCGGGTCTTTGGGTATGTGGATGGATCGGGGTCTTGCCGGGATCCTTCGCTACGCTCAGGATGACAGGCTTGAGGCGATGTTGCGGGCTGAGGCGGTATTTGGGATTGCGGCGCGGCGGATTCGGGTTGGGTCGGCATTGTGGGTTGAGCGGGAGTTTGCGGCGGGGCGGGCTGGGAGGGCGAAGGGAAGCGGTATTTGTGGTTGGCGTTGATGGATTGGACGACGGTGTGGCGCCAATCTTTTTCGCCGCAGGCGGTGATGAATTCGTCTTGTGCTAGATGGAGAGTTTGGAACATGGTTTGGGCTAGGTAGGCGAGGGTGCGTGCGGCGCGAGGCTTTATATCACCGCGAGCGACGGCGACGAAGACGCGGCTGAGGGCGGTGTTCAGGTTGTTGGCGGAGAGATAGTCGCCGGAGAAGAAGAAAGCGAGATCGTTGGCGATTTTTTCGTTGGCGCGGGACTGGGCTTCTTTTTGGGCGTGGTAGAAACAGAAATCGGGACTGGTGGAGATGCGAGGAGTGCGGCAGCGGCGGCCGTCGTCGAAAGTGAAACGGCATAGAGACACACGGTCCTTGGAACTGAGAGAAGGCATGGTTTTCTCCTTAGAGTTTAGTTTTGGGATTTTGCTGATGGAAAAGAGCACAGGCTGAAGCCCGTGCCACTAAAAGCACACGTCGGCAGGATGCCGGCGGTACGACAAAAAAAAGCACAGGCAAGAGTGCCTGTGCTACTCAAAAACGGGCCTAAAACGAAAACGCCTCACTGGTGGCGAGGCGCAGTGGTCAACGGGTTTATTAAAGCAGGTAGACTTTACTGTGTCAATAGGGATTCGGATTTGGAGAAGCGGATCGAAGAGAAAAACCCCGAGCGTAAAACCGGCACGTGGGACGCCCGGCATGTTTAGGCGATCTTCAATGATTACACGCTGAAAAGGGGAGGAATGAAGAGGTGTCAACACCCCCACGCAGAGAAGAGCTCGTCAAACGAGTAGACACGCTTGTTCAGCCAACCTTTGCCTTTTTGAAGTTCCGTTTTTGGAACTGGCGGATTAAAAATCAAGCGGGGTGTTGAAAGGAACAAAAAGCTGTGCCTGTTCTCGCGCCAGTTCCAGCTTCGATGGATGGGGTCTAACAGCCAGCGATGGCTTTTTAGCCATTGCTTGCCCCTAACTTCGGCGGTTACCTGCAAAAAGTGTTCCCAGTTTTCCACAACCTCCGCCCGCTCGATACACGCGATGTAGCTTATACCAACGTGAACGCCCGGGTGTTCGTGGGCGATCTGTTGACCAAAGTGCGGGGCGAAATAGAGTGCCTCCGCCAGACGGCTACTCTTTTCGTAATGACAACCGTACATTCGCGCCTTCAAGAATAGTGCAAGCGTTTCTTCGTTGTTGATTTCACGCGCGTAAATTTCCACCGCTCTATTGGTTTTAGTCAAAGCATGTTCTCCCAGGTATCTGAGAAGGTCCCGGCTGATAAAACGGACTTCGTTGTTCGGGGACTTCTCCAACTTCTTAAGTGTTGCCTCCAAATTCCTCCAGCGAAGATACTTCACTGTGTGAAGACGTCTCTGTTTGGCAGTCGCCGAATGCTCCGTCAAAAGTACGCGCCACTTGGCAGGATACTTCAGCGATTGGCGGAAGGGGTCTGTCGCGGTGACTTTGGCTTCGATCACGCCCCGCCCTGCTGTGGTTTCGACCAAGATGTCGGAACGGTCAGACGCATGGAGCGTCTCCAAACTCACGGAGAGCGGTCTTCCAAGGAATCCGAAGAAATTACAGAATCGCGTCGGCTCAAGGGCAATTAAATAGCCGAGCATCGCTGTCAGGCGTGTTTCGCGCAAGGAACTTCCAAAAGCGCCAGCGAAACTGGACACAACAGAGCCGCCTCGTAGCAGCTCGATCTCTTCTACCTCCTCAGACGCCTTTATGTTCAACGCTTGCCTCCCCGAATCCGACCTCAGTCAGAAGCTGCTACTCGCCGTAGGGGACCCAGATGTTTTTGATTTGGGTGGCGTGTTGGAGGAAGAAGCGGTCGGAGGAGGGGGCGGGGTTGAACCAGTCGATGGAGCGGCCTTCGTTGGTGAAGACTTGCTTGAGATTTCCAATGGAAAGAGCTTTTGCGATGCTGCAAGTCGCGGCGTCGGCGAAGCACCAGAGGGCGTCGAGGTCGTCGTGTTCGGCTAGAGTTTTGAGGAGATCGTGGGGGCGGCCGGTGACGATGTTGACTGCGCCAGCGGGAAGGTCGCTGGTTTCGAAGAGGGAATAGAGATCGCCGGTGATGAGCGGGTAGAGCTCGCTTGGGATCGCGACTACCGTGTTGCCGACCGCTAGGGCGGGCATTACTGTGCTGATGAAACCGAGGAGGGGGGCTTCTTGGGGGCAGAGGATGCCGATGGTGCCGATGGGTTCTTGCATGGCTAACGTGACGTTGCGGAATGGAGGGTTGTGGATGGTGCCTTCGTATTTGTCGGCCCAGGCGGCGTAGGTGAAGATGCGCTCGATGCTGGCGGTGACTTCGTCGTGCGCCTGCTTTTTGCCGACTACATCGGAAAGACGTTGCGCGATTTCATCGCGGCGCTGGCTTAAATTTTCGGCTGCGTAGTAGAGGACTTGAGCGCGGGTGTGGGCGGTGGATTTGGGCCAGGCGGTGGCTTTGCGGGCGGCTTCTACGGCGTTGCGAATGTCTTTGCGATTGCCGAGGGGGGCTTCGCCGAGGAGGCGGCCGTCGGGGGCGTGGACGGGGATGCTGTAGCCGGAGTCGGGGCGGGCTTGTTTGCCGGCGATGAAGAGTTTTACGGTGCGGTCGATTTCGGGAGTTGGGGAGGGAGTTGTTTGCGAGGCGGCGCTGGATGCGTCGCCGTTTTCGTTTTTGGGTGATGGAGATTGGTTGGCGCGAGATTGATCATCGCGAGATTGATCGGAGGGCGGTTGATCGATCGCTAGCGGACGCGCGTGGAGTTGCGGGGCGTTTTTGAACCACGTTGGCTCTAAGTATTCGAGGAGGCCTTCGCGACCGCCTTCGCGACCGTAGCCGCTTTCGCGATAGCCGCCGAAACCGCAGCTGGCGTCGAAAAGATTGGTGCAGTTGACCCAGACTACGCCGGCTTTGAGTTGTGAAGCGACGTGCAAAGAGACGTTGATGCTTTCGCTCCAGACGCAGGCGGCTAGACCGTAGGCGGTGTTGTTGGCTAGCTCGACAGCTTCGCTGGGCGTGCGGAAAGTCATGGCGGCGAGGACGGGGCCGAAGATTTCCTGTTGAGCCACGATGCTGGTGGGATGGACATTGCTCAGAAGAGTGGGCGGGAAATAGAGGCCGCGCGAGGGCATGGGGATGTTGGGCTGCCAGCAGGTAGCGCCATCTGCGACGCCTTGATCGACGAGGCGCTGAATGCGGTCGAGCTGGACGCGGGCGATGATGGCGCCGATGTCGATGGATTTGTCGAGGGGCGGGCCGACGCGGAGAGTATTCATGCGATCGCAGATTTTGGCGATGAGCGGCTCGGCGATGCTTTCTTGCATCAAGAGGCGGGAGCCGGCGCAGCAGACCTGGCCTTGGTTGAACCAGATGCCGTTGACGAGGCCTTCGACGGCGGAGTCGAGGTCGGCGTCTTCGAAAATGATGAAGGGGGATTTGCCGCCGAGTTCGAGAGAGAGTTTTTTGTGAGAGGAGGCGGTGGCTTTGCGGATGGCGCGGCCGACTTCGGTGGAGCCGGTGAAGGCGATTTTGTCGACGTCGGGGTGAGCGACGAGGGCTTCGCCGGTTTGGCCGTCGCCGGTGACGATGTTGACGACGCCGGCGGGGAGATCGATCTCTTGGCAGATTTCGGCGAAGGCCAGAGCGGTCAGCGGAGTGAATTCGGCGGGCTTCAGGACGACGGTGTTGCCGGTGGCGAGAGCGGGAGCGATTTTCCAGGCGAGCATTAGTAGAGGAAAATTCCAGGGAATAATTTGGCCTACTACTCCGCAGGCTTCGTAGCCGGGGAATTCTTGAGCGAGGAGCTGCGCCCACCCAGCGTGATGGTAGAAGTGGCGGGCGACGAGGGGGATGTCAATGTCGCGGGATTCGCGGATGGGTTTGCCGTTGTCGAGAGTTTCGAGGACAGCCAGGCGGCGGGAGTGTTTTTGGATTTGGCGGGCCAGGGCGTAGAGATAGCGGGCGCGGGAGTGGGGAGTGAGGGATTGCCACGCGGGGAGAGCGGCGCGGGCGGATTTAACGGCGGCGTCGATGTCGGCGGCGGAGCCTTGCGCGACTTCGGATAACTTTTCACCGGCGGAAGGATCAGTCGTGTCGAAATACTTGGCTTCGAGAGGGGCTTTGAACTCGCCGCCGATAAAGTGGCCGAAGCGGCGGTGATGTTTGTCGAGCCAGGCTAGGGCTTCGCGGGGATCTTCGGGGGCGGGGCCGTAATCCATGGTGACGAATTTTTCTACGATGCTCATGGGTGTGAGTTGATTGTAATGGAAATGGGGGGCGGGGGAGGAAGCAGTTTTGTGGGGGCGGATTTCCTTCCACGAATGGATCTCAGCGGGTGGAGGACGGAACGGAATTTTCACAGAGGTCACGGAGAGCACAGAGCGCACGGAGAAGAGGGGAGCGAGGACATCGCGCAAAAGAGACGTGGGAAAAGCGGCAGCAGAGCTGCCGCACTCCATGTTAGGCGATGGGATGGCGGTAGTCGGCGGAGTAGCGGCCGGTGGCATGGTGCTCGAGCTGGCGCTCGATGTCGGCTAGCATGCCGCTGGCGCCGAAACGGAAAAGATCGGATTTGAGCCAGGATTGGCCTAGTTCGTCTTTCATCAGGGAGAGCCATTCCAGGGATTGCTTTGCGGTGCGGATTCCGCCGGCGGGTTTGAAGCCTACCGCATACCCCGTTTGATTGGCGTATTCGCGGATGGCGCGCGTCATCACTAGACCTACGGGAAGAGTTGCGTTTACTGGCTCCTTGCCGGTGGAAGTTTTGATGAAGTCGGCACCGGCCATCATGGCGACGACGCTGGCGCGGGCGACGTTGCGAAGAGTGAGGAGATCGCCGGTGCCGAGAATGACTTTCAGGTGCGCGGGACCGCAGGCATGTTTGAAGGCGGCGATTTCGTCGTAAAGGGCTTGCCATTTTGCGGCGAAGACATGGGCGCGCGTGATGACCACGTCGATTTCATCGGCGCCAGCTTCGACGGAGCGGCGGATTTCGTTGACGCGTTCGGCGAGGGGAGAGAGGCCGGTGGGAAAGCCGGTGGACACGGCGGCAACGCGAATGCCGCTGCCTTCGAGAGCGCGGCGAGCGGTTTCGACGAAGACGTGATAGACGCACACGGCGGCGACTTTGATGTCGAGCGATTCGATGCCCAGTTTTTTGACGAGTTCGTGTTGGATTGGCTGGCGGGCTTTCGCGCAGAGGCGGCGGACGCGTTCGTCGGTGTCGTCGCCGGAGAGCGTGGTTAAATCCATGCAGGAGATGGCGCGGAGAAGCCACGCGGCTTGCCAATCTTTCTTGACAGTGCGGCGCGTGACGAGAGTTTGGGCGCGGCGTTCGACCGCGCTGGTATTGACGCGAACGTCTTCGATCCAATCGAGATTGAGGGGAACGCCGCGGTTGGCTTCGAGAGCGCGGCCGCGCAGGTGAGCGAGGGAGGTATCCACCGGAGAAGGAGGCGCTTCTAGATTGCGATTGCTGATTTGCTGCGCGCTGCCAGGCCCTCTGTTTACGATGGACATTATTGAATTCTCTTTTGCGAGGATGCTTCGGCCTCAAGAGAAATCTTATCACTTTTGCGCGGCGGTCGAGCGAGTCCCGGGGAGAGAAGAGAGATTTCTCTCTCCGCAGGCCGACACGTTCGCAGGAGCGAACGTGAAAAGAAAAAGCGCCGGCCTGCTCCGTTCGAAATGACGGCGGCGGGGGATTAGGGCGTTCAGAGGCGGGTGCTGTGAATCTGCCATTCGCGTTCGAAATCGGCGCGATTCATGAAGGACTTCTGTGTTCCGACATTTGTTGTTGAAAGGGCTGCGTATAAGTTTGCGCGCGTCAGCGCTTCCTTTTCTTGCATGCCTTCGCCGAGAAATACGGCGAAGCTGCCGATAAAGGCATCACCGGCGCCAGTGGTGTCGACGGCCTCAACCTTGAAGGCCGGGATGAGCTCAGTTCCTTCGGGGCCAGCGAGAAGGGCGCCGCGTTCTCCCAACGTAAGGACAACGCGCTTCATTCCATGTCGCAGGAGGAAGCTGGCGCACTTTGTGGCGTCTTCGAGCGTATGGACGGGCATGCCGGTGATGATTTCGGCTTCCGTCTCATTGGGGATGAAATAGTCGGCACCGCTTAGTTGCTTGAAGTCCACCTGTTGAGCAGGTGCGGGGTTCACGATGCAGCGGATTCCCTCTGCTTCAGCCAGGCGGATGGTGTGATAGACAGTGGGAAGCGGAATTTCGAACTGCATGACGATAGTGTCCGCTTTGCGTAGGAGGGGCGCAGCGGAATCGACATCTTCTGGTGAGAGAGTGTCGTTTGCGCCTTTGACGACGATGATGCGATTTTGGCCGCCGGGCTCGACGAAGATGGGCGCGACGCCGCTGGAGACGCCTTCGGCGATGCGGACGTGGCTGGCGTCGATGCCCTGCGACTGGAAATTTTTGATGGTGGCGGGACCGAAGAGGTCGCTGCCGACTTTGGCAATCATAGCGACAGAAGCGCCGCAGAGGCGCGCGGCGACAGCCTGGTTGGCGCCCTTGCCGCCAAAACCGAGGTCGAACTTTTTGCCAAAGATGGTCTCGCCGGGCCGAGGAAAGACGTCATTGAAAGTGGTAAGGTCCACGTTGGCGCTGCCCACAACGGCGATGAAGGATTGCTTCGGCATTTTCGCTCCCGCGGTTCCGCGCGCGAATTATATAGGAACTTGGCGGCGAAACGGCAAATTGAGAATCCTCACGAGCGCTGCGAGGAATCAGGCTCATTGGCGGGATTCTCCTTGACAGGCCGATTCGCGATGAATATAAGCACGGACGGAACCAGGAGTCGCTCGGAACTCCTCGACAAAAATCGCAACAGCTACAGTGCAGCAGGAAACGCCTCACGATGAAGTCTCCTAGCAAGTAAGAAGGACCAAAAGGAGCCGGTAGTCCATGTACACGCCGCATAGTCTGGAAATTGCTCTGCTGATGATGATTACGACAGCGATTTGCTGGGGTTCCTGGGCGAACACGTTCAAGGGCGTAAAGAACTACCGCTTCGAGCTTTTTTACTGGGATTACGCGCTCGGCATTTTTCTTATTTCGGTTGTGCTGGCGTTCACGATGGGGAGCACGTCGCACGATTCTTCGAGCTTTTTGAATAACGTGCGCCTGGCGGATGGCTCGAATATTGTTTACACGCTTATCGGCGGAGCGGTTTTCAATTTGGCGAATCTGTTGTTGGTGGCCGCGATTGACATGGCGGGGCTGGCGATTGCCTTTCCCGTTTCGATTGGCATCGCGCTGGTGGTGGGAGTCATCGCGAGTTACCTGCAACAGCCACAAGGGAATGCCGGCTTGCTTGCGATTGGGGTCGCTTGCGCAGTTGTCGCGGTGATCATGGATGGAAAGGCTTACGGAACTCTTGCGAAGGCGGCGGAGGCGGCGTCAAGGAAAAGCATCGCGACTTGCATCGTGTCGGGCGTGTTGATGGGACTATGGTCTCCATTTGTGGCGCACGCGATGAGTCACGGGAAAACGCTGGGGCCGTATAGCGTGGGAGTTTTTTTGACGCTTGGGGCGCTCCTGTCCTGCTTCCTTTGGAACATTTATTTCATGAAGAAACCCTTGATCGGCGATCCAGTGAATTTCGGCGGATACTTTCGAGGGCCAGCGTCGGGCCACATTCTCGGATTGCTGGGCGGGGCAATTTGGGGAACGGGGACAGTGTTCAATTTAGTGGCTGCGAATTTTTCGGGAGTAGCCATTTCGTATGCGATTGGGCAGTCAGCGCCGATGGTGGCGGCGTTGTGGGGAGTGTTCGCCTGGAAGGAATTCCAGGGAGCGAAACTGCAAGCGAAGACTTATCTGGCCCTGATGTTCCTCTTCTACCTGCTGGCTATTTTGATTGTGGCAAAGGCAAACACCGCGACGTGAGAAATTTCCACCAAACCTTAGTAGAATGACCTGGCTAAAACGGGATGCGAGACTTGGCCCAGAGTGAAAAAGGGGTGACAATTTCGGAAGCTAGGGGGTGTCATTTTCCGGCATTCCGGGCTTTGGGAGGATCGAAAACTCCCCTGGAGCGCAACCCATTTTGCAATGGGGTCCTGTTCTCAGCGTGTACGAAGCTCGATCCTATGATCGCTGCGCCCTCTTTCTGTCTTGTTTTCAATGGCTTCCAGATTCAGGGGGATTTGGGACTGACGGCTTCACTCGGCGCTCCTCGGCGACATGCCGGGAGCACACATGAGCCAGACTTGGCGAGTAGTTTGGCCCTAGTTTTGTTACCATCATGCCGATAGGGGTGTTGGTGTGCAGCTTTTAGGCAAATACGAGATCATCGCTGAGATCGGCCGCGGGGCTATGGGCGCCGTCTACAAAGCCCGGGATCCGCTGATTGACCGTTTAGTCGCCCTGAAGACCATCACTGGCGGCCCCAGCGCCCAATCCAATCTTCTCGACCGCTTTTATCAGGAAGCGCGCTCCGCCGGCGCCCTGCAGCACCCGAACATTGTCACTATTTACGAATTGGGGCACGAGAAAAACACTCCCTTTATTGCCATGGAGTATCTGGAAGGGGAAAGCCTGGACCGGATTATCGAGCAGAAGCCCGTGGTGCCCTTGTCGGTCAAGCTTGGGTACCTCGTGCGAGTGATCGACGCGCTGGCGTATGCGCACCAGCACAACGTGGTGCATCGCGACGTCAAGCCGGCGAACATCATGGTCACCAAGGAGGGCGTCGTTAAGGTTGTGGACTTCGGCATCGCGCGGCTTACAGATATGTCCATGACGCAGCCGAACATGATGATCGGTTCGCGCGCTTATATGTCTCCTCAGCTATACAAGGGCGAGCGGGCCGACGCTCGATCGGACATCTGGGCTTTAGGCGTGTCCCTGTACGAGCTGCTGGCTTATCGCAGGCCATTTACGGGAGATAGCGAAGCCGAGCTGATGTTTCACATTATCTACGAGAAGCCCGAAGATCTTTTGAGTCTTTCTCCGGAGTGCACCGAAGAACTGGTGCCGATCGTCAACAAGATGCTGGAGAAAAAGAGCGAAGATCGATTCCAGTCGATGGAAGACGTGCTCCACGCGATCGAGCCCATCTGGAAAGCCGCGCAGCAAGCCACGGTATCGGGCTTGCTGGCGGATTGCAAAGAGCTGGTCGTGGCCAAGGACCTGCAGCGGGCGCAGGCGCTTCTCCGGAAGGCACTCCACATCGATGTGGGGAACTCTCAGGCGAAGAGCATGCTGGAAAAGGTGTCGGTGGAGCTTCGCCGTTCGGAAATTCAACCGAGGCTAGAGGAACACTTGAGCCGCGGCGAAGGATTATTGAAGGCGGGGAAACTCCGCGAGGCGAAGGCGGAGGCCGAAGCGGCGCTGGGATTGGATTCGAAGCATGAGCCGGCACAAAAGCTGATCGCCGAAGTGGAAGCGGCAGCGGCGAAAGTGCAGCAGCTCGAGCAGAAATTGAAGCTGACCAAACAGCGTTTGGCAGAAGGAGCGCTAACCGAAGCGGCGGCCGCGCTGGGACAGGCGCTTGAACTCGACGACGCCAACCTCCAAGCGAAGGAATTAAAGAGGCAAATCGAGGAAGAGCGTGGGCGCCGGGAAAAGCGCAAGAAACTCAGCGAAATTCTGCACCGGGCGCGAACCCTTTGGACAGAACTCAACTACGACGAATGCCTGGCGGTCCTGGCAGAGGCCACGCAGGAATTTCCGAACGAGCCGGAACTGAAGAAACTTCAGGATTCAGCACGGACGGATCAGGCGGAGCAACAGAAACAACGTCAAATGGCGGAAGTACGGAGGCTGCTGGGGCAGCAGAATTTTTCCGAAGCGCGAAAGGTATTGGATGTCCTGGTCAAGGAGCACCCTCAAGACACGGCCGTAAAGAATTTGCAAAATCTGGCTCAGCAAGAAGAGCAAGAGCAGAACCGGCAAAAGCGGCTGGAGGCCGAGATTACGGTGCTGCGCGGTTTGCTGGGAGCAGGAAAGTACAAGCAAGTCGTGACCAAGGGCGGGCCTCTGCTGCAGGAATACCCGCAAGAGTACGAACTAAAGGAATTAGTGAACTATGCGCTCGGAGAAGTAGCGCAGCAGGAGCAAAAGCGGAAGGAAGAGGATCGCGAAAAGCAGATACAGGGTTTCCTTTTGTGCGAGCGGTACGGCGAGGCTCTGGATACAGCGCGCAAGGCGATCGAGGAATTTCCGAGGCAGGACGCTTTCCGCAAGCTGGCCACGGAAGCGGAGGCGCTGAAGAAAGAACAGGACGACCGCGAGAGGGCTCGCAACGAGATGCAGCGGCGAGTCCGCGAAATCAATAGCAAGATCGGCCAGGACAAGATTACGGACGCCATTGATCTAGCCCAGCAAACCATGGAGACAATGGGGTCTGATCCTAATGTCACGCAGTTGCTGCAGGGCGCGGAAGACAAAAAGAAAAAGAAGGATGTACAAGAACAGAAGGTGGCTGCTCTGCAAACGATGGTCAGTAAAGGCGACCATGCGGGCGCGACGCAACTGTTCAACGAAGTGATGGCCACGCAAATCCTTCAGCCGTCCGACCCGAGGATGCTGGAGCTTCGCGGACAGATTGCGAACCTTGCCAGCGGACAGCAACCGGCAGCAACACAGGTTTTCTCGGCGAAGACTTCAGTGGCGAAGCCAGCAGGACCGGCGAAAAAGGACAAAGCCGCCGGTGCCAAGCCGGCGGGGCCGTCTTCTGACTTGACGCAGGTTAGCGAGTCCGCACAAAACATTCCCGCGGCAGGGTTTTCCGCCACTCGTGTTATGAATCCGGGGCAAACGCCGGCGGCTCCACGGAAAGATGGCGGCGTTCCCAAGCGTCCGGCTTCCGACGGAAAAAGCACGTCGGAGCGAAAAATGGATGCTCCCGGAGCCACGGTCATCGCTGGACCGGCTATTCAGCAGTCTGTCGCAGGGACCAGCGCACCGGCGGTTCCGCGGCCGGGCGGAAGCACGACTGCAGCTTCTGCGGCGGTTTCCACGGCCAAACCCAAGCCTGGACCGGGTTTTTCCGCGCAAATTCTGCCGATCTTGCGTCACCCCGCGGTGCTGGCAGGGGCGGGCGTTTTTGTGGTTGCCATTCTCGCCCTGGTCCTGTGGCCACGAAACACGAATGGGGGAGCTGCTTCCGCCAAGGACGCGAAACTGAAGCAACAAGCCGAGGAACTTTGGCAGAACCGCCAATTCGATCAATCCGAACAGGTTTGGCAGGGGCTTGCCAACTCCAAGGGCCCGCTGCAAAAAGAAGCCGCCCAGCAAGTCAGTCAAATTGATCAGAAACGCCAGGATGAGCAGCGGCGGTTTGACGAGGCCGAGTCCTTGCTGAAGGACAAAAAGGATTTCGCCGGCGCGCAGCAGGGATTTCAAGACGTGATTCAGATGAATTTGTGGCACTCCGCGGACGCTTCGCGGGAACTGGAGGCCACTAATACAGGTTTGAGCGCGACCGACGTCCATAAACAGGAGCAGGATCACTTCGATCAAGGCGTAACGCTTTATCAGGCGAAAGACTATGAGAAGGCTCGCAAAGAGTTTCGCGCGACTGTGGATATGAACATCGCGGGCTCTACCCTCAAACCTCAGGCCGAGAGTTACCTGGGGAAAATGCGGCAAACGGCGAACGACCAGAAGCTTTACGACACCGCGATGCAGGATGTGAAAGAGGAAAACTGGGGCGAAGCGCGGGACCAGTTCCAGGAAGTGATCAAGCGCAAGGGAGCGCAGAGCGGCGATGCAAAGAAGCAGTTGCCCGCAATAGAGAAAGCGTTGCAAACCGTGAGCGGTGTCGAAGACTCCATCCACGCAGGATCATTCCATGCAGCCAAGACTCAACTGGATTCGGCCCAACAATGGAGCAAAACGCACGACAAGTTACTGAAGGAATTGCACGCCGCGGAGCAGCAACAATTCGACCAGATCAAGAGCAACGCCCAAGCGGTGGAGATCAAAGGCGACGCGTCCGGGATTCAGCGTATTCAAGACGACATTCACAGATTTGAGGGACGGGCGGAGGAAGCTGGGTTGCTCGCCGCTTGCAAAGATTTGGAAAAGCACTTGAATGCGGCCTATTCCGCGGCCGTTGAAAAGAGCAGCGATAAGTCCGCTTTTGAGGCCGCCGTAGCTCATTTTGAACAAGCGAAGCAACGGGGAGACACTGGCCAGTTAGGCCATGGTGTGAGCCAAGAATTTCAGAAAATAGCCAACGGCGCCGGGATTTATCGCGATCAGGCCGCCCTTTACGTCAAAACAACTATTCCCAGCACGATTCAAGGGCTGACAAAGAGTGAAGGGAAGCTGGTGCTGCCCGCGCTTGCTTGCGGACCGGGCCGAGTTGCGCAGGAAATCCCGTCCGTCGGAGGCGCTGTCTCTTGCGCACAATTGGATGCGAGTGCGCCTCTGGAATGGGTGGGAATCCCCATGGTGGACTTCCCGGACGACGCAAAAAAACCGGGAAAACTCCCCTACTCTCTTACGGTCGTGATTACGGTGGAACCGAATGGAAACGTCAAGATCGACAAAGAAGGCAACTCCGACAAGGAATTTTTCAAGAAAGTGAAGGATGCTTCAAAACACTGGAAGACAACCGCGCCGAAATCGGGCGGAAAACCGGTGAGCGTGCGCTTTCCTCTTACGATTACCTTCCAGCGCTGACTTTCCACGCGCGGGCCAAGATTTGCTACGATTAGCGGCACAGGGTCGCCTCCTTGCAGAAACTGGGCAAATACGAAATTCTCGCGGAGCTTGGCCACGGCGCGATGGGCGTCGTGTACAAGGCTAGAGACCCGTTCATCGGGCGACTTGTCGCACTAAAGACGATCAACAGTAATCTCGTGGATCGCCCCGACCTGCTGGAGCGCTTTTATCAAGAGGCGCAGTCGGCGGGCAAACTTCAGCATCCCAACATCGTCACGGTTTTCGAGCTGGGCCAGGAAAAAGACACCCCTTTTATAGCCATGGAGTATATCGATGGCGAAAGCCTGGAAAAAATCATCGTAGAACAGATCGATTTGCCGCTGGCTTTGAAGGTTGGGTACATCGTCCGCGTCTGCCAGGCTCTCGAATTCGCTCACAAGAATCGCGTTGTTCACCGCGACATCAAGCCCGGTAACGTCATGGTGACTTCCGAAGGCGTCGTCAAAGTCGTCGATTTCGGCATCGCGCGGCTTGTGGATTTTTCGCGAACGCACACAAATATGATGATCGGAACCCCGGCCTACATGGCGCCCGAATTGTTCCGCAAGAAGAAAGCGGACGAGCGCACGGATATTTGGGCCGTGGGCGTAACGTTTTACGAGTTGATCTGTTATCAGAGGCCCTTCACGGGCGAAGGTTACGACATCATTCGAGGCATCGCGGAAGATGATTTTCCCGCGGCTTCCTCGATCGCTTCGGAGTGCAGTCCCGAATTAGACGCCATCCTGGGGCGCATGCTGCGCAAACCTTCAGCGGACCGCTATCAGAGCATGGAAGATGTGTTGCTCGAGTTGGAACCGGTGTGGAACCGCATGCGAGCCGATGCGGCCAGCGTGCTTGCCGAGCGAGCTCGCGGATTGTACGAACGGGGCAATCTTCCGAGAGCGCAGGATACGCTGCGCCGCGCGCGATTAATTGACAGTTCCAACGTGCTGGCAAAGAGCCTGCTCGAAAAAGTCTCCGCCGAGCTGCGCCGAACGGAAATTCAGCCAAAGGTCGAGGAGCACGTGGGTCGCGGCCGGGTTTTTCTGCAGTCCGGCCAGTTTCGCGAGGCACAGGCCGAGGCGGAAGCGGCGTTGAACCTGGACTCGCGGTGCGAACCGGCGCAGAAGCTAGTCTCAGAGGTGGAAGCCGGCGAAGAGCGCGCGAAACAGCTCGAAGAAAAAACTGCGGCTCACGAAGCAGCGACTGGCGGAAGGGGCGATTGCGGAAGCCCAGACGGCGCTGCGGCAAGCGCTCGAGTTGGACGCCAGCCACCCGCAAGCCCTGGAATTAAGCCGTCAAATTGACGAAGAACAAAGCAGGCGGGAGAGACGCAAGAAGCTTAACGAACTGCTGGCTCGCGCTCGGGGCTTGTGGACCGAACTGAGATATGACGAATGCCTCGCGCTTCTCGAGGATGGATTAAAGGCTTTCCCCAATGAACCGGAGCTAAAGAGCCTTCAAGACACGGCGCGGCAAGATCAGGTTGAGCAGGACAAACGGGGAAGCATTGCCGAGATTCGCAAGCTGCTGGGCCAGCAAAAGCTGGCCGAGGCGCGCAAGGCGTTGGAGGCTTTGGCAAACGCGCAGCCGCAGGATACGACAATCAAGAATTTGCAGGCGCTTCTGGCGGTTGAGGAGAAGGAACAAAAAAGCAGCAAGCAACTGCAGGAAGAGCTGGCGAATCTGCGAGGCCTGGTGAGCGCGGGAAAACTGCGGGAGGCCGTCGCAAGAGGCGGGGCCCTGCTCGGGGAATTCCCGCAAGAATATGAGATCAAGGATCTAGTCGCTTATGCGAGCGGCGAAATTGCCCAGCAGGAGCAAAAGAGAAACGAACAGGAGCGCGAAAAGCAAATCGAAGGACTGATGGCGGCGCAGCGCTACCGCGAGGCCGCGGATGTGGCGCGGCGCGCGATGCAAGAATTTCCCAAGCAGGAATCGTTCCTGAGACTTGCCGCCGAGGCTGAACAGAAAACCAAGGAACAAGAAGAACGCGAAAAAGCCGAGCGGGAAATGCACCGGCGCGTTCAGGAGATACAGAGCAAGATCAAACGGCAGGAATTGACTGGCGCGATCGATCTGGCCCGGCAATCGCTCGAGACAATGGGGCCGGACACGGACGTAACGCGGTTGTTGCAAGCGGCCGAGGTGGAATCGCTGAAACGCAGCAAGAAGCGAGAGGAAGGGGACCGGCACCTCGAGGCGGCCCGAACGCTCCTGGAGAAAGAAGACCTTACTGGTGCGAAGCAGGTGCTCGATCGCGCGATGGCCACGCGAATCCTGCAGCCGGCGGACGTACAAGCGCGGCAACTGCTTTCCCGGATAGCCGAGAAAGAGGAAGCCAGCCGCGCAGAAGAGCAAACGAAAAAGACCGTTGAGCAAAAACAATCGAAGCCAGGCACAAAGGCATCCGGAGATCCCAGTGGCGAGAAACGGCCGGCTACGGGCGGCGGCCCTGGTGGCTCTGGACATAGCTCGTTTCCTCCCGTCAGTGCGCCTTCTGCCGCGGCGCGCACGGTCCTTGAGTCCGCAACAAGCTTCGCCAGTGGAGCCCCACGGCAAAGACCTTCCGCCCCTGTAATGACACCTCCGCCGTCCGCGCCGCAAACGATTCCAGCGATTCAGACGCAAATTCGCGTCGAGGAAAGAGTTCCGCAGCCTCCCGTGGCGCCGGCCGCAAAGAGCAGTTCGCGAGCGCTGATCGTGATGCTGGTGGTCGTGCTCGGGCTTGCGTTGGCGGGCGGCAGCGTTTTTGCCGTCCTACGATACCTTCCGAAGTTACTTTCAAAGCCCTCGGCGGATGATTTGGCGCTTGAAGCCGAAGCAAAACAGCTCTGGGACAATCACAAACTGGATGACTCGCTTGCCGACTGGAAGAAACTCGCAGGCCATCCCGGCTCGCTGCACGACGAAGCACTTAAGCGCGTGAGCGATCTCGAGCAACAAGAAGCGACGGTGGAGCACCATTACGCCGAAGGGATGAAACTTCTTTATGAAGATAAAAAGTATCCCGAGGCGGGACAGAAATTCAACGAAGTGATCCAGATGAATTCCTGGAAACTGGATGAGGCGCGCCACGAATTTGAAATCGCCAGCAAAGGGCCGGGTGGGACGCCTCCGGAGCCGCTGTGGCAAGCTCTCTTCGACGAGGGCAAGCAGGCATTTGCCAGGAAAGACTACGCCGCCGCGCTGCAAGACTTGCAACAAGTGACGCACGCGGACGGCGTGTCGAAAGACACGAACGCCCAGGCTGAGGGACTCATGGTCGTCCTTCGAGACCGCGAAGAGCAGAAGAAGGATTTCGATCAAGGCATGCAACTGCAACGGTCTGGAAAGAAGCAGCCGGCGAAGGACGCGTTTGGCCGCGTCGTGAAGGCTGCGAATGGCGACCTGGACCTGGTGGCTTCGGCGAAAAACCAGATCGATCAAATCGGCGCGATTCCGGAACCGCCAGCATCGAACCCCAACGGCAACGCGAACCCTTCAAAAAATCCGCCGGATTACGCGGCGGTGATGGGGGAAGTGCGGAACCTAATTGGCCAAGGCCGCTGGGACGACGCCGGGGCGAAATTGAGCAGCGTGCCGACGACGCAGCCGGACTTCAACACACTAAAACAGCAGCTCGAGAGCGCGCGGCGAGAAGATCAGTACTACGGCCAGATGAAAACGGCATTCAATGGTGCTCATGCGAACAAGAACGCGGATGCGCTGCTCACCTTTCGGCCCTTTTTTGCCACGGAAGTGGGCAAAGCGGACAGGCATAGTGATGACGCACGCAGCGTCACCACTCAAATTGACGCGGACCTGCGCGAGGCTGCGGCGAATAAGACGCCCAGCGTCGCAGGCGGGAGCGTCAATGCAAAAGGAAACGACGCAGCCGCGATCGCAGATGTTTTAAGACGCTACGCGGCGGCTTACGACGCGGGAGATCTGCTGTCGCTCGTGGCAGTCCGGCAATTCAACGCGAAAGACCAGGACAAGATCCAGAACATACTCGACTCGGTCAAAGGAAAAGGGTATGCATTGCAAAATTGCGCGTCTCCACAGATAGGCAGAGTGACTGCAACGGTCAAGTGCACAGGCGTCTTCACCAAAGCGAGCGACATCAAACCACAGACGGTGAACTTTGTGCTGAGGCGGAACAACGGGCAATGGATCATCGTGTCCTCGAATTAGTTTGCGTCTGAATCTTGAGGCATGAGGTGTCAGGCGCTTGCGAAGATGGCGCGCATTTCGGGCAAAGTGCGATTGAAGATTTTCTTGGACGCACAAACCGGCGCCGTCAAAGATGTTCAACTGACCTCCGGCAAGGCGCTGCTTGGCAACGCCGCCGTCGAGGCCGCCAGGAAATGGCAGTTTTCTCCCGGGACATCCGCCGACCAGCCCATCGAGGCCGTCCTGAGATTTACACTTTGCGCCGGCGAACCTTCGCCGTAATCGGAATGATCCCGGCTTACTGATTCATTTTTGCGGGGCAACTGAAGCCGGCTAGATAGCCTTCCTGGAAGAAGGGAACGCCCTGCAGGTCGACGTCGAAGCGGACTTCGACGGGCTTGTTGTTGCTCATGATGGGCTGGCCGGTCGGTCCATGCAGCGGGCCTTGAATGATGTAGCCGCTGCCGGAAGGTTGCCACTTGTAGCCGCCGAAGAAATGAGCGACGGCCCAGAGACCGGAGGCACGCTGCAACTCGAGATCGCCGCCGCCGCTATTCAGGCTGAGCGTGGCGCCCTGAACGGCCGTGCCCGGCCAGATAAATTTTTTCGTACTACCGCTGCCAGTGATCGCCCAATCCTGTCCATCAAAGGCCAGTTTTTCAGTTTTGAAACCGCCGGCTTCGGGAAGATGCGCGGTGACGGAATATTCAAAGTGCGGATCCGTCGCGTTGTTTGGATAAACGGCCATCTGAATGGCGTACATCTCGTTGATGAAGCGAAGGAAATGGCTTCCGACCTGCGCCGTGCTGCCGAGAGCGCGAACGTATGTCGTGCCCTGCAGCGAAAGCGTGCTTTTTTCTGCTGTCAGGTACTGGGAGAGCAGGCCCTTGCCGGGCTGAAAGAACTCGTTGAACTCCGGCAGCGTCACTTCGCGGCTGCTGCGGGCATTGAAAGGATAGACAGATTGCAGAGCTTTGTAGGGCTTGCACAGGCCTTCAGCTGAACCACCGCTTCCCGCCCAAAGCCGCTGCAAATCTTTTATGGGTTCCTCGAGAAGCGTGCCGACGGTTTGGTCGACGTGCGCTTCCGTATCGTTGGGAAGGCCTTGCGCGATTTGTGCGGCGGCAAGACTGGCTTGCCCGGCAGTCTGCAAGCAAGAGGTTTTTGTGGCCGCTTTTTGATCCGGGGGAGCGCTGGCGGTTTGTTGGACGCATTGCTGGAGATTCAGCAGGCCTTTCATGTAGGCGTCGTTGGAGGCTTGATCGTATTTTTTTTGGACGCCGCAGCCTGACGAGACTACCTGTTGCGGCGCCTGGAACGCGAGTTTGATCGCGGTGGAAGGCACGTTGGTGTTGTCCGAGACATCGCAGACCAGGGCCAGGAGGGGAGAGAAATTGGCGGAGAGCTTCATGAGCTTTGTGGAAGCGTCGGAATCCGAGCCGTAGGGCAAAACCCTGGCGGAGCTCAAGAAGCCGCGCCACTGCTTGATGTAATCCTTTTCATAAAGGGAGCGAAGATTCTGCATGAGATCGGCGGCGGAAAGATCGGTGCTGGTAGTGCTGCCGAGAACCCAGGGCTCGCCTTGTAGAAAGCGTTTGGAATTTTGGATGTCGGCGTCCATCACTTTCCATCCCTCGGAAGTGAAGGCCGCAGACACGTCCTGCGAAGCGCGCAGGACGTCAAGGCTGTCCGGATGCTGAGCGGCGAAGCGATAGTCTTTGGCTTTTTGGCGCGCGTCGGCGAGCATGCTGAGGTAAATCCGCTGCGGGCCAGCGAGTTTGTTGAGATACGTGCGAACCTGGAGCACCAAGCCTGCTTCATTTTCCTTTGAGTAAGGATTATCGATGGTCAGTTCGGAACTATAGAACGCGAACTGTTGCGCGGCGAGGCTGTTCCGGTCCTGATCCAAATCGCCAAGATCTTTCTTCCATTCTTGCATCAGGAAGTCTTGCAGGAACTCACCGGAATTGCGCTGAAATTCGGAAGTAGTAAGCAGATACGATTTGAGGGCGTCGTAGGCCGAGCCGGAATCCGCGGAGGCTTGCGGATCGCCCTGGTAGCTTCGCAAATCGACAAGGAGATTGTGCCGGGTATGCTGGAAGAGGACCTGATCGAAAGCGTGAAAATAAATGGCGCGGGCATCGTCGAAAACGGAATCGCCCGTATATAGCCCCCATCGCAGATGCAGTGGGACGCCGTTCTGACCGTAGCCGCGAAGCTCGCGGAGTCTCTGCCGAAGCGCATCGAGGCGCCGCAGAGAATCCACTGCCGGCGGCTGCGAGCCGGGATTCTGCACCAACGAAAGATCCTGGCCGGCGCTCCGAATGTCGGAGACGAGGTGCTCGTTTCCAACGAATGAAACGACCGTGAAGATGATCCAGAGCACGGCAAGGCAGGCGATGGAGGCGAAGAGAATGCGCCGTCCCAGATCTCCGCGCGTGCTTTTGCCGCTGGCGCCGAGCGCGGCGCGGTCCTGCAAGAGAACGTGGCTAAAAACGTGGCTCAGAAAAACGCGCTGCATGGACCTGCGAGCTTCGCTGGCGCCTTCCAGAGATGTGCCCGAGGCCCAAGACGTTTTGGCAGAGGGATCTTGCGCGCTGATTAAACTTGTGGCGTCGGGGTTGAATCCGCCGGGGGCGCGCTGAAGCGAGGTGCGAACGCCGAGCATGGTCTGCCCGGAGTTCGTGGAAACAGTGATGGTTCGCTGTCCCACGAAGTAGAAACCGCGAAGAAATGGACCGGTGCGCAGATGGCCTGGACGGCAGAGGTCCACAAGAAACTGGACGAGAGGCTTGCTGAGTTTTCCAAACTCACGCGGAAACTCGTAGACACCGGCTTGGCGATCGCTATTGCGCTCGCGGCTGAGCAGGCCGGGGCGGCACTCCGCAAGAGTGAAAAAGATAGCTTGGAAGGCGGCAGTGAGGCGGCGCGTCTCCTGTTCTGCATAAACACCAGAGCTTGTGGAACCCGCCAGCGGTAAAGTGGACCCAAGAACCTGCGAAGTCTCTTCGTTGTTGAACGTGCCAGCGAACTCTTCGAAATAAGGAATGCGGTCAGAGCGGTTGAAGAGCACGTAGACGGGAAGGCTCACTCCCATGTGATAGGAGAGCTCTTCGAGGCGCGCGCGAAGCTTGCGGGCTTGCGCGACGATTTTGTCGAGCGCAGCCTCGCGGACTAGTTTTTCGCAATCCACGCAGACGACGGCTGCGCGGGGCGCCAGCTTTGCGCCGCCGAAAATGGAACGGAATCGACTGGGAACAAAATGCTTGATCAATCGAACCCACGAACCGGCGTCGTCGAGAAGGGGACCACCGGCTTCGACAAAAACGGTTTTGCGCGCGAACCATAGATTCGCGACGCGCGTCGGGACGATGCTGCTTTCCTGATACACCTGACCAGCCAGGAGTTCCGCATCCAAACCGCTCTGGTCCATCGCGCTCGTTTTGCCGCCGCCGGTTTCTCCGAGCAGAAAGACAACGGGAAGCGAGGAAAGCTTCGCGCCCGCGGCCAGACGCGCCGCCGCCACTTTGCCGGCCGCTTCTCGGATCAGGATGTCGACATCCTGGGAAGCTCCGGCGGAAGCTCCGCTGGAAGCGCCAGCAAAAACGGGCGCCGCGGTGGCGCGGGATTCTTCAGCCGCGGGCATGGCGGGGATCGAGGAGCGGGCCCACAGCAACAGCCCCATAATCGAAATGACGCCGAGCAACAGGATGCCGCCGCGGAGAACGATGGCGTTCGTGTCAGCGACATGAAAAATTTGCGGGCCGAACCACGTCAGCATCAATACGACGATGGCAGCCGCTCCGGCTGCGAGATGTTGCCATTGAAATCGCATCTCCACTCCCTACGGGTGGTTTAGAGGTGCCATTGCGTGAATGCCAGAAACCGCTGACAACATTCGCATTTTGAAAACAACAAAAAAAAGGAACCCGAGAATCACGAATCCTAGCGCGCCAAAGGCCAAACGCGAAACCCAGGGATCGCGCTTTGCAAGCACCGCGCCGCCTTCGGGGACGGCCCAGGAAGGCGAGAGTCCGACGAGGGGCCCACGGATGCGGCGGATTTTTTCGAGCGTCGAATCGATGACCGGGCGGGTGGCCTCTGGGCCAGAGAGTCCATAGCGTCCCTTGTAGCCCATCAAGAGGCACAATGCGTACACTTCGAGCACGTCCGCCACGTCATGCGAATCGGACCGGGAGATCAGCTTTTCAAGATTGTCGAAAAATGTTTCGCCGGCGACGTGATGGCCGAACATCTCCTCCTGGAGAGGCATGCTCTGCCATGAGCTGAAGACGGGATTGCTCGAATTCAGGATCGACTCATCCAGAAAAGCCACGATCGCGAGCGTGGCATTGCGGATATCGTCAGGAGCGTAGGCCTTCTTGACGGCGTCCTTTTCCGCGGAGCGCAAGCCGGCCTGGATGTTCGCGCGGAAAGCGTTGGCGTCGGCCACGGCCTGGCGGTTCTGCCGCACGCGTACGATGACCGTCAAAATCTGCTGATAGATATACGCAAGATTTTCCGTGCGCCGCTTGGTGGATACTTCGCGGGGCTGCAGGCTCGTGGCCCCGAACATCGTGGCTCCCACGCTCTCCTCCTAGGACTCCAAAACGACTAGAAGCTCGATTTCCGCGCCGGGCAAGTCATCGGGAACGTACACGCCGACTTTTCGAGTTTGCACGATGTGTTCCCAGGAACTGCCGGTGCGGCTGATGCCGAAATATTGAAACTCGACTTTAGGGGCGATCGCGGAGGGCGGAATCGGCAGGTGCACGAGCCCCAAGCCAGGCAGCGCCGTTTTTACCAGCTCCGGCAGCAAGTCTTTCGAACAGATTTTGATGAGCCGCGGCGTCTTGGCGATGATCTCGGCTTCTCCCGTATCCGCGCGCACCGCGAGAACCCATCGCGCGCGATCCAGGCAGCGCTGGTCTAATACATCTCCATTTCGGAAATTCCGTCCCGCCAAGACCAGAGGGATCTGCACACAATTCGATGGCACTACGAGTTCGAGATGCGCGCGAATATGCTGATTTAGGGGAGCAAAACACTTCTCCAAATCGTCGTGGTTGTAGGCCGGCAAAGTTTCGGGATGGGAATCCAGCCCAAACGTACACAAAGCGCCCGCGAGCCGCGCCATCTCGAGATAAAGCTGCTCGGGATGGCCACGTTCGGAAACACTGAGGTGGCGCAGCACGGAGAGACTTTCATTGACCGTATGCACGAACCAGAAACTCGCGATTTCTTCGGAAGAGTATCCCGCGCGGCCCTGCGCCGTGGCGCGGCGAGCGCGAGAGAGCGAAGCGCTCTTTTCATCGAGAATATCCACAAGCGTCCGGGCGATGACCAGCAGCCGTTCGCTCGCGCTTATTTGCAGGCACGGAGGAATAAAACCCGGATCGAAGATGAAGCGCCCCGAGCCGTCACGGAGCACGCGGGCCACGGGAAGAGTGACGAGTCCCTGATGTTCCTGGGTCTCCACTGCGAAGCGAATGTTCTTGCGGCCAATTTCAATCTGTTTCTCGTCGCGCCCGGTATTGTCATCGGGCAGACTGCGCATTTCCGCCCGGAAGCGCACTTCCACTGGCGAGGGCTCGGAATCGAGGGTGCAATTGGGGCCCTCGGGCCTTCTTTCGGGGACGGCAAGGAGGACCAGAAGAGACTCTCGCGTCGGCGAGAAAAGATCATTGATGTTTAGAACGGGAGGCAGCGCATCGGCATCGGGCATCTGAAACGCCAGGCCGTCTGGGAACAGTCCTCGCGCGTGCACCAGCGAGAGCATTCCGTTTTGCAGCGCGTCTGGATCCAATTTGCAGCTGATCACGCCGTAAGGTGCGAACCACAAACTCGACGTCGAGAAATGAATGAGGTCTTCAAAGGATTGGGATTGCACCTGGAAGTGATGGGGGCCCAGGTACATCCCCTCGTGCCACACCACCTTGGAAAGATGCTTCATTGTTCAGTAGGCCATGCCGGGCTAAACGCCGGCATGCTGCGTCTCACCCAGCGCGAACCGGCTCTCCTATGGCGAAGTGCAACAATCGTCTCATCGTCGTTCGGCCAGCCCGGTTTTTCAAGGCCTGACCTAGGCGCCGGCTGCGACTCGCGATCGATGTTAAACCGGAAGAAAGACCCGGGAAAGCCCCTAAAGGCTTGAATCGTGCCTAACTATGGCGTTTGCGTTGATGGATGTCAAGACATTCACCCTGCTGGTGTTGGCATCTGCTATTATGCCCGCGCTGTTCGCGAGAGACGTGCATGTCTCCATTAAAAATGGGTACTTCGGAGCAGTTTGCCGCGCTCCGCGGGCACCTTTTGCATACCGGTTTTACCGAGGAAGCCCTTCGCCAACGGCTCGATGTCCCGCCGGGAAGGGAACTGGACCTCGCCGGACTTTCCGGCCGTCCTCCTCAGAAGCCCAAAGTCGGCGACAGTCTTGACGCACTCATCTATCTATTTGTTCTCGGCGAATCTTTGCCCCTCGCCGAGGCAAGATATCTTTTCCCACCTGCAGTTTGGGAGGTTATTACCCAAACTGGCTTGGTACTACCCGACTCGTTGAATGCTGACCGTTGTGTCGCAAGCGTTGCGCTCTATCCGATTCGAGATTTGTTCATCGCCTCGGATCGCTGGTCCAATCCGGACCATTCTCCAAGACAAATGTTCCCGGACATTGTTTACCCGGCGCTGACGAAGTCGGCGAAGCAGTTCCTCAACTACACCTCCTTCGAACCTTGCGAAGACTTTCTGGAACTCTGCGCGGGAACCGCGCCGGCTGCTCTTCTCGCGGCGCGCACAGCTCAAAATGTCTGGGCCACCGATATCGCGGAACGCTCAGTGGCGTTCGCGAAATTCAACGCGGCGCTAAACGGAATCGACAATGTGACCTTTGCCCTGGGCGATCTCTTCCAGCCGGTCGAGGGCCGCAAGTTCGATCGCATCGCTGCTCATCCTCCTTATGTTCCCGTCCTCAAGCCCGCGGAAATCTTTTACGGAGGAGGTGAAGTCGGCGAGGAGATTACCAAGCGAATCATCGCTGAACTACCCGCCAAACTAAAACCAGGCGGCCGTTTTTATTGCCGAACGCTTGGAACGGAGCGGCCCGGCCAAAGCTTTGAAAAGCGCATTCGCGAATGGCTTGGCGAGAAGCATCTTGAGTTTAATGTGGCCTTGTTCGTCCTTCAAAATTTGGAACCACGCCAATTTGCCCTCGAGGAAACTTTGAATCGAAATGGCGGCAGAGAAGAGTTCGCTCAGTGGGAGAAGCTTTTTACAAGGAATGCCGTGCGCGAGATCGTGATCGGCGTGATTGTCATTCAACGAGTCACCGGGCAGCGGCCTGCCTTCACTCTCCGCCGGACGATTGGAAGCGGAACATCCGTCGCTACGCTTGACTGGGCCATGCGTTGGGAAGAGGAGATCCAGTCGCCGGGGGCCGCGCAACGGCTCCTCGAGGCAAAGCCTTTGGCGGCGCCCGGCATCGAGATCAGCGTACGCCATGTACTCCGCGGCGGCGAAATCTCCCCAGTGAACTTCACTCTCTCCATCGATCTCCCGTTCGCGACCAATTGCACGGTGCAACCGTGGATGGCGGCGTTGCTGCCGCGCTGCGACGGCAAAAGGACTATCGCGGAATTATTCGAAATGGCCAAGCAAAATGAGTGGATCGTTCTCGATACGCCTTCGGAAGAATTTTGCCGTTTGCTGGCGACTCTTATCAGCGGAGGATTTCTTCAAACGGAAGAATTTAGATTGCCTGCGGCAGCAGGATGAGAAGTTCGAGCTGCGGCTCCGGAATGTCGCTCGGCACGAAAGCCGCCAGGCTGCGCCCCTTCGCCACTGTTTCCCACGCCATGCCCGCCTGATTCAGGCTGAAATACTGGTAATTCAATTTCACGGGAATCGACGCCGGCGGCCGTACGGCGTGCGTGAGCTGCATGCCCGGCAGCGCTTGCCGCACGAGCTGTTCGATTTGGGCCGCCGAGCAAACTTTAATCAGCTGGGGCGCTTTTTTGATCAGGTCCCCTTGATTCATCGTCGAACTGACCGCCAGATAGAATTTTGTTCCCGTCAAATAACGGTCGTCCTCGATGTTCGTGGAATAGATGGATGGCTTCACCAGCTTCAAGGGCAGGGCGACGAAATTACTCGGAACCACGGTGTCCAGAAGCTCTCGAAGCTTTTCATCCAAATCCGTAAAGCAAATACTCAGGTTTTCGTGATCGTAAAGTGGCAGGTCTCTTGGCTGGATTTTCAGTGAAAAAGTGCTTAACGCGCCTGCCAGCGAAGTGAGCAACCTGAAAAGAGCGTCGGGATGGCCGTGCCGCACGTCGTGAATGTGGCGCAGTGCGGGGAAGTGCCCATTCACCGTATACAACAGCCAGAAGCTTGCGATGTCCGCCGCGGAGAAATCCGCCAATCCCGCGCTGCGCTGCCGCCGGCCCCCTGCAAGGATGCTGCTTTTTGCCGCCAGAATCTCCATGAGCCGCCGGGCGATCCCCATCAAATAGTCGCTCGCGGAGACATCGAGCAAAGGGGGAATATACTGCGGGTCGAGGCGGAAGGTGCCTGCGGAGGTGCGTTGGACACGCGCAATTGGCAGTGCGTTGCAGCCTTCGCGAGACTCTCCCTCCACCAGGAATCGCAAATTCTTTCGCGCAATTTGCACCGGTTTTTCCGTCAACCCAGAATTCTCATCCTTCAAATTCACAATCTCGGAGAGATACCTCACGTCGGCATTTTTCTGCGCGATAGAGACGTTCAATCCGTGCGGCCTGTACTCAGGAATCGCCAGATAAACATCCAGGGAAGTCTGTTCGGCTTCAAAAAACAGCCCCATTGGCTTGGGAGCCGGCGCCGCGTCGGATTCCGGAATTTCAAAGGGAAGGCCGTCCGCAAAAAGCCCGGACGCCCGCGTAAGCGCGAAGTTACCCTCGCTAAGCGCCTCCTGGTTGATCTGTAATTCAAGGAATCCCCACGGCCGGAAATTAAGCCCTTCCAAGCGAAATTGCACGCAACTCTCGACATAGCGGTCGCGCGTCTGCAAATGTTGCGGCGTGAGGAAGGTGCCTTTTGACCAGATGACAGGTTGAAGCTGGCGCATGGCTTGCGGCTAAAGCTAGCAGGAGCGGCACGGGAAAGTCAAAAGACATTCCGCGAGAATTTCAGCCTCGATTGGCGGCAGACACAATTTGACGCTGCCCGGTTCACTGAGCTCTGCCTGGATGCCGCCCTCTCATGGCTGATGGAAGCTGCCAGCGTCGCGCTTGTTCCCCCGCTTGCCTTAGCCCTTGGTTATTCGGGTAGTTGTTTGTTCACCTCCAATCTCCCCACAGTTCACCACCTGTGCATTGTTCTCCCCAGCGGATTGCGCGATAGTGTGCGACATGTTGAAGCCGTGGACAGCGAGAAGGGAGGGCGAAAATCGGTCAGGGCTAAAGAGAATGCTTCAACCACATGCGAAGCAGTTAGCCAAGACAAGAATTGTTGCGTGGGCCGGCGGCGAACGGAGTAAAACGCTGACGGAAGACGCGCTCTTGCCGATTCCGAGTTGGCGGCCATTTCTTCCCGCAAGTCTCAGGCCAATGGGACTTTCCCGGGGCCTTAGACACGCATGTTCAAGGATTGTGGCAAAACCATGGCCATTCTCGAATTGAGAATGACTTTCGCGCAGGGCAGTACTTCTAGAACTAGAGAACTAATTGACGCACAGCAGGAATCGTGATAAACCGTGCCGATGCAATCGGGTATCCTGCCTTGTAGAAACGCTTTACGTTCTCAAAACACTACCCGCACTGAGAGGGAGACTTAAGGGGAACACATGGCAAAAGAAAGCGTCCATAAGAAGCTCGAGAGGGTTCGCCCGCCTCGAGTGCATGTCACGTACGATGTCGAGGTTGGCGACGCCATCGAGGTCAAGGAGCTGCCTTTTGTCATGGGTGTCTTAGCTGATCTCAGTGGCCAGCCCACCGAAGCTCTCCCGCGGCTGAAAGACCGCCGTTTCGTTGAGATCACTCCCGACAACTTTGATGGTGTGTTGGAGAGCTTCAAACCGCACCTCTCCCTCGAAGTAGACAACAAACTCAGCGATGAAGCCGACGCCGGAAAACTCAAAGTGGACCTTGATTTCAAGAGTCTCGATGATTTTGACCCCGCCAACGTCGCAAAGAACGTCAAGCCGCTGAAAGAGCTTCTGGATCTGCGCCAAAAGCTGGGAGACCTGCGCGGCGCACTCCAGGGCAACGATAAGCTGGACGACCTATTGATGGAAGCCGTCGGCAATACGCAAAAAGCCGACCAATTGAAGAAAGAGATCGAGAAGGACAAGCCCAAGGGAGGCTCCGATGAGTAAGCCGGAGAAGGCGGCCGCCCAGTCGGCGGGCGCTAAGACGACGGAATCGAGCCTCCTGGACCAAATCGTGGATCAGGGGCGCTTTGGAAAAGAACAGGTCGCGCGCGAACGTGGCCGGGACATGGTCAAGGAATTTGTCGCGCAGGTACTCGACGGCGAGATGCGGCTCTCGCGCGACGCCGACGCCACGATCAATTCCCGCGTCGCCCAGATCGACCATTTAATCTCGCTGCAATTGAACGAAATCCTTCATCATCCTGCCTTTCAGAAGCTGGAAGCCAGTTGGCGCGGGATCAAATACATGATGGATCAGAGCGAAACCAGTTCGATGCTCAAGATCCGCGTCCTCAACGTCAGCAAGAAAGAGTTGCTGCGGGACTTACAGCGCGCTCCGGAATTCGATCAGAGCGTGATGTTCAAGAAAGTCTATGAGGACGAATTCGGCATTTTCGGCGGCGAGCCTTTTGGCGCGCTCGTCGGCGATTACGAATTCAGCAAACATCCCGAGGACATCGAGTTGCTCGAGAAAGTGTCGCAAGTGGCCGCGGGAGCGCACGCTCCTTTTCTGACCGCCGCGGCTCCGGAGTTGCTGAATTTGGACAGTTTTTCGCAGCTAGGTGATCCGCGCGACATTGGGAAAATCTTCGACAGCACGGAATTCGCGAAGTGGAAGTCCTTCCGTGCCAGCGAAGACTCCCGTTACGTCGGCTTAACCATGCCTCGCGTTCTCATGCGGCTTCCTTACGGCAAAGACACCAAGCCCGTCGACGACTTCAACTACGAAGAAGGCGTGGACGGCACCGATCATTCCAAATATCTCTGGGGCAATGCCGCCTACGCGCTTGGCGCGCGTCTCACGACAGCTTTTGCTCAGTACGGCTGGTGCGCTTCCATCCGTGGCGTGGAAGGAGGAGGCCTCGTCGAGGGTCTTCCCACCCATACTTTCCGTACGGACGAAGGCGACGTGGCCTTGAAGTGCCCCACCGAAGTCGCCATCACCGACCGCCGCGAGAAAGAGCTAGCGGACCAGGGCTTGATTCCGCTCGTCCATTGCAAGGGCACGGACTATGCGGCCTTCTTCAGCGTGCAATCCGCCAACAAGCCGAAGAAGTTCGATAAAGCCGCTGCCAACGCCAACGCGCGCCTCTCCGCGCAGCTTCCATACATACTTGCTGTATCCCGGTTTGCCCACTACATGAAGTCCATCATGCGTGACAAGATCGGCGGTTTCATGAGCCGCGGGCAGTGCCAGGCGTTTCTCACTCAGTGGATCATGCAGTACGTCACCGATGACGATCAGGCGAGTGCCGCCACCAAGGCGAAGTTCCCGCTTCGCGAGGCCAAAATCGAAGTCAGCGAGATTCCGGGCAAGCCGGGGGCCTACCGCGCCATCGCTTTCCTCAGGCCCCACTTCCAGTTGGACGAATTGACAGTTTCGCTTCGGCTCGTGGCGGAACTGCCTGCTCCGGCGAAGTAAAGGATGCTTGAGAATTCTTCCACCTGCCACGTTGGGAACTATGGTCTCGCGCTTCAAAGGTGCGGCTGGCGAATTTGGTTTTAGCTCGATTTTCTGTAGATTTCGAATACTAGGAGGACACGACAATGCCATCACAAGCAATGGAATCAAAATTGGCTCCCATGACGAGTCATTCCGATTTTTTTCTGAAAATCGGTGACATCAAGGGAGAATCCCTGGACGACAAACACAAAGGCGAAATCGATCTCATGAGCTTTAAGTTTGGCGTGAGGCAGCCAGGCGGATCGACTGCCGTGGGCGCCGGCGGTGGAGTCGGCAAAGCCCAGTTCGCTGAATTTGAATTTACCAAGCGCATTGATTCGGCTTCCGCCAAGCTGATGCTCGCTTGCGCGAGCGGCCAGCATTTTCCTGAAGTCACGCTTACTTGCCGGAGAGCCGGAGGCACGCAAGCCGATTTCATGAAGATTAAACTCGAAAACGTGATTGTTTCCTCATACGAGTCACTTGGGGGAGACACCAATTTCAAGGACACTCTTCCGATCGACACGTTCCATCTCAACTTCGCTAAGATCACATATAACTACATGGCCCAGAACGCCGATGGTACGCAAGGGGCCAACACCATGACGGGCTGGGATGGGCAGGGGAACAAGAAGATGTAAAGGGCTTGACGCGCTACTTCTGGCTGGGCTGTTTGCTTACCCGGATGCCCAGCCGGAAGCAGCGCCGCGCATTATCTCCCCCATTCTCTGGGGGAGCGCATCACAACCAGGGGTGTCATGTCAGTCCAACAATTGTTTCAGGCGGGACGCCTCGACGACGCCATTCAGGCTTTGAACGCCGAAGTGCGCGACAATCCCACCGACGCCAAGCGCCGCACCTTCCTTTTCGAACTTCTCTGCTTTTCCGGGGACTTTGTCCGCGCGGAAAAACAGCTCGATATTTTGGGCAGCGAAGGACGCAACGCGGAAATGGGAGCGCTGCTCTATCACGCCGCCCTTCACGCCGAGCGCACCCGCCACGATCTCTTCAGCAAGAAGCAATATCCCATTCCGAAGAACACCGCTGACCTTGGACAATTGTCGGTCACCGTCAATGGCAAGCCGTTTCGCTCTTTGTCCGACGGCGATCCGCGCATCGGCTCAAATCTTGAGGTCTTCGCCGCCGGCAGTTATATGTGGATCCCTTTTGCCCTTCTTACCTCCATCGAGATTGCTCCTCCAAAACGCCTTCGTGACCTCTTGTGGCTGCCTGCGAAGGTACGCACCTCGGACAAGTACGAGGACCGTGAGCTGGGCGAAGTACTTCTCCCCGTGCTCACGCCGTTTGCCGGACAGCATCCCGATCCTGCTGTTCGCCTCGGCCGCGCGACGCTGTGGGAAGAAACCGACGACGGGGAAGCTGTTCCCGTTGGTCAAAAAATTCTGCTTGCCGATGACGACGAGGAATGGCCGATTCTGGAGCTGCGCAACATCCAAATCGCAATCGCCCAGACGGCCTCTTAACGGCCATGCCGCTTCCCGAAGGTCTCCTGAACCCCATCCCCGGGGACAACCCAAGCGGAAAATCCCTGCGCTACGATCCCGTCTACGACAAGATTCGCGAAGCGCGGCGCGAAGAAGATGTGCTCCCGCAAGGCGACTGGTCTCGCGAAGTCAAGAAAGCCGACTTCCTGCTGGTCATCAAGTTGAGCACAGAAGCGCTCTCCACCAAGAGCAAGGATTTGCAGTTAGCCGCGTGGCTAACCGAAGCGATCATGTTCCGCGACCACGTCGCGGGCCTTCGCGAAGGCCTCGACCTGCTCCGCGGCTTCATGGAAACGTTTTGGGACACGCTCTATCCGGAAATTGATGACGGCGACTTGGAGTTCCGCTCTGGCCCTCTCGCTTGGGTCGGCTCGAAACTGGACGGATCGGTCCGCCGGCTCCCGCTCACCAGGAATAAACTCGACTGCTTCAAGTATCAGGAATCGCGTCGCGTCGGATATGAGGCGGATTCCACCGCCAGTGAAGAAAAAGCCGCCGCCAGAGCCGCCGCGATCGCGGAGAAGAAATGTACCGCGGAAGAATTTGATGAAGCTGTCCGTGCTACCGGCGATGCGTACTACGAGAAACTTACCGCCGATCTCGTCGCCGCTCTCGAATCGTTGCAGGCGCTCGAGACCTTGAGCGACGAGAAATTCGGCCGGGAGGCCCCCAGCTTTTCCAGCCTCCGCACTGCTCTCGAAGAGTTGCAGGACATCGTGAAGCAGTACCACAATCCGGTAACCGAAGCAGTGGAAACTGAAGCCGTTTCCGAGGCGCAAGCCGGGGAAGTTCCAGGCGATTCCGCCGCTGCAGGCCCGGGTGGTGCCGCCGGCAAAAAGCGTTCCGGTTCCGTCGCCGCCGAGCCCGCAGATCGTGACGACGCCATGCAGCGCCTGACGATCGTGGCCCAATTTTTGCGCCGCGAGAGTCCTGTAAACCCCGTTCCATACCTCCTGCTTCGAGCCATGCGCTGGGGTGAGTTGCGAGCGGCTGGCGCTGCGCTCAATCCAGCGATGCTCGAAGCGCCGCCAACGGAAAAGCGCACCCTCATCAAGAAGATGTCCATGGAAGGCGATTGGGCCGGAGTTTTGGAAAATTCGGAACAGGCCATGAGCCTGCCCTGCGGAAGAGGCTGGCTCGATTTGCAGCGCTACTGTGTCCGCGCGTGCGAAGCGCTCGGCTCGGAATACGAAGCTGTCGCCGCCGGTATCCGGGCGGAACTGAAAACTCTGCTTGTTGATTATCCCGACCTCCTCAGCTCCTCGCTCATGGATGACACGCCAGCAGCCAATGCTGAAACGCAAACGTGGCTCAAAGAGAGCATCTTGCCACCACCGCCTCTGCCTCCCAGCGAGCCCGAATTCGTCCCCGCTTCCATGTCTTCGGGTTCGCAAGCTGATAGCGCCAACGGCGAAAAAGCTCCCGACATCATCGAAATGGCCATGAAAGCGGCCCGCGCAGGAAAGGTGCAGGAAGCCATCGGCATTCTGACTCGCGAAATGAACAACGAACGCACCGGGCGCGGCCGCTTTCAGCGTCACATTCAGCTCGCCAATATTTTTCTCGCCACCAAACACGAGGCCATCGCGTACCCTATCCTGGTTGAATTGGCGGAAGAGATCGAACGCCGCAAACTCGAAGAGTGGGAAGAGCCGTCCGTCGTGGCGCAACCTCTCGCGTTGCTGTATCGCTGCGCGGAAAAACTTGGCCGCGACGACGCCGAAAAAGAAAAGATTTATCAAAAGCTTTGCCGCCTTGATCCCGGGCAAGCGCTCTCGCTGAGGTAATCGATGCCGGACCACGACTCCAACGCGCCCCTCCGATTGCCGCTTCTGGACCGGCTATTGGACGATGAACCCAGGATTAAATCGGAAGCGCCCATGACTCGCAGCGCTTCGCTCGCGAGACTCAAGATCGCCGTTCGCCGCGATCTCGAAGCTCTTCTGAATACGCGCCGGACGCCCGACCTCATTCCGGAAGGCTCCGTCGAGATTTTCCGTTCCGTCTATTATTACGGGCTGCCTGATATCACCTCGATGCCCGCCAATTTTCTTTACGAACAAACCAGACTGCTTCAGTCGATCGAGACAGCGGTAAAAACTTTTGAGCCAAGGCTCGATGGTGTGCGAGTTTCCCTCGTTCCCGTGGCCGGCCAATCCCGCGTCCTGCGCTTCGTGATCGACGGAATGCTCCGCATCGATCCGCTTCCCGAGCATGTTGTCTACGACGCCTCCATCGAGTTGACCAGCCTCGAGGTTTCCATTTCCGGAGAAGACCGTGCGTGACGAGCTGCTCGAATACTACGAGCGCGAACTAACCTATCTCCGCCAGATGGGCGCGGAGTTCTCCGAGAAATATCCGAAGGTCGCTTCGCGCCTGCTTATCGATCCGAACCGTTGCGAGGATCCCCACGTTGAGCGCCTCATTGAATCCTTCGCCTTCCTGGCTGCTCGCGTGCACCTCAAGATCGACGACGAATTTCCTGAAATTACGGAAGCTTTGCTTAGCGTTCTCTACCCGCACTACATCCGTCCCATTCCTTCTTCCACCATCGTGCAGTTTCATCTCGACCCGGAGCAGGGAAAACTCAGCACTGGCCTCCCCATCCCGCGCGGCTCGATGCTGTACTCGCAGCCTGTGGACGGATATCCCTGCAAATTCAAAACCTGTTACGACACCACTCTCTGGCCGCTGAGGATCGCCGCAGCACAGTGGGTCACCCCGGATCGCCTCCGTCCCGCGGTCAAGTCCCAGGACGCCGTCGCCGCTCTTCGCATCGAGCTTGAATGCTTTCCCGATGTTAGCTTCGATAAGCTTGAATTAAGTTCGCTGCGCTTCTACCTCAACGGCGAGAGCAGTCTCATTCACACGCTTTACGAACTGCTTTGCAACAACTGCACGCAAGTCTTATTGCGCGATCGCGCCCCCAATTCCCGAAAGCATGCCATCTCTCTGCCGGGCACTATTCTCCAGCCCGCCGGCTTCACCGATTCTGAAGCCCTTCTGCCGTACCCTCGCCGGTCCTTTTCGGGTTATCGCGTGCTGCAAGAATATTTTCATTTCCCCGAGAAATTTTTTTTCCTGGATTTAAGCGGTCTCGAAAATCTCCGCACCTCCGGTTTCGGCCCTCGCATTGAGGTCGTCTTCCTTATATCGCGCTTCGAACGTACCGAGCGCCAGCAATCCCTCGAGCTCAACGTTTCTGAAGAAACTCTGCGTCTCGGCTGCTCGCCTGCCATCAATCTTTTCCCGCATACTGCCGAGCCTATCCGCCTCGATCAGACCCACACCGAGTACCTCATCACTCCCGATGTCCGCCGCCGGCGCGCCATGGAAATTTTCTCGATCGAAGAAGTTATTTCCCCCGATCCAGAAACTCACGAAGTCTTGAAATTCGAGCCCTTTTATCGCTTTCGACATACCACTTCACGCCATCGCGAGCGCCCCAAGGGTTTTTGGCACTCCCGCCGCCAGGCTTCCACGCGCCGCGACGACGAAGGCACGGACGTCTACATTTCCTTCTTGGATCTCAGCGGCCGCCCGCTCCACCCGGAAACCGACACAGCCACGATCCACTGCACTTGTTCGAATCGCGATCTGCCTCACCGTCTCCCCATGGGCAACGAACGCGGCGATTTCGAACTCGAAGGCATCTCTTCCATCAAACGCATCGTCGCTTTGCGCAAGCCCTCCGCCTCCGTCCGCCCTCCCACCGGCAAAGGCATGCTCTGGCGCCTCATCTCTCATCTTTCGCTCAACTATCTCTCCATCGTCGAGGAAGGCAAGGAATCGCTCCAGGAAATTCTCCGCCTTTACACGTTTGGAGAATCCGGCTACAACGAACGGCAAGTCGCCGGATTGATGCACTTGTCCAGCTCTCGCCATTTCGCCCGCGTCATTTCGGAAAACGGCATCGGTTTTGTCCGCGGCCATCGCGTCGAAATGGAATTCGATGAAGAGCAGTTCGTCGGCGGCGGCGTTTTCTTATTCGCCAGCGTTCTCGAATACTTTCTGGGTCACTACGCGTCCCTGAACAGTTTCAGCCAGCTTGCCGTGCGCACCCAGCAAAGAAAGGAGGTTCTCCGTCAATGGCCACCCCGGGCGGGGGAAGTGATTCTCCTGTAGATCTTTCGGAAGTCGAAGAGCTGCTCCGCAGCGAGCCTTATCGCTTCGAATTCTTCCAGGCGATTCGCCTGCTCGAGCGGCTCGCGCCCGATCGCAAGCCCCTCGGCCGCTTCACCAATCCTTCCGAGGAAGTCGCGCGCCTCGGCGCTCATCCTTCTCTCGCTTTTCCCGCCAGCGAAATTCAGTCCATCGACTGGCCCGAAGGAAAGCCCCCGTCTCTTGCCGTGAATTTCATGGGCGTCACTGGCCCGCAGGGCCCTCTTCCACATTTCTACACGACCCTCCTTCTTTCTCGTTTGCGCTCCGGTGACAAAACACTCCGCGATTTCCTGGACCTCTTTCACCACCGCATGCTCTCCTTCTTCTACCAGGCCTGGGAAAAATACCGCTTTGCCGTTTCCTATGAGCGCGGAGAGCTCGATCGTTTTTCCCATCATCTCCTGGATTTAATCGGTCTCGGCACCGCCGGCCTGCAAGAGCGCCTCTCTGTTCCCGACGACGCCTTTCTTTTCTTCGCCGGCATTCTCGGCCAGCGTCCTCATTCCGCTCACGCCCTCGAACTCCTTCTGAACGATTATTTCGAAGTCCCATTTCAAGTCATTCAACTCGTCGGCGGCTGGTTCCGTTTGGACGATTCCACGGAATGCTGCATTGGCGAGCGTTCCACTCCCTCCGAACAATTGGGTTTGGGCGCTGTCGTTGGCGACGAAGTATGGAACCAGCAAGCCCGCGCGCGCATCCGCATCGGCCCGCTCGACCTCGACGATTATCTCGATTTCCTCCCCAATGGCTCCGCCCACGAGCCGCTTCGCGCCCTCTTGCGTTTTTGGACCAACGAGGAGATTGATTTCGAAGTCCAGCTCATTCTCAATCGCGAAGAAGTTCCAGGCTGCCGGCTCGGCGCGGAAGGGGAAGCCGCTCCTCAGCTTGGCTGGGTCACCTGGATGAAATCAATGCCCATGGATCGCCATCCGGAAGAAACGATTTTTAATGTTTAGCAAAGTGAGGCCGTTATGACGACAAATCTAAAGGGTCTGATCGGTAAGCTGAATGACACCACCAGAAACACTCTCGAGGCGGCGGCGGGTTTTTGCCTCGCGCGCACTCACTATGACATCGAACTCGAACATTTTCTGCTCAAACTCCTCGACGTCACCGATAGCGATTTTCCACGCATCCTCAAACAGTTTGGCATCGATAAATCCCGCCTCACCGGCGACCTCACCCGCAGTCTCGATAAGCTAAAATCCGGAAATGCCCGCACACCTTCCTTCAGCCCCTCTCTTACGGACATGCTTTCCGGTGCCTGGAACATCGGCTCGCTCGATTTCGGCTCCGCGCAAGTTCGCACCGGCTTCTGCATCCTCGCGATTGCCGGTTCCGGCGAACTCTCTCGTCTTATGCGCGAGGTCACGCGCGAGTTTCAAAAAATCAGCGCCGAAGCCCTTCACAACGATTTCTGGAATATCGTTGCCGGTTCTCCGGAAGACCAGGAAACTGCACAAGCCGTTCCTCTTGGAGGCGAAGGCTTGCCCCAGAGCGCGGCGGGCATTCCCGCTGCTGGCAAACAGCAAAATCTCAATCAATTCACCATCGATCTCACCGCCAACGCCAAAGCCGGAAAAATCGATGCGGTCCTCGGCCGCGATCACGAAATCCGCCAGATCATCGACATCCTCACCCGCCGCCGTCAGAACAATCCCATCCTTACCGGCGAAGCGGGCGTCGGCAAGACCGCCGTAGTCGAGGGTTTCGCGTTGCGTGTTGCGGCCGGCGACGTTCCGCCGCCGCTTAAAAACGTAACCATCCGCTCGCTCGATCTCGCGCTCTTGCAGGCCGGCGCCGGCGTCAAGGGCGAATTCGAAAATCGCCTCAAGGGCCTCATCGAAGAAGTGAAGTCCTCCCCGTCTCCCATCATTCTCTTTATCGATGAGGCGCACACCATGATCGGCGCCGGCGGCCCCGCAGGCCAGGGCGATGCCGCTAACCTTCTCAAGCCCGCTTTAGCACGCGGTGAACTCCGCACCATCGCCGCCACCACCTGGTCCGAGTACAAGAAATTCTTCGAAAAGGATGCCGCACTCGCGCGCCGCTTTCAGGTCGTCAAAGTCGAAGAGCCCACGGAAGAACAATGCATGGTCATGTTGCGCGGCATCGTAACCTCTCTCGAAAAACACCACAACGTGCGCATTCTTGACGAAGCCGTCCACGCCGCAACCAAGTTTTCGCACCGCTATCTCGCCGGCCGCCAGCTTCCCGATAAAGCCGTCAGCGTCATGGATACCGCCTGCGCACGCCTCTCGCTCGGGCAAAACGCCACTCCTCCCCTGATCGAGGATGCATTGCGCCAGGTCGATGATCTCGAAGTCCAACAGCGCGTCCTCGAGCGCGAAGCTGCCGTCGGCGTCGATCATTCCGAACGCCTCGCCGATATCGCCAAACAAAAAACCGAGGTCGCCGCGCGCCTCAAGACTCTCGAAGAGCGCCGCGACAAGGAGTTCTCCCTCGTTTCCCGCATTCGCGATATCCGCACGCAGCTCGAAGCCGCTGTCGCTCCGCCCGCTACCGCTGCTGTCGCGCCTCCTGCGGCCATGTCCACCGCCGCGGGAACAGCCGCCCAGCCCGCCACGGATTCAGCCGCTCTCCGCGCCGAACTTGCCAAACTCAATGCCGAACTCGACGCACTGCAAGGCGATTCGCCGCTTATGCGCGTTTGTGTGGATACGCAAATCGTCGGCGAAGTTATCTCCGCCTGGACCGGCATCCCCGTCGGCAAAATGCAGCAGGATGAAATCAATACCGTCCTCCATCTGAAAGATCTCATGTCCGCCCGCGTTATCGGCCAAAACCACGCTCTCGAAGCCATCGCCCAGCGTATTTCCACGAATCGCGCAGGCATGGACGACCCGGTCAAGCCCGTCGGCGTGTTTATGCTCGTCGGCCCAAGTGGCGTCGGCAAAACTGAAACCGCTCTTGCTCTCGCCGACTTTCTCTACGGCGGCGAGCGCAACCTCATCACCATCAATATGTCCGAGTTCCAGGAAGCGCACACCGTTTCCAGCCTGAAAGGCGCGCCCCCGGGCTATGTCGGCTATGGCGAAGGCGGCGTCCTGACCGAAGCCGTCCGCCGCCGTCCCTACTCCGTCGTCTTGCTCGACGAGTGCGAAAAAGCCCATCCCGACGTTCTCGAACTCTTCTATCAGGTTTTCGACAAGGGCAATATGGAAGATGGTGAAGGCCGCGAAATCGACTTCAAGAACACCATCATCATTCTTACCTCCAACGCTTGCACCGATCTTCTGATGAAGCTCACCGCCGATCCCGAAACTACTCCCAGCGCCGATGGCCTGGCCAAAGCACTGAAACCCGAACTCAACAAAATCTTCAAGCCTGCCTTCATGGGCCGCCTCGTCACCGTTCCTTATTTTCCGCTCCGCGATGAAGCCATGCGGCAAATCGTCACGCTGAAGCTCGGCAAAATTCAGCGTCGCATTCGCGAAAATCACAAAATCGAGCTAACCTACGACCCAGCCGTGGTGGCCGAAGTTGCCAAACGATGCACGGAGGTGGAATCCGGCGCGCGCAACGTGGACAACATCCTGACCAACACCATGCTCCCGGATGTTTCGCGCTACCTCCTGAGCCGCATGGCCGAGCGTCAAAAGCCGTCCTCTATCCACGTCGCCGTCGGTGAGAGTGGTGCTTTCACTTATGTTTAGTGCACGCGACTGGCAAAATCGTTTAGGAGAGAGAGTGTCCAGCGAACATGGCCTACACGCAAGACGATAGAATCATTGCTATCGACACCCCTTTGGGGAAGGACGTATTTCTCCTCCAAGGTTTCGCCGCGCAGGAAGCCGTCTCGAGGCTCTTCAGGGTTTCCGCCGAGCTGTGGTCCGAAAACTCGTCTATCGATTTCAACAAAATTATCGGGCAGCAGGTCACCGTCTCCCTTAAACTCGCCGACGGCAGTAAACGCTATTTCAATGGCCACGTCAGCCGCTTCGCGCAGTCCGGTGTGGACCAGCGCTTCACTCACTATCATGCCGAGATTGTTCCCTGGCTCTGGTTTCTCACCAGAAGAGCCGATTGCCGGATTTTTCAGAACATGACCATCCCCGATATCGTCGCCAAAGTGTTCAAGGATCGCGGCTTCGGCGATTTTCGCAACTCTCTTCAGGGCGATTTTGAGCAGCGCGAATACTGCGTGCAATACCGCGAAACGGACTTCAGTTTCGTTTCCCGCCTCATGGAGCAGTACGGCATCTTCTATTTCTTCGAACACGAACAGAACAAGCACACGCTCGTGATGGGCAATAAGCCCAGCGTGCACAAGGCCTGCCCCGTGCAATCCAAGGCTCGTGTGGATTTCACCGGCGGCGCTTATCTCAAGGATGAGGATCTCGTCGGCTCCTGGAATCTCGAACAAGAGCTTCGCCCAGGGAAATACGCCATGACGGACTACAACTTCGAGACTCCCAGCACAAGCTTGCTGGCCAACGAAGACACCATCTTCAAAGTCGGCGGCAACGACAAATACGAGGTCTTCGATTATCCCGGCGAATACACGAAAAAAGCCGAAGGCGAATCTCGCACGCAGATTCGCATGCAGGAAGAAGAGACCATTCACTTGATCGGCGTGGGTTCTGGAACCTGCCGGACATTTGCCACCGGATATCGCTTCGATCTTTCCGGTCATTCTCGATCCGACCAGAACCAAACCTATCTTCTAACGGAAATCCAGCATTCCGCGACCGTTGGAGGCAGCTATTCGGGAGTGGGCGCGGATTCCGACGAGCACTATTCCAATCATTTCAAGTGCATTCCTTATTCCGTGCCTTTTCGTCCCCAGCGCCATACGCCAAGACCTTTCGTTCAGGGCCCCCAGACTGCTGTCGTCACCGGCAAGTCCGGCGAAGAAATTTGGACTGATAAGTATGGCCGCGTGAAAGTCCATTTCTTCTGGGACCGCGAAGGCTCAAAGGACGAAAAAAGCTCCTGCTGGGTGCGCGTTTCGCAGCCCTGGGCCGGAAAAAACTGGGGCGCCATCAACATCCCGCGCATGGGACAGGAGGTCATCGTCGAATTTCTCGAAGGCGATCCCGACCGTCCGCTGATCACTGGTCGCGTATACAACGACGAGCAAATGCCCCCCTACAAACTCGCCGACAATCAAACGCGCACCACCTTCCTCACTCGCAGCACCAAGGGCGGGGGCTCCAGCAATTTCAATGAGCTTCGCTTCGAGGATAAAAAAAGCAGCGAGCAGATCTTCATGAACGCCGAAAAGGACATGGACCTCCGCGTCGAAAATGAGTCCCGCGAATTCGTCGGCGCCAGCCGACATCTGATCGTCAAAGGCGACCAGAAAGAAAAAGTCGAGGGCGATAAGAACGGCAATTTCGCTAAGAACCTGAACGAAAAGATCGGCCAGAATATGTCCCTTGATATTGGACAGTCGCTCAATGAAAAAACCGGGATGAAGTTCGCCCATGATGCTGGACAGGAAATCCATTTGAAGGCCGGAATGAACGTGGTGATTGAGGCTGGGCTGGAACTCACCATAAAGGCTTCCGGTGGGTTCATCAATATTGGGCCGGCTGGAATTGCGATTTCGGGAACTCCGCTGGTTCTGATCAATAGTGGAGGCGCGCCCGGAGTAGGCAGTGGTTCTAGTCCCACCAGCCCCGCAGATCCGGACACCGCCGACGATGGCAGCAAAGGTGGGAAGATGTAGCTTCGATTTTCCTCGGCAAACAAGCCTTGCTGAGGACTAAGGACGAAATGCCACCAGCAGCCCGCACAACCGACATGCACGTTTGCCCCATGGTTACGGGCATCGTCCCTCACGTCGGAGGCCCGATCCTTCCGCCCTGCGAGCCCACGGTCCTCATCGGCGGCCTTCCCGCTGCACGCATCACTGATATGCTCACGTGCGTCGGGCCGCCCGACGTCATCCTAATGGGTTCGCCCACGGTCCTGATCGGTGGCCTGATGGCCGCGCGCGTCGGCGATCCCACTGTCCACGGCGGCGTCATCGTCCTCGGCTGTTTCACCGTCATCATCGGCGAGGCAGGCTCGCCCGCGCCTTCCACGCCTTCGGCACCCTCCGTACCTTCGGCACCCTCCACACCTTCTGTCCCATCCGCTCTTTCTGAATCTTCCGCACCTGCTGCTGCGCCTATCCCTGCCACGCCATCTGGTTCTGATGCGCCAGGCCCTCCTCTCACGCCCGAACAGTATGCTCAAAACTTGGACAACGCCGCCAAGGCCGAAGGTGACGGTCCGTTTCAGCAGTCCGCCCGTAAGGCGGTTGCGGCCAAGTTCTATAATGAAAACTGTCCTTCCATGTCTCCGGCGGATATACGCAGCCACCTGCGATGCATTGACTACTCCAAGCCGCTTGAGGTTGTCATTGTTCCTCCTCCAGATCAGTTGCTTCGCTGGGGAAAGCCAGGTAGCAAAGGGCAGTACTACACGGACGACCCGTCTGCCAAACCAACCGACCTCGGAGTTCCCGACCCTCAACAAGCCCTCAAGCGCGAAGGCCTCAATCCAGGTGGCTTGATGAAATGCTTGAAGAGCGCGGCTGCACCCGTCGTGGCGGACTGGGTTGACCCGCCGGTTCAGACCAAGGGCGGAAAGACTCAATACTTCATTCCGAAAGAAAAACAACTTTGGAAGCCTTCCGGGAAATAGAGGCCGTTCCTACATGAAAGCTCTGCTTATCAATTCGAAATCCAAGTTCCTCGAGGTTCTTCAGACTAGCCTCTCGAATGCCGGCCAACACGTAGCGGCAAGTCCGGATGATTCCTTCCAAAAGAGCATCTTGGCGCAGTTGGAGTTCATGGCCCGTTGTGTCGCCGAAAGTAGGGCTCCTTCGCTCGCCGATCTTGAGCGCATAAACGTTGGCGTGATAGCCGTCCGAACATTGGAAGACACGGAGCCGGAATATGCGTCTACTCTTTCCGAACTGGATTATGCGTTTAGACGCTGGCAAACTCTCCCCGAATGACCGGCTCCCGAGGCGGGAAGCAAGTTCGGAGGATGGGATAGGAATGTTGGTCTGTCCCCGTCAATGTGGGCGCTGTTTTGTGTTCCTCCCTCGGCGCGAATTGCTTCAGCTAAGATCTTCGTGTCGCTGGACTTGCTATCATAGGCGAAGGCTTTTATAAAAATCATTTCTGGAGCTCCGATCAGTGGGAATGCTTCTCGAGATCAAGGCAGGGCCGTTTGCGGGCAAGAAAATCCCCGTCGTAACCGGGCAGACGGTAACTTTCGGCCGCGCCGAGGGCCGCGCGGAGTTTGCCTTGCCGCACGACACCTTTATGTCCGGCGTGCACTTTGCGGTGGAGTGCGGGCCGAAAGGCTGCCGCGTCATCGATAAGAAGAGCAGCAACGGCACCTTCTTGAACGGCGCACGCATAAAGGATGCGATGCTTGCGAACGGCGACGACATCAAGGGCGGCCAAACGATTTTCGGCGTGGCAATCGTTCCCGATGCGAAACTCGCCTCCTTGGCTGAGCCTCAGAAGCCCCAGGCGTCCCACGAAATGGTTTCGACTCCTATCGCAGTTCCTCCCGCGGCGCGGCCCGTGGAAGAGGCCAAGCCCGCGCCCGATAAGCCGGCACCCATACAGGTTGCTCCAAAGCCGCCGCCATTCTCGCGCGCCAATCTGGCCGAGCCTCAGGCTCCGGCTCCTGCCGCATCCCCTGCGGCGGCCATTCCTAAACCCAGCGCTCCTCCAGATGCGCGCGCCGGGACCAAGCTGCCTGCACCGGCGTTTTCCGTCATGGGCTGGTCGTTCTTCGCAATACCGGAGAAGTGGCAGATCCAGCAAGAATTCGGTCTGCAACGCGATGCCGAGGGTGAATTTCCCAGCAGTCTGGCGGCTAGTGAAGAAGCTCTCGGCGGAATTTCGCTGCAGCAGTTTGTGGAGTCGCAAATCAGCATGCTGCGCGGCTACCTGCGTGATCCCAAGATCGAGCCGACGATGCCGCCGCGCGTGGGCGGGGCGGAAGAAAGTATGGCCGTAGACGTTCGTCACTCGACCAAGGACGGCAAGGAACTCGTCTACCGACGGATTTATGCGCGAAGCGGGAGTTCGGTCGGAGTTTTGACCGTGACCACGCTCGCAGCTGATTTGCCTCAAGTCCTGCAAAGCCTCAAGCCGCTCCTGGATGGCGCGGCCTTCCGATCGACAATCAATCATTAATGTCCGAAGCTCGGGGCATGACTTCAATTCATCCCTGTCGTGCAGCTCGCCGACGAGTGCAAGAGCGCGAGTGATGACTCGTGACTGGTGGAGAAGGAGGATAGCCAAGATTGGCTTTCCCCCCGGGCTGCGTCGCTCTCCCTAGTCGTTCGGGGTAGAACCTTGTCGTCGAGTTTCTGGTTAACAATAAGACTCCCCCCGTCCCTGTTTTTTCGTAAGTGCGGATTCTAAAGAGTTTTAAGTCCTGTGTTTTGGAAATGCGGATTCTACGGGAGTTACGGGCGACTTTTTCGTAAGTGCGGATTCTAAAGGACATAGCGTTGACGGGCGCTGGCGCGCTGGAAAGTTTCAGACTGGGACAAGCATTGGACGAAAGGTACAGCGCACGGGCGCCTGGCGAGGACAACATGGGAAATGGTAGCACTGGGTTACTGATAAAGTAAAGTATTTTGCAGGGAATGGTTGAATTCGAGGGTTGAACGGCAGTTTTGGGCGGTCGAACGCAGCTGTATCAGAGCGCAACTGTAATCCAGAAACCAAAAAAGAATAGTGCCGAGACGCAGAGTGCGCGCAGCCCTGCAGAGCGATAGCCGCGGCCCGCGTCTCAAGAGGTTCCATCCATAAATGGGCTTGGCAGCCATGGCCGCCGAAACTTTCCAAAGAGCTGCTGCACCCGAATCTACGCCGGGTACGTCCTAGTGGACAAGAAGGAAATAGGCAGTCGATAGCAAGTGTGAAAGGCTCAACTTATTGCGTTGAGATCCTTTCACAAGGAGGGGCTCGGATGGCTCAAGGCTGTAAGGGTTACCTGCTCTGGTTTTTTCTCGCGGCATTCGCGGCTTCCGCGCTTCACGCACAGACCCCTCCCCTTCGCGATGTGAGCAAACCGCCTCAGACCTCAACATCCGCGATCAAGGTGGAAACTCGCGTCGTGCTTCTGGATGTCGTGGTCACTGATCACAAAGGCGAAACAATCCCAAATTTGCGCCAGCCGGAATTCCAAGTCGCCGAGGATGGCAAGCCCCAAGCTATCTCTTCTTTTGAGGAACACAAACGCGAAACCTCTGTGCCGGTCAACTTTCCCCCGCTTCCCCCGAATGTCTACTCGAACTTTCAGCCGGTGAAGCCCGGCGATTCCGTCAACGTCCTTCTAATCGATTTGTTGAATACGTATCCTTGGTTCCAGAAAGACGTCTGCAACCAAGCGATCAAATACTTGAAAACTGTACCGCCCGGAACGCGCCTCGCGATCTTTGTTCTCAACACGCAACGACTGCGCCTCGTTCGCGGTTTTACCACGGACTTCTCGGAGCTTTCCGCAGCATTAGACGACAGGCAGAGCGGGGTTATACCGGAAAGCTCCTGGCTGAACCCAACTCCGTCACGGCACGCCGCCGAACTTGAAGGGCTTTCAGCCATGGTCATGATGCAGGCCTCGCCAGCTGCGGTTGACGCCGTGAGCCAATATTTAGGTCAAGAGGCGGCCTTCAGGGCTGGTAGCCGCAGTGATCTGACATTGCAGGCTTTTCAGCATCTCGGGCGCTATCTTTCCGGCATACCCGCGCGCAAAAACGTAATCTGGTTCGCGGACACCTTCCCCATCAGCTTCTTTCCCGAAGACAAAGTGCATACTCCCGGACATCAGGAACACGTCCAACAAACCTCGGACATGCTCACCGCTGCGCAAGTCGCCATTTATCCAGTCTCCGCCCGCGGTCTTATCGGTGACCCAATGTTCGACGTGTCCCAGCTAGAGGGCAATGGTCTGTTAGGCGAGCTAAGGGCCACTCAAATCGCCATGGAAACGCTCGCTCAGGAAACCGGCGGCCGCGCCTTTTACAACACCAACGGCCTCGACGCAGCGATGGCAAAAGCCGTAGAGGAGGGCTCGCACTACTACACTCTTGCTTACGCCCCGACCGACCGCAAAACCGACGGCAAATATCGCCACATTAAAGTAAAACTCACGAACGCGGACTATAGGCTTTCCTATCGCCGCGGCTATTACGCCGATAAGCCCGAGGCAAGCCAATCCGCCATCGAGGATCCGCTTATTCCGCTCGTTGGCTTTGGCATGCCCAATTTCGATCAGATTACCTACCAGATTCAAGCCAGCCCAGTTCATCCGCAACCCGCACCCGACGCAAGCCGCGCCGGCCTAAACACCGAAATGAAAGGCTCTTTCACCCGCTATGGTGTCGACGTTGTCGTTTCGCTCCAGGGATTTGCCCTGAGAGCCAGCTCGGATGGCGTCCGGCACGGGCGCATTGAGACTATGCTTGTCGCTTACGATCGGAACGGCAAAATCATCAATATATTGAAACGCAAGAGCAGGCTCGCGTTGCAACCGGCCATTTACGCGCAGCTCCAAACGAATGGGCTCCCATTTCATCTGGAGATAGACGTACCGCCGGGCGACATCTATTTACGCAGCGGCATCTACGATCTGGGTTCAGGCAATGCCGGGACACTCGGATTTCCGCTGACCGCGGACCACGCCATCCCTTCTACGACGGAATAGAGCACACGCAATATGCATATCGCGATGCATGCCCTCAACACTCGTCGATAGCGCGCGGCTGCAGACTCGGGGGAAACCAATTAAACGATTACTTCAACACACCCCGGTATCACACCTTTGCGGTTTTATTTCATGCAAGGCTGGGCCCGCGCGTGGGGTCTTTCCAGCCGGAGGTGCTCCATAAAACGGCTCGTCGAGATAAATGGATCTCGCAGGCGGATCGTTTCAGTTGGAGGATGCCCCATCTATCAACGCATTCCTGAAACGTCTTTCTGAGATCAATTGTCAGGGCCACGGTCACCCGTTGCGAATGGCCAGTCACGAATCGTGATTTTCAGGTTCGCGCGCGGTGACCATTTTGTCGTAGGCTTCGCGGCGAGTAAGGCCGCGCTCTTTGGCGGCGAGTTTGAGGGCTTCCTTGCGATCGAGTTTGGCTTGGTGGATTAATTCTTCGACACGCTCGGCCAGGCTCTGCATGGAATTAGCGGGGGTGCGGGCGTCGGCGGGATCTTCAGCGCCAATGAGCAGGGTGATTTCGCCTTTGGCGGGGCGCTCTTGGAGCGAGGCGAAAAGTTCGGAGAGTTTGCCGCGGCGAAATTCTTCGTGGAGCTTGGTGACTTCACGGGCGATGCAGGCGGTACGGTTGCCGAGAACTTCGCGGGCGTCGGCGATGCATTCCGTAATGCGATGGGGCGCTTCGTAAAGAATGATGGTGCGATCCTCGATGCGCAGGCGTTCGAGGGCGCGGCGGCGTTCGCCGGTGCGAGCGGGAAGAAAACCAACGAAAAGAAATTCCTCGTTGGGCAAACCGCTGGCGGCGAGCGAAGCGAGAAGCGCGGACGGTCCGGGGATGGGGACGACAGGAACATGATGGCGCAAACAAAGGGTGACGAGGCGATGACCCGGGTCGGAGACCAGCGGCATGCCCGCATCGCTGACGAGAGCGATTTTCGCGCCTTGTTCGAGAGAGATAAGCAGCTCGGGCGCGCGCGTCATTTCGTTGTGTTCGTGATAGCTGATGAGGGGTTTTCGAATTTCGTAGTGGGTGAGGAGCTTTTGCGTGTGGCGCGTATCTTCGCAGGCGATCTGATCGACTTCCTTGAGGATGCGCAGAGCGCGGAGGGTCATATCTTCGAGATTGCCGATGGGCGTGCCGACGAGGTACAAGCAGCCCAACGGAGTTTCCGTGCCGGCTGTTGCGGCTCCGCTCATGCATTTGAGTCTAGCACGCGCTGCGGAGACATTTTGTGACGCATGCTATACTTTTTTGTTTGGAGACATAGCGGAGGGAGTAGCTGTGCCACTGTACGAATACAAATGCCTGAAGTGCGGGCGTCACACGGACAAAATCGAGAAAGTCGGCGGACCGCACCTAAAGAAGTGCCCGCACTGCGGCGGAAAAGTGGAATCGGTGATCACCGCGCCGGCGATAAAATTTAAAGGGTCGGGATGGTACGTGACAGACTACGCGGGGAAATCGCCGGAGGGGGGAAGTAAAGAGAACAAGCCGGCGAGCGATGGCAAGGAGTCCGGCAGCAAGGAGACCGCCGTGAAAGATGTAGGCGTGAAAGAAACAAGCGGAAAGGATTCTTCACCAACTGAAGCGAGTGCCAAGGAGAGTTCCCCGAAGGAGAAGAAAGCGGCTAAGAAGAAGTAGCCGCGAGAGCAAACGCATGGCTGACATTCCACGACCTCCAATCGCACGACGCAGAGTTCGCAAAGCGGTGCTTCCTGCTGCGGGTCTCGGGACTCGCTTTTTGCCGGCGACCAAGGCACAACCCAAAGAGATGCTGACGGTGGTGGACAAGCCGCAGATCCAGTACGTGGTGGAAGAGTGCGTCGCCTCTGGAATCGAGCACATCATCATCGTGACTGGGAAAGGGAAAAATTCGATTGAGGATCACTTCGACCATGCGCCCATGCTCGAGCGCTTTCTGGAAGAAAGAGGGAAGAAGGATCAAGCGGCGATGGTCCGGCGAATCAGCGACATGGTGCAGGTGAGTTACACGCGTCAGAAAGAGCCGCTGGGGCTCGGACACGCCGTGCTGGTGGCGGAGGATCTGGTCGGCGACGAGCCATTCGCGGTTTTGCTGGGAGATGTACTGATTCCAGGAAAGAATCCGGCCACCAAACAACTCATCGATGTGTACGCAGCAACGGGAGTAGGCGCGATTGCCGTGGAAGAAGTACCCAAGGAAAAAACACATCTTTACGGAATCGTGGACGGCGAACCAGCCCCGCAAGCGCCCTTCGGAGCGCGGTTGTTGAGGATTCGCGACCTGGTGGAAAAGCCGAAACCAGAAAATGCGCCGTCAAATTTGGCGATCACGGGACGATACGTTCTGCCGCCGCAGATATTCGATTGCTTGAAACGCACCAAACCGGGCGCGGGAAACGAAATCCAATTGACTGACGCGCTGCGCCTGCTGGCCCAGGAGGATGGGCTGTGGGCGTACATCTATGACGGTATTTCGTATGACGCGGGGGACAAACTTGGATTTCTGAAAGCCACCGTCGAAATCGCATTGCAAAACGAAGAATTGGGCGCTCCCTTTCGCGAATACTTGAAGAATTTGAAGCTGTAGCTTGGTTCAGTGAGAATCCGAAGATGACGCGCATTCTGGGGATTGAATCGTCATGCGATGAGACGGCTGCCGCAGTCGTGGCCGATGGGCGGGAGATTTTGTCCAGCGTGGTAGCGTCGCAGATCGATATTCACAGGAAGTATGGAGGCGTGGTGCCGGAACTGGCGTCGCGCGAACATTTGCGGCAGATCGTGCCGGTCGTGCGAGAAGCGCTGGCACAGGCGGGGATGAAGCTTGCCGAGGTGGATGCGGTTGGCGTGACGCAGGGGCCGGGGCTTGTTGGGGCGCTATTGGTGGGAATTACATATGGAAAAACTCTGGCCGAGGCGCTGGGGAAGCCGCTGGTGGCAGTGAACCATTTGGCGGGGCATGTGCATGCGGTTTTTTTGGAGGCGGATAAAGCAGGACGCGTCGCGAAATTGCCGGCGGTTTGCTTGATTGTTTCCGGTGGGCACACGGTTTTGTATGAGGTGACAGCGGGGGATTCAAACGGGCAGAATTCGGACGAGCGCGATTGGAATGAGCGGAAATCCGGGGCGCAGGATTTGAGGGGGCTTTTGCGCTACCGAAAAATCGGACAGACGCGCGACGACGCGGCTGGAGAAGCGTACGACAAAGTTGCCAAGCTGCTTGGGCTGGGATATCCCGGCGGGCCGATCCTGGATCGATTGGCGGCGGTTGGGAGTGGCGCGCCCGCTCCCGTGAAATTTGGTCCGACGAAAACACGGGGGAATGCGCTGGATTTCAGCTTCAGCGGGTTGAAGACGGCAGTGCTGTATCACGTGCGCGAGCATCCGGAATATTCGGAAGAGATTCGAGCAAGAGAAGAAGCTTTGCAGCGCGGCGAGCGCAAATTCGAGCAATTGGTGCCGCTGTGTTCTCCGCAGACGCTGGCGCTGGTGCGCGAGTTTCAGAACGCGGTGGTGCGCGATTTGGTGGACCGCGCGATGATGGCCGCGGAAGAGCTGGCGGTCGGCAGCGTGTTGGTTTCGGGTGGCGTGGCGGCGAACAGCCAGTTGCGAGCAACATTTGAAGAACGCGCGAAGAGCAGGGGACTCGAAGTATTTTTTCCAAGCCGGGCGCTTTCGACGGATAACGCCGCAATGATTGCCGCCGCGGCCTATGAGCGGTTTCGTGCCGGCGTCTTCGCGGATGCCTCGCTCAATGCCGATCCAAGCCTGACGCTGGCGTAATTGCGGCTAGTGGGGGAATACGTTGATTTTGGGCGGGGACAAATGTTGGGACCGGCCTCATGGCTTCTTCTGGCGTCGCGATAAACAGCATGCAGTGTTTCGAATACCGCGAACAATTGAAGGTCGCTTTACGAAAGATGCGTGCAGGAGTGTCGTCCGGCAAGGATTCGAAGTACTTTGCGGAAGCGATAGCGCCTGCGAAGCGTTTGAGCTCCGGAGACCCAGACAGAAACGCGACCTTCTCGACTTTTCCCCTGGAAAAGGAAATTGCGAACACGGCATCGACGGAATCGGCCTGCGGCGGGTTAGGAACGACGACGTCCACTGACCGCATATCAACCAGGGCGACCTGACCCTGAAGAGAATGAACGCCGAAATATCCGGACTTGGTGGCCGCGTTCAGGAGGGGATGGAGACGCTTAGTTTCGTCCGCGAGAGCATCATGGAGTTTTCCATGGGGTGGACCGGCCGTGGCACTGTAGAGAGCTTGCGTCATGTTGACGACCACGGAGGCTTTGGCCGTTTTCCCCAGCTTCTCGTAAATTTCAACCAGGTGTTCTCCAATGGCGGCCGCTTGATCAAGTTCCCACGCGGCTTCGAGGTGCTTCTCAGCCGCGGAATAATTCCCCATACGAAAGTAGATCCATCCAAGCGTGTCCCAATTCGCCGCGAGTTCCGGCATGAGTCTGAAATCAGACTGGCTGGGATCGTCGGCGGAAATTTTCATTGAGTCGGCGTCGAGAGAGGAAATGGCACGCGTCGAGTAGGCGAGCGCATCCGATAGTCGCACGTTGGCATCGGCGAGATCGTACCCTACTCGGTTCAATCGTTGCGGCGTGGGGTCCGCCGCCAGATACGGCTTGAATTCCCCCATCGCCCTGTCTTCATCCGGAAGAGCGAGATAAGCCTCTCCGAGCGCCAAATGAAGCTTGTCCGCCATTTCCGGCTTCGCGCTGACGATTTTTTCGAGGAGTGCCACCGCGTCTTTGGCTCGGCCCATGCTGCAATAAACTAGGCTAAGCGAACTGAGCGCTTGCGTGTTATTCGGATCGGCCGATACTTGTTGTTCGAAATAATGGATCAAGTCCTCGGGCTTGCTTGGCATAAGGTCAAACGCAGGCGCTTTGGCGCCGCCCGCAGCCACGAAATCGCCGGCCACTGGAATATATCGGTAGGCTGAGTCGTTCATCTCCTTGGAAAATTTGTCGTACACGGAACGCTCCCCACCGGGAACCTCGCGCAGAAGTGATTGGAAGTGGAGAACGCCATGAAGTGCCCCGTCCTGATTCGAATAAGTTGCCGTGTACTCGGCAAAGTCAGACTTCTGGTCGACCCCTTGTGGAGGCAGGGCAATCAAGCCTTTGGGCAGCTTGACTAGCGAGTCATACGTCACATCCTGAATGGGGCCCAAGGGAAGCGCTGTCTTGGAAAGCTTCTGTTCCTCGTTGAGAGTCGGCAGGACAATCGGCGGCGAGGGCAATACGAAACGATGGTTTTTCCATTCCGGATAGTCCGTGCGGTGATAGGCAAAACTGAACCAGAAAGGCTGCCCAGTATCTTCGGGCGGAGCCACGGAAACGTCGCTGACTGTTCCCCCGAATCCCAAGGCAGCCACGATCTTCTGCGTAAGTTCCTGCCATCGGTTTTCCGGCGTGCTGCGGAACGCCAAACGTAACAGAACCTCGCTGTCTCCACGATCTTCGAAACGCATTTTGGCATCCAGCGTGCCATTGATACTTATGGAAGCCTCAATTTTCGCATGTTCGTAGTTTGGAATAGGAGGATCCGCGGGAGTGGTGACAAGCCGTGCCGGAGATGAAGCCGGTATAACGAGGGCCTGTCGATCGCGCAAGTTGCGAAGCAGCAGCCCGAACGGCGCAACTTCCGGCGTGGTGTCGAGGAATACAAATGAATCCCCTCGCGGAACTGCAGAGATCACATGATCAAAAGCGCTTGGAGATGGAAATGCGGGATCAATCTTGAGACTGGAGCTGATGAGCGCCGGATAGGCGTTAATGCCGACCGCCTGCAGCAGGGCAGCGAAAAGGGTATGTTTGTCCTTACAGTCTCCATAACGGTTCGCCAAAACGTCCGACGCCGAATGCGGAGTGTAGCGGGCGAGACCCAGATCTACACCGATATAGCGGAATCGCGTCGAAACAAAATCATAGATGGCATGCAGCTTTTCATCGTCTGATGTTTTCCCCTTGGTGAGTTCTTCCGCTTTCGCGCGAATTTCGGGAGTGACCTCAATCTTTGGCTGCTGGAGCGAGTTGTACCATGCTCCCACTTCCGCCCACGACGTGAACGAGGAAAGCTCAAGATCAGGGAGCGGAGCGCCGCTGATGTTCTTCTCCCAATCGGGAATCTTGGATTCTTCGGCATGTTTGAGATTGGAATGCGTAAACGTATAGATACGGCGCCCACCCGCGTCTTGAACGCTGGGTTGAGGATCTGAATTTCGCAGCTTTACGGGGAGGCCCGCGGGCAGATCGAACTTGATCGTCTCCTGCAAGCAGATGCCTGCTGTGAAGTAGGAATCGGCATACCAGAAATGGCCCGGTGCCAGAGGTTCGGTCATGGTCCACCGCATGTGCGCCTCGAGCGTGTCCCCCACAGCGAGCGATTTGACGGCGATGTGCTTCTCGCGTTGATCGGTGTACATCGGCGCTTCCCGGTTGACCGCAGAATCAATTTCCTGCACGTCGGAGTTTGGTGTTTCCAATACCGTTCCGTCCGGTTTATGCACACGCACAAAGAGCACCTCCAAAGTTTCGAATCGGGAGGCGAAGGCGTAGGTTAGGAGTCCGAACTCGTGCACCGCCGATTCAGATTGGATACGTACGCGAAGGCTCAGATCGCGCTGCCCCTTGCCATCGGGTTCATAGCGCACGTCGGTCTCAATGAATTCAAAGACGTATGGGGCTTTCGAATAGTCGGCTGTGGACGGCTTGGAAGTGGCTGACGACTGGATCGAAGCAGATGCGCCGGAAGTCTGTCTCCCGTAGGTCGGAGCCAACAGCAGGAGCAAGATTGTGAAACAGCCGGCCAAATAGCTGGTATGCACAAGGCACCTTACATGCTTTGGTATAAACGGAAGGTAACACACTTTCCTTGCAAACGCTTAACTCAAGAGGAAGGGATACCTTGCGCGTGGTCTTGAGGCGCGTGGGATATACTCTTGCCCCATGTCTACGTCCGCAACCGGCGGCGCGCATTTTCAGGTTGCCAGTGATCAGGCGCTGATCGTTTACTTCGATCAGCCTGTTCAGAAGAGCGGGGCAAAAGCCCCGCGCCTACAAAATCGAATCACAATTGAGGGGCATGAGCACGTTCGCAGACTCTTGCGAATGTTGGAATTGGAGCCGATTCCGGGAGTACGGAATTGGCATCCGGCGTATTGTTCAGTTTTGATCAGGTTTGATGCACTTAAGTTGCGGCACGGCGAACTGGAAAAAGTTCTGCGCGATTATATCGAGCGAATGGAGAATGTACAGCTGGCGGAGCCGCGGTTGGTCGAGATACCAGTGTGTTACGACGGCGAGTTTGGGCCCGACCTGAAGGATGTGGCTGAGTTGCATGGAATGACTCTGGAGCGGGCGATCGATCTCCACGCTTCGACTACCTACACTGTCTATTTCCTGGGGTTCGTGCCGGGATTTGCGTATCTGGGCGAGTTGCCAGAGGCACTGGCCACGCCGCGTTTGGCAACACCGCGGCGGAGCGTGCCGGCGGGGAGCGTGGGAATCGCCGGGAGCCAGACTGGCGTGTATCCGATTTCAACGCCGGGCGGATGGAGATTGTTGGGGCGCACGCCGACGAAGATGTTCCGGCCCGAGAGAACGGAGATGAGTCTGCTCACGATTGGTGATCGCGTGCGGTTTGCGCCGATTTCGCGCGAACAATTCGCGAAGTTGGAAAACGCATGAGCTTGATTGAGGTGCGTGCTCCTGGGCTGCTGACGACCGTACAGGATTTGGGCCGAGAGGGTTTTGGGCCCATGGGCGTATCGCCTTCGGGAGCGGCCGATCCGCTTGCGCTGCGGATTGGCAACCGCTTGGTGGGGAACGCTGAGAGCGCGGCTGCGCTGGAGATGACGCTGCTTGGCGGGACGTTTGTTTTTCCAGAGCACGCCGAGATCGCCATGACGGGCGCTGACTTCGGGGCGACGCTCGACAATCACCAGATAGACTCTTGGTGTTCCGCCGAGGTGCGAGCCGGACAGACCTTGCGATTGGAAGCCACGCATGCGGGAGCGCGCTGTTATTTGTGCGTGCGCGGCGGCATCGCCGTGAAATTGTTTTTGGGAAGTGCATCCACGCATTTATTGAGCGGGCTGGGTGGGCTTGAAGGAAGGGCGCTGCGCAAAGGAGATCTCCTCAAGATTGGAACGGCGGGCGGCGGCTTTCGGACGTTTCGCAAGAGGAAGGTCGCTGCGAAGGCGCTGGAGAAGCTGTCGCCGCGAAAAATACTGCGTGTCACGGCCGGCCCACAGAACGATTGGTTTTCGCACGCCGCGCAAGGTGTCTTTTACAAGACTACCTATCGTGTTGCAGAGGAATCGAATCGCATGGGCTTGCGGCTCGAACGCGCGCCCGTGCCGGTCGCCTCCGGTGGAGAAATGATCTCCGAAGGGGTTTCGTTGGGGGCGGTGCAGATCCCGGCGTCGGGCTTGCCGATTATCCTGTTTGTCGAGCAGCAGACCACCGGCGGATACCCCAAGATTGCGAACGTGATTTCGGCGGACTTGAGTAGCCTGGGGCAGCTTCGTCCGCGCGATGAGATCCGATTCGAACGAGTGGAGATGGAAACGGCGCGAATTGCTTTTGTGGAGCAGGAAAAATTGCTGGCCTCGAAGGAGTTGATAGTGGAATGAAAAGCCTTCAGCGGAAGATTGATTTGAACTGCGACATGGGCGAGATCCCCGAGGCTATCGCCGATGGCACGCAGGAAGCGCTGATGCGGTCGATCACGTCCGCGAACGTGGCGTGCGGCGGACACGCGGGTGATGCAGAAACGATGCGGGCGACTATTGAGCAGGCGCTGCGTGCGGGAGTGGCTATTGGCGCGCACCCTGGATATGCGGACCGCGAGAATTTCGGAAGGCTGGAGTTGAAGATGGCGGTGGGGGAAGTCGCCGACTCCGTGTTCGAGCAGGTGCGCGCGCTTGCGAAAATTGCTGAGAGTTGCAGTGCGCATGTGGTTCACGTGAAGCCGCACGGAGCGCTTTACAATCAGGCGGTGAAGAATCGCGAACTGGCTGCCGCAATTGCGGAGGGCGTTGCACGCTGGCGAACAGCGACGTCGTGCTTGGTGGGGCTAGCGGGTTCGCCGATGCTCGATGTGTTCCGGGAAGCGGGATTCGTTGTGGCGGCGGAGGCGTTCGCCGATAGCCGGTACGAGCCGGACGGAACGCTACGATCTAGGAAATTCGAGGATGCGCTGATTCGCGACCCAGAAGAAGCAGCCGGGCAGGCATTGGGGATAGTCCAGCGAGGCATGGTGACGGCGAGCGATGGTAGAGAGGTCGAGGTTGCGGCGCAGACGATTTGCATTCATGGAGATACGCCAGGAGCGGTAGCGATTGCGGCAGCCGTGGCACGGACACTGCGGAATGCAGGCGTCGCGCTAGGCGCTGTAGATGAGAGTTAGATACGCGGGAGAAAAGTGAGGTATAGAAGTGACGACGCCGAGGCGCATAGGTTCGCGGACAAAAGGTTTGAAACAGTAAGTGGCGGCAGGGTGGCTGCCGACGGGAGAACCCCAAGAGGTATTTGACAGGGGCGCGGTTTGCCGCGCCCCAAAAGAGGTAAAAAGCTATTCGAATTTTTCGGTCATTACAGGGAACTGCAGCTTAGCTTTCGCGAGCGACTTCACGACGATGGCTTCAGCGCTTTCCGCGGTGGTGTTGCGGGAGGTGGCCATTTCGCTGACCAAAAGATACTTCGCGCGCTCGAGCATTTTCTTTTCGCGGAAGGAGAGAGGCTTGCTGCGGCTGAGGGAAACAAGACTCTTGAGTACTACGGCGACTTCGAGGAGGGACCCGGTGCGCATGCGCTCGGAGTTTTCCTTGAAGCGGTGTTTCCAGTCGTGATGGGAATTGAGCTTGCCCTTTTCGAGGAAGCCAAGGACTTTGGTGGATTCCGTTGAACGAATCACGGATCGAAGGCCAACGGTTTCTGCGTTTGATTGCGGAACCATGACGCGCAGGCCGCTGGAAACGATGCGAATCATGAAGTAACGCTCGGTCCTACCATTCAAGACACCGTAACTAATCTGTTCTACAAGTCCGACGCCGTGATTCGGGTAAACGACCTTGTCACCGATTTTGTAGTCCATGAATTCGGATGCCCCCTGAGATACTTATAGATTTTAGGGGAATGTGTTGGAAGAGTCAAGATATATCCTGTGGAATCATAAGGTTAGGGAAAATTAGGTATGGATTTGGCAGTTGAATTGCTATGGCCGGGTTGTGGCGAAGCCCTTTGTTGGCTCATCTCCGATTTTGGATGTAGCGAGAGAAGCAGCGCGGTGAAACAGATGTTGCAAACGCTCCTGACGAGGCACAGCCAACGCGCTTTCCAAAACTTACGCCTGGGTGGGGTAGAATGCGCCCGTGATTCTTCTAGCCTTGGATACCTGCGATTCGCGCGGAAGTCTGGCCGTTCTGCGGGATGACGAAGTTTTGAAAGCCGTTGCGCATGAAGGAACGGCTGACTTTTCGTCGTGGGTGCTGCCAACCGCGCAAGAAGCGCTGCGGGCTGCAGGGGCTGAGATGCGAGACGTGGAGGTGTTTGCAGTGGCATCGGGACCGGGGTCGTTTACAGGAGTTCGGATTGGGTTGACCACGGTGAAGGCGTGGAGCGAGGCCTACGGGAAGCCTGTCGCGGGTATATCGAGGCTGGAAGCGATCGCGTGGCAAGCAATTGGCAGTGACGGGTATGTAGCGGCTTTTGCGGATGCGCATCGCGAGCAGGTATTTGGGGGCTTGTACTGGAGGCAAGACTCGGGGCTGACCCTGGTAGATCAGGAGATAGTTGTGGCCCCGGACGGTTTTGTGAAATGGGTGGGCGAGCACGTGGCGGGACAGACGGTGTCCTGGGTTTCGATGGATCCGGAGAAGGTTACGTCGCTGGACATATGGGCAGAACGCTCGAAAAAGGGAGAAAGTGTCCAGACGAGCGCGAAGTTGCTCGCGCCCACGATTGGACGAATCGGCCGGCAGCGAGCGCTGGATGGGCGTTTGACGGACGCCCTGGGTCTCGACGCGGAATATGTGCGGCGTTCCGATGCGGAAATATTTCGGAAGGGTGAGACGAAGAGTGGGAGTTAAGAAGAGGAGTGACCATGGTGGGATCGCGAGTGTGCGAAAGTTCTGCGTCGAGGACGCGGATGCGATGATGGCAATCTCCAAGGAGTCGCCGAAGTCGGCGAATTGGTCGAAAGAGGGCTACCTGAAACTGGCGGAAGACAGCGGATCGCTGGCACTGGTAGTCGAAACGGACGGAGTTACCAGCGGCTTCTTGATCGGACGGCAGGTTGCGGACGAAGGCGAGGTACTGAACCTGGCAGTCAGCGAGACGCATCGGCGCAAGGGAGAAGGATCTGCGTTGCTGGCTGCGGCCCTTGAGGAATTCAGGCTGCGAGGTGTGAAGAGCTTCTATCTCGAGGTTCGAGAATCAAATACGGGTGCCATCGCGTTCTACGAGAGACACGGCTTTGCCAAAACGGGATTGCGCAGGGGCTATTATCAGGAACCGGACGAGGCGGCTGTGACCATGGCTAATAAAACTCACAGGCTAGGACCAACTTCCTAGAGGTTGCCTCTTGACGCCGCCAGCCAGAGTGTTATCGTTCGTTCATGTAGGGTTCACAATTCAATCCGCGCAGTCGTGAGGAGGACGCATGGCAACCGCACAGCGGGCACCTCGGGACATACTCCTCGATTCAGACGCCGAGTATCAGCGTCTGGCCGAGCAACACTCGAAATACGAAGCAGAACTGCACCGAATCTCCACCGCTACCTACCTCAGTTCAGAAGACCTCCTGGAAGAAATCAAGCTAAAGAAAATGAAGCTCCACTGCAAGGATGAGATGGAGCAAATTGCCGCGCGTATCCAGCGCGCGCGGGCACGGTATACGCAATAACGCCCGCTTTCCCGAAAATTCTGTCGTAGAATGACCCTGTTTGCTCGCCGCCTTCCCACAACGAGCGACCCCGATGAGGTATATTCGCTGAAGCATGGTCAAAGAGGGCTACTACTTTGGGTTGCCGCTTCTTGTGCTGGGGGCCGCGGCGTATTTATTGGAGTGGGCGATAGCCGCCGTCGTGTGCGTGTGCCTGGCGATTTTTGTCTTTTCGTTTTTTCGTGATCCAGAGCGAGTCATCCCAAACGAGGTTGGAGCCGTGGTGTCTCCAGCGGACGGACGCGTTTTGGTGGTGACTGACGAGGAGCACGCGGGCCGGCCCGGGAAGCGCATCAGCATATTTCTTGCTATTTGGAATGTGCACGTGAACCGCGCGCCCGCCGGAGGAGTCATCACCAGCCTGGAGTATAAACCGGGAAAATTCCTGGCGGCGATGCGGGAGCAAGCTTCCGTGGAAAACGAACAGAACGTTTTTATTCTTGCTACCGATGCGGGAGAGATCGTTTTCAAGCAGATCGCCGGATTGATTGCACGGCGCGTGGTAAGTTGGAAAAAGGCCGGAGAGCGCGTGGCGAGAGGTGAAAGAATCGGCCTGGTAAGATTTGGCTCGAGGGCGGATGTTTGGGTGCCGCGGGATGCCGAGATTTTGGTGAAACTGGGCGACAACGTAAAAGGTGGCAGCAGCGTACTGGCACTCTGGCCTAAAAAGACACGCGCCAAGCTTTCGAATGAGCTGGAAACGCCGGATGCGGCTGCAAACGCACCTGTAGCGGGGAAAGAAACCTAGCCATGCAGGAAATTGAACAGCACGAAATTCCATTTCAAGAGAGACGCATGCGAAGCCCGCGGCTGCGACGCGGGATTTTCCTGCTGCCCAGCCTGTTCACGGCGGCTAATCTTTTCTGCGGATACTATGCGGTGGTGGCCACATTGTTGGGGACGAGAAACGACTTCGATCATGCGGCCATCGCCATTGGGCTTGCCGTGGTGTTCGATTCTCTGGATGGACGCGTGGCGAGAATGACGGGTACGAGCACGGAGTTCGGTGTGCAGTTTGACTCCCTGGCGGATGTCGTGAGCTTTGGGGTTGCGCCCGCGGTGATGGCTTATTCATGGGGAGTGCGAGGTTTGCACGTGGCCGCCGGCGGGATGGCGCAATTCGTGGGAGATCTGGCGTGGGGCAGTTGCCTGCTGTTTCTCATCTGCTGCGCGTGGCGGCTGGCGAGATTTAACGTCCAGGGGATGGCCCCCGGCGGGTCGAAGTACTTTGTAGGGATGCCCACACCCGCAGCCGCGGGCGTGGTGGCGGCCATGGTGCACGGTTTTAAGGAGCCTTTGCATGATTGGCGCTGGTCGATCGCCTGGTTGCTGATGGTTGGATCGTTAGGCGGGCTGATGACCAGCACAATTAGATATAGCAGTTTCAAGGACATTCCGTGGACGCGGAAGCAGCCGTCATTGGCCATCGTGTTGTTGTTCTTGCTTCTGTGGGTAGTCTGGAAATTTTCCGAGCCGGTCTTGATCGTCGTGGCCTGCTCGTACGCCGCTGCGGGCGTGGCATTGCATTTGGTGCGAATGGTGCGGCACCGCATGGCTTCCCGGGCCGCGTGATTCATGCCATCGCTTGAGCGAGGATCCAACCGAATCGTGATTGCAGGTGCTTCGTCGCTGCTGGGGGCGGAGCTGCGTTCCTTGCTGGAAGAAAGCCGGTTTGCCGGCGCGGAGTTTCGCTTGGTGGATGAAGAAATTGCCGCTGGCGTGTTGACCGAGGCTGGCGGCGAGCCCGTACTGATTCGGCCGGTGGAAGAAGGCACGTTTGACCGCGCGGGGAAGGTATTTTTCACGGGCTCGGCGGATTTCACGCGCGCAAACCTGGGCGCGGCGCGGGCCGCAAATGCGAAGGTCATCGATCTATCCGGAGCAACTGCAGGTGACGACGCCACAGTGAGCTGGTTTCCGAAGCTGGATGCCTTGCACGCGAGAAAGTTTCCAAAGGATGCAGACGTCTATGCCATTCCTTCCGCGGCAGGCACGGCTGCTGCTTCGCTGGCGTTAGGTTTGTTAAAGATCGGCGTCTCGCGCATGATGGTGATCTGCTTCCAGGCCGTCTCCGAGGCCGGGCGCGCCGGAGTCGAAGAGCTGGAAAGCCAGACAGGACAGCTTTTGTCTTTTCAAGGGATGGGGCAACCTGTGTTTGACACGCAAATAGCGTTCAATCTGCTGGACAGGTTTGGCCCAGGCAGCAAACAGAAGCTGGACGCCGTGCGAGAACGGTTGCGCGCTGAGACGAAGGCCTGCGTTGGCAAGAAGGCGGTCCTGCCGGCCCTGCAAGTGATTCATGCGCCGGTGTTTTATGGGACGGCGTTTGCGGCGTGCGCGGAGCTTGCGCCGGGGACGAAGTTTGAGCAGGTGGTCGCGGCGTGTGAGGACGCGGGATTCTTGATTCCGTCGGACGGCGAACCTGGACCGAGCAATGTGAGCGTTGCCGGAGAAAAAGTGGCGCACTTGGCGAAGCCGGAAGAGGATCCGGCGCGGCCGGGAGCGTGGTGGTTGTGGGGCGCGGCGGATAACATACGGTTGCCAGCGGCGAACGCGGTGAAGCTGGCGGAGATGCTGCCATGATCGGCGGAAGAGTTTTGCGCGCGGCGATGGCGGCAGTCGCGATGGTTTCCGGCTGCGGGTATCACGTTGCGGGGCACAGTTCGGCGCTGCCGAAAAGCATTCATGTGATCGCCGTCCCGGCCCTGGAGAACAAGACGACGAGTTACCGGCTGGAACAAAAGCTGACGGCCGCGACGGTCCACGAGTTTTTGGCCAAGACCTCCTACAAGGTGGTGTCGAATCCTGAAGATGGTGACGCGGTTTTGAGAGGGAGCGTGTTGAGTTTGGAGGCGGTGCCGCTGCTGTTCGACACGACCACGGGACGCGCGACGACCATGCTTGTGACGGTGAAATGCGAAGTGACCTTCACGGAGAGCGCGACGCAAAAAGTTCTCTATCACACGGATAATTTTATTTTTCGCAACGAGTATGAGATCTCGGCCAGCACGGCCAACGGTGCCAACCAAACCGACCTGACCACTTTGAAGAACTTTTTCGAAGAACAGGATCCCGCGCTGGACAGGCTGGCGCAGGATTTTGCGCAGCGGCTGGTCGCGGCGGTCACTGAGAATTATTAGGGGAACGGCGGATGGCGCAGGTTTCACCGGAAGAGTTGCTGGTACGGCTGGAGCGCGGGAAAACGATTCCGGCGGTGCTTCTGCTTGGTGAAGAGCCGTATCTTCGGGACGCTTGCCGCGCTCAACTGATCGAGAAATTCGTGCCGGAAGCGGCGCGCACTTGGGCGGTATCGCGCTATTCCGCGGGCCGCGGCGAGACGCAAGCGGCGCTCGATCAGGCGCAGACCATGGCGATGCTTTCCCCCGTGCAAGTGGTTTTCCTCGAAGAAGCGGAAGCCATCGAAAAGCTCGGCGAAAAAAACCGGGACGAGACCGTAGCGCAGTTGACCGCATATCTTAGTAATCCCGCGCCGTTCACCATGTTTGTGGTGGAAGCGACGGGGCTCGACCAGCGGATGAAGTTGGGAAAGCTGCTGGCAGAGAAGACGCTTGTGGTGACATGCGGCCTTGGTGAAAATGCAGGAGAACGCCAAACGGCGGCGGTGGCGTTGGCGAGGGCCATTGCCAAGGAAGAAGCTGTGGAATTTGAGAAAGGTGCTGCGGAGGATTTGGCGGAATTCGTGGCAGCGGACTTGATGCGGCTGAAAACGGAGATTGAGAAGCTGGCTACGTTCGCGGGCGAGAAGAAGTTCATTAGCAGAAATGACGTCAGCGCGATGGTGATTTCCGAGAAGACGACGACGGTGTGGGAGTTGGCTGATTTGCTGGCCGCGAGGAAGCCCGCGAAAGCGCTCGAGTTTCTGGACCGCTTGCTGCGCGATGGCGAGGAGCCGTTGCCGATGGTCGGAGCGATGGCTTGGATGTACCGCAAGCTGATCGAGGCCGGCGAATTGAAAGGCGTATCGAACGGCTACCAAGCAGCGCGAGCACTCGGGATGCGGCCAGAGCAAGCGGAAGTCGCGTTGCAAAACGCACGCAAGATTTCCAAGCCGCGCCTGCTACGTGGTCTGCGCGCGCTGCAAAAAGCGGATGACCGCCTGAAGGGCGGGGCAGAAGATGCGCGGGCCGTGATGGAGTTTTTGGTATCGGAGCTAACGGCAACCAGTGTGGCAAGCGCGGCAGCGAGATGAAGACACGCAACTGATTTTCATCGCGCACAGCGATATCGGGAAAAAGCAAAGGGACGGCCGAGAGGCCGTCCCTTTTTGCCTTCTGCTGATTGCTTTACTTGCCAGCGTTTAGTGGCCGCCGTCGTGATTCCGATCGTGGTCAAAGTGGAAGAGATCAAAGAGATCTCCGAGTGCGGGGCTGTTCTTTGGCACGTAGGGGTTGTCGTCGTCAACCCGTGGATTCGGGAAATTATCCCGGCTACGGTTCGTTAGCGGCTTCAAGTCCCAATTCCGCTCAATAAATTTGAGGATGGAGACGTGATCCGAGTAGACGTGGCTGATGTGGCCGCCGCGGCTGAAGGGCGAAACGACAATCATCGGAATGCGCGGGCCATCGCCGAAGAAGTCGATGGGCTGAATGTAGCCGGAGTCGTAGTAGCCGCCACCTTCGTCCAGGGTGATGAACAGCGCGGTTTCGGCGAACAGCTCCTCGTTGGCGGTGAGGTGGTCCACGATTTTCTTGACCATGGCCTCAAAGAGGTCAAACTTTGACGAGGCTGGATGGCCGTCCAAGAGGCCGTCCGGCTTTACGAAGGAAACTGCCGGCAGAGTGCTGTTGTCGATGGCGTTGAAGAAATCGATGGTGTCCTTGATGTGCGCGGAGCGTTGGGCGGGGACGCCCATGATGGCGTTTGTGTAGGACTCGAAGTTGCAGATGTTGCAGTACGCTGCGCCAACCAGGATGCTCGGATCGGTCGTAGTCTGACCTGCCTCCTTGAGCTGCTGCAGTTTCACCGCAGCGTTGTAAGCTCCGCCGTAGTAGGCCCAGGAAATGTTCTTCTCGTTAAGCGCTTCGCCGATCGTCCGCACATTCGTCGGGGGAACGGAGCCGCCGCTCTTGGCTCCTGTGGTGTCGACCGTGCCATCCGGCAAGAAGCCCGGGCTGTCATTGTTGACCATGTAGAAGTGGTTTTTCTCGCAGTTCGGATTCGGACGATACGGGAGCGAGGCAAGATAGTCGCGAATCTGGTCGATACCGGGCTGGGATGAATCGGCGCACTCGGCGAAGTTACCGTCAAAGCCGAGGTCCACGGTGTACTGGTTGTTTGAGCCGGGCAGCGGATCCGGATTGGCGATGTGTGACGGCGGAGTTGTGGGGTTGCCTTTGCCGTCGGACCAGAAGATTACGTCGCCCGTGCCCATCATGACGTGGTTGGCGCCGGTGCCGCCCATGACCGCTTGATGGTAGTTGTCGCTCATGGAGTATTCATCGGCGAGGGCTTTAAGGACGGGAACGTCTCCTTTTTGCACGTTGTAGAAAGCCATGGAATTGCCGCCGCCATTGTCATCGACTTGGTTGGCAAGGGGAAAGCTGTCGGGGTCAGGTTCGCTGGTAGAGCTGGTGATGACGAAGGGATACAGGTCGCTCAGGCAACCCGAAGGGTTCTGCCGGATGGCATTGCGGATATTGCAATCCGATTGTTGCCACATCTCGAACAGCCTGTGCGTGGTGTCGCCCGTGTAGGAATCGTAAGGGAGATTTGCTCCCTGAAGCGGGAACGGCCCGTTCGGCAGATTACTGAAATTTTGTATTCGTGAATCGAAGTCGGGAAGCTCGGCAGTTTGTGCGGCGCCAGACGCCCCGGTGGTCAGCAGGTTGAGATCGCCGAGTTCCAACGATGGCTCGATTTCTGCCAAGAGGCTTGGGGGCGTGGCCGCGGGGAAAGGAGGGGGTTCGCCTGTGGCGGGGCTGGGCGAAAAATTCAGTGTCGGCTCTGGCAGCGTGGAATAGGGAGCCTTGTCGTCGTTGTCCAGGCTGATGAAGTATTTCGTATTGAATGGAGCGACTGCCTGGAATTGTTGGGCCTTCTTGAAATGGGCGTCAGGGGTCCCATCCACCTTGATAATTCCCTCGGATAGCAAGTTCTTCACAGATTCGCCGTGCCTCGGGACGTACGTCGCGAAGAGATGGTCGAAGGTGCGGTTTTCGCCGATCAGCACAATTACGTGCTTAATGGGCGAACTGGTACCGCCGCGATCGTGATCGTCGTGATCGTGGGCCTGCAACGGAGCGGCTAGCGGTCCACCGAGGCTGAATTGAAATACCGTAACACAGACGACTCCAAGCCGAAGGCAATGCAAAGATTTGGACACAGCTTTCTTCAAAGACATGCACCCTCCCTTTACCTCAAAGATGAATAGCGAATGGGCAACGAGACAGTGCCTTGAGGCGGTTACAGGGAGATTGCCCTCTCGTTAAAATCCGTAAATCGAATGGAAACCATCCATTGCTGTGATTCGCGGTTTGACGGGACTGCAGAAGGGGCGGATCGAGAAGGGAAATGCAAAATGGCGGGCCAAGGCCCGCCATTACAACTGGGATGCAGTGAGGTGTTACTTTGCGGCTTTGGCCTTGACGCCGTTGAAGGCGACGGTGAGGCGCGACTTGTAGCGGTTTCCGGTGTTTTCGTGGAGCACGCCCTTGGTGATGGCCTGATCGATCGCGGACATAGTCGGATGGAGAAGATTGCCAGCGGCGGTTGCGTCACCGGCGGTGATGGCGGTGCGCAAGCGGCGCATCAAAGTTCTGACCCGGGTGCGGTTGGCGCGGTTCACCTCGGCACGTTGATGAGATTGTGCCGCCCGCTTCAAAACCGACTTTTTCTTCTTCTTGATTTTGGTAGCCTGTCCCTGGGCCATCTATTGCTCCTTTTGGGTATCGCTCGAACATTTAACGTTAAACGAGGCACCGAGCTTTGTCAAACGAGTTGAACGGAGCAGGGAATGAAACTGTGTGAAGAGCTGGTCTCGGGACGGAGCACGGGAATGGAAAATTGTTACCAGATCCAGGGAGCATAACGGACGCGATGGTCAAACCTAACAAACATGATGAACTGCGGCTGCTGGTGAACTCCAGGCACCCGATCATCACCGTGGAGACTTCTGAGGAAGAGCGCTTCGAGCAGATATTGCTGGCAGTGGCGATGGAATTGAGTGTGCCGCTATTCGAGTGGAGCGTCACGACTGGGCTGTCGAAATTTCACGGCGCGGCGATTTACAACACGGAGCAGCCGGAGCAAGCGCTCGCAAATATCGCGCTGATCCAAGGCGACGCGATTTTCTTGTTGAAGGATTTTGCGCGGTACTGCGACAACGACCGCATTTGCCGGCGCTTGCGGGATTTGGCGGAGAAGTTCCGGACGGCGCGTCGAGCAGTTGTGATTTCGGCCGCTTCGATGCAACTGCCGGGTGAGCTGGAGTCCGAGGCTGTGCCATTTGAGTTGGGTCTTCCCACGGCCGAGGAGTTGTTGCCGGGCGTAAAAAGCGTGCTCGCGGACGTAAATCGAGAGCAGCGAATCCCCGTGAGTTTGGACCTGGCGCAAATGGGACAAGTCGCGCGGAACCTCGGCGGACTATCCGAAGAAGAGGCATTGCGCACTCTGCGGATGTGTATCCTTGCAAAAGGGTGCGCGGCCGCGGGCCTACTCGATGACGTACTGGATGCCAAGCGCCAGGCGCTACGGACCGAAGGCTTGATTGAGACGGTGAGGCGCGATGCCTCGTTCGGCGATGTAGCAGGGTTGAAGCGCTTGCGGGAATGGATTGCGAAACGGAAGAGCGCGTTGACGACGGAGGGGCAGCGCTTCGGGTTGGTGCCACCAAAAGGAATCTTGATTACCGGCGTGCAAGGGTGTGGAAAAAGTCTGGCGGCGCGCGCTGTCGCGGGAGAGTGGGGATTTGAACTGGCGCGGTTGGATGCGGGCGCGCTGTACGACAAGTTTGTAGGCGAAAGCGAGAAAAAGCTGCACAAGGCGCTGGAATTGGCGCAGAAGCTCGCGCCGATGGTGCTGTGGATTGATGAGATTGAGAAGGCGTTTGCTTCGGCGGGCTCGAGTGGAGATGCGGACGCGGGATTGTCGCAACGGCTGCTGGCGACGCTGCTCACGTGGATGCAGGACCGGGAGAGCGGCGTCTTTTTGGCGGCAACGTCGAATAACATCACGGTTTTGCCGCCGGAGATGATGCGCAAAGGAAGATTCGACGAGATTTTCTTTGTGGATTTGCCGAATACCGAGATTCGCGCGGCGCTCTTCGAGTTGCATTTGAGGAAGCGCGGACGAGACGCGAGGACTTTTGATTTGGCGAAGCTCGCGGCGGGAAGCGACGGTTTTTCAGGAGCCGAGATCGAGCAGGCGATTATTGCGGGGCTGTATACGGCCTTTGCGCAGAAGCAACAACTGACGACAGATATTCTTCTGGGGGAAGTTCACGCGACGCAACCTCTCAGCGTAACGCGCGCCGAAGAAGTGGAATCGATCCGGGAATGGGCTAAGACGCGGGCCGCGCCGGCGGATTGAAGCAGCTCCGAATGGGACCGGAACTCGTGAATCGAGACTGGCGAACAGAATAAGGAAAAAGCGTGCCCACTCTTGCAAAACCAAATCCAAACCCGCAAGAGCAGACCGACTCGGAAAAAGACAAAGTCAAAATCGTCCGCGTCTGGTAAAGGCGGTCCACCCTCCTATTCGTAGCGCAAGGCAACGAGGGGATCGACGCGTGTGGCCCGGCGCGCGGGAATGTAGCACGCGGCGAGCGCGACGAATGCGAGGAGCGCGGCGGCCACGCCAATGGTGAGCGGATCGCTGGGCTGCACTCCAAAGAGCAGACTGGCCATCAAGCGCGTGAGCACGAGCGCGGCGATGATGCCGAGCGCCAAGCCCAGCGCAGCGAGACGGCCGCCTTCAAAAAACACTTGTTTCAAGACGTCCGCTGGAGACGCGCCAAGAGCGATGCGGATGCCAAATTCCTGCGTGCGCTGCGCTACAGCAAAGGCCATCACGCCGTACACGCCGACAGCGGCCAGAATAAGCGCGAGCAAGGCAAACGCCACGAGAAGAGAGAGATTTAGGCGCGGCTGGGCCACGGAATTCGGAAACCTGGGAAACCTGGGAAACCTGGGGACAGACGGGAGGTTTCCCGTGGGTTTTGCATGGCGTAAATCGGGAATGAGATCACTTGTTAAAGGCTAGCTCCGTTTGCTGGCGAGGAGGCAGCGTAGTTCTGGGGCGGCCACCTTTTTGTGGCTCCAGACAGCGGGAGGTGGCTTGTTCAAGGGAACGCACGAATTCTCGATTACCGAGGGGACGCCCGGTGTGCGTGCATTTGCGGATGGCGACGACATCGGATGGACTCTCACCGGAAGCAAGATACTCCCGCCAGCCTGCACAGGACCAACGCTTGGCCCACAGTTCCGTGTCGAGGCAAGGGTCCGCGTGCGTGATGCCGCAGTGGGCGGCGGCGCTTGACCAACTCCAGGATTCCGCCTTAGCGACCAACCTTGCGCGCTCGGGGTTCAGCTCCGTGTATCGGAGAGCGATCCACAGATGCGCGTCATCCAACGGACAGGAGTAGAAACGCCCTTGCCAAGCATGTCCACTGGACCGGTGCGAGGCGTTCCAATAAGAAGCGTACCGCCCATGAGTGTGCTTGAGAGCCAGCGCGAGAGATTCCGCCCGGCGCGGAAGGATCACAAGGTGTACGTGATTGGACATGAGGCAGTAGCCGAGCAGAGATAGGTCGTGAAGCTTTGCGTAATGCCGCAAAAGCTCCAAGTAGACGAGGCGTTCGCTGTCCGAGGCGAGAAGAAACTGCCGCGCGTTGCCACGTTGCGTGACGTGGTGCGGGACATTAACCACAGAAATACGGGCCAGACGAGCCATCATGCAGGACAATAGCAGAAAACGTCCCGTCTGTCCCCGGGTCCCCCCCCCGGTTTCCCCGGGTTTCGCCTGGACAGAGGAACTTCCGGGACACTTCGCGCCATGTGGGAGGCCACGGCTCCGTGTTCTGTCCAAGGAGGATACGGCCCACGGCTGGCGGTTTGGGAACTGCCTCCCGGACAACCGTATAGGCCTCGACAGCGGTTGTTCAAGTGGCGATGCTGAGGAGGATCGTTAGATCGCCCGCCGCATGCTTGTCGATACGAACTCGAAGTTCGTAAATATCCATGCCTGGTCCCGACACCCGGAGATAGAACAGTTTTCCCGATGGTGGCTTTGTCAGAGAGAACCGCCCCTTTTCATCGGTCTTCGTGGATGCGAGGACCGTCTTCCAGTCGGAGCTACAGAGCTCAACCGTCACCCCGTCTGCCGGTGCATCGGTTCCTTGAACAAGAACGTGACCTGTCAGCGCACGACTCACGGAGATTTCTTTCTGAACGACACGCATAGTCGCCAGTCCGGTTCCCACCGTAAGGAAAAGCGCCGACGCTGAAAATACAATCTGCCTTAGGATTTTCATGCTCATCTCTTGATGATGATCCCCCCTTGCGGATTTGGAGAATTTGCCGGCCCGCCTGCGCCTGTGTTGTACTCCTTCAAGTATGGGCGCTGATCTCTGAGCATCATCTCCCGCTGGAGCGCCGCATTGTGCCCCTGTTCGTAGCTACCACCCTTTCCTCCATCGATCTTCTCGTATGCTTCGGCAAGCTCATGAAACGCAACGGCCCATTCTGGTGCTACTTTGAGATTGGTGTTTGACACTTGTGTCAAGTTGGGATTGTTGAAGTAGAGAGCGACGATGTCGCTGACGCCAGACGGAGGATTGCCGCCCTTGGGTTGGTCTCCAAATGTTGGAAGGTTCGCGGTAAGGTAATCGACTCTGACGGGCCCCTTATCTGTCATAACTGTGGGGCCGATACTGAAGTCGTAAGTATTCTTGCTACCGACGAGATCGTTAACGAGTGATGCTCCCTCATTCTTGCTTAGATCAAGTCCGGTCGTGTCTAAACTAATAAGCCCCGTTTTATCCATAGAGAGTCTACTAGCCGCATCACCAGCGATCGTCTTTAGATCATTGAAACACTGCTGTCTGTCTTTAGCGGCTTGATCATCGTCGGTGCTTGCACTGGTGCACTGCAGAATTTCACCTGTCGGATCGTTGAACCGAAGGGGGTTGTTTCTCACGTAGGCGTATGCGTTAAGCTGTTGGGGATCATAAAGACGTTCGGTCGTGATCGTCACTGGATCTGGCGTCATAAATCTGCCGTACTGCGACGAATCGTACCTCGCGCCGAAGTTATCCAACCCGGATTCGGAGTCGCGTTCTTTGCCGGTGAATTTGAAGGGGACGCCGACGCCCGTGGTGTTGCTGCCGTTGCTGATGGGGCGTTCGCCGCCGAAGGGGTAATACTCGGAGGTGCCGCCGTCAGGATCGCCGTCGCCGTAGACAACGCGCACGTTGCCGAGCGCGTCCGTAAAGAAATGATCAACCCAATCGGATTCCGCGCGCGCCAAAAGCTGGCCATTGAAGTAGAAATCGCGGTAGGTGTAATTTCCCGCGCCATCGGTTTCTTCGAGAATCTGCGAGCCGAGGCCGTACCAATAGAGGTAGTTGGGCTGCGTGGGCGTGCTCCCGGGAGCTTTGCCGACGCGTTTGCCGTCGCCGTCATAGAGATAGGCCATGCCGCCGGCGGAGATGAGATGGTTTTCGGCGTCGAAAACATACGGCCCGCCAAGGGGGCCGGGCTGGATGAGATTTCCCGCCGCATCGTAAACGTAGTCGTTGCCCGTGTCCTGAAGCTGGTTCTTGAGGGTGGCGCTCATGCTCCAGTTTTCCTGCGTGCACCCAGTATACGCCGAGGAAACTGGGCTGATTCCGGTGAGGTTGCCCCACGGATCGTAGTTGAATTGCTCACCCCAGCAGGCACCAGTTGCGCTGTCGCCCTGCCAAAGAGTTTGCATAGATACACCCCTGAAATCTGCTACATTAAGCGCAGATAGCCTTCCGAATCTTCCCTTTGTTAAGTCCCTGTGTTGTTTGAACTTATCAGCCACTCAACAGGAAGGTATTGTTCTGGAATTGTCCGTTTGCGGGAAACAGCTGTGCGGAACCGGACAAGGATAGGTGTTCAGATTCGGTAATTATGCGTAGCCAGACGCATGGATCATCGTCAGGTAACAGCGTCATAGAAAGCGAAGGACGAACGAACAGAAACGAGAAGCCCCGGACTCCGGGACGCGGAGGACGGGGCGGGTGGGGCTTGCGCGTTTTGGCGCGTGGTTGTTTCTGCCTTTTTAGTTGTGTGGAGGGAAGGAAAGCGGGAATTCGAAGATCTGATCTCCGACGAAGATTCGCAAGTTGAGTTCCTGGGGGTTCTTGTCGCGCTGAAACCAGACGACGCCGGAAGATTTGTCTTTCGGCGCGAGGGTCTGCGCCTCGAGCACGGAGGCTTGTGCCTGCTGCGCTCTCTGCGCCAAATAGTTCGTAGTGGCGGGGACATACGCCGAATTTTTGTAGGCGGTGTTCATGTAGGTGGCGGAGGCCGGGGCGGTGGCGCTGGCGTTCGTCCAATAGACCTGGTGAGTTAGCGCCTTGGCGAGATCGCGTGGATTCTGATAAGCCAGCGCGCGGAGACGGGGCGTCAACTCGTCGAGCGTGAAACCGGCAGGGTTGAAGTGGATCTCTTGAGCGCTTTCGTTGGCGATGGCGACGCTGGCCCGCAGCTTCCAGCCGGTGTCCTGCAAGGAAGCTTGAACAGTGATTCCATTGGCAGTGAGCGATTCGACGAGCGAGCCGGCGCTAAAAAATTGGTCGCTGCCAGGAGCGCCAGATTGCCAGCGGGCAATGCCGCTATCTCCGGCCACGGCTTCGAGCGTGCGGGGATCCGTTGCGGACTTCGCGGAATTTTCCGAGAGATACATGCGCGCGACGTACCCGCTTTTGCCGTTGGTGGTGCTGATTTCCACAGTGTAGCCTTCGGAGTCCGAGACGACGGCGACTTGCTCGCCACAGCTTAGGTGGGTGACAAGATGCATCGGAAGAGCTTGTTCAGCGTCCGCGGTTACGGGGACACTTTGAACGCCGCGGCAGACAACCGTGCTACGAACGGCGACTGGTGCCGGGAGAACTCCAGAACCGGAGTTTTCAGCGGTTGCCGCCCAAGAAGGCAGCGCGACGGCTAAGCTTGCGATTGCGGCCGCAGTCCATAGTTTGCTTCTCATGTTTTTACTCACCCCTCAGAGATGAGAATCTGTAGTGATGCTTCTTTGTCAGCGTCGAGAGGCATCTTGAAGTTACCAAAGGTACTAGTCCATAGCGCGTTCGTACCAGAGGACAGGTTACGACCGGGATACAGAGAGCCAGGCTTGAAATGTGTGTGAAAAGGGTTAGATGCAGAGACCCCCTGTTCGAGAGGTCTGGAAACTGGTGGGTTGCAACGAGCGTAACTTGACCATGGGGCGGAGGGTGCGTTAGGGTGGAAGAAGTTTCTTCCTGAGTTGACTGGTTCACGGTCACCGATTGCGAGGAGGAATCCCATCGGCCACCCGGCTTCCTTAGCAGGCAGACCTTGCACTTGGATGAGACGTACCGTACACATATCCGGAAAAATTGAACCGTTCTTCGGCACGCTTGATGAGAATGTGCGTTTGCTGGAGGACTCGCTGCATGTGCGGACGCATCTGCACGACACGCGGCTGACGATTGAGGGCGAGCAAGAGAGCGTCGATCAGGCCGTGAAAATCGTCGAGGAATACAACCACTTGACGAGGCACGGGCGGTCGCTTTCGAGCACGGAAGTGAAATCGCTGATGCGCGTGGCGACGGAAGAGCCGCACGAATCTCCGCGGGGGATGTTTGAGCCGGCGCGGACGCGGTCGTTTGGAAAGAAGCAGGTCACGCCGAAAAATGCGAGCCAGCGGCGGTACATGGAAGAGATTGAAAAGCACGACATGATGTTTGGGATCGGGCCGGGAGGAACAGGGAAGACGTACATCGCGGTGGCGATGGCGGTGAGCGCGCTGCTGACGAAGCAGGTAAACCGCATCATTTTGGCGCGGCCGGCGGTGGAAGCGGGCGAGCGGCTGGGATTTTTGCCCGGCACGCTGCAACAGAAGATTGATCCCTACATGCGGCCGCTATACGACGCGCTCTACGACATGCTGGACGCGGACCGGCTGAAGAAATTTCTCGAGAAGGGGATTATCGAGGTTGCGCCGCTGGCGTTCATGCGCGGCCGGACGCTGAACGATTCGTTCGTGATTCTGGACGAAGCGCAGAATACGACCAGCGAGCAGATGAAGATGTTTTTGACGCGGCTGGGATTTAATTCGAAGGCGGTGATTACCGGGGACACGACGCAGATTGATTTGCCGCAGGGGAAAAAGTCAGGCTTGATCGAGGCGCTGGAAGTGTGCGGAAAAATCGAGGGAATTGGCGTGGTGCAGTTCGGTGAGAAAGACGTGGTGCGGCACAATCTGGTGCAGCAGATTATTCGCGCTTATGAGGATTACGATGTGACGCATCCGCAGCGCGGCGTGAATGCCGCGGCTGGGCCGGGAAACGGCAGGGCGGCTGCGGCGGGCGACGGAAGCGGGAAAGAACAGAGTAAAGAAAATCAGCAAGCATGATCGTGAACCGGCAGCGAAACGTGCGATTTGCGCGGAAGCCCCTCGAGACGTTTTTGCTGCGCGTGAAGAAAGAGTTGGGCGTAGAAAAGAGCGATGTGACGATTTGCTTTGTGAGCGACGCGGAAATCGCGGGGATGAATGAGCGGTTTCGGAAGAAGAAGGGGCCTACGGACGTACTGTCGTTTCCAGCGGGAAACGGCGGTTCGGCTCGATCGAAAAAAGGGAAAAGGATTTACACGGAGGTCGCCGAGAACGCAGAGAGCGCGGAGAAGAGTCGAGGAAGACGGCGTTCGCGAGCGACCAAGGTGTACTTGGGAGACATTGCCATTGCGCCGGAGACGGCACAGCGTTATGCAAAAAAAAACGATCGAAGTTTGCACAGTGAATTGCGAGTGCTGATTTTGCACGGCGTGCTGCATTTGATGGGTTACGACCACGAAACCGACCGCGGCGAAATGAACCGCATCGAGCGAAAGATGCGACGAAGATTCGGGTTGGCATGAACACCTACACATGGGTTTACACCGCGGGCGTGGTCCTTCTCGCCTTTGGGCTCCCCATTTTTTCCTATCTCACGCTGATCTACCGCGAACTTGGGCGCATGAATACGGGGCGCGTTCACGAACATCTGGAAATTTTTGAAGCAGAGATCGAGCCAAAGCTGCGGATCAAGCGCCGCAGCGGCGGCCGGACATTCCGTATTCTGGGCCATTTCTGGCTGGCGTTTCTAGTGCTGGAGACGACGCGCGGCGTGGTGTACTTCGTTTCGGGAACCTGGGAATCGCTGCTCGAATTTGTTGTGTTTCTGACGCTGGAAGTCGTGATCGCGATGCATTTTATCCCGGACATGCTGCTGTACCGCACAACGGGACGCTGGCTGTTTCCGTTGTTGCCGTTGATCCGGGCGGCGATATGGCTGGCCTGGCCGGTGCGTGTGTTCCTCGAAGGCGCGGAGTCTCTGGCGCGCATCTCGGAACAAGAGCCGGAGATGACGCAAGAGCAGCGAACGGAAGAAAGGATCGAGGCGCTGGTGGAGGCCGCCGAGGAAGAAGGCATCATCGCGGCGGATCAGGCGGACCTGATCGAACAAGTCGTGGAGTTCAGCGACAAGCGCGTGCGCGAGGTGATGACGCCTCGGCCGGACATCGTGGCGATTGCAGCGGAGGCCACGCTCGAGGAGTTGCACGCGAAGTTCGTCGAGAAGAAATTCTCGAAGATGCCCGTGTACGAAAAATCGCTGGATGATATTTTCGGAGTCGTTCACGCGCAGGATCTGCTGCACATTGCGGATCAGGATTTGCCGAAACGCAAAGTGCGCGAACTGGTTCGTCCGGTACTGTTCATGCCGGAGACAAAAGCGGGATCGGAACTGCTGCGCGAAATGCGGCAAAAGGGCCAGCCGCTGGCGGTGATTATCGATGAGCATGGGTCGGTGGCCGGAATCGCAACGGTGGAAGATCTCGTGGAAGAAATCGTGGGGGAAAGATGGAACGGGGGAAAGCCGCCGGCGCCAGACGTGGTGCGCGAAGCAGATGGCGGCCTGATCATGCGCGGGAGCATGGCCATTGGCGACGTTGAGGAACTATTGGGCGTGAATTTCGGCGAAAAGGCGGATGAGACGGTTACCACGATCGCGGGATTGCTGAGCCAGGTTTCGGGCAAAGTGCCGGCACCGGGCGATAAGGTTGATTTGGAAGGGTACCGCTTCGAAGTTATGGAAGCGAACCAGAGAAAAGTTCTGCGGCTTCGAATCCGGAAACGAGTGGCGGCGGGCCCGGCAAAAGCAAGTCCATAGGGCCAGGCATTTCTTGAGAAGAAACATTTGTTGCAGCCTGTAGGAATTCCTTACCCTAAGCGATACGATGCGTGTGCTCGATGAGGATGGCCGGTGGTCCGGCGGAGGCGGCGAAATGAAGCAAAATAAGATTGCGCGTCGAATGATTTTGCTCGCGGCGCTGTGCTTGTGTGGGGTACATACGCGAACCCTGGCGCAAGAGAGCGACGGGAAAGCCGCGGTGATTCCGGACATGCGATGGGCGGTGAAGATACCCATGCGCGACGGAGTGTTTTTGAATGCGACGGTTTTTCAACCGCACGGACAGAAAGAGATGCTGCCGGTCGTTTTCACGCTGACGCCTTATATTGGCGACAGTTACACGGATCGGGCGATGTACTTTGCGCAGCATGGGTATGTGTATGCGCTGGTAGACGTGCGCGGGCGAGGCAATTCCGGGGGCGCGTTCGAACCATTTGCAAATGATGCGAAAGACGGCTACGACATCGTGGAGTGGTTTGCCAAACAATCTTATTGCAACGGAAAAGTGACGATGTGGGGCGGCTCTTATGCCGGGTTTGATCAGTGGGCGACGCTCAAGGAATTTCCGCCGCATCTGGCGACCATCGTTCCTGCTGCCGCGGCGCATCCCGGAGTGGACTTTCCGTTTCAATACAACATTTTCGGGCCATACGACGAGCAATGGCTCACGTTTACGAGCGGAGCGACAGGCAATGAGAAGCTTTTCGGGGATTCGTCTTTTTGGGAAGCGAAGACGCGCGAATACTACGACGGGCATTTGGCGTTTCAAGAATTTGATCGCATCGCCGGAAATCCTTCCGCCGTTTTTCAAAAGTGGATGCAGAATCCCGTTCCGGACACGTACTACGACCTGATGGTGCCAAGCTCGGGGCAATACAAGCGCATCCAGATTCCGATCCTGACGATTACGGGCGACTACGACGGCGACCAGCCGGGCGCTTTTACGTATTACAAAAACCACATGAAGTATGGAACGCCAGAGGCGAAGGAGAATCATTATTTGATTATCGGGCCGTGGGACCACGCGGGGACCAGAACGCCCAAGCGGGAAGTTGGCGGGCTGAAATTCGGAGAAGCGAGCGTTCTGGATCTGAACAAGCTGCACACCGAATGGTACGACTGGGTGATGAAGGACGGTAAAAAGCCCGAGTTCTTGAAGAAGCGGGTCGCCTACTACGTTGTGGGAGCGGGTGCGGAGAATTGGAAATACGCGGACACTTTGGAAAGTATTTCGAACGAGAAGCGCACACTCTATCTGGAATCGAACGGGAAGGCGGACAGCGTGTTCGAGTCCGGAGCGCTTACGGCTAAGCCGGCTGTTGGCGCGGACTCGGATAAATGGACGTACGACCCGCTGGATACACGGCCGGGAGACGCGGACCTCGATGATGATGCGCCGGGCTTGACGTCACAGCGAGCGGTGATGAACACCTATGGAAACGGGTCGATCTATCACAGCGAACCATTTGGAGAAGCGACAGAGGTGAGTGGCTTCTTGAAACTCAACGTCTGGCTGGCGATGGACGTTCCGGATACGGACCTGGAAGCGGAAGTCTACGAGATTTTGCCAGGCGGCGATTCTGTTATCTTGACTGGAGCGACGATGCGCGCGAGATATCGGGAGTCATTGCGGCAGGAAAAGTTCGTGACCCCGGGGAAGGTAGAAAACTACGTGTTCGATAACTTCACATTTTTTTCGCGGCGCATCGCGAAAGGGAGCCGCTTGCGGCTTTTTGTGCATTGCCTGAATACGCCCAACACCGAGAAAAATTACAACAGCGGTGGAGTGGTGGCGCTGGAAACGGCTAAGGATGCGAGGACGGCGCACGTTACCCTGGTCCATGATGGCGAACATCAAAGCACGCTGGAATTGCCAGTCGTGAAATAGCGCGGCTAAGAGGGAAGAGGAAATTACTTCAGAGGACTTAGAGATCACGGAGAAGAGACTAAGAGTGGAGAAAACGGAGACGAAGCAGAAGGGAACGTTTCGGTCGGGATTTGTCGCGATTGTAGGGCGTCCGAACGCCGGGAAATCGACGCTGCTGAACCGCCTGGTTGGGCAGAAGGTGGCGATTGTCACGTCAAAGCCGCAGACGACGCGGAATCGGATTCAGGGGATCGTCACGAGGCCCGAGGGACAAATTGTTTTTATCGATACGCCCGGATTGCACTCACCGGATTCGGCGCTGGGGCGCCAGATGATGCACGAAGTGGCCGCGGCGCTCGAAGGCATCGACGTGCTTCTGCTCATGGTGGATGCCAGCCGGACACTGCCGCATGCGGACGATTTGCTTCTCGATAGGGCCAAACGGTTTCGCGGGAAAACGATTCTGGCGTTGAACAAAATCGACGGCCTCCCGAAGTCCAAGTTGTTGCCGCTGATCGAGGCATTTCATAATGCGTTCGAATTCGCGGCGATCGTCCCGATTTCAGCGCTGAAAGGCAACGGCTGCCAGGAGTTACTGGGCGAGATTGTCCGATTGCTTCCCGAGGGCGAGCCATACTTTCCTGAAGATCAGGTGACGGATCAGCCCGAACGCTTCCTGGCGGCTGAAATCGTAAGAGAGAAAGCGATCCAGTCGATGTATCACGAAGTCCCGTATGCGCTGGCGGTGAAGGTTGAAAAGTTTGAAGAATTGCCAAAACTGCTGAGGATCGAAGCGACGATGAATGTGGAGCGAGACTCGCAAAAAAAGATTCTCATTGGGCGCAAGGGCGAGATGCTGAAGAAAATTGGCACGCTGGCGCGCAAGGAACTCGAGGAGTTGTTCGGCACGAAGGTTTATCTCGGACTGTTCGTGAAAGTGGTCGCGGATTGGCGCGAAAATCCGCAACGTGTGAGAGAACTGGATTGGCATGCACAACTCGAAGCGTTGGAGAAAAGTGCCGAGCCAACCGAGGATTCAGAACGGGGAGATGTGTGAACGGGTGGGGCAAAATTCGGACCCGCGCTAGTCCGGCGCGGCAATTCCCAGCGATTTCATTTTGCGGTAAAGATGGCTGCGTTCGAGGCCCAGCGCCGATGCGGTCTGCGTCATGTTCCAGCGGTGCTCTTGCAATTTTCTGAGAATGAACTCGCGTTCGTAGGCGCTGCGCGCTTCGTGCAGGGTAGAGTATGGTTGCTGAGGACTTTCGGCGGCTCCGCGGAAAAGCTCGGGTGGCAGGTGGTGAGCCTCGATGCGCGCCTGCGGGCAAACGATGACGAGGCGCTCCACCAGATTGCGTAGCTCACGCACATTCCCCGGCCACGGGTAGCGCACGAGAATGTCCATGGCCGTTGCGCTCAGTTCGCGGGTCTTTTTGCCGTAGGCGGAGCTGAATTCATCAAGGAAATAACGCGCGAGAGTGGGGATGTCTTCCTTGCGTTCGCGAAGCGGCGGCACGAAGAAGGGAATTACATTCAGGCGATAAAAAAGATCCTGCCGAAAAGCGCCGCGGGTAATCTCTAGTTCGAGATTCTTATTTGTCGCCGCGATCACGCGCGCGTCGACGGTCATGGTCTGGCTGGAGCCCACCGGTTCAAAGCGTTGTTCCTCCAGGACGCGCAGCACCTTGGATTGAGTGCGCAGGCTCATGTCGCCGATTTCATCCAGAAAAAGGGTGCCGCCATCGGCCTTTTGAAATTTTCCGACCTTATCCTCCGTGGCGCCGGTGAAGCTACCTTTGATGTGCCCGAACAGCTCGGACTCGATTAGTTCTTCCGGTATGGCCGCGCAATTTACTTCGACGAACGGACCCTTGCTGCGAAGGCTGGCGGCATGAAGAGCATGAGAGACGAGTTCCTTGCCGGTGCCGCTTTCGCCGTAGATGAGCACGCGACCGTTGGTGGGAGCAGTGACGGCAATCTGCTGGCGCAGCGCTTTCATCGGGACGCTGTCCCCGATTACCTGGTAGCGATGGCCGAGTTCGCCGCGCAGAATCTGATTTTCTTCCTGGAGCCTGCGCTGCTGGACGGCATTGCGCACGAGAACGATGATTTTTTCGAGTGAGAGAGGCTTCTCGATGAAATCGAAGGCGCCCAGTTTTGTGGCGCGGACAGCCGTTTCGATGGTGCCGTGCCCGGAAATCATGATAACGGCAGGGGCGCGCGGGATTGCTTGAAGCCGGCTAAGAGCTTCGAGCCCGTCGATACCCGGCAACCAGACATCGAGGAGGATGACTTCGAGATCGCCCGAAGCGGCGCGCTGGAGGGCTTCTTCGGCGGAGGCAACCGCTTCGACCTGGTAGCCCTCATCTTTGAGAATCGAGGAGAGCGATTCGCGAATCCCGGCTTCGTCGTCGACGACAAGCAGATGCGGCCTGGGAGTCATCGAGTGGTTTCCGTCCCGCTGTGATCGCTGACCCCGGCGGGCGTGAGCTCCGCTGCCGGAAGCTCGACGAGGAAGCGAGAGCCTGCGGGCTGGTTGTCTTCCACATGAATACTGCCGCCGTGCTCGGCGACGATGCGAGCCGCGATGGCCAAGCCGAGGCCGGTCCCGCGATTCTTTGTTGAAAAGTGCGGCAGGAAGAGTTTGTCTTTGTCTTGTGGAGAGATGCCATGGCCGGTATCAGACACGCAAATTTCGACGGTCTCGGCGTCGGGATGCGCGCATGTCGAGATGAGGATTTCGCGAAAGGCGGAGTTTTCCAGCGCTTCGGCTGCATTGTCAATCAGGTTGACCACGACGCTGCGCAACAGCCCCCCATCCGCTCGAACGGCGGGCAGATTTTCATCCAGCGTGGTTTTGAGAGAGATTCCGTCCAGACGCCCCGAGAAAACCTCAATCGCTTCGTGCACGATGGTGTTGGCGTTTGTGGGCGTGAGCTTGGCGGTGGGGAAGCGGACGAACTGAGAGAATTCGTTGACGAGGGCCGCCAGGGTGGCGACCTCGCGTTCGATCAACCTCGAGCACTCGTGGACGAGCTTGGTCAGCTCGATGTCGCGGGGCGGCTTGGAATCGGCGGATTCCCTGCGCTCTAGAAAGCGAGATAGCCGCTGCGAAGAAAGCTGAATGGGCGTGAGCGGATTCTTGATCTCGTGGGCGATGCGCCGCGCGACTTCCTGCCATGCGGCGGACTTTTGCGCACGCAGCATCTCGGTGAGGTCATCGAGGACCAGGACGTAACCGGAATTGGCACGGCGCGGGCCCAGCGAACTGGCGGTCACGGCCAGATGCAATACGCGCCCCGAGACGACGGTTTCGATTTCGCGAGAAACAACGCCCATGCGGAGCGAGCGGCGCATGAGGAGCTGCAGGATGCGCGATGCATCCGGGCCAAGGAGTTCATCAAGAGACTGTGCGTTGCGTGCCTCGCCGCCGAACATGCGAGTCACCGCGGTATTGGCGCGGAGAATAGCTCCGCCTGCGTCGAGCGAGATGACAGCGGTTGGTATGTTCTCGAGGACCGTCTCCATGAGTTGGCGGCGCCGCTCGAGTTCCTGAACAGCCTGTTGGAGGTTTCTTGTGAACTGATCAATTTGCGAGCGATTGTCGCGCAATTGCGTGGTCATCGTGTTAAACGAACGCACGAGAACTCCGAGCTCGTCCTGAGCCTGCTCGGGGACTTGATAATCGAAGTTTCCAGAGGAAATTTCGCGCGTGCCCGCAGCGAGGGCCAGGATGGGGACGGTAACCTGCTTTGCGAGGAAGAGCGCGACCCACATTACGGCGGAAAGCAGAAGCACGGTGAAGAAAAGAAGGATGAGCAGCATCTGGTGCTTGAGCGCTCTGAGATCCTGTTTCTCCTGATCGTATTCGCGAGTTTGAGACTGGATTTCTGTAATTCGAGAAAGGAAATTCGGACTGGTGCGGTAGGCCGCAACGACATAGCCAACAGGCTTGCCTGCCTCCATGGCTGGAACCCGCACTACAAAATAATTCCTGCCATCGGCTTCCCACACTTCAATCCCGCTGGGCAGCACGCGTATAGGTTTGCCCAGGACTCCGGCTTGGGCACAAATTGTGCCGCGGCGGTCTTCGGGCTGGTTTTCGCACACGACTCCGCCGCGCGTGGAATTGCCAGCCTTGTCCAATATCCAAATTGCGTCCGCGCCCTTTGCAAAGGCATGCTGCAAAATGTCCCCGGTGGATGAGGAGACATCCGCCTGAGCCTCCAATGCAAGCCGGCGAAGACGAGGTATCTGCGAGCGGCCAATGTCGATCATGAGTTCTTGCGTTTTCTCTGAAGCGATTTCGAGCGGGCGAGGGAACCACCGTCCAAGCGTGCGGTTGATCAACGAGTAGCTAACGATGAACATAAAAATAATGGGCAGCAAAGAAATAGCCATTGCTCCCACGACCATCTTCGTTTTGAAACGCGCGCCGAGCTGCTCGCGGCTACTCTCTACCCACAAACGGGCCACACTGCGGCCAAGAATCAGCAAGAAGACCAGGAACGCGGCGGTGACGAAGCTATTGACCGCGAAGAGCGGCATCAGCGCGCGCCAACTCTTCGGTTCGAACGGGACGTCTAATGAGCCAAACGTGAAAACAGCGGCGAGCAGCAGAGTCAACAGGATTGCGCCGAGGGTCAGGCTCCAACGCTGTTTGGAATCGAGATGACTCATGTTGTGGCTACCGTCGTTTCAGGAAAGCGAGTCGTCTTCACCTTTGTCCTGTGCGTGCGTGACGATGAATGCAGCCTGCCAAGAATTCAACCAGAATACTGGTCGTGCGATGCAGCGTGGCTTTGCCGCCAAGAGTCCGCTGAAGCGGCGGCCATTTTTTGTCAGCGTCCTGGGCGAACAAATCCTTGCCGCGCAATTGGCTGCGAAAACCTCTCTTTTGCACGATAGCCAGCGCATCGAAGCAAGTCAAGAACGGCGCCTGTACCTCGTTCGAGGAGACCTGCCCGTGCGTACAGGTATTAGCCATTTCAGAACTTCCTTCTAATTTCCGCACACCTTTGGCGTCCCCATTTGCTATGTTGACCGTGGGTGCAAACCGGCAGGGAGTGCTGCGGATGTCCGTCCGTTTGGGCGAGATACTTATTAAAGAAAGCCTGATCACTCAGGACCAGCTCCAGAAAGCGCTTGAATTCCAGCGCGCAAATGGCGGCAAGCTGGGGAGCTGCCTGACGAAGATGGGCTTCATCACCGATGATGATATCACCGGTGTGCTCTCGCGCCAGTACGGCGTCCCCTCGATCAATCTCAAGTATTACGAAATCGATCCCAACGTCATCAAGCTCATCCCTCAAGATACGGCCCTGCGTTACCAGGTGATTCCACTCTCGCGCGTGGGTTCCGTTCTCACCATCGCGATGACCGACCCCACGAATGTGTTCGCCATGGACGACATTAAGTTCATGACCGGGTTCAACGTCGAACCGGTTGTGGCTTCCGAGTCGGCCATTGGGGAAGCCATTTCGCGATTCTACGGCGGCTCGGAAGCGAACACGGAAGAGCTGAGCAAAATGATGAAGGACCTGGTCGACGAGGACCAGGAGCTGGAGTTGGCCGCCGAGGAAGCCGAACTCGATACCGCGACGCTGGAAAAGGCCGCCGAAGAGGCGCCCATCATCAAGCTCGTAAACCTGATTTTGACGGACTCGGTGAAACGAGGAGCCAGCGATATTCACATTGAGCCCTATGAGCTGGAAATGCGTGTCAGGTTCCGCGTGGACGGCCAATTGCAAACGGTAATGACCCCGCCGCTGCGCTTGAAGGACGCCATCACCAGCCGCCTTAAAATCATGGCCAAGCTGGACATCGCGGAAAAGCGCCTGCCGCAAGACGGCCGCATCATGATCAAGTACAAGGCCGACGGCAAGAAGAAGGAACTCGATTTCCGCGTCTCGACGGTGCCGACGCTCTACGGCGAAAAGATTGTGCTCCGGTTGCTCGACAAAGAAAATCTGCGACTGGACATGACCAAGCTGGGCTTCGAGTCCGAATCGCTGAAGAAATTCGAGCGCAACATCTTAAGGCCTTACGGCATGGTGCTGGTCACCGGGCCGACCGGCTCGGGCAAGACCAACACTCTTTATTCATCCGTGGCGCGCCTCAACACCGTCGATACCAACATCATGACGGCCGAGGACCCGGTCGAATTCCAGCTCTCGGGCATCAATCAGGTTCAGATGAAGGAACAGATCGGCCTGAACTTCGCCGCAGCGCTTCGCGCTTTCCTTCGGCAAGACCCGAATATCATTCTGGTCGGCGAGATTCGCGACTTTGAAACGGCAGAAATCGCGGTCAAAGCGGCGCTCACGGGACACTTGGTGCTGTCGACGCTGCACACCAACGACGCGCCCTCCACGATCAGCCGCTTGATGAACATGGGTATTGAGCCTTTCCTGGTGGCCACTTCGGTGAATCTTATTTGCGCGCAACGCCTGGTGCGCCGCGTTTGCTCCAACTGCAAGGAAGAACTGGAACTGCCGGAGCAGGCGCTTATCGATGCTGGATATTCTCCGGACGAAGTGAAGACGACTAAAATCTATCACGGCAAGGGATGCAACACGTGCAACAAGGGCGGCTACAAGGGCCGAACGGGCTTGTACGAGGTGATGGAAATCAACGACGAATTGCGGGAGTTGATTCTTGTCGGAGCCTCCGCTCTGGAACTGAAGAAGAAGGCGATTGAGCAGGGCATGATCACGCTGCGCCGAAGCGGGCTGATAAAGGTGGCTTTGGGACAGACAACATTGGAAGAGGTTTTGCGCGAGACGGTATTATAGGAAAAAGGTGAAGCGATGGCCGGGATTACCCTGAGCGAACTGCTCAAAAAGATGATCGAGATGGGAGGCAGCGACCTCCACATCACCACGAATAGCGCCCCGCGTGTCCGCGTTCATGGACACTTGCGGGCTCTGGATATGCCGCCCCTTACGGCGGCCGATACGAAGTCGCTGGCGTACAGCGTTTTGACGGACGCTCAAAAACACCGCTTCGAGGAAAACCTCGAGTTGGACTTCTCGTTCGGGCTTAAAAGCCTGGCGCGCTTTCGCGGCAACGTTTTCAATCAACGCGGGGCCGTCGCCGCCGTTTTTCGTACGATTCCCTGGGAGATAAAGAATTTCGACGCCCTGGGTTTGCCTTCGGTCGTCAGGGGACTGTGCGATAAACCGCGCGGACTCGTGCTTGTGACCGGGCCAACGGGTTCGGGAAAATCGACGACACTCGCCGCCATGCTCGACAAGATTAACGCCGAGCGCGAAGAGCACATGATCACCATCGAGGATCCCATCGAGTTTCTGCACAACCACAAGAAGTGTCTGGTGAACCAGCGGGAAGTGCATGCCGACACGCACTCTTTTGCGAATTCACTCCGCGCCGCTCTGCGCGAAGACCCGGACGTTGTGCTGATCGGCGAAATGCGCGACCTCGAAACCATCGAATCGGCGCTGCGTATCGCCGAAACCGGCCACTTGACGTTTGCCACGCTGCACACCAATTCTGCGGCATCCACCATCAACCGTATTATCGACGTCTTCCCCTCGCACCAGCAGCCGCAGATTCGCGCGCAACTTTCCATGGTGATGGAAGGAATCCTTTGTCAGGCGCTTCTCCCGCGCGCGGACGGCCGCGGCCGCGTGATGATCATGGAAGTCCTCATACCCACGCCGGCGATCCGCAACCTCGTTCGCGAAGACAAGATTCACCAAATTTATTCCGCGATGCAAACGGGTACCGGACAAACGGGCATGCAGACGTTTAACCAGGGTCTTGCCAACGCCTATTTTGCGAAACTCATCACGCTGGACTTGGCTCTTTCACGTTCGTCGAATGCCGATGAGCTGCAGGACATGATCAACCGGGGCGTGTCTTCACCGTCTGGCGGCGGTTCGAAAACGCCGGCAGGAAGCAAGCGGTAGGGATTTTTCAGGGCCACGGGGCCTTGGGCAATAATGAATTTGATGGATTGAGGAGGAAAGTGTATGCCGGTCTTTACTTATCGAGGAACCAATCGTTCCGGCGGAAACGTAAGCGGAGAGCTCAGCGCGACGAGCAAGGCGGAGCTCCAGAACCTGCTACGTCGCCAGCAGATCACGCCGACGAAGATGTCGCAGAAAGGCAAGGAATTCAACTTGCCGACCTTCGGCTCGGGCGTCAACGCCAAGGAGCTGGCGATCTTCACGCGACAGTTCTCGGTGATGATCGACGCCGGCTTGCCGCTCGTGCAATGCCTGGAGATTCTTGCCAGCCAGCAGGAGAACAAGACTTTTCAGAAAGTGCTGACGGGCACGCGCGGCTCGGTGGAGGGCGGCGCCACCCTCTCCGCGGCCATGCGCCAGTACCCAAAGGTCTTTGACTCGCTCTACGTCAACATGGTCGAGGCCGGTGAAACGGGCGGTATTCTCGACACTATTTTGCAGCGCCTCTCTTCGTACATTGAAAAGAGCGTCAAGCTGCAGCGCGCCGTGAAGTCCGCGATGGTCTACCCCATCGGCGTCTTGAGCGTGGCCGGCGGCGTCATCGTCTTGCTGTTGTGGAAGGTGGTGCCGATTTTCGCCACGTTGTTTGCCGGCTTGGGCGTTGATTTGCCCTTGCCAACCAAGATTGTCATTGGGCTCAGCAACATCATCGGCAGCATCTTTGGGTTGCTCATTTTGGTTGCCCTTGCAGCCGGCATCTTTGGATTGAAAGTCTGGTACGGCACACCCCAAGGGCGCTACGCGATTGACGCTACCATCCTTCGCCTGCCGGTCCTCGGCATCCTCATGCGAAAAATCGCGGTTGCGCGTTTTACGCGTACTTTAGGAACGCTCATCTCCAGCGGCGTGCCCATCCTGGAAGGCTTGGACATTACTGCCAGGACCGCAGGCAACGCCGTCGTCGAAAGGGCTCTGCAACAAGTCCGGAAATCCCTCGAGGAAGGTAAATCCCTGACGGATCCGTTGAGGGACTCGAATGTTTTCCCGGGCATGGTCACGCAGATGATTAGCGTCGGCGAGCAGACGGGCGCGATGGATGCCATGCTGCAAAAGATCGCGGACTTCTACGAAGAAGAAGTCGACGCAGCCGTGAAAGACCTCCTCACTGCTTTGGAACCAATCATGATCGTTGTCCTCGGCGTGGTAGTCGGTGGCGTGGTCATTTCGATGTACATGCCCCTATTCTCCTTGATCGGCAAGTTGAGCGAGGTTCACTAGCCGCGGCTTCGATCGGCGAACAGTATTCAATTGGCGAAGGGCGGGGAAGGAACTCCCAGCCCTTCGCCATTTCTGTCTAAACTAGAGCATGCCCGGGGGGAAGACTGGGGTCAGGAACGCGGGCGATTCATGGATCAAAGTACGACAACACGGGAGTGGCTGGGCTGGCTGACCCGTGTCCGCTTGCTCACAATTCTCTTGATATTGATTGTCGACCTCCTCTGGCCGCAGTACGTCCCCTCCTCCAGCACAAACCACGCTTTTCTGCCTCTCTTGCTTGTCTGGGTCACCCTGGGCGTCGTGCACATTTCGCTGGTCCGATGGGTTCCCCCGGCCGCGTGGCAGGGCGGATTGCAGGTTGCCAGCGACGTCATCATAATTTCGGCGCTCGTTTACACCACCGGCCTGCAGGAAAGCTATTTCATTTCGCTCTATCTCCTCGTCATCATTGTGGCCAGCATCTTGTTTTCGCGCCGCGTGGCCTTCATTACCGCAGGGGTCTGCCTGGCCATCCTCGGTGGGATGACGGCGCTCGCTTTTGCCGGCAGGATACCGCGCACTTTCTTAATTGTTCCCTCCCCGGAGGGACTGCGAGTCTGGTTTCTCAGCAATCTCTTCGGCTTCCTTGCCGTGGCCTATCTGGCCAGCCTGCTCGCGCAATCCTTGCGGCGCAAGGGAATCGAGCTGGAAGAGAAACGGGAAGAGCTCCTCGAACTCCAGGACTTCACCGAAGACATCATCCATTCGATGCGCGGCGGACTGCTCACCACGGATTTGGAAGGAAGAATCGTGCTTCTCAATCGCACGGGAGAAGAGATTCTCGGCTGCCGCTTTGTTGACCTCCGCGGCCGGAAGCTCCCCGAGATCGACGCGAATTTTTGGCTTCCCGGTTTGCGGAGCATCGATGAACGGCCGGTGGTTCGCAGGGAGATCGACTTCCGCACGCCCGAGGGCCTGTTGCGATACTTGGGCATTTCCGTCTCCCCGCTGCGCACCAGGAATTCCACACGCAGCGGATACGTATTCAATTTTCAGGACCTGACGGAGCTGCGCAGACTCGAACAGGAAGTGGCCACGAAAGATCGCATGGCGGCGTTGGGCAGGTTGTCAGCCGCAATCGCCCACGAAATTCGTCAGCCGCTGACCGCCATGGCTGGCGCGGTGAAGGAACTGGCTCGGCTCGTTCCGCTCGAGGATGATGAAAAGCACCTGGTCAATATCGTCAGCCGCGAATCGGAGCGCCTGAACCGCATCATCACGGACTTTCTGAACTACTCACGCGAGAAGACCTACGAATTTCAGGACGCGGATATTCGCGGGTTGTTGGATGAAACGCTTACGTTGCTGGAGAAAAAGCCTGGTTTCGAAAACAAGTACCAGATTCTTCGAACATTTAACGGTACCGAGTTGCGCGTGCGCGTGGACGCAAACAAGATTAAGCAAGTTTTCTGGAATCTTTGCGACAACGCCCTTCGCGCCATGCCCGGCGGCGGAACGCTGAGTGTGGGCATCGAACTGCTTCCTTTTTGGCTGAGAATTGCTTTCCGCGATACTGGTGTCGGCTTGGACGCCAAGCAGCGGGCGAAAATATTCGAACCTCTCCAGTCTGGATTCGAGGGCGGCACCGGGCTGGGACTCTCCATCGTGTATCAAATCGTGCAAGCCCACAGCGGCAGAATCGGTGTGATCTCAGAGAAAGATCGCGGCGCGGAGTTTATTGTGGAGTTGCCGCGAACGGTGTAAGGCCTTATGCAGGGAACCAAAGCAGCGGTAAAAGAAGCTCACAAAGAACTGGTTCATATTCTGGTCGTCGACGACGAGCGCTCCATTTGCGAGCTTCTGGAGATTACCTTTCGCAAGGAGGGCCACCGCGTTGAAGTCGCCCATAGCGTCGAGGCTGCCAAGCGCAAGCTCGAATCGCAGATCTTTGACATTATTATTTCGGATGTTCGTATGCCCGGAGCTACCGGCGTAGACCTTTTGAAATTCACCAAGGAAATCTCCCCCAATTCCTTCTTTCTGCTCATTACCGGCGTGCCCACGGTGGAGACAGCCATCGCGGCCATCAATTCCGGCGCGGATCGTTACGTCATAAAGGACCATGAGCTGGTTGACCAGCTTCGCCGCGCCGTCAAGGAAGTCGCCGAGAGCTTGAAGTGGAAAAAAGAGGCGGGCTACCTTCGTCGAGAATTGCGACGGCTGACTGGCCTCGACAATATCATCGGGCAGAGCCCCAAGATGCGCGCCATCTTCGATTTGATCCAGACCATCGCGCCGCAATCCAGCCGCGTCCTGATCACCGGCGAGAGCGGCACCGGAAAGGAACTCGTCGCTCGCGCCATTCACGAGAATAGCCTTCGCGCTCAGGCGCCCTTCATCACCATCAATTGCGGCGCGTTTCCGGAGACGCTGCTTGAATCCGAACTCTTCGGTTACATGAAAGGCGCGTTTACCGGCGCGAACGAGAATCGTCAAGGGCTCTTCCAGGCGGCTCATGGCGGCACGCTATTCATGGACGAAATCGGCAACATGAGTCTGACCATGCAGGTGAAACTCTACCGCGTGCTTCAAGAAGGCAAAGTGAGGCCCATCGGAAGCACCGAAGAGATTGACGTGGACGTGCGAATCATCGCCGCAACCAACAAGGAATTTGAAAAGGAAATAGCGGAAGGCCGTTTTCGAGAGGACTTGTATTATCGCCTGAGCGTCATTCCGATCCAACTCCCCGCTTTGCGGGAGCGTCGGGAGGATATTCCGCTGCTGGCGCGGCATTTCCTGGAAACCTTCCGAAAGTCCATGGAGAAGCCGATTGAGGGGCTTTCCCCTGAGGCCGTTCGCCGGCTCGAAGCCTACGATTGGCCGGGTAATGTCCGCGAATTGGAAAACACCATGGAACGGGCCGTCGCCCTCGAAACCAGCGGAGAGATATCCCTTCGGGTTCTTCCGGATCGCATCGCGGGCTATTCATCCTCAGCTTCTCCCGGACCAGGTGGTGCGGGCGAACTGGTTATTCCCGCGGAGGGCCTCGACTTCGAGAAGGAAATTGCCCAGACAGAGCGCCGGTACCTGGTGGCAGCCCTCGAGAAAGGGGACGGGGTCCGCACTCGAGCCGCCGACCTTCTGAAGATCACCTATCGGTCTTTTCGGCACTACGCGAAGAAGCATAACGTTTGAGGGCGTCTGAGCGCACAGATCGGGCATTTGATCAAGGATTGGCGCGGCATGAACTCAGGTTTCAAAGTGACGAAATGTGTCATTTCGGCGGACAAAAAAGGTTTCAACGAGTTCTGTCCAAGCCGCTCATTGGCCAGATTTTAACCGCCAAGAAGCCTTCTATCGCAAATAAGGCACAAGGAATGTGTAGGTTACGAGGTCATGCGAAATTTGAGTTTTTATCGTTTGTGCTTGGTGCCCGACGTGCCTATCTCTCAGTTGACAAGGGATTGTAATTCGGTTTCTCTCAAAGGGCAAAGTATGAAAAAGCAGAAAGGGTTTTCTCTCATCGAGCTGCTGATCGTTGTGGCGATCATTTTAATTATTGCCGCCATCGCTATCCCCAATTTGCTCCGCTCGCGCATGGCGGCGAACGAAGCCTCGGCAATCAGCTCCATGCGGACGATTAACACGGCCGAGGTGACCTACAACTCGACCTACGGCGTTGGCTACGGCACACTTCCCGCCTTGAGTACTCCTCTTGTCGGATGCCCTACTGCCACTTCGGCAGCGGCCTGCCTGGTCGATAGCGATTTGGGTGATGGAACCAAGAGCGGCTACAGTTTCAATGCAGTCCCTGCAACCGGCGCAGGCACGACTGCCAGCCCTTTCGTCAGTTTCAATTCCACTGCAATTCCAGTGGCCCCCGGTCATAGCGGACAGAGCGATTATTGTTCAGACCAGTCAGGTGTGATTCGCCGAGATCCCACAGGCACGGCAGGAGCCGTAGCTGCGTGCGATACCTCGGGGCTGAATCCTATCCAGTAATCGGTTTCGCAGAGATTCGGACGATCACATAGCAAACATAAAGACCCGGCAACTAATGCAAAGGAGCACAGGACGTAAGTCCTGTGCTCCTTTTTTTGCAATCATCGTAGTGCAACGCTGCCGGGACCGCGCCAGCGCGGTCTCCAACGCAAGGAACAACCACAAGTCGAGGCTCTCCGGAGCAAGACCAGCGTCACGCTTCTCCCGCTCTACCGATCAACGTCTATCGATGAGGCTACAGGTTGCGGCGAAATGGAATGAAATAACACCCATCCAAGCGTCGAAAGGTTGCTCCTTCAAGTTCTCTCGCCAAGCCAAGAGATGCAGTTTCTGACAGGTAACGGCGCGGGAATGCCTTCATTAGAAGAATCAAACCTGAAAGAGAAATCCAACCCGTGCCGTTTTTCGCTTGATTGGAGAGACAAAGAACGTCACATGGGGTGCTGCGATGTGCTTCCCGTAGAAGGCGAGATCGGCCTTACACCAGGTAAGATGGCCAAGTTGGATAGTCTAAAGGGTTTACGGTATAAGAAAATTGTAATTATATATATGTCGGCAACGGGGCCTGGCTTGCCTATTGTAGGGTGTGCTCAAGCACAATAACCAGACTTTCAAGGAGATGGCATGAAGAAACAGAAGGGTTTCTCTCTTATCGAGCTCTTGATCGTCGTGGCGATCATTTTGATCATCGCGGCCATCGCAATCCCGAACTTGCTCCGTTCGCGCATGGCGGCGAATGAAGCTTCAGCGGTTGGTTCGCTCCGTACCATTAATACGGCTGAGGTCACCTACAGTTCGACGTACGGCATCGGTTACGCGGCGAATTTGGTTTCGCTCAGTACTCCCCTTGCCGGATGCCCCACTGCTCTTTCGACTGCGTCTTGCCTGCTCGACAGCAATTTGGGCGGCGGAACGAAGAGCGGCTACATTTTCACGGCGACCCCAGCAAATGGTGGTGGTACCCCAGCGAGCCCGTTCCTGAATTTCAGCTCCCTGGCGAAACCGGTCTCAGCAGGCCAGAGCGGACAGAGCACTTTCTGCTCTGACGATTCAGGTGTAATCCGCCGGGATCCCACGGGCGCGTTGACGCCTGCCACGGGATGCGGTGCATCCGGGATGACCCCGCTTCAGTAGTTCGATTGGTATAAGCTCGACGGATCAGATAACGAACACTTGATCCGCCAGCGAATTGAGAAGAGCACGGGACACCGTCCTGTGCTCTTTTCTTTTGCGATCGCCGCATTAGTTCACGGGTAAGCGTGCCAGCGAGTGTAATCCGCAGCAAGATGAGGAGCTACTCGATGTTCTTCTTTGTCCCACCAACTACACCCATACTCTTCCGCTGCGCACGGATACCGGCGGCAAAAAGCTCCAATCGCGTATAGTTTGACGGAATTGAGCTACGTCCGAGAGCACACAAATGGCGTGCCGCCTACTGCCCCACTGCGGAGGGAGGCAACCTTTGTGAGAAGCTGATGGATATGTACCTGCCCAAGGAAAGATTCGATGCGCAATTGGAGGCTGCACAAGGGTGCCCTTTTTCGCTTGTTGAGAGCGACGAAAAACGTCAATTATGGCGTGGCAGAGTGCTCCGGGCGTGGTCTCTATCGAGGTGCCGCAAGAACGGAATGGCCTTAAGTTGCAGAATAATAAGCTCTTAGTGGTTTGTTTGCCTTTCGCTTCGATGAATTGCAATATGGCACATGCCTTGCCTTTATCTGTGCGTGCTCTGGCATCAAAAACTTTCACACTCTCAAGGAGATAGCATGAAGAAACAGAAGGGTTTCTCTCTTATCGAGCTCTTGATCGTCGTGGCGATCATTTTGATCATCGCGGCCATCGCAATCCCGAACTTGCTCCGTTCGCGCATGGCGGCGAATGAAGCTTCGGCGGTTGGTTCTCTCCGTACCATTAATACGGCTGAGGTCACCTACAGTTCAACGTACGGCATCGGTTACGCGGCGGATTTGGTTTCGCTCAGTACTCCCCTTGCCGGATGCCCCACTGCTCTTTCGACTTCTGCTTGCCTGATCGACAGCAATTTGGGCGGCGGAACGAAGAGCGGCTACCAGTTCTCGGCGACCCCGGCAAATGGCGGTGGTACCCCAGCGAGCCCGTTCCTGAATTTCAGCTCCCTGGCGAAACCGGTCTCAGCAGGCCAGAGCGGGCAGAGCACTTTCTGCTCCGACGATTCTGGTGTAATCCGCCGGGATCCCACGGGCGCGTTGGCGCCTGCCACGGGATGCGGTGCATCCGGGATGACGCCGCTTCAGTAGTTCGATTGGTATAAGCTCGACGGATCAGGCAACGAACACTTGATCCGCCAGCGAATCGAGAAGAGCACGGGACACCGTCCTGTGCTCTTTTCTTTTGTACTCAACGCGTATGCCCTGTGAGAAGTAGCGGCACATCACGCCAACAATTCTTGTCCTTCGGCCATCTCTGCTCTACAGCTCCGCAATAACTTCCGCGACGAGAAATTCTGCCTTTCAAAAGAGACCTGCTAAACTCGGGGGTCATGACTTTTTTTCTGGCCCTGATGCTTGGCCTGTTTTCACTAGGAACGGGCGCGCCGGACACGCATAAGCTCGTCAGGTTGCTGGAAGCGCGCTACCACGGCGCGCAAACTCTGCAGACCACCTTTCTCGAGCGCTATTCCGAGAATGGGCGCGTAGTTCGCTCGGAAGCGGGCGTGGCTTATTTCCGGCGGCCGGGAAAAATGCGTTGGGAGTATGAATCGCCAGAAAAAAATCTTTTCGTGGTGGACGGCAAGACGGCGTGGTTTTATGTGCCTGCGGATCGCACTGTGACTCGTGTTCCGGCCAAGCAGAGCACGGACTGGCGTACTCCGATGGCGCTTCTCGCCGGCGAGATGAAATTGTCGCGGATTTGCGCGCGCGTCGAGACGACTGCAGCCGAAAAACCGGCCACCGTAGAGAACATCGTGCTGTATTGCCCCTTGCGTGGGGAACAAAGCGAGCCGCAGGCCGGCACTGGCGATCCGGCGGGAATGCAGGATGACGGCCCCGAAGAGTCTGTCTACCTTGAGGTCGCACCGTCCACCGGAGATCTAGCTCGCGTCCTGGTGCGCGACAAGGGCGGAGTAACGGTCGAGTTCAAGTTCGCTGATTGGCGCTTCAATCCCTCGATTCCAGTCTCATTTTTCCGATTTGATGTTCCCCGCGGCGTCGCTATCGTGAACGGCGAATCACCTGCCGAATCAAGGCCTTAAGGTTAAGAGCACCTTAGAATACGCGGAGGTTTCTCGCGAGGAACAGCCAACCATCGGGTGCTTCCCCGCATAATAGCTAGATGAGGTAAACTGAGAGTCTATGGGGGAATTTGTCTGCCGCGTGGCGGATGCAAACGGCCGTGTTTTCTCGCACGTCGAGGCTGCGGGCTCTTTAGCCGAAGCGCGCCAAAAACTGGCTGAGAGGGGTCTTTTTGTCTACTCCGTCCAGACCCGCAGCAGCCTCCTGAGCGCCTTCATAAAGCGGCGCAGCGACCGGCAGCTCGGCGGCTCGGACTTCCTGATCCTCAATCAACAATTCAATACCCTCATTAAAGCGGGCCTGCCGATTCTGCGTGCCTTGGATCTCTTGGCCGACCGGGCCACCTCTCCGAAACTTCGCCCCATCCTTTCGAAAGTCCGCGACCGCGTCCGCGAAGGGAGGTCGCTCTCCGAAGCAATCACCGAGGCTGGCGTGTTTTCCAAAGTTTACGCAACCGCCATTCTCGCCGGTGAGAAGAGCGGAAACCTGCCGGGAGTTTTGGACTACTACATTTCTTACCAGCGGGTCAGCACCGGAGTTAAGAAGAAAATTCTCGCTACCTTGGTGTATCCGGTTCTTCTGATCACTGTCGCAACGATCATCGTGACGTATCTCGTGACCTTTGTAATCCCCAAGTTTGCTCTCCTCTATCGCGACCTGAATGTGGAATTGCCGAAGCCCACGCAAATTCTGATCGCCCTCACTGTCGATTACCGGTACCTTGTCCTCAGCGCCATCGCCCTGGTTTTTCTTTCGGCTTTTAGCCTCTTTCTTTGGTCCAGAACGGAGGAAGGCGGCGAAGCGTTTGACCGCTTGAAGTTCCGTATTCCCGTCATTGGCGACACTCTTCTGAAATTCCAGGTCGCCCAATTTTCGCGCACCCTGGCTACGCTCCTGACCGGCGGCACTCCTTTGGTCGCGGGTTTGCAAACGGCCGCCGATGCCATAAGCAGCAAACTGGTCCGCTCCACCGTCACCCAAGCGACCCAGATGGTTCGCGAGGGCGAATCGCTTCACAGCGCTTTGGCGATGAAAGGCACCATGCCGGCGCTGGCCTTGGACATGATTGAAGTCGGCGAATCCAGCGGCGCGCTGGCTCCCATGCTCACTAGCGTGGCCGAATTTTACGAAGAAGAAGTAGGCGTCAGGCTTTCGGCTCTGGTCGCCATCATCGAGCCCACTATTCTTGTATTCATGGGCTTGCTGGTAGCCTTTATTCTGATTTCGCTCTATCTGCCAATCTTCTCCTTTGCGGGCGGAGCGGCAAAGTAAGTTGAGTTAAGCTAAGGACACCGTGGCTACACCCGAACACAATTGGACCCCCGGCGATGGCGCCGAAGCCGTTCCCGAAAGTGAATTCGCCCGGAAACTCGCGCACAGATACCGCTGTGCCTTCGTCGATCTAAGCGAACAGCGCATCGATCCGGAGCTTTTCCGCACCATTCCCGCGGACTTGATGTTCCGCTACAATTTCGTTCCGCTCGAAGTGCAGAACAATTCGCTTTCGATCGCCGTCTCCGATCCCAGCCTGGTATTGCTCAGTGACGAACTCCCCTTATTGCTGGGAAAGAAGCTGGCCATCAAGGTGGCTACCGCCAAGCAGATTGGCGACATCCTCAAGCGCACGGAGCAGTCCCAGCGCGTCCTCGAACAGGCCACCGAAGCCTTCACCCTGCAAGTTTCCAAGGAAGAAGAAGAGAGCGAAGAGACCATATCGGGCGACCGCCTGACACGCGATACCGCCGTCAGCCCGGTCGTGCGGCTCGTCGAGACAATTATCTTCACCGCTTTGGAGCGCCGCGCGAGTGACATCCATATCGAAGCTCGTGACACCGAAGTCGCCGTCAAGTACCGCATTGACGGCGTGCTCCAACACGCCATGCAGCCGATTGCAAAAGAATGGCACTCGACCGTTCTTTCGCGCATCAAGGTTCTCAGCGATTTGGACATCGCCGAACGCCGCGTCCCGCAAGACGGCCGCTTCCGCGTCAAGTACAAAGGCCGCTTCATCGACCTGCGCGTCTCCATCATGCCGGCGAGTCACGGCGAAGACGCCGTTCTGCGCGTCTTGGATAAGGAAACGCTTTCGGAAAAGTTTCAGAGCCTAAGCCTTGATGTGGTCGGATTCTCAGAGTTGGAGGTTCGCCGCTTCCGCCGCTACATTCAAGAGCCTTACGGCATGGTGCTGGTCACTGGCCCCACCGGATCTGGCAAGACCACCACGCTCTATGCCGCTATCAACGAAATCAAGACCGATGAAGACAAAATCGTCACCATCGAAGACCCCGTGGAATACCAGCTCAAGGGAATCACGCAAATCCCGGTGAACGAGAAAAAAGGCCTCACCTTCGCGCGCGGCTTGCGTTCCATTCTGCGCCACGATCCCGACAAGATCATGGTCGGAGAAATACGCGACCAGGAGACCGCCCAAATCGCCATTCAGTCGGCGCTCACCGGACACTTGGTATTCACCACCGTGCACGCCAACAACGTCACCGACGTCATCGGACGCTTCATTAATATGGGAGTTGAGCCTTACAATTTCGTCTCCGCCCTCAACTGCATCATGGCGCAGCGTCTCGTGCGCGTTATCTGCCCGAATTGCAAACGGCAAAAGACCTTCTCGCAGGCGGAACTAAAGGAAGCGGGGCTCGATCCCTCCGTCTGGTCGACCGTTGTGCTCTCTGAAGGCGCTGGTTGCCTCGAGTGTTCCGGAACGGGCTATCATGGACGCACCGCGATCTGCGAGTTGCTGGATTTGACGGACCGCATCCGGGAAATGATTGTTGACCGCCGCCCGACTTCCGAGATCAAGCGCATCGCTCGCGAAGAGGGGATGATCACTCTGCGCGAAAGCGGCCTGGCCAAAATCCGCGCCGGTATTACGACGGTCAAGGAAATCAATAAGGTGACCTTCGTTGAGTAGTACGCCCACATTCCACCAGGGGATCTACAAGAGCGAGCTCGTGCGCCGAGTCGCGAGCTGGCTGGATGCCACACCGCACCCGCCGCTGGCCATCGAGATTGGCTTGGACCGTGTCGCGGCTGCGCGATGGACAAGGACCGGAGGCCTGGACGGCTACGGCGTCGAGGTTCTTCCCCCTGGCGCTCTTGTACCCTCTGCCGTCGAAACCAACATTGTGAATGTCGCAGCTCTGAAGACCGCTATCACCGCCGTGTGCTCCAAGTTGCGCGCCAAGGACGAGAGCGTCGCGCTTATCTTGCCGGACCCGGTCATACGCGTCTTCGTCCAGCATTTCGACGATTTTCCTCGCTCCAAAGAAGAAGCCGATCCCATGCTGCGCTGGAAACTCAAAAAGAGCGTGCCCTTTGAAGTCGACGAAACGCTCATCTCCTACATGCGCCAAGCGCCACGTGAAGAAGGTGTGGACGTCATCACGGCTCTCGCCCGATTGCGCATTATCCGCGAATATGAATCCCTGGCGGAAGCAGCAAGCCTTCATCCCGGAGTCGTGCTCAGTTCATCCCTGGCGGCCATCGCGCTGGTGGAAGAGCATCGGCCCACACTTCTCGCGCGCGTTTCCGGCTCTTCTTTGACGACCGCGATCGTCCGCGAAGGCGTGCTTTGCGGTTACCGCTGCACCGAGTTGCCCGCACAAGGCTTTGATCTGACGCCGCACATGCTGCTCGAAGACATATATCCCGTTGCCGCCTATTATCAGGACACCTGGCAGGAGGGAATCCAGTCCGTGCGCGTGGCAGGCTTGGGCGCGCGTTTGCCGGAATTTGTGCCGCCGTTGGAAGAAGAGTTTCATTGCGAGGTGCGCTCGCTGCTTCATACCGCGGTCTCTGATGGTCGCATTCCCGCGGATGCCCGGCCGCTTGCCGATCGCGAGCTCGAAGGATTGGTCGGTTGGATGATGCACCGAGGTTAGAATGGGTTTTGATCGGGTTTCGAGACCGCCGGCAGCAGGAGAAGAATGAGGATTCGGCTCAATGTAGCGACCAAGCCTCTTGAGGCGCACCGGAGATTCCTCGCCGGTTCAGGACTTCTGGGCCTGGTCGCAGCCCTCGTGTTTTTGGGCTTGGGCTGGCACGTCTACCTGGCCCGCAAAGCTAACGCCGAAATGCGCGCCAAGTCGTCAAGAATACTCGAGCAAATGCAGGAACTTGCACAACAGCGCGCCTCTTTGGAGCGGTTTTTCGGCCTCGAGGAGAATGCCAGGCTGCATGACCGCGCCGCGTTCATCAATGGCCTCATCGACGCGCGGAGCTTCAACTGGACGCTCATGTTCATGGACTTGGAGAAAGTTCTGCCGGCGGGCGTGCACGTGGTCAGCATCATGCCCACGCAGGACAAGGGCCGCGTCGAGGTAAAATTTACGGTAGGCGCTACCAGCGATGAAACCAAGCTCAAGTTTCTAAAAGCCCTCGATGAGTCGAAAACTTTTACGCACGTCCAATTGATTGATGAGCGCGTTCCCTCGCAACGAACTGGCGAAGATCAAGTGGTCGTGGAGCTGACCGCGGAGTATTCGAGGTCGTAATGCAAAGGGATTTCACATTGCGAAAGCGCGCGATCCTTGTTGTCCTGGGCTTGTTGCTGGCGGCGGATGCCGGACTTGCCGCCTACAGTTGGAGATTGGCCGAGTCTCCAACCACGCCACAGGAGGAATTCGACGCGCAGAATCTGCAGCTCAAGCTCTTAAAGGGCGACATTAAGTCCGCGCAATACATCAAAGACAACATGCCCGCCACGCGCAACGATTGTGAGAAATTCGAACAGTCTCTTCCTCCGGAAAGCACTGGCGACTCTCTCATCACCGCTGAACTTGATGAGATAGCCAAGAAGGCCGGCCTCCAGATTGTCAGCCGTGCCTACAAACATAAGGAAGTCCAGGACCGCGGCATGGCCGAAGTGAACTTGGATGCCACCGTCAATGGCGACTACGGCAGCGTGGTGCGTTTCGTGAATGGCTTGCAGCGATCGCAAAGACTCTACATCATCGATAGTCTGGCGCTCGCTTCCGATGCGCAAAATCGCGCTCCTTCTGGTTCTATTCGCGTGGGACTTCGCATCCGCACGTATTTCCGGGATGCGGCATGAATCGCAAGCAACAAATCATCGTTCTAGTCGTGCTCGTGGCTGTCGCCCTGGTCGTTTGGAGTTTCGCATGGAACAGGCACACGCCTGCGCTGCAAACGGCCACGTCGATAGAGAACTATAAAGTGCTGGCCGTACAAAACCCGCAAATCCGCTGGTTCGAGTTGGACCGTGCGCGAAAGACGGAATACAAGAGTAACGGCCGTAATCCATTCAGCATCATCGCCCCTCCCACGCCTGAAGAAGTGCGAAAGGCAAAGGCCAATACGCCGCCTCCGAATCCGGTGCCGCAGCTTCCTCCCCCGCCCACCGAAGCGAAATTGCCGCCAAACCTCAAATACTTCGGTTATGGCACCCTCCCGGCCGGAACAACGCGCCGCGCTTTCTTTACCGATGGCGATGACGTTTACGTCGTGACGGAAGGAGATACGCTGCTGGGCCGCTATCGCATCCTCAAGGTCGGCAATGCCAATCTCGAGTTTCAGGAAATTTCGAGCGGGCTTCACGGCACCGCGCCTCTTGAAGAGCAAGCTGGTTCGCCGTCGCTATGAGAAGCAGACCTGCCCAGACGAGAGCAAGAAAACAACAAGGCGGCTATGCCTTGCTGATCCTTGTGTTTCTCACCACGCTCGTCCTTGTCGCCAGCTTGTCGATTGGTTTGCGCGTCCTTACGCAAGGCCGGCGCGAAAAAGAGCAGGACATGATCTGGCGCGGCAAACAATACACTCGCGGCATCAAGCTCTACTACCAGAAATTTGGACGTTTCCCCACCTCCATGGACCAACTGGTCAAGCCGTCCATGGGCAACATCCGATTCATGCGCCAAGCCTATAAAGACCCCATGAACAAGGAAGACGGCTCCTGGCGTCTAATTTATGTTGGCCCTGCGGGCAATCTCATCGGGAGCCTCAAGCCGCAGCCCGGTGGTATCCAGATGCCCGTCGCTGGAGGACAGCCGGGCGCTCCCGGCGCTGGGCTGCTTGGTGTTGGCGCGCAACCGGGCGCCGCTGGCGGAATTTTGGGAGTTGGTGCCCCTCCGGGCGCCAGCGCTCCCCCGACTGGAGCGGCCACTTCCGGAACGGCCGCTGGCGCGCAGGGAACCGAAACAAGCGGTACGGGCACTGATTCTCAAAGTGTGCCGATGGGGGATACGCCGACCATCATGGGAGGCAACATCATCGGCGTAGGAAGCAAGGTCAATCAGTCATCCGTGATGGTTTATGAAAAGGCCAAGAATTATCGCCTGTTCGAGTTTATCTGGGATCCCTCGAAAGACATGGGCATCGTGAGCTCACCGGGCGCACCCATTGGAACGCCAGCGGGAACGCCGGGGCAGAATCCAATGGGTTCGCAACCAAACCCTCTGAATCCTCCACCGGGTCCTCCAACTGCGAACCCGAACCCACAGCAGCCGTAACTTTGAAATCTAACTTGTTTTCGTATTCAACGATCGCACTGAGGAGACCGTCGATGGTCCCGTGCGAGAGGTGAAGCACATCGTATGCGGGAATTTCAATGCGCTGCGTTTAGCTGAGAAGGAACCGTGTTGCCGCGCGGAATTCTCTCGGCGACTGGTGTGATTTCCTTGAAGGAGAGTTTCGGCACAGCCTCAGTCGCGGCTCCGGATTTGCTTTTTTCGTAAGACCGCTTCACGCGGCGAACGTAAGAAACCGTTTCGGCATACGGCGGTACGCGTCCAAACTGTTGGACGCGCTCCGGTCCCGCATTGTAAGCGGCCAGGGCCAGCGCCAAATCGTTGTTGTATCGCTTGGAGCAGGTCGCGCAGATAATGCGTGCCCGCGTCGATATTTTCTTTGGGATCAAAAATATTTTGTGCTCCGAATGCGCCGCGGCCTCTCCGGAAGCAATTGCATCAGGCCCCGCGCATTCCGCCTCGAGACTGCTTTAGAATCGAAGTTCGATTCAGCGGCGATCACGCTGGAGATTAGATCCGCGTCCACGCTATAGCGCGCTGCCGCGGCCTTCACGATTTCAAGATAAGGCGCCGTCGCAACGACTGGCGCAGGCTGCGAAGCGAACACGTCTTCCGCATCGATCGAGACGACATCCCCGGCTGGAACCTCCACAACCCCGCCGGCAACCTGCAACCGGTATTTCTCGCCAAGAAGCTGGTAGCCCGTTACGTGAAGCCGCTGGCCGCTCCGCAAAGCGACATATTCCGCGCGCAGAGCCGGCGCGGCCGCGAACACAAATGCGCACGAGAGGAGAATGCGCGTCAGGCGCAAGGAGCCGCCTCTCGCAAAGCAAAATGCTCGATAGCCGCGGCGACGCCGCCTTCGTCATTGCTGGTGGTTTCGTGCCAGCCGTGGCCTTTCAATTCGGCTACGCCATTTCCCATCACCACCGGAATGCCCGCAAACGCGAGCATCTCCAAATCGTTATGATTGTCGCCAATGGCCAGCACTTCTTCGCGCGTCACGCCACGCAACGCAGCCCATTCCGCCAGCGCCGCGCCCTTGGAACAAAGAGGATTGATCACATCGATCATCGAAAAATTTCGAGGTTCATAAACGGTCGCAGCCAGCGCAAAATCCTGGGCGAACGCAGCGCCGCGAAGCGCTGCTTCCGCTTCTCGCATCCGCGCCACGCCCCCGCTCAACATTACTTGCAGAGGATCTTCCGTCAGGCAGCTCTCCAGCGGGCAGGCCAGCCCCAGGAACTCTCGATTGCGCGTGTAGTAGGCAGTGCGAATGGGGTCATCTGAGTTCATGGATTCGAGCACGACCTGATTCTCGCGCCGGCGGTCAAAGACGACTCCCGTGCAATCCCGCCAGGGGCGAGTAAGTTCCAGAACGCGCGCGGCGGTGTGCTTCGCGAGCAGATGCCGCAAGTGCGTCTCCCCGTCTTGCGTGCGAATGACTGCACCGTTGCTGACAATCATGGTCAGCGGAGCGTCGATTTGCCGCGCTATGGGAAGGGCAAAATCGTAACGCCGACCCGTCACAAGGGCGACTTCAATGCCTCGGCGTGTGGCCGCGGCAATGGCGGCACGGTTGGCCTCCGGAAGCTGCCACCGGCTATCCAGGAGTGTGCCGTCGATATCCAGCGCGATTAGCCGTATGCCCATCGGACTATTGTACCGTGCCATGGGCACTGGTTTGGCGGATTTGTGGTTGACCGTAACCCGGTTAACGATAATAGGGGGCCTCCCCCTGGGTTTTTTGTAAGCATTGATTCCAAGGGAGTTTAAGCGGCCTGGAATCAACACTTGCATAAGTGTTGATTCTAAGTAAGTTACGGGAGGTTTTATAGGACGCTGGATTTTCGGGGCGAAAGGATGGGGAACGGGAGCGGTGCGTGGTTCTAAGCAGGAGGACTGGATCAGGTTATGGCCAGGGCCGAGGCAGACGGGGAAAGCGCCGTGAGGGGAGAAGACGGAAGAAGAAGGAAGGAACGAGCGGCAAGAGCCGGGGCGGACGTTCAAGTGCGGCTGACGCGACGCCAGAAACATAAGGAATGGTAGCAGGGAATCTGATTACTGTCAAGATATAGTACCGGAGTACCTATCATTCGAATGAGACGCGGGGAAGTCGAAGAGGTAGAAGGAGTTGGCGGGATTCTTATAGTTTGGTGAGACGGCGAGACGGAGCTTGTGCGAGCAGAACGTAGCCTGCGGAAGAGAAAGTCAAAATCCGCACCCTGAAAACCGCAGGCATGCGGCATCCAGCATTGCCAATTCTGACCCTTCGGTAGATTGAGCGATCGAGGTTACTGCGTGTCCGTCCGGTCAGGGGAATTCAACGACGATGCAAAATCATTTATCGAGGCGTGGAGCTCAGACACCAACTCATTCCACGCCAGGAACAGTAGAAGCCCCATCAAGACAATCAAACCGGTGGAGAGAATGAATCGATTGGCGATCCAACGTTGTCTGACCGCGCGTGGTCGGGCAGGTAGCGTGGCTTCCTCAGTGGATACAGAATTCAGCACGACATCCACCTCCATTCCCACAACGAATCAATCCCAAACGAGTCCACAAATAAATAGGAGGTTCTGCTCACTCGCATGTGGGCGCGATGCTTTCGAAAGACACCGGTCGAACAAGGGGTCGCCAACGAGCTTTGCTAAACGAGCTGCTAGACGCCCGGGAGCCCAAGACTTGATGAACGCCAATTTGCTTTCGCACGCTCAAATGCAGCTCTCCAAAGTGGAACCGGATAAACGGCTCGGAACGATTCGAACCCGTGCTCGATTGACTCAACTGCCTCTGGATTATCGGAAGCGACTTTGGAGATTAGAAAGTTGACTAGATTTGCGTGCTTTATGTCTTCAGTAGAATGAAATTCAATATATCCCAATGTAGACGCATTAAATCCCTTGGCTTGTAACCGTCCCTTCACCATTTCTGTTACGATCGGCGTGAGGCCTTCGAACAAGAAGAGCGCGCCAAGATACGCGAATGGGTCTCGTTGATGTACTATCATCCACCAAACACCAGCAACAGCAAATGCTTCTGGGCTAATTCGTTTCTTCCTTATCTCTTCCTCTGATTCACCCATACCAAGAAGGTCGTGAAGAGCCATTTCGCCGTGATCAAATTCGTCCGCTTGATGTATCAGCATGCTTTTTACAAGTCGAGGGCTCATACCTCTTGGCATTTGGGCAATAGCCGCAATCGCGGCCTCTATCACATGAGGCTGATAACCCACAATTTCCGTGTAAACCTCCTTCATGAGGGCCCGAACGAATGCTGGATCTGAATCGGGGCTCATCGCCACTGACCAGAATTCCTGTCCTTGAATGTCGCGCAGCAGACTGGCAACTCTCGATTCCAGCCAATTGAGGACTGGATGTTTGCGCTCACTAAAACTCGAAGTTTCTTCGTTGCTAAGGGTCTCATCCATATTCAATCAACTCTGCTTTCAGAAACTTGACGAGGCCGGAAGAGGATCGATGGTTCATCCCTCGAGCCAAATGCTTCTTTGAACCAGTCGACGGAATATAGATTGTCTTTAACTTTCCCCGCGCGCTTGGCGAAAGGAGAGTGGATGCTCTTAAAATATTCGCGATCATGCATAGCAAGCACCAGAGGAATCACTTCACCGTATTCGGGATGACGGGCGGCCGGAAAGACTTGCCTGTATCCCATTCTCTCGAAAAATCCAAGCAGGGGCTCGTTGCAATCGATGCAATCAAAGCACGTTCCGAGTCTCAAACCGCGCTCGTAGCATTCCATGGCTAGACTCATCGCAAGTCTGCTCTTCCTGTACTCTTTGGCGACCATCAATTTGGTTGTTATTGATATGCGCGATGGAAAGAACTCGCCAAATTCCCTGAGGCGATATAGGTCAGCATATAGTCCGAAATGCTCGTCCACGCCGACATTGAAACGCACTGTTCCAACGATATTTCCGGCTTCGGTGTAAGCAGCTAATACATGTCCAGTGCGGTCCAAAGGCTCTTTAATTAGTTTCAGCTTGTGATCTGCGTATTTTTGAAGTCGTTCCATTTCCTCGACGTAGATTCGATACCGAAACGTATAGACCTCATCCCACTCTGCGGACGTCAGTACCTCCTTAATTCGGGTGCGCAAGTTCCCCCCCGAAAGTTACCGAGTCACAAATCCTGCAGTGAGGTGCGCCAAGGGTCATGCTAGCGGCCTGACCTCTACTTTGTGGCGTCCCGATGCGTCAACTATTTCGACACTCTTGACCGTTTCTTTGGAATCGAAGGCCGTGAATTTTGTGAAGGGCGTCAGCACCTCAAGGACGGGTCCAGATGGCTTGAGATGCCATAAGGAGAACTGAGGAGGGAATACATCGATCGGGCCGGTGTGAAACATCACTTCGTAACCAGAGGTGGGATGCAGGCCTTGGGCAGTGACGAATATCTTGGGAGTACCATCGGGGACGGGAACCAATGTTGCGCTGTACTCTGCGGAGCACAGTTCTGGGCGGGGGGACTGATGGGCGGTCATGCATGAATCTCCTGGTCTGCTTAATGTCGCCTGGAACAAGCAGAGCGAGAACCATATCGGCATGCCTGGTCGTCGTCATCCCCCAAATGGGTGAAAAAAGGCCTAGTAGGGGCGGTTGGGTTGGGGTAACATCCGTGAGCCTTACCTCACGGGATAATGGTTGGCCTAGCTAAGGCCTTCCGAGGTCCAGCAATGCCCGCAACAAACGAAACGCTTTCCAGACTACTCGGCAGCCTCTACGAGGCGGCAGCGGAACCCGCTCTGTGGGCTCTTTTTCTTCGAGCAGTTAGCCCGTAGCAGTCGCGCCGCGTCCGCTGCTCTGGTGATGCGTGATTTCGATCATGCGCTTTGCATGGTTTCCAGTTCCTGGGGGCTGGACCCAGAAGCGGACCGTCTTTATCAGGAGCATTATCATGAAGTGGACATCTGGGCGCAGGAAGCCGCAAAGAAACCTGATGGATATGTCTGCAACTCGGAATCGATCTGTCCACTGCCGGAATTGAAAAACGAAGAGATTTATAACGATTTTTTTGTCAAATTCGGGATTGAACACGGGATTTTTGCGTTGCTAGAAAGTAACGAAACTCGGTTCGCTGGTTTAAGCCTCTATCGTGACAACTCGAGCGCCCAGTTCACGGCCACCGATCTGGATATTCTTCGATTCCTAACTCCTCACCTTCAGCGTGTTTTCAGGCTGGGCCTCCATTTTTCTGAACTTCGGTCTCGCTCCGCAGGACTTGAAACGGCGTTGGACATGCTTCCCACGGGCGTGATTTTCTTTGGGCCTAAGGGCGAGATCGTGCTCATGAACCGCAGCGCGTCGGCCCTCGTGGCGGAAAAAGATGGGTTGCTTGTGACGCGAGGCGGACTCCGGGCAGAGAGACCCGCGGAATCGTCGCTGCTGGAGGAAAGAATTGTTCAGACTGCGTCAACGTCAAACGGCGGAGGTCTTTGGCGTGGCGGAACAGTGATGATTTCTCGCCGCTCGCGCCCGCCGCTTCAAATTCAGCTCAGTCCGATTCGGAACTCGGGGGTCCTCGCGCCAAAGCCTATCACTGCTGTAGCTTTTATGAGCGACCCCTTGCAGCAAAAGCGTCCCCCTCAAGAATTGTTGCGAGCCCTCTACAGATTAACGCCAGCCGAGTGTCGCGTGGCGTTGCTCTTGGGGGATGGTCACGCGCCGCGAAAAATAGCGAGTATGGTCGGCGTCACGGACAATACCGTCAGGTCACAGATTAAGAGTATCTTTTCCAAGACCGGGGTAAAGCGGCAAGGTGAATTGGTTCGACTACTGATGAGCAATTCAGAATTCGCAGTTCAGGGAAGACGCCCGCTTGAGGATTCATAGCACGTGTGCTGCAAATGCGCTCATATCAACGCGGCGATGCACGTTTCGGTAATGGCTAGCTTACATCCGTTTCGCTGGTTCTAGAAAGGGCGGGGCACCCTCGTTTCTTCACGCCACGGTGAATTACGAAAGCGGTATCCTCTCTTCGTGCCGCATCGTCATGCAGAAACTTTCGGAGAATCGAGTGAGCCACCCTCCAGGGAAAGGCTGACGCCGAAGGCGGCTTTCGCCTTCCGACATTTGAACTCACGGGAAAGCTCGCCAGGATTTTCGACTTTACCTATTGCGAGAATCGGCTCACTAATACAAAAGCCGTGCAACGCTTGCGATTTTCGCCTATCATCGCGAGCCATGAAGAAATGGATGATCGCAACGCTGCTTATTGCCACTGCCGCAGTCGCGCAGCAAACCCACAATCAATATGAGCCGCCGAACGTGGCGGGCGCCGGTCAGAAGCTGCTCGCGCAATTTGCGGGCGACTGGGACGTCGTCAAAACGTTCTTCCCGGTGAACGGGAAGCCGATCGTGACGAAAGGGACGTGTAAACAGTACATGATCCAGGACGGCAAGTTTCTGCAGTCGGATTTCACCTTTTTCAATGCCGACGGAACGAAAGGCACCGGCACCGGAATCTCCGGCTTCGATTCCAAAACGAATCGCTTCACAACCGTGTGGTACGACTCGCGGCAGACGACGATGTCGATTCGCCAAAGCGACGGGACGTTTGACGGCAAGAACATCGTGCTGTGGACCACGCCCCTCGATACCGAGCATCCCGGGCGCAAGACTGTCGCGCGCGCGCACCTTGAGGAAGGCGGCCGCCTACTCCTCCATCGCCATTTCGTGATCGATGAGAAAGGGGAGGAGCGGATGATGATCGAGCTGCGGATGACGCGGAAATAGCGGGGCGCGGGCCCTTTCGTTTTTGGTTTTTGAAAGGGTGGGATTTTTTTCATCTTTATCTTTGCTTCGTCATCTCAACCCATTGGATCCATCTTCCGGCGAACATCCTTTCGAACTTGCTCCCACAAGAATCTCGACTCCTTCAAACTCAGTGTAGGGCCACCGTCCATCTGCAATCGAGGGTGGTCATAGGCGCGGACTGCGTGTTCTAATACCGATTCGAACGAGGCTAATCTCGGTTTTGCGGAGAGACCTTCCTGTCCTTACCCATCGAAGACTACGCGATGATCGGCGATTGCCACACGGCCGCACTGGTGTCCAAAGAGGGCTCGATCGACTGGCTCTGTGTTCCGCACTTTGATTCCCCTGCCTGCTTTGCGGCGCTGCTGGGAACCGCTGAAAACGGACATTGGTCGATCTCACCCGCGGAACCGATTCGGAGCATTCGCCGACGCTATCGCGAGGGAACGCTCATCCTCGAGACCGAATTTGAGACCGAAAATGGGTCCGCGACGCTCATCGATTGCATGGCGCCTCGCAATGAAACGCCGCATCTTCTGCGAGTGGTGGCCGGCACGAGAGGCCAAGTCCAGATGAATCTGGAACTGATCATTCGATTCGACTACGGTTCGGTGGTTCCCTGGGTGCGGAGCGCCGAGCGAGGGATTTCCGCGATAGCCGGCCCGGATAAGCTCGCGCTGCGCGCGGATGTGCCGCTTCACGGAGAAAATCTCAAAACGGTCGCAACCTTTACAGTGAAGGAAGGCGAGCGAGTACCCTTTGAGCTTACCTGGCACCCCTCACAGCAGGACGAGCCTTCCGCGCTGGACGTGGACCAGTCGATTCAGGAGACGGAGAAATGGTGGCGGGAGTGGTCTGATCGGTGTACGTATCAGGGCAAATGGCGTGACGCGGTTTTGCGCTCGCTGATCACGCTCAAAGCCCTCACGTTTTTGCCTACGGGCGGGATCGTGGCAGCGCCTACAACTTCACTGCCGGAATGGCCGGGCGGTCCGCGCAATTGGGACTATCGCTTTTGCTGGGTGCGCGACGCGTCGCTGACTCTGCACTCCTTGCTCGATGCCGGATACCATGACGAAGCGCGCGAGTGGCGAGAATGGCTTCTGCGGGCCGTCGCCGGCAGCCCCTCCCAACTCAACATCGTTTACGGAATACACGGGGAGCGGAGACTCACCGAGCTGGAATTGACGTGGCTCCCCGGCTACGCGAAATCCGTGCCGGTGCGCACCGGCAATGCTGCCTACAGCCAGTTTCAATTGGATATCTACGGAGAGATTTCCAACACTCTCTTTCAGTGCCGCAAGGCCGGACTGGAACCGCCCAAGGACGAAGGCGAAGATGTGGCTCAGGCCATGATTGAATTCCTGGAGACCGGATGGGACCAGCCGGATGATGGCATCTGGGAAATGCGCGGCCCGCGCCGCCATTTCGTTCACTCCAAGGTCATGGCGTGGGTTGCCGTCGATCGTGCAATCAAGTCCGCGGAACAGGGCTGGTTCTCTGGAGATATCGCGCGATGGAAAGCGCTTCGGAGCACCATTCACGAGCAGGTTTGCCGGCAGGGATTTGACGCCGGCCTGAATAGCTTTGTGCAGTATTATGGCTCGAAACATCTCGACGCCAGCCTCCTCATGATGCCTTTGTTTGGCTTTCTTCCACCGGAAGATCCGCGTGTCATCGGCACGGTGAAAGCCATCGAAACAAATCTCATGGAGGATGGCTTTGTTGGACGGTACACGCAGGATGCCGCCGTCGATGGTCTGCCCCACGGAGAAGGGAAGTTTCTGGCCTGCTCATTTTGGCTGGCGGACAATTATGTCTTGCAGAACCGCCGGGACGACGCAGTGCGGATGTTCGAACGCTTGCTTGCCATCCGGAATGATGTCGGCCTGCTTTCCGAGGAATATGATCCAGCCGCAAAATGTTTGTTGGGCAATTTTCCCCAGGCGTTCTCTCATGTTGGCTTGGTCAACACAGCATTCAGTTTAGAGCGCGCTGATCTTCAGGCCGTGATCGGCAAAACGGCCCCTGTCGCTTCCCGATGAGTGCTGGCCGCCTGCCGCGTTCCACTGATGCGCGGGCTGGTCTCCGACCAAGCCAAACCGTTCTGACTCTCTTCCTCAATCCAATGACCGAAAAGGCCTGTGATAGACTTTTCTCCTATGACCAAAAAGACGAACATCCTGGAACTGGAATGCTCAGCTTGCGGGAAGAAATACGATTCTTCCCTTGAACAACATCTTTGCGCCTGCGGCAAGCCGCTCTTCGCCAAATATGACCTGAAACACGCTGCGGCGACGCTCACTTTGGAGAATCTAAAGTCTCGCCCAAAGACCCTCTGGCGCTATGAGGAGGTGTTGCCAGACGACCCTCCGGTGACGCTAGGGGAGGGCATGACCGCGCTTCTGGCTGCCAAGAGACTCGGAGCCAGCCTTGGCATATTTAACCTGTTGGTTAAGGACGAAGGACTGAATCCGACCGGCTCTTTCAAGGCGCGGGGGATGACCGCTGCCGTAACCCGCGCCAAGCAATTGGGAGCAAAGACTTTAGCAACTCCAACAGCAGGAAATGCCGGCGGCGCCTTGGCGGCTTATGCCGCCGCTGCGGGAATTCCCGCAGTCATTGTCATGCCAGCCGATACGCCCTCGGCGAACGTCATGGAATGCCAGGCTTTTGGCGCTAAAGTCGTCAAACTGAATGGCTTGATCTCCGACTGCGGCAAGTACGTCGCGGAGCGCAAAGACCGCGAGGGCTGGTACGACGTTTCCACGCTTAAAGAGCCCTATCGCATCGAAGGCAAAAAGACCATGGGGTACGAGCTGTGGGAACAGCTTGGCGGCAAGCTTCCGGATGTTATTTTTTATCCGACTGGCGGCGGTGTCGGCCTCATCGGTATGTGCAAAGCGTTCGACGAAATGCAAGAGATGGGCTGGATCGGCACGGAGCGCCCTCGTATGGTGGTTGTACAAGCGGAAGGCTGTGCGCCGATCGTCAAAGCATGGGAAGCGCATCGCACAAGCTCGGAATTCTTCCAAAACGCGGCGACGCTGGCTTCAGGACTCCGCGTGCCTGGGCCGCTTGGCGATTTTCTCATCCTGCGGATGCTCAAGCAGACTCACGGAACGGCTCTGACGGTGACCGACGAAGAGATGCTGCAAGCAGGGAAGGAACTCGCCTCACTGGAAGGAATCTTCGCCGCACCGGAAGGCGCTGCAACCGTGAGTGCTGCTCGCAAGCTGGCCGCCTCTGGCTGGATTAAGCCGCATGAAACCGTTGTGTTGTTCAACACCGGCACTGGCTACAAGTATTCCGAAGCATGGCAGCGCGCCTTGCAGGCCTGAATTTTATGACCACTCGCCGGCTCTATTACGACGACTCCTTCGAACGCGAATTCAACGCGCGGGTCGTCTATTGCGAACCCTTGCCGCCAGATGTGAACTCTGGAATTACGGCGCCAGCCTTAGGTTTGCTTCTGGATCGCACCGCTTTTTATCCCGCCTCCGGGGGCCAGCCGCACGATCTGGGCAAAATTGGCGACGCAAACGTGCTTGACGTGCGCGACGATGGCGACGAAATCATGCACGTCGTTAACCGGCGCCCTGGAAGCCCGGACGCCTTCTGCTGCATCAACTGGCCGCGCCGTTTCGACCACATGCAGCAACACACAGGCCAACATTTGCTCTCGGCAATGTTTCAAGAGCGCTTTGGCAGGCCGACGCTCTCTTTTCATCTCGGAACGGACCTGAGCACAATTGATTTGCGAGGGCCAGAGCCTACTGGCGAAATCCTGGAGGGCGCGGAGCGCGCTGCCAACCAGATTATTTTCGAAGACCGCCCCGTGACCGTTCGGTATGGCACGGCGGAAGATCTGGCCAAGCTTGGTGTTCGCAAAGAAGTGGACCGCGCCGGGATTTTGCGGGCCATCGAGATCGAAGGTGCCGACCTCCAGCCGTGCGGCGGCACGCACGTTAAAAGCACCGGGCAGATCGGAATGCTTCTGGTGCGGCGCTGCACGAAAGTGCGGCAGGATTGGCGCATCGAGTTTGTTTGCGGCGGACGGGCCGAGCGAGCTGCGCGGCAGGATTTTCTCCGTCTTCGCGCAGCCGCGGAAAAGCTTAGTTGCGCACCGGAGGATTTGATTGCAGCGGCGGAACGCGCGCTCTCCGAGCGAGACGCGAATTTCAAGAGAACGCGGGCGCTCCTTCAGCGCCTCGCGGAAATCGAAGCCGTGCAGGCCGTGCGCGAAGCCGCGGCGAACTCCGATGGCCTCCGCATAGTTCATCGCGTTTTCCAGGACGTCGAAGCCGAGTTCCTCAGTTACTTCGCGACGGAAGTTGCGAAAACGGAAAAATCGATTGCGTTGCTGGCCAGGACTGGCTGTGGCCACATGCTTTTCGCGCAGCATCCCACGGCGGCGAAAGATATGAGCGCATTGCTAAAAGAAGTCCTGGCAAAAGTTGGCGGCAAAGGCGGCGGCACTCGAAGATTTCGCCCGCGGCCGGCTCGACGATCCCACCCAGGGCGAAAATGCATTGGCACTCGCTCGCAACTTCTTGTCGAAGGCCCCGAATTAACGATGCGCTTCAGGGCCACGTGCAGTCTGGAAAGAAGCCGGGGATCGACGAGGGATCGTGCTGGTGGCGTTGCAGGGGAGTTTCCCGAAAGATCGAGCTAGGGAGAGTCAAAAACCCGCACCCCTTGCAAAACCAAAACCCAAAGACTGCGGAATCCCATGGGGCTTTGGCGTTGAACGTCTGCTCCACCCGCCGTCTGGTAGCCCAGCGCGCTGTGCGGACGCTCCTCGTTGTATTCCATTCGCCATGCCGAGATCTTCCGCCGCGCGTCCCACAAGTTTTCAAACCAGCTCACGTTCAAACATTCATCCCGCAACTTGCCGTGAAAACTTTCCACGTAACCATTCTGCTGCGGCTTTCCCGGCTGAATGTGCACCAACTCGATCTGCCGCTCCATGCACCACGCCAGAAAATGCCGGCTGGTGAACTCCGGTCCATTGTCACAACGAATCGCCAGTGGTTGGCCACGTTCCGCGATTATCGCTTCGAGCACCCGCGTCACTCGCCGGCTCGCCATACTGGTGTCCACCTCCAGGGCCGGGCATTCCCGCGTGTATTCATCCTCCACCGTCAACACGCGAAGGCTCTTCCACTCGCGACTGCATCGTGCACAAAATCCAACGCCCATTCCTGATTCGCTGCGGTCAACGCTGGCCGCCGCGGTCCTTCCCGCACCAGCCTCTTTCGCGCTTTCCGACGCACCGCCAGTCCGGCTTCCTGGTATACGCGAAACACCCGCTTGTGATTCACGCGCTCCCCGCCGCCCGCGAGCAAAACATGCAACCGCCGGTAGCCGAAACGTGGTTTCTTCCGCGCCAGTTCCACCAACCGCTCGCGCAGCGCGGCGTCGCTCCGCGTGCTGCGGTAACGATAACTCGATACCGCGATCTCCATCAGCCCGCAAATCCGCTGCTGGCTTGCCTGGTAGTTTTCCCCCAGCCAGCACACTGCTTCCCGCAGCTTCACGAGCCCCAGCCGTTTTTTGAGATCACCGCTTTCAGCATGTCCTTGTCCAGACTCAGGTCTGCCACCAGTTTCTTCAACCGGTGGTTCCCATCCTCGAGCTGACGCAGCCGCTGCGCCTCGTTCACATCCAATCCGCCGAACTTCGCCTTCCAAGCGTAAATGGTGTGCTTCGACACGCCCATCTCCCGGCCTACGTCCTCTGCCGTCCGCCCCGCTTCCAACTGCTTCAACGCCCCGATCATCTCCGCTTCGCTGTGCTTTCCCTTCGACATCACGCTCCTCCTCGTTCCGCAGAATCATATACACTTTCCTGCGGACTGCGGGGAGCAGGTCAACAGGCCGCCGGCACCGGCGGCCTGTAGCCCCCTGGTGCCGCCAAATCCAATTTCGGAGCCCATGGCTGTGATGTAGACTCTCTCATTGAAACTGGTACAAAAACTCGGGCTGACCAATCCTGAAGCCTATTTGCGCGATGTGCTCACGCGCATCACCGACCACCCCGTCAACCGCATCGACGAACTCCTGCCCTGGAACCTCGCCACCACCTCAGAATTTGCTTCGTTAACGTAATCCACCGTCAAGACGGCCAGCTTCGGACGCTTACCCTTTTCCTGAAGCCATAACCGTAGAAACGAGAAATACTGCGATAACAGCGCAGAAAAACTTCTGCACGTTCTTCATTGCCTGCCCGGATTGACAGGTTCCCAGCGTTCCAGCACGTAGCACTTCATCCTGTAGGATTCCGGCGGTCGAGGGGCCGATGGAGCGAAAACGATTCGTTTGGTAGAGGCAGTGCTACCTCCCTCAAGCGGGACGGCAGGGGACTCTTTTTCAAACGCGCCCAGAGCCTGATCGCAAGAAGGGTCTCTACGGACTGAGATGGAAATGTCTTGCGCTCCCGAAAGGACATCACCCTTTATGTCTGAGAAGCCCTGATGAACGTAGACGATCTTCAGAAGTTCATGGTCGGCGACATCTCTTTGGAAGAGCAGAAGTTCCTTATTGGCAACGAACGAAACAACCTGCATTCTGTCGGCAGGACGATATGCCGCTATCCGTCCTTTGAACGAAGTCTTCTTACCTGCATGGCATGCCACTCCACAGCACAGCGCTATAACTAGGACCAGCAGTACCGATGTGCGCGCCCTCATTGCTGTTTCTCCACGCTGACAGGGTAGACCGGCGCAGGAAGACCTTTGCTCTTCAAAAAGTCAGCCTGAGGAATCGGTGTCACATACCGCATTTGGATTTGCTCATTGATTGACGTTCCTTGCACGTGGAACGTTCCTGTTAGTCCGATCACCATGCCGTTTTGCACTTGAGCAGAGCCCACTGTGGATTTGTCAAACCCAGGGAACCCCAGGGCCGCAGCACAGTCATGACCATCCATCATGCTGTAGCCCTTGGATTCGTCATACGCCTCAAGGGTCTCGTGACCGACTAGCCCCGCAGAAGTCATGGCGGGTGGCTCACTCGATTCTCCGAAAGTTTCTGCTTGACGAAGCGGCACGAGGAGAGGATACCACTTGCGTAATTCACCGTGGGGTGAAGAGACGAGGGTGCCCCGCCCTTTCTGCAAGAAAGGGTGGGCTGTTCTGCTCCGACGCCGAGAAATCTCAAACGTCATCACGGAAAAGGCGACCTGCACTTTGCCACAATTAGTTGCGACCAGAAAAAAGAGGAAGAGAAAGACCCACCCTTTCAAGAACCAAAAACGAAAGGGTGGGCCACCCGGCCTAATCTAGTGCGCTCTCCCAATGAACAAAAATCTTCTCTGGCCCACCCGCCAAAAGAATTTCTGGTTGGGAATCACTAAGCTGTCCAGCCTGACCGAAAGTAATCGCTAGAAGAGCGGCCCGCGAAAACGCGTTGGAAAACGCCGCATATCGATCAAAGTGAGAAAATCAGCGCTTAGGATTCGCCGTTTGTTGTGGATGGACCGCCGTGCCGCGCCAGCGGTTCATGGATTCAAACACATCCAGACATTGACTACCGCTTGGGAACCAGATCAGGGAGCGGATTGGATGCTCTTGATGCGGATGGTTTTTGTTACCCCGTCGTAGGTGCCGATGACCGTGACATTTTGACCTGCAAAATCACTGGGTTTTTCCTGATTATCGAGCTGATACGCGGTTTTGTTAGCTGAAGCGTATAGAACGAACCGGCCGCCGTTCTTGACACATCCCAAAGTGCAATCTTTGGAGTTCTTGAAGCCTTCCTTTTGGATCATGGCGTCGTGGGAGATCCGTACGGCGCACACGTTGTCCATGATTTGGCCGGTAAAGGACATAGGGGTGTTGTTTTGCTCTTGGAGAGGCTTTTTTGCAAATCCGCCCAGGGAAATTGCGGCGAAGAGCAAAAGCAGAGCAGATTCAATTACAAACCGCTTCATTATTGTCTCCAGTTCTAATCACAGTGAGAATTAATGGGAATCCATCGCGGCTGACAAATGCGGCAGTGTCTCCAGCGCCAGCGCCTGGCTCGTTTAAGGCTGCTCATGCTTGAAGTAGTCGGCTTGGTTGAGTCTTCTCTTGGTCGCTGCCTCCATTTTGTATGGCCCACCGTGATTCTTGCGCTCTCCCTACGCACAAATCGATCAGGAATGTGGATTCTTCGGCGGATTGGGTTTCCGCGGAGGGGGCTGACGTTTCTGCAGGTTTTGCCGTTGCTGTACATGCTTCTGCGCCATCTGCTGTGTCTGCTGCTGGTGCCGCTGCTCTAATTGCTGATTTTTCGCCTCACTAGCCTTCTGTTGCTGCAGACGCTGATGGTCTTTGTCCTGCTTCTGCTGGAGTTTTTGGCGGTCCTGTGCCTGCTTCGTATGCAGTTTCTCCTGCTGTTGTTGGTATTTATTGTCGAGCTTTGCATTCCCTGTGTTCGGGGCAGGGGGGCGTTCAGTACGCGGAAGGTCGTTGGGGTGGACGGCTGTCTCGCGGCGAGCATTGTTGTTCTCTGAGCGCGCAGGCGCTTCGTGAACCTCTCCCCCTTCTTTGGCGCCTACGACTCCGCGGCCCTTAAACTCTTCAGGCTTTGGAGTAGCGGCGATGGGCGGCTTGCCATGGTTCCGGGAAGCGCGCAGTTCGGGATTTTCGCGAGCGGTCTGCTCATGCTCATTTTGGGCGGCGACGCGCGGGATATGCCGCTCGCGTCGGGCAGCCTCTTCCTGAGAGTTCGGACGCGCGTTTATTCCGCCATTGCCGCCATTGAAGCTGACGCGAGCGCCCCGTGGATTGTTCTCGACCCTTGTCTCGTAAACGTTATGAACGACGGTAACATTGACGTTGTTCACCGCACGGTTATAGAAGAAGTGGCCGTTGTCCCAGCGTCCGCCTTCATAACCGTGGCCAAAGTAACCGAATCCGTAGTCGATCCCGCCATAGAAGCCAATCTGCGGACCCCAGTAGCCGGCGTGGAAGATGTATCCGCCGTCTCCCCAGCCCCAATAGCCGGGCGTCCAGAGGAAGCCGACTTCCGGAGCCATGACCCATGTGCCTGGAACCCAATAATAACCGTCATCCCCGTAAGCCCAATAGCCGGGGGTCCAGATGTAACCGTCACCGGGACACGCTGGCTGTTCGTAGACGGGCAGCTCAGGCGGGGCAATGGTGATGGATACCCCCACGCCTACTTGTGCGAACGATGCCGCAGACATGACCAGCATCCCCAGCGCGAATAACAGCGAACGAATGGAAAGGATAATTCGCATTGTGTTTCCTTCTGCCCGGTCATCCTTTGTCTACCCGTTGCGGCTCAACTGCCACGGGTTACATGGATTGAGAGGCGTGATTTTCGGACGCGAACGAAAGCAGCGCCCTGTCGCATGACTCGCATCCTAAGGTTCTCCTCAAGTCTTTCCCATCAGGGGATGGTTGTAGAAACCAGCGAGGGATGCCGTATTCGAAAATGGTTGGAAACAAGGTCTTTGCCGAGGAGTTGGGCCGACAGGTGTGGAACTAAAGGGGTTCCTTTCACTGGGAATACAGCCTTTACCTGATGGCGCGGCGACGACTGGAATGCTACGGTGCCCTATCAAGGCAGAGGTTTTTCTACCCGACCTACGTGAGCGATTCATGTCTGCGAAGGATCGACACGCGGCTGTCATCCGAATGGCGGGCCATGCACCGTCACCGGTTCAGCGTGGCCTTAGCGCAGGATATTCTGGATAGACCGGTGCACTGCTTTAGCTGGATACATCAGGGTTCGGCCTTGATGACACAGTATGTGGAAGCGGTTCACTTCGGGGCTTGGCAACACAAACTTGCAGGCGTATTTGGAGCGCCCTCCGAGACGCGATGTGAGGTTCCTGGAATGGGGGTGCCCACAACGCATGAGTGTGTTACTTTCAATTGGAAAAATGTAAAGGGATGCGGCAAGCAGGAAGCGCGATGACAGTGCCGCGACGCGCTGGTCACAAAGCCCAACGGCGTTAGCGCGCATCAGCCGGCTGGAGAATCAAAATGACCACTACCGCTTTGAGTCCTGACCCTGGAAATCTAGCCCCTCAGTGGCAGCCTGGCAATCCGCCTCAGGGCGACCATGTTGCCTACTTCTATGAGAAGAGCGATTCGCTGCTCGATGCGTTGTGCAGTTTTGTAGGCGCGGCGGTCGGTGCAGGCAGTGCCGCACTCATCATTGCCACTAAAATACATCGCGAAGAGCTCAAGCACCGGCTGACAGCGCGGGGCTTGGACATCCCCCGGGCCTGCAAGCAAGGGAGGTATGTTGAGCTGGACGCTTCCGAAATCCTGTCGGAAATCATGGTGGATGGGATGCCCGACGGCACTCGATTTACGGCGACAGTCGGTGGGACCATCGCGCGATTCAGTGCTCTTCTCAAAGGCGCGCGTCCCGAAGTCGCCGCATTTGGAGAAATGGTTTCGCTGTTGTGGACGGAGGGCAAGGTTGAAGCCGCCATCCGGCTTGAACAACTCTGGAATGAACTGGCTAAGAAGCACGTTTTTTCTCTCCGATGTGCCTATCCTGTGTCAAATTTCCAGGGCGAAAGGCACACCCAGCCGCTTATGAGAGTGTGCGCGGAACATTCTGCCGTCGTGCTTGGCGAAAGCGATACATCTTATACAAGCGGCGAAGCCAAGATTGCACTTCGCAAGAGTGAAGAACGCTTCCGGATGTTGGTCAATGCCGTCCAGGACTATGCAATTTTCATGCTAGATAAACAGGGCCACGTCAGCAGCTGGAATACCGGAGCGGAACGCATTAAAGGATATGCGGTTTCCGAGATTATAGGGAAACACTTCTCCGTGTTTTATCCGGAAGAGGACATCCGGTCGTGCAAACCGCAGCGAGAATTGGAGATAGCCGCCAAGGAAGGGCGCCTGGAAGATGAGGGCTGGCGGCTGCGCAAGGATGGCTCGCGCTTCTGGGCAAACGTGATCATTACGGCGATAAGAGACGATGCCGGCAGGTTGGTCGGATTCGGAAAAGTTACCCGCGATTATACCGAGAAAATAAAGGCAAACGAGGTGCTGCGAAAGGAGATCGCCGAGAGAACGGAGGCACAGCAAAGGTTGCACGAATCGGAGAAATCGCTCCGTCAACTTTCACTCCGGCTCTTGCAGACACAAGACGAGGAACGCCGCCGCATCGGCAGAGACCTTCACGATAGCGTGGGCCAATACCTGGTGGGCTTGAAGATGAAAGTGGATTCGCTCAAGTCCTCGGCGGGACCAAACCAACGGGGGGTTAGCGGCGATCTGGCCGAATGCTCCCAGCTGATTGAAGAGGCTATCGCGGAAGTTCGCACGATTTCTTATCTGTTATATCCCCCCATGCTTGAAGAGCTGGGATTAAAATCGGCAGTTCCCTGGTATTTAGACGGATTTACAAAGCGGAGTGGAATCAAGACCACGTTTGAGGTTTCGCCAGGGTTTGATCGTATTCCTGACGACCTGGAGTTGGCGCTGTTCCGCGTGCTTCAGGAGAGCCTGACAAACGTACACCGGCACTCAGGCAGCACGACTGCAACTGTCCGGCTCCTGACCCAGAATCAGGCCGCCATCCTCCAGATAATGGACGAAGGGGCGGGAATGCAGTCTAAGAATCTGGAAGACCGGGTGCAGGACTGGATGGGTGCGTTTGGTGTTGGGCTGCGCAGCATGAATGAACGCCTGCGGCAACTGGGAGGCCACCTGGAACTGTCTTCCAATCGAGAAGGAACGACCGTTACCGCTACGCTCCCGCTCCCAGAAGCAAAATCAGACGATCAATAAGAATAGTGGCGCGGCGAAAGGAGATGCGTCTCTTTCAGTGCTGTCCAGAAAGTCTGAAGTCGCGAATAAGCGACCAGTCTAAAGTACCTCCTTGCTACGACAAGTCCCTCCTGCATTCTCACGCGGCAAGATTCGCAACTTCCAAACGTCAAGAATACCGCTCACTAGGCTTTGGAGTATGGTCGCAGGGACCTGGACGTGAGCCAGCACTGCATTTTGGGGTGTCGCAAGTCCTAGTACATGTTAAACGAGCAAAAAATACATGTTGAGTCGAGAGAATATTCGCATTTCGACGCACGCCAACAGATCCCCTTCTGTGCCCTGCATCCATAACTAATTGATTTTGAAAATACTTAATTTGATTGCGAGGATGGCGCGCCGTTTGCCCTAATCTCATGCAGTTGCAAAAAAACTAATTCGGGGGGAACTATGGGTGCGAAGTTCGATATCTTCAAAAAACTACCCGATGGTCACCCACTCTGGGTGAAGGCTGTGGAAGGGCTGGAGGAAGCAAGGGTCCAATTAGCTCGCTTGGCGGTATGTTCGCCGGGCGAGTATTTCATTTATAGCGTTCGGAACGGTTGTGTAATTCATCGAAGGATGGCTTCCGAGGGATAACTCGGCAGCGAGCACTTGGAAGAAGCATCCTCTCAATCCAGTCAATCTAGAGAGTCAGAAATTTGAACAGCGATCAACCCGCCTGCGCGGTTGTTTGCTTCCCTCTCAACCTAATGGACAGATGCAGAAGCAGTCTGTTTCACTAACTCCAAGCTTCATTCCCAGCAGCGATTCAACGCTGCCAGTGACGCAATGTTCCACACGCGGTCCGAGCGTGCCGAAGCCTTGGTCACCTGGATTCCTTGATTCGATGATGGAATGGTATGTGCTCTGTGCGTCTTACGACCTGCCCGGCGGGGTTTGCGGCCTTGAAGCGACCGCTGCTTTATTTCTCGACTCAGAGGGGAGGAGAACAGGTGCCTGTGTTCGGCTAGGCACCTGCTCTCGGTGGGTGTTTCGGAGGAGCTTATGGGCGTCAGATTACCGGGGCGCAAGGCTCGCAACAATCAGGTCTTTACCGTAAGCGAGGCAGGCGTTTCTTGTAGACAGAGAATGCCTTTTGTTGCGGTGAAATATAGAGCTTCCCGGAGCACGAGCCGCGATCAATCCAAAATGAAGAGCAAGAAATGACATAAAACAGTTGGGAGATAGGGTGAGTAGGCGAAGGACCCGAAATAGCCGAAGCGAAAAATTACGATTCCTCTTAGAAAGATAACAAACGCCAAATCGCGAAATGAGTCTATGGAAGGCTCTGGAAGACTAAAATACAGGAAAAACAGTATGGGATTGGTCGCCGCTATATAATATTTTTGACGAGTGGTGCGGATGCCGAACCCCAACCTGAGTGTGCCCACCGAGATGGATTGCGGGTATTCGGCAGCGTCTAGCAGTCCCGAGAAGCTGTTTCGAGATGGGGGATGAACACGGTGAAAATTCTCGTTGCGGACGATCACGACATCATTCGCCGGGGCCTAAAACAACTTCTTACTTCGAAGCCTGGATGGGAAGTGTGCGGCGAGGCAAAAACCGGCAGAGAAGCCGTTGCCCTCACGGAACAACTCAAACCAGAAATCGTAGTCATGGATATCAGCATGCCGGATCTGAATGGCCTGGAGGCCGCGCGCAGAATCCATAAATTATTCCCCAAAATTGGGATTCTCATCTTAACACTTCATTTTTCGGATCAGCTTGTGCGCGACATCGTCGAGGCTGGCGCCCGGGCCTATATCATGAAGTCCGACGCGGATCGAGATCTCGTGAGCGCAGTCGAAGCTTTGGCGAATCATCGGACATTTTTCACGTCCCGCGCGGCTGAAATGCTGCTGAACGGATTCGCCAATCAAAATGCAGTGCCCGATCCGGAGACCCATTTGCGAAACAGACTCACATCCCGCGAGCGCGAAATCGTGCAACTGCTCGCGGAGGGAAAGAGCAGCAAGGAGGTGGCGGTTGCTCTCGGGATAAGTGTCAAGACGGCGGAAACGCATCGGGCAAATATCATGAGGAAACTCGAGATGCATTCCGTCAGCGAGGTGGTGCGGTACGCCGTAAAGAATCAGATCATCGAGGCGTGACGTTCCCCGCGGCCACGCACCACGAGTATCTGTATGAATGAACAACATTTTGGGAGCTGATGCCTCTTGAATCCATTTCCGGTTATTTGTTAAGACGAGTCTGTGACACCCAACGAGGACTCGGGGAGTCCGCGGACCATGCCTAGGGTGCTTATCGTCGATGACCACGCTTTTATCCGCCGTGGTGTACAGACAATCCTGAATTCATTCCCGGAATGGGAGTTTTGCGGTGAAGCGGATAACGGGAAAGATGCTATCCGCCTGGCGGACGAGCTAAAACCGGAAATCATCATCATGGATGTGTCCATGCCCGGCCTGAATGGCATCGAGGCGACTCGAGCAATTCGAAAAACTCAACCTGATGTCAAGATAGTCTTGCTGACGCTTCACGAATCGACGGAATTGTTACGGAGCGCGTTTCGCGCAGGTGCCAGGGGCTACTTGCTGAAGACAGATGCGGAGCAAGAACTGGTGAAAGCTCTCACCGTGGTGGTCGGAGAAGGGGTCTATATCAGCCCAAAGCTTGACAGTGCAGTCATAAGAAGTGTGGTTAGTGAGATGAGCGCCCTGCAATAAGCTTTTACCTTCCAAATAGAGAACCCATTTCTATTTGTTTTTCTTCTTGAGGATCGAATCTGGAGGCTCCATATCCATGGCATTTCGCGGAAGGGAATGCCTTCTGTCAGCAATTAGAGTTGTCCCTTGATGGGTAAGATCGCGGGCGGCCACCTGCTATTCTCGCTACGCCAGTCCCCTCAACCTATGCAATCGGCCCGATGGAAGGGTCGAGCCCGTATTCCTTAAGAAGCCTGCTGTTTTGTTGTTTGATAGCGACGGTTTCGGCCGGGGGAAAAGCGGCCCGGTGCCGCGCATTTCCTTGCGTGCGCGATCGAGCTGGAGCGTAATCAAGCTGACCGTTCTAATTTTGAAGCGCCATCGATTCCGGTTTCGCAAGATCCAAGAGCCGCTGTCGCAATCTCACGCGCGCTCGGAAGAGTCTGGATTTCACGAGCTCCGGCGTAATGCCCAGAGACTCGGCTAATTCCCGGTTCGTCCAGCCTTCCCCCTTTTGCAGAATGAAGGTGTGCTTGAGAGTGGGGTGCAAAGTGTCGAGCGCCTTTGCCGCCAATTCCTTCGTCAGGTACTGTCGCTCGGGATCCGCGCGCGAATCCCTCGGCTCCGGGTTCGGCATATGGCTCCCCGATTCCCTGTCTTCTTCGGCAGTGGCGGCCGCTTTTTCTGGCCGGCGCTTGCGCAACATCATCAGCGCTTCATTGATTGCAATACGGACCAGCCAAGTCGAGAACTGCGAATTTCCCTCGAATTGCTGAATTTTGCCATACGCTTTGCAGAAGACATTCTGCAGATTGTCCTCCGCGTCCTCACGGTTCTTCAAGATCTTGAAAGACGTGCCGTAAACCCGGTTGGAATGCCGGCGTACCAGTTCTCCGAAGGCAGTACGGCTCCCTGCCCGCGCGTTGGCGATAAGCGCTCTTTCCGAGCGTGCGATCTGGCTGTTCATCACGGCGGCATCTCCTGTGCGGATGGCTTGTTCGAAATCAACCTTTTTCTCCATGAGATATAAACCGGTTGAGTAACACGAGCAATACAGCGCATGCTGTATAGAATTGAACACAATCTTGTATCCTTGGCGAACCCTTCGGCTCCAAAGTGCCGGTGCTGCCGGCAGAAGCGCCAGGAAAAAAATAAGGCGAGGCACCGGCGCCTCGCCCTATTCTCGCAATGTGAGTTGATTATGGTTTCAGTTGCGGGCTTGCCTTTTGCAAAGACGTCACCAGCCTGTGTGCAGATGCAGGTGCTTCAAACTTCGGCTCTGTGATGATCAAAGCTGCGGTGGCATCGCGGCCATACAGACGATGATTCGCATCTCCGTCAGGACGCAGCGTCGAGCCTTCCAACGACACTCCGGCGAAAGCGCCGCGCGCCCGTGAGTAACTGAGCATTTCCGCACGCATGTACGCGTCCGTGTCGGCCGACGCAGTCCGTCCCTTCGGTCCGGCGGCTATGGAAGCATCCCCGCCGAGCTTGACTTTGCTGTTCAGCAGACTTTCCGCGCCGCGGTTGTTCATCACCAGGATCACGAAGTCCGTGGCTTCTCCACCAATCTGTAATCCGATGCTTCCGCCTTCAAGGGCGTACATCGCGGGCGCTCCCCAAGGACCGGTAAAGTGCTTGCCGGTACGGCAAACCATGGTCCCGCGTCCGTAGCTTCCTCCAACGACGAAAGCAGCCTTAAGAACGGATGGCATGACCACCACGCACCGGGCTTTGTCGAGCAGGTCTTGGGGAATGTCGTCGGGAATATCAAGAATCTCTTGCATGACCGTGCCGGCGTTCTGCAAACGATTGTTTTCATCTTTTGCATTGTCGTCCGCAGTCCGCGCGAATGATAGGGGCGCCAGCATGAGCGCACCCGCAAAAATCACCGCCAAACGATTCATAAGTATATCCTCCATCCTTTAGTCTGAAGATTTGTACTATCGATTCGGTCCTAACTCCCGCGCCGGTCGGCCACGATGACAACGATCCCGCCGATCAGAGCCAAAGCGCCAAGAATAGGAGGAAGAGAAACAGTGTGATGTTCTTCCTTCGTTGCCTGGATAGGACCGATGTCCACGATTTTCTTTTGTGTTGTGTAAGTTAGGCCTTGATACGCCAGTGCGAAAAGGCCGATAGCGACCAATGCTATCCCCAGGATTGTTCGTCCACTCAAAGTGCCTCCAGAGTCAAAGGTCGATATCTGTCAAGGTCCTACCGCCGGTCGAGAAGGCGCGAAGGCCCCATCAGGTACGACGCAAAATATGGCCAACCAACGAGACAAGGAAAAGAACCAGGAAGATGAAAAAGAGAATCTTCGCGATTCCTGCCGCTGCCACGGCAACGCCAGAGAAACCAAGTATGGCGGCAAGAAGCGCCACAATGAAGAATCCAATTGCCCAACCCAGCATCGCAACCTCCTCACGTTTTTTATTCAGATTTTCCAGGGGCCCACATCGGGCATTTTTCTCGCCTTTGAGAAGTCCGCCACGATTCTTTACGGTTGTAAGCCATGTCTGCAGCAATCTCCATACCCCGGAACCCTTAGTGCGTTCCAAGGAATCCTGTAGTTCCCGCGAAGCACCGCCGGCTATTCCTCCCCGTTGCAGCGCCTCAGTGTTTCTGTGTATGTACGATCCGGTCCTCGCGTGTTTCTCTCGTTGTGCAGGGTTCGGCGCGCTCCCAGTCCGGCGCAAACCCGAACCTTAAGGCGTTGCGAAAACACCAAGAATCAGGAGAATCCAATGAACTGGGATCAGCTAGAGGGGAAATGGAAGCAGTATTCTGGCAAAGTAAAAGAAAACTGGGGAAAGCTCACGGACGACGACCTCGCGGTAATCCGAGGCCACCGGGAGCAATTGGTCGGAACGATTCAGGAACGCTACGGAATCGTGAAGCAGGAAGCTGAGAAGCAGGTTGATGAGTTTGCCCGCTCTTTCCGCAGCGAAGAACCAATACAAGAAAGAGGCCAAGGCGAACACGAAACGTCTGTTGACTCAAACACCAAACAGAAAAGGCGCGGCGCTGGCCAGTCCTAGTTCGAGCCAGCCTTCTCTCTCAATGCGAGACGCAAGAGCCACGCCACCCGGGAATCGGGCCTGGCTCCCGCCTCTCGCTGGAATTCCAGGCCGTTTCCTGGTGGCGGTTCCCCTCTAATTAGCAGTATTGTACGATTCATGGATCGATTGCGGTACACACTGATCTTCATCCTTGTCCTCTGCTTCGGCGGGCCTTCCCGTTCCGAGGCCTACTCCGTCTTAACTCACGAAGCCATTATTGATGCCGCCTGGGATACGAATATCCGCCCGCTGCTCCTCGCGCGATTCCCCAATGCCACGCCAGAGGATCTGCGCAAGGCCCACGCCTATGCCTATGGCGGCGCCATCATCCAGGATATGGGGTACTACCCTCACGGCAATAAATTCTTTAGCGATCTCACGCATTACTTTCGCAGCGGCGATTTTGTCCAGGCCCTGCTGCGCGATTCCCAGGACATAAACGACTATGCCTTCGCGATTGGAGCCTTGGCGCACTATGCGGCTGACAATAACGGCCATCGCCTGGCGACCAACCTGGTTGTCCCGATGTTGTATCCGGAACTGAGGAAGAAATACGGGAACGTAATGACTTATGAAGACGATCCGATGGCCCACGTCAAAACTGAATTTGGGTTTGACGTGATCGAGGTGGCCAAAGGGCGCTATGCTCCGGATAGCTACCACGATTTTATCGGCTTTGAGGTTGCAGCGCCTCTGCTGGAGCGCGCATTTCAAGAAACGTATGGTCTGGATCTAAAGCTGGTTCTCAAGGACGAGCCGCGCGTGATCAACTCCTACAGGCACGATGTCAGCTCGCTTATACCAAAAGCGACAAAAGTCGCCTGGACATTGAAGCAGGACGATATCAAGCGGAGCTTGCCAGGCATAACGCGAAAGAAATTTCTCTACAATATCTCGCGCGCGAGTTACGAAAAAGAGTGGGGAAGGGGTTACAGCAAGCCTGGCCTCTGGGACGCATTTCTTTCATTCCTCTACCGCATTCTTCCGAAAATCGGCCCTCTGAGAGTTCTCACGTTTCGCACACCTACGCCTCAAGCTGAAAAGTTGTTTGAGGAAAGTTTCAATGTGACGCTGGACCGCTATCGCGATTTCTTGAAGGAACTGCGCGAGGGCGCCGTGATTTTACCCAACGACAACATTGATGTCGGCCAGGCGACCGCACTTGGCGTGTATCGTCTGGATGATGATACGAACGCGCAACTCCTGGACGAACTCGGACAGCGAGACTTCATCGGCGCCTCTCCTGAATTGCGTGCCGAGCTATTGCATTTTTTCTCGTCTCCGATTATTCCTGTCTCGGACAGACTCTCCAGGAAGGCACGGGCTCGGTTGAAAGACGATCTTAAGCGGCTCGAAACCCTGGCCATAGCGCCCGAGAAGAAGAAGGAAAACACTCAAGTGAGTCCGCACTGAACGCAAGCCGGCACGGACCCGTGATCTCATCTAAATCGACACCTCTCTCCGAGCAAGGCCGCAGGCCTGTTCTATAGTCCAGGCATCCGATTCTAGAGCGCGCGGACCATCAAGCCGCCAATCGACTGGGGCGCTTCGCCTGCGACTGGGTTACTTCGCGCATTTCTAAAACTGTCTTGGATCGATGAAGATTTGGTGGACGAGAGGGGATTCGAACCCCCGGCCTCCTCGTTGCGAACGAGGCGCTCTCCCAGCTGAGCTACTCGCCCACGAGCAGCTACAAAATCTTAGCAGACGCTCCGAACCTTGCCAACCAAAGCTGTCCCGCTGATTTACAAAGACACTGGTGAATTGCAAGGTTACCGGTGGGCAAGATTGGAATCCTGGCGCCCTCGCCAAGCTTCATCCGGTAAATGGAAACCTTCGGTTTTACGGCCGATCGAGGTTGCCAGTTGTGCTTGCGCGCTGCGCTACAATCTTCCGCGCGTTCTGGTAGAGTGCGCGGGCCTGCGGAATCGCTTCCACGGCCTTCTGCACTTGGGGATCCGCTTCCAGTTGAACCTTAAATCCATCTTGCATGCCGAAAGTCGAAAAGAAGACTTCCTGTTTGATCTTCCGCTTGACCCAATCCAGGTTCTCGGTCATATCCGGCTGAGTGTAGCGCACGTTATGTTTGGTGAGGTAATCGTCGAAGATCTTCATCACGCTGTCGTCGGCTTCGAATTCCTTCGTAACGGTCGGTCTAGTGCCCATGTAGAACCGCGTGAATCCGCCCACGCCGCCTTCGTAGGGATAAAAAATATCCGCACGATACAAAGCTTCCTGAAAATGATTGAACTTCGGCGCAGGAACGAGAATATCCGGAGTGATGCCTCCGCCTCCGGTCACTTGCCGCCCGCTATCCGTGAGCTTGATTTCCGTCGGATGCTCTGGAACTTTCCGCTCGTAGTGGTATTCGTAAAGCGAAACGGACTTGTAATCGCGCTGGATCAGCCGGCCGCTGGGCGTGTAATAGCGCGCCGTGGTTAGAGCCAGTCCAGTATTCTCGCTGAGGGGCTGAACCGTCTGCACCAAGCCCTTGCCGAACGTCGTTTCACCCACAATCAGTCCGCGATCATGATCCTGCACCGCGCCCGAAACAATCTCCGTGGCCGAAGCGGAATTGTTGTTTACCAGAATGACCAACGGTGTCGTCATGCCCTGATTGCCGCGCAGTGCGAAGTAGCGCCGCTCCGGCGAAGAGCGCCCGTGGTGCGAGACGATCAGTTGATTCTTGTCCAGGAACATGTCGCCCACGGCGACCGCTTCGTTCAGCAGCCCTCCAGGATTCCCGCGCATATCGAGGATCAATCCATCCAGAGTCGCGGCGTGCAGTTGGTTCAATGCATCGACCAGTTCGTGATCTGTCGTTTCGTTGAAGCCCGAAAGGCGGATGTAGCCGATTCCCGGCTTGAGCATGAACGCAACGTCCACCGAGTGCCGGGGAATCTCGTCGCGCGTCACCGTAAAGACCAACGGCTGCGGAAAGCCTTCGCGGCTCATGGTGATCTTTACGACCGTGCCCTTGGGGCCCTTCAGCAAGTCGGCAACCTCTGTCGTCGTAAGCCCGTCCGTCGATTTGTCATCGACTTTCATGATCACGTCGCCGGGGCGAATACCGGCCTTAAAAGCGGGCGCGCCCACATAGGGCTGCATCACCACGGTCCGATTCTCTTTAGGGGCGACCACCATGCCCACGCCGTAGTACCTTCCGCGTTGGTCTTCGCGCAGCAGCGCAAACTGGCGCGCATCAAAAAAATTGGAGTGGGGGTCCAGCACGCGCAGCATGCCGGGAATGGCGCCTTCGTATACCGCTTTGTCCACGTCGACCGGCTCGGCATAGTTCGCCTGGACCACATCCAGCACATTCGTGAATTGCCGCAGCGCCGTGCTTTCATCCTCGGCCGAGGATGTCGTGGCGCGCACGTTGGGCCCGTAAATAGCCCCAAGAACTGCGGATATGAGAATGACGGCAACTACCAGAACCAGCCCACGGCGCTCTGATTTCATCCTAACCTCGCGAATCCGCTGCAACCCAAATTATAGCACACCCTAAAGTGTGGTTTGACACCGTAGGACGCCCTTTCTATGATGCCAACAGGCCGTCTTGCGGCTACTTAATGCCATGCTCAGTATGACCCACATGATCGTCGTGTTTGTGATCGTCCTGATCGTTTTCGGGCCGCAGAAACTTCCCGAACTCGCCCGCGGCCTCGGCAAGCTCATGGCGGAATTCCGCAAGGCCTCGACCGATTTCAAGAGCGCCTTCGAGCAAGAGATGCGCGATATGGAACGGCAAGCCCTCCAGGCCCAGCGCAAAAAAGCTGCCGAAGCAGCGGCCACCTCTGCCAGCGTCGCGGAACAGCCCGCTACATTGGCCACATTGCCCGGCGCCGAAACTGCCCCAACAAGCTTAGACGCGGACACGCGCACTACGGAAGCGCTGGTAGTTACTCCCGTTGCGGAATCGGTGCCCCGTTCGAATGGCGAACCGGCTCAGCCGCCGGAGGGCGCGTCCCCTGAACCGGCCTCCGAGCCGGCCCAAACCCTATCTCATGACCAACAGCAGCCAGTCTGATCCCCCCATCGTGTCCCGCGAGGAAGAGCCCGGCGCGCAGATGACGTTTTTCGAGCACCTCGTCGAGCTGCGAAAGCGCATTATCAACTCGCTTATTGCCATCGGCATCGGCGCCATGGCCGGCTGGTACGTAGCGCCGCATTTCGTCAATTGGATCGTCGATCCCGTCAAGAAAGCCTTGATCAGCGCCCACCTCGAGCCCAAGTTGATCTACACGAATCCGACGGGCTACCTGAACATGCTGCTCACCCTGGCCATTTACATCGGGATTGTTCTGGCTTCGCCTATTGTGTTGCACCAAATCTGGCTTTTCGTCGCTCCCGCACTTTACAAGCATGAACGAGGCGCCATAACCGGCTTCCTTTTTTCCACAGTTTTCCTTTTCCTGGTCGGCATCGCGTTCGGTTACTTCGTGATGCTGCCGTACATGTTGAATTTCCTCATCAAACTCAGCCTCGGCGGCCCAATCACCCCGCTCTTCAGCATCAACGAGTATTTCGACCTTATCCTCCTGGTGCTGCTTGGCCTCGGATTGGTGTTTGAGACGCCCATATTGATTTTCTTTCTCTCCCTTTTTGGCATTGTGACGCCGCAATTTCTCCTGAAAAATTTCCGCTACGCTATCCTGGTGATCGCCATCATAGCTGCGGTTGTGACGCCCACTCCAGATGCCACGACGATGCTGGTATTCATGGCGCCCATGGTTGGGCTCTATTTTATAGGCGTCGCCGTCTCCGCTGTGGTTGTCCGCAAGCGCAAGCGGCGTTTGGCCGAAGCCGCGGAGGCTCATTAGATGAATTTCTCGCTCAAGAATATTTTGTGTGCGGCGATCTGCGCGTCCGCGCTTTTTCTTGGCCTCGCGGGATGCAAAGCCAAAGCGGACATCTCGCAACCTGCCCCCAAAGACGCGCCGTTCATGAGCGCCGTCACGGTTACCCCACCCCAGGCTGCCGATGCAGCGCCTGCGCCCGACAAGATGGATGGCTTCGACGGCAAACGCGCCTTTGACGCTGTCGCCAAACAAGTCGCCTTTGGTCCGCGTCCCTCCGGCTCGCCGGCCATCGCGCAAACGCAGGACTACATCCTCTCTAAACTGAAAAGCTACGGCTGCACTGCCGATGTCGATTCCTTCACGTCGGATACTCCCGCAGGACGCCTGCCCATGAAAAACATTCTCGTCAAGATTCCGGGGAAAAGGCCGGGCATTATTCTGCTCGGCACGCATTACGATACAAAGCGCCTCGAGAATTTTGTCGGTGCGGACGATGCCGGCTCATCGACTGGCGTGATGCTCGAGCTGGCCCGAAACCTGTGCTCGCAGCACGGCCGCTATGCTGTCTGGATCGCTTTCTTTGACGGCGAAGAAGCTGTCCGTCCCGAATGGCAGGACCCCGATAATTGCTACGGCAGCCGCGAAATGGCCGCTCGTTTCGCCATCAGCGGCGACCTGCCGAAAATAAAAGCCTTTATGCTCGCCGATCTCGTCGGCACCAAGACGCCGCACTTCAAGCGCGAAACTTACTCCACAAAGGCGCTCGTCGATCTTGTGTGGGGCGTTGCCAGGAAGCTCGACTACGGAAAAATCTTTGTCGATGAATCATCAGCCGTGGAGGACGATCACAAGTCATTTCTAAAGCGCCATGTCCCATCCGTCGATGTAATCGATCTCGACAATGGCCCCAACGGCGACGTCTACTATTGGCACACTCCTCAGGACACGCTCGACAAGATCAGCCCCAAAACCCTGGCCATCGTCGGCCGCGTTTTCCTCGAAAGCGTTAAACAGCTTCAATCGAAATGATGCAGTCGGAAGCCGTTCGCGGCCGCGCACTGCCGGCAAACTGTGTGCTACATTCAATTCGCTCTAAAAAATAGCTTGGCGAATGAAAAAGAAGCGCATTCTCGTGAACTCGTCGGCAGGCCGCTACGCCATCCTCTGCGGAGAAGGCGCTCTGCGTCATGCCGCCGAAGAAATCCGCAAGTTGGGCAAATTCTCTCGGATTCATTCGGTGTCCTCACAGAGAGTGTGGCGAGCGGTAGGGAAGAGCGTTATCAGCGGCCTCGGTCTAAATAACGTTCACGCGAAACATTGGATGGATGACGCGGAAGCCGCCAAAAATCTTCGCACCGGTGAAAAGCTGTCACGATCGCTAGTTCGTGCTGGAATCGATCGCCACTCATTGATTGTCGCCGTCGGCGGAGGCGTCGTCGGCGACGTCGCCGGCTTCGTGGCCTCCACTTGCCTTCGCGGCATCACCCTGGTCCAAGTCCCCACTACTCTCATCGCCCAGGTCGACTCCGCCGTCGGCGGCAAAACCGGCGTCAACCTCCCCGAAGGCAAGAACCTCGTTGGCACTTTCTATCCCGCCCGCCTCGTCCTCGTGGATTCCGCCATGCTCAAGACCCTTCCGAATCGCCAATTCCGCGGCGGTCTCGCCGAAGTCATCAAATACGGCGTCATCGCCGACGCAAAGCTTTTTGCCTTTCTCGAAAAGCATTTCGACGCCGTTCTTCGTCGCGATTCCTCCGCTCTCGCGTACATCATTCCGCGCTGCCTGGAAATCAAAGCGCATGTCGTAAGCCGCGACGAGCGCGAATCCGGCCTCCGCGAAATCCTGAATTTCGGCCACACCTTCGGTCACGCCCTCGAAACCGTCACCCACTACCGCATCTATCAACATGGCGAAGCCGTCGCCTGGGGCATGATGGCCGCGGCTCTCCTCGGCCACGAACTCGGCCTAACTCCCGCCGACGAAGTCTCGCGCATTGTTTCTCTCGTCCGCCGCATGGGCCCGTTCCCACCGTGGCCCAAAGTTCCGCCAAAAACTCTCATCGCCTTGATGCGTTCCGATAAGAAGGCCCGCGCCGGCAAACTTCGTTTCGTTCTCGCACCCCGGATCGGAAGAGCGCAGTCGCACGACGATGTGCCGCTCGATACTCTTCGAGCGCGTCCTCCACTTCGCTCCGCACTTCATCAATGAGCCGGGAAAACGCCGTGGCTGATTACTCCAGTGGCACAGGCAATCCTGCCTGTGCGTTTACATCGATTCAAACAATTGTGCTGACTGAACCGCGCGCGCCAAAACTAAAAGACGTGTCATTCCGAGCGAAGCGAGGAATCTGCTTTTCTCCGTCAGCCGCGCGTGCGATTGTCTTCTGTGAATTGCCGGCTGTTAGCTCTGAGCCCACAACTTTCAACGTTCCACTCTCGACTTTCGGCCGCCATCTCCCCTCTACCCATGCCCGCTAACTCCGCCCCAGTCAAAGGCACCCGCCCCGAAGGCGCACATACGGAAGCCGAGGCCTCCCGCAAAGTCCGCGAGATGTTCGCGAAGATCGCCCCGCGCTACGATTTTCTAAATCATTTCCTCTCGCTCGAGACCGATCGCCTCTGGCGCAAACGCACGGCCCGCCTCCTTCGCCCCATTCTTCAGCCGCCCGGCGCCTATGTGCTCGATCTCTGCTGTGGCACCGGTGACCTCTCCTTTTCCCTCGCACGGGAAGGCATGGCCCATATCTTCGGCGCCGATTTCGCGCACCCAATGCTGGTTCGCGCCGCCGAAAAAAGCGCTTCGCAGGTCAGCCACTCCCCGAACGGAACGCCACGCATTCTTCCGTTTCTCGAGGCCGACGCTCTCCGTCTCCCCTTCGCGGACGCTTCTTTTGATCTCGTCACCACCGCCTTCGGCTTCCGCAACCTAGCCAATTACGAAGCTGGCCTCCGCGAAATCCAGCGCGTCCTCAAGCCCGGCGGCACCATCGCCATCCTCGAGTTCACCGAACCTCCCGCCGGCCTCCTCGGAGCCCTCTATCGGTGGTATTTTCGCGAGGTCCTTTCCCGCATCGGCGGCCTCATCTCCGGCAACTACGCCGCCTACACCTATCTGCCCAAATCCGTCTCTCGCTTCTTCCTTCCCCCCGAACTTGCCACCCTCATGCAGCAAATCGGGTACGTCTCCGTAAATTTCCGCCGCTGGACCTTCGGCACCGTCGCCCTCCACACCGCCCAGCGTTCCCGCTAACCTTTTTCTTCTCCGTGCACTCTGTGAACTCTGCGCTAAGAAAACACCCGCTCCCTCGCCCTCCACACCGCCCGGCCCCTCTAAGCGCCTGTTCGCCCTAGCTCCGATATATAGAAATATGTATACTGGTATAGGCATGGCAAGCGGGTTGAAGCCTGTTAGATGGATCGGAGCTTCGCTCAGGGATTTGCGGTCTTTCCCTCGCGAGGTCAGGCTCGACATTGGGCACGCGCTCTTTGCAGCCCAGGAGGGCAAGACCGATCCTGCCGCTAAACCCCTCAAAGGCTTTGGCGGTGCTAGCGTCCTCGAAATTATCGCTTCGCATCACGGCAATGCGTGGCGGGCTGTTTATACCGTGCGTTTCCAGGATGCCATCTACGTTTTGCACGTGTTTCAGAAGAAGTCCACAAGAGGCATTGCCACGCCGGCGAGAGAGCTCCATTTGATTAAACAAAGGCTTGCTGAGGCTGAGCGCGATCATCGGGAAAGGCAGAACTAAAATGAAGAGCAAAACCAAAAGAGCACGCAGCCGAGTTTCCCGCGTCACCGAAGGCAGCGGGAACGTCTTTGCTGACCTTGGCCTTCCCAATCCCGAGCAAGAGCTGCTCAAGGCCCAGCTCACGCTGCAAATCTACACCATCCTCAAGGACAGCGGCATGACACAGGTCCAGATCGCCAAAATCCTCGGCGTGCAGCAACCCCAGGTGTCTCTGCTGATGCGAAACCGCACCGGTAACTTCTCCGTTGGACGCCTCATGGAATTCCTCACGGCTCTGCGTCAGGATGTTGAAATCACCGTGCGCCCCACCCGCAAAGATCACGGCGCTCTCTCGGTTATCTCTGCCTGAATCATTCTCTTGGGGAAACCGGGACAGACGGAAGGCCCTCCCACCCTCCGATGATCCGATGCTCGAACTCAGCCACAGTTTCAGGCAAAATGATTCGGAAACACCCCGTTTGTGCCCATGTTCCCCATGTTTTCTGTATTTGGATAGCACTAGGTGACCTCGTTCCATTATTGTTTAGCGTGGACAACATGAACGCCAGGGTGTCCGGGCGCGAGTCCTTGAACGGCGCCGCCGAACCGGGACGCGACCTCCTGGAAATGGATATCTTCGACGTCACAAAATCCGTGCGAGCGAAGAAGCGCTGCCATGCCAGCCTGCTCGAAACGGCTGACCGAACGTTCATCCATTTTCTTAAGCTGTTCGGTCCGCTCCTTTTCTAATTGCCTTAGCTCTTCCGAGAATGCCTCGGGAGGTTCCATGTAGTCGAACACCACCTCCGAGTTCTGGATGGACGACATGTAGTCGAGAGTGCGGCTGATAGCGTCCTGTGTCAGATAGGGCACTACCCCGAGCCAAGTGAAAAACGCGGGCGAGTTCTGCTGAAAGCCTGCGGCGGCGAGCTTCTCTCCCACATCGTCCCGCTCGAAATCGACTGGCACGAGAATAAGCCATGGCGGAAGTGCGATTTGCGCTTCCGCCAAGCGCTGGCGTTTCCATGCCTGCGTCGCGGGGTGGTCCACCTCATAGATACGGATCTGTTGTGCGCCGTGGGGATTCCGGAGAGCGAAAGTGTCGAGTCCGGCGCCAAGGATGACGATCTGCCGAATCCCTCTTTCGACGGCTCTTGACAAAGCATCTTCCGCAATCCGGCTTCGCGCGGCGGTGAACAGACGTCCGATGCTGGCCAAAGGGTGTGCGTTCGCAAATTGCAGCACTTCCTTTTCATCTTCACGCAGAATCTCCATGGCAAATGGGTCATCGAGGATTGCGCCATGATCGAGCAGCTGATGAGCAGCTCGTTGTCGGGCGATCATCAGGGCTGTGCGGCTGGGTTCATTAGGCTTCATGTTCGAGGTCTCCATTCTCATCAATCGCTGATCGCGCGAGTTGTCGTGTGCGCGACGGCGCCATGCACACCGAAATCTTCCGCTCAATTAGAAAAACCGGAAAAACCGGGGACAGACGGGACGTTTTCCACTGCATTGTACGAGCTTTGGGACGCGGCGATGATTTTCTCCAGAAAGCCGGAATGCTTCGATTGTCATCAACTTCGTCACCAACTTCGAGTCGAGAGGCCGGCCTGGAGATCGCTCGAAAGTGTCACAGGGGGTATTCTATTGGCCTGCTTTCCGGGAGAATTTCATGAAGATTGTCCCCGTGATCAAATCCAGCGATTTGCAACGATCATTACGCTTCTACACCGAAGTTCTCGACTTCGAGCTCAAGTGCCCGGCGTATGAAGACCGCGAGATGGCCAACGGAGTCATTGACCTGGTTCGGGACGGGGCGGAATTACAGCTTTCGCGTCATTCAGGAGATGGCGTGTTTGGCTCGGTCAACCGTGTGTTTGTGGACGACGTTGATGAGCGTTACGTCACCTTTCGCGCTCGGGGTTTGAATACGACAGAGCGCCCGGACTCTCCAATTCACACCGCTCCAGTTGATCAGGCATGGGGACTACGCGAGTTTGCGGTGACCGACCCGGACGGCAACAATCTCTGTTTTTGTATGCCCAAAAGATAGCTTACATCGCTCTATCTTTTCGCCGCGGGCGTTCTTGCCCGCGTTTGTTTTCCCGACATCATCACCTGCATCGCTCCGCCGCCTTCTCCGATTTCGTTTTTGAAATCGAACGAGTCCGGCGAGGTGAATTTATCCGTGAAGCGGACTTGGTACGGCTTGCCGTTCCCTGTGCTGTCCACCGTCCATGTCCACGTGTCGCCATCCACGGTGCCGCGGCCCACCCAGTTCGAACTTCCAGCGCTGACTTGCGTGAAGAAGTAGCTCTTCTTCTCACCGTCGTATGCGATCATGTACACGTCCGTCAGCGCGCCGACCCCGCCGGGAAGGGGAAGGCTTTCGCGGCAAAAAACGCCCCACCCTTGAGCAACCCATTCGCAGGTCGCGGCGCCCGTTGTCTTGCCGCCTTTGCTCCCCATAGCGCCTGGCGGCAAGTTGCTCTCAATGGTCCACTTCCCTACATACACGCCGAGTTTCTTGACTTCTGGTCCGGGCTTGGCCGGTCCCGACGGGCTCTGCGCGAACGCCATCGCCGTGCAAAGTAGAACTAAAACGGAAGCAACAATCGAACTTGTGCAACGACACATGGAAACCTCCTCAGCCAGGATTTTCGTTTTGGACTCCAGATACATGCATCCTAACTCTCCTTCCTCCCTGGCCTCAAGAATTTTATGACCACAGCCTGATTGGATGACGTTGTCGGCCGGGCGGGCAGCCGACCCTCAATCCGCAAAGACACCTTTGGGTGGCCCATCCTTGCGGTTTTGTTTCTTGGAAACCGGGGAAATCGGGGAGACTGGGGACAGGCGGAACGTTTCCTAACGTCCGATCACCGCTGCTCGAACTCAGCCACAGTTTCAGGCAAAATGTTTCGGAAACGTCCCGCCTGTCCCCATGTTTCCATGTTTCCCCATCTTTCCCGAACACTTTGGAATCGAGGATAAGGCAGGTTAGAATCGGTGCCCATGAAAACCATCTTCCGTTCACCGCTCCCGTTTTTTTCCATTATGGTTGCAACAGCCTTTGCCGTTTTTCTGATTTCTTCGTTTCCGGCGGCAACCGCTCGGCCGTCCACCGGTTCGGGGCTCGACCGCGATATTCCTTCGGTCGATAGCGCGGAGCAGCAGGCGGTCCTGGCGCCTATAACGCAATTGTTTGACGGCATGGCGAAACGCGACGCCGCGGCGATTAAGAAACCGTTGCTGAGCGGCGGGACCATGGTGCTGATGAGGGACGGCAAGCCGACTCAGATGACTTTTGAAGATTTTGCGAATCGGGTAGGAAAACCTGGCACCGCGCAGATTCAGGAGCGAATTCATGATCCGCTAGTGCGCATCGATAACGATCTGGCGGTGGTGTGGGCTCCTTTCGAGTTTTTGGTGGACGGCAAGGTGGACCACTGCGGCACCGACTTGTTCAACGTTGTCCGTGCGGATGGTCAATGGGTCATTGCCAGCGTCGCAGATACGGGACGGAAAGATTGCGTTCGCAAGTAAATCTAGCCCGGATTAGTCAGGCCACGAGTCCAAAGTGCGTTGTCATGCTGAGCGTAGCGAAGCATCCTGCCTTGCTCGTAGCTCAGCCACGCTCATTCCGCTAGTTGCTGGCGTAGAAGAGAATCCTTCGTAGGGGCACGATACATCGTGCCCGTCTTCTGCTCCTTCAGAAATCGCCGGGTGAAAAACCGAAGGCAGAGAGGGACAGTTTTCCTAACGTCCGATGACCGATGCTCGAACTCAGCCACAGTTTCAGGCAAAATGACTCGGAAACGTCCCGTCTGTCCCCATGTTTCGGAGCCTTCGAGAAGATTGCCGACCAGCAGAAACGCGTGCGGGTCGAAGTGGATACTGAGAAGCTCGAATACGAATACGCGTGAGCGAATTAGAATCGAGCATTGCGGCTTCAGGAAAGAAAGGAAACAGCAAGACCCAGGTTCGAAAAACCTGAACCTGGGGCACCCGGCCCCCTTCGTGAGTCTAGCGGTGGAAACTGGTTCCACCAACCAGCCTATAGTTGTTTCCTGGCCGGTAGCTTCATATTATAATCGGTCAATCTTCCTGCGAGTAATCAGAGTTTATTAACAATGGAGCAGAATTCGCAGCAGAAACTCAACAACGACATGTCGAGACTAGACGCCCCAAAACCTGCAAGACAGGAAGACGAGACACCGAGGAGTATTGGAGGCGAGATCGATGTCTTTCTCGCTCAGATTGACGCCCTAGCCGAAACTCTGCCTCTCACAACTTCCGCGATCAACAATGCGCGCGCCGCTGCGGGCAGAGAATTCAATAAATTTTTGCAGGAAGAATGTAAAACTGAGAAGAATACAGAGAAGAAGACGGTGTACCGCTATACGGGTAGTCAAGCCCCTAAATTCCAACGATTTCAGCGCAGGGTACAGAAGCCCGAACTCGCACAGATATTGGTGCCACGTGGTCTATTTGTCGCAATGATTAGCCAGTTCGATGCCTTCCTGGGCGCTTTGATTCGCCACATGTTTCAGTTACAGCCAGGTCTTCTGGATTCTTCTGAAAGGGTTCTCACGCTCTCTCAACTATCCCAATTTCGCACGATAGCGGCTGCCAAAGAATTCATTATCGAAAAGGAGATCGAATCCGTGTTGCGGGATAGTCACGTCGAGCAGTTCGAGTGGCTCGAAAAGAAACTCAATATGCCCCTGAGAAAGCAACTTCCTATCTGGAAGGTGTTCGTCGAAATAACTGAACGAAGGAATTTGTTCGTCCACACGAACGGGGTGGTTTCTAGGCAGTATCTCCATGTGTGTAATACACATTCCTGTGCGATTCCCGAAACGGCTACTCTGGGAACATCGCTTCCTCTAACGCGTGAATATTTCACGTCGGCGTATGAATGCCTATTGGAAATCGGGGTGAAATTGGGACAAGTGTTATGGCGGAAACTTCAGCCTGACGAGTTGCAAGACGCTGACGCCAATCTTTCCAATGTTGCATATAGCCTTTTGTTCGAAGGCCGATATCAACTCGCCCGAGTGTTACTTGACTTTGCCACTCAAATTCTACCAAGGCATTCGAGCGAGAACGCGCGGCTTAGATTTGTGGTTAATCGAGCGCAAGCCTATAAGTGGACTGGTGAAGAAGAAAACTGTCGAACAATCTTGGACGCTGAAGATTGGACAGCGACAGACCCGAAATTTCGTTTGGCATACGCGGTCCTCTGCGATGATTTCGAAAACGCGATTGAGATAGTCAGACAGCTTGGAACGAGCAAAGACCAGGAGATGGATGAACATACCTATCGGGATTGGCCGTTGTTCAGAGAATTTCGAAAGCATCCCGACTTCGTTTCCCTGTTCGAACAAGTCTTTGGTGAGCCACTAAATAGATTCGTGGTTGAAGGGCCGTTGCCCGACAAGATTAATTAGGCTGATTAGATGAAGGCGTCGGCCGGGTGCCCCAGGTAGCGTTTCTCTACCTGGGTGCCGGCTTTACGGCCGCGGAATTTCCAGTTGTTTGCAGATGGCCCGAACCGTCCCTTCTTTGATTTCTCGATGGCGCGGGACGCTGGCGATCTTGTGCAAGGCAGGGTTGAACCAAATGCTATGGGCGCCACCTTCGCGATACTAAACGCAACCTTGGTGGCGCAAATGGGGTTCCAATTCCGCGAGTTTCATGCTTCCGCTATTTCGAAAACCTCGCGCACAGCGTGTGGGGAAAGGCCTTTTTCCGCAAGCTCGCGCTGGCATTGCAACGCTAGCTTGAACGCATCCGCAAGATTCACTTTAGCCTCTTCGATGGTTTCGCCTTGCGAAATCGCGGCGGGAAACTCTTCCACAAAACAAGTATAGCCACCCTCTTTGGCGGGTTCAAAAACGGCTGTCAATTTCATCCCCGTAGATTATCACACCCGCGAATGGCGCGCGGCCGCGGCGACGGCGGCTAGGCGGTACGGACAGCTAAGTGATCCTGTCCTCTGGTTCTGGCGGCGTGTGGGGAACCTGGCGGAGAAATTTGAGCAGGCGGTCACCCTTGGCGTTCCCAGCGCGTTTTTTGAAGAACGCGGCCGCGGTTTCCACGACACCCACCTTTTCGGCGACGGCTGCGGCGATCCATTGGTTCAAGGACACACCGTCTTCTTTGGCGAGGCGCTGAGCGGCCTTTTTCACGGAATGGGGAAGCTTTAACGGGTAAGTGGCCCTGCTCATGGTTTCATCCTTTTCAAAAGTTGCGCCGGGATTCCCCAAACTCCTGGATTTGAAGGGAACAGTTTCTCAGGAAGTAGGAGGATACAGCCCAAACGTTTCCTCGACTTGTCGAATCCGCTGACGCCGCAAGTGATTCAGATCGAGCAGCACCACAGTGGCGCGACCGATGGCAGTTAATCCTTCCATTTCATGGCCTTTGAATCGGAAGTGTTCCGACCACTGCTGATGGAGGGGATGGAACAAGGCAAGCTGCTCGGCCGTTAGAGGATTGGGAGCTGTGATTTTGTCAGCTTTACGCAGATTGCAGCCGGGGCACGCCAAGGCGAGGTTTTCCAACGTGGACTCGCCGCTCTTCGATCGCGGGATGATATGTTCGACGTGAAAGGTGGCGCCCTGCAGACTTTCATGCATGAGGCAGTATTGGCACCGCCCCTGAGCGCGCAATCGGACGGCACGCGACAGCGCCTCTGGCACGGCCATTTACGGCCGCTTGCCCAAAATCTGCAAAGCCTCTCCGCGCACGAGAGACAATTGCTCGCTCAATTCCACCAGGGCTTCGAGTTCTTCTCGTTCCGATGGGCCGAGAAGACCTTCATTGTTGCGTTCCATGAGTTCCTGAAGGCGACGGTCTGCCTTCGATGGAAAACGGAGTTTTCCAACAGCTTCCACCCAGTTCACGGGAGCCGCAATCGTCATGCTCATGGAATCATCGTAGGATGGCAGGCCGCTCGCGTCAATGGCCCCTGGGCAGGTGGAAGGTGGAGCAGAGAATTTCGGTGCGCTGCCGCCATTCGGGTTTCAGCGGTGCGGGTGTTGACTCTCTCCCACGCTTTTTCCTGAACGCCAATACCTGTTTCGGCAGCACGGCGCCGACGCCGGTAGATGCGCCGAGATGCTCTCCTACAATGGAATTAGGCGATCCCGATGCGCTGCCCCAAATGCCAATTCGATCATCCGTTGCAGACCACCGAGTGTCTGAAATGCGGAATCGTCTTCTCGCGTTACCAGCCGCCGCCGCAAAGCGCCGCGAATCAGCCTAATCCTGACGCCCCGATGGCCATGTCAACGATGGCCGTCTCCGCTCCTCCCGCACTCGCCGAGCCTGCCGCCGCTACCAACGACGCCCATCGCGGAAGCGATGACCTAAGCAATCTCCATACCGATGCCCGGACCGAGTTGCTTTACCGCATCCTCGCGCTTCCCGCAGCCTTGCTTCTGGCTCGCCTCGTTGCGGGCACGGGCTTGCGCATGGCGGCAGCCATGCTTGCCATGGTGCTGCACGAAAGCGGGCACGCCATCACCGCGTGGCTCACCGGCCGCTGGGCTGTGCCCCTGCCCTGGGTCACTCCGCACGGCGACCAACGCTCCTGGGCCATCGTTCTGCTGGTAACGGCCGTCATCGGCTTTGCCGGATTTCTGGCGTGGAAGATGGAACGTCCGGGGTGGGTTCTTGCCGCCGCTGCGCTGCTCCTCCTACAACTGATTGTCCTGACTTTGCCGGCATCGATACCGCCGGGAGCCCTGATCGTCTTCTTCGGCGATGGCGGCGCTCTGGTGCTGGCCACCCTGCTGATGGCCACGTTTTACGCACCTCGCGAAAGCGCGCTGTACAAGAGCTGGGGTCTGCGCTGGGGATTGCTAACCATCGGCGCGCTCAGCTTCATGCATGTTTTCCTGATGTGGCGAGGCCCGATCGAAGAGCTTCCCTTCGGCGAGATCGAGGGCGTGAACCTCTCCGATCCCAGCCTGCTCACCGTAATGTATGGCTGGACGCCCCTGCAAATGGTCGATCGCTACGTGCGGCTCGGCACGTTCTGCCTGCTGGCTTTGCTTGCGCTGTACATTTGGGGATTGGTCTCCGCCTATCTCGAATTGCGACGCAGCCAAGTTGTGTAGAAACCGGGTTCCGCATATAGCGGTTTAACATATGCGGATTGAGAGTTGCCTTCATGCTCGACGTGTAGCGGTCGAGGCAAGCTCATTCGACTTGCCCCGAGGCAGTTTTTCCCCTACCCTGACCAAAAGGCAGCACAGGAGTAACAACACCATGACGATCCATCTCACGCCGGAACAAGAGCGTCGACTCCAAGCCGTCCTCAGCCGTGGTGCCTATAATTCTGTTGAGGAACTCGTCGAAGCCGCACTGACAGCGGTTGAACAACGCACCATACCCGGTTTCGCTGGAACGCCAGAGGAACTCGACACCTTGCTCGCTGAAGGACTCGCTTCTAAGCAGCTCACCGAAGAGGACTTTTGGAGTTCCGTCACTCAGCAAACAGATTCGCTGCTTTCTGAGCACAAGACCGGCCCACATTCGTGAAGGTTCTCTATCGGCAGGCCGCCGGCGACGACCTCGTACGACAGTTCCGCTATTACTTGCTTGCCGCCGAAGTTCCTGAAGTTGCTATACGCTTCCAGGAAGCTGTCCGGCGGACCGTCCAATCACTGCGCGACCACCCTCGGGTAGGGCCTCGATATTCTTCCAGCAATCCGCGACTCCAGAAACTTCGCTCATGGCCGGTCGCTGGATTTGAAGCCATCCGCATTTATTATCTTTTGGAGACTGGCGCCATGCACATTGTTCGCATCCTGCATGGCAAACGAGATGTCAGGCGCATCCTTGAGAGTGAATGAACGTTCCTCGCACAATGGGGAGCCAGCCCGCCACCGCCCCTGCCGGGGTAAGGAGCGAGGGAGCAGATGGGATGCGCTTACCTTCTTTCGCCGAACCCCAATTCCTTCTCCTGCAACGACTTATAATCTTCTTGACAATATGACTAACTGGTGCTATAATGCTGTGTGAATTTAAGTCGCCATTTCGTTCTTCATTCCCATTTTGGAACTCGACTTCCGCGCGACGCCCGCCTCCGCTCCTTGCCCCGACTCGCTCGCCGCGCGACCGTCTCAATTCGTACAAAATCTTCCGGTTCAACCCTATTACCATTTTTTAAAAACAGCCGAAACTTAACCTATTCAGAATCAACACTTCCGCAACTGTTGATTCCACTCAACTTGATCTTCTTTAGAATGAATGTTTACAAAAAACAGGGGGAGGGCCCCGCTACTCAAACCGCAAAGTTTCGCAACTGGTTACTGCGCACGCGCCGCGCTGCTGGACACCCAGGATCGCCCGCAATTCCAATCCCATCATGCCATTGCGCACGCTTTCCGTCATGCACGGGGGTGCGGGTGCGTGCCTAACCGACGCCTCAAGTTCCGCTTTGAATTCTGCCGTGCTCCTCAGTTTCACGTTTCACGTTTCGTTTTTCGCGCTCTGCTCGCCACTCGTCACTCGCCACTACTCTTCCAACCCCGCGCTCCGCAACTTTGCCAGCAAGGTCTTGGGCGACACTCCCAACTTCTCCGAAGCCCGCGTCTTGTTCCACTTGCACTCGCGCAGAGTGCTCTCCAGCAGCACGCGCTCAATGTGGCTTACGGCCCGACCCGTAACCTCTTCCAGCGACCCTTCCCAGCTAAACTGCTCCGGCAACATCCCCGCCGGCAAGCTGTCCGTATCCGGTTTCGTCGCAGGGAGCTGCAAGCCCTCGGCCGTAATGCTCAAGCCATCCGTAAGAATGACCGCGCGTTCCATGGTGTTCTGCAATTCGCGCACATTTCCAGGCCAGCGGTAATGCAGCAGCCGCTCTCGCGCTTCCTCGGAAAGCTCCAGCCCAGGCTTTTTGAATTCCCGGCTGAACTTCTCCAGGAAGTGCCCGGCAAGCAGCAAAACATCGTTGCCGCGTTCGCGCAAAGGAGGAATCGTCATGGGCACAGCCGAAATCCGGAAATACAAATCCTCGCGGAAGAGCTTCTCCTCCGCCAGCTTCTGCAAGTTTCGATTCGTGGCCACCACGATGCGCACATCCACTTCGACGGTCTGCGTTCCGCCGACGCGATCGAATCGTTTTTCCTCCAACACCCGCAAAAGTTTCGCCTGAATCGCCAGCGGCAACTCGCCAATCTCATCGAGAAACAGCGTCCCGCGATGCGCCAAATCCAGCTTGCCGACCTTGCGCGCGCCTGCCCCTGTAAACGCGCCGCGCTCGTGCCCGAAAAGTTCGTTTTCCACCAGCCCTTCGGGAATCGCCGCGCAATTCAGAGCCACAAACGGCTGCTCTCGCCGCTGCGAAAGATGATGCACCGCCCGCGCGAACAATTCTTTTCCCGTACCGCTCTCACCGAGGAGCAAGACAGTCGAATCCGTCGCCGCAACTTTTTGAATTTGCGTGCTGATCTCCCGGATGGCCGCATGCTCCCCCACAATGCGCGGAAATCCATACCGTGCGGTGTACTCCTCGCGCAGCAGCAGGTTTTCCCGCTGCATCTCTTGCTGCCGCGTCGCTCTTTGCACCAGCAGTTTCAGATGGTCCAGGTCCACCGGCTTTTGAAGAAAGTCGAACGCGCCATCCTTCATTGCCGAAACCGCTTCCTCGACCGACCCAAACGCCGTCAAGAGCAGCACCGGTATTGTCGCGTCCGCCGCCTTCGATTCGCGCAGCACGTCAAGACCAGACGCCCCCGGCATCTTCAAATCCGTAATCACCATCAGGTAGCGCCGCGCGCGTACCTTCTGAATCGCGGTGGTTCCATCGGGAGCTTCGTCCACGGCATAGCCCGCGCGCTCCAACGCCTTCCGCAGCATGGCGCGCAACTCGTTCTTATCTTCAACAAGAAGAAGAGGTTCCATCTCTCTCGTTTCTACCATGAATCAAGGGGTCCATCGGTGGGAACGCACAGCGGATGTGTAGAGAAGGGAAGTAACCAGATGAGGAGACAGCCGAAATACAAAACTCGAAATACGAAGTTCGCATTTCGAGTTTTGTGATTCGAATTTTGTTTTTTTGGCTTACTCCCTGGCCCAGCCCGGATCCCCGCCGGCCTTCCGCAACTCATCTTCCATGTCCGAGAGTTGCTGCTTCAGATCCGTGATTTGCTGCTTTTTCTGCTCGATTTTCGCGTCCTTTTCGTTGATGTCTTTACGCGAGTTTTGCTCCATCAGCGCCTTTTGCGGGTCGCTGTAATATTGGACCTGCGCCTTATCCGATTCGCGCTGCAAGATGTCGAGTTCTTTTTCCGCCGTCGATACCTTCTCGCGCTGGTCCGCGAAGCGCTTCCGCCAGGTGGTTTCCGCGTCGTCCTTGCCGCTTCCCGCTGGGCCCGCACCATTCGCAGCGGCGCCCTGCCCGTTCTCGGTTCCAGCTTGCGGCGTCCCGCCTGTTCCCGCCGCCGTTCCCGCATCGCTCGAAGCAGTCGCGGGTTTTATGTCGTCGTCGGTGTAAACTTTTTTAGGTTTTGGAGTGGCCTGCTGGTGCTCGCGCGCCTTTCGCGCAGCATCTGCCACCGAGCCCCCGGTCTGTTGTTGTCCCGAGCTTTGCTCTTGTTGCTGTTGAGCCATCGCCGGGAGCCCGATCAGGCATAGCCCTGGCAAAAGCGCTGAAGCCGCAAGCCAACTCTTAACACGCATGGAACGCCACCTCTCCCGGGGCGAGCTGGATTCCCCCAGCCTCAGACTTAGATGCTGTCCTTCTTCAATTCTACCGCTTCTGGGACGTTCCGGCACGCGGGTAGCGTAACTATAAAGGCCGCCCCGCCTTCCGCTCGATTCCGCGCTTCCACGCGTCCCCCATGCTGGACGATGATTTTCTGTACTACCGCCAGCCCCAGTCCCGTACCCTTCGCCTTTGTGGTGAAAAATGGCCGGAAAAGTTTGGGCAACGTCGCGGCGGCAATCCCCGCGCCGTTATCGAAAACAGTAACGCGTTGCGTGTAAGTCTCCTCGTGCCGCACCACTTCTCCACGCAGAAGAACCCGTCCGCCGTTGGGCGCCGTCATGCTGGCCTCTGCGGCATTCCGTGCCAGGTTCAAAAACGCTTGCCTCAGCAGTCCTTCATCTCCTGTTACGTTCCCCAGCGGCCCCTCAAAACGAATCCGCACCTGCGGTATTGCCTCCGCCACCTCGGACACCACGCGCTCCACAACCCCCTCCAGCGCCACTGGCTCGCTGGTGATCTCCAGAGGCCGCGCGTACTTCAAGAACTCCGTCACCACATGCGTGATATTTCGTGTTTGCTCGAGGATCCTCTCCGCCGAGTCCGCCACTTCGCCGGTGACCGCCTCCGCGCTAATCATTTGAGCGTAACCCGAAATCGTCGCCAGCGCATTCTTGAACTCGTGGGCAATTCCCGCCGATAATTCCCCAACCGCCGCCAGGCTTTCCTTCAGTTGAATCTGCTGTTGCAGCGCCGCCAGCTCCGTCAAATCCGTAATCAGGCAAATTGCTCCGTTGATCTTTTCCGCCCCTCGCCGTATGGGCGAAATGGTGACGCCCAGCAGCCGCGACTCGCCTCCCGGCGCCTCGTGCTCCACTTGCTCTCTGCGGAAGATGCTTCCGTTCGCCAGGCATTCGCCAACCAGCCGCGTCAGGTCGGATTTTTCGCCCAGCACCTCACTGTATCGCCTGAAACCCAGTGCTCGAATCCCCAGCACCTGTTCCGCCGCCGGGTTTGCGCTGGAAATGATGCCGGTCGCATTCACCACCACAAGGCCCGCAGGCATGTTGCGCGTAACTTCTTCGCTCAGGCGTTCCGTATGCTCGGCACGCTCTCGTTCGATCTTGTGCAGCCTCTCCAGCTCTTTTTCCTGGTCGCGCAGTTGCCGAATCACGCCCTGCATCGAGGCGGTCATGAATGCGGAAGGATTTTCCGTCCTGGGCGCGGCCGTGGAAATGTTTTCGCGGTGAGATTCGCGAGTGCTCTGAAAAAATCGCCGGAGTAGAAAGAATATGATCCCAACCACGGCCAGGATCCCGGCGGCCATCCCAATGGCGATCTCCCAGACACGCTGCGTGCTTTCGGCTTGGAATCCTGCAAACGTCATAGCCTGAATAGGCCTCGCATCGGAATGAATCTCAGCGCAAACCCGGCGCTAGATCGACCGAAAAAGAGGAGAACACAAAGACCACGATCAGCGCTGCAATGCCCAAAAAAGTCCCCAGCGGGAGATGATATTTGCCCGCAATCAGCCATCGAATCTGTTTCGCAGTACCTAGTCCTCGCCGGCTGGCGCGCTCCGCCAGCCGCCGTCCCGCTCCTCCGGCATACATCGTGGCGATCACTGCCACTCCCAAAACGCTTCCAAGCAGCGTCCCCAGCAAAATCGTAAGGAACGCATTTCTTACTCCGAGAAACGCACCCACCATCAACATCATTTTAACGTCGCCCATGCCCATGCCCTCGCGCCCGCGCACCAACTTGTACAGCGCGGCCGCTCCCCACAACATCAGGCTTCCAAACGCCGCGCCCAGGAGCGCCTCGATCACCCCCAAGAATCGCTCGGGCGGCAGCCAGTGAAATAGCCGCAAGCTCAACAGGAAAGCCGCGCCGTCGTTGGGCGGCACAAACGCGGAGAAAAGCACTCCGGCGGCGAACCCCGGCCAGGTAATCACGTCGGGAAGGAGGCGCACGCGCAAATCGGTCACCGTCAAAACGATGATCAAACAGATGAAGAAAAGCCACTTCACCGTGGCCTGCGTAATGCCAAATTCCAAAAAGCAGCCCACAAACAAAAGCCCCGTTGCCAATTCGACCAGCGGGTACATCGGAGAAATCGGCAGCCCGCAAGACCGGCACTTTCCCTTCAGCCAAAGCCATGCAAAGACGGGCACATTGTCGTAAGGCTTGATGGGCGTCTTGCAGCGCGGGCAACGCGAGCCCGGCGAAACAATGGACAACTCTTCCGGAATGCGCGTGATGCACACATTCAGGAAGCTCCCGATCACGATGCCAAATAGAAAAAAGAAGAGGATGAGCACGGTTTAGTCGGCCGCTTTTTGGCCACACTTACTACTGTCCCATACCTATTCCAGAGCCTCAACTAAGGGTGCCCCTCCGCGTGCCTCACTCCTAACGATTGCCACGCGCCATTCCAAACACCGGTTGAGATCGCCAAAGATGGAGTCGTGCGGGTGGACGAGAAAAGCGGCAGCAGGGCTGCCGCACTCCATAGAGTTCTTGCGGTTGTTTGTTTCCCTGGCTGTCGACTGTAAACTGTGAGTTGCTGAGTTCTGTGATGCACTGGTTTGAACGAAAAATTCGACGCTACGAGCACCGGCGCTGGACTACCGACGATAATCGCCGCGTCCAACCGTTCGACTGGGGCCTCGAACATATCGACGGCTCTCCTGCGGATCCTCATCCTGGAGAATACGTTCGCCAATATGCTAAGCAAGCCATCGAGCACAGCACCGACTGGTTCGCCACCACGCCAGCTACGGACTATCGCTTGGATTCCGAGAACGTACTTACCTTCACCAGTTCGATCGAATCGCCCTGGCCGGAAAACAACACGGTTCACGCACGCATGTGGCCCGCCCGGCATGACCACAGCTTGCCCTTCAAAGCTCCCAAGGGGTGCGCCGTCCTCGTGCTTCCTAATTGGAATGCGAAATGGCATGGGCAGGACGGACTTTGCGAATGGGTGGCGCGCTTCGGCATCGCCGCCCTGAAAATGAGCATGCCCTACCACAACCGGCGGATGGCCAAAGGTCATGAACGCGCGGACCAAATCTGCGGCCCCAATATAGGCCTGACGCTTCAAGCCAATCGCCAAGCAGTTCACGATGCGCGCCGCTGCCTGCGCTGGCTGGAACAACAGGGCTACACCCGGCTCGGCATCCTTGGGACCAGTCTGGGTTCCTCCGTCGGTTACATCACCCTCATGCATGATCCAGCCATCAAAGCCGGCGGCTTCTTCCACTTCTCCACGTACTTTGCCGATGTCGTCAGCCAGGGCATGACAACCAACCACGTGTGGGAGGGCCTCCGCGACCACGTCAGCGTAGAAGCGCTCCGCGAGTATTGGGCCCCCATCAGTCCGATGCCTTATGTCGAGCGGGGCATGGGCGCCGATCGGAAATCTTTTCTTGTGTACGGAAAATACGATCCCACCATGCTTCCCGAGCTAAGCCGCCAAATGCTAGATGCCCTGCGCCGCCACGGCGCCCACCCTCGGTCTCTCGAGCTCCACTGCGGCCATTACTCACTCGAGTTAGCCCCCTTCAGCTACATCGCCGGGTACCGGGTGCTCGCCTTCCTCCGCTCCGCGCTAGCATGAACCTCAGTGCCAACTGCACGTTAGCGATCTTTGCTGTACTAATTAACGCATTTCCTCGTATGCCTCATCTGGACGAAAGCCATCGTTTTCTGGTGCCCCCGGACGAGGCCCCAGCATGAGGAGCATTCCGAGTAGATCTTCTGTTTTCTTTTTATTGGTTATAGGTCTCCATTGTATGTTGCACGGGCAAGAGGCTTCCCCTCCGAGCGACGACTTCGGTAATGAGCCGATCGTGGACTGGAAGTAGCTCAACTCAGGGTCCATGACACAGGCCGGACCATTGACACTGGTTTCGTGTAACACTAGAATCGTGTGATGAAAACTAAACTCCGAAATGTCACCCTCACGCTTGAGGATTCCGTCGCCCGCTGGGCCCGCGTTGAAGCGGCTCGCCAAGACGTAAGTGTCTCTCGATTCCTTGCAAACATCCTCGCCGAGCGCATGAAGGAAAATGACGAATACGAAGCTGCCAAACGGCGCGCTCTGGCCCGCAAGCCCTTCTTGAAATCGGACGGCCGCTACTTGTCTCGCGTGGAGGTCCATGACCGGGCCAATCTTCGTTGACACAAATGTCTTCATTTACGCGGTCGACTTAGCCGACCCGCGGAAGCAACAAGTCGCCCAATCCTGGGTTTCTGGCTTGTGGACGACACGCAGAGGACGTCTCAGTCTCCAAGTCATACAGGAATTCTACGCAAAAGTTTGTCAGAAGAGTCCTTCCGCCCGCCAACAGGCCCGCGCTGAAGCCCGGGAACTGTTCGCCTGGCGGCCCGTGGCGATGGATAGCGTTCTTATAGAGCACGCGTGGAAGCTCCAGGACCGTTACCAATTATCGTTCTGGGATGCCCTGATCGTTGCAGCCGCCAAGTCAGCGGCTTGCGACCTTCTTCTCACCGAGGATTTGCAGTCTGGCCAGGATTTCGGCAGCCTGGTCGTGGTCAATCCTTTCACCACAGATCCCAAATCCGTAATTTGATCTTCACCGAGCCTAAATTGTGAAACTGTCAACTTGATTTTTTCCCGGGTCTCATTTTAGCCCGCCGAGGTTCAATGCAGTATCATCTTGAAATGCAGACTCTCCTCGTCGAGGCCTTTGGGCCCCTCGTCGTGGCCTTCGCACTTTTCGTTGCCGTTTTCGGTACGCGGCGCTTGCTTCATCAATTTCGCAGTCGGATGACTCCGGAGGAGCACGAGGCTGCGCGCGATTCGTTTCGAAACCGATTAGTGCATCCTCATCCCGAAGAAGTCGAGCAGGGAATTGGCGCGATTCTTCCGCAACGGCTTCTCACGCTTTACGACGATCACCAGACCATTCTTACGGAGCGACTTGAGATTCGCCGGCCGGACCCTGATCCGAACAATCTTACAGAACCGAAGAACCCCGCGGAATGGATCGAAGCTTTCTTGCCACTTGATCTTGAGAGTCAGAAACTTTCCATCAACTTGGGTGCGCAGGGATGGGGCGAAGGCTTCTGCTTTGGAACGGATGGCGAAGGAAATTTCTACTGGACCCCCGCTAGCGACGCACGGCAGCCAGATGGCCCGGTCTTTTTCGCGCATACAGATCCGGTGTCCAACGAACAAGTTGCCCCGTCCCTCGATGAATTTCTCTCCTGGCCCCGCGTCCTCCACGCTCCGGATACGGAGCCAGCCGCGTGAGAGCCAACCTCTTCGGATTCTGAGCTGGCGGTATGGCCGGCCAAGGCGTTTTGGGCGATTGTCACCTATTGAGTCTCGCCAAATATAGAGTCGCGTGAGTCACTGGAAAAAGCGGCAGCAGAGCTGCCGCACTCCAATCCGCTACTTCGCAATATTATGCGGGACTCAGTAGATCACAGCGTCGGGAACGCTCTTGCCGCGGCGCGCAACCCGATGAGTGTGGAAGCTGGGCGATTGTCACCTATTGAGTCTCGCCAAATATAGAGTCGCGTGAGTCACTGGAAAAAGCGGCAGCAGAGCTGCCGCACTCCAATCCGCTACTTCGCAATATTATGCGGGACTCAGTAGATCACAGCGTCGGGAACGCTCTTGCCGCGGCGCGCAACCCGATGAGTGTGGAAGCTGGGCGATTGTCACCTATTGAGTCTCGCCAAATATAGAGTCGCGTGAGTCACTGGAAAAAGCGGCAGCAGAGCTGCCGCACTCCAATCCGCTACTTCGCAATATTATGCGGGACTCAGTAGATCACAGCGTCGGGAACGCTCTTGCCGCGGCGCGCAACCCGATGAGTGTGGAAGCTGGGCGATTGTCACCTATTGAGTCTCGCCAAATATAGAGTCGCGTGAGTCACTGGAAAAAGCGGCAGCAGAGCTGCCGCACTCCAATCCGCTACTTCGCAATATTATGCGGGACTCAGTAGATCACAGCGTCGGGAACGCTCTTGCCGCGGCGCGCAACCCGATGAGTGTGGAAGCTGGGCGATTGTCACCTATTGAGTCTCGCCAAATATAGAGTCGTGTGAGTCACTGGAAAAAGCGGCAGCAGAGCTGCCGCACTCCAATCCGCTACTTCGCAATATTATGCGGGACTCAGTAGATCGCAGCGTCGGGAACGCTCTTGCCGCGGCGCGCAACCCGATAAGTGTGGAAGCTGGGCGAATCCAACAAAGTAAATTCTTAACAAAGAGATTCTGGGAAGTCCCTGAAACTCCGGTTGCTTAACAATAGCTGAGCGAAGTTTTCGCCCGCACTAAATCCGCAGGTTCTAGTGCAGCACTTGGGCTAGAGCGCCCTCGGCCAAGAGGGCGGAAACCGCTTCGATCTCCGTGCCTAGCGGACGGTCTTGCGTCACCATGGCCGACTTTGCCCGTACAGCCGCGAAGGCCTTGGTTGCCAGAGTCCCGGTTTTCAATGGCGCAAGCAGGTCGATACCCTGGCAAGCGCAAAGCAGCTCAATTGCGATCGTATGCCGCAAATTCTCGAGCATCCGCGCGAGCCGCCGCGCCCCGCTCATACCCATCGAAACGTAGTCCTCCTGATTACCGGATGTGGAAATGGAATCGACGGAATGCGGTGTGGCCAGCGCCTTGTTCTCGCTTGTCAGGGCTGCTGCCGTCACTTGCGCGATCATGAAGCCGGAATTCAGCCCGGGATCGGGAGTCAGAAACGCCGGCAGCATACTCGTTAGAGGGTTGGTCATCTGCTCGATGCGGCGTTCGGAGATTCCTCCGAGCGTGGCCAGCGCCACGGCGACTTGGTCCGCGGCCATGGCCAGCGGCTGCCCATGAAAATTTCCGCCACTGATGATGTCACCGCTGCCATCCGTTTTCACAAAGACGAGGGGGTTGTCCGTCGCGCTGTTTAATTCCACAGCAGCGATTTCTCGTGCTTGCGCCAGCGAATCGCGCACCGCTCCATGGACTTGGGGAGTGCAGCGAACGCTGTACGCGTCTTGCACGCGCGGATCCTTTTCCGCGGAGCGGTGCGACTCGCGTATTTGGCTGCCTTCGTTCAAGTGCGCAAGGTTTCGCGCAGTGGTTGCAGCGCCCGGGTACGCCCTTGCGTGCATGATGCGCGCGTCAAAGGCGCCGGGGCTGCCGCGCAGGGCGTCCAGCGAAAGGGCAGCGGCGATGTCGGCGCTATCGATCAAAATTTCGGCATCGCGGAGCGCCAGGCTCAGCAGGGCGAGCATGCCTTGCGTACCGTTCAGAAGCGAAAGGCCTTCCTTGGCTTCGAGTGAAACGGACTCGATTCCCGCGCGGCGCATCGCTTCGCCGCCTTCGAGAATTTCGCCTTTATAGGTGGCGCGGCCTTCGCCGATGACGACTGCTGCGAGGTGCGCAAGCGGCGCCAGATCGCCCGAAGCGCCTACGGAACCTTGCGACGGGATCACGGGATGCACTCCGGCGTTCAGCATCGCGCAGAGAGTTTCGACGACCAGCGGACGCACTCCGCTCAATCCCTTGGCAAGAGCATTCGCGCGCAAAAGCATCATCGCTCGCGTTTCCGATTCGCTCAGAGGCGCGCCAACGCCGCAGCAGTGCGAGCGCACAAGATTCATTTGCAGGTTCCTGACCTGCTCCGCCGAAATGCGCACGGAAGCCAGCTTCCCAAAGCCGGTGTTGATTCCGTATGCGGTGGCTCCCGAAGCGACGAGACGTTCGACTACAGCCCGCGAAGCGTTCATTCGTTCCCTCGCAGCCGGGGAGAGATTGACGGGATCGCCGCGCAAGGCGACGGCATAAAGTTGCTCGAACGTGAGATCGTTGCCTGTTAGTGCAACGGGCGGGTCAATGCTCATGCCTCTCTCCGATCGGGATGCGGCGCCACGACGGCTTTAAAGACGGTGTTATATTTTGCGGGCAGCAGTTTCGGGCGGCCGTTGCTTCCGCAAATAATGTGGGTGGTTTCGCCCGTGGCAAGCAATTTGGCGTCCGCATCGCGAAACACTTCGTAAGAAAACCTGACAAGGCGATTGCGCGATTCAGTGATTCGCGTGCGGATACGCAGCACTTCATCATATTTGGCGGAATGCTGATACCTGCAATGAACGTCCGCGACGACGATGTGGCAATCGTCTTCCTTTTCCATGCGCTTGTATTCGATGCCCAGCGCGCGGATCAGCTCGACGCGGCCCACCTCGAACCACACCAGGTAGTTCGCGTGGTAGACCACGCCCATCTGGTCGGTTTCGGCGTAGCGCACCCGTACTGTCGCGTCGTGGTATTCGATCATTCTCATGTCCAGTGAATCCTGTGAATCGAGGCTCGCCGACGCAGATTATTCCACGTCCGTGCTCCAAACGGGCTTACGTTTTTCCAGAAAAGAGGCCAGCCCCTCTTTGAAGTCCGCCGTGCAGCGTATGCGCGCGTTCTCCAGAATCGCGCGTTCCAGGTCAGCGTCCACGCTGGCCGCGGCCGCCGAGGTCAGCAGACGCTTGGCACGCGACAAGCTTACGGGGCTCGCAGCGATGAGCACCTCAGCTAACGCGTGAGCTCGTTCCATCAAGTGTTCATGGGCTACGATTTCCGTGACAAGTCCCAGCGCTTTTGCTTCAGCTGCATCGACGAGGCGGCCAGTGAGCAAGAGGTCGCGCGCGTGTTTGTCGCCGATTTGCCGCGTGAGAAAAACGGAAACGATCGCGGGGAGAAATCCGATTTTCACTTCGGTATAGCCGAATTTTGCTTCGGGCACGGCGATCGTGAAATCGCACAGCGTAGCAATTCCGCAGCCGCCCGCGAGTGCGGCTCCATTCACAGCGGCGATCAGCGGCTTGGAGAAACTCCAGATGCGGCGGAACATCTTTGCCATGCGGCGAGAATTTTCCATGTTTTCCGCAGAGGACTGGTTGGCGATGACGGCAAGCGTTTCGAGGTCCATTCCGGCGCAAAACGATTTGCCCGCGCCGGTGATGATGGCCACTCGCGCGTGGCTGGTTTCGATAGTGTCGAGGGCAGACTGAATTTCGCTGACCATGCGCTCGGAAATGGCGTTGCGCTTTTCGGGGCGATTGAACGTGAGCGTGGCTAGTTGGCCAGAAGATTCCAAAGTTAGGGTTTCAAACATTTTTGCGAATCTCCTGACCCCCAAAAGTTTCGGAGAAAATTCTAGTGTTAGCGTTGTCCACGATTGTCATGGGCGTTCCTGGCCGTCAGCATGGCCGTTGTCTGCTAGGAGTATGCCCCTCCTTCCTTCGTTGCTCAACCTCCGGAGGATTCTAATTCACCAGCGGGGCGTGTGCGTATTTTGCGCGAATCTCGTTGGCCATGGCGAGGACCGTGCCGAGGCGCGCAGTATCGATGCCTGGATCGGCGCCGGCTTTTTTTAACGCGGCCAAAACGTCTTCTGTGGCGATGTTGCCGACGAGATTGTCTCCGGCGAATGGGCAGCCGCCGAGGCCGGTGAGCGCGGAATCGAAACGACGGCAGCCGGCTTCGTAGGCTGCGAGAATTTTTGCTTCGGCGTCTTCGGGGCGGCTGTGGAGATGCACGCCGAGCTCGATACCTGCGACGTGGTCTTTCACCTGGCGGTAGAGATCACCGACGAGTTCGGGTTCAGCGGTCCCGACAGTATCCGCGAGCGAAACCGTGCGTACGCCTATTCCTTTTAGCCAGTCGAACGCGTCCGCGACGATTTCCGGGCCCCAAGGTTCGTCGTAGGGATTGCCGAAGGCCATTGAAATGTAGACGACGAGATCTTTTTTGGCCGCCAGAGTTTCTTTGCGGAGTTTTTCGACAAGCAAGCGCGATTCGTTGCGTCGTCATGTTGGCATTAGCGCGACGGAAATATGCAGAGACCGAATACGGATAGCCAATTGTAGTAACGCCGGGAGTAGCGAGCGCACGTTCCAAGCCTTTTTCGTTCACGACGATGCCGATAATTTCCGGAAGTTCGACGCCTTCCGGAAAGGGAAGCGTTGAGTTTCGCCATTACATCCTCGCTGTCCGCCATTTGCTTGACATGTTTCGGCGAAACGAAGCTGACTGCATCAATGTGCTTGAAGCCGGCGAGAATTAGCTTCTTCAAATACTGGGCCTTGTATTCGGTGGGGATGAAATCGGGCAATCCTTGCCAGGCATCGCGCGGGCACTCGATCAGCTTTACCGTTTCCATGTCAGGTTTGCAATACCCCAGTCTTGAATTCGCGGATTTCGGGATTCAAGGCGGCGGCTTCGAGGGCGGTGATCAGGGCGTCGCGGGTGTGGGCAGGATCGATGATGGCGTCTACCCAAAGGCGGGCGGCGGCGTAGCGCGGATCGGTTTGCTGTTCGTATGTGGCTTTGACGCTTTCGAGCATTTCTTTGCGGGCTTTTTCATCGACTTTTTTGCCTTCGCGTTCGCGTTGTTTTAATTTGATCTCGGCCAGAGTGTTGGCAGCGGCGTCGCCGCTCATCACCGCAAATTTTGCGGTGGGCCAGGCGAACATGAAGCGGGGGTCGTAGGCTTTGCCGCACATGGCATAGTTGCCGGCGCCAAAGCTGCCGCCGCAAATGACCGTAATTTTGGGCACCACGCTGTTGGCGACGGCATTCACCATTTTTGCGCCGGCGCGGATGATGCCGCTCCACTCGGCGTCTTTGCCGACCATAAAGCCGTTCACGTCGTGCAAGAAAATGAGCGGGATGCGGTTCTGGTTGCAATCGAGAATGAAGCGGGCGGCTTTTTCGGCGGATTCCGTGTAAATCACGCCGCCAAACTCCATGCGTTTTTGGTCCGAGCCGCGTGCTTGGGTCTGTACGTGCTTCTTCTGATTTGCGACGATGCCCACGGCCCAGCCGCCGATGCGTGCATAGCCGCAAAGAACCGTCGCTCCATACTCGGCGCGATATTCTTCGAACTCGCTGGCATCCACGATGCGCGCGATAATCTCGTGCATGTCATATTGCTTGGCGGGATCGCCGGAGAAAATTCCGTAAACTTCGTCCCCCGGATAAAGCGGCTCGCGCGATGCGACGTGACTGAAGAGCGTAGGATTCGCAGCGCCCATCTTATCGGCCAGCGCGCGAATCCTCGTGATGCACGCGTCATCGTCCGGCTCGCGAAAATCCACCGTGCCGCTGATCTGCGAGTGCATTTTCGCGCCGCCCAGATCTTCCGCGGAAGTGACTTGTCCGATGGCCGCTTGCACAAGCGCGGGCCCTGCCAAAAATAATCCGGAGCCTTCCGTCATCAAAATGTGGTCGCACATCAGCGGCAAATACGCTCCACCGGCCACGCACATTCCCATGATGGCGGCGAGCTGAGGGATGCCCATCGCGCTCATGACCGCGTTGTTGCGGAAAACGCGGCCGAAATCATCCGTATCGGGGAAAACATCTTCCTGCAGGGGCAAAAAAACGCCGGCGGAGTCGACCAGATAAATCGTCGGAACATGATTTTCGATGGCGATATTCTGCGCGCGGATCACTTTCTTCGCGGTCATGGGGAAAAACGCGCCGGCCTTTACGGTCGCGTCATTGGCGATGAGCATGAACGTCCGCCCGCAGACTTTCGCAAGCCCAGTAATGGTTCCCGCCGAGGGTGCGCCCCCCCATTCCTCGTACATTTCATAAGCGGCAAAAATCCCGAGCTCGAAAAGTTGCGAACCGGGGTCGATCAATTTTGCGATGCGCTCCCGCGCCGTGAGCCGGCCTTTTTTGTGCTGCGATGCAATAGCTTTTGCGCCGCCGCCCTGGCGAATCTGTTCTTCTTCGTTCTTGATTTTCGTGAGGACATCGATGAAGCAGCGGTGGTTTTTTTCGAAGTCGGGAGACTTCGCGTTCAAGCTGGTTTTCAAAACGGACGCAGCCACTCGCAGACCTCGGCCAGGGATTCACACAGGCGCGCCGTAATTCCGTCGCGCGCCAAGACAAACAGTATACGGTCCGCCGCACTTTTGCGCGAGTACACCGCGCGACACATGTGTATTGACGGTTCTGAGCTGAATGCATAGAATTCTGCCTTAACAGTGCCGCAAGGGCGCTGAATCTTTGTGCTGGAGGCGCCTGTGAACACCTCAGTCGAAGTTGCGGCGGGCGGGTGCGTCTCCGGTGATGCTTCGATATAAACGAGCGATTTAGCCGAACGATTCAGCCGGAAGATTTTCCCGCTCTATTTTTCTTTCAAATCTGGAGTAGTGCGTTCGCTCCACGGTGTGGGGCATTGCTCGGAGTCTGCGTTCGAGCGAACGCACAGCCGCGCTGCGTCGCTGGAACGATTCGGACGTAACGCGTATTGCTGCTTGCGGGCAGCGGGAGGGTTTTCAAGTGTTCATCGAGGATTTAGGTTGGGACTCGTATTTTGAAGCGCTGTGGCTGGAGTCCGTGAGTCACGACTGCGCACCCGCGCGGGTTGTGTCGCAACAACGCGGGTTGTGGCGCGTGGCGGGAGCTTTTGAAGAGTGCTGGGCAGAACCTTCCGGCAAATTGCGCAAGGAATCCGATAGCGGCGGAGATTGGCCTGCTGTCGGCGACTGGGTTGCTGCGGAGCTGCGCGCGGGACAAACGAACGCCGTGATTCAGCATGTCTTGCCACGACGCAGCCGATTCGCGCGCAAAATAGCGGGCAAACAGATTGCCGAGCAAGTGATCGCCGCGAATATTGATCTAGCGCTCATCGTGACGGCGCTGGATGGCAATTTCAACGTGCGACGCATCGAAAGATATATGACGCAATGCTGGGAATCCGGCGCGCGTCCGGCGATTGTCTTGAACAAAGCGGATGCGTGCGCGGAACGCCGAGAGCGAACCGCGGAAATAGAGGGAATGGCCATGGGCGTGCCGGTGCTCCTCGTTAGCGCAAAAACCGGAGAAGGTGTGGAGGCGCTGGAGGCCCACCTCATGAAGGGACAAACAATTGTTTTGCTTGGTTCCTCCGGCGCCGGGAAGTCTACTTTGGCGAATCGTCTGTTGCGGGAGGACCGGCAGGCCACTCACGCAGTCCGGGAGAGCGACAGCCGCGGGCGGCACACCACCACGGCGCGAGAACTCTTTTTGCTGCCAAACGGCGCAATGATCATCGATACGCCGGGCTTGCGCGAACTTCAATTGTGGAATGCGGCGGACGGATTGTCGCAAACATTCGCGGATGTGGATGAACTCTCCGGTCAATGCCGATTTCGCGATTGCCGCCACGGAAATGAGCCTGGCTGCGCCGTGCAAGCTGCTCTTGCCTCAGGCATACTGGAGGCCGAACGACTGGAAAGCTGGCGCAAGCTCGAGCGGGAGCAGGAGTTTCTGGCACGCAAGATGGATCCTGAAATTCGCCAGACCGAAAAGAAGCGAATTAAGGTTATAATACGTCAAGTGAAGACTAAGTATAAGAACCAGGACAAGGGCAAGGGCAAGAACTAAAAACCGGACATGAGAGAGTTGCTGCTGAATATAGAACTGGCTCGCCGCGTGGAGCTTGCAGAAGCGCAAGCCGCGGTCGAATGCGCGGAAGCTCTCGGGCGCTTCCGGCCCGGAAGCGGGGCGGCAGTGCGGCGTGTTGCAGGTGGATTTGCCGTGTACTGCGGCAAGGACTCACCGATCACCCAAGCCGTGGGAATGGGCCTCGACGGGCCAGTGAGCGCGGAAGAGTTCGATCGTCTCGAGGAGTTTTACCGCGGCCGCGGGGAACCCGTGCGCGTCGAAACGTGCCCGCTGGCGGATCCTTCTTTTATCGAGCACTTCGCGCAACGCGGATATCGCGTCACTGAATTTTCAAATGTCATGGCCCGGCAGGTGAGTCCTGACGAGACGTGTCCCGAGGCTCCGGCAGGCATCACGATCGAAAAGGCCGGCAAAGACCACATCGACCTGTGGACGCTGACGGTGTCGCAGGGATTCGCGGAAAAGTTTCCGGTGTCGCAGGAGCTACTGGAAGTCATGAAATTATTTGCGTTCGGACCCAAGACGGAATGTTATCTAGCGCGCGTGGACGGAAAAATTGCAGGGGGAGGAACCCTTGCGCTACACGACGGCGTCGCGGGATTGTTTGGAGCCAGCACGCTGCCCGTCGCGCGGAGACGAGGCGTACAAACCGCGTTGTTGCAGCGACGGCTTGCGCGCGCGTCACAAGCCGGAAGCGACCTGGCTGTCAGCATCGCGCAGCCGGGGAGTGTTTCTCAGCGCAACATTGTCCAGCAGGGGTTTCAGGTTCTCTATACGCGCGTCAAGTTCGAAAAACCGCTGGCGTAAGGCATTTCTTCCACTCGCGTGTTCAGCGCCCGACGCGCCTGTGGATGAACTCGACGATGTCTTGTGTGGACGTACCGGGCAAGAAAATTTCCGCGATGCCGGACTGTTTCATGGCGGGAATATCGGCTTCGGGGATAATGCCGCCGACGAGAACGGTGACGTCGTTCATGCCTTTTTCGCGCAGCAGGTTCATGAGCTGCGGGCAGATGGTGTTGTGAGCGCCGGAGAGGATGGAGAGGCCGATGACGTCGACGTCTTCCTGTACGGCAGCCGTGGCGATCATCTCAGGGGTTTGGCGCAGGCCGGTGTAAATCACTTCCATGCCGGCATCGCGCAGGGCGCGGGCGATGATTTTGGCGCCGCGGTCGTGTCCATCCAATCCAGGCTTGGCAATAAGAACTCGTATTTTCTTTTCAGGCATCGCGTCTCTCGGCCCTCTTCTCTGTGCTCTCTGTGAACTCTGTGTTAAGAGACACATTACCACCATCGCGAGGCATGATGAATCGACGGACGCCGTCCTTCAAGACGGGGACATTGAAATTGATCAGCAATCCTAGTGCATGTCCGGAAAGGCGCAGATAGGTCAGAACGATGGCTTCATGAATGGGTCCGAATCCATCTACTGATTTGAGTTCAACGACTACGCGCCCTTCTACTAGCAAGCCCAGCCGGAAACCGCATTCAAGTTTTGTTCCTTTGTAGACTAGCGGAATTGGTTTTTGTTTTTCGAAGCGAATTTTGCGGAGAGCAAATTCATGGCAGAGGCAGTCCTCGTATGCTGATTCTAGGAGTCCTGGACCGAGGAGTTTGTGGACTTCGATTGCAGCGCCAATGATACTTCGGGTCAATTCGGTATTATTCATTAAGGTTTATTTTAACACAGAGTACACAGAGGTCACGGAGAAGAGCTACGTGATGGCGACTTCCTCGTAGGTGCCGAAGACGTCGCGGAGAGAGTCGCAGATTTCACCGACGGTGGCGTAGGCTTTTACGGCGTCGAAGAGGAAGGGCATGAGATTGTCTTTGCCTTGGGCGGCTTTGCGCAGCGCGGCGAGGCGCCGGTCGACTTCGGCTTTCGAGCGGTCCGCGCGCAGTTTCGAGAGACGTTCGGCCTGGCGGCGCGCGACGCTTTCGTCGATTTGCAGAGTGTCCAGCGGCTTTTCGGCCGCGACGTAATCATTTACGCCGACGATGATTTTTTCCTTCTTGTCCACGGCCACCTGGTAGCGGTAGGAGGCTTCCGCGATTTCGCGTTGCGGATAACTGCGCTCGATGGCCGCGACCATTCCCCCCATAGCGTCGATTTTCCGGATGTAGTCCCATGCGCCGCGCTCGACTTCATTCGTGAGCGTTTCCACAAAATACGAGCCTCCGAGCGGATCGACAGTGTTCGTCACGCCGGTTTCATGAGCGATAATTTGCTGCGTGCGAAGAGCGATGGTGGCCGCGAATTCGGTGGGCAGCGCCCAAGCTTCGTCCAGCGAGTTGGTATGCAAAGATTGCGTTCCGCCAAGCACGGCTGCCAGCGCTTGGATCGCAGTGCGCACCACGTTGTTGTACGGTTGTTGTGCCGTCAACGAACAGCCGGCGGTTTGTGTATGGAAGCGCAGCGCCCACGTGCGCGGACTCTTCGCGTTATAGCGCTCGACCATGGCTTTGTGCCAGATGCGGCGCGCGGCACGATACTTGGCGATCTCCTCGAAAAAATCGTTGTGCGCGTTGAAAAAGAAGGAAAGCTGCGGGACGAAATCATCCACATCCAGCCCGCGGCGCATTCCATACTCGACATATTCCATGCCATCGCGCAGCGTGAAGGCCAATTCCTGGATCGCGGTCGAGCCAGCTTCGCGGATGTGGTAGCCGCTGATGGAAATGGTGTTGAACTTCGGTGTGTTCTTCACGCCAAATTCAAACGTGTCGATCACCAGCCGCATCGACGGCTCGGGCGGATAGATGTACTCCTTTTGCGCGATATATTCTTTCAGGATGTCGTTCTGCAGAGTGCCTGAAATTTTCTTCCAGTCAGCGCCCTGCTTTTCGGCTACCGCAAGATACATCGCCCAGATGACCGCGGCCGGCGAATTAATCGTCATGGAAGTCGTGACGTTGGCGAGCGGAATCTTGTCGAAGAGGACTTCCATGTCGGCGAGGGAACTGATGGCCACACCGCACTTGCCGACTTCGCCTTCGGAAAGCGGATGGTCGGAGTCGTAACCCATCAAGGTGGGCAGATCGAAAGCGGTCGAGAGACCAGTCTGGCCTTGGGCGAGAAGATAACGAAAGCGCTGATTGGTGTCCTCGGCCGTGCCGAAGCCGGCAAACTGGCGCATGGTCCAGAGCCGGCCGCGATGCATGGTGGAATGAATTCCGCGTGTATAGGGAGGTTCGCCAGGAAAGCCCAAGTCGCGATTTGGATCCCAACCCGGGAGATCAGCGGGGGTGTAAAGACGCCGAATCGGATAACCGGAAATGGTGGTGAACTCTGTTTGGCGTTCAGGGCTTTTTTCGAGGGCAGGGCGGAGGGTATTTTCTTCCCAGGCGCGTTCTTTCGCGGAAGGCTCGCGCGGCACAGTCGAAACGTCTGCCGGCGTGATGGTCGTGACCGTTCCCTTGGCCTCGTCGCTCATGGTCTGATGCTCCCCGTTTGTCCGCGTTTCGATGCGCGCCTGGATAGAACGCGGAATAGCTCCGGCACAATCCCGTCATGTGCCAAGTCTGGCGGAGGAGGAGGGATTCGAACCCCCGAGACCCTTTCGGGTCTAACGGTTTTCAAGACCGCCGGTTTCAACCGCTCACCCACTCCTCCGCTTTTAATTCTAGCGTATTCCATGAGCGAGCGGCCAAATTGCTACAGCAGCCTCGCGCGGGAAATTACCGCTGCCCTCCATCGGGGAGGTCCCTGAAGAGTTCTTCGGTGCCGACCACTTTTCCGTGAAGAGTCCCAGGAATAAGTGTAGAGCGTTCGACTTCGCCGGATTTGGCGTCGGCGATGCTGACGTGATTTACTTCGAGGGTGCGGCCCACGGCGCGCTCATAATTGGCTTTGGCTTCCTCGAGGTTGGCAAGGGCGCGAAGCTCGGTGCCCTGAGCGGCAATCAAATCGCGTTGAGTCTGAATCACCAGGTAAGTGGTGGACGCGCCCAACTGATATTTTTTCTGTTCGGCGTCGAAGGTTTGCTGCTGCAATTCGCGCGCTTTGATTGCTGCGGCGACTTGCGCGCGATCCTGTGTCAGTGCGATGTAAGTGTTGCGCACATCCAGAAGCGCGGCATTCCGCAGCACTTGAACCTGCGTCTCCAGTTGGCGCTGCTCCAGGATTGCGCGCGCATGAACGGCCTGTGCCGAACGGTTGCGCAAGGGAAGTGTCAGGACTAATTGACCGGCATACTCCGGAAACTGGCCGTGAAAAATCTGGCTCTGCGCGGTGGTGAAGCCCTGTTGGGTCGTTCCGGTGACAGCGGCCGTGGTTGCCGACTCGAAGATCGGCGCGCCATTGACGAAGACGGGAGCGCCGCTGGCATCGACAACGGGCACGCCACTGCTGATCAACGTGGGCGCGCCAAGGATCGCGGAGTTTCCGGCCAAACCAGTCGATAGATAGAAGGCGCTAGCCGAAAGGGACGGGAGCAAGGCATTGCGGGTCGCCGCGACGTCGATCTCGGCGTTTTTCACGTTGTACACCTGTTCCTGAAGATCGGGCCGCTTCGCAAAGGCTTCCTTAACGGAGTCCTCGAAGGAAGCTGTTTCAATGGCCGCCGGCTGCTTCGGTTCGTCCAACGGGATGATTTCCACGTTGATCATGTTGGGCGCCAAGGGGTCCTTGGAAATGTAGTTCTTCAATGTCTGCTCGTCCTGGAGCTGCACCGTCTGCGCGAGAATGAGGTTTTGATCGTTGGTGGCCACTTCGGATTCCGAGCGAGTCACGTCGAGGGGCGCCAGGCTGCCGATTTCGAGCTGCTTTTTATTGTCGTTGTATAGCTTCTGGGAAACCGTTTCGGCCTGTTGGTTGACTTTGACGTTTTCCCGGGCGTAGACGAGTTCCCAGTAAGCAGTGATGGTGTTCGTGATCGTGGTGATGGCCTGCTGCGCGAAGGCCCAATCGGCAATTTTGCGATTATTTTTCGCGATGCGGATGTTGCGAGTGCCCATGGCGAGACCGAAGCCGTTTAACAGCGGCTGGGTAATGGAAATGGAAAGGGACGACTGCACGAAGGGGTTGAAAAAGTTGGCGGTGGAGGTAGAGCTGCTTCGGGCGTTGTTCCAATTGACGCTGAGGTTCGTTCCGGTCTCGAATGTTTGCGAATACGAGTTATTGGATTGGAAAGAATGCGACTGAAGCGCCGTGAGATTCGACGAGGTGCCAGTACCTTGCAGAAATGGGTTGCTGATGGGGGTCGAAATGTCGGCAATGGAAGTGGTACTAGATATGATCGGATCAAAAGTCAGAATGGTGAACGTGAACGGATTGATGAGTGCCGAAGAGCCAGAGTAGGACGCTCCCGGCGTGCCGAAGCCGGAGTTTCCGGAATTGGCGTTCAGGATGCCCGCGTCGGCGATCCACGGGTAGTAGCGCTGCACGGCGATGTCCAGGCTGTTTTCGAGGGCGAGCTCGACCGCGTCCTGGAGGCTGATTTCAAGCTTGCCGTCATGGATGAGTTGATCGAGCCGGGGCGAATTGGTCAGCACTGGCCTTTCCACGTGAATGGATTCGTACGGCTTCAAGATGTTGGGAAACGCTCTCGGGCCATGCGAGAAGTCATGTTTTGAAAGTCCCAGCGAACCGACCGGCGCGATCGACGAGCCATCCGGAGCCGGGGATGCCGCAGGGGCAGGGTTCGACGGCGGATTCTGGGCCTGGCTTTGTGCGAAAACGGGGGAAAGCGGCCCCCCAGCGAGCAGGCTGGCTAACAGTATAGCAATGAGAGATCGGACCCCTAGCGAAGCTGTCCTTCGGATATCTGCCACCAATTTGGACCGCTTCAGAGTCCTCCTCAACGTCTTGATAATCATCTTTACCCCTCGAGATTCTGTCCCAGCGGGACGTTTTTATTTTGACCTAACCTTGTAAAACGCTCGAACCATGGATTTTGTTTCATTTGCGGACTGGAATTGAGGGCACACGAAGCAATAAACCCTGTGCCGTGAGCCAAGAACACTACCGCGTTAGGCGTAACGAGGATAATGGACACGGGGAGGCAAGACAAGGATTTGGAGTAGTTCAGTAAGGAGTGTTGTAGCGATGCAGCGAGACCGGCAAGGATGGACTGTTCGTCGATGGCAGGATAGACCGCGCAGGATTGAACGGAAAGAGCAGACGAGCCCGCGATGGAAGGGTTTCCAGCGCGGGCTCACCCTGCCATTAGCGCCGGCCGCCCTCCCCAAAGAGGTCTTCCGTGCCTACAACTCTTCCGTGCAGCGTCCCGGGAATCAGAGTGGCACGTTCCACTTGTCCCGATTTACCGTCCGCAACTGTGACGTGATTCACGTCCAGAGTGCGTCCAAGGGCACGTTCGTAATTGGCTTTGGCTTCTTGCAGATTGGCGAGTGCGCGCAACTCCGTGCCTTGTGCAGCGATGAGGTCACGCTGCGCGAGAATCACATTGTAAACGGTGGACGCTCCGAGCCGGTATTTCTTTTGCGCGGCATCGAAAGTTTGTTGTTCCAATTCGCGCGCTTTGCTGGCGGCATCGACTTGTGCGCGCCCCTGGGTGAGCGCGATGTATGTGTTGCGGACGTCCAGAATCGCCGCATTTTTCAATTGTCTAATCGTGGCTTGCTCTTCTCGCTCGACCAGGATAGAGCGTGCGCTGTCGGCCTGCGCCGAGCGGTTACGCAACGGAAGGTTCAAGGTCAACTGGGCCGTGTAGTCCGGAAAGCGATTGTGGAAGATCTGGTTCTGCGCGGTGGTGAAGCCCTGCTGAGTCGTGCCAGTAACCGCGGTGCTCGCAATCGGTTCGAAGATGGGAGTCGGGTTCCCACCGATATCCACGGTGATCGGATTGCCATTTGCGTTGACGATGGGCTGACCATTGGTAAAAGTTGTCGCGCCGGCGATTGGGGAATTGCCCGCCAATCCGACGGAACTGTATTGCGCGCTTAGCAGCAACTCCGGGCGAAGGGCATTGCGTGTGGCTTGCACATCGATACCGGCATTCTTCAAATTATAAATTTGCTGCTGAAGCTCAGGCCGCTTGGCAAAGGCCTCTTTGATGGCATCCCCGAATGTCGCCGTTTCAATCGCCGCGGGCTGCGTCGGCACATCGGTCGGAATGATCTCCACGTTTGCCAGGTTTTGAGCCATGGGATCCTTGGAGATGGCATTTAACAGGATCTGTTCGTCTTGAAGTTGGACGGTCTGAGCCACGATTAGATTCTGCCGGTCGGTGGCAAGTTCGGACTCCGCTTGGGTTACGTCGAGAGGCGACATCGTTCCGGCTCCGAGTTGTTTTTGATTGTCACTGTAAAGCTTGCCGGAAACGGTGACGGCCTGTTCCTCGACCTTGACGTTTGCGCGCGCGTACACCAGCTCCCAATAAGCCGTGATGGTATTGGTGATGGAGGTGATGGCTTGCTGCGCGAAGGCCCAATCGGCGATCTTGCGATTGTTCTTGGCGATCATGATATTCCGGCGATTCACAGTGAACCCGAATCCGCTGAGCAACTGTTGCGAAAATCCAATCGCCAGCGTTGATTGAACGGCGGGATTAAAAAAGTTGGCGGTAGACGTCGAGCTGCTCCGCGTGTTGTCCCAACTGACGTTCAGGTTCGTCCCGGTCTCGAAGCCTTGTGTGAGCTGAGTGTTGAATTCCGAGGTGTGCGTGGTCAGGTGGTTGAGGCTGGCTGCTCCTGTACCGGAAATGAAAGGGTTGTTAATCGGCGTCGTTCGGTTGTCGACGAGCGCCGTGCCAGTGACAAGGGGATCATACAAAAAGATGGGGAGGTTTGCCGTCGAGGAACCGAGCAAACCGCCTGCCGTGCTGAAACCTGCGCCTCCGGCCTTGGTTTTCAGGATAGAAGTATCCGCAATCCACGGAGCGTAGCGCTCCACGGTGATGTCCATGTTGTTTTCGAGAGCGAGCTCCACGGCGTCCTGCAGGCTCAAATCGAGCTTGCCGTCATGGATCAGTTGATCGACGCGCGCGGAATTCGTAAGCTCGGGTTCTTCAATGTGGATCGGCTCGTACGGCTTGAGGAGGTTTGGGAATGCGCTTGGGCCGTTGCTGAAATCATGTTTCGCCAGGCCCAGCGAACTGACCGGCGCGATCGACGAGCCCTGTGGCCCGGCGGACGCCGCAGGGACGGGGTTCGATGGCGGATTTTGCGCGGGCGTCTGGGCGAAAGCGGGCGAGAGCGGACCTACAGCAAGCAGCGCCGCCAAAAAGAAAACAAACAGCGATCGGGCTGCCAAAGCAACGGGCCGTCTCATCTCCGCAAATAAGGAAGACCGCTTCGTGTTTACCAGGATGGCGAAAGCCTTCGCGGTCTCAAATAGAATCGTCATGATAATTTTCCCCTCAAGATTCTGTCCCATCGGGACGCATTGATTTGCATCTGCCAGAATGGAACGTGCTCTGGACAGTTGTTGTTACACTTAGTTGGCTGGTTTCTTGACACGCGGAAGGAAAAGAAAGGGAGCGTGCCCAGCATATAAGGCTATTCAGGGACATCCACCAAAGTTTGACCCACAAAACAGCTCAAAACGTTCGGCGCGGACCGAGAACTTGCCTCCAGTTTAGCAGGGGTCCATTTCCTTGACAACGCAGCGGGCCACGGCTAGTCTGCTCTCGTTTCGATGTTTCGAGGAAATTTACAGTTGGCCGAAAAAGATGCTTTCAAGAGATGAATTGCTGCGCACATTTGAGTCCGCCGGCGCCATCCGGCACGGCCATTTTGAACTGTCTAGCGGCCTGCACAGCGGCATGTATGTCCAATGCGCGCTTGTCCTCCAATACCCGCGATTAGCTGAAAAACTGGGGCACGCGCTGGCCGCTCTCTTTTCCGATGCGATCATTGGAGCCGTCGTTTCGCCGGCCTTGGGAGGCGTGGTTATCGGACAGGAAGTGGGGCGCGCTCTCCCCGAACCGCCTGGGTCAGCGGGCCGGGGGGTACCGGCCATTTTTGTCGAGCGCGATGCCAGCGGCACGCTCACTCTGCGTCGCGGCTTTTCGCTTCCGCCCGATCAGCACGTTTTAGTCATTGAAGACGTGTGGACCACGGGCGGTTCAACGCTGGAAACCATCCAAGTCGTCGAAGAAGCTGGAGGGCGGGTGGTTGCTGCAGGGGCCTTGATTGACCGCAGCGGCGGAAAAATTGAATTTCCGGTTGAGGCGCAGGCCCTGCTGGACCTGCCGATCGCCAGCTACGCACCCGAGGATTGTCCGCTGTGCCGCGAAGGCGGCGCCGCCGTGAAGCCCGGCAGCCGCTTTGTGCGCTCCGCTCCGTGATGTGTCCCAAGCACTTTCCAAGGCGGACTCCTCTCCTGAAAATTGATCGCTGAAAACGGAATGCTCTTCTCTCATGCGCCATTTCAAGCTCACCATCGCCTACGACGGAACCGACTATCACGGCTGGCAGATCCAGTCGGCGGATAAACCCACCATTCAGGGCGAGATCTCCGGCGTGCTGCGAAGACTCACGCAGGAAAACGTGCAATTGCATGGGGCGGGACGCACGGACGCTGGCGTGCACGCGCTCGGACAGGTGGCCAGCTTCCATACGCAATCGGGTTTGTCGGCGGGCGAATTTCAGCGCGCATTGAACGCGCTGCTTCCGCCCGCGATTCGCATCGCCGGCGCCGAGGAGGTTGGTCCCGACTTTCACGCGCGCTGGTCCGCACTCGGAAAGATTTATCGCTATCGTTTGTATCGCGGCAAAGTCGTTCCGCCTGTGATTTGGCGTTATGTGTTGCATTATCCTTTTCCTCTCAACGAGGACGCTATGCGCGTCGCCGCTTCGCGCTTCGTCGGCCCGCACGATTTCGCGTCTTTCGCCGCGTCCACGGGTTCCGAGGACGATGATAAAGAGCGCTCTACGGTGCGCGAAATCTATGCGAGCGAATTGGTACGCAGCGAAGACGGAGAAGAGCTGGTCTACACAGTGCGTGGCCGCTCGTTTCTGCGCTACATGGTCCGCAAAATGGTTGGAACACTGCTTGATGTAGGCCGTGGCAAGCTCGCCCCCGATGACATTCTTCGCCTTTATCAAGTGCGCGACCGTTCCAAGTCCGGCCCCACCGTCCCGCCGCAGGGTCTCTGCATGGTGCAAGTGATGCACGATGAATCTTGGCGGTTGTGAATTGAGGGGAATATTTGTGTTGCAGACTCTGAGGAGTGGTCGCAAGGAATAATTGCGAGCTTTGCTGAGGCCCCCTATCATCTCTACGTGATTTACAACATCTCGACCGCGCAGAAAAATTTCGAAAACTCGTGAAGAAGGCATCAGCCGGTGAAGAAGTTATTCTTGCCATCCGAAACGACCCGTCGCAAGAATGCTACCCGTTGCGCGACAAAAGCGCTCCGTGAAGAAGCGACAGTCGGAACGGAAATGAGAGCTTCGAGCTGATTCGGCTTAGATTGAGCTAGAATCTGCCTATGGCGGTCACGGCCATTCCGATCGATACGATTCCCTCGATGGATCCAGCTACGGGCAAAATCCTCGCGCACTTTGAGAAGACGCAAACTTCGGATTTGTCCCGAATCTTTTCGCGCGCGCGCGCGGCGCAGATGGGATGGGGTGCAATGCCCGTCGAAAAGCGTTGTGCGCAACTGCGTGTGCTGCGCGACCGAATGATGGCTTCGCGCGATGCGCTGGCGGATGCCGTTGTCGCTGAATCCGGCAAGCCGCGCGTCGAAGCTCTCTTTGCGGATATATTTGTCGCGCTGGATACGGCCCACTACCTTTCGAAATATGGCGCCCGGTTATTGCGCTCCGAGCGCGTGCCCCACCACAGCATCGCGGCAAAAGCCAAGTCTGGCCGCCTGATCTTCCGCCCGCTGGGCGTCATCGGCATCATCAGTTCCTGGAACTATCCTTTGGCCATTCCCATGAGCCAGATCCTTCCAGCAGTTGCCGCGGGCAATGCCGTCGTTTGCAAAACAAGCGAATTCACTCCGCATTGCGGTGCATTGATTGAAAAGCTCTTCGTCGACGCGGGCTTTCCAAATAATCTCGTCACTGTCGTTCAAGGCGGTGCAGAACTTGGCCAGGCCTTAATCGATGCAGCTCCTGACAAAATCATGTTCACCGGCAGCGTTGCAACGGGCCGCCGAGTCGCCGAAGCCTGCGCCAAAAAACTGATTCCCACCGTGCTTGAGTTAGGCGGCAAGGACGCGATGATTGTTCTTGCGGACGCCAATCTGGATGTCGCCTCGAGTGCCGCCGTTTGGGGCAGCAACACGAATTGCGGGCAGGTGTGCCTTTCCGTGGAGCGCCTTTTCGTCGAGCAAAGCGTCGAGAAAAAGTTTCTCGCGCTGTGTGTCGAGAAGACGAAGAAGCTGAAGCTAGGTCCCGGATGCGATCCGGCGACCGACGTAGGCCCGCTGATTCGACCTGAGCATGTGCAGCGCATGAGCGAACTGATCAGCGATGCCGTGGCGCGCGGTGCCTGGGTGCCGTGCGGCGGCCAAGCGCGTCCCGAGCTGGGGCCAAACTTTTTTGAGCCCACTATCATTTCCGGAATAAATCATTCGATGAGGCTCTTTCGAGAGGAAACCTTCGGGCCTATTCTCGTATTTCGATCCGTCGGGGACGCCGAACAAGCGATTTCCTTGTCGAACGAATCCGCCTTTTCTCTTTCGGCGAGCGTATGGACTAGCGATACAAAACGCGGCCAAACTATTGCTGCGCGGCTACACGCTGGGGCGGTGATGGTTAATGATGCGATCAGCTACTTCGGCATCGCTGAAGCGCCGCACGGGGGCGTCGGCAAAAGCGGCTGGGGCCGCACCCACGGCAAAGCAGGTTTGCTCGAAATGGTGCAAACAAAATATATCGACGTGGACCGCTTGGCCGGCCGCGAAAAGCCGTGGTGGTATCGTTATGGCGCGGATCTCGAGCGCGCCGCTGACGCGTTTCTCCGCTTTGAATTTGGCGGAGGGTTAGCGGCAAAACTGCGCAATGCTCGCGGCGCGCTCAAAACGATGTTTCGCGATCACGACATTTAGCTCCGCAGCGCCAACATCAGGGTGGCGAATTCGGAACAGAAGAAAACAAGGAAGGCAAGCCCGATGCAGCAAACCGAATGGATTTACGACTGGAACGCGGCTGCAGCGCCGCTTATCGCGCCGGGCACGCGCGTCTTGCTCAACGACGAGACCCTTCGCGATGGTCTGCAAAATCCTTCCGTCCACGATCCTAGCATCGAAGAAAAAATCGAAATCCTGCACCTGATGGAAGCGCTCGGCATCGATTCGATCAATATCGGTTTGCCGGGAGCAGGCGCGCGCGCCGTCGAGCATACCGAAGCGCTGGCCCGCGAAATCGTGACTAAGCGCATGAAGATCAAGCCCAACTGCGCTGCGCGAACCATCGAAGCCGACATTCGCCCCATCGCCGAAATTTCCCAGCGCGTAGGAATCGCGATTGAAGCCGCCACCTTTCTCGGCTCAAGCCCCATCCGCCGCCTCGTGGAAGATTGGACCGTGGATCATCTTGAGCGCACCACAGAACGCGCCGTGAAGTTCGCCATCGATCATGGCCTTCCTTCTATGTACGTTACGGAAGACACAATTCGCACCGACCCCGACACGGTCAAGCGTCTTTACTCGACGGCGATTCGCAGCGGCGCCCGCGCCATCGTGCTTTGCGACACGGTCGGTCATGCGATCCCCAACGGTGCGTATAACCTCGTGAAATTCGTTATCGAGGAAGTGGTCAAACCGAGTGGAGAAAAGATTCGTGTGGACTGGCATGGTCATAACGATCGCGGCCTGGCTATCGCAAATTCTCTCGCAGCGATTGCCGCAGGCGCAGATCAGGTACACGCCGCGGCCAATTCGCTTGGTGAACGCGTCGGCAACACGCCCATGGAATTGATGCTCGTGAACTTGCGTCTTATGGGCGTCATTCACCAGGATCTTTCGCGCCTGCGCGAATATTGCGAAAAGGTCGCCCAGGCCACGCACACCGTCATTCCGCCGAACTATCCGGTCATCGGCCGCGATGCTTTCCGAACCGCAACCGGAGTCCACGCCGCCGCCATCATCAAAGCCTTTCACAAAGGCAACGAATCCCTCGCTGATTCCGTCTACAGCGGCGTGCCTTCGCATCTCTTTGGCCTCGAGCAGGTCATCGAAATCGGCCCCATGAGCGGCAAGTCCAACGTCCTCTTCTGGCTAGAGCGCCACAAGATTCCCGCCGACGATACTCTCGTCAGCGTGATCTTCGATGCCGCCAAGCAATCCGCTCGCGTATTGACCGACGCCGAAATCCACGCACTCTGCGCCGAGGCAGCACGCCATTGAGCAGCGCAAGCTCGCGGAACCGGGCAGTGAAACGCATCGTCGTTTGGGTTATTCTTTTCGCTATGCCGGTTCGCTCTTCAATCGCCAGACAAACCACGCGCTCCGCATCCTCAGCCCAACTCGGCGATAACGCGCAAGTCCGTGCGGCGATGGCGTGGTTCGAGCCCAATCTAAATTGGATCAACGGCCAGCAGATTCGTCTGACGGAGGTTCCTGCGCCAGCCTTTCAGGAAGCTCAGCGCGCCGCCGCGTTCAAAGATCTCTTGTCCGCAGCCGGGTTAAAAGTTCATATCGATGCTACTGGCAACGTGATCGGAGAGTTGCCCGGCCTGAGCGAAAACGAAGTCGTCGTACTCTCCGCACATCTCGACACCGTCTTTCCGGCGGGTACAGACGTCAAAGTACGCCACGAAGGCGGCCGCATGCTCGCGCCCGGAATTTCCGATAACGGCACAGGCCTCGCCGCGCTCGCGGCCATCGCTCGCGCCATGCGCGAAGCGCAGATCAAGCCGCAGCGCACGGTTCTCTTTGTTGCGGACGTCGGCGAAGAGGGCGAAGGCAATCTCCGCGGCGTGCGCGCCCTCGTCGACGCCTACCGCGGCCGGCTGAAAGCCATGATTGTTCTCGACGGCGCTGCGACCGATTACGTCACTACCATCGCGCTCGCCTCCCGTCGCCTTGAGGTGGTCATCAATGGCCCCGGTGGCCATAGTTGGTCGGACTTCGGGATGCCCAATCCCATCAACGCGCTGATTCGCGGTTCCGTCCGCTTTATCAACACAAGGGTTCCTGCTTCGCCCCGCACGACTTTCAACCTAGGACAAATCGAGGGCGGTACTTCCGTGAACTCGATCCCTAACGAAGCCCATCTAAAGGTCGACGTGCGCTCCGAGAGCCAGGACGAACTCGGTCGCCTGGAATCTGCTTTTCGCGAATGCATGGCCGCCGGCGTGCGCGATGAGATGGAGTCTTCCCGCGATCGTTCCCGAGGCAAGCTCGAGTGGAAGGTCGAAGTGATCGGAAGCCGCCCCGGTGGCGAGTTGGCGGCAGAGTCGCCTCTTCTCGCTTCGCTGCGCGCCGCGGATGTTATCGTGGAAAACGAATCACGGATCGAGCGTTCATCCACCGATGCAAATATCCCGCTCTCTCTGGGCATCGACGCGATTTCGATTGGCGCCGGAGGCAACGGTGGAGGCGCGCACTCGCTCCTGGAATGGTATGACCCAGCAGGCCGCGAATCCGGTTTGAAGCGCGCCCTGCTCACGCTGCTCGGTGTGGCAGGCGTGGCTCCGGAGAAAACTCGATGAAGATTCGCGCAACCAGCTTCGTTTATTTGGGTGGAATTGTCCTTTTAAGTTTTTGTGCCGGCGTAGTTGCCCTGCGCGCGAAATCGCAAACGCTTCAAACATCCCAGAGCCAGCCGCACACCACGGTTTATCTCCACGGCCGCATTTACACCAATGACCCCGCGAATCCATGGGCCGAAGCCCTGTCCATTCGCGAGGGCAAGATTCGTTGCGTCGGCAGAATTGATTATGTGCTGCTCGAATGCGGCGGAAGCGATCCCAACGCCGAAACGATTCATCTCCACGGCAAATTCGTCATGCCCGGTTTCAACGACGCGCATGTGCATCTTGGCCACGCCGGGGCGGACATGCTCTCCGTGCAATTGAACGGTATTGCGAGCGTCGAGGAATTGCAGAAGCGCGTGGCCGACGCCGTTGCTCATCACAAAGAGGGTGAGTGGATCACGGGCAGCGGCTGGGATCACACACTCTGGCCCGACAAGAAATTTCCCACCAAGCAGGAACTCGACGTTGTCGCGCCAAAGAACCCTGTTTTCCTGACTCATGTTTCGGGCCATGTGGCAGTGGCCAATACGCTCGCGCTGCACCATGGCGAAATCACGAAAGACACTCCCAATCCGCCGGGCGGCATGATCGAGCGCGATGCCAATGGCGACACCACGGGCATGCTCGAGGAAGATTCCGCAATGACTCTCGTGTCCGACAGGATTCCCGACCTGAAGACCGACCAGCGCCGCCGCGGCATCCTCATGGTTCTTGGCGATGCCGCCAAGAACGGTGTGACCTCCGCGCAAGATTTCTCCGATTGGTCCGACTATCTGACTTATGTGCAATTGAAGCAAGAAGGCAAGCTCACGCTGCGCATTACGGAATGGCTGCCCTTTGTTGATTCGATGGACCAGCTTCTAAACATGCGCGCGCAGGGCGGCACGACCGATCCCTGGCTCCGCACTGGCGCCCTCAAGGGTTTTCTCGACGGCGCTCTCGGCTCTCGCACCGCTGCCATGCTCGCGCCATACTCGGATGATCCTTCCACGAGCGGTATTCTTACGAATGATCCGGATAAATTCCGCGCTATGGCTATCGAACGGGACAAAGCCGGTTTCCAGATCAACTTTCACGCCATCGGCGACCGCGCCAACCGCGAGGCTCTCGATATATTCGAAGCCGTCGCCAAAACCAACGGCCCGCGCGACCGCCGCGACCGCGTGGAACATGCGCAAGTCCTGTCGTCGGAGGATTTGCCGCGTTTCGCCACGCTTAATGTCATCGCCTCCATGCAGCCCTCCCACCAGACGACCGACATGCGTTGGGCTGGGCAACGCCTCGGTCCCGACCGCTCCAAGGGCGCTTACGCTTGGGCCTCGTTGCTAAAAAGCGGAACACACCTCGCGTTCGGCACGGATTACGACGTCGAACCTATCAACCCGATGCGCGGTCTCCACGCCTGTGTGACGCGCGAACTACCCGATGGCGGTCCTGTAGGTGGATGGGAGCCGCAGGAAAAAATCTCGTTGCAAGATTGCATCCGCGCCTACACTTCTGGATCCGCTTATGCGGAATTCGAGGAAGGGAAGAAAGGCGAGCTTAAAGCCGGCGAATACGCCGACTTCATCATTCTTTCCGACGACCTGACCAAAATCCCGCCGAAGCAGTTTATGAACGTGACAGTCCTGCGAACGGTCGTCGGAGGCCGCACGGTTTATTCACAGGATGAGAGTTTACTTCCATAGCGGGGGTCCGGAAGCTTGGGACTTTTCTTCGCCGCGTCCAACTGTTGAAATAAAGTAAGGGGCTCCGCAGCTCCCTCATTAATTCGAATTGCGTATCATGTCCTCTTTGTCCCCGCGAGTCTTACCAATTGAGGCGTATCAGCGATCTGCATAATGCGCTGCTTTATTTCATTCAACATACCGCGCAAGGACTCGGCTCTCCAGTTTTAGAACTACTGGTACCGAGAGATTAACCTCACAGCGTCGCGGAAAACCTATAAATCAAATCTAAATTTTATATTGTCTGAGAGTCAGATTCTTGTTGACAAAACGATTCTGCGGCAATATACAGCCTCGCAATAGGCCTGTGATGAGAACGTCGTTGCCAAACATAGCTCTGACTATGGTGGTGATCTCAAATGCGCGCGCGGAAGGCTGCAAAGTTTCTATGAAGCCATGTAGCAAAATGCGACGCTGCAAATATCAACGCAATATAAAGGTGATATCAAGTTTAGATAATGTGCAACGTATACTCGGTTTGGTTTTTTGAGAAGTATTGATAGCTGGCTCCCGAATGTTTTTGCCGCACGGTCTTTTTTGTGGTGGTTGCCCAATTCACGGAGAGTGCGGGAGTCTTGAAATGGCTGGTTTTGCGATTTTCTTTACCTGCTCGAGATGTTTAAGGCTATAGACGCCCATCCAGGAGGTATTTGAATGTCAAACAAGCGAATGGCTCTTCTCCTAGCTGCATTGTACTGTCTCTTAGCTTTGACCCCTTCGGCCCTGTTTTCGCAAACCGCTGGCACCGTAGACGGCACGGTCACGGATCCGTCGGGTGCTGCGGTTGCTGGGGCGACGGTGACGATGACTGACAAGGCGACAAATATTCCTCTAACCGCAACCACGAACGGAGTCGGCAGATACGTCTTCGTCGAGGTGAGGCCCGGCTTTTACGATCTGAGCATCAATAAAACTGGGTTTCGAGTCACAAAGCTGAATGATCAAAAAGTGACCGTCGGGACGGAGTTGGCAATCAACATCACACTCGAAGTTGGTTCCGTGGCCCAGACTGTGGAAGTCACCGCCGTGCGCGGCGCGCAACTGCAAACTGAGAACGCTACCATGGGGAGCACACTTGGCGGCGATACGCTTCTCTCCTTGCCGAACTTAAACCGCGACGCGACCTCGATCCTCACCCTACAGCCTGCGACCGCACCCGCTGTTGGCGGAGGGGACGTCTATGGAGGGCAGGTAGCTGGATCCCTGAGCGATCAAAATACCTACCTACTTGACGGCGGCAATATTACCAGCGATTTAGAGGGCGACAACAATTACGTCAATAACGGTGTAGGCGGCATGGGAGCGATACCCACACCGATCGAGAGCATTGCCGAATTCAAAGTGGCCACGAGCAATCAGACCGCTGACTTCTCGAGTTCTGCTGGCGGTCAGGTCATGCTGGAAACCAAGCATGGCACCAACTCTTTCCACGGCGCTGTCTACGATTATTATCAAAGTCAAATATTTGACGCTAATACTTGGAGTAACAATCGCCTCGGTGATCCCATCGTCAAATTTCACGAGAACCGCTTCGGTGCGGGCGTCGGCGGTCCCATGCTCCCCGGTAAGCACCTAGGCGGCAAGACTTACTTTTATGGCTTCTACGAAGGGCGCCGTTATCCAGGAACGGCGACAGTAGAGGAATGGACGGTGCCATCAGCGTTGATGAGGGAAGGCATCTTGCAATACAAGGACGCCAGCAACGTAGTCCACCAAGTTAACCTAGCGACTTCGACTGTTTGCGGGAATGGCACGCAGGCCTGCGATCCGCTCGGCATCGGAATTAGCCCGCTCGTGCAACAGATGTGGAATACGTACGAGCCGCTTCCTAACGATCTCAGCTTTGGCGACACCCTTAACACGCAAGGGTACCGGGCCCCACTAACACTTTCAAACCAGACGGACTACGGTCTGCTCCGCATCGATCATGACTTCGGCGAGAAGTGGCGATTTAATGCCTCCTATCGAGTTTTCAATGATATAGCTCCCAGCACTAACCAGATTGACATCGGAGGGCTACTACCGGGAGACAAGCTCGGCGTGCCCTCTGCCGTTTCGAGCAATCCAGCCGCTCCAAAGTATTTTGTAATGGGTCTGACTGGCACGCTTACACCCAATTTGATCAACGAGTTTCACTTGAGCTATCTGCTCAACGATTGGGGCTGGATACGGCAGGGCGTAACGGACGCGCTATCCAACGTGTCGGCGGGGATTGAGTTCGCCGACTCCGCGTTCGGCTGCATGTGCCCCGTGAACATGGATACGCAGGACGCTCGCAACCGTGTCTGGGACGGGCACGATTGGACCTATAGCGATACCCTCAGCTGGGTCAAGGGCACCCATTACATGCAATTCGGCGGCACGATAATGCACATTTGGGACCACCATGTACGCGATGACCAGGTGGTTGCGGGCCTGCCCGAACTCGTTGACCAACTCAACAAGGGCACGGGGTTGCTGACATCCGCAGCCAATAGACCAGTGGATCTTCCCAGCAGCCTGAACTCCACTTGGGATAATTTGTACGCCCAAACATTGGGCATTATTGGGACCGCATCCCAGTTGTTCGTCCGCGGCGGGTCTAACTTCACCTTAACTGGTGCAAAAACCTTCCAAGACACGGACCTCATCAATCAATACACCTTGTATTTTAATGATTCTTGGAAAATCAAGCCGACCCTCACGCTCAACTATGGCCTGGAGTGGGGTACGCAAATGCCTCCTTACGAAGTCAACGGCGTGCAAGATGTGGCCGTGGATCAGAGCGGCACCCCCATCTCCACGCAGGCATTCCTGCAGAACACCGTCAACATGGCGTTGCAGGGGCAAGTCTACAACCCGGTCATCGGATTCGAACCCATCCGGTCTGTGGGTGGCAGTCCAAAGTATCCCTTCAACCCCTTCTATGGCGCGTTCAGCCCTCGCGTCGCCGTGGCGTGGAATCCAAAGTTCCAATCAGGAATCCTGGGCCGGATCACCGGAGATGGCAAAACCGTGGTTCGCGTGGGTTACTCGCGCATTTATGACCGGAACAACGGCGTGGACTTGGTGCTTGTGCCACTTTTGGGATATGGTTTCGGACAAACAATCCGCTGCAGTGGCGCTGGCGTCATCGGTGGCGTGGCTGGGTGTTACGGTGGTTCTGCCACCAAACCGTCAAACGCATTCCGTCTCGGCGTGAATGGCGATACAGGACCTTTTCCAGCGGTGCAGCAAAGTCTTCCCATCCCTGCGGAGCCAGGCATTAATTCTCCTGCGGGCGGCAACATCTCGTTTCTTGATCCCAACTGGCGGCCTGGCGAGAACGACGAGGTCACCTTTGGGATTCAGCGCGAGTTGCCGGACAATATGCTCGTGGAAGTGGCCTACGTGGGCAAGTGGTCTAGACACTTATACCAGGGCTTGGATTTAAACGACGTTCCATGGATGCTTACGCTGGGTGGGCAGAACTTTGCGAAGGCATATGCCGCTCTCTGGCAGGCCGATCACGCTGGTCAGACAACGATTGCGCCACAGCCCTTTTTTGAAAACGCCCTCAAGGGGTCGCCTTACTGCGCGGGCTTTGTGAACTGCTCTGACGCTGTTTTGGCAAATGAGGGAGCGAATGGGACCGGTAATATTACTAACGAGAACGTCTATGGAATGTTCCAAGACATTGATAGTGGCGGAACCTGCGCGGGCTGCACGTGGACGGCGTTTGGGGGAAGGCCGGCCCTGCCTGCGGATCTCCAAGGCTACAACTCCATGATCGGCAACACCACGTTGGGATTTTCGAACTATCAGGCCGGCATAATTAGGCTGGAGAAGCGCACCGGGCACGGTCTCACACTTAACGCCAACCTGACATGGTCCCATACACTCGGGACCGTGGGGATCAACCAGGAGTATACACAGGCTAACCCGTCGGTTCCCTTTAACCTGCGCTACGACTATGGAGCAGCTCCCTTTGACACACGCTGGGTCTTCAATATGCTCGGCAACTATCAATTGCCTTTCGGTCAGGGCAAGTGGATGGACTCCCACAACGGCATCTTGAACCGCATCATCGGCGGATGGCAGTTTGCTCCGATCTTTCAGTGGAACAGCGGGTTGGTGATGGAGACCTACACGGGTTCTTGCGACGAATTTGGGCAGGGTAACGTGCCTTTCTGCTCCGGCTTCGTGCCTCTAGAGGGAACCAACTTGAGCAGCATCAGTCGCTCTCCCCACTTCAACGTTAACACGGGAAGCAGCAATATTGGCAGTAACGGGAATGTGAGCAGCGGCGGCGCCGGCGTCAATCTATTCGCCAACCCAGCAGCAGTCTACAACGAATTCGGGCCCGTAATCCTAGGCGTCAACGGACGAGCGAATGATCTCGGCCCGCTCTACGGACAGCATCGCTGGAACTTGGATTTTACCATCGCCAAGGACACCAGAATCAATGAACGCATGGGGTTCCAGTTCTACGCTCAATTCCTGAACGCGCTCAATCACATGGAGTTCAGCGATCCGGGCCAGTATGGCTCTGGCGGCCTGAACCTCCAGAACCCACAAGGGTTTGGCGTGATGAGCAGCCAATTCAACACCCCGCGGACGGTTGAACTCGGTTTGAGGTTTTCCTTTTAGAAACGGGTGCAAACGATCGAACCCTCAGGGGGCCGGTTCGCCGGCCCTCTTTTTTTGTTTGGAAGCGTCGGCCTCCGCCTTTCTCATTCTTTCTCCCCCCGGTTTCCATTTCGCTTCATCTCGGCGCGATCAACAGACGAGCCAGATGTGCGCGTTCCACCAGTTCGCGAACGCTGGCGTTCCCGCAGAACACAGCTGCCGTTATGGTTGCGCTTAAAGTCGTGGAGTTTCGCTCCCACGAAAAGAGGATCGCTCGAATTCTTCTTCTGAACTACAATCCAATCAGCTGTCCTGTGTACCCTGCTTGGCCATCCCGAACTCTTATCTCCGAGTCCGTTATTTCGAAACCCGCGCGCCGTCACGATGCGCCAAGCCCCTCAGCGCGCCGCGCGTGGCGCTTGAGCAGTGCGACACCTCGAGTTTCTTTCTCTCATCTACCGGCGCGGAAATCATGGCCGAAGGCTCCAGGGCTCCGTCCCTTGGTCCCGCATCCCGGTCTAGTACTGGAACTTCCATGTCATGGTGTGATCCGGCATTCCCGGTTAAATCGAATGGAACTAAACTTTATATGGCTCGCGGGTTAGATTTCTATTGACAAAGGCGCGAGCGGCAATATATAACGGCCCCATAACCCAGTGGTGGGGTTGCCGTTGCCAAACTCATTTGGCCAGGGATCTGGTGCGCATGCTCGCGGCTTGGCAGTGCCATGTGCTCTTCGGGGATTGTGTGCGTGGGGAGCTCGCGGAATTCCTATGAAAGCCTGTAGCTAAATATGGCGCGCCGTATATTTTTTACAGGTCAAGTGATATCAGCTTTAGATAATTCGTAGAGTACGTTCGGTTTATTTTTTTCTGAAGCAATGGTAACTGGCTTGCAAACGTCTTCACCATTCGGTTTTGGTTGGTGGTTGCCCGTTTCAAGAAAAATTTGGGTCTTTCAGAGTAGTTGACTCTGCTTGATTTGGTTTACCTGCTCGAGATGTTTAGGGCTATAGACGCCCATCCAGGAGGTAGTTGAATGTCAAGTAAGCGAGTGGCTCTGCTCCTAGCTGCGTTGTTCTGTTTGTTTGCTGTGACCCCATCCTCTTTGTTCGGTCAAGCCGCGAGTACCGGCACAGTGGACGGGACGGTTACGGACTCGTCTGGCGGTGCAGTTATCGGCGCGACGGTCACATTGACCGATACCGCGACGAACATTGCGCGTACCGCAACAACGAACGATACAGGCAGGTATTTCTTTGCCAACGTTGTCCCTAGTTCGTACAACATCAGCGTCAGCAAGGCAGGCTTTCGCGTTTCGAAACTCGTCAATCAGGTAGTAGCCATAGGCGCAGCGCTCACCCTCAATGTGGCGCTCGAGATTGGTTCGGTCGCCGAGACCGTGGAGGTGACGGTCACGACCGGCGCGGAGTTGCAGACCCTGAACGCTACGGTGGGCAACACGGTAGGCGGCGAGCTCTTGCAGAACCTTCCTTCCATTGGCCGGGACGCCGCCACTTTCGTGACTTTGCAGCCCGGCGTTTCTCCCGACGGCAGCGTGGCCGGCGCGGTCGTCGACCAAAGCACCTTCATGCTCGATGGCGGCCAGAACACCAACGATATGGACGGCAGCATGCAGGTTTACACCCCCAGCTTTGCCGGTGATCCCTCGGGCGGTATCGTTTCAACGATGGTCGGCGGCAGTCCGACTGGCGTGATGCCCACTCCGATTGACAGCGTCGAAGAATTCAAAGTCAATACAGCCAATCAAACGGCTGACTTCAACAGCTCCGCAGGCGCACAGGTACAGGTGGTCACCAGGCGCGGCACCAACGCTTGGCATGGTTCGGCTTACGAATATTATTTCGACAACAATCTTAATGGCAACACTTGGAATAACAATCTCGGACAAGTGGTGAATGGCGTCTACACGCCCTTCCCAGAGCCGTCCTATCACTACAACCGCTTTGGCGCTTCCGGCGGCGGCCCAATCATTTCCAAGAATATTCTCGGCGGTAAGACCTACTTCTTCGCCAACTTCGAGGGTTTCCGTTGGAATAACTCGCAAACTTACGAAGCGATCGTACCCAGCGCCAATATGCGTGCCGGCATCCTGACCATGGACGTCTGCAACGCCGCATGCGAAGCGCCGGGCGGTCCCGCGCCGGTTCCGACCCTGTTCAATTTGAACACCGGGGCCAACTGCGGCCCAGGGCAGAATGCCGCTTGCGATCCTCGCGGCATCGGAATCAACTCCTTGGTCCAGCAGATGTGGAACAAATTCGAGCCGATCGGGAATGACACGGGTTGCACCACCGTTGGCTTGGGTACGAGGTGCGATGGCGTCAACACGATAGGTTACAAGGCCAACGTTTCTCTGCCTTATACCTCCAATTTTGGTGTGGCCCGCTTGGACCACGACTTTGGTTCAAAGTTCCACTTCAACGCCAGCTACCGATACTATAAGTTGGTGCGCTCGACGACCAGCCAGGTCGATGTCGGCGGCTTCTTCACCGGCGATTCCCTTGGTACCCCAGAGGCCCTCTCTGTGCGCCCGCAGCAACCGTGGTTCTTCGTGGCTGGCGTAACCATTAACGTTACTCCCAATACCACGAACGATTTGCATTACAGCTTCCTGCGCAATTACTGGTCTTGGTCTAACCCAGGCGGTGCTCCTCAATTTCCCCAGCTCGGCCTCGACGTAGGTGGTGCCGCCCTTGAGCCCTTTGGCGAGACTGCCAATCCGCTCGCTCCTTACAACGTGAACACACAAAGCGTTCGCACGCGCTTCTGGGACGGTCATGACAACTTTCTTCGCGACGACTGGACCATGCTGAAGGGCAATCATCTCTTCACCTTCGGCGGCGCCTATCAGCGCAATTGGGACTGGCATCAGCGCTCAGACAACGGCGGCGGCATCAATTACCAGGGCACCTACCAACTCGGTGACTCCGCGGGAGGTGGACTCATAAACTACTCCAGCACCCTGCCTCCGGGCGTAAGTGCATCTACTTGGGGCCGCGACGTTTCCGCCGTTTTGGGAATTGTCACCGACTCGCAAATTGCCTACACGCGATCGGGCTCCGACCTATCCTTGAACGCGCCGCTGACACACGCGTTTGACCAGAGCACCATCTCTTATTACAACGTGTACTTCAGCGACTCCTGGCATATGAAGCCGTCCTTCACGCTGACCTACGGCTTGGGCTGGACACTCGAAATGCCGCCTACGGAAGCGGAGGGGAAGCAGATTGAGCTCGTGGATCAAAGCGGCCAGCCGGTTGACACGGAGTCGTACCTCAACCAGCGAAAGGTCGCTGCTTTGGCCGGCCAAGTGTACAACCCCATAACGGGTTACGCGCTCGTCGGTAACACCGGCGCCGGACAGAAATACCCCTATGATCCCTTCTATGGTTCCTTCAGCCCGCGCATCGCTGCAGCTTGGAATCCCAATATCACCGAGGGTTTCCTAGGAAAAGCGTTTGGCGGCAACAAAACAGTTGTACGCGGTGGCTATAGCCGCGTTTACGGCCGTCTGAATGGCGTTGACTTGGTACTTGTGCCCTTGCTGGGTGACGGACTTATTCAGGCCGTCCAATGCCGCAATAACAATATGAATGGTACCTGTTCCGTACCAGCGGGAAGCACCCAACTCACCCCCCTGAACGCTTTCCGCGTCGGAACGGATGGCAATAACGCTCCGATTCCGGGTGCTGCCCCAACGCTTCCTCAGCTCAACTTCCCGGGCGTGAACAGCGTCGCGGCTGGCGCGGGCGAAGTTCTGGACCCGCACTTCCGCCCCAACGTTGTAGACTCTTTCGACCTAACCATCCAACGCCAATTGGGCAACAAGTTCATCCTGGAAGTGGGCTACATTGGCCGGAGAATCACCCACGAGTACCAGCCGATCAACATCAACACTGTGCCCTACATGATGACTTTGGGCGGTCAGCAATTTGCAAAAGCCTATGCCGCTGTTGAGCAGGGCCTAGGATGCGCCACGTCGTTTGCTGCTTGCGGCGCTGCCATTCCCAAAAACACGGACCCCGTTTTGCAGAAGACACAACAGATAGCATACGCCAATGGCTTCGCACCGCAGCCGTTCTTCGAAACTGCGCTAGCCGGAACAGGCTATTGCGCCGGTTTTTCAAGCTGCACGGCCGCTGTGGTCTACAACGAAGGCATTGCCAATACGAACTTGACCACGCAGAGCGTATGGAGTCTGTGGAGCGACCTTGACAATGGCGGGTTCAATTTCGGTCGGAGCATGATGAACACTCCGATCTCTGGCGGTCCGCTGGATTGCGGCACGACCGCTGTCCCGACCACCTGCGGCGGTGGCGGCCAGACATCTTCCGGGATCGGCGTAAACGCCAGCGTCGGCCATGGCAACTACAACGGCGGGTTCGTTTCCCTGAAGATGAACAACTGGAAGGGCATCACCCTTCAGGAAAACTTTACCTATAGCAAGGCCTTGGGCACGGGAGCTCTCGTCCAGGCCACTAGCGAATACACGCCGGTGGATGCCTTTAACCTGAACGCCGGATACGGACTACAGAACTTCGATCGAAAATTCGTGTTCAACACTTACGCCATGATCGAGGACCCTTGGTACAAGGGCCAACACGGACTACTCGGCCACCTCCTCGGTGGTTGGTCCTTGTCTCCGATTCTCGCCATTGGCAGCGGCCAGCCGCTCGGCTGCGGTACATTCACCGATGCCCAGTCGTTCGGTGGTGGTGATGGCGCGAACTTCTTCGACACGGAAAACTGCATTCTCACGAAGCCAGCCTCCGGGTCCTCAGCCTCGCTGCATGCTGATGGCGCTGGACAATACAACATCTTCGCGAATCCCTCGAACGTCCTCAGCACGCTTCGCGCCCCAATCCTGGGTCTCGACACCAGCACTGGCGGCGTCGGCGTATTTACCGGTCTCATGTATTGGAACGTGGACATGCGGTTGGTGAAGGACATCAAGATCACCGAGCGCGTCGGGCTACAGTTCGAATACACTGTTACCAACCTATTCAACCATCCCGTGTTTGAAGATCCGACTGTTGGAGACGCGCAAACGGGCATCGGCGTCGATCCCACCAACGCCAGTACATTCGGTGTTGTGAACACTCAGGGCAACAACCCACGGCAGATGCAGTTCGGTCTCCGGTTGACGTTCTAGTCTCTTCCGGCGAGTTTTCACAGGCTTGCCGCAAAAACGGGGGAGGCCATCACGGCCTTCCCCGTTTTGTTTTTATACCGCTGTTTCTATCGGGCTCTCCATCGTCGAGTGCGAAACTCACGGAGTTGAACGCTAGAAACCGGATGTCCCCAAGGGAACACCACCAATAGAATCCTGGTTTTCAGAAAATCCATTCAGAAACTCGCGAATTGAACCCCCGATTCACTATCTCTCAAGCATTGTCTCTCCACGAAACAAGCACTACACTGGCCCGCTCGCTCAGCCTAGGCGACTTGACACATGACGAGACGTTCCCGCGCCGATTTGTCCTTGGCTTTCTGTACTCTCTTGTGGGGAGCAACCTTTGTCGTCGTAAAAGACTCCCTTGCCTATTCTTCGGTGTTCATTTTCCTTGCTGCTCGCTTCACTCTGGCCGCTGTGCTGATGGCTGCGTTCCGCCCTCAGGTGTTTCGAGCGCTGAAAAGGGAAGAGCTGCTTGCTGGGGCCGCGCTCGGCTTCTTCATGTTCGGCGGATACGCTTTTCAGACCGCCGGTTTGCTGTATACCACCCCAGCCAAGTCAGGATTCATCACCGGCTCCAGCGTCGTCATGGTTCCGTTGCTCCTTGGCATCTTTTGGGGACGCCGGCTCACATTGTGGGTATACGGCGGCGTGTCCGCAGCGGTCTTCGGTCTCTATTTCCTCACTGTTCCCGTCGAGGGAATCTCGCATCTCAATCGCGGCGATCTGCTCACATTCATCGCAGCTGGGCTATACGCCATGCATATCATCCTGGTAGGGGATTACACTCGGCGGCACTCCGTTGCCGCGCTCAGCGTGCTCCAGGTCGCGGCCTGTGCCGCATTGGCGTGGCTTGCCACCGGCGTAGCCTCAGTATCGGGCTGGGAGCCGGCACGTTTTGGGTGGCAGGCAGAGTCTCTCGTGGGGATCGCCATCTGCGCGGTGCTGGCCACCGCGGTGGCCTTCTCGATACAGCTTTGGGCGCAGCAGTTCACCACCTCGAGCCACGCGGCGATTCTCTTCACGCTTGAGCCGGTCTTTGCTTCCATCACTTCGTATCTGTTATTGCGGGAGAGGCTGGGTAAACGTGCGCTGCTCGGCGCAGCGTTTGTGCTTGCGGGGATTCTGATCGCGGAGCTGCTCGGCCCGCCGGCCGCGCCGGAATCGCCCGAGCCCACCATGGAGGCCGCCGCCTGAGCATCAGGATGCAATCGGTTTAAGCCGTAGGGGCACGATATATCGTGCCCCTACAGCGCAAATTCGATGTTACCGGCCGTTGGCATAATTCTTTACGTCCACCGCTTCATACATTGTGGCCGTTGCGGCGTGGGCTTTTTCGTAGGCGGTGATGTCGGCTTCGTGCTGAAGCGAGGTGCCGATATCGTCGAGACCTTTCAGCAGAACTTCCTTGCGCGATGGCGCCAAATCAAACCGGAACATCAAGCCATGCCTGTCCGCGATAGTCTGATTCGGCAGGTTCACCGTCAACATGTAGCCTTCTTCTTTTTCCGTACGCTGGAAGAGTTCCTCGACCTGCTCTTCGCTCAGCGAGGCGGGCAGAATGCCGTTCTTGAAGCAATTGTTGTAGAAAATGTCGGCGTAGCTCGGGGCAATGATCACTCGAAAGCCGTAGTCTTTTACGCCCCAGGGCGCGTGCTCCCGGCTCGATCCGCAGCCGAAATTGTGTCGCGTCAGCAGGATCGATGCACCTTCGTAACGCGAAAAATTCAGCACGAATTCCGGGATTCGGTTTCTCGCCCGGCAAATAGCGCCAGTCATAAAACAAAATCCGGCCAAATCCTTGTCGCGTCAACGCTTTCAGAAATTGCTTAGGCACCATCTGGTCGGTGTCCACATTGACCTTATCCAGCGGCATAACCGTGCCAGTGTGCGTGTTAAACGGTTCCATTCGTTCCTGCTCCTCACAACATCAAATCGCGTAACGCGGAATCAACTTCACCCTGTCTAATCGGCGGCATCGTGCCGGGCCGGCCCAGCGTGCTGTGCCGCTACAAATTCAAAAATAGCGGAACACGTTCACTCGACGGATGAGACGTCCAGTGAACGTACATCCACAAAGTGGCCTGCAATCGCAGCGGCCGCGGCCATCACTGGGCTGACCAGGTGCGTCCGACTGTCTTTGCCTTGTCGGCCCTCGAAATTGCGGTTTGAGGTGCTGGCGCTGCGCTCATGCGGCGGCAGGACGTCGGCGTTCATCCCGATGCACATGCTGCAGCCTGCGTCGCGCCACTCGAATCCGGCTTCGCGAAAAATTTTGTCGAGGCCTTCTTTTTCGGCCTGCGCTTTAATCCCGCGAGAGCCTGGCACGATCAGTGCCTGCTTAATGCTGTGTGCGACGTGCTTGCCCGCCACGAGATGGGCTGCCGCGCGCAGATCATCCAAGCGCGAATTCGTGCAGGACCCAATGAACACGCGGTCCACAGGTATATCCACGATGGGGGTTCCAGCCTTCAGCCCCATATATTTCAGCGCGCTCTCGGTGGCTTTCTGATCGTTCGGGTCATGGAACGACCCCGGCTCCGGCACACGCCCGGTCACACTTGTCACCATGCCCGGATTCGTGCCCCAAGTCACTTGCGGCGCGAGATCCTTCGCCTGCAGCTCAACGGTCATGTCGAACTTCGCGCCGTCGTCGCTCGTCAGTTTTTTCCATCCGGCGACGGCATCCTCGAACGTTTTTCCCCGTGGCACGAATGGCCGCCCTTCCATATAAGCGAAGGTCGTCTCATCCGGCGCGATCATCCCGGCGCGCGCCCCGCCTTCGATGGTCATGTTGCAGACGGTCATGCGGCCGTCCATCGTCAAATCGCGAATCGCTTCTCCGCCATATTCGGCCACATGTCCTGTGCCGCCGCTGATTCCGATTTTTCCGATGATGGCGAGAATGATGTCTTTCGCCGTCACGCCGCGAGGGCGCTTGCCGTGGACCAAAATGTGTAATGTTTTGCTGCGTGATTGGACTAAACACTGGGTCGCCAAAACGTGTTCGACTTCGCTCGTCCCGATGCCAAACGCCAGTGTGCCGAACGCTCCGTGCGTCGAAGTATGGCTGTCGCCGCAGACAATCGTCTGGCCCGGCTGCGTCACGCCCAGCTCCGGCCCGATGATGTGCACGATGCCCTGATTGCGGCTGTTCATGTCGAAGAGCCGCACGCCGGTTTCCTGGCAATTGTTTTCCAGCGCCTCAAATTGCAGACGGGCGTCCGTATCAAGGATAGGTAGAGTACGGTCTTTTGTCGGCACGGAGTGGTCCATCACGGCGAACGTCAGATCAGGCCGGCGCACTTTGCGCCCTTCCGCTTTTAGTCCGGCGAAGGCCTGCGGCGATGTGCCTTCATGGATGAGGTGCCGGTCAATATAAATAAGCGCAGGCTTTCCCGCTTCTTCGTATACCACGTGGGAATCCCAGATTTTTTCGTAGAGTGTTTTTGGTGGCATGTGATTTCACTCTGGAGTTTAGCACTCCAGAAATAGATGTCCAATGGACCGCGCCCCGCGTTCCATGAGTGATTCGCCGGTCCTCTGGCGCAACTAGCGGCGAACGCTCACAACTGCGGCGTCTGCTTCGTATCCTTCGTTCTTCACTGTTTCTTCCGCTTTCGCGCGAAGTGTTTTCTCGTCGGCGTCTTTTGGCGCTTTGCAATGGCGACGGATCACTTCCTCGCCGCTTTCGATGCGAACCAGCCAGTCCGATTTCCCATTATCCCAGGAGACTTCCACGCTATCGGCGCGCATATTCCCTCCACTGCCGTTCGGGCGACATTGTAATCCAATCGAGCGCGGTAGAGAACCCCGTCGTCGCCCTGGCCGTGACTGGCGACTCCTGGAAGGGGGAAGCATGCGCGCCTCCAGGCGGTAGGGTGGAGGCAGGGCGACAAGGGAAGGCGCGAGACGCGTCGATGGGATAGTGCACGCCGGCCAGAGCGATGAGCGCGAAACAGCGCACGAAGCATCGTGTCCTGACAATAGAGCAAGTGCAAAAAACCGGTCTGAAGATAGGCCACTACATTTAGTGGCCGGTGCCGCTTAGTTGTTGAACGATTTCGCTGACAAACTTCTTGGCGTCGCCGAAGAGCATAAGGGTATTGTCGAGGTAATAGAGAGGATTGTCGATACCGGCGAAACCGGCGGCCATGCTGCGTTTGATGACCATTACGGTGCGGGCTTTGTCGACGTCAATGATGGGCATGCCGTAAATGGGGCTGCTCTGATCCGTGCGAGCGGCGGGGTTGGTGACGTCGTTGGCGCCGATGACGAGTGCCACGTCTGTTTGCGGCAGGTCACCGTTGATGGAGTCCATTTCCATTAAGCGGTCATAAGGAATGTCGGCCTCGGCGAGGAGGACGTTCATGTGGCCGGGCATGCGTCCGGCGACAGGGTGAATACCGAAGCGCACGTCGATGCCTTTTTTGGTGAGGATATCGTAGAGCTCGCGGACTTTGTGCTGGGCTTGCGCCACGGCCATGCCGTAGCCGGGAACAATGACGACCTTGTTGGCGGCGGCCAGGATCGCGGCGGCGTCTTCGGGACTAGCGCTCTTGACGGGGCGCTCTTCCTTCACGCCGGCGGCTTTGGGCTGGACTTGGCCAAAGGCGCCGAAGAGCACGTTGGTGAAGGAACGGTTCATGGCTTTGCACATGATGACCGAGAGAATGAAGCCGGAAGCGCCGTCGAGGGCGCCGGCCACTATCAAAACTTTGTTGCTGAGCACGAAGCCGAGAAGGGCGGCGGAGAAGCCTGCGTAGGAATTCAAGAGGGAAATGACCGTGGGCATATCCGCGCCCCCGATGGGCGTGACGAGCATGATGCCGAAAATCAAAGCGACGCCGATCATGGCCGGAAACAGGTGCGTGTACTCGGGATGGACGACGAGTATGACCATGAGAATGAGGGCCGAAGCGAGGACGGTTAAGCTGACGTAGTTTTGGCCTTTGTACGTGATGGGACGCTGGGGAAGCCATTCCTGCAGCTTGCCGGCGGCGATAACGCTGCCCGTGAAGGTAAGCGAGCCGATGATGACTTCGAGACCGATTTCGGCCATCTCGAATTTCGGAACGCTGGGAGCGGCAACGTAGTATTCGGCGATGCCGATGAGCGCCGCTGAAAGAGCGCCAAATGCGTGGCTGAGTGCGGTTCGCTGGGGAACGGCGGTCATCTTCACCATGCCGAGCGGAACGCCAACGCCGGCTCCGATGATCAGCGTGATGATGATCCATTTGTAGCTGCTAACTTGAGGATCAAACAGCGTGGCGGTTACAGCGATGGCCGAAGCGATTTCTCCGATGAGTACGCCGCGCATGGCGGAGACCGGAGAGCTGAGCCACTTGATCGCCAGAATAAAACCGATGGCCGCCGTGATGTAGGTGACGTCGATGAGCTGCTGCACGTCAGCGGGGGTCATGACTTTTTCGCCTTGCCCGTCTTGAACATGCCTAGCATGCGGTCCGTGATCACAAAGCCGCCGACCATGTTGCTGAAGGAGGCGGCGACGGCGATAAGGCCGAGGATGGTCGAGAGCCGCGTTTCGTGACGGCCCGCAATGATGATGGCCGCGACGAGGACGATGGCGTCGAGGGCGTTCGTGAGGGACATCAGCGGTGTGTGCAGAAGCGGCGACACCCGCTTAATGAGCTCGATGCCTAAAAATGCCGATAGGATGAACACAAACAGGCTGGAGATAAAATCCGCGGGCATCCATGCCTCCTTAAAATTTCACGATTTAGCAGCCAGCGCCGGGAGCTTATAAATTTCGCGCAGCCTGGCGTTTACAATTTCTCCACCGTGAGTCAAGAGAGTGTCGCGCACGATTTCATCCTGCGGATTTAATTGCAGCTTGCCGTCTTTGACCAGGTGCAGGAGAAAAGTGGCGACGTTGCGCGCATACATCTGACTGGCGTGATAGGGAACCGTGCTTGCCAAATTGATGGAGCCCATGATGGTGACGCCGTGTTCGACGATTTGCTCGCCTTCGCGCGTCAGTTCGCAGTTGCCGCCGCGCTCAGCAGCCAGATCGACGATCACGGAGCCGGGCGCCATGGCGGAAACCATTTCTTTGGTCACGAGAATCGGCGATTTCTTGCCTGGGATGACCGCGGCGGTGATGACCACGTCACTTTCCGCCACGACTTTTCCGAGGAGTTCGCGCTGCTTTTTGTAGAATTCTTCGCCTTGTGCGGTGGCGTAGCCGCGCGCGTCCTGCGCGTCTTTCGCTTCGATGGGCAGCTCCACGAAGCGGCCACCGAGGCTTTGCACCTGCTCCTTTACGGCGGGCCGCAGATCGTAAGCTGAGACTACCGCGCCCAGCCTGCGGGCCGTGGCGATGGCCTGGAGTCCGGCGACACCGCATCCGATGATAAAAACGCGCGCGGGCGTGATCGTTCCCGCGGCCGTCGTCATCATCGGGAAGAGGCGCGGCAGCGTGTCCGCAGCGACGATCACGGCTTTGTAGCCGCTGATGGTGGCCATCGAGGAAAGCGCGTCCATGCTTTGGGCCCGGGTGGTGCGTGGCATCAACTCGATCGAAAAAGCGGTGACGCCTTTCGAGGCGATTTCTTGAATGGTTTCCAGAGAACCCAGGGGGCGCAAAAACCCGATCAGCGCCTGATTGGGGCGATACAGAGGAACGTCGGCTTTGCCGGTCTTGTCATTGGAGCCGTAGGAGAGAACTTGAATGATGACATCGGCGGAGGCGAAAACTTCGGCGCGCGTCGGAAGGACTTTCGCGCCTTTGGCCGCGTAGTCCGCGTCCAAATAGCCGGCTTCCATTCCCGCGCTCGCTTCGATGATGACTTCCAGCCCGGCTTTCGTGAGGCTAGGAACCGCGGCGGGGACCATCGCCACACGGCGCTCGCCGGGAAAGGTCTCTCGTGGCACTCCGACGATCATGAAACTTCCTCCGCTACACTAGATTCAATCACGATGCCAGTCTTTGCCCGGCCGCGCGGCATTCTACACCCGATTCGCAGAGCGCAGTTCGCAAACAGATTGTGCGCTGATCCAGCTGCGGTTTATTCGGCTCCCGCCTCTTTGCCTGGGATGAAATAGACTTCTTCGAACAGAGTTCCTTTTTGCCAGCCGGCGCGGCTCAAAATACCCATGCCGTTTTCGCACATGCTGGGATGGCCGCAGAGATATCCTGTGGTGGCCGCCGGGTGCAAGTCCCACTCGTTGACGTACATTCGAACGAGGTCGTCCACGCGGCCGGTTTGGCCTTTCCAATCGGCGTCCTCCCACGGACGGCTAATGGTGGCGACGTATTTGAACCACGGGACCTCCGCGGCGATGCGTTCGAGTTCCTCGCGATAACCGAATTCCCAAGATCGGCTTCCGCCTTGCAGGCAATAGAGTTTGTGCTCGCCGGGCATGGGGCTGTTGCCGGCCTTCCAATCGCGATACAAGGTGCGGACATAACTCACAAAAGGTGCAATGCCGGTGACGGTGGCGAGGAGAAGATGATTGGTGCGGCCGCTTTTCAAATCGAGAGTGAAACGGCCCTTGGAGATTTTGCGGCAGAGCATGGTGTCCCCGACTTTGAGTTTGTACAGATGCGGCGTCAGGGCGCCCTGGGGGACGAGCTCAATGAAGAACTCGAGGCTTTCTTCATAGGGCGAGGAGACGATGGAATAGGCGCGCTCGATGCGCTTGTCTTCGTGATCGACGCCGAGGGTGGCGTATTGTCCGGCCTTGAAAGAAAATGCCCCGCCGGGATCAACGCGGATAAGCCACAAATCCTCGGACAAATCCTTTCGCTCGATAACGCGGGCTGTGAAGTGTTTGTCTGCCGAAAGTGGCATTCGGGAATCCTCCATGTCTTGGCGCGAAAAATCCTAAAGAGCCGCCGAAAAAGCGAACGTTCAGGTGAACAGCCAGGCCGAAGAACGACAGTGTGGAGCGGCCAGCTGCGCTGCTCCGTGCCTTGAAATCCACACTGAACTCTTGGGGATGAAAAGAATCACTCGAAAGGAGCCATCCCTTGATTGGCCTTGTACGGCTTCATGCTGATTGGGGAGTTGCCCGGCTGTCGCGCGCGACATGGTATCTGCCGAGAAATCCCAACGGGCGGCATTGTACACCCGGTTGGCCGTATTGCGGGGAAGGGAATCGCTGATTGCTGGACATATTCCGAGCTGCCTACTGCCCTGACCTTTGGTAGGGGAACCCAGGGGTCATTTTGTTGTCGAGGCACCTAAGACCGTTCAATTTCTCACGCAGAGTGTTGGCAGAGTCGATCTTCCCAATTCTCATGGTTTGCTGAGTTGTGGCCAGGAACCTCTCTCTAGCGAGTGCACGTCGCAAGAGCTATGGTTGCTTCCTATCCCTTAAACGGAACTCAGCATCAAGATTTTTTGTAACATTTAGGGGTGCCGGACACGTCTAATCTTCGACGCAACGGGAATGGCGCGTCTGCCGCATTTCCCTCCCAAGCGAACACAGACGACGTTTGCGTTCCGCGTTAGATTGCAGGAGTTCATCGATGGAATGGCGGGAAAAGGTGCGCCTGGGGCGCTTGAGAGTGACGGGTATTTCTATTTGCATGGCGGTGGGGCTGAGTGGGGCGTGGGGCACGAACGCCTTGGCGAGAGAACACACACCGCGAGCAGCACAAACTGACGCAGCGAAGGCGGTGGGAACGATCAAGATCATTTCGGGAAATACCATCGTAGTGACCACGGACACGGGGGCTGAAACCAGCGTTCAGGTGCCGGATGGAGCCAAGCTGGTCCGCATCGAGCCGGGCGCTAAAGATTTGAAGAGCGCGGTTCCGCTTCAATTGTCGGAGCTGCAACCTGGCGACCGCATTTTGGTCCGAGGGATGATGGCGGCGGATGGCAAGACGCTGGCGGCTGCGTCCGTGATTGCCATGAAGCACGAGGACATTGCCGCGAAGCAGGCCCATGAACGCGAAGAGTGGCAAAGGCATGGAGTCGGCGGGCTGGTTAGCGCTGTGGACCCCGCAACCGGCACGATAAAGATATCGACGAACGCGTCGGGCCTGGCGAAGGATGTTTCGGTTCAAGTGGCGAAGCAAACGATTCTTCGACGGTATGCGTCCAATTCCGTGAAGTTTGATGATGCCAAGCCCGCGCCAATCGACCAAATTAGAGCAGGAGATCAGCTTCGCGCGCGAGGCACGCGGAGCGCGGATGGATCGGAACTTACGGCGGACGAGATTGTCTCTGGTTCCTTTCGGAACATAGCGGGGACAATCAGCGCCGTGGACGTCAGCGCAGGAACGCTGACGGTGATGGACCTGGTGGCGAAAAAAAACATCACCGTGAAAGTCGGTTCTGATACGCAAATTCGCAAGCTGCCTGCCATGATGGCGCAGCGCATTGCGATACGCCTCAAAGGCGCCCCGGCAGGCGAGGCCACTGGCGGAGACGGAGCAGCGGGCGCCACGCCAAAGCCCGCCCAAACGGCCGCAGAAAACCATGAGAGCAGCCAAACTGGCGCTCGACCTGGCGGCTCCGAAGGCCGAACGGCTGGACGGCCCGGCGGCGGCGGAGGCGGGGGCGACCTGCAGCAACTGTTGAGTCGAATACCCCCGTTGACCCTTGCGGATTTGCAGAAGGGCGATGCGGTGATGATCGTAACCACAGAAGGGATAGCGGGGAATGACGCAACAGCGATCACACTTCTCGCTGGAGTAGAGCCTATCCTGGAGGCATCGCCGAAGGGCGGAGCGTCCAGTATTTTGACGCCGTGGACGATGAGCGATGCTCCGGCGGGGGATACAAATCCTTGAAGATCGCCATACACCAAAATATTTGACATAAGTCAGGAGAAGGAATGAGCTTGCGGGTTATTTATCGGAGCATTGCATTGGTAGCAGCACTTTTGTTTGCCGGGCTTGTGGGAAGCGCGGCGCAGACGCAGGAGGCCACCGGAGCGTTGCGCGGGCAGGTGACTGATCCTTCCGGCGCGGCAGTGGCAGATGCGACGGTGCTGGTCACGACCGCAAGCGGAGCTGCAACGACCGCGACGACGAACCGAGATGGCCTCTTCGAGGTGAAAGGACTGGTTCCTGGGAAGTACGGCGTGAAGGTGATTGCGCCGGGATTTGCTCCGTTTGAACAGCCGGAGATCGATATCGCCGCCGGGCAGACGCAGAAACTCAATGTATCGCTGACGATTGAGGTTCAGCAGGAAAAGGTCGAGGTCACGGACACCACGACAAAGGTGGACGTGAACCCGGCGAATAACGCTGGCGCGGTCGTGATTCAGGGCAAGGATCTGGAAGCGTTATCAGATGATCCAGACGAGTTGCAATCCGAACTGCAAGCGCTGGCCGGACCGTCCGCGGGGCCGAACGGCGGACAAATCTATATAGACGGCTTTACCGCGGGAGAGCTTCCGCCGAAGGCGTCGATTCGGGAGATTCGCGTCAATCAAAACCCCTTTTCATCGGAATATGACAAGTTGGGTTACGGCAGGATCGAAGTCTTCACAAAACCCGGCACGGACCAGTTTCACGGGCAATTCTTCATCACGGGAAACACGGCGGGATTCAATTCCCGAAATCCTTTCGAAGACTTGCCCGCGGGCACTCAGCAACCGGGTTACCACACCACGCAATTCAGCGCCAATGTGGGCGGACCTCTGAGCAAGAAGGCTTCATTCTTTTTCAATATCGAGCGGAGGGACATTACCGATCTCTCCGTGGTTAGCGCGCAAATCGTAGACCCGTTGACTTTCCAAATCGAACCGTTTAGCAGCGCCGTGCCGAATCCCAGAACGCGGTTAAACATTAGCCCTCGAATCGACTACCAGGTGACGCCGGGGAATACGCTGACGGTTCGCTATCAATATTGGCGAAACACGGAAAACAACGACGATGTGGGATCGTTCAACCTGGCTTCGCAGGCGACCAATTCTCTGGAGACGGAAAATACGCTGCAAGCCACGGATACGCAAACTATCAGCCCGACGACCATTAACGAGACGCGGTTCCAATTCATCCGCAGTTCGACGAGCGGAACGCCCTTGAACACGTTGCCGGCAATCAATGTCGAGGCGGGGTTCACTGGCGGCGGCGCCACGAGCGGAATAAACACGGACGCGCAAAACCGCTACGAACTGCAAAATATTACCTACCTGAATAAGGGCAAGCACGCCTGGAAAATTGGCGCGCGCGTCCGCGAAACGACGGATGAGAGCGCCTCCAACGCGAGCTTCAACGGATCTTACTTTTTTGGATCGCGGTTCCAGCCTTCGTGCGTGCCCACCACAACGGACAATTGCATCATCACCCCGCTGCAGGCTTACCAGATTACCCTCCAGGCGCTCGCCACCGGGAATACCCCGCAAAACATGGCAACGGCCATCGCGGAAGGCGGCGGCGCAAGCTTCTATTCCTTGAACTTCAACACCAGCGGGAATGCCGCTGCCAGCGTGAGCTGGTTTGACGGTGCATTGTTTGTGCAGGACGACTACAAGTGGCGCCCCAATGTGACCTTGAGCTACGGGCTGCGCTACGAAACGCAGAACAATCTTGGTGATCACGCCGATTTTGCGCCGCGCTTGGGGTTGGCATGGGGACTCGATGGAAATGGGAAAAACAAAACGCCCAAAACCATCCTTCGCCTGGGATACGGCATTTTTTATGACCGCTTTGCCGAAAATCTTGTTTTACAGCAACAACTGGCGAACGGTTTGATTCAGCAACAATTCTTGATTTCAAACCCGACTTTTTTCAATCCTGGCCAGACGACGCTGCCCGTCGATTTTCCCTCCTCGACGGCATCGCCTCAAACGGTTTATGTGAAGAATCCCAATCTTCGGACGCCCTACACGATGCAGACGGGGGTGACCCTGGAGAGACAGCTTACGAACTTTGCAAATCTTTCCGTGACTTATCTAAATTCGCGCGGCGATCACCAGTTCTACGCGAATGTCTTTCCGCCGAACACTCCCAATGCGCCGCTGCCGGCCGGCTTTAATCCCAATGACATCGCCTATCAGTATGCGTCGGAGGGCGTCTTCAAGCAGAATCAACTCATCGTGCACAGCATGGTGCGCATTCCCACGCAACATGGTTTTCTGAAGGATCTTTCGCTCTTTGGTTTCTACGTTCTGAACTATGCCAACAGCGATACCGCTGGCGCCGGCTATGTGCCTTCTATTCCTGGAGATATAAGCGCCGATTATGGGCGCGCCGCTTTCGACACCCGGCAGCGCATCTTCTTCGGCGGGACAATGGACATGCCTTACGGATTCAATCTGAGCCCCTTTATGATAGCGAGTTCGGGGATTCCGTTCAACATCACGACCGGGCAGGACGATTTCGGTGACGCACAGTTCAATACGCGGCCTTCATTGGCCGCGTGCGGCTCCGGCTCGCAGAATGGCGTGGTACAGACCGCGTACGGCTGTTTTAATCTGCTCCCACAGGCGAATGGAGCTCCGATTCCAATCAACTATGCGACATCTCCGGGGCGATTTACGCTCAACCTCAGGCTCAGCAAGACCTTCGGCTTTGGGCAGAAAAAAGAAGCCAGTGCCGGCGGTGCGGGCGGGCCAGGGGGCGGAGGAGGGTTCGGACACGGTCCCGGCGGCGGGGGTCACAGAGGCGGGGGACCAGGCGGTATGTTTGGCGGGGGTTCGTCCAAATACCGGTACAATCTGACGTTCAGCGTGAGCGCGCGAAATTTGCTCAACAGCGTCAACTACGGTCCGTTCATCGGGAACCTGAGCTCGCCGCTGTTTGGCGAAGCAAACTCGTCAGCGGGACAGCCTTATGCCTCCTCGACGGCGAACCGCCGGATTGACTTGCAGGCACGGTTCACCTTCTAGGCAGCATTAGCTTAGGATGGATACGCGGGGCAGGCGGAATTTTGTCTGAGAGAGCATGGCCAAGCGGCGCAAGAAAAGGGTCCTGGATGCTGGAGTCGAAGCTAGGCGTGCGGCGCGCAATTCCGGGATTGCGCCTGCGGCCACGCGGGTGATTGCAGATAAACGGAAACACCCTGCCAAGCACAAGAAAAAGTGGCTGGAAAAAGAAGCGGAGTAGCGCTGGCAGATCGGGTCCGGACCGGACCTAGTTTTTCGAGCTTCAACCAGGCTTGTGGGCAGGGACGGATTCGTCCGGCCTAAAGAGTGCGACGGGCGCGATTTTCTTTCGCTCCGCGAGTGCCGCCCCGATGGCTTCCAGGTCTTTCTTGTCAAAACCCATGCAACTGATTTTCACGGTGCCATCGGTCTCGATGAGAAAAATCGTGGGGACATTGGTGAGGCCGTAGGCGTTCGAAGCCGGGTAGCCTTTTTGTTTTTCGTCGAGCAGCATCTGGAAAGTGACGCCGAATTCCCTGGCAAAGTCTTTTGTAGCGCGGGGGTCGTCCTCGGAAATGCCCAGAAATGTTACCCCGTCCCCGCCGTAGCGTTTGTGAAGGCGTTCGAGAAAAGGGAACGTGAACTGGCACACGGGACAGGACACTTTGAAGAAGGCGGCCACGACCGCCCCGCCCTCAAGCATCGCGGCGAGCGATAATTCCTTCCCATCGAGAGCTTTTAGAGAAAAAGCCGGTGCAGAGTTCCCAGCAACGATATTTGTCATGGTCCCTTCCGTGCCCATCCAGCGTTTAAGCCGCCGCAAGATTCCCATCCGTAGATTCTAGCGCAGCGATGCTGGCAAAGCAGACTTGTAGTATGACGCGGCGTGCCAATACAACAATCTTGTGTTTCAGAGCACCCGGTTGCCCCGATCAATGGATTTGCTTGGTTTTGCGTTGCATATAATCCATCAGCAAGTATTGGCCGAGGGTGTACGGCGTCGTGAAGTAGGCTTTGCCGCGGCACATTTCCGTAATTTTCTGGACGAAATGCACGAGACTGTAGTCGCTGGCGAGCATAAAGGTATTGATCATGATGCCGGCGCGCTTGCATTTGTTTACCTCTTCAAGAGTCTGGCCGACCACGAAAGGGTCGAGACCGAAAGCGTTCTTGTAGATGCGGCCGTCTTCGAGCGTCAGCGCTGAGGGCTTTCCGTCGGTGATCATGATGATCTGGCGCATGTCTTTTTTCTGGCGAAGCAGGATGCGCTGCGCAAGTCGAAGGCCTTCGCGTGTGTTGGTGTAATACGGGCCAACCTGAACGCGGGCAAGCTCGCCGAGAGGAACTTCTTCCGCGCTGTCGTGGAAGAGAACGAGGCTAAGCGTGTCGCCGGGATATTGCGTGCGAATGAGATGCGAGAGCGCCATGGCGACGCGCTTCGCGGGCGTGAAGCGGTCCTCCCCATACAGAATCATGCTGTGGCTGCAATCGAGAAGAACGACGGTTGCGCAGGAGCTGTGATATTCGCACTGATGGACCATCAGATCGGAATAGGCCATGTCGATGGGAACTTTGGCCCCTTGGCGGCGGACGGCGTTGAAGAGAGTTTCGCTGATGTCGAGATTCATGGTGTCGCCAAATTCGTACGGGCGGGAAACGCCGCCGGATTCGACGCCAGTGGACAAATCGCGCGTGTCGTGGCGGCCGAAACTGCTGCGGCCCAGCGAGCCGAGAAGATCTTGCAGAGTCTTGAAGCCGAGAAAGTCGATCGTCTTGTCCGTGATCTCGAAGCGAGCCTCGGGCTGGCGTTCGTGTGGCTGCCCGAGTTGGCCGCGCGCGGAAGTTTGCGGGGGCGGCGTGACCTGCGGCGGTTGCTGCGGGTTGATGAAGCCTTCCTGAGCGAGGCGGTCCATTATTTTTTCGATCAGATCTTTGACGGCTTGGTTGTTCTCCGCGTCGGAGGTTTGCAGCATATGGCGGAGCTCTTCGCTCATCGCGTCTTCAGGCAGCAGATCGCCTTCTTGCAGCGCGCGAAGGATGGCTTCGCGGAGAGCTTCCATGGAGCGGTCCGGATCCATTTGGGAGACGCCGTAGAATTGCGATTCGAAACCGCTTTGCAGAAAAAAATCGCCCATGCGTTTGATGAGTTCCTCGAGGTCGACGGCATCGGCGGGTTCGCCGGCGTATTTTCCGTAGCGGATGAATTTCATTGGGGAACTCCCAGGAGGTCGGCAGCCGACGGTTGAAAGTCGAAAGGAAGCACAAAAGTGGCTCGTGAAAGCGTTGAATGGCTGTCGAACTGTGGAAAAGTGCGCATGTCAGTTGAACTGGCGGCGCGGAGGACGGTTGGGGTTTTCGCGCTGCTCGGGCTGCTGTTTGGGCTTGTCTGCATAAAATCCGCGTTCTTCGCTGCGGCCGATTCGTCGGTGCGCCCAGAGGCCCTCGAGAATCATTTCGGCGGCGGATGCTGCGGCGCCCGCATCCTTGCGATCCTGGACGCCGAGCCGGTCGATGTGTTCCATCAGGCCTTGAATCTTCGAGAGCTGCTGGCAACGCTCGTTCGCCGTGGCGAGTTCAGGAAGTTTCAGTTCGCCCCCGATTTCAAACCATTGGATAACAGGTTGGAAGCTGACTTCAGCGAAATGTTTGCTGAAGACCCGGCCAACGGCGGTGCGAATGAGCTCGCGAGCGATGGTGTCGGCGCCTTTCAGTTCGCCTTCGTATTCGAGTTCCAATTTTCCTGTGATAGCTGGAAGCGAGGAGTAGACATCGGCGATGCGGGCGACGGCGGATTTTTCGCCGGTTCGAGCAGCGCGCTGCTCGGCGCTGCTGACGAGGCTCTCGAGAGCGCTGATGGGGAGGCGCTGGCTGACGCCCGAACGCCGGTCCACGCGTTTGTCGTCGCGAGCTTGGAAGGCAATCTCTTCCACGACGCTCCGAAGATATCCGGGAACGTCGACCTTGCGCCCGGAATCGCGCGTAATCCAGGCTTCTTGAGCGGTAATGGCCATGCCTTCCTCAATGGTGGAAGGATAATGGGTGCGGATTTCTGCTCCGATACGGTCTTTCAGGGGAGTGATGATTTTGCCGCGCGCAGTGTAGTCTTCGGGATTTGCCGTGAACACGAGAAGTACATCCAGCGGTAGGCGCAGCGGATAGCCCTTAATTTGAATGTCGCCCTCTTGCATGATGTTGAAGAGGCCCACTTGAATTTTCCCGGCAAGATCGGGAAGCTCGTTGATGGCGAATATGCCGCGATTTGCGCGCGGAAGAAGGCCGTAGTGGATGGTGAGCTCGTCGGAAAGATCGCGGCCGCCGCGGGCGGCGCGGATCGGATCCACGTCTCCGATGATGTCGGCCATGGTCACGTCGGGAGTCGCCAGCTTCTCGACGTAGCGATGGTCCCGGAGCATCCAGGCGATGGGCGTGTCGTCCTCTTGGACGGCGATTTTCTCGCGGCATGCGCGGCAAATGGGGTGCAGCGGGTCGTCGTTAATTTCGCAGCCCTCCACGACTGGAATCTCCGAGTCCAGGAATTGGACCAATCCGCGAAGAATGCGGCTTTTGGCTTGGCCGCGAAGGCCCAGGAGAATGAAATTGTGGCGGGAGAGAAGCGCGTTGATGATTTGCGGGATGACGGTGTCTTCGTAGCCATGCACCCCGGAGAAGAGCGGCTCGTTCTTTTCGATCATGCGCAAGAGGTTCTGGCGCATCTCGGTCTTCACGGAGCGCGAGACGGTGCGAGCGTCGAAGTCCGGAATGCGCTTGAGTTCACCGAGGGTGCGAGCTCTCGGATGCGCCGAGGATTGCAATGATGTGCTTGCCGTCATAAGGCCTCGTTCCGCGCCTCGACCCCGTCGGGGCGCACAGAATGCTAGTTCAATCCGTGTCCATTGCCACCGGCGCGCTGTCGCAAAACCCCTGTCTTCTGTAGATGCGGGGCCCAAGCGCGAAGATACCCGACGAGCCGTTCCTGACGGTCCGCTTCCGACCGCAGTTCGAGAATCTGCTGCTTCCAGAGGACATCCATGGGTAGAGTTTCCGCAACAAGGAAAGAGAATTGCTCTGGCAGGGCGCCATCCGTGTTCTTTGGATAGTCCTCAAAGATGAGTGTATGGCAGGTTTCGTAAAGTTCGATCAGCTCGTGGCGGAGCGCCGGGTTCGCGGGTGAGTCCCGGTCTTCGAGGTAATCGACCTGGCCTTCGGCAAGAGGATTCTCGTCGAAGAACTCAATCACACGAAACGGCCAGCGCCCGATCGTCAAAATGTCCATGGTTTCGTCGGCATTGCGCCCGACAACCTCGATGATCTCGGCGGTGCATCCGACGCGCACCACACCCTTGGGAATCGCCAAGACAACGCCGAACTCCGATTTATCCTTCAAACAACGGCTGACCATCTCAAGATAACGCGGCTCGAAGATGTGCAGGGGAAGGTCTGCGCCGGGGAGAAGAACGACGTTCAGTGGAAAGAGCGGAATGCGATCGGGCCGCATTGTTCCTGGTCAAATCATACCAGAGGGCGCGCTGGGGGGACGTGAATCCTGACGCATGGGCCATTTGTTCGTGGAGAGGGGAGTGGCAGTCTTGGCGGTACGTCTTTTTCACCGAGGCCCTGCGCAACTGAGAATGGCGTGCTCTGCCAAACAGGAACGAATGCGCCATAACCCCTAGATAGTCTACCGAGGCGGGCAGTCTCCCCACTCTTCGCGACCTTTCTAGGCCTAGTCCGTCAAAGCATGATAGGAAAATGTTGTGGTAGATCATCTATGGGAGTATAAGAAGTCCGACATGCCAAAACGAGGCGCACCACCCTTGCAAGCCGATCTACTCCAGGGAACCCTGGATCTATTAGTTCTGCAGACGCTCCTTCTGGGCGCCGCGCATGGGCATACCATCGCCCACGTTATCGAGCATCGCTCCGACGCCGTTTTACAGGTTGAACATGGCTCGCTCTATCCGGCGCTGCATCGCCTCGAGGACCGCGGCTGGATCGCATCCTTCTGGGGTACCTCCGAAAATAACCGCAAAGCGCGTTACTACCGGCTGACGGCCTCGGGCCGGCGACAGTTGGCCCAGCAAACCAGCCGGTGGGAGCAATTGGTGAGCGCGATCAACCGGGTGCTGCGCCCCGCCAAGGAATAGCGTGATGGGATGGATGCGCTACTACCGCCGCACGCGCTGGGATGAAGAACGCGAGCGCGAACTGCTGGCGTACCTTGAGATCGAGACCGAGGAGAATATTGCCCGGGGCATGACGCCAGAAGAGGCGCGCTATGCCGCGAGACGGAAGCTGGGCAATCCGACGCAGATCCGAGAGGAGATTTACCGCATGAACAGTCTCAACTTTATCGAATCGTTTTGGCAGGATGTGCGCTGCGGCATGCGGATGCTGCGAAAGAACGCGGGCTTTGCAGTCGTCGCTGTCTTGACCCTGGCGCTTGGCATCGGTGCGAACACCGCAATATTTTCCGTGATTCACGCCGTACTCCTAAGCCCACTGCCTTATAACGATCCTGACCGCATCGTGTTGGTTCTCGAGAGCAATCCCAGCAGAGGATTTCCGCAATTTTCTGCCTCGCCGCCGAATTATATGGACTGGAAGAAGGACTCGACGGCGTTCGAGCAGATGGCCTCCGTCGCTCGCGGGGAATTCAACTACACCGGAGGCACGGAGCCGGAACGCTTGACGGGGGCGCGTGTGGCCTCTTCTTTTTTCGCGGTGATGGGCGCGACACCGGCGATGGGACGCACTTTTTTGCCGGAAGACGATGTCGTGGGGAAGGCGAGCGTGGTCGTCTTGAGTCATGGTTTGTGGACGCGCCATTTTGCAAGCGATCCTCAAGTTGTTGGGAAGTCCTTGGCGCTCGACGGCCAGTCATATCGAGTTGTCGGCGTGATGCGGAATGGCTTCCAGTTTCCACGCGGCGTGGATTTGTGGTTGCCTTCGGAGTTTGATGCGGATGCCCTGAGCCCAGGCGCCAGGGGCGCCCACTATTTGCGGGTCATGGCGCGGCTAAAGCCTGGCGTGAGCATTGAGAAAGCGCAGGCGGAAATGGTTGCGCTATCAAAGCGTCTGGAACAGCAATATCCGCGAACAAATACTGGCTGGACATCGAAAGTCATGTCCCTGAACGAAGCTACCGTGGGAGACATCCGGCCGACGCTTTTGGTTTTGTTCGGAGCGGTGGGATTTCTGCTGTTGATCGCGTGCGCCAATGTTGCAAATCTTCTTCTGGCGCGGGCCACGGCGCGGCAGAAGGAAATTGCGATTCGTTTTTCGCTGGGCGCAAGCCGGTTGCGGATCGCGCGCCAGTTGTTGACGGAGAGTATTCTGCTCAGCGGGATCGCAACCGGCGCCGGATTGCTGCTCGCCGAGTGGGCCATTCGCGCGCTGCGAACGCTGCCGCCTTCCAACTTGCCGCGTGCGGCGAGCATTTCGTTGGATTTGCCCGTGCTCGCTTTTGCCGTGGGAGTGGCAGTGCTGACCGGGTTGTTATTTGGTTTTGCCCCGGCGCTGCGGATCACACGCGGCGCGCCGGCCGAGACGCTGAAAGAAGGCGGAAAAAGTTCAAGCACCGGCCGCCATGGCGTGCGCAGCGCGCTCGTCGTGCTGGAGACAACGCTGGCGCTTGTCCTGCTGGTGGGTTCAGGCTTGCTGCTCAAAAGTTTTCTGCGCCTGCAAACGGTTGATCCTGGTTTTCAGTACAAAAACGTCGTGACCGCGGGCATTTCGCTGCCGAGCTCGAAGTACTCGACGGATTCGCAAAAAATTCAGTTCTTCGATCAATTGCTCGAGCGGATTCAGTCCCTGCGGGGAGTCAAAGAAGTCGCGGCGTCCAGTGGCAATCCCATGGTGGGATCGAACCTTTTCTTTGCGTTTGCGACGAAAGACCTGGAAGCCGTTTCGCCGGCGGACCAGCCCTCAGCCGGTTACTACGTCATCAGCGCGAATTACTTTCACGCGCTGGGAATCCCGCTGTTGGTTGGACGCTATTTCACAAAAGAAGATTCTTTCGGCAGTCCGCGCGTAGCCATTATCAGTCACGCAGTTGCGCAGCGGTTTTTTCATGACAAAGACCCGATTGGGCAAACGATCGCGATTGGAGTGGGAGCCCCTCGTGCTGGCGGGCCGCTTTGGCGCCAAATCGTGGGCGTCGTTGGCGACGTGAAGGATGATGGCTTGGCGGAGGCTGCGACGATGACCGTCTATGAGCCCTCCACGCAAATGGCGTGGGGGGACATGAATCTGTTCCTGCGCTCGGATGGCGATGCCTCACAGATGGCTGCAACGGTGCGGAGCCAGGTGATGTCGCTCGACAAAGACCAACCCGTTGGCGATATCTCCACCGGAGAGCAATTGATGGCCGATGCTGTGGCGCAGCCGCAGCTCCGGACGGTGTTGTTGGGCCTGTTCGCTGGGCTGGCCTTGGTTCTGGCGAGCCTCGGGATTTACGGAGTGATGTCGAACACGGTGGCGCAGCGGACGCACGAGATTGGCGTGCGCATGGCGCTGGGAGCAGGGCAGAGCAGCGTGCTGCGGCTTGTTTTGAGCAATGGTATGCGGCTTACGCTGCTTGGCATTGCGCTGGGGACGGCGGGAGCGGTTGGCTTGACCAGGTTAATGAAGAGTTTTCTCTTCCATGTCACGCCGACGGATCCGGCGACATTCTTGGAAGTGGCGCTGTTCTTGTTCTTGGTGGCACTGATCGCGAGTTATATTCCGGCGCGGCGTGCAATGCGCGTCGATCCTGTGGTTGCGCTGCGCTACGAATAAAAGTTCGCGCACTTAGCGGCCGATCCTTTTCTCGCTCTCTATCCGACGTATTCATGGAATAGTGCCCCTGGGCGGAGAACGCCGTCCCATGGGAAGAGCGAAATGCGGTCAAGCCGCATGGTTCCGAATCAATTCAGACCAGCCGAAAATGACCTGTGAATCGCGAGAAAGAATCGTCCGCGGCAGCCACCCCATGAATGTTCTGGCTCAGTTTATGAAGTGGCCTTTTCAAGCGTTGGCCAAGCAGGCGAAAGTGGTAAGCTGGCGGGACTTTGGTCGGCGGATGACAGAAGGAGATCACTGCGTGGAGAGAAAAAAGAAATTGTTACGCGCGATGTGCGGCGGTTGCCTGATTGTTGCGGTGCTTGTCCGTGGCGGACTTGCGTTCGCGCAGGCTACGCCAGTGGCTGGTCAGGCGCAGGACACGAAGAAGGCTGATCCGGCGGAAGCTTACTGGGAAACTTTGACGCCCTACCAAAAATCGCAGGTCGAACTCATGTACGACGATTGGGCCTACCTTGCGAAATTCGGCGACGCGGATAAATCGGTGCCGGCTCCCGCAGCGGGCGAGACGCGCGTGGTGTTTATGGGAGACTCGATCACGGAAGGCTGGGGCATGAAAGCAACTGCAACGTCACCGGGCCGCGGCGAGTTTTTCCCCGGAAAACCCTACTTCAATCGCGGCATCTCGGGGCAGACCACTCCGCAAATGCTGGTGCGTTTTCGGCAGGACGTCATCGAGTTGAAACCCAAAGTTGTCGTGATTCTCGCGGGCACAAACGACATCGCCGAGAACACCGGGAAGATGACTTTGGAGGAGACTGAGGGCAACCTCGAGTCCATGAGCCAGCTTGCTCGAGGGAATGGGATTCGCCTGGTGTTGTGCTCGGTGCTGCCATCGACTGATTTTTGGTGGCACAAGGGACTCGAGCCGGCGCCCAAAATCAAAACGCTGAACGAATGGATCAAGGAGTACGCCGCAAAAAATGATTTCGTATACGTCGACTATTATTCGCCGATGGTGAACGACAAAGGCGGCCTCAAGGTGGAATTGAGCCCCGATGGCGTGCATCCAAACAAAGCGGGCTACGACGTTATGGCCCCGCTCGCCGAAGTTGGTATCGCGGAGGCTTTGAAGAAGCCGATTCATTGAGGCACCCGCCGGTCGAATCTTTCGCTCCAGAGAAGATTCAAGGCTTAATCAGGCGAGTTCACTGAGGAGTGTTTCCATTTCGGAGCGAGCGTGCTCGTCGCCTTTTTGAGCGGCTGCGGCGATGCCATTTACAAGAACCTGCCTGGCTTCACCATTGCGGGATTCGCGGGCCAGAAACTGGCCATACATAAGGTACGCCGGGATATAGTCGGCATTGCGTTCGACGAGGGCGCGGAAGTGAATGTCGGCAGCGGCCGGATCACCGCTATTCATGCACTCCATCGCCAAACCGTAGCGGGAGAAAGCGTCGTCCGGTTTTTGGGCGACGAACTCTTCGAGCAATTGGCGGCGGGTTTTCTTTTGGTCCGGCATGAGGGCTCCCGTATTATACGGATAAAGAGACTGTGGTCCAAAACAACCAGGGAATGGGGAGCGAATGAAACGCAAGCAACTGGTGAAGAGCGAGATGAGCGGGGAACTGGCGCTGAAAGGGAAGCCGGTGAGCGCGTCACGGTCGGAGATGACGGAGATCGTTTTGCCGGCGCAAACGAATCCTCTGGGAAAATTGCTTGGCGGGCAGGTGATGCATTTGGTGGACATGGTGGCGGCCATGGCGGCGCACCGGCACTCGAACAGTCATGTGGTGACGGCTTCGGTGGACTACATCGATTTTCGCAATCCCGTGAACCTGGGGGAGCTCGTCAACTTGAAATCGCAAGTGAATCGAGTGTTTCGGACGTCGATGGAAGTCGGCGTCGAAGTGTATTCGGAAAATGCAATGACGGGAGAGCGCAAGCACACGACCACGGCGTATGTGACGTTTGTGGCCATCGATGAGAACACCAAGCTGCCAAAACAGGTGGCGCCATTAATCTTGAAAACGGCGGAGGAGCGGCGGCGATTTCGAGAAGCGGCAAAACGGCGCGAGGTTCGGCTGGCTTTGCGATACGGTAAAGAACATCGTATTCAATAATTGTCATGTGAAGACTAGCTGACGCCGCCTACCCAGCGCGGCGTCTCGGTCGGCCAGGGACTGCCACCCTCGGGTTCTTCGGTGATGGCAAGAGCTTTGGTTGCGTTCATCGATTCCGGCGGGTTTGAAACCAGCATAACGAACTTTCCATTTGCATCCGGCCAAGTCATCATAGAGGGCATGGGCTTGGCTTTCGGGTCTTTGGGGATAAACCACAATTGCAAGACGTGATGTGGAGACGGCATGGGGATATTTTCTCCCATCACTACGATGCCTAGTTCCGGATTCCACTTGGCCTCAAGTTGCATTCCCTGTGCGCTGTTCGCAGCGGGAGAAATTTTCACAGAGCTGGGATCCATCAGGATCATAGCCTCGCGCTTGGCTAGCGCCAGTTGCTGTTCGGTCTTCTGGCGTTGCTGGAGCAACGTGGCGGCGCGATCGTTCGCCTGCCGGATTTCATGCTGCAAACGGCGCATGTTCCAAGACGAGTAGATTGAAAAGACCAGAAGCGCGGCTACAGCTCCCCACAACCAGAAGGGAATGGATCTCTTGGCGGTCATTCCATGCGGATTAGTTTCCGGTTGAGCCTGCGCTTCGGCACGGACCGCTTGCATCAGGCGGCCCTTAAGCATGTCCGAGGGAGTTGCTTCGGGAGCCGCGTAGGCGAGTTGGCTCACAAGCCAGCGCGCTTCCTCGACGGCCTTGCCGCACTCCGCGCAGCCGGTCGCCAGGTGCGCTTCGAGAGCGGCGCGTTCTTCGGGATCGAGCGCACCGAGAGCGTAGGCTTCGATCAACTCGCGGAATTGGTCGCAGTTCTTCACGTCGTTGCCTGCAATCCTTCTTTCAAGCGGAGCAAACCATTTCGGATCCAGCCTTTTACCGTGCCGAGTGGTTCTTTCAATGTGGCCGCAATTTCCGAATGACTTAGACCTTCAAAGTAAGCAAGCTCGATGGCTCTTTTCTGCTGCGGCGTGAGGGACGCCATCAATGCTCGAACGCGCTCGGCTCGCCGTTTTTCGTCGAGGGCTTTCTCGTATTCTGGAGCGGCCATCACGCTCGGCAATTCGCCGGTTAGGTCTTCGCGGCGGCGCTGGCGTTCGCTCTTCAAGCGAAGATGATCGAGGGCGCGATTTCGCGCCACGGTGCAGAGCCACGGAACAAACGGGCCGCGCGAGGGATCGTATTGACCGGCGTTACGCCAAAGCTGGAGGAAAACATCCTGCGCAACTTCCTCGGAGGTCGAGGGATGCTGAAGTATGCGAAAGACCAGCCCGTAGACGAGGCGCGAGTGGCGGTCGTAGAGCTGTTCAAAGGCGCTCACGTCTTTTTGAAGAAGGCGCGACAACAGCGTCGCGTCTGGCGACACTTCGCGGGGACCGCTGGATGTGAAAGCCGCCAGGAACACGAGTGTCGGCTTCTTCCTCTCCTCAAAGACTATACGGCGGAAACGGCGTTTCGGATGACGGCTTGGTGTTGGTCTCTGTCATCGCGAACTTGCACCTGAAACGCTGGCGCTAATTTCGCCGGCCACGGCAAGGGCCTGTTCGATGCAGGCGCCGAGGGCTGGTCCGCGGAGATAGTTTCCCACAAGCTTGAGATTTGGAAGAAAAGATGTTTGTCGTTGGAGATTGGCGATTCGCATGGTGTGGCCGATGTTGTATTGCGGCAGAGCGCGCTGGTAGATCTGGACGTTTGAGAAGATGGGTTGGTTGCGGATGGAGAGGATCGCTGCGATTTCGCGATGGACGATCGCAATTATTTCTTCGGAGGAGAATGCCGCGGCTTGAGGATCTATTGCGCCGCCGATGAAGCTGGTGAGTAGAACGGAGCCTTGCGGAGCGCGATTGGGAAAGAGCGACGAATTCCAGACGGCGCCAAGCGTGCGGAGGCCTTCGGAGCGCGGGATGAGAAACCCGAAGCCTTCCAGAGAGTGTCCGACATCCTGCTTTTGGTATCCAAGCGAGACCACCGCGATGGGAGCGTATTCGATTTCTCCAAGCGGAGATGCAATTTCGAGGCGAAGGAGTTTCGCGGCAACGTACGTTGGCACAGCGAGAACGAGACGGTCGGCAATTATGTTCTCGATGCCTGCTTCTGTTCTGGCTTCCATCGCAAATCGTTTACCTGATTGCCGGGTTTCCGCACCGATCTGCTGAATCGCTGTGACTTCTACGCCGCAGCGGAGGGCGGAGCCGAGATTTGTGGCGAGCGCTTTAATGAGCGTTTCATTTCCTGCTCGAAAGGATTGCAGAGTTGTCTTGGGTTTCGGGCCTTTTTTTGGATTTGCGGTGCGAATCATGCCGCGGATGACGCTGCCGGCGGTGCGTTCGGCTTCGTGGAGACGGGGGAAGGTGGCGCGGAGGCTGAGTTTTTCGGGGTCGCCGGCGTAGATGCCGGAGACGAGAGGGCCGACGAGTTTATCGAGGAGTTCGGCGGAGAATTTGCGGCGCGTGAAGGCGGCGACGGACTCGTCGTCGGCGGGAGGTTTGCTGCGGCCGAAGAGATCGCGGACGATGCTGAATTTTGTTTTGGCGCTGAAGAGGGAAGAGGCGAAAAAGGCGGATGGGCTGAGGGGTGCCGGTTTTAGTTGGCCGTTGATTAAGAGGAATCTGGGCGCGCGAGGCGGCGCGGCTACGAGCTCGTTCTCGATGCCGAGGTCGCGGCAGAGGTTCCGGAGTTGAGGAGTGCCGCTGAAACTTTGTGGGCCGAGTTCGAGGAGGTAGCCGTCGCGGCGTTCGGAGCGGATTACGCCGCCGGGGCGCGGGGAAGCTTCGACGATGTGGCCGTCGATGCCGGACTTGCGCAGATAGTAGGCGCAGGCGAGGCCGGAGATTCCGGCGCCGACGATTAAGACTGGAACTTGGGTGGTCATTCGTTCGCTGGTTTGCCGAGAAGAGGCGCAGCATGCAGCGCCCCTACAATCGGCGGCCGGAAGCCATCGTATCATTTTGAATTCATGTTCCGTGTCCCGTGACGCGTGTCCCGCGGGGAAGATAACAGTCGACAGCTTACAGAGGACAGCTTGCGTCGGACTAGGATTGGGATTCGGAAGCCGAAGCGCCGTCGCCCTCGGAAGGGTGATTCTACCGGCTGGGGAGTGGGCGGCTGAGGACCCTCCCCCCGGGTTTTTTGTAAACGTTGCATCTAAAGGGTTTAGGCTTGGCGTAAGTTCTTTACGTGCAATGGTTGCGGGTGGGTGGATCGGCGCTGATTCCAAAGGGGATGCGAGCACGGTGCGTACAGCCTTGAGCGGGTGGGTCGTGGAAAAGGATCGGGTTGGTTTTAGCGCCCCGACCGAGCCGGGGTAAACGCCGACGCCACGACCCGACCGGGATAAACGCCTGGTTCGGAGGTTTCGCGGAGGAGATGGGGATGCTAGGCGGGGCTGAAAGCCGATGTTCACAGTGTATGTTACCGCAATACGTGATGCCGTGTCAAGCTATTTGTTATGTAGTAATGGTTCGAATGGCGCGCCCGTGAGGTGTAAGATGATGAGAGGACTGGGGATGCGCGGAATGTGGTGCTTGAAAATGGTGTTTGTGGGAGGACCGGCTAAGGCCTGCAGTTTGCGAGGAAGGCGGAGTCAAGGCCCGAAAGTGTTACGATGATATTGCTCGACGGACGAGAATTTTGAGCGGGTGCAGCAAATGAGCGGAACAAAAGTTGAAGAGATCGAGCGGGTGATCGGAACACTTACGCAAGAGGAGTTGGAAGAACTGCGGCTATGGCTCGATGAATACGCGGGGCCGAGACCGATTGATTGCAGGATTGAAGGAGACTTGGCGGCGGGCCGGCTGGACGGAGCCGTGCAGAACGCGCTGGAGGATGAGAAGCGCGGAAGGGTCCGTCCGCTGTAAGTAAATGGAACACCGCGGTACGGAAGGATTTTGGCGAGCATCCGAAGCTCTGCCCCTAGAGATACGAAATCGCGCAGACCGTAGGGCTTGCAGAACGTCTTCGCGCTCGAGATAAGGATAATCCGCGAGAACCTGCTCGATGGTATGTCCGGCGCCGATTTGGCCCACGACCATGCCAACGGTGACGCGCATGCCGCGTATGCATGGTTTCCCGCCCATGACGGCGGGATCTTGGGTGATGCGGTCGAGTTGTGGCATGTTCACTCTCCTGCGAAGCCGTTAAGAATTGAGAATATCATGCCTGAGGAAAGATTCAGGAGACAGCGCTCATTCGAGAGCGGAAGCGAGACCGATGAAACCCGCCCCCTGAAAAACTATAAGGATGCAGCACACCTAATTAGCTATGGTTGACCCGCCCAGCTTCAATAACCAATGTGCTAGACTTGCGCTGGTATTGCTTCACCGACCATGAAACCATACAAAGTGATCTCGTTGTTCTCCGGTGCTATGGGCTTGGACATCGGGTTGGAGAAAACTGCGAAATTCCGAGTAGTGGCCTGCGTCGAAAAAGAGCCTGCATTTTGTGAGAGCATTAGGGCAAACCGCTCAGCTGGCGGGCTTGATCCCGACTTGAGGATTTTCGAGGGTGACATTCTTGATTTAGACCCAATGGAAGTGCTCGATGCTGTTGGTCTCAAGCCTGGCGAGGTAGACCTTTTGGTAGGTGGTCCTCCCTGTCAGTCCTTCAGCACAGTTGGCAAACGCAGAACGACAGAAGACCCCCGTGGCACGCTTCTCTGGCAGTTCCTCCGCTTTATTGATGCGATCAAGCCCAAGTTCTTTCTGATGGAAAACGTCAGAGGGCTGTTGTCGGCGGCCTTGAAGCATCGTCCCATAGCAAAGCGACCGGAGCACGGTGGCTCCCCATTGACACCTGACGAACAAGCTGGCTCGGTTGTTCGACTGTTCGCCGATGATCTTCAAGCGATTCGGAATGCCTCATATCATATGGATTGTTTCGAAGTGAATGCCGTCAACTATGGTGCGCCGCAATTACGAGAGCGGGCTTTGTTTATAGGAAACCGCTACAACGCGGTCGTGGATTTTCCTGATCCTACGCACGGCTCGCCACACGCAGAACCACCGTTGCAGACTCTATTCGATAACAACCGGAGTTTAAAACCATGGAAGACTCTGGGAGATGCGATAGGACCGTTGCAAGAATCAGAACCGGCCATCATGGATTTCAGTCCCCGAAAGAAGAAATATCTGTCCCTCGTTCCACCAGGCTCAAACTGGCGAAGTCTCCCTGTCGAGTTGCAGAAGGAATCCATGGGGCGCGTCTGGCTTGCCAAAGGAGGGAGGTCTGGATGGTGGAGGCGGCTAACGTTTGACCTTCCGTGTCCTACATTGGTCACGATGCCGAATCACGCAGGAACATCGTTGTGTCATCCGAACGACACAAGAGCGCTGTCATTGCGCGAATATGCGTTGATCCAAGAGTTCCCGGAGGATTGGCAATTCTGTGGAAAACTTCCAGAACAATATACGCAAGTTGGAAATGCGGTTCCCGTGAGGCTCGGCGAAGTTACGGGAGAGGTGATTGCTCGAAAGATGGCTGAACTCCAAGCACGGCATTTCAAACCGTACCCAGACAAACCGGAAGCCTACCGAATCATTTACGTTCAGTCTCACGTTCGAACTCGCCAATGGTTCAAAGCAGGCAAGACCTTCGTTTGGCAAGATGGAGAAGTAAATAACAACGCAAAATACGCCTCGCCAAAGACAAAGAGGCGAACGGCGCTAATGACTTAGACGATATGCCAAAACACGTCGGGCTACCCCTTTCGTCCTCAGTTATCCTTCATAAATCTGAACTGATGATGCAGTTGTCTGCCGTCGATGGGGACAAAGCGTCCACCAAACGCGTTCTTGCAATGGAAGTAGATTTCCGGAAACGGATGAAGCAGCACGTAGAGAATTTACCGAGCAGTTATTCGGTGTTTTCGAAGTTCAATACCAATCCTTTCGTCCTGATGATTCACAGTCTAAACAAAGGTTACAGGCGAATCGGTGAGATTGAAGACGACATTCTTCCCGCCAAAGTATTTTCCTCGATGGAAACATCGGCAGGACGCATGGTGGAGACCGTCGTCCTTCCGATCTATGGTTGGGAGGTTGTTCCGAGTGAAATGCATACGGCCAATTCGGTATTGGACGGAAAGCGCCGCGTTGGGGATGTTCTCCAGTTAGCAACACTCAAGAGCGGCCCGCGATGCTTGAATGATGAAATGAGCGCAAATCTAGCCGACGATATCCTGAGCAATTCTAGGGAGTGGGCCGAGACCGCCAAGGTCAAGGAAATCGACTTCACATATGGCGTGCTCTACGGGACGAAAAAACAGTCGAATAAGAAAGACTGGCATATTCTGCGGAATATCAAGGAGAAACTGTCGATTGCAAATTTGCTGGTTTCTCCCGACGGGCGATGGGACTGCAAGTTTAGGAAAAATGGCATCACTGTGAATGTCACAATCCGCATCGGTATAGACCTCTGGAACCACTTTGGAGAAAGTGGTCTGGTGTTTATGGAATTGTGTAGCGCCATTATCCGCGCCTGCATCAGCCCGAGCGACATGCAGCCTGAACGTCACAAGTTCACCATTGCGGACCTTCCGACAATCGTTTCACTGAAGTCTGTTCCGGAAGCGTATAACGTTAGCCTGCTACAGCGCAGTCAGCTCGAATGGCTATTTTTTTTCGCTCGTCACTTCTGCGACGAGATACGAGAGGTCGTACCCTAGGGGAGATATTACTTCGCCGACAGCTCATAGATGGTCAGTTTGGCCACGTTCCCGAGAATCGTGTCCGGACAATGAAGGCGATAAGAGGGAAGGGCAACAAAAGAACTGAACTTCGTCTTCGCATGTCGCTAGTTCGCGAGTGTGTCTCAGGATGGGTGATGCATCCGAACGGTTTACCTGGCAGTCCCGATTTTCCTTTTCAAACACTGGCTGTGTTCGTTGATGGCTGCTTTTGGCACGGCTGTCCGAAGTGTGGCCATTTGCCTAAAACACGTCGCTCTTTTTGGCAGATGAAAATAGAGAGAAACAAAAAGAGAGAAACAAACAGAGGGATCGCAGCGCTGTAAGAGAACTTAAAAGTACAGGTATAGGCGTCTTGCGCGTTTGGGAGCACTCATTGAGTTCGTCGAAGGAGATCAAGCGAACTTTGTACAAATTGGCGTAACGCTTGTCCACGCGAAGCTGAGCTTCAAAGGAATACAGAGGCGTACAATTTCGAGTACTTTGTTGCTCCCTAGTCCGTCGCCAAATGGCTAAGTTATTTGGATGGTGGAACAGGACTCGCTTGGAGAGAGCGAGGAGGGAAACATGGCGGCGGGAGCTAGCACAGGGGCGGTGTCGGCGAAGGACGATCTGTTGACGGTGTTGCCATTAGCCTTGTGGCGGAGATGGTGGCGGATATGGTGCATGAGGGGTTGGGGCATGCGGCGGTGGCTTTGCTTACCGGGACGAGATCGGGCGTGTTATCGACGGTGGCGTGGTCCAGCGCGGTTGACTCGCGACTGGTTGCGGCGGGGGGAACGCTGGCGAACTTGGCGGCGGCGTTGGTCCTCTGGATTGTCCTGCGGAAAGCGATGCGCGGATCGGTTCGATTGCGCTTTTTTCTGCTTATAAGTGTGGCGTTCAACCTGTTTGCGGGTACCGGGTATTTCTTTTTCTCAGGCGTCACGAATTTTGGCGATTGGGCGGTGGTGATTCATGGGCTGCCCGCGCACTGGTTGTGGCGATCGCTGCTCGTTGTCGTCGGGATAGCCTCCTACTTCGGCGCCGTATTGGTGGTGGGCACGGGGCTAGTTCGGTACGTGGGAGTGCCGAGGAATGACCTGCGGCGGCTGCGGAAACTCACATACATTCCGTACTTCTCGTCGGTGGTGCTTTTGAGTCTGGCGGGGCTCCTGAATCCGATTGGAATCCAACTGATGTGGCAATCCGCTCTGCCGGGAGCAGCGGGCGCGCACTCGGGGCTACTGTGGTTGATGTATTACATTCCGAGAGGGACCGTTCCCGAGCGAGGATCAAAGGGCATTGGCAGGAATTATGCATGGATCATCGTGGCCGTGGGGTTGTCGCTTGCTTTTATTTTCGTGATGGGACGCGGGATTACGCTGCATTTGTAGGCTCGACGCACTTCAATTGCATTCGGTGTAAGGGAGAAGTGGCTGTGCGGCTAGAAAAAAGATGAAGAGAAATTTCATCGCGCAAGAAACGCGCGATGCGGCCAGCGGTTCTCTCTGCGCAGGACGGCACGTTTACGACCGGGTCGGAATCTTCGATCGCAGGGAGCAAACGTGAAAGAAAAGGCCTCGGATTGCTTGGTTCGAAATGAGGGCGGGGCGGAGCGGAGCGCAGAAAGGAGGGCACGATATATCGTGCCCCTACAAGCGCGAAAAAGCAGATCCCCGCTGCGCTCGGGATGACAAATCGCTGTGTTATAGGGCTTTGGTTAGAGGGTTTTGGAGAAGAGGGGCTTAGCGTTGAGGTGCTGCTTTTCGAGGTAGGGATCGAAGACCATGGCGAGGTTGCGGATGAAGATGCGGCCTAGCTGGGTGGTGCGGATTTCGGCGGGGTCGAGGTTGACGAGGCCGTCTTCGCGGAAGGGTTCGAGGCGGGTGAGTTCTTCGGCGAAGTAGGCGTCGAAGTCGATGCTGAACTCGCGAGAAATTTCGTCTTTCAGGACGATGGTGTGGCAGAGAAGGCGGCTGATGACGGCGCGGCGGAGACGGTCGTCGTCGGAGAGATGGTAACCGCGCATGGTGGCGATGCCGCGCTCGTTGACGGCTTTTTCCCAACCGGGGATGTCGCGGTGATTTTGAGCGTAGGCGTTCTGGATGCCGCTGATGGCGGTGATGCCCATGCCGTAGAGGTCGGCGCCGGACTTGGTGGTGTAACCCTGGAAATTGCGGTGGAGGGTGCGATTTTGCTGAGAGATGGCGAGCTCGTCGCCGGGTTTGGCGAAATGGTCCATGCCGATATAGAGGTAGCCAGCTTCCAAGAATTTGAGGAGGCCGGTGCGGAAGATCTCGAATTTTTGCATGCCTTCGGGGAGATGGCCTTCGAAAGAGTTTTGCTGTTTTTTGAGCCAGGGGACGTGGGCGTAGCTGAAGAGGGCAACGCGATCGGGAGTGAGTTCGAGAATTTGATCGACGGTGTGGGCGAAGGTCTCGGCGGTTTGGTGGGGGAGACCGTAGATGAGGTCGACGTTGACGCTGTCGAAGCCGAGGTCGCGGGCGGATTGGATTAGGGCGGCGGTGAGTTCGTAGGGTTGGACGCGATTGATTGTTTTTTGAACGAGCGGATGAAAATCCTGGATGCCCATGCTTAGACGGTTGAAGCCTAGCTTGCGAAGAGTTTCGAGATGCTCGCGGTTGGTGACGCGGGGGTCGACTTCGATGCCGATTTCGGCGTCGGGCGCGAAGGTGAAGTGATCGCGGGTGAAACCGAAAAGATCTTCGATTTGCAGGGGAGTGAGATAGGTGGGAGTGCCGCCGCCCCAGTGGAATTGGACTACTGGGCGATCTTTCGAGACATTGTGGCTGAGGTGCTCGATTTCGCGCTTTAGGATTTCGAGGTACGGCGGTGAGACGCGCTTGTCTTTTTGGATGATGACGTTGCAGGCGCAGAAGAGGCAGAGACTTTCGCAGAAGGGAATATGCATGTAAAGAGAGACGGGAGATTTGGCGCGCTCGGCTTGCTCGTGGACTTTCTCGAGGTCGGCGGGGCCGAAGGAATCGTTCCAGACGGGTGCGGTGGGATAGCTGGTGTAGCGCGGGCCGGGACGATTGTAGCGCGCGAGAAATTCTTCGCTGACGCGAAGCTCTTCGCGCATGGTTTGCAGGGTTGGATTCGCGAGCGTCACGATAGATTTCCCTATATTTCCTAACGCCAATTCGTTGCGGGCTTGGCTTCCTGCAGAAATGATTGCTGGCCCGTTTCGATGAAGAGCTTGGCATTTTCGACTGGAGTTTGTTGCAAGATGCCGTGGCCGAGATTGAGGATGTGGCCAGTTCCGCCAAGCGCCGCCATGGCTTCCTGGGTGGCACGGCGAATCTCTTCCTCTGGACCGAGGAGCACTGCGGGATCGACATTCCCCTGGAGGGCGATGCGTGGTCCGAGCTGCTCGCGAAGTGCGCGCATGTCCACGCGCCAGTCGACGCTGAGGACATTTGCGCCCGAGCGGGCGACGGCAGGCAGAAGATGATGCGACGATTTCGTGTAATAAATGATTGGGGCGGAGCCCGCGAGGGCTGAAATGATTTCTTGTGTGGCGGGGAGAGCAAACTCTTCGTAGTCGCGAAGAGAGAGTTCGCCGCACCAGGTGTCGAAGAGTTGGACGGCGGCAGCTCCTGCGGCGATCTGAGCTTTCAAATAGGGGATGGTCGCTTGTGCGATGCGATGCAGCAGCTGGCGAAAGGTGGCTGGCTCGTGGAGCAGAAAGCTTTTTACGGTGGCGAAGCCTTCTTTGGTGCGGCCTTCGACCATGTAACAGGCCAAAGTCCACGGTGCGGCTGCAAAACCCAAGACGGGGACTGTAGGACCGACTTGGCGGACGATGCGGCGAATGGCTTCCGGGAGGAAAGCCGTTTCGATTTCAGGATCGAAAAGCTTCAGCCGGTCGACATCGTGTTTCGAGCGCACGGGCTCCGGCAAGTTGGGGCCAGTGTCGCCCAATTCCAGTTTTAGGCCCATGGCCTCAGCAGGGATGAGAATGTCCGAGAAAACAATGACGGCGTCGACGCCGAGCAGGCGAAAGGGTTGCAGGGAGACCTCCGCAGCGAGATCAGGGGTCTTGCAAACCTCTAGAAACGCGTGCTTTGCACGAATGGCGCGGTATTCGGGCAGGTAACGCCCTGCTTGACGCATCATCCAAACGGGCAGCCGCGGGAGCGCCTCTCCTCGGCAGGCGCGGAGGAATAAGTCTTTTCGCTTGAGAGGAGAGGATGTCGTGGTCATCTGCGCCCGATGAAGAGAATAGCAAATCCGCGGGATGATTGCAGATAGGGGGATGCAGTTAGCCGGTGCTTTGTGGGTGGGCTATACTCTGAGTACCGCTGAAGAAACTGAAAAGAGCATCGAGGCGGTTGCGATTACCCGGCGCGCGGACGCTGAGGGCGATAGGTTCGCGGATCCAATGGAACATCAGTTCTTCATTCTGACGATTGTCGCGTACTCCGGAAGCTTGATCTGCTATCTGCGTTTCCTGAATACAGGCAAAGAAATAACCGGACGGCTTGGGACACTGCTTCTTGGGTGCGGTCTGATCGCGCACTATTTCGCCTTGTTGGAGCGTTCACGTGGGCTTCATACGGTTCCTTATCACGATCTCTACGGGTCGATGTCGCTCTTTGGATGGCTCCTTGCATTGACGTATCTGGGTTTGGAACTCTTTCATCGACAGCGTTCCGTGGGAGCGTTTGTCTTGCCGTTTATCCTGGTGTTTTTTGTGGCGGCAGATCTTGCGCCAGCGGATCGGCTGTCCCCGACTCCGGCTCACGGGGTTGCTTTTGCGTTCCACGTCACGCTGAGCATCCTGGCGTATGCGGCGTTTGCGCTTTCCTTTGTTTTCAGCTTGATTTTTCTGGGCGAGGAGCGGCTTCTGCGCAGCCGCAAGCTAGGCAATGTGGTGTGGCGGCTTCCGTCGCTTGAACTTCTGGAACGGATGAGCCGATCGAGCGTGCTTGTGGGACTGGTGTCGATCGCAATTGGAACGGCGCTTGGATTTGTATGGGTAGACCGGCTACACGGGGAATTTTGGTATTACGATCCCAAATACGTGATCACGCTGGTGGTGCTGCTTCTCTATGTGGTGTATTTCCAGCTGGCGCGAACAGCGTCGTGGCGAGGAGCGCGAGCGTCAAGGCTGTGCATCTTCAATTTTTTCGTGGTGGTGATGAGCTTTACGGTGGTGAATTTGTACTTGTCGCAGAGTCACCGGTACTTCTAGGAGCGTTCGCAGAGCATGGAGATTGTACTCGTCGGACTGAATCACCGCACGGCGCCTGTGGAGGTGCGGGAACGGGTGTCCTTTACGGCGGAACAATCGAGGAAGGCCGCGGAAGAATTGCGCGCGCGCGGGATACTGCAAGAAACGCTGGTGCTCTCGACCTGCAACCGAAGTGAAATTTACGGCGTCCCACCGGAGACTTCGCATGAGTGTGCGCCTGGGCTGTCTTCTTTTCTGAGCGAATTTCATGCAGTACGGCCGGATGTACTTGGTGTGTCGCTTTATCACCACTACGACCGAGCGGCCGTGCGGCATCTTTTTCGTGTTGCGGCGGGGCTCGACTCAATGCTGCTGGGCGAAGCGGAGATACTTGGACAGGTACGGGAAGCGTATCGCTATGCGCACGAATACGGAGCCACCGGCCCAGTGCTGAACCGGTTGTTTCAAGGAGCGCTCGAAGTTGGAAAACGGGTAAGGTCGGAAACAGAGCTGGGAACGCGGCCGATGTCCGTAGCTTCGGCGGGAGTGAAGCTCGCCGAGCGGATTTTCGGAAAGATGAACGAGCGAAGCGCTCTTGTGCTCGGGGCCGGAGCGATCAGCGAACAGGTGGTCAATCAACTGAGAGACCGCGGGATCGCGCGGCTGTTTATTATGAACCGTTCGCGCGAGCGCGCGGATGATCTGGCGTTGCGATTTGACGGAAAAGTTGTCGGTTGGGGTGAGTGGGAAACAGCTTTAACGTTGCCGGATGTGGTGGTTTCCTCGGTGGCATCGGAAGAACCAGTGTTGAGGCGGGAGATGTTGCAAGAGGCCATGTCCGCCCGCGGCAACCGGGCACTTTTCCTGATGGATTTGGGGCTTCCGAGAAACATCGAAGCCTCTGCCGCGAGCCTTTATAACACTTACGTCTACAATCTGGACGACCTGACGGAGATTGTGGAGCAGAACCGCAATGCCCGCGAGAGCGAAGTTCCACGAGCCGAAACGATCGTGGACGAGCACGTGGGAAAATTTCTTTCCTGGCAGGCGAGCGTGGAATTGGTCGGGTTGGTGGACGCACTGCGCGCGCGATTGCGCGAAGAAAGAGCGGCCTTTATCCATGCGCGCTTGGATTCCATGAGCCATCTCGGCGCGGCGGAGCGAGCGCGCGTGGAATCGCTGATGGACGAACTTCTGGAAAAGCTACTGCTGGAACCGGCGGAACGATTGCGCGGAGAGAAAGAGCTTCGCCGCAAGATTCAAAATGTGGAAGCGCTGCGCGATCTTTTCCTGCCACACCGGGAGAAGCCGTGAGGCACCTGCGCATCGGCACGCGAGGCAGTTTGCTTGCGAAATGGCAGGCGGAGTTTGTCCGCAAGCAGCTTTTTGCCGGCGCGGGCGTGGAAGCGGAAATCGTGATTATCAAGACATTGGGCGACAAGCTGCAGATGTCGCCACTGTCACAAATCGGCGGGAAGGGAATCTTCATCAAGGAACTGGAAGAAGCGCTGCTTGATGAAACGATCGACCTGGCAGTGCACAGCGTCAAGGACATTCCCACGGACACGCCATCGCGATTGATGTTTCCGGCGGTGTGCCGCCGCGAGGATGTTCGGGATTGCCTGGTTGCAGCGAATGGGGCGACGCTGGGAAGTTTGCGCCAGGGTGCGCGAATCGGTACCGGCAGTTTGCGGCGACATGCGCAACTGCGGCACATCCGTCCTGATTTGGATGTGCGGGATTTGCGCGGGAATGTGGATACGCGACTGCGAAAGGTGGAGAGCGGAGAGTACGACGCCGTAATGCTGGCGAAAGCGGGGCTGGACCGTTTGGGCTGGAGCGAACGCATAACGGAGACGCTGGCTCCGGAAGTTTTTTTGCCCGCGGTGGGGCAGGGAGCAGTCGCCGTGGAGTGCCGGTTGAAGGACACCGAGGCGGCGGGAGTGGCCGAGGGACTGGACGACGCAGAGTCGCGCACGGCAATTATTGCGGAGCGAGCGCTGCTCGCCGCGCTACACGGCGGATGCCAGGTTCCGCTAGGCGCGTGGGCGCGGATTGAGCGAGGAGAATTGGTGATGGAGGCGTGTGTTTGTTCCGCCGACGGTCTGCAATATATCAAACAGCGGGCCACATCCGCGCCGGAACAGGCCGCGGAACTGGGCGGGCACATGGCCACGCTGTTGATGGAAGCGGGTGCGCAGAGCATTCTCGAAGAAGTGGGCCGGCAGCGTGGCTGACATCGCTTCATCGCCGCTGGCTGGAAAAACGGTCGTAGTCACTCGAGCCGCCGCGCAGAGTGGCAGACTGGTGGAGGAGCTTGCCACGCGACAAGCGAATGTCAAACTTCTGCCGCTTGTGTCGTTTGCTCCCCCAGAGGATTTTGCGGAAATGGATGCCGCGCTGGCAAGGATGGATTCATTCGATTGGATTATTTTTACGAGCGCGAACGCGGTGCAGGCCGTTGAACGGCGCCGGCGAGAGTTCTGTGGCGACCCGGGTTCGACGTTGAGCCATGCGCGTGCCGCTGCAGTGGGACCAGCGACCGCAGAAGAGGCGGAACATGCGGGATTTTCTGTAGACTATGTGGCGACAAGTCATAACGGTGCCGGGCTGGCCGATGAATTGAGGGAGGAACTGGCAGGCCGGAGCGTATTTCTTCCGCGAAGTGACCGCGCCAATGCCGATTTGCCAACGGCTCTTCGGCGGAATGGAGCGATTGTGACGGAAGTGGTCGCTTATCGAACATTGCCGCCGAACGATGCGGATCGCGAGCAACTGAACGCAGGACTCAGGGACGTAGTGGACGGTATCTTGTTTTTCAGCCCGAGCGCGGTGCATAACTTTCTCGAACTAGTTGGCCGAGAGCGATTGGCGGCCTTGCAGGGAAGAGCGGTGATGGTCGCGATAGGACCCACAACAGCGAGGGCCTTGAGTGCCGCAGGCTTTCAAAGGATCGCGAGGGCGGCCGATACGACGACGGAAGCAGTAGTAGAGGCCCTAGAGGGGCATCTTGCACGCACGAGAAAACGTTCCACTGCGGAGGTGAAGCAACAAGGATGAGCTTCCCAACCCATCGTCCGAGGCGTTTGAGGCGGAATGAGGCGCTTCGCGGATTGGCGCGCGAGACGCGCCTTACGACCGCGGGATTGATCTATCCGATGTTTGTGTGCCCTGGGGCAAGAGTTCGCAAAGAAGTCGGCTCGATGCCGGGCGTGCACCAACAATCCGTCGATCAGATTGTGGAAGAGTGCAAGGAAGTGGAAGCGCTCGGTATTTCAGGCGTGATTCTGTTCGGCTTGCCGGAGTCAAAAGATGCGCGCGGAAGCATTTCAACATCCGCGCAGGGAGTGGTTCAGAAGGCCATTGAGGCAATTCGAAAGGCGAATCTGAAACTTTTGGTGATTACGGATGTTTGCTTGTGCGAATACACGGATCACGGACATTGCGGCATCATTGAGAATGGAGAAGTGGCGAACGACACGACGCTGCCGATCCTTGCGGAGCAGGCTCTGTCTCACGCGCGCGCCGGCGCGGACATCGTCGCTCCTTCGGATATGATGGATGGGCGCGTGGCAGCGATTCGCAAAACGCTTGATGAACACAAGTTTCCGGACATCGCTATTCTGGCGTATGCCGCAAAATACTGTTCGGGATTCTATGGGCCATTTCGCGAGGCGGCGGATTCGACTCCGCAATTCGGAGACCGCCGCGGCTATCAGATGGATCCAGCGAACGCGCGCGAAGCCCTGAAGGAAGTCGCGCTGGATATCGAGGAAGGCGCAGACATCGTCATGGTGAAGCCGGCGCTGCCGTATCTGGACGTGATTCGGCGGGTGCGCGATGCGTTTGACATTCCTGTGGGAGCGTACAACGTGAGCGGAGAGTACGCGATGGTCAAAGCGGCGGCGCAAAGGGGATGGCTGGACGAGAAACGCGTGGTGCTGGAGATATTGACCGGAATCCAGCGAGCGGGTGCAGGTATTATTTTGACGTATCACGCCAAAGATGCCGTGCGCTGGCTGAACACGTGATTCATCCTGCCGAGATTTCATGAGCGCTGCACCTACAAAGATAAAAATGGAACGGCGGCGTTCGCGGGAGATTTTCGAACTCGCGGAAAAGGTTCTTGTCGGTGGCGTGAACAGTCCGGTGCGGGCATTTCGTTCCGTGGGAGGCGAGCCGCTCATCATCGAGCGGGGAAATGGCCAGTATCTTTACGACGCCGACGGCAACGAACTTCTGGATTACGTGTGCTCGTGGGGAGCGATGCTGCTGGGGCACGCGCATCCTGCCGTGACGAAGGCGATTACGGAGCAAGCGCAGCGCGGTACAAGCTACGGAGCGACGACGGAGCTGGAGGTCGAGCTTGCCGGAATAATCACGCAAGCGATTCCATCGATTGAAAAGATTCGGTTTGTTTCGAGCGGAACGGAAGCCACAATGAGCGCCGTGCGTCTGGCTCGCGGCGTGACCAAGCGAGATTTCATCTTGAAGTTCGAGGGTTGCTACCACGGCCACGCGGACAGTTTTCTTTCGCAAGCGGGATCGGGACTTGCGACTCTGGGAATCGCGGAATGCCCGGGTGTTCCGCAAGCTCTTGCTGAACTGACATTGAACGCGCCTTACAACGACCTGAGCGCGGTCGAGCGTTTATTTTCACGATATAAGGATAAAATCGCAGCGGTAATCATCGAACCGATCGCCGCGAATATGGGTGTTGTTGAGCCGGAACCAGGATTTTTGGCTGGGCTGCGTGAAATTACGAGCGGTGGAGGCGCTCTGCTGATCGTGGATGAAGTGATTACGGGATTTCGGATGCATTTTGGCGCGGCGCAGCAGCTTGCTGGAGTGCAGGCCGATCTGACGACACTTGGGAAAATTATTGGCGGCGGTTTGCCCGTCGCGGCGTATGGCGGCACGGCCGAGATCATGAATCATGTTGCGCCGCTGGGGTCCGTTTATCAGGCGGGAACGCTTGCCGGGAATCCCCTGGCGATGCGCGCAGGGATTGCCACCCTCCGGCAACTTGCGGGCGGCGGAGTCTATGAGAGAATCAACGAACAAGCGCGCGTACTTGTGGCGGGATTACGCGGAGCTTTAGCCGAGGCTGGGATTGCCGGGCAAGTCAACGCGAAGGGATCCCTGGCGACGCTCTTTTTCACAACTGGCCCGGTGCGCAATTACGGCGACGCAAAACAGTCGGATACAAAACGCTATGCGCGATTCTTCCGGGAAATGCTGGATCGCGACATCTTCCTTGCTCCATCGCAGTTTGAAGCTGCGTTTGTCTCCGCAGCTCACACATCCGAGGACATTACGAGGACGATCGTGGCCGCGCGAGACTCCTTGCAGGCCATCGCGGCGGAAGCAACTTCTTGATCGCTAAAGGAGAGACCACACCATGGCTGAAGGTTTCGAACTGCCAGAAGGGCCTGAGGAACACGGAGACAATCCGTTCCTAGTTCCCGTTTCCGTCACCATCTCCATCCTCGCTGTACTTGTCGCGGGAGCTACGCTGCTTAGCCATCGCGCGCACACGGAGGAGTTGCTGCTGCAGGCGCAAGCGACCGATCAATGGGCGTATTACCAGGCGAAGAATATCCGTCTGCACGAGATGCAGTTCGTGACAGACATTTTCGCCACCCTTGCCCCCGTGGATAAAGACAAGGCTGCGGCCATGCACGAGAAGTATGCAAAGGAAGCGGAGCGGTACGGAAGCGACAAAGACGACATCAGCGAGAAAGCCAAGGATTTGGAGAAAGAACGGGACTTCGTGAGCCGGCGCGCCGACCGGTTTGACGGAGGGGAAGGCCTCCTTGAGGTCGGTCTGGTGATTTGCTCGATGACGCTGCTAACCAAACGGCGCGGGTATTGGATTGCGGGCATGTTAATTGCGGGCGGCGGCGTTGTGTTTGCGCTGACTGCTTTTCTGGTGCGTTAGGCGAGGAGCCTTTAGGGCTCGACGATTAGGCGCGCGCCGGGGGCTGGGAACCTCTTAGCCGCGCTACTTCTTCTATTAATTTTTCCAGCCGCCCAAGCACTTCCTGATGGCGGACCTCGTCGGAGCCAGGCTTTTTGCCGACGAAGGTGAGCGTGCCGCCAGGCTCGAGGATGCAGTTGTCGACCTCGGCGAGGGAATCAAAGCCCTGCTTCCTGGCAGCGGCTTCGAGTTGAGTGGTGGTGATCAACTCCTTCTTCAAACGTGCTGTTTTCACTTTCCCATTCTCGACCAGCACATCCGATTGACCTTCGACGATGTGCTCGAGCTTGCTGTGTCCGTAGAGAAAGCGCACCACGAGATAGTTGACGGCAAGCAGGGAAGTGGCGCCGATGATGCCGCCGGAGACGCTGTTATCGTCGCCGATGATGGCGTTTTGCACGGTGTTCGAGAGAGTGAGCAAAACGACCAGGTCGAAAGGATTTAGTTGAACGAGCTCGCGTTTTCCCGAGAGCCTCAAGCTGACTACCAGGAACGCGTAAACAAGGATCGGACGGAGAATCTTTTCCAGTAGCGGCAGGCCCAGGACGAACATATCTTTCCACATGTCATGCGTTGGCACATCGCCTCCTAATAGCCAAGGGATAGACGAGAATCCGGTGCAACAAGATTGCGTGAAGCGAATGGGAGATTAGCACGCTCCTCGCACGGTGAGAAGAATACCGGCCGCGCCGCGGCGCCAGCTTGAATCACCACAACCTGTACTTCCGTACAGTCATGTTTTCGTAACACATCGTGTCCGACGTGCTGGCCTGAGATTGCGAATCCGCTATGATTAAATCGTTTCGCTAATCCATTGCCAGCAAGGTCGTTCACGAACGCGATCGTAAGGCGGAGGATTTCGCATCCACCGCAGTCTCTTGGGCACGAAAACGTTTTCGCTAGCAGCGACCCTATGTCACAACGTCCTTCTCTTGATCCAAACATGGTAGCTAGTCCAGAGCAACTTGCTGCTTTGCTCGACTGTGCGAGCGAGTTGCTGGTCATTCTCAGCATGGATGGAATTGTGCTGCATGCCAGCGCAGGAGCTACGACCACGCTGGGTTTTAGTGCTGAAGAACTCGCTGGGCGCGCGATTACCGATTTACTGCACCCAAATGAAGTCAGTGAGATGCGCGACCGTCTTCGCGGTCTTGCTAACGTGCCCAGGAGGCCGAGTAAAGGGCGCTGCCGACTTCGAACCAAATCGGGAGAGTGGCGTTGGTGTGAGGCGAACATCAGCAATTGCCCGAGCAATCCCGCCGTTGACGGGTTAGTGGCAAGTTTCCTCGATGTGACGGCATTACAGCGCATGGAGGCAGAGCGTCAGGTCATTTCCGAAGTGGTCCACGCGCTAAACCAGACGGCCAATCTCGATCAACTACTTGAAGGCATCCATCAAGCTCTAAAAAAGGTGCTCTACGCCGAGAACTGCTTCGTTGCGCTGCATAATCCAAAAGAGGACACCTTCTACTTTCCATTTTTTGTGGATCAGTTCGATGTGGCACCTCCGCCGCAGAAAGTTGGGCGAAGCTGCACGGCATTTGTGTTTCGTACGGGCAGCGCGATGCTTATCCCGCAGTCCGAGTTCGACCGGCTTGCCCAGAGAGGAGAAGTCGAATTGGTGGGCTCGCCGTCTCCGGGGTGGCTAGGCGTACCGCTAAAAACGCCGACCGCAACGATCGGTGTTCTCGTTGTGCAGCACTACCAGCACGAAAGTGCTTACGATATGCGCGACCTCGAATTTCTTGATTCCGTGGGAGGCCACATTGCATTGGCGATTGAGCGACGGCGTTCCGAGGAAGCGCTGCGCAAGAGCGAATCCGTGTTCCGGCTGCTTTTTTCGCATAATCCGCTTCCCACCTGGGTAATGGACGACGAAACACTGCAATTTATCCAGGTGAACGATGCCGCAGTCCGGCAGTATGGCTTCGCCGCGGAAGAGTTTGAGCGGATGAGCCTGTTGAATATCCGCACGGAAGACCAGCGAGTTCCCGGCGAGGTGCAATCTCAAGAAAATAGCGGCCCCGGACGTTTTCAGGGCGTCAGCAAGCACCGTAAGAAAGACGGAAAGATTTTCGAAGTCGAGATGATTTCGCACCAGCTCGATTATGCGGGACGGAGGGTGCGACTGGTCGTTGCACAGGATACCAGCGAGCGGCATATTCTAGAGCAGCAGCTTCGTCAGTCGCAAAAAATGGAGGCGGTGGGGCGCCTGGCGGGTGGCGTGGCGCACGATTTCAATAATCTGTTGATGGTCATCAAGGGGCATACGGAGCTGTTGATGAGTGCTTTGCCTGCCGCAGACCCCATGTCGAGAAAAATCGCTCAAATCGACCGGGCCGCGGACCGCGCGGCGGCGCTGACAAAGCAACTCCTGGCGTTCAGCCGGATGCAGGTTCTGCAGCCGCGAGTGATGAATTTGAACGGGGTCGTCGAAGATATGGGCAAGCTCCTTCCGCGGCTGATCGGTGAAGACGTCGAGCTGGGGATGCGCACCGCGCAGGACTTGGGTGCGATTCGGGCGGACGCCAGCCAGATGGAACAGATCATCATGAATTTAGCGGTGAACGCGCGGGACGCCATGCCAACGGGCGGACGCCTGATCATCGAAACTTCGAATGCCGATCTGGACCGTACTTACAACACCACACATCCAATTGTGCAACCTGGAAGCTACGTGTTACTCGCCGTCTCCGACACAGGCACGGGAATGGACGCGGATACGCAGGCGCATATTTTCGAGCCGTTTTTTACAACAAAAGAACCCGGCAAGGGGACAGGGCTTGGCCTTGCGACCGTGTATGGCGTTGTGAAGCAGAGCGGCGGTTTCATCTGGGTGTACAGCGAACTGGGCAAAGGGACATCCTTCAAAATCTATCTGCCGCGCGTGGATCAGCCCGAAGAGAAGGGGAGCATACCGCTGCCATTCGCGGAAGCGCCGCGCGGGACAGAAACGATTTTGCTTGCAGAAGATGAACAGGACGTGCGCGAAGTCGCCAGAGAATTTCTCGAATCTGGAGGCTACAAGGTCATTGAAGCGATCAACGGAGGAGAGGCACTTCGTCTCGCCACGGAGCACAAAGCGGCCATCGACCTGCTTGTGACCGACATGGTTATGCCCGGCATGACGGGTAGAGAGCTGGCGCGGCGATTACAAAATCAGCATGCCGGTCTTGGTGTAATTTACATGTCCGGCTACACGGAACATACGGCTGCCGAAGCAGCACAAGGCGAAGCCAACTTGCGCCTGCTCACCAAGCCGTTCAGCCGCAGCAGTATCCTGCGCACGGTTCGAGAAGCCCTCAACGCCACTCGAAGCGCATAGCGTTCGCACTGCGCTCAGTCTTTCCGTGTGGAATCACGCAACCCGTGGATGTCTGCGATGCCAGTCGGTGTGAAGCTGGAATGTCCGTGCCGCCTTGATCACGGCAAGGTCATCTCCCGCTCGACCCACGAATTGCAATCCAACGGGAAGATTCTTTTCCGTGAAGCCGCAAGGGACGGATAAGGCCGGAAGTCCGCAGAGATTGCCGATGCCGCCGAGCGGGTCCGGAAAAGCGAGGTTCGTCTCCAGATTAGTTTCGAGCGGAGGCGCCGGAACGGGCTGGGCGGCGGCCACCAGGACGTCAAACAAATCAAAAAGAGCTTCCATCTTTTTTTGCAAAATCTCCCGGACGCTTAGCGCGCGCAAATAATCCGCGGCGGAGTATTGTTCATTGACGTAGCCGGCGACTTGCCCCAGCGGGTCCGCGAGTTCGCTGACTCGTCCGGAACGAATCAGCGTGCGAAAGGAAGCGGCAGACTCGGCCGCAACGATGATGTTCGCAGCATCTTCAAACGGCCCTTCGGGGAGGACGGCTGCTTTCGTGCCGGCAAAATGTTTCCGCACGACCCTTTCGGCGGCTAGAACGGCCTTTGCCACTCCGGAATCCAGGTGTTTCCAGGCGTTCGTAAGCCAGCCGACTCTGAGCGGCCGCGCTTTTAGCTCCAAAGAAGGCGAATAGGTGAAGGCCGCTTTGTCGATTGGCAAGGTGCTACGGTCTTTCGGATCATGCCCGGCAATCGAAGCAAAAATCCGGGCACAGTCTTCCGCGGTACGCGCGAGGGGGCCGATCTTGTCCATCGAAGGCGCAAGCGCCATCGCTCCGAAACGGCTAACGCGTCCGTAGGTGGGCCGCAGGCCGCTGACACCGCAGAAGGCGGAGGGACAGATGATCGAACCCCAGGTCTCACTCCCAATCGCGAATGCAGCGAGCCCCGCGGCCACAATGGCCGCGGATCCTGACGAAGAACCGCAAGTCCAGCATTTCGTATCCCACGGATTTTTTGCAGCGTTTTGCAAAGAAGCAGAAGCAAATCGGTAGCCCATTCCTCCGGCCAATTCGATCATCGAGGCTTTTCCGATGAGTATGGCTCCAACGCGATTCAAATGTTCAATGACCGTCGCATCGTAGTGGAAGATTTGATTCTCGTAGGGCTTCGCGCCCCACGTCGTAGGGATGTCTTTGACAGCTAAAAAATCCTTTGCCGCATAGGGAATGCCGTGTAAAGGGCCGCGGTAGTGGCCGTGCTGAATCTCTTTCTCCGCTGCTTTAGCTTGTTCAAGAGCGATTTCGGGCGTGAGGCGCGCGTAGGCGTTAAGGCGAGGACCGAACTTCGTGCTACGGTCGAGGTAGATTTGGGTCAGCTCGACCGGCGAAAGCTTTTTGGTCTCGATGCGCTTGGCGAGCTCGCTCAACGGCAGATAGAAGATTTCTTCGGCGGGCATGGAAGTTTTCCCTCAAGGTTTATTCGCGGGTTGGCTGGCGCTGTGAGGGATGGCCACCGGCGCAATGGTCTTCTCTCTTTCCACGAGTGGCTTCAAATAGAGTGCTGGCCCGTCACCATTTTCGATTTCGTAGGCGCGGAGGCGATCGAGAGGAGGCTGAGCCGTGAAACTTAGCCGCCGAAGATCGAGCTTTTGCGCGTCAGCTAACCGAGAGCCATAAACAACGAGAATTGCTTGATAACGTGCTTCCGCTTCTGCTTGGCTTTCGGGCGAGAGCGAAGGCGTATCCGATGGCTGCTGCGGCGCGGGCTGTCCTACCGCAGAATACATCGGCGGCGGGCTTGGCGGTACCAGCGCCACGGCAGATAGTATGGCGGCGCGACGAGCAAACTCACGACGTGATAATGGAAAACTACTCTTTCCATCCATGAAAGCCCCCAGGTCAGAAGATGAATGCTCGAGGAGCAAGGAGCGAAGCTACCGAATTAGCTTGGCAGCGTCAACTTTTGTGGCTTGACATGACAAGCGCAAAAGTAACTCCGTCACGCGCGGTCAGTCCAGGCGCGTGAGCGTTTGTATCTGAAGTTCGAGCGCTTGGGTATACTGCCGCTCGATTTGCATTTCGGTCTGCAGTTTCTTAACGAGCAAATCGAGGCGAGCGATTTCAGCTCGCAGCTTTTGAATATCCGAGGCCGTAGGAGCCGGCCGGGCCGCAGGGGCGCCGAATTGTTGCAAATTGTGCTGAGGGATTGATACGTCGCCCGGACGGGGCGCTATGAAAGCCTCGGCAAGTGCGCGAGGCCAGATGGACTCCGGAGCCCTTTGGTCTGTAACGGGAGGCGGCGACAGTGGCCGCGGAGCAGCCGCCGGAGGCGGCGGCGCGAATAGATTATTGAGCGCGCTCGACGTTCCAGGGCGTTCCACTGGCGGCGCGTCCAAGGCGCGTTTCGGTTCCAGCAAACTCTTGACGCGCCCAATCAGTTCCTGGGGCTGAAACGGCTTGCGAATCAGCTCGTCGGCCTTTACCGCAACAGCCTTGTCGGCCACACTCTTGTTCACCACGCCGGACATCAACACGACGGGAGTCCCACCGTAGTCGGGATGCTGCTTGATCTGGCTGCAAACCGAATAGCCGTCCTGGTCCGGCATGATCACATCCGTGATCACGACGTCGGGCTTATTGTGTTCAAACTGGGCCAAAGCGGATGCCGCGTCCGCGCAAGTGATCACATTGATGCTTTCGCGGCGGAACGCGATCTTGATGACTTCGCGCATCGTCGCGCTGTCATCGATGAAATAGACGGTCGGTATTCTCTTCGCTTCGGTTTCTTCCAGCGGTGGAAAAGTCATCGCCTCGCTCATAGCGCTTCCTTGTCCGCCATGTCGCGCGCTCCTTCATCGTACTCGCGCATGGCATCGAGCATCAGATCAGTCGCCGACCGCAACACGGTGCGCTGCGGTGAAGTGGTCCCATAAGCAAATTTGTAAACGCCGGCGGCGCCCTGCACGCAGCTTTTCAGGATGTGAATCACCGCTTCATCGCCGAAAAGGCTGCCGCATTCCGCATGTGCAATCTCTCCAGCATCAAAAAAGAGCACGGCGTCGGTTTCGCCTGCGTTGATGTGCAGCGCACCCGTTTGGTGCGCATGCCCGAGCATTTGCATGACGCCCGTGAGGTCGTGGTGCGTCAAGCTGCCGCTGAGGCTGGTGTCCGACTGCGTAAGCATTTGCGTCGGCTGAAAACCTTCCGCTTTGCTGACGATGATGCTTTTAACGTGCGAAGCGATGACCGCCGGAGCGCTCTGTCGATCAATATAGTCGTCGCAGCCTGCTTGAAAGGCTTCCATCAGGGCGCGTTGGCTGCCGTCGCCGAGGGCGATTATCTGAAGAGACGCGTTCTTCGGGTCAGCGTGAATGATTTTGGCGATTTCGAGGGCCCCCATCTCGCGCATGTTCGTAGAGCAAAGAATCGCGGAAGGTGCGTCGTATTCGAGGGTTGTTAGCGCGTACGCCGCCTGTGTGCTCGAGACAACTTCGAAGCCCTCCCGTTTTAGCGCGTCGCCAAGCCGCTTCGCGAAATACACGTTGCTGTCGATCAGCAGAATTTTCGGCCCGCGCTCCGGAGGCATCACGATCTGGCCTCCACCAATGCCGCAGGCACGCCGGATGCGGGCAACGCGCAGGCGCCGGGCGTCAACGCATCTAAATTCAAGACTTCAATTACTTCGCCGTTGTGTGAAATCCAGCCGGCAACGTATGGGGCATCCGCATCCCCTGACCCGGTCATCTCCGCTGCAATCAGTTCGCAATCGCCTGTCACTGGCAGAGCCACCCATTCGGATTTCTCTCCGTAATGCCGAACAGCGATGAGATAAAAACGCCGCGAAGTAAGTCCCTTGCCGAGAAGCGTATCAGCGACATCGCAGACTGGGACAATGCGGCCGCGGCGCAGAATCACACCCTCAAGTTTCGGCGTGCGGTGCGGAAAGCGAAAGATGCGGCTCGGAGCCACCAACTCCGAGATTTGCGTTGCAGCCACGGCAAACCGGCGTTCCCCTAACCGCAGCAGCACGAAGGATTGCGAACCAAGTTCAGCGGCCTGCATCATTGCGGCAACTCCGTGCTATCAGGCGCTGCTTCCTCAGCGGCCTCTAGGGGAGGCAAAGACGCGTCGAGCAGAGCAAACTCTTCGGCAGTCAAAAATCCTTCGGGGTTGACTACAGGAATCACGTTCTGATCCAGAGCTGTCAATCCTCGATACCACTCCCGCTCTTCGTGGCAATAGGCAAGCGGCAACGCTTGCAGCCGAGTCATCGTGGCCATCTTATCCATGCCATCGACCAACAACGCAGTGCGCGTCTTTCTCAGCACAAAAACAAGGCCTGCCGAAGATGCCGGCAATCCAAAGTGCACGGCCGCGTTTATGACGTAAAGCACCTTATCGCCCCGGCGCAATACATGGCGCACTTTGCGCAGGGTTGGCTGATTGATTTCCATCGCAGCGCCCGAAAGACTATCCACGCTGCGGACTTCCTGCACGGAAGCGGAAGACACGGCAAAGAGCTGGCCGGACACGCGGAAGAGAATGATTTGTTCCGTGCGCGCGGCGTGCAGCTTGGCAGGTGGCGCGGCCACATGCATCAGCGGACTCCCACGGGAGTGGAGCGGCAAATCCCGATCACTCGCTTCTCGATGGCTGGATAAATATCGTCGATCCCCAGCACCTGTTCCACGGCACCGGCTTTGATGGCTTCCGCCGGCATCCCAAAGATGACGCAAGTGGCCTCATCTTGGGCAAGCACTAAGCCGCCCGCCGCTTTGATGGCTTTTGCGCCGTTTGCGCCATCGTTGCCCATTCCGGTAAGAATCGCGCCGATGCTCATGGCGCCTGCGTACGCTGCAACGGATTCCATTGTCGCGTCGATGTTTGGCAGGTAGCCGTTGATGCGCCCGCTGGATCCGTCAAGCTGGATGCGTCCCGATGGAGTCACGCGCAGATGATGGCCACCGGGACAAATATAGAACGTGCCTGGTTGGAGAGATTCGTTGGGCTCCGCTTCTTTGACGCGGATGCCCGTGAACTCGGCGAGTTGAGCCGCATATTGAGTGGTGAAAGATGCCGGCATGTGCTGCACCAAAATGACCGCAGCAGGAAAATCTCGCGTAAAGCCCGGAGCCAGGCGCATGACTGTCGCCGGCCCGCCCGTCGATGCAGCTAACACGACCACGGGAAAACGCTGATCGAGGCCCGAGCTGGCAGCAGGGCGCGGCGCGATAGGTGCTAGCGGCGTTTTGGAGGCGCCATCGCCGTTCGATTTCTGCACGGTGGAAACGAGCCGCGAGGCGGTACGCACGACGCGAACCTTCGCCGCCATCCTTACTTTGCGCAGCAAATCCTCTTTCACGCTTTGCATGTCGAGATCGATGCCGCTTGATGGCTTGGCCACAAACTCGATCGCGCCCAATTCCAGAGCTTTCAAGGTGCTGGCCGCGCCCTCCCGCGATTCGGAGCTAACGATAACGATCGGACGGGGATTCGTGGTCATGATCTGCGCGGTAGCTTGCAAACCATCGACGTGCGGCATGTTGATGTCCATGGTGATGACATCGGGCTTGAGAGATTCGGCGAGAGCGACGGCCTCGCGGCCGTCTTTCGCGTGACCGGCTACCTGCAATTGGTCGTCGGCGTTGAAAATCGATTCGAGGACTTTGCGCATGAAGGCGGAGTCATCCACGATGAGCACGCGGAATTTTTTGTTTGTGCTGGCGGCCATGGTCGTTTACGCAACCGGTACGGTTGGTCGTGTCTCCGATCCCATGAGTTGCTCCACGGCTGCAATCAATTGATCTTCCTGGACCGGTTTCGTCAGGAAGGCCGCCGCGCCTTCTTTCATGGCGCGATCCCGATGCTTAGCCCCCGCACGCGAGGTCACGACCATCACGGGAATGCGGCGCGTGGCCGGGCTTTGCCGCAATTGCACCATTAACTCGTACCCCGTCATGCGCGGCATCTCGAGGTCCGTGATTACCAGATGGCAGCCGTGCTGAGCCACAAGTTCCGCCGCTTCCATGCCGTCGGCGGCAAGTTTCACGCGGTAGCCGTTCTTTTCGAGCATGCGTCCGACGAATTTGCGCACGCTGATGGAATCGTCCGCAACCACAATCAGTCTCTCTTGCTCGACGCGATCGATGGCTTCGGCAGGAATGGTGCCGCGCGCGACGGCGGTCGAGCCCGGCGCAAAGATGCGTGCCGCGCTGGCGCTGGCTTGCAGTGGGCGGCGTTCGCTTGGCTCGTTGGCGACCATGCGGTTCAAATCGATCAGCAGAATAAGGCTGCCGTCTGGCGCAATTGTTGTGCCAGGAAAAAGCTTGACGCGGCGTAAGTATTCGCCGAGGTTCTTGATGACAATTTCGTCTTTGCCGAGCACTTCTTCGACGACGAGGCCAATCTGACGGTTGCCAGCGTTGGCAACGACCATGCGGAAATATCCGTTGATCGGCTCAAGCGGCGGCAGACCCAGGTAGGTGTCCAGTCTCACGACTTCGGTCACCACGTCGCGAACCTTGGTGAGAAGTTTTCCGCCCACGTCTTCAATTTCGTCCGCGCGCAAGCGCCTAATTTCTTCCACCACGGCAAGCGGAAGCGCAAAGTTTGTCACGCCGCAACGCACAAAGAGCGCTGGCGAGATAATCAAAGTCAGCGGCACTTTCAGTGTAAATTTCGTGCCTTGACCGCCGATACTCTGAATGTCGATTTCGCCGTTGAGTGCATTCAAGTTGGCGCGTACCACATCCAGGCCAACGCCGCGTCCAGCCAGCTCGGTCTTGACGGGGGCTGTGGTGAAGCCGGGGTGGAAAAGCATTTCGCGCAGGTCGCGCTCCGTGAGGCGGTCCGCAGTTTCCGGCGAGACCAGCCCGCGCTCGATTGCGCTTAGTTTCACGCGCTCGTAATCGATGCCTCTGCCGTCGTCTTCCACCTCGATGTAAATATGATTGCCGCGGTGATAAGCGCGGAGCGAGACCTTGCCCAGTTCCGGCTTGCCCGCTGCGATGCGGTCTTCCGGCCGCTCGATTCCGTGCGCGACTGAATTGCGCACCAGGTGAACCAGAGGATCGGAAATCTGCTGAATGATGTTGTTGTCGAGTTCCGTCTCACTGCCGGAAAGATCGAGATCAACCTGTTTGGCCGCCGACTTTGCGGCATCGCGTACCGCGCGCGACAACCTCGAATACAAAGTCCCGATCGGCACCATGCGGGCTGCCGTGATTTCATCCTGAAGGTGGTGCGCCAGCTTTGTGAACTCGTCGATATCGCCTTCGACGCGCCCGATGAATCCCTCGAGCTGCGAAAGCACTTCGTTCACGTCCGCCGAAATTTCAGCCATTGAGCGAGAGAGAATGTTGAAATCATCGTACCGGTCCATTTCCAGTTCGCTGAACTCCGACCAGAACGACGTATCTCCCGAGGCCGCGTTCGTAAGTGTTTGCCGCGCGGTAGACGGGCTCCATGGGCCTGCCTGCCGCGAAGAACTAATACGGTTAAATTCGTACTTCTCCTGGAATTCTCCGACTTTTCCCTGGAGGCGCTCTTTCGAAAAGCTCAACGTGTCGACCAGCTTTTCCAACTCTGCCACGCGCCCGACCATTCGGGTGCGGTTGATCACCAGTTCGCCGACCGTATTCATCATGCGGTCAAGCCGCGAAAGCGCAATGCGCACTGACTTTGCAGCTGCGGGAGCCGTGCTCGCCGGCTTGGCCGCCTTCTTTCCAGGCACGATAGCCGGAACGGTTTCTTGCAGCTTTTCAGGGTAAACCTCTTCGCTGCTCCCGGGCGCGGCGGCCGTTTCCGAATCTTCCAATTCGACGGGCGCAAATTCGGCGATTCGCCCCAGCAGCGAATCCACACCCGCGCGCATGTTCGCTTCATCGGTCCACTGGCGGTGCAATGTTTTCTTCAGCACGTCCACGGATTCGAGGCAAATATCGACGACTGCCGGCGACGGCTCGAGTTCGCCATCACGCAAGCGCCCAATGAGGTCTTCCACACGGTGTGCAATCGCTCCTAGGCGCTTCAATCCGACTTGCGCGGCAGATCCCTTCACTGTATGTATCGCACGAAAGAGCTTGTTGATCTCTTCCGGGTTATTATTGCCCTCGAGTGAGATCAAGCAATCGCTCACAACCTGCAAATGCTCTTCGGCTTCCGGTTGAAAGAATTCCAGAATCTCGTCAGCCACTTCGTCGTCTAAAGGAAGCGCGTCGAAGTAGGAGCCTGTCGCGGCCGCGACAACCGTTTCTTGAGCGGATGCTTTGGCGAACTCTGGGGACGCCGGCGATTGAGGATAATTGAGCGGCGGCGGTTCGGTCGGAAATGCAAAGCGATAGCGCTCTTTGAACGCTGCGATGTCGTCGAGACTTTCCTTGCCCGTATCGCTGATCTCCAGGAGGTCCGTTTCCAGCAGGGAAATGCCGTCCGACAAAAATTCCGTAAGCGGACCATGCAGATCATCGCCCAGCGTCGCGTTCAGCGCGTATTGGAATACGTGGGCAAGTTTAGCCGCAATCTCGGAGAAGCGCGGAAATCCGTAGCTGGCCGAAGTTCCACTCAGTGTATGCGCCGAAATATAAAGGCGCTCAAGGTCTTCGCGGCGAGGCGAGATCTCCTGCAGCACGCTGACGTACTCCCGCAAGTACTGCAGGTGTTCGGAAGCTTCCTGAAGGAACATTTCGACGGCTTCGCGGTCCGGCATGCTCACGCGCGTCCCTCCGTTACGAGTTCCGGCTTTTGCAGTTCTTCCGCCGTGGGTTTGCGGTACAGAATGCAGTCATTCAACACGATGGCCTGGAACTTCACGGGCATCTTCGAGATAGATTCCGAATGGCCAAGAAAGAGGTAACCGCCCGGTTCCAACGTGTCGTAAAAGCGTTGAACGAGCGCACGCCTGCGTTCCTCGGAGAAATAAATCAACACATTCATGCAGAAGATCATATCCATGCGGCCGACATAGACTGCTGACGCCAGATTCATCTGCGCGAAGGTTACAAGCTTGCGAAGCCTGGGCTTCACTTGATGCCCGCCATGCGCTTGCGTGAAGTGTGCCTCCAATTGCTGAGGGCTGACGCTGCCGAGACTTCTTCCCGAATACACACCGCGTTCCGCGCGCTTCAGGGCAATTCGCCCAACGTCTGTAGCCAAAATTTCGATGTTCCACGAATCCGTAAAAGTAAGCGAATCGGCGATGGTAATCGCGATGGAATAGGCTTCCTCTCCGGTCGAGCAGCCGGCGCTCCAAATGCGCAGAGTGCGGGGATTCTTCCAAAATTTCTTGACGTGCAATTCGGGCAGCACCCTCTTTTCGAATGCCTCGTAGACGCTCGGATACCGGAAGAAACTCGTTTCCTGAGTCAGGAGACCTTCGAGCAGAGCTTCGTATTCCACGTTCGATTTCCGCATGGCCCGCAGCAAATCCGTCCCACGTTCCAGGCCCTTGGCGCGCAAGTGTTCCTTCACGCGCCCGGAGAAAAACCGCTCGCGCGATTCATCGAAGCAAATGCCTGTCCGCTCCTCGATCAGCATGCGGATCTCGCTCAATTCGTGTTCACTTAGACCGTGCGCCTGTGCCTGCCGTTGGTTCATTCCAGTCCCGCTTTTGCCCCGGCGTCCTGCCCGAGCAGAAAATCACTGCTTATCGCAGAGCGCCGGCTGGGACGGGCCGCTCGGAATCTTCCAAAGCATTGCCGGACTTCGATGTCGCGCGGAACTGCGCCAGCGCTTCGTTCAATTGATCGGAAAGTTTCACGAGTTGGCTGACGGTCGCGACGGTTCCACGCGTGCCCTGGGAGGTTTGGCGCGTAATGCTGGAAATAATCTGCATCGCGTGCGCCACGCCCTCCGTGCCGCGCACCTGTTGTTTGGAAGCCAGCGAAATTTCCTGCACAAGTTCCGCCGACTGGCGTACGACATTTGAAATGGCGTCCAGCGCGCGGCCGGCTTGATCGGCCAGCGTTGCTCCGCCTTCCACTTCCTTCGTGCCTTCTTCCATAACCACGACGGCTTCGTTCGTCTCCGCCTGAATCGCCTTGATGAGCGCCGCGATATCCTTTGTGGCGCTTCGGCTGTGTTCGGCGAGTTTGCGGACTTCGTCCGCGACGACCGCGAAACCGCGTCCCGCTTCGCCTGCGCGAGCCGCTTCGATGGCGGCGTTCAACGCGAGCAAATTGGTTTGTTCCGTGATGTCGTTGATGACGTTGATGATTTCCGAAATTTCCAGTGAGCGGTCGCCCAGGGACTTGATCTTTTTAGCCGTGGCCTGCACCGATGCGCGGATGCGCTGCATGCCTTCGAGCGTGTCGCGCACGGCGCGGTTGCCCTGTTCGGCGGCGTCCAGCGCGCGGCGAGCTGCTTCCGCGCTCGCTTCCGCGTTGTTGGACACCTGTTTCATCGAAACCGTCAACTCTTCCACCGCGCTCGACGTATTGGTGATTTCCTGATCCTGTTGTGTGGCACCGGCCTGCATCTCGTCCGCCGCCACGAGAATGTTGTTCGAGCAAGCGGTAACTTCCATAGCCGCCTTGCGTACGCGCTCGAGAACCTTCGTGAAATTGTCCAGCATGTAGTTGATCGAGTCCGCCACGTTGCCCAGAGCGTCGTTCGTGACCTTCCCGCGCAGCGTCAAATCGCCGCGTGCCACCTGATTGATGACCGTCAACAGTTCCGTGATGCTGCGCTGCAATGCGTCATTCGCGTCCTGGTTGCTTGTCGCTTTGGAGACCTTCGTCACGGCACGATTCAGATTCTCCGCAATGTAACCAAGCTCGTCGCCCGTATTGATTTCCACTCGAGCGCGCGGATCACCCGCGGCAATCCGCTCGGAAAACTGGGCGAGTTCCTGCACCGGCGTCAACAACCGGCTGCCCAGCCGCCAGGCCAGAAAGACGGCCATGCCGATCGCCAGCAACAACGCCAGCATGACGGAGCCGCTTGCCCCGCTCGGCAGCGCTCCGAAGTCAAAGAGGGACGCTCCGCCGGATTGCCGCCCGGCGCTGTACGCCAGGCCCAGCACGGCGAAAAGGATGACGCCATTCAGCAGGACCAGCGTCCAGATTGTGGAACTAAGTCGCGATTTCATGCCTTCCTCCAAATCCCTACTGCGGTTCCCTTAGCCGTATACGGCAGAGTCCGCGCAAACTCAGCAGTGCAAATTCAAATGCTGGGTCCTGGAAAAACCTCGAGCATTCTTCTCAGGTCGATGATCAATGCCAAACGATCATCGTGCCGGAGCATTCCAACGCAGTGCGGCACATTTTCTGGAGCTTGTTCCAGCAAATCTTCCGCATTCACCGAATACGTCCCAATGACTTCGTCCGCAGCAATGCCGATACGCAGATCATCGTGGGCGCCTTCGCCCCGCATCGAGGCAACCACCACGTGTTTAGGCAGCAAGCCGGGCCGGCGCCCTTCCGTGATGGCGATGTCGATAAGCGGCACGATCGCTCCGCGCAAGTTGAAAATGCCGGCCAAGTACGCAGGACCAAGCGGCAACTTCGTTAGCAGAGGCCAGTCCAATACTTCCTCCACATCCAGCACCGGCAAGCAAAACCGTTCGCGTCCGCTGCGAAAAACGCAGTATTGCGACTCTGGCGGCCGCTCTTCCATCGGACCGAGCGCTTCGAGCAGGTCGTCCGCATCCGCCGGCAGCGGCACTAGATGAAAATCTTCGCTCATCCCAAATCGTCCTCAAAAACTTCTAAGCAAATCGCCGTACAGCTCGCAGCAACTCTTCTCTCGTAAAAGGCTTGGTCACGTATCCATCCGCGCCCTGCTGCTGGCCCCAAAATCTGTCGCTTTCCGTGTTTTTCGACGTCACCAAAATCACGGGGATCGCTTGGTAGTCCAAATTGTTCTTCAATTCCCGGCAAACCTGAAAACCATTCCGCTTGGGCATCACCACGTCCAGTAAAATGACGCTGGGCCGCTCAATGGCAATCGCTTCCTCGACTCGTTCCGGGTCGTTCACACCCACTAGCCGATAGCCTTCGTGCTCAAGAAAGCCCTCTATCAGCTTCACTTGCGCGGGCGAGTCATCGACGATGAGTACTTTTTTCTGCAGCATCGACATCTCCCCATAATTCTCCGCAGACCAAAGGTGCACGTCAGCAGCCAGGCCAAGGATTCCGTGCGAGTCCATGTCTATTTTATATAAGGGCTTATTTATGAGTGAATTGCGGGGCCTTTGGGTATGCTCAGCGACGGCTCGCGGGCGATGCCGCCCCTACTTCCGTCTCAGCTTGAGATGCATTCTCAGCTTCCCGCATCTCGCTCGCCAGGGATGAGAATCTTTGCATGATTTCGTTGATCCGCAGCGCCATGCTGTGAATCGTCTTGATCTGCGCGAGGGACTGCGAAGAAAGCTGGCCCGGCTCCAAAAGAAGCAGCTCGGCGTTTCCCAACATGGAAGTCAGCGCATTGTTCACGCTGTGCTTCATGTCCGTCATGTATCGGCCCAGGGTCGCGTGATGCTCGTTCTTTGCCGCGCGACGCTCGGCTTGCTTCGAAGTGCGCAGCGCCTCTGCGCGACGCAACGATTCTCCCGCAACGAGCAAAAGAGTTTGCGCCCAGTCTTCCCGCAGAGGTATGTGAACAAGACGCGGGTATCGCGCACGCAATTGCCCAAGCTCCTGGGAATCCGCAGGCACACAGAGAATGACCGCTGCGGCAGGCTCAAAGGAACGCAAGACGCCAGGCAATTTACCTTCGAGCACCGGGCCGACGACTACGAGATCGTGAGGCGCCGATTCCTGATTCTTCCAGAGTTCGCTGCTGAGGACGGTGATCCCCGGGGCTTGCCGCTCGGCTTGCCAGCAAGCGCTCAGGAGCCGTGCGAATTCCGGTTCATCGGTCAGGATTAATACGCTAGCGTTTCGCACTAAGGCCCCGCTCCCAGGGTAATTGTTTGGCATGACCCAAGAAGAATGTGAACATCTAAAGTTTCTCGGCCTCGTCCAGCGCCGAGAGCAACCGTTTCGTGCTTATCCCCAAGTTCACTGCCGCTTCCGTGTCCTTCGCCTGCTTGGCGATGTCCACACGTTCCTGGAGGCGCGAAACTTCTATTCGGGCTATCGAAAGGGCCTTGTCCATGGACGTCGCGTTTCCTGTTTCCTTCGCGGATTCCACGGCTGCGGTGACCATCGCACGGGCCACGACTGCCCGACGCAGATCTTCCGCCGACGGCCCATCCTCGCTGACGAATGCGGTTACTTCCCAGGAGGACATCAAGATACGCGCCGCCCCGATTTTAACGGTCGTCATGGAACGCCCTCGCGTGGGCGGCGTGGCGATCAACTGTTCCCAGATTTTCTCCAGGCATGATTCAAAATCGAGAGACGGAATAGCAGCAGCTTTGTTCGCGGCCGAGGCGGCCGATTTCTCAGAGCCTCGCACGCCTGCTTCAACAGTGCCAGTGCCGCGTCCTAAATCGCCCGCTGGTGCGTCACCGCGAGGGCTCGCGATTTTCGTCGATAAAGCCGTCTTTTCAGGCGCCTTAGGCGCGATCTTTTCCAGCGCGTGTTCCACGTCTGTACGCAGGCCTAGAAGTTTTTCAAACGTCTGGTTCACCGAGCGTTCCGTATATTCCTTCTGAAAGGGCTGCTTCCATTCGTCGGCGGTCTCTCGAATCTTGGCGAGCGGCTCGGACCCGGAGAGTCCGAAGTGTTGGCAGTCGATTGTCTTTACCGCGGCGGTTTCGAGTTGTGCCAGACCAGAACGAATCGCAATCAGGTCGGCATGCATCAGCTCGATAAACGTCCTCCGCAGCAGAAAATTGAAGCGCACGAAGGCTAACAGCGCTGCGGGATCATAAAACATCCCGCCAGCCGTCTCTTTTACCTTGCGTCCCTGCTCGATGAAATTCGTCTTGAGGATTTCCCGGAGGCTGCGGAATGTCCCCAGCGTATCAATCATCTTCTCAAGCGGCTCACACCATGCCAGTGTTGTGACGGGGACATCGCCCAGCACCGGTATCATTACCTGCGCGACGTCGGAAGGCTCAATCTGCTTGTGGTAAATCTTTGCCGGTGCGCATAGGGCAAAGTATTGCACCAGAAGAAAGTCGATCTTGTCGCGGTCAACATTTGTTTTGGAGGATTTCTTGAGATGCCGATGGATGAGAGCGCACAAACTGTTCTCGTTTGCGTTCAGCGTCGTCGTCTGCAGCAGTTTGCGCAACGCATGCACCGCGACGAGCTGGTCCATTTCATCCAGCCAGGATTCAACTTCGTCGAAAAGCTCAAGATCGGGCTTTTCCGGCAGATTCCTCTTTTCCTGCGGGAAGGGAATTTCAATTTCGAGCTGTTTCGCGAGCGCTAGATAAATTGGAAAAACCGAACGATCCTCGACCCACTTTGCTTGCCGCGAGTTCGCGGGCTTCGATGCGGTCGGGATATTGAGTGTTGAAGTCGTCTTGTTCACGGCTGTGTCACCCACGCGCAGGGCCCCTGTAAGAACCGGACGGCCACCGCCTTATGTCCTTCGTGATACTGCACGGCAACCACTATCGCTTCTGCCGTGCAACCGTTCCGATCCCGTTCCATGCGTACCCTGTCGTCGAACTCAAGCGGCAAACTCGAAAGAAAAATCGCATGCTCAGAGCCGCCAAACTCCACGACGGTCGCTTCCCTCAAACGTTTACTCCCGGCCCGCATTGCTGTGATCTGCACTGGGACGCGAACAGCAGTGGCGCGGGGGAAGAAGCGTGCCAATCGCTCCGCACAGCCTTGCTCGTTCTCCGTGACGGTCGCTTCGTCGGGTCGTCTCACGTCGCCCCTCAAATCGTCGTACGAGAATCGAGCGTCCGTTGCGCTCTGACACACGAGCTTCCGCAAATGGACACAACGTCCCCGCGATAGAGATGCACGCCACACGCCAAAAGGGTGAAAATGGCAGGTGCCCGGAAAGCGAAGAAAGGGAAAGACTTAGAAATTTCCCCTCGGTTTTGCGTGGCTCACTCGTCTCACGCTGAAACGCCCCAGTCTCAGCACCTTGCCGCTTTCGCGTCTCGCTGCGGGGTTTGAGACGTCATTCCAAATGATGAGCGGTTTCTTCCGGAGCGTCTTCTGGCTCGCCAGGACCGGACCGCAGAGGAATGTTGTAACGCTTCAATTTGCGATATAACGTCGCGCGGCTGATCCCCAGCATCCGCCCGGCAAGCGCTTTGTCTCCGTTTGCCTGTTCGAACACGCGGAGAATCGTCATTTTCTCCATTTCCGCGAGGGCGGTGGTCGATAGAGACGCTGCGTCCTGGACCGTGGCGCCGGAAGCCTCCGGTTGCTCGCTCCGAATTGCTGGAGGAAGGTCGATGACGTCGATGACTTTGCGGTCCCCCAACGTGATCGCCCGAGCGATGCAGTTTTCGAGCTCGCGGATATTTCCCGGCCACTCATAGTTCAGCAAACTCTTCATCGCCGCTGTCGTCACTTGTAGATGAGAGTCCGGCGCATAGCGGTCCAGGAAGTGATGAACGAGCATGGGGATATCTGAGCGCCGGTCGCGGAGTGCCGGCAGGTGTACGGTGACCACATTCAGCCGGAAATAAAGATCCTTCCGAAAAGTTCCTTCGCGGTAGGCTGCTTCCAGGTCGCGATTTGTGGCCGCGATGACGCGCACATCCACGTTCACCTTCTCATTGCTCCCGACGGGCCGGACTTCCTTCTCCTGCAGCACTCGCAGCAGTTTGGCCTGCATTTCAAGAGGCAGTTCGCCGATTTCATCCAGGAAAATAGTACCGCCGTTGGCTGCCTGAAAGAGACCCGCCTTGGATTTCATGGCTCCGGTGAACGCGCCCTTTTCGTATCCGAAAAGCTCGCTTTCCATCAGCGTGGGCACTAGCGAGCCGCAATCCACCGCGACAAACGGGGTCTGCGCCAGCGCCCCGCGAAAGTGAATCGCCCTGGCGACAAGTTCTTTGCCCGTTCCACTCTCGCCGGAAATCAAAACCGGCGTTCGCGTGTCCTTCAACCGCGAGACCATCCGCAGAACGTCCTGAATGTTCGCCGACGTGCCGATGATTCCGTCGAGATTGTCCTCGGTGCTGACGCGCTCGCGCAAAAAGTCGTTTTCCGTGACCAGCCTGACCTTTTCGGCCATGCGTTGCAGCAACAGCCGCATCTTCTCGACGCGAAACGGTTTCTCGATATAGTCGTACGCACCCAATTTCATCGCATCGACGGCGGATTCGATGGATCCATGTCCGGTCATAATCGCGATCTCCGCGCGCGGCAGCACCATTTTCGCTTGCTTCAAGAGCCCGACGCCGGAAAGCGTCGGAAGCTTCAAATCGGTCAGGATGAGATCCGGAGCATCCGCGTCCAATTTTGCCAGCGCCGCTTCGGCGCTTTCCGCTTCCATGCAGGAATACCCCAAGGTATTGCCGATGGTCATGCATAGCTTACGGATGCTCTGCTCGTCATCCACGACTAGCAATCGTATTTTTAAGTCTTCACTCATGGTTTCCCAAATGTTTTCTCCACAATCGACATTAATTGGTGTACACGGAACGGTTTCTCGATGCAAGGCGTCCCGCTGCGCGCCAGCAGCGCCTGTGTCTCGCTGTTGGCCGTGTCCCCGCTAATGAGAATAATTTTCGAGCCAAGCTCGGGCCGATTTTTTTGGATCCAGTCATGTACCTCCGCGCCATTCACTGCTCCTGGCATTCGGATGTCGGAGATCACTCCGCCAAAACGTCCCTCGGCGAGCTGCTTCAGTCCCTCTAAGCCGGAGGAAGCATTGACCACCGAGTATCCTTTCCGTTCGAGCGCGGCTCTCAAGAAAGCGATCACGGAAGGCTCGTCTTCAATCAAGAGAATCGGCGCGGTTTTGCCAACCGCCGTTTGAACGTTCATCGCCCTGCCTCTTTCGCGGCCAGGGCAGGCAGCTCTGCCGCGATCGGAATTCGAACGACAAACGTGCTCCCCCCGCTTTCCGCATTATTCCAGCACTGGATCTCGCCGCCGTGCGCTCTCACGATCCCGTAGCAGATGCTTAGCCCCAGCCCCGTGCCCTTGCCTGGTTGTTTGGTAGTGTAAAAGGGATCGAAGATATGCTGCGGATCGGCAATGCCCGTGCCGTTATCGGTGACCACCACTTGCACGCTATTGCCGCCGCGCTCCGTGCGAATCGCAATTCGTCCGCGCCTTCCCGTTTCCTGCACCGCATCGTAAGCGTTATTCAAAATATTCAAAAAGACCTGCTGAAGTTGCTGCGCGTCACCGAGCGCCGGCGCGAGCTTTTCGTCGAACTCCTCCGTCACTTCAACGCCGTGGCTCGCAAAATCATAACTGCGCAGCTTGATGGTTTGCCGAAGCACTGTATTCACTTGCACTAGTTCGCGTTGCACGGGCCGTTGTCTCGCGAAACTCAGTAAATCCTGCACGATATCCTTTGTCCTCTGCGTCTCCTGCAAGATAATCTGCAAGTCTTCCCGCGCTGAAGCCGGCACTTCCGGATTCTCGAGGAGCAAGTCCGTGAATCCTAGTATCGCCGCAAGGGGATTATTCACTTCGTGCGCCACGCCGGAAACCAACCGCCCGATCGTCGCCATTCTTTCCGAGTGCGCCAGTTTCGCTTGCAACAGCACTGCATCCGTGATATCGGTCATCACGACCACTACGCTGTTCACCGCGCTTTGCTCGTCGCGCATGGGGCTGAGACTGATTGAAAAATGCCCCATCGTCCCGTCGCTGCGTCTCACCTGCAACTCGAGGTTTTCCACCTGTTGTCCATTCGCCGTCGTCTCGAGCGCCGCCTCAAAATCGCTTTGGTGGGAAGGCTCCACCCACTCGACGAGCCGGTGCCCGATCAATTCATCTTCCCGGTATCCGGCTTCATAGCACCTCCGGTTGGCATAGCTGATGAGGCCCGCCGTATCCAGCACCAGAATCATGCTCTGCGTGGTATTCAAAATTTTCTGATTGAAGTCCCGTTCGCGTTGCAATTGTGATTGAAAGGACTTCTGCTCCGTCACGTCCAGCATCAAGCCGCGAATTTGCGCGATGCGGCCCTGCGCGTCCTTCACTGCCGTAATGTTTTGCAGCGTATGGAGCAGCGCCCCATCCTTTCTCCGAAGCGTTTCTTCATAGTTTCTCAATACTCCGCGCTCGGCCAGCGCCTGCAAGAACCGTTCGCGCGCCGCCGGCGCCGGATAAAGATGCGGACTCACGTCTGCCCGCAGCATTTCCTCCCGCGATGCGTAGCCCAGCATGCGTACCATGGCGTCGTTCACATCCAGAAATCGCCCGTCAGGCGTTGCGAAGAAAAGCCCCTCCTGAATGCTGTCGAAGAGTTCGCGATACCGGCGCTCCGCTTCTCGCCGGTCGGTGATATCTTTCAGGACGTGGATCGTTCGCGTATCGTCTTCCGCTACTCCCGGCGTTCTTGATGTGGACACAAGAAAGATGCGCTCCGCCGAAGCCGCAACGTACTCTTCTCGCGGCCGCTGCGTATCGCGGCAGAAGGGGCAAGGGAGATCGCTGCCGGTCTCCGCGATTTGCCGTAAACCACTCATTGCCTCGCCTACAAGGGCTACCGGCGGCACTCCCAGATGTGACGCAAGCGAGCGGTTGGTTCGCACGATTTTCCAGGCGCGGTCGTGCACCACGATGTAGTCGCTGATTGCGTCAATGTCTTCGACCCACTGCCGCTTGGACTTCTCGAGCTGTGAAAACCGTCGAAAATTTTCCAGCGACAGCGCGGCATGACTAGCCAAAGCATGCAGCAGCTTCTTTTCTTTGGCATCCAGGCTCTTTCGCGCCCGCAACAGGCACACCATGCCCAGACGTTCTCGATCGCTCGCGCTGATCGGCACAAAGACCGCGCTCATCAATGCGCCAGGATCGCCGTGTGGCTTGGCTTCCGCCGATGGCAATGCCCGGATAGCCGAGGCGGCACGGCTCTCGCGAGCGGACGAGATAATCCAGCTCTTGAGCGCCGGGCTCATAGCTATTTCATTGCCGCCCGCTGAGTACAGGTCGGTTTCCCGCCCGCGAAATACGGCTACCCCACCCCAGTCCGCGTTGAGCATCCGCGCCGCGCGCACGGCAAATCGTTCCAGGAATTCCGGAAGTTGCCGCGACTGTGCAGCGTCAACCGCCAACTCCATCAATTCTTCTGCTTGCTTTGAGGAGGGCGGCACGAGGTCAGCCTTATTTAACCGAGTGGTTAAATGCCGGGGCCGGTCGAATTTCGCTTGTCGCATCACGGGTTTGGGGTGGACGCGCGTCTCAAATTGAGTTCAACTGTTCCGTACCACCCTAGCGAGCCATCTCATTCTGAGTCAACCGCCGTTCTTAACTGCGTTGTTGAATCGACCACTCTGCGGCCGCTGTCCACGCGCGGATCGTCTCAGCATGAGACCTCGACTTGAAAAGTTCATGCCGACTGAGACGTGTGGCCACTCAGAATCACCTGCTCTTTTCCTCGGGGTAACGCACTAAGTATTCATTCTACGCTACTTGCAGCTCTAGCATCTCACCGGCTCTGCCACGTGCGAGAGTTCCTGGGCATGGCCCCCGACGTGCCTTTCCTCCAGTGGGGTTTTCCCATTCTTACGAGGGGTGGTGTTCATGAGATCCGGATGGAGTAGGACTCTCCGCGTAATTGCGGTCGCAGTTGTCGGTCTCGGCTTGGCGGCCTACGCTTTTGGGCAATCCGGGACCACGGACGAGGGAAAGCGCAAAGTCAAATCCAGGGTCACTCCCGCGTACCCCGAGCTCGCCAAGCGTATGAGCGTGGCTGGCAAGGTAAAAATTGAGGTGGTAATCACCCCGGACGGGCGGGTCAAGAGCACCCGAGTAATCGGCGGGCATCCGCTGCTTGTGCAGGCGTGCCAGGATGCCGTGAAGGAATGGAAGTTCGTGCCGGCTCCGCAGGAGTTGACCCAGATCGTTGAATTTGATTTCAGCGGCTCAAACAACTGAGGGATTCGCAGAATACGGCCGGAGCGGTTTGCATCGACCCGCCTCGCCGGGGGAGTGGAGGCATTTTGCAATGACGATCGGGAAGAGACTGTACATTGGTTTCGGCGTGATTGTGGTCATTTTGATCGCCCTGTTCCTGGTGAACATTGGCGCCGGCATTCGCGAGCGCTCAGCCCGCGCGGACGCCAGGTCAGCGCTCGATAATGTTCACACCATAGAGTGGGTGCGTTACCAGATCATGCTGAACCGCCACAACATGGACACTTTTCTTTTGAGTGGCGACCCCCGCGATGAAGAGAAAGTCAACAAAGGCTTCACCGACATCACAGACCTGATTAAGCGTGGCGAGGCGCAAACGAACAGCGATAGCGTCAAGACCGCTCTCATTCAGGTGGAGAGCACCGAAGCGAGCTGGGCCGATAATTTCGCCAAGCCTCTCCTTGCCAAGCGCCATCAGGTGGATTCCGGCGACGCCACCGTCTCCGACCTCCAGATTTTCTATCTCCAAAAAGATCCTTCTTCCTGGCTGATAAAATCGTCGGCTGTCCTGGACCAAACCAGCACAGACATTACGAAATCCCAAACGGAAATTTCCGACTCAGCGGACCACGCCAGTTCCATTAGCTTCTTCGTGACTACTTTTGGCACGCTTATAGCCCTCCTGTTTGGCATTGGGGCCGCATACAAGACGGCCAAGTCCATCAGCGAGCCGCTCACTCATCTCATTACCGTGGCGCGCGAAATCGGCGATTCCGGCGACCTGGATCAGAACATTGACATCCATCGCAACGACGAAATCGGCGCGCTCGCGACTACTTTCAATAATATGGTCGCCTATCTAAAGGAAATGGCGAACGTTTCCATGTCGGTCGCGGAAGGCGACCTGACCGTGGAAGTTGTGCCCCGCTCCAAGCGTGACACCCTCGGCAATGCCTTCCTTCGCATGTCCCATGGCCTTCAGGAACTTGTCCGCACCACGCGCGATTCCGCCGGCCAGGTCTCCGCGGGCTCCAATCAGGTCGCGGGCGCGGCGGACGAAGCCGCAAAAGTCAGCGTCCAGGCTTCCTCTGCGATCGAAGAAGTTACCAGCACCATGCACGAGATGAGCATCAACGTGCAAAACGTCGTAAAGAATACGCAGGTGCAAGCTTCCAGCGTCGCGGAAACCTCCGCTTCCATCGACCAGATGGTTACTTCGATTCAGCGCGTCGCGGACACCGCGAAAGTCCTTCTCGATATCGCCAATCGTTCGCGCGAAGAAGTCGTCACCGGCATCCAGACCATGGAGAAAGCCACCGACGGCCTGAACCGCACGAACAAAGCAATTCAGTCTTCAGCCGAAATTATAAACATTCTCGGACATCGCGCAGATGATATCGGCAAGATCATCGAGGTCATCGATGACCTTGCGGAGCAAACCAACCTTCTTGCATTGAACGCCGCCATTGAAGCGGCTCGCGCCGGCGAACACGGCTTGGGTTTTGCGGTCGTGGCGGACGAAGTTCGCAAACTCGCCGAGAAATCGACGCAGTCCACCAAGGAAATCGCCGACCTTATCCAAAGCATCCAGCGAGAGGCGCGCCAGGCGGTCGAGAACATGGAGCGCAGTACGCGCATCGTGGAAGAAGGTCTGAGCCTTGGCAACGAGCTGGGCACCGCACTTCACAAGATTTCCAACGTAGTCACGGAAGTCTACAAGTTCTCTCAGGAAATCGGGGCCGCCACCAACGAACAGTCCGTCGGTTCGTCGCAAATCGCCAAAGCCACGAGCCGGCTCACTGAAATTACCCAGGAGATCAACTCGGCTGTCGAAGAGCAAGCGTCCGGGGCTCAAGCAGTTGTTCGCGCCATGGACAAAATGCGCGAGCTAGTACAGCAATCGGCCTCCAGCTCCACCGAGCTTTCCGCCGCCGCCGAGCAGATGCTCAAGCTTTCCCGAAACCTGCTCGACAGCATGGATCGGTTTGTCCTGGACCGTTCCGCGCAAGGCCGGGGCCGCCAAGCGGAGTCTGCTGCGCCGCGTCGTGGGCACCAGGGTTCCGCGCGTGAACGCGAGCTGGAATACGCTGAGCTCGCGCGTTCCTGAGGAGGCGGAGATCGCTCGATGGAAAAGGACTTGCAAATTGTCGGTTTCCGCATCGGAAGTGAAACGTACGGCGTTCGTATCGGCGCCGTACGTGAGATAGTCCGCGTCCCGGAAATCACGGCGGTTCCCAGCGCGCCAGATACGGTCGAGGGTGTGATCAATCTGCGAGGGAAAATTATCCCCGTGATGGATCTGCGCAAGCGCTTCGGCCACACCGAGATTACTTCGGACAAGAAAAACCGCATCTTGGTAGTGGAGTTAGACAATAAGTTGCTCGGTCTGATCGTCAATTCCGCTTCGGAAGTCCTCAAGATTCCGCCGTCGGACATTGAAGCTCCCGGCTCCGTCTTCGCAGATGGTGAATCGGGATACGTCACAGGAGTTGGAAAGCTTAAAGGACGTCTAATTATTTTGCTGGATATTTCCAAGCTTTTGCACCGGCCGGAGCTCAAACGACTCGAGGAGGCCGCGGAAACCGTCGCCAGCGCAAAGTAACGCTTTCCCCAATTTTATAGGGGCCAGCCGAACTGCCGGATTGCCGCTCATTTCATGGGAACTCTCACAGCTCAGATTCAGTTGACGGAAGCTGAACTCAAGCTTTTGCAGACCCTCGTCTATCAGGAGTGCGGCATGTTTTTTGACGAGCGCCGCTCTCATTTTCTGAAGGACCGCCTGCAGCGCAGGCTCAAAGTCTGCCAGCTCGATTCGTTCTACAGCTACTACCGTTTGCTCACAAGCCGCGAAGGCCGCGCTGAACTCGCGCTGCTGCTCGAGAACCTCACCGTCAACGAAACAAGCTTCTTTCGCAATAAACCGCAACTCGATCTCCTGCAGAAGCGTGTTTTGGAAGATTTGCTTCGCAAGAAGCAGGAGCGCCGGGACTGGAATCTCCGGGTATGGAGCGCGGGATGCTCCAGCGGCCAGGAACCTTACTCCGTGGCCATCTTGATTTGCGACGCGCTCGCCTACTATTACTTGCGCAATCCACTCCCATTCGAGATGCCTTCTCCGAAGCCTCTAATCCCTCCGCCATGGAAACTGGAAATCGTTGCGTCGGATATCAGCTACGCCAGTCTCCGCGTAGGCCAGGAGGGTGTTTACAACGAGCAGCAAATGGAGCCCGTCGACTACACCTGCCGCCTGCGCTACTTTGAGAAATCCGGCGACAAATACGCCATCAAGCCGCTCCTCAAACAACTCGTACAGTTCGACTTCCACAATCTCAAGACGGAATTTCTTCCGCGCCGCAACGACATCATTCTCTGCCGCAACGTCATGATTTATTTCGACGAAGCGGAACAAAAGCGCTTGATCGAAAAGTTTTGGCATTGTTTGAATCCCGGCGGCTATCTTTTTGTGGGCCACGCGGAAAGCTTGTTCGGCCTTACGCAGAAATTCCGCATGGTGCATGAGAACAATGGAACCGCCTATCAACGCGTGGAGGCGAATTCTTGAGCAGGGCTCCCGAAGATCGCAACCCGGAACTTCGCGCTATCTTTTTCGAAAGCGCGAATGAGCTGCTGCAATCGCTGAACGAAGCGGGGCTCGAGCTTGAGGCGCGTCCCACGGACGAAGAGGTCATTCGGCGCGTCCGGCGCGCCGTGCACACGCTCAAGGGCGATTCGGCCGCCTGCGGCTTTCACAAATTAAGCGAGTTTGCCCACGAACTCGAAGACATCCTCACGCCGCAAGTTGCGCAGAAACACGGCTCCCGATTCGCCGAAGTCGTCCTCGCGGCCGCCGATTCTTTCGAAGCCATGCTCGCCGCCTATCAGCACGGCAAAAAGCTTCCGTCCCTTGAGACTCTGCACGGGTTGATTCGTGGCTTGCTCGTGGAAACGGCTCCCGCTGCCGAAATACCGAAATCCACCGAGAGCATTCCGGCCGCTTTCGCATGGAGCGAATACGAGCAGCTCATGATCTCCGAGGCGGTTCACCGCGGCGAAACCGTCTACAACGTCGCGTTGCGCATCGATCCCGATAGCCTCATGCGCGCCGCCGCCTTTCAACTCATTCGAAACGTGCTCCACGGTTGCGGAACGCTTATTGCTCTCCGCCCGGAAGACAATCTTGCCGCCGCCAACGTTGAAATCGTCGAGGCCGCGCTTGCCAGCCTGCAGCCCGAAGACGCCATCAAAAAACGCTGCCGCATTCCGAGCATTGTTTCCGACGTTCGCGTCGAGCGGGCCGCGGCCGCGGAAACTCCGGAGCATGAACTTCTCGGTGATCTACTTGATGCCCAGGCGGCTCAGGCCGTGGCGAATCCCTTCGATCGCGGCGACGCCGGGGAAGGCGCCAAATCCGGACAGGCAGTTTCCGCGGTTGCCACTGTTGCCGAAAGCACTCTGCGTGTCGAGGCAAGCCGCATTGACGCAGTCATGAATCTTGTCGGTGAACTGATCATTGGCAAGTCCATGCTCCATCGTACCCTCGCCGAATTTGACCAGCATCACGCGCGAGACCCCGTTCGCGCCAAGCTCGCGGACGCCCTCGGCTTTCAATCTCGTGTCCTCGATGAGCTTCACAAATGCGTCCTCAAGATCCGCATGGTGCCTGTCGAGCAGCTTTTCCGCCGCTTTCCACGCGTTGTCCGCGACGTTGCCAAGCAGTGCGGCAAGGACGTGGCGTTGGACGTCGCCGGACAAAACACGGATCTCGATAAAAGCATTCTCGACGCTCTCGGCGAGCCGCTGATGCATCTCGTGCGCAACGCCGTTGACCACGGCATCGAGCCCGCCGATGAACGGCTCACTGCCGGCAAGCCCGCGCGCGGCACCGTCTATCTCAACGCTTATCATCAGGGAACGCAGGTCGTCATCGAAGTGCGTGATGACGGGCGCGGCATTGACCCCGCTCATGTGCGTCAACAAGCCGTCAAGCAGGGGATTATCAAAGCCGAAGAAGCCAAACGTCTCACGGACCAGGAAACCCTAAATCTCATTTTCGAATCGGGCTTCAGCACCGCCACTGCGATCACGGAAGTTTCCGGCCGGGGTGTTGGCATGGACGTGGTGCGCAGTGTGCTCGATAAGCTAAAAGGTACGGTCCATATTTCCACGCAAAAATCGCGCGGTACTACCTTCCAGCTCCGCGCCCCGCTGACTCTCGCAAGTATTCAGGCGCTTCTTTTCCGCGTCGGCGGCCGGCTGTATGCCGTCCCGCTTTCGTCCGTCGTCGAGATCTCGCGCATCCACGAACAGGAAATCCATCGTGTGGACCAGCGTGAAGTCCTCCGCCTGCGCGATCAAATTCTGACTCTCGTGCGTCTCGAACATCTGAGCCGCCTGCGCGCGATAGACACCGAACCCAAGAAAAAGAAAAACTTCGTCATTGTGATCGGCTCGGCCGAAAAACGGTTCGGCCTTGTCGTGGACAGCATGGTCGGGGAAGAGGAGCTGGTCATCAAGGCGCTGCCGAGCGATATCGTCTCGAGCGATCTCGTCAGCGGCGCCTCCATTCTTGGAGATGGCACAGTCGTCCTCATTTTGAACGTGCCTGCAATTCTTTCACGCCTCTCTCGTTCCGTACCTTTGGGAGCGATCGCATGAGCGCCCGCATCCGCGTTCTCGTCGTCGATGATTCCGCTCTCATGCGGAAGCTCATTCCTTCCATCCTCGCCCGCGACCCTGCTATCGAAGTCGTCGGCACCGCGATGGATGGCGCGTTCGCTTTGAAAAAAATCGAGGAGCTGCATCCCGACGTTGTCACTCTCGACCTCGAGATGCCTCGCATGGACGGGATGGAGACGCTCCGCCTGATAATGCGCCGTGCCCCGATGCCAGTCGTGCTCTTCAGCACGCACTCCAAGGAAGGCGCCTACGCCACACTGAAGGCCCTCGCTCTCGGCGCCATCGATTTTGTCCCCAAGCCACAAGACGCCGCAGCCGGACACCTGGATTCCATTGCCGATCTTCTGATCGAAAAGATCAAAGTTGCCAAACGCGCCGCCGGCCGCAAATTGCCCGCCGCCGTCGTTTCCGACGATCCTCCTCAACGCAAGAAGAAGCCGTCTTGCGCTGCGCTTCCCCCGAATCGCATCGTCGCGATCGGGATTTCCACCGGTGGTCCCAATGCTCTCCAATATGTACTCTCGCAAATTCCCGCGGACTTCCCCGCCAGCATTCTTGTTGTCCAGCACATGCCGGAAGGATTCACCGAAATGTTTGCGAAGCGCCTCGATGAGTGCTGCGCTCTCGAAGTCCAGGAAGCGCGCTCGGGCGACTTGCTCGTTGCCGGCCGCGTTCTGATCTGCCCTGGCAATCGCCACATTATGGTTCGCCGCATGCCCCGAGGTGACATGGCTGTCCTATCCGATGGGCCTCCCGTAAACGGCCACCGTCCATCGGCCGACGTTTTGTTTCATTCTGTCGCCCAGCAATTCGGTCTTACCGCCATCGGCCTCTTGATGACCGGTATGGGCGAAGACGGCGCGGAAGGTCTCGGCGCCATCAAAGATGCCGGCGGAATGACGATCGCACAGAGCGAAGATACGTGCGTCGTCAGTGGCATGCCACGCGCCGCCATTTCCAGGGGTTATGCAAACAAAGTGATTCCGCTGGATGGTCTGCCCGGCTACCTGGTTCAAAACTACGGCGGAGATCGCTCGAGCTCAGAAAAATTCGATAAGAACGAGAAACCGGAAAGGACACCCGTTTCTTCCCATCGCACTTAACGCCGTGCCGGGAGAAGGAGAAGGCCATGCAACAATTCGCCGCTCTGTTACGAAAAGACAATCAACCCGTTCGCTACCTGGTGGTGGACGACTCCGTCTTCGCTCGCAAAAACATCATCAAGATGATTGAGATGTTCGGCGGCGAAGTCGCTGGGGAAGCCGGCGACGGCCTCACCGCCATCGCGGAGTTCAATCGCACCAAGCCGGACATCGTGCTCATGGACATCACCATGCCGCAGATGGAAGGTATCGAGGCCGTCGAGCGCATCGTTCGCCAGCATGCCGATGCGCGCATCGTCATGGTCTCTTCGGTGGGCTACCAGGAAAACATCCTGGCCGCGCTCCAGAAGGGCGCGAAACACTTCGTGCAAAAACCCGTCAAGCCCGAAGTCCTTTACGAAATTCTCCGTTACGTTCTCAGTGACGATCCCAACGCCGTTGGCGCGCCCGTCGCCTTCGCAGGAGAGCACCGCGCATGAGAATGGAACTCATTCAGCCGTTCATTAACGCAGCCGACGCCGTCTTTGCCGAATCTCTACAGGCGCCGACAAAAATTCTCGACCTTTCCATGGACGAAGATACTTATCGTCGCAAAGGCGTGGCCGCCCTAATCGCCATCAAAGGTGACATCGAAGGCCGCGTGATTCTCGATCTTTCACCGGATGTTGCCATGAAAGTGGCCAGTCATCTCGCTGGATCAGAGCTTCCCAGCAACGATCAAGTTATCCGAGAAACTGTCTGCGAACTGGCGAACATGGTCATCGGCAATTCCGTCACGCTTCTCAACGACCAGGGGTTCCGCTTCAAAGTGTTTCCGCCGGAAATTCACATGAACGAGGAGGGCCTCGCAGGCAGCTCGGATACCGAAGCAATGGTCATCGCCATTGAGACCCCGTGCGGGCAGGCTTATCTGAATATCGCCATGCACTATCTGCATCGCCGCCGCCACGAGCGCGACATCGCCAATGTAATGGACTAGCGCGCTTTGAACTTGCAGCGGCGCAACACGCTGCGCCACGCCTGGCAATACATACGACCCGATCTCGTCAGACCTTCCGCGGGTTATTTCTTCGTGGGAGACTCTCACCTCGACAGGAAAGAACCTCAAACAAGCGTATCGGACTCTAATGGAGTTTCCGCGTCAATCCGCTGAATCGCTAGGCGGCCGAATGTACGCCGCGCCGTGTCGGTACAAACCTGCTGAAGGAATCGCCTGCGAAAACACAATCCTTATTGGCACAAAAATCGCGCCGCTCCCCGGCGTGAAGGGCACCGCCACCTCGACGCGCGATCCTTCCGGATACTCATTGCGGCTCCGAAAACTCAACCCGCCTTTCGACAAGTCCTCGCACACCGCCACTTCCTCCTGAAATCCCCGCCTTCGGATACACGCCAAAACGCGCGCTTTCACCCTGGTTCGATTTCGCCGCGGGATCACGCGTTCTTCCACCGTCTGTGGATTTGCCGCTCCCTTTTCTTGCGTCTTAATTTCGGGCTGCGCCTCGATCCAGATAGAGGGCGTGTCGCAATGCTTGCAGAGGCGCGCCACACACTTGCGGACTTCGAAGGACTTCAGTTCCAACTCATTCAAGTAAACAACTTCGCGCCTCTGGCAGAATCCGCATTCCATCAACAGCCTTGCCAAGGCCTCGTCTGCCTTGTGCGGAGACGGAAAGTCGATGTCCCAGAAATCCGCTCGCGGTTCCGAGAGGTGAATCGCATACAAAAAGCCGGCCGGTTCCTGGTCGATTTCCGCGACCACGCGCGCTCGCGCGGTTTTTACCTGATCTCCCTCTATCCGCCGCAGCGTAATCTCTTGTCCCGCCGGCAATTGTTCTTCCAACCGCAAAACTCCTCCATTGCGGCTCACTAGCATGGTCTCCGCAATATGCTTCACGGCCGCTCCGCTGCTCGTGGTCCAGGATGCCTCCACAGGCATTCGGAAACTCACGCGGTCGCTTTGCCGGAGTCCGTCGCTTCTCATCGTTTCGTTTACCATGAGGGAAGTCTACGATCCCAGACTAGCATCCTCCTCCTCTGCGCGGCCTCTTGCGTCACCTCACTTTGTCCTACCAACTAATATCTCGCGGTCTTCGTGCTGACGGCCCGCTGCCGAATAGCCCTGTTGCCTCTTTCGCCTTGCTGCCCTTCACAATTCCCCTATTTTTTACCTTCTCTGCCACTCTTATTGGACAGAGGGGAACGCTCTTCCTGTTCATCCTGATTCGCTATTCCCCCGCCTAATTGACAGTGGGCAACGTTATCTCCATGACCGACCGAATCTCTGATGGAGCGTCGCGCAAGGCTAGCCTGCGCGACCGCCGTTACGCTATTCGTTATCCATTTGCTGCGGACGCGGAAGTCCTCGATCTCGAATCGGGAGCCCGCTCGGACGGCGTCACTTCGGATCTATCCCTCGGCGGATGCTTCGTCTGCACCAGTAAGCCCCTTGCCGTCAAATCGCGCACCCGCGTCACCCTCAAACGCAAAGGGGAAAGCGTTGAAGCGCTGGCCATGGTCCGCATCGTCAAGCCGAGAATCGGCATGGGCCTCGAGTTCATCGACCTCGAACCCGCCTCCGTCGCCATCCTGACTCGTTGGCTAGAGCACCTTCGCCGCGACCGCTGAATCTTCGCAACTGAACGTTAGTCTGCTTCCGCTCCTTGCCTACCCACTCAAGTCCTTACATGCGTTGTCATTACTGAAGCATGAAAATTAGCGAAAGGGGATTGACTTATTTTAGTTAGAGAATAGTATCGGGCGCACTGTCCGCGGGCTCGATCCTAAGACAGTCTAAGGGGTGGTTCTTATGCCTAAAAAGCTGGTTCTGTGCGTCCTATTGTGTTCAGTCGTCGTACTGTTGTCTCCCGGGTTCACTTCGGCCCAACAAGGCTCTCGCATCGCCGCCAGAGGCCATGTCATGATTCCCAAATCCAGCATTGCTCAGCGCGGCGACGCTGGCGTTAATGCTCACACTCATCTTCGATTGTTCGTTCTCCCTTCCGCAATGAACTTCGGCCCTGCGGCCCGGCCCAACGAACTGGAGCCGTTCCCCGGTGCCTTCTTTGAGACCCCAGCTTCTCTGGGCTGCATTTATCACCTCGTCCATCACGAGGTGCCAGGCTGCAATCCCGACGTTACCACTGAGAATCCCAACGCTGGCAAGGGTGCTGGAGCTATTGCCCTAATCGAGGGCTTTGACGATCCCACCGCTGCCGCGGATCTCGCGGTGTTTACTACACAATTTGGTCTACCGCCCGCGGATCTGACCGTTAGATACCTCACTGGTACTGAACCTGGGCTGGATCCTTCTGGCGGTTTTCACATTGAAACCGCTTTGGACTTGCAATGGGCTCACGCCATGGCTCCCCAAGCCAAGCTCTTTCTGATAGAAGCCCCCAACAATGGCCTCGTCAACCTCTTTAACGCCGTTCAGCTTGGCGCCAGTTTGGTAGCGGCCGCCGGCGGTGGCGAGGTTTCCATGAGCTTCGGTACTGGGGAATTTGACCCATCACTCGGAAATAGCTCCGTTTCCGAGACTCTCTTCGACCCCGTTTTCGTTTTCCCAGGCGTCGTTTTCTTTGCTTCCGCGGGTGACAGTCCCGGCACAGAATACCCCAGCGTTTCTCCGAACGTCGTCTCAGCGGGTGGTACTAGCGTCTCGCGCAATCCGAACACGGGCAACTTCATTTTCGAGGATACTTGGCAGGATGCCGGCCAGGGTTCCAGTCTGGTTGAGCCTCGCCCCGCGTTCCAGGACAACGTCCGATTTGTTGTCGGTAATTCTCGCGGCACGCCCGATCTATCCTTCGACGCCAACCCGGCGACAGGAGTCTGGGTTTTTGATAGCAACCCTGTTTTCGGAACCGGCTGGTTCGTCGTCGGTGGCACCAGCGTTTCCGCCCCCTCTTTGGCTGGCATCGTCAACGCCGCTGGCGGCTTCCGCAACTCCAGTCAGGACGAAAACCGCGAACTCTACAACCACATCATCGGCGGTTCCTTCAACGACACCTTCTACGGTACGTGCGGTGAGCACGCAATCTTTGCATTTTTCGGCTACGATGCCTGCACCGGCATCGGCACTCCCAACACCCTTCACAACAAATAGAGCGCCAACAGGTAATTGGGTTTCATCTCCCCGGCGGAGGCGAACGGGTTCCCGATTGTATGCGAGGGGATCCGGCGCCTCTTCTCGGTGGTTATGCAAAATCTTACGCTTCAAACCGCGGTTGGACCCCTCTCGGAGCACTGAGACGATTTTGATTTAATCTTCTTGTTCGGAGAGAGAGGGTCCTAGGCGCGGTCATGCATTTTGTACCCGGCCTCCATCACTGCATAGGCATTACGGTTCAAGCGATCGTAGTCGCAGACCCCTCGGCCGCCCGTTCAATCGCCGCGCGCTGGAGGCAAGGAGCATCGACACTTAGAGAGCTGCGGCGAGTCTCGGAAGCATCCATGCCAATCTCGCGGTCACCGGGAGCCGTCTATCTTGGTCACTCACGATCTAGCTTCGCGCTAATTACTGCGGCGTATCGAAAGGGTGCTTGCTCTTCTCGTAAAATTCGTTCTGGAGTGCCAGGCTCTGGTTATCTGCTTTGACCGAGCGAATGGCTTCGACGATCGAGTCAATCCAATTCTTCATGTTCCACTCGCCAAGCGCTTTGGTTGCGACGGATCCATCACCGGAATAGTGATTGGGGAAGCGCGCGTACCACCAGATTCCGGTGTATACGTCCTCCGGCAAATTCACGCGCTTCTGGTCGGCGCCCGATTCGCTCGCGGCGCGATCCAGATGCACGAGGTCCGGCCGCGACACCATGGTGTTCGAGGTTTCGTTTTCTCCGGCATGATAGTCGATGCCCGTGGATTTTCTGCCCGGCCCGCCAGGCTTGCTCCGCTCACCGTCAAGTACGTACACGACGTAGTCGTGCGGATGGTCCATTTGCGATTGTGCGAAGAAGGGCAGCAGGTACTCGTTTCCGCCGTGGCCGTTCACAATCAAGATTTTTTTGCAGCCGTTGCGCGCCATCTCGTCTGTCGTCTCCTGCAGCAGTCTTAACTGCAAGTCCGCGCTATAAGCAATGGTTCCGGGTTCGTGTTTCGCCTCAAAAATCTGTCCAAAATAGTATTCCGGGAAGACGACGGCATACTCCTGCGCCACCGCTTGCAGCGAAGCGTAACGCGCGTTCAGCAAATCCGTTCCGAGAGGCAAATGCGGTCCGTGCTTTTCCAGGATGCCAAAGGGCAGCAGGCACGTACCCTTGGACTGTTGAATGCCCTGATGAAAATCGGCCGCCGTCAGTTCCTCCCACTTTGCAGAGAGTTTCCCCTGCGCGCGAGCGCCGACTGTTCCAAGTGCACCACACGCGGCAAGCAGGCCAATCACGATTGCTGTTCTTTCTCGATCGATCATTTATCATCCCTCCACGCCGCGAATTTTACAGCCGCGCTGGCCGAACCGCACCATTAAATCGAGTTTGTGAGGGAAAGCAGAATGCCGAGGGAAACCTGATGATAAAGTCGAGGCGACGTCCAGATCTGATAAAACGAGGAGTGCAACGTATGTTCCAATAAGATACAATCCACGGAATGCACGTGAATAGGAGTGTGCAGCGACAGCATCTCAACTTTGTCCTTCGGAGGACTAGAGCCTCTCCAAGTAATGCAACAAACGTTGCGTTAATAATAGAGTGTGGCGATTACGACAAGGACGGCTGCGGCACAAAGAACCCCTATTTCACCAATGGAAGTTGTCCTGGAGCTGCAGGTTCGAAGCGAGCTGCCGAAGCGCACTTAGGGTCTTGTTCAAAATGCCATCGGCGTTGCAGCCGTTGGAGTCGAGTTCGACGAAAAAGGAGGAACGTCCCTCCTGGAGCTTTATGAAGATTGAATCCATCACATTGCGCGAAGTGCAAATGCGGCTCAAGGCGCCCTTCGAGACCAGCTTTGGGATTTCCCACCAGCGCCGGATTATTCTTGTTGAAATTGTCGCGGACGGAGTGAGCGGATGGGGAGAAGTGACAGCCAGCGAGACGCCTGGCTACAATTCGGAAACCACGGATACGGCGTGGCATGTGATCTCGGATTTTGTCGCTCCCGCGCTGATCGGGAAGACGGTTTGTTCTGCATCGGAATGTCCCGCGTTGCTGGCTGCTATCCGTGGGCATCAAATGGCGAAGAGCGGAGTGGAAAACGCGCTATGGGATGCGGAGGCGCAGATCAGAGGGGTTCCTCTTTCAAAGTTGCTGGGAGGCGCGCTGGAAGAGATTGCCAGTGGCGTGTCTCTTGGGATTCGCGAGAATCCGCAGTCGCTAATAATCAGAGTGGAGGAAGAGCTGCGCAGTGGTTATCAGCGAATCAAGCTGAAGATCAAGCCGGGAAAAGACCTGGAGTACGTGGCGGCGGTGCGCAAGGAGTTTCCCGGGATACTGCTATCCGTGGACGCCAATTCCGCCTATCGGCTGGAGGATGCCGGGCATCTGCGAAAGCTCGATGAGTTCAAGCTGTTGATGATAGAGCAGCCGTTGAATTGGGATGACATCTACGCGCACTCGAAACTTCAGTCGCAGCTTCACACGTCGATTTGCCTCGATGAATGCATCAACAACGCCAGACATGCCTTAACAGCAATCGAGTTGAACGCTTGCCGGATTATCAATATAAAGCTCGGGCGCGTGGGAGGGCACAGCGAAGCGCGACGGGTGGAAGAGGTCTGCCGAACGCATGCGATCCCCGTATGGTGCGGCGGAATGCTGGAGACCGGGATTGGGAGGGCGCACAACATTGCCATGTCAACGCTCGCCGGGTTCACGCTTCCCGGTGACGTGTCCGCCAGCAAACGCTATTGGACCGAAGACATCATCGAGCCCGAAGTTGAGGTTACCCCGAACGGCACCATCCACGTTCCGAAAACGCCGGGCATTGGATATGCGGTGAGGCGAGATCGAATCGAGCAACTCACCGCGCGGACAAGTAATTGGAGCAGCAAGCGGACGGCCGCGTAAGCTTCGGAAACTTCCATCTCACCTCCACTCAGCAGTCGCGCGGCACAAAAGGGGAAAACCCGAGCCACTGAACTGCACCAGTCTTAGGCGGTAGATACGGCCGTTTCTACTGCCGCGCCACCTACCAGGGAAGTCCTGACCAGCCATAGCAAAACACTTGACAATCGCGCGCTTGCTACTTAGTCTCCGTCACACAAGAATGCAACAAATGTTTCAGATGTCCGCGGTCCGGTAATGCAGGCTAACGGCGCAGTCCCTTGTTTTTCGAGCAGCGCCGCGTGAACAGGGAGGTTGTTACAGTGAACAAATCGATCAGTGCGAGACTCACGTGGCTGGGTTGTGCGGCGGCTTTTATTTGCTCCGCGAGCCATGCACAAGCGACGAAAACACCAGATTCGAAGACCCCGGCGACGATGGCAAAGGTCGCAGCTTCCCAGGACGTAGCCACGCATGCGCAGGAATTAAATACGGAAGACCTCGGAGCATTCTTCGATGGATTCCTGCCGCAGGAGATCGAGCATGCGGACATCGCCGGCGCGGTGATCGCGGTGGTCAAGGACGGGAAGCTGGTTTTCGCGAAGGGTTACGGCTATGCCGATGTGGCAAAGAAAGTGCCGGTTTCACCCGAGACCACGCTGTTCCGGCCTGGATCGATTTCAAAACTGTTCACTTGGACCGCGGTGATGCAACAGGTTGAGCAGGGCAAACTGGACCTGGATCACGACGTAAACGACTATCTCGACTTCAAGATTCCCCCGGCTTTTGGCAAGCCGATTACGTTGCGCGACATCATGACGCACAGTACCGGTTTTGAGGAGACGGCCAAGGACTTGTTCGTCGGCTCGGCGGAAGATCTGCGTCCCCTTTCACAATATTTGCGCATGCACATGCCAGCCAGAATCTTTCCTCCGGGAACGACACCGGCATATTCGAATTATGCGACAACCCTGGCGGCCTACATCGTGGAGCGCGTTTCCGGGCAAAATTTTAACGACTACGTTGACGAGCACTTTTTCAAGCCGCTGAACATGACGCACGCTACGTTTCGCCAGCCGCTCCCTGAGGCTCTCAAGCCGTCCATGTCTAACGGCTATATTTTGGGTTCGGGGGAACCGAAGCCGTTCGAATATGTGCAGGTTGCTCCTGCCGGTTCGCTCTCGGCGTCCGCCGTGGACATGACGCACTTCATGATCATGCACCTGCAGAACGGACGATATGGGGACGTGCAAATCCTGAAACCGGAGACCGCGGTGGAAATGCACGCGCGGCAGAAGGGATGGCCGCCTGCCATGAACGCGATGTGCCTGGGGTTCTATGAGCAGTTGGAAAATGGGCACCGCGTAATCTCGCACGGCGGAGATACGGTTTCCTTCCACAGCGACTTGTTTTTAATTTTGGACGCCAATGCCGGACTCTTCGTCTCTTACAACAGCGCCGGACGAGGGGAAATAGATGCGCGCGGTATCCTTTACGATAAATTCATGGACCGCTATTTTCCGGCGGAACCGCTGAAGGAACCGGTGATGACGACAGCGGCTCAGGATGCGCAAAGCGTCGTTGGGACGTACGAAGTGAGCCGGCGTTTCGAGACGAATGTTCTGGCCGTGACTGGGGTGATTGGCCAGACAAAAGTAACCGTGAATCCCAAGGACAATACCATCTCAATGGGTGGGTTCAAGGGGCTGAACCAGCAACCGCTGCATTTTCGGGAAATAGGGCCGATGGTGTTTCGCGACGTGGATGGGAAGGCGAAAATCGCGTTCATCAATGACGCTTCCGGCCGCCGCGTTGCGTATATCGATTACCCGTTCATGGTATTTCAACAAGTAAATAATCCGATCGACAAGCAGAGCGTGAACTACTTCATCATCGGATTCAGCCTATCCGTTATCGTGCTGACGCTGCTGATGTGGCCCATTGGCGCGATGATTCGAAAGCATTATGGCAAACCGCTTGCCATGGATCCGGTTGCGAAGCGGTTCCGCATGCTGGTCCGGCTGGTTTGCTTTGGCGTTGTGATCTACGCCGTGGGGCTGCTGATTTTTGTCAGCAAGCTGAGCAATCCCTCGGGGCTCTCGGAGCATACCGACCCATGGTTGCACCTGCTGCAAGTGCTCGGCCTGATTGCCGGCTTGGGGTCGCTTGTGGCCATCTACAACGCCGTGAAATCGTGGGGCGACGGGCAGCAATGGTTCTGGAATAAAATCTGGAATACATTCCTGGCGTTCGGGTGCGTGGGATTCTTCTGGTTCATTTACCACTGGCACTTGTTGAATTTCCATTTGAATTATTGAGCGTGTGGAAGAACATGCTCTCAGGAGAAAGTCGCGCATTTGCGGACGCGCTTGCAATAAATCCGCGCGCTAGCGCGCGAACGCGGGAAGGGCGACGATCAAAGCCTTCGCGCCGTTCCAAAGAATCTGCACGCCGATGCAAACGAGAAGAAACGATGAGAGGCGCATGATGACGGTCATCGCAGTTGCCCCTAGCGCGCGCGCCAGTCGTTCCGCAAAGCCGTAACACAGGTAGATGCTCACCGCGATGATGAAAGACCCGATAACCACGGCAAGCAGGCCCAAAAGATTTATGCCATGGCGGTGGGGCAGATTGGCTCCAAGAGTAATGGCGACGGAGATGGACCCGGGGCCAACGGTCAAGGGCAACGTCAGGGGATAAAAGGCATTCTTGAATTCATCGCGGGGACCGATTTCTTTGCGGACATTTCCTTCGTGGTCCTCCTCGTCATCCTCGCTGCTTTTCAGCATTGTCCAGCCCGTGGAAATTACGATTAATCCCCCGCCGACCTGCACCACCGGCAAAGAAATACCGAAAAAACTAAGAATATGCGTTCCAACAAGGCATGAACATACCAGGAGGATAAAACTGTTGATGGCGACGCGCAGCGAGAGCGCGCGCCGAGCGGAGGCCGCGTAACCTCGCGTAAGAGTCAGAAAAATGGGGCTGTTACCCAGAGGATTCACTATGGGAAACAGCGCGCTTAAGATTAAGAGTGTGCTTTCTGCTGCTTCTAGCAACCGAGTCCTCCGGAACTTGGGAGTATAGCCGAGGCTGGTTTTGGCATCATAACGCGCATCGAGCGCTTCAACACAGGTGCCCCTGGAAGAGATCAAGCGGCGGCGCCTAGGGCGATAGCACGAGCACAATCTTCGCGGTGGTAATGGCTTGCCCCACATGGCGCTGGCTGTGGTCGGCAATGTGAACCAGAAGCCCGCCAAGCGTGGTGGGCAGCTTTTTCTGTCCCACGGTCCGCGAAGTCTCCAAGTCAGCATGGAATAGATTGCGAATACGAGCGGCACTCTTTGTCAGAGCTTCAGACAATTCGGCAATGAGTTCGTCGCGAGAGGCGCCGGGCTCGAGTTCGGATTTGAAGGCCGAAAATTGACACTCGTTTAAGGAACCGTTTTCGGCGTACGTCAGTAGACGGTCCAAGCTCCGCGCGATGTGGCGCATGTGAAAGGCAACCGGAGCGATTTGCAATGGACGGCGATTCATCTGCTCATCGCTGAGCTGACCACACCAGTGCTTCAAGTCTTCTCCCGCCAGTTCCAGAGCGTGCAGAACGGCTCGATGAACGGCGGGAGCCTCCGCGAAGGTTCCCCGCAGCCAAGGCTCAGGAAGTTTTTTCTCAGGCATTCGCGCTAGCCTCCTTCAAGAAAGATCCCACGCATGGTCGACGAAAAACGCCGGGCAAAAACGGAGTCCTTGCATTGTTTCACGTGGGGTATTGGATGCAAGTGGAGTGCTGAAGGTTGAAGTGTTCGAAAAAGTGGCTCCTGAACCTTGCTCGCGAGCGAGGACGTGCGCTAGAGTCGCGGTTCTAGTTTGGGGAAGACCATGGCGACGAAGAAGAAAGCCCTGACCACGCAGAGAGTTCCCGGCGAAAAAGTTAGGATTCTTATTTCGCGCCGTCGCATTCAACGACGGATTCAAGAGCTCGCGAAGCAAATTCGCCAGGACTTCCCAAAAGAGCCGCTGCTTCTGGTGGGTGTCTTGAAGGGAGCGGTGTTCTTTCTATCGGACCTGGCTCGGGGAATCCCGGGCGAGGTGTCGCTGGATTTCATTGCCGTGTCGAGCTATGGAAAAGACACGCGATCTTCCGGCCAGGTGAAGTTGACAAAGGATCTGGACGCGAGCATCGAAGGAAGAACGGTCATTGTCGTGGAAGATATTTTAGATACCGGGATGACGCTGGAATACCTCTTGCGGGTACTTGAACAGCGGAAGCCAAAGCGATTGCTTGTTGCCGTGCTTCTGGATAAGCCGGATCGCCGCATAGCGGCGGTGCGTGCGGATTATGTCGGATTTAGCATTCCCAACGAATTCGTGGTCGGGTTTGGGCTGGATTATGCCGAGCGCTATCGGAATCTCCACGGCGTCGGAGTGCTCACTCTGAAGGCGCCGGATAAAGAGAAAAAATCGATCGGTTGACGGCGCGGAGAAGAAGAGTTCAGTGTTTGCAATGGCCTGGCCCCGATATCGGGATTGCTCCATAGACGGACGCCCCCGCAGATGTCCCGCGCCTGCCTGCTATAATGAAATCAGCTCATGAATCCGACCAATGAATCGACAGACGCGATCGCGACACAAGGGGCCGCCACTGTAACGACGGAGGTTTCCGCTGAAGTTCTAAGCACGCTGGCCGAAATCGGCGAAGAGGTCAATGCATCGCTTGATCTGGACGAGGTGCTGGCGCGCAGCGCGGCGCTGATTAAGAGGCATATCGACTACGAAATCTTCGGCGTGCTGATGGTCGAAGGGAACGGGGCGTACCTCAAGCACAGATTTTCCATAGGTTATCCCCGGGAACTTACTGACAACCTGCACATTCCGATCGGGCAAGGAATCACCGGGACGGCGGCGGCCACGGGTCACTCCGTGCGCGTGAGCGACACCTCGAAGCACGAGCGATATATCAACGCCATTGAGAGCGTGCGCTCCGAACTGGCTGTCCCTCTGATGCTGCGAGGGAAATGCGTGGGGGTGCTCGATATTCAGAGCAGGCACCTGGATTATTTCACGCCAGAGCAGCAAAGCATATTGACGCTTCTCGCGAGCCGTCTGGCAGTGGCGATTGAGAACGCGCGGTTGTTCCAACGTGTGCGAGCGCAGGCGGAAACCTTGCTGCTGCTGAATGAAGTGGGGCGCGAGACGAGCTCGATTCTCGATGTCGAAGAATTGCTGCGGCGCGCGGCCGAGCAAATCAAGCGGGTTATCGATTACCAGATACTTAGCCTCATGTTGTACGACGAAGAACAGAAAGTGTTCCGCCACCGCGTGGACGTCAAACACGGACAGCGCGTTCAGGGAAAGATGCGGGTGGCCGCAAGCGAAGGAATTGTGGGGGCTGCCGCGACTTTGAAAGAGGCGGTGGTCGTTCCGGACGTGACGGTCGATCCGCGCTATTTGATGGTGAATCCAGAGACGCGCTCGGAGCTGGCCATTCCGATGATGCACAAAGGGAAAGTGATCGGCGTTCTGGATCTCGAAAGTCCGCAATTGAATTATTTTACCGAGGACCACGTTCAGACGTTGTCGATTTTGGCCGCGAATCTCGCCGTATCCTTGGAAAACGCGCGGCTGTACGAGCAGGTGGCCCGCGACGAAGCGCGCCTGGAGCGCGATCTGCAGGCGGCGAAGCGCATTCAAGGCGCATTGTTGCGGTCCGTGCCGTCCGAGGATTTTGGGTTGGATTTGGCGGCGCGATACTTGTCCGCCAGGGAAGTAGGCGGCGATTTATACGACTTTCTGCGCTACGGGCCGCAGCAACTTGGAATTGCTCTCGGAGACGTCAGCGGGAAAGGAACTGCAGCAGCGCTTTATGGCGCCGTGGCGATCGGCATTATGAGAAGCCTCGCTCCGCAGAAGCTTCAGCCCGCAGAAATGCTCAGGCAGATGAACCAAATCGTCGGCGAGCGGCGGATCGAAGGGCGCTTCATGACGGCATGTTTCGCGACCTGGCAGAGGGGCCGTAGTAAGTTGCGCGTCGCGAACGCGGGGCAATCGCAGCCGCTGCTTTACAAGGATGGACGGTGCGACAAGATTGCACTTACGGGATTTCCTCTTGGCATTTTTGAAGAGGTCAGCTACGACGAATGGGGCGTATCGCTCGATCCTGGCGACATCCTGGTTTTTCACTCCGACGGGATTTCCGAGACAAGCAACAGCGAGGGGCAATTCTTCGGCACCGAGAAGCTGCGTGTGCTCATCGAGCAGCAACATGCCGTGAGCGCCGCTGAACTGGCTGACTTGATTTTTAGGGAAGTGGAATGGTTTGCGCAAGGTGCGCCGCTGGCGGATGACCGGACGCTCGTGGTGTTGAAGGTGCGATGAGCGCGCAGACTGCCCATTCACGCAAGAGATTGACATTTGTGGACCCCGCGGAATTCACGCCGCAGTTTGCATGGAGAAATTCTCCCCGAGTGAGAGGTATTGAGCATGTATTTTGCGAAGGAGTCGATCTAGTCGCTGCTGCTGCCTCATTCGGGACGCCAACCTATTGCTATAGCCGAGCGGCGATTACGAATGCTTACGACGAATTCGATCGAGGGTTGAGCAAGATTCCGCGAACGATATGTTTTGCAGTGAAATCCAACGGGAATCTTTCGATTTTGAGCCTTCTCGCAAAACTGGGCAGCGGCTTTGACATAGTTTCGGGCGGCGAGCTTGAGCACTTGGGGCGCCTTGGCGTGCATGGCGACCGGATTGTGTTCTCCGGCGTGGGCAAAACCCGGCACGAAATTCGCGATGCGCTGCAATATTCGCCGTCTCCGCGAGGAGCACGTATCGTGCATCGAGGCAGCGGAATCCTGCTATTCAATGTTGAGTCCGAAGCGGAGCTCGAGGTGTTAGTGGAAGAATCAGAGCGCCATGCAGCCAGGGGAGGAAGCGTTCCCGCTGTCGCGATTCGCGTCAACCCGGATGTCGTTGCGGGGGGACACCCGCACATTTCCACCGGCAGCCACACACACAAGTTTGGGATGGATTGGCCGGAGGCGCGCCGGCTCTATCTCGCGTACAAGGATTCCAAGCATTTGCGGTGGAAGGGAATCAGCGCACATATTGGGTCCCAGATCGTTTCGCTGGACCCATTTCGCCGGGCTTTTCGGCGCATTGCTGGCTACGTCGAGGAATTGCGGCGCGCAGGAATTCCGCTGGAGTATCTCGACTTGGGCGGCGGGCTGGGCGTGCGCTATACGACGGAGAATACGCCTGCGCGGGAGGATTATGCGCGGCTGGTTGCTGAATGCGTTCGGCCGCTCGGGCTTCATCTACTCCTTGAACCAGGGCGCTCGATAATCGCCAGCGCCGGGATTCTTTTGACGAAAGTGATTTATACAAAACGGAATCGCGGGAAAACGTTTGTCATTATTGACGCGGCGATGAACGACCTGCTTCGACCGGCGCTTTATGGCGCGATACATCCCATCACACGCATTGAACGAGAGGCGAGCGAGAGCAAGACTCCTGCGCATCGCGTGGATATAGTTGGCCCAGTTTGCGAAACCGGAGATTGTTTGCTCCATGACTGGCCGCTTGGCGAAGTAAGGCCGGGAGATCTTCTTGCCATCTGGGTAACAGGAGCTTACGGGATGACCCAGGCTTCCAACTACAATGCGCGAACGAGGCCGAGCGAGATCCTGATCGATGGAATCCATACCAAACTGATTCGACGGCGAGAAACGCAAGACGATCTTCTGCGCACGGATGCTCTTGCGCCGGCGCGACGACCCCGATTCTGACGGCTGTCCTTGGCCCCCCCGCTTTTTTCATAGGTGTTGATTCTAAATAACTTATTCGCTCCAAAGCTGTCCATAGGCCAGCGCGCTAGGCAAGAGTTGCAAAGAACGACCTCAGCAGGCGAGCGGCTCCCAAAAGCAAAAACGCCAACCAGGAGATTGGCGTTTTTTTGATACGCGGTGCAAGATTACCTGGGAACTACGGTACGGGAGCGGCACTTGAATGTCAAGGAAAATGGAACTACATCTCTCCCCACTTCAGTTTGCTGCGCAGGATCTCAAAATAGGATTTCTTCGGGGGCTGGATCAGCTTGAGGCATTGAGGCGAACGCGTAATGCGGATGCGGTCTTCCGATTCCATTGGGATGCCTTTTTGGCCGTCCAGAGTCAGAAAAACTGACTCGGCATTGCCAGCCAGCTTGACTTCGATGCAAGAGGAATCGCGGACGACAACCGGCCGATCGGTGAGCGTGTGCGGGCAAATGGGAGTGATGACAAATGCTTCCACGGAAGGGTGAACGATCGGCCCACCGGCGGAAAGAGAATACGCAGTCGAGCCAGTCGGAGTGGCCAGGACAAGACCGTCTGCGCGGTAACGGCAGACAAAATCGTCATCGATGAAAAGTTCAAGCTCAATCATGCGGGCCAGAGTGCTCTTGTTGAGGACCGCATCATTCAGGACGTGTTGAAGATCGACCACTGCCTGCGCGCGCACAAGTTCGACTTGCAGCATGACGCGCTGACTCATCGAGGATCTCCCGGCCAGAGTCTCTTCAAGCGCGGGGTAGAGTTCCTCAACCGTGAAACTGGTAAGGAAACCGAGACTGCCCATATTGATGGGGAGAATGGGTATAGAGCGCGACGCCGCGACGCGCGCGGCCGCCAGGAGCGTGCCGTCTCCGCCGAGCACCAGCAGGATATCCGCTTGGTCCGCCAGGTGCTCGCGGGTTTGTCCTTTGGCCGGATTTGGAAGAGCGGACGCCGTCTCCTCATCGTAAATCACGCGCAGGCCCTGAGCTTGGAGCCATTGGAGAAGAGGTGGCACAAGGGTGGAAAGATTTGAGCGGCGAGGACGCGAGATGACGCCGATCGTTTTGAAGGCTTGCGCTGTGTGCATAAGCGTCTGCGATTCTACTTCAGGACCGCTTTGCGAGCGTGCAGAAAATACTCCTGATTGCCCTCGGCGCCGGTCAACCGGCTGGGGCAGACCTTTATGCAGGACAACCCTTCGGCTTCGGCGGCTTTTATTACTTTCGCGATGGCTTTTTCATGCAGGCGAACATCCTCGACGATTCCGCCTGGGCCAACATCTTCGCGGCGCAGCTCGAATTGCGGTTTGATGAGAATCAGAAAAGTCGCGCCGGGCTTCGCGCATAGGGAGGCAGGTTGCAGAATTTTGCAGACGGAAATGAAAGAGACGTCGGCCACGACAAGATCCGCCAGTTCGGGGACGTCCTCGCGGCCTAGTTCTCGTGCGTTGCGTTCAATGGCGGTCACGCGGGGTTCCCGTTGGAGTTTCCAGGCGAGCTGGGCGACATTCACATCGACGGCGTACACACGCGCCGCACCGTACTGGAGGAGGCAATCCGTGAAGCCGCCGTTGGAGGCGCCGACGTCGAGGCAAACAAGACCTGACGGATCTATAGCAAAATCTTCGAGGGCCCCCTCGATCTTAAAGCCGCCCCGGCTGGCGTATTTTAGGCGGCGGGTATTCACTTCGAGCCGCGCATCGATCGCAACCTGCGTTCCAGCCTTTGGCACGGCCACGCCATTCACGAGGACTTCACCGGCCAGGATGATCGCTTGCGCTTTTTGCTGCGATTGGGCGAAACCACGCTCGACGAGAAGAGTGTCGAGGCGTTTTCGTTCCGTCTTGGATTTCATGGCGCGTGTGCTACATCAAGCGCGGCGTTGAACGAGGTACTGGGCAATTTCGCGAAGCCGGGACGCGCGCTCGCCGTAGGAGGTCAACTCGCCGAGAGCGTTTGCGGCGAGATCATGCGCGATCTGGTGAGACCGCTCGAGTCCATAGACCGCGGGGTACGTAGCCTTCTGCTGCGCGATGTCTTTTCCGGCGGTTTTTCCCAGGGACGCGGAAGATTCTTCCACGTCCAGAATATCGTCCGTGACTTGAAACAACAATCCGATGGAATCGCCGAACCTTCTCAGTCGCCCGATATCTTCCGCCGAAGCTCCGGCGCACAGGGCTCCAGAAGAAATGGACGCACGAATAAGGGCGGCTGTCTTTGAACGGTGAATGTATTCGAGCGTTTCCGAGTCGATGGGCTTGCCTTGGGCTTCGAGGTCGGCAACCTGACCGCCAACCATACCGTTAATGGTACCCGCGGCGCCGGAGATTTCCGCCAGGATGGCGACGCGCCGGCTGGCATCGACGGGAGCAGCGGCAATCGTTTCAAACGCCAGCGTCAGCAGAGCATCACCGGCTAGAATGGCGGCAGCTTCGCCAAACTTTTTGTGGCACGTCGGTTTGCCCCGGCGAAGGTCATCGTTGTCGAGGGCGGGCAGATCGTCGTGGATGAGCGAGTAAGTGTGAATGAACTCGATGGCACAGGCGGGATATTGAGCGGGCGTTGAGTTCGAATCGAAGATGCGAGCCGTTTCGAGACACAGGATCGGGCGGATGCGCTTTCCGCCCGCGAAAACACTATAACGCATAGCCTGGTGAATCGAAGGTGGCTGCGCCGTTTCCGCTGGCAGCATGCGGTCGAGTGATGCATCGACCTCTACGCGATCTTCTTCAAAGAAAAGCGGCGGCTGCATGGTCACGGACGAACCGGGCACATCGCGAGAACAGTCAGCTTCACGGTTCGTTCTCGCCTTCCGGATCGAACGGCTCAGCGGCAAGTTTGCCGTCCGCTTTTTTCAGCAGAATTTCGACGCGGCCTTCCGCCTCTTCCAATTGTTTCTGACATTCGCGGGAAAGCGCCACACCCTCTTCGAAGAGCTTCATGGCATCATCGAGCGAAAGCTGCGGGCTTTCGAGGCGGCGGACGACCTCTTCGAGACGAGCGAGCGAGCGCTCAAAATCGGGCTTCTTGGGCGGTTCGGGCTTCCTGGGAGCAGGTGAATTCACGCGATGGATCTGTGACCTCGGCTTCTAATTCTGACAATATGCACAAAAATACGTTGAGCGGCCGCCTTGCGCGATGCGTCTGATTTCAGTTCCACAGCGGCGGCATGATTTTCCTTCGCGGCCGTAAGCACAAAGAATGTTTTCCAGGCCCTGAAACCTCCATTGCGGATCGCGAAGATCAGGTGCCGGATGTAAACAGCATTCTAAAGCACGGGCGAGAACGGAAACAATCGCTTTGTGCAGTTGCTTGGCTTCGGCGGGATTCAGGGAATATGCGCGGCGGCATGGGTCAGCGGCGCGCTCCTGCTGGCCATGTTTGTACTCCTGCGTCAGGCAGACTTCCCGAATATACTTACAGAATCAGACCACTCCAAGTGACAGGGTTAATCATTGGGCGGGTTTGAGGGTGAGGGTGTGTTTGCGCGCTTTTACTTCTGCCGCGTCGCTAAACGGCGTAATGATAGGCCTGCCTTCATACCAATAGGAGAATTGATCCGTGTAGTGGCCGCTGCCGAGCTGGCCGGATTCGCCGGCGGGGATCAACAGAATCGAGTCGTCCCAATTGGCGAGATTGGCGATGAAGCGCATCGAAGGGCCATGGTGCGTCGTCGCCGCGCGGACGCTGTATGCTGTGCCCGATTGTGGTTTTCCGGTGATACTAAGGAATCGTTTGAGCAAGCCTTGCCGGCCGAGCGGATGCAACATATCCAGAGAATCGAATTCCTTCCACTCCCAATCTCGTATGCGCTCACTCTTTGACTGCTCCGCAAGCCGGGACACGGCGCGGTCGGCGGCGGCGGCCAACAATTCATCGTAATTTGTGTAGGAGGAGGGAAGCCATGCGACAGGACGGTCGGTGAGGACTTTTTGCAAGAACGCGGTGCTGCGCCATTCGTAAAGGCTGGTATCTTTCCCGAGATAAGGTTCAAGGATCAGTTGTAACGCGGCACGGCGCGCCATCTCGAGGAAGGAGACGAGGGAGGAATCGGCGTCAGCGATTCCGTTCCAGTCTTTTAATTCATCCACAAGCTGCCTCGCGCGAGGATCTTTCGGCTGCACGGTTTTGGCCCCGGCTAACAGTTGGTCTGCAAGGAAGACGTGCGGGTAGCTGTAGGTATCGGTTTCGACTTTCAGCATATCGACGGGGCGGAGACCGGTCTTATTGTGCAAGAGATCGTAAATACGCGCGGTGCGATAAGGTTCTTCCCAGCGGTCCGTCAAATACGGCTTGTAGTTGGGACCGACGACGCGCGCATTGGCAGTAACGATCAGCCCGCTGTCAGGATTCAACGCCTGGGGAAGCTGATCGAATGGAATATAACCCGTCCATTCGTAGTCATCGGTATCGCCCGGAACTGGAACTTCACCGTGGCCTTTCTTTCGAATGGGAACGCGGGCGGCCATCACGTAACCGATGTTGCCGTCGACATCGGCGTAGACGGCGTTTTGCCCGGGGCCCCAAACGTTTTTCATGACTGCTCGAAATTCTTGCCAGTTTTCCGCTCGGGAAAGCCAGTTATAGGTATTTCCCAGGCCACCAGGTTCCAGGGCGGTCCAGCGTAGAGCGTAGGCCTTATCGCCTTCGCGATGCACGATTGGGCCGTGGCGTGTGACAACCAGTTCCAGATGTTCATCCGATTGTCCCTTGACGTGGATTACTTCGTCAAAAGTTTGCGCCGGTATCCACGCGCCGTTCACGCGATACTCGTCGGGTACGGCGGGATTAAACGTCTCGATGTACAGGTCCTGCACATCGGCGCCGTTGTTTGTAAAGCCCCACGCGATATGGTCATTGTGACCAATGACGATCAGGGGTGCTCCCGGCAGAGTGAATCCCGCCGCATTAAAACCTGGCGCGCTGAGATGGATTTCATACCAGATGGGCGGAATAGATAGTTCGAGATGCGTGTCATTCGCCAGAAGCGGCTTGCCGGTTGCGGTGTGTGCGCCGCTCACGACCCAGTCGTTGCTGCCTAGACCTTGACGAATCTCGCTTTGCGTTTCTTCGAGGTAGTTCTGGATGGAGGGCCACATCGCAGACGTAAGATCCGCAAAAGTTTCCGGCGTGCGGACGATTCCGCTATCACTCCCCTCAGCTTTCAGAAGTGGGTCGGCCGGCCTATCGTCATCGTCGTCACTATGCCGGGGGGCCGCCCGGGACGCTTTCGAGCCGTCGTTGGGGACATTCGGATCGCCGAGGACAAAATGGTCCATCGGCGAATTTTCCGCAAATAAATACTTGGAACGGTCCGTCCCCACGCGCTCTTCGACTTTGGCGCGGTCCAACTCGCGCTCCCAGGTGTCGGTCAGCGTTTGGTACATATAACCGGCAATGACGAGCGAATCCGTGGGCTGCCAGGGTTGAAGCTTGTAGTTGAGCAGGGAAAATTCCAGTGGCAGGCTTTTCTGATGCTGGTCGATGAAGCGATTCACGCCGCGGGCGTAGGCTTCCATAAGCGCGCGCGAATCTTGGTCCATCGCGGCGAAGTCGCGTTCCGCGGCGCGGGAAAAGCCGAGGGTGCGGAATTGTCTGTCGGACTTAAGTGCAAGCGGTCCGACGATCTCCGAGAGCTGCCCGCGCGAGGCCCGCCGCATCAAATCCAATTGCCAGAGGCGGTCCTGGGCCATCACATAGCCCTGGGCTTCGACCGCATCCTCGAGAGAATAGGCGCGGATGTGCGGCACGCCCCAATTGTCCCGTTCTACGGTCACTTCCTTTTGCAGGCCTGGCAGGGAAATCGAGCCGTCGAGCTGCGGAAGCGGCCGATAGATAAACCACCAGGCCACCACGCCTGCGATGATCACAATAATTGACAAAGTCCAGACGAGAAAACGGAGGATGGTCCGCAAGCATTCTCCCAAGCGCATGAAGTAAAACCTGAGTTTAGTGGACACGCTCCTGGTGTGCAACCGGGCGGCAGGGCTTGGCGGCTGTGATAATCTAAGAAGATATTGCCCATGAACATTTATAAACCAGTGCCCCGCGTGCCCGATTTTCCCGCCATGGAGCGCGAGGTTCTTCGCTTCTGGGAGGAACATCGCGTTTTCCAGAAACTTCGCGACCAGACGGCTAACGGCCCTCGGTGGTCGTTTCTTGACGGACCGATCACCGCAAATAATCCCATGGGAGTTCACCACGCCTGGGGCCGCTCGCTGAAAGACATGTACCAGCGCTACAACGCGATGCGCGGATGCGCGCTACGCTACCAGAACGGATTCGATTGCCAGGGATTATGGGTCGAGGTCGAAGTCGAAAAGAGTCTCGGGCTTAAAACGAAGCGCGAGATTTACGAGTACGGCATGGAGAATTTCGTCCGCGCATGCAAAGAGCGCGTGCTGACGTATGCAGCGCGGCAGACCGAGCAATCGATCCGCTTGGGTTATTGGTGCGATTGGGACGATCCCAAGGTATTGATCGCCTTGCGCGACGCTATGGCGGACGGAGACCGCGTGCTAACAGTGAAGCTGCCCAGCGGCCTCATGGAGACTGCCCGCGCGAGCGAGATCGTTCGAAAGCTGGGCTCCGCTGAATATGGCGGCAGTTACTTCACTTTTTCTGACGAGAACAACTACACCATCTGGTCCTTCTTGAAGAAGTGCCATACGGAAGGATTCATTTACCGCGGGCACGACGTGATGCCATGGTGCGGCCGCTGCGGAACGGGTCTCTCGCAAATGGAGGTGGCCGAAGGGCGCCGCATCACGACGCATACTTCGGTCTTTGTGCGCTTCCCGATCAAAGGTCAAGACGGCGGCCAGCAGCGAACTGCCCTGCTGATTTGGACGACGACTCCGTGGACGCTGACATCGAATGTCGCGGTCGCCGTGAATCCCGAGATGACTTATCTCAAGGTCAAGCACGGCGATTGGTTCTATTACGTTGCGAAAGGAAACTTCGAGCACGATCGTGTGCAGGATCTGCAAGTGGAAGGGAAGCACGAAACACACAAACTGCCATCGATCCGCACGATCTTGAAGGGCAGTGGAGGGGTCGAACTTATCGAGGAAATACCGGGTAAGGATTTGCTGGGCCTTACCTATCAAGGGCCATTCGACGAACTCCCTGCGCAAAAAACACCCGGCGGCGTTTTCCCGTACGGCGAGACGGGCAGCGGCAAAACGGCCGCGGAAGCCCACCGCGTGATTGCCTGGAAGGAAATCAGTGAGGCCGAGGGCACGGGGCTGGTTCATATCGCGCCCGGTTGCGGGGCGGAAGATCAACAACTTGGCAAAGAGAACGGTATTCCCTTCATCGCTCCGCTGGACGATAGTTCCGTTTTTCTCGACGGGTTCGGGCAATTCACCAAACGGAACGCCAATGAAGTCGCGGACGACGTGATTGCGGCGTTGAAGGCCAGTGGCATGCTTGTGGCTCGCGAGCGCTATCCGCACGTTTATCCGCACTGTTGGCGTTGCAAAGAAGAGCTGGTGTTCCGTCCCGTCGACGAGTGGTTCATTCGCATGGATTGGCGCGACCGCATCCAGCGTGTAGTGCCAGACATCAAGTGGATTCCTCCGGAAGGCGAAGCGCGCGAGCAAGACTGGCTTCGGAACATGAGCGACTGGATGATCTCGAAGAAACGCTTCTGGGGGCTGGCTTTGCCGATCTGGGTATGCGGCGAATGCAGCCACTTCGTGGTAATCGGAAGCAGGGAAGAGCTGAAGGAAAAAGCTGTTGAAGGCTGGGAAGTTTTCGAAGGCAATTCTCCGCACCGCCCTTACATAGACGCCGTCAAGATTCGCTGCGAGAAATGCGGCGGCCTGGCAAAGCGCATCGAGGACGTCGGCAATCCGTGGCTGGACGCGGGAATCGTGCCGTTCAGCACGATGCGTTATTCGACCGATCGAGCATATTGGCAGCAATGGTTTCCAGCGGACTTGGTGCTCGAGAGTTTTCCGGGGCAGTTCCGCAACTGGTTTTATTCCATGCTGGCGATGAGCGCGATGATCGACGGCCGCGCTCCGTTCAAGGCTCTCCTGGGGCACGCTCTGGTTCGCGATGCTCGCGGCGAAGAGATGCACAAGTCCAAGGGCAACTCGATCGCGTTTGATGAAGCGGCGGAAGCGCTGGGCGCCGAGGTGATGCGGTACATCTATACAGAGCAGAAAACCGCGCAAAATCTTAATTTTCCCGATCTAAAGCCTGCTGGCAACACGGGCCAAACAATCGATGGCGATGCCAGGCGCAAGCTGCTGACCTTCTGGAACTGCTACAGCTTTTTTGTAATGTATGCGGGGGCTGATGACTGGAAACCGGGCGGTGCCGCTCTCCCGGTGACCAACGAATTGGATCGCTGGGTCCTCAGCAAATTGCAGCGCCTCGTGGCTGAGGGGAACAGCGCATTCCAGAATTATGAGCATTACAAGCTAATCGAGGCTTTCCAGGTTTTTGACGAAGAGTTTTCCAACTGGTATTTGCGCCGCTCGCGTCGAAGATTCTGGCGGAGCGAGCCGGAAGCCTATCAAACTCTTTACGAAGTGCTGACGACAGTGACGCGCGTTATGGCGCCCGCGCTGCCTTTCTTGACCGAGGATATCTACCAAAACCTCGTTCGCTCGGTCGACGCATCGGCGCCGGAGTCCGTTCACTTGACGCCGTATCCGCAGGTCAACGCTCCACTCATCGACCAAGCGCTCGAGCAGAACATCGAAGCGGTGGTCCGCATCAAGAACCTGGCTCTCAGTCTGCGGACGCAGAGCAAAGTGAAGATTCGTCAGCCCTTGAGCACGCTCTTTGTGCGTCCCAAGGACCGGGCCGACCGAAGTGTCCTTGAAAACGCCGGCTATGCTGCCCAAATCCTTGAAGAAGCAAATCTGAAGAACCTCGTTTTGATTGAAGATGAGAGAACGCTTGTGAAAGTGCGGGTGAAGCCTGACGCAAAAAAGCTGGGCCCCCGCGCCGGCAGGTATCTCAAGGCTATCGGAGAAGCTCTGGAAAACGCCGATCCGGGCCAAGTACTTGCAGGCGGCCCGTATTCGCTGCAAGTAGCTGATCAAATGTTCGAACTCGCTCCCGAAGAAATCGTTGTTTACTTCGAAGGTCCGGAAAATCTTAAATGCAGTCTTGAACAGGGCACTTTCCTGGCGCTGGACACGAAACTGACGCCGGAACTTCTTCAGGAAGGCCTCGCGCGAGACTTCAACCGTATGTTGCAAGATCAGCGCAAAGCCCTGAACCTCGACATCTCGGACCGCATCGTCGTCAGCTATTCCGCTTCACCGCGAATCGCGGAAGCTATTACGGCGCACGAAGCATTTCTGCGCAACGAGTTGCTCGCCGAGCGTCTGCAACTGACCCATGAACAAAACGGCGGCGTTAAGCTGGTGCTAAGCGGCGAAGACGTTTTTGTCACCATCACACGTGTGTAGAGAAGACACGCGTGCCTCGCGCGCGACGGGCGTCCTGCTACAATGCCGCTAGGGGTTCCCTGAGAAATTATGTTCGCAGTGCGGCTGATCGGAGTGTTGGCGCTCGTCGCTCTCAACGGTTTTTTCGCGGCGGCGGAATTTTCTCTGGTCGCCGTGCGCCTATCCCGCGTTCGGCAGTTGGTGGCGAAGGGCGATGTCCGCGCGCGCGTCGTGGAACGACTGCTCGCGGATTTGCACCGTGTCGTCTCGGGCGTCCAGGTAGGCATCACGCTGTCGAGTCTCGCAATCGGAGCTCTCGGCGAAGCCACTCTTGCAAACGCATTGCAGCAAATCTGGCACGGCAGCGCCGGCACGCGCACGGCTTTTTTCGCCCACGCCGTGGCCTTGGGTTGTGCCTTCGCTTTGTTGAGCGCGATGCACGTTGTGCTCGGTGAGTTGGTGCCCAAGACCGTGAGCCTCGCAAGGGCAGAACGCGTCGCGCTTTTGGTCGCCCTGCCATTCCAATGGTTTCTGCACACCTTTCGCTGGGCCATCGATCTGCTGGACGGGATGTCCGGCGCGATCGTCAAGGCCATGGGCGTCTCCTCGCCACAGGGTTACGGCACGGCGCACTCCACCGAAGAACTGCAAATCCAAATCCAGCAGGCACGTGAACGAGGCTTGCTCGCGCCGGGCGAGGAAAAATTCATCGTAAGCGCCATTGAGCTTGGACAAGTTCAAGTTCGCGAGATCATGGTGCCGCGTCCGGATATGCATACTCTCCCCGTCGAAGCCGCCTTGGATGAAGTCATGCGCATCTTCGCCACTTCCCAGCGTTCGCGCATCCCCGTATATCGCGGGTCGGGCGATCACATTCTCGGGTTCGTTCATATTAAGGACATGTTGTGGATTCTGCTCGACCGCGAAAGACGGATGGAAGAAAATCTGCCACCCCCTCCTTTCGATCTGCGGAGAGTGTTGCGCGAAGTCCTGATCGTGCCGGAAACGAAACCGGCGAGCGAACTGCTCCAGGAGCTACGCATGCGGCACATCGGAATGGCGATGGTCGTCGATGAATTCGGCAGTATTCTTGGGCTGGCGACTCTTGAAGACATCCTCGAACAGGTGGTCGGCGAGATTCACGACGAGTTTGACGTCGTCGAACGTCCGCTGACTCTAGCCGACGGCGCGGTCATATTTGATGCTGCCCTCAACGTCCGCGATCTGGATGCGCAATACAACATCACCTTGCCGGAGGACCCCGCGTACGCCACCGTAGGCGGATTCGTGCTGGACCAGCTTGGTTTTATCCCTCGAGGTGGAGAGAGTTTCGAATACGGGCAGTATCGGTTCACGGTCGTGGAAATGGATGGCCGGCGCGTCGCCCGAGTGAAGATTCAGCGAGTCCGGCCGTCGAATGAAGAGAAGGCCGCGGAAACCTCTCCGAGCGCCGAGACGACGGCTCGCGCATCGAAAGCCGCGGCGACGGAACCGTAGCAAACCGGCGAGAGTGCCAGCATGGACAACGTTCGGCGGTATGAACGTTGAGTTTCGTGAGGGCTCCAATAGACAATGAACGCGTGAGTCCCCAAAAGCACCGGATCGCCGATTACCTGCGGCCTAAAACGGTGGCGATGTTGCTGCTGGGGTTTTCCTCAGGCCTTCCCTTTTATCTGGTTGGCAACACGTTCGGCTACTGGCTGCGCGACGAACATACCTCGCTGACGGCGATCGGGTTTCTTTCCTGGGTGGGCATCGCCTATTCGCTGAAGTTTCTGTGGGCGCCCTTGATGGATCGCGTCGACTTGCCGTTGTTTAAGCGGCTTGGCCATCGGCGCGGATGGATGATGTTTTCCCAGATCGTCGTCGGGGTTGCGCTTTGCGCCATGGGCGCAACTGGCACGAAGGTGGGACTCGGCCGGCTTGGCGCTTGTGCGCTCATCGTCGCGTTTGCCTCATCGACACAAGACATTGTGGTCGATGCTTGGCGAATTGAATCAGCAGACGACGGAGATGAACAAGGGCTCCTCGCGTCTGCCTATCAGTTCAGCTACCGTCTGGCGCTCCTGACTACGGATTCCCTAATCCTCATCGTGGCCGCCGCCGTGGGTTGGCGCATGTCCTACGGTATCTACGGGGCCTGTATGGCCGTTGGAATGATGGCCACCTGGTTTGCAAAAGAACCGGAGCGCGCAAACGCGGGGCTGCATGAAAAAGGGCGTGAAGCGCCACTTTGGCGCCGTTTCTTCGACGCCATTGTGGGACCGTTCATCGCTTTCTTCCGCGCGCACGGCTGGCTCGCGCTTGTAATGTTAGCGGCAATCAGCCTCTACCGGTTGCCGGACTTCATGATGGGCCCGATGGCGAATCCCTACTACCACGACCTCGGCCTTACGAAGCAAACGGTCGGAGCGGTGCGCGGGTCCATCGGGCTCATCGCAACGTTTGCAGGCATCGCAGCAGGCGGATTCTGCTCGCTGAAGCTTGGCTACATGCGCGCCCTCGTCATCGGGGGTATTTTGCAGGCAGCTGCGACTGCCGCATTTGCGACTCTCGCGTTCGCGGGCTTGAGCATTCGTCTCTTCGCCTTCGTCATGGCGGGTGACAATTTCAGTCTCAGCTTCGCCGCTGTTGCGCTTGTAGCGTACATGTCGAGCCTCACCAATCTGGGATACACGGCCACGCAGTATGCACTCTTGAGTTCAACCTATGCCTGGCTGGGGAAAATCTTGAAGGGATTCTCCGGCGCTGCGGTCGAAAGGCTGAGCACCACGCACGGCCTCATTCACGCCTACGGCATTTTCTTTATCGCTTGCGGACTGACCGGGGTGCCTGCCGTCCTTCTGTTCGCGGCCTTGGGTTACTGGCACGAGCGGAAGCAACCGACCCCAGCAGCGGCCTAGGGCCGCCATCACTCATAACGCAAAGCCACTGTCCGGCAGGCGCGCGCGGCTCGCTTTTTGTTGCGATTTCCGTTGTCCTTGGGTGCGGTCTGAAGGTCTTGCGATCGGATTGCTCTCAGGTTTTCTTGGTGGCTGGTTTGATCGGTTCGTAAATCTCCTGCTGATCAACGCGTTCTTATCGTTTCAGGGTATCTTGCTGGCGATCGCTTTCGCGGCATTTTTCGGCCCTGGAATAGGGAAAGTGATCCTTGCGTTGATTATCACTGGGTGGGCTGGCTACGCACGGCTCGCCCGCGCCCAGGTCTTGAAAGTGAAGGAACTGGAATTCATGCTCGCAGTGCGTTCTATTGGCGCTTCGAATCTCCGTATCATGTTGCGCCGTCTGCTTCCCAATATTCTTCAACCTGTTCTGATTCAGGCCACGATCGGATTGGCCGGAGCGATCCTCGCCGAGTCAACACTGAGCTTTCTCGGGCTTGGAGTGCTCGCTCTTGTGCCCAGTTGGGGCTCCATGTTGAACGATGCGCGCAGCCATCTCTTTGACGCTCCGCACCGGATGATTTTTCCCGCGCTCGCTGTAATGAGCGCAGTGCTGGCCTTCAATCTTCTTGGGGATGCTTGGCGCGATTGGCTGGATCCACGAACTCGCTCGCAAAGGGCGGCGCTCGAACACGCGCGCTGAGTAACGCGCAACGAGTCCCGAATCTTTTCCTTAGACCTTTGTTTAGGGGTAAGAGGGGAACTACTTTTTAGCGAGAACCACGGGTGCTCCGCGGCCAACGCTCAATGTTCGTGAAGCGCTCCCCTTGTTAAGTGCGATCTCTAGATAGCCGCTGGATCCTATATATGCAACCGGTTCGCCAGCTTTGCCGTGTGCAAACGTATCCACCAGCCGGCCCACTGTATGGGTTCCCACTTGTAATTTCAAGCCTTCGCCGTTTTGTGCTTCGCCCGGCAAATCCTCGAGACGGAAATTCGTTACCAGGTTGCCGAATGGATCGATCCGGAGCACGACTCCTTTAGTGCCTTCATCCACATTTTTCGGACGAGGGATTGCAAAGCGCTTGTAATCTTGAATCTCGTCTCCCATGCTCGCCGTTTGCCAGCCCTTCGAGAGCCACGCCGCCACCGGTGCAAACACATCACGTCCGTGGAACGTCTTGCTCAGTGGCTGCAAGTAGTAGTGTTCTGCATTCGCGTGCCGCACCACTACGTTGCTTTGTTCACGTTCAAAAATTACCGAGAGCACGCCATTGTCCGGCGCAATGAAATACTGATTCTGTCCGCTAACGAGCAGCGGCCGGCGCTCCGTTCCCACTCCGGGATCCACGATCACCATGTGAATGGTCTTGGGGGGGAAGTAAGAATAGGCCGCCCCGATGGCCAGCGCTCCGTCGAGCAAATCGAACGGCGCCACATGATGCGTGATGTCCACAAGGGTCACTTCCGGATTAATCTTGAGAATGACTCCCTTAAGCGTTCCGACCAGATGATCGTCGGTTCCATAGTCCGTCGTCAGTGTAATAATGGCGTTGGCCACGAGGTTCTCCCGGCTGGGTGTTGTGCGCGCACCGCGCGCCACGAAGTGGGAAGGCACTTCGTACTCTTTGACGCTATCGGAGCGTCGCTCCTTCGTCAAGAAATCGCGAGTCCTGTGCTGTGCAATCGCCAACGGCGGGGTAGGCACTGCATCGGAGCTTTGCTTTGGCTTTTGCCTTACGGCGCTGAGGTCTAAGTTCGCTCGCTGTCGCGAGGTTGGGCGATAGCTAAGGACTGGAGAGAAGTCTCCATCGAGGATTCCTGTTCGTCCGTCAATTGCCCTCGCGAGCTGCTCCCTAATAAAGTCGGCTCGAATTCCATCGGAGACTCTGGACCGAGGGATGGAAGAGCAAACCGAGCAACGAAAAGCAGGTTAAAGGCAAAAGTCACAATACCGGTGAGCGAAATGAATCTATCTCAGTTTGTCCTGCTCACCCTGTGGATCGTCGTCCTACCCTGAGGAGGGGCGTCACCTTTTTGGATCGATTCGGGGTGCGGGTCCAGTGCTGCCGCGAACAATGAAGTCCGGTTCGACGACGATTTCCCTTGGGTAGGTCTGCTTTACCGAGGCGTTGATCCGTTGCAAAACAGTTTCAGCAGCAAGCACACCCATCTCGCGAAGAGGCTGTTTGACCGTGGTGAGACCGGGATTCTGAAATGCGGCGCTCTGAATGTCGTCGAACCCGACCACGGAAACGTCCTCAGGTATGCGCCGGCCTGATTCACGCAAAGCCTGAATTGCACCGATGGCCGAGATGTCATTGAATGCAAAGAGGGCCGTAAACGGCTCGCCGGAGGCAAGGAGTTTCCGGGTGACCTGATAGCCCAGTTCGGATGAAGGCGATTCGCCTTCCAGTTGTGCTACTAAACGGTCCTTGATCTCGATGCCAATTTCCGCGGCGACTCTGCGTACCGAATCCCAACGCACTACGGTGTCCGAGCTGAATTCTTGCCCCTTGATGAAGGCCATCCGACGGTGACCGAGCCTCATAAGATGCTCGAGAGCGAGCGTCGCAGCGCGCGAGTGGTTGAGAACGATATTTGTGACACCGGGCACATCCCGGTGGCCGGAGACTGCCACAAACGGAACCTGCGGGCCTTCAGCAAGAGCGGTATCCACAGCTATCAGGCCTTCCACTGCGCGCTGCTGTAATAGATGAGGATATTCTCTGATTAGCTCAATCCGATGACGGTGGCTGACCACGAAGTAGAAATAGGCTTCCTGGAGCAGGTGATCTTCGATTCCGGACAAGACCAGCGCTGCGTATCCCTCACTGATTTCCGGCACGATCACGCCGATGGTAAAGCTGCGTTGCTGCCTGAGAGATCTGGCGAGATGGTTCGGTCTGTAATTCAGTTCTCGGGCCGCGGCGCGAATCAATTCCTGGGTGCGATGCGGTATCGATTTGGCGGCGGGAACCCGATTGATCACAAGCGAGACGGCCGTTTTCGAGAGTCCCAGATGTTCCGCGAGAGTCTTCAAACTGACGCTATTTTTGGCAGGTTTTCGTACTTTGGACGGCTGCGTCGATTTCGCACGCGGCATAGGGGTGTGTCGCTCGGTAGTCTTGCACAAGCGGCGGAACGGGGACAAGCCCGTGCTCGTGTCTGAGACTGAACGGTACCACATCACGGTGAGGCGCGACACTCTTGAAGATTTCGATCGCCAACAATCGAGAGGCGCCTTATGACGGCCGCGAGAAAAAAGCCGGCGCGAACTCAGACCTCGAACATTGTGAGTCCAGCTACTTGGAGAGTTTTCTTAAGAGGGCCATACCCTCTGAATCGCTTAAGACATTCTTGCCGTTGAGCAGAGCAACCAGCTCAGCGACGATCTTACGCAGTTCAGGGTCGGTGCCATTCGCGGAGTCAGACTGCAGCGAGAGGGTTGGCGAACTCTGCCCAGCGACTTCCGCGCCACTTAGTTCGCCTAGCCATTTGCCGAGCACTTGGAGCTGGTCAGGTTCAGCGGTGGTGAACAGCAGGCCCATGCCCATGCCAAGGTTTGAATAAACAACCTTCGCCTGCGTTTTGAATGAGAGATTTTCTCTTGTGACCATCAACGTGACGGCAGAACCCATGGCAAAGGGGTTGATCGTATCCACGTAGCAACCGTTTCGGCTGATATCCGTGAGACGCGCCTTAAGCCGGGTGTCCGATTGAATATCGATTACTTCGACCGCGGGCGAGAAAGGAAAGCGGGGGCAACTGCGCTTTTCGACGGGATCAGCGGGAGCAGGAGATACATTGCCATACGCGGTTTTATTAAGGACTTGCATTAGCCGATTCTGAACCGTCGAACATATACGAATTCACTGGCGGCAAGCCCGGGCATGGCATTCGCGCCAGCGGACTTTTTCTCGGATTCGGCCGCAAAGCTCATACTCACCGATGAACGACAACCGACGCATCGCGAATGCCGCCCTTGAGCAACCTGGCGAATTGGTGGGGGAGCACCGGCCGGCTGAAATAGTAGCCCTGGGCTTCGTCGCACAAGTGGGCTCGAAGGAAATTCAATTCCTCGAGCGTTTCCACGCCTTCGGCTACGACACGAAGCTTCAGACTTCGGCCCATGCTAATCACCGCAGTCACGATGGTTGCATCGTCGGGAGCCGAACTGATCTGACGCACAAACGATTGGTCAATCTTCAGGGCATCGATGGGGAACTTCCTCAAGTAACTCAAGCTGGAGTAACCCGTGCCGAAATCATCGACGGCCACCTGCACTCCTCTGGCTCGCAGTGATTTAAGGACAGATGCAGCCGATTCGGCGCGCTTCATGAGAACACTTTCCGTCAGCTCCAGCTCGAGTGACCGCGGATCCAGGCCTGTCTCGCTGAGAGTTGCGAACACACCGTCGAGAAAATTGTCGTCACGAAACTCCATCGAGGAGATGTTCACCGCGATTGTCCCCAACGGCAGGCCCGCGTCGACCCACGCGCGGCCCTGCTTGCATGCTTCACGGAGGACCCACTGGCCAATCGGAAGAATGAGGCCGCAGTCTTCCGCAACCGGAATAAATTGTGCCGGCGAGACCGGGCCTCGTACCGGATGGGTCCAGCGCAGCAATGCCTCGGCTCCGGTAATCTCTCCAGTTCTCAGATTGATCTTCGGTTGGTAGTGCAACGCGAATTCTTCTCTTTCCAAGGCTCGCCGCAGGTTTTCCTCGATGGATTGTCGCTCCACGGCCCGGACGTTCATGGCCGACTTGAAAAATTGGTAGCTCTGGCGCCCATTTTCCTTGGCCTGGTACATGGCGGTGTCCGCATTTTTAACGAGAGTTTCGGCGTCCTCGCCGTCGTCGGGGAAGACGCTCACGCCAATACTTGTGGTGACGTGCAGATCGTGCTGATCGACAGTGTGAGATTCACCTACCGCTTGAAGGATTCTTATCGCTGAAATGGCGGCGTCTTCGGATTGTTCCATTTCGGAGAGCAACACAACAAACTCATCGCCCCCCTGCCGGCTTACCGTGTCCGAGCCTCGCACGCAACCCACCAGGCGTTTGGCGATGGACTGAAGAAGTTTGTCGCCTGTCGGATGCCCCAGGGAGTCGTTGATGTGCTTGAAGCCATCCAAATCCAAAAACAGAACGGCGACCTTTTTCGAGTGCCGCGGAGCGAGGACGATGGCCTGGTTTACTCGGTCGTTCAAGAGCATGCGGTTGGGCAAACCAGTAAGAAAATCGTGTTGAGCCGAATGCGCCAACTGCGCCGCCATAGCATGCGCTCTGCTTACGTCGCGGAAAACGATGACCGCTCCGGTAGCCATTCCTTGACGGTCATGGATGGGAGCAACGGAGTCTTCGATTGGAATTTCCAGCCCGTCACGCCGAACGAGAATACAGTTCGAAGGCAAGTTCATCGTTCGGTTCTCCCCGACGGCCAGCTCCATCGGATTGCGGGTGGTTTCGTTGCTCGTTGCGTCGAGGATTCGGAAGACTTCAGCCATCGGCCGGCCACCCGCTTCCAGCCGCGACCATCCCGTCATTTTTTCCGCGACTAGATTGAGGAATGTGATATCCCCCGAAATGCCTGTGCAAATAACGGCGTCGCCGATGGAATTGAGTGTGACCTGGGCGCGTTCCTTTTCGACAAACAGCGCATCTTCCATGGCCTTGCGTTCGATGGCGTAGCGCAGCGCCCGCAGAAGCCCGCGCGTGTCCAGCTGGCCTTTGATGAGATAATCTTGCGCGCCTTCTTGCAGAGCCAGAGCGGCGAGCACTTCGTCGTCCCGGCCCGTCAGAACCACGATAGGGACGCGCGGCGCAGCAGTACGCGCCCGTCGCAGGGCATCCAAGCCTTGCGCATCGGGCAATCCCAAATCTACCAACACGAGGTCAAAGGCGCGCTCCGCAAGATGCTTCTCGGCGTCTCTCATGCACTCGGCTTGCGTTAATTCGGACTTATAGGCGCCCGCGTCATTCAGCATCTCCCGGAGTAAACGAGCATCTCCGGGGTCGTCTTCGATCAGAAGAAGCAACTCGAGCGACCTTCTGATCATCCGTTTTGCCTTTGCTTGGGCAACTTGACCTTGGTGAGCCAGAAGTCATTGATGCTCTTCACCAGGCCCTCAAACGCATCTAACTGTACCGGTTTGCTGAGATAGCAGTTGGCTTGGAGTTGATAGCTTTTCACGATATCCGCTTCGGCCTCGGATGTGGTGAGGATTACGGTGGGGATCGTTTTCAAACCAGGATTCCCCTTGATGAGCGCCAATACCTCGCGACCATCCATTTTGGGCAGGTTGAGATCCAGTAGGATGAGCTCCGGGCGTGGAGCATGGGCGTGAACCCCTTCGCGTCTTAGAAAAGCCATCGCTTCCACGCCGTCGGAAGCCACGTGCATGTGGATGGCTTTGTTGGCATCGCGGAAAGCTTCCTGAGTTAGCCGGACATCGCCGGGGCTGTCTTCCACCAACAGAACTTCTATGGGCATACCGTTTCCTCCGATTAGTTTCTTCATTCCCTCTAACTACCGGTCAGAGCAAAGCGAAACGTAGAACCTTGCCCGGGTTGCGACTCGACCGAAATGGTTCCACCATGCCGCTCAACAATCTTCTTGCAAATGGCCAAACCGATGCCGGTGCCGGCGAACTCCTCTCTTTTGTGAAGCCGCTGAAACATACCAAAAATCCTTTCGAAGTATTGCGAGTCAATCCCCAATCCGTTGTCCTTGACGGAAAACATCCATTTCATTCCGCCATTCCTGGCAGCGGAGATGTGCACCTTGGGGATTCCGCGGTTTTGGTACTTGATGGCGTTGCCGACGAGGTTTTGGAACAACTGAACAAGTTGCATCTCGTCCGCCAACACCTGCGGCAGCCGATCGTGGGTCACCAGGGCCCCGCTCTCCGCGATAGCGCCACGAAGATTGATGAGCGCCTGTTGCAATGTTTCTTCGCTTGATATTTCAAGCAGATCTTTCCCTTTTGTTCCGACGCGCGAATACGCCAGCAGGTCCAGAATCAGCCGCTGCATACGGCTGGCCCCGTCCACCGCGAATGCAATGAACTCATCAGCATCCGAATCCAACTTGCCTTTGTATCTTTTGGATAGAAGCTGCGTGTAACTGGCGACCATTCGCAGCGGTTCCTGCAAGTCGTGTGAGGCAATGTATGCAAACTGCCCCAGTTCCTCATTCGAACGGTTTAATTCCTCGACTTTGTTCAGAAGATCAGCTTCGGCTTTTTTGCGGGTGGTGATATCGCGGACCGCTGCCGTCACCAGAATTCCTTCGGTGCTTTCCAGGGGGCTCAACATGATCTCGATTGGAAATTCGCTTTGATCCTTTCGGCGTCCAGTGAGCTCGATCCCCGTGCCAATCTGCTGAGCAAGAGCCTCTTCCACGGATCGAAGGGCGTCCGCCACCAGCCGTTCCGCGAAGCCCTCGGGGATAATGTTCTTTACCTTCTGGCCAATAAGTTCGTCGCGGCTGTATCCAAACTGCTTCTCCGCTTGCACGTTCAGTAGAACGATTGCTCCGCCCTGGTTCACGACCACCATGGCATCCGGCGCCGCTTCCAAGAGCCCGCGGTATCTGCCTTCCATCTGCGCAAGATGCTTCTCCGCCGCTCGGCGCACGCTGATATCGCGAATGGCGGCCGTCACCAGCGTTCCCTCGGCGCTTTCCAGCGGGCTTAGCATGATCTCGATGGGAAACTCGCTTCCGTTCTTCCGTAGCGCGATAAGTTCGATACCAGTTCCGATTTGTTGAGCCAGCGCCTCGGCCGCGCTTCGCGTTCCGTCCGCAAGCAGCCGTTCCGCAAATCCTTCTGGAATAATGTTTTTCACTTTCTGCCCGACCAGTTCATCGCGGCGGTAGCCGAATTGTTTTTCGGCCTGCACGTTCAGCAGGACGATTTGCCCGCGTTGATTCACCACCACCATGGCATCCGGCGCCGCCTCCAAAAGACCGCGATACCGGCCTTCCATCTGCGCCAGATGCCTTTCCGCAGCCTTGCGCACGCTAATATCGCGAATCGCCGCCGTCACCAGCGTTCCCTCGGCGCTTTCCAGCGGGCTTAGCATGATCTCGATGGGAAACTCGCTTCCATTCTTGCGCCGCGCAATAAGCTCGATTCCTGTTCCGATTTGTTGAGCCAGCGCCTCGGCCGCGCTTCGCGTTCCGTCCGCAATCAATCGTTCCGCGAATCCTTCTGGAATAATGTTTTTCACTTTCTGCCCGACCAGTTCATCGCGGCTGTAGCCAAACTCCTTCTCCGCACGAACATTCAGAAGTACGATCTCTCCGGTTTGGTTCACTACCACCATGGCATCCGGCGCCGCTTCCAAGAGACCGCGGTATCTGCCTTCCATTTGCGCCAGATGTCTCTCCGCAGCCTTGCGCACGCTAATATCGCGAATCGCCGCCGTCACCAGCGTTCCCTCGGCGCTTTCCAGCGGGCTCAGCATGATCTCGATGGGAAACTCGCTTCCATTCTTGCGCCGCGCAATAAGCTCGATTCCTGTTCCAATTTGTTGAGCCAGAGCCTCGGCCGCGCTTCGCGTTCCGTCCGCAAGCAGCCGTTCCGCAAACCCTTCTGGAATAATGTTTTTCACTTTCTGCCCGACCAGTTCATCGCGGCGGTAGCCGAATTGTTTTTCGGCCTGCACGTTCAGCAGGACGATTTGCCCGCGTTGATTCACCACCACCATGGCATCCGGCGCCGCCTCCAAAAGACCGCGATACCTGCCTTCCATCTGCGCCAGATGCCTTTCGGCAGCCTTGCGCACGCTAATATCGCGAATCGCTGCCGTTACCAAAGTTCCCTCTGCGCTTTCCAGCGGGCTTAGCATGATCTCGATGGGGAATTCGGTGCCGTTTTTCCGCCGCGCAGTGAGTTCGATTCCCGTGCCGATTTGCTGCGCCAAAGCTTCGGCGGCCGTTCGAGTTCCGTCCGCTATCAGACGCTCCGCAAAGCCATTGGGAATGATGTTCTTGACCTCTACCCCGAGTAGTTCATCCCGGCTGTATCCGAACTGTTTCTCCGCTTGTACGTTCAGCAGCACCAGCTCACCACCTTGGTTCACAACCACCATGGCGTCCGGCGCCGCTTCCAGAAGGCCTCGGTACTTGCCCTCCATTTGTCCCAGATGTTTTTCGGCAGTCCGGCGGACGGTAATGTCACGAATCGCCGCCGTGACCAGGATCCCTTCGGCGCTTTCCAGTGGGCTCAGCATAATCTCGATGGGAAACTCGCTCCCGTCCTTCCTTCGGGCAACCAGTTCAATTCCTGTACCGATCTGTTGCGCCAACGCCTCCGCGGCACTTCGCGTGCCGTCCGCTATCAGCCGTTCCGCAAAACCCTTTGGAATAATGTTCTTCACTTTCTGACCGAGCAGTTCATCCCGGCTGTATCCGAACTGCTGTTCTGCCTGAACATTTAGCAGGACGATCTCTCCGCCTTGGTTTACCACTACCATCGCATCCGGGGCCGCTTCCAGTAAGCCTCTATACTTCGCGCTGGAATCCTTGCTTTCGGAGTTGTCGCGCCGCACGCTCCATCCGGCAAGGATGGTGATCAACAAGCCCAGGAGAGATCCCACGATCAAAACTATTTTGGTTTGGGCCGAACGGCGCTTTGCATCCGCCTCGCGCAACACCAGCAATCGCAACTCTTCGTCCTGCATCTGGCCTACCAGTCCTTGCAAACCATCCATGATATGTTTGCCGGATCCTTCTCGGACGGCGTCCGTGGCGGCCTCCAAACCATTTGTCCGGCGAAAGTTGAGGACCTGCTCTGCGATCTGGAGTTGCCGGGAGGTGCGCGTCGCAAGAGCGTCGAGCCTGCGCTGCTGTCCGGCGTTATCCACCGTCAAGTTGCGCACGATTGTCTGGTCCTCCTCCGTCTTGGCTATAGCGGCGCGATAAACCTCGAGAAAGGATTCGTCGCCGGTCAATAGATATCCACGGAGGTTAGATTCCACTGTTTGCATTGCTGCAAGCAGGTCCTGGAGCTTCTCAAGAACCCCGTGCGTGTGACGCACCCATAAGTCGCTCTCAGTAGACTCAACTATGCCTCGATAGGAGATCGCACCGACGACGAGCAGCACCAAAATAGCGGCTCCGAACGCGAGTTGCAGCTTGCGACTCAATCGAGAGTTCGTCTTCATCGCACACCTGATTGGAGAGGAAGGTTCTATTCCGGACACGGTCCCGAGGGCTGAAAGAGGGCAGCCTGTAGCCGCGTGCCGATTTTTTCAAAGGGAATTTAAGTTTATATCAGTCCTAAGGAGGTTCAAGGAAGGCTTTGCCGCAGGGTGTCCAACGGGCTACGGGCTGATTTTCCACTCAACTCACCGGGGCAACGAGTTGCCTAGGAGATTTTTGCTGCAGCGTGTAATAATTCATGTCCGATGCCACTAAGGACCGCGCCGTGGCCGCCGATTCAAGGGGTTTGGAGAACAGGTATCCCTGCGCAAATTCACAACCAAGCGATTTCAGCTCATTGGCCTGTTCGGCCGTCTCCACTCCCTCCGCTATAACCTGCATGCCCAGATTGCTTCCGAGGCTCAATATGGTTTTTACGATTTCCCGGCTTTCGCTGTTGTTCAGCATATCGGCAACAAAGGAGCGGTCGATCTTGAGGATATCCAGGGCGAAGCGGCGCAGATAGCTAAGGGATGAATAGCCTGTTCCGAAGTCATCGATGCACAGACGCACACCTAGTTTTCTGAGCTCGCTGAGAATTCGCGTAGTCCTTTCCTCGTCCCGCATGGTCACACTCTCCGTGAGTTCCAGCCGCAAGGTGTCGGGTGCAAGTCCGCTGGCCTGCAAGGTTTGTTGGATCTGGCCGACTAAATCAGCCTGCGCAAACTGCTTCGCGGAGATATTTACGGCCATTGTAAACGGGGGACTGCTCGGAAACTGCAGATTCCACGCACAGAGTTGACGGCAGGCCTCCTGCAAAATCCAGTTCCCAATCCAGAGAATCAGGCCAGTGTCTTCCGCAGCCGAGATGAATCCACCCGGCATCACCAAGCCATATTCCGGCCGCTGCCACCGCACGAGGGCTTCGAACCCGGTGATATGAAAATCGCTTAAGCAAACGATCGGCTGATAGTGGACGAGAAATTCCTGCTTTTCCGTGGCGCGGCGAAGATCCGTTTCCAGACGGAATCGGCCCGCTGCGGTGGCGTGCATCAAGGGATCGCACATTTCATACCGGGCCTTGCCAAGCGCCTTGGCCCGCGCCATCGCGGTATTTGCATCGCCGAGCATATCTTCCGCCGCGCTGTATCCGCTCCCGCTAAATGCAATCCCGACACTCGCGGTGGTGAAAACCACCTGTCCATCGATGTCAAACGGCGCTTGAATGTTGTGTTGGATGCGTTCGGCTACGCGGATTCCCTCGCTGGCATTCCGGATGTTATCCAGCAGGATGGTGAATTTGTCGCCTCCTAGTCTCGCAAGTATGCCACTCTCCTGCTGCTGACCAGTCATTCTTCCCGCTTCTGCCGAACGCAACAGTGCATCATCCCTCCGGATGGAGCCTTGCAGCCGTTCGGCAATCTGCACCAATAGCCAATCTGCCGCCGAGATCCCTAGGCTATCATTCACAACTTTGAAGCGGTCCATGTCCACGGACAAAACCGCGAATTTATATTCAGGGTGGAGCATTCCCCAACTGACGCACAGCGTCAAGCGCTCCAGAAAGAACGCTCGATTTGGCAACCGCGTGAGTGGATCGTGGAGCGCATCGTAAGTCAATTTATCTTCGAGTTTCAGTATTCGCTCACCGCAGCGCAACCTGGCCTTCAGTTCCTCGAGATCAAACGGCTTGGTTAGATAATCGTCCGCTCCGGCTTCGAGTCCTCTGACGGTATCTTCTTTGGAGGTTCTCGCCGTCAGCAGAATCATGTAGATGTAAGGAAATTCGGAATGCCGGCGTATCTCGCGGCATACCTCGAGTCCGTTAAGACCTGGCATGATCCAGTCCAGGAGTGCCAACCTGGGTCCATTCTTGCTAGAGAGAGATTCCAACGCAGCGCGCCCGTTCTCAGCGCCGACAACTTCATAGCCAGCTTGCTCCAATGTTTTTTGCAGCAGGCGCCGTGTCATTCCGTCATCTTCGGCAATGAGAATTCTCATGCGCTCACGCTTTCCTGCCAGTCTCGGTCTCAATTCCATGCCCGCCCTCCTGAGAACCCAAGGGGTTCCACTGGAATGATCCGAGATCCTGGAGGCAGGCATGCTGAGCGCAGGTTGCCGCGATCACTTGGGAAACCCCCGCGGGTCAGGGTTCTCAGTGAGTTTGCGGCGGGCCAGGAATGCGCCACTACGTTTCGTGGCGACACGGCCAACACAATTCTCATGTAAGAGTGGATATTGCAGGTTCTGATCTTCAACTAACTTTCCCCTTAACGTCCTCTTAGCCTGAGTTGACTCACGTACGCGAGCGCGCCCGCATTACAAAACGATAATGAAAGTATCAGCTCGTTTGGGATGCGAGAGGGGGCGCAGCAGCCACCGAGCAGATTGTTGAAGGGGAATTTAGTATCAATCTACGCATAGAGGGAGTCAATACATTTGTTCCCCAGCGGCGCCAAATGAGCAGGAGCACTGAAAATGCTGTTCAAAAAGAACTACGAGTTCTAGCGCTGGGATGACCAACACACGATCAGCCACAACGAAGAAGAAATTCGAGGAGGCGCTGCTCTTACAAAGTTGACCTTATTAATCGGCGAATCAACGGGGCGAAACCTCCGAACTGCAGCAATTTCAAAACTCTGGGCATTCTGGCACTCAGTTCACCAGCTCTGCATACTCCGCGCATCAAGGCCCAGGAAGTTTTACCAGACGTGTTTTTCAAGCGGTCAGGCGCTGCCGCGTCACCCGATTAAGAACAACATCGCTGATTTGCTCAGTGACGTCATCTACCTCGAGCGGCCCGCTAGGGAGATGCACTTCCGAAGTTTGCCTGATCCACAGATGCGATTTGTATGCGGATCAATTTGATTGTGGTGTAGCCTGTGTTTTCGAGCATGGAATTGGAAAGTATAAAAAGTGGCCAGTCTGTGCGAGCAATCGCTTAGTTATGTATAATCAACAAGCTACAGAGCAGAGCGGGCGTCGTACAATGGCAGTATAGAAGCTTCCCAAGCTTCGGACACGGGTTCGATTCCCGTCGCCCGCTCCAGAATTCACCTATATGTCTGGCGTTCAAGGATTGTGCCGCTAATTTTTTGCTCCAACTCAACTGAATTCGCCTTGCAATTACCTTTCTCGCTCGCGGGCAGGCACTCTGATTACGGATTTCTCTCTGATTCTCCGAATGCGAGAGCGAATCGGAGCGGGATTGTGGGTATCTGTTCGATTCAGGACCACGGAGGCGTAAGACACATTTAGTGAGACAACCATTTCCTAGACCGAAAGCTTCTTCTTATTAGGTGGGTGCAGCGCCTACAATATGGATTATGACCAAGCGACCTTATTATTCCATGGCTGCATTGGCGGCTCTGCTTTTTAGCCCTCTTTTTCTCTTCGCAGATGGGGCGAATTTTGACCTGGACGGTCCCGCTCTGCTCGTGCGCGTGACGCGCGGCAAACAGACTCTAGGCATCGGCCAGGTTCCCAATCTTCTGGACGGCGATAAGTTATGGATTCAGCCGGCCTTTCCAGCCGGCCAAACCGTGCACTATCTGCTGATCGTGAGCTTCCTGCGAGGGGCGACGAATCCACCTCCAGAGGAGTGGTTCACAAAGGCCGAGACATGGAGCGGCCCCGTGCGGGATAAAGGCTTGACGTTAGCCGTTCCGCGGGGCGCCGAACAAGCCTTGTTGATGCTGGCGCCTGTCACCGGTGGCGACTTCACGACGCTGCGCAATGCCGTGCGCGGCAGGCCAGGCACCTTTGTGCGGGCCGTCCAGGATTTGCAGCAAGCTAGCTTGCAACGGTCGCGTTTGGACAACTATTTGGCCGGTGTCCAGAAGATTGCAACGAACGATCCCAATGATTTGCGCAAAGAGGCTCCGCTGCTGGCGAAGAGCCTCAAAATCAAGCTCGATGCGGACTGCTTTGAAAGGCCGGCGGACCAGCAGGCCGAATGCTTGACGCAGAACTCCAATAATCTATTGCTCGACGACGGCAGCACGCAGTCCATGGTCGCCGAACTTACCTCAGGAGCGAACACAGACCTCATCGGCCAGATCAGCTCGACAAGGATGGCGGGCGGAGGCGCCTACAGCCCCTATGTCGGTGCGGTAGTGGACATGGTGAAGATCTTCGCTAACTTGCATACGGCTAGGTATCAGTATATTCCGGCAATTTCTGTGCTCGATGGGGCACGTGTGGGTTTGAAGCTGAACAACCCTCCCTCGTTTCATGATCCGAAGTCGGTCATTGTCATCGGACTGCCCCCCATAGGCGCCTCTCACCTTCCCATGTTGATTGCCGCCGAGGCTGAAAAGGTGCACTGCTTGCAGGATTCAGCGTTTGTCTTGCCAGTCGAAGGGGCTCCGCTACTTTTCTCGACCGGGTATGGCCGGGATTTGAAATTGCAGATATTGGATGCCGCAGGCAAGTCGATTGAAATGCCTGTCACTGGAGACGCGCGACGCGGCGGTCTTGTTCTGAACGGGGCAGCGAGTCTTCCTCCCGGGTTCGAAGGAAAGGCAAAGCTGAAGGGGTTGTGGGGCTTCGACCGCTTTGAAGGGCCCAGCTTTCAACTGCTGAGCGCTTCGGAACCGGGCAACTGGAGACTGCGGCCAGAGGACGCAGGGCAACTAATGGTCGGCAAGGCTGACACTGTGCATTTGCTGTCACAAGTAGCCGGATGCAGCGAAAAGATTACGCTGGCGGCTGATCCCACCAAGTCCATTACGTGGAAGACGGATAAGCCCGGAGAGATAGAACTGCAACTTCCGCTCGAGAGCGCAAAGCCAGGCGAGGTGGCGCTCAACATCAAGCTGTTCGGCTTTCCCAATGCTGAAACCATTCCTCTGCGCGCCTACTCCAATGATCTCAACCTCGCGGCTTTCAAATATCACTCAGGTGATACTACGCTGGATGTCACCGGCACCCATCTTGAACAGCTCTCGTCGCTCAAACTCGAGGGCATTCGTTTTGTGCCGGGCGAAACGGCAGATTCAGGCAAAGAGTTAACTCTCAAGGCCCAAGGCGATGCGTCAGCCCTGAAACCCGGAAGTGCACAGACGGCCAAGGTGTTGCTACGCGACGGCCGGACTCTCGACTTGAAAGGTGAAATCGGACCTCCGAGACCGCGCGTCACTCTGCTCGACAAAGAGGTGATTTCCGCTCCCTCGGCTGATCCACCAGCTTTTCTACGGCTCGCTGACCCAGACGACCTGCCGATCAATGGCACTCTAACTTTCTTCGTTAAAACCGCCACGAAATTCAACCGTTCGATGAAACTCGAAATAGCCACGGACGACGATAGCGCCAGCGTGCAACTGGGGTTCTCGGACGGCGGGTTGATTTTGCAGGATGCCACGACGGCTCGCGCTGAACTCAACCCCGCCAAAAGCTTCGGTCCTTCGGTCTTCGGTGAACTTCGCTTTCGCGCTCTCGACGCCAACGGCGGCAAAGGCGATTGGCAGCCGCTCATGACCCTGGTCCGCCTGCCGAAGATCACTCGGATCGTTTGCCCGGAAAATGTCGGCCAGCCGTGCCGTCTCGAGGGTTCCGATCTCTTCCTGATCGACTCGCTATCGTCCGACGAGAAGTTCACCTCGCCGGTGGTGGTTTCCGAGGGTTTTGCCGGCACGTCGATTTCGGTCCCGCGCCCGAACGGCACTCTACTCTATGTCAAATTGCGCGATGCCCCGGGTGCGATCAACCATCTGCTCTCTCCGGTTTTCCCGGAACGGTGAAAATACCCATAGCAGGAAAGGTGGTTTTGGAGCTGTTTTTAACCTGAACTGTGAGCCAAGCGGCAGTGACTCCCCGCGCCTTTTCTACTTCTTCTTCTCCCACAATTCCCAAAACAGTTTCACCGTCGCCGGTCCGTGTCCCGCGTATAATGCCGCCTTCCGAATTATGCCGAATCTCCCCGTATCGGCAACTCCGTTTCCCCTCCATTCCTGTCTTTCCACGCGCACCGATGCTTGATTAAGTCGGCATAATCCTACTCACTTCTCTGGACGGTCTAGCAGACCGAAAGGAGAAAACTCACATGCAAAGTCATTCGGATTGGAATTCATCTGTCCCACTGGGACAGATGAGCGGCCCACTGTACTCCAACATCCCCGGTTTCACCGCTTCGCTTACCAGCCGAGGATATTCCAAAGCTTCCATCGCCTACAGACTCACCCTGCTACGAGATCTCGACCAGTGGATGCAGCAACGCCGGATGGCAATAGAAGAATTCAGTGAGGAGCGAATCCGGCAATTCCTTCGTTACCGACTAAAGCACGATAGCAAGCGGCGAGGAGACAACGCTACTTTGCGGTCTTTGCTGAAACATTTGCGGGAGGCCACGGTAGTTGGACCTCCCGTTTCTCAAGACCGGGCGAGTCCCCTAGATCAGTTGCAGGCCAGCTTCGCACAACACCTGAGGGAGCAACGGGGCCTCAGGCCGGCAACGCTGGAACAGTACCTATTTCACACCCGGCGGTTTCTTTCTGAGCGCTTTGGAAAGAGCGCACTCTCATTGAGCGAACTGAATGCTCAGGACGTTGTCCGATGCATACTCCGTCAAGCCAGAACCATTAGCCCACACGCCGCTCGCTGTATGGGCAAAGCTCTCCGCAGTCTGCTCCGATTTCTGCATCAGCGGGGAGACATCTCCACGAATCTGGCAATGTCCGTTCCTTCGGTAGCCAAATGGCGCCTGGCAGAGCTACCGAAATATTTATCGCCTCAACAGGTTGAGCTCGTGTTGAAGAAGCGCAAGCATGACGACCCTACCGTGCAACGGGATCGGACGATTCTCCTCCTACTCGCTCGACTCGGTTTACGCGCCGCTGAAATCGTACGTATGACGCTCGACGATATCGATTGGGAAGCAGGTGAGCTGACCATCCACGGCAAAGGAGGACACCGGGACAAATTACCCCTCCCGAAAGATGTGGGCCAGTCCCTCGCAAAATATCTGAAGCAGCTGAGGCCTTCGTGCGCATGCCGGAGAGTCTTCATTCGATCGGCTGCTCCTCACGAGGGATTCTCCGACTCCGCGGCCGTCGACATTGTCGTGCAACGGGCTCTCCGACGTGCTGGAATTGACGCGCCCACCCGAGGGGCGCACCTGTTCCGCCATTCGCTCGCTACCCAAATGCTCCGCAATGGAGCGTCCATGTCCGAGATCGCCAAGATACTGCGCCATCAGTCCGAAAGGAGCACGGCCATCTACGCCAAAGTTGACTTGGCGGCACTGCGCTCGATTGCGCATCCTTGGCCCGGAGGTGTGGCATGAGCGAATTGAGAAAATCCCTCCGCGGCTATCTGGCTCTGCGGCGAGCGTTGGGCTTTAAGCTCAAGACGCAGGGTTACCTATTGCACAGGTTCGTCGATTTCGCTGACGAGCAAGGGGCGTCGTTTATCACGCGCGATCTGGCCCTCCGCTGGGCTATGGCGTCCCCCCACGGGCAGCCGGCTCAATGTGGGCGGCGGTTGCATGTCGTCCGCATGTTTGCGGAGTATCGAGCGGACGCAGATTCTCGGACGGAAATTCCGCCGCGAGGATTACTGCCTGACAGCTATAGAAGGAGGTCGCCCTATGTATACAGCGACGACGACATTCGGAAGCTCATGGAAGCAGCCCTGCAACTCCGTTCACGTCGGGGCCTGCGCGCCACAACATTCGCCACGTTGTTTGGGCTACTGGCTGTCACCGGTCTGCGGGTCGGCGAATGTCTTGCACTGGATCACCAGGACGTAGATCTCGTCGACGGTATCCTCCATGTTCGTCAGGCCAAGTTCGGAAAGTCCCGCTTGGTTCCACTGCATCCGTCAGCTTGCAACGCGTTGAATCGCTATGCCACATTACGCCGTCGAATCTTCCCACAGCCCAAAGACAACCGCTTCTTTGTTTCGGAGCTCGGCAAAGGACTGAGCCTGGCGCACTTCCGACGTACGTTCTGGAAGCTGGCTCGCAGGATCGGTCTGCGAGGCCCGGTTGGGCAGCGCGGTCCACGAATCCATGATTTTCGGCACGCATTCGCCATTCGGACCCTTGAGCGCCTCTACCGCGCTGGCGCAGATGTTGAGCGGGATCTGCCTGTGCTCGCCACCTATCTCGGCCACGTTGACGCGGTCAGCACATATTGGTATCTCACAGCGACCCCAGAACTCTTGCGCTTGGCGTCGCTCCGTCTAGGTCGAAAGAGAAAGGAGGTTGGGCGATGAACGCCTGCCTCCAGTTCTCAGAACTCCTGCAAGCCTTCTTCACCGATCGCTTGATGCATCAACGGGAAGCAAGTCCCAATACCATCGCGAGCTATCGGGATACTTTTCGGCTGCTCTTGCAGTTTGCACAACAGCAGATTGGCAAGCCGCCTACGAAGCTGACGATGGAAGTTCTTGAACCCGCCTTCCTCGGGGCCTTCCTTAATCATCTGGAGAAAGACCGAGGCGTCTGCGCACGCAGCCGGAACGTTCGGTTGGCCGCGATTCACTCCTTCTTCCGGTTCGTAGCTTTCACCGAACCGTGCCACGGAGCCTTGGCCCAGCGTGTGCTGGCTATACCCAACAAACGCTTTGATCGAAGACCCATCGAGTATCTGACTCGGCCTGAGATAGAGGCGCTTCTCTCTGCTCCAGATCGAGCTACGTGGGGAGGCCGCAGGGATTACAACTTGCTGCTTGTCGCTGCACAGACTGGACTCCGCATATCGGAACTCATTGGTCTTCGTTGCGATGACGTAGTCCTGGGAGCCGGAGGTTCAGTACGGTGTCAAGGTAAAGGACGCAAGGAGCGCTCGACGCCGCTGCGTAGAGATGTAGTGGTAGCCCTACGGGGTTGGTTGCGAGAACGTCTGGGCGACCCCGCTGACCCGTTGTTTCCCAGCGCGCGCGGCGGGCCACTTAGTCGTGATGGCGCCGAGCGTGTCCTGGCCAAGCATGTCGCCAACGCAGGAAGACAGTGCCCTACGCTCGCTAAGAAACGCATTTCGATGCATGTCCTGCGGCACTCCGTCGCGATGGATCTGCTCCAGCAGGGTGTGGACCGCTCAGTGATCGCTCTCTGGCTCGGCCACGAATCAATCGAAACCACCGAGGTCTATCTCCACGCCAGCATGGCGATGAAGGAGAAGGCGCTTGCCAAGGCTACTTCCAGCAAAACGCGAAATGGCCGTTACCGACCCAACGACCGCTTGCTCGCTTTTCTGAAGAGCCTCTGATCCCATGGATAACGTCGGTTTGCGCGGTAAGGGCCGGGATTAAAAACACGCTAGCGTAAGGAGTTGGCCCGCAACCAGGGCGAAGAAACACGAATTGTGAGTCGCTATCCGATGTATTCTCCCGTCAGCAAAGACTGGCACCCCTGCTAGAATTGAGCGACAGTGTCAGAGGGCCCGATTCCGGAGGCGTTCTCTTCTCCCTTTATTTTCAAAGTGTTGTCGTCAGCAATGAAGCTGCCAATCCGGCCCTTGCCGTGCCCTTCTTCGTTTTGGCTCGTTACTGGGGCGACCTAAGATGGAATTGCCTTGAGGGGTCACCCAATTTCCCCGTCGTCTTTTGAATTCAAGTAAGGAGAGGAATGAACTGGCATTTAGCAGAGTTCGGCATGAAGAATACAGCCGCGGTACTCTTTGCGCTACTCACCTTCGTATTCCCAGACCGAGTTCAGTCTCAAGATTTCGACCCAAGTCTTAGTAAAGACGCTCCTGTATTGGAAGTAGATCTTGGCAAGTTCGGCTACGACACTTCCAGTAGCACGAAACGCCTGCCTAAATTTGTTGACTTTACCAGCGTCAACCAACTCGCCTTGAGTTGGCTGACGTTCGACGATCCCTCGGTTGCGCAAGACACAGGTCCGCTTACCGCCAGACCTGCACACTTGCACGTCCTTGTTCTTGACGCTCTGACGGGCCGGAAACAAGGCTTGCAGAAGTGGTCTACGCCTTCCACCCCAGTTCGCTTCCTAGGAGTCCGCGATGGAAAGTTTCTCACCTGCACTGGAAACGTACTGCGTTTGTTCTCGCCCAGCTTTGAAGTAATACGGGAAGAAAACCTGCCAAGTGAACGTGCTTGTCTCAACCCCTTCTGGTCGAAAGCATGGGGACTTTCTCCGAGCAGACGATATTTGCTCCTTTCCTCCCCTTTGCCGCAGGGTTACCAGAATACTTTGTTCGACATCGAAAAATTTACTGCTGTTGCTAACTGGCCAGAAAAACTGCGAATAAACGACATCTCGGACCACTGGTTAGTCGCGTATTGCGGCCAGCAGGGGGAGGTTTGTATTCGCGGAATGGACCAGTCCTGGCAACCATTTCGAACCAATGGTCTCGACAAACAGATGAATGACTTCAAGCTTAAGTCCCCGCTGTTCATAAATGACGAGACGTTGGTAATCGAAGCAGGGAACGAAATGGCGGTGGTAGAGGTAGACGGTAAGGTGCTCTTTCAAGTGGGATTGGCTAAGAAACGATCATTCGGCGAGCCGGTAAGATCGGGCGGAGGTGAAAGGTTTGCAACTATAGAGAATAGGCTAAGAGGCCTGACCAATGAGACGCTGGACATGTACGCGTTCCCTTCCAATGACCGGATAGTTGTATATAGCATTCCCGATCGCCGGGCCATTTACGCGGTTAAAGTCAAAGGCGCGTCACCATGGGCTCCATGGGAGATTCATAGGAACCAGGTGGCGCTCTCGCCTGATGGTGTCCTTCTTGCGGTGGTTTCAGACAGAGTGCTCAAAGTCTATCGGCTTCCAGACCTTAACTCCCGATAAACCGTGGGGTACTGAGGTCAACCTACGCGGGATTATGCCGACTTAATCAATCATCGCTGAGCCTCGACAGGCAGTTATCGAGAGAAAACAGGGTTAGCGACGAGACTCAATTCGGCATAATTCGGAAGGCGGCATTATACGCATTATGCCGACATCGGCATAATTCATAGTGGTTGTTCGCATATGCGAATATCTTCATATTGCGCGCCACAAACTCTCTAAACAACTCCACCCATTGTTCCATCTCCGGGCGCCGGTTGACGATCGTTTTTTTCCAAGTCTTTGTTTGCTCTTCGATTCCTTTGCGGTCGCCCAGCCAGCGAATGTACGTAAAGTCCGCCGTGGTCAAATCGAACTTCGCCTTCATCTCCCACGGCCGCGGCACCCACGATTGATCGATAAGCGCGAGCGCCACGCCATTTTCTCGCAACAAGTCCGCGAAGCGTGCGTCCAGCCAGTACTTGTTGCGGATCTCCACGGCAAACTTGTAACCCTTTGGCAAGCTTTTCAAGAAGGGCCCAAGCCTTGCCAGAAATTCCTTCCCGCTTTTGAACATTGTTTTGTTGAAGTATCCAAACTGAAAGAGCAAGGGCCCAAGTTTTTCCCGCAGCGCATCCATGGCTCTCAAAAAGTTGTGCAGGTCTTCTTCGCAATCTACCAGCATCTTTTCGTGCGTGATCACCTGCGGGACCTTAGCCGCGAAGACGAATCCGGGCGGGGTTTTTGCATACCATCCCTGCGCCGTGGATAGAGAGGGCGTCCGGTAAAACGTGCTGTCCACCTCGACGGTGTCGAACCTCGTCGCGTAATAGCTCAAGTACTCCGATGGCCGCACCCCCGCAGGATAGAAGCTCTCTTCCCACCCCGCGGCCGTGAACGCAGATGTCCCCACCCGAATTTGCGGTTTCTCAGCCATCGCGCGCCGCATTTTACACCACGATCAATCCCCGCGGTTTTTCGCGATATGCAGCGCAGATCGCCGCGTTGCGGAGGACTCAGAATCAGATTTTGCCATCGGATACGCAACAAAACCGATTGACAGATCCACCGGCCAGAGGCACGATTTTATTGCTGGGACGAACCCATCTCTGCCCTCGCCTTGGTCCGATTCGAGTCTATCTTTTAGCAGGCGGCTTCTAGTGAATATAAAAAAATATTTCGCGCTTTCCCTCCTATGCCTTAGCCTTCTTCCCCCCTCGGCGTTTTCAGAGTGTAGAGACCAGCTGTGCCAGAATCTGCAGGACATTCTCGCTGCCGCAGTAACTGACTTTAGGGGATATCGCGAGAACCTGGTCGCCCGCCCCGATATCTCGATCGTGGGGGCAAAGATTCCTTGCCAAATGACCGAATGGGCGAACAACGTTCCGATGTATATCTGCTACGCTATAGTTCCATATACCAGTGCAGAATCTTGGTACATAAATGCCCTCGCATCCCTCCGCGCTCTTCAACCCTTGTGGGACTTCAAAATCGACTCCCCGGTTGCAGACCATTTTGTCGATGCGGGTCCCCCGAATTGCAATGTCCCCGCGACCGAAGGACCCTACATCGGCCATTGCCCGCTCCATCTGCAAATGACGAAACAAAATGATGGAACGGCAAAGGTCTATCTCTGGATGAGCTCGCTCTCCTCGCCGTATCTCGTAAACCGTGCACCGGGAATGCCTTCGAGGTCCGCGCCGCCCAGCACTCCTGCTAGTTGTGACGATTTGTGCCAGGGACTGAAAAAAGCTTTTGAGTCCCGCCTAAGCGGCTTCGCGGATATAAGTGCCGTCAAATCGAACGGCGACGGAGTGTCCGGCGTTACGCTCAAACTCTCGGGCGCGGGAGACTGCGCCGTCAATCCAATAGCAAGGCCTCATTCCACCGAAGCGGGGACGCAGTACGTGTGCTATTGGACGGAAAATTACGTCTCCGCCGCCGCCGCGCGATTTCGTGATCTCGTCTCGCGATCTCAAGTTCTGGTGCCCTCGGAGTGGACTTCTCACCAGGAAGATCGCCTGGATCAATTGACGGGCGCCAAGGTTACGGAATGGTGTTCTCTCGCTCCTGACGGCAAACAGCAGGTCTGTGTGGACATCTTGGGAGAGTCTGTCGGTCTCCACATTGCGTCGTGGAACGGGAAGCTCTAGGAATAACGATCTGCAGAGCGTCGAAGCCTTCGCCTCCTCTACGAATGGCGCGTAATCTTAATCATTAGTCGTCGAGGAAAAGCCGGTCGCCCGAATCGGACTTTGCGGCCCGCGACTAGCGATTCGCAACCGCTGCAACCGCTGAGCTCTCCTGAGATGCTCTCACGACCTTCTGAGCCTGGATTAAGCTGATTTCGCCAGTTGGCCCCACTCCCGCATCTTACTGTCGTCCACTTTCACCGCCGCCGTAGCCACATTCTCTTCCAGATGACTTACGCGCGACGTTCCTGGAATTGGCAGCATCACCGGCGAGCGCCACAAGAGCCACGCCAGTGCCAATTGAGAAGTCGTCATCTTCATATCAGATGCTGTCCGCGAGAGTTTTCCGCCCGGAGCCGCCAATTCGCCCGCTCCCAGCGGGAACCACGGTATAAAACCGATGCTCTCGCGCTCACAGTATTCCAGCACGTCCTCGGCCGCACGGTCCGCAAGGCTATAGCGATTCTGCACTGAAACGACAGGGACGATTTTTCGTGCATGCTCAATCTGCTCCACCGAAACTTCCGAGAGCCCGATGTGCCTGATTTTGCCCTGGGCCTGCAAATCCTTCAGCGTTCCGAGCTGGTCTTCCGCCGGCACCGTTGGATCAATGCGATGAAGTTGATACAAATCGATGCGGTCCAGCTTGAGTCGGTGCAAGCTTCCGTCGCAAGCTTCGCGTAAATGCTCTGGCCGGCCATTCATCGTCCACTGATCCGGCCCCGAACGATCAAACCCAGCTTTCGTCGCGATCACCAATCCTGCCGGATAAGGATGCAGCGCCTCGGCAATCAGCCGTTCGCTCACTTCCGGTCCGTAAGAATCCGCCGTGTCGATAAAATTGATCCCCAATGCAATCGCGCGCCGAAGCACACGAATCGACTCGTCGTGGTCCTCCGGTTCCCCCCAAATCCCTTTCCCGGTAATTCTCATCGCCCCGAATCCCAGCCGCCACACCGGCAGATCCCCGCCAATCCGGAACTCTCCGCTCTTCGCGGCCGGCAGATCCTTCCCCGACATTTCCGTCTGGCTCGCTATCTTCGTTTTGTCGCTCATGGTTTTTCTCCTTTTCGTGCCGCCATCGTGGGATTTTGCTAGGCCGCACATATAGGGCCCGCCGGCTGCTGCGGCCGACGACCGCCGCCCTTATCGAACCGTAACTCGCCGGATCGGCCAGCCAAACTTTAGATGCGCGAGCCACTCGATAAGAAGCGAATGGATTCTTCCAGCTTAGCCGGCGACTACGTATGCAACGCGGAAAGCTCTAGCGTTCAAAAAACGAGCAGGCGTGACTACGCGGACTGTCAAGGTGCGCGAAAGTGCTGCAAGACGCATCAAAGGATGAGCCGCGTGCGGAGTAGTCTAAGCGCTTCTACGGGAGAAAAGAACCAGAAGAGAGTAAATCTTGACGCTAACAAACGCGTCTTGTAATCTGAGGAAGTGGGTGTTGGAGTTCACCCTTAACCGCCCCTTTGGGCAGATGACTCCTACCAGGATTTTCCTGCTTGGTGGGATCGTTTGCAAGGACCGAAGTTCCCGCCGCAAGAAATCCTGGAAGAAAATCACGTACTGAGTGCAAAAGGAGGGAAGGTCTGTGTGCGAACCGTCGCTCGCGGTGCAGCAGCGTGCGAGGTCCGGAGACCGGAACTTTCGCGCGCGGTTGCATGAGTTTCGTGTATTTTGACAGGAGAAGAATGAACATGAGCGAGAAGGCTGATGGCTAAGTATCTGATGGTAGGACTCGGCGGGTTTCTGGGAGCGATCGCGCGCTTCTGGCTGGGCGGCCTTGTTAGCGCGAAGATGGGAACGCGATTTCCGTACGGGACGTTCATCATCAATTGTACGGGATGCTTTCTAATCGGATTAATCGTCACGTTGATGGCGGAGCGGACGCACTGGAGTCCGAACTGGCGCTACCTCATTCCTATAGGATTTATCGGTGCGTATACAACGTTTTCCGCTTTCGAATATGAGACGTTTCGCGCGATGCAAGACGGAGAGATGTTGATTGCCTTTCTAAACGTTGTGTTTAGCGTGGTCGTCGGCTTCCTCGCAGTGTGGCTGGGCGTAATCGCCGGAAGATTAAGCGCATGAGCGCGGGAAGAGCGATACGGAGATACGGCGGGAGCGCGCTTGGCGGAGTGCGCGAGTTTTTGGAATGCCAGCTCGGAATTCCTCGAGAGGAGACGCCATGTTGAGAGCCGGGCCTGCAAAGAAGGTGACCATTTACGTCGGAGAGGATCATCAGTATCACGGCCATTCGCTGTACTCGGCGATTTTGGATTTCCTCTTTTATCACCAGGTTTCAGGGGCAAATCTATTTCGAGGCATGGCGGGATTTGGCGCGGACCATCACATGCATAGCACGAGAATTCTGCGTCTGACAGAGAACCTGCCCGTCAAGATTGAGTTCATCGAGAGCGCGGAAAAAGTGGAAGAGGTATTGCCGAAGCTGCTGGAGATGGCGGGGACGGGGCTGATTGAAGTGATGGACACCATGGTGGTGAAGCCCGCGGAGGTCGAGAAAAAGGCGGGGCCGCGCGCGGAGCAGCAGCAAGCATTGAAGAGCGAGGGAAAAGCGAAGCTCATGCGGGTTTACGTGGGGGAAAACGACAAGTGGCACGACAAGCCGCTCTACAAGGCGATTGTCGAGAGCATGCGCGCGAACGATATCGCGGGGGTGACGGTCTATCAGGGGATTCTGGGCTACGGGGCGAACCGGCGCATCCACAAGAAATCGTTGATGGGGCTGTCGCATGACCGGCCGATGATGCTGTCGATGATCGATACCGAGGAAAAGCTGCGAAAGATGATGCCGCTGCTCGACGAGATGGTAAAGCAGGGGCTGGTCGTGCTGTCCGACGTGGACATCATCAAATACACGCATGATTATGTGGGGGAAGAACGTCGAAAGGAGTTGCGCGCATGAAACTCCAAGGAAAAGCCAAGCTGTTGCGCATCCATTTTGGCGAAGACGATAAGTGGAAAGGTCAGCCGCTCTACAAAGCTATTGTGGAGAAGTGCCGCGAAATGGATATTGCCGGCGCCACGGTCTTCCGCGGAGTCGAGGGCTACGGGGCCAGCACGCTGATTCGCCGCTCCCATTTGCTTTCCATTTCGCGCGACGCGCCGGTGATGGTCAGCGTCGTGGATTCCGAGGAAAAGATACGCAAGCTCATTCCGGTTCTCGACGAGATGGTGAACGAAGGCTTGATCGCCATGTCCGACGTGGAAGTGATCATGTACGTGCATCAAGACGGGGCGCGCTCGTAGAAGCTGTCACCAGAATGCGTCTGTGGACGCCAATAACGAAGGCTGCTTCTGTGGAGCGGTTGCGCGAAAACTGTTTCCAACGTTCTCCCGGCCATCCATGAAAATGGACATTTCTACTTTGCACAGACCGGACATTCTCGCTTGGCAGCGACAATCACAAATTCGAACCTTGCTTTTGCTGTAGAATCCAACGGAGTTGCGGTCTGCCGAAACATTCGGGGAATGCGGTTGGGCATTGTGGCTTTCAAAATGTCCGCTAAAGTGGCGAATGCATGGCGGAGAATTCCGGCTTTCTTGAGAACCAATACACAAATTCGCGCGGCCGCGTTGTGGTTTCCAAATAAATGATCACCCTGCTTTCTATCGTTGTTCTCGGTTTCTTTCTCGGCATGCGCCACGCGACCGATCCAGACCACGTCATTGCGGTGACCACGATCGTGAGCCGCCAGCGCAGCATCCGTCATGCGGCTTTGATTGGTGTTCTTTGGGGGCTGGGTCACACCATTACGATTCTTCTCGTTGGTTCGGCCATCATACTTTTCGGCATCGTAATTCCAGCAAGAGTCGGTCTCACCATGGAATTATCAGTCGGCTTGATGCTTGTTCTTTTGGGAATTTTGAATCTCTCCGGGATCATGCGTTGGATTACCGAGACCGTCACGCCCGCGCGTCTTGGCCATCATGCGTCTCCGCATGGGCACGGGGGCGGCGTTCACTCTCATTCGCAAGGCCACAGTCTCGAGCAATACGGTTACGCCCCGGATGCTACTCCGGTTGGTTGGCTGGATCGCAACTTTGGCAGGCTCGGCTTCTATCATGTGGTTCGCCCATTGGCTGTGGGCGTCGTCCATGGACTCGCCGGGTCGGCGGCCGTTGCGTTGTTGGTGCTGACGACCATCCGTGTTCCCTCCTGGGCAATCTTGTACCTTTTGGTATTTGGAATTGGCACAGTTGCGGGCATGATGCTGATCACCGCGGCGATTGCTGTTCCATTTACCTTTTCCGAAAGCCGCTTTGCGCGTCTCAACCGGGGGATGGGGCTGGTCTCTGGACTGGTCAGTCTGGTTTTCGGTCTTTTTATCGTTTATCAAATGGGTTTCGTCAGCGGCCTTTTCACTCGCAATCCTACCTGGGTTCCTCGCTGATTTTCCTGTCGCATTGTGTCCTCATGCGACGTTGCTATGTCCAAACCGTTTCCATCGTGAGGCTACTCCTTGCCCTAAACTGGAAGCCACTTATGGTCCAGCCAAAGGGCACTTTGTTTATGAACAAGCAAAAGCTATCACAAGTAATTGAAATGGACTAGAATCATACGCAAGCAGCGCCCCGGCGGAGCAAGGAAAAGGGAATCACGATCACCTCATTTCCCGGCTTGATCATATTGCGTTGATTCTGTCCATTCCGCGCGGCGATTCGTTTTGCCAAATAGGAGTCCGGATAACCCATGAAGTCTGGATCAAGGGCTAAGAGCAATGTTCGAGGTTCCCTGAATCCACAAGCCGTCCTCCCCGTCGGCCACGAAGAAGACACGACCGTTGTGGCCATCGGAGCTTCGGCAGGTGGTATCGAAGCTCTTAAAGACCTTCTGAGTTACCTTCCGCTCGACACGGGCATGGCCTTCGTCCTGATACAGCATCTTGACCCAAAACATCACAGCATCCTCACGGAGCTTCTTTCCAAGAAGACCGCGATGTGCGTTGCGGAAGTTACAGACGGTCTGCCCATCGCGCCCAATCGTGTCTACGTCATTCCGCCAAACGCCTCCATGTCCATTTCCGGCCAGCTCCTCCATCTCGGCCCCCGCGAAGAATCACGCGGAATGCACATGTCCGTGGACCACTTCATGCGTTCCCTCGCGGAACAAAAGGGGAACAGGGCTATTGGCGTCATCTTATCGGGTTCGGGCTCCGACGGAACGCTGGGAATGGCGGAAATCCAGGCTCATGGAGGCGTGACTTTTGCTCAAGACGAAGGTACCGCCAAGTATGACGGCATGCCGCGCAGCGCGGTTGTCGCGGGCTGCGTTGACTATGTGCTCCCTCCCAAAGGAATCGCCAAGGAACTGGCGCGAATCGCGCGTCATCCCTACGTTTCTCGCAAACATGTCTCCTCTGGGGCCGAGGTTATTCCCGTCACGAACCCAGGCTTGAATATCATTTTCCAGGTTCTTCGTAGAGCTACAGAGGTGGATTTCACGCACTACCGGCAAACCACAATTTTGCGCCGCATCCAGCGTCGCATGGTGGTTCACAAGATCGACGACATCGGTGAGTACGCCAAGTTCGTCCAAAGCAGGTCTGAGGAGATCAGGGCCCTATATCAGGACATGCTCATTAACGTGACCAGTTTCTTCCGCGATCCTCGTGCCTTCGAGAGTCTGGGAGCGCTCGTATTTCCAGCTTTGCAGAAGAACATGGCGCGCCAGAATGGTATCCGCGTTTGGACTCCAGGATGTTCTTCCGGCGAGGAAACCTATTCGGTGGCCATCGCGCTTCTCGAATTCCTGGGCGATCGGTCCTCGCAAATTCCCGTGCAGTTTTTTGGTACGGATGTCAGTGAGTTGAGCGTGACCAAGGCCCGCAACGGTGTGTATCCGGAAAACATTCAGGGAGATGTATCGCCCGAGCGCCTTCGGAGGTTTTTCACAAAAGTCGAGGGCGGCTACCGGGTCAGCAAAACCATCCGCGATATGTGCATCTTCGCACAGCACAATCTCTTGAACGATCCTCCCTTTTCCCGGATGGACCTCATTTGCTGCCGGAATCTGCTCATTTATCTTGAGCCAGTCCTCCAGAACAGAGTGATTTCCCTGTTTAACTATGCCTTGTTTCCCGGCGCCTTTCTGGTTCTGGGCAGTTCCGAAGGGGTCGGCGTATCCGGCTTATTCGGAGTGGAAGATCGTACTCACAAAATCTTTACAAAGAAAGCCGGAACGGCCCGGCAAACGGTGGCTCTATCACTGGACCCTCAGGCAGAGCGCAGAGAGTACGGCCCGGTAAGGGGGCTTGCCAGGCTCGAGGATTCCGGCGGGACCTATCTCGAAGCTCAAAAAGAATTTGATCGCCGCCTTCTCACGCAATACGTTCCAGCGACGGTCTTCGTCAACGAAGACATGGAAATCATTCACACTCGCGGAAACGTGAGCCGCTACATCAAACTCGCTCCTGGTCGGCCCAGCCTGAGCCTCTTTAAGATGGCTCGCGAGGGGCTCGTCCTCGAGCTGCGAAACGCGACCAGCCGGGCCAAAAAGGGGAATGCCGTCGTCAGTATGCACAACCTGCAAGTCAAGAATGGAAATGACAATGGCGAAGGATCATCGCCCGAGCCGTCGGCCCGGGCGGTAAACTTTGATGTCATTCCCGTTACACTTGGTAATTCCAAAGCTCTCTACTTCATGATTGTGTTCCAGGAAGCGTCGCGGGAAGCACAGACTGGCGCCCAACGGCACCGCATGCGGCCCAACAAAGAAGCCGAATCGGCCTTGAAACGAGCCACCAAGCTCGATCAAGAGCTTGCCGCCACCAAAGAATATCTTCAGTCCGTCATCGAGACCCAGGAAGCCACCAATGAGGAATTGCAGTCCGCCAACGAGGAGATTCTATCCAGTAACGAGGAATTGCAGAGCACAAACGAGGAGATGGAGACAGCCAAGGAAGAGTTGCAGTCCGCGAACGAGGAACTGACTACCGTTAACGACGAACTTCGTAGTCGCAATATGGAAATGACTCAAATCAACAACGACTTGATCAACCTGCTTTCCAGCATCGATATCGCCGTGATCATGATTGGCAGCGACCTTACGATACGGCGCTTCACTCCCAAAGCGCAAAAATTTCTGGGACTGATTCCCGGCGACATCGGCCGCCCGCTTTCGAACATCAATCCAGCCATCGAGATCGCGGATCTGCAATCGATGGTGATCCAGGTGGTTTCGGATTTCCATCCCCTCGAGAGAGAACTCACGGATCGCATGGGCATTCATTATCAGTTTAAAATTCTCCCCTATCGCACCATGGACAACAAAGTCGACGGGGTGGTGATCACTATCGTTGATATCGCCCCGGACATTCCCGGAGGCACAACGTAAACCGCTCGAAAAGCATTTCCCCCGAGCAACCTCTATATCGTGTCCTGGACCGCCCGATCCTACGTTGTCAGCGCCGCGATACTCTCGCTTCAGACCCACCCCTCGTATCTACCTCGGGAATTGACTCTGAGTATATAAAGGCGTATAAAAGTGCCCTTGGAGTAGCTAGTTCGTCTCGCTCTCCGGTCCAGCTATCCGGCCAAGTCCGCGGATGGCTCACGGCATTCCTCTAGGGGAACTCCAGTTGCGATGTGTCGGGCCAACGAGCACCTCTTGGCCGCCATCGTGGACCAGCAATCTGGACAGCTAAAGAGTTTTGTGGAAAGCGGAAGACAGTTCTTTTTGTTAGAAAAGCTGCAATAGACCGGGCATGAGAATCCGTCCTGCACGCGTGGCTCATGCGCAGATGCATAGGTAAGGTGCTCGATGGTGAGTGGAATTCTGGAGTCAACAAATGGCCAATGCTCCTTGTGAGTCAGCAGTCGAAAGTGAATGGATCGGAATCGACGTACCTCCTGGCGAGCGGCGAGCGCCCTTGTCCACTATCATTTCTAACTCAACAATTGGAGTCGCGCTTTTCGACAGGAATCTGCATTGCAAGGCGCTCAGCCCTGTCCTCGCCAGAATGATTGGTGTCTCAGCTAAAAAGTATATCGGCAAACCAATCGATCAGCTTTTTCCCGAAGAAGCTTCTTTTTTGGAACCTGCATTCCGCCGAGTTTGGACCTCGAGGAACGCTTTGGCGAATCTTGAGCTAACTGTACGGCGTTCGTACAGCTCGGAAGACTGTATCTGGTTATTAAATTTTTATCCTGTAAAGGATGAATCCGGGCAGGTCCAACTGGTCGCGGTTACTTTCTCCGATGTCACCAAGAGACGGTGCGCTGAAAGGAAGCTCTGCCGTCTTAAAGACAAGTTCGGGGAAGCCGGGCAACCTCATAACAGTCCTATGGGCGGTGAGATCGCCGACCTGTCAGCTCGAACCTTTGAACTGGCTAAGCGTTCCGTCGAACTTCTCAACAACTCAATGGTTTTGCGACGCCATACGTTGGAAATGCGAATCGAGGCGGGATTGGCGCGCGTCGCTTTGTATTTGAGCGGAACTCAATATCAAAAGTTCCTTTCAAATCTAACTCATTCCGAGGCGCAATCCGTCGTCGATGACCTTCCATTGTTTTCTGATCCCGGCGTTGCGGACAAACTGGCGGCGGTCGATCCAAGTCCGAGAGAACGCCAACTCCTTTATTTCCTGGCGGATGGAAAATCTAATAAGGAGATCGGTTCGATTCTGGAGATCAGTACAAGGACCGTCGAATCCTACAGGGCTCGCATCATGCTCAAACTGGACCTCCACTCCACGGCGGCCCTCGTCCGTTACGCCATTCGAAATCACATCGTCGAAGCTTGAGCTCTTCCTTTCGCCTCCTCCCAAACCAATCTCCGATCGCTAAAGCCCTGCTCGGATAGCTTGCGGTATATCTACTTTATTGACGCTCTTGGCACCTCGCGCTCCATTTCCAGCAAGCGCGTGGATTTCAACTCCTCGGTCGCGTTGGTCTTGGATTTCCCCTCGGATTGGGGCTTGCCTGCGTACATCTCACGATAGGAGTTCTCGCGCAGTTAATACCCGCGCTTGTCTTGCCCGACAGGAATTTTGCGAGATCGGTGGACAGGCGCTCTCAAAGACATATCATTTGCGGTTTTTAATTCCTGGAATCGGTCGCGTTAGACCTTTGCTCCTGGCGGTTCAGCCATGCCCTCCGGCGGCAAGAAGTCCGGCAACTCAAGGCGCGCGGCGCCAATCCTGTAGTCGGCCATCCCGTAATAGACATCGAAACGGTTCGGTGAACCAAGATCATCGCGTCGGTCGATGCCGGTAGGGAACACAACATTGTCGATGATACCGCTGCGTTCTTGCGGCAAGTGGGGTGTTAATACAGCTTCTTCAGATCGATATCGTATCAACTGCGGATGTTCCTTCGAAAGCACCATCACCCCGGCTGAGTAGCACAACGGATGTCGATCGTCGTTAGGTTCCGGCATTTCGCTCACTCCGTGGTAAAGGATTAGCCAGCCGTGCTTGGTCAAGACCGGCGGAGTGCCGCCCCCGATCTTGAGGCGCTCCCACTGTGCAACCGGGGCGGCCAACCGGTGATGCGACGTAAACTGGCCTAGCCGATTGGGTCCGCTGCTTTCCATGACCATCGGGCAATAGGAAATCCAAATGCTTTCCCGATCGAGATCTACGTCTCGGGATGCGGGATGGCGAACGGTTTCCTCGGGACGAGTGCCGGGGAAAAGTGGACGATGGAGGATGGCCAGTTCTGGATGCCCGGACGGATTAGGAATGGCGACAGGGAACAGGCTGGCATCTTTGTCATCCACGCCGTCGGCCTTGATGCCATGGTATGGACCAAAAGTCGCGAGTCCCAGACGTTGCCAGTGGAAGAGGTCGGCGGATAATGCCAGTGCGATTCGTGGTCCTTGAACCGAAAATGCGGTGTACGTCATGAAGTAACGCTGTAGCGGTTCCACGAACGTGATGCGAGGATCCTCGCATCCACCTGTGCCGTCGGGCCTCCGTTCATAATCGGCTTCCGGCTCCAGGGCGATGCCGAGCCGCTCGACGCCTATCGGATCGCCGCCTTCATTGAACCGTACTCGTGCAATGCCGATGCGTGAGTAATTGCCCCGCGCGACTATCCGCGGAAACAGATAGAGCGCACCATCAGGGCCACGCACGGCAGCCGGATTCAACACACCTTCGATCTCTTGTGGATTGCCCGGCTCCGGCTCCATCACCAGCCCCAACCGCTTCAGCTTAAATCCGCCCATCAAATCCCCTCACATCAAGCTTGATGATCGCCATCCAGGCAGGCGATGATTGCTTCGGTAACTGGTTTCGTCTCGCTGGGGCCTCGGACGGGAATCGAAACAACACCGGCCTCTTTAGCCGGATAATCGTTCCCTCCCACGAACAAGGCATCGCCGACGAAAATCATCTCCTGCAATGAGATGCCCAGGAGGTCGCGCAGCTTCCTGATTCCGTAGGCTTTGTCAATGCCAGGCTTGGTGACATCAACGGATGTCTCGCCGCCCAGACGCACGGAAAATCCTGGAATCAAAGGATCGAGAATCGCTTTGATCTTCTTGCGCTTGCTGAAATCAGGATCCCACTTCTTTTTTTCTTCCAAGGGAGCCTGCTGTCCTAATGCGGAAAATGTTATCTGGCTTCCCCGGTCTTCAATGACTTCTCCCCAGACCTTTTCCACCTTGAAGCCGGCATCTGCGACTGCCTTCTTTAGAGCGCCGGTGATTTTTTCTTTTTCCTCCGCGGTGAAATCTTCCGAATAAAGTTTTTTCCAATCTCCGGCGTATTGGAAGAACTTTGTGCCACAGGTTGGAAGGAGGGATAGATTCGCCAGACGTTCGTCCTTGGGAAGATTCGAAAGCAATTGTTTCTCAAACTGCGGCCAATCGCCTCCGGAAATCACAGCCACTTTGACGACACCAAGAAGGTCATGCAGTAATCCCGCCATCTCGGTATCAAGTGACGATTTACTTTCGGCAAGTGTGCCGTCCAGATCAAAGACAATGAGTTTTTTCACGATCCTTCCGCCTCCGAATTGTTGCCGTCTCAATGGGCGTTTCCGGTCCTGCTAACCATCTCGCTTTTGCCCGTCTGCAAATGATTACGGCAGCGCAATTTCCAGCACGTCCGCTGCACCGCTTGGCCGAAAAACACATTCTCCGACCGACGCAGGCAAGAGCATCACGCCCCCTTTCCCCAGAGCATAGGTTGCGCCGCCGTGCTCCACCTGCCCCGCGCCCTCGGTGCATACCATCACGCGCGGTACCCCCGCGGCGCCAACGGTAAATGGCAATTGTCCTCGCAGACGCCACAACCAGAAATGTTCACACTGAAAGACCCTCTCGCGCTCCACAGGCGTCGTCGCCTCCACCACGGGCGTCACCAGACCGGCCGTGCCGTCCGCAAAATCAACACAGGCAAGCGCCTGATCCACCTGAAGTGCTCGTGGGTGCCCTGTCTTGGCGTCAACGTGTCCCCAATCGTACAGGCGAAATGTTACATCGCTGTTCTGCTGAACCTCGAACACCACGACGTCATCCCCCAGAGAGTGAACCGTTCCAGCAGGTAGAAATACGTCATCACCGCGCTTCGGAGTGAAACATACGAGTTCGTCCGCCATCGTCCCATTGGTGACCGCCCGCCGCAGATCGTCTGCAGTCGTCTCCGGCTTTAAGCCTGCGTAAATGCGGCTTTCTGTTCCCGCCTCCAGCACGACCCATGCTTCCGTCTTCCCGGTCTCACCCGCCGGTAGCAGGTCAGTATGTGCATCCGAAGGGTGCACCTGAACCGAGAGCATTTCGTGTGCGTCGAGGAATTTCAACAGCAGCGGAAATCGTCGGAAACGGTGGGCAAGCTTTCCCATCAATTGTTCCGGAGAATGTTTCATCAGTTGACCGATGGTTTGCCCTTTGAGCGGTCCGTTGGCAACCTGACTCGAATGATCATCGCGGTCGCTGAGTATCCACGCTTCGCCGATGGGGCCGTCGCCAGGCAGCGGTACGGAGAGCAAGTCCGCCAAACGCCGGCCGCCCCAGAGTCGATACTGAAAAATCGGTTCGAATCGCAGCGGATAAAGAAGTATTTCAGTCATATCCTTCCAGCTACCTGCCTCTGCTTTCCCTTGGAAGAGCGCCCGCAAAGTGGTTTCAAATCACGATCCGGCCTCTCGAACGGTAGACCGCCGCGGGGAGTTTGTCGCGCTCGTTCGCGAACATCACGAAGAATTGTGTGTGGACATTTTAGTTTGGCCTCGGACACCCATCATCCTCAGCCAACCATGACGATAAACCCAATCTAAAATATGGCAGTGGGCCACCGGGGAAACTGTTCCACATTGGACAGTATGCGTGGAGAATCTATCCCGCTTTTTCTGGCGGAAAACTAGGCACCTGCTTCGGATTTGCATTGCTTTATACGCAGATAGACAGCGATGGGGCACTGGCCGCGCACGTCAACTTCCTGACAGATGTGCGGATGAAAGCTGTGGCGGACTCAGAGCCGTGGGTTGGAATTTCCGGTGTCCCCTCCGGCAACTCCTTGCAAAGAAATGACGAGGCCGACGAGACTCGAACTCGTGACCTCCGCCATAACAGCGGAGCGTGCGTTAAATTTATCACCGCATACGAGAACTCGAGGACCGCCAGGCGCCGCGCAAGTCACACAAGACTACATAAATTGTAAGTTGGAAATTGCAGCTACGAAGAGCAGCGCGCCCCTCTGTTCGACGACCAAAACGCGCCGGCGCCTGTTAATCCAAGCCCCGATACTGCTCGTCACTGACTTGTTCCATCCAGTCGACCACCTTGCCGTCCTTCTTCTCCTGAATGGCGGTGTGCGTCATCGCCGTGGTCGGCGTGGCTCCATGCCAGTGCTTCTCGTCGGGCGAAAACCAAACCACATCGCCAGGCCGAATCTCCTCGATGGGGCCTCCCCATCGCTGTGCCAAGCCGCAGCCAGCTGTGACGACGAGCGTCTGGCCAAGAGGATGCGTGTGCCATGCCGTCCGCGCGCCTGGCTCGAATGTCACGCTGGCTCCTTGAACAAATGCCGGATCGGGCGCCTGAAAAAGCGGATCGATCCGTACCGTGCCAGTGAACCACCCGGACGGTCCCTTGCCAGAAGGTTGTGATCCGATTCTCTTGATCTCCAATAGAGCGTCCTCTCCTGATACTCAGTTAAGTTTTCAAAAGTGCCTGAACGTAAGCGCGCTTCAGCGGGAGCCGGCGTAAGACTTTTCCGGTTGCGTCGTGGAGAGCGGCTGCGATTGCTGGAGCAGCGAGCGAGTTAGCTGCTTCCGAACCCCCGCCATAACTGCCAACTTTCGGATTGTTGAGCAGCACGACTTTGATCTCAGGAATATCCGCCATTTTGAGGATGGGATAGGTGTTCCAGTCTCGTGAGGTGATGCCGCTCTCGTCAAACATCGCTTCTTCGAGCAACGCTTGGCTGATGCCCATCACGGCACCGCCTTCGACTTGGCGCTTCAATTGCTTCGGGTTCACGACGATGCCGGGATCCACGGCGATCGTGTACTTTTCGACGACGATCGCGCCAGTGCTTGGAGTGGCGGCGATTTCACAAACGCAAGCCCAGTAGGTGCCAGAGCGAAACATAGCGGAAACTCCACGGCCGTGGACAGGAGTTGAACCGGTGGAGACCGCATGAGGACGAGGCGACGGACGCGTGTCCCAACCGGAAGCATCACGGACCGCCTTAAGTACACCGATGACGCGCTCTTCCTTTGTGTGATCGATCCGGAACTGGATGGCATCCGCGCCCGCGAGGGCCGCGGCTTCGCTCATAGCCAGTTCGCGAGGATAATTCTGCTGAAACTGCCCCGGTGTACGCATGCTGTGATCGCGAATGCCGACCGCGAGAGGCGAAGCTTTTTGGCCAACCTGGAATGTACCGTGGCCGCGCTCAATCACGTTAGGAACGTCGCCGTAAACCCAGGGATCTGAAATTCGATTGACCGTGGAAGTCACGGATTTGGACTCAACCTGGGGAGCCGGCATGGTGGGCAGCCCCGCGATGACAGCACCTATAGGCCGATCATCCTGCATGGCAGGCATGTAGTGGTCGATTTGATAGGCAGCAATCTTGCCCTTTTCGTCGATGGAAAGCTCGATGTCGGAAAAGGCAGCGGACGAGTGTGTGGACCACTGCAAATCCTCGGCGCGCATCCACTGGACGCGGACAGGCTTGCCGACCGCTTGCGACAAGATCACGGCTTCATCTTCCGCGCCTGCGTTTCCGCCGTTCGATCTTCCGTAATGACCGGCTCCGTGATGTGTATGTACGATCACATGATCGGGCGTGGTGCCAAGCATCATGGCAATTTCGCCGCGCAGGGCTTGCGGATTCTGGCTATGAGTATGAATGTGCACGGTGCCATCGGGATTGACGTCAGCGACGGCCATGGTTGGGCCGATGGGCGCGTGCTTCATGTAGGAAAATTGATAGGTGGCGGAAAGCTTCCTGCGAGCTGAGGCGAGCGCGGCTCCCGCATCGCCCTTCGTGGCATCGCTCTTCGTTACGGGCGCAGTGGTCCAATCGGACTCTTTTCTAAGGTAATTGTAGAGTTTTGCGCTGCCGGGCAGACCCTTCCATTCCGTCCATTTTGTGGCGCTGGCTACCTGCTGCGACGCTTGAATAGCTTCCCACTCCGTGGGCGCGACCACTCCGACTAGATTGCCCTTCACCACGACTTGCGAATTCGGAAACTTGGTTTTGTCGAGTTGCCCGGCCGACACGAGAGTGGAACCGAGAGTCTTCGGATGCACCATGCGTCCATGCAACATTCCAGGCAGGCGGATGTCGGTCGCCCAGGTTTCCTTCCCGCTCACTTTGGAAGTGATGATGGTGTTCGGTAAGGATTTGCCGATGACTTTGTATTCGCTGACGGGTTTCATCGGCGGATTGCCTTCAACTCTCAACCCAAAGATGCTGGTGAGGTCTCCGCTGACGGGGATAAGAAGCTTGAGCTGCTGGTCCTTCACGAGATCGCCGTAGGAAATGGTTTTGCCGCCGCCAGAGACGACGCCATCATTAACAGAAAGCTGCTCTTTCGGGACACCGAGCCTCTCCGAGGCGAGATCGAGAAGAGCCTGATAGGTATACGCGGCGGCTTTACGAATGTTCGGGGTTCCGCGGCCGAGGAAATCGAAAGCGCCGCTGCCGTCGGGCGTGCGGTCGGTATCTCCCGCGACGACGGTGGTGATCGCCTCGAAGGTCACGCTCAATTCATCGGCCACAATCTGACGATAGGCAGTGAAAGTTGTGCCCTGGCCAAAGTCGCTCTTGCCAGTACGAATCAGAATGGTGCTGTCCGGGTGAATTTCAATCCAAGAATTGGGGAGAGTGGGATCGAGCGAATTCTTGAACGCAGCTGCCTTGGCGGGGTTGGCCTCCAGGAGTTGCGAGCCAACCACGGTGACTCCCACGACGAGGGCTCCGCCTGTCTTGACGAATTGACGGCGAGAAAGCGTTGCGCCGCAAACATTCCGAGGGTTTTCTGTGATGGTCGCCATGCTTATCTCTCCTTCGCCATAATTGCGGCGGCGTGTTTTACGGCGTCAATAATGGCGGTGTAGCTTCCACAGCGGCAGAGATGGGGCGACGGCCCGGATGTGGTAAAGGCTCCCTTGATTTGCGCCACGGTTGGGTTTGGGATGCTCTCAAGGAGTTCGGTGGCGACGATCATCATTCCGCTCTGACAGAACCCGCACAGAGGAGTTTGCTCCTCGATCCATGCTTGCTGGACCGGGTGAAGCGTGCCTTTCGCTTCCTCCGCCGAGAGGCCCTTTTGTTTTGCCCATCTCGCGGGGAGACCCTCGAGCGTTGTGATTTCCTGATTCGCGACGATTGATACAGGTGTGACGCACGAACGCACTTCCTTGCCCTCGATCAGAACCGAGCAGGCTCCGCACTGCGCGAGCCCGCAGCCAAACTGCGGACCGGTGAGCAGGAACTCGTTGCGCAAGACGTAGAGTAGCGGAGTGTCGTCAGGCGCATGGACATCGCATCGAATTCCATTCACAGTAATCGTGACCATAGAGAACCCCCTCCAAAGGCAAATTCCGAATTCGATTCTACTCCCCAGAGCGGACGAACCGATACGCTAACTCGGGTTCGCCTTGGCTGACTGCTCCACCTCGCGTTCTCGTTTGCCGATCAGCGGCCAACCATTTTCTGCAGGTGCTCCGGATATCGCGCACCCTCCACCTTGATTTTCGAAGCCGCACTGTCGATTTCGCGCAAATCGTCTGCTGTGAGTTTGATGTTTGCTCCTCCAAGGTTCTCCTCGAGCCGCGATACTTTGGTCGTGCCGGGAATCGGCACTATCCATGGCTTCTGCGCCAGCAGCCATGCCAGCGCGATTTGCGCCGGTGTTGCCTTCTTCTGTTCCGCAATTCTGCCCAGCAGATCCACTACCGCCTGATTTGCTTTCCGCGCCTCGGGCGAAAAACGCGGCACGATGTTGCGGAAATCGGAACTGTCGAACGTGGTTTTCTCGTCGATCTTCCCGGTCAGGAAGCCTTTCCCAAGCGGACTGAACGGCACGAACCCAATTCCGAGATCTTCCAGCGTCGGTATTATTTCCGCTTCAGGTTCTCTCCACCACAGCGAGTATTCGCTTTGTAGCGCAGTCACAGGCTGAACGGCGTGCGCGCGGCGGATCGTTTGCACTCCCGCTTCGGAAAGACCGAAATGCTTCACCTTGCCTTGCTGAATCAGATCTTTCACCGCTCCGGCCACGTCTTCAATAGGCACCTCGGGGTCAACGCGGTGCTGATAAAACAAATCGATGACATCCGTCTTGAGGCGCTTCAGCGAAGCCTCCGCGACTTCCTTGATGTGTTCTGGCCGGCTATCCAGCCCAGCTTGCTTGCCGGTGGCCGGATCATGTTTGAACCCGAACTTCGTGGCAATCGCCACTTGCCCGCGGAACGGAGCGAGGGCTTCACCCACGAGCTCTTCGTTCGTAAACGGGCCGTAGACTTCCGCAGTATCGAAGAATGTGACGCCGCTTTCGACTGCTGCTCGAATCAGCGCGATCCCGTCCTTCTTGTCCACGGCAGGCCCGAAGCCGAAGCTCAGTCCCATGCAGCCCAGCCCAAGAGCCGAAACTTCCAAGCTGCTTTTTCCAAGTTTGCGCTTTTGCATTATTCCTCCTTCTGAACTTCTCTCACCCCGAGAATAGGACGAATGACTCTGGGAGCGGTAGCCTGATCCTTCCGATTTATTGCCTATTCCTCTCGTTAGTGAAGGAATGACTGGCGCATCCATAGCCTCGCGGCTATCCTAGGCACGAAACAAGGAAGCCATAACCATGAAAAACGTCAATAAAAACGCCATTCCGTCACCAAATCAAACCTGTGCGTTGCGGGCGCAGTTAGCTCGCAAGATTGCCTTTTTCATTGGGTCCGGAGAGAGACTGATAACCGACATTCCCGGGTTGCTCCTGAGCCGGCGGATCGCACCTACCGCACCGGCCTCGGCGACGTACGAGCCAAGTCTGGCCGTGGTGGCGCAGGGACGCAAGCGCGCAATCCTCGCCGGCACCACGTTTATCTTCGATGAGTCCAGATACCTCCTGACGTCGCTCGATTTGCCGGTCATCTGCAACGTGATTGAGGCTAGTAAAGAGGTACCCTATCTCTGTTTCGTGCTCAAGCTCGATATGCCCGTAGTCCGAGATCTTCTTGGCCGAGAAGAGATTCGGGCGCCTGAGGCGCCGTCTGACAGTCCCGCGATGGCCACCGGTGAGACCACGGTCGAGTTGCTCGATGCCTGCTGCCGGCTCGTAAATCTGCTGGATACGCCGCAGGACATTCCTTTTCTGAGCGGCTTGATTCAACGCGAGATCATTTACAGAATTCTTCGGGGGCCGGAGGGGACACGCCTTCGAGCGATTGCAACGCTGGGAGATCAGAGCCACAGGACGGCCAAGGCAATTGCGTGGATCAGGGCAAACTACGCGAAGCCGCTGCGGGTGGAAGTTCTTGCCCAAATCGCGGGCATGGGATTGTCCACGCTGCACCATCACTTCCGCGCGCTGACCGCCATGAGTCCTCTTCAGTATCAAAAGCAACTTCGCTTGCATGCAGCGCGGGAACGCATGCTCGTCGATGGACTGGACGCCGCCAGTGCCGCCTTCGAGGTCGGATACGAAAGCGCCAGCCAATTCAATCGCGAATACGCTCGCTTCTTCGGCCAACCACCCCTGCGGGATATTCGGGCTCTCCGCTCGCCAGGCGCTCTGCCAATGGAGTCGGTCAGTAATCGTCAAGGCGCTATCTGATTGTGCTGCTAGGACACGAACTGAGGGTTGGATTGTGGGTAGGAGTTTCCGGTGTCACGTCCGGTAACTCCTTGAAAAGAAATGGCGGGGACGACGAGACTCGAACTCGCGACCTCTGCCGTGACAGGGCAGCGTTCTAACCAACTGAACTACGTCCCCGCTGAAGGGTGAAGCGTCACTGGTGTTGCTCAACAATGGTGGGCACTGTCCGATTTGAACGGACGACCTTTCGGGTGTAAACCGAACGCTCTAACCGCTGAGCTAAGCGCCCTTACACAATTCATCGTACAGCATGCGTCCCGCACCGTCAACGCTGCCCAAAAGCGCCGCCCGAAAATGCCGCACGATTACGATAATGACATCGAGCGTTTCTTTTTGCGCGTTCGAGACGCGCCCTCGCGCTCGTTCGCTTTTCGCAAACAGGCTGAACAAGGGGATTAAAATGGGCGCATGAAAGAATGCTACAATAGATAGGCTCCCTTCTGGACGGGGCGCGGTCGCCAAGTGGTAAGGCAAAGGTCTGCAAAACCTTTATCGGCGGTTCGATTCCGCCTCGCGCCTCCAATTCTCTTCTCATAGACACCTGCCTGAGACTTGCATTCTTACCGGATTGAAATTTTGCGAGGTTGCTCTCTTCCTTGCACTTTGTGGGTGCAGCCAGTAAACTCTTTCTCTTGCTTACGTTCAAAGGACGCACTCTGGGATGCTGATCGCACGGGATTATGTCGGGTACATGGCCACGGAAGTGGTGAAGCGTTTGGTGGAAGGGAAGATGATTGAGACGAAGGCCGCGGAAGCCGTGGGCCAGCGGCTGCGGCAGCGCATGATGGAAGAGATCACTGTCGAGGACCGGCTCAATGAAGAGGTTCGCAACATCCTTACCGAACATCAGGATGAAATGCGCCGGACCAGCGTTTCGTACCAGGAGATGTACAAGAAGGTGAAAGCGCAGCTCGCGCGCGATCGCAAGCTGGTCTTGAGGTAGAGCGGAATGCGACTCAGCCGCGAAAAAATCGTGCGACTTTCTCATCAAATCACGGACGTGCTGGTTTCCAGCGACGACGTGGAATTCGTTGAGGACCGCGACACTATCCGCCGCGAAGTGGTGCAGATCCTGACCGCGACTCTTCACGAAGAAGAAAAGGCCGACCTCGAAGTCCGCAAAAAAATTACCTCGCAGAAAAAAGAAATCCTCGAAGACACCGAAGAATGGAATGTTCTCTACCGCAAGTATTACGCCGACGAACTTCGCCGCCTGGGCATCGCTGCCGCCCCCGACGACCGCCGCCGGTCGTAAGTTTAGATCTTTGCTCGCCGCAGATTGATTGTCCTTCCTTGTAAGATTCCTAGAAATGGATTGGCCTGAAGCGAGTGAGATGTGACTCGTGCGTGGTTGATGACGCCAGGAAGACAGCCAGGATTCATAACGCCAAACCGCACTATGGGGAAGAGTTTGGCTGTCCCACTTTCTGGTTAACGATAACTGGGACTCCCCCCTAGTTTTTTCGTAAACATTCATTCTAAAGGTAGATAAAGATGATTGTTTTGAGAGAGTTCCGTAAGTGTTGCTTCTAAAGGAGATAGCGGCGAGTGACGAATGACGGGCGGCGAGGGGGAATCCCCACCCCGGTAGCTGATGGGAGTTGTTCGTAAGAGAATGATGGCAAAGGATTTGCGTGAATCCCTGCGTGGACGGCGAAGGGCAGAGAGACCGGAGCGGTGAAATGGATCGCGCGGAGATCCTCAGCAAATAGAGGTTTGGCGGGCAAGAAGGATCGGGATGGGAGGAGACGGAGAGGAGCGGGGCAGGGGCAGTTCTTCGCGCAGAGACAGCGGAGGGCTCAGAGAAGAGGAGAAACGAGGGTGTGGGAATTCCGGACTGGATTGGCGTTGCGGTCATGGGGAATGGTAGCAGGTAAATGGATTACTGTCAAGGTATAGTACTATAAATGTAGAATTCGAATGAGACGCGCGGAAGTTATGCAGCTAGAAAGAGTTAGCGGAGAATTTGTAGTTTGGTGAGACAGGTCAGAAAGTGAGGAATGGGTAGTGAATGAAGGCGCCGGGTCGGGAGTCGGGGCGGTTGGTGCGGGGCATGAGGGTTGGAGGATGGGTGGAGATTAGAAAACGGGAGACTTAGCCCTGCAGGAACCAAAACCGCAAAGATGGACGACCCTGCTGAGAAGGACAGAGTCAAGATCGTTGAACGGCGCTGAGGCGGTATCACCCGCCCGCCTGTTCTCTTGACGGTAAGTGACTGGTCTATCTAGAATCGCGCCATGCCACGAAAAGTCATCCTTGGATTTGGAATCAGCCTTGACGGTTATATTGCGCGGCGTAACGGCGACCTCGATTTTCTGGTCATCGACAAAGAAGGGGAAGCGCTGATGGCGGAATTCTTCTCCAAAATCGATACCACCATCATGGGCCGTAAAACTGCGGAGGTAGCGGCGAAATTGCGCGAGACCGGAGAGATGCCCGAGACGCCGGGCATGGCGAATTACGTAGTCTCCCGGCGATGGAAGCCGGGCAAGCGCGAGGGATTCGAAGTGGTGAGCGGATCTCTCGCCGTCTTCGTGAAAGAGCTAAAACGCCGCCCAGGGAAAGACATCTACCTGGGAGGCGGGGGCGAGCTATGCCGCAGTTTTCTGCAAGAGGACTTGGTGGACGAACTCTACATCGGCATTGGTCCCATGCTATTGGGCGATGGCATCCCCGGCTTCCCCGGCAAGTTTCCGCAGCGCGACTTCCGGCTGACCGAATGCAAGTCCTACTCGAATGGATCGGTTGGGCTGCGCTATGAACGGATTCGCACGAAGAGGAGCCGATAATCGGGCCCTGTTGGGTGTGGAATTGGGGACACTGCCGCCCGGTTCCAAGGAAAGTCAAAATCCCCACGTAGGAAAGCGATACGTGGGCCACCCAGCTCGTCTAGACAAATTAGTAAGCTTCTTTGCGGTGGCGGAAGGAGTGAAGGACGACTTCGGTGCCAAGGATATCGTACCGGAGTCGATACTCCCGCCATCGGAGCCGCCACTGTCCCTCTCCTGATTTCAGACCTTCCAGTTTTTTGATTGGATGCTGCCCGGTGCGACCGAAGGGATCCTGCGCGAGAATGGCAATCAATTCCTCCAGCGCACCAACCAGCTTTGCGTTTCTTTGAGAGATTTTTCGGAATTCGCGTTCAAATGACGGCGTCGTGACCACGCGGAACGTGCCATTCATCCGTGCGGCTCACTTCTTTGAACGGCCGGGGGTGCGGCTGCGGCGCAGTTCCGCCAAGAATAGGCCGGCACCGCGGCTCTTTCCGCGTGCGTACTCCTGGCTGCTTTTGCGGATTTGCGCTTTGAGGCCGGGCTCCTGCAGTTCGAGGTAGTCCTCCAGCTCATCGGCACTCAGAATGCCCGCGACGGGGATGCCATCCTTTTCCAAAATGAAGTATTCCCGGTTCAGGTGCGCTCGCCGCGCAACTTGCCCGAGATTGATTCGCGCCTTGGTAATCGGGATACGCCGGACGATTCTAGTCATGACTTAGAGTGTAGAGTGTTGCTCAACATTAATCAAGGTTAATCAATTTGAGTGTACGGGTGGCGAGCGAGAGGCAGCCCCGCCATTTCAAAAACCAAGAGCAAAAAGGCCGGCCACCCGGGGGAAAAAGGCAAAATCAAAATCGTTCTGCGCTGCGAAGGCTAACCCACCCGCCAAACTCCGGCAGAACGCTTGCGCCTCGCCGCTCTCGTGGTCTAATCGCCGCTCGACGAGCGACTCGCTGGTCTCTTCTCTAGCCATGGCAATCTGCTGATAGCGTGTGAAAAACACATCCTATAATTAACATTGCTCGGCTCCTTTTTCCGAGCCTTGGTCGTCCAACAGCTGCCAAGTTTACTCGGTTGAAGGAGCCAACAACTTCATCCAATCAGGCAGAACTAAAAAACTGGCGAGTAAAGACACCGACAGCCGAGAATTGAATTCATGCATCCCTGATGAGGCAGTTCGGGAGCCTCGCCAACGGGCCACTTGCGGCCGTGCAGTTTTTTGCAGGTCTCGCATGTATTTGGATCTTCAACCACGGCAAAGTGTTCGACGTGAGTAATACCAGCGAGTCTGAATTGCTCCATACTTCTTTGCCAGTTTGCAGAAAACAACACCATGCGGACCGCGGTGTCGCTGGGCAGAGGAGAGCCGTCAACCGATTCGCCAGACGGAGGCGTGAAATACCGGCCACAGACGTACCACAACTCCGTGGTGAATCTCAGATTTTCTAGGACTGGCGGCGGAACGCCGCGAAGGATCGCCGGATTTGCCTGTGCGATCCTCGCCAACTGCGCGCCCTCGGGTCGTGCCTCAAACTCCCATTTGGGAAATCCTAACTCGTCGTCGAAAGCCATGCTGCGTTCGGTGGCCTCACCAAATGCCTTTCGTTCTAAGTCACCGCGCACATCGGCCAGCAGTGTTGCTACTCGGTCCGTCCACTGTTGAGCGAACAGCCGACCGGCACCTGAACACTGCACTAGGCCGCGGTCTCGGAGCACGCTGCGCAGAGTTTCGGGGAACTCTTGAGCCAGGCGCGCAATCAGCTCGGCCTTCCTCCCACTGGTCCTGAGCTGATGTGCTTGAAGTAGCGGGCGAATCTCCGCAACCGTGCAGGACGTATCGATCGCGGCGCTCAATTCCGGACCCGTGAGATCGCCACACTGGACGAAATAGCCTTGCTCTAATAAATGCTGGATCGCCGAAGAAGGGGTTTCGCCGAGAGCGGCTGTCCAGCCGCTGGGTCGTCGCCCGGACGGGTCTTGCGACTCCGTGAAATAACTAGGAGTTTTCGGGCGCAGGAATTTGCTCGCGAACAAGTAGTGAGCAAGTCTGAAAGGCATGGCGTCGCTTATCTATATCTCAAGAAGGCTTCCACAAACAGTACATTCTGGAGGATAGGAAACTGGGGTAATCGGCTGCCTACTGGCAACAGCTTGCGGGCACCGCTGCGATCACGGCGGGTGGCCGTGCCTTAACTCTTGGGTGCCCTATCGTTTGCGGTTTTTGTTTCTCGCAAACGGTGGGTCACCCATCTCGGCGGGTGGCACGAAACGTAAAGCGTTGGCGAGAAGGAGATGAGCCACTGCGCTGGACCGCCACCGGACTGTTGGAAGCAGAGAAGAAGTTCCGACGCATCAAAGGCTATCAAGAAATCCTGTTGCTGAAGGAACGCCTGAATCCGTCGCGCATTCAGCAGAAGGAGGTCCGCACAGCACAGGTAGTAGAAGTCGCTTGAAGTTGGTTGTTGGCAAGGCTTACAGTGCCGAACATCGAGAGTCACTGCAATCAACTAAAACTCGGACATCCTCGACTTTGGACTTAGAATGGCGCAGAAGGAGTAGGAGAAACCAATGCCGACGATTGAGGGGAAGCAAGCACAGGTTTGGATTAATGCTTATGTGAAGAAGGCGGGGAAGCTTGAGGGTGTGACGAAGGCGGTGCGAGCACTGGTGAAAAAGACACTAAAGGGGGGCGAGGAGTACGTGAATCCGTGGAATATTCCGTCGTTTGATTCGAACGGACCGCTGTGCTGCTTCATGGTGGGTAAAGAGCATGTGACGTTTGCGTTCATGCGCGGGGCGGCACTGCCGGACCCGGAGAAGCTGCTGGAGGGAACAGGGAAGGGCGTGCGACACGTAAAGCTGCGGAGCCTTGCCGAAGTGAATAGGCCGGGAGTGAAGAAATTGATTGCAGAGGCGGTGAAGCTGAATAGGAAGGACCCACCATCGGGGATGATGGTGGGAATGGAAAAGAGGAAGGCTAAAACGAGAAACAGGTAGAAGGAAGCAAAGACAGAGTTCGCCAAGTTGCAGTAGTTAATGGTGACTTGGGAATTGGGGACAGGCGGAACGTCCCCGCTTGCTGAGAGAATCAACGTCGCGCCACAAAGCTCGCAGGATGCAATGGAAAACGTCCCGTCTGTCCCCCGGTTCCGTCCCCCCCGGTTCCCAGTATGAAAGCATAGGCGGGAGAAAATACCGTTCGACCATCACGCTCAACCACCAGGTCATCACCTCATGCCGCTTCGAGGAAATCGAATCCTAGCTAGGGCTTTACTGTCTTCCGCGGTTTGCACAATGGCGGAGGGGCTACGGTCCCGGCAGGGGCGGAGAGTCAGAGCGGAGGCCTTTGGCGTGGAGGGCGACTTGGGTGTGGCGGGGGCGGTGCCGACGGGGTCGTAGAAGTAGGCTTGGGGGGTTTCGGTTTCGCGTTCTACTTTGCGGATGCGGGTGTTGGTGAGGTAGTCGGGCTTTTCGGTGAAGGGGGTAATGAAGGCGTAGGTCCACACCGGGAAAAGATGAAGAGAGATTTCTCTCTTCGCAAGCCGACACGTTTGCGGGAGCAAACGTGAAAGGAAAAGGCGTCGGATTGCTACGTTCGAAATGACGGTGTGGGTGGGGCATCCGACATGGTCGCAGAAGCGGGGTGGAAAGGGAAACGCGTCGGCTTGCGCCGTTCCATATGACAGGCGTGGCGATGAGTAGTCGTGGGTTCGCACGGCAAGCAGACGAAGAGAGATTTCTCGCTTCGTGGGCCGACATCATCGCCGGAGCGATGATGAAAAAAAGGCGTCGGCCCACTTCGCTCGAAATGACGGTGGGTGGGGCGGCCGAGGTGGTCGCAGAAGCGGAGTGGGAAGGAGAACGCGTCGGCTTGCTTCGTTCGAAATGACGGTGTGTGGGGCGGGTGGAAAACGAAGAGCGGGCACAAGGGGACACGGGCGAAGAGCGGGCACAACATGTTGTGCCGCTACGGGGAAACAGCCTGCGGGCAGAGGAGTGGGGAGGCTAGGTTAGAGAAGTTTGGGGGCGAAGAAGGCGTAGAAGTTGGGATCGCCCCAATAGCTGAGATGGGCGAGGCCGGGGACGCGGTAGGGGAAAGACTGCTGATTGTCGTCGTCGAGTTCGTAGAATTTAAGGCGGGCGCTGACGGGGTCCATGTGAGCATAAGCATTGAGCCAGACGAGTTGATCGAGCTGGCGAAATAGATAGTTGAACCCGAAGGGGGTGTAATCGCGGCCGGACGGGGTTTTGCGGAAGGAATAGAGCATGGAGAGAATCTGAGCGCGGATGGCTTGATCGTCCTTTAGATGCTCGCGGAAGAAATAATAGATTTTGTCGAGAGGCGAACCAAAGGTGAGCAGGCCGGCCAGTTTTTGGAGCTGCGCCAACTGCAAAGGGAGACCGGGGCGATCGTCGAGGGGGCCGGCGACGCCGTTGAACTGGGCGAGGATCTCGTTGACCGTGTCGTAGGCGATGACGCTGCCGAGGGAGTGGCCGGCGAGGATGACGCGATCATACTGGTCATCGGCAAGGAGCCGTGCAAGAGCGGCCGAGGAGCCCTGAAGGATGGTGGTGCGAGCAACATAGTTCTTTGATTTGGCGTCCGCGGAAACATAGACGGCTACGTCGGCGACGTAGGCCGCAAGGATGTAGCGGCAAAACGCGGCAATGGCAAGAGCGAGCAGGGCAGAAAGAACCGGCTTCGTGAAAATCGCCGCCCAGAGGGGGCGGAGTTCGACGAAGTAATGGACGGCCACTGCGTATCCCAACAAGAAAAACACGGCGGCGGCCAGGAAGGCGAGGGCGAGCCAGACCGCTCCGGCCTGTTTTTGCATAGAGTGCGAACTACTCTTGAGATAGGCGGAAAGAGACTGGAGCATGAACCAGACCATGAGAATTCCGGCTGCATAAAACACCAGAACAAAGGGCTTGGGCCAGATGGAGTACAGGCGGAGGGCCGCGCCAATCGGTTGGAGGGAAGCCCAGACGCTGCGCGGATGCGAAAGCCAGGTGAGCAGCCAAAGCGAAGCGGCCGCCAGGGGAATGTACAAAAGCAAGACACGGAGAATTTCGCGGAGACAGAGCTTGAGGGAATAGGCGAAGGCAGAACCGAAGGATTTGCCGCGGGCGGACATCATTTCCTGAAGATTATTGGCGAAATAGCGGATGGGTGTGAGGTCCGTCTGAACGAGCCATTTCAGAGTGTTTTTCCAACTGAGTTTGTCTTCGGTGTCGGGAGCCCAGTAAAACTCGAAGAGATCCAGGCGGCCTTCGAGAGCGGGGCCTTGACCGGGATTTACGGTGATGCGAATGCCGGCTTCCGTCCAGTCCTTGAAAGCGATGGTGAGAGGAGAAAGAGCGGGATTGAGATGCAGGCGGTCGCGCAGATAAGTGAAGAGACCGCGAGCAAAACTGTCGAGCGTTTCGTAGGGGTTTTGCTCGCCGATGCCGTGGACCACTAGTAGGGCGGAACGGTGGCTGCGCAGTGGGAATGTGGGCGAGGGGCTGGAAGTTTGGGGCACGGGGACTCCTTGGCGAGAGCATACCACTAATGGAAGTCATCGTGGAGTAGCGAGCGGGGTGAGGGCGCGATGGGCTTGTGAGGCTTGCAGTGCTCAGTGAGCAGCGGGAAGAGATTTGGATGCCTGACGTGCGATTAAGAAGAAACCCTTGGCGCGGGCGTCGGATTGTAATTTATTCAGGCGGGCGCGGGCGCCGGAGGAATTACCGGATTGGAGTTCGGCTTTTGCGAGGAGAAGGCGGGCCTGGAGTTCGTAAACGACGTAGCCGTCGCGATTGGCTTGAGCGTGAAGAGCGGTCAGATTGCGTTCCGCGTCGGCTTCTTTGCCGGAACGGGTGTCGACTTCGGCCTTGGCGAAGCCTGCCGTCATGCGGATCATTCGGTCGCTGCTTGAATGGACGAGAGTAGCGGCGCGATCGGCGGCATCGCGGGCGTCGCTGAGTTTTCGTTCGGCGAGAAGGGAACGGGCGAGCAAGGAATAGGCAAGAGTAGAGGAGCCAAGGGCCTTACTCTTGTCAAAGATGGAGACCGCTTTGCGGGCGAAGGACTCGGCATCAGCGGGTCTGGCCTGATCCAGCGCTATCTCGGCGAGTTGCAAATCGCTTTCGGCCAAGTAGTTTTCTTCCTTGTTCTGCTCGCGGAGTGCGACAGATTGCTGGGCAGAAGAAAGTGCTTCGTCTAAACGGTCCTGAGCGGTGAGAACTCTGGCGATGTCGACGAGAGAAAAAGCGAGGCCGGTCTTGAAAGAGAGTTCTTTTTGGATGGCCATGGCCTGGCCATATTTCTCGGCAGCGCCGGCGAGGTCGCCCTGGTGATAGAGCACTTCACCGAGGTTGACGAGCGTAATGGATTGACCGCGTTTGTCGCCGATTTCACGAAAGCCGCGCAACGATTCTTCATTCATCTGCTTCGCGGCAGGCAGGTCGCCCGCGCTCATGGCAACACTTCCCAAGTCATCGAGATCGGCGGAAACGCCGCGTTCATCTTTTAGGTCGCGTTGGATGCGGAGCGCGTCCTGCAAATGACGTCTGGCTTGTTCTAGGTCGCCCTGCTCAAAAAAGGCGAGGCCCAGATTGTGGGAGCATGAAGCAACGTCCCAATTCGCTCCGATGCGGCGAAACTCCGTGAGGGCTTCTTCATATGACTTCCGTGCCCCCTGCAAATCGCCTTTGTCTGATTGATACTGAGCGATGCCATGGAGCGCGACGGCGGCGTGGCGAGCGTCTCCCGCGGCAAGCCACAGATCACGCGCACGGGTGTCATCCGCGATGGCCTTATCCGGTTCGCCGAGATTGACCCAGGCCCAGGCCTCGTTGTCAATTGCGTCAGCCAGCATGAGGCCGCTACCTTGTTCCTGCGCGCGGGCAGCACTCGCGGCCGCCGCATGCTGAGCGCGTTTCATGTCGCCCATCCGTTCGGAGGCGGAAGCATCCATCAAGCCGATGCGAGCGTCTTTGCCTTCGGGCTCCGGCAGGGTGCGCAAAGTGACGACCGTTTGCAAAGCGTCGGCGGGGTGGCCAGCCCGGATCTGAGCGCGGGCGAATCGCAAGCCGTAATCCAGATTGTCGGGAAAGAAGGCATGGAGTGTGCGATAGATCTCGACCGCTGCGGGACGATCATTGGTGAGTTCACGGTAGCGGCCTTCGATGGCCAGGCGGTCTTCGCGGGAAAGGCTGGAAGAGAGGTCGAGAGCTTTCTTGGCTTCGGCTTGCGCGTTGAGGTCGTAGCCGAGAGCAAACAGGCTCTCGGCCAGAGCGGAATGAGAGAGCGCGTGGTTCGAATCCGCAGCGATGGCCCTCTCGAACAAGGTGCGGGCCGCGAGCGGGTCGAAAACCTGAAGTTTCGCCAATCCCTCGGCATAAAGACGTTCTGCTTCGGAATTGGAAGGAACAGAGGCGCGCGCTTCGCGTGCGGCAGCAGCGGACAAAGGGCCGATGCCGAGAGTGCGGCGGAGATTGTCGCCGCCGGTGGAGACGAGCTGGGGTAAATCGGTCGCCGTGCCGTCTTGCGTGAAGGCGGCGATGGTTTCGCCGGTACGCGTGTCCTGAACCTGGAGGACGATACGGAGTTTTGTGGTCGAACCATCCGTGAGGGCGAGGTAGGAACCGGATGCGATCATGTCCGTGCTGAGATGGTTATGAATCTTGCTGAGGGTTTCTTGGCCATAGGTATCCGTGGGAGCGAGAGACAAATCGAGCTTCATACGAAAAACGCTTTCGCTGGGAATGACGTGGATTTGCTGGCCGGAGGCAAGTTCCGCGCCCAGCATTTCCGCCATGGCGGTGGACATCCAGTCGTCTTCGGGTTTGCGGGAGAGATTTTTGAAGCCCAGGACGGCGATTGAGGGACGAGGCTTAAGAGCGGCGGACGCGGCACCGCTTGCCGAATGGCGAAATGCGCCGGTGCGCAGCACAAAAAGCGCTGTGCTCACCAGAAGAAGGGCAACGGAGGCAATCGAGAGCCAAGTCCTACGTTTGGCGGGCGCGTGGATGGGAATAGGTACGATCGGCGGAAACGAGGGCTGGGGCTGTAAAGCGACGGCAACTTGTTGGAGAGGCGTCTCAATCAGCTCGATGGGAAAAATGAAGCGGTAGCCTAGTTTCGGAAGAGTTTGGATATAGAGGGGTTCGGTGGCGGAGTCATCCAGAACACCGCGCAGTTCCTTGACGGAGGTGTTCAGACTGTGCTCGAAATCGACAAATGTGTCGGCGGGCCAGAGATCCTGACGGAGTTGTTCGCGGGTAACGACGTCACCAGCGTGTTCCAGAAGGAGGGTTAGAACCTGGAAGGGCTGGGGACGGAGCTTGAGCCTGATTCCAAGCTTATAGAGCTCACGTGAGCGAGGCCGAAGTTCGTAGGCGCCGAACTTGATCTTGGCCGTGGCGATCTCCATCGTGAAGGTTGAGTATGACATATTGGACCGGATTTTGCCTCGGTCCCATGGGCAAAGCAAGCACGGATATGTAATGAAATGAGGACGTTAGCCCTTCACCTTTTTTTAATTTGAATTGCAGACAGCCTGCATTGGCAACCGGCCGGAGGTGTGCGAAGAATCGATTAATGGGTGGGTGCCCAGCCGAGAGAGTACGCAAGACTCTCGGGGAAGCCACAGGGGGAACGACTATGAGGATTCGATCTTTTCTAAAACAGGGAGTGAAATCGAAGGGGAGACAACTGGCTCTTCTGGCAGGACTCCTCTTCGTTGCCTCTGCCGCGGCCACGGTGATGATCCCGAACCTGTTCCCGTTCGTCGATCAAACGGGAATTGTGTCCACATACAACACGAACGGGGCGATTGTCGAAAATACTCCCTTTTTCCAGAGCCTGGGAACAAATGGAAGAACCTGCGCGACATGCCACGTCATTGGCAACGCCATGGGGTTGAGCGCGCGGAACGCGGAGGAACGATTTCTACTGACACGGGGCCACGATCCCCTTTTTGCCGCGGTGGACGGCGCCAATTGTCCAAACACGAGCTCGAGTGATCCCGCGACCCACAGCCTTTTGCTGAAGAACGGATTGTTCCGTATCGCGATACAACTGCCGGCAGCGGCGCAGTTCAAGATCCGGGCCGTGGTAGATCCGTACGGGTGTGGGGTGGTCACCGATCCGATATCGAGAGTGCAGACGGTGTCAGTTTACCGTCGGCCGTTGCCGACGACAAACCTGACATTCCTAAGTGCGGTAATGTCCGATGGGCGCGAGACAGTGGCGCCCTTGAACGACCCAAAGACATTTGACGCGAATTTGATGACCGACTTGATGCACCAGGCAATGGATGCAACGACAGGGCACGCGCAGGCTTCCATGCCGCCGACGACTGAACAACAGGAGGCCATCGCGAAATTTGAGATGGGATTATTCAGCGCGCAATTGGCGGACAATAGAGCGGGTTTGCTGAACGACCAAGGAGCTTTAGGCGGGGCGCGAAATTTACCGGGAACGAAGTACTATCCGGGGATCAATGACCCACTTGGCGCGGACCCGACGGGCGCGGCGTTTCATCCGACGGCATTCACGCTCTTTTCGGATTGGGACAGCCGGAGATCCGAAAATGAGCGAGATCGGGGAATGATGGAGGCACGAGAGGACATCGCTGCCGGAGAAAGACTATTCAATTCGCGCGCATTGACAATCACCAGCGTACGAGGACTGAATGACAACCCCTCGCTTGCCGCTGCGCTGGGAACTTCAGTGCCTATAGAGTCGTTTCCCGGAACTTGCACGACATGCCATGACACCCCGAATGTGGGGAACCACTCGGCGGCGTTGCCGCTGGATATTGGAACCGGACACGATGCGGCTCAGGAAGCAGACACACAAATTGCCAACGGGCTCGCGCAGCTTAGCGCGCCGCGCGTGCCAATTTATGAGATCACGGGATGCCCAAGTCCATTCGCGAGAGCGGGAGAATCCAGCGAGCCATACGTGATTTTCACGACTGATCCCGGTAAAGGACTCTTAACAGGGCAGTGCTCGGATGTGAACCGCATCAAAGGGCCAATTCTGCGAGGATTGGCGGCACGCGCGCCGTATTTTCACAATGGAGCGGCTCGCGACTTGAACGAAGTGGTGAATTTCTACAATCAGCGATTCCAGATGAATTTAACCGGGAGAGAAAAGTCGCAACTGATTGCATTCTTGAATAGTTTGTAAGGGTGTGCCGAGGGCAACGGGAGAGAGAGAAGGGCGAATCCCTTTAGGCTCCCAAGGCAATCGCGGTGGGAAGAGATTGCCTGTTGCGGATACAGAGCATAAACAAAACGGGCGGCCTCAGGCCGCCCGCTTTGTTTCCAGGACTTAGTTCGTAGCCATCAGATTTGATGCGGGTCGATCACGGCTGATCAGGGCTGACCATCGGGACGGCGCTTGAGTGTTGGGCGACCGTCGTCACTGCCATCGCTGGTGGTGGAATTGGGATCCGTGGTGGACGTGCCCTTTTTGGATTGCTCGGTTTTTGTGCGAAGACTCGGCTTGCCGGGAGCGTTGTCCGAAGCCTTGCGAGCGAACATGATGTTGCGGAGGCGGGCTTTCACGGAGTCGAATTCGGAAGTAGTGACGATGTACTCCGGGCGAGCGGGCAGAATGTCCGCGATCTCTTTCTGGGTGGCTTCGATGCGGTCCGGCGTGGGCGGATGAGTGGAGAAAACCTTGGGAATGGTTCCGGGGCGTCGTTTTTCGTCGGCTTGGATGCGCTCAAAGAAGGTGACGTAAGCGTTGGGGTCGTAGCCGGCGTGATACATATACTGCAAACCGAAATAGTCTGCCTGGCGCTCGGAATCGCGGCTGAATTTGAGGTAAGTCACAGGAATGGCTAGTTGTGCGGCTTCATAGATGCCGTAGCCGGCCCAGCCGCCCGGCCCGAGGAGCATGAGCGGGATGGTGGCGAGCTGCATAATTTCGCCCTTGGTGGCGTTCTTCGTGCCGTGGCGCAGGACAACGTGAGAGATTTCGTGGGCCATGACGCCGGCCAGTTCGGACTCTTCCTGTGCGCGGAGGATGAGACCGCTATTGACATAGAAGAAGCCGCCAGGGAGAGCGAAGGCGTTCACTTCATCGGAATCGATGACCTTGATGGTGAAAGGCACTTTTGCGTCGGAATTGCGGACGAGATTTTGGCCGACGCGGTTTACGTATTCGGTGACGACGGGGTCGTCAATCATTTTGGAGGAGCGCTCGACTTCCTGGGCAAGTGATTTGCCGAGGGCGATTTCGCGCTCAAGGGAATAGAAATTAATGCCCTTGCCGAGGTTACGATTGCCGATGTCGTCGACGTTTTCCTTGGAATTCTTGGGATCGACGGTGTCCTTCTGGGTAACCGGTTGATCCTGAGGAGCTTGTGTTTGCGCCGCGGGCGTCGGTTGCGGAGGAGCAGGCTGCGGCGGGGCGGGCTGCGCAGGCGCCGGCGATTGCGTTTGGGGCTGCGTTTGTGCCGGCGTTGAGCTCTGGCTGGGCTGCTGTGACTGCGAGGCTCCCAGAGAAGCGCTTGCAACGAGGAGGCCTGCCACCGTAAAGCCCAAGGCTAGTCTCGGAATCTGTGTCATGGCATTTACCTCCCGATGCGGTCAGTATACACCCGTTTATGCGAACCCAGGTGCATTGGCGCTCTCAACCTTAACCATTACGATGTAAGGCTTGGGCAGAAGGTTTTCTATCTTATACACGATGCTTGGCATTTCGAGGGATTGAACGGGGCGTGGTGGTGTGGAGGAAGGGGAGGGAACGCGAGGAAGGGCAGCGAGGCTGTACCGAAATGAAAAGCAGTGCGAATTGTGTCCAAAATGCAGCATTAGAATGGTTGACACGTTTGGCGACGGCCTCTAGAGTCAATGCTAGTGAAATGAGCGTAAAAAAGATTCAGATTGGGCAGCTTTGGAGAAAGAACGACACGGGGGACGTTTACCTGGTGACGCGCGTGTACAGCGAGGCGTTGAGCACGATTGTCGTGCTGCGGAAGTCGGGGGCGGAAGACGAGGCGCTGACGCGGTTGCGCGCGGAGAATACGGCAAAGGGGCCGGGAATACCAGGGTACTCGCCGGCGCAGGACGAAGAGAATTTTTGATATGGGGAAGTGGTAAGTGGATAGTGCGTAGCAAGAAGTTGAGACTGCCTTCGGTTTAAGCCCTGCAAAATTCCTGGAAAATAGAGAGGAAAGAATTTAGATGGAGCGTACGTCCATATTGACGACGTCGTGGACTTGCATTAGTTCCTTGATTAGGAAGGGTTCGCCGTATTTCACGCCGATCATTTCGCCGTAATGGCGAGCGAGCTGGTTCATTTCATCTTCGAGACGATCGATGGCGAGGAAGACGTTTGTTTTCCTGAATTGGCGAGAGGATTCGCCCTTCCTGGGATGAAATTGGGAGGCGAAGGCGCGAATGGCGCGGCGGCGCTGTTCGAAGTGCGCGGTGATGTCGATAACGAAGGTGGGACGGACGGGGGCGTAGGCGGTCGAGTAAAGGATCTTGAAAGGACGGTGAGGTTCACCGTCAATGGGCAACTGCTTTAGGCCGGCGAGGAAGCAGGCTTCGTAGCCGAGGGTGGAAGCGTGATAGTGGTCGGGATGGCGGGCTTCCCAATAAGGGAGGATAACGGTCTTGGGGCGGAGTTCGCGGATGACGGCAGCGAGGCGGAGTTTGTGCTGACGGCTTGGCTGGACGTCAGAGTCGGGGACGCCGAGAGTACCGCGCCAGCTTACGCGAAGAATTTTGGCGGATTTGGCGGCTTCTTTGGCGCGGACTTCAGGAGTGCCGCGGGTGCCCATTTCACCGGCAGTGAGGTCCAGAATGCCAGTTTTGTAGCCGAGATGGGCCATTCTTAGGAGCGTGCCGCCGCAGGTGAGCTCGACGTCATCGGGGTGTGCGGCGATGGCGAGCAGGTCGAGTTTCATTCATAGTCTCCTTGTACGGGTATTCTATCTTCAGCGTTTTGTGCGCGGTGTATCCGGTCGACGATAGCACCGCTTGGAGGAGCGCTCGGCCGACCCCCGGCGATTGCAGGTTATGGTAACGTTTTGAACGGCGGAACGGCGATGGAAGAAAACACAGGACGACGTGCGGCATCACTCATCGGGAAAGTGGCGTTGGTGACCGGCTCAGCGAAGCGGCTGGGGAGAGCGGTGGCGATGCGCCTGGCACAGGAAGGCGCGAATTTGGTTATTCACCATCGTTCGTCGCCAATGGAGGCGCAGGAAACTGTGGGGGAAATCGAAAATCTGGGGCAGCGGGCGGCGGCTATCTCCAGTGATTTGGAAAAGCTGAGTGACATTCGTGGTTTGTTTGAGGAGGTAGAGAAGAGATTTGGCCGGCTGGATATCCTGGTGAACAGCGCTGCGAATTTTATTCATACGGAATTCGAGACGACTACGGAAGAGAGTTGGAATTCGTCGATGGACACGAATCTAAAAGCGCCGTTTTTTTGCGCGCAGGCCGCGGCGCCCATGCTGAAGAAAAGCCACGGAGCGATTGTCAATTTTGCGGATGTGGGAGGGATTCTTGGGTGGCCGGGGTATGTGCCACATTGCATTTCGAAGGCGGGAGTGATCATGTTGACGCGATGCCTTGCAAAGACGCTGGCGCCGGAGGTGCGAGTTAACGCAATTGCACCGGGGACGATCACAATGGATGGCGATCCGGCGGAGTGGGAAGCAGAGTTCGTGAAGCTGGCGCCGCTCCGGCGAACGGGAAGGCCGAGCGACATTACGGATGCCGTTTCGTACCTCGTGCATGCAGAGTTTTTGACGGGTCACACGCTGGTACTGGATGGCGGCCGTAGCCTGGGTCCAGCGAAAGAAGAATTTCGTTAAGACTGCAACGTGCAGAGAATCACAGTGCGGTGTATTCTATTCTGCTTATCGTGTTTATTAAGTTTGGGAGGCGCGGATGAGCGCGCCGGAATCTGAAAAAAGAGGGGCCAGCCTGAGTTATGGACAATGAGACTTACACACACGTTGACAGCCCGAGCGAGGCAATCAGCGTACCGCACGGACTAGAAGACACACAGATCCAAGAGTGGCTGGAGTCGCTGGACTCCGTGCTCGATTCGAGCGGGCCGGAAGTTGCCTCCGAGATACTGGAAAGGCTTCGCGCGCACGCCACCGTTGCGGGCATCGACCTGCCATTTTCCGCGAATACCCCGTATGCCAACACGATTCCAGCGCGGCTCGAACCGTTGTTCCCCGGCGATCAGGAATTGGAGCGGCGGATCAAGAGCTTGATCCGCTGGAACGCTCTGGCGATGGTGGTGCGGGCGAACCGCGTGGAGCACAACATTGGCGGGCACATTTCCACATACGCTTCGGCGGCCACGCTGTACGAGGTTGGGTTCAACCATTTCTTCCGCGCACGATCCGAAGAGTTCGAGGGGGACACGGTTTATTTCCAGGGGCACGCGGCGCCGGGGATGTATGCGCGGGCGTTTCTCGAAGGGCGGATTTCGCCGCAGCAGTTAGAGAATTTTCGGAGGGAGTTGAAGCCGGGCGGAGGGTTGTCGTCATATCCGCATCCCTGGCTGATGCCGGACTTTTGGGAGTTCCCGTCGGTTTCGATGGGCTTGAGTCCGCTGATGGCGATTTATCAGGCGCGCTTCAACCGGTACCTGGAAGACCGCGGATTGAAGCCGGTGACGGACGCAAAGGTTTGGGCATTCCTGGGGGACGGCGAAACGGACGAGCCGGAATCGCTCGGCGCGATCACCCTGGCATCGCGCGAGAAGCTGGACAACCTGATTTTTGTTGTGAACTGCAACTTGCAGCGGCTGGACGGGCCGGTGCGCGGGAACGGACAGATTATTCAAGAGTTGGAATCGGCGTTTCGCGGGGCGCGATGGAACGTCATCAAGGTGCTGTGGGGCAGCGAGTGGGATCCAATCCTGGAGCGCGACACGGAAGGACTGCTCGTGAAGCGCATGGGCGAATTGGTGGACGGCGAATACCAGAAGATGGTGGTTTCCTCGGGCGCGTACGTACGCGAACATTTTTTTGGGAGCGATCCACGCTTGCTGCAATTGGTTGAGCCGTTGCCGGACGAGGCGCTGCGTCGTATGCGGTTAGGCGGGCACGACCCGCGGAAAGTGTATGCCGCGTACAAGGCGGCGACGGAGCACAGAGGATCGCCGACGGTTATTTTGGCGCGGACGATCAAGGGCTACGGGCTTGGAGAGGCCGGCGAAGGAAAGAACGTCACGCACCAGCAGAAAAAGCTAAACGAGGAAGAGCTCCGTGAATTTCGCTCCAGGTTCGGGATTCCGTTGAACGACGACGATTGCGTCGAGGTGCCGTTCTACCGGCCGGCGGAAGATAGCATCGAGATTCAATACCTGCGCGCGCGGCGGGAAGCGCTCGGCGGCTACATGCCGAAACGCAGCGTGCGTTCGAAGCCCCTGGTTGCGGACCACGACGAACTGTTCAAGGAATTTTTCGAGGGCAGCGATGGCCGGGAAGTATCGACGACGATGGCGTTTGTCGGGATGCTGCGCAAAATGCTGAAGGATCCGGAAATCGGCAAGCTGGTTGTGCCGGTCGTTCCGGACGAGGCGAGAACGTTCGGCATGGAGTCGCTTTTCCGAACGGTGGGAATTTATTCGAGCGTTGGACAGAAGTATGAGCCAGTCGACGTCAACACGCTGCTCTATTATAAGGAAGCGAAGGACGGGCAGATTCTTGAGGAAGGAATTACGGAAGCAGGCTCGATGGGGTCGTTTATCGCCGCGGGATCCGCTTATGCGACGCACGGCATTAACACCATTCCGTTCTTCATCTATTATTCGATGTTTGGATTTCAGAGAATCGGCGATTTCATCTGGGCCGCTGCGGACATGCGTACGCGAGGTTTTCTGCTGGGAGGAACTTCCGGGCGCACGACGCTGTCGGGCGAGGGCTTGCAGCACCAGGATGGCAACAGCCACATTCTGGCGCTTTCCGTGCCGAATTTGCGCGCGTACGATCCGGCGTTTGCCTATGAGATGGCGGTAATTCTGCAGGACGGAATTCGGCGGATGTACAAGGATGGCGAGAGCATTTTCTACTACATCACGGTGATGAACGAGCCTTATGCGATGCCGGCGATGCCTGGAGACGTGAAGGACGGAATACTGAGGGGGATGTACCGCTACCGGGCTTCGGAAAACAAGAAGTCGAAGTTGCGGGCGCAGCTATTTGGAAGCGGGGCGATTCTGCGCGAGGCGTTGCAAGCACAGGAGATTCTGGAGACGAAATTCGGAGTTGCCGCGGATGTTTGGAGCGTGACGAGTTATAAGGCGCTCTACAACGATGGGAACGAAGTGGAGCGCTTGAACCGTCTGCATCCGGGCGAAAAGCCGCGCGTGCCTTATCTTACGCAGAGCCTTGCGGACGCGCCTGGCGTGCTGGTGGCCGCTTCCGACTACTTGAAGACACTGCCAAACATGGTGAGCAAATGGATGCCGAGGCGGCTGGCGTCGCTGGGCACGGACGGTTTTGGACGGAGCGAGGGGAGAGCTTCGCTGCGCGATTTCTTCGAAGTGGATGCGCGGTTCATCACGCTGGCGACTTTGCACGAACTTTCTGCTGACGGGAAAATCGAGAAGTCGGTGGTCGAGAAAGCCATCAAGGAATTAGGAATCAATCCGGATAAATCGAATCCCATCGTTTCGTGAAGGGACGGATTGCCTAACAGAATTCTCAACAATTTGTGGATTTGTGTTGAGGAAGACGGGTTCGGCTCGCCTTACTCATTTTGGAGGTGGGTGCGCCGCACTTTCCAGGATTTCGCCGGGTTTGAGGCGGCCTGTGGCGAGTTGTGCGATGAGCTGGGTGTTGGCGGCCAGGAAGTCGTAATTGGCCAGCTCTTTGGGTAGAACCCACGCGATTTGTTCGAAGGTCTTCGGGATGATAGTACTTTCCCTTATGCCGGCAGCGTAAAAGTGAATTTCCAGTTCCTCGGGTGCGGTGGCGTACTTGTGGTGCGTGCGGCCGATTTCGACGCATTTATCCAGCGTGACAGCCAATTCTTCGCGCAATTCGCGCGCTAGCGCGGTTTCGGGCGCTTCGCCTTCTTCCACTTTGCCACCCGGGAATTCCCATTTGAGGGGAGAAGTGTCGTTGCGCCGCCGTTGGCCGATCAGGAAGCGGCGATCGTTGCGTTCGATGACTGCGGCAACAACAACTCTCATTTTGTGCTTTCCTGTGCCGCGACTTCCTGGAAGATACGGGAAAGTTTCCTTGCACCGGCGATGAGCGGCGGTCCCGGCGTGTTAAGCAATTCGTCGCGAACGACGTAGACCAGTTTATTGCGGATGGCCGGGACGTCCTTCCAGCCGGGGACTTGGTAAGACTCTTGCGGTTTGGAGTGGGCGCCGACGGCGGCCCAGGCGAGGACGATTACATCCGGATGCGCTTGTGCGACTTGTTCATCGCCGACTCTTTGACCGGGCGGCAAAACCATTTCACCGCCGCAGATTCTTACGATTTCCGCGACCCAGGGAGGGGAACTGATCCGCGGATTTGGCCAGGCTTCGCAGTGCACACGGAGTTTCTTTTTTCCGCCGAGGCTCGTTCTTGCGATGGCGGCGAACTCTTGACGCATTTTTCTAACGAGGCGCTCGGCTTGGTTCAGGCGGTTGGTGATGCGGCCCAGCATGCGAATGTCGTTTTCGATATCCGCGAGCGTTCTTGGATTCATGGCCAGGAAATTGAGAGGATGTTCCAACAGTTTGGCTACGGTTTCTTGTTTGTAAGGAACGGAGCCGATGACAAGCGCGGGCTTCAGCTCTACGATTTCGTTAACGGAATCCATGTGCCAGCAATCGCCAAGCGTTGGCAAATGGTGTACTGGCGCGACGTCGGTGCACCATTTTGTGACACCGACAAGCGATTTTCTCGCTCCGATGGCGCAGAGAATCGAGGTCGCGCTGGGAGCGAGGGAGACGATCCGAAATGGACTCTGGGAAACGGCCATTTTCATTTCACAGAAAGGATAGCAAAGCGGGCGTCAGAAGTGGGTCAAGTTGGCCGAGTCGAGATGGGTTTGAACGCCTGCGCGGTACGATTCTGTGGCAACGGCTCGCGCCACCGAACTTCATGAACGTCGATGGGCTCGGCGCGGCCTTTGAGGTTCATGGCGGGGAGCTGAGAGCAAGGAATCTGCGGTGTGAGCCGTGCGTGTGTAGCCGCGGAAATGACAATTTGGCCCGGACCGGCCTGAGAAGTGAGTCTTGATGCGACGTTCACGGTGTCGCCGATGGCGGTGTAATCCATGCGGCGTTCCGTGCCTAGAAATCCGACGACAGCTTCTCCGGTGTGAATGCCGATGCCAATGTTTAAAGGGGTTTTGCCGGAAGCTTTGTTTAGCTCGGCGAGACTTTTTTGCATGTCCACGGCGGCACGTACGGCCGCTTCCGCGTCGTTCTGGAGAGCAAAAGGCGCACCGAAGAGCGCCATCAGGCCATCGCCGAGATATTTATCGAGCGTTCCATCGTGTTCGAAAATAACGTTGGTCATGCGAGCGAAGAATTCGTTCAGGACTTCGACAGCCTCGCGCGGATTCATTTTTTCGGCCATGGTGGTGAAGCCGCGCACATCGGCGAAGAGCAGCGTGATGCGCTGGCTTTCTCCGCCCAGACGGATGTCGGCAGCTTCGGCGCTAATTTTCCTCGAGATGGCGGGCGAAAGAAAACGTTCGAGGGCGCTGAGCTGTATGCCTTGGCGCTTGACTTCACTTTTCGCGATGACGCGGTCGATGACCAAGCCTGCCTGCGCGGCAATGACAGCAAAAACTTCGAGGTCTTCCCGGGTAAAGCTGCCACGCTTCGACAAATTATCCACGTACAACAAACCGTACAGGCGATCGCGGCTCGCCAGCGGCGCGCACATCGCGGATTGCATGCCGGAAAGCGCCATGCTCTGGCTTCCTGAAAAACGCGCATCTTCCTTTGCATCCATGACGAGGAGCGGGCCCTTACTCTGCATGACCTGTTGAATGATGGCTTGCGAGAGCACCATTTGCGGAGTTTCCGATTTCGGAGCTTGCCGATAGCGGAGAATAGCGGGCAGGAAGGTGTAGCCAGATGCGGATTGTGCCGCAGTGCGAAGAGAATCCGCCGTCAACAACATCGCGTAACCGCGCTCCGCACCGTCAATTTGCAGTACGAGGTCAAGAACGCACTGTGTCACGTCCTCGACGGCAGTCTTTTCGCCCAAGGCCCGGCTGACTTGATAGAGGAGCGTGAGCAGGCGATTTTCGCGCTGGAGAAATTCGATGCCGCTCCCAGCATCGTCGCGCAGCCGGGTCCGTTCCACGGGCGGCTTGGCTCTGGAGCGATCAAGAAGCATTGCGACGCTTGAGTGATCGAGAATTTGCGTGAGATGAGAGGCGAGCTCGGAGGAGGCTTTGCCCACGACGGTGCCGGTGGTCATATCCTCAAAACGCAGTTTGATGTCGCCGAGGCCGATGACGTCGCCGCTCTTGAGCTCGGCGTGCTCGATGCGCACGCCGTTGACGAGGACGCCGTTGGCGCTATGCTGGTCGCTGACCACCCAAACGCCGCGCAGGCTTTCGAGAAGCGCGTGGCTCCGCGAGATGCTCGAATGCGGGAGCGTGATTTCGTTGGACGTGGCCCGGCCGATGTGAATGGCGGAACCGTTTTTCAACTCATAAAGCCGAGGCTGGACGCCGGGCCGCTCGATGATTAACCGTGGCATAGTTGGCTGAGAGCGCTGTCGCTATGTTCGACCTCTTTGCCGATGCATGCAACGAGAGTGTGGCGGCGGTTGTCGGATTTTGCAATCCAACAGAGGAGTTTCGTTTGGAAGTGAAAAGAATGGTGATCGATGGGCTACGATAGCGGCATGTACAGCGAATTGGTCCTGGAACATTTCCGGAATCCGCGCAATGCGGGCCATCTGGCGAATGCCAGCGCGGAAGTGCAAGCGACGAATCCCATCTGTGGCGATATTCTGGAACTCGCCGTTCGCGTGGAGAACGGTGTGATTGCGGAAGCGCGGTTTCTTTGCCGTGGCTGCACGACTTCCATCGCCTGCGCATCTTTTTTGACGGAACTGCTGAACGGCTCCAGCGTTGGCGCGGCGCGTTCGATACAGCCGGAAACCATTTCCGCGGGCTTGGGCGGGCTGCCGCCAGCCACCTTTCACGGGGCGCAGCTTGCGACAGATGCGCTGAATCTTTTGCTCGCGAAATTGTGCTAGAAGAACTGCGGCAGGCGGAGCTTAATGGCCCAACGCTTTCTGCATCGTGTCTGGATCGTTCAAATTGAGGATGCAACCTTCTTCATTGGTTTGCACAATTTGCACCTGGCCGGAATGGGCCCAGACCACGGAACGCGCGCCCGTTTCGAGCGGGGCGCTCATCAGCTCCTGATACAGAGCAGCGGAAAAAATAACGGGATGGCCTCGATGGCCTTCGTAAACGGGAAGAACGATGGATTTGCCCGAAGTGTAGAAAGTTTCGATCAGCTCATCGACGAGCGACGAACTGATGAGAGGGTGATCGATCAGAAAAAGAACAATGCCGTCGGTTTGCGGCGGGAGGCTGTGTAAGGCCGCCTGAATCGAGCTCAATTGCCCTTTTTCCCAGTCGTCATTGACGACGATTTCATCGGGAGAGAGTTTTATTTCCTTCGAGATGGGATCGGCATCGGCTCCCAGCACGACGCGGCGCACGCTGATTTTCGGGTGACGGGCGACATCCAACAAATGTTCGAGGAACGGGCGCCCCTGGTAGGAGAGTAGCGCCTTCGGCGAGCCCATGCGGCGCGATGCGCCGCCCGAGAGGATGACGGCTCCGAGCATGCCACCTCTTTCAGCGTTTAGCGTTCCGTCAGTGCAGACCGGGCTTCGTAAATTAATTTTTTGTGCGCGGCAGATTCCGCGTTGCGGCGAACGGCAATCAATTCCGCCACAATGCTGATAGCAATCTCCTCAGGCGCGAGCGCGCCTATTTCCAAGCCCATTGGCGCGAAGACGCGCTGAAATTCCTCGGGACGATAACCGTCGTTTTCCAAAGCTCTGTACACGGAAAGAACTTTTCGTTTGCTGCCGATCATGCCGATATAGCGAGCCTGTGTTCGGACGGCCCAGCCAAGCACACGCATGTCTTCTTTGTGGCCGCGCGTGACAATGATCAAATAGCTCGCGGCATTGGGATGGATTTTTTCGAAGGCGTCCTCGTAGCGGGTGTAAATTTCCTGCGACATGGGGAAACGTTCGGCGTTGGCGAAGGATTCGCGGTCGTCGATGACCGCTATGCCGAAGCCCGCGGAGCTGGCCGCCTTGCCCACGGCCATGGAAACGTGTCCGCCGCCGAATAGATATAGGATGGGCTGCGGCAGGATCGGCTCGACAAAAACTTCCAGCGTGCCGCCGCAAATCAGGCCGTTGTCGTAGGTCGCTTCATTATTTAGGTTAAAGACCATTTTGCGCGGCGCTTCTTTGTGCATCACTTCTTTTGCCGCGGCCCAGACTTCGGCCTCGACGCAGCCGCCGCCGATCGTTCCGGCGATCGAGCCGTCGTCGCGGACCAGCATGCGCGAGCTTTCGTAGCTGGGGATCGAGCCGTTCGTGTGTACGATGGTCGCCAGCGCTCCGCGCTGCCCGGCGCGGCGCATTTTCACGATTTCTTCGAAGAGATCCACGCGCTACCTCAGCCCACAGCCTACGGCGCGTCATGGACCGTGTCAATGCAAGCCCTGCCGACGCCGGTTGTGCGATTGCAAACTGCGGACATGGACGGAGCGTTCTGGACAGGCCACGCCGCGGGTGCTACCTTGCGATTCTCAGAGTCAGGCGGGAGGGTGGATGAAGGCGATTCGATTTCATCAGCATGGCGGGCCGGAGGTTTTGAGATTTGAGGATGCGCCGGAGCCTGTCATTCGCGCAAACGAGGTGCTCGTGCGGGTGAAGGCTTGCGCGCTGAATCATCTCGATCTTTGGGTACGGCGCGGCTTACCGGGAGTGCCGATGCCGCTGCCGCACATTCCGGGGAGCGACGTGGCCGGCGAAGTCTCGCAAATTGGCGCGGACGTAACGACGGTCAAAGTGGGCCAGAAGGTGGTCCTCGCACCGGGCGTGACATGCGGCAAATGCGCTGCATGTATTTCCGGTCACGATAACCGTTGCCGGTATTTCACCAACTTGGGTTACATGATCGACGGAGGGTGCGCGGAGTTTGTGCGCTGCCCGGAAGTGAACTGCTTGCCTTATCCGGAGAATCTGCGATTCGAAGAAGCGGCCAGCATCCCGCTTGTTTTTCAAACAGCGTGGCACATGCTGGTTTCGCGGGCCGAACTTCAGCCCGGAGAGGATGTACTGATTCTAGGCGCGGGAAGCGGGGTTGGCAGCGCGGCCATCCAAGTGGCGAAATTCTTTGGCGCGCGCGTGATTGCGACGGCAGGAACGGATGCGAAGCTGGCAAAAGCGCGCGAATTGGGCGCCGATTACGTCATCAACCACAAAACGCAGAAGATCCGCGACGAAGTACGCCGCATCACGAACAAGCGCGGCGTCGATGTGGTTTTTGAACATGTGGGCACGGCAACGTGGGACGAGAGCGTTGCGAGCCTGGCTCTTGCCGGACGTTTGGTAACTTGCGGCGCCACCACCGGGTTCGATGCAAAAATCGATCTGCGATTTTTGTTCAGCCGCCAGCTTTCTTTGCTCGGCTCTTACATGGGCGCGAAGTCGGAACTTCTGACGGTGATGAAGCTCGTGGCCGCGGGCCGCTTCAGGCCGATTGTGGACCGCACTTTTCCGCTCGCCGAAGGCGCCGCCGCGCATGCCTATCTCGAAGCTGGATCGCAGTTCGGCAAAGTGGTCCTCGCGGTCTAGCCGAATCGCGCGCGGACTTTGCTATTCTTTCGGCGCCGCGTTCGCGAAAATAGAAAGCGGCAACTATGGCAAGCTGGCAGGCGCATCTTGCAGTGTGGATTATCAAATGGCGGGTGAAGCGGAAATTGCGCGGCGCGGCGGATTACCGCGTGGCTCGCAAGGTTTTCACTCCTGATCCCTACAAAGTTCCTGCTGCTGTGCGCATCTCGCCCGCGCAGGCCGGCGGAGTGCCCGGAGAATGGGTGGAAGGGGCTTCTGGAGCGAAAACTGTGCTTCTGTATTTGCACGGTGGCGGATACTTCGGATGTTCCGCCGAGACGCACCGGCCGATCACAGCGTTTTTCGCTCTTGGCGGATTTCGCGTTTTCGCTCCCAATTATCGACTGGCCCCGGAACATCCATTCCCCGCGGCAGTTGACGATGCGGTCTCTGCATATCGGGGTCTCCTGGGAGAGGGCTGGTCACCACAGTGCTTAGTTGTCGCGGGAGATTCCGCGGGCGGCGGGCTTGCGCTGTGCTTGATGCTAGCGCTTCGCGCGGCGGATATCCCGCTTCCAGCTGGTGCGGCTCTTTTTTCGCCGTGGACAGATCTTGCCGCGACCGGCGAATCCGTCCGCACGAATGCGCGTCGCTGTGCCATGTTCCATGGATGGGACATTGGCCCCAGCGCGCGCTACTATCTGGGTGACACGGAACCGCGCAATCCGATGGCGTCTCCGCTATACGCCGATCTGACCGGTCTGCCGCCGCTGCTGATTCACGTCGGCGCAAATGAAGTCCTGCGGGATGACTCGACACGGCTTGCGGATCGCGCGCGAGCGGCGGGCGTTCGCGCCGAGCTGAAAATTTGGCCGGTCGTTCCGCATGCATGGCAGCTTGCGCCGCACAAGATTCCAGAAGCTCGCCAGTCCTTGCGCGAAAGCGCGGCGTTTTTGCGCACGCTCGTGTCGCCGGAGGCATCGAACAAGGTAGCGTGACTGCCGATGACACCAGATTCAAGACAAAGCGGCGAAGCGGCAGAAACCACCGTGGATGTACTGATTGTCGGCGGCGGCTTCTCCGGGCTCTGCATGGCCATCAAGCTGCGCGAAGCGGGAATCAACTCATTTTTGCTGATTGAGAAAAGTGACGACATCGGCGGCACGTGGTACGACAACCGCTATCCTGGTTGCGCGTGCGATATTCCTTCGCATCTGTATTCTTTCTCTTTCGAGCCGGAGGCAGATTGGTCCCGCATGTATCCCGGGCAACAGGAAATTCACGATTATCTGAAACGGTGCGTCGAGCGCCACAAGCTCGCACCGCATATCCGTCTGAACACGCGCTTTCGCGAAGCCAGTTGGAATGAAACGGAAGGCGTGTGGGACGTCACGGCTGGAGAGAGGATGCAAATCAGCGCGCGTGCTGCTCGTCTCCGGCATCGGAGGCTTGCACGTGCCACAGTATCCCAAGATCGAGGGCATCGAAAGCTTTGCGGGACCGAAATTTCATTCTTCCACATGGGACTACAGCGTTGATCTTGGCGGGAAGAACATCGCGGTAGTGGGCACCGGGGCAAGCGCCGTTCAGTTCGTTCCGCAAATTGCACCGCATGCAGGGAAACTTTACCTTTTCCAGCGCACGCCGCCGTGGATCGTACCGCGGATCGATTTTGCCATCCCAGAGAAATGGAAAAAGCGCTTCCGGCGTTTCCCCTTGGCCATGCGGGCATTCCGGCAATACATTTTCTGGCGGCAGGAATTTCGCGTGCTTGGTTTTCTGGGGAATCGTTATGTTCGCGGCAAAGCGACGGAAATTGCGATCCGCCATATGAAGAGAAAAATCAAAGATCCCAAGTTGCGCGAGAGATTGACGCCCAAGTACGAGCTAGGTTGCAAGCGCGTGCTTGTCTCGGACGACTTTTATCCAACGCTAACCAGGCCCAACGTGGAGCTGGTCGCCGAGGGCATCGCGGAAATCCGAGAGCACAGTATTCTGACGGCGGACGGCGTTGAGCGCCCCGCCGATGTCCTGATATTTGGCACTGGTTTTCGTGCAACGGAGCCGCTCATTGGTATTCGGATTGTCGGCCGCGGCGGCGTGGAAATTCACGAAGCTTGGCGGGAACGCATGAGTGCATATCTTGGTTTGACGGTGAGCGGCTTTCCGAATTTCTTTTTGCTTCTTGGGCCTAACACCGGGTTGGGGCACAATTCCGTCGTATTGATGATCGAAGCGCAGGTTCGCTACGTGATGAGCTGCCTGAAATTAATGAAGCGACGCAAACGGCGCATCCTCGAAGTGCGCCAAGCAACGCAGAAGGATTTTGTGGCTGAGGTTCATCGCCGCCTTAAGGGCACCGTCTGGCAATCCGGCGGGTGCCAGAGCTGGTATCAGGATCAACGCACGGGCGAGAACACAACGCTTTGGCCGGGGTCGGTGGTCGCGTATGTCAGGCGAACTCGCTCGGTTTCGGCGGCTGATTACGAACTGACGTAGTCAAAACCGGAATCGCCATGGGACGGCCGCTACGCGTTTATTTGTGTCCGCCGCTTGGCTATGCGAAAATGGAGTTAGACGAGGGCACCATGAGCACATCGCTCGGCAAGCACGTCACGCTCACCAAACCCGAAGACTTCGGCAGTCTGCTGGAAGACGAAGGGATTATTTTTACCACGCTCGACAAAGCCGTGAATTGGGCACGCAAAAGTTCGATTTGGCCCTTGGGTTTTGGTTTGGCTTGCTGCGCGATCGAAATGATGTCCATGGCCGCAGCGCGCTTTGACGTCGCACGTTTCGGCGCAGAAGTTTTCCGTCCTTCGCCGCGCCAGGCGGACCTGATGATTGTCGCCGGGCGGCTTTCACAGAAGATGGCTCCGGTCATCCGCCAACTCTACGATCAAATGCCCGAGCCGAAGTGGGTCATCTCCATGGGCGCGTGCGCTACCTCCGGTGGCGTCTTCAATAATTACGCCATCGTCCAAGGCTGCAACCAGGTGATTCCCGTCGATGTTTATGTGCCCGGTTGTCCGCCGCGGCCCGAAGCTGTGCTCTACGCTATCCTCCAACTGCAAAAGAAAATCGACAACGAAAAAGGCTCCTTCAAGCGCGCGCTGAATCTCGATTAAGTAGCACAGACTTCAGTCTGTGCTCTGTTGCAAGTTCCGCATCTCGAAGCTCATGCCGAAGCCGCCCCGTATTTTACTGACAGCATTCATCTCGTTAATCGCATTGCTCTGCGGCTGTCGAACGATAGTCATCAGTGACCCACCGCCGCCGATTCCTCCGTCCAGATGGATCCTAACCTGGAGCGATGAATTTTCCGGTCCGGACGCCTCCTCCCCCGATCCCAGCAAATGGACGCACGACCTCGGCGGCAAAGGCTGGGGCAACCACGAACTCGAGTCCTACACCCATCGCAAAGAAAACGCGCGCATTGAAAAAGGAGATCTCGTTATCACCGCGAGAAAAGAAACCTACACGGGTGCTGATGGCATAACACGCGACTACACCTCCGCCCGCCTCAAAACACAAGGTCTCTTCGTCCAGACCTACGGCCGCTTCGAGGCGCGAATCAAAATCCCGGAAGGGCAAGGCATGTGGCCGGCGTTCTGGATGTTGGGCGAGGATATTCCCACCGTTGGTTGGCCGAAATGCGGCGAAATAGACATCATGGAAAACGTCGGCAAGGAGCCTGGAACGATTCATGGTTCCTTGCATGGCCCTAGCGCCGTGGGACCAACAAGCGATCTGACTTCTATCTTTAAAGTTCCCGTCGCTCAGAGCTTTGCGAAGGACTTCCATCTTTACGCCGTCGAGTGGGAACCGGGCATGGTCCGTTTCTACGTTGACTCCAGTCTCTATGCCACATTCAATTCTTCCCAATGGCCAGTTGGCGGAATGTGGGTTTTCGACCATCCATTTTTTATAATTCTCAATCTTGCCGTCGGAGGCGATTGGCCCGGCCGCCCCGACGCGTCGATCAGGTTTCCGCAGAGCATGCTCGTCGACTACGTCCGCGTCTATACTAAGCGCTAGTCCGATTCGGCCCAATGGAGGAACCGGTCATCATGGCTACAGCTTCTGATCCAGCACGGCAGCTTCTTCGTCACACAGTGGCGACGGTCGCTTATCGCGGCGGCAAAGCTCTGCGTGGAGCACCCGAATCTTTCGCGGCGTTTGCCACCGGCGATAATCCGCGGACGCCTGCGAAAATCCTCGCGCACATTGGCGATCTTTTTGATTGGGCACTTGCGATGGCACGAGGAGACGCCGCTTGGCACGACTCCGCCCCTTTGGCGTGGGATTCGGAGGTCGCGCGCTTCTTCGCTTCCTTGAAAAAATTCGACGACTATCTTGCTTCGCAGGCCCCTCTTCAATCCCCAGCGGAAGGTTTGTTTCAAGGCCCCATCGCGGATGCGCTTACGCATATCGGTCAGATAGCCATGCTCCGGCGCTTCGCGGCTTGCCCAATCAGCGGCGAGAACTACTTCAATGCCGAAATTATTGCGGGCCGCGTGAGTTTTGAACAAACTTCACCGGGGCGTGAATTTGACTGATTCTCGTCCCGCACGGAACTTTTTGCCATGGGCGGCTAACGGTTGCATCCATCCACGCATCTCAAATTCAGGTATATTCCGATTTGGAGCCCCGCGGAGGACCGAATGCGCAACATCAGGATTCTGTTGTTCTGCTATGCCCCACTTTTTGCCCTAGGAAGCGCTCTGGCAGCGCCACGCCACCAGGAGAGCGCTACCGCTACTGGGGTTCAAGTGATTCAAGTGAATGGGGACAAGTACGAGTTCTCGCCAGCAGAGATTCACGTGAAGAAGGGAGCTCGAGTTCAGTTGAAGCTGCACTCCGTTGACAAGGAACACGGAATAAAAATCGATCCTTATGCTGAAGGCGCCAAAAAACACGGGCCACCAGGCCTTCGCTTCGCCGACAAGAACGATACTGGAAAAGTCGTCAAAGGCGCGGACGGCACAGTTGAATTCATAGCCGAGCAGCCCGGCACCTATAGATTCGAGTGCTCGATATTTTGCGGCCTGGGACACGGGCGCATGAAGGGAAAGATTACCGTCGACGAATGAGAGGTTTGTTGAATTATGATCCCATCTGAAAACATGTCAACGCAGAACGGCTAGCGTTGCGACACTTCTCAGTCATCTGACCGTGTAGCGGAAAAAGCTTCCGGAAATTTCGAGACGACGGCAGTGCCTTCGGACCAGTTTAAGTGACTTCCCGCCGTGTTATGGTCCTTGCGGGCATAGCCCATTCCAATCGCGTGGGGCAAAAAGGATGGAACTGCCGCACGCGTCACGAAACCGACCTCTTTCCCATCCGCGGTCAGGGACTCGCCCTCTGCCGGAACGCCGGCGCCATCAAAAACCAGTTCAACCCTTCGCCGGTTCACCTGACCCCGCGAGCGCACACGTTCGACAATTTCCTGGCCGGTATAGCAGCCTTTCGTATAGCTGATGTGGCTGAATTCCAGGCCTGCCTCGTGCGGAATCTGTCTTTCGCCGAAGTCGTACCCAAACCAAGGCACGCCTTGTGCGAGCCGTTGTGCGCTTAGCGCTGCGTACCCCATTCGGCCCCCGCCATTCTTCTCAGCGAATTCCGAGAGAATCTGCCACAGAGTTGCCAGCTTATCTTGCTCAGCCAAGAATTCGCATCCGGCAACGCCGCCGGGAGATCGCTTTGTAAGCCAGCAGGGAATTGACGCGAGCGTGGATTCCATGCGGCCAAGTTCATCCAGTGTCTCAAGGTCAACTCCGGTAAGTTCACGAATGACAGACGCTGCTCTTGGCCCTTCGAGGGCCAAGCTCCCGTAACGCTGCGATTCATCCGTCAGCGTCACATCGTCCATAATGATGTATTTGTCGAGCCATTCGATGAGGTGCTCGCGAATCATCGCGTGCGAAACGGCGAAGAGGTTATCGGGCTGCGCGTAAGTTTCAATTTCCGCAAGAATGCGACCCTGAGGATTCAGCAGTAGTGACACGTTGCCCCGTCCACGGGAGAGTTCTTTAATATTGTTGGTCAGGATGGCGTTCAAATAACGCACGCGGTCCGGGCCCGCGAAAGAAAGATAGGCGCGGTAATTTTTATCGACAAGAGCAACACTTTTCCGCGCGAACTCCTGCTCGGCTCGCGGATCGATCCAATGATCCGGCAACTCGCAGCCGAACCACGTCTTCATCGCCGCACAGTCGCGCTTATGTAATGCAGCGAGCGGCGTTTCGATCGCTGCACCGGTTTCTGCCATCTCCATGCGTCACCCTCATACACCAGCTTAACAAAAATGCGCGTTTGATCGCGCGCACTGCGGTCCTGCATCTCCCTGGGTGGATGCTATACTCAGACTTTATGAGCGACGCCGTTCCAGCATTCGATGCCGTTTCGCCAGGACTCATCCACATAACAATTCCGGTGGGGATGCTGCAGTGCAATTGCTCGATCATCGGGGATCCCGTTACCAGGGAAGCGCTGGTGATTGACCCGGGCGACGAGGTTACCCGCATTCTGGAGTTGCTTGGCCGGCATAGGCTGACTGTCAAAGCCATCGTCAGCACGCATGCGCACATCGACCACGTCGGCGGCCTCAGCAAGCTGCACCAATACACGGGCGCGCCTATCTTGATGCATCGCGACGACCTGCCTCTTTATCAGGGAATGGAAGTGCAGGCCGCGTTCCTCGGAGTTCCGACGCCGGAGATCACCGACGTGGACCAACTTTTGAAAGAGGGCGATGCGCTGAGCTGGGGCTCGTTTCAGGCCAACGTCATTCACACTCCCGGACATACGCCTGGCAGCGTGTGTCTGTACTTGCCAAAGGATGGGGGAGCAATCTCCATGCCTTCTCCGCGATTGTTTGCGGGCGACACGCTATTCGCAGGCAGCATTGGGCGCACCGACCTGTGGGGCGGCTCGATGGACCAAATCACGGACTCCATTCGCGGCAAACTAATGAATTTGCCCGATGAAACGATCGTGTATCCCGGCCACGGTCCTTTGACCAGCATCGGCCGGGAGCGAAGTACCAATCCATTTCTGATTACTCTCTGAACCCCTATTGCCGCGCGCTGCCTGTTGTTGGCGCAATGCGAATTGCGCCGTCATGCGACAGAGCCCCTGTTCGCCGGGATGTGCACGAACCCCGGTCATCGGCCTCTCGCTTGCTTCAATTCTTCCATGACCGCTTGTATGAGTTGCTTCGCGTGCTCAAGCTCCTGAGTGATGATGCGCAGATCCATCGCCGGAACAGCAGGATTTCGCTGGCTGGTGCAGTAAACGCCGTGCTGGCCGACAAGCACCAGCGCATTCGTCATACGGTCCAGCGACACAGCGAGCCGGCCGCGCTTCCGCCCATACATTTGCTCAAAGTGCTCCAATTCACCTTTGTGCTCTTCAAATGCATTCATGGATTTCATCCCTCGTTGCTAACCAAGCCTTGACCATCCGCGGCGGACGGTTGCACATCGGGCACACACCCCATGCAGCAAACTTTACCCCATGCGGTGCACGGAACATAATTCGCTTGAGCCACCAAGAGACGATTAACCCACTCCCCGTGGTGCAATCCGCGGGTTCGCAGCAAGTAGTTCGGTCCCTCGGCGAGCTTGGGAAAAGATTCGGCTGGAGCAATCTGACAATGCGACGATCCGACCTGGTGCAGCACAAGGAAAAGGAGAAGGGCGCGATTACGCGCACCTCTCAAATCGTCTTCGGTGAGCGGCAGCATCTGCTGCGCGTCCTCGATTCGCTCGAGGGCACCGACCTGCCCATCGCACGGTTGCAGTTGGAGCGCCGCGTTATGGAAGATTTGATCCATGCGCGCACGCGCGAACTCAATCAAATCAACACCGCCTGGGATGAGAAAATCGGGCTCGTTCTGAGCGCCGATGCCAAGCCAGAGATGCTGGAAAAACTCGTGAAGCAGGCGCCCGAGGAGGATTTCTATCTGCTGCGGCTGATCAGCGAACACCCGCGCGCCAACGCCAAGACTCTGAACAAACTGGCCAAGCATCCTTACGGTGCGATTCGAGAAAACGTCGCCCGTCATCCAAACGCTGATGCCGGCACGCTCACCTGGCTCAGCAAGGATCGCAGCCAGCCGCTCTGGTACCTTGTAGCTTTCAATCCCAATACACCGACTCCCTTGCAACGCCGCCTGCGCGACCGATTGAAAAAATTGGGCGAGAACCAGCTCTCCCGATAAACGCGTGCATGTAGCGACGCTACTAGAGCGCCCTCCCGTTTTGCTCCCGTCAAGGAATTGTTCAGAATTCTCGTAAGCTTCGATTTCGATGCTTGCCACGCAGTGTTTCCCAGGTCCTTTCATCGTTGCGGAGCACATCCATGTCTCTTGCCAATACTAGAGATAGTAGAATGGCCCGGAGCCATTCCTTGGAAGGGGTATCTGCGTTGCGAGATAGCACGCGAGATAAAAGAGGACGCGAGAATTGAGAGAGCCATCGCCGGGGTGGCAGTTCGTGCGCACAAATAAATGGGCGATCCTCGCTATTTCGGTGGCGATGATTGTGCCGTGTCTCTGGCACCGGCACATCGAGGCCGGCGATCTAGCGAGCCATGTTTATAACGCCTGGCTGGCCCAGTTGATTGAGAAGGGCCAGGCACCGGGCCTATACTTCGTCCACCAGTGGGACAACGTGCTGGTGGATTGGATGTTGGTTCACGCCGCGAATCTTTTGGGGTTCGCCGCCGCGGCAAAAACCGTGGTTTCGCTCTGCGTTTTGATTTTCTTCTGGGGAATTTTTGCTCTCGTTGCGGTCGCAAACGGCCGGCCTCCTTGGTTCCTCGCTCCCTGCATCGCCATGCTGGCTTACGGATATTCCTTCAACATGGGGTTCCTCAACTACTATTTGTCGCTCGGACTGGCTTCTTTCGGATTGGCGCTTTTGTGGCGGGGAAGGAGACCGGAGCGAATCCTTGGTTTGTTTCTTGTGCCATTCATTCTACTCGCGCATCCGCTGGGTCTAATCTGGCTCTTCGGCACGGCGCTGTATCTTATCCTCTGGACGAAGCTGCCGAAATGGTGGAAGCTGGCCGCGCCGACTGCAGCTGTGGGTGCGATTTATGTTGTTCACTGGTATTTGGCGCACCAAACTCGGTTTCCCGTCGATTGGGTGCACAGTCCTTTTTACTTGATGAACGGTGCCGACCAGTTGACGCTCTATGGCCGGCGCTATGCCACGCTTGGTTGGGCCGCACTCATCTTCGGTGCGCTCTGCGTCCTCGTAGATGTGGCTTTCCGGCGGCGCGACATCTCCTTTTGGAGGTCCTTGCGGCTTCCGGCGGAGTTGTATTTTGTCGCAATTTTTGCAGTGGCCCTCCTACCCGAAAATTTGCGCCCTTCCATAACCGGCGGTTGGATTGGCCTGCTTGCCTCCCGCCTCACGATGATCACCGCCATTCTTGGACTCTGCCTGATGGGCTGCCTCAAGCCGAGAAAGTGGCACCTGGCGGGTTTTGCAGTGTGCGCGGCCGTTTTCTTCGCCTTCCTGTACCGCGACACCTTGACATTGAACCGCATGGAAGCCGAGGCCGAGCGTCTCGTTAGCCCGCTGCCGTTCGGAACCAGGGTGATGTCCACAATCTGGGCGCCGCTGGACTCGCGCGTTTCCTTCATCGGCCATTTCGTGGACCGCGCCTGCATCCACCGCTGCTTCAGTTATGCGAACTATGAGGCTTCTTCAGGACAATTTCGCATTCGCGTGCGCCCGGGAAGTCCCGTCGTGAGCGCTTCAGACGACGATTCCGAAGACATGCAAGCAGGGGAGTATGAGGTCCAGGACGAGGACTTGCCGGTGATGGAGATTTATCAATGCGATGAGAAAGACCTGACGAAGCTTTGCATCCGGAGCCTGGCCGCGGGCGAAAAAAATGGCCGCCTGGGCTATGAGCCCAATCCCAATTGACCCTTAATCGCTGGCTTTGACCCGCCAAATTGGCGGTAGACAAATTGGCTCTTGAAGCAGTCCAATAGCGTGTAGAATTGGATCAAGGTGAGAGACAATGTTGCCACTTCATCTCCAGCCTGAGAGCCACGTCCCGCTGTACATCCAGCTTCGCGACCAGTTGCGCTCGCTCGTGCACGCGGGCGATTTACGCCCCGGCGACCGCATACCGGCCAGCCGCGAACTGGCCACCATGCTCGGCGTGCATCGCACTACCGTTGCGAACGCTTACGCCGAGCTGGAATCCGAAGGCCTCATTCAGGGGCACGTAGGTCGCGGCACATACATCAGAGGCAATGGAAATGGTCTGAAGCTTACGCCACCCGCGCCTCCCGTCCTCGACGGCAATGGCGGTATCCGATGGGAACTGTTGTTCGCGGATGAACGGGGCGAAGAGGCTCTCAGCCGCCTGACGGCCAGCGCGCCGGAAAATGCGCTGTCTTTTGTGATGGCCCGTCCTGCGGAGGAATATTTCCCCGTTGAAGAATTGCAGACGTGCGTGAACGCTGTTCTTCGCCGCGAAGCCACGGACGTCTTAAACCTGGGTCCTTCAGACGGTTATGGACCGCTTAAAGAAGCGCTGCTCGAACATCTTCGCGGCGACGGCATCCTCGCGAAGGACGAAAATCTTCTAATCACGGATGGCTGCCAGCAGTCGCTGGATATTATCAGCAAGGCATTCGTGCGGGCCGGCGATTCCGTGATTCTTGAGAATCCCACCTACCCCGGCGCAATGGCCATTTTCCACGGCGCGCGCGCACGCTGCCTGGCTGTACCGATGCAGACACGCCCGGAACCGGGAACCACGCTAGGACTTGATCTCGAAGCGCTGGAAGCTACGCTCGCCGCCAATCGCGTGAAACTGATTGTTCTCACGCCGGATTTTCAGAACCCCACCGGCACGTCAATGCCGCTAGCGTCTCGGCGCAAAGTTCTGGAACTCGCGGGACGGCACCAAGTGCCCGTAGTGGAAGATCATATTTACGCGCGGTTGCATGCCCGGGATGATCGGATGCCTTCCTTGAAGCAGCTCGACCGCTCGAATATCGTCATCCATATCGATAGTTTTGCGAAGGTCGCCTTTCCAGGCCTGCGGGTGGGCTGGATTGTTGCTCCCGCGACGGCGATCGAGCGGCTGCGCATCGTTAAGCAGACCACCGATTTGCACACCGACCAGCTCGCCCAGGCCACGCTCGCGGAATTCTTACGGCGCGGATTGTTCACCAAACATCTTGCGAAAATGCGCAAGGTTTATGCTTCGCGCTTGGTGGCGGTGGATGAGGCGCTTCGCAAGCACATGCCCGAAGGCACGCGCTGGACGCGCCCCGAGGGCGGAATGTGCTTGTGGCTGGAACTGCCGCCGGGCTTTGACGCCAGCGAACTCTTGATCCATGCCAAAGAGCGCGGCGTTCTTTTTGCGCCGGGCCGCTATTTCTATGTGCAGAATCCGCTGCCCAACACGCTGCGGCTGGGCTATGCGGGTCTCGATGAGAAACAGATCGCGCGCGGCGTGGCCACCTTGGCGGATATTTTGCGCATCGAGATGCGCAAGCGCCAGCGCGGTGTTCGCCGTGCCGAGCGAAGCCGTGTTGCGCTGGTCTGAAGAAGAAGTAATGAAGTAAAGATGGAACGAAATAGCGAAAGCGGAGAGGTGGGCCGAATTTGACGGACACGATTACGTTGGCGCCGAACCCGGCGAACAAATGCTTTGGCTGCGGCGGCGCGAACGACGCTGGAATGAAGCTGACGTTCATACAGGACAACGTCAATCGCAAAATCGTCGGACGCTTCACGCTCGGCGAGAGGTATCAAGGCGGCGGCGGGATGGGGCACGGCGGGATTATTGCCACGCTTCTGGACGAAGCGATGGGCAAAGTCTGCCGCTTCCGGGAGGTTCGCGCGGTGACGGCGGAGCTAACGGTCCAATACTTGAAGCCCGTGAAGGTAGACGAAGAAATCGTCGTGGAGGGTTTCGAGACGGACCAGAAGGGGCGCAATCTGTTTCTCGCGGGTGAAATCCGGAATAACGCCGGCGAAGTGCTGGCGCGCGGCACTGGAAGGTTTGTAGTGGTCGGCCAGAAACAAGCGGCCGAGCCCGGAATTCGCAGTACACAAGATTTTAGCGGTAAAAAATAAACTTGAGATATTAGCGACAAGAGGAGAAATGATATGGACGCGAAAAAAGTGAACGGGAGCGGCAATGCAAGTAATACTGCAAACGAATGGCGCGTGAAAGTCGGCTTGGCGGAGATGCTCAAGGGCGGGGTCATCATGGATGTGACCAACGCCGAGCAAGCCAAAATTGCAGAGAAAGCCGGAGCCTGTGCCGTGATGGCGCTGGAGCGCGTGCCGTCGGACATTCGTAAGGAAGGCGGCGTGGCGCGCATGGCCTCGATTAAAATTATCCGCGAGATCATGCAAACCGTTACCATCCCTGTGATGGCCAAGGTGCGCATCGGGCATTTTGCGGAAGCCGAAGTGCTTCAGGCCCTCGAAGTGGATTTTATTGATGAGAGCGAAGTGCTGACGCCCGCCGATGAAGAGAACCACGTCTGGAAGCATGATTTCCGCGTGCCATTCGTTTGCGGCGCGCGCAATCTCGGCGAGGCCCTGCGACGCATCGCGGAAGGCGCGGCGATGATTCGCACCAAGGGCGAGGCGGGTTCCGGCAACGTTGTCGAAGCCGTGCGCCACATGCGCACCATCGTGAGCCAGATGAAGAAGCTGACGATGCTGCGAGAAGACGAACTGATGCACGAAGCGAAAGAACTCGGTGCACCGATTGAGCTAATTCGCCAGATTGCCAAGACGGGCAAGCTTCCCGTGCCGAATTTTTCCGCTGGTGGAATCGCCACTCCAGCGGATGCCGCGCTCGTCCGGCGTCTTGGCGCGGAAGCTGTTTTCGTGGGTTCGGGCATCTTCAAGTCCAGCGACCCGGAGGCTCGCGCCAAAGCCGTAGTGAAGGCAACCACACATTTCGATGACCCCAAGGCGGTCCTCGAAGCGCACGAGGAGCTTGGCGAGGCGATGCGCGGAATCGATGTGCGTCAACTCGAAGAAAAAGACATGCTCTCGACACGCGGCTGGTAAAAGCCCTTCCCGATTTGTCCGGCTTTATTCGTAGGGGCGCCTCGATTCGGTTGGGGTGCCCTTGCGACTGCAAGTGGATGGAGTCAATAAATTGAAGATTGGCATCCTGGCAGTGCAAGGCGACTTTGAAGCGCACGCGGCGATGCTCGCGGAGTTGGGAGCAGACACCGTGGAAGTGCGCACAGTCAAGGATCTTGATGGTTGCGACGGCTTCATCCTGCCTGGTGGCGAGAGCACCACGCAGCTTCAATTCTTGCAGGAAGAAGGGCTATTTGACGCTGTGAAGCAATTTGCGGTAGAGGGCGGCGGCATCTTCGGAACTTGCGCCGGCGCAATCTTGCTGGCGACAGACGTGAAGAATCCCGCGCAAGCCTCTTTGGGTTTGCTGGACATGACCATTCTCCGCAACGCTTACGGTCGCCAGCTCGCGAGCGACGTATTCTTCGGCCCGAGTACCCTGACAGATGCCCCTTTGGAAATGGTTTTCATTCGCGCTCCCGTGATTGACCGCGTTGGGACGGGAGTTACCGTCCTCGCCGAATATGCAGGGAAGCCGGTCCTCGTGCAGAAAGCCAACGTCATGGCCGCGACGTTCCACCCCGAACTGACCGACGATCGTTCCGTGCACAGGCATTTTCTGGAGCAGATTACGGCCAGTTCGAGACGCTCTGTTTCCCTTGCGCAATGATGGCTTGTGAACTGTGACCTGGGATCAGTGGAAGACCACAGCCAAGATTGACTGTGCCACTTCGGTGTTGTGCAAGTGATCGCCTTATTTGACCGGTCGGTTGTATACAGGGAACCTTTCATTCGTGCCATTCAGCACTGCTGGTTCTAAAGCTAGTTGAAACTATATATCTTGTTGCAGTTGCGGAGGAGTTACCGAAAGAATTGGAAAGCGTGGAACTCATCTCTGGCTTTGGCGTTGCTTGCGCGAGTGCACCGGAGAAGCCTGAATTTGGAGAATATGCAGCGATGAAAAAGAGTGCCCGAACGAAGGTAATGTTCGTTTGCATCGGGAATGCATGCCGCAGCCCGATGGCGGAGGCCATAGCAGGTCGAATAGCGGTTGACGTCATGGATGCATCGAGCGCAGGATTGACGCCCCTCGGCAGGGTCGAGGTGCTGACCAAGCATACTCTCATCAAAAATGGCTATTCTCCGGAAGGGCTGGAATCCAAATCCATCCTGCCCGCGGCGTTGGACGCGGCGGACTTGATCATGAACATGAGCGGACGCCCCATCAGGCTGGACTTCGGCGCCCAAGCCAAAGTGGAGGATTGGCGCGTCGAAGATCCTTATGGCGCGGATGCGGAACTTTATCAGAGAATCTTCGAGGATATTGAACGGCGTGTAACGGAGCTCGCGGAAAGGCTGAGAAACACGGAACGCCCGGCGAAGTGAACCAGCAACAACAAAGAGCGAGATTGGCAAGCCATGGCAGGCGGCTGAGGAGAATAGAGTTTGCGGCGAGAGAAGACCAGCGTATCGCAGGAAGACTACCTCAAGGCTATCTGGGAGATGCTCGAGGAGGACCAGACGCCCATCAGCGCGCGGCTTGCGGAGGAGCTCAGAGTGACGCCTCCGGCCGTGACCGCGGCGCTTAAGCGCATGACGCGCGACGGGCATGTGCGCGTGCAGCGCACGGGACGCATCGATCTCACGCGTAAAGGCCGGATGATTGCCGAACGGCTGGCTTTGCGGCATCAGCTTGCGGAAATGCTGCTTACGGAGGTGATTGGACTTTCGTGGGCGAAGGCTCATGACGAAGCCGAGCGGCTGGAACATGGGATTTCGCCGGAAGTTGAGGCCCTTCTGCTCAAGCGTTTTGGGAATAAGAAGTCGTGTCCGCACGGGGTTCCAATGCGAGGCGGCGTGGCCAAGCTGCGAAGCCAGGGTGCGGTTTTGCTGGCGGATTTGCGGGCGAACGAGCACGCGGAGATTCTGTGTGTTTATGAGAAGGATGGGCAATTCCTGGAGTTTTTGGAAGGGCTGCGATTGCGCCCATCGACAAAGTTAGAAGTGCTGAATCGCGAGTATGACGAAACGATGACGCTGCGCTCGGACGGCCACACGATGCATCTGGGAAAGCCGGCTACTTCGCGGATTTGGGTGCGGCGGTTGAATTAACTGAGAGCGAGCGGCGAATCGAGAGTAGTGAGTAGTGCTCGCGCCCTTGACCCGCAATAAACCAGCCTGCCACAGAATTTTTCTAATAACTTAATGCAAGCAGTGACGGCTTCATCCAGGCTCGCAAGCTCCTAGGTTCGTTCCTCCAAGAGCGTTTTGAGGCGCGCGTAGCCTGCTCGGCTTACCGGGAGACGCGTGCCATCCGCGAGTATGGCGAGGCGGCTCTCTTTTCCGTACGGCTCAATCCTCACCACACGTTCGAAATTCACGATGTAGGAGCGATGCACGCGTACGAAGCACTCCGGGTCGAGACAAGCCTCCAGGCTGGCGATGGTTTGTTGCTTCAGATGTTTTTTGCCTTCACTCGCCAAGGCGACATAGTCGTCCTGCGCTTCGGCGTAGTCGAGTTTTCTCACGGGGATCAGCGTAACGCGCGTTCCGTCGCGCACTACGACGCGATCCAGAAATTGCTTTGGCGAGCGGGCCGCAGCGGATAGCTCTGGCGCGGGAGGCATTTTTTCACCCAGGCGCGATTTTGCCCGTTCGAGAGCCGCCTCAAAACGCTCGCGGCCGATTGGTTTCAGCAGATAATCGACCGCGTGAACTTCGAAGGCGCGCATAGCGTACTGGTCGAAAGCCGTGACGAAAATGACGGCGGTCTCCGTTCCAATTAATTCCAGCACATCGAATCCGGACAGCTTGGGCATCTGTACATCCAAAAAAATCAAATCAGGTTTGTGCTCGGCAACAGCTTTCACAGCTTCAAAGCCATTTCCGCACTCCGCAAGAACCTCGATCTCCGGGTGCGCTTGAATCAGCTCGCGGAGGACAAGACGCGCCAGTTCTTCATCGTCTACGATCAGCGCGCGGATTTTCTTCTCGTCCTTCTTGCTCAACTTTTCACCTCTTCGGTATCCGCTGGAAAAGACAGTTCCACCCGAAATCTTCCATTTTCGGCACTGACTCGCATATTCGCTTCCTTGCCATACCGTGCGTCGAGCCTTTCACGAACATTTTTCAATCCCAGCCCTCCTTTGCGTACCGTCGTCGATTCCGAATCGAACGTATTCTCAATGGCCAGCAAAACGCGCCCATTATGGTTCTGCCCCGACAGACGCACAAGGCCGCCATCGGGGAGATTGGCGATGCCATGCGTGATGGCATTCTCGACGAGCGGTTGCAATAGGAGCGGCGGGAGAAGGATCGGCCGCGCTTCTTGCCGAATGTCTTCCTCCATCTGTAGGCGCGCGCCGAATCGCACCTTCTCGATCGCCAGATAGCGATGGAGCATCGACAGCTCCTCCGAGAGAGGCACGCTCGCTTTCTCGCCGAGACCCAGCGACATGCGGAGAAATTCGGCCAGCAGAATGCACATTTCGCGCGCCTTCCCGGGGTCCACGCTGGTGAGCGCGCTGATCGAATTGAGGCTGTTGAAGAGAAAGTGCGGATTCACTTGCGCCTTCAGCGCTTTCAACTCCGCATCCCGCGCCAGAATGCTCGTTTCCTGCAGGCGAACTTCGGCCTTGTTCGAGTCCTCGATCGCCAGAATGACGTAGTGAGAAGCGACCGAGAGGAGATAAAGCAGGAAGCCGGCGCCGAACAGAACTGACAATTGGGATGCAAAGCGGCGGTCGAGTCCGCGGAAGGCAGGCAGTTGCGAAAGACCGTAGGCCAGCAGTCTTGCGAGCAGAACCCAAAGAAGGCTGAGAATTGCGGCGGCCAGAACGTGGGTAAGCCACAGACGTTGGCCACTACTCTTTTGAATGGGCGCCGCTTTGCAGGAATACCACGCAGAGAGGCAAACGAACTGATAGATAAGACACAGCGGGATGATTAGAGCCGATGCGTCCAGCCATCCCAGCCTTCCGGGCACGGCCACCAGGTAGATCAAAATTCCTGCCAGCGGAACCCATGCAAGAAGGTAAAGGCCGAACCGGTTGATAGGTGTGAGCAGTGGGTGCATATAGACCGCTTAGTTGCCGATCTCCACGCCTCCAAAAATAACCGTGCCTGTGACAATTAATGTTTTCCTCTTGCCGCTCGCGGAATCCTGGGCGGCAGAAGCGGAAAGGCGAGTCTTGTCCGAATAACCGCCAAGCACCGGGATGGTCATCGAATGGACATTCCAGCTGTCAGGTACGCGAATTTCGACGCCGCCAAAGATGCAGTTGACCTCCAGAGTGGCTTCGTCGCCATCAATATTCGCATCACGGAAATCGAGTTCGATGCCCCCGAAAATAGAGGTGGCCCGGCCGCCTTTGAAAGTCTGGCTATTGACACGTCGTTCCGCTCCGCTAAAAATGGCCACGGCATTGAGCATGTCCGCGCTCTCGACGTTTCCCCGGATCACGACCGGCGGTTTGACGGCGGCCCACATTAGAACCAGCCCGACTGCGATGATCGCCAAGGGCCACATGTCGCCGAAGCGCAAATGGGTAAGACCTAAATTGTTCAATTGGAAGACTGTTCCAACAACGAGCAGAATCACTCCCCAAGCGCGGCCCGAAGGATTGAAGAGATGTCCGACACCGAAGAAAACCAAAATCATGGGCCAAAACCGGAACAACGAGCCGATGTAGATGAAACCCAAGTGATCGAGGAGCAGGACAACGCCAGCCGAGACGATGAGCGCGCCCCATACGAGACCTACGCGGGAGGCCTCCTGGCTGCCATCGCCTCGGACCATGAGCCCAGCTAGCAAGTGCGGACGCTTGTCGCGACGATACATCATTCAGTCTCCTGTTTACGAAATGAGGATGCAAGAACTTGGTCAGGTGTGGCCGCGCTGGCAGCTCTCGCGCGCAACAAGGCGATTCCGATAATGACGGCCACCATGGCTGAGAATAATACCAAGATACGCGAGATGAGTGAGAAGTAGTCGACTTGATGGAATTCGACGGCTTGCACTGCGTTCAGGACCGACATCGCGAGGGCAGCTACAAAGCTGATGAATCCGCTTTTCAGCTTTTCGGCGAGCTGTTCGAGAGGTACGGCCAGGAACGCAAGGTCGGCCAGCAGGGCCACGACGCCCAATGCCACCAAGGTTCTTCCCCAATAGCCACTGTGCCGATTTCCAGCCAATTGCTTCGTTCTCATGCTCCCCATGCTCCCCTCCAAGTCGGGCGTTTTGTCCGCCCACGAGCGAGGTTACGCAGGGGCTAAGAGGCACGCACTTGCTTTTCGGCGGGCGGACGGCTTTTACCGGCCAACGACGGAAACGACCGGCGAAGAGGGGGCAGGAGAATGTTCTCAAAGCGGGTACTAGGCCCCTCTTGCAAAATCGCGCGAATCCAAATAGGGTAAGCCCAACATGACGGTGGCTTTCCCCACCTGCTTTCTGAAGTGGTCCTGCGGCGGACGGAGACATGCTTGAACACGGGAAACAGAAACAACCGAGGCGACCTGCGATGGCGTTGGCTCCTGTACGTGGCTCTCGCGCTTGCGGGAGGATTGCTGACGTTCGCCGGCGCCCGCGCGCAACAGAGGGCCACGGATGATGCGACCTTTCGCAAATTAATCGACGCCTATTGCGCGGCCTGGAGCACGGGCAACGCCGATAGCCCCGCAAGCTTCTACGCCAAAGAAGATGGTCTGGTCTTTTATGACGTCGCTCCTTTTTCTTATCACAGTTGGAAGGAATATCACGACGGCGTGAAAAAGGAATTCTTCGACAATATGGTGAGCGGAACGCTGACCGCTGGGAAGGATCTGAAAGTGAGCCGTCATGGCACGGTGGCGTGGACCACTGTCCCCATGCATTTGTCAGAAAAAACAAAAGACGGTAAAGATGTGGAAATAGACATTCGATATACGGGAATTTGGGAAAAGCGTGCGTCTGGCTGGGTGCTGGTCCATGAGCATCTTTCGGCGCCATTTGGCGGCAGTTAAGACGAGCGAATCTTGGGAGTGGGCGAGTAACCCGAGTAAGAACGATGTTTAAAGCATTGAGCTACTATTGGAACGTTGCCCGCGGGTATCGCCTGAATCCCTGGAAGAGCCCCTACCTGCGCTGGCGGTTTGAAACTTTTCTCGGCAAAGAAGCCGCGAATCTGGACGCTCGAAAATTCTTCCGCCTCTCCTGGAAATACCGCTCGAGTATGATCAATTTCGTGGACTGGGCCTCGGAGCGCCGGCGCGTTCAGCGGCGCATTCGCCGCCACGCTTGAATTTTGTAAACCTCTCCCCATCTGCAAAGGGACGATTCGACGCGTTGGAGGCGTATAATTTGGTGGGAAGGAGGATCCGGTTGTGAGCGATCTGAAGATCCTCCAGAAGACCGAGCAATTGCAGGAAGGGCGCTGGTGGGAGCCGGAGCCCGGCGGTCGCGTCCACTGCTATCTCTGCCCGCGCCACTGCCACATCCATTCAGGCCAATCTGGCTTTTGCTTTATTCGCGTTAATCAGGGCGGAAAACTTTATAGCTTAGGCTACGGCGCACCTGCGGCTCTACAAGTGGATCCCATTGAGAAGAAACCGCTGAACCATTTTCTGCCGGGAACTAGCGTGTTCAGCATGGGCACGGCGGGTTGCAACATGGGCTGCTTCTTTTGCCAGAATTGGGACATTTCGAAATCGCACCAGGACCAAGTCACTTCCCAACCTGTTGCTCCGGAAGACGTCCCTCTGTTGGCGCTTCAACACGGCTGCGATTCGTTGGCATTCACTTATAACGAGCCGACCATTTGGGGCGAATACGTTATCGATATTTGCCAGGCTGCCAAGGAATACGGGCTGAAGACGGTGATGGTCTCGAATGGCTACATCACCTACGAGGCTTTTCACGATATCTATGACCACATCGACGCCGCTAACATCGATTTGAAAGCCTTCTCCGAAGGTTTCTACGGAAAAATCACGCTGACACACTTACAGCCGGTCCTGGAAACGCTCGAATGGCTGCAGAAAGAAACAAACGTGTGGTTTGAGATTACCAACCTGATGATTCCCACCTTGAACGACGACCCCGCCGAAACACGCAAGCTTTCCGAATGGATTTTGTTGCATCTCGGACCGGATGTGCCCCTGCACTTCACCGCGTTTCACCCGGATTTCAAGCTGCAAGATAAGCCACGCACGCCGCCCGAAACACTTCATCGCGCGCGCGCGATCGCTCTCGAAACGGGTCTCCGTTACGTCTATGAAGGAAATATCTTTAGCGATGCCGGGAACACTTCTTGCCCCCAGTGCGGCGAACTGCTGATCCGGCGTTCCTGGCACAATGTGCTTGAGAATCGGCTTGTGCACGGGGCTTGCCCGAAGTGCTCCTTGGTTATTCCCGGCGTGTGGGAGAAGACTGCGCGTTCACTTACAAGCACGACCGCTTCGCGAAGAACGAAAGGGAATTACGATCACTTGAATTTATAATGATGTGGCGAAGAGCATAGTCTGCGCAACCCGCGCGCCTTTTGCGCCCCACGGTCATTTGCGCAGCGGCGTATCCAACCCTCGATGCCTCATGGGTGAAACGAGTAGTAGCCGGGCCCAACGCGCATTCCGTGATGCCACGCCACCGGAAGCGCCCACCACACCAGCGTTCCCAGAATCGCCTGTCCAACCGCGAGCGGGATAATGTTTCGTTCCCGTGAGAAGAGCCAACTCATCATTGTCCCACCGATGAATGTTACCGGCACAAGAACTGGATTTGGCCAGTGTATTGCGGCAAAAATAGCCCCGGCCACCGCCGCCGCGACACGAGGCTCTTCGATCGCATCGAGAAGACGGTTCGTCAGATAGGAATTCAACGCTACTTGCTGCAAGAAACAGAATGCGAAATAACCAAAGAAGCGATTCGTCCCAGCGAAATGAATTGTCACCCGATGGAAAGCGCCAAACCACAGCGCCGCCGCGAATGCAGCGATCACGAACGCCGCGAAAATCTTGAGCCCTTGGCGTGTTGCCTGCAAGAGATTGTCAGCTCGCCATCCCAACGTTTGGGGAGTGTCGCGATGTAAGGCAATGCTCGCGAGAAGCCAGATAGGGAAAACAATCCAGGTGTTCGGATGCGCGCTTTGAAGTTGCCAGATGTACCAGGAAATGTATCCCGCGAAACCAAGTGCCTCGGCCAGGGTCAAGACACGATGGCTAGTCTGGGACATCGGCCTCGGATGGGGAAAAACCCGGATCGTTTGCCCCGTCGAGTTTCAGCAAGCGCAGCGTGCTTTCGAACAATTGCGCGATCTCCGTCTCGCTCGCGAGTTTTGGAGCCAGCAGCGTATCCAAATCGAAGAAGGGAAATCCACGGCTGACCACGAGAGCCGGCAGCATTGCGCGCAACTGTCTCGAACTGATGTGGGCCGCGGTTTGTACTTCTTCAAAGACCGTCTTATGCAAAGGGTCCAGAAAAACGTCGGGATGCAGTAGCCGGCAGATTTCCAGCCGCGTGCCGGGCTTCACGAGCACGGAACAGAGCAGCCGCAACGTATTGCGCTCCATTTGCTCGCGGTTCTGAGTCTTAGGAATTGGTTTTGTTTTCATGTCCTGCTCAAGCAGCGCGAGGCCGCGTAATTGTCCTTTCCGAGCCAAGCCGCTCGGCTCCACGGAGAAATCGTCACTGGCGTAAGTCCGGCTGATTTAGATTTTTCTCGCATCTTTATGTGCTGCCCGCGCGCCTAAAGTGAGAAAATCACGCTAGGTGTGATGATGGCAGAGAGAACGAGGTTGCGTTCAGAGGAGCGATCGGCATGGGGCAAAAGCACCGGGTCGTGATCCTCGGCGGTGGTTTCGGCGGCTTAAACGCTGCACAGAAATTCAAGCATGCCCCTGTGGACGTCACGTTAATCGACCGCCGCAACTTTCATCTTTTCCAGCCATTGCTGTATCAGGTCGCCACCGGTTCCTTGTCGCCCGGCGAAATTGCGGCTCCGTTGCGTGGCGTTCTAAGCAAGCAGAAAAATACGCAGGTCTTGCTTGGGGAAGCTACGGATATCGATCCTGATGCGAAGCGCGTCATTTTGCGAGACGGTGCGTCCTACCCTTACGACTCGCTGATTGTGGCGACCGGTTCGCAGACGTCGTATTACGGAAATAACGACTGGCGCGAATGGGCGCCTAGCCTCAAGTCCGTCGAAGAGGCGACCGCCATTCGTCACAAGATTCTGTATGCCTTTGAGAGCGCCGAGCGTTCTACGAGCGACGAGGACGCCCGAGCCTGGCTCACGTTCGTCATCGTAGGCGCCGGTGCGACGGGGCTGGAGCTTGCAGGCGCGCTCGCGGAGATCGCCCACGAAACGCTGAAAAATGATTTTCGCCACATCAATCCGCGCGAAGCTCGCATTATTCTCATGGAAGGTGGCTCGCGCGTTCTCGCTGCTTTTCCAGAGGATCTCTCGGCGAAGGCGGAAAAGCTCGTGTCCCGGCTTGGGGTTGAAGTAACTAAGGGCGTGATGGTTACGGAGATCGACGCCGGCGGCGTCACCTACAAATCGGGCAACGAGTCAAAGCGTCTGCCCGCAAAAACCGTGCTCTGGGCCGGCGGCGTAACCACGAATGAGTTCGGGAGGAAGCTAGCGGAGCGCACCAAGGCGGAAACGGACCGCGGCGGCCGCATCAAAGTTGCTCCAACCCTGACCGTCCCCGGCTATTCCGACATCTTCATCGTGGGTGATCTGGCGCTGGCGCTGAACGAACATGGGAAGCCGCTGCCGGGTGTCGCGCAGGTGGCCATTCAGGGCGGGAGTTACGCGGCGAAAACCATTCGCGCACGCCTGAAAGGGGAAAAGAACGTCAAGCCATTTCATTATTTCAACAAAGGCGACCTGGCTGTCATTGGCCGGGCCGCGGCAGTCGCCGATATTTTTGGGTTGCACCTGTCCGGACTGCCCGCGTGGCTCGTGTGGCTCTTTATCCACCTTATGTACATCGTGGAGTTCCAAAGCCGCGTTCTGGTTTTCGTCCAATGGGGTTTCGAGTATCTGACATTCAGCCGTGGGGCACGTCTCATCACCGGTGTCGCTGCTACGGATTCCCTCGATAAGCCCTCTTCCCTCAGCAACAGGAACCACATAGGCGACGGTCCGTAGAGCATTCACTCCATTTAACTTAACCGTGTTTGCCATTTCAGATGGTATCTGCCACTATAAATGGCATGAGCGTCAAAATCGACAAAGCCGGTCGGATTGTCCTGCCGAAGCCTGTGCGCGACCGTCTCCGTCTGCGACCGGGAAGCGACCTGGAGATCGAGGAGCGGCCAGAAGGGGTGCTGCTTAAACCCGTAGACCAGCGGCCTTCGATGATAAAAGTGAACGGACACTGGGTACATCTAGGCAAATTGCCGAGAGGCTTTGACTGGGACAACTTAATTGACGACATGCGGGACGAACGAATCAAAGAACTCTTGGGCCTATGAAGGTCTACTTCGACACCACAATTTTTGTGGCGGCCTCAATTAAAGATCATGTGCACCACAACCAAGCCGCTGCTGCGTTGGCATTGGCCCAAGACGGTAAAGTCGAAGGTTTGGCAACTGGACACGGCCTTTCCGAGGTTTACGCAGTTCTTACACGCACGCCGTTTCGCCCCGCCGTCTACCCTTCGGAAGCGTTGAAAATTCTATCGGAAGAAATCTTACCTCATTTCCAACTCATCACTGTCACGCCGCAAATGTATATAGAAACCATTCGGGAGTGCGCTGAGCGAGGATGGATCGGGGGCCGAATTTACGATGCTATCCACCTGCGCTGTGCCCGGGAGTCGAATTGTGAGCGAATTTATACTTTCGACGTTCGCCATTTTCAACGGTTGGCCCCGGATCTGGCGCAACGTATCAGCGCGCCTTAGATTCTATTTGCCACCCGCGTTCTGAATTGCCAAGCCTGACAGATGCAGCCTGCATGACTCAGTGTTAGAATCCTCGCGCCGCGAGGTGGGCAGTCACGATGCGCAAGCGCAATTTTGCTTTTACTAAGAGGATCGCCAAAATCGCCGCCGCTTCGATAGCGACAGTCTTTCTCGTAACCATCGCGAATTTGTCGGCTTCGCCTCAGACTGCCCCTCCAGACCCGGCCATCGAGAGCGGGCACAAACAGTTCGAACAATCCTGCGGATTTTGTCATGGTCCTGACGCCACGGGCGCTCGTGGACCGGACCTTGTGCGCTCGCCGCTCGTAGCTCACGACGTCAAGGGCGACCTCATTGGGGAGGTGATTCGTCATGGCCGTCCCGAGAAGGGAATGCCGGCCATGCCTTTGACGAATCAGGAAGTGAGCGGCCTGGCTGCCTATTTACACGCACGCGCCGCCGAAGCCCTTCACTCGGCCGAGGTACCACGCTCGTATCCAGCCGAGAAGTTACTTACCGGCAACGCCGAAGCTGGCAAAGCGTATTTCAACGGAGCTGGCGGCTGCAATAGCTGTCATTCCCCGACAGGGGATTTGAAGATCGCCGTAGCCAAGTACTCTCCGATTGACCTCGAAGCGCGGATGCTCTATCCCGAGGGCCAGCACACTACAGTAGTCGTCACGCCGCCGTCCGGAGAACAGGTTAAAGGTGCTATTGTGCGCGTTGACGATTTTGAAATTGCACTGCGCGACCCTAAAGGTTGGTATCGGTCATTCCGGCGCGGCAGCGTGAAGATGGAACTTCAGGATCCTCTGGCGGCCCATCAGGAGTTGCTCGGTAAGCTCAACCAGGCGGATGTACACAATCTCTTCGCGTACCTGGAGAGTTTGAAATAGGTAGAACAAAAGCCTCAACTAAGCAAAACAGGAGCGGGAATGCTTCCTCATCTGCGCGGAAAGATTGACCGCCTGCGCGATTGCAAGAATCGCCTCATAAGCAATGCCGATGTTCATCGCGCCATAGAACGAGTATGGGCCAGGAGCCTGAGCCTTTTGTTCCTTCTGGGGTTGAGTTTGCCGGTCGTCTCGGCTCAGGGGCTGGATCCTGCGGCGTTGCTCAAACCACCGACCGATACCTGGCCGACCTATAACGGCGACTATTCAGGCGCGCGCTTCAGCACGCTGGATCAGATCAACGCCGAAAATATTGGCTCGCTCACTTTGGCCTGGGTTTTTCAGACGCACGGGACAACCATAAAATCGACGCCTCTCGAAGTGAACGGCATTCTCTATTTTACCGCTCCCGATAATGTTTGGGCGGTGGATGCCCGCTTCGGCCGCTTGATTTGGCGTTACGAGCGCCGTTCTGAGGGCGATCATATCGGCAATCGCGGCGTCGCCATGTACAAAAATTGGCTCTACTTCACGACTGCTGATGCGCACTTGGTCTGTCTCGACGCCAAAGACGGCAGCGTGCGCTGGATCGTCGAACTCGCCGATCCCAAGCTCGGCTATTTTTCGACGATGGCGCCGCTCATCATCCGCGATCATCTGATCGTCGGTGTTTCCGGCGACGTTACGGACCTTCGAGGCTTCCTCGAATCACTTGATACGGAAACGGGAACGATCCAATGGCGCTGGTATACCGAACCTGACCCCGGCCAGCCGGGCTCCGAAACTTGGCCTGCGAACAGTGATGCCCTCCTTCATGGCGGCGGCATGACGTGGATGACTGGCACTTACGATCCGGGACTCAATCTGCTCTACTGGGGCACGGGCAATCCCAATCCTGTGCTCGTCGGCGATGGGCGCCCGGGCGACAATCTCTACACCTGCTCGATCGTGGCGCTGAATCCAGACACCGGCAAGCTCGCTTGGTATTTCCAGCCGTCGCCACACGATGTGCACGATTGGGATGCCGTCGAGACGCCCGTGTTGTTCGACGCCGAATTCAAAGGCAGGCCCCGCAAGCTCCTTGCGCAAGCTAGTCGCAACGGATTTTTCTTCGTGCTGGATCGCACGAATGGGGAGCATCTGGTCACTGCGCCGTTTATCGATCAAACCTGGGCGAGTGGCATCGACCATCGTGGCCGCCCGATTGCCAAGCCCGAGGCAACTCCGACCCCCGACGGCACGCTCGTCGAACCCGGTTCAGACGGAGCCACTAATTGGATGGCGCCGAGTTTTGATCCGCAAACTGGATTGTTCTATGTAAATGCCCGCCGCATCTTCAGTATTTTTTACGAGACAGCCACGGGGAAAGCGGAAGGTTGGGGAGGGCGGGACCGCGGACTTTGGGCCAATTCAACGTTGCGCGCGTTGGATTACCGCACCGGCAAAGCGGTGTGGAACCACGAGATCGGCGACGGGGAAAGCATCGCGGGTATTCTTACCACTGCGGGCCATCTGCTCTTCAGCGCCGATAACTCGGGCAATCTGCTGGCTCTCGATCCTGCCACCGGCAAAACGCTTTGGCACCTGAACGCCGGCGGTGCGCTGGATTCCTCGCCCATGACCTACGAACTCGATGGGCGGCAATACCTCATGATTCCCGTGCAGGATATTCTCTACGCGTTCGCGTTGCCCCCAACCGCGCAATCACACTGAGCATTTGCGCAGCAGAGGTTCGATTTTCAGTGGTTAAGTTACCGTGTGGCAGGAGTCATACGCAAAGAGTGGTGCCGGGGGCCAGAATCGAACTGGCTACGCCCGCCTTTTCAGGGCGGCGCTCTACCACTGAGCTACCCCGGCACACGTGGTTTAGAAATTGTAGGGGGTGCAATGCGATTGTGTCAATTCGCGAGGCAAAGTGCGTCCCGGCATTGCGGCAGGCAACACGCAAAATACAAGAGGAGGAGCTCTCAGAAAAAAGTGCCTGTGAGCGTACCTACTGTGCCGATTCGTCGAACTCCTTCATCCACGTCTTGCCTTTAAGCACTTCGCGCGGTCGCGTGCCGTCCGGTGGGCCGACGATGCCATCCTTTTCCATGATGTCGATCAAGTGCGCAGCGCGGCCGTAGCCGATGCGCAGCCGGCGTTGCAGCGTGGAAGTCGATGCGCGGCCCATTTCGCAAACCACGCGGACGGCGTCCTGGTAAAGATCGTCGTCAACACCTGCGCCGCCGCCTTCCGCATCATTTCCAGATGCGCCCTCTACCTTGCCGTTCTCATCCTTCGGCGTTTCGAGAAGCTGCTCGTTGTATTTCGCTTGCGCCTGCTCGCGCCAAAAGTCGCACACCGCAGTAATCTCATCTTCTGAAACCAGCGGACCGTGAATCCGATGCAGCCTCGCCGAGCCCGCGGGCAAATAAAGCATGTCGCCCTTGCCGAGCAGTGATTCCGAGCCGTTCGAATCCAGAATCGTGCGCGAATCGACCTTGCTCGCCACCCTGAATGAAATGCGCGCGGGGAAATTCGCCTTGATCAGTCCCGTGATCACATCCACCGACGGCCGTTGCGTCGCCAGAATCAGGTGGATTCCGACGGCGCGCGCCATTTGCGCCAGCCGCGTGATGGACTCTTCCACGTTGTTCGTATCCACCATCATCAAATCAGCCAGCTCGTCGATCACGATCACCAGGTAGGGAAGTGGCTTGTGTTCGCTTTCCTCGACATTGTCGAAGAGCGACAGCGATTGCGCCTTCTGGAACGTGCGATTGTACTGGTCGATGTTTCGAACGCCGCGCTGCGCCAGCAATTTCAACCGCTTCTCCATCTCGCGCGTCGCGTTGCGCAGTACATTCGAAGCGATCTTCGGATCGGTCACCACCGGCGCGATTAAATGCGGAATATTCTCGTAAAGGTTCAGCTCCAGCCGCTTCGGATCGACCAGCACCAACTTCACGTCATCCGGACTCGCCTTATAAAGAATCGAGATCATCAGCGAGTTAATGAACACGCTCTTTCCCGTGCCCGTCGAGCCTGCAATCAGCAAGTGCGGCATCGCCGCCAGGTCGGTTACGCGAATTCGTCCGTGCAGATCGCGCCCCATTGCCAGTGTTAATTTGCTCGAGGAATTCGTGAACTCCTGCGCCTCGATGATTTCGCGCAGCGCAATCGTTTGCCGCGTGATATTCGGAACCTCGATTCCAATCGTGGATTTGCCCGGGATGCGCTCGATCAAAATCGATTCGGCTTGCAGCGCAAGGCACAGGTCTTCCGTCAATCCGATAATGCGGCTGTACTTGATGCCCGCTTCTGGTTTGAACTCGAACGTGGTGACGACTGGGCCTGGATTGATCTGCGTCACACGGCCTTGCACATCGAACTCCAGACACTTCGCCTCGATCGCCCGCGCGCGCTGCTTGAGTTCATCCTCGTCGAGTTTCTGGCTTCGTTCTCCCTCTCTCAGCAGGGAAGGAGAAGGCAGTTTATAGTTTGGATTTCCCTTCGCGATCTTGGGTTCGGCAGTCTTCTTCGCAGCAGTCTTTTCTGGCCCGGCAAAAACGATCGGCTCTTTCCGCCACAGCGATTTTCCTTTGTCGGCCTGTTCTTCTTTCTCTGCCTCAAAGACGTCGCTCTCATCCGCCAATGCGAGCGACTTAAGCGGCTCATTCATCGCCGGGACATTGCCAAACGATTGTGGCGAAACCGGTTTGCGCCCCGAAATTCTGGTCTCTTCGACGCGCCGGCGCATGCGTTCCTGCTCGCGCTCTTCTCGCCACGAATGCCACCGCGCGGCCGCCTTCTGCAAAATTCCCGATTTCTCGACTCTTCCAATCGGGCCATTCGGGCCGCTCGCCCAGGCATGCGCTCCAGAAAAGGAAAAGCGAGTGGTCATGAAAATGGCAACCACCAGCAAGGCAGGAGCGACAAGATAGGCCCCGCGATTCAGGCCGGCCAGCAAGCCGCTGGAAACCAGCGCTCCCACGAACCCTCCCGCCGGGATGGCTCCTCGAACGGCGGGAATGAAAGAGAGCAGGGAAATGAGCGCGGGAAGAGAAAGGAGAAGCAATGCGTAGCCGACGAGCGTAGCTGCCTGCGAATCGATCGTCCGGCTGCGGAACCAGCGCCAGCCCAGAACAAGAATTGCCGCAGGCAATAAAAATGCCGCAAACCCGAAAATTTGGAAAAGCAGGTCGGCGCCGTAAGCCCCCGCCGGACCAATCCAGTTTCTCGCTGGGCTGCCATCTGGCGGCGACGCGCTTACGTTAAGCGCCGCATCCTTCGGAGAATAGGAAAGCAATGCCAGCGCGATCAGCACCGCAATCGTGATACACAAGAACCCGATCAGCTCATTGAGCCGTTTATTTTCGGTCGGAGTCAGCAAACGCACGGAAATCTCCTCAGCTTTTGGGGAAGGCTGAGTGGTGCGACGGGCACGTTGGCGCTAACGCGCGCCCGCCTGGAGGAACAACAAAACCAAGATGATGATACCAAACACCACCCGGTACACAACAAATACTTTCAGCGTGCGTGTTTGCAAATACCGCAAAAAGAAGGCAATCACGAAATAGCCCGCTATTCCCGAAACCAGAATGCTAATCGCCAGTGTGGACAGGGGCAAGTCCAACCCGCCCGCTTTATGCACCTTAATCAATCCCGGCAGTTTTGCGGCCACTGCTCCCGCGATCAAAGGCGCCGACATCAAAAAGGAAAACCGCGTCGCTGCCTCGCGTGTAAACCCGCGGAACAGCCCCGCGATAATCGTGATGCCGGACCGCGAAACGCCAGGCCACAGGGCAATGGCCTGCGCCGTCCCAATCACGCCCGCATCTCCCAGGTTGGATTTTTCCAGTTTTCTTGTCAGACGAGTCTGCGAATCCGCCCACCACATCAACAGTCCCACCAGGATCATCGAAACGGCAATAATCAACGGTGTGCGCAGGTGCTCCTCAATTTGCTTGTCGAATAGTTTTCCCACGATCCCACCGGGAATCGTGGCGACAACCATGTACCAGAACATTCGCCGGCTTTGTGCGACATCTTCGGCCGGCGCTGTCGCGGGATACTTTCCTCCCAGCCCGCAGATCGTCAGCGTCAGCCAATCCTTGAAAAAATAAAGGATTACGGCCAGCAGCGTACCGGCATGCAGCGCAACGTCGAATGCTTCGCCAGGATCCTGCCAATGCAGTAGCCACGGAAATAGAATCAGATGCGCCGTGCTGCTGACCGGCAAAAACTCCGTCAGCGCCTGCACCAGGGCCAGAATAATTGCCTGAATAAGGGGCATGCGATTTAGATTTCCTTGTTTGTCGGTTTGTCTTCGCCGCCCGGCGCAAGTAGCTTGCGCATTTCGTAGGCGTCGAGCCGGCCCAAGTAGTAGCGCTTTAATACCGCTTCGATACGATAGCCGTGCCTTTTCCAGAACGCAACAGCCGCCTCATTCTCGATTGCTGTTTCAATCAGGATGGTTCGCACGCCGCGCAACACCAGGTTCCTTTCACTTTCCGCTAGCAGTGCCGAGCCGACTCCGTGCCTCCGATGCGTTTCCGCGATATCCAGCGTGATGACATGCGCGAGCGGAGGATTCTCTTCCGTCAAAATAAAGCCAGCGATTCGCGCGCCATCCGTTGCGACGACACAATCCGCGCTCGCAATCGTCAGAAAATAGTGCAGCGTGGTTTTGGAATAGGAAATTCCGGCAGGGAAGCAGGACTGGTCCAGCCGGTGTAGCGCGGCAAAGTCGTGCGGTTCATAAGCCCGAAGCGCAACCGCCATCCCGCGATTCTACGCCAGCCGCACCCCAAAAAGCGTAGGGGCACGATATATCGTGCCCCCAGCATTCCATACCGCGAATGTTTGTTCGACGTTAGAGTTTCACCGTGACCGTCTTGACCTCGGTGTAATTTGCCAAGCCATATTCGCCCAGTTCGCGCCCGATTCCAGACTGCTTGAATCCGCCAAACGGTGCTCCTGCGTCGAACACGTCGTAGCAATTCACCCACACCGTGCCCGCGCGTACGCTGTCCGCGATAGCGTGGGCCTTGCTGATGTCCTTGGTCCACACCGCCGCCGCCAATCCATACGCCGTATTGTTCGCGCGCGCCGCCACCTCCTCGATGCTCTTGAACTTCAGGATGGTCATCACCGGCCCAAAGATCTCTTCTCGAGCTATCGTCATGTTGTCCGTCACGTCGGCAAAGACGGTCGGCTCAATGAAGTATCCCTTGTCGCCGACGCGGTTCCCACCGGTCATGAGCTTGCCGTTTTCCCTCTTGCCTGTCTCGATGTATCCCATCACTTTGTTGAACTGGTCCTGGTCCACTTGCGGCCCTTGCTCGGTTTTCTTATCGAACGGGTTGCCCACCGTTCGCTTCTTCGCCCGCGCCACGCTTTTCTCCACAAATTCGTCGTAAGCTTTATCTTCGACAAACAGCCGCGATCCTGCGCAGCAGCACTGTCCCTGATTGAAGAACAGCGCAAAGTGCGCGCCTTCGATCGCTTCATCCATGTTGGCGTCCGCAAACACGATGTTCGGGCTCTTCCCGCCCAGCTCCAGCGTCACGCGCTTCAAGTTGGTGTCCGCCGCCGCTCGCATGATCAAGTGGCCCACTTCCGTCGATCCGGTGAACGCCACCTTGTCCACGTCCATGTGCCGCGCAAGCGCCGCGCCCGCTGTCGGGCCATATCCCGGCAGAATGTTCACCACGCCTTCGGGAAATCCCGCCTCGAGAATCAGTTCGCCCACGCGCAGCGCAGAAAGCGGCGTCTGTTCCGCCGGTTTCAGTATCACCGTGCAGCCCGTTGCCAGCGCCGGCCCCAGCTTCCACGCCTGCATCAGCAGAGGAAAGTTCCACGGAATAATCTGCCCAACGACCCCCACCGGCTCATGCTTCGTGTAGCAAAAATAATTGCCATTCACGGGAATCGTCTTCCCCTGAATCTTGTCCGCCCATCCCGCGTAGTAGCGGTAACAAGCGATCGTCAGCGGCAAATCGGCGGCCCGCGCAATGTGATATGGTTTGCCGTTATCCAGCGATTCGAGCTGCGCCAATTCGTCCGCGTGTTTCTCGATCAAGTCGGCCAGCCGGTTAATCATCGCGCCGCGCTGCGATGCGGTCATCTTCCTGCGCCATGCGCCCGTTTCGAATGCTGCCCGTGCCGCGATCACGGCCCGATCGACGTCGACCGCGTCCGCTTCCGCCACTTGCGTAATCACTTCTGTCGTCGCCGGGTTGATCGTGGGAAAGGTCTTCCCGGAAGCGCTATCGACCCACTTTCCGTTGATCAGCAGTTTGTTTGCGCTGACCTTCACGCTTGGTTCGATTGCCGTTGTTGCGGTTGCCATGGAATCCTCCCTTTCGGAATCATCGCGGCGCGGCCAGTCATCACAGTTATTCTGCCTGCTGCCGCGACTAAGTGGATTTGTTCGCCGCCAGCCGGCGGCTCAGGAAGCACGTGCACGCCTATGAAAGGAAGGCAGGGCGAAACCCCTCCGGCCCTGTGGGCGCGCAAGCGTACGACCAGGCAAGAAGCCTATACCCATGAGCCGCGCGAGGCAAGACGCGAACCAACGTAGAAAGGAGAGCCCGACAATCCTACTTGACGGATGAACTGGGTCAGGCCTGCTAAACATACCCACTTTCAGACATTGCCCCCGTAACCTTTTGCCCCTCTCGCCAGTTACTATAGGCAAGAGACATGATGGCCGTCCGACGTCCGGCACAAAAATCTTCCCCGCAAGGCGCGGATGAGCGTCTTCTCGTCCAAGCCGCTCAAAGCGACCCCGCGAGGTTCGCTGCCCTGTATGAGCTCTATTTCGAGCGGGTCTATTACTTCCTCATTTCTCGCGTCCGCGATCGCGCCACTGCCGAAGATCTCACTTCGGAAGTTTTTCACAAAGCGCTCGCCAATCTTCCCGCTTATGAATGGCGTGGCATTCCATTCGCTGCGTGGCTTTTCCGCATTGCCTCCAACGCTCTCGCTGATCAGTACAAGCGCGCCTCTCGCGAACAGCCAGCCCCCGGAAATCCCACGGAGGCGGCCGTCCCTCAAGACCTTTCCTCCCTCGAATTCGAAGCCATCGAATACCACGCCAGCCTTTTTCGCCTCGTAGACCGGCTTCCCGCCGTCCAGCGCCGCGTCATTCATGAGCGTTTTATCGAGCAACGCACCATCCGCGAAATTGCCGCCCGGCTGAAAAAAACCGAAGGCGCCATCAAACAGCTTCAATTCCGTGCGCTGCAAGCCTTGCGTGCCCAGATGGAGGGTGGCCATGCCTAATCGCTCTCCTGTCGCACAACTCGACCGCGCCATCGACGCCTTGCTCGTCGCGCTCCATCCTGAACCCGTGGCGAATCCCGCCACGGTCGTCGCTCAACTCATCCCCATAGCGCGCGCCCTGCGCGATTTGCCGCGTTCCGATTTCAAGGCAGCTCTAAAATCCGATTTGCAAAGGAGAACTTCCATGAACGAAGCAATGGCTCCATCCCCATCACCTGCAAATTCCACTCAATTCCGCCGTCCCAACTTCCCTAACATCGCGCCGTATTTCCTCGTCAATAGCGCCCCGAAATTTATCGATTTCCTCATCTCCACCTTCGAAGGTACCGAGCGCTTCCGCGTACCCAGGCCTGACGGCTCGATCATGCACGCTGAAGTCGCTATCGGGAATTCCGTTATCGAGCTTGGCGATGCCAACGAACAGTATCCGCAACGTTCCATGACTACCCACCTCTACGTCCCTGACGCCGATGCTACTTACGCTCGCGCCCTCGAAGCCGGTGCTACTCAAATCTACGCGCCAACCAACGAGCATCCTTCCGGAGATCGTTGGGGCGAGGCCCAGGATCCATTCGGGAACACCTGGTATATCGCTACCCGCAAAGACTGGACTCCTGGGCCCGAAGGCGTTCTCGCGGTCCAACCCTACCTCCACCTTCATAACGCCCACGAGATGATTCCATTCGCCGAAGCCGCTTTCGGCGCAAAAGCCACCGGCGTCCACAAGTCGCCGGACGGGATAGTTCGCCACGCCACCATCGAAATCGCTGGCGCCACCTTCGAACTCGACGAAGCTCAGGGCGGATCTCAACCGACTCAGTCCTATCTCCACGTCTACGTCCCCGACACCGACGCCGTCTATGCCCAAGCCCTCGCCGCCGGCGCCACGGGTGTCACCCCTCCAAACACTGCGCCCTACGGCGACCGCGCCGCCGCCGTCAAGGATCCCTTTGGCAACACCTGGTTCCTTGCCACTTACCTTGGCGCCGGCAAGGCGTAACGCCGCAACCGTCGTTCGATCTCAACCTCCGACGGTCGCAAAAAGTCCGCTCATCGCTCGCGCGTCATTTCGGAAGTTCTCTCCGGGTGCGCCCCACGTTCGGAAAAACCGAACAATTTAAAAGGCTTGCTGGAACCGTTTTGCAAATCGAGGATCGCCGGTTTTCAGCGGGTAACGCAAAGTGGGAGTGTTTCTCTTCTCATTTCCCAAAGCGCGGAAAGCTGATTTGACGCTCACCGGCCTTCCCATGCAAGGAGTTAGGCAGGCGCAATCACATTGCCACATACAAGGTTTGCGATTCACACTCTTAGCACAAGCGTGAGCGAGACAGCAGCGCGACCCAGCTCTAGGTCTTCGGCACTACGGCTCCCCATTCCTCCGGCTTCACATCGGCTACCGATTGAGAAAACGTCCAACGGTGGCCGTCTAGGTCCGCAGCGGTGTATTGCCTATCGCCGAAGGGGAAGGTCGCTGGCGACTGCAGGATGCGGGCTCCACGCTGCTTTGCATGCTCGTAGTGCCCGTCTACATCCTCGACATGCGCCATGAGGATCTGGCTCACTTCGTTCGGGCGCGGTGGCCGAAACTTGGCGTTGTCGGGCGTTGCGAAGCCCTGGCCTTTGCGCGATGCGCCCAGCATCACGCCACCTTCATCTATCGCCAGCTGAGCGTGGGTAACCCTTCCGTCTTTGTCGACGGCCCGGAGACGTTCCGTGAAGCCGAAGACTTCGCAGAGCCAGTCGATCGCCGCGGCCACATCATTGTAGATAAGGCTGGGAAGGATCGTTCCGCCAGGCGACGAGCGATTCACAATCATTGCGTGCTACCTCCCGGTATGGGGCTAATAGATGTGTGCCTAGCGTGGGCTGGATCTCCGCGCATTACTCTCAGATACTTTCGTCTCTCCTACGGATGGCACTTAATCTCGATGCGAAGACTGGGAGGGCCTTTAGGAAGATTGGCGGCACTCTCAGGATTTTCGACGACCTCGATGGCGTGCATTGGCTCCGGCTTCATCCACCGCACGCTCCAACTGCCCGGATGAACTGGAAGTCGCCTGCTCGGTTGATCCGTAACGCTACCGTCGGCTCGATGATACCGAATGTGGGGAGTCGCGCCGCCCGTGTCCCAATCCAGAAAGAAACTCGGCCAGCGATGGTGGTGCATCGGTATTGTTGTGCCCGCGGGCGGCACGCTGACTTCCAGCACGCGCACGAACGCATTCTCGAAGATCACTTTATGCGTCTGCGGCGCGGCTTGCACTGCGTCGTAGCCGTCCGGGAAGTCTGACTTGTCCTGCCCGTAGAGGTAGGAATGCCCAGCGAACAGCGCTAGTGAACTCAAGATTAAGACGGCCATAAATCTCTGCTTTCGAGTGTGAAAGAAGACTCTCAGATATTTCATGGCGAGAAGCATATTGAACCAGGTGTCGGCGTTCTCGCAATAGTCCGATTCTCATGAAACATTTTGGGGTGCAGGTTCGTTTTCTCTATAGATACAGATGTTTGCGAGGGGCTCCCTATGGAAAATCTCTGGAAAGACTTGCGCTATGCGTTCCGCATGCTTTTGAAGAGTCCTGGATTTACCCTCATCGCCATGCTCGCCTTGGGTCTCGGAATCGGCGCAAACACCGCCATCTTTAGCGTTTTCAACGGCGTCCTTTGGCGGCCACTCCCGGTCAAAGACCCGCAGAGTCTCGTCGTCCTCGTCTTCAAAAATCGAAACTTGGATTTCCCCACCGGGCTTTCCTACCCTGACTTTCAGGATTATCGCCAACTTAACACGATCTTTTCTGACCTCATTGCAGATACTCCGAATCCAGTCAATTTAGGAGTCGAGGGCCGTCCCGAACGCGCATGGGCCGAGATGGTCACGGGCAACTACTTTTCGATGCTCGGTATCGAAGCTGTTCGCGGCCGCACCTTTGCCTCAGACGAGGGCTGGGTTCCTGGCAAGGATCCGCTGATGGTCCTCAGTTACAAGTTCTGGCAGAAACGCTTCGGCGGCAATCCCGCAATCATAGGTCAGACTGTTCAGGTCAATCAGCATGCGTTCACGATTATCGGAGTTGCTCCGGAAAATTATCGCGGCACCTACTATTTCCTCGAACCAGACTTTTACGTCCCGCTCACGACGATGGGCCTTCTCGATCCGACTCAGGCGGACGTCCTGAACAAGCGCAGTGCTTCTTACCTTCGCATTCTCGGCAGACTTCAACCCGGCGTCACTCCCACCCAGGCAATGGCCGCCGCCGGACCTCTCGACCATCGCCTCGAGCGAGACTTTCCCGACTCTCACAAGGACTCTTCGCTGCTCGTTATCCCGGAACTGAAAGCTCGCCCTGAGCCCGGCCTGGTCGCCGGTTTCATGTCCACGGCCGCTATCATCTTTATGTTGCTTGTTGGACTGGTTCTTCTGATCGCCTGCGCCAACGTCGCTAATCTCATTCTCGCGCGCGCCAACGCCCGCAGAAAAGAGTTCGCTACGCGAACTGCACTCGGGGCCAGCCGCTGGCGCATGGTCCGCCAACTCTTGACGGAGAGCATCCTCCTCTCCACTTTCGGCGGAATTCTTGGACTGCTTATCGCGCGTTGGGCCGCTCTGGCGCTGATGTCCATCCACATACCCACGGACATACCTTTGCGCTTGTTCGATCTGCGCATGGACTGGCGGATCTTTGGCTTCACTTTCCTGGCCGTTCTGATGACCGGTATGATCGCCGGCCTCGTGCCTTCTTTCCAAGCATCTCGCGGGGACATAGCTGAGACTCTCAAGGCCGGCGGCCGTTCCGGCGGAGCTTCCGCAGGTCACTATATTTTTCGTAACGGACTAGTCGTCTCTCAAGTCGCTGTCTCTCTTCTTCTTCTGGCCTGCGCCGGATTTTTCATACGCAGCCTTCAAAACTCGTCCCACGTCGATATGGGTTTTCGCGTCGATCATACCCTCATGATGTCCATGGATCTTGGCCTGCAACGTTATAGCGAGGAGCGCGGCCAGCAGTTCTACAAGCAACTCAACGAGCGTGTGCGCTCGCTTCCCGGCGTCCGCGATGCTGCCGTCGCCGCCTACATTCCCATGGGCTACGACAACTCCCTCGTCAATATTTTCCCCGAAGGTCAGGCCATCGACGACAAATCGAAAACCGAAACTGCCTTTGACGACGAAGTCCAGCCCGGCTATTTTCGCACCGCGGGCACTCCCGTGATCCAGGGCCGCGAATTTACCGAGGCCGATTCTGCCGCTGCTCAGAAAGTCGCCATCATCAACGACACCTTCGCCAAAAAAATCTGGCTCGGCCAGGATCCCATCGGCAAGACCTTTCGCACCGCGAAAGACGGCCCTCCTATTCAGGTCGTTGGCCTAACCCGCACCGGCAAGTATCTTTTTCTTTATGAGACTCCGCAGCTTTATGTTTATTTTCCTTTGGCCCAGCGCTATGAGTCGGCCGCGAGCCTCTTCGTCTACACGGACGGTGATCCTGACCGGATTCTCCCCGCGGTCCGCGATCAGATTCGGCAACTCGACGCCGGTCTTCCTGTTTTCGCTGTCAACACCATGGAAGCCCACGTCGAGTATGGCAAACCTCTTCTGCCTGCGCGCCTTGGCGCGATGCTTGTTGGCGCTTTCGGTCTTCTCGGTTTGGTGCTTGCTTCGGTGGGAGTCTACGGCGTCGTCTCCTATTCGGTCAGTCAGCGCACTCAGGAAATCGGCATTCGCACGGCGCTCGGCGCTCAGCGGTCTAACATATTGGGATTGGTCTTGCGGCAGGGAATGAGCATGGCGCTCATTGGCACGGGCGTGGGAATCGCCCTATCCTTCTTGCTCTTCCGTAGCTTGGGCTCCGTGCTTTACGGCGTTAAATCCACCGACCTGGTCACACTCGCTGCCGTCTCTGGCATGCTTCTCGGCGTCGCTCTCCTCGCCAGCTACGTTCCCGCTCTTCGCGCCACTCGTGTAGACCCGGTCGTCGCTCTTCGCGAGCAATGAGCTAAACTCACTCGTAAAACTTCGCCGCTCAAATCGCCGTCAAAATTCGTGGGCCCAATTTCAATACCGTAAAATCGCAACCCGGCGCGTCTATTTAGCCACCACATCGTCCTTCAATTTTGCATACGCCGCCGCGCTCAAGATTTTCTTGCTGACCAGATCATGCTTGTCCTTGTATGGCCGTCCCGCCATAATCCGCCGCGCCTCGTGTTTTCCTATCCCTGGCAAATCGGTCAACTCGTCTTCGCTCGCGGAATTGAGATCGAGCTTTTTCTGATCCCCGTTTTCCCAGCCTTCCTTCGCGCCGTCCACTGCCGCCTTTACCGCCCGCCCCGCTTCTTCGACCGCTGGCTTGGCCTGCGCAGCTGCTTTCGCTGCTTCCTCCCGGATCGTTTTCTCGCGGTCCGCGGAATCGCCCGAACAACCTGCCACCATCCACGCCGTTGAGAGCGCCAAAACTCCCAGCCATCTCCGCATCATCATTGCCGCACGCCTCTTCCTTCCAATCCTGTACCTCTTCTCCACCTCCTGTCCATTCCCCATTTCCCTTATTTCTGTCCCTTCAAAAACGTTCCCCGTTCCAGGTCCTTAAAGGCTTGCTGCAGTTGCTCCTGCGTATTCATCACGATCGGTCCGTACCACGCCACCGGTTCTTCCAAGGGTTTCCCGGACACCAGTAGAAACCGTATCCCATCTTCGCCCGCCTGCACCACTACCTCATCTCCCCGGTCAAACAAAACTAGCGAACGATTGTCCGCCGCAACCGGAGGCGCAGTGTCCAGCCAACCCACGGATTCCGTCGGGACCGCCAGCGGTTCAGAAGCGTTGCAAAATTTTCCCGACCCCGCAAACACGTACGCAAACGCATGCCGGGTCGTCCCTACCGGGAGCGTCTTCCTTCGCCCTGGCGCCACCGACACGTCCAGATAAGTCGGCTCCGCTGCAATCCCATCAACCGGCCCGGTCTTGCCCCAAAAATTGCCGCACACAATCCGCACATGCGTCCCGTCGTCGTCTTTGACCTCCGGAATCTCTCCCGCCTTCACTTCCTGATATCGCGGGGCGGTCATTTTCAGCGAAGACGGCAAATTCGCCCACAATTGAAACCCGTGCATTCGTCCTGCGTTATCGCCCTTGGGCATCTCCTGGTGAATGATTCCGCTGCCGGCCGTCATCCACTGCACGTCGCCCGACGCGATCGCGCCGTGGTTTCCCATGCTATCGCCGTGCTCCACGGTTCCCGCCAGAACGTAGGTAATGGTTTCGATGCCTCGGTGCGGGTGCCACGGAAACCCCGCGAGATAATCTTCCGGAACATCGTTCCGAAAATCGTCCAGCAACAAAAACGGATCGAAGTCCGACGTATTTCCAAATCCAAACGCCCGCCGCAAATGCACTCCCGCGCCTTCCACGGTTGGCTTAGCCGCCACAAGCCGTTTCACTGGTCGTATCGACATCGAGCCCTCCAACAATTCTAGTTGTAGGGGCACGATATATCGTGCCCCTACGCTGCGCGCTGCGTTTTTCCTTGGGCGTTTCAGCTGTCTCCGTAAACCGGAACCGCCGCACCCTGAATCAACTTCGCATCGTCGCTGCACAAGAACAGAATTACGCGCGCAATCTCTTCCGGTTTCGGCCACTTCGCAAAGTCAGCTTTCGGCATGGCCTTGCGATTCGCCGGCGTGTCAATGATGCTCGGCAAAATCGAGTTGGCTCGCACGCCGGTGCCCTTCAAGTCCGCCGCGAGGCAATCAATCATTGCCACCGCCGCTGCCTTCGACGCCGCATACGCGGCCGCTCCGGCCGCATGATCCACAGCCGCTTTCGACGCCACGTTCACGATTGCGCCGCTTCCTTGCTTCACCATCACCCGCGCCGCCGCCCTCGCCAGCACGAATCCCGCCCGCAAGTTCAGCGCAAGCTGCTGTTCAAATACTTTCGTCTCGATTTCCCACAACTTCACTCCGCCCGCGTATCCTCCTACGGCGTTCACCAGACAATCTAGCCGGCCGTACCGTTCGACAATTCCGTCTATCAGTTTTGCTACGGCCGATTCATCCGTAACGTCCACGTTGTGTCCGTCCAGCGATGCCCCCTCCGCCGCAACCAGCTTCGCGCTGGCCGCCTTCTTCAGTTCGTCCAAATCGCCCGGCCGCTGAAACGTAACGGTCACGCGCGCGCCGGACTCGACGAACGCCAAACTCACGGCGCGTCCCAGCCCGCCCGTCCCGCCTGCCACCAACACGACTTTGTTGTCTGCGCTCATAGCTTCATCTTCTTACGTTCCGGGTCGTCTGTCGACTGCGCGATGGCAGAGGAACGAGGATCTGGACTCGTGAGGTTGGAGGGGGGGGTGAAAGGTACCCGCCCCGGGTATACAGGGAAGTGTGAAGCAAACGCATGAGGCCATTGGAGTTGCGGGCGTTGCTGTGCGCTCGATGTTTACCCGCTGTGGAAAAAGAGGGAAGTGCATGGGCTGGGGCGAGCAGCGATGATTTGTAGGCAGCCCCCACCCCCCGTGTTTTTTGTAAGCGTGGCAAACAAAGGGGTTGCGCTTGAGGCGGCTCTTCAGAATGGCAAATGCGGGACTTATAGTTGTCGTGTTTTCATTGAGTTGCCGATGGCCGGTTAGAATGGCAGAGAAAGGACTTGGGGCGGGAAAGTTGAAGGAAGAAAAGGCGGGAGAGGCGATGCAATGGAAACGAACTTGAGAGGGGAGAACGCAGCGTGGGCGAAACATGGGAAATGGTAGCATCTGAATACCGGAAGGGAAAGTAGTTTACAGGGAATGGTCGAATTTGAAGCGTGAACGGTTGCTTTAATGAGTCGAATGTCGAGGGGCCGAGAGCGGTTTCTCACCGGCGCTTGCGACGAAGCGATCTGCGAAATCCGTAGTTTATGGGACAAGATCCCCGGGTGTGAAACCGACACCCGGCGCACCCGTCCGAGACCATCTTGTCCTTCTATGCCGGGCGCCTCATCTCTGGGGATTTCAGAGTGCGGTCTTCGACATATAGTGTGGATGCTTGGCGCTGTCGCCGGGTGCCGCATCGCTTTGGGGTTTGGCTCATCAAAGGGTGCGGGTTTTGACTCTTCCTCGCTCGATCCTCCGATTAGCCCCTCTCGTACGTTGCAAACACATCCTCCGCCTCCTCAAACCAACTCGATCATCACGCGACGTCCGACCATCGCTGCGGCGCGTTGCAGACTGGAGAGTGTGATGTCGCTTTTCGGATTCAGGAGCCGGTCCACTTGCGTGCGGCTCGTCTTGAGAAGCGTGGCCATTTTGTTTTTGGAGATTTTTTGTTTCTTCATGGCCTCGTCGAGCTGCCACGCGACGACCTCTTTGACGGCCTGTGTTTGCGCCTCTTCAAAGATGCCTTCTTCTTTTAGGAAGTCATCTATGCTCGATCCCATATGTTTGTTTTTCTGATTGCGCTTTTTACTCATCTCACCAACTCCTTCTGTCGCTTGCGTGCCAATGCCAAATCATCGTCCGGCGTTGTGCGCGTTTTCTTGATAAAGCCATGTAATGCCACGAGTTGCTCGTTGTGAAGGCAAAGCAGCACGCGTGCCGTTCTGCGGGTTGGCAAGTCCGTCCGGATCTCCCACAAACCGCCTCCCAAAGGCCGGCAGAGCGGCATTCCGACGGGCCAGCGCCACTGGGCACGCAGCAGGTCTTTGCCTATGGCGTGTCGCTCGGCTTCCGACAATCCCTTCAGCCAATCCCGCACGGGCTCATTTCCAGGCCGCAGGCGGTAAAAAATGAGCGGGATTTTTTGCGGCGGCTGGTCGTCTGCCATCCTGCACCTTATAAAGTGCTATTGTACCGAGAAATGTACAGCCAAGCAAGAGGGCCTGGGCGGCTCGTGTTGGTAGACAATCTCAGTTGTGAGTGCCACTTTTTGCCAAACACCAGTGGTGCTAAGCAAACGTCAAATTTCGAGGATTACGGGGAGGATTAGCGGGCGCTTGGAGGTCTGTTTGTTGATGTAGCGCTTGAGGTCGACGCGGATTTTTTCCTTGATGACGCCCCAGTCGGACTTTTCTTCGGCGTTGGATTGCTCGACGGTTTTGAGGATGACTTCGCGCGCGCCAGCCAACAATTCCTGGCCATTGTCGCTGAACATGCCGCGGGTCACGATTTCCGGCTGGGATTCCATTTTGCCGGTGTGCTTGTCGATGGCAATGATGGGCACGACGATGCCGTCTTCGGAAAGATGTTTGCGGTCGCGGATGACCACTTCTTCGATCTCTTCGAGCGAGCCTGAATCGACGCAAACGCGGCCGGCCGTGACAGGGTCGCGGCGGCGAACGCCATCCTGTGTAAATTCGAGACACTTGCCGTTCTCGATGAGGAGGATTTCGCCGGTGACGCAGCCGAGTTGATGAGCGAGCGCCGCATGCCGGAAAAGATGGCGGTATTCGCCGTGAACGGGAATGAAATACTTCGGCTTTACCAGTTGCAGAACGAGTTTTTGCTCTTCCTGGCTGGCGTGGCCGGAAACGTGAATGGTGCCGGAGGAATTGTCGTAATAGACGAGGGCGCGGCGGCGGAACATGTGGTCGAGCATGCGAAAGATGGCTTTCTCGTTGCCGGGAATGATGCGCGCGGAAAGAATGACGCTGTCGTTTTCATCGACGGTGACGAAGCGGTGATTATCGACGGCGATGCGAGAAAGGGAAGACATCGGTTCAGCCTGGCTGCCGCTGGCGAGAATGACGATGCGCTTGGGATCGAAATTACGAATGTCCTGGGGGCGGACGACCATGCCGTCCGGGATGCGCAAATAATTCATGGAATGCGCGATCTCGACGTTGTTGACCATGCTGCGGCCGACGAAGGCGACTTTGCGGCCTACACGTCCGGCGATATCAATCACTTGCTGAATACGGTGAATCGATGAAGCGAAACACGAAAGGATGACGCGGCGTGGCGCTGAACGGCAGAGCTCTTCAATGCGCGGCACGATGGCGCGCTCGGAAGGAGTGAAGCCGGGGCGCTCGACGTTGGTCGAATCGCTGAAAAGAGCGAGGACGCCTTCGTTGCCGTAGCGCGCGAAGGCGTGGAGATCGAAGGGCGCGCCATCGACGGGCGTTTGGTCGATCTTGAAGTCGCCAGTGTGAATAATGACGCCGAGCGGAGTGCGCACGGCCAGCGCGACACAGTCGATGGTGCTGTGAGTGACGTTAATGAACTCGATTTCGAAGGGACCGATTTCGACGAGGCGGCCGGGGAGGACTTCGCGGAGGGTAGTGGAGTCGAGCAGGCCGGCTTCTTCAAGGCGTTTCTTGACGAGTGCGAGCGTGAAGCGCGTTCCATAAACGGGAACGTTCAAGTCGCGCAAAATATAAGCGAGCGCGCCGATGTGGTCTTCGTGGCCGTGGGTTAGGACGATGGCGCGAACGTGCTGGCGATTTTGCTTTAGATACGTTATGTCTGGAATGACGAGGTTGACGCCGAGCAATTCGGATTCGGGGAACATCATGCCCGCGTCGATGACGAGAATGTCGTCGCCGAGACGAAGCACCATCATGTTCATTCCAAATTCGCCGAGACCGCCAAGGGGGATTGCCAGTAGGGACTGCGTAGACTTACTCAAAGATAGGTTATCTCCATAATGTGCTTAAGAATCGTATCACACTGGAGTGTTGCACGGGCAGCGAGCGCACAGTGCGCGCGCTGCGGGATAGATGCTGCTGGGGCGCGGTTAGCGATCGCCGCCGCTGAAGAGATGGGCGATCAGCACGAGGAGGACGGCGCCGACAGTGGCGGCGGCAAGAGAATAAAGAAAGCCCCCGCCGAAGATGCCGAGCCTCATGAAGACCCATCCGCCGATGAATGAGCCGACAATGCCAAGAATAATGTCGGTGATGCAGCCGAAGCCGCGGCCGCGCGAAATTTTTCCGGCAAGCCATCCGGCGATCAAGCCGATGACGATCCAACCCCAAAATCCGGTGGGGAGCCAGATCTTGTAACTGCGCGATTCGAACAAAGCGCTAAAGAGTGTGGCGAACATTCAGCCTCCAGGGAGATTGCTGGTGGACAACCGAGTTAGTGATGCGTAGGAGTCTAGCAGACAGGTTACCGTTGCGTCATGCGGCGAGCCGGGTTGGCTAGGTTGAGGAGGGTTGCTGCTGGGTCATGCAGTGGAGTGTGCCGAGGCCGAGAACAAGGTCGCGGCAGGCGATGCCGATGATTTCGCAATTGGGGAAGAGTTTGGCGAGAGTGTTGAGGGCGACGCGGTCGTTCGAATCGTTGAAGGTGGGGACGAGGACGATTTTGTTGGCGATGTAGAAGTTGGCGTAGCTGGCAGGGAGACGCTGGCCGGCGAAATAAACGGGGGCGGGCATGGGGAGAGTTTCGACGCGCAAGGAATGGCCGTCTTGGCAGCGCATATTTTTCAGCAGGGTTAGATTTTCGTGGAGCGGAGCATAGTTGGAGTCGTTCGGATTTTCTTCGACGACGGTTACGACCGTTGAACGATCGACGAATCTGGCGAGATCATCGACGTGGCCATGCGTGTCGTCGCCGGCGATGCCGTTTTTTAGCCAGAGGACGTTGGTTGCGCCGAGATACTCTTTGAAGAGTTCGGCGTAGTCTTCGCGCGTGAAGCCGGGATTGCGTTCCTGCGTTTTGCTGAGGAGGCATTCTTCGGTGGTGAGCAAAGTGCCGAGACCGTTGACGTCGATGCTGCCACCTTCGAGGACGACGCGGCGGCCTTTGTGCATGGGTTGCCAGAGGCGGCGCTTCAGTTTTTTGTTTGCTTTGGCGACGACTTGCGCGTCTTTTTTGTGATTGGTGTATTTGGCCCAGCCGTTGAAGAGCCAGTTGGTATAGGCGACTTCGCCGGAGGAATTTTTGACGCAGATGGGGCCGGAATCGCGCATCCAGCCGCGATCGGTGGGAATACGGAAGAAATCGACGGCGGAGAGATTGGCACCGGTTTTTTTCAGGATGGTGCGAACGCGTGATTCGGCATCACGATTTTCGACTAGGAGGTAGACGCGCTCGACTTGGGAGAGATGGCGGACAATTTCGGCGAAGGCCCAAGGAATGGGGGCAAATTTGCCGGGCCAGTCGGTGAGTTCGTGGGGCCAACCTAGCCAGGTGGCTTCGTGAGGGTCCCATTCGGCGGGCGTTCGAAAACCGAGTGAATTAGGCGTTCGATTGGGAGATGAAGGAGTCATTCGGTAGCCAAGGGATTTTTCCTACCCCTTTTCGGCAGCCTCGTCGTGAAACACTTTGGCGCCTGATACTTCCAACAGCGCCTCTCTTCCTTTGTAGTCGGGATGGCTAGGAAAGCCAAGTACCCGGCAGCGAAAGTAACGAAAGTCCATGATAGGGATTTGACCGAAATCGAAATAGTCAACGAATTCCAGTGCGATATCGTCCGGTCCGACAACCATATCCTTTTCTTGATCCCAGTACCCGCCCTGTTCAGTCAACCGCCTGATCAGAATCAACGACCTCTCCGTTGGAACGACCTCCAGAGCAGGTGGAGGTATATCCTGGCCCTTAGCCTCTCCCTCATAGGAGAGTTCGCTGAGGACAATTGAATCGAATAACAATTCTCGAATCTGCTCAAAAACGTCCAAAGCATCGCCAATGTCTTTCCGTTTAGAGAAATAGACGTTCCACAGGTTTCGCGAACACTCTCGATAGGTGCTCATCAGTTCGGTGATATCTCTCATGGCCATTGTGGGGCGCCTGGACTCCATGAAATCATTCGCCGAGCCAGCGGTTGAGGATGGGTTGGTAGGCGTCGATGCGGCGGTCGCGGAGGAAGGGCCAGTTGCGGCGGGTTTCTTCGCTCTTGGCGGGGTCGCATTCGACGACCAGGATTTCTTCTTTGTCGTTCGAGGCTTCGGAGAGGATGCGGCCGAAGGGATCGGCGACGAAGGAGTTGCCCCAGAATTCGAGGCCAGCGTCTCCCTTTTCCGGTTGGCCTTCGTAGCCGACGCGATTGACCACCGCGACGTAAACGCCGTTGGCGATGGCGTGGGCGCGCTGGATGGTGCGCCAGGCGTCGAGTTGAGCAGCGCCGAATTGAGCTTTTTCGTGGGGATGCCAGCCGATGCTGGTGGGATAGAAAATGACTTGCGCGCCTTGCAGAGCGGTGAGGCGCGAACCTTCGGGGTACCACTGATCCCAACAAATTTGAATGCCGATGCGGCCGTACGCGGTGTCGAAATTCGGAAAGCCGAGATCGCCGGGCGTGAAATAAAATTTTTCGTAATAGAGCGGATCGTCGGGGATATGCATTTTGCGGTATTTGCCGAGGAGCGCGCCGTCGGCGTCAAGGACGGCGCAGGTGTTGTGGTAAATGCCGGCGGCGCGTCGTTCGAAGAGAGAGGCAACGACGACGACTTTTTGTTCTTTTGCGATTTGTGCGAGCGCGTCGGTGGCACGGCCCGGAATCGGTTCGGAAAGATTGAAGAGGTCAGGGTCTTCGGTGCGGCAAAAATATTCGCTGCAAAAAAGTTCATCCATGCAGATGATTTGCGCGCCGCGCAAGGAGGCTTCGCGGATTTTCTCGATGGCGTGCGCCATATTTTCCTGGGAATCGGCGGTGCTGCGCATCTGCACGAGCCCAATTGTGAATTTCTTTGCCATGAAATTTAGTTTATCATGCTCGCAGAAACATTTTGTGCAGCGTTTTGTTCTTTCCATCGGGGCGCATTTGTAATATCAATCGTTACCAAATTCGAATTTCATGGCGTGGTGTGAACTACGGAAACGAAATCGCAATAGAATTCGAGGAGAAGAGATGGCAAATCGGCAAGAGAAGACGGTCACGGGGCGCGTACTGCACGATCCGGTTAAGGATAAGTTGCGGCCGATGTTTCCGATTGATCTCTCGAAATGCCGAACCATCGACGAACTTGTTCGCGGCATGCAAGACACGGCGTTTACCGGAAGGCAGATCGGAGATGCGGCGGACGTTTTGGAAGCGATGGCTCGCGACAAAGATTGTTTCGTAGTGATGACGCTCTCGGGCGCGCTGACGGTTGCGAAGATGGGATTGGTTTTTTGCGATTTGATTGAAAGCGGAGTCGTGAAAGCGATCGTATCCACGGGCGCGTTGATGGCGCACGGGCTTGTGGAAGCCACGGGGCATTCACATTTCCGCTACGATCCCAGCAAGATGGACGACAAGACATTGTTCGAGGCGGGATACAACCGCGTTTACGATTCGCTCGAGCCGGAAGTGAATCTGGATCACGTCGAAGAAGTGATGGATCACCTTTTGACGAATTGGGATTCGGAGGAAGTGGTTTGCAGTTGGAAGATTCACCGGAGAATCGGCGAAACACTGCACAAGCAGGCGGCGGGGCGGGGAATCCTGAAATCCGCTTACGAACACAACGTCCCGGTGTTCGTGCCGGCGTTCAGCGACTCCGAATTGGGAATCGACTTTGCGCTGCACAAGATTGCGAGGATGAGGGAGAAGCGGCCGCTGTTGCGTTACGACCCGTTCGAGGATTTTGAGAAATTTGCGGACACGATGCTGGCGACGAAGCGCATGGGGATTTTCACAATCGGCGGAGGAGTGCCGCGGAACTGGACGCAGCAGTTTGGAGTTTACGCGGAGCTGCTGGCGCGACGCGGTTACAAGACAAATTCCGCTGAAGCGTTACAACTATGGAGTGAGGATTTGCCCTGAGCCGGTGCATTGGGGCGGATTGAGCGGAAGCACGTACACGGAAGCGGTGTCATGGGGGAAGTTTGTGCCGCCGGAAGAAGGCGGGAGATTCGCGGAAGTATTTGATGATGCGACGGTGTCGTTACCGCTGGTGGTGGGAGCGGTTCTGGATCGGATTGGATATTTCAAGCGGTAAACAAGACAACAGTTCAAAAACGAAGGCCGTGAAGCGTGATCTTCAAGCAGTTCTATCTGAATTGTCTCGCACATGCCTCATACCTCATTGGAGATGAACGGACATGCACGGCGGCCGTTGTCGATCCGCAGCGTGACGTGGACCGGTATCTCGAATTTGCGGCGGAGCATGGACTGCAAATCAAACATGTGATCCTGACCCATCTGCACGCCGATTTCGTGGCCGGACATTTGGAGCTGAGGGATCGTGTGGGCGCAATGATTTATCTGGGTGCGAAGGCGAAGGCGGAGTACCGATTTACGCCGCTCAACGAGGGCGGCGTCGTTGAATTTGGGCGCGTGCGGTTGCAGGCGCTCGAAACTCCGGGGCACACTCCGGAATCGATTTCGATCCTAGTTTATGATTTGGATCGAAGCCAAAGCGAGCCGTATGGCGTCCTGACAGGCGACACGCTGTTTGTTGGCGATGTGGGGCGGCCGGATCTTCGAGCCGCGCTAGGCTGGTCCGCTACGGATCTGGGCGCTTTGCTCTTCGATTCCCTGCAATCCAAGTTGCTGCCGTTACCAGACGGCAGCTTGGTCTATCCGGCTCACGGCGCTGGATCGCTTTGCGGCAAGGCCATCAGCAAGGAAACCGTATCGACCATCGGAGAGCAGCGGCGGCTGAACTACGCATTGCAGCCCATGAGCAAGCAAGCGTTCATTGGTCTGGTAACCGCGGACCAGCCGGATGCTCCTCCCTATTTTGTTTATGACGCCGTCTTGAACAGTAAAGAGCGGCCGACGCTTGACGAAGCGCTGGGGCGCGGGCTTACGCCACTGGAACTAGACGCCGTGCTGGCTTTGCAGGCGGAGGGCGCGCAGATCCTGGACACACGAGAACCGGAAGAGTTTGGAGCAGCACACCTGGCGGGCAGCATCAACATCGGCCTTTGCGGACAGTATGCCACGTGGGCGGGAACCGTGCTCGATCACTCACATCCGATCGTGATCATCGCGGCCCCTGGCCGGGAGAACGAATCGGCCATCCGGCTGGGGCGCATCGGGTTCGATCACGTGGCGGGATACTTGCGGAACGGCTTGCAAAGTCTGGAGGCAAGGCCGGACTTTGTCGCCTTCACGGAGCGGCTTAGCCCGCAATTTGCGGCGGAGCTCCAATCTTCGAGTCCGCCACCGGTGATTCTCGACGTCCGCGCCCCGCGCGAGCGTCAACAAAAACACATAGAGGGGAGCTTGAGCGTTCCTCTGAATCATCTTTTTGAGCGCGTGCAGGAGTTGCCGAGGAATCGGCCCTTGCTCGTTTACTGCGCGGGCGGGTATCGCTCTTCGATTGCCGCGAGCATTTTGCAGAAGCACGGCTTCGATCAAGTGAGCGAAATAGCGGGCGGAATGGCGGCATGGGAAGCGGCAAAGTTGCCCGTGAGCAGCGACCGGGTGTAGCCAGCCAACTGTCGTGGAATATTTAGACATTGGGGCTAGGACCAGCGAGGAAACCGCCGTCGAGGACCAGAGTTTGGCCAGTCATGAAAGACGCGCGGTCCGAGCACATCCAAAGCACCGCTTCAGCGACTTCCATCGGTTTGCCAAAGCGGCCGATGGGATGGAAACTGAGCACGCGTTTGTTGATTTCCGGAGCGCCAAAGATGCGCTCTCCCATGTCCGTTTCGATCACAGCTGGGCATACGGCGTTTACGCGAATGCCGCTTTTTGCGTTTTCGAGCGCGGCGGTTTTTGTCAGGCCGATGACGCCATGTTTGCTCGCAATGTAAGTGCCTGCTCCCGCTGAACCCATGAGGCCGGCGATGGACGACATGTTGACGATCGCGCCCCCTCCGCCTTGCTTGAGCATCTGCTGAAGTTCGTACTTGAGGCAGAGCCAGACGCCTTTGAGATTGATGTTGATGACGCGGTCCCAGTCTTCTTCCGCTTGCTCAACAATGGGAACCCAGGTGCCCTCAATTCCGGCGTTATTGAAGGCGACGTCCAAGCGGCCGAATTTCTCGACGGTTTTCTGGACCAGCGTTTGAACCTCGTTAGCTTTTGACACATCACCCTTGATGAAAAGTCCGTCGCCCCCGGTGGCCCGAATAAGATCGAGCGTTTGCTTGCCTTCAGCTTCGCGGCGGCCGGTGACCACGACCTTGGCGCCCGATTGTGCAAAAAGCACCGCGGTATCACGGCCGATGCCGGAGGTTCCCCCAGTTACGAGTGCTACTCTGCCTTGCAATTCCGTCGTCATGTATTCTCCTGTCGAGTTTGGTGCTTGCGAAGGCGCGGAAAAGCGATGCCTCTGTTCGATGAGAAAAGATAATGGCCTATTAAGCGAATTTCAGAACTTGGTGATGTCCACGGGCGTCAGGCCCTTTTCAGCGCAGTGGTCGTGGTAACGTTTCAAAAAGGTCTGCCAGTTCTCGGTGGCGACCGTGTTGCCCTTGTCATCCACGAAATCGAGGGCGCCTTCGATGACAGCGAACACGATGGTGTCTTCCTTGCCGACCATGCGCGGGGAATGCGTGGAGCCCGCGACTTCGAAGACCACGTCGCCTGCTTCCGATACCCATCCCTCGTCGTAAGTCCAGGCACCCTGTACGGTGTAGACAACTACGGTTCCTGGGTGAAAATGCATTTGGAGAGCGGCACCGGGATGGGAGCGAATAAACAAAATGATCTGGCCGGTGATGGGGTTGAGCTTAATTAATTTAATGAAGTGCCCCTCGGCCCACGGAACCCACGGCAAGCTCTTGGGATCGGTATGGCTGGCGAGCGCTTGATGGACGGGATGAGTGCCGGTGGCGTTAGTCATGATGGACCTTCCTGATTCGCGAGCGCGGAATCTCGCGAGTGAGTTTTTTTGGGATCAGGCTACTTTACAGTGGAGGCGTAGGGTAGCACACTCACGGAACGCGGCTGACTGGAATTCACATTTTGGATTTTGGCGTCAAATCTCGCGCAGCGGTGTTGCCGGACTGTGTGGTTCAGGGAGGAGGGGCAGACATGGCCAAAGTGGGCGAAGCGATGAGCAAATCCTTGTATGGGGTACACCCGGGCGTGGCGATGGTGCAGAAGTGGGTTGCGGAGTTGAAGGAGAAGACGGGGCGGTCGCTGAAGGAATGGATTGCGCTGGCGAAGAAAGATGGTCCCAAAGAAGATAAGGCTCGGCGCGAATGGCTTAAGACGAAGCACAAATTGGGGACGAACAGCGCTTGGTGGATTTCCGACCGCGTGGATGGAAAGGGTGGGGAGGAAGATTCGCCGGAGGCGTATTTGAAAACGGCAGTGGTGTACGTCGAGGAGCAGTACGCGGGAGCTAAGGAGAAATTGCGGCCTATTTATCAAGAATTGCTGAGGCTGGGGAAGTCGATGGGCGCGGATGTGAAAGCGTGCCCTTGCAAGACGATGGTGCCGCTGTATCGCGAGCATGTGTTTGCGCAGATTAAGCCGACGACGAACACGAGGATTGATTTAGGATTTGCGTTGACGCATTACACGGGGAAATTGCCGAAGAGAATCATTGATACGGGTGGGTTGGCAAAAAAGGATCGGATCACGCACCGAATTCCAATCGAGTCGGTGGATGAGATTGATGCGGAAGTGAAGAAGTGGCTGAAGACGGCGTATGAGTTGGACGGCAAGTGAGTTAGTCATCTTCGCCGATTAGGATGGCGGCGCCGAGGACGGTGGTCCAGAGGCCGCGTTTGTCGCCTACGGCCGATTGCGTGACGTTCATGGTGCGAACGATTTTGTTGGAGATGCGGTAGACCTCTTTTTTCTCGTCGAAACTGAGATCGGGATCAAATTCCACGTTGAGAGTGGTGGCGAGCATTTCCGCGGCGAGCTCTTCGGCGTATTCGCCGGCGACTTCTTCGGTTTCGCCGAAGGAGTGATGCTCGGAGAGATAGCCGTACATCAATTTATCGCTGGGAAGAGCGAGGCCGATGCTGGCGGCGATGAGGCGGTGCGCTTCCTTGGTGGAGTTTTCGCTGATGACGGTGAAAGCCACTTGGCCGGGCTTGATGTGCTTCAGGCCTTCGCTACGAGAGATCAATTTACAGTTCGGCGGGAAAATCGAAGAGACGCGCACGATGTTGCACGCGGCGATACCTGCGTTGCGCAGGGCGAGCTCAAAGCTCGAAAGTCTTTCGCGATGTTTGCCGACGCCTTTGGTGAGGAATATCTTCTTAGCGACGAACGCCATGGTGCCGGGTTGAGGCGCCTCCGTGAGTGGTCTAACCGCGGAAAATTTTCCGCTGTGGAAAAATAACAAGAAGGTATTGCAGTGTCAAACGAATTCGGGGCTTCCGAGCGGAGAGCGGGCGGGAAAATGAATGAATTGTGACGGAGGCCCTCGGAGGAGGTCATTCTTCGCCGGAAATGTGTTGAAGGAGTTTGCCCAGAGGCTTGCAGAGCGCGAGAATTTTGCCTAAATCGTCAGCGCTGAAGTCCGGCCCGGCTTCCTTCGGCGTGGCGCCTTTGCGGCTGACCTGGATGACGCCGACGACCTTGTCGCCGGAAAGAATCGGAGCGCTGATCAACTTTTGGATGAGCTCGGAGGTTTCACCGCTGATTTTTACGCCTTCGAAGACCGTGGCGTGGCGGACGCTGGCGAAATTATTGATGATGTCTGGGCGGCTTTCGCGAGCGGTGCGGGCAGCAATCGCGGAGGTGCTCGAAAGCGGGATAAAACCGATCTGTTTGAGCGACTCCGGGACAAGGAAATGCAGATGGCGCCAGCGGTTGGAAACGCCCATGAGAGCGATTTCTTCGGACTTGACGCCTAGATTTTTGGCTATGCGCTCCGCGATGCTGGCGAGAGAAATCTGGGACGTGGCAGTGGCGTCCGATTCGATGGCGGTGGCGATGCGTTCCAGTTCCGAGGCAAGGCTTTGGGTTGTGATCATGGGATATCCGTTGGGCACGCGAAGGCTGCCAGGCGGGAGGAGCCCGGCGGATACCATCCGTCGTCTATTCATTTAAGCGAGAAAGAGCGGAGGGCGCAACGAAATTCAGAGAACCGCGTGTCTGAGAGACGAACAGGCTAGCTTGCCAGGCCGTTTTCGGCTGGTAAGCGGAACTGGGCCGGCAGGCGTGGAAACAGGCAGTTGTTGGCCGGCTTATAGGGTAGAATCTCGCCGCACGTTCCACTCGGAGGAATCCATGCGTCAGGTCCGCATCTCGCTGTTGGCATGTTTGCTCGCGGCTGGTTTTCTGATGACTCAGGTTGCGACAGGCGACGACATCGCCGACCGCGCGCGCAAGCTTCATTTTTCTTCGATCGTTCTGGATACGCACGACGACACCACGCAGCGCTTCTTTTCGAAGGACTACGATCTGGGCAAGCGCAATCCCGACGGCGCCATCGACATACCGCGGATGCGCGAAGGCGGCATGAACGCGATTTTCTTCTCCATCTGGATCGACGGACGGACGATGGGCCCGCCGGCGGTGCAAAAAGCGATGGACCAGATTGATGCGGTACATCAAAACGTTATCAAGTATTCGAAAGACCTGACTCTTTGCCGCACGGCAGAAGAAGTACGGCGCGCGCATGCGCAAGGCAAAATCGCCGTGTTGATGGGCGTTGAGGGCGGCCACATGATCGGCAACGATCTCCGCGTGCTGCGCATGTTCGGCGATCTGGGCGTGCGCTACATGACGTTGACACATTTTTACAACGATGAATGGGCGGACTCCTCGACCGCCAAGCCCGAACACAGCGGGCTGACGAACTTCGGCAAGGAAGTGGTGCGCGAAATGAACCGGCAGGGAGTCATGGTGGATATTTCGCACGTGTCCGACAAAACGTTTTACGATGCGCTGGAAGTCAGTAAAGCGCCGTTGATTGCGTCGCATTCTTCGTGCCGCGCGCTGTGTAACCACGTGCGTGACATGTCCGACGACATGATCAAGGCGCTGGCGGCAAAGGGCGGCGTCATCCAAATTAATTATGAAAAGAGTTTTATTGACCAGGCCTATAAAGACGCGCAGGACAAGCTATCCGGTGGCGTGGTGGGCAAGATGGACCAAATTATGAAGGAATGTGGGGCCGATCAGGAATGCGCCGAACGCAAGATGGCGGAGATGGAAAAGCAAGCCATCGCCGAAGGCAAGCTTCCGCACGTGAGCTGGGAAAGAATTATCGACCACATCGATCACGTCGTTAAGCTTGTCGGCCCGGATCACGTTGGACTGGGCTCGGATTTTGACGGCGCCGACATGCCCGAGGGCATGGAAGATTGCACGCATTTGCCGCAAATCACCGAAGCTCTGATGCGCAAGGGCTACAACGACGACGACATCCGCAAGATTCTGGGCGGCAACTTGCTCCGCGTGATGGAAGCAAACGAGCGCGTCAGCCGCGATATGCAAGCGGCGCAATAACAAATATGAACCTGAAGGGACCGTCGAAAGCGCTTCTCGATGCCGGGATGTGGCTTTTGGCGGGTCTGGTGGCGGCGGGGACGATGGCTGCGGATGGAATTTCAGAACGTGCGAAGCGGCTGCATTTCTCTTCGCTGGTTATCGACACGCACGCCGACACAACGCAGCGTTTTCTCGATGGCGGCTTCGATTTTGGAGCGCGGAATGCTCTTGGCAGCATCGATATTCCGCGCATGAAGGAAGGCGGTCTCGGAGCCATCTTCTTTTCTATTTGGATTCCCAGCAAGGTCACCGGGCCGGATGCGGTGAAGCGCGCTCTGGATCAAATCGACGCGGTGCGGGAGCAGGTGCGCCATCACCGGAACGATCTTGTGCTTGTGACAACGGCGGAGGGAATTCGTGATGCGCACAAGACCGGCAAAATCGCCGCGCTCATGGGCGTCGAGGGCGGACACATGATTGCCGGCGACCTAGGTGTGTTGCGGTCCTATGCGGCGCTTGGCGCGCGATACATGACGCTGACGCATACGGGAAACGTGGAGTGGGCGGACGCCTCGACGGATAAACCGGTACATAACGGGCTGACTGAGTTTGGCAAAGACGTTGTGCGAGAGATGAACCGGCTGGGAATGATTGTGGACGTCTCGCATGTCAGCGACAAGACGTTTGCCGACATCTTGGAGACCAGCAAGGCTCCCGTGTTTGCTTCACACTCCTCTTGCCGCGCCATTTGCGACGCGGCGCGGAACATGACCGACGAAATGATAAAGGCGCTCGCCAAGAAAGGCGGCGTGATTCAAATCAATTATCACGTCGGCTTCCTGAGCCAGGAGTTTCGCAATGCGGAAAGGGCGCATCCGGAGTGGGACAAGGCAATCGCGCTGGAAGTTCGGCAACGATGCGGCGAAAAGGGAGGCTGCCAGTTGATCGAAGGCGACCGCATCACGAGGGAATATGTTTTGCGTGGCGATTTGCCGCGAGTGGAGTGGACCAAGATTACCGAACACATCGATCACGCCGTTAAGGTTGCAGGCGTCGATCACGTTGGGCTTGGCTCCGACTTCGATGGAGCGAACATGCCGTTCGGAATGGAAGACCCAACCAAGGCGCCGAAGATCACGCAGGCTTTGCTGGAGAAGGGCTATTCCGAAGATGACGTAAGGAAGATTCTCGGCGAGAATACGATGAGGGTGATGGCGGAGGTCGAGCGAGTCAGCCGCGAGTGGAATGCTTCGAAATGAGCCAAGCCGTCGTGCCGCATCGACTTGAAAGATTCAAGATGGAGAGGGAGATAAATGCATAAACGTGGATGGATGGTCGTTACGGCGCTGCTGCTCTTTGCAGCCGCGCGGAGCAACGAGGCGCGAGCACGAGAGGCACAAGCGCAAGCTCCCGCGCAGACGAAAGCTGCTGGTAGCGCGACGACGCACAAATCGAGCGTGCACCGACGCCCCTACGAGAGCGTGCTGCTCCGGCCCGAGCTTCTAAAAGCAAGAGCGCCCGCCAAGTACAAAGTGAAATTTGTTACGACGAAAGGCGACTTCGTCATCGAGGTGACGCGCGCGTGGGCGCCGCTGGGCGCGGATCGCTTTTACAACCTGGCGCGCCATCATTTCTATGACAATACGAGCTTTTTCCGCGTACTGAAGGGATTTGTGGTGCAGTGGGGCATCAGCGCGTATCCTCCTGTTACCACGGCGTGGGAGCACGCTCCGATAAAGGATGATCGTCTCGTGCAGAGTAATTTGCGTGGGTACGTCACCTACGCCATGGGAGGACCGAATACTCGAACAACGCAGGTTTTCATCAACCTTGCGGACAACAAGCGGCTCGATGGCATGGGATTCTCGGCGTTTGGCCAGGTTACCGAAGGCATGGATGTAGTCGATACGCTCTACGCGGGCTACGGCGAGGGCGCGCCGGACGGGAAGGGGCCGGCGCAGGATTCCATCGAAAAACTCGGTAAGCCCTATCTGGACAAGGATTTTCAGCAGCTCGATTCCATCAAGACGACGGAGCTGATTTTGCCGCCGGTGGCAGCGCATCCAAAGGCAGCGACGTCGTCGAAGACAAAACCGGCGACGGAAAAACCGTAGTTTGCGAATCTTCTAAGTGAATTACTTTTTTGGATAGGAAGCATCCAAACTTTAGTGACGCTCATGTTTTGACATGAGGAAGACCGTGAGGTAATCTCAGCTTTCATGATGATTTCTTGCCAGATGATGTGTTGCTTTTGCGCGCGCAAGGCTGCGTGTCGCATGACATCCATTTCTGGCCAGGGGTGTTTCCGGACTTAGCATTCATTTAGGATTCAAAGTTCCGAAGCCCACGTCGCCAGAGGTTCAGGCTACGTGGGTTTCTTGTTTTTGGGACAGCTATATGGGGGCAGGTGTTGAAGCGATGAGCGAACTCAAAGAAACCAAAGCGCAGCGCGTCGAGCGTTTGAAGCGAGCCAAGAATGCCTGGGAGCATTTTGACGAGATCCGCGAGTTTGCCCGCAAGGGCTACGCTTCGATTCCGCCGGAGTGGTTGAGCACCTACTTCCGAACCTGGGGCGTGTACACGCAAGGGGACGGCGTTGGAGTCATCGGAGGCACGGGAGGGGAAGGCAAAGCCACGCGGTACTTCATGGTGCGCATTCGAATCCCGAATGGTTTGCTGCGAAGCGATCAAGTTCGCGCGGTTGCGGCGATTGCCGAGCGGCATGCGCGAGGCGTGGCGGATATTACCGTCCGCCAAAATATCCAGTTGCATTGGGTCACGATTGAATCGCTGCCTGAAGTGCTGGAAACGCTATGGCATGCGGGGCTGACGACGACCGGTGCGTGCGGAGACGTCGCGCGCAACATTACGGGCTGCCCCGTCGCAGGCCTGGACGCGCAAGAGATCGTTGATGCTTCGCCACTGGCGTTGGCCATCGACCGCGAGTTGGGAGGCGCTGCGGAATTCTACAACCTGCCGCGCAAATTCAAAATTTCCATCACGGGCTGCAAGAGTTGGTGCTCTTATCCGGAGATTAATGATGTGGCCTTGACGGCCACGACTCGCAAGAGGAGCGGCGGCCTGGCCGAGAGTGGTTTTTCGTTGCGAGTGGGGGGCGGCCTTTCGACCGATCCTCACATTGCTGTGCGGCTGAATGCGTTCATCCGGTGGGAACAAGTGGTGCCCGTGGCGCGCGGCGTGGCGGAGATTTTTCGAGCGAGCGAAACACTTCGGCAGAGCAGGGAAAAGGCGCGGCTGAAATTTTTGTTTTTGGAGCAGGGTTGGACCGCGGAGAGCTTTTTGGAAGAGTTGGAGCAGAGGATTGGGTTCGCCTTGGCTCCAGCCGAACAGGAAGAAGTTCCCGCGGATGTTCATCGTGACCATGTCGGAATTCACGCGCAAAAACAAGATGGTCTTGTCTACATCGGTAGCTCGGTGCTGGGTGGACGCCTCACTCCTCAGCAATTGCGCACGGCGGCGGACCTGGCCGATCGCTATGCCGACGGCCACATTAGAACCACGGCCAAGCAGAACCTGCTGATTGTCAACGTGCCCCAGCGTGACGCGGCCGCGGTGGCTCACGAGCTTGAAGTTGCTGCCCTGCCGGTGCAGGCCTCGGTGTTCGCACGCGGAACCGTGGCCTGCACAGGCTCTGAATTTTGCAAACTCGCGCTCACGGAAACGAAGGGATTTTCCCGCTGGCTGACGCAGGAACTCGAAGAGCGGCTTCCCGATTTTCAGGAGCAGCTCAGACTTCACGTGACTGGCTGCCCGAATAGTTGCGGCCAACATTGGATCGCCGATATCGGCATCGAAGGCAAGAAAATCAAGGTGGATGGAAAGATCGTTGACGCGTACTACTTCTGCGTTGGAGGAAGTGTCGGCGAGTTTGCGGCCATTGCGCGGCCGGTTGGCTACCGTTGCGCGGCAGCGGATGTTCCCAATGCAATCGAGAGGCTATTGGCGGAATTTAGTTCGCGGCGCAAACCGGACGAACACTTGAGGTGGTTTCTCGCGCGGCATTCGAACGAGGACATTCGGTCAATTCTTGCGGGCAGTTTTGTTGAGCCCGGGGATCGCGATTTGGTACTGGGGCCTGTGCCTCAGGGAGTGGAGGGCTGAACAATGAGCCTGTTTCCTATTTTTGTGAAGTTGGAAGGGCGGCAAATCGCCGTCATAGGTGGCGGAAACATCGCGGAAGCGAAGATTGAAGGCGCCTTGACCGCCGGCGCGCGCATCCGCCTAATCGCTCCCACCGTGACGCCCCAAATTGCCGAGTGGGTGCGTCTTGGAAAAATCGAATGGCGGCGGAAGCAATTCGAAGCGGAGGATTTGGACGGAGCCTTTCTGGTGATCGCGGCCACTGCTGCGGCCGGCGTGAATGGAGCCGTTTTTCGCGAAGCGGAAGTCCGCGGCATTTTGTGCAACTCGGTCGATGACATCGAGCATTGCCATTTTTATTACGGAAGTGTGGTCCAAAGAGGCGATTTGCAAATTGCGATCTCGACGAATGGAAAAAGCCCTGCACTCGCGCAGCGGCTTCGGCGGGAGCTCGAAACGCAATTTGAGCCGGAGTATGAAGTCTGGCTGCAACGGCTCGGCGAGGCGCGCGAAGAGTTGCGCGCGAACAGTTCGAATCCGGACACAACGAAACAACTACTGCACGATCTGGCGAGCCAGCAGATGTTCGAGCAGTTCCGTCGCGAAGCCAAGCGACAACCGGAGCCTCGAGGAGCGGCCTAATGGGCAAGGTCTATCTGATCGGTGCTGGGCCCGGCGATCCCGAGTTGCTGACCCTAAAAGCCGCGCGGCTTCTGTCGGAAGCGGGCGTCGTATTGCATGACTCGTTGGTGAGCCGCGAAGTGATGGGAAGAATTTCGCCCGGCGCGGCGGTGGTCGACGTTGGTAAGCGCAGCGGCAAGAAGTTACTGACGCAAGATGAAATCAATGCGCTTCTTGTGAGCTACGCTGCTTCGCATGAAGTGGTGGCGCGTTTGAAAGGCGGCGATCCTTCGATTTTCGGGCGCGCGGGCGCTGAGCTTGAGGCGCTGCGCAGGGCGGACGTGGAGTTTGAGGTCGTTCCCGGTGTGACAGCCGCTTTGGGCGCTGCGGCTGCGGCAGGCATCTCGCTAACCGATCGCAGAGTCGCTTCGCAGGTCTTGCTTGCGACTTTCTCGCGTGGGCCGGACGCAAATACGATGGATTGGGGCTGCTTGACGCCCGCGACGACGCTGGTTCTCTACATGCCGGGGCCTGACTACGCGGAGGTCGCACGGCGTCTCGCGGAAGCGGGACTTCCGGGCGACTTGCCGTGTGTCATAGTTTCAGGCGCTTCAGGTTCGCAGCAGCAAGTTCGGTGGAGCAGTGTCGGCGCGCTCGCAGTTGAAGAAAGACTGCCGGCGCCGGCGCTCATGATCGTGGGGAGCGTTGCAGCGCACCAGATTCGCGAGATTGGCCACGCATGCTGGGGCGGTGTGAGGAATGAGTCCACGGCGCGAAGAGTTTCCATTAGTTAGCCGAGGATTCACGAGGAGATCGCCGAATGAGTGCCGAAGAAAAGGCTGTCCAGGTGAAGAAGCCATGGCAATTGTCGCTGGATGGCTGGGCTGTGGTAGTGGCGTTGCTCGCCGCACTGCTTGTCCGCATCGGGGCGTTCAAGCACATTCCGTGGTGACGATCAGCAGACAAAACACAAAGGAGAAAAGGAATTAACATGGCAGACGCGCTCGTAATTCCTCAAATTCGGCCGGTGCAACCGGCACTTCGTTTTCTTCGGATCATTCCGGGCGTGCTTTTGCTCGCAGCCATCGGTTACGCGGGGAAACTGCTCGAGCATAATGTGGGCGTGTACACGAAGACGCATCACTGGGTGTTTCCGAATATCGAGTACGTGCTGTGGGCCATTCTTTTAGGACTTGTGGTTTCGAACACGGTCGGCGTACCGGAGCTGTTTCGCAGTGGCGTAGCAACCTACGAGTTTTGGCTGAAGGCAGGCATCGTCCTGCTTGGCGCACGTTTCTTGCTGGGGGACATTTTGAAATTGGGCGGGGTCAGCCTTGTCCTGGTCGCGATCGAAATCACCGGAGCGATCGCGTTTATGACATTTCTTGGCCGCGCCTTCCATCTCAAACCGAAATTGACATCGCTCCTCGCCGTCGGCTCCGCGGTATGCGGCGTCAGCGCCATCATCGCCGCACAAGGCGCGATTGATGCCGACGAGGAAGACTCGATCTTTTCGATTGCAGCGATTCTCGCCCTCGGCGCACTGGCACTTTTTACTTTTCCTTTAATTGGTCACGCCTTGCATCTCGGCGACCGCGCCTATGGCATTTGGGCTGGTCTTGCCGTGGATAATACCGCCGAAGCGACCGCCGCGGGCGCGCTCTACTCCGACGCGGCGGGTAAACTGGCCGTTCTCGTGAAGTCCACGCGCAATGCCATGATCGGCTTCGTCGTGCTGGCCTACGCGATCTATTGGGCTAGCCAGGGCCAAGCCAAAACGGTGCGCAACAAAGCCGCATTCCTCTGGCAGAAATTTCCCAAGTTCGTCCTGGGTTTCCTGCTGATCTCCGTGCTAGCCACCTACCAGTTCTTCAACAAAGACCAGGTGGGCGCGCTCGCCAATCTCTCGCGCTGGGCCTTTCTTCTGACTTTCGCGGGTGTCGGCCTACGCACAAACTTCCGCGACATGCGCAAACAAGGCCTGCGCCCCTTTGCGGTGGGTGCCATCGGCGAAGTCGTGATTGCTGTATTTACATTGGGTTTGGTGGTAGGAGCCGAAAAGCTTTTCGGTTTCTAATCAACCAGAGCACAAAACACATGGGGCCCGGATTGTCATTCGGAATTTCGAATAACAGCCGCGTCCCTGATTGTTTCTAAGATTTTCCTACAATCCGAGAACGCTAACTAATTCCCGCACCGACGCCGAGGACTTCTGCAGTGCGGCGTTTTCTTCTGCCGTCAGCTTGATCTGAATAATTTCTTCGGCTCCGCCAGCGCCGAGCTTCACTGGGACGCCGACAAAAAGCCCTTTGATACCGTACTCTCCATCCAAATACACGGCGCACGGCAGAATTTTCTTTTTATCCTTCAAAATAGCTTCCACCATTTCGACGGCCGCCGCCGATGGTGCGTAATAAGCCGACCCCGTCTTCAGTAGGTTGACGATCTCCGCGCCGCCCTTACGCGTGCGTTCCACGATGGCGTCGATGCGCTCTTTCGGCAACAAATCGGGGAGGGGAATTCCCGCAACCGTCGAATACCGTGGCAGTGGCACCATGTCATCGCCGTGGCCGCCGAGCACGAACGAGTGCACGTTCTCGACGCTCACCTTGCATTCCGTGGCCACAAACGAGCTCATTCGCGCCGAGTCCAGCACTCCCGCCATTCCCAGCACGCGATTCTTCGGAAAGCCGCTCACTTTGAAGGCGGCTTGCGCCATGGCGTCCAGCGGATTCGTTACCACGATGATGATGCACTTCGGCGAGTGCTTGACGATCTGCTCGACGACTGCCTTTACTACGTCATAGTTGGCTTTCAGCAGGTCGTCGCGGCTCATCCCCGGCTTGCGCGGAAATCCTGCGGTAATCACCACGATGTCGCTGCCTGCCGTCGCGCTGTAATCGCCGGTCGCCGTCGAAGCGCCGGTTGCGCGCGAATCCGTCCGCGTAATCGGCCCGGACTCCAACATGTCCAGCGCCTTGCCTGCCGGAGGGCCATCTAATATATCCGTCAACACGACATCGGCAAGTTCCAAATCAACGATTCGCTGCGCCGTCGTTGAGCCTACAAAACCGCCGCCCACAACCGTAACTTTTTTTCTGCTCATCATTCTCCTCGGGTGAATTGTAATTTCTCTGCGCCGACTCAGCGCACTCTGCGTCTCTGCGTTATCTTTTTCTTTTTATATAAAGAACGCCATCCGGCTAGCGCGCGACAGGCTGACCCTGCATGTTCTCGATAATCGCCGTCGCAAACGCCGCCGTTCCGACCTTCGTCGCCCCCGGCATGAGCCGCTCAAGATCATACGTCACGCGTTTTTGCTGGATCGTCCGCGCGATGCCGTCCTCGATCAGTTGCGCGGCTTCTTTCCAGCCGAGAAATTCAAACATCATTGCGCCAGACAGCATCAGCGAGCTTGGATTGATCACGTCCTTATCCGCATATTTCGGCGCCGTGCCGTGCGTAGCCTCGAACACGCCGAATCCATCCCCGATATTCGATCCAGGAGCCATACCGAGGCCGCCGACTTGAGCCGCGCATGCGTCCGAAAGATAATCCCCATTGAGATTCGAGGTAGCCAGAACGCTGTATTCATCCGCGCGCAACAGCACTTGCTGAAACACGGAATCCGCGATGCGATCGTTGATCATCAGCTTCTTCTTCCATTGACCTTTGCCGTGCGTCGCGTAAATCGCATCCAGAGTGTGTTTGACTTCGTCGCAAACAGCTTTCACAAATGCCTCCGTCGCCTGCTCGAGCCCTGGCTCGATCATCGCCGCGTTTTTCTCGACGCTCAGCCCAGGATTCTTGTCCAGGTTGTCGAGAATCCAGCTCTCCCGCTCCGTAACCGTGTCCGCCCGGAACTCCTCGCGCGCCAGGTCGTAACCCCAATCCCGAAATGCGCCTTCCGTGAACTTCTGAATATTTCCTTTGTGCACGAGCGTCACGCTCTTTTTGCCGTGCGCCAGAGCGAACTTGATCGCCCGCCGCACTAGCCGCTTCGTGCCCGTGGGCGAGATTGGCTTGATCCCCACGCCGGAATCCCAGCGAATCTGCTTTTTGCCGTCCTTCAACATGTCGTGATTCAAAAACTCGAGCAGCTTCTTCACTTCCGGCGTGCCGGATTTCCACTCAATCCCGATGTAAACGTCTTCGGTATTCTCGCGAAAGATCACGACGTCCATTTTCTCCGGATGTTTCACAGGGGAAGGAACTCCTTCGAAATAGCGCACCGGCCGCTCGCAAGAGTACAAATCGAGAATCTGCCGCAACGCCACGTTCAGCGAGCGAATCCCGCCGCCCACCGGCGTCGTCAGCGGTCCTTTGATGGCCACGCGGAAATCGCGAATGGCATCGACGGTTTCATTTGGCAGCCATTCCTTGAACGCATTGAAGGCCTTTTCTCCCGCAAAAACCTCAAACCACGCGATACTGCGTTTACCGCCATAGGCGCGTTCTACGGCTGCGTCAAACACCCGCCGCGAAGCTTTCCAGATATCGCGGCCGGTTCCGTCGCCCTCGATGAACGGAATGATCGGTGTGTCCGGGACCTGTATTTCTCCAGAGCTATAACCGATTGCCTTGCCCCCAGCAGGAATAGCCTGTCCGTTGTACGAACTCTTCATGAATGCAAATCCTCCCTGGATTTTCGAGCGCTTCCTGTTGAAATGGCACGCGGCGTTTCGCCAAGCTCGTTGATTTCAGTGCGTCTCAAGCGAACCAGAAAACATACCACAACGCGCTGGAAGTCCGAAATCGGATACCAAGGCAGAGAGCTTGACCGGGCGGCAAGGAAACGCAGGTGCGCCAGCTTGAAACACCGATGCGTTATATACTGACCCGCGCACCCTGCCTGGATTCTAAATTACACACGGAGGAAGCACCTCGATGATGATTGACTGGAATGAATACTACAAAGAGCTTGGCGCCAGGATAGGCGATTTGGCAAAGCTAAGCCCGGACACACTCCATGGATATCAGACGTTGAGCGGAGCCAACGCAAAGACCAGCAAGCTCGGCGAGAAGACTCGCCAGCTCATTTCGCTGGCCGTCGCTGTCACGACGCGTTGCGATGGCTGCATTGTTTTCCATTCGGAAGCCGCCCTCAAAGCAGGGGCCACGAAAGAAGAGATTTCCGAAACACTGGGCGTTGCGGTGGCCATGAACGCGGGCGCTGCGCTCGTTTTCTCCAGCCGCGTACTGGATGCCGTTGCCGCGCGAACCGCGCAATCGCAAGGCACGTAATCTCCCTGCTGCGAATTTCGCGCAGCATTGCTTCATCCGGATGCAATATGGCCCACGAGCCCGGCGGAAAGCGCTGCGGAGTGTGTGTGAATCGGCAAAGAGGGTACTGACCGGCCGCGAGAACTGGAACTTCGCATGCACTGGTGCGGACGAACTGATCGAAAGCGAGCAACGCGAATGCTGCCGCTGGCAATCGCAACTATGAGTGTGTGGCTCAACGGCTGCGGAGCCGCGCAAGATACAAACGCCGAACCAAGAGCGGTCGCGAGAAACGCAGTCACCGCCGTGGCCGATCCGATTCCGGTTTTAAGCGTAAGAGTCGTCAAGACCTTCCCGCATGATCCCCATGCTTTCATTCAGGGGCTCGAATATTATGGCGGTTTCTTCTATGAGAGCACCGGCCTAAAGGGTAAATCTTCGCTTCGCAAGGTGGCCGTCGATACGGGGCGGGTGCTGCGAAGCATTCCACTCTCTCCCGAATATTTCGGCGAGGGTCTGACAATTGTTCAGGGGAAAATATATCAGCTAACCTGGCTAGCGAAGACAGGTTTCGTTTACGACCTGCAAACTTTTCGAAAGACGGGAGAATTCCATTACGAGTCCGAGGGTTGGGGTCTTACGCACGACGAGCAATCACTGATTCTGAGTGACGGGACAAATCAAATTCAATTTATCGATCCGGCCACGTTTCAAGTGCAGCGCAGGCTCGAAATCTACGCCGGACGGGAAGCGGTTGCGAATTTGAATGAATTGGAATACATCAACGGGCAAATTTACGCTAACGTTTGGCACTCGCCGCGAATTGCGCGAATCGATCCGCGCACTGGTCAAGTCCTGGCATGGATTGATCTGGAGAACATTTCTGCCAGCGAGCAGCGCGAGCCCGAAGCCGTACTGAATGGAATTGCCTATGACCGCGAAGGCGACAGGCTGTTCGTCACCGGCAAGGACTGGCCAGAGCTGTTACAAATAAAGATTGAGGAAAAATAAGAAGTGAAATTCGGATACACGAAACGCCGCGCTACGCTTCGCGAAATCGCCTCTAGAACATGTTCCAGAGGAACTGGTTGTAAACTTCGTGGTGATACTGAACCTCCGGCACCTTCACAAACGTGCCCAATTGGCGTGAGCAACGGTCCGCCGAAGCCTGCTTCAAATCCGCGTAGCGGCCCTTCACATCGGCGCCGAGCATCTTAGTGGTCCATTCCGACTTCGTGAAATCCTCGAGTGCCGTGTAGATATTGTCCGGCAAATAGCGCTGCGCTTGCCGCAGGTTTTTGATCTTTGCCGTTTCGCCGTCAAGGCCGGTCTTAAAAATCGAATACATGACAAGGTAAGGATTCGCGTCCGGCGCCACCGAGCGAACCTCGACGCGCATGCTCTTTTCGTTGCCGATGGGGATACGAATCATCGAGCCGCGATCCACCGGCGAGGCTTTAATCTGGTTCGGCGCTTCAAAGTGCGGATCCAGGCGGCGGTACGCGTTGACGCTGGCGTTCAACAACAAGCAGTTGTCGTTGCCATGCGTTAGGATGCGATCCACAAAGGCCCAGCCCATCTTGCTGAGTTTTTCTTCTCCCTTGGGGTCCCAGAAAAGATTTTTTCCGTCCTCGCTGATCGAGACGTTGGTGTGCATGCCATTTCCGTTCACACCCACCACGGGTTTGGGCAAAAAGCATGCCGTGGCGCTCATATTCGTCGCCACCTGGCGGCAGATCAATTTGTAGAGTTGTATCTGGTCCGCGGCCTGCACCACTTCGCCATATCCGTAATTGATTTCGAACTGCGAGGGCGCGACTTCCGGGTGATCCTTTTCGTTCTGAAAGCCCATGGCGCGCTGCACTTCCGCCGTCGTATCGATGAAGTTGCGCAAGGGGTCGCCGGGAAGAGAATGGTAATATCCTCCCGTGTTCACATACTCAAACTTTCCCGTCTCGTGGTAATGCCGCTCCGCGTTCTCTCCCCTAAAGAGAAAGCCTTCGATCTCGTTCGCGGCGTTGAGCGTGTAGCCTTGCTTTTTGTGCAGGTCGCCGGCAAATCCCTTCAGCACTCCGCGAATGTCCGCACTATACGGCGAACCGTCCTTGTCGATGACTTCACCGAACACGAGCACCTTGCCGGAGCCAAAAACATCGGACGGACCCCAGTAGAACGCTCCCCAATCCATTGCCAGCCGCAGATCGCTCTCGCGCTGCGCCGTGAACCCACGGATTGAGGAGCCGTCAAACGTCAGGTTGTCCCAGCTTTTGATTAGGAATTTCTTGTCGTAATCCAGCATTTGCAGGCGGCCTTCGAGGTCGCTGAAGAGCACAGTCACGGCCTTGATGCGTTTCTCGTCTGTCAGATACTTGATCCGCTCTTCCTGGATTTTGTGCGGTGCAATGCGGTTTTTGCGCTGCTCTTTTGCCTTCAGGTTTAGCTCTTCGAGCTCGTCATAGGTAAGAGCAAGAAAATTACGCAGTTCGTTCGGCATGAATCTCCTCGAAACAAGGTGAATTTGGGTACCGCGTTGAAGTGTGGGGTATGCAGGCTCCAGCCATCGGCCCGTAGGGTATCGCGGCGGTCTTGCGGGCGTCAAATCGAAAAATCATTTTACGCCATCGAAAAAATGAATCGAGAGTGGGACAATTTGTCCGGTGATCAGGTTGCAAAACTTCTTTAGTCGTAATATTCCTGTCCCAGGTGTGTGATCAAATCTTCCCCCATCATCCAGCGCAGCGTATTCTTCAGCTTCATGGATTGAATAAACAGGTCGTGCTCGGGATATAGTCCGGGAGCAGTCATCGGCGACTTGAAATAGAAGCTAAGCCACTCCTGTATGCCCTTCATGCCGGCGCGATGGGCGAGGTCCAGGAAGAGAACCAGGTCCAGGACGATGGGCGCCGCCAGAATCGAGTCGCGGCAGAGGAAATCCACCTTGATCTGCATCGGGTAGCCAAGCCAGCCAAAAATGTCGATGTTATCCCAGCCTTCCTTGTTGTCGCCGCGCGGCGGATAGTAATTAATGCGCACCTTATGACACATCTTGCCGTAAAGCATCGGGTACAGCTGCGGCTGCAGAATATATTCGAGGACGCTGAGCTTGGACTCTTCTTTTGTTTTGAAGGAGCCGGGGTCTTCGAGAACTTCACCGTCGCGGTTGCCGAGAATGTTCGTCGAAAACCAGCCGTCCAACCCCAGCATGCGCGCTTTAAAGCCGGGCGCGAGGATGGTCTTCATCAGCGTCTGCCCGGTCTTGAAGTCCTTCCCGCAGATAGGAACCTCGTGCTCCATCGCAAGCTGCTGAATGGCGGGAATATCCACTGTAAGATTTGGCGCGCCATTGGCAAATGGAACGCCGCTGGTTACCGAAGCCCAGGCGTAGAGCATCGATGGAGCGATCGCCGGATGATTGGACTTCATGGCCTCGACGAATTTTTCCGGCGTCGAGTGCACCTCTTCCGGCCTTACGAAAACCTCCGTCGAGCCGCACCAGCAGGTAACGATGCGCGAAACGCGCTTGGTCTTGCGGAAATTCTCGATGTCTTCCTTTATCTTCAGCGCGAGTTCGTATTTGTTCTTGGCTTTCTTGACGTTCGGTCCGTCGAGCTTCTTCACATATTCCGGGTCGAACGCGGCCTTCATCGGCTTGATACCGGAAAGAAACGTTTTCACCTTTTCGAGATCCTGTGGATTCAAAACACCCGCGTTAGCGGCGGATTCGTAGGCATTGTCGCGAAAAATATCCCAGCCGCCGAAAACGAGATCCTTCAGGTCGCAGAGCGGTGCGAAGTTTTTGATGAGCGGAGAACGGCCGTCGGTGCGCTTGCCGAGGCGGATCGTCCCGAGCTGTGTGAGCGAACCGATCGGGTGCGCCTTTCCCTTGCGGACCAGTTCAACTCCGGACATGAAAGTGGTGCTGACGGCGCCCATGCCTGGCGTAAGAATTCCTAGTTTTCCCTTTGGCGGCGCAATCTTCGCAGGCTTTTCCATGCAACTCCTCGGTCAAAAAGATGTAAACGCAAGACAGGCTCCAGCACATGCTCGGCCGCAGCCCGAACAAACCAGTAATGATGAGCGAAGAGGGCGGGATTTGCAAATCGGAATGGTTCGCGCTGAAAAAAAACGCGGCGCGCTTATCGCACGGAGAAAGGCTGCGGCACGATGTGTGCACCTGAACTATCGGGACTGACTAATCGAGACGTGACAGCGTGTGTAGCGGATCTATCAGCCTGGTTGCGTAGTTCCGAACCGAGAGTGAAATAAAACGTCGTGCCCAATCCCGGTTCTGAATCAGCCCAGATTCGGCCAGAGTGCTTATGGATAATTCGTTGCACGGTCGCCAGGCCGATCCCCGTCCCTTCGAAGTCTTTCTCTCGGTGCAGCCGCTGAAAGGGGGTGAAGAGCTTGTCCGCGTATTTCATATCGAATCCGACGCCATTGTCCCGCACCAGGATCGTTTGGTTTCCGCCGATGATCTTGCTGCTGATCTGGATCACCGCATGTTCCCGATTCCTTGTGTACTTTATGGCATTCGACAGTAAATTCATGAACACCTGCCGCATCAGACTGTAGTCACATTTGACGCTTGGTAAATCGCCTACCTGCCATTCGATGCCACGCGCTCGCGTCTCGCTACTAAATTCCCTCGAGACTTCGGCAGCCAGGGAACCCAATCCAACTTCGCGAACCTTCAGCTCTTGCTGGCTAACCTTCGACAACATCAGAATGTCGTCTATCAGGGACGACATCCGCATGGCGCCGTTCTTGATGTTGTGCAAGAACCTTTGCCCCTGATCATCCAGATGCGACGCATGGCCATCCAGCAGAAGGCTGGAGAAACCATGAAGCTGGGTCAGCGGTGCGCGCAGATCGTGCGAGACCGAATAGGAAAAGGCCTCAAGCTCTTTATTGGCCGCCTCCAGTGCGGAAGTGCGGTCTTTCACTCGCTCCTCAAGCTCTTCATTCAGCTTTCGGAGTTCTTGCTCCAGGCGCTCGCGCTCAATCGCATGCCGTATGGCCCGGGCCAGATTGTTCCCGCCTAAATCGGCTTTGGGGAGAAAGTCTTGCGCGCCTTCTTGGACAACCTTAAGCGCCATCGACTGATCGTCCATTCCCGTTAGCACGATAATTGCCACGCCCAGCGCCTTCGCCTTTGCCGCGACGAACGTCTCGAAACCGAAGCTATCTGGGAGCGCCAAATCAAGCAACACGGCTTCAATATCTCCGGCGCTCAGTCGATGAAGTCCGGCTGCCAACGTGTCAACTGTCTCTAAATCGATGGACTTGCCCGCGGCCTCGCTGAGTGATTGCTTTACCAATCGCGCGTCCCCCGGATTGTCTTCGATGAGTAATATCTTCATGCGTTGAGAGTTCATGGGTGTGCTTAGGCCGCAGATTAATCCCTGGGAATCATTGGCAAGAGAAATTCCTGTAGCCTCTCGCTCTCTCCGACGGTTAACCGGTCCAGGTGGATTCCCATTTGATTTCCGCCAAGAATGCGGACGACCGACCCCGCGCCTACCAGGGGCTTCACGCGCTGCGTCATTTCCATGCTTACCTGAACGGATGAACCGGGGGGAATGGTCCGCGGAGCTTTCACCAGTATGCCATCCAGGCTGATGTTGACCGTTTCGCATACGATCTCTTCGAATCCAAACCTCAACCGCACCTTGGATTGAAACGAAACGCGGCGCGTTTGGCGTCTTTCGTGATCCGTTCGTCCTTGGGTGGCTCGGATGAGCTTCAAAAGGCGTTCTTTGTTGACTGGCTTATAGAGGAAAAAGCTCGCGCCGGCTGCAAATCCTTGGGACATCGCGCTCGGACGCTGGTCGTCGCTGAGCAGGATGATCGGCGTTGTCCGGTTAGACCCCGCTCGGCGCATCTCGCGGGATAGTTCGATTCCATCGGGAGATCCCATGTGCAGGTCGAAAAAAACCATGTCAAATTTTCCCTCTTCGAGAAAAGTCGCCGCCTGCACGCTATGGGTCAGCGTCAGAGCTTCTACACCCGCGGCATACAAAACCTTTTGGATTAGCTCGCAGGTAGCCTGCTCATCGTCCACGACAAGAGCTCGTCTTTGCATCTCACCCTCCGGAGTCTTTCAAACGGCAGTCGTTCGATTTGAATTCAGCGTGCGATCAAGTTTCTAGCCGCTCCCTCGATTGTGGCGTGTCACATCGACGTCGGTATCTCCGCCCGCGAGATTTCATAACTATCGAACTTCACGCCCACTCCCATCTTTCCGCGCACGGAATCGACCGGCTCGACTCGTACCACGTGGCCTGTACATCGCCACTCCGTGGTTGGCTCGTCGGTGATTTCCTTGGGCATCTTCAGAAGAATCTCCACGGTTTCTCCCTCGCGGATGGGCGTATCTGTCGCAAAGAAGACGCCGTTCTGGGAGAGATTCAGCGATTCCGCCCGCTGTTCCGCTACTGCGGATCTGCAAATGCGCACGCGCAACGGAGTTCTGAAACTGAGTCGGCGCGACAGACGCCGGTCCGAGCTCGCCATTTTCATACTGAGCTCCATGCACCAGGGGGAGGGATGGCACAGTGTGGAATTACAAAGGGGATCACAAGTATATCAATTGGCTCATTCCAGTAGAGGATTAATGTGGAGGCGTTGCGAACTGTATACCGAACATTCTGTGAAACCTTTAATGATGCTGTTCGAGCCGTTTCGCCAGCAATGACCGGCGCATGAGTGTGGGAGATAGGTTGACGGGCGAGGTGCGCTGACGATCGCTTGAGCTCTCCGTCTACCGGTCTGAGTTAGCAGGAGCGGCTGGCCTAGAACCAGTCGCTGCGATAAGCCACCCACCAGCTTGCATAGGCGATGGGAATGGTCGCCACGACGGCCCACCAAAAGGGAAGCGCTAAATCCGCAACCAACCCGAAGACGCTGAAGGCCAGCCAAAAAATCTTTCTTTCCACAATTCCATTTTAGCCGAAACGCATGTCGAAGACGCCTGCCTCGCCCTCGGCGGTGCCATATCTGCAAATCCCCGTCTTCTCAATTTTTCCTTTGCTCGAGTTCCGCCCACCTCGCAAAGAGCCGATCCACGCTCTTCCGCGCTTCATCGAGTTGCAGGGAAGCGCTGTGCAGCCGCGGGCCATCGCTTATGATCGCGGAGTCTCGAAGAGCCTCTTGCCGGTCCCGAAGCTCCCGCTCCGCGTCAGCGATCCGTTGTTCCATGCCTTCCAGTTCGCGAGATTCCTTGTAGGAGAGTTTCTTTTTCGCCGCAGCCGACAGCGTAAGATCCCCGCCAATCGGTGAGCCCGTGATTGGTTCCGGAAGTGTGGTTTCTTCTTTCTTTTCTTGTTGCGCCTCTTGCCAGGCCTCCCACTGCGAATAATCCGCAAAACGTTCAATCCCGCCCAACCCATCGAAACCAAGGACAATCGTTGAAACGCGGTCCAGCATGTAGCGATCATGCGTCACCAGCACCAGCGCTCCTCGAAACTCGAGCAAGCTCTCTTCCAGAATTTCCAGCGTCGGAATGTCAAGATCGTTTGTCGGCTCGTCCAGTAACAACACGTCCGCGGGTTGCAACATGAGTTGGGCGATCAGCACGCGAGCGCGTTCGCCGCCGGAAAGCTTTCCGACGCGGCGATTCAAATCTTCAGTAGTGAAAAGGAATCTAGCCGCCCAGGAAGCTACGTGAATCACCCGCTCCTGATAAATGACGGCGTCACTGTCAGGCGCCAGCGCTCGCCGCAGCAGCAGCTCCTGGTCAAGCTCCCGGTTCTGATCGAAATAAACCATGCGAAGCGGCTCCGCTTTGCGAATCTTGCCCGCCGCTGGCTGTAAGTCGCCGCGAAGCAGCCGAAGCAGCGTAGTTTTACCGCTGCCATTCGGTCCCACCAGACCAACTCGCATCCCCGAAGTTACCCGGAAGTGGAGCTTCTCGAACAGCACCCGATCGCCGATACCGCACGTCACGCCATCGAGCTCGATTAGTTGTTTGGTCTGACGGTTGGTCGCTGAAAAATCGATTTGGGTTGTGCTGACATTGCTCCTCGACTTCATCTCTGCCAGCTCGCCGATCATCTTGTGCGCTTTGTCTATGCGTGCCTTGGCTTTGGTCGCGCGCGCCTTGGGGCCGCGGCGGAGCCATTCGATCTCCGTATGTACGCGGTTCTCGAGCGCTTCCTGCCGGTTTCGTTGCGCGTGGAGGTGCTCTTCCTTGGCTTCCAGAAACGTGCTGTAGTTTCCCTTTACTCTGAGAGCGCCGTCCTCATACGCGCGATCTATCTCGACCATCTCGTTCGTGACGCTTTCCAGAAAATAGCGGTCATGGCTCACCACCACGCTCGCGAACGCGGCCTTCTGAAGAAACCTTTCCAGCCATTCGATTCCCGCCAGATCCAAATGATTGGTCGGTTCGTCCAGCAGCAGAATATCCGGGTTCTGCACCAGCGCCTCGGCGATGGCCAGCCGCTTTCGCCACCCGCCGGACAAAGTCGCGGCGGGCGCTTCAAGTTCCTCGAAGCCCGCGCGTCCAAGTGTTTCCGCGAAACGCGCCGCTCTTTCCGATGGAGGCACGGCCGCTCGCTCAAACGCGTTTTCAATCACCCCTCGAATACTAATGCCAGGCGCAAATTCGGAGATCTGTTTTACGTAACTGAGCCTCGTGCCCTTGCGAACTGCCACGTCGCCGCTATCGGGTTTCGTTTTTCCGCATAGCATTTCGAGCAGCGTCGATTTGCCCGAACCATTAGGGCCAATCACGCCGATGCGATCTCCCTCGGACACGGTGAAAGAGATATTCTTGAACAGCGGCGCAGCCCCGTATCTTTTCGAAAGTCCCTGGGCGCTGATGATGGGTGGCAATTCTCTCGGTCTTCTCCTGTTCTTAGTTTACCCTGAGGAGCCGAGGGTGGGACAGTTTACGGCGACGAGGCTTGTCTAGAGCTTGGTTCCTTCAACGCGCAATTTTGATGCTCTCATTCTCGGCGCCGGAGCCGCGGGACTCTTCTGCGCGGCCGAAGCCGGCAAACGCGGACGCCGCGTTGCCGTCCTGGAGCGTGCTGATCGCATCGGCAAGAAAATCCTTATCTCCGGCGGCGGCCGCTGCAATTTCACGAATATCCATTGCCGCCCCGAGGATTTCCTTGGCGCGAATGAACATTTTGCGAAATCCGCGCTGGCCCGGTATACGCCGTCGGACTTTATCGCGCTGGTCGAAAAGTACCGCATTCCTTACCACGAGAAGACGCTCGGGCAGCTTTTCTGCGACCGTTCCGCGCAAGACATCACGAGTATGTTGGAAGCCGAGTGCCGCGATGCCGGCGTTGAAATATTTGTGAACACCAAAACCCGAGACGTGAAATACACCACCGAATTCGTGGTGAGCGCCGAGCCCTGCGAGTTTCGCGCACCCGTGCTGGTCGTCGCGACCGGCGGGCTTTCCATTCCCAAACTTGGCGCGACGTCTCTTGGCTACGACCTCGCGCGCCAATTCGGACTAAAAATCGTAAATACGAGGCCCGCGCTCGTTCCGTTTGTGCTCGCCAAGGAAGATCAGCGGCGCTACTGCGACCTGGCCGGCGTCTCCGCCGCCGTAGCCGTCTCAACCGGTCATCATTCCTTCCGCGAAAAAATGCTTATCACACACCGCGGCCTGAGCGGGCCTGCCATCCTCCAAATTTCTTCGTACTGGGAAAAAGGCCTGCCGCTGCGCATCGATCTCGCGCCAAATCAGGCGGTGACTTCGTCCATCCGCGAAGCCAAGAGCAGAAACCTGGCTTCCGCCCGCGCCGCGTTTCTCAGCGTTTTGTCAAAACGCTTCGCCGAGCGCTGGCTCGAACTCCACGGGCCGCAGTCGTGGACGAACCAGGACTTGGAAAAGCTGGAGCGTGATGTACACGAATGGGTTCTCGTGCCCGCCGATACCGAGGGCTATGAAAAAGCCGAAGTCACCGCGGGCGGCGTTGACACGGATGAACTTTCAAGCAAGACCATGGAGAGCCGAAATGTGCGCGGACTATTCTTTATCGGCGAAGTGGTTGACGTAACCGGCCACTTGGGTGGCTTCAATTTTCAGTGGGCCTGGGCCTCGGGCGCCGCTGCGGGACGTGCTTTGTGATCACGCGAAGAAGTGTTCGTTTTCGTCAAGGCTGCACTCCGGCTTTGGGATACCGGCGAATCTCTCTCACTAAATAAATCACCACGATGATATTAATGGCGAGTGCGACGCCTTTCGCAACCGTGGCATGCCGGATGAGTTCGTAAACTTCCAGCGGCAGGAACGAAGCCGTCGTGACGATCGTAAAGTATTCCGCCCAGAGCTGGTGAAACGCCAGCCCCGTCCCCTCGGTCAAGAAAATCGCGGAATAAATGAATGTGCCGACACTTAGTTCCTTTAACCTCCGGTCGTCGATCAGCGGCAATTTCGCAAGCAGCCAATGGATGTAACGATCTTGAGGATCGATGCGGAACGCGTTGACCCAATGGTCCAGCACCTCGGCCAAGTCTTTATGCAGCAATCTCAGCGCGCCGATGCCGGCGGCAAGCAGCGCCAATCCCTTCAATAGTTTGAAGGCCGCGATCAACATGAGACCGCGCGAGTGTCTCTTATTGTTTGGCATCCGGTGCGCTGAGCTTCAATCGATTGTACAAGGCTCAGGCAAGACGCCGCCCGCCTCGGAGAAATCTGCCCTCAGAAAGTACAACCCAGTGTCGTTGCCGTTCCGCTGGAACTATCGGTCGGGCACGACTCGCTTGCTCAAGCTATGCATCGCAGGATCTTGTATCGTCACTCCAACATTAAAAAATGTGTTCGCGGTGAAGCGATTGCCGGTGGATCCCTGGGCCTCGAGTATTCCAACGGGCGCTTCAGAAATGGAATTGTTCACGATGGAATTGTTGTTCCCCTGGACGTAAATGTCCGCATCGCCGCCGTTGAAGACCTCGTTTTCCTGAACGCGGTTGCTGTTTCCCTGAATACGAATGTTTTCGAAGACGCTCGCGGCAAACGCTTTGTTCCCGCGCACCTCCGCGCCATTCCCATCCACGAAGATAGCCACCTGGCTGATACCTGCTGTATTGCCGGTGATTCGCACGTCGTCCGATTGTGTTACCAGAATGTCTGTTGCCACGGTTTCGCAGGTCGTGGCGTCCGTGCAAAGCGACCATACATTGTTCGCCACACTGTTCTCGCGAATCGCGCCGGCTGCGGAAAATCCGATTTGAATGCCGTTTTGCGCGGCTCCGGGAGTCGGCCCAATGCCGGTGACGACGTTGTTGTGGATCTTCGCGTTCGTTCCTGATTCATTCGCGGTGATGCCGTTCTTCTGATAATCGTGAATGGAACAGTCCGCGATCTCCACGTCCGAGGTTTGCCCGCCTCCGCTCTCCACGAACACTCCTGTTCCGCTTTGGCATGCGTTTAAGGCTGCCTCCAACTTGAAATTACGAACCGCGGCATGCCGGAGGTTGCCCGAGGAATTTTGGAAGTAAACCCCGATCAATCGTGGCGCGCATTCCGTGATTCCGTTGTTGATTCCGTCGACGGTCAAGCCAGAGATGGAAACATTCGTCGCGTTACTGACGAGCACGGCTGCAGCAATCGCATCTCCCGTTGCCAGGCTCATGGCGTTCTGCTGAATCGAGCTGGGCACCAGGAATGCGCCCGTATCCGCGTCGATGTCCAGGGACTTGTTGATCGAAAGCTGCTCCGCGTAAATACCGTTGCAGATGACAATCTTATCGCCAGGCGAAGCAGCGTTAATCGCATCCTGAATTGACGTAAACTTGGCTGCCGGACAGATTGCGGGATTGTTGCTTACGACCAATCGGCTGGATGGTGCAGCGAACGAGTCGTGCGCCACAAAAACCAGGAACAGCGCGAATACACTGCTGCGAAGGACGATTGCGTTATGGAGTTTCACGGTTCCCCCTTGTCGCTTTTAATCTGCGTTTTCGGAGCGGAGCTGGGGCCACTCAATTTTGCAAAATGGGGCACCTAACCGGCGGACAGTCTCACGTGGCGTGAGAGGCTCACTTAGGACGGGACCCCAAGAGGACTACATCCCTCTAACGGCATTCTACACCCAGGAGACTCTGCTGTTGTGACTCGCCTCTAGTAGATAGTTACGAGTAAGAACCAGAATGCTGCTGGCCGATTTGATCGTCAGTTGTGCGCGGGCAACAGATCCCAGATTGCCGGATCTTCGACGCCCAGCACCCATGAACAAAACCCCTCGAGGCCATGCTCTTTCACCAGCGTATAGCGTTCTCGGAACGTATGTGCGTCGGTGAAAAACACCCATTCGCGCATGTCTGCACGGTAAAAATAAAACCATGCCGTCCGATCGGTGGAATCCCATTCGACATGTTCGCCATAGGATTTGGCGAGATCCGTCGCGTCATCAGCGCTGATCGAGTCAGCCGAAGGATTGGGCTTGTCGCCGGACTTATCATCCGATTTGATGGGTGTTCCCGCAAACCAGTGGTAGCCGTACAGCGGAATGCCCAGCGATAGTTTTTGCGGCGGAACGAATTTGAGCGCGTATTCCAGATTACCTGTGGTCCACGCCCATCCCGCCACGGGCCCCGGAGTCGTCCAACGCGTGTGCTGGTCGTAAGTCATCAAGCAGATGAGATCGACGGATTGCGCGAGCGACTTGAGGTCATACGCCCCGCGCCAGTTCTCATAAATCCAAGCCGAAAATCCGCCTTCGCCGGGCTGGCCTGGAGCGTTGGGCACGGTCGCTATCGTAAGTTGCAAGCCCACTTTGTGAAACGCCGTGGCGGCTTCGCGAACCAGGTCCGAGAGCGCGTCGCGGTCTGTCCAGTGCACATCCTCGAAGTCAAATTGAAAGCCCGTGTAGCCGTTTTCTTTGCAATCGCGAATCAGTTCGGCGATCATGCTCTCTCTTGCCACAGGGTTCTTCAGCAGTTTGTGAAACTCCTCTTGCGCAAAATCGCCATTCGCCACAATGGGCATTATTGGAACGTGGTGTTGCCGTGCAGTCTCTAGAACAAGTGGATTTGCCCCGCCGGAAACAAGTCCATCCGCATCCACGCCGTACCACGCCGGGACTAAAATGTCGATTTTGTCGGCGTGTGCCAGGAACGATCGAACCGATTTGGGCTCGCGCGTCATGTAAAACAGGGATTTCGGTTGTTGCGCGCGCACAACTGGGGCAAGAAGAAAAAAGGTCGAAACGAAAGCAAACATCGTAACGATGCGTTTCATGATGCGGGCAGTTTATCTGTCCGGGCCTATCGAACGCAACGCGCGGACAAGCAGATCGTCCACGCTGCTTTAGGCTGCCAATTCACCGCCACCTCTTCAGCTGCGGCCAAACTTTCTCCAAAGAACCAAACTTCGCGCCCTTGCAAATAAATACCGGAATCTGGCGCTCCAATGCGTACTCGTTGTCTGCGGAAATTCCTACGAATTCCACGCTGTCGAACAACTGCTCAAGCCGTTCCCGCGAGTCGTCCAACACGATCAGACAATTTCCCGAATATCCCCGCGGGCCCCAAAGCCAATAGGTCTGATGCCCACTCAGAGCCGGGGGCAGTCCGTACCGCGGCCCGAAAAAATCAATGGCGCCCGCTTGCCCGTAGTCCTGTGCAAAAATGCCACAGCCTGTCCGTTCCGTTGGCGGGATCTGGTTATAAGCTTTAGCCGTCTCCGCCACGATCTCTTCCCAACCAAATTGATCCGAATACCACTGCGGCAGCACCGCCCGCGCGTGGCTGTGCTCCATCACCGGCAGCTTCATCGGCAGATGCTTCATGTACGCAATAAACGAGTCTGGCGAAAGAATGGGCACGACCACGGGCGCGAAAAGCGCGCCGCTGGCGAGTAGAACCACAACAATGACGGGCTTCAACCATGCCAGGCGATTTCGGCCGCTCGGAAGGCCCTGTGTCTCCGGGCTCTTCATTTTCCTTCCTTCAAGGGCCGATTCGATCACCACCGCTCCCGCCGCCAGCAGCATCGGGTAAACGGGAGCGAGATAATAATTCTTGCCGTGAAGAACGAAAAAAACCGTGAAGCAAACCAGGTAGCACCAGCCAAGCATGCGGTATGGCTTTAGCCGCGGTGACATGAACAATGCGATCAAGCCCCTGATCCAGATCGGCGCCGTGAAAGGATCCACCAGCAGCGTCTGCTGGAAGATATATTGCGGCAGCGGCAGCACGACGTCGCGCCCTTCCGCGCGGATGTTGTGCATTAACTCGACGAAAGGCCAGTGGTAGTGAATGTTCCAGAGCAGGTTCGGCAGAAAAACAAGGAAGGCCGCGATCCCGCCAATCCATATCCACGGATTGAGTAAAGCGCGGCGTTGCGCGGTAAGCAAAAGGCCTATCACGATACCCAAGCCGAAGACTGCGATCGAATACTTCTCCTCCAGTCCGATTCCCGCGATTACGCCAAACCACAACCAATATCGAGGGTCGTTCCGTTTGATTGCCAAAATCGCGAAATAGGCGCAGCCCATCCACAGGTTGGGTTCGAGACAATTCGTGCCAAGCAGGCTTCCGTTCGAGAGATACTGCGGCGCAATGACGACCGTGATGGCACTCAGCAGCAGCGCGAACCGTCGTCCACCGAATTCGCGCGCAAGGACGGCGGTTTGCACCACCAGCAGGGAAGAAGCCAGTGCCGGAATAAAGCGGATACTGCGAAGCGAGTCTCCCCCGATGGCCCTCCAGATGTGAATCAAGAAGGGAATGAGCGGTGGCTGATCCACATAGCCCCAGGCCAAGTGGTTGCCGCAAGCCATGTAATCGAATTCGTCCCGGAAGTAGTCATACCGGTTGTTGAAATACCAATGAAACACCAGCTTTGCTAAGGCTATGACGACAACAATCATCATCCCATTCGCCAGGAAGGACTGTCCTTCGGACGCTGGTCCGGGCGCAGGCGCTTGCAGGGAGGTCTCGTTCATCCGCATTTTTGTGAATGCATCGCCGGGATGATACTCCTTCTTTTTTCCAGATCCTAACGCAACGTCGACGCAATCACTTAATCGCCCTGCTTTGTTCCCGCTTGCCGTGTCCGCCCGTCGCGATCGCCGCGTATTGCTGGCCGCCGATATTATAGGTCATCGCAGTCGCTTGTCCGCCGGACGGGAGTTGGTACTTCCATATTTCCTTCCCTGTCTTCGAATCGAACGCACGGAAATAGCCGTCGATTTCCGCGGCAGTGAACACAATTCCCCCCGCGTCGGGCACGATCTCTCTCCCGGAATGTCGCTCTTCGGGAACTGTCGCGCTTTCGCACGAACTTCATCTCAGAAAGTTGATCTTGGCAAATCCAGCATCCGCGAGGCTCAGGAACCGCGCCGCCGCGTCATCGAGGTAATCGAGCTGGCTATCGTAAGGGATAGAAGAGCCACCATCGCAAACGTGAGAATCACTACAACCAAGGGATACTCCCTTCCTCAATGACAAATGGAAGGGCAAGCGAAGTTCCAAATTCAACCCATGTGTTTTCAATTAGATGGCAAAAATCTCTGCAAATTCATGCCGCCTGGTCTATACTACCGTCCCTCAGAAAGGGACATTTTTCCAGTAATAGTACTGGCACGCTCTGCCCTTAAGGACGCCACGTCAACGATCAAAACCACCAAACCTCCGCGTAGCCGTCCTCGATCTATGCTTTGCTCAATCTGATCGCTCCATCCCCTGTATGGATCGTCAATGGCTGCCCTCCGCCATTCATTTTGCCGTGAAGCTGTGAGTTGCTAAATGTGCCTTCGACCGTAACCGGCAAGCCCACACTTATATGTCCGTCGCCTGTGCTGGCATCGATATTTGCCTGAAAATCTCCGGGGAGCGCCAGGTCCACGCTGCCATCTCCAGTTCTGACGTTCCAGCTAGCGGTCATTTTCGAGCCGGGAAGTACACGCGTGTCCACGCTCCCGTCGCCCGTCTTGATGTTGAGCCCGTCAAACCGCCCAGCAATCCTCACGTGTCCATCTCCGCTGTCCGCATCCAGTTTGCCGTCCAGTTCGCGGGCCTCAATGGAGCCGTCTCCCGTGTGCAGACGTATATCGCCCTTGAGTGTATCCACATTGATGCTGCCGTCGTTCGTGTGCAGGTCGATAGTGCCGGTCAACATGTTGGCCCGGACCGAGCCGTCACCCGTATAAACACTCACCTTCCCGTGAATGGAGTTCGCCTCCACCGCCCCGTCTCCCGTGTGTGCGTCCAGATCGGCTTCCTGCGGCATTAGAACGTCAATGTGCAGTTTCCGCCCGTGGCCACCCCACGAAAATCCCCAATGCCCCGTGGTTCGGGCAATCAGCGCCACCGTGTCGCCCGTCTGCTTTGATTCGATGTGGAGGTTCTTGTCGAGTTCATAGCCCTCATACTCGATGTGCAGCTGCACGGTCTTGGAATCGCCGGTGGTTACGCGCACGCTGCCGTCGTTCGTGTCGATGCGCACGTTAGCGCGGCCGGATATGGTGTAGTTTTTGCTCCAGTCTTCAGCATTGGCGCGCGGCACCAGGGCCGCCACGGCGAACAGGGCAACGCTAACAATTCCCAAACGAAGGGCGAAGGTGCGGTCGTGAAGCAGTTTCATGGCTCAAAGCCTCCGTAAAATCGCGTTCTAGGACGTTCTAACCTTGGTACGACACCCGGGGTCAAAATGTTCCCTGATTCCGGGCACTGATCAACCCGGTGCCGTGCCGCTTCAATAGACGGCTCTCCATTCCCAATCGTCTTATAGGGCCTCATTCCCACCGCTATGCAGGCAAGCCACCCCGGGACGACAGAACTTGAGTATCACGCGCGCTCCCTGCTAGACTTGGGTATCATAAGACTATGAGCCTGCACGCAAAGCAAAAGAAAGCCGCCGAAGAAATAGCGGAGATCATGTGTGCATCCCTCCAGCAATTTTCCGAAGAAGAGCAGGACAGGCGAGTGAAAGATATCCAAAAAATAGGTGCTAATGCCGTCCGGAAGACGACCGGTAAATCTCCCAAGCGTTCTTCCACTCGGGCGAGCCGTCCTTCACGCCGGCGCTCCGCAGTTCCGCGCTGAATGCTCTTTCGTCTCTAGTCTTAATAGCACTCATCGCAGCCCTCACGATCGCCCGCTTTCTTTGCGCCTCTTTGGCGACATTCGGCCCTCGTCCGCTTACTGCTCGCGTGTGGTCTAGCATCACCTCTTGAACATCGGGATCTAGCTCTGCAGGTTCCTGTTCCGGTCTTGCGGGCTTTTTCTCCGTGGGCATTGGTGTGCACTCGCGGCTATTTCTTTGCGGAGTGAGCTGCGTGCTTCTTACGCACCGCACCCGGTTTGGTGCGCAGCGCCGCCAAAAATTGCTCGGTAGGCAAGGTATTGATAACGTCGTTCTTTTCAAGCCACCCGCGCCGCGCCATCGTCACGCCGTAGCGAATTAACGATAGGCTCGCCGTGTTGTGCGAGTCCGTCGAAATGACCACCTTCACTCCGCGTTCTTTGCACATCCGCAGATAGACGTCCTTCAAATCCAGCCGGTCGGGGTAGGAGTTGCACTCCATGCTCACGCCATGCTTGGCGCAGGCCCCCAAAACCTGTTCCATGTCGTAGTCGATGGGGTCGCGCCGGAGAAGCAGCCGCCCCGTCGGATGCGCGATAATCTGCGTGTAGGGATTCTCGATGGCCGTCAGCATCCGTTCGGTCATGGCAGCTCGCTCCAGATTGAAATAGGAGTGGACCGAGCACACCACCACATCCAACTGCGCAAGCAACTCGTCCGAATAGTCCAGCGACCCGTCCTTCAAAATATCGACCTCCGCTCCCGCCAGCACGCGAATCCCGAGCCCCTTGTCGCTCGCCTCGTGAATCCTCTTGATGTGCGCGGCCATGCGTTTTTCATCCAGCCCATTGGCGACCGTAACCGCCTTCGAGTGGTCCGTGATTGCGATGTACTGGTGACCGAGCTTGCGCGCCGCCGCTGCCATCTCCTCGATGGAATTCTTTCCATCGCTGGCCGTCGTGTGCATCTGCAAGTCGCCCTTCATGTCTTTCAGTTGAATCAGCTGTGGCAGTTTGTGCGCTTCAGCCGCGGCAATTTCTCCCGTGTTTTCGCGCAGCTCCGGCGGGATGTAGTCCAGCTTCAGCTTTGCGTAAATCTCCTCCTCCGTGCGGCGCGCCACCGGCTTTTCCCCCTTAAGCGTCGCCAGCGCGTACTCGTTCAGCGTAAGACCCATATCGTTGGCGCGCCCGCGCAGCGCCACGTTGTGCTCTTTCGATCCTGTAAAATAGAGCAGCGCCGCTCCAAAGCTTTCCTTTTCGAGCAGCCGCACATCCACCTGCAAGCCGCTCTGCAATGTGAAGCTGACCTTGTTTTCCCCATGCGCCAAAGTCTGATCGATGCCCGGATACTCCAGAATGTGTCTTGCTAGGGCGTCCACGTGCTTTTGCGAAGTATGTCCGTCGCCGAGCGTCAGCAGGAGGTCCAGGTCGCCCACCGTTTCCTTGCCGCGCCGCAGCGACCCGGCGGGAGTAACGCTCTCGACGGCTTTTCCCGCTTTCTTAATGTGAGCAATGATCGCCACAGCCGCATCTTCTGCTGCATCAATGTGGAACCGTCCCGAAGATTTCTTGAACACTTCGATGGCTTTCAGAATGTTTTGTTCGCTTTTTTCGCCAAAACCAGGCAGGTCGCGAAGTTTGCCCTCCTTAGCGATTTTCTCCACGTCGGCGACAGTCCCCGTCTTAAAGTTGGACCACAGAAACGCAACCTTCTTCGGCCCCAGCGATTGCAATTGCAGCAAATCCAGAATCGTCGCCGGATATTTCTTCAGCAGCTTCTTCCGCAGCGAATAATCCCCGGTCTTAACAATCTCCTGAAGGTGTTCCACCATCCGCTCGCCAATTCCCGGCAACTCCTCTAGCTTCTCCGGCTGCGTCACGAGCTGCTCGATCGATTCCGGCAGCCCATCGATCAATTCCGCGGCCTTCTCATAGCTGCGGTATCGCCCAATGATGGCCCCATCGATTTCCAGAAGGTGCGCCGTTTCGCGCAGGATGCGTGCAATCTGTTTGTTGTCCATGCGCAGATTATAAAGCTAGAAGCCAGGAAAAAACACGCGCGCGAATTCCGCTAAAAGGCCTCGGATTCCGATCGCCACCTGAGTCTGGAATGTTTTCCAGATATTCGCGGCCGGTTTGCTAATATCTCTGCTGCTTGCGGGACGCGATGACGACTCAAATCTCTCCTATGTTGGCCGTCAGTGACAGAGATACCGCAATTGAATTCTATAAGACCGCTTTAGGCGCCGAGCTTTTGTGACGAAAGGTGCCGTAGTGGACCCATTCGGCCATATGTGGTTGATCGGAAAGTTTTTAGATTAGTGTTCCGGTCGGAAACGAAGAGCCTCCAACGACCCTCTCAATGCCATGAAGCGTCCTTTCACTGTCACATTCCTCGGTTGGCTGTTTATTGCGGTCGGACTGTTAGCGCTCCTCTATCACCTCGTAAAGGATCAGCTCGATTTTTGGATGGTTCCCATTGCGCTTGTCGAGATTTTCGCTATCGTGGCCGGAGTGTTTTTGATCAAGGGTCGCAACTGGGCTCGCTGGCTGGTCCTGGTGTGGCTTGCATTTCACGTCATCGTGAGCGCGTTGAACTCGTTGTCCGCCTCTGTGCCGCACTTCCTCCTGTTGGTCGCCGTCGGCTATTTTCTGTTCACTCCGCCGGATTCCATGTATTTCGGTCCTGCGCATGAAGATTAATCGTTGCGAAGGCCCATTCCTGAGTCCAGCAGAATATGGCGAAGTAACGCTTTGGATTGCGGCAGCTCTGCTGCCGCTTTTTTCAGTGACTCGCAGAACGCTATATTTGGCGAGATTCAATAGATAGATTTTTTGGGAGGCAGAGTGCGTCTTTCGATCCTCGCGACTTTATTAACAATGCTTCTGGTTCCCAGCAGCCATGCGCAAGCACGGAAGTCCGCGCAGGCGGCGAGCCTGCCCGAAAAGGTCATCATCGACACCGACATCGGTGACGACATCGACGACGCCTTCGCAATCGCGCTCGCCCTAAAAAGCCCCGAGCTCCAAATTCTCGGCATCTCCACAACTTTCGGCGACACCGAAGCCCGCGCCAAAATTCGTGGATCGCATGCTCGGCGAAGCCGGCCGCCCCGATATCCCCGTCCTTGCCGGCACTCCCACGCACACCACCAATCCCATGAGCCAGCGCCGTTACGGCGAAGGTGGCCATTTCGCCAAATCCTCTCACCCAAACTCCGTGGACTTCATTCTCGAGCAAATCCGCCGCTATCCCGGCCAAATCACGCTAATCGCCATCGGCCCCTTGATGAACGTCGGCGCACTCATCGACAAGGACCCGCAAACTTTCCTCAAACTAAAGCGCGTGGTAATGATGGGTGGCTCAATCAAATGCGGCTATGGAGACCTTTGGTTCTGCACCGCTCATGGCCCGGACGCGGAGTGGAACATCATCAACGACATCCCGTCGGCCAAAAAGCTCTTCCTCTCCGGCGTCCCGCTCTACGTCATGCCCCTCGACTCGACACAACTAAAGTTTGACGAGATCAAGCGCGCCTTCCTCTTCCGTCAAGGCACCCCGCTCACCGACGCTCTAACCCTTCTCTATCACGAATGGAACCAGCCAACTCCGACGCTCTTCGATCCCATGACGCTCGCCTACATCCTGAATCCAAACATTTGTCCCGTCCAACCCATGCACATCCGCGTCGACGACAAAGGCTTCACCCGCGCAGAGCCCGGCGCTCCCAACGCACAAGTCTGCATGCATTCCGATTCCGACGCCTTCTTCCAGCTCCTCATCGGCCGCCTCGCCGCACCTTAGCTGTGTTCGCGGACTACTCACTATCCACCACTCACTGGTCACTTCCCAAAAAAAAGACCGGCAGAGGGGCGCACTCTGCCGGCCGAATGTTTCCTGGATTAGTTAAGCTGGCTTTGCCACGTTCGCTGCCTGGGGCCCTTTCGGTCCCTGGACAATCTCGAACTCGACCGTATCTCCTTCCTGCAAAGTACGGTAGCCATCCCCTGTGATAGCGGAATAATGAACAAAAACATCTGGACCATCTTCGCGCCCGATGAATCCATATCCTTTCGAATTATTAAACCATTTCACGGTTCCTTGCACCGATATGTTCCTCCCTGATGGAGTCCTGGACGTTTCTCCTGGCGAGCTAAATCGGGACAAATGCAGCCGCCATTTTTACAAATTGCGCGGAGTGTACCAGAAAGATGCTTTCAGTCAAGAGCGCAATCGTTTTCCGCGTGCGAAAAACGCACGATAAATCGTTTATAAAAACGATTTAGCGGATCAAGAATCTCTGCCTGCCGCCGGGCTTTGCTCGCGAAATTCCTGCAACTCATAGCGAATACAGGGCTTGCCAATTTTTGTTTCCTGCCGTGAATCATTTGTTTCATGGCAGAGCGCCTTGGGGAGAATTGCTTCAGAAGTCCTCGGAGGATCGCTTCAAACATCTCATGCAATCAGGAGCGCACCAGGAATCGCAGATAATATAGAATTCCAGCCACCGATTTCGCGTCGCGAATCTTATTCCGGCGAATCATCTGCTCGATTTCGCCGTGCGTGAATGCTTTCGCCGTAATCCGCTCGTCTTCTTCCGGCTCCGCTTTGCCGGCGGTCAAATCTTCGGCCAAAAGAATATACATGCGCTCCTCGAGGAAACCCGGCGTGGGAAAAATATCCAGGAAAACATGAAAGCGCTTGGCGCGGTAGCCCGTTTCCTCGATCAATTCACGGGCGGCAGCCTTACGGGGATTTTCTTCGTGATCGATGCGCCCGGCTACGAGTTCCCACAGAAATTGACGCGTGGCATGGCGGTACTGCCGGATCATCAGGATGCGGCCATCGGGAAACACGGGCAGCACCACGACCGAGCCGGGGTGCGTGATCACTTCGCGCGTCGCGCGCACGCCGCCGGGTTCGATTACTTCATCGCGGCGGATACCGAACACGGGCCCTTTGTAGATCATTTTGCTGCGAAGAACCTTCGCGGTCGTGCGGCTGGCTTCTTTTGGCGGCATAGTTGGTACGTTTTCTCCGCGGCTATCATACACTGTAGGGGCACGATATATCGTGCCCTACGGACCGGTCGCGGTGACGCGCGAGGTCCGAAGAGGGTTCCTAAAGCATGCCCATCAACACCATCATCGTCGATGACGAAAAGCCGGCACGCGAAGAACTCGTATTTCTGCTCAAGGCCTTTCCCGAAGTTAACGTCATCGGGCAGGGTAAGAATGGCGTTGAAGCCGTGGCGCTGATCAAGGAGCTCGCTCCCGATCTCGTTTTCTTGGATGTGCAAATGCCGGGTCTCGACGGATTTGGCGTTCTGAAAAAACTCGTCGAACGCAGAATGAAAATGCCGCACGTCGTGTTTGCCACTGCTTTCGATCAATACGCCGTGCAGGCGTTCGACGTCAACGCCGTGGATTATGTGCTCAAGCCTTTCGATAAGGCGCGCATCGCGAAAGCCATCCAGCGCGCGCGAAAAATGCTCGACACGCAAACGTCAACGACAGAGCGGCTCGAGCAGCTCGTCAGCCAGCTCGGCGCGGCAAAAAGCACCCCGCAAAAAGTGAAAGTGCTGGTGAAGTCGCAGCAGCGGCTGTTGCTCGTGAACGGCGAAGACATTATTTTCGCCACGACCGAAGGCAGCGCCATCGTCGTCGTGACTCGCGACGTCGAAGGCTCGTCCAACTACCGCACGCTCGAGGAACTGAACGCCACGCTCGATTCCGAATCCTTCTGGCGCCCCCACCGCTCCTTCCTCGTAAACACCCAGCACATCAAGGAAGTCGTCCCCTGGTTCAACTCCACCTTCATCCTGAAAATGAACGACAAAAAATCCACCGAAGTCCCCGTAAGCCGCGTCCAAGCCAAACGCCTACGCGAACTCTTCAAGCTGTAGGAACGTCTCATGGGCGAGTCTTTGTGGCGACAAAAAATTAATCCCCTCACGACCGTATATGTCATGTCGAGCATCGTGTACTTTGGCTTCGCCATCGAAATAATTGGTTCTCTCCTCGCACACAATGAAATCGAGCATCCTCCCGATACAAGTCCATTCTGGGGATACATAAGAATTGCGTCAGTCTTGCTGACAGCCCTCGCCCCTATCCCGGCCCTGGCCGCTTTCGCTAATGTTCAAGGTGCGGCCAAAGAAGTGAGGGGCACGCCTATGCGCATCCTAGTCTGGTTCGTCGTGGTGCTTGGTTTCTTTGTCTCGCTGGCAGAAAGTATGTGGACATGCGGCGGCCATCCAACATGGCTTGGGGGATTCCCGGGCTGAAAGCGCGATCTGAAAAGCTGTGTTAGCATCGTGCGTACCTCGCGTACAACCGAACGATGGATTTTTCGCTTAACGACCACCAAAAACTGATTCGCGACACCGTCCGCCAATTCATGGACGCGGAAGTGCGCCCCACCGTGAAGCAGCGCGACCGCGAAGAGCGTTTCCCCGCCGTCGAAATCAAAAAACTCGCCGACCTCGGCTGCTGCGGCATGATGACCCCCGAAGACTGGGGCGGCCCTGGCCTCGATACGCTTTCCTACGTTCTGATGATCGAAGAAGTGGCTCGCGTGGACGCAGGCATGGCCACTTCCCTCGGCGTCACGAATTCGGCTGTCCAAATCCCGCTCCTGAAATATGGCACGGAAGCGCAAAAAGAAAAGTATCTCCGCCGCCTGGCCACCGGAGAAATACTCGGGTCGTTTTGCCTCACTGAACCGGCCGCAGGCTCAGACGCCGCCGGAATTCAAGCCCGCGCCGTCGCGATGCAGCGAGTCGGCTCCGGCCTGGGAACAAGGTCGTCCCCGCCGCCGAGCCTCGCGCCCGCCGCCGCAGCAGCCTGGGGCGGCGCGCCACTGGGCACGCCGAGCGGCGACATCTATCGCCTGAACGGCACAAAGACCTGGGTCTCCAACGGCAGCGTCGCCGGCCTCTTCATCGTCTTTGCCAAGACCAATCCCGAAGCCGGAGGCAAAGGCCTCACCGCCTTTCTCGTCGAGCCGAACTTTCCGGGATTCAAGGTTGGCCGCCACGAAGACAAAATGGGCCAGCGCAGCTCGCCCGCCGTCGAAATCCTGCTCAACGACTGCGAAGTCCCCTACGAAAACCGCCTCGGCGAAGAAGGCCAGGGCCTAAAAATTGCCCTCAGCGCCCTGGACGGCGGCCGCATCGGCATCGCCGCGCAGGCGCTTGGCCTTGCGCAAGGCGCCCTGGACGAGTCCGTGAAGCATGCCAAGGCTCGCCGCGCCTTCGGCAAGACCATCAGCGAGTTCCAGGCCATCCAATGGATGCTCGCCGACATGCAAACCGAGATCGAAGCCGCCCGCGGCTTGGTCTATCATGCTGCCTGGCTTAAAGATACGCACCCGGGCAAGCTCGGCGCAGCGGCATCCAAAGCCAAGCTCTACGCCAGCGAAATGGTCAATCGCGTGGTAGCCAAAGCCGTCCAGATTCACGGCAGTTCGGGGTATTCACGGGAGTCGGATGTGGAGCGGATGTATCGCGACGCCCGAGTCATCACAATTTACGAGGGCACCAGCGAAATCCAGAGGACGATCATCGCTCGGGAGCTCTTGGGGAAGTCCAGTTGATAGCCCACCGCTTAAAGTGGACTGGCTCCCGCGCGCATCTTCAAATTTTCCTTGACATCTGTTAACTATTATGGTACTATCTCCACAGTGTAAAATTATGGTACTACGGCCAAACGCCGACGCACCCCAAACACAAACTTCCACACGCCCGGTTTCACCCTCAACTAACTCTTTTAAATGCAACATTTACATAAGCGCTCCATCTAAAGGACTTACGCGAAGCATAACTCCTTTAGCTGCAACGTTTACAAAAAAACAGGGAGGAGCGGTATCTCGTGGCCAACGCGCCTGAAGCCAAAAGTGGGAGCGAGACTCCCGCACTCCAAAGCAAGAAGCGGGTCGTCAGCGGCATGCGCCCGACCGGCAAGCTGCACATTGGCCATTATTTCGGCGCCCTCGAGAATTGGGTCCGCCTGCAGAATGAGTCCCTACCGGCCGCCAACGATGCGGCGACTGGCTCGCCACTCGTCACTCGCCACTCGCCACTTCCCGCCTATGACTGCTTCTACTTCATCGCCGACTGGCACGCCCTCACCAGCGACTATGCGGACACGTCGGGGGTAGCGCAGAACACGATTGAGATTATGACGGATTACCTGGCGGCCGGCCTCGACCCGTCCAAGTCCGTGATCTTTCAGCAGTCGTTGGTGCCGGAGCACGCGGAGCTGCATTTGTTGTTGTCGATGGTGACGCCGCTCAGTTGGTTGGAGCGGGTGCCGACGTATAAAGAGGCGCTGGAGCAGGTGAAGGATAAGGACCTGCACAATTATGGGTTTTTGGGGTATCCGTGTTTGCAGACGGCGGACATTGTGATTTACAGCGAAGAGGGAGCACAGCTTTACGTGCCGGTGGGGGAGGATCAGGTTTCGCATGTGGAGTTGAGCCGGGAGATTGTGCGGCGGTTCAACTCCTTTTATGGGTTCTCTATAGATCAAAAGCTGTTCGACGTGGAAAATCGTCATGAGTTGGGAATGCTTTGCGCACAATTCGGCTTATGGGGAGCCGATAAGTTGCCATCTGAGCAAAGGCCGCTTGTCGAGGCGGAGTTGCGGCGCAAGATTCAGGAAGCCGGAGCGAAAAACATCCTGGAGAAGCATCCCGACGCGAAGGCACTTCTCCACACTGAAGAGGTGTTGACCGAGCCGGGGGTGATGCTGACGAAGACGCCGAGGATACCTGGGTTGGATGGGCGGAAGATGTCGAAGAGTTATGGGAATGCGATTACGTTGAGCGAGACGGATGAGGAGATACGGAAGAAGACGAAGGTGATGGTAACGGACCCCGCTCGCAAGCGACGCACCGATCCGGGAAATCCGGACGTGTGTCCCGTCTACGACTGGCATAAACTGTTCTCATCAGGCGAACCAGGCCGGCTGGATTGGGTGCGCCAAGGCTGCACCACAGCAGGCATCGGCTGCATCGAGTGCAAAGCCGCCATGGCCGGGAATTTGATCAAATGGATTACGCCAGTCCGCGAACGCCGCGTGAAGTGGGAGAACAATCCAAAAGCTGTGGTGGAGATGATTGACGACGGCTCGCAGCGCGCGCGGGTAGAGGCGAAGAAGACGATGGAACGGGTACGTGAAGCCGTGTTCCATTGGAAAGACAAGCGGAAGGAAATTGGCGCTGATCCACTGGCTTAAGTAATCGTAGCGTCAGGGTTTGGTCGTAGGGGCACGATACATCGTGCCCCTACACGAGGTAAAAGAAGAAGGAGAAGCGGGCACGATGTATCGTGCCCCTACCATGGAGAAAAAGGAACTCCATCGACGATCAATAAGGCTACCTGGTGCCGACTATACCGAGGCCGGCGGATACTTTGTTACGATTTGTACGGCCCAAAAGCAGGAGATTTTGGGAAGCATCCAGAATGGGCAAGTATTGTTGAGCGCGCTTGGCGGGATAGTGCGAGGGTGTTTGGTCCAGGTTCCGAATCACTTTGCACATGCTTCCATCAAAGAGTATGTGGTGATGCCGAACCACGTGCACGTCATTATTGCGTTGGGCGTAGGGGCACGATATATCGTGCCCCTACATCAACGAGCGAGAACGCCAGAACGGTTTCAGAAACCAGTTAAAGGTTCGATTCCGACAATTATTAGAACGTTTAAGGCTGCAGTGGTTCGGGAGGCGGGCAAGGAATTGAATATGCATGGAGAAGAGATTTGGCAGCGGAACTATTTTGAACGCGTATTACGCAACGGGCAAGAGCATGCGGATGCGAGTCGATACGTCATGGAAAATCCAATGCGGTGGGAGTGGGACGCGGAAAATCCTAAACGTAAACACGAGATGAGCACTCAGTGACAACCGGGATTACGAATTAGCAGGTAGGGGCACGATACATCGTGCCCGATTGAGACTAGGCGCAAGGTAAAAGAAGGAAGAATGGCGACGCCGAGCAATAAGATGACCGGGAACGCGGCCTACAAGGTGAACATACCTTTATACGAAGGCCCGCTCGACCTGCTCCTTGATTTGATCAAGAAGCAGGAGATGAATATCCACGATATTCAGATTTCGCTGATTACGGCGCAATACCTGGAATATTTGCACAAATTGGAAGAGCTGAATGTGGATGTGTCGGCGGATTTTATTTATATGGCCGCGACGCTGATCTACATCAAGTCGAAGATGCTTTTGCCGCCGGATCCTCTGGGCGCGGAGGAAGGCGTCGATGGCGATCCGCGAGCGGAATTAGTACAGCGCCTTGTGGAACACGAGAAATTCAAGAATGCCGCGCAGCTTTTGTATCAGAAGCAGCAGATTGAAGAAAACGTCTGGTCGAAGCCGGACAAGTCGCTTTATAACGATGAGGGGACTGAGGGCGAGCTTGTGGTTTCGCTCGTGGATTTGGTGAAAGTGTTTCAGCAGGTTTTGGAGCGGCGCAAGGAAGTCTCGCGGATTGAGTTGCAGCACGAGCAGTTCACCGTGGCGCAGATGATCGCGGCACTGCGGGCGCAGATTTTGGCTAGCCCGGACAGCATGGTGAATTTGATTCAGTTTTTTGAGGCGTGCCCTTCGCGGCACGCGATGATTGTGGCGTTTCTGGCCGTTTTGGAGATGGTGAAATTGCAGGCCGTGGGATTGGCGCAGGAGAAGCAATTTGGGGAGATTGTGGTGAAGAAGGGAAAAGCGTTCGATGTGATTTTCGATGAGGCTGGCGGGATCAAGCAGATCGATGAAGAATACAAGTAAGAGAGAGAATGAAGTAAAGAAATAGCGATAAAAAGATTTGGAATTTACACAGAGTACACGGAGAGCGCAGAGGACACAGAGAAGAAAGTTAAACGCAGAGACACGGAGTTCGCAGAGAAGAATTGGGACGAAGAAGAGATTCAGGGAACCGCAGGGAAGAGAGAGTTCAGCATGACGAATGAAGAGAGAAAAGCGGCCTTGGAAGCGATTATTTATGCGGCGGATGAGCCGGCGACAATCGATCAGCTTGCAAAAGCGCTCGGCGAAGAGAAGCTAATCGTGCAATCGTCGCTCGATGAGTTGGTGGCCAGTTACGCCAGCGAAGAGCGCGGCATCGAGATTCGCGCTGTGGCCGGCGGATACAAGCTGTACACCAAGCCACAGCAACATGACGTTGTGCGGCGCTTCATCAAGAGTTTGCGGCCGCCGCTGCGCTTAACGATGCCTGCGCTCGAAACTCTAGCGGTGATTGCTTACAAGCAGCCGGTGACTTCGCCGGAGATTTCCGAGATTCGAGGAGTGAATACTTCGGGCGTGATCAGCACGCTTCTCGACAAGCGCCTGATTACCACGGCCGGACGCAAAGAAGTGATCGGTCGTCCGATTTTGTACAAAACGTCGAAGGAATTCTTGATGCGCTTCGGCTTGAGCGATTTGGAAGAGCTGCCAAGCTTGAAAGAATTCGAGGCACTGGCGCGCGAGGCGTTGGGGAGCGATGAGGGCGTGGCGCAAACCTCGTCGGAAGATTATCGGGAAGCCGGAGCCGCCGAAAGCATGGTGTCCGAAGGCGGGGCATCGATTGAGGCTGCGCAGGACAGCACAGCCGAAGCGATCGCGCATGTTGGAGAAGATCTTGCGGAAGCCGAAGCTTTTCGCGAGCACGAAGCTCTGGCGACTTCCGAAGGCATGCCTTCCGGCGAATTGGATGAAGAACCGCCACCGCCTGTCGTCAAATCCACCTCAGCGGGAGAGTAGAGGAGAGCGTCGAGGCCAGGCCTTTAGAATTCGCAGGAATGAACTTTCCTTCCGGTTGTAGGGGCACGATACATCGTGCCTACAGCGACATCACCGGCGCACACGCCAACACGATATGCAAGAACGATTACAGAAGATCATTGGGCGGGCGGGAATTGCCTCGCGGAGGCACGCGGAGCAATTGATCCTGAGCGGACAGGTGCGCGTGAACGGCGTTGTAGTGCGCGAGTTGGGTACGAAGGCCGATCCGGCGAAGGACAAGATTGAAGCGGCTGGACGGACTGTCGGAGTCGGGACGGCGGCGCAGCGGAATGTTTATTTGGCTTTGCACAAGCCGCCGGAAGTGGTTTCGGCGATGGCTGATCCCGAGGGCCGAAAAACTTTGCGGAACTGTTTGCGAGGCTTGCCGGAGCGCGTTTTTCCAGTGGGGAATCTGGAATACGCGGCGTCGGGGCTGGTGTTTTTAACAAATGACGGCGATCTGGCGGCGGAGATGTTGAAGAATTGGGCGCAAATCGAGCAGGTGTATCACGTCAAGGTGAAAGGAATGCTGACGCTTGCGGACCTCGATCGCATTGGAAAAGAAGTTGGATTGAGAATGAAAACGGTGAGGCAGCCGGACGCGACGCGCGGGCGCGCAGCGAATTTTTGGTATGAAGTGACGATGTGGGACTCCAAGAAGGATGCGTTGCGGCGCCTTCTGATGAAGGAAATGCATCCGGTGGAGAAGTTGATGCGGATTGGATTGGGATCGCTGTCCGTGGAAGGACTGCCGCGCGGGAGATACCGATTGTTGAAGGAGAAAGAAATCGGGGCGTTACGTGCGAGCTTCAAACCCGCAAAAAAAGAAAAAGATAACGCAGAGAGGCCCCGATCGGATCGGGGTGAACGCCGTCCACCGAGACAGCGCAGAGAAGATCGAGCCTCCAAGACTAGCAACGATTGACATGCAGGAAAGATTGCAGAAAATAATGGCGGCTTGCGGAGTCGCATCGCGCCGGGCGTGCGAAGAGATCATCGCCGCAGGACACGTGACGGTCAATGGCGGTGTCGTGCGCGAACTGGGAACGAAGGCGGATATGGAAAAGGATGTGATTTGCGTTGATGGGAAGGCGATCGCCCGGCCGGAGAAGCCGCTTTATTTTATGCTGAACAAGCCGAAGGGTTATGTAACTACGGTGAGCGATCCAGAGGGGCGACCGACCGTGGTAGAGATTGTGGGCAAAAGCGTGGGGCGGGTGTATCCGGTGGGACGGCTGGATTTTGCGAGCGAGGGATTGCTTCTGATGACGAATGACGGGGCGCTGGCAGCGAGAATGATGAAGGCCGGATCGCACATGCCGAAAACGTATTTGGTAAAAGTGAGCGGAAAGCCGGACGAGAAGAGGATTGAGCGGTTGCGAGCGGGGATTGTGATTGAGCTGGAGGACGGCCGGAGGGTAAAGACTTCGCCGGCAAAGATACGGTTGTTCGAGGACGGCGAGAATCCGTGGTACGAAGTGGTTTTGATCGAAGGAAGGAACAGGCAGATTCGAAGAATGTTTGAAAAGGTGGGGCATTTAGTGGAGAAGATTCGGCGCGTGCGAATGGGGCCGTTGGTTTTGGATTTGGAGCCAGGAAGATTCCGTCCGCTGACGGGAAAAGAAGTCGAACAGTTGAAAAAGGCGGCTGATGGAAAAGAGTGACATTGACGCGTCGAGCACGACGGCTGGTTCTGCGTGTGCAACATTTGTTTCTTGATGCGAAAATAGGTTACGCAAGAAGAGAAGAGGGAGAGAAGAAGGAAAAAGATAACGCAGAAGCGCAGAGATCGCATAGAAAGCGCGGAGAAAGTACGGCAAAGCGCGGGGCGTAGAGACTGGGGAACATGACACGGACGATTGAAGATTTGATACCGGATTACATTCGCGGGCTGCCCGTGTATGTGCCGGGGCGGCCGATTGAGGAAGTCGAGCGCGAGCTGAAAATTCACGCGGTGAAGCTGGCGTCGAATGAGAATCCGCTGGGTCCCTCGCCGCGCGCGGTGGAAGCGGCGAAAAAAGCGCTGGAACATGCGAACCGGTATCCAGACGGTGGAACGCATTTGCTGCGCGAGGCGCTAGCTTCGCGGACGAGCGTTTCAACGAATGAGATATTCGTGGGACTGGGGTCGAGCGAGCTTATTGATCTGGCTTCGCGCGTACTGCTGCGTGCGGGCTTGCAAGGTCTGACATCGTTCGGAAGCTATGCGCCATTTTCAGTAGCGATTCGGGCCAGCGGCGCGGAGCTTGTGCTTGTGCCGCAGAAACACTTTACATTTGACTTGCAAGCGATCGCCAAAGCCGTCACGCCGAAGACTGGCGTCATCTATCTTGCGAATCCGAATAATCCCACGGGAACAGTTTTTCGCGCGGAAGAGTTGGAAGAATTTCTGGCCAGCCTGCCGGATGGCGTGCTGGTCGTGCTAGACGAAGCGTATATTCACTACGCGCCGAGTTTGAACCGGCGGAAGTCGGAAGAAATCTACCGCATACGAAAGAATCTGCTGATATTGCGCACGTTTTCGAAGGTGTATGGGCTGGCGGGGATGCGCATCGGGTTCGCGATCGGCCGGCCAGAATTGCAGGCCGCAATGAACAAGCTGCGCACACCGTTCAATACCTCGGGAATTGCGCAGGCCGCGGCGCTCGCCGCACTGGATGACCGGGAGCACGTTGACCGATGCATCTCGACGAACGCGAGCGAGCGGAAACGCTTGAGCGAAGGTTTGAGCGCGTTGGGACTGCGGCCGGTGCCCAGCGAAACGAATTTTATTTTCATGGAAGTGGGGCCGGGAGCGAAAGAGATTTGCGATGGGCTATTGCATTTGGGTGTGATCGTCCGGCCGCTCGGCTGGATGGGATTTCCGGAAGCGATCCGCGTTTCGGTGGGAACGGCGGAAGAAAACGGCAAGTGCCTGGCGGCGATGGCGGAGATTCTGACGAAACACGCGGGGAAAGGCCAGTTGGCGGCGCGATGAGAGTGTTGTTGCCCGACGACGCGAGCGCCGCGGCTGATCCTATCCTCGAAATCCTGAAAAAATATAAGACGATTGCCGTGGTGGGCTTGTCTTCAAACCCTGCGCGGCCGAGCTTTGAAGTGACGGAATATATGCAGCGAGCTGGATACCGGATAATTCCCGTGAATCCAAACGAGAAGCAAGTGCTGGGAGAACAGAGTTACGCGCGGCTGGAAGATGTTCCGGAGAAAATCGGGATTGTGGATGTGTTTCGGCGGGCTGAGGATGTGCCGCCCGTTGTGGAAAGCGCGATAAGAGTCGGCGCGAAAGTGGTGTGGATGCAGCTGGGGATTGAGAATGCAGTGGCGGCGGAACGTGGGCGGAAGTCGGGGCTGGTTGTGATCGAGGATGCGTGCATTTTGGTGGAGCATCGCAAGCGGGTGAAACAATTGGGATGAGGTGAGGCCGGCGATCTGGAGAGGAGCACGTCCCGCGCGGCGACTGGCGCGGTTTTTTTATTTTCCTAAACGAAAAGCGCGCGACGTCAAAACGCGTTGCCAAGGGCGAGCGCAGCCCTTCAAGCCTCAGGGTAATCATGCCGTGCGCCTACTGCGGAAGTGGAAAGATTTCGAGATTGCGTTTGCCGGGGAGGACGACGCCGAGGAAGCGTCCGTCGGGAGAGACGGCAAATTCGCGGAAGGTAAGATCGTGGAGAATGGGCTGTGGCGTGGGCTGCAGGACGGGAGCGTCTTTGCCGGGAAGCTCCGCGGAGAACGGGGGAATCGCGATCCAGACAATGTCGGCGGATTTTCTTTCGGTGGCGCGCTTGAGCAGAATGCGATTTTCGCCCGGAGCCCAATGAAAAACGCCGAGGCCGACGCGGAGGCGAACGAAATGTTCGGGGGCGGTGAGGTCGCGGACTTCGAGAATCTCGCGATCGATGAAGTAGGCAGCTTTTTTACCGCTGGGTGAGACGGAAAGACCACCCTCGTAGCCATCGAGCGTGGCGACCTCCGTGGCGTCTTGCGCAAGCAACTCGAGGCGCTGGAGGCGCGGCGGGCCGGTCATCGCGCGATCTCGTTCCACGGCGATGGCGGCATTGGTACCGGGGATGCGGTCGGAATCGATGAAGGTGCGGCCTTCGAAGGCGAGGCCGGCAGGGCCTGTCGCGATGTTGGAGTAGCGGAAGGAAAAAAGCATCCGCGGCTTAACGGCTTCGGTGAGATAGATGATCGTGGCGTTGTCCAGGAGCCAGGTTGCGTTATAGCAGTCCTGGATGGTGCTCTCGCCCTTGCCAAGATGGATTTCCTTGCCGCTGTCTTCGAGAGCGAGAGTCATGAAGGAGTCCTGGGTGCGGCCGGATTCATCGACGACGCTGGTGGTGAAAAGCTGGGCGAGAATTTCGCGGCCATTGGGAGACCAGTGGAAGGCGTCGACGGCGTAGGAGAAAGGAAGATTGCCGCGGTTAAACTTGTCGCCTTGAAGGAGGCGGCGGCGTTTGCCGTTGCTTTCCATGAGCCAGATATCGTCGTGCTGCAAATCGTACTTTTTGGTTTTGATGGCGCGACGGACGGAGTAGACGACGCGACCGTCGGGAGCGAAGCTAAAGGCGGTAACTTCTTCGTCGATGTTTTGCAGAGGCTTGTCGAGATCCTGGGCGCGGGCGTGCGGAAAAGAACAGCAGCTCAATATAAGAAATAACAACAAACAGCTTCGCGAAAAACGGGAAAGCCGGCCTGGAAAGCGAAGATGCATCATTGCGGGGTGTCGAGGCCCGGCGCTGGTTGCGGAACGGGGTGCGAGCCAGTGAATTCGGAGCAGCAAGGCTTTTCGACGGGCTTGAATTCCATGAATTCGACGCGGGTGTTCTCGGCGTCGTAAAGATTGAGCTGCCATTTGCCATCGCGGCCGATTTTGGGTTCTTCGCCGGGCTTCACGCCTGCTTTGATAAGCTGCTGCAGGATGGCGTGGATGTCCGGGACGCCAAGAGAGATATGATTCATGACGCCAAGCGTGTGCTTATCGGCGGTGGGCGAGATGCGGAGCATGTATTCGATCCAATCGGTGCCGTCGGGTACTTGCATGGCGACCCAGTCCGTCTCGGCGTCTTTCATTCCGCCGTGCCAGTAGGGGCGGAAGCCAAGAAGGTCTTTGTAGAAACGATCGGTGGCGTCACGATCGTTGACGACGAAGCCCGCGTGAATGATGCGCACCGGGTTGGACGGATGCGAAGGCGCCAGGCCCACATTCAAATCCTCGGCGTTGGCGAGATGGTACGAGTCGGTGATCGAAATGTGGTGCCTCTCGGGATCTTGGAGCAAAAGGCGGACGAGTTCTCCGGTGTGCTTCTTCTTGACTTCATTGAAGTCGATCTTTTTGGCGTTGAGAAATTTTTTGAATCCCTCCAGGTCGTCGGTAAGAAAAGAGACTTCCGCAAGCAGATCGGCGGGCGGCGGCGCGGGAATCTGCTTGAACGTCAACCGTTGGCCGCTGGGAAGAAACAAGAATTGGCCGGGAACGTTCTGGCAATAGTCGCAGCTGTGCCGCGGATCCACGAGATTCCGATAGTATTTGTGAGCCGCGGATATGTCCGAAACAAAAATCGTGGCGCCGGCGATGCCGAGAATGCGCGGGCGCTTCGGCGGTTTACGGCGCGCCATGGCCGGATAGCAGAGAAGGAAACTCACGAGAATTAGTGCGGCCCTTTTCATTCGAATACCTCTGTCTTACGGATTAGATCCCGAACGAGATTTTAGCTTGCGAATTTCGTCCAGGCGAGCACGAAGTCGCAGCTCGAAGCCCTGATCGGTAGGTTTGTAGTAAGCGCGGCCGGCAAGATTGCCGGGGAGGCAGGTCATGTCGGTGACTTTTTCCTCGAAATTGTGGGCGTACTTGTAGCCTTCGCCGTAGCCGACATTTTTCATGAGGCCGGTGACTGCGTTGCGCAAGTGCAGGGGCACAGGGTCGGCTTCGGTTTTCTGGACGTCTTCAATCACTTCACCATAGGCAGTGTAAACGGCATTGGATTTTGGCGCGAGGGCCAGATATACGGCAGCTTGCGCGAGCGCCAGATGGCCTTCGGGAGCGCCAAGGAAATCGAAGGCGTCCTTCGCGGCGAGCGTGACGGCGAGGGCGCCGGGTTCGGCCAGGCCGATGTCTTCGCTGGCCATGCGGACCATGCGGCGGGCGAGATAGAGCGGGTCTTCGCCGGATTCGATCATGCGCGCCAGCCAGTAAAGAGTGGCGTCGGGATCGGAGTTGCGCACGGATTTGTGCAGCGCGGAAATGAGATTGAAGTGCTCCTCGCCGGCTTTGTCGTAGCGAAGGAGCTTGCGCTGGAGAACGTCTTCGAGCAATTCCCGGGTGATGGTGCGCGCACCGCCAGCGTCGGTCTTGGCGCTGCGGGCCGCGAGTTCGAGGGTATTGTAGGCGGAACGAGCGTCCCCGTTGGCGAACGAGGCGATGCGAAAAAGCGCGTCGTCGCTGGCTTCGACATGCTCGTTCTTATGTGCGACCGCAGAGCGGTCGACGCCAAGCCCATGCTCCTTGTCCACAATCGCGCGCCGCAAGAGTTCGACGATTTGCGGCGTGGTGAGCGGGTCGAGGACGTAAACCTTGGTGCGCGAGAGGAGCGGCGAGATGACTTCAAACGAGGGATTCTCGGTGGTTGCACCAATGAAAGTGATATGGCCGGCTTCAACGTAGGGAAGAAAAGCATCCTGCTGAGCCTTGTTGAAGCGGTGGACTTCGTCGACGAAGACGATGGTGCGCTGGCCGGCGTGGGATTTGTACTCGGAAGCAGCCATGACCTCCTTGATTTCCTTAATACCTGCCAGGACGGCGCTGAAGGCAACAAACTCCGAGCGTGTGAGGCGAGCAATCAGACGAGCAAGCGTCGTTTTGCCGCAGCCTGGCGGTCCCCACAAGAGCATGGAGGTGATTTTGTCGTTCTCGATTTGCTGACGGAGCGGTTTGCCGGAGCCGAGGAGTTTTTCCTGGCCGATGAATTCGTCGAGCGTACGCGGACGCATTCGTTCGGCGAGCGGCTGGTGAGCGGCGTCTTCGACGGCGGGTTGGGGAAGCTTAGAGAAGAGGCTCATGGGAAGTATGAGTTTAGCATTGAAGACGGGCACGGCATGCCGCGCCGCTATGACTGGGGATGGCGCTGGCGGGCGGCTTCGTAAAACAGAACCGCGGCGGCTGCAGCGGCGTTGAGCGACTCGACGCCGCTGGCCATGGGGATGCGAATGCGGGCGTCGGCGCTGCGTTCGACGTCTTCGGGCAATCCTGCCCCTTCGTTGCCGACGAGCAGGGCAACGGGCTGGCACCAATCGACTTCCCAGGGTGAAAGGACGCGCGATTCCCCGTCGTGAGGTTCACGCACACTGGATGCCAGCGTGCGAACATCGGCGACTTTGAGTTGCGTGAGAAGAATCGGCAGCGACATGCCGGGGAGAATCGGGAGATGAAGCGCGGCGCCGGCGGACGCGCGCAAGGCTTTCGGCGAAAAGGGGCTGGCAGTGCCGGATTGGCCGGAAGCTGCGGTGGCCGCTCCGGTGGCGCCGAAGGCGGCGGCGGTGCGCAGAATGGTGCCGACATTGCCGGGATCTTGCACGCCGGCAAGGACCACAAGAAGGGGAGCACAGGCGGAAGCGGGCGCGCGAAGCAAATCATCAAGAGAAGACACGCGCGGATGGACGAGAGCGGCGATGCCTTGCGGATGCTCGGTATCGGCAAGGCCTTCGAAAAGGCGGTCGGTGGTGCGCAGAACCGGAAAAGCCATTTCCGGCCGGCTGATCAAAGGCGCGAGACGTTCGCGGTGCCGTTCGCCAGACTCGCTGAAGAGTACCGCTTCGATGCGGCAACCGGAGCGCAGCGCTTCTTCGACCAGACGGACACCTTCCACACCAACAGATCCGGATTCCGTGGGCAGACCGCCGCGGAGCGCCATGCGAAATTCCTTGAGCCAGCGATTGTCGCGGCTGGTGAGGAGTCCGGACGCGGCTGCATTTGGAGCGTTGCGGGCGAGTTTGCCAGTGGGGGCCATTACGGGGAGCGTAGCAAATTTTGGGTGGGAGAGGCTAACCGCGGCTCGACAAAAACTGCCATCCTGCCCAACGGAGCCAAGGTGAATAGAATGCTGGCCCTACACTAGCTTTGCCGAAGAAACGAGTGGAGCGGCTTGCAAGGGTTCAGCGGCAGCAACGAGGCGGGCGCGAATTCCTGCGAGCAGTTCGAAGGAACGGAGGCGCGCGGCGTGGTCGTAGATGTGCGCGGTCGTGATGATTTCATCGGGCTGCGTGAGTTCGATGAAATTGAGTAGGCGGCGCTCGGCGTTTTCCGGTGAGCCGATGACAGAGCAAAGCAGCGTCATGCTAGCAGACGCCTTTTCCGCGGGGGACCAGAAGGAATCGATGTCGTGTATGGGCGGAGGAATCTGGCCGGGCACTCCGCGGCGAAGATTGGTGAACGATTGCTGGATAGATGTGAAGAGGTACTGAGCTTCGGCGTCGGTCTCCGCGACGACCACGTTCACGCCGAGCATGGCGTAGGGACGGTCGAGCTGGCGAGAAGGCTGAAAACGCGTTCGATAGAGATCGAGCGCCTGCATCATGTCGGCGGGCGCGAAGTGCGATGCGAAAGCAAAAGGCAGCCCGAGTTTGGCCGCAAGTTGCGCGCTAAAGAGGCTTGAGCCGAGCAGCCAGATAGGCACGCGCAGACCAGCGCCGGGAACTGCGCGAATTTTTTGGTTTCGCCCTGCCGGCTCGAAATAGGACTGAAGTTCTTCAACGTCTTGCGGGAAGTTGTCGTCCGTGGAGGCCATGTTGCGGCGCAGGGCGCGTGCCGTGGGCTGGTCCGTTCCGGGAGCGCGGCCGAGGCCGAGATCGATGCGCTCTGGATAGAGCGAAGCGAGGGTTCCAAATTGCTCGGCGATGACGAGCGGGGAATGGTTCGGCAGCATGATGCCGCCCGAACCGACGCGGATCGTCTTGGTCCCCCCGGCGATATGGCCTATCACCACAGACGTGGCGGCGCTGGCAATGCCGGGCATGTTGTGATGTTCCGCCAGCCAGAAGCGATTGTAGCCCCAGGCTTCCGCGTGTTGCGCGAGGTCGAGCGAGTTGCGCAGAGCGGCGGCGGCCGTTACGCCTTGGGGAATAGGCGATAGGTCGAGAATGGAGAAGGGAATCACGCCGATTGGATGCGGTGTTCTGCGACGAAGTTACGGAAGGGAAATTAGGGGATGGCGCGGCTTTTTGAAGCAATGTCGCAGGCATTTGGGGAAGGCTCTTATTGCATGCGTTTGAGGGGTATGGTAGCGTCGCCGGATTGAGTGAAATCGCAGGCGAAGAGCAGAGTGTGAACTAGCGTCTTCGCCAAAGGCCAAAAATTGCCGGCAGAAATGTTGCGCGTGAATGCGCAGTCCCCTGAAGCGGAAGTGCTGCGTTACGCGGCTGACTTTCTTACGCGGGGAAGTGTCGTCGCAATCCCAACCGACACATTTTACGGGCTGGCTGCCGACCCATTCAATCTTTCCGCCGTGGATGAAATTTACAAAGTGAAAGGGCGTCCGGAGACGCGCGCGCTGCCGATTTTGGTGCGTTCGCTCGAGCAGGCGATACAGCTGGCTCGCGAGGTGCCGCAGAATTTCTTGCGGCTGGCGCAGGAATTCTGGCCGGGAGCACTGACGCTGGTCGTGGACGCCGCGAACCGCTTGCCGCTGAAAGTGACGGCGAACACCGGAAAAGTAGCGTTGCGGTGGCCCAAGAGCGACGTGGCGAGACGTCTGATCGAGGAGTTTGACGGACCGATCACCGGAACCAGCGCGAATATTTCCGGATTTCCCTCCTGCTCAAACGCGGAGCAGGTCATGAAGCAACTCGGCGGGCGGCTGCCGCTGATTCTGGACAGCGGAGAAACCGGGGTGACGCTGGGATCGACGATCGTCGAAGTGCGCGGCGGTGCGTGGAAGATTATTCGAGAGGGCGCGATTCCGTTGGCAGAGATTGAGAAGGCGCTGAAGTAGACTACAAAGCTTTGTATTTCTCCCCTCAGATGAGGGCCCAATTCGATTGGTCTTGACCATCCCGTCACACGGATAGCAGTGCGCTATACGCGAACGCTGTTCACTGTGCTCGAATTGTCTCCAGATCTTTACAGGCGCGGCCCCCTAATTCGATGAAGGCTATAGATATGGCCAAGTTCAAAAGACTGATCGAGGTGATGGAAGGTCGGCGAGTAAAGGTATTTGTCCATTGGTCTGTAATCCTCATCGGTGCGGTCATTCTGTGCGGTGCGGTCGAAGATCCGTTGCTCGCGTTCACGGTATTTGCCGCTTACTACGGAGTGATTTTGCTTCACGAATGCGGCCACATGATCGCTGCGCAGAGAAGAGGCTGCACAGTGTTTTCCATTGATTTGTATCCCATCTGGGGGTTAACCCATTTTAGCGAACCGTACTCTCGCCGAGATCGTTGCGTCATCGCATGGGCAGGTGTCATGGCGCAGGCTATCGTAGCCATACCAATTCTAGTTTTGGTCGAGATATTCGGCTACACGCGATTTCCGCCCGTGAACGCGATTTTGGCGATATTTGGTTTCTTTAGCCTAAGTGTGGCCGTATTTAATCTGATCCCAGTCCCACCGCTTGATGGAGCGATTGCATTACGCCTGCTTCCTTCACTGTTTAAAAGCTCGCGCGCACCACGCGACGAGAGGGAGCCTGGCTGGAGGTCTTGGCGATGACACTTGATTAGCGACGGAAATAGCTTTGGCCATGGGAGGCCGGAACGAGACCATCACTTGGCATCCACGGCGGGGTGAACGGTGTCGAGGAAGTCGAAGTCGCCGGTGGGAGAGATTTGTAGATCGCCGAGCGAGCGGCGATGGACGGAGACGACGTCCGTGAACCAGAGCGGCAAGTAGCGCAGATCGACCGCAAGGATTGTTTGAACTTCGCTGCAGAGAACCTTCCTTTTTTCGTGATCCGTTTCGGTGCGAATTTGATCGACTAGCGCGTTGACGCGCGGGTCGAGATTGGTGGGATTGGATTCGATAAGGAAGGTTAGGGACGAGGGATTGTTTGCGTTGCGGTGACCGCAGCCCGCCAAAAGAAAAAGAAGAAGAAAAAATTTAACGCAGAGGGCACAGAGTCGGCGCAGAGCTTGCGGAGAAGCGGTGGCGCTAGCGCGACGAGGGATAGGAGATTTTACCGAGAACGGCAGGTGCGTGCGCGCCGGTGGCGCTTGTAAGGTTGCTCGGGCGGCGATGGAAGGTCTCGTAGGCGAGAAGGGCGAACGCGAAGGCTTCTTTGGCGTCTTCGGGGATACCAAATCGCGAAGATGGAATGATCTCGATTCTGCCGAGAGCGGCGGAGAGTTGGGCAACGACGAGCGAATTATTTGCGCCACCGCCGGAGACGATCAGCTGATGGATTTTTGTTTTGGGGAGGACGAAGCGGTTTAAGGCGTCGACGACTGAGAGTGCGGTAAAAATAGTCGCGGCGCGAATTAAATCGGCAGATTTGGCACGGTGGCTGCGGCCCAGTGCGAGAAGTCTTTTGAGATACGCATGGCCGTAGTATTCGCGACCGGTGGATTTGGGAGGAGCGAGCTTCAGATAGGGATCCCGCATCAGGTCGTCGAGGAGCGCGGGGATGGAGCGGCCTGTCTGGGCGATTCGAGCATCTTTGTCGAAGCGCCGGCGGCCGCGGGTGAAATGCGCGACGAGTGCGTCGATGAGCATATTGGCCGGGCCGGTATCGAACGCAATGATTTGTGCCGGCTTTGCCGCAGCGGGAATGACGGTGATGTTGGCGATGCCACCGAGATTGAGCGAGATGCGCCCGAGTTTCTCGTGGCGATAGAGAAGGTAGTCGGCGTAAGGGACGAGTGGAGCGCCCTGGCCGCCGAGTGCGATATCGGCAGGGCGAAAATCGGCGACAGTGGTGATGCCGGTGCGAGCGGCGATGACGGACGGTTCGCCGATTTGTAGCGTTGAGGCTGTCGGGCGGCCGAGGTAAGTCACGGGCTTTCCCTGGTGAAAGATGGTCTGGCCGTGGCTGCCGATCAGCGCGATGCGTTTTGGGGAGACGCGAAACTTGCGGCACGCCGTGAGCGCGGCTTCGGCGAAAGCCTCTCCCAAGCGAAAATTCAACTGACTGAGATCGCCAGCGGTGATGGGATGCTGCTCGGCAACACGCAGAATCTCCTTTCGCAGTGCGGGCGGAAATTTGCCGGACGTGTGAGCGAGAAGCTTTGCGCGGAGATGCGGCGGCGCTCCGGAGATGCGCGCGAGGGCGACATCGATGCCGTCGGCGGAGGTGCCGGACATGAGGCCGAGAACGAGCATGTGCCGCTGCTTCATTGGGCCAAGTAACGTTTTAACACAGAGAGCACAGAGGCCACAGAGAAGAAGAAGGTCATGAGATCTGTTTTTTGAGTTCGGCGAGGAGATTGAGGGCGTCAAGGGGCTTGAGTTGGTCGAGGTCGGCGTCGCGGAGCATGTCCAGGACGGCGCGATCGAGAGCGGTGAAGAGGACTTCCTGGTGGCCGTTGCGGCGGTGCAGAGAGGAGGCCGAAGTAGCTGTCGAGGCGCCTGCGGCGCTTGGCGATAGATCATCGACGGCGCCAGGAGAAAGCGTTTCACTAAGCGCGTGCTCGCTCTGTTCGTGTTTCTTGAGGACTTCGCGGGCGCGCTCGATGACACTGCGGGGAAGGCCAGCGAGACGGGCGACTTCGATGCCGTAGCTCTTATCGGCGCTGCCCGGCTCGACACGGCGAAGGAAAATGATTTCGCTGGGAGTTTCTTTGACGGACACATGAACGTTCTGCACGCCAGTCAAGAGATCGGCGAGCTCCGTGAGTTCGTGGTAATGCGTGGCGAAAAGCGTGCGCGCGCGTGTGTGCTTCTGGAGATGCTCGACGACGGCCCAGGCGATGGAAAGCCCGTCAAAGGTCGCCGTGCCGCGTCCAACTTCATCAAGGAGAACGAGACTCGAAGGCGTGGCGTGGTGCAGGATGGCGGCGACTTCGCTCATCTCGACGAGAAACGTCGAGCGGCCTCGCGCGAGATTATCGCTGGCGCCGATGCGCGTGAAGATGCGGTCGGTAATGGGGAGCCTGGCTTGCCTGGCCGGAACGAACGAACCTATCTGCGCCATCAGGACAATCAGGGCGGATTGCCGAAGATACGTGGACTTGCCGCCCATGTTCGGGCCGGTGATGAGCAAAAGCTGCTGGCGTCCGGGATCGAAGCAAAGATCGTTCGGAACGAAGCGCTCGCCGTGCTGGCGCAGAAGTTCCTCGATCACGGGGTGGCGTCCCGCGACGATGAGCAGTTCGCCCGTGGAATTAAATTCGGGGCGGGAGTAGCCGCGATCGGCGGCCAGCTTTGCGAAGGAAGTGAGGACGTCCAGTTGCGCGACGGCAGCGGCCGTGCGGCGAAGGCGCGCAGCTTGTGCGGCTATACTGGAGCGAATCTCGACAAAAAGCTGGCGCTCGATTTCAAGGATGCGCTCGTCCGCGGCAAGAATCTTGCGCTCGTATTCCTTTAGTTCTGGAGAAGTGAATCGTTCGGCATTGACGAGCGTTTGCTTGCGTTCGTAGTCCTCGGGCGCGAGATGGAGATTAGGCTTGGAAATCTCCATGTAGTACCCAAATATCTGGTTAAAGCGAATCTTCAGCGAGGCGATGCCGGTGCGTTTACGTTCGCGATCTTCCATCGCCGCGATAATTTGCTTGCTGTGCTGGCTGAGGTTGCGAAGCTCGTCGAGTTCGCCATCGTAACCGCTGCGAATCATGCCGGGGTCGGTGGCGAGGGCCGGAGGCTCGTCAGCGATGCCGCGTTCGAGGCGTTCTCGGACGTCGGTGAGCTCGTCGATCTCTCCATGAAGCATGCGAAGGAGCACGCTGCCCCCAACCGGAGGCGGGGTCAGAAAGTTCTTCAGCACTGGAAGCTGGGCAAGCGATTTGCGAAGGGCCACAAGCTCGCGCGGAGAGGCCAATCCCAAAGTGATTCGGCTCGTGAGGCGTTCGAGATCCTGGATGCCGCGCAACTCTTTGCGAATCTCGCCGCGAACAACGGTCTGTTGCACGAGATGCGCAACGGATTCGAGCCGCGCTTCGATCGCGTCGCGATCGAGAAGCGGCCGAAGAATCCACGAACGTAAGAGACGCGCGCCCATGCCGGTAACGGTCACGTCGAGAGCGGCGACGAGGGTCACCGGCCCGCCGCGAGAAGATTCTTCCGTAAAGATAGGTGTGATCAGCTCGAGGTTGCGTACGGACACAGGATCGAGCACGAGCGTTTCGTGCTGCTGGTAATAGCGCACACGATCGAGATGCTGCAGCGCCTCGACGCTTGACGGCTGCATGCCCGTTGAGCCGGCGGAACTGTCAGCGCCGCGCGCGGCGTTTTCCCTCAAATAGTGAACGATGGCCCCGGCCGCGGAGATCGCCTGCGGATGCTGGTCGAGTCCGAATCCAGTGAGTTCCGCGACGCCAAATTGTTCGCGCAAAATCCGCTCGGCGTAGTCGCGTTGAAAGATCCAGTCCTCTAGACGGCTCTCGAGGCCCCCGGCGCCTTCGAGCAAAGAAGTTTTCGCCGTTTCGAAAAGCTGCTGTGGACGGGGCAAAAGCGTTTCTCGGGGGTGAAGAAGCTGCAGCTCATCGCGAAGAGCCTCGTCGGCATCAGCGCCTGAAAATTCCGTGGACTGGAATTCGCCGGTAGAAAGATCCGCGAACGCCAGTCCAACAGGCGAGCCGGAGGGGTGCTTCGCAACCGCCGCCAAGTAATTGTTTTCACGCGCATCAAGCACCGACACATCGGTGGCCGTCCCTGGAGTGATGACGCGCACCACTTCGCGGCGGACCAATTTTTTGCCAGGGCCCGGAAGCTCCATCTGGTCGCAAATCGCGACTTTGAAGCCGCCGCGGATGAGCCGCGCGATGTAGCCGTCGGCAGCATGATAAGGCACGCCGCACATCGGAATTGGCTGGCCCTTTTCGCGGTTGCGCGAAGTCAGTGTAATTTGCAATTCGCGTGAAGCCAGAATGGCGTCTTCGTAGAAGAGTTCGTAGAAATCACCTAGCCGGAAGAGCAGCAACGCGTGCGGGTAGCGCGTCTTGATTGCGTGATACTGCTGCATCAGGGGCGAGGTAGGTTCGCTCATGGTTTAGACGGCGGCCGTTCGAATGATGATTTCAACCGCGAGTTTCGAGCCGATGTTGCTAGAACTACTCGAGCAGTTTCGCGTCTTGCCAATTGCGCATGCTGTCCGTTGAGGGGAACAGCGTGCCGTGCCCCTACGAGCAAGGTCACAGGCAGTTTCAAATGGAAGATGCGGCTCATTCGCTGATTCCAAATTCGGTCAGTAGAAAAGCGTAATCCAGCGCGATCTCGCGCAAATAATCGTACCGGCCTGAAGCACCGCCATGTCCCGCGCCCATGTTCGTCTTCAAGAGCAACGTATGCGCATCGGTCTTCAACGTGCGCAATTTGGCTACATATTTTGCCGGCTCCCAATACATGACCTGGCTGTCGTTCAAGCCGGTTTTAACGAGCATCGTGGGATAAGCCCGGGCCGTGAGATTCGTATAGGGACAATAGCTTTTCATGTAGAAATAGTCTTCCGCGACGCGCGGATCGCCCCATTCCTCGTATTCTCCTACAGTGAGGGGAAGCGAAGCATCCAGCATGGTATTGAGCACATCAACGAAAGGCACATGGCTGATGACCAGGCGAAAAAGGTCAGGCCGCATGTTCGCCACCGCGCCCATTAAAAGCCCCCCCGCGCTTCCACCTTCGATGACGAGACGCTGGGACGCGGTGTAACCCTCAGCGATCAAGTGCTCGGCGGCGGCGATGAAATCCGTAAACGTATTGCGCTTCTGGCGCAGGCGTCCTGTATCGTGCCAGGGTTTTCCGAGTTCGCCGCCGCCACGTATGTGCGCGACGGCATAAATCACGCCGCGATCGAGCAGACTCAAGCGGTTCGAACTGAAAGTCACGGCGACCGAGTGGCCGTAGCTGCCATAGCCGTAGAGAAGCAGGGGAGCGGAGCCATCGAGAGGTGTGTCTCGACGGCGAACGAGTGAAATCGGAACACGGGCGCCATCCCCGGCCACGGCCTGCACACGATCACTGACATACTGCGTGGAGTCGTACCCGCCCAGCACGGGTTGCTGTTTGCGCAGAACTCGTTCGCGCGTACGCACGTCATAATCAAAAACGGAACGCGGCGTAACAAAAGATTCGTACTGAAAGCGCACAAACGAAGCATCGAACTCCGGATTCTGTTCAAGCGACGCGTTGTACGCAGGCTCCGCGAATTCGATGCGGTGCGAAGCAGAGAGCGCATCAGCCGCCTCGGTCCCGAGATCCAGGATGCGCAAATAAGGCAGCCCTGCCTCCCTCTCGAAAAGAACGACATGCGAGCGAAATACATCGACACCCGCGAGCATCACGTGGCCGCGGTTGGGAATAATCTCTCGCCAATTGCCACGGTGCGAATTGGCGACCGGCGCACACATCAGCCGAAACGTGCGCCCGCCCAAATTCGTGCGGATGAAGAAGTATCCGCCTGTGTCATAGGGGTTCGCTCCCCGTTCTTCGCGCGCGAGCGGGTTGGGGTGATGGTCCACGTAGTATTCATGGTCCGCCTCGCGCTCGGCGATGATGCGAAACTCGCCGTTCGGCTGCACCGCGGGGAGAAACCGCACCTCGCTCGTAGTGTGACTCGCAATCACAAGCAAAAGAAACGCGCCGCTGCGGGTGCGCTCGATCTCAATGCGAAAACGCTCGTCTATTTCTTCGTAAATTAAAACGCCTGGCTCCGTCGAGCCCGCTGCATGGCGGTAGAGGCGGTGAGAGCGCTTCGTTGTTGCATCTTCGACGGTATAAAAAAGTGTCCGGCTGTCAGCCGCCCAAGCCGCACTGGTGACGCGCTCGATCGCTTCCGGAAAAACCTCGCCGCTCCACAGATTCTTAACGTGCAGCGTGTATTGCCGAAAGCCGGTGGTATCGAGCGCATAAGCAAGTAGCTGGTTGTCGCTGCTTACATCGAAAGCGCCGAGCCCCAGAAACGAATGCCCTCCCGCCAGGCGATTCAAGTCCAAGAGCACTTCGTCCAACGAACCGCTTGCGTCGGTGCGCCGGCAATGAATCGGATACTGTTTGCCCTGCTCCGTGCAGGTGAAGTAGAGATAACCGCGCAAGCGGTAGGGAGCGGACAAGTCTGTCTGAAGAATTCTTCCGAGCATTTCCTGATAAAGAGCATCTTGAAACCGTTCGGCGGGCCGCAGAATCGCGTCTGTATAGGCGTTTTCCGCATCGAGATACGCTATAACCTCCGGGCTTTCTTTTTGCCGCAGCCATCCGTAATGGTCGACACGGCGGTCGCCGTGCAGAACCGTTTCGACCGGCTCGCGGCGCGCTAGCGGCGGTGAAAGCTGCAAGGTACCGTTTGCATCGTTCGAAAAAGCTGACGCTGCCGATTTGACGTCTGGGTTCATGCGTCTCTTGATTTGGTTCGCTCGGCGGGGTGGGCGCCGAGCGTTGCGCCGGTCTTAGCCGGAGCCACGCTGACCAATGGTGAAATACGTTCGTCCGCTATACTAGCGGAAGTCTCCGGCAGGAGAAAGCCGGGCAAAGCTGGCGCAAGGACGAAGATGGCTCAGGAAATCGAGATCAAGCTAAGAATCAGCGACGCCAAGTCACTAAAGCGCGCGTTGAAGCGGTTGCGCGCGCTGCCCGTCGGCGGAGGAACAGGCCGCGTGCACGAATGGAATGTCATTTTCGATACGCCCGAGGGTGGGCTTGCCAAACACGGCCAACTGCTCCGCATTCGAACAGAGACCCAGGAAGCAAGATCGAAAAAGCGACAACGCACCTTCCGGCCAACGCACACTGCTGACTTTCAAGCGGCCACTTGTCCAGGGAACCGCGGGTTCAGGCAGGGCACAACAGCATTCTCGCCACAAAGTGCTGGAAGAATTTGAGGTCGAGGTAGCTGACGCGAGCATGCTTACAAGGATATTCGAAGGACTGGGAATGAGCGGATGGTTCCGCTACGAAAAGTACCGCACGACATTTCGGCTACCTGCGTCGTCGGACTGGTCCAAAGGGCTGCTAATCGAGCTGGACGAGACGCCTATCGGAGTATTTGTCGAGCTGGAAGGTCCGCCTTCCGCGATTGACGGGGCCGCCCAGGAGCTTGGCTTCACTCGGCGGGACTACATCATGAAGAGCTACCTTGCTCTCTACTTGGAAGACTGTCGTCGAGACGGCAAGGAGCCGCGTGACATGGTCTTCGAGTCCCGCAAATAGCCAAACGGAAGAACAAGACTGAAAATAATCGCAGCCAAGGTCATTCTTTTCTTGACATTGAAACGCGCTCGGCTTATCACTGCAACTGCGACTGCCAAACGGTACTGAAATTGCTTCCGTCCGGCAGTGAGTGGCTACGCGGCGAGATGTAGCTGCCGCGTTTGAGGATGAATTCTCTGCTGATGAGTACGTCCAGCGAACTCGAACCTGGCCCTAGTTGCTTCGGCAAGAAGCGGAGTGATGGGCCAAGGCTTGGGATGAGCGATTGGGCAACGCCGATCGAGACGGAAGGCCTCTGGCAATCGGCAGGTTGGGGAGGGTTCACGCCTGGCTAAAGGTAAGCCCATTTGTATCAGGCACTTGCCCGCGGCCGAGGTCATTTCGGTGCGCGGGCTTTTTTGTTGCGGGTCGTTGGATAAGCGGCGGAAGGGCAAACCCTGCCGCAGGGCTTTCCGCTTTTCTGAGCCGACGCGGCAGATGTAAAGAGGCGACGTTATGGAAATATACGCAACGGAACTGATGGGCGCAGAAGCCTACGACGTCCAAGGTAACTTTGTGGGCCGTGTGCGAGAATTCTTTATTGAGCCCGCTCAGGCGACGAATCGATTGTCACATTTCCTGTTGTCGCGCGGCCGGTTCCAGCCGCTGATTGCCCGCCACGATCAGGTAGCCACCTTTGCTCCCGGAACGATGCGGCTGAGCGTTAGTGAGCGCGCGCTGCAACTTTATGAGCCGAACGAATCATTGCTGGCGGTTCGCAAGGATTTGCTGGATCAGCAGATCATCGATACGCTGGGCCGCAAGGTGGTTCGCGTGAATGATGTGGACCTCACGGAGCAGCGCACCAATGGGAACGTCGAGCTGCGTGTGACGCAAGTAGATGTGGGATTGCCCGGCGCGGTGCGCAGGCTCCTCCAAGGAGTCGTTTCCCCAGGGATGATCCGCAAGCTGCAGAGGAAGCTTCCGCAAAGAGCCATTCGCTGGGAATTCGTGAATTTGATCGAGTCGGATCCCTTGCGGCGCGTCAAACTGCGCATTACGCACGAAAAACTCGAGGACTTGCATCCAGCCGACCTGGCTGAGATCGTGGAAGATCTGTCGGCATCCGAGCGGCAAGGAATCATCGCGTCTCTCGATGAAGAGACTGCCGCGGCGGTCCTGGCCGAGCTTGATGAGCGGCTTACAACGCAGATCGTCGAGAAGATGGACCCCGAGAAGGCTGCCGACATCCTCGAAGAGATGGCGCCCGATGCCGCCGCCGATCTACTTGCCGATCTGCCGAAGGAAACGTCGGACGAATTGCTGGAAGAGATGCCCGGACAGGAAGCCGACGAGGTACGGGAGTTGCTCGCGTTCGACCCTTCGACGGCGGGCGGCATGATGAACACGGAATTTGTGTTTGTGGGCGAAGGATCGAGGCGGGAAGAAGTGCTGGCCTGGATCCGCAGTCTGGAATTAAATCTTCGAGCAGCTTGACACCGTCGTGCTGCTCGACAGCGAAGCGGAGTATTCCGGCACGGTCTCCATCGCGCGATTGCTTCTGGCCTCCCCGGAACAGAAAATGTTCGAGCTGCGCAGCGAGCCGCTTTTGAGCATCGCCGCGGACGCGGATGAAAAGGATGTCTTTGAGCTGTTCGACAAATACAATCTGAGAATGCTCACGGTGGTGGATGAGGAGAAGCGACCCATCGGGACAGTGGCTGTGGACGATGTTGTTTCCCGGCTGGTGAAAAAATAAGCAGGTGATTGAAAGGAGCGGATGAACTGGGAAAGTCTCAAATCGAGCTTTGAAGGCCTGCAAACACGCGGGGGAAATTTGCAGCATAAGATCCGCGGCTTGCGGCGGCGCTTGACGCTGTTGCTTGCGGTCGTCGGGCCGGGCCTGATCACTTCCAACGTCGACAACGATGCCGGGGGTATCGCCACGTATTCGCAGGCCGGCGCTCAGTATGGATACGCGCTGCTGTGGTCGCTGATTCCCATGACCATCGCGCTGTACGTGACGGAAGAGATGTGCGCGCGCATGGGCGTCATGACCGGCAAGGGGCTATCCGATCTGATTCGCGAGGAGTTCGGCTTTCGGCCCACGTTTTTTGTGATGGTCACGGGGTTCTTCGTGGACCTGGCGAACGTCGTGGCGGAATTTGCGGGCGTGGCCGCTTCTATGGAGATGTTTCACGTCAGCCGTTATATTGCCGTCCCCATCGCGGCAATCCTGGTCTGGATTCTGGTGATGCGGGGAACGTATCGCCAGGTCGAAGTCATCTTTCTGATTGCGTGCGGTTTCTATGTGACCTACATCATTTCAGCAATCCTGGCAAAGCCCAATTGGCTGGAAGCGGCTCAGCACGTTGTGATTCCGAATCTCCATTTTAATGCGGGCTATCTGCTTACGCTCACGGCACTAGTCGGCACTACGATTGCGCCGTGGCAATTCTTTTACCTGCAAGCGGGATTCGTCGAGAAAAAGGTCGGGCCGAGGCAATATCCGCAGGCGCGCGCGGACGTTTTGGTGGGCAGCATCACTTGCATGGTGATCGTGTTTTTCATCATCGTCGCCACCGCTGCGACTTTGTATGCTTCCGGCCAGCGCAACATTACGGACGCGGTCGAAGCGGCTAAAGCTTTGATTCCTCTCGCTGGAAAATGGGCTGGATTTACGTTTGCCTTCGGCTTGTTGAACGCCTCGCTCTTTGCGGCCACGATTTTGCCGCTTTCGACCGCGCATGTGATTTGCGAAGGGCTGGGCTTTGAAGCCGGAATCGACCACAAATTCAACGACGCCAAGATTTTCTACGGACTCTACACGGTTTTGATCGCCGTCGGCGCGGGGATTATCCTGATCCCGCACGTTCCGCTGTGGAAGATTTTTATTTTCTCGCAGGTCGGGAACGGCGTCTGGCTGCCCATCGTAATCATCTTCATCCTGCTTCTCGTAAACCGCAGGGATCTTATGGGCGAACACGTGAACACGCTTACCTTCAATATCGTCGCGTGGGTGACGGCGATCGCCATGATTATCCTGACGCTTGTTTTGGTTTACGCGTCGCTCTTCCAGGCTGCTCCGTCACCGGCGGGCTGATGCGCTTCGCAATGCCGGGCGACGCGGTGATGTACAAGACAGCACTCCGGCATTGCGCCACAGCCAAATCGTATGTTAACTTTGCGGCGTAAAGAAGAAAACCGCAAAACACCGTGCCGCTCATTAAACCGCACACGACGCTGCAAGTTTCCGCCTCGGGCGCCCTGGGTCCTCTGACGCCGGAGGAAGCACATATCTTCCAAAAGCTCGATCTGGAGCGCCTGCCGCGGCATGTGGCCGTTATTATGGACGGCAACGGGCGCTGGGCGAAGCAGCGGCATCTGCCGCGCATCGCAGGCCACCGTTCCGGGACCGCGACGGCGCGCTCGACGATTGAGACTTGCGCGCGGCTGAAAATCGAGGCGCTTACACTTTATGCGTTCTCCGTTGAGAACTGGCGGCGTCCAAAAACGGAAATAGACTTCCTGATGCAGTTATTGCGCGAATATTTGCGCCGGGAAATGCCGCTGTTGCAAAAAAACAAGGTCCGCATGCGATTTTTGGGACGCACGGACGAACTTCCCAAGGGTGTGCAGGACGATGTCCGCAACGCGATGATGAGAACGGCCGGCAACGAGGGGATGGTGCTGTGCGTGGCGCTGAACTATGGGGGACGCGCGGAAATCGTGGATGCGATGAACGCAATTTTGGCCGAACAGAATGGGGGCGCGGGGAAGACGACAATCACGGAGGAGACTCTCGCCGGGCATATGTACACCGGCGGACTGCCGGATCCTGATTTGTTGATCCGCACGAGCGGCGAAATGCGCGTGAGCAATTTTCTGCTGTGGCAGATCGCCTATGCCGAGATTTTCGTCACGGAAACGCTTTGGCCTGATTTTAACCGCGCGCGGCTGCTCGAAGCGCTGGTGGAATTCCAAAAACGCGAGCGGCGGTACGGCGGAATTCGCGAAGGCCAGCCCGACACGCAAAAACCAGCGCGCGTGGTTGGCGAGTGAAAAAGCTCTTCCGGAAACAGTTCGCGTGAAAACAGTTACCTTGGAAACAGAATCCCGCTAATTTGTGATACTCCTTCGTGATTTATTTCCCTTGATGTGATGAGATGGAGCCAGTGATTCGTCAGGGGATTTCCTTTCTATGACTTGGAAACGCGTCGCGACCGCTGCCGTTCTGATTCCATGTGTGGTCGGCCTGGTGTTGTGGGGCTCGACCGCACTCGTCGCGGTCGGCTTGGCGCTTGTCATTTTGCTCGCGCTCTTCGAATACTTTGCTTTGGGCGATGCGATTGGACATCGTGGCTACCGATTTTGGACTGCTACTTGTGCGCTGCTGCTCGTTTACGTGCAATGGCTGCCCACCGTCATGCCATCGGACTATCTAAATGATTGGACGAGGTGGGAGAGGCGGTACCACCATGTGTGGCTTTTCATGCACCGGCCACCAGGAATCCCCGAGACATTGTTCATCTTTGTGCTTGGCATTGCAGCGCTGACGCTGGGCACAAGGCGGCCCATCGTGGAAGCGCTGCCCTCGGCTGGCATCAGTGCGAGCGGCTTGCTCTTGGTCGTTTTTCCCTTGACCTACGCAATACCGCTGCACGGTCTGGAACCGGATGGGCCGAAGCTACTGTTGTTTGCGCTGGTTATTACCTGGGTCGGAGATACTGCGGCCTATTTTGTTGGCCGCGCAATGGGAAAGCACCCACTGGCGCCAGTAATTAGCCCCAAGAAATCTTGGGAGGGCGCTATTGCCAGCATTTTTGGAGCGCTCCTGGTTGCCGTTGTTTTTGCAAGATGGCTCACGGTGCCGCTGGCACACCTCCTCGCGATGGCTGCTGCCGGAAACATAGCAGGTCAGACGGGGGATTTGGTTGAATCCGCGTACAAGCGAAGTGCGGGCGTTAAAGACTCGGGTTCACTGTTGCCGGGGCATGGAGGAGTGCTTGACCGGATTGATGCGCTAATTTTGGCTATCCCAGTTGTCTGGTACTATTGGATTTGGATTTACTTGCCCAACCGGTAGGTCCACAGGTCTTTCCAATCACAGGTCAGCAGAGACAGACAGGAATGTCTGTCCTACCGAGTTTTGCGGGGAGTGACAGACTGAATGACTGTCCCGCCGGCTCGGAGAAAAGAATCATCCTTGAAGCAGCTATCCATTTTAGGTTCAACGGGTTCGATTGGACGGCAATGCATTTCCGTTGTCGAAGCACTGCCAGAGCGGTTTGGTGTGGTCGCGCTGGCTGCTGGGGGCAACCTGGAAGAATTAAGCGGGCAAATTGCGCGGCACCGGCCGGAACTGGTATCGGTACGTGATGAAAAGAAGGCGGATGAACTGGCTTTTTCTTTGCGCGGCAAGGGAATCGCTCCATTGCCGGCTGTTCATCACGGACGCGAAGGGATGTTGGCGGTCGCAACGCATGTGAAGGCGGACATTGTCGTTTCCGCGGCTGTTGGCGTCGTCGGTTTGGAAGCGACCTACGAAGCGGTCAAGCTTGGAAAGACAGTAGCGCTTTCGAACAAGGAAGTTTTGGTGGCCGCGGGCGAATTGATGATGGCTGCGGCGAAACGAGCTGGGCGCGAGTTGTTGCCGGTGGACAGCGAACACAATGCGGTCCACCAGTGCTTGCGCGGCGGAATGCATGCCGAAGTGAAGCGGATCGTGCTGACGGCATCGGGCGGACCATTTCGCAAGACGCCGCTTGCGGCTCTGGAGCATGTATCTCCAGAGCAGGCGCTGGCGCATCCAAACTGGAAGATGGGCAACCGCATCACGATCGATTCCGCCACAATGATGAATAAAGGTTTCGAGGTGATCGAGGCTCGCTGGCTCTTTGGCATGCGGCCCGACCAGATCGAAGTCGTGATTCATCCCCAGTCCACGGTCCATTCCATGGTCGAATACGTGGATGGTTCGGTTCTGGCGCAACTGGGCCCGACGGACATGCGCATGCCGATTCAATATGCGTTAACCTATCCGGAGAGGATAGCGTCTAATCAGGTAGCCCTGGATTGGCGCAATCTGCGGCGGTTGGATTTCCAGAAAGTCTCGACCCGGCGGTTCCCCTGCCTTCGTCTGGCCCGCGAGGCAATGAAGAAGGGCGGGGCGCTGCCTTGCACGCTGAACGCCGCGGATGAAGTCGCCGTAGCGGCTTTTCTTGAAAGGCGGCTCCCGTTCCAAGGGATCGCGGAAGTGATCGAGCGCGTGCTGGCGCGTACGCCGCGCATGCATTTTGAAAAGATTGACGATGTGCTGGCGTCGGATGCGGAAGCGCGGCTCATGGCGAAGGAAGAAGTCAAACGTCTGGCGGCAAAGCCGGCGGCGGTCTCGTAAGATTCATAAGAAGGGAAAGACGCGGATATGGGAGCAGTTTATCTTTTGGTGGGCATCGTCCTCGTGCTTGGCGTAATGGTCCTCATTCACGAATGGGGACATTTCGTTGTGGCGCGCATGTGTGGCGTGCGAGTAGACGTATTTTCCATCGGTTTCGGGCCGCGTCTCTTCGGATGGAAAAAAGGGCCGACGGACTATCGGGTGAGCGCGCTGCCACTGGGCGGATATGTGCGCATGGCCGGGCAGGATCTTTCCGAAGTCGATGCGGGAGATAAGCCGCCAACGGGCGCGCCCGACGAGTTGATGAGCCAGTCGCGATGGAAGCGGGCGCTCATTTCATTCGCGGGTCCGGCTGTGAACCTGGTCTTCCCTATTTTTCTCCTTACAGGACTCTTTGCGGTTGCAGGGGTGCCGTATTCAGCTTATCTGAATGCGCCGGTACGAGTGACGGAACTACCCCCGAGTTCTCGAGCAACACCAAACCCTCTAAAGGTGGGCGATATCGTCCTTTCAATCGATGGAGTAGCGACGCCGAGCTGGGAGCAGGCGCTGATCGCGCTGAAGCAGGCTGGCGCACCGGCCACAGTTAAGCTGGAGGTTGACGAAGCGGGTGTCCGACGAACTCTTGAGGTGCCCGCGAAAAATCTGACCGATCCAAGCCAAATTCTGGGATATGCACCCATCCGTCCAGTGATCGATCAAGTCGCTCCAGGCACGCCTGCCGACCGCTCCGGGATCCGGGAAGGTGACCTAATTACGGCGGTGAACGGAAAGAAGATTGAATACTGGGAACAATTTATGCTGGCCACCCAGTCTTCAAATGGCCAACCCATGACGCTGGACGTTAACCGCAAGGGACAATCCGTCCAACTTGTGGTGACGCCGAAAAAAGGCGCAGCGGACAACGACGAGAATGTGTATCAGATTGGAGTGGCTCGCCGCGACGAACTCGCCTACAAGCGCGTATCCTTCAGCGAAAGCGTGCGGTTATCCGGCGGGAAGACCGTCGAAACCATCGGGCAAACGGTGGATGTGGTCGGCAAGCTATTCAGCGGGCGCGTATCGATCAAGCAACTCCAGGGGCCCGTGGGGATTTCGCGCATGGCCGGCCAGGCTGTGCGTCGAGGACCGCTGGACGTAATTTCGTTGATGGTGCTGATCAGCATCAACCTGGGCATCTTGAATCTTTTGCCGATTCCCATCCTGGACGGCGGAAATATTCTGCTGCTGGCAATTGAAGGAATCATGCGGCGCGATTTGAGCTTGAGTTTCAAGGAGCGCTTCGTACAGGTTGGACTCGTCTTCCTCTTGGTCATCTTTGCCATCGTTATGTACAATGACATTTTGCGGCGAATTTCGAGTCATTCCTAGCCGCAGGACGCCGGCTTCAGGAGGGCGACTTATGTCTGTATCGCCGACTCACCGGGTTTCGACGGGCGAGCGCCTCAATACCGCAGAGACAACAGGGAAACTGCAGCAGGCCGTACATGACCGTAAGATTCGCCTGACAAGGCAAAGGCGCGTAATCCTTGAGGTGATGGACGCCGCCGAACAGCACCTCGACGTGGACCAAATCCTTGAACGCGCCCAAAAAATCGATCCCGGCGTCCATCTCGTCACTGTTTACCGCACAATCGATCTCCTGAAGAAACAAGGCCTCATCGACGAACTCGACCTGCTGCACCTACGAGGCGACCGCCATTATTACGAAAGCCACGGCCCCCGCGACCACATTCACGTGGCGTGCCTTCGGTGCGGGAAAGTCCGCGAGTTCGAGAGCCGGCTGTACGAGCAACTGAAGCAACAGATTGCGCGGGACTTCAAGATGAAGGTCACCGTATCGCGCACGGAAGTCGGCGGGTACTGTGAAGAGTGCCTTGCGAAGGTTCCCTCGTAATCCTTTTTATCTCGTCTAGACACGCCATTCAGAGCGCCGTTCTAAAGCCGCGCTCGCATCGGACCTTCCATGGACTGCCATTGGGATGGCCACAACAGATTGCATTCAAGAGGGTCCGTAGTTAACCAACTGGTTGAGTACAAGGGTGCTGGACTTTCTGGCGAGAAGCTTCGCTTTGGCAGCGCTGTCTAAAATTGTACGAAGCTCTTGCTTGAACCGCCTGGCACGACACACCTGCGACGCAGGCGGGTAAAGAATTTGTTAGTGCAGGCGATGTCTCGCGCGATTTGAGCACGAAGTTCCTCGGGGCCGCTGAATTTCTTTTCTTCGCGGAGACGCTTCCAGAAGTGAAGTTCGATGCGGGCGGGGGAGGCTTCGCCTATGGGCTCGAGGACGTGAGTTTCGACGCTGAGGGCCGAGCCGTTGAACGTGGGGCGGACGCCGATGTTTGTTACCGAGCGGCGGGTGCGCGATTCGCCCTCGAAGACGGTGCGTGTCACGTAGACTCCGCGGGCGGGGAGGAGTTCCTGTTCCGGCGCGAGATTTAGAGTGGGGAAAGTGAAGCGACGGCCGGTGCCAGTGCCGGAGACGACCCTGCCGGTAAGGATGAAGGGACGGCCAAGAAGGCGTGCGGCGTGAGCGACATCGCCGGCGGCAATTTCGCGGCGGATGATGGTACTGGATACGACTTCTCCTCTGTAAATAACCGGCGGGATGATGATGACGTCGAAACCGCGATCAATGCCGAGTTGGAGGAGGAGTTGGGTGTTGCCGGACTGCTTGTGGCCAAAGCGAAAATTTTCTCCGACAAAAACGGCGCGAACGTGAAGGTCGCGGATTAGGATTTGGTTCAACAAATTCCCGCGGGGAGAGTTTCGCGAGGTCGTGAGTGAAGGGAAGCACGACGGCGGCATGCATGCCAAGCCCCGCGAAACAGCTTAGACGTTGCGCGGTGGTCGAAATGCGCAATGGCGCCGACTCTGGACGAAGAATTTTCTGCGGCGTGGGATCGAAGGTCAAGACCGTGGCGACAGCGCCGATTTCGCGGGCTCCATCAGCGGAGCTGCCGAGGATGGCTTGGTGGCCGAGGTGGATGCCGTCAAAATTGCCGATGGCGAGCGTGCTGCCGGAGTTTGAAGCCGCAAAGCGAGCCGCCCACGCCTGTGAAGAGGAAAACCGCTCGAGCGTGGCCGGGTGGACCGCGAGTGAGCTTGAGGATGTGTGAGACGAGACTGTTTTGTTAGCTTCGTCCGCTTCGTCCAAACTCACTTCGATATGGAGGCCGTCGTAGGCAAGCTGTACATTGGCGTGGCCGAGCTTTCGAAGTCGGTCATTGGTTTCCGCGTGGGGTAAGTCGTGCGCGATGTGAGTGAACCACGCGCGGCGGGGATTCAGTTTTTTGATCAGCTCGAGAGCTTGATCGACGGTTTGATGCATGGGGTGAGGAATGTCGCGCAGGGCATCGATGATGAGCTCGTCGAGCTCGTGCAACAGGGCCATGGAGGAATCGGGGATGGAGCTGAAGTCCGTCAAGTAAGCAGCGCGGCCGAATCGGAAGCCCAGGACTTCCATATCGCCGTGCAAGAGCGGAATGGGACTGAAGGTAATGCCCAGAAGATCGAAGGACTCCTTGACTTCGTGCAGGGTGACGCTGGGAATTGAACTGAGCTTGGGCTTGCCGTCGAAAATGTAAGCGAAAGCCCGGCGGATGATCTCGAAGGTCTCTTCGTTGGAGTAAACCGGGAGCGCGGTTTGCTGGCGGATGTTGTAAGGGCGGATGTCGTCGAAGCCCATGATGTGATCGGCGTGGCCGTGGGTGAGAAGAACGGCGTCGAGGCGGTCGATGCCAGCGCGCAAGGCTTGCTGGCGGAAATCCGGAGTCGTGTCGATAACGACGTTTCGGCCATTGCGAGAAAGGAGCAGGGAAGGGCGCAGCCTGTTGTCGTGAGGGTCGGGCGAGCTGCAGACACGGCAGTGGCAAGAGAGCGAGGGAACGCCCATGGACGTGCCGGAGCCGAGAACGGTTATTCTTAGCGGGACTGGGGGCATGGGAACCGGGGCATGCTCGGGATTACGAAACCTCGTGCCAAAACTGGGCCGACAAACGCGCAAGCAATTTGCTAGGGGCGCGTCTTGGCTTTTGCCTGCGTAGCGGATTGTGCGGCAATCGCCTGATTGACTTCCAAATAAGTCATCTTTAATTTACCCAGAAGACCGAGCAAAAGGCTGTCTTCCTCCGGCGCGAGGTTGCCCTTGGTTTTCTCGTGCAACGCATCCAGCATATCGATCAATTCGTGAGCGGCTTCGGGATCGATCATGGGCTGCCCAGTGTTCGGGTCGGGGTAGGCGCCCAGGACCATGGCGGCATTGCTGCCCAGCATGCGGACGAGATTCTCGAAGGGTTGGGACCGCTTGGGTACTTCTACTGGCGGTTCCGTCGCGACTGGCTTGGGAGCTTCAGCGACCGGGTGCAGACGCTCTTCGCGCTTCTGCTCGCGTTCCTTCTCTTCGACGGCTTCCTTGCGGAGCTCGCCTTCGGCGGTAAACGGGCGGCGGTCGATAACGCGAAATGTGTCTTCGTGTTTATGGTCGGTCAAAGGGACGATCCTCGTCAATAACGCTCTACATGAGTTTAGCACGGGTCGGAGGTTTCGGCGGACCTCCCGCCATGGGAGGGAACGGGCCGGATCGTTTGCCGCCCCGATAAAAGGACCGTTGCGGAAGAGGACAGCGAAACCAAATCGACGGAATTGTGTTCTATGAAAGTACGGTAGAATTTGAGCCGCCCAGCTGACGATTAAAAATAAGGGGAAGCGAATGAAACACTTTCAAAATGCGAAGAAAATCATAATCGGCGTTCTTACTCTTGTGCTGCTTGTGGGTTGGCTGCCCAGCATGGCTATGGGGCAGGACCAGGATCAAGCTCCGCCGCCTCCATCGTTTGGACCCGAGCAGTTGGACCAGATGGTTTCGCGGATAGCGCTGTATCCAGACTCCCTGCTGGCCCAGATCATGGCGGCCGCGACGTATCCAGACCAGATTCCCGATGCGGCGAAGTGGGCGGATGAGCACCATTACCTGACGGGAGACGCGCTTGCCAACGCTATTACCGGAGATCAGTTGCCGTGGGATCCTAGCGTGCAAGCGCTGCTTCCGTTTCCATCGGTCCTGGAGATGATGGGTTCGGACATGAACTGGACCACGGATATCGGCAATGCATTTCTCGCGCAGCGCCAGGACGTGATGGACGCAGTGCAGAGGATGAGGCAAAAAGCCCGTGACTTTGGATATCTGAGGAGCAACGGGCAAGTGGTCGTGAGCGGTGGTCCCTACATTGAAATTACGCCTCTAAATCCTGAGTTCATGGTAGTGCCTTATTATGACCCACTTGTGGTTTATGCGCGGCCACGGCCGGGATTTTTTGTTGGCGGTGCCATCCGCTTTGGGTATGGCGTGTCGCTAGGAGTGGCATTCCGTCCATGGGGCTGGGGACTTAACCGGTTTGAGTGGGGCCGTCACGAACTTTTCATCAATAACCGGCCTTGGGGACGAGTCTGGGCGAACAGGCGCGTCTATGTACACCCTTATCCAGAGATACATCGGTGGGAGGGTGCACGCCATGTGGAAGGACACAAATTGGTAGAGCGCGACGCACATGAACGGCAAGCGCCGCGCGAGGGACGCGCCCGAGTGAAAGAGGAGCACCGTCCTCACGATCACGATCACCGGCCGTAGCAAAGCAAAGCAAAGGACGAACGAATCCAGCAGATCTGGGAACCCCTCGATCTTGGGGTGTGCCCGATCAAACCGCAATATGAGTCGCGCGAGTCGCGCGTATGTCTGAGCGAATGAGATGCCTTTCATCGCGACACACCCTCTCCACCGCACGCTTGTCAAAGCGTGTGCGGCACCGTAAAGTGTAACGTTTGTTGCATTACCCGCCTGGTGGATGGAGCGATGGAAACCAAGAAGAAAAAGGCGCGAAAAACGAAGAAGAACGGAGCGACTCGCCGGACGGCTTCGAAAACCGCGGGATTGACGGCGGGTGAGTGGCTCGAAAAGCTCGCGGCGGTGCAGGCGAGGCTGCGCGCGCAGGATGGGTGTCCCTGGGACCGAGAACAGACGCACGCTTCTCTACGAACGTATCTCATCGAGGAGGCCTACGAGGTTCTGGAGGCGATGGAAGGCGGGGATGACGGCAAGTTCGCGGAAGAAATGGGCGACCTGCTGCTGCAAATCGTGTTCCATTCGCAGATCGCGAAGGAGCAAGGGCGATTTACGGTTGCCGACGTAATCCGCGAAGTGCATGACAAGATGGTGCGAAGACATCCACACGTTTTTGGGGAAAAACGCGCGAAGGATGCGGCCGAAGTGCTGAAGAATTGGGAACAGATCAAAAAAGAGGAGCGGACAGCCGCGAGCAAAAAGAATGCGGACGGTTCGAAGCAACCGGGAAAGAACAGCTCGATGATGGACGGCGTGTCGCGAGCGTTGCCGGCGGCGCTGGAAGGGTTTCAGCTAACGCGGCGCGCGGCGCGCATCGGATTTGATTGGACAAGCATGGAAGGTGTGATTGAGAAGATGAACGAGGAAGCCGAGGAACTACGGCAGGCGCTGGAAGCGGAGGATGCCAGGAGAACCGAAGAGGAGATGGGAGATTTGCTGTTTGCAGCAGTGAACTTGGCGCGATTTCTGCGGATAGATCCGGAAATTGCGCTGAAGAAGGCGAATGCAAAATTCTCCACGCGATTCAGACGCATGGAAGAGCTGGCCGGGAAAGACGGGAGGGCCCTGGCTGAGGTTTCACGCAAACAAATGGAAGAATTTTGGGAAACGGCAAAGCGCGTGGAAAAAGACGGCGTGTTGGAGCCAAGCGAGGCGCACAAAACCTGATGAGCGCCGGCATCGTCGTTCGAAAATGCACGGGAATAGAGGAGTTTCAGCGCTGCGTTGCGCTGCAAAGAGAAATTTGGGGCGAAAAGGACCTCGAGGTGGAACCTGCGACCCTGTTTGTGGTGGCGACCGAAACGGGAGGACAAGTTCTGGGGGCGTTCGACGGAAACCGACTAGTTGGATACACGCTGGCAATCGTCGGATTCCGGGACGGGACGGTGTTTCTCCATTCGCACATGACTGGGGTTCACGGTGACTATCGCGACCGAGGGGTGGGGCGAGCCCTAAAACTTTTTCAACGCGAGGATGCTCTGGGGCGGGGGATTCGGCTAATCGTGTGGACGTTTGATCCGCTGGAAACCCGAAACGCACATTTCAATCTGAACCGGCTGGGCGCGATTGCGCGGAAATATTTGTCGAATCTCTATGGGCTGACTTCGAGCCCGCTGCATCTGGGGATTCCGACCGACCGGCTCCTGGCGGAGTGGCAACTGGATTCCGCGAGGGTGGTGGCCGCAGTGTCAGATCGGGTAAAGGAGGCTGACGATGCTCCTGCGACGATCGAATTACCCGCGGATCTCGATCGGTGGAAGGAGAGCGAGGCAGGCGAATTGGAAAGGTTACAGGCACGCATCCAAGAGGAATTCACCGTGTGGTTCGCTCGCGGATACGCGGCTGTGGGTGTGAAGAGGCTGGCCACAGGGACGAAATATTTGCTGGCACCCTGGAGCGATTTCTAGCTGGACGGCTCCGCAAGAGCCAAAGACGCCGCGGTGTTGCGCGAACCAGTAATCTCGCAGCCGCAGAATGAGAAAAGGGATCATGCGCATACGGGAAGTTACCTTGCGGGAATTGCGGATGAAGCTGATCGCTCCGTTCGAGACTAGTTCGGAGCGCACGGAGGACCGGCGCATCGTTCTGGCCGAAGTTTTGGCGGACGGAGTGATTGGATGGGGCGAATGCGTGGCGGGAGAGAGGCCATTCTACAGCCCGGAGACCACGGATACGGCCTGGACCGTCATGCGCGACTTTCTCTGGCCGATGATAAAGCACAAAGAAGTTGCCAGCGCCTCCGAAGTTTGGGACTTGATGGAGAGTGTTCGCGGCCACAACATGGCCAAAGGCGCGCTGGAAGCGGCACTCTGGGATGCGGAAGCCAAGCAGAAGGGCGTTTCCTTATCGAAACTGCTTGGCGGAACGCACGAAGAGATCTCGAGCGGCGTGTCGATCGGAATCAAGGAGTCGGTCGACGAATTGGCGGCAGCGGTGAGAAAGGAGCTCGCGGCTGGTTATCAGCGGATCAAAATTAAAATCAAGCCGGGAAAAGAGTTGCCGCAGGTCAAGAGGCTTCGCGAAGAGTTTCCAGGAATAAAGCTGATGGTGGACGCCAACTCGGCGTATCGCATGGACGACTGGGCCCTGTTAAAGCAACTGGAAGGCTTCTACTTGATGATGATTGAGCAGCCGCTTGGCTGGGACGATTTATACGGGCATGCGGAGCTGCAGAAAAAACTGGCGACGCCCATTTGCCTGGATGAGTGCATCCACGCGGAAGAACATGCACGAGCGGCCATTCTTTTGGGCGCATGCAAGATCATTAACATAAAGCTCGGGCGAGTGGGCGGATACACGGTCGCGCGGCGGATTCATGATCTGTGCCAGAAGAATGGTTTGCCAGTGTGGTGCGGCGGGATGCTTGAATCTGGGATCGGCCGGGCGCACAACATTGCACTTTCGACTCTGCCGAACTTCACACTGCCCGGAGATATCACAGCCAGCAAGCGGTACTGGGACGAAGACATCATCGACCCGGAAGTGACCGTCTCAGCGCAGGGAACGATTCGCGTGCCGACGGGGCCGGGCATCGGCTTCGAGCCGCGCCGCGACAGGATTGAAAAGCTTACGGTGCGAAAAGAGCGGCTGGTCTGAGGAAGGCTTTTTTTGCATTCGTGGAACTGAAGGCCAGCTTGCGACCATTAAAATGGACGGGAGACTCATCCGGCTGCTCGCTTCGGCCCCCCTCCGGCGTCTTATCAGGTGCTGGAGCTAAATCGTGGTAGATTCGACGCTGCAATAATTGAAAGAAAATCACAGTTAATTCGATTCATGGAGAAAAGCCCGATGCGAAAGTTGCCTTTTTGGATCGCCGCCCTCACGATCACAATCCCCGCGCTGCCGTTTACGGTTGTTCATGCGCAGACAAAAGTCGAGACAACCATAAGCAAACCCGAAGCTGGGAAGACGGAGGAATTTAAACCGGAGCAGCAGGCAAGCAAGGGGTCCGTGACCGTTGGGGGCCACCTCATTAATTACGACGCGTTTGCAGGGACACTGGTCGTGCATCCGAAGGGTTGGGATGACGTTCCCCAAAACGCGGACAAGGACGACAAGAGCCAGCCGGCGGAAGCCAGCATGTTCTACGTCGCGTACATCAAATCCGACGAGAAGGGCGCGACGCGCCCTGTGACGTTTCTTTACAACGGCGGGCCGGGTTCTTCGACGGTGTGGCTGCACATGGGGGCGTTCGGGCCCAAGCGGGTGGTGACAGCGGATAATTCCCACACGCCGGCTGCCCCGTATCCGGTTGTCAACAACGATTTCAGCCTGCTCGACGTGAGCGACCTGGTGTTTGTGGACGCACCTGGAACGGGTTTTAGCCGCATCGCAGGCAAGGATCGGGAAAAGGCGTTCTATGGAGTGGATGCGGATGCCCAGGCCTTCGCGGATTTCATTGTCCAGTTTCTGGCGAAATATGGAAGGTGGAATTCGCCGAAGTATTTGTTTGGCGAAAGTTATGGAACGACGCGATCGGCCGTGCTTTCGAACGTGCTCGAAACAGAACGCGACGTTGACTTCAACGGCGTGATTTTGTTGTCGCAGATATTGAACTTCGATTTGAGCGCGGACGCCCCGGAGTTCAATCCGGGCATCGATTTGCCATATGAGCTGGCGCTGCCGACGTATGCCGCTTCCGCTTGGTATCACCACAAGCTCGCGGATGCGCACCAGGAGCTGGCGCCTTTGCTGGCGGAAGTCGAGCACTTTGCCATGACTGATTACGCGCAGGCGCTCAATGCCGGCTCCGCGCTCGCGCCGGAGCAACGGCATGCCATTGCCGCAAAGTTGCATCAGTACACGGGCCTTCCTGTTGAATACATCGAGAAAGCGGACCTGCGCATTAATGGAGGGGAATTCGAGAAAACGCTGCAGGATGATAGCGGCATGACGACCGGCCGGCTCGACACGCGGTTCTCCGGGCCCACGCTAGATCCGTTGAGCAAAGAGGCGGAGTACGATCCGCAGTCCGCGGCGATCGGGTCCGCCTACGTTTCCGCGTTCAATGACTACGTGCGCAAGGAATTGAAGTTTGGCGAAAATAAAACGTATAAGCCGGAAATCGACACCGGGTCCTGGAATTCTCTGCACCAGCCGCCCGGCGTGCCTATACCACTTCCGCAGTCGGCGAACGTCATGGTCGATCTGGCGACGGCGATGAAGTACAACCCGGACCTCAAAGTCCTGTTGAATGCCGGATATTTTGATTTGGCCACGCCGTTCTACGAGGGAATCTACGAAATGCATCACTTACAGATTCCAGCCAAATTGCAGGACAACATCGAATTCAAGTTTTATGAATCGGGACACATGGTCTATGCCCACGAGGCGGCTCTGAAAGAGCTGCACGAAAATGTGGCGGCGTTTATTCTCAAGACGGAGAATTCCAAGACCAAGTAGCGACTTTGGCGGAATTGGGCCGTGAGGGACATGGGAATTCGCTCTGGCTCGAAAATGCCGGGACTCAAAACGGTGTCTTGCGTCCGGCGACCATAGGTTAGCTCCATCAAATGACAACGAAACCATCGAATCCGAGTGGCAAGCTTCCGCTACGCTGGGGTGGCGAAGCTGCGCGTGTCGCTGTGATTCCCGGCGATGGGGTCGGAACGGAAGTGACGGCGGAGGCAGTCAAGGTGCTTCGTGCGGTGACAGAACCAGCGAAACGGCCGCTGGAATTCGTGGAATTTGATTGGGGCGCGGACAAGTACCTTAAGGAAGGCGTGAGCCTGCCTGCCGGAGCGGTGGAGATGCTCCGCGACGAGTTCGACGCCATTCTGTTTGGGGCGCTGGGCGACCCGCGGGTTCCATCTAACCAGCACGCCGCCGATATTTTACTGGGGCTGCGCTTCAAGCTAGATCTCTACGTGAATGCACGGCCCGTCGAGCTGCTGCATGAGCGGCTGACCCCGCTGCGCAACCGCACCGAGAACGACATTCGGCTGATGGTCTTCCGCGAAAATACGGAAGGGCTGTATGTGGGTGTGGGAGGGTTTTTCAAGAAAGGTACCGCGGACGAGATCGCGATGCAGGAAGACGTCAACTCGCGCAAGGGCGTCGAGCGCATCATCCGCTATGCGTACGACTACGCCCGGCAGAATGGTCTCAAGCGCGTCTGTATGAGCGACAAATCCAATGCGATGACGTTTGCGCATGACCTTTGGCAGCGCGTCTTCAACGAAGTCCGGCAGGAGTATCCGAAGATCGAATCGCGGCACCTTTATATCGATACGCTGGCGATGGAAATGGTGCGCGACCCGAGGCAGTTCGACGTGATCGTGACCTGCAACCTGTTTGGGGACATTGTCAGCGACTTGGGGGCGCAGCTTGCCGGTGGGCTTGGTCTGGCCCCTTCGGGAAACATTCATCCCGGCAGGACATCCCTGTTCGAGCCAGTGCACGGCTCGGCGCCGAACATTGCCGGGAAGGGGATTGCGAACCCGTTCGGATCTGTGCTGGCTTCGGCGATGATGCTGGATTTTCTTGGGTGGAGCCATGAGGCTCAAGTATTGCGAGAAGGCGTGAAAGCCGCGCTGCGAGAGAACCTCGTCACGCCAGACTTGGGAGGAGTTAAACAAACGATTGAAGTGGGTGACTGGCTGGCGAGTTACGCCAGAAAGGCATAACGAAAAAACATAAAGAACTTCTTTAAGCGCGTTCGCTGGCCAATCTATAGCTTTGGACGCGCTTCAAGCATCACTTCCGATTCCCCCGGCTGAAAACAGTAATCAACATCCCAAGCAAGAATCCGCCGATGTGTGCCCACCAGGCTACTCCGCCCGTGGCGGCGCCGCCAACGGAACTTACTCCGGCAACGAATTGCAGCAGGAACCAATAACCCAAAATGATAAAGGCAGGAATGGGCAGGAAGAAGATCACCACCAGTGTGAGCACGCGCGCCCGGGGATAAAGAATGATGTAGGCACCCATGACGCCTGAGATGGCGCCGCTGGCTCCGAGAGCGGGAACGGAAGAATGGAAATTGAAGAGGATGTGGAGGAGGTCCGAGCCTACTCCACAAAATAGATAAAAGAGAAGGTAAGGGAGGTGGCCGAAATAATCTTCCACATTGTCGCCGAAGATCCAGAGGAAGAGCATGTTCCCAGCGATATGCAAGAGGCCCATGTGGAGGAACATGCTCGTGAACACAGGAAGAAAGGCAACTGCAAAACTAACGTGGCCGTTGAGAAAGCCGATGACATGAGAAGGAATGGTGGCATTGGACAGGAGAAAGATTTTGTATTGGGCGGGCGTCAGCGTTAGCTGGAAAAGGAAAACGATCACGTTCGCCAAAATCAAGAGAGTATTGACGACGGGATAGGTCTTGTGAGGGTTCAGATCTTTGAGAGGGATGAACATACGCTAGTGTGATGGTTTCCAGGGCCCGGCTGGAGAGATTGCGTTTCGCATCAAGGGTTCTGGCCGTGCTTCGTCTTTGGAACGACAGTTGCGGCGCGGGCGAGCTGCGCGCCAGAGAAGAGCGACTTATTCCTGCGCCCCGCCCTTTGCAGTTGGTTTACTTTGGGGAGCGCGCTGATTCCACCGCGCGCTCCCAAATCCTCGCAATTCAGTCCTGCCGCGGCGCACGAGAAGTCTAGAATCCGCGGTAAATCCCAACCACGTAGGATCCCGTACGAAAAACCGGCATGAAAGAGATCGCCTGCCCCTGTGGTGTCTACGACGTTGACCTTATAGGAGGGAGCATACCAGAAGCGTTGACCATCCCAAGCAAGTGCGCCGCCAACGCCAAGCGTCGCGCAAAACGCCCGGAAGCCGAACTTGCGCTGGAGGAGTGGCAGCGCCTTGAGGAGATCCTTCTCGCCTGCGGCCTCAATCGGGAACTCTTTGGATGTGACGGGATAATTGACGAATGGGAGAAGACGGTGAAGTAACGGAGTCATGTGATCCAAATCGGCTATCACTGGGATTCCAGAGGCGCGCGCCCAGGAAGCGGCAAGGCTGGTTGTGGCGGGGTCGTGACCGTCCACATGCAGAAGGCGCGCGGAAGTCACCCAACTTCTTTGCAGGAAAGTGGGAGGGACGGTCAAGCGCGGATCGCGTATCCACGCAATGGTGCGTTCCCCGGAACTGGTATCCACGAAAATGAAGGACAACTGACTTAGGCTAAGGTGGACGTGAACAAATTCTGCGCGCACGCCGGCGCGGCGGAGTTCGCGGCGGTGAATCTCGGCAGCGGGGTCGTCGCCCACCACACCGACATAACGCGTGCGCAGGCCCCAACGTTGGCAAGCGATGAGGGACGTGGCGACTTGGCCGCCGGGCAAGATACTGGCCCCAAGCATTTGCACTTTGGTTCCCAGGGCGGGGAATTGGGCGAGGCGGAGCACGGTGTCGGTGGCGTTTTCGCCGATGCCCAGAATATCGAAATGAGGTGCGCGCATAGGTGAGTGGTGCAGAGTAACGGAAGAGCGGAGAAATGCAAAGCGGGATGCGAGCAAGGTGCGTGTCTGATAATTCCGGGGGCAGCGGAGGCCCGGTTAACAGAATACCAGGAAGCTGCATTTGCCGCGCGGACGCGGGAGAAGAACGCACCTCAAGTGCAGGTTGAGGTGTCCGGCCAGACCGGGGTACTGTGAGAGGTTCTGTGAAAAGATGCGGCGTGTTATTTCGCAGCGCGAGAGGCGAGCGCGCGATGTAATCGTTGCGCGACGCGAGAGTGTGTGATAATTAAATTGGTTCTGCGCGCGCGTGCGAATCGGACGAAAGTATGCAAGCTGTCCAGAAAAGCGTCGGCGCGCCGACCGCACATGCCTGCCAGGGAAACGGAAGCCATCATCTTGAAGACCTTTTCTCTGGGAGAGGCCGATCGCCTGGTGAGCTTTTTCGGGCGGACATCGGGGCGCATGCGAGGCGTGGCATCCGGCGCTCGGCGGATCAAGAACCGCTATGGCTCGACCCTGGAGATTCTGTCGCATGTCCAGGTCTGGTACATCGAAAAAGAGACGCGCGACCTGGTGCGCATTCAACAGTGTGAACTGCTGGAATCGTTTCACAAGTCGCAAAGCGATTATGAGTTGAGCACCGGACTCGCGGTCGTCAGCGAAATCTCTGAGCAGGTTCTGCCGGAACATGAAACGGCGGAGTCCATGTTCCGGCTGCTTTTGCTAACGGTGCGCGAAATCGAGCGCACGGGAGCGTGGCAGTTGCCGCTCAGCTATTTCGCCTTTTGGACGGTGCGCCTGGGCGGGTGGCTGCCGCGGTTCGATCGATGCGCTTCTTGCGGCGCGACGTTTGGTGAGCTAGCGGCCTTCCATGCGTCCTGGGAAGCGGGACTGCTCTGCGAAAAGTGCCGGCGTGGCGGGATGAAATCTCTGCATTTGGCAGGAAGGCAACTGGCTGAACGGTTCGCTGGCGAGAAACTTGATAAGATCGTGTTCCCTCCGTTGACGCACGTGCCAGCGGCGGAGTTGCGAGAGGCATCGCTGAATTGGATAGAGCACCATACTGAGAAACAGTTGGCTACGCGGAAGCTTTTGGAGCCCACTTGACAACTAAAGTAAAGCTTGAGAAAAAATCGACCGGCCTGACTTTTCAAGATCTAGTTTTGAAACTCTCGCATTTTTGGGTGAAGCAAGGGTGCGTATTGCAGCAACCCTATGATGTCGAAGTGGGTGCTGGAACGATGCATCCGGAAACATTTTTGCGCGTGCTTGGGCCTGCGGCGTATCGCGTTGCGTATGTTCAACCCAGCCGTCGGCCCGCCGACGGAAGATACGGGGAGAACCCCAACCGTCTTTACAAGCACACGCAATTTCAAGTGATCCTGAAACCATCTCCTGCGGCCGTCCAGGATATCTACCTCCAAAGCCTTGCGGTCCTCGGCATAAATTTGAGGGAACATGATATCCGTTTCGAGGAAGACAACTGGGAATCGCCGACACTTGGCGCGTGGGGAATTGGCTGGCAGGTGCTGCTGGATGGATTGGAGATTACCCAGTTCACTTACTTTCAGCAGAGTGGAGGCATTGACCTTGATCCCATCTCGGTCGAGTTGACATACGGGTTGGAGCGAATCTGCGCTTTTCTGCAAAATGTCGAAAGCGTCTACGACCTGCGCTGGTCCGCGGACAAAACATATGGCGATATTCGGATGGCCGAGGAGCAGCAGTTTTCCGAGTACAGCTTTAACCGCAGCGACGCTAAGGCGATTCGCGCGGAGTTCGACCTCCACGAAAAACAAGCCAAGGAACTTCTGGACGGATTTGCGGGGACGGAAGGGAACGAACGCGTGAGGTATCCGCTCCTGCCGGCGTACGATCATTGTTTGAAGTGTTCACACCTATTTAACTTGATGGATGCGCGAGGCGTGATTTCGACGACGGAACGCGCGGCTCTGATGGCACGAGTGCGCACGGTGGCATGCCGTACAGCAACTGCGTACCTGGAACAGATTGGCGGACCAGTGGTGCGGCGCGAGGTGCGCGCATGAATCAGTCGAAAGAAAAGACTGCCGATGAGAGAGTTGAAGTATTGCTTGAAGTCGGTAGCGAAGAGATTCCGGCGGGCATGTTGTCCAAAGCGGAAGAAGATTTGCGCGCAAATTTGGAGAAGCTACTTGCCGCAGAGAATCTTTCGGACGGCGTGACAGTGGAAACATTCAGCGCGCCGCGACGGCTTGTCGCTCATGTAAGAGGTCTGCGGGAGAAACAGGCGGACGTTGTGAACGAAGTGACGGGCCCGCCGAAATCGGTGGCCTACGATGCGTTCGGCGAGCCGACACGCGCGGCTCACAGCTTCGCGGAAAAGCAGGGCCTTCCTCTGAAGGATCTTTATGTCGTGAAGACTGCGAAGGGCGAGTACCTGGCCGCAAAGCAGGTGCGGCGCGGACGCACCGCCGAGCAAATTCTGACGGAAATGCTCCCTCGCGTGATTCATGATTTATCCTGGCCGAGATCGATGACCTGGACGGGGATTGATGGCGCCAGGTTCATCCGGCCGATCCGATGGATCATCGCCGTGGTAAACGGCAAGCCGCTGAAATTTACCTTTGCCGGAGTTGTTGCAGGAAACATGACGCTCGGTCATCGGTTTCTCGGCAAGGGACCGCTTCGCGTAAAAGACTTCGCGGACTACGAGAAGAAACTGAGGGCTAACGGAGTGATTGTCCGCCCTGCGGAGCGCCGCGAGAAGATATCGAAGGAGTTGGCAGCGCACGCGAAGAGGGGCGGGTACCGAATCCACGAAGACGCGGAGTTGCTGCGGCTCGTCACCTATCTCAATGAATTTCCCAGCGTGCTCGAAGGGGAGTTCGACCCTGCTTTCCTGGCCCTGCCGGATGAAATTCTGGTCACCGTCATGCGCGGGCATCAGAAGTATTTTGCGGTGGAAAAGCGGAGCGGGGAGGTGGCGCCTCATTTTCTTGCGGTCATTAATCTTGCGAAAGATCCGAAGGGGTTGGTGCGCGCTGGGCACGAACGGGTATTGCGGGCGCGGCTTGCCGATGCGCAATTTTTTTGGGAGGCGGATCAGAAGTGTCGGCTCGCCGACTACTTGCCGAAACTGGAGCGCGTCACATACGAATCGCGGCTGGGAAGTTACCGCGATAAAGTGGAACGCGTGCGCACGATCGCACGCTGGCTCGCGGAACAATGGTTCAGCAGCGGACTGGTGCAAGCGCACGTTGCGGAAGCGGACCGGGCGGCGGAACTTTCGAAATGCGACCTCGCCACGGAGATGGTGCACGAATTCACCGAGTTGCAGGGAATCGTGGGCGGGCTTTACGCACGGGCACAGGGCGAATCCGACGACGTCGCCGATGCGATTTACGACCACCACCGCCCTGTGGGGCTCGAGGATCCAATCCCGAGAAACCTGACCGGCTGTTCCGTTGCTTTGGCAGACAAGCTCGATTCCATCGTCGGATGTTTTGGCGTGGGATTGGTGCCGACGGGCTCCAGCGATCCTTACGCTTTGCGCCGCGCTGCTTTAGGCATCGTAAAAATCATCCTCGAACGCAAGCTTCCCGTCTCGATTTCGCTGGCTGTTGGTGCGGCAGCCAAGGCGCTGCTCACCAATCCTCCCAAACGGGGAGTTACTCCGGAACAAGAGACACAGGTTCTGGAGTTCCTCCTGGACCGCGCGAAATTTGTGCTTCGCGAACGGGAGAAGTTCAGCTACGACGAAGTGAACGCAGTGTTCCGCGCCGGGGTCGACGATTTGGTCGACGCGCACAGGAGGCTTATTGCATTGAGGGCCATCCGCAAGTCGAAAAACTTTGAGCCGCTGGCGGTATCCTTCAAGCGTATCCGGAATATTCTCGAGAAGTCCAATTTCAAGAAAGATGAAGCGAGGGGAATTCAAACGGAATTATTCGAGAACGGCGCGGAGCAGGCCTTATTCTCCGCCGTGCGGTCGGCTGCCTCCAAAGTGCAGGCGGAGAAGCGTGCGGGAAAATATCAAGAAGCGCTTGAAGTCATCGCGGGGCTGCGCAAAGCAGTGGATGACTTCTTTGAGAACGTTATGGTGATGGCGGAGAACGAAGCGGTGCGGAAGAACCGTTTAGCATTGTTGGCTGAGATCTTGCGGGAGTTCACGACGATTGCAGACTTCTCGGAATTAGGCGGAGAGGAACGCCGATAGAGGAGATGAAGTTTTGCTTTACGTTGTAGAACGTGAATGGAGTCGGCGTGCCGACAAATTTCTTCGGCCGCCATGCGGCGGGTATTCGCGAGAGGATTTTCAAAATCTAAAAAACGACAAGCGAGGAGCACAGTGGCTAAATGGGTCTATTTTTTCGGGGCGGGTAACGCGGAGGGCGAGGGAAGTCAGCGCGCGCTGTTGGGTGGAAAGGGCGCCGGTCTTGCCGAGATGAGCCGGATTGGCTTGCCAGTGCCTCCCGGTCTTACTATCACGACGGAAGTCTGCACTTACTATTACGGAAATAAAAAGACCTATCCGAAGACGCTCGACGCGGAAGTCAGGAAAGCCGTCGCGCGAGTAGAAAGGATTATGGGCACGAAGTTTGGCGACAACAAGGCCATGCCGATGCTCGTGTCTGTCCGTTCCGGCGCCCGCGATTCGATGCCTGGAATGATGGATACGATTTTGAACCTCGGACTGAACGATGAAACCGTACTCACGCTGGCCAAGGCGACCAAGAATGAACGGTTCGCCTGGGACTGTTATCGGCGGTTTATTCAAATGTATGGCGATGTCGTGATGAACGTGCAAAAACGTCCGAACGAGGACCACGAGCCATTCGAGGTTGTCATTCACGGCCTCAAGCAGGAGCGCTATCATGCCGATGTCGACGACCCGAAACTGACCGTAAGCGATCTTCAGGAGATGGTGGTCCGCTTCAAGAAACTTATTAAGGAACGTAGCGGAACAGAGTTCCCGCAGGACGCGTGGAAGCAGCTCTGGGGCGCGGTGGGCGCCGTGTTTGGTTCCTGGATGAATGATCGCGCCGTTGTTTATCGTCGCAAATACAATATCCCGTCCGAATGGGGCACCGCCGTAAACGTACAGGCGATGGTCTATGGCAATACCGGCGACAAATCCGGATCCGGTGTGGCATTCACGCGCGATCCGGCGACCGGAGAGAAAGTTTTCTACGGCGAGTTCCTTATCAATGCGCAGGGAGAAGACGTGGTGGCTGGCGTGCGCACGCCGGAACCTGTCGCCCAGCTCAAGAACTACCTGCCCAAAGCCTTTCAAGAATTGGAGAAGATTCGCCAAACCTTAGAGAAACACTTTAAGGACGTGCAGGACTTCGAGTTCACGATCCAGGACGGCAAGGTCTTTATGCTCCAGACGCGCAACGGCAAGCGAACAGGGCTGGCTGCCGTCCGCTTTGCCGTTGAAATGGTGAAGGAGAAGCTGATTGACTGGAAGACTGCCATCCGGCGAGTGCCGGCTGATCAACTCGACCAAGTACTGGCACCCGTGTTTGATCGTAAAGCAGTCCAGTCCGCCAAGGTGATTGCGAAAGGATTGCCAGCCGGGCCTGGGGCTGCGGCGGGCAGAATGTATTTGAATGCGGATCGTGCCGTAGCGGCTGCGGGAAATGGAGAGAAGGTCCTGCTAGTCCGCAATGAAACTTCGCCCGAAGATTTGCGTGGAATGATCGCGGCCGAAGGCATTCTGACGGCGAAGGGCGGCGTCAGTTCGCACGCAGCTCTTGTCGCCCGCCAGATGGGCAAGGTCTGTGTTTGTGGAGCAGCGGCGCTCCAGATTGATTACGGTGCGAAGACCATGACTGTCGATGGCGCCACATATAAAGAAGGAGACTTTCTTTCCATCAACGGAACCGCTGGCGAAGTCTATCCAGGGCAAATACCCACTGCCGCGTCCGAGATCGTGCAAGTGCTCATTGAGAAATCTCTAGACGCCAGCAAGAGCCCTACGTATCAAAACTTCAAGAAGCTTATGGACTGGTGTGCCAAGGTTACGCGCCTGCAGGTCCGCACCAACGCCGATACCCCCGAGCAGACGGCTCACGCTCTCGCCTTCGGCGCCGTAGGCATCGGGCTTTGCCGCACCGAGCACATGTTCTTTGAAGGGAATCGCATCGACGCCATGCGCGAAATGATTTTGGCGGACACCAAAGAACACAGAAAGGAGGCACTGGCTAAAATCCTGCCCTACCAAAGAGAGGATTTCGCCGGCATGTTTAAGGAGCTGAAGGGATATCCGGCGACGATCCGCTTCCTTGACCCGCCATTGCATGAATTCCTGCCTCACGAAGGTTCCGCGCAGAGCGCGCTGGCGAAGAAGATGGGAGTGCCGGTTGAAAAAATCCAGCAGAGAGTTAAAGAATTGCATGAATTTAACCCGATGCTTGGCTTCCGTGGCTGCCGCCTCGGCATTGTCTATCCGGAGATTTCGGAGATGCAGTCCCGCGCCATCTTCGAAGCCGCCGCTGATGTTCAGAACGCGGGCATCAAGGTACACCCCGAAGTCATGATTCCGCTGGTCGGCTTTAAGAAGGAACTTGACCTGCAGGTTGAGGTCGTTCATCGCATCGCAAGCGAAGTTATGAAGGAGAAGGGTGTAAAGCTGAATTACCTGGTGGGCACGATGATTGAGGTTCCACGCGGCGCACTCACGGCCGATGAGATCGCGCAAACTGCCGAGTTCTTCAGTTTTGGCACCAATGACCTGACCCAGACTTGCCTGGGAATGAGCCGCGACGATTCTGGCTCTTTCCTCGGGCCTTACCAGGAATTGGAGATCGTCAAGAAGAATCCCTTCGCCACAATCGACCAGGCGGGTGTCGGCCAACTTATCGAAATGGCCGTGGCGAAGGGAAACAAAACGCGGCCCGGCATCAAGCTAGGCATCTGCGGTGAACACGGCGGCGACCCGGACAGCGTAAAGTTCTGCCACCGTGCGGGCCTGTCCTACGTAAGTTGCTCGCCATTCCGAGTACCGGTGGCGCGCCTTGCCGCAGCTCAAGCAGTAGTTGAAGAAGAACAATCCAAGAAAAAGCGGGCGAAGTAGCAAAATAAATTCTTCGACAGGCATCTAAAGTAATACTTTAGGCCGTCGGTGTGCAGCCATCTTAGTTCATGCCGTCGCTTCAGCAGGCTCATTCAAGTAGGCATTTTAAAGAAAAAATAAAGGCCCAGAAAAAAGAAGATGATGTCCGTGGACCACGCCGCGAGAAACGGCGGCAGTTGTCCAACGCCGCCCATGGCCTCGAGCAAGCGCGCCAGCATCCAATAGACGATTCCAATCGCTACCCCCAGTGACACTCCGCCGAGCGCGCCGCGAGTCCCAACCAGCAGGGCGAAAGGAATCGCCAGCAAGATGCTGACGGGGGCAATCATGGGAAACGCTAACTTGACTTGCCATTGCACGGTTAGGTTGGCGACGTCAAATCCTGCTTTATGCAGATCGACGATGTACCGGCGCAATGCGCCCCAGCTCATCTGGGAGGCTTGTCGAACCTCGCGGTTGAAGTAGCTGGGGGGCTCGGAAAGTTCGGGCAGAGAGGTAACGGTGAAGCGGTCGTAGCGAGTGATGGCGCCGCCGGAGAAATCGCGCACCCAACCTCCCTCAAGGACCCACACTTTCTCGGAATCGGACCATTGCGCCCGCGTGGCGAAGATGCGGCGCTTCACCTGGAATGTGGCAGGGTCAAGTTCCACGACGCTTAGTCCGCCAAAAAAATTCTGCGCCGGGTCAAAGAGATCGTAGTTGTAAATCTTTTCGTCGTTGCCAAAAATCCAGCGCTGCGGATGCGTGTAGGTCTGCGGTGGACGGCCCTTGATCTGGTTGCGCAAGGCGTCCTGCCGCTGGTTGGCGTAAGGGAGATAGGTTTGGTCCAGCACGATCATGCTGGCGGCCAGTGCCAGACCGGCGAAAAGCAGGGGAACAGCCAGGCGGTAAAGGCTGATGCCGCTCGCTTTGCAGGCAACGATTTCGTTGTTTTTGCTCATGACTCCGAGCGTTACAAGAACGGCGACGAGCGCGCCGAGAGGCGCAAGGTTATAAAGAAGGAATGGAGTCAGATAGCGAAAATAATCGATAACGATGAGGAAGGGAACGCGGTGTCGCGCGATGTCGTCGAGCAGCTCAAAAAAGGTGAACGTTTCAAAAAGAAAAACGAAGGCTGCCATGAGCAACGCGAAATAAAAAAAGAAACGGCGCAAGAGATAGATGTCCATCAAGCGCGGGAAGCTGCCGCTCGTTTGCACGCCGTTCTCGCTTGGTTCCATCTGCCCGTTGGGGATATGGGCGATGACTGCGGCGCGCGCACGTGCCTGCCTGCGGCGAAGGAGCCTGGCCCAGGTCCGGAAGCGGACTGTTGGTTTGAACCAGCGGTTTTCGCCACGGAATTGTTCCATGCGAGGAAGGAGCGCCAGTCCCAGAATCACCAGCAAAATATTTGCTCCCCAAATGCCGGCGGCGGGCGAGACGCTGCCTTGGCGCGCCAAACCAGCGCCAATCACGGTCAGCAAGTAATAAGAGGCTATGAGGATGACTGCAATCAGCGACCCGGCTGCGCGTCCGCCACGGCGAGGCTGCGCGCCAAGCGGCACGGCGACGAGGGCAAACACGAGACACGCCGCGGGAAACGCCAGCCGGCGATGCAATTCGACGCGGGCTTCGCGCCAGCCGGCGTCCTTTGTGCCAGCCAACTCTCGAAGCGAACGCTCCGTATTGCTGAGCTGCTTGGGCCGCGCCGGAACGAGGCCAGTCATCTCAATCGGCCAGTCACTCTGGCCAAACAGGGTCACGGAATAGCGATCCGGGTCATCGCGGGAAAATTCATGCGTTGTGCCGCCTTGTAGGTGAAGCTCCAACTTGCCCTCTTTGGGTTCGCCAATTACAATCGCATTCTCCGCCAGGGTGAGTTGCGAGCCGTTCTCTCTACCGGCTTGAGCAAGAAACACACCGTGCCAATGGGTGCCGCTGGCAGACACATCGTTGACATATAGCACCAGCTTGGGAAAGCGTTCGTCGAAGACGCGGGGTTGCACGGCGAAAGAAATCTGAGAAGCAACCAGGTCCGTCTCGAGAGTTCGGTATTCGCGCACGGACATCGGCCCGAGCCAGAGGGTCATGCAGAGTGTAACGAGTGCGCCAGCCAGGGCCAGAACGCCCACGGGCAGCAGAATGCGGCGGCGGCCAATGCCCAGGGCTGTCAGGGCAATGATCTCGCTATCCGCGGACATGCGGCCAAGGCCGAGGAGTACGCCGATCAGGACAGCCATGGGGAGCGTGAACGTGAAAACGCCAGGCAGAATACACAGGAAGAGCTCGAAGATTTGAGATCCCGAACCGCTGTGACGGACAAACAGCTCCATCAGTTGGACAAGCTTCGGCACGAAAAATACGAAAGTGAATACGGCAAGCCCGAGGAGTGCGTGACGAAAAACTTCGCGGACGATATAGCGGTCCAGGATACGCATGAGGCGAACCGTGAGTGTAACACGGCAGCGCAAGGCGGACAGGAAAGAGAGTCGCGATGAATCGCGTGCATTTGGCGGTGTTGTGGCACATGCACCAGCCGCAGTACCGGGATCCGGAGACTGGCCGCTTTGTATTGGCGTGGACGAGGCTCCATGCCCTGAAGGACTATTGGGGCATGGTGGCGATGCTCAAGGATTTCCCCCGTTTTCACGCCACTTTCAACGTCGTGCCTTCGCTCGGAATGCAACTCGAGGAATACGCCAGCGGAGAATTTAACGAGCCGTGGTTTTCATTGGCTTTCAAGCCGGCCGAGGAATTGACACGAGAAGACAAAGCCGAAATTCTAGCCCGTGCGTTTCAAGTGAATCATGAGCGATTGATGTCGCGATGGCCGCGTTTTGTGGAGCTGCATGAATGGGCGCAACCCGCTGGCGGGGCGCAAGCGCTGGTCTCTTTTACGCCGCGCGACTGGCGAGACCTGCAACTGCTCTCGCAATTGGTTTGGATGGAAGAATCCTGGTTCGAAAAAGATTCGGTCGTCAGCCGAATTGCAAACAAAGGAAAAGAGTTCACGGAAAATGACAAGGCTGCCCTGAAGGCGAAGCAATTGGAATTGCTCGGCTTGATATTGCCTGAGTATCGCGCTGCGGCACAAACCGGCCAAGTGGAACTCAGCACCACTCCGTTTTATCACCCCATCCTTCCGCTTATTTGCGATTCGGACATCGCGCGAGTGGCCAATCCTGCCACGCCGCTCCCGCGGCGAGCATTCCGTCACCCCGAAGATGCGCGCGAGCAACTTCGGCGCGCCCGTGAATACCACGAACGCGTGTTCGGCGCAAAGCCGGCGGGACTCTGGCCCTCGGAAGGCTCCGTTTCCGATCAGGCTTTGACGATCGCCGCCGAGGAAGGATTCCAGTGGTTTGGTACGGACGAAGGCGTTCTTGGCCGGACGCTGAACGTCGGATTCTTTCGCGATGCGAAGGGTGTTCCGGCGAATGCGGAGCGTCTGTATCAGCCATTGCGCGTGCAGCTCGGAGGGAAGCCAATCACGGGATTGTTCCGCGATCACCACCTTTCCGATCTGATCGGGTTCGTCTATAGCCGCATGAATGGCAAAGACGCCGCTGCGGATTTACACGGGAGACTTCGCGAACTTGGTGAACGGGTGCAGACTTCGCAGCCTTTGACCGTTTGTTTGTTCCTCGACGGAGAAAACGCCTGGGAATACTATTCGGGGAATGGCCGCGAGTTTCTGCGAGAATTCTATGGGCGGATTCAGGGAGATCAGGATTTTCGAGCGCTCACGGCGAGCGAAGCGATCGCCGCTGCCGGCGATATTCCATCCAATGCGGGGATTTTCCCGGCTTCCTGGATTAATGCAAATTTCGATGTGTGGATTGGCCATAGCGAAGACGTCGCCGCGTGGGAACTGCTCTGGGACGCGCGCGAAGCGTACGGACGTGCCGCGGAAGCGCGGCAGCAAGGCCGTGACGGTGCGCCCGGCGAAGAAGCGCTGAAAGAGGCGCATGAATCGCTGCTGGCCGCCGAGGGAAGCGATTGGTGCTGGTGGTTCGGTCCGGAACATAGCACCGCGAATGACGCCGAATTCGATGCGCTCTATCGCAAACTCTTGACGGCCGTTTACCTGGCGCTCGGCCAGGTGGCGCCCCAGGAATTGGCAAAGCCCATCAAACGGAAACCGGAACATGCTTTGCAACTCGCCCCTACTGGTTTTCTAAAGATTGCCGTGGATGGACGAGACTCTTCCTACTTCGAATGGCTGGGAGCCGGACTCTATTCTCCCGAGCGGCGCGGCGGTGCCATGCACGGGCGGACATTTTATCTGCATGAACTGCGCTATGGGTTCGAAGAAGAGCGATTCTGCGTTCGCGTGGATCCATTTCTGGATCTGCTAGGAGAACTTGAAGATTCGGAATTCCGCATTACCATTGGCGGAGCCGAAGAAATAACTATTGTGGCGAAGTTGGAGCGCGGCCACTTGCAGGAATTTGCGGTGGAAATGGGCCGCCTGTGCCTGCTGAATCCGAAGAGCGTCGCGGACACTTCTTTCGATCGCATCCTGGAAGTCGCTATCCAGCGAAGCGAAATCAAGCTGCAGGGGCAAACGAGGCTGAAGCTTGGTGTTGCGCTATGGCACGGCGGCTTGCCGGTGGATGTGTTGCCTGCGGAGGGCTTTCTCGAAGTGAACCTCGGGGAAGATCACTTCGCTTGGCCGGCCGTAGAGAACGCCTGATTCGCGCACCCGCCAAATCATTCCTCTCCCGGGTCACGCCGGCGGCGTCTGGCGTTCCTCAATCCAAAATATCCGCGAGCCTCCCGGTTCGTGATGCCCGCATGGATTCTTTCTCCTTGACAGCCTAGGAGAGTGGAGCTACATTCCTAGTTCTTCTAGGAGAAGCCGCGTTCATGGATAAGCAACTCGATCTCTTGCAGGGCACCCTGGACATGCTCATCCTCAAAGCTGTGTCGCTCGGGCCGCTGCACGGCTACGGCATACTTCTGCGCATTCAGCAAATCTCGAAAGACCGCCTCGAAATTCAACAAGGCTCCCTTTATCCCGCGCTGTACCGTCTCGAACATCAAGGCTGGATCACCAGCGAATGGGGCGAATCCGAAAACAAGCGCAAAGCCAAATATTATCGGCTCACCGCGGCAGGGAAGCGCCGGTTGCTGGCGGAAGCCGCGAACTGGAATCGTATGGCCGACGTTATCGCCGGGATTCTGGGCACCAAGCCGGAGGAAGTATGACGCTATGGAGCCGCTTTCGTTCCTGGGCACGGACAACTTTACGACGCTCGCGCATGGAAAGCGAGATGGACGCCGAATTGCTCTTTCACGTGGAAACCTACGCGGAAGACTTGATGCGAGGCGGAGTATCACGCGAAGAGGCGATACGCCGAGCGCGCGTGGAGTTCGGCGCCATCGAACGCGTGAAAGAGGAAGGACGGGAGGCGCGCGGTGTAAGACTGATCGAATCCGCAATTCAGGATTTGCGCTACGGCGTCCGCATGCTGCGCAAGAGTCCCGGATTCGCGGCCATAGCGGTGCTTACGCTCGCGATCGGAGTCGGCGCCAACACCGCCGTTTTTTCCGTGGTATACGGCGTTCTCCTTGAGCCGCTCCCTTACCAGGATTCTTCGCGGCTGGTCCTCTTGAATGAGACGACTCCGAAAGTTGGTGATGTCAGCGTCTCCTATCCAAATTTTCTGGACTGGCGCTCCCAGAGCCGCAATTTTTCACAGATGGCTGCCGTTCACGGAGTTGGTTTCAACCTTTCCGGCGTGAACCAGCCCGAGAGTATCGATGGTGAAGCCGTCTCCGCAAATTTTCTTTCCATGCTGGGTGTACATCCCATTATCGGGCGCGATTTTGACGCCTCGGAAGAGAAAGCCGGAACGGCTCCTGTCGTGATGCTGAACTACTCGTTGTGGCAGTCGCATTTCGGCGCCGATCCGAACGCCGTCGGCCGCACGGTTATGCTCGACGGACACAGCTACACCATCATCGGAGTCTTGCCCCCAAACTTTCGCTGGCCGGATAAGACGGACGTTTTGGAACCGATTGGAGTTTGGGCGACAGCGAATCCTGCCGCAACGGAACGTGGCGAAAGAGGAGACATGATCGTCCTCGGAAGACTGGCTTCTCCCGCGAGCATTGCCCAAGCGCGTTCGGAAATGCAAGGCATCGCTGCGCGGATTGCCGCGGAATATCCGGGAAGCAACGATGAGTTCGGTGTGAGTCTGCATCTGCTTCGCGAAGCCTTCGTCGGCGACATGCGACCCGCGATCCTGAGTCTTTTCGGCGCGGTCATTTGCGTGCTGCTGATCGCCTGCGCGAATGTTGCCAATCTGCTTCTCGTCCGAGGAGCGGGAAGAACTCGAGAAATCGCTCTGCGAATCGCCTTTGGAGCAACGCGCAAGCGGATCATTCGCCAAATGCTGACTGAGAGCTTCGTTCTGGCGTTCTTTGGCGGCGTATTGGGTATTTTGCTGGCGTACGCCGGCATTCGTGCGATGACGAGTCTGCTTCCGCCCTACATCCTGATGGGCGCGACATTGAACCTCAACGCGCTAGTGCTGCTCTTCGCTGTACTGTTGATTGGTCTCGCTGCGTTCGTATTTGGTTTGGCACCCGCCGCGCGTTCGACAAAACCGGACCTGCAAGCACAATTGAAAGAGGGCAGCGCTGGGGCAGGAACCGGCACGGCGCAAAATCGGCTGCGCGGCCTTTTCGTGGTTGCTGAGCTTTCCCTCTCTCTGATTCTTTTGGCCGGAGCGGGATTGATGATGAAATCCCTGCATATTCTTCTTTCCGTCAGTCCCGGATTTCAAGCCGACCGCGTGCTCACGATGGAAATGGATTTGCGCACCGCCCAATATGACAAAGATCCCGCGATTCGCAATTTTTGGCAACGGGTTCTCGATGGCGCACGGGCCGTCCCGGGTGTGCAAAGTGCCTCCGTCGGAACCGTGGTTCCGCTCACATACAGCCACAGCCGTGCCGACATCACCATCGAAGGCATGCCCCTGCCCAAGCCGGGGAATTACCCGCACCCGGACGTTCACATCGTCAGTGACGGGTATGCCAGCACATTAGGTATTCCGCTCATCCGCGGACGCTCGTTTACCGAGACGGATAACGAAACGTCCCCGCCGGTCGCGATAATCAACAACATGCTCGCGCGACAATATTTCCCGAATGACGATGCGCTCGGCAAGAGATTGATGTTTGGCCATCCCAGTGCTGCCAATCCGCCCAAGTGGCTCACGATTGTTGGCGTCTTTGGAGACACAAAGCTTTATGGTCTTGCGAACGCCGCGCGTCTTGAAGTGTACGTTCCGTTCCCTCAATCGCCGACGAGAGACATGACATTGGCTGTCAAATCAGGAGTGGATCCATCGGCGCTGACTTCCGCGCTTCGCGGCGAAATCGCTTCGATAGACAAGGATCAGCCCATCTCCGATGTTTCGACCATGAGTCAACTAATGACCAATTCCGTCTCAACGAGGAGATACACGCTGATTCTTCTGGGGCTCTTCAGCAGTCTCGCCCTGGTCCTTGCGGCCATCGGAATCTACGGCGTGATTTCTTATTCGGTGGCGCAACGCACTCGGGACATTGGCATCCGCATGGCGCTGGGGGCGACGCAGGCCGACGTCCTTCGCGACGTACTCGGACTCGGAGTTCGGCTAACGGGCATCGGTTTGGGGATAGGACTGGCGGGAGCGTTGCTCGCCACTCGAGTGCTGTCTTCTTTGCTCTATGGGGTGCACTCGACGGACGCCCTCACCTTCACCGCCGTATCCCTCGTTCTCCTTACCGTCGCGCTTATCGCGAGTTATATCCCCGCGCGACGCGCCACCCGTGTGGATCCAATCGTCGCTCTGCGTTACGAGTGAGGCGGGATGACCTGCTGGAACCGACTGCGCTCTTGGTTGCGCGCCACGTTCGGACGCCTTCGCCTGGAGAACGAAATGGACGTGGAACTTCGGTTTCACATCGACGCATATGCTAAGGATTTGGTCCGCGATGGAGTATCGCACCAGGAAGCGCTGCGGCGCGCGCATGCTTCGCAAGAATCAGGGATTCACCATCGTCGCAGTGCTCACGATCGCTCTCGGCATCGGCGCAAACACCGCCATTTTCAGCCTGGTAGACGGCATTCTGCTTCGGCCCTTGCCGTTCGCGGCGCCAGAGAATCTCGTCAGCATTACTGGCACTTATCCCAAAGGCGCCTTCGTCGCCCTGCGCGACCAAATGAAGTCGCTGGACTCCGCTGCGTACTTTGGTCTCTGCGCTCGCCGTTACGCGCCTTCTTGCTAGCGAACTCAAGGGCGTCAGCCCTGCCGATCCCGCCACTTTCATGGCCGCCGCCGTTCTTATGATCACGGTCACGCTGTTGGCTTGCTACCTTCCCACGCGCCGCGCCATGCGCGCCGACACGCTCATCGCTCTGCGCGACCGCTAATTCGCGCAACTCGTCTAAAACAATTTGACCGCAAGATCTTGCGGGCTATCTCCGACTGGGATCATCGTCAGCAGGCTGTTCGTACGCACGCGAATCACGGCAACATCCCCGGAGCCATGGTCCACGGCGATCAGCAGATTTTCATTGGGATCGAAACGCAGGGCCCCCGGCGTCTGCCCTGCTGGAATCGGAAACTCCTTCCCGGTGCCGGGGTTGCGAATGATCCGCCGATTCGCGATGTCTACGGGAACAACATGCCCCGCCGCGCTGTCCGAAACATACATCGTGCTTCCATCCGCGCTCAAGACGCCCCGCATAGGCGATGACCCAAGCACCATGTAGTCACCCACCTCGTGGGTCCAGGTGTCGATGACCTGCAAACCGTGTGCTTCTGGCGAAATAACGTAGAGTTCGCCCCCATCCGGCTTGAGCAGCATGTCCGAGGGGTTCCCGGCTAGATCGAGATTCGTCACAAGTAGGCTTCTCTGCAAATCGACCATGGAAAGTTCAGCTACGTTCCGGCTCAGAACAAATGCCTGGCTGCTGTCTGGCAGAATGACGACCTCTTCCGGCTGATTGACGACGCGGATGGTGCTGCGCAGCGCAAGCGTCGCGGAGTCGTGAATCCCCAGCGTGCCGTCGCGGCGATTCACGACCAGCACGCTTTTCCCGTCGGGCGTTACGCGCGCCAGTACAGGCTCGCCACCCGTCCGCGCGCGCCCCAGTACGCTGTGCGATTGGCAATCGATGGCCAATAGCGTGTCCGATCCCGCCGATGTCGTATATAACCGGCTGCCATCCGGCGAAAAGTCGACCGTGTAGGGAAGCGGCCCCACCGCAACGCGCGCGGTGAGTTGATTCGCTCGCGTGTTGATCACCCAAACGAATCCGCCTGCCGAACTCGCGCCCCAGATCTCCGCGCGCGTCGGATGCTCGCGCATTCCGGAAATCCCCCTGCCAACAAAAATCCGCGCGGTCGCGGCCAGCTTCACGAGGTCGACGACAGTCACGCTTCCATCAGCCGTCGAAACATATGCGCACAATCGCAAGCCCAGCCTTAGAAAAGATGGCTGGTGGTCGTGCAAAACCTGCACCACTCCCGCAATCAGCAGGATGCCCAGCAGGAAAAACACACGGAGGTTGCGAGGCGTGTTCATGGGTCGGAGGAATTGTTACATGCTGGCTGCGGAATTAGCCACGCGCACGCGATTCGGCAGAAAGCACAAGCGTTCTATGAGTCCGTAATCGTTCAGAGGTCCTCAATTTACTTCGCGCCGCAATACCGCCGCAATTTGGCGCACCTCTTCGACCAGTTCGGCGAACTCCTCCGGTAAAATCGACTGCATGCCGTCGGAAAGCGCCTTGTCCGGCTCGTGATGCACTTCGACGAGCAATCCATCCGCTCCCACTGCGATTGCCGCGCGCGAAAGAGGCAGAACCTTGTGCCGTTTTCCCGTCCCGTGCGATGGATCAACCAAAATCGGCAAGTGGCTGCGTTTCTTCACCGCCGGCACCACCGCCAAATCCAGCGTGTTCCGCGAAAAATCCGAAAAGGTCCGTATGCCGCGCTCGCACAGCATCACGCTGTAATTTCCCTCCGACAAAATATATTCGGCGGCCATCAAAAACTCGTCCAGTGTCGCCGACATCCCGCGCTTTAAGAGCACCGGCTTCTTCGCGCGCCCGGCCCGCTTAAGCAAGGAATAATTCTGCATGTTCCGCGCGCCTATCTGAATAACGTCCGCGTATTCCTCCACCAAATCCAAACTTTCGTTGTCGATGGCCTCGGTGATTATCCCGAATCCGTATATTTCGCGCACCTTAGCGAGAATCTTCAACCCCGGCAAGCCTAGCCCCTGGAAAGCTATATGGCGAAGTTCTTGGCTTGTAAGCCCCTCCGCGAAACAATCGCGCACCGCTCTTCTTCACGCGTTCCGCAATTGCCAAACACTGTTCTTCCGTTTCGACGGCGCATGGCCCCGCCACCAGCGCAATTTTTTTGCCTCCGACGAACACGTCGCCCATCGGTGTCGGTATCCGCAGTACGCTATCCTCTTCCTTCGCGTCGCGGCTCACCAGCTTGTATGGCTTGCTGACCGGGATGCACTCCACGACTCCCGGCAGCGATTCCAACACTCCGAGATCGACCGCCCCTTTATTCCCGGTAATCCCAATGGCCGTTCGAACCGTCCCTGGAATCGGGTGCGCCTTCAACCCCAGGCTTTCAATGCGCTCGCACACACCCCGAATCTGCTCATCCGTGGCGTGCGATTGCATGACGACCAGCATCGGCAGCTCCCCTGTGCCCGCGCTCGACTCCGAGCAATCCAGTAGTCTACGGCATGCCGCCGCAACGCCGCAAATCTCTCACGGCCCGCTCCATAGCGCGAGCCCATTTGTCGCGTGTGGTAGAATAGCTAGTTTAAGGACAGGCCGATTTTCTTTATGGGAACATCAGAACAACCGCTCACACGCGTCTCCGAGTTCGACCCCGAAGACGAGTACCACCCGGAACCGGAGCCCGAGCCGCTTCCACCCACCTGGATGGACGGCAGCCTTCGCATCGGCATCCACGCATCCATCGCGGGGAGTTACGTCAATGCCCTCGAATCCGCGCGCAAACTCGGCTGCAATGCGCTGCAAATCTTTTCGGCCAGCCCGCGCATGTGGCAAGGGGGCTCCGCACGCATTGCCGAAGTCGATGCCGCAGCCTTTCGTGCCCGCCGCGCAGAGCTCCGTCTCGGTCCGCTCGTCATTCATGCGAACTATCTGATCAATCTGGCCGCCGTCCAGCCCATGCTGCAAACGCGCTCGATCCAAGCCTTTCAGGATGAACTCGTACGAGGCGTGGCGCTCGGCGCTGATTTTCTCGTGGTTCACCCCGGCTCGCGAGGCGACGCTTCCCCCGAGCAGGCTGTACGCACCGTCGTTGAGTCCGTAAAACAAGGCTCCAAGCGGGTCTCCCTCGGAGGCCTGCGCATTCTCATTGAAAACACGGCCGGCATGGGAAGCGCTGTCGCCTCGCGCCTCGAAGAGCTTGCCGAAATCCTCGCCGCATTAAAGGACATACCTGCAGCCGCGTGTCTCGACACCGCGCATCTCTTCGCCGCGGGCTACGACATCAAGAGCGAAACCGGCCTGACCTCGATGATCGATGTGATCGACTCCACGATCGGTCTCGAGCGCGTCCCCGTCTTCCACGCCAACGATTCGAAAATTCCGCTCGGCGGCCGCGTCGATCGCCACGAGAACATCGGCGAGGGCAAAATCGGCCTTGAAGCCTTTCGCCGCATCTTGACGCACCCGCGACTTGGCGCATTGCCGCCTGATGGCCTTGTAGGCCGCGCCTTTCTCCTCGAAACGCCCATCGACAATCCGGGCGACGATCGCCGCAACGTGGCCAAGCTCTGGGAACTTGCCGGCTTGAGCGAACACGCGCCTCCCGCCGAAAAGGGGTTTTCGATGCTCACCGCGGCGATTAAAAAGATCCAGGCGAAAACGGCCAAAGCCGAGAAAGCCGCTGCAAGGAAATCGAAAGTGGCTATCAAAGCCAAAGCATCGGCAAGCAAGTCCAAAGGATCGCGCAAGACCAAGAGGGGATAGCGAGGCGTGGCGGACTACAACCCACAAGAGATCGAAGCCAAGTGGCAAAAGCGCTGGGCCGAGGCCCGCGTGTTCGAAACGGAAGCTGATCCCGCAAAACCAAAATATTACGTTCTGGAAATGCTGCCGTATCCCTCCGGCACGATGCACATGGGCCACATGCGCAATTACGCCATCGGCGATGTCGTCGCCCGCGTCAAGCGCATGCGCGGCTTCAACGTCCTTCATCCCATGGGCTGGGACGCCTTCGGCCTGCCCGCCGAAAACGCCGCCATCAAGAACAACACCCATCCCCGCGTCTGGACCAATAACAACATCGCCGAATTCCAGCGAACTCTACGCCGCTTTGGTTTCAGTTACGACTGGCGCCGCGAAATCTCCACTTGCGAGCCCGAATACTACCGCTGGAACCAGTGGTTCTTCCTGCGCATGCTCGAGCGCGGTCTTGCCTATCGCAAAAAGAGCCGGGTGAACTGGTGTCCCAAGTGCTGCACCGTGCTCGCCAACGAGCAGGTCGTGAATGGCGGCTATTGCTGGCGCCACGAAGATACGCTCGTCGAGTCCCGCGAACTCGAACAGTGGTTCCTGAAAACCACCGTCTACGCCGACCAACTCGTCGATGACCTCAAACAACTTGAAGGCAGTTGGCCCGAGCGCGTCATCACCATGCAGCGCAACTGGATTGGCCGCTCGCAAGGCGCGCGGGTCAAATTTGCCGTCGAGGATGTGCAAGGCGCTCCCCCCATCGAAATTTTCACCACGCGCATCGACACCATCTACGGCGCTACCGCTCTCATCCTCGCGCCCGCTCATCCCGCCGTCGAGAAACTCCTGAGCTGGGCTCCGGCGGACAGCATCGAATGGACGAGACTTGGCAAAATGCGCCAGACCTCGGTAAAGACCGAAGATCTGGCGACCGCGGAGAAAGAAGGCTTCTTCACCGGTCGCTATGCCCTAAATCCATTCAACGGCCAAAAAATCCCCATCTGGGTCGGCAATTTCGTCCTCATGGAATACGGCACGGGAGCTATTATGGCCGTCCCTGCGCACGACCAGCGCGACTTCGAATTCTGCCGCAAATATGGACTGCCAGTGCGCATCGTCGTTCAGCCTGGCGACGGCGAACCGCTCGTCGAAGAAAAAATGACCGCTGCTTTCGACGAACATCAGAACGGCAAGCTCGTCAATTCTGGCCCATTCAATGGCCTTTCCGTCGAGCAAGCCATCGCGAAAATGACTGCTTTCGCCGAGAAAAAAGGTTTCGGCCGCGGCGAAATCGTATACCGCCTTCGCGACTGGGGCATCTCTCGTCAGCGCTATTGGGGCACTCCGATTCCTGTCGTTTATTGCCAGGAGCACGGCCTGCAACCCGTTCCCGATAAAGATCTGCCCGTCCTGCTCCCGCCCAATCCCAAACTCACTGGCGAAGGCGAATCCCCCCTCGCCTCCACTCCGGAGTTCGTCAACACCACGTGCCCGAAGTGCGGCGGCCCCGCGCGCCGCGAAACAGACACGATGGACACCTTCGTCGACTCCTCGTGGTATTTCTACAGATATTGCGATCCGCACAATAGCGAAGCCCCGTTCGATTCCGCAAAAGTCGGCTATTGGTTTCCCATCGACCAGTATATCGGTGGCATTACCCACGCCATCCTGCACCTGCTCTATTCCCGCTTCTGGTGCAAAGTCATGCGCGATCTCGGCCTTGTCGGTCACAATGAGCCGATCGCCCGCCTCTTCACGCAGGGCATGGTGCAAAAAGGGGGCGTTGCCATGTCCAAATCGCGCGGAAACGTAGTCGGCGCCATCGACATGGCGGAAAAATATGGCGCCGACACCGGCCGGCTGTACACTCTCTTTGCCGCCCCTCCCGAAAAGGATCTCGAGTGGAGCGAAGAAAGCATTGAAGGCTCCTGGCGCTTCCTCAACCGCGTCTTCCGCCTCGTCGACAAGCACGCCGCAGCCATCCGCGGCACCCGGAACTGGAATTTCGACTCGAAAGGCATGACGGACAAGGAACGCGACCTGATCCGCGTCACCTATCAAACGATGACCAGGGTTACGCAGGACTTCGAGAAGCGCTGGCACTTCAATTCCGCCATCGCCCAGATCATGGAGCTGACCAACGAGATTTATCTCGCTGAGCCTCTTGAAAACGGCGTTCGCCCCGAGATACGCAAAGAAGTTTTGCAGATTCTCACCCTGCTCCTCGCCCCCATGACCCCTCACATCGCCGAAGAAATGTGGGAAATGCTAGGCAACACCGATGGCCTCTGGAGCGCTGCCTGGCCGGTCCTGATCGACGAGCAGCTGGAACTCGCAAAAGACAACGAACTCGAAATCCCAGTCCAGGTAAACGGCCGCGTGCGCACTACTCTAAAAGTCCCGGCGGGCACAAACGAGGCCGACCTGGTCGGCAAAGCCAAATCCGATCCCGCCGTAGCCCGCCACATCGATGGCAAGCGCATCGTAAAAATAATCTTCGTCCCCAACAAACTTCTAAACCTGGTGGTCCAATGACCCCGCGGCGTTTTCCTTATAGAGGCGCGGCAAGCTGCGCCCCTGCATGCAAGGATGCAGATACGAAATATCGAACCCCAGTTGACCCCGCACCCAACAAGGCTTGGAGCCGAGAATTTGTGATGGCCGGTGTTTGAACCGGTGCGTTTGTACAGCTAATCTGCGTGAGGCAAACGATGGCGACAGGAGCCGCAATGACGGAACAGCACCACAAGCCAAAATCCGAGCTAGGCGGCGTCGTGGTTCTGGATTTCGGCGGCCAATACACCCAACTCATCGCCCGCCGCATCCGCGAACAGCAAGTCTTCTCCGCCATCCTCCCATGCACCGCCGCAATGGAAGAAATCCGTAAATTTGAGCCTGTCGGTCTGGTCCTCTCCGGCGGCCCCAGCTCCGTTTACGACGCCGACGCCCCCAAGTGCGATCCCGCCATCCTCGCTATGGGCGTGCCAGTCCTCGGCATCTGCTATGGCATGCAGTGGATTACTCACGCTCTCGGCGGCAAAGTCGAAAAGGCGGAGCACCGTGAATACGGCCGTGCGCAACTGAAAGTAAGCGCCGGCAGTGTCAGCGGAGAAAACGAATCAGAACTCTTCGCCGGCGTGCCCCACTCCCTCCGCATCTGGAATAGCCACGGCGATCACGTGCGCGAAGTCCCCCCCGGATTTCACGCCACGGGTCACACGGACAACGCTATCGCCTCACTTGAGGATCCCCTGCGAAAAATATATGCGGTGCAGTTTCACGTGGAAGTGAATCACACGGAAAGCGGGACGGAACTCCTCCGCAATTTCCTTTTCCGTGTTTGCAAAGCGGAACGCAACTGGAGCGGCTCCGCCTTCATCGATGAAACCATCAAAGCCATTCGAACGAAGGTCGGCTCAGGCGGCGCTATTTGCGCCCTGAGCGGGGGAGTGGATTCCACGGTAGCCGCCGTCCTGGTTCATCGCGCCATGGGCGACCGCCTTACAAACATTTTCGTCAATACTGGAATGCTTCGAAAGAATGAGTTTGTGGATACTTTAGAGATGCTGCGCGACCGTCTAGGTCTTCGCGTTATCGGAGTCGACGCCTCCGACCGCTTCCTGGACAAGCTCGTTGGCGTTAGCGATCCCGAACAAAAGCGAAAAATCATCGGCAGGGAATTCATCGCCGTCTTCGCCGAGGAAGCCCAAAAACTCCAGACGGGCGACACCCACGGCCAAATCGCCTGGCTAGTCCAGGGCACTCTCTATCCCGACGTCATCGAATCCGTCTCCGTTAAGGGCCCTTCCGCCACTATTAAGACTCACCACAATGTCGGCGGCCTCCCGGAAAACATGCCCTTTGCCCTCATCGAACCCCTCCGGGATCTCTTCAAAGACGAAGTACGCCGCATCGGTAAGGAGCTGGGCCTTCCAGAAGAGATTCTTCTGAAACACCCGTTTCCGGGTCCGGGCTTGGCTGTGAGGCTGCTCGGAGAAATTACCCGCGAGCACCTCCTTACTCTGCAAGAGGCGGATGCCATCGTGGTCGAAGAGATTCGGCGCGCCGCGCTATACAACAAGGTTTGGCAAGCCTTCGCCGTATTGCTTCCGATTCGAAGCGTCGGCGTGATGGGTGACTATCGGACTTACGGGCTCACCGTTGCCATTCGAGTCGTTGAATCTGAGGATGCCATGACCGCGGACTGGGTCCGCCTCCCGGGTGAAGTGCTTGAGCGTATTTCCACACGCATCGTAAACGAAGTTCGCGGCGTCACGCGGGTGGTCTACGACATCAGCTCGAAACCACCTAGCACCATCGAGTGGGAATGACTTTAATATGGGGAACGAGACACCGCGAAGGAGGGAACTAGTCTCATACGCGAGACGGAGGCTGGATCTAGCGTCGTGCCATCCTGAAGAAAACTGAGGCCGCGGAGGGACTTAACGCGGCCCATCCAGGAGTACCCGTTTATTCGACAGCAAGCTATGTAAAATTGGCGGCAGAACTAGCGGTTAGCCATTTTCTGCGCCATGTACAGAATGAGCTTGCGGTCTCCTTCTTCCACTTTTCCCAGCAGGCGGCGAAGCTTGTTGAGAAAGCGTGCATCTTTACCGACGCTGCCCCATGCGATGTCATCCGACGACTTGCGCTTGGGGAGATTCGGCAACTGCGGCGGTTCTTCACCGTCATAAAAGAGTTGATAGAGTGGGCACTCTAATGCGCGCGCAAGCTTTTCCAGTGTTTCGATGGCCGGGACAGTATGGCCGTTCTCGACGCGGGAAATATAACAACGCAGCAAGCCTGTTCGCTTTTCGATGTCGCCCTGGGAGAGTTTCTTTTCTTCGCGGAGTGCGCGAAGACGGTCACCTATAATCATGGCGGCATTATTCCATGTAGATAAGGTGCAAGCAAGTGGAAACTTGGCACTCGCCAATTGAAACACTTGATGCGGCACGCGGAAACCAAGCTACATTAGACGTAACCGGATTGACATGCCACGCGTCCCAAAAGTAGAGCCCCTGGGGTCCCCCGCCGGTCCGGCGGCCGCCAAACCGTCCGCTGGCAAAGCGGCCGGCGCTGCGGATGACCGGGAACTTGTCCGGCGGGCGCAGCAGGAAGACCAGCAGGCTTTTGAAGAGCTTGTGCGGCGCCACCAGCACCGCGTCTTTGCCGTTGCCGGCGGGATATTGCGGCGCCGTGAGGACGTCGAGGACATTGCGCAGCAGGTTTTTGTAAAGGCGTATTTCTCGCTGAAGCGGTTCGATCAGCGGGCGGCCTTCAGCACTTGGTTGTACAAGATTACCGTCAACGAGTGCTGGGACATGTTGCGAAAGAAAAAAGTCCGGCCCCTGGTTTATGAGTCGGACCTCAGCGAAGAGCAAGCCCGGCAGGTGATCTCCGCCGAGGAAAAAGGCGGCGGCGGGCCGGACATCAGCGACAGGCTGGAAGCCCGTGAGCGCGTCGAACGGCTCTTGCACGGGCTCGATGAGCGCGACCGCCTGATGCTGATTTTGAAGGAAGTGGAAGGCTTTGCCGTCGAAGAGATCGCGCAAGTTTTGGATTTGAATGCAAACACGGTGAAGGTACGCCTTTTTCGGGCGCGTAGACGAATTGTGAACAAGGTCCGTAAGCGCGGCGAATGAACTTGGCGGAAGAACACTGGGATGAAAGAACAGTGGGCGATAGGCAGGAAGAGTTCGGACCGGCAGAGCCAATGCTCGGTGGAATTTTTCTCGAGCCTGATCTTGATTTTGAGCATGGAACGGACTGCAGCGATTGCGCGAGCCGTCGAAGGAGTCTGAAATGAAAAGCACGCTAAACAACGGGCGAACGGTTTGTCGCGATATTGAAATGCAGCTCGAGGACGCGGCAAACGCGGTGCCGGGCGCTGGAGAATTTTCTGTGCTAATGGCAAGTATGCCTGGGGCATTGAGAGAGCACGCGGCCGCGTGCGCGGATTGCCGCTCCACCGTGAAGAATCTTCTTGAGTCTCGCGCCCTGATGGGAGAGTTGACCTCGTGCGCCGCCATGGGCGGCCCGTGGTTTGCGCCGCGCGTGATGGCCGCCATTGCTGCCCGTAAGGCGGAATTGGCCCGCGTGCCGGACACGTTGGCTTTTTTCCCGAAGCTCGCCGCGCGTCTCGCTTGGGCTTCGGCGATTGCATTGCTCCTGGCAAGCGGCTGGCTCTATCAAAAGCCTGCGGCCAATACATTTGCTACAAAGTCTGTGGTCACCGACATTACGGGAGACCCGGTGGTATATAACGTAACCCCGGCGAACAACGATGAAGTCCTCGTTAGCCTGTCAGAGCAGCCGCGATGAACGGAAGCTCCGCAAAACAGAAAGCCGCGCTATGGGTGGCGGCCGTGTTTCTCATCGGCGCGGCGCTCGGCGGCGTGATTGGTTATTTGTACGGCCACCGCGGCGGCACGGTCGCGGCTTCCAATCCTCCTCTGAGCGAACCACAGCGGCGCGCGCGGCGCGTCGAGCAGATGACTCAGGAATTGAGCCTGACCAGCGACCAGAGCCGGCAACTGGACACCATTCTTTCTCAGTTGCATGCGGAATATAAGGCCATCCACGACCAGTCCGATGCCCAGATGAATCAGACCCGGCAGAAAGGCCGCGATCAAATCCGCGCGTTCCTGACTCCCGAACAGAAACCGAAGTTCGAAGAATTTCTAAAGCACATGGACGAAGAACGAAAGCGGAACAGTCCTCCACCACAAGCACCGCCTTCCTCGCGCTAGCTTCGCAGCCAAACCCGACCGCCAGGCTGGCTACAGGCGCATCGAGTCCAAATCAGTTTGCTTCATAGCGGGCGTCTTGCGCCTATGGAGGACACTACAGTTTTCTTCCTTATCCATTGCAGGGGAACTGATGTGGCGCACGGCGATTCGCACGCGGATAAGAGTGTTCGGCGCTCGCCATCCTCGTTCACACTTTCACGATGAGTTTGCCGATGTTGCCGCCGGTGAACAGCATGTTGATGGCGTCCGGTGCTTTTTCGAGGCCTTCGACGACCGTTTGGCGGTCTTTTAGCTTGCCCATCATTTTCCACTTGCCGAGTTCCATGGCGGCTTCGGTGAAGCGGGAAGCGTAGTCCAGCACGAGAAAGCCCTCTACCTTGAGCCGCTTGACGATAAGCAATCCCAGGTTGGCCGGCCCTGCGGTTTCCTTCGTGTACGCGGAAATGAGGCCGCAGAGAACCACTCGCCCGTGCAGGTTCATGCGGTCGAGAACCGCCCCCATGATTTCTCCGCCGACATTTTCGTAATTTATGTCCACGCCTTTGGGCGTTGCGGCGAGCAGTTTTTCTTTCCAATCAGGATGCTTGTAGTTGATGGCCGCGTCGAAGCCGAGTTCCTCCGTCAGCCAGGCACATTTCTCATCCGTTCCTGCGATTCCTACGACACGGCAACCGTGAATCTTGCCAATCTGCCCCGCGACGCTTCCCGTTGCTCCTGCAGCCGCAGAAACGACCAGCGTCTCGCCCTTCTTCGGCTTCCCAATTTCCATCATGCCAAAGTAAGCCGTAAGGCCCGTCATGCCCAGCACCCCAAGAAAGGCCGTCTCCGAAACAAATGGAATCGACGGAATCTTCTGAAACGCGATCTTCGATTGCGCCTCAATAATTGCGTATTCCTGCAAACCTGTCAGACCAAAAACCTTGTCCCCCTTCTTGAATTGCGCGTGCCGCGATTCAACCACCTCCGCCAGCCCGCCGGCCCGCATAACTTCGCCGATCCCTACCGCCGGCAAGTAGCTGTCCCCCGCCATCCACACGCGCATCGTCGGATCCATCGACAGGTATTTCACTTTCGCCAGCGCCTGCCCATCTTGCAACTCCGGCACTGGCGATTCCGAGAGCTGTAGGTCCCCGGGCGCGAGTAATCCCTTCGGCCGCGTTTGCAAACGTAGCTGACGGTTCGTCGTTGTCACTCAGATCTCCCAATTCCGCGGGTGCCCTTATTCAGTTTTATTTTGCACAAACAATCGCGAGCTATTCATCCCGCGGCAGCACCGGCCCCAGAGAATCTCTGCCAGCACGGTGGCACAGCCAATCCTGGCTGTGCTCCGCGGCCCCGCAGCAGCATTGGCCCTATTGCCGTTCTTCCAAACGAAACTGGCGTGATTACCTAGAAAGGAATATCCTCATCAGAGATTTCCGGCCCGCTAGGCGTCTGGGTGCCGCCGTAAGAATCCTCCGCAGGCGCGGCGTGCGCTTCGACATCGTCGCCGCCCGAGCGCTGCGCGCCGCCGCCTCCTCCTCCTGCGTTATCGCCGCGTCCGCCAAGCATGCGGAAGTTATTGGCGACAATCTCGAAACTGGTGCGCTTCTGGCCTTCCTTGTCCTGCCATTCGCGAGACTGGATCCGGCCTTCGATGAAGACCAGCGAGCCCTTCTTGAGATATTGCTGCGCAATCTCGGCTTGCTTGCCCCAGACGACAATCTTGTGCCACTCCGTGCGCTTCTGGCGTTCGCCGTTTTTGTCTTTGTAGGATTCGTCTGTGGCGACGGAGAAATTGGCAACCGCTTGGCCGCCGCCGGTGTATCGGGTTTCTGGATCGCGGCCCAAACGGCCCACGAGTATAACTTTGTTAACGGACATAAGCGTTTTCTCCCTGCGGCGCTGACGATAACAGAAACGGAGTAAGGAGGCAAAGAAGCGGGAAAGCCGGAGGAAGAGAGGCGGCGTATAACGGAAAGACGGATGCATTTGATGGAGGGCAAAAATGCCTGACCGCAGGCGGAGACAAGAGCGCCCGGGAAGCCCCTACGAATAAATTGCAAAAGGGAGAGAAAACCATAAGTGCGAGAGTGTACCTCAGGTGTTTCTGCAACAATGACAGTGAGAAGGATTTCATTGGTCACCGTGTTGGACGCCAGGCCATGTGCAGTATTGAACAGTCTCGGGTAGGGGCTGCGAGCATACTGGCCGGCGACCGAGAAACCGGAATTGAATTTCTCGGGCTGAGGAGGATCACACAGCATGAAAGCTGCATACCGATACCTGGGGTTTCTTGTTCTAAGCGGCGCACTTATGGCGCCCCTGGCGATTAGAAGCAATGCCGCGACGCAAGATGACCACCGGGATGACAAAAAACAAACACGCGTCTACGATCGCACCCACAAGGACTATCACAACTGGGATGACAACGAAGACCGCGCTTATCGCCGGTATCTTGGGGAGCGGCACGAAAACTATCGCGATTACTCGAAGCTGAAGCACAGCCAGCAGACCGCGTATTGGAATTGGCGCCACAGTCATCCGGACTGAAATCATCCGCGAAGGAGTCTGACCATCGCCTGCCTCCCGGTTCCTCGCGGAAGACAGGCGCATCGACATTGCCTGTCCGGCGTGCTCGAAGTTCAGCGCGTATGGAATCTCTGTAGGTTGTCGAAAATTGAGAGAAGAGACTCGCCCGCCCAAAGTCCGGATTTGCTCGATAATTTTTCAGATTCAATGGGAGTCTCCGCAGATGATCCGGGAAATCCTTTTTCTGTCCAGAACAAAACAACATGGTCCGCTCATCCGGCGAGCAGACCGTACAGGGGGAGTCATGCGTAAGAGAGCATGGAGAGAATGGCTGATACTGGGCGCAGTGCTGGCGGCGCCGGGGTTGGCTATATCGCAGGCCGGGGACGAGAGCCGAACTTTGACCATAAGCGGCCAAGCGGGGCATGCACCTGTTGTGCGAATGGAAGGGAAGTCCTATGTAGAACTGGAAGCGCTGGCGCGGCTGACGCATGGCTCGCTCAGCTTCAGTGGAAGCCGGATCACCTTGACCATGCCAGGCCCCGGCGCGAACACGGCGACGACAATTGCCGGTGAAAAGTCAGATTTCTCGAGAGAGTTCTTACGAGCGGGCATCGAAGAGATGGCCACGATTCGGGAATGGCGAATCGCACTTGTGAATGCGGTGCAAAAAGGATTTGCCGTGACCGCCGATTGGATCAAATTTTACCGGGGGCCGGCGGTTACGAATCTCGGATTGGCATCGGTGGCGGCGTCCACGGACGCGGATCGAAATGCATACCAACTGCTATCCAATGAACTCGATAACATGAAGAAGTTGAGCGATCGATTTGTGGACGCACACACGGCGATGAATTACACGTCACTGGACGCGCTGAAGAGTGATCCGCTGGATCAACGAATTCTGGAGTGCGCGCGGTCTTTTGCGGCGATGGCCGCAAGCGAGAAGTTTGTTGATGAAGGGTCCTGCCATTGATCCCATAAAGTGGGCGAACATCCGAACGGCTCCGGCGCCAAAACCGGAGAATGATATTCCAAATACTCCGGTGTAAGGACCGGTCCCTCCTGACAGTTTCCCCAGCAGTTCTGCCCCATGCGTAGTAGAGTGATCCAACGCGGAGGCCCGTGGCGTTGGGAGGATGGGTGCGTATTTGTCGAACGCTGTCCTGGGAAGGCTCCTTCAAATGGAGCGAGGCGGCCATGTGAGAAGAATGAGAGAAGGATGACTGTCGAGGAATTTGGGCGGGAAATTTCCAATGGAGTTTCGCGGACTTGTGAACGAACTCCCTGGAGCCAAGAACGAGAAGCCAGCGCAGCCATGATGGAGAGAGGTGTGAAGGAACATGACGGGAAAACAGGATCGGCGAAAATTTTTGCGGAGTTCGGCGGCGGTTTTGGCGGCTGGCTTGACCGCGGGGGATGGGGTATTGATGGGCGGAGAACATTATGGGGCGTCGATGGAGGGTTTCGGGATGGAGCATGCTGGGGAGCATAAAGCATTTGGGAATGAGGGGAAGAAGCCGCTGAGGCTGGGGCTGATTATAGATATTGGAAACGACCCGGACTCGGCATTGGCGAAGGTGCATGAACTGGGATTGCCGACATGCCAGGCGTTTGTGAATGAGTTTGGCGGCGACATGGAGGAGCGGCTGACGAAGGCGCTGGAGAAGTATGGGATTGAGGCGACGTCTGTAGTGGTGGGCGGGCCGGGGAAAGAAGTGTGGGATTTCTATGGAGGGCCACAGACGATTGGACTTGTGCCGCGGGAGACGCGGACGGCGCGGATGGTACACATCAAGAAAGCATCGGATTTCGCAAAACGATGCGGGCTCGCCGCGGTGCAGACGCATTGCGGATTCATCCCTGAAAACCCTAACGATCCGCTGTACAAAGAGACGGTCGAGGCGATGCGAGACGTAGCGGGGCATTGCAAGAAGAACGGGCAGAATTTCCGGTACGAGACGGGGCAGGAGACGCCGATTACTTTGGTGCGGGCGATGGAGGATGTGGGGCTGGACAATCAGGGAGTGAATTTTGATCTGGCGAATTTGATCTTGTATGGGAAGGCTAACCCGGTGGATGCGATTGAGATTCTTGGGCCATACGTGCAGGGGGTTCATGCGAAGGACGGGTTGTGGCCGACGAACCCGAAAGATTTGGGAGAGGAAGTGGCGATTGGGAAGGGCAAGGTGGATTTTCCTAGGATTATTGCGCGGCTGAAGGAGTTGAAGTATCCGGGGGCGGTGACGATTGAGCGGGAGATTTCCGGGCCGCAGCAGATGGAGGATGTGAGAGGAGCGAAGGAGTATCTTCAGAAAATGATTGGTTAGAAAGTTGGAGGGTTTAAAGGTTGGAAGGTAAAAAGGCTTACTGGTTTGACCTTGAAGAGTTGAACGGACCGGAGCAGCCCCTCCCCCCCCCCCGGTTTTTTTTGTAACTGCGGATTCTGAAGGACTTTAAGTGCTGTGTTTTGGAAGTGCGGATTCTGAACGGGTTACGGGTGTGTTTTGTGGAAGTGCGGATTCCACGGGAGTTAGTGACTGGTGGAGGAAAGGCCGGAGGGGGAGTTCCAAAGTGGGAGGGGAAGATCGGCTGGCGAGCACAATTTATATGCAATTGTAGTACACAATGCTAATATTGTCAAGAACATTATAAGTGGTTTGGGGAGAAGAGCTTGGGGGGTGCGGTTTCCGGCGCGAGTGGGAAACAGCGAAGAAAAGGATTTTACGCAGAGGGCGCAGAGGCACAGAGAAGAACAGAACGACGTATGAAAACTAAGAAGAAGGTGGTTGACGAAGAAGACGAGGCTACCTTGGCTGCCATTGATGAGGGAATTCGGGAAGCCAAGGCGGGGCGAACCATTGCTGCCAAGCAAGTTCGCAAGTTGCTACGCGAGTGGACTTCCGGCGCCGCCAGAGCTAAGCGGCGGTAAGAGTCAGAACCAGAAAGAGAAAAGAGATTTCTCTCTGCGCAGGCCGACACGTTCGCAGGAAGCGAACGTGAAAGAAAAAGCGTCGGCCTGCTCCGTTCGAAATGACCGGTATGGGCTGGGGGCGTTCGGAAAAGAAAAGAGCACAGACTGAAGTCAGTGCCACGGTTCAGGCGCGGCGCTTCTCAGTGAGAGAAAGATCAACCCAATATCCGGATTCAAAAATCGAACCCTGTGCACCCGCGCAAAAGAGTGAGGTTGTTGTCTGGGGGTGGTTTTTGAATTCAGGTTGCGGGATCGGTCAGGCCGGCGAGGGGGTTGGGCTCATCGGGTTGGACTCTTACGACGACGCGCTTATTCAGCAGCATTTCGATCCAGATTCGAAGGCCGATCAGAATGGCCATACGCACTGGGTGGGACTTCCAGTAACCTCGGTAGACGCGCGCCACTGCGCTGCGGTCGGTAATGATCTGGGCGGTTCCAGAAATCGCGGGACCGTCCTCGCTCCCCACATAACACGTGACACGCGGATTCCTTCGTGCCCGCTTCACTTTGTAAGAATTTCCCGGCGTGAGGAATTCGATCTGTCCGGCATTCAGGATTAGCCACACCTGAATTTTCTTCAGTTCGCCGGAGGCCTTGTAGGAGCCGAACCACTGGGTGTGACGTTTGAGGGCGCGTTGCAGTTCTGGGGTCATAGGCTGGAATTTCAGAGTTAGGCAAAATTATCGATTTGGGCTTCTTTCCATCGTATCGTAAGCTTCTCTCGCCATGGAGTCAAAACCCGCACCCTCCAAAAACCGGAGAGTGCGGCACCCGTCGGTCTCTACGCCACCGACTAGGGGTGGTCGGGAGGAGAGCGTTATGTGATGTATAATCGTTGGCATGGGTAAGAACGTCATACATATCTCGGAAGCGGAAGCTGCGAAGGACTTCGCGTCTTTGATGAGCCGGGTGCGTGCGGGTGCGGAAGTGGTGATTGAAAAGGATGCACGGCCCGTTGCGGTGGTCACGTCCGCCGAGCCGACAGTTCGTCTACTTTCGGAATCGCTGCGGTTGGCACGGCTGCGTGCCTCGACGGCGACGCTCGACGGGGGTTTTGCCAAGGACGTGGAGGAAGCTATCGAGAGCCACCGTGAGCCTTTGAATCCGCCAGCATGGGACTGATCCTGGACTCGAGCGTAGTGATTGCCGCCGAGCGACGAGGCGAAACCGTAGAACGGCTGATCGAGCGTGTTGTGGCCGTCACAGGGGATCAGGAAGCGGCGCTCTCCGCTGTGGGACTGACGGAACTTGTTCACGGGATCTATCGCGCCAACACTTCCGCGCTTCGCCTTCGCCGCCAGTCCTTTCTCGATGAACTCCTGGCCGATTTGACGGTCTATCCCTACACGAAAGAAATCGCGCTGCTGGCTGGCAGGCTGGATGGAGAGCAACGGAGCCAAGGCGTGGTCGTACCTTTTGCGGACCTACTTATTGGCGCGAGGCTCTTTCGTTGGGCTTCTCCGTGTTGACGGCCAACCTCCGACACTTCCGGCAGGTGCCGGGTCTTGCGGTTGTTCTGTTCCAATAACAAAGGACAGTTGATGAGGACGTTGGTCGAAGAGCTTCGGAAGAAGCGAGGAAAAGAATTTTACGCAGAGGGGCACAGAGGCACAGAGGTCACAGAGAAGAGGAGGGCAAAGAAACTTCTAGAGCGGAAGAGAGGCGACGGCGGGCTTCATCGAGGGACGTCGGCCTGACTTTGCCGGAATCGACGTCGGCCATGCGGCGCTGGATTTCTTCGTCCCAGGCGGCCTCGACGGAGGGATCGTGCGTTTCGTCGAGGCTTTCGATGAGAGATCCCGCGAGGTCAGCGCGCTCCGCGACGGGCAGGGAAAGAGCTTTTTTCAGAAGTTCGGCGGCTTCTTGGGTCATGCGGAGATTATAACGCGAAATATGGGCTTGAGTGCGCGGCGGGCTGGCGGGGCTAGGCGAATAGGCGGCGCTGGTGCAGTTGGCCTGGATCTGGGCGGCGACGTTTCCTTCGGGGTGACAGCGTAGCGCGGCGTGCTTTGGGGATGGCGGGCAGCTCGCCCAAAACGTCGGCTGCATGGGCGGCGACGTTTAGCAGGACAATGTCGGCCATTCGCAGTACGTCGTATCCTCTGGCAAGGGTGCGCATATCGTCTTCCGCAGCGCACTCCCATTCTATGGCGTTAAGTAAAGCCGATACGCTGCTTGACCGATCACGCCGCAAGCTCAGAATTTCGGTGGTGATGCTCATGATGCCCCCAACGTGGGACTGTTTTGTTCCTTTCGCGCAGAACTACCAATGGAACTTTCGTACTATGCTGGCGGTATTACGGTGTGAATTTCTGAGGGAAAGCGCGGGATTGGCCACCCAACATGCTCATGTAGGGAAGTGGCCTACCCTTTGTAGAAAACACAAAGGGTAGGCCACCCCAGAGTTAAGGCGCGGCCACCCGCCTGCTAACCATTTCGTCGTGCATGTGCCGCGCGCCCTACTTAGCTTCCCAGTCCATCGCGCCCGCCGCCCGAAAGTAGCGCTTCACGGCGCCCGCGTCTAAGTACACCGGGAACGTGGTGCCACACCCGAGGCAGGTCATTTTTGAGTTGTTCGGTTGATTCATCGCAATGATGTCGAAAATGCTGTCGCCGTGACAGGCGTCGCAGTGCCAGTCAAACCGGAAGCAGGCGCCAGGTATCGGTGGCTTTGGAGCGGTTGACATGAGGTCATGAGAGTAACACGTATCTGCTGTGTTTCTTTCACGCCGAATTCGGCCGTTCGGCTCCTGTGTCGGGGAAGGGGCGGTCCAGAGTTCCATAGCTTTCAAGGTATCCAGTGATGGCGTACTGAAAAATCTTGATCACACAACCGCAGCCCTGAGAGACCTCAACGACTCGCTGGTTTAGTTCCTCATACGCTGGACTGGGTAAGATCGCTTCCGTGAGCGCCGTGACTGCGGCAAGATGAACAACATCGGTCTCCCGCTCGCCTTCGCCAAGAACCCAGACCACGGCGTTATCACTCTGTGCTCGTCGCCAATTTTCGAAGGGCCTCTTGTCCCAATGATAGGTGATTTGGTCGCGTACGCCTCTGAGCACTCGGGAATAGAGAGAGTCTGGCCCTATATCGATTACTGAGTCAGTTTGATCCAGGTCGGCGGTTGTGGCACCGCCTTTCCTGGCGTTCTCTTTGATTGCACTGGCATTCTCCCTGAGCAACTTGTCGATAGCTTCTTTCAATTGCGCAGCCGTCATCAGAAACGTCCAGCACAGATCACGCAAACCCAAAAGTCCAGGCGTTCTCCGAGCTAGCAGAGTCATCCTCTGGGCTGCCTTCAGAGAGTTGATAGTTGCCCCGAGCCGGAGCATCAAAACGGCCAACTCCGGCTCTTTGGTCAGAGATTCTTTAGCGGCAGTCAGAGTCCATTGCTGACGGCTCACCTGTCTCCGAGGCCACTTGCCCGTTCCTGCCTCTTTCAGGTACGGACCGTCACAAACCGGACCCGGCAAGACTCGTTCCCAGGAATTCTGGCACGCAGCGCAGACGATCATGCGACTCGCTACTTGGGAAAAACTTACGACCCTCTCGACTTTGAAGGTGTTCAGTTTGTGGCAATGCGGGCAAGCGAATGTTATCAGTTGTGTCGGTGGTTCGGATCGTGCTTTCACTGAGTTGCAAGCACCTCTCACGGGATGGTGAGCGATCCGCTCGTTCTGTGTCAAATATTGCGCCGGGGCGGTTTGCCTCCGACACGCCCTCACGGGAGTTGTGGAGGCGCGCGGGTTGCGCGGCGTGCGGCGGATGTGATACAGCGAGGCGTGGGTGAGACGCACCGAGAGCGAGAGATTGAGATGGTTACGTCGATCATCGTTGAGGTGCGACCTAGCCGGGATCCTTCGCTGCGCTCAGGATGACAGACATGGGCGCTCAGGATGAAGGGGATCAAGCGGCGCTATTCACAATGAGCTTTAGTGGGGCGCGACCAAGCCAGGGTCCTTCGCTGCGCTCAGGATGACAGACATGGGCGCTCAGGATGACAGACGTTGGGGGCGGCGCCACATAAGTGCGGGCTCGAGATGACAGTGGAGGCGGCGCGTGGCAGAATGCGCGGGTATGGCCGTTTACCATACTTATATTCTGTGTTCGGCGACGGGAGTGTTGTACGTTGGCGTCACGAATAATTTGGAGCGGCGAGTATTGGAGCACAAGCAGAAGCTGGTTCGTGGGTTCACGCAAAAATATGATGTGAATCGATTGGTGTGGTTTGAGCCGTTTGGGGATGTGCGGAACGCGATTGCGCGCGAGAAGCAGATTAAAGGTTGGTTGAGGGCGAAGAAGCTGGCGTTAATTCGGGCTAGCAATCCAGGGTTTCGGGATTTGAGCGAGGATTTTCATCGGGGGTAACGGCTGGCGTTCGATTGCAGAGGCGCGAACATGGACTGTGGCTGATCACGTCGTTGTATGGTGAGGCGGGATCAAGCCAGGATCCTTCGCTTCGCTCAGGATGACAACGGTCCCTTGAGGCGGCTACATAGGAGGATTGGAATGGTTAGCGACGAGAGACAGAAGGACGAGAAAGAGGACGACGTGAAAGAGAAGAGTGAGATGGGGCGGAGGGAGTTTATTGGAGGGGCGGCGGCGGTGGGAGGGGTGATGTTTATACCGGCGGGGCGGGTGTGGGGCTCGGAGGCGAACTCGCAAGTGCGGGTGGGGTTGCTGGGATGCGGAGGGCGGGGGACGGAGGACGCTACGAACCTGGTGGATACGGGCGGGGCGCGCGTTGTGGCGCTGGCGGATATGTTTCAGGACCAGTTGGATACGGCGCGAGAGGCGTTCGACAAGATGCAGGCGGCGAAGGGGTATGCGGCGATTGATGCGGGGCAACTTTTTGTGGGGCCGCACGCGTTTGAGAAGATTGCGCACTCGAAGGAAGTGGACGCGATCGTGATTGCTACGCCGCCTTATTTTCATCCGCAGCATTTGGAGACGGTGGTAGCGGCGGGGAAGCATGTTTATTGCGAGAAGCCGGTGGCGGTGGACGTGCCAGGGGCGAGGAAGGTGCTGGAGATCGGGAAGCGGGCGGAAGGGAAGTTGAGCCTGGATGTGGGATTTCAGATTCGGGATTGTCCCCCGTTTGTGGAGCTGGTGAAGCGGATACATGGCGGGGCGCTGGGGAATATTGTTTGCGGGGAGGCGCATTATCTGTCGGGGTATTTGGACCGGCCGGCGTGGCCGGGAGCTTCACCAACGGAATGGCGGCTGAGGAATTGGGTATATGACCGCGTGCTTTCGGGGGACATCATCGTGGAGCAGAACATCCACGTGATTGATATTTGCAACTGGATTTTGCAGGGGCATCCGCTGAAGGTGTCAGGGACGGGCGGGCGGCTGGGGCGGCCGAAAGATGGAGACGTGTATGGGAATTACAACGTGGTGTTCACGTATCCGGGAGGAGTGGACGTGACGTTCAGCTCGACGCAATTTGCGAAGGGCTGGTGGGACGTGACGGAGAGATTCTTCGGGACGAAGGGGACATCGCAATCGCCGTACACGGGGCCGCTGGGAATTTGGGGAGACGAGGCTTGGCAGGCGCCGCTGATTCCGGTGAAGGATGCGCAGGGATTTTCTGCGACGGGGAAGTTTACGTCGAATTTGGAGCAGGCTGATCCGGAGAAGAAGAGGCTTTTTGTGGAGAGCATTACCAGCGGGAAATTTCATAATCAGGCGGCGAAGGGAGTGGAGTCCGCGGTGTCGTGCATGATGGCGCGGACGGCGGCGTATACGGGGAAGGAAGTGACTTGGGAGGAGCAGATGGGGTCGGCGGAGAAGTGGGAGTCGGGGATTGATTTGGAAAAGCTGAAGTAAGGAATTAAAGAGGTAAAGAGGCAAGGAGAAGAGAGAAAAAGCAAAAGCAGATTCCTCGCTACGCTCGGAATGACAATGTTGGATTGTGGCAGTGTGGTTTTGTGACGGGGAAGGAAAAGGTTAACGCAGAGGCGCAGAGTTAACAGAGATTCGCAGAGCGGAGAAAAGAGCAAAGGCATAGAGAAGAACAGAGAAAGAAGAATAGAGGAAATGAAGCGGACATCGCGGCGGGAGTTTGTTAAGGCGGGTGTGGTTGGGGCTGTTGCGGCGGGGATTGGCGGGAGTGCGGCGGCTAGAGAATTCGCCGCGGGCGCTGGCGCGTTGACGAAGAACTGGGCGGCGAACAATGGCGCGGCTGGCGGCACGAGTGCGGAGGCTGTTGGAGGACAGACGGCAGGAAAGCTGACTATTAAGAAGGGGCTGGTTTACGACATGCTGCCGAGCGGCATGAGCTACGCGGAGCGGTTCAAGCTGGCGCGGAATGCGGGATTTGAGGTGGTGCAGGCGAACACGACGCCGGACGAACACGAGGCGGAAGAGATCAAGAAGGCGGCGGAGGCGGCGGGGATTCGGATTGATTCGGTGATGAACATGGATCACTGGAAATATCCGTTGTCGTCGGGCGATGCGGCGGTGGTGGCGAAGAGTTTGGAGGGGATGCGGACGTCTTTGCGGAATGCGAAATTGTGGGGATCGGATGCGGTGCTGCTGGTGCCGGGGGTGGTGAATCCGGAGACTTCTTATTTGGAGGCTTGGACGCGGTCGCAGCGTGAGATTCGGAAATTGATTCCGATGGCGGCGGAACTGAAGGTGGTGATTTCGATTGAAGAAGTGTGGAACAAGTTTTTGCTGAGTCCGCTGGAGATGAAGAAGTACATCGGGGAATTTGAGAGCCCGTGGATTCGGGCGTGGTTTGACGTGGGGAACGTGGTGCTTTACGGGTATCCGCAGGATTGGATCCGGACGCTGGGGAAGAGCATTTCGAATGTGCACTTGAAGGACTTCAAGAGGAAACAGGACGGGTATGCGTGGGTGAATTTGGGTGATGGAGACGTGGATTGGGCGGCGGTGCGGGCGGCGTTTGCGGAGATTGGGTATGCGGGGAGCGCGATTGCGGAGTTGGATGGAGGGGACGAGGCGTACTTGAGGGATGTGAGCAAGCGAATAGACCGGCTGCTGATCGGCTGATCCAAGGGCAAGACAGCGGAGGCGCGTCGCTTGCAGGGCGGGAACTGAACGAGAGCTTACTGGGGGGCCCGGGAAGGAATTACAGTTAGTTCGCTGCGGACGTTGCGACGCCGAGTTCTTTGAGCTTGGAACGGGCGCGGCGTTCTTCTTCGGTGCCGGGGTAGCGGCGGACGACTTCGCGCAGATCGCGAACGCCGGGAGTTTTCTGGCCGAGCTCGATGAGCGCCATACCTTTTTTGAGAAGGGCCGGGGCGAGTTTGAAACTCTTGGGGTAGACGGTGAGAACCTTGTCGTATTCCGCGACCGCCTGCTGATACTGCTTTTGGGAATACGCGATTTCGCCGAGATAGAATTGCGCGTTGGAAGCGAGGTCGGTGTCGCTGTAATACTTCAGGTAGTCCTGAAATTCCTGGCGAGCGAGATCGTATTTGCCGCTGGTGATGTCGCGCAGGCCGTTGGAATAGAGCATGTCCGCGGAGGGAGCAGGGGAGCTGCCAGCAGCGGACGACGGAGCGGGCATCGAGGTTCCATTTGATGCCAACGGAGGAGCGGTGCCCGGAGTGGCGCTGGCGGGGGCTGAACCGGACATCTTTGCGTCGATGTTTTGGACGGCGCTTTGGAGATCGACGAGCTGTTGGTTGAGTTTGCCGAGCCGGGATTTAATTTCCTCGAGATTGTCGGAAAGGCCCTGGACTTGAGTGGACATGGTGTCCAGGCGAGCGCCCGAGTTGGCTTGAACGTCTTGAACGGACTTCTGGACAGAGCCCATGGTGGCGTTGAGTTTGCCGACGTTGTCGCTGGCTTGCTCGACGAGGGTCTTGAGGACAGTGTGGTCCTGCGTCATCTGGGTGGACATGTCCTTCTGACCCTGAAGAAGCGAAGTGATATCGCGCTGCATATCGATAATTTCGCGGGCTACGGCCTCCGCCGGGCGCGGCCCGATAATGCTGCCGCCGAGAGCGCCGGCAAAAACAGCGGCGGCGAAAATGGCGATGTTACGGATTCGCATGAAAAAACCTCCTCAGATGCGCCTATTCCATTAGATGTGTGTTCAGGTCAGGGAAGAACACGTTCACTTGCAATTCCGGAGTGTGCGGCACGGCGAGATACCGCACAGCTCTTAACCCACTTTAACGGCAGAGCCGCGCGCGAGCAAGAGATTGCTCGGTCACGCGGCTCCATCGGTCATTGATCAGTTACGAGGTAATCAGCAGACCTATTGCGCCCGAACAATGTGGCCGCGACGGTTGGACTGCCAGCATGTCTCGTTCTCATCGGTGCAGAACGGCTTTTCCTTGCCATAGCTCACGGTGTTCAGGCGGTCAGCGGAGATGCCGAGAGAGACGAGGTAACTCTTGACGGCAGCAGCGCGGCGATCGCCGAGCACGAGGTTGTATTCGGTCGAGCCGCGGTCGTCGCAGTGGCCCTCGATGGTGGCCTTCAGCTCGGGGTGGCTGCGCAGGAAGTCGGCAGTCTTGCCCAGAGCTTCGCGCGCATCAGCGCGGATATCGGCTTTGTTGAAGTCGAAATAGGCGTCCTGCACTTCCTTCAGCCACAGTTCATCGATGGTGGGCTCCGGCGTTGAAGGCGGAGGCGGCGGAGGAGCGGTCACGGTAACGCGAGCGCTGGAATCAGCCGAGCCGCCGGGACCGCTGGCGGTGATCGTGTACGTCGTGGAATCGGACGGAGTGACTTTGGTCGAGCCTTGCGCCGTCACTGCGCCGACTTCAGGCGAAATGGTGAATGTCGTGGCGTCGGTGGAAGTCCAGCTCAGGGTCGAAGAATCGCCCTTGTTGATTGAAGTGGGGTTGGCCTGCAGCGAAACGGTTGGGCGCGCAGGCGCAGGAGCAGGAGCCGGCGGTGGCGGCGGCGGTGCCGGTGTATTCTTTTTGCAACCCGCGACAAAAGCAAGAGAAAACATAGCGGTGAAAATGGCCCCGCGATACAAAGAGCTAGAAACCCGAATCATTCGAATCCTCCTCAGCGTAAGAATTCCTTGTTTGTCCCACCAGAGCCGTGAGCGCACCACTAGCGGGCTGGGCAAAGGCAAATACATCGTACCACGATATAATATACATCGTACACGGACATTTACTAGAAAAAATCGAAAGAAGCAACACGGCGCACCAAGGTTTGGGGGAAGACAGCAACCAAAGTTTGAGATGCGCGGCGCAGGTTGCAGGTTTCGTATCTATTTGACGCCTCTTTTCTTACTTGGTCGACCAATTGGGTGACTCGTTGTGGCCGGTGAGAGTGAGCTGGCGAGGCTGAGAGCCGTCGGCCAGCATGGTCCAAATCTGGCGCGTACCGCCGCGCGTGGACTCAAAAACCAAATGGCGGCCATCGGGAGCCCAACTGGGGCGCTCGTTACGGCCCATGTCGGGAGTGAGGTCGATGATCTCCTGCGTGCCAGGTTCCATGACGTAGATATCGTAGTTGCCCTCGGGGCGGCGCCAACTGAAGGCAAGCAGTTGGCCGTTGGGAGACCAAGAGGGATCGATGAGGTAGCCTTTGTCGGGAAGATCGATGGCGGTAAGGTTAGTGCCGTCGGCATTCATCGAATAGAGCTTGGGGATGCCTCCGCGGTCGCTGACAAAGACAACCGATTGACCCGTTTTGGGGTTCCAGGCAGGCGAAGTCGCACCGCCGTTTCCCGAGAAAGTAAGTCGTTTAGGCTTGCCGCCGTTCGCGTCGGTCACATAAAGGTCAGGTGTGCCTTGCATGGAGGAGGAAAACATGATCTGGGTTCCGTCGGGAGACCACGCAGGGGCGCTATTGGTTCCATGAAAGCGAGGAAAAGAAACAACTTTGCTGGCGTCCAGCGAATACATGCAAATTTGCGCGCTAACGATACGATTGAGAGGCTCGTAACAGGTGAAAGCGATGCGAGAGGCGTCCGGAGACCAGCGAGGAGTCAGAGAGATGGTGCGGAGGTTGGTGAGCTGGTGCTGGTTGGCGCCGTCATAGTCCATGACCCAGACTTCCTTGAAACCGGAGCGGGAGCTGACGAAGGCAATTTGCGTGGACGCGACGCCAGAACCTCCAACGAGTTTGCTGATGATTTCATCGGCGAACTGGTGTGCAAATTTGCGGACTTGGGCATCGGTAGGAGCGCCGCGATAAATCTTGCCGACGACAGCGGGGGAAGAAGGGTTGGTGACGTCATAGAGCCAGGCCTGGATGGCGACCTCGGAAGTGGTTTCCGAAAGATTGCCGAAGGCGACGAAGTGGGCGTTGACCTGGGGATCGGTCCAGGCGGAATACTGGAGTTCAGCTGGCATGGTGGTGAGCTGCGCGGGATAGAAGCTGGGGCTGACAAGATCGAGGACGCCGCTGAATTGCAAATCATCACGGACGATTTGGGTGAACTGCTCGGAATGAGTTTTGGCGTTGTCGGCGCGCGGGCCGAATTGCGCAACGGCCAGGCGAATCGTTTCGACGCCGATGCCCGTGCCGGTCCGGAACCAGGCTGGGTGACTTATCTTGGGCGCTAGCCGGATCGGCTACGAGGATGAAAGCGGACAAGACGAACAGCCAATTGAAGCGCTTAAACTTCTCTAGCACCATGACCTCCTGTTTTCTTCCGCGCGTGGCGCGAAAGAAGGAACAGTTCTATTGATTTAAAGACAAATCAAAATCGAACGTGACATCCACGAAGGAACCCGAGTAATCGCTGGGCAACGCCGGCATAGGATTTGAGCTGAGCAGCGCACGTTGAGCAGAATTATCCATCGAGATATTGCCGCTGGTTTGGGCCAACTGCATTTCTTTTACCGAGCCGTCGCGATAGATACGGAAAGTCATTACACAGTGGGCCCTGCGCGCCGCAAGGACGTTTCTATCAATTGTGCTTTGGAGCCAATTCTGGCCGATGCGGCGCCGGACGGATTCAATATACCAGGCGTATCGCGAAGCGAAGTCTCCACCACCTTGCCCGTTCGCAGTAATGGGGCCGGAACCGCCGCCAGGCTTTGTGGCGTAGCTGGTTGGCAGATTGGGAGCGCCGCCCTGCCCGTAATCGACAGCGTTATCAGGAGGAGGGACTTTGGGTTCGTCAATCTTGGATTTGTGGGTAGGCGGCTTGGGTTTTTCCTTTTTGAAGGTGGGAAGTACTTCAGCGGGCGTTTTCGGCTCCGGAGGAGGCGTGGTCTTGGGCTCGGGCTTAGGTTCTTTCCACAGGCCTTTTGTTGGATCGATGGCCTTGCTGTCGGTGATCGAGCGCTCCGCGGGCATCGGAATTCCAGCGGCAGGGCCGACGAGTTTGACGTTAACGCTACCTGCTGCGCCGCCGACGCCACCCCATTCGGGGCCTTGAAAGTGGAAATAAATGGAGGCGGCGATGGAGAGAGCAAGGCAGGAGTGAAGAACGATGGAATAGATCAGGAATTTGCGAAGGCCGGGGTCATCTTGACTAAAGGGGAGGCGATTGACCGAATTGGCGACGGCGGTAGACATTTTCAGCGCGTGCGGGCGCGTTCCGTGAGGGGCTGCGTGACAATACTAATATTATTGATGCCGGCGACGCGCAAAGTGTCAACGACCCTGGCGAAGGTGCCGAAGGGAATGGTCTCATCGGCGCGAAGAAAGACGGAGTCCTGGGGCTTTTTGAGCTGGGCCTTCACCCTGGGGCCGAGCTGGTGAATGTTGATGGGAGTGTCGCCGATATAGATGAGCTGGTTTTTGTCGATGGTGACGACGAGACGAACTTCGTCGATTTCCTTGACGGTGGTTGTTTTGGGGACGTTGACTTCGATGCCGGACTGCAGGATGGGGGCGGTGATCATGAAAATGATGAGCAGCACGAGAACAACGTCGATAAACGGGACCATGTTGATCTCGGAGAGCGTGCTCTGCGTTTGTTTGAAGAGTTGCGGCATAGTTTTCAATGGCGGCCGCGGGCTGGCCGTCGCAAGAGCTTAGGTAAAAGTCTTCTCGATTTGGGCTCCGACTTCAAGCGCAAAGGAGTCCAGGCGCTGCGCCAGTTCGCGGATGTTCTGCAAAAATTGGTTGTAGAAGATAACCGCGGGGATGGCGACGAAAAGGCCCGCGGCGGTGGTGATAAGCGCTTCGGCGATGCCAGGAGCAACGGCGCGAAGACTGGCGGCGCCGGCATTCCCGAGTCCCGAGAAGGCGTCGATGATGCCCCAAACAGTGCCGAAAAGGCCGATGAAGGGCGCGACGGAGCCGGTGGTGGCCAGCCAGGACATGCCTTTTTCGACGCGGCGGACTTCTTCCGCGGAAGCGAGCTGCATGCTGACGGTGACGGCAGAAAGGCTCTTCAATTTTCCGGTGGGCTGAGGATTGCCGGTGCCGACTTGGCTTAGTAATTCGCGATAGCCTGCGGCATAGACCGATGCGAACGGCGAGCCTGCGGAAGCAAGCGCCTGCGGATTGGCCACGCCTTTTGTGGCGCGGAAGATACGAAGGAACTGGTCGCTTTGACGGCGAACGCGGCCAAAGAGGCCAAGTTTCTGAAAAATCATGGCCCAGGAAACGATGGAAAAAATGCCGAGCAAGACCAAAATGCCGCGGGCAACCCAGCCAGTTTCTCCAAGGATACTGCCAAGATCAGCGATGAGAAACGTCGAGAGCAGGAGAATGTCGCAACCCCTCAGTTAGAAATAAAATTTTCCGACTTTACGAACGTAGCACACGCCTACAGGGTGGTCAAACAAATGAGATGCGGAAGGTAAAGAATATGCTGCCTTTTTGGATACAGGACGGGACGCGAGCCGGAGGTTTTGGATGCCAAGATGCGGGCTTTCGCGCCTGGGTTGAGAGGCGGAGAGGTGTGTTAAACTGCGAGTTAGGCATGGGCAAAACGTTTGACATCGGTTTGGAAAGTTTAACGTGCGGCTCCAAATTTCCCACCAGCACGTCCCTCAACACAGAGAACGCGGGCCTGGAAACGGCGGCAGCGGAGGTTGACACCTTTCGCGGCGCAGGGCGTGGCACGTTTTTTCTGGAAACGTTCGGCTGCCAGATGAACGATCACGACTCGGAGAAGGTCGCAGGCGTGTTGCTCGCGCGCGGGTACCGGCAAGTTGAGTCGCAGGAATCGGCCTCCCTAATCCTTTACAACACATGCAGCATCCGGGAAAAGGCGGCACAGAAAGTGTTCTCCAGGCTGGGGGAGTTTCGCGTAAAGCAGAATGAGGGCCGGATTATCGGCGTGCTGGGTTGCGTGGCGCAGCAGGAAGGCGAAGAGATTTTTGAGCGCGCGCCGTGGGTGAGCCTGGTGTGCGGTTCGGCAAGCTACAGCAAGCTCCCGGAATTGCTGGCGCAAGTTGAGGGCGGGAGCCAGCGCGTTACGGGGCTCGATACCGACACGGACGCGACGTTCGAGACGGAGATGACGAGGCGCGACAATCCGTGGCGGGCGTATTTGACGATTATCGAGGGTTGCGACAAAGCCTGCTCGTATTGCGTGGTGCCTTACACACGAGGACCGGAGCGGAGCAGGGCGAGCGATGCGATTTTGCGCGAAGTGCGGCAGCTTGCAGAACTGGGTTACTCCGAGGTGCAGCTTCTGGGGCAGACGGTGAATTCTTATAAGGATCCGACGGCGCGCAAGTTGCGATTTTCGGAACTGCTGCTCGCCGTGGCGGACGAGCCGGGAATACGGCGGGTGCGGTTCACGACATCGCATCCGAGCGACTTCACGCAAGACATTGTGGATGCCATCGATGCGCAGCCAAAACTATGCAACCACGTGCATTTGCCGGTGCAATCAGGTTCGACAAAGGTGCTGCGTGCCATGCAGAGGACCTATAGCCGCGAAGAATATCTGGGCAAGATCGCGATGATCCGCGGGGCGAAGCGGGGCATCAGCATTACGACAGACATTATCGTGGGCTTTCCTGGTGAGACAAATGAAGACCTGGCCGAAACGTTGAGCTTGCTCGATACGGTGGAATACGACGGCATGTTTTCGTTCAAATATTCTCCAAGACCGCATACGCCGTCCCTGGCGATGAGCGACGCCATTCCAGAAGACGAAAAGAGCCGGCGGCTGGCTATTTTGCAGGAGAGACAGCGCGAGATTCAGTCGAAAAAGCATTTGGCAATGGCAGGCGAGACGTTTGAGGTGCTGGTCAGCGGAAAATCGCGGCGGGAGAATCAGTGGTCGGGACATACCTCGTGCCATCGGGTGATAAATTTCACTTCCCAAGAGGCGGCGCTTCTGGGAAAGTACGTGCAGGTTCGGGTGACCGGCGCGACTGCGAACTGTTTGGCGGGGGAGCAGCCATCATAACGCCGAATATACTGGCTGTTGTGTTTGCGGCATTGGACAATTCAGTGAGCACAGACTGAAGTCTGTGCCACCTCGGGAGGTCACATGGAAGTGGAGATGAAAATCCGCGGCCTGATGATGGATCCCGTGACGAACATGCCCATCGTGGTGCTGAAGGACGTGCAGGGACAGGCCATACTTCCCATCTGGGTCGGCGTTTACGAGGCCAACGCCATCGCGTTGGAGATTGAAAAAGTGCAGACGCCGCGGCCGATGACACACGATCTTCTAAAAAATGTGTTGCTCGGACTCGACGTGCAGGTTCACAAGATTGTCGTGAACGACCTGAAGGACGACACGTTTTACGCGCTGATCTGGGTCGAACGCGACGGGCAGATGATGACCATCGATTCCCGTCCGAGCGACGCGCTGGCCCTGGCGCTGCGCGTGGATTGCCCTATTTTTGTGGATGAAGAAGTTCTGAAGAATTCGAAAGTTTCCAGCGCGATCACCGAGCGCAGCACCAACGAACAACTGCGCAACTATCTCGAAGGCCTCTCTGACGACGACCTCGGCCGCTACAAAATGTAGGCTTCCTGATGCGTTTAGCCGGCGCCGTTCTCTTCCGAACTACGCTGTCTGGCGAGCGATTGGCCGCGAGGTCATTGCGGCGCAACGGATAGCGTCAAGCGGCGGACTCTATGCCGCCAAACAGCCAAAAGGACAATCCCAATCAGGATGAGCGCAAGGCTCAGACCGGACCAGAGGCCAAAGGCTCCCCAGCCGCGGCGGAAACAGAGCCAGGCGCCGAGCGGCAGGCCGATAATCCAGTACGCGGTGAAATGGCAGAGCATTGGGGTGCGCGTGTCCCCTAAGCCCGCGCAGAGCGCCGGTGGCAACCGTTTGAATTCCGTCAAAAAGCTGAAAGGCAGCACCGGCGGCTAGCAGAATGATCGTGCTGTGAATGATGGCTTCATCGGGCGTATAGGCGCGAGCAATCCAGCGCGGAATGACCAGAAGGACGACGCTCATGCAAGTCATAAAAGAAGCACCGAGGAGGATGGCCGTGCCGCCGGCGTCGCCCGCGCCCTGCGGGTCTTTGCGGCCTATCGCCTGACCAACGCGAACAGCGGCGGCGGATGAGATGCCGAGGGGCACCATATAAGTGAAGGCGACCGTGTTGAGAGCGATCTGATGTGCAGCGAGCGGCACGGCACCGAGGCGGGCGATCAGGGCGGTCGCAAGCGCAAAGACACCGCTTTCGAACGTAAACTGCATGGCCGCCGGAAAGCCAAGCACGATAAGACGGCGGATGCGCCGAAAATCTGGCTCGATCGGAGTCTTCAGAAGCTCCGTGCGGTGACGAAAGTCGTACCAAAACAAATAGCCGACGAGGACAAGCGCCATATAGGCTCGAGAAATGGATGTGGACCAACCGGAGCCGACCGCGCCCATTGCCGGCATCCCAAATTTTCCGTAAATCAGAATCCAGTTGCCGAGCGCGTTGACGATGTTAGCGGTGACTAATGCGAAGGCCACGGGTTTAGCCATGTTCATCGCCTGAATGCAACGGCGCACGGCGAAGTAGAGAAGAAGTGGAAAGAGCCCCGCGAGCAAGGCTTTTGTGTACGGAATAGCGAGAACCAGCACTCCGGCGTCTACTCGCATGGCGCGAAGGACCGCCGGGAGGATCCAGACGGGGATCGCCAGGAGCGGCGTGAGGGCAATGCTTAGATAAACGCTGTTCACGAGCGAGCGATGGCAATCTTCTCGACGTCCAGCACCGAAAGCCTGGGATACAAGAGTATCCAAACCCATCAGGAGACCGCCGCCAAAGAGCGCAATCGCGGTGAAGAGATTTGAACCCAAGCTGACCGCGCCCATGGCCGTCGCGCTGTTGGGAAGGCGTCCGACCATCATGGTGTCCACGATGGACATGCTCATCCAACCCAGTTCGGCAAGAACGAGTGGCAGGGCCAGCTGAAAAGTGGGAGAGAGTTCGGCGCGGAATGCTTTGATACGGATCATAGTTGGAAAAAGATGGAAAAGAGTGTAAGCGGAGCGGGGAAATGGAGCAAACAGGGGATGAACCGATTTAAGCGTGACCAGAAGGGAAAAGCAGGGACAACAGAATGGAAAAGGGACAGTAACTTTGAGTGCGTCCTAGGCCCGAAGTTCCATTGACCGGACCAGGGCGGAACCTTAGCCTGCACACTGGGCTGATCTAGCGCGCATCGCTACTGGCGCGTCGGTCTGAGTTCACACAACACATGAGAAGGCGAAGTGCTCGGGGCATCCACTCCGCAAAGTGAGGAGAGAACTGTGGGCGTAGGTGATATATCCAGTTTTGAAGCGCGAACCCAGAATATCAGGGCAGGCGTGCGCGTAAATTCTCGAGTACCATTGGCGGTGGAATGGACCGAGTCTGGACGCGTAATGCGCGCCGAGGGGTACACCGTGGACGCCAGCACGAAGGGGTGTCTGGCCGTTGTTCCTCAGGGGTTTCCTGTCGGGCAGCGACTGCGGCTGATTAATCTCATCAACAAGAATTCCTGCGAAGCGGTCCTTATTTGGCGCGGGCACGAAGGCCGGTCTGGTTGGGAACTCGGCCTTGAATTGCAACAGGCTTCGATGGAATTCTGGGGCCTGGACTTCTAGTAGAAGACTTCCGCTTGATGGGAATTAATTGATTGACCAGCGCGTAGCTTCCTGTTTTATCTTCTGCTCCAGGCGCCGGTGAATCATTTGGTGTGCGGATTGTCCCCTCCCAAAACGGAACGCCTTAGATTTCCACCGATTTCCACCGGCGTTGCAGCGAATTCCCACTTTTCCCTTGCGCTAGAATGGGTTGCGAACGTAGAGTGAGCCTAGGCCTAGGGGGCTTTCTGCAAGCTGCACCCACATATAGGGACCAGGTTGCCAGATTACGGGGGCGCGAATTGTCCCGCGCATAGGCGGAGGCAGAAGAATATGACTGCCGTTATCACGGTTGCGAATCAAAAAGGTGGAGTCGGGAAAACGACGACGGCGATCAATTTGTCTGCCGCTCTGGCACACCGCGGCAAGCGCACGCTCTTGATTGACTTGGATCCGCAAGCGAATTCGACGATCGCATTTTACGCAACGGGCGAGATCGCGGCATCGATGTTTGACGTGCTGAGCGAGAGCCGCGCGACGATGGCAACGGTGATCAAGACCACGAAAGATCCGATGCTATTTCTGGGGCCTGGACGCCTGGCGCTGGCGAAATTGGAACAAGTACTGGCAGGGCAGTTCGACGCACCGTACCGATTAAAGGACGCGCTGGCGCCGGTTTTGAAGGACTACGATTACATCGTGCTGGATACGCCGCCTTCGTTGGGAATCCTGACTGTGAATGCACTCGTGGCTTCGACGCATTTGCTGGTGCCTATCCAGGCAGCGTACTTTGCAATCGAGGGAACGGACGATCTACTCGAAACGTACGAAAGAATTCGCGCGCGGCCCAATCCCTGGGCTGAAAGTTTTGGGTGTAGTCATCACCCTGTTTGACAAGCGGACGAATATATCGCGCGACACGCACGGGCAGATTCGCACGGTATTCGGGGAAGTGCTGTTCAAAACGAAGATCAGCAAGAACGTCCGGCTCGAAGAGAGCCCGGCTTATAAAGAAACGATCTTAACGTACGCGCCGAAATCACCCGGCGCTATCGAGTACAAGAAACTGGCAGCGGAGGTTATCCAACGTGTCGAAGAGGATCGGGTTACCCGTCACGCTGAAGATGCGGCATGACGCGCACTACGTCGAATCACTGACGAGTTACAGCGGAGCAGCGGTCGGAAGGATGATCCCCGTGGATCAGATCCGGCCGAATCCGGATCAGCCGCGAAAAGCGCTGGGAGATTTGCGCGAGCTCTCGGAGTCGATCCGTGAAAAGGGAGTGCTGGAGCCGCTGCTGGTGCGGTTTGTGCCGCGAGAAGACTGTTACTACATCATTTCCGGCGAGCGTCGCTACCACGCCTCGCGTGCGGCGGGCCTGCGCGAGGTTCCTTGCATCGAAAAGATGGCGGACGACGCAGAGACGCTGGAAATTGCTCTGATCGAGAACATTCAGCGCAAGGATCTGACGCCCTTCGAGGAAGCCGATGGTTTGCATCGTTTGGCGACACAATTCGAATACACGCACGAGGACGTAGCTAAGAAAATCGGGCGCGCGCGTTCTTCGGTCACGGAGACGCTGTCGCTCAGGAATATTCCGGAGTCGTTGCGGAAGAAGTGCGTCGAGCACGGGATCATCTCGAAATCGCTGCTGCTGCAGATTGCGCGCCAGCCAACCGAGAAAAAGATGATCGAGATGATGCATCGCATTCTGCAAGGCGGGTTGACGCGAGACGAGGCGCGACGCGAACGCCGCGATGAACAGGGCGGTCCGCAGCGGCCGCAGCCGTTTATCTTTCACTTCGAACCGGAAAATGAGAGCTTCAAGTTCCGCATTCAGTTCAAGAAGAGTCATGTTTCGCGGGACGAATTGATTGTGACGCTGCGGGAGATTCTTTCGCAGCTCGAGGGATCGTCTTCAGAAGCGGATTCCACGGCGGCTTGATCTTGCCTTGATACTGCCCAGGGGAGACAGACTGATGTCTGTCCCACCTATCGCATGGTCGAACTCACTCCACGGCAGATGCAAACGATGGAGCAACTGTTTAGGGCTGGCTTCCGTCCGATTGCGATCCCACACTATGAAAGTGCTTTGTGTGTCCGGCGTGGCGAATGTGCAGCCTTGTTGTCAGCGGTCCCGAATGGCGGGATGAAATTGCTCGCCAGCCCGTCGTTTATGCTCGCCGGAAATCTGAGCGTACGAGTCATGCGCGCCACCGGGGAGTTCTTTGTGTGGAAGAAATCCGATTTGCCTGCCACGGCGGAGCGTTTGATGGAACTGGAATCGTTTCGGCGGGAACTAACTGACATTCTGGATCTGCCGCAGACGGAGTAACTCCAGCGAATTTGCAATTCGGGCGGACTCGCGGCAAACTAAAAATCCTATGACGACTTACGACATCATTTGCATTGGAGCGGGACCTACTGGGCTGGCTTGCGCCATTGAGGCGCGGCGCGCGGGAATGAAGCCCCTGGTGATCGACAAAGGATGCTTGTGCAACTCGATTTTTCACTACCCAGCCAACATGGTGTTTTTTACCACGCCGGAGCTTCTCGAGATCGGCGACTTGCCGCTGGTCTGCGCTGCGGAGAAGCCCGTGCGCGTCGAGGCTCTGAAGTATTACCGGAAGGCGACGGAGCATTACAACCTGGAGCTGCGGCTGTTCGAGCGTGTGCTGCGGGTGGACGGGCGCGACGGCAACTTCACCGTGGTGACGCGGACGGGGAAGGGAACGGAAGAGCGTTACACATCGAAAAAAATCTGCGTTGCGACAGGCTATTACGACCTCCCGAACCAAATGGGAATACCTGGGGAGGATTTGCCGCACGTTTCGCACTACTACAACGAACCCTTTGAGTTCTGGAATCAAGAGGTGGTGGTTATCGGAGGGAAGAACTCCGCAGCGGAGACTGCGTTGGACCTTTACCGAAATGGCGCGCGCGTCACACTTGTGCATAGGAATGCGGAGCTTGGTTTCGGGATTAAATACTGGGTGCGGCCGGACATCGAGAATCGCATCAAGGCCAACGAAGTTCGTGCCTTGTTTGAGACGCGCGTGCTGCAAATTGAGCCTGACCATGTGGTGGTCGAGAATGGAGCGGGAAAGCGAGGCCTGCGTGCGCGCCAGGTTTTCGCCCTGACCGGATATCATCCCGATTTTGAATTTATCGAAAGTCTGGGTGTGCAGCTGGATCCCGAAACGCGCAAGCCTGCTCTTAATCCCAACACGCTGGAAAGCAACGTGCCCGGAATCCATTTGGCGGGCGTGGTGATTGGCGGGCGGCATACGGGCGAAATTTTCATCGAAAACGGCCGCTTTCACGGGAAACAAATCATTGCATCGTTGAAATGACGAGAAGTTTGTGGCGCAGTCCGAACTTAGGCATTTGCCCGGGCACCAACCGTTTGTTAAACTCCTAGTTTATGGCATCCATCCTACGAGAAGTCGGCGAGACCTTTACCACCCTGGTGCAGGGATTCAACGTTACCTTCCGCAATATGTTCCGTAAAACGGTCACGGAGAATTACCCTTTCGAACCAGTGCATTTTCAGCCGCGGTACCGCGGGATTCATGTGTTGCACCGCGACGAATCCGGACTGGAGAAATGCGTGGGTTGCTTTCTCTGCGCCGCAGCTTGCCCAGCGAACTGCATCTACATCGAAGCGGCGGAAAATGTAGCTACCAACCGAATCTCCGCCGGAGAACGCTACGCCAGTGTTTACAACATCGATTATTCGCGCTGCATTTTCTGTGGCTACTGCGTTGAAGCATGTCCCACGGATGCTATTACACATGGGCACGGCTTTGAGTTGGCCACGTACGACATCAATTCCTTGGTTTACCGCAAGGAACAACTGCTAGAGAAACAGCCGGCCGCTCCCGCTGCCCGGCATTAACACGCTCGACTCGTAAGACCTGCTCGGAACATTCTGCTTGGGAACCTTCGCGGTTCTTGCACCCGCAAACCGGAACCCGACTGCTTGTTCTCCTAAAATCGCGTCCGCTAACTCATATAACGCAGCCAAGACGTAAGTCTGCTCCTGGTTTGGGCTGAAAGAAGGCGAGATGAAGAACGCAATGGGCGGCTGGACGGAGTTGTGGACGGCTCTGGCGCGCGGGAGTTCGGCGAGAGTGGAACACGCCTTTGCGCGGGGTCCGCGAAGCACACGTTCGGGCAACGAGGCGAACCAGAGCATCGGCGACATATTCAGCGCGAGAGCGACGAACAAGCTCCAAAAAACATGCAAAACCTCAGGAAAGACCGCCGTTTATGGGCTGCGAGACGGCTCGATCCGCAAGAAAATTATCGGACACGGAATGTGCTCCATTTTTGCCAGATTCGGCCGCGGAAAGCAGATCCGGAACCCTGGTGGAACGTTCGCGCTGTTCGAGAAGCCAGCGCGCCAGCAAAGCGGCTGCGTTTTCCTCCATCCATTGATCGATCAGAGCGCTAATTTCCTTGCGGAGATTGGCGGCATGGGCAAGACGAGACAATTCAAAACTCTGCAAGGAGTTCCGCGAAGCGGAAAGAAGGAACTCCCAAGACGGCTGGCTGCAGCGCGCATTCATAGAGCCTCCGTGGAAGGAACGTGTCGTATATTATGTGAATAGTAAGACGTGTCAAGAATACTTATAGGTAATAGCATGTGGAAATCTGTGGAAAACCTTCCCGGCTCCGGAATGGCGAGATCGGTTAGCGGGAGGCAGCCTCCCTCGGCAGTTCGTGGAGAACCGTGCGCCTCCCGGCAACAGCTGAACGCCTGCAGCGCCTGCGCCGGGGACTACGAAGACCCTGACCGGACGGCGTGGACGCCAGATCCCGAAGAGGACGAAGGCGAGGAATTGCCGCGAGAGAGAGCGCGAGAGAGAGCCGAAGACAGGGAAGAACGCAACGACGAGTTTCCTGCGCGAGAGGAATAAGCAGCAGGAAAGGAGGCCATGACGATGCGGAGGACAAAGCAAGAAGACGTCCGGCCGGTGCAACTGCGGAGACAGGGCGAAGTGATTCGCGACGTGATGCTGAGCGCGGGGCAGTGCGCGACGTGGTTGACGCTCGACGAACTGGCGAAGCTCACGCACTACCCGCCGGCAAGTATTTCCGCCCAGTTGCGACATCTGCGAAAGCCGGAGCACGGAAGCTTTGTGGTGGTGAAGCGGTGCAGATCGCTCAACAAAGCCATGCGCGCGGAGGGTTTCGGCGCCGTGTGGGAGTATTCGGTGCTGCAAGACCGGAACGCGCGGGTTCGGAACGTGCGGAAAGGAAAGCGGAATTCCTTGATGGCGATACAGGCGGCGAGTTGTTGAGAGATATCAGTAGAGTTTGCGATGCCTGGATGATTGGAGAAGCGAAGCGCACAAACAGTGCGATGCGGCGGAGGGACCATGAGCGTAAAGCCGGAGCTGGCGTTTGATGTGTGTTGGGAAGTGTATCGCGGGGCGCGTGAAGTGCTGGAGTCGAAGCGAGGCATCTCCGCGGTGAATTGGAAGGACACGGGAAAGTTTCTGTGGCGGCCGGACATTCGCGCGCGGCTCAATGAATGGGTCGCGGACTTCGCACTGGCGGGGCAGAAGGCGCTCGAGGGACCGGATTGGGCTTCGCGCATGGTGTTGTTTCGGTTGTACTACCTCGGCCTAGCCCCTTACGAAAATGCGCGGCATTTTCTCGGCCTAAGCGAACGCAGCTGGGTGAATTGGACGGAAGAAGTGCGGAATCGTTGTGGGAAAGAAATGCTGCGTCGTGGCATGTTTCCACCGAGGAAGTATTTTCGCAATGAACAATGAATCAAAGCACTAGGGGATCGCCGAGGCGGAGGAGTTTGCCTTGTTCGGTGCTGGGGACACGAGTGTTGACGGCGAGACGGTAGAAGTGGTCGAAGCGTTCGACGGGCGCCCACGCGGGGAGCTGGGCGCGGCGGAATTCGCTGAAGCGCTTTTGGAAGCGGTCGTCCGCGCCGCCGGTGTACGAATCACGAGAGGGAACTGGGCAGCGCGCGCAGGGGTTGCTGCCCTCAAGGGCGACCTCGCCGATCTTGAAGCGCACGACACTCGTATCACTTTCGCCGAAGAGTTGATCCTCCCAGAACGCGGGCAACTTTCTCGTCTCGGTGGCAATTGCCGGGCTATCCGCATGATGCAGGTGTTCAGGGCGATTCAATTCGGTCGCGCTCGAGGAACCGGCAGAGTCTTGCCCCCCGTCAGAACCTGCGCCATCGATTTCCAGTGTAGTGCGAAAGCGTCTGCGCGCTTCGTCTAGAGTTACGCCAGGGAACCACTCGCAAACAGCTTCGAGTGAAGCAGTTGAGACGATGGTTGGGCCGGAGGCCAGGCCATCGTCGGGAAAACCCTCGCGCGTGTAGCGGACCTGAATAGCCTGCTCGAAATACATGCTGAACCATTCCGCGGCGCCCTCCGTGTCGCCTGGGAATGGGAACGTCATCGCCGGGATGATGCGGCGATCTCCAGGAACGGTGAGCGTAACGGAACTGATGTCCGGAGAGTAGGCCGCGCGAATGAGGTGCATGGCGGCAGCGCGCTTGCCATTGACCCAGCGGCCATCGGCGGAGTAAAGGGCCCAGACGCGGTCAAGCTCGAGGCCGCCATTGGGTCCGATATGGGCTTCGCCAACCGAAACAGGGTCGAGCGCCTTAATCGGGTGAAGACGGATATTGGCGAGGCATGGCGTTGCTCTCTTGGATTGCACAATTAAAGTTTAGCAGAGCGATGGACGCAAAACGCGCAGTCGGGCAGGAACGCTCGGAGACGCAGGTTCAGTCCGCTGAAGCAGCAGCTGCTGCTACCGCCGCTGGCGCTTTCTTTTTCTTGGCCATCTGCTGAACGGTGAAGAGCAGCAGAGAGCGGTCTTGCGGCTCCATCTTGCTGAGCAGGTGTCTCAGCTTACGCATGAAGCGCAAGTCCTTTCCTGAACTCCCCCAGGCATTCCCCTTGGATTCAGTCCAAGCGGCGGGAACATCTGGTTTTGGCGGCTGATCTCCGTCGTACATAAGCTGGTAGAGCGGCATATCCAGAGCTCGAGCCAGTTTTTCCAAGGTTTCGATAGCGGGGACGGTATGGCCATTTTCCACGCGTGAGAGATAGCAGCGTAGCAGTCCGGTCCGTTTTTCGATGTCACCCTGGGACAGCTTTTTTTCTTCGCGCAGGACGCGCAAGCGTTCACCGATGATCATGCAGTGCTCCTCAGTAGAACCGCTCCGCTTTCCCTTGCTGCGTGGCGCTTCGAGGCGGAGTGACTGGAGTATAAAATATCGAATAGGTGTAAGTCGAGAAGATTGCGTCGAACTCCGCTGAAAAGTTTGCACCAGAAGCAACCGGTGGACAAGATCTTCGAGAGCCTCAGGCAAAAGGAAAACTCGGAGGGCTCGACCACTGGGGATGCTTTTGTGGCACTCTCGGGGCGATCAGGCGCCCGCGGCGGAGGATTCGGTCCGTGCGACGACGGACTTGTAGCCGCAAGTTCCAGCTTTACGCATAGCCTCGATGGCCTGTGCAGCGGTCATCAAGGGCGTGGTTTGTATGTTGGCAACCGCTCCGCCGGCGGCGAAGGCGATGGCAATCGCCGCAGCCGACATGTTGTCGGGCATCTCGGTGATAGCGATGACGTCGAATGGTCCAAACGCGAAGAACGCCGAGTGCAATTTACCGCCCAGCTTTTCGATGGGGATGCGGACGATATCGAGACGGTCCTGTGGATCGGCCATGAGGCGAGCCCAGGCTTCCTTGGTATAACTTACTTGGTGGCAATAGTGCGGCATGGTGGACCTCCTTTGACAGACAGGCGGGAGACTTTCCAGGGAATAGGGGGACTATGCTCTTGAAAATAAGGGGCGTCAATAAAAAATGAAAAAAACTGAAAATTTCTCTTGACAAAAAATCGGAAAGTGGTACAATTTCTTTCGTTGACAAGTGCGCTCCGACTCAGTCGGAGCGTTTTGCTTTTCAGGGCTAATAATCAGTGCTCTCTCCCTGAGCGCCTGAGCCCGCATCAAGTCCCAACTCTATTCCGAGAAAGCAATCATTGCACCGCGATGGACGCGGGCGCCGCAGTGTCTTTGCACAGGCGAATTTCAAACCGTTTTCACAGGAAGCAGCGCACAAACAGATCACGCAGAAGAAGGAGCCAAGATGCCGAGCTATCAGAATGCGAGTCCACCGCTTTCGCTTTCTCCCGGTGATGTGGGTTTTAGTTTCAACAGCGAGACGTTCCCCGGAAGCGCCCAGGCGGGCAGCCAGTTTGCGATTCCCAGTTATGGGGGCCAGCCGGATGCGGGCACGGCCGTGCGCTGGCAAACGATTTTCGGGACGGCTCCGACAGCCGTGAGTCTCTCTTTGCAAGGTGCGATGGCCGACGTCGATTCCGAGTATCAGACCATCGACACCACAATCGCAACAGCGGGCGAGGCGCGCACGGTGACTGGAGTTCAGGCGAGGTTCCTGCGGATCAAGTTCACCTCGTCTACCGGCGGCAGCGGCCTCACTGCAAAGCTCCTGGTCTAAGTCATTGGCCTGAACAATTTCGTTCGCAGAAAACGTAATATGCGATGCATTGCCTATCGCGCGTCCAGGAATTGCATTCACGCCTGGAATCCGTGCAAAGGGCGTGCCGAAAAGAACTCCGTGTTTTGCCGAAGCCACCTCAGCGCGATTTGCGGCGTGTACCTGGGACTCTGCGTGAGAGGCTTTCCGGAACGGATGCACGCCACAAAGTCCACGATGAGATCCGAACCAGCCCGAACGAAACAGCCGTGAGCTCTGTATCGACAATTGAGAAGTCGTCGGAGCGGCAGAATCGCTCTGATTCGACGCCCGACCCCGGTTCGCCGGGCCAGATTCGCCGGACGCGCGGCGCCACCCCGGCAAATAGGAGAAAAACTCCGAAAATGAAAAGCAACGGCCATGACCCGGGCGCAGCAAAAGCGAACGGTCATGGACCGGTTTCACCTTTCCGCACGGCGCAGGAAATGGAAGCGCCGCTGGAAATGGCCAGAGCTGCGTCTGACGATGCACGTGATTTTCCCACTGCGGCCGCCGCGTCCTCCGCCGCGGCCGGTAAGGAACACGATGCGTGCGCTGAGGTGGCTCAGTCTCTCGAAGGTGGAACGAATCGCCAGCCCAGACCCGAACACAACGGGGAAGAGGCCGACAGGGGAACGCCGCACGTCCCAAGCGAAAAGAACGCGAACAGGGACAAGAACAACAAGAAGGACAAGGAAGAAACGGCGGATATTCCGCCCGGCTCGGAACCGTTGCCCGAAGACGGTGTGGGATTTGTGGACGCCATGCACGCACACGTGGATCTCTATCTCGCTTGCGCAAGACTTGTGAAATCGAAGGACGAGAAGATCGCTCAGCGCATGGTCGAGCGTTTACTGGAAATGTCCTACGGCAAAAGCCCGGCGGCGGGTGGAGACGATGCGCCGCAGATCATCTTCGATGCGCCGCGGCCGATTCGCGATTGAGCGCTCGTAAGCGGAAGAATTTGTAGAACGAAAAAGCCTTTCAAGGGGAAAAACAATGGCGACCAATACGACCACTACAACCACCACGACGAACGCGCATCTTGAGTTCATCGGAATGATCGTGGAGATCGCGGGAGTGGCATCGGCTGTGGCCGGCGTGGTGCTGAGCTTGCATCACTGGCCGGCGGCGGCGGCGCTCATCGGCGGCGGTGTGGCGTACGCGATCGGCAAGAAGCTGCGCGCGTCGTAAGGCTGCCTAGAAGTTCCGGTACCCTGCTTTGCACGTGCGGAGAATCGCGACTGTGGACCCGGACAAAAACTCTACCCTTCTCGATTCAGACGCAATCGACCGGCAAGCGCTGAAGCAACGGATGGAGGACTTGCAGCGGCCCCGCAGTTCACGCGAGGCCGGCGCTCAGCGCATCAGCGATTGCTACAATGCGTTTCCGCGGCAGCGACAGTTCCACGAGTCGAAGGCCAAGTACCGTTTGTTTGGTGGTGCTGCAGGTCCCGGCAAGACCAAGGCGCTGCTTTGGGAAGCGATCCTACAAGCCAACGAAGTAAACGGCAGCGACACGCTGCTGCTGCGGCGCACGTATCCGGAGCTTGAATCGTCGCTGCTCGCGTATTTCCGGCGCGACGTGCCTCGTCATTTTTATAAGAAATACAACGAGTCGAAGCACGTTGTGACCTGGAATAACGGTTCGACGACGCGTTTTGGCTATTGCCGCAACGAGAATGACGTCTATCAATATCAGGGTGCGGAGTTTTTGTTTATCGGGCTCGATGAGCTGACGCACTTCACGTTTAAGCAGTGGCAGTTTCTCACTTCGCGCAACCGATGTCCCGTGCCCGAAAGCATTTGCAGCATGGCCGGCGCGACGAACCCTGGCAATATCGGCCACGCCTGGGTGAAAGCGCTGTGGGTCGATCACAAGCTGCCGTCAGGCTTTGACCAAGCGGATCTATACGACCCGAACGATTACGAATTTATTCGCGCTTGGCTTAGCGACAACCCTATCTATGCGAATGACGTGGAATACCGTCGCACGCTCGAGACGCTGCCCGAGCATCTTCGTAAGGCGTTTCTCGACGGCGACTGGAACGTTTTCGCCGGACAGTATTTCGATATTTTCGATTACGGGCGGCACACGGCACGGCCGGAAGAGATCCGGCTCGAAGCCTGGTGGCCGCGCTGGGTTTCCATCGACTGGGGATTTCAGCATCCCAGTGCGGTGTATTGGCACTGCGCGGTCCCAGCCGAAAGTCGAAAGTCGCAAGTCGAAAGGGCATCGAATGCTTTGGAAGCATCTTCTTCCTTCAACTCTCAACCCTCCACTTCTAACTCGCGCATCGTTACTTACCGCGAATTCGTGCAGAACGGACTTTCCCCACGAATGCTCGCACAGGGAATCGCCGAGCGCAGCGGCCGCGAAAACATCTGCGACGTATTCCTATCGCCGGATGCCTTTGCGCATCGCACAGCGGAAGCTTCGATCGCGGAGCAGCTCGGGGATGTGCTTACGGGGAACGGCTTGCCGCGGCCGGCGCCCGCCGACGATGACCGCATCGGCGGCTGGCAGTTCATGTACCAGATGCTGGAGTCGAACGCGTGGGTCATCACAGAGAATTGCACCAAGCTGATCGAGTGCATGCCGATGCTGGTGCGGGATCTGGGCCGCGTCGAGGACATTCGCAAGATGGACGGCGATGATCCCGCTGATTCGGCGCGTTATGGATTGGTCTCCGGCGGAAGAATCGCCGGTGTTGGGACGGCCTTTGCGCCATCCAGGGCGGGGCAACCCCCGCCCCTAAAACCGCCAGGCAGCGGCGCGCATTTCGTCACGGGCATGCCGCTCGGCGAACAGATCGCGCGCCAAGTAAGCGCCACGGAGCCAACTTCGCAGGCGATTCATTATCAGCGCCTCGAAGCCGAAGCCCGCAAACAGTTCCGTCCAAAACCGCTGCCGCGCCGCCGTTGGTAGCACAGACTTCAGTCTGTGCCTGATGGAACAAGCGCAAAAGAAAACCGCGCAGGCTGAAGCCTGTGCCACTGGTGCTAAATGCTCGATTGGCTTGGCAGGATTATGCACACGAAATATGTGGGCCTTCTCGAAGCGGAAGTAACGCGGCTGCGGGCGGAGAATCGCGCGCTAATGAATTCGCTGTTGGGCACGGCGGGATTTCCACCGGTCGAGTTCCCCGAAGCGCCCAAGCCACAAGCGTTACCGCGGCTGCGGAAACGAAGCTGGCACCAGATTCAAGCCTGGCGGGAAAATGGCTCCGCGCGCGATGCGGCTGCGGAATTTGATGGCAGAAACGATGCGAGGACGAATGGACCTGTACCCCACAGCTGAGCACTTTGCCGGGACGCCCGGCGCGATCGCGCCAGCGGATGGCAACTACGCGCGGGACTTAGCGCAAGGCGTCACCCCTGCGGCTATTTCTGGTGCGCGGGACGTAAGCGATGTGCGTGGCCTCGGTGCCGACGCCTCGGATGTAGAGGCACGATATATCGCGCCCCTACCTGGCCCGAGCTTTAATCTTGGCCCGAACAACGAGCGCCTGGAAGACTTCAAACCTGACCTGGTCAACGCGCTGCGCGAACTGGTGCGGCAATATCGTCAGGAAGGCATAGTCGCGCGGCGCAATGAAATCCGGCGGATCCGCCAGGCGCGGCTGTTTTGGCAAGGGCTGCAGTACGCGTGGTGGAACTCGAATGATATGAACTGGCATTTGCCTTACGAGAACCGCTCCAGTCATGACCGCGAACTCGAAGAGATGCCGCGGTATCAGTTCGTCACGAATTTTTATCAAGGATTTGGGCTGTCATTCATTGCGGTGCTTTCGCAGGATGTGCCCAGCGTGCGCTTTTATCCCCAATCGGCGCAATCGCTCGAAGACATTGGCGCGGCGCGCGCAGCCAGCGACGTGGCCGATCTGATCGAACGCAATAACGAAGTAGAAAAACTCCTGACAACGATTGGCTATTTTCTGTGGACGGACGGAAAACTCGGCGCGTACGTGCGGTATGTCGCCGATGGGCAGCGATTCGGTTTTCACGAGGAACAATTGCTTGCGGCACTCGAGATTCCGCTGGGCGAAGACAAATATGTCTGCCCAAAATGCGGAAAAGAGACACCGGCAACGCCACCGATGCCCGACGAAGAGCCGACTCAAGATCCGACGCCCGCGGAGGCGCGAAATATCGTGTCCCAACAGCCGACGTATTGCTCGAATTGTGAGGCGGAGCTTGGGGAAGCAAATCTGCGCACGGCCGAGCGCGTCACCGTGCCGCGCGTCATCGGAACGCGGCGCGTGCCGAATGGGCAGGAAATCATTTCCATCGCCGGCGGCCTCGAGCTGAACACGCCCGTCTGGGCCAACGAGATGCACGAATTTCCCTACCTGCAATGGCAGGCGGAAGTGCATCGCGCAAAGTTGAAGGCCGCGTACCCGAACGCGGCAAACAAAATCGAAGCCTCTCCCTCGCAGGGCCCTGACGACGTCTATGCGCGTGTTTCGCGGATCAGCGTCGAGCAGGGCTTGCCGTCGATTCATCCCGGCGATGCCTTGATGAACTTGATCACGTTTGACCGCACCTGGCTGCGGCCCTGGGCGTTTTATTCAATCGAAGATGAAGCGCTGCGCAACGAACTGCTGGCGCTGTTTCCCGACGGCTGTTACTGCGGATTCGCGGGCGATGTGTACTGCGAATCGCGCAACGAATCGATGGACGATCATTGGCGCGTGTTGCACGCGCTGCCCGGCGATGGCCAGAACCGGCCGAGCGTCGGCGATTCGCTGGTGCAGGTGCAAGAACGCTACAACGTGCTCTCGAACATGCAGGCGGAAACGTACGAGTACGGCATTCCGCCAATCTACGCGGACCCGCAAGTTCTGGATTTTGACTCCCTCGCGAATCAAACCGCCGAACCTGCCGCGCATTTTCCGGCCCGCGCGCGGCCAGGACAGCCGCTCGCTGCCGGGTTTTTTCAGCCCGCGCCCGCGCAAGTTCCGCCGGACATGATCCGGCATCAGCAGGATTTGATAGGCCCGGTGGCGCAATTCCTGACAGGGCTGTTTCCCGCGATTTTCGGCGGCAACATGGAAGACGTTAAAACGGCGTCGGGCTACGCGCTGGCGCGCGACCAGGCCATGGGCCGCCTGGGACTCGTGTGGCGGCGAACGAAACAATTCTATTCCGACGTGCTGCTACTGGCCGTCGACTGCTTCCGCAAAAATCGGCCGGAGGACGCGGAGATTCCCTTGCTCGGCCCGGATGGCGTGCTCGACGCTCGTCTGATTCGCGCGGCGGATTTGAAGGGCAACATTTGCGTGCATCCGGAAGCGGACGAAACTTTCCCTCGTCTGAAATCGCAGCAGCGCGCGGTGTTACAACAATTGTTTTCGCTCAATGACCCGCTCATCCAGGAAGCCCTCGCCGAGCCGGCCAACATCGGCTATATCAAAAATGTTCTCGGCCTCACCGAACTCATCGTGCCCGGCGAAGATTCGCGCAACAAGCAGTTGCGAGAAATTCAGCAGTTGCTCGCCAGCGCGCCCATCGTCATCTCAATGCACCCGTCCGGCGCGGCACACGCAGCGCCGGGCTTAAGCCCGGCATCCGCAGACGCCAATGCAGCCAATTACGCCAACGAATCGGATTACGCGGGACCGTCCAACGCCGCGCCCGAAGATGCCGCCCTAAAGGACGGCGCTACGCTAGCTGCCTCCGCCAACTCGCACCAGTCACAGGTTTTGGTCCTGCCCTCCGTGCCCGTCGATCAACTCCTCGACGACCATGCCGTCGAATTCGAGGAATGCAAACGCTGGGCCAACTCTGAAGCCGGTCAAGCCGCAAAAATGACCAACCCCGCAGGCTTCGCCAACGTCCGTGCGCACACCGAAGCGCATCTCCGCGCAATAAGCCTCGCAGCAGGTACGGCCACAGAGCAGAATCGTACGGCGAGCCCTGCCTCCCTTACCCATGAGCTGCAAGCGGTGCGGAGCAACCGAGTAAGTCCGCCACCTCCACCGAATGTGTCAACGGACCGGGATGGTCCAGGAGACCACTGGGTCACGATCGAAGGCAATCATGTCCTGGTCCACGATCCGCAAGGGAAGCAGCCGGCTCAGACCCGGGCGGCCACATCAGTCATTGTTCTTGGCAAGAAAGTGGCAATTATCCACGACGCGAAACTGTCTGCAGAGGACAAGTTGAGAGCCAGCAATGCCATTGAGGCTGCGGCTGACCTGCTGAACAAGAATGCCGAAAAGCTCTCGGCGGATGAAAAGCGGGCGATTGGAGAGATTTCATCGATCTTCGAGACTGCTTCCCCGGACGATTACCTTGGCGCGACAGGCAAGGGATCGATGACTCTGTCCAAGGACTATTTTGAAGATTCCGGCGTTTCATCCGCTTGGCTAGGATCGTTGGTTGCACATGAAGGGCAGCACTATCTGAATTCCGGAAAGTATTCGGGCTCGGATCTGTGGAGAGACGAGCAGTCTGCCAGCAGAACGCAGCTCGGCGTCGGCAACAAGATCGGTTTCAACACTAGCGAGAAGACCTCTCTACAGAACTGGATGGATAACAAGAATCAAGCGAGAATGCAGCGGCATATGGAGAAAGGATACACTCATTAACAGGGAAGCCCCCATGCTTGTATTAGCAAGGTTTCGCCGCGCTTTTCTGTTCGTCATTTATCTAGCTCTATTGTCTCAGATTGGGTGCAAGAAGGCGCCTCCGCTGCTTCGCGCAGAAACTTCTCGCGTAGCTGGACCTATAAGGGTGGTCATCTGGACCAACCATGCGGAATACTCGCTTCGGGATACGGTGAAGCTGGACGTTGCGCTGCAAAACGTCAGCGACTCCACCGTATACGTAGACAGAAGAATGTTCTGGACTGGGCTTTCAGGCGGCCTGAAGCTGGTGATTGGCGACGAGCAGGGGAAACATCTTCCCGCTCAACTACTCAGCGACGCCATGATGCCTCCACCAAAGGAAGGAGACAAATCGATCCTCATTCCGCTTCACGAAGGATTCTCCTATGGGCGGTGGGTGGTGTTCCCAGTCAAGGATTTCCTGCCGAAGCCCGGGAGATACTCCCTCCGCGTTATCTACAATAGTATGCTTCCCAGAGAATTAGTTGCACCGGAGTTGCGAGACCTTCCTGCGCTTTGGTTCGGTACGCCATCGATCCCCTCTGAACCGGTGTGGATCCAGGTGGTTCAATAAGCACTACCGAGTTTGCTCTTCGGCACCAAGCAAATTTGAAGTACGGCAAGATCGATAACTTCCGGCCATCGAGCGCAAGTCGGTTTCCCTACGTGAAATCGGCGGAATCCGCCAGGGCGTCATTCGCCCGCCAGAGAATCGGGCGAGTGCCGCGTGCGCAGCAAAGTAAGGTTATGGATCCCCCGCGTACCCCCGGGATTTTGCCTTGGAGACCAAATGAATCAGCAGAACACGGCGACGGTCGACAGATCAACTGGAGCGAGCTCGCCAAGTGAGTTGTTTGTTCTGACCGACGAACAAATCTTGGAGATCGAGCCGGAAGCTCAGGATGCGGAAGTTCGGTCCGCGTCAGCATCCTCGCCGGCTGCCTCTTTCAGCCAAGCGCAAGACGACCCAGGGACTCATCAGCAGAATCCGCAAGCGTCGCCCCGCACATATTCGGATCCTCCCACGGAACACGGGTCACGGAGCACGAGTGATGCGGAGCACCCGGCCGCAACCCTGCCTGCGCAACCGCCAGCATGGCTCGCCGAGACGATGAATGATCCGCAGCGCGGCGCGGAAGCGCGCGCGCTGTGGGAAGGTGCACAGCGCGCGGAGAAAGAAGCAGCTTCCTACCGCGAAGTATTTGCGAAGCCGGAAGAGGCGCGCGCGGCAGCGGATCGTGCGCGAATGCTCGATGATATTGACCGTGCATACTTTGCGGGCGACGCAACGCAGCGGGCGCAGCTCGCGGCGATGATGATGCGCGAGGATCCCGCGTCGTTTCGCGACATGGTGTTCGAGGGATTGCGGGCGCTTGAAGAAGCCGGGAAGCCCATCCGAAATAAAAGCATTGCAGATGTCGTGGGCCGGTCTGCGGCTGCGACGCCGGCGGGAGGTGCAAGTCCGGCCCCCGCAACGCAAGCGAGCAATCGTCCACAGCAGCGCGACGATGCGGCACAACAGGCGCAACTGGCTGCGTATGCGTCTTTTGAGAAAGCGGCCAACGAGGATTTGGAACGCAGCGTTGGGAGCGCGATAGAGCGAACACTTGCGCAAGCATTGCCAAGTCTTACGAGCGCGGGTGGCGTGTCAAATGCAGGGGCGCAGCATGCTGCGCCCCTGCAAACAAGATTGGCTGCGGCGATCCGACAGGACGTCGAGAAGGCGCTGCAAGGCGACCGGCAACTCGGCGAGCAAGTCGCGCAGATATTGTCAGCGAAGCGGCTCGATAACGAAACGCGCGCCCTGATTGTGCGGCTGATTGGTGAACGCGCGCAGCAGCTAGTTCCCGGCGCCACAAAACGCGCGTTGAACGATTGGACGCAGACGACTTTGGCCGCGCATCGCGGCAAAAGTGCCCGAGACGACACAGCCTTCGCGAGAAGGGAAGTTACGCCCGTGGCGCCAGCGTCGCGCGTTCCGCAAGAGCAGAGCGCACAACGCAAAGATGCCACCCATCAGGCTCGGACTGAAGGCAGAGAGCCCGCAAAGGGACGCCTAAATTACGGCAAGCTAAGCGATGAACAGATCCTCGATTTGTGACGCACGGAGTTGACGTTAGTGCAGCGGCCCGATGAGGACCAAGAGCGCGCCGAAAAAAGCGAGGGTGATCAGCATAAGTGAGAGGATGCCGCCGATCCCATAGAGATACGGCGTGAACGATTTCGAGCGGCGAAGCATCATGAACCGGCCAGAGCAGAACCTGAGCAAGTAAATGCCGAGACCGGCCAGCAATAGGAAAAGCATGATGCCTGACATTTTCATTTGAAATGTGACCCAGACTCTTTCCGTAGCTTCCATTGGAGCTAACCGTGCTTCATCGCGCAACCGGGAGTTGCAGCGAGCCCTTCAATCAGTACACGTAATTAATTTTCGGCGCCTTCTCAAGAGACGCCTGCGCGATTCCGACACGCGCGTGATCATGCACGTTTCCGCGTAGGGGCACGATACATCGTCCCCTACAGGCAGCGGCGTGTACGCGCGATTTTTCGGAACGCCGCAATCCTAAGGAGAACAACAGATGCCAGCACAAGCAAACGCGAACGTCGTCGCGTTGCAGCTCGAGAAGGTGCGCGACAAAGTGCCCCTGCTCTACGAACGGGACGACATTTTACTGACCATGATCCAGCAGCGCGGAGACGTGGAGAAAGTTTCCAGCCGGAACATGCGCCTGCCGCTGCAGGTGAATCCCGGCGGTAAAGCCGGTTCGTACAATGCCGACGGCGGGGATTTGGGCCGCGGCTCGGGCACGGCCTATGATGTCGCGCAGGTTTCGCCGATTTTCTTCCGCTTCGCGATTGAAATCACAAAACTGGTGGAATACGCGACGACCGGCCGCGAACGCGCCATCGAAAACGCCACCAAACGCGAAGTGGCTAACGGAATGAAACAGTTCCGTGCATTCCTCGACAAGCTGATGCAAACGGCGGGGAACGGCGTCCTCGGCACGATCAGCTCCATCGCCAGCACCACGTTCACAATGGCGGTGCCTAGCGGCGCGGCTCTCGTCTATCCCGGCCAGACCATCCAAATTTACGACACCACGCTCACGACCAACCGTAACGTTGCGGCCGGGGTGACCACCACCGTGCTCAGTGCCGATCCCATCACTGCGCAGACTATCACCGTGGACAACGTGCCAGCCGGCACCGTCGCCACCGATGTCATCGTTCACGACGGGCTTACCGGCGCGCAGCCGGTGTCGCTCTTCGGAATCAAGTATCACCAGAACAACGCAACGACCGGCACTTGGCTCAACCTCAACCGCGCGACGTATCCCGTGCAGTTGCAGACGCCGCGCGTCAACGCCGGCAACGCCGCGCTCACTCCATCCAATGTTCGCCTGGCGATCAACAAAGTCAGGAAATCGCTGGGCATTAACCACGTCGCCAAACTGATTGCCTACATGGCGGTGGAGCAGGAACACGCCTGGGAAAACCTGGGCATCACCGTGAGCCAGATCATCAAGGAAGGCGGCGCAAGCGACGGCAACGACCTAGATCTGCTCTTTAGCGGACGAAAGACGATGAGCGGAATTCCGATCAAGTCCAGTGTGAACGCCGACCAGACACGCGTGGATTTTCTCGACCTCGCTCACTGGGGACGCGCCGTGTTGAAAGACATCGACTTCTACGAAGTCAATGGCAACACGGTGTTCCCGATTTACGGCGCGAGCGGCGGCCTTGCGGCCAGCTACATCTTTTACTTCGACACCGCGTTTCAGGTGTGGGACGACTCGCCGCGTACCGGCGCGTTCATCGACACGCTAGCGCGGCCCAGCGGTTACTAAAGCGCAGTGTCTTGTGCCTGGTGACTCTTGATGCCTACATGTGCCAACCGTAGGGGCACGATATATCGTGCCCCTACACAACCAACCGCTAGGCGCGTCTTGGCACGTCGCCGCGATCACGCGATGCCAAGAATTCTTGTACTGCGCGAGACGCACGACACCCCGGAAAACGTAATGCAACGGCTCGAACACGCCGGCGGGATCAACCGTCTCGGCGAACCAAACTATCGTGCCGTGTGGGGATGGAACCGCCTGTCTTGGATCGGCGGAAAATTCGAGGAGCACGACCCTGCAACAGGCTCGTTGCTGCGCGAAGTCGTCGAACTACGCCAGGAACCTAAGTATCCAGCGGTGAATCGCTGGCACATTGAACGGTGGGTGCCTCCGGAAGTGTACGGCTCGCCGCGCTTGTGGTACGCCCAAACAATTGAACGGGAAAACGGCGTGAGTATTCCGGCGCTTGGACCCTATCCATCGCGCGGAGAGTATGAACACTGCTTCACGCTTGAAGGACCGAGCGGAGAATTCATTCAACTGACGGCCACAGTGGCGGAACATTTCGCACGCGCGATTGAGTTTTCGCGGCGTTCCCCTCGCTCGTTGCGAAAACGCTCACTCGATGATCGGGAGCAGCACGAGGAACGCACCTATGAAGCGTGGGCCTACGACCAGCTCGATGATGCCGTCCCGGCGTTTCATAGACAGCCTTTCGTGACGGTGGCCTGACCTATGAAACGACTTGAACTCAAGCAATTTGAACTTTGGATTAAGGGCGTCGTTGCGGCGGCAATCAGCGGCGGCGCAGGCGGCGTGCTCACCGGGTTTGCGGCCGTGGGGATCGATCCACAGCATTTTAATTTACAATCGGGGACAGGAGCGACGTTGCGTATCGCCGTTGCGGCGGCATTGATCAACTCCGTGATTGGAGTTGCAGCGTATCTGCAAAAGTCACCCCTGCCGGAAACCTGACAGGTTACACGTGAGAGTTGGACAGACATTCCTGTCCGTCTCTTTGAAAAGCCGAAAACGAGTGCGGCGACAGGCAAGAATGCCTGCCCCACCAGGATCTAAACATGCCAGTCGTAGGATCAAGCGCGTACAACTCAGCCGGACAGATTACATCGCTGGTGCGATCGCTGTTGAACGACGCTCAGGGAAACCTGTTCACGGACACCATACTTCTGCCCTATGCAAATTCGGCGTACCGCAAAGTGCAGCGCGCGCTGGGAAACGCGGGCGGCGGCGGGTTCATCCAGGATGATGCGTTGCTGGTCGTGACGGCCGTGGCACAGACGGACACGTCACTGCAAGTCTCCATCACCGACGCGACGGCGCCGCCCAATCAGTTGCCGACCGACCTTCTGGTGCCGCTGAAAGTCTGGGAGCGGCCCAACGGCTCGACCGACGATTTTCTCGAGATGGTGGACCTTACGCAGCATGGCGGTCTGCCTTCGCGCGTGCAGGACGTAACGCTTAGCGTCTGGGAGTGGCGCGCCGATGGTATTTATTTTCTCGGCGCGACGCAAGATACCCAGATTCGTCTGCGTTATGCGAAGGCGTATCCAGATTTTACGGACGCCACATCACCCGTATTGGTTCGCAACGCGCAGGAAGCTATCGCGTACGCGACGGCGGGCCTAGCAGGCTGGGCGCGCGGCAGTCCACTCGCTGAAAAGTGGGACGACGCAGCTGCCGACGCGATCGAGGACCTCGTCAGCGCAGCCGTGCGCCGCGAACAACAATCCGCGCGGCGGCGCAGGCCGTTTTCGTCACGCAGCGGCTACGCACCATTCTGAGTTGTCGCGGCGGATGGAATCTCGCTGATATGGAGTGCGGGAGCTTGCTCCCGCTTTTCTTCCTTCCGCGATATTGCAGAGAGAGCCAGAACTCTTCGGCGTCTGAATCACATCAAGCAACCGGAAAAGCGGCGTCAAGCCGCCGCACTCCAAAAAAGGAGCAAATATGCCAATCACGATTACGCTTTTGCCCAGCAATGAAGACGGCTCAGGAAGCAACCTGTTCTACGCCATCGGGACACTAGCTTTTTCTGGCAACTACCCGACCGGCGGCGATACGCTGGACTTCAGCAAAGTTGCCGACAAGATGCCCAGCGCGCAAATCATCCAGGTAATCGTCGACAGCCAAAATGGAAACTCCGGCTATTACGTGCCCGTGCAGGGAACCGCCTTGAATAACTGGAAGCTGAAAGCCTTCACGGGCGGCGGCGCGGAGCTATCTGCCGGAGCGTATCCCGGGAGTGTCACCGGCGATGTCGTGCAACTCACTGTCACGGCCAGGAAACTCCAGTAGGTCGTAGTGGAACGAACGAATCCCCGCTTTCGCCGAGGCAATCGCATGTTACGATCAAAAATTGCGTCGCGCTTCAAGCGCGCTATAACGATGGGGTCTTTCTGGGCATTGCTGGCGCTCGCACTGCATGTCGTTCCTGGGGCAGTCGGGCCCACACATGCACAGGGCACGCGCAAGGACGACATCGTCTTCAATTCGCGCGGCATCCCGCTGGCGGGAGCCACTGTACGCGTCTGCGCCATGCCCGCGTTGGGCCAGCCGTGCACGCCGCTGGCGCTAATTTATTCTGATGTTGGCCTGACGCAAGCTCTTTCCAATCCCACTACGACGGACGGTCTCGGCAACTATTCCTTCTACGCGGCACCGGGAAGATACGAAATCGAAATCTCCGGCCCGAGCATCACGACAAAGCAGCTTCCCAATGTGGTTCTGCCCAACGATCCTTCTTCGCCGACGTTTAGCGGAGCTGTGAGCGCGTTTTCGCTGAGCCTCGGAGGCAACCTCACGGTTTCCGGCAACACGACGGTAGTCGGCTCACTGGCCAGCGGCACACTGACGTTGAACAATCAGGGCAGCTCGCCCGGCGCAGCCGGCGCCGGTACTGTGAACCTCTACACCAAAGCCAGCGATATGCGGCTTTATTACAAAGATGAGACGGGCACCGAGATCGGGCCGCTGGGGCCAGGCAACGGCGCGCAGACCAACGTTTCCAACACCTTTACCGCCACGCAAAATATCGACGCGGACTTCCATACCAAAGGTCCGAATCCCTTCTTTGATCTTTCACGCTACGGCGCGTACACCAGCGGCGTCACGCCTCCGACCATCACTTGCAACACCACGGCCGGCAGCAATCTGATCACCTGTTCCGGCGGCGTCGGCGATTTTCTGGTCGGACACGGAGTCGCCATCCCCTCATCCGGCATAGTGCCCGGCATGCTCGCTCCCGGCTCTCCCTTTCCCGTTTCTAGCATCAGCGTGGCGAGCAACGTGGCGACAGTGAATCTTGCGAATAGCGCCAGCTTCGCACCGGGGTCAAATGTGGTCATCGCCGGCTCGAGCGATTCAGCCTTCAACGGAACATTCCCCGTTGCGAACTTGACGAATTCCCTCATCTTTACTTTTAACGTCACACACGCCAATTGCGCGCCATGCACCATCGGCGGAGGCACGACGGTGATCGCGCAGACGCCCAGCATGGTCACGCCACAGGGCATTCTGAATGGCGCAACCACGTGGAACTACAAAGTGGTGACGATCGGTTTCCACGGGGAACTGAGCCCGGCGAGCTCCGCCTTTACTACGACGACGGGTGCGGCGACCCTCGGCGTCAACAACGTCGCAATCGCTGCTAATGGCTGTTCCGAAAGCAATGGCGTCGTCACGTTCACGACCGTCGCCGCGCACAATTTCCAAAGCGGCGTGCCCGTTAACATTCCGCGCGGAGCAACCGGCACAGCGGCAGTCGAGGGCTCCTGGACGATTGCCTCGACTCCGACTTCCACTACCTTTACAGTCGATATCGCAACTCTTCAGAACGGAACGTACTGCCCCTCGGGAGGCACTGCTCAAGTTGTCGCCAAGAATCTCGTGCGCTGGACCATGCAACCGTACACGGTCATGGGCTACTACATCTATCGTTCGCAAGGCGCTGGCGCGTACTCACTTGTCGGCGTCAGCGAGGGGATGGATAGTGCTTTCCTGGACTGGGGTCTGCCAGCACCCCACCCTCCTGCTTATGTTCCCGGAACTCCGCCGGCCAGCCCCACAAACGGCATCCTGGCCACAACGATAACGGGCATTGCCGGGAATACCATTACGCTGGCCGGCAACGCCGTCGCAACGGTGACAGGGGCGACGGTCTTTCACGACAACACGCCGACCGTGCTGTCCGTCTGTGCATCCACGCCTATGGGGAACACAGGCGGCACAATTTTTATCCCGTCTTCCAATCCGCAGGGCGCCCTTTACGTTTTCAACTCTCCCTTGAATCTTGCGGTGGGCTGTCCGCAAAACACCAGGATCCAACTCGGCGCCCAACTCTTTCTCAATTATCCGATCATCCCCGGCACCGCAAATGTTATCGAAGGCACCATCCAGGGCGCAGGAGGAAATGGCGCTGGCCCGCAGTTCGGCAAATACGTTACGACTCGCATCATGGGATTTGCATATCCCATGTTCTTAATGGAGCCCGGCTCGGGGTTCGACGTGACCTTTCAAAACCTGAATACGGAATGCAACCAAGCCTATCAGAGCTGTTTCGTTCAGGACCAGGACAATACGGGGAATAACGTCACCACCATTAATTACGACAACGTGTACATGAGCGGCGGAAATTACGCTCAGCCCTTTAAGATGGGTGGCGGCTTTAACTTCTTTTTCCGTTACGGGTCAATCGGCACCAATGCTCCCGGCTGGGGTATCCCGCCCTCACTGTGGGACGTTGTGGACATGGGCCTTGGCGCTTTCAGCCAGCAGCTTGGCGGCATCATGGAGTTCTACTACACCTACATGACCGGTGGGGAATGGCTCTTCGACGCCGCAGGCGCAGGCCAACTGAACGCGGGAGTAGGCCATGCTACGTTCTACGAAATCTTGAACGAGAGCGGCTACTATCCGGTGCTGCGGTTTAATACCGGCATCAACCCCATCACTGCGATTCACATCGAGCGCATGACTTACGCCGACCCGGTTGGCGGCCTCTCGACTCCCATGGTGGATGTAACGAATGCGGCGTCCATCAGCAACATGAGAGTGATTGAACCATTCTGCGCGACCGGATCACAGGCTTTTTTTTCCGGAGCGCCATCGGGGGGCATTGAGTTTGCATCGGGATTTGGCGGCTGCGCTACGGGGTTGTCTTCCACCACTCCTGTTATTTATACCAGCCTCAATGGAAATTCGGGCTTGCAGTCCTTCGCGAACGTGCCGGTCGCTACCCTCGGCAAGGGCCAGTTTTACTACCCGCTAGTTGTCCCTGCCGCTCCACTTTCCGCGATAGTCAGCAGTGGCGGCAGCGTCCCAGTCGGAAATCACACCTACGCACTGGCAGCCTTGGATGCAAACAATCAGCAAACGACCCTCGGCCCTTCCATCAGCGCCGCCACTACCAGTGGCAATCAGACCGTTACGATCACGCCTCCAGCCTCAGCTCCTCCCGGCACAGTCGGATACGCTGTGTACCGCGATGGCTTGTTCGACACCAACTCTGGCGGCAACTGCGCGAATGCAAGCTCCATTGCGGGAACGACGAACACTTATGTCGATATCTACCCGTCCGCCTGCAACAATACTCCGCCAATCGTAAACACCGGCGCCGCTTCCTCCTTGAATTCCAATGGCATAAGCACGTATCAGCTCAAGATGGAGAATAACTTTACGGACCTCGTTTTGCCTGCACCACTCACCACAGGCCGGACGCAGACACTTCCGGACGCGACCGGAATCATCCCCGTCTCTAGCTATGTGAACAGCGGCTATGACAACGCCGCGCGCGCCAACGGCGCGATCGGCTCCAATTGGACCATCGAGCAGAATGGCGTCAACATCGCCTCAAACCAAATCCAGGGGACCGCGACGGGATCGAACTCCGCGTTTTGGAACGCAAATGCCTTCTCGAACCTGCAATTCGCGCAGGCTACAGTCACCGCGTTGAATGGCACGACCGATTTTCCGGGTGTTAGCGTGCTGGCCAGCGGAACGGCGAGCAACTCGACCTACTACGACTGCCTCGAAGATACGACGAACATCTTTATCCAACGCGTGGTAAATGCGTCGTCCGCAAACGTCACGAGCGCTGCATCTACGGGAGCGGCGGGAGATATTCTGCGGCTGGAAGTGGCGCCCGGCGGCGTGCTCACCTGCTACAAGAACGGCGCTGTGGCACTGACATTCACGGACACGCAAATCACCGCCGGCTCACCGGGTCTGATCATTTCCGGGAATGTGGCCACGCTGAAGAATTGGTCCGGCGGCAACTTGCATCCGCTGGGACATTTGGACGTCGAGCAGGATTGGACAAAGACGCAGCACTTCACTCAAGGCGTGGCCCTCGGCGCCGAAACTTTTACAGCGAGTCCTCGGGGCGAGCAGAACGTCTTTTTGCCCGGCGCGCTCACGGCAGCGTGGACGGGCTCGACCTGGACGCTCGACAAAGCCGTTACCGTGACTCGCGTTCAGGTGCAGGCAAAGACGGCTCCGGCAGGCTGCAGTACAAACGCCGTAGTTCGCTTGACTGACGGCACGAGCCCGGTCAATGTCACGATTTCCGCGGCTGGCAACGATTCCGGCCCGATTACACAAAATTACACCGCCGCTGCTTCTCTAACCCTCAGCGTGCAAACCGCCGCTGCCGGATGCACGACAAGCCCGGCGGATGCCAATGTGATCGTTCAGTACCGGATGCAGTAAGACTCTTCCACAATTTTCTACCAATTTCTCAAGAAGTCGAAAGGCAATTCCATGGCAACGGCAACGGAAAGCAGCACGGTCTCGCTCGTCAACATCTCGATGGAAAAATGGCCACCGCGGCATCGCACGTACTTCGGTTCGCTGCAGGTTGTCTCTCCCCAGGCCGGTGAAGCATTCGCGATTACGCCGATTCGCGGCTGCAATGGTGTGATGGACCTCGGCGACAAGCGAGTCATGGAGTACCGCATCACGGCGCGGGAAGTGGCCGAAGACATCGCGCGCGAACTCAATGGCGATTCCGGCGAAGGAAGTTTTCACGGCGTGTTTGTCGCCTCCGGCGAGATGCCCACTGAAGGCGAACTTGCTGATGCTCGCCGGCGCCTGGAAGAGTTTCATCGCCGTCTCGTCGCTGCAGCCGACCTCGAATGGGAACGCACGCGCAATCCCATGTTCATCACCGACCTCGAGCGCCGCGCCGCCCGCCAGCTCAACCTCGAGAAACCTTGGCTCTACGATCCCAAACCGCTCGCGGAGTGCCCTGTCTGTGCGGAAAAAATCAAGCATGGAGTGGCCGTCTGCCGTTCCTGCGGCGCGATTCTCGATCGCGAGAAAGCCGCGCAGTACGGTCTCGGCGCACCCGAAAAATCGCGCCATGGCGTTTCCACAAATCAAAACAGAGCAGGGAAGTAATCTGACGGGGCAGGGAAGTAAGTCGCAACAAACGCGTCGCGGTGATAAGTCTCAGGAAAAAGAAAAGGGCGGCGATTTCTCGCCGCCTTGAAAACTGAGTACTGGACACGCCTGAGAAGCAAACCCAGCATAACAGAGATTTACCGATTGTCAATAAGCGCGCTGAAGGCGGAACGGAGAGTGGGAGACTCGAACTCCCGGGGCTGCAAAGCAACCCTCAGCGCTTCTCAGACGCGTCCAGTACCCCCACTGGCAGCACTCTCCAAACCGCGCGTGAGCGCGATCTATATCTCATAACGTTATTATATAATTCATAAAATGTCAACCATCGGATCATTGGACGCACCCATCGAAATCTTCGGCGGGCTGGTGACGGATATGTCTCCCGCCGACCTACCGCACGGCGTTTCGCCCGATTGCCAGAACGTCGTTTTCGGCAACGGAGGCGTGCTCACGCGACCCGGCTTGCAGGCGCTCTTCGGGCCGCTCGCGGGCAATCCGACCATCAACTACATCAAGACGTACGAAACGTTGAACGCCACCATCCGTACCCTGCTTCTCGACTCGAATGGCGTGCTCTACAAAGAAACCGCGCCGGGCACACTTGCGAGCGTGGCCGCCGGCCTGACGCCAAATTCTTACGGAAACTCCACGACCATCTTTGGACGCGAGTACCTCGCCATCAGCGACGGCAAGACCGGCAACGACTTGCCGCGCCAGTATGACGACACAAATTTCGATCGCGTCAGCCAGAGCGGTCCTGGCGCTGGACCAACCGTCGTCGATGAAAATGTAATTGCTGCGGTCGCAGCAAGCCCCAGCGGGGCAACACAACTGGCCGCGGTAACGATCGCCGCCAGTCCCATCGGCGCCATCGAAAACGGGTTTCTGGTCACCATCACGACCAACACCGCACACGGACTCTCCGCCGGACAATCCGTAACCATCGCCGGCGTGGGCGTCGCCTCGTACAATGGCACTTTTCCGGTTGTGGCCATCCCCAGCAGCACGCAATTTACGTACATCGCCGGCGCTTCGGGACTCGCCGCTTCTGGCGGCGGCACGGCAGCGCCCGCGACAGCCACGATTCAAACTACGACGCCGCACGGTCTGATCATCGGGCAGCTCGTAACGACAAGCGGAATCGCTGTCGCCGGCTACAACGGCACTTTTCCCATCACCTCAGTGCCTGACGCCACGCACTTCACATTTACGGCGGACACCGGAGGCTTGGCCGCATCCGGAGGAGGAACGGCTGCCGCAGCAGGTAGCGTCGATACCGGCGCGCACCAGGTCAGCGTGATTTTCCAGACGCGCCAGGGGTACCTTACCAAACCAGGCCCTGCGACAACCTGGACGGCCAGCGGCGGTTTGCGGGCCGTGGTCACCAACATTCCAACCGGGCCATCGAATGTTATCGCGCGCATCCTGTGCTTCACCGGCGCCGGCGGCGCAAGTTTCTTCTACACCGGAAACGGCGGAACGCTCTTCAGCGGCAACATGGTGATAGCCGATAACACCACGACCTCTCTGGCCGTGGATTTTTCCGACGCCATACTTCTCGCGGGCACGAACGTCGATGATCTCTTCCGACTCGTCGAGCTCGGAGACTGCGCAGGCGTCGCCGACTACTCCGAGCGTCTCTTCTGGTGGGGCGAGCGCAACAAAATGAACAACTGGGTGAATCTCGGTTTCGACGGCGGGTTCACCGGCCCGCTGCTTCCGCACTATCCACTGGGGTGGACGCCCGACTCCGTTTTTGCGCCCGGCGGCACGGATGAAGAGAACTTCGTCGCGTGGGGCGCCGCTTACTCCATCGTCGGCAATGGCTCGACGCCGACGCGCGGTTTGATAACTCAGGGCGCCGTGCAGGATTCCCTCGGCGCTCCGCTGATCCAGGCGAATACCGACTACACCGTACGTGCGCATTGCGCTCGCAACGCCACGCTTTCACAAGGCACACTACACCTGCATCTCTTCAGTCAGAGCGCCGGGATTAACACCACCGGCCTGCAACTCACCGCCGCGCAGCTCACGACCGGATACGTCGAGTATTCAGCGGAGCTCACTGCGCCGCTAACCGCGATTCCCAGCGATCTCGTCCTGCGCGTCTATGCGGACGGAGCCCCGAACACGGGCGGCCAGTTCTACATCGACAGCGTCGAAATCTTCCCCACATCGACTCCCGCGAACTCATCGATCGTGCGTGCCAGCCGCGTCGAGGATCCCGAAAGCTACGACGGCATCAACGGCTTTATGAGCGTCGCGGAAGACAATGGCCAGGCCATCCGCGCGGCGTTCAAGCTGCGCGAGCGGCTCTATTTTGTGAAGGAGCATTCTCTGCATGTAACGCAGGACGACGGCACGAACGAGCCTTCGCTCTGGTCGATTGCGGAAGTGTCGCACCGTCTGGGTACGCCATCGGTACGCGGCGTAGGCGTGGGCGAAGACTGGGTGGTCATCGCGCACCGCACCGGCCTCTACATTTTTAGCGGCGGCGAGCCCATCAAAATCTCGCAGGAAATTCAGCCCACCTGGAACCAGATCAACTGGCAGTACGGCCACACGCTGTGGGTCACCGTGGATACAAAGGAGCGGCGCATTATGGTCGGCGCACCGCTCGGCGCGGCCACAACTCCCAACACCATCCTGATGCTCGACTATCACGATCTGGATGACGCCAGCGATATCGCCACCCGGCCGCCGGTAAATGTCACCTATACGGGACGCAAAGCCGCCACCGACATGGCCCGCAAATGGTCGCCGTGGACCATCGCCGCCAATTCCTGCGCGTTGATCGAACGCACCGATGGCACAGCGATCGTCGCGATCGGCGGCGGATTGCCTGGCGTGGGAGGCGGCAGCGCCACCGGCAAAGTCTATCAACTCAGCGATACGCAACTTTCCGACGACGGCAGCGCCATCCCGAGCTACTACACCACGCACTTTTTCCCCGAGCGCGCCGTCGAGCAATCGCTCAACCTCGGCGCGCACCGCAAACTTTTCAGCTATCTAACGATGTTCGTCGAAGGGGCAGGGAACTTGTCGCTCACCAGCTTCACCGATTCCGCAAGCGCGCCACAAACGCAGCAGCCGCTACCGCTGAGCTCGCCCTCTCTGAAAGATCTCGAGCTACCCATCAACATCCTCGGCGAACGCGTAGCCTTCCAAGTAAGCACCAACCAACCCGGCGCCTGGTTTAAACTCCAGAAATTCACGCCGTCGCTGCGGATCGACCCCTGGTCCCCAGTCCGCGGCATGAACTGAACAATGAGGTTAGTGAGCTCAGCCCAAGAGGTTCGCTCGGGAGGCTGAGTTTCGTGTCGGTTGCAACTAGGCAATCAAAGAAGCCAGCAACTCCACCACAGCTTTCAGGCCATTATCGCTGCCCCAAAGAATGACAAAGTTGTTGTAAGTCGTGGGCTGATTTGGCGGAGTGGGGACCTGCTGCGTTTGCGAGAGGCTAAAATTGAATAAGCCCTCGTGGCTAGCCTTGTATTCGATGATTTTGGCCAACTGTTTGTCGGTCACCCCATTGAGAATCATGCTGCCGCTAGTCATACGAGATTCTCCTCCCCCATGGAACCAGAGAAATTGACAGAGATTGACTGTGCCATCAGATAGACATAAAATTCAAGAGACAACGTGCTCTGACGAGGTGCAACTTGCATAGCTCACTTCCTATCGAATATCAGCTGAAATATGGGACTGCCTACGGGGACAGTGACCTTTCGCAATTCGTGAACAATTCCCAGGCCAACTGCCTCGGTGGCGCTAACGGTAGTTTCTTGGATGAAGTACTGCTCCGCCATTTGCAGAGTGATCCCAGCACGATCATTGTAGATGGCTGCAATTCTTTGCTGGTCCGCTCTAAGAGCATTTAGTCTTTCCTGCAGATTCCGCTCAAAAAACTGGGCCTGTCCTGCTGGTGCGAAAGACACGCCATGTAACATAAACGTGGTTTCCGGGCACGCGTATCGCTGCTCACCTGCCAGAAAAACGACGGAGCCTATGGAATCGACATTCCCGACGTTGTGCGTAATCAGCGTGATGGGCAGACCGCGTAACACATTGTAAACCGTAACCCCGTGCATTACCGAACCGCCTGGCGTTGATAGTAACAGGTGGACTATCTTGTATCCCTGATTCACAAGATTTGCCATCGTCGCCAGAAGAACTTCTGTCGTTTTTGGAACAATCTCCGCAGTAAAAGAGACATATGCAGGTGGAAGGGTTTGCTGAACCACGGGCAGTTGGATTGGCGGCGAGCCCATATTGAAGTGGATAGTACTATCGCGGATGCTAGGCTGCAACCATCAACTAGTTTCTTGAACGATGAGTATTAATTCCTGAGTCCAGCTCACTTTACACCATGCTCACCGTTGCCCAACTCGCTCCGCTTAAGGACCGTGACCCGTATCTCTACGAGACGCTCACGAAAATCGTCGCCTCCGTGAACGCCACGAGCCAGAGCGCGGGCGTCGATCCCAGCACGCCTGCGCCGGCGCCCACCACGGTCGCCTCGATCAACGTCCAAGCCTCCAACGGCTGGTTCGATATTTCCATCACGGATCCCTCGAACTCGCGCCCAGGCCTCTATTACTTCGCTGAATCGGACACCACGCCGGCTTTCAACTCTCCGCGCGTCTATTTCATGGGCGCATCGCGAAATTTGTACACGCAGCTTGGCAACCAGACACTCTACTGGCGCGCTTATTCGCAGTATGTCGGTTCGCTGCCGTCAGCCCCAATTACGTTTGGTTCGCCGCCGACAGCGGTGACAGGCGGCGGCACCACAGGCCCCACTCCGCTGCCCTCCAACGGAAGCGGCGTGCTGCCCAACGGCCAAGTGCGCGGTGGAAATGGTTTCGGTACTAACACCGGCTCGCGCATCACGCGCCAAACGATTCTGTAGCAAGACTCGATACGATCCTGTCGCGCAATGTAATTGCAAGTGTAGGGACACGATATATCGTGCTCCTACGGTTGCCGTAACACCGACCGCGTTTCATTCCATGCAAGTCCGTGAATATCGAGAATCGGATCTCGCCGCCCTGCGCGCGATACACGCAGCACAAGGCTTCGAGTATCCGCTCCCGGACTTAAGCAATCCGCTTTTCGTAACAAAACTGATTCTCTCGGAAACGCAAGCGGACGAAGGAAGCGGAGTGGACGACACCAAACCGCCGCAAGAAAAAATCATCGGCGCCGCTCTTCTGCGCCTGACAGTGGAAGCCTACCTGCTCCTCGACCCAAAAGCCGGCACGCCGCGCGATCGCTGGCAGTGGCTGCTCCATCTACACGCAGCAACGGAACGCGACGCCTGGCAACGCGGCCTCGAAGACGTCCATGCCTGGCTGCCGCCTCCCATCGCGCACAAGTTTGGCAAACGCATCACCCAGCTAGGCTGGAACCGCGACGACACCTGGACGCCGTACTGCAAGAGATTGGCCTGCGCCCCAGGCAATCCCCATCCGTAAAGGAAAAACACATGCCCAGCACCACCATCTCGGCCTCCTGGGCCTTCAATCCCAGCGACCCGGTTCATCTCGCGGCAACGTTTAGTTTCGACACCGAAGCCACGCAAGACTCCGCGCCGGTCGCCGCCGCGGTAGCGGCCATTCAGGCACGCCTCGCAAGCGCCGCCGTAACCGCCACGCAAACCGATCCCGCGACCATCACCGTTACAGTCACCATCTAACGCCGAATTCGACTCCCAAACTATTGGCGCCGCAGCTTTCCCGGAGGATTCGTATGGGACGCTTATCAAGGGCACTTTCTTCTCTAATTCAGGACCTGCGCGAGCCACATGGCCGCATGCAAACGCTCGAAGAATCGACTAGGGCGAAACGAACGGGGTGAATTGCAAACTGTCGAATCCCGGGATGCCCGACAAATCCCGCATTCCGCATCCGATCCGTCACAAAACGCCTCGCACGATCCTTCGCACGACGAAGTTCTTAACTATCTAGGTCGCTTAGCAGATGATTATCATTTACCGCGAAAAGCAGTGTATGCTGTTGCTCACGCGGAGAGTGATTTCAACGTGAACCTTGTCAAGAGGAACCTTGCGCGCGATGCGAAGGGCCACGTAAGGCACGACGCCCACGGAAACTCAATAATTAGAAGCATCGACTACGGCGTGATGCAGGTCAATAGTGGCAACATCAACGCAGGTCCGGTGAAAGACGCTCACGGGAACAAATTCGTAATCAGCGATGATGTGAAGAGCGATTGGAGAGCCAACGCTCGCGCGGGCGTCGCTATTCTGGCTCCGGCTTGCCATCTTGCCGAGCTGGAACAAGGACCCGGCGCCACCATGGAAGATCACGCGCAGCAGGCTTACTCGCAGTACAACAGTGGTAAAGAGCGCCTGCGCGAGCGATACCTGAACGAAAAACGCGATGGCATTCCCAAGAATGACGCTGACCGCAATTTTTTACGGAGATACAGGGAAACGTCGGATAAACAGAAATGAAATGCGCAAACAAACGTTCTAGTAGCTTTTCTTCTCTAGTCCCACCTTCTGGCTGGATTAGAAGGGCAGTCTTGCTATCTCTATTGATACTTCCACCTTCGTTCGCCCAGCTCAAAGGACCGGCCAACTCACCCCCTGATTTAACGCTTGTCCAAAACGGCGAGTTTCACGCGCAACATGGAATTTTCTTCATCGATGCTGATGGTCTGCACATGTACAGCGCCTTGCCTACAATCCTTAACGCGAAGAGTGGTCTGTGGGAGCCAGTTCCGAATGACGATTCCAGGAAGGCACAATGGAAGGGTGAACCCTTCTATTACGAAGAATTCCAGTTGCAACAGGGCAATTGGGTCCAAGCTCAAAAACACTTTTCCACGGGACCGAATTCCTATTTAGACTTCGGCCCTTGCGACCCCGCTGACCAGCTCGATCTGCCCTCCGCGGAGATCAGGAAATCGCTGCCTGCGGCGTCAAAAATTAAGAACATCACTGAGTTTAGCGACTATGCGACCGTCGTATTTTCACATGCTCCTAAACGACAGTATCCGCGGTACTCGCTAGATGCGTATTCCCTTGAGGTCGCCCTGCTCATCCGCGACGGAAGCGCGTGGAAGCCTCAAGGATCCGTGGACATCGGAGCGGACGGCTTTTTTTGTGGCACTCGAACCCTCTCGACAAGGTTCGCTGACGGAGATCGCGCCACCGTCTTGCTGCTCTATGTAGACGAGCCCGCCGCGAGCAGTAACTTCCGTGCCATTCGCAGCTTCATCGTCGCACCACAGGCAAAGGTTCAAAGCCTCCAACAGAAGGACGCTCGAAATAGCGACGCCGGCGATCTTTCATCTGGGCCAGTTACCCGGCCCGACGCCGCCAAGTCCACCAGAGCCGATGAGGAATCGCCGCATTTGTCCAAAAAACTAGTGCAGGCCGTCGCGGATGCCGAAAGCGGCCTGAATCCGAGTGCTGTCCACGTGATCCCCAAGACTGTTGCGGGCGCCGTACTCATGGATGCCCTTGGAAAGCCAATTCCGGATACCGTTGACTATGGCCTAATGCAGATCAACAGCATAAACATCGGGAAGACTCTTCTGAAAGATGAGGACGGCAACCCGCTTCCTGTTACCGAGAGCGTGAAGACCGACTGGCAAGCGAACGCGCACGCGGGTGTCGCTTTGCTTGCAATGCAGTATCGGCTCGCAGAACAAGAGCAGGGGCGCAAGAGTACCGAAGAAAGCCTTGCCCAGCAGGCCTACTCGGGGTACAACGGCGGCACAAGAAACCGGCGGCGCTATTTGGACGTAAACTAAGCCGTTATTCCGCTCCCAATTTCGGGCGACTTTTCACCGGCTCCTGCAGCGCGCTCAAGTTCACTCGCGTAAGTAATTCTCCGCGCGATTTCTTTCTAGACTCTAACTTCCAACATCTAACCTCGGAGGCCTTATGGGACGCGCACAAACACAAACGCTAAACCTGACCGATCAGCAGCTCGCCAACATCAACGCCCAGAACCAGCAATTCCTGAGTCAGCAGCAGCAGACCGGCAATCAGCTCAGCTCACAATATCAAAGCATCCTGAACAATCCAGGCCTCAGCCCGGCGGACAAAGCTGCGGTCACTTCGCAATCGCAGGGCTCGATCGCCAGCGCCTTCGATTCCTTGCAACAGTCCGCCGCGAACCGCGTCGCGCGCACCGGGAACTCTGCCGGCTTCAGCGAACTGACCGACGATCTGGCGCGCCAAAAAGGAGTCGCGGAAGTGAATCAGGCCCAGCAGAATCAGCTTGCTTTTACGAATACGGCGTTCCAGCGGCAAATGTCCGCTCTGCAAGGCCTTTCCGGCCTCTATGGCGTGGACTCCAACCTTCTCGGCAAGACGCTCGGCATTCCCTCCCAGTTGTTGAATGTCCGCGCCAATGCGGGCCGCAGCGGCCAGGGATTTTTCACCTCCCTCGGCTCCGGACTTGGTTCCACGCTCGGCGCCTTGCCCACCGCGTTGTTCTAGGCATCCGCCATTCGCTTTCCGAAAGACCTTACATGCCTATCCACTGGTCCGTCATTTTGACTGCGTTCGTTCCCGTCGCCGTGCAGTTCGTTCTCTTTCTGCGCTGGCTGCACCGCCGCATGCGCAACGACGAAATTGTGCGCGCGTTTGTGCGCGACATCGCCACAAATCATCTCCCGCACATTTATTCGGCGTTGCACGCCATTGCTCGAAGCAGGGAATTGAGCCGCACGAGCCGCCGTTAGTGCGCTTCGTCGAATTCCAGGGTCACCGGCGCCACGACTGAGCTCTTCTCAAGGGTCGCGCGCTACTCGCAAAGCCTTTCGCGCGGCATGTTTCTTCGCCGCCGCCTTGTAAGTAAGCAAATGACTTCCCCGCCTCAACTCGTCGCGCTAGCGCGCAAAGCCGCCGCCGCACAATCGCTCGACCCGGCGCTGGTGTGCGCTGTCATCGAACAGGAGTCCGCCTGGAACACATGGGCCATGCGGTACGAGCCCGCGTTCTTCGCCAAGTACGTCGCGCACCTCTTCACCAACAACAAAATCACCGCTTCCGAGGCTTATGGGCGGGGATTCTCCTGGGGACTGATGCAGGTGATGGGTCAGGTCGCTCGAGAAATGGGGTTCGACGGAACGTTCCTTTCCGCATTATGCGATCCCGAACACGGCCTATCCATAGGATGCAAGTTGCTGCGCAAGAAACTCGACGCCATGGATGGAGACACCACTCGCGGCCTGCTCGCCTGGAACGGCGGTGCGAATCCCGCCTACCCGGGGCAGGTCCTGGCACGCCGAGCACATTATTTGTAATTTGCAGTTCCGGCCTCAAAGTTTGAGCGCTTTATCGTCACGATAAGCGGAGATATTTCCAAATACGAGCAAACAGATGACTTCGCGAATTTTGTTGCGGCTTACAGAAATTCTTGTGCCGGTCCTCCTGGCCATTACCATCTTCGTAGCTTGGGAAGCCGACCGCCGCGATCGCGCGCAGCTTGCCACCCAGCTTGTCGCCGCCCAGAAAACCATTGCTGACGCCGCTGCCAGCCAGCATGACCGCGACACTCTCCTGAACCAGACCTTGGCCCAGTTAGCGGCCCAGAAACAAACGGCCGTGACTCCAGATCAGATTCTCAAGGATCTCCCGAACGCGATTTCACTGCCTGCCCCGATCACTCTACAGAGTGAATCAGCGCCTGCCAAAGCGACGGTTAGCTTGGTTGCTAAATCCGGACCGCCGCCGTTGGGAAAGCCATCTGCCGATCCTGTTGCGCCGCTAGCGTCCTCCAAACAGCCGCAATCGACATTAGCCCTGAGTGTTTCCGCTCCCAGTAACCCCATCGCAAAACCTGCCCCGTCTCCAGACGCAATACTTCCTGCAGCTGATTTGAAGCCCCTCTATGACTTCGCATTGGACTGCAAGGCTTGCCAAGCCAAGCTCGCGGCCTCGCAGAGGGACCTGATCGACGAGAAGACCAAAACGGCCGCACTGACCAAAGAACGAGATGCCGCCGTCACCGCCGCAAAAGGGGGAACTGTCCTTCACCGCATCCTGCGTGCCGCTAAGTGGTTCGCCTTGGGTGCCGCCGCCGGAGCAGTCGTGGCGAAAGCTGCCCGTTGACTACCGGCTCCGAATACATTGGTGCGCTGCCCGTTTTCAATTCCTCGACTAGGCCCGCTCGTGCTCCCGTGGAAATCTTCCTAAGCCCTTCGCTCTCAATCCGCTACACAAACTGCAGCACAACCGCGACGCAATCCGGCTGGCGCACCCCCCGCGCCAGCCGGATCTCCTCTGAAACAGCCCATAAACAGAAGGAGGGGCACGGACGAAGGACAGTGGAAAACCCCAAAATAACCAAAGATTCCCCTTGACACTGCGTCTGATAAGTTATATTATGTTAACTACAAAATCGGCCAATCTACTCCCTCCGGCCCAGGGTCAAGCCTCACCCCAAGTTCCACTTCTCCCGTCAGCTACTTCCCTCACTATTTCTTGCTGGTGGCTTTCTGAGCCTTGTGCTGGTCCAATTCGTATTGGATGTATTGCTCGAGTAGGTGGGGATCCGCGCCGACTAGTCGTCGTCCATTCACGAATATTGTCGGCGTGCTGCTAACTTCCAGCAACACTCCGTTAGCGCGGCTGGCATCGATCGCGGCGCCGGCTTCCGGGCTGGCCATGCACGCCTTGAGTACATCCGCGTTTATCCCAGACTTGCCGGCGAAGTCCGTCATTTGGCCCCAGGCGTTCTCAGCGGAGATAACGTCCTGGTTGTCGTAAATGAGGTCATACATCCTCCAAAAAGCATTGGGGTCTTGCTGGTAGGCGCAACGCCCAGCCAAGGCTGCCGTACGCGCCCATGGATGGATTTGGTCAAGCGGGAAATCCTTGAAGATCACACGAACCTGCGGGTAGTTCGGCAGAAGCCCGCGAAGAACGTCGTGCAGACTGCGGCAGACAGGGCACTCGAAGTCCGAGAATTCCACCACGGTGACGGGGGCGTTGGCTGGTCCTAACGAGGGACTGTCCTTCGTTTGTAACTGGGCGCGAGCCTCGGCCATGGGGTCTTTGGAAAGGTCGGATAATTCCCCCCGGAACATGTATCGACCGTCTTTGGTTACATAGACCTTGCCGGTCTGCTGATTCCCGCCCACTTCGACCTCGACGTCAACTTCCTGCAGCCCTTCGACGCCAATGTCCTTCGGCGCGGAGACCTTGACTCGGGTCTCGGGCCCGAAAGCATAGAGGCTCCTCAGATAGGCTTCCACGGTCTTCTGGATCTGCGACTGACCGGTGGGGCCCGTTGCAGCAGTCGCGGATTGCGGCTGTTGGGCGCGAGCCGCTGGAACAACAAGACTAACGGCAAACATGGTTGTGATAATCAGTGACGTCTTCACGGTGAACCTCATCCTTTAAGGAATGAACCGCTGGGCGATCGGAAAGGGCCTGCCAAATCCAAAGGCCCGCGACGTAATCTTGAGCCCGGGAGCTGCTTGCTTGCGCTTATATTCGGTCCGATCGACTAGCAGGGCAATGTCTCGCACAAGCTGAAGGCTAAATCCATAGTGATCGGCGATTTCCTGCGGACTGCGAAGATCCTCGATATAAGCTTTCAGGATGCGGTCCAGGACGTCATAAGGTGGCAAGCTATCCTCATCCTTCTGATTGGGCCGCAACTCCGCGGAAGGCACTTTTTCGATACTCGAGGCAGGGATCAGTTCCCTTTCGCGATTGATCCAGCGCGCTAGCTCGTAGACCATCAGCTTCGGCACGTCGGAAATGACCGCAAGCCCTCCGGCCATGTCGCCATACAACGTGCAGTATCCCACGGCGAGTTCGGATTTATTACCAGTGCTCAGAACCATGGATCCAAATTTATTGGAAATCGCCATCAGGTAGTTGCCACGGATACGTGCCTGAATGTTTTCCTCCGTGACATCGATCGAGCGTGAAGCGAATGCCGGAGCAAGAGCTTTCCGATAGGCATCAAAAACGTCGCCAATGGCAAGGGTTATGAATTCGATGCCCAGATTGTGAGCCAGGGCCTGAGCGTCGGCCTTGCTGCCTTCGGAAGAGAACGGTCCGGGCATGGAAACGCCCAGAACGTTGCCGGCGCCCAGAGCGTCCACGGCGATGGCCGCCACCACGGAGGAATCGATTCCTCCACTGAGACCCACTAGGACTTTCTTGAAGCCGCATTTGCGGACGTAGTCTTGCGTGCCGGTTATCAGCGCGCGATAGGCGTACGCGATCTCTTCATGCGGCTGTTCATGAATTTCGCCTTCTCCCGTGACCGTATCGAAGAGGACCAGATCTTCGTCAAATGCCAGTGCTTGGGCCGCGACCTTGCCATCAGCGGTCAGAGCCATGCTGGCGCCATCGAAAATCAGGCTGTCGTCGCCCCCGACCTGGTTGACGTAAACGACCGGCCTGTGTTGGTTAATGGCAATCGATTGCAGCATTTCAAGGCGCAGTGCGCGCTTATCGATCGTATAGGGTGAAGCGGAAATGTTGAGCAGCACGGTAATTCCCTGCCCGATGAGTTCGGTCACCGGATCACGGTCATACCGGCACTTGGCCCAGAAGTTTTTGTCGTTCCACACGTCCTCGCAGATCGTTATGCCCAACTGTTCTTTTCCAAATCCATACGCGAATTGTTTTCCAGCCGGCTGAAAGTAGCGCGACTCATCAAACACATCATAGGTCGGAAGAAGCATCTTGCTCTGCTCGAACACCACGCGGCCGCTGCAAATCAACGCTGCCTTATTCGCGATGGACTTTCCTGAGCCATTTTTCACTCGGCCGGCGTATCCAACTATGGCCGGAAGCGGTAGCTTTGCCGCGAGATCTCTCAATTCAAGATGGTTGCGATCGATGAATGAAGGACGTTCGAGGAGGTCTTGCGGCAGGTAGCCGCACAAACAAAGTTCGGAAAAAACTGCGAGATCCGCTCCTTGCCGCCTGGCCTTCTCCGCCAGGCTCAGGATGCGAGCCGAATTCCCTCCGAAATCTCCGACGGTGGGGTTGAACTGAGCAAGGGCTATCTTCATGCTGGCACTTTAGAATACGGATGCTCGCCAGGGAATGCAAACATCGGCGCGACGCGCTGTGTCTCGTCCCCGGGAGAGATTCGTTACTGATCTCGCAGCAGCTTCTGGGCAACCAGGCTGGCGATTCCCTGCCCGGCATTCAGATCCCGATAAAACAGAATGTGCAGCTCGGGAAATGCCATGCGAAGTTCTCCAGGTACAAGAAGAAACGCGGGATTGCGCGGGCCACCTGAATAATTGAGTTGCGCTCGCGTGAATGTTTCAAATAGCAGCAAGCCGCCGGGCTGTAGCGCGCGAGCCATTTGCGGAAATAAAGAACGCTGCAAGTACTGAATGCAGATAATCACGCAGAAGGCGGAATCCGGCAACCGTATCTCTTCCAGATTCGCTTGGATAAGCTGGATGCCACGCGCTCGAAGCTGTGCAGGCTCTGCCATGGAGGCTGTGTCTGCCCGCCGCACGGGATGCTGCGCTTCTCGCGCACGATTCTCGAGAATGTCAAGCGCCACAGATGACCAATCGACAGCCGTCACCGGTGTTCCTTTGGCTGCTAACAGGAGCGTATGCCGTCCAGTACCACACGCGATATCCAATGCAGCGCCACTCGGAAGCAATGGCAACCATTCAGACACAAGGCTGGCGGGTTCCGCAGGCGAGTTTTGCGCGGCCTTGCGGTGGCGTGCGTCCCATTCGGATACATTGGCGGGCATAAAAAAGGCCCTCGAACGGTAAGTTCAAGAGCCTGGAACTCCAATCCGAGGGCGCTTGCGTGGCCCCGGCTTCTTTAATTCACTCTGTCATTCTATGACAGACTGACAGAGTGATATAAGCGGAACCGATTAAACGCTAAACGAACTGCCGCAGCCGCACGTGCTCTTCACGTTCGGGTTATTGAACTTGAAGCCGGCGCCTTCGATGGTCTCGATGTAATCAATTTCGACGCCATCCAGGTACATCGAACTCATCTGATCGACTGCGACCTTTAGGCCGTTAAAATCCACGACTTCATCGGTCTCATTGGTCTGGTTTTCAAAAGCCATGTGGTACTGAAAACCGGAGCAGCCTCCGCCAACGACAGCAACGCGTAGCGCCACCGGGACAGGATTCTGCATGCCCATGATTTCCTTGACCTTGGTGCTGGCTGTGGGAGTCAGACTAATCATATGTTGCTTTGGCCTCCGCTCGCGGGCAAACCCGCGATGCATCTTTCAATCAAAGTATAGCAAACCTCCTCCACAACTGCACACTGGAGTTCCACTCCGGTTTTCTTGCCTGGAAACTCATGGAAAGAGCGTGTTTCCATAATCTTACGAGCTTCCCTTACAATAGGATGCGCGATGAGATACAAAGTCACATTGATCCCCGGCGAGGGAATTGGGCCCGAAGTCGCGGGCGCCACGCGAGCTATCCTGGAAGCCGCCGGAGTTCAGATTGATTGGGAAGAGGTTGAGGCGCGGTCTGACAAAGCGTCGGCGACGGGGCAATTTGTCACGGAAGCCGCGGTCGAATCTGTGCGGCGTAACCGCGTGGCGTTAAAAGGACCGATGAGCACGGCCGTTGCCGGCGGAGCGCCAAGCATCAATGTTGCGCTCAGAAAAACGCTCAATCTTTACGCGAATGTCCGGCCCGTCAAGAATCTCCCTGGAGTAAAATCCCGGTTTGAAAACGTTGACGTGGTTTTAATCCGTGAAAATACGGAGGACCTCTATTCCGGTTTGGAACATGAAGTGGTTCCCGGCGTTGTCGAGAGTTTGAAGATCATCACCGAGAAAGCGTCCACGCAAATTGCCCGCTTCGCTTTCAAATACGCGAAACGGCTAAACCGAAGAAAAATTCACGCGATTCACAAGGCCAACATCATGAAGCTTTCGGATGGACTCTTCCTAAAATCCATTCGCAATGTTGCGCCAGAATACCCCGAGATCGAATACAAAGAACTGATTGTGGACAACGCTTGCATGCAAATGGTTCTGAATCCCCAGCAATTTGACATGCTTCTCCTTCCAAATCTATATGGTGACGTGATGAGCGACCTTGCAGCGGGGCTGGTCGGAGGCCTGGGAGTGGTCGGCAGCGCGAACGTCGGCAATGAAGCCGCCATGTTTGAGGCCGTGCATGGAACGGCGCCCGACATCGCGGGAAAGGGGCTTGCCAATCCGACCGCGCTGATTCTCAGCAGCATCATGATGCTGGATCACCTGGGGGAGAGAGCCGCGGCGCGCCGGATGGAAGCTGCTCTTCATGAAGTGTATGGGGCAGGCAAACACACTACACAGGATGTTGGCGGCAAAGCCGGCACAGAGGAATTCACCCAAGCTGTCATTTCGGCGCTTCCGGCCGCCTAATTCCCTTTCGAGCCGGATGTGAACAGCCTGCCGTAATCTCTTGTTATTGTTGTCCAATCGTGGCAATCTCTCAGGTCAAGCCCCATTCCAAGGCGGTTGCATGCATCGGTCGAGATACCCCGAGCGTCGTCGAACAGTCCGAATAACACTCCAAATACCATTGAAAGTGCGTTGTCAGATGCCAGAGGGCGAGGCCATCGATTTAAAAGCTTTCACGCAATTTGTGAGCGCGCACGGGGCGCTTATCGTGATGGATGCTCCGTTGTTGCCGGGCCAGATCGTCCGCGTTTTCAATGAGATGACCTCGGAGTCTGTGGAGTGCTTCGTGACTTCCGTCCGTGAAAAGCAAGAACGGCGTTTCGTAGGAGTTGGCTTCGCAAACCCAAAGCATGATTTCTGGCACGTAGTCTTCCCCAAGGCCGGCACGCGGCAAGCGGTGCGCTCTTCGCAGACCGGATCACTCGTCCAACCTGAAAGAAGGCCAGAGATTCCCCCGCGTGCCTGACAAACACGACGCTCCCTGGATTCTCCTTCCAGTTTGACCATCCGCTGTGTTCTCCGATGATTCCTCGCCGAGCCCGCCCTACCGCACATTCGGGACATAGACCTGGTACACCAGAAAATACACGATGACACCGGTGACGGAGACGTAGAGCCACAGCGGCAACGTCCAGCGCGCAATGACGCGGTGCCTATCGAATTTCTCGAGCCATGCGCGCCGAAGCGTGATCACAATCATCGGCACAATCACGATGGCCAAGATTGTGTGCGAGAGCAGTAACGCGAAGTACACCGGGCGAATCCACCCCTGCCCCTGGAAAACAACATGGCCGACGCGAATATGGTAAATCACATAGGAAACCAGGAACGCGGCGGAGACCGAAAATGCGGCAATCATGAAAGCTTTGTGAACTTTGATTTTGCCGTTTCGGATGGCTGCATAACCGCAGACAAGCAAGATTGCGCTGGTGCCGTTTAGGGACGCGTTGAGCGCGGCCTGTGAAAACATAGGTTTGCGAATGCCCTTCCAGATGAAGTCCGGCTCAGCGCGGAATTTTGTCGTAGATCATCAGGCCGAGGAGAACGGGAATGTGCAGCACGGTGGCATGCATCAGCCACTTGGCCCGCATGTTCGTCTTTGCGCTGGCGGCCCATAAACACACCTGAAGCAGCGCGGTACTCACAACCAGCGCCCCAAAGAAGTAACGCACACCCGCCAATCCCATAACGGCAGGCAAGAGGCTGACTCCGACAAGCGCGATGGCGGTAAGAATAATTTGACGAAACGTGCGCGTCCCTTCGCGGTCCACCACGGGGAGCATAAGAATGCCGGCGCGAGCGTAATCTTCCCGGTACATCCACGCGATGGCGTAAAAATGGGGAAATTGCCAAACAAAAAGTATGGCGAATAGAAGCCAGGCCCCGCGGTCCAAACTGCCAGTAGCGGCAGCCCATCCAATCATGGGAGGGATTGCTCCCGGGAACGCGCCAACGAAAGTCGCCCAAACCGTGCGCTTCTTCAGAGGAGTGTACGCAAGCAGATAACTCAGGCAGGTAAGAATTCCCAGCGCGGAAGCGAGAAGACCAGCAGTGAAATACAGATCGAGAGCACCTGCGACGGAGAGCGTTACGCCAAACCACCAAGCTTCCCGAGGCTGCAATTGTCCGCTGGGCAGAGGACGCGAGGCGGTGCGCCGCATGTAGCGGTCTGAGTCGCGCTCGATGTAATGGTTCAGCGTTGCCGTACCCGCCGCAATCAGCAGCGTGGCAAAGACTGTCTGAATCAAATGCAGCCAATCTACTGCCCCGCGCGAGCCCATGTAATACCCCGCGGCGGTAGTCATCAGCACCAGGAAGGAGACATCCGGCTTAGTCAGCGCGACATAGGCGTTAGCCCGTGAAGCGAGCGTCATTTCCGTGGTGCGCGCGGTGCTCATCTAGCCGTCACCTGCTCGGACGATGAGACGGCCACTACGCCGGAGCGCGGCACCAATCGATAGGACACCAGAATCGTCAGGATGGAGACTGCAAACAAGAGTGCGCCAACCACCGTATGGGTGACGGTTAAAGCCACCAGCAATTGCGGGGGCCGCGGCGCCTCCGCGGTCACGAGCCGGGCCCAATAAGCGCCGATGCCGAGGAGAAACTGCACCCCGAAGATAGAGTGAAGCAGGATCCGCATGAGGGTGAGCTCACGAGACTTCTCGAAGCGCTTACGCAGTACCGCGGCAGTCCACACCACGCTCCCAAGTACAGCCAGCGCCCCGGCGGCGTGGGGCCAAATGGGAATATCGTTATGCCGGAATCCCGCGCCGAGAAAAACCTGGAAAAAAATCACAATCGCATTCAGAAGGGCTAGCGAATGGATCGACATGGATCCGCGATCTTCAAGCGCCGGATGGTCTCTCACCCACCATTTGCTGGTGAAAACGGCAATGCTGAGGATCGCTCCGAACATGATCTGCGCAAAGCATGCGTGCATAACCGGCAGCCAGTAATGCAGCAAGCGAATCACCACTTCGCCGCCGAGAATCGCCTGTGCGACGATGCCGCCCATGGCGATCACAGCAAACCAGCGCAGCCAGCGGCGCTCTTCCTTTATCCAAATGAAAACTGTGAGGAGCAGAGTGAGCACACCGAGGACACCAGCAATGACGCGGTGCGAATATTCGTAAATGTCACCACCCGTGAGCGGCGAAGGAATCCACGCGCCATGCGATTTTGGCCAGTCCAATACGGAGAGCGCGGCATCGTTCGAGGTGACCAGCGCTCCCGCGATCAAGAGAAGAATCGTCCACAAGACCGTGAACACAGCGAATCGATGAATGACGGGATGATAGGAAGTTTTCATAGCGTTGCTTTGAAGACAAAATTATAGCGCAATGAGAACTTTTCTGCTCTTTGTTCGGCCAGAATTAGGATTGAGAGTGAAAGCCACGATAGCCCGTTGCGACCCAGTTCGCCCACGCCTTTATTTCGAGGCAGCCGAGGAGACTTGAACTGTCCGTGGGTCTCCCGCCATACCAACAGCTCGAAGCACAAGATCCTTCAGTGCCGAAATAAAAAGTGGTGAATCGCCAACGGCGGGCATCATGCGAAATACTTCGACGCCGAACTTTTTGGCTTCCGCGCGGGCCTCAATGTTGATTTCGTGCAGCGTCTCAATATGCTCGGTGACGAATGATATCGGCACGACAAGCATCTCCGCGACGCCTTCGGTTCCGAGCCGCTCAATCGTGCCCGTCAAGGACGGCTGGAGCCATTTGGCCGGCCCGACCCGGCTTTGGTAACACAGCAAATGCGTGACCGGCCAGCCGGGAAATTGCTTCCTTCCCTCTTCGCAGACCATTCGGACGGTGGCTTCGATTTGCACCGGATACGGATCGCCTTTCTCGACCAAACTCAAGGGCAAGCCATGCGCGCTGAAAACAAGGTGGATGTGAGAGCTATCCGCGAATTGCCGCAGAACGGACCCAATGCGCTGAACAAGCGCCTGAATGTATAAAGGATGATCGTAAAACTGGCTGACCGTTCTTTGCGGGGGACCGCTGCTCGGCTCTCCATAGACCCGGCGCCATTCCTTCAAGCTGCTGAGCGTCGTGGCATAGGAAAAATGCGGATACAACGGAAGTAGCACGATTTCATCCAGCGATCCAGCCTTGCGCAGCGCCTCGACGGCTTCGCCAGTGAGCGGGTGCCAATAGCGCATCGCCACGACGGCCACGGGATCAATGTCATCGGAAAGCACATCCACAAGCGCGCCCCGCTGACGCTCCGTCAACGTCCCGATCGGCGACCGCCCCCCAATCTCCGCATAGCGGCCACGCACTGGAACGGAACGACGAGACGAAATGAGCTTGGCAAGCGGCCCACGCAAGAAACCCAACGGCCCCATGGGAATGATGTCCGGATCGCGAAACAAATTCCGAAGAAACGGCTCGACGGCCTCAAGCGAATCCGGGCCGCCCAACTGGAACAGCACAATGCCGACTTTTTTCTTCGCGGCCAACTATTTCCCTTGGGTTACGGAATTCTTTAAGCGCTCGATCTCTCGTCGAAGCCCCGCGGCACGCCGCGCAAGCGTTAGAAAGTAAGCAAAAAAAATGCCCCACGCAGCCATGTACGCGGCGAACAGACTGTCAAGATTCTTCATGCTGCCTCCAATTCTCGCTGCACTGTCTCGAGATCGGTCCTCATGGCCTCCAACCGGTACCGCTGGCGCAGCAATAGCGCCATCAATGCCAGCATGGCGAACCAGGAGAAGAAAAGAACTTTGTACATTACGGGGTCAAGTCCGGAACCCGGCTCGCCCATAACCACTGGCTGCGGGTGCTGGTCGCGCCACCAGCGAATCGAACCAAAAACCAGCGGAACATCAATAAAAGAGAATATGCCGAAGAGTGCGCTGAGCAGGGCGCGTTTGTCGGCTTCCTCCACCAGCGTGCGCAGCGTCAAATAAACCACATAGAGCAGCCACAAAACGAAGGTCGATGTAAGTCGAGGAGACCAGGTCCACCAGATGCCCCAGACCGGATGCGCCCAGATCGGGCCGGTGACGAGCACCACGGTTGTAAATGCCAAACCGACTTCTGCCGCTGAAACGCCCAGCCAGTCCCATCGGGGCTGACGACGCCAAACGTACAACAGATTTGCGATGAAACAGATGAAAAACGCGGTCAGGCCCGTCCACGCGCTGGCCACGTGCAGAAACAAGATGCGGTAGATGAGACCCTGCTTGGCATCCGTCGGCGCAATAAAAAATGACGCATACGCGGCCATCCCGAGGAGCAGAAACACCGCGACGGCAGCCAGAACGTTCTTCACCATGAGACTCATTCCTCCAGAAGATATTCTCCGAAAAGCCATAGCGCCGTCAAAAAGACCAGGTCGAAAACCGCGAGGAAGCCGATTCCCTTCCATTGCACATACGGCGCGCGGTCAAAGAGCGCCCTCGTGACTTCCGTGCTGACCAGGAGAATGGGCGTCAAGAGCGGCAGCATAAGCAACGGCAAAAGCAATTCGCGCATGCGCGCATGCGCGGAGATGGCGGAGAGCGCTGTGCCGGCGATAGAAATACCCAGGCTCGCAAGAAAAAATACCAAGAGAAGCCAGTGCAGCACGTGCACGACGGGCACGTTGTACAGCAGCACAAAGAATGGCAGCAGAAGCAGCTCTGTAAGAAGCAGGAATACCGTGTTCGCCCCGAGCTTGGCCACAAAGATAGCAAAGGGGTCGCTCACCGAAAGGCGCAAAGCGCTCAGAGTATCGTTCTGTTGCTCGCGCAGAAAGCAGGGCTGCAGCATCAGCGAAGACGCAAAGAGAAATGCAAGCCAAAGAAGCCCCGGAGCGATTTGCCGCGATTGGTCTGACGTCGGCTCAAACGTAATGCTGAAGAGCACGATGACAATCAAAATGAAGACAAAAGTGGTCGTGAGCAATTCCCGAGAGCGGAACTCCGTGCGAAGCTCTTTGCCAAGCAGAACGGACGCATTGGGAAGCAGGCTCATTCAGGCGTCTGCGAAGGTGAGAATGGAGCGAAAGGTCGCGCCCGTGCGAGTGTCCGCAGCAACCGCGCCTGCCTCCAGGCGAATCGCACGCGTACCCAACGAAGAAATTTCTGACTCGCCGTGGAGGCTCATCAGAATCGTGCGGCCCGAATCGCGAAGCCGGCGAAGCGCCTCCGCGAGCCAAACGACTCCCTGCGGATCGAGCCCCGTGGCCGGTTCGTCAAACAGGAGAACAGATGGCTCGTGGAGCAAGGCACGGGCGATGGCCATGCGTTGGCGCATCCCTCGAGAAAATGTCCGTACGAGTGATGCCCGGCGATCCGACAAACCGACTTCGTGCAATAACACGTCGACACGATTTTGCGCATACGCCACTCCCAGAAGCCGCGCAAACAGCAACAGATTTTCTTCGGCTGTGAGTTCGTCGTAGACCATCGTGGCGTGAGCAACGAACCCCGGGCGAACCGCGCTATCCCCCTCTTTCCCGGGGGTGCTCGCAAATCTCAGGGTCCCTGTTGATGGCCGCACCAGTCGTGCGGCGACACGCAAGAGTGTCGTCTTGCCAGAACCATTGCGCCCCGCGACTACGACGCATTCGCCCGCCCCGATGGCGAGCGAGACTCTGCGCAATGCGAGGAGTCCGCCATATCGCTTCTCGATATTTTCAAAACGAAGACCAACGGGAGAAAATTCCGGCGGCGTCACGGATAATCCTCGCGACGGGACCGATCGAGGCGCGGCGTCACCCTTCAGCCTCGCACAAGATCGCGCAAAACCTTCTCCGCGCGCGCCCGTTCCTGGTTGTACGCTTCTTCAGAAATCGTACCCGCTTGGCGGCGCAACTCCAGCCGGAAAAGCGTGTCCTTCAGCGCATCAAGGCTGGTACCGACAGCTGCATCCACTTCGGCCAGGTTTGCGCTGCGGGCTACTGACGACGGCACCTGCGTCGCTGCCGTTTTCTCGCTCGCCTTCGCGGACGGATCAGCAAAGCCATCCGAAGGACCGCTCACAACGGCCGCCACAGGTCTGCGCGCAAGGAAAATCGCCAACAAGACGAACACGCACAGAAAACCCCCAACGATGGGCCACTTCAAAACATCCAAGCGGCCCGGCGCCACTTGGATAGGCACTCCTGAAGAAGGATTATTTCCCTGCTGCGTGTCGCGGCCCTGCCCAGACGCATCGGCGTCCGAATCATTGCCGCTGGGCGGTGGGGCGGTACCTGAGACGCTGACGCTCAGGGTTGAATTCGCAGCAAGGGTGTCCCGGCTATAAACGTTCATGCCCTGCTCTTGCCCTCCCGCCTGCAAACCGTCGCCAGTGATCTGCACTGTGGGAGGAGCAACAACCACTAGCCGAGCGCTGGGATAAACTGTCGGAAGTTTCACAGTGGCGGCATTCCCTGTGTACGGCAAATCATATGAGAACCGAACTCCGTTATCGCCGGGCCGGAACGCATACGCCACGCTGTATCTGTTCTTGCCTCTATCGATGGGCGCCTGCACCACGGGCATCCCTGAAGGACCTTGGGCTGCAGCCTGTTTTAGTATTGCGCCGTCAGGAAGCACAAAATCGAAATCGCCATCCGCCCGAAAATACGCTTGCGCAGGCCGGGCGTCATTCTTGATGGCGTATTCCTCTCCCACCTGAAGGGTCGCGCCATTCGGTTGAAAAATGACGAAGTGAGTTCCCACCGTGATCGTTTTCGGATCGCGGGAAGGTTCAAATACCTCGACTTGCACTTCGTTCTGGCCGGGAGGCAATGGCTGATGAAAGTAGACGCCTCGATAGACCGCGCGTATCAGCATAGGCTGCGTGCCAATCGCGGGATAATCGAAAGTGAACTGGCCCTGCGCGTCGGTCTTGGTATTCAGGACAGGCTGCATGCCGCCCTGCAATTGAATGAGGATTACCTCGACATCAGGAGCGAATTTGCCCGTCGTGCCGTTCTTTACGGTGCCGTGAGCGGTGGCTCCGTAGACAGAAGAAAAGGGCGCCAGCAAACAAACGCCCATCGTCAAACACCAAGCCCATCGCGCCTTCATTGCGCTCCTCTGTCATAGGGCGCCGGCCGCACACCGCGCGGCCGCCGTACTTGAGATTCCGTGATCTCATCTATTTCCGTGAGTGCCAGGGCCGCTTCATTCTCCAGAGAAAGTTTCATCGCTTCGTAGTCATTTTCAGCATACTTCCCGGACCGAAACTCAAACCGGAGGTCGCGCAAATTGTCATAAAGAGTGTCGCGCCGTTCCAGTAGTTGATCCAGCTTCGAGCGGTGTGGAGCGAGATCGGAGGCATCAGCCTGAATATAAAAAATGAAGAGTCCCGTTGCACAAGCGAGCGCCAGACATGCGCCGAGAACGGCCCAATCCGCGGACGCAATCAGTAAAATGGCCATAAAAGTGACAACGGTCAAGATCAATCCTCGGTATCGTGGGCAGCCTGAGCACGCGCGCGCTCCAGCACTTCGTTCGGAATCGGGCGTACATGGCCCGCACCAGCCAGAGCCGGTTCAGGGGATAAACGCTTACGCCATTTGGAAATGACGCCCACGACAAGCGCGAATCCGCCGATCAGGGCGAGCGCGGGAATCCACCAAGCCACGCGTCCAAACCCGGTGTGGGGCGTCTCCGTAAGCACCGCCTGGCCGTATTCCTGAACGAAGGATTGGACGATCAAATCGTCGGATTCGCCTTTGGAAATCCGTTCGTTGATTTGCTTCAACATGCCCAGCGCGGTATCGCAAGGACCGGAGAACGCGCCCCCGACGTGATAGCAGCCCCCTGCGGGATCGTTGCACCCCCCGCACATGCATCTCACTTTCATGCCCAGTAGATGTGCATGATCGGGCTGTTGCGCATCCCCAAATGCGGACAAAAGAGGCATCGCGCTTGCAATACACAAGAGGACCGGCAAAGTCAGCAACACAGGCCTTTTAATCTTTCGCGTTTTAATCATGTCCTTCTCGAAACGTGACCGACGGCGCCAAGCCATGCGCAAGAGGTTCCGTCGCAGGTTGCTTCACGGCGGATAAAAGCAGGACAGCACGCCGGCTCGGAAGCAGCGCGACGAGCGTGCCAAACACGACGATCACGCCGCCGAACCATATCCACTTAACCAAGGGGTTCAAGTAGGCGTGAATCACGGGCAACTTGGTGTCCGGGCTTTGTCCTGCATAAACTACATACAAATCTTCCCGAAGCGTCGAATAAATCGCCACCATCGTGCCGGTTTCCCCGTTGGTCTCGAAGAAACGGCGTTCGGGGTACAGCATCATCAACGGCTTGCCGCCAACAAGGACTTCCACAATCAGCCGGAATCCCGTGTAGTTCGCTTCCGGCTTGGTGTCGGCATTTTGCAGCACGAGCGTGTACTTCCCGATCTGCATCGATGAGCCGGGCTGCAACTCCTTCTGCACGTTTTGGTTAAAGGCCGCGCCCGCCAATCCAATAAAAACAAATACCATCCCCATGTGGACGATGTAGCCCCCATAGCGCCGGGTATTGCGCATGGTCAACTCGATGGCGGAGGTCAAATAGGACGCGTTCGAACGGGTTCGGATGACTCTAGCCCCGCGGTAGAACTCCATGATGATCGTTGCCGCCACGAAGAAGCACAGCGTAAAACAAACGAGTGAATACGGCTCACGGTACCCCAGAGCAAAAATAACCGCTCCTGCCACGAGACCGACGATCAAGGGCCACGCAAAGTTCCTCTTCAAGCTTTCCAGGGAAGTCTTCCGCCAGGCGAGAAGCGGCCCGACTCCGGTCAGGAAAAGAAGGAGCAGGCCGAGCGGGATGTTGACCTTGTTGAAGAACGGCGCGCTTACGCTAATCCTCGAACCCGTGAACAGCTCCGACATAACTGGGAACAGTGTGCCGGACAAAACGGCAACACACGCAACCAAAAGAACTAGGTTGTTGAACAGAAAGCTAGATTCGCGGGAAACGATGGCGTCCAGATGGTTTTCACTCTTCAAATAGTCGCGGTTTTTGATATAGGCCACAACACAGACAACGATAATGATCACAAGAAAACCCACAAACCAACTGCCAATGCTCGACTGGGCAAACGCATGGACCGAGGGCACAATTCCGCTGCGCGTCAAAAACGTACCGAGAATGCATAGGAAAAATGTCGAGAACACCAGCCAAATGTTCCACACCTTCATCATCCCGCGTTTTTCCTGCATCATTACCGAATGCAGGAAGGCTGTCCCCGTCAGCCATGGCAACAACGAAGCATTCTCGACCGGATCCCAGCCCCAATATCCGCCCCAGCCGAGGACCGCATAAGCCCAGTGCGCGCCAAGCAGCACACCTGCCGTCTGAAAGCCCCATGCGATCATCGTCCACTTGCGCGTCAAATGAATCCATTTTTCGCCCGGATACCGCGCCAGCAGGGCAGCCAGCGCAAACGCGAACGGAATCGTGAATCCCGTGTAGCCGGAATAAAGGTTTGGCGGATGGATTACCATCTCCGGATACTGGAGCAACGGAGTCAGGCCGTTGCCGTCGCCACGAGTCACCATCTGCAGCGCGCCGTGAGCCGCCGGGATACTCAGCATTTTGAATGGGCTGGCCACAAAATTATTGAGCGTAAGGAAAAATATCTGGACTCCGGCGAGAATCACCCCCACATACGGCATCAACTCGCCGTTCTTGTTCCGGTAGGCTATCAAAACGGAGAAAACGTAGATTGAAAGCAGAAAGCTCCAGAAAAGCAGCGAACCTTCCTGGCCGGACCACAACGCAGCCACTTTATAAAACGTCGAAAGCGCCCGGTTGCTATGCTCGACGACGTATGCCACGGAAAAATTGTCAGTGAAGAAGAGATATTCCAGGCTAAATGTTGCGATAAAAATCAGGCAGCATGTGGCGATACCTGCTTGTCGCGTGCTCTTGACGAGGAGTGGATGGCGCGTAATGATCGCGGCAATTCCGCCGCCGAATGCATACACCGCGCAAATAAATGCCAGGATGAGAGCGAACGCACCAAATACATCCACGGGGACTCCGCCTATCCCCCGGCTAAGCCGGGTCCATTACATGCTGCTTTTCGGCGCCGGTGTGGAAGAAGTAGCAACCGTCCCCCCGGGTGCCGCTGCGTATTTGGACGCGCACTTGGCCTGGACGACCTCTGCAACAAAGCGCCCATCCGGCGCGGGCCGCCCCTCGACAAGTGCTTGCGATTTATCAACGAAAGTGTCCGGCAATGGGTCGCTGCCAACATAGCTTACCGCGAGCGACTTCCCTTCCCCTTGCAGAACAAAATCCACGCGTCCGTTCAAATGGCGAATGCTGCCGGGCGCCACCATTCCGCCAACGCGAATGCGATGCGTTAGTTCCGCGCCATGGAGAGTCTGAAGTTCCGCGATGGTGTGATAATACGTCTTGCTTTCGCCGTATCCGAGCCACCCCAGGAAGGCCATTGAAACCACGATCACGCCAATTCCGATTCCAAATTTTGCTTGTTTCTTCACGCCTCGGCTCCTACTCCGCCCTCGCCAGCGCTGTTGATTCTATCACAGCCAACTGATTCACAACCTGGCCTTGGGGCACTCTTGATTCTGATCTACAGTGAACCCCAAGGCTATGAGCTGGATCACAGTCCGGAGGAAGTCACTGTGAGTGCTTCGCGCAAATGTTGCGCCGCTCCTGGAAAATCGGAAGAGTCCAATCCGAATGGTTTGCCTCCCTTCAGAATGACCGGGCACCCGAGTTCGGCGCTCGTCAATATGGAAAGCAGCGGCACAAGCAATTCTGAAATCAAAACGATGCGCTTGGGTTTGAGCGACCTTCGGATTCGTGCCGCGACGGCCGGGACGCGTTGCAGCAGTAGCGATTCGCGAGAAGGCAGGCCGCCCCGGTCGGTTTCCAGCGGACATTCGAGCATCTGCGTGAGAAAGAATCCGCTTCGCTGAAACTCGCTCAAAACCATCTCTGGCGACTTCCCCGCCGTGGAGATCTCGAGTGCCTCGAGCAATCGGCCAGCTTCGCCCTCAAACTTGCCTGCATACAAGAAATCTGTGTCCGCTAGGGGAGAAACTCCTCCTAGCAGAAGCGCACTGATGTGCACGGGCCGGTATCGCGTAGTCCATTCCAAGCGCTGAAGACGACGCGCAATGTGCGCAGGGGATGCCGATTGCCCGCAACCGTCGCATGCCAAGTAATCTGAAGGGATGGTTTGCAAACACGAATTTTAGCCCAGCGGACGAGGAACTGCAAATCAGGGAAATCGCAATACCTGGCGGCATGAAGAATTTCGACGACCCCTGAACAAACACAATTCGACGACGGCAGCTGTGCGCCGGGGATGGTTAATTGGGTTTTGGCGTCGCACAACCGCCGTCGCGCGATGTTACGTGTAGCTTTCCCTACAAACCCTGGGAGAGCGTAATAGTTGCATCAAGGAAGGTTTTTTTGCGCTCCGAAACTGGAAGAATCAAGAAGAGACTGCGGCGTCCTCCGGCAGCTTGGCCCTGAGGCACCACTTGAGCTCTTGACTCAGCTCGGTAATTTCCATTCCCGGCATTACGATGAACTTGCAGCTCAGCATTTCACGCGGCTCGTCATCGTCCGGAAGTTGGCAAGAAACTCGGCAATATTGGCACTCTTGATTCCAGCAAAAACGCCCGTAGGGAATCGTTTCCGGACTAATGAACTGAAAACAGCGCAGAAGCGAGTTGCGCTCTGGCACCTGGAACTTCTTGCCCATCACGGTGATTTCCACCAGTTTTTCATAGGGGCGAAACGGTTCCGACATAATGAGTCCTGTCCTCCGTGTACGGGCCGCCCTATGAGAGCAGAAATATCCCGGAGCCGGATTCCTCTAATGAGTGCTGATCCAGAGTAGCCCGCACAAAGGGAGGCCACAACGATTGGTCTCGAAACAGTTGCCAATGTGCTAAGGGGTGGGCCTATGACTCGGTAGACCTTTAAATTGTCTGTCTAACTGCCAAAATCGAAGAACTGCCCCATCTTGCGGAACTTCTCGTAGCGGGTTTCCAGTAAGTCCTTGGTGGACTGTTGCATCAAGGCAACGAGTTCGCGATCCAGCACTTCCCCGAGCATTTGTGCCGCGGCCTCCGGATCGACATGCGCCCCTCCTTCCGGTTCGCACACGATCTCATCGACGATCCCCAGCTCCTTCAGGTCGTTTGCCGTGATTTTCAAAGCGGTAGCGGCCGCTTCCGCCTTCGCGGCATCACGCCACATGATCGCCGCGCAACCTTCTGGCGAAATCACGGAATAAAAACTGTTTTCCAGGATATTGACGCGGTCCCCGACGGCAATGGCCAACGCTCCGCCGGAGCCGCCTTCGCCCGTCACGGTCACGATGATCGGAACGGGCAGGCGCGCCATTTCCCTCAAGTTTCGCGCGATTGCTTCTGCCTGGCCGCGCTCCTCGGCGCCGATCCCCGGATATGCTCCGGGAGTATCGATAAACGTGAAAATCGGCCGGCCAAATTTTGCCGCCAACTGCATGATGCGCAGCGCTTTCCGGTAGCCTTCCGGCTTGGGCTGGCCAAAGTTGCGCAAAAGCCGCTGCTTGGTATCGCGGCCTTTTTGGTGGCCGATGACGGCGATCGGCCTTCCTTGAAACTTCGCGAGCCCCGCAATTAGCGCCTTGTCGTCGCCAAAATTCCGGTCTCCGTGCAATTCCACAAAATCCGTGAAGAGCGCCCCGATGTAATCCAGCGGGTAGGGCCGTTGCGTATGCCGCGCAATCTGGGCACGCTGCCAGGGTCCGAGGTGGTTGTAAAACTCCTTGCGCAGTTCAGCCACTTGCTGGCGAATGCGTCCCAACTCCACGTCGGCTTCTTCGTCCCCCGCGAGCTGCCGCAATTCTTCGACATCCTTCTCCAAGCGCTCGATCTCACTCTGGCGATCCGCCTGGGCAGCCGTGCTCTTTGCTTTGTCCTTGGGCTTCATCACATCACCAGGTCAATCGATTGCTCGCCCATGCATTCGCGGACTGCCGCGATCAGTTCCGGACATGTCCGAACTCGCTTTTCAACCTGAATCGTTGCCGTCGTCCCCTCTTTGGCAGAGAGATCGAGCGACACCAGGCTCGACCCTCGATAAGAAGAGAATATCTCTTCGAGGCGGTCAAGCAGCTCCTCATTTAAATCTTCGAGCTTCATACGGATGCGCAGGCCGGAAGCCGGCCGTTCCGCAAGATCTTCCAGCCGCGCCGCTTCCTGCAACGAGAGCCGCGTGCCCGCCTCCTCAACCTGCACTCGGACCTTGAGCAGCAGCGGTGTTCCAGCCTTGAGAACTTGTTCCAAGCGTCCAAAGCTCTCAGGAAACGCCAGTAATTCCTGAACACCGGTCATATCTTGGATCGTGTAGATGGCCCAGCGCGCGCCTTTCTTGGAGCGCATTGGTCTGGTGCCAACGATAAGCGAGGCAACTGTAATCTCTTTGCCGTTCCGCTGCCCTTCGATTTGATCGAGCGAAATACACTTCAACTCCTGTAGTCTCGATGCGTATTTGGCAAGCGGATGCCCGGATACGTAAAAGCCGAGCATTGCATATTCACTGGCCAGGCGGTCCGCCTCGCTCCACTGGTCAGCCTCGCGCAGTATGAACGCCATCTGCGCCGGAGCCGTACCCGTCCCGAATAGCCCATGCTGCCCCGATTCGCGCATTCGCGTAGCCCGCTGCACAGCCGCCAACGCATCGTCAACCGACGCCAGCATGGACTCCCGCGGCCCGAGCGAATCCAGCGCGCCGGACCTGATCAGGCTCTCAAACACGCGCTTATTCAAGAATCGCGCCTCGATGCGCTCGCACAAATCATATAAAGCGGTGAATTCCCCCGCGTTCAACCGCGACTCGCGGATCGCTTTCGCGGTGTTTTCACCAACGTTCTTGATGGCAGCCAGCCCGAATCGAATGGATTCGCCCACGGGTGTGAAATAGAGATCGCTCTCATTCACGTCCGGCGGCAGGATCGAAATGCTCATGCCCCGCGCTTCGTTGATGTATTTCACCGCCTTCTCTGCGTTGCCCGTTTCCGAGGTCAGCAGCGCTGCCATGAACTCCACCGGGTAGTGCGTCTTCAAGAATGCTGTCTGGTACGCCAGGAGCGCGTACGCACAGGAATGCGACTTGTTAAAGCCGTAGCCGGCAAACTCCTCCATCAAATCGAAAATCTTCTCGGCCTTCTTCTCGGGCACTTTGTTCGCCGCGCACCCCGCCAGAAACTTTGCGCGCTGCGCGGCCATTTCTTCTTTCTTTTTCTTGCCCATGGCCCGGCGCAGGATATCCGCTTCGCCCAGCGAAAAGCTCGCCAGCAGGTTTGCGATTTGCATCACCTGCTCTTGATAGAGTATGACTCCGTATGTTTCCTCCAGAATGCATTTAAGCTGCGGCAATTCGTAACTGACTTTTGTCTTTCCCGTCTTGCGGTTGATGAAATCGTCGATCATGCCGCCTTGAATTGGCCCGGGGCGGTACAGCGCGTTCAGCGCGGTAAGGTCTTCAATGCGTGAAGGCTGGTAACGCCGCAAAATGTCGCGCATGCCGTGCGATTCAAACTGGAAAATGGCCGTCGTATCTCCCCGCGCAAAAAGCTTGTAAGTCTCGGCGTCATCCAAAGTCAAATTGTCGATGTCAACCTTCACGCCGCGGTTCGTTTCGATCATCCGCACCGTGTCGCGCAAAACCGTTAGCGTCGTCAAACCGAGGAAGTCCATCTTCAAGAGGCCGACGCGCTCCAGCGCATTCATGTCGTATTGCGTCGTTATTTCATCCCGGTTCGTTTTATATACGGGGACGACATCCGTCAGCGGCCGCGGAGAAATCACCACTCCGGCCGCATGCGTGGAAGCGTGCCGCGCCAAACCCTCCAGCCGGAGCGCAACGGCCATCAAATCTTTGAGCTTCTCATCGCTGTTTATCGCCGCCTTCAGTTGCGGCACCTCTGCGAGAGCCGTTTCCAAATCGATGCCGAGCGTCGTGGGAATGAGCTTCGCAAGCCGATCTACTTCTCCGTAGGGGATATCCATCGCCCTCCCCACGTCCTTCACCGCTGCCTTCGCCGCCATCGTGCCGAACGTGATGATCTGTGCGACGTTTTCCCGGCCATATTTCTGCGTGACGTACTCAATCACCTCGCCGCGCCGCCGCATGCAGAAATCAATATCGATATCCGGCAGCGAAACCCGCTCCGGGTTCAAAAAACGCTCAAAAAGCAAGTTGTACTGCAAAGGGTCCACGTCCGTGATGCGCAGGGCATAGCTCACGAGGCTACCCGCAGCGGACCCCCGGCCGGGCCCGACCGGCACATCCTGTGCGCGCGCATAATGAATGAAATCCCACACGATCAGGAAGTAGCCTTCGTAGCGCATCTTCTTGATCATCTCGATCTCGGAGGTCAACCGCCGCTCGTACTCCGCCAGCGGACTGTGGAGCGTCCCTTGCTGCGCCAGCCGCTCCAAATACGGCACGCGCGTGGCGAACCCTTCGCGCACCACCTTCTCAAAATAGCTCCCGGCCGTGTGTCCTTCGGGAATCGTAAACTCAGGAAATGGATTGGGAATGCGTTCGATTTTTACATTGCAGCGTGCCGCGATATCCACCGTCCGGCTCAACGCATCCGGCAGCTCGCCAAACACCTGGGCCATCTCCACCGCCGTCTTGAAGTAGAACTGGTCGGTCGCAAACTTCATGCGATGAGTGTCACTCATCGTCTTTCCAGTTTGAATACACAGCAGCACTTCCTGCGCGTGCGCATCGGCATGATGCAGATAGTGGCAGTCGTTCGTGGCCACAAGCGGAATCCCGGTTTCCTTGGAAAGTCGCACGAGCTCGCGATTCACGCCCTGTTCGATCTCCAGACCCTGGTCCTGAATCTCCAGAAAAAAATTGCCTTTGCCGAAAATGTCGCGCAATCGATAGGCGTTCTCGCGCGCTTGGTCATACTTTTCATCCACAACCGCTTCCGTTACCGCGCCCCGCAGGCACGCCGACAGCGCGATCAGCCCCTTGTTGTGCTTTGCAAGGAGGTCGTAGTCGATTCTTGGCCTGTAGTAGAAACCTTCGAGAAAGCCCGAAGAAACCAGCTTGATTAAGTTGTGGTAGCCTTCCAGCGACTCGCACAGAAGCACCAAGTGGTTGCTCCCACGCATGCCAGGTTCCATTTCGCCGCGATCTGGTCCGTTTGCTCCATTTGTTTTTTCTCCGCGATCGTGGCGGCTTCCTTTGGCCACGTACACTTCGCATCCAATAATCGGCTTGACGTCACGCTTGCCGGCCTCATGGAAAAAATTGGCTGCCGCAAAAAGGTTTCCGTGGTCCGTTATCGCCACTGCGGGCATTTTCTGCCGTGATGCCTCATCGAGCAGCTCGGAGGTTTCGCACGCCCCGTCGAGCAGACTGTAATCCGTGTGAACGTGGAGATGAACAAACTGAGGCTGACCCATGGATCTCGATTCTAGAACGCTCGCGCGAGAATTGCGAATCGCATTCTGGCGTTTTTCACCGGCGCGGCCTTGCGCGCCCATTCCTTATTTTCGGCCGCTGGTCTTCTTGCCGGCTGCGCCGTGTTTCGCCTGCTCTCGCGCTGCTTTGTGTTTTGCGGCCTGCTTTAACATCACCGGATGATTCTTATGCGCATGCCCCGCATGCCCCGCCCCAGCCTTCTCCGCGGCGCCTTTCTCTGTAGCAGATGCGCCGCCGGCGGCCGCCGCTTGCTTTTCCCCAGCCTTGGGCGCCTTCTTTTCCTTTTCTTTCTTTTTTGGCTGCTCTTTGATTCCGGATAATTTGCGCAGTATCTTCATCCGTTCTTCCGGAGTCTTTCCCCGCCCTGTTAGCTGCATTCCAAAAACCTGCTCCACAATGGCGTCGAACTTTTGCCCCCGCGCATAGCCCAGAGCCTCCAGCTCATTTCCAACCACCGGCAACGACGCCCGAATCGGTCTCCACTTGTGCAGATACGCTCGGATTTTCGAGAGCGCAGCCGAATTATTCGATTCCGCGAGCAGGTAGGCAATGCGTTCCACGGGAAGCTTTTCCAGAAATTTGTAAGCGTCCACCGGTGCGTTCAACTTGCGTCCCGTTAGTTCTTTTTGGTCGGCAAGCACTTCTTTCTCGAAGCTTAAAATGGCATCCGCCTCCGCCGCGCGGAACCCGGCCCTGGAAAGGACGCTGCCCTGTTCTCTCTCCTTGAGCCGCCCCAGAATTGCCAGCATCATTGGCGTCGCGAGTTTCGGACGAAATCCCGCGGTGAACAAATCCTCGCGAACCTTCATCAACCTGGCGATGGCATCGTAATCGGGATGCCGCTTTGCAAGCACTGGATGAATCGCTTCGAGCAGGTCGTGCTCCTCCCATGCTTTCAGCACTACCGCGGGACGCTCCTCGCGGGCCACGGCTCGCAACTCCGTTCCCGCGTCTTCCGGAGCAATGGTGTGCTGCAAATCGCGTTCGATGGCCAGATCAAACCATTCCTGCGTTCGGGCTTCGATTTTGAATCCCATTCTCGCCGCAAAGCGCAGAACTCGCAGCAGCCGCCCGGGCTGGTTCGTAAAGCTATGAATCGTCAACGCGCGCACCTCCGCGCGTTCGATGTCCGAAAGCCCGTTGGTAGGATCCAGCAACAACCCGCGCGAGGCGGGATTCAGCGAAATGGCAATCGAATTCAAGGAGAAATCCCGGCGCCGCAAATCCTCCATGATCGTGGACCACCTGATTTCCGGCCGCGTCCCGGGGCGCACATAGTGGTCGTCGCGTGCTGCGGCTATGCTGCCGTCGCAGTCCCCCGCAAAGAGAACTTCCACATGGCGAAACTTTTCATCCTCGGAAAGAATCTTAGCGCCGCCCTTCTCGAGCTCCCGCGCAATTTTCGACGGATTCCCTTCGACAGTGAAATCGAGATCGCGCAGCGAAGCGCCCGTGACCAGGTCGCGTACCGTTCCGCCGGTTAGGTAGACGTTAAATCCGAGAGCGGCGGAGAGTTCCTGCACGCGCATCATTACGGCACGCTGCTCGGGTGACAACCGGCTTTCCAGCAAAAACATGTAATCTGGCATCGTACTCCTTCACATTCTGGATGCCCGCGCTGACTGCCGCGATGGCAACCGCAATAGGGGCCCGGGGCCTCCGCGCATCAAGCGCGCGGGTGATGCGCCTTGTAAATCTGCTTCAAACGCTCCTCCACCACATGCGTGTAAATCTGCGTCGTGGATATGTCTGCGTGGCCCAGCATGAGCTGCACCGACCGCAGATCCGCGCCGCGTTCCAGCAAATGTGTCGCAAAGCTGTGGCGCAGCATGTGCGGAGTCAGCGCCACGCGCAAACCCGCGCGCCTGCCATACGCTGAAAGGATCTTCCACACTCCCACTCTACTAAGCGCCCGGCCACGCCGGTTTACAAACAGGGCCGGACTCAAGACGCCTTTGCCCTGCAGTTTTGGCCGCGCGTCATGGAGATACTTCTCGACCATTCCCACCGCTTTTCGCCCGGCCGGAACAATTCTCTCCTTGTCTCCTTTGCCTATGCAGCGAATGCAGCCTACCTTCGTGTCCACGTCCGTCACGCGCAGCCCGATCAGTTCCGAAACACGCAAACCTGTCGAGTACAACACTTCCAACATGGCGCGGTCTCTGGAGCCAAGCGTCGTCTTGGCATCCGGTTGGGCCAACAATCGCTCCACTTCTTCCAGCCTCAAATAGCCTGGCAAGGTACGGCGTATTTTGGGTGACTCGAGATTCAGCGATGGGTCCGTGGATATGAATTCTTGAATCTGTGCGAAACGGAAAAAATTGCGCAGTGTGACTAGATGCCTCGCCACTGTCCGGCTCTCCAGCTTTCCCCGGTATAATCCCGCTAGAAAATCAACTAGATCATCCCGGCTCACTCCACTCAGCTCAAGTTTGCGCTTTTGCGCAAACAAACTGAATTTCGCCAAATCGCGCTGATACGCCGCGACGGTATTCGCGGAAAGTCCTTTCTCCACCTTCACGTGCGTCAAGAACTGCGATATGGCTGCCGTCATCTCCATCACGGCTCCGCGTAACCGCCGCCGGCACTCGCTGTCTGTCTCGTGGCAATGCCGTATACCTCATGGATCTCATGGCAACGGAAAAGCCAGGCCAGGGCAAGGTAAAGAGCCGTCGCCCCCACAATCAGCCCCGAGAAGATGAGGAGCTGAACGAGGAATCGCGAGTGCACTGCAAACGCCGTGTAGTGATTCCCGAACCAACACGCCACTCCCATAAGGCTCGCGCACAAGGAAATCTTGCTGAATGAGCGCAGAACATCCATCGTCCCCATCGTTCCGTGCCGCAACCGAAAAATAATGAAGAGCGCAAAGAAATCAAAAAAACTTGCTATCGCCGTCGCCAACGCAGGCCCGCCGTTCTGCACGCGCTTGAAGAAAAATTCCAGAAACACGATATTCAAAACGATGTTGATGATCAGCGAAATCGAAGCCACCATCACGGGTGTCTTCGTATCCCCCGTGGAATAGAACGCCGGCACAACCAGCTTCACCGTCGCCAGCGCAGGCAACCCGACCGCGTAATACAACAGCGCTCTGGCCGTCAATCGCGTCGATTCCGCCACGAACTGTCCGTGCTGGAACAGCACTCGGATTATCGGCTCCCGCAGAATCATCAGGCCCAAAGCGGCGGGCACCGTGATGAACGCCACGATGCGTACGGAAAATGCCAGCGTCTTTTTAAGCGATTCATAGTCCCTTGCCGCGGCCTGATGCGACATCATCGGCAATATCGCCGTTGCCACGGCGATCGCATATCCTCCCAAAACCAGCTCCATAACACGATCCGCAACGTATAGCGCCGCAAGACTCCCTTCCGGCATGAGACTCGCCGTCGCAAACCGCGTGTCCACAAACAGATTGATCTGTCCGATGCCGATCCCAAACAGCCGTGGAAGCATCAGCCGCGCCACGTTCCTGATTCCGGGATGCGAGAAAGAAATTCCGAAATTAAATTTCATCCCTTTTTGCACTAACAGCGGAACTTGCATGAGGAACTGCAATACTCCGCCCGCGAGAATCCCCACGACGATGGCCGTCGCCGGATCCCTGAAGTGCTTTCGAACCACGGCAAACGTAAATAGGATGGTCGCCAGGTTCAACACAACTGGAGTCGCGGCTGGCAGTCCAAAAAGATGGAAACAATTCAATATGCCCATCGCCAGCGCCGCCAGCGAGATAAAAAAGAGGTACGGAAATACGATCCGGTTCAGGTCGATGGCTTCCGCTGCAGCAACGTTGTTTCCCGCGAACAAATGCACGACCGCCGGAGAGAAAACCATCCCGAGGATGGTGATAACCGCAACCACAAGAGCGAGCGTCCAGAAAAGTTTGTTCGCGAACTCCCAGACCTCCTCCTTCGAATTTTCGCTCATGTATGTGGTAAAAACCGGAATGAACGACGCCGTCATCGAACCTTCGGCAACCAACCGCCGGAAAAGGTTTGGGATGCGATAGGCAAGTACGTAAGCATCCGCCACCGGCGACGTTCCAAGAAGGAGTGTAATGCGCTGGTCGCGCAGGTAGCCGAGAACACGGCTAACTACGGTTACCATGGAGATGATCGAGGCCGATTTGAGGATATGCTTTTTATCGGTCAACGGCCGGCGCTCCGGGGCCTAACTCTAATGAAAACAATGGGTTGACAGGAAAAACGCGCTTAACATAACATACATCTTGATTATTCGCAAATTTCGCTCATTCCTGACTTTTGCTGACTGATTTCTTTGAAAAACCGAGCCCCAGCCTCTACTCACAAGAAGGTCGTCATTGTCCTTGCCGACAAAAAGCCTCTCCGCGGCTATCTGAACCCCACTCGCCTCGCACAGGCCGATCCAATCGACCTGCTGACCCCGGACGGCGAGCATCAGGAAATTCCCCTCGCCAGGGTTCGCTCAATATATTTTGTGCGCGAGTTCTCCGATGACTTCGAGCCGGAGCGCAAGGCCTTCCTCAGCCGCCCAAAGCTGGATGGGCTCTGGGTCCGCCTGCGCTACACTGACGGAGAAACGATGGAAGGCGTCGTCCCTAACGACTTGCTCTCCGTGCTCGACAACGGTATCCAGATCACTCCGCCCGATCTGAATTCCTCCACCGACCGCATTTTTATCCCCCGCAGCGCCATCACTGAATTGACCGTCCTCGGCGTCGTCGGTATCGCCCGCCGAAAACCCGCCGCGGCTGCCGCTGCATCTCAACCAAGGCTTTTCAACGACTAGTTCCGCGCGGCTGTACTTCTCTCTTCTCGCTGTGCGAGACTCGCTCTCTGCTGTAAGGAGCTGTCCTCATGTCCATCAAACTCGCCGACATCGCCCAGAAGCTCGGCTGCCGTCTCGACGGCCCTGGCGAATCTCTTATCCACGGAGTCTCCGGCATCGAAAACGCCGAACCCGGCCAAATCACCTTTCTCGCCAACCGGCGATACTTCCCTCTCCTCAAAACCACGCGCGCCTCGGCCGTGCTTGTGCAGGACGGCATCCGCATCGAGCGCGATGCCAGCATGCCCCGGCTGTCAGCGTTACGAACCGCAAATCCTTACCTTGCCTTCGCCCACGCCATCGAACTTTTCTATCAAGCTCCACGCTACCAGCCTGGATTTCACCCCACGGCACTCATCGCCAAATCGGCCAGAATCGGCGCGGGCGCCCATATCGGCCCTTACTGCGTCGTCGAAGAAAATTCGCAGATCGGCCGCAATGCCGTTCTTCACAGCTTCGTGACTATTTACCAGGGCGCACGCATCGGCGATGATTTCTTCGCCCATTCCCACGTCACTGTTCGCGAATTTTGCCAAATCGGACATCGCGTCATACTTCAGAACGGAGTTGTCATCGGCGGGGATGGCCTCGGCTTTGCCAAACAAAATGACGGCACCTGGTACAAGATGCAGCAATCCGGCCCAGCTGTTCTCGAAGCCGACGTCGAGGTCCAAGCCAACGCTTGCGTCGATCGGGCCACGGTCGGTGAAACCCGCATTGGCCGCGGCACTAAGCTCGACGACCTCGTCATCGTCGGCCACGCCTCTCGCGTGGGCGCTAACACCATGCTCTGCGGTCAGGTTGGCCTCGCCGGCTCCACCAAAGTTGGCGACGGCTGCATCCTCGCCGGCCAAGTCGGCACTGCCGGGCACCTCACCGTCGGCGACGGCTCCGTCATCACCGCGAAAAGCGGCATCCCCAACGACGTTCCTCCACATTCGATGTACTCTGGCTATCCTGCCGTAGATAATCGCCAGTGGCTCAAGACTGTCGCGGCCCTCAATCGTTTACCGGAGCTTCAGAAGCGCGTTCGCGAGCTCGAGGCCGAACTGGAACGCCTTGGCGGCCATCCTCGCGCCTCTGGCCCTCGCTAGTTTTTATGTAGCTCCGGGAAATCCGGCAGGTCGTTGATCCGGCGGCAAACCCGCCGCCATTACGTCATGCACGCGCTGCCGCAAAGCATCGCGATCTTCCCAGGTATATTTTGCCGCATCGATCGGCTCCAGAAACTCGACGAGAATCTTTCCAGGCCGAATCACCATCGACCGTTTGGCCATCACCCGCTGCGCTCCCGAACAAAGGACCGGAACGATCGGAGCCCCTGCCTTGATCGCCAGCGCAACCGCCCCCTTCTTGAATTCCTGCAGTCTCCCGTCCGGGCTCCGCGTCCCCTCCGGATAAATTAAGAACGACTGCCCCGCTTTCATGGCCTCTGCAGCCTTTTCCACGCTGCCAATTGCGGACTCCCGATCGCCCCGATTGACGGGAATAAAATGCGCCAATGTAAACGCCTGTCCCGCAATCGGCCATTTGAAAAGAGATTCTTTCAACAAAACCGCTATCCGCCTTGGAATCGCCCCGACCACGGCGGGAGCATCCGCTGAACTCGTATGATTGGCCACAAAAAGGCAAACTCCGTCCGGAATATTGGCTCTCCCCTTCACCCGCACCTTTACTCCTACGGCCCTCACAAAAAACATCACGCCCTTGAGCCCGGCCCAATACAGTGGATCAACGTCCTTCGTAACCAGGGTATAAAGCAAAAGCGGGGGTCCGAGAACCAGGATGTAGAGAGAAAGGAATACCACGATGAAAAGCGTTCGCAACATGCAATACGCAGCACTTTCTCGAATCCGGCCCTGCCGGTCAAGCGGAACTTAAAGCCCGAATTCCAAAACGAGGCTTCGTTCCAACTGCATGCGCTTTGGCAACACGAATCCCGGAGCGCAACCCGCTAAGTCCCGCATATATTGCAACGAAGTGATTTGGAGTGCGCCAGCCCGGCTGCCGCTTTTCTCCGTGACCCGCTCGACTCCGTATCAAGCGAGGATCAATCGGCATCATCGATTCGTCCCTTTTCCACTTTACAATCGATAACTCGCCGCTCATAATATGAGCTGGGTAACATTGTGCCCGAGAACGCCAGCACCTCGCTGGCGTTTTTGCTTTTGGTGGCACAGGCAAGAATGCGTGAAGTTCCAGAACAGGCCTTACGCAACGCGATCAGGACATCCTTTAAACTTTTGGAGTCAGCTCACCCGACGTCCACCCCGCCAGTGCAATCCAATCTGCGGGCACTAGGGATCACTTCCATGGGCGGGGAAACTCGCAATTCCAACTGCTCATTAAAAAGCAAAATCTCAGTGGAGTCGTAACTCATCTAGAATCAACACTTGCGGAAACCGATCTAAGTATTGATTCCAAAAGACTTACAGAAACGGTAAGCGGTCTGGAATCAGCATTTACGAAAAATAGGAGGGGGGCAGCGTCGGATAATCCGTTCCGATGGCCCCATCCAGACCCGCACGCAAGCGTTCTCGCCCTTTGGCACCCCGCAACAAAAGCCTTAGTAAGCCACGTAGGGCCCGGCACCTGCTGGCGTATCCGCTCCCTCAATAGCAGTAAACACCTTGCGTCCGAAGAAGAACGGCAGTCCCCAATCGACGGGGAACAATGCGGAGTTCGGGCTTGGTCCGGCTAGTCCGTTGATCGCAGCGTCATTCGGATTGGCCGTCAGTGTATCGCCGTTTCCGACGACGAAATTGACCGTACCGGTCGCCCCATTCGCTCCCTTGTTCGTGGCAGAAAGGTTCTGTGTTGTGGTCGGGCAATACAGAAAAGTCAGGTCGGTACACGTCGGAATGCTCGCGGTGGTGGAGTCCAGAAAATAAATGGCGTTCGAGCCGCTGTCAAGAAAGGTCTCGTCGTTGTAGGTTACGTTCTTGAATATCGTGGTCAAATCTCCAAAGCTGGGATCGACCGTATAAACCGTGGCGCTTCCAAGCGCATTGTTCGACTGCGTTCCGATGCCGAAGATGAGCGATCCGCTGACGCTGGCCTCGGCCCCCGACACCGCCGGCAGTTCGATCACCACGCCATTGTTGTCCGCCGCAAACAGCACCACCGGATTCTGCACCTGATCGGAAATGCTTTCCGGCGTGACCGTGCAATTCTGCCCGGCGCACGAGTAATACAACCCGGGGTTATTTGCTCCGCTCTGCGTGCAGCCTCCGCCGCAGTCCTGCGGAAAACTCCCCACGCCCAAAATGCCATTGGCCTCCAGGTCCGCAAGATCGTCTTCCGCCGAGCCATTGCTCAAACAACTTTTTGGTATGGTGGAAAAATTGGAAGTAATGACCTGGATGGGCAAGGACTTTGCACTTTCTCCTGCGACTGTCATGTCTACGGTTTGCACCGGTCCCCAAGTGAAGCCATCGACAAAGGCAACGCATTCGCCAATCGGATTGCCGCTCGAATCCTTCTGCTGCGTGGGCGAAATCGTAAGCGCCGAGGATAATATTCTCAGCCCCGAGGATCCCGTATCCACGAGGATCCCATCGACCGTCTGGCAACTCGCCGTACTTCCGGGGACGCAAACCGTTACGCTGGTGAACGCGCCATCCACATAATTGCCGGTCGGTCCCGAATTGACTGTAATTGCCAGCACGTTCGATGTCGCGCCACCCCCTCCACCGCCGCCGCCGCTACTAATGCTGCTCCCGCCTCCACTTCCAGAACATCCTGACAGGGCCATCAAGGCTCCAACCAAACTCAACGAAAGTAATTCTCGCAATCGCGCTCGGCTCATCGTATGTCCTCGACCCGCACACCGGAAGGCAACATCTGCGGTACGTATGCTCTCCCCGCTAAGGACCGCATGTGCCCTGTTACTTGGATCACCAACCCGGGCAACTGGATGAGCACCGGGCCGTGGCCGCGGCGTTGCGCTCTTTGAGCCTGTTCCGCTTGCACAAACTGCTCAAAATATGGGCCAAGCAGCTGCCGCAAGTCCGGATGGATGGGCCCTTTCCATGTAACCGCAAAGACCTTCCCGGCGGGCGAAGCATATTCCTTCACGGCCACGCCGGTCGGCGCCTGCATTTCATGTATCGTGTAGGAATCGCTGCTGGTCGTCCGCAGCGTAGCTTGTATCTTCGCCGCATCGGCTTGCACTGATGTAACATCGCCTCCCAAAGAGGCCGCCGCGGGAAACGGAAGTGCAAGAATCATGAGTAAGCCGCTGATGATCGTTGGTTTCATGGCGTACACCCTAGTGCGTGGACAATCTCCCGCGCTGCGGAGTTTAGACCGTATCCGATGAACACCGAATGTCCGAGGGCCTTTTCAATCTAGGGATTATCTCTCCTATTTGTGCTGGGAATACCACGATGCTTAATAGCTTGTTTCCAAACGGCCGCCGCGTGAGGTGGGGTCACGGCGTTTTTGCACGCAGGCATGCTCCCGCATGCTTATACATCTTGATGCGAAGTAATGCGCTTTCGTTGCCTCAATGGATCACCGTTACGGCCTGTGCGCGACTCTCGCTCCGCCCGTCACTGCGCTGTAGTCGCTTGCGTGGCTCCATGAAGCAGCCCATCCCGAATCTCACGCGCTTTCTCTCCCGCATGCGCGTCTTCCGCGATTTGATACAAGGTAGTTTTCTCTCCGCCCAGTTTGAATTCCTTGTTTTGCTCCTTTTCATCTCTGCGGATGCGCAGCTTCACTGCCTCGCCCGGCTGACGTCCGCTCACCCATCTCCTCAAAGACCGCGGCACCTCGCCGCCGTTCCAACTATCGAGGACGTCCCCAACCTGCAAACCCGCCCCTTCCGCAGGACTTCCCGCATTAACCCCGCGCACTGTCACGGTCCCGCCTGCGCCACGCTCCGCAGAAAATCCCAGCGTCGCCCTTTCTGTCTCGGCCGTTTGCAACTCGAGCCCTGCAAGCGAGAGTAGCTTCTGATAAGGCAGCGGTTCGGTGCCCGCAACGTAGTCGCGAAAGAACTCCTCGAACGAACCACCGGCTATTTTCTCTGCTTCCAACCTAATGTCCGGACTGTCCCGGTACGTCTTTCCCTGCTTCGCGAAGTCCGTGTTCATCCCGCGCAGCACATCGTCGAGGCTCTTTTGATTGTCCGTGCGGTCGCGGATCAAAATGTCGAGCAAGTCTCCCAATACTTGCCCCTTGGTGTAGTACGAAACGCTGTAATCGGGCCCGTTGTAGAGCGGATATTTTTCCAGCCAGGCATCGAGACTCGATTGTTCCGCGCTCTGCCAATGATTTGCGGGCCGGGATTCCAGCTCGCTGATTTGCTCTCCAAGGTCATCGTAAAAGCGCTCTTTGTTCCAGATTCCGGTTCGCACCAGCGTGTAAGCTCCGTACGTGCTCGTCACGCCTTCGGCGAACCACAGCGCTCGTGTGTATTGCTCCTTCGTGAAGTCCACCGGTTCCAACGTAGCAGGCCGTATCCGCTTCACGTTCCACAAATGAAAAAACTCGTGCGCCGCGACGCCCGCCAAATATTCATCCGATGGAATCCCAATCGCCGTCGAGTTCGCATGCTCCATCCCGCCGCCACCGGCGTTCTTCCCGATGTGCAAAATAAAAACGTAACGCTCGAACGGCGCGCCGTCCATGAGCTTCAACTCGTAATTACAAATTCGACTCAGCTTGCCTTCGATTTCTTTCTGGCTCCAATTCTCTCCATGCACGACGGCCCAGATGTCCGCCGGCACACCGGGAACGCTGAACTCCTTGAAATTACCAATTTCAATCGGCCCATCCACCAGCGCGTCATAACTCTTCGCATCGAAAAAGAAAACTCGCACTCCTCCCATGGACTCCAAACCTGCTTTACCGGAGCTGATTGCATTCCACGCACCTGGGACGTCCGGAAAACTAAGATCAACATCCTCGCTTCGGCGTTTCGGTACATAGAGGAGAATCATCGCCGGATTGATGAAGGCGTGTTCGCCGTTAAGTTGTGTTGCAAATGGCCCGACTTCATCCCAATACGCGGCGTAGCGGACCGTGATCGTTCCGTGCCCTGTAACGCGCCACGTCTGCTTGTCCACTTTTTGAATCGGAGCCTTCACCGTTCCGCTAAGGGCTTCGACTTGCTGAGTATGGCTGCTGAAATCCCGAATCTGGTAGAGCGCATTCCACGCCGGCATCTGTATGGTGACTTCACCGCTCACGTCGGGGATCGTCATTGTCACGTGGAAAAGATGCTGTTCCGGATGGTTAATGGACACCTCGTAGCGGATCGTCGCCCTGCTAATACCGGCCCAGCACAATGCGCACAAGAAAAATGCTGTCGCCGGGAAGATCGCCCGGGCCCGCCACGATTGAGCATTCACTGGGTATTTGCCTCGGGAGAAACCTGGACCGGCTGGCCCAGCGTGGCCAACAATTTCTCGCAAAGCCCATCAAAACTTCCGTTGGACATCACCAGCAGCAAATCGCCGGCTTCTGCTTCCACCGCGACTTGTTCTGCAATTGCGTCCGCGCTGGGAAACACTCGCGCGTTCTTTCCAAGCTCACGGACGCTCTCCGCCACAGCTTCCGGTTCTAGCCGATTCTCGCCGCCAAGCTGCTGAGCGCGGAACACTCCGCCCAGGACCACGCGATCGGCCAGCGCCAACGCCACCGGCAGTGTTTGCTCGAATACTTTCCGCCGCATCGAATTCGAGCGCGGCTCAAGAATCGCCCAGAGCCGCCGTCCCGGCCAGCGCGCCCGCGCCGCTTCGATCGTCGCGCGCACCGCCGTCGGATGATGCGCAAAGTCATCGACCACCAACACCCCGCGCACTTCCCCCTTCACATCCATCCGCCGCTTCACGCTCTTAAATGTCGCGAGCGCATGCGCCAATGCGCCGGCGCTAATTCCGCGCCCATGCGCCACAGCCATAGCCGCCATTGCATTCAAGACGTTATGCTGCCCACTCGCCGCCAACACAAACTCTCCATACGGCTTTCCCTGATACGTAGCGCGAAATATCATTCCGCCGCCATCCACGGCTACCTCGCTGGCGACCCAATCATTCCCAGGAGAAAATCCGTACGTCTCAACCGGGCAAAACGCTTTCTCCGTGGCACGCCGCAATGCCGGCCCCGATTGCTCCGTATCTCCCCAAATAACTACTCGCCCGTACCGCGGCACAAGGTTCACCAATCGCCGAAACGCTAGCTCGTACGTCTCAAAGTCGCGGTAAATGTCTGCGTGGTCGAACTCAAGCGAAGTGACAATCAAATCATCCGGATGGTAATGAAAAAACTTCGGTCCGCGGTCCCAAAACGCCGTCTCGTACTCATCGCCTTCCAGGATGAATTCCTCGCCGCCACCAAGCCCGTAGCTCTTCCCAAAGTTCTCCGCGACGCCGCCCACTAGGAAATTCGGTCGTTTGCCCGCCGCATGAAAAATCCAAGCCAGCATCGCCGTTGTAGTCGTTTTCCCATGCGTGCCGCTCACGACAATCGAGTGCCGGCCCGGCAAAAACACTTCTTCCAGAATCTCCGGCATCGACCGATATGGAATTTTGCGGTCCAGCACCTCTTCCAGCTCGGGATTTCCGCGCGCAATAATGTTCCCGACCACCACCAGATCCGGCGCTGGGCTCAAATGCGCTGCATCGAAGGCATGAAAAAACGAAATTCCCAGCTTCTCCAACAAAATCGAAGCCGGTGGATAAACCCCCGAATCCGACCCTGTCACGCGATACCCGCTTTCGCGCAGCATCCCCGCAAGCGGCGCCATCGCCGATCCGCCAATCCCAATCACGTGTACGTGCTTCGCTTCCCTCATGGCACAACCGCCGGCTCAAGTATCTCCAGTTCCCCTTCCCCTTGCGCCCTCAAACGCGCCTTCACTCCCAACGGAACCGTTAGCATCGGCCGCGGCGTATGCCCGACTGCCGCCCCAAAAGCAATCGGCACTCGCAACGCGCCAAGAATTCGCAGGCACACGTCACGCACCGTGGCGCTCCCTGTCGCAAGCGCATCGCATTCCGGAAATTCGCCCAGCACGATCCCTCGAACTCCATCGAACTTCCCCGCTTGCTTCAGGTGCATCAGCGTCCGATCGACCTGCCACGGCTTCATTCCCCGATCTTCCAGCAATAGAATCGAACCGAGCGTCTCCAATTCCCACGGCGTCCCTATCGTCGTCTCCAGAAGCGTCAAACACCCTCCCAGAATTCGCCCATCTGCTTGCCCTTCAACTAGCGTTTCGCCTCGCAATTTCAAATTCCAGCCTGCGTCTGTTTTCCCCACAGCGGCAAGCAGCGACTCCCGATCATAACCCTTCGCTACGCCAGCTCCCGCATCCAGCCCTGCCGCAAGCATCGGACCGTAAAATCCAACCCATGCGTACCGCATCCACAAATAAACCTGCAACGACGTCAAATCGCTGTAACCCAAAATCACTTTCGCGGCTTCGGATCGCCGCACCTCTAGGTTATCGAGCAGATAGTTCGAACCGTATCCGCCGCGGATACCTACCAGCGCGTTTACATCGTCACGCTGTATCTCGCTCAGGAACTCATTCCGCCGCCCCAATTCAGATCCCGCGAAATAACCTTCCGGCACAAGCGGCGTTGTATCCGCCACTTGAAACCCCAAATTGCGCAATTCCTCCGCGCCCGTTACAACCTTCCCAAACTCCGCCGGAGATGCCGGCGCAAACGGCATCACGACGCTTCGCGAATTCAGCGCGCGCGGTTTTCGTAATTCCGGAACTGTCGCCGTTGACGGAAATCCGCGGGCCCGCATGCTCATCCGTTTTGCCGTTCCACTGGCACCATTTCGCAATTGACGCCGGGCTTGCAGAGCGCCGCCAGGATCTTCTCCTGCTGGCGCGCGCTCACTTCCGCATCAAACTGGATTAAGTTTTTCTCGCCGGCCAGCGACACCTGAAAATTATCGATCCCCACCTTCAACTCCTTAAAAATCCGGTGCACATCCGTAACCATGTTTTCCGCACGATCCACAAAAATGCGGAACAACATGTACCGCGGCTTTAGATTGAGCCAGTCCTCGACATAGAAAAGGAAAATCAGAGCGGACAACACCAAGGCGCAAGCAATCCCGGCAACCGCGTACAAACCTCCTCCGGCGGCCATCCCCATCGCGGCCACGGCAAAAATTGTCGCCGCAGTCGTTAGTCCGGTGACACTGCCGCGTTCTCGCAGGATCACGCCGGCACCGAGAAATCCGATACCCTGCACGATATTCGACGCAATTCGTGTCGTACTTGCGTCGCCGGTTCGTCTTGCAATTTCTATGGAAACAATCGTAAAGAGCGCCGCTCCGAGCGAAACACAAAATCCCGTACGCATCCCTGAAGGTCGCCTGCGAACGCTACGTTCGAGACCGATGACCGCGCCGAGAAGCGCAGCCCAAGCCAGGCGCGCCACGATAGTGCCGAGAGGCAGCATGTTCTCCCACAGTCCGAGGCTATGGCAGGATTTTACACACTACAATTTGAATTGCGTCAATTTCGAGAAGTGCCGTGCCCTGGCGTGTATCTCGCTCCGTTTCAATACGCGCAGCCGGTCCAGCCCGAATCTCTCCACCGTGAAGCTCCCCATCACCGAGCCATAAATCATCGCCCTGCGCAACGTCGAGTCGCTCAAATCCTTCGCTCCCGCCAGGTAGCCCATAAACCCGCCCGCGAAACTGTCGCCCGCTCCCGTCGGATCATGCGGCTCCTCCAGCGGAAACGCCGGCACGCAAAACACCCCGCGCTTGTCCACCATCATCGCTCCGTATTCCCCGCGCTTCACCACCAGCGTTGACGGCCCCATCTTAAAAATATGCTTTGCCGCCCGCAGCAAGTTGTGTTCGTTCGAAAGCTGCCGTGTCTCCGAATCGTTGATCATTAAAATATCCACGTGCCGCAGCGTTTCGCGCAATTCGCTGTTCGTCCTTTCAATCCAATAGTTCATCGTGTCCAGCGCCGCCAGTTTCGGCCTGCCCTTAACTTGATGCAAAACCTCCCGCTGCAAATCCGGCGCGATATTCGCCAGAAAAACATACTTCGATGATCTATATTTCTCCGGAAGCCGCGGCTTGAACCCCGCAAACACATTCAAATCCGTGGCCAGTGTCACGCGCTCATTCAAGTTCTCCGAATACCTCCCTGCCCAAAAAAACGTCTTCCCCGCCGCACGCTCTAATCCTTCCGTATCGATGTGCCGCCCGCGGAACACCGCTTCGTCCTTATCCGTGAAATCCTCGCCGACGATGGCCACCAGACTCACCGGCGCAAAAAAACTCGCCGCCACCGCGAAATACGTCGCCGCTCCCCCAACCGTCCGCTCCACTCTTCCGTAAGGGCTTTCGACTGCATCAAACGCCACCGACCCCACCACAAGTAAGGACACAGTCTTCTCCTAGGAAATATATTTACCGATGATTGCTTCGAGTTTTTTCTTCGTAGCTTTTGGCACCAGCTTCATGTCCGTCACCAGTGCATGTTTCAGGGCCGCGCCGCACTTGCAACTCCGCTCCTCCGGCATTGCTCGCACCGCTTCACGCAGCACCCGTTGCGCGTTTTCCGCATTCTGCACCAGCGTCGCAATGATCTGCGACGCCGTCACCGACTCGTGCTCCGGATGCCAGCAATCAAAATCGGTAATCATCGCAATCGTCGCGTAACAAATCTCGGCCTCGCGCGCCAGCTTCGCTTCCGTCACGTTGGTCATACCAATGACTTCGAAACGCAACTGCCGGTGCAAGTTCGCTTCCGCTAGCGTCGAGAACTGTGGCCCTTCGATGCACACATACGTCCCCCGCCGGTGCACCATCACCCCGCAGTGCACGCTAGCATCCGCCAGGACGCCGGAGACCTGCCCGCACGTTGGTTTATCGAAGCCCACGTGCGCCACAAGACCTTCTCCAAAAAACGTCGAAACCCGGTTCTTCGTCCGGTCCACAAACTGATCGGGCACCAAGAACTCTCCCGGCCGCAGTTCCTCCATCAACGACCCCACGGCGCTGACCGATATAATCCTCTCCACGCCTAGCAGCTTCATGGCATAAACATTTGCCCGAAAATTGATCTCGCTCGGCAAAATCCGATGCCCTCGCCCGTGCCGCGCAAGAAACGCCACGCGCTTACCTTCCAGCGTTCCCACCACGATGGTGTCGGACGGCTCTCCAAACGGAGTCTCTATCTGCACTTCCCGCGTCTTGGTCAATCCGTTCATCGAATACAGCCCGCTTCCGCCAATAATCCCGATGTCCGCCTGCGTGTTCGCGCGCGTTGACTTCTGCCCTTTAACGCCTGCCATTCGTTTTTCTCCGTGAAGTCAGCTATTCAGGTCTACAGGTTCGAAAACGACTTTCCCGTCGTGCTCGTGCAAAGTTCCCGCGGGAAAATCCGGGTCATGTCCAAACGCCACAATCCAGCCATTCCGCACAATCTCCCCAATCCACTTCCGCTTCGTCTCCAGAGTCGTCAGCGGATATAGATCGTACGCAATGATCCACGGCAGCGGCAAATGATGGCGCGTGGGGATCAAATCCGCCACTAGCATCAGGGTCTTTCCACCGCCGCGAATCTGCACTCCTTGCACGGACAAATTGTGTCCGGGCATGCTCACCACGGAAATCCCCGGCAAAACCTCGCTGTCCCCATTGGCAAACTGCCACTGCCCGGCTTCCGTGATTGGCGCAAAATCATGCGCATAATAACTCGCGCGATCCCGCTCTGTAGGACGCATCGCGTGTTCCAATTCCGTCCGTTGCACCACGTACTTCGCATTCGGAAATGTTGGCACGAGCCGACCATTCTCTAACCGCGTATCTCCACCGGCATGGTCAAAATGCAGGTGCGTATTGATCACCAGATCGATCTCTTCCGGCTTCACGCCCGCTTTCGCCAGCGAATCACCGTGAGGGTCGCCTTCCGCAAACCCATAGATATTCCGCAGCTTCGGATCCCACTTCGTCCCATTTCCCGTCTCCACTAAAATATTCTTCCCGCCCGCGCGCACCAACAGTGAATTTGCAGCCAACGGGATCCTATTTCGCTCATCTGCCAGCATTTTCTTTTCCCACAGCGGCTTCGGCACGATGCCGAACATCGATCCGCCATCCAGCCAGAAGACCCCGCCATGAATGTGCCGAACTTCGATTTTCCCCAGGTGCATTCTCTCCCGCCTTAGGCCCCGACTCCGCTCTTCGCCAGCAGTTCATTCACGGCCGTGAACGGATCCTTCTTTCGCTCCGCCACTTCCTTTGCCATCTCTGCCAGCCATGCTTCCCCGCCAGCTCCACCCAACACTTTTTCGACGAGCCGGGACTCAATCAACCCGAGCAGCCGCCGCTTCCAATGTTCGACATGTTTCCGCTCCCGCTCGCCGCTTGTTTCAAAATGTTTCTGAAACCTCGCAATCGTCTCCGCCAACACATCGATTCCCTTGCTCTCGCTCGCCACCGTCCGCACCACCGGCGGATGCCAGCCATCTCGCGGCATCACTAGTGACAACATTGCCATCAGCTGCTGCTCCAGACGATCAGCACCTTCGCGATCCGCCTTGTTCAAAACAAAAATATCTCCAATCTCCATCAATCCGGCTTTCATGTTCTGAATGTCATCGCCCATCCCCGGCACCATCACCACCAGAACGCAATCCGCCAGCCGTACGATGTCGATTTCATCTTGCCCCACCCCGACCGTCTCAATCAGCACCTCCTGCTTACCCGCTGCGTCCAGCAACAAAGCCACCTCGGCCGTGGCCCGCGCAAGTCCTCCCATAAATCCGCGCGTCGCCATCGAGCGAATAAACATACCTTTGTCGCTCGCATGGCTCTGCATGCGGATGCGGTCCCCCAGAATCGCCCCGCCCGTGTATGGGCTGGTCGGGTCTACCGCAATCACGCCAACCTGCTTCTCATGCTTCCGGTAATGCGCCGCCAGTCGGTCCACCAACGTGCTTTTCCCCGTCCCAGGCGACCCTGTAACTCCGGTGAGATAAGCGCGCCCCGTATTCGCAAAAAGCCGCTGAAGCAAAGCCTCAGCTTCAGGCTGATAATTTTCAATCGCAGTAATCGCGCGCGCGATCGCGCGCACATCGCCCGTGCGCACCTGTTCCGCCCATTTCTCAATGGTGGGCGTCATATTTTCCCTGAGTATTGTCTAACTCTTTGAAGCTCGCCTGAGGCATCCGCCTATTATCCCGATTTTCGCCAGTAGCCCCAAATGCTCTGCTCACATTACCAGCGGACCGGCAAACCCTCTTCACTCTATTCGCTGTAACGCTCTGACCTCTGTTCTAGAACCCACGTTCCACTTCAAGCTCGATCTAGCGACCACCCGTAACTCACGCCGCATCTCACTTTTTCCCAAGCAACTGCCGCGCAATCACCATTTTCTGGATCTCGCTAGTCCCCTCGCCAATCGTGCACAGTTTCACGTCGCGATAAAACTTCTCCGCCGGGTAGTCCTTGATGAAGCCGTAGCCGCCATGTACCTGCACGCATTCATTCGCGACGCGCACTGCCACCTCGCTCGCGAAAAGTTTCGCCATGCTCGATTCGCGAGTAAACCGTACATTCTTCTTATCCGCCAGCCACGCGGCCTGGTAAACCAGGAGCCGCGCCGCTTCAACCTCCGTCGCCATATCCGCCAGTTTGAACTGAATCGCCTGAAACTCGCTGATCGCCTGCCCAAACTGCTTGCGTTGCTTCGCATAACTCAACGCCGCTTCAAGCGCGCCCTGGGCCATCCCCAACGCCAAAGCGGCAATCGAAATGCGTCCACCATCCAGAATCTTCAAACTTCCCGTAAAACCTTCGCCCTCCGGCCCCAACAAATTCTCCACCGGAACGCGGCAATCGGAGAAAATCACCTCGGATGTGTCGCTCGCCCGCATTCCCAATTTGTTTTCTTTCTTCCCCGGCTTGAACCCGGGCATTCCCTTTTCCAGAATGAAAGCGCTGATGCCGTGCGATCCCTTTGACTTGTCCGTAACCGCCATCGCCACGCAAAAATCTGCATAATGGCCGTTGGTCGTAAATGTCTTCGCTCCGTTCAGTACCCAAGAATCTCCATCGCGCCGCGCCGTCGTCCGCGTCCCCCCCGCATCCGACCCTGCCTCCGGCTCCGTCAACGACCAAGCCCCAATCTTCCTCCCCGAGGCCAAAGGCGCCAGATACTTCTTCTTCTGAGCCTCGGTCCCAAATTTAAAAATGTGATTGCTGCAAAGCGAATTGTGCGCCGCAACGATCAACCCGATCGACCCATCCACCCGCGACAATTCCTCAATCGCTATGACGTACTCGATGTACCCCAACCCCGCTCCACCGTATTCCTCCGGAAAAATGACCCCCAACAAGCCCATCTCGGCCAGATTCGGCATAATCTCCAGCGGAAAGTGCGAAGCCTCGTCCCACTCCATCACATGCGGCAATATCTCGCCCTGTGCAAACTCCCGCACACTCCGCCGCAACTGCTGCTGTTCCTCAGTAAAAGTGAAGTCCACGTTGTCTCCGCGCGGCTATATCTCTTGGGATATACTTTACCAAAGTTCCGCTTATACGTTATTTTACACACTCTCGTCGTATTCCTAGGCCAACACTTCAGATTGGTTTTCTTGGATTGTTGGGACGGATCCTAAGCTAGCGTTTCCAGTAACCGCGCTAACCGGCCATTTGGTCACTTGCTCTTACGTTTCGTTGATCTCGCGACGCGAAGTGTAAGGAAGGCCGGCCCGATCCAAACCGAACCCAACCGTGTTGGCTGGAGCTTGACGCTTCCGGATCTGTCGAACCCCGAACCCTATAGACCTTGCAGAGCATGCTTTTGAATAGCTCCTCCGTGCCCAATTCGTTCCTCGCGCTCGGCGCATACGTAACCGGCGACGCCTCCACGACTTCCACTTTGTCACCGGCTCGAAATCTTCTCGTGGCCCTCGCCTTGCTACCCATTTTGTTCACGCCCGAGCCGTCTGCGGCCGACGCACGATCTCCAGCAGCGACGCAAGCGCCCGTTCGCAACCCGCACGATCCACATCGCAATGCGTCACAAACCGCACTGAATACTTCTCCGTATCCAAGGCCCAAATATCTTTCTCTCGCAACAAATCGCACAACTCCACTGCGTTCTTCCCCGTTCCCTCACAGTCAAGAATCACAATATTGCTGCGCACCTTCGCGGGGTCAATCTTCAACCCTGGCATTGCCGCAATTCCCTTGGCCAGCACCTGCGCATTCTCATGGTCCACATACAGCCGCCCCGGCGATTCCTCCAGCGCGATCAATCCCGCAGCCGCGAGCACCCCCGCCTGCCGCATTCCTCCCCCAAACATCTTTCGGTAGATCCGCGCCTTCTCGATGAACGCCCCAGACCCCACAATCATCGACCCCACCGGCGCCGCCAGCCCCTTCGACAAACAAAACATCACCGAATCCACGTTCTTCGTCATCGCCGCAACGCTTTCGCCCAGCGCCGTCGCCGCATTAAAAATGCGAGCTCCGTCCATGTGCACTTTCAATTTCACAGCGTGAGCCTGCTCGCAAATCTCATCCACCGAGGCCGTCGGATGCAGCGTCCCTCCCGCCATGTTGTGCGTATTCTCAATACAAATCAGCGCCGTCTGCGAGTCGTAATAAATCTTTGGCCGAATCACTGCCTCGATCTGCTGCCACGACAAAATTCCGTCCTCGCCGCGCGCAATCCGCGGCATGCACCCCGCAATCGCGGCCATGGACGCCAACTCGTACAGACTAACGTGGCTCTTCTCGTCGCAAATCACTTCATCGCCGTGATGCGTCCAAGTCTTTATCGCAATCAAATTCCCCATGCACCCAGTCGGCACAAACAACGCGGCCTCTTTCCCGAAAATTTCCGCCGCTCGCCGCTCCAGTCGATTCACCGTCGGGTCTTCCCCATACACATCGTCCCCGACTTCCGCCTCCGCCATCGCCCGCCGCATCTCGTCAGTAGGCCGCGTAACGGTGTCGCTCCGCAAATCCACAATATTTTCCAATCCCGTCACGTCGTCCGGATCACTGCGCATCCCGCTCTTAGCAATCGTTCCGCTCACGATGTCAATTCCCCTCTCTTCTCCGAGTCCTCTGTGTTAAAAAATCCCTTCAGATCTGCCCCTGGTCTATCCGCGAACACCCTCACTTCATCAATTCCACAAAGACCTCATTCGAAACACTCAACCTCGCCGGCGCAAGCCGCACCACGTCTCCCTCGCGCATCACCAATCCAGCCGATTCCAGCGGCCTGAATCTCGTCCCCAGCGCAACTCCGTATTCCCGTTCAATCCGCCCCACATTAATCCCATCCAGTTGGCGCAATCCCAAAAACAATTCTTCTTCCAACGCACTCTCTCGCGTCAGCATTTCCTGTTGCTCCGCGGGCAACTGTCCTTCGCGGATCGCCTCAACGTACGCCGCCGCATCATGCGCGTTCGCCCAGCGCTCCGCTCCAGAAAACGAATGCGCCCCAGCCCCAAATCCCAAATATGGTTCGCGCCTCCAATACTTCAAATTGTGCTTCGATTCAAACCCAGGCTTCGCCCAATTCGAAATCTCATAATGGTGATAGCCAGCTTCGCTCAAAAACGCACACGCCGTCTCGTAAAAATCCGCCATCTCATCATCACTGGGCACTGACGCCGCCGAATACCGCGCCCCGCCCGCCAATAATTCTTTTCCCAACCGGCTCCCCTCATCCACTTCCAGCAAATACACCGAAACGTGCTCCGGTTCCAGCTTTCCCAACTCTTCGAGCGACTCCCTCCAGCTCTCTTTCGTCTGAAACGCCAATCCCGCAATCAAATCAAAACTAATATTCCGAATCCCCGCCCCCCGCAAAATAGGCACTGCCTTATAAATATCCGCCCGCCGATGCATCCGCCCAGCTGCAACCAGCTCCCTATCCGAAAACGATTGCAACCCAAAACTCACGCGGTTGATCCCCGCCCGCACCCACGCCGCCGCCTTCCCCGCTTCGACAGTCTCGGGATCAGCCTCCAGCGTCACTTCGTTGTGGGGACCGCCTTCCAAAGGAGTCTGCCCCTCGCTACCAAACGTCTCCCGAATTGCCTCCGTCATCGACCACAACAGCTCCGGATCCAGCAAGCTCGGCGTCCCCCCACCAAAATAAACTGTATCCACCACTGGGTTCTCAAATCCCGCCGGCAACATCACACCAGCGGCCCGATATAACACTCGATGACCTCGAATCTCCCTGCAAACCGCCTCCGCATAAGGCGCAAACCGCCCGGCAGACACCACGCCCGTATGAAAATTGCAGTACGTGCATTTCGTCTGGCAAAACGGCACCTGAACGTAAATCCCCAATTTCGTCATCGCAAAAACTTTAACATACCCCCTCTCCCTCTTCTCCGCGACCTCCGCACACACTGAATTGAAAAAACCTGAACCCCTGCCGAATCAATCCGCAACATCGCAACTGATCTCTACTCCGTCACTTCCTTGGGTCCTTCCTTAATTATCTTCACCCACATCTTCCTCTCTCTCGGCCCGTCAAATTCGCAGAAAAACACCCCCTGCCATCTCCCCAGTATCAATTTCCCTTCGTCCACAAATATCATCGAGATCGTCCCCGTCATCGCGGCCTTTGCATGCGAATCCGAATTCCCCTCGCCATGCCGGTATGGCCCCACTCGCGGCACCAAGCGTTCAAAAACGCCCTCCAAATCCGTCGCCACATCCGGATCAAAGTGCTCGTTGATCATCACTCCCGCGGTTGTGTGCGGCACGTACACGCAGCAAACTCCCGACGCCACACCCGCCTTCTCTACCGCGCGCTGCACCAGTTCCGTGACATCCACTAACTGCGTCCGCCGCTCCGTCTTCACTCGCAAAACTTCCATCGTATCTCTCCCGACATCCAGCAAATTCTATCACCGACCTCGCTTACACTTTTCCCCGGCCAATCCGAGTCCCCGCCTCTCTCCCCAGTTCACCACCAGTCCAGCTACAGTTCACCTCCAGTGCATTGTCGCTTCTCTCTTTCCGCGCGAAAGTGCATACCGTCATCCAAGACAAGCTGACTTGGTTGTCCACCAAGGAAGCAGAATGGCGGCTCTGGCTATCATCCCTGCCGGGGCCGCCATTCAAAAAAATCAGGAGGCGGTCGTGGCAACCAGCATCGCATCACCAGCAATCCTCGTCGCAGCGTCTGCGAAAACCGCCGTGCCCCCCGCCGCGGCAGCCATCGCGTCACCCGTCCACAGCGCAATCGACGCAACGCCAGCAACTTCCAACGACCGCCGCCGCTCCTGGCTATGGTCCTTCCTCGCCGTCGTCGCTGCTTCCCAACTCTATTTCTTCCGTGAACTCCTCGCCGCCTTCGCGATCTTCGCCATCGCCTTTGCAGTGGTCGCTCTCGTGGTCGTCAGTTTCTATATGCTCGTAAAATGCGGCGAGGTAGCCGTCGCCCGCCTCGCCCAATTCCGCGAACCCACGATGCAAGTCAACCGCCTCGCCGGCAACGGCCAACCGTATCCTCGCACGTCCACTGTGTTCGTTCAGAATGATTGGTGACACTCGGTAGAGTGTCAGAATGAGAACAATCAGGTGGGATGAGCTTCCCGAGGTGCGCCAGCTCCTTTCAGGGCGAGAGCGCACTAGTTTAGCGTGACCCGGGCCCTGGAGATTTCTTGACCGCGGGATTCTCCAACTGTCTGGAATTGTAGCGAAGGAGCTGCGAATTGCTCTTCAGCAGAAAAACCTGTTTGTTTGCGCGATTTCATGTCGCCAGGAGGAGCGCCTGCGATGCCGCCTGGAGCCACACCGAGTTTGCGGCGAGGAGAGCATGGCTGAAGTCGTGCTCTTGCGCAAGAAAAGCAACGGAAAGATTACTTCGCGGCGTGACGAGCCAGGCGCGCGGCGAATCCGAGCAGTAAGGTGCGCTGCTTGGGATCCATCTTGGCCAGATAGCGTTGCAATTGGCTCAGTTCTGACGCTTCCTTCTTGGTGTATCCCCATAGGCCCTTGTCATCGTCGGCGACCAGCTTACGGGGCTTGGGTGGTTCGTCGCCTTCATACATGACTTTGTAAAGTGGCATATCCAAGGCACGCGCCCACTTTTCCAAGGTCTCGACGGTCGGAACGGTGTGGCCATTTTCGACACGAGAAACGTAACAGCGAAGAAGCCCGGTTGCCTTCTCGATGTCGCCCTGGCTGAAGCTCTTTTCCTCGCGCAGCGTTTTAAGTCTTTGACCTATTTGCATAACGAGAGATTACAACAAACGAGAAGCATAGGCAAAGGTGCAAACACTTTCGGACACGGCCGTACATACCGGCGAGAGGAATTGCCCAGCGACAAGCAGTGCGAGAGGAATGGACGAAAAAAGTTGAGGGCGCAACATACGGTTAAGTATGTTGCGCCCTCTAAATCGAGCCGTAAAGTTTCAGGCTTCCGGATCAATCCGGCGACTCAACAGCCTTGCGGCTAATCGCGTCCTCCAAACTGAGTCGTACAACCTACGAGCTATCCGATCCGATCGAAGATGGCAACAGCTGTTAAGCGATTGCAACCTCCGCACCAAACCGCAACGCTCACGAGCTTCTCGATTCGGTCTAACGTCGCAACGGCGTTTAAGCGATTGCAACCTCTAAACCGAACCGCCAAGCTTCAGAGATTTCTGATACTCTCCAGCGCCGCGATGGCCGTTAAGCTCTCGCAACCTCCGAACAGCATCTTTACATCCCTGAACTCCCAGGTCCAAATTGGAGCCACGATCGCTGTTAGGCTCTTGCAGCATCCACTCTGAATCTGGAAGTCTTTGAACTTCCCGGTTCCGTTCAGCATCGCGACAACGGTTAAGATATCGCGATTACCGAACTGAACCGCGAAGTCTTTTACGCTTCCGGTTCAATCTATGCGGAAGATAAGCTCAGTTGTTTTCGACGTCAATCAAATTCCGACGGCAAGTCTGTGCAAATGTGTGGATGAGTGTGGAAAAAAGAGAAACAGAACTCGACAGGCAAGAGAAAGCCGGGCGCGGCATTTGATCGAAGCGCGATTCTTGGCGGGATATCGCTTAAACGACTCAAGGAATCCGCAGTATCTTGTGCGCTTTCAGCTTCGCACTTCCCGACAGCTTCTGCAGCTCCTTCAACCCGCCCATGCCCCAGCTCGCCAGGAACGGCAGGAAGCACAACTCGCGCGATTGCAGCATCTTATGTGGATACAGCAGTGACTCGAGAAACTCCTGATGCGCGGCGATAAGGCCGCCTTTCAACGCTTGGGCCTTCCCCGCCTTACGCTTCAATTTATCGAGCTGAAAGGCAATTTTCCTTTGGGCCGTCTCGACGGCTCCGCCAAGTGTGGGATCAAGCCGCGCTATCTGCTTCTTCAGCTGCGCAAGCCTTCGCTGGCTTTCTTTCACGGTCTCGTCGAAATTCTTCCCAAGTGCCGACGGCACGCTAGCCATCTCCATCTTGCGCCGAAGCTCCTGAGACCCTCGCCAGACGTCCTCGACTTTTAATCCGTACCGCCGCAGCAGCTTCTCTGCTTTTGCGTCAAGAATGGTATACGACGCGCGGGGCAGAATCACCGGCATACGTCCCAGCAATTTTTTGTAGATCACTTCGGCTTGTGCAAAATAAGCAATTTCCGAGGGACCCGCGATATACGCCGCAGTCGGCAAGAGATAATCCTGCACCACCGGACGGAGTAGCGCGTTGGGGCTAAAATTCTCCGGGGAGGTTTGCACTGCTCGGAGCAATTCTTCTCTGGTCCAGGTCTGTTCGCCGCAAACAAATTTCCCGCCGCTCGAGGTGATCGGCAATCTCACGCTCTTTCTCGAACCCTCGCGCGCGCCCCGAACCTCGCCTGGTCGCATGCCGAAAAGCAGCGTGCTCCGCGCCGTCACTTTCACCTGCGCCGCAAAACCGGCTTTGTCCAATTCCTTCCCGCGCGCCAACAACGCCTCATCCAGTACGTCGCGCTCTTCCACCGCTCTAGACAATACTTCTCCCGCGATACGATGCAGCCGCGCATCCAGCGGATCGAGCAGAATCAGTCCTTGCTCCGCAAACAGGCGCGCGAATAATTTTCCAAACGCACTTCCGTATGTTTCCTGCGCTCCAAAGCTTTCGCGAAATATTCCAGCAACGAATTCTCCGCCCGCCGCCGTTAGAATTCCCGCAGCCTCGTCCACCATTTCCTGAACTTGCGTTCCCAGCACAATCCGTCCGACTGGCAGTCCCGCATCGCCATTCCCCGGCAGCTCGAATCGCCTCAGCTTGCCATTGTGGCACCACGTCGAGGTGCGCACCTCTTCTAGATCATGGTCCTCCGTCGCCATCCAGAAAACGGGGACCGCGTCGACACCAGCTCGCGTCAGTTCCTGCGCAATCTGAATCGCGCTCACCGCTTTGTAAATGGCGTACGCCGGTCCGCTGAACAATCCGACCTGCTGCCCGCTGACGATGGTGGTGGCGCCTCTCTCAAAACGCGCCAAATTTTCCCGCGTCGCCTCGCCCGTTCCAAACGCGGCGTTTTGCTCTGCTAGAATCGTCGCTACTTCCGCTCTGCGCTCCCGAGGATAGTCAAGGGACCGCGCTACTTTCGTCGCGGCCTGGATCGTTGGAGGGTGGCCATAGAACTGCTTGACCGATGTGAAATTATCGAGGAATTGGAGAAAGAGCTTGGACTGATGCGGGAGCTGTCGAAACGGCAGGCTTCTACATTCCATCGGGAATTAGATGATACCGATAGCCTTTCGTCACAGCAAATCTGGACGGTTCAAACCGGCTACAAAGTCCTCATCCTAACAGGACGCGCCAAGGCCTTGTCCGGCGTTTAGACGGAGACGGCACCGGAAAGGCGTGCGGGTGTGTGGGAGTCCATTTTGGCCAAAAGCTCGCGAATCGCGTGCTTTTTGTCGTCATGCAATGGCAGGAGCGGAAGTCGCGAATCGCCGCCACGGTAGCCCAGTTGGTCCATGGCGTACTTCACGCCGGGGATGCCGCACTGCGAAACGATGAGCCTTGAAGCAGGGAGAATCGAGGATTGCAGCTCGCGCGCTCTTTCGAGATCGCCCGATCGGACAGCGTCAAAGAGGACGACACATTGTTCAGGTAGCGCGCTGCCCAGCGCCAGAATCGATCCGACAGCGCCAAGGATCATCGAGGGAAACATCATGCTGGCCGAGCCTACCAAGACCTGAAACGGCGAGGGGGCGGCCGCAAGCATTTCCGCGGCGCGCTGGACATTTCCCGAGCTTTCCTTGATGCCGATGATGTTGGGATGCTGCGCGAGCACGCCCACCTCCGGAGCTTCCAGCGCGATGCCCGTGAACTGGGGAACGGAATAAAGCATTACTGGAATGGGCGAAGCATCGGCGACGCGCCGGTAGTGGGCAATGAAGACTTCCTGGTTGTACATCGGCTTGTAGTAATAGGGCGTCTTGACCAACGCTACCTGGTAGCCAAGTTCAGCGGCGCGTTTTGTGCGATCGATGGTCTCCGCGGTGGATTCGGCGCCCGTTCCGGCGATGAGCAGTTTCCCCGGCGCGGCGGATTCCTTTATCGCGATAAAGATGGCGTCGACTTCTTTTCTCGAAAGCAGGACCGATTCGCCGGTCGAACCGATTGCGACGTACCCGGCGAGGCCCGTCACGTTGTACTTGCGGATGTTGTGCTTGAGGTCCTCGATCGAGACGGAGCCATCAGCAGCATATGGCGTGGTGAGCGCCGGGAAAACACCGGATAGGTTCATGGTCATTCTCCAAAGCCTTTACTGGACTAATCGCCTGAGGCGGTGCTGCCGGAAGTGGCAACACGGCCACGATGCAAATCCTGAAGAGCGGCAACCTCGGTGCCCTGATCGAGCAGCGCGCGAATTCCGCGGGCCGCGGCGTGGGCCGCCGCGAGCGTCGTGATACAAGGGATGTTATAGCGAATAGCGGCGCGGCGGATGGATTTTTCGTCGTAGAAGGATTCGCGACCGAGGGGCGTGTTGATGACCAGGTCGATCTTGCCCGTTTTGACGAGGTTGACGATGTTCGGCCGGCCTTCGTTCACTTTGAATACCGATTCCCCTGCGATTCCCGCCGCCTCGAGCGCCGCGGCAGTGCCGCGAGTGGCAAGCAGGCGGAAGCCAAGCTCCTGCAATTCTTTACCGAGGGAACCGAGATGCCGTTTATCTCGATCATTGACGCTGAGAAAAACCGTGCCGTTGCGCGGCAGCTTTTGACCAGCAGCAAGCTGCGCCTTTGCAAACGCCAACCCGTACGACGTCGAAATTCCCATGACCTCGCCGGTGGAACGCATTTCCGGTCCCAGAATGGTGTCCACGCCGCGAAATTTGTTGAAAGGAAAGACCGGCGATTTCACGGAGTAGAATTCGTGGACGGCAACTTCGGCGATGCCGTTGTGTAGCACGAGCGGCAGATCCATATCGGCCAGTTTTTTGCCAGCCATTAGCCGCGCCGCAACTTTTGCGAGGGGAACGCCGGTGGCCTTGCTGACAAAGGGAACCGTGCGCGATGCACGCGGATTTACTTCGAGCACGTAGACGGTATCGCGCTGAATGGCGTACTGCACGTTCATCAGGCCAATGACTTTGAGCGCGAGCGCCAGGCGCTTAGTGTACTCGCGAATGTGTTCCAGGACTGCGGGAGACAGACTCACCGGCGGCAATACGCAGGAAGAGTCGCCGGAGTGAACACCAGCTTCCTCGATATGCTCCATGATGCCGCCGATGACCACGTCGGTTCCGTCGGCGAGAGCATCGACATCTACCTCCGTAGCCTCCTCAAGAAACTGATCGATCAGAACGGGACGCGCAGGACCCATCAGAGCGGCCTGCGCGACGTAATCTTGCACGGTGTTCACGTCGTAAGCGATGACCATGGCGCGCCCACCGAGAACATAACTCGGGCGCACCAGAACGGGCATCCCGATTTCGGCGGCGACACGCGCTGCTTCTTCCGGAATGAGCGCGGTGCCATTGCGCGGCTGAGGAATTTTCAACTTTTCCAGCAGTCCACCGAAGCGGCGGCGGTCTTCCGCAAGGTCGATGGATTCGGGGGCTGTGCCGATGATGGGTACACCGTTGCGCTTCAGTTCCTGCGCGAGATTCAGAGGCGTTTGCCCGCCGAACTGGACGATGACCCCTTGTGGCTTTTCGCGATCGACAATGGCGAGCACGTCTTCGAGTGTGAGCGGTTCGAAATAAAGCCGATCGGACGTGTCGTAGTCCGTCGAGACCGTCTCCGGATTGCAATTCACCATGATGGTTTCGAAGCCGTCTTCGCGAAGGGCGTAAGCGGCATGGCAGCAACAGTAATCGAACTCGATGCCCTGCCCGATACGATTCGGACCGCTGCCGAGGATCATGATTTTAGGGCGCGGCTGGACGTCGGATTCGTCTTCGTCCTCATACGTGGAGTAGAGATAGGGCGTGAAGGATTCGAATTCGGCGGCGCAGGTGTCTACTCGCTTGAAAACCGGGGCGACGCCGTAGCGTGCGCGCTGCAGACGGACGGAAGCCGAAGTGCTTTTCCATATCTGAGCAAGCTGCTCGTCGCTCGTGCCGTGGCGTTTGACTTCACGCAGGAGGTCTTTCGAAGCGGTCTCGACGGTGACGGAGGCCGCACGGCGGTTCATGGCCACGAGTTCTTCGATTTGATGAATAAACCAGGGATCGATTTTGGTGAGTTCGCAAATCTCCTCGGCAGGCAGGCCCTTGTTGACAGCCGTAAGGAGCCAATGGATGCGATCGGGGCGCGGCGTGGCCAATTTTTCTCGCAACAGAGAATCGGGCGTTTCCGCGGGCGCGCGCCAGGGCGTGTGCGGCTCGAGAGAGCGAATTCCCTTTTGCAGAGCCTCTTTAAAAGTACGCCCGATGGCCATGACTTCACCGACGGACTTCATCTGCGTTCCAAGAGTGCTGTCCGCACCAGGAAATTTCTCAAATTGCCATTTGGGAATTTTCACGACGACGTAGTCGATGGTCGGTTCGAAGCAGGCCGGCGTTTTCTTGGTGATGTCGTTGGGAATTTCGTCAAGCGTCATGCCCACGGCGAGGCGAGCCGCGATTTTGGCGATGGGGAAACCGGTTGCCTTGCTGGCAAGTGCCGAACTGCGCGAAACACGCGGATTCATTTCGATGACGACCATGCGGCCGTTTTCCGGATTGATGGCGAATTGAACGTTTGACCCGCCGGTTTCGACGCCGACTTCGCGGACAATGGCACCGGCGGCGTCCCGCATGCGCTGGTATTCCTTGTCGGTCAGTGTTTGCGCGGGAGCTACGGTGATGGAATCGCCGGTGTGAACGCCCATGGGATCGAAATTCTCGATGGTGCAGATGACCACGAAGTTGTCGCGGTGATCGCGCATGACCTCGAGCTCGAACTCCTTCCATCCCAGCACGGATTCCTCGACAAGAGCTTCGTGAACAGGACTCATGTCCAGGGCATGGGCGATGGCTTCGCCAAATTCTTCTTTGTTGTAGGCGATAGAGCCGCCTGTGCCACCGAGCGTAAAAGACGGCCGGATTACTAATGGGAAGCCAAGCTGATCGCACAAACGCAGAGCGTCTTGCGCGTTATTGACGAGCGCGGATGCGGGAACTTCCAATCCAATTTTGCGGCAGGCATCCTTGAACCAGAGACGATCTTCCGCAACTTTGATCGCGCGAAGCGATGCGCCAATCATTTCGACCTTGTACTTTTCGAGAATGCCGCTTTCGGCTAGCTCGACGGCAAGATTAAGCGCCGTTTGGCCCCCAACGGTGGGCAAGAGCGCGTCTGGCTTTTCGCGAGCAAGAATCTCTTGCAGATATTCCTTGGTCAGCGGCTCGATGTAGGTGCGGTGAGCCAATTCCGGATCGGTCATGATGGTCGCCGGGTTGGAATTGACCAGAACGACTTCGTAGCCTTCGGCACGCAACGCTTTGCAGGCTTGTGCGCCCGAATAATCAAATTCGCAGGCTTGGCCGATAACGATGGGGCCGGAGCCAATGATCAGGATTTTCTTGATGTCTGTGCGTTTTGGCATTGTCGGTTAGCGTATCGCGGTCAGCTCCAACTTAATGATTGGAATTCTCTCCGGCGATGACGACAGACTCTGCGATCATTCCCATGTTCAACTTCACGTTAAGCTCTTTCTGGGCCGCATCTGGCGAGATTTCAACCGTAACAAGTTTCATCCGGAAGCCGAGGCTGATGATGATGGCAGTGTACTTCCCGGGCGTCAAAACAGCCGAAAACCGGCCTGGCTCGTCCGTGGACGTCTTCAACGGGTGAACGGTATCGCTGGCTCCCTGTCGATAGACAGCGACGGAAGCCCGGGGCACAACGGCTCCAGAAGGATCTCGGACTGTACCCGAGAAAACACTGGTAAGCAGATCAATGGGCGCCTTTTCAGCCGCCGCCGCTATTTCTTCCAACGTCGGTGGCGGCGGGGGCTGGACAGTGAGCACCATTGAAAAAGCGCTGGCCTTCGACACATGTCCGTTCGCGATCTGCAACCACAATTCGGCGCCAAAGGCCGGAGAAGTGGAGGCGACCAAGCGATACCTTCCAGGCGGGAGTACCGGAAGGGCGGCCCGGCCATGGGAATCCGCCTTCAGCACCAGCGTCTGCTCTCCCTCTGCACTGAAGACCAACAGGTTCGCTCCGGGCTGCGGCTTGCCATTGCTCAGGATCGTAATCCGGGAATTTTGAGATGACGGGTGAGGTTCTTCTACTACGACCTGCGCCGACACTGCGGCGACAGCGCAAGATAGGCAAAACGCAGCCGCAGCGAGGAACTTCATCTGTCGGAACTCCCAGTGTGAGCAAAATCCTTCATCATGTCGGTGAACTGGGTGAAGAGATAGTGCGAATCGTGAGGGCCAGGCGAGGCTTCGGGGTGGTATTGGACGCTGAAGAGGGGCAGTTTTTTGTGGCGCATGCCTTCGTTGGTATGGTCGTTAAGATTGACGTGAGTGATTTCGACGTCGCTCGAAGGGAGGGATTCGGGATCGACGCAGAAGCCGTGATTTTGCGCGGTGATTTCGATTTTTTTGTTAAGCAAGTTCTGAACGGGATGATTCGAACCATGATGGCCGAATTTAAGTTTGAAAGTCTTGCCGCCGAGAGCCAGTCCGCAGAGCTGATGGCCGAGGCAGATGCCGAATATGGGGACGCGGCCAAGCAGCTTTTGAATATTTTCGACGGCGTAGCCGACTGGTTCCGGATCACCCGGACCGTTGGAGAGGAAAACACCATCGGGCTTGAGGTCGAGAACGTCGTGGGCGCTCGTTTGCGCGGGGACGACCCAGACATCGCAATGATGATCGACGAGCAAGCGAAGAATATTCTGCTTGATGCCGAAATCGTAGGCGGCGACGCGAAATTTGGGTGTGTCAGAAGTCCTGCCCGACTCGCCCATGGATTCCGACCATGGCGGAATCGTGAGTTCGATAGAGCTTTTTTCCCAGCCGTAAGCCTTTTTGCAGGAAACTCGGCTGGCGAGCTCCTGCCCGGCCATGGCGGGCAATTGCTTCGCTTCAAAGATCAATTGCTCTGCCGGAGTGCCGTCGGTGGCCACAACGCCGCGAAGTGCCCCGACATTGCGAATGTGGCGAACGAGCGCGCGCGTGTCAATATCCCAGATGGCGGGGATTTTATGACGATTCAAATAAAGCTGGGCGGTTTCGGCCGAGCGCCAGTTCGAAGAGATCTGCGAAAACTCGCGTACGATAAGCGCGTCGATGTAAGGACGCGAAGACTCTTCGTCGTCGATATTGGCGCCGACATTGCCGATGTGCGGATACGTCAAACAAACAATTTGCCCGGCGTAACTGGGGTCGGTGAAAACTTCCTGGTAACCGGTGAGGCTGGTATTGAAAACGACTTCGCCGCCGCGGCGCGTGATCGCGCCGGCAGCGCGGCCGTTAAAGATGCGCCCGTCTTCCAGAGCGAGCGTGGCGGGGCGGTGCTGAACTTCGGTCAGATTGTCCTCCCTGCGTAGTCATCAAAGTATGCCGTGAATGCGGTCTGCCGTCATTTCTTGGTGCTGGCTTCCGTCGTGTACAATGAGCCGAAATGGTCGACCGGCCAATACGCGAAAACGGCCCGGCCATAGATGTATTTGCTGGCCACGGGACCAAACACGCGCGAATCGTTCGAGCTAATGCGGTGGTCGCCCATAACAAAATAACTGTTCCTGGGCACGCGCATGGGACCGAAGTCGCTCATGTCCTCGTACTGGGCGGGAACGTAAGGCTCCTGAATCGCGCGTCCGTTAACGTAGACGATGCCCTGATGAATCTCGACTTTCTCGCCGGGCAACCCCACGATGCGCTTGATGAACGATTTCGAGCGGTCGAGAGGATACCAGAAAACGACGACATCGCCGCGCTCGATGGGCTCGAAGCGATAGACGAATTTATTGATGAAGATGCGCTCCTGGTCGGAGAGCAGCGGCGCCATGCTGGTGCCTTCGACCTTTACGGGTTGATAGAGGAAGACAATGATGACGAGCGCGAGGCCGATAGCGATGAGGAGATCGCGAGTCCAAACGCGGATTTCATTTCGCAAAGAATGAGCGGGCAAGGGCGCCGGCGCTGAAGTTTCCGGAACCGATGGGGTTAAAGGTTGGTTCTGGTCCGTGCTTTGCATTTTATGCTGCCTTCTATTTATAGCATGGGGATTGCGGGCCGCGCTAGATTGGATTTGTACGGGGCGTTGACTGTTTGCCGGTTTCGCTACGCCAGTACCTAAGATTCACTCGAGGTGTGCTGGCGTTGCCCGAACGACCCGGAGGGATTAAGGGTGGAGGATGGCGCGTTCACTCCGGAGTCAGGGCGAAGTTCAGAGTGGCCAGCGCCGCAATCACAGCGGTTTCGGTGCGTAAGACGAGTTGGCCGAGAGAGGCTTCGTGGAAGCCGGCCGTACGGGCGGCTGTAAGTTCATCATCAGTCCAGCCACCTTCTGGACCGATCGCAAGCGCTGCAGTAACGGAGGATTTTGCTTTATTCGCAAAGGAAAGCGAATCGCGAATCGATGGCGCGTCGCTGCGCTCGGAGAGCATTAGCCGAAATTCGGCGGTCTGTGAGGAGAAGGATTGGCCCGGTTTGGCGAGGTCATCGAGAAGCGGAACGCGCAGGCGGCGGGACTGTTGGCTCGCTTCGAGGAGAATTTTTTGCCAGCGCTGGGAGCGCTTTGGCGCGGCCGAGACCAGTCCCTTTTCGGAGCGAGCGGCGGCGAGCGGGATGATTCTAGCGACGCCGAGTTCGGTGGCTTTTTCAATTGCCCATTCGAATGCGTCAAATTTCACAATGGAGAGAAGCAGAGTGACGTTGACCGAGCCCTTGGGAGCTGGGAGCTGCTCAAGGAGGGCAAATTCGACTCGATGGCGCGCGACAGATTCGATGCGTGCAAGCCATGCGACGGAGCCATCGCTCAATTCGTAGAGCTGGCCGCTTTGCGCGCGAAGAACGTGGCCGACGTGATGCGCGGCGTCGCCCTCCATGACTGCAACGGTGCCATTAAACTGCTCGACAAAGAATCTGCGGCGCACGCGAGGATTCTAGCGCAGGTGCGGGGCGCTAACCGAAAATGTCTTTCACTTTGTCGAAGATTGTCGAATTGCGGTCCGCCGGCTTGTTCTCCACTTTTAGAGAAGCGCCAAGCTGTTCGAGGAGTTTGCGCTGCTCGCGCGTGAGCTTTGTCGGCGTTAGCACGCGGACGTGATAGTAGAGATCGCCCTTACCGCCGCCCCGCGGGTCGGCGAGGCCTTTGCCCTTAATCCGAAAGACGGCGCCGCTTTGTGTACCCTCGGGAACTTTCAGTTTTTCCTCGCCGTTGAGCCCGGGGACCTGGAGCTCCGTTCCGAGAGCGGCTTGCGTGACACTGAGCGGGATCGTGCAATAAAGATCGGCGCCACGACGTTCAAAAAACACATGCTCTTTTACGTCCAGGACGACGTACAGATCGCCGGGGGCGCCGCCATTGGGCGCTGGCTCGCCTTCCCCGGTGACGCGGAGGCGTGTGCCGGAATCCACGCCAGGAGGAATGCGCAGCTCGATGGTTTTCTCGCGCTCGATGCGGCCCTGGCCGCGGCAATCGGGGCAGCGTTCGCGGACAATTTGTCCCGCGCCCTGGCACGCGGGACAAGTGCGAGAAATGGTGAAGAAACCTTGCTGGTAGGCGAGTTGGCCGCGGCCGCCACAACTTTGGCACGCGACTATGCCCGTGCCTTTTTTGGCGCCGGTGCCGTTGCAGACTTCGCAGTAATCCTGGCGAGGGAGCTTTATTTTTGTGGTGACGCCAGCGGAGGCTTCTTCGAACGTGAGCGTCATGTCATAACGGAGATCAGCGCCGCGCTGTTTGCGGCCGCGGCCGGGCCGGCCCGCCGAGAAGAGATCCTCGAAGCCGAAGAAATCGCCGAGAATGTCATGGAAATCGCGGAAGACAGTGCTGTTGAAGTCCACGCCGCCGCCTGTACCCGAAAGCCCAGCGTGGCCATAGGTGTCGTAGACTTCGCGTTTTTGCTGGTCACTCAGGATGCTATAGGCCTCTGTGCACTCCCGGAACTTCACTTCGGCTTCTTCTTTGTTCTCCGGATTGCGATCCGGGTGCCATTGCAGCGCGGCTTTGCGATAGGAGGTTTTTATCTCCTCGACAGAAGCAGTGCGCGAGACGCCGAGCACTTCGTAAAAATCCTTTTGGTTCCCTCTTGGCATGCAATCCTCTCGGCTGATGTCAGTTCGCAGCTTCTTTCGATGCGCCGCCCGGATGAACGGCTACGCGAACCATCGCAGGACGCAGAATGCGCCCGTGAAAAATGTATCCGGGTTGGAAGACCTGCAGAATCGTGCCATCTTCATGCTGCAGGGTTTCGGTACGGTCCATCGCCTGGTGAAGATGCGGATCGAACTGTTTGCCGAGCGGATCAGTGCGCTCGACGCCGAGGCGAGTGACGTTGTCCACGAGCTGCTTGTAAATGAGCTCGAAGCCCTTGCGATAATTCCCGTATTCCGCTTCACGATGGGCCGCAAGAGCTTGCTCAAAGCCGTCAATCACGGGGATCAGGCTTTCGATAACGCGAGCGGTGTTGCGCTTGGCATCCTCGGCGCGTTCTTTTTCGATGCGCTTGCGGTAGTTGTCGAAATCGGCCTGGCGGCGCATCAGAGTCTGTCGCAATTCGTTCAGGTCGCTGGCAAGTTTCGCGAGTTCCGCGTCGGCTGCCGCGGAATCTACGGCGACTTTAGCTTCGTCGGGCGGATCCACGCCAGCGTTTGTGGCGCTGCCTTCTGTGTTGAAAGGTGAGTCCTTGTCGGGCACTTTGCTGCCTCTCCTCTGGAAATAGTGTTTCAAATTTTGCTCAAAGCCTCGCTGAATAACTGCGCCACGTAGGCGACCGCGGTCATGGCGCGCTCGTAATGCATGCGGGTTGGGCCGAGCACTCCGAGCGACCCTTGCACTAGGTCGTTGCGGGTGTACGGCGCGCTGATGATGGCCAAGTTTTCCCCCGCCGGCGAAATCTCCTTTACGCCGATTTGCACGTGGACGGGCTCCGGCGTCTCGATGCAGGCGTTGAGAACAGCCACCAACCGATGCTTTTCTTCAATCGCAGCAAGCAGTTCGCGGAGTTGCGCCTGATTTGTAAACTCGGCGGTGCCGACGATTTGCGCCGTGCCCTCGACGTGGACCTGGCTGGCTTGTCCTTCACCAAGCATGGCCGGATCGCACAAGGTAAGCGCGCTGGCGACGATGCCTTCATATTGTTCGCGATCGGTCGCGAGCTTTTGGAGGAGGTCGGCGCGAATCGCCTCGAGAGTCCAGCCGGAGTAATGGCGATTCAAAAAGTCAGCCGTGGCATCCAGTTCCGATTGAGCGAAGGGCCGGCTCGGACGAAGAATTTTATCGCGCGTATTGCCGCCGGGAGAAATCAGTACAACAACCACGCGGCCGTCCGGAAGGAGCCACATGCGCGCGTGTTCGAGCACGGTTCTGCCAAGCGGCGGCGAAACAATGATCCCGAGGCCGTTCGATACCTCCGCGAGTACGTGGCCTGCGCGCTCGGTGATCTCCGATGCGGTCTTGGCACCGCCCATTTCGCGTTGAATCCAATCGCGGTCACCGATGGTTAACGTCGCCTGCGACGCAATCTCCTGCGCGAAGAAGCGGTAAGCAGCCGACGTAGGAACGCGACCCGCCGAAGTGTGCGGCTGGTAGAGGAAACCGCCGTCTTCGAGGTCGGCCATTACATTGCGGATCGTGGCGGTGCTCAGCGTCTCCTCGTAGCGTTTGGAAATCGCGCGCGACGATACCGGCTCGCCGGTCTCAATGTACGCACGTACGAGATCCGCGAGAATCTGGCGGTTGCGCCGCTCTTGTAACGCTGGATTCCTCATAGCAGCACTCTACGCTAAGTGTTAGCGAGTGCTATCTTCTATTGTAGAAAGCGTGTCGCGCACCGTCAACGCGGCTTGTCTGTTTCGGTTCCCGGCTGGAGACGGCTCTTCTGGTTTACAGCGTGTCCGCTGTCCAGCAGGTTTCTTGATTGTTTGCTCGTTCTGCCAAGGATTAATTGTCGCGCTCAGTTGTTATCGATCTGCGCGCGCTGGAGCTTGTCGGAATAGTCGATATAAATGGTCTTCCATTCGGAGAAAAAATCGATGGCGGCGATCGCGGCTTCGCGGTGGCCGTTACCGGTTTGCTTGGTGCCTCCGAAAGGCAAGTGCGTTTCGGCGCCGATGGTCGGAGCGTTGACGTAAACAATCCCGGTGTACAGATCGCGTGTGGCTTGAAACGCCTGGTTCACGTTGCGCGTGTAGATCGAGGCCGACAGCCCGTACGGAACGCCATTTGCAACTTCGATTCCCTGCTCGAAACTATCGATGGGGATGACCGAAACAACAGGCCCAAAGATTTCTTCCTGCGCGATGCGCATCTGCGGAGAGCAATCGCCAAACACCGTGGGAGCGTGGAACCAGCCCTTCGCGTGGATGCCGCCATCCAAACGGTTTCCGCCCGTGAGCAGATTGGCGCCTTCGTTTTTGCCAATTTCGACATAACTCATCACGATCTTTAGTTGTTGCTCGTTGATGCAGGGGCCCATGTCTACGCCAGAATCGAGACCGTTGCCCACTCGCAGCGCTTTGACGCGATCCACGAATCGCGAAACGAACTCGTGGTAGATACTCTTGTGTACGGCGACGCGGCTGGCCGCCGTGCATCGCTGCCCGGTCGTTCCGAACCCGCCCCAAACTGCTCCGTCTACTGCTAAGTCCAGGTTCGCATCGTCCATAACGATGATGATGTTCTTGCCGCCCATTTCAAGACTGCAATGCTTGAACGTTGGCGCACACGCTTGTGCAATAAGCCGGCCTACTGCGGTGGACCCGGTGAAGCTGACAACAGGCACATCGTCGCTTGCCGCCAGAGGGGCGCCAGCATCGGGACCGTCGCCGCTGACGATATTCACAACTCCTGGTGGGATACCGGCCTCGGCGAGAACCTGCACGAGGTGATACGCAGACAGCGGCGTATCCTCGGCAGGCTTCAGCACGACGGTATTGCCGCTGATCAGCGCGGGTGTCATTTTCCACGACGGAATGGCCATCGGAAAATTCCACGGCGTAATCATTCCGCACACGCCGATCGATTGCCGCACGCTCATGGCGAATTTACTGGGCAGTTCCGAGGGAGTCGTCTGGCCGAACAGCCGCCGCCCTTCGCCCGCCATGTAGTACGTCATATCGATGGCTTCCTGCACGTCGCCACGCGTCTCCGCAAGAACTTTGCCCATTTCGCGAGTCATGTCCTTGGAATAGTCTTCCTTGCGTTGCAAAAGCAGCTCGGCCGCGCGGAAAAGAATCTCGGCGCGCTTCGGAGCCGGGACCAGACGCCACTTTTTGTAAGCAGCTTTGGCAGCATCGACAGCCGCATCAACGTCCACAGAAGTGGAAGACACAAACATTCCAACCAACTCATCCGTGTTCGCGGGATTGCGGTTTTCATAAGCCTTGCCGCTGCGTGATTCCACCCATTCGCCATTGATGAAGTTCTTAAAAACTCGAGGCGCTACTGCCGTAGCCATAGTTCCTCCTCAACTGCTTTGCCGTAACCGTCTGTAAGACTATTTGTGCCTGCGGGTTAACACGGGGCACCGCGCGGAATATAAATTCTACCGCCCATGGTGGGTACCGTCAAATCGCGCTGCCGGGGTTTTGCGAGTTGTCTCATTTCGCACAGATTGTTAGACCCCGTTTTGGTCGAATGAACATGAAATCTAATAGGCCATGAAGCTTCGCCCCATGGATGCAAGGCACTGTAGTGCCATTCAGGACTGACGCATGAGCGAGAAAACCTTTCGTGCAGTAGCGGCTGACCAACGGACCAATGTCGAGGGAAAACAAGTACTAAACAAAATCTTGTTGGCCATGCCCGACAATGAATATAAGTTGATGCGCGCTGACTTGATGCATACCGATCTGCCGAGTCATTTAAGCCTCCATGAGCCGACACAAAACATCGAGTTTGCCTATTTTCCGAACCGCGGAATGGTTTCTCAAGTTGTGGTGACCAAAGACGGTCGAACTGTGGAGGTTGGAGTTGTGGGCAAAGAGGGTTACGCCGGGGCAGGGTTGGCAATCGGTGTAAGCAGAAGTTCGGTGCGTGAAATAATTCAAGTCGCCGGCGATGGCTTCCGCATGAAAGGCAATGCGTTACAACGAATCCTGCGCTCGGCTCCGCAATTGCAAGTGATCCTGAACAGGCACACAGGACTGCAAGGAATGCAAGTCTCTCAAACCGCGGCCTGCAATCGTCTGCACGATATACGGCAGCGCCTCTCAAGGTGGCTGCTTATGACCCAGGACAGAGTGGATGCCGGGGTGCTTCAGATCACCCATGATTTTATTGCGACAATGATGGGAACGGACCGGTCCACGGTGAGTTTGGCAGCAACAGTCATGCAGAAAGACGGAATTATAGATTACATGCGCGGCGCAGTGAAAATTGTGAACCGCAGGAAACTGGAAAAATCCGCTTGTGAGTGCTACGGCGTCATTCAACATCTTGAGGATGAACTCGGTTTGGGATAGCAACTATTGTCAGTGTTGGATTCCCCACAGACAGCAACCCCTTTTTATCGTTAGTGTTCTCGCCTTGCGCCTTCACTTCGATTTTTGATGTGTGTTCAAAAGGCGGTGACTAAAGAAGAGCCACGCTCAGGGGAATGAAAAGGCCAGCTTCTGTCGTTACCTTGTTGTTGGAGACCAGTGGCAGGCCGATTTTCGCAGAGACATCCCGCAACAACTCTTGAGGAGCGCAATGGGGGCGACACTTCGCAAACTGATCTGGATCGAAAGCCTGAATTTTCAGGGCTGGGCTTGCTCCGAATGCGCATGGGCGTTCAAACCATTAGGGCCACTCGTTGGCGACTCCATTGACGAGATGAAGACACACTACGAACGCCAGCGCGACAAGGAGTTCACTTCTCATATCTGCGCCGAACACCCGCGAGCCACGAAAAATCCTCATTAGACAAATCACCCGCGGCGGACCAAGCGTTGAGCAAGTCGAGCTATGAAAAACTAATCAAGGCATACAAAACAACAGGCACGCATTGCAACCCCGACGGGCTACGCGGAGTTTACGCTTAATGTCTCGCTGGTGTTGCCCAGTCCCTCAAGTTGGCCTGTTGAACTGAGATTGCCCGCCTGTAGCTTTGTCCGTAAGTCTTCAGCGTAATCCCACACAATATTCGAAATGCGAATTGCCGCGCCAGCACTGAAATCGGCCGACGGCTTTTATCCGGTGACTCGAGCCGCTGCCGCCCCCAGAATATGTAAACTCTTTCGTTCTTGTACGAAAACTACGATCCGGAGGTTTTCTCTCTTCCAGTTCGATTTGAACTTGACCTCTTGCTTGATATCGAACGGGGATGAATCCTTGGCTGAGAGCGTTCCAATCTTATGCAGGGAACGCACGACCCCGGCATGATGCAATTCCTTGCCCGCATTTTCCCCCGCATTCACCGCGTTTTGCAGCCCCTGCTCCGTCACCGCCAGCCAGACATCAGCCGGTTCCTGCGCCGCAGACGCGGAGGCGTTCCCAACGCGCACTTCAAGCCGCTCCGTATCTTTCTTTGACGAGTCCTCCGCCGTAATTAAGACTTGCGTTTTCGCGCGCAGCGCGTCTTCTTGGATGGCCCGTACCGCATCGCGGGGGGCACTGCCCAAGAACTGGCTTTGACCATCGACTACCATTTGAGGAGTATAGGGACTCTTCCCTTTGAACTTTTCGACGTACTGCTGTTGCCGCCAGGTCCACTCCGAGTCGGAATACGGATCCACCCAGCCATCGTGATTCCAGTAGTCGACGTGTTCCTCGAGACCGATAATTTCGGCACCATCAACCGGCTGAAGCTTTTCGAGCTTGCTTAGCAACGCATCCGCAGGCGGGCAACTGGAACAACCTTCCGAGGTGAATAGCTCAACGATAATCGGAATTCGGTCGTTCTTCGGTTCAGATGCTTGAGGCGTCGCTGCGCGGGGCGAACTTGCTGCCGTCATCACAAGCAAGAGCACCCCCAAAACCAGGAGTAACAAAGTGCTTTTCATCTTCTCATCTCCTTTGTTCGTGTGCCTTCCACCCGGGGGAGAAGATCCAGCACACAACTTACGGCCTTTTCATGCATGCCGAAAGTCCTCTTTTGGAAGAGCTTCCGCCAAGAGCAAAACAGCCCCGCTGAACATCAAAGTATCCGCAAAGTAGTTCAGTCCGTTGCCCATGTCGGAGGGAGTCGCGACCAGGATAGGCAGATAAACGAACAAAACCACAAGAAAAATCATGGCACCTAAATAGGTTGCTGCCAAGCGCGCTTTTTTATTGACGAGAAGGCTTACGCCCGCAGCCGCAAGGACCGCGCCGGCAACGTACGCCCACAAGAGGCGCAGCGGTATCCATGTTGGCGTAATTTTGGCGAGCGGTACGCCGGGAGCGAATTCTGGATGCATGAAATGCTCGATCCCGAAGAACATTGCCGTTATCGCAATGAAGAAACGGCCCAAAGTGACCAGCACCGGTATGCCATTTTTGGGTTGGGGCATCCTCTGCGCTCCAGCAAAGGCAAATGCGCCGCCGCTGAAAGATAAATCTCTTAAGGCCACCGCCCATGCAATTCTATCGTGAGGGTTGGCCACCACCCTTGGAATATGGATCAGCACCACAAAAAGAGCGAACATGATTCCCAACAGAGTCGCGGCCAACTGCGCGTATCTCTTGAAGACAATGCTAAGCGCAGCGGCAATGAGCGCGGTACCCACCAGATAGACCCAAAATCGATGTCCAGGAATCCAGGAGGGCACGATGAGCACGATGAATCCGGTAACTGTGAAGTGCTGCGCCGCGAAAACTACCATTGGAATGGCGTAGAACAGCCGGCCAAACGGTATGATTTTGCCAAGCCCATGTTCTTGCGGCGGGTCGTTCTTGATGAGAATTGGCAGGCCGATCGCTAAGAGAGCTACACCCGCGAAATAACACCAAAAAACCGGCCGATGAATCCAGGACACTACGAGAGTTCCTGCGGTCCGCAAGAGCGCGAATTGTAGGAAATGAAAGTTGACGAAGTGCATCCAAAACCGCCAGTCTGCGCAGTGCAAGTTTCGCGCAAGAGGTCGTCGCCCGCAATAGCCACTTGAGGAACATTCCGGATGACCACTGGGATTGGAGGATGAAGAAAGCAGTGAGCGGCTTCCCGTCGCGCATTTGTCTTAAGGGCTAGATAGCAGCGGCCGCATCAGCATCTTTCAACGGGACCTTCTTCTGAAGGTTGGCATCCAGGCACCGCGCAAAAAACAATTGAGATCGCATTCGGAGCGCAGACGTGTTACACTACGTTTGCGCTTAATACCTCGGTTGTGTTGTGCGGTCCCTCAAGTTGAGTTGTTGATCTGAGATTACCCGCCTGCAGTATTCTCCGTAAGTCTTCAGCGTAATCTAAAACAAGACTGGCAATGCGAATTGCCGCGCTTGCACAGAAATCGTGTGCGCCGCCATCGCTCTGGCCAGCAAGAAAGCAATACGAATGCAAAGTTTCACAGAATTACCGATCTCCGCCTATATGAAGGAGAGATTGGCGCACGCGCGGTTTTCGACTCCGACCCCCGTGCAAGCTGCGGCCATTCCGCAGGCGCTCGAGGGTAAGGACGTGCTTGCAACTGCGCAGACCGGAACCGGCAAGACGCTGGCGTTCCTTATCCCCATCATAGAGCAACTGCTCAAGAGCAAAACGTCCGGAATCTCGGCCCTCGTGCTGGTGCCGACCCGCGAATTGGCTATGCAGGTGGTGGCGCAGTTCAACGCTTTGCGCGGCACGCAACTTGTTCCAGCCGGGCTAGTGGTTGGCGGATTGGCGGAAGGAGCGCAACTCAACGCTATTCGCAAAGGAGCGCGCTTGGTGGTTGCCACCCCCGGGCGATTGGAAGACTATCTCGATCGCAAACTTTTCAACTTCAACTCGCTGCGGGTTCTAATCCTCGACGAAGCGGACCGCATGTTGGACATGGGCTTTCTTCCCGCTATCAAGCGCATCGCCGCAATCCTGCCTAAAGAACGCCAAACGATGTGCTTTTCCGCAACGATGGAAGCATCCGTCGCTCACTTGGTGAAGGACTACCTGCGAAATCCGGTGCGGTTGGCTTTCGGGTCGACGCTCAAACCTGCCGAAAATGTACGCATGCAGGCGTTCGAGGTTTCCGTTGACCGCAAACAGGAGATGCTGCAGCGTTTGCTGGGCAAGGAGACCGGACGATGCCTGGTCTTCTCTCGCACGAAGCGCGGCACGGAGCGAATTACCCGGAGCCTGAACCGCGACGGCTTCTCGGCGGCGATGATTCACGGAGACCGTTCTCAATCGCAGCGGACTGCCGCTCTTACGGGCTTCCAGCAGGGACGGTATCGCGTCCTTGTGGCCACCGACCTCGCTTCACGCGGGATTCACGTTCAGGACATCGTACACGTCATCAATTACGATTTGCCGGACGTAGCAGAGAATTTCATCCATCGCGTCGGGCGTACGGGGCGCGCGGGCGGGCATGGAGTTGCCACCACGCTGTTCTCCAGAGAACAGCGCTCGGAACTATTTCAGTTGGAACGGACGCTTGGCATCCGCATTGAACGAATAGGAGCCGATTCGAACGCGGCGAAGGTACAAAATGGCGTACATGTTCGAACGGAATCGGTGGCAGCCAACGGTCAGGCAAAAGTAGTGACGGTTCGGCCGACGATGATCGCGCTGCCCGGAGAAGTCCTCCAGGTGCAAATCGAAAGCTAAGACGTATTTAGCCGAGTGGTTAAATACGACTCTCCGAAGAGCGGAACGCGATGTTCCGCTCTTTGCAATTTAAACCCTTCATTTTGTGCGCGCTGCGTGCCCCTGAACTCACTTAACGCTGCTCCGCCCCAATGACTGATGTCTCTCCTGGACCGGGCGAGTTGGCTCACTTCACGCTCTATCTCAGGTTCCTGCTCCAGACACCTACTATATCTTCTTGAAATGTATGAGGTTATAAGCCAAGTGCGAATCCACGATCGCTTACTCGAGGCGCGGCACATCAGCAGATGGGCTTGTGGAGAGCGAGGAAGAGCTGACCGGCCGCATGGGGGGCGCGAGGCCCGCAGTCTGAGAGCCTAGACCGAGCTTCTGCAAGGTTTTCGCGTCCAGCTTGCCCGTGGGATTTAGACCGTGGGAATCCTGGAATTTTTTCATGGCATCGACGGTAGCGCCGTCCCATTTACCGTTAGGAGTGCCATCGAAAGAGCCGTCTTTGGCTAGCGCGCTTTGAATCTCGGAAATCCGATCGGCAGTGGGTGACTTCTGTCCCCGCTCCCGCCTGCTTGATCGTCTGGAGGAAGTGCTGTGCCGAGTCCTGGCGCGGTGCTTCGTCGTATGCGCGTTCGAAGAGTTCGTTCCCTGCCCTGACGCTGCGGCACCAATCACACCCATACTTGCTGCCGCGAGCAGCGTTAGGGCCAGGTGTGTCGCTTTTCGCACTCGCATTGGTCTTTGTTGACGCCCCGGGAGACACCAGTGTCCCCCAGATTTTATTGTTTCGGGTTCTCCGCCGGAACTACGCCGGAGAGAAACATCGTCAAGACGCGGTCGCTGTCCTGGCGGCGCATAACCTTGAACACGACAGAATCTCCAGCCTTCAATTTTGACACAGCCGCACGATAGTCGGCCAAAGAAGTTATGGGTTGGTGGTTGATTTCAGCAATAACGTCGCCGCGCGCGAAGCCTAGATCATCCGAAGCGAAGCTGGCGGGATCCACATCGGTTACGATCACGCCCTTCACACCGTCCATGCCGAAACGCTGCGCGCGATCATTTGTCAGACTGTCCACTCGCAGCCCGAACTCACTTGGCGCCGGTTCACCCGGTTGGTCATCCATATTGCCGGCGACCGTCGGGAACACGTGCGTGCGATCCGCAACGACGGCGCTCGTCTCTTTCTGAACGCGATCGCGGACATAGGAAATCGCTACTTTGCTGCCGACTGGTGCTTGCGCAATGGGATTCACAAGATCGTTGCCGGTCTTGACGGGATGTCCGTTCACGCTGGTGATGACGTCTCCCGCCCTGAGCCCGGCCTTTTCCGCGGGACTGCCCGCTTCAACGCTCTCAATGGCGACTCCATAGGGCGCACCGAGAGACTTCAAGGTAATGGGATTGGTGCCAAGATCTTCGTGGAAGCTCACGCCAATGGATCCGCGCGTGACACGGCCACTGGAAACGAGCTGGTTATAGACATTGATCGCCGTGCTCGATGGCACTGCGAAACCGACGCCTTCGTAGCCGCGGCTGCCGGTAATAATGGCGGTGTTTATGCCGATGACCTGCCCCGCCAGGTCCACAAGCGGGCCGCCGGAGTTCCCAGGATTGATGGCCGCATCCGTTTGCAGGAAGCGCTGGAACTGATGCTGCGTTCCACCGATTCCGCCGCGATCCTTTGCGCTGATGATCCCGGCCGTAACGGTAGCTTGCAATCCGAACGGGCTGCCTATGGCGAGAACCCAATCACCGACTTGCACTCCGTCGGAATTGCCGAGTTTGGCGGTAGGAAGCTCTTTATTTACTTCGATTTTTATGACCGCCAGATCCGTGTCGTCATCCGCGCCGATGACCTTTGCGGTGTAGCGCGCGGTGTCGTTATTGAGTTGAACCTGAATTTTGGTCGCGTTCTCGATGACGTGATTGTTGGTGAGAATATAGCCGCGCTTGTCGACAATAACGCCAGAACCCAGACTCCGTTCCGCTTGAGGGGGAGCGTCCTGGCGGCCATCGAAGAAGCGGTCGAAGAAATCCTGCATGGGGTCATTGTCATCGCCAGGATTATCGGGCGTTACGCGGCGTTTCTTGCCGGGGGACTTTCGCTCGAGAACTTGCGTTGTGGCGATATTGACGACCGCCGGCTCGACGCGATTCACGATTCCCGAGAACGAGCTTGCCGATGGAATTGGGTCGGGTACGGAAAGCCGCGTGGCATCCGTGCCGCCGAACGGTTTCATGGCGGAAACGCGGCCCGAGATGACGGAGCCAATCAGGATGCCCACAACAAGCGTGAATCCTACAAAAAATGACGCCAGAATCTTGCGACGCCGCGCCCAATTGAAAAGCTCTCTCACTTGCTCACCCATATAGTTGCTCCTAGTTTTCTTGGACCCACATGCCAGCTGTTCCCAAGCGGCGGGTTCGTGAATGCGCTTAGACCGTCTTCCTAGTCATCATCAAAATCAAGTATAACACCGCGGATAGAGGACAGTTGCCCCGGAATATCGATGCGTCTGGATAATCACTGTCCGGGAGAACGGGTTCCCCTAAAACGATTCAAGTTCGCTGGAAGCGGTGTCACATGTGCTTAGACGCAGGGGCCCCTCATTTTGTTGTCAAGCACTTTGCCGCAGCTTGCTGCTATTTCACGCTAATTCCGGCTTTAGGTCTTGACAAACGCCTTCCCATCTAGGATAAATGTAGCAGCTGCGGTTGCGGCGACACGTGGCGATTTAGGGCAACTTGCTCCACGTAAAAAACTGCTAAAGAGCTGTAGAGAATCCCAGAAGAATTTCTGAGACCCCTCCGAGCACTTTGGCACGGAGGGTTTTCGTTTTTACCTCCCTGCTGCCCTAAACGAATCCAAGGTCATCTTGAGTATTGCATAGGGTGGAGGAATGTCCGAACCATTTGAGTTGCGATGTAAAGCTTGTGGGAAAACCTGCGGAAATGCCCCGCGGTCCTTCTGCGAAGACTGTTTCTCGCCTTTGGAAGTCACCTACGATTACGATTTCTTGAAGAAAAAAGTCCGCCGCGAAAACCTCGCCGGGCGAACATTTAACATGTGGCGTTATGCGGAGCTGCTCCCGCTTCCCGAGGACTTCAAACCCGCTAGCGCGGTTGGTGGGACGCCGCTGGTCGCCTCGCGGAAGCTGGCGTCGCTCTGGGGCCTCAAGAATGTCTTTTTCAAGAACGATGCCGTGTGCTTCCCTTCTCTGTCGTTTAAAGACCGGGTCGTCGGTACAGCCCTGGTAGCGGCGCGGCGATTTGGTTTTGAGACCGTGGGGTGTTCCTCCACGGGCAATTTGGCGAACGCCGTCGCGGCGCAATCAGCCCAGCAGGGATTTAACGCGTGCGTTTTCATTCCCGCTGATCTCGAGGCAGCAAAGGTGCTGAACACCGCGGTCTACGGAGCACGGATCGTGCGTATCAATGGCAACTACGACCAGGTGAACCGGCTGTGCTCACAAATCGCGGACCGCTTCCAGTGTGGCCTCGTGAACGTCAATCTTCGTCCTTACTACTCGGAAGGCTCGAAGACGCATGGCTTCGAAATTGCCGAGCAACTCGGCTGGCGCTTGCCGGACAACGTGGTGGTCCCAATGGCTGGCGGCTCGTTGATCACCAAGATCGCGAAGGCCTTCAAGGAACTCGTAACGCTTGGATGGGTCGAAGCGAAGCCCGTGAAATTTTTTGGCGCGCAGGCCACCGGCTGTTCGCCGATTTCCGATGGTGTGAAACGCAACCTGGCCCGATTCGAGCCGCAAAAGCCGAACACGATCGCGCGGTCCCTGGCCATCGGCAATCCCGCCGACGGGCCATTTGCAATCAAGCTAATCCGTGAGAGCGGCGGTTGGGCGGAGGACATCTCCGATCCGGAAATCGTCGCCGCCATCAAGCAGCTCGCCGAAACGGAAGGCATCTTCACGGAGACCGCAGGCGGCGTAACCGTGGGCGTCACCCAAATGCTCATTCGCCAGGGACGAATCGGAGCCGGCGAGACAACCGTGGTATGCATTACAGGAAACGGCCTCAAGACAACCGACGCGATCGCCGCCGAGTTCCCCGTTGGGGAAGCCATCGCGCCGCGCCTCGATGCTTTCGAGACCTACATTGAGAACCAATTTACCATCGCAGCGAGTGCGGGAAAATAAGGAGACGCAGCAGACATGCCTGTTACCATCGAAATTCCCACGGCGTTCCGCCGCTTTACCGACGGCACACCCAAAATCGACTGTAGTGCAGCGACCATCGCCGAAGCGCTTAACGATTTGACCGCGCGCTTCCCCGCCCTGTCGCGCCATGTTCGCGACGAGCAAGGGCAGATCCGCCAATTTCTGAACGTTTACCTGAACGAAGAGGACATCCGTTTTCTTGGCGGCGAAGGTTGTTCCCTCAAGGAAGGCGACCGCGTCCTTCTCGTCCCTTCGATTGCGGGCGGTTAGAAGTTTGGTGCGCAGTTCACCAGACGCCACGCGAAGAAAATTTGCTTCGTGGCTGGCGTGCAATGCGCCTCCCTTTCAATCCTTTTGTCTACAGATTTCATCTAAGCGAGAGGCATCCAGCTAGCGGACAAGCAAGGAGCTGGAGCAAAAATGGGATACTACGCACTTTTTTATCGGGAAGTTGTGCCGGACTTTATCTCGCGGCGTGCCGCTTATCGCGATGAGCATCTGGGACTTGCACGAGCCGCACACGCGCGTGGCGAACTGGTTCTTGCCGGAGCTCTTGCCGAACCTCCCGACGGCGCGCTCCTCGTTTTCCGCGGCGAGAACGCTGCCTCTGCAGAAGATTTTGTCAGCAAGGACCCTTACATCCTCAATGGCCTCGTCAAGCGGTGGGAAATTCGTCCGTGGACTGTTGTCGTCGGGAATCAATAGGAGCCGCCCTGGGATGATCGCCCGTTTGTGGTCCGCTCGCACGACAACAATAGGTTCCACCCGCTACCTCGAGCATTTCTGGCAGAGCGTCATGCCGATGCTGCGTAAATTTGATGGATATCTCTCCGCCAGCGTCCTCGTCCGGCCGCATCGAGACTCGGTCGAGATTCTTGTCGTGACCGTCTGGCAGTCTCTTCAAGCGATAGGCGCATTTGCTGGTTCCGACAGAGAGACGGCCGTTGTGGCCAGTGAGGCAGCCGCTCTCTTGACGGACTACGACCGCCGCGTTCGGCATTACGAAGTCGCCCAAACGGATGGCCTTACCTTCCGCCAATCCTGATCGATTTCGTCTAGCAGGAAACTTTTCCAAGGGCAACTTCGTTACTTAGTCCAGAAGCCCAGGAGGTGTGTTCGTGCGTATTCCTTTCTTGCTGGCCACGGTACTTGCGATTTCTGCTGCCTCGGGCGCCGCCCAGACCAAGCTCGACGTTAAAGACATTGAAAATCATCCGTTTACGGCGGATTTCAATTCCGGCGGAAAGCTTCAGATGTACTTACGTTCAGGGGACTTCCGCATTGAGGGCGGCGATGGCAACAAGATTACCGTGCGAATCAGGGGCCGAAACACCGACCAGGCCAGCGACATGAGAGTTCGGCTTGAAGGCTCGAACGATGTTGCCGATTTGACCGTCAGCGGAGGCCCGAGGAACGATCTTGAGGTGACCATCGAAGTGCCGCGGAAGACTGGCCTCTTTGTGCGCATGTCCGCGGGGAACCTGGAATTGCGTCACATTGTCGGGAACAAGGACGTGGAACTGCGCGCCGGTGAGATGGTCATCGATGTGGGCGACGCCAGCGATTATTCACGTGTGGATGCCTCGGTTTACTCCGGGGGCCTCGAAGCAAGCCCGTTTGGCGAGTCCCACGGAGGACTTTTCCGCTCGTTCCACAAAGAAGGCAATGGAATGTATCACCTGCACGCCCATGTCGGTGCCGGTGATCTAACGCTGCAATAATCGGGTCTGGCAAACCGCCTCAAACCCGGAACACCGCAACATTTGGTGGCTCAAAGTGTTTCATGGACATGAGGCTAAGGCTCGCCATTTACGGTGCCGCTTCCCTGCTGCTCCTCGCGTTTTACGCACCAGCGCAAGCTGTGACGTCCTTCATCGCTAGCCTGAGAGAACGCTAAGCCGACCGCCCCTTCTCGGCGGACTGCCTCCGACTGTCACGGCAGGTTGTTCGCCAACCATACCGTTTCTACCCGCAAATCAACGCAACTTGGAACGTATGTATGCAGCCGGATTTTCGCCTAGACGCGGGTCTGCGGGGTGTATAGAGTCCGCTACGGCCCAAGACGTCACACATTTTCAAGAACTGCTTGCTCGATGGGAGATTCAAAACGATGCCATATTCGGCAAGCGCTTCTCGAGTCTCGTCGAGTGAAATCGATCTTCCCAAGACTCTTTCGCCGGTAGTCGCGCTACTCGCGATCTCCGTTTTTATTAATTACATCGACCGGGGCAGCCTGTCGATTGCCGCGCCCGCGCTGAAAGATGAACTTCACTTTTCGGCCGGTCAGCTAGGCATGCTGCTATCGTCTTTTTTCTGGACCTACGCCGGTTTTCAAATCCTTTCAGGGTGGCTCGTCGACCGCTTCAACGTAAATTGGGTCATCGCCGGAGGATTTTTTGTGTGGTCTCTCGCCACAGCGGCTACTGGCATCGTCCACGGCTTTCAGATTCTCCTGCTCATGCGCCTTCTCCTGGGCGTGGGCGAGTCCGTGGCCTTCCCTTCCTACAGCAAAATCCTTGCCAAGCATTTTCCCGAGTCCTTGCGGGGCCGCGCCAATGCTGTCATCGCTGTGGGCATCGCCGCCGGTCCAGCGTTTGGGATATTTTTTGGAGCGCTGCTCATGGCGCGTTATGGTTGGAGGCCATTTTTCATTGGATTAGGGCTTATCTGCCTCTTGTGGTTGCTTCCATGGATAAGGTGGATGCCAAAGGGCCTCGGATTGGCCGTCTCTCCTACGTCTCGAATTCCAGGCATCCCGGAAATTCTCATGCAGCGCTCCGCGTGGGGCACGTTCGCCGGGCTCTTTTCCTATAATTACCTCTCGTATTTCCTGCTTACCTGGCTGCCGTTTTATCTCGTTCGCGAACGTCATTTTTCGATGGAAAGCATGGGAAGGATCGGCGGCGCCGCCTATTTGACCCTGGCGATGTCGGCGCTGATTTCTGGGTGGGTGTCCGATTTGTGGATTGCACGCGGAGGGAGGATCACTCTGGTGCGCAAGACATTCACTGCATCTGGGCTTGGGGTAGCCTCCTGTTTCTGCATCGCGGTGGTGGTGTTCGCTTTCGATTCACGGCTCGCGCTATTTTTTCTTTTCGCGACTTGCGCTGCTGCTGGGCTATGCACTTCCAATCTTTGGGCAGTGACGCAGACGTTGGCGGGGCCTCATGCCGCGGGAAAATGGACAGGGCTACAGAATTTCGTCGGCAATTTCGCCGGAATTGTTTCACCGGCGCTGACTGGATACATTGTGGAGCGCACGGGACATTTCTTCTGGGCGTTTGCGGCCACTTCCGGTGTCTTGATGGCGGGAGCCATTTCCTGGGCTTTTGTCGTAGGCACGGTCGAGCCGGTGCAATGGGAATCGAAACGCTTCGTCGCTCCGGCGGAAGCACCGACTGCTTGAATGTACTAAGGCGGTCTACGGGCGTTCCCATCTGCCCGTTTCGGCGGAACGAAAAACCGCCGCTATGACTTCCATGTTACTGATGGCGTCTTCAATGGAGACCGGAACGTCCCCATCTCCGCGCACGGCCCGTGAAAAAACGTCTCCTTGAATCGTGTACTGATCGCAAGTGGGAAAGGTCTCGATGCTCACGCCTCCGCCGAAGACATCGCGGCCGTCATCGAGAAAAATCCGACAAGGACGGTCGTTCGGCGCGTTGAAGGGTATTTCGATTTCGAGGCGTCCTTTGGTGCCAAGGAATTGCATCCGCTGGTAAGGAACGAGCTGCGTGCTACAGGTGAAAATCGCCTGGCCTGCGGGAAAATCGAGAATCACGGAGGCAAGGCGGTCGGTTCTGAACTCAGGGTCGCGTTCTACAAGACCCATCACTCGGGATGGTTCTTCACCAAAGATGAATCGCGACGTGCTGATGGGATAGCAGCCGATGTCGTACATGCCGCCTCCGCCCCAATCCACAACGTTTCGGATGTTGGCCGCGTCGCGATTAAAATAGCTGAAGACTCCGACAATCGAGCGCAAATCTCCAATTCGGCCAGAGCGAAGCAGATCCCGAGTGCGCAGCCATTGCGGGTGAGTGCGCACCATGAAAGCTTCGCCGATTTTTACGCCGGTACGGTTTCGTGCTTCGAGGAGCAACTTTGCTTCTGCAACCGTCAGACTAATCGGTTTTTCGCAGAGCACATGCTTGCCCGCTTCAGCTGCCTTGATGGACCAGGGCACGTGCAGGTGATTCGGCAATGGATTGTAGATGGCTTCGATATCGGGGTCGGCTAGCAGCTCTTCGTAGGACCAATAAGCCTTGGGGATGCGAAGCTTGCGAGCCACGCTCTCCGCTTTCTTGCCGTCGCGAGAAGCAATGGCGACGATCTCGCTCCATTCGCCCACCTGCATCGCGGGAAGCACTTTATTCACGCCGATATTCGCCGTGCTCAGCACGCCCCACTTTACCTTTTTGTTTCCCATCTGTTCTCTCCGAAGACTCCCCGTTCTATCACGCATTGAATGCCGCGGCAAAATGGGAGCGATCACGAATGGATGGGACGACAAAAGAGCGGCCGCGAAGGAGTTTGTTTTAAAGGAATTAACCGCGCATAAGGAATGCCATGTTTCAGGGCCTCCTTCTTACCCGTCCGAAGGAATGCGCAGGTGTGGCTAGAGAAAGCTCAGTTGCTTGCTCTCCAGTGCGAGAAGCTTTTTCTTGACCGAAAGGCCGCCCCCAAAACCGGTTAAATCGCCATTGCTGCCGATGACGCGGTGGCAGGGAATGATAATCGGTATGGGATTGGAACCATTCGCTAACCCCACCGCGCGCGCCGCTTCGGGGCTGCCAATACGCCGAGCCAATTGGCCGTAGCTGACCGTTTCTCCGTAAGGAATCTTTCGCAGGTTGCGCCAAACGAGCATTTGAAATTCGGTGCCTTCGAGAACGAGGGGCAGATTGAAATCCTTTAATTTCCCATTAAAGTATTCTTCAATCTGCCGGATCGCTTCCTTGAATGGCGAACCGTCTTCGATCCAATCGCGTTGCGGCGACATTGGCTGCCGCGCCGACGCAAAGTGCACAAGACGTAGAGCGTCGTCAGTGCCGGCTAGCAACAAAGGTCCGATGGGGCTTTGCATCGTGGTATAAGACATCCTGGTCATTCCCATCTCTTCCACGTTTTATTCCACTGCAGTTCTCTGCCGGCTTGCTCCCGCATAAGAACTGTCGGCACGGTATCTCTTCTCAAATTCGTCGCGCGTGCACAGCGTGCGAATATCCGCGATGCGGTCCACGGCCAGTATGCCATCCAAATGATCCGTCTCGTGCTGCAGCAGCTCGGAAAGATCCCGCTCATCTCCCGCCCGGATTTTGTGCCGTTGGCCTCGCAGGTCCTGATAACTCACGAGAATCTCGCGGTGACGCTCCACTTGCATAAAAATGGACAGGAAACTCAAGCACGCATCCCAAACCACGATCTTCTCGGGGCTTCGCTCGGTGATTTCTGGGTTCACCAGCGGCCAAGGATCAGCGCCCGGCAACTGCACAAAAATGACGCGCAGGTTGACTCCTATTTGCGGCGCGGCAATCGCGCGCCCGTACCCTGTGGTCGTCTTCCAATGCACGAGAGTATCGGAGAGATCTTCGATCAGCGCACGAATCTCCGGGGCTGTGGAGTCCTTCACGCGCGCGGCCGTTTCGCGTAATCTGGGATCACCGAGTTGAAGTACTGTGCGGATCGCCATTCGCTCGCACGCCTCCTCAGCGAATCTTGATTCTATACCCGTTCGACGGGATTAAATTCAATTGCTGGTGACAGCAGACTGGTGTTAAAGTTCAGGCCATTCTCGGGGGTTGGGCGCTACAGCATGAGAGTACAACGCCTCATTGGGCCACAATTTTAGAGGTCGTCATGAACAATCAAAGGGGCTTCTCGCTGATTGAGCTACTAATTGTGGTAGCAATCATTCTGATCATTTCCGCAATCGCCATCCCGAACTACATGAGGTCGCGGATGCAAGCCAACGAAGCGTCAGCGGTCAGCTCGCTTCGCATGATTAACACGGCAGCTATCACCTATTTCTCGACCTATCAAAGTATCGGATATCCCCCGACCTTGGCGAGCATGGGCGGAGCTGCTCCGTGCCTCTCTAATTCAAGCTCAGCTTGCATGCTGGATGATACGATCGCCCAAGGAACGAAGAGTGGTTATATCTTTATATGGAATGGTGATGGCGCCATTCCATCGGTCGCCTACGCGGCGACAGCCACACCCGTAAGCGCGGGTAGTTCTGGCCAGCGCATGTTCTGCACCGATCAAACGGGCTTGACCCGCTACGAAATCTCCGGCTCAGGTTGCAACGGCTCAAGCACGCCAGTTCCTTAGACTACAGTACCCATTCTCTTTTCCAATGGGCTCAACCAAGCCGCGGGGCAGATTTGGCCTGCCCTGTGTTACCGTTCCCGCATCTCGACCGTCTGTCGCGTCGTAGCCGTTTGACGAATCCAAGCCCTCTGCGATCCAGGTGTCTAGCACCAGCTGTAACGCCGCAAAGTGTTCCAGGCTGCGTCAAATGCCGGACCAGTGGCACTACGCTTCCAGAAAATTCTGTACTACATCTGCTGCCATTTCCTGAAACACTATGGTTTGATGTCCGGCACATTGGTATCCGCCTCCGACTTCACGGTTATGGCTCCAGGAACCTCTCCCGGTGCGCCATCTCCCTGGCGGGTGAGATAGAGAATGAACGGAGTGAGCTCGAAGGGTGCGACCTCATCTGCCGCCACCATCCCGATCGGCTTGGACTTAAGCAAGCGCAGTTGATTGTCCCACGGCTCGACCTTGACGCGTCCGCCGAGCGGCAGAGCAGCCAGGATTTTGCCTTCCGGCTTCTGTGTCGATGGTTTTCTGGTCTGCGCCGCGGAAACGCTTGTTAAGCTGGCCGCGAGCGTGTTGCCCAGATGAGGACTAACGAGATTTGGAATCTCCTTCGAACGTTCACTCAACGCTTGAAGAAACAATTGCGCGTTTTCGAGATGATCCTTGTAGGGCGAATTCCGCAGTAATTTGATCGCTTGCTGAGATGCCGCCTCTTCCTCTTCGGGGGTGTGCGTGAAGCCGAAATGATGGAACGTTTCCTTTTCGTCGAAACGAAGGCGATTGAAAAAGGCATATTGCGTTCCCATGCGGTGTCCGAGCACGACATGACCGAGCTCGTGAGCGAGGATAGCGGCAAGACTGGACTCATCAGGAAGCACGTCGACCAAGCCGCGGCTCAGGACGATGGTGTGGCCCATGGTGAAGGACTCCAGCGTGGAGGTCATCAGAACGCGGCAGCGAACCGCCGGCTCGATATCGAGATCATTTGTGACTTCGAGATTATTGACAACCGTCTCCAGCACCCTGTCCACCTCCCCGTAGGGCGCCATCAACCCGAGCCGTTCCATCTTGGCGGCGATATTGTCTTCGGCTTGGCGTTCCCACGCGCGTTTTTCCTCGAGCGGCGAGTAGTCGTTGGCGATCTCACTCTGATCCTTTACGGACTTTGCGGTCTCCACCAGCACCTTGCTTAATTCTTGCTCTTGTTGAGCCTGGCTGGGAGCATAGCTCCAAAGGCGCGTCTGCGCCCTGAAGGACTGGACCTGCTTATTGTCGACTTCTTCGCTGTAGATGAAAGCAGGGAGCCACTGGTTCTTTCCGGTGTTCGTTCGCCAACTGTCGAAATTGAAGTAGTAGCTGGTCTTCGAACGGCCGCCGTAGCCGCCGTTGAAGCGCACGATGTGGTAATCCTGATCTTCCACCCAGATGCGTCCCACGAAGCGCCCTCTTTCGTCCTTCGACAATGGATCCAGGTCGAAGACCAGGCAGCGAACTTCACCCAGGAACTCACGCCCGACGTAGTTGAACTTGTAGTGCTGGCGATCGAAGCCGTTGGTGTCCAGATAGACCATTTGCAAAAAGCCGCGGGGTAGAAATTCCATAGAGAACAAGCTCTCGAAGCTGCCAAATAAGCTATGTTTGGTACGCGTGCCCTTGAGTAGCGGTTCGAGTTCGACGCCCTTCGCGAGCTCCGCTCGTCCGAGAAAATACTTGTCGCCCTTTGGCACCGCGCCCAAATCCTTGTCTGAACGCAGGGTTTGAATGTACGTTTCCACGATGGGAGAGTATTGGCGAAGCGACTGCACTTCCGTCTGCTCTTGCGCCACAATCTTGTCCACGACTTCGGTCAGGGCCGGCTGTTGCGGGGGAGCTGCGGCCAAGGGGATCGCACCCAACGCCAGGGCCAAAGGAAATATCTTCAAGGCACGCATATAATGCCTCCTAATCTATTCATGGCGGATATCGCTGGTACTTCGCAGGCTAGACGCCGGTAGGCACCGTGACATCTGTACAGAGGGTTAGATTAGGGACAGGAGTACTCGCGGATGGTTGTACTGGACAAAGGGGCGACCGCGTGAGTAAACACCTGAGGCGCGAATGGCATTTTAAAGCGAGGAGACGGCATGAAGAGACTTGTTGTCTGTATTCTGTGGGCAATCGTATCGAGCAGCTCACTTTGCGCGGCGCCTTTTCCCGCCAAAGCCAAGCCCATACGCATCCTCCTTCTTGACGGAGAGAGCGGCGGGCCCTATCACGACTGGCGATTGACTTCGGCCGTAATGAAAAAGGAATTGGAGGACGCGGGAATATTCCAAATTGCTGTAGCTACTTCGCCGCGCTTTGGCGAGGATTTCAGCAGCTTTAAGCCTGATTTCAGCAGCTATCAGGCCATCGTTTTAAATTACGATGCTCCGGACTGGCCGGCGGATTTGCGCGGGCAGCTCGAGCAATACGTAAAAAACGGTGGCGGACTGGTGGCCGTTCACGCCGCGGACAATGCGTTTCCCGACTGGCCTGCGTTCAATGAAATGATCGGCATCGGCGGCTGGAGAGGCCGATCGGAAAAGTCCGGTCCTCTGTGGTATTTCAAGGATGGCAAGCTGGTCTCGGACAATTCTCCCGGGCCCGCTGGTTCTCACGGAAATCGTCTTCCCTTTCAGGTGGAGACTCGTGTACCAGAACATCCGATTATGAAGGGATTGCCCCACGTTTGGATGCACGCTCCCGATGAGCTATACGCCACGCTCCGAGGACCTGGGGAAAACATGACCGTGCTTGCAACTGCTCATTCCGACCCTAACAACAATGGGACAGGTCACGACGAGCCGATTCTCATGGTCCTGAAATATGGCAAGGGCAGGATATTCCATACCACTATGGGGCATGACGTCGCGGCGTTAAGCGATGTTGGATTTACCACCACGTTTCAGCGTGGAACAGAGTGGGCCGCCACGGGGCGGGTGACGCAGAAGGTTCCGGTTGATTTTCCTACGACTGATTCGGTCAGCTATCGGGTGAACATTGCGGAAATGGATCCGGCTTTCGGGCACGCTCCCGCAGCGGGCAATCCCTTCGATAGCCTGGCGGACGGAGCTTTGGCGGCTATGCAGAAACGCGCTGAAGAACTCGGGATCGGAGGCGTCGCGGTGGTGGCCTATTTCGAAGGCGACAGGATCCAATCCTGGAGCTCGAAAATGGCTGTGTTCGGCAGAATGAAGGACGAACCCTCGCAGACTGACAAGGGAGCAAACCTGCTAGGAATCGCTTACGCAAAAGCGGCGGAGATGGCGGATACGCTCAAAGACAGCGGCAGCCATTTGCGGCCGCCGATGACAGGGGAATTCGGATGGACCGGCGGCGTGATCGTTCGTGGAAAAAACGGCTATGTGATCGCTGCATTTAGCGGGGGTAAGTCCGAAGACGATGTCCAAATATCGAGATCCGGAGTTGCACAACTCAAAACCGGACTCTAGTCTTTCGATGCGCTGTATAGGGCTTAGCAAGCACAAAGAGGCATGGCCATTTGTGTGCTTTTTGGAACAGACACCTGAATTCTCGACGTGGTATCTCTTGCATTCGTAGATTGGGCCCCTCTCCGGCTTATCGCTACAGGCATCCTCGATTGGACGACCGAATTTTCAGATAAGGAGAATTTCACGTGAAAAGGCTCCGAGTTTTCCCTTTCTTGCTGGCGGTCCCTGGATTGGCTGCACTTGTGGCTGCTCCCGTCGGGAGATCGCAATCCAGCGTTACCTCAGAATCTTCCTCCAGCAACGCCGCTGCGCCCTACTCCAGCTCAACGCACTCAGAGTTAAAGCTGACCTACACGCGTCCGACAGAGAAAACGAAGCTTCGGAACTACTTTTTTGATGCCTTCGGTCCTTATCCAATCGGCGGCTCAGCGATCCTCGGTGCCATAAATCAAGCAGATAAGACACCTCCAGAGTGGGGGCAGGGCTTCAAAGCGTACGGCGAGCGAGTGGGGTCGGACTTCGGGATCGCGTTGGCCACAACGACGACGCGCTACGCGTTGGCGGAAGCTTTCCGGGAAGACACGTTGTATTACCGCTGCGAGTGCAAAGGTATCTTTCGACGAATGGGTCACGCCGTGATTTCGACGGTGACTGCGCGCCGCGGAAGCGACGGCCATCGCCGCTTGTCTTTTCCCGCGATCGTTTCACCGTATGCGGGCACGATGACCGCGGTTTATGGATGGTATCCAGGCCGTTATGATGCCAAAGACGGGTTCCGGATGGGCAACTACGCAGTCCTGGCCTTCATGACCGGAAATATTGCGCGAGAATTTATCTATGGGGGACCGCACACGCTCTTCAGCCATCTTGATCGGCCGGGATCTCCGGGCGCGGAGTCGGCAGAAGGCGCTTCGAACCACTGAGCACAAATTGTGAGTCATAACGCGAGCATTCCTCATCGCTTGATCAATCAGGACGTACCGCAAGCCCCGTCATTGATTCGAGCCACACTCATTTCCCTGTGGAGTCCGTTCAACGGCTTCCTTGAATGGTTCGGAGAACTCGGCCTTTTTGCCTGGAAAGTAATGCAGTCCGCGGTTCGACGGCCTTTTGAAGGGCGCGAGTTGTTTCGGCAGCTCGACGAAATTGGCTCTAAATCATTGCCCCTCGTGGCCCTGGCAGGAGCAGCCATCGGCGCCGTACTTTCTCTCGAAAGCCGCAGCAGCCTGGTTCGTTTCGGAGCCCAGTCCATGCTTCCCGCCGCTCTCGTGTTTTCCATCATTCACGAAACGGGTCCTATCGTAACTGGTTTGGTTGTGAGCGGCAGAGTAGGAGCGGGCATCGGCGCTGAATTGGGTTCCATGAGGGTAACCGAGCAAATCGATGCCATCGAGGCCTCCGGCGTCAACCCTTACAAGTATCTGGCGTTCACACGCATTGTGGCTTGCATTCTGATGCTCCCCCTGCTGACTCTCGCCGCTGATTTCTTCGGTGTGCTTTTCGGGTGGGTCGCGGACACCTTGACTGATCCCATTTCCTTCCAAAAATTCATCCATCACGGCTTCGGAGGCACTACCTTCAGCGACTTTCTTGCACCTACCCTCCGAACCGCCGTTTTCGGCTTGATCATCGGAATGATTGGCTGCTTTCAAGGGATGCGCACCAAAGGTGGTACCGCCGGCGTGGGCCTTTCAGCGACGAGTTCGGTAGTCTTGTCTTCACTTTTGGTCATTCTAGCAGACGTTGTTTTGGTGAAATTGATCCTGGTGTTCTTTCCATGATGCCAGCTACTCAACAAATATCGCGTGATGTCGAAGAGAACAGTGTCACTGCGGAGATGAAAAGCCCCATCGACAAGAATGGCGTGCCGGCTGTGGCCTTGAAAGGCATACATCAGTCGTTCGGAAGCCAGATCGTGTTGAACGGAATTGAGCTGACCGTGGGGAACCGCGAGACCTTGGCCGTGCTCGGTCGCAGCGGTACCGGCAAGAGCGTGCTGCTCAAGCTGATCATCGGTCTGCAGAAGCCTGACTCGGGCTCAATTTGTGTCCACGGCGAAGAGATCACCGGGCTCGATCTGGGTGCCTTGAACGAAATCCGGAAAACAATGGGATTTTTATTTCAGAATGCGGCGCTGTACGACTCTCTGACCGTCGAGCAGAACGTTGCCTTTCCCCTGCGGCGCCACACGGAAATGGCACGATCCGAACGGCAAGACAGGGTCAAGGCGTTGCTTGCGAGTGTAGGAATGGAAAGCGATCTCAAGAAAATGCCGGGCGATATTTCCGGTGGCATGCAGAAGCGGGTCGGCCTCGCGCGCGCGCTGGCTTTAAAGCCTGGCATTCTGTTGCTCGACGAGCCCACGGCGGGACTCGATCCCATTACTTCAGGCGAGATCGATGAGTTGATTCTCAAGTTGCAGGAGGAGCATGACATGGCGTCCATTGTGGTCACTCACGACATGCATAGCGCGAAGACCATCGCCGATCGCATCGCGCTGCTCTACGAAGGGAACGTGCTAATCGATGGCACCTTCGAGGAGCTTGAGAAAAGCGACAACAAATTCGTCTCCGAATTTATGAAGCGGGATTCATAGGGAGCGCGTATGGCAAGGGCAGCGAGGCTCGGAGCATTCATTATTGCGACGCTGGCGATTCTGGCGGCGGGAGTCTTCATCATCGGAAGCAAAAAGTACCTGTTCAGTCCCACCTATCGATTGAAGGCCCAGTTCGCAACTGTGGTGGGCCTCGATTCAGGCGCGGAAGTACGTATCGCCGGCGTGCACACCGGCACGGTCCGGGAGATCGACTTGCCGAGCAAGCCAACCGACAAAGTAACCGTACTGATGGACCTTCAGCGATCGACCCACGCGATAGTCAAGCAAGACTCAGTAGCTTCGATCGAGACTGAAGGCCTGCTGGGTAACGAATATATCGCGATCTCCTTTGGATCCTCCCAGGCCCCAAATGTAAAAGATGACGATACAATCGCCACGCAACCCCCGCTCGTCCTCGCAGACCTGATGAAGAAGGCCAACGGCATTTTAGACACTAGCCAGGAAGCGCTGAAGAATATCTCGGTGGCGTCAGCAAATGTGAGTGCCATCACCGTCAAGATCAATGATGGTCAGGGAACGATCGGCGCGTTGGTGAACGACAAACAGCTCTATAAAGAGCTGGATCAGACGACCGTCGGGTTGCGTGACACCGTTAGCCATGCGCAAGCAGGAGTGACCGCTTTTCAGGAGGACATGGAGGCATTGAAGCAGAATTTCCTAGTACGCGGTTTTTTCAAGAAACGCGGCTATGAAGACTCCGCGGATTTAGCGCAAAATGCGATCCTAGAGCTGCCCCAGGCCGCGCCTCTGAAAACATTCACTTTCGACTCTAAGAAGCTGTTCGCCAAGGAAGATACGGCCAAACCAAAGAACCAGAAATCATTGCGCGCTGCTGGGGAGTTTCTAGCGAACACGGAGTTTGGAGTCGCCGTGGTCGTTGTTTCAACGGGCGGCGCCGGCGACGCGCAAAAGGACTTGGTGCTCACACAGGCTCGCGCCATGGTGGTTCGAGACTACCTCGTCAGCAATTTCTCTTTTGATGATACGCAACTCAAAACGATGGGGCTCGGCAAAGGCAAGAGCGCCGTTCCCGATGCCGCCTGGGGCACTGTCGAGATCATTGTCTATCCGCCTGACACCGAGATGCCGGCACAAACGAGCGCCGCCAATCCTAAATAGATTTCCAAATGTTTGGCAGCCTGCACATTGAGTTTGCGAACGCCGGCCTCGAATGCACCGGCACTCCATGAATAAAACACTTTTTGACCAGGTTGCGAAAAACCCCACGCAATTTAATATTGCCGCCATTGCCAAGTTGGAAGAGGAAGCCCTGGGTCGACGGACGCGTACGGAGCGCGACAGCGATGTCATCGTCAAATTCATCGGCAGCGTAAAATTCCTCGCGCTACACGTGATTTTGGTTGTTGTCTGGACCACGGTGAACCTCGGCTTGATTCCGAACGTGAAAGCTTTCGATCCTTTCCCATTCGGCATGCTGGCTCTTTTTGTCGCTTCGGAGAGCGTCTTCCTGACCATCTGCGTGTTAATAAGCCAGAACCGCATGGCTCGCCAGGCGGAGCGGCGCTCACATCTCGATTTGCAGGTTGGCATGCTGGCCGAACAGGAGCTCACGATGATGCTGCAGATGCTGCAAAAGTTATGTCAACACACTGGCGTCGACACGAAATCCGCGACCCAGCAGGTCCAGGGCTTTAGCGAAACCACCGATGTCCACAAGCTGGCCAGCGAACTTGAAGAAAAGCTCCCGGAGCAGTAGCTGCGCGGGCCTGGCTGTGCCTGCCTCGTAATATGGGAACTCTCGTTGCCCTCGAGTCACAGGTTCTGAATCGAGTCTAAGGATGTGCACCATATCGAACAGATTTGTCGGCCACTATCTGCGAAATTAATGCTTATTCGGTTTCAGCTCGTGGGAAGGGGCGCAAACGCTACGCGTGGATAAGGAATTCGCATCTTGAATTCATAAGTTGTGTGCAGAACACTCACTCAATCGTTCGACCGCTTCCTTGGGCCTTTCTTCGGGCGCTTAACGCCGTCTCGAGCACCCGTAAGGCTCGTCGTCTTTTCCGAATCGCGGCGATAGTTACCGCTTTCCCCGTTCTGCTTGCGATACTCGCGGTTTTCTACATCAACTTCAACCGGACCAATTTGCCCGATTTGGAGGCTTTTATTCGTTTCGAGCCTCCCACAATAGGCTACGTTTACGATGCGCATGGCCAGGTTCTAGTCGAATTGGCACGGGAGCGACGGCAGGTCATCCAGTACAGAGACATTCCAGAGGTCGTGCGCCAAGCTATACTCTCAGCCGAAGATGAAAATTTCTTCTCGCACTCGGGAGTAGACTATTCCGTCTTCCTACGCGTCCTGGCTAAGACAAACCCTCGCGCCATCTTCGCTCATTTCACAAACACCAAGAGCGAGAATGCACACGAGCGCGCACTTCTGTTTCCCCAAGGCGGCTCAACAATCACACAGCAACTCGTGCGCGGCTACTTCTTGCAGAAACTCACCACGGGAGAAAACAACAACACGCTGCAACACCGGGGCCTTCTCCCGCACTTTCTGGCTTGCTTTATTGGAGTCCCCTCGACCAATAAACTCCTGCGTAAAGTGGAGGAGATGCGTCTCTCACTCTGGATAGAAAGGGAGATGCAGAAGCGTTATGGGTCCAAACAGAAAGCCAAAGAAGAACTGTTCGCGCGCTACGCCAGTTTCATCTACTTGGGAAACGGCCGATACGGCTTCGCAGCGGCCTCGCAATATTATTTCGACAAATCGCTCGAGTCGCTTACCACGGAGGACGCGGGCAAGGCCGCGTTGCTCGCAGGCATCACGAAATCCCCGGGCGAATACGCTCCCACCAGTGCGGATGTTCAGAAGCCCTTGCGCAGGCGAAACCAGATTTTGGCCCTGATGGCCGAGAATCACTTCCTTTCCCCAGAGAGGGCTCGGCGTTTCCAGCAAGCCCCGATTCGCCTAGCCGTTCATGTAGCTGAACGGATCGAAGCGCCCGCGGCGGCCGAAAATGTTCTCGAAGAACTAAAGGCAATTGGCCTTCAACTCCGGCCCGCAGCTCTTCCTGATATCGGAGTTGGTCAGCTCCTGGAAGGCCATATCCAGGTCTATTCCACGATTGACAATCGCATCCAGCGCATTGCAAACGCCGGGCTGGCAAACGGTCTAAGACACTATGAGGACCGGCATCCTCGCAAGCTGGGGATGGTTCAGGGATCTGTGGTTGTGCTGCGGAACAGCGATTCCGCCATTCTCGCCGAATCGGGCGGACGGGAAGTCTTCAAAGGCCATAACATCAGGTACAGCGACTACAACCGAGTCACACAGTCCGTACGGCAGCCGGGCTCAACCATGAAGCCCATTGTCTACCTGGCGGCCTTTCGTCAAGGCGCTCTCGATCTCGACACCTTCGTCCCCGATGAACCAATCTCGTTGATCATTGCCAGGAATCGCCCCCTCAAGTGGATCTCCAATTTTGATGGCGAATTCAAAGGCATGATCCCGGCTCGCCAAGCCCTTGCGGAATCGAGAAACGCAGTCGCGGTCTGGATTGCCGAACAGGTCGGAATGAGTTCCGTCTTAAAGACGGCGCGGGACCTGGGCATCCGCACCAAGTTGCAACCCTACGCGAGCACAGCCCTTGGCGCATCCGAAGTCTCTTTGCTCGAACTCGCGAACGCTTATCGCGTAATGGCTAGCGGTATACTGGCCGATCCACACGTGATTGACAGGATCGAAAACGTGGGCGGAGAAGTTGTTTACAGCCACCAGCCGCCTTGCTGCGAGTTGAACGCTGCCGAGTTTGCATTGACCATGATTCAGGAAGGACTGCGCGGAGTCGTGCGCATCCCGTCGGGCACCGCGCATGCGCTCGACTCACGCGCATTTCCAATCCCCGTGATGGGAAAAACGGGTACGACAAACAACTTTCGCGATGCACTTTTTGTCGGTTCCACATATGGACCGGACGGAATCACGGTGGCCGTACGGATCGGCTTTGATGACAACCGAACGCTGGGCAAGCAGGAAACAGGTGGGCGGGCCGCACTTCCCGTCTTTAGAGAAATCATGTTGAAAATCTACCAGGAAAAGCTCGTCGGCCCTGCGCCGCCCTTCCCCCTGAACATGGAAAAGAACATCGATGCCTATCTGAACGGCGAACTCCCTGGAAAAGAACAAACACCGCGTCTGAATTCGCCTGCAGGGATGGGACTCGCAGAAGTTGGAAAAGGAGGAAGCAGTTTGGCAATGAGGCTGCTGCCAGCAAATCCTTGCGTGTTACTACGGAACCTGCCGCACGCCATCTACCGCAGCACAAATGAACGTGGCCACCTGCTTTTTACGAACGACTGAAGGCTGTTGAAAGGGCCACCCAATCCGTTTAATCGTCTCAGGAAAACGACGAAATGCGACCTCTAACCTTCGTTTTTATTATTGTGAAAGCCTTTCTCTCTTTCCCTAGTCTGTGGAACTAGCCTTCTGATCCTTCACTTCCAGTTCGTTCACGACCTGCTTTACGTTGGGCACGCCCGCTGCCAGGTGTTCCACCGAGGCACGCCTCGCCTGTGAATTGACGTTGCCCGTAAGCGTGATCACAGCGTTCTTAACGGCGTATTTTACGTCACTATCCAGTTTATGTTGTATAAGCACGGCATCAAAGTTTTTCCCTATCCCTTCGTCAAGATCGGAGTCCACCTTTTTTGCGATGCTTTCACCACCAGGAGGCCGCACAGCAATCTGGTCAGCTATGACTTGACCAGCGCCGATAGAACTGGCGATCGATTCAGCTTGAGACTTATCCGCCTCCGATGTGGCCGTGCCAGTAAGAGTAACCACGCCTTTGTCCCGGTCCTGGCTGACGCTGACGTCCTTTAGACCCGCCTGATCGAGCGACTGCCGGATACTGTCGGCTACATCCGCCGATTTCGTCGGTGCGCTCGAACATCCTGAAAACGTTCCTACAGCAAAAATCGTGAGCAACGCGCCAGATAGTATCTTTGATTTCATGATTCTCCTTTACTTAGCCACTCGCTTTTAACCGCGGTCCTGTGTTGCCCCCCAACCAGCTTCCTGATTAGTGGATGAAACGGACCAGCAGCTCCTGCCAAAAGAAACCTGAAAGTCACGGACAACTTCCAAGTCGGTCAAACTGCAAAGGCCCGACTCGGGTTACCGTGTGCAGTCACTCTCCGAGGAGACGTGACCTTCAGTGCCTCTAGGATTCAGCAATGAATCGGATTCCAGAGTTTCACTCTTCCCTGCGTGGATGTCTCCAAGTCTGAATATTCATTTTGGATCTCCGAGTTATCGGCCGGTTGCCTCGGAGGTTTCAAACTGAAATTCCATTCACGCAACGATAGGCACATTTACGAGGTATGTCTGTTCAAAATGACACTGCTCACGCGGGGCACTCCGGCCGCGAGCACCGTTAAACATTGGTGGTTACTCGCCGTTCGCCTTTCCGGACTTCTCGTGCGCTTCTTGCGACAACTTGAAGGCTTTGGCCGAATGTTCCATCGCCTGCTTGGAATGTTCGTGTCCGGTCAAATGATCCTCTTTGCTGTGATGCACAGCAGCTGCGCGGTGGGCGTGCGCAGCCAGGTCATGTAGTTCCGCAGCTCTCTGATGAAAGCTTTGAGGCATAACGTTTCCTTTCAATGGATACGGATTCGCCCATCTCAACCAGTTCATGACGGGCTTAGTTGGATCTGGAATCCTGGGCCTCGCTGGCAAGCGCCAACCAGGCACACTCATCAACGAGGCCATCGCCATCTCCGCTCTCAGCCTCGAAGTCGATGCCAGCTTTGCAATCGCGGTCGATTTCACGCCCGTCAAGGGACATGCACTCCAACGCGTCGCGCACTTCCGTCCATGTTGCTAGGTGGTCTGATCGAATGGCATTTCTCATAATGCTGCCTCGCTGATTCCTGTCCCGGCAATGCCTCAGTCTTGCGTGGATAGCTCTATATCCGCATTCCGCCAAACAGATATACGACCAGCGCAATGACAATCACAATCCCGACGATCCCCATCCCTCCGCGATTACCCCATCTTGAATATCCGTAATATCCGCCCCCGCCGCCGAACAAGAGCAACAACACAATAATGAGCAGCAACATTTCAATCTCCTCTCAGTCTGGAAGCCGCAACAACCTCTTAGTGAGTCCTGCGTTTCGTGTGCCAGCCATACACTTCGCGTATGTCGTCATTCACTTGCCGTTGGAAGCCGCTTGGTTGACTACCAAAAGCTTTCTTCACCTGGTCGACTTTCTCCTGGATTTTCCCGGCATTCTCTTCCGCCTGGCCTTCGTCTTCTAAATCGGGATCGTTCGCCAGTTGCCTGTACTTCAGCTTGTATTCCTGGCTTCACTGAATCTCTCTTGCTCGCATTCTCTCAAGCTTGCTTCTACCCTATGCAAGAGTCATGTCCCGTCCGCGTTTCTAGTCGATCTTGCCCTTGCAACCAGGATGGCCGCACTTACACTCAATGTCGGCAATCTTTTCCATCGTTTCGCACTGCACGCTGCAATACTTGCCAGAATCAGCCGTACATGAACAGTTTGGATGGGCGCATTTCTTTGTATCGTTAATCGCCATTAGTCTCTCCATTGACCAGATTCTCGATCCCGGATTCTCAAGTGGTAGCGCTTTATCCGAAGAGCGTGTCGTTTGAAAGTCTGACCGGCATAAAGATAAAGGAATTCCTCATTGGCGTCTGTTCAATATGGCGCACTTCGATACAGTCTCATTCCATTGATCGAGACATTCATGAACGCTGTGCGCTGGCCAAGCGCACCGAATGAATGATCACGTAGGGCAAAAGGAGGAGGGGCCGTCGGGTGCTTTTGGTCCATACTTTGCGACCTAATAGCTGGCCCCCACACCTTAAGGGTATGACCAACTGAGGAACTCATGAGATAGAATTCAGTCCGGATGAAAAGAGACCCATAAGTCGACAGCGATCAACTGTCGAAGGGCTCGTTTTCTACCAAACGGAATTCCAGGAACGACGGGAGGTGAAAGGAACTCGGCCCAGCCCTGCTTCCCAGTCCCTGCCAGTCTCCCCTCGCCGCTTTTCAAAGACACCGTACAGACACTGAAAACAAGCGTCTGTTCTCTTTTATACACACTGGCAATCTACTTCGTGCAGTCGCTGACAGTTGCCAAGTAGGAAGGCCAGTAGCGGACGGCATTTGCCGTTGACGCCTAGGGGTCCAGCTTCACGAATCAGAGCCTTTCGGCGGTCCCATCGCAGACAGAGTACAAGTTACGCTTATCCCGCCCGTCCATTCTTCTGTCCTGTTTCGAACAGCCTAATACGGTGGCTGAGCGCATATTGGCGAACAGCCGAGAACGTGAAGTTGGATTTCATCGACCGAGGACACACATTCTCGCGCGGTGGGGACAAGGAAGCACCGGCGGGATTACTGGACACATGCGGGAATGCCAATAGCGTGATCCGCCAATTTCTGGTCGAATTTACGAGAACAATTAGAGGAGATTTAATGGTAACTCAAATGGCGCGCAGCAAGCGGATCAGTGAAGAACAACTGATATGGGCGGGGCAGCGTGGCGATCCTCAAGCGCTGGATGCGCTCTTCCATCGACATCAGCGATCTCTTTTTCATTCGGCGCTAGGTGTTGTAGGCAACCCCGAAGATGCGGAAGACGCTCTGCAGGACGGTTTGCTCTCTGCCTTTCGAAGCCTGAAAAGTTTCGAAGGCCGTTCCCAGTTCTCGACCTGGCTCACGCGAATCGTCATAAATGCGGCTCTCATGCGCCGCCGCAGGCTGGCAGCGCGACCAAAGAGGGCAGTTGCCGAGCTACCTGGTAAGAATGAAATCCCGAGCACAGAGAGATTGGTGTCCAAAGGCCTAACGCCTGAGCAACTCTTTGGCCGGTTGGAAGTTCTAGAGATGTTCAAGACTCACATCGACGAGCTCTCCCCAGTTCTTCGCACCGTATTCGTCCTGCGTATTGAGCGAGAGTACACCACCAACGAGGCTGCGAAGATATTAAGCGTGCCAGTAAACACAGTGAAGGCCCGACTATGGCGCGCTCGCCGCCAGCTTGCCAAGCGGCTGAACCGAACCTCTTTCGATACAGTGGCCGCGGCACCGATTAATTTCCATCCAAGTGTCCCGGCTTTAGGAAATCAAGACTGATATTGTTTCATTTGTGACCGAGCTGGAGTGCTCGTCGGTATCTGTGCACTATTGCACATCCCTATTTGGAGGAACTTGTTAAGGTACTAAAGACGTCTTGGTTAGGAGCAGAGCGACGCATGAAACGGACAAACAAAATGGCTGCTTCCCTTGCCGGCTTCGGTTCCGGGACCAGCTTAGGCGGCAAGGTTTTGCAGTATCGAAACAATCAAAACATCTACAGGCAAGGCACGCCAGCTTACACGCTCTTCTATATTCAACAGGGAGGAGTGCGGCTGACCACGCGAACGAAACACCAACCATCGGCAGTGACCGCGCTCCTAGGCGTGCACGATTTTTTTGGCGAGCTTTGCCTCGCAGGCTATCCCTTGCGTATGTCCACGGCCGTCGCGTTAACCTCCAGCTCGATTCGCACCATAACGAAAAAAAAGATGCTCAAAATGCTCCGCAAGGGGAATAAGGCGTCGAATGCCCTGGTGGCCTATCTGCTGTCCAGCGTTAAGGACTACCGTGACCATGTGTCGAACCTGCTGACTTCTTCTGCGGAGCAACGGCTCGCGCAGGTGCTTCTGCGGCTGGCGCACTTGGACAAGAGCGGTCCTCCGGTTGTTGAAATTCCTATTCTAAGCCATCAGGTTTTGTCGGAAATGGTGGGGACCACGCGATCGCGAGTCAATCTCTTCATGAACCGGTTCCGGAAGAAGGGGTACATTGACTACGATGGCGGATTGGAAGTGCACCGATCGCTGCGGAAAGCCCTCCGCAGCTAAACGCGATTCATAATCCGCTCGGTCTGCGCGAGTTAGCGGCATTCGGCTTCCGAAGAGTGACGATGTGAAAGCCTCCCTGCTATCGTGCAACATTGAACATCTAGCCCAACCAGGCTCCATGCTGTTCTGCATCATGGCGTTTACCGCAGTTCGTCGTGCGTCCGTCCAGACTCCGCTCTCTCCCCAAAAGGGCATTCGAGGCGTCCTCCTTTCGGTGTGAAATTGTTTTCTCGACTCGACCGGCCTTGGGAGAAGATCCGCGTCAATGATTCCCTTCTCAGTATAGCCCTGCACGATTAGGCCGGAATTTAGAACTCGAAGGAATGAGAGAGCCAACTGTGATTCGCGGCTCGTAACTGGTGCAAATGGTAATTTGTCATTACACAAAGACGTTGTGGCTGTCACCAGGTTCAACGCAGGCGAAGTCGGATTGCCGAAAAGAAGCAGAAACAAATGGGAGCCGATTATTGGCATATTGTGCCTGCTCCATCCCCATGCTCGCAAGCCTCTCGAATCAGAGAGCAAGTGGCCAAAGGAGCTGCTGTTAATCGATCAGTGCGAGTCCGAGGATGGCTGCGTCAGCGGCGGCACATCCGACACAATTTGCTTGGCGGCGGGCGGAAGATCGTGCATGTGACTCAGAAATGTCACTAGTTGCCAGAGTTGCCGGTCATTCAGGACATTTTTCCAGCCGGGCATGGCAGTCCATCGAACGCCGTGCTCAAGAATGTAAAAATTTTGATTCTCGGGCATGTCGGGCATGTCATCCATGAACTGCGGAGCGGGAGGATTGAGAGAACCTACGAGAGGAGATTTGGGATGCGCGGGATCACCGTGGCAGAGGGTGCAGTGCTCGCGGTACAGACGAGCTCCAGCGACCAAGTTTGCCACGTCCGGCGTGGCGGGATTCGTTAGTTTGGGAGCAGCGCGAGCTACGCTTGCATCCATGGATCGCCCGGCGATGGCGGTTTCCATCTTGGAAGGAGGATCGTCGGCGCGCATGTTTACAAAGCCCATCAATGCAAAAAGCAATCCCAGAGCAAGAATGAGAATCATCGCCACAATGCCGAAAACGAAACCTTTCATTGCTCCTCCTGTCATCAATAGGGCGGGCAGGCGGCAGGTCCGGGTTTGCCCGGTAAATTGCCAGGTTCCTTGGAAACAGCGGCTCTCATAATTGTTGGAGAACCGGGCCGAAATGGCAACTCATGTCGCTACTGTTTAAGCATGGTTACGCTCATCACATGGAGCTGACCCTTGTCTTTGTACAAATGGGCGCTCAGCTCAACGTGATGGCCGACGTGCTCCCTCAAAGCCTTAGGATTGACTACATCCCAAGATTTTCCAGTCGCGTCGTCGACAAATGTGATTTTCTCACCGTCCGCTTTCACGGTGCCTTTGATGTTTGTCAACTCGGGCTGCTTTTCATCTTGGTTCATTCCCTGAGATGTTCCGTGCGCTAGGACCGGAATCCCAAGTGTTGCAACCGAAAGTGCGAGTACTGCAACGTGTAGTTTCTTCATTTTGCGGCCTCCTACTTTTTCTAAAGTGATGGGCTGAATTCCTGGGTTGGTCACGCCTGCAAGAAGAAACAGAACCATCGAGAACTCCTGCTTAGTTCCCATCAAAGAATCGGATGGGAAGTCAGGCGAGAGGTTTCTGATCCTGGTGCAGTCTCTATCTAACTTAGACGGAGAGCGTGACAGCGATGGCAGAGGATGGATGTACCAAAAGGGACACTCTCAGGATACCTGGTATGACCCGGGGCACCCTTCAAATCCGTTGCATGACCAGCGACGCGCAGTCTATCACCAATGGATTTGAGAGCTAACTCGCTGACTTTGCAGACCCGGTTTCCATGAAACCGAGCATTGCCTGCTTCAGCTGTGAATCCACTTCGTCAGCGATGGCCATCACATCAAGCAGGACAGTGCTGAAATCCACACTTCCTAGATTGTTCTGCAGAGTATTGAAGATACTGACCTGCAAAATTCGCGACTCTTCTACCACCATAGGGACTGTATAGCCTTGCCTGCGCCGCAGAATCCCATGCATACGTGCAGCGGAAGAAATGGGGACTTCGGCATCGGGAGCGTGACGCAGGCGGCGCACAAGGTCGCCCAGAAGCAGCGGCAGGTGGCCAGTACGGTCCTGGTAACTGAGTGGGATGTCTGTGAGTTCCTGGGTGTGCTCCACACGGGACATCCAATTCTGGATGGTTCGAAGCAGATCGCGCTCGAGAATGGCGGCGACCGGTTCTTTTTGTCTTGGAGTGTGAGGCGAAGGATTCGAGAGTTTCTTTTGGATGATTTCAGTGATTTCGCCAAAACCAATGGGGTTTACAAGGACTTGATCAGCCTGCAGAAGTAGGGCTGTCATGGCTGCTTGGAACACGGGATAGTTGCTGAGCACCAAAGTGACGGCGTTGGGCTGCGTATGGCGCATGGCGTTGACAACGGTAAACCCATCAGAGGCGTCCGGCATGTGGAGGTCAGAGAGGAGCACGTCGAAGTTTTCCGTAGAAATGAGTCTCAAGGCTTCGCTAACGGAGGCGGCGGGCGTCACTTCAAACCCGTGGCTTTCCAGGCCTTTTTGAAACGCGACGCGGACGTCGTTCTTGTCTTCCGCCACCAGAATTCTATGCTTCTTCATCGCAGACTATACTTTCCCGAACAGAGATGGTTGCAAAAAATCGATACAGCTTCTCAGTCTTGAAACCAGGCACTTCTTAAGCAGAGGGTTGATTCGAACTGTGGGCGTTAAAAGAAATCCTTGCGCTACGATCCAGCGTCCCTGGTGGTCGCCTAGTGAATAATATTAAGGGAATTCGTGGATCAAACCGACTCTTCACCCCATGAGGATTTTTTTTTGCGCATATAGGAACGGTAGATGCCTTTCGCTATGCGGCTGCCGGAACGATGTTGGCCTTCGACAGGAAGGCGGATGGGATTCTGGGCTGTGAGCAAAAGCAGTTCGCCAAAATAGCGGACGAATGGCAGTGCGGCTGCGAGGCGCAAGATGGGACGAGCAACACCTGCCGGCAGTTTCGCAACCAGGGGAACACGAGGCCGAATCGGGCGGATGCGAATTGTTGAAAAATAGGGCGCCGTTTCTAGGCGCATCGTTCTTGTAGTCAAATGCTCGATGAGGATGCCGCCTTTGGAGTAGCGGCGAACCAGCGGAAGGCCCAGGAGGCGGCGATTCAAGTCGTCGTGCTCAAAGCTGCCTACATATAGTCCATCTTCCCTCAGAGCCAGCGCGATCGTGCGAAACATGTTCATGCGTTCGTCGCGAGAATCGAGCGGAGTTAGCGTGAGCGCACGATCGAAAGCGTGGGCGGCAAGATGCAGGTGATTGATGTCCGCGTGAACGCGTCCCACCCGGGCGTCAACGGGCAGTCTCTGTGCAAGGAGCCGCAGGGCGTTAATCGAAAAATCTACAGCGAGAATCCTTGCACCTGTTTTTGCGATTAGTGACGTGAAGCGACCATCGCCGCATGCAAGTTCCAGAACTGTACTAGTGGGCGAGGATTGAAGTTCATCCAAGTGCGCGGGCACTTCCAGAATGTCGGAGAGCACCGATCTCCAACCATCGGGCGGGGGTACGAACGGACTCGGATTTGTACAATCGTAGTCAATCGTGTCGCGGATGCGCATTTCGTGTCTGGCCTCGGAACTAAGCTGATCAGGCAACAGACGCGCGATTCCCTCTTCAATGCGAAAATCGACCCCACATACTTTACAGCGTAGAACAGCGTCCAAGATCCCATCGGAGTCAACTCGGAGTTCCTCGGCGAGCTCTAGTTCACCACCATCATTGTTGCAGCGAAGCAAGGGGACCATATCCCTGGGGAAATAAGGAACCATCGAGCGGGCTCCTTGTGGCAACGGAAGACGCTTCGTGTCCGCCTGGACTTGGGTCATGTTCTTCGGCATGCTGGGCGACTCGCTGATTGTATGGGTGCGCTCAAAATGGTGCATCGCCACGCGGCGCTACTCGGGGCAAAAAAGTTCCGCGAATGAGAAGCAATCCCTTGCCGCCGCTGGGCAGGAAGTCGTCTTGCGCGCTCAAAAACGTGGTCCGCGATAGCCCAACGGCACCGCAGCCTGCGATGCAACCGGCATCCCCTCAGGAGTATTGGGTCATGTACAAAACATTCGCGCGATCAAGATTGCCGTAATTCACTTTCGCATGATCGCGCCGACTTCGATTCTGTGGTCTCAACTTAGTGCCAACTCCGCGACACCCGAGCGAGCCATTTGCGGCACGAGACTGCTATCTCCTCGCACGGCTGCGTCGACGGCTTGACGCATCTCCCAGGCAGTTGAGAAGTGCAGATCGAGCCCGGTGCGCCGGCACTCCCGAGTGATGAGAGAAAGAGTGAAATCGAGGCCGCCCTCGAGCAAATACTGCGAGTGGCGTTCTTGCGTGCCATGGGTAAAGAGTTTGAGGAAAATATCGTCGCCGATGCGAGGCGCAAGCTCGAGCCAGCGGCGGACGCGGTATTCGGTGGCGGGATCATAGGAACAAAGTTCGCTGTATTCGATGCGCGGCATGAGACGCTGCGCCCACCGAAGACCGAATGGCCCAGGAATCATCAATAAATCGCCCGTGGATGCGCTGCCAGGAGTCAGGGGGACACCTGTGTCGTAGGACTTTGGTTTCTCGGGATCGTCTACGGCCCAGTAGATCGTGTTGATGAGGCGGGCTTGCGTCGGCGAGGCTCCCGAAGGCATGGTGAAATCGGCATAGCAACCGAGATCACGAAGAAGAGAGATCTCATTGTTCAAGCCGCAGAAACGGCCATCGGGGCGGGAATTGTCGAGGGCCCATAAACCATGAATGAATCCGAATGTGATTTTGCCATTCTCTTTCCGCAGAAGGCCGTGGCGAGAAAAGAGTCTTGCGGTGAAGCTGGAAATGCGGTCAACAAAGTTCTGATGGCCTTCGCCGTCGTGATGCAGATGAACCTCGACGTCGGCGATGCCATGCGCCGTCATGCGCGCAAGAGGTTCGATGAGGCACGGCCGATACTCTTCCTCGGGGTAGAAGAAGGTATAGCGGGGCGGGTTACCGGCAGAATCCTGAAACCTTGCGGCGATGGCCGGCCAATGGGTTGCCCACCGGGCAACCCGCTCTGCTCCGGTATCTTCGTCGGCACCATTCCAGAGGGGCTCGTAGTGATCGGCGAAGAGCAACCAGAGCCTCTTCCCTGGCCTGCGGGCGAAGGCCGAGAGCCTGTCCCTTAGATAGCCGGGCAACCAAATCTGGCTGTGCCTAGGCAGTCTCAAGATTCAGTCCTAGTCATTTGACAAAACCAATCCGCAGTGGAATTTGCTATTGACCGCGGTCCGTAGTGGCGAAACTGTCCGTGCTCGGTACCAGATTGTTCACCGTACGACGCTTCTTCGCCAGGCTCGTCGCGAACACGTTCTCATAGCGGTGCCAGGTTTCCCGGATGGCGAATTTTTGCGCCCATCGGCGAGCAGTTTCTCCCAGGGCGGGTAGATCACTCCTATTGGCTGCAAGGACAATTTGTGCGGCGAGTGCTTCTGGTTGACCTGGAAAGCAGTACCCCGCGACTACGCTCTCCGGGACCATCTCCGTTAAGCCGGGAAGGCGAGTCGAAACGACGGGCAGGCCCGCCGCTAAGGCCTCCATAAGGGAAATCGGCAGACCCTCGTCGATGGAAGAAAGCACAAACAGGTCGAGCGTGGAAAGAAAACTGGGAACATCGAGACCCGCGCCATGGAGAAATACACGATTCGCGATTCCCAGTGATTCCGCAGTTCGCGAGATTGCATCCCGGCAAGGGCCATCGCCAAGGATATGCAGTTGCGCCATGGGAATTGCATTGCAGACCAAAGCAAACGATCGAACCAGAGTGACGTGGTCCTTGGCGGGCACAAGGCGACCAACGCAACCCACGCGAAATATGGGTAGACCGGCGGTTGGATGCGCGGGGTGGGAACTGAATTTGTTGACGTCAATTCCATTGTAGATGACCGAAGTGTTGCGTCTGGACAGCCGGTCTCTACTGACGTAGAACTCGCGGACTCCTTCGGAAACAAAGACCAGGCAATCAATCCAGCGGACGGCGTGGCGCCAGATCCGTTCGCAGTGCGGGTCCCAGTTGTCATTTCCGCCGTGGCGCGTGTTTATAACGACGGGAACGCGAGCGAGGCGCGCAGCTGCGATGGCGTAGTGAAGAACAAGGGCGTTGTGAGCGTGAAGCACGTCTGGACGATCTGCACGCAGTTTGGAAGCGAGTGAAAGGATCAAGCGAAGTGAGAATCCCGTGGTCTTCCCAAACGAATGCACAGGTACATTTGCGGCTCGAGCTTCCATCGCAAATCGACCTGGATGGCTGGTGCAATATATAGAGGGCTCATGGCCTTCAGCTTTTTGCTGACACGCCAGGTCGACGGCAAGCCTCTCCATTCCTCCTACATCCAGGCTAGGTAAAAGTTGGACAATTTTCATTTGGATGCTCGATGGAAAGGCGGACCCGTGGTTGAAACCTAGTACGGGGAATCTCCTTCGGTGTAATACCAACTGCCCGCGAGAGCGTGTTCTGCCGCAGAATGCTGTTCATGAGTAAAGAGCGTCTTACACTGTTCGCGCCGGCTGGATCGGTCGAGCCCGGTTGTCGGCGTTGCCGATCGCCGCGTGAAGCCGAGCCGCAACAGACTAGCGGGAAGTGCGCCGTCGGAACAACTGAGTGACAGTGAAGCGAGCCCATTGCGCCACGCCGCCGCCGCCCAAGACGAAAGAAGGCAACTGAGATCTTCCGCGCCGCTTAGAACAAACACGTCAGCGCAGACTGCAGAACGGTCCTCAACGTAGTAGATCAGATACCCGAGTAACCTCGACTCATCCTCGGTCAGGAGACCTAGTGTCTTATATTGGCGCAGTGGGCAATCATGGTATCGCCATGTCAGAAACCTGCGATCGCGAACTGTCAGAGTTGGATGCGCCGCTTCCATTCGGCTCCAGAGCTCGTCAAATCGTTCATCGAAACAAGACAGAACCTTTGCGACACGTCCGTTCTCGCGCCCCCGGCTGAAAGACTGGAGAGCGGCGAAACCATGATCAGCCATCCTACCGATAAATGGAACGATTGCCCCAAATTTGCGAGACCTCTGTAAATAGTGGGAAACGCGCAACAGTTTGGCGTATCGGTGCACCGAGCAGAATTCGCTGTAGCCGACATGTTTCAGTACAGAGGCTCCAGGCGGATTCGGGACGCCATAAACGATCCGAACTCCGGCATGCGAGGTGGAAAGCAGGGCACGCTGAAGCATCAGTGCGGGTTGAAGAAAGCGGTGCTTCTTGTTCACAGCGAGATCACAGGCTACGCCAGCCATAGTGACAGTCCGTCCCAGTTGCAGGGGGCGCATGCCCAGAGAAGTCGTACCGATTGGCCGGCCATCTGCCTGAAGGATCCAAATCTGCCCTGGGCCGAAGGGGTTGTTGAGGAATTGCCAATCGTACTTTTCGTCAAGGTGACCAGTGTCGGCAAGATTCTGGCGCCACAAGTCGATGATGACTTGCCTGTCTTTCTTTAGATCGGCAGGAATCACTGCGTAGTCAGGCATGAATAAGAACTCGGGACTCTCACAAGACTCGAACGCGCGCACAGGGCAAATCCACAGTCTTCGCCGGTCTTGCATACTTGAGAATCTGCTCTTGAAGGTGACGAGAATTTTGTGCCGCGTCGAACAGTAGCTCAACGCGCATCTTGGCGCGCTCGCCGAATTCTCGACAGCGCGCTTCATTCTCGAGGAGCCTCAGAACCGATTTGGTCATGGCTTGGACATCTCCGGGAGCAACCACGAATCCGGTGACTCCGTCTACCACTGCATCCGGCATGCCGCCGTTCTCCGAGACAACGGCTGGAATCCCTACAGCCATTGTTTCCAGGCAAGTGCGTGCAAGCCCTTCGATAAATGTGGTCGGGCAATGAACGAAGATATCGATGCAGCTCAAGATTGCCGGAATGTCATCGCGCCAGCCGGTAAAAATCACATGTTCATCGAGGTCGAGGGAATGCACGAGATCGCGGAGATCGCGAGTCAGTATGCCGCCGTGCGATCCTTCATCGCCGACGAGAAGGAAAACAACGTCCGGATAGCGCTTAATTACTGCGGCAGCCATGTGGATGAACTCCGGCAGGCCCTTGCCGACCTCAACTCTCGTGATCGCCGCAACGACCTTTTTGCCTTCAGGGATTTTCAGCAATTTGCCCATCGCATTTCTTGCCGGGAGCGATGCAAACCTCTGCAAGTCAAGGCCTTCGTAAATATTGACGACTTTCCTCGTGCCGGGACTATTTCGCTGGTCGGTTTCGGTGGCTTTGGAAATGCTCACGAACAAATCTACGCAGGGATTCAAGAACCGTTTCAGCCGCATGGCCTCCCCGATGCCTCCGGCTTTACGGCAAATGCAGGGCCGACCCGCCAGCTTGGCTGCGAGAACTCCAGGGACGTGAAAGTGGACGTCTTGATTCAGCACGACCACATCGATCGCTTCGGCCTTGATGAATCTCCACACTTTCCATGTCAACAGCAACTGAACACGAATGAGGCGCGAGAAAATTGTAGCGGCTGTTCTCAACTTACGCAGGCTCTTCAGACTTGTGTTGAGAAGACCAGAAGAACGGATCGAGCTTTTTGGTGCTACCTGCCACGCGCGCTGGAAAAAGATAACCGGGAATCCAAGGGTTCGAAGTTCCTCAAGGGTCTTGCTCGTGTTGGGGAAATACAGTCCGGCGATGACCTGTGCCGTTGAACGATCCACGTGCAGAAGAAAGTCTCGAATGAAATTGACCGAACCTCCAGGTCCTGTGCCGCTTTCCAAAAGGAGAATGCGAACAGGAAGCGAGGCCGGTGATTCAGCCTCTAACATCACTTGTCACCTCGGGAACCCGCTCACAGAGCACAGGAGGACGATGGAGATAGCTTGCGGCGGCGCGGGTTGCATCGATTACATGGTAAACACGGGCCACCTGTTCGGCGTTCAACTCGATCACTGGGGCAACGTCTTGCGGCTGGAGACCGTGGTTCTTCGCATACAGGCACAGATCCATACGGTCGTAGGGCAGCGGAAAATAAAATTCGTCCTGTGATTGCTCCAACGAATAGGTGTCAGTCGTCGGGGGCCTTTTCTGAATCTCCTGCGGTATGCCGAGATAGGCCGCCAATTGATAGACCTGTGTTTTGTACAGGTGAGCGATCGGTTTCAAATCAGCCGCGCCGTCGCCATTCTTGACAAAGAACCCCTGGTCATATTCGAGGCGATTTGGTGTGCCGGCGACCGCATAGTTGAAACGGTCGGCGTAGTAATACTCCATCATCTTGCGAGTGCGTTGTTTGAAATTGGTCGCGGCTACCACGCCGAGGTAAGAATCCAAAGTAAGTCTAGCTTTGGTACGTTCGCCTTGCGGCGATTCGACGACAACCGAGAAAATCGGGTAGGCGCTTCCGTTTACCTGGTCCGGCAGAACGATCTTGCATTTATAGCCTTCTGTGTAGTGCGGTACCACCTTACGAATGGCGTCGTCACGGCGCTGATAACATCCCGCGGCACTCAGAATGCCGGCAATATCTTCGACTTTAGTCCGAAGACCGAGTGACTGCGCAAGGAGATTCGCAAAGTGAAGACTGTCCGGCGACGAATCTGCCTCGGGCAACATCAGGCCGAGAACGCGGCCACTTCCGAGCGCCTTGTGGCAGAGGGCCGCAACGACGCTACTATCAACTCCACCGGATATTGCTATGACCACGCCCTTGCGGTTCAATCGTTGCAGCACAATGTCTCGAATTTCGCTTTCGATGCTGGCCGAGACTGCGGCAGCATCGATCTTCAATACGTCCGCCGAGAATACGGTAGTAGCCAAGCTCATTTTTGGCGCTCCGATGTTACCTGCGATGTGGCGGTGCTAAATTCCAAGAACGACTCGACCAGCATTAGGAGCTCCCGTAAAATTTGGCTGAAGACGGCTTTCTACAAACCGGGCCAAGCCGTTGATCGAATCTAAGTTTTCTGGAATCAAGTCCTGGTCCTGTAATTTGATCCGATAGCGGTTTTCCAGAAATGCTATTAGTTCCATTACGGCGGTGGAGTCGATGATGCCGTGCTCTATAAAGGAGTCGTCATCGGCAAAGCCTTCGTAAGGCTTGCCAAACAAGAAGTTTTCTGTCACGAATTGTCTCAGCTCATCATTACGCACCATAATATGTCATCCTGCTTTCAAAATGATTTATGAACTGATGCATCAAAATCTGTGTGGAAACGATGCCAACCAAACCCATATTGTCCTTAATGCCGATAGCGGCGCCTTTGCGAAACTTGTTCTGGAGCATTGCCACCGCGGGCGCATCGAAAATGCCATCCCGGCGTATTTGCTCGGGGGAAAGCAGCTCGTCCATGTACTCGCGGGCCGCGGGCTGGAGAAAGCTGCACGCTTCAGGAGCCCGGTAGGGCTGCTTATGTCGTTTCGCGACGGACTGAGGAATGAGTCCGGCCGCGCAACGCTTTAAGAGGTACTTTTCATTCAGCACTTTCATTTTCATAGAGCTTGGAAGTCTGGAGGCGAATTCAACTACCCGATGGTCGAGGAATGGGAACCTACCCTCGACAGAGTGCGCCATCGCCATCCGGTCACCTTGAGACGACAAGATATAACCGGGTAGCAGGCATTTCGCTTCGAGGTATTGGGCCTGGCAGAAAGAGTCCCACGATGCGTAAGACTTGGGCATCTGCGATTTGACCTTGGAATAACCACTGTCTGCGCCAATTTCTGAAAGGACGGCGTCGGAGAAGAACGTCTTCAGTTTAGCCGTCAACTGCCAGCGAGGAATGTGGGAGAAGAATGGCTGCAGAGTGGTGTCGACGTCGATGTGGAAGAATGCTTTGCGGTAGGCGTCGGGCTGGTTCTGCATGTTCTGCAAATACGGATACAGGCGGCGAAGCAGAATCGGCCGCATCTTGGAATCAGGCCGCGATTCCCAGAAACGGCGGATCTTGGTCTCCTTGAAAATGTCATAGCCGCCCAAGACCTCGTCGGATCCCTCGCCCGTTACGACGACCTTGTAGCCGCTGTTGCGCACTAGCCGCGAGAGAAGAAAGAGAGGAGCCGGCGCAGTCCTCAATACAGGTTTCTCGGTGTGCCTAATGACGTCTGGAAATACTTCGGCGATTTGATTCTTGCTGCAATGGACCTCCTGGTGCTCGGTGTCCAGAAAGCGAACCGCGTCCGCTTGGAAGGAGCTTTCGTCGAATTCGGGATCGTCAAAAGTGACAGAGAAGGTTCGAAGTTTGGCATCCGTACATTTCTTGACCAGTGCCGTGGTGATGGTTGAGTCCAGCCCGCCGCTCAGGTATGCGCCAACTGGGACATCGGAGCGCATGCGAATTTGGGTTGCGTTAATCAAGAGCTCGAGAAGTTCGTCGGCATACGCCTGTTCCTGAGAAGGAGTAACAACCCCTGATATTTTCTCGAATTTGTGATCCCAGTATGACCGTACTGTTGTCCCTCGGGCATCGACCGTCATCGAATGGCCCGGCGGAAGTTCGTGAATGTTTCGGAAAAGGGTGGCCGGAGGAATGGTGCACCAGTAGGTGAACACCTCATCGAGCCCGTGGACGTCAATTTCCCGTGTGATGCCTGGATGAGCAAAGATTGCCTTGATCTCGGAGCCGAAGAGGAAGGACTTGTTCGCCTGAGTATAGAAGAGAGGTCTTACACCCATACGGTCGCGGGATAGGAATAGACGGCGATGTTGGCTGTCCCAGATAGCGAAAGCCCATTGGCCGTTCAGGTATTGGACGCAGTCCTCTCCTTCTTCCTCATAGAGGTGAAGAATGACCTCGGTATCCGAACGGGTGGCGAACTTATGTCCTTTGCCGAGGAGCTCCTTCCTGAGTTCCACATAATTGAAGATCTCGCCGTTAAAGGTAATCCAAAGAGAGCTGTCCTCATTGCACATAGGCTGCCGGCCGCCCGGCAGATCAATGATGCTGAGCCTGGTGTGCGCCAGCCCGGCGCCATGCTCCATGTGAAATCCAATATCGTCAGGCCCGCGATGCGCCAACATCCGGATCATCCCCTGCAGGATTTCCGGACTGACGACGGCCCCATCGAGATTAAGGATGCCAGCGATACCACACATATTGATTTGACCCACAGAACTGCCTCAGCTCGGAGTTCCGATGCAGAGACAAAGTGTTCGAAGAGCTACTCCGCTCTAGCCAAAGGAGGGCAGTGATTCTCATGCGCAGGCAGGCGAACCCGACGGAACTCGTTGATCAGCTTGTTCAACATCACTTTAGGTAAGCCCTGCATTTAGATGAGTTTGGCACTTCTCTAAAGAGGTTTTGGGACCAATTCGACCTGGTATCCCGTTGCCAGCCTCGATTTCAGATCCTCTTGGCTCTATGGACACCTAGGGACAGCCTTTGGGCAGTTCCCCTTTTTTGGACTGTTGGGCAGATGTATTGGCCGTCCTGCTCCTGTATTCACAGTAGGCAGGAGCGCGTGTTGCACTTCGACACGGAGCTTAGGTAGAAGCCGGAGCCAAATATTGACTGCCTGTCATTCTCCACGGACTCAAACGTGCGGACTTCTTCTGCTCGTTGCTCTCTTAGGCGGCCTGTCTCTTTCAGGGTGCGCAGGTCTGACGAGCCCGACCAATAGCTCCAAAGGCGGTGGCACTAGCGCAACACCGTCCATTACAGCCCAACCCGTCAGCGCGGATGTCACAGCTGGGCAAACAGCAACTTTTTCTGTAGCAGTGACAGGCGCGGCCCCGTTCAGCTATCAGTGGCAGAAGAATGGAAACGCGATCAGCGGCGCGACTTCTTCTACATACACGACTCCGCCCACGACAACTTCCGACAATCGTGCGCTTTTCGCGGTAGTCGTTACCAATAGCGCAGGCAGCGCGACCAGCTCCAACGCTACTCTTAACGTTGCCACTGCGGCTGGCGTAGCGGTGCAGGTTAGCCCCAATAGCGCAAGTGTGTCAGTTGGAGCCACTCAACAGTTCGCGGCAACAGTAGCTGGCACTTCGAACACGGCGGTGAACTGGAGTGTGAACGGCGCGGGTTGCAGCGGCGTAGCGTGTGGTACCATTTCGGGAGGCGGACTCTACACCGCACCGTCCAGTGTGCCCTCGCCTGCAACACTCCTCGTGAAAGCGACCAGCGTGGCGGACTCATCCAAATCAGCTTCGGCAAGCATTACCGTCGTGGTCGCGACTGCGGTTTTGCTGAGCATTAGCCCGACGAGTGCTTCCGTTCCTACTGCCAGCACGGACTCTTTCACGGCAACCGTGACAGGTACAACGAATACGGCGGTGGCCTGGAACTTAAGCGGCACGGGCTGCAGCGGCGCCTCGTGTGGGTCGCTCGCAACTAGTTCGTTGGCGGCTGTATATACGGCGCCACTGGTAGCACCCTCTCCGCCGAGCGTTACCGTGGTTGCAACGAGCATGGCCGAGCCGAGCAAGACAGCATCAGCAAACGTAACCATTGTGCCCGTTATTGGCGTGACTGTGACGCCAAGCGGCGCCTCACTGTTGACGGGGGCAACTCAACAGTTCGATGCGTCAGTTGTGGGGACCTCGAATACAGCGGTGACATGGACGGTGCAAGGAACTGGGTGCAGCGCAGCGACTTGCGGAACAATTAATGGTGCGGGACTCTATACGGCACCTCAGACAATTCCTTCACCTGGCAACGTTACCGTCAGGGCCACTAGTTCGGCGGACGCATCCAAGACGGGTTCAGCGTCCGTGGCTATCTTGTCCGCGATTTCTACTCACACGATTGACGGCCTCAATATTCCTACAGGCCACCCAAGGTTATTCTGGAATCCCGCGCGCATCTCGACCGCGCAGGCCTGGGTGAAGAGCACCGGATATGCAGGACTCACTACCAGCCCTCGACCGCTCGACGATTACGACGTTGCGTTTACCTGTCTCGTGATGAACGTCTCCGCGGCCTGCACGCAAGCAATCACCGACGTTGTATCTTTCAGCCCCGCCTCCACAAACGGGACAGGAACAGGCGACGACAACATGCGGGCGCTCGGGGAGCAGCGGATATTGATTCGGGACTGGCTCGCGCCCGGATGCGCGAAAGCTTCATGCCTCACCTCTGCGCAGACTAGCGGGTTCGACGCCAACTGGAGTGCCTGGCAGGCCAATCAGGACAGCCCAGCACAAACTTGGGGCAATGTTGGAATGCCCGTCAGTAATTATTTCTGCGGGCAGTTTCGTAATGATTTTGACTTTGGGATTGCCAGCTATATCGACAACCCGAGCGCCACCGCAAATTTGAATTATGGCGCGGTGAACCGCTGGAACGCCTTGCTTAACTTTGTCTCTCCGACTGGTACAGGAAAAAATGGCGCGCTTGGGTACGGGCTTTACAGTCAAGAAGGCGGCGGCGAGTACGGGCGCTACTGCCTCAACTACTATGCTGTTGCCCTAACTTCCTCGGCGCTTCTAGGCCGCGATATGTGGACCGAGACGACGGCTTTCCAATCTGGCGTTTTGCAGACCATCTACAACACGATGCTCATGCAGACAACGAGCCGCGGTATGTGGGATGGATTCACATGGGGCGATGACGAGAACTGGATTAATGGAACGGGCTGTGGATACATAAGCCACAATGGTCCTGACGCCCATGGTGGATGCGGCATGTCCAGCCAATACTACGGCGATTTCATGCAAGCAGCCTCGACGGAATATAGCGGGACCAACATCGGTAAGTACGCTCGCCAGTGGATCTCGACGGTGAATCCAGCCATCGGACCGCTATTCAAGTCTGTCGATCCCGGTGGCACATCTCTGGGCTTCTCTAATCTTCCTCTCGATTATTATTCATCGGGCGCTCAGTACATGTATCTGCACGACACCTGGGTCCCAACTGGCACAACCATGCTGTGGCAGATGGGGTTGAACCAAGGAGGTAATCCTTCGCCTGATCTTTCTATCGGGACCGGGCATTGGCACGTCGACGCGGGAACCTTTCAAGCCTCCCGCAAAGGAGTGAATATAATCCGAGAAACGATGGGGTACTCGGAAACGGTTGCCGGCTACAACAGCGTAGGCACTACCAGCGCCGCTGGAGGCTTGGCTCACAATGTCCCGTTGGTCGGCGGTCAGGCAGGAGTGATAGCTCAAGAATATTCAGACGGACCTGGTATCGTCAAACGCTTGGAGAGCCAGTCAAATTACGCATTCGCCGCTGTCGACCTGACGCTCACTTATCATAACAACGTGGTTGACTCCGGCAAGCAATCCAGAGAGAACTCGATGGCGGTTTCGGTAGTGCGAGAGTATTACTACTTTAGAGGAATCAACACCCTGGTTATTCTCGACCGGCTCGAGACCGATACGGCTGCGCGCAGCACGACATTTGTAAGCCACTGCGAAACTAATCCCGCGGTGGTGTCGGCAACGGTGAAGTGCATCGACGGCACGCAAGAGGCGCTTTACACGGCTCTAGTTCCAGCCGCCCCAACAATCGCAATCGTAGCAGAGAACGCAAACGGAGCTAACGCTGCCGCCTGGCAATATCGCATCGAGGCGAATAACAATAATCCTGGAAATGTAGTCAGTTACAATATTTATACGATTCAGCTCGGGGACGCATCTGGGTTTAGCGCGTTGACTCCGAAAATTCTCGATTCGACTCCTGGAAGTCCGTCGAGCGGCACATTTACGATCACTCTTGATGCGAACAATAGCCTCATAGTTACCAAGGGGGTCACGTCCTCGGGCGGGACCATCACGGCGGCCGGCTCAACGAAAGCTCTTGCCACGGCGGTTCAGGGTATGACGATCACCGCCAGCGGGCCTGTGTGGAAATAACTATGCCTGCGAGTAGTCGTCAGTAATATCGTTTCCCGCTCAAGCTAAGAGTTGGGGCAGGGTAACGATCGACCGGAACCAATCAGGAGTGAAATAGGTTTCAACAGCCACCCTTCGGACATCGTAGTTGTTCCAATCGCCGAATCGCCGAAAGCCGCCGTAGTAGCTGAAGCCGTAGCGGACCCCAGCCTCGCGCAGGCAGTCCTGCGTCACGGAGTTGAAGCTGCTCGGCCCACCCACCGGATAGCTGAAGTACTGCATCGGCTCACGCATCTCCTCGGCCAGTCGAGTGCCACACCCAAGAATCTCCTCCCTTTGCCTGGCGAGTGGCGCCCGAGCCAAAACCGGATGAGTTACCGTATGCCCGGCGACCGTCATCCCTGACGCCCTCATTTCTCGTAGCATGTCCCAAGTCATCCAGAAGCTGATTCCCTCATCCTTCCCACACCGTCCAGATCGGGTGGCCTTCGCGATAGCGTCAAGGTAGAAGTCAGTGGCCTCTGAGGGCATCGCCTTGTAAGCCCTCAAGAGTGTACGGACAGTCTCCTCGCGGTCCGGCTCATCGAATGAAACCGGGAGAGGAATCCACCCCGGAAGTTCAATCTGGTCCTGACGGCTCATGCGCACCATCCAGGCAATTTCATCCCACCAGGGCAGCCGGGGGGCGTCCACAAACCCGGTAGCGATAAAGAATGTGGCAGGAACACCCTCCGCTTTGAGTATCGGGAATGCAGTTTCGTAATTGTCCCTATATCCGTCGTCGAACGTAATTAAAGCGTGGCGACCCGACCCATTAGCCACAACTCGGGGGATGTCGTCTGGGGTGATCACATCGAGTTGGGACTTGCAGAACCGGATTTGGTCGGTAAAGGCCTCGGCGTCAGCGCTCCAAAGTCCTCGGTCGAAGGGTGATTCCTTGCCGTCACCAACCCGGTGATAATTGAGAACGAGCACTCCGGACCACTCAATCGCCCGACCTAGCAGGGCGCGCAAGCCACTCCGGCACAAAAGACGGGTCGCGATCGCTTTCTTCATCAAGTCAACTTCTCTTCATGAGCCGATGGCCCTTATTCAGAACGCGGGCTGCGAGTTGGCCTGAGCGGTGGATGGCCGCACGCAGTGTCGGCCGCCATATCCTAACCCCGAATAACTGGTTTTCCTGCGTAGACAGCCGCCGCTTGTAGGACGCCGATCCGCGGAGGAAGTCGTAGGCTGTCACCCCTCTTTCCGCAAGAGCTCGCATTAGCAGCAAATTGGCCAGGATTCCTGGACTGCGCACGGGCCCAGAGGGCTCTCGTCGTACTCCCAACTGGTAGAAATCGAATTTCTGACCGTTTAGGAAACCGTATACAACGGCCACAGGAACTCCCGCGAGGGAGAGCCGTGCGAGAAGGGCCCGCCCACCCGGCAGCCACTCCTTTATTAGCATGCGATGGAATTCGATGAATCGCGGGGCCGCGAATGCTCCCGGTTTCCCGTCCACGGACCATCGGTGCTGGTGTAGCATGACCAAGTCATCGAACGCTCCGACTGCCTGCTCTCCATCTACTATCTCGAACTGGGCTTTGGCCCGCTCTCCCTCTCTGAAAAGACGACGAGCGTGCTGGCGCGCGTTTCGAGAGAGACGTCCGAGGTAGGCCTCGAACCCGCACGCGAGATCCGCAACGGGGCAACTGCCCCGGGAGAAAGGACGGGCGTCGCTGGGTAATGCGCAGGCCTGCAGGAGCGGGGAGTTTTCCGTGAGATCCAGAAATTCCAAGTGGTCCCAGTCCATACGGCTCACCTCGCTCCATATTGCATCGGCGCAAATCGCCTCTTCTCCAGGCAGGCAGAGAGGGTTCAGATATTCCGGGCAGGTCTCCTCGTGCTCGGCCTCCCCGGTGGAGATAAACCGGAGGTGACGGCCGCCGAGGGAACCGCCCACCCCGCGGCCCTCGTAAAGTGGAACGGCGCATATCAACTGTGAACCCCGCCAGACGGTCACAATGCGCAAGCCTCCCTTACCGTAGAGAGCGCCGTACACGCGCCACCAACAGCGCAACCAAACAAAATCTAGGGGAATAGATGAATAAGGGCTCGACGCATAGAGAGCATCCCAATCCTCTTGGATTGCGTCCCATTCGAACTCTTTCCGGATGACTCGGGTTGTCAGATCTTTTGGCAATTCTAACATTAGGGACTCATTGTTCAAACGGTTCGAAACAGGGAGGACGTCGTGCGTTCGCACACCGTACGTCTGCCGAGACAGCGCCAGCGGGAAAAGATGGTCAGGAAGGCAACCTGGCCAGCAAGGACAAAACCCCCTTTTGCAATTCCCCTGGCCGATGCTGTGTTATGCACATCAACATCGATGACAAATTCTGTTACGTTCTCCTGGCCGAGAACGTGCCGCATCGCAAGTAGAAGGGCTGGATAAAGCCTTTGGCCTCGATACCCTTCTAATGTATAGAAGTTATACAGAAAGGCCCGTCCCGAAGCCTCGGCTAGCTGGATGGGGCCGAGCGCACGGTCTTGGTACGTGACCCAGCCAAAACTTCTGATTCGACCTCCCGCCAGCCAGCCGAAAAACTCATCACCGTGCGCGAATCGCTGGGCCACCAAGCCAAGCGGCTCGCCAGCCGCACCCATGGCTTCGTTGGCCAAGTCGTGATCGGCTGCGAAAGCCGCGCCCGCAACTCGGGCCAGTGAACACCCAGCAGGGCAATCCGGGCCGACATCGCTGTGAGGTGCCCGCAAGACCGTCACGCGCGTCCATCTCGCGAGCCGCCAGAGTACACCTCGAACGATTCGAGCCGCCCATGGTCTGCGCATCGCAGGACCAACCTTTCCATGGACGGCGCTTCGAGTGTCAGTCAGCATGAAAATTTTCTGGTCCCCAAGAATTGTAGGCAGTCACTTGACTGCGCAGTTTTCCTGTACCCGTCCAAGCACATTATTGCTGGAGTTGACGCGCTCGGCCGCCATTGTTTCTTGGAGGCCGGAAGAGACGCCGACGCGAGGTTGCCAGCCCAGTTCGTTTTCTGCCCGGGCGCAATCAAACTGCATACGAGCGAGCGCGGATTTGACGCGGTAAATGGAAAGCGGGACCGGCCGGTTTATAGCCTTGGACAAAAGTTCGAAACCGATCGCGAGACCATACACGATGGCCACAGGCACGCGGATAACCGTTGCTTTCTTTCCATTCTTCGCGATGTAGTCACGTACGACTTGATTCTGTGTAATCTGCGTTCGATCCAAGATGTGGAAGACACGGCCATCGAATGTGCTAGTTTCGGCGGCCAGCGCAACAGCATCGATCACATCCTCTACATAGACTAAAGGCAGTTTGCGGGTGCCATCTCCGAGGATGACAAAAAGATTTCCCATCTTGCGGGCAACCTCAGGTGTAAGTAATGTCATACCCGGGCCGAAAACTCTTCCGGGACGAAGCAAAACTGCCGGGAGATGTCGATCTCGAACCGCATCGAGCACTATTTTTTCGGCCGCGGTCTTCGCCTGGGTGTAGGCTCCTCGCTTTGCAGGATATCGTTCCACTGGCCAATCCTCTGTTATCACGTCGTTCCGTCGCGCAACCGCTGCGTGCAGACAACTAAGTGAACTAATATAGACGAGCCGCCGCACATCGTGCCGAAGCATACTATCCACAATATTTTGCGTGCCGCAGACGGTGCCCCGTTCATGATCGTGAGCGCCTCCCTTCATGGCCGCACCCACGTGATAAACAATTTCGGCACCAGCGACGGCTCGGTCAACGGCGGCGGGATCTCCTAGATCACCAAGGAAAACTTCGATGTTGCGATCCTTCATGAACTCCGCCATCGGTTGCCGTCGAACAAAGATGCGAATTCTGTTCCCTTCTTGCAATAGTCGCCGCACCAAATGTCGCCCGATCAAACCATTTGCCCCAGTCACTAGAACCTTCGCTTGTCCCACACTTTGGAATTGGGCCTGAAATTTGATCTTTGCTTCATCGGCTTCTTGAGACACGCGGCTTGTCCAATAGACAGTGGAGCGTGCCTGCTCGACCGGCACCGGCATCGGTGCGTTCGTTTGCAACGCCTGATAAAACGCAGCTACCAAGGAATGCAGGCCATCGTACTGGACGATTTTCTTAGCCGCGAAGCGAGCGACATTCAATGGAACTTGTGTACAAATGCTGAGTCCCTCGATCATCGCTTGTAACGCGCGTGCCGGTGCTTTTGGTAGCGGGAGCTGCGAGGTGTGAGTCACGCACATCGCGAACAGATTCGCCCGAACCACCCCCTTCGTCCCTTGGACCACGAACCAGTTCTGCAAAGGCTTTACGTTCCATGAAATCTGGATGTTTGCGGTGCCATGCTGGCATCGCGCTGCGACGCGCCACTCGTCAAACAGGAGGTTGGAGTCGCCCCCGTGTGTCCCGTAGAAGGCCTTCACATCTTCGATTGCGCCCATGAAAGATTCAGCGAGATACACCGCGTGCACACCTTGGTCCAAAAAAGGGTAGCCACCGCCCTGATAGTGGATCGGCAGGGGCCCTCCGCGGTAAGGAGGGTATTCGCTGCTGCGAAAATAATCGAAACTAAGCGGAACTCCGATCGCGCCGGAACGGACGAGGCTCAGCGCTCTGGATACGAAACGGTCGTACAGCATGGAATGGTTCACGCAAACGGATTTTTGCGCGGCTGCGGCGGCAGCAGAAATGCGATCGACCTCCTCCGCGGCGATCGCCAGGGGCTTTTCCACTAACACATGGCAGCCATTCTGAAGCGCGGCGATCGCCAATTGTGCATGAGTGTCAGGAGGAGTCAGAATATGAATCACGTCGACTCCGTCGTCAATCATCGCTTCCATCGTTGGGAAGACTTTCGGGATGCTGAACCGAGCAGCCAGATTCGCGGCGCGAGAGTTTATAACGTCGGCGATTCCAATGATTCGTGCGTTAGGCACCCGCTGAACAGCTTTGGCGTGAAATTCGCTTATGTAGCCTGCTCCAACCAGTCCAACCCGTAGCTTTGTTTCTGGAGGCATTCAGATTTCCTTTCTCATCTAGTGGGTGTCGCAATCAAATTGTTTCATCTGGGCGAAGGTCCGGGCCGAACTCTCAGCGCGGGCTAACTGAACCACGAAGCGAGCGTTCGCGGCCCACGTGTGGCGGCTAAAAACAGCGTCTCTTGCCCGGGCACCGACTCGCATCCGGAGCGCTGAATCCTCGACGAGCACCAGGAGCGCCTCTCTCAGAGCGATGTAATCCGCGTGAGGAAACATAATGCCCGTCAGATGGTCATCGATCACGTCACGCATTGGGCCAAGGTCTGGAACTACGCAGGGCTTGCCCATGGCCATGAACTCAAACAGGGCAATCGGGGATCCGAACGCATTGGAATCCGGGAGCACACAGATATCCATGGCATCGATGTACTCGGGCACGTCGTCACGTGCCACAGGTCCGGGGAAAATTACTTCTGTTTCCATTCCCAATCGAAACGCGGTTTGCTTCAAATTTTCCATCTCAGGGCCATCGCCCACGAGCAGTACTTTTATCTCTGGATGCCTGTCGCGGATGCTCCTCGCCACCTCGATCAATACGTCCAGGCGGTCCCAGCGATAGAACAGTCCCACGTGACCGATGACGATTGATCGATCGAGACGCAGACGAGTCCGAAGTGCGTGCCCGACCCCGGAGCTCCGGAATCGATCTGGATCAATTGCATTGGGCAAGACATGGACGTGTTCACTTGTGGCGCCACGCTGCTGAGCTTCGTCTGCAAGAACATGAGACACGCACAGAATGTGACTGGCTCGCGAGAATACCCATGTGTCGATCCTTCGCGCGAGGCGCTCCATGATCAAGCCCCGGGCTCGCGTGAACCCTGCGAGTTCATTTACTTCGAGCACGACTGGTCGTTTTAGCCATTTTGCCAACAGCACCCCCATGAACATGAAGTAAGCGTGTCTCTCATAGAGGACGGCCTCCGGTTGACGCCACAGAATTGGCAACAACCGAAATGGAAGAAACAAATTATAGAGAATTTCGAATACTTCAAAAACGAACTGTGGACACTCGCAGCTAATGCATTTCCAAACCCGTTCGAGGCCGCGTGCCCGATCCGCTTTGCGCAAAAATGGCATCATTCCGGCGGACTTGAGTGGATCTACGCCGGGAGGGGATACGATGGTCACCTCGTGGCCATCTGCTTTCAATGCTTCCACCATGCTACGAATGTGCATGGCTTGAGAACTGCGGCCCATGGTGCGATGGTGGTAGATGAATTGCAACGTATGAGGCCTCGGAACAAAACGAAAAGGCAACGACGGCTCCGGCGTGCCACGGGAAGACACTAAAGGAGCAGCTGCGTGCCCGCTAAGGGGCGGATTCTCTTACGACTGCGTGAGCGGGCGCGGCATTCTACGCGGAGTGCAGCGCTGGATTGTGAGAGACACAACGATTGTAAAGATTCATGTAATCATCGAGCATACGTTCCGGTCGAAAATATTGCTCGTAGCAGTAGCTGGCCAGTCGCCCCATCTTCGGCAGTTCTTGCCTTCGCGCAATCGCGCCGGACAAAGCAGCTCCCATGCCCTCAGGGTCGGACGATGGGACAACTGTGACTGCTCCTGACAAACGAGCTATCTCGCTCATTCCTCCGACGTCGGTGACTACCGCCGGCAAACCAACCGACATTGCTTCCAACAGGGATACAGGCAAGCCTTCGGTCACAGAAGTAGTCACAAAAAGATCAGCCGCGCGCATGAATGGCGATACATCTGCCTGTTCACCGAAAAAGGTGACGCAATCGTTCAGGCCGAGCTCAGAGGTGAGTTTCCGCAGACTGAACTCCTGGGGCCCGCCACCAACCATCCATAGCTGCACGTCCGGATGCTGCATGCGTGTGAGTGCAAGTGCCCGCAACAATGTGGCATGGTCTTTCAACGGCGCCAAACGGCCAACATAAAGCAAAGTAAAGCCTTTTTTGGGTCTCGGGGCAGCCAGGATATCCGCGGGCAAAGCACCGTTATAGATGTGAATGATCTTGTCGCGGGCGGCGAACGGAGCCGCCCGCAGATTGGTCCGCGTGCCTTCGCATACTCCAACGATCCAATCACACCAGCGCGAAGCGAGCGCAAATTTCAATTCACGGCGTATCTGGTAAGGAGGCTTAACCAAGCCGTGCCTAGTCGCGATGATCGTCTTCACCCCAGCGAGGCGGGCAGGAAAGGCAGCGATGATGGCCGCAGTAGCATTGTGGCAATGCACCACGTCAGGGTGAGAGCGCCGAAACGACTTGTACAATCCGCGCACCAGATGAAGATACGAGCAAGGGTGGTGGAGAATAACCTCAAACCCTTCAGCCTGCAGCTCCTCGCCGAGCACGCCAAGCCGATAAAGGCAGTGGACAGACGCAATGTGACCCCGGTCGCGCTGCAGCCGGCACAGCGTGGCTGTTAGCTTTTCTGCTCCGCCCATTTCCATGCTGTCGCCCACGTGGACGATACTTAGGGCGGAGGCTCGTGCCGCCTGCGTGCCGGCCATAGCCACTGAGCACCCCACTTCCCTTACGCTGCCCATTGGAATGAAACCTTTCAGACTCTATCTTGCAACTTCTATAATCGCTGGTTGCGGAACGAGGAAATCGACCAAGCGTTTGAACGAGGAACCGACTGGCGTAGGCAGCAAGGCAGAAAGTTGCAGCAGGCGCCGACGATCATCCTTCTGGAGCACCATGAACATCCGGCTTGTAACCAGGAAAACGATGGCACCCGCAGGTACGGCAAGGCACAACTTCAGGAGTGCGCTGAACGGCATCGCCACAATGCCAAGAACAACGATCGCCATCGCAAGTGTTGCGGCGGCAAGTCTCAACAAAACGTGCACATCGATTCGGACGGGATAGCGAACCAGCACACGGCCCCAGATAGTTAGTGCAGCAAAGGATTGGGCCGCGCCATTTGCCCATGCTGCGCCAAGTGCGCCATGACTTGGAATCAGCGCGAGATCAAGAAGCACGTTGATCACTGCGGCTACACAGCCCCACTTCAAGATGAATCCCAAGTCTTCGGCCGAATACAGGAGAGTCTGTGCGGGGGTCAGTATCGCCTTTGGAATGCTGAGAAGTGCCACAACTATGAAGACTGGTATCGCCGGAAGATATTGCGACCCGTACATGACCCGCACAAATGGACCTCCGATGCAGGCGACCCCGATCAAAATTGGAAGCGCTCCCAGAAGCACATAGGTGGATGCCTTGGAGGTCATTCTGAAGAGGCGTTCCTTGTCGCGGCCGTACTCGGCCATCTGCGTGGCTGAAAGCGCATTGGCAAATGTCTGGGGCACTCGCATGAGCCGGTCCGCTACGCTGAAGCAAACCGAGAAAAAGGCCAGTTGACGAATATCGGGCTGCAGTAATTTCAAGAAAATGATGTCGGACCTGTCCCAGATCACGATCTGCAAAATCATGAGTCCAGTGCTCAAACCGGAGAAGGAAAACATCCGCTTACGAATTTCTCTCGGCAACGGCACCCGGGGCACTGATTTCATTGACCTAAATACGGGAACGGTCTTTACGGCCAACTCCGCAGTGCGATAGAGCACCACGCCCGCGGCAATGCCGACCAGATTCCAGCCCAGGAGGAGACTTACAGCCACTGCAATCACATAGACTATCGCTCCCACCAATGCGCCCCGGGTGTTGAGAGACGCGTCCTCGGCGGCACAATTAGCTTGCGAGGGCACGAACGTAATCATGTTGGGCACCATGCTCAATACGAGCAAAGCCGAAAAAAGGCGATACGCTGGATCAACCATGATGAAAGCGGCGATCAGGCCGATGGCCGTTAGCACGCATGCAATCACCGTTTGGGCCCAAAGGTTGTAAAAGAATACGGCGCGCGCGAGCTCCTTTTGGCCGCCACCGAGGAATTCCCCCATGTACTTGAAAGTTGTGAGCGGGATGCCCAGCGAACCGACCGAACACGTTATGGAAGTCAGCCAAAATATCAGATTGAAGTAGCCCAACAGGGTGGGACCAATGACTCGCGCAATGACCACGGTCGTCAACAAGGTGCAAACGAGCGTAATCAGCACTTCCAAGCCCATGAAGATGAAATTGCGCCCGATTACCTTGGCATTGCTGTGGGCGGATGCAGGCGCGGGATTGGTCAAGGTCGACAAACTGATTTCCGGATTGGATATAGCTGTCAAAATACCTGCGGGCTTTTAAGACACGGAAATAAGCAGTTCAGCATTGCGATAAACCTTTCGGGTACAAACCGCGCGGGTGAAGTCCGGTCAGCTCAATGACAACTCTTTGATTCCAGCAAAAGTGCTGCGGCAACAAATGTAGATTTACCAAAATCTCTTTCGTGGCGAGCAACCGGTTTACCGTGTCCACCCGATCACATTGCGGTTGGCCTTCTGTCCATCCTTGATGATTGGAGTAGACGTCAAGGGAGATTCTTCGGTTTCGGCAACGACAAAATCAAACGGTCTCAACGACTGAAGGAATCTTAGACATTCCACCGGATCGCGCTTCGTGCGCCTGGCAACTCGGGGGTTAGCCTCCAGGGTTATCACACACTTTCGCGCCGAGCAGATAGTGTCTGCAGCGCCCTTAAGCACCTCCAGTTCGCCGCCCTCCACGTCGATCTTGATGGCTACGTCGCCCCCTCGCACGCCAAAACTATCGATGGTGACTACTTCCAGGGGACCATCGCCGGGAACAAGAAAACGGGCGTGATCAGAGTTGTCATAATCTGGGACTTCCAGACGACCCGTGCCCTTGAAGCAACCTACTGCCTTGGTGATCGCTCTTGATGGAATCTGCAACTGGGACAGATTATGCTTCATGAACCTCGCTACGTCAGGATTCGGCTCGAACGCGATAACACGCGTGACACGGGAGGTTTGCGAACAGACGAGTGCTGAAAACGTCCCTATATCCGCTCCGCAATCGAATAAGACCACGTCAAACAATGGTTGAAGCAGGCGGCAAAACGAATGAATGAGTTGCTTTTCATAATCTTCGATGTCGCGCTGGTCCCAGCAGCTGTCGGCGCGGAACAGCGGTACGCTGAAACTCACCCCGCGACCCAATTGATATTGCGCGACCACATTGAGCATTCCTAATTGCCCGAAGATGCCCACGAGCCGGTTACCGCCGCGGATCCGCCAGCGGGTCATGGTCTTGGCCAATCTTAAAAATAGCGGAGCTCTTGTAACAACTTGTGAAATCGGAGAGCTATTCGTGGCTAAGTGCGAGATCTGTTCAAACATTCCAACACTAGAACGCGATCGGCCTGAAGCTTGCGAGTAAGGAACTAATCTCATAGCAAGTACAATCGAGAGACCTCGGAAATTTCCGAAGACTAGAAGCCTAATTCCTAATGAGCTGGGAAATCGTCACGCACTCGCGTTTCTGGGCGAGCGCGGCTTCGATCACGCGCGGCAGTGCTCTTAGCGAGGGCTCGCTAGTGCCGTGGTAGAGAATGATGTCGCCAGGGGCAAAGACGGTTCGATTCAATTGCGCTTCCACCTCTCCCGCGGAGGCACGATAATCCTTCAGATCGACGTTCCACATCACCACTTGTTGGCCGGCAACCCAAGCAGGGATGAGGCTTCGCAGTGATAATTTGCCGTGAGGCGGCCGGAAGAGCTTGCATTTCTCTCCCAGAATACGGTCCAGAACCCATCCGGTCATTCCTATCTCTCGAATGGCACCAGACCAGGAAAGCCTGTGGAAGTACGGATGGCTGTAGGAGTGGTTACCGACGTCGTGCCCTTCTTTTTTCATTCGTAGCACGATTTCCGGATACTGCTCAGCGGCTCCTCCAACTACGAAAAACGTAGCCCTGACCCCATGCTCCCGAAAGATATCTAGCATTCGCGGGGTATGGACTGGATCCGGCCCGTCATCGACGGTGATCGCAATCTGCGCCCGGTTCCGATTCCCATGCTCAAGTAATTGGCTGTCGGGAATGGCGCTGAAGAGCGCTCGCTTAATCAGCGCACGCCCTTTCCGCGTGTGCCCGTTCGCGCCTGGCGAACCAGTTTTCCGCCACAAATACGTATCGCTGTAATACCTTGCGATATTGGCTTCAGGGTCCGAGCCGGATGCCCGCTTTCGTCCCGGCTGCTCAGACAGCTTCTGCAATGCATCTTGCAACGCCTCTCTATCACCATGCCGGATGAATATGACCGCTGGTTGATTTCGGAGGGCTTCTGGAAAGCGGACAGCCGTCGTGATGATTGGAATGCGCGAAGCCATGGCCCGCAACACCAAAGGTGGAACCCCATCCTGCAACGAAACCAGGACATCGCATTCCTGAAGCGAGTCAGGCGTGGTCAAGTCGTTGGGCACACACCGAAGGTCCGACCGAACGTCAGAGCTTAGCTCCCGAATTGCGGCCTCACTGGCGATTTGTTGCGAATTGTGCGCAGTGAAAATGATCACCCTGGCATGTCGTCCAGTCTTTCGCAGAGCCGAGAAAGCAGCGAGCAGGAGATCGAATCCGCCGTGGTAGTCTGCGCCCACCACAGCACCCATGACCAACTCCTCGGAGGTACCCGGCAACTCGCCGATTGAAGTTTCTGCCCGATTCGTGGTCACGGTCGACGGAACTGTTTTATTCACTCTAACGGCGTCCAATCCAGTGCGGAACGCTGCAAACGACCGTTGCAAACCCTCTGCCGTCGACACCAACTGCTTCCACCCAATGGAACGTAGCTTCGAGTTGTCAAAGCGATTTCCGCCCCACTGACTTGCCGCCTTATACGGCGTGAGGATTGCTGGCAACTGGCCTTTCGAATAGCGGTTGTACTTTACGACCATTGAGGAAAGTAACTGCACGCCGAAGTAGGGTACGGAAATGGATCTAATTTTCGTGACGTTCTTCCTATAAGCTTGTAGGTATTGACGGCAAGTCGGCAGGTCGTCGTCATGCACATTGTAAACCTGACCGGCAGCGTTCGGATGGGTTCCTGCAACCACGACAGCTTCCGCGCAATTGTCGACGTAACTTAGTGGAAGCAAATTGCTGCCACCGAAATGCAACTGCCACTTGCCGATCGTCAGCCCGACGCGATTGGAAAAATGACTACCGTCAGGCCCATAGATTACGCCCGGGCGTAACACCACTAGTTCGAAACCATTCCGCCGCTGGTATTCCCAGAAAAGCTGTTCCTGGCGCAGTTTGGAATAGGAATAATGATCGCGCCACTCCGGGTGGGGTTCGAGCGGAGTCTGTTCGTTCACCTGTGCCCGACGGCCGAGGCCAGCGACTCCATAGACGCCGAAGGAACTCACCAGAACGATACGCATCGGTTCGCGGTCCGCTACGGCATCCAGCAGATTCCTGGAAGCTACGGCAGAATCGAGGAACAGATCGGCGGCAGTTCCCTTCTTTCCGGCCACAAGATGGAAAATGAGCTGCACACCTTCCACTGCTCGAGCCGCATCCGCTCGATATCGAAGGTTTCCGATGCAATAGTCAAGGCTGATACCCGCATGCCTCTCCAACAGAGCGTCCATCTTGGGAATATCGGCCCGACGGCGTACATTGCAGCGAATCTCGTTGAAGCCGCGAGCAAGGAGGCGCTCAATCAGGGCCGTTCCCAGAAAACCGGCGGCGCCCGTAACAAGTATTCTCATGCCTGTCCAGCCGGGTAAACCTGCGCGGAGATCACATCCATGATTTGCGATACGCGCAATATTTCCGTGTAGGGGATCGGTACTGGTGTGTCGTGCAGAATGCTTTTATAAAACAGCGACAATAACCGGCTCATCCCTTCAAAAAAATGAAACCGCGAGCCGGCAAACTCGCGGGCATTGCGCGCCGCTTTTCGCAGAGACTGCCAGCTGGACTTGAAAGGTGGCACCAAACGTCCGGCTGAACCAGGTATCGTCTGTTTTTCTTCGACCGACATCGTGCGGAGCGCAAAATCGATGTGTGCTGTATTTTTGGTGCCGTACAGCCGCATAAAATGGCCGACTGGCCGCGAGTGCGAGCTGAAAGTAACGTACGCAGACATGCCGCCGGCAAGAATCATCACCCGCAGTTCATCAAGAACGCCATCCGTGCGGTCACCATTCGAGCGTCGCCGGCGATAGGCGCGCGCGATTATTTCCACCGGTTCGTCAGGAAGGAACGGCGTAATTTTATTGATGGCGTGGTCGATGATATTTTGAAACAACTTGCCCGGCAGTTGATGAACCCAGTGTCGATCATCGGAGAGCAGCGCTTGGCCGAATCCGCCCGCCAAGTCGTATCCGTAATAACTCTCTATGTGGATCGGGTCGCCTAAATCTCCCTTGGCGACAAATTCTTTTAGAGCGAGAGCGGGCGATTCGAAGTTGTACCAGTAGTTGATGGTCATCTTTCGGTTAGTTTGGGCCAGAGACTCGATCAGGCGTCGCCCATCTGTCGCATTCAGCGCGAGCGGCTTTTCGAGAAAAACATGGCACCCAGCCTCAGCCGCCTTCTGGGCCAACAGCAAGTGAGACTGGGGTGGAGTGGCAATATGGATTACGTCCAGCCGATGCGCTGAGAGCATACGATCGAAATCCGTGTACTGGTGCGGTACAGAGTAGCGAAGCGCAATCTGTTCCGCCAAAATGGGCTCAAGATCGCAAACCGCCAGCACTCGCGCAGATCCGAGCTTTTGAATTTCCTCGATGTGACCGTCCGCGATTTTCCCGCAGCCAACAATGCCGATATTCAGCATCAGTGGATTCCCATACAATCGCCGGCGAGATCGTTCTTCTCACAGCGTGCAGCGGCTACGGGATCGCGGCCTTGCCCGATGGCCTCAATCGCAAGATACATTTGCCACGCGGAGGCGAAATGCACGGCGCACCCACGCCGATCCGCTTCCTCAACCAGCAAGTTGAATGCTGACTCCAGTACGCCGTGCAATAAGGCTGAGGAGTTGCGTTCTTGAGCTCCATGGGTAAAGAGCTTGATGAAGGTATCGGTTCCAATCCTTGGCGCCAATTCCACCCACCGCCTCACGCGATACGGGGTTGCTACGTTTCCGTAGCGGACCTCCCCTGTTTCCAACCGGGGAAGCCAACGGTCTCGCCAGCGCATTCCGATAGGCCCAGAAATTATGAGTAGATCACCTTCAACGCCACCGCCAGGTGTGACAGCCACGCCATCGTCATACGATTTCGACCGATTGAGGTCGCCCTTGCAGTAGTAGATTGTATTCACCAACCGAGCTTGAGTCGGAGAATCTCCAGAGGGCATTGTGAAATCGGCGTAACAACCTAGGTCTCGCAGCACCCGAATCTCGCCGTTGAGGCCACACCATCGTCCATCGGGGCGCGAGTTGTCCAGGGCCCAGTTTCCGTGTATGAATCCGAATGTCAGCTTCCCCTTGCGCTTACGCAACAGACCATGCTCGCTGTGCAACACCCTGCAAAAACTGCTTATGCGGTCGACAAAATTCTTGCGGCCTTCGCCATCGTGATGAAGATGCACTTCCACGTCGGCGATTCCATCACGAACCATTTCCGCCAGAGGTTCAATCAACGTCGGATGATATTCTTCTTCGGGAAAGAAGAACGTATATCGGGGCGTGTTACCAGCGGAATCGGTCTTACATCGCCCCGCGATCTCTGGCCACGCAGACCGCCATAGTGCTACGCGTGATTGTGCGGTGCCTAAATCAGCGCACCGCCACCTAGGTTCGTAATGGTCCGCAATGGTCACCCAAATACGCCGAAGAGGAGGCGCGGTGCGCTGCGCGATCTGTCGCAGGCGTTGCCTGATGTAGGAAGGTCCCCAGATTTGCGAATTGTGGATGAGTTGCATGGGCGCAAGGTTGATCCGATGCGCAAAGAATCAACGGCTTAAGACAGTCGCTGCTTTAGCCGGCAGTTGCCGTTTCTCTCTTCGTTGTTGCAATGCCAGCTCACAGATGCAAAGCAATTCGTCGGCAGCTTCGTCCCAACCCCTGCGAAATTGCTCCGATATGGAATGTTCATCCCAATGCCTGTCCATCGCCATTTCAATCGCGCCGGCCAGTGCTCGAGAATTTCTGGGAGCAATTAAAATCCCGGACTCTTCATTGACTAGTTCGAGGATTCCACCCACATTCGTCGCAATCACGGGACGTCCGCAGCTGAGGGCCTCGATGACGACATTCGGGTATCCCTCGTTATAGCTAGGCAAAGCGAGCACATTGGCGGCCGCGAGCCATTGGGCCACCTCCTGCGAAGAACAGGCGCCATTCAGAATAATTCGATCTTCCAGCGCAAGATGTTTGGCTTTGCTTCGCAAATGCTCGCCACCCGGCCCATCCCCGACAAAAGCAAGGCACAGCCTTGGACGACCACCCGCCAAGGACGCAAAGGCTTCGAGCAACTCCTCGATGCCCTTCGCCGTATCCAAACGGCCCACGAACAACACGAGCTCAGCCTTTTCGTGTACGGCCAACTGCGCGCGCGCTGCGCTTCGATCCGCCAAATAAAACACGCTCGGATTGCAGCCATTCCGTATCGTTCGGACCTTGCTCGCGCTGATGCCCATCTGGATGGCTCGCTGGCGTAGATGCTCGCTCTTGGTTACAACGAATGTCGCCTGCTTCATCGCCAGCCGTGTCAACCATCTGGATGCCGGGTCGGCAAAGCGATTCAGGTCCGAGCCGATCGAGCCAACCACGGCGGGAATGCCAAGCCTGCGCGCCGCCGCAACGGTCGCGTAACCTTCAGGATATAGCCAGAAGTTGCAGGCTACGTCCGGCGTGCACTCGCGGAAATATGCCTCCAAGTACTTTCCGCAAACGAAACCATTGATACCCCTCGTCAAGCCAGGTAACGCCGGATATTCAAAGTACCGTGTTTCCACCCCAGGAGGCGAATAGGACAAGTCAGGAGCGCGATAGTCGAAATGCGGCTGGAACCATTTGGGATAGCGCGGGAACGGACAAATAACATTCACATCGGCGCGTTTCGAAAGAGCCAAAACGATCTCATATTCTGAGTGTCCGCGGTAAGGTTGGGCAGGAATGGGGAAAATCGGCGTAACTACTGTCACCTTCAACTTCATCGCGTCATCCTCTGGCCTCGAAGTTGGTCCTGTAACCGCAGGTTGAGCATCGTTGCGTTCCAGTCCGCGCCTTGCTGGCTTTCCGTTTCAAACGATGCAGGCATACTGGACGTCCATATTTTCCAAAGCGGTCCCCGTGTGAACAGAAACTTGTAGAAACCCACGACCACGGCAGCATTTAACATGCAAAAGGCGCTCGCCGGGGCGGCTATCCGCATCAGAACTGGAACACCACGTACCGCGCCTAGAACGGCAAGGACGTAGAAGACAATCTGCGCCGTAAAAACCGCCGTATAAAGCAACGAATGGCTTGCCAACAGCGTATTGGTGATTAGAAGTATCACTAGCAAGACTGGCACAAGCAGCCGCATAAGCTTGTGCGAGATCAATTCGAACCTCAGCCGATTCTGCCGCGAGAGCAACCACGGAGCCAGTTGTAGCAGCTGGAAGTTGCCTGCCAGCGTTCGGACCTTGCGATGAAATTCTCCGCGTAAACTCTTGGGCCAGATGTCATAGACTCGCGCTCGTAGGTCTAAAACTGACCGATATCCCTGACGAATCACGCAAAGAGGCTGGAGCATGTCATCCAGAATAGTTCCGTCCGGCAGCGCGCTTGCCAGTTTGCGCCGGATTGCATAAAAGCCGCCATAAACCCCCAGCGGCGAATCAACTTTTGCCTCGCAATTGCGAATCCACTGCTCGTATCGCCAATAAAGGCTTCCAACGGCCTTGGCACCCGCATCGTGGCCATCATCGCGCAACACTAGCTCTCCGGCAGCACATCCCACTCGAGGATCTTCAAAGTTGCTGATCAATAGTTGCAAGGCGTTGCTTTCAATCCACGGGCGAATATCAAGAAACAGCAGGATTTCCCCGGTGGCACTTTGCATTCCTATGTTCAGGGCTGCCGCCTTGCCAGAATGTTCGGGACACCGGAAACACTTGACATGCGGATCTCGAAACTCGTTCAGTATGTCGTCCGTGCCATCCGTTGACCCGTCGGATACGATCTCGATTTCAAGTCGATCTTGCGGATAATTCAACGAAAGCAGATGCGCGACTTTCTGCCGCAACAACGCCGCTCCGTTGTGAACGGCAAGGATGATGCTGACCGTGGGGAGTATCGATCCCTGGCGCTGCGGTCGCGGATGCAGGCGGCTGCATAGATAGATCCACAACGGGTACCCTGCATAGGTATAGAACAAAAGGAATGCGGCACACCAGAAGACATAGGTATGGACCTGTGTACCGCTCATTTCATCCGCCTTGTGTTACGAGCGTGCTACCGCGTTGAAACCGCACTGGATACGAGTGGAAATTGCTCGATCGTCAGTGAACTCATGGGAATAAACTGCGGAGGGATTCTCGTCATGGCACGCACCGCGGACCCATTATTTCGATTTGGATTTTTTAGTGTCGGAGGCGAACTAAGCCGTAAATCACGATGATCATCAGTGCCTCGAGCGTCACTGTGGACAATATCCAGTGCCCGCGAGCACTCGATTTGCTGTTATCGCGATGTAGCGCGATCGTAGCGGTGGCCAGCCCCAGAATCAGGTACATCGTCGTCGTATAGCTGCGTGATAGGAACCAGGCGGTCGTCATAAACGACACCAAAGCTAGACGCATCACCACAACCCAGTGCTGCGGTATGATCGGTGCGTGCGTAGTCTCAAACCCCGTTTGAGCCACCACCGTGCTGGCGCCATCCACAGCGGGCAATGCTTGGCGGGCGTGTACGTAATTCAAGCCGATAGTTCCTGCTGAAGGCAGGGGATCTGTAACCAGCGCCTCGCCGCGGCTGATGTAACTCGCTTCAAAAAGATCGAGGAGTCCCAAGAATCCGCTCGCCTGCTTTTTCTTTTGCACTCCGAGAATGCGGTTCAGTCCAGTTGTAGTGGTGACGAGTAATGCCATCCATAACGTGCTTCCCAATAACCCAAGCTCCGCAAGACAAAGGACGAAAGAATTGTGCGCGGTGATCTCATACAAGTCCGTGAAGTTATTGAATCCGATTCCGAACAAGGGAGCGCTCTTGAACATTTCCAGCCCATTCGCCCATGCTTCCAATCGGTCCGCGCCGTCTGCCGCCGAAATCCCACGTCCCCCGGTGAAATCAAGCGCTAGCATGCCAAAAATGAATACGGCCGCTAGCGCGGTGGACGCGGTCGTTCCTATTTTTTTACGGGCTGCCATCAGAGCGACAGCAGCCAAGGCGAGTAACCCACCGCGAGAATGTGTCAGAAAGGTGGTCCACAGCAGCAAGGCAACCGGTAACAGCACGACGAGGAAGTTGGTAACCTTGCGTCCTCGCCGCCACGCGATAAAGATGAGCGGAAGCGCAATCAAAAGAATTTGCGCGAGGTCATTCGGGTCGCTCAAGAAACCGGCCCCGCGTATTCGCGCCAGTTGCCCTATCACGTCGTCGTGCGGGGAATAAATATTGGTCCTTAAGACGAACATTTCTCCTTGAAAACCTGCGTAATATCCGCAGAGTGCCTCCATGGCAACAATCAGGCAGGATGCAACTGCAGCTAGTGTCGCAATCTTTAGCCTTCGAATCGTCGTCACGTTTACGACGATGAAGAAAAATACTGCCGCGCTCGGCAGGAAGATTCGCCAACTTTCAAAAACGCCGCCAAGCCATCCGCTCGCCAGCTCTGACAAAGAAATCGCACCGATAAACCCGAGCAGAAGAAATGTTTGCACCGACGATTTCCACAGCTTGTACCTGGCCATGCTGGGTAAAGAAGCTAAAACTGTAATCCCGGCGAGGTACATCAACGCGTGATAGCTGGCCCATGCCTTTCCGAACTGCTCTGGCGAGATTATCGTAACTACGATGTAGAGAATGGTGAGTGCGAATCCCATGAGGAAGCGGCAACTTTTGTGGACTTGTTTTGCCTTGCCAAACCGCTAGCGAGATCCATTACCTCGTTCCTGGCAGAAACAGGAACGGTTACCGCAGGTCACGGAGAGAGGGCGTCACTTGGCGCCACGCCCCAAAAGTACGATCTTGACGGTGTTAAAGAGGATCAGCAGGTCCAGCCCCACGGACGCGTTCTTAATGTAATAGAGGTCATAACGCAATTTTTCCTTGGCGTCCTCAACCGTGCTTCCGTACTTATAGAGGACCTGAGCCCACCCCGTGATTCCCGGACGAACGGAGTGCCGCAATTGGTAGTAAGGAATCTCTTGAGTAAGCCCTTCAACAAACTCCGGCCGTTCCGGACGGGGGCCGACGAGGCTCATCTCGCCCTTCAACACGTTCCACAATTGCGGAATCTCATCCATCCTCGTCTTGCGAAGTATTTTGCCCACTGGCGTGATTCGAGGATCGTCGTCCTTGGCCCAGGTTGGCCCAGAATCAGCCTCTGCATCTGAGCGCATCGTGCGAAATTTGTAGCAACGAAAGACCGTTCCATCGCGTCCCACGCGGCTCTGCGAGTACAACACCTGCCCCGGCGAACTGAGCTTGATGGCTAGAACAACGAACGGCAGAAGCGGCAGCGTGAGCAGCAATCCGATAATCGAAATGATCGCGGATGCGAGCCGCTTGTAAATTAGGAACGGGCGCGAGGCAGAAGAGCCGGGCGAAAAAAGCAGCCAGCTGATGCGAATGGATTCGATCGGAACCTTTCCAGTAATCGATTCGTACACATCATTTCCATCCTGAACTTGCACCCCACGATTCTTCAAGGACAGCAACAAGTTGACCGGCAGCTTCCCGCGGCGTTCCTCCATCGCGACGACGATGCGATCTACACCGCGGATGGGACGACTGACTGCAACGCTTTCGAAAACACTGGTCTGCGAGAGAGTGATTGGCCATCCTCCACGCTCCTCATTGCCAGGTGTATTTCCGTTTGTAAACATCTCCGCGCGGCTCGCGACGCGAATTCCCAGCTCCGGACGCGTTTCAATTTCATGTAACAATGATCTAGCCAGCGCGCCTTCGCCCAATATCATCACGCGTTCAGCAAGCCCCTTCGTGTTATTTATGACCGAAAACAGCCTTCGCCAAAGCAGCAGTGAAATCCCGACAAGCAAGAAACCAATGTGAAAAATGCCGCGTCCCAATTTCACCGGCGGAAATAGGTAATAGACGAGACCTAATGCGAGGTACGCAACGCCCATCACTTGCACGAGACGGACAAGTGCCTCGCGTCGATTGCTTACAATCGTGGAATCGTAAAGGTCGAAATAATACATGCACGTCAGAAACGCAACCGCTACAAATAGAATTTTCAGAGCGCCGTATTGATACCTAAGCATAAAGCTGGCTTCTCCTGCGCCCAGCCGCGCCAGTGCGGACGCCACAAGCGCGAGAGAGATCAAACAGGCTTCTGAAATCCCTAGCAGAAGCGTCCGTTTCGGGATGTACGCATTCAAGAGACGGATCAAGGAACACTCCAGGTTAGACGGGACATAGGGAAGCCGAGACTTCCGTGCCGAACTGACGAGAACAATTTATTTGTGCCCGCCATTGCGCCGGCGTCGGACGATTGCTCCGCCGATCAACAGCGCTGCACCGAATAGCAGCGCCGTCGCCGGCTCCGGGACAGGGGCGGGTCCCTGGTCAATGGGAGTCGCGGGCGGAGTAAAAGCTTGAAGTGGATCCTGTTTCGGGCAGCCCCAACTCAATAAAGCGGCGGCAAGAGAGAGGCCAAGAATCCATTTCTGTGAACGCACCCTTAATATCCGGGTGGCTGTGGTCCACGAAAGAATTGAACTAAAGAACCGGTTTATGTTTCTCATCGGCGTACCATCCTTGTATCTATCTGCAATGAATTGGAATCGAGGCTGAATTTTATTTCCCGCTTGACCTAGGGACGAGGTTGAGCGTTGTTTTACTTGGGAAAAAACTCTTCCTACCGGCTAATCGGCATGAAGTATCTATGTACACGTACATTTGGCTCGGCAAACGGTTAATCTGGCAGGAATTCCTTGAGCTGTGGATACACGCGGTGGGCGAAATCCACCGCGCGCACTTGAGCGCTCGCTTCGCCATCAGCAGCGGTTGTCCAGATGCGGACCATCGCGCCATCGGTCGGTCTGTTTTTCAATCCGTCGGCGATTAGCAGGAGCTTAACCCAATATTCGCTGGCTACGACCCGCCCATGGGACTGGTACCAATAGAGGACCATATCCCGCTTCATTCCTTGTGCCACTAGGTATCCGTTCACCATTACAGGAATTCCGTCCGCAGTTGCGATCTGGACGCGACTGGAATGGATTGGCTCCCATCCAGACCCAGGAAGACAATTCTTGGGAGAGTGAATTCTTTCACCCGAACGTTGGTCTCTGTAATAACCAATATAGAGCTCAATTGGCGGCGTTGAACCCAGATAGACTCGGTTGAGATAATCATCTGCGCCAATCGCGCGCACGACTTGTGTCTCGAAAGGACGATCCTGGCTCTGGGAAAGGCCGATGACGGACGGAAATTCTCGCAATGGCCGCTGCAGTCGGGCGGCAACTTTCGGTCTGAAACCATGCGTCGCGAAGATTCCTCCTACCAATACCACTGCGGCGACGGAGGTGCGCAACAACATCATGTAGACACCTGTACTGCACTTCTAGATTCCGTGGATAAACGAAGTAATCTATGAACAAGTAGAATCAAAAGAAAAGCCAGCACGAAGAAACCCAGGCCAAGTGCCAAATGGACTAAACCGGAATCCACACTCGGTCCGAAAAAGTAACTCAGCACACCCGTCGCCACAAGACGCAGCCCGTTCGTCGCGATAGCAATTGGAATGCTCGCAACAGCTAACACGCTGCGCTTCCACATGCTCGACTCTGCCAAATACCCATAGGCGACAACCACGGCCAGCAGAGAAAGCAGGGACCGGATTCCACTGCATGCCTCGACGACATTTAGCGTGCAGTTCGGGAGAATGAGCAGATTCCCCTCTCGCACGGTGTGAATACCGAGTGCGACCAGCCCGCTCGCCGCCAATCGTGATGCCCACATCTGAAGAGGGATCGTCAGTTGGTAATAGACGATTGCCGGCAACGGGATCATAAAGAGCAAATAGCCTATCGGAAAGGCAATCGACTTCAAAATGTGCGAACCAGCCAGGAAAACGACGATTCCAGAGATCAAGATCACCAAGGACAGACGAGCGATGAACAGTTCCGCGCCCAGCGTCCCAAGAACACGCAGCCCGATGGCCACCAGCATGATCACCAAGCCGAAATTCTGCGGCTTGAACGGCAATGCGCGCCAACAATCGCGCTCACTCCATAAAACGTAGCCCGCAAACGCCGGAACGAAGAATCCGTGACCATAGTTTGGATCGTTCCACCATTGCTCTGCAAGAGAACCGAGCACGGACGCGTACATGATCAACACCAATATCGCTAGCGACAGGGCGGCGAACCATTTGCCCGTCTGCGCCCTTTCCGCGCGGGGACTGTCCTCCAGGGTCAAGTCGCCAACTGTCCGCCATAGGTTGTTTAAACAATTGAGGGACGACGCATTTTCCTGAGAAAGAGGTCGCACGCGGCCCCTCACACTTAGCCACAGGAGATAATTAACAGCCGGGAATATTGAGAATGCCATCTGACTCGGCGCAATCGAACAAACACGCTGAAGCAAGTTCCAAGGAATTCTCTTCCTTGGGTTGGAGGCGCGCTATTGGAAGTGTGATGCGGGCCGTTTACGTTGCGAAGGCTGACTAAAATCGCGATTGTAACTTTGATCTACGAACGAGTAAGCCATTACGTAACGACTTCTAACCTACCCTAATTTCTTCGAGCGATTATCTCCATAATTTTGAGTCCCATAATATTGCCCGTCGTAATCGACCTGATCGAATTCGGAGGCCTCATTGATAACCACACCGATCAACTTCGGATTGTCGAGAGACTGTAAGCCGTTTTTCAAGGCCTTGAGGGGCGCCACTCCTTCCCGGACCACGAGAAGCGTGCCTCCCACCAAGCGCGACCAGAGGTTGGCGTCGATGACCGGTAGCATGGGAGTGGAATCGACAATGATCCAATCAAATCGGCTGGCCAATTGCGCATAGGCTTCCGCGAGTTGAGCTGAACGCAGGATGTCTGATGGCCGGTCGCAGGCCTTTCCGGCAGGTAGAAACCAGAGCGCTGTGCCAGTGAATCGGAGTAGGTAGCGGCCGAGGTCCTGATTTCGCCCCGACCACCAATCGCTGAGCCCTTGCAGGTTCTTCAATCCAAACATGGGCCCTAGCGTCGGTCTGTGCAGATCACCTTCAATCAACAGCGTCTTAAATCCAGAGTATTTGGCAAGCGTCACCGCCAGATTCGCGGCCACAAACGACTTACCTTCGTTGATGACGCTGCTGGTCACTTGCAACGAGTTCAGTTGATGTTTCCGGCGTATGTCGTCTAGCCGTACAGCAAGCGCTCGAAATTTCTCGGCACCCAGACTATTAGGAACCGTCCACGCAACCAGCCGAGATGTCTGCGGAGGTTGCACCATGACCGACCGAGCCTTCTCAGTCTCGAACGACTTCTGAGGCTCAGCGGTTCCTCTGGACTCGGCTGGCTCCGGCATCGTAATGCTCAACACTTCTCCCGCTTCCGACGGCTCAGGTACAACCAGGTCAGCCGGAACCCAGTCCAGCGGGACCGGATCCGAGTGGCTTGGCTGCATTGTTGCTCTGTTCCAACCTTCAAATAGTCCGCTCATTTGGTTTCCATTCGTGAATTTGTGGCGCATTTAGTAAAGGCGATCCCGCGGTTCACCCGTTGTAATAGACGTAGAGGTTGCCGGTGAAAATCAATATAACCATTACCGTAACGACGCCATACTCTATATATCGTGCGATAAGTCGAGCACGGTCCTCGTGGGGCGTGCTCAAGCGGGGTATGCCGACCAGCATCCGAGCAGGAAGAATTCCTTCCAAATCTTCCTCATGCCGGAAGCGCACGTCGGTTAATTCGAGAAAGGTTGCAATTCCCAAGCCGAGCCCAGTTCCCAAAGCCAACCCGACAAGACTGATCAGGAAACGATTGGGTGCCGAAGGTTTGTCCGGCAACTTTGGTGGATCGATAATGTGGAACTGTTGACCCTGTTGCTGCTGCCCGAGGCTCGTGGCAAGCTGTGACTGCGTCTGTTTCTGAAGAAGCGAATTATAATTAAATTTGGCTTCATCGTACCCGCGGGACACGGTGGTCAGCTCTTGCTCTGTTTCCGGAGTCAAATTCAGCCGAGCCTGATACACACTAGTCTGTACCTCCAGATCCTTCGCGTGCTGTTCCTCGTTTTGGATCTCCAATTGATTGGCCTTAAGCTGGCTTTGGAGCTGCATGACTGCCGTGGGTGTGCCGCGCTGGACTCCTTCTGCGGCGGAGAAGTCGATTGCGCCTTTTGACTTCGCGGTGCGCTGACGCGAAATGATGTCCGCGTCGTTCTTCTTTTTCAGTGTTTCGGTCTTGGCGATCTCATCTTTAAGCGCCACGATGTCTGGATGGTCGTCAGTATACCGGGTACGCAAGTTTTGAAGTTTCATTCGCAGGTCTTGTAACTCTCTGTCTATCACTTGCGTTGATATCGCGTCCGAATCCTCTCCCATGCTCGCTTGCGCCGATTGATACTGCTGCAGAAGTGATTCCAAATAAATCTTCTGTTGCTTTGATGTGTCCAGGGCGTGCTGTGTGCTCGCCATCTCTGCTTGCAGGCCGGCCAGGATTTGGACGTTGCTTTGCAACTGGCCTGGCAGGTTTCCCACGTGTTTTGCCTTGAACGCTGAGACTGCGGCTTCCTGTTCTTCCATTTTTGCTCGCGCATCCGCCAGTTCGCTGTCGAGAAAAGCGGTCGTATTCTCCGAAAGTTGTCGTTGGGCCCTGACATTTTCGTTGATGAAGAGGGATGTGAGCTCGCTATTTACCTGCTGTGCGATCTCGGGCGTATCGGCTGAGTAAAGAATCCTAAAGGTGAAAAACTCTCCGCGATATCCAGGCGCTCCCACAAGCTCAATCTTAATGTCCCCCCGCATTTGGTCAACTGGATCCTTGGGCTTGAAAAAACTGTTCAGCCGTGGTGGCGTTGCATATAGGTTGAAGCGCTTTATAATTGTCTGCAGGCTCGCATAACTCAGGACCTGTTGCGTTGTGCTCTGCAAACGATTTTGGAGATTCACATTGACGTTCTCCATGACGTATTGGTCGGAGACTTTTTCTTGTTCCGCGGAAATCAGCGCATCGGACGTATAGGTAGTCGGCAAGAACCAACTCACTCCCCATACCGCCAGCCAAGTTATGAACAGGGGAAGCACTATCCACCAGCGCCGCCGCACGAGGATGGCAACATACTCTTCCCAGCCCCGCGGAACCCGTTCGTCTAGTTTGTCTGACATCGCTTGCCTCTCTGTGGAACTATTTGTTTTCGTTTATGGGTCAAGACGTTCATCCACTACAGGATCAAGCTCTTGATTTCACTGCCGGCGATCGCTCCCAGGCGAACAATCGCGCATTATTTTTCCCTATGATGATTTGCATTTGTTTATCGTTTTTCTCACCCCAACTATCGCAATGAGAGCGGCCGCAGACCAAAATTGAAACCGACAGAAAACTCGTGGGCAATGGAACTGCTTCCACAATTTGGGTTGGCGCAAACAGCAGGGTTCACGGCCTGCAGCTGTGCTTGGTAGCTCACAAAAAGGGCGGTTCCAGGTCGAAATTCATGATCGGCTCGAACCACGGCGTACCAGGAGTTGTAGTTTTCGTTCGCCAAGCTGGCGCTTAACGGCACAAGGCTCCCATTGCTTGCGTAGCCCAAGGAGACCGAACCTTGCCACTTGGGGCTCAGTTTTCGCTCAATGGTCCCCTCTACCTGACCTGTCTGCGCCCCGGCCAGCACTCCGCTCCCTCCGGTCACCAGGTGATCATAACTAATTAGCAGAGTTGTGCGGTCCAGCCGGTAATTCAGTGAACTGTCAACAGCCCAGGAAAACTGATTTGAGTACCCCGTGAGCGAACCTCGGAGCATCACGATGCTCGGACCCGCGGCAAGATGCCAGCTTAGTTTTCCGGTCACATTGCGCGCATAGCCAAGCTCCACGACCTGATTATTGATTCCTTGAGAAAGGTATGGAAACCGGAAGTTATCGAACCGGTAGATTACAGCGAGCGTGCTCAGCGGACTAACTGAGTAGTTGTATCCGGTTTGAAAGAGAGCTTCAGCGCTGTTGATATAGTACGCGCCCAAGAAATCCAGCGTTCCATAAGTACCGGAAGCGGTCCAAGACGAACGCGGGCTGACCTTGTATTCTATCTGCGAGACTGCCGTGTTACTTAATCGTGGAACCATAATCGTGGGAATTGTCTGGTTTGGACCCAGGATTGAACTCAGAAAGCCGCCGGGACCGAACGGAGAATTTCCATCGAGAGAGCCCAGGCTTCCGATGCCTCCAAATCCAAATGGCGATTCCGAGAGATAGCTGACTTCATCGCCCACCAGAAGCGACCAGCGCTGCCACTTGAAGTTGTAAGAGAATTCCAAATCTTGGATTGCTGAATTAAAGTACGACGAGAACATTCCGCCGCCCGTGTAATGCAGAAGCAGTTCCGAGCGATCTGACACATGGTTCAAATCCACCGTACCCAACAAGTAGTTGAAATTCGTAAACCCACCGGCGGCCGGCCCGAAAGAACTCGTGGCCATCTGCGACATTGCGTTGAAGCTCGGCACTAGCAGGTTGGCGGCGCCCACATTGGGACCTAGATTCTGTTCCTGCAGACCGCTTAACGGCCGGTCGTCAACCGCTCCCTGGACTTCGGAGGTCGGCCCTGGAGCTAATATGCTGGTGCTCCCGGCCGGCAAGGGCGGTTGATAAGGTGCGACTGGCGGCACACCGGGATCGGGTTTGGCCGCATCAGGGCCTTGTGCCCGAACTGCGGGCACACATAAAATCAAAGCAAAGAGCAACCAGCAGGGGATGCCAATCAGCTTACGCATCTTTTTCTCTATGGAACAATAATCGTATCGCCAGATTTCAGAGCGATGTTTTGTTGTGTCTTACGCCCGCTGATTACTTCCTTGTAGTTCATTGGTAACATCTTGCTTACACCATTCTCGCTGCGCATGATGTGTATTTTCTTCAAGTTAGCGTAGGGGGTGAAACCTCCAGCGATCGAGAGGGCCTGCACGGCTGTCATGCCCGGCGCTAGTGGGTAAGCTCCTGCGCGGGTTACTTGGCCCAATATGTATATTCGCAGGCTGCTCATCTGTGCCACGATCACCGTCACTTGTGGATGCACGATCGTGGCGCGCAACTTCTCTACGATCTCAGAGCCAAGCTGCGTGGGGGTTAAACCCGCGGCCTGCACATCGTTCAGCAACGGCAGAGAAATCTTGCCATCTCTGCGCACCGGCACGGTGCGGGAGATTTCTGGCTCCTTCCAGACGTCGACGGTGAGCACGTCGTCAGGGGCGATCGAGTAGTTGGGATCATCTGTCGCTGCTTTGAGCGGCTGTGATGTGACATCTACCGAGCTCAAGACTTTCGCGCTCTCCCTCTTGGTGTCCTTTCGCGCCTGCCCCTCAGCCTCCAGGCAAATCGAAAACGCGGCTAGCGATATTGCCGCCGTTACATGCAACCACTTTCTCATGTCATCCTCGCTTGCAAGTCTCGCTCTTACTCGGCGCCTTGCATTCCAATCTGTTTCATCGTTTTTCCACTGCCCGACATTTTATCTTTTAGGCTAAAGAGCTACCTTCAGCGGCTCTGGTGTGTCGCAGACCGGCTCCAGATTCGGCGCTGAAATCTTTTTTCCGCGCAGCGTTTACTGGCTCTACCTGGAATGCGGCCACTTCGATGGCCGCCCCCGTGCCCAGGATCTCCACCGATAACACCAGCCGAAACATATTCTTCTTACGCACTAGGATCCCTTCGATTCCTGTTAACGGCCCGCTCTTGACCCTCACCCAGTTTCCGCACTTCAAGTAAGGATGCGCTTCCACGCGCGTCCCGCTTTCGACCACTCGACGAATCGCTTCGATTTCGAAATCCGGAATCGCGGCTGGTTGGCCACCACTCGATACAAGGCCATATATTCCTGGCGTTGTTAGGATCTGGAGCCGGCGCTCAATGCCCCCTTTGAGAAATACGTAACAAGGAAACAGAGGCAGCGTGAGGGCTTTGGTCCGGTCTTTCCAATTGTGAGTGGTTGCGTAAAGCGGAAGAAATGTGCTAAATCCCTTGTGGGTTAGAACCTGATCCACCATTTTCTCATGCTGATGGCGAGTGTAGAGCGCATACCACGAAAAGTCGTTTACCTGACCCTCCGCCGTTGCCGTTGACTGAGAAAGCATAGAGCTCCGCCCTGTGACTCACAGTCCAGTACCCTGTAAGCCTTTGATTACAATTAACTTGCGTTGGGCATTAGCAGTGAGAATCCTGCCTTGCTTAACGCCGCCCGCAATATCCTTCGCAGATTCACGCCGCCAAATCCCTGGAGAGATCTGTCCCTTTATTTCGCTTCGGACTATCTCTTCAATACTGAATTGCAAACCCACCCGTTAGCATTCCCCTCTCAGCGGGGCATTGCTCGACTCGAAGGACTTCACCCTCCACCTCAACGGGAAGTCGTCCGATTTCATCGGGGATTCCTTCTAGATCGATTTTGAGTGTCAAACAGGAACCAACCGGAGGACAACAAGACGCAAAAACAAACGCGCCGTGCTCACTCACGTCACGGCTCCGGCCTTCTCCTTCTCGGGGCTCCCCATTCCCATTCGTCCACCAGAATGTGACTGCTGTTTGCAGCAGGACCCGGAGGGTCTTTCTCGCTGGCCGTCCAAGATTCAACTGGCACCCCCACCACGCTATCGAGTTGCACATTAGCTAGGTCTGTGGAAACGGACAAGAGAAGGAAAGTCACCAGAATATTGCTCAAAGCATCTTGAGACGCAGACCACTCACGCTAGGTACAAATGTATCTGTCCATTTTTATACAGAGAGGTGCCGGCGCGATCCCATGGTCGGACCGCAGGCTAAAGGCAACTCTGCTGACCTGTGGCAGGACTGGACAGATCTCGAGAAAAACTGACCCATTGACCCGCAAACGCCTTCATCGCGACACCATTGTAGGTTTGAGAGAATTACATGCGCCGCGATATTTCACGGCCGTTGAAGCAGTCATCACCCTTTGACGAGATTCCACGCCGATGATCGTTCAGAATTGCCGGGAGCAGGTAGATGATTCTCGCGCAGCGAGACGTAGAAATCAGGCTCGTCTTGAGGAAACAGTTTGATTCGCGGTTGCATTCGACTCATCTAGGTCAGCCATTGAACTCTGGTGCTCATGGCCTTCTCGCCGGTCGAGAGCGTAAAGGGCGAGCTCAAGTCGATTCGAAGTTCCTACTTTGTTAAATATTCTGAACAAATAGTTCCGGACAGTGTGCTCACTGAGTTTCAGTTCCTGCGAAATGTCACGATTAGTCATACCTTCGGCTACCAGGTGGACAACGCCTTCTTCCCTCTTTGTAAGCAAGCTCGTTCCTCTCACCGAGATCGACCGCGCCGCCGGACCAGGCCCCAGCGCTTCGATCACGAAGCGCAATTCCTTGCTGCTCGCCCACACTTGCCCCTTGTGCACTGCGTGGATGCACTTGCACAACAGTTCAGACGATTGATCGCGGGAAAATATGCCGCTGGCTCCTGCTCGGAATGCTTCGACCACCATGGCCGGTTTATCCGAATCGAGTATTATGATGACACCCGGCTTGGAACGCGAAGCCATTATCTCTCGCGTTACATCAAAACCAGCCAATGCTTCTTCCTCAAGACGAGCACCGATGACGGCAACATCGGCGTCGTTCGCTTGGAGTCCTTCGCGAATCCCGGCAGCGTCCGTCGCGTATCCAACAACCCTGGTCCGGTACCGTCCCCGCCGCACGGCAGCCGCTATCAACTGGCAACTCAGTTGACTGCCGTCGGCGATAAAGACCTTCACCGTGCCGCTACGCCCTGGGGATTTCGACAACTTTTTGCTCCTAAGAGTTATCTCCGCGGTTCCGATATGCCCACCCCGTTCCGCCTTGTTGAAAGACTCACAATCTTCTTCGTGCCTAAATGCCGAAAATCCGATGATCCGCCGGGCTGAGTGACCAGACCGCTCAGTCTTCCGGAACTTGTCGCCCTTGCTCTCTTGTCAGTACCATATTCTTGGTACTTTCGAGGGCGTGCGCTGTCTCTTTTTGGACATTACTGCGCTCTGTTCTTTTTTATACACATTTGCGCCCTTTTTGTCGTCGGAGCGCGCGTACGACCGGACAACCCCCAAACCGTGACAGTCTTCTCACCTGGATAGCAATCCCGAGATACTCAAGAACGCTATGAACGTCGAGAGTCTGGCTTCACTATTCGATTTCTTCGCTACAAATCGATTTAGCAGTACTTGTCCGTCTGTCGATTATTGTTGGGGGGTGGATTTATGGCCGTTAGCGCCAAGAGATACTGCAGCTTATCCTTGGTATTGATAAGTTCTCTGAACGAGTCTCCGCTTTCGGCTCTCTCGCTCGATCTCGTAGGTACACTCTGAGATTTGATCATCAAGAATTCTGATTTCCAGGGCAAGGCGGAGATCGTGAGGTTTTTTCTCATAGCCCTTGAACAGAGGGCTCTTCTATCTTTAAGATCTTCGCGTCTTTGCTTCCACACGCCTGCGCGGGCCGTCACTAGAGTCTCCTTCGCAACAGCATTCAGCTGATCCAAAATGCACTGTCTGCCCGCTTTTGAACACTAGGCGTTCGAAATTGACTCGGTCCGCGATGCAGCATGTCTGACCAACGCCATCGGTCCTCAAATATCTGGTTAGTTCAGTCTGCCCAGCGCGCGGAGCACTGACGTTAACGTGCAGCAGGAACTCCTACGCCATTCGGTCATCCGCAAGACGATGAACTTCTACGCCAGGGCGCTACCGGGACGTCTGCAAAAAGCAGACAGCACGCGGGTTCTGCTTATGCTTCCATCAGAAACATGAAGAAAGCGTAGTGTCCTCGAGTTCCCTCGCTCAGGGCCCAAGTGTTTAAGGAGAAGTAAGCTATGGCGGAAGCGTGTGGGAGTCGAACCCACCATTCGACCCGCGAAGGACCGAATCGCCGGCTTTGAAGGCCGGGAAGATCACCGGACCCCTTTCGCCTCCGTAGAGAGTATAGGGGTCAGGCCCGCACAGTTTCAATCACCGACGCCGCGGCTTTCGTACGAACCAGCGCCGCGACGAGGTCGTACAACTTCGGACTGGTGCACACTTCGTAGTACGGATGCGAAGACGCCTCGCCGATTTTTCCGTCTGGAAGAAGTTCGCGTGCAAGGCTTTTGCGCAGAACGAGCAGCTCCACAGATTCGCCCATCGGAACCTCGCCGTAGTGAAGCGTCACGTTTTCTTTACCCCACGGCATCTCCAGTTTCGTTTCAACCGAATCGAGCGAAATCTCTTCGGACAATTTTTGGAAGCCTTCTTCGTTCAGCTCGATGCCGTTCATGTTATAACGCACGAGAAACTCATCTAATTCCTCAGCCGAAGCCCCTTCCATCGCCGTCAGGAATTGATAAACGCAAAAGTGAGTTTTTTGGCCGGAAAGCATGCGTTTAGCCAGTTTCGCGCAACCGGAAAGGCGATCCGAAAGATTCAGCGCCTTGGAGATCATAATCTTAGAGTCTCCATCGGTCCAATACGTGGGAGCCGATCCTTGGAACGCAACGCCGACGCCAAGTTCGAGCGCGGGAAGGTCGCTCGCCGCCGCATGATCGTTGTACGAGTTGCATACGGCGAGGATCTGACGCGAAAGAATGCAGGCCTTTGCAACGGCCCGTGCGTATGCACGCGTCGATTCCGTTTCAAAGATCGCCAGGATCACCGCATCGCCCTCGATGAAGACTTTCTTGGCTCCGAAGCGGTCTAGCAGTTTTTTAACCGGTTCGTGCAGGTTCAAGCTGAAGTGTGATGCCGGGCTCAACCCTCGCGCTAGCAAGTCTTGCGTCATCTTTGTTGAGCCGCGCACGTCGGCTTTGATGATTACGTGGGAGACAACCTGGTCTTCTTTCGTCTTCGCTTCTTCCTGCAAAACACACTCGTAGAGTTTGTTGTTCAGCCGGGAGAGTTCTCTCGCCTGCTCCGTTGTCACCAAATGTATGCGCTCCATGCATGTGGTCAAATGTTCCGCGTCTCGCAAGTCTCGACGCAACCTTAGAAAGTCGGTCGCGAAGCGCAGCACGAATCCTTGCACCTCTTCTCGCGAGTAACGGCGGATCTTTCGTGAGAGCTCCTCGATGGGCTTCAGCGAAAGCTGCTTGGCAGGAACGTGCTTGAGCACTTGTTCGACTTGCTTCATCTCTTCTTTCGAGACCAGCGCTTTGCGGAGCTGTTGCAAGTGAACCGGAGGGCAATAATCCTTGGCTATGGGGCGAATTTCATAGCTCGCCAGCACATGGTAGAGCACGTCGCTTTGTTCCAGCCGGTCGGCCAATTGCGCCAACAGTCGCGACTGTTCACCTGCTTGTGCTTCTGTGCCCGGCGAATCGAAAAGCCGTTTCGCGTTTTCCGGATCATTCAGATAATCCCCGAGGCGTCCTCGGTAGTCTTTGTTATAAAAATCCAGCTTTTGCTTGGCTGCATCAATCTGCGGTCCCATTTCCTCCAGTTTCACTTCCTGGTGTTTCAACCGCATCTCGACGTCGCTCAGGGATGCCTTCAAATTCGAGGGATCGGTGGAATTCAGGATTTTGTTCAAAAAGCTGTCGCCGCGCTCCAGTTTCTTCCGGGTGTTCTCGCGTTGCTCTTCCAAGCTGGCGATCTCGGCGCGCATTGCCGTCGCTTGCTCAAGCAAAGCGTTGTGCGCCTGATTGGCCTCGGTGAACGCAGGGTCCTGGCCAATCGTGAGCCCTGCTTCGCATAAAAACTCCTGGAATAGCACATCCATGGCCTCAAAGCGGTCTGGATCACGCGCGTAATTCCCGAGCAAGACGTAATGCTCCAAAAAGAACACGTCATCTTTCCCGCCGTCCAGAAAGATAAGCCGGTTCTTCAGCAGTTCGTAAAGCGGAGCAAAATCATCGCCGAAGAGCGCGCGTCGCGTTTTGGCGATCACGTTCTCTTCGATGTCGACCACCATTTGGGCCACTTGCTGTCCTACACTGCGAATGACCTTGCGTCTCGCTGACTGCAGTTCCGAAAGCCGAGCCTTAATTACATGCGCCTGCTGGCTGCGCTCGAAGTACTCGCCCCGCTTTCGCACCCATTCCTTCCCTTCCAGGATAAGGTTGGCGAATTGATTCCCCAATTCTTGAATGAGAAATTTAAGCAGGCTAAGCCGGAAGACGAGATCGATCTCGATATTTTTATTGTACTTTGCTTGGGTCAGCGCGCTTTGCAGAATATCTGTCAGCAGTTTGCGGAATGCCGAATTATCCAGGCTCTTGACGGTCCGCAGTTCGATGCCGGAAAAATACGTGGCGCTGGTGCTCTGGCGAATCAGTTCAAACAAATAATCGCGGGCTGCCTGGGCAAACTTCGGACTAAGGAACACATCATGATGGATATTGTCCACTCCGATGGACAACGATCCCATGGGGATCGTGACGCTGTAGCTCTTCAGTTCGATCCGGGTCGCTTCTGTCATGCCAAGTGTAAGAATCTCGTCGGCCATGCACACTCCACCCGAAGGGGCTCTAACCAACCTAGCAGCGCCCGTCGGGCTCCGCAACAGAACTGCCCGCATCGGTAACGAGATAGTAAGGACCGCGCTGCAAACTTACGGAAACAGAGGGGTTAGAGGGAAAGGGTCTGGGCAGAATTACGTGACCGAGAGGCGCCGGGAGTCACGTCCTAAATGTTCCAGCCGGATACGAACCTGCGGCCACGGCGACGGCAATGGAAATCGCTCCGCCCATTCCAAAATCATAATGGCCGGGTTGGCGAACACGTCTTCCAAACCGAGCGTCTCGAAATCGTGGAAGCTTTCGATACGATACAAATCGGCGTGATAGACCTTGGAAAGCTCCCCGTACACATGCACAAGCGTAAATGTGGGACTTGTGACTGCCTCTTCGCGCGCGGCTCCCAACCCCGCGACGATGCCCTTCGTCAGGGTCGTCTTCCCGCTCCCGAGCTCGCCCGTCAGCAAAACAAGTACCGGCGCCGTAAGCCGCTTCGCGAATTCCCGCCCCCAATTCGTAGTCTCTTCCGAGGAATGGGTAATGATCTCTTCAGCCACCGAACTGAATCTCCCTCAGCAGCCATTGCCGCGCACTCGGAATCATTTGGGCAACTTCGTGCGCGAGAACGCCGGAAGGTTCTTCTTCCAGGGCCAGCATGTCCGCGGCAGTTCCATGTAAAAAAACGCCCAGTGCCAAAACGCGCAGCCAATCTTCCGTGCCGAATTGAGCGGTAACTGCGGAAAGAACGCCCGTAAGCACGTCCCCGGTCCCGCCCTTGGCGAGGCTTGGTCCGCCAGTTGTGTTGACCCACGTGCGGCCATCAGGGGCCGCAAGTATCGTGTGAAAGCCTTTCAAGACGACATGGGCGTTGCAGCGGTCTGCGGCATCCAACGCGATTTTTAGGCGATCGGACTGGACCGCCGAAATGCTTGTCCCTAGCAGCCGCGCCATTTCGCCGGGATGCGGAGTTATGGCGAGAAAAGGTGATTTGCGTTCTCGGAGGACTTCCGCATCTCCCGCAAAACAGTTTAGGCCGTCGGCATCGAGAATGATCGGCAACGAGGATTCACGCACAAGTTGCCGAATCGTCTGCTGTGTCTCGGGATGCGAGCCAACTCCCGGGCCGATGGCCAGCACGGTTTTATGCTCAAGAATTTTCTCGAAGCGTCCGGAAGCAAGATTGGAAGCAGCTATCGATCCGGTATCAGTCGAGGCTAGGGGCTCCGTCATGTACTCCGGATGAGCCGAGGCAACCGCGGGCATTACAGCATCCGGACAGGCAATCGTGGTGAGACCGGCTCCAGCGCGCAGGCACGCATAGCCAGCCATTACGGCGGCGCCGGATTTTCCGAGTGAGCCCGCAACCAGCACCACGTGTCCGTATGTTCCTTTGTTCGAGTCTGCCGCTCGAACCAGGCGCATCGAAGCAAATTCATCAGGTCCGGCCCATCGCAAAGCACTCTTTCCCGCTTCTTCGATCAACTCGGCGGGTGATCCAATGTTCACAACTTGCAGCGCACCGCACGTCGCGGCCGCGACAGAAATCAGTTGCCCAATCTTAGGAGCAGTGAATGTCACGGTCCGGTGCACAATCAGCGGCGGTCCGGCCGGTGGTTCATCATCGGCAGGCAATCCCGAGGGTGTGTCCACAGCCAAAATCAATGCTGGCCACGCAGCGGTGGCTCCGCGCGACCGTGCGTTTATCGCGTAAATTACTTGCTTAATCGTTCCGCTCGCCCCACCTCGCAACCCGGTTCCCAGCATCGCATCCACAATGACGTTTGCCGCCCAAATGCCCGGCCAGACGCGCTCCCAATCCGCCCCTCCCTCGACAATCTCTATCTCTCCTCCGGCGTCGATCCACCGTGCTAAATTCGTCCCTGCGTCCCCGTGTACATCTTCCCGCTTCCCAAACAAAATCACTCGCGTCGCCAGCCTCGCTTCCTTCAAGTAGCGCGCAACGACAAATCCGTCTCCGCCGTTATTTCCCTTCCCGCACAAAACACACACACGCGCATGGTCGTGTCTCGTGAGGGCCTTCAACACAGACTCCGCTGCTTTCTTGCCGGCAGCTTCCATCAATTGCAGGCTGGGTATGCCAAACCGCTCGGTCGTCAAACGATCGACCTCGCGCATTTCGGCTGCAGTCAGGGCTTTCATTTGAAAATCTTCATGCGGCGCTCAAAGCATCCATCCGCCGCTGACGTTCACAACTTGGCCCGTCACATATTCCGCTTCGTCCGACACAAAGAACGCCACCGCAGCGGCCACGTCCTCGACCGTCGGCGGACGGCCGATCGGAAAGCGCGCATCGCGAATGCGCCGCGCTTCACTAAGCGTCAGTTCTTTCTCATCGATGCTCGAAGGATTCACCACATTCACGGTAATGCCGTTCTTCGCTTCCTCGAGCGCCAGCGAACGCGACAGCGCCACGACTGCCGCCTTGGCGGCCGCATAAGCTGAAATCTTTGCCTGGCCAAACGCTCGCTCCGCGCCCACCGCTCCCAGGTTCACGATCCGGCCCCAGTGTCCGCGCCGCATCAGCGGCAACGCGGCGCGGCTCACATACACGACGCTCGACAGATTCGATGAGAAAATATTTTGCCAATCTTCGAGAGACGATTCCGCCAGCGTGCCCCAGCGAAATCCTCCCACATTGTTAACGAGAATATCGAGCCGCCCATACCGGTCCCCAACGGCTTGAACGAGTTGCTCCGCGCGTGCCGGGTCTGTGACGTCCGTTTCCACGGCGACGCAATCCGCCCCGCTCGCTTGCAATTGCCTGAGCGCCTGCTGCGCTGCCGTTTTGTTCGAAAGATAGGAGATCGCGATCCGCGCCCCTTCTTGCGCCAGCCGAACGGCGATTCCCCGCCCGATCCCGCGGCTTCCTCCGGTGATCAGCGCCACACGATTAACAAGCGGCATTCTTCTCCTCAGCAGCGGCTAAAGAAAGCTTGTAAGTATAGCCCACTCGTGAAACGCGCACTACCGCAGTCCCCGACTGCAGTTCCTGGCCACAATCCCGGACTGCAATCCTTAGCGAAGTCGCGCCACAATCACCGTCATATCGTCCGCTTGCTCCGGCGTGCCCGCCCACTCTTCCGCCGCCATCATCAGCGACTGCCCGACGGCGCTGGGCGCGGAACCTTGCATGCGAACCGCCGCTTCCTGCAACCTGCGGATGCCGAATTCTTCCCCGTATACGTTCTCCGGCTCAACCAGCCCATCGCTGTACTGCACCAGCATTGCGTCGGGAGGCACGGCCACGGAATCCTCTTCGTAGACGTAGTCTTCCACGACACCGAGAACCATGCCTCCTTTGTCGAGATGCTTCGCGGTTCCATTCACAATCAGGAATCCCGGCAAATGTCCGGCGTTGGTATAGCGAAGCGTCCGTGTCGCACTGTCATATACGGCGATAAAAAAGGTGGCGAAACGGTCGTCAGCCGTATTTCGCACCATGTGTACGTTCAGAATCGCCACTAGTTCCGCCGTGCTCATCTTCTCGCTGCCAACGGCCAGTAATTGACTGCGCAGCGCCGCCTGCAGGCTGGCCATCAGGAGTGCCGCGGAAATTCCCTTCCCCGAAATATCCGCCAGCGCAATTGCCAGGTGCGTGGGGCTGAGCTGGATGAAGTCGTAATAGTCGCCGCTCACCGTCCGCGCGGCTTTGCAAATCGCTTCAAGCTCGACGCCCGCAACCGACGGCACCTTCTGCGGAAAAAGCTGGTTCTGCACTTCGCTGGCGATGGAAAGCTCATTTTCCAATCGCTGGCGTTTCTTGGATTCTTCCAGCAATCCGCTGATCGACCCCGTCATGTCATTGAACGATTCGCCCAACACTCCTAGCTGGTCTCGCCGTTCGATGCGCACGCGATGCGTCCAGTCGCCCGTTTTCACGTATTGCGTGGCCTCGTATAGATCACTGACCGCCTTGGTGATGCGGCGAGTCATAACAATCCCGGTGATTAGCGCCGCGACTTCCAGCAAAAGAAAAATCGCGGCAACCACGGTGAACCCTATGACATACAACCGCCCCAATTCGCCCACGGATGAGAATATCCGCGCGTTCAGCCGCGAGGGCCGCGCGCTGAATCTTGCGATCACCGGCCAGGACCTTCCGACTCTTCCGTCCGCCCTCAGGTGGATGGCCTCGAATTTCGAGATGCCGTTGACAACCGGATCCAGCCAGCGCTGCGCTTCTTGCGTAAATCGATTCCGCGCCGAGATGCTGCGCAGTGCCTGATACTCCCCGTCGCTTAGGGGATAAATGACGCTGGTGCGCGACCCGCCACCATAGCGTTCCAAAATATCGACGTGAATGGCGCCTACATCCAGCGCGAGAGTGGCCAGAAACTCAGGTGTAACCGGAACACGCAAAGTAACAACGCGAGTTCCCCCCGAAGTTTCGACGACACGAATCCCGTAAAGGGATAGTTTGCCATCTTGCTGGATGAGGCCGCTAAAATGATCGTAAGGAGGACCGGAAACTTTCTCCAGGAGGCTCGCATCGTTGGAAAACTCAACTATCAAACCGGGCAGAGCCTGATCGTAGACCTTGTGCTCCTGAGCAGCTACCACCCTCTCGGCGACGTCCGTCCGCATTTCCGGAGTTACACTGCTCAACGCTGCCGCGATTTGGTCTGAGCCGTCGGAGAGCATCTGGATGCGTTGGTGCATGTCCTCGTAGAGGAGGTAACCGCCCAGTTGCGTGTACAGAAGCATCCCCGAAAAAATCGCCAGCGTCAGGAGTAACAGGACCGGCACCACGGCTATGAAGAGATAAGCAACGATGAGACGATTCCGCAGGCTCCAAAGCAGCCGTGTCCGCCACCAACCGACCAGGCGGAAAAGCACATATACGGCCGCGACAACCGCGAGAAATCTCAGAAAGCTCGCAAGCCCATTCGTGAGATCTAGAACGGCGCAAACCGCCCCCCCAAGAATCAGCAGAATCGCAAGAACGTTGACCCGCGAGAGGCGGCGCCACGCATGTCGGAGCTTCGCTGACAGAGCTGTCATCGCGCGATCGAGAGAGAAATACTACTTTACCTGAAGAAGTCTCGCCCGCGCAGAACAAACGCGCCGCAAGAATCTGCCTCGGCTTTCACTCGCACCGCACTTCAGAGGCTATTTCGTCGCGTTGCGAACGCGGCTGTGTTTCACGCTATAAGTAAAATAGACCACGAGGCCGATGACCAGCCAGACCACCAACCGGATCCACGTGATCTCCTTCAAGCCTGCCATTAAACCGAGCGACACGATCATGCCCAGGATCGGAACAAGAGGAACCAACGGAGTCTTGAAGGGCCGCACAAGATCTGGGCGCCGCACGCGTAGGATCCATACGCCCGCGCAAACGATTACGAAGGCAAGCAGCGTTCCGATGCTCACGAGTTGGCCAAGGTCGCCTATGGGCACCAACGCTCCCACAAAGGCGACGCAAACTCCAACGATCGCCGTGGACTTCCATGGCGTGCGAAAACGCGGATGGATGTCGCCCGCCCACTTCCAGAGCAAGCCGTCATTGGCCATCGAGTAGAACACTCGCGACTGGCCGAGCATCATCACCAGCATCACCGTGCTCAATCCTGCAAGCGCGCCTGCGTTCACCACATAGCTGCCCCACTTCACCCCGATATCGCGCATGGCCAGCGAAACAGGAGCGCCAATGTTTAAGCGAGAATAATGCACCGTGGCCGTCAGCAGCCCGGAGACGAGAAGGTACAAAATCGTGCAGATCACCAATGATCCGAGAATGCCGATGGGCATGTCTTTTTGCGGATTTTTTGCTTCCTGGGCTGCGGTGGAGACAGCGTCAAAACCGATATAGGCGAAGAACACGACGCCCGCGCCCCTCAAAATGCCTGACCAGCCAAACGAGCCAAACGTCCCGGTATTAGGTGGGATGAAGACTTTCCAATTCGCGTGCGCAATCTCCGGATGCTTTAGAACGAATGCGGTCGCCACGGCGATAAACACCAGGACCGCCGCCAGCTTTACAAAAACCACTCCGGTATTAAAGTTCGCCGACTCTTTAATTCCGATAATAAGCAGAACCGTGACCGCGAGCATCGCAAGGAACGCAAGCAAGTTGAATCTTGCGGTCGCCGTTTGCAGGCCTGTAAGCTGTGCCGCGCTCAATGTTAGCGTATTGAGCGGCGTCCAGCGTCCGTCGTAAAGAACCCACTTCGCTCCAGGAACGTCGCAAATTTGTGGCGGCAAGCTGATGCCATAGTCTTGCAGGAAAGCCACCAACGTGCTGCTCCACCCGCTGGCTACCGTCGCAGCCCCAAAAGCGTATTCCAAAATCAGATCCCAGCCGATGATCCAGGCAACGAGTTCACCGAGAGTGGCGTAGCCATACGTATACGCTGAGCCGGCAATCGGGATCATCGACGCGAATTCCGCGTAACACAGCCCCGCAAACACGCACCCAACCCCGGCGAGCACGTAAGACAGCATGATAGCTGGCCCGGCGTAGAGTGACGCCGCCGATCCTGTCATCACAAAAATCCCCGCTCCAATGATTGCTCCGATTCCCAGCGTGATGAGGTTGACGGGGCCGAGAGCGCGCTTCAGGCTGTGCTCTCCAGTTTGGCCGGCCTCCTGCATCAGCGTGGTCATCGACTTCGTTGCGAACAAGGGGTTGCCCATGCAACTCCTCCTTTACGGATTGTGCCCGGTCATGCTGTGCGGGCGTCCAATTTGGCTTGCAGCATTGTAAGGGTGCATTCCATTCCGCCCTACAACTAAATTCCACTCTTCAGCTGGAGGATTTCGCCAGCCACAGCGAGCGCAGCCAGTACACCGGGATCCCGGCGGCGACGATGCCCACTCCCCAGCCTGCGGTCTGCGTCTGGTAGAGAACAAGTACCAGCACGATACCCAGAGCGGCAAGCACGTAGAGCGCAGGTAAAATCGGATAGCCGAACGCCTTGTATGGCCGCTCGGCATCGGGACGCTTTCTGCGCAGGACGAAGATTCCACCGATCGTGAGGGCGTAGAAAATCAAAACCGATGCAACGACGTAGTTGAGCAAGTCATTGTAGAGATTGCCGTATCCGCCGCTCGGTGTCCGTGTTCGCAGCAATATCAGAATCACCACCCAGATCCCTTGCAGGACCAGCGCGACTCCCGGCACGCCTTTCGAGTTCAACTTGCCTGTCGCGCGAAAAAACAGCCCGTCTTTGGCCATCGCGTAGCTCACGCGCGAACCGGCCAAGATCAGCCCGTTGTTGCAGCCAAACGTCGAGACGATAATGGCTATGGCCATGATGATCGCGCCGCTCTGGCCGAATATTGCTTCCAGCGCTGCCGTGGCCACGCGGTCGTCCGGAGCATTCTGGATCTGCGAAAAGTTCAGCACCAAAAGGTAAGCCAGATTCGCCAGGCAGTAGAGCGTGATGACGATGATTGTGCCGAACGCCATCGAAAGCGCCACGTCGCGCTTCGGGTTTTTGACTTCCGCCGCCGTGAATCCGATGTTGTTCCATGCGTCCGCGGAAAAAAGTGAACCGACCTGTGCGACACCGAAAGCGACAATCAGGCCGAGAAATCCGCTGGACGCTGTGACTGTCGGAATCCAGCCGCGCAAAAAATTTGCGCCCGGCTCTATTGGCTCCGCGCCGCGAATGGTCCAGAAATGTGAAAAATTGTCCGCAATGGCTGCGTGATTACGGCCGATAAAAATGCCGATGAGGATCAGTCCGATGAGCGACAAGGTCTTCGCCGAAGTGAAAATATTCTGAATCAGCTTGCCCAGGCGCACGCCCAGTGTGTTCAAGAACGTCAGCAAAACAATCATCAATACGCCGACCAGTTGCTGCACGCTCAGGCTGATTGCATACCGCGATCCAAGATTGATCGGATGAATGATCCATGCTTCAGGTGAAATGGCGGGGAAGAGCACGCCAAGAAATCGCGCGAATCCGACAGCCACCGCGGCAATCGTCCCGGTCTGGATCACCAGAAAAAGCGTCCAGCCGTAAAGAAATCCCCACAACGGAGAATACGCCTCTCGCAGGTAGATATATTGCCCGCCTGCGTGCGGAAACATCGCTGCCAGTTCCCCATAGGCGAGCGCGGCGGAAACGGTCAGCAACCCGGTCAGCACCCATGTCAATATCAGACCGCCGGGCGAGCCTGTCTGGCGCGCAATTTCCGCGGAAACGATGAAAATCCCGGACCCAATCATCGAGCCAACGACGATCATCGTGCCGTCGAACAGCCCTATCGCGCGTACAAAACCGGTTTCATTCTTGCCTGCGAGAGTATGCGTGGTATCGGCCATTCGGTGTGCGCCTCAGACCGCCGCCGCATGCTTCGCGGCTTCGAGTGCCTTAATGTACTGTCTTGCGCGCTCCCCTGGGTCGGGCGCGCTCAGGATTCCGCTTATGACCGCAACGGAATCCGCCCCTGCCTCAATCACTCCAGCAGCGCGTTCCAGTGTGATCCCGCCGATCGCCACGATTGGCTTGTCGGTCAGCGCTCGAACCCGGCGCACAAAGTCCAGGCCAACCACCGGGTCCGGATTAGCTTTTGTCGAAGTGCCGTAAACAGGGCCCACGGCGATGTAGTCCGCCGAACTGGCAGCCGCGCGTTCGAACTGCTCCAAATTGTGCGTGGAAACCCCGATCAGTTTGTTGGGCCCAGCCACCCGACGCGCCTGCTCGACATCCAGATCTTCCTGCCCGACATGCACACCGCTGGCCTGTGCCAGGAAAGCCACATCGGGACGGTCGTTTACAAAAAACATCGCGCCAAGTGGGCAGAACAATTCGGCTAATTCGCGCGATCTTTCAAGATACTGCCGCGCCGGGGCAGACTTGTTCCGGTACTGGAGCAAACGAACTCCGGCTTCAGCCAGGCTTCCGGCACAGTCTCTTTCGGGAGAAGTGATCAACGCTGCGTCTAGTATCACATACAGCCTGGGGAGGACAAGGCGCATAGAAACTTATTTCCCGTTTGACCCTAGAAGTCTTTCAATGAAGTGTGTGTCGAACTTTCCTTCGGCGAAATCCGCATCCGCAAGAATACGCCGGTGCAGCGGAATGGAAGTCTTGATCCCCTCAATCACAAACATCTCCAGCGCCCTCTTCATTCGCCCGATGGCCTCAGCGCGGTCTCTGCCCTTCACGATCAACTTCGCAATCATCGAATCATAGTACGGCGGGATGACGGCATCGGCATAAGCCGCCGAATCCACGCGCACTCCCGTCCCGCCAGGTGCCTGAAACGTCGTGATGCGTCCCGCCGAAGGCACGAACGTTTCCGGATCCTCGGCATTAATGCGGCATTCTATGGCGTGCCCGGAAAAATTCATTTCACCCACTGCTTCCTCCAATCCCTCGCCAGCCGCGATGCGAATCTGGGCTTTGATCAGGTCAACCCCGGTCACCAGTTCGGTCACCGGGTGTTCCACCTGGATGCGCGCATTCATCTCGATAAAATAGATCGAACCGTCTTCATCCATTAGAAATTCGACCGTCCCCGCATTGGTATATCCAACCTTTTCAAGCGCCCTCACAACCTTCCCGCCCAAGTCTTTCCTGCGCTTCGCGTCCATTACGGGTGATGGCGATTCTTCCACAAGTTTCTGATGACGGCGCTGAATGCTGCACTCGCGTTCGCCGAGGTGGATCACTTTGCCGTGCTGGTCTCCCAATACTTGAAATTCGATGTGCCGTGGATGCTCGATAAATTTCTCGGCGTAGACGTCGGGCGTGCCGAACGCCTGCTGCGCCTCGCTTCGCGCGGTCTCGTAGGCATTCAGGAGCTCCTCCTGCTTGTGAACGACACGCATCCCTCGCCCACCGCCGCCCGCGGACGCTTTGATGATCAGCGGAAAGCCAATCTTCTTGGCTTCTTTGGCCAGTTGCACCTCCCCCTCGATGATCCCATCGCTGCCAGGTACCGTGGCCACTCCCAGAGACTTCATTTCCCGGCGCGCCCGGTCTTTTTCCCCCATCATTTCGATGACTTCGGGAGTAGGGCCAATGAAAGTGATTTCCGAGGCTTCGCAGACCTTTGCAAAGTTGGCATTCTCTGAGAGGAAACCGTATCCGGGGTGAATGGCGTCCACATTGGTTATTTCGGCTGCGCTGATGACCTGGGGAATGTTCAGATAGCTTTCGCTGCTGCGCGGCGGCCCAATGCACACCGCTTCGTCTGCAAAGCGCACGTGGAGCGAATTCCGGTCAGCCTCGGAATAGACCGCGACGGTAGAAATGCCCAATTCTTTGCAGGCACAGATGACCCGCAGCGCGATTTCCCCGCGATTGGCTACTAGAATTTTCTGGAACATGGCCGAAGGTGCCGGCTACCTCTTCCGGCTGGGACGGATGCCGAAAAGCGGCTGGCCGTATTCCACAGGCTGCCCGTTCTCGACAAAGATGCGAATCAGTTCGCCGCTTTCATCCGACTCGATTTCATTCATCAATTTCATGGCTTCCACGATGCAAAGGGTCTGCCCTGACTCCACATGTCCACCGATCTTCACAAAAGCCTCGGCCCCGGGGCTGGGAGCTTCGTAGTACGTCCCCACTATCGGAGACTTAACCAGGTGCAGATCCTCCGTAGTTCGCGGCTCTGGAACCACGGGAGCGCCCTGCGAAGCGGCTGCAGGCCTTTCCGCCGCCCCTGGAACGATGATTTCAGGTATTCCCATAGTCCGCGGCATCATTACCGCTCCAAGAGAAGGCTTCTTCAGCCGTATCCGCAGATCTCCTCTCGAGTATTCGAACTCCTCCAGATTGTGTTCAGTCATAAAGCGGAGGAGTTGCTCGATTTGCTGGATTTCGGGACTTGCGATAGAAGAGCTTTCGGTTGCTTTCGAGGGCTGTTTGCGTTTCATGCCTTTGTCAGAGCTCGATGAGATCCCGCGGTATGCGGGTCAGTATTTCCGTCTTATCGGGATGCACGGCGACGTCGTCTTCAATTCGAATTCCCCCCACTCCCGCCATGTAAATTCCAGGTTCAATCGTGACGACGAATCCAGATTCTAGCCGAGCCGTTTGCCCCCGAGCTACTCGCGGCTCCTCGTGCACTTCCAAGCCTAGACCGTGCCCCGTGCTATGCGTGAAATAGCGGTCCAGTTTGTAACCTGCCAGAACCTGCCTCGCGGCAGCGTCCACATCTCCGCTGCTGGCCCCGGCTCTCACTGTTCCGATCGCCGCCGCCTGCGCTTCCTGGACCGCTTTATACCATTCCTTCGCACGCGCAGGAGCCCGGCCTACGTATACCGTTCGTGTTATGTCGCTGCAATAGTGCGCGAGTATAACACCCAGGTCTAGTACCACCAACTCATTTTTCCTCAATCGCTTGGCCGTGGGCCGCGCGTGCGGCAACGCCGCGCGCTCTCCAAACGCTACTATGGTTTCGAACGCTGGACCCGAAGCGCCGCCCCTTCTCATTTGATATTCAATCTCCGCGGCGACCTCGTTTTCCGTCACACCGGGTTTCAACAACTTCAACGCACCGGTAAGAACGTCGCCTGCCAACTTCGCCGCGCACCGCATACGAGCGAGCTCAACTGGTTCTTTACGAACCCGTAGACCCTCCACCAATCCAACCGCCGAAATCCAATCCGTGCGTGCCCCTGCAGCCTTTTGCAGCGCCCTCAGTTGCGCCACCGAAATTTGCGATGGGTCAAACCCTACTCGCCGTAAGGATTTCCCCCTCAGAGACCTGCCAGTAGACTCCATTAAGGAGCCTTTCTGTTCCATGTAACGAACGCCGGAGGCTTCCTCCCGCGCCTGGGTTGTGAACCTCCCGTCGGAGATAAGCGTCGCCACGCCCTGGCTTACGACCAGGACTCCCGATTCCCCGGTAAATCCCGTCAGGTAATACCAGTTGGCAGGTCGAGTGACCAGGAAAGCGTCCAACTTCTCCTCGGAAATCAGTTGGTCGAGGGCCTTTAGCCGGCTTTTGAACATTGCGCTCATAAATAAAACGAGGAGACCGCAGTCCCCTCGTTTCCGTCCGAAGTCAAAGATGGTCTAACCCCAATTATCCGGGGATAATTCGCGGCGTCAGGAAGAACAGCAACTCCTGCGATTGGATGGAGATGGTTGTCCGCTTAAAGAGATTGCCAATGATCGGCAGGCTACCCACGATAGGGACTTCCTGAATGTTCGTGTTCTGTGTATTGACGATGATTCCGCCAATCACCACCGTTCCGCCGTCCGGAACCAGCACTTTCGTCTGCGCGGACTGCGTGTCCAATGCCGGAATACCCTGCACGCGCGGAATTCCTTGATCGATCTGGGTATTCTCGACGAGCACGTCCATGAAGATCGTGCCTTCGGCCGTAATTTGCGGCGTCACTTCCAATTGCAGCACGGCATCGATGAACTGCACCGAAATCGTGTTGTTGATGGTTGTCTGAATCGGCAGCTTGACGCCCTGCTTGATGGTCGCCTTTTCGTTGTTTTGCGTCACGATGCGCGGCTTTGATAGGAGCTTGCCGACGCCCTTGGCTTCCGCCGCGGTGATAAAGAAGTCGATGGCAAAGTTGGGCGACCTATGCGAGAAGCCCAAGCCGCTCGAGGGAACCCCGGCGCCAAAGCTGGTCACCAGAGGCAATCCGCTCTGCGGACCTCCGCTCGATCCGCTCGTTGGAACCGCAATGAGCGGTGGAGGAGGCGTCGTGTTGACCGGCCCAGGGCTGACTCCGACTTGCGGTGCACCGCCGAAGATGTCTCGTCCACTGGTCGTCGTGCCCGCAAATCCAAGTTCCGTGCCGATATCCTGCGCAAAGGAGCGCGACGCGGAAATCACGCGCGCTTCGATCTCGACCTGCTGCGACTTGCGGTCGAGCTGCCGGATAAGATTATCGATGGTCGGAAAAACCGACGGAATATCACGGATGATAAGCTGGTTCGAACGGTCATCCGCGATGATATCGCCGCGAGTGCTGAGGAACTTCTTGAGCGTTCCCGCCAACGTAGAAGCCTTGGCATAGCTCAGTACCCGCGTCGTGGTCGTCGGATTAATGGCTTCCGATTGCGCTCTTGCCAGATCGCGCTCCGTCTCCGCTTCCTTCCTCAAGGTTTCGTGCGTCGCGATGCGCAAAACGTTGCCGTTCAGCTGCTTGTCGAGGCCGTTGTTCTGGAGCACGATGTCCAATGCCTGATCCCACGGCACTTCGTCGAGCACGATGGTCAGCGTTCCCTTTACCGCGGGGTCCAAGACCACGTTCAATCCGCTGATCTCGTGGATTAGCCGGAAAAAATCTCGCAGATCGACGTCCTTCAAGTTCACCGAGATTGGCTCGCCCGTATACTTTCCAGTAGCTACGGGAGCGGGCGTCGCCTGCGTCTGTGGTTCCTGTCTAGAGGATGCCGCTAACGTGTTGGCAGCCGCGCTCGACTGCTGCGCAGCCTGTTGAGCCGCTTCCTGTGCTTTGGCCGTGCTCGCTGCATTCCGCCTTCCGCCAAACGATGCCAGGCTGACTGAGGGCTGGGTCAGTTCGCTGGGCAAAGCGAAGCGAGGAGCTGGAATCTGCAAATTCGTTGCCGGCCGGGCACTCACGCGCGGAATGGACGCGCTGTATTCGAAGGCCGCCCGCGTCTTCGTATCTTGCTGCGAAGCAATGGTTTGCGGATTCGACGGCGTCTCGCTGGGAGCTTCCGGCTGCTGGTCAAAGAAGACCACAACGGCCGCGCCCTCGCGGGAAATTTGATAGGGTGACACGCCGGTCAAATCCACCACCACGCGCGCCACATTGGGACGGTATTGGCCGACTCGCACATCCCGTACGGGCTCCGAGCTTCCCGGGATCACCGTCTTATCGACGGCCAGTCGTGCACCCGAGAAATCCAGCACCAACCTCTCTGGATTCTGCATGCGCAAGGGATGGACGTCGAGCCTTCCTTCGCCCTCCACACGTACACTGGCGCGTTGCGGCGCTTGCGTTATCGCCACGCTCGAAATCACCGCGGCTGTCGCGGTCGCGCCGGCAGGCTCCTGCGTCTGAGCCAGCAGCGGGCTTGCGCCCAAAACCGCGCTCGAGAGGATCAGGCAGCCACACCGAAAGGCGGGCCAATTCGTCTTCATTGCTGTTCTCCTGCACTGGAGTAAATTCTCTTGTTAACCTGGCGCTCCACCGGCTTGCCAAACGCATCCTTGCCGATCTCATGGAACGAAACGCCGTCCATCGCAATCTTTTCCACGCGCCCGTCGTACAACTGGTCACCTTCACGGAGAAAATAGGTTCGCTCTTGCGGGTTGGTCACCACGGCGATCATTCCGTTCGGCGCTTTCACGATGCCGTCAAGCTTTAGCGTGCTCACCTGCAGTCCTGCTATCCCCGGCGGAAGATTCTTCGCCGCGTTCGCCTGGGCCTGCTGGCGGCTCACCAAAGACTCAAATGGGTCGCGCCGTGCGACTTTTTCTCCGGGTCCAGCCGCCGCGTCCGGGTTCATCGCGGTCTCGACAGGTCTGGGAGCTGTCTCTGTTCTTCTGATTACGGGCTTTGTCGCGTGCTTCGCCGCCGCTTGTCCTGCGTTTTTCCGGGCGTGCGGCGCAGCCTTCGCAGCGGCCTTTGGCGCGGTCTTCGCGCTGGCAGGTGTCGCCGGTTTGGCTTGCGCGCGCAGCCCAGGTGCGGCTATCGCGAGCAAAGTCCCTAGTCCGAGAGTTAGTGCTGAACGCATAGATCGCTCATTCCCGCTCAGGGTTTCCTAGCCGGCTGCGCCGCGGACTTCGCTCCTGTTGCGGGGCTTGGTCCTGCGTCGGCTGGCTTGGTAAAGAAAGTCGTTGCCGTAAATACCGCTGAAACTGTCGTTCCCGGCCTTACGGGATACTTCCCGCCTTTGGCCTTTGACGGATCGTCGAACTCCAAATCACCCACATTAATGATCCGCGACAGCCGGCCTAATCGCCCGAAAAAGTCCATCAGATTGAAGTATGGTCCGTCCGCCTGTACTTCGAACGGCATGTCATAGTGAAATTCGCGCGGCACGATGGCTTCCGCCGTCAGACTCCGGATCTGTACGCTTGACGCGCTTGCCGCACCCTGCAGCAAGCGGATGAATTCATCCGTCTCTTTTTCTTCCGGCACGATCGTCTTTAGCGTGTCCAGTTGCTTCGAAAGTGCATCCATCTGCTGTTTCAGCTCGCCATAGCGTTGTCTGTAAACTTGAAGTTGCGTCACTTCCTGGTTCAGCCTGGTGCGCGCCTGGACGGCCTTATCGACCGAATCCCTCTCCTGCGCCACTGGCGAAAGCGGAATGTATACTCCCAATAGCAGCACCACGACCGCGATGGCCACTGCCACCAGGCCCTGCATGAACACCGACATGTCGCGAAACGGATTGGCCATGGTGCTCCCTTACCCTTTCTTCGCCGGTGACGAAGGTCGCGCGGAATTCGGCGCCGCATTCGCGGGCTTTGCCTGCACCGGAGCCGTCGGACCTGCCTGCGGCGGAGCGATTTCGGCCGACAGTTGGAAGTTGAATGTCTCCACCGCCGTGGTCCGCTCGTCTTGCTTCGTTTGTTTGATCTCTACCTTTTGGAAGTATCCGGAGCGCCTTAAAGCCGTAATAAAATTTGCCACGGCATTGATGGAAGCCGAGGACCCCTCAATAGAGAGGTTGTTTCCCTTCCTCACCATACTCGTCAGCCACAGGTTCTCGGTCCGCGATACCGTGTTTGCCACCATGTCCAGAAGGTCTTGGCCGCCCGTCCGGTCGCGTTGCAATTGTTCGATCGTCGAAACCCGCTGCTGCAGGACCAGCTTTTCCCTGTCAAAGGCCTCGACCTGCTGCTTGATGTTCTCAAGGTCGGTCTTCTGCGCCTGCAGTACTTTTATCCGGCCATTTTCTGCGTTCAGCTGCCTCTGCCACGAATAGTAGAGAAATCCTAGAACTAGAACGCCCAAGACCAGGCCCGCTCCAACGAATAACGCTGGAAGCGCCGCCCCTGTATCCACTGGCCGTCGCGATGCCTTGGGCCGTATTTGTCCGAGAAGGTTTATGCGGATCATGGTTAGTCAAAGCTCCTCAGCGCCAGACCCACGGCAATGGCCAGCCGCGGCGACATCTCGCGGATTTGATCATCACTGTGCCGGCTGGGATTGATGAGCACTTTCCGGAAAGGATTCAATTCTTCCACGGGCATTGCAAACTCTTCCCGGAGCAGGTCCACCAGCCCCGGAACTCGGGCCGTTCCTCCCGCCACGACGATGCGCTGGATATTCTCCCCGCTGGCCGTCGCCCGGAAGAAGTCAAAGGTCTTTTGAATCTCGAGCGTCAGAATGTCGGAGACGCTGCGCAGAATCTGCTGTTTCTGCTCGTCTGTCACGCTCGGAAGCGTATCGCCCTTCTTCAGCCGTTCCGCATCCTCGAAGCTCAGGTCCAATTCCTTTTGCAGAGCGTCCGTATATTGGTTGCCGCCGACGCTAACGTCGCGGGTAAACAGCGGCACCCCGCCACGCACGATATTGATGTTCATCACGCTCGCGCCGATGTTCAACAGCGCCACCGTCTGCCCGGCATCCGGCTCGTAGTTCACTTCGAAGCAGTTCTGCAGCCCGAAGGCATCGATGTCCACCACCACCGGCGTCTTGCCTGCCTGTGCCAGCACGTTCGTGTGGTTTAGAATCTTGTCCTTCTTCACTGCCACAAGCAGAACGTCCATCTGCGCGTCCATCGACTCCAGCAATTGGTAGCTCAAGTTCACGTCCGCGATATCGAACGGAATATGCTGGCTGGCCTCGGATGGAATCCGGTCATACAGCTCCTCTTCCGTCATCAATGGAAGCGGCACTCTCTTCACGATCACGGAATGCCCCGAAACGGATGTCGCCACATTTTTCGTTTTCACTCGCTGAGCATCGAATATCTTACTGATCGCGTTGGCCACTTGCGGCGCGTCCATAATCGCGCCATCCACCACCGTGTCCTGCGCCAACGGTTCCATCCCAAAGCTCACTAGCTCGTAGCCGGCCTTTGTCGCCTTCAGCTCCACTGCCTTGATCGAGCTTGAGCCGATGTCCAGCCCTACTAGCTGCCTTGATTTTTTGCCCATTCCCAACATATCGCGGCCTCTTTCGCCTTTGCTATCGGCAAACTATCGGCGCCTCGCATGCGCTTGGCTCATCTTGCGTTCCATCCAGCGGTCCAGAATCGTCTTACGCAGTTTCCAACGATTACCGAGTTTGAATGCGGGAATTTCGCCCTCGGTGATGTAACGGTACAGGGTGTCCGGGGAGATCCCCAGATATTGCGACGCCTGTCTCACATTCATCACTTCACGCGATTCAATCACGAGGAACGTCACCCCGGCGCCCGAACTTACGCCTTATCCCACCACTGCTAACGGCACCCCTACTAGCGCTGCGAATTTACCGAGGTGCGGCCCGTGCAAGGTTTATCCCATTGAAAAGCTCGGAGCGTCAAGCGATTCTCTACCGGAGTTGCCTTAAAACTACCCCTATTCGTAGGCAGTACGGGGGTATTCGGGGAGGATTGCACTGGATATTGCGTCCGTTGCAGGGAGCCACCACAATTACTTGTATTTTCCCGCGCCTCACGCCTGTCCTCAGGGACGGTTATTCTTAGTGGTCAATCTCCAGTTTCCCATCCCCGCTAATTCATTTTTGCAGCGTTTTCCAAATCGCCTCCACGCGCGCTTTCGTTCCTTCATCCATTACAATCTCATCCGGCCACGGCCGTGTGAATCCTTCCGTCGCCCACTTCCGCGTTGCATCGATTCCCATCTTTGAGCCGTAGTCCTGCATCCGTGCCGCGTGATCCAGCGTATCCATCGGCCCAAACGAAAACTGCACGTCGCGCTCGGGATCCAGCGCGCACAGCGTCTTCCACACAACTTCGTTGTAGTTGTGCACGTTCACATCGTGGTCCACCACCACAATCACCTTCGTGAACATCGCCTGCCCCAGCGACCATATCGCATTCATTATTTTCCGTGCGTGCCCCGGATACGACTTCCGAATTGCCACAATCATCAAGTTGTGAAAGATCCCCTCCGCTGGCATCGCCACATCCACAATTTCCGGATACTGCATCTTCATCACCGGCAGGAACACGCGCTCCACCGCGTACCCCATGTAATAGTCTTCCTGCGGCGGCGGCCCCACTACCGTCGTCAAATAAATCGGCTCCTTGCGGTGCGTCACGCACTCCACATGAAACACCGGGTATTCCCCTTCCAGCGAATAAAATCCCGTGTGATCCCCGAACGGCCCTTCCGTCCGCATCTCATTCAAATTCACGTAACCTTCCAGCACGATCTCCGCGTTTGCCGGCACCTCCAGATCATTCGTCTCGCAAGCCGCCATCTCCACCGGTTCGCGCCGCAAAAATCCCGCGAACATCATTTCATCCAAGTCCGGCGGTATCGGCAACATGCCGGCCAGCGCCGTCGCGGGGTCCGCTCCGATCGCCACACTCACGGGAATCCGGCCATCAGGACTCTTCGCCCGCGCCCGCCGGAAGTGCTCCGCCCCATGTTTCTGCGTCTGCCAATGCATGCCTGTCGTTCGCTCGTCGTAAACCTGCATCCGGTACATTCCCACATTCCGCTTCCCCGTCTCCGGATTTTTCGTAAACACCAGCGGAAACGTGATGAATCGTCCTCCATCTTGCGGCCAGCATTTCAAAATCGGAAAATCAAAAAGATTCACGTCCTTCCCGTGTTGTATCACTTCCTTGCAACCCCCGGTCTTCACGCTCTTCGGAAAAAACGATCCGAGTTCAGCCAGCTTCGGCAACATCTTGATTTTGTCGAAAAGCCCTTGCGGCGTCTCCATCTTCAGAAATCCCTGAATCCGCGCCGCGACTTCATCGAGCGCGTTCACCTCAAACGCCAGCGCCATCCGCCGCACACTTCCAAATGTATTCACCAACAGCGGCACCCGCGACCCCTTCGGCTTCTCAAACAGCAGCGCCGGCCCCACGCTCTCGGGCAGGCGGTCTCTGTCCCGCGCCACTCGCTGCGTCACTTCCGTTATCTCCAGAATCGGGTCCACCTCAGCGCGTATCCGCCTCAGTTCCCCTTCCTTCTCCAGTTTCTGGACGAACTCCCGCAAATCCCGATACGCCAATTTCCCCTCCTGCCTTGCCGCTCATGGCGCGTACTTCACGCGAAACTCTAGCACGTTCGGCCTCCACTAAGCGAAAACCTCCCCCGCGCAATGGATCCGCTCTGCCCCACTCATACTTTCATGGAACTTTCTTGCGCTTTCTCCGTTCCTATTTAATGAGGCTCTGCCGCCCATCTCGCTATATCCTTGGCACAGCCCACCTGAGGCCGCGCAAATGAGAACGTTCCTGCTCCACCTGAAGCAAGTATTCCGCCGTCTCGGCCGTGCCCCTCTTTTCACCATCATCACCCTCGTTACGCTCGCCGCTGGTGTCGGCGGCAACACCATCGTCTTCAGCGTCCTCGAAAGCGTTCTCCTCAAGCCCCTTCCCTATCCTCGCCCCGACGAACTCATCGGAGTCTGGCTTAGCGCCCCAGGCGTCAACATTCAGGATCTCAACATCGCCCCCTCCAATTACTTCATCTACCGCGAACAGAATCGCTCCTTTCAAGACATCGGTGTTTACAATGGCGATTCCGTGAGCGTCGTTGGCCGCGCCGAGCCTGAACAGGTCGATGCCCTTGACGTCACCGACGGCACTCTTCCTCTTCTCGGCGTTTCCCCCGCACTCGGTCGTCTGTTCACCCGTCAGGACGATTCTCCGGGTTCCCCCGACACTGTCATCCTAAGCTACGGCTATTGGCAAAAGCAGTTCGGCGGCTCCAATTCCGTCCTGGGCCAGTCCCTCAATGTCGATGGCAAGCCTCGCGAAATCATCGGCGTCCTTCCGCCCCGCTTCCATTTTCTTGATTGGCGCGAATCCTCTCTGTTTCTCCCCTTCAAGTGGGATCGCAATAAAGTGTTCCTGGGCAACTTCAGTTACGAAGCTCTCGCTCGCCTCAAACCCGGCGTCACGCTCGCGCAGGCTAGTTCCGATATCGCGCGCATGACAACCATCGTTGCTAGCTCCTTCCCTGCGCCTCCCGGCTTCAGTGCAAAAATTTTTGAGGATGCTCATTTCGCCCCCAACCTTCGCCCACTCAAGCGGGATGTCGTCGGCGATGTCGGCAGCACTCTCTGGGTTCTCATGGCCTCTATCGGCATGGTCCTGCTCATCGCCTGCGCCAACGTCGCCAACCTCCTTCTCGTGCGCATCGAAGGCCGCAGCCAGGAACTCGCCGTCCGCTCCGCGCTCGGTGCCAGCCCTTTTCGCATCGCTGGTGAGCTGTTCCTCGAAAGCTTCACTCTCGGCATACTCGGCAGCGCCATCGGCTTGGGCCTGGCCTTCGCCGCCTTGCGCGCTCTCGTCGCCATGGCCCCGTCAGGCATCCCGCGCATCAACGAAATCGGTATCGATGGTCCCGTCCTACTCTTCACTTTCGCCGTTGCTATTCTTGCCAGCATCCTTTTCGGCTCCATCCCCATCTTTAAATATGCCGGCGTCCGCCTCAGTACCGGTATTCGCCAGGGTGGCCGCGCCAACAGCCAAAGCCGTGAGCAACATCGTGCCCGCAGTGTTCTCGTCGTTGTTCAAGTCGCTCTCGCTCTCGTTCTCCTCATCTGCTCCGGCCTCATGATTCGCACCTTCCGCGCTCTCACGCACGTCGACCCCGGCTTCCGTCAGCCCGATCAGGTCCAAACCTTTCACATTTTTGTTCCCGAGTCGCAAGTCAAGGACAATGAACAAGTCGTCCGCATCTATCAGGAAATCCTGCGCAAAATCTCCGCCATTCCCGGCGTCTCTTCCGCCAGCATCACTACGGCCGTTCCCATGGGTGGAAATTCCAGCAACGATCTTCTCTATGCGCAGGATCACACTTACCACGAGGGCGAGATCCCTCCGATCCGCCGCTTCTCTTCCGTCACCCCCGGCTCTTTCTCAACTCTCGGCACATCCTTCATCGCCGGCCGCGACATCACTTGGACCGATATCTACGAGCACATCCCCGTCGCCGTGATTTCCGAAAACTTCGCCCGCGAATACTGGAAATCCCCGCAAAACGCCCTCGGCAAACGCATTCGCGTCGCTTCCACCGACGACTGGCGCGAAATCATCGGCGTTGTCGCCAATGTTTTCAACGACGGTGTGACTCAGAAACCGCCCACCATGGTCTATTGGCCCATCGAAACAATTAATTTCGAAGGAAGTAAGCAAAATGTGAATCGCTATGTAGGTTTCATTGTTCGCAGCCCGCGCGCTGGCTCCGAAGCATTCCTAAAGGAAATTCGCGAGACCCTCTGGTCCGTAAATCCAAACTTGCCCCTCGCCGATGTTCACACTCTCGGCTTCTTCTACACCCGCTCCATGGCCCGCACTTCCTTCACCCTAATCATGCTCGCGGTAGCCGGCGGCATGGCCCTTCTCCTCGGCGTCGTCGGCATCTACGGCGTCATCGCTTGCTCCGTCTCTCAACGCGTCCGCGAAATCGGCATTCGCATGGCTCTCGGCGCCCAAACGCAATCTCTAACCAACATGTTCGTCCGCCACGGTCTCATCCTCACCGGCATCGGCGCAGCCGTCGGCCTGATCGTCGCCATAATCGTCATGCGCCTAATGTCCTCTCTCCTCTTCCATGTCAATCCCGTCGACCCCATCACCTACGTCGCCGTCACCCTCGGCCTCATCGCCACCGCCTTCCTCGCCAGCTATCTACCTTCTCGCCGTGCCGCCACCGTCGACCCCGTCGAGGCCCTTCGCGCGGAGTAGCCCGGACCTTGAGGCATGCAAATTGGAATTGGCAAACTCGCTGGCAGCGCCACTCTGCGTTACGCTTGCCTTGCGCCCCGCTTAAAGCCCCATGCCCAGCAGCGACGCATACGCCAAGCTAAATCGCACAGCCGAAGCCCGCCAAGCCGATGCGAAATATCTCGAGCTCGCGCCCAATTCCAAATTCGCTCCCGCCGTCAAAAACGGAATGGCCGCTCTTCCGCCCACTCTCTGAATAAAAGCGGCGCTCGATAGAAGCCTCGGAACGGTCGGACGGTTAAGGCTTACGCGGTGTTCACCCTTATCCTGTCAGGACGCTAACGGATCTAATTTTTCCACACCTTTCCACAGCCATATCAAACCAATTACCTCCCTGCCAAATCCCTCTAACCACTCGACTTCCAGCACTCTCGTTCGAATCAGCGCCCTCCATTCGAATGCTCATTCAATACTCTAAATAAGTAGTAGACAACCGATCCTTCCTCCTGCTACCATATTCCATGTTTCGTCCGCCTCCGCCGCTTCCCCACTCACAACAACGAACTCCTGTCTTTTAACCCGGCCCTGTCTCGCAGGGTGTCCGCCTTCGTTTCCCACAATTCCTTTTCCCGACTCATATCTGGGCCCAACGAGGGCAATCTCTCTATCGCCATAACTCATTTTCGGTCTCTACTCGCAAGCCACTGTTCATCACCCAGCTTTAGCCCCAACGCCTTTAGAATCCGCACTTCCAAGGAATCGCCGAATAACCCTCTTAGATTCCGCACTTCCAAAACACAAGACTTAAAGTCCTTTAGAATCCGCATTTACGAAAAAAAAGGGGGGCCTCGTCTCTCCAAGTGCTCCGCGCCCTCCGTCGTTCATCTTCTGGCCTGCCGTAGTATCCTGAGACCAGCGCCATGAACCGCGTCTATCTCGATTACAACGCCACGACGCCCGTCGACCCCCAAGTCCTCGACGCCATGCTTCCCTATTTCTCCGCCGACTTTGCCAACGCCTCCTCGATCCACACTCCCGGCCAGCGCGCTCGCGCCGCCGTCGAGACCGCCCGAGAACAAGTCGCCGCTCTCGTCGGCGCACGCCCCCAGGAAATCGTCTTCACCAGCGGCGGCACCGAATCCGACAACCACGCCATCTTCGGCGTCCTCAATTCTTTGGTGGCACAGCCAATCCTGGCTGTGCACTCTTCGCACCAGCAGCCCCCTCCTCCCCACATAATCGCCACCACCATCGAACACGAAGCCGGCCTAAACGCCTGCCAGGCTGCAGAAAAGCAAGGCGTAAGCATCACGTATCTGCGAGTCGATCGCGAAGGCCGAGTCGATCCAGACTCCGTTCGCCGCGCCATCCGCCCCGAGACGGTTCTCATCACCATCATGCACGCCAACAACGAACTCGGCACCGTCCAGCCGCTCGAAGAAATTGGCCGCATCACCAAGGAACACAAAATTTATTTCCACACGGACGCCGTCCAGTCCGCGGGAAAAATTCCCATCGACATAAACACCTTAAACGTCGATCTGCTTTCTCTCTCCGGCCACAAACTCTACGCTCCCAAAGGCATCGGCGCTCTTTACGTCCGCAGTGGCACCCGCCTGCGCCAGCTTCTCTATGGCGGCCACCATCAACGCGGATTCCGTCCTGGCACGGAAAATGTCGCTGGAATCGCAGGTCTCGGCAAAGCCGCCGAAATCGCGCGCACTTCTCTAGCCGCAGACGCCGCACGCATCGCAACGCTCCGAGACAAACTCGAACACGGCCTGTTCGATCGCGTCCCGCAAATCCGGGTGAATGGCGCCAACGCCCCGCGCACTCCCAACACCACCAACATCCAATTCGCCGGCATCGAAGGCGAAGCGCTGGTCATCGCGCTAGATCTAAAAGGTCTCGCCTGCTCCGTCGGAGCTGCCTGTTCCTCCGGCGCCATCGAACCATCGCACGTCCTGACCGCCATCGGCCTCACGCAAGAAGAAGCCAAGTCCAGCCTGCGCTTCAGCCTCGGCCGCCACACCACACAATCCGAAATCGACTTCGCGCTCGAAGCCATCCCCGCCGCCGTCGCCCAGCTCCGTGCCCTCTCGCCCACCTACCAAAAGGCCGTCTCTCATGTCTAACCACGCGACTCTTCTGTGCGCACTCTGTGACCTCCGCGATCTCTGTGTAAACTCCGATCTTTTTCGTTCGCGTCCACGAAATCCGCTAAAATGAAATTGTAGCCATGGCCACCGCAACCCAATTCGACGCCCTACCGACGCGGCGCGAAACTCAGCGCGGCCTGATCGCTATCGCCATGTCTGGCGGTGTCGATTCTTCCACCGTCGCCGCCGTTCTGCAGGAACAAGGCCACCCCATCGTCGGCCTCACCATGCAACTCTGGAACCAGCGCCGCCTCCCCGAACTCCAAGGCGACGGCCCCAAGCAACACCGCTGCTGCTCGCTCGACGACGTCTATGACGCCAAGCGCGTCGCACAGCACCTGAATTTTCCGCATTACGTCGTGAATTTCGAGGAACAATTCGAGGCGCGCGTCGTGCGCCCGTTCGTGGATCAATATCTCGCCGGCCGCACACCGATTGCCTGCACCAACTGCAACACGGACGTAAAGTTTGAGCCGCTCCTGCGCATGGCACGCCAAATCGGCGCGGAAAGATTGGCGACCGGCCACTACGCGCGCATCCGTCAAAACGAGAAAACGCGCCGCTGGGAGCTTTTGCGTGCGCGCGATGAAAGCAAGGATCAATCCTATTTTCTCTGGGGACTTTCGCAAGAGCAGCTTTCCCGCAGCGAGTTTCCGCTCGGCGAATTGACCAAGGAAGAAGTCCGCGCGTTAGCGCGCCGCACGAATCTTCCCGTAGCCGAAAAACCGGAGAGCATGGAACTCTGTTTCGTTCCAACCGGCAATTACGTTCAGTTCATCCAGGCCTATTCAAAAGACGTGGGAATTTCTTTGTCGCAAGCCGAAGGCGAAATCGTTAGGGAAGACGGCACCGTCGTCGGCCATCACAACGGCGTCCACAATTTCACGATCGGCCAGCGTAAAGGTTTGGGCTTTTCCGCGGGCAAGCCGCTCTACGTGTTATCCATCGACCCGCAGAGGAACCGCGTCATCGTCGGTGACGATGATTCCCTGCGCACCACTTCGTTTGAAGTGAACGGCGTGAATTGGGTCTCCATCGCCAAGCCCGCGTCGCTCCTGCGCGCCAAGGTGAAAATCCGCCACAAACACGAATCCGCGCCTGCCCTGGTCGAACCTCTTGGCGATTCGCGCGCGCAAATTATTTTCGACACCCCACAGCGCGCCATCACTCCGGGTCAGGGCGCCGTCTTCTACGACGAAGACCGCGTCCTCGGCGGCGGCTGGATCCGTTAGGAATCTGGTTCCAGTAGCCGGCTGTCGGCGAGAGGCGGAAATCGAAGCAAAGAAGTAACGAGACAGAGAAAAACGGAAAGAAGAGGAAAAACGCCTCAATTCGATAGGGGCAAACTTTGAACTATCGACCACCGACTTCTCAGATGAACAGCTCTTCTTCTTGTTCCAGTGGCTCATCAGGACGGCGGCGCTCTCGGCGCGAACGCAAAAGATCAAGTCCAACTTTTATGCCCTGCACCAGCGCGGAAGCTTTTTGCATCGGCCGCCAAACGGTGCTGCGGAATTGCGAACCGGCATCCTCGACCGCCTCGAGCGCCCCAGTCAAAATCCTGTCCGCGTGATTCAACTGCCCGCGCAGCCGGTCCGTCGCGTCGGTGAGCACGCGATCCATTTTCTGCGCCTGGCCGCGGGTTAGATAAACGATGTGCGCGGCATCCGCGACCATGTTCGAAATCCTCGGCTGCGTATCATCGAGAAGAATTTGCGCGCGCGTCAAAATCGGCCCCACGCGCGTGTGCAAATCGGTGACGAGTCCGTTGACCTTCTTGTTGGTCTGGCGAATCTCAAAAAACAGAGCAATTAACATGGCGCCCTGCACGACCAGAGCGATCGCCGCGACGATACTAAAAATCATCAGCCAGGTTTCCATACTCGCCCCACGCGTCCTCTCCGGAGAACGGACTTAAGCCGTGCCGGTCTTTGCTTTTGTCAATCCGCTGCCGCTACGCAACATAGCTGCGTCGAATCTTGGCCGCCGCTGCACTTGCTACTCGGCCGCTTTAAGATTTCGAAGCTTCTCGACGATAGGCCTCGCGCGCGCCTTCCACAGCCGCGGAGATGGAATCCTTGCCCTTCGACGCCACGTCCCTGCTGCGCTCGATCAGATCGTCCGCGCGCTCGCGAAGCTCTTTCGCTTTGCGCTGCGCAAAGTCGCGGCCCTCATCGGCTTTTTTGGAAAGAAACTCACGCGTGTCTTCCCCGGATTTCGGCGCAAACAAAATACCGACCAGGGCGCCGACGCCGAGACCCACGAGGAAGTATGTGACCTTGGAACCTACATTATCCGCCATGAGAACCTCCATAAAAACCGTAACATAGCGGCAGGGCTCGCGCAATACAGGCTAACCGCTATGTGCTAGTCATTGCGGTTATTGGTCTAATTCTCGGACGGATCGCCAGAGGATTGGAGAGCGCCGAGCTGCTCGAATAATTTTTCGGCGGTTTTTCGGGGAATTATCTCACTTAATTTTTCAAGGCCGGCGCGGCGAACGTTCGAAACGCTGCCAAATTCGCGCAAGAGTTTTTGCGCGGTGCGGGGACCGATGCCGGGAATCCCATCCAAGGCGGATTTTGTCTGGCGCACGGCGCGCCGCTGGCGGTGGAACGTGACGGCAAAGCGGTGCGTCTCGTCGCGGATTTGCTGGATGAGATGAAGGACGGGGGAATGATGATCGAGAACGACCGGCTCATCTTCCTGGCCGAAGACGTAAAGGATTTCCTCTTTTTTCGCGATGCTGGCTAGCGGCTGATTGATGATTTGCAGCGAATCGAGAGCTTGCGCGGCGGCGTGAAGCTGGCCGATGCCGCCGTCGATGAGAATCAAACCGGGGAGCGGTTTTTTTTCTTCCTGCAGGCGGCGATAGCGGCGAGTGACGGCTTCGCGCATGCCGGCAAAATCATCGTTCTTCGATATTCCCAATGCATCGATTGCCGATAGGACGATCGGTAACGGATTGTTCGAATCCTTGCCGCGCTCTGCTTCGCCACGCGCTTCGGCCCCACGAATGATAAATTTTCTGTAATCGGATTTTTTCATGCGGCCGTTTTCCCAAACGACCATGGAAGCGACCGTGTCCGTTCCCTGAATGTGGGAAATGTCGAAGCTTTCAATGCGCTTGGGCTCTTCAACAAGATTCAAAGCGTTTTGCAGGGCTTGGCCGATGGCTTTCGAAGAGGGCTTCAGGACGCGGAAGCGCTGTTCGAAGGAGTGCTTGGCGTTGCTTTCCACGAGGTCAAGGAAAGAGCGTTTGTTGCCACGCTGCGGCGTGAAGATTTCCACTTTGTGGCCGGCGCGCTCGGTAAGAGTTTCCTCGAGGAGTTCGCGGTCTTCAAAATCGATGGGAACATGAATAGCTTTAGGCAAATATTCTGCTTCGAGATAAAGCTGCTTGAGAAGCGAGGGCACAAATTCATGAGGATCGAATTCGTCTAGGTCTTCCCAGTAGAATTCGCGGCGGTCCACAACGCGGCCGCCGCGCAAGTGAAATAGATTGGCGGCGACGAGCGGTGGTTCGGCGTAATAGGCAAGCACGTCCGTGTCATCTCCCTGAGCAGCGACTACGCGCTGGCGCTCTTCGATGTCTTCGAGAGTGCGGAGAAGATCGCGATAAGCGGCGGCTTGCTCGAACTGCTCTCTTTCCGATGCAGCCATCATGCGCGCTTCCAGACTCTTGATCAGGTCGTGGCGGCGGCCTTCGAGAAAGAGGCGGACGTCGCGGGCGGCTTCGGCGTAACGCTCATCGGTGGTCAGGCCGGTGACGCAGGGACCGAGGCAACGATGAATGTAGTACTGCAAACAAGGGCGCGGATGGCTGCGCGTGAGATCGACGGTGCAGCTCGGGACCAGGAAGCGTTTGTGAACGAAATGGAGAATACGGCGCGCAAGGCCTGCAGGAAAATAGGGGCCGAAATAGAGCGATCCGTCCTTTTTGATGCGGCGGGTGAAATAGACGCGAGGATATTTTTCGGCGGCGGTAAACTTAATATACGGGTAGGTTTTGTCGTCCAGCAAAACGACGTTGAATTTCGGGCGGTATTCCTTGATGAGATTGTGTTCAAGGGCGAGCGCTTCTCGCTCGTTGCCGACCAGAATGGTTTCGAGGTCCGCAATTTCGCGGGCGAGAGAACCGGTTTTGGCGTTGACCCAGCTCGATTCGAGAAAATAGGAACGCACACGGCTGCGCAAAGAGCGCGCCTTGCCCACATAGAGCACCTTGCCCGCGGCATCTTTGAAGAGGTAGACGCCGGGAGTTTCGGGCAGCAGGGCGGCTTTTTCTCGGGGTTCCATGGCGAGTCGGCGCGAAAAGCGAACTTAACGGACATCTTCCATCATACTAGAATTGTAAGTTGTGGCCCGTGAGGCATGACTGGTGAAGGTAGGGCGTGAGTGGTGATTCGTGACTGGTGACAGGTGGAAGAGGAGAGTTGGCAACATGATGGGCGAACGGCTGCATCCAATGGACAGGATGAAGAGCAGAAACTGGATGAAGAGCGGAAGAATAGGATCGCGCGTTCCGCTGTACCTTGCGCTAGCCGCGTTGCTGATGGCGGGCGCGCCGCTGCGCAATTCCGCGCAGAATCCTCCTTCCAATCCGGCCGACCCGCCCCCAGCGCCGCCGAAGAAACCAGATGCGAAACCGGCGAAACCGAATACCGACAGTGCCACGCAGAATGCTCCGGACCAGCCGACGTGGGATCCGCTGCGAGCGGAAAAAGACATGCAAGTGGGGACGTACTACATGCACAAAGGCGATTTGGATGCGGCCATCGACCGCTTCCAGGACGCTACGACCGCAAAACCGGGGTACGCACTTCCCTTCCTGCGCTTGGGAGAGGCGCAAGAGAAAAAGGGTTTGAAGAGGCAGGCCATCAAATCGTACACGCGCTATCTGGATTTATATCCGAAGGCGGAAGACAAAGATAAAATCCAGAAAAAGATCGACAGACTCTATAAAGACATAGAGAAAGAAAAAAAGTCGATGTAGGAACGCGGTGGTTACATACCTGGGAAGAGCGGTCCTCCTCAGAAGTCGTACTTTATAGCGAGCTCAGCGAGCCAGATGATCGAGGATGCGGCGGGCGCGGTCGAAATCGGCGAAGAGTTTTTCTTCGGCGCGGAATTCGGGGGAATGGGAGACGAGGCTGCAGCCGGAGCGGCGCGTGGGATGTTTGACGTGGAGCATTTCGTGGTAGAGGACGTATTCGACGGCGACGTGCGGGACGGCGGGATGATCCATTCTACGGTTTAGAAGGATTTGATTGGGGCCGGGGTCGTAACAGCCGAACTGGCGGCGCCAACCGCGGGTGCTCCAGCCAATGTGCGGGCGATGCAAACTTCCAGAAAAATATTTTTCGTTTAGTTCCCCGAACATCTTCTCGAGATCGAAATGGAGGCCACGCGGGCCCGTGGAGGCGAGACGCACGCGGCCGCGGCGCATGTGGCTGATGCGGCTGCGGGTGCGATCGGAACGGGCGTAGTTCAAGTACGGCTCGACCAAGGCGCGGGGCGCTTTGCGGCGATAAACGCGCGAAAGGAGCAAGGCGGCGGCGCCTTCCAGAACCGCGAGCGGGGCGCGCTGCAACAAATCCGAGAAGCGGACGAAGACGAGGTCTTCGCGGCGGCGGATAGTCAGGACGAGACTCGCGTAGGGATAAAACTCGACGCGAAAACGCGGCGGGCGGCCATCGCAGCCGAGCCTGGTGAAGACGCGCTGGAAGAGGGGCGCGCCACCGGGAACCTGAGAACTCTTGCGGCGCGCCGTTTTTTCTAATTGCATCGCTGGGTGAATTCCTTCGCGGGCTTCCTTTTTCTCGAGTGGTTCATTTTTTCCGCCGGACTGGCGGCGGCGCTACGTTTTTCTTGGCGGCTTCAGCTTCGCGGGAAGCGTCGTGGGTGCCTTCGATAGCATCTTCCAGATTTTCCTTATACATGTCGGCGTCGGGCACGTTCGTTGGGACCTTTTGCAAGAGGAGAATGTAGTCCTTGGTTTTGGAGGCCATCAGGTTGATCCCTTTGCGGATGTTTTGCTGTTTTTCAATGCCGATCTGGATCAAGTCCGCAGCGTCATCGACGCAACCGACATAAGCGTTCAAAAGCGAATTGATCATCTCCGTGTGCCTGGCTTCCGAGGGGTGCTCCAATTCGTACTGGAGCTTTTTCAGACGATCATCCGCGAATGAAAGGAAAAGAGTGATGCGCTCGTTGGGCGATTCCGCATCGCGGATTTTATCGGCCTCGATGGAAGTGAGGTAATCCTTTTGCGGCGGCAAACCGGCCCGAGCGGCGAGCGCGCCGCAAATACCAGACAGGGAGAGAAACAAAACACAGAGGCGCAGTTTCATCGGCGCACCCTCAATGTGGCTAGAGCAGCGGTTGGCGGCCTAGGAGCGGGCGGCCTGGCTGCGGGATGCTCGGGGAAGAGAGAGCGAAGCAGTCTATTGTCCAGGCTAAGGAGATCCTGGCGAACCAGCTGAAGCGGGGGCTTGTAAGGCTCCGGGGCCTCGAGGAGAAATTCGTCCATTTCCCGCAATCCTTTCTGCAGGTTCATTTCAAGTTGCTTGTAGCCGCCGGGGTGGCGCTCGGCATCAGGATTGGCCTTTTGCAAAGCATCCGAGGCAACGCGGACATTGTCCCGGTATTTTTCGAGAAGGAAGCCCATCCTCGTGTAATCCCCCGCTCTTTCCGCACGGCCCGCTTCCTCAAATTCAGCGTCGCCAAGTTTTTGAACCATTTTTGCCTTATGCACGGGATTCAGTTCGTGATCGAACTTCGCTTGTAGTTCAGCCAGCGTATTCGCAGCTACGGCCGCGCCGCACAAGGCGATGGCCAGAATTGGGCATGCTATGCGTCGCGCCGACCGGGGGCCCATGCGTTCACCTATTTCTGATCCAGCATGCGGCGCAAAACCTTGCTGCGCTGCTGCGCTTGCCACACCTGATCGGGATTCTTGTCCTGATCGAGCTCGAGAAACTTCTGATATGCCTCGAGCGCGGGCTTGGGCTGGTTCAGTTTATCGTAGCAGAGAGCGCGGATAAACCATTCGCCGGCCGAGGGCGTTTCCGCCTTGGCGATCAGATCCAGAGTGGAAATGGCCGCCGGATAGTTGCCTCCCAAATAGTAGGTCGAACTCAGATCTTTCCAGTAGGCAAGACTGGTCCGATCGATTTGCAAAGCGGTTTTAATTTCCTTTTCAGCGGAAGGAAAATCACGCTTCTGCATATAAACGCGTCCCAGGCCGCCGTGAAGCTGGGCATCGCCGGGAGCAAGCACGATGGCCTTGCGAAGAGTAACGATGGAATCGTCCCACTTTTTCTGAGCGATCTGAATGTCGGCGCGAGAGCGGAGAGAATCGAGAGTAGGAGGTTTGCCGCCATCGGCGCGATCGAGCTCGGCGAGCGCGTCGTCATACTGCTTTTGCTCGAGGAGCATGTGGAGGAGGCGGGCGCGTACGCGGGCGTCGTTCGCATTGATCGCAAGATAGTCGCGATAGGCGGCCGCGGCTTCCGGCTTTTTTTGTGCATCGAGAGATTGTGCGAGGCCGAGCAATGCTTGCGGAGACTTCGGCTGGGATTCAAGAACGGAGCGGAATTTGACTTCGGCGTCGGGGTATTTCTTCAGGCCGTAGTAAAGATTGCCGAGGTGAACGACAGTTTCGCTGTCGCGAGGATCGAGCCGAAGGGCAGCTTCATAGGAGACGGCTGCGCCGGGGATATCGCCGGAGCGCTCGAGCGCGTAGCCCAGGAGGAAGCGCGGCCTGCTTTGCGCAGGGAGAAGATCGACGGCTTTGCGGAGAGGAGGGACGGCAGCGGCAGGATCTTTTCCGGTGAGAAGGATGCCGAGATTGAGGAAGGCTTCGGACATTTTGGGATCGAGCGCCGTGGCGCGTTCGTATTCGGCGCGGGCTTCGTCGCTGCGCTTGAGGGCCGTGTAGGCGTAAGCGAGTTGGAAATGGGCCCAGGCGATGTCGGGTTTTTCAGCTAGGAATTTTTGGAGGGGAGGGATGGCGGCCTCGAACTGGTTGTTATCCATGTCGTGCTGGGCTTCGTTGAGGAGGTCGTTAAGGGGATTGGAGAGTTTTTGAGTGCGGGATTGGGAGGATTGTTTAGGGGCGGATTTCCAAGACAAAGTGGAGGCTTGCGACGAAGAGGGCACGATGTATCGTGCCCCTATAACAATCAGGGCGAGGGAGGCGTATCTAGAGAAACTTGAGAGGGTCATGGTTCGGGCGGAGGGTTGCCTGCGCCATTGGCGATTGTACCTGAAGGCATCGTGGACTTGGATGCGCCGTTAGAGGAGCGCTTTGCCTGGCCGTTGGCGGCGAGAACGCGGGCGAGGAATCGGCCGGTGTGCGATTGCTGATTGCGGGCAACTTGTTCGGGAGTGCCGGTGGCGATAATTTTGCCGCCTTGGTCGCCGCCTTCGGGACCGAGATCGATCAGCCAGTCGGCGGACTTGATGACGTCGAGGTTGTGTTCGATGACGAGGAGAGAGGCGCCAGACTCGAGGAGTTTGCGGAAGGCGGAGAGGAGTTTGGCGATATCGTCGAAATGAAGGCCGGTGGTGGGCTCGTCGAGGATATAAAGGACGCCTTGGTTTTCTGTGCGAGCGAGATGCGCGGCGAGTTTCAGGCGCTGGGCTTCGCCGCCCGAGAGCGTGGTGGCGGATTGGCCGAGCCGGAGATAGCCGAGGCCGATTTCGTTTAGGATGCGGAGCTTGGAGACGACTTTGGGAACGCCGGTGAAAAAGGCCAAGGCCTCGCGCGCGGTGAGTTGAAGAACTTCGTGGACATTTTTGCCGCGATAGCGGACATCGAGGACGCTGGTTTTGAAACGCGTGCCCCGGCATTCTTCGCAGACCAGCTCGACATCGGCCAGGAATTGCATCTCGACGGTGACCGTGCCGTCGCCCTGGCAAGTTTCGCAGCGGCCCCCTGGAACGTTGAACGAAAAATGGCCCGCGGTGAAGCCGCGGCGCTTGGCGTCGGGAGTGGCGGCAAAGACTTCGCGGATGGAATCGAAAGCTTTGAGATACGTGGCCGGATTCGAACGCGGAGTGCGTCCGATCGGCGATTGATCGACAATGACGACTTCGCGGACGTTGGCGTCGCCTTCGAGACGATCGCAAAATTCCTTGACGCTGCCGCCGGTGCGCTTGGCGGCGAGAGCTCGGTAGAGAACGTCGTGGACAACCGTGGATTTGCCGGAGCCGCTGACGCCGGTAACGACGGTGAGAGTCCCGAGAGGGATCATCAGGTCAATATTTTGAAGGTTGTGGAGCGTTGCGCCGTAGAGGCGGAGAAATTTGCCGGCGGGCTTGTGGCGATTGTTGGGAACAGGAATTGTTAATTCGCCGCTAAGGTAGCGGCCCGTGAGGGATTTATGTTCGGCGAGCATGGCTTCGTAATTTCCGGCGAAGAGAAGCTTGCCGCCAAGTTCTCCGGCGCCAGGGCCAAGATCGATGACGTGGTCCGCGGCGCGAATGGTGTCGGGATCGTGTTCGACGACGAGGACGGTGTTGCCGAGATCCCGCAAGGATTTGAGAATGTCGATGAGGCGCTGGGTATCGCGTGGATGAAGGCCGATGGAAGGCTCGTCGAGAACATAGAGCGCGCCGACGAGATGCGAGCCGAGCGAAGTGGCGAGTTGAATGCGCTGCGATTCGCCGCCGGAGAGAGTGGAAGTGAGGCGGTCGAGGGTAAGGTAATCCAGGCCGACTTCATCGAGGAATTGCAGGCGGCTGCGAATCTCTTCGAGGATTTTTTCAGCCACTTTTGCTTGCGCATCGGAAAGGACGAGCGTGGAGAAAAAAACGCGCGCTTCTTTTACGGTGAGCTTGGTGAGTTCGGTAATCGAGCGGCCAGCAACGCGGACGGCGCGCGCTTCGGGGCGAAGCCGCGTGCCGTTACACTCGGGGCACGTCGCGTAGCCACGGTAGCGGCTTAGAAAAACGCGGACGTGGAGTTTGTATTTTTTGCGCTCGAGCCAATTGAAGAAGCCTTTTACGCCTTCGAAGTGGTTTTCGGGATCCCCCTCGAGAACGAGACGGCGTTGTTCGGCAGAAAGCTGGCGCCAGGGGACATTGAGCGGAATGCCGCGGTCGCGAGCCCATTTTTTCACATCCTGGAGCAGGGCGCGATAACGGGGCTTGGTCCAGGGTTCGATGGCGCCTTCGTCCAGAGATTTGCTGGAATCGGGGACGACGAGATTGAGATCGAAGTCGATAGTGTTGCCGAAACCCTGGCAGCGCGGGCACGCGCCATAGGGATTGTTGAAGGAGAAAAGGCGGGGCTCAGGTTCTTGATAGAGGGTACCGTCGTTTTTGCATTCGAAGCGTTCGTTGAAAGTGAGGCGCTCGGCGGGATTACCGATGGAGTCGGCAACGAATTCAAGGATCGCTTCGCCTTGGCCTTCGCGATAGCAAATCTCGATGGAGTCCGTAAGGCGCGAGCGTGATTCGGGATTGACGGATAGGCGGTCGACGAGGACGTAGACGGGTTTTGAGAAGTCAACGTCGAGAAGAGTTTCCGGGGAGGAAAATTCATGGACGCGGCCGTCTTGATAGAGGCGATTGAACCCGCGTCTTTGGATATCGCCGAGGGCTTGCTTGAGAGATTCTTGCGGAGGCGCAGGCAATTTTTTCTTGGGGACGCGGCGGGCGCCGCCGGTAGCCTGGAGCTGGGCGATTCGAAGCGGGTACATGATGTAAAAGCGGCGGCCGGGAGCGAGCGAGAGGATGCGAGAGGCAATTTCGTCGGGGCTGTTGCGGCGGACTTCGGCGCCGCACTTGATACAAAAGGTTTGGCCGCAACGCGCGAAGAGCAGGCGGAGATAGTCGTATATTTCGGTGGAGGTGGCGACGGTCGAGCGAGGGTTACGGGTGGAGTTTTTCTGGCGAATGGCCACGGCAGGAGCGATGCCGGAGATTTCGTCAACATCGGGCTTTTCCATGCGCTCGAGGAATTGGCGCGCATAGGCGGAGAGAGATTCCACGTAGCGCCGCTGGCCCTCTGCGTACACAGTGTCAAAGGCGAGGGAAGACTTACCGGAACCGCTGACGCCGGTGACGACGGTGATGGCGTTGTGGGGGATTTCGACGGTGATGTTGCGAAGGTTGTGAACGCGGGCGCCGAGGACGCGGATGGCCTCTTGTTCGCTGAGCACGGGTGTGAGTTCTTTAGCGGCCAAAGGTAAGCCTATACAGTGCGCTCGGAGCGCACTGCCTAAACTTTAAAGTATACGGCTACCGGAATGCTGGAGCAAACGGAGGGCCCCTTTTGACGCTCATGCGGAGCTCGACATTCGAGAGCGGCGAAGTGCGCTATTGATTCGGGGTCTGCGCCGCGTCTTTTGCTTTGCGGGCGCGAGCCACTTTGTCCTGAAGGGACTTATTGGATGGGTCCGCGTCCAGACCTTTCGTGTATTCCTGGATGGCATTGTCGAATTCGCCGTTTTCGAAGTACAGATCACCAAGAGCGCTGGTGGCACTCACGGTCCTGTCGCGAGCTGCCTTTTCGGCTTTGGTCTCTTGAGAAGAGGCTGGCAAAGCTGCTTCCAGGGAGTGTTTCTGTTTCGAAGCGTTTTGATCTTTGTCAGAGGAATTCGCTCGCCCAGGGGAAGATTGCGCGCCGTGAGATTCGGTGGAATCCGGAGAGGACTGAGGCGGGCTTGGTTGCTCGCCTGGCGTGGGTTGGGTGGCCACCGGGAGGCTTTCGTTCGACGGGTTTGGAACGCCTTTCACTTCTGCGGGTGAAGAGCGATGGAAGAAATACCAACCACCGCCGCCGGCTGCGAGGACCAGGAGAACCACAAGCACTGGGATCGCAATGCGAGACGAGGATGCCGGGCCAGCTGGACCCACAGAATTCGCCGTGGAAGCAGACTCCGCCGAACGAGTCGGCGCTATTGTTGGCGGAATTGTCGGTATCGGGGGAATGCGGGGTGGCGTGGGTTCGCGGCGAACTTCGCTTCCGGCCGGAGTCGGAACGGTCGGTTCATCAGCAAAGGCGGTTGGGCTCGCAGCCGAAACCTTGCCCGGGAACCGCGCCGGAGTATCCGGAATCGTGGTGCTTTCTGAAAAATCCTTGAAGGATTTCGACTGTGGCGAAGCTTTTGCAGAATACGGGTCTGCTTTTTCGCAGAGCTCCAACTCTTCCATGAGTTCCCTACCCGTTTGCGGCCGCCGTTCGCGGTCTTTTTCTAGACATTTCATCACCAGGTCTCCGACCGGCGCAGGAATCCGCAATCCCGGGCGCGCCTCATATATGGGTGTAGGAGGAGTTTGAATTTGGGCGAACAACATATTCAGAGGCGTGTCGGCTTTGAGCGGCAGGACTCCGGTCAGCATCTGGTACATGACTACGCCGAGGGAATAGAGATCAGAGCGGCCATCGAGCTCGTCACTGTCGGCCCCTTTCGCTTGCTCGGGAGACATATAGGGCGGAGTGCCGATGACCATGCCGGTCGCGGTGAGGGCCATGCCGGAAGTGCTGTTTTGTGAGTCGCGAATCTTGGCAATGCCGAAGTCGAGGACTTTGGCTACTTCCTCGCCATTCGTGAAAACCAAAACGATGTTGTCGGGCTTGATGTCGCGATGAACGAGGCCGAGCTGGTGCGCCGCATCGAGGGCGGCAGCGGCCTGTTTGATGATCGAGCAGGTCCGCGCGACGGGCAACGGCCCCTGTGCGTTCATCAGGCTTTTTAGGCTCTGACCTTCGATGTACTCCATTACGATGAACGGGCGGCCGTCTTCTGTCTCGTCAAAATCTTCCACCTTCACGGCATTCTTGTGGCGCAACTTGCGCGCAATAATCGCTTCGCGCCCGAAGCGCTTGACGAGACCTGTGTCGTTCATCAACTGCGGCGCCATGACTTTGAGCGCGCAGGATTCGTTGAAGTGCATGTGCAGCGCCTTGTAAACGGCACCCATGCCTCCTTCGCCAATTTTCCCAATGATGCGGTATTTTCCACGGATGACGGTTCCCTCTCTCCATTCGAGGGGCTCCGTGAGGCGCGCGCCATCCTGCGGGCAGACGGCGAACGCAGTGGGATAGCTACGCTGACATTCGGGGCAAATTTTCATAGCCGCGCCTGGAACAGTGAGAGTTGCATGGACGAGTGGGAATTGTACACCGCGGGAGTTGCGTCGAAATAGAGCGATTGCGAAAGAGGGTTCCGAAAAGGAGGACCGCGAGGGAATCCGCGTATGCAAATGGAAATGGAACAATAAAACGATATGCAGGCGAACTTATTCCGAGCTATGCTTTTCGCGAAATCCTGACTATGTTGTGGCATTTATTTGCGGGGAAAGAAGCGAGAAAGCGCGGCGTGCGCCGGGTTTTTGACTGGAACGATTTCGATCGGAGTATCCCACAATGAAATGGAAGAAGATTATCTGGATCGTATTGATTGCGGCTGTCGTGGCCGGCGTTGGCACGGCACAGGATCACAAGGCGCTCACCAACAAAGACATCATGGACATGGTGAAGCAAGGATTGAATGAATCGGTGATCGTGAAGGTGATTCAGGCGAGCGACACAAATTTCGACACGTCACCGGTGGCCATGACACAAATGCAAAGCGGGGGCGCAAGCGTAAGCGTGATGGGTGCGATGTTGAAGGCGGAGGCGAGCAAGAAGAAGAGCGCAGGAGCAGCTCCGCCGGCGGCGCCTTCGAGCCCACCCACGAGTGCGACCGCGGCCGACGCGCACGCGGGCAAATATCTTCTGAAAGAAGGCACCGAAGTAGCGCTGAAATTCGCCACCGATGAGAGTTCGAGATACGCCACCGAAGGCGATAAAGTGGAGCTCACTTTAGTGAGTGACATAAGAGCAGGAGATGTGGTGGTCGTGAAGGAAGGAGCAAAAGCTATCGCGGTGGTGTCTCACTCGAAAAAAGCAGGAATGTTACCCGGAAGCAATGGCGAACTGAACATCCAGATGAAAGACATGCTGAGCGGTGGAGATCGCATACGCTTGCGCGGTGGAAGAGGACGAGACGCAGTGCTCGGCCCCATTGGGCAAATCAAGCATGGAAACATCGAGGTGGAACAGGGAACCCCAGTGATGGCCTATGTTGACGAGGATATTTGGCTGGCGCCCGCGAAATAGCCAGTGGTACAAGCAGAAGCTCCGCCAGGCTTGAAATCAGATTACAAGCATCTTGCGCGAACTACATCTCCGGAATGAGTCTGATGGTGCCAACGCCGCCGTGGACCCTAAGGTGGATCGTGACGGGAGATTTGCCGTAGAGATCGTTGGTGTACTCGTCGCCATCGTGATTCAGTCCGTGCGCGTCGATGGTGCCGATTCCGCCGGAGGCGTTGACGATGACGCCGACGTTTTTGGGCAGACGGATATTGGCCTCGCCTACGCCGCCTTCGATATCCGCCGTGAGATCGGACTTGCGGTTGCCGGTGAGATCGACATCCACCTGGCCGGCGCCCATATCTAACTTCAAGTTACCGACGTCAATATCACGGAGGCGGAGATTCCCGCGACCGGCCCCCATGTCAATCTTGATTTCCAGCGGAACGTCATTGGCGAGATGAACAGTCCAGTGGTTGTCGGACGTCGCCCCAAAATGCTTGTCGGTGTCTTGTTGGGTGATGTTAAGGTCGCCGGTTGTGCCGGAGACAGAGTAATCCACCTGGGGACTTCCGGCGGATGAGCGATAGTCGAAATCGGCCTCGAGAAGATGGCTGGAGCCGCCGCTAAGGTCGAGGTCACCGGCACCCATGTCGAGCGAAACGCGGACGGACTTGGCATTCTGTCGGTCGACGGTTCGCGATTGATGCTGCATGGAATAGCCGGAGCTGCCATGCCAACGCCTGAAGTTTCGGCCGTGCGCCAGAAGAACGAGCAGAAGTATGACGAAGGCAATCGCGCCGAGGCTTGCGCCCGTGGAAGAACTGCGTGGCTCGTCGGGGTTTTGGCGGCGGCGCCAATGGTCCCAAATTGTTCCGAGGCCGATGAAGATAAGGATGAGCGGCCAATAGGTCCAGAGAATTGGCCAGGGATCAAAGTTCGGATGCCAATTGGCATAGAGAAAGATCGCGCCGAGCGCAATTAAAAGAACCGGAAAAACCAGTGAAGCGCGCCTTGGAGTGCCATCTTGGGCCATCACACACCTCTTCACCTTGTACTACGCACGAAAAGACAAAAAAGTTCAGGGATCCTGATGTACCCCGGTCTCTTGGGAGATTACTGGCCACTCCCATTGCGGTCAACCAGAACATGCGTCGCAGGAGGGATCCTGCGTTTGTGCTAGAGTGCGCGAACGGCAAGGATCACAAACCAAGATTCAGTACGAGGCGCTGCGATGGCGATATTTGAAAGAGCGATCTGGATTGTGTTGGATAGCGTGGGTATAGGCGAATTGCCCGACGCGACCAGCTATGGAGACGCGGGCCGAACAACCCTGGGCCACATCGCGGAATCGCGGCCGCTGGCTTTGCCGAATCTGGTGCGGCTCGGGCTTGCGAATATCGCACCGCTCGCGCACCTGGCTGCCGCGGCATCGCCCATCGGGGCGTATGGCAAGGGTGCGACGCGCTCGCCGGGGAAAGACACCACCACGGGCCACTGGGAGATGGCCGGTGTTTGGCTGGATCAGGCTTTTCCTGTTTATCCGCGCGGTTTCCCACGCGAACTGATCGCCGAATTTGAAAAACAAATTGGACGCGGAACGCTTGGGAATAAGCCTGCATCGGGGACTGAAATTATCAAGGACCTCGGCGAGGAGCACGTTCGCACGGGCAAACCGATCGTTTACACCTCGGGCGACAGCGTTTTTCAAATTGCCGCGCACGAAGAAGTTATACCGATCGCCGAGCTTTATCGCATGTGCGGGATTGCGCGGAAACTCCTCGACGGGCCCAACCGCGTCGGGCGCGTGATTGCGCGGCCTTTCGCGGGCACGCCGGGTCATTTTGCGCGCACGACGCGGCGGCATGACTACGCCGTCGATCCGCCGAAGCCGATGCTGCTGGATGTGCTTGCGGAGCGAGGCGTGCCCGTCTTTGGGATTGGCAAGATTCATGACATTTACAATGGGCGCGGCGTGGAGAAGTTCGTCACCACGACTGGCAATGCTGACGGAATGGCGAAAACCACAGCAGCTCTGCGCGAGAGAATGCGCGGATTGATTTTCTGCAATCTCGTGGATTTCGACATGCTGTATGGGCACCGTAAAGATGTCGAAGGCTTCGCACAATCGCTTGAAGAGTTCGACCGAATGCTCGGGCCATTCTTGGAGCTTCTGGGCATTTCGGATTTGCTGCTGATTACCGCTGACCACGGCTGCGATCCTGATCCGCGCTGGCCGACGACGGACCATTCGCGGGAATACGTGCCGATCCTGGCGTATTCGCCGAAGGGAGGTGCGGGTGTGAATCTGGGCGTGCGGCAAACGCTGGCGGATATGGGCCAGACCGTTGCTGAAAATTTTGGCGGGACGATTCCACATGGTAAGAGTTTCCTGGGCGATATCGGATGAATCGCGGAGGCTCGATGTGCTCGCCGTTAACCACGAAATGGGCTTGAATGCGCGTGGAGAAAAAGCTAACGTCGCTGCGGCTTCGAAATCGCTGGGCATAGGTGGGGAAACCATCGTGGCAAATCCACAGTACATGCGTTGGTTTGGCGGCGTGTTGGGGTTGGCATTTTTGCTTGTGGCCGTGAAGAGTGGCGCTGGTGGCCGACAGCAAAATGCGAATGCCTTTCTCCCGCCTGTCCACTTGACCGCGGAACAAGATCACCAGCGACTGATGGATTTGCTGCACATCACTTCCTTGCGACGAGGGGCGGATGGCGATCCAAAGTCGCCCTTCGCGGCGAACTACGACGAAGCGAAGGCGAATCCCTATCCCAAGCTCCCTGACCCCTTGAAGTTGAATGACGGAAAAGAGGTGAAGACGGCGAAGGCGTGGTGGGCGGAGCGAAGGCCAGAGATTGTTGAGGACTTTGACCGCGAGATTTATGGCCGGGTGCCGAAAGAAACGCCGAAGGTCATGTGGGAAGCGACGAGCACAGCGCGCGAAATGAACGGGGACGTACCGGTCATTACGAAAAAACTGGTTGGGCACGCCGACAATTCCGCGTATCCACTGATCAAGGTGGATATTCAATTGTCGGTGACGACGCCGGCAAACGCCCTCGGGCCCGTTCCGGTAATCATGGAGTTGAGCTTCAGCCCGGAATTCATGGCCGCGATTGCGAAGCGCTTTCCAGAAATGACCGCTGCCGCGCAGAAAGGGCCGACATGGGAACAGCAAGTTCTGGCGAAAGGCTGGGGCTATGCGGTGCTGATTCCCACCAGCGTGCAAGCGGATAAAGGCGACGGCCTGACGGAAGGAATCATCGGCCTTGTGAATAAAGGTCAGCCACGCAAGTTGGACGACTGGGGCGCGCTGCGCGCATGGGCATGGGGCGCAAGCCGCGCGATGGATTACTTCGAGACGGACAAAGCGGTGGACGCCCATCAAATTGGGATCGAGGGGCATTCCCGGTACGGCAAAGCAGCGCTTGTGACCATGGCATACGATCCGCGTTTTGCGATTGCGTACATAAGCTCTTCCGGAGCGGGCGGGGCCGCTTTGTATCGCCGGAATTTCGGAGAACAAATCGGGAACGTTGCAGGAGCTGGCGAATATCACTGGATGGCTGGAAATTTCCTGAAGTATGCAGGGCCGCTGACGCCCAACGACTTGCCTGTCGATTCGCACGAACTGATCGCGCTATGCGCGCCGCGGCCTGTGTTCATAAGCGGCGGCGCGACACAAGGCGACGGCTGGGTGGACGCACGCGGAATGTTCATGGCCGCGGTTGGCGCGGGGCCGGTCTACCGTCTTCTTGGGAAAAGAGATTTGGGGACGACGGAATTTCCGCCCATTGAGACACCGCTCATTGACGGGGATATTGCTTTCCGGCAGCACAGCGGCGGGCATACCCCCGCGCCGAATTGGCCAACCTTCCTGACATTTGCGGGACGCTTCCTCAATGGGCCGGGAGTTTCAGACAGCGCGACGGCGAATCCCACTCACCCGTAGGCCGGATTCAAACACGAGTCCACCGACCTCGAAGTCAGGGAGACGCCGGGACTGCGTGTGCTGGTTTCATGAACTGATTTGAGGTGGCAAGACTCGGCACGCGCGGAGACGCGACTGTTCGCTTAGTCCTTACTGAGGAATCTTGGGCTAGTTCCCTGCGTTCGCTGTGGAAGGACCGCCGGGGGCATAGTAGCCATTCCGCGTGCGCGCGACCAGTTTGCCGCGGCCATGAGGCGGAATCACTTGCACGGTGACCGCTCGGAATGTGCCGTCTTTCTTGGTGTTGGAAGGATAGTAAGCCAGCGTGTATTGGTTGCGAATATCGTGCGCAACCTGCTCGCAGATGCTATGAACGTCATCAACGCTTTCCGGGAAAAAGGCCAGACCGCCGGAAGCCTCGGCGATATGCTTCAACGCGCGCATGGCGCTGTTCTTGTCTTTTCGTTTTTCATCACCCAGAAGGCCGATGGTGTAAATCACCGTGTTGGTCTTCTGGATCTCGCGCAAGGTTTTTTCGAGCGAGTAATGGCTGGAATTGTCTTCTCCGTCGGTAACCACAAGCAGAACCCTCTTGTCTCTACTGGCTTTCTTTAGGTGGTCGAGCGAGCCGACAATGGCGTCGTAAAGGGCGGTGCTGCCGCGTGAATCGATGCGCTCGAGGGCCTCTTTCAGTTCCGTAATGCTATTGGTGAAATCCTTGTCCAAGTCAAGATAGAAATCGTCGTTGAAGTTGACGACGAAGGCCTCGTCTTGCGGGTTGCTGGACTCGACGAGGGTAAGCGCCGCTTCGTTTACGCGGGGACGCTTGTCCCGCATGCTGCCGCTATTATCGATCACCAGCCCCATGCTTACCGGCACGTCCTCGCGCTTGAAGGTCGCGAGCTTTTGCTCGACCTTATCTTCATATACCCGGAAATTGTCTACTGCCAGGCCGTCCGCGAACTTGCCGCGATCATCCAGAACCGTGGTGTGCAGCACCACCAAGCCGACATCGACCTTGATCGTCGAACCCTGCTTCTCGGCATTGCTATTTTGTCCGGGAGGGAGCGGCTGCGCACTGGGGATGGGAATCTGGGCAAGGCACGGCGAGGCAGACAGAGCGATCGCGGAGAAAAGCAAAAAGACATGGGAAAAGCAGGAAATGCCCCAGAAGGCGCGCTTAGTGGCTGGGCGCGTAGTAGCCCGTTTTTGCGTAAACATTGAGCGGCGGCAACCCTCTCGGGGCGCGCAGCTTAATCTTGATTTTTCGCCAACGTGCATCGTGGGCTTTATTGCTCGGTCTGTATCCCAGGACATATTGATTTCGCAGCTCCATGCTGATTTTTGTGGCGATGTCCGGAAGTTCCTCGAGTTTCTCAACGGAAAATACGCGGCCTCCGGTCATCTCCGTGATTTCAGAAAGCAACGACGGACCGTTTAACTCTTCCGGGGTCCGGTCGCGGTATCCAAGCGCGTCAAAGATGCCGATCGCATAGAGCTGGGTGTCTGCTTCCCTTACCAAACGCTTGATATCGCTTTCGTTGTAGCGACTATGATTATCGCCTCCATCAGATAAGATGAGCAAGGCGCGCTTGCCGTTGTGTGCACCCCTCATTTGGCTCAGGCCAAGATAAATCGCGTCCAGCAGCGCCGTGCGGCCCTTCGCGGAAGTCAGCATCAGGCTGCTCTGCAGGTCTTCAACGCTGTTTGTGAAGGCGCTGGTCAGCTCCGCGCGCTCGTTGAAGCTCACCAGAAAGAATTCGTCTTGCGGGTTGGCGGTCTTGAAGAATTGCACGGCCGCTTCCCGCGCCTTGCCCACTTTGTTGGACATGCTGCCGCTGAAATCGAAAATCACGCCGATGGAAATGGGCACATCTTCGGAGGAAAACGTCACCACCTCCTGCTCGACGTTGTCCTCGTAGACGCGAAAGTTTTCCTTGTCCAGGCCGGTCACCAGCCGGTTGTAGGGGTCCGTGACGGTGACGTTGACCAGCGCCAGGTCCACGTCCATGGTCAGAGCCTTGCCCGGCTTGATCACTTGCCCGGGCGTGTTTTTCGTTACGTCGTCCTTGGGCTTCTCTTGGCGTTTCTTGTTTTCATCGGCGGGCGATTGCGATTGAGGCGCGGCAAGAATTACCGCGCGCGATGCAACAAGGCAGGCAAATAACAGGGCTACAACGGAAAAACAAAAAACGCGAAACCCATCCCCATCGCGTTTCACGGCACCCCCATCGTTCCGGTAACCCGGAACGGCCGCGCGGCTCGGTCTATTCGCGATTCTACCACCCGCACAAGCGAAGACAAGGCAAATCCCGTACTAGGCCCCCGATGGTATCCGCACTTTGCATCTGAGAGTTTGCCACCCGTTCCCGCTCCAAGACTCTCGCGCGCAATAGGATAAACACAGCTGCCACGTCAGGGCCATTCAGGAAAGACTGTATGGATTGCCCAAAAATTCCTGATTGTGGGAGACTCAAGATCATGGGAGATTCAAGCGCATGAATTCGGCTAATTTTGAGGTCGTCATTGTTATTCCGGCGCGCTTTGGTTCTACACGTCTGCCTGGCAAGCCCCTCGTTTCGCTCGCCGGTAAGCCGATGATCCAGCACGTTTATGAACGTGCCAAGATGGCTGCTAAAGCCAGCCGGGTAATTGTCGCAACCGATGATGAACGCATCGTGAAAGCGGTGGAAGCCTTTGGCGGCGAGGCGCGGATGACCCGGCTTGACCACCGCACTGGAACGGAGCGCGTCGCCGAAGTCGCGGCCCACGAAAAGGGCGACGTTTTCGTGAATGTCCAGGGCGATGAGCCACTGCTGGATCCCGTGGCCGTCGATACGGCGATCAATGCCCTGCTCGAGGAGCCCGCCGCCGCCATTTCCACGGTAGCCACGCCCATCCGCACGCAGGCTGACATCATGGATCCAAACGTCGTGAAGACGATTCTCGATTTTGATGATAACGGGATCTATTTTTCGCGCGCCCCGATTCCCTGGGTGCGCGACACTGCAAGCAAAATTCAGGTGCGCCACCTGAAGCATCTCGGTTTGTACGTCTTCCAGCGCGACGCCCTCCTTGAATATCCCACGCTTCCGCAGGGAGAGCTGGAACGCATCGAACAGCTCGAGCAACTGCGCTGGCTCGAAAATGGCTGGAAGATTCGCGTTGCCGAAGTCGAACACGACGCCGTAAGCGTAGACGTCCCCGAAGACGTCGCCCGCGTCGAAAAGCTCCTCCAAAAATAATGCCGCGCAGCCGGATTTCGCACGGGCGGTCTGCGCTTCTTTGTCTTTGCAGGACCGCCTTACGGCGTTTGCGCCGTTAGAACCCCCGCGATGACCCCCTGCGAGCTTGGAGCGCCCCCCATGAGCAAGATGGTACTTGGGTTAGCTATATACGCAAAGTAGTTGAATGTACTGGATGGAGTACCGTTAATGCCTGCGACGAAAGTGCTGTGCGTGCCAGTGCTGCCGGTCCCATCACCGCCAACAGTGATGGTGCCATTGAAGAGATTGTTAAAGAACAGCTTCTGCTGGCCGAACACATTGAAGTCCACCATGCCGTTCGGACTTGGGCTAGCAGGCGCGAAGCTCCCGACAAAATCTTGTTCGTTTCCGGTGCTGTCTACGCCACTCCAATTGAACGCATAATTCGTGGCGAGGCTGCTCGAGGAAAATGGAGTGCCGGTTTGGGCAAGCAGGGTACCGTCTATGGTGATGTTCGGGTTGCTGTCATCCTGGATTACGCCTTGGGTCGCTGAACTCAGATAGAACACCAATGCATAATTCCCTGTGCTATCGGTAAAAGTGATGGTGCCGCGCCCGGAGTTGTCACCATCCAGCGTAATGTTTCCCGCGTTGACGATAGGAATCGACTTCACCGTTCCACCATCGTTGAAGTCCGTGAGGATGCTCGTCAGGCTTCCGCCGTTAGCCGTGAGGCGTCCACCGCGCGTGATAGGGACACCCTCCCCGGACCCACCCATGACGAAAACGAAGTTGCTACTGCTAAATGAGCTGACGTCGTTGGGAGTGCCCGCCTGCTGCGCAACCCCTTCGCCGGCAATCGTTCCCGGTGCCTGCGTGTCTGAGTCAATGGACATGAATTGAGCGCGCTGGCCGTCTATGACGTAATAGACATAATCGATGCCTCCGAGGTTGGCTGTGCCTCTTCCCGTCCCGGGATTGGCGTTATCCGTCGCATATTGTCCACCGGAGATTATCGCTTTTGAAGTGACGGTGCCGTTGTCGTTGACGTCCTCAAAGCTGCCGCTGGAAAAGCTTCCACTGCCTGTGCCGCTATTGGGGATAAAGTCGCCAACGATGGAAATGGGATCGCCCGTGTCGTCAGGGAGAATTCCTGCAAAATCGAAGACGTAAGTGCCAGTGGCAAGAGTAGTCGCAGCTTGAAGCGCGAAGCTGCCGCTCCCAGTCTCGCTGTCATCGGAAATCATGTCCACCAGATAACCGCTCGAGGACGATGCCAGCGTGATGCTGTACTGAACTGTGCCACCGGAGGTTATAAGGCTCAGAGTTCCACGACCGTCGGAATTGACAACATAACTGCCGCCGGTAAGCGCAAAAATGTTAGGCGTGCCAAATTTGTGAACATCTTCCAGACCGCCGGTGGTCGCAATATCCCCTTTGCCATCGGCAATGAAAACTCCGACCCTGGAAAAGCTACTGACGCCAAAATTCGGATCTGCAGTCGACCCAGTCATGGAAAAAACGTAGGTGCCTTTGAGGCTGGCGTTGGTGAAACCCGTAGTCGGGGGCGGAGGGGTAACTGTGGTGGAACCGCCGCCGTTGCATGCCGCAGCCCAAACCGCCGCAAATGCCGTTACGACCAACAGGACGCGCTTCATCGCGCACCTCTCGGGACATGCACTGGCGATATAAGGATCAGCCGTCCCCTGGAATTGCGCACGGTAATGGATTGGTTTCCGTTTTCAACAATGCGCGCTGCAAACGTACTGCTTTGGCCGGAGGAAATGACTTCGCCCGTGACGCGAACGGAATCTCCAGCTAGGAGCGTGAACCCCTCATGTTCCAGGAGTCTTGCGCTCCCGAGATAAACGTCCACGGGGCCGTAGACGGTCTGAATGCTCACGTGCGCGCCGAGAGGCGGCACGGCGGATGCCGCGGTGTAGGAAAGAACCTTGCCCACAAGAATGCTCTCGCGGCTTACATCGTAGGAAGTATTGATTTCTGCAGCCGGCGTTTGTGTTTGCCGTGCGCCGGAAAAGGATGCGAAGAGTAGAGCGCCTGCAAATGCAGCACTGTCCAAGTACAGCCGGATTTTCAAGTTCATTACCCCTTCCCCTCGTTCGAGAGGCTTTCCGAAGAATCCCTCAGGATGGCGTCGCCCGGGTTTGGGCCTCGGGCCTACGCTGATGCTCCATTGCTTTGATGATTACAGCAATACAAACAGTTTCCGCGGAACAAGCATTTTGCTCAAAGGAACAACTCTCTATGGCTCTGGCGCTGCCAAACAGGCAAGCCTCTCCCCCTTAATCCAACCCGCCTTTCGCGCAATAGTTTCGCGTCATCTCCGACTCTTCTCCTCGATTTCACGCTGCGCTCTCGTCTCCAGTTCCCCCATCCGAATTTTCGAGTTCCCGAAATCATTACTTCGATTTGACACCCGTGCGCTTTCCGATGATAATTATGCGTACGTCACTCCTGTGGAGGGCTGATAAGCTCGGCGCACTGGGAAATCCCCGGCGCGGGCTGCATGGATGGCGCCAAAATATATTTTTGTCACCGGCGGTGTTGTTTCCTCACTTGGAAAGGGCGTTGCAGCTTCCTCCATCGGTTGTCTCCTCGAAAGTCGCGGTTTCAAAGTCACCCTTCAGAAGTGCGATCCGTACCTGAACGTCGATCCCGGTACGATGAGCCCCTTTCAACATGGCGAAGTCTTTGTCACTGAAGACGGCGCCGAGACCGATCTCGACCTGGGCCACTACGAGCGCTTCACCCACGCCAAACTTTCCCGCGACAACAACTGGACCACCGGCCGTATCTACGAAACCATTCTGACCAAGGAACGCCGCGGCGACTATCTCGGTAAAACCGTCCAGGTCATCCCGCACGTCACCGACGAGATCAAGGCCACCATCAAAAAAGTTTCAGACGACGTGGACGTCGTCATCGTCGAGATCGGCGGCACCGTCGGCGACATCGAATCGCTTCCCTTCCTCGAAGCGATTCGCCAGATGCGCCTGGAGCTGGGCGCGGAAAACACCCTCTTCGTCCACGTAACACTGGTGCCTTTCATCGCCGCCGCTGGCGAACTGAAAACCAAGCCCACGCAGCACAGCGTAAAAGAAATGCTGGGCATCGGGATTCAGCCAGACATTTTGCTGTGCCGCAGCGATCGCCACATTGCCGCGGACCTCAAGAAAAAGATCGCTCTCTTTTGCAACGTCGCGGAAGCCTGCGTCATTTCCATGGAAGATGTGGACACCATCTATGCCGTGCCTGTCGAACTCAGCCGCGAGGGCCTCGACGCCCAGATCCTCCGCCATTTGAAGCTCGAGGAACGCCCTTCGGACATGCGCCCCTGGCTCGATCTCGTCTACCGCATGCACAATCCCGCCGGCGAAATCCGCATCGCGGTGGTCGGCAAATATGTGCAGCTCGAAGACGCCTACAAAAGCCTTCGCGAAGCCCTCCTCCACGGCGGTCTCGCACACAATCACAAAACCGTTCTCGAATGGATTGAAGCCGAAGAAATCGATTCAGCGGAAAATGCCGCGGCGCGCTTGCGCGGCTATGATGGCATTCTTGTTCCCGGTGGCTTTGGTAAGCGCGGCATCGAGGGCATGGTTCACACCATTCAATACGCCCGCGAAAATAAAGTTCCGTTCTTCGGCATCTGCCTCGGCATGCAGTGCGCCACCATCGAGTACGCCCGGGATGCCGCCGGCCTGAAACAAGCCGACAGCACCGAATTCGATCCGCAAACGCCCCACCGCGTCATCTACAAACTCCGCGAACTCCTCGGCGTCGACGAAATGGGCGGCACCATGCGCCTTGGCGCGTGGCTCTGCAAGCTCGAGCCCGGTTCTTTCGCCGCCAAAGCCTACGGCAAAACAGACATCAGCGAGCGCCACCGCCACCGCTACGAATTCAACCGCGACTACGAAAAAACTTTGACAAACGCCGGCCTCCGCATTACCGGCCGTACGCCCGACGAAAATTACGTCGAAATCATCGAAGCTCCCGAGCACCCCTGGTTCCTCGGATGCCAGTTCCACCCCGAATTCAAATCCAAGCCCCTCGAACCGCACCCGCTCTTCGCCGCCTTCATCGGCGCCGCGTTGGAGCACAAAAAAAACGCTCACGCCCATTAACTGAGGCTTCGCGCGCCCAAGCAGTCGGCGTCGCCCCCCACGCCAACGCCTGATCGTGGCCCTTGTAGGGGCACAATTCATCGTGGCCCCCGTGCTATTTACCCTGAACTCCTGAGGGTTGCCCTGAGCTTCGAAGCGCCGTGCCCGCCGCGCGCGCCTCTATCCTGCATGCGAGCCATCGACCTGGGCACTGGCTCATTTCCCGTAATGTCTTATGAACTAATAAGGTCCTCCTTGCAGGTGCGGACTCTTTACTCCTCGGCAAGAGCCTCCATCGGGGATATCCGCGCGGCTCGTTGCGACGGCAACAGACAAGCGGCCAGACAAACTACCGCCATCATGCACGCGACACCGGCAAGGATTGATAGGTCTAGCGGGGGTACGTGGAAGAGCACTGAGCGCATGGCTCGGCCTGCTTGCCACGCTCCGAGCAAACCCAATAGCGTTCCGCCAGTGAGCAGCCGCAGGGCCAGAGAAAGAAAATGGCTGCGGATCTGTCGCGGTTGTGCCCCCAACGCCATACGCACGCCGATCTCGCGGCGGCGCTGGGCCACGGCGTAGCTCAACACGCCGTAGGTGCCGATGGCGGTGAGCAGCAGAGCTATTCCAGAGAAGAGACCGGCCAGCAGCGCCGGTGAGCGGCGCGCGACGAGGCTATCGGCAATGCGAGTGTCCATTGACCGGATATCACTGACGGGCACGTCGGCGTCGATTTGCCGGACCACCTTCTGCAATGTCAACGCGAGCGATTCGGGTGGCAGGCTCGTGCGGACGGCCACGAAGAAGCTGCTGCCGATGCGGAAGGCATAGGGATAATAAACCGCGCCCTGCGCTTCATTTTCCGTGAGCCCCGCTTGTTTCACCCCGCCTACAACGCCGACGACGGTAAATGATTCGGTATCCTTTCCCGCTTCGGAACCGTCCCACAATCGTTGGCCAATGGCGCTGGCGTGCGGCCAGTAGTATCGCGCGAAGTCTTCATCCACAACGCAAACTCGCTCAGTGCGACGTGAATCGTCGGCGGTTAGGAATCGTCCTGCCCGCAGGGAGAAACCCATCGCGCGAAAATAGTCGCCGGCGACTCCGTAAGAATAGTGCCCGCGCGCCGATTCGCCAGGGCGGCGAACGTGACCCGCCACCGTCGTGGCGCTTTTGCCGTCGTGGCCGCTGAAAGGCACATTGTTGACCACGCCGGCGGACAACACTCCCGGTAGGTGGTCGATTTTATCCATCAAGCTTTCCACAAATGTCAGACGAGCAGCCTCCGGATACGTCGCCCAGGGAAGCAGGATTTCCCCGGTCAGGACGTGATCGGATTGAAAGCCTGGAGAAACGGCCATCACCCGCTGAAGACTGAGGCCGAGCAAGCCTGCTCCGGCCAGCAAGATAAACGCCAAGGCGATCTGCGAGACAATGAAACTGTGTCGCAGGATTTGACCGCCACGCCCGGTGGTGCCGCCACGGCTCTCAGATTGAAGCGCATTCCCGAGATGCCGGCGAAGATTGAACCAGGCGATGGGCACCGCGAAAACCATACCCAGGATGACGGCTGCGACCAAGCCGACCAATGCCAATCGCGCATCGAAGGCGATGCGGCCTCCCAAGGGCAGGCGATCAACACCCAGCACGCGCAGAAGGTGGATTCCGCCGGCACCGGCCGCAAGTCCGAGTAATCCGCCGGCTACCGTCAGCAAAGTGGTCTCGACAAGCGTTTCACTCACGACGTATCCCCGGCTCGCACCGAGGGCCTGCCGCACGGCGAGTTCCTTGACTCGACTGCTGGCACGGACGAGTAGCAGGTTCACAAGGTTGACTGCGCCGATTAAGAGAAGGACGAGCACGCCCGTTTCCAGCAGCAGCAGTGTGGGGCGCACGGCCGCGACGTAGTCCGCGCGCAACGGCACTACCAAACTTCGAAATCCCGCATCGGCAATCATCTGGGCCTGCGGGTCGTCGACTTCCAGTGCCGCGTTCTGTGCGTCGAGCTGAGACTGCGCTTGCTCGAGAGTAGCGTCCGGTTTGAGCCGGGCAATCATTTGGATGACGTTTCCCCCGGAATGCCGCCGCGATGCCGTGCGATCTTCAGGGCGCGAGGCAAGGGGCAGGAACACCCGGGCATCGGAAGAGAGAAAGCGGAAGCTGGGAGGCAACACGCCGACCACCGTTCTGGGAACACTGTTTACTCGAATCTGCTTTCCGATCACGTTGGGATCGGCGCCGTACCGTTGCCGCCAAAACGTGTCGGAAAGAATCGCAACATGGTCGGTGTCGGAAGTGGTTTCCTCGTCCGTGAAAGTGCGTCCGATCGCGGGGCCGAGCGCAAGCGTAGAAAAAAAATCCGGAGACACCCGCATGGTCTCGAGGCGTTCCGTCGAGCCGGGCTCGCCCACGATCTCCGTTCCATAGTTGTAGATCGAGAGCGATGCCAAGGCAGGAATCCGATCGCGGCGCTCGTAGTAGTTGGTTATCGAGGAGCCGTCCCGCTCGACCCCAGCTTTCGGATACGTATTGAATATCGTCATCAGGCGGTCAGGCTGCGGAAATGGCAGAGGACGCAGCAGCACCGAATCGATCACCGCAAAAATTGTCAGATTGGCGCCGAAACAAACGGCGAGGGTCAAAAGAGCCGTAGCTGTAAATGCCGGGGTCTTTCGCAACAAGCGGGCGGCGTAACTCAGCTGCCTGCGAAACTCGTCAAAGAAGCGCACGCCAAAGGCTTCCCGGCAGTCCGCTTTGATGTTGATGGAGCTGCCGAGCTCCGCCCGTGCCAGGCGGGCCGCTTTTTCCCGTGACATGCCGGAGCGCACCAGGTCGTCGGTGTATTGCTCCATGTGGAAGCGCAGCTCCTCCGATATTCCCTCTTCGAAATCACGCCGCCGGCTGAGAACACGAAATAGAGAACGCCATCGCTTGAACATGTCACACCTCCTCCGATGTGGTATTCAAGGCCGCCGCAATCGCCGTCGCGAGACGGTTCCAACCGGCCGTTTCGACGCGCAGCTTCCGGCGTCCCGCGGCGGTCAAGGTGTAGTATTTCGCCCGGCGGTTGTTCTCGCTCTGTCCCCATTCCCCGGCGATCAGATCGTGGTACTCCAATCTGTAGAGCGCCGGATACAAAGATCCCTGTGGAATCTCCAGTGCATCCCCCGAGATCTGCCGGATGCGCACCATCACACCGTATCCGTGCAGCGGTTTCAAAGACACGGCTTTGAGAATCAACATGTCCAGCGTGCCCGGAAGTAGTTCCGCGGTTTTGCCCAAAGTAGAAGCGCCTTTCCCCTAGCCTGGCTAGGAGTCTAATCCATGCTCCCCTAGTCTGACAAGGGGAATCCGCGGCGACTGCTGTATCACGTAACCCGCCGGATGCCGCTAATAGGCGCTCGTCCGCTGTTGGTTGCATCGTCGGCTGCCCGGAACTTATAGTCGGATCATGGTGCTGCCTGCTGATATGTTTGAATGACTGAGTCGGATAACCCGGAAACCGAACCATACGGCAATCGAGCAATTCTCCAAATCGTAGCCGCGATGCTATCTTCGATAACTTCGATGATCCCCGCTCATGACATTTCTCTCGGCTCCCTGCGCCTCGGAATCGGCAACCCTCTCTTTCTGATAGCCGGGCCTTGCGTCATCGAGAACGAAACCCACGCCCGCAAAATAGCCGAAGAGTCTCGAAGATCGCCTCTGACGCCGCCGTTCCTCGCTTGCTATAGGTCGTGAGTGAGCTTCCCAAAACCCTGTTTCTAGATGGTTTCCGGGTTGCCGGCAATAAGTCCGGAATGTGAACTCGGCTTGGGGTGCATGTACTCCAGCCCCTCTCCCCGCTTCTCGGCGCTCCACACATTTCAACCTTTGGGAATTCTGAAAAGCCCCCACGCAACAACGGCTTGCGGGGCGCCCTCGCGATCGAGTGACCTCAACGGTCAGGGCCGCCCGCCCTTGCAAGGAGGAGAAGGATTAAACGTCGTATAATCTCGTGCGCGCAACGGGGAGAAGAACATATGAACGTACAAGAACAAATCAAGAAGTATATTACCAGCCAACCAGAGCCAAAACGCAGTGACATGCGAGAGTTGCATCGGCTCACACTTCAAGTGTCACCAGAATGCAAATTATGGTTCTTCGATGGTAAAGACAGCAAAAATCATACTGTTTCCAACTCTACGATTGGATATGGATTTCACACAATAAAATATGCCAATGGAAAAAGTAGAGAGTTTTTTCAAATTGGTGTGAGCGGAAACAAAACCGGAATCTCTGTCTATATTCTTGGTCTCAAAGATAAGAAGTACTTAGCCAAAACGTATGGAAAAAAACTAGGCAAGGCGAGCGTGGCCGGATATTGCATTCGGTTTAAAGCTCTAAAGGATATAAACATCGATACGCTTGAAGCGGCAATACGATATGGGCTTGCAGCTCAGAATGAAAAAGGCAAGCTGACGAAATAATTCCACTGTCAAAGGCAAGCCGTTATCGATGTAAAGGCGCTCCAGTATACGACCCCTACAGCCCTGACCCGCGCCACAAAGCCATTCTCTATAAAACGGGTCTCCTGCAATAGTCGTGCGGCTCTCTGTCAGCGCTCCTTGCCTTTCTCTGTTTGCCGTTGCCCACTGCGGAAGTAACACGGACTAATCGGAAGTTACTGGGGGCCAGAAGTCCAGTTCTGGGGAGTCGCGGCAAACTAACTCCCGATAATTCGTCCGAGCCAAAACTGAACCAATCCAGCGATCGAGCAATTCTCCAAATCGTAGCCGCGTATGCTATCTTCGATAACTCCGATGATCCCCGCTCACGACATTTCTCTCGGCTCCCTGCGCTTGGGAATCGGCAACCCGCTCTTTCTCATCGCCGGCCCCTGCGTCATCGAAAGCGAAACCCATACCCGCAAAATGGCCGAAAGAATAGCAAGAATCGCTGCCGACGCAGGGGTTCCCTACATCTTCAAAGCGTCCTACGACAAAGCCAACCGCTCCTCCGTAAAAGCCTTCCGCGGACCCGGCCTAAGAGAAGGGCTCCGTATCCTAGCCAAAATCAAATCCGATCTAAACCTCCCCATCCTCTCCGACATTCACGAATCCTCCCAGGCCCAACCCGCGGCCGAAGTTTGCGACATCCTCCAAATCCCGGCCTTCCTCGCCCGCCAAACCGATCTGCTTCTCGCCGCCGCCAAGACTGGCCGCATCGTCAATGTCAAAAAGCCCCAATTCCTCTCCCCCTGGGACATGGCCAACGTCGTCGAAAAAATCGCCACCACCGGGAACAAAGACATCATCCTCACCGAACGCGGCTCGTCCTTCGGCTACCAAAACCTGGTCGTCGATATGCGCTCCTTCCCCGTTCTTCAGAAACTCGGCTATCCGGTCGTCTTCGACGTAACCCACTCCGTCCAGCTCCCCGGCGGCCAAGGCCATGCCAGCGGCGGACAACCAGAATTCATCGAACCCTTAGCCCGCGCTGGCGTAGCCGCAGGCGTCGACGGCATCTTCCTAGAAACCCACGACAACCCCTCCGAAGCCCTCTCAGACGGCCCCAACGCTCTCCCGCTCTCCCAACTCCCCGCCCTCCTAAAACGCCTCAAAGAACTCTCCACCGTCGTCCGTCGCTGGAGCGTCCAATGAACGCCAGCCTTTCCCGCCACAAGCGCACACCCACAGTGGACTTAACTCCTTTAAATGCAACACTTATGGAATTGGTTGTAAATAAAGAACTTACAGGGATCCTAAAGCCTTTAGTTGCAACGTTTACAAAATACCAGGGGGGTGCCCTTTGAGTCTGGACACTGCCCGCCGCGTCCTAAAAATCGAAGCCCAAGCGATCCAGGACGTTTTCGCGCGCCTGGACTCGTCTTTTGAAAAGGCCGTCGACATCCTTTTCGTCTGCAAAGGCCGCGTTGTCGTCACTGGCATGGGCAAGTCCGGCCTCGTCGGCCGCAAAATTTCCGCAACCCTTTCCAGCACAGGCACGCCCTCCTTCTTCCTCCATCCCGCGGATGCGTTGCATGGCGATCTAGGCATGCTAGCCCGTGGCGACTCCGCCCTCGCCGTCTCCTACGGCGGGGAGACCGAAGAGATCATTCAATTGCTCGAAGCACTGAAGCGCCTCGAAGTGCCACTCGTTACACTTACTGGTAAAATTCAGTTGACGCTCGCGAAAGCCAGCGACGTCAGCCTCGATGTCAGCGTCCGCGAAGAAGCCTGCTCGCTGAACCTCGCGCCAACCGCGAGCACCACCGTTGCCATGGCGGTCGGCGATGCCTTGGCTGTCTCATTGCTTGAGCGACGCGGTTTCCAACCGGAGGATTTCGCCGAACTCCATCCCGCCGGCCGCCTCGGCACAAAACTTCTTCGCGTCGAAAACAAGATGCACGCGGGTGATGCGCTCCCGCACGTCGCGGTTGACGCGCCGATGCCCGAAGTCATTCACGAAATGAGCCGCAAGGGTCTCGGCATGACCACCGTTCTCGAACCAGACGGCCGCCTCGCGGGAATCCTCACCGACGGTGACCTCCGCCGCCTGATGGAAAAGCATCGCGGCGCAACTCTGGAAATGACGGCGGGCAAGGCCATGACGCGCAATCCGCAAACGATCGGCCCGCACGTCCTCGCCAGCGAGGCGCTCAACCAGATGGAAAAGCGCAAAATCACGTCGGTCGTCGTCGTCGATGATACGAGAAAGGTCCTCGGCGTAGTCCATCTCCACGACTTATGGACGCTGGAGCTTATGTAGGGGCGAACCTCCAGGTAGGTGCGCGCCTTTTCTCATCTTTCTAACAGGAGCAAACCTTGGCAAAGGGCATGGTCAAAATCCCCGCAAGCCTCAAGAAACGCGCAGCGCAAATCCAGGTTCTTTTGATGGATGTGGATGGCACGCTGACGGACGGCTCTGTCACCCTGCTTTCGCAACCCGACGGCACCGCTCTCGAAATCAAAACGTTCGACGCTCACGACGGCCAAGGCTTGACGCTCGCGCGCACGGCGGGCCTCCGCACCGGCGTGATTACGGGACGAGAGAGCTCCGCGCTCTTGCGGCGCGCGCACGAAATGAAGATGGAATTCATCTACCAAAATCAGCCGACGAAAATTCCCGCGCTGGAAGAAATCCTCAAAAAAACGGGAGTACCGGAATCCGCGGTCGCCTATGTAGGCGACGACCTGCCGGACTTGCCGGTCATGCGGCGCATCGGCCTCGCCGTCGCCGTCGGCGACGCGGTACTCGAGGTGAAACTCGCTGCTCACTACGTCACCAAGGCCAATGCGGGAAGAGGCGCCATTCGCGAGGCTGTCGAGCTCATTCTGAAATCCAAAGGCGTCTGGTTCGAGATGATTGAGAAGGCACGGGCTTAGGCCCGCACCGAGCTTGTATCGCAACTCCTCCCGTTGTATGGTCCTGCTCCGTACCGGAGGGATGCATGGCCCAGCCCAAGAATTCGCGCGTTCAGGTACTCATGTATCTGATCATCGTTCTTGCTTTCAGCTCGGTCTTCTATTTCCTCATTCTTCATTCCGGCAGCCTCGGCTACGGCCGCGGCATGTACGTCCTGGGTCTCATGTGGTGCCCCGCGCTCGCCGGAATGCTCACGCTGCGTCTCAACGGCCGCAGCATCGCCGACCTCGGCTGGAAATGGGGCGAAACCAAATATCAAGTCCGCAGTTGGTACATTCCTTTGCTATACGCATCGATCGCTTACGCCATTGTGTGGATTTTTCATTTCGGCGCGTTTGGCAATCCCGAATTCTACGATTCGCTCACGAAGTCCATGCACCTCGGAGGCCCTCCTTGGATTTCCATCGTCCTCGGAATCGTGCTGTTCGGGACGTACGGCTTGGTTCGCAGCGTTTCCAGCGCGCTGGGTGAAGAGATTGGCTGGCGCGGCTTTTTGGTGCCCGAGCTAGCCAAGACTACTTCCTTCACCACAACCTCGCTTATCAGTGGCATCGTCTGGTCGCTCTGGCACTATCCCATCTTGATCTTCGGCGATTACAATGCCGGCACTCCCACCTGGTATGGGTTAGCCTGTTTCACAGTCATGGTGATCTCCTTGAGTTTTATTTTTGCCTGGATGCGCCTCAAATCCGGCAGCCTTTGGACCGGTGCGATTCTCCACGGGAGCCACAATCTTTATATCCAAGGAATTTTCACGCCTCTAACACGCAACACGGGCAAGACAGCGTGGTTCATCGACGAGTTCGGCTGCGTACTTCCGCTAGTCGCTATCGCCTTCGCGATCTATTTCTGGCGCAAACGGCGCGAACTGCCCACTCAATAGCATCATGAAGAATGAAAATGACATTCGCGCCTTACAGCGTCTATTGAGCATCGCTAAATATAGAGACGTCTGAACTACTGAGAAAAGCGGCAGCGGGGCTGCCGCACTCCAAATCGCTTCTTCGCAATATTAGGTTCGACTCACTAAGCAAGATCTTTCAAATGCGGCACAGCGCCGCAGCCCCAGCTATTCCGGCGTCGGGTCCGTATTTCGCCAGAACCATCGGAATTTCCGCGAACCGCTGATTCACGCACCACTTCGCCACCTGCTCGCGGATGCGCCCAAAAAATGCGCCCATCAACTCCGCGAGTCCTCCGCCGAAAATAAATACATCCGGCTCGAGCAGATCGATGATGCTTCCGGCCCAAATCGCCAGAAAGTCCACAGTCTCTCGCAGCACTTCGGCGGCAAGCGAGTCATCCTGGCTAAACGCATCGGCCACAACTTCGGCGGTCACGTCTTCCAGATTTCCGCCAGCCAGAAACAGCATTTTCGATCCGCCCCGAGGCGAGGCGGCCTGACGCAATTCCGCGAGCCGTTCTCTTGCACGCCTGGCAATCGCCGGCCCGGAACAGTACGCTTCGATGCACCCGAGCTTTCCGCAGCCGCATCTTGGCCCGTTATAGTCGATCGTAACGTGCCCGCCTTCCGCCGCGCTTCCCGTTCGGCCGTGATAAATACGCTGGTCGAAAACGATTCCAGTTCCAATGCCGGTGCCAAGCGTCGTGTAAAAAACGTTTCGGTAGCCAACTCCGGAGCCCCAAATCGCCTCCGCCAGCGCCGCCGCATTTCCGTCGTTATCCACTCGCGCAGCCAATCCAAAGACGCGCTGGATTTCCGCCGCCAGAGGAAAATTGCGCCAGCAGGGCACATTGGGCGGATTGAGAATCACTCCCGTCACAGGATCGAGCGGACCCGGCGCGCAAATTCCAATTCCCATCAAACTGGACCGCGCCTTCGGGTGCGCTTCGAACACGCCTTCGATAGCCGCTTGCACCGCGCCGAATCCCGCAGCGGCGCTTTCCCTCGCGGGCATGGTCACACGCGTCTGGAAAAGAATAGTGCCCTCGGCATCCACCAGGCCAGCCGCGACTTTCGTTCCGCCGATATCGACACCCAGCGCAATTGTGCGAGCCTCATCCACGGTCTGAATCCTACTTTCTAAGCGCGCGAATCAGTCGATGCCCAACCGATGCTGCATCTCTTCGAGAGAGTATCTCTTCGTCTCCGGGTAGAAGAAAAGCACGACAAAGAATTGCAGCACCATCATCGCTCCGAAAAACACGAATGGATATGCCCCGGAAGATTTTGCAACCTGCGGAAACGTGAAGGCAATGGCGGTGTTCATAATCCAATGCGCAGAGCTCCCCACGCTCTGCCCTTTGGCGCGCACGCGGTTGGGAAACACTTCCCCGATGTATACCCAGATCACCGCGCCCTGCGAAACAGCGAAGAACGCAATGTAGATGATGAGAAGCCAAAGAAGAGCGCCCTGATGGCTGTGCGTAAAGAACACGCGAGAGACTCCAAACAGGCAAGCGGCGGTTCCGACCGATCCAATCAGCAAAAGCGTTTTGCGTCCAAGCTTGTCGATTACGGACATGCCCAGCAGCGTCGCAAGAAGATTCATTCCACCGACGGCCACCGCTTGCAAGTCGCCGGACATCTTGCTGTAGCCGGCCGCGGCAAAGATGTCATTCAGGTAGTAAAGAATGGCGTTGATGCCGGAGAGCTGGTTGAACATGCCAATGGTGATGGCAAGAAAAAGAGGGTAATGGTATTTCCAGGAAAAGAGCGGCTCGGAGGTTTGCAACCGCTCGAGATGAATGGAATCGACGATCTCGCGCAGCTCGCCTTCCGGATTTTCCGCTCCCATCATAAGCAGAACCGAGCGGGCTTCGCCGACGCGCTTCTGCGTCGCCAGCCAGCGCGAACTTGGTGGAATCCCGAAAAGAAGTACCAGAAAAATCAAGGCAGGAATCGCGGCGATACCAAGCTGCCAGCGCCATTCGGCTGCGCCAAGCCCCAGGCGCGCAATGCAGTAGTTGGACAAATAAGCCAACAGAATGCCGATCACGATATTGATCTGGAATGTGCCGACCAGCCTGCCGCGCGTTTTTGCGGGCGCCAACTCCGCGATGTAAACCGGCCCGAGCACCGAAGATCCGCCGATGCCCAATCCTCCGATGAAGCGCGCAACCAGCAGCGCGTGCCAGCTCCAAGCGAAGGCGCAGCCCAACGCCGAGAGAACATAAAAAATGGCGAGGACGCGCAAAGTCTCGCGGCCGCCCCATTTTTGGCCGGGTATTCCAGTGGAAATCGCGCCGATCACCGTGCCGACAAGCGCCATGGCCACCGTGACGCCCAGGGCGCGCGGCGTCAATCCGTATGCAATCGTCAGCGAGTGGGTCGTGCCGGAGATGACCGCAGTGTCAAATCCGAAAAGAAAACCTCCCAGCGCTCCGACAGCGGTAGCTTTGGCGAGATTGGCGTTCATCGCCGACGGCGCCGACATCGAACTGTCATCCGCGTTTCTCCACGAAGTTTCCGCTCCTCATTGCGCGAAGAAAACGCTCATCGCGCGATAAAAATTCCAATCATCCACTTTCGAGGACAGCTCGAACGGGGAATGCATCGAAAGCAATGGCACACCGAAATCGATGACCTCCATGTCCTCCCGCGACATAAAGCCGCCAATGGTCCCTCCGCCGCCGACATCCACTTTATAAGTGTGGGTCTGCCACGGAATCCCGTTGCGGTCCAGCAGGCCGCGGATCTTCGCGATAAATTCCGAAGGAGCATCGAATCCCTCGCCGTACAGCTTGATGGTCACGCCGTAGCCGAGACGGGCCGCATTTGTAGCTTCGGAGGTGGAAGGAAAAATCGGATTGAGGCTGTCGTTGGCGTCGGCAGAAATCACTTGCGAGTTGTGCAGCGCGCGCCGCAGATCCAAGTCGTTGTAGGCCGTCCCGCGCTGCGCGCCGATAAGGCGCGCAAACGTGGAACTTAGAAATTGCGAGCCCGCTCCGGTGTTGTTCACAGAACCGACTTCCTCGAAGTTGGAAAGATAGGCCATCGCAGAGAATTTCGGCGTACCTTTGAGGTCGATGATAGCCCGCGCAGCGCAATAGGAAGAAACCCGGTCGTCCTGGCCATACGCCCCAATCAAGCCGCGGTCGAAACCAACGTCCGCGGGACGCGCGGCGGGCACGAGAGCAAGCTCCGCGCTGACAAGATCTTCTTCCTTGATCTTGTAGGTGGACGTTAGAAGCTGCGTAACCTCCACGGCGACGGAATCCTTCTCACCCGGGATGCTGCCGATCACGGGCTCCAGCTCCTCGCCCTGGAGCACATTGCTATACGTGCGTGTCCGCAACTCGGTATCCGAATGAGGAGCGGCATCAGGTATCACGAAAACAGGTTCGCCAGGATTCAATCCGATGGATACGTTGACGGTGCGGCCGTCGGTTGTGTCGATCCGGCCGACTAGCGCGAGCGGAATGTTCGCCCACTGGTATTTTTTAATTCCGCCGTAATACTTCGTCTTAAAGAGTGCGAAACCTCCCGCGGGATAAATGGGGCGGGCCTTCAATTCAATGTGCGGACTGTCCTGATGCGTGCCGACGACATGCGAGCCCTCGACGATGGGATCGGAGCCGATCACGACGAGAATCACACTGCGATCGCGATTTGGAACGATCAAACGCGCGCCGGCTTTCACTTGGTCAGCGTTTGTGAATTCCGTGAAGCCGGCAGCACGGGCGCGACGAATTACTTCACGCGTCGATCCCAAAGCCGATCTGGCAATGTCCAGATAGTTTTTGTAATCCTCGGAGAATTCCTGAACTTGCGGACGCTGTACAGGAGTAAGCAAGAGCCAGGCGGATTTTTTCTTCGACCAGGCATCGCCGTCGTCCTGTGCAAGAAGCTGAGTGGACAGAAATCCGGCTGCCGCGATCATAAATGCCAAGACAAAAAGACGTTGCCGCCAGATGTTCATCTTACTTTCTCCTCGTCACGCACTTGGGATGCAAAACCGGGCAGCTTGCAGGGAAGGATGGTACATCAAAATCACCGCTGCGCGTGCCGGGTTGGCGAACATGAGGTGATGCCCTCAGCGGTGCTCGTACCGGGAGCTTTACCTGGTTCACTGCTTGGGACAAAAGAGATAACGTATGACGCATGACTTCGAATTCGAATGCCTATGAGAGCGTGCCTTATCCCAGTTTGGCTTTTTTGCAAACGCATCCGGACCGGCTCGCGGTTATAGGAACACTTTTTGGCATGAATCCTCCAGCCGTCGAGCGCTGCCGCGTGCTGGAGCTCGCTTGCGGCGATGGGAGCAACCTGATTCCCATGGCGTTCGGTCTTCCAGGCAGCGAATTCACGGGCGTGGACCTGGCTGCGAAACCAGTCGAGTGCGCGCAGGAGAGAATCCACAGCCTGGGACTCAAGAACATCCGAATCGACGCGATGGACTTAATGAAAATCGGGCCGGAGTTCGGCCAGTTTGACTACATCATCGCGCACGGCGTTTACGCCTGGGTACCGGAGAATGTGCAGGAAAAGATTCTCGCCATTTGCAGCGCGAATCTCAGCGCAAATGGAGTGGCTTTCGTCAGCTACAACACGAATCCTGCGGGCCACGTCCGGCAAATCTTGCGCGAGATGGCGCAGTTTCACGAACGCAGAATCGCCGGAGCGGCAGATCGAGTGAAGTCCGGCAGAGATTTTCTCGAATCGATACTGACGGCAACCGATCCGCGGTCTCCGTGGAAATCGCTCTTCCAGGATGAATTGAAGGTGATGTTCCACCGCGATGAAAAAGTGGTGTATCACGACGATTTGGCAGAGTGCTTTCTGCCGGTGTCGTTCGGCGAGTTTGCCACACGAGCGGCTCGTTGCGGATTGCAATTTCTAAGCGAAGCGCAGCTCAAAGATGCGCTGGAACCTGAGCCAGCACCGGAAGCGCTCGCTGTGCTGAACAGGCTTGCGGAGGGAGATTTCATCGCTTACCAGCAGCACCTCGATTTCATGAGGTACCGGAGGTTTCGGCAGACATTGTTGTGCCATGCCGAGATACCTTTGCGACGCGATGGAGCGCGGGAGCGCGTGAAACAATTGCTCCTGGCTTCGCCTTTGAGGAGTTCGGCCGAGCCACATAACGGGGCGGTGGAGTTTACGAACAGCCGGGGAGCGGGCACACTCACGACGAATAATCCTGCGATCATCGCAGTACTTCGCCGGCTGGAACAACTTTGGCCGCGCGCTGAAGGTTTTGAGGAACTTGCAAGGGCAATGCTTCCTTTGGTTCCCGAAGCCCAACTAGCGGAAGCAGTAGCAGGCCTTGCGCAGGCAATGTTGCAACTCGGGGCGAGCACGCTCGCCGATCTAAGAACCTACAATCTGCCAGTGGCGGACGGCGTGACGGAAAAACCTACTGCAAGTTCACTCGCGCGGCTGATGATCCAAGAAGGAAGCATGGTGACCACGCTTCTGCATACTCACCTCAGCATTGAGGATGAACAAGGAAAGAAGTTCCTGCAACTGCTGGATGGAACTTGCGACCGTCATGCCCTCACTGCCGCCCTCGCGGCCGAATCTCCGAATGTATCTCGCGAGGCGATTCTGAAACAGGTGGACAGCAACTTGGTCAATTTCTACCGCATGGGGCTGTTGGTGGCTTAATGCCGGTAGGCGGACGAATGTCATTGATAGTTTTATTTATGGGCTGGATGCGACGAGAAGGCGGCAACTCTCGGACTGCCGGCAGTGCAAGTTCGTGCCGAGCTAAATTTGGGAAGTCGCGTGCGATTCTGTATGATTTTATCCCGTGAACATTGTTCTGAGTGAGGTCGAAGCGAGAGTGCTGGCTTGCCTGGTGGAGAAAGAAATCACCACGCCGGAATACTATCCGCTGTCCTTGAATGCGCTGGTTCATGCGTGCAACCAGAAGTCCAATCGCGATCCGTTGATGAATCTAGATGAAGCCGCGGTGCGGCAGGCCTTGCGCGGGCTAGGCGAGCAGGCGCTAGCGAGGTCCGCGGGCGGCGACAGCCGCGTAGCGAAATACGAGCATCGTCTCGCGGAGATGTTCAATTTCACGCGGCCCGAGACCGCAATTTTGTGCGAACTATTGCTGCGGGGGCCGCAGACGCCGGGTGAATTGCGCAGCCGCGCGGAACGCATGCACCCGTTCGAAGATTTGAACGTGGTGCACACCACGTTAAAACATCTGACGGAGCGCGAACCACCGCTCGCGGCCCTGTTGCCGCGGCAACCCGGCATGAAGGAAGCCCGCTACGCACATTTGCTGTCCGGAAATCCAGACATGAGGGAAACGGAGCCGGTACAACCAATTATGGAGAACGCGGTATCCAATGGAATTGCGGGCACGGAACGAGTGGCGCAACTGGCAAACGCAGTCGAGGGTTTGCAACAAGAGATTGCCGATTTGAAGCGGCAGTTCGCTGAGTTTCGAAAACAGTTCGAATAAATGAGCCAAGCGCGTGAAGGAAAGCCGCAAAGATTTTTGACTTTTTTTGAATGAAGTGTTGACACGCGCCCTTGCGAGTTCATAACATGATGCTTCACCGTTGAACTCTTGAGTCTGCTTGGGATGGTTCAGAAGCCGTGCATCTTGCAGCAAAAATAAATTCTTATGATCACCGTTAAAGAGCTTACGAAGAGGTACGCGCGCAATACTGCTGTCGACCACATCTCCTTTGAGATACAAAAAGGCCAGATTGTGGGCTTTTTGGGACCCAATGGCGCCGGCAAAACCACAACAATGCGGATGCTGACGTGTTTCATGCCACCGACGGCGGGCACAGCGACCGTGGCAGGTTTCGACGTGCTCGAGGAGCCGATGGAAGTGAAGAAGCGCATCGGCTATTTGCCGGAAACGCCGCCGCTATATCCGGAAATGCGAACGGGAGAATATCTGGAGTTCGTCGGCAGTCTGAAGGGACTGCGGAAGCCGGAACTCGGCAAGCGGGTGGATTACGTTTGCGAGCGCTGCGCCGTGGCCGACGTGCGAGACAAGCTCATCAGCAAACTCTCCAAAGGCTATCGGCAGCGCGTGGGCTTGGCTCAGGCCATCATTCACAACCCGGATGTCTTGATTTTAGACGAGCCGACGGCTGGGCTTGACCCGAAGCAAATCAACGAAACGCGGGACTTGATTAAAAGTCTTGCCGGAGACCACACCATTATTTTGAGCACGCACATATTGCCGGAAGTGGAACAAACGTGCGAGCAGGTCATCATCATCAATAAGGGAAAAGTGATCGCGACGGATTCCGTGAACAATTTGCAGAGCCGGGCACGCGGGGCCGAATCCGTGCTGGTGGAAGTGGCGGGCCGCAACGGTGACCTCGATGCCGCGGCAATACAGAATCGGCTGGAGAAGGTTTCGGGCGTCAGCAAGGTGGTCTTCAAGGAAAAGCGGCAGGCACACAACGTTTTCGAAGTCGAAAGTGGAAAAGGCCGACTGGTGCGCGGCGACTTGGCGCGCGCCGTGGTGGAAGCGGGCTGGGACTTGAATGAATTACGCCCATCGGCGATGAGCCTCGAAGAAGTGTTTTTGCAACTTACGGGCCAGCCGGACGCCGCGCCGAAGGAACAAGCCGCAGGAAAGGGGGCGAGCAAGTGAGAAACGTGTGGATCATCTGGCGCAAGGAATTGCGCAGCTACTTTGTTTCTCCGGTTGCCTACCTTTTGCTGGCCATGTTCGCGGTCATCTTTGGGTTTTTCTTCTGGAACATTCTGGGCTACTTCGTATTCACCAGCATGGAATCGCAGATGCGCGGCGAGATGTTCCCGATGAACGTGAACGAACAGGTGATTCGTCCGCTACTTTCGAACGTCGGAGTGATCGGCTTGTTTTTTATTCCCATGATCACCATGCGATTGTTCGCGGAAGAAAAGCGCAGCGGGACGATTGAGCTGCTGGTGACTTCCCCCGTCCGCGACGGCGAAATCATCCTCGGGAAATGGCTGGCGGCACTGACCCTCTATGGCGGTCTGCTGCTGCTCACGGCGCTGAACTTTATTTTTCTTTTCAGGTACGGGAATCCCGACTGGAAACCGCTGGCCATCGGTTATTTGGGGCTGCTGCTGCAGGCCGGAGCGCTGCTGGCGATCGGAATGTTTATTTCCACGCTGACGAAAAACCAGATCATCGCGGGCGCCACAACATTTGGAGTTTGCCTGCTGCTTTGGGTTCTGGAATGGGCAGGCGGCTACGAGACGGCAACCTGGGCGCAGGTGTTGTCGTATATGTCCGTCGTCACGCACATCGGGTCCTTTTCGAAAGGGCTGCTGGATATGAAGGATGCCGTGTACTACGTGACGCTGACATTTCTGGGGATCTTTTTCACGGCGCGCTCGCTGGAATCGCTGCGCTGGAGGTCGTAATTGAATACCGAGCTCTTGAAGGCTAGACAAACGAAGTACGCGGCATACGCGACGCTTTATATCGTGGTGACTTTAGCCGTGGTGACGGTGGCGAATGTGCTGGCGAACCGCTACGACAAGTCCTACGACGCGACATCCAACAAGCGGTATAGCCTGTCCGACCAAACCGTGAAGATCGTGAAGGGTTTGAAACAGGGCGCAACCATCACCTACTACGACCAGGCGAGCCGATTCCAGGAAGCGAAAGACAAGCTGGATTTGTACGGGAATCTGTCTCCGAAAGTGCGAGTGGAGTACGTAGATCCGGATAAGAAACCGGAGTTGGCGCGTGAGGCGGGGATCAAGAATTACGGCACGACGGTCGTGCAAATCGGCGCAAGGAAGAACGAAGCCAAGAGCACCAGTGAAGAAGACATTACGGGCGCATTTATCCGCGACTTGAAGCAGACCACGCGGACCATTTGTTTTGTGACCGGGAGCGGGGAGCACCAGATCGACGACACGGAGCGAAGCGGATACTCGCGATTCAAAGACTTGCTTGGCAAAGATGACTATCAAACGAAGGCGATCAGCCTGTTGCAGCAGGCGGATGTGCCTAGCGACTGCACTGTGGTGGTCGTCGGAGGACCGAGCGGAGATTACCAACAACCCGAAGTCGATGCGTTGAAAAAATATGTGGAGGACGGAGGACGCGCGATGTTCCTGCTCGATCCGCCGCTGAAAATGGGGCGAGAGGACATCGCGGATAACGATGCACTTGCAGCGCTGCTGTCTAGCTGGGGCGTGACGCCGAACAAAGATCTGATCCTGGACATGAATCCGATCGGGCAGCTTGCCGGCCTGGGGCCGCAAGTGGCGCTTGTGACGCGGTACGACTCGCAGCCGATCGTGAATGATATGAAGGGTTCGGCGACAGGATTTCCGCTGTCGCGCTCGCTGGATACGAAGAACGGCGACAAAACAAGCGTCAACAAACTGTTTGATTCCTCGGATAGCAGCCTGGCGACGACGAAACTGAATTCGCCGAGCATCAATCCCAGCGACCCGACAAACAAGAAAGGGCCGCTGACGATCGCAGCGGCTGGAACCTACAAGACGGGTACGGCAAATGCGCAGGGCCGGTTTGTCGTCGTCGGCAGTTCACAGTGGGCAGCCAATTCATTTATCAATTTCAATGGGAATCGCGACCTTGCGCTGAACGCCATGAACTGGCTGTCCTCGGACGAAGATCTGATCTCGATACGGCCGAAAGCGCCGGAGGACAGGAAGATAACGATGACGAAAGCGCAAATGAATTGGGTGCGCATCACGAGCCAGTTTCTTTTTCCGCTCGCCGTGGTCATCGCCGGATTTTCGGTTTGGTGGCGAAGAAGGTAACGGACCTCGGGACCCACCGAGAACAGTTCACAAAATGGCGGGGCAATTCCAATGAAAATAAATAGCTTGCTCGTGGCCGCTATCGTTCTGGCGGCGCTGTCTGGAGTTTTGTATTGGTCGAATCACAGAAAGACCGCCGCGAGCGACGTGAAAGTGTCCGCGGACGCACCTCCGACAATTCTGACGCTGGCGCAGGCGGACATCACGAAAGTTGAAATCAAGAAAAAAGCCGCAGAGGAAGTGGATCTCGCGAAGAACGACGCAGGCAAATGGCAGATTACGGCGCCGAAAGAGCTGGGCGCCGACCAGAATGAAGTGTCGAGTTTGCTCTCCACTCTGTCTTCGCTGAGCTCGGAGCGATTAATCGAAGCGAAAGCGGAAAGCCTGGGCGAGTATGGGCTGGCGCAACCGGCTGCCGAGGTGGATGTCACCGAGAAAAATAATAAGACGCAGAAATTGCTGATTGGGGACGGCACGCCGACGGGGAATGCGGTCTATGCCGCACTCGCAGGCGATCCACGAGTGTTCACACTGGCGAATTACAGGAAGACGAGCCTGGACAAGAGCGCAAAGGATTTGCGGGACAAGCGGCTCTTGCTATTCGATCAGGACAAATTGAGCCGCGTGGAGCTGGAAGCAAAAAAGCAAGACATCGAATTTGGCCGAAATAAAGACCAGTGGCAGATTGTGAAGCCCAAACCGTTGCGCGCGGACGATTCGAACGTGCAAGATCTGATTCGCAAACTGGCGGAAGCGAAAATGGACCTGAGTATCCCGGATGATGTGCAGCAGAAAGCAGCGGCGGCGTTTGCTTCCGGGACTATGGTGGGAACTGCGAAAGTTACGGACGCTTCCGGGACGGAAGAGCTGCAAGTGCGAAAGAATAAGGACGACTATTACGCGAAATCCAGCGCGGTGGAGGGCGTTTATAAGGTGGGGAGCGAGGTGGGTGCGGCGCTCGACAAGGGCGTCGATGACTTCCGGAATAAAAAGCTCTTCGATCTTGGATTTACGGACCCGGACAAGATCGAGATGCATGATGGATCAACGGCATATTTCTTGACGAAGGGCGGATCGGATTGGTGGCTGCCCAACGGCAAGAAAGCGGATGCGATCGGCGCGGAGACCTTTGAAGAGAGAGTACGCGACCTTTCCGCAAGCAAATTTGCGGATTCGGGATTCACGACGCCGGAGATCGAATTGACAGCGACTTCGAATAGCGGCAAGACCGTGGAGAAGGTGCTGATTTCGAAAAACGGCGACCGCTACATCGCAAAGCGTGAGAATGAGCCAGCTTTGTATGAGTTGGATCCGAGCGCTGTTAAGGATATAGAGAAGGCTGCCGCGGACATGAAGCCGGTGCCGGAGCCCAAACCGGCGGCGAAGCCGAAGAAGTAAGAGGCCTAAGAATTCTTGGCGCTGCGGTTCATGGCGCCGTCAAGAGAGAGTTTTTCGGCCGGCGCCACAGAGCGGACCGCGGATTTCGGCAAATCTCCCAGAACGAGCGGGCCAATCCCCACGCGGATCAGACGCAGAACTTCGATGCCTAGCGTTTCCAGCATGCGGCGAATGTGCCGGTTTTTCCCCTCATCCAGAATGATTTCCACCCACGAATTTCGCCCCCCTTGCCGGATAATGGAAGCGCCTTTTGCAAAAAGCACTTCCTCATTGTGAGTTCGGACACCTTTCATGAGCAATTCGAGTAACCCAGTATCGGCAATTCTTCCAATCTGGACATGGTAGGTTTTGTCGAGATGCGTTTCAGGCGCCGTGATGCGAGCCGCCCATTCAGAGTCGTTGGTGAGAAGGAGCAAGCCTTCGCTCGCTTTGTCGAGTCTGCCTACCGGGCCCACCCAAGGAAGATCCACGCCGAGAAGTGAGTAAACGGTGTCGCGCCCTTTTTCATCGGAAGCGGTAGTGATGATACCGCGGGGCTTGTTGAGCATCAGGTAGATTTTTTTGGAAGCGGCCAACTGCTGGCCATCGATTTCGATGCGATCGTTGCCGAGGTGGATAGGTGTCTCGGGATCACGGCGAACCGCGCCATTCACGCGCACTTTTCCCGCGCGAATGAACCGGAAGGCTTGCGCTCTGGAACAGTAGCCGAATTTAGAGAGCGCTCTCGCCAAACCTGCCTTTTTAAACTGGACGTCAGCCATTTTCAAGTTGCGTGTCCCAGGAAATTATTTGGGCGGCTTCAGCGACGCGACCGGTTGAGTTGATGGAGATGATGGGGCCGGATTCGCCGGCGCTGAAGGTGTCGCCGGATGCGCGGCGGCACCGTAGCGGGCGGCGAGCCAAGCGCGGACTTCGTCGGGATTGTAATGGAAGGGACCCATGCCGCCGCGATAGGCGATACGGCCGGATTCGTCAATGATATAGAAGCGCTCGGGCCACGCGGCGTAGGCGTCGTTCGCCGCGTTGTTCATGTCGTCGATGCCGAAAGCGATGGGATAGTGGAATCGCTTGATGAAGTCATTAGCGATGGCAACGCGTTGGGCAAGCGTTTTCGGCTGGGCGTAGCAGACGTCATCCTTGATGTTGGACTTCATTTCCCACTCGTCAGTTGGATGGGCTTCGCGAACGTACACGGTGAGAAAGTCGGCATGTTCCTTGTAGTCGTTGTAAATCTGGACCACGTCACCGACGTGGCGGCGGAAGGGCGGTCAAGTGTAGCTGCCGAAGATGACGACGAGAGGGCGAGCGCCGGCGCGTTCGCGGATGTGGAAGTGAGTTAAGCCGTCGAGAGCGAGGAGGCGGGCGTCGGGAGCGGCGTCGCCGACCTTGAGCGTGCCGCGGCGCATGTGCGGCAGGGCGTAGCGCACCATGAAGTATGCATCCCTGGGGCTGCCCGCCATCTTGCATAGAACAAGGAAAGCAGCGAGCAGGAGCACGAGGCAAACAGCAATCGCCCATTTCCAGAAGAGAGTCATTATGAGTTTTCCCACCTGCTTTATATCACTTGTACACGAGATTTGCGGAGCGCAATAACTTTTACGTTTGCAAACCCGAAGAAGCCGCCAAGCATGGTTGCGAAACGTAGCATTTCAAGATTGCTCGGTGAATAGCATTATTGCACTAGGGAGGCAGCGGGCTTCTATTAACGGCCATCTTTGGCTAGAAGATGTTCGCGCTCGGCTTTGTAGCGGGCCAAGGCGCGCTCGATGACCGTCAGCGCGGCGTAAGCTGGGCGGATCTCCTCGACCTCGACCTTTTTGCCTTCGAGCTGCTTGTAGTCCTGGAAAAATCGCCTAAGAACCAGCAAACGATGAGGAGGAAGATCGCGCGCCTCCAGGTAGCTGCTGAATTCCGGATCGCCTGTGGCGACCGCAATGATTTTGTCGTCGCTGGCGCCGGAATCGATCATGGACATCAGGCCGATGGCCCGCGCTTTGATGAGGGCGAGAGGCTGCACCGGTTCCTGACAGAGTACCAAGACATCGAGAGGATCGTTGTCCTCGGCGTAAGTCTGGGGGATAAAGCCGTAGTTCGCGGGATAGAAGACGGCGGAGTGGATGATGCGGTCCACCTTCAACAGGCCGCTGGGTTTGTCCAGCTCGTACTTCACATTGGAGCCGAGCGGAATTTCGATGAGAGCCTGAAAATCGCGAGGCAGCTCTTTTCCTGGAGAAACATCATGCCAGGGATGGACCATCGGAGCACATCCTTCACAGTGGGTGAAAGGACTTATTGTCCCTCGGAAACAGCCTTATAGGCCAGCGGAGTGGCTGTAGGGAGTGTCCTGATTTCGAACAGCTCGCCGGCAAGACCCAGCTTTTGTTACTGTTGTCCCTCGCAAGGCAGGAAGCTGCGTAATTTTATCCGCAGAGGGATTGGAGTCATTCACTTGACTCCCGCTCAAATGCCTGCTGAGCGTCGATCGAATGCCCCTTCTAATTGCTTGCCGACACTATGGGCGAAAGGTTTTCTGGTTCTTTTGTCGGGCTGCTTCAAGTGCATCCGCTTGTTTTTCTGCACGCTGGGCCGCTTCTTGGGGGCCATTTTGCTTTTCTAAGAGAAGCGCTTTCCGGATGGCAGCCTCCGCTTCGGCATTTGATCGCTCAGAATAGATGATGAGCCCAAACCGGCCGGTAAAGGTTGAGCGGACCAGATTGAACGAGTATTGGGCATCCTCCCACGAAGCGACGAGTCTTCCCTTCGCGTCATAGTTAATTTTCGACTCAGGATCGACCTTCGGGGCAACACATGCAGCAGGTCCGTAAGTCGTGGAAATGGATTTCTCCATGTCCGCGGCAGTGAGACCCTCCGTCGTGGCTTGATCATATGTCACTGACATTTTATAGAGCGTACCGTCACGGAACGAAAAGAGAATCTGTTCAACGCTGTCCGAGCGGTACAAAGTCCCGCGGATGTTCGGCGGCCACCAAGTCACTTCTTGAAACAACGGCGGGCCACCGCGAATGACACTGACATCTGCCGGCTTCTGGTCCGTTTGTTTCAGCACAGCAGCAAGACTTGTCCCAAGCGAAAAACCCCGATACTTGGAATAATCCTGGCCCCGGAGTATCGAGGCTGTGAGAAGGAAAACAATGAGGTAAAGAATGGAGTAGCGGATTGTTTTCGTTTTCATGTCTCTCGTACATTTCTAAGAATTCGAAATCATCGCTTCGTGCGGCGTTGTAGAAGTGCTCTCCGGATGCGCCATTTCATCCTCGTGCGAACCTCTGGAGGGCACGGCTGCGAGTGGTGCGGCGGCCGCTTGCCTCATCCGAAAATCCTTCGCGGGCACCAGATACATGCCTTCCTGGATGTGGCGGGAATGGGCAGAGACGCTTGCAAACGGAATTCCGAAGAACCGCCTTGAAACAACCCTCGTAATCTGCAGCGAGTTATAGTTCTTGCCTGGCCGTTTCGCCAACAAACTCTGGACTGCCCTGCGCAGTGTGCCCGGCCCCTTGCCTCCAAGAACTGTTGTATGGATCGCGCCGGCAAGAAAGAAGAAGTTCCACTCCGATCGCTCGATTTTGTAAGCGACTGCGTGCCCATCCAGCTTCTGAACGGCTCTCCAGCCAGGCAAGTAGGCTTCACTTTCGAGTGCCAAGCCGGATGGCAAACGCGTGTTTTCTTTAATGAAAATCGTTGCAGAGATGATGTTGGCTGACATTTGAGCTTTTTACGATCTATGCAAGGTTAAAACTCAGCCGACTTGCCTTGTACGGGGAACTGCACTTTGGGGAACCAAAATAAGAAAGACGGCGAAGGGAGGGATACCGCCCGTCCCAGCCCCTGGTACCGGCCAATGTCGCTCCTTTTCGCCGTCGCAATTCAAATCTTAGAAGCCGCGGAGCGAGTGGACTGTTCCGTTTTGCACAGTTCTGTAAGAATCTTCTTGGTATGCTGGAGATGGCCGAGGAGCGAGCCGTTGCGATAGCGTTCCCATTTGAACATGAGACCTCAAAACCACAAAAAAGACGATAAGAAGGGTACTTTCGACCCGCAGCTCTTTCTCGATACCGCAGGGATTTCGAGAACAATTGCGGAATATAGAAGGAACGAGTCGATTTACACACAGGGGGACGCCGCGGATGCCGTGATGTACGTCCAGAAGGGCGGCGTGAAATTGTCGGTGGTGAACGGGGCTGGCAAAGAAGCGGTGGTGGCCATGTTTGGCCCGACTGACTTTTTTGGCGAGGGGTGCATGGCTGGCCAGACAGTTCGCATGGGCACGGCCTCCGCCGTTACGCCGAGCACAATTCTCGTAATTGAGAAAAACGAACTGCTTCGAGTCCTGCATACCGAGCAGGAGTTATCCGACCACTTCATCCGATATATGCTCGCGCACAACATCCGGGTCGAAGAGGACCTGATTGATCAGCTCTTCAACTCGAGCGAAAAACGCCTGGCGCGGACACTTCTGCTTCTCGCGCGCTATGGAAAACAAGATCAGCCGATTCGCATACTGCCGAAAGTTTCGCAAGACACACTGGCGAGCATGGTTGGAACCACTCGGTCGCGTGTAAACTTCTTCATGAACAAGTTCAGAAAACTGGGCTTTATTGAATACAATGGCAAAATCAAGGTCAATAAGTCGTTGCTGACAGTGGTTTTACACGAGTAAAGCGCCACGCCCCACTCCGTGAGCCGGGACACAAGGCAGGTTTCGGCGGAAAAGCCCCGGCCTTCAATCTGCTTCCAAGGTGAGCCCCTCTTGGATGGTTACGCGGCGATTTTTCCGCAAGGGATAGAGTCACAGGAAACCGAATGTCGCTCCCGAAAACGATGCCTCTCGCAGGAACCGAAGCGCTGATAGAGGTGCACTCTCTATTGTTGGATGAGAGGGCTGTCACGCTCACACCAGTACCGCCTCGGTTGGTACTTCCCAATCGCATCGCAATTGTGGGGAATTACCTTCCCAGGCGCTGCGGGATAGCTACATTCACGACCGATCTGTGCGACGCCATTCACGCGGAATTCGGCGGCACTGAACTGCTAGCCCTCCCAGTAAACGATACTGAGGAGGGTTACGAATACCCCGCCAGGGTGAGATTCGAGCTCTCTGAAGCTAATTTGGCTTCCTACCGGCAGGCCGCCGACTTTCTAAATTTCAGCAATATCGATCTGGTTTGCCTCCAGCACGAATATGGAATCTTTGGTGGCCGCGCGGGCGCACATATTCTGGAGCTTCTGCGGCGCCTGCGGATGCCATTCGCAACCACATTGCACACGGTGCTCCGCGATCCAAATCCGGATCAACGCGCGGTGATGGAAGAAATTACAAACCTTTCGGATCGCTTAATCGTGATGAGCCAGCAGTCCGCGACGATTCTGCACGAGGTGTTTCACGTTCCCGCTGAGAAGATCGATCTGATTCCACATGGCATCCCCGATTTGCCCTTCACCGACTCGAGTTTTTATAAGGACGCGTTTGGGACGGAGGGGAAAGAGGTATTGCTTACCTTTGGCCTGCTTTCGCCCAATAAAGGCATAGAAAACGTCATAAAAGCCCTGCCGGCAATCTTGAAGGGCCACAGCAATGTTGTGTACATGGTTTCCGGTGTAACTCACCCGCATATCTTGCGGCGTGAAGGCGACAAGTACCGGGAGTATTTGCAGAATCTGGCGCGCGAGCTGGGAGTTGAGGCCCACGTAATCTTTCGCAATCGCTTCGTGAGTCCCCAAGAGATGACCGAACTGCTCGGCGCGGCGGACATTTACATCACGCCATACAAACACAAAGCGCAAGTGGTTTCCGGTACCCTGGCGTATGCTTTGAGCGCGGGCAAAGCCATCATTTCTACGCCCTATCTGCACGCCATCGAACTCTTAGATGACGAGCGCGGCGCGCTCGTTCCGTTTGATGACCCGCATGCGATAGCCGCAAAGACGGTGGAACTGCTGGACAACAACACGGCAAGGCACGCCATGCGGAAGCGCGCTTACCTGTACGCAAGAGACATGGTTTGGAGCCGCGTGGCACAGAAGTATATGAAAAGTTTTGAACGCATTTACAACGAGCGATTGCGAAATCCGCGGGCCACCTTTTCCGCGCAAAATACGGAAAAGAATCTTGACCGGCTTCCAGCTATCAAACTGGATCATCTGTATCGAATGACAGACCATACGGGAATGGTCGAACACGCGGTGTTCATAGTCCCAAACTATCCGGAAGGTTACTCGACCGATGACAACGCCCGTGCATTAATCGTAACCACACTCCTGGAAGAGCTTGGAGTTCACGCTCCAGCAAACTCGGCCGACCTGGCCTCTCGGTATCTGGCCTTTTTATGGCATGCATTTGATCCCGTCAGCAAGCGCTTTCGAAATTCCCTGACATACGAATGCCAATGGCATGAAGTGGAAGGATCGGAAGATAGCCACGGCCGAGCCCTGTGGGGGCTAGGAACAGTGCTCGGCCGATCCAAGAACGCGGGCTTGCGGGGAGCTGCGGGCCGTATGTTTGAACTCGCCGTTCCCACAGCGGTCGAATTCAAGAGCCCGCGAGCCTGCGCTTTCGCATTGCTGGGCCTCCAAGAATACCTCGACTCGTTTCCGGGAGACCGCGCCGCGCTGAGCGCCTCGGACGCACTGGCAAATCGACTCTTGACTGCTTACCGTGCCCACCGATCGGATGACTGGAAGTGGTTTGAGAATGGACTGGCCTATTCAAATGCGCGACTGCCGCAGGCATTGATGCGAGCGGGGGTACGCGCCGGGAACGAGGAGATGATATCAGCGGGAATTGAAGCGCTGGATTGGCTGGTCACGCTTCAGCGCTGCGACGTAAAAGGGCATTTCGTGCCCATTGGTTCGGAGGGCTTCTATTCCAAGACAAACGAGAAGGCTCGCTTCGACCAGCAACCAGTGGAAGCGTGCGCGGTCGTCTCAGCATCCTTGCAAGCGTATCGGGCGACAGGAAAGGGACGCTGGCGCAAAGAGGCTTGGTCCGCCTTCAATTGGTTCCTGGGGGACAACGATCTGCAGATCGCTCTGTACGATCCGACAACCGGCGGCTGTCGAGATGGCCTCCATCCAGATCGGGCCAATGAAAATCAGGGCGCGGAATCCACCTTGTCCTTTCTCATGTCTCTCCTGGAAATGCGGCAGCTCGAAGATTATGACGGTACGGGGAAAAGGATCTGAAGCGCGGACCCTTGTCTTATAGCCTAAACAGAATTTCGGGAACTCCCCTCCATGAACGTATTGAGATTCTCCACAAAGGCCACAATGATTCAATATGAAACTCTGTTTCAGCGGCACGCCGGCAACCCAATCCTGACGGGAAAGGATTGGCCCTATTCGATGAACAGCGTATTTAACGCCGGGGCAACGATGCTGCCGGATGGCTCTACGCTGCTGCTTTGCAGAGTGGAAGACCGCCGCGGACTCTCCCATCTATGCGCTGCTCGCTCGATGAACGGCGTCGACGGGTGGCAGATAGATCGCGAACCCACCCTCTTGCCGAATGCTGAGGAATACCCCGAGGAAATCTGGGGCATTGAGGATCCACGCATTACCTACCTGCCGGAACTCAAGAAATATGCCGTGGCATACACTTCGTATTCGCGCGGCGGTCCGGGAGTGTCTTTGGCGCTCACGAACGACTTTCGGAGCTTCGAGAGGCTCGGAGTGGTCATGTCGCCCGACGACAAGGACGCTGCACTATTACCGCGAAGGATCGGTGGATTTTGGGCGCTGATTCACCGGCCGATGACGCCGCTCGGAGCTCACGTTTGGATCTCTTACTCTCCCGATCTACGACATTGGGGAAATCACAAGTTGATGCTGGAAGCCCGCCGCGGCGCCTGGTGGGACGCCAACAAAATTGGCATGTCGCCTCCGCCGATTGAAACCTCAAGGGGTTGGCTGATGATTTATCATGGCGTGCGAAGGACACCTTCGAGTTCCATCTATCGCCTAGGGCTGGCACTCTTCGACCTTGAAACGCCGGAAAATTGCCTCATCCGGGGGGACTCCTGGATGTTTGCGCCCGAAGAAGATTACGAACGGCAGGGAGACGTGCAAGATGTTGTTTTTCCTTGTGGATATACGATTGCGGCGGACGGCGATACGATCAATCTCTACTACGGCGCTGCCGATTCAAGTATTGCCTTGGCGCACGGCAGCATTCGTTCGCTACTGACGTGGCTCGACGCCAACGGCCACTCGGAACATGGGCACGACCGGCGTCATAAGTAATTCGATCGCAGACCTAGCACAAACTCCGGGCTGGGCGCATAAGCCGCGAATTCGGAAGTTGATGGAATAGCGTTCTATCGTTTAACGGAAGACCTCCAATCGGCAGGCCTCCGGTTTCTGCCAAGAGGTTTTCGCAAGACGCCAATCGCACAACCCTGCGAGAGAAAAGCACTAGGGTGGCAATCCCACTGGCAAGAGCAGGCTAGATGGCGGCGAAAAGAGCGAAGTACGCCGCACCGACGAACTACTTTTCAAAAGAAAGAAAGCTCGCCGGGATAAGGAAAATCCCGGCGAGCTGATGATTATTCAACTTCTGACTCAACTACTGGTTCGATGCGCGTTCCGATTCGTTCTCGGGTGAGTGCTTTTCCAAAACATTAACGAGATGGCGGCCCGTTGCAGGTACGCCCATATGTTCGCCACGCACGATTTCACTTGCCTTCATGGGGTGACCATATACGTCCGCACTGGCATCATCGTCTGGACGAATCGTTGAACCTTCAAGGGAAACTCCGGCAAACACGCCGCGTGAACGAGAGTAGCTGAGAATTTCAGCTTTCATCCAAGCGTCGGTGGAGGCGGCAGCATCACGCCCCAGAGGACCTGCGGCGACGGAAGCATCTCCGCCCAGCTTGACTTTGCTGCTGAGAATCGAGTTCATGCCGCTGTCGTTCATGACTAGAAGGATTAAGTCCGTCGCTTCTCCGCCGATTTGGAAGCCAACGCTGCCACCTTCCAGCGCGTACATTGCTGGAGCTCCCCAGTGTCCACGGAAATGCTCTCCGGTGCGGCACACCATCGCGCCGCGTCCGTAGTCTGCGCCGACCCCAAAAGCCAGCTTTTTGACGGACGGAATCACGATGACGCACTCAGCCTTGTTCAGTAGGTCATGGGGAATGTTGTCTGGTATGTGCAGAACTTCCTGCATCACACTGCCGCATTCCTCGAGGCGTCTTTGTTCCTTGTTCAGTTTGTGGGCGTATACTGCACCTGCTGCGAACGTAAGACATGCTGCTGTAACCAAAAGTTTCTTCATCTCTGACCTCCCCGGTCAAAACTTCTTTTGTGAACTTTACTTCTTCAAACTTTCTGGTTGAAGAACCTTCAACACATTCCCATTCATGAGAGGGTTATTCGTTACCCGACTCTCAGGCGGGCATTCCTGCGGTTTTGAGCTAAGAACTTTTCTTGCCTGCCACGACCAGCAAGGCAATTCCGCCGACTAGCGCGAGCCCGCCTAGGATTGGCGGAATGGAAACTCTGTCTTGCGTTTCTGTCGTGACATGCATCGGACCCACATCCATAACGTGATTGCGATGGGTGTAATTGAATCCATGATAGGCAAGTGCCAGCCCACCTAAAACAATCAAGAGAATTCCAACCCACATAATCGGTTTCATCTTCTTTTTTTTGCAACTAGACCGTCCGCCTGCGGCCCTGAATCAGGTCAATGAAGAAAATAGCCAGAGCAACGAGCAAAAGAATATGGATAAATCCCCCGAATGTGTACGACGTAACCATTCCAAGGAGCCAAAGCACGCACAGAATAACTAGAATAGTCCAAAGCATTACAGGTCCACATTCACAGGAAACCGCTGTTTAAAGACTTTCTACCGCGACTTGAGATGATCTCTGGCTGGTTTCCAACGAACTTGATCATAGACTCTGCGAACGCGAGCGTCTGTTCACTTGAGCACACTTTTAACTATTTCCGTGCGCAGTTTTTCCAGTGAGCAAGCTTGACGCAGCGAAGGATCATCATTCATTCCCAAATACTTGGCATTACCAGCCGCTTGGCTTGGTACTTCACCAGGTACTTTGCCGCGTAGGCGATCTTGTGCAACTATGGCCGGCCGCCAAAGGCCTGGGCTCCATCTACTTTGGCCGGTACTTCGCGGAGGGCTCCGTCCATCTCATGTGCGCGGACGATGAGACGCTTCGGCGCCGGACCTACATAGTGAAACGGAAAGCAAGTGATCAACGTAAGGTCGTGCCCTGTCGTTGCTTCCAGAACGCGAATGTCCGTGGAGGCAACGACTTGGATTGACTCGACAACATACTCAAGACTTAGTTCCCGGCTCTTGAATCTGATTAAGTCGCCCACGCGAATATCGCGGAGCGGACGGAAGAAGGTGTCTCGGTGACCAGCTAAAGCAACATTTCCCCATTGGCCCGGCAGAGGGGAGTTGGAAAGGTGACCGACGGCCCGCCGCAGGTTGAACAGATGAATCCCCCTGAACGACGATCACAGTGAGCCCCAAACGAGGCACTTGAAGTTCACCCAGCATGTCTCCTTCCGCGAGGATGTGAGGCACTGAAGGAGGGCTCACGCGTTCGAGTTTCTGGATCTCGACCGCCTGATAGATATGTGAATCAGCGAAGACAATGCCTGCGTAGCCGAGTGCAAGAATACCGAACGCGAATAACAAGTAGCAGGCCGCGCGGAGAATCTGCGTTCGCCAGGGCGTGAATACTTTCGTTGGTTGAGAGAGCGAATTCATCTAGGCTCCGTTTCCCAATTTCGCTGTTGGCTGATTCTCCGCGGCAGGCGTGTAGCCCGGTCGAGTCCGCACATGGAGCCGGCCAATGCCCGGCTGCGTGACCTTCACTTCGACTTTTCGAAAAACGCCGGGACGCTTCATGTTTTGCGGGGCATATCCAAGCACGTACTGGTCACGAAGATCTTCGAGCTATTTCCGTCGAGGCGTTTGCGACGGACTCGCCCAGGTGCGGGAAGTAAGCGAGTCCGCCCGTATCCTTGCAGAGCCTCCGTAGAAGACCCGGATTTTCTTCTTCGTTATCCGAACCGACCAGCGCGATCGCGTAGATCACGGCCTGCGATTGGCGAGCCTGCGCCAGCACCTGCGAATACTTGAGGCGGCTGGCATTGTCTCCGCCGTCGCTGATGATGATGAGTGCCTTCTTCCCCAGGTGCCCGTACTGTAGATGATGTAATCCCTCGCTAACCGCATCGTAGAGAGCGGTCCGTCCTCTCGCCGCGACGACTGTCAGTGCTTTCTCGAGATCTCTAGGATCGCTCGAAAATGCCTTACCCCCCATGAGTTCAATCGAGACGTCGTCGTTGAAATCCACGACGAACATCTCGTCCAGGGAATTGCTCGAATGTACGAATGATTTCACCGCGGCGACGACATCCGCGAGCTTGGCGCCCATGCTTCTGCTGTGATCAACAACGAGCCCTACGGTAACGGGCGCATCCCGTTCTTCAAAAACGGTGAGTTTTTGCAGTTGTCTGTCTTCAAGCACGCGAAAGTCATTCAGCTGGAGACCAGGTACAAATGCTCCGCGCGAGTCAGTGACATTGACGGGTAGGAGTACGAGGCTGGTGTTCACCGCAATTTTAGCCTGACCCTCACTACTTGTGGGACGCTGCGATGCAAGAGATGGAGAGAAACCGACAATGCCCAGCAAAAACAAAAATGCGGAAAGGAATATGAGTCCCTTGCCCGAAGATCGGCTGCCTTCGCTTGGAATGAAGAGCACGAAATGGCTTTCTCGCGCGCGGGACGTGACCTTGAGATCACGTCCGCGACGCGGAGACTTGTGTTCGCTTACGAAGCGAGTTTGAGGACAAACTTCAGGCCAAGAGCAAGGCTGATGGACAAACCACCGAGCAGTGCAATCAGGGGCATCGAGCTGCCAGTATGCGGCAGTTCATTGGCTTCCGCCACAGGAGCGGTTTCTTCGGCGGGCGCAGGAGTTGCAGCTACAACCGGCGCGGGAGTTGCAACAGCGGCGGCCGGCGGAGTGGTCTCAATGACCGTTGCTACATCCGCTTCCTTCTCGTCGGGCGTAATGGCGATAATCGGAGACGTCTTGATCGCGTTGTCATCTAACGTGTCCACGGCGACGGCAGGGACGGCGATGTGTTCCGTCTGCGCCAGCTGAACCGCGCGAACCTTTGGGTAGACGAATTCCTGTCCGAAGTTGTCGCCAGGATAAAACCAGGCGCGAAGAGCTTCCGGAGAATCGCCCGGACGTTCATTGAACTTCATGACGGTATCGCCCGTTGGTAGCAAGCGATAATCATTGATGGCCAGGACGGTGGTGATGATCTGGCTTCCATCCGCATTGAAGATTTCAACGATGTGACGGTCCGAAGGGGAGTCCAGCAGCTTAAATGTGTATGTTCCGGCAGGAAGAATTCTGCCCGGAATCTCCACGGGTTGATTGAAGGTGACGACGGTTTTCTTGTTCCACGTATCCGCTTGAGCGTTTGGCAACACTACGGCGCTCAACAGGGCAACTGCAAATACACCTAGCAATACTTTGAAATGTTTCATCCGGCTATCCTCCTTAAGAGGGTGCGACTTTTTTATTTAAAACTTTCGTAGGACTCGTCCGAGACAGTCAGGCGATGTTCGATGGGGATGCATTGCATGAAAGACTTTTAGTTTTTCCTACCAGAAGATCATGCATGAAAGTCCTTGAATAAGCTGTTCACTTAGGTACACATCCGCGTATTGTTTTGACTTGATACGGTCTGCTGGCCCTGCCAATACGGACAAGGCGACGGCGGGGACTGCTCCGTTCTCTCGTTCAGAGCACCTTTGCGGGCGCGGTTACGGGAATCGCGGCTGGAGTAGCCAGCTTCAGCTGGTCAAGGGACGCCAACACGCTTTGCCATTGCGAAGGGTCCTTCTTGGTATCAAGAGGAAGAGAGAGATCTGCATAAAAGCTCAGGATATTGTCGCGCAGGTCGGCCGACGTCAGATTGAACTTGCTCTCTGCAAGTTGACCTAAGAGTTTTGCATACGTTGAATCGGTCAAGGAGTATTCGGCTGCCTTGGTCAATTTGCCGGTGTCAAAATCAGTGTCCGTGAGTTGCAACGTGCCGGCCCCAACTTGCTGCAGATAGATACGATATTGGTCCACGGTCGTATTAATGCTCTTGAAATACATGTCCTCCGTCTGCGCCGTCGGATTGTTGAATGCCAGCGCTTTGAAGGGGCCAATTCTCGGCATATATCGCAAAAGCACAGACCATACACGAGTGCCGAAATCAGGCTTTGTGTAGTCCTTTCCCCACTCTTTTTCATATTGAGAGCGCGAGAGCCGGTAAAGGAATTTCTTTTTTGCAAAATCGGGCCTCTCCTTCATTATGTCTTTCTTGTGGGTGCGAAGTGCGATCTGCGTCATTTGCGGGATCATGCGGCTGACAGCGAAGCGATAGGAGCCGATGGCCAGATCCTCGTGTGCCAGGACGTCTTTCAGCTCCACTCCGTAGACAATGGGAAAAGTCCGCTCGAGCAAAGGCTTGGATACTTGGAATCCGATAAAATCGTGATACTGCTGCGAGGCATAGCGATTCTTTGCCACTTGGACCATGTCGAAGCCAAACTCCGTCTTCAAATGTGCCGCGTGATTATCCTCGTATGTCACGGACTTTCCGTACTTCGCCCGCAGCTTAGGATATTGAATGGCGACGGCGCCGTTGACGGCCGGATGGCCCGCGATATCGGACGCATAGTGGGCAAGCGCCCCGAGTGCAAAAGCGTACTCGTCCGCATCCTGACTCTGCAGTAGAAGCTCATGAACAAAGTCACCACTGCGAACGTAGTGAACCAGATTGCTGAATTCCACACTTCCAAAAGGATAGTATCCAAGATCCTGGATGACGGCGCCTCCGTAGGCGTACGAATGCGCTTCCTTAATCTGATCTTCAGTCAGTTGGGGAAAACGCTTAAGGAGCAGCGGGCGGATTTCGGCACTCCACAGCAAATCTACAATTTCTTCGTGTGTCAACACCGAGTATCCCAGCAACCCACTGCTGCACAGGAGTAGCATGAAAAAGGCCGCGATGGCGCGGGTAGCCCAGCTACGCCAGCCGATGGCATTTGCACTCTTCTGAAATGGTTTCTTACTTCGTTCTTCTGAGTTCATGGACCAGTTTCTTGGCTTCCTTGATTCTCTCTTTGTAGAAGGCGGGACTGATCAAGACCTGGTTCTTTCCCACTCGCATATCTGCTTTGATTCCCCGCTTCGACAAAAACAGGGAAAGTGCCGAGTATGTCTTGAGCTCTTTCTCGAGAAACGCGATTGCGTGCCGTCTGGACTCTTCCATCACTGACCTCCGGCCTGCTAGATCCGTCCGAGAAGCACAAGAATCACAACAATGACGAGGATGAGGCTCACGCCCCCTGTGGGCATATAGCCCCACTCTTTGCTGTGCGACCATCTCGGCAGGGCGCCAAACAGCGCCAAGATTAAAAAGATAATCAAGATCGTTCCGAGCATTGCTTCCCTCTTTTCAACTGATCCATTCGAAGATGTTCACAATTCCCGCCCCGGCGGTATTGCTAATCCGCGACAAATGTCCGCGCCGGGTCGGGTCGCATCCAATTAGCATTCAGGGTCAAAAGCTAGAGAACAACACTGATCGCGAAGCGCGCGCCCGGATAGTACGGGTCGTACATGTAGTAGGCGCCATCCACGTAATCAATGTAGACGTCGTCGGTGTAGTACCAGCCTGCTGGCCACGGTTGAACAAATCCAAACCAAAAGCCGTCGTACTGGAAACGGGAATATCCGCCGACCAAAACAGGGTTGCCCATTCGGAACTCGTGCCCACGGCCAAAATTGGAGCGGAAACGAGCGTCTGGGATTCGACCGCTGCCCCTAGCACTGAGGCGAAGGGCGGGTTGTTCGCGTTGCCTAGTCTGTTCCTGCTGTGAGCGCTGGGGCCGTCGGGAGGAAGCAGTCTGCTGCTGGTGCTGTTGGCGTTGCTGATTCTGCTGAACCTTGGCTTGCTGCTGATGTTGCGGCTGCTGTCTCGGAGCCTGAGCCTGTTGTTGACGCTGCTGCTGTTGTTTCGGCGCTCGCGCTTGCTGTTGTCGTTGCTGCTGTTGCTGTTTAGGAGCCTGCGCTTGCTGTTGGTGCTGCTGTTGCTGTTTAGGAGCTTGCGCCCGCTGTTGGCGCTGCTGCTGTTCTTTCGGGGCCTGCGCTTTCTGCGCGTGCTGCTGTTGTTGCGGCTTCGGAGCCTGCGCTTGCTGCTGCCTTTCTGGCTTGGCCTGCTGTTGTTGAGCGGGCTTGGCTTTTTCTTCAGGCTTTCCCTGCCGCGCGCTAACGGTAGCTGCGATTCCGAAAAACAAGAACATTGCTGCCGTACCCATTGCACTGATTCGCTTCATACGTTGCCTCGATTGGATCTACTTGTGCGCTCCCCACGCGTCGTGCGTGGTGCGCCTTTTGTTTTAAGTTGTCAATTTCCGCCCGCAGCTACTCCGTCTTCCCGTAGCGGCTTACACACTGGGATTACATCCCAACGTGAATGCGAGAGAGGGAGTGGAACAATCCAAATACATTGAGTAGCCACAAGACCACCACAATCACCACGACTGCATTCAAGATCGACTTGATACTGCCTGCCATGGGAATAAATCGATTCACAAGCCACAGCAGGACGCCCACTACGATCAGGGCCAATATAATTTGAATGAGAGGCATGCTTTTTCCTTTCTGTCCGTTTCCACACACTCCGACGCGAGTCCCAAGAATTGCGACGTGCTCTGCCTGGTTCGACAAATGCTTTGCATCCCAGTGACTCACCGAAAGATGCGCTGCCGGCTCAGGCAGACCGTCCGATTCAACTGTTGTTCAAGGCCCCCGGAACTCTTGCGGTCGTGGATTTCCGGCTGAAGGGGATGGACTGACTTGCACTGCAATCCTTTTAATCCAATCCCATCTTAGGCGTCCGTGCGGACGCACGTCTGTTCACTTGTATACTAATTCGAGGATTCTTTTATGGGGAGGGTTCCACGCCCAGCGGACGGACGGACCGGCAGAATCTGAGCTTTCTTACGTCATCGGGATGCGCCGTCTTGGCCGACGCGCCGCCGACCTCTTTTGGATCAATCGGCCTTTAAGATAGCTTTGGGAGAACCAAATAGCTAGAAAAGTTCTGAGTTCCGGTTGATCGGTGGCCGCCTCTGTTCCTCGCGGACGGCTGCCCGCGAGGTTCCGGCTACGCGCTTACGTTCCACACGTACAAGAAATTACTGTCGCTAGCGGTTGAAACTTTTCTTTTGGCTTTCCTAGTTGCGCGATTCAGTGCGGAACGTACTTTTTCTTTTGATTCCGCCAATTCAGCCAATGGAACCTTGAGCGCGGAACCAGCTTTCAGTCGCTCGAGATCCTTGAGGATTGCGCTGACAATCAGTATGTGCTTTCCGCTGCGGCCTTGCGGCACATCCAATTGCACCATGGTCTTGAAGTGCGTGGGTCCGGTTCTCACCTGCGCGTTCCCCATATAGTCCTTCCTACGTGATGGCACGCTAAACAAACGTGACGTTATCGTATCTCATCGTAGCGAGGCCTGCAAATGAAAACATGGGGGCAGCGCAGTTTCGGTACGCTCGGAGCGACAGGAATCACCGACGAGGCGAAGCGAGTAGCTTCGCTCCGACCATCGCCGCAGTTCGATTCCCAAAAGATTTGACCCGTACGACTTCAAGACTGCTAGCTTCTAGGTGATTCAAGGGAGTTGCCATGCTTGAGCCGAAAACACATTACGAGCAAGTTCCGTTGGAGGTAGTCCGAAAGTTGGTTGAGGAACAAATTCTGCGAGAGATAACAACGGAACACGGTCAAGGAGCAAAGAATATACAGTTGGATGAATATCTGTTGGGATCGCAAGAAGAATCAACTGGAGTGGCGCGAATGCTCTCCAAGCTGGAGATATAGGAGCAACCCATGAATGCCAACAACAAGAACACAAAGAACCTGTCCAGGAAACAAAGTGCGTTCGACGCTCAGGCCTTTCTCGATTCTGCCGGCGTGGCGAGAAAAGTCAAAGAGATTAAGGGAGCAGAAGTAATCTACTCTCAAGGTGATCCCGCTACGAACGTAATGTACTTACAAGCAGGCGGGGTGAAGCTTTCTGTTGTTAGTGAGAGCGGTAAGGAAGCGGTCGTCGCCATGCTGGGACCGGGGGACTTCTTTGGCGAGAGCTGCCTGGCGGGTCATTCTATTCGCATGGGCACTGCCAGGGCGGTAACACCTGGCGCAGTGCTCGTCATTGAGAAGAATGAAATGTTCAAGGTGCTCCACGAACAGCATGACCTCTCTGACCTGTTCATCACATTCATGCTGGCGCGCAACATTCGCATCGAAGAGGACTTGATCGATCAGCTGTTCAACTCGAGCGAGAAGCGCCTCGCCCGCACTCTTCTCTTGCTCGCGCGCTATGGCAAGGACGACCAGCCCCACGGAGTAATCCCGAAAGTCTCGCAAGAGACGCTTGCCGAGATGATCGGCACTACTCGCTCTCGCGTCAATTTTTTCATGAACAAGTTCAAGAAGCTAGGATTCATCAAGTACAACGGCGGTTTGCAGATTAACACTTCTCTCTTGAGCGTCGTCCTCCACGAGTGACACAAAACGCCATCTCTTCCATCGCGTTGCTCGGACGCACCAGCACGTATTCGCGGAGCAAGTGAGCAGTAGTTCGTCTAACGATTAATTTATCGAGACAGGCCATCCGAGGACGCTTCCTCGCGCTGGCCCTGCTTCGGGAACGCAGCAATTGGCGCTACAGCCCGCCTTCGAGTCGCATTCCATTGCGATCGCGGCGAGGCAAGCCGCCCGCTCGATGAGTTGAATCTCACGGCAGGAAGCGTTGCGCTGAGTACAACAATACATCTCGAGAGAGCCCAGTTCTTCACCGCTCCCTGCAAAGACACCCGTCGAGAAGAAAATATACAGGCCAAAGAGCGCCGCGTTCCGCGCTATTTCAGCGACACTTTCCGATTCGCCCTGGGTCAGCGAGATGAAGGAAACCATGTTCCCTATCTGACGATCGAGAGCGCTGCAAATCTCATTCAGGATTGCCGAAACTGGCGCTCGCGCCGAAATCGATTGAAGGATTTGCTCCTCTGCTTTAAGCAAATATTGGATTCTGCCTTCGCCAGATTGCGGTAGCAGGGCGATCAGCCGCCTGTTGCCGCGGCGGAAATGATTTTCTGCCATTTGGTTTTTTCCTCTCCGGGTTCTCTACTCTTCACACTAAGCCTATTCCGGCCCGAGCGGCTCTTGGCCGCTTGTCTTTCATTGCATATAGGGCCCTATCCGCTGCGTAGAGCAAAGTTCCAATTGTCTCCGCTTCCTTTGGATGACTCGCGATCCCCATGCTCACCGAGAGCGCGGGCACTTCCGTTTCGTTCGCAAGCAGTTCGCAAATCCGCTGGGCTACCAATGTGGCCGCGGCAAAGCCTGTCTCCGGCAGTACCAGCGCAAATTCGTCACCTCCATGCCGTGCCGCTGTATCAATGGACCGGCAGCAATCTCGCAGGATCTGCGCGAGCCGGCAGAGCGCCCGGTCACCCGCCACATGGCCGTATTGATCATTAATCTCTTTCAATCCATCGAGGTCCAGCAATACCAAAGAGAATTCCCGAGTGGTCCGGTTGGACCGGCCAATCTCCGCTTGTAGCACCTCGAAGAGGCGGCGATGATTGCCCAGGCCGGTGAGCGAATCGCTCGAGGCCTGGTGGCGTAGTTGATCCTCAATGCTTCGTTGTTCCGTAACGTCCACGGCGATCATTTCATGGCCAGCAAAGTTTCCATGGTCATCATAGATCCCTCGTCCGCTCAATTTGACTTTTAGAGTTGTTCCGTCCTTTCGTTTGCACTCTGTTTCAAGCGGCGCGATTCGTTCTGTCTCGGGGAAGCGCACTGCAAATGGCGAACTTTTCCCGAGCAAAGAAAGCATCTCAATCGGGTGGTTTGCCGCCAGGAGTTCTTCCTTGCTTGCGTAACCAAGCATGGTTACAAGGGCTTGATTCGCGTCGATCGTCACGCCATTCGTGTCACAGCGATATATTCCGTAAGTTGGATTATCCACCAGCGCGCGATACAGCGATTGCGAGTGCCGCAAGGCTTTTCGAGCCTCTTCCAACTCCTCCCGGAGCCTTCTTTCGTTCAAGGCTTGGCGAACAGCCATGGGCAGTTGTGCGATGCGATCTCTCTCAACGTAATCAAAAGCTCCGTCAGCGGCTAGTTGCGCGACGGATTCACTTCCCATGGCGCTGGCCACGAACAACAAAGGGATTTCCTGCAGCTTTTGGCGGACGATTTCCAGTGCCTTGGAACCCCTCAAACTGGGAGAGGGATACTCGGCAACCACCACATCGTATGATTGGGAGTGCATCTGTTCAGCACATTGTGCAAAGTTCAAGACAAAATCAGCGTTCACGATGAACTGCGCTTTTTTCAGCTCTTCCAGGCAGTTCTCCACTATTTCCGCATCGCGGTGGATGAAGAGCACGCGAAGACGGCGGCGCCTGTGAGAAGCTGTACTTTCCGTTCGAGAACTCGCCGGATCAGGCTGCAGACCGCTCTGAGCCAAGTGGGACATAAGAGCACGTGTAGACTACCGCAGCCGTACATGAATGGTCGGCTAGGAGGTAGACCCCTTCACGCTCAACCTATACTGGTACGACAGCGATGTCTGTTCCATTTTGGACATTTGTAAACAGCTTGCCCCATTTTGGACAGGTACAATCTGAGACCATTCCCATAAACCACCGCATCTTATGCATATCATTAGCCTTGCGCGTACTTCAGCGATTGCGCCATTTCATCTAGGTGTCCAAAAGGAGACAGACGCGGAGCCCGCTACCGTCGAAAATGACTCGGCAATTGGAATGCCGACTCGGCATCAGGAGAATCACAATGGCCAATTGTCCGGAGTGCGACAGCGGACGAATCCGTCAATCCAGGCGCAAAGGGATCGCGGAGAAAGTGTTTCTGACGATGATTTCCCTCAAACCCTTTCGCTGTGAAAGATGCGACTTCCGATTCTACCGTTGGTCATTCGCGACGAAAAACAATTCGTCCCGACAGGCAACGACTCAGTGAATTATGTCGGTGTCCATCAGAACAGGAACATTAGGGCAAGGTTGCTCTCGATCACGCATCAGCAACTGGTGCGCGGTGTAGAACTGCGCGGCCCCGGCCTCTGACGAGAAGTTGTCAAGCCTCACGAATGAACGGGCTCAGCAACGCGATTTGACAGAAAATCGTAATTTCCAATTCCTCCAATGACCCAGAACAGTTTTTCTCACGGTAGGCGGCGTTAACTTCGCATCTCCCGCTAGCAGGAGGGTTCTTGGCTAGATGAGGTCTGATTCCGCCACGCAATGTTTTTCCCGTGAATGCACGAGAACAACGCCTGCGTCGTTCACCAGGACGTTGACGTTTGCGTGGGGTTTGCGGACCGCTTCGACGGCGCCCCGAATCTCCGCAGGCTCCCTTAGATCAGCAAAAATGTACCTCAATGGTTTCGGGGGATTCGCTTCCGTGAATTCAGCGGCTTTCCTCTGGCCGGTGGCAACATCACAATCGAGGACGGAGACACAGGCACTCTCCCGTTAAAAAAGAGCCGCGATCGATGCCCTAGGTTCCACCACAGATTACCGCAACCCGCCCCGCAAGACCCGCGCGTGATTTGGATTCGTTGGGAGGCGCCATTTCTGCAATCATTCGCGAAACTGTTGCCGGCACGCGGCCAATAGTTCCCTACTTAGTTGTTGTCTCGATGAAGATCAATTCGGAGCTGTTTTGTATAGGCAACGTCACTTGGAGCCCCTTACCCATCAGCTCTCGGCCCGTCACTCTCCGTTCGGCACTTGTGCGATCATAAAACGTAACCAAATAGCGGCGCGAGGCCTGTAGTCCCCTGAGTACGAAGTGGTGCGAATTCTCTCTTTCGATCGTCCCCCGGAACGCGTAGACGACGCCACGCTGCCGTTCCGTATCCCAATATTGAGCGCCGTCCCAGTGAACACCGTCCGGCCTTGCGGAGACATGATACAAATTCGCGGCGCGAATCAGCGGACGAAGTTCTCTCTTGTACAGATCGATCTCTTTCTTCGCTTCAGCGTGCTGCTCTGGAGACCATGTGCTGGTGTCGATCATGATCGTGAGCCACCCCATCATGCCGCTGCGGAGCATGTAGCGGAAGTTCTCGATGCGCGGCGTGGGCCACTTCTCGACGTAACTCTTGAGCATGGCAGAGGGAAGCACATGGCTGGTGTCGTAAAACGCCCGGCGGTTTGACAGTGGATCATACGTATCCGTGATGGAAAAGTAGTCGCCGTGTGCGGCGCTGCCAAAATCAACCATTCTCCCGCCGTCATCGCAGATTTCAAACAGCAGTCCCGGATGATCCCGGCGTAGTTTGGAATAGATGTCATAGTAGGCGCGGACGGCGTGATAACTGACATCGGTCGAATTTGAACTATCGACCCAATACGCACCCCACGATTTATAGATGCATTTGTTCAAAGGATCGGGAGCAGCGTGAGGGTGGTCCGTGCGATCACATCCATGCGCGACGAGGTAGCCGTCGTGCTCAAGCATGTCGAGATGGTAGTCCGTAACGATGCGCTCGACTTCCTTCTGGGCCCAGCGCTTGGCCTCGGGGACTCCAAGGTCGATGGTCTGCCCCTTGAAAGGTTCCGGCTGCCAGTCCTCCGGAAGGTCCGTGACCATCCAGTCGCGAACTGTTGGATCACGAGCGTTCAATGCTCCGCGTTCGTTCGATAGGCCCGCTTGGGTCCAGTCTACCCAGAGACCGAACTTGAGCCCGTGGTTGTGCGCATAGTCAGCGATGGGCGCGAGGCCGTGGAGAAACTTCTGTGGATTCGGGTACCAGTCACCTACGCCACGAAACCATCCCGCATCCATGTGAAACATCTCAAGTCCGAGATCTGCATCTTCGCGGATCATCCGCAGTGCAACCTCTTCGTTGACGGCCATGCCGCCTCCCCAGCTATTGTTGACCGTGAGCGGATAGTTTGGATTGCTCCATGTCCCGGGATTGCCGAGAACGGCGCTCACCCACCGGCGTAAATCGTTTCCCGCTCCGTCCGGTCCATCACGAAAGCCGCCTAGAAACACGACAGGAGTCTCAAAAGATTCTCCAGGTGCGAGGCGTGTACGAAATGGGCCAGGATCCGGGTTCAATCCGAGCGATCCGTGCAGCGAGTCCTTTTTTCGTTCCAGCGAGATCCGGGTCCGACCGCTGAACTCAATGCCCGCATACCATCCTGACTGTTCACCGTCCTTTCTTTGTACCAATGACCACGGAATGATTTCGCGGGGCTCGTCGTCTCGAAGATCTCCATAAGTACTGGAATTGCCGGTCCAGTTATAGCCTTCTCCAAGAGCAACCAGGTGCGTACCCACGAGGGACGGCGTGTTTGCCCCCTTCTCGATGTAGAGATGTTCAAGCCGAGACTGGGAATCGATTTGCCAATTGAAGCCGAAACTATCCTGCATTGGAATCCAGAGCTCCTGCGAGTCCAAGTTCTCGATGCGTATTTGGTGTTCAATCGGGCCGTAAGCTACCGGAGCTCTCCACAGCCATGTGAGGCGGAGATGGGGCGTCGTTGATTCGTAAACGAAAGATGCAATCTTCTCGTCACTTCGACTCGCATTGCGATCGAGTTGCCAATGCACCGGCATCTTTTTGCCGGTAATCTCAACAAATTCCAGGAGCGCCTCAGAGGCACTATTTTTCCATTTGGGTTGCCCAGGAGCGTCCAAGCTCACGAGCCGCGGCGTGCTATCGCCGGCTTCCAGGACAATCTCCGTGTCGGCGGTTTGAAGGCGCGTGGTCGGTGCAGCAGTCTGCGCCCAAACACCCGCGGGGAGCGCCACGAGAATAACCAGATACCTCACCCATCGCCATGTTTCGCGAGTCACGATTCGCACCGTCTGGTTGAGATTGTCCAGCATACTCCATCTGCTCACGTAGTTGCGCTCGGAGAATTCTAATTGCTCAAGGAATACGAAATTATCGACGCCTTCCACAACGTGTGTTGATTACTCTCTCCGCGGTTTGAAATGACCGAATTTCGGCCTCGGCGCCTCGCATACCTCGGCATTAGCGAAAGCAGGTGTTAGCTTCTCGCAGCGCAGTCTGCGACCCGGATGCCGATTAATCGTGCGGGATATTATCGCCGCCGATACTTTTGCGCGTCTTGCGATTGTGCGTATTTTGATGAGCTTCGGCAGCCTTTATCCACTTTCCCTCGAATCACTTTCTCTCAGCGCAATCGTTCGATTGCGAGGCGCCTCGATCCGTTTGTTTGCACGACGGCACGGTATTTCCCCAAAAGTCCCGGCCGCCATTCTTTACGATGAACTTCCCGGTCTTTCTTGCGGGTGAATTCGGTCGCAAACGATACCCCGCTAACGAAGACCGCCCAAGCCCCCCACTGCCAGGGCCAGATAGTTTCGGATCGCTTGTCGAGGCACGCCGATCAACGCTCGGTGGCCTCACGCCAAAATATGAATTCGAATCAAATTCGTTCGCTTTGCTCTGCCCGAATCCGTCAGCCGTTATGTAAGCGCCATCTGCTTCGCGCGACGTCCCATGCGAAAATCTTCCTGTTTCCGTTGTGTAGAAAAGATTATTGAAGAAATGTGTTTCGGCGCTCCATCCATTCCAGTCAGAAAAAAGCAGCAGGCTCAGCGTGTGCCTTGGTCCGGCATAAATCGTGTTGTTATAAATTACTGTGTCCCGCACCGGTCCTGCGATGTTGATGCCCCGAGTCCGGTCGTTCTGGCTGATGTTATAACGCACCACCGTTCCCGTATTGCCTACGCTTTCTGCCGCGCTATGGCCGCCTTCGTTGCAAATCAGCAGGAATCCGCCGTCGTTGTCATGGCTATAGTTGTACTGTATCAGCGTGTTCCGGCTGTTCCAGTCTGAGTCGAATCCCTCGCCGTCTCGCTGACCCTTCGTTCCGTATGCCTCGTTGAACTGAATGATCGTGTTGTCCGCACCCCATGCCCAAATCGCTACGTTATATCCCTCGGAACGCTGATTTGCGTGGCCAACAATATTGCCCTCCACCACGGCGCCATCCGTCGCCACCACCACGATCCCGTCGCCTCCGATGTCGTGTAGCGAATTACCACGCACTACCACGCCAAGGCTCGGATACCACTTCGACCTGATCCATGCATCCGACCACCCGAAGATTCCGCTTCGGTCCACGTGATAAATTTCGTTATTTTCGATTCGCAGATCGACGAATCGGCTCGGCTGGTGCTCGCTCGACGAAGTGTAATCAATTCCGCCGTTCGGCTTCACACTATCGACGCCGTTCACGTCGTGAATTGTCAGCGACCGAAAATAGATGTGATGCGCCTCGCCGTAGTCCTCGAGGTCGGCATGCACTCCACGCCTCACGGCTCGCTCTGCACCAGCGTTGGTTATTTCCAGATTCGAAATCTCCCAAAACTCTTGGTTCTTTAGGAGTACGGCATCCTCAACGAGTCCGTCGCCGTTGATCACCGGCTTCACTCCCCCGCCGTACATATCCACTACGATTGGGTGTCCCTCTGTTCCCGATCCTTTGGGCCACAACTGGCCTCTCCAAACCGAACTCGACTTGAGCAAGATCCGGTCCCCAGGCCGGAATGTCGTCGCATTTACTTTGTCCAGCGTCTTCCACGCTTCGGCAGTGGAGGTGCCTACATTCGCATCATTCCCTGCCCGCGAATCCACGTAGTATGTCGACCATGGACTGTTCGCTTGCTTAATGCGCCCGCTTGCTCTCGTGGGAAGAACACTGCCAGCCACCACAGAACACACCACGGCCAGTAGGCCCACAAAAGGAAGAGCCTCCAAAGATCTTTCGTTCTCCGCGACTTCTCTGGTCAAGCGGCTCCTCGACGAAAGCGCTGTTAAGAGAATATATCTAGCCGCCTCTTACAGTTCTTCACACCACTACCCTGCGGACGGGAGCAGCTTATAGGACCAACTGCTCCTTCTCGTTAAATGGTCCTAGAACGTGAATCGAATCGCGAACTGCCCTGTTCGTGGATTCGGGTTGACGCCAAATATCTCGCCGAAATTTCCCGACCCGATTTGTGATCTGTTTCCGCCGCAACCGTTGATATTGTACGTATGGCGGTTGAAGAGATTGTAGTATTCCACTCGGAACTGAAGTTTGTATTGTCCCTCAGAGCCCATCGAAAAATACTTCAGAATGCTGGCATTTTCGTTCGCATTGCCGGGGCATCGAAGCGCCGAAATATCAAGCGGTCCTGTCCCAAGCTGTCCTGTCGGCGGAGCGTTGGCAACGCTCGCGGGCATATAAACATTTCCCGCGGGCGTCGGCTGATTGGGTTGAACCACCTGGAATTTACGCGGATCCGACGGTCCGCTAAATCCGCTTAGGTTGAAGTTGGGATAAAAATTCCCCCACAGCGGATAATAAGAATTTGGCGCACTCACTTGAAAGGGCTGGCCCGACGCATAGAGCACCAGGCCAGTGACAGTCCAACCGCCGAAGACGCCGTTGGCTACCCTTCCCCTGTCGGCGAGCCAGCGTTGGCCCCGGCCGAACGGTAGCTCGTACGCTACGAAACCTTTTACGACGTGCGTCTGATCGTAGTTTGTTAGCGTATTGGCCACGGCGGACAAATTGGAGAAATCTGGCACTGTCGTATAAAAATTATTCCCCTCCGTTTGTGTCGTGTAGCTATCTCCACGCTGTCTAGAAAGTGTGTAGTTAATGTCCATCGTTAATCCGCGTCCTGAACGCTTTACTACATCAATAAACATGGAATTGTAAGAACTTTGCGCGATTGGTAGCCCCACGTACTCTAAGGTCGGAAATCCGCCGAACACATTGATCGAGTCGGCCGCCTCTCTCGCAAACGGCGCAGTCGCCGAAAGGGCCGGGCCGCAGAAACCCGGGTACGGATACGCAATACCGAAACTAGCTGCGTCCGCCGGGCTACAGACGTAGTCATTGAATGCATTGATTCCAGGGTTCGCGTTCACGAGTTTCAAAAAGGTTGCCGCGGAGGATTCGTTCCAAGCCAATGCCGTGTCGGGCAGATGATGCCCTCGATTGCCAACATACGCCACTTCCACACGCATATTGGGAGTCAACTCGTACTGCGCGCCAAAATTGAATGCTTCGCTAAACCCTCCCATCAAAGCGTGCGGATCTGTACTCGTTAGAATCAGAAAATCCTGCGGCACGTTAGACAGTTGAAATGTTCCTGGATAGCCGCCATCCCAGTTAAATGGAGTTGTGACTTGGTTCGTACCCTTAAATTGAGGCGCAAAGCCGTTTGGCACGCCGTTGAAGTATGGTTCAGCCGCCGGCAGGAATACCAGTCCGAATGAACCTCGGAACACCCACTTCTGCCAAGGCGAATAAGCAACTCCGATTTGTGGGCCAAAATCATCCCAGTATTCTTTTCGCTCAAAACTATCCGACCCGCCGCTTGCAAACACGAGCGCTCCGGGCAGACCTGTGGTGGTGTCAATCGCATTGGGATCGAAGTCGGCCCAATGGCCATATTTCTCGTGATATCTGAACACATACTGCCATCTCAGGCCGGCGTTCAAAGTCAGTTTAGAAGTGATCTTATAGCTGTCCTGGGCAAACAGCGATAACGCCTTGCGCCTTCCATACAAATCAAACGCCGTCGTTTCGCTGGCGTTGTTCGTATCGCCTAACAGGAAGCTCGCAAAGCCGTAGCCAACGAAGGGCCCAAAGGAAGCTGCGGGCTGCCCTGTTGTATTGTTTGTAAAATTAAAGCTGAGCGCACCGCCTCCAGCGTGACTGTTCACCTGATAGGCACGAAATTCACCTCCGAACGAAAAAGTATGCCTTCCCGTGGTCCACGTCACAGTATCGCCCGTGAGAAGGTTTGCCCCGGTAAAATACCCTTGAAACTGGTTTCCAATAAAGGTTACAGCCTGGGCTCCCGTACCTTGTGGGGCGTTATCGAACGAAATCAGGGGAAAATTACTCGCGCCGGTGTTCCCGAGCCCCAGTTGCTGATTCCAAGTTCCCGCAGCCGCTGGCTCGCTTCCATTCCAATACCAGTTATACGTTTCATTGAAAACATTCAGGAGTCGTGGTGAAAACGTATGCGATTCGCTCACTCTCCACCCATCGGAATAAACCAATTGAACTCTCGCAGTCGAAAGCGGCCCTCCGTCCACGCTTCCGGGCTGCCAAATGCCGCCGCTATCGACCAGCGTTCTCGGACGGTGGTCATATATCCATGAGCCTGAAAGCTTGTCGTTGTTCGACAACGTGTGATCAATTTTGACTACTGCCTGGTTCGGTGTTTGAGCAGGTGAATTGTTGAGTGGAAGGCTGATATTTGGAGCGCTTACGCCAGCCCCTTGCGGCGCATAACCCTGCTTGTAAATAGCGACAATCTTTTGCGCGACGCTGCTGAAGCTGCCCGTTGGAATTTTGTTCCCCGTAAATTGGTTCCCTGTTGCTGGATCAAAAATCATCCCCGCCTGCGCTTGCACAGTCTGCCCGGCGTCGTTCTGGACATTAATCGCCGTCGCAAAGACTCCACCAGCTCCGTTGCTTTGCCCACAGGCTCCCGCGTTCCCTCCAGAATCGGTACATAGATTGGGACCGAGGACGGCGCCGAAATCACCACCTAGCATTGCTTGTGTGGGCACAAACGAACTGGGGCCGCCAAGAGTGAAATCTGTCTGCGTGTAACGCTCAAACGTTCCAAAGAAGAACGTCTTATTCTTGAAAATTGGGCCGCCGAGGCTTCCTCCGTAGTCCCAAGCGCGAGCCTTCGCTTTGGGGAGGCCCTGGTTGTCGTTTGTCCATGTGTTGGCGTCCAGAAGTTCGTTGTGGCCGTATCCAAACGCCGACCCGTGAAACTTGTTAGTCCCCGATTTCAGGTTGAACGACATGACCCCACCGCTTGCGATTGCGCTGGCGGAATCCAGTCCGCTGGTTTGCGCCTGCAACTCTTCCACTGCTTCCATGCTCGGGCCGCTTTCAATCGAATCGCCCATAATTGAGGACGTCGCCGATGTGCCGTCAATCGTGTAGTCTTTTGTGTAGTATTGCGACCCATTGATCACCGCGTTGTATGGGCTGCTGATGGGCGAATATCCGGGGGTGATCGCCACCGCGAAGTTCTCGACAAATCGTCCTCCGTTGTAAATGCTCATCGGGAGGTCTGTAACCACGTCCCCCTTCATGTTCGTGCCAATCGCCGCCGACTCTCGGTCCAGTACCGGAGCGTCCGCCGTCACCGTAATATTCTCGCTAACGGTGCCCAGCTGTAGCGCGGCATTGATTTGAGCCACTTGCGTCGACTCAAGAGTGATCGATGGAAATTCCACCGGCTTAAATCCATCTTTCTTGAACTCGAGCGAATATTTGCCTGGAAACAGATTGGGAACAGTATAAAGACCGTCTTCGTTAGTCTCCGTCGTGCTCAGAATACTTGTTCCAAAATTTTTCACGGTGACTTGAACTCCGGCCACCGCGGCACCCGTGCTATCCGTGATTGCTCCCGTAATCGTGGCACGGTTGCTTTGTGCAAATAGCACTCCGGCAAAAAACACCTGCAATAAACATGCGAACGCAATCGCTCTGCGCATATCCGCCCCCTTCTCAGCGGTACGTGTTGGCGCAAAGCATTCCTTCTGTCACTCGTGCCAGTACGTACTCAGCTTGTGAGTTCTGTCTTGGCAGTCTCCTCGGTGCGGCCACTCACTACAAGAACGGCCTCTAGCGGCAGTCGGCTATCAGCGCTCCAGCCTTCAAGAATCGCCGGTAAGCGATTACTCGCTGGCGGCGAAATTACTCTCGAATTCCTCGCCTTGTCAAGCCAAGAGCCGAAAAGCAAAGGCAATCGCTACTGCAGAGCTCCAGGGTACGTTTTTAGAAAATCCACAAGTCCTAAGCCTTTTCGCCGGAGGGTGCTACTTGATCTCACAGCTTCGCTCGCAATTGAGCCGCGATGGCCTCTAAATTGCGATTTTATTGAAGTGAGAGAGTCCCACGAACATCCTCATCTTGCTTCAGCGGCCGCCACGTCGCGCCCAAGCTACGTTTCATCACGGATCCTCGAGATGCTACAGCTCGCCTAAACAAAGTCATGTTGGGTTGTCGAGTCGTCAGCTTGCCTTACCGCTTTCCCGCACTTTCTCCCGGCCAATCGTCCGTGCGGAATGGAGAAGCCGGCAAGCCGTTCGTGTTGTAAAGATTGCATACGGGGCTTCCTGCCCAACCATACCGAACCGCAACGGGAGCCGTCACTTCGTTGCTCGAAACGACCACTTCGTCGACGTCAATTCTGGCGTTAGCCCAGTGAAATTTTCTGTCAGCCCCCGCTATCGAGAATCCCTTTAGCACTTCGCCTTGGGCTTCGAGCCCGCCTCCTTCGTTGCGAAAGCGGACGCGGATTTCCTTCCCCACAATTTTCATGGAATCGTAAAGCGGTCCGGAATACACGATCTTTTGTCCATAAGTCGTCCCCAGCGCCCACAGCGCCAACCGTTGGCCTACCTCCGCTTTGCGGGGTGGATGCAAGTTCTTCGGATCGCCGACATCAATCGTTACGGCCAGCCCCGTGTTCGGCAGGGTTTTCGCCGTCTGCAGTTGAGCGTCACGCAACTCCGCCCAGATCGAAGCGCCAAGTTCGGGGCTAGTCCCAAGGTTCGGAAGTTGCACAATGAGGAACGGAAAGTTTGGCTCTGCGAAACTCTTTCGCCAACCCTGAATCAGGGCAGACAATAGCGTCCGATACTGTTCCGCGCGCCAGGTATTTCCCTCGCCCTGATACCAGATGGCTCCGCGAATTCGATACGGAAGCAACGGCGTAATCATCCCTTCGTACAACCCTGACGGAGGCCTTGGCGGATCGCCAACCTCAGCCATATTGTTCAGCACAAAGCCAGTGAGCGCCGTCGGCGAGAAGGGCTCGATAACACCCCAGCCCGCCTGCTTCAAGTCCTTGAACAAAATCTTACTTTGCCGCCATTGCGGCGTTGCACGGAACGACTCGGCCGAATAATTATCCCAGTCAGTGATATTGGGTTGCAGCATCTGAAATTGAACTGTGCCGCTGCCCCGAACCCAAAAACGAATTCCCGAAGACGCACTGAGGTCCATGGGCGAACCGTCGGCGTGAAAGCTTGCGCGCAGCCTTGACGAATTGGCGCCATCCAGTTTTCCCGTCACTTTCGCTGCGAAGCCTGCGCCGTCCCGCCCAGGAGCGGCAAGCTGAAACTCCGTTCCAGTTCCTTCCTCCCAGTCGTACGTCCACACACCCCCCGTCGTCATTCGTGAATTGCCATCGTCAAAATTGCCGAGCGACGTGATGCCCTGCGCAGATGCTGTTGTGGGGAGCAACTCGAAATCATCGAACTCCAGAGAAATCTCGGCCGGCTCCTCCGCATACTTCTTCACATCCGGCGCACTGGCTTCCCATCCTTGCACAATCGGCCGTAGGACTGGCTCTCGCTGCAAAGAATCCGGGTCGGTCCACTCTTCTCCCGTTGTGCCGGGCCATGCACTCAAGATCACACCCAAGGGAACACCCAGCGTCTTGTGCAGATCGCGCGCAAAAAAATACGCCACCGCGGAAAATGATTTCGCTGCGTCGGGCGTGCATATTTCCCAACTCGCCGGTAGCGTGTCTGCTTGCGGCTCAAGTGCAATCTTTTTCGGCACTGTGAAGAAGCGAATCTGAGGGTAATTTGCTAAAGGAATTTCCTCCGCGGACCCGGCCGCACCACTCAGCTCATACGTCATGTTGGATTGTCCAGAAGCAATCCACACTTCTCCAAGCAAGACGTCCTTCATCTCCAACGTTTTCTTTCCACGAACTACAAGCGTAAATGGCCCGCCCGCGCTCATTGCTGGTAGCAGTACACTCCATCGTCCGTCCGAGCCGCCAACGCTCTCACGCGTGTTTGTTCCCAGACTCACTGTAATGCGTTCCCCTGGATCGGCCCATCCCCAAATCGAAATGGACATGTCTCTTTGAAGAACCATGTGGTCGCTAAACAGATGAGGAAGCCGTGGATCCGCTCTTGAGATCGGGAGATAAACAATGCTCAGAAACGACAAAGCCAGTGATACGGGGAAAATATGCTTCGAGAGAAATCGGTTCTTCGACATTTTGTCAAATTCTCAGGCTTCCGAGTGAAGCACAACTTTACACCAACGAACAACCGAGATTGTGCCACAACAATTTTGATGCTGCTTCGTGAATTTTGAGCAGGCAAGGGGTGCGGCGACTGCGGATAACTGTCTGACGGGGTGTACCGGCCATCTAACTCGCATCGATTAGTTGCACGCACAATATATGGTTACGCAAACAGGGTGTGGGCGATGGTTCCATGAACAAAATTCCGACCGATCGGGCTGTCGTCTGCGCCGCTAGAAAGAAACATAGAGCCGGATCATCCGCCTAATCGACCCCTTTTTTGCCCCGCGTGTTCTTGTTAAGTGTCCACCCAGCATAGAGATGGATGGTAGGGGCGGTGGGGATCGAACCCACGACCTTCGGCTTAAAAGGCCGCTGCTCTACCACTGAGCTACGCCCCTAAACTTTTTTTTCTGCAGCCACTCGTATTGGGCTTGCCTTGACACCATTTCGACTGTTGTAACTTATAGTGTCACTTCGTCCGTGCAAGGATGAAACCGCTTCCAGTTTATTTTAACCGGGACGACTTCGCGAAAAACACGCCTTCTTCCTTCCCCTCAGTCATGCGCAACCCTGAGGGCGGCCACCCTAGCACAATTATTTGTTGGGACGTTTATTGGTTCTTCGCCCGCCGACTGTAAAAACTTCCCACTCCTTCATTCTACCATGTCCCACGCGAGTCCGTTATCAGGGCTGCCGCACAAACGGGCTCGGAGCGTGATCATCTACATTACTCGTTCCTTGGTATTCGCGTGAGATCCGTTTTATCTCCCGCGCCATTTCGTTCGACGGCCCTGCCGTGACCATTTCGAGAAATGCGCGCGTGTCCATGTCCTCCACCGCAGTGCTACACGTCGCACAAATCCACGGCTTCCCGCAGTGAAGTTAGCGGATCGCGCGCGGGCACAAACTCATGAGCCACATAGCCCTTGAAATTGGCTGCGACAATCCCACGCATTACGCCATCCCATTGCACTTCCTGCGTGTTGTCGAGCTCATGCCGTCCGGGAACGCCCCCTGTGTGGAAATGGCCAAGCCACTGAATGTTCTGCTGAATGGTACGAACCAGGTCTCCCTCCATAATCTGCATGTGATAGATGTCATAGAGCAGTTTGACGCGCGGCGAGTTCACCGCTTGGACGACTTGGACTCCCCAGGAGGTATGGTCACACATATAATCTTTGTGGTTCACCTTGCTGTTGAGCAACTCCAAACAGATGGTCACGCCGTGATCTTCGGCAATTTTCTTCACGCGATTGAGCCCTGCAATTGTATTTTTCGCGCCGTCATCGTCGGACATACCCGCCCGGTTTCCTGAAAATGTAATCACGTTGGGCACGCCAGCCTTCGCCGCCAGAGGAATGTTTTTTCGAAAACCCTCTTCGATTCTTGCGTGGTTTTCGGTGCGGTTCAACGCGCTGGCAATCTCGCCTCCTCCGGCGTAGCCCATGGTGCAAATCAGGCCATGCCGCGCGGGTATTTCGTATTCATCCGGATTCAGAAGATCGACGCCCTTCAAACCTATCTTCGCCGCGTATGCGCACAGTTCCTCAAGAGCAATTTTCTCGTAGCACCACCGCGAGACCGATTGCTGAATCTGGCCTTTGCGCCGGACCGGAACGTCTTGCTCCGGCCATGCCGTCGATGGAATCGAAGCCATAGTCACTCCCGAGAGAGCCGTCTTCAAAATCGAGCGTCGCGATAGTTTAGTCATAGAAATTCTCCTGAAGTGTACCGGAAAAAGCCGCTTCTAACCGGGCGTGCGCACGCAACAACTTGTCTCACGTAAGCGTCAGCCTCAGCGTTGTAACCGAGGCAGCCGGAAACGTGTGGCGAAGAGTCCTCGACCTGGCTTCCACGCTGCTTGTTTCAGGTTTCACAAGATCTCTTTGTTCAAAAGTGTTGTGCGCATGAATGTCCGCATGGGTGAGCGTCGTGGCCGTTCCCGATTGTATCCCCGAGCCGCGAACGGCAATTTCCGCCTCGCTCGGTTCGCTCACATGCGGATTTACCACCGTCAGCACCAATTCCTTTTCGTGCAGCGATGCCGAACCCTTGAGTCCCCAAAACGTTGCCGTTTTGCCGTCGCGGTCATAATGAATCAGGGGCGCCGAACAAACAGTTCGCAGGCTCTGGCCTCCCTGATGCGCAGCGTACATCCCGAACACGTGGCCAACGGGAGTCACGCAGAACTTGTCCTCGTGCGCCAGATACAAGCTGTTTAGGCAATTAATCAGCTGCGCGCAATTCGCCATGGCGATTTTCTCGGGATGCCGGTTGAACAGATCCAAAGTCATTCCGCTGAAGACAGCGTCGCGCAGCGTGGGCACTTGTTCTAATTGATCGCCAGGCGTCGCCTCGCTTCCCGGCCTGTACCACGGCCCCCACTCGTCCACCACCAGTTTCACCAGGTGCTCTCGATCGATTTCTCCCATAACCTGCCAGTGCCCGTCGATCAATGATTCCATGCGTTCGCCTTCGCGCAGCAATTCGTACCAGTCGACCACATCGAATTTGAGGGCGTCGCCTTTCCCTTGCTCCCAATCCGCAGTGCGCCCCCGGCTGAGATTCCATGTGTAGTAGTGCAATGCCCAGCCGTTGAGGGAATGCAGCCGCCCTGTTCCCTTGCGAACTAGTTCTTCAAGAAACTCCCGCGTCCAGTTCCAGTCATCGGTATTTGGGCCGGAGCCGATGAACGACAATTTTTGCCCGTATCGCGGCACCCACTCTGTGTATCGCCGAAACTCGACCGCATACTCCTGCGCGGTGAAATTTCCGCCGCACCCCCACGACTCATTTCCGACGCCCCAGAATTGCACCCCAAAGGGATCACGGAACCCTGCTGCGGCGCGTTCCTCCGCCAGAGTCGTACTCCCCGCCGGAGAATTGCAGTATTCAACCCATCTGTAGAACTGCTCTGCAGGCAGGCTGCGGACATTCGCAGCGAGATATGGTTCGCACCCGATCAGTTTGCAGAACCTTACAAATTCATTCGTGCCGAAGCGATTGGTTTCGTACTTGTAATTGGCGGGCGCGGCGCTGGAAGCCGAATCGCTCCAGAAATTTGTGCGCGTCGGCCGCTTGGCCGCCGGTCCAATCCCATCACGCCAATCATAACTATCCGCAAAACATCCACCGGGATAACGAACCACCGGCGCCTTGATCTTGCGCATTTCGTCGACGAGTTCTTTGCGAATTCCATTCACATTCGGAACTTTAGAATTCTCACCAACCCATATTCCGTCGTAGATCACCCCGCCCAAGTGCTCGGTGAAATGGCCATAGACATTCTGGGAGATAATTCCCAGTGGTTCATCGAGAAGCACCTCGATTCGAGACTCTGCGGGGCCCGGATCGCTCGCGCCGTAGAAGGGCGAGTTCTTGCTCAAAAGTAAGGCCCCAGCTGCGGAGAACGAGTTATACAGGAAATTTCGACGTCCCAACATTACATGCACCTCGGACAAACCTTTCTTGCCTCGGAAAGGAAGTGCTTACCGTGCCCTGCTCGCCGGGTTCTCCGGCAGACTCAACGAGCTTATTACCGATGCCGAGCGTTTGCCATCCCGCGGAGATTCCATTGTCATCGTTTTTCCCAAATGTGCGTTGGCCAAAGACGAGATGCCGGCGTTACCACAATTGCCAAATCAGGTTTTCGCTGTCGCGTCCGAAAGGAACCAAAGGCATCGTTTCGCAGAACCAGCGAGACCAAAAATACCGTAAGGGTCAGCGCCCAGAGTGAAGCGCTTAATCACAACTGCCGCCGAATCTTGGACATTCTTCTCTTCTCCGGATTATTTCATGAGAATCTTCAGGTCATCCACGAAAGCAGCTTCCGCAAATCGGCCGCCGAGGCCGACTCCGTCCCGCGGGGCGTGGAGGGGCCGATAATCAGCGCTTCACCGTGATTTTCAAACCACGCCAGGAATGAAGAACTCTCGGCTCCCGGCAGCCGCTGTTGGTTCAGCCAGTTGTAATACGCGCCCATGTCTCCATCGATTAGAGAGCCCATCGGATCGAGTTCCGCGCGCGCGTCGCTTCCGGAAAGCATTTCGTTCATGGGCTTCTGGCGCTGGCGCGGAGCAAAGCGAACCAGCAGCGTCAGGGGCTGAGCGCGCCGCAGCGCTTCGCGTGCCGTCCACTGCGCGAAAGTCGTGCTGAAAATCTGCGTTCCCGAACCCTCGGTCAGCAGCTTGACCTGAAAGCGGTTCAGCACACCGTCGCCCGATTTGCTCGCGCTCCTATCCGCGGCGTGCTCCGGCCCGGCTTCCAAGCCAAGATCCGCAGGACGCATCCGCGCCATCAACGTGCGCAGCGTCTCTGGTCCCATGCCGGGCCGTTCGATTTCCGCCCGAATTTTGTTCGACAAGGCTGCTCGCGCCGACCCCAGCGAATGGTAGGAGACGCATGTAAGAGCGGCATCATGTTCCGCAGCGTCTCCCCCATCGATGTACCAGTGCCCGTAATCAACAGGATGCGCTTTGGCTCGAGCGGCCACGGCATCCAACAACACCTTCAATCCGTTTTCTGGCTGAACATGGCTGAAGTACGCCCCATGCGGACGCAGTTTGCGAAAGATATATTCGTCGGATGCGGCGACGCCCTGGCCAATGACAGTAATTCCGAGTCTGGGTATCGCAGGGGACTCCGGCGGCACTGCCGCCCGCAAACGTTCCGCATATGCGAGCGCCGCCGCGCGAAATGCATCCAACTGGTGCGTCGCCCATAGATGCGCCGAAAGTTGCTCGACAAACTGCGCCGGCGCGTTTACCCAGTCGGATTTTTCCAGCTCCGGTGACAGGCGAATATCTGCAAACGCTTGAAACCAATCTCTTGTTTGCTCCGCGGAAAGCGAGCTCAGATTTGTCAGTTCCCTTTCCAGCGCTCTGCGCTCTACCGGAAACTTAAAATCGTAATCGATGACTTCGCGCAATAAGCTCGGCAAGAAGCTAAGCGGAAGCTTCTGCAACGCGGGGAGATCGTTCGTGACGAGTTTTCTTGCTTCCGGCGCATAGCCGTTGAATTGTTCGGGTTTGAGGTCAGCGGGAAGCATGGAATTACACAAGCTCGGCGATTGGTTTGCCCTGCGCGAGCGACGCGGAAAAACCTAGGATCGATCCGATCGTCGGCACAAGGTCGGTGGACTGCAGTGCGCGATCGAAAACCACGCCTTCGCGGACGCCGGGACCCATGGCCATCATCCAGGTGGTGCGAGAGAGAGCGTCGCCAGTACGGTGATGCTGAAATCCGTTGCCGCCGGAATCCTCGTCAGCGTCACGGCCAAAGTCCGGCAAGATGAAGACCGTAGTGTTACCCGCATACTCCGGTTCACTCTGGATCGCTTTCCACAATTCGCCGCAAAGCCGGTCGGTGCGGCGAATGCCTTCGATATAGAGCGAGTACGCGCCGGCGTGCGCGATATCGATGTCATGCATGGTGATCCACAAAAGACTGGGAGCAAGTTGCCGCATCAATTGGCGCGCGATATAGACGGAGAGCTCATCCGGGCTCGAGAGCGTGCGCGCATGCTTCTTGAAATCGTCCACGGAGAGTTTCAACATCATCTCTAACTGCTGCAATTCAAATTCGCCGCCGCCCAGCTCTGGCGTGTAAAACGGCGTCTCGTAGTTGTCGCGCAGCAGATGTTGGTAGTCCGCACCGCCTCCAGCGCTTGCAGCCGCCAACAAATGCTTCGGCAAAATCACCCTGGCTCCCAAGCCTGGCCCATACGATCGGTTATTGCTCTCGCCGATGCGATTGAAGCCGTTGCTTGGTGCGACCACCCACGCATCAGACGATGGACGTTTCAAATCCTTCCGGAAATACTCGAACGCCGTCGGGTGTTGCGGGGGGACGGCCGCAAAATTGTTGAATGTTTCATAAACGCCGGTGGCCAGGCTCGCCGTCGCCACGTAATGGCCGAGGATGCCGCGATTGACGACTTGAGTGAAAAAGGAAGATTGCGGGATCAGTTCCCGCATCAAATGCGGGATATTTTCCTGGCCTTCGGGAGCAAACGTTTCTTGATCGCGAGCACCTCCGCCAAAGGTGATGACCACGACCTTCCGTTTCTTTTCGGGAATTCCGGTTCGGGCGGCCAGCCCCGACCCGAGGAATGTGCTACCCAGAGCCACGCCGGCGGCATTGCGCAGAAACTCGCGGCGGGTGTAGGCCAGCCGCCTGGCTAATTCGTGTGAGCTTACGTCTTGACGGTTGCTGCTAAACTTTGGCGATTCGGTCGAAATTTGCCGTTTCCCCAGGTGCGATGGTAAGAGGTAGGTCATTGTAAATGCAATGCTTAGCGTAAGCTACGCTGCCCCTTTCTTGATGTCAAGCACTTGCAGCAGGCTGTCGCTCGCGAGCGTTTTTTTGAGCTTGGAAACGGGTCTGCGTGCCATAATCCGGTCCTCGTATTTAACCGATAGGTTAAATACACGGCCATTTTCCATTGCGGGCACTCGTATTTAACAGGTTGGTTAAATACGCGCCCTGCCGCCATTCCGGCTCCCCTCCTCGACGTCAGGGCAATCATGGCTTGCCGGACGGACTGTCCTTGGCCGCAAACACAAATTGACGAATTTCCGCTCTTTGTTTTTCGACATCGGCCAAATGCTGTTCGTTCATCTTTTGATAGACCTGGAGCTGCGCTTGCGCAGCTTCCTTTTGTCCCATGCGGACGTAGGCTTGTCCCAGCCGATAGTGGGCGTCGGCGAGATCGGGATTCAGTTCCAGGGCACGCACATACTCCGGAATGGCCTCGGCGTACTTGCGCTGGTCGGAATAGAGATTGCCCAACTGCAAGTGCGCATCGGCCAGCTTGGGATCAAGTTCGAGAGAATTCTTGAGGAGAGACTCGATTTGCCGGAGATCCAGGCTTGGATCTTCGGCCCGCTTCCCTTTCCACAGACTCATCGCGTAATAGTAGAGGGCCTGGGCATTGCGCGGTTGGAGCTCGGAAAAACGGCGGAATCGTTGGACGACCTCATCGGCCTGGCTCGGCGAACCATAGTAGGCTCTGGACAGAAAAAGATAGCAACTTGGATCAGAGGGGTTTAGATCGGCCGCGCGGAGCAAGGACCTGACGGCATCGTCGTAGTTGCCGTGCGCGTAAAGAGCCATTCCTAGTCCGATCGCCAACCGCGGCGACTCGGGATAGCGCTTGACGGCGTCCTGGAAGACTTCGATAGCCGGTCCGAGCGTGCGGTGGATCAGGAGCTCACTGCCCCAGTCGAACAGGTTGCTCTCGCTCGGATCGGCGTGCGCGGCGAGTTCATATTCGTTGGCGGCTTGGACGAATTTCCCGTCTTTTTCTTCCACCTCGCCGAGCAGGTTGTGCAGTTCGGCGGCGTCCTTCTGTTTCAAAAGCTCCTGGATTTCTTGGCGAGCGGCCGCCAGTCGGCCGGTGAGCAGATAGGCGAGAGACAAGTCATAGCCATTGTCGTAGGAGGATGGGCTGATTCGCTGGGCGCGCTCCAGAAATGGCACGGCATCGGCTATTTTCTTGGATTGGACATAGAACTCGCCGAGATTGTGATTCGTGTCATAGTTTTTGGGGTCGAGCTCAGCGGCTTTCTTGAACTGCTCTCCGGCACGATCGAGCTTTCCCAGCCGGACGAGATTGGCAGCCAGATTGGTCCGCGCAGGGGCGGAATTGGGGTTCAGCCGGACGGCTTTCTCGAGGTGAGAGTTGGCACTGGCATCTTGGGACTGCGCGGAGTAGACCAAACCGAGAAGTTCGTGGACTTCGAAATTCTCCGGGACCTGGTGGATCAGAGCCTCCAGCTTTGCGGCGGCCTCGGCATAGTGGCCCGAATCATATTGTGCGACGGCCCCCTGGAACTCCTGATCGAGACTTTGGTCCTGATTGGCGTGAGCCGGCATTGCAAACACACACGCTAAGAGAAGGAGGATTGTATGCCTGTGAGAAGGTCTTCCGATGAACACGGCGTTCCTAGGTTATCACCGCTCGATAAGGCGGGGAAATAGCGGCCAAAAAGGGGTTCCCCGCAGAGCGCCCTCGACGAGCACTCTGCGGGGAGGTGTGGTGCAAAATTTAGAAGTACAGCTTCAAAGCGAACTGGATCTGCCGCGGATCATAGGGAGCATCGCGCGTGGAACCAATCTCGCCAAAGGTAGAACTGTTGTAGTTGCCCGACCCGCCGATGGCCACAACGCCGTTGCCGCCGAAATTGGGGGCGTTGAAATTGGGATGGTTGGCAATATTAAAGAATTCGGCGCGGAACTGGATCCGGAAGCGCTCGTTCAGCGGAAGATCCTTGAAAACGGAAATGTCTGCCCTCTTGAATCCGGGACCCGGCACTTGTGTCACGCCGCCCAAGGCGGCTGTTCCCGTTAGAGGTACGCAGCCAGCAGGCGTGCCAGCCTCCGGAACGCTATTGGCGCCCAGCACGCAAGGCTGGGTGAACGCAGCCGGATTCCCAAACCAACTCAGGACCCCATTCCCATCTGTGTGCAGTCCAAGTTTGAGAGGCTGACCGGTGAAAAGAGCGCCGCAGCCAGTGCCTGAAGTCGTGCCTGTAGGGCAACTGAGAGAAATCGGTTGGCCGCCTTGGAACGTCGAGCTCCAGTTCAGGCTCCAGCCCCCGATCAGCTTGTCTTTGGCGCCCGTGGCGTCGGCCATGAACTTCTTGCCGTGGCCAAACGGAAGTTCGTAACCGCCGCTGAAGTGGAAGACGTTTCGGATATCGAAGTCCGCCAAACCGTAGTCACCCTGGATTCCGAAACCCGGAACGCCCGGAGCTCGGTAGCCGGCAACGCTGCCACCGTTAAGCAGGTCCCCGGCGTCGGAGAGTGTCTTCGCCCATGTATAGGTACCCAGGAAATTGAGTCCGTTTGAAAATTGCTTTTCAATCTTGGTCTGCAGGGAATTGTAATTGCTGTTCCCCTCGGTTGCCGCATAACTCGTACCGCGGCCGAAATCAGGGAACGGAATGAAAAGCTGAGGATTGAGGCTGGTGCCGTCTGGATTTTGCGTGGGCAAGATCTGGCTGACCTGATTGGCGTCGTTCGGAAACACCTCCAAATGACGCGCCAGGGTGTTTACATAAGCAACTTGCAAGGACATCGAAGGAGTCAATTGATATTGGAGGGTCAGGTTGCCGCCCAGCGAGTAAGGGGTTTGGTAATTAAACTGAATCCCCAACAGACCCAATCCGTTAGCATTTACCAGAAGGGGATTCAGGGGCGTGCAGGAGAAGCCGGTCTCAAAGATTCCAGTGCCGCCTGGACCCGCGGTAGCGCAACCGGGAAATGTAATTGGCGTATTGGGGTTGGGCTCCGGGAAGTTGAACTGGAACTGGAAGGGATAGTTTTCCCCGATGTTTGGTGAATACCCCCGGTTCTCAAAGCCGTTGTAGAACATTCCCCATCCAGCCCGAACAACTAGCTTGGGGGTGACTTGATAAGCTACGCCGAGACGGGGAGCAAAATTGTTTTTTTGCGAGTGCCCGAGGCCAGCGCCGTAAGCATTGGTGATGTCGAGAGTGATGCCATCGTCGGCGAGCAAATTGGTAAAGCAGGTTGGGCAGCCCGTGGACAAATTGTTCGCGTTCGGTCCCGGAGGGATAATGTACAGAGCTTTGCCGGTTGGAGACGAAGACGCTGGGACGAAATTGGCCTGGGCGGAATGGTGTTCGTAGACCAAGCCAAAAAAGTCGTAACGGAGTCCGAGGTTCACTGTAAGCTTGTTAGTGACCTTCCAATCATCATTGAAGTAACCGCCGTAGTAGTTCTTGCCGTCATCGGTCTCGGCGATGTTGGAAGCCCGGATATCGGTGGAACCTCCGAGGTCGTTAACTCCCCCAACCGTCGATGCGCTCGGAATCAACAGGAATTGCGCGCGCCCGGTGTTGCCCTGGTTATTGTTGGGGATGGTCGTATAGTCGCCGTTGTAATCGAATTCTCCGCGAGACCACGGAGGTTGCAAGGTCGAGAATTTGACGTGTTGCAATTCAAAACCCATCTTGAACGTGTGCTTGCCGAGGATTTTGGTGAGATCATCGGTAAGCTGGAACGTGGAAGTGACCTCATTTGAGGGCAGAAAAGCGTTGCTGCCCAGAGTCGAAAGTCCATTGATGCCGAAGGCGGGGAGACCGCCATTCAAGGGCACCTGAGGGATATCCTGGATGCCAAAAGAGCCAGGAAGGTCGGACAAATCGTTCGCGGAAGGCGAAAAACGTGATGTATGCAGGTAATTCAGTCCTGCACGAACTTCGTTAATCAAGGTCGGAGAGAACGTGTGGGTATACCCTAGCGCGCTCTGTTCCGCGATCGCCGTCTGAGTTCCCTGCTGGAAACCGCCGCCGTCAGCTACGCCGCCGAAAATACCCGGAATGAACTGAGGGTCATCAACCAAGCTGAACCTGTAAAACAACTGGTTCTTGTCATTGAAGTTGATGTCCATGCGGGTATCAAAGGAGTTGCTGTGTTCAAACAGTTTTGGTGAATTCGCGAAGTTGGAGAGAAGCTTGGTCGGGTCATTCGTCGTAGGCGCGGGGTACAGGTTCAGCAGCGCTATGGCGTTTGGATCCAGCCGATTGGGATTTATCATGTTCAAGTTGCAACCCGCGACCGTATAAACGAATCCCGCGGGTTCGTTGGCGCACGTACCGAAAGGATCGCGCACGAATGCGCCGGAAGCCAGTTGACGTGTCGTCGCAGGGTCCAGGATGGTACCGATAGGCATCGTGCGGCCCAAAGCATCCGTGGGGCAGACTGGCTGCCCGCTGCTGCCGCAGGGTTGCGCGGCGATGAGATCCTGGAAGTTGGTGTAACCACTCGCGCGCTCAGCCGCGCTGGGCACTGCGCCGCTCAGAATTGTTCCTTGCACCCGGCGTAAGGCTTGGTAGTCGCCAAAAATGAAGACCTTGTTGCGGCCGTCAAACACTTTGGGGATGACCACCGGACCGCCGGCGGTAAATCCGAACTGATTCTGCCGGAGTTCGCCCTTGGGGACTGCATGGGCGTTTTCAAAAAAGTCCGCCGCATCGAGTTTGTCGTTCCGGAAGAACTCCCATACGTCTCCGTGGAACTCGTTGGTGCCCGATTTGATGGTGGCATTGAGGACGGCGGCCCCGGAACGGCCAAACTCCGCGCTGAAGTCCGAAGTCTGCACCTTGAACTCCTGGATCGCATCGACCGGAGGAAGAACAACGTAGTTGGTACCGTTAAGGAAGTCCACCGTATCCGAATTGTTGTCAATACCATCGAGAAGATAATTGTTCTGCGCTGGGCGATTCCCATTGGCCGAGAAGGCGCCGCTAGCCGCGTTGCCGCGCGTGTCGGCTTGAGGCGTGTTGACGCCAGCGGCAAGCTGGGCCAGGAAAGTAAAATTACGCCCGTTTAGCGGAAGATCATTAACGCTGCGCGAGTCCACGACTTGGCCGACGGAAGCGTCCTGCGACTGGAGAACGGGGGCAGCGGCAGTGACTTCAATGGTTTCAGTGACCTTGCCGGGTTTGAGCGTGAAATTGACCACAACTTGCGCGCCTACGTTGACACTGACGCCAATCTGCGTCGTTGTCTGGAAACCCTGGTAAGAAGCGCTCAGTTTGTAGCTCCCGATTCGGACCGGCGTGAACTTGTAGGAGCCATCCGATCCTGTCGTGGTGGTCAGAGCTGCGTTCGTGCCTTCGTTCGTAAGCGTGACAGTGGCGTCATGAATCGCGGCGCCTGAAGTATCCGTGACGGTACCCAAGATCGCGCCGGCATCCACCTGCGCGAAAAGGGGCCGGGCGCTGAACGTCATAAGCGCAAGCCCAGCAATCATCGCCAACGAAATCCGCCCGATCAAAGTCAAAACCGCGTTTCGATTCATCGACTTTCCTCCAGAGCCGTTCAGCTCAACAGTTCACGGCAAACGCCGGTTGTTCCAGCCCTATGCTTCGACCGGCATCGGGCCTGCAACCACACCTCGACAGGTTATGTTTGAATTCTTCAGGACAAGGACGCTACTAAGCTCCGGGGCACAGGCCCCTTGAGAACAAAGGATTTTAGTAATCGGCACCCCAAGCCCCTTGAACACGCATGAAACGCTTAACCAGAAGCAGCGCACAACTGCTTAACCGCTTAACCTGTATATGTCTATCACACAATTTGGTGGATATTGTCAAGCATTTTTTTTAATATACCGCAAGCCAGCCCGCTTGGGCCGGGAATTCGTGCGGGGCTTCTTGCAAAAAGCCGAGCAAATCAAGCCATGCCTCTAACCATTCGTGATGTCGCTAAAGCTGCCGGCGTTTCCACCGCGACGGTGTCGAATGTCTTGAACAAGACCGGCAAAGTAGGGCCGCACACGCACCGCTTGGTGCTCTCGACAGTGAAGCGCCTCGGCTATTTTCCGAATGCCCATGCGCGTCATCTGGCTTCGCGCGATAGCCGCACTCTGGGAATCATCGTATCCGACATCGTAAATCCTTTCTTCCCCGAAGTAATCAAGAGTTTTGAAACGCGCGCCCGCCAGCTTGGTTACGATGCCATCCTCAGCGACACGAATTACGATCCGCGCCGGACTCGGGAAGCCGCCGAACGCATGATGGAGCACAACGTGCGCGGCGTGGCCATCATGACTTCGGAGATCAGCTCGCGTCTTATTAAGGAACTAGAGCGCAGAAAAATTGCCGTTACTTTCCTGGACCTCGCTCCCTTGCGCGGCTATGTAAGCAAATTGCGGATCGACTACTTTTCCGGCATTAAGCAGATCGTGGAATACCTCCATGGATGCGGTCATCGGCGAATCGCCTTTATCGCGGGAAGGCCTAAACTCAAGTCCAACCTCGCCCGGCTGGAGGCCTACGAAAAGTGCATGCAGGAGCTGGGATTGCAGCCCGGCCCGATCGTGCACGGAGACCTGCGGTTTGAAGGCGGCTTGGTGGCCGGCTTGAGTATCGCCAAACTATCGCCCAGACCGACCGCCGTGATGGCCGTGAACGATCTGACCGCCGTAGGCGTCATTAAGGGACTGCTGAAAGGTGGCTGCCGCGTCCCACAGGATATCTCGGTGACGGGCTTCGACAACACTCGCCTCGCGGAATACAGCAATCCCTCGCTGACAACCGTGGACATCCACCGGGACATGCTGGGCGAAATGGCCGCCAACGCTCTGCATGAACTCTCCTGCTCCGCCAATCCCCAGGGGAAGGAATACCATATCCCCGCCGAACTGATATTGCGAGATTCCTCGGGACCGGCACCCTCTGAAAATACCTGATCGAAGTCCCGGAATTTTTCTTTCGCACGACTCAGCTTGAAGCATGTGTCTGCTCAGAGTTCGTTCCAGGCGCGTTAATCTTTGGATCAGCTTAAGCTCGGTGCTAGCATTCGAAAGCCGCGCGATCGCGGCGGAGACAATCGAGAATGAGGCGTCACGACAACGAAGACTGCGCTCTTTCCCGGCGTATTTTTCTGAAGAAGTTGCGATGGGCCCCGGTGGTATTTCTGCCGTCACCCTTTCATGCAGCCATGTTCCGGCCGCTGTGCGAGGAAGGTCCGGCGGGCCGAAGCCTTGCCTTCGATCTGGCAGATTCTCGTGTTTCACCACACTATCCCGCGAAATCGCCTCTTGAGGATGTTCTTCGCAAAGTCGTTCCTGGCGCGGATGAATACGTCACGGAGAAGTACGCGTTTGAAATCATGCGGCCACTCGAGAAATGGAGCCGGGCACTTAAAGAAGAGTCGCCTGCTCTTGGCGTCTTGACGAAATTTCTGGACCCTGCACTCGAAGCCAGTTTGCTGACTCCCATCCAGCAGACCACACTGCGCTCGGGAGATGGGATCCAGGTCATTCGGCGAAAGTTTGCGCCCAGTGTCGAGTCGGGCCGCGAACGATTCCTTCGAGAGATCAAGGGGTACCTGGCCGCGCTTTCTCGTGTGGAGACAGCTGAGTTTGAAATTACGCATATCGAGGAGATTGCGAGTTCATCGCCGATGCTCCGGATCGAAATTCGATATGACATTGTCGGCGTTTGTACGGACGCGGGGCGCGAGCAGCGCGTTGGGCATTGGCAGACTCAGTGGTCGCGCGATGAAGCGAGCGGTTGGCGAGTGCTCCGATGGGAAGCAGCGGAGGAAACTCTGAGCCGTGCGAGCTCGCCGATATTCATTGACGTTACTTCTCAAGCGCTTGGCCAAACGGAATCGTACAGGAAGCAGATGCTTCACGGCGTTGACTACTGGCGTACCGTTTTGGATGGCGCGTGCGGAATCGACGTTTACGGCAACAACGGCGTGGCGGCCGGAGATTTCGACAACGACGGATTCGATGATTTGTACATCTGCCAGCCCCCGGGACTTCCGAACCGTCTGTATCGCAATCGGGGAGATGGAACGTTCGAGGACGTGACGGAAAAATCCGGAGTGGGCGTGTTGGATGGCACGGCCTGCGCCTTGTTCGCCGATTTTGAGAACAAAGGGCTTCAGGACCTTTTGGTGGTTTGCGGCAGCGGGCCTCTGCTCTTTCTGAACCAGGGCAATGGAAAATTCTTGCTGAAGCGCGATGCCTTCCAGTTTGCGCAGCCTCCACAAGGGACGTTCACCCACGCTGCCGTGGCCGACTATGACGGAGATGGACGCCTCGATATTTATTTTTGTTTGTATAGCTACTATCTGGGGCTGGAGCAGTATCACTACCCTGCGCCCTACTTCGATGCAAGGAATGGGCCTCCGAATTTTTTGCTCCACAACGAAGGAAATGCAACTTTTCAGGATCGCACGGAGCCTGCGGGACTGCACGTCGATAACGACCGCTATAGCTTCGCGTGCGCCTGGGGAGACTGCAACTCCAGCGGGAAGCCAGACTTGTACGTGGCCAACGACTTCGGACGAAGCAATCTATATCGAAACGACGGAGACGGAAAGTTCACGGCGGTCTCCGCGGAAGCGGGCGTCGACGACGTTGGCGCGGGAATGAGCGCGTCCTGGTTCGATTTCGATAACGACGGAAAACAAGACGTTTACGTTTCGAACATGTGGTCCGCGGCGGGCTTGCGCGTTTCGGAACAAAACATTTTTCACGAAAAAGACGCGCAAAACATCCGTGCGCTTTATCGGCGGCACGCCGGCGGTAATTCGCTCTATCGAAATCAGGGAGATGGAAAGTTTCAAAACGTAAGCCAAGCGGCGGGAGTTGACGTGGGCCGATGGGCGTGGTCCTCGGACTCTTGGGACTTTGACCACGACGGGTATCCGGACCTATACATCGCGAATGGCTACATTTCAGGACCGAAGACTTCTGAGAAGGACAATGCCGACGTGGCCAGTTTCTTCTGGCGGCAGGTGGTGGCGAACTCGCCTTCCAGCCAAACGCCGTCGGAGAATTACGAAGTGGGGTGGAACGCCATCAACGAACTGATCCGGTCTGACGCCTCCTGGAATAGTTACGAGAGGAATGTTTTCTACACAAACAACCACGACGGGACGTTTTCAGACGTGTCTGGAATAACTGGATTGGATTTTCCAGACGACAGCCGTTCCTTCGCCCTCGCCGACGTGGACCACGATGGACGATTGGAAATTGTCCTCAAGAACCGGAACGCGCCACAGGTGCGCCTTTTACGCAACACGATGAAGGATCTTGGGAATTCAATCGCCATTCGCCTTCGAGGGACTAAGAGCAATCGAGACGCAATTGGAACCGCGGTGATGGTCGAAGCAGAAGGACGGCGGCAGACGAAGTATCTTCAGGCGGGCAGTGGGTTCTTGTCTCAGCACACCAAGGAGCTTTTTTTCGGAATCGGAAAAGCCGAGGAGAACGTCCGCGCCAGCATTCGATGGCCCAGCGGGCTCACGCAGATCTTCGAGCATCTGCCTGTAAATCATCGAATCGAAATAGTAGAAGGTTCCCCGGAATTTGCCTCAAAATCTTTTTCGGTTGCACCCAAAGCTTACACGCACGCGGGCGCCCCTGAGAAAGCGGAGATGCTTCCGTCCTCGGTCGAGACATGGCTGCTCGAGCCCTTAAGCGCGCCGGAGTTTTCCTTGCCCGACCTCGCGGGCAAAATGCGTGAACTTCGGTCGTTCCACAGCGGCTTCGTGCTTCTTAATTTTTGGAAAACGAATGCGCCGGCTTGCATCGAGCAACTGCGAGTCTTACAAAAGCACCACTCATCGCTCGCATCCAGCGGGCTCCGCATTTTAGGCATCAACGTCGATGATCCTGGTGATTTGGCGACCCTGCGATCCCTGGCGGCCAAGGAAGCACTTCTCTTCCCGATCCTGCTCGGCACTCAGGAAGTGGCGGGCATCTATAACATTATTTACCGCTATCTGTTTGACCGCCGCAGGGATCTTCCCCTCCCCACTTCTCTTCTCGTCAATGCGAACGGCATGATCGTCAAGGTTTACCAAGGGCCGGTGAATCCTCAGAAGCTCGAGGAAGATTTGAGATCCGTGCCGCAAACTGCCGCTGCTCGCATGCGCCACGCGCTTCCATTCGAAGGAACGCTGTACCAGGAAGAATTTCAGCGCAACGACTTCACCTTTGGCGTGGCCATGTTTCAACGCGGCTATCTGGACCAGGCGGCCGCGGCGTTCCAGCAGGTCATTGCGGCAAAGCCACAGGACCCTGAAGCCTATTACAATTTGGGAACGCTCTACCTGCGAAAAAATTCTCTTGCGGACGCCCGTCGTTACCTTCAGCAAACGGTGAAGTTGCGCCCGGATTACGCGGAAGCGTGGAATAACCTTGGGATGATCGCCGGCCAGGAAGGCCAATCGGACGAAGCCATTCGAGATTTCCAAGAGTGTTTGAAATTGCGTCCTGACTACGTCATCGCACTGCTGAATCTCGGAAATGTATACCGGCGGCAGGGCGCGACGGAAGAAGCGGAAAAACTGCTGGGCCGCGCTCTGGAAATTGAACCGGATAATGCAGAAGTGAATTACAGCCTGGGAATGCTTTACGCGCGGGAACAGCAACTCGATCGAGCCTCGACTTTTTTGGAAAGAGCCGTGAACTTGCGCCCGGGCTATCCCGACGCGCTCAACAACCTGGGCGTCCTCTTGGTCCGCGAAGAACAGTATTCTGAAGCGAAAGAAAAGTTCGAAACCTGCATTCGCGTTTCCCCGGATTTTGACCAGGCCTATCTCAATCTAGCCCGCTTGTATGTGGTCTTGAATGATAAACAAAAGGCCAGAGAGATATTGTTGGCGTTGTTGAGGCGGCAGCCGCGGCACAAGTTGGCCCAGCAGGCGCTGGAGATGCTAAATTGACGTTTCAGTTTGTGCGTTAGAGTGCATTCGGGGGAATGCTGCGAAATGCATTGCGCCGCGACATTTCAGCGTCCATCCAAAGGAAACCAAGCCGTGAGGCGCGCGGGGCTGTCTTTGATCTTCGCGCTAACTGCGGTCTTCATTCCCGCTAGAGGATCTGCTCAACAAACCGTCCCCGTACGGAGGGACGCTCGGCAGTCTTCGAAAACTTCGCCGCTTCTTCAGGAAGCAGGAGAATTGCTCCGTCAAGGCTCTATCGGCCAGGCTAAGGAAAAAATACAAGAAGAACTCCAGCAAAACCCTTCCAGCGTCGAAGCCTACAACCTTTTGGGAATTGTCGAAACCAACGAGAAAGACTTCGCAAACGCTTTTCTGGCTTTCAAGCAAGCGCTGAAAGTCGAACCCAACTCCTCGGGGACCCGCAACAACCTCGGCAACCTCTACGTCGCGCAGGAAAAGCTCGATCTGGCGGAAGCGGAATTCAGAAAGGTCTTGCGTCTCGAGCCGGGCAATCGCGATGGAAACTACAACCTGGGTTTGGTTCTGTTGGCCAGAAATCAACCCGTGGAAGCTATCGCACATTTTCAGCGTGTCCATCCTTTCGACAATGCCACTCGCTTCAACTTGATCCGCGCTTATTTTCGCGCCGGAAAAACCGCGGAAGGGCTCAAGACGGCGGCGGATCTTTCCGCGGAATATAAGACTGACGTGCAGTTGCATTTCAATCTGGGCATCTTGCTGGCCTCCGAAAAACAGTACCATGCGGCTCAGTTGGAATTGGAACAGGCCGATGCACTGCAGCCGGAAACCGCCGATATCCTTTACAACCTTGGACAAGTTTATCTTCGAACCGGCGACTCCGCAAAAGCGGAACTGGTTCTGGACCGTGCTCTGAAACTGAAACCCGATTCATCCGAAACTCTCTACGTGTTGGCGCAGGTCTATCAGCAGCAGAACCGCTCGGTGGATGCTCTGGACGTCCTGGTCCGCGCCCATAAGCTGGCTCCTCAGAATACAGATGTTATTTTTCTACTGGCGCGGGTCAGCATGACCCAGAATTATTTCGAAGACGCCATTCCTCTGTTGGAGTCGGGCTTGAAAATCGCTCCCAAGCGAGCCGATCTTCACGCCGCCCTGGGCGAAAGTTATTTCATGTCCGGCAAAGAGGAAAAAGCGATTGAGGAGTTCAAGTCACTAGTCGCGCTGGACCCCTCGGCGAGGTCCTATGCTTTTCTGGGGCTCTCTTACCGGCATCTCGGCCGCTTCGATGAAGCCAGAAAATATTTCGAGGCTGGGCTGAAGCAAGATCCTCACAACGCATCCTGTTTATTTAACATGGGCTATATCGAGGAGCGCCAGGGAAATCACGCGCGTGCCGACGTACTGCTTCAGGAGGCGCTTCGCTCGAAACCTGATCTTCCCGAGGCCATGCTTGAGTTGGCGAATCTGCGAATCGCAAGCAAGAAATTTCAGGAAGCGGAAGTCCTTCTGCGGCGTTACGTCAAAGCAAGCCGCGAGCCTTCGTCCGGATACTACAAACTGGCCATGGTGGAGAGGAGCCTCCATCAGATGGACGCAGCGCAAAGGGATCTGGGTGTGTTCCAAACCCTCTCGAAAGATGCTCCTGCAGGTCCATATCCGTATCAGCACCTTTTCGACTATGTAGACAATCGCTCCAACCTTTCTCGTCAGGACCGCACTCAACTCGATCTTACTCAACTGACTGAGGAGGTCAGCAAACACCCGGACCAGCCTCAAAACCTCTATCTGCTCGCTGAGACTTATCTGAAGCTTGGGAGGCCCGACGAGGCACAGAAGGCGCTGGCGCAACTGGACCAATTGAGCGGCGGCGACTACCGCACGCAGACCGGCGTCGGCGTGTTGCTGGCGCGTTATCGCTTGTACGATGATGCGATTCAGCATTTCCAAACGGCGCTAAGCGTGAATCCGGACTCGGATGACGTGAAATTCGACCTGGCCGACGCCTACTTCCGAAAAGGCGCCTACTCCCCAGCGCTCGAAACCGCGAAGCAAGTCTCGGCGCAGGGCCGGCAAGATACCTCATACCTTTCTTTGCTCGGAGACATTCAAGCGCATCTTGGCGACACTGCCGATGCCTCCGGGATATTCGAGAACGCCATCGGCAAAAGCCCGGACAACGATCAAAATTACGTTTCGCTCGCTCTCGTCGAGTTGCGCGAAAATAATATTCCTGCTGCGGAAGACACTTTGCGCAAAGGCCTGGCTCGCATTCCCAGCTCGGGAAAAGTCTTTTGGGGCCTGGGACTTGTCTCCGTCCTCGAGGGCAAAACGCCGCAAGCCGAGGAAGACTTCCAGCGAGCAGTGGACCTCCTTCCGGAATGGTCCGGGAGCTATTCGACGCTGGGCTTTTTCTATTTTCAAACTGGCGAAATTGCCAAGGCGCGCGAAGTGCTGGATCGCTTCAAAGGCAGCAACGCCGCCGGCGGCCTGGACACCAACCGCATCGAAGACGCGTTGTCCCGTGCGCCGGACATGCCTTCGACCATCAACGAACCAATGCCCATGCCCGCCAGGATGCAGTTGCTTCAGTTTGCGCTCTCGCTCGCCGACCGCACATTGTGACGCCGCCGGTGAAAACTCACCGTTGAACGTGTGGATGGCCCGGGCTAGAATGCCTGAAGAGCTCCGGCGTTCGAAATTTTGAGGACGTAATTGCCGCACTACTCATGGGATGAATACCGTCGAGATGAGTTTGGAATGGGCCAAAAACCGGAGACACGCGGGCGACGGTTCCTCGTAAGCATCTGTGGCGCAATCCTGGCGTTGAGCTGCGTCGCCGGCCTCTCTCTCCATCAAAAAGTTCTCGCCGGCCAAACCTCAAAATCACAAGATCCACCAATTCCCGTCCGCTTTACCGACGTTCGAAAAGAAGCTGGAATCACTTTTCTGCAGGACTCCACACAAACGGATGAAAAGTACTACCTGGAGACCATGGGCACGGGCGTCGGCTGGATCGACTACAACCAGGACGGCTTGATGGATCTTTTTTTCGTGCAATCCGGAGCGACGGATGCTTACAAGCCAGCCCATCCCCTTCGTTCCGCGCTTTATCGCAACAATGGCGATGGCACGTTTACCGACGTCACGGAAAAAGCCGGCGTTGGGGGCGCCGGACATTACGGCCAAGGTGTGGCCGTCGGCGACTACGACAATGACGGCTACCCCGATCTATACGTCACCGGCTATGGCCGCGCAATTCTCTATCACAACAACGGCGACGGGACTTTTACCGATGTTACCGCCAAAGCCGGTGTCGCTGATGAAGGCGGATGGTCCACCAGTGCGGGATGGTTTGACTACGATAAGGATGGCTGGCTTGATCTGCTTGTCACCAATTACATCGATTGGACTCCCAAGAATAATCTGTGGTGCGGAGATCGCCGGCCGGGCTATCGTTCGTACTGCAATCCCGGCAACTACAAAGGCCAGAAAACCAAGCTCTACCATAACAATCACGACGGCACGTTCACCGACGTGAGCGACATCTCGGGAGTCGGCAAACCCGAGTCAAAGGGTATGGGCGTGGTACTCGCCGACTTCAACAACGACGGTTGGCCGGACATCGCCATCGCCAACGACACTTGGCCGAATTTTCTTTTTCTCAATAAACACGATGGAACCTTTCAGGATGTTTCGCTCCTTTCCGGTTTGGCGGCCAGCGAGGATGGGCGCTACGAAGCAGGCATGGGCATCGACGCTGCCGACGTGGACGGCGATGGCTGGCTCGATGTCTATGTCACTCACTTGGATTTCGAATTGAATCGTCTTTATCACAACAACCACGATGGAACCTTCGACGACTACACCTACCGCTCCGGCATCGGAAATAAGGCTATGCTGCTGAGCGGCGTCTCCATGAAATTCCTGGATTACGACAATGACGGCTGGGAAGATATCGTGCAGCTGAACAGCGCCATGCTGGACAACGTCCAGCTCTATCACAGCGAAGTGAGTTATAAGGAACCCCTCGTGATGTTCCGCAATTCAGGAAAGGGCGTGTTCGAAAAAGTGTCGGACTCCCTCGGCCCTGATTTCCAGCGCCACATCGCCGGCCGTGGCATCGCTACCGCCGATTACGACAACGACGGTGACATCGACATGGCCATCAATAACCGCGGCGACTATCCGGAGCTGCTGCGCAACGATGGCGGCAACCTCAATCACTGGCTGGAAGTTCTGCTGATCGGGACGCGCTCCAATCGCGACGGAATTGGCGCTTCGCTGAAGTTGACTTCCGAAGGCTTCGTACATATCCAGCAAGCAAAAGGTGGCATGGGCTATATGTCGGCAAGCGACCCGCGGATTTTGTTCGGTTTGGGCAAACGCACGAAAATTGAATCGTTGGAGATTACTTGGCCTGGCGGGCAGGTGGACAAATTGACCAACGTGCCCATCGACAAAATCATTGCCGTAAAGGAAGGTACGGGGATCGTGCCGCGACCGTTTCCGAAAATACCGGCAAAGGCAGCGGCGCAATGATCCCTGTTGGCGCGGCACGACTTCGATGTAGATCGCTCTCCACGGGCTTTGCCAGGGCGCAAGTTTCCGTTTGGATATTCCTTAGGCCATGAAACTCCCGCGACGCCGTTTCCTCGGTTCTTCCTCCGTGCTTCTTGGCGGCTCTTTGTTGGATGCGCTTACGATTCCACTGTGGAAATGGAAACGCTCCGTGCTCCTCGAAGCAGCGGCTGCGCCGAATCCTCAGGCCACGAATCCGCGCGTCTCCGCTCCGCCTGTGGCCTCCCCCGTCGTCTTCGTCGACGTTGCCAGGGAAGCCGGCCTCAATTCTCTAAACGTGTGGGGCAGCGTCGATCGCAAACAGTACATCATTGAAGCGAAGGGTAGTGGACTAGCCTTCTTCGATTACGACCAGGATGGCTGGCTGGACATTTATCTGACGAACGGTACGCGCTTCAATACTGACTGGCCGGCTGGAAAAGCGCCGACTTCCCATTTGTACAAAAATAATCGCGACGGAACCTTCAGCGACGTAACCGAAAAATCCGGGCTCGCGCGCACGGGCTGGCAAACCGGCGTCTGTGTCGGCGACTATGACAATGACGGCTGGGACGATCTCTTCTGCTGCTTCTGGGGCCACAATATCCTGTTTCGCAACAACGGAGACGGTACGTTTGCCGACGTAACCCGCAAGACTGGGCTTTATGATGAACAGATTCGCTGGGGCGCCGGGTGCGCTTGGCTCGACTACGACCGCGACGGTCATCTTGATCTTTTTGTCGCCCACTACATAAAACTCGATCCGGATAAAACTCCCTCGGCAACGGCGCCGCCCGTTTGCCAGTGGAAAGGCATTCCTACCATGTGCGGCCCTCGCGGTCTCACAGGCGATACGAATATGCTTTATCACAACAACGGAGACGGAACCTTTTCCGATGTTTCCGAGAAGGCTGGCATCCTGAAACCTGGCCCGCGGTATTCCATCACACCCATCTCGTATGATTTCGATAATGACGGCTGGCCGGATATTTATGTGGCCGTGGACTCAGAGCCCAGCATCCTTTTTCGCAACAATCACGACGGCACCTTCACAGATGTCGCCGTCATCGCCGGCTGCGCTTACAGCGAGAACGGCCATGAACAAGCCGGCATGGGCGTAGCTGTCGCCGATTACGACTGCGACGGCTGGTTCGACATTTTCAAGACCAACTTCGCCGACGATACTTGCAACCTCTACCACAACAACGGCGACGGCACCTTCAACGATGTTACGTTTTCCTCTGGAATCGGAATCAACAACCAGTACGTTGCCTGGGGCTGCGGATTCATCGATTACGATAACGATGGCTGGCAGGATATTTTCCAGGTGAATGGACACGTGTACCCGGAGATTGAGGGGCACGACACGGGGCAGACTTTCAAGAACCCGCGCCTGGTCTACAAGAACTTAGGCGATGGCCGATTCAAGGACGTGTCAGCCGAGATGGGGCCTGGCATCAGCGAGCGTTTCTCGAGCCGCGGCGCCGCCTTCGGTGACTACGACAACGATGGCGACATTGATGCCGTGATTTTGAATATGAACGATTTGCCCTCTCTTCTTCGCAACGACGGAGGCAACAAGCAGAATTGGATCAAAATAAAATTGATCGGGACAAAGTGCAATCGCACCGCGATTGGCGCTCGCGTGCGCGTAATCACGGGCAAGCATGCGCAGATGGACGAGGTCCACAGCGGCTCGAGCGTCATGTCGCAATGCGACCTGCGCTTGCACTTTGGTATTGGAAAAGCGCACACCGTGGATCTCATCGAAGTAAAATGGCCAACCACGCAGAAGATCGAGCGGTTTACGCAGGTGAAGGCTAATCAGATTCTTACCATTCGCGAAGGCAGCGGGATCGTCGCGCCGGCCGAACGCAAAACCAAATAGTTTTCTTCTTTTTATCGGGGCGGAGCGGCTGCTGGCTGGCTCTTCAGAATAATAAGGAATTGCCGCAGTTCCCGCTGCTGTCGCTGTGTTTCAGCAGCCTCCGCTTTCTCGGCTTGCTCGTATGCTGCAAATTCCTGTTGCGCTTTCGCTTTCTCGCCCGTTCGTTGATAAGCCAGGGCAAGCTGGCGGTGTGCTTCGGTCAGTCGAGGGTTTACTTCGACGGCCTTCTGGTAATCTCGGATGGCCTGCTCGAAATCATTTCGCGCGAAATGCATGACTCCCAGCTGCAGGTACGCTTCGCCGCTCTTGGGATCGATCGTCACCGCTTTTTCAAGCAGTGCCTCCGCCTGTTTCACGCCCGCGGGATCTTCGGAAACTTTCTCGCGCTTCCAAAGACTTATCGCATAGTAGTAATTGGCCAGAGCATTCCCGGGCTGTTCCCGCGCAAACCGCGCCAGCTTCTGCTCGCTGCATGGCAGCGGCGCCGGGGTCGTCTTTTCGATTTTGCCGAGGAACAGATAGGGAGTGGGATCGGCCGGTTGCAAGTCAGCCGCCTCACACAAGCGGCGCGCTGCTTCTTCCGCGGAGCCGCTCGAGTAGAGAGCCGCCCCGAGCCCCGTCCGCATTCTTGCTGAATTCGGATGTGCACTGGAGCCGCGAGCGAAGACTTCCACGGCAGGTTCGGCCGCCTTGTGCAGAAGCAACTCCGTTCCCCATTCGAAATAGTTCTGCTCGCTGGGATCCATGCGGGCGGCCTTCTCGTATTCGTGAACCGCGTCCAGAGGATCGCCCAATTGCTCGTCAAGTTCGCCCAAGAGACGATGTCCGTCTGTATTGTCCAAAATCGCAAGTTCTTTTCGGACTTCTTCTCGCGCCCCCGCGAAATCGCCTTTGGCTTTGTAATCCATGGCCAATTGGTATTCCTTGCCCGGAGCACCTGGGGACGCGGGCTCCGGCTCGCCAGATTTCAGCGCCATTGTCTGCTTGGCAAGCGATTCGCTGGTTTGCGAACTCGCCGCGGAGCCGTGCAAGCCGAGATTGCTCCAATCCGTAACGCCAGCGACTGTGAAATTCGGTTCGTCCTTGAATTCCATCTCTCCAGCCGGGGCTTTCGCGGACGGGGATGATGCGCTTGATGCAAACTTCAAGGAGTTTTTGTCAGTGAGAACCAAATCGACGTGCTTCTTGTCCCCCAGCGATAGTACGATCGCGTCCGCGATGGTATCGATGAATCCTGCTTTTTCGACGCGTACGGTGTACGTGCCGGCGTGATCCGCGGTGAGAACGTAACCTCCCTCCGCACTCGTTTTTGCCTCGATGATCGCCGTGTTTCCATTTTCTTCCAGATGGATGGTCGCATCGGCGAGGGGCACGCCAACCGCGTCCCGCACCGTCCCTTCGATTGTGGCGGTCGATTGTTGGGGGAGGCTGTTTTCCTTGAAAGGCGCCGCGCTTGCCACGCTCATCAGCGTGCCCGCGAGTACCGCAAGAACCACGGAGCCTCGGATGTGCTTCCTACCGCATGAGCGCGGAAATCGCTGCGAGCAGTTCATCACGGAAACCAGCTTCTTATCTGTGCGCGCAGAATCATGTCTGTTTTCCAAGCTTAGGGGCATGCTTCTGATCTTAGACGGACGTTGCATGAACGCCGTTGCTTCGTGTGAGCCAGTGCCTCGCTGCGCTTGGCCGAGCCGGCTACACGGCTTCTGGAGAACTGGCGGCAATTTCGAAACTCACTTTTTGCGCTCCCAGCAGCGGATGCGTTGCCGTGAGCCGCGCCGTTCCTGCTTGCTCCTTCGCGCGAATCCAGATCGCGCCGGTTCCACCGATGAGCGCGAACGGGTTGTCGCCGATAATTTCCGCCGGCCCTTCAAGCTCCAATTTTATGGCGTCGTTTGCAAATGGCCGAATGGCGCCAAATTCGTCGGTTACGCGTAAAACGACACGCGTTGCGTCTGCTCCGTCCGCGTTCAATCGCGTGTCATCGGGCAGCAGCGCAAATTTCTGGTCGATTCCCCTGCCAGAAAGCGTCTTGGAGATTACTTGTTTTCCTTGCAGATAGCCTTCAATCCGCAAGTCTCCCCAGTTGAACACCGCATGGCTCAAATCAGCCACGAACGGCGCGTAGCGAAGATGCGCGAACTCCTCTTTGTTTGGATCAGCCTCCGCCACCAGCTTCCCGGCAATATAGAATTTAAGATGATCGCAATTCGAGCAGACCCACGCCTTCGTGAATCCAATCGATTCATCGCCGCGCGCCCAGTGGAATGCCGGTTCGAGCACCACTTCATCCGCGGGATCGCATTGCGATTTGTAAAATCCCGCCGCGGGCTTCGGCTCGCGAAAAATATCGGTCACTCCGTGATAGCAGATCCGGTCGCCGCTGCCAAAGTCCGCATGGGTGTTGTAGTCGAAAGCGCACCAGCCGAGACCGCCGGCGTACTGCGGATCGGAGGCAAGCTGGTTGTGAATGCGCGCGTGGCGCAGCGTGTGTTCCGTCAGCCGCTCGACTTGATCGATGGTCTTCGTGGGATAAGTATGGCCCACGAATTCGGTGTTGAGATAGCGCGGGTGGTTCGGCGACTTCAAAGGGAATCCGAAGTCGTTCATCGTAAACACGTCTTCGAGAAATTCGGAGGATTGAAAGTAGCGGATTCCGCACGTCTGGCGCGTGGGATCGAGGCGATGAGCGAGCGCGTTGGTGCGCGTGTAAAAATCGTGGTCGTCCTTCGATTCGTTGATGCGCACGCCCCACAGAATGATGCTGGGATGATTCCAGTCGCGGTGGATCATTCGTCCGACGTTATCGATGGAGATCAGTTTCCAGGCTTCATCACCAATATGCTGCCAGCCGGGGATTTCTTCGAGGACCAGCAGTCCCATTTCGTCGCACGCATCGAGGAAGTGCCGGGATTGCGGATAGTGCGATGTGCGGACGATGTTGCATTTCAAGCTCTTCCGCAGGATCCGCGCGTCGCCGCGCTGGGCGCGGCCCGGCATTGCCTGGCCCGCGAAAGGAAACGTTTGATGACGGTCCAGCCCGCGCAATTTAATGATCTTTCCATTGAGCTCGAAGCCATGGTCCGTGAACTGCGCCTCGCGAAAGCCAATCGTGCGATGGTCTTGATCGATTAGCTCCGATACTTTGAGGAGCCGCACATGGACCGAATACAAATTCGGATGATCGAGATCCCACAACTTGATCCCGCTGAGCTTCTCGAAATGCACCGTGTGGGCTGTTGCTTCTGTCGTGGCCTCGGACGCCGGAACACGCTGCGTCGCTTTGGCCAGCGCGCGATCGCCCTCTCGGAGCTCAACCTCCAGCGTGAGAGTTTCGCGCGATGCTTCCGAATTCTGAAGCAAGCAGTCCACATCCAAGCCCGGATGTTCGCTGAGCACGTCTTTAGGCTTCGCAAAAACATTTTCAATGAATGTTGTTGGAACGACGCGCAGCCAAACCTCTCGGTAGATCCCGCCAAAAGTAAGATAGTCAATTTGATAGCCGAACGGCGGTATATCTGGGCGCTCCGTTGAATCCACGTCCACCGCGAGCACGTTCTCTCCGTCAAAATCGATGTGCGGTGTGAGGTCGAATGAAAATGGCGTGTAGCCGCCCTTGTATTCGCCCAGGTTCACGCCATTGATCCACACCGTCGAAGCCGTCATCACGCCTTCGAAGTCCACGAAAACCCGCTTGCCGCGAGCTTCCGCTGGCAAACGAAAACGCCGCCGGTAACTCGATACAAACTCATATTCCTTGTCGTCGAAGCTGTGCCACGGCAGCCGCACATTCGTGTGGGGAATCACCACGCGCTCAAATGCAGAGTCGTCGAACTCCCGCCCGTGCGCTCCTTCCACGAATGCCCGGTTATAGCGCCAGTTCCGGTTGATCGGAAAAACCAGACGGCCTTCGCCGCCAGTCGTCCCAGCCGCGGGACTTGCGGCAAGGAGCCCTTTCGCAAGCGTGGTCCCCGCAAGCACGGTGCTTGTCGTCTTCAAAAAGTCACGTCGGTCCATAGCCATCCTTTTCGGTCTTCTTTCGCAAAAGAGCTGCGCAGAAAGTTTGCGCCGCGCATCTTACCAGTTTCAACGCATATTTTTTGCGATTCTTCTTCACGAGACAATATTTGGCCATGCATCGTCTGATTTTCTGAGGATAACGTGCAAATAGCCAATCCTGTTCGATGTCACGCGCAGCCTCGAAGACATCCTGATTTAGCGATGTTTCTTTCGATTAACTTGTGCAACCCTCGCTTTCACCAGCTTCTTCACAAGTGCGCTCGGCAATGGCTTGTCCGTGGGAAATTGGATGGTCCCTTTGGATGTTGTGAAGCCTTTGAGCTCGTTCTTGAACGTCTCGATCACCAACGCAGTGGGGAACAAACTGCAATGGTTCGCAAACGCTGCGAACCATACCAGCGATCCGTGATACTTGAACACCGGCATTCCATAGCTAATGGCCTCTGTGGCCTCTGGCGGCACAGCGGACCGAATTGCCGCGCGAATCTTCTTCAGCGTGCCGCGCGCCGGTTCCGGGACGCCCGCCAGGTATTCCGCGACGCTCTTCGCAGCAATGTTGCTTTTCGACGCCACGCCACGACCGCGGGAATTTGCTTTTTTCATGCGGGCAATCCTACTAGCAGGTTCACCGCAAGTCGAGCATTCGCAATTCACTTTCGCAATCAGCTCACTCGAGCCTTGCCTCGCAGCGAAATTACGACAGCGCCGGTGCGGGAGTGCGGGGGCGTTTGCGTTTCCACTCGTAGTCTTTGCGAAGGCGCGACTGGTGTTTCTTCACCTGCGCCTGCAATTCGCTGAAGGCTTGCTTGCAACTGGCGCGAGCGTTGGCTCCGGTGCCAGTGGCGTGCAGCGCGCCGGTAGGCAACGACAAATTCAGCGAGAACGAAAGTTCTTCGCGATGCGGATTTTTCGAAAACACTCCGTGCAATTGCACCAAATCCGGTTCATAGCTTTTCAAAAGGCGATTCAGTTTATCGGCATACAGCTCGACTTCTTTTTCAGCCGGCTTGTGCGGCTCGACGTTCTTGTAGCTGATGGACAGTTTCATGGTTGCACCTGTAGGACTGCTTGCGGAAGAGGCGGGCGACGCGGAGATGTTTTTTGCACCGCATCATGTCCTCAGCCTACCACCGTGTGCCGCCCCCGGCAATCGCTCTCGATAATTTGTGGCCCGAGCCATCTTGCGTGCGGTTCTTCCGGTCGTCGCCTCACGCCGCACCGCCAGGATTCATCGCGCCAAAAGCGCGCGATGAGGCGGAAGTGGCAGTGCCACCGGCATTCTCCGTCATTTCCAAAAATTCTCCATGCGTTGACATCTCTGCGCGGTCCACTCTACCCTGCTCTCGGCGCACGATTAGCGCCTTCCCATCATGTCTCCCACCGTCAAACCCGCTTCTGGCGCCATCATTCGCGTCGGCCCCGCTGGATGGTCTTATCCGGATTGGTCCGGCTACGTCTATCCGTCGCGTCGCCCCAAAGATTTTCACTACGCCACCTACCTGGCGGAATTTTTCGACACCATCGAGATCAACACCTCTTTCTACAATCCCATCCGTCCCGACCACGCCGCGCAGTGGATTGACCGAGTCGCGGCAAATCCGCAGTTCGTCTTCACCGCGAAACTGTGGCAACGCTTCACGCACGACACTTCGCCTAGCGCTGTTGGACCCGCGGTTGCTGAGGCGATGGCAGAAGACGAGCGCGCCGTTCGCGCCGGCTTCGACGTTCTTCATGCCGCTGGCAAACTGCACGCCGTCCTCCTTCAGTTCCCTTTTTCGTTCCACCGCATACCCGAAACCGTCGTTTATCTCTCGCAGCTTTTGAAGCGTTTTGGCGATTATCCGCTCGTCGTCGAAGTGCGCCACGCTTCCTGGCAGACGCCGGAAACGTTTGCATTGCTCAAAGAATGCAACGCCGGCTTCTGCAACATCGACCAGCCCATCATCGGCCGCTCGCTCGAACCCTCGGCCGAAGGCACCTCGGCGATTGGCTACGTGCGCCTGCACGGACGCCGCTACGACACCTGGTTCAGCGACGATCCGTCCGTTGCTTCTCACGAGCGGTACAACTATCTTTACTCGATGGAGGAGCTTGCGCCGTGGGCCAAGCGGGTCGAGCAAGTGGCAGAGCGGGCGCGCGAGGTGTTCGTCATCACCAACAACCATTATCAGGGAAAAGGAGTGGTTAACGCGCTGCAACTGATCCACATTTTGAAGGGCTCGAAAGTGAAAGTGCCGGAGCCGCTGCGGGAGAAGTTTCCGGAGTTGGAGGCCGTCGCGAATGCGCCGCCGACAGAGCCAAGCTTGTTTCCGCCGGGAAAGAAGTGAAGAGAGAATAGCGGGTGCCGAGCCGGTGGCAAGGACCGATGGGCCAGCCGACGAAACAGGGACACCCCATGTATGAAGCGCTGCGCTGTGTCAAGAGCTTTGAGGGGTTTCTGGCTCCTTTTTTTTCGCGAGGATGGGCGTGGAGACACACCAGCACACGTGCCGCGGAAGTGTTGCTCTTGAACAGAGTCGGCGGAGACGGACGGGAGTTTTCTTTTCACCTGTAAGGGATTTTTCTTTAGCTGCTGTTGGCCTCCAAGCGACTGTTCGCTTTTCGCCCATTTGCTCGTGCTTGCGGTTTCGTCGTGAGCCATGTATTCGCCCTGACTGCGGGCATGAGCATATCGGTTTAGGGTTTCGCATTCACCCCGAGACCTCTTCCCCTGTGGTTCGCTGGAGAAGGGCCAGACGTGTCTCGCGCTTACCCGTTCCTGGACGAAATCTGTTTGCTGTGCGGTGCCCGGTACGATTCCTGCTTGCGGAGAATCCAGTAGCTGGCCTCCGCCAGATGCCGGGCGACGGCGACGATGGCGCGGCCATGCCCTCGCTTAGCAAGTAGCCGCTGGTACAAACATCCAACGTGCGACTGACGATGGGCTTTGAGGCGCACGGCACAATTCGCCGCTTCGACAAAGGCCCATTTCAAATACTGGTTGACAAAACGTGAGATACCACCGAGGCGGGTGTGTCCTCCGCTGGAAAAGACCCGTGGCACCAATCCCGCGTAACTGGCCAAATTCTCAGCGCGTGGGAAGCGACGAACGTCGCCGATCTCCAGACCGATGACTGGAGCGAGAATTTCGCCAACGCCGGGAACACTGCGCAAGAGCTGAACCTCCGCAGTGGGTAAAATTTCTGAACGAATGCGATCTTCGATACTCTCTATGTGAGCGGCCAGTTGGTCCAGGGCTAGGAGCTGCACTCCGACCATGCGCGCTGTCTCGGGGGGAAACTCAGCCAGGCGAGCCGCAAGATATTCGCGGCCCTTGGTTCCGAAAAGATCCGTTAGGGCGTCCGTATGCAAGCCATAGCGGTCCACCGCTGCGTGGATGCGGTGCTTGAGACTGGAGCGCAAATCGCGTAGAGCCATGCGCGTGCGGAGAAGTTCTCGCCGATCTCGTAGCGGGCCCGGCGGAATCCAAGATTCCGGCAGGGTTCCGTTGCGCAAGAGTATCGCCAGACCTCTGGCATCGAGCGCGTCCGTTTTGTTGGTCTTGCCCATGCGCTTCTTGGCTTCCATGGGATTTGCCAAGTGCACGTGATGGCCCGCGCGTTCCATCGCATCGACGAGCCAATACCAGTGCCCGGTGGACTCGACGGCGATATCGCTGCCAGGTGGAAGCTCCTTCAGAAACTGAGCGTACTGTTCGCGTGCGTGTTCGATACGAACGGGCCGGGTTGCATTCCCCCGCTCGTCAACCGCAACAAAAACAGAGAATCGCTTGTGTGCATCGCATCCGATGAACTGCTGCATGTTGGGCACCTCCTCGTGTGCGACGACAAGCTATCGCAACCACGAAGCGCTTAGCAGCGCTTTCATCAGATCACCCCCGGTATTTTGTTGAAAGTGTGCGGAAAGAACTGAAAAGATTCGGGATAGCGTTTTGCGCAGGGCAAAAGAGTGCGTAAGAGTATGAAAACAAAGGGGCGGTAAGTCCCGTCGAATGATACTGATGCGGACACTTGCAAGAGACACGGGCAAGCGAGGAGTGAGCCGTGGCAGGAATGGAAAGGGCGGCCCAAGGGTGGAGTGGCGAGCGAAACATGGGACATGGTAGCACGATATACACTACATGCCAAGTACTTCTGTGGTATCGTTCGAATGAGCGGTGGATATTTGTGGAAAAACTCCTGAAAGAAAGTGAGCACGCGGAGGTGAGTGGTGGAACGTGCGGCAACGGCTGCCGGGCTAAAGCCCGGCACCTGCAGGTCGGAAAAAACGAATTGGTGAAGCGGCGAGAGGAGGAACAGGAGTGACGCGAGACGAGGCTTGGAAGTTGGCGAACCATTGGGTTGCGGCCTGGAACGCGCACGATCTGGAGTTGATCCTGTCGCACTATGAGGATGCAGTCGAGCTGACTTCGCCGGCGGCCGCCCAACTATTGGGGACGCCGGACGGCAAGGTGGTTGGAAAGACGAACTTGCGAGCTTACTTTCAGCGAGGGCTTGCGGCCTACCCTGAACTCCACTTTCAGCTTGAGGACGTGCTGTGGGGCGTAAACAGCGTGGTGCTCTGCTACCTCAATCAAAAGGGGACACGCACGGCGGAATTTATGGAGCTGTCAGCGAGTGGAAAGGTGGCGCGAGTTGTGGCGAACTACAGTGCTTAGGGTGTAGGAAAATGCCAGGGCCACACGCCTCATTCGTCCTGGTCGACCGCTTTCAACTCTTCTAGAGCACCAAAGTCAGACATCTCGATATCTCGCAGGGTCTGAGCTATGAACCGCCTATCCTTCGAGGTAAAATCCAGAAAATCAAAGACTTCTCTGTCAATCGCCAGCGAAATCCGATTTCCGGACGAATTATGCCGGTTACGAGCTTTAGTGTGGTAATCCTCGTCCAGAGCATCTTTCCGCTTCTGGCGATTGACGTCGCTCATGAAGTTGTTTTCTTCTTCGATCACGGTCCTTGCATAGGTCTCCAGCTTACGCAGAAAATCCGCAGACTCTGCTTTGGGTAGAAGTGATTATTGAGCGCGGCTCGCGGCCTGTGGCTGTTGTGCGGGCAGCGGAAGCTTCCCGCGGGCGCTTGCTTTCTGGATCCATCGCGCTTACCGAAGTGCATGCCAGGGAATTTGGAAATGAGACTGCGCTGGACGCGGGATTTGCAGACGAGCTCAAAGAGATTATTAATAGCCGAAAACCGCGCGACCTCTCAACATGGTGACTCTGACCTCTTCCGTCGTTCCGCTATGAAAGCAAAGATGAAGAGAGATTTCTCTCTGCGCAGGCCGACCGCTTCGCAGGAGCGAAGCGGAAAGAAAAAGCTTCGGCCTGCTTCGTTCGAAATGACAGGTGTGGGGGGAATGCGGAATGGCGTCGGCGACAACAACGCGTATCTAGCTTCCAAAGCCCAAGCAGCGCAGAGCGACAGCTATTGGGCGGGACTCCGCCGGCGATTAACTGCTCGAAATGCCAGAACGTAGCTTCGCAGGGGCGTAGCGACCTTGGGTATCTTGCGAGCGGCTAAATTGAGTTACTGAGTCCTTCGTCTTAGCGACTCTTGGATGCTCAGAACAAACATGTGCTGCAAATTCCTCGTTGCAACGCCGCACGTAGTCTTCTTTCATCTGCTGGAGCGAGATTCCCGTGGGGGGACCCGACGGACGGAACAACCACGCGCACCGCGAGCATGCGGGACCGTAAAAATGTTCTTCGCGAATCCAAGTCAGAGTGCGAGGGGTGGAAACGCCGTAATACTTCGGACGATTTGAGTAGTTTGCAGTTTCCGGCATTGGTTTCTCCTTGCGAGCCTAAATTCTCTTTCGAGTTTATGATCGCGGAGGAAACCGAACATCAGAATCGGGTAAATAATGTAGCAACAAAGATTAAGAAATGCAGAAGATCGATTTGGCGGAGGTGGAACGATTTGACCCGCTATATTGCAACGCAGCTAGTAGGCCACAAGAAAAGGACCGCCAACGATTTGCCCAGGGACAAGCGCCAGAATCTCGCCATGACACCCGGCACATCCAAGTAAATTATTCTGGGGGTCGCCCGTCAATCCAATGTGCGCAGTCAAGGCGGGTACTTTCTCTTCTAGAATTTGAAATTCGTAGCTTCTATTTCGGAGCGAAGGGACGCTCTTAACGCGAGCGGTCCCTTGCTTCGCCGATTTGTTCTCGCTTTGCTTCGGTTGAATGTGGATTAATGCTTAGGTTTAGATTCGTGGCCGCGCCCATCCCGTTGTTCGTTTCCTTTGAAGTGGGCATGGTCGACACGCTTGGATGACTCGGCTTTTTCGCCACGACCTGGCCGTGGGCCGGTATAGCCATGATGAGGGTCGAAACGATTGTCAACGTTGCCGTGGAAGTCGCTGTCGCCATGAAACCATGGGCCAGCGCCGACAAAAACGTCCCCACTAAACCATTCTGGTCCATAGTAGCCGGCGGGAGCACATTCATAAGGGGCGACGTCATAGTAACCGTAGGGACATTCTGGAGCCACCCCGATGTTAACGCTGACCTGAGCCTCTGCTTTGGGGGCCGTTGCCATAAGGCAACTGCCAGCCATAGCAGCCATCACAAAAAGTGTAAAGCCTCGCATAAATTCACCTCGTTATCTCGGTCTTAGTTTCCTCGAACAACTGATTTTAGGGCGATCTGTAGTGCAGGTCTGTTCCATACTGAGCACTCTCAAAGATCTCAAGGCAGGCCGTTCTGCATTTCAATACCTGCAGAACGGGGGTATGTCCTCCGAACTGAGGCTGGTGAGTCGTGGCCCAGTCCGGACCCCCGCGGCGGTCCGCTGGCGAAAGACGAAGTGGAACTTTTTGGGGTGCCGGACGTAGTATTGGTCAGAGGGAAGAATCATGTACTGCGACGGATGCGGAACACCGTTCACTGGGGGGACACAATATTGCATCTCATGCGGGAAGCAACTTAAAGCGGCCCCGGCGGCATCAGGAACGCAGCCAGCGCGAGCCGCGAGTATCGCCGCACCCCTCCGCGTCACGGGGGATGGACGCGTGCTACGAAATTTGAACATTTTGGCTGGACTTTGGGTGGCGGCAGGCTTATTGCGATTGCTGGCGTTTGGGGGACTCTTGGTGTTTCGCAGGCTGTTTTTTCAATCGGGATGGGACTGGATGGGGTCGGGGGGCTGGCCGTTTAGTGGCGCGATCGGGATTAAGCCGTTCTTGATCGGGGGTCTGCTATCGGGCGGAGTGCTGCTTGCGCTGTTCGCCACGGCTTATCTTGTACTTGCATGGGGCCTTCTGGAGCGGCAACCGTGGGCGCGGATTTTGGGAATCGTGCTTGCGTTTCTGACGCTGCTGCGATTTCCGTTCGGAATGGCGCTAGGAATTTATACGTTGTGGGTGCTGCTGCCGGAAAGCTCGGGGCGCGAATTTGACGCGCTGGCCGGCGTGGGCGGGCCAGTAAACGCAAGATAAGAGAATTTATTTTTTGAAGAGGTCTTCGAAGGCCTGGCGAGCATCGTTGGTGCGCGGCGGAGCTTGAGCAGCGGCGGCGACCTGGGCAGGTTGAGCGTAAGAAGTGGGCGCGGTGTCCTTTTCGATGGTCATGCGGAATTCGTAGAACTTGCAGTCGTTCTTGGTATCTTTGGGTGTGATGCGCTCGGGAATGGGCTGTGTGCACTCGAACTGCGCGCCGGAATCGAAGAAGCGGCATTGTTTGCAACTATGCAGCTCAAATTGGCACTTGGGACACTGGCCGTCAGGGTCGAAACCCGAAGTCAAGACTGCGCCGCAGTTAGAACATCGGCCCCGGGTGACAGTGCCGACCATACGCGGAGTGCGGGGGCCGAATTGATCCGCGCGGGGACCGCCTTGCGGGGGCTTACGATCATGCCCCTTTTCTCTCTTTTCGCCTTTTTCTGTATCGCGATAACCGCGATGACCGTACTTTCGATCCACAAACGCCTCCGTCCGGGCACAATGCCGGACTGTGACTATGACGGTCTAGACTTCCGCGCTGACGCGCAGTGAATCCCTGGTATGTATCTGACCGGATTGTTACACTCGGCCCACAGCGCAATCGTCACTCAGAGGTTCAGAACAGGATTGGCTACGTCCAAGCAGGAGATGGGACAACTATGTTTTTAGTCCTCTGGGAGTACGATGTCAAGCCGGGAAGCGAAGAAGTGTTTGAAAGCATATATGGGCCCGAGGGAGACTGGGCCCAGCTCTTTCGGCATGACCCTGCTTATCAGCGAACTCTTCTTCTGCACGATCGGTTGCGCGGCCGTAATTATGTGACGTGCGATTTCTGGGAAACTCGCAAGGCTTACAAAGAGTTCCGGCTGCGGAACTCAGATGCGTACCATGCGCTGGATAAGAGGTGCGAGGAGTTCACCCTGGCGGAACGAGAGATCGGTGCGTTCGAGCGGATCACCGATGGAGTCTGAAGCGCTTCGCTGATCCATTCATTTTGCGTTGAGTGTCTTTCGCGTGGCGAAATAGCGCGGTTCAACTCTTTGCCCAAAGGCCTGCCAGTCCATCAGGTTTTAGGTCGGGCTGAAGAAATTGTCTGGGTGTTCCCGCCGAGCGCAGGATAGCTTCGGCGGCGAGATAACCGCTGCGAACTGCGCCTTCCATCGTGGCGGGCCAGCCTGTTGCCGTCCAATCACCAGCCAGAAAGAGGCCGCCGATGTTTGTCTGCTGGGCTGGGCGCCAGCGGTCGACGCCGGGTTGCGGGGAAAATGTGGCGGCAGCTTCTTTAATGACGGTGGCTTTGAGGAGATTCGCGTCACGGGCTGCAGGAAGCGCGTGGCGCACTTCCTTTAGGCAAAGATCGATGATTTCCTGGCGTGGTTTTTGAAGGAGATCGTAGGAAGCGCTGATGACAAGTTGGAGATATTGACCTTTGTCGGAAACGGTGCTGGCTGCGCCTGCGTCGTTTGAGCCTGCATAGAGAGCCGATTTGTTGAAGATCCACTGCGTGGTGGTGTCGAGCAAACTGATGAAAGGCTCGGTCATTACCTGGCGGTCGAACCAAAAATGCACGCCGGTGATGGGAGCGACGGTGATTTTGTCGAGATTGCCGAGCGCGGTGTCGGTGCGCTTGACGCTTTCGGGGAGAAGGTCGGAGAGCACGAGATGGGGAAGAGCGAGGACGTAAGCGTCGGCGGATTCTTCGCGGCCGCCATCGAACAGGACGGCGTCCAGCTTGCCGCTTTCGATGCGAAGGCCACGAAGCGGCATACGAAAGACAACTTCTCCGCCCTTTTGTTCGATGGCCGCTTTGCAACCGTCGTAGAGCTCGCCGAGCGCTACCCCGGGGACACCCATGCGGTAACCATTTTTATTGGAAAGGACTGCTTTCCAGAAAACATCGATGCCGTATCGAGCGTCGATGCGATCGAGTTCTTCGGAAAGAGCGCTGACGAGAACAACGCGCCAGAAGCGGGCGATGGCGGCAGGGCTCTGTTTGTGGCGGCGAAGCCATTCGAGCATGGAGATGCCACCGGGTTCGTCGACATCGTGCGGATGCCCGCCGCATTGCAGTATGGAATAAAAGGCGCGGGCGATGGAGAGCTTGTCCTTGAAGCCCAGAGGAGAAAACAAAAGGAACGAGCCAGCCATGTGAAAAGGCGCAGGGAGGATGCCGGCGTGCATTTCGCCTCTGCGCCCTTGGGGATCGAGCAGGAGGAGGCGATCGAAAAACTTGATCTTGCCAGCGGAGCCGACGCGGCGATAGAAATCTTCGAGGTTGGTGCAGCAGCCAAACGTGACGTGCTGGCAATTGTCGACGTGCTCGCCGTCAGGCAAGACGTACGAGGCCGCGCGTCCGCCGAGAAATGGACGCTGCTCAAAGAGACGAACGCGCCAGCCCGATTCAGCCAGCGCGACGCTGGCTGCCAGTCCCGCCAGCCCGCCGCCGATCACGATCACGCTTTTCAAGGATGTTCTCTTCCGAGAGGCGGCCGAAGCGCGCCTTTGCGATGAACAACATTTTCTCCGCTTTCGAGAGCCGCACGCGTTCGCCAAAAACGGCGAAATCGAGGAACTCGATGCGGGCCAAAAGAGCGCTATACGTATGCGCCAAAAGCCAGAGGGCGCCGCGGCTTTCCTGGTCGATTAGACCAAAAAGCGCTGCGCCTTCTTCATAACACTGCCAGGCGCGGTCGGCTTCAAAACGGAGGAGTTCGCGAACACCGAGAGTGGCTTCTGTCTTGCCGAAATCCTGCGGGGCGACGCCGTAGCGCGCGAGGTCTTCTTCGGGGAGATAAACGCGGCCTAGCGCTTGGTCGTCGTGGGCATCGCGGATGATGTTGGTCAACTGGAACGCGAGGCCCAGTTTTTCGGCGAGATCGAGGGCGCGGGGATCGTGAAAACCGAAGACGTGGGTGCAGGTCAGGCCGACGGTTCCGGCGACGCGGTAGCAGTATTCGCGGAGGCGGTCAAAGGTGGGGTACGCGCGGAGGGTTAAATCCATTTCCGCACCGCTGATTAAATCGTGGAGGTAGCGAGCGGGCATTTTGTAACGCTGCATGGTGTCGACCAAGGCGGGCAAGACTTCGGTTGCCCCGCTTGGAGTGGAGGAGTTGAGTGCGGTTGTGCCGTCAACTAGTTGCGCCTCACCTGTTACGGCATCGTCCAGGGCGGCGCGCCAATCGGCGAGACCGCGCTGCTTGGCCGCTAGATCGTTACCCTCGTCGGCGACGTCATCGACCAGGCGCATGAAAGCGTAGAGGGCGGCCAGGGCGTCGCGTTTCGGTTTGGGGAGAAGGAAGAAGGCGTAGTAGAAATTGCTGTGAGCAGCACGGGCGATTTGGTGGCAGGCGGTGTAGGAGCCAGGGATGGATTGGCTCGATAGGGGCGCAGCGTGCTGCGCCCCTACAAGGGCGAAGCTGCCGGAACTGGATGCAGATTGCATGGGCTTGGCAACGAGATGCGTTAGGAGCGCGCGAGCCAGGAGGCGGACTTGCTTGGATTTGCTGATGGCGGGGCGATGGCGGAGCGTGTCGCAGCCGATGGATTCGATGGCGTCGAGAACGGCGACGCCGCCACGACTGAACATCTCCAAATCAATTCTCATGCGGCCGTTGACCATTTTTGCCAGCGGCGCGCCTTCCGCAAAGAGGACACGGGTGCGGGCGATCAAATCTTTCATTAGCCCGACGTAACGCTGGTCGAAGCGGCGCTCAACAATATCGGTTTCGGTCAGGCCGTGGGCGGCGGCGAGGTCGAGGGGGATGTAGATGCGGCCTTTCTTGAGGTCGCGTGAAACGTCTTGCCAAAAATTCGCGAGCTGGAGAGCGGTGCATGTGGCGTCCGACAGGGATTGGCGTTCCTCGTCGCGATAACCGCAGAGATAAAGTACGAGGCGTCCAACGGGATTCGCGGAATACAGGCAGTAGCCGATCAACGAGTCCCATGTGGGATAGCGCTTCACGTTTTGATCTTGACGGAAAGCTCTTAGCAAATCGGCGAAAGGCTGCTTGGGGATATTTTTAGCGAGTATCGTTTCGCGCAGCGCGACGAAAACGGGATGGGAGGGGCGGCCATTGTAGCAATCGTCGAGCTCGCGCTCCCACCAATCGAGTAGTTCGAGAGCCCGCTCTTTTTGCGGGATTTCGTCGCCAAGATCATCCGCCCAGCGGCAATAGGCATAAACATTGTAGAAATGCTGATGCAAATCCCTGGGAAGAAGCCAGGAGACGACCTTGAAATTTTCATAGTGATGCGTGGCGAGCCAGCGGGAGTACGCCTGCGCCACCGCGGAGGAGCAGTTGTCCGCGGGAGCGTGCCCGGCAATTTCGAGTTCACCTGGGCGCAGCATTGAGAAGCAGATTCCTCGCTTCGCTCGGAATGACAATCGGGGTTGCTTTAGAGTTCAAAGCAATCAAGGGCGGACGGCCAGCTTGATCTCGCCGCTGCGGCTCTTCATGCGCTCGAAGGCCTGCGGAAGGTCGGTCAAACGAATCTCTTCCGTCACGAAGTCGTGGCCCACGATGTCGCCGCGGCGAATGGCTTCGAGAGCTTCGCGGATGAATCGCGGCGTGTGGTGAAAGGGCGAGATCAGCTTGATTTCGGAATAATGAATCGCGGCAGGATCGATCGAAACATTTGTGCCCGAGGGCAGGCCGCTGAAAAAATTCACGACGCCGCCTCGGCGGACCATGGCGAGAGCCTGCTGCCATGTTGCGGGATTGCCAGCAGCTTCGACGACGGAATCGGGGCCGCGGTCGTCATCGGTCAAGGATTTCACCGCCGCTACGACATCGGTTGTCTCCGTAACGTTAATGGTGGCAATAGCGCCCAGCTTGCGCGCTACATCCAGGGGAGCGGAACGGCGCGCGAGCGCGATCACTCGCAATCCGCGTCGCGAAAGCATGCGGACAAACGTCAGGCCGATAGGGCCGCAACCAATCACGGCGGCGGTATCACCGGTGCGAACTTCCATTTCGTGAATGCCGCGAAGCACGCAGGCCAGCGGTTCGACAAGCGCGGCGCTGCCGTCATCGACGGAGTGGGGGACTTCCAGCATGTTCTCCATCGCAATGCGGCCCGGGATGCGCATGTACTCGGCGTAGGCGCCATTGTTGAACAGCAAGTCTTCGCAAAGATTTTCCTGGCCGCGGCGGCAGTGATAGCAGCGCAGGCAGGGAGCCGAATTTGCGGCGACGACCCGCATGCCGATGCGCCAGCGGGCGTCCACGCGCTTGCCAACGGCGGCGATATCCCCGACGACTTCGTGGCCAAAGACGGCGGGAGGCTGAATCATTTTGGCGTGGTACCCGCGCTTCCATACCTTCAAGTCGGTACCATCAGTCAGCGCTAGGCGGACGCGAAGGAGGACTTCGTCGGCGGCGAGGTGTGGCACGTCGATCATCTCAATGCGCAGATCTTCACTCCCATATAAAACGGCTGCAGTCATCTTCGAGGGTACTACAGCTCGCGCTACGACAAATTTCTCTTCTTCTCCGACTTCCGGCTTCTTGGTCGTGGATGTTCTCATGCGTGGGTAATCAGAATCTTCAGCGATTCGGCCGTTGGCCGGGCCGCGAGCTCCAGAGCTTCCTGGATTCTATCCAGTGGAAAGCGATGTGTGACAATTTCCATCACTGGCAGTTTCTTCCCCAGCACCAGGTCCGCGGCTGAATCTTGGATGTCTACCGCCGCGCTATAGCTGCCCAGGATTTCCTTTTCGTCGATGCCGACGGCGGCGGCAGGAAACTCAATCCTCGTGACCGGATCGTTTGCCGCGAAAAGCAAAACGCGCCCACCCGGCCGCGCCGTTGCCAAAGCGTCCGTAACCACCGAAGGATGAGCGACTGCAACGAGCACCGCATCCGCTCCCCTGCCATCCGTACGAGCCCGAACTTCTTCCACAAGCTTACCACTGGTTGGGTCAAACGACTCCAGGGCGCCAAGAGAGAGGCTCTTATTCCGGCGCTGTGGAATTGGATCACTGGTATATAGGCGGGCGCTTTCGAGTTTACTGACCATGAGCAACTGAAGGCCGATGGGGCCGCAGCCAAGGATCAAAACGGTTTCGCCAGGGGTAATGCGGGCTTTTTGGACGGCTTTGACGATCGTGTTGATAGGCTCGATGAAGGTGGCTTCTTCAAAAGTGACGTTATCGGGGAGCGCGACGATGCCGCGTTCGGCCACCCAGGACATGGCTTTGACGTATTGCGCGAAGCCACCGCCATTGGGTGTGAAGCCGCCTGTGAGGCCGGTCATTTTGTACTGTTTGCATTGAGAGAACAGTCGCTTCTCACAATAGAAGCACCGGCCGCAGGGAGTGTGGTGGAAGCTCATCACACGATCGCCGAGCATCCATTTCGTGACACCCCGGCCAACGGCGACGACGGTGCCTGCGAGCTCGTGGCCCAGAATTTGTGGCGGCTCGATGTAACGTTGGAAGATTTTCTTGATGTCAGTACCGCAGATCCCGCAGGCCGCGACTTTGATGAGGACTTCTCCATCGCCGACTTCGGGGACGGGCACTTCCTCGACTTGGACGATGCCCTTGTCGCGGTATACGCCGGCGCGCATGGTTTTCGGGATGGGTACCAGCGATTTCAAGGTCTCGGGAGCCGTGCCGATGCTGCTCATGTCGCGGAGACCTCTTCAATCTTAAGCGTCCTGGGATGGGGGAGTTTCGGCCAATTCTGCGATATTGTGAAGATAAAGCGATCGAGGAAATCGGCCAGCGATTTGGCGGCGGCGCGGCTCTGGCGGCCAAACTGGAGCAGCAGGGGAATGCGGTATGGGCTGAGGCCAACTTCCTTGAGCAAACCGCCTATTTTTAGATGGCCGTGAGAATCGAGGATGCGCGCAAAGTCGACCGGCAAGTCTTCGTCCGCGGCGTCGCTGATAGCGCGAACAGCCACGCACGGCACGAGCTTTTGCGTCGCGGATGCGAGGATGTAGGCGGACTCCATTTCGACGATACTTCCCTTGTGGCTCAGTTCTTGTTTCTCCTCGGCGGTTGCAATGATTTTCTCAGAAGTGAGGAAAACTTTCACGGGCTTCGCGCCGGAGGCCGCAGCGAAATCAAGAAGGAAAGGGTCGCTCGCAGCGAGGCAGCTCTCGTCCAGCGTTTCCGACCTGCGAGCGACAACTACGTCGCCTGGAATCAAGGTGGCATCGAGCGAACCGGCAAGCCCCGTGGAAATACAGATATCGTGAAGGTCGATGGGAATCGATGACATCGCTTTAGCGGCATTTTCCGCGCCGATTCCAGTCAGCAAAACCGTAACTTCGTTGAGACCGATATTGGCTTTGAAAAGATCGAACTCGCGGCGGCGTTCCCAATTCTCAAATTCGTAGGGGACAAATGGATGGCGAGAGGACCATTGCGAGAACTCGGCTTTGATGGCGAAGGTGACGAGAATGCGCATAAAGCTCAAAGTTTAAGATGCCCGGGCCCGACCCTGGGCTACAAACACGCTCTTCCTTTGCGAGGCCGCGGCCCGGCGAACGCACGGGTTAAATCCAGCGCAACAAAGCCTAGGCTGCGGGCCGCTGCATTTTTCTGGCGCGGCTGGGCTTGACGTAGCCGTTTGCTTCATACCAGCGTGCGGCGCGTTCCAATGCTGCCGCAACCGATCCCGGCTTAAAACCCAGTTCGCGCTGTGCGCGCGTACAATCCACGAACATCATGTGCTGCGCGATCTTCACACCCTCGACGGGAATCTGCGGCTCTTTTCCGATGAGCCGGGAAAACGCCGTGCTCATGTAGGCTACACCCAAAGCCAGTCCGTGCGGAATCTTCAGCGATGGAGCGGGCAGACCGGTGATCCTGGCGAGGGTGTCCAGCATCTGCTTCAGCGTAAGATTCTCCGAGCCGAGGAGATAGCGCTCGCCGACTTTGCCTTTTTCCGCGACGAGTAGGTGACCGGCCGCGCATTCTTCCGCGCCGACAAAATTCAAACCGGTTTCGACGTAACCGGGCATTTTTCCATTCAAGAAATCAAGAATAATTTTTCCCGTGGGTGTGGGCTTCCAATCGCCGGGACCGACGGGAGTGGTGGGCAAGGCTACGACGACCGGAAGGCCTTCCTTCGCGGCGTTGAGCGCTTCGCGTTCGGCTTGCCATTTCGAGCGTTTATAGTGGCCGACCATTTCTTCGAGCTTAGCGTCGGTGGATTCATTGGGGAGCTGAGGGCGGTCCACGGCGATAGTCGCCACGCTGCTGGTGTAGACAAATTTCTCGACGCCGGCGCGTTTTGCGGCAGCGAGTAGATTTTTCGTGCCGCCGACATTCGAGTCGTAAATGTCACGAGATTTTTTGGCCCAAAGCCGGTAATCAGCGGCGACATGAAAAACGCACTTTACGCCGGACAGGGCGCGTTCGAGAGAAGCTGGATCGCGCAAATCGCCGGTCACGTATTCGAGAGAGAGGTCGGCAACGGCGCGATTCGTGCTCGATGCACGCATCAAGATGCGAACTTCGTCGCCGCGAGCGACGAGTTGGCGCGCCACATGGCTGCCCAGAAAGCCCGACGCTCCTGTGACCAGAGTGGTCATCCGGCTTCGGCACCTTCGCCCAAACTGTCTCGTTGCGACTCTGGCAGCGGAGGTCGTCGCAGCTCCAAAGAAATTCGCGACACGGCGGACAACGCTCCAGCATCCAGCAAGGAGGAAAGCAGCGCACAGCGACGGCTCAACAAATGGCGGCGCAGGCGCCCGGTTTGCTTCACAAGCTCGGGAGTGAGCGCGCCCGGAGTAATCACGAATCCGTCGACATCGAGCTTGCTGATTTGGGCGTGAAGTTCCTCTAATTCACCGGCAACCGTGTCTGGTTGCAAAACAAGATGCGCGCAAGTAAAAAAACCTGCCAGACGCGCCATGCGAAATGCTTCCAATCCAATGTGCAATGCTCCTTCACGAGCATCGCGCTGATCGCGCAACGCGTTGCAGCCAGCGAAGCGGATGGCAAAATAAAAATGAGAAGAGGGCTGAAACTCATGAAGCCGAGACTTGAGTGGGGCGCCGGAAGTTTCGAGAAAGACGTGCCGCCGGGATGCCGCGATAGCGTTGGTGAAGCGAGCCACATGGGGATGCTCCAACGTTTCGCTACCCGTGATCCAAATGATCGGGGAGCAATTTTGGGAGAGCATGGCCGCGAGCGACGGCGAAAAATCGGGTGCTGTTCCTTGGCCGCTTGCTGTTTGGGAAGCGGAAGATGAAGCTAGAACATCGTCTGCCGAAAGCTGCAGCATCAGGGGCTGCCCGCGTTTGGCGCCGATCGCGCGAACGGCCAAACCCAGAGTGAGATCCGCGGTTAGCCGCAGAGAAAACGTCATCGCGGGCTCTAGAACTCGCTCCGCAGCCGGAATTCGGCTGGCTGGAATTTCATGGCGCAATATTCGTGCGGACCCTGCACCTGATTACGGAATCGCGCAAGCGCGTAGAGCGGGAAAGAGTTGCGGTAAAGGTGATACTTCAAGTAAAAGACGCCTGGAAAACCGGTACCAGTAAAGTCGGATTCGCTCCACGAGCCGTCGGTGTTTTGCTGGTGGACGAGGTAGGAAACGGACTTCTGAACAGCGGGATCATCAGACTGCGCTCCGGCGAGCAATCCGATCAGGCCCCAGGCGGTCTGCGAGGCTGTGCTGTTTCCCTGGCCTTTTGTAGCCGGATCGGTGTAGCTCCAGAGAGATTCGCCAAAGCTGCCGTCAGCTTTCTGAACGGTGCGCAGCCAACTGACCGCGCGCTGACAAAATTCCTTGGCGGTAAGGGAAACGGTTTCGAGAGAGCGCAGTGCGCCGCTGGTGCCGTATACATAATTTACGCCCCAGCGACCGAACCACGAGCCGTCTTCGCACTGATCTTTCAACAAGAACTTCACAGCGCGCTGAATGGCGGGATGCTCCGCCGGCCATCCGAATCGGCCGAGGCATTCGAGAACGCGGGCGGTTACATCCGCTGTCGAAGGATCGATCATGGCGTTGTGATCGGCGAAAGGAATGTTACACAAAAGTTTGCGGTCGTTGTCGCGGTCGAAGGCGCCCCAGCCGCCGTCCTTGTTTTGCATGCTGAGGAGCCATTGAATGCCGAGTCGAACTGATTTTTCCATACGCTCAGAATCTGGATGCTTCACCCGCTGCAACGCCATGAGGACGAAAGCGGTGTCGTCCACGTCAGGAAAGAAATCGTTGCGAAACTCGAAGGCCCAGCCACCTGGCTCGGCGTCTTTGTTCTTGAATTGCCAGTCGCCGGGGCCAAGAACCTGCTTGCAGAGCATCCAATCCGCAGCTTTCACGAGCGCGGGATGATCGGCCGGAAATCCGGCCTCTTCCAAAGAGACCATGGCGATGCAAGTGTCCCAAACTGGCGAGACACACGGCTGCATGCGAATGCTGTCGCCCTCTTCGATCTCGAAGCGCGAAAATTCACGAATTTCGCGAGAGGTAAGCGGATCGTCGGGGCCGTGGCCGAGCGCCATCAACGCGAAGATCGAATTCATCATCGCTGGATAGATCGCTGCAAGACCTTCGCTGCGCTCGATGTGCGCGAGCATCCAGGCTTTGCACTCGCGGAGAGCGCGATTGCGAAGCGGCTTCCAAGGAAGTTTTTCGTAGAGCTTGAGGCCGCGATCAATGGCCAGGAAAACATTGCGCCAGGAAATGAGCTGCCTGCCCCAATCAAACGCCGCGGCTTTGTGCGAGATGTCCTTGAAGAGTTCGTCAACGCGCGCACGCTCTGGCAAGCGCCAATCTGGCCGCAACGCGGAGAGAATAGCCATGGGGATGACAATGCCGCGCGTCCAGGACGACATTTCGTAGATGTTGAGATAAAACCAGTTCGGCAAGAGTAAGAGTTCGGGTGGAATCGAAGGAACCAGCTCCCACCCGACAGCGCCAATCAGCGCAAGATAAAAGCGGACATAAGAATTTGTGAGTTCGAGGCCGCCGAGGCGAAGCACGGTTTCGCGCGCCTGCGTCATGTGCGGCGAATCGATGTCATCGCCAACGAGTTTTAATGCGAAATACGCTTTGCATGTTGCGTTCAGATCGGAAGGGCCGCCGGGGAAAATATTCCAGCCACCATCGGGGAGTTGGCGGCGACGAACATAATTGGCGAGCTTGGCGATGCGGCCGGCATCGGCCTTGCCAAGTACGTACAAGTAATAAATGTAATCGGATTCAAGAGTGGTATCGGCTTCGAGTTCGCCGAGCCAATAGCCTTCCTCGGCTTGCAGGGAAAGAAGGTGATTCGCGCCGTTCTCGATGGCTTGCTCGAGAGAGCCAGCCAGTTCCTTCTCATGCCAAACCGGCGGCATGCCAGTAACGGGCCTATCCAGACCTGTGCGTGTACCTGTCGCCAAAATACGTCCCCCAAGGCAAAATCCACTGAAAGGCAGGCGTATTAGATTCGCCCAATTTCTCGAAGATGGCCTAACCACTGTATTGCTAGCGACTTCCCACGATTTGCAGCACGAGCGCCGAAACGCTCTTAAAACCGGGTAACACGAGTACCAGTCAATTATCGCTGCCGTGCCGCGACCGGTCAACTTCTAAGATGCAGGAGCGTTACAGAATCGTTGTCAGAGGGTGATACTTGGCGGTGCTTGTAACGCCCGTTCTATGAGCACGTGAAGAGGTTCGGGAAGTGGTTCGCCTTCGCGTTGGGACACGGAGGGCTTCGTACGAAGGAGATTGGCGGGGAGTTTTATCCAAGAGGGGGCGCCGGCCGGCGCATCCAGCCAGCCGCGGAGAACGAGCGCATCGGCGCGATCGAGAGCGACGCGGGCGGAATCTTTGAAATCTTCGCGAGCGGGATCGATCACGGCGAAATAGAGGCTGGGTTTCAGGAATTGCAGGAGTGAATTGCTTTCGAGGATCAGCGGAGGAGCATCTTGGCCAACTTCGCCCAGAGTTTCTTTGAGAGCATCGCGCATCAACGGGAGGCCTTCGGCGAGAAACCCCTGTTTCGTTCTAAGCCAAAAGGAACGTTTCGCACCTGCTGCCAGGAACCGTGCGCTGTCTGTGCCGGATTGCGCCTCTGCTTCCCATTCGATGGCGCAGATGTGCTCGTCAGGAGCGCAATCGCAATTGTTGCCATTTTGTGCGCAAACGCCGTGGCCGTATTGCGTGATTTTCCCCGCGATCCAGTTGGCTTGCGGGAAGGCGCTGATGATATCGCAGACGAGTTGCGTCTTGCCGATGTTACGTGTGTGACCGCCAATTACGATCACGCGCCATTGTGGACCCGCGCTCACGTCACTTCCCTTTTGGTTTGACCTTCCAGTTTTGCTTCCAACTCTTTGATGCGCGCGGCGAGCTCCGGTAGTCGTGCCTGCCAGGCAAATTGTTCTTTGAACTTTTCGAGCGGGCGCGCGGGCGTTCCCCACACGGTTTGACCACTGCGGATCGTCTTGCCTCCAAGTACGCCGGACTGACCGCCAATGACGGCGCCATCTTCAAGGCAGCATTGCTCTCCAAAACCGGCCTGGCCGCCCACCACCACATGCTTGCCAAATTCACAGGAGCCTGAAAGGCCGACTTGCGCCGCCATTACGGTGTGCGCGCCGATCTGGCAGTTGTGGCCGATATGCACAAGATTGTCCAGCTTGACGCCTTCGGCAATGCGCGTATCGTCGAGCGAGCCGCGATCGATGGTGGTGTTCGCGCCGATTTCTACATCGTCGGCGATTTCCACGATGCCGGTTTGCGGAAATTTGCAGTAGCGGCCTTCGCTTTGCGCGTAGCCAAAACCGTCCGCTCCGATGACGGCGCCAGAATGAATCTCCACGCGATGGCCGATTCGAACGCCCGCGTAGAGAGTGACGCGCGGATGAATGCGGCAGTGGTCACCGATCCAGGAGCCCGCACCAATCACGCTGTGTGCGCCAATTTGCGTGCCTTCGCCGATGTGCGCGTCTTCGCCGATCACGGCAAACGGGCCGATACCTGCACTGTGGCTGATTTTTGCCAGAGGCGCGACAATGGCGGTCGGATGAATTCCAGTGGCAATAGGAGCTTTTTCAATAATCAGAGCCGCTGCTTTTGCGAATGTCAGTTTGGGGTGTGGGCTTCGGAGGATCGTCTTCTCTTTTATCAAGAGATTTTCCGGCGCGATTACGCAGAGCGCGGCGGACGCTTCGGCGCGGCTCGCGTGCTTGGCTTTTTCGACATAGATAAGGTCGTGCGGCCCGGCGCGCTCCGGCGCCGCTATGCCGCGCAACTCGGCCGCGCCATCTCCTTCGAGTTTTGCGCCCAGTGCTTCCGCTAACGATCTTGCCGTTTGCATCATCGAGGACCTCTCCTAAAAATCATACAGTACAGGCTCGTATGATGGTCTCGTCTTCCACCTCTGGTGAACCCAAACCCATTGGTCGGGGTGCTTGCGAATAATCTCTTCGATTATGTTGGCGAAGCGCTGCGTATTTTCAAACACGTCGCGCTCGATGTCACCGGTGCGAATCAATTCGACAGGAGGTTCGAAGCGCAGGCGATATTTTCGAATGCTTTCATCCCAGTAAGCGTGTCCGGGAACGACAGTTGCATCGGTATGCAGTGCCACGCGGGCGATCCCTGTTGTCGCGCAGGCGGATTTGCCGAAGAAATCAATGAAAGCGCCTTCTGCTGGGAGGGTATTTTGATCGGCAAGAATGCCGACAGTTCCGGAGTCCTTCAATATCTTGAGCATAACCCGCGCGGATTCATTCTTGAAAATCGGACGATTGCCCGAGGCGCAGCGGTATCGGTTGACGAGCGCGTCGAGGCGCTTGTTGTCGAGTGGCCGCGCCATATAATGCAGCGGATAGCCGTAGAGTGCGTGCGCGAAGGAGGAGAGCTCCCAGGCGCCGATGTGGCCCGTCAGGTAAAGAACGCCCTTACCACGCCGCTGGCCTTCCAGGAAATTTTCGTGGCCCTCGAGGACCACCACTTCCTCGATATTCTCTTTGGTAAGGCGCGGAAAACGCGCAAATTCGGCGGCCATCCACCCGAGATTGCGCGCCATTTTACGCTTGGCGTCTTTGCGCTGCGCGTCGGTCCAACCAGGGAAGGCGAGCCGCAAGTTAAACTCCGCCGTCTTCTTCAATTTTGGCTGCAAGGAAAAAAGCAAGCTCGCCACGAAGGCCGCAAAACCGCGCGCGGCGCGCCTAGGAAGGGCGTTCAGAGTCCTCAAGATCAGCCAAACAGCGGAGTATTCGAGCCAGTCTTTCATTTTGGGCCAAGGCGGCCGCTTGGCGGCCGACGCGCGACAGTATGCAAGAGGTGGCCGGTTCGAAGATAGTGGTTCAATGCTAGACTTTCCGTTCCGTGAGCGAATCGCCTACTGCCAGTCCTGAAAAACCGCGGGCCAAGACTGCGGCCCGCATCGGCTGGGCCATTCTCATTTTCACAACACTTTACGTCTGTTATTTCAGCCATCTGGGAGCTATCGGGTTTGTTGGTCCGGATGAGCCGCGGTACGCGTGGATTGCGCGCGACATGGCGGAAACGGGCGATTGGGTTACGCCGCGGCTATATGGCCAGCCGTGGTTTGAGAAGCCGCCGCTCTATTATTGGGAGGCGGCGGTAAGCTTCAAAGTTTTTGGCGTCAGCGAAACGGCGGCGCGATTGCCGAGCGCGTTTTCAGCGCTGCTTGCGACACTGGCGCTGGCATGGCTGGCTTGGCGGATGTATGGCGAGGAAACGGCGCGTTGGCTGTTGTTGTTGCTGCCTACCAGCCTCGGCATGATCGGATTCTCGCATGCCGCGGCTACGGATATGCCGTTCAGCGGGATGCTGACGATTTCGATGGTCTGCGCCGCAGTTGTCCTACGCCTCGTTCCAGCGGCCGCGGGCGGGGAAAGTCCTGCTCCTACAAACTCATCGACGCCGTGGGCCGCTCTCATCCTATTCGGCTTTTTTCTGGGACTCGCCGTTCTTGCGAAGGGGCCTGCCGGGATCATTCTCTGTGGCGGCGCGGTTTTCTTCTGGACACTTTTTACGAAACGCTGGCGCGACGCATTTCGCTTGCTCCATCCCGCCGCCATCGCCGCGTTTTGTCTTACAGCGCTGCCCTGGTACATCCTCTGCGCCCGCCGCAATCCCGATTTCTTCCGCGTCTTCATCATCGAGCACAATTTCAAACGCTACCTCACCCCCGAATTTCAGCACATCCAGCCGTTCTGGTTTTACTGCGCTGTTTTGGTGGTTGCTCTTCTTCCTTGGACTGCTTTGGCGGCGTGGGCAGCTTCGACTGGGTCGGCACAGCTGTGGCGCTCGAAACGCATCTCTCCTTCCTCGCTTTACCTTTTGATGTGGGTTCTCTTTTGTCTCATCTTCTTCTCCATCTCAAAATCAAAATTGCCCGGCTACATTCTCCCAGCAATTCCCGCGCTGGTGGCGCTCATGACGCGGTCGCGATTCGCGTTTGCATCTGCACGAACAAGAGCGCTCTCAGTGTTCCTACTTGTCTCTTCGCTATTATTTGCCTGCTGCTTTGCGGTCGTGGAATATCTGACTCCCCACATCTCACAGGCCAACCTGAATTTTGGGATTTCAGCTGGCCTCATATTCGGAGCGCTCAGCGTGGCAAACCTGTTTCTGGGAGCTGGTACATCTTTCGGCGCGAAAGGCGCTCTTGGCCAAGGTTTTGCCGCTTGTTGCGTCTTGCCCATTCTCTTCGCCATGTCCAACGCTAACAAACTTCTGCCATCATTCTTCTATCACGATCCGTCTGGCCGGACTCTCTCTGAGGAACTTCGGCGACGCGCAATTCCAGTTGCGGAGCTCACAGTCGTCAAACCTATGAACCGCGGCCAGCTCTATAGCCTCAGTTTCTACCTGCACCGAGAGATCGCCGAGTGCGATAGAGAGCATCCTGAAGAGGGCTACGTGCTCACTGAAAGAATTTATAGGAGATCTGAACTCGGATCTGGGTTCACGGCGAAGGAAGTCCATTTTGATCTGGATACGACAGGTTTTTTCCTCTATAGAATTGAAAAACGATCACCTGCTGGGCGAGCCAGTAGCGGGCAGCTTGAGTAGAAAAAAACTCACGACGCGATTTTCGTAGTCGCGCTTGTCATTTTCGTCCATGGACACAAAATTGCCGTGGGGAATCATCGCTTGCTCGCGCGGCTCGGGCGACTTCTCAAACATTTGGCGCGTGATATCGGCAAGTTCAGGATCGTCGGAGGCTTCAATGAACAGTTTGGGCACACCTGCTAGCGTACTTAACTTTTTCGAGAGCGGCGGATCTTCGCGGTACTTGTAATTCAGCCAAGTAAAACTAAGTTCCGCCGAGCGCGCCATCAGGGGAAATCCCCCGAGGCCGCTGCGCTCCACTCCGATTTTCACCATCTGTTCCGGCAGGTCGTAGACGGAATCGAGCACGATAGCGCGGACGCGATGGTCATTTTCCGCCTCGCGCAAGGCGGCATAGGCTCCCAAGTTATAGCCCCACAATCCGAAGCGAGCTGGATCCACATCGTTTCTTGCTGCTACGGTGTCAACGGCTGCGCGCACCTCGTCGGCCTCGCGATAGCCAAATGTGGTAATTCCGTCGTTCACACCGTGAGCTGCGAAGTCAAAGACAAACACGTTGTATTGATGGTCCTGCAAAGCCGACACGAGCGTCAGCAGCTCGCCTCGGCTCGAACCATATCCGTGGCACAGGACGATGGTTGGCGCGCCGCGGAATCCCGGGAAAAACCAGCCATGGCGATCGCCCAACTGCGGAACCGCAAAGTCCACAAGGTCCGGTTTGCCCGGAAAACTGTTCATGTCAATTTCGCTGCCCGTGCGCTGCGGCTTGACAATCCGGTAGACGAGAAATCCGGCGATGGCTGCCGTCGCGAGCACGGCGAAAAAAACCAGCGCCAGAACGGCCATGAAAAGTTTCGTATACCACTTGGTCGGATAGCGGATTTCGTACAGGATTGACATTCGTAGTCTGCGCAATGGCGCTGCCAGCGCCGCCGGTTTTTACTCCTAACGAAACAAGTACGACACGCGCGATGTTAGCATATCTTTTCCGCGTGGTTTCCCGAAGCCTGCCCCTCCTGTGTCGGAGTTGTATCGTCCTGGCGCCGGCTTGTTTGCGCGGCCTCCGATTCGGCTATCATAGAGCTTGAGCGGCAGGGGCCGCGTAGCAGTCCTCTTCTCCATGAACATTGTCGACTTGCGCCAGACGACGGTCCGCCAACTTGAGCCGCTCCTTGAAGAGGAAGCGCGGCACTGGCGTGATGAACTCCATTGGGATTACCGCAGCGCACTGGAACTTATCAAGCGGTTCCTGGACGCGCACGCGCTCGCGGGATGCGTGGCGTTCGAGAACGGGAACGCAGCGGGCTACTCCTTTTACGTCCTGGAAGAGCAGAAGGGCCTCATCGGCGGTCTCTATGTCTCTGCAAAGTTTTCGCAAGAAACTATCGGGCAGCGCTTGCTCGATGAGATGCTCTTCTCCATGCGCGCGATTCCTCAGCTTTCGCGTATTGAAGCGCAGCTCATGCCCTTCAGCGGGCCGGTGGAAGTCCCGTTAAGCAATCAGGGCTTTCGCCTCTACACTCGTCAATTCATGCTCCAGGACCTGCAGAAACTGTCCGAGGCCAAGCCCGGAGCTTCCGCCGGAATGCGCCTGGACCGCTGGAACGATCGCTACTTCGAACCATGCGCCAAGCTGATTTATCTGGCATACGCGAACCACGTCGACGGCGAAATCAACGACCAGTACCGCAGCCGCTCCGGCGCGTTGAAGTTCCTGAAGAACATTATTTTATTGCCGGGCTGCGGGCATTTCGTGCCGGGAGCCTCGTTTGTGCTTCGCCAGCCAGGGGGCGATGAGCTCGTCGCCGCGATCCTGACCAGTGAAGTTTCTCCCGGCGTCGGGCATACGACGCAAATCTGTGTGCTTCCCGGTTATCAAGGGCATGGCATCGGCGGCATGCTGATGCAAACCTCCGGGGAGACGCTGCGCAGCATGAAATTCAAGGAATTAACGCTGACCGTGACTTCGGAGAACTATGGCGCTGTTCAACTTTATGAAAAGCTCGGTTTCACGACGATTCGAACGTTCACGGCGGGCGTATGGCCGCGCTGAGAGCGCCCTTACTTTTTTCCGCGGTCTTTCAATAAATTCTTCAGTTCCGACATGAATTCCTGCACGTCTTTGAAGTCCATATACACTGACGCAAAGCGGACATAGGCGACCTTATCCAGTTTCTTTAGACGATGCATGATCATTTCGCCGATTTCCGTGGTAGTGAGTTCGCGTTCCGTCGCTTCATGAACCACGCTTTCGATTTCATCCACGATGGCTTCGAGTTTCGGCGTGGCGACGGGCCTCTTCTCGCAAGCCTTTAGCAATCCCTGCAAGATCTTTTGACGCTCGAACCGCTCGCGGCGTCCATCCTTCTTGATCACCATGTAAGGAATTTCGTCGATGCGCTCATAGGTCGTAAACCGGCGGCTGCACTTCAGGCACTCCCGCCGCCGCCGAATGGTGTCGCCAGCGCGGCCCTCGCGTGAATCGATCACTTTATCGTCCAGATGCGCGCAAAATGGACACTTCACTCAGGCATCTCCTTGTGCGTTCTTCGGTAGTAACATTATCTTTCAAATTTCCAGTTCTTGTTCTTCACGTTTCGCCATCTCTCGCAATTTCCCCGGCGAAAACCCCTCGTGGAAAAGCAACGGCACGCCCGCAAGACTACACGCGGCAAAGGAAATCAGCCAGAGGACAATTGCCGCCGCGGCTGCGGGCTCTTTTTCCACTCCGAGGACAGTCGTGTATGCCAGAAAAGTGGCCACTTGCGCGCCTCCGCCCACGCCGGGCAGTTGTACAGCCGAGCCGGCCAACGTGAACGCCAGCACCAGCATGGCATCGCCAAGATCGAGAGTGCCAAGTCTCCCGCCAAACGCATGCGACACCCAAACATAAACCAGCGCCACTAAAAACCAATGCGCGGCCGAATAAAAGGCGGCCAGGAAGAGCTCCCCAACGGAGCGAATAGCCTGCACGCCGCGCACAAATCCGAGCAATAGGCGGGCGACAACGACGCGCCAGCCATGTGCGGCATGCCAGCCTTGCAGGCGGCGCTCAAGAAGCGCGGTGCCGTGCAGCCGCAGATAAATGAGGAACGCGATAGCTCCAACGACGGCCACGAAAAAAAACGTGCCTGCGGTTTTCGCCGCGGCTTCGAGCGTGGTCGCTGCTTCACCCACATGTGCGTGTGCTTTAAAAAGCAGTAACCCAATCGACGCAATCACTGCCATACTCGCAAAATCGAAAATTCGCTCCAGGACGTAAATTCCAAACATGTCCGCGACCGGGAGCCCCTCTTTGCGCGCCAATAGCACGGGCCTGACCGGCTCGCCGGCGCGCCCGAGCAAGAACACCGCTGAAAAGCCGGCCAAAGTCATCGCGTAGATTTGCCAAAATCGCGATGGCCCCAGATTTCCTTGGAACACTTTCCAGCGCAAAGCGCGAATCGCATAGCAAACATAAATCGCGATAATGGAAAGAATCAGCAGGTACGGATTCGCATTACGAACGGCTTGAAAAAGCTTTTCGCCGCTGAAATCGTTGAGGTGGATAAATCCGCGCGAAAAGTAGATGACGAGACCGAGGACAAGGAGTCCGAACAAAGCTATGAGCAGTTTCCTCGACGATGAACGCATGGGCTTGTCAGACTAACGGGCGCCTTCAGATGCGTCAAGGCGAGGCTCATTGTTCGTAAACCACGCCCAAGGAAGGATCCTCTTACCTCTCAAATAGCCATGAGTTCGCATCGCGGACAAGTCGCCGTCTAAGCACACGGAAGCTATGAATCATCCAGGTTTTTCAGAAGCTTCAAAGGCATTGGAGCCCATCCGCGCGAGCGCGAAGACCTCTGTTCGGCAGGGTGCCCTTTCTCAAAATGCTATGCTTGTATCCAAGGGCAGCGGTGGGTAAGATGCCCCCACTTGCAGTCGGTAGTCCGGGCCAGGACAACAGGGAACTTTTGGAGAGCAGTTTGCGTTCCATAGTTGCAGGCCGAAGTTGGCTCCAGGCAGCTTTGGCGTCAAACTGGTCACCGTAGCGGGATTCGAGGCTGATGATACGTTGGAGCAGGACGCCCAACTGGTCCAGCAATGCCTCCAGGGCGACGGTTCGGCCTGGGAGGAACTTGTGCGCCGTCACACGCGCCGCATCTTCAACATCTGCTACAGGTTTACTGGCAATGGAACAGAAGCCGAAGACTTGTCGCAAGAGGTTTTCCTCCGGGTGTATAAAACTATTGGGAGCTACCGTTCCGCTTACGGCGGGTTTGCCACATGGATGACCAGCGTAACGCGCAATCTTTTGATCGATCATTACCGGCGCACCAAGCGCGACCGCATCACGGACTCGCTCGAGGACGCCATGCCGGTAGTCGAAAACAAGGAATCCGCTGGACGTCGGCCGGACCAGCAATTGCTCCTCGGCGAACTCAGTTCGCAGGTGCAGACGGCGCTGACCAAGCTTTCGCCGGAATTGCGCGAGGCTGTCATTCTGCGCGATTTACAGCAGCTCGAATACAGCGAGATTCGGCAAGCTTTGGATGTCCCGGAAGGCACTGTGAAATCCAGAATCAACAGGGGACGCATCGAACTCGCGCGCATTCTGCAACAAATGGGAGTGCGCCCGTCATGATTCGTTCCTCTACTGAGTCCCGCATACTATTGCGGTTAGGCGATTTGGAGTGCGGCAGCTCTGCTGCCGCTTTCTCAGCAACTCGCACGATTCTTTGCTTGCCGAGACTCAACAAATGGGACCATCGGCTGTATCCGGCGCGGAGCATGTCATGACTTGGACTTGTGAACTAACCGAAGCGCGGCTCAGCGATTATCTCGACGGGCTGCTTACCCCGGACGAGCGGCAGGCATTCGATGTGCACGCGAACTCGTGCGAGAACTGCGCGCAAATCGTCGCCGCTGTTTCTCGTGTGCTGAGCGATCTTCACTCGATGGAGCAAGTCGAACCGCCCCCGCTTCTGATCTATTCGATATTGAATCAAACTCTCGGGCCGCGCGAAACCAAAAAAGGCTGGCGTGGGGCGTTCGGCTGGCTGGGCGGCTTGGCTTCGCCTCGCTTCGCATACAGCGCCGTCTCTCTTACCGCTTCCCTGGCGATCCTTCTGGCCGCCTCGGGCGTCTCATTGCGCAAACCGAAGCTCGCAGATTTTTCTCCTGTGAACGTCTATCGCAGCGTGGACCGCCAGGCTCATCTTGTCTATGCCCACAGCACTAAATTTGTCAGCGATCTCCGTGTTGTTTACGAGATCCAATCTCGCTTGAACAAAGACAACGAATTGCCCGCCACGCCGGAGACCACCCTGCCGCAATCCACTCCGGGAAAAGCACCGGGCAGCACGGACCGCACCAACCCCAACGCTCCGCGTCAGCAGAACCGCGCCAACAGCATCCGAAGAGAGCTTGAGGTTCTCGCCACGGAAGTTCCGGCTGTCAGCGTTTCCGTTTGCGGCCGGTTCCTCGGAAGGAGAATTCCATGAAGTGTGCTGTCCATTCTGACGTGGACGCAACAGGCTATTGCCGGAACTGTGGCAAGCCCATGTGCCCGGACTGTGTGCGGCCCGTGCGCGACGTTCTCTATTGCGAGGATTGTCTGGCTGGCGGCATGGGGCATCCTGCGCCGCCCTTCTATCAAACCGCACAACCTGGAGCTCCGCCGCAAGCTTCTATCCCGGCGCTGCCTCCTCCAGCGCCTGCCGGAATTGGACCGAGCCCCGCCTTGGCTTTTTTCCTCGGCTTTCTGCCTGGGCTGGGCGCTTTCTATAACGAGCAATACGGCAAAGGCATGATCCACCTTGCGATTTTTCTGGTTCTTTTCATCCTCGGTGTCAATGGCTCAATGAGTGGCGGCGCGGAAGCCGCGCTCTGGATTTGCATCGCGGGACTGTGGATCTACATGCCCATCGATGCGCTACGCACCGCGCAGGCAAAGCGCGCGGGCCAAACTTTGCGCGACCCTCTGGACAATTTGACCAGGAATCGTCCAATCGGCCCGATTCTCTTGATTGGCGCGGGCCTGCTGCTCTTGCTCAATAACTTTGATTGGTTTCCGTGGTACAGAATTTCGCAATTCTTCTTCCCTGTGATTCTCATCGGGGTAGGCATTCTCATGTTCCGAAATCGCATGAATCGGCGGCCTTAGGAGGCTCCCTAGGGAGTTCAGATAACGATGAGCAATCATGTTCATTGCAACTGCCAGCGCTGCACCATTCGCGGCCTTCGAGGTCCCGTCATTGTTGTAACCGTCGGCGTGCTTTTTCTCTTGCAGGAAATGCGCGGCGGTTACTTCGACTTCAGCAACACTTACCCGATCATCATCATTGTAATCGGACTCATGAGTCTCGCCTGTGCCCTCGCTCCCAGCGAAGGCCACGTCTCAGCGGTTGCTCCCATGCCGCCAGGAGTTCCACCGGCCCCAGGCGTACCGCCCTCTCCATCGGGCGCGGCACCCACGACTTACCAGGGACAGGGGCAATAAATCCAAATGGCCATGAGCCGGCAACGCAGCAGCGGAATCTTTACAGGCCTCGTTCTCTTGACCGTCGGCGCGCTCCTCCTTCTCCACAACTACCGTGGCCTCGAGATTGGCGATGTCCTGCTGCATTGGTGGCCTCTGGCGCTCATCTTCCTGGGCGCGATCAAGCTCTATGAGCGCATGGTCGCAAGCCGCTCGGATGATCCCGGCTCAGCTCGCATCTCGGGGGGCGAAATCCTCCTCGTTATCGGTATGATCACGCTCTTAAGCGTCGTTGTCGCCGTCGATTACGCCAAGCGCGCCATTCCCGGTCACCTTCCCATTGAATTCTCGGGCGACGCCTATCCGTTCGATTTGGATGTCGCTCCAATGAGTGTTCCCGCTAATGCCAGAATCACCGTGCGAGGCGGCCACGGCGCGATTTCCGTGCGCGCTTCGGACACTCCGGAAATTCGCGTCTCCGGCAAGAAAAATATCCACGCATGGAACGAATCCGATGCCCAGCGCCGCGCGGGCCCGGTTTCCGTCGAGATCGTTCAGAACGGCGGCGGATATGAAATTCATCCCACCGGCATGGATGCCGGTGACAGCCGCATCAGCGTCGACATGGACATTCAAGTCCCGAAGAAGTCCGCCCTCACCGTTCGGAACGACCAGGGCGACATCACCGTTTCCGATATGGCCATGCCTGTCTCCGTAACCAGCGCCAGCGGCGACGTGGAGGTCCGCGACACCTCAAGCGATGTAAACGTTGAAATGCACAAAGGCGACGTTAAAGTCTCCGACACAAAAGGCGACATCAAAATCTCAGGAAATGGCGGCCAAGTCGACGTCGCTTCGGCCACCGGAAGTTTTACTCTCGATGGTGAATTCTACGGCCCCATTCGCGCCGATAAAGTCTCCAAAGGCCTTCGCTTCATCTCTCAACGCACCGATCTCACGCTTACTTCGCTCACCGGCCACATGGAAGCCAGCTCCGGCAATCTCGAAATTGCCGATGCGCCCGGCGACATCGCATTACGCACGAATCGCTATTCCGTCACTATCGAAAACGCCTCCGGCAAAGTGAACGTGGACAATCGCGATGGCGACGTCACCCTGCGCTTCTCATCTCCGCCCAAGGAAGACGTCGGAGTAAGCAACTCCAACGCCAGCATTTCTCTCACGCTCCCAGAGTCCGCGAACTTCAACCTCCTTGCTGACTGCCACTCCTGCGATATCGATTCGGAATTCTCTGCGGATAGCCTGAAGAAAACCTCGGCGGAGTCCGGCGATTCTCATCTCGATGGAAAGTACGGCAAGGATCGCGGGCCCAAAATCACTCTCAAGACCAGTTACGGCTCAATCTCCATCCGCAAAACAAGCTAGCCATCGATCCCTTCGCATTTCAGATTTCTCTTTCCGCTTCTTTAATCTATCGTTCCGCCAGCCGCTTCAGATCCTCAAAAAACGTCGGGTAGGAAACTCCCGCGCAATCTGCGTCGCAAATGACCGTCGCGCCCTCCGCCGCCAGTCCCGCCACGGCGAACGCCATCGCAATCCGGTGGTCTCCGTGCGGTTCGATCTCCGCGCCGCGCAGTTTTCCTGCCCGCCGCCCTTCTACTTTCAAGCCATCGGGCCGCTCCTCAACCGTCGCGCCCAGACGCCGCAAATTTTCCACCAGCACCGCGATGCGGTCGCTTTCCTTCACACGCAGTTCCGCCGCATCACGAATCTCAATGCCCTCCTCCGTGTAAGGCCCCAGCGCCGCGAGCATCGGCAGCTCATCGATAACCAGCGGAATCTGCTCGCCTTCGATCACCCCGCCTTTGAGCGACGCGCTCTTCACGGCAAGGTCGCCCACCACTTCCCCATGCGAAGTTTTCAACGAAAGCATCTGAATGGATGCGCCCATTCCCACAAACAGATCCAAAATCGCCGTGCGCGTTGGATTGAGCCCGACATTGTGAATCGCAATGCTCGAACCAGGCAGCAACGAAGCCGCCGCAATAAAAAACACTGCCGAAGACAAATCGCCGGGCACGTCCAGAGACTTCGCCGCCAGCTTCCCTGCTCCTTTTCCGCCAGAGAGACCGTGAATTTTAGTGGTTCGCCCGTGGCGTTCAATCGCCGCGCCGAACTCTTCCAGCGCCAATTCCGTGTGATCGCGCGTTCGTGCGGGCTCCGTCACACTCGTCAAGCCCTCCGCAAACAAACCCGCAAGCAGCACCGCCGATTTCACTTGCGCGCTTGCCATTGGCATCTGGTAGTCGACCGCGTGCAGCCGCGCGGCTTTGATCTCCAGCGGAGCAAAATTGTCATCGCGCGCGCGAATGTCCGCGCCCATCTCTCGCAGCGGCCCCACCACCCTCTTCATCGGCCGCTTCTGCAACGATCCGTCGCCAGTAAGCTTTGTCGTAAATTCCTGCCCCGCCAAAATTCCCGTCAGCAGCCGCATCGTCGTCCCGGAGTTTCCGGCATCCAGCGCCCGCCAACTGCTTTTCAATCCTCGCGGCCCGCGGCCGGTAATTCGCACCACGTCTTTCTCGATCTTCACATCCGCGCCCAACGCACGCATGCAGCCAAGCGTGCTATGGCAATCCGCAGCCGCGGAAAAATGCCGCAGTTCGCTGGTGCCCTCCGCCAACGCCGCCAGCATCGCGTAGCGATGCGAAATCGATTTGTCTCCCGGCGGCTCCACGCCGCCCGCCAAATGTTTTGCAGGTTCCACTCTTTGCTTTTTCACGCGACGATTTTAGCACGCCGCGCGTGGCGATTTCGCAACTGCAAGCGCTCATTCCTCCCCCGATCCCTGCTTTTCCTCTGCTCCTTTACTTCCCTTACCTCATCTCCCTGTCCGTCCGGACAGTTTTCCGAAGGAACCATGCCGCTCCGGCTTGAAATCTCCGCCCTCTTTTTTTCGTATTATTGAGTGAGGAGAGACGTCATGTCAGCCCGTAGAACGTTGCTTCATCTCGCCGCGAAAACCACGATGCTTTTCGCCGCCATCTTCGTCGTCACCGTCTTGCTGGTCGCCATGCCCGGCCATCATGCGCCCACCACGGAGAGTCTCACCCTGCAAGGAGCAGCCGCGCCTCAGCTGAAACCCATGCCCGGAATGGACATGGGCGAAGAAAAAGCCAATGAAAAGGCCGCTGTCGAGGACATGACGCCTGGGCACAACGACGCGCACCGCCATCACATGTACATGACGAGCATGCGCACCGAAACTCCCGAAGACGTTCAGCGTGCCAACGAAGTCGTCACGCAGCTTCGCGCAGGCATCGAGAAATACAAGGACTACCACGCCGCTCTCGACGACGGCTTCAAAATTTTCTTGCCCAATATTCCGCAACCCGAATATCACTTCACCAGCTATCGCAACGGCTTTCTCGAATCTCTGACTTTCGATCCCGCGCGCCCCACTTCCCTGCTCTACAAAAAAACCGCCACCGGCTATGAACTCGTCGGCGCCATGTACACCATGCCCAAGCGCGCCACCGAAGATCAGCTCGACGCTCGCATCCCCCTGAGCGTCGCCATGTGGCACCTCCATACCAATCTTTGCCTGCCTCCTCTCGGCCAGCTCCGCTCCGCCGACTGGACCAAGTTCGGCCTCAAAGGTTCCATCATCACCGAGGATGCCTGCTCCGAAGCGGGCGGCCGCTTCCACCCCGTCATCTTCGGCTGGATGGTCCACGTCTACCCCTACGAGCAGGGCCCCGACAACATCTTCGCCATGCACCATCACATGGACTAAGTCAACAGCGCGCTTCTGATTCGCGCTCACCTCCCATCGGTCCGTAGGGGCACGACACGTCGTGCCCCCTTTCTTTTTCTTCTCATGCGAATCTCCACCTCAACGCCGAGACTTCCGCGCCCACTCGCCGGGTGTGGGATATTCGATTTGGAAGAGATGAGGTATAAGATTCGGCGTCCCAACTCCCCGAGTTTTTTTGTAACTGCGGATTCTAAAGGACTTTAAGTTCCGTGTTTTGCAAGTGCGTAGTCTAAACGAGTTATGGACACATTTTTCGTAACTGCGAATTCTAAAGAGGTTAGAAGAAAAAACACGGCCAGGAAAAGGCTGCGGGGCTAAAGCCATCGCGCTACATGCGCGGAGAAGAGTGTGGCGCGAGCTGTACCCTTCGAGTCTAGGGAAACCGGGGACAGACGGGACGTTTTTGGATAATTTTTCCCATCCCGCGCTTGGCATATCTCGCAGTGTTCAAAATTCCGGCGGGTGACCCGAAGATAGTTTCCCGTCATTTTCTGCCTGCATTAGAAATACACGGAAGGTGCCCCAGGTTCGTCGTTTGAACCTGGGTCTTGGGGTTCCTTGCCGCTGTCCTATCGTCCGACAAGCTAGCCGGTTTCGCGCTCCAATTTCCCGCACATCCCCATTCCCTTCGCCAACTTACATCTCCGGTACAAGTGTTTCGAATCATTACTACACACTTAACAACCTGATAAGTTATCTCGCCTCGTCGTAAAATACACCGTGAACCTTGGCTCTTACCTTCGTCCGGCGGCCCCCACCCCTGTTCTCCGTCTCATTGACCTAACCGCCGCCCGCCGACCGCTCATCCGGCCACATGCGCACAAACCAATCTGTGCCCCTATTCCCTTCGCACTAGTGGCCACGCGCATACGCCTGCAAACCAAGTCCACTCAATAACTTGCTCACACCTTCCGTCACGTAGGGGGTGTACCTCACACGCCCCCAAAACTCGAGGACCAAAATGGAACGACAATCACAACACTCAGAAAAAAAACCGTAAACCTCTGCATCACCCGATCCCGTCTCTGCTTCAAAGGGGTTTGCTCGTTGCCGCAGCCGTAAGCGCAAAGGCGCCCGTTGCCGCCTCCCTGTGCAAGACCCGGCCGTCGGCCTCTGCTTCAAGCCGGGTGCCTCGGGTGCCGGTTTTGCACCTGGGGTTTTTGACCTTTCCTCACTCCTCGCTGACACAGCATTGCGGACAAATTTGCGGAATGTACAAAAGTGTACAGCCATTCGAGAGCAACTCCTTCACCATCGAGTGACCATGGCAAGCACTCAACTTACGGCTTCTCGGACCTCATCAGACACTCGCAAGGTTGAAAGAACAGCCAATCCCTCAAGACCCGTCGTCTACGTCAACAACACGGTGGTCGAAACCAGCCAGGTCGATGTCCAGCTCTATTTCTCTTTCATTCACGAAGTCACTCCCGGAAAATTTGCATCCGTGGAACAACTCCTGGTCGTCATGGCTCCCGAGCATGCCCTTCAACTCTCCGAGTCCCTACGGAAAACTCTGGAATCCTACGAAACGGCCCACGGAAAAATCCGCGAGATCAAGCTCGAGCAGCAGCCCGCCGACAGGAATTTCCTCGGGTAACCCGCTTGGCTGGTCGCAGCGCCTTCCCTCCGGGGCCAACACCCTCATCCACCTATTTATTCTATAGGTAGCATGAAATTGCTAGTACTCCCTATATATTATTCGCTACTTCCACCGCTCCCCGACTACTCCGCCGTCTTCAACTTCAGCTTGCTCTTGTTCTCTTCCAAAAACGCCCGCAACTCGCCCGCGACATCCAGCAACCGCACCCACTGCTCGTAGTAAAGCGTGACAGGAAACCGCCCCAGCCCATAGACGCTCACCCCGCCCTTCTCTCCCACCCTGAATTCCAGGCTGCCTTTCTTCCTCGACCCCGCCTGCTTTTCCAGTTCCGCGATCCGCGCCAGTAATTCCTCTTTGCTTGGTTCTGACATGATCTTGGCTCCCTTATTTGTTCCTCGAGGGACGCTCCCGTCCCCGGTTTTCTCGACGAATCCTATCAGGTTTCCCACCTCCAGTCTTGACCGCGCATCCTTGCCAAACCAACGCGGCCTGCGCCAGTTTTCGCTAAAGACAACCAAATGAATCCGCCGTTGCCAGCCCCCTTGTCTCAGTGTAGGATACGCCCCTATGCGGATGAACAATCCGCGAACGGGTGTAGTTCTCAGATGGAATATCCCTCGAATCCACCGCAGGTCGCGGAGAACTTTACGCGATGGCTCCGCTTTTGTATTTCTTTTCCAGTTAGTTTCTCTATCGCGATCGCATATTTAGCTGATCGCGCGTCTGCGACGCACCCGCCGCCGCAACGATGACGATCTAGAAGTCTGTTTTGTTCGGCCGTGAACAGGAAGGATGTCGGATAGGATTTCGGTTCTCTGCAAGATGCTTTTGTTCAGCGGAAGCAGCGTTTCGAGATGTAAAGCTTTGAAGGATTTTCCGAGGAGGATACTGATGAATTTGAGCGAGAAGAAAAAGGCCTTCGGTCGGGGCCTGTTGGTGTTGCTGGTATCGATCATGCTGCCGTTATTTGCTTCCGCCCAGAAGAAACCGCCGGCTTCAGCGCCAAAAGCGCAGGCCCCGCACGCTAGTGCGCCTCATACCAACACGGCGCACACCAACACCGCGCATACGAACACCGCACACACTAACACGGCTCATACCAACACCGCGCACACCAACACAGGCACGGCGCACACGAACGCAGCTCACACGAACAATACACATACGAATACGACGACGCGCACGACCACTACGCGCACAAACACGACTCGCGGGGGTGCGAACAACGGACGCAGCACAACGACAACTCGTACCACCACGACAACGCGTACCAATGGCGGAGGCAGGAGCGTAAGCCATGCGGATGGCAGCACTCACAATTTCAATAGTCACGGCGCGAGAACCAGCGTCAGGACCAAGGGCGGGGCCGAGGGCCATTTCAATTCCAGAGGACACGTCACCTCGATCCACGCTCACGGCATGACGATCAATCACGGCGGGCATGGCGAGCGCCGATTTGAATCCAGAGGCAGGGACGGCGGCAGGTTAGTCGGCTACGGACACGGCCGCGGATACGCCGAACACGGATACATGCGCGGCGGCCATCCTTACATGCGGCGCACGTATTTCTCCGGCGGGCGCCGATACGCTTACGCCTACCGGGGCGCCAACTGGCACGGAGTGGCCTACTATGGTTACGTCTCTCCGTATTACTACGGCCCTGCTTATTATGGTTGGGCTTACAATCCGTGGGCCACGCCTGTCGCTTGGGGATGGGGATGGGGTGGAGCTCCCTGGTACGGCTATTATGGAGCTTATTTTGCGCCTGCTCCGGTTTACGCCAGCCCCTCGTTGTGGATAGCTGACTATTTGCTGGCAGCAAATCTTCAGGCTGCCTACGAGGCGCGAGCTGCGGCCGATGCCGGTGCGCAAGCGGCTGCCTCGGCTCCGGCTGCGGATTCTGGTCAGGACGATCAGCCCGCTGCGGCAAGCAACGGCCCCGTGGCTCTCACTCCAGAAGTAAAGCAAGCCATCGCCGACGAAGTGAAAGCACAAATCGCGGCCGAAAAACAAGAAGCCGCCAATCCCAACCCGCCGGCCACTTCCACCGACCAGGTGCCCGCCGCGCTTGATCCGGCGCACCGGACCTTCGTCGTTTCCGCGGTGCTCAACCCGGAAATGGCCGACGGCACGGAATGCTCCTTGACCCCGGGCGACGTACTCACTCGCATCCAGGACACTCCCGACGGAAACCAGAACGTCACCGTGCTCATCAGCAGCAGCCAAAAAGGAGATTGCGCTTCAGGCGCGCAAGTTCCCGTGGCTGTCCAGGACCTGCAAGACATGCAGAACGATTTCCGCGCCAAGATCGACGAAGGGCTCGGTGAAATGGCCAAGAATCAAGGAAAGAATGGCATGCCGAGCGGCCCTGCGGCCGACAAGAAAGCTTCACCTGATGGCCAGGTACAAGCTGATCTGACTGTGGGAGACGACCTGAAAGCCCAGCAGCAGAGCGCAGACCAGACCGAGCAAGACGTGAAGCAAGCCTCCAGCAGCGGGACCGGCGGCGGCGGCGGAAACGACTAACAACCCGGCCGAGCCCGCCGACGGAGCGGATCGGCAACGGACAAAGTAAATGCGGGCGGGGAATCGCCAGGATATACGGCTTCTGGTGCTTCCCTCAGCGCGCTCAGGCATTCTGAGTTGAAAGAATATTATTCTCTGGTGTAGGAAAAACAGCGTCGAAAAGGGTCAAGGAGGGTTTTACAATGAATTGCAGAGTCGCGAAGGTAATCGGATATGGCGTCGTGGCCCTTGCCGTAATTTTCCCCTCATATTCGGCGAAGGCACAAGACGCCGCTTCCTTGGAGACTCAGCTCACCACCAAATACAAACTGGTGAAGCTCGGCGAAGATTCCACCGGGATCGCCGTGCTTGAAGCCGGCACCATCCTGGACATAAAAAAAGGCGGAATCCTCAGTTACCCGACCTCCAACGCCAGGCCATTCGCCTCGACATATAAAGATGGAACCATTCACTCTCCCGCTGCTACGAAGATTCCAGGTTGGATACCGCATGCTTCCTCGGTACCAGGGCAAGTAAGCGATACAAAGTTCCTAACCGTGGGAGAGAAGGTCTATCCCACCAGAATTGAAGTCCAGCAGAAGGACAGCAAGGTTGCGGTCTTCATTATCGAGTGCGATTCCTGCAATGGCGTGCAGGATCCGTCCTTCCGCCGGGCCCAGGTTGTTTTTCAGTTCCCCAAAGGCTATCTTGCCAACGCCGACGCGGGGCAGATCTCGGATCTGATCGAACAGGTTCTATCGATCGACACGGGCGGCGACTCTTCGCAACAGCAGCAAGGGCAGGATTCGCAGCAGCAAGGCCAGGATGCCCAGGGACAGCAGCAACAGCAGAATGACGCTCCAGCTCAGCCCGCTCAGCCTCCCCCAACCATCCAGTTGGGTCAAACCACTGACCAGGTCGTAGCGATCATGGGGCAGCCGGATAAAATCGTCGACCTGAAAACCAAACAGATCTATGTCTACAAAGAACTGAAAGTGACCTTCGTGAAGGGCAAGGTTTCGGACGTCGAGTAAATCAGCAGCGAAACGCTTCCGCACAGTCACAGGCTCTCGGAAGATTGGCTCCCTGGCAGAGTTGTTCCACACCGCTTGAAATCATAGCTTTGTCGAATTCTCGGGCAAGTTCATTCCCTTTTAACTCAAGCAAGGTAATTCTGTGGACGCAGCAGCCCTTGGCCGTTTCTGGCGCGCCTCTTTCCCCTTGCTTACCGAGGGAAGTTTATGTACATTACGCTCGGTAACCGAGGAGAACGCATGAGCAAACCTTCCGATCTGGTCCAAGGCACACTGGACTTGCTTCTCCTGAAAATTCTTGCTCTCGAGCCCATGAATGGCTATGGCGTCAGCATCCGCCTCAAACAAGTTTCCGGCGATGTGCTCCAAGTCAGCGATGGCTCGCTCTATCCCGCTTTGCATAAGCTCGAGCAAGAAGGCTGGATCACCGCGGAGTGGAAACCCACGGAAAATAATCGTCGCGCCAAGTTCTACTCGCTCACGCGGCCAGGCAAGAAGCATCTCGAGAAGGAATCCGCCAACTGGAGCCGCCTCTCGGCGGCTATTTCGAGCATCGTGAAACTCAAAGAAGCTTAAACGTCCCCGATTTAAGCAAGGAGGTATCCTCACAATGCGCCCCAAGCACTGGCTCTACACCTTGCCGCTTCGCCTTCGCTCTCTGTTCCGCCGCAACCAAGTCGAGCATGACCTAAGCGAAGAGCTGGAGTTCCACTTCGACCAGAAGATCCGCGAACATACTGCTGCTGGCACCACCCCTGCGGAGGCACGCCGCAGAGCCACGCGCGAATTCGGCGGCCTCGAACAGGCCAAAGAAAATTGTCGCGACACCCGCCGCGTCAATTACATTCACGATCTGGTGCAAGACTTAGGCTTTGGCCTGCGCATGCTGCGCAAAAGCCCGGGATTCACCGCCATCGCCGTACTCACCCTCGCGCTCGGTATCGGCGCGAACACCGCGATGTTCAGCCTCGTCGACTGGCTTACCTTGCGCCCTCTTGCTATCGATCGCCCCAGCCAAGTCGTCTTTCTGGAAAAAAGTTACGACAACGGCGACACAGGCACGCAGTTTCCCTATCCGGACTTTCAGCGATTTCAGCAACAGACGTCCGGCATCTTTGCGGGCATATCCGCACTACAAATGTTTCAAATGGACGGCCTGACCGTTGACGGGAAGAGCCAACCTATGTGGTCGAATTATGTGGACGGCGGTTTCTTCAGCCTCCTTGGAATCAAGCCGGCCCTCGGACGCTTCATTTTGCCTTCTGAAGGCAAAGCTGTCGGTGCCGACCCCGTTCTTGTTTTAGGTTTTTCCTACTGGAAATCGCGATTCACCAGCGACCCGAACATTATCGGCAAGGAAGTGTCCGTCAACGGCCGTCCAATGACCATCGTCGGCGTCGCGCCGCAACACTTTCAGGGATTGGCGGCGCTGCTCGACACGCAGGGTTATATGCCGCTCGGGATGGCTGAAGTCTTGCAAGACGCTCCGAAAAATTTCCTTGCCGAGCCCAAAGCCACAACCCTTGCGTTGATCGCGCGCCTCAAGCCGGGCGTGAGTTTGCAACAAGCGCAACCCGTGCTGCAAATCGTGGCCAAGCGCCTCTCCGAGGAAAATCACGCCGAGGTAGCCGTACATGCCGTTCCGCTCGGCCCCGCAAGTCTGGTGACCGGACCTGAGGTTGGGCCCTCCTTGGGTCTCGTCAGCTCTTTGTTTTTGTTCCTCGCAGGGGCCGTCCTTGTCCTCGCTTGCATGAACATCGCCAATCTCTGCCTCGTTCGCGCCGCCGCGCGCCATCGGGAAATAGCCACGCGCGCCGCCCTCGGAGCAAGGCGGAGCCGCCTCGTTCGCCAGTTGCTCACGGAGAGCCTGCTGCTGGCCATCCTCGGCTGCGCCGGTGGAATTATCTTGGGGATAGCCGCAAGCCGCTCGTTCGGCTCCGTCCAGTTGCACACGGCCCTCCCTACCGTGCTCGATTTCCACTTTGACTGGCGCGTCTTTGTTTATGCCCTAGCCGCTGCGGCGCTCACAAGCATTCTCGTAGGGATTACTCCCGCGTTCCGTGTCTCGCGCTTCGAGTTGAGCGAAATCCTTCACGAAGGCGGCCGCACTTCCACCTCGGGCCGCCAACGCATGCGGAACGCGCTCGTTACTGCGCAAGTGGCTGGCTCGCTCATGTTGCTGATCGTCGCTGGCCTTTTCGTTCGCAGCCTCGAAAAAGTGCGCCACTCCGATCTTGGCTTCGATCCCACTGGCGTTCTGAATATTTCCATCGACCCTCACGAAGCTGGCTACAATGAAAACCTGGCGCGCCAATTTCAGAAGGCTCTGCTCGACCGTGCCCGCGCCCTTCCCGGCGTGCAATCCGCCAGTCTTGCAATCAGCGTCCCCATGGGCTACTCCACCTATTACAGCAGACTCAAAATTGACGGCTATCAGACCCGTCCCGGCCAGGAAGCTCCTGCCGCCAATTACAATGCCATATCACCGCAGTATTTTAGAACCATGCGCATCCCTCTGCTTGAGGGCCGCAGCTTTCTGGATTCCGACGGTCAAAATTCCCAACCCGTGGCCATTGTGAATCAGAACTTCGCCGACCACTACTGGCACGGCCAAGATCCTATTGGAAAGCGCTTCAGCAGACTCGATGACCCAAGCCGGGTGATGGAAGTCGTCGGGGTCTCCAGAAGCAGCCACGACAACGACCTTTACACCACCAACTACGTCATCTTTTACGTGCCTCTCGCCCAGCTGTACAAATCCTTAACCACGCTTCAGCTTCGCACGGCTTCCACGCCGCAGGCGCTCGCGCCAGAAGCTATCGGTCTGATTCATTCTATCGAGCCCGCCATGCCCGTTTTCGATGTGCAGCCGATGACCGTTGCGCTCGAGGGATTGAACGGCTTCCTTGCTTTCCGCTTCGCGGCGGCGCTCGCCGGCTCTTTGGGGATTTTGGGCCTCATCCTCGCGATTGTCGGAGTGTACGGAGTGATTTCCTACACCGCGAGCCAGCGCACCCACGAAATCGGCATTCGTCTCGCACTCGGCGCTCAGCTCGGGCAAATTTTGAAGATGGTCTTAAGCCAGGGCTTCCTGATCATTGGATTTGGCGTGCTCGCTGGAATTCTCGCCGCCGGCGCGCTGGCTCGACTGGTCGGCAATTTCCTTTTTGGCGTTGCCGCGCTGGACCCGCTCACTTACATCTGCGCGTCGCTCTTGCTAGCTGGCATCGCACTTCTGGCATGCTACATTCCCGCCCGACGCGCCACACGCGTCGATCCGATGGTCGCTTTGCGTTATGAATGAATGGCTTCTACCGCTGGCAATCGGCGAGTGTCACTTCGCCAATAGGCTCTTCCAGCGCTCCCATGCATCGGTTCGCGCCTTCTTATTTGCGTCGTTGGCATCGGGCGCTTCGCCCGCGCGCATGAAGCCGTGACCTGCGCCGTCGTACGTCACTGGCTCAAATGTTTTCCCTGCGGCTTTCATGTTCGCGATCGCATCCGGCAGCATGGCGCCAATCCGGGCGTCATTCCCCGCAAAGAATCCATAAACAGGGGCCTTGATCCGCACCATCGCATCCTTCTCTGGTGGCCCTCCATAGAAAACAAACGCTGCTGAGAGATCCGCGCGATTCGTCGCGAAACGAAACGATTGGCTTCCTCCCCAACAGAATCCCGCTACATAGAGTTTTCCATTCGACGCGGGAATTTTGTTTGCATAATCCGCCGCCGCATTCAAGTCCGCCGTCACTTGATCCGGGTTCAATTTGCTCACCGCTTCCATCGTTTTCCCTTCCGCGAAAGACGAACTTCTCCCGCCATCGGGACCCATTCCCGACAGAAGATCGGGCGCAACGGCAATGTAACCGGCCGCGGCGACTTGATCCGCCAAGTCCTGCACCCAATCCGTCATTCCAAAAATTTCGTGAATGATCAAGACCACCGGCCGCTTGTCCTTCGACTCCGGATACACTACGAACGTCTCCACCGAGCGTCCATCGTGCTTCACCGTCACCCATTCGCCATGGCGCGGCGACTTCGCCAGCTTCTCCTTCGCCCAATCCTGCGCGGAAACCGTCTGCGCGACCGCCAAAATCAAGAAAGCCAAAAATATACGCTTCATCTTTCCCCCTTCGTGCACCCGCATCATATCTGCTCTTCCTCTTCTACATCAATCCCTGCTTTCGGCAGTCTCCGCGAATCAGAGTGCCCGAGGCTCGACCACCCTTGTGCTCCGCTGCTTTTTCAGATTTCTGTTGCGTGCGCTCGACGTTTCCAAGAGACTCTGTCCCTAGTTTCTCGTCCTTCGGAGGCGACATGACCCGGCTTCGCACTCTCTTCCCGCTTCTCGCACTTTGCACTCTGCTGCCAGCGCTCGCGCTCCCTCCGCAAATACCAACGTCTCAAAAACCAATCGCGGCTCCCTCAACCGCAACAGCAAAATCCTCGCCCGAAACTCCGTCGTCCATAGCACATCCTCTCGAAAAGGCCGACCTCGAAGCCTTCTTCGACGGCCTCGTCCCGCTCCAAATGGAGCGCAGTGACGTAGCCGGCGCCACCGTCCTGGTAATGAAAGACGGCCAGGAACTTCTGAAAAAAGGCTATGGCTTCTCCGAGGTCACGAAAAAAACGCCCGTCGATCCAGACACCTCCATGTTCCGTCTCGCCTCCATCTCCAAACTCTTCACCTGGGTTTCCGTTATGCAGCTCGCCGAGCAAGGCAAGCTCGACATCGACTCCGACGTAAACAATTATCTCGATTTCAAGATCGCCCCGGCCTTTGGGAAGCCCGTCACTCTCCGCAATCTGATGACCCACACGGGCGGTTTCGAGGAGGAAGTTCGCAACATTATTTATGTCGATCCTCAAAAATCTACTTCGCTGAGGGATTTCCTGATCGCCAATCAGCCGCGCCGTATGTATCCTCCCGGCGAAATCCCCGCCTATTCAAATTACGGCGTCGGCCTTGCAGGCTATGTCGTTCAGCGCGTCAGCCTCGAACCCTTCGAGCAATACGTCTCCGAGCACATCTTCCAACCCCTGGGCATGAAGCATTCCAGCTTCAATGAACCCATGACCTCGGAGCTTGCTCCTTATGTTTCGGACGGCTACAGAGCCAACACGGAAAAACCCGCCATCGGTTTTGAAATCTTCAATCCCGCTCCTGCTGGCGGCATCTCCTCCGCCGCAGGAGATATGGAAAGATTTGCGCTCGCTTTGCTAAATGGCGGAGAGCTTGACGGCCACCGCATTCTCAAGACCGAAACCCGCGACGCCATGTGGACTCCCCAGTTCGACGCTTCCAGCCAACTGCCCCCGATCTGCATGGGCTTCTATCAAACTTGGCGCAATAATCTTCACTTTATCGGTCATGACGGAGATTTGATCGCCTTTCACAGCATGTTTCTGCTCGAGCCCACGCAAAAACTCGTCGTCTTCGTTTCCTACAATTCCGCCGGCTCCGCGGGCCGCAATCGCGCGGAACTTCTGGACGGCTTTGCGGATCGTTACTTTCCCGCTTACACGCCCCCAGCCGTTCAAACATTCCCTGTGGATCAGCTCAAGAACATTGCCGGCAGTTATCAATCGACGCGTCGCGCCGATAGCACCAAGTTGGCTATCGGAAACCCCTCCGCCCAGGCCATCGCCAAAGTCGATAAAGATGGCGTCTTGACCATCGACACTTCCAAAGACTTGCGCGGCCACACCCGCAAATGGAAACCCATTGGCAAAGATCTCTGGCAGGTTGAGGGCGATCAGGCTCGCCTTTTCGCTATTCGCGATTCATCAGGAAAAATCATCCGCCTGGCCGTCAACTTTCCCGGCGTGCAGCTTCAGCGCGTGCCGTGGTACGAGCACAAATCCTTTGTGGGAATTTCTCTCGGCGCCAGCGTCCTTATCTTGCTCCTGGTCGTCCTGGCCAGCTTGATCCGGTGGGGCAGAAAGCTATTCTTCCGCGATCGCCCGCCATTCAAAGCCCAGTCCGCGAGCCTCTGGATCACCATCGGCCCGCGTCTCGCCGCTTTCACCTGGATCATCGTGGGAATTTGGCTTGCCGCATTGGCAGGAAACCTTCAAAACGCAGACCTACCCGCGTTCCCCATCATCGAGCGTTATTTTTGGCTGATAAACTGGTTCTCGGTCCTGGCCGTTTTCTTCAGCATCTTTGCCGTAATCGCCGGAATCCGCATCTGGCGCCGCGCCGATACGCGCTTCGTCTCGCGCCTAAAGTTTACTTTAGTCGCGCTGGCCTGCCTCTTCCTAACATGGTATTCCATACACTGGAACCTGATAGGCCCCATCCACCGCTTCTGACCGTCTCGGGCAGCCATGCCATGCTCTGCCGCTGTGTAAGCGCATGTCCCATTCCGGCTGACCGGGAGGCGGGCATGTCCAGTGCTCGCTTTGGGGTTCACCATTCGCTTGACGAAAATCATTCTCAGGCGTAAATAGATAGAATGTCTACGGTAGACAATCCACCGAACACCCTGGACTTTCTCCAGGGCACGCTCGAGGTATTAATCCTTCGCAGTTTGCAGGCTGCACCGAACCACGCATACGGCATTTCGCAATTCCTCGAGCGCCAATCTGAATACGAATTCCTTGTCGACAACGGTTCGCTCTACCCCGCATTGCAACGCCTGCTCCAGCGGCGCTGGATTGCTGCGCAATGGAAGAAAACGCCGAACGGCAGGCGCGCGAAATACTACCGCCTGACTCCTCTCGGCCGTACGCAGTTGGTCGTGGCGAAATCCAGATGGATGCGGTTCGTGGAAGCGATGGGCCGAGTTCTGGCTCCGCAGAGGTGAATCCATGCGCGAATGGTGGTCAAAAATTTGCCACGTCTTGCATTTTCCCCAAGGGCTTGACCACGATCTCTCCGACGAGATGCAAGCGCATCTCGACTTGATGACCTCCGAAAACGTCGAACGCGGCATGCCTGCCGACGATGCTCGCGCGGCAGCGCGCCGTGCCTTCGGCAATCTGGCCAGGACGCAAGAAAACGCGCGTGAGGCCTGGCAGTTCCCGGGATTCGAAACCATTCTCCAGGACATCCGCTACGGATTGCGCGGCATTCGCAAAGCGCCCAGTTTCTCCGCTGTGGTGATTCTGACGCTGGCGCTCGGCATCGGCGCGAATACTGCAATCTTCAGTGTTGTAAATACTGTGCTCCTTCGGCCTCTTCCCTATCCTGATTCGGATCGACTGGTACAGCTCTGGTCAACCAATCCGAACACAGACCACTGGGGTATGTGGACGGCATATCCCAGATTTGAAGACTGGCGCCGCCAAAGCACTGTATTCGAAGAAATGGCCACCACGCGAACCTGGGTGATTAACATCAAGGGCAGCGATCATCCCGAGTCGTTGCTCGGAGTCATCACCTCGTCGCAACTCCTCGAACTGCTGCGGGTGCGCCCGATACTTGGGCGGGGATTCCTGCCGGAAGAAGATCAGCCGGGCCACGATCACGTGATCCTTTTGAGCTACGGCCTGTGGCAAAGACGGTTTGGGTCAGATCCCGCTGTGATCGGCCGGACAGTGAATGTCGATCAACAGAATTACACCGTGATCGGTGTGATGCCCGCTGATTTTCGATTTCCGCCGGACCTTCGCGCGTCGTATCGAGTCGATGCCTGGCTTCCGCCCGCACCCGATCCAAGCCGCGACGAGCGCGTGAGCAATAACTACTACACGTTCGCGCGGCTAAAGTCCGGCGTGACGCTGGCGCAGGCTCAAGCCGAGATGGATGCCATCAGTCATGGACTCGCCGAGAAGTACGATGCAGACCGCGGCCTGGGTGTGAAGGTAGTCAGTTGGCAACGACAGGTGGGGAGCGACGTGCGGCCGGCGCTGCTGATCCTTCTCGGTGCGATCAGTCTGGTGCTGTTGATCGCGTGCGCGAATGTGGCGAATCTGCTGCTCGCCCGTGGAGCCGTGCGGCAGCGGGAAGCGGCGTTGCGGCTAGCGCTGGGAGCAGGACGCGGACGCCTGATCCGGCAGTTCATGACGGAGAGCATGTTGCTGGCTGTTTGCGGCGGAGTGGCTGGGCTGCTCCTGGCCCACGAGGGCTTGCACCTTTTTATCCGATTGGCCCCAGATATTCCGCGCCTCAACGAGACAACGATGGACCCGCGGGTGCTGATCTTCAGCGCTGCGCTGACGCTAGCAGCGGGACTGATTTTCGGTGTCGCGCCCGCGCTACAAGGGTTAGGGACGGATTCACAAGGTTCGCTCAAGGAATCCGGCAACCGGTTGACTAGTGGCGTTACGCGCGCCAGAGCTCGTAACGTTTTAGTGGTGGCGGAGATCGCATTGGCGCTGATGCTGCTCGCGGGAGCCGGTCTGTTGGTGCGGAGCTTCGTGCGGGTACAGCAGGTTGACCCTGGTTTCAATGCGAAGAACGTTTTGACGGCCTTCGTGATGCTGCCGCCTTCCAAATACCCAGAGCCGCGGCGGCAAGGCCAGTTCTTTTACGAGGTGATGGAGCGGATAGCGTCGCTTCCCGGAGTGGAATGTGCAGGAGCAGCGGACTCAGCGCCGATGCTGACGAACGACACCGGTCCAGTTTCCATCGAGGGCCACCCTGTTGTACGGGACGAGGAAAAGATTGAAACAGAGCGGCCAAAGATCACTCCTGACTATTTCCGAGCGATGGGAATCCCTTTGTTACGCGGGCGAACCTTCACGTGGGCGGACAATGAGAGCTCGCTGCCGGTGGCCATCATCAACGAGGCAGCGGCACGCCAGTACTGGCCGAGTGAAGACGCCATGGGGAAACGGGTGAAGCTCGAAGACGGCAGCGCGCCCGTTTGGAGACAGATAGTCGGCATTGTCGGGGATGTGCGGGAGGATGGGCTGGTTAAAGCAGGGCGCCCCGAAGTCTATGCTCCGCTGCTGCAGGCGCCTGTGCCATACATGGCGGTGATTGTGCGCACACGGACGCAGCCGGCGGCGCTCACGGCGGCAATGCGGCAAGCGGTGATGGCAGTTGACAAAGACCAGCCGTTGTTCCAGGTTGAGACCATGCAACAGGTAGTGGACGATTCGGTGGCGGGCCGGCGATTCCAGATGGAACTGCTGGCTGTTTTTGCGGCGCTCGCCTTGGGCCTGGCGGCGATTGGCATTTACGGGCTGATATCTTATACGGTCAACCAGCGCACGCACGAGATTGGCATCCGCATGGCGCTGGGCGCGAAACGCGAGGATGTTCTGCATCTGGTGGTGCGACACGGAATGATGCTAGCGATCGCCGGAGTCGTGCTAGGAACAGTCGGAGCGTTGCTGCTGACACGCTTCCTTTCCGGCATGCTGTATGGAGTTGGCGTCAACGACCCCACGACCCTTCTCAGCGTCGCGACGCTGCTGATCGGCGTGGCGGCGCTGGCCAGCTACATCCCTGCGCGACGCGCGACACGAGTTGATCCGATGGTAGCGCTGAGGTACGAATAACGCGTGGTCCGCGATCTACGGTCGGATCACTCGGAAGTTGTGCGGTAGGGCGTCAATTTGCGGGGCAAGGGCCTTCACCTTCGACTGCACCGTGCCAACAGGAGCGCCGTGGAGCACTCTACCATCGGCGATTACGCCCGACAACGGCGTAGGGTAGAGCGAAAGTCCGGCGTAGCCTCCTGCCAGCCAACGAAAAGGGCCCAAGTCCGAGCGCCACATAACAGGTTTGGCCACATAACGCGGATTTTGTTCCCGGGAACAAAATCTGCCATCTCCACGAAGGGTGACGCATTGGAGCTCGTGACTTATAGAACGCGATTTCTTACAACTCCCAGCCTTTCCGCCGTTCCGGCTGAACCAACTTCTGCGCCGCCTGAGAATTTGTCACCTTCAAACCTCCGCGATCCCAATGCAGCCTTTCGCCCGTCATGGACGCAACGTTCCCCAACAGTAACGTCTCCGTCACCTTGCCCGTAAATTCAAAATTCGCGCCCGGCTTCGTCTTGTCTCCCTTACACGCATTCAGCCATTCCCGCTCATTCCCAGGCGAACGCGGCAAAGTTTTCGGCGGCTGCTGAAAGGCGTCCATCTTTGCCTGGGGAATCAGCATCGGATGAGCTCCGTTGAATCCGCATAAAATCTTTCCGTGATCCCCAACAAACAGCAGACCTTCGTCCTCCTCTTCGCCTTGCCCTTTGAACGGCCGGTTCTCTTCCAACTCGTCCGGCCTCGCCGGCTTCAATCCCCCGTCGTACCAATTGAATTTCACCGCGGGCATGTCTCCTCGCGCAGGGAAGCTGTACCGGCAGATCGACGCCAGCGGATAAGTCTCCTCGTACCTGTCGCTCGAACTCGCCTCCACGCTCTCCGGCGCCTCCAGTTTCAGCACGCGGAAAAGCGTGTCGTAACTGTACGAGCCCATGTCGCCCAGCGCGCCGCATCCAAAATCTCCCCATCCGCGCCACACAAAAGGCAAATACGCCTGATTGAAACCGCGCTCAGGCGCAGGACCAAGCCACAAATCCCAATCCAATCCGGCCGGCACAGGCTGCGTTTCCTTCGGCCTCTCAATTCCCTGCGGCCAGTAGGGCCTGCTCGACCAGTTGTAGACTTCGCGCACCGGCCCTATCGTTCCTGCCCATATCCATTCGCAAAGCAACCGCGTCGCCTCCGAGGCCTGATTGCCCACGGCTATCTGCGTTGCGACTCCCGTCTCGCGCGCCACTTCCGCCATCCTTCGCGCTTCATAAATCGTGTGCGTCAAAGGCTTCTGGCAGAAAACGTGTTTCCCCTTCTTCATCGCAGCAATCGAAACCGCCGCGTGCAAATTATCCGTCGTGCACACGACCACCGCGTCCACATCCTTTTGCTTTTCCAGCAACTCGCGAAAATCGACATAAGCCGCGCAACCGTTGTACGTTCCGGACCGCTGCTGCGTCCCGTAATATCCATTCACAATCTTCTGACCGGGCTCGCGCCCCGCCACGCCGCTCGTCACCCGCAGCGAATGCGTGAGTTGAATCGGCTCGTTTGGGCTCAGCCATTCCCACCCGCTGTCCACTCCCAACAGCGCCCGCACCGACTTGGTAAATTCATGGTCATCCCACTGCGGATAATTCGCAGCACTCGTGGTCACATCGCACACCGCCACGCCCTGCACATCCGGCTGCTTCAAAAACCCCAGCATCACGCGCAATCCCTGCGCCCCTACCCCGATAAACGCGATATTCACCTTGTCGCTCGGCGGGACATATCCCGCTCCGCCCAACACGTACCGCGGCACAATCGAAAACCCCACGGCTGCCGTAGCCGTCTTCCCCAAAAATTCCCGTCGCGAAACGCTGCTCTTTTCTTCTTTATTCAATCGTTTCAACTCTTCCATTTCGCACCTCGCCGCCGCAATTCTACATTTACTCGGGCCAAACGTCGATGCCTCCCTGCAACCAGCGGCGAGACGAACAGAACCGAGAACTATCCGACGATGGCGGTTAGCTGGAGGACCTTTTCACCCAAATTTCGATCTCCTTCGATTTCGATCTGTGCGCGGGCCGCATCTCGGTCAGCCCCTTTTGTGAAAAGACGCCACGCCAATGCCTCCGGGATGGTCACTCGGGCCGCGAAGCCGGCGTGTGGTTCCCGAACCAAATCCCAGCGACTCGCTTTTTTAGACAGGAACCATCGCCCGCCGCACTCTCCGGAAATCTCCAGCTGAAGCGTCGTACCCATCGGGGCCGCGACGTCGCGGTAGTGGTGAGGCAGCCCCCGCACGAAGCAATCCAGGACGGGGTGATAGAGGTCGGGGGTCATGATGCCGGGCCGATTTGTGGCCAGGCGAATTTGCTGCTGATGGTGCCAGCGTTCCGTGAATTCGCGAGCGGTATCAAACCAGTTCGAAGACTTCTCTTCGCCGGCCCAGCTAACGGCAAACGCGGCAGGAGCGAACGGGTCGAGGGACTCGTGAAAGCAGGCGCTCTGCTCACACGCTATGCTCATCAGATCGATCAGGACGCCCGGGCTCAGACGCCGATAGACGGCGACGCCTTCGCTATTGAGACGATTCACCAGGAGGAGCACCTCTTCAGGCGAACGCATGTCGGCAGCTTTCACGTAACAAAAGTCGCGGACCAAGGAAAGTTTGCGAAGAGCCGTGTCGAGCAGATGAGCCGCGACGTCGCGGACCTTCCAAAGGGGCGCGGTGGTCTGAAGATCCCATTCGGCTGGTGCGAGGGAACGCAGCAGGTCGAGTAGTTTCTGGTCTACGGGGCGGAACAGGTGGGCGCACAAAATGGGTGAGAGATTGTTCGGTTCGCCAGTCATCGGGATTCCGTTACTTTAGCAAAGCCGAGGAAGATTTGTACTTCCCTCGGTTAGTTGTGGGGTCGAATCCGGAAGTATTTTACGGCCGGTCATGACTCTGCTCGGGTTAAGAACGGCCCGAACCGAAAGCTAGTGCTAGGACTGCTAGTTTCTCTGTCCTACGGCTTGGCCAACCTGTGGTTGAATTGCTTCCCCGTACCTCGGCGGGTATGATTAGCGATTCATGCTCTCGGCCAGGCCTAAGCTGTTCATGACTCGCCGTATCTCCCGCTTTCTCATCGTGTCAGGCCTGGCGTTTGCGATGCTTCCTGCAATCGCTCCGACGCACCTCACAGCCGGGGCTCAAGCCCCTAATTCCACGGAGATACTCCCCCTTAGCGAAGTTCGCCCCGGGATGCAGGGCTACGCCTATACCATCTTCGCCGGAGAGCAAGTCGAAAAATTCGACCTCGAAGTGATCGGCATCATGCCGAATTTCCTTGGTCCCAAGCAAACCATTATTCTCGTGCAGCTTAAGGGGCCAAAAGTCGAGCATACCGGCGTCGTCGCTGGCATGAGCGGCAGCCCCGTCTATCTTGACGGCAAGCTCGCAGGCGCTCTCTCCCTCAAGCTCGGCGTCTTCACCAAAGAGCCCATCGGCGGCGTCACTCCCATCGAGGACGTACTTCATCCTCAGCCTCAACCTTCCTCCGAAAATATCCAGCCTCAGCCCCAAGCCCCCGCCCAGCAAGTTTCGCTCCCGCAGGACGCGGCTTCGCGCACGGACCTGCCAACCGGTTCCGCTCTCGAACCCATCGAGACTCCTCTCGTTTTCTCTGGCTACCAGCCCGAAGCGCTGCGCCAATTCGCAAGCCAGCTCCAAGGCTACGGTTTCGTCGCCGCGCAAGGCGGCACCGCCGCTCCCAAGCCCGATGACTCCCATCTTGTCCCCGGCGACATGGCAGGCATGGTCCTGGTGCAGGGTGACACCTCGATCAGTTCCGCCTGCACCGTCACCGCGATTCGCGCCAACGAGGTCTATCTTTGCGGCCATCCTTTTCTGAGCCTCGGCGACGTCCAATTCCCCATGGCCCGCACCGAAGTTGTCACCACTCTCTCTTCCGAACTCGCCTCCACCAAAATCATCAACGTCGGCGGCGACATCGGCACCATCACCGGTGACCATCTCACAGCCGTCACAGGAAAGCTCGGCGCTCCTCCTCCCATGATTCCTCTCGATCTCACTCTCGCCGTCGGCGGCTCTGAAAAAAAGCTGCACTTCGAGATGGTGGATCACCCCAAGCTCACTCCCCTGCTCATCGGCCTCACCGTTTTCAACGGCCTCACACAAAACTCGCTCTACGGCGAAGGCACCACGCTTCATCTTTCCGGCCAGATCCTCGTTCATGGCCACGCACCGGTTCAGATTGAAAACACCTTTGCCCCCGGCGATGCTTTTTCGCCGGACGGCCTGCCCATTGCTCTCACCATTCAAAACATTTTCACGCGCCTCTTCACCAACACCCACGAAATTCCCGTCTTCGACCGAATCGCCCTGCACGTCGAGAGCGTCCCCGGCCGCCAATCCTTCAGTATCGAGAGCGCCTGGCTGGAAAAAGGCGAGGCCGCTCCGGGTGAAACTCTCCGTGTCCGCGTCTTGCTTCAACCTTATCGGGGCCCTGCTCGAATTGAAGAAACCACCGTCCGCGTCCCCGAACAAGCCACTCGCGGCACCACTCTCCGCGTCCTGGTTACCGATGGCGACATGCTCAATCGCGCCTCGCGTGGCTTTTCATTTTCCAGCGCCGGCAGCAGTTCTGCCAGCCTCGATCAACTCATTGCCGTTCTAAACAAAGAGCGCCGCAACGATCGGCTCTACGTCGGCCTCTTCGCCCCCACGCCCACAATCCTCTGGGACGATAAAGAGCTCCCCAATGTGCCGCTCTCCGAAATCAATGTCGTCGATGGCCGCCCCGCCCCAGGCTCCGTTCAAATTCTGCGCGAATCCCTCGCCAGCGAGTCTTCCATCGCGCTCGGGGGTCCTGTTACAGGAATCGTTTCCCTGAATCTCCAAATCCGGTGACCACCCACATGCCAAAACGCGCGTTGTCCAATCATTCTTCGATTCGCCGCTTTCGCGCGCCTCGTCTCGGCTGCATTCTTTGCCTCCTTTGCCTCCTTTGCCTCCTCTACCTCCTTCCATCATCTCTTTTTGCGGAACACACCCGCCGCTGGCTCGCATCCACCTCCGACGAGTTCCTCAAAGGCACCGCCCACGGCGTCGCCGTGCGCAGCGACGGCCGTCTCGAACTCGCCCCAAAATTTACGCTCCTCGCCGACGCCGATGCATCCTATCTCTGGTCGCTTCGCCTCGACCCCAAAGGCGTTCTCTACGCCGCCGGCGGCTCTCCCGCAAAGGTTTTTCGCTTCGACGATTCCGGCAAGCCCACGACCGTTTTTGACTCCTCCGATCTCGTCGCCCAAGCCATCGCCTTCGACTCCAAAGGCGCTCTCTACGTCGCCACTTCTCCCGACGGCAAGGTTTATCGCGTCTCCTCCTCCGGCGAAAAATCCGTCTTCTTCGACCCCAAGTCAAAATACATCTGGGACATCGCTTTCGCCCCCGACGGCGTCCTCTACGTTGCCACTGGCGACAAAGGCGAGGTTTTCGGCGTCTCCCCCGACGGCAAGGGCGAGCTCTTCTACGCAAGCGAAGAAGCCCACATTCGCGTTCTCGCTTTTGACTCTCATAATAATCTTCTCGCGGGCACCGAACCCAACGGCCGCGTCCTCCGCATCACTCGCCCCGACGCCAACTCCTCGCACAAAGAAAAAGGCTCCTCCGCATTCGCCGCCCATGCGGCCGAAGGTTTTGTCCTCTACGAAACCCCCAAGCGGGAAATCACTTCTCTAGCCGTCGCTCCTGATGGCTCCATTTACATCGCCGCCATCGGCGAAAAACAGCGATCGGCTACTCCAACTGCCACGACCATCGTCACTTCGCCACAAGGGATCACCACTTTCACCAGCAGCGCTGGCGGCGTCGCAGGCACGGTTTCTGGTCAGCTCCAGCAAACATCTCCCTTCGTCGCGTTCCCGCCCACTCTTTCCAGCAGCATCTACCGAATTGCTCCCGATGGCGCCCCTGATGAACTTTGGTCTTCACGCGATGAGCTCGTCTATTCCCTGGGCTTCGCTGCCGACGGGCGCGTCCTCGCCGGGACGGGCAACAACGGCGCTCTCCTCGCCATCGATGCTCACGGGGTTTTCGCGCAGCTCGCCAAAGCAGGCTCCGCGCAAATCACCGGTATCGCGCGCAATGCGACCGGCAAAGTCTTCCTCTGCACCGCAAATCCCGGAAAAGTGTTCTCCGTCGGCCCCGGGTACGAGGCCGTAGGCTCCTACGAATCCCATTCCTTTGACGCACAACTCTTCTCCCAGTGGGGACGTCTCGATTGGTGGGGCCCGCCCGCGGATGCGGCCGCCGAAAGGTCCACAAAACCTTCCGGCGAACCGCGACTCGAATTCTTCGTCCGCTCCGGCAACACAGAAGATCCCGGCAAGGAATGGTCTCGCTGGTTCGGCCCATATTCCAAGCCTGGCAGCGCCGTCGAAGCCCCGTCCGCCCGCTTCTTCCAGTGGAAAGCCGTCCTTCATGATGGCCGCCCCGGCGACGGCATTGACTGGGTCAGCCTCGCTTACCTGCCGCGCAACGTCGCTCCCGTCGTCGACGCCACCGTCCTCCAAGATCCCGGCATCCGCGCGCAAAGCACCACCATCATCTCCACCGGCCAATCCCCCAGCGTCACCCTCAAGCTGCCGCCCTCGCCAAGCACTCTCGGCGTGTTCATCTCGCAAACCACCTCGCCGGCGAAATTCGAGCAACCTCCCCAGGGCTTTCGCGAAAAAGGATATCAATCCATTTTGTGGAGCGCTCACGATGAAAACGACGACGATCTGCTCTATAGCGTCTACTATCGCGGTGAAAACGAGCACGAGTGGAAACTACTGAAGGATAAACTCGACCAAAAATTTTATTCCTGGGACACCACGACCCTTCCCGATGGCGCTTACTATCTCAAAATCGTCGCCACCGACGCTCCTTCCAATCCATCCGCCATCGCGCTCAAAACCGAACGCGAAAGTGAGCGATTCGAAGTCGACAATACTCCGCCTATCATCGAACACCTGGATGCAATTTCAGTCGTAACGCGCGGAAGCAGCCCATCCTTTGTCTCAATCATCGCCAAGTTCGACGCGCACGATCCTGCCAGCACAATTGACCGCGCTCAATACAGTCTCGATGGCGGCGACTGGACGCTCCTGTCGCCAATCGGCAACATCAGCGACGCCCCCGACGAGCATTACGAATTCACGCTCAGCAATCTCGCTTCCGGCGAGCACACCGTCGCCGTCCGCGCCTACGATCGCTTCGACAACATCAGCAGTGCGAAGACCACCGTAGTGGTCACCGCCGCGAAACCCTGAGCTCTAACCCTTTGGCAGAGTCCTGATCTGTTTAGCATTGAATGGATTCGTAGTTCGCCCGAGACTTCCACAGGCCATGCGTTCCTGGAATTTATCGGGAGGCGTGCATGATTTCTGGCGCTCACGTAGTCGTTTACACGAAGGACCCTGAAGCTGACCGCGCTTTTTTCCAGGATGTCCTCGGCTTCAAGTCGGTAGATGCCGGCCACGGCTGGCTGATCTTCGCGCTACCGCCCGGTGAAGCTGCCTTCCATCCGTCCGAGAAGAACGGTCCGCATGAACTCTATTTCATGTGCGACAACCTGAAATCCGAAATGACGGCCCTGGCAAAGAAGGGCGCCACATGTTCAGTCGTTCTTGAAGAAAGATGGGGCTCCATCACGAAGGTGTCCCTTCCGGGTGGCGGCGAAATCGGGCTCTATCAACCGAAGCATCCGACCGCCCTAAGCCTCGGCTCGGATTGAGGACCCGCTAAAAAGTCACAGATCGTTTGTCCTGGGAACACAGAGGTCCGCCAACGAACGTAAGCGGGCGTTTAGCGTCGTCAGCGCGAGTCACCCGCCACGAGTCCCAGGTTACTTCGCTCATTTATACTGTTGAATTAGGAATTCGAACTTATGACATCCAGCGATCTTACACCGGCACCGAATTGAACTTGACGATCTCCGCCCCGAACCCGTTTCGTCCGTCGGCATACGCCTCATTCTTCACGTGCACGACCCGCGCTGCGCAATGCATCTCTTCGGCTTGGCTTCCGGTCACTTCTCCCGGCATGCGCAGGGTCACTTCAATTGGCATCCCCACCTGCAGCGGCGCCGACGAGGCAAAGTAAAATCCCCCGCGTGAAATGTTCAGCGCCTCCGTGAAATGCTCGCTCCTATCGGCAGCCACACCTGTCGATCGGAATCGCAATGGCGTGCGAAGCGTGTGGCGGCTCAATTGTCTGCGTTCTGCACCTTGCATTTTGTCCTCCTCCGCGCGAGGAAGTGATTGATTCGGCGGCCCTCGCGCCGTTTGAGAAGGGGTATCTCAGCGTAGCAGACCTGACAACCCGGTCAAGCATCAATCCTTGGTACTAGAGGTACTCGCTTGGCAGTCTTGGCTTCCTCTATCGTGCCCCATCGGTTCCCAGTGTGCTTATGGGACCAGTGCTAGCCGTTGTTCGATTTAATAAGGACTTGCAAATGGCCGTCAAAAGCAGAATATTGCACCTCTCTTGTCGGCCAAACCATCCACGGGCATCTCCGCTTAAAGGGGGAAATCCATGATTTTTGGTATGACTGCGTTTACCTTCTTTCACGTCCTCTTGAGTCTGATTGGCATCCTCACCGGTTTTATCGCCGTCTTCGGGATGATTGCCGGAAGGCGACTCAATGGTTGGACCGCCATTTTTTCTGACGACCACCGCATTGACCAGCATTACCGGCTTTCTCTTTCCGTTTCACAAAGTGACGCCCGGGATCATTCTGGGCATCATTTCACTAGTCGTGCTCGCCGTAGCCATTCCGGCTCGCTATGTAAAACATCTCGAGGGCGCCTGGCGCAAAACCTACGCCATCACTGCCACGATCGCTCTTTATCTGAACGTCTTCGTCCTGATCGCCCAGCTCTTCATGAAGGTTCCTGCCTTGCACGCCCTGGCTCCCAACGGCAATGAGCCGCCCTTCCTCATCTCCGAGGTCGTTGTGATGGTCGTCTTCATAATCCTAGTCATCGCCGCCGCCATCAAGTTCCAGCCAGAGGCCGTCCATGCCTCTTGATCGACTTAGGTCGTCGCGATGATTTGGCAGAGCGTAACCATGCATGATCACGGTTTTGCTGCCAGCTTATCCAGCAACTCATACTGCGCCCGCTGCCCGTCCTTCTCCGCATGCGGCTTCGCCGCAAGGTGCATCACTTCATAGCCATCTTTTCCCGTGTACCGCGGCCATTTCGCCAGCCCTGCTCCGTTCGGATCCCCCGTCTTTGCAAAGTTAGTCCAGTATCCGCCCATCTCCTCTGACAAATTGAAGTCCTCCGGCCGCCATGGAAGCTGCTTCGAGGGGAGCGCCCCAAACACAAATTCGATTTCCGACGAGTGATAAGCCCCCCGAGACACACCTGGCGTCCCGTCTGCCGCCGGCGCGGGGGGTGGCGCATCATCGAATTCATAGCGATACACCGCCGGCCCACCGAGCTTCGTCTGCTCCTCGATCCACTTCCATGTCCCGTACCCGATGAAGTTTGCCGTCGCCAGGAGCCCGGCCGACTCCTTCGCCTGCTCGTCCGTTCCCCCTGGGAACAGTTTCAGCACTTCATCCGCATTCTTTCCATCGGTCTGTTCGATTTTCTTCGCGTAGTTTTCTTTCGTGGCCTCATCTTTCCCGAAGAACATGTGGTAATTTCCCTCGTCGTGGTTCCATCCCGCCAACAGCGCCACGTGCGCCTGTTCGTGTTTCGCATAGATCTCCGCGGGACTCTCCGGGAAAAAGTATCCATCAATGTTGGGCCCGAAACGGAACGAGTTCTTGTCTTTCATCGCGGCATCAAGCATCTGCTGCGCCGTCATCGCCCGGAGTTTCTCCAGACTGTCCGCTCCGATCGATTCCCCAAACTTGGCCCCGTCCTGCTCACTCTCCGTCAGCGGCTTCGCAGGAAGCGTCCTTCCAAAAAACGCGCCACTTTCTCCGATCGCGCGATGGATCAGCCCCTTCGAAACCGGGGAAGCCATCAGCGCACTTACCGAGAACGACCCGGCCGACTCTCCAAATATCGTTATATTTTCCGGATCACCGCCGAACGCCGCGATGTTTTTGCGCACCCATTCCAAAGCTGCCACCTGGTCCAACAATCCGTAATTTCCTGAAGCATGGTGGGTCGATTCTTTGGTCAGCTCCGGGTGAGAGAAGAATCCAAAAATACCCAGCCGATAGTTCATGCTCACAACCACTACGCCCCGATGCGCCAACGCTTCGCCATTCTGCCTGCCTTCCGACGTCGCACCCGCTTGAAATCCTCCTCCATACACCCACACCATCACCGGCAGCTTCGCGTTCGCCGACGTCTTCGGCGTCCACACATTTAGGTACAGGCAATCCTCGCTCGGCCCCGCATCGTGAAACACCATGTCGCCAAATACATTCCCCTGCATGCAACGCGCGCCAAACTCCGTTGTTTTCCGCACGCCCTTCCAACTCTCCACTGGCTGCGGCTCTTTCCATCGCAACGCTCCCACCGGCGGCGCCGCATACGGAACGCCCTCAAAAATCTGCACCTTCCCGTCGGCGCTCGCGGACCCCGCCACTATTCCGTCTTTCGTCCGCACCTCATTGGCCGCAACTTCCATCCCGCTCAGCAGAGCCACAAACGCGAGTGCTCCAACCGCGCGTCGCATCCGTATCGTTTTAATTCCCATGAACTATCCTCCGTACTTCGCTTTGCCTTCGCAAATTCCGCGACGATAGTACCTCCCTACCCCCACGCCGAACAATTCACTTTTCGACTTTCTTAACTGTCGGTTACCGCACGTCCTTCTCGCCGGTTGGCAATTTCTCGAGGCGTCCACTTTGGCCGGTTTGCAAACCCCCAATCCATCGCCCTAATCTCCTGAACATTCTCTCCCTATGCCATAATGTGTCTCGTTTCAAACGACCGCGCGCAGAAAAATGCAATCTTCACTCTCGTATCAAAGCATCTGATGAGAACATCTCCACAAGTCGAGTCCACCAACTATCGGCCGCCCACATGGGACGCCATACGCGAGGCCCACGCGCGCATCGCTCCCCGCATCCACCGCACTCCCGTATTCACTTCGCAGTCTCTAAATACGATTGCCGGCGCCCAGTTTTTCTTCAAGTGCGATAACTTCCAAAAAACCGGCTCTTTCAAAATCCGCGGCGCTGCAAACGCCATCCTTTCGCTCACCGGCGCCGAAGCCGCCCACGGCATTGTCACTCCCTCCAGCGGCAATCACGGTGCCGCCGTCGCCTGTGCCGCCGCGTGGCGCGGAGTACCCGCTTACATCGTCATGCCCAAAAACTCCTCGCCGGTAAAGTGCCGCGCTGTCGAAAGCTACGGCGGCCGCATCACTTTCTCCGAACCCACGATCACTTCCCGCCAGGAAACTTCCTCGCGTGTTCAGGCCGAAACCGGCGCCATTCTCATCCATCCTTACGACAACGACTTCATCATCACCGGCCAAGCCACGGCGGCAAAAGAAATGCTTGAAGAAGTCCCCGATCTCGACGCTATTTTCGCTCCCGTCAGCGGCGGCGGCCTCCTGAGCGGCACCTGCCTGAGCGCAAAAGCCATCCGCCCCGATATCCACGTCTTCGGTTGCGAACCCGCACGCGCAGATGACGCCTACCGCTCGCTCACTACCGGCACTCTCCAGTCTCTCGATTCCAGCGACACAATCGCCGACGGCCTTCGCGCCTCTCTGGCCCCGCGCACATTCGCGATTCTCCGCCGCCATCTCGACCGGGTCCTCCTCGTGACCGAAGATGAGATTATCGCCGCCATGCATCTCATCTGGGAGCGGATGAAAATCATTATTGAGCCCAGCAGCGCCGTAGCCATAGCCCCACTGCTCCGCCCGAATGCAGTAACCGCACTCAATCTCCCCGCCAGCCCCAACGGCGCGCCGCCCAAGCTAGGCGTCATCTTCTCCGGCGGGAACGTCGACTTTTCCGCTCTGCCTTTCTGACGCCTTATCCTCCTGGTTCGCAATGTTCCTTTGCCTTTCCATTCCATCCCTACATTCCATCCCTACATTCCATCGATCTTCCGTTTTGGACAGATAGCGTAACCTGTCGCATAATAAGTATTGTGTTTTCAATAGCTTCCATAAACACTCCGTCAAGAAGAATTGGTCACCTATGCCTGTCCGAACCGATGACTCCGAACCCTTTTGCAAGCCACGTACGTGGCTTCGGATTTAACCAGGAGGTTAAATACAATAATGAGCTGCTAAGTCCTTCGCAATCAACAAAGCATCCGGCGAGTATTTCTCGCCATCTAAGTGTTTAGGTGAGTAGGCCTACAGAAGAGTTTCGCCACGGCCCGGGTCGAGGAGAAAACCATGGATTTCTACCGAACAGCTTTGATTAGGGGTGGATGGCTGTCCCGCGCGGCTTGCGCGACAACTCTTGCACTGTGCCTGAGCGGGTTGGCGCTGGCTCAACAACAACAGGATCAGCCGCCTCAAAGCCAGGATCAAGTCCCGCCGCAGAGCCAGCAGCAAGCTCAACCGCCGACCCAGCAACAGGCGCCGTCAGATCAGCAGGCCGACCGTCCGCCACAAAGCCAGCAAGCACAACCGCAAGATCAGCAGGCGCCACCTCCCCCGCCGCAAGATAGCAATCGGCCACCCATCAAGTCAGTGGACCGAATGCCGCAGGGTTCGCCGCAGAGCGGGCAGCAAAATGCGCCCCAAACCGGGCGAGAGTATGGACAAGAAAATCCAGGACAGTATTCGCAACATAATCCACCGGCACCGAACGGTCCCAATGACCAGTCCGCTCCACCGCCGTCTGCACTTACGATTCCGGCCGGAACCGTCCTCGTCATGCGCCTCAACGAGCCGCTTTCGAGCGACCGCAACCAAATTGGCGATCAGTTTAGCGGCGTTCTCGAGCAGCCCATAGTTGTAAATGGATGGGTTGTGGCGCGGCGCGGGCAAGTTGTAATGGGGCAGGTAAAATCCGTGAAGAAGGCCGGCCGCGTCAAAGGAACCTCGCAGCTAGGTGTTGAGTTGACCGACCTCACCCTCGTGAATGGCGAGCAAGCCCCGATTCTGACGGCATTGTGGAAGGCCTCGGGCGGGACATCGCACGGCGCCGACGCCGCAACGATTGGCGGCGGAACGGCCTTGGGCGCCATTATCGGTTCAGCAGCAGATTGGGGCCGAGGCGCAGCCATCGGCGCGGGAGCCGGAGCAGTCGCCGGAATTGGAGCGGTTCTCCTGACGCGCGGTCGTCCCACGATTCTCGAACCCGAATCCGAGCTGTCATTCCGCCTCGTGGATCCTGTGAAAGTAGACACCACGCATAGCCAGGAGGCCTTTTATCCGGTTTCCCAGGACGATTTTGGGAACGCGCGAGGCACTCGACCTAGGCTGCGTATGGGGAACGGTTACTATGGCGCTTATGGTCCTTACGCTCCCTGCGGCTATGCGTATCCGTGCTACTACGGTCCCGGTTACATTGGCGTATATCCAGGAATCGGCTGGTGGGGAGGCGGCTTCTACGGTCGCGGCTTTTACGGTCGGCGTGGTTTCCGGCGATTCTAATCCTTTCAAATGAATGCATAAAGCAAGAACTGCGGGCGTTCCGGCTGAACCGGAGCGCCCGTGCTTTCATAGGCGACGGTAGGAAAGTGTTTCGTTCCGATTTGGCTATCGACGCCGATGGTTGTGAGGGGATTTGCCCCCAGACCGGCGAGCGAAGCGCGAACTGAGCAGCAGTTCAACAGCGCGCAACAAACTGGGGCACTTGGGGTTGTTAGTTGATTGGAGACTGGCTTCCAAATGGTTACACGGAAGCTACGGGAACTACGAGAGTGGTTTTGCGGAATAGAGGAATATACGGCAAGCGGCTTGGGTCGAAGCCAGAGTAATTCGTGCTGATCGTAGATTCCAGATGCACCGGGGTCGTGGATCAAGTGGTGACGGAGCAACCCAATCGATGTTTATCAGGTGGAAACCTGCCGTCCAGGCTGTGATCTCTTCGTGCTAGCCTCTCATGCAGTTTCTCGGGAGTACGTGCTTTTGGGCCGAGCCTTAGTCAAAGCAACCATTTCGCGTAGAAACCAATCTTCTACGTTACGGTTGCTCCCTCTGGACCGGCTGCGGCTCCGTGAAGTGCACACCAAATCTGCTACGTGGACGGATCATGAAGACTAATTCTCAGCTTATTCGCAATGCGATTTTGCTTTTTGGCGCGGCAGTTCTGTTTTCAGTCCCGCCGGTATCGGCGCAAACCACGCCGCAGAGCGTTTCGACTTTCTCGCAAGCTCCCTCCGTTCCCGCGCGAATCACCCAGGCGATTGACACCACGCAACTGGTGCGGCTAAAGGGCAACGTGCATCCGCTGGCGCGGCCGGAGTTTGATCAGGGCCTCGTTTCCGACGCCGCGCCCATGAAAAGAATGATGCTGGTGTTGCAGCGGAGCCCGGGGCAAGAAACATCGCTGCGGCAGCTGATGGACGAACAGTTAAGCAAGGACTCGCCTAATTATCATAAATGGCTCAGTCCGCAAGAGTTCGGCCAGCAATTCGGGCCTACGGACACGGACATTCAAATAATCACAGATTGGCTCACGGAGCAGGGATTCCAGCAAATCAAGGTGGGAGCCGGACGAACGGCCATCGAGTTTTCCGGAAACGTTGGACAAGTGAGAAATACATTTCACACGGAGATTCATCATTTTAATGTGAATGGGGAGGCACGCCAGGCTAATGTGAGCGATCCGCAGATCCCCGCGGCGCTTGCGCCTGTCGTGGCCGGAATCGTGTCACTGCACAACTTTCCGAGAAGGTCATTCAGGCGCGACGCGGGTATTCATACGGCGACACGGAACATTGATGGAAACCCGCAGTTCACGACGGCCTCAGGGTGCGGAACCAGTAACGCGCAACCGTGTTACGTCCTCGGGCCGGCGGATTTTGCGAAGGTCTACAACATCCCTGCCGCGCTTGATGGAAGCGGACAGCAAATCGCGATCGTAGCTGACTCAAACATCAACCCGCAAGACGTTGCCGATTTCCGAACCCTGTTCGGGCTGCCCGCCAATCCGCCCATAGTCATCCTTGATGGACCGGACCCCGGTTTGAACGGGGACGAAGGCGAGGCGGACCTGGACGTGGAAGTGTCCGGCATGGTAGCCCCAATGGCGACAATTGATTTCGTGGTGTCGGAAGACACCCAGACTGCGGCAGGAATCGACCTTTCGGCTTTCTACATCATCGACAACAATATCGCCCCGGTGATGAGCGAGAGCTTTGGAGCTTGTGAAGCGGGATTGGGTTCAGCTGGGAACCAATTTTACGATTTGCTTTGGGAGCAAGCCGCAGCACAAGGAATTACAGTGACGATCGCCACAGGCGACCCGGGTGCCGCGGGGTGCGATAACTTCAACACCGAAACAGCCGCTTCGCTCGGACTTGCGGTCAGTGGATTTGCTTCCACGCCGTTCAATGTGGCCGTCGGAGGAACGGACTTCGACGATGCTGGGACGCAGACGACGTTCTGGAACCCGAGCACTGCGAACACCCCTGGAACGCGCGAGTCCGCAATGGGTTACATTCCCGAAATTCCATGGAACGATTCCTGTGCGGCAACGGCCACGAGTGCAACTCTCAACACCGTCTGCGCCAGCGCTAATAACATTGCGGGCGGCGGAGGAGGGCCGAGTTCCATTTACGCCAAGCCGGCATGGCAGTCTTCGATCACCCCGCTGGGAATTGCCACGGGAGACAACCATCGGTACATTCCCGACGTTTCCCTGTTCGCCAGCGACGGACCGCAGAGCCAGAGCTTTTACTTGATTTGCCAGGTGGACGCTGTCCCCGCTGGGAATCCTCCATCGTGCGCGACGAGCGGTTCCTTCAGTTTTGGAGGTGCGGGGGGCACATCCGCTTCGACTCCCGCATTCGCCGCCATCATGGCGTTGATCAATCAAAACAACGGGCGCCAGGGCAACGCCAATCCGGTGCTGTATAAGATTGCCGCGACCTCCGGGCAAAGTTGCAACTCATCGACCGAGGCTCCCTCCGGTTCCACTTGTGCGTTCAACGACGTAACTAAGGGTAACAATTCGGTTCCCTGCGTTGGGAATTCAACGAATTGCAGCAGCAAAACCGCGGCCAACGGAGTTCTTGTGAGCACGGCATCCCCGACGACTCCAGCATGGTCGGCGGCGGCCGGATATGATTTGGCGACGGGATTGGGGTCCGTGAACGTTGCCAATCTGAACACGCAATGGCCGCTCACGGTCGGCACTTTCAAAGGTACAACCACTAGTCTGAAAATTAACGGAGGAACGACGCAAGTTACGATTACCCATGGGCAGTCAGTGACGGCTACAGTTACGGTTGCACCCTTGTCGGGCACGGCCCAACCGACGGGGGACGTTTCCCTAATTGCGCCGACGACTGTGAGCGGGGGCATCGGGCTTGCGACTCTTGCCGGTGGCAATCCCGACACCGTGACTATCACTGCGCCATCCTCGGCGGCAGGATCGCTGCCGGGAGGAGCCTACAGCGTTACGGCCCGGTATGCAGGCGACAACACATTCTCGGCGAGCACATCCTCGGGCGTGCCCGTCCTCGTTAACAAAGAAAACAGCCGCCTGCAATATGGGATCGTCACATTTGATCCCGCGACAAACAACATAACCAGCCTCAACGCCACCACGTTTGCGTACGGCTCTCCGTATATTTTGCGATTTGATGTTTTGAACAGTACGAGCAGCGCCTGCCAGACTGTAGCTGTGGCGAACGGAGGAACCGGAACGACTGCGGGGTGCGCATTCGACGCGACCGGAACTGTCACAATCCATGACGGTACAAATCTCCTCGACGCCGGAACCTTTCCGGTCAATAGCCAGGGCAGTGGCGAGGATCAGCCCATCCAGCTTGGCGCCGGAACGCACACGCTGTCTGCAACGTATTCGGGGGACATAAGCTATAACGCCAGCGGACCTATCACTGACACGCTGACAGTTACAAAGGCGACGACCGCGACGCAGGTGACGCCGAGCGTGAGCAGCATCATGTCTGGAGGCAGCATTACGCTGACGGCAAATGTGACAACAGTCAGCAGCGGGGTGGGGCCGACAGGGACGGTGCAATTTAAGAGCGGATCGACCGCACTCTCGAGCGCAGCCACGTGCACACCGACGGCGGCCACGACATCAGCGCCCGCGTCTTGCACGGCGACCCTAATGACTACGCTATCTTTCCTCGCGCCTCCAGCCATTCCACCCCAGGACACCCGAATCCCCACCGTACCGATTTGGATTTTGGCTTTCTTGCTCGTGTTGATCTTCCGGTTGAGCCAGAGGCGTACCCCGGTCGGGCGGCGCGGATACGCGTTTGCATGCCTGGTGCTATTCATTTTCGTCGCAGCGGGAATCGCAGGGTGCGGCGGAGGGAGCGGCGGGGGCGGTGGTGGAGGAGGCGGAGCGCAGACACGAAGCATCACCGCGGTTTATAGCGGCGACGCCAATTATGCCGGATCGACATCGACGGCAGTCTCGATCACTATCCAATAACGCAAGAACCGACCAGGCTCAGACCGGGCGGCTCCGAGTTTTCGGGGCCGCTCTTTTTTCGTGTTTGACCGTTAAGAGACGCAAAATAGACGCTTGGGATTAAAGGCGGACCAGCGGAAAGGACACGCGCCACAGCGGCGGTGATAAGGCAGAAAAGAAAAACGTCGCCCTTGAACACGGCGCTATTTCTTTGGGAATGGCGTCAGTTGACGGCGGGAGGGAAGAAGATGCCCCAAAAATTTGGAGAGGGCGTAGTGAACTCGACTGGCACCTGCGAGCCTTCGTGGGTCATCTGAGGCGGACGTACCACGCGGGCTTCCACTTTGGATTGGGTCTTGGGATTTTCGATAGTGACTTTGGTGCCTTCCGAGAGACCTTGCGGCAGAACCAGCATCGCGCCGCTGGCGCTGACAGTATGCGTCGAGCCTTCAAGTGTGTCAGGCTTGCCATCCACCTGAACCATGACGCGTATCCTGAGCATGACACGTTGCGCGCGGCGGCGTTCCTCAGCCGTGGGCGGACGTGACGGAAGCACTCTGTGGGTGGCGGCCGGTTTGGCGTTGGTTTGAGGTTTCACAGCTCAAGCCCCCAAAAGTCCATCTCTGGCGCGATGAGTTCGACGCCGTACTCCCAGCCGTCGGGACGCGGAACCCCGCGCCAAACCACGACGGCGGCATTGCTGGTGTCCGTGGCAAGATTTGTGAGCGCAACGCGGTGTTCGAGCTGAAGTTCCTGCTCCAAAACAACCATGCAGCCGTACGGATTGACGACGCGGGTATGCGCTTCGACGGAAATGCGCTTTCCAGAGTCGACATCCCATTCCAAGCGGACAGGGACTCGGGAATTCATGCGGCGGCCGCGGCGTTTATCGCTGTAGCGCCCATCGACCAGCTTAGAATCGCGCGTCTTGACCGGCATTATTGCCTCTATAAGGCATGCTAAAATTGAAGAGAAAAACGGTCAATGGTACGGTCGAGGGGTGGAGCACGAAAGGATAGCTGTACGAAAGGACAGGGCAGCACGCAGGGACAGGCACGGTTTGAGAAACCTAATTGTAAACGCGGATGATCTGGGATGGACGGAGGGCGTGAACCGAGGCGTTGCCGAAGCGCACCGCAACGGGATCGTGACGAGCGCTTCCGTGCTGGCGAATGGAGTGGCGTTTGCGTCGAGCGTGGAGATTGCGCGGACAACGCCGGGGCTGGGAGTTGGCGTGCATTTGAATTTGAGTGATGGAGAACCAGTGGCTCCGCGGGAGCTGGTGAAGAGCTTGGTGAACGAGCGAGGCGAGTTGGAGGGCAGGCCGGAGAGTTTGCTCCTGCGGCTGGCGAGGCGAAGTGTCCTGCTGGAGGAAGTGGAGCGCGAATGGGACGCCCAGATTCAGAAGGTACGCAGTGCGGGAATCGGACCGACGCACCTCGACGGGCACCGGCATGTACAGATGCTGCCGGGATTGTTTGAAATTGCTTTGCGGCTGGCGAAGAAGCACGGCATTGCGGCGATACGGATAGCGCATGAGGAATCTAGCCTGCGCGCGGCGCTTTCGACGGGAGAGAAGCAAAAAGGTACTGTGGTGATGAGGCAAGGAGTGCAGGCGCGCGGACTGAAATTGCTGGCTCCGGATGCGCACGAAAAGGCGGAACGCGCGGGGATTGCCGCGGCAGACTATTTTTGCGGCATTGCGCAAACCGGAGAAATGACGCGCGGAGGCGTGCTAAGGCTGCTTGAGATTTTGCCGGAAGGAACGACGGAGCTGATGTGCCACCCCGGGTATATGGACGCGGACCTGGCAAAATCCGCGACGCGGCTGCAGGCTTCCCGCCAGGTGGAACTGGAAATACTGACGAACACGGACATACGAAATCTTGTCGCATCGCAAGGGATTCGGCTGATAGACTATGGCTTCGCAGCCCAGGAAGCTTGAAGAAAGCCCAGAATATCGAGCATGAAGAACGATCCGCCTATCCGCTACTCGATCGTCGTTCCGTTTTACAACGAACAGGAAAATATTCCGCCGCTCTACGTGAAATTGACGGAAGTGATGGATGCGCTCGGCGAGCGGTATGAGCTGGTGTTTGTGGATGATGGAAGCAAGGACAAGACGTTCAAAGTGCTGTCCGATATTTATGAGCACGATCCGCGGGTGAATATCGTGCAACTGCGGAGGAATTTTGGACAAGCGCCGGCGCTGAAAGCGGGATTCGATTTTGCACGCGGCGATATTATCATTTCGATGGATGGAGATTTGCAGCACGACCCGGACGAGATTCCGCGCTTCCTGGAAAAGATCGAAGAAGGTTACGATCTGGTGAGCGGATGGCGAGTGACGCGGACGGATCACTGGCTGACGAGACAGTTGCCGAGCCGAATCGCGAACAGAATGATGGCGAGACTTTCCGGAGTGGATTTGCACGATTTTGGAACGACGTTCAAAGCCTACCGGCGGGAAGTCTTGTCGGAGATTCATTTATACGGAGAGTTGCACCGCTTTATTCCGGCGCTAGCGAGCTGGGCGGGAGCGTCAGTGGCGGAAGTGCCGATTTCGAATATTGCGCGGAGGAATGGCGAGTCTAATTACGGGATATCGCGGACGGTGCGCGTGCTGCTGGATTTGATGAGCGTGAAGTTTCTGCTGGATTATTCGACGAAGCCGCTGCAGTTTTTTGGGCTCCTGGGATTGGCGTGCTTGAGCGGAGGAGCGGGGATTGGGTTGTGGGTGTTCATCCGCAAAGCGGTTTTGAACGAAGGGCTGCTGGCAAATCACGGGCCGCTGATGCTGCTGGGAATGGCGCTGGTGATGGGCGGAATTCAGTTTATCGCGACCGGATTGATCGGCGAGATGCTGGCGAGGACGTATTACGAGTCGCAGAATAAGCCAGTTTACAGCGTGCGAGAATTTCGGAGCAGGCGCGAAGCGATGGCCGGGCGCGATGAGCCTCCCCGAACTGCAGGAGCCGGGGGCTGGTAATCCGGCTTGCAGTGCGCGCCACGGCACAACGTTTCGCATTGATTTCGCAGGTGATTGCCCGCAGGGCCGCGCACCAACACTTCCCTCTTAGTTTTTCGGAAAGCTTGTATATTCCTTTGTATTTCCGGGCGAAATGCGACGAGAAGCTTTGAATTATTTTGCTTGCCCGAAGTGCGGCGGCGGACTCATGCTCCGCGCGGAAGGCGCGCGCGAAGAGGGCGAGCATGTCATGGCGGGCAAACTGGCGTGCGCGAACTGCAGGGCGGAGTTTTCGATTCGCGACGGCGTGCCGATTTTACTGCCTGCGAATTTGGAGAACGTGAAACTAGAGACAGCGTCGCGGTTCGCGGAGGAGTGGACGCGGTGGAGCGACTTGCGCGGGTATTACGAGCAGGAGTTCTTCGACTGGATCGCGCCGGTGACCGGAGATGACTTTGCTGGGAAGACGGTTTTCGAGGGGGGATGCGGGAAGGGGCGGCACACGGCGATCGTGGCATCGCACGGAGCGAAGGCGATTGTTTCGCTCGATCTCGGCGAGAGCGCGTTCGTGGCGTTTGCGCACACGCGGGACTTGCCGAACGCGCATGTCGTGATTGGGGATTTGCTGCACCCGCCGGTGCGGCCGATTTTTGATATGGCTTTTTCGGTGGGCGTGTTGCACCACTTGCCGGATCCTGCGGCGGGGTTTGCGAGTTTGGCGTCGCGCGTGCGAAATGGCGGGCGCGTGTTTTTTTGGGTGTATGGGTACGAGGGCAATGAGTGGATTCCGAGATTTGTCAATCCGATTCGAACGGCAGTGACTTCGAAGCTGCCTGCGGGATTCTTACGGGTGTTGTGTCTGGCGCCGTCGCTGTTTTTGTGGGCGGTGATCAAGTTGTTTTATTGGCCGCGTGCGGATGGAAAAGGGCCGAAGCGCCTGCCTTACGGAGATTATTTCGCGGCGATGCACAGCTATCCGTTCGATGAGGTTCATGCGAATATATTCGATCAGTTGGTGACGCCGGTGGCCTACTACTTGAAGGAAGAGGAAGTGCGGCCGTGGCTGGCTACGGGATTTAAGGATGAGTTGTTGCGTTCGCAGCGGGGATATAGCTGGACGGGACTGGCGAGCATTGACCGGCACTGACGGATCGGGGAGGTCCTCGTGAATCGAGAACAGTTTTACGCGATTATGGGCGGCGAGGGGACGCTGGACTACGAGGTGTACCTGAACACGAAGACGCTTCTCTCCTGCCAACTCGACTACGACAAACTTTGCAACGCGGATGAAATGCAATTCCAGATCGTGCACCAGATCGAGGAACTGTGGATGAAGCTGATGGCGTACACGCTGCTGGATATCGATGAGTATTTGCAGCAGGAGAATACGAACCGGGTGATTACGCTGTTCCGGCGCGTGCATACGGCGCAGAAGCTGATGATTCAACAGTTGGCGCTGCTGGAGACGATGTCGCCGAAGGAGTATCAGGAGATTCGGAAGAAATTGGGTAACGGAAGCGGACAGGAGTCGCCAGGTTTTCGCGTTCTGCTAAAGATGTACCAGCCGATCTGGAATTCGTTCAAAGAGAATTATCTGGACAAGCATGGGCTGACGATCGAAAAGATTTACGATTCGGAGTACAAACATGGGGATGCGTACATGGTGGCGGAAGAGCTGGCCGAGTTTGATGAGTTGTTCCAGAAATTCCGATACGAACACATGCAATTGATTTACCGCACGATTGGGTTTGGGTCGAAGTCGTTGAAGGGGCGGCCCGTCGAGATTCTTGAGGATGGCATGCGGCACAAGTTTTTCCCGGAGCTTTGGGAGATTCGGGGGCAGATGACGGATCGCTGGGGAGCGGAGTATGGGGTGAAGAGGGATTCGCTGGGCGGGCATTGAAGAAAGTTGGTAGTCGACAGGTGAGGGTCAAAAGACTCGGAACGAAGAGGAGCACGATGTATCGTGCCCCTGCCTTGATCTAAATAGTGACTAGCGGAGAGGGGCGAGATGGCGGTAGTGGCTGCGGAAGAAGATCAGGGGCTCGCCCGGGAAAAGATCAGCGGATTGGACTTCACCTAGAAAAATTGTGTGGTCGCCGGCGACGTAGGAGGCTGCAACGCGGCAGACGATTTGGGCGATGGTGTCTTCGAGGAGCGGGATGCCGGCGGGCGTCCAACGATAACGGACGCCGAGCGTAGCTTCGGACTCGGGGGTCTGCTCGGCTTGCGCGAAGTAGACGGAAAGGGCTTGCTGATGCTCCTTCAAAACGTTGACGCCGAAGAAACGGTTTTGTTTGAGAAGCGGGAGGAGATGGCTGCGCTGGTCTACGCAGACGAGAGTGAGGAATGGGTCGAGGGAGACGGAAGCGAAGGAGTTGGCGGTCATGCCATAGGCTTGGCCTGAGGCACGAGCGACGGTGACGACGGTGACGCCTGTGGCAAATTGGCCGAGCGCGTGGCGAAAGTCGGTTGCCGTAAGAGAAGTTGATGTCATCTTCAGGATTTTTGAAGATACCATACTTCGGGTAGAGGCCGCAGAGGCGCGGTCTGGGAGGGATTCATGCAAGCGCATCGAGCAAAGTTTGTTTGGATGTTGGGTGGCTTTGTCGTTGCCATGGCGATGGTGGCGATAAATTCTTCGGTGCTGGCGCAGACGTCTCCGGCGGCGCCGGGGACTACGCAGCCGACGATTCTTTACGGCGCGGCGTACTACAACGAATACATGCCGGCGGAGCTGCAGCCGGACCGGCTCGATACGGATGTCGCGCTGATGAAGCAGGCGGGAATCTCCGTCGTGCGCATGGGCGAGTCGACCTGGAGCTTGTGGGAGCCGAGCGACGGGAAGTTTGAGTATGCGTGGATGGATCGCGTGGTCGACGCAATGGGTAAAGCGGGAATCAAGGTCATCATGGGCACGCCGACCTATTCGATCCCGACCTGGATGGCGCATGCCCATCCGGAAATTCTGGCGCGGCCGCTGGGAGACGGATATGTCGGCTACGGGATGCGGCAGAACATGGATTTCGATAATCCCAAGTATCGCTTCTACGCCGAGCGTGTCATCACAAACCTCGTGAACCACTATAAAAATAATCCCGCGGTAATTGGATGGCAGATCGACAACGAAACCAGCGGCTACGGGGCCTCGAATCCCGACGTTTTCGCCGGATTTGTGGAGCATCTGAAGAAGAAGTTTGGAACCACGGACGCGCTCAACAAGGCCTGGTTCTTGAACTACTGGGGCCAGGACGTAAACGACTGGGCGGACATGCCCACGCGCGACAATGCCACCAGCACAAGTTACAAACTCGAATGGAGCCGCTGGCAGGAAATGCGTGTGGCAAATTTTCTTGGCTGGCAGGCCGCGCTGGTCCGCAAGTATCGCCGACCCGACCAGTTTGTCACCCACGATTTTGGCGGAATGATGGGTGGCGGAACGGACGAACCCACGGTCGCCGCGGCTCTCGACGTCGTCGCCAACAATCCCTATCACGGCACGCAGGAGCATCTCGATGGAGCGTGGCAGGCCCTGCAGGGCGATTTTGCGCGCTCGCTGAAGCACAGCAATTTTTTGGTCACGGAGACGAATGCACAGACGCTGGGCTGGGATTCCTCGGGCCAGTTCCCTCCTTTCGATGGCCAATTGCGGCTTGACGTTTACACGCACGTATCGAGCGGGGCCAACATGGTCGAGTACTGGCATTGGCACTCGATTCATGCGGGGCAAGAAACGTACTGGAAGGGCGTGCTGAGCCACGACCTCCAACCGAATCGTGCCTACGCCGAAGTCAGCCGCGTCGCTCATGAACTTCTGAAAATTGGCCCCGACCTTGCCAACATGAAAATCCACAGCGACGTCGCAATTCTTTACAGCGTGGACTCGTCCCACGGGATTAGCTTCATGCCGTTTGAACGGAAACCGGAAAATGGGTGGGTGCCCGGCAAAGCGGCGGGAGGTTACAACGGGATTCTCACTCAGCTTCACAACGCTCTCTACTTCGCCAACGTAGGCTCCGATTTCGTCTTTCCGAACGTTACAGCCACTGAGTTATCGAAGTACAAGCTGCTCATTGTTCCTTGCCTGTACGTTGCGGACGACGCGCTTTTGCAGAAACTTTCGGACTATGTCCATGGCGGCGGCCACGTCTTGATGACGTTCAAAAGCGGCTTCACGAACGAGAACTCCGCCGTGCGTTGGGAGCTGGCACCGGGTCCGCTGCGAAAGGCTGCGGGCTTCACGTACCAGGAATTTTCCACTCTTGAACAACCGCTCGCTTTGAAGGGCGATCCCTTTCACGTTGGCGCGGAAAACAAAGTCAGCACCTGGGCAGAATTTCTTCAGTTGGAGACAGCCAAGCCGCTGGCTTATTACGACCATCCGTTTTTTGGACGCTGGCCAGCCGTTACGACGAATAATTACGGAGCAGGAACTCTTCTGTACGAAGGGACCGCAGTATACGACAAGTTGCAGGATGCGATCGTGTTGGACGCGTTGCGCGAGGCGGGGCTTATGGGTTCTGATCAGCAACTTCCGCCAAGCGTGCGCGTGAAGCACGGCATCGGCCAGGACGGCCACAAGCTGCATTACTTCCTCAACTACTCCAGCCTGCCCGTCGCACTGGTCTATTCCTACGGCGCAGCGACCGATCTTCTAACGGGCCAATCGCTTGCGCAAGGTCAGCAGGTAACCGTCGGGCCGTGGGATCTCATCATCGCGAAGGAGTAAAGAAACGAAATCGCTGGAAGAAATCCGCGGGACCAAGCACGCTTGAACTCGCTAGAGCGCAAGGAGGGCGCGGGCTAGATTGCGTTTTTGGGCGCGGGTGCGCATGACCGTGGGAAGGATGGCGACTTTCATGCCGAGGGCGCGGATGGCGTCGGCCTGGGCGGCGTCGCGGCGGTCGATGACGAATGTGCCGGTGAAATCGGCATAGAGCTTGGCGACAGCGGAGGCGGAGGAGCCCGCGCCAAGCTGAATCAGCATTTTGTCGGACGGGCCCTTCAGCGATTTTCCGCCCACAATCGGGCAAACTGCGAAGACGCTTTCTTTGCGAGCGCGCAATTGTTCGCGGACGCGAGGGACGGCAAGAATCGGGCCGATGCTGATCAACGGATTGCTGGGGCAGATGATGACTCGGTCGGCGTCGCAAATGGCTTCGAGAACGCCGGGAGCGGGATGCGCGTGCTTAATTCCGGAGAAGTAGATGCCGCGAACTCCTGGCTCGGTGCGATGCTTAATGAGATATTCCTGAAAATGCAGGTTGCCTTCGCGGGTTTCGATGATAGTGGGAACGGGCTGGTCGGACATGGGCAGAATCCGCGATTTTACTCCGAGAGCGGTGCGGATGGATTCCGTGGCCTGAGTGAGAGTCTTGCCTCGCGCAAGCAAGTCTGTGCGGTGAATGTGGGTGGCGAGATCGCGATCACCGAGATTGAACCACGTTTCGCGCCCGTAGGCGCCGAGGCGCTTCAGAAAATGAAACGTTTCGCCCCGCATACCCCAGCCCGTCGTGGGATTGACGACTCCAGCGAGCGTGTACGTCACGATATCAAGGTCGGGAGAAATTTTCAGCCCGTGGAGAACGATGTCGTCGCCGGTGTTGACGATGATGGTGAGGGCGTGAGGATCCATCGCATGGTAGAGGCCCAGGAGAAGTTTCGATGCGCCGATACCACCGGCGAGAGCGGTGACAGTGAGTTTTCTTGCGGGGGACATGGAGGAGTTAAGGATGCCCGTCGGGAGGAGTTTCCGGCAAGTGGAAAACAGTGGCCGGGAGGCAGAAGACTAAACCCAGATGCGGCGGCACGTGACTGGTGACTCGTGCAAATCAAGGCAAGCAACCGTCTGTAATTCATGGCTTTTCGCTTCAAGTTCGGAATACACGGCAAAAATGCACGGGTTCCTAGCGGAAGAGGTCTTCGGCGGCGGAGCGGATGATGCGGGCGGCGGGATCTTGCACGAAGCGGTAGCGATAGCCGCGAATGACAACGACGGGCGTGCCTGCAGATTTCCCCATGAGTAGACCGGCAGCGGCGGCTATTTCATCGGCGACGGCGAGAACCGTGGCGCGAAGAAGTTTCTGGTGGCGATCCCGTGTGCCGCGAAGATCGACTAGTGCGGGGACACCGGATGCGCCGATAGCTACGTTGGTGAGCCCTAACCGCCAGGGGCGGCCGAACGTGTCGCTAATGATGACGGCGAGGCGCTTGCCAGTCTGTTTGCGCAGGGCTGCGGCGAGGCGGCGGGCGGAACGGTCGGAATCTTTCGGAAGGAGCGTGACGAAATCGCGACGCGGCACATTGGAATGGTCGACGCCCGCATTGGCGCAGACGAAGCCGTGATGCGTTTCGACGATGAGGACTCGATCAGAGCGAACGATCCTGCGAGACTCGCGAAGCACGACCTCGATAAATCGCGGGTCGTTCGAGAGTTTTTTCGCTAAGGCAATTGCCCGAGATGTAGGACGAACCTTCGAGAGGCGCTGGACGCGCCCTTCCGCTTTGGAAATGATTTTTTGCGCGACGACCAGAATGTCTCCGTCTTCAAAAGAGACTTTCGCACGCCGCGCGAAAAGAGTGGTTATTTCGGCCAAGTCATGGCCGCTGCGGATTTCTGGGAGGCCGGGAATAACGAAAAGCGAGATTGGCGGAGAAGCGTGGGCCGCTCGCTTTGGTTGAGAAGGACGTGAGTGTTTGCTTGCCATACTCGGGAGAAAGAATCTTACGCGAGATGAGCTGAAGAATTCACGTCGAACCGGCAGGCAGAGCTGCGAGCCTGCTATTTCGGCGGGACGCGGCTGCTGCATACAAGCAAAAGGCCCGCTTCGTTTGAGAGAAGCGAGCCTTATTGCGTTACTTGCGGATGACCATGATTTTATCTGTGCGGACGACCGCCGCCACCACCGCCGCCGTGTGAAGAGCCACCACCACCACCAGCGTGTGAAGAGCCACCACCACCAGCGTGCGGTGAGCCACCACCGCCACCGCCGCCGCGAGAGGCCCCCCCGCCATAGCTGCGGCTAGGAGCAGAGTAGGTGCGGCTTGGAGCGGAATAGGATCGAGTAGGTGCCGAGTACGAACGAGAAGACGGGGCATAGCTGCGACTGGAAGAAGCCGCGCCCCTCTGAGGCGTAGCGTAGGAACGATTGCCGTTACCCACGGAGCGCGATTGTGCGGAGTTGGCGGACGCGCCCGAGCCAGCCCACGGTGGGCGATCCCCGCGACTCTCACGCGCGTTCATGCTGTTGCTGGAAGCTCTGTTAGAGTTGCCAAAGCCTTCCGGCGCACGGCCGCGATCGGTCGCGTTGCCTTGAGCGGACCAAGAGCGCGAGTTATTGGCTGGCCGCAGACCATTGGAATTCGTGGCCCGGACCGACGTATGCGATGCCGCGCCACTTGGAGCAGTGCGTGCCATGACCGAGCGGTTCTGGACCGACTGAGGTGGCCGGGCAGCATTGTCCCTGGCATTTGCAGCGCCCAGCGCGCTTTGATGGGACGGAGCGAAGCCCACATGGTTTGTCACCTCGGCTCCTCTGAGGGAGGCTTCATTCAGATGAGCAGCACCACGGTTGATGGCTTGGCCGCCGGCGAAGGCGCTTCGCGAAGTAGCCGTGACGGCGCGTGCATTATGCGCGTAAGCGTAATTAAAATTGCCCGCGGAGCGGAAGTCGTTACGCCCGCGAATGAACGCGTTGCGAGCATTGATCCGATTCTCATACCCGAATCCGGCATGGAACCAGGGATGATAGATCTCCCCAAAACCTAGCGGGAACCAGCCCACGCCGAATCCGGCGCCAAATCCGAAGCGGCCACCGAGGAAACCGACGAAGGCGGGACCATAGATCGCTCCGCCAAATCTCGGGCCTGGGCACCAGCCCCACCGGCCACCGATCAAGCCCCAGCGGCCATAATGATAGGGAGCAAAACCCCAAGGCTCATAGCCCACCCAAGTCCAGCCCCAGGGGCCAATAGAACTCCAATAGCCGTCACTATAAGGCGCCCAGTCTGGTGAAACATCATTCGGGTACCAAACAGGGCCGGTGTCCGGTTGCTCGCTCCAAGTCCCGTTGTTGTCCAGGTCGGCGGTACCAGGCATGTCCGGAGGAACGTACTGCGCGGAAGTGGAATCCTGTTCGCGCAAGTCGCGGTCATTGGCCCATTGATCGAGTCCATCCTGAGGAGGCGCTTGCGCGATCGTGGATTGGACATCGTTCGTGCCGTTGAAGACGCCGCGCTGGTTAGGCTGGAGGTCGGAGGTCTTTCCGCTGGTTGTTACTTGACCTGCTCCCCGGATGACGGTGATGCCGGTGGAATCGCCGTTTTCGTTTACATCAATGCGAAAGGCACCGGCTTGCTTCACGGTGAAAACGACATTGGGCGTATCCACTTCATAGACGTCGCCTTCGCGGATTTCCTTTACGCGAAAATTGATGGAACCTTCCGCGATGCGCAGTTGAGTAATTGCCTGATCGAGATTAAGGAAAGAAAGAGCGGTCATGCTGCCGAGATGCATGGAGACTACGCCCGTCTGCAATTCAGCGCGAGAATCTTTGTCGGTCCAGAGTTTGTCGCCGATCGTCATGGGGCGATTAAGCGCAGCAGCACCCCAGTCTCCTGTGCCGCCGGGCTGAATCGACACGGAACCATCGACGTAGCTGATACGAGCCACGCGAGTCGGCGGGTCGCCGGCGTCGCTTGCGGCCCCCGTGTCAGCCTGCTCGGCCTGACCAGCGCGCGCCATGGGGGCCGCGAAGCAGAGAAGACCGGTGAGACAGAGAAGCAAGCCGAGCCTGCCCTTGCCGATTAAGTTGGTCTTCATGATTGTTATCCCCTTGTCCTCAGTCCGGACCTTCAGAGGTTCCGGCCGACGGGAGCTACCTACCATATATAACTCCCTATGGATAGAACCCCCAAGTGGAAAAGAAGTTGCACAGAGGAGAGATCGGCGGACAAGCCCGGCAATTCGCGTATAGTCGGACAACAGAGAATATATAAACGATGCATTATCTGTACTTTAGGACGGGACAGACGGCCCCAGCTGGCCCTGGAAACCTAGCAATTCCCTTTCTTTTGGCTATACCCATAAGCACCGGTAAGAGGTGCGCGCCCGGCGATGGGCGATTCAGTTGTGAGCGCCGTTGCCGCCAATCTGATAGCCGACTCCTCGAACTGTGCGGATGAGAGGGCGATCAAAGCCAGAATCGACTTTGCGGCGAAGGTAGTTGATGTAGACGTCCACGACATTGGTCATGGTATCGAAATTGAGCTTCCAAACCTGTTCGACGATGGATGTGCGCGTGACCGCCTGGCCTTCATGGCACATGAGGAATTCGAGCAGGGCGAATTCCTTGGGACTGAGATCAATCGCATGGCCCGCGCGCTGGACGACGTGGGCTATGCGGTCGATTTCCAGATCGGCGATCTTAAGCATGGCACGGCCGGGCCGCCCGCCTCGACGAAGAACGGCGCGGATGCGGGCGGCGAGTTCCGCAAAAGCAAAAGGCTTCGCCAGAGAGTCGTCCGCGCCGGCATCAAGCAGACGGACGCGGACTTCCGCTTGACTAGCTCCCGTTACCATCAGGACAGGCAGATCTGGCTTCTTCGAGCGGATATTGCGGAGAACATCCAGGCCGCCTTCGACCGGTAGATTGAGATCCAGGATTACGAAATCGTACGGTTGGTCCGAAGCGAGACGCTGCGCTTCCCCCCCGTTCGCGGCCATTTGTACGGAAAACTGCTCCTGCAGCAACCGCTGATGGAGAAACTCCGCCAACGGTGCGTCGTCTTCAGCAACAAGAATGCGCATCGGCACACACCAGAAAATAAATTTGGAAGGGGTAAAACGATAGTGCGGGTGATCCGGAGAGGTGTCAACAGGATACCGAAATGTGTTGGCGCAAAGAGTATCCCCTGACAGACGGTTTGCAGAGTCGAGGCACGACTCTCAGCAGCGAGAGAGGTGACCGTGGTTTTGCGGGCAGGGAGGACTACTGACGAAAAAAAGAGAAGGCTACGGCGAAACGCGATGATTATCCAAAGGACCTGGCAGGAAGATTCCATAACGAAAAACTTTTCGCCGGTGATTTGGGCGATGACAGCGGTCTGCGCATTCGCGGGAACCTGATGAGATCAGAATTAGCGCTCACGTACATGCGCTCATTGGCCAGTAGCGTGCATGTTTTCATGCAGTGCATGTCAAGGCGAGACCGCGCGGGCTTTACGCTTTTCTAAGTTGTGCATGATGAGCATGATGCAAGATTCGGAGTGAAGAGTTTCGCCAGTGGGGTCAGCCGATCGCACGGCCAAGCCCGCATTGGAACTGTGGATTCAAGATGGCATTAAAACGAGAGGCTGATCATGCATGAGGCAGGATTTCGCTACATCTTATTGGACCGCGATGGCGTGATCAGCCGGCGCCACTCGAACGGTTATGCAAGGTGTTGGGATAAATTTGAGTTTTTGCCGAGGGCCCTCGATGCACTGCGTCTATTGGCAGTCAATCATTACGCCGGAATTGTGATCTCGCGCCAAACCTGCTCCGGAGATGGAATGCAAACGTCGGGGGAATTAGACGCGGGCACGCGCAGATTCTTGCTGGAAGTGGCGATTTCGGAAGGCCACATTGCGCAAGTGTATTACTGCCGCCACCGAAACGGGGACGGTTGCAACTGCTACAAACCGAATGCCGGATTGATCGCCCGAGCAATGGCAGACCACGGATTCCTGGCAGAAGAAACGCATTTTATCAGCGAGAGAGAAAGTGAGCTGGAAGCCGCGGCGGCGTCAGGCTGCCAGTGCATTCGGATCCAGCGGGATGCGTTCCTGCAATCGGTGACGCAGGACCAGGAATCGTTCCCTGTGGCCTCCAATCTATATGACGCTGCCGAACAAATTTTAGCGCTGGATCAGGCGCGCTTGCACGAATATGCAACACTCCCGGTTTAAGGACAAGAACCGGAGAAAAAGCAGCCGTTGTGTGTTCAGACGTGCGGCATTTTAGCTTTAAGGCAGGTGGTGAAGGATCATCTGCAGCGCAACCCTCCATGTGGCGCGGTGAGACTTGAAAGACCGCTATCTCAAAGTGTTGATGTCTGGAGTCTTCACGTGCTCGGGCCGGAAGCCAACCCCGACCAAGCGGGCGGGAATGCGCCGCAGAATCGGCCATCGGCGCAAGAGTTTTAGAGGCCATGGAAGTGAAAGAGCTTGGGAACTGCCGAGAACTCTCCGAATCACGTTGTTTTGTATTGCCACTTGAAGCCGCTGCGTGGCCCGAGTTGGAAAACTTCTGCGCTGCTGGACGGTAAGAAGTTCGCTCTCCGAAGGAGCTTCCCGCAGTAGTGTTGGACCGAGCAAATTTGCCGTCGCCACGGCGTCCTGGATAGCCAGATTGATTCCGACCCCTCCAATTGGAGACATGGCGTGCGCTGCATCACCGATGCACAAGAGTCCCGGCCGGGACCATTGCGAAAGCCGGTCGATCGCAACGGTAAGGAGACTGACGTCCTTCCAGTCGCTCAACTCATCTACACGATCGCGCAAGAAGGGCTCCAGTTCGATGATGCTTTCGCGGAAAGATGGAAGACCTTTCCGCCGTATTAAGTCGGCCTCACCCTTGGGAATAACGAAGGCGCATTGCCAATAGCTCTCGCGATTGATCATGACGAGAATCTTTCCTCTGTCGAAACGGCCCAGGGTTTGTCCCGGGTCATTGGGGCTGCGGCTCAATCGCATCCACATCACGTCCATCGGGGCGCCAAGATCAATAACTTTGAGGTTCGCGCGCTGTCGGACCACCGAGCGGCGTCCATCCGCGCCAATACTGAGTTGGGCGCGAACTTCCAATGGGCCGTCAGGAGTTTTTGCGCGCAGGCCCCTAACGATACCTCTCTCTTCCAGGAGATCTGTCACCTCCGCCTGCATCCTCAAGTGAAAGGCCGGATAACGGGCGGCCTGCTCCTTAATAAAGTTCAGAAAATCCCATTGTGGCATCAAGGCGAGGAAACGACAGTGAGTCGGCAAATGGGTGAAATCCGCAATTGTGACGGTATCCTGTCCGACCTGACCGGCGAGCTCGGTCACCTCCTGGTGCGGCCGTTTGAGGAACTCCTCCAGAATACCGAGCTCATGCATGACTTCGAGCGTCGAGGGATGAATCGTGTCACCCCGAAAATCACGCAGAAAATCGGCGTGCTTTTCAAGGACAAATACATCCACACCCATGCGAGCGAGAAGCAAGGCCAACATCATGCCGGCCGGCCCACCTCCGGCAATGCAGCAGCGAGTGGAGATTGCGTCGTGCATCATTGCGCGTTGGCAGCCTCACTGATCTTTGTCGCCTGCCATGCCACGGCCTGCCAGCGTCCATTGCGCCTCAAGAAGGTCCCCGTGTTCCGGTAATGAGTCGTCTCCACTTTTCCGTCACCATGTTCCGTGCGACCTTCCAGTCGGAATGCCACCACTACTGTGTCGCCGTACTCGTGAACGGTAAGGTCCTCGGCCGAATAGGTGCTCTTCCCCTCCGATGCAGGCGCTGGTTTCCCAAGACCTTCCATGATGTCGGCCTTGGTTCTGACTACTCCCGTCGCTCGTGTATAAATCACGTCATCGGCAAAAAAATTATCAAATACTGCTCGGTCGCCTCGTCCCGCCGCATCCATGAACTCATGCAACAGCGCGGTCACTTCCTGTGTCGCGCTCCTTTGTGCCGGCGTCGCTATCGCGCCCGCCGCGCATAATGTTGTCACGATCATCAGTACTCTTGCGAAATTCATTAGCCGCTCCTTCCGCTCGCGCTTTCATCTTGATTTTCGCCCGGCGGATTCTTCCTGTTAGGATAGAACGATTCAGGAGCTTTGAAAAATCTCAATGCACACTGCCTACATTTGCGATGCCATTCGAACGCCAATTGGCCGTTACGCCGGAGCGCTCTCTTCGATTCGTACCGACGATCTCGCTGCTATTCCCATCAAAGCCCTGATCGAGCGCAATCCCAAAGTGGATTGGAATGCATTAGACGACGTGATCTACGGCTGCGCGAATCAAGCCGGGGAAGATAACCGCAACGTCGGAAGGATGGCGTTACTGCTCGCCGGACTTCCCAAAGAAGTGCCGGGATCCACGGTAAATCGCCTTTGCGGCTCAAGTATGGACGCGGTAGCTACTGCCACGCGCGCAATCAAAAGCGGGGAAGGAGAACTGATCATCGCCGGCGGCGTCGAGAGCATGTCGCGCGCCCCCTTTGTCATAAGCAAAGCCGACGCGGCCTTTTCCCGCGCAATGAAACTCGAGGACACCACTATTGGCTGGCGCTTCATCAATCCACAGATGAAAGTAAAATACGGCGTCGACTCAATGCCAGAAACTGGCGAGATTGTGGCCGAGGAGTTCCACGTTTCGCGCGAGGATCAAGACGCGTTCGCGCTCAGAAGCCAGCAACGCACCGCAGTGGCACTGTGCAACGGAATTCTCGCGCAGGAAATTGTGCCGGTCTCCATTCCTCAAAAAAAACAAGACCCCATACTTTTTCGGACTGATGAACACCCCCGCCCCGACACCTCGTTGGCCGCTCTCGCGAAGTTACCGGGCATTGTGAAACCCGGCGGAACCGTGACGGCCGGAAACGCTTCTGGGATAAACGACGGCTCCTGCGCCCTCCTTCTCGCGTCGGAATCTGCGGCCAAGCGTCACGGCCTGACGCCCAAAGCACGCGTCGTCGCCGCTGCGGCAGCGGGCGTCGCGCCACGCATCATGGGTATGGGGCCAGCCCCGGCCTCTCGCAAAGTCCTCGCCAAGACAGGTCTGGCCATCGGCCAGATGAATGTCATCGAACTAAACGAAGCCTTCGCTTCTCAAGCCCTAGCCGTGCTCCGCGAACTAGGCGTGGCTGACGATGCTCCCCACGTAAATCCCAATGGCGGCGCTATCGCTCTCGGTCATCCTCTTGGAGCCAGCGGCGCGCGTCTTATCACCACTGCGATGTATCAACTGCTTCGCACTGGCGGAAAGTATGCGCTCTGCACCATGTGCATTGGCGTCGGCCAGGGCATCGCTGTCATCCTCGAGCGCGTTTAGCTTGCCCGGTCGACCGGGAAACACAGCCACATATCCCGGCCGTGCGCCGGCGTTTATCGGTCATATAAGCCGCCAAGGAAACCGTTTTCTTTCCCCGCCAGGAGTGATTACACTCAGCCGATGAACTTGCTCGACCCTCTATTCCGCTCTCAAGCCGTCGAAAAGGTTTTCTCCAATCGCGCCACGCTGCAAGGCATGCTCGATTTCGAAGCGGCCCTCGCACGAGCCGAGGCGCGCGCCGGATTCATCCCTGCGTCTGCTGCTCCAGCTATCGAAGCGAAATGCCGTGCGGAACTCTACGATATGACGGCGTTGGCCCGCGCCGCTACAAGTGCCGGCAATCTCGCGATTCCCCTTGTGAAGCAGCTCACCGTGCTCGTCGCGCAAAAAGAAAAAGACGCCGCTCGTTATGTCCACTGGGGCGCAACCAGTCAGGACGCCATTGACACCGGTCGCGTGCTTCAATTGCGCCAGGCATTGACTCTGATCTCCACGGAATTGGATCTCTTGGCCGCCGTGCTCGGCGAAATGGCGCAGAAGCATCGCGCCACGCTCGTGGCCGCACGCACGTGGATGCAGCAGGCGCTCCCCACGACTTTCGGCCTCCAAGTGGCTGGCTGGCTGGACGCGATCGATCGTCATCGCGCGCGTTTGGCGGAAACGCGGGAGCGTTGCCTCGTGTTGCAATTTGGGGGCGCGGTCGGCACCATGGCGGCGCTGGGTGCGCGCGGCCTGGACGTCGCTACTGTTCTCGCGAAGGAATTACAACTTCCCTTGCCCGAACTCCCCTGGCACAGCCATCGCGATCGCATGGGGGAAATCGCCGCGACGCTCGGCCTGTGCACCGGAACGCTCGGCAAGATCGCGCGCGATATCTCTCTTCACATGCAAACCGAAGTCGGCGAGATTTTTGAGCCTTCCGCCGATGGCCGCGGCGGCTCGTCCACCATGCCTCACAAACGCAATCCCGTCGTCTCCGCGGTCGTTTTGTCGGCGGCGCTGCGTGTCGCTCCCCTTGTCGGCACCATGCTCGCCGCGCTTGTTCAGGAAGAAGAACGCGGACTGGGCGGCTGGCACGCGGAGTGGGAGACCTTGCCGGAAATCGTCCGCCTGAGCGCCGGCGCTTTGCACCACCTCACCAGCGCAGTCTCGGAACTGGAAATCGATGCCCAACGCATGCGTCAGAATCTTTCACTTACGCAAGGCTTGATTTTCGCCGAAGCTATTACCATGACCCTGGCCGAAAAAATGCCGCGATCCGAGGCGCACGAACTTGTTCGACTTGCTTGCAAACGCGCTCAGAGCTCGGGCCGCGAACTTCGCTCCGTCCTTGCGCAGGATCCGATCGTCAAAGCCAATCTGTCCGACGCAGAGCTGGACCGTCTCTTCGCGCCGGGCAATTACTTGGGCGTCGCCGATCAATTGATTGACCGTGTCCTGGCATCGCGTACTGTGCCTCGCGACCAGAAAAAACTCCGGAAAAAGTGAGATCTATGTCCTTCGCTCAATTCGAAGACGTTCGCATCCACTACGACCTCGCCGGTCCCGCGGGCGCACCCGTGCTCGTGTTCTCGAATTCCCTTGGCGAGAATTTTTCCATGTGGGATTCGCAGACGCCCGCACTCTCGAAGCAATTTCGCGTTTTGCGCTATGACACCCGCGGCCACGGCCAATCTTCGGTTACGCCGGGCCCCTACTCCATCGAGCAGTTAGCTCACGATGTTCTCGGCCTGCTTGACAAATTGCGCTTCGATCGCGTGCATTTTTGCGGTCTATCCATGGGCGGCCAAACGGGCATGTGGCTCGCGCTGAACGCACCAACTCGGCTCCGAAAACTGATTCTCTGCAACACCGCGGCAAAAATCGGCACTCCTGAAATGTGGAACCCGCGCATCGAAACCGTTCTCAAGGGCGGCATGAAGTCAATCTCCACCGCTGTTATCGAGCGCTGGTTCTCCGCGGCCTACCGCGCCAAGTCTCCCTCCGTCGTGGCTTCCACCAAACTCATGCTCGAAAGTGCGGATCCGAGCGGCTATATCGCGAATTGCGCCGCCGTGCGCGATTTTGATACGCGCGAAACCCTCGACGCGATTCGCGTTCCAACTCTCGTGATTGCTGGAACTCACGACGCCGCAACCACCCCCGCCGACGGCCGTTATCTCGCCGACCATATCCCTGGCGCGCGGTACTCGGAATTAAACGCCGCCCACCTTTCGAACATCGAAGCTTGCGACCGCTTCGATTCCGAACTTCTTGGCTTTCTTAATTCCTAGGCAGGGATTGCTATCAATGCAGGGTCCGCCGAACCTCTGCCGCATGGATGCTGCAATAGGACCAGGGGCGCTCTCGTTTCTTTCCTCTCCGCTTTGTTCTAATTCCCAGGCTATTCAGTGGATTCGTCGCAGTCGAGACTAGATCTCATGTAACCTTTGGGCTTTTGTTACGTCCAAAGTGGTAGCAAAGCAGGCAACGAGAGTCGGTGTCCTGGCTTCAAATGGTGGATGAGGCCAGATTCAGCAATCTGTAAGGGAGGGCGCGGAGTTCTCGGTAGCATCTCAGGTTGGCACTACTTAGGGGATCATTAGCATGGGCGCTTTTGGCAGAAGCTACCTGCGGGACCGTACCTCCGGACCACTTCCAAGCGAAATTATCGGCGTAATCCCTGCACTTCGCCTCAGCCTCATCTCCGATCGACCTGGAATCGTCGAATTCCGTGGTTCGCCTCTCGTTGTGATCTCTCTCCATGTTGGACCCTCGGTTTCCGTTGATTGCCAACGAGGCGGCGAAAGGCATCGCGGAACCACGATCCACGGCGATTTGGAGATCATTCCCCCGAACCTCGGTGGCCTCTGGGAACTGAAATCCCAGGATACCGCTTTGGTGATTGGCCTCAAACTTCACTTACTCCAACGCGTTGTGCAGGAAGCCGGCGGAGATCCAAGCAAATTGCAAGTTAGGAATCGTTTTCAAGCACGTGATGCGCAGATCGAACACATTGGCTGGGCTCTGAAAGCGGAAATGGAGAACGGTTATCCAAGCGGACGGCTTTATTTGGACGCTCTGGCTACCGGTCTTGCGGCAAGGATTGTGCGTGATCACAGCTCCTTGGCGCGAACCTTTCACTCCACTAAGACTGCGATATCGAGCGGCAAATTGAAAACTGTTCTGGGTTACATCGAAGACAATCTTGAGCGCGATCTAGGACTTGGCGAAATCGCCGATATCGCCGGCGTGAGCGTTTCACACTTTAAAGTCCTTTTCCGGAAGTCGCTGGGTTTGCCTCCTCATCAGTATCTGATTCGCCGCCGCGTGGAACGGGCGGCAATGCAGTTGCGCGAAGGGAAAATGCCGATAGGGCAGATCGCCCTGGCGAATGGCTTTTGCCACCAGAGCCACCTTGCGATGCATGTCCGTCGCGTATTGGGAGTATCGCCACGGGAGCTCAGAGACGGCTGCTGAGGGTTTTCTCAATGAAGCACGGAATGCTCATGGACAGGGCCGACAAGCGTTTTTTGCGCTTCTGTTGCCGGATTTCGGACGCGGCTGGTCAAGCGTATTCATCCGATTCTGCTCGCGTTCATCTAATTTTGAGCGACGGTCCTTTCTTGGGGAGTCATGATGCTCTGCGATCGTGAACTCCAATTAGGGCGGCCAAGGAATCGTGTCTTGCGTCTGAGCACTAAGGTGTTCTTCCAATGAAGACAAGTATGAGCGACCTGTCTGGATGTGAAATTGCTGAGACCGGAGTGAATGATTCGCACGAGGATCTCGGGAGCGATACTTTATCTCCCGCCATTACCCGAGTGGTTGCCGAAACAAGAGCGAAGGTCGCGGAGTTCCGCCCGCGATGGGAGACACCGCCGGTGAAACCGATCAAAATCGCCATTAAGACTAAGGGCAAAATTCTCCTCATTAATCCAGCGGATATTCTGGCAGTCGAAGCAGAGGGAAACTACGTCTCGTTGCGGCTTCAGTCGGAGTCGTATCTTCTGCGAGAATCGATTTCGACCATGGCCGAAAAGCTCAAGACCTACGGCTTCGTTCGCATCCACCGTTCCGTATTGGTCAATTCTTCGTGGGTGGAAGAAATCCACCCTGGGACCACCGGGGAATATATGCTGCTCATCACCGGCGGCAAGGAATACATGGTGTCCCGTACGTATAAACTAAATTTGAAATCGCTTGCGCAATCCTGGATCGGTATTGATTCTTTTGTGGATGAGTAAACGCCCGCGGAATTATAAGAAGCGCCCAAATTAAATCCATTGGCAGGACATTTTTCTCTGCAAGCATACTCCATCTCCCTATTTTCCTTCTATTTCGTTGCGGGGAATCTCAAAACTCATGAACCATCGGGCGCGACCTCTTCTTTTTAGAATTAATTTAGTTTTCATATATGAATTTTGGATTTTCTTCATGCCTGAGGATACTTCTCGCGATTTTTCTCGCTGCAGCCGATATCCCGAATCTGGAATATCTGGAGAACCTCGCTCGATTGGGATGTCTTAACGCGATGCGGATACAAATGACATGGTAAACGGTGCGAATGCCTGATTACCTGAGTTAAACCGATTTAGCCCGTCTTCACGAATTCATATTTTGATTCTTTCTCCCACTCCGAAGTCGTTGAAAACAAATTAAGAAATGAAGGTTTATGAATGGTATGACGCTTGCACCTCCACTCCATGTCAACTCGCGGCGGCGAGCCGCGCCATGAAAAATGTTTGGAACTTTATTTTGCCCTGTTCATCATGCACCCAACTGGAGGATGCTAAATGCTAAGTAAGCGATCGGTATTTGTGATCGGCCTTATGTTTTGTCTGTTTGCGTTCGTTCCCTCAGCTCTGTTTGCACAAAGTGCATCAACGGGCACGGTCGCTGGGACGGTCACTGACTCGTCGGCCGCCGCGATTGCGGCCGCCACAGTCACTTTGACTGATAGGACCACAAACATTCCCAGGTCGGTATCGACCAACGAAAATGGCAGGTATCTTTTCGTCGATGTGCCCGCCGGCACCTACGATGTCACTGTAAATAAACAGGGCTTCCGCATTTCCAAACTTAGCAGCCAAGCGGTAAATGTCGGCACGGCGTTGACTCTCAACGTCACGCTGGAAGTTGGTTCGGTTGCGGAAACCATCGAAGTGACGGCGAACAACGCCGAACTTCAGACTCTTAACGCCACAGTGGGCAACACCATCTCCGGCACGGCCTTGAGCTCATTGCCAAGTATCAGCCGCGATGCTTCTACTTTCTTTACCTTGCAGCCCGGCGTCGCGCCGGACGGCAGCGTCGCCGGCGTGGCCATGGATCAAAACTCCTTCCAGCTCGATGGTGGTCAGAACACCAACGACATGGACGGCAGCATGAACATCTATACTCCGAGTTTTGCGGGCGATGTCACCGGCGGATTGATCAAGAATCAAGTCACCGGTAATCCAGGCGGCGGCCCTAGTGGCGTGATGCCGACCCCCATCGATAGCATCGAAGAATTTAAGGTCAGTACCACGAACCAGACCGCCGACTTTAATAGCTCAGCCGGCTCCGAAGTATCGATGGTAACGAAGCGCGGCGGCAACGCCTGGCATGGCACCGCTTACGAGTATTATCTGGACAACAACTGGTCCGGGAACACCTTTGACAACAACGCCGCAGGTGTTCCTGTTCCCAGCTATCACTACAGTCGGTTTGGCTTCGCCGCTGGCGGCCCGATCATTCCCAAGGAATTTCTTGGAGGGAAAACCTATTTCTTCGCGAACTTTGAGGGATTCCGTTGGCCTAATTCGGAATCAATTACGCGCGACGTTCCGACAGCTTCCATGCGCTTGGGACTGCTCTTCTTCGGCGGACAATACTACAATCTGAATCCCGCCGCCGTGACCTTCAATGGCACTACTTATCCGGGAACGAGTCTGGATCCCAGGGCAATCGGAATCAATTCCCAGGTCGCGCAGATGTGGTCTACGATGCCCCTCCCTAATAATGCGACGGGCTGCTCCGGCGGACTCACTCTCTGCGACGTTAACGCTTCCGGGCAAGGCAATGTCGGCACCTTCACGGGAAACATGTCGCTTCCTCAGACTAGCAACTTCGGCGTCGCCCGCCTGGACCACGATTTTGGTCCCAAGTGGCATTTCATGAGCAGCTATCGCTACTACAAGCTCATTCGTGCCACGGACAGCCAAGCTGACATTACCGGCGGAACGCCCGTTTCACTTTCCGCCCGTCCCCAAGTGCCGTGGTTCTTTGTGGCTGGCCTCACTACCAACATCTCCACCAACGTTACAAACGACCTCCACTACAGCTACCTCCGCAACTTTTGGCAGTGGGGCTCCGCGGGTGACAATCCGCAGATCTCTGGCTTGGGCGGCGCTCTTGATCCGTTTGGCCAATCGCAAACCCAGTCGCTCAGCCCCTACAACGTGGACACGCAGAACACGCGTACGCGCTTCTGGGATGGCCAAGACAACATGGTTCGCGATGACGTGAGCGTGCTGCACGGCAACCATCTTTTCCAGTTTGGTGGCACCTATCAGCGCAACTGGAATTTTCACGAGCGCAGTGATAATGGTGGCGGCATCAACTTTCAGCCAGTCTATGAGCTTGGGACCGCTACTGATTCCGGGATCAATATGACTGGCTTTCTCCCGTCCACCCTCGCAACAGCCGACGCGACCAACTTCGGGCGTGACTACGCTGCGGTAACAGGAATCGTATCCATCGCGCAAACCGTTTTCACCCGCACCGGAAGCAGCCTCACCCTCAATCTCCCGCTGACGCCGGCGCAGGACGTGAGCACGATCCCCTACTACAACGTATACTTCAGCGATTCCTGGCATTTGAAGCCTTCCTTGACTCTCACGTACGGTTTGGGATGGACTTTGGAAATGCCTCCCGTCGAGCAGTTGGGCCGGCAAGTTGAACTCGTGGATCAGGCAGGCCAACAGTTGGACACGGAGGCGTACCTCAAAGCTCGCCAAGCTGCGGCCTTACTAGGCCAAGTGTACAACCCGGAACTCGGATTTGCCCTGGTGGGCAATACCGGTGGCGGGCAAAAATATCCCTACAATCCTTTCTATGGTTCATTTAGCCCGCGCATCGCTGCGGCTTGGAATCCCAGCTTTAGCGACGGAATCATGGGCAGACTGTTCGGCCAAGGCAAAACCGTCGTCCGCGGCGGGTATAGCCGAATCTTCGGCCGCTTGAACGGCGTAGACCTCGTGTTGGTTCCGCTGCTTGGCACCGGCCTCATGCAACCGGTTCAGTGCGTTGATGCGCAAAGCCCGACCGCCGGCAACGGCGCTTGCGCCGGCACCAACGGCTCTACCCCCGCCAATGCTTTCCGAATCGGTACGGATGGCATGACTGCTCCGATCCCCACGCCCAGCGCCACCTTGCCCCAGCCGGATTTTCCCGGTTACAACGCCATTGCCGCGGGAGCAGGTGAGGCCCTGGATCGTAATTTCCGGCCCGACGAATCGGACCAGTTCGACTTCACCATTCAGCGTCAGCTAACGCCCAAAACCATGATCGAAGTGGGCTACATCGGCCGTAAGATCACCCACGAATACCAGCCGCTCAATATCAACGCTGTTCCTTACATGATGACCCTCGGTGGACAGACTTTCGCCAAGGCCTATGCCGCCGTCGAGACCTCTTTAGGCTGCGCCACATCGGCTGCTGCTTGCGGTGCAAACGTTCCGGCAGCAAAAATTTGCACGGCAAACTGCATGAGCAGTACGCCCACGTTGACTCCCAACCCAGCCTATACTGCCTATTTCAACGCGCTTCCGGCGCAGTCCTTCTTTGAAACAGCGCTCGCAGGCACAGGGTACTGCAATGGCTCTTACGCCGGTGTTCCCTTTTCAAGCTGCACCGCAGCCGCAGCGTTGAACGAGATAAGCAACTTCGATACGCAGAGTGTTTGGAGCTTGTGGAGTGATCTAGATCAGGGCGGCGGCGCCAATTGCAGTCCAACCCAGGCATGCGGGTTCAACTTCGCACGCTCCATGATGAACACTCCGATCGCCGGTTCGGCTTTCGGCGCTAACGGTCAAACGTCATCTGGCGTCGCCGTAAACGCCAGCCTCGGCACTGGCAATTACAATGCCGGCTTCGTCACTCTTAAAATGGCGGATTGGCATGGCCTAACCCTGCAACAGAATTTTACCTATAGCAAGGCTCTGGGCACAGTAAACGTGGTTCAGGCCAGCAGCGAATTTACGTCTGTGGACCCGTACAACATTAACAACGGCTATGGGCTCCAGCCATTTGATCGCAAATTCGTGTACAACATCTTCACCGTTTACGAGCCACCCTTCTTCAGGGGTCAACAGGGTGCAGTGGGGCGCCTTCTCGGCGGCTGGTCGTTCTCGCCGATCTTCACTGCCGGCAGTGGCTTGCCTCTCGAGCTCAACACCACTAACGGCGACAGCCAGGCCTTCGGCGAAGGCGATGGCAACAACTTCTTCTCCGACGAAAACGGTGTCCTGACGTGCGCCAACAACTTCGGCAGCTCGCGCCACAACGGCGTTTCGGGCTCGACCGTTAACGGCCTCCAGATCGGCACCGCGGGCAATGTCAACCTGTTTGCGAACCCAGCTGCCGTTTATGCCTGCGCCCGTAACCCCATTCTGGGCCTAGACGGCGGCGCCGGCGGCGCTGGCGTGCTTCGCGGCATGCCGTTCTGGAACGTTGACTTCCAAGTCAAGAAGAACATCCACATCACCGAGCGGTTCAGCGCTGAAGTCCAATCCATTTTCACCAACGTTTTCAACCATGACCAACTTGGCGACCCCGTGCTCAACCTCGGCAACCCAAAGGCTTGGGGCGTCGAAAACACTCAGGTCAACTCGCCCCGTTCCATCGAACTGGGCATTCGGTTGCGCTTCTAACGTCTTCCGAGCCGTGTCACTCGCTCTCCGTTAGCAACCGAGCGTGTGACACCTCTTCGGCGTTTCCGGTCAAACGCGGTAAGAGACCGATTGGACGCCAGGGTTCTCATCACGAGTTCCCTGGCGTTTGATTTTTTAGGGGGCAGTTTCTTGTCTCTGCCGGTCGATCGCACGGCTTGACTTCTACTGGGGCAAGTCCTTGCTGTCGTGTTCCACCACCGCCTTGGGTTCCGTCACTGGCGGATTGTTTAAATATTTGCCAAAGAACACCAGGTATCGCTGCCATCTGTCCTGAATATGGCGGGGCTCGACGAATCCGTGATTCTCTCGCGGATAAGTCACGTACTCCACCGGCACATGCTTTTCGTATAGCGCGCGATAAAACTCCTCCGCCTGCGGAATCGGTACCCTGGTATCCGCCTGGCCGTGCAGAATCATCGTCGGCGTTTTCACGTTCCCCACGTACTTCATCGGCGAATGATCCCAATATTCCTGAAAATTGTCCCACGGGGCCTTCATTCCCAAAAACATCGTCAAGTACCGGTGAATGTCCGTCTGCGAATACATCGAGTAAAGATCCGGAAGCCCCGCTCCTGGCGAGATCGCCTTGAATCGATCCGTCTGTGTGTCGATCCACATGGTCATGAATCCGCCATACGACCATCCAAACGCTCCCAGTCGCTCCGGGTCGGCCCATCCTTTATCCACCATTGCTTGCACGCCGCTCATGTCGTCTTTGTAGTCACCGTCTCCCCAATCGTTTTGGTTCGCCGTTGCAAATTTTTCTCCTCGTCCCGTCGACCCGCGAAAGTTTGGCTGCAGCACCATGTACCCGTTCGCGGCCATGACCTGCTCCGTGGCGCTAAACGAAAGCAGCGATGCTCCCGTCGGTCCACCGTGTGGATTCAGCAAGAAAGGAACTTTATGCGCCCCATCAAAGTCCACGGGCTTGGTCACAATCCCATCGATCTCAATACCATCTTTGCTGCTCTTCCAACGCACTACCTCACTTGCCCCTAGCGCGTATTCCGACAGCCACGCGTTCTGATTCGTGATGCGCTCCAGCGATCCAAAACTCAGATCGCTTCGGAACACGTCATCCGGATGTGTTGGATCCCCTAGTGTTCCAACCGCTGTCTGCCCATTCGCGCTGATTCCAGCGACACTGTCGATCGAAGCTGTGCCGGTAAGCGGCCGGATCGTTCCCGTCGCCACGTCTGCCGCAAAAATCCGCAACGCTTCATGGTCGTCGCTGCTGAAATAAATCTCCTTCCCATCCGGCGACCAAATCGGCTCGCCCGAATTCAGGTCGAACGACCCGCTCAGTTTCTTTGGCGTGCCTCCGCCCGCTTCAACCACAAAAAGATTCTCCTTGTAGATCAAGAGCCCGGGACTGCTTAGGTATGCGATCCACTTCCCATCCCGCGACCACCGCGCGGTGTGCGTCGGATCGCCCGTTTCCACCAGCTTTCGTTGTGTCCCGCTCGCCGTATCCAGCATCCACACCGTCTGCAAAGCAGTGTCATCGAGGCGCGGCGTCGGATTTGTCGTAAACGTGATGTGCGATCCATCCGGAGACCAATGCGCGTCACTGACCGTGAAGTCACCCTTGCTGATCTGCTTCTCTTCACCCGTGGCGATATTCCATGTCCAGAGTCGCGCCATTTTGAAATCATGATCGACTACCACCGCGTCATCCTTCTGTTTTGTGCGCTTCTCTTCTTCCTCGCTAACCGGCGCCGTGGCCGTCAGCAGCAAGGTCTTCCCATCCGGCGAAATCTGAAACCCTCTCACTCCCGATTTATGCTTCGTCACTTGCCACGGCTCGCCACCGTCTGCGTACATGAACCATACCTGCGGCTTTGCATCCTTCTCTTCCCCCGCCTCCATCGTAAACGCCAGCAGTTTGCCATCCGGCGACCATTCCACATTCGATACGCTTTTCTCTCCTCGAGTAAATTGCCGCGCCGCGCTCGCCGGTCCCGCCGCCGGCACCACCCACAGATGCGTGACAAATTTCCAGGCTTGCTCCTTTTCCGTGTCGTTTTCCGCAGCCAGGTATGCCACGCGCGACCCATCCGGCGAAATGCGCGGCGAACTCACGCGCGCCACTCGCAAAGCTTCCTCTGAGCCGAACAGTTTTTTTCCATCCTTGCTCCGCGCGGCCGTGGCCTCTTTGGCCGAGGCACTTTGCTGGGCCCCCGCCACCAGCGGCGTTGCAAATACAGCCCCAATCAAAAGCGCGCGCACAACTTTTGCCGTCTTAAACTCCATCACCGGAAATCCTCCTCGGCCAAGAAACATTCGTTTCGAAGCCCCACAACGCGGCGAAGTATATGGGCAAGCCCATGCCCGCGCAAGGCAGACGCACAAATCGCGTACCGCGCATCAGCCGTACTCCAAGTTATGAACCCCGTTCAAGCAACATCACTGCTCTCCGCGCTTCTTTTCAATTTTGGCAACGGATCTAGAAAAACCCATTCACCCTACGCAAGAACTCCTCCTATCCAGAAAAATCTACACGCTTCAAATCTCTCTATTCGTCGCAATCGTGTCTTAATTACGCCTCTATGCCCTTGAATTTTATGCACCTTACGAAATTTGGTGCGCCTCTGGCCGCAAAGTTGCCTCTCGAAACGTGGGACCAAGAACACCTCTCTCGTTGGGGGAAGGAAATGATTAGTCCTCAAGTAGACGAACCGCGAGACGCCATTGAAAGCACTGCTGTACCCGAACGCGATCGGGCCCGGACGGCCGTGTTGTCCGAGAAGGAGGCCATTCTACTAGCGCAGCAAGGAGACCCCTCTGCATTTGAACGCATTTACCGCGTGCATAGTCCGCGCGTCTACGCTCTGTGCCTTCGCATGGTTGGAAACACCGCCGAAGCCGAGGATCTTACCCAAGAAGCATTTCTGATGCTCTTGCGCAAGATCCGCACCTTTCGCGGGGACTCCGCCTTCTCCACTTGGCTGCACCGCGTCACTGTCAATCTTGTCCTCATGCGTCTTCGCGGCAAGACTCTCCTGGAAACTTCTCTCGATGACGCTACTGTGCCCGGCAGCGATCGCGCCAGCCTCGGCGCGGAGCTTACCGTCGCCGACCTCGTCCTGGCGGGATCGCTCGACCGCCTCAACCTGGAACGCGCCATGGAGCAACTTCGCCCCTTCCAGAAACTCGTCTTCGTCCTCCACGACATTCAAGGCTACAAGCACACCGAGATCGCTCAAATGCTGGACTGGTCAATCGGAAACTCAAAGTCTCGCCTTCACAGAGCTCGCGCAACCCTGCGTAAACTCCTGCAAGAGAGCCTCTGCTTGGGTTGCGTCACCGCGACGCGGCCTGCGCAGGCTACATTCAGCGCTTGATGACCCTCCCGAGTCAGGGCGAATAAAAACGGCGCACACCGATAGCGCGCCGAGCAGAAACCTTCTCTCACTAGTCTTGGCGCAACGCGATTACGGGGTCCACGCGGCTGGCGCGATGCGCCGGTATGTAGCTCGCAAACAAGGCAGCAAGGGCCAGAAGCGGAATCATCACGACGAATGCCGATGATTCGGTGGGCTGCATGCCTTCAACCACTCTTTGCAAGATGCGTGCCGCTGCCAGTGCCGCGGCCGTGCCAATCGCAACACCGGCAATAATCATTCCCAGGCTCTGCCGCAACACAAGCGCGATAACACTCCTCGGCGTCGCTCCGAGCGCCATGCGCACGCCGATTTCTGGCACACGCTGGCCTGTCAAATAGGACAGCACTCCATAAATTCCGATGCACGCCAGCACCAATGCTAAACCCGCGAATAAGCCAAACAGCAGAAGAAGAAATCGCTGCAGGGCGAGCGAATCGCTCGCCAGTTGTTCCATCGTACGAACCTCATACAGAACTTGGTCGCCGGCCGCTCCCTTCAATGCCGTGCGCAACGAAGCAACCTCGCCCAATGGGGGAATCTCAGTCCGCACAGCGATGGACATTAATTGGGACCAGCGGTGCATGAAACTATCCGGAAGCTGCGAAAACGGATAATAGATTTGTGCGCGTATTTTTGCTTGGTCATCCGCTGCGAGCCCCCAATGACGCACGTGACCCACGACCCCCACGATTTCAAACCCGTTTGAGCCGTATCCCATCTCCGGAATCCACAGCCGTTTGCCGACCGGGTTTTGCATCCCGAACGCACTTTGTGCCAGGACCTCATCAATCACGATAACGGGCGTGGTGTCGAGCGCATCGTGATCGTCGAAGAATCGTCCCCGGCGTAAAGGGATCCTCATGACTTTCAAATAATTCGGCGACACACTCGTCAACAAAGCGAACGGCAGCTTGTTCGTAGTTGGCACGTTCGCGTTGGTCCAGTAACCCTGTTCGTTGTCGCCCTCGCGCATTGGAAACGTATCCACAGTTGCAACGGACTGCACTCCGGGCACGCGACGTGCGCGCTCCAGAACGTCCTTCCACGCCGCGCGTGTCTTTGCCGGATCGGCAAGCGTCGCCGGAGAAAGTGCCATGCGAGTCACCAGCACGTTCCGGATGTCTATTCCTGGATCGATCGACGACAGACTCAAGAACGTGCGCCCGAGCAATCCCGCGGATACCAACAACACCACGGCCAAAGCTAGTTCGCCCACGACAAAAAAGCCGTGAAGTCGCCGCGAGCTTCCCGCAACGCTTCGCCCGCCGCCTCGTAGCACCTGTTCCAAATTGCTCACGGGCGCGCGCAAGGCCGGCGCTAACCCGAAGAGAAAGCTGCTCATCAACGAAATTGTCAGCGCGAACAGCAGCACTCGCCAATCGAGCTGAACTTCCTCGGCGCGCGGCAGGGCTCCCGGCCAGAGCGCGATAAATGGCCGCAACCCGAATGCCGCAAGACCCACACCGAGCACTCCGCCGGAGAGTCCCAATACCGCACTCTCTGTCAGGCATTGACGCACCAATCGGCTGCGACCCGCGCCAAGCGCCACGCGCATTGCCAATTCCCGCGCGCGGGAAATCGCCCGCGCCAGAAGCAAACTAGCCACGTTCGTGCACGCAATGAGCAGCACCAGGCCAACTGCCCCCAGCAGCAACCACAACGTGGCACCAATTTCCCCTACGTTGGGGCGGAGCGGCTGCGCTGTGAAACTGCGGTCCGCATTCGTGTCTTTGTATTGCTCAGCGAGATGGCTCCCAATCAAGCGCAGTTCCGCCTGCGCCGCGGCCAGTGTCGCTCCGGGCTGGAGGCGCGCCACGACGCCAATCGGGTGCGCTCCGCGGTTCTCCAGGAATTTTGCGGTGTCCTGGCCCAGCGGCGTCATAACATCTGGTTCGCTGTCCCGCACCCGAAAGCCGGAGGGCGCGATGCCGACAACCGTGTACAGTTTGTCGTCCAGGCTTAAAGGAGCGCCGAGCACGCCTGGCCTTCCCGCAAAATGCCGCTGCCAGAAACTGTAGCCCAGGATCATCACGGGCGCCGCCCCTGTACGGTCCTCTTCGGGCAAAAACGCGCGCCCTAGCGCGAGATCAACCCGCAGAACGGAAAATAGGTTCGAAGTGATCTCCCGAAGGTCGACATACTCGGGCAGCCCGGAACCGCTGATAGTGCCTCCGTCGAACAGGGAACCTGCCAGCGTCAAAGAGCGACTGTCGCGCTGGCAATCAAGAAAATCAAGGTATGCAACATTCTGTTCTCCGAACAAGTCTGTTCTCCAGCCTTCGCTGCGGCCGCGGACGACGACCAGCTTGTCGGGTTGCGGATATGGCAATGGCCGCAACAGCACGCCGTTCACGACAGTGAACATGACCGTCGACGCGCCGATGCCCAACGCGAGCGTCACGATCGCTACAGCTGCAAATACGGGACGTTGCCGCAGCATCCGCAATGCATACCGAAAGTCCTGCCAAAAATCCTCCAGCCATCGTGTCCCGCGCGCATCGCGGCACTCCTCCTTCACCTGTTCTGGACCACCCAGGGCCAGCCGCGCTCGCCTTCGGGCTTCTGCTCGCTCAAATCCCTGTGCGATCAACTCGGAGGTGTGCTGCTCCAGATGAAAGCGCATTTCTATGTCGAGCTGCTCTTCCAACTTTTCGCGCCACAACAGCCGATGCCACCAATTCATTCCGCGCCTCCCGCAGACAGCTTCAGGATGAGCGCCACGGCCTCCGTTAGTCTTCCCCAGCTAGCAGCTTCCGTTTCGAGTTGCGCGCGCCCTTTCCCCGTCAAGCGATAGAATTTTGCCTCGCGCCCGGTCTCCGTTTCCTTCCAGTCGGCCGCCAGAAGTCCGCGGTTTTCAAGCCGGTGCAAGGCCGGATAAAGCGAGCCCTGCGGAACTTGCACCACATGCCGAGAGACTAGTTCAAGGCGCTGTGCAATCGCGTATCCGTGCACCGGCCTCAGCGCAACGACTTTCAGGATTAATAGATCCAGCGTCCCCTGCGGCAAATCGGATTTAACCGCCATTTCGTATACCTCCGTCTTCTGCATATATACGCGTCTACGTGTAGAAGGTCAAGGTATGCCTTGCCGTTCCCTTCCTCGCCCGCCATGCCGAGCTCATAACGCCAGCCAGTCCCCGGCCTTTCGGCCCGCCGCCCGCCAGTTTTTTGGAATGAGCCCGCTGTCCGCCATGCACGTCCACCTCTCATTTGGAGCGGTCTGAATGTGCTTTTCATTGACAAGTACTTGACAATGTAAAGCTTTGGCTTATCCTTATCCCTTGCTTCTTGTGTCTGAGAAAGGAGGCCCTTGCTATGGACGCAGCACATCCATCTCAATCGCAAAGTTTCAGCAATTCTCCCGCGGGCCCGTTTCGCAAGCTCCTTGCCGATTCCATCCGATTCTGGGAGCTACGCCGTCTCTACTACAATCTACTCCTCGGCCTTGTCACTCTTGCCTGGCTCGTGTTCACTTGGCCTCATTTCCGTCCCGCGCTTAACCTGCCCTCGCTTCTCCCGCTTGCCGCCCTCGCATTGATCGCGAACGTTTGCTACTGCGCCGCTTATCTCGCCGACATTCCCATGCAACACTCTTCTCTAAACGCAATCTGGATACGCTGCCGTTGGGTCCTCTGGCTGTTCGGAACGCTCTTCGCCATTCTTCTCGCAAACTATTGGATCGCCGACGAGATCTATCCTTTTGTTCGCTGACTTCGCAGACCCATCAAGAGTTCGCCATGATTGGATCTAACCGGATTGCTCTCCCCGAGCCGCTCGAAGCCGTCTCGCAGCAGATCCAATCGAACTGTCGAGGAGCATTGCCAGCAAGGTCTCATGTTCGACGAGGCTGGCTACAATTAGGTCTCCGCCAGGGTACGAACGACATTACACGCCTGATAGGGTCGCTCAGGGAGAAGGCGGCAGCGCCTGCGCCCGAGTCTCCGGCGCTTCCCGTGGGCGAAGGCTTCTTGCCAGCACGCTTTTGGTTTCCAGCATTCGCAGACTAGTCCAACTCCAGCGGAGCCGGTGACCCTGGCGCGAGGCACTAATACTCCGCGCCAGACGTGAAGAAGCATCCTCAACGAATAGTTGGATGGGTAGGTGAACCACTCTCTTTGCGTTGCCGAAGTGCCTGCCAGGCACAAATCTACGGCCCGACACTAGCAAGGTTCTGTTTACGTGTGGCGAGCGGCTCGTTTGACGGCCGAACGTGCTCGACGCACTCCACGCCGAGCGGCCTTTGCGACCTTGCTCCTTCTCAGACTCGCAGCTGCAGCTTTTCTGGTCTTTTGACCGGCTCTTTTGCTTTTCCGCCCTAACCTTGCCGCTTTGCCTCTCACCCTATGCACCGTGCTGCTCCGACTAAGAACTTTCTGTGCTGCATTTGCTTTCGCGACGATGGCGCCGAGTGCTGTTCCGATCGACTCCGCCACGCTTGTCAAGATTGCTGCGTCCTTGGAATGCCTGCCTGTACGCGCTTTCATGTGTGAGCTCTCCCTTTTATTAACCGAATGCCCTGCCTTGCGGTCAAGAGGTGTCCAACGCCCCCAATGCTTCCTGATCCGTGTCCTTACGTTGCGAACCTCACCCTCTCTTTGCTTGGTTATATGCGTTGTCGCCTGCGTCCATCGCTTCCTGCACTTGGTCTTTCGCGACATCGACGAGTCTTTGCCCCCGTCGTTTCAAGTCTTTGCCTGTGCTGCGAATCTGATTGACGCCGTCATTCACGCCGTCAGCGATATCCCCTCGCAGTTCCTCTCCAGATTTGGGAGTAAGGAGCAAGGCAACCGCCGCACCTATCCCCGCCCCCAGCGCAAAACTCACCATCGCTCCTGGAATCTGTTTTCTGGTCATCATCAGCCCCTTCCCAACATTAATAGTACGCGATCCGAAATCTGAATATCATTCAGAACGAAAAAAGAGGGAAGCCGTGGTTCGACTTCCCTCCGTTTGCATCACTACGAAGTGCGCGCGGCCTTAGCGGAGCTGTCGCGATCCACGGAGGCCTCTCCCGTCGAGGAAACGTCTTCCGCGCCGGTCGCGTTCAGAACATCCTTGGCGCGTTTGATTTCCGCCGACGTATCGCAGTGCACCGAAAGGAGAATTCCGCCCTTCTGCAGGCGGCCTTCATATCGTTTCGCTTCGAATTCGGGAATTCCCAGGCCGATCAAGGCCCCGGTCACTCCGCCCACTGCCCCGCCCACTCCCAATCCAGCCAGTCCTGCCATGATCGGACCTGCCGCAATGAATGGGCCCAAGCCGGGGATCGCCAGCAAACCGACACCGGCCAGAATCCCCAGCGTCCCGCCAATCACTCCCCCGGCGGTAACGCCCGCTGTCGCACCCTCAGGCGCTTTCGTGGCTTTTTCTGTTCCCATCTCCTTCGGGCCGCCCACACTCTCAGGCAACAGCACGGAAATATCTGGCGATGGAAACCCCGCCCTGACAAGCGAATCTACGCCATTTTCTACAGCCGCCCGAGTCGGGTAAATTCCGAATACACCCACCTTTTTTCCTGACATTTGTATTTCTCCTTTGTATTCAATTTGATTTCATTTTGGCTTCAATTATTTTGGTGGCGCGATTTCAAGCTGATCGGTCACGTTCCCTTGTCCAGCCACTGTCACTGCCTTGGCTTCGATGTTGCTCTTCTCATCCTCGGACCGCACTGGCCCGCGGAGAGTCACCTTGCCGTCCTGCGTGATGATTTTGATGTTGTGCGCGTAAGTCGAAAGGGTGGTGTCCTCGTGTATCGCTTTTCGAATCTTCCGCGTGATGGCTTGGTCCGCGGGATTCATCTTCTGTTGATCCGCTGTGGGACTTGTCTGGTCCTTATTCTGCTTGGTGTTGACTTGCGGTGTCTGCTGCGAATCCTGCATTCTCGGGATTGGCATGGCCATCAGGGACGCGCCAAAAACCAGCGCACCCAAAGGCAAAAACAATCGCGTTAATTTGTTCGGATTTCCTTTCATTTCTGTTCCTCCATTTTGAAATTTGTTAAAAGCGTTAAACGGGAACGCGATTAGGCGCGCGCGGCCTTGGCTCTTTTCGGCCTGCTGCTGCCTTCCTCCATTTCCCCGGACTTTGCAGCCTCAACGTTGATGTTCCCGGCCAGTTGAGTGAGCTTCTGATCGGTTTCCTTTTCTTCCTCAAGAGTTTGCCTCAGTGCCGAAACTGCCTGGTCTTCTCCTAGAAGCTCGGCATAAGCGCGCACGCACCCGTAGCCGGCGATTTCGTAGTGTTCTACTCGCTGAGCGGCCGAAATCAGGCCGGCGTCTAATTCCTCGGGAGCAGGATTTTCCTCGATCAATTCACCGCCCTCTTTGATGAGGCCCTCCATGCCCTTGCATTTCTTTCCTTTTGGGCTCTCCCCCAGAGCTTTGAAGATATCTTCGAGCCGCGCGACGTGTCCTTTCGTCTGCTTTAGATGCCCTTCAAAACCCGCACGTAAATCCTCCGAAGAGGCTGCTTTGATCATTTTGGGCAGTGCTTTCACCATTTGGTTTTCGGCGCTGTACAAATCTTTCAATTCCTCGACGTAAAGATGCCTTAAACGGTTCGTTTCCATCGAAACCTCCTGTCGAATTAAATGCGCCAACACCATGCATTCTGAAGCGCAGATACTTGGCTCTGTCTCAATGAACATCTTTCAGCTTCGAGCCGCCATACCGGGAAGCAGGTAGGGAATGACGCTTAATTCCTGTAGCGTTGATCTAAGATCGTCGAGAGTCGGAATCGATCAGCTCCGCCTGTGGCGACGAGCCTCTGTTTATCGCCCAGGGCTATCGGCGGGTGTAGACTGTGTTCCTATGAAGACTCTCTTCAGCGTTACGCTCTTTGCCTTCTTGATTGGATTGGCCTTTTTGAGTTGTTTTGCTCCCTGGACAACGGCTCCGGCCGGGAGTTCTGCTCCGCACGACTCGCTGGGTTATGCAGCCATTTGGTCCCATCACTTTGCCTCGATTCCTCGAGCCCGGGTGGACCCAGGAGCCTTCGCGATGCTGGCTGGTGTGGTGCTCTTTTTCGCGATTGCCATCGGCGGCTCAGCCTACTTTTTTCGCAACAAGCGCGGCCCGGAAAGAGAAGATGTTTGAAGATGTGAAAATCCCAATGCAGCAACTCGTTTTGGCCGGATTCAGAAGGACGCACGTGTTCCAAATCGGGCTGAACAGACGTATCCGTGAGGCTTTTCCTTCTTCGGTTTAATGCGAAACATGTCCACTAACGCACAGCATTTGCAAGCTGGAAGAGGCACACTTTGGGTCTCGCAGTTTTTTGAAGGAGACTCATGCAAACTATTTCAAAGATTTCGTTGGCACTCGCGATAACCCTCAGTGCTTCCGCGTACGTCCAGTCGCAAACGCAGTCACCCGCACAGCCGGGCGATCCTGTCCCAACATATCGCGTCACGGTCGTGAGCCGCACCGCAGAGGCAGTCAGCTATAGACATCACAGTGGCTCGACGCACGTGGACTTTCAGGGCACTGACCTCATGCCCAGCGCGAGAGGCGAGGCCAAAGTTGACAGCAAGCGCGGTGTCCTTGGAATCGAAGCTGAATTTTCGGACCTCGACCGCCCAACTACGTTCGGCAATGAATATCTCACGTACGTCATGTGGGCCATTTCCCCCGAGGGGCGTTCTGTCAATCTCGGCGAAGTCCTGGTGGGCGACAACCACCGCAGCAAACTGGAAGTGACGACCGATCTTCAGGCGTTCGCGCTCATCGTGACCGCGGAACCGTATTACGCCGTGCGTCGCCCCAGCAACGCGGTGATCATGGAAAACGTCGTTCGATCGAATACCAAAGGCACTTTGGCGGTCGTGGACGCCAAGTATGAGCTGATCGATCGCGGCGGCTACATCCCCACGGGCTATACCTTTGACCCCGTGGTTTTGGATGCGAAGTTGCCCCTGGAATTCTATGAAGCCCGCAATGCCGTACGCATCGCCAAGTCGGCGGGAGCCGAGCGGTACGCCGGATCGAGCTTCGAAAACGCGGTTCGCCAGATGAGAGAAGCCGATGCGCTGGCCACTAGCAGACACGAAGACAAGAAAGCGTTGATTTCCGTTTCGCGTGAAACCGTGCAAACGGCGGAAGACGCGCGCGAAATCGCCACCAAGCGCATTGCCGATGACCGCGCTGCAAACGAGCGCAACGCGTCAGCGAATCAAGTCGCAGACGCAAATAATGCCACTGCCGATGCCCTTAGCGAGCGCAACGAAGCCGACCGAAATAGGTTAGCCGCGCAATCAGCAGCCCAGCAAGCCAGGGATGCCCAGGCCACCGCCGAGGCCGATTCCGATCGCAACCGAGCCGCAGCTGCTTCCGCCGATCAGCAAGCCCAGCAAGCCAAGGACGCCCAAGCCACGGCCGAAGCCGACTCCGATCGCAATCGCGCAGCGGCCGCCGCTTCCGATCTTACCGCCCAGCAAGCCGTCAACGACCGCGAGGAGCTTCGCGCAAAGCTGCTGCAACAGTTCAATGTGATTCTCGAAACTCGCGACACGGCTCGCGGGCTTGTCGTGAATATGTCGGATGTGCTCTTCGACAGCGGAAAATTTACATTGAAGCCGTTGGCGCGCGAGAAGCTTGCCAAAATATCCGGCATCGTGCTGGCTTATCCTTCTCTCAAATTGGCTGTGGAAGGCAATACGGACAGCGTGGGAACGGACGATTTCAACCAGACGCTCTCCGAGAATCGAGCCGAAAGTGTCAGGACCTATCTGACTCAGGAAGGCGTGCCGGAAGCATCCACGACTGCCCAGGGTTTTGGCAAGACGCGGCCCATTGCTTCCAACGATACAGCGGATGGACGCCAGCAAAACCGGCGTGTCGAACTGGTCGTTTCCGGAGAAGTGATCGGCACGAAGATTGTTTCTCTGAGTGTTGCCCCGGTCACCGCGTCGTCAACGCCACGCTAATCCCATCGTAGATGGAAAAGCCGGCTCGTCGTGAGCCGGCTTTTCTCTTTTGCGTGCGAGTCTTAATCCGCTGGCGTAAATTGATTCGTTGAAGAAGCCGCCAGCCATGAGCTAAACACTAGTGCTGTTATGCCGCCGTGTCCCTTTGGCGCGTGGCTTTCACGCCCGATAGAATCCCCACTCCGGCTAGTACGATCGCTCCGACAACAATCCAGTGTGCAGGCAGATGCATCAGGTGTGCGCCATAGATCAGGCCGGCGATTAGAATGCCGAATCCTATCGCGTAGAGTCCGAATGACATGCTGTTTCCTTTCTGTTGCGCCGACGCAGTAAAGTTGCCGAACGTCGGATGTTCACCGGGAATAGATAATCAGACGCCGAAGGCTTCCCCCATGCTGATCTGCACGGAGGAAGCCACATCGGTTCCTTACTTAACGACGATTCTAGTCGTGGTCTGGATGATGATGGCGCCACTGCCAATAATCGCTTTGCTGCCGCCGGGTAGTTAGGCGGAACTCACGATATTTCCTGTGTCTTTCCCCGAGATAGACGCGATAGGAATGGTCTTCGCGGTCACTCCACTCATGATAGTCGCGATGATTCCGATCATAATAGCGAGGATGAGCGACGCCGGCAGTGATTACCACTTGCTGGGCAGCGCTTGCTTTTGGCGCTGCCGAGACAGTGAGTCCGGCCGTCAAGAATACTAAACCCAGATATTTGATTGCTAGATGCACGTGTGGTCCTCCGTAAATCGCGAACTCCCACAGGGGAATTCTGGCTTACCCAAAGTATGGGCGAACCGCCGTCGCGAGTCTGTTCGATACGAGACATGACGACGTTCGGGAGACGAACGCTCGACGGTTGCACCGTGGGCAGTGCGGCGAGAGCGCGATCAACCTGGACGCCCGGATGGAGCGCTGTGTGCCAATTTGGCTCACGTTCGGACGGTTAGGCCGCTTGAGAGTGACCGTTGCAGAGCAGCGGAGTTCCGTGTACGGTATCGGCGACTGGGAGATGGATACGCGCCCAGCTAAATTGATGAGGGTGGTGGACATGGCCGGGGAAACGGAAAAAGAACAGTGGACGCGCCGGGGATTTTTGGGAGTGAGCTCGGCGGCGCTTGCGGCTGCGAGTGTGTTAGGACCAGACCGCGCCGCAGGGCAGGAGCAGACCCCCGCTAGCAGTTCGCGGGCAGACAGGAGCGCGACCGATCCGGGCCCTACGAACGCGGCTCTGGACGCGGCGAATCCCTCCGCGAGCCATCCCGTGCCGACGGACGCAGGCGGGGTGCAATCGTTCAAATACCCGTTCTCATTCGCGCACAAGCGGTCTCAGGAAGGCGGATGGTCGCGCGAAGTCACGATACGCGAGCTGGCCATCTCGAAGACCCTTGCGGGCGTCGACATGCGCCTCACTGCCGGTGGCGTTCGCGAACTGCACTGGCACAGCGCCGCAGAGTGGGCCTACATGCTCTATGGCAGCGCGCGGATTACCTGCCTTGATGGCGACGGCAAGAGCTTTGTGACCGACGTGAAAGAAGGCGATCTGTGGTACTTCCCTCCTGGAATTCCGCATTCGATTCAAGGTCTGGCGCCCGACGGAACCGAGTTTTTGCTGGTATTCGACGACGGTAATTTTTCCGAATATGAAACGGTGTTGCTGACTGATTGGATGGCTCACACGCCGCCTGATCTGGTGGCGAAAAACTTTGGTGTCTCGCAGTCCGCTTTGGCGAAGCTGCCGAAGCGAGAGAAATTTATTTTTCAGACGGATGTTCCCGGGCCGCTGGCGGAAGATCAGCGCATCGCCGCAGGAGCCTTGGGTGCGTCTCCCATCGATTTTGCTTTTAGAACGACGCAGCACCCCGCGCCGGCGCGCTTGAAAAATGGCGAGGTTCGCATAATTGATTCGAGCAGCTTCAAAATCGCGACGACCATCGCCGCGGCCATCGTCACCGTAAAACCCGGCGGCATGCGCGAATTGCACTGGCACCCGAACGCGGATGAGTGGCAGTTCTATATCAGCGGCAACGCGCGCATGACGGTCTTTGCGACCGGTGGACGCGCGCGCACGATGGACTTCGAAATGGGCGACGTCGGCTACATCCAAAAAACCCTCCCCCATTACGTTCAGAACACAGGCAACACCGATCTGAAATTCCTGGAAATGTTCAAGAGCAACTACTACCAGGACTTGGCGCTCTCCGAATGGCTCTCGCACACGCCCCCGGAACTGGTTGCGGCGCATTTGAATCTGGACCAGGCCACGCTCGACGCGATGCCGAGAAACAAACCGGTAGTCGTGCCATAGTTCCGAGAGTACCGACCGCGCCGGTGGGTAAAAGCCGGATTATGGCCGGGGGAGGTCTAGCAGCACCACATCCGAGCGCTCCTGCGCTCGTTCAAGCACGACTTCGCGACCGTCTCGGGAAATATCGAAGTCCCGAATGTCGAAGTCGGGGGCAAGCCTGGTCAACTGCCGCTCCACACCCGTCTCCAGCTCCATGAGCCAGAGATCTTTATGTTGAATTTCTCCTCGCAAGAACACCAGCGCCCGTCCTCCAGGCAAGATGGCCAGGTGTCGCGCCCCCCGAGTCAGGGTCAGCTCTGGCAGGGGATGCTCTGTTGCCTCGGCAGTAACGGCTTTCACCGAAAACGTGGTGCCGATGTCGGGTCCCGAGTAGACAACGAAGCGGCCGTTGGGCGCCCAAGTAGGATCGACCGAGTACTCCTTGACAAAAAGAGTGGGGGAGCGACCGTCGATCGACACGCGGAAGAGGTGTGGCACCCCGTGGTCATCCGCCGCCGAGGTGATCGATTCGCCGTCGGGCGCCCACGCTGGAGCGCCTTGCAGGTCGAGCGAATCGGTCACAACCCGCGCGTTCGTGCCATCGGCCTGCATCATGTACAAGAGCGTCTGACCATGTTGCCGGACTGAGAATGCGATAAAACGTCCATCGGGTGAAATCGCCGGACCGCCAAAGATTCGCGTTCCCAAACCACTCCACAACTCCATGTCAGTTCCGTTGGCGAGCTTCCAGATACTCTCGCTCGTGCCGGTCGCAGAAATAAACAGGAGATAATTAGGGCCCAGTCGCGGAGAAAACCCGGTGCTGGTCGTCATCGAGATTCTAACAGCCGCGTTCACCTCGGCCGGTGAATCTGCGATCCGCAAGCGCCAGAGGGTTCTCTTCGGACTTGCCAACGTGAGAACCAGACGGCGACCGTCTGCGCTGGCAGCCAACGACGTGTAGCGGTCAATGCCAGAGGTCAGACGGTGAGGAATGCGCCGCTCAACATCCATGCTGTAAAGCCAGGGCCCGGAACCATCGGGATCGCTTGCGAGGTACATCAGTGTCCGTCGATTCAATAAGACCGGATAATTCACACGCCCATTTTGCGACGTAATCCGTTCAGGTTCGCCGCCGGATGGGGCAATGCGCCAGATATCCAATTTGTCTGGGAGAGAACCCTGCACGAAGTAAATGAATGCCGTGTCGGGCCCCCACAATGGAAAGTGACTGTGGAGACCGGCAGGCGCAGTGAAGATAGGCCTACCCTCCGATCGCCGGCTGCCGTCTGACACAAACAGCGGATCTCCGAGTCCGGGCGTGTGATACGTCAGTCGGGAGCCATCGTGCGACCAGTCAAACTCGGCCACGCCTTCAAGGTAGGGCTTTGGCTGTCCGCCCAACGTCGGAACTGCCCAGATGCTAATTTCGCTCGTGCTCGAGCCATTGTGCTTGCGCACCCAGAACGTAACGAAAGCGCCGTCGGGCGAGAATCCCAGGGTGCGGATCGATGGATTCACGAGTTCCGGCGCGCTGCCGTGGGTCAAGTTGTGGAATTGTCCCGAGCCGACTTGCGTAACCCAAACGTCCATCTGTCCGTCACGGTCCGACAAAAACGCCACAAACTGACCGTCGCGTGACACTGCGGCGGCCTGCTCCACCCCATCGAAGTCCGTGACTGTCTGGAATCGCGCGTTTGAGATTGGGTTTCGCCAAAAGTATTCCGTCCTCTGAAACCACAGGGCTGCGCCAATCACCAGTGCGATTCCCCCCGCTAGAGCCAAAGCAAGCGTCCACTTGATTCGGGGCATCGCGATCGCTGAGCTCAGCGGAGGTGCGGGGAGAGCCGGCGGCGGAGCAATGTTCTCGTTCACCTCCCCGACTTGAAGGTTACGGCTGAGCGCCCACGCGTCTAACTCCGCCCGCGAAGCGTAAACCGTGCCCATCCTGTCATGCAGGTGTCGGTGAACGGGCATCCCCTCCCGCTTCTCCCACCGCTGTACTGTCGTCACGTCGCGGTTGAGGTATCCAGCGATTTCTTTCCACGAATCCAGCCGGTCTTCGGGTGGACTCTCAGATGGCGGGGCCCCACGGGATGGCTCACCCATCGCGTTCTCCTAAGCTAACAGGCCCACGGCTGTCGCGAGCAAGGTACCTGATTGTAACTCCCCCTGCCCGGCCACGGCAAAGCACAGCATTCGACGGCAAGTAGAGAAATGCCTGCAATTCTGTCCATTGCCGTTTGACGACACTCATCAAGTGCCCGATTGTGTCTGTGCGACCTGAATCTCAAACCGCGAAGTGCAGTTCTTTGGCCGCAAGCCACCAGCCGGGCATCGACGTCTCCTGCCTCCCCAGGAGCTTTGGGCGATAAAGGCGCAAATCTAAAATTTGGAGGTTTTTCATGCACAACAAAGCTTTTCCGTGGGCAGTACGAACAATCGCGATCGTAGTGCTGACAATAGCTGCGAGCGCTCAGGCACAAGCTCCTAGGCTCGAGCGCTTGCACGGCATAATCAATGACTATACTCCCGCAACTGGCGTGAGTGGTCCCTGGGAAATGCACGGCTCGTGGTCCTTGAACCTGAAGCGAGAATCCGCGAAAGCCGACTTCTTTGCCGTTTTGACCATGGAACATTCCGATTATTGGGTTCTGGCGAACCCCACTACCCCGCCAGCCACTCCTAACGTTGACAACCCCGCGGCACGCAGTCCTCATACGCACCACATCACAATGACGGATGCCATGGTCAGCTACGACACGAGCGTCTGCCCTGTCAACAACCCCCCTACCACGAGCGCTGGTTTTGTGGTCACCGGCCCGGTCAGCATTACCGGCAACGGAAACCCGGCGCCCTTCGAGGTCAAGGGGCAAAGCACGCTGCAGGTCTGCATTACCGGTGGGGCGGAGGTCCAGTTTTCGAACGTAACCTTGGTCTTAACGGGGCCAGCGACCGGGCATTTCGGAACCCATGCCATCAACGGCGTCGTTCGCAAGACTCATGACCAGGACTCCGACAGGGATGACAGGGACCACTCACATCGATAAGCGCCAACGGGCACGCTCTCTGGGAACGTGCCCGTCCTCGACTTTTATTCGTACCGGAGAGCTGTCAACGGGTCCACTCGGGCGGCGCGGCGGGCTGGAACCCAGCACGCAATTAGGCCGGTGATCAGAAGCAACAGCGGAACGGCGATGAGCGTCGCGGGATCGTACGGCGAGACACCCCACAGTTGTGTGGCGACCACGCGTCCGACTCCGAAACTGGCTGCGAGCCCAATCGCCACTCCTAACATCACCAGGCGCAAACCCATCTTAATGACCAACTTCAGCACGTCCCCGCGCTCCGCGCCGAGCGCCATGCGGATGCCGATCTCATGCGTTCTGCGCGCGGCCGTGTAGGCAAGCACGCTGTAAACCCCGATAGTTACAAGGATCAAACCAATACTCGCGAAAATTCCCAGCAGGAAAAAACCAAAACGCGGGCCTGCGTAGGAAAACTGGCTGATGTAGCCCTCCAGAGTGCCAGTGAGTGTGAGGGCGACGCTGCGATCGGTCGCCCAAATTTCCTGGCGCACGGCGTTCAGCATCGAAAGCGGATCCTTGGCGGTGCGAACGAGGATGCCTCGCTCGAAGGAACCTGTCACCGTAAATGGCACCCAAACTTCGGGTTCGGGGGGATCCTGCAGGCCCCGGTTTTTCGCGTCGGCGACGACGCCGATGATTTCGAACCACGGATCCTTCACGGGATCGGGAATGGTTTCCAGTTGCGCGATGTGAACACGCAGTCCAATGGGATTATCCGTGCCGAGATATTTGTGCGCGAAGGTTTGATTGATTACGGCAAATTTTCTCGCGCCGTTGACTTCCGCTTCCGTGAACGTCCGGCCCGTCAGTAATTGAATCTTCAAAACGGAGAAATACCCCTGGCTGCAAAGCTGGAAAAGCGCCCGCCATTTTTCGGAATGCGTCTTACCGGGAATTTCGATGTCCGTCCCAATTCCTCCATAGGGCGGCAAGGTACTCGTTTCCGTGGCGTCTACAATTCCAGGCATGGCTTTCAGCCGCAACAGAAGAGGCCGGAAAAACCCCGAGATCTGATCGGCGGTCTTGTAGCGATCCTTGGGAAGCGGAAGCCTGGCAACCAGGATGTGGTCGGGTTGCAGCCCGAGATGAACCTCGTGCAGAGCAACAAAGCTGCGCATCAAAAGACCCGCGCCGACCAGAAGCATCAGGGAAACCGCAACTTCCAGCACCACGACTGCGTCGCGCAAACGTCCGTGGCGAAAGCCGCCGCTCACACCCTTGCCGCTGTCACGCAGTGGATCGTTCAGATCGCGGCGAGCGGCCTGCAAGGCCGGAACCAGACCGAAGATCACCGCGGTTGCCACCGAGACGGCAAGAGTAAAGAGCAGGACGGTGACATTCAGGCGGATGGCCGCTTCGGCTGGAACGATATCTTGCGGAGTGATGGCGATCAGGGACTTGAGTCCGCCCCAGGCCAGCAAAGCGCCGAGGCCCGCGCCGCCCATCGCCAGGAGCAGGCTTTCGACGAGAAGTTGGCGCACCAGCCTCCAACTGCCCGCGCCTAGCGCGGCGCGGATCGCGAATTCCTTCTCCCGCGTCGTGGCTCGCGCCAAAAGCAAGTTGGCAACGTTGCCGCAGCCAATCAGCAAAAGCAGCCCGACGGCTGCAAGAACGATGAAAAGGGTGGTTCGAAATCGCCCGACCACCAAATCCGTTAGCGAATGAATCTCCACGGTAAAATGCTTTGGGTAGTCCTTGGGATACACCGTGGATAGGTTTTTGGCGACGACGGCAAGATCGGCCTGTGCCTGGCGTTCGGTTACACCGGGCTTGAGGTGACCGAGCAAAAACCAATAACGATTGTATCCGAGCGTCGGCGTGGTATCCGCGTGGCTGGGTTTTTCCGGGATCCAGAGGTCGGAGTCGCCCCAGCCAAAGCGCGGGGGCATGATCCCGATGAGCGTTCGCGCCGTGCCGTTCAAGACGAAGATTTTGTTCAGGATGGCTGGATCGGCGTTGAAGCGGTTCACCCAAGTCTTGTAACGAAGGACGAAAACCGGAGAAGCGCCGGGTTCATAGTCCGCAGGCTGCATTACCCGTCCGAGGAGCGCGGGCATGCCCAGAAATTCGAACGTGCCCGGAGTCACGTAACCGCCGCTGAAACGGTCAGTGCCCTCGCCGTAGGTGTAAAGCACGTCCCCGCCATCATTCGCGATGACCCGGTCAAATACATGGTTTTGCGCAACGTAGTCCAAATACTCAGGTCCGCTGTAACCGCCCCGTCCGCCAGGATTATTCTGGTCCGTGTCGTGGATCTGGACATTCACGAAGTGCTGCGCATCCGGATAGGGAAACGGCTCCATCAATACGTTTTCGATCACGCTGAAAATCGCGGTGCTGGCTCCAATGCCGAGCGCCAGCGTGACCATCGCGACGATGGCGAATCCCGGGCTTTTCCTCAGGTTTCGTCCAGCGTAACGGAGATCCTGCCAAAATGAACCCATCGCTGAACCCCCTTGGGTCGGCCGAGAACTCATACGTAATAGACGCTTGGCTCGCGAATAAGTTCCCTCCCTCGCCCGCGACTTGCCAGAAATCTTTCGCCGCAACTCATTTGACGGCATAGGCTTGCGCAGATTTTCTTTCGTCCTTGGGCTTTAGCTCGCGTGAGCGAAAATTAACCTCAAGCAATTCTCAATCTATAGATTGGCGACAGAATGTGTTTCAGTTAGGATGTGCTGCGGTTCTCGTTGACAATGCCGCGATCGTGGGAGCGTCAGGACGGTGTGAACGAACTATTGCTAGAGGCGGAGAGGAGCTTCCGATGGAACGATTTGCAGCGATTGCGTTAGTGTTGGTGAGCGGAGCCTTTCTGCCCAGTGCGCGGGCCGCGGGCAAGAGTTGCGAACAATTGGCGCAACTCGCTCTGCCAAACACAAAAATTACATCGGCGCAGTCTGTTGCCGCCGGAGCATTTGAACCGCCTGCAAATCTCGCGCCTTGGCTGGCGCGCGACCCGAGTTTGTTCAAGCGACTGCCGGCGTTCTGCAGAGTCACGGCAGACGCCCAACCAACCACCGATTCGGACATCAAAATAGAAGTGTGGATGCCGGCGAGCGGATGGAATGGAAAATTCCGCGGCCAGGGCAACGGCGGATTCGCGGGCGAGATTGATTATGCCGCGTTGGCGGGCGCGGTAGATCAGGGTTACGCAACCGCCGGAACGGACACCGGACATGCGGCGGAAGGCACGGACGCGAAGTGGGCTCTCGGCCATCCAGAGAAAATCATTGATTTCGCTTATCGTGCCATTCACGAAATGACGGCAATCGCCAAAGCGGCCGTGAAGGCCTTCTACGGCGATGCGCCGCAACGCGCCTATTTTTCGAACTGTTCGAACGGCGGCAGACAGGCCCTCATGGAAGCGCAGCGTTATCCGGACGACTATGACGGAATCATCGCGGGCGCGCCTGCGAACTACTGGACGCATCTGCTCGCCAGCGCGTTGTGGGACGCCCAATCCACCACCGAAGATCCGGCAAGCTACATTCCGACAAGCAAAATACCAACGATCGCCAAGGCGGTGAACGCGGCTTGCGACGCCGAGGATGGCGTCGCCGACGGCGTGCTGAATGATCCGAGACGGTGCCGCTTCCAGCCGGCGAGTCTGCTGTGCAAAGCGAACGATTCGGATTCTTGCCTGACCCAGCCGCAAATAACCGCGCTCAAGAAACTATACGAAGGCGCGCACGATTCGAAAGGCCATGAGATTTTTCCGGGATTTCTGCCGGGAGGCGAAGACGGTCCAGGCGGCTGGGGACTCTGGATTACCGGTGAAGGGCCCGGCAAGAGTCTGCTGTTTGCATTTGGCGGAGGCTACTTCACCGACATGGTTTATGGCCAGCCGGACTGGAACTACAAAAAAACCAATTTCGATGAAGCGGTTGCCGCCTCGGACAACAAATTTGCCGGCGTGCTCAATGCGATGGACACAAATCTCAAACCGTTTGCATCGCGCGGCGGCAAGCTGATTATCTATCACGGCTGGAACGACGCCGCAATTTCTCCGCTGAACACCATCAACTACTACAACAACGTCGAGCACAAAATGGGCAAGCAGGAAGCCGGCTCCTTCTTGCGGCTGTACATGGTGCCGGGCATGCAGCACTGTGGCGGAGGTCCGGGGCCCGATGTCTTCGGGCAGTTTGGTTCGAGTGCGCAAAACAACCCGCAGCACAATATGTACCTGGCACTTGAACAATGGGTCGAAAAAGGCGAGGCGCCTGACGCGATTGTTGCGTCGAAGCTGAAGCCAGGAGCGGCCGGGCCGGTGGTGCAGGAGACGAGGCCGCTTTGCGTGTATCCGCAGGTGGCGAAGTACAAAGGCAGCGGCAACACGAATGACGCCTCGAATTTTGTCTGCCGATTGCCATCATCGAATTGACCAAGCGTTCCGCGGCAGAACGATTCAAAATCTCTAGGCGGCGTTTTCGGGGCGGAAGACGCGCTGGAAGCGGGGGCCGGTAAATTGAACGCCAACGAGGCGTTCGCCCTGCGTGGAAGAATCGACAACGTGGACGACGCGCCCGGATGTCGAGAAGTCCGCTTCGGTGCGGCGCGAGGCGTAATGAGAAAAAGGAATTCGGATTTCGAGGTCGGAGCCGATGGCGACGTCGAACCGCGTGACGAAAGCGGCGCCGCTGCGGCATAAATTTTCGCTGGAAGTTTCTTCCTCGAACATAACACCGCGGCTGTCACGTCCCCTGACCTTTAGCGGCAGTCGGACCGCGATTCTACGCTCCGAGCGTTGCTTCGAGACGGTCTGCGTCAAGTGGACCATGGGCGGGGTCCTCTTTTCTGGCGTCTGCAATGTGGCCTGGGTCTTGGGTAGCCACATCGCGATCGTTGATTTGCGCGGCCGTTAAGCGACCGACATCCGAGTCAGCTAAAGAGCGGCTGACTCCTGCGGCGGTTCGGCTTTCAAAGAAGGTTTCCACCTTCTCGACAACCTCACTGGGCGTTCGCGCCGCATGTACAATTCGTCGAAGCTCGCTGCCGTTCCCCACGCCATGAGTAAACCAGCAAGCGAACTGCTTCATTTTGCCTATACCATCGGGCAGGTTGGCAGCACAAATTTGCCTATAGTAGCCAGAAAGTAACCGGTGCCGGTCGTCTTCGGTGGGCGTGTCGTATCTTCCACTCACGGCGTATTGCTCCATCTGCGAGAAAATCCAGGGATTCGTGGCGGCGGCGCGGCCGATCATGACGGCGTCGCAACCGGTTTCGCGGACCATGCGCTCGGCGTCTTCCGGCGTATTGATGTCGCCATTGCCAATGACGGGAATTTTCACCGCTTGCTTCACGGCGGCAATAATATTCCAGTCGGCGGCCCCGGCGTAACCCTGCAGGCGCGTACGCGGGTGGACAGCGACGCCTTCGATGCCCATACTTTCCGCCATTTTGGCGACTTCCACCGCGACGATGGAATTCTCGTCCCAGCCGGCTCGAATCTTGATCGTCAGCGGAATCTTGACGGCAGCGCGCACGGACTTGAAAATATCTCCGAGAAGTGGAAGATCGCGCAGCAAACCAGAGCCGCCGCACTTGACGACTTTCTTGGCAGGGCAGCCGAGGTTGATGTCCACCGCGTCGTAGCCGAGGTCTTCCACCATGCGCGCGGCTTCAGCCATGACTTGCGGATTCGCGCCGAAGAGTTGCGCAGTAATGGGATGCTCGTCTTCCTGAAAATAAAGATACCGAAGCGTTTTGGCGGCACTGCGAGTGATGCCCTCGGAGCTGGTGAACTCCGTCATGAGCAAACCGCAGCTTCCAAGACCGCGAATCACGCGGCGGAAAAGCGTGTCCGTTACGCCAGCCATAGGAGCCAGAACCGCGGCGGGCCGGATCGTCAAGTCGCGGATTTGGAAAGAAGCAGGAAGCATACGTTCTCTACCGGTGGCGGAGCCAGAGTACAAGCCCGAAGAGCCCGCCGAGGCACATGGAACCGATGAAAAATACTCTCGCCTCAGGAAGTCCAACTAAACCCATGAGGAGCAGACCAAGCACAATAACTAGTCCGATGGGATGGCCTGTCAGGAGTCCCCCTCCTTTAACGCCAAAAGGAACAACCAGGGTTGGATGAGGTTCCGCGTTGTGTTGGACATTTTGCCGCATATCGAGGGCCGCCCAATCTCTCTCTTAGCATTTATACACCCGCAACGCGGATTTCTAAAGTGCGTTCGCTGCATCACTTGACAAACTCTTCCAATGTGGTACCGTATCTGTGGGTGAAACTGCGCGCAACCGCGGTTTCGCCCTTTTTCTTTCTGCGCCTATTCTTTTCTCTGTCATCTTTGCGCTCTGGCTTCGCCCTCTCTGCGCTAAGCCTTTATCCGTTCTCCCAATTCCCGGCTGTTAGCTGTGAGCTGTCCGCTTTTAACTCTAAACCTCTTCTCTTCTGGATCGACTCATGAAAACTAAAAAACCGAACGCCGAACTTGTCTGGAAACAATTGGAAGACCTGCTCGTACCGCGGCTGCGCCTCTCCGTCATCGACCGCACCGTCTATTCGCATCTCCTCCGCCACACCCGCCTCGAAGGAAAACTCCGCCTCCACTTTTCGATTATGTGGCTGGCCCGCAATATCCGGCTATCCACGGGGCCGGTACGCGAAGGAGTGCGCCGCCTCGTCTCCCATGGCGCATTGCGCCTCGTCCAGCGAAGCAAAGCCGGACACGTCGTCGAGGTGCGCCTGCCCGGCGAGATTCGCGCCATGAGACTCAATCGCATCGAACAACGCGCCGCCTCCAAGGAACAGCGCTCTCGCGCCGTCGTTAACATCGAGGAGGCGGACTTTCTGCACGACAAGTCGCTGCGCAAGACCATCCACGCCCGCGAGTGCGGCCAATGCTTTTACTGTCTCCGCCGCATCTCATCCACCGTCCACTGCCTCGACCACGTCGTGCCGAGGTCGCATTCCGGGCCCAATTCCTACCGCAACCTGGTCTCGAGTTGCATGGAATGCAACGTCGCGAAAGGAGAAAAGCCCGCCGACGATTTTCTCCGCCGCCTCTACCGCGAACGCCGCTTGACCGCCGCCGAACTTGCCGCCCGCCTCCGCGCCCTCGACGCCCTCGCTTCCGGCAAACTCCGCCCTCCCCTGCCCTGATGGAGACGACGGGGTGCAAAAAACGCATAAAATCTGCGCTACTTCGAAGGATGGGCCGCGCGCCATTGTCTGCGCACCAAAACTCGTTTTACTACCTCCCTCATAATATTGCAAAGAAGCGATTTGGAGTGCGGCAGCCCTGCTGCCGCTTTTCTCACTAGCTCGCAAGTCTCTATATTTAGCGAGGCTCAATGAGTGGAATGTCAATGGACACGCCACACACCCACTGGAGAGAAAACTGGTGATGTCGAAATGGAGATGGCGTAGGACTGGACAAGTTCTGACCACTGATGGCGGGATGCCGCCTGGCCGCTAGTCCACGGGGCCAGTGGGCGCTCAAGTTGAGCTAGCCTTCGATTCGAACGACCTGGCCAGGCTGAATGGATTCGATCCGGGCAAGGCAAACCGGCACGAGCGGCAAGAGATCTTTCAGACGGTTTGACTTCGTACGAAAAATGATGATTGCGATCTTTCGGGCATTTAGATTTTGCTGGTATTCGATGCCTTGGTCCACGGTGAGGAAAACGTCGAAATTGGCTGCTTCCGCGGCGTTAAGAAGCTCGCCATTCTCTAACCCAGCTAGCCCAGCGTACCGTGCTGTTTGGCAGGCGTAACCGGGAAAAGAGTTCCGGAATCGCTCATCAATACATTCGTCAATCAGAATGCGCATTTAGGTACGCGCGAGCAAGAGCTGTTTTGCTTCTTCAAGAGCAGCGATGACGGATTCACGCGAGACGGTAGGAAATCCTTCGAGAAAGCCTTCCAGCGTTTCTCCACCTTCCAGGTAGTCGAAGAGCGTCTGGATGGGCACTTGAGTTCCCCGAAACACTGGGGTTCCGCCAAGGATATCGGGATTTTTAACTATGACGCCCATGAAAGAATTGTATCACGCGCGGTAGTAAGCGGGCGCATGGGCGAATTCTGAAGATCGGTGGCCTTGGACGGCCAAGCCAACCATAAACTTGGGTGGCCGGGTGCCGCATACTTGGTACCTGGTTATTCAAGGGTGCGTGTTTCGACTTCCCTTCGATTGCCTCAAGACTCCTTTCGAATTTATCTCCGCGCCAAAATATTCAGCGGCTGTTGACAGCTGCCCGTCTTCTTCGTCGGAAGGGCAGTCCGTGCTTTTTGCGTGAGGCTGCGCGCGTGGGGCGGACCTCGAAACGTACGCCTTCGGCGCGCTGCAAATAGGCGACGATCTCGAACAAATTGCGCGCCTGAGGGTTGCCGCGGGGGCCGGGCATGCGCATCAGACTCTTGGCCGAGCGATTGGTTACGTCGCTTAGCTTGGTAAAGCCGACGGTGGCATTGATAAAATCACGAAGAATGATCTTGCCGGTTTCTACGTCGCCGGAAAGAAAGTACGAAGAGAGATTTCTTTCTTCGCAGGCCGAGCACTTCGTAGGAGCGAAGTGGAAAGAAAAGACGTCGGACTCTTCCGTTCGAAATGACGACGGGTGGAGGGCCAGGAGCCAGGAAACAAGTCCTCGAGAAGAACGACAAGACGAAAGGAGAGGTTTTCGTCGAACAGCAGCTTCACTCGGTAATCGTTTCCAGCTCACGCTCGCGGTCCGCGGCGAATGCAAGGCATGCGCGGATGTCTTCTTCAGTCAGCTCAGGAAAATCTGTCAATATTTCGGCGTGGGTCATCCCGCTGGCGAGGTATTCCAGTACGCCATAGACCGTGATGCGCAGCCCACGAATGCAGGGCTTGCCGCCGCGCTTCCCGGGCTCAATAGTGATGACGCGAGAGTAATCCATGGCTCCACTTTATGAGAAAAGATTGGCAGAGGTAAACGAAAAACTTCGGTGGGCGGAGCAGACGTCCCTCCAAAACCCATCGAGACGGCCGGGATATCCGTTGGCACACCGCTGGCTGCCGCGGCGTCCATCAGTGAAAAGACATTCTGGGAAAGATTTTGGGTGTCGAGGAAATACCAGATCGCAGCATGGGTATCGAGCACCGCGCTCATAGTTTGATGTCACGCGGGAAGTTGCTCCACATTTCGCGGCGGGCCTCGGCGATATCTTCTTCGGTGACGTGGAAGTTCAGGTCTTTCCACAAGCTCGCAGGCTCTTGAGCGGCTTCTTGTCGCCGTTCTTTTCTTTCAGTTGGTCCACGAAGTCCAGGACTTCCCTTTGTTTTTCAGGAGGCAAATCGCGCCGTTTTTCGAGGACCTGTTGTTCGATGGTCATAACAGCGCCTGGGGCGCTCTTTTTTTATTATATCCCTGCAGCGCGCGATTCGAGCAGATGGCGTGAGGAAAGTCGTATACAATCTGCGCGTTGTGCAGGCGCGACTGGAACCGGCACGGTGGAATTGATATGGGAGGCTAGCGTGAGACCTTCGAGGCGGGAACTTTTGATTGGCGGTGGCGGGGCGTTGGTGGCAACGGCGTTTGGGTTGGGAGGGCCGGCGCTGATGTTTGCGAATCCGTTGGGGAAGCCGATTGGGTTGCAGCTTTACACCGTTGGGGCAGATCTGGAGAAGGACTACGACGGGACGCTGCGGCAGATCGCGGCGATTGGATATACGGAAATCGAAACGGGCGTTTCGCCAAAGCATAAGGCCGCGAACGTCAAGAAGTCGCTGCAAGACGCCGGTTTGCGGTGTCACTCGTTGCACATGGGTTTTGGCGGAATGGAGGAAGCGATATCTTACGCGAAAGAAATTGGCGCGAAGTACGTGATCTCATCGGTGACGCTGCCTAGAGTTCCCGAGCCGGGCAAGTTCGACGCGAAAGCATTCATGGCGCAACTGGCGGCGTTGACGCTGGACGACTTCAAAACAATTGCGGCGCGTTGCAATGAAATGGGCGAACAGGCCAAGAAAGCGGGCATGCAGTTCGGCTATCACAACCACAATTTTGAGTTCAAACCGCTGGACGGCGGCGGAATCGGCTACGACGTGGTGCTGCGCGAGACGGATCCGTCACTCGTGAAATTCGAGCTGGACTGCGGGTGGATGGCTGCGGCGGGGCACGATCCGGTGGCGTACTTGACGAAGTATCCGACGCGCTACCGGTTGTTGCACATTAAGGATTTCCAGCCGACTGCCGGCCCTTCCGTGGGACTGGATGAGGGTGTGCGGCCGAAGCCGGCGGAGTTGGGGCGCGGGCACATCGATTACAAACCGATTTTCTCGGCGGCGAAAAAAACCGAGGTGGAACTGTATTACGTTGAGCAGGAGCCGCCGTTCACTACGACGCCTGCGATGGAAGCGATCAAGATCGATTACGAGTATTTGCACGCGATGGCGTGAGGAATCTTTGCAGATATTCGCGTGACTGGCCCCTCGGACGGAAGATAATCGCAAATAAGTTTCGATTCTGAACGCTATCGCGGGCAGGAACCTTCGAAGCGCAGGGTAAGCGAGCTCTTCCCCTACGATTTATGTGGAGCCGCTTGTGGATTTCAGGAAGGCGTCGAGCTTGAGGAATTTGCGGCCGAGGGCGGGGCTGTAGGTGGACCACTCGTTTTCGCCGGAGTCGGCGGCGAGCGACGAACGGACGGCGGCCATTTTGGAGTCCATGTCGTCGAGGTAGTGGAAGACGAGGGCTTCGCGAATCATGGGCAATTTGGGCGAGCCGAATTCGTACTGGCCGTGATGGCTGATCAGAAGATGTTGGACAACGGTTTTGAGGTTGGCGGGGAAACCTTCGATGGCGTCCATGGCTTTGGAGACAGTTTCTAGTTCGATGACGATGTGGCCGAGGAGCTGGCCTTCGGTGGTGTAGGCGATGGCACTGTCGTAACACAGCTCGTCGAGTTTGCCGACGTCGTGGAGCATGGCGACGGTCATTAAAAGGTCGGCGTTGAGCTCGGGATAGTGTGCTGCGATTTGTTTCGCGAGGCCGCACAGGCCGACGACGTGTTCGAGAAGACCGCCGAGATAGGCGTGGTGCATGACTTTTGCGGCGGGCGCACGCTTGTAGCGAGCGGCGATGGCGGGATCGCCGAGGATTCCATTTACTAATTTCTTGAGCCAGGGATTCGCGATGGAATTCGCGTACTCGAGCAACTGCGCCCAAAGCTTGCCTACGTCTTCCTTGGTATGCGGCAGAAAATCGGCGAGATCGACTTCTTCGGGCTTGGCCAGACGCAACTGCTGCAAGGTGAGCTGGAGCTTGTTGCGGTAGCTCTCAACTCGAGCATTGACCTTGACTACGTCACCGCGGCCGATGTCTTTTGCGGCGGCTTCAACTTGATCCCACATGACGGCTTCGATGCTGCCGCTGCGATCGCCTAGCTCGAGACGGAGATAGGACTTGCCCGCGCGAGTATTGCGAATTTCTTTTTCGTGAACGAGAAAAAAAGAGGTGATGGTTTGTTCGGTCGAGAGATCGGAGACGAAAGGCGACTTCATCAGTCGCCTGTGTCCCCGGGACGCTTGCCGAAGAGAACATATTTCTTGCGGCCCTTCCTGGTCTTGGTGACTTCGGGGGTGGCGCTCACTTCCTGAATCTCGGAATTGCCGCCGCCGGCGATGTCCTGATAGCCGGGCTTGATGACCACGTAGCTTTGCTCGCGAAGCGTCTTAAGATAGTCGCGCAAGGCGGGCTGCATGCGTTCGCCATAGAGCTTGTCCATGATTTCATTTTCGACTTTATCGAGCGGCTGCTGGCCTTCGTCGTAATGCTCCATGACCTGCATAATGAGAAAGCCTTGCTTGGTTTCCAACACATCGGTCAAGTCGTTTTTCTTCATCTTGAAGACGGCTTCCTCGAGTTGCGGAGAAAGTTCGCCGCGCTTGTAAGTGCCCAAGTATCCGCCCTGTTTGGCGGTGGCGCCGTCGGAATAGCGTTTGGCGATTTCGCCGAAGTCTTCGCCGTCCTTGACGCGCTTTAGGGCCGTCTCGGCTTTTTTCTTCAGCTCCGCGGCTTCCGTGGCATCCTTGCCGGCGGTATTTACTTCGATGGACCTCAAGACAACTTGCTCCGGCCGAATGTAGTCCGCTTTATGTGCCTCGTAATATTTTTGGACTTCGTCCTTGCCGATGGAGATGTGAGAGCCGACTTCGCTACTGATCACTTTTTTTGTCAGGATACCGTTGCTGATGTTGTTCTTGAAATCCTCCCAGTTGAGGCCTTGTGAAGTGACGGCCTGCTCGAGAGCCTCCATGCTGGTCAGTTTGTTTTCGACGCGAATCTGATCGAGCTGCTTGATGGTGTCCGCTTCGACGTTGAGGCTCATGTCCTTGCCGCGCTGGACGAGCAGGGATTGGTCAATCAAATCGCGAAGGGCATTTTTCTGACCGTCTTCGATGATGGACTTCAACTGCTCGGGTGTGCAGCGGTTCTGGCATTCCTGCTTGGCGTCGTCTTGGACGGTAACTTTGGAGTGGTCGAGTTCGGAGCGGGTGATGATCTCGTTGTTTACGCGGGCCACGATCTCTTCGACTACTTTGCCTTCGTCATTCGAAGGGGCCGGCTTTTTTACAGGAATAGCCTTCTTGGCGGCGGGAATGTCAGCAGCGGCAGGAGGGGCCTCGTCCGGTTTTTCGAGAGTCGGCTTGGCCGGCGGCTTTTGCGTTTGCGGAGCCGGATTGCTGGGCTGCTGTGCCGCGAGCGGCAAGGCGGCAAGAAGCGCCGCAATAACTGCAAGATTGCGCATGTAGTTCCTCACCTATAGAGTTTAGCTCTGCCCTTGAAGGCCGAGCAATACGTTTCTGAGAGCCCCCGGCACTGATTCTCCCCGTGTGGTTTCGAGCCAAAGGACGCCACTGGGGTCCAGCTTGATGCCCTTTCGCGAGCGCACAACCTTGACAAGCGTGGCGGGGTCGAGCGGCGTCTCCGCATGGAAGCGGATGGCGATGCGGTTGCCCTGACGCTCGACCGCGGAGATGCGCAGGCGCTCACACATGGATTTGAGGACGGCGTACTCCAAAAGGTTTTCTACCGTGGCGGGAGGTGCGCCGAAGCGGTCGGCCAGTTCGCGGCGCACGTCTTGCTTTTCTTCTTCGCTGGCCACGGAGGAAATGCGTTTGTAGGTGCGCAGACGGAGATTTTCGCTGGGGATGTAGTTTTCTGGGATGCGCACGTCGAGACCCAGGCTGAGAGTGGTGCGCAGCTCGGGGACGGATTCCTCGCCTTTTAGCTTGGAGACGGCGCGTTCGAGCATTTGGCAGTACATATCGAAGCCGATGGCTTCGATGTGACCGTGTTGCTGGCGGCCGAGCATGTTGCCTGCGCCGCGAAGTTCGAGGTCGAGAGCGGCAATGCGGAAGCCGGCGCCGAGTTCGCTGAACTCTTTCATGGCGGAGAGGCGTTTGCGAGCGATGTCGGAGAGCGAAGTGTCTGGGGGCACGAGCAAGTAGGCGTAGGCGCGTTGGTGAGAACGGCCGACGCGGCCGCGGAGCTGATAGAGTTCGGCGAGGCCGAGACGGTCGGCGCGATTGATGAGAATGGTGTTGGCACGGGGAATGTCGAGGCCGTTTTCGACGATGGTGGTCGCGACCATCACATCCGCCTCATCACGAATGAATTTGAGCATCACGCTTTCAAGTTCCTTTTCGCCCATTTGACCGTGGCCGACCACAACGCGCGCTTTGGGCACGAGCTTTTGTACGAGTGTCGCAAGCGAATAGATGGATTCGACGCGGTTGTGAATGAAATAGACCTGGCCGTCGCGCGCCAATTCGTTTTCGATGGCGCGGCGGACGAGATCTTCCTGGAAGGAAGCGACGACGGTCTGAATCGCAAGACGGTCGCGCGGCGGAGTTTCGATTACGGACATATCGCGCAGGCCAACGAGTGACATGTGGAGAGTGCGAGGAATGGGCGTGGCGGATAGAGCGAGCGCGTCGACGTTTTGGCGCATCTCCTTGAGGCGTTCTTTGTGAGCGACGCCGAAGCGTTGCTCTTCGTCCACGACTAGCAAGCCGAGATCCTGAAACTTTACATCTTTGGAGAGGAGGCGGTGAGTGCCGATGACCACGTCCACTTTACCCGCTTCGACATCGGCTAGAATTTTCTTTTGCTCCGCGGGGGTGCGAAAGCGGCTGAGCATTTCGATGCGCACGGGAAATGCCGCGAAACGCTGTTTGAAGGTTTCGAAATGCTGGAAGGCTAGAATCGTAGTGGGCGCGAGAACCGCGACTTGCTTGCTGTCGGAGACGGATTTGAAAGCCGCGCGCATGGCGACTTCTGTTTTTCCGTAGCCGACGTCGCCGCAGAGGAGGCGGTCCATGGGAGTGGGCCGCTCCATATCGCGCTTAATGTCCGCGATGGCGGTGTTCTGATCGGCGGTTTCTTCGAATTCGAAAGCGTCTTCAAATTCGCGCTGGAAATTGCCGTCGGAAGAAAATGCGAATCCTTGCGCGGTCTTGCGGGCAGCGTAGAGGGTAAGGAGCTGTTCCGCCATGTCTTCGAGGGATTTGCGGACGCGGGTCTTGCGGGTGTTCCAGCCGGTGCCACCGAGCTTGTCGAGGGTGGGATGGGAACCTTCGACGACGCGATAGCTTTGGACCAGATCCATGCGCTCGAGCGGAACGTAAAGGCGCGCATCGTCGGCATAGCGCAGCAGCATGAATTCGCCGCGATGGCCGTCCGATTCGATTTGGCGCAGGCCTTCGAACTGGCCGATGCCGTGATCGACGTGGACGATGAAGTCGCCAGGTTTCAGCTCGGCGAAATCGGTGAAAAATCCGGAAGTGCGGATTTTGTGGCTGGGACGCTCGACCGTTGGGGCGACGTCAAACAGATCGGCGTGGCCGAAAATCGTGAGCTGGGCTTCGGGAAAGGTGGCACCCTCCGCAAACGGGGCGCGGATCAGCAGCAGGCCGGCGGTCTCAAGCGCACCTTCCGCCGTGAAACCGGCCGCCGCGTTTTCGGTTTCGCCGAGCACGTAGGGAACTTCGTATTCGCGGGAAATGTCCGCGAGCCGTTCGAGTTCGCCGGTGCTGGCAGCAGTGAGGAAGACTTTTCCGCCGGAAGCGAGTTGCGATTTCACGTTACCCATGCAAGCAACAACGTCACCATGAAAGCGCGCGCTGGGTCTGGAAGATAGTTCGAATTGCGGCGCGGACCCGATGTTTACGGCGAGCTGTTCGAGATGGGCCTGCGAAGTCTTTTCAAGCGCAGCGGCGAACTCCTTTTCATTCAAGAAGAAATGAGAAGCGCTCGGGGCGGTCGCGCTACCGTGGCGTTCGTAAATCTCCGTGGCGTGCGCGAGATGCCTTTCGGCGGCCTCGCGCAGGTTTTGCGGCTCGTCCAGGAAAACGACAGGCTTGAGCGAGCTCTCCGCCAGATCGAAGAGCGAGCTTTGCCCGCTCTGCCCGGCGGGACCAAAGAAAGAGGTTGTTTCCCAAGACGGCGTTGCGGATGGCGATGCAACCCGCGATGCGCCCGCCATCGAGGCTACGTTCCACTCCGTGAGCGGCAAGAGTGTGGTTCGCTGCACAGGCGCGATCGACCGCTGCGTGCGCGGATCGAATTCGCGCACGGATTCCACGGTGTCTCCCAATAGCTCGATCCGCACAGGGCGCGGCGCCTCCGCCGAAAAGACGTCCACGATGCCGCCGCGCATTGCGAATTGTCCCGGCAGCTCGACCATTTCGGTGCGCGTATAACCCACGCCAGCGAGATGCGCGATGAATTCCTCGAGTGGAACTTCGGCGTCCTTTGTGAGGTTTCTCGCGAGTGCCAAGTACACGGTGGCATCCTGAAAACGCCAGAGCGCCGCCTGCACCGGGGCGATGATCAACGAGACTTGTCCATCCGTCAGGCGAAAGAGGGTTGCGGCACGGCGCTCGAGAATGTCTGGATGCGGGCTTTGCGATTCCCAGGGCAGCGTATCGAATGCGGGTAGGGTGGCCACACCTCCTGTAGCACCCGGGAAAACAGTCGAAAAAAAACGGACGGTTTCCGCAAGAGCTTCGGCGCGACGATTGGAATCCGTGATGAAAAAGGCGGGCCGGCGCAACTCGTGAGTCAGATACGCGGCCAAAAGAGCCTTGGCAACATCATGCAAGCCGGATAAGGAGATATGCAGGGCGCCATCGCGCAGAGTTCCCAGCGCGCCCTCCACGGCTGGGTGTCGTAGCACCGCATCCAATCGTTCGCGAACGGCAGGCAGAATCATGCGGGAAGGTCAGGCTTCCACGCGAGAGGAGGGCAGTCCCTCGCGAATCTTTCGGAGAATCTCCGTGGTGGAATAACCTGGGACAACAGGAATGGAAACGACGCGGCCGCCAGCGGCTTCCACCTCTTCGCGACCGACAATTTGATCACCGGGCCAGTCGCCACCCTTCACGAGCACATCCGGGAGCAGGCCCGCGATGACCTCGCGCGGCGTAGGTTCATCAAAAATCACGACGGCGTCGACACATTCGAGAGCAGCAAGTATTTCGGCTCGCTCGTGTTCCGGCAGTACGGGACGCCCGGCGCCTTTCAGTTGACGCACGCTTGCATCGCTATTGAGGCCAACGATCAGCGCGTCGCCTAGCGCGCGAGCTTGCTCAAGACTCCCGATATGGCCCGGATGCAGCAGATCGAAGCAGCCGTTGGTGAAGACGACGCAGCGACCGTTGCGTTTCTCGCGGCCAAACCGCAGAATCGCTTGCTCAAGAGTCAGAATCTCCGGGTTCAAAGGAACTCCATGAAGGCCCACGCAAAAACAGCCCTGCTGTCGGATGAAAAACTAGTTTATCACGCAGTGCAGCCGCAATGCTTCCAAGCCGAGCGCTCTCGATGAAAGCAAACAAAACGCTGCGTGCCGTCGTCGGTGCGGGACTCTGCGGCGTGGGGATGTGGCTGGCGCTGGCAGTTCCTTACCACTCGCGTACGTTTCGCATCGATGCGGGCGGATGCCGCCTGGTGACGGACATCGTCGAGCCAGCCGGCGGCGCACCAGACGGAGGCACGCCACAGGGGTACGTTGTACTTCTGCATGGAATCTCGGCAAACAAGCGGATCATGTCCTACATCACGGCAGGATTCGCTTCGCAAGGGTTGCGCGTTTTTGTGCCAGATTTGCCGGGACACGGGCGGACTGCCGGGCACTTTTCTTATGAGCGCTCGGAACAGTGCGTCGAGAACCTGGTTCGCGAGCTGATCGCGCGCGGGCTACTCGATCCCGAACGTACGATTCTGGCTGGACATTCGCTCGGCGGGGCCGTCGCGTTGCGCGTGGCCTCGCACATCCCGGTAGCCGGTGTGATTGCGTTTTCTCCCGCTCCGATGCGCCCGATACCAGGGCTCCCTCCAGGGGTACTTCCCTTTCATGAATTCGGCGCGCTCCCTGCTCATTCCTTGGTGATGAACGCTTCCTGGGAGCCGGAACGAATCCGTAACGCGGCGAGGGATTTGGTGCCGATTCCGGGCGATGGAACGAGCCGGTACGTTGTGATTCCGCACTCGACGCACGTCAGCATTTTGTTCAACGGAACGGCGATGTCGGCCGCGCAAAAGTGGGCAGGTCAAGTTCTGCATTTGGAAAAGCAAGCAAGTTTGCCCTCCCATCGAGGAGTGCTGGGATTCTTCGCAGGATTCGTGGGGATATTATTGTTGGCGGGGCCGTTTCTGCGCGAAACTTTGCAGAGCAAGAATGAAGGCGGGCCGCCGCCCGACAATGCTGCCGCTATCGCGAAAAGCCGCGCGTTCGTGGAATATGGAATCATCGCACTCGGCTCCGTTGGGCTTCTCTCCTACTGGAGTCCGCTGCGAGTACTGCATCTGTTCGAAGGAGACTACTTCGCGAGTTTTCTGCTGATTCTTGGGGTCATTCTGCTCGCCTTGCATTGGAATTCGTTGCGGGACTTATTTGGAACCAGCACAACCACCGCCCAAGTTGGCAGGCCTCTCTACGTCACGCTGCTCGTCGCCGCAGGCGCGGCTCTTCTCCTCCAGTTCCTGGTCACCTCCTGGATCGATTTGACTTTCAGCGAAGCCTGGCTGACCGTTGCGCGGTGGGCACGCTTCGCTCCCCTGTTCGTCGCCGTCCTTCCGTATCACGCCGCGGAAGAGTTGCTGCTCGGTCCGGCGTCTCCCGGCAAAGGACAACAGCGATTGTTCACAGCGCTTTTCCTTCGGCTGATTGCCTGGGGTGCGATCGTTGCTGGAATCTTCCTGTTGCACAGCGGCGAAGTCCTTTTGGTGCTTCTGGCACCCTACTTTGGGCTGTTTTGCCTGCTCCAAAGATGGGGGATGAATGTTGTCCGGGAAGTTACCAGCTCGGCGGCAGCCGCAGCACTTTTCGGTGCTATACTCCTCGCTGGGTTTTGCCTGGTGGTCTTCCCCACCACTTGACAGGGACCGTCGCCTAAAAATTTGGTTGTCAAACCCGCCCGCCGCCTGTAGGTTCCTCGTTAAGCGACGGAGTTCGAAACCAACAGCGAGATAGGATCATGGCTGAGATAGCAATCGTCGGCGGCGGACCATCCGGCGCAATGTGCGGTGAGCAGCTCGCGCGGGCGGGGCATCAGGTCCATATTTTTGATGAGCGTCTCGCCTGGGAAAAGCCCTGCGGAGGGGGTTTGACCCATAAAGCAGTGCAGTGCTTCCCTTTTCTGCTGGACAATCCTTACCCCAAGAAATTGGTGCGAAACGTCGAGCTGATCAGCAGTAACGATCACCGCGCCAACCTGGAAATGACGCATCCGATCGTTATCTATTCGCGCCGCGTGCTGAATGGCATGCTGCTGGACCGCGCAAAAGCCGCGGGCTGCCGGGTGCAGCAATCGCATGTGCTCTCCGTGGATACGAGCACGCCGAAACCGCGCTACTCCGTGGATGGCGAGTGGCGCAGCGCCGATTTTCTGGTGCTGGCGGCAGGGGCCCGCAATCAAATTGTGCCGGAAACACGCGCGCTGCAACGCGACGAACTGGAAATGACACAGGGCTACTTCATCCCGCAGACTGCCGACTCCATCACCGTGAAATTTTTGCCGCACTTCGAAGGCTACATCTGGTCCTTTCCACGCTGCGATCACCTGTCCGTCGGAATCTGCGGAAGCATGGCCGCGCATACCAGCGCGGAACTCAAAACGCATCTAAGCGCTTTCGTCGAGAAACACAAAATAGCGACAGAAGGCGCAAAGTTTTACAGTCACGTGCTGCCGTCGCCGAGAGAGCGCACGCTATCCGATCGCACGGTGTTGGGAAAAAATTGGGCGCTTGTCGGCGATGCCGCCGCCTGGGTCAACCCGTTGACAGGAGAAGGGCTCTTCTACGCGATGCGTTCCGGCGAATTGCTAGGCCGCTCCATCGCGGAAGGCTGCCCAGAAAAGTACACGGCATGGGTTAAGGCGGCGTTCTCTTCTGAACTGGAATTAGCGGCGCGAATCGTGCGGCGGTTCTACCGCGGGTCTTTTCTCGGGACGGCCGTGACCACGCGCATGGTCCAATTCATGAACCGAAGCGCGGTGTTTCGCCAACTGATGAGCGACCTATTCAGCGGCACACAGGATTACAGCAGCCTGAAGCGCCGCCTCTGGGGCCACCTGGGTATCACAGTCAGCGATTTCATCGCCAGCGTCCTGAACCTGGACCGCCCCGCAGCGGCGCAAGTTCCGCGCGGCGGCGCTGCCGGCGACTGAGTCCGCGAACCCTTTCTGCCAGAACATCCTTGCACGATTTCGCTCATTCACTGAGAAACCGGTTACGCCAGTGGCGTGTAGAATTCAATCCCGTCGCGGCATCCAATTGTCTGAGATAATCACCTCCAATCATGGCCCCTGAGAAAGAAGCGACGAAGGAATCCAAGAGCAAGAAGCGCAAAAATGCCTGGAAGGCGCTGCCGGACGTCTGGGCGCTGATCAGGCCGCGCCGCAGCCTGCTGGCGTTCGGCCTGGTTCTGATGGCCATCAATCGCGTCTGCGGACTGGTCCTTCCCGTGTCGACGAAGTATTTCATCGACAACGTGGTGGTGAAAAAGGAGATGCGCCTGCTGACGCCGATTATCCTGGGCGTGCTGCTGGCAACGCTCATCCAGGGACTGACGTCGTTCACGCTGACGCAACTCCTTTCGAAATCGGCGCAGCGAATGATCACGGAGCTTCGAAAGAAAGTTCAAGCGCATATCGGGCGCTTGCCTGTTTCCTTTTACGATGCGAACAAGACAGGCGTGCTCGTTTCACGGATCATGAGCGACGTGGAAGGCGTCCGGAATCTGATAGGCACGGGACTGGTTGAATTTGCGGGCGGGCTGATGACCGCGGTGATCGCGCTGGCCTACCTGATCTATACCAGCCTGAGTATGACCGCGGTGGCGTTCGCGATACTCGTGGTGTTTGCGATTTTGATCAATAAGGCGTTTGCCACCATCCGGCCGATTTTCCGGGAGCGGCCGAAAATCACGGCGGAGGTCACGGGGAGACTGACCGAATCGCTCGGCGGCGTGCGCGTGGTGAAGGGCTATCACGCCGAAGAGCGCGAAGAAGGAGTTTTTGGCGGAGGCGTGCAGCGGCTGCTCGACAACGTCCTTAAGACGATTACGGCAACTTCCCTAATGAGTCTATCGGCAGCGGGCCTGATGGGCATTGTAAGCGCCAGCATCATGGAGTTTGGCGCGCACAAGATGCTCGCTGGCAGCATGACGCTCGGCCAGTTTGTTTCGTTCATCTTCTTTTTGGGATTGCTCATCGCTCCTGTCTTTCAGATCGTGGCCATTGGAACGCAAATCACGGAAGCGATAACGGGCCTCGAGCGGACACGTGAGATTCTGAATGAATCGAAGGAAGATGCAGACCCCAAACGAACGGTCACTCTCGAGCGCATCGAAGGCCGGATCGTCATGGAAAACGTCAGCTTTACCTACGACACGCGGAAGGAAGTGCTGCACGATGTCAGCTTCGGGGCTGAACCCGGAGCCGTTACGGCGCTCGTGGGCCCGAGCGGCGCGGGGAAGTCCACAATTATCGGATTGATCGCGGCATTTTACGTGCCGCCGAGTGGACGCGTGCTCGTTGATGGAGTCGATCTAGCCACGGTGAAGCTCGATTCGTACCGAACGCAGCTCGGCGTGGTCCTGCAGGAAACATTTCTGTTCGACGGCACGATCCGCGAAAATGTGGCGTTTGCCCGCCCGGAGGCGACGGAAGAGGAGATTTTAGCGGCTTGCCGAATTGCCCGAGTCGACGAGTTCACCGAATCCTTCGAGAAAAAATACGACACGGTCGTGGGCGAACGCGGCGTCAAGCTTTCGGGCGGGCAAAAGCAGCGCGTGTCCATAGCGCGCGCGATACTTGCGGATCCGCGGATCTTGATTCTGGACGAGGCGACTTCGAGCCTCGATTCGGAATCCGAGGCGCTCATTCAGGAAGGTCTTCGTTACTTGATGCGCGGGCGGACGACGTTCGTGATCGCGCATCGTCTTTCGACGATTCGTCGCGCCGACCAGATTCTCGTGGTGGAGGATGGCCGCATCATCGAGCGGGGGAACCACGCATCGCTCTTCGCCGCTGGGGGCCGCTACTACGATCTCTACACCAAACAGCATAACGTCGAGAGCAATCTCTTCCTGGCGCCCGGCGAAGGCTCAGGCGAATCGGAAGATGGAGACGGGACGCGCACGCCATCCTTTGGGCGCGCAGGCGCGGCCTTGCCGGATGCGATCCGCTTGATCCGGGGACAAAACAACTGAGGACTTGGAACTAGAGAGCTAGACATTCGCCGTCGGGCGTTTGCGCGTGATGCTTGCCGCGGGCGCGGCGCGTTTGGCCTTGTCCCCGGGCCGCAAGTCACCAGACAGTTCGCGCCTGCGCTCTTTTAGCCTCGGTATTCAGGATTATGCTGTGGGACGCCGGATGACGAGTTTTTTCGTCGCGACCGGGGGAATCAAAGTTGCCATTTTGCGAATCATGGCCAGCACCAGGCGCTTATCTCCATCGGAGAGCGTGGTGCTGAAGCGCTTGATCTCCGCGAGGAAGCGGATTTCGTCCTGCGAAAGCTCGCCAAGCATTTTCTGCGTTTCGCGGTCGCGCGGCGTCTCCGTGCCCGGGAAGAAGTCCGCGAGCGAGATATCCATGGCTTCCGCAATCTTGGCCAGCGTCTCGAGCGACGGCACCGTGTGGCCGTTCTCGACGCGCGATAAGTAGCAGCGCAACAGCCCAGTGCGGCGCTCGATGTCACCCTGCGACAGGCCTCGCTGGCTGCGATAGGACTTGATGACTTCCCCGATGTTTACGCGTGGTTTTTCTTTAGGCACGATGGTTCTCCAGGTGGAGGGGGTATCTTAGTCACTAACAGTAGGAGAAGCAAGAGGGAATTTCAGGGCCGTGGTTCCAATTCGACAACGTCCCGTCAGGAACTGTGGAAAACCATTCCACACTTCACCCAGCGTATACTGGCCCGCCATTCGATGAATCTTCGCAACCTCATCGCTGCATCGGCGTTACCACGGCCGGTTGCTGCAGCCGGAATTCCAGCAAGGTTTCGCTGGGTACCTTCACCTGCTGTCCCTTCGTGAACACCTGCACGCCGGCACCTGCCGCAGAGCCCGCTCCAGCCCCAATCGCCGCGCCCCTGCCGCCGCCGGCGATTGCGCCGATGATAGCCCCGAAGATGGCCCCGCCGCTCACCTTCTTGGCGGTGTCGGCTCCTCGGTTTTGTCCTTTTAAGCTGTAATCACTGCTGACCAGCGGGTAATCGTGGCCGTCAATGACGATGCGGATGAGTTCGAGCTGCAACTCCGCGCTCCCGGAAAGATGGCCCGCTTCTTTTGCATTAGCCAGTTGACCGTAAATATCGGTGCCTTTACGGGCCACGAGAGTATCGTGGACGTAGAGATCGGTCTCAAGGCTCGCGTGGAAGACGTCGCCAATGTGGTTTCTTGAGGAATCCACGCCGTCAATCATGCGGACCAGCAGCGGTTGTCCTGCCGGAATAGTGACTTCGCCGTATTGCGCCGCAGGATCTTGCTCCGCAGGAAGTGGGGCAGGTGCAGGAGCAGATGCTTGAGAAGTTGGCCTCGCGGCAGGAGGTGGAACGTCCTGAGACAGAACAGGGCGCGGCGGAGCATCAGGAGATGGATCGTCTTGAGCATCCGGAGCGTTCGCAGGGGCGGGAGGCGGAGCAGTCGCCGGCGGGGGCGCGTGAGACGGGGTGCTTGCGGCCTCAGAATCGCCTGTGAAGGTCAGCGCGAGAGTCTCCGACACGTAGAAAGTTTGCACTTGGCCGTTAATCTCAAAGCGCAGCACCGCTTGCGTGCCGCCCAGGTAGCGGCCATGCAGAATTCGTCCGTCCTTGAGTTCCAGCGTATCCGCGGCAGCGGCGCCGGCAAGAAATAATCCCAGAACAACTGCGGCAATGATCCGTCCAGGGGTTTTCATGGTCTTGCCTCTCTGCACCGGCGTAGCCCGCGCGCTCATCGTCACGCGCCGGCTGCTCAATCGCACGCGTCTCCACATCTTATCCTATTGCCTTGGATGAGGCGGTTCGGCGGAGGGTTGCGCAAATCCATAGCTCTATTGCGTGGCTTGGTAGAACTCGCGCGTAATGTCAGCCATCAGCTCCGCGCTAACCTTGGTGTCAGCGATTCCACGCACCAGAATGACGAGCACAAACGGTCTCGGCGCAAAAACGATCGCGGCATCGTGATGAATCTTGGTGATTTCGCCTGTTTTGTGCGCAACGCGAGTACCAGGAGGAAGCCCGGCGGGAACACCTTCGTTGAACTTTTGGCGCTCCAGGATTTCAATCATCTGCCGCGAAGAATCCTGATCGATTGCCTTCCCCTGTGCTATCGCATCCAGGAGTTGGAGCAGTCCGCGGGCCGTCGTGGTGTTATTCAGGCCTTTTTCAAACGCTTTGTTGTCTTCGACGCCGCGCAGGACATTCATTCCGTCGGCGTGAAGCGAATGAACCGTGGCGCGTATGTTGTCGACGCCAAGTTTTTCGATGAGCAGATTCGTTGCGAAATTGCTGCTGACGGTGATCATCAGCTCACAAAGCTGCCGCAGCGTGCGCGTCTGTCCAACCGCTTTGTACAAATCTGCTTCCGAATCATCGGCGGCGTCCAGCGAGTAGACGGAGCCGTCCGCCAAACTGTGAAATTCATTTTTGATAGGAAGTGGATCGTCCAGCTTCAGCTTCCCCTCGCGCACCTTATGGAAAAGCTCGATCATCACCGGAATCTTCATCGTGCTGGCGGCGTGAAAAGGCTCATCTGCGCGAAAAAACCATTCCGATTTGCCATCCAGCGTACGAAATGCGATGCCTACGTCCGCGCCACTCTTCTGAATTCGCTCCTGGATTTGCGTTATAGCCGCGGAAAGCCTCGCATCCTGGCTGCGAACGGGGATGGCAGCGAGAAGCATGAATGCTAAAACGGAGAATACCAGCCTCGTTTTCAAAAAGTTCCTTTCTGAAATTGCGAGGGATTCTAACTCAATTTGCGCGATTCACTTGCCAACTAACTTTGGTGCGCGCTCATCACGGACGCTGATCGCGTGCGCAGGTACATTCCATCCTTCTGCGATGAGCACTGGCTCCGCGCCGTTCAAATCCGAAGTGGCATAAGTGCCCCGGACAACACGACTTTCCCCCGGCAGCAGGGAAAAATAATTATCACCCCAGAAAATCGGCGTCACATCCGTCTCGCCTTGCCCCGCAACGACTCGGAGATGAACCATAAATGCGATGCCATTTCCTCGATTGGTTACCGTAGCGTGGACCGTCCCGGTTTTGCCCTCGGTTGAAAACTCCCGCTCGACCTTCACATCCGCCTCGGGCAAGGCGTTAAGTCCCGTCAGGTCTCCGAACTCCGCCTGGGGGGTGTACACCGTATCTTTCCTTTTGGCCCAGGCGAGTGTGTCTGCCTTGGTCGATAGCCAGTAGAAGTTTTCGCTGAGCAGCTTTCCTCCGGCATCGTTCAATTGCAGCCGTAGGAAGTACGTCCTCGAAAGTCCATCTGCCTTGGGAAGGTCGAACGCCCTGGTACTGCTATCCGCCGCCAAGTCCAGCGTGGCGTCGCGGGAAGCTTTTTGCTTGGCGTCGATATTGTATATTTTCGCGCTGACCTTCATTCCCTTCAGCGCTTCGTAGGTGCTGTTGACCACGGCTACAGAATTGTCGTCATAGGAATACTGCACATGGACAGGCTCCATGGCTTTCTTCGTGCCGAAGTAACCCCCGGATGGCACGAGGTAATAATCGTAAAGATGCCAAATCAGCGATGGCCAAGCATTGTTCAGCATCCACTGAATCACACCGGTGGAGGTGTACTTGTTCCGTCCATAAGCCTCGAACATTGCCCGCTGCCCGTCGTAGGCCATGGCCTGCGCTTTGCGTTCGTAGTCGTCTAGCGAGGTAGCCGCTCCATAGCGCTTGGTCAAACCATCCGTGAAAACATTCACCGTCGTGAAGCGTTCGCCTCCCGAATGGTAGTTCCACACATCATCGATCGGCCAGAGATGATCCTTGGGAATAAATCGCTCGAGCGATTCTCGGGGCGGAATCGCCGGCCCGGGACTTGTCTCCGTGTTATATCCATAAGCCCCGCCCGCCTGCTTATCCGACAGCCAGTAAACCGGCGGCTCATATTCGTACGGCCCGGTCATCTTCACGCCCGAATTTCCGGTAACGGTAGTTTTTTCTTCCGACGCCGACGACAGTGTCGGATTTGGCCAGCCCAAATCCTTTTCGATGCCCAAATACATTTTCTCGACGCCGGCAGGAGGAGGACCATCGCTGCCATTCAGCCACACAAAAACACTCGGGTGATTGCGTAATCTGGTTATTTGGCTCGTCAGGGAGGCCGCTGCAACAGCGCGTTGGTCGGCCTTCCAATCTTTCCATCGTTCCCAGGCGTCGCAGCACGACCAGCCCGGCATCACCAAAATCCCGAGGCGGTCGGTTTTCTCGAAGAACTCGTCACGGTCCAGGTGGCCTTCCAAACGAATGGTATTCAGCCCCATATCGCGGACGTATGCCAGATCGGCATCGAGCCGGTCCGACGACCATCGCAGCAACATATCTTCGTCCCAGGCCGCGCCGCGGATGAGCAATTTGCGTCCATTGATCTTGAACAGGCGATAACTTTTTTCCGTGAGTTCGGAAGTCACTTTACGAATCCCGAAGCTAACGGCGGAGGAGTCGGATGTTTTCCCGTCGATTACAAACGAAAATTTCGCGGTATAAAGATATGGCTCGCCCATTTGATAGGGCCACCACAGCTTCGGATGGGAAAGCTTTAACTGGGGAAACCGATCGGGCGTGAAACGTACGATTTTTGTTTCGGAGGGGCGGAGACTAACTGTCTGGGAAAGCTGCTTTTCGTCGTCATCGATGCCCGCGGAGAGAACACCGGTGACCGCGCGGTCGGAAACGTTGTGCACGCTGGCGCTTAGAGTGAGCGAAGCAGTCTTGTACTCCCGATCGAGTTTTGACGCCACAAACGGGCCGCGCAACGCAACGTCGCCGCTATGCGTCAGAAAGACTTCTCTCCAGATGCCCATCATTTTGTCCGGAGGCGTGGGATTCCAATCCACCCAGGTGATCTCGAGATCGTCCTTTTTCGGTGCAAAGACTTCCACGGCCATCGCGTTGGGTTTCCCCGCGTGGATGAACTTGCTTACATTGAATTCGAACGTGCGGTAGGTTCCGGCCACATCTTTCTCATCCGCGACTTTCTGCCCGTTGATCCAGATGTTGGCGCGGTAATTGATCCCCAGAAAATTCAGCCAGGCGGTTTGCTGCTCGAAATCGGCAGGCACCGTGAACTCCGCGCGGTACCACCAGGAGCAGAGAAAGGGACTGTCCTTGGGCAATTCGCGATTCGCGAAAAGGATCTTGTTGGACGGGTACATCCCCGGGAAGGACCGCAGGTTCGTAGCGTAGAAAGGGTCGGGGTAGGTCTTGTCAGCGACCAGGGCGGCCACGACGGTGGTTGGGATATCCGCGGCATGCCATCCGCTTGCGTCATAACCGAGCGTGGAGATCTGCTCACCCTTTGTCTTTGCGACGCACGACGACTGAATCTGCCAATTCTTGTGGAGGTAAACTCGTGCGCCACGCTCGGATGTATCCTGGGCCCCAGCACCCGCCGACACAACGAGCACGCTCGCCAATCCCAGGGCGCACCGGCAAAACCAAGCTGAACGAGTCATGGTGCTCCTTGTCGCAAGAAGATGCATGCGTGTGCGATTCCGGACGATGCCGTCTGGCATCGCGCCGGTCATATTAAACCGATTCAGCTAAGCCTTCTATTTTTTCTTTTCGATAGAGAGAGTAGGCAGAAAATTCGGGCAAGATCGTCGGTACGTGGCTGCATGGAAACATCAGGAAAATGGTCCCGGAGGAGGGGGTCGAACCCACACGGCCTTGCGGCCACCGGATTTTGAGTCCGGCGCGTCTGCCAGTTCCGCCACTCCGGGGCAGTAATTGAAAATAACATGCCGTCGCGCCGCACTCAAGGACACCCTATGGAACCGAGGCTGGCAGGCCTGCGATGACCCGATTTATTTCGGACGGGGCAGTGACGCGCAGATTCCCTACGAACCGCGTCTCTCCCACGGCGGGGGAACTTTCACCGCGGCCATTCCGGCCGCCGCCGCCGCCTGAATGCCCATTTCCGTGTCCTCAAAAACCAGGCAATCCCCAGACGCCACTCCGAGTTTTGCGGCGGCAAGCAGAAACGCCTCGGGATCGGGCTTGCTCTTGCTGTAATCGCCGGCGCAAACCAACGTATCGAATCTATCGAGTAAGTTCAGCGTCTCAAGAGACGCCGTCACCGAGTCTCTGGCGCTTCCCGAAACCACAGCAAAAGGAATCCGGCGATACTGCGCTTCTATATGCTCCAGCACCTCGGGGACAGCCTTGAGCTTCGGAAGCAGTTCGTAATAGAGGTCTTCTTTTCTGCGAGCCACGATCTCCACAGGCATGCTCAAGCCTTGCTCTTGGTTTAGTGTAGCGATAATCTCCGCCGTGGGCCTGCCGCCCCACGCATAGAAAAGCTCCTCACCAAATTCGCAATTCCATTCTCCGAGCGCCTGTTGCCACGCAATGTAATGAAGCGGCATCGAATCGGCGATGGTGCCGTCGCAATCGAACAGGTAGGCTTTAAATAAACCGTCCGGCAATTTCAGTTTCATGCGCTATCCTGGACTCCTATCCAGTATTCATTCTAAGCGAGTGCCCGATGGATGCGCTAATCTGGCACAAGCTGGCGACTTAGCAGACACATGCAATAAGGCCATTACGGCGCCGCCACCGAACTACCCGCTCTCGACTTGTCCGCTGGCCGCCGAGCCGCTAAACTCCGCCCTTCCATGTCAACGTCCCCACCGAGTGAATCCGACACCCCGCTGCAAAGGCAGCCGCGAGGCCTCGGCGGCTTCTGGGCGCTCATCGCAGTGCAGTTCCAGGGCGCGTTCAGCGACAATGCGCTTAAGTGGCTGGTCAGTTTTCTTGTGCTTGATTCCGCGCTCTCCAAAGAGCGCCGCGATCTCTGGTTCGTTCTGGTCGTGCCGCTTCTTTTCGCGGTTCCCTTTCTGCTTTTCTCGATCCCCGGCGGCTATTTCGCCGATAGGTACAGCAAGCGCAGCGTCACGCTGTGGACGAAAGTATTCGAGCTCGGCGTCATGGGCCTGGCAACTTTCGCGCTGGCGAGCAATCGCTTGGACATCGCCGGCGTCGCTCTATTTCTCGCCTGCACGCAAGGCGCAATCTTCGGACCCACCAAATATGGCTTGCTCCCCGAACTTCTGCCCCTCTCCAAACTAAGCTGGGGCAACGGCATCATTGAACTCGGCACTCTCCTTGCTGCCATCAGCGCCGCTCTCGCAGGAGGCTTTCTCGCCCAAACCTTCCATGGCCGCCAAATCTGGTCCGGGATCATCTTTCTCACTCTGACTGCGCTTGGCCTCTTCACAAGCTTCGGCATCAGCAAAGTCCGCGCGGCCGATCCCACCCGTCGATTTGATTGGAACGTCCCCGCGGAATTTTTCCACGAAATCCGCCACATGAAAGCCGACAAAACGCTTTGGACCGCTGTCGTCGCCAACACTTTCTTTTGGTTTCTCGGTTCCCTGCTTTTGCTGAATATCGTCCTTTACGCCACGGATATTCTTCACGTGGACGATGCACATAGCAGCTACCTCCTCGCCGCCCTCAGCCTGGGCATCGGGATTGGGAGCTTTCTCGCCGGACTTGCCTCAGGCCGGAAAATCGAGGCTGGCATGATCCTTCCTGGGCTGGGCGGCATACTTTTGATGGCCGCGCTGCTTTCCCGGCCGGGCATAAGTTATTGGGCGGTCCTGGTGCAATTGGCATTCCTTGGCATCGCCGGAGGCTTTTTCGTCGTCCCGGTGAATGCGCTCATTCAGCAGCGGCCCAGGCCGGAAGAAAAAGGCCGCGCCATTGCCGTCGCAAACCTGCTTTCTTTTGTGGGCGTAGCTCTCCAACCTATTGCGCAGTACGCTATGTTGCGCCTTGGCCACCCTGATCCCTCGCGCGTCTTTTTGATAGCGGCAGGCATGACCATGCTCATGGGCTTTATCCTGGCACGCATGCTGCCTGAACTTTTTCCACAGGCCCTCGACTGGACTCGGCTTAGGCCGAGAGCTACTCTATAGGCCCCCGTTCGCCAGGAGCTGCACTCCCTCCCGCAGCAGACGAACGGTTTCCTAGGTCGAGGTTTCCTATGGCTACGGCGATGACCGCCTCGCGGTCACCCCTCTCATTGACCGCTCTCCGGTCACCTTTTGCAGTTGCCCCTGTCACAGGGCCGCGACCTGAACACCGCGGTCTCTCCCACTGGATGAATCGCGTCTTGGCAGAGCTGGGAAGCTTGCGTACCTCGCCCGACCCTGACGCGGTCCACGATCTTCGCGTTGCGATTCGCCGCTGCCGCTCCCTTGCGACCGTGCTGGAGGAAGTTGATCCCGACCCAGCGTGGCCTGAAATGCGGAAAGTCGCGCGCAGGCTCTTTCGAAGCCTCGGAGCGCTCCGCGACACTCAAGTAATGGAGGAATGGATTAAGAGGCTCGGCCCAGAGAATGACCCTTTGCGCATGCAGCTGCTCGCTTCTCTAGAGACGGACAAGAAAAAGCGCGCTACGGACGCGGTTCGGGTGACCGCAAAATTTGACGAAAAGGACTGGACGCGGCTCGAGCGGCGGCTGCGCCAACGCGTACGGTTCGTGCCCGTCGGCGGCCTTGCTGCTGAGTGCCTGTCACTCGAGCGCTTCGAAGAAGCAAAAGAACTGCACAACCGCGCTTTGCGCACGGAGAAACCGAAGGCCTGGCATGCGCTTCGCATGGGATTAAAGAGATTCCGCTATACGATCGAGGCTATGCTACCGGAACGTTATGCGGCCTGGAGTGAAAATCTGAAGCGGCTCCAGGACTTGCTGGGCGACGTCCACGATTTGGATGTGCTCTCGGAAATGCTGGAAGACGCGAAGACGCCGGAGGCGTTGGTGTCCTCCGGGGCTCCGAAAGCATGGCAAGAGAAAATCTCGCGAGAACGTTGCGAGCGGATAGAAACCTATCGCCAGCTCACTCTCGGCAAGACCAGCCTGTGGCACGAGTGGCGTCACAATCTGCCGCATGGCCAGCGCCTGGAAGCAGCAGCGATGGCCCGGCTTCGTTCCACGGCACGCGCCGCCGATGTGCATTCGCACCGTACCGCTCAGGTATCGCGCCTCGCGATTCGCCTATTTGACTTGCTTCAGCGCGCTCAAGCCGCGCCAGTTTTCCACGCAGCAAACATGCGCCGAATGATGGAGGCCGCCGCCAAGTTGCACGGCATCGCGGCTCTTGGCGATCGCCGGCTATCCCCAAAAGCGCTTCGCAAGTTCCTGCTCGGGTTGACAGTTCCGCCTAACTGGACTGCCGAAGAATGGGATTTGATGGCCTGGGCGGTTCGTTTTCACCGCGGGCCAGAGCCCAAACTAAAAAACGGCTTTGCAAAACTCTCCGAACAAGGGCAAACCTCCGTTCGAGCGCTGGCCGGCGTCTTGCGGCTGGCGCGCGCCCTCCGAAAATCAGGCCTGGAAGGCGTGGTCGGTCTCCGCTGCGAAAAATCGTCTGACGCAATCGTCCTGCGCATCCCGGGTCTGGCCAAAACCGCCGACACCGCCGCTCGCCTCGCCGCTGCCAACCACCTCCTCGAATCTGTTTTGGAGCAGCCCCTCATCCTCAAATCCGTGCCGAAACCTGAAGAAGGAGCCGCGCCCATTGAACAACCATCCGCGCCACCTCTAGTCGCCGCTGCCTCCGCCTAGCTTAATTCCACGCCTCCCAAGAATCATCCCCCTCAGGTTATGGCAAATTCGGGTTCTGTCCTAATTTGAAGAGATCTGATGTTGCAGAACACAAAATAGAGCGCCAGATGTCATAAACCTCTTCCGCTTTTTCGGTAATGCGTCAGTTTCCGGTCTGCGGCTTAATTGGGAGTCGGCACCCAGACTCAAAATCGGGGCGATTGGCACTCTTGCTTCGTGATGAATGACAACGTACCCGGCACGGAGTATCGTACTCTTCGTGGCCCGCATCTCAACCGCGCTTGCGTTTCTTGCGTTCGGGCTGGCGGCGATTCCCGTTTCGGCCCAAAACACGCCGCAGTCTCCGGCGATTAGCGTATCCACTCGCTTGGTTCAAGTAGGTGTCATCGCCCGCGACAAGAACGGCCCCGTCGCGGATTTGACCAAGGACGATTTCGTCGTGCTGGATCGAGGGAAGCCTCAAAAAATCAGCGTCTTCACGGCGGAATTCGCCGCGTCTAGCCCGCAGCCTGCTCCCTCTCAACTTCTGCCCCCCAATTTGTTCTCCGATCTCCCACAACTTAACGGCCCCGCTGTCCGCAGCATCACCATCGTTCTGCTCGACAATCTCAACACGCTTTCCGGCAACGGCCATCAAGGATACGAAACCGGTCCTTCGTGGATGGAGGATCTCGCGCTCTCCAATGCAAAGGCACATCTTGTCGAGTTCATCAAAACCCTCGACCCGAAAGACCGCGTCGCTATCTATGGACTCAGCGACACTCTGCACGTTCTATCTGACTTCACCAGCGACCGCGATCGTCTTCTTGCCATCCTGAAAAACTACGACACTACTTCAAAGACCAGTCGCGAGACCGTCGAGCCCGGCGCCTACCACACACCGGTGCCCGGGGAATTTAACCCCCTCCTGAACGCACAAGTGCTTCAATTGGCCGCAATTACAAATGAGCGTCGCGCCGAAGCAACTATGTCCGCACTCCAGTCCATCGCTTCTCACGTCGCCAATATTCCCGGTCGCAAAAATCTGGTTTGGCTCACCGCCAATCTTCCTTTTTCGAGCGTCGTCCTCGCCCGCATCCTGGGCCCTGCACAAATTGCCGCGTATCCTGTGGACGGGCGCGCTTTGCTCACGCGAAAAACTCCGGAATCGCAGTGGGAAATAGACGATCAGCTCGGTGGCGTCTTGGGGGAGGGCATGCCTGCACAGTCGTCGGCGCCCATCGGCGTTGACACTATGCGAACGCTCGCCGACGAAACGGGGGGCCGGGCCTTCGTCAACACCAACGATCTCACTGGCGCCATTCGCGACGCCATCGAGGATTCCGCCGTCACCTATACGCTCGGCTTTTACATCGATTCCGGCTCGCTCGACGGAAAATTCCATGAACTGAAAGTCCAGGTCCACCGCTCCGGGTTGAACCTCCGCTATCCAAAAGGCTACTTCGCCCTCAAGGACACCGCAGCCACCCAAGACGTTCGTCACAACAATTTTCTGATTGCCATCAAGAGTCCGCTGGCCTCGTCGGCGATTTCCTTGCAGATCCAGGTATCTCGCGTCAATGAGCCAACGCCGAATTCCCTAAGTCTTTCTGGCTCCATCGGTATTCATGATCTTCATCTCGTACAGACCGGCAAACTTCACGTCGGTGCGCTCGACATAAGCGTGCTCGAACAAGACCAGACCGGCAAAGTTCTCATCGAATCCACCAACCATGTCGATCTTCGCTTTACCGAGGAAAAGTATTTAGCGGTTTTGAAATCAGGCATCGGTTTTCGCAAATCCGTGCAGCCTCAAGCCGGCGCGACGACTCTACGTATCCTCGTTCAGGATCCCACCACTGCGGCGATCGGAAGTCTGATCATTCCCTTGTCCCAGCTAAAGTTGCTAAAGCCGAATCTCTCCACGCCTTGACATAGGACTTCAAAATAGTATGATCCCCTTAGGAAGTTCTGTAGGCACCCAACGCGGCAGATGGTTGTCGCCTTTTTTATTTTAGGTCCTCTGCCAAATCGCACAGCCCGTCTTGGGCTTACCCTCCTTATCCGTCTCGGAAGCAACTAATCGTGTGCTGTCGGCGATATAGCGGAGGGCGAAGCTCTCCGGTCTTTTCATTTCGCGCCAGAGCGCAAGTTCCGTCGCGGACTCCATCGCGCCGCTTAGACCCCCCGAGATAATGGATACCGAATCCGTACTGTGTTTACCTGCAAGCCCCTTAGAATCAGCACTTGCAAGACCGTCTGCAAGTGATGGATTCTAAATTACTTACACCAAATCTAAGTTCTTTATAATCTATATTTACAAAAAACTGGGAGGGCGAGGGAGTAAGAAAATGCGCCAGCGAGCAGCATCCAGATTCGGATCTGGCCGCTACTTCCCTGCACGCCGAAGCAGTTTCGGCGGCGCCAGCCAGATCAGTTGACCGTTCGGCGGCGAGAGGCGCTTCAACTCGAGCAACGCTACTCCCGCCTTTTTAAGAGACGTAATGTGATGTTTTGAGCCCAGCGCTGTTGCAATGAGGTCATCCACCTGCGGCGCATGCCCGAAAACGAAGAGTGTTGAGATTTGCTTGTCCTTCAGAAGCTCGCGGAAAAACAGCGTCGGCTCCCCGCCGGGCAGAAGCAAATCCGTGCGCCGGATTTTTTGTTTGGGATAGTCCAGCGCCTCCGCGAAAATCTCCGCCGTCTGCATCGCACGCACGTACGGACTCGAAAACAGAAAATCCGGCGCCGCGCTAATCGCCGCGACCCCCGCGGCCACCCGCTTCGTTTTCTCGATGCCTTCCTCCGTCAGGTACCTCTCCGGATCGGGCGGGCACTTGGGATCTTCCCGATCGATCGCGATACCGTGGCGCACGATATATATCTCCATCAGCGAAACCCTCCTTACCATCATCTCCTCGAGATTGAGGCGGCGCAGAAGCAAAGCTCCGCGCCGATCGTGCTAGGAAGCACTTTGCCGAAAATACAGCCGCAAGTGAAATTCCTTTTCGAAAAGTTCCGCGCTGCGGTTTGCATCCAGCAAGTCTTCCGCCGCGTCGCCCCGCGCCGTCACTTGCAGGCCCACCGCTCCGCCTTGAAAGGCCGCACGCACCCGCATGACTCGCTGGCGGTGCGAATGGTCCAGCGCCTCGGCGATCCTCAAAATCGCCGAAAGGCGCCGCGCAATCCGCTTGTCGCGGCTGTTCAGCGACGAGTAAGCCGCATGATGTCCCGCCGGCTCCGATTTTCGATTGTGATAACGAGCCAGCGCCGCCACAATCGCGCGGTCCCGCCCTTCTAGACCCGGAATATCGCCATTGAGCACCAGGTATTCGCCATGCTTATGATGCCCGCGATGGCTGATCATGTGCCCCGTGTCGTGCAGGAGCGCCCCGGCCTCCAGCAGCACGCGGGATTGTGCCGGTAGATGGTGCACCGGCTGAAGTTGGTCAAACAACAGGATGCTCAGCTCGCGCACGTGCTCGGCGTGCGTTTGGTCCTTCTGCAAACGGCGGGCATAACTGCGTGTTCCCACCAGCAATTGCCGCGCGGCTGCATCATAGCGGTGCGGCTCCGTCCGGGAAAATGCCTGGCGCGCAATCTCATGGATCAGTCCCTCGCGCAGCCCTACGCCGGGGATCAAAAAATTTCGAATGTTCAAGTAGCGCCCAAATGTGACGAACGTAATCGCCGCTATGCCGATCACGTCGGCGCGGTCTCGCCGGATTCCGTAGCTCTTCATCCGTCCGCGAACATCGCGCTCCAAAAGGCCGGGGAGCCGCTCGCGCAATAACGAAAGCTCCAGCGTTGGCAATCCATGAAGCCGCGGGCCGGGAGCGATGTTCGCCAAAGTTTCCGCGTTTCCTCCCAGTGCCACAGCGATCTGTTCCCCGAGATTCGGCCGCGAAGGCAGCCGCGATTCCAGTAACGCGCGCACATATCTGCGTACTTGTTCGGCCTGGACTGGGCGGATCGCGCCTGGCATATTCAGGGTAGTCATGAGGCGCACCGTACCCACGGGCAACTGCGCGCTCTGCTCCACGCTGTGGTCGCGAAGAATGCTGATCTCCAGGCTACCGCCACCCAAATCGGCGATGCAGCGAGGAGGCGACTCCGGCCCCAGCGCCGTCAAGACCGCCACGCGGCCAAGCCGCGACTCTTCCGGCGAACTGACCACCTCCAGCGCGATTCCCGACTTCTGCTTGATCCGCCGGACAAAAGCATCGCGGTTGCGCGCCTCGCGCGAAGCGCTGGTCGCCACCGCGCGGTACCGGGTGACCCCAAACTCTTCCATGATTTCGTGGAATTGCCGGAACGCTTTGACGCCCTTCTTGAAAAGCTCTTCACTAAAGCGGTGCCGCAGAAAAACGCCTTCGCCAAGCCGCAGCGAATATCTCTCGTTCACCAGCGGCTCGATATCGAGCGCCGAGTAAGCCCGCGCCACAGTGAGGCGTAGCGCATTAGAGCCCGCGTCGATAGCGGCAATGTGGACCGGATCGGACATTTCGGAGCTTACCGCCAGAGGTGCGCAAGCGCAGCCGAAGGCGTGTACTTCGTCGCGCGAATCCCCAACTGTTCGCCGATTCGCTGGCGTAGCTGTTTGTTGACGGCGGAAACGCTGGCTTCGCCGTCCAGCTCGATGAAAGAGTGGCGCTTGGCCATTACTTCGAATTCGCGCTTGATCATCGTCTGGTAGCGAATGAAAGACCAGTACAGGTCGTGCGAAAGAGACATGTCCCGCCCAGCTTCCCAGTAGCTGATGGCCTGTGCCTTCTTGAATTCGCGGGCAAATGCAGTTTCCGGGCGCACATTCAGCCAGAACGTCAGGTGCGGCCGCAGCGCCATGGCGTACAAGCCATTCAAATAATCCCGGTTAATTCCGCGCACCACCCCGCGCGCCACCAGCGTGAAGATAAAGCGGTCCGCAAGCACCACCGTCCCGGAACGTAGCGCCGGCAAAATCCTGTGCTCCACCTGGTCAAAGAAATCTGTCGCGTACATCAGTGCCAGCGTCAGGCGCGTCACAGCGTTTTTCGCCAGCAGTTCGTCGATGTCTCGTCCCACAAGGTTGGATCGGCGCAATCCGCTCGTCTGGACCGCGAATCCTTCCGACTCGAGCCACTCCTGGAGCAAGGCGATTTGCGTCGAGCGCCCGGAACCATCCATCCCTTCGATCACAATCAGGTTTCCGGTGATCTCGCTCGGATCAAACCCAACCAACGCTTCCCCATAAAAAAACTGCGCCGCGCCGTCCTCGCCAGGCGCAGACACTTTTGCCGAGGGCAAAACCGGCTGTGCCACCGGCGCCGGTGCGCCAGGTGCCGACTGACCTTCCGCGGGAACGACGGCCGGCGCGTTCGGCTTGTCTTTCTCTTTTTCCTGATCGGGCATGCTCACTCCGGAGCCGGAATCCGCGGCGCAAAGCGCTTCAAATCGATTTTGGAAGCCACTATGTCTCTCATCTGCTTCTGCAGCTTGTTCACCGGCAAAGTTCCGTCCAGCACCACGAAATTATCGGAATCCACCATCTTGTCGTATTCCTTGAGGATGCGCGCCTGGAACAGCCGAAAGCTCTCCGCGCGGTCGTACGACAGCGCCATATCCATTCCGGCTTCGTAGTATTTCAGTTTGGGACGTCCGCTCAGGATGCGATGCACCGCGACGTCCAGCGGCGCGCGAAAATAAAACGTAATGTCCGGCACCGGCGCAAACCGGTAAAGATTCCGCAGCCAGCGTCCCGGGCAGCCGCGAGCCGAATCGCGCGCGAACGCCGTGTAGATATAGCGATCGGCCAGGACCAAATAATCGCCTTGCAACAGCGGCATGATTTGCCGTTCGCAGCGATCCGCAAAGTCCGCCGCATGCAACAGAGAAAAAGTTGTCGGCGTCAGCAGGCGCCGCTGTTTTCCACGCCGCGTCGCGGATTTCACCAGCGGCGACGAATTCCATTCCGTGAAATGCAGCCGGTATCCGCCGATTTCCAGCCACCGCTTCAACAAATAGAGCTGCGTGCTCTTGCCCGAGCCGTCCGTGCCTTCGACGACGATGAGCGCGCCGGGATACGCGCGGCTCGGCACCGGCTTCCCCGGCTGCGGAAGTGTGGATTTGCCCGCTTCGGTACGCGGCAACTTTTGTGCGATGTCCTGATTTTCCATTAAGCTCGTTGCGAGCTCCGATTCGGCAACTTAGCGTAAACCCGCATTGTTACAAGTGCATTACAACACACCGCGCCAAAACTGGCAAAGTGCGACGGGCCACTCGAAGAAGAAACTCCTCAGAATACGGACACTCGGATGTGCAGGAATTTCTTCGGGTTCTGGCGAAACTCCCCGACGAGCAGCCGCAAGTCTCCGGTAAGGCCGCTCAAACCGTCGTAGAGCTTAGGATCGGAAAACAATTTGCCGACGGTCGTCGTGTTGTCATTCAACTTGGCCGAAGCGCTTGCGAGGTTGTCGCCGGTTTCCTTGAACTTGGTGTAGAGCGTATCGTCGGTCGCGAGTTTGCCAAGCGTGCCTTTCCCGGCGCGCACATCCGCAATCATGGCGTTGCCGTTCGAGATGGCCTGCTTGGCCTCGTCGTACAGCGAAGGATCGTAGAGCAGCTTTCCGATCGTTCCCTTCTGCGAGCGCACATCCGTCAAAATCACATTGACGTTGTCGAGTCCCTTGTCCACCTTGTTATACATCTCGTCCGAGACCACGAGCTTTCCAAGGGTTCCCTGTCCCGCTTGAACGTTCGCAAGCATCACGTCGCTCTTAGCGAGGATGCTGTTCAAATGATTGTAGGCTTGTTCGTCGGTCAGCAATTTCCCGAGTGTGCCTTTTCCTTCCTTGACGCCGTTGATCAATTCCTGAACGGTATCCGAGAGGGCCTGTACATTTTGAAGCATGTCGGCTCCGCGAGCCATTACCTCCTTCAGCGCGAGCCCCGAGGAACCATGCAATTCCTGTCCATCCGTCAGTTTGGTCCCGGTAAATCCCCGGGCTACTTCGACGTATTCGTTGCCCAGCAAACCCTCGGTGATCAGGCTGGCCTCCGAGTCGGTGAGAATGTCCTCTTGATATTTTTTGGCCAGGCGCATCACGACCTCGATATTCCTAACTTTGTCCTGCGCGACGTTTCCCGTGCGTGGAGCAATCTTAATGGATTCGACGTTTCCTATTTCCACGCCGTCGAGGCGCACAGGTGCGCCGTTGGCCAGGCCCGATACGTCGGGAAGATAGGTAACAAGCCGATACTTCGGCCCGAGAGTTCCCGCACCAGTCACGTAGAAAATGCCGGCGGCCAGCACTGACAGGCCCACCAGCACGAATACTCCCACGCGCAGTTCCGTCCAGGTTAATTGTTTGCGCTGCGCCATTTTCTGTTCCCTCCCTTTCGTTCTGCCAACGGACTACCGCTGCCTCACACCAGAAAGCGCTTTAGATATTCATCCTTCGTGCTCGAAAGCTCTTCCTGCCCGCCTTCAAAATAAACTCCACCGTCGCGAAGAACCAGAAAACGCGTCGCCGCCACCTTCGCTCCGCCCGCCGCATTTCCGTTGGACACGCTGTGCACCACGCGCTTCGTCGCCGGATCGAATCGAAAGTTTGCCAGCGCGAATCCGTCCTGCAGCCGCTGCGTCGCAAGCAGCGCGGTCACACCGTATACGTCGCGCAGCCGCAGAATCAGCGTGATAATCGTTTGCGAGGTCACCGGATCAAGCCCTGCCGTCGGCGAATCATACAGCACAATGGGCGGCTGATTGATCAGCGCACGCGCGATCGATACCCGCCGCCGCATTCCACCTGACAACTCGGACGGAAACAGGTCCAGTGTATGCTCCAGCTCCACAAATCGCAGCACTTCGAGCACCCGCGCCTCTATCTCGTCGCTCTTCAACTTGTCTTCCAACAGCCGGTAGGCCACGTTGTCCCCGACGGTCATCGAATCGAACAGCGCTCCCTCCTGAAAGACAAACCCGACCTGCCGCCGAAACTCAAGCAAGTCGCGCTCCTTCATGTTGGACAGTTCTTTGCCCAGCACTCGGATAGTACCCTCGGAAGGCCTCAGCAGTCCCGCCGCCAGTTTGAGCGATAGTGTTTTCCCGGTGCCCGTTTCACCCAAAAGTATGAGCGACTCCCGCTCCTGCACCTGAAAGGACACCCCGCGCAGAATGTCGCCCTCTTCGAAGCCGATGTGTACCTTCTCAAATGTGATTGCTGGAGTGGAGCCGGAACTCGATGTGGTGGCTCGAATCATCGGGTGCGCCCGCCATTATAGCGGCAATTCCGCCCCTACGCGGACACGAAACGCACCAATCCTAAAGACCCGCCGTCTTATCCTTTCAGGAATTAGAAAAGCTTATTCGCGAGGAACAACGCCACCTTGGTCAGAAACGCGTCGGCCACGATGATCATTACGGAAGAGAGCACGGCAGCCTGGGTTGTGGCCCGGCCGACGCCTTGCGTGCCTCCGCGCACTGTAAGTCCTTTGTAGCAGCCGATCGTTGCGAGAATGAAAGCGAAGAAAAATGGTTTGGTAAAGCCCTGCATCAAATCCGCAAAATCCAGGGCATCGATGGCGCGCCGCCAGAACTCGATTGCGCTGAGCCGGAGCGAAAACACCGAGGCTACGCACCCCCCGAGCAAACCCATAAAATCCGTCATCGCCGTCAGCAGCGGCAGCGTCAGCAGAGTGGCAATCACCCTGGGCGCCACCAGCTTGCGAACGGGGTCAGTCCCCATAGCGCGCATCGCGTCTACCTGCTCGGTTACAAGCATCGAGCCCAGCTCCGACGCGATTCCCGTCGCGCAGCGGCCCGTCACCAGCAATCCCGTCAGCGACGGTCCCAATTCCCTTACCAGCGCGATGGCCACCACATCGCCGGTCAGCGAGCTTTGTCCGAAGCGGGTAAATTGCGAGCCCGTCTGCAGCACCATCACCGCACCGATAAAAAAGCCCGAGAGCAAGATGATGGGCAAGGAGCCGGCGCCGATGTTGTCCATCTGTTTCAAAATGTCTTGAAGGTAGTAAGGCGGAGTGAAGAGAGTGTATAGCGTCCGGCCGCAGAGCATGGCGTACTCTTGCACATCCGCCACGGCGTCTTTCAGCGCGTTTACCAACACTCCCGCGACGCTGAGTGGCTCTTCCGTCTTGTCTTCTCGACCTGCGACTTGGAGAGGTGTGTCTGCCACGAGTACCCGTTCCGTCCGCGCTTCTTTGGATTTTTGCGGCAAAAATCCTGAGTCGGAAGCCTAACCGCGCGCCAGAGACACGTCAAGGTAAACAGTCGGCCGACGTCGCGCACACAGCCGAAAATCCTGCTTGCGGAGACCCAAGTTTTATCGGCCTGAGTTTTCGTGTGCCGGAGTTATCCTATGGAAGATGAATGCCATTATCTCTCGAGTTGACCACACCCAGGTTGCCGCGCCAGAAGGCTGCGAGCACGCCGCCCGCGAATTCTACGGTTTGCTCCTCGGTCTGCACGAAATTGAGAAGCCCGCTTCCCTCCGCGCTCGCGGCCGTTGCTGGTTCCAGTGCGGCGATCAGCAGCTTCACATTGGCGTCGAAGCCGCTTTCCAACCTGCCAAGAAAGCGGCTTCCCGCCTTCGCTGTTGCAAATCTCGACAAACTCCGCGAATCTCTCCTGCTCACGGCGTAAATATCACCGACGACGATTCCCTCCCTGGCGCTCGCCGATTCTACGCCGAAGATCCTTGGGGCAACCGCCTCGAATTCCTGCAGCTAACTTCTTAGGTTTCCTTTCCGCAGAGAAGAATCACACCCATCTTGGAAATTCCGCTCGCTGATCAGGGCGTTTTAGAAACATTACGGAGGCTCGCAATTTAGGCGAACCTGGCTTCGGGCAATTACAACCCCTGATCTATTTTAGCAATCCATACACATCGACTTCTCCGCGAGCAGCGACATAGAGGTGGCCATCCGCAACCACCGGTATGACAAAGCGCGTTGCGAGTCCGGCGCGATCGCGTTTGCTGTTTTGCTCCGATGTGTAGGTCGGCTGGCCAACGTTCATTGCGTCGAACGCGTAAATTATCGCCGGCCTGTCCTCTCCACTCCAAGTTCTTGTCGCCACCGCCCACAGGATGGCTCCCTTGTTTTCGTTTGCCGAGATTGTGGGAGTCGCACCCGGATTTTCGAATCTAAAATTGGAAGCTTTGTAGGGACTTAGACGCCCGTTTGCTACGGTGTAATCGCGGAGGTAGTCGTTACTGCCCGCGAAGTACACATGGCCGTTCCAATATGCCATCGCGCCGTAGCCCCCGCCGCTGATTTCAATTCTGCCTACAACTGCGTCTCCGTCAGGATTGAACTTGCCCATTTGATCGCGATCGATCACATAGATCATTCCGGCCTTTGTGGGCTGTACCAGCAGGTGCGGGTGCGAACCGGTCTGGTCAGGCAGTAAGAGCGGGCCGCTCGAGCCCAGATCGGCATCGGAATCGCTCAATTGTGATTGATTGTAGGGAGTAAAGTAGTCGCGAACTTGAAGCGAAGAGCCCACCCGCGCCAGCTTGAGTACAGAGTCCCCGTAATCCCGACCTCCGGACGCTGCGTCGAAGGTCCCGTTAGCGGTCGGCACATAAACGTTTCCGCTTGCGTCGGCGGCCGGGCCAGTGTCGCTTTCCCAGATTCCGCCTTCGCTTCCGTCTGGTGTGATGTTGAGCACTGCTCTTTGCTCAAGGGTCGCCGAATCATACGCCATGAACCAGCCATGATAGGTGGGTACGTCGCAGGATGAAGCCCAAGAGAGGTATAGCGCATTGTTCGCCAGCAGCAGCGAAGCCCGCGGATTTTCGCGGAGCGGATCAAAGCGCACTTGGCCATTTGTGCCGCCCTCCCCTCTACCCGGAACTGATGCGGTGATGAGCCTGGGGCCACCAAACTTTTCCTGACCGGTGGTGATCGCCAGCGCGTGCAGATGCTGAAAATATTCGGTGTCGCCGATCCAATGCTCAATCATAGTGCGCGCAAGGACGTACAGAGTGCCCGTCCGCAGATCGATCACGGGCGTCGAAGTAATGCCGATCTCTGGGCGGATAAAGGGACACTGCGCAGCTCTATCGGAGACGGGCGTAGTGCCCTGTTTTTTGCTAAGGAGACTTACCTGCCACAGCGGCGGGGCGTTTGGGTGGTCCGCATCAAACGCATAGACACTATCGTGTTCGGTGGCGATGAAAAGCACGTTGTGCTTGCCCTTGCCTGGTATCTCCATGGATGGGATGAACAGCGGTTGGGCATACACCGCGCCATCCACTTGGAACACCCCGACTTTTCCAAACTGGTTTACGTTGACGTTTTGCGGAGTTAATTTCGTTTCGACAAGGGTCGCGCCTGTCCGCGCGTTGTCGTATTGCGAAGTCGCAACTTGCGCGACAGATGTTACAGCAGTCAAGAGGAATCCGATCGTGGTGCCGCAAAGAGCCATTAGTTTCATTCGAATCTCCGTCCCGTTTAAGGTCAAGTGGAGCACCAACAAAAGACTCCCGAGCCGGCATTAATTCTCGTCCTTCCGGCCTTTCAACGTAAATCGGAAATATTTCCACCTGCTCCTTGGTTCTCCAGATGCCGCCGAATACTTTTGCCTCGGTCGCATAGAGCCGGTGCTCTGGACGGCTGGCGCGGGCGCGGCTACACTGCTTGTTTCCACTGGAACAGGTTTCGGGATGAGTGAGGGCGTTCGCGCAGATGCTGAAGTTCTATACGGCCGGGGAATCGCACGGACAGGCGCTGTTGGCGTTTGTTTCTGGGTTGCCGGCTTCGTTGCCCGTCGATCTGAACTTCATCAATCACGAACTGCACCGGCGGCAGTTGGGTTACGGGCGTGGCGGACGGCAAAAAATAGAAAAAGATCGTGCGGATATCTTTGCGGGCGTGCGGCATGGGCAGACCATTGGCGCGCCTATCGCGCTGCGCATCGAAAACCGGGACTGGGCTAACTGGGAAAAGATTCTGCCCGTCGAAGCGACTGCGGAATCCGGAGCGAACCAGCGCAAACTGCTTGCACCTCGACCAGGACATGCCGATCTCGCCGGGTCGCAAAAATTTAATTTTCATGATGCGCGCTATGTGCTTGAGCGCGCGTCGGCCCGGGAAACAGCAGCTCGCGTCGCGGCCGGAGCGTTGGCGAAATTGCTGCTGCGCGAATTCGGCACGGAAATTGGCAGCCACACTCTTCAAGTCGGCCACGTTCGGGTCGAGCGCGCTGCGACCTGGGAAGAAATTCAAAAGGTCACGGGCGATCTGGAATCGCCCCTGCGTTGCGTCGACGGCCCGACGCAAGAAAAAATGAAGGCCGAGGTTGACGCCGCTCTCAAAGCCGGCAACACCGTCGGCGGCATCTTTGAAATCGTCGCCCACAATGTTCCCGTGGGCCTCGGCAGCCACGCGCAGTGGGACGAAAAGCTCGATGGACGGCTGGCGCAGGCGCTGATGAGCGTGCAAGCCGTCAAAGCCGTCGAGATCGGCGCGGGGGTCACCGCCGCGGGCTCCTACGGCAGCGAAGTGCAGGACGAAATCTTCTACGAAAAACCAGCCCGCCGCTTCCGCCGCTCCACAAACCGGGCGGGCGGCCTCGAAGGCGGTATCACCAACGGCGAAGACGTCGTCATTCGCGGCTATTTGAAACCCATCTCCACCCTGCGCCAAGCTCTTCACACCGCGGACATGGTCACCAAGGAACCCGTTTCCGCCGCCTATGAGCGCTCCGACTGGTGCGTCGTCCCGGCGGGCGCGGTGGCCGGCGAAGCCATGGTGGCACTTGTGTTAGCAGATGCTTTTCTGCAAAAATTTGGAGGAGACTCTCTTTCCGAGATGCGGCGGAATTTCGACAATTATGTCAAACAAATCGAAGAGTTCTGAAGCGGTCGTGACTCCTGCTCCGGCCTCTACTCCGGCTCCGGCCTCGACGGAAGCCGTCCCCGCCGCGCGCAAAATTTATCCCATCGTCAAGTACGGCGATCCGATTCTCGAAAAGCCCACCGCCCCGGTGAAAAAGTTTGACGCCGAGCTCGAGCAGCTTACCGAGGATATGTTTGCTTCTATGTACGCCGCGCAAGGTGTTGGCTTGGCCGCTCCGCAGATCGGCCTCGGCCTGCGCCTCACGGTCATCGACGTCACTGCGGGAAAAAATCCCGAGGCCAAAATCATCCTCGCCAATCCGGAAATCACTCATGCCGAGGGCGAAGTCCGCGAAGAGGAAGGCTGCCTCTCCGTCCCAGGCTTTCGCGGCTACGTCATCCGCCCGCAGTTCGTTACCGTCCGCGCACAAAACGCCAAGGGCGAATCCTTTGAAATTCGCGGCGAAAACCTTCTCGCTCGCGCCTTTTGCCACGAAATCGATCACCTGAACGGCATTCTGTTCCTGCAACATCTCAGCATGCTGAAGCGCGACCTCATCCGCCGCAAAATCAAAAAACTCAAGAAGCAAGGCGAGTGGTAATGTGGAGTGCGATAGCTCCGCGGCTGCTTTCTTGGACTATGCACCACCGGTCGTCAATCGTTTCCAGCCCAGACTCAAACCCGGCTGATTCTTCTTCACTACTTTCCTCTGACTCCTTTACTACCTCTCTTACCCTCCAGGCATTCCCTCCATGCGCCTGATCTTCTGCGGCACGCCCCAGTTCGCCGTCCCAACGATGAAGCATCTTCTCGCTCAGCCCGATTTTGAGATTGCCGCCGTAATCACGCAACCCGACCGCCCCCGCGCCCGTGGCCAGGAAGTCTCCTCTTCAGCAGTGAAGGAAACCGCGCTTGCAGCCGGCATCCCCCTGTATCAGCCGGAAAAAATCCGCGCCCCGGAAGCGCAGCAGCTTTTGCAAGAGATCGCCCCAAACGCCATCGTCATCATCGCTTACGGACAAATCATCCCCGCGCGCCTTCTCCCCATCCCTAAACTCGGCTGGATCAACCTCCACGCCTCTCTGCTCCCAAAATACCGCGGCGCCGCCCCCATCAACTGGGCCATCGCAAATGGCGAAACAAAAACCGGCGTCACCTCGATGCGCATCGATGCAGGCATGGACACCGGCGAAATGTTGCTGCAAAGAGAAATGGAAATCGGCCTGGCGGAAACCGCTCCTGAGCTCGCCGCTCGCATGTCCGAGCTAGGCGCTCCTCTAATGGCCGAAACGCTGCGCGGCTTGGAAGCAGGCTCAATCGTTCCGCGTCCTCAAAATCATGAGCATGCTTCCAATGCGCCCATGCTCAAGAAAGAAGACGGCCTCATCGACTGGTCACGCAGCGCTGAGGAAATCTTCAATCGCATCCGCGGTTTCGCTCCCTGGCCCGGCGCCTACACTTTTTTCCGCGGTCTGAACTGCCACATTTGGGGCGAATCGGCGTCTAATGGCTTGGGCGAACAAAGCCCGCATCAGGCTAAAGACGCTATTCCCGGCACTTTGCTGGTTCAGCGCAATGAACTGATTGTACGTTGCGGCGGCGCAACCTATTTGCGGCTTCGAAGCGTCAAACTGGAAGGGCGCAAACAGGTCTCAGCGGCGGAGTTTATCAATGGCGCCCACTTGCTCACCGGCGAACACCTCGGCAAAAGCTAGTTTGCGCGCAACACAACGCTCAGGCATACTCGAAAATTGACCCTCGCATGAACGCGATATTCGCCTCAGGAGTTCACGTCACATGAACAATTCGGAATCATTCCGCACGCGCGGAAGCTTGCGCGTTTGCGCTAAACATTTCTTCCGCTTTTCCGTCTGCTGGGCCCTCGCCACGCAGCTCGCCTCATTCCCCATCGCATCGGCGGCAGGCAATACTTCTTCGCCAGCCCCCGTCGAGAAACCTGCTCCAAAAACCATGAGCGACCCAGTCATGCAGGTCATGCAGGCGGAACTTGCTCGCGCGTCTTCGGACCTCGGGAAAACCGACTCTCCTCCCTATTATATGAGCTACACCGTCTACGACCAGAATCTCGTCGTCCTCGTGGGCGCATACGGCAGTCTCCTCACCGATGCCTCTCTTCAGCGCCGCCAGGCGGACGTAACCATGCGCGTCGGCACCGCTGCTCTCGACAACACGCACGGCCAAAGCCGCTCTTCCGGAATGACCTCCGGCACGCTGCCTCTCGGCGACGACAAGGACGCCCTCGCACGCGTCCTCTGGCAGTTGACCGACCGTGAATACAAGCGCGCTGCTCCTGCATTTCTGAACGTCAAGACAAACACCGCCGTCCGCGCCGAAGAAGAAGACAAGTCTCCTGACTTCTCGAAACAAGCGCCCGAAATCCATTTGAACAATCCTTCCGCGCCGCCTCGCTTCGATCGCGCCGCATGGAGCGATGAAATCCGCCGATTGTCCGCCAATTTCCGCAAATATCCCGACGTCTATTTCGCGACCGTCGTTCTGCAGGTCGCCGATTCCAACTCTCGGCTGGTCTCCAGCGAGGGCAGCGCCATTGAAACACCCAGTGCCAGCACGCGCCTCATCATGGAAGCGCAAACTCGCGCCGACGACGGCATGGAACTGCTGCGCGTCGAAACTTTCCAGGCTCCCTCCGCCAATGGCCTCCCGAGCGAAGCCGACCTTTCCGCAAAAATCGTCAAAATGGCGGACGACCTGAAGGATTTAAAGGCTGCCCCGGTCGCCGAACCCTACGACGGCCCCGCTCTCTTGAGCGGCCGGGCCGCCGCCGTCTTCTTCCATGAAGTACTCGGACACCGCCTCGAAGGCCACCGCCAGAAAGATGAAGATGAGGGCCAAACCTTCACGAAAAAAGTCGGCCAGGAGGTTCTCCCGAAATTCCTCAGCGTCGCGGATGATCCCACCCTCCACGAACTGGACGGCGTAAAGCTCGCGGGCTCCTACGATTTCGATAACGAAGGCGTTCCGTCGCAGCGCGTTGAGGTCATCCAAAACGGCGTGCTTAAGAATTTCCTGATGTCGCGTATGCCCATCAAGGATTTCAGCCAGTCCAACGGCCACGGCCGCGATCAGCCCGGCTTAATGCCCACGGGCCGCCAGGGCAATCTGATTGTCACTTCCACGCAAAGCGTTCCGGAATCTGAGATGCGCCAAAAGCTCATCGACGAGGTCAAAAAACAAAATAAGCCTTACGGGTTGTATTTCGACGACATCCAGGGCGGCTTCACTCTCACCACCCGCTCTCTCCCGCAAGCGTTCCAGGTTCTTCCCGTAATCGTTTTTAAGGTTTATGCGGACGGCCGCCCCGATGAGCTGGTTCGTGGCGTCGACATCGTCGGCACGCCCCTTGCCGCTCTGACTCGCATCATGTTGACGGGCGACAAACAGCACGTCTTCAATGGCGTTTGCGGCGCGGAAAGCGGACAGGTGCCGGTCTCCGCTGTGGCGCCCGCGATGCTCTTCTCGGAAATGGAAGTTCAGAAGCGCCAGCATTCCCACGATCGGCCGCCAATCTTGCCTCCGCCCGGTTTCGATAACTCATCTCCTGCAAAAGTTGCGCAAGCCAAGCCGGAGGTGAAGCCATGAAAATCCATCGCGCATTCGCTGTATCCCTTGTTGCGGTAGCACTGCTCTATGGCGTCGCACAGCTCCACGCCGCAAGCCACGCTGCCGCTTTGGACCACTCGCCTGGAAGGTCCGGCCCGGCAACTGCTGCTATACCGCATCCTGCCGCCGGCGGGGATCCACTGCTTGATGCGCTTCTCACTGAACTCAACCGCTCCAAAGCGCAGCTCAAGATTGATCACATTCCGGCTCCCTACTACATCGAATACCGCGTCAACGACGTCGACGACTACGACGCCGAAGCCGCCTTCGGCGCTCTCCGCGAAAATCAGCGCGTTCGTATCCGCATCCTGCGTGTCGTGGTCCGCGTAGGTGACTACACGCAAGACAGCTACTTCGGCCAGGGTATGGGTGAAACCAACATTCTTCCGCTGGACAACGATCCCATCGCTCTCCGCCACCAAATCTGGCTCACCACCGACGAAGCCTACAAGGCCGCTGGCGAAGCGCTCGCGGAAAAACAAGCCGAGATGAAGCGCTTCAGTGCCGACCCCAACCCCGTCCCCGATTTTTCCAAGGAGCCCGTCGTTAACGCCCTCGACCCCATCGTTTCCCTCAAAGTCGATGAAACCGCCTGGGGCAAAACTCTCGAAGCTATCACCGATCTTTATCGCCAGTATCCCGAGATTCAATCTGTCAGCGCTTCAGCCCGTTTTACCGCCGTCAATGAATACTTTGTCGATTCCGAAGGCACCGTTACGCGCAATGGCAAAACCACTTACAACCTCCAATTGAACGGCTCCGCTCAGGCCGAGGATGGCATGCGCCTCAGCCGCAATCCCTACTGGATGGTTGCTCGCGCGGAAGAGCTTCCTTCGCGCGAAAAATTGCTCGGCGAAACCAGGCAAGCTCTCGAAACAGTCGTCGCTCTCCGCAAAGCCCCCATCGTCGAGGAAGAATACCGCGGCCCCGTTCTATTCGCTCCGGATGCGGCCACGGACGTTATCGCTTCGCTCGTCGGCTCCAACGTCGTGGGCCGCAAGCCTCAGCTTGGCAAACCCAACCGCACGATCGGGGCCTTCGCCACCAGCTACAAAATGCGCGTCCTGCCGGCTTTTCTCTCCATCGTCGACGACCCCACCTTGAAGGATTTTGAGGGCCACAGCCTCGTCGGCAGCTATGACATCGACAATGAAGGCGTAAAAGCGCAGAGCGTCAACCTTATCGAAAATGGCACTCTCAGCAATTACTTGCTCGGCCGTCAGCCCGTCCGCGATTTTCCCTTTTCCAATGGCCACGGCCGCGCCGCCCCAGGTTCCTTTCCTGCTCCCAGTCTCGGCGTGTTGCTCCTGAAAAGTTCCGAAGCCCAATCCCCAGACGCGCTCAGGAAAAAAATAATCGAAATGATCACCGCGCAGGGCATGCCCTACGCCTACCGCGTCGAAACGCTCGGCCCCGGCAATTCTCCTCGTCTTCTCTATCGCGTCTATGCCGATGGCCACGAGCAACTCGTCCGCGGCGCCGTCTTTAATGAACTGGATGTCCGCGCCCTGCGCAGCGATCTCATTGCCGTCGGCAACGACCCGCTCGTCAGCAATCGCACTGGCGGCGTGCCCACCACCGTCATTTCTCCCTCGCTGCTCTTCGACGAACTCGAAGTGAAGCGCTCCGATGCCAGCAAAGACAAGTTGCCGGATTATTCTCCTCCGCCACTAAAGAACTAAAAACTCTTTCCATCCCCGTGCATGCGGTTTTACACTTAAGCCGGGAACCTGAGATCCGCCCACTTTTATGACTCTCAGAGAACGACTCGAATGGGTTATGCGGATGGCGCTGCTTGTTTTCATCCTGGCATCCGCCGCTTTTCTTAGCGCCATAACGGCCATGCGCATCGCCATACATGGCCGCGAAGTGAATATGCCCAATTTAGTGGGCAAAAATGTCGCCGCGGCTAATGGCCTGCTGCGTTCGCACGGCCTCGTCCTTCACGTAGCGGATCGCATTTACAGCGAGCTCCCCATCAATGTCGTTGTCCGCCAAAGCCCGCCGCCTGGCATGCTCATGAAGGTTTCGCAGCAGGCCAATGTGATCCTCAGCCTCGGCCAGCGCCAGTTGCAAATTCCTCTGCTTGAAGGAAACTCCCTTCGCGCCTCACGCATCGAGTTGCTCCGTGCCGGCCTTCAAGTCGGGGAAGTCTCCGGCATCACCCTGTCCGACGAACCCGCCGACACCGTCATCCAGCAAACGCCTCGTCCAGGCGCCGGGGCTGCCAGCCCTCGTGTCGACGTTCTCGTCTCCGACGGCCCCCGCGAGCCCGCCTTCGTCATGCCCCATCTCGTCGGGCTGACCGAAGCCGGCGCCCAGCAGCGTCTGGATGCCGGCAGCCTCCGCTGCAAAGTCAACGTCGTCACCGCGCCCCAATGGCCTCACGGCGCGGTTATCGACCAAACTCCCATGGCCGGCCAGCGCGTCACTCCGTCCGTCACGGTCGAACTAACCGTTTCCAACTGAGCCTGCGCCGTTGCGCAGCCTTTTCTCGAACGTACCGCGTCCACTCAGATCAAGATTCGTTTGTGATCGCGACCAAATCACGCTCATAGTAAAGCAATTGCACGCCGATCCCCGAAAGTCCCGGAAGCATGTTCTTTGATTCGATGTGCGTGACTCGTCCTGCGAATCGCCGAATACCTGCCTTCACTCCGGTGACCCGTGTTGGCATTTCGAGCAGGACTTCCACCGCTTCACCGACGCACAGTGCGACATTCGTGGCGAAATAAACGCCTCTCGTCGAGATGTTTATCGCCTTGGCTTGATGCACGTCTTTGGCGAGAGTCTGCATACGCTGGAAAGATAGCGGAGTGCGTAGGTTGTAACGTGGCGTGACTCGGTGCTCCGCGGTGGCCATGTCTTGTCTTTCGCCTGAGAGGGGTAAGGAAGGCCGGATCGTTCTAAGTGAGGGGAATCCCACTGTCACAAAGCGTTCCGCGCAGGTCAAGCCATATTCTTCGAGATAGTTCCCTGCATGTCGCACTTCTGCTTAGCGCTGGTTCAACGCGGTTCGCTGTGAAGTGGAATGCTTCCCCATCTGCAGCGCTATTCCTGAGACTCGGCGGCACGGTTCAGGCTGACCGTTCGAATGTCGATCTCGCGATTGGAGAGCGAAGAGTCATCGAGGCGCTGGCGGTGCGCGGAGAGGATATCGCTGCGAGTGAGCCAGCCGATGACCTTGCGAGGATTGTCGCGAGCGACCACGGCCAGGCGGCCCACGTTTTCTACCACCATGTGGTCGGCGGCTTCCCGAAGAGAGTTGTCCTCAAAGGCGATGGTCGGAGGGCGCTTGATAATCTGGCGGAGCGGCGAAGTTTCCGGCTCCTTGGCAGCAAGGATTTCGCGCCGGGTGACCGTGCCGATGAAATTTCCGTCGCGATCGAGAACCGGGAAGCCCTGATGCTCCGTGCCGGCCACGTGCGACGCGAACCAGGTGCGCATGGCAGCCAACGTGTCATCCGCGGAGAGCGCCACAACGTCTCGTCTCGCCGCGGACTTGACAAGAACCTGGTCAAGAAAGTCGGTGGAGTATTCGGCGAGGACGCGAACCCCGCGACGCGCTATTTTTTCGGTCATAATGGTGTGGCGCATCATGAGCGAGGAGATAAGGAACGCCGAGGTGCAGCCGCCGAGCAACGGCAAGAGGCTGAGCGGTTGGTGAGTAGCTTCAAACGCGAAGACGACGGAGGCCAGTAGCGCGCGCGAGGCTCCGGCAAACATCGCCGCCATTCCGACGAGGGCGGCGACACGAACGTCTATTCCGAGCCCCGGAAAAACCCAGAGCGAGGCGGCCCCGAGGACCGATCCCAATCCGCCTCCGATTGTGAACAACGGCGCAAGGGTTCCCCCGGAAGTTCCGCTTCCAAGAGAAATGGCCCAGGAGATAAATTTCATTACAAAGAGAAAAATCAGCGCTTTTCCGAGGATGTTTCCGCTCACGATGTTCTCAATGTTGTCGTAGCCGACGCCCATGGTGTGCGGAGCGAAATAACCGATAACCCCGACGGCGACAGCACCGATGGCGGGCCACCACATCCAATGGATGGGCAGACGGTCAAAGGCGTCTTCGACACCGTAGACGGCGCGCGTTGCGACCACCGAGGCCACACCTACAATCGCGCCGATGATGATATACACACCCAATGCGTAGCCGTGCGGTTGAACGATGTTCGGCATCGCAAAAATCGCCGCGCTGCCCACGAAGGCAATGCGAACCGCCTGAGCGGTCGCGCACGCGAGGGCGACGGGAATGATCGAGCGCGGACGGTATTCGAAAAGAAGAAGTTCAATAGCCAGCAAAACCGCCGAGACCGGGCAGCCAAAAGTAGCTGCCATGCCGGCCGCTGCTCCTGCCGCGAGAAGCGTTTTCCGCTCGTCGGCAGTGATTTTCAGGATCTGGCCGACCAGCGACCCAATAGCACCTCCCGTGGCGATAATGGGGCCTTCCGCGCCGAACGGCCCACCGGTGCCGATGGCGATGGCGGCCGAGAGCGGCTTTAGGAACGTCAGCCGCGGAGGAATGCGGCTACCGCCGAAGAGAATCTGCTCCATCGCTTCCGGAATGCCGTGGCCGCGGATGGCCTCCGAGCCAAAACGCGCCATGACGCCGACAATCAGGCCGCCGATGACCGGGATAAAAATAACGTACCAGCCCAGATGATTGCCGGCCGGAGAACTGAAGGCGAAGGAGAAGCGGCCGAAGAAAGAGAGATTCGTGATGAGGCCGATCAGAGCCGTTAGGAGGCGCGCCACGATAGCCGCGGCGACGGCGATCAGAATCGAAACCAAGCTAATGTAAGCGGTGCGCAGGCTGACCAGGGGAATTTGCACCGGAGCGTGAGCCGCCTGCAGGGCTGGCGTTAATGAAGTATCGACCGGTAATCCACCTGTTGTCGAGGCCCGGGAAATTTGACCGTCAGCCATTTGCTGCCATGCGTCGAGAGAAGTCGTTATTTTTCGTCGTCATTCTATCTATCGTAGCACGATACAATGCCTTTCTTCCTGCCCTGACAAAATGATTGAGCGCCTTGTGTTCAGCCGGGCATCGGTCTCGTATCTTCGTCCTATTTGAGCGCCGCGGGGCGCCATGAGTGATTGCGTTATTCTTTTCCCTTCTTCTTCCCGCGGGGCCCGCTCTCCCGCGGCCAGAAGGACTGGGCGCGGATCACCCTCATCCAATCGAACACTCTAAGCCTGCTCCTGTTAGAAGTGTGAAAGGCAAACAACGCGCAACCCAGCTTCAGGCAGCGCGGATGGACTGCAAGACGCCGTCGATCATCCGGGGAAGATTCGCGACAGGTTGATTTCAATGCCCAACGGAAGTGCTTGCGAGGCAAGAGAGGCCGTAGCAGCGGACTCAGCCGACGCGGTTTTGCTGGCCCTTCCCGGCTTCGTCAAGCCAGCGTTCAAGCACGGGCTGGTATTGTGCTTCCACTTCGAGGAATGCAACGCCCGCTCCCATGTTGGTCTGGGCGTAAACGATTTTCGATTTGGCCTGGAAGAAGGCCTCTCCCGCGGAAATCTTCACCAGTACGAGAGTTCCTACGGGGAATGGATTCATCATGTCCAGATAGCAGCCGTGGAGGCTCAGTTCGCTCACGCGCGTGGCAATGCGCACGTCCGACGCTTCTTCGATCAGTTCGGCGCTGGCGATAAACGTATATCTAGGCGTGCGACGGCGTTCTGCTCCCAATGAGTTCCCTCCGAAAGGATGCCCGCTCTTATGATGGTACGACGGATTGAAAGAATGATGTTCCTCAGTCGCCCAAATCATAACTAGCTTGCGATGAACACTGGAAGAACAGATTCGAGCGCGAAACGAGCGGGCATCGCGAAAACGGATAGGGCTTAGGTTGATCGGCTTGGAAGAGCGTGCAGAGTTGAGCCTCGAGCCGCGGAAGTATGATTCACGTGGCTCGAGGCAAGCACATCCGAAGCAAAGCGAAACTTATTTTGCGGCCTCCTTTTTGTGGAGGTCGGTGCAGACCGATACGGCCGTGTTGGGATTGACGGCGCTGTCGCCTTCTTCGATATGGCGGATGATGCCCTCTTTATCGATGACGATGTTAGCGCGCTGCGCCCATTGGTAGGTTTGATTCTGGACGTCGTAGCCCTTCAGGATGCCGTAGGTGGCGAGCATCTTGTGGTTCATGTCGCTGAGGAGCGGGAAATCAATACTGATTTGCTTGGCGAAAGCGGCATTGGCAGCGGGACTATCCATGCTGATGCCGAAAACTGCGGTATCCGAAGTGTCGATCTTACCCGAGGCGATTCCAGCCTGGACCGCCTGAAGTTGTTTCGTTCAACCGCCGGTAAAGGCCAGGACGTAGACGGCGAGAAAGACGTTCTTCTTGCCGTGGAAGTCGCTGAGCTTTACGTTTTTCCATTGATCGCTGAGCAAGGTGAAGTCCGGCGCGGTGTCGCCGACCTTCAGCGATAACTTTGCGAGTTCCGGTTTTTGCGCCTCTTGCGCCAGCGGCGGAGCGATGGGCGTAGCAGCGAGCAAAACCAGCAGAGCTAAAGCACGTTTCATTCGCACTCTCCTTGAGGATGGGAATGTAAGACGCAACAGCAAATACACCATATCATCAGGGGTACCTCGGTGAAGCTGAAATTATTCTGATTGGCCCAAGCGGACGGATGGAGCCACGTGGTGGCCGGCCCCCCCCGGTTTTTTGTAAACGTTGCTTCTAAAGGAGTTAGAGTTTCTGTACGTTGTTCGGGATGAGCATCTGCGGGCGATTTTGCAGACCATGATTCTGAACGGGTTGCGAAAGAGCTGGAAAGTCGAGGACGCGACGCGTTCGGCGGCGAGGTGGAGGGTGAGGAGAGCATGAAGAAGGGTAGCATGGAGTTGAATTACTGTCAAGGTATAGTACTGGGTGTTGAACATTCGAACGTGAGACAGGGAAGTAGAGTGAATTGAGTTGGTTGGCGGGAATTTGGGAGTTTGGTGAGACGGTGTGGTCATGGATAGTTAGGGGAACTTCCCGTCTGTCCCGCGGTTTATGGCAATCTGCTGATAGGGTGTATGGAAATCACATCCTATAATCCACATTGCTCGGCTCCTTTTTCCGAGCCTTGGTCGTCCGTGCAACCAAGTTTACTCGGTCGAAGGGGCCGCCAACGTCATCCAATCAGCCTCAGGGCCTTTCTGCTTTGACGACGCCTTCGCTTCTATCGATGGTCAATTCGGCCCTACTCGGTTGTCTAGAATCGCCACCCGCGTGATGCGTTACATTTGCCTCTACCAGTTCGAATACGAAATAGGTGCTAACGAATGCGCAAGATGACAAACCAAAGAGAATCCAGTTCGCACGAGTCGCATATTCGAACAGAGCAGCCAAGAGGATTACGAACAGGAGATAAATCCGGAAGTTATAAATCGATCTCTTTTTTTCCTTAATGGTTAAGCGAAGGCTTATGATCAGGAAGCCTGACCATAGGGCGGCAGCACTCAAGGCAAATGGGAAGGAGCGTGCATATATTACCCCAGATGGGGCCAAAGAAAGAAATACTGAGATAAAGACGATGACCGACACCGAAAGGAATGATGAGACGAATACGGCAAGGAGAGATTGCTCCCGCATGGCTGCTGGTTCACTCGGCACCGGTGAGGCGGTTTGTTTATAAAAAATGAGAGGTACAACTAAGAGGAGAAGACACAGGATGTAAGAAAGTCCGAGAAATGCCCCGAAGTAATTCGTGGGAGACCGGAGGAATCCATCCGAAACATTCGGGTGGGAGGCGTTGTTATTCATAAAGCCTAACGCTAAGTAGAGGTACGCAAGCGTAAAGAATGATTTTCGATATCTCGAAAGCAGGGGCAAACCGCTCAAGCACCCCCCTACACAAAGATAGATGAATCCGCATCCCCAGTGGGAGGGAGTATCCGAGCAGTATTTCCATATCCCGAATAGAAACATTACAGTGACGATGATATGCGCCAACCTGCCTAGGGGGCCGAGATGTTTAATGAGGTACATTTGGGAACCCGTATTCTAGCTGGCAAACGCGAACAGCTCTATCGTACTGGTTGAGGGCGTTTAGCTCGCCAGCGGACCCATGTGCCATTAACGCAATTCCTCCTGTCGCGGCCGTTGCCATGAGTCCCACGTGCGGTAAATCACTAGTAGCCCCTGAAAACAATAAGAAACCACTCTCGGGTGCCGAACTCGCCGCATCTACTGCCATTTCGCGTATGAGGAAAGCTCCGGACTGAATCGAGAGCCAACCCACTGTAACGAATACGAAGCCACTCCCTACTATTTCAGCAGACGTGCTTAACAACTGGCGATTTTCCACTGATGAAGCTTGGTCTACGCAGGCATTGAAATCCTTTAGTTGGGTAGTTTTGTTATTGTCGCTGCTATTGCCCCCACCACCCATCCAGGAGAAGCCGCCGCTGCTATTGCCTCCTAGTCCGGCGACCGGGCCGAAAATCGGCCCCCAGCCCATTGCCCCCGGTGTGCCGGGGACGCCGTGGCAGTCAATCCCGAACATGCACGAGTAGCCGACGACTGTGACGTTCATCAAGCCAAATGGATCATAGAAATTCTGCCAGTTGCCGCAGATTTGACCGTTGCAGACCCACGGGGGTAGTGGGGAGCAATTCGCACGCGCATAGACATCTATGCAGGCAGGCCCGCTATGGTGCTGTGGACAGCCCGGCTGCCCGGGGCAGAGACCCAGAGGATCGATCAGTCCGAGCGGCATATTGGCGACGTAAGCGAAGCGATTCCACGTCTGGGGATTGGCGGGGTCGACAGCGTTGGTTCCAGCGGGGTCGGGTGAGGTCCAGCGGCCCTGGTTGGGATCCTGCTCGCGAAATAGAAAGTCGTAGAGGCCGGCTGTGGTGTCCTGGTTTTGGCCGGTGAAGGAATTGTCGATGGCGCCGGAACTGGCGTACGGTTCGCCGAAGGGAGAATAAGCAGTATCGGAATAAAGTGTTTGGGTCGGCGTGGAGGCAAACCGGGAGCTGCCGAGGTGGTCAGTATGGCGATAGTAGGCAAGGCCGCTGCTGGTATAGACGGCGGTAGCTCCTCCCGGAAGAGGTACGAAAGCTTTCGTGAGGGTGGTGCCGTGCATTAGGGCCAATTTTACACCCGCAGGGCTATAGACGATCTCCGAATAGGTGCCGCCAACGGATTGCTCGACCATGCGGTCGAAAGCGTCATAGGTCAGGGTGACCGGCCCTATGGAGATGGGGTTGCTGTCGGCATCCCAGGTGGCAGGGCGGAACGTGTCGTTGAGGGAGTTGCCGTTGGCGTCGTAAGTCGCCGAAGTGCCGTTGACTGTGGCCACGCGATTGGTGATGGATGGAGAGGACTGGTAGGTGGGCGTGAACGAGCTGGCGCCAGTTCCAGAAATTTTATTTTTCTGAATATTACCGAATGGATCGTAAAGAAAAGTTCTGACCCCAAATCGTTCCGCAGCTAACTTGGCTAATGCGGCTGAGGTCGTCCGCAGCGAAGGAACAGCTTTGGGTGTTGGCGGTGCTAAAGGGGTCAGAGATATTCAAACTGCCAAGGCTCCAATTGGCGTTCCAGCCGAGAGTTCCAGTTACGGCTTGGGAGCCCACGTTAAATTGATATTTGTTCAGGCGAAATGTATTCGAGTCATATGTGAAAACGTCGGAATCGCCAGACCCGAAAGTAACTGAAAGCTGGTTCGGGGAGGCGTACAGGTTGTAGGCAGTCGAGGTAACGGGATTTTGGCCGGAACTGGCTGAGGTGGTGCTTGGTCGGCCTTCACCGTCGGCCCCATACGTGATTGTGGGAAGTCCAATGCTGCCGCTCATGACATTGGGGCCACCGTTTGGCCAGTAGGTCTGACTGGCATGGTAATAGGCGCCGGAATGCGCGGTTGCTTCGTAGACATCTGAGTTTTCTCCGCGGGCTGTGTAGCTGAACCACTCGTCGGTGATGATCGAGGATTGGGTTATTGGCGAGGCGCAGATGTCGGTTTCTGCTTCCACCAAGTGGCCGAGTTTGTTGCTGACGGTAATTCCTAAGGGAATTGAGCCGAGAATTCCGCTTGTGTTGTCATACAGGAATCGCCTGCACGGATTGGAAGCACTTTCGTTGTTGTTGCCGATAGCTTCCACGCGATGGAGTAAGTCGTAGTAGCGCATCACACAGTTCCCGGTGGCGTCAACGGTCTTTACCAGATCGCCTCGCGAAGTGGATGCCCCGTTTCCGCACATGGTCGAGTCGGAATCATATACGTAAGTCTTTGTGCCACTTTCCGGATTGGTCTCGGACGTTCAAGCGGCTCATGGCGTCATATGCATAGCTGCGGGTTTGTTGATTTGCGGATGTTGCTTGGGCATTTTGCGTGACGGTGAGCAAATCTCCGAGGGCATCGTACGTGTATTTGGTCCAGTAGCCAGTCTGGGCGCTGGTTTGGCCACAGTTTCCGCTTCCCGAAAGTGTGGTGAGTTCGCAAACCGAAGTCAATCTGCCGAGTGAGTCGTATTCGAGTTGGCGCTGCTTGGCGTGTTCACCAGAGGGGGCGGGACCGACCGCGACAAAGACATCGTTCTGATTGTAGGTGTAGGTCGTCGACCCTCCTCCTGCATCTGTTACCTGCGCGATTCGGTTTAGCGCATCGTACGTAGTCGTTTGTGCTGTTGTGGGGCATGTCCACGGCCCGGTAGTCACACATGGCGCACTGGTTTTCCATAGTCTTCCGTTGGAATCATAGGATTGCACGACCTGATCCCATGCGGTCGCGCCGGGCGCGTGAATATGGCTCACTTGAATCGGCCTGCCAAGCCCGTCAAATCCCTGTCCCGTATTCGCAACGGATTGATTGCCGTTGAATGACAATGACTGGGAGAAACCATTCGGATTTGTCAAGTAACTGTACGAGGTTACGTTGTTTTGCTGGTCAGCGACGCTGGCTGGTCGCCAGAAGTCTGGATCATTGTAGGTGGCGGAAGTGACTTGATTATTCTCGTCGGTAGAGGAGGTTTGGACCCCGCCGGTGCAGTTCCAGGTCATCGAGCGCAACATGCTGAGAGGCTCGCTAACGCTCGTGGGGAACGCGTTGCCGCAAGTTGCGGTGAGAGCACCATAGGTGTAAGTGGTCTGGGCGCCGTTCACGTCGGTTGAGGTTTGTACCTGGCCTGTGTCGTAATTGCTGAAAGTCGCTTTGAGACCACTTACAGGGTACACAATGCTTGTGAGGTTTCCACGAGAGCCAGAGACGGTGGTGTGCTGAGGAGTCGGTTGGTTCGGTGGGGCAACCACGCCAGTTTCGTCGTAGTTGTACGTTGTTGCGGCTTTGATATTCCCGGTGCCGTCTTTGACGGTGACCGTCTGCTTGAACGCGTTGATGTTGTTCCCGAGAGCCGCAAAGGTGATATCGACCTCGCGGTTTAAGGGGTTGGAGCCCCCGGGCCGTAATCATGGTCGTATTCGTTCGTGAGGAGCCCGAAGGAATTGTAGTTATAGATGTAAATGGATTGCAGGCCGCTCGGGAATTGAGGGACGACGGCGCGCTGCGTGATGGGCAAAATGATCGTAGCGCCGGTACAAGGAGAGGTGCTGTTGTTGTAGCAGGTGTTCACGGTTTCAAGCAGGTTCGAGGGAGAGACGCTGCCCTGGTATACCTGGCGCTGGGTTTCGTAAATGCCCTGGAATTGCATGTTCGTTTGGTTATTCTGTGGGTCCGTGATCAAGGTGGTCCAGGCGGTGCCGGACTCGGAGTGTGCGTAGGTCCACGTCCCTCCTGGGTTTGCAGCGCGCGTGAGGGTCGCTGCGGAACCGTCGGCGCAGGTGATGTTGCCGCTACTGCCGCCCGTGTAGGTGTATGTAATAGTGCCGCCAGTGGGAAGAGTGACGGAGGCGAGGCGGCCAGTGACGAAGCCGGTGTGGCCGGGTGTGGCTTCGTAGGTAAAAGTGTATTTGTCGTTTGCATTGGCGGCGATGTCTGGCAGGTCGATCTCGCTGACGAGATTTGCGGTCATCTGGCCATTCGTACCGTAATCACCGATATTGCTACAGCCGAAGTTCGTCTCAACGCCATAGGTTGTGTATTTCATAGTGTAGGACGCGCTTGCACCGGAGGGTGCTGTGTAGGTGAAGAGATATGGGCTGCCTGGAGTGCCCGATCCCGTCACGGTGAGTGCGGTCGTGCCGAGTGTATCCGTAAAAACGCCGCTACTGTTGACGCTAATCTGATTGCCATTTCTGTCGGTCGTAGTACTGGCACCCGCGGACGACTGCCAAGGAGCGTTCATGATACTTCCGCTACTCGATATTACTGTGTGCTGGCCCCCTGAATTGGCAACTGAGATGCTGTAACCCGAGCCGTCTGTTGCTGTTGCCTGGAACGATGAGTTGTTTATGCCGCCACAAGTTCCGGTCTGTACAACGGTGAGTCCAGCGAAGGGATGGGGTATTCCAAACGGGTCATGATACACCCAGTTGCCAGACCTTATTGTGGTCCCGGTTTCTTGCTCGTGGCAATGCCCGCTCTGGCAAACCCAAGTGTAGCAGTAAGATAAAGTCCAATATGAGGTGACGTACCCCGATAGCGTTTCCGTGGCACCACGCCAGCCCCAATTGCTCACTGGTTGCCAAATCTGACTGCCACTCGACCCAACGGGGTACCAAACCGAAGAATCGTAGCTCAGATCATACGTGAAATTCATGCCGCGCCCGGGCTTGTTGAGGATGGGCACGCTGATGTGTGAATTGAGATTTGCGAGATTGATTACGTCCGGACCGCCGCTGAAGGAGCCGAAGGGCGGTGTGCCGGTAGTGACCTGTGCCGACGCGGGAAATGCGGCGAGAAGCAGTATGAGTAAGATCGGAGAAAGTGTGGTGAGCGACGGGTGGCGAATTGCAAGAGTGCTGTGCATGGCGTGACTCCTGAGCCGGACTAAAGCCCGGCACCTACCGTAAATGTTGTTGAAGATAGCCCGGAATTGAGGACAGCGGAGTCGGCCTGGAGGTCGAGAAACAGGCTGTTGTTGAGGTACTTCTGAACGTGGAACGGGATTTGGACACCGCTGACTGGCGTGTAGTTGGAGAAGCGAATCTCGATGGCAATGTCGAGGGCGGCGTTGTTATCTGGGTGGGTGTTGAACGCGACTGCTGAAGGTAGCAAAGTCGATGCGTCGAGGAAAATGTCGATCAGCGTCAGGTGCGTTGAGGAGGGTCCACCGGAAGCGTCCGAAAGGAGCGACGGTTGCGAGACGGAAACATGCTGGACGGCTTGGCCGTTGTGGGTTTCTGGGCCGATGTAGGTGGTGACGTAGCCGAGGGTGGAAAGGCCCTGGGCGATAGTGAAGGCGGGGAAAAACCACGCCGGGCCAGTGAGGAGATTGTGGAAGGCGATAGCGTGCGGCATGCCATCGGGACCGGACCAGAGGCCGATCGGCGGCAAGCTGGAGCAATTCTCAATCTCGCTCCTCGTGCCAGATGGAAGGCTGAGGGTTACGCTGCTAGCGCCCGCGGCGATGGCTTTGATGACGACGGTGCCTGATTCGTCGTCGGAGCCGGCGATGCGTTCAGCGGTGCCCGAAAGGGTGACATCGGTGAGCGGATGGCCGCCGGTGAGCGCGGCCAACGCACGCTGGAGTAGAACGGTTGCTTGAGGAGCCGATGGGTTGGCCTGTTGGGCCGTCGCGGGTTTTGCAAAAATGAGCAGGACGAGAAAAAGGACAAAGCGCGAGCTTCGCATGAGGGACCTCCACAGGGAATGGCGGGAAGGTTGTACTCGGCTGGTTATATGCTGTCAAGCGAAATAAAGTACTATGGCTGTGAATAGTTTGTTACGGGCCGTGGCGGCGGAGTTAGAGGGGAACGGCGGTTTCGTGGCTGATCATGCCCACAGGCTACACACTGCAAAGCAATCTGCGGCGTCAATTTCTTCGCACGTTCCCGTTCCCCGATTGTCCACCCGCGTGGAAGGCTAAAGATGGGGGAACATCGCGAGTGTACACTTCGTAAGGAAGAGGGACGGGCAAGAACCAGCGTGCAAGAAACGCGGTGGTGTGGCGTCTGATGAGTTGAGGTGTACCCGGAGGAGGATGGGATGAAGAAACTTGCGTTTGGAGGATGGGAGCGGTCGCGGGTTGGCGGCAGGAGAGGAGTCTTGTGGAGCGCTGCTTTAATGAGCGCGGGGTTGTGCGGAGTGCTGAGTTTGGCGGGGATCACGGCATCGGGGCAAGAGAAGGACAAAAGCGGCGTGAACGTGACGGTGACGGGGAAAGATGGAAGCGAGAAGGGCGGGCTGGTGATCAGCGCGCAAGCCACGGCCAGAGAAGTGGGGCTGCCTTTGTACCCTGGCGCGCGGACTCACAAGGAGGATAAAGACGATTCGTCAGCGGCAAACCTGGGGCTGTGGGGAAGTTCGTTCGGGTTCAAGCTGGTGGTACTGAAGATGGAATCGAACGACTCGCCGGAGAAAGTCGTCGCATTTTATCAGAAGGCACTGGCGAAGTATGGCAAGGTGCTGAATTGCAGCGATGGATCGAAGGCGCAAAGCGACAAGGACAAGGACGACTCCTCGAAGAAGCTGACCTGTGGGGACGACCATCCTGATCCAGGCGGCATGCTGTTCAAGGCTGGCACAAAAGAGAAGCAACATATCGTCAGTGTGAAGCCGAATGGAACGGGCTGCATTTTTCATCTGGTTTACCTCGAGGCGCGTGGGGAAGAGAAGACTCCGGCTTGATGTCCGGCGACGGGCGGTAAGCAGAGGCGAAAAGGACGTGGGGATGCGAAGAGGGCGCTTGGCGGCGATGGGGCTCGGAGTGCTGACGCTGGGCGCTACGCTCGGGGTCACCTGGGGCCGAGGGCAGGAGCCGATACGAGTCAAAGTGAATCTGGTGAGCGTGGCGTTCGTCGCGAGGGACGAGCGCGGCGATTTGGTGGACAATCTCACGCAAGACGACGTAGAGGTATTTGAGGATGCGATACCGCAGAAGATAGCTTTCTTTTCGCGCAGCGCGGATGTGCCATTGACGCTGGGTTTAGTGGTGGACGCCAGCGGAAGTCAGGATCATTTTTCGAAACAGCATAGGAATGATTTGGAAGTGTTTCTCAAAGATGTCTTGGGACCGAAGGACCGCGTGTTTTTGGCGGGGTTTGGGAACCACATCCGGCTGGTGAGCGATTTTTCGCAGTCGGGCGGAGATCTGTTGGAGGAGTGGAAGAAGTACCAGAAGGATTCGGGAAAATTTCCGGAGTTGGGGCCGAAGGAATCGCGGGATTTAGGTACGGCGTTTTATGATTCGATTTATTATTCGGTGACGGAAAAACTGGCGCGCGAAAACGGGCGGCGCGCGATTCTGCTTTTCAGTGACGGAGAAGACAACTCTAGTTCGCATGACATGATGACGACGATTGAAACAGCGCAGAGCCAGAATGTGGTCGTGTATGCCATTCGGTACACCGATAAGGAGCACGGGAAGCTTACGGCGCGGAATAAATACGGGACCAGCGTGATGGACCGCGTGGCGCGTGAAACGGGCGGGGCGCACATCGATGCGGAGACGACGGACGCGCATGTCTATTTCCGGCAGATCGCGGAGGAATTGAGGACGTCATACGAGGTCGGCTATTACCCAAAAGACCCGCTGAAGGATGATACGTTTCGGAAAATTGTGATTAAGCCGAAGCGCGAAGGCATCAAGGTGCGGTCCAAGACAGGATACTTCTCGAGATAGTTTCCTCCGCGGCTGCGATGAAGCGGCGTGAAACCGGGCTTCCGGCCTGCTTCGATTATGGATCGCCGATCGTTTAGATTGTGAGGGTGGGAGAAGCGACCGCCGCTTCCAACCATTGCGTGGCGGAGCATGGCAAGGCTTCGTTGAAAAATATGGGAAAGAGGGAGGCTGCGAGGCAACCCGCGAGGACAAGAGGGTGCATCACAACGGGTGGGAACGACGGAGGAGTCCTGTCCGAAGGGGTAAAGTTCTTGCTCCACCTGGCCTATCGTTCAGGGTATACTTCCTTGTTCCCGCCGATGAATGCTCCAGGAAGTGCCAGGTTCCGGTGAGAGTATTCGAGCGGTACGGCGAGGAACCCGAGATTAGCGAGAGAGGTGACGTTTGGGCCGAATTGTGAGCAGTGCGACGTCAAAGCGGTACGTGACCAGGCTGAGTGTGGCCTGCGGAATCCTGGCGGGGCTGTTCTTGCTGGGAGCAACGACGAGCGACGCGCAGATCAAGCAAGTCTTCCACAAAAAGAAGAAGATTGATAAGTCCACGAGCGCAGACAACAACGCGCAGCCGGACAAGATTTTGTATGACCGGGCGGTGGACGACATCAAGCACGGACGGCAAGAGGTCGGCCGGCTGAACATGCAGACGCTAATCAATACGTACCCGGATAGCGAGTATTTGGCGAAGGCGAAGCTGGCCATCGCGGACTCGTACTACAAAGAGGGCGGCACATCGAACATGGCGCTGGCCATCTCAGGGTACAAGGATTTTGAAGTATTCTTCCCATTCCTGCCGGAAGCGACGTATGCACAGATGCAAGTGGCAATGGCGCACTACCGTCAGATGGAAAAGCCGGATCGGGACAGGACGCATGCCATTGCAGCAGAGGAAGAGTTCCAGATCTTTCTGGAAAAATATCCGAATGACCCACTGGCGCCGCAGGCGAAGCAACGCCTGAGAGAAGTGCAGGAAGTGCTGGCAGAAGGCGACTACCGGATCGGCTACTACTACTACGTGAAGGGCGACAAACGGGCAGCGGCGACAAGGCTGCTAACGGTTACGAGCCGGTATCCGCTGTATAGCAAATCGGACCGGGCGCTATGGATGATGGGAGACATCTTCGAGAAGAGCGAGCACAAAGAAGTGGCAACGAGATACTACACGCGGATTGTAAAGGATTATCCGTTGTCCAACATGGCGCCGGATGCGAAGGGCAAACTTAAGGAGCTTGGAGCTCCAATACCGCAGCCCGATCCGACCGCTTTGGCATGGATGACGGCGGAACAGAATACACCCAGGCCGCATACGAGCCTGCTCAAGAAACCCCTGAAATTGATCAACAACGGACCAAGCGCGGAGTTGTTGTCGGCCGCGAGGACCGGACCTCCGAACCTGGAGCCAGAAACGAACGCGATGTCCGCGGCGGACTTACTGACGCCCGGGGGACAAACAAAACTTGGCGGAGCAACAACGGGGATGGTGGTAACGGTATCGCCGGGTGGAGGAACAGGCACAGCAGAAACAACGGCCGGGTCCGAGAACGTGGCTCCGGCGACAAACGAAGGCGGAGCAGATGTTGGCAGCGCCGGCGGTGCGGCGGCGAGTGATCCGCCGAAGGAAGCGGCTCCGGCGGTGGCACCGGCAGCGGTAACTGAGAATCCTGCTAGCAGCGATGCGGCGAAAGATCCTCCAGCGGCGGGGAGTACAACAGAAGCGCCCGCGAAGAGTGATCCGTCAGCCAGCGGGACAGACGCGAAGAGCGACGCGGCAACGACGAGTGCGGACAAGAGCGGCGATTCCAAAAGCTCCAAGGACTCCAAGGACAAGAAGGAATCCAGCAGCAAGAAGAAGGGACTGCACAAGCTGATTCCCTGGTAGGCCGAGCAGGCCGATTCAAGATTGAACAGATGTAGGCAGAACGAGGGGGTGCGGCGAGGGCCGCGCCCCTTTTTTTTGGCAGGATGTGTCCTGGGGAAGAGCCAGGGAGGGCATATCCACTTCCGACACACAGGCAATGCGTTGAGATTGACGGCAAATACGCCGGGTGCTCCAATACATTGGAGACTGCATGAAGAGCCGGCCGCTGGGTGGCCGGCGTTAGTTGCACCGCGCGGCGGTGGCATTTGCTGTAACCGCGAAACTGTTAAAGAACGCGGGATACGGGTGAAATACATCCGGAGGACGTTTGGTGGCTAAGATTCTCGTTGCCGACGATAACAGCAACATTCAGAAAATGGTGGGGCTTGCCCTGAAAGATCAGGGCATCGATGTCGTTGCCGTGGGCAATGGTGAAGCAGCGGTACGAAAGATTTCCGACATACGGCCGGACTTGGTGCTTGCGGATGTATTCATGCCGGTGCGCAATGGATATGAAGTCTGCCAGTACGTGAAGTCTGATCCCTCACTCGCGCACATCCCGGTGATATTGCTGGTGGGGGCATTCGATCCACTGGATGAACAAGAGGCGCAGAGGGTTGGGGCTGACGGAGTATTGAAGAAGCCATTTGTGCCGCCCGATCCGCTGATCTCCATGGTGAAGTCCGCGTTGGCACGGGCAGGAGTGTCCATTGGCGGAGCGGCACCGGCGCCGCGAGTACAGGAAGAGCCGATACGCGTAGCGGAAATGCTGGCGCCGCGAACGATGCCAGTCCCTCACACGATCCCAAGCATGAGTTCTCTCGCGTCGATGCCAGAGTTGCCGTCGGCGGACAGCGAACCAGTGCACGAGGAAAGACACGGACTGCCAGAACCGGTGAGGATAGAGGCGGGTTCGCAGCCGCTAGCATTCGGGAGCCTCCTGGAAACGGCGGAGCCGGAGCGAGAAGAAGAGCTTGGTTATGCGACAACGGCCCGGCCGGAACTGGAGCGGGATTGGAAGTCCGGTGAGGCAGAAGAGGAAGAGGTCGTCGAGGAAGAGGAAGAGCAACACAGCGCATCATGGCGGCGGGACGCCGGCGATGAGGCACTGGACGAACAGGAAGCAGGAAGCGGGGCGGTGAAGGATTGGCGCGAGACGGCATTTGCGGAAGCACCGGCGCGGAAAATGAAGAACGAATCCTGGGCTCCACAAAAAGAGATTTCGAAATTTGAGGAAGCCGCGGAATCGGAGCTGGGCGTGAGCGCAATGGTGAAGGATGCGCCAATCGCGGAGACGAATGTGGCGCCTGCAGCGATTGCGCCATACACGGGAGACGCCTGGGCAGCCGCTTTGAATCAAAAGACTGGCGTGGAAGCAGCAACGATGGAAGCGCCTGTGCATGCGGTAGAAACCCAAGAAGTGCGAGATCCGGAAGAAATTCGCGCGGAGGCTGCGGCTGGCAGCCCGGCAAGGGCAGAACAAGCTGCGGCGGCCGAAAAACAGGCGGGGGAGAGCCCCTGGTATTCCGCGGTGTCCAGCCCGTGGGACGCGGAAGTACAAAAAGCAAGCCGGCTGTCGTCGACGTGGGATGTTTCGGCAAAGAGCGAGCCCGTTGCAAATGCAATTCCAGAGACGGCGCAAGCGGCAGTTCAAGCCGAGGTGCACGAAGACGCGGGGAAGGAAGATCCGGCTGCCACGGTCGACGCTTTGGCGACAGGCTTGAACGAGGACGAGAAAGCGACAGTGGAAGAGGCTGCCTTGCCGGCGGCAACCGTGGAAGCGATTCGGGAAGAGGCCCAGCACGTTGCCGAAACTGCAGTGCAGGAGGCGCCCGCCGTGGAGGCAAACGCACAGGCTCCTGAGCTAAGCATGGAAGACATGGTGGCCAAGGTTCTCGCCAAAATGAGCCCGGAGATGCTGCAAGCGGTTACGCGAGAGATTCTGAAGCCCGTCGTGGAAGCGATGGTCCGCGACGAGTTGAACGCGAAGAAGCAGTAGTTCCCTCCCCTAATAAACGCCTCCAATCTAAATTGCCGTTGAATTGACTGAGCTGGTTTAGCCCTCGTATAGTCAAGGATTGCTTTGCATGTGAAACAGGACACGTGTATGCGTGGGACTATAAACAGCATAAGGAATTGAGTGCCGAATGGGTCGAGAGATTGCCAAAGCTTACGAACCACAGCAGATAGAGCCTCGATGGGCGGAATACTGGGTTAAGGAAGAGCTGTTTAAAGCGGATGTTAACGCGCCGGGACCGGTGTTTTCGATCGTGATTCCACCGCCGAACGTGACGGGATCTCTGCATATCGGGCACATGCTGGAGCATACGGAGATCGATATCCTGACGCGCTGGCACCGGATGCGTGGGTACAACACGTTGTTTTTGCCGGGCACGGACCACGCGGGGATCTCGACGCAGCGTGTCGTGGTGAAACAGTTGATGGATCAGGGGATTGATTACCACAAGTTGGGACGTGAGGAGTTTGAGAAGCGCGTCTGGGCGTGGAAGGCGGAAGCAGGCAGCCAGATCACGGAGCAAATGCGAGGGATTGGGGAAAGCTGCGACTGGTCGAGGGAGCGATTTACGCTTTCGCCGGAAATGTCGCGAGTTGTGCGCAAGGTGTTCGTGCAGCTTTATAACGAGGGCCTGATCTATCGCGAGACGCGGCTGGTGAACTGGTGCCCCGTTTGTCTGACGGTATTGAGCGATCTGGAAGTGAACCACGAAGATCGCCAGGGGCATTTGTGGCATATCCGGTATCCCGTGGCTGGATCACAGGAATTCGTAACTGTTGCGACGACACGGCCGGAAACGCTGCTTGGAGATACGGCGGTGGCGGTGCACCCGGAGGATGAGCGGTACAAACAGTTGGTGGGCAAGAATGTGGTGCTACCCCTGATGAGTCGGGAGATTCCGATCATCGCAGACGCGATGGTGGAACGGGAATTCGGGACGGGCGCGGTAAAGATTACGCCGGCACACGATCCAAACGACTTTGAAGTGGGCAAGCGGCACGGACTGGCGGAAATCGATGTAATGACGGATGGCGGACAAATGAGCGCGGCTGCTGGGGCGTATGCGGGGCTAGATCGGTTCGAGGCGCGGAAAAAGATTGTGGAGGATTTGAAAGCGCAGGGATTGCTGGAGAAGGTGACGGACCACGTCCACGCAATTGGGATTTGCGAACGGAGCAAGACGATTGTCGAGCCGCGGATTTCGACGCAGTGGTTCTGCGCGATGAAGGGGCTGGCGGCTCCGGCGATTAGAGCGGTGCGAGAGTACGAGCCGGGAAAGGAAAATACGATCCAGATCGTTCCTGACAACCGGCGACAGGAATTTTTGAACTGGCTGGACAATATACGGGATTGGACGATTTCGAGGCAGTTGTGGTGGGGACACCGGATTCCGGCGTGGTATTGCGGGGACTGCGAACAGTTGATCGTGGCGGAGGAAGCGCCCAAGAACTGTTCGAAATGCGGGTCTGCGAAGCTTACGCAGGATCCGGACGTGCTGGATACCTGGTTTAGCTCGGGGCTTTGGCCATTTTCCACCTTGGGATGGCCGGAGAAGGCGGCGGATTTCGAGAAATACTATCCGACGAGTTTAATGATCACGGGGTACGATATTTTGTTTTTCTGGGTGGCGCGGATGGCCATGCTGGGGATGCACTTCACGGGACAAGTGCCGTTTCGGGCGGTGTATTTGCATTCGCTGGTGCGAACGGGTAGCGGCGAGAAAATGTCGAAGTCGAAGGGGACGGGGCTCGATCCGGTGGTGCTGAACCAGCAGTATGGCACGGATGCGATGCGGTTTTGTCTGGCCTCGATGGCCGCGCCGGGGACGGATATTATTTTGTCGGATGACAGGCTGGGAGGCGCGCGGAATTTCGCCAATAAGATTTGGAATGCGGCGCGGTTTTTATTTGTGAATTTGGATAAGTTTGAGCAAGGCGGGACGGGGATTGAGGAGTTGGCTTCGCCGGAGGCGCGGGCCGGGGCTCCATATAAGTTCGATGGAAGTGTCCCACTGGTGGATCAATGGCTTTATTCGCGGCTGGCGATCACGATCGAGACGGTAAATGAGGCACTGAAGAATTACCGGTTCCATGAGGCAGCGCAAAACGTCTATCAATTTTTCTGGGGCGATTTCTGTGATTGGTACATCGAGTGGGTGAAGCTGGAACTTCAGAACGCAAACCGTGAACGAGCTGTGGTGGCTTGGAAGAATTTGTTTGCGGCGTTCAACGATGCGCTGCGGTTGCTGCACCCGTTCATGCCGTTTTTGACGGAGGAGTTGTGGCACCAGTTGCCACAAGTACCCGGAGCAAAGTCAATTGCGCTAGATACTTTTCCCAAAGAACGCACGGAATGGACCGAAGGCAAGAAAGCTGCCGGAGTGGTGGAGCAGTTTCAGCTGTTGCAAGATATCATCACCTCGCTGCGAAATATTCGCGCCGAAGTTAAGCTTGATCCTAGGAAGAAAGTGGCTGCCGAGTTTTGGAGCAGCGCCGACCTGTTCCGTAACATTGTGGACGACGAATGCGACGCCATTTCCCGACTCGCGTTTCTAAGCGAGTTAAAGATCTCTGGAGTGCCACTTGAACGGGGGGGTGGCGCGGTGCGTTCCACTGCGCAATTCGACGTGCGGATTCTGTATTCCGACGCCGTAGACGTGGAGGCGGAGAAGGCCAGACTCAAAAAAGAGCTCGATGGATTGCAGAAGGCTATTACGTCGAAAGAGAGCCAGCTCAGAAACGAGACGTTTCGCAGCCGCGCGCCGGAGAAGATTATTCGCGACATGGAAAGGACCGTGGGCGAACAGCACATCGAGTTGCAAAAGATCGCGGAGCGATTGGGACAGCTTTAGGACCAGAGCGATGCCCGCCGACCTCACGAATCAACCGCCAGCCCCAGCGGTCCGCCTCGGAAGGCGGACTCTGCAGGAACTTGTCGAACGAGTTGAGGAAACGTAAGCTTAGGCGACGCGTGGACGCGCGGTACAACCTCGATGGCACAAGAGACCCTTCCGGGAATAACTGACAAAAGGCTTGCGGCTTTGCTGACGCTGCTAGCGGAAAACTCCACGATCGTCATAAGTGGGGCGCGGATTGCGCGGGAAATTGGCGTGTCGCGATCGATGGTGTGGCAGTGGGTGCGGCAATTGCGCGGGCTGGGCGTGCGCGTGAAGGGAAAGCCGGGCGAGGGATATTTTTTGGAGAAGGTGCCGGATATTTTGGCTCCGGACATGCTGCGGCAGCGGTTGAAGGGCAGTCTTTTCGGGAAACACATTTATCATTTTTTCAAAACGGATTCGACGAATCGCGTGGCGCTGGAGTTGGGGCACTCGGGCGAGCCGGAAGGCGCCGTGGTGCTGTCTGAAGAGCAGACAGCCGGCAAAGGGCGCGCGGGACGCACATGGCAATCGGACCGGGCGGCAGGGATTTACGTGACGCTGCTATTGCGGCCGCAGCTGGCACCTGTGCAAGCGCCACTCTTGACGATGATGGCGGGATTATCGGCGCGCGCAGCGATTGAAGCACAGACGGGACTGACGCCGGATTTGAAATGGCCGAATGATTTGATGATTCACGGGAAAAAAGCGGGCGGGATCCTGACGGAGATGCACGCGGAGCCGTCGCTGGTACGATTTGTGATCGTGGGTATTGGATTGAATGTAAATCAGGAAAAGTTTGTGGGGGAGCTGGGAACGACGGCTACATCGTTGCGGATCGAAACGGGCAAGCAGGTGTCGCGATTGGAATTACTGGTGCGATTGCTGCGCGAATTCGAGAACGACTACAATCGATTCTTACGCGAAGGGCCGGCGGGAGTGACGCGGAGATTCGAAGCGGTATCCAGCTATGCGCAGGGAAAACGAGTGCGAGTGACGAACGGGATGGAGAGTTTCGCGGGGACGACCGCGGGGCTAGGTCCAGAAGGATTGCTGCAAGTAAAGCGCGATGACGGACAATTGGTGACGGTGATTTCAGGAGACGTGACGGAGGCGCGGTAGATGCTGCTGACGATCGATGTCGGGAACACGAACACTGTGTTAGGCGTTTTCCGCGGCGAAGAGTTGGTCGCGAACTGGCGGCTGACGACGGCGAGGCAGCAGACAATCGATGAATATGGAGTGCTCACACGAAATTTGTTTACCTTGGCCGGGCTGGATCGCGACGCGATTGGGGGCGTGATTATCAGTTCGGTGGTGCCGCCGGTGAATTGGACGTTGGCGGAAATGTCGCGGATTTATTTTGGGCGGAAGGCGCTGTTTGTGGAAATGGGCGTGAAAACGGGGATGGCGGTACTGGTGGATAATCCGCTGGAAGTTGGCGCGGACCGGATTGTGAATGGAGTGGCGGCGTTTCACAAGTACGGCGGGCCGTGCATCGTGGTGGATTTTGGGACGGCGATTACGTTTGATGCGATTTCGGCGCGGGGCGAATATCTAGGCGGAGTGATAGCGCCGGGGCTGGGGATCGCGTCGGAAGCGCTGTTTGCGAGGGCGGCGAGATTGCCGCGCGTGGAGATCAAAGATCCGGGAAAAGTGATTGGGACGAACACCGTCACGCACATGCAGGCGGGGCTCTACTATGGCGCTGTGGACATGGTGGACGGGATGCTGACGCGGATGAAGGCGGAGCTCGGCGGCAATGTGAAAGTAGTGGCGACGGGCGGGCAAGCGAAATTAGTGGCGAAAGGTTCGAAACAGATTCAGGAGACGGATGAATTTCTGACTTTGACGGGGCTGCGGCTGATCTGGGAGAAAAATCAGCCTGCCGAAGCAGGAAAAAGTGCGGCGGCAAATCGCGGGACAAAAGCAGGGGTACCGGCAGCGGTCCCAGCTAAGAAAGCTCAGAGATAGACGGGGCTGAAGCACGTTGCGCCTATAGAGAGCGCGATATTGGTGCTCCGCTTTGCAATGGCGAATCACATGGACAGTTGGAATTACTTCAACTACTTCACAGAAATTGAAGACTATTTCTGGAAGAAGCGCGGGGCAAATCTGCTGGTGTCGCCGCTGGACTGGGCGATCATGGAAACGTGGCAGAAGGCGGGCGTGCCGTTGGATGCTGCTTTGAAGGGGATCGATCACGCGTTCGAGAGTTATCAGCGGTCTCGGCGGGGCGGGGGGAAACCGCTGAAAAGTTTGGCGTACTGCACGGACGCGGTGCTGGAGGCGGCGGAAGAGCAGCTTGAGGCGGGGGCTGGAAGCGCGCCGAAGAACGGAAATACGGGGGCGAAAGAACCTTTCTCGCGGGACGAGTTGCGAGTTTATTTTGCGAGGAATGTTGCACGGATCGGCGCGGTGGCGAGTAGCCAGCGACCGGCGAGCGAAGAGTTCGTCTGGCATTTGCGCGAGATCGCAAAATCGCTGTGTGGTATCGCGGAGCTGCTCGAAACACCGGGAGCGTTGGACCTGGAAGATTTGGAGAGGCGGCTGACGATTCTGGACGACAAGCTGCAAGCCCTGCTAGTGAGCCATGCGAGCGAAGAAACGATGCTAAAGATCCGGCGCGAGATGGACGGGCAGCTTGCGGTGTACCGGCGCAAAATGAAGGCGGAGCAGATTGCGCTGGTTGAAAAACAATATGCGCAGAAGCGGCTGCTTGAGGAGTTTGGATTGCCGCGGCTGAGCTTGTACTACTTTTCCTGAAGCACGCATTCCCGCAGCAATCATCTTTTCTTTCCATGCGAAAAAACGCAGAATGGGGTCTACACAGATGTCTGACGAGTTACTATTATCGATTGAGAAGCTGGTGTACGGCGGCGATGGGCTGGCACACGCCGACGGGAACACGGTTTTTGTGCCGTACGTGCTGCCGGGTGAACAGGTGCGCGCGGCGGAGAAGTCGAAAAAGAAAAAAGTGATTTGGACGAAGTTGCTGGAGGTAACGTCGGCGTCGAAGGAACGTATCGTCGCGCCGTGCCCGCATTTTCAGACGTGCGGCGGTTGCCACTACCAGCACATCGCGGCCGGCGAGCAGGTTCGGCTGAAGAAAGAGATTTTGCGGGAAACCCTGTCGCGATTGGGCGGAATCTCGTGGGATGGGGCGATTCAGGAGCATACCGCTGAGCCTTACGGATACAGAAATCGCGCGCAGTGGGCGGTGCGCAGCGGGATGCCCCGTGCGCTGGGATATTTCTTGCCGGAGAGTTCGTTCATTGTGCCGATCGACGAGTGCATGGTGCTTTCGCCGCAATTGGCAAAAGCATTTGGGCGATTGCAGGAAATGGCGAGATCCGGCGCGCTGCCGTTGGGAATATTGGAGATTGAAGCGTTCGCCGATTCGGCGGACGAAAAGATCGCTTTGAATGTGGCGTTCGAACGATTTCCGAAGCCTGCCGCGGAACTTGCAGCCGTGCTGCGAGAAGCGATACCGCAGGTGGAGAGCTTGCTTTTACTGGACCAGAAGAAGGACAAGTTCGAGCTGACGGGTCCGGGATACTTGCTGCAAGAGGCGGGCGGGATTAAGTTTCGCGTGAGCCACCTGTCATTTTTTCAGGTGAACCGGTTCTTGATCGAAGATTTGCTGAAGACGGTGACGGCGGGGGCAAAAGGGCGCCTGGCGCTGGATATGTATTCTGGTGTGGGATTTTTTACGCTGCCGCTTGCGCGTGCGTTCGAGAAAGTGGTGAGTGTGGATGCAAATCTGGCGGCTACACGCGATCTCTATGCGAACGCGGAAGCCGCGGGAGTTTCAGTTATCTCTCACAACGAACATGCAGATGACTTCCTTAGCAAAACAAAGGAGCGGCCGGAGTTTGTCGTGCTCGATCCGCCGCGAGCCGGATTGGGAGCCGAGACGGCCGCGAAACTTGCGGAGCTGGGTGCGGCGGAAATTGTCTATTTGTCCTGTGATCCATCCACTCTGGCCAGGGACTTGGCTGTGCTGACAAACTCGCCGCGAAAACCGAAGGAGATTGCAGGGCCGAGTGTGCGGTATGAATTGAGCGAGATGCATTTGTTCGATCTGTTTCCGCAGACGTATCACATCGAAACGCTGGTGAGGTTGAGAAGGGTGCCATGAGACTGCCGGCCGTCGCCATCGCCGCGTTATTTGCTTCCGGCGTTGTGCTCGGCCAAGCATCGTGGTTCGCGCAACGAGTTTCCTCGCATAATTGCATCGAGATCGGTTTGGCACTAGCCGCGTCTCTAATTTGCGGCGGTATGTTCCTGGCCAGAGCCGGACGCCTCTTCCCTGCTGCGGCTGCCTCCGCTTTGATCTGGCTGATTCTTGGCGTGTTGGGTGCGGGCATCGCAAGTCAACCGCGGCCTGCCGACTATGTGTTGTCGCTCGTTGATGCGGGGCGCGTGGATTTGAAAACGCCGTTGCGCTGGCACGGGCGTTTGCGGGACGAGCCCGCGCGATTGCCCTGGGGCTACGGCTACGAAATCGAATTGACGGGAGTGGAGTACGAAGGCTCGCTCGTGGCTGCGCGGGGAGGATTGCGCGTCAGTCTTACGCAGCCCGTCGAGGAGACGCAGAGAACGGCACTGGACGTCCATGCGGGAGACGAAGTCGTGGTCGTGGCCCAAGCGAGGCTGCCTCAGGTATACCGGGATGAAGGGGCGTTTGACCGGCGAGCGTACCTCGAGCAGCAGAACATTGATTTGACCGCCTCATTGCGCGCTTCCGATCTGATGGAACGGACGCGTGCCGCTCAGACCACGGCAGCGACACTTTTGGCGCGCGCTCGTCGCAGATTGCGCGATGAGATCGACACGCTATTCGCAGGCAGGCCGCAAGTTGACGGAGTGTTGCGTGCGATGCTATTGGGCGACCGAAGCTTCGTAGAGAGGACGGAATCGACTGATTTTCAAAAGACGGGCGTGTTTCACGTGCTGGTCGTGGCGGGATTGCACGTGGGAGCACTAGCGTTTTTTTTATTTTGGATGGGACGCGTACTGAGATTCACGCCCTTATGGACGGCGTTTACGACGCTTACGCTTCTGCTTGCCTATGTGGCCGTGGTGGAACAAAGGCCCCCGGTGCTGCGAGCGGCATTGATGACGGCGGTCGTCGTACTGGGCGGATTGTTTTTTCGGCGACTGGATTTATTGAACTCCGCGGGAGTGGCGGCGTTGATTCTATTGATCGCGAAACCGCTGGCCGTTCGCGATCCGAGTTTTCAGCTTACATTTTTGGCGATTGGCTGCATCGCGGGACTGGCCACACCGTGGCTTGCCAAGACGGCGCAGCCCTATGTAATAGCCTTGCGCGGGTGGCGAGATGTTACGCGCGATGTGTCGCACGAGCCAAAGGCAGCGCAGTTTCGAATCGATCTGCGCGGGACGGCGCGCTGGATTCGTGTGCGCGTGCCCGCTCGGCTAGCGAGCGGGACAGGAGACGCACTTGCGCGCGGCATCGGTCTTGCACTCCGTGTGTGGGAATTGCTGGTAATCACGCTGGCGTTGCAGATCGGAATGCTGCCCCTGATGGCGCGAGATTTCCATCGCGTCACACTCAGCGCGCCGCTGGTGAATCTAGCGGCGGTTCCGCTGACGGGGATAGTAGTGCCGCTGGGATTCTTGACGCTGGGCATTGGGCTGGTTTTACCAGTGCTCGGAAAACTTGTGGCGACGCCTCTGGCGTGGGCAACGCTGCTGCTGCTGCACATCGTGCAATGGTTCGCACAATTTCCGCGATGGAGTTATCGCATTCCGGGACCGCCTGCGTGGCTGATTATCGTGTTTCTGGCGGCTGGCGTGATTCTGGTGTTGGCGGCACGCGGGCCCAACTCTTGGCGCGGATGGGGTTCGCGAAGCTCGGCTGGAGTAATGGCATGCAGCGCGTTCGCGATTGCGCTATTTCCGTTTGCTCCGCGCTGGTCGAGGGGGAGTCTGGAATTGACGATTTTGGATGTTGGCCAAGGAGACTCGCTGTTCGTAGTGTCGCCTCGTGGTACGACACTGTTGATCGATGGTGGCGGCGCCTTTGGCGGATTTCCCGGACATGAGGAGCACAACGGGATTGATCCAGGTGAAGAAGCCGTTTCACCGTATTTGTGGTCGCGCGGTTTTCAGAAATTGGATGTCGTGGCGCTGACACATGCTCACCAGGATCACATCGGAGGATTGGCAGCGATTCTCGATAACTTTCGGGTGGGTACACTGTGGATTGGGAGGGAAGTTGAGTCGCAAGCCCTGGCGAATCTGGAAAAACTCGCTCGCGAAAAGAAAATTCCGATTGCGTACGAAATACACGGAAATGCTTTTTTGTGGGATGGCGTTGAGACGGAAGTCCTATGGCCGGAGATTGGCCCGAATGAGGTTGGACCTTCGCCAAAAAACAACGATTCGCTGGTGCTGCGAATGAAGTACGGCGAGCGCGGGATGATGCTGCCGGGAGACGCGGAAAAACAGGCGGAGAGTTCGATACTCGCGGATAACAGCAAAGGGATGCTGCGCGCCGATGTCTTGAAGGTCGGCCACCATGGCAGCAAGAACTCGACAATGCCAGGATTTCTTGCCGCCGTGCATCCCAGCGTGGCCGTGATCAGCGCGGGGGAAGACAACCCTTATGGGCATCCCAATCCGGAATTGCTGGAACGACTTAAAGACGCGAGGGTGCGGATTCTGCGGACGGACCGCGACGGCGCGGTGCACGTATTGACGGACGGCAAACAATTGGAGATTAGCTGTTTCGTGGCGTGTGCGGAGAAAAGCGGGAAACCGGCTTCAGTGCGCACGCAGCCACCAGATCAACAACAGCACACCGAGCAATAGAAGGAAACCGATGGCGGCCTGATATTCGTGATTTTTCTTGTACTGTGCCAGAGAAAAAGAGCCCCCCACTGCGAAGGAAAGCTTCGCGGGAGTGAGGCGAGGGAAAAAGAGCGGCACGGCCCGGGCATACTCATCAAACGAGGCGCCGTGGGGCCGGCGGAGTTCTGCTTCTTCGCGGCGCATTACGAAGGAATAAACCAACGCGAAGTAGCCGCACACGATGACGGCAGAGAGCCAGGAATGTGCTGCAACAGCCGCGGCAATGGTGAGGACGGCGCTGCCGAAATAAAGCGGATTGCGTGTATAGGCATAAGGGCCGGTGACGGTGAGAACTTCTTGCTTGTGAAGATACCCTGCGGCGCGGGCGCGAACGAAGAGGCCGAGCAGGCCGATGACCGCTCCCCAGAAAATGCTGCGGGGAGTTGGCCGCGCGAACCACAAAACGAGAATGGCGATGGGATAGCTAAGGCGAACGCGCCAGCGGGCAAAGAAAGCGGCGGCGGACTTCAAGCGCAAACTCCGAGGCGGCGGCGAACGGCATCGAAGACTTCGCTCGCTTGGATTTGCAACATGGAAGGGTGAGTTTGATCCACGCGGCTGTGCGTCCTGATAGCCCCGGGCGCGCGCAGAACGATGTCGTCCGTGAGGTAGGGGCCGTTGCGTGCGGGGTCCGTAGGGCCGAAAAGCGCTACCGCGGGAGTGCCAAGTGCAATGGCAAGATGAAGCGGGCCGGTATCACCGCCGACGATGCACGCCGCGTTGCGCAGGAGAGCCATCAAGGGACCAAGCGGTCCATTGTACGGCACAGGATCGGCGCCGCCGCTGCAATCGCGGACCGCGTGGGCGAGGTCATCTTCGCCGGGGCCGTAGTTCACGACACAACGCAGGCCAAGGGCGTCTTGAATCATTTTGCTGAGTTCGCCGAAACGCTCGGGCGGCCAGCACTTCGAACGCCAGCCGCCGCCGGGACTCAACACGACGTAGCGATTGAGGCTTGATGTCTGCAAATAGTTTCGAATTTCGAGGTCATCTTCTTGCCGAACGTGCAGAGTAAAGGGCGCGACCGGATTGCGTGATCCCGCGCGCAGGGACAGCTCTCCATTTTGATCAGCAATGTGAATTGTGGTGCAGTGAACTCTGTCGGTATACAGGATGGGGACGCCGTATTCGCGAATCGTTTGCGAGGAAAAACCAATTCTGCGATTGATGCCGCCCAAAAATGCCAGCCCAGCGGATTTCCAGAGACCTTGATAGTCAATCGCGGCATTCCAGCGAGCACTTCTCAGATCCTGAATGATCTTGTGCAGCGAATGGATGGAGCGGGTTTCTGTGGCCCAGACTTGCGAGGCCAAGCAACTGCTCTGGACCAGCAGCTTCCACCGCGGGTGCGTGAGCCAGACAATTTCCGCGCCTGGAAAAGATTCGCGCAAGGCGGAGACAGCAGGAAAGGTGTGAACGATATCGCCGAGCGAGCCGAGGCGCAGGACCAAGAAGCGCGGGTCAGGCATGCGGAGCCTTGCGAACGGATTCGAGAAGTTCACGCGTGGAATGATCTTTTGGATCGCCGACGATGGCAACATGGATGCCGAGCCGCGCGGCGGTGGCGCGCTCGGGCACGGTTTCCGCGGTGTAGTCGGTTCCTTTGGCGTGAATGTCTGGAAGAAGGTCTTCTAGTAAAGACTCGACGGTCGGTTCGTTGAAGAGCAGGACGTAGTCGACGGAGCGAAGCGCGGCGACCAGGAGCGCGCGGGCTTCTTCATCAAGAATGGGGCGGCCGGGACCCTTGAGTGCGCAAACGCTTGAATCTGCATTCACCGCAACGACGAGAATGTCGCCTTCGAGGCGCGCGCCTTCCAGATATCGGACATGCCCAACGTGAAGCGTGTCGAAACAGCCGTTGGCAAAAACAATGCGCTGGCCGCGCTCCTTATGCTTCGCTAATTTACCGCGGAGCCATTCGCGCTGGACGATTTTGGATGCGGCGTGGCGCATGAGTCAGGAAGCGGACCCGCCGGCTTGATGGCGAATGGCAGCAAGAAGTTCCTCGCGCGTCACGGTGGCGGTTCCGCGCTTCATGACGACGAGACCGCCGGCGATATTGGCGATGTGCGCAGCTTCGAGAGGTGAAGCGCCGCAGGCGAGGGCAACCGTGTATGCGGCCAGGACTGTGTCGCCCGCGCCGGTAACATCCACGGCTTGATCACTGCCGTAAACGGCTATTTGCGTGACGCGATCACCTGGTTCGAAGAGCGCCATGCCATCGCGCCCGCGCGTGACGAGAAGGGCGCGGAGCTTCATTTCAGCGAGCGTCGCAGCGCCAACGCGTGTTAACTCAGCAAGATTCTGGCCTATGGACACGTGATGAAGAGCTTCCAGTTCCGCTTCATTGGGCGTAGCCGAGGTGATGCCGACCTTGGAATAGGCGTGAAGATTGTGACGAGCGTCGAGCGTAACGGGCGGCGCGCTTTTTTGCTGGGAGATGGCCTGGCGCACGAGCCCAGGCGCGGCCACGCCAAAGCCATAATCGGAGACGGCCAACGCATGAGCCGAGCGAATCCTGGCTTGCAACTTTTTTTGCAATTTGTTGTGAAATGATTCGGGTATCGGCGATTGCGGCTCTCGGTCAACACGCACAACTTGCTGGCCGACGGTGTGCGCCCAGCCGGCGAGGATTCGGGTCTTCGTTGGAGTTGTCCAGCCTTTTACGCGGAGAATACCGGAAACGTCGACATGTTTGCATTGGAAGTAGGCGATGAGTGCATCGCCGGCGGGATCGTCGCCGACCGCGCTAATCGGAAACACGCGCGAGCCGAGCGCCGCAAAATTGTTGGCGGCATTGGCACCGCCGCCGGGTGCGAAATGTGTTTCGCGGTGACGGAGGATAAGAACGGGGGCTTCGCGCGAGACGCGCGAAATGTCGCCGAACTGATATTCGTCGGCGACGAAATCGCCAAATAGGACAACCGTTTTCGAGGAGAATTGCTCGACATAATCCGCCAGTGCGAGAAGATCGACAGACGTCGAGAACGCATTCCGTTTCGCGGGGCGCTTCATTTCGTGAGCCTCCGAATCCAGTGAACGGCGTCGGCAAGATCGGCGGCGACAAAATCAGGCAGAATCTGCCATTTCCCAGCATTCCAAAGATACTCGCCTTCGCCGTAACCGGTGCGCACCAGGATGCTTCGCGCACCAGCGCGGCGTGCAAGTTCGATATCGCCATGACGGTCACCGACGACGACGGATTGATGCAAGTCTATGGCATGTTCCCGTGCCGCGCGTTCGAGCATACCCGTTTTCGGCTTGCGGCAATCGCAGCCATCAGCCGAGGTGTGCGGGCAATGATAAATAGCATCTAGATGCGCGCCTGCGTCTGCTAGTTGCTGGGTCATCAGTTCATGGACAGAATGTACCAGCGATTCCGGAAAGTAGCCTCTGCCCACGCCTGATTGATTTGTGACCACAATCACGGGCAGTCCGGCCTCATTCAACCGGCGGATGGCATCCGCTACACGCGGCAAGATACGAAATCGGCTGACGTGATTCAAGTACCCGACTTCTTCGGAGATGGTGCCGTCGCGATCAAGAAAAACGGCGGGACGAAGCGGACGAGTTTCAGGCAGGACGCACCTCCGTCGCGGAAATCCAGTGCCGAGTGGCGGATTCGACAGCGTTCGGGGTAATGCGGGTCATACAGCGGTGATCCGTGGGACAGCGGCGCAGAAAGCACGGGCTACAATAGGGCTTCTCTTGGACGATGGTGCAACGCGGCGTGACAGGTGCGGTGCCGAATGGATCGGTCGGCCCAAAGATGGCCACAACGGGTAGACCAACGGCAGCGGCGACGTGCATCGCGCCAGAGTCATTGCCGATGAACAGATGGCAGTGAGAAAGTAGCGCCGGCAAATCGGCAATGGAAGTTTTTCCGGTGAGATCAATCGGAGGGCGGCGCATACCTGCCGCAATGGCCGAGGAGACGGCGGATTCGGCGACCGTACCAAATAGAATCACGTCAACGTCCGCATGCGTCTGGAGATGATTCGCCAGCTCCGCAAACCGGTCAGGAGGCCAGCATTTGGCTGAGCCATAGGATGCGCCTGCACCGATGGCAATCCATACGCCGTTCGGATGGGCGCCGGCAGAGAGAAGAAACTCTCTGGCGCGCTGGCTATCTTCTTGCGGAACATTGAGCTTAATGAAGGATTCATCCGGCAAGGTATCAAGCCAGCCGGCGCGGCGAAGCAGCTCGAGATAGTAATACTGCTCGTGAACGGGGATTTCTCCGGCTCGTGGAACGGGCACGGCTTTGGTCAGAAGAAGCCTGCGGCCATCGCGGGCATAGCCGATGCGTTCTGGGATTCCGGCGCGCCAAACAAACCAAGCCGCCTGGAACGCATTTTGAAGCAATAAAGCCGCGTCGAACTTCCGTGAGCGGAGCTCGCTCACTATATCGCTCTTGTCGTCCACAATCATCATGTTGTCGCAAACCTGCTGATTTTTGTAAATAGCGGCAACATAGGGGCGCGCAAGAATTGTTATCTCCGCTTGCGAAAAACGCGAGCGCACGGCGCGAAGGGCAGGCAGCGCCATGATGGCGTCGCCGACCCAGTTCGTGGCGCGAATGAGGATTTTCACGCCGGCGCCCCATCCTGTGCGGAAAGAAAACTGCTGATGGCGGCGTGGAATTCGGATTCGGGCTTGACGTCAAGCTCGATCACGGCCACGTAGAGAGGCAATCCTTCGAATTTCACACCGGAAAGATTTTGCACATCTTTTTCGGTGGTTACGAAGGCCTTCGCTCCCGCCGCTTGGGCAGCCTCTTCGAGGACTTTGACGTCGGAAGCAGTGTAACGGTGATGATCGGCGAACACTTTCTTCCCAGATACAGGCACAGCCCAGCTTTGGAGGTCGCGAAGAAAGGCTTCCGGGTTTCCGATCGCGCAAAATGCAAAAAATGGTCCGGGGCCCATCTCGCGGGGTTGAAGAAGCGCGTCGCCGCCGTTCAAACGAAATCCCGCAAGTCGCATCACGGCGGCAAAAACTGGACATTCACCGAGCTTGCTGATTGCTTCCACAGTGCCCGGCTGAGTTTCCACTCGCGTAAAAACCAAAAGATCGGCGCGGCTCATCGCGGAAATGGGTTCGCGCAGCGGCCCCGCCGGCAAAAGCAAACTGCGGTGAACGGGTCTGGATGCATCCATCAAGAGAATATCGAGATCGCGAGCGAGCGGTAGATGCTGGAAACCGTCGTCAAGAAGGAAAATATCGATGGGCTGCATTTCTTCGATGCGGCGGCCTTCGGCAAAGCGGTCTTTTCCGACGCCAAACGCCACGCGATCCTGCAGGCGATGTTTCATCAACTCGATTTCGTCGCTCGTGCCGCCAGAACCGCGATAGCCCCGGCTGAGAATAGCAACGCGCTTTCCTTCCGCGAGAAATTTTTCCGCGAGCCACAAGACCATGGGCGTCTTGCCCGTGCCGCCGACCGTCAAATTACCCACGCTAATCACCTTGCCGCGCAAACGCCGCTGCTTCCGCCACCCTTTCGCATAGAGCCAGGCGCGAAATCGAACATAGCTGCCGTACACGACAGACAACGGCCACAGTAGGAGTCGCACCAGCGGCGGAAAGTTCATCCATTCTCTCGCGCAGCGCGGTCAAGATGCCTGGCAATTTCCGCGATAGCTCGATCGGTAGCGCCCCGGCTGCTTTCGACGAGGTTGCGAGCGGTTTCGCCCATACGCGCGGCACGCTCCGGATTGCGCAGAAACTCGATCCAGGCAACACCCGCATCCTCGGGACTCTCAACCTGGACAGCGGCTCCAGCCGTGGTGAAGCGCTGCGCGATTTCCGCAAAGTTTTCCATCGAGGGCCCGAACACTGGAATTTTTCCGAACGCAGCGGGCTCGAGGATATTGTGCCCGCCGCTCGGAACCAGCGATCCGCCGACGAACGCGCCATCGGCCACGCGGTAAAGCGAGGCAAGTTCACCGATCGTATCGAGCAGAATGACGCTCACGTCGTCGGGAATAGAAAACTCAACAGGCGGCGCACCATTCTGCGAAGGCGCGGGAACGGGCAGTTGCGAACGGCGAATGAATTTGCGGTGAGACTCATCGATGAACTCCGCAGCGGAATCAAAACATTCCGGCTTGCGCGGCGCCAACACGAGAAGCGCTTTAGGATATTCACCTTGCAGCGTACCAAAGGCAATCAATGCGTGCGGCTCCTCGGTCGCGACGACGCTGCCTGCGACAATGATGGGCGAGCGTCCGCGGCGCTGCGCTTCCGCAGCAAGCCAATGGGAGATCGGCGTAGTGGCGGGAAGTTCGAGGTCGTACTTCAGGTTGCCGCTAACACACACACGCTCCGAGGGCGCACCCAATGCGCGAACCCGCTCAGCGTCTTTTTCGCTCTGCATGAGAAAAGCGTCGGCATGCGCCAGCGCGCTCCTGAGAAACGGATGAAGGAAAAATCCGAAAACGCCGAGATAGCGTTGATAACGAGCGAAGGAACGATCCGAAATGCGCCCGCTCACGAACACGACGGGAACGCCGCCGCGCCGCGCTTCGCGAAGAAAGTTAGGCCAGATTTCCGTTTCGAGGACGATGACGATCGAGGGTCGAACCGCGCGCAAGGTCCGGCGAACGCAAAACGCCCAATCCAAAGGAAAATAAAAAATCGCATCGGCAAAGGGCATGCGCTCGCGTGCCAAAGCTTGGCCGGTCAGCGTGGTCGTAGAAACGACGAGCGGGCGGTCTGGATAGGCCCGCTTCAAGCGCCGGGCAAGCGTGACAACCGAGAGCGCCTCGCCAACGGAAACGGCATGGATCCAGACGGCCCCAGGACCGTTTTCAGGAAGTTTGCCGAGCGACGGAAAGGAAAAACCGAGTCGCTGGCCAAAATTCGAAAAATATTTGCCGTGGCGAAGTCCTTGCCACAACCAGTAGGGTGCGAGCAACAGGGCGGCGAAGCCCAACAGCAGGCTGTAAATAAAATACACTAAACGTGGCTCCGGTCTTTCTTCCGCACCGGCGCGAGCAGGCGGTGCGCGGTGCGGGCAACCTTGCACTTCTCCCAGGAATCGAAGGCGTCGAGATGAGAAAGGACTATTATAACCCGATGCGAAACCTTGCCATCATAGTTCCCTTTCTTGCCGCCACGCTGGTTTCTGGCGGGCCTGCCGCTCCACCACCGCAAGCCACGATGAGGGCAGCGGCAATCGAGTCCCACGAGGGCGTCACCATCTCCGCGCAACCTTGGACGGATGCCGCGAGCTACAAAACGAAATTTCCAAAGAAGTCGCCGCTGGCAGCGGGTATCGTGGCTATCGACACAAACATCCGAAACGATTCGGACGACAGTATGAGAATCGATCTGGAGCAAATCCGATTAAATATCACGGTTTCCGAGGATAGCCGGCAAGCGCTGCACTCTCTGACGCCGGATGACGTCGCCGACGTGGTAATGGACACAGGGAAAAAGGATCCGACGGCGAGTCACAGGATGCCGTTTCCGATTCCTTCCAGCAGGCCAAAAACTGGACGCGATAAGCACTGGGTGGCGATGCAAAAGGCCGCGGCAGACGCAGCGGTTCCCGGCAGCATCGTCGCTCCTCATCATGCCTTGCAGGGGCTGCTTTACTTCGATTTGCAAGGGCAATTCGATTTGTTGAGCACGGCGCATCTCTACATCCCCGACGTGCGCGCGCTGGAGAAAAATCATCCCTTGTTGTATTTCGAGATCGACCTCAGCCGATAGAACGGGGAATGCGCGCGGCGAACTTTTGCCTAGCAATACCCGCCAATCGCACCACAAAAACCCCTGATTTGCGCGAGTGCGCTCAGTCGGCTACCATCACAAGGCATCGCATCCTCGACCACTGCAGGTAAATGTTGATTCTCCTCGATGAATTGAATCCTGAACAACGGCTGGCGGCAGAGACAACGGTAGGCCCCTTACTCATTCTTGCCGGAGCGGGAACGGGTAAGACGCGCGCGATCACTTTCCGCATGGCCAACTTGATTTCCAAGGGCGTCCCCGCCGAAGCGATCCTCGCCGTTACGTTCACCAATAAAGCTGCGGAAGAGATGCGAACTCGCGTGTCCGATCTGCTGCTTCGCTCGGGAGTGCCACCTGCACAGCCCTGGCTCTCCACGTTTCACTCACTGTGTGCGCGGCTTCTGCGGAGGGAAGCGCCGAGCGCGGGATTGCCGCGAGACTTCGCGATTTATGATGATGACGACCAGCTAGCCGCCGTGAAGCTGGCCATGAGCAAGCTGGCGATCGACGACGACAGCCTGACGCCGCGAAATATCCTCAGCCGCATCAGTTACGCGAAGAACCACGGGCAGACACCGGAGATGCTGCGAGGCGAGGCCATCGGTCAGGACGGGCGGCGCGTTGCGGATGTTTTCGCTGCTTACGAAAAACTTCTGCGGCAAAGCAGCGCCCTGGACTTTGACGATCTGTTGCTGCGTTCGGTCCGCTTGCTTCGAGAAGTACCGGAGGTGCGCGAGAAGTGGCAAGCTCGCTTTCAATACATCCACGTCGATGAATATCAGGACACCAACCGCGTGCAGTACGACCTGCTGCGGTTGCTCACGGGGCCCATGCATAATCTATGCGTTGTGGGCGATGAAGACCAGTCGATCTATCGATGGCGCGGGGCGGACGTCTCGATTTTGCTGAGCTTTTCGCGGGATTTCCCTGGGGCACGCGTTGTGAAGCTGGAGCGGAACTACCGCTCCACACAGAACATTTTGGACGCGGCGGGCGCCGTGGTTGCGAATAATCCGGAAAGGCTCGGCAAATCGCTGAGCGCGACGAAAGGAACCGGCGCGAACTTGAGGTATTTCGAGGCTCGCGATGCGCAGGCCGAAGCGGAATTTGTCGCAAGTGAGTTGGAACGGATCTTGAATGACGATTCCGCGCAAACGTGTGCCGTCGAGTACCGTACAAATTTTCAATCGCGCGCGTTTGAAGAGGTATTTCGCCGCCAGGGATTGCGCTATAAGCTCGTCGGCGGTTTCAGTTTCTACAACCGGGCCGAAGTGAAAGATGCGCTGGCCTATGTGCGGCTGGCCATGCATCCCGAAGACGACATTTCGCTGCTGCGCGTGCTGAATGTGCCTCCTCGCGGTATCGGAAAGACTACCGTGGATTCCCTGCGAGAGACGGCGCGCGTGGAGGGATCGCCACTTTGGACAGGCATTGAGAAATTTGTGTCGGCCGCGGCAGGCGGCCGCGCCGTGACGCCGCTGCGCTCGTTTCAAGAGCTAATCGCCGGGCTGCAAGAAGCACTGGCCAAGAAGGAGCCGGCAGAATTCCTGCGCAGCGTCCTGGAAGAAAGCGGTTACATGGACATGCTGAAAGACCGCAACACCCCAGAGGATGTCGCGCGTCTGGAGAACCTGGAAGAACTGACGCGGGCGGTTGCGGAAAGCATGGAAGCCGGCGAATCGTTTACGGACTTTTTGGATGCGGCGGCACTTGTGAGCGACGCGGATTCCTTCGAAGGCAAGCCTGGCGTGACGCTGATTACCTTGCACAGCACCAAGGGACTGGAGTTCGATCACGTTTTCTTGACGGGGATGGAAGAAGGCATCTGCCCACATGGGCGCTCGCTGAATGAAGAAAAAGGAATTGAAGAGGAGAGGCGGCTGGTTTACGTCGGGATGACGCGGGCGCGTACCTCATTGACGCTCACGCGGGCGGTCTACCGGCGCATTTTTGGCAACGAACAACAGTTGCGGGCGTCCTTGCCATCGCGCTTTCTGGCGGAGATTCCCGGTGAGTTGGTGGAAACCATCCGAGGCTCAATGGCCGAAATCGGCGAAACACGGCGTTACGAGCCTGACCCGGAATATTCGTACTCGCCGGACGAATTTCTGCGGCGAGTGCGGGGAAAAACCGCACCCGCGGCGGCGTCCGCCAAGCCGGCGCGAACTGTAAGTTCGTTTGGCAGGCCCGCCGCGAGACGAGGCGCCGATGCAAATCCCATGCTTGGCCGCAAGGTGCGCCATCCCAGCTTCGGGGTGGGTACGATCGTCGGTGTGGAAGGCGACGAGGAGGATCGCCGCGTTTCCGTGAGTTTTCCGGGCCGCGGCACAAAGAAATTCATCGAGCGATACGCACAGCTTGAACCGGCCTAAACTCGCGCGCAAATCGGTTCAAAGGGCGCGTGAGACTTGGTTGCGAAACGTGGCATCTCAGGGTAAATTGAGCCAGGCATTCTTTCCTGAACGGCGTATCCGGTAATTCCAGGCTTCCGCCTTGTCCGGACGCGATCGGAGAGCATAGGTGGGATCACAACTCCTGCGCTGCAAGAGTATCGATCAACTGATCGCCGACTCCGAACGCCCGGAACACCGCCTAAAGAAGACTCTTGGCTGGGTGAGTCTTACCGCCCTGGGCATCGGCGCCATCATCGGTTCCGGCATTTTCGTGCTGACCGGCACCGCCGCTGCCGGTGAGTATTTCCAGGCTCCCTCCTTCCTCCATGCCCAAGTTCTCGACCTTATCGTAAATTTTCTGCGTACAGGGAGCACGGCAAACGTGCTTATGCACGGTCGGCCTCCAGCCGGGCCCTCCATCGCCATTTCGTTTCTTCTTGTGGCCGTCGCCTGCGCTTTCGCCGGACTCTGTTACGCCGAATTGGCCTCCATGATCCCGATTGCCGGAAGCGCCTACACGTATTCCTACGCAACGCTCGGCGAAATCTTTGCCTGGATTATTGGCTGGGACCTGATTTTGGAATACGTCGTGAGCAATGTCGTGGTGGCCATCGGCTTCAGCGCTTACACCAAGGCGCAATTAGCCTCGTTCGGAGTCCCGCTTCCGGATCGATGGTCAACTCCGGTCTGGGAATCGGGTCATTGGACCGGCTCTTATTTCAATGTTCCCGCGTTCTTGATAATTTTCATCCTCACCGTGCTCCTCGTTCGCGGAATACGCGAATCCGCCGAGGCTAATAACGTGATGGTTGCCATCAAGATTGGCGCCATTTTGCTTTTCCTCGTGGTCGGCGGCATGCTGGTCAATCCCGCCAACTGGAAGCCATTCGCTCCCTCCGGATTTAGTGGAATCGTAACAGGCGGTGCCATCGTTTTCTTCACCTACATCGGCTTCGACTCTGTCTCAACGGCTGCCGAAGAGTCGAAAAATCCGCAGCGCGATATGCCCATTGGAATCATCCTCTCGCTGATCGTCTGCACGATTCTTTATGTTGGCGTGTCTATCGTGTTGCTCGGAATGATGAAGTACACCACGTTTGTTTCTGGCAGCGCGGCGGAGGCACCCGTTGCTTACGCCCTCCAGGTTTTGGGCGCCAATCGTTTTTCGCGCTCCATAATCGTTGTGGGCGCTCTGATGGGAATGATTTCTTCCCTCCTCGTCTTCCAGTACGGCCAAGCGCGTATCTGGTATGCCATGGCTCGCGACAGACTCTTTCCCAAGGTTTTTTCCGCAGTGCATCCGCGCTTTAAGACCCCATACTGGTCTACCTGGATCGCGGGTTTTGCCGTGGGAATTCCCGCAGGCATCTTCGCAATTAGTGATGCCGCTGATCTATCCAACATCGGCACGCTTTTTGCCTTTGTATTGGTTTCTCTGGGAGTAATCATCTTGCGTCGAAAGCAGCCAGACCGGCCCCGTGGATTCCGTGTCCCCTTGGTCCCCTGGTTCCCGCTGATTTCGATCCTTCTGTGCGGTGGATTGATGACCGGGCTGACCGTTATCACATGGCTTCGTTTCGTTATCTGGCTCGCAATCGGCTTGGTTATTTATTTTCTCTATAGCCGCAATCGAAGCACGCTTCGGTCGGCTGATTCAGCATAAATTAGGAAATGCGTATGCGGGGCGGTATCACAGACAAATTGCGTAAGCCGGCGCCGGTGTTGGTGCTGATAATGATTCTCATGCTTTTCGCCCAACAGGCCGCCGCCTGGGGACGCAATGCGAACAAACTGATTGTGAACCAAGCGATCGACACTCTTCCGCCGGAGGTTCGCGCCTTCTTCGACGCCAGCCGCGCGATTCTTCTCCAGCACGTCACCGACCCATTGGATGAGCTCACAAAAACCCCCGCCGAGAAGCGCAACAACCATCTTTTTCTAGATAAGTACGGCCGTTTTCCTTTCGATATCCTTCCGCGCGATTACAAAACTGCACTCGATAAATTTGGGAAATCAAAGCTTCAGGCGAATGGCGTCCTTCCCTGGCAGATTGGCGTCTTCAGCCAAAAATTGACGGAAGACATGAAATCAGGCCGCTGGGGCGATGCCAAACTGGACGCTGCGATTCTTGCGAACTATGTCGCCGACGCGCACGACCCTTTCAGCACCACGGAAAACTTTGACGGAAAGTTGACCGAGCAGCGCGGCGTGAACGAGCGATTTGGGACCGCCCTGGTCGACCGCTACTCTTCCTTCTTTCCCATGCGGCCAAACGACGCCGCGTTTGTCAGCGATCCGACCGACCACGCGTTCGAAGTCTGTCTTAGTTCGCACAGTTGGCTCGAACCGATTCTCCTGGCGGATCGCAACGCCTATCTCGTGGGGAAATCCTACTCGTACAACGACGAGTATTACGATCGCTTCTACAACCAATCCGCGGCCATCCTGATCCGGCAGCTCTCCGAAGCATCGACCGATGTCGGCTCCTATTGGCTGACGGCATGGATTAACGCCGGCCGGCCGGCGCTGCCTCATTGATGCTTCCCAGATGAATTCATCCCCTTCGCCGGCTCGTATCGCTTCTCTTCCCAAAGCCGAGCTGCATCTGCACCTCGAGGGATCAATTCAGCCGGCAACTGTCTGTGCGCTGACGGAGCGGTACAACATTATTCTCACGCAAGACGAGGTTCGGCGGCGTTACACCTATAGCGACTTCGCCGGTTTCATCGACGCATTCAAATGGGTCACTTCTTTTCTACGGGAGCCTCGGGACTACGGGCTCATCGCGCGGGACTTGGCCAAGCATCTGCTAACGCAAGGAGTGGTCTACGCCGAGGTCACTCTCTCTGTCGGAGTGATGCTTCTCCGCAAGCAACAGCCTGAAACCAATTTCGCCGCCATTTTGCAAGCCACCGAGCCGTTTGAGAAACAGGGGCTCCGCTTGAACTGGGTTTTCGACGCTGCGCGTCAGTTCGGCCCCGAGGCCGCCATGGGAGTGGTGACTGCTGCAAGACGCTGCGCCTCGAATGCGATTGTGGCGTTCGGCATTGGCGGCGACGAAATGAGCGTCGCAACGCGGGATTTTCGTCCTGTCTACGAGCAAGCTGCAAACGATGGGCTTCATCTCCTGATGCACGCAGGAGAGGTCGGCGGACCGGAGAAAATCCGCGAGGCCATCGAGTTGCTCCACGTTGAGCGTATCGGCCATGGCATCGCTGCCGCTCAGGATCTTGCGCTTATGGATTTGCTCGTCGACCGCCGAATTCCGTTGGAGATTTGCCCCCAGAGCAATATTCGCACCGGGGCTTTGGCGAAACAATTGCGTGTCCCCGATGCAGGTCTAGCACAGCATCCGCTGCCGCGCCTTTGGCGCCATGGAATTCCCATCGTTCTCTCCACCGATGATCCCGCGATGTTTCATACCACCCTGTTAAACGAATACGAAAACGCCGCGTCCATGGGGATGAACGATATCGAACTCGCCCACCTCGCCGATATGAGTTTCGAGTATGCTTTCCTTTCCGCGGACGACAAGGTCGCGCTCAGAAAAAGGCCTAATTTCTAGCGGGCTGAAGCAGAGGATCCTCGTTCGTCTGCTGCGAACGACCGTTGGCGGCGCCTCCGATGTTATACTTGGCCCATGAAAGCACACGTTTGGGTGATGCCAAAGAGCACCGTGCTCGATCCCCAGGGACAGACCATTCAGCATGCACTCTCTGGCCTGGGCTATGCCTCCGTCAAGGAGGTGCGCCAGGGAAAATTCTTCGTACTGAACGTGGAAGGCCTGACCCGCGACGAAGCGTCGAAGCAGCTTGAGCACATCACAAAAGAGGTGCTCACCAACCCGGTCATCGAAGAATCCCGCTTTGAAATTGTGGAGTAAAAGCCCGCCGAAATGATTCGACGTCACAACTCAGCGCGGCCGCTGTACGGTATCCCGGCGTTTCTGTCGTTGATGTTCATTCTCCTTCCACTCGTGTTCGCCAGTTTCGGATGCAAGAGCAAGGGTCACACCTCCGACGTACGCTTGAGAAAAATCGATCAGATGGTCAACGCCCAGCTTCCCCCAGGCACGCAGAGAGCGCGTGTCGAATACTTCCTTAGCTCGCGCGGCTACAGGATCCAAGATTCTCGGGACAAGAATTCAGTGGTCGCCGTGGTCCGCCATATCGATACCCAAACGCTTCAGCCCGCAACCGCGCGCGTCACCTTCCATTTCGATTCGAGCAACAAACTGTTCTCTTATGAGCTGCAGTCCGTACCCGACGCCCCTCTGCAGCCTTGACACAATTCGCTACATCCCCATCAGGAACCCGCCGGACCTTCTTAGGTCCGTGCTAGTCTTACGAAATAGCTTTTTCAGGAGATCCCGCGCATGTGCGGAATTGTCGGTTACATTGGGCCGAAGAAGGTAGTCCCTGTCATCATCGAAGGCCTCCGGAAACTCGAATATCGCGGCTACGATTCCGCGGGCATCGCGGTCGTCACTCAGGCCGGAAAATTGGAGATACGGCGTGCTCCGGGAAAGCTCCGCAACCTGGAAGAAGTCATCCTGAAGTCTCCCCTTGAGGGCACCTACGGGATCGGCCACACCCGCTGGGCCACGCATGGCCGCCCCACCGAAGAGAACGCGCACCCGCACCGCGACTGTAGCGGCGAAATCGTTGTCGTGCACAACGGAATCATCGAAAACTATCTCGAGCTGAAGGAACAACTCCAGCGCGATGGCCACAAGTTCGTCACCGAGACGGACACGGAAGTCGTGGCCCACCTCGTCGAAAAGAATTCGCAGGGCGGCGTGCCGCTGGAAGAAGCGGTTCGCAAGTCCCTCAAGGAACTGCGCGGCATCTATTCCCTGGTTTTTCTCTCCTCGCGCGATCCGCAGAAAATCGTCGCTGCGCGTATTGGTCCGCCCTCTGTCATCGGGCTGGGCGACGGCGAATATTTTGTAGCCAGCGATATCCCCGCGCTCCTCGAGCATACCCGGCAAATTTTCTTCCTCGCGGATGGCGATATCGCCGTCCTCACGCAGAATGGCGTGCGCGTGATGGATCACGATGGCCGCCCTGTCGATCGTCCTGCTCACCATGTCGCCTGGGATCCCATCATGGCCGAAAAGGGCGGCTACAAACATTTCATGCAAAAGGAGATTTTCGAGCAGCCGCGCGCCGTTCGCGACACTCTTCTGGGCCGCATCTCGCAGGATTCGGGGAAAATTTTCCTGGACGAAATGCAAATCTCCGAACAACAGTTTCGCGAGTTCCAACAAGTGCGCATCGTCGCCTGCGGAACGAGCTGGCACGCAGGCCTGGCCGGAAAATTCATGATCGAGCGCCTGGCCCGCTTGCAGGTCGAGGTCGACTATGGCAGCGAATTCCGCTATCGCGACCCCATACTGGATTCAAAAACGCTGACCGTCTGTATCAGCCAGTCCGGCGAGACAGCCGACACTTTGGCGGCGCAGCGCGAAGCCAAGCTCAAAGGTTCGCCCACACTCGCCATTTGCAACGTCATGGGTTCGATGATCACGCGCGAGGCTGCGGGAACCGTGATCACGCACGCGGGCCCCGAGATCGGCGTGGCCTCGACCAAAGCCTTCACCGCCCAACTGGCCGCTCTCCTGCTCCTCGCTTCTTACCTCGGACAAGTTCGCGGAAAACTCGCCCCGGCTGCCGCCGTAAAACTAATGCAGGAATTCACGCGCATTCCCCACAAAATGGAGACGATTCTCCAAGCCGACGTGTCCGGGTTCTACGAAAATCTCGCCAAACAGTTTTTCCGTTATACCGATTTTCTCTATCTGGGCCGCGGCATTCATTATCCAATCGCACTCGAGGGCGCGCTCAAGCTGAAGGAGATCTCCTACATCCACGCCGAAGGCTATCCCGCCGGCGAAATGAAGCACGGGCCCAACGCCCTCATCGACGAAAATTTGCCGGTAGTCGTTCTGGCCACGCGCGACGACGGCGACCCGGAATCTGTCACGCGCTACGAAAAAAGCATCTCCAACATTAAGGAAGTGAAAGCCCGCGATGGCATCGTCATATCCATTGCCACCGAGAACGATCGTCTCGCCCGCGAAGCCTCGGACCACATCATTGAGCTGCCTCCCGCACCCGAAATTCTCGCGCCCCTGTTGGAAATTATTCCGTTGCAGCTTCTCGCCTACCACATCGCGGTACGACGCGGCTGCGACGTCGACCAGCCGCGCAATTTGGCCAAATCAGTGACGGTCGAATAGCGAATCAATTTCCGCGCTAACCTTCCGCGACAAATTCCCGCCGCGAGATGACCCGCAGATAGGCTCTCGCGCCTTTTTCCGCTAATATGAAAAGATGTTTGGTGTTTTCCCCGCCCGATTGGGAGTCTCTTTTCTTTCCGCGCTGATTTTCCTGCTTTCTGCTCATGCGCAAACGCCGGCGCCAGCCACCGCGATTCTCCACCAAATTCACATCGAGGGTCTGAAAACTCTTCCAGAAGCCCAGGTCATCGTCCTCGCTCACCTTGAACAAGGCTCCCAGGTCGGAAAAGCAGACTTGCAAGCCGCCGCGGACCGTTTGCTCCAAACAGGATTGTTCGCCAAGGTGAACTACAAGTTCGAGACGCACACCGAGGAACTAACCGTAACTTTTCAACTTGAAGAGGCGCCGCGTGTACCGGTCTACTATGACAACCTCCCATGGTTCTCGGATAGCGAGCTCAACGATGCTATCCGCGGGAAACTTCCTTTTTTTGACGGCACTCTTCCCGAAGCCGGGGCAGTCCTGGACCATGCTGCCGATGCCGTCAATGACCTGCTTGCCTCGCACCAGCTGAAAGCGGTCGTCGAACACGAACTGATCGCCAATCCCGCCGGAGATGGTAATGTTCAGCAATTTCACGTCCAGGATGTTTCCCTGTACATCGCCAGCGTCGAGTTCGGTGATCCTGCACTCTCTTCCTCTCGCGTCGTGCAGCAGCAGCTTTCCGTCCTGCAAGGAAAGCCCTATTCGCGGATGACTATCGATCTTTTCCTCTCGGAACAAGTGCGTCCGCTCTATCTGGAACGCGGCTATCTGCGCGTGAAGCTCGGCCCCCCGCAGGTCCGTTTGACGGGCAATCCCAATCAGAAATTGCCCGAGCAGCTTCCCATTTTCGTTCCGGTCGCAACGGGCGCCGTCTATCACTGGAAGGAAGCCCAGTGGTCCGGCAACTCCGTGCTTTCCTCCATTACACTTTCTGGTGAGCTCGGCCTAAAACCCGGCGATGTAGCCAACGGCATGCAAATTCAAGCGGGCTGGGATCGCGCTGGGGAGGAGTACGGCCATCGCGGCTACCTTGAGGCAAAGATGGATCCGGTTGCTTCTTATGACGACCAGTCGCAAACCGTCTCCTATGCCGTACCTGTGGTCGAAGGCGTGCAATATCACTTCAGCACCATGGTTCTGACGGGGCTCTCTCTCGATGCTGAACGGCTGCTTCTGCAAAAGTGGCCCATGGAAGCGGGCGCCATTTTCGACAAAACCGCCTTTGAACAATTTCTCATTAAGCTGGAATCTCATCCCGCCGAGATTTTCGGAGACTTGCCGGTGCATTACGACAACGTGGGGCATTGGCTGCGCACGGACCCCGGCAAGCACCTGGTCGACGTGCTGCTGGATTTCAAATGACCTCGCGTTCGAGCGCGGCCTGCAAACGAAATTACGCACGCGCTGGAGTATACTTACGATGGAAATGAATTCACTTGTGTATATCCGCGCGGCGGAGCAGACGAAACTCACCGCTGTCGAAAAAGAGTTGATGTTTCAGAAGCAGTTGGCCGAGTTTCCTTCTGTGATTGTTGCGCTTTCCGGTGGCGCTGACTCCGCTTACCTCGCCTGGGCCGCGGATCGCGCGCTCGGAGAGCGTGCGCTATCCGTTACTGCGCTCTCACCAAGCTATTCGGCGCATGACCGCGCCGTCGTCACGGAATTTGTCCGCAAGCTTGGTGTGCGCCATGAATTCATCGAAACCCACGAAATGGAAAATCCCGGGTATCGCGCGAACGCTCCGGATCGTTGCTATTTCTGCAAAGACGAATTGTTCAGTGTCCTCGATAATATGGCGAAAGATCGCGGCTTCGCGGCCGTAGCTTATGGCGTCAATGCCGATGACACTCTGGATTTCCGCCCCGGCCATCGCGCGGCCAAGGAACACCAGGTGTTGGCTCCGCTTCTCGATGCAGGGTTGCATAAATCAGAAATTCGCATGCTCTCGCGTCGCGCGGGACTCCCGACGTGGGACCGTCCCGCCTCTGCCTGTCTTGCTTCGCGCCTCCCCTACGGAACAGAAGTGACTCCCGAACGGTTGGCTCTGGTGGAGCGAGGCGAAGCCGCTCTGCGTGAACTTGGCTTCCGGCAATTCCGCGTACGCTTGCACGAAAAGCTGGCGCGCGTGGAAATTGCTCCGGAAGAAATGCATCGCGCGATGTCGCCGGAAATGGGCTCGTCGATTGCAGCGCGCCTGAAGGCGGCTGGCTTCACCTATGTAGCTCTGGATCTGGAAGGTTACCGGCAAGGTTCGCTTAACGAGAGCCTTCCGCGGTAGCCAGGCTCCGGCCCTTGCGCGAGCGGAACATATTCCCTCGTATTTGCGTATCTTCTGTCAGGACGGGTCGAAGGAGCGGGGCAGTTGGCGCTGGAGGAAGAATGACGCGACATCACAGACTAGCCGCATCCATCGCGCTCCTCGCTCTCATGGTCGCGCTCGCAGGCTGCCAGATGGGCCCTTCCGTGACGGGCAGCTTCGATCGCTCGCTGGACGTTTCCGGGCCAATCCATTTGGAGCTGTCGAATATCTCCGGAGATGTTTCCATCGTCGGCAGCGCCGACGGCAAAGTGCACGTCCACGGCGATGTGCGCGTTTCCAGCTTCGGCTTCGGTAGTCCGCAGAAACGCCTCGATGACATTCTTGCTAGCCCTCCCGTCGAACTCAAGGGAGACACCCTGCGCGTCGGCAAGGATCTTTCGCGCTTGCACAGCGTCTCCATCTCTTACGCCATCGAAGTGCCTCGCCAGTCGGAAGTCAGCGCGTTGAGTGTTTCAGGATCAGAGTCCATTCGCGACGTGGCCGGCCCGGTGCGGGCGGAGTCCGTGTCCGGTTCGGTCCGTGCGCAAAACATCGGCCACGAAGTGCGCCTGTCCTCGACGAGCGGAACCGTCGAAGCCGAAAATTGCGGGGATGATGTGCGCGCCACGAGCGTTTCCGGGAGCGTCACCGTCTCCAACGCCAAAGGAGACGTAGTTGCCAATTCCGTTTCTGGGGACGTTCAAGTGGCCAATCCGAGCGGCCGCGTGGACAGCGGCTCCTCCAGCGGATCGATTGACGTGCGCGGCGCCAGCGGCGACGTGAAGGCTCACGCCAGCGCGGGGCACTTGACCGTTCAGGGCAATCCCAGCGGAAATAGTTATTGGGAATTGAGGACGGTCTCCGGCGCGGTACATATCGCCGTGCCGTCCAACGCAAACTTTCACTTTTCCGCGGGCGCGGTTTCCGGTGAAATTCGCGCGCAAATTCCCATCGTGATCGAGGAACAGGGAAAGCATTCGCTGCGCGCGCACATGGGTGACGGCGGCGGGCGGGTGGAAATTCATACCGTCTCCGGAGACATCGAAGTTCAAGGCGCGCAACAATCTGCTCTCCGTATTCAGCCCTAGCTCCCGCTTGCTCCCTCCAATGCCCTGCGGTAATTTCCCCGCTAACGGGCTAGAATCCTTGTTATGCATGGCATGCGCCAACGCACCGCACTTGAGCTAGCTCTTCCCGCGATTCTCTGCGCATGTCTCGTGAGCTCTCCCTCTTACGGAAAGCAAAGCCAAAATCAAAGTACGCCTCCGCAGGGCACCAAGTCCTCGTCTGCCAAGAAGCCTCCTGCCGCGAAAGCGCCATCCGAAACCGAAGAGTTGCAGCAAGCCATCGATGACTCCGGCAATGACCGTGTCGCGCTCGTCCGCAACCTCGAGCAATTCCTCAAGGAATATCCGGAGTCGCCGCAGCGTCCCCAAATCTATCGCGCCCTCGTTGAAGCGAGCCTGCAGTTGCGCGACTCCGCCCGCGCCACCGATTATGCGGAGCGGATCGTCGCCCTCGCACCTGAAGACATTTCCATGACCGTGCTCGCGATTCAGCTCCTGGAACGCAACGGCGACGAAGCCGCGCTCCGCCGCGCCGTGAATTATTCCACACGCGTATTGGAGTATGTCCGGCGCAATACCGCCGATGAAAAATCTCCCAAAATCTCGAAAGAAGAGTGGGGAGCGGAACAAAAACGCGACGAAGTGAATATCCTCACGCTTCGCGGAAGGCTCGCCTTAAAACTCCACGATACCGCCGATGCCGAAAAAGACTTTCGCGCGAGCATGGCGCTCTCGCCTAGCGCCTCGGCGGGAGAGAAACTGGGCGAAATCGCGGAATTGAACAAGGATTTGCCGGCCGCCATCCGCGAATACGCGAGGGCCTTTGCGCTTGCAGGTGCCCCCGGCGGCGCGAACCGGCGCGAGATTCGTCAAAAGCTTGGCAATGTCTGGCGCCTTGCGCACGGCTCCGATCAAGGGCTCGGCGACTATCTCCTGCACGCATACGACGAGGTGGCGGCGTCTTCGGACCCGCCGAAACAGGCGAGAAACGCGGATGCTAAAGAGCCCTACGATTTCAAGTTGCGGAAGGCTCTGGACGGTTCGTCCTATTCACTCGCCGAGGAGAAGGGAAAAATCGTCGTCCTGAATTTCTGGGCCACATGGTGCGGACCATGCCGCGAGTTGGAGCCGCATTTCGAGCGCGTGGCAGCGCAATTTCAGGGAATTCCGGACATTGTTTTTCTAGCCGCCGATTGCGATGAGGATGAATCCCGCGTGACGGAATATCTTGAGGAAGAAAAGCCCCGCACGACCGTGGTCTTCGCCGATGGTCTGGACCGTCTTCTCGCCGTCAATGCTTTCCCCACCGTCGTCATTCTCGATCGCACGGGAAAGATTGCCTATCGCGCGGAGGGGTTCGACCCCGATAACGTCGAGCCAGAATTGACCGGCGCGGTGCGCCGCGTGCTGGCAGGGCAAAAAGAAAGCGCGGAGAAGCCCGCTCACGGCGTCAAATCGCCGCTATAGTTAGAGATGAATTCTTCGAAGTCGTCCACCTCGTCCATATCCTTTCCCACGAACCGGATCGTGTGTGAATTCACGCGCTGCACGATCCGGAGATAACTGAGCACCTCTGCGGGCATGTAGTTCTTAAACGTAATCTCCAGCGTCACCGGTGTCTTGACCACGAATGGTTTGAAATCTTGCAACCGCCCCAGCGCGTCCTTTACGCCGGCATGAATTCTGTCGCACGAAATTGCCGGTGTCAGCGTTTCTGCGGAATGGAAGCTGAGCGCCTTTTTCGTCTCTACGGTTTCGATACTCCCAAGCCGCGATTTGAGCTCTTCCACAGCCGCGTCATCGCCGGACGCAAAAACAACGGGCACTCCCTTCGCTCCGGCGTACGCGGCGTTGTACTCCCCTTCCGTTACCGCGTTGCCATTCAAAACCACTCGTGCGTAGTGTGCGCTTGAAAACGTGTGCGCCCGCACGCCGTTCGGGTTCGTTGTGGATGCGTGATAGCCGATAAAGATCGCGGCGCTGAAACTCGAATCCAGTCCGGCCATCATTCCGCCATGCCGCGGCCAGCCACGCACGATGCGAATGTCTTTGGGAAACTCCTCGATTAGCAGATTCTCGCCGTTTCCATGCGAGTCGCTGATGACGATTTCACCCGCTCCCTCTTCTTTTGCCGCGCGCACCGCTGCCAGCGTCTCATCGGTCATGAAATGCCGGAAGCGCTCGTACTCAAATCCACCAGGAAGAAGTTGATCCGCAGTGACTACGCCGGCCACGCCTTCCATATCGACCGAAATATACACCTTCAACTTCTTCGTCGAATCCGCTGGGGACTGCGCCAAGGCCTGCTTTGCCGCCATTTCTCCAACCACTAGGAAGACCACGAAAAACAATAGCCCGTGGACGAACGGCGATCTAAAACGCAACATGAAATACCTCACGTTTCCGTAACTAGCGATGGCCTTGATCGTGAGCGCCGGTTTACGGCTGACCTGCCGCCGAAACCGAAGGAAAAGCCAACGCGACTTCGCGCGCCGCAACAATCGTGTTTACATGGATGCGAATTGTGTCTTCGACTCGCCGCGCATAACCTCCGGCCAATGCTGTGGCCACGGGAATCCCCCGTCTACGCGCTTCTTCAAACACCCGTCGGTCGCGCTCTTTCAGCCCCTTCTTCGTGAGCGACAATCCGCCGAGTTGGTCCTCGCAAAACGGATCCGCCCCGCCCACATAGAAGACGATCTCCGGCTGAAATTCATTCAGCGCGGACTGCACCGCCGGAATCAACGCTCCCAGATATTCGTCGTCATCCACCCGGTCCCCCATCTCAAGATCGACATCCGAGGGAGGCTTGTACGCCGGATAATTATTTTCTTGATGGATGGAAAGCGTAAAAACGGATTCGTCCTCGGCAAAAATCGCCGCCGTGCCGTTGCCCTGATGCACATCCGTATCGACAACCATGGCCCTTCGAATCGCACCATCGTGTTGCAGCCTTCGAATGGCCACCGCTACGTCGTGGACCGCGCAAAATCCCTCGCCATGCCCCGGATATGCATGATGAAATCCGCCTCCAAGATTGCATCCGAAACCGTCGCGCAACGCGCACTGCCCCGCCAGAATCGAGCCTCCCGCCGCCAGCCAGCATGCTTCCACCGCCTCCCGCGAATATGGAATCTCCAGCTTCATAATCTCGCTCGCGGTCAGCGTGCCCGTCTTGAGCTTGTGCACCCACTCCGCCGCGTGCACGCGCAGAATATCCTCGTCCGATGCGGGGTCTGGCCTAAGATAATCCTCCGCCGCCGCGATGCCTTCTCGCGCCAGAGTTTCCGCAATCAAATGAAATTTCTGTGAAGGAAAAACGTGCTCGCCCAGGTTTAAGTCGTAGCCTTTGTGGTAGACCAGTCTAAAAGGAAGCATGGCATCCAAAGCGGCTAAATCCCGCGTCAGTGACTGCCTTCGTAGGGGCACGTCATGCCGTGCCCTTCTTCCACTGCTCCAGCCGTCAGTTCTCTCGCTCAAGAATAAAGTCAGGCAGCGTCAACAAAGCCCGCGCATACTCCGAGTCCCCGCGCCCCTCAAGGCACGCCTTGGCCCGGCGCGCATACTCGTGTGCAAGGCTCCGCGCCCGATCCAGCGCCCCGGAATCATGCACCAACGAAACAATCGTCTCTGCGCGCACCGAGTTGAACTCTTTTTCCTCGAGCACTCGTGCCACCAGCCCCCGCGCGTCGCGATGCCCATTGTCCATCGCGTAGATCAACGGCAGCGTGACCTTTCCTTCTTTCAAATCGCTCAAAACCGGCTTCCCGAGCTGCTCGGTCGAAGCCGTAAAATCCAGAAGATCATCCACTAGCTGGAACGCCAGCCCCGCATAGCGCCCGTAATCTGCAACCGCCTCTTCCTCCTCGCCTTCCAAACCTCCAAGCACCGCTCCCAACCGTGCGCACCCGCTGAAGAGACACGCCGTCTTGTACGTTGCGAGCCGCAGCGCATCTTCTTCCGTAACGTCGATGCGCCCGATTTTTGCCAATTGGATCAGTTCGCCTTCCACCATTTTCTGCGTGAGATCGATCAGGATGTCGAGAATCCGAAAATTTCTCTCTTCCAGTGCCATCTGAAACGACTGCATGTAAAGCCAATCCCCGGCGAGCACGCTGCGATGATTGCCCCACCGCGAATTCGCGGAAGGACGCCCGCGCCGCGTGTCCGCGCTGTCGATCACATCATCGTGAATCAGCGTGGCGCTGTGAAGCAACTCCACCACCGCGGCCAAACGAATCGCTCCGGAGCTCCGCCGGCCCGTGTACGCGTTGCAAAGCAGCAGCAGCGCCGGACGCAGTCGCTTACCCCCTCCACCGAGCAGGTAGCTCGTAATCTCCGAAACCGGCTCGAAGGCGCCAGCGCTCTGTCGCGCGAGTTCTTCTTCAACCAGAACCAGATCGTCTCGCACGAGATCAAAAATCTCTTTGGCAGTAAGCAGCGCGATCGCCTTCCTCCCTTGGCCTTCATTCATCTTTGGGACTCCGCAGCCGTGGACATGGCCGGCTCGGAAAGACGGAAGAACCGCCGGAAATTCCCTGCTGTCCTGGAAGCAAATTCATCCGCGGGTAAGTCTCTCACACTCGCGAGCGTGCGCGCTACTTCCGCCACATACGCAGGTTCGTTCCGTTTCCCCCGGTAAGGCTGCGGCGCAAGGTATGGCGCGTCCGTCTCTATCAAAATACTCTCCATCGGCAAAGCTTTCGCAACGTCGCGAAGATTCTGCGTTTTCGGATAAGTCGAATTCCCCGCAAACGAAATCATAAATCCCATGTCGATGCCACGCCGAGCGTCCTCCAACGTGCTCGTGAAGCAATGCAAAATCCCGCCAAGTCCAGTCGGACGCCAAACTTCCTCAATCAATCGTAAACAATCCGCCCAAGCATCCCGGCAATGAATAATAATCGGCAACTTCGCCCGCGCAGCCAGCGCCATCTGATCCCGAAACACGCGCTCCTGCACATCGCGCGGCGAATGATCGTAAAAATAATCTAGCCCAATCTCGCCCCAAGCAATCACCTTTGGATGCTTCGCCAACCGCGCCAACTCGTCTAGATGTGCCTGCGTTACTTCCCTCGCCTCATGCGGATGAATCCCCACCGTCGTGTAAATCCAGTCATACTTCTCAGCGAAAGGTAGCGCGGCATCCAACTTCTCCGGCCCCGGCCCAGTCCCAATCGCCAGCAAAGTAGTTACACCCGCCGCCCGCGCCCGCCCAAACATGTTTTCTCGATCTTCATCAAACCGGGCATCATCCACATGTGCATGTGAATCAATCAATTCCATGGTGAATCGTTCTTTACGAATCTTTCTGGATTTGTTGAATCTGCTTCCAAACCTTTACTGGGGCTCCGTCGCTCAGAGGCTCAGAGATGCCCATACTGGCCGCGAACAATCTGAAGGCCTCTTGGATCGGAAAGGACGCTGGACACGCACTAACACTTTCTAACTTGCTTTTGAACGCGCCCACGGACACCCCCATGCGAACGCCGCCTCCGTTTGCATCCCAAAACACATATTCGTCGTTTTCGACGTCGATGGCCTCGAGCTGACGCAAGATCCGGTCTTCGCCTTCGATCAAATGCATCGAATGGTCGTCCTTCTCGAAAGCGAATACCGGATAAGAAATGCTCATTTTAATCTCGCTCCAATCTCCACATCCTCATCCGGAAATCCCACCAGCACAGGTCGCCCCTCCGGCCCAACCGACGCCGCCACAATCATCCCGTTCGATTCCACGCCACGAAGTTTTCGCGGTGCGAGATTAACGACTACGGCGACTTTGCGCCCCACCAATTTCTCCGGCTCGTAAAACTGCGCAATCCCCGCGCAAATCTGCCGAATCTCCGTCCCAATATCCACGGTGAGCTTCAGCAGCTTGTCCGCGCCAACAATCCGCTCCGCCGTCTTGATCTGCCCCACGCGCATCTCGACTTTCGCAAAATCCTCAATGCCGATTTTCTCCGCCGCAGCAGGTGCAGCAGCAGCCGGGGCTGCCGCCGTTCCGGCCGGAGCGGGTGCCGTTGCAGGCGTCGTCGCCGCAGCCGGTGAAGGTGCATTCTGTGCTTCTTTTTCCATGGCTTCCATCCTCTCGATTGCTTCTGCTTTCTCAATGCGTGGAAACAACGCCTGGGATTTTCCAAGCGTAGTGCCCGGCGCGAGTTGTCCCCACGCCAATCCTTCTAGATTCACCGCCCCAAGCGCTCCCGCTTGCCCGAGCAGCGCCCAAACTTTTGCTGTGCTCTCCGGTAAAACGGGATAAGTGAGCACTGTCACAGCACGCAAAACTTCAGCGGCTGTCCAGAGAACGGTCGCGCGCCGCTGCTGCTCGTCAGCAGATTCTCCGAGCGACCACGGCTTCTCCACCGTCAAATACTTATCCGCTGCGGAAATTAGCGCCCAAATGACTTCCAGCCCCCGCGAAAATTCCAGCTTTTCGTAATGCTCCATCACCTCGCCGATCGCCGCCTGCGTCTCCTTGGCAAGCGCCGTATCCTGCGCCTGGATCGCTCCAGGCTTGGGAATCTTCCCGCCGCAATTTTTCTCAATCATCGCCGCGGTTCGGCTCGCCAAATTTCCCAGCCCATTCGCCAAATCGCTGTTATAACGCGTTACCAGCGCGTCATAACTAAAGTTCCCGTCCTGCCCAAACACCGTTTCGCGCAGCAAATAGTAGCGAAGCGCATCCATCCCCAACACATGCACAATCGGCCGCGGCCGCACCACATTCCCCAGCGACTTGCTCATCTTCGCGCTATCCATCAAAAGCCAGCCATGCGCCCAAACTTGTTTTGGCAACGGCAACCCCGCCGCCATCAAAAACGCCGGCCAGTAAACCGCGTGAAACCGAATAATCTCCTTCCCCACCAAATGCAAATCCGCAGGCCAGTACCCGACCTTCTCATACTGCGGCCCGCCGACCGCGCTTAGATACGCAGTAAGCGCATCAAACCACACATAAAAAACGTGCGGCTCCTCCCCCGGTACCGGAATGCCCCAGCGAATCGTCGTCCGCGTAATGCTCAAATCCCTTAGTCCGCCTTCGACAAAACTCAGCACCTCATTTCGCCGTGCCTCTGGTTGAATGAAATCAGGATTCTTTGCGTACAAATCGAGCAGCGGTTTCTGAAACGCCGATAGCTTGAAAAAATAGTTTGGCTCGGTGACGGTTTCCGTAGGCCGCCCGCAATCCGGGCATGGCTCGCCAGGCTTCACATCCACATATGCGTTATCGTAAATGCAGTATTGGCCGGTGTAATGCCCTGGGTAAACGTAGCCATTTTCGCGGCACAGCTTGAAAAGCCATTGCACCGTGTGCGCATGTTTCAAATCCGTCGTGCGAATGAACTCGTCGCCCTGCACCCCAAGCTCATCCCAAAGGGCCTTCCACTGCGCCGCCATTTTCGCCACAAACTCCGACTCCGGAATCCCCGCCTTCTTCGCCGACCGTTCCACATTGATGCCGTGTTCATCGGTACCCGTAGTCAAAACTACGTCGAAACCTCGCATACGCTTGTATCGCCGTATCGTGTCGCAAACGATCGTCGAATACGTGTGCCCGATGTGCGGCAACCCGTTCGTGTAGTAGATCGGCGTCGTCAAATAATATTTTGGTTTTCCCGCAGCCATCTCTATCCGTTCCACTCTTCTCCGTGCTCTCTGTGTCCTCTGAGCCCTCTGTGTAAGTCTTTTCTCTTAGTCTTTTCCTTCATAATTCCGCAAAGCCGACGCAATCACCCGCTGCAATGGCACATTCTTCTCCACCGCCAACTTGCGGCAATCCTCAAACTCCGGCGCCACATGCAAAATTCGCCCATTCACCCGCGACACCTTAATCCGCACATCTCCAAACTCCGTCCCTACATTCACCCATTCCCGAGGCAATATTCTCCGCTGCGCCCGATAGGTCCTGACTCCGAATGTCGTCGTCTCCGCAAAAATCAACCCCATCAACGCATTCGTATCCGCCGGCTTACACAAAACCGTCAGCAAAGTCCCCGGGCGGTTCTTCTTCATCTGCACCGGCGTCGTATAAACATCCAGCGCCCCCGCCCCCAGCGCCTTCTCCAAAAAATACCCAAAAATCTGCGGGTTCATATCGTCCAGGTTCGCCTCGATAACCGCAATCTCCTCATCAAATCCCAGTGGCACAGCCAAACTCCTCTCCATCGCGCCTTCTGCGATGAATCCTGGCTGTGCTCCGCTCTCTTCGACTTTCCACGCGCCAACCTCTTCCCCTACCATAATCCTCAAAACATTAGGCTGCCCCTCCAAATCAGCCGTCCCCGCCCCATACCCAATCGCCGACACGCTCATCCCCGGCTGCGGCCCAAACGATTCGCAAAGCGTAGCCACAATCGCCGCCCCCGTAGGTGTCACCAACTCCTTCTGCACCCCATTCGAGTAAGTCGGCTTACCCTGAAGCAAATTAGCCGTAGCTGGAGCCGGCACCGGCAAAACTCCATGTGCCATCTTCGCCGTCCCGCCGCCAACATTCAGCGGAGAGCAAGCAAACTTCTCGATTTCCAGTGTCTGAAATCCGATACAAGCCCCCACAATATCCACAATCGCATCCACCGCCCCAACCTCATGAAAATGAATCTTTTCCAGCGCCACGTCGTGAACACGCGCCTCCGCCTCTCCAAGCCTCCGAAAAATAGCCCCGGCCCGCTCCCGCACGACCGCCGCCAATTGCGACTTCTCCAAAATCTCCAAAATCGCGCCAAGCGACCGGTGCTTCGACTGATCCTCCGTCACCACCCTCACATAAGTCGCCGCCATCCCGTTCTTCCATACCTTCTCCGCCGTCAATTCCCATCCGGGAACCTGCAGCCCGCTCAACTCCGCGCGCAAATCCTCGACCGCGCAGCCCGCATCCACCAACGCGCCCAGCGTCATGTCCCCGCTAATCCCCGAAAAGCAATCAAAATAAGCCAGCTTCATGGAATGCCGTCGCCGCGGGAACCCTGCATTTTGGTGTGTTCCGTTGGAGTCTTTCGATACTATCGGCGCAGCGCAGGAGTGTCAAACTAAGCGACGCCTCTGTATCACATTACAATGGATAGCGACAACTCCCCGGTATTCGGCGGTGGTCGGCCCTAAGGCGGCCGGCCTTCGACTCCGAAACGGTTTGCCCGGCCATCTCGCAGCAAACAAGCCACTTACCATTAATCACTTGACAACTGTAGCGAATGTGCTACAACTGTTGTGAATAGTCCGGCACGCCCGCCGTGCCCTGCTGCCATGTCCTCTCGCCACGCGGTCCCTTCTAAACCCCGTGGCATCAGCTCATTTCAATTCCTCGCCTCCTCCGTCGCGTAACCCCTTTGTTTGTCACTCCTACAGACCGACCATATCAATATCATTCCAAAGGATTTACGCTTCCTTTGTTTTCATACTGTTACGCACTCTTTTGCCACAGCGAATTTCGCATCCCCTGTATTATCAATGCTTTCCACACTCTTTGCGCAAAACACCGGGGGGTGGGTATAGCTCCGCCCCTCGCAATGCACCAACACCTCTCCCCTGCCTTTGACCACCTTCCCCTTCTCCACTTATACTCACACCTCCCTGTAAGCGAGGAACCGTGTACCTAACCCTCACAAATCGCCTCCGCGATGCCCTGGCGCGCCACATCCAGCAGCAGTACTCCGTCTCCATTGACGTCGTGCTCGATCGCCCGCCCAAAATCGAAATGGGTGAAGCTGCCTCTCCCGTCTGCTTCGAGCTTGCCAAGCGACTGAAAAAAGCTCCGCGCATCATTGCGCAAGAAATCGCCAACAATATCGGCAAAATCGAAGGCATCGCTCGCATCGAAGTTGCCGGCGCCGGGTATCTGAACGCCTTTTTCGACCGCGCTGCTTTCTGGGATTCCGTCTCGCCGCTTGCCACTCGCCACTCGCCACTTCCTTCTCAGAGAAAATCCGGAAAAGTCATCGTCGAGCACACCAGCATCAATCCCAACAAAGCCGCGCACATCGGCCATCTCCGCAACTCTGTCCTTGGTGACACCATGGCGCGCATCTTACGCCAGGCCGGAAACCCCGTTCAGATCCAGAATTACATTGATAACACCGGCGTTCAGGTCGCGGACGTCGTCATCGGCTTTCTCGACATGGAGCGGCTCACTCCCGTTAGCGTGAAAATGGCCGCCATGGAACCGCGCTTCGACTACTACTGCTGGGATCTCTACGCCAAAACCACGCACTTTCTCGAAGCAGACAAGTCGCGCGCCGCCGAAGTTCGCGCCCGTACCCTCAAAGCCATCGAAGAAGATCGCGGTGAGGAATCCGAAGTCGCCCATGTTGTCGCTGACACCATCACAAGTCTGCATCTTAAAACCATGGCTCGCGTCGGCATCTCGTACGAACTCCTTGCCCGTGAAAGCGAAATCCTTCACCTCAAATTCTGGGATGCGGCCTTCGAGCTTCTAAAAAAGTCCGGCGTCATTCAACTGGTGGGCACAGGGAAAATGGCCGGCTGCTGGATCATGCCGTGGAAAGAAGAAGTAAAGGACGCAAAGGAAGTTAAGGAAATAAAGGAAGTAAAGGATCAGGCCAAAGGCCTCGATCTTGGCGCCTCTTCCTCCTTTACCTCATCTACTTCCTCTACCTCCTTAACCTATTCCCCTTCCGACGAAGAAAACATCCAAGACAAGATCATCGTCCGCTCGAACGGAACCGTAACCTACGTCGGAAAAGATATCGCTTACCAGCTCTGGAAATTTGGACTGCTCGGCAAAGACTTCCATTACCGCAAGTGGACAAATGTTCCTGAAGGAGAAATGGTGTGGGCCACGACCACACTCAACAGCGATCCTGCTGCGCCGCATTTCGCCGAACCTGCCACCGCCGTTTACAACGTCATCGACACGCGCCAGTCCTACGTGCAAGATGTCGTCGCCGAAGCCCTGCGCCGCCTCGGCCACGCCGAAGCCGCCGACAAATCCATTCACCTTTCCTATGCATTCGTCGTGCTCACTCCACGTTGCGCGGCAGAACTGGGCTACGAACTCTCACCCGAAGAAGCCAAGCTCCCCTTCATCCAAGTCAGCGGCCGCAAGGGCTTCGGCGTTAAAGCCGATGACCTGATCGACAAACTCGAAGCCGCAACCTTCGCCGAAGTTCAGCAGCGCCATGCCGAAATGGGCGAAGCCGAGCAAAAACAAACCGCGCATGAGATTGCGATAGGCGCGCTGCGTTTTTTCCTGCTGAAATTTACTCGCAACGCGATCATCGCCTTTGACTTCAAAGACGCCCTAAGTTTTGAAGGCGAGACCGGACCCTACTGTCAGTACGCCATAGTCCGAATTCGCGGCATCCGCAGAAAAGGCCTGGAGTCTGGAGCAACAAAGGTTCCTGTGACGCAGGAAACAGTTGCCACTCTCATGAGCGGCCCGGATGGCAACGGCCTCTGGGAATTGTTGTTAAGCGCCGGCTCGCTGGATCTTGCCGTCGATGCAGCCATCGGCGCGCAAGAGCCTGCCTTCGTCGCGAAATACGCGTTTCACTTGGCGCAGGAGTTCAACAATTTCTACCACAAGCATCACATCCTGACGGAAGCCGATGAACAAAAACGCGCCTTTCTGTTGCGCTTGACCGAATTGGTGGAGGCTCGATTGGTAGAGACTCTGGGTTTACTGGGCATTGAAGCCCCGGAAAAAATGTAAAAATGAAAATCGGCGAAGCAGTGGCGCTCGTAGAGGCACGATACATCGTTCCACTGTAATGGCGGAACGTGCTGCGCCACTACACGATGCGAAACTCCCGATGGTGAACGCGGTTAAATTATTTCGTATCTCGCAGCAAGACAATATCGGCAGATCGCGTCCCGCGAACGAGATAGAGGATCTTGCCGTCGCGAGACCAGCGGAAACTGCTGAGCACAGGCGTGGTGAATTTTGTGATTTGTTGGTAGGGCCCCCCGGCGAGGGGTTGCCGCCAGACATTCGCCGCACCCTTGCGGAGCAGCGCGTAATCAAATGCTTTTCCATCGGGCGCCCAGTCTCCCCACGTCGCGGCGGAAGGAACGTTCTCAAAGAGATAGTTCGGCTTGCCGCCATTTAGGGGCGCAGAGATGAAAGCCATCCTCTCCGGCGGGCCTACGACGAAATCAATGGCGCCGAGCATTTGGCCATCGGGTGAAACACGGACGCGCCCGTATTTCGATTCCATGTCGATCTTGGTGGCCGGCGCTTTCCCGTCGATGTCCTCGAGGAGCAGGTCTGGCGATTGCCAGGAGATGAACGACCTGCCATCCGGCGTACAGGCAGAGAACCGCGCGCGCTTCGCGTGAGTCAACTGGACTGGATTGCTGCCGTCGGCATCGGCTTTCCATACGTTGACGGAGCCATCGCGCTGTTCGGAAAAGAAGAGCGTACCGGCTGGCCCACATTCGAGCAGGTTGTCGATGTCTCGTCCGGAGAGCAGCTCGGTCTGCCCGGAGCCATCGGGGCGCAGCGCGAAAACTTGCGCGTGCCGATTCTGAATGATCAGGCGATCCGCGGTTGCTGCGTCGATGCGGCCAGGCTCGCCATTGAAAGGAATTTGTGTGGCGCGGGTGGCGTCGCCGCCTGGGGCGGCCCAAAGTTCGAGGTTGACGGAGGTTTGCACTACGGCGATCGTTTTGGCGTCTTGCGTGAGCCCGATTGATTCGAGGCCGTAGTTGGTCAAATCATTTGTCAGTCGATGGACCTCTCCAGCCGGAAAGGAGATATACCAAAGCTGGCCCGGAGAATTAGCGCCGGGCTCGGCCATCAAGAAAAGCAAGCCGGAACCATCGGGCATCCAAACGGAGCGGCCAACTGAGTTGCGGGATTGATATAGCGGGCGAGAGGAGCCGTCGACGGGAGAGATGGCGTAGAGAAAGCGCTCGCCAGAACTTCTCCAATCCGCGACTACAAGAGTCTTGCCATCTGGGGACCAGGCCGGAACTGACAGGCTGGTATTATTGGAAACTGCCGGAAGCGAGGTAAGAATCTTCTCGCCTCCGCCATCGATATCTGTAAGCACAACGTGCAGCTCGAATTTCGCCGGATCGCCACGCAGAAAAGCGAGGTGCTTGCCATCGGGAGAAATGGCGGGCGCAGTGTCCGCGTCGTGCGCGATGGACTGCGGCTGGCCGCCGAGGACGGGCATTTTGTAGATGTCGTTGTACCCGGCGATTTGCTTATTGAGGCGGCTGAAGTAGACGTAATTACCGTCGGAGGAGAATGTGAGACTGTTGTAGGCCGTCTCATCCGGTGCAAGAACCTGAACGTCGCTGCCGGTTTCGACCTGGCGAACACTGAGGCTTTCCTTGCCGCCATCAGTGAGGACGTAGACGACGTACCGCCCGTCCGGAGAGATGGTCACGGCAGAGGCTTTGCCGGATTGTGTTAGCGGGGAGATCCGCATGCTTTGAATGTCGAGCGCGATTTTTCGCGGAGAGAATTTGGAGACCGCAAAAATAATCGCGGCGGCAGCGACCAGAGCACCGATCAGACCGGGAATGAGCCAAAGATTCCGCTGCGAGGCAACGGGAGTCCCCGCGGATGCCGTGCCAGCGAGAGGGGCGGTGGGAGTGCCACCGGAACCGCTGGCAGGTTGCGCGGGAGAGGTTGTTGTGGCGGCGCTGGCAGCGTCTTGCGCGCTGGCTGCGGCCTGGGCCTGGACGCGGCTGGAGCTGGTGTCGCGCTGGAGGCGCTTGAGATCGGCGCGTAGATCGGCGGCGCTCTGGTAGCGCATGGCGCGATCTTTTTCGAGGGCCTTGTTCACGATGCGCTCGAGTTCAGGAGGGAGTTCCGGATTAAGGCGAACAGGAGCGATGGGAGAGCGATTTAAGATGGCGTCGAATATGGCGGCGGAGGTGGAGCCGGAGAACGCGGGGCGGCCCGTGCTCATTTCGTAAAGGACGACACCGAAAGAAAAAAGATCGGTGCGGGCGTCGAGTTCTTTTCCGAGAGTTTGCTCGGGAGACATGTAGGCGACGGTGCCGAGAGCCACGCCGGGACTGGTGAGATTGGCCTCGTCGATCGTGGCGGTGCCGTGCGTGGCGCCATCGCTTCCGGAAGGCATGACTTTGGCGAGGCCGAAATCGAGAACTTTGGCCTGGCCGCGATCGGTCACGAATATGTTCGCCGGTTTGATATCGCGATGGATGATATTTTCCGCGTGCGCAGCATCGAGCGCGTCGGCGGACTGAATGCTGAATTCGACGAGGGAGTCCAGCGGCAGCGGGCCGCCCGCGATCCGGTGCTTCAGAGTTTGGCCCTTGAGGAGTTCCATCACGATGAAGCGACGACCGTCCTGGTATTCGCCAATCTCGTGAATTGTGCAGATGTTGGGATGGTTGAGCGCAGCGGCAGCGCGGGCTTCGCGAAGGAAACGTTCGAGAGTGGCTTTATCTCGCGATAATTCTTCGGGGAGAAATTTCAGGGCGACCATTCGTCCGAGGGTCGTGTCCTCTGCTTTATAGACGACACCCATACCCCCGCCGCCGAGCTGCTCAAGGATGTGATAGTGAGAGAAGGTTTGGCCGAGAATGGGGTGGGATTCAGTCACTGTCGCGAAGGCATCTTAGGGCACGCGAAGAGCGAAGTCAACGAACCGGATGGACGCAGTAGGCAGAGAAAATAAGGAAGAAAAAAAACGGTGGACGAACTGACCCGTCCACCGCTCAACCTATAGGATTTTTTCGCAAAAGCAAAAAATCAGTAAGACATCACCAGTTGGACTAAAGTACGTAGCGCAACTCCGGTGGGGCCTTTGGCGAGCCAGGGCTTCGCATCATCATTCCAGGCCGTGCCCGCAATGTCCAAGTGCACCCACGGCGTGTCGCCGGCAAATTCGCGGATGAACCACGCTCCCGTAATCGAGCCGCCGCCTTTGCCGCTCCCGATGTTCTGAATGTCGGCCACGGTGCCCTTGATGAACTCGCGGTATTCGTCGTCCATCGGCATCTGCCACATTTTTTCGCCGGCCGCTTTCGCCGAAGCGAGAACTTTGTCGGTCCACGATTGATCGGCGCCGCTGAACACGCCCACGTTGATGCTGGCGAGCGCCACTACAATCGCTCCCGTAAGCGTCGCTGCGTCCACGAGATGCGTCGCCCCGAGTTGCTTCGCGTAGTGAACGCCGTCGGCAAGGATCAGCCGCCCTTCGGCGTCCGTGTTCAGGACCTCAATCGTCTTGCCGGACATGGCGGTCTGAATGTCGCCGGGTTTCTGGGCTTTGCCGCCCGGCATGTTTTCCGTGGAGGGAACCACGCAGATGACCTTCACGTTTGGTTTCAGGGCCGCGAGCGCGCGCATCACGCCAATCATCGTGGCGCCGCCGGCCATGTCGTACTTCATTTTTTCCATGCCTTCGGAAGGCTTGATGGAAATGCCGCCGGTATCAAACGTCACCGCTTTTCCGACAAGGCCAATCACTGGCGCACCTGGCTTGGGATTCGCCGGAGTATACGTTATGACGATCATGCGCGGCGGTTCGGGCCCGCCTTGCGCGACACTGAGCAACGCGCCCATCTTCAGGTTGACGATTTTCTTTTCGTCGAGTATTTCCACTGCCAGGCCGGCTTGCTTGGCCATGGCCTCCGCTTTTTCGGCAAGAATCTTCGGCGTGAGTTTATTCGACGGTTCGTTGATGAGATCGCGGGCAAAATTCTGCGATTCCGCGATGATGCGCCCGCGTGTTAAACCTTTCTCGCCAGGGGCGCGCTCGGCGTCGGAATACCCGGCGAGCAGGACGGAATCGATGGACTTGTCGCCTTTCTTGTCCGTCTTGTACTTATCCGATTCAAAGTCCGCGGCGATGGCGCCCTCGGCGACCGCTTGCGCGGTGTCTTCCGTTCCACCGTTTTCGCGCGCTGCAAAAACAAAATTGTGCACGCCGCGCGCCTTCAAATAACGCACGGCAACACCGGCAATCTTGCGTAGCACGGCGGAATCAAATTTGTCGCGCTTGCCCGCTCCTACGAGCAGCAGCCGCGCGGCCTTCAATCCTGCCGGCGCGTGAACGAGCGTCATCTCGAGCGCTTTGCCCGTCAGTTCTCCGCTCTTTGCCAGTTTTTTGAGCAGGCCGCTGGCTGCTTGATCGATTTCCGCGATGCGGCCTTGCACGGGATCAGACTCTTCGAAAACGTAAGTAACGAGAGCGTCCGTTTCCAGCGCGGCATACGGCTTTGGTTCGAGTGTGATTTGCATTATTCTTCATCGCCTCCGGTTGTTGTACATGGCTTTTTCAGTTTCCCTGCGAGCTTCTTTGTCGCGTTCGTCCTGACGGCGGTCCCACGACTTCTTGCCTTGCGCGAGAGCGATTTCGACCTTTGCGAGGCCGTTGCGAAAATAAATGCGAAGCGGAATGACGGTCAAGCCCTTCGATTGAGTGCGTCCAGCAAGCTTGTAGATTTCGTTCTTGTGGAGCAGGAGTTTGCGTGAACCAAGAGGCTCATGGTTCCAGGGGCCGCCGGGAAGGTACTGTGCAATGTGTGCGTTAACCAGCCAGGCGCCGCTGGACTTAAAATCGACATAAGCGTCGCGGATGT